>JACJYV010000001.1 GCA_020635905.1 Bacteroidia bacterium
GGAGCTCTGCTAAAGTACTTCCGAAGTCTGCTAAAGTACTTCAGTAAGTATTAAAAAGTACTTCGGAAGTACTTTACCTGGGCCGAATCCGGACCCGGAAATACCCCGCCGACCCGGCACCCCGTCCCGGCAGCCATCCCTACCGGTCAAACTTTTTGTAATCCTGGGTTGGGTCGTAATCCTGTTGGGTCACCAGGGAGTTGAATTCGCTGCGCGGGTCTTTGGATCTGAGCAGGGGGAAGAAAAACTGGATGTACCAGGGCTCCTTGAGTTGGTTCCAGGCCCCAAATTTTTCCGGATACCTGCGGGTTATTTTGGCGGTGCCAAAGAGTACATCCCAGAGGAAGAGGAGGTTGCCAAAATTGCCATTGGGATGGGAGATTCCATCTTCGGCGGTCAGGCCATGGTGGGCAAAATGGGTGCTGGGCGTCGAAATGACCCGCTCAATGACCCAGGCCAGGGGATGCAGCCACCGGTAACGGTAGAGGAAACGATCCCATTTTGTCTCGCTGTGGGCCAGTAAGATCACGATGAGTTTCACCGGCAAATAAAACATATACACCTGTCCCATGCCCAGGAAGATCAAAATCGCCGAAAACCAAATGCCCGGCATCAGCACATAGTACAGCACGGCATTGCGGTAGGTCACCAAAATCCCCATGCCTTCAATGACATGGTGGGGCCGGTGCAATTTCCACATGACCCGGTTCAGGTGAGAAAGGCGGTGCCACCAATACTGCATCAGGTCGTCGAAAACCAGGAAGGCCAGGATCTGCAACCCAATGGATACCCCCGCCCAACTGTTTTCCAGCCCCGGAAATAAGGCCTCCATCAACCCCACCACCAGCAGAAAAATGCCCGGCTGGATCAGCACCGGCAGGGTAATCAGGCTGATCAATTCGATGGTGAAATCGTCTTTGGTCCGTTTGCCATCAAAATACACCCCGCCCAGGGCCTCCACCAGCCCCAATCCAAAAATGGATAAGGCTACGACTGCTTTACTGAGGATGAGTCCGTCCATGCATCAATTTAGGTATTTTTTGGGGAAGGATGGGGGGTGGGTTGGGGTGGAAATTATTTGAATTTGGGATTGTGAATGTGGTGGGGAATTTGGAGATTGGGGTGCCCTCTTAACGCCAATGGTGCTTAATGCTCTGTTGCGATTTTTGTCAAAATGAACCCTTTTGCAAAAGAATCAAAGATGAAGACCCAGCCTGATCATGTTCCCAAAATAGAGACCAAATCTGCTGCGAATGGATTATCCCAAAAACAAAACCAAAATGGGCCTGCTTCCTATCGCCAATCCCCCGGAATGACTGATCACCGCCCAGAGGCCGTTACTCAAAGGAAACTTAAAGAACTTGCAGAAAATAGCCCCCGTCAGCTGCAACTAAAATCCTTACAGGCCAAGGCCAACGGCAGTTCACAGGTCAGCCGGGTAGCCCAATTTCAGGCCACGGCAAATCAACATACATCTCAACCCAGCAAATTGGAGAAAGACGCGGATTATGGGCAAAGGAAAAATAATACAGGATTGCCCGATTCCCTGAAATCAGGAATTGAAAACCTGTCCGGAATGTCATTGGATGATGTAAAAGTGCATCGTAACTCTGATAAACCTGCGCAATTACAAGCGCATGCTTATGCGCAGGGAACGGATATTCATTTAGGGCCAGGACAAGAAAAGCATTTACCACACGAAGCCTGGCATGTAGTGCAGCAGAAGCAGGGCAGGGTAAGGCCGACTTTGCAGATGTCGAAGCAAAGCGGGGATACCGATTCATCGGGAATGGGGAAGGTGAATGTGAATAGTGATGTGGGATTGGAGAAAGAAGCTGATGTGATGGGAGAAAAGGCCTTAGGGGGCGATTTTAGCTCTAAAATCCTAAAGAACTCCAAGGTTTCCAATATTTCCAGTCCTTATCAACTCGTTCCAATAACAGATCAAACAAATAGTGCATTACTTGGTGCATTAGGGTTGCCATTAAATACAAATGCAGGTTTATCAGAAGCTTTAGGACAGTTCTTATTGGGGTATACTTCCTTTTATTATGGCTTAATCAGTCAGGATGCAGGCCGTTTTAGGGCAGCCATAAATCCATATAGGAATTCTGGAAACTATACATTAACAAGAAGAGCATTAGCGATGTATAATACTTTTCTTGGTGTAAATGAAGCAGCTGTTCCAGGAATGAGAGACGATGCCGATGCCGGACAGGTGGAGTCATTTATTAATAACACTCGTACATTTAGTTCAGAAGAAGAGGGAGGAGTAAGGGCTTATGTGACTTCTCAAGGAATGTTGACTGCAATTAATAGAACAAATGCTGTTTTAAACAACATGAGAGCCTTGGGTAAAACTTGGGCATATACTCAGAATAACAATTTAATTTCTGCTGTTACGTTGCCTATGCTGGCTGTAGTTCTAGTTGATAATGGAGGAAAAGCGTCAACAATAAAAAATATTCCATGGGGGCAGGGAGCCGAAACAAGTATTGGAGTTAATCAGGATGTTCATTTTGAAAAGCATTTGTTAAGGTTAAATAATGTGGCAAATCCTGATGAATATGAACCTTGGAAGTGGATGCGATTGTTAGGTTACAATATTTTAAAATCAGACATTAATAACACGGGAGATGTTTATAAGGGAATTCCAGACATATTCACAGATGGTATGATCAAGAGTCGCTTTCACTCAGGGAAATTTTTCAATGAATGGCTTCCTGGTAAAAACAATGCAATTGCCTGGTTAGCAGCTCAGCATAAGAATACATATCTGAATTATGCGATAAGTAGAACCGGAGCACTTCAAAATGGAATAGTAATTAATACCGGGGGAGAAGTGAAAGTGCTAGGGAATTCAGGAGAAACATTTGTAGCCATGAAAGTTGTAGGTGGTAATCTTACACTTTCTAGTGTTTACATCCCCTTGGATGATAGGGTTGCTTCAGCTATGGGGAATGCTGTTACATGGACACTCTGATAAATTGAACTGTTATTATTGGTACGTTACTCACAAGATCAAAAATGGCTACAAGTTATACCTACGAAGTTCCTGATGAATCGAATTTTTTAGCCACCTTGGTAAAACTGTTACACGACACAGGAAATGAAATGGCTGACTGGCTTTCTCAGGGAGAGCTTCATATTGATACAAGTTCAAACTTCTCCAATAGATGGAATGCATATTGGGCAGATGTAAGTATATATTTACCACATCATTTTTATTCAAAAATTTCCGATTCGCACAAAGATGATCTCTTGAATCTTACGAAAAAAATAATGCCCAAGTCCACAGGGTATGATATTCAAAAGTTGGAAATTTATCCTAAAATCGAAGACGGCCTTGCAGAAGAGAAATCAATTGAAGCCCACTTTGAACAACAGCAACAAAAGATAATAGATTCCATACGTGAAGCTAAGTTTACAATTTGGGTAGCTGTCGCTTGGTTTACTGATCCCGAACTTATCAATGAACTATTAGCGAAGAAAAAAGAAGGGCTAAATATTCGAATAGTAGTCTCTGATGATGATATTAATCAAAAAAGTGTAGAAAAATTGGAACAACATTTTGAGGTGAAAAAATATCCGAGAACAGGTTACTACCAGAACAATATTATGCATAACAAATTTTGCGTAATTGATTTTCAAGTTGTTGTTCATGGTTCTTATAATTGGTCAAAGAAAGCTCAATACAACAAAGAAACCGTTATGGTCAATAAGGACAGAAAAATTGCTGAGAATTTTGGGGAGGAATTTATAAAGTTAATGAAGGAATAAATGCGGGTAACACTTCGATTTGCCAGATTACATCGCTACGCTTCGACCACCCTGCATCTAGCCGTTATAATGAGAAAAAGATTTTTCACCATGCCCCCCCATCCAAATAACCTCCCCCACCAAACCCCTTGCTAATTCCCCACTTAAAAGCCCCCCAATTGAAAAACAAATTTACCTTCGGAATGCTTAAATTATGCAGTGATTATTAGCTTCGAAATAAAGGATTATGAAGGTATTTTTATTAGGCGCAACGGGGAACACAGGGTTCGAAATTCTGAAAAGATTGGTTTCGGATCAGCATCAGGTCAGGGTGCTGGCCAGAAATCCCGAAAAACTTGACCTTTCCGGGATCGCGGGTATGCAGGATGGACAGGTAGAAAAGGTAAAAGGCGGCGTATTCGATTCCGAATTATTAGATGCTCAGTTTAAGGGGTGTGAAGCCGTGATTTCCGCCCTGGGAACCGGAACCAGCAATCAATACACAGAAATCTACTCCCAGGGTGGGAGAAATATTTTGGCGGCCATGAGGTCTTCTGGACTCAAAAAACTAATTACAGTGACCTCTGGATTGGTTGACCATAGCGATCCATCTACCGATAATTTTTTCCTCAACCGGATCATTCGTCCCAATTATAATAAAGTATATTACGACCAAACCAAATGGGAAACCATTCTGGATGATACCCGTGACCTGGATTGGGTTTGTGTGCGTCCACCCATGCTGACCAACAAACCGTTTACCGGAGTTTACCGGGTAAACTTGAACCATGTTCCCCCGGGAGGCCGAAAGATCAGCCGCGCCGATCTGGCCGACTTTATGGTAAAACAGTTGGATTCAGGCGAGTACATCAGGAAAAAACCAACCCTCGCCTATTGAGCTGAGCTGGAAATGAAATTATGAGAATCAGGGAAGGAAAAACCGGAGAAACGCGGGAAAAAGTTTCAGGACCAAGGATAGAGCGGCAAGGGCGGCATTTGGCGAGTTTGGGTTTGAGCCTGTTAATAGGCGTAGCCTTAAACAAAATCCCAACCCACAACCTGCCCAACCGGGTATCACCCTTACCAGCACTACATCCGCCACAGAGCCGCATTCTCCTCCAGATAAGCCAGGGTGCCCTTCCGGAATAACCTGGTTTCTCTGATTGCGAATGTGGTGGGGAATTTGGAGATTGGGGGGAGGGGGACGGGATAGTGGAGATAGCGGCAATTCGGCTATCTTTGGGTTTTCAGCAAGGAGAAAATAATTTGTAAAAAGTGGGTAAAAAACTAAATCACTTAATTGATTGCATATCAAACTGTTTGGCTGTGGAAAAAGCCTATGACCTGTCAAAGGTTTGCATTAAATATGGTCTAGATGGTGAGGGCGGGGATGATCCATTTAAGAGCAAATTTAAGTATGTTCGTTCAAGACTAGTCGGAAAAGATGAAGACTTCATTCTATCACTCGCAAAAAAATTGGCTACGGACTACCAAGATCATAATATTGGATCAGCTATTAACCAATTTTTAGAGGGAGATTTCTTCCAATTAACCGAAATAAGCAGGCAAAAACTCATTAATTTATTTTTATCGTACTCCAATCTTAGCGGAAATATTAGTCCTGACGAACTTCTATTAAAATCAGGATTGTCACATTTGGTCCAGGCTGATATCTTTTCAGGTTTATGGGGAGCCCCTAAAAAGAAAATCAATCCGTTAATTGAAATTTTGGAAGGACGGGCTTTTTACGAATTACTAGATAGCCAAGTCTTTGAATTCCTTGAAATACTTGTCCACCCAATCGTAAGAATTGAACATGAGCAAACGATTCTTCGCGATCAAATAAATTCAATTATTAGAACCGATGATTTACAATTGGAATGTGACAAAATCATCTCCGGGGCGTTTACCTATAAGGTCGTTTCAAGAGATGGGGTTAAAGGTAAAATTAAGAACCTAATATTTGCATCCAATGGCTACAAGCCAGAAATAGTGATCAAGGATGCCTTGAACAACGACCTTGAAATAATAAAGAACAAGGATTCGGTTTTAGTTTTCGAGGAAGATATTCCTAATGATGGCCTTATGTGGGTTGATTTGGTTAAATGGTGGGCAAAAGTTAAAAAACAACCAAGAAATCAAGAATTAGCCCAAGATTTAAAGAATAGGCTTTATGAATCTCTTGACTCAAAACCTGAACAAGATTTCTTTATTTCCTACTACAAAAAATATGCAAAAATTTTAGGCAAAAATCTACCTGCACTCATTCCTCAAGTGTATTTACATTATGATCCATATACAGTTAAAAGGCACGGAATTTCCTACCTTTTAAGGCAAAGGATGGATTTTTTAATGATCTTTTCTCATAAGCAAAGAGTTGTAATTGAAATTGATGGGAAACAGCATTATGCTGTCAATGAAATTGCCTCGCCAGAAAAGTATTCAGAAATGATCAGGTTGGATCGGGAACTGAAATTCTTGAACTATGATGTATATCGTTTAGGTGGATTCGAATTGACTTATAATACTGATGAAACTATTGAGACATTTTTCAATTCAATATTTGAAAAGTACAAATAAGAAATGCTGATAACAGATAAATATCCCAGATCCAGATCCGCCTGCTTCGTCGGCCTAGCCCGGCGCAATCCGTGTCGTTTTCACCAACAAAAATGGAAAATGCGAAAATTTGGGTTTATCATATGCTTTAGCATTTTATTATTGGGCAAGTCGATATTTGCGCAACAGTTGAGCATCCCCGAAAAGTATCTTAATTCTTGGACCAATGCCTGTGAACTGACTTTTTTGTATTCTAACCTTGAAAACCCAAAAGACACCGTTGAATTAAGTATGGTCTTCAGAGATCAAAACTCACAGGATTTCTTTTGGTCCTGTAATGTGGATGGATTTGTCCCCTTCGATAATTTCTATCATTGGATAGATAATGAGGGAAACATTTCGAGCCACTTAGGATATCATAAGCATGATGTACTACTCAATGGCGAGGTTGGAAAAACCTTCAGTGGAGCCCGGCTGGAAGGAAAATGGTATGAGGTGACAATCCAAAACATTCAGGAAATCGGCAACAGGAGAGTAGTGATACATGACTATGAACTGAATAACCAAATTTATGAAATCCACTATGTGCCTGGTCTTGGAATAACCCAAATTGTATCCAGCTCAGGATCGTACAAACTTGAAAGGATCAATGGAGAGCAATTTATTATAGATGATACGTTGGATATATTGGCCCAACCCAAAAACAGAATATCAAGAAAAAGGTGATAACACTCTACAACCCTGGAGAGGTCCATGGCCTGCGGCCTTTGCAGGCGCAAGTGGCAGGTTTAGGGGCAAAGGTCGTGTATGGAGGATTATTAATACCAAGGAATAAAATGAAAAACACAATCCGATTGATAGCCCTCCTTTTGTTAATCCTGAATAGTTGCGGAAAAAAGGAAAATCACATTCCCAAAAATGGAGATTCCATTCCCTTTCATTTTGAAATAAGCTTTGCGTCACAATTCCAGAGTAAGCAAGAGGAATTCGAATATCGAATTTCAGAAACCCTGGAACTATTGAAAGACTGTGAATTAGACGCAAAAAGTTTTGACCAGTTGACTCAAAACCACAAGGTTAACCTTGCTGCGACTCAAAAACTGGATGGCTTCCTTTATAATATGAAAATCAAAGCCCCTGATGATGTAAAAAAAGGGCAGGACTATTGGTTTAACTCTGGTCCGCCAAATATGAAATACCGGGATGAACGCGACTCTTCAAATAGTGCCACTTTGCTTTATTTTTTGCTAAAAAACAGGAAAATTGAACAAAGCGATTTATTTGGGAAAATTTGCAACCTGCCCATGGGTGATATTAACTACAGTGAACCCCTGGATGCAAAAGATAATCCGCTTATTTCAATGGAAACTAATTTAAAGGTATGGTCCTGGGAGGCGATGTACTTTTATCAGGTTGAGCCTGCCAAATCCAGCCTTTTTTTAGAATACCTGAAACTTGATATTCTTATGGAAGAGGAATCGTGGCTGAATTTTGTATTAAGACGGAAAATAAGGAACAAGATGAATGAAAAAAGCTACTAACCCAGCGGAAACGTTTTTACCACCAGGAAGCCCCTATGAATAAATGAAAACCCCACTTTTGACCATATTACTCCTGTCCTGCATCCTGGTAAAAGGCCAAACCCATTTGAGGTTGATCGATTCGTATTCATTGCAGGTCATTCAACTGGATAGCTTCCTGCAAATAAACAAAGCAGATTATGCAGTCGATACCCTCCATGACCTGATTTCAATTCGCCGGCTGCGGGGCAACAGGTTGGAAATCACTTTCCCCTGACCCGTCCCCCAAGTCTGCCCTCTCCTACCAGCCTTTCTTATCCAACCCAACTGCAATGGGGCCAGCCAGGCCGTTTTTTGGGTGAATCGTAAAGCCTTCCTGTACAAAGAATGATCACCGCTTCATGTTGCTGGAGCCAGGATGGGATCGAGCCAAGAATGGTGTTGAGGTCATGAGCCAGGTCGCTTTCTTCATCGATTTCGGCTATTGCACTTTCCAGGTCATGACGGAATTTTTCGATCTCATGCGATCGGATTACGGTAATTCCTGGGCCATATATCTGCAATGGAAAGGGTGAGAAGTCGTTTTGGGAGTCATCCCGGAATAGCTCATGCAGTTTGTCGGCTGCCATGCCCTTCACTACTTCCAGAATCTCCTCATCCTCCGCGTACAGGGTATAATTGTTGGTAATAATGCTGGTTTCGTCAAAAAGGGTGACGGTGCCAAATTTCCGGATCAGCAATTCCGCGGCAATCCGATGTCCGAATGGGCTGATGGGCTCATTTCCCATGATCCAGTCTGCCAGGGACTCCTCCACAAATTCCTCCACCTCATGTCCCAGGCCAAACCGCGCCAGCTCACCGGCCGCATCCCACCCCTCATAACCGTCAAATGCCCAGATCCATTCGTGGATGAAAAGGTTGTCGTTTGAAAAATTCCAGTTTGAATTCAGGCATTCTTCCAGCAACTCCCTGTTTTTGGAATTGCGAATAGCGGTCAGCCCTGGCCAATCCAGTTTGCAAAAGGTGAGATAGGTAAATTCGACCATGCAGAAAAATAGCAATATTCGGCTGAATTGCCATGATTTTTGCTTCCCAGCGATCAACGGTCAGTCCAAAAAGCGACAGCTTTAGATCAGAAACCTCTTGTCCATTCCACTTTGCTCCTCCACAGGAGTGCCTTTGGCATCTGTCTTTGTGTTGAAAAAAACAACCCTACCAATTGATTCTTCGCGAACTTTGTGTCTTTGTGTTGAAAACCCCTAAAAAGCGGAAGCTTAACATCCCCAAAAATCTCTGTGTTATCTGCAGTTAAAACCCCACCCCATCAATCCTTGATCCCCTTTTCCAACTCAGACTGCAGCGAATCCAGGTTGTCTTTCAGGCCACCGTCTCCATTCATATCCAGTTTGGTGGTTTCCACCTTCCACAGGTCCCCGATTTTCACCAGACTGATCACTTTTTCCTCTGTCTCTCCGGCAAAGGTGTAATAAACCTGGGTGTTATTCTCGTAGGGCGTAACCCGGTTGATGGTAAATTTCCGCTTTTTGGCCTCGGGGGTTACACTGGCCAGTTTGCTCAGTTCATCCCAGGTTTTTTCAGTGGAAAGGGCCTTGGCCTGCACCCAGTTTTGGTATTCCACCGCCTGCAAAAATCCGGTGGCCACCTCTTTGGGGGTCTGCCAGGTGGAGATGTCGTAATTTTCAATTTCGGCCCGCTCCTCCTCCGTTATTTCATCCGAATTCCAGTCATTATCATCCGAATCATCTCCGCCATAAGCGGGTTCGTACTCGTCCTCCTCCGATTCATCCTTTTTCAGCAATTCAGATTTAGTCGTTTCCACCCGCCAGGCCTTACCCAGACGGATCAACTCAATCGACCTTTCCATCTCCGAATCATCATACCGGTAATACACCACTGCGGTTTTGTCCTCCTGATCCGAACTGAGGATTTCCACCCCACGGTATTTGGGAGGCGTGCCCAGGTCTTCCAGGGTGGAGAGACTTTCGCGGGTTTTGTCAGTGGAGAGGGCGTTGGCCCGCACCCAGTTATCATCCTCAATCGCTTTCAGGAAACCCGAGGCCACCTCTTCCGGCGTATTCCAGGGCGAGGTATCGTAATTGTCATACTTTTTGATCTGCTCCCTCTGAGACGCATCGGGAGCGGCCTTTCCGTCCTTCATGGCCGTTTTGTCGGTTTCCACCAGCCATTTTCCGTCCACCTCCATCAACCCGATCACATACTCCTTGTCCTTGTCTTCCTTGAAGGAATAATACACCTGCCCGTACCCGTCGCGGATGCGGGATCCGGTGATGATCACTTTGCGGTTTTTGGCATTTTCGGCCGCATCAGTCAGGTAAATCATCTGGTCCTGGGTTTGCTGGGTGGAGTATTCCTTGGCTTTCACCAGATCACCCTTCTCCATGGCAATCAGGAAGGCTTTGGCCACTTTTTCCGGCTTGCCACCTTCGGTGTCAGCCGTTTTGAAGGTCCAGCCCAAAAAGAAAATCACAAAGAGGGAGACAGAAAGGATGAGAATGCGTTGCATGGAGGTTCTGTTGGATGTTTAAAGGTTTATGACCTGAAGTTACATAATTTGCTGTTTCCAGATTCACCCCGCGAAAAATTTTGGAGAAAAGTCATTGCTGCTCCCACAATTCTTCGTATCCATCAAACCAGATGCGCAGTTTACCCAGTTTACCCAGCGCGGCCGGAACCGGATATCTGAGGGTCCCCGGACGGATCACCACCGACTCATAGGCCAGTATCTTTCCCTGCGCATTCTCCAGACGATAGTAGAGCACCCGCCCGTTGTCTTTGCCAAACTGGTTGCGTTCGGGCAAATCACGGGTAAACATCAGCCAGGTGGTATCGCCCGCGGCATTGGTTTCAGTGGTAAAGGAGACGACCACCGAATCTGAGGGACGGAAAAAATGCCGGGCCTGAGGTACGCCATATCCGTGTACATAGTCGTAATAGGGATACAAATGACCGCTTTCGCGGATCATCTGGTGGAGTTCCATATTGGTCTTGCCCGGATTTTGTTGCAGGATACAAGCCGCAAATCCCGTAGTAAGCGGGGTGGAAAAAGAGGTGCCCGTAATCTCCACATAGCCCTTGCGGCCTGTGGTGAGTACGTAGCCGGGGGCACACACATCGGGTTTCATCTGTCCTTTGGCATTGGGTCCGTAGCTCGAAAAGCGCATGTGCAGGGGTATCATCGGAAAAGTGGCCCCCACGGTCAGCACCGAGTCCACATCGCCCGGGGCATTGACATAGTGAAACTTGCCTGCGCCATCGTTGCCCTGGGAATTGATCACCAGCATGCCCTTGCGGGTGGCAATGCGGGCCGCCAGGCTGGCTTTGGCCGTCCAGCCGTCCATGTCGGCATAGGTGTAGCGCTTGCTGGTATAGCCCAGCGAACTGCTGACCAGATCGGCCCCCTTTTGGTCGGCCCACTCGATGGCCGCCAGCCAGAGGTCTTCCTCCCGGGCTGGTTCGAAGTAGTTATTTTCAGTCCGGGCCAGCAGAAATTCCGCTCCCGTGGCCGCTCCAATAGGCAGATCACCCCATTTCCCCGCAATGCAGCCCAGCACCGAGGTGCCATGCGAACTGTGATAAAAAGGATCCTTGCCCTTGCCAAAAAAGTCGCGGGTGGCCACGATCTGTTTATTTTCAAACAGGTGACGAAGGCCTGGGTGCTCATCGGCCCCCTTGAAACCAGCATCTACAATGCAAATGCGTACTCCCTTGCCGTCCAGGTGGCGCGAAAGGAAAAAGTCGAGCCCCATCTGCTCCCGCTGGAAATGGTAGAGAGAAGTATCGCGCGACATGCGCCGGGGAGTGCTGTCTTCGGGTACCACGACAGTCAATTTCCCCCCAAAACCAAAAGGCTCCACCCCTTTCACAAAAGGCAGGCGGGCGATTTCCTCCATCTGGGCGGGAGTACCAGCCACAGACACGGCGTTAAACCACCTCAGCTGCTGCCGCACCGAATCCACCCGCGTGGCAATATCGGCCACATAATCCGGGTTCAGGGGCAGGTCGTACCAGTCGGCGGCAGGCAGGCCATGGCGGCTTCTTCGTGCCTGGGCTTTCGCATCCAGTTGCACGACCCCGTCAGCGGGTTTGTCCACAAAAGTAATGTAAAACAGGTCCTGCGCTGGAAGCAGCCCGGCCCAGAGGCAGCCGGCCAGCACCACCATGCGCATCATTGCCGCTCTGAAAGAAGTAGTTACAGTCATGTTCTGTTCAATGAATCCAAAACGGATCACCACGGGATTTAATTGCCCCCGCAAACTTACTACTTTTGGGACAAAAGTTGGGTTTTAGCTGCGAGCCACAAGCTGCGGGCTGTGAGCCTCGGGATCACTCATATCCTGACCGCTGATGGCTGATAGCTGACCGCTGATAGCCAAAGGCCCCACCTTGGGGCAACCATCATCCAATAATTAGTACAGCCAGGGCATGCCTTGGCTCCCAAAACCCCCACTTTCTGGCAACTAACCCAAGGAAATCTCCCCAAAATTGCTTAAAATGCAACATAGATTCCCCCTGTGAAAATTAACCCACGGAACTTCAAAACGATTCAGCCTTACGCAACAACATGAAAAAACTACCCCTCATTCTGCTGACTTTGCTTTTGACCGGAGTATCTGCCTGCTTTGCCCAGTCGGTCTCCCCCCAGGTGATCGGCTCAGCGGGAGACTATTACACCGGCCCCACCACTTCCGTAGGCTGGACGGTGGGCGAATCCGCGGTAGCCACCATTTCCAATTCCACCAACACCGTTACCCAGGGCTTTCACCAACCTACCTATTCCGTGGTGGCGGTCGATCCTGACCTGGAATCCAATTACGAAATCAAAGTTTATCCCAACCCCGCCTCCAATACCATCTTCTTCGAACTCAACCGCGAAGACCAGGCTCCCCTGCAGGTCGATCTGGTGGATGTGCAGGGTCAGATTCTGGGCCGTCAGAGCACCACTCAAAAGGAAGACCTGCTGCAATTTGACCTGAGCCAGATGGCCGCCGGACATTACTTCCTGCGGGCCCTGCAACCCGACGGGCAATCGGTTAAGAGTTTTAAAATATTGAAAGTTCGCTGAGCCACTCCCCTGACCCGCACCAAACGGGTTTCGCGGGAATTTGTAAGTTTGCATAAAACCGATGATTAAAATGCGTCTGATTATATTCTCCATTCTGGGCTTCACCCTCCTGCTGAGCGGGTGCAAAGACACCTTCGTCATTCAAAAAGCCACCAGCCAGATCTGGTGGGGCGGCGTGGAAGGCTCGGGTGGTGGCAAAAAATACCGGGTATTGGTCACCAAACCCGCCAAAGCAGGATTTGTGGTGGAACGCGTCTGGATTGGCGACCGCGAAAAGGGCCGCTTGTTCAAGAAGTTTTCGGTGTATAATCCGGTCGAGAGGAAAGAATTTACGGACAAGAAGGTGCCAGCGGGAGTAAAGGAATTTGGGCTGTTGCTTGAAGAAATTTATCCCGGCAGTGAGGGGCGCCATGGCGACCTCGAACACGGCGGACAGCGCAATGTGAGTCCCGAGCAGCCCCCCGTGCAGCAGGCTCCCGAAGACCTGCCCCAGGAATATAGCAAAGGTGGTATCGTCTTTCTCACCTACGATGGTGGCAAAACCGGCTGGTTTCAGTTTCCTGAGATCGAAGCCCTCGAAACCCAGGCCATGCCCTGACCTATGGAGCAATCCTCAGTACTAAATTTCCAGATCCGGGAACATGGTCTGCTTCCCTGGTCAGAGGGCAATCCCGAAAAAGTAATTTCCTACGAAATCCCCAGCGAGGGCGGCTACTTTGACCTGGAAGGTCCGCGGGCTTTTCCCCGCCGGCCCGAGTTGCGTCTCTTTCCAGGCCCCGGCGGCCTGGCCGGCCTGATCCGCTATGCCGACCAAAGCACCGCTTTCAAAGTGGTGTTGCCCGGGCAAACTCCTTCCGTGATCGGCCTCCCCTCCCCCCCCCGCTCCGTCTGCCTGCGGCCCGACGGTCATCTCTGGGTCCTGGGCGAAGCCGGACTGAGTCTGGCCCGTCTGCCCGGCCTGCAGTTTCAAGACTTTGGGCTGCCCGGCGATGCCCTCGTACCCTGCCCGGATGGGAGCGCCTGGCTCCTGCAATATGCCACAGGCAAGGCCCTGCGGGTGGATGCAGATGGCCAAACCCACCAGAGTCTGGACTGGCCCTACCTCACTCCTGCCGTATCGGGTGCCGACGGCACCCTGGCCACGCCCTTCAACCGCCTTCCCCCCGGTCTGCGCCTGGCCTCACCTGAGGGAAATCTGCAATTGCGGGAAGTGCCCGGCATGGATTTCTTCGAAAAACTCCTCCATTTTGATTCTGAGAGCACCCTGACCCTGGCCGGGGCTACCCTGCGGAAATACCACCACAACCAGATGAAGGAATGGATGGTGGTGCAGGGTGCGGGCCTCGATCACCAGGGCAACCCCTTTGTGAGCGGCCGCCAGATCAATCAGGTGAAATGCTGGATTCACGGACTGAAAAATCCCCTGACTTTCCCCCTTCCCCACGATACAGACTGGATTCGCCCCTATTATGTCTTTCGCATTACCCGCGATGGATTTGTGGTCAAAGGGGATGCAAAATTGCTGTATTACGATGCAGAAGGCATTTATGAGCGCAGCGAAGACCTGAACGAAGACAACTTCGGGGAACTGGTTTTCCCCTGGTTGGAAGAGGTAAATGACGTGGTGGCCACCCCGGAAGGGAAGGTCCTTGTATCTCTCTCTGGCCCGGAAGGGTTCAGGGTTTTTGAGGTAGGAGGATTTAGGAGTTAGGCCCTTAGGGCCATGTAAGCGACAACAAGTTGTCGCAAAATTTGGTTATAGTGGTTAATTTTTGGAGTGCCCTGGCCGGGCCGGCCTTCTTTTTTAGAAAAAGAAGCAAAAAGCGCCAAAACCTAAACCCTGCCCTCTCACACCACTGACCCACCGCACAAGGCCAACAGCCGCCCTCCCGATAGCTATCGAGGACCCGCGCTCAAGGCCGCCCCCTGGTTTTGGCAAGGCCACCCCACCCTGATTGGCTTCGCCAAAAAATATCCCCGCTTCGCGGCTTCAATCCCCTGGATTGATTTAGGATTTAGGGGTTAGGTTTTGGGTTTTAGGTGTATAGTTTGGCGTCACAAATTACAGGAAGGAGGGCCATGAGATTGGCCGAACGAACTGTAAACCAAACTGTAAACCGTAAACTGTAAACCGTTTTACTGCTGCCGCACATCCACAAAAGAATTCGACGGGTCTTTGATCTCCAGCAGAAACCATTCCCCTTCCTGCTCGACCACCGTGGTTTTGATCTTGCCGTGATAATGGTCGTAAAAAAACATCACTTCCAGTCCTACGGGGGCTTTTGGGTCCTCGTAAAAGCGTTGTACTGTGACCTGGTTGAAGGTAAGGTTGCGAAATTTGATTTTCTTTTCCCTGCCGGCCTGGATCAGTTCTTCGAAGGCACCGCGCAAACGGGCGGAATTTCCGGCTTCCATTTTGGCCGTGATCTCCTCGTCGCTGAGTCCTTCCGTCTGGTCGGGTACCAGTACCCTCCACTCAATGATACCCGGCTGCAGGGACGAAAGCAGGTTGAAATCCCGTTGAGCCAGGGCCGAGACGATCCTTTCGCCCAACTCCGTGGGGCGCTTGGGCCTTCCCAGGGGAGAGAAGGCTACGGAAATGCTCAAAACGAGCAGAAAAAGGCTGAGGCGGGTGAGCTTTTGCATGACTTTTTCCCGGAATATAAGACGGAATTTTTCATGCCTTTTCAAGCCTCCTGTTGAAATCCGGGGATAAATCCCCCAAAATGCCTCTTCAAACTCGTTTTGCGATAGGACAGTGGGGTGGATATTGAAGCTGCAAGCTTCAAGCCTCAAGCCCCAAGCTGATCGCTGACTGCTGACTGCTGACTGCTGACTGCTGATCGCTGATAGCTGACCGCTGACTGCTGATCGCTTACCGCCCTCCCTCGTACACCAAATCATACAATCAAACCAACCCAAACTGACTAAATTAATATACAATCATTTCTGAAAAAGCGACCATTTTACAAAACAAGTCTGGCACACAAAATACCTCCTGGAGAATAATCCAACCCCACATCCCATTGTAAACCCCTCCCAAACGTCCACTCAAAAGACTAAAATACAAGCATTTACAAAAATTCCCCTAAACCTCCCCTATCCAAATTGAAACTACCCACTAACGACTCACGACAAAGGACTAACGACTAACGACTCCCTGGCACAGGAATTGGAATCTGGGATGTATAACTTTCATACAAACTAAATTTTAACGCCATGAAAAAATCTTTACTCTCAGCTTTGTTTTTGCTCTTACTCTCTGCAGGATTATTTGCCCAGGCCCCAGGGGTCACGGTAACGGGAGGCGTAAGATACGTTGGAACGGCCGGAAACTCCCATCAGGGCGGTGGCATGGGCCATTACAACACCACGGTGCAGAAAGCGGTTCTCACCTCCTTTGGCTTCCATACGGTGAAAAGGGATGTGATGATGGCCGGCTGCGACCGCGACGCATTGCTGACTGCCCGTCGCGCCGCCGACCTCTACCTGCTCACGACTTCTCAGGTAAAGCAGGTCATGTTCCTGCTGAATACCGACGCCGACCGCATGGATTTTGCCAAATACGCATACCCTTCCGTGATCGACGTGGAAAGATACAGAGATGTGGTGGATGCCCTCATCTTCCAAAACAGCCGGGTGGAAATGACCCGTTTCATCCAGATGCAAGCTTCTGCCTGCGGCACCACGGGATGGTCAGGTACGGGCGGTAACAGCAGCGGCGGTGGCTACAGCGGCGGCGGACACGGACAAGGTGGTGGTCATGGTCAGGGCGGTGGACACGGACAAGGTGGCGGCCATGGTGGCGGACACGGACAGGGCGGCGGACAGTGGAATAACGGTGGCGGCCACAACGGCGGCCAGTGGAACAACGGTTACGGCGGAAACGTACCTGCTCCCCCGATGGCTATGTGCAGCAGCACTTTCGAAGCCCTCAAAGGTCAGATCCGCGGAGCCAGCTTCGAAAGCACCAAACAGGATATGGCCAACCGCGCACTGCAGGGCAACCTGTTCACCACCAGCCAGGTAAGAGAGATCATGTACCTCTTCACCTTCGAATCAACCAAACTCGAATTCGCCAAAGCGGCCTACTCCCGCACGGTGGATCAGGGAAACTACTTCCTGGTTAACGATGCCTTCACTTTCGAGTCCAGCATCCGCGACCTGAACCGTTTCATCTACGGATAAGAACTTGCGAACCCGGGCAGCGAACCCTGTAATTTAAAGTGCCTGTTTATTCGCTGCCCGGCCACTCGCGACAAAAGCGAAGCTTTTGTGAGTCCTTAGATTTGAGATGTTAGATGTTAGATTTTAGAGAATAGACAACCTGCAACTCATGCCAAAGGCACCACCATGTAGGAACTCAGAACTAACAACCAACAACAACCAACTAACAACCAACTAACAACCAACTAACAACCAACTAACCGTAAACTGTAAACCTAAAACCGTAAAGATCGTTAATGCCATTTTTTAGTGTTTAGTGAAGCGCGAGCCCGGCCCTTTTGGCCGGGCTTCTTTTTTCAGGATGTTTGCATTTACTTGCTTCCTGAGTTCACGGATTCACCACCCACCAATTCCTTCAGGTTAACCCGCACCCGAACGCTCACACCCAATTGCCCCCTACTCCTTCACCACTTTCGCAAATCCGCGGGGTACGCCATTCACTTCGAGGCTCAGGAAGTATGCGCCCGCAGCCAGGCCCTGCAGCGGGATTTCCACCGTATGGATTCCGGCCGAAAGGTTGCCCAAACCCACAGGTTCCAGGGTACGGCCCAGCATGTCGTACATGCGAATCAGCCCATTGCCGCCCTTCCACACCTGAAAGCGCAGCCAAACCCGGTCTGCAGCTGGATTGGGAAACAGCAGAAGCGGATTTTGGCCGTCGCCGGGCTGGAGATTGGTATTCACGGGATTATAGGGTACGATCGCAGGATCGCCCAGCAGGACCATTTGCCTGACCTGATTGAGATGCAGTTGATCATGCCAAAAATCCAGATATTGGGCGGCAGTGGAATCCTGCAGAGAGCCCAGGGGCTCTCCTGTCATTTGACTGAAAGCATTTTCAAAATATTCCCTGCCATAATCCCCCTCGGGTGACAGATAGCCATAGGAGGTACCCCCCAGGTAAGCAATGGCGCCTCTGCCCGGCTCCAGCAGGTATTTTTCGGCCAGGCCGGGAGCGGAACGGGTAAACTGAGCCGTTTCATTACCCATGCCCACGATCACCGGGTATTTGCCCCAGTTGGCGTACTGGTCGGGGGTTTTGAAGACAAAATCAAAGGAATCGGGATTTGAAGGACCAAACAGATAGGCCCAAGCTATCCCGTTTTGCATTACCTGATCCACCGTAAGGGAGGTATTGCTGACGATGCTGCCATTGAATTTATTGAAACTGTACGCTGTGCCGCCGTAATTGCCCGAGGTGAACAGGGAAATTGCGTCTGCCTGGTAATTGATGATGGGAACTTGCTCCAACGTATCGGGTCCGCCGCCCATGAAAAGACCATTCAGCATCCAGGGGTCCCACAAAGTGTGCTCATACTCGTCCACCTTGGCCAGGTATTCCATTCCTTCGCTGTCGCTGGTCACAGGAATGCGCCCCACAGACATTTTTGGGTAAAAATCAGGGGGAGCCAGGGCAAAATTGGAGACAAAATCGTGGTCATTGCCCGGAAAACCCCAGGTTGGCACCTCCGTGGCGGCCTGTCCGCGAATCAGGTGGCTGCCTTTGCCCCAAAGCAAAACGGTGGAGGGAGGCTGAGACCAGTTTTCGTAGGCCACTTTGCAAAACCGCTTGATCGCCAGGGGAGTTGGACTGCCGTAGCCAAATTCGTCGTAGATTTCATCCAGGTGCACCACCCGAACCGAAAGTCCGCCCCGGGCAGTATCACGGTATGCAGCATAAGCCTGGGCCGAGGCATCGAGGGCCTCGCTGCTGATGATCACAAAATCTGCCGCAAGGGTGGCTGAGGAAAGATTGACCAGGCTGGCATCTTCAATGCGCAGGGGACTCAGCAATCCATTATCAGTGACTACAAAGAGGTCGCGATCCTGGGTAGCTGAAGGCACGATCAGGTCCAGCTGGCCCGAATTGAGAGCACCCTTGCTGCGCACTTTATTCTTCCAGTCATAGGCCCAGCCAGTAGAGCTGCCCGGTGCATTGGCCAGGGAAAAATAACTCTCTGACGGGTTCTGGAACCCGGAAATGCGAAGCGAAGCGGCATTGGCCAGGTCGGGCAGACGGTGATATAAAATGCTGAGCGCAGTCACATGATTGACATCTGTGCCATTATTCTGGGTGCCAAAGGCCTCAAAGGTCAGGCTGGTGGTAGCGGTCAGATTATTGGTCAGGGAAAGGTCAAATGAACGGATCACAATCCCCTGGGTGGTATCCTGGATCAAAACGGTGGCCCCGGCACTGATTCTGCGCACATGTTGCCAGCTGCTTCGACCAAAGATGCGGGCCCAAACCGTGGCGGTTTGGGCGGTTGCCATATCTGCCAATGGAGTGGGCACCTGCAGGGTAACAGGCGCATTGGGCTCAAACAGATCTCCCACATATCCCTCACCCGCAACGTAGTCAGGGTTCATGCTTTGAAAAATATCATACTGGCTGCCGCCGCCCGACACGTAGCTGGCCGGGGAAAGCAGGAAGGTGTATTTGGATTCGAAAGGAAAATTGGATTCGGGCACATAACTCCCATAATTGCCATTGAAATAATCAGTGTAGCGAAGGCCGGGAGAATTGTCCCAGGTGAGAAAATAAGCGGCCTCGTCAGAAAAGAGGCTGACCGCAGGATCTGGGGATAGACTTCCATCGGGCAGGCCGCCATTCAGGGGATTGCGGTACAGGAGGGTATCCTGGACTCCATCGTTTTTGTTGCCGTAAAACTCAAGAAAGTTGAGCGCAGAACCCGTGGCATCCACCACCAGGGGTTGCTCCACTCCGCGGAAATACAGATGCAAATTCGCAGGATCAGCTCCCGCAAGGCTGAAACCAGCATTGCTTAAGTCATTGGCGGTCACGCGGTAAATGCCTTCCTGGTCCACCACCAGTTTGATAAAGGTACGGGAAGGATCGGCGGTGTACCAGCCATTGGCTGGATCAAGGGGCAGGGATTGGGAAATCAAAAAGCTGCTGCACAGCAGCAGAAAAGCAAAAATTGCAAAGTTTTTCATGACAAGCTGTTTGGGGTGAACAAATCACAGCTTTAACCGAGGTTTGAAATTAGCCAATTCCCACCTGAAAAAAAGTGCAATAATTGATGGATATTTTAGCTTCGAGCTGCAAGCTACGAGCTGCGAGCCATCATTGTGGACCTCAAACTGCGAACTGTACCCGTAAACCGCAATCCCGATAACTATCGCATGCGCGTCAACTTAAGGGTTTAGAGGTCACGCAAAGCTCGCAAAGGGGTTGTTTTCCGCGTTTCGTTGGTTGAAGAGAGCAAAGAGCGCAAAGCAAAAATGCAATTAAACCGTTCATCTTGGCGAACTTTGCCACCCCAACCAACGCAATCCCGAAAGCGTTCGGGAGGGCCAAAAAATCTTGGCGATCTATTAGTTTAAAGGATTCAAATCATTAACAAAACAATGTTAATAAATTTGAAGCTGTTAATTGTGGAAAAGGGAGCAGGCTTGCGTTCTAGGCTTCGAGCCTCAGCAAAGATTGACCTGCTCCCTCCACTTGAAAAACCCGATAAAAATCCATGAACCTATCACCATACATAGGTCTGGTTAACAAGTGGCCACAATCTTAAAAAAATAATTAAACGCTAAGTTATGAAATTCAACAGTTTCGTAGGAATCGACATCTCAAAAGAGGTATTTGATTTGGTCGTTCGCAAAGAGGATGGCAGCAGTTCCCAACAACAATTTCCAAACTCCATCCCGGGGATTCATCTATTCATTGAATGGATGGTCAAGGAAAACCTAACCCAGGAATCCACTTTGATTTGCATGGAACACACCGGCAACTACATTGACAGGATTACCCGCCTGCTTAGTGGGGAAGGTTATTTCGCCTGGGTGGTTAGTCCGCTGGTGATCCATAAATTCTCTCCAGACATTCGCCGCCACAGCGATGATCAGGACTCAGCAGAGCGCCTCTGTGAGTTTGCTGCCCGCTTCAGTGACCAGGCCAGGCGATTTGAGCCCGACTCGAAGGAAGAAGCCAAACTCCGTGCCCTTTCCCTGCTCAGGAAACAATTGGTCAAATCCCAGACCCAGTTCCTTAATCGGGAATTGTCCAACCTTGACCTTGCAGATCCTTCTGCCATGGGAGCAAAAGTTTACCGGGAGACAATTGAATTTTTCCAGAATCGAATTCAACTTGTGGAGGATGAAATTGAGGCTCTGATCAAAAGTTCAGCCCAATTAAGCTCCTGGCATACAATACTCAAATCCGTCCCAGGAATTGGGAAGGTTTGTGCAACCATGATCCTAATTCACACTTGTGGCTTTAAAAAGATAAAAGACTTCAAGAGTTTCGCCTCATTCATTGCTTCGGCCCCATTCAGCAAGGGATCGGGGAAGTACAAGGTGAGACCCAGAGTCTATAAAACAGGAAACAGAAAAGCAAAATCGCTCCTATTCATGGGGGCAATGAGCCTCATCCATCCCGGACGCATATTCCATAATTGGTACATTTACCGAACGGAAGTTCAAAAAAAGCATCCTTTTTCGGTCCTGAATGAGATCATAAACGAGATCATCAAAATCGCTTTTACCCTCATCCAAAGGGGCGAAAAGTTCAACAAGGTGAAGTACCTGGAAGGGAAAAATTCTGTTAAATTTTTGGGTTTATCATAAAAATCTTTGCGATACTGATCATCTTAGGCTGTTTTTCCACTAAGTTGACGCCTATGCGATAACTATCGGGAGTAAACTGTAAACCGTTAAAAAAAATGAATCCCGGCCAGTCCGTTTCTAAAACGGGCCGCCGGGATTGCCAAACTGCCTTAATCTTAACTATCAGGAAATTATGAAAGTGTTATTGCTTTGAGATGAATCGACCCGAAAGAGTTGCTCAGGATTCACCTTACCCGAATCGGGGCTGGTGGATTTCTTTGCCTTGGGAGCTTTCTTTTTCTTGCCGATCATGATGCCGCCCATGGAAGGGCGCATGCCCGAATTGCGGGTGGTAATCGAAATTACCCCACCTGACACGTCGCCAAACTCGGCAGGAATACCTCCCGTGATTACGGAAACCTGCTCGATCATGGCATTGGGGAGATTGGTATTGCCGATCACCTTGACCCCGTCCACAAACATAACCGTAGCTCCGGGGCGGGCCCCCCTGATCTTGAGCGGGTCGCGTTCGCTGGTACTGTTCACTCCGGGCAGAATGCGAATGATATCCTCAGGCTGCCTCACGGGCAGTTTCTCGATCGTTTTGCGGTCCACAAAAGATCCTGAAGACACATTGTCGATGTCCATCATGGGGTTGTCGCGGTAATCATGGATGACCTGGTCGTCCATTTCCGAAATGGCAAAATTCACCGTTTTGTACTTCCCGTCCTGAACCACCACGTCTTCCATTATGGCAATTTCCTGCCCCAAATACCAGACCTGCAGGGTATAAGTCCCGGCGTTCATGTTGGTAATGGAGTAATTGCCGAGGCTGTCCGTGATGACGCCCATGACCAAATGTCCATCCTGAAAAACTTTCACCGTGGATGCAGCCAGTTCTTCGCCATTTTTGGCCACCTTGCCTTTCAGCTTGGTGGTTTGGACCTGAGCCTGGAGACTGCCCAGGGGGCCAAGGACCATGCTGGCCAGCGCCAGCATCAGTCCAACTCGTTTTGCGAAAGAAAATTTCATTTTTAAATCCTCCTAAAGAGTTAAAGGTTTATAATAAAGCCCCCCTTTAACGACTTCAAGTTGGGAACGAATTCGCTGTATTTAAAACGCAAAACCGGGGGTTTATTGCACAGTTCAGGATGATTAAAAAAGGGGAATGTACCCGAAATGACCCTATAGAAGATTGATTACCCTGACAAAACCACTTGTTGATTACGCACTTGTAAAGACAGAATATTTTGGTTGAAAAATAATTTTCACCTGAAAATTGAGTATTTTACTGAAAATGAACCGCTATCTTCCACTTTGTGTCCGGATTTTACTGGCTTTGCCCGCCCTGATGACTTTGGGCAATTCAAGGGCAGCCGCTCAGGTCTGGTCTGATACCCTGGATATGCAACTGGACGAAATCAGCTGTCATTCGCGCCTTCCCGGCTGGTCGGTGGCCATCGTGAACCCCGACGAGATTCTGTATCAGCGCAGTATGGGCTGGGCCAATCTGGAAAAGCAGGTTCCTTTTGACCCGCACACCTTGCTGAATGTGGGTTCCGTTTCCAAAACCCTGATCGGGGTGGCCCTCATGCAATTGGCTGAAGAGGGGGAAATTAACCTGGACAGTTCCATTAATGCCTATTTGCCCTTCGCCGTGCACCATCCTTCCTACCCCGGACAGACCATTACCCTGAGACATCTCGCCACCCACACTTCAGGCATTTCAGACGGCAAGTATTATAACCAATTATGTTATGTCCTGCTGGATGGCTATCCTGAAGATGATTCCCACCTTTCCAAAAGTCAACGCAGGTATTTCAGGCAGTTGCAAAAAAATCCGCTGCAGCCCCTGGATGTTTTTCTGGAGAATTATCTGACGGTGGGAGGAAATCATTATCACTCAAAGAATTTCAATCAATTTGCGCCGGGAACCCATTATGAATACACCAATATTGGAGCCACTCTGGCCGCTTTGGTCATTGAGCAGGTCTCGGGCGAGCCCTTCGATGTCTATACCCGCAGGCACATCCTGGAACCGCTCGAAATGCGTGAATCGGGTTGGAAATATTCTGAAGTAAAGCAGGAAAATCTGGCCAAAATATACTTCCCGGGCGGCATTCCCGTGCCGCGCTACACCCTGGTCACCTATCCCGACGGCGGGCTCATCAGCAATGCCCACGACCTGATCCGCTATCTGATGAACTGCCTGAAAGGCTATGTGGGCGAAGGCGGTCTGCTCAAACCTGATTCCTGGCAGGAAATGATGGTATTGCAATTTGAGGGCGAAGAAGAAAAAACCGGCCTCTTCTGGAGCATTTCAAAATCGGGGCGCATTGGCCATACAGGTGCAGATCCTGGCATTTTCACCTGGCTGCAGATTGATCCAGAAACTCAGACCGGCTATCTGATGCTCACTAATACCTCTGCGTTTGAGGACCCGGAAACCATGGAAGAAGTGAAAAGCATCTGGAAAACGCTTATTCACTATGGCAAAGAATTATAACAAAATTCCCTGCCAACTACGAAAATGCAAGCCAGACACCTGTGAATCTGACAAATTCGAATTCCCCATATTTGTACATGCAGATTAAACTTGCGATATTTAGCCGCCAACGCCTTCTTTGAACAGGATTTTTGCCTTTAGCCGGGAAAATCATTTCTGCTCAGCAAGGACTTTTTGTACCAACTAAACTGTGAAGACATTGCCTTTCAATTCCGGGCGAAACTTTAATTTAGAATATTCCGGGAGGCGTTACGTCGCCTTTCTGGCTCCTTATGTTGCGATAGGTATTATTCTGGGCCTTTCGTTCCCGCTCTTGGCCAGCCTGCTTGAAGTGGTTCGGGTGGGAGATAACGTTTCCCTCCCCGCCTTCTTGAAAGCCTATGGCTCCATTCCTTTGGTGCTGAAAATCGCCGGCCCCATTCTCCTGGGCCTGGTGGGATTTACCCTGGGGGCCCTCAGCCTGAAACGGTACCGCGAACAGGCCGCTTATGCAGAAAAGCTCAGAATTCATTCCCGTGAACTTGAACAGCGCAACCAGGCCCTTTCCGAATTGAATGAAGCCCTGGACAGCCTCGTCTATACGGCCTCCCACGACCTGAAAACTCCCGTGGTCAACTTCAAAGGCATGATCAACATGCTGAAAATGGTCAAAGACCGCCCGAATTCGGGCGAAATGATCAACCAGATTGTCGAAAAACTGGAGATAGCTTCTGATCGTTTCATGGTCACTATCAGCGACCTGCTGGATGTGTCGCGGGTGGAAAAGCAACTGGATCAGGTAAATGAACGCCTCAATATCCAAACTGAGGTTCAAACCGTCCTGACCAACATGGAAGAGCAGGTAAGAAAAAGCCAGGCCAAAATACGGATTGAAGCGACAGATGCTCCCGGGATTCTGATTCCCCGCCAGGCCTTTCAAAGTATCCTGCAAAACCTCCTCTCCAACAGCATCAAATATGCGCACCCCGACAGGACCCCCGAAATTTTGGTCAGGTCTTTTGTCCGCGACGAACGGCTGCATATCACGGTTCAGGACAATGGACAGGGAATTGATCTCAAAGAAAACGGGGATAAACTATTTCGCATGTTTTCGCGCCTGCACGACGGTCCCGGCAGCAGCGGAGTAGGTCTCTATATTGTCAAACGTACCCTTGATAAGGCCGGGGGAACCGTCTCCGTAGAGAGTGAACCCGGCATTGGCTCGACTTTCCAACTAAGTTTTCCTAAACCCTTTATTCCATGACACCTCTGAAAATGGTATTGCTCGTCGAGGACGACGACATTGTGAATTTTTATAATGAGTTTCTGCTCAAAGACAGTGGTCTGACAGAAGCCATCTCCATCGCCCGCAACGGGCGCGAGGCCCTCGATTACCTGATCAAATGTGACCAGGGGGAACCTGGCTACGTCCATCCCGACCTCATTTTCCTGGACATCAATATGCCCATCATGAACGGGTTCGAATTCATCGAAAAATACGAAGAAAGCGAACTTTCCCGCCGGGCCCGGGCGCTGGTGGTCATGCTCACCACTTCCCTCCACCAAAAGGACATCGACCGCGCCAAAGAGTACAAATCCATTTCCGAATACCTCTACAAACCCCTCATGAAAGAATCCCTGAAAGGGGTGGTGGAGAAGTATTTTGGTTGAGGTCCGTACAGAGGCCCACTGAAAATTTTTCTTTAGAACAGGAAAAAGCAGCCCAAATCTCCTGACATATATGTCAGATGGCGGCAAAAAATGACCGCTTATGTCTGAAATGCTACCGCTTATAAAACGGTCCTGCATTTTCAATATCTTCTGCCTACCTTTTGGGCCAGAACCTTGTACCTGAAATTTTCAAACATTATTTTTCACCTTTAATACAAACACTTTAACCACAATATTATGTCAGACGAAATAAATGAACCCCATGAAGGGGAAGAAGAGGTCGTAAATGAAGCCAAAGAAACCCTCGACCGCCAGGCCCGATTAGCCCGTTTCGAAGGTTACCTCAACCATTTGCGCATGCAGCAATCCTTGTCCATGGGCTTTCTGGGAGGACTTGCCGCGGCTTTTGCCGGCGCCATCCTTTGGGCCATCGTCACCGTGGCCACAGGATATCAGATTGGCTACATGGCAGTTGGAGTAGGCCTGATGGTGGGCTTTGCCATCCGTTATGCAGGCAAAGGCATAGACCCCTTGTTTGGCTACATGGGAGCGGGGCTTTCCCTTTTTGGTTGCCTCCTCGGAAATTTCTTTACCCTGGTGGGATTCGCCTCCAAAGAAGCGGGAAGTGGAATTTTTGAGACCTTCTCCCTGATTGATTACGGCCTGGTCCCCGGTGTCATGGCCGAATCTTTCGGGATTATGACCCTCCTTTTTTTCGGAATTGCCCTTTACGAGGGATATAAATTTTCCATTCAGAAGGTCACGGACGAAGGATTTGCGGCTTACCTGAAAGCAATCTGAGACAGGGTCCCGGAGCCAGCCAAGTTCAGGTTTTTCATAAAAAATAGTTAAATTAACCTTGTATGAAAGTTAATTTAAAAAGAAGAAACTGGAATTTAAGGTTGGCTCCGGGCATTATCCTGCTCCTTTTGGCCTGTTCGAAATCGCCCGCCCAGTGCAACGGCTCCAGCCTGCTCTGCAACAAACGCTACGACCAGGTCGCCTACCTCACCACCCACAATGCCTTCAACTCCGCAGAGGACAATTTTGCCCTTCCCAACCAAACCTACAACATCGCCACCCAACTCCAGGACGGAGTCCGGGCCCTCATGATCGACGTCTACGACGTCTCCGGGGTACCCACCTGCTACCATGGCTACGCCTGGCTGGGTTCGGCTCCCCTCCTCGATTACCTCGGCGACATCAAAACCTTCCTCGACGACCACCCCAACGAGGTGGTGACCATCATATTTGAATGCTACGTTTCCGCCAACGCCATCGAAAGCGTGGTCAATCAGGCCGGGCTCATGCCTTACCTGTACACCCATTCGCCCCAATCTGCCTGGCCCACCCTGCAGACCATGATCAGCGACGATACCCGCCTGGTCATTTTTTCCGACAAAAACGACGCTTCCTCCAGCCAGGGCTGGTACCATTATGTATGGGATTATGCCGTGGAAACCCATTTTTCGGTCAGCAATGTGAATGCCTTCACCTGCGACTACAACCGCGGCAATGCCACCAACGACCTCTTCATCCTCAACCACTTTGTCACCACATCCCTCGGCACGGGCAGCACCACCGAGGCCTCCGTAGCCAATGCCAACCCCTTCTTCATCAACCGGATTTTGCAGTGCCAGCAGGAGAAAAACAAATTCCCCAACTTCCCCACCGTCGATTTCTATGAACTGGGCAATGCCCTGGATGCGGTCAACCAACTGAATGGCGTGGCCAGCGTTGCCCGGCAAAATTCCCTCCCCAACCCAAATCTCCAACTTTACCCCAATCCCGCCTGCGACCGGCTGATCCTCAGCGGGTCCTGGCTTACCACCTCCGGCCTTTCCCTCTTCAACACCCTGGGTCAGGAAGTCACCACCCGGATCAGGATATTAAACCCGACGCAAGTCGAAACAGAACTGGACATTTCAGCCCTGGAACCGGGCATTTATCTGCTCAAAGCAGCCGCAGGCAGCGGCAAATTCCTCAAGGTAAAGTAGATCCCCTACCTTACTCCCCGCAACCTCACCGAGGAATAAACCCTTATTTTACCCGGTTGAATAAAGTTTTGGGCGTGCCGGCCCCGGTGTGCCACCGCCGGGCCGTCGCTCCCTTCCAGGCTCACTGTCGTTCGGCCCCTTCGGGTCTGCCCCTCCCTGCCGTCGGGGCACCTTCCAGGCAGCTCACGCAGGCTTGCAGCCTTCCTCCATTTAAATTTGCTCCCCCATCCCCGGAAAAATCCGGGGAAATACCTAAATTCCCATTCCAAACGGAAAAGATGAAAGCCTTCACTCCATCCCCCCAGAGCACCCCTCAGGTGCAGGGCCCTGTCCACCCTGCCCCCCCTGAACATCAGGAGGCCTCATCCTTTTCCCTCTCTGACCACCCTGCCGCTGCCCTGCAGCGCAAAATCCAGACCGCGGCCGATTCCAGCCCCGCAATATCCCGCCAAAAAAGCCTTCAGAGCCTCATCGGGCAAAGCCCCGCCATCCAGCGGGCTGCCTCCTTCCAGGCCATGGCCGACCAGCACACCAGTGCCGCGGTGGTCCAACGTCAAACCAATACCACCGGCCTGCCCGACACCCTCAAAAGCGGGGTGGAAAACCTCTCCGGCCTCTCCATGGACGACGTCAAAGTCCACTACAACTCCGGCCGCCCTCAAACATTGCAGGCCCATGCCTACGCCCAGGGCACAGATATCCACCTGGCCCCCGGCCAGGAAAAGCACCTGCCCCACGAAGCATGGCATGTGGTGCAGCAAAAACAGGGGCGGGTCCGCCCCACCACCCAACTCAAAAGCCAGGGCATCCCCCTCAACGACGACCAGGGTCTGGAGCGCGAAGCCGACCGCATGGGCAGCAAAGCCCTCCATGCCGGCCTGTCCACTCCCGTACAACGGGTGGAGGCCACGGGACAAGCTCCTGTGGTGCAGCGGGTATTGCAGGACAATCAGATTCCCGGATTGATTGGCACCATCAATACCCTTTACGGCAATGGAGTCAATAATATTCCCGATCTGGTGAGACAGGCCTGGGCCCTCGGCACTACTGCCAACGTGGAAACCATGGCTTCCGCCAGCGTAACCAGCGTCATGACCGCCTTCGGCCTCCTCGATGCCCGGGTGCAGATGGCCGCAGGCAACCACCTGGAATTGCAGGAAAGGCTAACCGATCTTAGCACCAAAATATGGGGCCGTGATGAATTTGCCCAGAAAGTAATATCCGGGCTCAAAGCCGTTGTGCTACAACCCACTGAATTGGCCGAAGCCCTTACCCAGCTACCCGACTTCCTCCCTCCGGTCGGCTGGGATGCTGCCGGACTGGCTTCTGTTCAGCAGGTCGATGCAGCCGGCCAAAAAGCCACCCTCCAGCTTGCCCAGCAGGGCTTCAATAATGAAATTGATCTTCTGAGGATCGAAACAGCCTTCCTCAATTACCATCCTCCGGGTGGATTACTTACCTCTCCCACCCCGGCCTATGGAGCCAGGAGAGGAATTCTTACCGAAAATCTTGTTGCCTACGGCCTTCCACCAGTCGATTATTCCACTTTTCAGGGTACACAGCTGGAATTGGACGCCATGAAGCGGCTCGAAGCACAAACCAGAGAAGAAACAAAGTTCAACTTCAAAAAAGACGATGTAGTTTTCGTAGGCAGCAAGCAGACTTATGGTACAGAATATGCCGTATCTTCCCAAAACCAAACCTACTTCATCCCGAAATCCAAAATCACCCTGGAACTGGCGCCCGTGACCGGGCCCCTGGGTGGCGGCAACGCCGTGCCCTTATTCAATGGGGGCAATCCCTCCCCCGACGACGTCGGGCAGCAAGCCCTGGGCGACTGTTATTTGCTTGCTTCCCTGGCCAGCATCGCCAAATCCAAACCTGCCTTCCTCAAAGAAATGGTGAAAGACCTGACCAATAACGATTATGCGGTCCGCTTTTATCAAAAGAAACCAGGAGGAATGGGGTTTTTACCCAGCTACATCCCCAAATGGATCAAAATCACCCACGAAGTCCACGTGGATGGAAACGGGGACCCCATATATGCCAAAGGCAACCAGGCTCTCTGGCCAGGCCTGGTCGAAAAAGCCTTTGCCGTACTTCAGGGCAGCTATGAAACGATTGGAAGTGGAGGCGACGCGGGCAACGCCCTCGAGATCATCATGGGCAGGCCCTCCAGATCTGAAGCCGTAGGTGGAGGCGGACAGGAAGGTGCTCTGGGTACGAACCAATACAGCCAGAAAGCAATAACCCTTTTCAAAAGAATCCAAAGTGAGCTGGGCAAAGGTAGCCTGGTGGTTTTGGGAACCTCCAATTGGGGAACTGGCGGCACGGGTCAGTCAGGGGGTGAAAATACGACCCTCAATCCCGGCATGGCCTCCACCCATGCGTACAGCATCTTTGCCACCAAAGGTGATCCCCAAAAAAACGAAAGCCTGTGGGTAACCGTACGCAACCCCTGGGGGCGCTTTGGTCGAAAATACGAAAGGCAGGGCCTCTTTATTAAGAGAACTGTCGCCTCCGAGCAGGAAGGCGGCACCTTCGACCTCGAACTCTCCGACCTCATGCGCTTCGGAGATTCTCTCAGGTTCAATTAGAGACGGTTTACGGTTTACGGTTACAGTTTACGGTTTGCAGTTTACAGTTTACAGTTTACAGTTTCGGGTTCAGTATTTGTCCATTCTTGTCCTTCGCAACCCATGCCTCCCCCTACTTTGTCGTGGGGAGGCTCGAAGCTCGAAGCTCGAAGCTCGAAGCTCGAAGCTCGAAGCTCGAAGCTTGCAGCTTGCAGCTAAAAAACCACCTGATGCACCGCCTCCTTCTGTTCCTGACCATTGAGGTGCAGTTCGGCATGGTCATTATCCAGCCAGATCAGGCTGATGTTGTGCTCACCCAGGTTCGCACCGTCGTTGTACAACTGCGTTTCGAACAGCACCCCGTCGTCATCCTCCCCCGCCTTCTGGCTCCTGACTTCCAGGGGATGCGGCCCAAAGCCAAAGGCTTCGCCGTAATAGACCATGACCTTATTTCCGCTTTCGGAAGTATAGGTCTGGAAAAGCTTTTTATCCATTTCTTGCGTGCATGCGGCCAGCCCCAGCAGGGAGGCAGCCATGATCAACAACCAAATCCGTCTTAAAACCAGTCTCAGGATCATTCAGAAGCTACTTTCGAAGCCAGTTTCACCATGAAAATGATCACCACCCAGTCAGCCACATTGCTGTAATTGACGGTGCCACCCCAGTTGGTGATGGCTCCCCATTTGCCCCGGGTTCCTCCCAGGTAGGCAATGGCGAAATTATAGATTTCGTCCCGCAAAGCCGTACGGAATGCTGGGGTGTCACCCGTAAAGGTGCCCCCTCTCAGGGTGCCCAGACCAATGGAACGGGCAAAGCTGGTGTAGCGTTTGGTGGCACCGCCCGAAGTACTGGTATAGTAATCCAGCAGATTCTGGCTGAGTGATTTGGTCGGATCCATGGTGATGCTGTAGGAATCCACATTACCGGCCATGTCCACATCCTCGGCATAGCTGGTATAAGTTGTGCTCAGCAGGGGATAATCCAGCTCTACCAGCCCCACCCAGTCACGGGGCGCCACGGCCACGTATTCCGTCACCACACTGCCCAGGTCGCCCACATAGGTGGCCGCCTCCTGGTTGGAGCGCAGATTCACCAGTCCGCCCGCATAGCTGAGGCTGGCGGGGTGATTGGCCGCATCCAGACCAGTCAGCAGGTGTCCCACGTCCACCGTGGTGCCGTTGATGGCGATTTCCTTGTGAGCCGTGATGTAAGCCGCGGCTCCAGCCTCGGTGCTGCCGGCCACCAACCAACTGGGCGGAAAGCCCTGGGCCGCGGCCCCGGCAATGATGGTATTCCACCCACCCGAGTTGTAGTACAGTTTCCGGAAAGCGGTAATGGTCTGGTTCAGCGAGAATCCATCTGCCGAAGCGGCAGCCTCCAGGCCCTGAAGCTGAAGCATATACTGATCGAAATCTGCCCCTGCCCCGGTCGGGGCAGGCGGGCCCATAAATTGACGCTGGGCCACCGATTTTTGTTGCTGCACTGCCGCATTCTCACCCTGACTGGTCTCCTGACCACTTTCACGGGCTCCCAACTGCAGGGCTTTGGCACCCATCACATCCGCCTCTGTCTCCAGACCCCGATCGTCATTGACCGGCATACCGCCTGCCTCGGTGGTGGGCTTCACCCGACCCTGCTTTTGCTGCACAATGTGCCAGGCTTCGTGGGGCAGGTGTTTCTCCTGGCCCGGCCCGATATGGATATCCGTACCCTGGGCATAGGCCAAAGCCTGCACCTGTGCGGGTTTATTCGAATTATAATGAACCGTCACCCCATCCATGGAGATTCCGGAAAGTTCCTCTACGCCTGCTTTCAGGTTATTGGGCAACCCGGTACGGTTGGGATTGCCGTTACCACTTTCAGTGCCAGCCTGCATTTGAGCGGGAGTCGCTTCCTTGCGGGTCACGGGGGCTTCTCCCCCTTCGGTGCCAGTCGTCTCTGCCGGAGCAGGAGCAGGAGCAGGAGCAGGACTGTGATGTTTGGTTCCGAGGTCGAAGTGGTGCACGTCGCCATTGGAGCGGCCGCTGAATTCGCAGGCACCCCAGCGCAGGTCGCCAATATCCATCATGGCCACCACAAAGTGCTCAGGCATGTGCAGGAAGCCGTTGGCAGGATTTCGGGTACGTCCGGGTGTGGTGGACGGATTACCGTACTGCATGGGTTTGCGTACAATCTCATAGTCGCGCAGAATGCGGATATATTGCTCGCGGGCAGTGAGGGAGTAAGCAGGGTGAGTGGCCTGCCACTCGGCCCCGTCCATCACGGCCTGGATATTGGCCACGGCCACAGTTTCTTCCAGACGCTCACCGACCGGGATAGCCGAAAGCAGGGTGGCTTCATCCGCAGTTTCGGGATTGGCAACGGGCACCCGGTTAACATCGGTATGCGCATTGCTGAAACCCAGACTGAGATAGACGCTGAGGGCGTCAGAAGCTGCCCGAAAGCGGCGGTAGGTATCGGTGGCGCTTTCGCCATCCACCCGGTTGTGCACCTCTGCCGTCTCAGGTGCGGTGGGATCCAGACGGATGAAGGCCACCGCGCGGTCATACACTTCAACCGCAGGTTGGCGCAGGGCCCGGGTGGCGGAAGTGGCCCCTCCCTGTTCGCCACCGTAGGTGGTGGTGCCGTCTTCCGTGGTGCGGGTGGCTATATAAGGTTGATTATCGTAATTGACGTCCACGGCCCGGCCTGTGCCGTGCAGGCTGGTCGTTTCACGCCAGCCTTTGATGCTTACTATTCCGGCATAAGCTGCCAGACTGGCCGGACGATCGGGATCGGTGGCTGGAATGGCGTCGTACTGGCGTTGCAATTCGGCTTCCACATTGGTGAGGCGGGTACGCATCTCGGGATTCACGCCCCGGCTGGCCGGGATACTGATGCCGAGAAAGGTGTGGCTCCCTACATCAGCGGGCCGCACAAACTGGGCAATATCAGCTTCTTTTTGTAACGCATCCACCTTTTGCTGCATGGCGCCTGCGGCCACACAAGATTCGCAGCCGCATCCGTCGTCGTGGCCCATTTTCTGGGTCACTTTGGCCTTCAGCTGGGTGCTTTCTTCCTCCTCTTCCTTCAGTTGGAAGGGGGAATTACTCCCGTTATGATTGGATTGACCTCCATTCCCGGGATTTTCGGGAGCTTCTCCGCCAACGGAAAAGGCTTTTTTCTGGGTGGGTCCTTCTGAACTTATCTCTTTTTCCTCTGTTTCTCTTTTTTCCTGAAGGGGCTCTGCGACCAGTTGGGCGGCGGGGGGAGCCATAACCGGGGTCAATTCCGGGGGATTATTCAGATAATTTATCCCTTTATTTTGCCTGGTCTCGAGTTCAGGCGAATGCGTTCGGGTGCGTATGGCCATTTTGAAATGATTTGGGGTGCAACAAACAACCCTCAAATTATGCTTATTTCCTTAATTTGACAAAGAACCTGCCTCAAGGTTATCCACCAGTTATGCGCCCCATTTCAATATTCACCATTTAAAGCTAAATTCAGGCACATTTATCCGGCATAAACCCATGATCACTTTGGTTCAATTTATCTACCTGCACCCCGGAAAAGAGGAGATTTTCCATCAGTTTGAAGATATCGCTATCCCTCTGATGGAAAAATACGGCGGCTGCATGATCCACAGGATCCGCCCTGATCAGGATGCATTTATTGAGGGGGAAAACGACCGCCCTTACGAAGTTCATTACATGTCTTTTCCTTCGGATGCCGATTTGAATGCCTTTCTTAAGGACGAATCAAGGAAGCAGTGCCTGCACCTGAAGGATGCATCAGTGAGGAGGTCGGTGCTGCTGAGGTCTCAGGAGGCTTGAGGGTGAATTTTCTCCAAATCAAAACGGGTTGGATAATTTGACCGCGCTGCGGTCAACCCACCATTGATGCAATAATTGTAAGGCTGTAAGCCATTGAAATTGAGCCCGAAGGGCCATAATTTGACCCCAGCGGGGCGGCACCCGCTGGCAGCGCCCAGGACGCGTACCGCTGATCCTTACCCTCATCAACCTCTACCCTCTGGGCACGTAAGGATTTCCGGGAATTTGGTTGCTGGCGGCCATTCCCCATCTTAATTTCATACCCAACAAAAACCTTGACTAAAATGCAAAAACTCACTCTCCTCTTTCTCATTCTCCTGGGCTCCATTTCTTCGTTGCAGGCCAACGATTATTTTTGGGTAGGCGGCGGGGGCAATTGGTCTGATTACGCAAATCACTGGGCCACCACCTCTGGTGGCAGCAGTTTTCATACGGCTGTGCCCGGCCCGGGGGACGACGTGTATTTCGATGCCAATTCATTCAGCGCCGCCGGCCAAAAGGTAATCCTGGATGTGGTCACCCAATGCCGTGACCTGAACTGGACTGGTGCCACTCATACGCCAATTCTGGAGCCTTCTCTTTCGAGCAGCCTGCTGGAATGCAATATTTACGGTTCAGTGACCCTAATCCCCGCCATGATTCTCAACCTGAATAATGTTAATTCACAGGAATTTATTTTCCACGGCACCGGAACTCATTCCCTTACCTTTGCCAACCACAATCTGACCGCTTTTGGTGGTGCATTTACAGAACTGATTTTTACCGGAAACGGCACCTATACCCTGATGGATACGGTGAAGGCCGGAACGGTGAATCTGGAAAACGGCACTCTGAATACCAACGACCAGTATCTCGACCTGATGAATTTCTTTTCCTGGACCAATTTTACCCGCACCCTCAACCTGGGAAACTCGACGGTAAAAGTTCGTTCGGGAAGTGTTCAGATCGGGAGCAATGCCTTTACCCTAATCCCGGGCACCTCCACCTTTGACCTGCATTCCGCCCAGTTTGATGGTGGAGGAATGACCTATTATGATCTTCACCTGCATGCCCCGACCGGATCCTGGGGAGATATTTATGCGCAAAACACCTTTCACAACCTGATCTCGGACTGCCATAAGATGAGGATGTATGACAGTCAGACGGTAACCGATACATTCGAACTGGTTTTTACCGGCGGAACCCTTTCCATTTCCTCCGGCAAAACCCTTGATATCGGCGGGGAACTTATCATCAATGGTTCCTGCACAGGAAACAAGACCCTCCAATGTCTCAATCCCTCGGGACTTGCCACGGTTTCCAAGGCAGGGGGAACGGTAAATCTCAATTTTGTAAACCTCGAAAATGTACAGGCCGTGGGGGGAGCCACCTTCAATGCCAACGCCAGCATCCCGGTGGGTGTGACCACAGGCTGGAATATCTCCCAGAATGGCGGGGTAAATTACTACTGGATTGGAGGCAGCGGAAACTGGGAAGATTCCACCCGCTGGTCTTTTCTAAACTGCCGCGACGAGCCTTCCTACTGCCTGCCCACCCTCAATGACAACGTCTTTTTCGGGGAATGCAGTTTTCTGTGGCCCGGGCAGATCTTTGAGATAACGGGCCATGCCACTTGTCACGACCTTACCTGGGCCAATATTCACAATAACCCCACCTGGACAGGCTTTGGAGACCTGGATATCAGTGGGTCGCTGGTATTGGATACGGGCATGACCACGGATTTTAGTCAGGGGGTTCAGTTCAATATCAATTTTGTCTCCAACGATCCCGAAATCATCGACCCCAGGGGGCACCGCATGGCCGAGCCCACGGGGTCGGTTTTCGTAACCTTCGACGGAAACGGCTCCTGGGATCTGCTGGACAGCCTTTACACCTCCGAAATTTACCTCAATAAAGGGACCCTCCATACCAACGGCCACAACCTCCAGGCTCTTTTTCTCAACTCCTGGATTTTGCAACCCCGCAACCTCGATCTCGCTGATTCTGAGGTCAGACTATACCAGGGCATGCAACTCGATGACCAAAACCTGACTTGTGATGCGGATTCGGCCACCATTATTATGCAGGGGCATTCCAGTCTGTACATGGAAACTGGTGGGGTGAATTTCATGAAAATGATTGCCCGTGGCGGCATTGGCTGGTCCTCGGCTGAATTTTATCCCTACGGGAGCACCATTGATACCTTTGTGGTGGAGGATACTTTTAAAATTACCCTGAACGACGAAATGACCATTCTGCATCAGGCCAATTTCCAGGGTCCGGGGCTCAGGCTTTTGTTTGGGACCAGTGCGGTGCTAAAATTACCCGGAGAAATCCATTTCAACGGAAACCCCCAGCTATTGGTGAGCCTGAAATCCATCAACCCTCAGTTTCCGGGTGCAGTGTACCGCCCCACGGATTCTCTGTGCTTCGAGTATCTGGAGATTGACCAGGTGCATGGTACGGGAAATGCTTATTGGGGAGCCGGATTGGGTTGTATGGACCTGGGCGGCAATACGGGCTGGCATTTTTCTCCCAACATTTCCTGCGCTGTCCTGGTCAGTGAGACGGAGGAGGCGTTGACAAACCCAATCCCGATAGTCTATCCCAATCCGGTTTACCAGGGAGAAAGCCTGCGAATTGAGTTTTCCCAACCCGGGGAGATAACCTGCGACCTCTATGATTTGAGTGGCAAATTATTGGGCGGGACGAAGTTCCACGGCAATTCTGGCAATCTATTCACCGCGGGACTGGCACGGGGCAGTTACCTGTTGAAAATAAGGGGAAGTCGCGGAGTAAGCGTACACAAGGTATTGGTGGAATGACCTGGAGGACCGATTAGTGTGATTGTCAAAGGGGGAATAAATCATCCTGTGATACCCCGGACCTTTTCGGCAACCTGAGTTGATCGAAAGGGTGAATATTCCAAACGGGTTGGGTAATGCGCCTGCACTGCGGTCGTTCCCCTCAACGACTTACCTTACGGATCACCTTCTCAACCCGTTTGCGTTTGGATTCCTTGTCCAGATCGGGCAGACGGGTGGTCAGGGCCTTCACAAAGCGGTCCTTATTGCCGTTGTTGATCACGGCGACTGCCTTTTCCGCATAGAGGGGCAACTGATTGGGCAGGCTTTTCAGCAATTGTTCAAGCAGCAGGGCAAAGGTATTTTCGGCGTAGGCAGGATCACGCCCCAGATCAATCAGAATGTACATGCCGTAATCTTTGGTGATTACCGAGCCTCGCTCCATGGCCGCAATTATCCCCGGCAGAATGTTATAAATGGCCCCCGGGTTGGCTGCAATGATGCTGTGCAAGGCAGTCATGGCGCCCCATTGCAGACGGTTGTTTTTGCTGCTCAGCAGATCCGCGAAGGTGGAAACCTGGTCCGCAATCAGGCCCGGGGCCAGGGCCCCAACCTCGTAAAGCACCTTAATGCAATCGTGCTGAATATCCTTGCTTTTGTGGGAGAGATGGCTCACCAGTTCCAGCACCGCAACTTTGTCCTGGTGGAGCGCAATTTGCCGGGCCAGTTCCTGATTGGGCACTTCGTCGCGGCGATTCAGGGAGGAGGCCAATTGGGGAATCACACTCATGTTGATTGGTAATAATAAGGTTGAAGGTACGAAATCCTGAGCGGGTGAGAAATTTAGTGATATGGTGATCAGGAGACAAACAATTGCTCAATAAACCTGACCTGCCCACCCGGGAATCGCAAAAATTGTTTTGCTGGAAGCCCAAATACGGTTTGGCACGTAAGCCAATCAGGTAGTATGTTGCACATAAATCAATCTCTGCATGAAACTTTCAGCTTCCCTCAAGTCCATTTTGCCCGGCATCTTCCTGATCGGTTTCAATATCGGCACAGGGAGCGTGACGGCCATGGCCAAGGCGGGGGCAGATTACGGGATGTCGCTCCTCTGGGCGCTGGCGATCTCCTGCCTGATCACCTTTTTCCTGATCTGGTTGTACGGCAAGTTTACCATGGTGACCGGCGATACCGCTCTTTTTGCCTTCCGCAAGCACATTCATCCCGCCCTGGGTTGGTTTTTTATCCTGGCCCTCACTATCAATGTTTCGGGCGGAATCATGGGAGTCATGGGCATTGTGGCCGAGGTGCTGCATGTCTGGTCCAAAACCTGGATGGAGGGGGGCATTTCGCCCCTGGCCTGGGCGGCCCTGATCTCAGGGTCCATTTATGCCCTGTTTTGGGTGGGCTCCTACCGCTTTTTCGAAAAGGCCCTGGCCATCATGGTGGGGCTGATGGGACTGAGTTTTATGATCAATTTCATTCTGCTTACTCCTGCCCTGTCCGAAATGCTTTCCGGCCTGATTCCCCGCATGCCTGCAGTGGAAGCAGGCGGAGGCAGCGGAAGCTCTTTTCTGGTGGTGGCCGGCATGGTGGGCACCACGGTTTCCTCCATGATCTTCATCATCCGCACCACCCAGATCAGGGAAGAAGGCTGGACGCTCAAAGATTCCAGGCTGCAAAAGCGGGATGCGGGGATCAGCGCCCTGCTGATGTTTGTGATCAGTATGACCATCATGTCAGCCGCGGTGGGAGCCCTGCACAGCCGGGGTCTCCGCCTGGAACACGCCAGCGATATGATCGGTCTGCTTGAACCCGTGGCCGGAACGGCCGGAGTGGCCATCTTCGTCCTCGGCCTGACTGCGGCCGGCATGTCCTCCCAGTTTCCCAATATCCTGCTGCTACCCTGGCTCCTCTGTGATTATTTCCAGATTGAGCGCAATATGAAGCAACCCCGTTTCCGGTTGATCGTGCTGGGCATGTCCCTTTTGTCTTTGGTGGTGCCCCTGTTTGGCGCCCGGCCTGTCCTGGTGATGATTGCCTCACAAGCATTGGCCGCCATTATCCTGCCTGCCACAGTAGCTGCCATTTTCTGGCTTACCAACCAGAAAAAGGTCATGGGAGAGCATACCAATACCTGGAAGGAAAATCTGATCCTGGGAGGCATTCAGGTATTTGCCCTGCTGACTATGTTCTTTGGGCTGAAGGGGTTGGTGGAGTGAGAACGGTTTGCGGTTTACTGTTTACGGTTTGGGAACGCTGGCCCCTTAAAATCCATAACTAATCGATCCCCGAACATTGAAAGGAGTGCCGGGGGTGAAATGGATTTCTTCTACCGGGGCAGGCTCATTCTTCAGGCGGGAGGTGGTGGCAAACTGGGTTTCATTCCATTGGGTATCGAGCAGATTCTGCACCTGACAGCCAAAAGTCAGATTTTTCCATTGATAACCCGCATTTAAATCTACCACAGTATAACCTTTGGCGACCAGAGAATTGTCTTCTTTTGCGGGTCGGTCGTGCATGTGGCGAACCTTAATTCCCCAAAAAAAACCAACTGGAAGCACGACATTGGCTCCGGTCACGACCGTAAAGCTGGGCGCAAGAGGAATAAAATTGGCCGATTGGGGTTCATCCACCGAGCGGGCATGGGTGTAAGTGGCATCGAGATTGTAAAAAAGCCATTTCAAAGGTTGCCAACGCAGGCTCATTTCAGCGCCCTTTCGGTTGGTGCGTCCACTGGGCTCCACCACACCCTCATCACCCACATAGACAAATTCCTGCTGCAAATACAAATCCCATAACGCCAGATTCACAACCATCCGGGTGGTAGGTTTCCAGATAAAGCCCAGATCAGCGCTATAGGCCGCAGGCAGGACCTGATTTCCATTTTGCGCCACTACCACCCGGGTATCATTGGAGTGAAAGCCCTTGCCCGTTTTCAAATAGTATTGAATTCGATTCGAGGGGTTGAAGAGCAGGTTCAGCTTGGGAGAAAGAATAGCCCGGGCCACGGTTTGGGTTTGGTAGGCCGGAAGTAATTTGTCGCTATAGGAGAAAGTAAAATAATCTACCCGCAGGCCGGGATTGAGCATCCATTTGCCCCATTCGAGATTAGCCGAAGCAAAGGCCCCAAAATTGGTTTCGCTGATGTCCCCATATTTAAACTGGGCCAGGGTGGTGGAACGGTTGAGCGTGTGGGATAATTCTGTATCATGGGTCTGATCAGTTCTCAGAGAAATCCCTGCCAGCCAGGAACCTGAGATTTTTTGACCAGAAAAATCATGGTGATACTCACTGTTGAAGCCAATCAGATTACGGCCTTCCTTCTGGTGAATCTGATCTCCGTTAACTGAGTCGTTCAGGAAGAAGGTAAAATTGGAAAACAAATCAAAGTCATATCTTGTGTAGTACAGGCTGTTTTTAATAAGGGAATGATCGTCCAGAAATTTATCGTACGAGAACTGAACATTTGTGCGGGAAGTGCTTCCCCCTTCTGTATCGTCAATGGCTCCAAACCGGGTAATTTTATCCAGATCCACGGCCCGTTGCGGAATCTGTCCCGAAGCATCCCAACGGCTGGTAAAGTGGGAAATGCTGAGTCCAATCTTATCAGAAGGTGAAACATAGCCGCTGTATTTGCCCAACAGGTTGATCCGTTTGAAATTTTGGGGACTGACAAAGGGGCCATCTGTAGCCAGAAATTCAGCGGCCACATAGGCAGACTGCATGTCCTGATTCAGTACATTCATCATGGCAAGCAGCCGTTGGGTATTGAACTGCCCCACTTCCAGCTTAAACAGGCTTTTATCCAGGCGCTCTTTGGTGTGAAAATCGACAAATCCCGCCGTAGTAAGATTGCCTTTGTCTGCGTAGTAGGTACCCTTGCCGAAATTGATCTTGTCCACCGTTTCGGGGATCACAAAATGAAGGTCGGCATAGCCCTGCCCATGGGCGTGTGAGACCATGTTGACCGGCATTCCATCTACGGTGACGTTGATATCTGTGCCATGGTCGAGGTCAAATCCACGCAAAAAGATTTGCTCGGCTTTTCCCCCACCCGCATGCTGGCCAATGAACAATCCAGGCACCTGACGCAGAATTTCCTGGGATGAATTGACAGGATTGACTTTTACATCTATGCCGGTGATCAGATTGAGGGCATTGATTTCGGGAAATATGACCACATTTTCCAGAGAGACTGCCTTCCCCTTCAACAGAATGGTCAATGGCTTTTCCAATGATTTTACCACCAGAGTCTGGGGCTCAAAATTAAGGTGATTGACCTGAAGACTGTCCCCAATCCTGACTACCCCGAGGGTAAATTTGCCTTGCTCGTCACTGTGGGTGTGGGATTGATTGCTCAGATTGAGCACGTTGCCGCCTTCAACTGGGACATTTTGCCGGTCACGGAGGACACCCGACAATGATTGGCCGGGCAACAGGGAAACGCAAGACAGGAAGAGGAGGATAGAGAGGATTTTAGGGGCCATGCGGGCAGTCTGGTTTGGATGAAGGGTTTATCAGGTGAATGACCATTAAGTTACGAATTTGGTCAGAGATTGGATTATACCCGGGGGAATTTGGACAAAATACCAGGTAATTTGCGCCAGTCCATACCTGCTTCAATCACACCCAATTGCCACAAAGTGGTTTCAGGCTAATAAAGAGATTCCCAAATGCAGGAAAAAGTTACATCCAAGCAGGGAAAACCCTGATTTTTCCCAGGACGCTGCTGGCTGGTAACCAGGATAATTCCTGCTTTGAGGTAGGGTTGGGGTGGTTGGAAGGTTGGGGAAAGGAAGTTTCGGGTAGGAAAGAGATTGTGAATGACCACAGTCGAAGGATTATTTTTTTGCAGCTGCATGCTTCGAATCAAGTTGCTTTCGATAAGCAACCAATGCATCATATCGTTTTCCTTGCCCTTCCTTATGGACATCGGGTATTAACCGCAGGTAGGCTCCAAAAACTTCTGAGACTTGCGATCCTAATCTTCGTTCGGGACTTTCCCTTAAGAGCTGTGCGCCGATACCCTTCAAGTGGCTGAAACGGGGCATGTTGAATGCTGCAGGGCCCAATATCTGAAGTTGTCGGATCACGCCCCGGTATTCGATCTCCTCAGCAAGTTCTATATACCTGGCTCTGGAAATAGGTCCCGTCCCTTTTGTGCCCACCCCCATTGCAGCCAAATCAAGCACCTGGATTTCACCTAAAGCGGCGACGTTGCTCATTTCCTGAATCAAAGCCATAGCTGCCTCCTGTTGGCTGGCAATACCTCCATGGATATTGATGAAGCCAGAGTGAGGATTGGATTGAGTTCCTGCCTGGCGGATGCTGGTTACAAAAACTCTCCCTCCCACTCTGGTCAGCAAGTCCTTTACCAATGGATTCTGGGCATAAGCCCCCAAAACCTGTAAGGGATCCTCCCGTTCGATTTTGCCCACGCCTACCAATCTGCGGATTTCTGCTTCAACCGCCCCTGGGCGCGAATGTGAATTTCGGTAGGCCTCCGCAATGCCTTCCTCGTAGGCCCTTCTCCCATCTGAATCCTCGGGCATTTGTGCGTATGTACCTTTCCCCATGGAGGAAGATGAATGCATTTTGGAATCCGCCGCGGCAGCAACCGGAGAGGGGGCTGCAGCTTTGCTTCCAATTACCACTCCCTGTTCAGGCTGAGCATGAGGCAGGGCATCTGTAATAGGGTTACTTCCGCTTCGAATCAGTATTGTATTCATGTGGGCAATTGCGGGAGAATTGATGGCCAAACCTTTGCCTGCCAGTTGGACATTTAGTTCAGCGGGAGTCATCGCAGCAAACCATCGGGCCCATTCCAGATTGGGTCTGAAATCACCTGCCGGGACAGGTCCAACCACCCTTTGCACCACAGGTGACCCGATTGGCGGACTTTTCAATTGAAGAGGTGAAACCCGGGTCTCTGATCCCCTGATCCTGATTGTATCTGCAGCCACTTTTTGATTCATCATTTCCTGAAATGCCATCTGCTTTCGCACCATGGGGTGATGGTCCGCAGATTCGGCAAGGGTTCGTTGGAATTCCAATTCCGGCCGGTTATCCGTAAAAGATCCGCCCCCCCCGGTAACTTGTGGGATTATTTTTTCCTGGGAAATCTGATCGGGGGAATGTTCAAAATTCGGGCACATAATATTCTTTTCAACCTAAGCATCACCGGGTCTGTGGGCCTGTGATATTTCTAAATTACATAAATCCTCCCAACCCACAACCACCTGCTCTGTCCTTTCCCCTGATACTTATCCCCTCTCCCTCATCCCAACCCAAACTGACCGTTGAAAGCTGACCGCTGACGGCTGAATGCAGAATGCCATAACCTGATTATGAAAACATTTGCCTACCTTTGCGGCATATTAAATATAGAATGACATTCAAAGACTTAGGGTTAATCCCCCCACTTTTAAAAGCGCTCGAAGAAAAAGGCTACTCAATCCCCACTCCCATCCAGGAACAATCCATCCCCATCCTGCTGAAAGGCAAGGATTTGCTGGGCTGCGCCCAGACCGGGACCGGTAAAACCGCCTCTTTCGCCCTGCCCATTATCCAGTATCTTTACAATTCTTACCACGAAGAAAAGGGACGCCGTCCCATTCGCGCCCTGATTGTAACCCCCACCCGCGAACTGGCTATCCAGATTGAGGAGAATTTCACTGCATACAGCAAATATACCCCACTGCGCACCGCCGTCATTTTTGGTGGCGTGAAGCAAGGCGCCCAAACCGAGGCCCTGCGCCGCGGGGTGGATATTCTGGTGGCTACCCCCGGACGTCTGCTCGACCTGATTCAGCAGGGATACATTACCCTGCGTGATATTGAGCACTTTGTGCTGGACGAGGCCGACCGCATGCTCGACATGGGTTTCATCCACGACATCAAAAGGATCATTGGCCTGCTGCCTCAGCACCGCCAATCCCTCTTTTTCTCGGCCACCATGGCCCCTGAAATTGTAGCCCTTTCCCGTAAGATTCTGGGTGATTTCGACCGGGTAACCGTTAAACCCGAGCAGACCACAGCCGAGAAAGTAGGCCAGTCGCTCTACTATGTCAGCAAAAAGGGCAAAACCAAATTGCTGGTATATCTGCTGCAAACCGAGCCCATTGATTCGGCCCTGGTATTTTCCCGCACCAAACACGGCGCCAATAAGATTGTGAAGCTTTTGGATAAAGCTGGCATCGACGCAGCCGCCATTCATGGAAATAAATCTCAGGCTGCCCGGCAAAAGGCCCTGGGTGATTTCAAAAGCGGACAAACCCGGGTGCTGATCGCCACCGACATTGCGGCGCGCGGGATCGATGTGGAGGAACTTTCCCACGTGATCAATTACGACCTGCCCAATGTCCCCGAGACTTACGTACACCGCATCGGCCGTACCGGCCGGGCAGGAGCCAGCGGAGTGGCCATTTCATTTTGTAATGAAGAGGAACGCGCTTACCTGCGCGACATTCAGAAGCTGATCAATCAGCGTATTCCTGTGATCGAAGATCACCCCTTCCTGCACATCGGGGAGGACGAAGCCTCAGAAATTGATGGGGATGACCGTCCGGAAAGGAGATTTCAATCGCGGGGAGGCGGAGGCCGCAACCCCAGAGGCGGTCAAAACCGCCCTGCCAATGGTCCGCGCTCCCAAAATGAAGGCGGAAATAACCGGGGAGGCGAAGCCTCTCCCACCAACTCTGGTTCTGGCACAGAAACCCGCACTTCCAATAATCACCGCAGAAACCGCCGTCGGCCCAGGGGAAGGAATTAAGCTAAACGGTTTACGGTTGCATTGGGGTGGTGATTCCAATCAGTGAATCCTTAACCTCACTCCTGCCCCATTTCTTCGAATTCGGCGCGGACGCGGGCCATCATGTTGGGGGCCTTTTGTTCGTTCCAGCCAACAAAGTGCACTCTGGTACCCCAGGGGCGGGCTTTGACTTCGAAATCGTCGATGATCTCGATGATGTCGGGATGAATGTTGCGGCTTTTTGAGGCGTCAATGATTACTTCTGCACCCTTGGGCAGGATTTCGAGGGTGCGCAGGATACTGGCTTTGTTGAGGAAGCTCACATCCTCCGAAAGCTGAATCTGGACAGGCTCTCCCGGCTGGTAGGCTTCGGCATCGAAATGGTAAGGAACTTTGTAATTATTCCACAAAATCTGCACAATGGCCACCACCAGTCCCAGGGCAATTCCAATCAGCAGATCGGTGAAGACCAGTCCCAGAATGGTGACCACGAAAGGGATAAACTGTCCCATACCCTTGCGGTACATCGCTTTGAAAAGGGATGGTTTGGCCAGCTTATAACCTACCAGCAACAAAATCGCCGCCAGACTGGCCAGGGGAATGAGGTTGAGCACTTTGGGAATGGCCATGGCGCAGCCCAGCAGTAAAATACCATGCAAAAAAGACGAAGCCCGGGAGCGTCCGCCTGATTGCACATTGGCCGAACTCCTTACAATAACCTGGGTAATGGGGATGCCGCCAATCAGGCCCGAAACCATATTTCCAACTCCCTGAGCCAATAGTTCACGATTGGTGGGGGTAATGCGTTTCTGGGGGTCGAGTTTGTCGATGGCTTCCACCGAAAGCAGGGTTTCCAGGCTGGCCACCACGGCGATGGTACCTGCGACGAGATATAAATGGGGATTATTCCACTGACTGAAATCTGGCAGGGTAAACTGCAGGATAAATCCTTTGAGAGAATCAGCCACCGGCACGTTGACACTGTGTTCGGGATCCAGGGCCAGCCCTTCCATGTTTTTGAACAGCATATTGAGTCCGATTCCGGCCAGCACAGCCAGCAAAGGCCCCTGGATCAGGCGGGAGGTGGGTAATTTCTTCATGAAAGGCCGTTCCCACAGGATGAGAATGGCCAGACTGACCAGGGTAATGATGATGGCCCCGGGAGTGACATAATCTATGATGTTGGCCAGTTCTGAAAGGGTGTTTTGTCCGTCGGATTGGCTGAATTCGAAATCACCCTCAGGATCTTTGTCGTAGCCGAGGGCGTGGGGAATCTGTTTGAGGATAATGATGATGCCGATGCCCGAAAGCATGCCTTTGATCACCGCGGAGGGAAAATAGTAGCCAATTACGCCTGCCTTGAGTAGCCCAAGGGCCACCTGCATCACGCCCGCTATGACTACGGCAGAAAGAAAGATTTCAAAGGAGCCCAGGTCCTGAATGGCATTGAGCACGATCACGGCCAGGCCGGCTGCAGGACCGCTGATTCCCAAGGGGGAACGGCTGATGAGCGAAACCACGATCCCGCCGATGATGCCGGAAATGATGCCAGAAAAAAGCGGGGCTCCGGAGGCCAGGGCGATGCCCAGACACAGGGGCAGAGCCACCAGAAACACCACCAGACTGGAGGGCAGGTCATATTTGAGGTTTCCGAAGAAACCTTTATTATTTTCAGATTGCATGAGACAAATTTTGAATGACTGTCATGGAGACAGGGAAAAATTAAAAATCACCGTTCCCTCCGGGGAGGAATCAGCTGAGTAGAAACGTAATGTGATATTCGGGAGAGGAGGCTCCCAATGATGCAATCAGGAAAATTCGGGGGGAGGGGTCAGAATGTCGAAATGGAAATTTCCGTGCCAGAAATGGGGTGCAGGATGCACCCTGAAACTGCTGACCTGGCTGGGAGTCCAGGCCTGAAATCCAGGCAGAAACTCATCTGAATCGGCGTTCTCAGTTTCATTTTCGCCATCCTGTTCTGCTTCACTGTCAGCCAGTTCGATCAGATCAAAGTCAATGAAATTGAGGCATTGCTCCATCACATTATTGGTGAGAAAGGTAAACAGCAACAGCAACATGCAAGCCTGCAGGGGAATGCGGTTAACTGGTTTCCTTTTGGTTTTACTGCCGGAGTTCATTTTGATAAATCTAAATTACGGAATAAAGACCCATTCACCGCAAGTTTAAAACGAAACCAGCCCTGGATTATTAAGTTAATTTTACGTGAACGAAACACAACCCTGACTTCTCCTCTGTCTGGCTCCTGATCAGATAAAATATGTCGAAAAACTATATAACAGGCCATTTTTAATCAGAAAGGCATATTCTTTACAAAACATTTAGAAAATCAGATAAGTCATTTTTATTAGTCATAATTAACCTTAAATTAACATTGGAATTTAAGGAATGGAAAGATTTTGAGAACTGTTTTACTCACCGTTTTAGGAACTTTGATTCTGATTTGTTGCTCAAGGGTGCATTCATCTCACCCCGAATTGCAAAGCAAGGCATTACCCGCCAATCAGCCCCCGGGGTTAAAGGAATTTTTCCTGGTTTGCAATCCGGATAGTTTCAGAATTATCCAGCGCGAATTCAAATCAGACATTTTCCTTTCCGCCCAGCTTACCTTTCAGGGTCGTATCTGGAAAAACGTGCGCCTGAGACTGCGTGGTGATACTTCACGAGAATTCCCGGAAAAGTCACTCAAACTCAAATTCCCCGAAAGCGATCCCTTCCTCAACGAAGCGACCACCGTCAACCTGAACCGCGAATATCTGGATCCCACCTTCATGCGTCAGACCCTGGCCGCCACCATATTCAGGGAATCGGGGCACCCCTGTTTTACCACAGAACATGTCAAAATCCACCTCAACGGAGAGTATAAAGGCCTGTATCTGAGCGTTGAGCCTGTGAACAAGAAGTTTCTGAAGCGAAACGATTTGAGTAAAAAGGGATTCCTGTACAAAGCCACCAGAGACCATGCCTGCCTCAATTATTACGACATTCCCGAGCAATACTGGGATCTGAAAAATCCAAAAGACACGACTGACTGGGCCCCGCTGAAACAATTGATTGAAGTGCTGAACGGCACCCACGGAGCGGCCTATTACGAAGCCGCCAAAAAGACCTTCAGCTATAAAAACATGGTCAATGCGATCGCAGTAAATCTCCTGATCGGCAACCGCAGCACCAATTACCACAACTATTACGTGTACTGGAATCCCAAATCACAGGAATGGAAATGGCTGCCCTGGGATCTGGACAAGACATTTATTCTGTCCAGTGTGGAAGATGATTATGCCCGGGGCAACCTCTCTGACAAGCGGAATGCCATCATGCCCAGCAATCCCTTTTTTGAACGGGCCCTGGTCACGCCCCGCATCTATCAGGATATCCAGGAGCGGGTAAAGGTGCTGAGTGAAACCATTTATACTCCTGAACACCTCTTTCCCAAAATCGACAGCCTGCAAAGGCTGCTTGCCCCCCACCTGCGGCGGGGCGGGGAAGACAATTCCGTAGTCCTGAAAAACTTCGGGGAAAAAGTGCTGGACCTCAAAATGTATATCATGACCCGTCCCGGCATCCTTCAGGGACAATTTCAGAATTATCCCACCTCCTTTGAACTGATCAAACCTGCTGAACATTTCAACCAGCAGGTGATCCTGAAATGGCACCCGGCCGCTGACCCCAACGGCGATCCCCTCACCTACCAGCTTTGCTATTCGCCCCACCGAACCTTCGAAACGGATTCGACCTGGTGCGTGGAAAATATTGCCGACACCTCCTATACTTTCACTGAGCCTTTCCGGCCTGGCCATTATTATTTCAAGGTCACGGTGAGCGACGGCAAACATTCCATCCGCGGCTTTGACAACCGGGTTACTTTTAACGTGGATTGAGGAAAATTTCCTGATCCAAACCATCCAAACCGCAGAAATCCCTTACCCTCTCTCCGAGAAATTTCACTTGCCCTTTGTCCTTTCGGAAAAGAATCGGCATTTTGAGACCGGAATTTACACCAACGACCAACTATTGGCCCTCTGAACTATGAAGACTCGTGGACTGCGAATCATTTTCTCATTTCTGCTGGCTGGCTTTGCCTTTTCCATGCTACCGGGGCAATCGGCCGAATCAGGACCAGAAACCAAGATCACAGAAATGCTGCAGGAAGCAGAAGGGTTGATGCACAAAGACCCGGAGAATTCGCTCAAAATCCTGATCAATGCGGCTTCCATGGCCGAGGAAGGCGGATTTACCAGCCTGGAAGCGGAAACAGAGTTCCTCCTTTCGCGGGCTTACATGAACAAAGGTTATTATAATACCGCCCTTGAATCCGGCTTCAAAGCGCTGCGTTATTACGAGTCAGTGGGTGATTCGAGCGGCATGGGCAAGGCCAAACACCGTCTGGCCATCATCAACCTGGAAACCGAAAACACGGAGGTTTCCCGCCAGTACGATACGGAAGCACTGCAACTGCTCAACCCCAAAAAGGATTCGCTCAACATTGGCTGGACCAACCTGGGACTGGGCAATTACATGGATCACACCAAAAAGCCCGACTCGGCCCTCCATTATTATTTTATCGCCCTCGACCTGGCCAAAAAGGTCAAAAATGACTACCTGGTGTATGCCTGCTATAATAACATCGCAAACATGTACAAAGACAAGCAGGATTTTCAAACGGCGCTGGGGTATTATCAGAAAGGGATTGAACTCACCAAACGCATGGGAGAAAACAGTTCGACCGCTTTTACCCTGAATAATGTGGGGGCCCTTTACCTGAAAATGGGCAAACCCAAAGAGGCCCTGAAATACAGTGAGGAGGCTTTTGGTATGGCGCTGGAGCAACAGTCGGCTTCGGGTCTGGTGAATATTTATTCCAATCTGGCCAAAGCCTACGAGGCCGAGGGGATGTGGGAAAAGGCCTATCACAATCAGAAAGAATACACCCAACTGATTGAGGACTACTTCAACGAAAAACGGACCTCTTCCATGGCCGACATGGAGGCCAAGTATCAGAATGAAAAGAAGCAGGCTGAAATCGCCCTTCTGAATAAGGAAAACGAGTTTCAGGACCTGAAAATCGACCGGCAGCGGTCCCTGCAAAATCTGATGGCCGCAGGCCTGGGCCTGCTTTTCATGTTTGTGATTGTGATCATCCTGGCTTACCGCGACAAGCAAAAAACCAACCGCCTGCTGCATGAGCAGCAGGAAGAAATCAAACGCATCAATGCGGGTCTGGAGCGGATGGTCAAAGAGCGGACCGAAGCCCTGGCCAGCATGAATACCGAGCTGAATGAGTTGCTTTACCGCACCTCACACGACCTGCGGACACCCATCACCAAGCTCATGGGCCTGGTGGGGCTGGCCAAAACCCAGGCCATGCCAGCCGAAACTGTACTTGACTACATCGACCAGACCATGGAATTGCTGAACCAGCAAAACCTGAGCATTTGCGAGATTGGCATCATTCGTCACCACAACCCCACCCCAGTGGAAACTGACCTCAAAACCACCCTGGAAGGAGTGGTTCGGGACCTGAAGGACCATCCTCAGTTTGAGGGGCAAGAGATCAAACTGGAAGTGGATGAAGGCATCAATTGTCTGCTCAACCCCTATTTGTTCAGGATTGCAGTGAAGGAGGTGGCGGGCAACGCCCTGGCTTTTGGCACCAACCAAAGTGCTCCCATTCGCATCACCGCCCAAAAAGTGGGTCCGCACCTGCGCTTGGAAGTGAGAGACCAGGGGCCCGGCATCCCGGATGAAATCCGGGACAGTCTTTTCGACCTGTTTGTGAAGGGTGCCAATACGCCGGGCCATTTTGGACTGGGCTTGTACAAGGCGCGGCTGGCAGTGGAGCAACTGGGCGGCACGCTCACCTATCAATCCGTGCCCGGAGAGGGCACGGCATTTGAGATCAGGATGGATTGCTGAGGATTGGGGCGGGAAATTATCCCCCTGACTCCCATCCAGAATTAAAAAAGGCAGGCCACGCCCCCCGGCTCCTTTTGTCAACCAACTCCCTTCATAGACCACGACCTTTCCTTCATAGACACCAAGGCTTCATTTGTAGCCAGACTTCGTTTTTTGCCTTCTCCCCCACCGATATTTGAATCATACCAAACGGGAGAAAGCCGAAAATCCCTTCAAAGAGTAGGCAAATTTTATCACCCTAAATCAAATTTTTATGCCTTACCAAACTGATAAGAATTACAAATTGCAGTGCGCATTAACCCTTGAAAAGGGAGACAAAGGCGTTTCAGCCTGGTATGTTCACACCGAAGATTCCTCCACCAAAGCGGGAACGAAACTGGTGATTCGGAAAGTCACAAACAGTGACAGTTTCAACTCCAGCTACAAGTTCAAGCTTAAAGCGGCAGATGGTGAAAACGACGCCTACAAAATCAAACATGTTGCCAGCGAATGCTATGTTGCTCCGCATGATGGAAGTGTGTCTGCCAGTGAAAAAATCTGCGTGGAAGAGATGGATAACGAATCGGCTGTTTGGTCTTTCACCAACCCTTTCACGGACGAAAACGGGGACACCTGGTATTGGGTTTCCAACAAACACTCAGGAATGTGCATGAAAGTCAAAGACAATGACAACGAAGATGGAACCAGGCTTCAGCAGGAAAACGGCAGAAATGGCGCAAACACCGCCTCTGGCAAAGACATCAACTATGGGTTTTACTTCCGGCTGATCAATTGGTAAAAGCCATTCCAACTACTAACAATCACCCCTAAATTCAAGGCCGGCCCAATTCCCTCCGGGAAAAGGGTCGGCATTTTTTGAAACGAAACCCACGAATTTGTTATCTTCCCTTATGATATTCCATCGCCCTCCAAAAGCGAGCCTGATTTTCCAGGCTCTTTTCTGGGTATTTTTCATCATCGCCTCCTACTTTATTGGCGTGGTTTTGATGGGAAATAACAAATTGTCGATGGCCATTACCCTGCTGGGATTCAGCCTGATACACATTTTCCTCGCCAATTTTCACCTCTACTGTCTCATCCCCAACCTGATAAAGCAGAGAAAGTACATCTGGTATATTTTCCTCCTGCCGGTCACCATCCTGTTGGCATCCCTGCTGAAATACGGCTTTGCGGAATCTGTCATATTTTTCATGGATCTTCCCCTCCTGGGCCCCAATCACAACAAGGCTCCTTTGGGCATTGCCTTCTTCTCAAGTATTTTTGTGGTGGTGGTCACCCTGCCCTTTCTTCTTTTCGATTACCTGATCCAAAAAGAACGGCTGGAAGCCGACCTGAAAGCCCAAAAACTCGAATCCCAGCTTCGCTTCCTCCGTGCGCAGATCAATCCCCATTTTCTCTTCAACGCCCTGAACAACATCTATTCCATGGTTTTCCTTCAATCTGAACAGGCAGCCCCCACCATTCTCCAGCTTTCCGAAATGATGCGATACATGCTTTACGAATCCAACGAAACCACGGTAAGACTGGAAAAAGAAGTCGCTTTCGTACAAAATTTCATTCGCCTCCAGACCCTTAAACAGGGCTCGCTTCCCACCGTTCAATTTGATTGCCCTGAGATCAATTCCCGGGTCTCCATCCCTCCTTTGCTGCTCATTTCTTTTTTCGAAAACGCCTTCAAATACTGCGACTGGGACTCTGAAACAGGAAATGGTTGGATCAGGAGCAGCCTGAAAATTGATCCCGAGAATATCATTTTTACCCTTGAGAATACCATTTCCCCAAGCCCCAAAAAGGAAGTTTTCGGTGGAATCGGACTAAAAAACACCCGCCAAAGGCTTGAACTGCTGTATCCCGGAAAACACCACCTGACCGCCCGCACACAAAACGGAATCTTTCGGGTGGAAATGCAGATTACCACCAGTTTCAGAAACAAAAAACAACCTCCAGCCAAATGAAATGCATCATTGTTGACGACGAAGTCATGGCACGCCAACTCATGCGCGCCTATGCTGAAAAAGTCCCGGGACTGGAAGTGGTTGCCGAATGCGGCGGTAGCATCAGCGCCCTCAAAGCCCTCAGAGAGCACCTCGCCGACCTGATCCTGCTCGACATCAACATGCCCGACCTGAGTGGATTCGAACTCATCGACACACTGGCCGAGGTGCCCATGGTCATCATCATTTCCGCCTATCCCGAGTATGCACTCGAAGGCTACCAATGGGACATCGTGGATTATCTGGTCAAACCTGTTTCCTTCGATCGCTTCGTAAAAGCCGTAAACAAAGCGGAAAAACTGTATGATTTGAAACAAAAAGCAGAGGCTCAGGCATCAGAGGAGGAAGCCAAAGACCATTTTTTTGTAAGGGATGAACACAGGATGGAAAAAGTGCGCTTCACGGAGATTCTTTACGTGGAGAGTTTCCGGGAATATGCCCATATCCATACGAATGGAAAGAAGGTCATTGTCAAACGCCCGCTCAAATCCCTGGAGGAAGTTTTTGAGCCCGGTAAATTTATGCGGGTTCACCGCAGTTTTATCATTGCATTGGATAAAATCGAGGTTGTTTTCGGCAACCGCATTGTGATTGGCGAAACGGAGATTCCCATTGGCAAAAGCTACAAAGAGGAGTTTTTTAAGACAATAGAGTTATTGTAGATTGATCAGGATTGATTGATTTTAGGGAGGGGTTGCGGCAGTAAAATATCTATGGCCCCCTGTCAACAAACGAGAACTGCCTGAAGCTTTGCGGAAATGATTACCCAAAGGCGGGTGAATCCAGGGATTTCTCCGTCAAACAGGGCTGCGATGACTTACCACCCTTCTGCCTAGGTTGACACCACCTGGGCCTGCCGGGCCAGATTCTGCTGATAATATTTGCGGAAGCCAAAGGTTGCCCCGGGCGGCGAAGCCGCTTCATCCCGCGAAAGACCGCTCTTCAGGCGCTTGAGTTCCAGTTGGAGGCTTTCCAGGCCTTTTTTCATGGCCCAGTGGTGGTTGAAAGCAAACACAGGTTTGAACAGAAAAGACAAATACCTGAGGATGGGCTTATTGGCATCCACCTCCCAGTCGTAGCGGACCTCCACCTGCTTGCCCTTTTGCTTCAGGGTCCAGATGCCGTAACCTTCCAGGTCGCCTTTGGCCTGTAATTCCATGCGCTGCGGCAGTTCTGCCGCAGTTTGGTAAAAATGCCAACGGAGGGTATAAGGCAACCAGCCTTTGGTAAAAAGGTAATAAACGTCCCTGCCGCCTTCCCGCCGCTTTTCCACCTCCAGATACACAGCCGGCCACCAAAGCGGCAACTCCTCCGGCCGGTTGAGCAGGTCAGAAACTGTGTGGATATCCCCCTCCACCGTCCATTGAGTCACAAATTTGTACTTGTTGTTGGCCATATCCGTGGGTGTTTGGGGGATATACGGATGGCGGGGGTGGGATGGATTTTGGAAGGGGGATAGCTTTCTGAAATAAAAAAATTTAAAATACCTCACACCAAAACAATCCATGCAAGCCAAAATACCCGGAAATCATTGTCTCGACACATTCGCTTTCATCCCATTTAATTTCTTCATATATTTACATTTCCTCAATCTATCAAAAGACCCACCCTTTTGCCCTGCGTTTGATTTTCTCATTTCTGTACAATGCCTTTGTACAAGAGAATTCCTTTCACCCTCAAAACCCATCACCCATGGCAAAAATCGATTTAAAAAAAGCTGTTATTGACCGGCTCATTGCAGGCGGAAAACCAAGCGGACTCACCTATTACGACGTGGAAATTGAGTCCATGGATGTCGAAATCACTTCTATTGATTACAAAATCAAGGATGTAAAAGATCTGGATGCCAAAGTGGTGGACACAATTGTGCTTCCAAATTGTACGGACATTTTGCAGGAAGCCACCTACACCTGGAAACAGGAGGAATCGTACTCCTTCACCTGGAAATTGGGTGCAACCTATACCTACAGCGAAGAACTGACCGCTGCAGTGGATATTGGCGTTAACATTGGCGGAAAAACTTCCCAATCTTTTAGTCTGACGGGAGAAATTTCAGGCACCAGTTCTAAATCCGAGGGAACCACCTTCACGGCAACCGCTAAAGTTCCCCCCTGCACCAAACTTACTATGCCGATTAAGATTTCAGAAACAACTTTTGATGTGGAAGCTGAAATCCACTTTTTGGTCAAAGGCAAAGCCAAGGGAATGCTTTCCCTGGACTGGTGGCCTGATTCGGAAGTTTCCCTGATCATTTATGAAAAATTCTCAGTGAAAGCCACCATCAAAGGCAAGAAAGGCAAAACCTTTGAAGCAGGTTGGTACCCCAGCAAAGCAGATTGCAAGGAAGGTCCCTGTTGCAAAAAGCTTGCCTCAGTTACCCTCACCGGGGTGGACATTAAGGCCAAGGGCATTGGCAACGACTGGACGTTTGGGATAAATGTAGGTGGCACCACGATCTCTGGCACCCCGGAACAGGTCAAGGGCAAAACCGTGAAAATTCCGCTCGAAGGTGACACCCTATCTGTGCCCGTTGCCATCGACATCACCGAGCACGATCCCAAATACGACGACAAAGGTTCAGGGGGCGGCGTCATTCAGATCAATGCAGCCCAGGGCTCTGGCCAGGCCACCATCCCCGGATCAGCCAAAGCCTACAAAGCCGACCATGGCAGCGCTACTTTTGGCTTTCATTTTAGCTGGAAGGTGGAGTGAGTGCAAATTGGGGTCGCCCCGGGCAAGGGTCTAATTATCTATTGACCTAATTGCCCGGTAGGAATTGCTGGGAAATAAGGATCCCCCCTCAATAACGATTCCCTTCCACCCCCTTTTCGATCAGGGATTCCAGTGCCTGGAGTTGCCCGGGCGTGAGCACAACATCCTGGGAGGCCCAGTTCTCCTCTAAACGGGAGATTTTGCGGGTTCCCGGGATGAGGGCCATGGGAACGTCCCGGGAGAGGAGCCATGCGAGGGCAACCTGCGCGGGGGTAACGCCAATTTCACCTGCGATTTTGGCCACTTCGTCCGCCAGCTGGCTGTTGCGGGCAATGGCTTCTTCGGAAAACCGGGGATTGACCAATCTCCAGTCACCCGGTTCGAGGTCGGCGCGGGAGCGGATCGCTCCAGAAAGGAATCCTCTTCCGAGGGGGCTGTACGCCACGAAACCAATATTCAGGGATTGGATGGTGGGGATGATGGTTTCCTCCACTTCTCGGGTCCAAAGGGAATATTCAGTTTGCAGGGCGCTGATGGGGTGCACCTTATGAGCCCGGGCAATGGTTTCAGGATCAGCCTCAGAAAGTCCGATGTAACGCACCTTACCCGCCTGAACCAGTTCTGCCATCGCCCCAATGGTTTCTTCGATGGGCGTGTTTGTATCCACCCGGTGCTGGTAATAGAGATCGATATAATCAGTTCCCAGGCGCTTGAGGGAGGCATCGCACGAGGCCTTTACGTAGTCTTTCCCTCCCTTGATCCCCAGAAAACTACCGTCTTCGCCCCGGGAAACCCCAAATTTGGTGGCGAGGGTTATTTTATCCCGACGACCTTTGAGCGCCTTTGCAAGCAAAATTTCATTGGTAAAGGGGCCATACATGTCGGACGTGTCCCAAAATGTGGAGCCAATTTCCACTGCCCGGTCCAAAACAGCCAAATTGTCGGCCTCAGAGGAGGAGCCGTAAAAATCAGACATTCCCATACAGCCCAAACCAATGGCTGGCACGCTAAGTCCCTGGTTTCCAAGCTTAACTATTTTCATACTATTTTTCTTTGATGTTTTGATTCTTTGAATGAATGCAAAGGTAACTCAATTAAGCTGATGTTTGTTCGGGAGTCGATCAATTATGAGACGATAAACTTGCTTTTAATTGAAGGTTGGAAGAAGGTTTGGGTTAGTTGTAGTTAAAATCTCTCAATTCCCCGCCACCTGCTAATTCTTTCCTGCCACTTACAAATTATGGTGGCATTTTTAGTCATTTCTTGATTTATTACTTTCCAATTGATCGGAAAAGTGATTCATCCTGAAAAACCACTCTATCGGATTTTCCTGATTGCCTGTATTGTCTTCACGGGCTTGTCCCACCTTATGGGTGCAAAGGAAATCCCGGAGAAGGCTCCCCAAAACCCCATCCGTTTTTCTCAGTTTGGGAGTTTGCAATTTCCGGCAGATGCAGATGTACGGGCTGTGGCTCAGGACGATTTGGGCTACATCTGGATCGCCACGGAAACGGGCATTCAGCGGTTTGATGGATATGTTTTTCAGGACCTTAACGATTTTTTGGATCACCCGGTCGGCATGTACTCCTCCATCAGTATTCACAAATTGCACAACGGGCACATGATTTTTCGGGGAGATTGGGGCTTTCTGGAGTTTGATCCTGTCAGCCGAAATTACTGGCACTTCCCTGGCTACGGGTTGCAGCAAGCTGGCAAAGATTTGATGGAGCCAGATCCCCATCTTCGTCCTTTGGATTTCTTCGAGTTGGAAAACGGGAATTATCTGGTTTTTACGACTTCTTCGCTGATTTTTGAAGTTTCGGGAAGGGATAAAAAGTTAAGCGCCTTCACCATTACTTCACCCTCAAATGGATCTCCTGATCCACCATCCATTCACAGGATTTACGAAGTCGAACCAGGAGTTTTTTGGATTCGCACCCTGAAAGAGGGAAAATTAATTGAGTTCAATGCGCAAACCCGGGAGTTCAGGAAAGTTTTTGGAAGGAAAGGCAGATTTCCAGGGTATGATTATTCCAATATTCAATGGGTAAAAAAGGACTCCCGCGGGATCATCTGGCTCAGTCCCTACCGGGTAAATTATCCCGAAATTTCTTTGATTAAGATCGATCCAGGACCAAAGGGGGTTATTGAAGAATTTAAAATGTACGTGACTGACGGTGGGGAGAAAAAAGTGGTCAGGCTCGACAGGTTTGCAGAGGATCAGGCAGGTAATAAATGGTTTCCCAGCCATGGATTTGGTCTTTTTGAGTTGGCCCCAGATGAGAAATCCTTTTGCCGCTTTGTAAAATCAGATCAAAAAGGCTCTATTTCTTCCAATTTTCCCAGGGATGTTATTTGCACTTCAAGTGGATTGATCTGGATTGCCACCCGGGGAGGCTTCAATTATGCTCTGGCGGGGCCTCAAAGTTCCCGTTTCGTACCTTTTCCCTTGCCTCCCAACAAACAATTTGAGAAATATCCAAACGCCTTTCTTGAAATGGAAGATGGCCGAATCTGGGTGGGAAACTGGAACGGAGGCGGCATCGCTGAATACTCGCCTGAGTTTGAGTTTATCCGCAAAGTGCCCATTCCCCTACCCTATTCACATCTCACAGAGAAAATGAATGTCTGGCAGATTTTTGAAGATTGGAATCAGAATATCTGGATTTCCAGCATGCATTATGGACGGATTTTTATGCAAAACCCATCTGGCGTCTGGCAAACTCTGGATTCGCTGGGCAGTGGATTTCCGGTCACGGATTTTGTGCAGATCGATTCGAATCATATCTGGTTTATCAAATGGGATGGGGTTTGGGGAAATATTGATGTAAACTCCCTGAAAGTAACTTCATATCGCCTTTATCCCCGCCCGAAGCGAGGCAGGTATCCCTTCAAACTTATCCCCTGGCGAGACAATCTCCTTGCCATTCTGGGTGAGGGAAGAATCAGGCTCTGGAATCGCAAAACTGAAAGCTTTGAGCAGCCCAGGACAGGTCCCCTCTATTTTGATATGTTGGAGGGCATAAAACTGGGGCAGAAACTAATCCTGGGTGGAAATGATGGCTTTGCCACTCTTTCAGAGACCACTGATTCCTTGCAGGAATTCAAAGGAATGAGTGCAGATTTCCACCCTTTTATCCGGCAAATGATTGCTGACTCGCAGGGAAAGATATGGGCAATCAGTTCCAATAAATTGATTTCATTTCAACCCGATTTTACCAACTTTGAGGTCATTGACCCTTTTCGGGGAGGTTTTGATGAATCAGTGGGGGGAGGAAAAATGTTTTGCCTGAAATCCGGAAAAATCATTCTGGGGGCAATTGATGGATTTTTTCTGTTTGATCCTCAAAACTATCATCCTCAGATTGAAATCCCTGTACCGCAGGTTATCAAATTTCAATGCGGAAAACAGCAAGGATCCTCCTTCAGCAAGGATACTCCTCCTCTTGGATTGCCCGCGGAACCCAATTCAGCCTATTTTTCCCTGGGTTATCCTGAAACCATCGTAAACGGCTCCATTCACTTTGAATATCGCCTGAATGAGGACGAATGGGTGAGCCTGGAGGAGGAAAATACGGTTGCTCTGGCCAATCTACCCGGCGGAAATTATCAATTACAATTCAGGGCGAAATCTACCATGAATCAATTCTCCGAACCTTTGACCATTCCCCTCACGGTTGATTACAAATACTATCAAAAAACTCCTTTTCGCATTTTTAGTTTTCTGCTTGCTCTGGCTATCCTCGCCTTAATATTTTACCAACGAATTCGTGCGATCCGCATAAAACAAAGAATCAGAGAGGAGATAATCATCCTCCAAAGGAAGGCACTTTCTGCCCAGATGAACCCGCATTTCATTTTCAATTGCATGAATTCCATCAATAATTATGTAATCTCAAATGATGCCCGCAATGCTTCTCTCTTCCTTTCAAGATTCGCCCGCCTGATTCGCCGCGTGCTCGAAAGCTCAGAAAAAAATCTGGTTTCTCTGGAGGATGATCTGGAAACGTTGAAAGCCTATCTGGACATGGAACGCATGCGGATGAAAGATACTTTCGACTATGACATTGAACTGGACCGCGGGTTAGATCCAGCCGAATTTCTTGTGCCGCCGCTCTTATTTCAACCTTTCGTAGAGAATGCAATCTGGCATGGGCTGAGTCCTAAGAAAGGGGGCGGGCAGCTGAAAATCGAATTGAAAGAGGAAACAGGCAGACTGAAAGTAAATATTGAGGATAACGGGGTTGGTCGCGACCTCGCAAACAGCCCTGACGAAGCCGCAACCCGCCTATCTCTGGGCATGAAAATCACCAGCGACCGCATTCACCTATTGATGAAGCGGGGTGCTCCCCCGCCGGAAATCCATACTTTTGACCTTCGTTCGTCGAATGGGACTCCCCGGGGGACCCGGATTGAAATTTCATTTCCACCTTTGAAAATTGAAGACTATGCCTGACCAATCCAAAATCCGGGCCATCATCGTGGATGATGAGTCAGATGCACGGGACGTTTTGAGGAAAATGATCATTGCGTTCGTCAGTGAAGTGGAAGTCGTCGCTGATTATGAAAATCCGGAGGAAGCGGTAAAAGGCATCCGTGAGTATGGCCCCGATTTGGTATTCCTCGACATTCAAATGCCGGGCATGAGCGGGTTCAAATTGATGGAACAATTTCCCAATCCATCGTTTCGGGTCATTTTCGTAACAGCCTTTAATCAATATGCCATTCGTGCCATCCGTCTCAGTGCCCTCGATTACCTGCTCAAACCCGTGGACATTGATGAATTGACCGGGGCGGTGGCCCGCTTCCAGCGTCAGTCAGGAACTGATTCACAACAATTTCAGGCCCTTCAGCATAATCTGGCTCAAAAACATCGTCTGAGCCTTCCCAGTGAGCAGGGTTTGGAACTGATCGACCTTGAGGACCTCCTTTACCTTGAGGCAGACAGTAATTACACCCACCTTTACCTGACTGACCGCAAAAAGATCACTGTTTCCAAAACCCTGCGGGTTTTTGAAGAATACTTTGAGGGCACCAACTTTTACCGCTGCCATTATTCTTTTATCATCAACCTGTCCAGAATCAAAAAGTACATGCGGGGCGAGGGAGGCTCGGTCATCATGGAAAACGGGGTGGAAATCCCGGTTTCACGGAGGCGCAAGCCCGGATTGCTCGACGGAATGACAAATCTGGATTAATTCCCGCCACCAACACTGAAAGAGTCGTCACTTACGAAGCGAACGCCGCCAGAACCTCATTTCCACTGGTGAAAAGGCCATTCTCAGAGGATATTTGGGTATAATTTTTAATAACCATTATCCAAATGAATCGCCATGAAAACCCTCTGGAAAATACCTTTGATCCTTGCCATACCCTTGCTGGTATCCAGTTCGGGGTTGCTCGAAATCGAACAACAAACACATTTTCAGCAGCCCGTCACCAGCACAAATACCCGAGAATTGCCTGAGATTGCTACTGATTCAATTCAGACTATTCCCGGCCATGGCTCTGAAGCTCAAGCATCACATTAATCTCTTTTCGTCACCACCTAAAAAGTATTAAAAATGAACTCAAAATTGAAATTTTTCAATCCTGCGGGATTGAAACCTGCCACCCCTGACCTTTCGGTCCTTTCAACCTGGCCCGAAAATCCGGAAGTGATTATCTCAAAAAACCCTACTGGAAACCCGGGAGAAAAAATTCTCTTCATGGAGCTTTGTCTGCAAAGCTACCCTGCCATTCAGGGGTTAAAAATCCAAAATCTGGGCTCAGGAGGTGGTTTTATCTCTTCCGTTGAGATACAAAACTTTAATGGTCCCGGATTGCCCGAAACCCTGCACTACGCATCCTTTAGCGGGCCCGAAGCAGAACTTGAAAGCAAGTTCCCTGTGCCCAGACACCCGGATGAAACCGTGATTTTGAAAATCGGGGTCAGGCTGCCCAGAAGATGGAGCAAAGTGACCATTATTGCAATTGCCCTGAACGTTCGCGAATGCGAATCGCCCGAGGTAAATGTGAAATGTTTGGGCGCCGTTGGAGATGGACATGCACATCCCCTTTGTGAGTTTTTCTCAGAGCTGGAATTAGCCCGGGAAGTATATCCCGATGCAACTTGCCTTCAGGATACCATTGATTGGGCCGCCATTCAAAAAGCGGTCAATATGGGACGCCCCGTGGTTGTACCTGTAAGTTCGGGAAATTACATCATTAACAAACCGGTTCGGAATCCCGGGGTTATCCCCATCATCTGCCATGGGGTGATTGAGGCCATTGATCCTGGTCAAAATGCCTTTGAAATCGGCCAGGACGGAACTGCTACGGCACAATCGCCCAGTGAACTGGAGACCATTATCCGGGTTGAAAGGAATACCGGCAACCTGGCAGATGAATCGGTGGGAATCGTACTTACCAATGTGACGGGTTTAACGGCCCATTTTTATGTAAGCGGATTTCCGGTTGGGATCAATTTGAGGGGAGAAAATCTCCACGGATGTGCTTATAACAAAATCTCCCTGCAAAGGATAAAAAGTTGCCGGGTGGGATTGCGGCTGAGCACTTCAGGGGATAAAGGGTTTGTGAACCAAAACACCTTCATCCACGGGCGGTTCAGTATCCATGAGACCCCTAAATTAAACCGTCATGGGGTGGAATTTACCTGCAACAACCGACATCCCATAAATGGAAATCTGTTTTTGAATCCCTGCTTCGAAGGAAAGGCTAATCCAGATTTTTTCTACTCCTGTTTCCATGGATCTGGTTGCCCTGAATCCCACATTGCAAATAATAATCTGATCGTTGGAATGCGCATGGAGGGGCCCGATTACCTTCTTTCAGGTCAAAAAGTAGGCAATAATGAATTCCGGTTTACCTATGGAAATCCGAATGCGACAGTGGTTTCCACCCTGCTTAATGGGTCACTGGAATTGGTCCAAAACCGTTTTGCTGGTCCCAATAATGGGCTTTTGTTTAAGGACGAACCTGAAATGCTGGCAAGTTGGGGACGCTCTCAATTGGTGGGACTAAGCGCGGGGAATGTCTCTGCTCCCCCACTTGGGGCCTTCTGGGATGGGGATATTAAAAAATTCTTGCAAAAGAGCCCTGCTTCATTGAAAAAGGACCATTTTGAGATAAATGAAACCCTGAGTTTCCCCGGGATTCTTTTTGACCTGAGAACCGAAAAATCCATCCATCTGAGAAGAATTGATACAAAATTAATTCTGGCCCATAGTGGGGGACGTGTGGCGGCAGTTCTTTTTGACGATTCAAATAAACTCATAAAGGAGCCCGACCAATGTACCCTGAGCATTCTCGGAAGTAGTGATTCAATCTTTAAATCCGGGTCTGAATTGACGGTTTCAGATGGCTCAAATATTTCGAACAAGGGAGAAATTGCTATTGTTTTTGGGGAAAAGGTTGCCTTTGCCTTCATCGGCGTAAGCAAGGGGAACGGAATTGCCTTCCTGAAAGAAATCAGATACTACGCTAATGGGCAGGCAAACATTTCCGTGGTCAAAGACCCTGCAATTTATGCTGCCTTGGCAGATCCCGGACCTGATTTCACCCTTTTGGACACCCTGGACCCTGTGGCAAATGAGCGCCCCCTGAACCCTGGTCCGGGCAACGGTTACCCTAAAGGAACTTTTGTCCGAAACTTCGCCCCGGCCGGAATGGGCACAAGCTCCTTCGTAAGCGGCTGGATCTGGGATGGAGCAAACTGGCTTAACCAGGAAATCCGGCCTTAGAAACAATCAACACTCCATTGCTCTCAGCAGGTGACCGTCCAATCATTGTCGGCAGCATTACCATCTTCGCCCAAAATGGAGCTGGAAAAACCATTCGCAAGACTTATTTCCTGGCAGTAAAGGAAAGTTGCATCCCTGAATAACCTCACTTTTTAAAAACCATTAAATCTAAACAACCATGAAAACGCTGAAATCATTTTTCGCCTTCCTGATGTTGCTTATCATAGCATCGGGTTCGATTGCACAAAGCAATCACGACATTCCCCTGCAGATTCTCTCCCAGGTTCACCCCTGGAGATTGCAGATTCGCATCCACACCTGTGATGAAAAAAATGCAGGAACGGACAGCAAGGTCTTTTTCATGTACAATTACGATCACCGTGACCGTTACTACCTGGCCTATGGAAGAAACGATCGCAGACGTAACCACGATGAATTCTACGACCTGGTAATTCCTGAATTGCTTGATCTGAACAATATCCAGCGCCTGGCTCTGGGAATTGAAGGATCTGACGCCTGGTGTTTTGACCGGGTGGAGCTTTACCTGAATAACCCTTTCAAAGACGATGCCGCAGCGGGGCAGTTGGGTAATTACCTGATCTACCGCAATACCCAACGGTTTGAAATCAGTACCCGGGGTGGATTATCTCCCCTCGTGGAACTGGAAAATCTGTATTCCTTTGTTGAAAAGATGCGGGTGCCTGTGATTTCTAATCAGGTGGCCCTGAAAGCCTCGGGAATTCCTGAACTGATCGCTCAAAACGGCAAATTAATCATCCTCCGCGAAGTCATGGAAAGCATGGTGGAATCCTATGTTGGAAATCAGATGATCAATGGGAGTAATAACGCCCTCCGAAACGCAAAGTGGGGAAAAAAGGAAGGCCGGGCCTACGTAGGTATCAGGCATAATCCCGAAAAACACGCCCCCAATGAAGCCCGCCTGGATTTGGACATCACCCGTGATGGAACTCCCCCGGCTGGTTCTCTGATCAGGGATTTCCGCAGAATCCTTTCTGTAACTAACCGCAACGATATGCTTTCTTTCGGAATTGAGGGCTTTCCTGATGTTTTTTCCATCTATTCAGGTCCCGCGTTGCCTGAATTCAATTCCCAGCACAATCTGGTATTGCAAAACCGGCCTCAACCCTGATTTTTAGTTGGTAACGGTATCCTTATATCTCAAATCAACCTTAATTAAAAAGCCCGAACCAGTTTGGTTCGGGCTTTTGTTGTACGCCCACAGGGACTCGAACCCCGAACCTGCTGCTTAGAAGGCAGCTGCTCTATCCAGTTGAGCTATGAGCGCATTTTCAAGAACTATTTCCAATCCTTTCTGCGAAGGATGAGATTCAATACAATTACAATACGCCCACAGGGTCCCGATAGCTATCGGGACGAACCCCGAACCTGCTGCTTAGAAGGCAGCTGCTTCCCGAAACTATTCGGGATTGAGCTATGAGCGCATTTTCAAGAACATTCCTTCTTAAGAAGGTGGCCTGAGTAACAAGCCCAAAAAAGAAAAGCAACCAACAATTTTAGATTAACCCTTTTGTTAACTGCTAATTGCCAATTGCCATTCCGTCTGTCGAGGTGGCAGGATTCGAACCTGCGGCCCTCTGCTCCCAAAGCAGATGCGCTAACCGGACTTCACTCGTGTGCGAAGACTCTTTTGAAACATTCGGGATTGAGCCATGAGCGCATTTTCAAGAACTATTTCCAATCCTTTCTGTAAAGGATGAGATTCAATACAATTAAAATACGCCCACAGGGTCCCGATAGCTATCGGGACGAACCCCGAACCTGCTGCTTAGAAGGCAGCTGCTTCCCGAAACTATTCGGGATTGAGCTATGAGCGCATTTTCAAGAACATTCCTTCTTAAGAAGGTGGCCTGAGTAACAAGCCCAAAAAAGAAAAGCAACCAACAATTTTAGATTAACCCTTTTGTTAACTGCTAATTGCCAATTGCCATTCCGTCTGTCGAGGTGGCAGGATTCGAACCTGCGGCCCTCTGCTCCCAAAGCAGATGCGCTAACCGGACTGCGCTACACCTCGTTTTGTGCGAAAGAACTCATTTTTCACTGAGGTGGCTGAATCCTGTTGCAATCCCAATTTGAATTGGGATGCGCTAACAGGTCCCGATAGCTATCGGGAGCGCTACACCTCGTTTTGTGCGAAAGAACTCATTTTTCACTGAGGTGGCTGAATCCTGTTGCAATCCCAATTTGAATTGGGATGCGCTAACAGGTCCCGATAGCTATCGGGAGCGCTACACCTCGTTTTGTGCGAAAGAACTCATTTTTCACTGAGGTGGCTGAATCCTGTTGCAATCCCATCTTGAATTGGGATGCGCTAACAGGTCCCGATAGCTATCGGGAGCGCTACTCCTCGTTTTGTGCGAAAGAACTCATTCTTCACTGAGGTGGCTGAATCCCGTTGCAATCCCAATTTGAATTGGGATGCGCTAACAGGTCCCGATAGCTATCGGGAGCGCTACACCTCGTTTTGTGCGAAAGAACTCATTTTCACTGAGGTGGCTGAATCCTGTAGCAATCCCAATTTGAATTGGGATGCGCTAACAGGTCCCGATAGCTATCGGGAGCGCTACACCTCGTTGGTGTGAAAGAACAAAATCCAAAGGGGTAAATATCAAGACAAGAGGGACAAATCTGCGGCTGTATTTTCTCACCTGTTCTGAGATGACCGCCCCTCATGGCTCCTGGCTTCCTTTTGAAGAAATCTGCGCCCAGATTTCCCGCTTTTTCCGCCATTTACCCCAATAAAAAAAGCCCGTAGGGCTTTTTCGCGGTGAGGGAGGGATTCGAACCCTCGGTACCCCTTTCGAAGTACGGCGGTTTAGCAAACCGCTGGTTTCAGCCGCTCACCCACCTCACCGGATTGGACTGCAAATATAATACATCATCTTAATTGAGCAATAGGAAAAATAAATATTTTTTGTCTATTTTGGTTCTCTGTTATAAAGCGAAATGAACAACCAGAAAGCTTGGTCCTTGTAATGAATACTGTTTTTTCCCGTTCAACACTTTTACTTCTGCCCGCCCTGTTTCTGCTGCTTTCATGCGGCGGTGGGGGATCCAATTCGTCCTCCCTGGGCAGAACAAATACCATGGTGGTACACGCACTTTCCGACCTCACCGGGATGAACCCCATCAATACGGTTGGTGCACAAACTACTGCGGTTCAGGAACTTGTTTTCGACAAGCTGCTGGCGCTTGATTTTGAAACTTACGATATACGCCCAACCGTCACGGATGAATTGCCCGAAATTTCCGGGGATAAACTGACCTACACCTTTAAATTAAGGAATGATATTGTGTTCTCAGACGGTACTCCCATGACTGCCGACGACATCGTTTTTTCCTTCAAAGCCACCATGAATCCATTTGTGGATTCGGCTCCTGTCCGGGCCGAATTGCACAACTTCATTGACTGCATCAAGGTCGATAAACTCACGGTGGAATTAAAACTTTCGGATTCCGGCCCCAAAAATCTCGACAAACTGGCCATCAATTTTTTCATTTTGCCCAAACACATCTATGATAAAGGCAATCTGACCGACGGCTATACTTCAACCCAGGGAGTGCGTGCCTGCGAAAACCGCGACGCGGTAGATCCCATTGCCTTGGATAAAATGAAAACTTTTGGTATCGCATTTGACAACGAGAAATTTCAACGAACCAAAGAATTTGTGATAGGCTCGGGCCGCTACACTTTCGATGGCTGGAATACCGGGCAAATGATTCGCCTGGTGAAAAACAAAAACTACTGGAAAGCTGGCTCAGGTCACGATTTCGACCAGCAGAATATGGATACCATCATTCTCAAGACCATCAACGACCTTGAGACTGCATTTATCGCATTGAAAAGCGGGGATATTGACTTTTCAGACCAGTTTAAAGCCTCTCAGGTGGCGGAAAAGATGAATTCTGACGACTTTAAAAAGAATTTCAAAGTCCAGACCATCCCCTACCCTTTCTATGAATACATTGGCTGGAACACCCGCATCAAAGACCAGCCCAACCGCAATTTCTTTGCCGACAAACGGGTAAGAACTGCCCTTTCTCACCTGGTGGATGTGGACGAAATCATCTCCCAGATCATGTATAATACGGCCATTCCCATTACCTCCATGGTATTTTACAAGCGCCCTGAATACGCCAAAAACCTGGAAGTAATCAAATATAATGAGCAAAAAGCCCAGGCCCTGCTGTATCAGGCTGGTTGGGAAGATCTGGATGGCGACGGATTTATTGAGAAGGAAGTCAACGGGGTAACTGTGCCTTTCTCCTTTAAATTATATTACCGCCAGGGTCAGGATGTGCGCAAAAACATCGCTCTGATCGTCAAAAAGAACCTGGAAAAGGCAGGTATCCGGGTGGAACCCATCGCCCTGGATTGGTCCGTAATGCTGGAAAAACTGAAGCGAAAAGAACTCGACGCCTGGATTGGCGCCTGGGTGTATGACTCCAACGAGCAGGATTTTTATCAGCTTTTTCATTCTTCCCAGATTGAAAATGAAGGATTTAACTGGACCTGCTACTCCAATCCTGAGGCCGACCGTCTGATGGAAAAGATTTATACAGAATGGGATCAGGATAAGCGGTTTGACCTGCACCGCAAGGTGCAGGAGATCATTTACGATGACCAGCCTTATACCCTCCTCTTTGCGAACATGGCCCGCATTGCCTATAATAATCGCATGGACACCAAAAAATTCTACGGACAGAGGCCCTGTTATGACCTGCCTCAGTTCAAGGTGGTGAAGCCCTCGCCAAATTAATCTTCTGCTATATCAGGGACTTTGGTTTTGAACCTGTGAATGGATTTCATTTAATGGGGGATTCTTTTATTTTTGTACTAAACCCTACCGAATTATGAGAATTTTTCCTCCATTGCTGAAATACTTTGCCCTCATTCTGATTGGATTAACCCTTGGATTGGCCGGGTGTAAAGAAAATGGGGGTACTGATTACGAATCTGACCAGGTAACCCCGAAACGGGGAGATTGGGTAATCATCCAACATGCCACCGAGGCAGATGCCCTGAATCCCTTCACCTTTAAAATATCCCAGGCAGGGTATATCATTACTCAGCTTTTCCAACCTCTCCTTTCACTTCACCCTGAAACCTACGAGGAAGTACCTGTTTTGGCGAAATCCATGCCTGAAATGCTGGAGGATGGCAAAAAATACCGTTTTGAAATACGGGAAGAAGCAACCTGGGACGATGGCTCGCCCATTACCGGGCATGACGTGGTGTTTTCCTACAAAACGATCAAAAACCCCTGGGTGGATGCCGCTGCATACCGCGGATACTACAGCTTTGTGGGCGATATTGAAGTCGATAAGGATAATCCCAAAATATTCACCGTCACCACAGAAACCAGTTTTTATGGTTCGGCCTTTGCCATTGGCGACCTGTATGTTTTGCCCAAATACAGATACGATCCCGATGGGCTGATGGACGAATTCACCCTGCCCCAACTCAATGAACTCGGCAGTTTGGAGGAATTGGTCCCGAACGAAAAATTGGAGGCATTTGCCAATGCCTATAATTCTGAAAAATATGCCCGTGAAGCGGGATTTGTAGGAGGTTCAGGTCCATATTCACTTGAAAAATGGGAAACTGGTACCCAGGTGAATCTGGTGCGGAAAGAAAAATGGTGGGGCGATAAAATCGAAACGGACCTCGTATTGTTCAAAGCATGGCCTGAAAAGCTTATCTACCGCGTAATCACTGACTTTGGGGCCAGTGTGGCGGCTCTGAAACAGGAAGAGATCGACGTCTATTTTTCCCTCAAAGCAGAAGATTTTAATTCCCTCAAGGAAAATGAGGATGTGGTGAAAAACTTCAGTTTCGCCACTGAGCAATCAGCCATCTTCACCTATATTGGTATGAATGGCATGCCGCCAGCCAACCGTAAAAAATTCCTCACCGATAAAAGAGTCAGAAGAGCCATGGCCCATCTGGTGGATGTGGACATGATGATCAAAGATGTGTATCTGGGCTATGCCACCCGTCTGACCACCCCGGTACTTCCCTTCCGTCCGGAATTCAACAAAGACCTCCCCCCCATTCCCTTCGATCCACAAAAAGCGGCTGCCCTTTTGGACGAGGCTGGCTGGATTGATGCCAATGGAGACGGAGTGCGGGAGAAAATGGTGGATGGAAAAGTGATCGACATGCGCATGGATTATGAGATCATGCCCAACCGCGAGACCTCCAAGGCCGTTGCCCTGATCTTTCAGCAGGAAGCCCGCAAAATTGGGGTGGAACTGAATATTGTTGAAACAGATCTTGGGGTTTTGATCCCCCGCCTGCGCGAACACGATTTCGATATGGTGGCCCTGGGCTTCAGCAGCGCCCCCATTCCCACAGACTTCAAACAAATCTGGTCCACGGAAAGCTGGGAAATGAAGGGTTCCAATTATTTCGGTCCCACCACCGCCGAAGGCGACAGCCTGATCGAGGCCATTCGCCAGGAGCGCGACGATGCCAAACGCATGAAACTCTACCAACGGGTGCAGGAAATCATCTACGATGAACAGCCTGTAATATTTATGCTGAATCCTTCAGAGAGATTTGCCTTTCACAAACGTTTCAGAAATGTACAAACAACCGTAGTAAAACCAGGTTTTGATCCCCAGGGCTTCTGGACTCCCACAGAACTCATCAGGTATCATTAAGGCGGGAAACTCGCAGAAATGCTCAGGTACATTCTCAAACGCATACTGATTTTCATTCCAACGCTTGTGGCCATTTCCCTGTTGGCATTTGGGATCAGCGTGAACTCGCCCGGCGACCCGGTCGAGCAAATGAACAGCGGAGATGTTCCCTCGACCAGTGTGCGGGCCTCAGAGCAGGATTACCTGCGTATGCGTCAAAAACTTGGGCTGGATTTGCCCATTTTTTATTTTGGGCTGAATTCTTTTGCCATTCCTGACACCTTGTACAAAGTAATTCGCCCGGCTGACCAGGAAGTGATGGAAGCCCTTACTTACGAGTTTGGGAACTGGGAAAAGGTCAGCCAGTATTATTATTCACTCAAGGAGCTGGAATACACCCTCACGGAGACCAAACCCGACTCGGCCAGCCGCCGGGACCGTCTGACCATCAGAAACCACGTTTCCCAAGTCAAAAACAGCCATGACCAGCCAGAAGTGCAATTTCACCTGGATGCCATTGATTCTCTGGTCCACCTGCATCCTGTGGCCCTGCGGCCCGTTTTACTCAAATCAGACCGGGTCAGAGCGCAATGGGAAGACCTCCTAAATCACCAGCAAATCTGGAAAATTTACATCCCGGCCATTCATTTTTACGGAATTCACAACCAATACCACCGCTGGATCAGCCACATGCTGACCGGCGACTTTGGAGTTTCCTACCAGGATAAGCGGGAAATTTCCAATAAAATCCCTGAAGCACTGCGCTGGACCCTCTTTATCAACATTTTCTCTTTGATTCTGGCTTACTTGTTTTCTATTCCCATTGGAATCAGATCCGCAGTAAAAAAGGATACGCTTTCGGACAAAACCATCACCACGGGGCTGTTTATCCTGTATTCCCTGCCCACATTCTGGGTGGCCACCCTCATGATCCAGTTTCTTTGTAATCCCGACTACCTTAATATATTCCCCACGCACGGCGTACAAAACCTGCAGCATAGCGCAGAGTGGTCCATTTTCAGGCGCATTGGCGACTGGACAGCCCACCTTTTCCTGCCCATGGTTTGCAGCACCTACGGTGCAGTGGCAGTATTGAGCCGCTATATGCGGGTGGGCATGCTGGAAGTCCTGGGGCAGGACTACATCCGGACTGCACGGGCCAAAGGGCTTGGCGAGCGGCTCGTGATTTACAGACATGCGCTGAAAAATTCGCTCATCCCCATGATCACTTTGCTGGGAAACCTGTTGCCCGGCCTGGTGGCGGGAAGCCTGATCATTGAAATCATTTTTTCAGTTCCCGGGATGGGATTGAGCATTTACAGTGCCATAGTTTACCGGGATTATCCCATGATTATTGCCTTTTTCACCCTTTTTGGTGCACTTACGCAAATGGGTATCCTGGTTTCTGACCTGTTGTATGCCCTGATGGACCCACGAATTTCCTATTCCAAAAGTTAATCCATGACCCAAATTGATCCAAAAAATCTGATGGCCAGGGATACTGAAGGGGCCGAAACGAAAGGGAAAAATGACTCCTCTTCTTCTTTTTTGAAGGGGACCTGGCAAAGCTTCAAATCAAATAAATTTGCCCTTTTCTCCCTTTATTTCATTGGTTTCATGGTCTTTGTGGCGGTTTTTGCAGATTTTCTGGCTTATGGAAAACCCTATTACGCCAAACTTCAGGGCAAAACCTATTATCCCCTGTTCTACGATTACATGAGCAAAGTGGGATTGTATAAATGGGATGCAAAGCTGATTCACCTCGATTGGGGAAAAGTGGAAACGGAATCTGCCTTTTGGCCGCCCGTAAAATATGATCCCAAATACATAGATGTGTTCAACGGGCAACGCAAAAGCCCTTTTGGAAACCAATTGGTTAAGGACTGGAAATTCCGCCATTTTCTCGGCACGGACGAAATCGGCCACGATGTGCTCAGCGGCCTTATTCATGGCACCCGCATATCGCTCACTGTGGGGTTGGTGGCAGTGGGAATAGCTTCCTTCATCGGCATTCTGCTGGGGGCATTTTCGGGCTATTTTGGAGATAGCAGGCTTCGAATATCCCGCGCAAATCTCCTGTTTTCCTTCATTGGAGGCTTCCTGGGCTTCTTTTATGGATTTTTCCTGCGCTTTTCCACCCTGGGAAATGCCCTGAGCGATGGATTGCTGATATTCCTGCTACAGCTATTCCTGAGCTTCGCCATTTTCATTGGCGTGGTGGCCATCTTCAATCTAATGGCCATTCCCTTTGCCAAAATCCCCTTCCTCTCGAAAAAAGTATCCGTCTGGGTGGATATTGTGGTGTCGAGGATCATTGAAATCGTGGTGAGCATCCCCCAACTCCTTCTGATCATCAGCATCAGCGCAATTGCCTCGCCCAGTCTGTACCTGGTCATGGTCATCATTGGCTTTACCGCCTGGACCACCATTGCCCGCCTGACCCGCGGCGAAATGCTCAAAGTGCGCAATCAGGAGTACATGCAGGCCGCCCAGGCCATGGGTTTTTCAGAATTCAGAATCATTCTGAAGCACGCCCTGCCCAACGTGCTTGCGCCCGTTTTTGTCAGCATCGCCTTCGGCATATCCAGCGCCATTTTGCTCGAAAGCTCCCTGAGCTTTCTCGGCATCGGGGTTCCCCCGGACGTGGTAACCTGGGGTTCGCTGTTGCAATCTGCAAGGGGCAATTCCAGCGCCTGGTGGTTGGCAATTTTCCCCGGATTGGCTATTTTTGCCACCGTAACGGTCTTTAACCTGGTGGGAGAAGGTCTTCGCGATGCCCTCGACCCCAAGCTGAAGAATAAGCGGTAAACGGTTTACTCCCGATAACTATCGGGATTACGGTTTACGGTTCTAAGTTTGTAATCTCTAACATCTAAAATCTATTATCTAACCACTAACCACTAAGGACTAAGGACTCAAAAAAAATATTTTGAAGCAAAACACGTTAGAAAGCCATTCAGAATTGATTTCCAACCAGCGACCAGACCGTCAAAAACAGAATAACTCATTGCAATTGAAAGGAATAGCTCAGCATAAAAGTCTAAAGCATGAATCTGGCGAATGATTCCTACGGGTGGTGGTTGTTGCTGATTCCGGCTGCAATCGTGTTGGCGGTGTTTATTTACCTCCGCTCAGAAACGGTGTTTCGGGTCTGGTTGCGCTCTGATGAATACAAATTTTATGACCCAATTACCCGGCTGGTTCTCAGGATATTGGGTCTGATTTTGGTGGGAATTGCCCTGGTGGGTCCCTACTGGGGACGGGTGGAACAAAAGGTGGATGTGCTGGGACGGGAAATTTACATCGTGCTCGACGTTTCGGCCAGCATGAACGCCGAGGACATCAAGCCCAGCCGCCTGGAAAAGGTGAAACGCGAGCTGAAAAAGATGGTCGAATCCCTCAAGGGGGATAAAATGGGGGTCATTGTATTCACCTCCAACTCCTACGTGCAATGCCCCCTGACCAACGATTTCAACGCAGTCAACCTCTTCATTGACCTGATCAAAACCGACCAGTTTGCCAATACAGGCACTGATTTCCGCGAGGGATTGGGCATGGCCCTGGAACGATTCACCAGCACGGAAAAAACCCTGACGAAAATCACCCGTTCCATCGTGCTGATTTCAGACGGGGAAGACTTTGGCAGCGGCTACACTTCGGTCCTGGATCGCCTCAAAGAGGCTGGAATCACGGTTTTCACCGTGGGTGTGGGTACCAAAGAAGGCGCTCCAGTGCCCGACATGGTGTACGGCAAGAAACGGGGTTATAAAAAAGGACAGGATGGCAAGCCCGCCCTTTCCAAACTCAAAGACGAATCCCTGCAGGAAATCGCCAATGTTTCCGGCACTGAATATCACCGCATCGACCAGCAGATCGACGGTCTGGAAAGTGTGACCGAGCAAATCAAGCTGCTTTCGGCCTCGGTCATGGATTCCAAAACTGAGCAGGTTAATAATAACCGTTACCAGTGGTTTTTGCTGGCTGGATTTATCTGCCTGGTTCTCAGTCTGTTTTGGATGCCGGTCAGAACAAAAAAAATGGCTGTCTGATGAAATGGGTGTTTTCCATATTATTCATTCTGAAGGGTTTAATCACCCTGGGACAAGTAGAGCCGCCCGAGTCGGCCCGGCTGGTGCTGGACAGCCAGGTGGATATTGGAGAATGTCTGAGTGATTTTTGGGATTTTCAGAAAGGGAATTATATCTACGTTTGCGACCTCAAAACGGAAGCCCTGGACAAAAGCGCGGCCAACACGGTCAGCAGCTTTCAGGGCGAAATCACGGTTACCCGCATCTGGAAAGAGGTTTTTGTGAGTAAAAAAGGAAAATGGAAGAAAACGGATATTCACATCACCGAGATTGACTGCGAGGTTTTGGGAGACAGAATTTGCAATTGGATTGAGAAGGTGAAAGGTGGGAACGGGGGTGAATTGCAGGGGGAAATTGTGATTGAAAGAAAACCAGGTAAAAACAGTCTGCTGAAGGTGGAAGGAATGGTGTTTGATGAAAATGGAATCCGTAAAAAATGATTAATTTTCGGGTGTTATGAAACAGTTTCTGATCATACTCTTATTTCTGGGCGGCATTTTAGGTCCTCCCTCCCATCTTGAAATGGCCAAAGAGAATTATGCCCAGAAAAAATATGCAGAATCCATTGCTGAATTTGAAGCGGCTCTGGAACAATATCCCCTCAAGGCCCAGGCCATCAGGTATAACATCGGCCAGAACCAGATGGCCATGGATTCCCTCCCCCTGGCTATGGAATCCTATTTTCGCGCCTTTGACGACGTGGAAAAGGAACTGACTTCCATGTCGCACAACAACCAGGGCGTGGTGCAAACCCGCATGGCCAAGGCCATGCAGGAAGGGCTGCAAAAGCAGATGCAGGCCCAGCAGGGACAGCAGCAACAGCCTGGCGGCCCCAATGCAGGGGGCATGCAGCCCTCGCAAATGCAGGATGTGCAGAAAGTTTCCAGCGAATTGCTGAAAACGGCCCTCGAATCATTCAAAGAAGCCATGCGCAAATTTCCTGACAATGAGCAGGCCCGTTTCAATTACGAATTGCTGAAACGCCGCCTGGACCAGAACCAGCAGCAACAACAGCAGCAACAGAATCAGGACCAGCAAAACCAGCAGCAGGATCAGCAAAATCAGGATAAGCAGGACAATCAGGATCAAAATCAGTCCCAGGATCAAAATAAGCAGGACCAGGATTCTGATCAGGAACAGCAATCTCAAAAGCAAAACCAGTCCAGCTCCAAAAACAAGCAAAACAATCGTCAGCCCCAGGAAGGCAAAGGCGAAAAAGCTGAGTATTCTGAAATCCCCGACGGGATGGAAGAACAGGTGCTCAAAGCTATGGAAGGCAAGGAAAAGCAATTCCTTCAGGAATTGCGCAAATCCGCCAAAAAGCAGGAAAACCGCACGGACGGTCCCGACTGGTAAATCCAGCCCCGAAATTCTTTGATTCACCTCCACAAAAAATTCCCCTGCAAGCAGGAGAACAAATTTAGAGGGGAACTCAAAAAACAAAGAAGATCAAGGCGGACGCAGGTGAAGAAAGCGCAGTTTACTACTCTAAATGAGCATTTCTGAACCAAGTCCAACGAAGATATTCGAAGTTTTTTGAGGTTCCCCAAAAAGTGGAATGTGAATAACTACTTCATTGATAAATAAAGGGGAACTCAAAAAACCAGAAGGTCAAAGTGGACTCAGGTGAAGAAAGCGCATTTTTATATTGTAAATGAGCAATCCTGACCCAGGTCCACCACCTGGAATGGCTCAATTGTTCATTGCTATCTGTTAATTGCCAATTGAACCAGGGTCCTCTAATGCCTGACCACCAGCTTCTGGCTGATCTCATTGCCCAGGCTCACCACGTACAATCCATCCCCCAGACCTGCGGTCTGGATCTGGATGGAAGTGGTACCCGAAGCCACAGGCTGGGTAAAGACAACCCGTCCCAGAGCATCCCGCAGGTTCAATACTGAACCTGATTTGAGGGGCGCACTGAGGCGCATTTCAGCCAGATTTTGGGCCGGATTGGGGAAGATTTCTGCGGTCAATTGCTGACCTGAAACCGGGTGGTTGCGCCCCACGGAAAGATGAAAACAGTCATTTGACTGACTGTTCCACCAGGATTTGATGGTAGCTGCATCCTGCTTCAATTCGCAGACACTACCCAGGTTATCATTATAATAAGCCCGGGCCCAGACCTGGGCAAAATCAAATACCAGGGTGTCACCTGCCGCAAAATTCAGGGGGCCAAAATTGACCATGTAACGGCCATCGTGACCAGCTCCTGTTTCGTAACTTCCAGTTGGATTTCCCCCGCAAAAGCCAGGATCACCCGAATAAATGTATTTTTCAGGCATGTTGGTTCCATCCTTCCACAAACCCTGCTGATACCTGTAAAATTCAATGGGAATTTGAGGATGCCCCTGGTTCGCGACCAACGTGTTGATTTCATAAGTAATCACACTCGACGGATAAGCATTATTGGGGGAATTCAACACCAGGGTACCCACAGCGGGAGGATTGGGCCCGTAGCCATAACTACCATCGTCGTCCGCATCTGCATTATAGGCAAATACGAGGGGGAGAACTGTATCCGTACCAAGATAATCGTCCCACCAATTTCCCAGATCAATATCTGTCCAAAACGAAAAATAGAAATCATGGTAGGAATTATTGCTCTTATTGGTCACTTCATAATGGTAGAAAGTGGTGAAATCCAAGGCCGTATCCGCACAATTGCCCGCGCTGCAATCATAGGCGTAAATCAGACTTTCGACCTGCACCCCCAGTTTATCGCCCTGTGACTCACCGTGCGGACCCGCATCGTCGTTGAAAACCGTGTAAATGGCCTCATCGCCGGGCACACAGGGATAATCGCCAGCCCAGCCAGGAATGTAGGCTCCGTCCCCGTTGGCATCCTGAAAAGGAGCAAGATGATAATCTTCCCCTGCCCCCACGCTGCCGTGAGCCGGCCAGGTACGAATGTCGGGATAATTGGCGTAATTGACGGAATTATTGGCGAAATCATTCTGAAACTGGGAAATCTGAGCCTGGGAAACCTTCCACATTTTCTGCCAGTTGGCCCAGACAAACAAATCCTTGACAGGATCAAATCTGCGAAACACGGCTGAATTGGATTTGGATTCAATGAAAACCTCTCCATTGGACAGGATGCAGCTTTCAGTACTGACGTCTCTGACTCCAATTTCAGTATAAGTGTAAGCTGTGGGATCGAGGTAGCCAATTTCCTCATCCCCAATAATAATCAGTTTGCCCTGGGGCGTAAAATGAGCTTCCACCTGATAAAAATTGGAATTCTGAAGGTAACCTGGCGCCGGCAGTGAGCCCACAATGCTGTAAGTAAGTTGGGCGGGATCGAGCAATCCCACCTTATTCAAAGGAGCGGAATTTGATTCTCCCCCAAGCACAATTATCCGGCCATTGGATTTGAGGGCCAAAGCGGGATTGTAGCGGTTCACACTCATGCCCGGACCCGCGGTCCAGCTGTTGGTGGCTGTTTCGTAAACATCAATCAGTTTGGACCCGGCAGAAGAGGTGTAGGAAACCATGCTCCCTCCCACCAAAACCACTTTCCCATTGGCTCCCAACATCAGCGACCCGCCTTGACGGGGCGTGTTGGGGCCGGAAATACTGGTGGAGGTATTGGTGGTGGGATTGTATAATTCTGTGCCGCCCAACCCACACACCATAATTTTTCCGTTGGTAAGTTTGATCACGGAGGAATTGTGGTGATAGTGATTGAGGGTAATGCCGTTCGAAACGGTATAATTGGTCGTATCGATCAACAGGGTCGGGTTGGGATTGGGATACTCGCTGATTTCGTCTCCCACAATCCATACCTTGCCATTGGGCAATAAAATGGGGCGGCAGGCCGATTTGGTTTTGGGCAAAGGATGCTGACTGACCTGGCCCGTTTTGTAATCATAAACGGAAAAATAATTACTGGATAATATTAAAACCTTTCCTGTTGGAAGGGGAAGCACTCCTTTTCTGAGCGGTCCATTCAAAACGTTAATCACCGTATCACACTGATAATCACCTGTGCTGCGGACGGGGCCAGGAAAATAATCAACCCCCAGTTGCCGGTAGGTGGAGGCTGAGACATGCAATCCGCCCGTTCCATCCAGACCTCCCATCCAGATTCCCGCCGCAAATCCACTGCTTTTGCCTGACGCCTTGGGCACCACGTAACTTGGGGCTGATCCATCATTGAGATCCCACCACATGTCAGATCCATTATAAAAAATCGCCTTTACCTGGTTGGTTTCAAGGTAAATCTGGGCATCTGGCACGCATTGAGAACTGGCCACAAAGGCGTAAGCCATAATTGCGAGGGTCAGCAGAATCGTTTTCCAGGGGTTCATAAGGGTAGAATTTAATTCATCAGGGCATTTTCAAATTTGACAACCGGGTGATTGCTCAGTTGAATTAAACCAAAAACAAACCCAATTGCACGCACAAAATCATGGATTCATTACGCAATTCACCCTGAATTTACACAGATTACAAACAGTATTATGTATCCAATCAGCTAAAAATTTCATTTTCCCTGACTTTTGGGTTACACAGTTTTTTAACAGGATTTTCTGCTGTTTAACTGATTGGAAAGCCTGAATAACAAAAATCCCCCGCCCGAAGGCAGGGGAAGTTTGAGGTCTGAATAAAACCTGAGTAAAAATCAGCGATTAACCACCAGCTTGCGGCTGAGGTTGAGGGTTTCGTTTTGCAGGTTTACAATGTAAATCCCACCAGGTAATGCGCTCAGATCCAGTTGGTGAAGCTGGCGGCCTGCAGGCAGATTTTCCTGGTGAATCACCGCTCCAAGTGCGTTGGTGAGGGTCAGGAGGGCATTCTGCTGCAAAGGTGAACCCAATTGAATTTCGGCAGCATTGCGGGCAGGATTGGGAAACAGATCCAACCTTTGAGCCGAAATGGAGGGGGTTTTATCCCTTCCCACGGAGAGGTGGAAACAGTCGTTATTCTGGCTTTGCCACCAGTTGGTGATGCTGGCCGCATCTTTTTTCAGTTCGCACACGCTGCCCAGGTTATCATTATAATAACCCCGCGACCAGATCACCGCAAAATCATAGCTGAGGGTATCGCCTGCGGCGAGGTCAATGGGGCCCACGCTGAGCAGAAACCTGCGGTCGAAAGGCTGATTCCCGGCGGAAACTTCACTCCAGCCAGACGGTGATCCCCCGCAAAAACCTGCGTCTCCTGAGAAAATATAATTGGTTGATGGGCCACTTGCCGTACCCGAATAACCATTTTGTCCGTTATTGACCAGATGAGTTCCGTCCTTCCAGCGGGAAGTCAGGTACCCATAATAATGGGATGCCATTTCAGGATTTCCAGTCATGGAAAAGTCATTTTCATAATAAACAAATCCTCCCATTCCAATATCATCAGGCGAATTCAACACCACAGATCCCAAAGCAGGCGGATTCAGCCCGTAGCCGGTCGATCCTGCATCATTTGGAGCGCCATTATAGGCAAAACCCAGATTGAGATTGGTGTCACATCCTACATAATCGTCAGAGTAAGTTCCAATATCAGAATCGACCCACTGGCCAAAATAAAAGTTGCGGTAATCGTTGCCGCTTTTATTGACCAGATCGTAATGGTAGAAAGTGGTGAAATCCAGGGCTGAATCTGCGCAACCTCCACTGCAATCGTAGGCATAAATCATCGCCTCCACCTGAACGCCCAGCTTATCGCCGCCCGTTTCCGTGTGGCTGACCGCATCGTCGTTGAAAATGTAGAAAAGGGCCTCGTCGCCTGCAATGCAGGGATAATCGCCCGACCAGCCGGGAATGTACTTTCCGTCCCCGTTCACATCCTGAAATGGCGCCAGATGAAAATCTTCACCTGCAGCCACGGAACCATGGGCCGGCCAGGTGAGAATGTCGGGGTAATTGGAATAATTCACACTGTTATTGGCAAAATCAGCCTGAAACTGGGCAATCTGGCTTTTGGATAATTGCCAGATTTTCTGCCAGTTGCCCCACTCAAATTCCCGTGAAAAGGGATTGAAAAGCCTGAATTCCATGCTGTTCAGACCGGCCTGAGTCAGCACTTTTCCGTCATTCAGCAAAGCACCCTCGGGACCCACAGTTCTGTTTTGCAACAGGGTAAACTGGTAGGTTGCAGGGTCAAGAAATCCCATTTCTCCATTTCCAATCAACAGGAATTCTGACGGAGTGGTGTAGTAACCCGTGGCACGTGCATAGGCCGAATTTCCGAATGAATAAGGCCCGGGCAGATTGCCCACCACGTTATAAGTGAGGCCCACTGGGTCGATCAGGCCGATGGAATTGGTGTAATTGGTGGTATTCTCGCCGCCCAGTACGATCACCCGGCCATTGGATTTGATGGCCAGTACAGGCAGGTAGCGATTGACCAGCATCTGCGGACCAGCGGTCCAGGAGTTGGTGGCCGGGTCGAAGATGTCCGTAAGTTTGGAACCAAAAGTGGTGGTCAGGCTGGTGGCCGTGCCACCAGCGATCAGCACCTTGCCATTGGTGATGCCAATGGCCGAATGGCCCTGCCGTGGCGTGGCCGGTCCGGCCACGCTTGTGGAAGTATTGGTGACCGGGTCATATAATTCCGTGCCGTTGAGCCCGCAAATCAGGATTTTTCCATTATTGAGGGCCGTGACGGAGGAATTTACGTGAAAATGATTGAGGGTGATTCCTGAAGTGTTATTGAAGGTCGTGGTATCGATGAGGGAAACGGGGTCAGGATTGGGATAACTGGAAATATTATCCCCCACCAGCATCACCTTCCCATTTGAAAGCAAAACAGCCCGGTAATTGGATTTGGGATTGGTCAGGGTGTGCTGGGTCACCAGATTGGTTTTGTAATCATAGACAGAATAGCCGCCATCAGCCAGAATCAGGGTTTTTCCTGAAGGAAGATTCAACAAACCGTTTTTCAATGGCTGGTTCAATCCGTCAATGAAGGTATCGCATTGGTAATTTCCAGTGGTACGGAAGGGGCCGGGAGCGTAATCCACTCCTGACTGGCGATAAGTGGAGGCGGCCACGTGGAGGCCTCCGTTGGCATCCAGGCCGCCCATCCAGATGCCTGCGGCAAATGCAGAGTGCTTTCCCTGGTTTTTGGGCACTTCGTAGGCCGGATTTCCGACCAGGTCCCACCACATGTCGCTGCCGTTATAGAAGGTGGCTTTGACCTGATTGGTTTCGAGCACCGTGCCCGCATCGGGCACGCATTGGGAGAAAGCCTGCAACTGGACCACGAGGCAGACAGAAAGCAAGAAAAGTGATTTGATTGGGTTCATACGGGATAAAGATTTTACATTCAAAGGATTTAAGTGAGTGTGCAAAACGGGGTTTTGACTCACTCAAATAAGTATAAAATCCATCCATTTGCCCGCACAAAACAGGGCATTTGTTACACAATTCACCTCTAAACCAGGCTTAAAATTCCACCAAACACTACCCAAGTACCCCGTCTCAGGCTTTTATTTTGAAAAAATGATTACTCAGTTTGAAAAAATCCCTGTCCTGACGAAAAATGTTACCCAAGCCCTCCCAGCTGAATCAATTGGGGCCATGCAAATCCAGGTAACGCACGGTTCCTGATACTCCCTGCTCATATTCAAAGACTGAAATCAGGTGCATCTGTGAGGGCTGGGGAATAAAATCCAAAGCCAGGCGCTGTACGGGATTTTCCAGGTTGAAAAAGTGCTCAAAGATGACCCTGCCCCACATATCCTGAATCCGAACCAAGCCCTTGCGGAATGATCCCTTGCCGAAATCAAGGCTTAAGCCTGGGTTGGAAGAAAAGGCAACAAAGTGAAACTTATGATCCAGAGAGAATTGCAATTCGGCATACTCCGTTTTAACCGTTCGTCCGGCGGCGTTAATCAGTGAAAATTTGTAGATAATTCCACCCTCCATTTCAGGAAAATCATTCAGATTCACCTCAGAATTTGCACTTACAGCCTGGCGGCCAATTTCCCTGAAATCATGAAACTCATCCATCCTTTCCACTTTTAGCATAGACCCTTCTGAAGCTGCATACACCTTACAATTCAACTGAACCTCCTCATCTGCCTGCTTTGCAGTGGGCGCAAGTCCGGCAAACGGAAGCGGGGAGGCACACTGAATTTCCAATTCCATGTAAACAGGCAGGTGGTCTGACATATAATACAAGGCATTGATGACGCTGTCGGGCTCAGATGTATTGTGAGGCAAATCATTCACACTCACATTATAATGCAACCCATCCTGGCCTACCGCGCGGTAGGAGCCGGGCAGGTACCTCACCCGGCCCGTTCCCGACATGACGCTGGATGAAACAAGGATCTGGTCAAAACGATCATCCATGCCACTGCTGGAACCGTCTCCCCCCAATTGGTTCAAACGGGTACACTGGGTATGTATGGAGGCAAAAGAGGAATTATTACTCCAGGTTCCAGGTTGGTTGATGGGGTCAATGAAAGGATAGGTACCCGTGGTGGTAATGGTCTGATAGGCCGCTTCAGAACTGTTGTACACATTGAAATCACCCGCAAAAACATTATTTCTGAGGGTCGGCTGAGTGTTCAGGTAGTTGCGCAGCTTTGTGACTTCCGTATTTCTGCGGTTTCGGTCAGAAGAGGTGTTTCCGGCTTTGAGGTGGGTTACATAAAAATCAACAAAAATGGTGTCCTGTCCGCTCCCATTGCAGTAAAGGGTGTAGCGGTTGATGTCCCTGAGATCGGTCAGAATGGTATCCTGGCTGTACAAAGTCAGCTTATCATGATTATAATACAACATGTTGTGCAGGGTGTTATTACTGGTGGAGAAATTGGTAAGATAGGTTGCTGCACTGTAATTTGATTTCCCATAAATGTTGAGGGATTCATTGAGAATCTGGGCAGAGGCCGCTGCATTACTCAATTCACACACCATAAATACATCTGGTTCCACATATTGCAGAATTTTAGCCAGGGTATCCTGGCGATTGGGAATGCCCCCGCCGCCAAACTGAAAGTTCAGCAGATTATAAACCATGACCCTGAGCGTGTCCTGGGCCTGGAGGCTTCCATGCAAAGTGAAAAAAAGAAGCAATAAAATCCCAAAAGTCCTGATAATTCTGGAAGTAAAATTTCTCATTTGAACCTCGTTAGGTGAAAAATACTTAGCTTTCCAGAGGAGTCTTATTCCAAACAATAATATCAAAAAAAGAATTCGATCAACCAACAATTTCCCCTCAAATCTCACTTACGGGGCTTCCTATTTTATACTTTTCAATATTTCCGCTCCCTTCCTCAACGTTTCTTCTCCTTTGGCAAAGCAAAATCTCAGGACCTGCTGATCGTGCCGTTCGTGGTAAAAAACAGAAACAGGAATAGAGGCAATTCCATTTTCAGCGGTCAGTTTGCGGGCAAATTCAAAATCTCCCAGCTTACTCAAACCCTGGTAAGACAGCAATTGAAAATAAGTGCCACCACACTTCAGGGGCTTGAAAGTGCTTCCTTTGAGTTGATTCAGAAAATAGTCCCGTTTTTCCTGATAAAACCCCGCCAGATTGGCAAACCACTCATTATTTTCCATGAAATCTGCCAGGGCCAGCTGGAAGGGAGTTGAGGTGGAGAAGGTAAGAAACTGGTGAATTTTTCGAAATTCACGGGTCAGATAGGCAGGGGCCATGCAATAACCCACTTTCCAGCCAGTGCAATGAAAGCTCTTCCCAAAGGAGGAAATAACCATGCTGCGCCGGGCCAGTTCGGGATGGCGGGCCATACTCTCATGCCGTTTTCCATCAAAAATGATGTGTTCATACACCTCATCGCTCAGAATCACGATCTCCGTGCCCTTCACGATTTTTGTCAGTTCGGCCACATCCTCCTCAGAAAGCACAGCTCCCGTGGGATTGTGAGGAAAATTGAGCAAAATCATGCGGGTTTTACGCCTGATCAGCTTTTTTACCTGATTCCAGGGAATGTGATAATCTGGGTACTGGAGGGGCACAAATACAGGCACTCCCCCGTTCAGTTCAATGGCAGGAATGTATGAATCGTAGGCAGGTTCAAAGACAATGACCTCATCGCCCGGGTTCACAATCGCAGTAATGGCTGCAAAAAGAGCCTCTGTGGCGCCCGAAGTAACCGTAATTTCTGACTCAGGATCGTATTTTGCCCCGTAAAAATCACCCGCCAGACTGGCGATGCGTTCCCGCAGCGAAGCTGCGCCCGTAGAGGGGGAATACTGGTTTCCCCCGTTTTTCAAATGCCAGCTGACCCGGTCGGTCAGCGCGGGATCAGGCTCAAAATCAGGAAACCCCTGCGACAAATTGATTGCCCCGTGTTCGCGGGCCAAAGCAGACATTACTGAGAAAACAGAAGTGCCTGTCTGGGGTAATTTGGATATCACTGAAACCTGTTCCGTTGCCATAACTGTCCTTTACAAGGGATTTTTCGAAAGATCAGAAATTCCCAGCCAAAGAGGAAAATAAAATTTATGTGGATAATTTGTGGATTTCTACGGAAAATTGGGCAAAATGAGCAAAATTTGAAGGTTTTATTTTCGTAAATGTGTAGAAATTTTATAGATTTGTCGATCTTGTTAGAAACATAAAGCCATTTTTAGAATAATAATCGCAACACAAATGGAGACACGAACCGGAAGCAATTTCAGGTTAAATCAATTTCTCGGCCTGGCATTTGCAGCCTTGTTGCTGGTTACTGCCTGTACACCTGAAGGCGTAATCAACAAAACCCGATATAATGGGGAAAAAGTCACAAATACCTGTGACACTTTTACCGAAGAAGTCAATCAGATCATTAACGGCAACAGCAACCCCTCTGATCTGGTGGTAGCCGAGTATGACAACAGCGATTTCGACTATTATTATCTGGAGCCTGGTCAGTGGGAAGTAAAAGACGGAAGCCTCAATTACCGTCTGGCCCAGGATCTTGAATACGGCAAATACCTCACCAAAGGAGTGGCCATTCACGTGGTGGCTTCCTATGCCTCCCTCGACCACCTCGCCAACATTGAAAGCCCCAACGCGGGCGATATTGGCACCCTGATCGTGGACGAAGCCTACTACAACTCTCACAAAGATCCTTTCTTCCTGTACCAGATTCCCGTCAGCGACGACATCACAGGCAAGCAGATTTCCCTGAAATTTTCTGTAGTCAAATACAAAAAAGGCAAGATTAAAAAAGTATTCTGCAACAGCGTGGAAGTGCCCCTCGGCCCTGTTACCCCCGCCTGCTGCTCTTTCCTTCCCTGGGAAGGCTCCTCTCTCCAGTCCGTGATTGAGATGCCCGATGTTGACATCAAAGATGAAACCTACCGCTACCGTGGATTCACAGGTACCCTGGACCTCATCTTCCCCGAAAACTCCACCCAGTTCGACAAAAAACTCCTCTCCTCTGCGATTAAGGATCATATCAAGAAATACGACTCCCTTGGTTTCAAAGCCCGCAACATCAAACTCGAAGGTTGGGCCTCACTGGGTGGAAAAGAAGATTTCAACCAGAAACTTTCTGAAAAACGCGCCAAAGCCGTTTATGACGATCTCAACTCTGGCATGAAAGACACCACCATCACCATGGAATACCAGGGTAAAGGTGAAGACTGGGAACGTCTCGTGCTGCTGACCAAAACTTCAGTTCTCTCAGGAGAAGAGCAGTCTGCCGTACTGGGCATCGCCAACGGTCCCGGCACCAACGACGAGAAAGAAGCCGAAATGCGTAAACTCCCCTTCTGGAACAAACTGGTGGAAGAAGTGATCGTGAATACCCGTCACACCTTTGTGACTTTCAACTTCGATTACCAGCCCGACAAAATGTGGATTGAGTACTACCCTTCTCAAATCCCCGTAATGTCCAAAGAGCTTTACAACATTGCCGAAAAAACCATGGTTATTGGTCGCTGGCAAAGCGGAGACACCAAAAAAGGTCTCAAAACCCTCGATATCCTCATTGGCAACAACAAAAAAGGCAACCTGTTTGCCATGCGCTCTACTTATCACTTTGGAAATAACGACTTCCAGAGCGCCATCGCCGACATTGAAAAGGCCCTGCTGATCGACAAAGGCAATACCCAGTATGCCTTGGCTGGTCTGGCTTACAAAACCAAATTTGCCGACAACTACGACATCAAAGAGCGTATGGATATGCTCGACATGTACAACGATTACATCAACCAGTTCCCCAACAACCGTGGCCTGCACTTCAACCGCGCAGTCATGATGGACAAAGTTGGTGCGATCTCTGGTGCAATGAAAGAATACTCTGAGCTGCTCGAAGGAAATCAGGCCAGCGCTGCAAACCTCAACAACCGTGGGGTGGCAAAACTGAAAACCAACCGCATCACTGAAGCTCAGGCTGATTTCAAAGCGGCTACTGAAAAAGATCCCAAGCTGGCTGAAGCCTATTTCAACCTGGCCCTGATCAACGCCATCCGCGGCTTTACCAATAAAGCCACTGACAATCTGGACAAAGCCCTGATGTACAATGCTGATCTGAAGAAAGAGATTTTCAGCAACAAGGCTTTCCGGGTGATGAAAGAAACTCCTGCTTTCGACAAATACCGCTAAGCAAGGAAAACCCTATAAAAAAAGCCTCCTGAAATCCAGGGGGCTTTTTTATTTTACGGCATGGAAGAGATTCGCAAGATCATTCACATCGACATGGACGCATTTTATGCGTCTGTGGAGCAGCGTGACAATCCTGACTTGCGGGGGAAACCCATCGCTGTAGGAGGCTCTCCCAATGGCCGGGGTGTGGTCATGACCGCCAGCTACGAAGCCCGCAAGTACGGGGTGGGATCGGCCATGCCTTCCAAAAGGGCCATTCAGCTTTGCCCCTTCCTCACCTTCGTACCGCCCCGTTTTGAAGCCTACAAAGAGGCATCCCGTAAAATCCGGGAGATTTTTCACCGCTACACCGACCTGATCGAACCTCTTTCCCTGGATGAAGCCTATCTGGATGTGACCGAAAACAAGATCAATCACGCCAAAGCCATCCACATTGCCCGCCTGATCAAGCAGGATATTCGCAATGAATTGAATCTGACCGCATCAGCAGGGGTTTCTTATAATAAATTTCTGGCCAAAATGGCCTCTGGACTGCAAAAACCGGACGGTTTGAGCTATCTCAGCCCTGAAAAGGGCCCTGCTTTTGTGGCAGAACTTCCCGTGGGTAAATTTCATGGGATCGGGAAAGCCACTGCGGAAAAGCTCAATAAAATGGGCATTTTCAAGGGAAGCGATCTCCTTGAGCGGTCAGAAACTGACTTGGCCCTGCGTTTTGGGAAAATGGGGCGCCACTTTTACCAGATCGCCCGCGGCATTGATCACCGCAAAGTCACCCCCAATCGCCCCCTGAAATCGGCCAGCGTGGAAGACACCTTTTCCGAGGACACCAGCGACCTCAATTTTCTGGATGAGAAAATCGAATATCTGGCTGAAATTCTCATGGGCAGGCTGGATAAAAAAAGGAATTACGGCAAAACCATCAATCTCAAGGTTAAATTCAGCGATTTCTCACAGGTAACCCGTTCCCGCACCGCGGATACCCTGGTCACGGAGGCCAAAATCCTGGCTCTGAACTGTCAGGAATTGCTGCGTTTTACGGAAGCAGGCAATCGCAGCGTCCGCCTGATTGGGGTAGGCATATCCAATTTCCCCGACGAAGACCTCGATGAGCAAACAGGCCAATTGAGCCTGTTTGAGTAGATTTTTGCAGGAAGTTTCAGTAAAAACTGCAACCGTAAACAGCAAACCGTCGACCGTAAACTGTAGACCGTCGACCGTCTTACATTTTCTCCACCTTGCGGGTCCACACCCTCTCCCCTGCCTCAATGCGCAGGAAATAAATCCCGCGACTCAGCTGACCCAAATGCATGGTTTCCCTGACATTTTGCAGGTGATCCAGGTCAATTCGATTCAGAATCCGCCCCGAAATATCCGTCAGGATAAGGGAAACATCTTCCGCACGGAAGAGTTCCAGATCAATGTGAACTTCGTTCATGGCTGGATTGGGATACACCCTGAGGGTTTCTTCCAGGCCATTTTCCAAACCCACCACCAGGGTGAAAACCGCAGATTTACCCGTACAACCGTCTGCATCCTGCACCTGAACCGTGTAAAAACCGCTCACCGTGGGAACCAGAAAAGGATTGGTAGCCCCAATAATGGCCGATCCACCGTTAAACCACTGGTACATCAGGGCCGGGGTGGAATACAGCGTGTCGTTGGATTGGGTAATGACGGGCGTGCCCGGTCCGGGTAATTGGGAAACCGTAACCAGATCAGAAGTTGCGTAGCAACCTGCCCCGTTATACACGGTAACCTCAAAAGAGCCAGCGCTGGTTACCTCCTGATAGCGGGAAGTATTGCCCGTATTCCAGAGATAGGAGAAATAACCCGCACCAGCATCCAGTTCAAGGGTATCACCAGCACACAAATCCAGGGGTCCTGGAGGTAAAATGATTGGATTGGGGGCCGGGAAGGGCTGAAAATTCACGGAGACCGTCTCGGTCACTCCGCAGCCGCCCGGGTCGAGAGCCACCAGAGTAAATGTTCCAGTATGGGTTACGGCAATGATTTGCGCGGTGGAACCGTTGGACCAACTGTAGCTCACATAGCCTGTGTCAGCGGTCAACCAGACTGTATCTCCTCCGCAGAGGACCGTATTTCCGGTTTGGGTAATGACATTCGCCGGGAAAATTCCATCTCCAAAATAAACGCTGTCGCTGCCCGTACAACCATAAATATCCGTCACCACCACACTGAAAAGCCCCGTATCAGCGATGCTGATGGTTTGGGTGACTTCGCTGGTGGACCAATTGTACAGGGCAAAACCCGCTCCCGCGTCCAGCATAATGGTATCTGTGCCGCATTGCACAGAGTCAGGGCCGAGGTCAACCAGGCGGTCGGTCAGTCCGGCCGTGTCCATAACCGTGACCTGAGCCATGCAGGTACTGGTGTTGCCACTTCCATCCCAAACGGAAAGCATAATCATGTTTGCACCCGAATTGGCACAGGTAAATGAATCCTGACTGAGAGTCATCAGGGCAATTCCGCAATTGTCTGAAGAGCCGCCGTCAACCTGATTGGGGACAATGGTAATGTAACCCGCCTGTGGCAGTTGCAAAGAAACTGACTGACAAACTGCCTGCGGCGGGAGGTTATCATTCACCTGCACAAAGGCCTGGCAGGTATTCTGGTTGCCAGAAAAGTCTGTGATGGTGAGCATTACAGGATTTGAGCCCGTATCCTGGCAGGTGAAGGAACTCTGGTCGACCAGGTAAGTGGCTATGCCGCAATTATCAGTGGAGCCATTATTCAGGCTTTGAGCCAGGATGGTGGCGTTGCCCGCCGGGTCGAGGTTCACCGTGAGGTTCTGGCAGGAAATGACCGGTCGGGTTGTATCTTCCACAAAAACATTGGAGGTGCAGGAATTGGTATTTCCACTTGCATCCGTGAAGACCAGGGTAATCACATTCAAGCCACTGTCGGGGCAGGAAAAGGCAGTTTGCGAGGCGACCACGGAAGCCAGACTACAATTGTCTGAACCCCCGGCATTCAGATTTGCGGCCAGCAGGGAAGCTGCCCCACCTGAATTCAGGTAAAGGGTGGTATCCAGGCAAAGTGCCTGCGGCCGAATCGTATCCAAAACTGTAATGGAAGTATTGCAGGTTGAAACATTCCCACTCGAATCCGTTACTGTGAGAATTTGCGCATTCAGCCCTGTATTGGTACAATTGAACGAAGTTTTATTCAAACTTAACGTCTGAATCGCACAATTGTCTGAGCTTCCGTTGTTCACATCAGCGGCGGCCAGGGAGGCCAATCCACTTGCATCCAGGTATAATGTGGTATCCAGACAGGCAGCCGCGGGCGAGGTCGTATCCCAAACCATGATAAATGCAGTGCAGGAATCCTGTCGCCCGCCGGGATCAATTACGGTCAGAGTCACCAGATTCCAACCTATATCATTACAGGTGAGGGAAGTAATATCGGTAAAAATGGTATCCAGGCCGCAATTGTCGTAGCTGCCTGCGTCCACATTGGCGGGCATGATGGGCACATTACCCGAGGCATCCAGATAGACAGTGTCCGCCCCGGTTGAGAAGGGATACACAAACTCCTGAAAATTCAAATCCCGGCTCGCATTCAGCCAGTTTCCGTCTCCAAAGATATCAGCCCAGGCTTCGCCTGGAAGATAGGCTGTTCCAGTGGATTTGGCTCCCACCAAAACCAGGTTCGTATCAGCATCCGTGGTAATGACCAGAATGTAGGGGTTTCCCGCCACCATCACGGGAGAATTCGGGAAAATAATGTCTGTAAATACGAAAACGGCGTCATCAATGAGCAGCCTTTTGCTTGCAATCACATTTGTACCTGCGGGATTCAGGCCAGTTTTGATCTCAAAAGTCACTGAGTCGGGGAAGTTGGCGGTGCGGGTGTTGACCCGGATTCTGGAAAGATAACCCGTTACTGCAGGCACAAAGGACTGGGCAATAGCAACCCCGCCCACCTGGGTATCAAAGGTGGTCAGACTTTGGTCGAGAGTTTCCGGCCCCGTACCACAAATGGCCCTTGGCGAGGTGGAATCAATCACGGAAACGTGTACGTGACAGGTATCCTGGAGCCCGGAAGCATCCGTGGCCGTAAACACCAGGGTGAAGCTGCCCGAGTCCACACAAGCCCATGAACTGTCGCTGAGCGCAATCTGAGCCAGTCCACAATTATCAAACGAGCCATTATCCACGGTGGACGGATCCAGTTTGGCAATTCCAGAATGATTCAGATACAGGGTCGCGTCCTGGCAAAGAGCCGTAGGTGGCGTCGCATCCACAACCGTGATACTGGCCTGGCAACTGTCATTGCCACTTCCCGCCACCACCGTCAGGGTCACCAGCTGCGTCGCCCCAGTATCCACACAGGTAAAGAGCGAATCGCTCAGATACATCGCACTGATGCCACAATTTCCCGTGGTCTGATAACCAATGGAATAGGCGGTCACGGAGGCATTCCCTGAATTATCCAGAAAAATGGTGGTATCTGCACAAATGGCCGCCACAGGAAATGTATCCAGCACGGTAATGGTTGAAAAACAACTGTCCACATTGCCAAATGCATCCATAAAATAGACCGTCACTGGGTTGGCACCCGTATCCACACAGGCGAAGGTGGAAATATTGGTGTTAACCGTAGAAATTCCACAATTATCCGTACTTCCCCCATCCAGATTAGCCGGAATTACCGTGGCAATTCCTCCCGCCTGAATCACCAGTGTATCGTCCAGGCAAAGGGCCACGGGAGAAATGGTATCATTGACCGTAATATTGCTTTGGCAGGTTTTGGAATTGCCGCTGACGTCAGTCACTGTGAGGGTTTCGGCATTCACCCCCAAATCCAGACAGGTAAAGGCAGTCTGGCTGAGGGAAAGACCGGCCAGGCCACAATTGTCCGAGGAGCCTGCATTGGCATTGGCGGCAGTGGTGGATGCATTACCCGCTCCGTTCAAAAACAGGGTAATATCCTGACAGGTGGCCACAGGTGAAAGGGTATCGAATATAGAAACGGTGGACATGCAGGTGGATGAATTTCCGCTCGCATCCATGAGGGTCAGGGTTACCATGACCGTACCCGTATCCGGACAGGTAAAGGAGGAAATGTCAAGGGTTTGGGAGGAAATCCCACAATTATCCGAGCTGCCTGCCCCAATTCCCGCCGGGGTCACCAGGGCATTACCTGTTCCATCCAGGTAGGCAGACAGGTTATTGCAAACGGCGATGGGCGCAAGGGTGTCTTCTGTGGTTATGTTGGAATTACAGGTGGATGAATTTCCATTTACATCATTGACCGTAAGGGTTACGGAATTCACCCCAAGGTCAGAACAAGTAAATGCAGTTTGGCTTAGCGAAAGGGCTCCTACTGCGCAGTTATCCGTGCTGCCATTATTGACAGCTCCTGTGGTCAGGGTGGCATTACCGGCCGCATTCAGGAAAAGGGTTACGTCCCGGCAAGCCGCCACAGGAGGCTCAATATCACCCACAAAAACATGGTTTCCTACCGCCGCAGAGTCCATGCAGCTGTTTCCGTCTGTCACGATCAGATTGTACCAGCCTGTCGTGGTCACATTGAGGGTGGTGCCGGTCTGTCCGGAAAGTATAGCTCCGTTTTTATACCATTGACGGCTGCTTCCCGCAGTTCCGGTCAGAAGAATTGATGATCCCGGACAAATCGTATCGGGGCCTGCGGGAGAAATGGTCACCACAGGAAGTGGATTAACCGTCACCTTGATCCCTGCTGCCGCACTGTCCGAGCAACCTGCCTGGGTACGAACCATGTTGTAGCGGCCCGAAGTGGTGGCCACATACACATTCGAAGTGGCGCCCCCGATCGGCACTGCGTTACGGTACCATTGATAGGTGCCTCCCGTGGTGCCGGTAAAGGTTACCGATCCGCCCTGGCAAAAGGTGGTGGAGCCAAAAGGAGTAATACTGACGGTAGGAACAGGACTGACAATCACGGTCTGGGTGTCGGCATTCTGGCAGGAATTGGGATCAGAGTAGAAATAAATGATGTCGAAGGTGTCCTGACCAGCTACCACCGGGTTAAAAGTTGCGGTACCGTTGGCATTGTCAACCAGGCCTGCGGTAGGCGGAATGGAAGAAAAAACGCCACCCGGGGCATTATTTCCGGTCAGGTTGGCCGTACCCTGATTGAGGCAAATCACGGGTGAAAGCCCGGCAAAAGTGACCACGGGCGGCGCCCCGACCGACTGGGTTTCGTACGCTCCAATGTCTGTGGTGGCGGTGGCGTCGCCATTTCCGTCAAAGGGACGGGGTGCGTTGGCAAAATCTCTGGCGGGAGCGCCCGTATTGGTACCCGCATCCACCGCAGGAGAGCACAAACGGATGCGCAAATCGTAAGTCAGGGTATCCACAAAGAGGGGATAAACGTTGAGCAAATTGGTGCCCGTGACGCCTCCCATGGTGATGCTGAAGCTGATGGTGGAGGAAGTGGGGGTAAAAAACTGGCTGTTGCGGGGCCGGTTGCCCCACACGATACAGTTGGTGAGCACCGTGGTGCCGCTACTTTGGTTTGCAATGGCGGAGCCATTGGTGGCCACGTTTTTGAAAAAGGTACAGTTGCGCATAGTAACCACGCAACCTGTATTCTGGGAATTCACGGCTCCTCCCCTGGCAACCGCCCGGTTGCGGTAAAATATACAGTTGGTGATGATGGGATTGGCTCCGGCATTCTGGGCATAAAGCCCGGCCCCGGCATCGGTGACACTGTTGTCGCGGATCACACAATTCCGGATGGTAGAGCTGGCCGCAGAAATAAAAACCCCGCCTCCCCGGCGGTTATTGCCCGTGGATCTTCCGTGGCCTTTTTCAATGATAAATCCATCCAGGGTGGCGGTACTGCTTAGGAAACACACATGATAACTGTTGTCCAGAGAATCTCCCTTTACCCCGATATCGCCAGAAAGGATGGTGGGATGGGTAATCCAGTTACGGGTGGAATTGGCTCCGCCTCCGTTAGGGAATCCTCCCATGACAATCACTCCGTTGCCGGGCGAAAAGGATTGGGTAATGTCCCCCACGTAGGAAGGGAAATAGGTGCCTTTTGCCACCTTAACCGTATCCCCTGAGAGGGCAATAGAGGTAGCAGATTTCAGCTGCAGAAAGGCATTGGCCCAACTGGTGCCGTTATTTGCCCCCAATGTGGCTGAACTATCCACAAAGTACACCGTGGCCTTGAGCGAAGACCCGAAGAAAAGAAGCAAGCTGGCTAAAAGCGCTGTCCGAAGTAATTTTTCTCTCATCAAACCAGTAATATTCATTCAAAAAATACCCAATGCGCCTGCAGGCACGGAAAATAGCCCATTAACCGGGGAATTAACGCTTTTCAGGGTCAATTCCAGAGATTGTAATTTCAGTTCGTCGGTTCAGTTGATGCATTTCTGGTGGACAATCCACCCCGTCAGCGCAATCATTGACCAACTGTCTTTCCCCATAGCCAGCTGCGATTACTCTGTCGGCTGCAATTCCCTTGGCAATCAGGTAGTTTACACAGGCCTGAGATCTGCGCAGGGATAAGTTATAATTAAAATCTGCCGGGCCCGTGGCATCCGTATGGGAAGCCAGTTCGACTTTGGCAGTCGGATTTTCGATCAGGAAATATACGATTTCGTCGAGGGCTTTGGTGGAGGATGAACTCAAAAAGCTGGCTCCGTAATCGTAGTAAATGCGTTTGACCAAAGCGCCCACCTCACCGGTCACCAGCTCGATGTCCACACTCACAATGGCCCCGCCCGCCAGGCTGTCGGGCGGCGGCAAATCGGCCCGTCCGGCAAAGTAGCCCTCTTTGGAGCCAATCAAATAAAAACGGGTAAATGGAGGCAAAATAGTCCAAAACAGTCCGTTTCCTTTGGTTTGCAGGAGAATTTCCTCCGCTCCCGTGCCACCTTCAATTACCCTCACATTCGCATCCTTCAGGGGATTTCCCGTCTTTTTATCAAATACTTTTCCTTCCACCAGAATGAAATTGCCCCGGGTCAAAGAGATATTCTGGCGAAAATCTTTGGCTTCATTCAGGCCTTTGGTGCTGATATACCTGACCTCAGGACGGTAACCCGCTTTGGAATAAATCAGCACATAATCCGTTTCATAATTCAGTTTGGCAAAATAATCCCCGTTTTTCTCACTGGAAAGCTTCACTTCTTCGGGGCCGCCCACCAGTCTGATTTCGCCGTCTCCCATCAAAGCCCCGTTTTTGGCATCGATCATTTTGCCGCTCATGGTAAAAAGCTGCTCGGGCTGCATGGTGATGGTGTCGCTCAGGTCTTCCATGGGAGAAAGGTCCTTACCCGACCACTTTGACTTTACTTCTTCAAACCCATCCTTTATCACCGTCAGGGTCACGTCGCGACCCATAGAACCCACATATTCAAAGGCGCCATTGGCATCAGAAATAGAGGTTCCCTTGCGGTTCCCTTTGCCAAATACGGTCACGGTGGCTCCCTCAATGGGTTTTCCCGTCCGCACATCTGCCACGATTCCCCTGACCACATTCTGACGGGTGAAAGCGAAGATATCGTCCTTGCCCGATCCCCCTTCGCGGTTGCTGCTGAAATAGCCCTGAGATTTGCCTTTGATCCAGTTGAGCCCGAAGTCATCTCCCTGAGAATTGAGGGGAGCGCCTGCGTTTTTGGCCGGACTCCAGCCGCCGTTGTCGGGGAGGGAATAGAAAATATCCAGCCCCCCCAGGCCCGTATGCCCGTCAGAACTGAAAAAGAGGGTACCGCTCTCATGCAAAAAGGGGAACATTTCGTCGCCCGGGGTATTGATTCCCGCCCCCAGATTCACAGGTTTGGACCAGCCTTCGCCCTCCTCCACACTCATATACAAGTCAGATCCACCAAAGCCACCCGGATTGTCAGAGGAAAAGACCATGAATTTTCCATTGCGGGAAATGGTGGGATGGGCACTCGAATATTCGTCACTGTTGAAGGGCAACTTCTGCAGTTTTGACCAGTTTTTGCCAGTTTTTTCAGCGGAAAATATCTGAAGCTTATTGATGCCTTCGTTATTCTGAGTCAGTTTGCCTCCCTTAAAATTGGAGCGGGTGAAGAAAAGCACATTTTCACTCGGTGCCAAGGCAGCAGGTCCTTCGTGAAAACGGCTGTTCACTCCCTTCAAAACTTTGGTTTTCCATTTGGTTTTGCCGGGTTCCTTTTCTGCGTAATACAAATCGTAAAAGAGGCTGTTGCTGCGCAGGTCAAGGACGCGGGTAAAAAAGCCCCGACGACGGTTGGAAGAAAATAAAATGCCTTTGCCGCAGGGCACAGGCGCAAATTCTGAACCCGAGGTATTCAGGGTCAGGGGTTGGATTTTAAAACTGGAACTGTCTTTCAGCAATTCGATTGCCAGATTACACTCACGCGCAATGCGATTGGCCTGCTCTTCGTTTCCGCCCGCCGAGCGGTATTCCCGCAGCCATTTCAGGGCTTCGTCATACTTGCCATTGGTGCGCAGCATCTCGGCATACTGCAATTTGTAAATGGTCTTGGCTCCCTTCAGGTTGGCCAGTTGGGCATACCAAAGCTCAGCCTGGCGGGTATCGCCCAGCTTTTTACAAACTGCGGCCACCTTTTCCTTGATGTCCTCCCGTTCCTCCTTGCCCAAAGCCTTTTCATAACTTTCAATCGCGGGCACATAAGCCATTTCCTCCACCAGCTGATCGCCTCTGCGCACCCACTTTTCGGCGCTTTGCGCCTTCAGATTTATTCCCCAAAAGACCAGAATCAGGCTGCACAGGGCGCCTGCAATCAGGGTCATATGGGATTTCCCGTTTCTCATTTCTGTCAGAAATAACGGGGTGAGGCCATTTTGGCCCGTTTGAAATCCAGATCAAGACCCAGCATCAGTTCGTGCGAACCGCTGCTGTAAGGCGCCACGGGCGAAAGCAGATAATCATAGGCGTAGCCTACCCTGAACTGATGGCTGATCTGCCATTCCAGAATGAACACCGTGGCGGCTTTCTGCCGCCAGGAAATACCCAGCCAAAGTTTATCCCAAAACAGAAAACTACCGTTGAGATCAATGCTGGTGGGAGCTCCGTTGACCATTTTCACCAAAGCCGAAGGCTTGAATCTGACCTTGCTGTGCAATTTCAGGATAAGCCCTGCGGTCAACAGATAATGGCGGTGCAGGCGCCCCCGATCGGAAATATTGGGGACGCTGAGGCCCGAAATGGAATTTTCCAGAATATGCGGCACAGATGCCCCCAGATACATGAATTTGTTCTGAAACCATGCTCCTGTACCCACATTTCCCATCCATTTATTGAATCCATTGAGCACAAAGGAGGGATCAGAGGTATTTTCGAGATTCAGGGAGGAATTGTCTATGCGATAATTGCGCAGGGAACCGCTCAGGCCCAGAGCCAGGTTGGCCCCTTTGCCCATGGGAATTCTGAAGGCATAGTCTGCTTCAAAATTGGTGGTGCTGGTTGCGCCAATGCGGTCGTTCCAGAGAGAAATGCCGTATCCGTTGCGCAAATTAACGGTCGGGGCGTGAAAACTCAGGCTTTGAGTGGCCGGGGCTCCTTCCAGACCTGCCCATTGCTGCCGCACAATGGCAGTGGCGCTCATCATGTCGCGGCTGCCCGCATAGGCCGGATTCAACACCAGCCCGTTGAACATGTACTGGCTGTATTGCGGATCCTGTTGAGCTTGAGAAATTCCGCCCCAAAGCACCAACAAAACGAGCGATATGGCAGTCAGAAACCTCATCTGTTGATTTGCAAAAAGCCGGTCATGGGCTCCTGCCCGTTTTTCAGGTCGAGCACATAGAAATAAGCTCCATCAGGCAAAGACTGACCGTCCGGACCGCGGCCCTGCCAGGTATTGGTGTAGCCAGTGGAGCGAAAAACTTCCGAACCGTAACGGTTGGTAATCACCAGTTCGTTGTCGGGGAATCGCTCAATATTTCCGATCACAAAAAAATCGTTGATTCCGTCGCCGTTGGGTGAAATTCCGTTATAAATGTCGTCTTTGGTAATTTCGAAAATCACTTCAAAATTGCCGCTTTGAGCCATGCATCCATTCTGATCAGTGATCAGCACGGTGTAATTGCCGCTGGACTGGGGGGTGTAAGATTGAGAATTGGCTCCAATAATCAGGCTGCCATCCAGGTACCATTGGTAGGTGGCGGCCGGATCTGTGGTTAGATCCGTACCCAGGGCGGTCACGACCGGGGCGGCGGGCAGTGGATTGATGGTGATGGTGACCAGATTGGAAACGGCTGAACAGCCGTTCACATCCGTAACGGAGACAAAATACAGGCCGGAACTGGTCACGGTGACCGAAGGCGTCGTTTCGCCGCCCGACCAGGTATAGCTGGCAAATCCATTCCCGGGAGACAAAATCACGGTTGAAGTCCCTTCACAAAATTCCTGGTCGTTGCCGATGGAAATCACAGGGTTGGGATTGACCGTTACAAAGGCCGTATCTGCGCCCGAACATCCGTTGCTGTCGCGGACAGAGAGGGCGTAGCCTCCCGCCTGGGTCACTGCGATACTGGATTGAGTGCTGCCATTGGACCAAAGGTAAACGGGAAAGGAAGGCGAAGAGGTAAACACCGCGGTATCGCCCGCACAAATGGACTGATCAGGGCCAATGGAAACATCAGGAAGTGGATTTTCAGTTACCAGGACCGGGGCCGAGGTATCCGGACAGCCCACGCTATTGAAGACAATCACATAATAGCTTCCACTTGAATTGACCTCCAGATTGCCCGAAGTCCATCCTGTATTCCATTCATAGGCATAAATTCCCAGGAAATTCGCCTCCAAATTGACACTTCCACCTTCACAAAACGAAACAGATCCCGAAGGAATGGTGATCGCAGTTGGGCGGGGAAGAAGAGTAATATTTACCGTATCACTGGCTGCGCATCCATTGGTATCCGTGATCTGTAAAATGACGGTTCCTGAATTGTTGACTTGCAACTGTGAAGAGGAAGCTCCCCCGGTCCAGGCATAGGTCGCGTAATCGGGCCCGGCATCCAGTAAAAAGGAGCTGCCGCAGTGGGCTGTATCGGGACCAAGGTCGAGGGGCGGGCTGGGAACGCACTGAGAACTGGCCCATGAAAAGGGGGCCAGAAAGAGGCTAATGAGGAATGCTCTCCAGAGAATTATGGTCTGTTTCGTGCGCAAAATACGCAGTAAATATAAGCAAGTTCGGCTTAAGAAGGGAACAGAGGGGATAATAAAAATGCGAACTTCCGCACAGACTGAATGGGTAACGAAAAAGGGGAGCAAATATTGCTCCCCTTGCAAAAAATATTTTCAGATTGTTCAATCTTCCACTTCCTGTTGCGACTCCTCGAATATATTCAGCACCGTGGCTTTGAGGTCTTCGTAGGCAGGTGCCTCCTTCCCCATTTCATCCGTGATCAGGGGATAAAAAGCATCCAATTGGGCAATTAACACGGATGGACTTCCCTCAGCCAGGGCCTGGGCCTCAAAATGCTCCAGATTCAGTACAAATTTGTCGCTGACCACATCAGGGTAAACCTCGCGGGAAGGGGCAGGATCGGCCAGGAAGGTCTGCATCAGAGGATCGCTCAGGTCGTAAATACCCAACAGGAAAACGTATAATTCGTCGTAATCGCCCAGGTCAAGGTTGGGTTTGGCTTCGAGGTAGGCTTCAATGATGGGCTGCACCTCCTCTTCTCCTGCCTCCGTTTCCAGCGTCAGGTCGAGATATTCCATCAGAAAATCTGGTTCACGGTTGCCGGCCATAAACTGATCGCGGGCGGTTTGCAGTTCAGACTGATCAGGAAACAGGACATCCTTGCCAATTTGCAGGAGTGATTCAGCGCCCATTCCCCCCACTTCTTTATGGACCAGATTTCCCGCTGCATCCAGGTAAAGCAGGCTTGGATAGGCATTCAAACTGAACTGTCGCATAACCTGGCGGCCTTCCCCCGTTTCTCCGTCAAGTTTGACGGAAATGAAATGCTGGTTGTAAAACTCGCCCAGTTTTAAGTCAGGGAAAACACTGCTGCTGAGGTATTTGCAGGGTCCGCACCATTCGGCATAGACATCCACAAAGATCAGTTTTCCCTGGTCACCTGCCATTTTTCGGGCCTGATCGAGGGTTACGTGGTGAAATTCGATTCCCGCCGCCTGCACCAGACGGGCGCTCAGGAGAATCATCAGAAAAGCGGAGATAATTACTTTGGATTTCATAATAATATGGTTTGATAGTTAAGGCATTAACATTCTCTGCGCAAATTTCAGGCCTGTTAATAAGTAAATAATAATTATTGGTAACAAAACCGGATTTTTACCCTCATCATCTGTTCCGAAAGGATTGAACGGGGAATTCGACTAAAGGTGAGATTTATTCGTTCTTAACAACGTCAGCCCCGCCAACCAATTTGTTTCAATCCATCAAAATATTCGGATAATTGTAAAAATATTCCTAATTTTTCTAATCGGACCAATTCAGGGCAACACAGATCAACCAAAGCCCAAAATCAGGAAACAGGATCACAAAAAGTATGAAAAAATTACGTGTAGGGATCATTGATCTCATCTCCAAAAGCCCCAATTCGTCCTTGTATGCAAGGGCAATGTACGCCAATCTGATGGGCATTATGCCTCAGGTAGTGGCTGTTTGGGCAGAAGAACTGGGACATGAGGTCACCCTCGTTGCCTATACCGGGCGCGAAAATCTGGTGGCTGAACTGCCCCAGGATGTGGATGTGGTGTTTATCAGTGCCTTCACCCAATCTGCCCAACTGGCGTATGCCCTGAGCAATCGCTTTCGCCACGAAGGCGCAATTACCATCCTGGGCGGGCCACATGCCCGGGCCTATCCCATGGATGGCTGCAAATATTTCGATTATGTGCTCGGATTTACCCACAAATCAACCATCAAAAACATTCTGGACGGGCCCGAGCAGCACCGTCCGCTGGGCGTGCACATTGCCGAAAAAATCCAGCCCATCCACCTTCCCGGGGTGGAAGAAAGATGGAAATACATTGAAGCCACCCTCAAAAAAGCACCTTTTTTGAAGATTGTGCCCCTGGTGGCCAGCATGGGCTGCCCTTATACCTGCTCCTTTTGCGTGGATGCCAACGTGCCCTACCAGCAAATGGAATTTGAAGGACTGCGCAAGGACCTGCAATTTCTGCTGACCAAATTTAAACGGCCCCTGGTAGTGTGGCACGATCCCAATTTTGGGGTAAAATTTGACGAAATCCTGAGCATGATTGAGGATGCCATTCCCACCAACAGCATGGATTTCATTGCCGAAAACAGCCTTTCCCTGCTCAAGGAGGACAACCTCAAACGCCTGCAGAAAAACGGCTTCAATGCCCTCCTGCCTGGCATTGAGTCCTGGTTTGATCTGGGCGGAAAATCCAAAACCGGGCAGCGCCAGGGCATGGACAAAATGAGGGATGTGTCTGACCACGTCAACATGATCATGCGCTACATTCCCTATGTTCAGACCAATTTTGTGTTTGGCATGGACAGCGATTTCGGGGCCGAGCCATTCGAGGTCACCAAGGCCTTCGTGGACCGCACCCCGGGTGCGTTCCCAGGGTACTCCCTCCTCACTGCCTTCGGGCAAGCTGCGCCCCTCAATGAGTCTTATTATAACGACAATCGGGTGCTCCCCTTCCCACACCACTTTCTGAATAATCACCACGCCATGAACGTGAAACCCAGGAATTATGAATGGCCTGAGTTTTATGACCATGTGATCGACGTTTCCAAACATACCTGGTCCTGGAAAGCGATTGGACGGCGCTGGTCGGCCAATAACCGCTACCAGGTAAAACTGATGAATTTCATGCGGGCCGTCAGTCAGGAGGGATTTGGACGCATCAAATACCACAGCACCATTCGCCGCCTGCTCGACGAAGACAAGCAATTCCGTGCCTTCTTTGAAGGAGAATCAGGCATTCTGCCTAAGTTCTACATGGATATGCTCAAAAGAGATTTGGGCGAAATGTGGGAATGGTTGCCCGAGGGCGCTATTTACCACGACGGAGACGTGTACCAGAAGAAAATCGTGGCCAAAGCTGGAAAGTTGGCAGTTTAGTTAGTTCTAAGTTGTGAGTTCTGAGTTACAAGAGGCGAGTTTTTAGTTCTAAGTTGTAAGTTGCGAAACTGACCGCTGATAGCTGATAGCTGATAGCTCACCCCTCACCTGATCAACGTAACGCTCCCCGCACGGTGCAGTTCAGTACCTTCATAACCTTTGGCATTCAGGGTGTACATATACACCCCTTCGGGGCAGTTTTGTCCGTTTTTGAAAGTGCCTTTCCAACCTGAGGTGGGGTTGCGGGACTCGAAAATGAGTTTTCCCCAGCGGTCAAAGATTTGCAGGTCAAAGGTTTCCACGAATAGTCCTGGCAGGTAGAATTCATCATTAATGCCGTCGTTATTGGGGGTGAAGGCATTGGGAAAATACAGCCGCGGCGGAAAAGTAACGCACACTTCATTCGACCAGGATTCGATGCCACAGCCCGGGTTGGATTCCAGGCCACGGATGCGGTAGCAATTGATCGCCGATTCGGGATCGGCATGGAGGTAGCCATATTCCTGGCCGCTCACCACGCCCAATTGCTGATAGAGAGTCAGGTCGGGCAATTCGCTGATGTAAATCTGATGGGATGCCACCCCGTTGGACCATCCCACATAGGGGGTCCAGTCGAGTTGAGATTCAAAACCTACGTCCTCTGCCTGCAGGTGAATGGTGCAAAAAACTTCAGAAACAGGAGAAAAATTACCACAGCGGTCATAAGCCAGCACTTCATAGCACCAGGGGTGGGCATCCGGGTCGGCATTGGCATCCATATAACTCATGGAACTGACATTGAGCACGGAATCCACAAATTCGAATGGACCGCCCGAAAATGCGCTGCGACGGATCAAGTAGCCCCGCACATCTGTCTCAAGGTTTGATTCCCAATCCAGTTCTATAGCCGCATCGCCGGGAAGGACGGTCACCCGGCACTGCCCCACTTCTGCAGGCAATGTCTCCTCATGGTTGACCAGAATGGAGTCGAGCACAGTATTTTGCAGGTTGCAGTCAAAGGTGTCGCGACCAATAAGATAGATCATGAACGACTCATTCGCGTAGGCACAACTCACGCTCCAGCACAGGGTTCCTGCCACAGATGAATCAAATTCCGCACTGAAATTCACTTCAGGTTCAGGCCCCTGATAGGGTTGCCCGTTGAGGCGCACCACCTGGGTTTCCAGTTGGAGAAAGGCAGGCGCAACGGTATCTTCCAGCAAAAATTTCATGCAAAATTCCTCATCATCCACCAGAGTCAATTCAGACGGCAGAGGTTGGGTGGGCCCCAGGTCGTGGCTGATTTGCGGGGGAGGATTATTGAGCAGATTTACCCGCACATAAAGAGTTTCGGCCACCTCCCTGATGATCAGACATTTGTGCACCTGCTGCCCCTTAACCACCAGGCGAAAAAGGCTGCCCACATGGGCACAGGAGGGTTGCCAGCATACTTGTCCAAACAGGGTATCCCCCACCATCTGTCCGCTGGTGGTGGGGCCGCCTGTAATATTGGGATTGCCCACTGCCTCAGCAAAGGCCTCTATCTGCAGAGAATCGGCCAGGCCTGAGGTATCTGCCACGGTAAAATCAAAGCAAAATTCCTCAAACGCATTGACCACCAGGGTGTCGCCGTTCACATTGAGGTTACCCAGATTATAGGATACCACCGGAAATGCCGTAGGCGGCTCCAGAATTTCGATAAAAACCGTGTCGCTGCTTTGGTTGTCGGGCGGGCACAGCCCCTTGTCAATGCCGTTGAGGGTCATCATGTAGAGGGTGCCCACATTGCAAAAAGATTTCCAGCAAAGCTCCCCAAACAGGGTGTCGTTGGAAAAGTGGGTGGTGATGGTGTGGGTCTTATTCAGGGAATCTCCGTTTGGAGTCAGAACGGCGTCAGTGTAGGTATAATTTGCGCCTGTGCCATTGGTATCCGTGATGTAAAAGGAATAACAAAACGGGGTTTGCACGGGAATTTGCAGGGTATCGCCACTGAAAGGCAGGCCGGTCAGGTCGTGCTCCACCAAAGGTGGGGCACCCACGGGCGCCTGCACCACGATCCAAATGGTATCGAGGGCAATGTTGTAATTGGGGCAGGCCGCCGAATCCCAGGCACTGATCAGCAGTTCGTACGTCTGCCCGACCGCCTCGCAACTGGGTTTCCAGCACAAGGTTCCTGTCACAGGGTTGTTGCCCGAAAGGTTCAGGGTGGCGTAAGGAGCAGGAAATCCGCCATTACCCCCAAATATGGTGCTTACGGGATTCACCACCAGTTTGCCCACCGTGACCGCGTCAGAAACCTCGAAAGTGAAGCAAAAATTATTGGACGCAGTGGCAAAAACCGTGTCTCCCGAACTTGGAACATTAGACAAATCGGGCGAAATAACCGGCTCATTGCCCTGGGGCAGGCAGTTAATCACATTGAACTGAAAATCCCGCTTGTTTTCGCTCAGCAGTTTTCCGTTGCGGTATTCAAACACAGAAATGGCGATCACATATATGCCTGGATTGAGGGGTAAAGCCGAAAGATAGCCTGTATTGGGGTCGATGGAAATGGTGCCCAGGCCAAAAGGCGCAGTGTAGGAATAGCCCGTGGCGTAATTCACATGCTGATAAGGAGGCGCCCCCACGGGATTGCTGATGTTGGGTTGCGGGTTATTGGTGCTGGCCCCCACATTATTGACATTGACTCCCGAATAGGGATTGGTAATCATATAAACCAGAGAATCTCCATCAGGATCAACTGCAGAATGATCGAAATTATACTCCTCGCCCGCACACAAAAACAGGGAAGGAGCCTGCTTAAATTGTGGCATTGAATTACACGAATTGACCACATCGCTGCCGGGCACATGGCCCACAAAGGTCACACCCTGGTCGCCGGGCAGGTCCAGATTGGTGACCACCCCGTTGCGGCAACAAAGCGAATAAGCCACGTCCCAGCCGCCTGCCAGATGGGGCAGGGTCAGATCGAGGGTGTAAACACCCTCTTCAATGCACAGGTTGTAAGGACTGCCCACGCAGGCCGACCAGTTTTCGGGCACCAGTTTGGGGGTTGAAAAGGGAGCGCTGACCGGCGCGACGAGGTAAAGGGTTTTGGAAGTGGATTCGAAAATAAAAAAGTCGATGGGATCGGGGAAAGTGGCTTGTGGATTGGCGTTCAGGCAATCGCGGTAAAGCTTTAGGGTGACGCGGTAATCAGCCGCAAATGTGCGGTATTCCAGACACTCGTAGGTCAGTTCGGCCCCGGCAATATGGGATGCCTTCGCTTGCCAGGCGAAAGAAATCAGCAGCAGGAGACAGAATACAAGCTTTTTCATCTTCAATTGAGAGCCAGGACTCCATTTGCGAAGCTAAGCAAAGCAGGTAACGAGTGGAAATTAAATTTTCTCTCTCTGTTACAACGAATTGCAACTCCAAAAATGGTGATTCTTTGTTTATTTCTTGTCCAAAAACCGTTCCAAAAAACTCTCAAGGTTTCCTGGAGTAACCTTCTAAGCAAATAATTATCGCTGGCATTTTTACCCTTTCACCCAATTTTCCTAAGCATAAATTCCCATTGATTATCGTTATATTTGAAAATCAGAAACTTTAACCCACCTCATGAAGGCAATTGAATCTGAAATATTGAATAATCTTCACCTTTTGGGAGAAACCGAGCAGAAAAGAGTCCTGAATTACATTTTAGAATTAGTCAATCGCGATCAAAAGGGCCAGATTCATGCAAAAGAAAAGAAAAACCTGGCTTTGTTCGCTGGCTCCATTCTTCCCGAAGATTTAGATGCGATGGAAAAAGCCATTCAGGAGGGATGTGAAAATTAGAAACCAATTAGCCTAAACCAACCCTATTGTTTGAACGGGCTTCGCCTTTGGAGTTCCCCCCTGCTTCAGCCGAATGCGTTGGGCTTCCTTCCTTCTTTGAGGAATGGAGGGGATTAAGGAAATTCTCTAAGTCCTGATAATTCGCTAAGCTTTGCGCCCTTTGCTACCCCAACCAACGCAATATGAGCTCCAAAAAACTTTGCGAACTCTGCGATACAAACACTTCTTGATCCTTTTTCCTGTTAAGTTGACGAATGTGGGAATCTGTTGTGGACTAATGGTCTTTTTTCCCAGAGATCAGGCCGATAAATTTGCCCAAAACCAAATCCTGTGGAGCAAGACATCCCCCATCTGATTCGAAGTTTGTACCTGCAGGTCAGGGGCAAAGCCCCTGACCAACTGAAAGAACTGCCCCAGTCCGGGTCCGACCGCCGCTATTTTCGCCTTTCTGGCGCAGGCGACGACCTGATTGGCGCGGCCAATGCAGATGTCCGCGAAAACCGCGCTTTCATTGCGTTTGCCCGGCATTTTCGGGAGCAGGGGGTCAATGTGCCCGAAGTGTATGCGGTGAGCGCGGACGAAACCTGCTATCTTTTGCAGGACCTGGGCAATGAATCGCTCATGGACCGGGTCAGTGCAGAGCGGCGTGAAGGCCGTTTTTCGCCTGAAATCAAAGCCCTTTACCAGGCTTCCCTGCGCGGTTTGATCCAAATGCAAATTCCCGCAGGCAAAGGCATTGACTATTCCCTTTGCATTCCCCGCGACCGCTTCGACCGCCAATCCATGGCCTGGGACCTGCAATATTTCAAATATTACTGCCTCAAACTGGCCAAAATCCCTTTTGATGAGCAATTGCTGGAGGACGATTTTGACCGTCTGTGTGATTATCTGGGTCAGGCCCCGGCTGATTATTTCATGTTTCGGGACTTTCAGGCCCGCAATATCCTGATCCACCAGGGCGAGCCCTGGTTCATTGATTTTCAGGGCGGCCGCCGCGGCCCCCTGCAATACGACCTCGCTTCCCTCCTCTTTCAGGCCAAAGCGGATATTCCACAGGAAATCAGGGAGGAATTGTTGGGTTATTATCTGGATCAGCTGGAAAAATATGTGACGGTCGATCGCAGGCAGTTTCGGGAACAGTTTTATGGAATCACCCTGATCCGCGTACTGCAAACCCTGGGGGCTTACGGTTTCCGCGGGCTTTTTGAACGCAAGGGGCATTTTATCCAGAGCATCCCCTACGCCTTGAATAATGTGGCCTGGATTCTGGCCAATGTCGAATTGCCGGTCAGGTTGCCGCACCTGTGGCAGGTGCTGAAAAGCCTGCCTCAGGCCGAAGGTCTGGCCAAATACCACCGTCCGGCCCAGTCCAAAGGCTCCCTGCGGGTCACGATCCAGAGTTTTTCCTACAAAACGACCGGCGCTCCCCTCGATCTGAGTGGCAACGGAGGCGGTTTCGTCTTTGATTGCCGGGCCCTGCACAATCCCGGGCGCTATGCGCAATACCGCGATCTGACCGGCCGCGACCCGGAGGTGATCGACTTTCTGGAAAAGGAAGCAGAGGTCTCTGAGTTTTTGCAGGCCGTCAGCCAATCGGTGGAACCTGTGGTAAAAAGGTACCTGGAAAGGGGATTTGATCACTTGATGGTGAGCTTTGGCTGCACGGGTGGACAGCACAGATCCGTTTACTGTGCAGATCAACTGGCTGATTTTCTGCGGAAAAATTTTCCCGTGGATATCTGGCTCGAACACGTGGAAAGAGGCTGGCCAGGCCAACATTTTACCCCTCAAACGGAGGCAAATCCATGAAAGCGCTGGTTTTTGCCGCAGGTCTGGGCACCCGCCTGCGCCCCCTGACCAACGACCGGCCCAAGGCCCTGGTCGAACTGAAGGGCGTGCCCCTGCTGGACCGGGTGGTGGCCCGTCTGATTGCCGCGGGAGTGGATGAACTGGTGGTGAATGTGCACCATTTCGCCGACAAGGTGATCGAACACATCGCGGAGCGGGACAATTTCGGGCTGAAAGTCCACATTTCGGACGAACGAGAGCTGCTTCTGGAAACGGGCGGCGGATTGAAGTTTGCCGCTCCATACCTGCAAGGCACTGAGCCCTTTTTTGTGCATAATGCCGACGTGGTCACCGACCTCGATCTGGCGGGTTTGTATGCGGCGCATCTGCAACATGCCCCTTTGGCTACCCTGGCAGTACGGCAAAGGCCGTCTTCCCGCTTTTTTCTGTTTGACCCCAAGGGTCTGTTGTGCGGTTGGGAGAATGTGCAAACGGGCGAGGTGAAATTGGTGCGCGGCGAAAGCCGTGCAAATCTGGTGCAAAGGGCCTTTTCGGGCGTGCATGTGATCTCGCCTGAGATCTTTGCCCTGATCCGTCAGGAGGGAAAATTTTCCATTGTGGATACCTATCTCGACCTGGCGGGCAGCCAGGAGATTCGCTGGTTTGAGCACAACCAGGGCTACTGGATCGATTGCGGCAAGCCGGAGGAGTTGAGGAAGGCGGAAGGGTTGGTTTAGTTGCGAGCTTTGGGCTTCGAGCTACGAGCGCAAAAATGCGAGGGAGTCGCATTGTCTGGAGGCGGAAAACAAAATAGTCCTTAAAATCAGGGAATAAAAAGGTTTAATCCCAGTCACTGGCCCATAAAATGCCTGCTTGTTTTTGATCAAGGATGATTACCCCTCCGTCCACCATCAGATAATCATCTGGCCGGCTGGGTTCATAGGAAATGGTTTTTCCATTGTCTTCATAGCAATTCGAAAAATACCTTGCCCGCGAAAGATCAAATAAATTAATAAAGCTGTTTACCATCTTCTGCGCATTTTCCTCACTTATTCTTTTGGTGGATGGGCTTTGATAATTTTCCATGAGGTTCCGTTTAAGCCAGTCCAAAGCGATCTCCTTCTCCTTCTCAAATTCCAACCAACCCTCAGGCTCGAAAAATTCGAATCCCTGATCCGTGCAAATTTCATGAATGATGCTTTGATAATTCCGCTGAAGATCAGATGACTCAAGGACCATGACCTTAAAGTTAATCCATTTGGGAAGGATGGGTTTTCCAAAGTCCCAGGATTTTCTGGCCAGTCGTCCAATTTCACTTTTTGTGGCCTGGTATATTTGGTCGGAGTGCTCGGTCATGTTGGTTAAGTCCGATGCCAAAAAAGTTCTTTACGATTTTGAAATATTATTTGATTTGGGCTTTATTTTTATGAGACCCGTTTTCTTACAATACTCTGGACAGTTTTTCAGACAGTCGTGATTTAAACTGTAAAAAAGTAGGTGCCACGCTCAAGCCAAAAATGACGAGCATGGCACCATGCATATTATCACTTCAATAGTAGTGAGTGGGCTCCAGTTGAGCAAACCTCAAAGAGATTTTCTTCTGACATTTTTTTCCACGCTTTTCATTATTCGTGGAAAAGCTACCATCGCCAACCTTGCCCGGCACAGCGGCCTTTCGGAACGGACTTTCCGGCGCAACTACCGTAAGGTATGGGGTTTCAACCGCCTCAACGCCTTGTTGCTCGACCTTCTGTCCCCTGGAGAATGTATCGCGGCCATAGATGCCACCACTATCCCGAAAGCCGGGCGCAAGACCTTTGGGGTGGGCTGGTTTTGGAGTGGATCCCGCAACAGCATGATCAAAGGGCTGGAGGTGTCCTGCATTGCAATCGTTTCGATGCACTTGCGGACGGCTTTCGCCTTGTCGGCCCGACAAACGCCCGCCGCCACCCGCAAACTTTCGAGGATAGACCATTACCTCAAGCAGGTTCAGGCATGCAAAAGACAGTTGCGCAAACGGGTGAAATACCTTGTTGGTGACGGGTTTTACAGCAAGAAGGAGTTCATAGACGGCGTGGTCGGGATCGGGATCGACTTCATCGGCAGGCTCAGGCAGGATTCCAATATGCGCTACATCTACAAGGGCCCACATGAGAAGCGGCCAGGCGCAAGGAGGAAGTACAGCGGGAAATTCATGGGAATACACAAGCGTAGGTTCAGAAAGGTCAGCGAGATTGACGAACAAACCCACCTGTACAGTTGCCTCATGTACCACGTAGGCTTCAAGCGCAGTTTGCTGGTCGTGGCATTGCTCAATACCCGGACACAGAAGTACCTCCTGCTTTTCAGCACAGACACCCAAGCATGTCCCGAAAAAGTTCTGGAGTATTATTCGACCAGGTTTCAGATCGAATTCCTTTTCCGCGACGCCAAGCAGCACACAGGCTTGGAAGATTGCCAGTCACGCGACAAGCAGGCACTCGATTTCCATTTCAATGCCAGCCTGACCGCAGTCAACATCGCAAAGTTAGAGATCCTCAGCAAGCACGCCGACCAAAAGCAAGGCCCCATTTCAATATCCGATTTCAAGACTGCCCTGTTCAACCGATTCTGGCTCAACCGAATTATTTCAAAGTTGGATTTGCAACCAGACATCGTAATAAATCACCCCAACTATCAGAGCTTATTAGAATTCGGGGTCATCGCGTCGTAAATTGTCCGGAGTATTGTTCTTAAGAAATTCATCATAATCTCTCTTTTGTGCTTTTGTCAACTTTCTTAAAAACTCATTTTCACTTTTAACTTCGTTTATTTCAAGCTCAAGTGCTTCTAAAAATTTATAAAAACTCATCCAACCTTTGGCAGGGTAAAGATTTTCCAGAAGCTGGTAGAGAATCGCCCAATCATAGTATTCGCAAACAAGCTTCCTAATTGCCGCTTCTCTATTATTCAAAAAATTATAAATTCTGTACTCATATAGATTTTTAAACATTTCCTGGCTAATAACCTTTTTTTCTAATAGTTTCTGACAAACTTCAAACAATCCTAAATAATCCTCAATCAATATCCATTCTTCATTATTTTGAGGAGCATTGTGCCTCCATTGAGCATTTCGAAAACCCTGGTGAACTTTAACCCGATCCTCTGTATTAAAAATTTCCCTTAACGAAAGCCAAAAGTTCGCCTCATTAATCATGGAATTTTTTTTTAATTGAAGAATAGAAATTATCAAGGCAGCAAGCGCACCAATGCCAGAGAAGAATGATCCCCAAAGTGCCATCTCTTCCATATTTCAAAAAGTTGTTAGGAATTAAATAAGTTAAGCAAATCTAAATAAACTTAGCATATTGTAAAAGCCTCTAAATTTCCTTCCTTGATGCCGAACGAGATTTCTACCGCCAATTATCTGTTTCAAAGTCACAAACACTTTTTTCAAACCTTAATCGACTTTCTATAGATTACGCTAATTTCTAAGTCATTGATAAAAGAAACCAACTCATTCAAAGTCGAGGATATTTCAGTTTTTCCAGCAATCAAAAGAATTAAATTATCCTGATAAAACCGCCTTTTGTAATAGGTCACCTGTCCAATTACCCTTTGCATCTCCGTGGCATTTAAATTATCCGCAATTTTCAACTCTAACCCTACTTTCCCATTTCCAACATCAATATCTGACTTTAGACCAAGAAAGCCCCCAATGTTGAATTGCCTGTGTATATTTTCCCGGCCAAGAATATTGGAAAGTATATCAAATAAATATTTTTCAAGGTCACTTTCAGTTGAGGTTTTTCTGTTCGGGATTAGGATATTCTCCAACAGAATTCCCACCGAAGACTTATCCATGGTTTGAATATCGTTAAATAAAAAATTGTCTTCCTTTAATTTTAGCAGACCCTTAATATGAGCATAAAGTTCGTCTGAGTATTGGAAATCTATTTCTTTGTACTTTCTCTTCTTTTTGATAGTGTCTAATGCGATTTCAACCTTTTTTCCAATTATCTCAATCAAGAGTTCATTCTTTTTGAAACCAATTGAATCCTTTTCCTTTCGAAGGTCAAAAATGTGCTGACTCAGTTCTGAAAAAACAATTTCTTCGTTGACAAAATTCTCCTTTACCTCCCCGAATTTTATCAGGATTTCGCGAAAAAGTGGAATGTTCATTTCTAGTCTTTTTGTTTTTAACAATGGTAATTAGCAGAAAAGTTAGAGTGCCCTTCCCCCCTACTCCCCCAACTTCTTCACTTTCTCCCGCAACACCTCAATGGCTGCATCCCGCTCCGCGACTTCCCGGTGATACTCCAACGGAATGCGGTTGATCTTGCTCAGATAGAAGGCGGCAAAATCTTTGACCCGGTATCCGGCGAGGTTGCCCAGGGTGGCTTCTTCGCTGCCCTGGTAGTTGGTGCGAACCCGGTCGTCGTCGAGGAGGGGCAGCAAAAAGGGGTTGGCGGACTGGGCACACATGCGCAGGCGCTTGCCCTGGGGGCCCAGATCGTCATTTTCCCACAGCAATCCCCAACTGTTGGCCATGCCCGTCACGTCTTCTGAGAGCGCTTTGCAGTAGATCTCTGCCACATGGTCCACTCCGGCCTCCTGCAGGTAGAGCAGATCGGTGGCGTAGAGGGTTTCGCAGGCGATCAGACGGGCCAGGGTGGCCGCTTCGTCGCTGCGGATCAGCTCCTGCAATACAGCCGGTCCCGATTGGGAATTCCAGATATTGCTCAAGGTGGCCTCATAGGGAGGATAGTAGAAATAAGGCCCAAAGGACCGTTCAAGGAGCTTTTCTTCCAGTTGTTTGGCTTGGGCTGTCATTTCAATCGTGTCAGGGGTGGGGGTGTTGGAAGCAGTGGTCCGGGTAGCCTGCTGCCCCTTGCATGCCATGGCAAGTAAGGGAACAAAAAAGACCAGAGCAAGCAGATGGCTGTACTTACGCATGCGAATTTTTTACTCAGAACCCGGAACCTGGTCAGGCCAGCATGGATCCGCCGCCGTCATAGGGGCCATCGGGTACACCCGGCCCCAGAGGAGGCATTCCGCCATTGAGTTCGCCAGACAGGTTGCCCTGGTAGATGCTGCCACGTTTGCCGGTGTGCTCACCATCGCCCACTTCCACCTCCACGTAATTGCCCATGAACTGGTTCCAGTTTTTCAGGATCACCCGCGAACCCGATTCCAGATCGATATTTCCGGTGGCGGTACGCAGAGTCGAGGGCGTGGTGACAGTGTACACCTCATCGATGGGCAGATCCACCGTTTCGGGTCCGTTGCCGGTGTCGGTGAGTTTGGCCACTTCGACCAACCCGTCCTGACCGGCCAGGGCACCCGTGGTGATGTTGACGTGCACGTAATACACCCCACCCACGATGTAGGGATCGATCTGGGTGCACTCGTCGCCTTCGGCCATGTTGCCCAGGGTGATGGAGGAATTATTCAACTGTTTCACCGGCACATTGGCCTCGTTGGCAGCGTAGGTGCCCCGCACGGTGGCATTATTCCAGGCGCCCGCGGCGGCCATGAAGTTGGAGGTGGGGGTACCGTCAGACAGTTTTTTGAATTCCACTTCGGAGGCGGTGCCAGTCGAATCGACCTTGAAGCCCCATTTCACCGAGCCATAGTAGGTGCCGGCCTGGTTTCCTTCGATGGCCAGGGCCGTGCTTTCGAATTCCACGGTCTGCTCCTTGCTGGTGTCGATGGTGGGACCGTCGTACATGCCTGCATTTTTCTTTTGCTCGGTGCCGGCATTGTCGAGATAGCGGTGACCGAGATCGTAGGTGGCATTGTAGCCGCCTGCTGCATCGGGATCGAGCTGAGTGGGATTGCCGCTCGTGTTATTGGTTTCGGGGGTAGCGCTGAGACCGTCCTGCACCCCGGCAGTCTGGCCCAGGTCGCTGGAGCCGTAGATGGGGGTATTGCGGCTGGAAATGCGGTCGATGCGGTTGCCTGCTTCGTCGCCTTCGGTCACCATGCGGTTGCGGGCGGCCGGGTCAATCACCACATTGGCCCCTTCAATGTTTTTGTAGATCGACTGGGTAAAGCCGATCTTGGTCGCACTCACCTGATCATTGGGTTCGAAGGCAATGCTGGCCTGGAGCTTATTTCCGGCCGAATTGATGCCATAATTCACTGGCTTGTAGGTGCCATAATGGGCGACCTGATCGGTGGCCATCTGCACCACTTTGCGCTGGGTTACCCCGGCTTTGGCTGAGCCATTGGCACTTTTGTTTTGCACCACTTCCCCGCGGGCAGCTTTGGCGCCCATCTGGTCGGCTTCGGCTTCGAGGCCGCGGTCGTCATTGACGGCCAGGCCTTTGGCCTGGGTGGTGGGGGTAACCCGGCCCTGCCGCTGCTGAACCACGTGGGTCAGTTCGTGGCCGATCAGTTCCTGTCCCGAACGGGTGTCGGGCTTGAACTGGCCGGGGGCAAAATGCACATCGTTGCCCTGGGTATAGGCCAGCGCACCCATGTCCGTGGCCGATTGAGAGTTTTGGTGGACGTTCACATTGGAGAAATCCGCGCCAAAGGAATTTTCCATTTTGGCCTGAACGGTACCGGGCAGGCCGTTGGGATTGGCCATGCGCTGGGCGGTCGGGTCCATAGAGGGCCCTTCCATCTCCCCGGACTGCTCCTCTTTTTCCTTTTTTTGCACGGGGTCCGTGGTGAGGGCAAATTTGGGCGGTCGCATAGACATGCCCCGGGGGCCCTGGTGGCTTCCGCCCATTTCCTGGGTGGAATGATTCTGCTCTTTTTCCTGAATTGATCTCGACATTTGCGTGGAGGTTATGGTCAAAATATGGGTAAAGGATGTTTGGGTACAAAGATACAAATTTTTCCGCGGCGGATGGTAGGTGGAGGTGGGAAAATATTGCGGGTGGGGAGATGTGTTGTTAAAGCATTTCGCTTATCTGAATCGCCTCTTTGCCGTCATTACTCCTGCTTCATCATAATATTTCCACTCACCCTTGCGAACGACATGCTTCAAAAGTCCAGATTTTTTCCGGATAAATTGATAGCCTCTGGTGGATTCCACTTTCCCGCTGGAGTAAAGTCCCTGAACCTTGAAATAATCGTAAGACGAGTATTTTGGGCCAGTAATTTTTCCCGGAGTTATTACTTCAGCATGATGGCCCGTATAACAGCCTGACCATTTTGAAATCAGGTTAGTATTATGCTTTACCTCGTAAGTGCAAGACCAGCAGCCATAGCGAAGTTTTGTTCAGCCCCCTCCTGGCTCCAGGTGCCCCGCACGGAGTCATTGATCAATGCCACCCAGTCAGGGAGCAATTCCAGGGTTCCCCTTTCGCTGGTATATTTCCCCAATACTGATTTATCATCCGGAAAAGATTGGAAAAGCCCGGCTGCCGTGACGAGGAAGATGAGGATGAGGGATGTCATTTTTATTGATATTTACGGAAATCAAGGCAACTCCTGAAATTATTTCGCGCCTGCAATTTCAATTCTTCACTCAACTCCGTTTCCTGTAAGCAAAACACCTGAATTCACTTTCATCCTTCTGGTCGTATCTGGTCAGATTGCACAAAATTTCTTCCCGGGAATCACCGTCTTTCAGGCAGGTAATGCACAAAGATGGTTTGGGAATCTGGTGGGGATTGATTTCGTCCCCATCGTCATCAAACAGGCCAGCCAGGTATGGTTTGTCCTGATAAATTATACTCTCGGGACCGTCAAAACTCTGCTTTTTTCTGATCGCAGAATCCAATTCAAAATCCTCGCAGGGATAGGCCTCCCCTGTAATGCAAGTGAAGCAGCTATTCCCTACCACCGCAGATCCAATGACCCAAATATCATTTCCACACGAGCATCTGACCCCATTTTGATACGCCTCCAATGCCGTGACCAGCCTTTTTCGAAAGGCAGCCTCGTTTTCACGGGGATTTTTCTCCATGTGCCTTTTGAGAAATTTGTTCATTGAAATAGGTATGAATCCCATGCTGTTTCCTTTTGGTGAGTGCAATTTATAGAATATTTTTTAGTTGGGCGTCCTTTTGTATCACAACTGAGAGAGCTGTATCCCCTGCCTTGTTTTCAAAGGAATCCACGATTCCCTAAGAGTTTTCGATACATAGAAAAAAGCTATTAACAGTGATTTGATTTGTATTTGAAAACAGCTACTTTTATTCACTATGAACCTTCCAAAGGCCTTTTTGCCATTATCTGTTATTTTTCTCCTGCTAGGGGGATGTGAATCCAAAGACCCGTGCACGACCGTAGTATGCCAAAATGCCGGGGTTTGTGACCAAGGCAATTGTAATTGTGCATACGGCTATTCAGGAATCTCTTGTGAAATTCGTGCAACGGACAGATTGGTCGGGGAATACTCCCTTGTACAACGTTATACTATCCACCCCGATACAGTTTCCCATTATGAGTATTTTTCCTGCTCAGTTTCGGACAGTAGCACGTATGTTGATTATATAGAAATAGATCGAATTTATCAATTACCTTCAGGTCCGCCATGGGTTTTGCCTTGCAAGATTCAAGTCATTGGGGATTCAATAATCATTGGGGCCCAAATGCAGGCAGGACCAGGTTGGTCTATTGAGTTTTCGGGTTCAGGCAATGTCACTTCCACCGGCAATTCTACCAATGTGAGTTATGGAATTAATCTGGATTTTATCATCACTTATGAGAACAAGTACTACCTGTGCCATTCGGTGTTAACCCGAATTTGAGAAGATCGATATTTTTGTTTTTGGATAAGGGTTTGCGGTAGAAATAGTGCCATGGCAGTTTATTGCCACCCTTTTAATACCTTTAAGCTTTGCAAATTCAAACCTTCAATTTTGAGGGGACATCCTGTAATAACAACTCTTCCGCGGACGAAATTTTAACCAGTACCCCCAACAGATTACCGATTTTTTTTTACCCAGTTTCATTTTCCTGTTATCAAATATTCTGGCACAAACAGGCCCCAAATCTCCATTTTTATCATATCCTGGTTTACAAGTTTCCTTGTTTGAATTTAAGTGTAATATCAAACCTCTTTTCTCAAATGTCCCTGTATCCGAGACAAATCCCCTTTCATGGTTCCACCAATCAAATAAAAATGTCCCATTTGCATAAAGGGTTAAAGTCAGGTGATCTTCCCTGTCTAAAATTCTTCCAAATATTAGGGTGGAATCCAAAACCTGTGCATGCCCGTTCATCCCACAGGTCAATGCCAAAATCAGCAAAGGAAATTTCCAGACGAATTTTATATTCCTCATTTTGAATTAATTCCTAATAATCATTGAGATCATAATTCCCAAATTACTATTCCTCAATCTCCACATTCCCTTTTACATATCCAATCCAATTTCCCTTCTCTCCTCCCTAAAGCACAGACCCCAAAATCCTGACTGCGAGATTGAAGAGGAAAATAAAGCCCGTGAACCTGTAAAGGGAGGCAGGATTTTTGAAGCCCGCCAACAAGAAGGTCCCGCCTATATTCAGGGCAATTCCACAAACTATGCCTGTGAGCAAAACCGGGATTGGGTACATGATAAGGTATAGGATTCCCGGATTTTGATAGGATTCATAAAGTTGCAGGTTGTCAATAATCCAGTAATTTCCCACCAGGATGGCCAGCACCCCGACGATGGTGGTCAGGTGGCGGGTGAAGGGGCGGGTTGGGTTAATCAACCACTTCAACTGATTGGATCAACTTTAGCAAATCCTGAAGCGTCATTTTAGGACGTGAGGACTTGCGGCCAACTACATCAAGGACAAAGTAAACATTGTGCTCTGGAAACAGGGATTTATGGCAAACCTGAATGATCTGGTTATGTTTCCCCTGAGGGCTAATATACTCTTTGGCAAAAAATTCCAGTTTGGGACCATTTTCCACAGAAAGTTCACCCCGCGCGACATACACGACCGAATCTTCCTGGGATGAAAAGTAAAAATCATCCCCAGGATCGCTGGTTTTTGAGATTGCATTGATGAAGAGAGAGGTTTTAGAATGAGAAACCTTAGCTACCCACACCGACTGATCAACTCCTTCGGGTCTGGTTTGCAGGGCATTGAAATGAAGTCCTTTGCGGGTCGTAAACTGGATAGAAAATTTTTCCTGGCCCATATTGCCAACCCAATATTGCTGCGAACCACAGGAAAACAGGAAGATAGAAAGCAAGAAAATGAGGAAAATTCGGGTCATACTCAAAAGGTTGGTTCCTGAATCACCTGGAGCAACTGGCCGTCCTGGCTGATTATTCTTTTTTTGTAGTTTTCTGGCGTGTTCTGAATGAGGTATTTTATAATGTATTGCTGATTATTCATTTTGAACAAACCGCGAAGAAAAAATGTCCTGCCATCACCCAGTCTCAAGGGTTCAATATTCCTGCCTCTTTCTGATCCCTGAATTTTGTCTTCCACCTTGGTAACTGCATCCTCGTGGGCCTGATCATAGTTGTACCTCTTCACCTGTTTCAGGAATTGTTCGTAAAGTTCATGCCCCAGCTTGCCCTGGACTGTAATCACCCTGTTTTCTGAACTGGATTGAAGGTCTGTCTGGATTTTTAAGTTCTCAACCATCCTTAAATCATTCACGTCAATAGTACTGGTTCTGAAATTTCCAATCAAAACCCTTTCATCGTTATTGACCACCTTAATTTTAACCTTTTTTCCTGATTTATCAATTTCCTTCAATACCCAATGCAAAGTTTTTTCAGGCTCTGTATGGCCTTCAAAGTTATCCGTTTCCTCGATTAGATTTGAAATTCCTGACATTGGGTTAATGCTGACGCTCACCCCTACCCCTAAGCCCTGATTGATCCATTGCTCCAATTGTGACAAAATGGATCTTTTTTCTTCCTCACTTTGGTTTTCAGCTACCAAAAAGTAAAGACCAGGCAGGGAAGATTCCTCCTTTTTATTGGGGTCAATGCCTGCAACTGGCGCACTTTCATTCCTGGCCCAGGGATTTACGTCCCACCCGGGCCAGTATTTCCCTCCTTTTCCCCATGGATTTTGAAAACCAGACATATAGAATTGGAATTTGTTTGGTTAATTTCCGAGAAATCGCTCTTGCAATTTACCTTGATCCAATTTCAGCATTCCCCGCCACATTCACAATCCCGAAATCACATAATTTTTCCCCTCATCCTGCGTGCTTTTGGGACAATTTCCGTAACTTGTCTATGCTAAAACCACGTAGGGTTCATCCCCTATTAAAAACATGTCCCACCTACGCCCTTGGAGTAGGAAACTATACCACCGCCTCCCTACGTGTGCGGAGCAAGCTACGGGTGGGACTATTTTTGCTAATACACGTATGTCTAATCCTAAATTTACCCGCATTCACCTCGGCAGTCTCGTGGAGGCCCGCGCCCGGGAACTGCACCTCTCCCCCAATGAGCTGGCCCGCCGGGTCAATTCATCCCCCGCCGAGGTGGAACGGCTCTTTGGCCGCTTCGCCTTGCCGACCGATTTTCTCTTTACGCTCTCGCATGCCCTCGGCACCGACCTCTTCCTGCCCTACTCCCAGGAACTGGATCTGGCTCCCCACCCGCTGATCCGTGATCTGGAAGCGAAGGAGCGCACGATTGCGTATCTGGAGGAAATTGCGGGGTTGTTGAGGGGGAGGTGATCGCCTGGTGATGGTGGTGATCCCCGCTTTGGCCTTTGTGGGTTGGGGCGGGGATTTTTGGTTAGCCAAAATGGGATATTTATAATCAGATATCCTCCTACCTAATTTGGGGCAATTCAATAACTTTGCCTGGCAATATTGGCACAGTTATAGGTAAACATCAACTCCCCCTTTGCTTATCAATTCTTTATGATCTTCTTTTGAAGTTCTTAATCTTTTCTAATTGGTTAGGGCGGTTGGCTTGCTGCCCTATCGCCGTGCGTTGGGTTTGCGGGCTGGATGTTCGGCGGCTTAGCCAGCAAGCCGTTGTTAGCGACGGTTGCTTATTTTTTTAATTTATATTTTACTTCATACTGACCGTTTTCTTTTGTTTCAATTTCTTCCAGTAGTTTATTTGAAGTTCCTTTGAGCAGTAATATTTTTCCAAAATCTCTATATCCTATAAATTTCACAAAACTTCTAATCGAAGTTCTTTGTGACAAGATGTTACTTTCTAGGGAATACAAAGTTGGCCTATCATCATAAATTCTATATTTTTCTTTGATAAGCAAATAAATTTCTTCCCTTCTTAATATCTCATTCGACTTTTCACCAATAACCTGAATTAATACTTCAAACATTTCCTCTTTGTTATCAAATAACTCTTTTAACTCATCAATTCTGTCTTTTAGCCTATTTGTAACAAAATTCAAACACACGTACATTGCCCCAAATAGAATGCCCGTCATAAGCAATATTTGTTTGACATGATCATTATCGAACAAAATGCTAAAAAAGCTATTACTAAGCAATGCAAAGCCTCCCGAAATTGCAGTAATTACTAATGTAAAATCTTTCATTGACTGATATTTGCCTCGTGCCTGCCTGTCCTTTTTATTTAAAATTGACTTTACTTCTTCATTAATTTCATTTTTTCTATGAATTAAGCTTAGTTCTTCATTTACAAAGAGGTTTGCAACGCCTATTACAGCTTTATTGTTTGAATAAACTAACGCCAATTCTTTCGCTTTAGCTAAAGCGACAAATTCATCATTAGAGCCTCCACGGTCAGGATGTACCTTCATTGACAACTTCTTGTACTGCTTTTCAATTTCGTCAGCTGATGCATCAAAAGTAAGTTCTAAAATTTTGTAAGCTTGTTTTATATCCATGAAGTTTATTTTTTAATTGTCGCCGCTAATATCACGGGGCCAAGCGTACAGCCGCAGACCGGCCAGCATCTTGCATATCGCCGTGTTACACACATGTTCAAATTCCTTTACTTACTGAAAGTAAATATGAATATGGGTTCTCGCGTATCATCGCATTTTTTGCTTGATTGTAAGAAACAATGTTGGCAATAACCGAAACTCCCAGCCCAGCAAGCAGAGCATGGGGAATGGTTAGCCCTAAAAGGGCTAAGGGTATTGATGTAGGCCCAGCAGAAAAAAACGATACTTTCAAAAAATTATCAGAAAACCATTTAATTCCGAACCCGCTTAGAGCTTTTTTCAAGTTGTTATATGCTGGCAAAAAGTCATCGGAGTAAATGTCATTTACCTGTTGTTTGAGGGCTTCAAATGATATGTCTTCAGGTAAATCTTTTGTCAATTTTTTAATATTTGTGCGAAATGCTCCAAGTTCGTCCCGATGTCTTTGTTTGAACTTTACAATATCCACGAGAGAAGAGTCATCAGTAACTTTAATGCCATCAATTATAAGGTTTGTTATCATACCTTGAGCTAGGACTTTCGGTTTCGCATAATCAAAAGAACGCCTATAATCATATCGGTTTCCCGCGATTCTGATTTGATTATCTAGCCGTACAAGTTCTGATAATCTGTTTGTATGGGAATTATTTGTAAGAAGGGCTGCTGACGTTTCTTCACATAGTTTGTTTGCGAGCAAAGTCATATAAAAAGCGGCGAAACCTTCGTCTACCTCAATCCAGCCATCTCCATTTAAATTGCTTGCTAATTGATCCCTAATCGCATCAGGTAGCTTTTCGGGATGGATTTCAATTAATTCCCTAACATTTCTGGGTAGCTTTTCTTTATTAATGTAATTTCCCCTTCCAGTTATCAATCTTGAACCTTCATTTGTATTTAAATACGTTAACGTGGCTTCTGTTAAGTCCTCAATTAATAGATGAGAAGACTCAACGTGAACTGGCTTTAGGATTCCTTCATCGCTTAAATATTGCGTGGAATTGACCCGATACGGGTTCTCAATTGATTTTGGAACAATTGTGTTTATTTCATCCCAAAATAAAACAGCGTTTTTTAGCCATTCTTCATCCAAAATATCAATGGATGGATAATAAAGTGCTTTTGTAAATCCCATAATTCAATAGTTTGTGATTTTGTTCCATGTATTTAACACCTCAATATACCCAATCAGTTGTGATTATTCACAGTATGTCCAAGGGGCTATTAATCCCTGAACGAAGTTTGAAGCACCATGAGTGTAAATCTCAATCGCCAAATCTCCACAATCTCCCCCACATTCACAATCCCGAAATCACATTTTTCCCCCACACCCCACCCCCACCCTCCAAAAACCTGCACCAAATCCCCCCTCCATTACACACTAACCCATTTCGGTTATCCACGATTTTATCCACATTTTGATTTTACCCCGCTAATTTGCGAAATCAGGCCGATTTTTATTTTTGGCGTTCTGGGATATTTTTTGTAAATATTTTTCCATAATTCGGTCATTTCTGAAAAATGTGCGTTTCCAGCCCGTATGAGCCTCCTCCTTGCACCCCATTTTTCGCAAAACCTTAAATACTAGGTCGACCTAGTAAATTACTGGGTTGACCTGGCTCTGAGCGGGGTCGACCTACCTCTGAGCGAGGTCAACCTACCTCAGAGCGAGGCCGACCTACCACCTGTACTGGGTTGACCTACCTCGTAGCGAGGTGAACCTACCTCTGAGCTGGGTCAACCTACCTCAGAGCGAGGTTAACCTACCACCCTTACTGGGTCAACCTACCTCAGTACTGGGTCGACCTACCACCTGTACTGGGTCGGCCTACCTCTGAGCGGGGTGATCGTTGCTCTGAGCGGGGGTAACCTCAATAAAGGCCCGAAAGACCGGCTTTTGAGCTGCTGTGGGTTACTTACGTACCTGGCGGAAGATGGTTGATGGGTAATGTATCGCAATCCCGATAGCTATACGGGAGCGCCAAGTTCTTTTGGCCCGCGTTTCGTTGGTCGTGGTGGCAAAGGACGCCAAGCTAAACGGTTTAATTGCATTTCAGCTTTGCGACCTTTGCTCCCTTCAACCCACGAAACGCAGAAAACAACCCCTTTGCGCCCTTCGCGTTACCTCTCAACACCCATACAGCCCCCCGTGCAGCTCATTGGGTGGCTATTGCAGATAGTTCAGCCCCGGTTCCAATCCATTCATTCCGGAAATTTTACCATTCGCCCCTTCCATATTGCACAAAAACCACCCTTTGAGTACGTTTGTAATACAAAGAAAACCAGGATTTTTTCAAGCGCGACAGTTCAAATGGAGTAAACTTTGAAATGCATTTAGATCGATTGCGTTCGATGCGACTGTATCGGTGAAGAAATATTTGGTTCAATCCAATCATTTCTTGTATTGATTTTTCTCAGGTCAGGTATTGACGTGAGTCTTGCGTGCACAGGCCTTTGCCTGGATTCCCTGCCCCGGATGGCATTGGGACAACTGACGTTCAGGACTTTCCGTTGATCACCCGGTGATGGGCTGCCGCATTGTCTGCTTTCGGTGGGTTCTTATATTTTTATTTAGCTTAAATAACGTTTAACATGAAATTTTTAAAAGATTTTCACGCAGACCTTACTGAAAAAGACCTGCAAAACATGATCGCGGACCTGGAAAACGTGGTCAAGAAGCTCCCCTTCCGGGTGCAGCTTTCGCCAGGTGAACGGCGGGAAGTAGCCAACGTTGGCGAAGCCCGCTTGCCTTTCATCATCAAGGCGGAAGATTACACCCGATTATTCCCTTCTGCCGTCGCTCCTTTCATGCGCATGGACGAAACCCGGGATAATTTTAATTCCTTTATGCGCATGGCCTCCCTGCAACGCCGGGTGGATCGCCTGATGGAAATCGTATCCGACACCTCCATGGTGGCCTCTTCCCAGGTATTTTACATCTTCTGCCGCTTCTACGAAAACCTGCAGGCCGCCGCTGAGACGGGCGAAGAGGGGGCAGATCTGGCCGTGGCCGACCTGGCCAAGCTTTTCAAAAAGGCTACCGGAGGCAAATCCATTGAGGAGTACTCTGCTGAGCTGAAAAAGCTGAGCGAAATGCCCCTCGTGAATGCCGATGGCAACCTGAATGGTGAGCCTGAGGGTTGAGTCGGGAGTCCTTGGTCGTTAGAGGTGAGTCCTGAGTTGATTTCACTTACTTTGACCTGACAAACTTTCCGTTCTGTGTTTGGGAGTGGCGCCGCTCCCGGCATGGGACGGTTTACGGTTTACGGTTTACAGTTTTTACGTCATGAAAATGGGTTTATGGATATCAATTACGATCAAATCTATGCACGGGCCCGGTCCATGCGCAGGTCCCTTACCCAGGAGGAGCGGGTGATCTGGGAGTTGGTTCGCAACCGTCGGTTCAGGGGACATAAATTTCTCCGTCAACACCCACTGATCTTTCGAAATCCTGCGGGAGATGATTACAGGTATTACATCCTTGATTTTTATTGTGCTGAAAAGAGGCTTTGCCTGGAAATCGACGGGAAGCACCACCAAACCCAACTGGTTTATGATGCAATCCGCGATCAGACCTTGCAGGAAAGAGGTATTTTCACCCTCCGGATTCCCAATGAAGAGGTCATAGACCTTCGCCTGGTGATGCGCAAAATCGAGGCTGCTTTGAATCGGGAGGTGTGATCTGCGGGCTACGCCAACAGCCCAACTCACCCGCCCCAGGGGGCGACCTCTCTTCCCTGAGGGAAAAGAGGTACCTGAGGCTTGGAAATTCAGGTGCCGGGTCCCCTCTTTGCCAGCCCAACTCACCCGTCCCAGGGGGCGACCTCTCTTCCCTGAGGGAAAAGAGGTACCTGAGGCTTGGAAATTCAGGCACCGGGGTCCCCTCTTTGCCAGCCCAACTCACCCGTCCCAGGGGGCGACCTCTCTTCCCTGAGGGAAAAGAGGTACCTGAGGCTTGGAAATTCAGGCACCGGGGTCCCCTCTTTGCCAGCCCAACTCACCCGTCCCAGGGGGCGACCTCTCTTCCCTGAGGGAAAAGAGGTACCTGAGGCTTGGAAATTCAGGCACCGGGGTCCCCTCTTTGCCAGCCCAACTCACCCGTCCCAGGGGGCGACCTCTCTTCCCTGAGGGAAAAGAGGTACCTGAGGCTTGGAAATTCAGGCACCGGGGTCCCCTCTTTGCCAGCCCAACTCACCCGTCCCAGGGGGCGACCTCTCTTCCCTGAGGGAAAAGAGGTACCTGAGGCTTGGAAATTCAGGCACCGGGGTCCCCTCTTTGCCAGCCCAACTCACCCGTCCCAGGGGGCGACCTCTCTTCCCTGAGGGAAAAGAGGTACCTGAGGCTTGGAAATTCAGGCACCGGGGTCCCCTCTTTGCCAGCCCAACTCACCCGTCCCAGGGGGCGACCTCTCTTCCCTGAGGGAAAAGAGGTACCTGAGGCTTGGAAATTCAGGCACCGGGGTCCCCTCTTTGCCAGCCCAACTCTCCCGCCCCAGGGGGCGACCTCTCTTCCCTGAGGGAAAAGAGGTACCTGAGGCTTGGAAATTCAGGCACCGGGGTCCCCTCTTTGCCAGCCCAACTCACCCGTCCCAGGGGGCGACCTCTCTTCCCTGAGGGAAAAGAGGTACCTGAGGCTTGGAAATTCAGGTGCCGGGTCCCCGCTTTGCCGCCAGGGAGAGAGGGGAAAGCGAAGCTGGGGTGAGTTTAATTCTCCCCGGGCCGCGCCCGGGCAAGCCAGCCCAGCTCTCCCGCCCTCTTCACAAAAACTTAACTTCTGGATTATCTTTCTCCCATATCTGGATTGTAGGTTTGGGCTGTATTTAAGAGAGGTAAGCGATTCGTAGTTTAGAGCAAATATGGGTTTCCATCCGGAATAAAACCTGGCTTCGCGCCCTTGCATTGGGCCTGAGCCTGTTTACCTTTTTGCTTTCCCTCAAAATGATGGGCGGCAGCCTTTTTCTCTTCGGCGATGAGACGGCCCGTACCCTGATCGAAACCACGGCCAACCCCTTTATGGCCCTTTTTCTGGGTCTGCTGGCCACTGCGATCCTGCAAAGTTCGTCGGCCACCACCACCATGATCGTGAACCTGGTCACAGCGGGCATGGTGATCTCCGATCCCGAGGCCACTATCTCGGCGGCGGTGCCGCTCATTCTGGGCGCCAACATTGGCACCACCATCACCAGTTCGATTGCCTCCCTGGGGCACATTACCAGCAAAAGCGAGTTCAGGAATGCAGTGGCCGGATCCACCATCCACGATTTCTTCAACATCATTTCGGTATTGGTTATTTTTCCGCTCGAAATCCTGTTTGGGGTGCTGAGCAAGCCCGCCCTCTACTTTGCCAATTTACTGCCCTTTGGGCAGGAGGGGGAAATCAGTCTCAACGTGCTCGACCATACCATCCGTCCCATTTCCGACGCCATACTGCACGGGTTGCTCTCCCTGGTCGGGACCGAATCCAAGGTGCTGCCTGTGCTGGCTTTTGTGTTTTCCCTGGGCTTGCTTTTCCTCTCCCTGCGCTCCCTGGCCGGATTTTTCAAAGTGTGGGTGCGGGGCAAAACCCAGCAAACCCTCGACCGGGCCATTTTTGGGCGCCCGTGGAAGTCGCTGATGTGGGGGGTCGGACTTACGGCCATCATCCAGTCGAGTTCGGTCATGACCTCCCTGATCGTGCCCATGGTGGCCACGGGCAAAGTGACCCTCAAAAAAGCTTTTCCTTTTGTGATGGGAGCCAATATTGGCACCACCACCACGGCGCTAATCGCCTCCATGGTGGCCGTGGGCGGACACCCTACGGCGGGTATTGCAGTGGCATTGTGTCACCTGCTTTTCAATGTGTACGGGGTGCTGCTCCTCTTTCCCGTTCGCAAAATCCGGGCCTTTCCCGTCTGGCTGGCCAATAAACTGGGAGATGCCACCCTCAACAACCGCATCGTGGGAGTGATCTACATTGTGGTGGTCTTTTTCCTGGTTCCTTTCATTATGATCCTGCTGAGCGGAGGTTTCAGGGGATTGTGAGGTGAACTCACCCGGTCCCGGCAAGCCAAAACCTGCGTTCATTGTTCATTGATTAGGGTGGGTTAAAACCCACCCCTATGGATTGATTCATTAATCCGGAATGGTCATAGCAAGGGTTATTTTAGAATTGGCGGGTTAAAACCCACCAATTTTTCAATGTCTATTGTTCATTGCCTTTTTCCCAACAACCTCTGTGCCCTCCCCCGTCTCGTGCCCACCCCTGCGGAAAACAAAAATCTCTGTGATCTCCGTGGTTTTCCCAAACCAACACAACAGCCCAAATTGCTCATTATCCTCTGATAATTGCTAATCACTGGCGTCCGGGGAAAACTAGATAATTCAAATTTAGAAATACCCATAGGGTTTTCATAAAAAATCAAAGGCGAAGAAAAATCTCCGCCTTTTTCTACTATTTTGTGAGTTACGAGGCTTACAAAAATAGCATGGGCAAAGATAATAATTTTACCGGACAGCCATTAATCAAACAAATATTAAGTCTTATTCCCCGGGTGAGGGTTGATAGCATTGCTCAAGAGCACCAATCAGACCGATATTATAAGAAGTTCAAGACTTTTGAACACGTGGTTACCATGCTTTACGCCGTTATGAGTGGTTCAGAGAACCTTCGGGCGGTGGTTTTGGGTTTTCTGGCGTCCGAAAAGCGGCTTTATCATTTAGGCATGAGGTATTTTCCCAAACGGAGCACTATTTCAGATGCCAATCGTGACCGGAATAGTGATGTATTTGCCAGCTTATATTCCTGGCTTCATCAGAAATACTCAAAGCTTTTACCGGACAGCCGTAATCGGTTTGATGTCCTTGAGCGCTTGAAAATCATTGATTCAACTACCATTACCCTCTTCAAAGAAATCCTGAAAGCGGCTGGTCGTAACCCCGCAGATGGGAAAAGAAAAGGAGGAATCAAGGCCCACACGGTGATTAACTCTGCTGATGGTTTGCCTGGATTTGTTTGTTTTTCTGCCTCAGCCCGCCAGGACAGGCCCTTTCTCAAGGAAATGAATTTCGAAAAAGGAGATATTCTTGTCTTTGATAAAGCCTATAATGATTATGCAATGTTCTCGGATTGGACCCAGGAAGAGATTTTCTTTTGTACCCGGCAAAAAGATGATGCACGCTACGAGGTAGTGAAAAACATCCCCATCCCAAAGGATTCTGACCCCAGAATTAAATCAGATCAACAAATCCGGGTAAAGGTTCCCAATTCAGAAAAAACGGTTTTGCTCCGCAGAATTGAATTTAAAGACAAGGAAAACGACAGTGATTTGGTGTTTTTGACCAATATCTTCTTTCTCAATGCAGATAAAATTGCTCAAATCTACAAGCGTCGTTGGCAGATTGAACTGGTTTTCAAAAGGCTTAAGCAAAATTTCCCCCTTCAATACTTCCTGGGAGACAATGTCAATGCAATTGAAATCCAAATCTGGTGCTGCCTGATTGCACACCTGCTTTACCGGGTAATCCTGAACCAGACCAAACGCAAATGGGCCTTCTCAAACTTCTGTGATACGATCAGGCAACATCTTTTTACCTATACTGATCTGGCCGCATTCCTCACAGACCCGGAAAAAATCCTGCGCCAGCAGATCAGAGAACAGTTAAATAAACAAGACTCCAGTCAACTTGCATTATTTCCTCCATGAGGGGTGGCAAATTGAAAGCCCGAAAAAAATGCCGTTTTAAGGATGGATTTAAATGTTTTGATGGAGGGTCATGATTTAACCGGACGGCAATGATTGCTAATTGACATTTCAATAATAATAAGAATAATACCCCTTCCGTCCATCCTTATTCAAGCCCTGCAACACCACTCTGCCGCGGGTATTCTCCATGGCCTGCACGGCCTGTTCGGCGGTTTCGATCTTGTTATTATTGATCTGCATGAGAATAAATCCCTCCTGCACCCCGATCTGCTGGGCGATGCCGGTGCGGATATTGCCAATCTTCACCCCGTAATTGACCTTGTAAAGCTCTTTTTCAAGCTTGGATATTTCCTCGAATTCAGCCCCGAGTTTTTGGGAATAAAGGGAATTCTTCTCCAGAATATCCGTAGTGCCCTCTTCGTTGACCAGCAGGATTTCCTTTTCCAGGGTTTTATCGCCCCGTTGCACCTCCAGTTTCACCTTGTCGCCGGGGGAATGGTAGCTCAGAATCTCCTCAAAAGTGGATTTGGTTACAATGGGTTGACCGTCGATGCTGCGGATGATGTCGGTGCGCTTCAGACCTGCGTCCTGGGCCGGTCCCTCCTCGTGCACGAAAGTCAGCACCACGCCTTCCGGGTTTTGCGAACCCAGTTCGGTGGCGGTTTCGTAGTCCAGATCGCTGATCTCGGCCCCGATGAAGACCTTTTGCACCTTGCCAAAATGAATCAGGTCGTTGGCGATTTTGGAAACCACATCCACGGGAACGGCAAATCCATAGCCCGCATAAGAACCCGTACGGGAAATAATGGCCGTATTGATGCCCACCAGTTCGCCCCGGGTATTGATCAGGGCCCCGCCGCTGTTGCCGGGATTGATGGCCGCGTCGGTCTGGATAAAGGATTCCATGGGGAATTGTTCCTGCAAAATGCCCAGATCGCGTCCCTTGGCCGATACAATGCCTGCGGTCACGGTGGAGTTGAGGTTAAATGGATTGCCTACCGCCAGCACCCACTCCCCTACTTTCAGGTTGCGTGAGCTGCCAGTTTTGATGGCGGGGAAATCGCCTCCTTCAATTTTCAAAACTGCCAGGTCCGTGGACGGGTCCGTGCCAATCAGTTTGGCAGAATAGGGTTTTTTGCGGTAAATGACCTCAATCTGGTTGGCTTTTTCGATTACGTGGTTATTGGTGATGATGTAGCCGTCGGGGGTAAAAATGACGCCCGAACCCGAATTGATCACCTGCTGGGTGCCGCCTCCCCCGAAAAACACATCCATCCAGCTGACGCTGCGCTGGGCTTCGCGGATGGTTTTGATGTACACCACCGAGTTGGTGCTCAGTTCTGAGGCCGAGACAAAATCCTCGTTGAGCTTTTCGGTAATCTGGTCGGTGGAAATGGAAGCGGTAGAAAATCCCGGATGGGAAACGGAAGAAAAGGAAGCCGGGGTTGCAAATTGCTGGTTTTCAGCAGCCTGATTTTGACCGGGGGAATTCACCCACCAAAATCCTGCTGAACCAATTACGCCGCCCAACAGTCCAAAAATCAAGGGTAAAACTGTCTTTTTCATGGTTTTTGCATCGTTTTGGGTTGTTAAATACGAAATAAGGTGGGTTTTGTTATGTTTTTGGGGGGAAGTATCGCAAAGTGCGCCAAGTTTTTTGGGCCCGCGTTTCGTTGGTCGTGGTGGCAAAGTTCGCTAAGCTGGACGGTTTATTGGGGTTTGGCTTTGGGGTCTTTGCTCCCTTCAACCCACGAAACGCGGAAAACAACTCCTTTGCGACCTCTGCGTGACCCAAAACCATAACGTATCTCGAGCATTCCCCTGCGACCTTTGCTCCCTCCAACCCACGAAACGCGGGAAACAACTCCTTTGCGCCCTCTGCGTGACCCAAAATAGACTCTCCAATCACCAATTTTGCAGCCCCAAACCCGCCGTTCGTTGAAAAATCTGTGGATTTGGTAGAACATATTCTTTGCAAAACACCGCTGCCCATTTCTTTGTGGACGTTAAACAACATTTCACAACTCAAAAACATTGATCAAAATGAAAAATTCAAGCAAACTCTCCCTGTACCTCATCGCCATGCTGGCTGGTTTTTTCTTTACCTCCTGCAACCGCGATGGTGAGGTCATTTCCGAGGATGAAGCGGCCGACGTGATCGAATATGCACTCAGCGCGGACGCAGCAGGCTTTTCCAGCCAGGCCGAGGAAAGCGCCAAAATGGCGGAAACCTACCTGGCCGACTGCGGTCTGACCGGGGATTCGACCCTTACCTTCAGCAGCAATACAGGCGCCCTGATCGATTACGACTATTCCTTTACCTGGAACTGGGAACTGCACTGCAATGGATTGGTTCCCAATCAGTTTGACCTCGATTACACCTCCACTGGCACCTATAATGCGGCCCGCATGTCGTCGGACGACCAGGGCACAGCCTCCTTCGTGCTCTCCAACCTGACCGGCCAGGGCGACTACACCCTGAATGGCAACTTTGAGCGGACTGGCTCCCAGGAATCCAAAGTGCGTAACAAAAACTCCTTTACCAGCGACCTGACCGTCACCCTTACCAATGTGACCGTTTCCAAATCGACCTACGAAATCACGGGCGGAACCGGCACCCTGACCATCACGGGCTCCTCCTCAGACGGAACTGCTTTCAGCTTCACGGGCTCGGTAACCTTCCTCGGCGGACAATCTGCGACTCTGGTGCTGAACGGGCAAAGCTTTAGCGTTTCACTTTAGATGTGAGATTTATAGATGACAGATGTTAGATAGGTGGGGATTGGGCATGAGAAAAAAGGCTGCGAGGATATCGTGGCCTTTTTTTGTGGTTTGAATCTGGCTGATTATTCCTCAGGATGGAATCCTGGTTCGGGGGGTGCTTCGGGGCCTTCGCCCTCGGCGGTGCGGGTCAGGTCTTTGGAAAATTCCTTTTGCTTTTGCAGGTCGGCGAAATCATTTTCAACCGTTTCTGATTCGGCCTGGGTGGCTTCTTCCATTTCAAAAGGCTTTCCGCGGGGCGACGACTCTTTTTCCTGATTTTCTTTCAGATCAAAACCCTGAGCTTTCTCATAATCCATGAGTTCTTCTTCGTCCCTGCGCCGGGCCAAAGCAGGTGCTGAATCTGTTTCAAAATCCAGCCTGGGAGGCTTGTGACTGGTCTGGCTGCCTTTGGGCTTTTTGGGAGCCGCAGGTTTTTGGTAGGATTTGCGTTTGGGACGAAGACGGGATTTGGCCATGATAAAATTTTGCAGGGAAGAATTAAATTACACTTCCCCCCGCTGATTTCAAATTTTTCCCTCCCTCAGTTCCCGGATCAGAGGCTCATAAGGAGTGGGATCAAGAGTTCCATGCAAGACCATGTAATAATAATCGGCCACGATGTCGGCCTGTTGCTCGCGGTTGAAATCTGCTAAATTTTTGCCCGGGAGCCCTTTGGGACCGCCGTACTGGTAGCCCGTGGTGGCCTGGGCATGCAGGGCTTCGCCCAGGTATCGCATGCCCGTCAGTTTGTACTGAAGCACATGGGTCAGCTCGTGCATGAGCCATTTGAGGTCGGGATGACCAGCTTTTTGGGTGAGTACGCGGTTGAAATGAATGGTGTGGGCCACGACGAAGCCCATGCCTTTGGTGCGGTGCATCCACGCGCCCAGGGAGGCCAGACTGGAGTTTTCATCCACCCGCACCTCTTCATAGGGCAGGATTTCCCCAAACACGCGCCGGGCTTCCTCCACTTCCAGTTGGGTGAGCAGCCGGGTACCCGATTTGACTTTTTCGCCCACCACATCCCAGGCATTTCCCACTCCCACCCAGTCCAGTACCCCGGAAAAGGAACGGTTGAGGCGCAGCAGCAAGCCAGGTTTGGGTGAAGTATTTTCCATCATTTGCAAGTTAATACCTTTGCTGAAAAGGGGTGTTTGATTGGGTTGGGGAATTTTTAAACTGCCGAATTACAATCAGGTCATTCAGAGGTGGATAAGAAAGAGAGAGGTTAACAAATGAATAATATTTCAGCAATTCATGCACGCTTTGTTTAGAAAAAGCACATATTTACTAAACCAAATTCAAAAAATTCGCGAAATATATGACCAATAACTCCATTGACAATCTGCTGGAAGGAAACAAGTCCTGGGTGCGGAATGTAACGAAGATGAGCCCTGCATTTTTTCAGGATCTCGCCAAGGGACAAACCCCTGAGTACCTGTGGATTGGCTGTTCTGACAGCCGGGTTCCGGCCACGGAAATCACCAATACCCTGCCGGGTTCTATTTTCGTGCAGCGCAACATCGCCAACATGGTAATCCATACAGATTCCAATGTACTGAGCGTGATCAACTACGCAGTCAAAGTGCTCAAGGTCAAGCATATCATTGTATGTGGTCATTATGGATGTGGCGGGGTGCTGGCGGCCATGAGTAATAATAAATTCGGCTTTCTCGACAACTGGCTCATGCACATCAAGGACGTGTACAGGCTGCACGAGGGCGAACTGGACGGAATTGACGATCTGGAGGAGCGGGGCCGCCGTTTTGTGGAACTGAATGTGGTGGAGCAGGTGCTCAACCTCTCACGTATTTCTTTTATACAGGAGGAATGGGAAATCGGCGAATTTCCCTATATCCATGGCCTGGTCTACAGCCTGGAAGATGGAGTTTTGCATGATCTGGAAATCTCAGTCAACTCCAAGGACGGCCTGCACACGGTTTTTCAGTATAAGAATGTGAAGTGATTTAAAAGCTTTCGCTTTTTGGGTTTTTATTAAACACAGAGAACCACAGAGCCCGCTGATGGGGTTAGGAGGCTTTGACTAGAAGCTTTCGCTTTGGGTGAATTTATTCAACACAGAGACACAAAGCCCGCTGTGGAGGCCAGGAGTTTTTTTCTTGAAAGCTTTCGCTTTGGGTGAATTTATTCAACACAGAGACACAAAGCCCGCTGTGGAGGCCAGGAAGTTTTTTGTTGAAAGCTTTCGCTTTGGGTGAATTTATTCAACACAGAGACACAAAGCCCGCTGTGGAGGCCAGGAGGTTTTTTGTTGAAAGCTTTCGCTTTGGGTGAATTTATTCAACACAGAGACACAAAACCCGCTGTGGAGGCCAGGAAGTTTTTTGTTGAAAGCTTCCGCTTTGGGTGAATTTATTCAACACAGAGACACAAAGCCCGCTGTGGAGGCCAGGAGTTTTTTTGTTGAAAGCTTTCGCTTTGGGTGAATTTATTCAACACAGAGACACAAAGCCCGCTGTGGAGGCCAGGAGTTTTTTTGTTGAAAGCTTTCGCTTTCTTGATTGGCAGAACTAAAATAAACTGTTAGTTTTTTCCCTGTAAACAAACCTAACCCACTGATTCTCTGTGTTCTCTGTGTTCTCTGTGGTAAAATTTTCCTCAATATCAATCCAGGAGGCGGTAGATTTCGCTGATGTTTTGCAGAATTTCGTCGAAATTCAGCTTCAGGTCGATGAGTTTGCCCGTTTTCACATCAAAAACCCACCCATGTACCTTCAGGCCGCGTTCCTTGTAGGCGTATTGCACATCAGCGGTTTTGATCACGTTCACACATTGCTCCTGCACATTGAGTTCCACCAGTCTTTTGTAGCGTTCCTCCTCATTTTCAATGGAATCCAGCTCCTTGCGGTGGAGGCGATAGACGTCGCGGATATTTCTCAGCCAGGGATTGAGAATGCCCAGATCCTTTGCCTGCATGGCAGCCTGTACACCTCCACAATAGTAATGCCCACACACCACTACGTGGTTCACTTTCAGGTGGTTTACGGCATAATTTATCACAGACTGGGCGCTGAAATCGAGGGATGAAACCATGTTGGCGATATTGCGGTGGACAAATACCTCGCCCGGCTCCACGCCCATCATGTCCTCGGCAGTCACCCGGCTGTCCGAGCAGCCGATGTAAAGCAGGTCAGGATTCTGGCCTTTGGACAAGTCCTGAAAATAGTTCTCATCCACCAGCAACCTCGACATCACCCATTTTTTGTTATTGATAAAAACCTGTTCGATATTCATTGGACCTTATTTAAAGTGTTTTGCACCTTTCCCAACTCAAAAACACGCATTTTGTTGGGGAATCATAAAAAAAATCCCTGGGTTCAGGGATACCAACAAAAGAAACACAGAAAATCTGATTTCGCAATAAAGTCTGGAATTTTGGACAGCCTGCAATTTATACACAGTTCTTTCTGTTAAGGAATAGGTAAATTTGTGCGGCATGAATAAACTGTATCTTCAACTGATCAAACCTGAATTGAACTTTCTGATCAAGGGCAAAATGGCCTGCCTGTACCTTTTTTTGCTGATTCCCTTCGCCTGGGGGAAGGCTCAGTCCACCACACCACCTGAAATAGAAAATCTTTTCTGGGGAGCGGGTGACTGGAAAACGGAAAAAAGCCAGGTGCCCGAGGAATGGAGTCGCGAGGAGGCGGTGATCATTTACCAGGAAAATTTCAATGCATACGAAAACCGCGGTCTGACCGGCATTTTCTCGGTCGAAAGTTATCGCATGCGCATCAAAATGAACAGTTGGAAGGTTTTGGAGGAAAATGCCAGTTTTACCTACGTGGACAACCGCGACGAAAAAGGCCGTTTCAGCTCAATGGACAGGTTTTATGCAGGCTTCAAACTGATCCATGAGGACGGAAAAGAGGAAATCATTGACCTGAAAAAGGCTTATCCCATCTTTGAAAACGCCACCCTGAAGGTGATGAAAATCGAGATTCACGGCATGAAACAGGGCGACATCCTGGACTACTACTATTACACTGCCGACCGGGTGGATGCGGAAAATTACTTTGTATTTCGCCCTGATATTCAAATTCTTACCTCCCCCTACCCGATCATGCGGCAAAAGATCACTTATAAGGTGGACAATAAATTTTACCTGAATTACCGCTGCATCAATAACGCGCCCGAACTTAAGGTGGAGCCCGGGGAAGATTTTACCCTTTATACTTACGTGGAGGAGGACCGGGATAAATTCGAACCCCAGCTTTGGCATTTGCCACTCATGTCTTCTCCCACCATCAAATTTCAGGTAATTTATGCCAAATCCTTGTTCAAAAGCCAGTTGGATCAGTTTATGGGAGAGCCTGGCAAGCCCAAAAACTCAGTTACCCCCGAGGAAATTGCCCAGATTCCCCGCAACAGATTGCGCCGCAATAATTCCTCCTCCGTGGCCGGGCTGAAACTGCTGCGTAAAATGCTCAAAGACAAAAATCTGGGCCCCGAAACCCCGGATATGGCCATTGCTGAATATGCTTTTTATGAGTTGCGCAAATTTCTTTATGTGGACAAAGGCTTTAATTCCTTCACCAATATGTATGTGGAGGAAGGCGACGAAAACAAGGTTTTTGTGAAAACTATGAACGAATTTCTGCTGGAGCAGGGCATCGGGCATGTGATCGTGGTGGCCATTCCCCGTCAGAAAAGCACCCTGGAAAATCTCATCATTGCCGACGAAGTTTCCTTTCTGATTGGGTTGCCCGGGGCAGAATTTACCTTCCTCAACATGGAATCGCCCCACAATCAGTTTGGCCAGCTTCCCGCCCACCTGGAAGGTTCTGATGCCTGGCTTTTGCCCCCAAATATCGAAGAAACTGCGGCGGGATTTTCCAAAATGCCCCTGCCTGTATCCTCTCACGACCAAAACGTGGAGAAAATCGTGACTCATGCCCACTTTCCTGAGTTTGGATCGCCCGTTTTGCGGGTGGGAAGGACCCATCAGATCAGTGGAGGCGCCAAATTGTTCTGGCAGGAAAAATTGTCGGGCGAAAGTTTCAGTGCGCAGGTGGCTACGGTCACGGATCTGGTCGAACAGGAAATGGAGGCCGAAGTCAACGATTTTCGCATGTTCAGATTGCATGCATTGGGCGAAGGGATCGGGGAGGAAAAGGTGATCTTTCAGGAAGAATTTGATGTGAACGGAGTGGGAGTGAAGGTTGGGGATGGGATCATTCTCAAAGCCGGGATGCTGATTGGCCGCCAGGTCAATCCTGCCGACCATGAGGTATTGCGAGAAGCGGATATTTACCATCCCTTCGCGGGGTCGAAGGAGTGGGAAATCACCGTAGATATCCCGGTTGGGTATCAACTGATCGGGGTGGAAAAACTGAACAAAATGGTGATGAATGAGACGGGTGGCTTTCGCAGCACAGCCACTTTTGCCGACCACAAGCTGGAGATCCGGGCTACTCTCTTCAACATCAACCTGATGGAACCCGTGTGGATGTGGCGCAAAATTCTTGAAATTTTGCAGGCAGCCTACGATTTTACCCAGGAAGTGCTGGTGGTGAAAAAGTGAACAGTTTGCAGTTTACGGTTTACGGTTCCGAACTCTCAACTCAGAACTTAGAACTAAAAACTAACAACCAATAACCACCAACTTGCCCGAAGATATGTTTTCCACATAAATATTGATAACTATTGCTTATCAGGCTGTTTTATTTTCTCTTAATTGAGGAATATTAGGGGGGAATCCCACAAAGGTTCCTCAAGCGGCAACTAAAAAATTCACTTGTGCTAAAAACTCGCGGACGAATCCGGGGTTTTGGGGGGCAATTTTCTTCCAAACCTTTGTCTGGCGCACTCGCATGCGTCTTGCTTAGCGCTATTTTGTTAATCATTCCCTTTTCAGGCCATGCTCAGACTATTTTTGTCAATGAATTGCATTATGATAATGTGGGACAGGACACCCTGGAGGGGATAGAAATCGCCGCACCCGCGGGTACAGATTTGGCATGTTACCGGGTGGTGTGGTATAACGGGGCCAATGGGCTGGAATACGGGGAGCAGATTTTGTCGGGCATTGTGCCCGACCTGTGCAACGGATACGGAGTGCTCTGGTTAGGATTTGTCAATAATCAGAATGGAAACGATGGGCTGGCCCTGGTCTATTCGCCCTCCATGCCCTCCTGCAGTGCGCCTTCGGGCCCGGATAGTGTCATTCAGCTGATCAGCTACGAAGGTCCTTTTACGGCAGCCGACGGGCCTGCCACAGGAACCCTGGCGGTGGATATTGGGGTTTCAGAGCCCATCAATAACCCGGTGGGGAATAATCTCCAACTGGCTGGCAGTGGTACGGTTTATACGGATTTTACCTGGCAGGCACCTGCACCTGAGACCCCCGGCCAGATCAATGCCGGGCAGGTCTTCAACGGGGTGAGTTGCACCCCGGGAACTGTCAGTCAGGATACCCTGACTTTTTCAGAATATCCTTCGGGCTGCCACCAGCCCGACTCGGCGTTTACAGTGACCGTCTGTGTGACAGACTATTCAGGATTTCCCGACCCGACATTTTCGGGTTCTATCACCCTTTCCAAGACCTTCGGTCCCGGCTCGCTCAGCGGCACCCTGACCCAGGTTGCGGTGAATGGCTGTGCCACCTTTCCCGGGCTTTCCCTCTCGCAGGCAGGGCGGTATCGACTGACTGCAACCAGTGGAGCCCTGAGCGGAACTTCACCCCAGGTATTCATTTCCAATAACTGCGACACCTGCCCCTGGATGACGGGCGCCATGATTGATGCCTGTCAGGGCAGCGAGGGAAATAATGAAATCTTGTTTTTCAATTCGGGAAATTTCTCCATTCCTGTTACCTCTTCCAGCATCAACATCCACTATGGCGCCTCAAGCCCGCCTGCGACCAGCTACACCAGCAATCTGATTGGCAATGCAGATTATGTGGACTCCCTGAACACCCTGGCGGGCTGTTCTCCTCCTATTTTCCTCAATGCGGCCGACACCTCCCCCATCCCGCCCGGGGCAGACTTCATGATCATGCGTTTCGATCCCACCCGCATTTATGATTTCGGTAACTGGTGCGGGCGTTCACCCATTTACGTGGTTTTTACCTTTGATCCCAACTGGAATACCACGGGCAACTTCAAAAACTGCGTGGATTGCGCCACCAGCGGCACGACACCCCGCTTTTTCGAGGTCGACTTCACCAATCTGTTTGGGGGCGATACCTGCAAATTCACCTATTCATACATTCCCTGTACAGATTTACCCTGTTTAGGCAATGGCGACGGGCTGAATTTTGGTTACGGAGGCGGCCCCCCCACTGCCAACTGGAATCAGTGCGAACCCATTGATGTGCTGGATATCAATTACTCCCTGGGACTCAACGGGATGTATGCAGCAAGCGGGAATAAACTCTACTGGACCATTGGGAAGGGGGCTGAGGTAAGTCGTTTTGAAATCGAGCGGAGCGCCAAACCTGAGGGCGGATTTGCCGTGATTGGTACCCTCGCAGGCAAAATGGCTGATAATTTTGAATATGTGGACCAGCAAAGCGCCGCCACCAGTCAGACCTGGTTTTACCGCCTGAAGGCCTACGACATGGACGGAGCGGAATCCCTTTCCAGAATTGTCAGTTTATCTCCTTTCTATACTCCTCAGGAAGAAAATCTGGACATTGCCACCAGCCCGGGCGAGCTGGTTTTTTCAGGACAGGGCAGCGAACTTTGGGTAAAATTATATTCCCCTGAAGGAAAACTCCTCTATGATGGCCCAAAAAGCACGGGACAGAACTGGGTAAGTCACCGCGTGGACCGCTCCCTCCTTCCTCACGGATTGCTGCTGTATCAGGCTCAGTTGAATGGAAATTCCCATTTTGGAAAAATTTACCTGAAATAGGATTCGAACTCTTTCCCCTCCAATCTAACACTGGGAAAAATTCCCCCAATTTGATTTTATCTTTAGCATATTCCTTTGTAATTTAACGGTATGAGAAATGGGGAAATTTCTTAGTCCGTATCATCCTGAAATTGATTATGAGAATATTTTTTACGCTATTTCTGGCTCTTATCATCACCTCTACTGCTGGCGCACAGGCCGCGAGAATATTTCCGACTGTGGTTGCCTGTAACGGAAATCAGTTTAAATATCAGAATTACTCAGGATCTTTCACCATTGGTGAAATGATCACACCAACCCTGATGGGTGCAGACAGTGTGATTCTGACCCAGGGTTTTCACCAGGTGGATTTGCCTCTCAATTCCGTGATCCGTGAAGAACTGGATGCAAGTCAGGAAATTCTGGTTTATCCTAACCCTACGCAGGGTCAGGTGATTTTCGAAATTTCGCAGCTCAACGCCAAAGAGATCAGAGTGGATCTCGTGGACATGCTGGGCAGGGTTTTAAACACGCAAAAAATCAAATCCACCTGGGGACAACTGGTCTTTGACCTGAGCCAGGAGGCCGACAGCTATTATTTTCTGCGGGCAACCACGGAGGATGGCAAATCAGTTGGAACCTATAAAGTCCAAAAAATCAATTAATCCAAACAACACAAATAATTAACACCTTCTCAAAGGAAAAAGATGAGGAACGTCAAATTTATCATTGCTCTTTTTACCCTCGTGCTGGTATTCGGATTTGGCTGGAGCCAGAGCGGCGCCCCCCAGGCCTTCAATTACCAGGGCGTGGTTCGCGATCTGAATGGCCAGCCCATGAAGAACAAGAATATCACCCTTTGGCTCAGTATCCACCAGGGCGCTCAGACAGGCCCCAGGAGATATTGGGAATACCACCAGACCCAAACCAATGATTTTGGTTTGTATAATATCAAAGTAGGTTTGGGGGATTCTCTTTCCGGAAATTTCAAAACCATCCAATGGGGTACGGATAAGTTTTTTATCAAAGTGGAAATTGACCCCAACGGAGGCGGAAATAACCAGTCTGCAGATGTAGCAGGTTTCGCTGAATTGTTGTCTGTGCCTTATGCCTTGTATTCAGGGGGTACGGGTGGGACTATCGACCGGGATTCAACCAATGAAATTCAGCACATTTCCAAAAATAGTAATACCAAAGTGGTTACCCTTGATCTGGGTGGCGGAACATTTGTGGACGAAGTGAATGACGACGATAGCGATCCTTCCAACGAATTGCAGGTGCTAACCCAGTTTGGGGCCAGTGTCCAGCTTTCAAACGGGGGTGGAACCATCTCCATCAACGACGGTGACTTTGACGCCACCAACGAAATTCAGACCATCAGCAAAAATAACGGGGTGGTTACCCTGACCAGCGGCGGTAGTTTCACCCTGGGTGACGACAACTCCACCAATGAGATTCAAAGCCTTTCCCTGGTGGGTGACCAGTTGACCATTTCCTCTGGAAACACCGTTACGGTTGACCCAAGCGCCACCAACGAGCTTCAAACCCTATCACAAAACGGTGACACCATCTCCATCAGTGGTGGAAACTCTGTGGTGGTTAATGACGGCGACTGGATGGATGATACCTATGGTTTGAATTGCGGCAATAAAAATATTGGGATTGGACAAGCCTCCAACACCTCTTACAAAGTTTACATTGAGAACGATAACTCGACCACCAACGCCCGTTATGGTCTCCGTCTGACCCAGTCAAACTATCTTTCCAGCACCATTTACGGAGCTTATTTCTCGAATAACAACTATTACACGGGTAGCGCAAGTTCCAACTACGGAGCTTACAACTATTCTTACCGCAGTGGCGGGGATGGAGGATATTGCTACGGAAGCTATAACTACGGCAGCAACTATGGTACTGCGTATGGTACGGCTTACGGTATTTTTACATCCTCTTCAAGAGGAAGCAGCGGGTATGGTCCGAGCTACGGAGGCTATATCAGTGGTAATAATTATGGTGGAGACGGCGACGCATACGGTGCCTACATCTATTCCTACAAGACCTCAGGAGCGATGTCCTATAATGCCGCCTATGGTGCCTATGCCTACTCTTACTCTTACAGCACCAATACTGGTGAGAATTATGGCCTCTATGCCTACATGAGCACAGGTTCTGGAACCCGTTACGCTGGTTATTTTGAAGGAAGTGTTTACAGCACAGGCAGTTACCTCCCTTCAGACGAACGTCTGAAGAAAAATATCCGCCCCTACCAGAGCGCCCTCCCCATCCTGGCCAAATTGCAGGTGTACAACTACGATTACAAAACCGAAGATTTTCCCCGCATGAACCTCCCCGAAGGAGAGCAGGTGGGCTTGTTGGCCGACGAACTTGAGTCAGCCATGCCTTCCCTGGTGAAAAAAGCAGTTTCCCCCACTCACACCCTTACCGCAGTTGCTGCAGTAAACGAATTGGTTGATCAGCCCCATGAAGTGGTAATGCAGGAAGTGGAAGACGAAAGTGGAGTCAAAGTGAATAAGGAAATGATTTCCATTAATGGAACCATCATGACCCCTGAAGAAGCCCTGAGCCAGTTTGCCAAAGAGCCTTTGAAAATGACTCCTGACGGACAGGTGGTCGTGGGCGAAAGAGTTGAATTCAAATCCGTCAACTACGCTGGTCTGGTTCCTGTGTTGGTTCAATCCATCAAGGAACAACAGGAAATGATCCAAAAGCTGGAGCAGCGCATTTCTGATCTGGAAAAACAGGTCAATAAATAACAGGTACAGAAGCGAATAACATAACCAGAAGCCGCCCTTTGGGCGGCTTCTTTATTGCCCATGATACTCGATAAAATAGAAAACTCCCCCCTTTACGCCTGGCTTGGCTACCGCTATTCCCGGGCGTTTACCTGGCTGAAATGCACTGACCTGGAAGCCCTTCCCGCTGGACGCACAGATATCCTGGGTGACGAAATCTATGCCGTAAATCTGGCCTACGATACGAAACCCGCGGCCGAGGGAAGTCCTGAGGCTCACCGCCGCTATGCCGATGTACAGTATATGTACCGGGGGCAGGAAATGGTGGGATTTGCTGCCCACAAAGACCAGAAGGTGAAACAGGAATATGACTCCAAAGCAGATTATGCACTTTACGAAGGTGAATTTCCCACTTTTTTGTTGGAGGAAGGTATGTTTGCCATCTTCCTGCCCGACGACCTGCACCAGCCGGGAATCATGGTGGATGCCCCGCAAGGCGTTAAAAAGGTCGTGCTGAAGGTAAAACTGGATTAAAAAGCTCTCCCTATCCCGAGCACCCAGCGAAACTGCAGGAATTGCTCAAAAGCCGGCGCACGATTTACCCAAACGGGAAAATCGGCCCGCAGGACAAGGGGCTTCTGGTGAGCAGCCTTTGGATTTTGGAAGTGAAGGGCAACGCCTGGACCTGCATCCATGCGGAAAGCACTCCATTCCACCCGGTCAAATCCCACCCCGGGAATGCTGCGTCCCACGGTGCCCGCATCCAGGAACAAATAGGTGCGAACCTTCAGAAAGCTGGCCAATTCGGGTATTCTGAGGGGAATAAAGCGGTCAAATTCCATTTCAACATTGATGCATCCGCCAGATGATCCGTACCAGGCAGCTCCTGCATCGGGAAATTCGGCGCGGTAACCTGCATAACCCCGCAAATTGAGCCCCCCTCCAAAATGATAATGATAAGTCTGTTGTCCCAGGTTATTATTCAGCAGGGTATTCGGGAAAAAGCCACGGGCGCGGTAATAATTATCGCCAACCATTTCCTCCGGGCTCCCTCCTTCCATGTACAATGCTGATTCGCGCGGCACATTTCCCTCCCCATACCTGAGATAAGCACGGTATTTGAAAACCAGTTTGCCAAACTGTTCCCGCATCTCAAAGTCGAAATCTGCCCAGGAATACTGGCTGTCAGAGCCTGGCGCGGCCGTGCGCAATCCAAAACGGGCGAAGCCCGTGCCATAACGACTGGCAAAACCCTTTTCATAAAAGGCCTGGGCAAATGCATTATTCAACCCAGGGGTCCATTGGTCAGGAAAATTCAGGTAATCCAGAGAGGCATTGTCTTCCCGCCTGAGCAAGGTGTAACTGCCACCAATGCGATGGTACTCAGGATCGTATTTGCGGGCCCTGGCCCAGGTTTTCGTAAATCCAAGACCATGCCTCTGTACCCCATCGCGATACAGGCTGTGAGCCAGCAAATCCAGATTGCGGGAAATCTTACGCAAGGGCGTTTCGTAACGGTATTCATAATTAAAAATCTGCCTTCCCGAAGGATCAGAAACCTGGGGATTGAGGGAATTCGTTTCGGCCAGGCCCGTGGAAATCCACATCCCCAGATAGGTTTTTCCAGCCTGATTAAAATAATTTCCCTCTGCAACTGCCCCTGCCTGTACTCCCGAAAAGCCATTCCACCAAACAGAAGGGCGCAGATTCAGGTAATACTTTTCCCATTCTGCAGGCCAGTCCTGGTGACGGGGAAGAAGAGAAAACTTCGTTTTCACTGGAATAAAGCCACTTTGATTGTCCAGCAGATTCACGTCGGCCAGGATGCGGGAGGGATCAATGATCACTTTGGCAAATTTGTCAGGCAGACTCAGATCCACTTTATAAGTTGGATTCAACTTGCCACTTCCCTCCCATTTGGGCAGAAAAGTGCGGGCGGGATCGGGTTTTTGCCAGGCTGATACGGAAATGGTGTAATGCAAAGAATCGCCCGACCAGGTAACCACGGTGAAATCCAGGGGCATGATCATTTCTCCTTTGCGCTCAAATTCGATCTGAACTTCCGTCCCGCCAGCTTTTGTCTGCACCTCCCCCACTGCATAGTCAATTTGCTTATCTGTTTCCAGCCATTGATCAAAAAACCAACTCAGATCTGTTTTGGCGTATTCAGAAATGGCTTCGCGAAAATCTTCGGGATATGGATGGGCCATTTTCCACTTTTCAAAATAATGGTGCATGGCTCCCTGAAAAATCTGCGGGCCCAGCACATACTGCAGATTATACAGCATGGAGGCTGATTTATAATAGACCTGCCCATATCCGTTTTCATGCCCAACCGCATTGTGGAAATCGTGGGAATGGGTATTGAGGGTACCATCATAACCTTCGCGGGCATCACGCAGATAGCCGTAGAGGGCGCTGGAAAAATACTGTTCCTCTGATTTTGAAGCATAATTAACCTGGCTCAGGCGATCCTCGCGGGTCATAAACCAGGCGGTGAGGTACTGGGTAAATCCTTCGTCGAGGTAGGCACGGTAGGTTTCATTGCTGCCCAGCATGCCGAAAAACCACATGTGTCCCACTTCGTGGGCAAATAAGTCGTGATATTCGGGCGAACTGCCCCCGTCCAGGGTCATCATGGGGTACTCCATGCCATCGTAGGCATCGGCCACGATGATTTTGGGCCAGGCAAAGACGCCAATGTAGCCAGAATAGGCGTCGATGATCTTTGCGGTGTAAGCCGCCGCATCCTGCCAGCCTCCTGCATGGCTTTCCTGGGCCACAGCCACGCATTCCACCCCGTTTTTCAGCACCCGATCGAGGCGAAAGGTGGGATCGGCGATGAAGCCAAAGTCGTGCACATTTTCGGCATGAAAATGCCAGGTTTTGGATTTCCCGTCCACAGGCAGGACTTCAGAAGCCGTTTCGCCCAGAGGTTTTCCCTTGAAATTGCCCATATAAAGCTTCAACAAAAGATCCTCGGGCAATACATTGGAACGATTCAACATTTGCCCCGTTCCTTCCACGATATAATGTGAAGGAAAAGTCAAGGCCACATCATAGGTCCCAATTTCACCATAAAATTCCTTCCCCAGATGCTGATCAAGGTGCCAGGATACCTTGCGATCATAAACTGCGACCCGTGGATACCAAAGCACGCCTTTGAATTGCTTTTCCTCATAAACAGAACCATCTGCTTTGCGAATTTCGACTGCATTCACGTCCATTCTGCGTCGTTCAGGACCGTGATCAAACCAGGTATTGAAGCGGATATTCAGCTCTTTTCGCTGGCCGGGCAGTAAGGGATCGGGCAATTTCACCTTCATGATGGTATTGTCCAACCCGAAAACCAAATCTCTTCCATCTTCCTGAACCTGAATGATTTCCGTGCCTTTGCCTTCCTTTTCCAGATTGCCGTAACGGGGCACCCTTTTATTGACCCGCACCAGGCGGTCGCGGTAACTGCCGGGTTGAAAGGCCTGCTGGTAGAGGTGAAAATAGATTTCGTGGAGGGTGTCAGGTGAATTATTCCAGTATTCCAGGGTTTCGTTGCCTTCAATCCTGTTTTCAGCAGTAATTACGTTGGCAAAAATGGTATAATGGACGTCCTGTTGCCAGTAATCGGGATGTGGGGGACGGTTTTTCCAGTAAAATTCGTTTTCAGGAGTGCGGTAATTATTGGGTGGAAAAACCTTGCTGCTCTGGACATGGCCTGCAAAGGGTATGTTAAGGAGGAAAATCAGGTAAAAAAGGACTTTTTGTGTGTGTTTCATGGCACAGGGTGGATTGTCTGCTCCATATTAGAGAAAATGCATCAAACTGCAAAATGCCACCAGGCCCGCCTCCGTGGCTTAATTCGGAAACGGGCCTGGTACTTTAAAGCAAGTTATTTTCTCAAATTAATTCTCTTGCTTCATCTGCAAACTGGCCATTCAAATATGGATTCATTTCCAGGCTTTTTTTCATCAATTCCCTGCCTGCAACTTTATCTCCCAATTGATACCTGACCAGCCCGTTGAGGCACATCCATTCGGGATTTTGAGAATGGGTTTTCAAAGCAACTTTCAGGTAATTTTCTGCACCCTGGTAATCCTTCATGGTATAGTAAATGGCAGCCAGCTGGGCATTTACCTCGATATTATCCGGCCGCAAGTGATACTCCTGGAGGGCATTTTCAAGGGCTTTGGGGGTATTTCCCTGCAATTCTAAATAAACCCGTGACATTTCCAGGGCCATATTATGACCTGCAGCCGCGTCCTCGGCCATCATTTCCTGCATTTTTTGCCCCATCTGGCGGGCTTCCTCTTCCTTGCCCTCCAATTGCAGAATATGGGCTTTCTGTCCGTAAAAACTGACCTCGGGAATGAGTTTGCAAGCCTGATCCAGTAATTCATTTGCCTTTTCCAGGTTTCCCTTTTTCACCTCCACAGAGGCGAGTCCAGCCAGGGCAAAGGGGAAATTTTCCCTTTCGATCAAGGTTTGCTGGTACTGGGCTGCAGCCAGATCGAGCTGACCGTAATTTTCGTATAATTTTCCCAGGGTGGTGCGGCACCAGGCCGTTTCTTCGTACCCGGGAAATCCGGCCGCAACTGCCATTTCCATGGCTTCCATGGCTCCTTCCACCTCGCCATGAATCTCCCGCAGGTAGGAAATCCGCGAGTATGATCTCAGATCCGGGCGAATGGACACCATTTTATCTGACATTTCAACTGCTTTTTCGTAATTGCCCAGCTCCACATTGGCATCCACCATCACGCCGTAAATGAAGGCATTATAGGGATTGAGCGCCAGGGTTTGTTCGCCCGTAGCCAGGGCTTCCCTGAACTGATGCAGCGAAAGCTGCACGGAGGCGATCATGGAAAGGGCCTGGAATTTTTGGTCCTGGGTAGGGTTGCATTCCTCCAGAATTCCATTCAGCATCTTCAAAGCGGCGGGGTAATAGTAAGGATGCTCTCCTGTAACCCGGGCTTCATTGATAAATATTTCCCCCATTTTCAGGCGGGATTCAATGTCTTTGCTGTTTTTGTTGAGGGCCGCCGCGGTATTGGAATAAATTTCGAAAATATGGTTGCGCTCTTCCAGGGTTCCCACGCCGGGCGTACGGTCCAGCCATTCGGGTACAATGGATGCCTGGGTTTCTGGCTTGTTTCCGGCCTGCATTTCAGAACAGGAAGGAAGGAAAATCAGGGAAATAAGCCCTGCGAGCAGTAAAAAGGATAATGATTTTCTATAGTGGTACATGATTGTTTGATTTGAAGCGGTAAAAACCCCCGGCCCCTTCATCCTGGAAGGACTCCAGGACCGGAGGTACATCTACCACTAATGTTTGCTATTCTGATTTAATCAATTTGATCGACTGCACGGTTTCAACCCCGTTAGTCGCAGTGTGAGTAAGCTTGGCCAGATACACGCCGGCAATCAGGTTGGAGGTATCCCATTTACGGGAATGATCGCCTGCCTGCAGGGTTTCTGTCGGCAAACTGGCCACTTTTTGGCCTTTGAGGTTGTAAATCCCGATGCTGACCTGACCGGCCGAACGAATCTGATACCTGAAAGTGGTGGCATCTTTGAAGGGATTGGGATAATTGCTGGCAAATACACTTTGGGAATTGATCCCGGTGATGCCCAGAGAAGGTCCGAGCACCACGGGCTGGGTGTAACTGATTTCCTTGCCGCCACATTTTCCAGCCCCTTCCCAGGGAGCCTGAACGTACGGGAATGCACTTTTGAAGGCTGTGTCGTTGGTTTCCACACCTGTGGAATATCCCAAAACATTCACCAGATTGGTAGTCACGGGTGAACTGGCAGTATCAAAATCATCGTACCACAGTCCGATTGCAGCCAGGGCAACACCCGAAACAGCCTGCAATTCAATGCGGGTTACGTCGTCTTCCAGCCTGCGGCCATTGGGGAATCCGTCCATGTTGGGAATAAACTGCAAGGCAGTTCCCGAAGTGGTGTAAGCAGGGTCGGTCAGTCCCAATACTGCAGCCTGAACCAGGCCCAGACTGCTGAATTTGGGGTCATTGCGCTGGGTGACGGGCACGGCCATATTCAGGCGCAGCATGTCACCTCCATTGGGAAGGAAGTTATTGATGAATGGTTTACCCGTGGTGAGCGGATTCCATCCTGTTTTGCCCGTAGCCAGCTGATAGGGCTCCAGATTGGGTACTCCCGTATGGAATATGGGCCACAAATCCACAGATCTTGGTTTGCCGGGTCCTGGGAGGAGCAGGGTTCCAAAGATGGCGTCATCGAGGGCGGTCCCAGTCACAGCAGGTGAGCCCTTCAACGGATACAACCCGTCATTTCCATTGCCAAAATCAAATCCCCCAAACACCTGAGACAGGGAATTTCGCTGAATCCTCAAAGCTGACATGGCAGGCACGGCGGCTCCAAAGAGGCTGTTATCCATGTACAAGCCCAACTCAGGGTTAAAAAAGTACTGATCCAACAGGGTGTCGGCCAATTCGTCATAGGGAGTGAGAGAATTCCAGTAATCCTTCATCCCGATTGGAATTACGGCCTCGTTGGTGAGGGGCATGCCCAGACGGGACACCTGCACCCAGTTACCTGAGTAAGACTCAGTTCCGTTTCCATTCAGGGTTCTGATCTGCTGGCGGCTGGCAGAAGCCCACACCCCGATCACAAAATTTCCGTCCAGGATATTGGCAGCCTGAGAGACGTTTTGACCGTTTTTCTGCAGGCTGGAGATGGGTACTTTGATGGCAATGGTGCTCACATTGAGGCAAGAAAGTCCATCGCGGGGTGTTCCACCCTGGCGGGGAGCATTTCCAAGATCAAAAATCCCGGCCAGATCCACGAAGAAGGGATCGTCTGCAGGTCCACAGTACACTTTTTCGCCGCTGGAAGCGGTTTGCACAGCGTTGGTAATCAACGCTGCGTAGGTGGTACCCAATCCTACCGTGGCATCCTGAATGGACCTTGGGCCGATATTGGGGGGCGGTACGGGGCCATTATTGATGATGGTGGTAAATGAGGTGCCTCCGTTGGTGCTTTTCTCCAGGGTATAGGTCGTTTTGAGGTTTTGCTGCCCCAGACGAATGTTGAAGAAAGTGGTGGGATCCTCATTGGTGATGGAAAAGGTGAAACGGTAAATGATATCGTCACCCGAAGTACCCGCATCGTTGTCGATGTGGATCTCGTAGCGGATATTTTTTCCGAAGGAATAATAGTTGGGACCAGCCTGAGCCAGTTGAATGGGCACGTAATTCGCAATGATGGTAACCATATTGGTATCATCAGGGCTGCGGAATGCATACACATCCGTGTTGTCGGCCAGGGGATCGTTAGCGATCAGGGGCGCCTCACGGTGACTGGATGCAAGAGCAAATTGCCCCAAAAGCGTCACCGCCACCCCCAGGAGGGCCATTTTAATTTTTATTGTGTTAATTAATTTCATTGTCTCAGTTGTTATGGGCACCTAAAAAAACTTTGAATCTCTGCATTTGACTTGTTTCAGAAATGCTCATTTACTTCAGTAAACTCCGCCTTCTTCAACTGCATTCGCCTTGACCTTCATTGTTTTTTGAGGTTCCCTAATGATTAAAAATCTGATCCTCTCCAGGGTTCCTGAACGTAGGGGAAGGTGGTTTTGAAAGCCACATCATTCTCTTCCACCCCAGTTGAGTACTGCAACACATTGATAAACAGGTTACTGGGAACAGGAACTCCGTTCAGTTGATCGTCATAGGGTAACCCGATGGCGGCAAGGGCAATCCCTGCCACTGCCTGCAGTTCGATGCGGGTCACGTCGTCTTCCAGGCGGCGTCCGTTGGGAAATCCATCCATGTTTGGAATGGGTTGCAGGGCATTGGAAGCATTGAAGCGGGAGTCAGTAATGCCCAAAGCAGCGGCCTGAATAATACCCAATGAGCTGAAATCCGGGCTGTTGCGGGGAGTTACAGGAACGGCCATGTTGATTCTCAGCATGTCGCCACCGTTGGGCAGGAAATTGTTCATGAAGGGCTTACCTGTTGCGAGGGGATTTCCTCCCTTGCCGGTCAGCAATTGGTAGGGCTCCAGATTGGGCACGCCAGTGTGGAAAATGGGCCAGAGATCCACGGAACGTGGTTTTCCAGGACCAGGCAACAACAATCCACCAAAAACGGCATCATCCAGGGCAGTTCCAGCCAGGGCTGCATTGCCTTTCAGGGGATACAATCCGTCTTTTCCGTTGCGGAAATCGTAGGTTCCAAGAGAGGAAGACTGGATTCGCAAGGCAGCAAATGCAGGAACGGCGGCACCAAACTGGCTGTCGTCCATATAGAGGCCCAATTCAGGATTGTAGAAGGAGGGATCAAGTGTCGTGTCGGCCAATTCGTCGTAAGGAGTAAGGGAATTCCAGTAATCCTTCATGCCAATGGGAATCACGGCTTCGTTGGTGAGGGGCATTCCCAGGCGTGAAACCTGCACCCAGTTACCACTGTTGGAAGGATTTCCGCCCGTGGTGCTGAGGGTACGGGTGGCCTGGCGGCTGGCAGATGCCCAAACCCCTATCACAAAGTCCGAATCCAGGATATTGGTTGCCTGGGTTACGTTTTTACCACTCTTTTGCAGGGAGGAAATGGGCACTTTGATCGCAATGCTGTGCACATTGAATCCCGCCAGCCCGTCACGGACTTTCCCGTTATTATTCTGACGGGGGGCATTTCCAAGGTCAAAAATTCCGCCCAAATCCACAAAAAACGGATCATCTGCCGGCCCACAATACACTTTTTCGCCTGAACTCGCGGTTCCAATGGCCGCATTGATCAGGGCAGCATAGGTTGAATTCAGACCGAGAGTGGGATCGTCAATGGACCGGGGGCCAATGTTGGGGGGAGGTACCACTCCGTTGGAAAGCACGGTGGTGAAGCTTACGCCTCCATTTGTGCTTTTTTCCATGGTGTAGGTTGTGAGAAGGTTTTGCTGGCCCAGCCTGATGTTGAAAAAGGTGGTTGGGTCCTGATTAACCTTGGTAAAGGTGAACCTGTAGATGATGTCATCACCACTGGTTGTCACATCGTTGTCGATATGGATCTCATATCGAATGTTTTCTCCGAATGAATGATAATTCGGCCCCCCAAAGGGGACTTCGGCAGGGATGTAATTTGCGATAATCGTAACCATGTTGGTGTCGTCCGGGCTGCGGAAGACGTACAGGTCCGTATTATCGGCGAGAGGGTCATTGGCGATCAAAGGCGCCTCGCGGTGACTGGATGCCTGGCTCCAGAAAGGAGCCCAGACGAAGAGGGCAAGCAATGCCCATCTGACCCGGGAGAGCTTCCCTGGGCGGGGGTTTGGTTGTAATATTTCCATCTAGTAAAAATTTAAAGACTTCCATACCTACGACCAGAAATCAGGTGTGGATCATCGCAAAACAAAAAAAGTTTATGGATGAATATTACAAGCGGAATTTCAGGCAGATACGCGCTGCAGAATAATCTTACAACTGTAGGGGGAAGTAACTTTTACGGAGTGGGTTACAAAAAGGGGAATGCTCAAATAACTGCCCGGAAACAGGGAGTGCACTTTGTCGCCAATGGTAATATCACAGGACCCTTCGATAATGAGAAATTTCTCTACATAGCTTTCATGGACTTCGGCGGGCGATCCCTCCTTCATCCATACCACAGCCGACATACTGTCTTCATTTTCAGCAATGGGAACGTAAAATATGTTGTCGTATTCCTCAGGGGCTTTGATTTCCTGGTTGTTGAGCCAGGGTGCGAAGTCCTCAATTTTGGAATTGGGATTAAGTATGCGGGGCTCGGGAGAATTCAAATTTTCACGCTGATCCCTGGCGATGGCAGCCATAAATCGTTCCTTTCCATTGGAAGGAGCAGGTTGTTTCAGCCTGAAGGCCATCAATTCCAATGAATTTTGCAACTCGTCCAGCGCTTTTCTGACTTCAGGATGAGCTACGGCATATTTTTCGACCCCGATCATTTCATCCATGCCGAGGTCACCGGTCACATATTGTTCCAGTATGCCTGAGTTAATATAGTCTTCAATCTTTCTCATACCGACATATACGAACGAAGTTCGCGTAGCGCTATTCTGATTCGTGATTTTATTGTGCCGAGCGGTAAACCCAGCTCTTCTGATACTTCAACATGTGTGTAACCATTGAAGTAAACGTATTCAATGATCTGTAATTGTTCGGGCGGAAGCATTTGTAAAAAAACATTCAACCCGATCTGGTCAATGGGCATTTCGGTCTTCAGATGCGAATAAGTACGCACATCCTCTGCCATTTCCCCAAATTTTCCTTTGTACTTCACCTCTTTGGACCGCAACTTGTCGATGGCAGCATTGCGGGCGATGTTGAGCAGCCAGGTAAAAATGGTGCCTTTGGAACGGTCGTAAGAATCAATTTTACGCCAGCATTTGAGGAAAACATCCTGCAGGGTGTCCTCGGCCAATTCACTATCTCGTAAAATTTTACTTATCACTCCAAAAATTGCGTCAGAATAATTCTCATAAAATTCGCGGAATGCCTCAACGTCCCGGGCCATCAGCCGGGTGACAAGTAATTCCTGCGCATTTTGTGAATCCGATTTGCTCAAATCTGGAATAACCTTTGCACAAAATTACACGAGGGAAGGAACATTCCAAATATCTGTATGCTTCAGGTCATCTTTTTCTGCTGATTTTCAGCGATCTCCTGCGCTAAGCATCCAAAAATTGAAACGAATCTCCCTCCAGCGGCAAAACCTGGTCGCAAAACTGAATCCAAGCCCGGATTAAGGAAAAAATTTTCATCAGCAGGGTCTTAGTCAGAAAAAGTTTAAAAAGGGTATAAAAAAAGTTTAAGGGATTTAAAAACCAGAAGACAGATAGTAAATTCGGGAATGAGTTTTGACCTATTATACCTTGTCAGCCTGGCGATGATACCCGGAATTGGCCCCGTGAAGGCGCGGAATCTGATTTCATTTTGCGGGAGCCCTGAAGAAGTCTTTCAAACCAGTAAAGCCAAACTGCTGAGAATTCCTGGCATTGGCCCGGAAACGGCAAACCTGCTGCGAGACGCCAAAACCATGAAGGCGGCTGAACGTGAATTGAACTACTGCCACAAAAAAGGGATCAGAATAATTTCTTACCTGGACTATGATTATCCTTCCAGCCTCAAATCGACCTTTGATGGCCCGCTGATTCTTTACCAGAAAGGGCCCGTGAATCTCAACGACCGGCCGGGGATTGGCATCGTTGGCACCCGAAAGGCTTCACCAGAGGGAAGAGAAATTGCCAGCCGTTTTGGGGAGTGGTTCGCCGCCCGCGATTTCAACGTGGTGAGCGGCCTTGCTTACGGGATTGATATTGCAGCACATAGCGGCGCCTTGAAACAATTCGGGGTGACAACCGCGGTGCTTGGCCATGGCCTGGACAGGGTATATCCTGCATCTCACTCGGGGAAGGCCTCACAAATCGCAGATTCAGGGGCGCTGTTGAGCGAATTCCCCTTGGGCACACTACCAGATGCCAAAAATTTTCCGGCCCGTAATCGCATTATTTCGGGCCTTTGCCGAGCCATTATTGTTGTTGAAGCGACCGAGACTGGTGGCGCCCTGATTACGGCGCGTTTTGCCTTCGACCAAAATCGGGAGGTTTATGCCGTGCCGGGTGATTTAACCAAAGCCACTTCCATTGGCTGCAACCGCCTGATTCGCGATCAAATCGCCAAATTAATCACTGACCCTCAGGAGGTCCTGGACGACCTCAATCTGGAGCCCGTACAGTCAGGGAGGATGGTTGCCTCGCCTGAAATGCCCTACGGGGCAAAAGTGAACCTCAGTCCCGAGGAAAGCAAGCTCACTGGTTTCCTCGCAAATGGCGATGCCCAATTGGATTTTCTTGCCGAAAATATGGGCTTATTGCCTGCCAACCTCAGTGCCATTCTGCTCGGCCTGGAATTCAAAGGAGTAGTCACACAGATGCCAGGGAGGAAATTCAGGCTCGCGGTTGGGTGTTAGTGGGTGGTTGGTGGTTTGGTGGTTGGTGGTTGGTGGTTGGTGTCAGTTGGTGGTTGGTGTCAGTTGGTGGTTGGAGGTTAGTGGTTGGTGTCAGTTGGTGGTTGGAGGTTAGTGGTTGGTGGTTGGTGGTTGGTGGTTGATTGCAGGCATGCAAGTGAGCCTTTGGCCATGGTTGGGCTTTCGGCCCTGGCTGGTCGTTGGGAAATTGACAGAGGGAAATTGACCTAAATGGACAAAACATTTACTGGATTGAGTAATATCGTATTTAGCGAGGTGGCACACCAACGCATTGGGCTGATAGGCTGGGATTCAAAACCTCATTCAGTGCTGCTTTTGGCTTGAAGTTTGTAGCCAGGGGCTACAAAAACTGCTTAATATCCTTCATCTCCCGCCTGGAGTCTTTTTCCTTCATGTCCTGGCGTTTGTCGTAAAGCTTCTTACCCTGGGCCAGAGCAATTTCCAGTTTGCAAAGGCTTCGTTCGTTGAAAAACAATTTAGACACCACAATGGTCAGGCCTTTCTGTTCCAGATTCTCTTTGAGTTTTTTTAATTCTTTCTTTTTCAGCAGCAATTTCCGCTCGCGGAAGGGATCCACGTTGTGCAGGTTGCCAAATTCGTAGGGACTGATGTGCATGCCTTTCACCCACAATTCTTCGTCACGAAAATAGCAAAAGGCCTCGGCCAGATTGACTTTGCTTTCGCGGATGGATTTGATTTCTGTGCCTTTCAGCACGATTCCTACTTCAAAAGTTTCGAGAAAATGGAACTCAAACCGCGCCTTGCGGTTCTTGATTACGGGATTGTGGTTTTTTTGTCCCCCGCCTTTATCTTTTCCTTTGGCCATGACTCAGTGTTCTTTGTTGATGGTTTTGGATAAAACAGATTTTTTATAATCCCCCACAGTATCCTTCTGGTGGGCCTCGATGAATATTTTGTAAATGCCCGGCACCTCCTCCGCGATTTCATCCTCCATCTCGTCGATTACATCCTCAAGCTCCTCGAGGGTCAGGCCGTTTCTAAATTTGATGTGGGCATTCAGGAGGATCTGCTCCGCGCTCAGGTGCATGGTCAGGATTTCGCGGATCTCAAGCACGTTGGGATTTTTCTCAAATACTTTGCGGATTTTTTCCTGATCCTCGGGAGAGGCAGCTTCGCCTACCAGCATGCTCTTGGCTTTGCGGTACAAAAATACAGCAATCACAAACAACAGCAGACCGATCAGGATGGTAGCCACAGGATCCACAAGGGGATTTCCTGTGACCATGTAAGTGACGTTACCAGCCAGGGCTATGACTAATCCCACAAGGGCGGCATAATCTTCGAAAAGGACGGTCACCAGAATCTGATTTTTGCTACCCATGACGTAATCTTTGAGAGACTTATTGCCCATGGTTTTCTTCAATTCCCTGGTAGCAACGAAGGAGGAATATCCCTCAAGGCAAACCCCGATTCCGAGGATGACCAGGTTGATGACCGGGTTCTCAATTCCCTCCGGATTCATCAACTTGTGAATGCCCTCGTAAAGGGAGAAAAGTCCGCCCAAAGTGAAGATCAAAATGGCCACCATAAAGGACCAGATATACTGCTCCATTCCGTAGCCAAACTGGTGCAATGAACTGGCAGATTTAGTGGACTTGCGCAAGCCCAAAAAGAGGAAAATCTGGTTGCTTGTATCGGCCAGAGAGTGGAGGGCTTCAGCCAGCATGGAAGTACTGTGGGTGAAGAAAAATCCACCGAATTTTGAAGCCGCAATTCCCAGGTTCATGATAAAGGCAACGATCACCACCCGGGTCGAATTTCCTGCCATATTTTATCCTTTAATTTCCTGTTTAATTTGTTCTATCAACTGCCCGAATCTGGCCGCATTTACGATGCGCTGAATCTGTTTTCCGGACGCAATTTTATGGCCGTTGGCGAAAGCTTCATACGTGCAAATCACCTCATTGTTTCTGACCTCTTCGAGGCGGGCCTCGATGGTAACATTCGACCCGAGCGGAGCCGGGTAAATATGCCCGATGGAGAGGTAAGAACCAACCCCTTCTTCTCCTTCCTCTTTCATCTCTAATACGAATAATCTGCAGGCCCATTCCACATCTTTACCCAGGGCAAAGGTGGAGTAAACGGGGTGGACCAACCCGGCATCAAAGCGGGCCAGCTTGTCCTCGGTTACGGTTGTCTCGTACACCTTAAGGTCGCCGGGATGAAAGGGATTGATCAAATTTTCCGGATAAATTCGGGGGCACGAAGATAATAATAATTGGGGAATTTTCTGTCCCAAAACCAGATTAATTGGCACGGATTTGGAAGGAGGCTAAAGCTTGTCTAATTTCATGAAAAATGTAAAAAATGAAAATCGATAATCTTTTCATCCCTGGCCACCTTTCACCCCTTTTCTCCCAGCTGTATGAGTTCAAAAAAGAGGCAAATGAAGAAAATGGAGAGATTTCATTTTTCATTCCTGAAAGCTGGCTTGTTTCAGTTTTTCAAAAAATGGGAGCATTCTCGGGTGAAGAACTATCTGATTCTGGACTAAAAAATGAAACTCATCCCGAAAAATGTAAAACACCACCAATCAACACTGATAACCAGTCAATTAATACACCTATTCCTGAAGAAATACTTGAGATCATGCGGACTCAACGGGTAAACGTGGTTAGAGCCATCATGATTTTGAAAAATCTGAGTTTGAAGGAGGTGGCAACGGCTTACGGAGGCAGCAGTGGCCAGGCCAATGTCTCTAATTTTTTGGCCCGCTCTGATGAGGAACTCGGCGCCATGCGCTCCTCGACGGTGGCCCGGCTGGCCAAAGCCATGGACTTCCCTCCTGCCGATTTATTGCGTTACCTGGGAAAGGATCAGGATTAATGTGTAAGGGTTTCCCTTGAACCCAGCAATTCCTGAACAGGTAAGAAAATTTACTTCAAAAATTCACTTTGCGGGACTGGTCCAGGGATTGTTTTTTACCCTGAATCGCAGAGGCCAGGCGGCATGTTCACCCGCATAATCCACCCCTACCCGGGGTGAAATCAGCACTTCATTTTCACTGAATTTAAGGCCCTGATCGAGGATAAAAATCTCCTCTCCCAACAGGCTGATCCCGCTGTGTGAAGGAGCCATTCCGAGGGCTTTGGCCAGAGCTCCCGGACCCGCAGTAAGGTCGGATTTTGGGGCAGATTTTTTCCGTCTTTGCAGCATTACTTCCACCCCCTCCAGGGGTTCCAATCCGCGTACCAAAACAGCGTGTGGTTCGCCCTCCAAATGGGTCACCACATTGAACATGGGATGCACTCCATAGATGAGGTAAACGTAGGCAATTCCACCCGCAGAAAACATGGGTTCAGTGCGCGCGGTACGGCGGTAATTCCAGGCATGACAAGCCCGGTCTTCTGCCCCCAGGTAGGCCTCAGTTTCGACTATAATTCCGGCTGTTTTCACCCCATCAAAACAGGTCACCAGGACTTTGCCCAGAAGGTCTTTGGCTACCTGAACTGTGTTGGTGCGGCGGTAAAAACTGTGGGGCAAAAGGGTACCTTTTTCCATTGGTCTGACTAAAATTTTGTGAAAAAATTCCATTTGGAATCCATCCATCCTGTGGTTAATTTAAGAAAAAATACGGCCGCAAAAATCGCCATGAATATTCCTTTTGACCGAACCCGATTCCTGAAATATTTCCTTGGAGTGCTGGCCTTTACGGCCCTCCTTTTTCTGGTTGCGGTCTTTGGATTTGACTATGAAATGACCACAGCCGATCCCTTTTGCGCTCCCATTGCGGCGGCCCTTCTGGCCTATTTTCTGCACCTGATGTTTTGGCCAGGGGACGAATAATCTGATCCAAGAACTATAAAAATGGCGAAAAGCAGGGCTGAAAAAAGAAGAGAAACCAAGGGTAAACCCGGGGCAACCACGGTGCCTTCACCCGGTCTGGCTGAACGCTGGAAAGCATTTCAGGCTGGAAAATCCCCCATTTTGATCTTTTTACTGAAGTTTTTAGCCGTTCTCCTGCCCTTCTACGTGGTCTGGCACACCAATTTTTTCAAAGAAACGATTCTCGCGGCCTGGACAAGTCTCAACGCGAACCTTTCTTCCCTGGTTTTGAACCTCTTTGGGGCCGATACAGCGGCCCACGGCCACACTTTGGTGGGTGCAGGTGCATCTTTGGAAGTATTCGAAGGCTGCGATGGAATTGAGCCTGCCATGCTCCTGATTGCTGGAATCGTGGCCTTTCCTGCCCCGCTCAAACACAAAATTAATGGAGCCATTTACGGTACCCTGTTCATTCTGGGACTCAATTTTATCCGCATTATTTCCCTCTACGTGGTGCAGGTTGTTTGGCCCGCTGGCTTTGATTTCATGCACATTGAATTCTGGCAGGTGCTTTTTATCCTCATTGCCGTGCTGATCTGGGCATACTGGATCAAAAAATCTGCCCCTCCAAAGGATGTCAAAAATGAAACTGCTGCCTGATAAACCTATCGCCCGTATGATCCTTATTTTCGCGGTCAGCTATGTGCTCCTGCTGGGATTGGGCAATTTTGGTGGCCTCAGAGAGGCCTACGGGGCTACTTTTCGGGGCGTTTCGGCCAAAATTTTCCGCAACTGGTTTGACAAAGGCTATGTGGTGATCAACGAAGGCAAGGACCCAACGGGTAAGGAAATGGATTCTGCGGCCCGTTTTTACAACCGCAAACAAAACGACGAAGCCGCGCAAAAAGGCACCAGCGTTTACTCCATTATCTACTATTTCAGCACCTACCTGCGGGGCTACCTGATGACCATTTTCTACCTGGCTCTGGTTTTTGCGAGTCCCGTTCCGCTCAAACGCAAGGCCATTTCAGGCCTGGTTGGGTTCCTGCTGGTACAAGGATTTATCATTTTCCGGCTTTATATTGGCATGTGCTACACCATTCAGGAAAATCCCAAACTCGAAATCCTGGATCCTTCTCCTTTTATGCAGTCCGTGGTTTCCGTGCTGGATCTGGCCTTGGTGAGGAATATCGTGCTGGCCTTCATTATTCCCCTCCTGATCTGGATATTGGTGACTTTCAACCGCGAAGACCGCCAAACCCTGAAGGTACTGATGACTGGTTCCAGAGCGGCTACTGCGAAATGAGTAGTTATCCCGGGCAAAAATAAGCCTCCTTAAATTCCTCAAAAGTCTGATGGTGAAGAATTTAATCGGCAAAAATATCCAATTAGCTGTAAATTAAGGCATGAAACCTGCCCTTCTGATCCAAAATGGCCTCATTTTTTCCGGGAAAGCAGAAGAAAAAGCCGAGGTAATGCATATTTTCATCGAAAATGGGGTTGTGAAATCCATCTCGCGTGAATTGCCACAGGTACCAGACGGAACCCAAATCATTGAGGCGGCAGGAAAATGGGTCATGCCTGGGTTCATTGATTCTCACACCCACTACGACGCCGAGATCATTGCCTCACCTGGTCTGAAAGAATCTGCAAGACACGGGGTCACGACGGTGATTTTGGGAAGTTGCTCCGTTTCAGCCATTTATAATAATCCCGAGAATACCTCAGATTGCTTTACCAGGGTGGAAGCCATTCCCCGCGAAATCATGTTGCCGCTGCTGGAAAAGGAAAAAAGCTGGCAAAATGCCCGCGAATGGGTTGATTATCTGGAAAAACTGCCTTTGGGAGTAAACGTCAGTTCTTTTGTGGGACATTCAGACCTGCGCAGCCGGGTTATGGGCATGGAAAGGTCAGTCAAAGACCGTGAAAAGGCCACGCCTGAGGAGGAAAAGGAGATGGATCGACTGCTGAATGAAGCCCTGGACGCAGGTCTGCTGGGGCTTTCCACCATGGATAATCCCTGGGACAAACTCGACGGAGATAAATTCTGGTCCAAAAAGACTCCCTCCTATTATGCCTCGTGGAAGGAGAGAAAACCCCTTTTGCGTACCCTGCGCAGGCGCAAGGCCATTCTCCAGGGCGCTCCCAACCTTGTGACCCGGGTAAACGCCCTGCGCTACATGGCCGCCAGTACGGGCCTTTTTCGCCCCACCCTCAAGACCACCATGATCGCCCTCATGGACCTCATGGCCGACCGCTACATTTTTGGCGCAGTTTCCCTGGCCGCCCGTATCGCTAACCTCCTTTTCAAGGGAGATTTTCGCATGCAATCGCCGCCTGCGCCATTTACTGTCTATTATGACGGGGTAGATTCGGTCATGTTTGAGGAATTTCCCTCGGGTCAGGCCCTGCGGCATCTGGCCAAAAACCTGGATCAGCGCAATGAACTGATCACGGATCCTCAGTTTCGCAAGGAATTCAAGGCCGAAATGCGCAAGAAATTTGCACCCAAGGTCTGGCACCGCGACCTGAGCAAGGCCATTATCCTGAAATGCCCTGATTCAAGCCTGATTGGACGGAATTTCTACGAAATCGCGGAAGAAAAGGGCCAAAATCCGGGCGATCTTTTCCTGGATTTAATCGTGCAATACGACAAAAAGATTCGCTGGACCACCACCATTGCCAACGACCGCAAAGAAAAATATCCTTCCATTTACAATCATCCCAGCAATCTGATAAGCTTTTCAGATGCGGGTGCTCATCTGGGTAATATGGCTTTTTATAATTTCCCCCTGCAAATGATCAAAAATGTGCAGGAATCCATCCAAAAGGGGAATCCAATCATGTCCATGGAGCGTTGTATCTGGCGCCTGACGGGCGAACAGGCCGATTGGTTTGGGCTGGATTGTGGTTATTTGCAGGCTGGAAAGGCTGCTGATCTGGTCATTCTGGACCCCAAATATCTGGATCAGGTTCGGGACGACGAGGTTTCAGAGGATGCCGTGGCCGAATTTGACGGTTATGTTCGGCTGGTGAATCGCAATCCAGAGGTAATTTCCCAGGTTTTGGTGGGGGGAGAAATGATTTATGAAAAGGGGGAATTTGTGGCTGGATATGGCAAGGAGAAGAAATTTGGGCGTTTTTTGCGTTCAAGTGAAGTTTTGGTGGCGGGATAATCAACAAAGAAAAGAGGTGGGATTCGTTTGAAAATCCAAATTCAGGTTGTCAATCCCACTAAACCTCATTTTTCCGCTGATACAGCAGCCACCAGGGGGTTTTAGGGTGATCGTGGTGCTCAAAATGATAGCCAAAAAAGTAACAGCTGAGAAAAGCCCAAAGATGATTTCTGGCTTGTGAACGCGATTTATGGGGATTACCAGGTTCATGGAATCCGCGGTGAGGCAGATAAGTTCCAAAGTAAAATAACTGAAGGGTGCTCAGCAGGGAGGGAATCATCCAGAAAAGGATAACATTCTGCTCGGGAAAAACCAGAATCAACAGATTGAAAGTCAGGGCCATGGCCAGAATCTGCCACAGGCTCACGTAGTGTTTGGCAAAATTCAGGTACCAACGCCAGAAGCCCCCGCGATGAAAATCTGGGTCCTTTTCTGTGGTGGGAAAGGCATGGTGGAGCTTGTGCTCGTGCAATAATCGCGGATACCAATTGAAGGCAAAAAGCAATGCAGCAATCCACCCAACTCCCTCATTGACAAGCTTGTACCTGGAAATAGCGCCATGCATGGCGTCGTGGGCAGTAATGAAAATTCCTGTATATAAATGCGTCTGCAGAAGCAGCAAAAGCCAGGGCCAGGGGCTAACCAGGGTCCATTTATCTGGCAGGGAAAAGCCAAGCAAGCCTGCCCAGGAGGCCAGCACAAGTGCTGCCATGAGCAATCCCAAATGGCCATTCAGCCTTTGATTTAGCCTATCCATGTACCTGCTTGGGAGAAATTTCCCCGAGGGAAGGGGACTTTTTGTTCGAAAAGACAGATTGGAAACCCTCGTAAAGGGTCGCATTCAATAAAAACAACATCAGCGAATAAACCATGTCCTCAAGTGGAATACTGCCCAGCCGCAAACCAGAATTCTCCAGATCATTATACCAGACCACGGGCAGGGCAGTCAGGACGCCGTTGACAATGCAAAAAGGCACGAGATGGGCCGCATAAGCCAGCAAAAATCGCCCCATCCAGGCGGATTTGATCACGAAAAGCTGCAATCCCAAAATGATGGCTGCCCCACTGAAAGCGACTAAGGTGTAAATTTGTTCTCTGCCCAGAATGGCTCCCAAAACCAGACCCAACCAAATCACTTTCCAGATAAGCTGAGCGGGCTTTTCCAGCCTGTTAACCCACGAAATCTGTCCCAAAATTTCGAAAATAAAGAGACAAGCGAAGGGTACCGTGACAAAAAACAATAATTCCTCGAAAGGCAATCCCCCAATTTCCAGGCCCAGATGATAGTGTTCATTAAAGCCCCAAACCCCGGCCAGAGTAAAATAATAATCCCACAGGATAAACAAAACCCCGACCAGACCAATGGCGGGAAATGCATATTTCCACTTTTTGTAAAAGGATACTTTCTTCTCAAACGACTGAATCGCCGGGAATAAAAAGGTAAAAATATTGAGCAGCAGGTAGGTAAACATGCTAATTCTGATTTACCCGACCAACCGGGCTTCCGCTTTTCAGGGATTCGAGTTTACGCAATTCAGCGGGTGTACACCGTTCCGTTTCGATCATAAACTGAATGATATTGCGATACAATTCAGGATCGTCATACAGGGTGGTGGTGGTTTCCAGGTAATTCACGATCACAGACACATCCTGGTCGATATTCTTCGAAAAACCCAAAAAGCCAGGCACATAATGCTGCACGCAAAAGCGCAGAAAGCGGATTTCTGCGTTGAACGGATCGAGAGCCACGGCCTGATCAAAGGTTTTATTGGCTTTGCCCAACCAGTCCATTTTGGAAAGGGGATTCCAGGCGTGACGCGCAACCAGGGCCTCTGCGCTGCCCAGATAGGCCAGCATGATACCATCCTTACGGGGGTAGGCCCGCATGAAATCGAGGAAAAGGTCGGCAGAATCGCTGTTTTCAATGGCTGCGCCATAAAAGTTGCGAACTTCGGGAAGAGAGGTCTGTGACCAGCTTTTGAGTACCATAAGCGTACAGATTGAAAGTATCAGAAAATTCCTGTCCATGGCTGCATGTTATTCAATTTGTGTCTGAACCAGGTTTGAGCCAGGAGAGCCAGTTTTTTATTGTCAGGCACCCGGATTCTTTCGTTCATCACCCGGGAGGCGGGCACTTTTTTGATTTTGCGAAACAAGGAAACATAGTAAATGTAGGCAAGATAAACCCCCAAACGGGCACCTTTGGGCAATCTGAGGATGGCCTGGTAGGCCTTTTCGAAATCCTGCTGGATCTCAGCCTCTATTTTGGACTTCATCCCCTCGTCGAAGGCGGCGAAATCCACACCCGGAAAATAGGTGCGGCCCAGTTCCTGGTAATCTGCCTTGAGGTCGCGCAAAAAATTGATCTTCTGGAAAGCGGCTCCCAGGGCCCTTGCGCCATCTTTCAGTTCATCAAATTTCTCCTTATTGCCTTCCACAAATACCTGGAGGCACATCAGGCCCACCACTTCTGCAGAACCGTAAATGTATTCCTCAAAAGATGCGCGATTGTATTTTTCCTGATACAAATCCATTTCCATACTGCGAAAAAATGCCCGAATCAGCTCATGATCAATCTGATAGCGGTGCACCGTTTCCTGAAAGGCATCCAGCACAGGGTTCAGGCTGATGCGTTCTTCAATGGCCTGAAACGTGGCAGCAATGAATTCATTGAGTAATTTTTCCTGATCAAAACCGTGAAAGGTGTCCACGATCTCATCTGCATAGCGAACCATGCCATAAATGGCGTAAATGGGCGCGTGAAAGCGCGGATCCAGGGTTTTGATCCCAAGGGTAAAAGAGGTACTGTAAGCCTGGGTGATCAGCTTACTGCAATTGTAGTTGACGTTTCGGTACAATTCCATGATCTGCGGTTATCCTTTCAGTGACTAATTTCGACGAAATGACCACAATGGGGAGTCCTGTGCCGGGCACGGTGGAGGCCCCCACGTAATAGAGGTTGCCAAAGACTTCGTCTTTGTTGGCGGGGCGGAACCCGCCTACCTGATTCATGCCGTGGGCCAGGCCCAGGCCGCTTCCCTGATACAAATTGAATTTGTCGCGCCACTCCAACGGGGTCAGAATGGTGCGGGAAAGGGTATTTTGGGCAAAATCAAACCCAACCCTTTCAGACAGGTCCTTCAGAATATTATCTGCAATTTCCTCCCGGTCGTCCCAATCAGATTTGAAGCGCAAATCGGGCACAGGACACAGAATAAACAGGTTTTCACAACCTTCGGGCGCACATTCGGGGTTCGAGCGGCTGCTCACATTCACATAATAATAGGGTTTGTCGGGAATCATGCTGGTTTTGAAGATTTCGTCTGCATATTCCCGGAAATTGTCCCGCAGGAAATAGGTATGGTGGTATAAATTGTCAATTTTGCCCTTAACCCCGAGGTAAATGGTGAACGGAGCCAGGGTCCAGTCCATTTTATCCAGTCTTGGGGCAGAATATTTTTCTCTTTGCAGGATTTTTCCCCGAAAAGCAGCCGCATCTGCATTTACCACAAACAAATCTGCCTTCCATTGCTTTCCGTTCTGGTCAATGAAGGCTGAAATTTCGCCCTTGGCATAAGCAAAGTCCTTCACTTCTGTGCGATAATGGATTTTTACCCCACGTTCTTCAACCAATCGCACCATTTCTTCCGTGATTTTGTACATCCCACCCTTCACATTCCAGTAACCGTCGTGTTTGAGCTCTGTGTAATTGAGCAAACTGTACACCGCAGGAGTGTTGAAGGGAGTGGAACCCAGAAAAAAGGCCACCAGAGAAAAAATCACTTTCGCCTCTTCAGATTCGAAGTGCTTTTCCAGTTCCGACCACATGGAGCGGAATAATTTGGGCGCATGTTTGAGCGGAACCTTGGTCAGACCCAGCAAATAGGCCACCCGGGAGGCAAAATTTTTCTTCACTACCCGAAATTCTGTATCGTGAAAAATATCCCCTGCCTGATCCAGATATCCTTCCACTTTGGCGGCCATTTTTTCCTCAATTCCTTTAAACTCCTGAGCCAGCTTCTCCAGGTTTTTATAAATCAGAAATGGTTGCTTGCGATTGGAGAAATAAACCCCATACAAAGGATCCAATTCGTTGAATTCCAGTGGATTTTGAACGCCTGCGTCTTTGAACAACTCCTCAAATTCGTAGCTCATGCTGAAAAAAGAAGGTCCCAGATCAAAGGTGAAACCGTCCTTTTGCAATTGGTTGAGGCGACCTCCTGGCTGATGGTATTTTTCGAGAATTTCGACCTGATAACCGCGGGTTGACAGTCTGAGTGCGGTGGATAATCCGCCCAGACCTGCCCCGATGATGATTACTTTTTTGCCCATTTCAGAAGGTTTTGGTGGTTTTGAGGAATAAAAACAGCCCTGTATCCACCATTTGAGGGAAAATCCGGGCTGGAATCAGGTGGGAGAATCGCCACAGCCAGGGAAACAGGGGATGGAAACCCGGAACGGTTCGATCGACCACAGAATTTTTTCTCAATCTGAACATGGACTTTAAGTTGAGGCTCCTGACCTGCTCAGGATGGCCGTAAAAGTCTAACTAAATCAAATTCATTTTGTTTAATTATTTTTAATTTATTTTAAACATATTTTCATTTATTCTGAAATTTTATACTTTCTGTTTATCTTATATAAATATTTATTCTACAAAACCTTACTTTAATCCATCCAAAATACCTCCAGCCAGGTTGTTGGGCACCCGTTTCAGATCAGGGTTTGGATAAATCAGAGAATGAAGGACAAAAAGAAGAGAAACTGCAGGACCATTGCGGCCACAGCTACAGGGTTTTTGCGAAACACGCCCGATTTTTGCAGGAAAAAATGAAAGGCAAGGGAGATGACAAACCAGGCCAGATAATTCATCCAGGGCACTTCGTGCCCTGCCCAGTCCCAAAAATCGAGCCGCATGGCTACGGGCTCGATGAGAAAATCCAGAGCCACCATGAGAGTGGCGGACCCCAAAACCTTCAGCCAAAGGCTGGTAGCAAGCTGCTCCATTACCGCTGCACTGGCCCACACCAGCAACAACCAATTGACTGCCATGGCCAATGGCACCCCCAAAAGGGCTGGCCCAAGGGTAGGCCCATAGGAATATTGACCAAAAATCACCCCCGTGTGCACTCCCAAAACCTCAATAAACCAGCCTGCAACAGCTATCAGGGACATCACCAGGACTGTTTTGCGATTCCAATCCGGGTGCGAAAGCAGGACCAATCCCAGAGCCAGAAGCAGATTTAGGGGCGTAAGCGCCAGCACCAGGGCCTGCCAGGCAGGCCAGCCATTCCATTGCAGGGAAACTGCCCCCACCAAATGGAGCAACCCCAGCAACCCTATGCTCAGGACAGATTTACGTTGCGCCCTTTCCATGTGTTGGATTTGGTAATTTTGCGGTAAATGGACTGAAGGGCGATCCAGACCAGGCTCGCCATTTGCAGGGGATGCAGGTACACGGCTTCCTGGCTGCACTGACTGGCCAGATTGGCCAGAATCAGTTTATAGACAAAGATTAAAAGGGTAGCCAGTACCCAAAGCGGGATTTCTCCCCAGGTTGGGAAATCCACAATCAGAAAAATATAGCCAAAGACGGCCAGAAAGAGGAAAAACAGCAATCCCACCATACTTCCCCCAAAACCAGCCAGCAGATTTTTGCTGAACCCGTTGACTCCCTCCCTGAAGCTGGTGTACATCCGACAGGCCACTTCAAACCCACCCAGCAGCACTTCCCCCTTCAGCCCTTCCCCTTTCAACCCTTTCATGATGGCAATGTCTTCCACCACCTCCAGGCGCATCCTTTCGTGCCATTGGAATTTGCGGTATGCATCCGCTCTGAACAACATAAACTGGCCGTTTGCGGCCGAAAAGGAAGGATTTTTCGAGAAATACACCAACCTGAGCGGCAAAAGAGAAAGCAAAATCCAATGCATGAGGGGCACAGTCAGCTTTTCGCCCCAGCTGCGCATGATCTGGGTGGGAAACAGCGAAAGCAGGTCCAATTTTTTGGCTTTCATTTCGGCCAGGGCCGATTGCACGGCCCGTGGCGAAAGCAGGACATCTGCATCCAAAAAGAGCAAATAATCGCCAGTAGCACGTTCAGCCAGCCTGAAACAGGCACGGTTTTTTCCCAGCCAGCCTGCTGGCAGGGCTTCTCCCTCCACGACCTGCAAATCCAAAAAGGGATGAATTTTTGCAAATTCCCGCACAACCTGAGCCGTACCGTCACTGCTCTGATCATCCAAAACGATTATTTCGAGGTTTTGATGGGTCAATTCGGCCAGACGATCCAGGGTTTGGGGAAGATTTTCTGCCTCATTGCGGGCCGGGATCAAAATGCTGACCTTCTCAGAAAAGCTTTCCTCAGACCGTTTCAGGACAGGATTGGAAAAGAAATTCACCAACAAAATCCCCAACCTGAGCAGGAGAAATCCCATAATAACCGAACCTATGACCAGGGAAATCATCCCGTCACCTCCTTTTCCACCAATTCAATGTGTGCTTTTTTGCATTCGCGGTAAAACTGGCGGTAATTTTCCTGCAAATCCGCTACAGAAAGACCTTTCTGCCAGATCACCTCTTTGACAAAATGGCGGGCCATGGGCTTCTTCTCACTCAGATAATCGGTCAGCAGCACGGAAAAAACCAGTTGAAAAGGCCCGGCGGCCTTTTCAAGAATTCGCCCCAGACCAGGTTCAAATTCAATTTGCCCGATTTGCTGGCTTTGAATGCGTCCCTGGGGGAAAATCAGGACCAGATTTTCGGGATTTCCCAGCAATTCTGCCGAATAATTGAGGCTGTGAATCAGGTCGCGACTGCCCTTTTTCACCGAGTAGCACCCGCCTTTGGTCAGAAATTTACGCCGGGCAAGCTCCTCCTCCAGCATCATCACATGAAACCTTTTGTGCCAGCGGCGATGGTTGCGGTCAGAGATAAAAAAGCCATCCCACCAGCTGAAATGATTCCCCAGGACCAGCATAGACCGGTTTGGATCGGGGTGAATGCGTCCCCTTTCATCCACCTGGCGAAAATGACGGTGAATTTCCCGCCGCCCGTACCAGTTGAGCAGTCCATGCCAAAAAGGATGATATTGGGCCCTGATCATGGGATTTCGCGGGTGGCAATTTGGGCGCTGAGCAGGCAAAGTGGGATGCCCCCGCCCGGGTGGACGCTGCCGCCGACAAAGTAAAGTCCTTTGAGACGGGTCGAAAAATTGGGGTGGCGCAAAAAAGCGGCAAAGGGATTATTGGAACTGCCTCCGTACAACGCACCCAGATGAGAGGAAGTGTTCTTTTCAATCCCGCGGGGATCCAAAATCCTTTCAAAACGTATTTTAGGCTCAATTTCCCGTCCCAGCATACGACTCAACTTGATCAGAATGGCTTCACGGGCCATGGGAACGAGTTTATCCCAATCCTGCCCGTTCAGGTGTGGGGCATTGATCATGGTAAACCAGTTTTCGTGGCCGGGAGGGGCATCTGAGGGATTTCGTTTGGAACTTATGTAAAGATACACGGTAGGATCGGGAAAAAGAGATTTCTGCCCGAACAAAGCCTTGAATTCACCCCGATAATCGTCACTGAAAAAGATATTATGCAGGTCCAGTTCGGGAAAATCACCTTCCATACCCCAGTAAAAAATGAGGGCCGAGCTGCTCCTTTCCTGTCTCAGGGTACGCTCTGGGGCTTTGTGGCCGGGAAGCAATTTGCGGTAAGTCGGCACCACATCCATGTTACTGATTACCACCTCTGCCTGAAAATCCACTTCCCCAACCTTCACCCCTTTTACCCTTTTTCCCTCAGTCAAAATCGCTTCCACCCGGCTGTTCAGCCTGATTTCGACCCCCAACTCCTCCGCCAGCCTGACTAAAGCCAGGGCAATTGACCGCATGCCTCCCTCTGCATAAAATGCGCCCAGATTATGTTCAAGATGGGGAATTACGTTGAGAGTTCCAGGCGCACGGTAAGGATCAGAGCCATTATAAGTGGCATAACGGTTGAAAAGTTGACGCACCCTTGCATCCTGAAATGCCTTAGCAATGGCCGAGGACATGGTCTTGTGGGTGTCCAGAGAAGGCAAATTAAGCAGGGTTTTGAGTGCCCCTGGCTGGGAATAAGTGTCAAATTTGTGAAGTGAGCTTTGCAAAAACAGCTTTCCCGTCAGTTCAAACTGCTTTTGAGAACGGGCAAGGAATTTTCTTACCTGAATAGCTGGCTCACCAGTTTGCAACTCAATTTCCCGTGCAAAATCCTCAGGATCAGCCCAGGCATTGATAAGGGTGCCATCTTCGTAATGGTAACGGGTGATGAGGTCCAGCTTTTGGTAGGAAAAGTAGTCGCGGGGATTTTTCCCAGCCAGTTTAAATAATTCATCCACCAAACGGGGAAGGGTAAACAGGGATGGCCCCAGGTCGAAACGATAGCCTGCTTCGCGGATTTCGGATATTTTACCGCCCGGGGTGGAGTTTGCCTCAAAAATCGTGCATTGATATCCCTTCAGAGCCAGCCGAATGGCAGCGGCCAGCCCTCCCACCCCTGCGCCAATTACCACAGCGACCTTTTTTTGCCCGGAAGTGACCATTCCTTTTGCTTTTCAGGTGAATGATGAGGGTTTAACCTGAAATCAGACAGGTTGTTTGGACCGGGAAAAATTTCTTTTCAGCCCACTTCCTGATTTTGAAAAAGGTCCTACATTTACCTATTTGCAATCAGTTTACAACCAAATCAATTCATTTTGCTGCCTTTTGAACTTTGGCTTGAATTTGAGGAAATGGAACAGTCAGAAGACTGGGACCCGACCCTGGATTACTCCAATGTGATCGTGACCCTCGACGATGACCGCGAATTTACCCTCAATGTCTGGACCTACGATTTCCTGCAGATTGCCCGCCAAACCGAGGTTTCTGATGGGGAGAGAGGCAATTTTACCATTCCCCCTGATTTGTTTGTGAAAGAACTGACCCGGGAATGCCTTGAATCTGTGGTGGCTGAATTATTGCTGACGGACGGTTTTTCGCACCTGGCAGGCGCTGGTTTCGGGATTTCGTTTCAGAAGCCCTGGGTGGAAGTTTGGGAACTGAATGATCTGGGGGATTCGCTGGAGGTGGAGTTGAAGCGGGAAATTGGCACATGGCACCCCCTGGACGGCAAGGAATTCTCCATTTTGGCCGTGCGCGAAGATCGGGACGAGGTGCTGGTGGATTTCGGGCAAGGCGAAATTGCCATGGTTTTACTTACAGGAAGTGGCAAAATGGAGGAAAATCCCAGGCCATTCACCCGGCTTTTCCATGATCTGAAAACCTTTTGGGAGGAATATTATTTCCCGGAAAAAGAGCGCAATCAGTAAGGAGAATTGTCCCAGTTATTGGGTGCCAGCCCTTTTTCAGCGGCTTGGGAAGCCAATCCAGAGGCGACAGACTTGCCTTTCCGCGCAGCAGAAGTGTCAGTTGGGGTTGATCCCGCGTGGAAACTCTGGCCTGCCTGCCTTGCAGCATTGTCCTTGTCCTTTTGCAGCCGTTTGAGCTTGTCTTCCAGTTCAGCTTCGCGGGTGGTGCGGCCGTAACCTTCCTTCACTTCAGCCATGCGTTGCTTCACATCCAGGCCCTTCATTTGAATTTCGTACTTATAATCAACCGTTTTCTCCTTCAGTTCCTGGTTTTTGAGTTTCACCATTTTCTCAACCGCTTCGCGCAGCATTTCCGTGATCAGTTTGGAGTAATCAGAAACTTCCTCAGGGGTCATGCCGTCATCTTCGAGCATATTGCGGGTAAAGGCCTGATCTGTCTGGTGCAATTGGCGCAGATAGGCCAGAAACACCACTTTGAAATTCATCAGGGCATTCACTGAGCGAAATACTTTTTTGCGCGGATTGGCGATCAGGGTACCGTAAACGATGCTCAGCACGCCAGCTCCTCCCGCTCCCGCGCCAGTCCATCTATCCAAACCACCGTCCGTGACCAGGGCCAGAATGGAGGTAACCACCAGGATCAGCACACCCAATCCAAAGACTGCCACATCCATGCCAATTGCGATTTTGAAACCCTGGCGGGCTTCCTTCATGGTTTTGTCAAATAATTCCTGGAAACTGTCCTGCTCCTTCAGCAACATGGATTTGTAATCCTCAATCACCTTATTGCGGGCTGCAAGCTTGTCCATGGCGGCTGCGCCACCCATTTCGGCCAGCAACATGCGGGCATTTTCCTGTTGTTGCAGGTTGCCCGAATTAATCATCTGGTCGAGGGCTTCGGCCACGGCCGTTTTATCGTCCTCCATCCAGCGCAGGGCGATGGCATAATTTTTTCGGGTATTGGGATTGATGTCCTTCGCGGCCGCTTCGAGGATTCTCTGCACTGCCACCTGTATGCCCAAAGTATTACCCAGCGCCCGTGAGGCAAGCTGGATCAGATTGAGGCTGCCTGCACGGAGGGTATGCATCAGAATATACTCTGCTTCAGGGTCTTTCAGGACCGCAAGCGCTTTCAGCGCTTCTTCCCGAATTGCCATCAAAACCCGGTTATTGCCGGCCGAATCCAGGAAACTGATCAGCGATTTTGCCGCTTTCATGCTTTCTGCACGGTTGACTTCGGGGATATTGCCCAGAGCCTGACATGCCAGAAATTTGAGGCGGGGATCGCCTTTTCCTTCATCCAGAATCTGAGTCACCTGAGCGGTCAATTTGGGCTGGGGGACAATGCCAAGCACCCGCAAAGCATCCTGGGTGCGGCCCATCCGCAGTTTTTGATCGGCTTCTGAAAGATTGGGGTCCATGCTCAACCAGTCAGTCAGGCCGCGGCCAAGGTAATCAAGATGACCCGCCTGCGGGTCTTTACCCAGATATTCCAGAATGGCGTGAGCCAGCAGAACCAATTTATAATCCTGACCAGGATTATTGAGGGGAATATTGCTGACTACCCAGGAGGCGATTTCGCCCAGATTGGGCAAATTTGCCCTGAAACAACCCGACAGCGCCCAAAAGCGGACCCAATGATCAGATTCCTTGTCCGGGCTTACGTGGCTTTGCATCAGTTTTCGGGCATCAGCATCATCGCCAGCGATTCGCCCCAACTGACCCAGCAGATACCCTCTGAAAACGGGATTTTCGAACTTCACATTATCTTCCGTGCCTGCCACAGACGCATTTACAATGCGGTCGCGCAAGGCGCCTTTTTCGGCCGGGGTCAGAAATTCGAGGGCCTCAATGGCGGCGTCTCTGCCTTCGGCAGATCCGGGATCATCGACCATGAGGTCGTATATCTGGCTGGCGGTCAATTTACCTTTCATAGGTCTGGACTATCGGGTGAGGGTTAAGGTACTAATTTAATTAAAAATAAGGAAGTTCAAGCCCCAGGCGTTCGGCAGTCTGGGCGCCCACGATGCGGTCAATGGCGGCCGCATTGAGGGTCAGATTGTGGTCCTGCCAGAATTTGAGGGCTTTCATTACTCCCATGCCAAACACCCCGTCAATGCCGTTGATGGTGGGCTGGCCGGGCAGGGCTTTGTTGGCGTTGAGCTTGTTTTGCAGGTCAGAAACCGTTTTGTACTGAGCGGTATCACGGGAGCCAAAGCGCAATCTTCCCTGGACTTTCTGGCCATCCAGTTTGGTAATCATTTCGGCTTCGTTTCCATTGAAAAGCATGTAATAAAACTGATTTTGGGCCATTTCATAGCCCCGTTGACGGAAAGTGGCCCAGGGACCACGTTCATCCCACCACGACCAGCGGGTGTGGTGATACTGGGTGTAGGGATAGCCCGCCACCACCTGACAACCATGGCTCTCGTGAATGTATTTTCCGCCCGAATTTTTTCCGTCGTGGTTGCAATAGGCGGCATGAATATTATCGCCCGGGTTCATGAATTCGTAGTCGTCCGTGGCTTCAAAAACGGCGTCATCCCGGGAGCGAAGAATAGGCACAGAGGGGCTGGAAAGACGAAAAGCCTTCATGGTGGAATCCAGTTTCTGTCCATTCCAGTCGCGGGTAAGGCTCATGGGGTGATTGCCCTTGATATATTTGTAGCAGCCTGAAAGGAGCAAATTTACTGCGGGTTTGCCTGTTTTAGCGAATGAGGAAACATATTCCCCAAAGGGAACGGTGGAACCAGGATAAACGGCAATTTTCCCTTCTTTGGGTTTCCACTGGCCAATGGTGCACTTCAGTTCGTGTTCTTTGGTCAGGTCCAACAGGTCGATTTCTTTAGATTCCAGCCAGTGCCCGTTGGATAATTCATGGTTTTCGGTCTCCGTGGGAGTGGCCCCCCGCAGACCAAAGAAGATCATTTCGTCGTTGGTTTGGGGGAAGAAATTAGCCTGAACCAATCTGGCGAGGTGTTTTTCTTCGAAAAAGAATTTTCCCATGGTAAATTTACTTTATTTAACTGTATCCTCTCCTGCCATACTTCCCGAATCAGGTTTCAGGGAATCGCTCCCCAGTGAATCCTGTCCGATCTCAGCGTTGCCCGTCACGGACGCTGCTTCTGTGGCCGGATTCAGGCAATTGCATTGGGAGGTTCTGAATGTAATTTCGGCTTTGTAACCGAAAGATTGCAACATATTTTTAAAGTATTCTTCGACCCCTTTGCAGGATTCGAGCATCATGCCATTGTCCAGGGATTTTTGCAGGGCTTCAGACTCAATCCTTGTCAGGGCCAGGCGAATTTGCTCGAAAATTTCATAGTAAATCCCACCCTCAGTTTTTGAAACCTGGGGTTTTCCGTTGGAAATGTCCCAATGCTGAGAATTGTCGAGCACCACCAGAGGCTTATCTATTATAATACTGTCCACGGTAATGGCAATTTTACCATCCTGGGGCTCACCATAGGTGATTTTTCCCAGATCAATGTAGGCAGTGGTAATCGCAGGCACGATGGCCAGCAACTTGGGATTGACTGTGTTGGAAAGGGGATCACGCTCACGCATGGTCTCAATGACCGCATCCCGGGCTTCCAGAGCCACTTTGACCTTGGCTTTGAAGGCTGCTGTGGCAAGATGGTAGCTGTCTTCTGCTTTTTTATAAATTCCTTCCAGTTTTTCCACCTCAGCCTCGGCTTTCTTCAAACCCAATTCCTTTTCCTTTTTACTCAATTCCTGTTTGTTATTCTTCAGCAGGGTAAAAAGGCGCTTTCTTTCCGAAGAAACCAGTTTATTGAAATCCTTGCGTGGTTCCTTTTCTGCCCTGCGACGGTCTTTTGTTTTGGGATAACTGGCCTTCATTACCTTATTGAGCACGATCCAGCTTTGGGAAACGGAATCCCCATACAGGATTTTGATCTCGGCGTCTTTCATATTGGAGAAGTCGGCAATCAGTTCGTCCTCCCTCTGGGAGAGAAAATTATACTTCTGCTCCATGGAATCAATACGGTTTTGCAGGAGAGACAGGCGATCTTCAATGGCATCCAGCTTTGACTGGGCAGTGCCCAGTTCCATTTCAGCTTTTCCCTTTTCGAAAAGAGCCGTTTCCATGGCCTTTTTGGCGGCCAGGGAGTCTGAAGCCGCGGTGCGGGCCAGTTGCTGCATCTCATCAGGGTCACCCAGCATGAGGATGTGATTGGAATAGAATCGCACCAGTTCGAGTTGCTGCATGTATTCTATTTTGCTCAAGAGAGAAATGACGGGAGGCGGCATTTTGCGGGATGCCGTTTTAGCGGCGAATACTACAAAAAGTAATCCACCCACCACCAGTACCACCGCCAGGATTTTCCCGAATTTGGTGCCCAGCAATGACGATATGAGAGAGAATGCGGTCAGCATGGCTTAGTCCTGATTTTTTTTGTTTTTGCCTTTATCGGTCAGTTTCGAAATTGGGTTTCCAATCCCCAGCTTTTCTTCCAGGCTTTTGATGGAATTGATCTCAAGTTTTTGGGTCAGCCCGCCCCAGCCTGCAGAGTCCTCCACCGTCTCGAATTCGACCCGATAGCCAATGGCATTGGCTGTATTGGCAACATACTCCCGCCCTTTGCGGCGGGTGTCGTTCAATATTCCGTTTTTCACGGCATTGGCCATTACACTTTGCTTGGTATCATTGAGGGTTTCCCTGACCATTTTATAGGCTTCATTATATTTCCTCCCTCCCCCACCCAGCATAAAGCTGAGTCTCTTTCCTTTAAAGGTGTATTCTTTGATATTTTCCAGGTTCACATTGACCTCTGAGAGCTCAGGAGCAGGCAATTTTACCCGAATCAGGCTGTCGTTCACCCGGCTGTATTCCATGCCACTCATGTCAATCTGTCCATACACAGTGGCCGGGGCTTCAATGATGAACTCCAGTCTGCCATTGTCCTGAAAAGGAATTACTTCCAGATAAGTTTGCTTGACCAACCTGAGCACTTCCACCCTACGCAATCCCTCAAAGTTGGTAACCAGCAGGTCGGGTTCTTTTTTGGTGAATGCACTGACGATCCAGATGATTCCAGCCACCCCAAACAGGACCAGAATCAGGATCAGGATCAGTTTTTGGTTGTTGAAGCCACCTGAAATGATGGTTTGCTGGTCCCGTGGCACATATTGAATGGCCTGTGAGTTGTTTTGGGAGGTCAATGCCTGACTTTGGGTCTGGATTGTTTGGGAAGGCGTGTATTGCAGGGCCGAGGGTTGCTGATATACGGGAGCCGCCACCGCAGCCTGGTATTGGGTCGTGGGAGCAGATACCTGTTTGGGATTTCGCTCAAAGGGCAACAGATATTCCCCCTGATCCCGGGCCTCAGAGGCTGGATTGCGGGTTTCGGGCTGGGCTGCTTCCTCCTGCCCGGGACTTTCCCAGGGCAATGCATTGACTTTCGCATCGCTTTGGGCATCTTCAGGTGTGGCAGGGGGAGTGGGAAAATCGGTCTGCAAAGTTACGGGGATAGCCGTTTCTGCTTGAGTCACAGGAGCATCCTGTGATTCCGCAGCGGGATCGGCAGTTTCCTCGTTGGCCTCCTCCTCCGCTGGTTCGTGATACAAAGCAGCCACGGATTCTTCGGCAGCAATTTTTTCCTCTTCTGTGGGTTCTGTTTCCTGTGACATAGTTTCAGGGGCCCCGGGGTTGTTGGGCAAGGAAATGTCCTGGCCGGGGTCGGGATCGGGTTCGGGTTTGAGTGCGGGTTCAGGATCGGGTTCGGGTTGGAGTGCGGGGTCGGGATCGGGTTCGGGTTTGAGTGCGGGTTCGGGCTGCAATTCAGGTTCGGGTTGGAGTTCGGGTTTGGGGTCAATAAAAGGCTGAAGGTAGGGCAATTCAGGCTCGGGTTGGGAGTACAGAAACCCGGCTACGCCGGGAAAAGCTTCTCCACCTTTGGTGGAGGCAGTTACCAACTGACGGTTCACCTGAAATATGCTTTCCGCCCATTGGGCGCCAGTCTGAAATCCTGTGGGCGTTTCCACCGTCTCCACCGGGCCATACACCATATTTCCCGGCAAATCCAATTCAATCTGATCAAAATCGCAATCAAACAGCACGACTTCAGACCAGGCCGAAATGGCCAAATCCCAGCGCTGAAAATCGCCTGTGGCCAGTTCTTCTTCTCCATTTGACAAATTCAGCAAACCAAAACTTTGCAAGGCTGCCGGCACGGGAGAGCAAACCAAAAGTCCGGTTTTGGCTTTGCCAAACCATTCCAGGTTGTCATCCACTTCCTGACGGTTGATCAGGGCATAATCCTCTGCTGCAAGACGTTTGCCTCCCAATACCCCATCCCAAAAGCAATCCAGCCAGGTCTGATCCAGCTGAAAATGGCAGGTGGTGTTTATAGTGGGCTGGTATGAACCTGGCAAAAGGTATTTGGTGGGAATTTTTTCGAGAGATAATACCTGCTTAAGTGCGGGAAGCAACGGATCCGTAAGGGGAAATTTTCCTGAGCGCAATTCTTCGATCCATTCATCCACCAGGGAATCAAATCCGGACAGGTCAGTGGCCAGTTTGCGGCCCATTTCCCAGGCCACGGCCCGGGATACGTCGAAAGCACCCCTGACCGGATCCACAAAAATCAGCTCTTCAGAGGAGGTGGCCGGCAATAATGGAGCTTTATTATCCGTGTCCTGTTCCCTGACAAACAGCCCGCTGTAAATGAAGGCAGCATTGCCCGAAACTTTATTGCCCCCTGCTTCTTCCAGCTGTTTCTCCTGCTCGGGAGTCAGTTTGGTTTCAGCCAGGACACCTGCTTCTGCAATGACTTCCAGGTTGCAGATCTTTTCGGGGATGCCAGTTCCCCCGCCTTTGGCGGGGGCGGCAAGCCGGGCCGTGTACAATACAGGGAGATTAATTCCCGCTTCTGCAGTGGTTATTTCCCCGTTTTCATCAAATAATTCCCTCAAGTCCAGCAAAAACAACCAACAGGTTTCACCTTCCTCAGGAATGCCAGAGGCCAGCAATACCAGCTCAATGGCTCCGTTGTCCCGCCTGATCTGTCTGATATGGCTGCGCAGAGAAAGGGTGGCACGGTTGGGGAAATTTTCTTTCAACCACTCCACAGAAAAGCGGGTGCCCTTGTCACCCGTTCCAACCCTTGCCTCATTCAAATCTGTTTCCCGAACCAGAAGCAGGCCAGCGTCGCGGAAACTTTCCTGCTGGGCTGGCAATAATTTCTCGGCAGCAATCACCAGGGAAGGCAAAGTGCCTGGCCCTGCATCGCCCGCGCTACGCGACGGTTCTGCGGCCAGCACCCAGGCGGGGTTAAAAATATCCCCCAGGGCAGGTTTCTCCCCTGCAAATGGAGGAATTTCCCGAAATATATATGCCTGCCTGAGGTTGGAGTCCATTTTCTGAGATTCGTTTTTGTTAGTTTTTCTTTTCTTTAACCTTTTTCATGCCTTTCAGAATCAGAGCGATGATTTCGGGCAGGTGGGGCGAGGTGAAAAGTCGTTCATTTTCTTCCTCACTCAAATGATTATTCAACCCTGCGATTCCTTTTTCCTTAAAAAATGCCTTGACCCGGGCATAATCTATGGGTTCTCCCCCTGTGGGAACATGCGCATTATAATACTCAACCGTTTGCTGGTAGGCCTTATTTTCAAACTGAACTTTCTCATTCAGGGATTTGGGCTCCCGTCCGCAGATCGCATCAATGATTTCGCCCGTGCAGCCGCCAAAGGCCCCGATCAGATAGACGGGAATTCCTGCCTTCATACATTCGTAGGCCTCCTCCACCAGCCCGGGGTATTTTCCTTTATAACCCACGGTACGTCCTCCCATCAATACCTGCGCCTCGTTGTCCTGAGCCAGTCTTTCCCGCATGCCGGTCATGCTGAGGCACCAGGCATAATAGCCGCGGGCCACCTCTTCGGGGGTAGCCTTTTTGATCGTACCATCGGGCAGGGTGATATCGCCGGTCACGGGCGGTTTGGTGGGATCCAACCCCTCAATTTTTGGGGCAGGAAGCTCAATCAGCTCTGCTGAAGTGATGATTTCGGCCTTTTTGGCCGTGTTGAGAAACAGGTGAATGGGCCACCCCAGATAGCTTTTGATGCGGTTGGCTTTGCGCCCGCCTGCTCCTTTATAAGTACTGACCAGGTCAAAAAGTGTGTAAGTAAAACCGCCGGCCCGCAGGTCGCCGCCGTAAGCCAGGGTGGCCCCGGCCGCCAGCAGATAACGGGCAAATTCGGTCAGGCTATCCTGCAGGTGGAGGTCGCTGTAGCCCAGTCTTTCCATGTCCGGACTTTCAGAAATGGAAATGCCTATGGTGAGCCCTTCGAGGGGAAATGAGATCCTGGTCATGACGTGGGGTGTTTTTCGGCCATGAGGGAAATCATGGTGGGCGTAATAAACTTTATATAGGGCGCCAGATCTTCCAGCACCCGGATTTCCTCGTCTCCCAGGGGAGGATCCGGATAAATCACCAGACGCGGGTTTTCAGCTGTGTATTCCCGGGTCGTGTTTTTATTCATCTTCAGAATGGTAAATAGTTCAGGCGGATGGCCCACCACTCCTGTATCTTCTGGCAGTTCAAATACCCGGATCAATTCCCGCTGAAACAGGTCATGGTATTTGGCACTGAGCACCTCAAACATTGCCAGATCAATGATCTCCTGAATTTGCTTTTTCTGGTCTGGATCGTCGTAATCCCAACGCATGGTGGGCACATTGCCGATGTAGGGAAAAGTGCGCGGCTCCCGTTCCTTTACTGCATTAGCCACCACCACTGGACGGTCGAGGCGTTTGGCATTGATCACCTCCCAAAGGCACCACTCGCGGGTGGCGTAATAGTCCGTTTGCAGGCAAATCAGGGCCGATTCCTCGATGGCCGACAGCAATTCCTCCGAAAAACGATAACCCACTGCAATGTCGTTGGCATCAAAAAAAGACTTCAGCGAGGTATCTGAGTGAATATAGTTGCGGATGGCTTCTGCGATTTCGGCTCCGTCAGCTTTGGCGTGGCTGATGAAGAGCCTGACTGGCGGGGAGGATTTGACCGTACCCTCGTCGGTAATGATGGGTTGCTCGTACAGCATGCGGCTGAGTTCGTGGCTCAGTTTTCCGGCCAGAAAATCCGATTTTCGTTGCAGCCATTCCAGGTCGATTTCGGCGACGGGAGCCGCTTCCAGGGCCAGGTCCATCACTTCCTCGTCCTCTTCGGGCAGAAAATCTCCCAGATTGAGGTTGATATTGATGTTGATGGTGCGGCCATCGCCTGTGCCAACGGAAAAGCTTTTTCCAGTTTGGGAGATCCGGGGCCCAGACTTTGATTTGGTTTCCGCTGCGACGGAGGGCATTTCTTTGGGGGGAGGCGGCGCCTCTGCCTTTTGTTTTACCTCAAAAAGGCGGATGTAATTGGTGGAAGAGACCGGAAATTTAAAGGAATTAAATCCCGTAGCCACCGGAAATACCCGGACTTTACCTCCCGTTCCTTCGGAAAATCTGGCAATTTCCTCCACATAATTCGCCCAGTCCGGGCTGATAACCATGTTATCATCTACAAAAACCACCACTGCCGTGTGCTGAGATTCGTTGAAGTTTATAGGCAGCGGGCGTTCTCCTGCTTCATTCCCCGGCAGACTCCTGAAACAAACAGGCAAGCCCATGGTGCGTGAAAACGGATCATTGGTATCGCGGGAAAAAGTGTTGAACAAATTGGAAGCCAGCAACTTGCCTTCTGAGAATTCGGGATGCCAGAGGGCGTAAACGGTTAGAGGCGACCGAAAATGGGTTTTCATAGGGTGATCTTAATACCTGGAGGAATTTGTTTTGGCAAATGCCACCTTTTTAAATTACACACCAATATAATAATCGTTTCTTAAAATTGCCCGCCTTTGGGGGAATGAATCCGGATTTATTGCCCGAAAAGACAATCCAACAACCACGACCAAAGGCCCCACTGTGGCAACCACCAACCAAAAACCAACAACTACGACCAAAGGCCCCCTTTGTGGCAAAAGCAACTGACAACCAAAAACCAACAACCACTCTATCAGCAAATCCTTAAATTGGCAACATGAAATACCTCCTGGCTTTCCTTTTAATCCTGGCAGGATGCCAGTCTGCATCTGAAACGCCCGTTCTGCGGGTGGCCGCCGCGTCCAGCCTCAACCTTCCCCTGACAGAAATTGCGCAAAATTTCGAAGCCCAAAATAAGGTCAAAGTGGAACTGGTATTTGCCTCCTCTGGGAAAATCTGCGCCCAGATCGAACATGGCGCGCCCTACGACCTTTTTATTTCTGCTAACCAGGAATTCACCCAACGCCTGCAAAAAGCGAATCTGGTGGAGGGTGAACCCGAAGTCATTGCACTTGGGCAATTGATTCTGTGGAGCGGAAAACCAGGCTTTCTGCCTGGACTTGAAGACCTGACCAGTCCTGAGGTGCACAAAATTGCCCTGCCCAATCCCGAATTGGCGCCCTTCGGGCAGGGCGCCCGTGACTTTTTGCAGAGGCAGGGCCTCTGGGATACCCTGCAGCCCAGGCTGGTCCTGGGCGAAAGCGTGAGTCAGACCAACCAATTTTTGGTCAGTCAGGCAGCGGATTGTGGATTCACCTCCCGTTCATTTATCGCCTCCAAAGAATTTCAAGAAAATCCCCATTTCACGGAAATCAACCCCAATTTGCATACTCCCATTGCCATGACCCTGGTGGAGGTAGCCAGGCAGAAAGATAATGCAGATTGGCCCAAAAAATTCCGCGCTTTCTTAAATTCGGACCCTTGCAGGCAGATTTTGAAACAAAACGGATTTGCCCCTCCCCTCACCCATGAATAAAATTTCAGCCCAAATCCAAAGTATTGAAACCAGCCAGGGTCTGGCCCGGGTGGTGCTTGAGCAGGCGGGAATCAGGCTGCAAGCCATTCTTATTGGCGGCGACGGTCAGGAGGTTTGGTTCGAGGTTGGACAATCTGTAAAGGCTTATTTCAAGGAAAACGCTTTGCTGCTGGGCCCTGAAAATGCAAGCCCAATCAGCACCCAAAACTGTTTTCAGGCCAAAATTGGGAATATCATTAAAGGAGAAATCTTCACCCTGGTGGAACTCGATTGCCCCTTTGGCCCCATACGATCTACTATTCCCTCCGCAGCTATGACCAAATTAGGCCTTAAGCCTGAGGGAATTATCACCTGTTGGGTACCTGAAACGGAAATCATGCTTTCCCACTGATGGAATGGAATCCCATCATACTGACCTTTGAGCTGGCGGCTGTCACCTCCGCCATTTTATTCCTGCTGGCACTGCCCCTGGCCCGTTGGCTGGCCTTTGGCAAAGGCTGGCTCCGGCCTGTAGTGGAAACCCTGGTGGCCATGCCGCTGGTTTTACCGCCCACCGTGCTGGGCTTTTATCTGTTGCTGCTATTCAGCCCCCAGTTTGCTTTCGGGCGTTTTCTGGTCGAACAGCTTCATCTGCGTTTCCTCTTTACTTTTCCCGGCCTGGTGATTGGCTCCCTGATTTACAGCCTGCCATTCATGGTGCAACCCTTGCAGGCGGGTTTTAGCAAAATCGCTCCCAATCTGCTGGATGCGGCCCGGGTGATGGGAAAATCCCCTCTGACCATCTTTTTGCGGGTCATTCTGCCCAATTCCAGGCCGGCCCTGCTCACGGGACTGGTGCTGACGTTTGCCCATACGATTGGCGAATTTGGGGTGGTGCTGATGATCGGGGGCAATATTGCGGGAGAAACCCGGGTGGGATCCATAGCCATCTACGATCAGGTCGAACTCGGCAATTACGGTCAGGCCAATCATTACGCCCTGGTTTTATTTGGGATCACCTTTTCCATTTTGCTGCTGGTCTATCTGATCAACGGAGGATACCTGAAACGTTTGCTGAAATGATGGAAGCAAGTCTGCATAAAACCCTGGTCAACGGGAAGCGCAAATTTCAGGTTCAACTGGAATTGCAGGCAGTTCAGGGCGAACTGATTGCGCTTTACGGACCTTCAGGCGCCGGAAAAACCACCATGCTGCGTCTGCTGGCTGGTCTGGAAACGGCGGATCAGGGTAAAATGGTTTTGCAGGGAAAAACCATATTTGAGGCTGCGCAAAAGATCAGGCTGGGCCTGGAAGAGCGCAAAACGGGGATGGTTTTTCAGGAAACCGCCCTCTTTCCCAATATGACGGTGCAGGAAAACCTGGAATTTGCCCTGCGAAAAGGCCAGAACAAGGCAGAAATTGCTCCCCTGCTGGAAATCATGGACATTGGGGAACTGAAGGCGCGGCGGCCCGAAAACCTCTCAGGAGGAGAGAAAAAGCGGGTCGATCTGGCCCGTGCCCTGGTTTCACGCCCCGATTTGCTGCTGCTTGACGAGCCCTTTTCGGCCCTGGATCCCGCCATGCGCAGCCGCATGCAGGATTATTTATTGCGCATTCAGGCCGAATTTAATCTGATTACAGTGTTGGTAAGTCACGACCTGGGGGAAATTTTCCGCCTGGCACGCAGGGTTTACGAAGTAAAGGAAGGCAAGATCATTCGCGGGGGCAAACCCTGGGATTTGTTTGGCAAGGGAGAGGTTTCAGGCAAATTCCGCTTTACGGGCATCATTTTGCAAATCGAGTCCGCTGATCTCATGCAGATTCTGACCCTGATGGTGGGCAGTCAGCCAGTCAAGGTGGTGATCACGCCTTCCCTGGGCAGGCCCTTTCAGGTGGGCGAAGAGGTCATGGTGGTGAGCAAGGCCTTCAGCCCCATGGTCTTCAGGCTGGATGAAAAAGAGGATTAACCCACCCCACAAACCCTTTTGCACAAGGTCGAAATTCGCTAACTTCGAACGATAAATTTATTTCTTATGGCCTATAACGAAGCCCTGGGCGAGCGTATCGCCTCCATTCTTACCCGCAAAGGGGTGCCCTATCTCGAAAAACACATGTTTGGCGGGGTAGCCTTCATGGTGGACGACAAAATGACGATTGGGATCGTCAAAGAGGAGTTGATGGCCCGCGTGGGGCCGGTTGCCGAAGCTGCCGCTCTGCAAAAAGAAGGCGCCCGCATCATGGACTTTGCCGGTCGCCCCATGGCTGGCTATGTGTATGTTGCCCCCGATGCGATCGACACAGACGACCAACTCGAATATTGGGTGGATTTGTGCCTGCAATTCAATCCCCTGGCCAAGGCCTCGAAGAAGAAGAAGAAGTAGGAGGGCAGTTTCAGACAGGGTCAGGGTCTTATTCTGGAGTGATTCGGAATTTCATGCTGAAAATGAGTGCCCATCCGGGTTTAGTCAGAAAAGGTATGGTTAGAAACGGGGGCGGTTGGATTGCAGGAAATGGCGGGAGAGGGCAGCTAATAACAGAATTCTCCTCCCTTTGGGAATCATTCAATTCCATTGAAAACTCCATATCTGCTAAAGATTGAATCAATATTCCATTCACGGCAACTTTATTTTCGTTTATTTCGTTTATATTGCATAGCGAAGAAATAACCATGCAAAATCTGATTAAAATCCAAAAGCCTTCCAAAGAGGATCAATTAACTGCCATTGAATCCTATAATGCCCTTGCCGCAACTTTGGCCAAATTGAACTCCACGGTTCCTGAGATCGGGATTGAAGAAACAAACGATAAAATAAAAATTCCCATTTCTGCTCTTCAACTTTTTGCGAAAATTCTCCAGGCAATGAGTGAAGGAAAGCCCATTTCAATTGTACCCATTGCAACTGAAATGACAACGCAGGCCGCAGCCGAATTTCTGGGTTGTTCGAGACCACATTTGGTAAAACTACTGGTATCAGGTGAAATTCCGTTTACCATGATTGGAAAGCACAGGAGGGTGAAATTTGAGGATGTAGCCAATTACAAAAATGAGCGAAAAGTCAGGCAGGAAAAATTAATTATTGAGATAATGAATGCTGACGAAGAATCAGGATTATATGATTCATAGCGTTCGATTCATTGCTGTTTTGGATACAAATGTAATTTACCCGATCGAAATCCGGGATTTGTTGTTTTGGTTTGCTTTTGCCGAGCTTTTTACCCCAAAATGGAGCATCCATATTTTTGACGAATGGAAAGAACTGATGATGAGAAAAGGCGTCCCTCTTCAACAGGTGGAATCAAGGGTTCAAAAAGCCAATGATGCCTTTCCTGATGCATTAGAACAAAATTACGAGTCTTTAATTTCCCAATTAGAGCTTCCTGACGAGAAAGACAGACATGTTTTGGCCGTCGCAATCAAGACAAATGCAAATGTGATTGTCACCAATAACTTGAAGGATTTCCCCAGCCATTATCTGCAAAAGTTTGGCATTGTGGCCAAAAGTGCAGATGATTTTTTGACTGATGTTATTGATCTAAACCCCCATGAAGCACTCTTCGCATTCAGGAAATTGGTACTAAACAGAAGAAACCCGGATTTGGACGAATTTGCCGTGCTTAATAATCTCAGAAGAAATGGCCTGACGGAAACGGCCAATTATTTGCATTCCTTACTTTGAGGATATGTTTAAAATGCTTGAAATAAGCGATTTATCCTAAAATATTGGGCCTAAATAATCCTTCAATTCCCTCTCAATCATTCAACCCCAACCCCTCAAGTATTTGGGGGGTATATTTCTCCACCCGGGCGGCCCGGGTTTTGGCCTGTTTGGGTTGGGAAAAATGCAACAGGTAAGCCCGCTGTCGGCCGGGGGTAAGTGCCTCAAAGGCAGATTTCAAAGCCGGATTTTCATTCAGTTTTTGCTCAAATTCTTCCGGCATGGTGAATTCCCGTGTGGGTTTGAACTCCACTTTCTGGCCGGTTTTCTCCACCTCAATGGCCTCCAGAATGGTGGTTTTAAGGATGATTTCCAAATCCAGAACTTCTTTCAAACTTGAAAACCTGACCTGGCGGGCAGCTTGCACATTTTCCGTCTGTTGGATCAGGATGTGGTGGGGATCTTTCAGTAATGCTCCTTTGTGAAATAATACCGCGCAATACTCCTTGAAATCGTGGATCAGTACCACATTGCTTTTATCACTGGTATAGCAGGGCACTCCCCATTTCAATTCCTCCGTTAGGCCACATTCCAGGATGATCCTTCTCAAATTCGCCACTTCCTCCTTCCACTTTTTTGCTTTGGCAAAGTAAAAATCAACTTTGGGATTCATGTTGTTGTTCATTTTGGCTTCTGGTTTATGGCCCAATCTGTTGTGAACTGCCCAAATTTATTGAATTACGGGCAGTAGTTTGCGGTTTTCGGGGCGAAAATACCAGGAAACCACCGTCAGGACCAGCAATAAGACGGGGGGAAGGGCTTCATTGATCGGGTCAGCAACAGCCAGATGGGAAATAAATGCGCCCGACATGGCAAAAAAGAATCCCGCATAGGCCCACTCTTTGATCAGCGGAAATTTCGGCACCAACACAGCAACCACCCCCAGAATCTTCCAAACCCCGATCAGGGTCATCAGGTAAAAGGGAAATCCCAGGTTGGTAAAATTTTGCACCTCCTCCTCCACCCTCAGTATCTGAACCAGGCCCGTAGAAGTCATGCCCAGGGCCAGCCAAACCGTGGCCACCCAGTAAATGATTTTATTTCTTTTGCTCATAGGGATTATTTTAAGCGATTGACAATTTCCTGCAAACGGTTGTGCGCCAGGTTGATGCCCTGTGCGAAGGGGAGCTTCAGCAGGGCGTCGCGATCGGCCACCGACCGAAAAACGATGTGCATGCGCAGGGCACTGCGACCCTGACCCGACGAGGAAAACTCCAGAAATTCAAGTTGGGGCGGAAAAGGGGCATTGACCATCTCAAAGGTGCGCGTGATGCGTTGGCCAGGGATAAATTCATGGATCACCCCGTGCATGCCAAACTTATTTCCCTGGGGATCAGTAGTTTCAAAGCGCCAGCTTCCATGATTTTTATTTTCCAGTTCCAGCACTTTGGTACCCATCCATTGCTCCACGATTTCTGCCTCAGCATAGGCTTTGAAAAGCAATTCCAGGGGAAGGTCAAATTCGCGGGTAATGACCAACTCCTGCCGGCCGGCCTCGGCGTGAACTTTGGTTTTCTTTTCCATCCTTTTTATGATTCTGTTTTGTAATTCTTCATAATGTTTTCCAGTTTGTTGAAGCGGTCATCCCAGAACTTGCGGAAGGGTTCCACAAAATCTGCGATCTCCTGTAGTTTGAGGGGGTTGAGGTGATAGTAAATTTCTCTTCCGTTTTGCTCCTGGCTCACAATTTCGCATTCAGTCAAAATCTGGATGTGGCGGGAAATGGTCTGACGGGAGGAGTCAAAATTTCCCGCGATGGCCGTGGGAGTCATGGCCTGCAGGGCCAGCAAGGTGATAATTGCCCGGCGGGTGGGATCGGCAATGGCCTGAAATACGTCTCTTCTCAATTCCATTATGCAGTCATTTGACTGTAAATATATACGCAGCTACTTAGCTGCGCAAGAGTTGCTTTAATTTTTTTTTGCGTCAGGAAAAATTCACCCCCGAAATGGCTTAAATAAAAGCTGGGCAGATCCCCAATCTCCACAAATAATAATAAATCCAGGGAAGGCAGGGTGACCTTGGGGGCAAAAACCAAAAGCTTCAGCCTTTCACCTCATTCCAAAATTCTGTAACTTATCTCTGTCAGGTACCCAATCCGCCTCCTGGGTCCGTCAGAATTTCCAAAAGTCGTATCGTTTTTTTCTCAGGATAGCGCTAAACTGGTATTGTGGCAGAAATACTGCCCCGAAACTAAAACATCAATAGCTTACCCATGAAAACAGTCCACAACAAATCCATCGCCCCCCTTGTCGTCCTCCTCCTGAGTTTGTTTGTCTTCCGCATGGAAGCCAAAAGCCAGCTTGTGCCTGTGCCCGGCAGCCTTACCCTGCCCGACACTATCGACTTCAACGAACCTGTGAATTTCACTTACCAGGTGCTCAACCAGGGGCCATTTCCAGTGATTACCACCTCTCTGATCACCCTGATTCAGGTAAACGGTTCCATGCTTCCTGATGTGGTAATCAGCCTCAACGGTATTCTGAATATCATTCCTCCCGGCGGAATCCTGACGGTTCCGGTCAATAATCACCGCGCATCAGCGGCCAATAATTACCAGGACGGGGGCGCCAACGTGGTGGTGGTCTGGCCTACGACGCCCCAGGGCGGCGGCAGCGGCAGCACTGACGACACGACCTACGTAAAAGATCCTGCCACTCCCGGCTCAGCAAAACGCTATTTCAGCGATCCAGAGCCGGCATTCGGGGTATATCCCAATCCAGCCAGCACCCATGCCTGGCTGAAATTTGTGCCCGAATCCACGGAATCTGCCCGGCTTTCCCTCATTGACCTTAGCGGAAAAGTTGTACGGCAGGAAAGCCTGGACGGCCTGATTGGCCAGTCCTGCACCCATGAACTCAACCTGACCGGATTGCCCGCAGGGCCCTATTTCCTCCGACTGGAAAGCCCTTCAGCAACCCGGATTGAAAAACTAATGATTGAATAAGTTGCGATGAGTCTCTCCTTCCCGGCCTCGTCCGGGAGGGAGAACTTTTTTACATGAGAAAAGTATGGTGAGAACGTCATTTTTTTGACCTGGGATTTTTATGATTATTGGGGAGGGCCGGGTTAAAACCCACCCCTAAAGAATTCAAAAACGAGGTTCCCAACCCGGGTTAAAGTTTATTAATGGCAGAGGGATGCTTTGCATCTATCCAGAGGACTAAAGCCCTCTGGTGAATTTTACGAATTCAAACCAGGAGTTTGAGGTTGCAAAGAAGGAACGTTAAACTTACCTATTCCCCTACAATTCCTTCAAAAAGGTTCCCAGAAGCGAAAACTGTCCATTGGAGGGATCTTTTTTGACCCAACAAACCATAACCCTGGAATCACGGTTGATGGCCATTACGGGCGACATTTGCTCTGAGTCGCGGTCGCCCACCATCGAGCCGTAAAAGCCCACTTTCTTGGCCCCGTCCGGACGCAGTTTCTGGAAAAACACCTTTTGTGTACCATCTTCAAGACTGGCGCTCCAGAAGTAATAGGCGTAGCTTTTGGGATTGAGAATAACCGCGTAATCGTTATACTCCTTCAGTTTGGATCCCAGAGAAACTCCATCGAAATCCCACAGGTTTTTTCCGTCTGAGGTGAATTGCTGTGAATAAATCTTGACCCCCGCTTCAGATTTGGCCCGTTCATCCAGCCAGGTTACCCAGATATTGCCCGATTCGTCAGTGAGCAGGGAGGGCTGAGATTGCTTTCCATCGGCTGGGGCCACCATTTTTCCGCGGCTTCCCCATTGCTTGAATCCATTGACGGTCAGCGAATTGATTCTGATTTTCTCATTTCCATCGCCTGAAGCTGCATCTTCCCAAACCAGAATCAAATCCCCCACAAAATTGCGCACCAGTTTGGGGGTACGCTGGTGATAATCGCCCGGATGAGGCAGGCGTCCCCCATACTCCCACTCAAAAATGCCAAAGCTGTTGATGTGCTGCATGTAGATGTTGGAGAAACCCGTACGATTGTCCTGCCAGGCCACAAAAGCGCCTCCGTCGCCATCGCTGGCCAGTGAGGGTGCCGTCTGCAACCCCTCAAATTTGGCAAAAGCCTTGCCGTCTCTGCCCCACATGATGTCGCCCTGGTGATTGATCCTCTGAATATACAGATCGAAGCCACTGCTCAAAAGATCGCGGGCGTCCGACCAGCAAATGACCACTCCTTCCTTCGCATCTGAAACCATTTGAATCTGGCTTTGCCCCCGCTCGGCCTCACAGACAGGGACTCCGTCGATCTGCCAGAGCATGCGCCCCGTGGGACTGATGCGCTGAGCAAAGATATTATCATTGCGGGCCTCACGGGTATCCACCCAGGCCAGAATCACTCCTCCCACCCCGTCCTCAATCAGGCGGGGACGGCTTTGCTCGCCAGCGGCCACACAGACGGGTATGCCGTTGGTCCTCCATTTGGGATTGCCAAATTCATCCAGCTTCTGGATAAAAATATCGCTGTTGCCCTTTCCGTTGCGGAAATCTGACCAGGCCAGGTAAAAATACCCGTCCCGGGTAGCCAGCATTTCCAGCCCTTCGATTTTGGGAAAAGGACCATCATGCTCTGAGCCCAGCTTGGTGCCTTCGGGTTTGTACAGGGGTAAGCCATTGGTATTGAAATGCTGCAGATAAATGTAATTGCGGCCTGTCTCACGGTAATCCGTCCAGCTGACCATGAGACCGCCGTTGCCATCGCTCACCACAGACTGTTGCTCCTGCTCCTTGCCAATCCTGCACACGGGCATTCCTTCGGGCTCGAGCAGGGGCTGCCCAAAATTGTCGAGCTTCTGAATCCAGAGGGTCTTATTTCGCCCCTCCCACCGCTGCCACACAAACATCTGGTAATTGCTCGATATTGAGGCCACCATGGAAGGAAGGCGGTCGTCCTGGGGTGAATTGCTGACCGGCATTCCGTTTTGATCCCATTGAAAAATCCCGTCCATGATGCGAATCTGCTGGGCGTAAATATCCTTATTGCCGTTGCGGTGGTCCTCCCAACTCACGATCACATCCCGTCCCTTTTTGCAAATCACAGGATTGATCTGGTCCTCGTTGGCGAAGCAGGTGGAATAATGGTAAACCAGGGTGCCATCCACCTTGATGCGTCCCCGAAAAATATCGTATCCCCGGGTTTGCTCACTGTATTTCTGATAGACAAAGAGGAATCCACCGTAACCATCGGGCACCATGGAAGCGTTGTGGTGATTTTCCTCGCGACCCGCAAATATATCCAGCCCGTTGGGGCTCCAGGCAAAGTCGCCTTTGCGGTCGAGTTTCTGGGCATAGAGATTCCAGTAGCGGCCATTGCGAAAATCTTCCCAGAGAATTATGACTCCCGTTTCGCCGTCAGAACCCAGAGTAATGTGCTGCTGAATGTTGGGAGAGGTCACAATGGGCAGCCCTTCTGGCATCCAGCTGGTACGCCCTGAAACGCTGATATGCTGGGCATAGATGTCCAGTTCCGTTCCTCCGCGGCGGCTGTCTTCCCAGACCACATAAAAGCCATTCTTATTGTCCCACTCGATCTGAGGATTGGTCTGACTACCCTCGCCTGCGCATAATTTCACCCCCATCGGGTCCCAGAGCATTTCTCCCCGGGCGTTGATGCGTTGGAGATAGAGTTTTTCCTTGTCTTTGCCCTCACGGCCATCTTCCCATACGATCACAATCCCCCCAAAAGCATCGGGAGAAATGTCGAATTTGTCCTGGTTGGAAGGAATGGGGCAAATGGGGGTCCCGTCGCCTTCCCAGAGAAATTGTCCCAGGTGATTGACCTTTTGCAGATACAGATTGGAATAGCCAGCCCCGTTGCGGGAAGAGCGCCAGGCTATGATGAATTCGCCTGCCCCCACATCCACGACCTGAGAGGCATTATTATAGGATTGAAAAGAGGTAAACTGGTTGCTGACCACGGGAAAATTCTGGCCCTTTACCCAGGCAAAGCCGGCAAGTAATATTATCAGAAGACCAATCCGTCCAGTTGACAACATGATTTTCAGCAGCAGGGTTTCCTTAATTTTGCAGCAGTTCAGCCAAATAATCCTATTATTTCAGGGCTAATTTACGGCCTTTGGCGGCAATAAGCCTGATTTAAGGGCCCGAACATATCCCCATCCCACCAGCAAACCGACCAATATCCCCAACACCGCACCCCCCATTACATCGCCCGGATAATGGACGCCCAGATAGATACGGCTGAAAGCCACCAGCCCGGCACAGGCGAAGAAAACGTAAGGCAGGCTGCGCTTATTGCTCCCGAATACAAAAGTCAGGAAGGTGGCCAGGGCGAAGAAATTGGCAGCATGGGAGGACACAAAGCCAAAACGTCCCCCGCATTTTCCCTGAACTAAATGCACTTCCTTATAAACGGGCGAATCGGGGTTGCAGGGCCTTACCCGTTCCGTGGCGGGCTTGAGCAGGCCAGAGGCCGTGCGATCGCTCAGGGTAATGAGCACGCCCACGCAAACCAGGATCAGCAGCAGGTGCCTGAGGCCGAATTGTTTCCAGATAAGGCCCAGCAACAAAGCATAGACAGGTATCCAGACATATTTATTACTGATCCAAAACATAAACCCATCCCAGAATGGGGAATTTGCCCCGTTGATGAGGCGAAAAAGGGATTCATCGAGATGGATCAACGATTCAATCATCTGGGCAAAGATGGGAAAATTGCATTGAAATTATTAATTTCAGAGCCAAATAAACCCTTATGGCCACAGACACCACCACACCCTCACAATCAGCCAAGGCCATCGTCTACCTGATTCTGATCTTTGCCATCGGGGCGCTGGGCGTATTTGTTACCAAATCCGTATTTGCCAACCGCAAGCGCGACCCAATGCTCAACCGTTTTGAGGGGATCAAACGCATGCAGGAAATGCGCCTCGTGCAGCACCATTATCAGGAAATCATCCCCTTCAAGAATAAAAACGGGAATCTGCAATTCCTGATCGTTACCCCGGCCGACATTTACGGCAAGATTGACATGAGCGAAATTGCCTACGAACTGGGCGAGGACAGTCTGCTGAAGGTGACTATGCCCCGGGCCAGCGTGTCTGATGTATGGATTGAGCTCGATTCGGCCCGCGAATACAAAATAAAGGGCAACCCCATGACCATTTATTTTCAGGGAGGGAAACGCAAATATTCTGAAGCATTCAACCAAATCATTGGCGATCTGAGTAAGGCCAAGCAAGAAGTGGTGCAGTCTGCAGTGAAAAACGGCATTCTGGAAGACACCCAGTTCAAGGCGCGGGAATACATCACCAATCTGGCCCTGAGCCTGGGTTATCGCATCGAATTCACCCAACCCCAGGACTCAACCTCCTTCCAGGATAAACTGAATCACTCGCTCGATCAGGCCCTGGATGAATATCTCAATCCCAGAAATCCTGACGAACGGGACAAACGGGTGAAAAAGGTCAAGAAACTTCTGGATGTAAAATAATGGCTCAGGCCGCAAAGATATGATCACAGCCCTTGCAGCATTATTTACAAGACCTTTCGGGCGGGCCCTTGGCCTGGTTCTGGTAGGCGTGGTGGGAGGAATACTCATCTGGACTTTCCTGCACAAGCCGGGAAAAGTACGTCAGGTGACTGCCAAAGCCCTGCTGACCAACATTTCCTACGTGCAGGAACTGGATCTGGTCTCGCATTACTATGATGAAATCATGTTTATCGGGGATGCACTGGAACAGGAGCGCCTGGCTGACCAGGCTTCTGAGGATACCCTGCCAGCGCGGGCCGCGCTGGAAAATGCCCTGATCGAAATGAATATCCAGCAGGAAGTGGTGAATGATTCCAACGCGGCCCTGCAAAAGCTGATCGCCACCCTCAACTATGCCAATCAGAAAGTGGATAGCACCCTGCCCGACAAAAAGGGCCTTCCTGAGAACTTTCAGGCCTTTCAAAAAGCCATTGAGCAATCGCCCAACCGCTTTGGCCCCGAGTATAATCAACTGAGGCTGGAATACCTGGCCGCCGAAAAGGAGCTGGATGATCAGGTGAAAATGCCCAAGGCACTTTGGGACGCCTTTATCAGCAAAAAGTCCAAAAACTATCCCCTGTACCAGAAATATAAAGCCAAAGAAGATGCTTTCAGACAGGCTTATCAGGATCTGAAGGGTGCACTGAAAGACAACCTGGAAGCGGCCCGCAAATACCGCGACCTGGTTCGCAGCCGCAAGGAAAAATGCGAACGGGCCCTGAACAAGGAACGCAATGAATTTACCCGCCGTCAGCGGGAGTATCTGAATGCCAAAGAGAACTTTGAAGAGTTGAAAACCCAGGCAAAAATTGCCCGGGAAAAGGCCAATGCGGCCCGCGAAGCGGCCAAAAAGGACATCAACCTCAACGATCCCAAACTGCTGGCTATCATTCCCTCCACCATCACAGGTTATATTGACATGAAGGATGTGGTCTGGGATACGGCGGGTTCAGACACGGTGCGGGTTTCAGTGAAGGATATCAAACTTTCGCGGGTGTACATCGATCTGGACAAGGTCGAATCTTATGGAATTGCCCCCAATGAGGTGGAAGTGGATTTCAAAAAAGGCGGATTGTATTACCAGGTATTTGTGCAAATGCGCCGCGAACTCGCAGATTTGCGCGATCGGGTCACCAAAAATGCCGTAAAAAACGGCATCACCCGCCAAACCGCAGAAATGGCCTGCGAATATTTTGAATCCCTGTTTGGCACTTTCGGCTTGCCCGTCACGGTATCTTTTCCCAATAATCCGGGTTGTGACTGTGCCAATAAACTGGTGCCCAGGATGAAAGAGGAAGAAAAGCCGCCCGTAGTCAGGGCAGATTCAAATGGTACTGCTTCGCAGGACACTACTCCCGCCGCAGTGGTGAATACCGCTGGTATTTTTTGAAGGAACCTCTAAAAACTTCAGACAAGCAGACCGTAAACCGTAAACTGTAAACCGTATTCAGTTTCGAATATTTCGAACAATTCGATTGTTTCATTCGTAGAATTGGAGTAATATTAAATAAAATCAGCTATTATGGCCAATCATACAACTCCCCTTGAACAGAAAATTGCGAGTGATTCCATTCACCAGTTCAGAGCCGTTTCGAATAAATTAGAGAAATCTAAAAATGAAACGGTGGAAATTCAAATTGAGGGCACCAAGCAATCCATTAAAATTCCCAAAAGCGCCTTTTCATTTTTGGCTGACATTCTCGCCCAAATGGCAGAAGGAAAATCCATTACCGTCCTTCCCACAGACTCAGAGCTCAGTTCGCAACAAGCTGCTGACTTTATTCAGGTTTCCCGTCCTTTTTTGGTGAAATTGCTGGAGCAGGGAAAAATTCCCTTCAGAAAAGTGGGGAGACACAGGAGAATACGGCTGATGGATCTGATGAATTTTGAAAAAATTCAGAAACTTGAAAGGGAAAAACAGCTTGAATTTCTGGCTAAACAAGCCCAGGAATTAAATATGGGTTACGAATGAGCATTGTCCCGACCCAACGGGTAGTGTTGGATGCTTGTGTCTTGTATCCAGCACCTTTGCGTGATTTTTTATTATCTCTTGCCAGTGAAAAATTGTTTACACCAATCTGGTCTCAGGAAATAAACCAAGAATGGATCAGGAATCTCCTGGAGAAACGCCCCGATTTACTAGAAAAGAACCTTCAACTAACCGTGGCGGCAATGAATAAAGCATTTCCCGAAGCTTTGGTCACTGATTTTGGCCATTTGATTCCTGAAATCAGCCTACCTGATCCGGACGACAGGCATGTTTTGGCCTGTGCAATTAAGGCTGGTGCCAACTCTATCATTACTTTCAATACCCGGGATTTCCCCAAAGACAACACAGATCAATTTACCTTAAAGGTACTCCATCCCGATGATTATTTGGTTGAATTAGTTGGCTCAAATCGGGAAGAGGCTTGCCTGGGGTTCAGGAAAATGGTTAAGAGATTACGAAATCCCCCCATAAGCGAGGAGAAAGTTCTGGAAACTCTCATCAAATGTGGCCTGCCAAAAACGGCGAAAAAGATTCAGGAAAATTGCAACTCAGAATCAGAAGAAGAAATCACTGAAATAAAAGGATAAATCACCCCGAAAAAACCGTAAACTGTAAACTGTAAACCGTACTACTTCACCACATCCCTTGATTTCGCCCCATTGGCTTCCAGAAAACGGTAATCCTTCTCCCCTTCTTTTTCCTTCTGGCGAATAACATCAAGGGAACGCTTATACTTGGTGCGGATCACGTCGGCCATGGTGCGGCCTTCCAGCTTGGATTCAGCCCAGCTGATCACATCCAGATAATTCATGCTGCGCACTTCGCGGGGATCGTACAGCATTTCGTTGAGCTTCTCGATCAGGCCGGGCAGGGATTCGGTCAGGGTAAGAAGATGCCCGCTGTTGTCGAGCACGCCGCGGTTGTCGGTCATTTTGCGCACAAAACCAATCACTGCCTTCTCAAAGCCGTTCATGCGATTGCGCTTAAAAATAAAGCGATAGGTATTCTTGATGCGGTAATCGAGCAATTCGTAATTGTCCAGTTCCAGCAAAATGAACAGGTTCATGATCCGCGCAATGGACTCCAGGTCCTCCCTGATCTCGTTGCGGGGCTCGTTGAGCAGCTTATTATTCCACTTAAGGGCTTCACGCGGATAACCCGCCATAAAGTAAAGGTAAGCCGTGAAATAATAGACCATCAGTTCCTGGGCCTTGCTGACAGGCGCTTCCAGCTTTTCCCGCTCCTCCTGAATCTCCTGGATCACCTTCATCCCCAGCACAGATTCGCCCATATTGACCGCGCGGGCCAGTTTCAGGAGCGACCAACGCTCATACTTAACGATTTCGTCCTTGGCTCCACGGGTTTTGAGTTGCTGCAACTGGTCGAGGGCTTCAAAACCCTCCTCATCTTCGCGCAGAATGAAATGAAAGCGGGCCTTGTCGTACAATTGCTCCATGTACACCTCAAAATTATCGAGGCGAATCTCTGCATAATCCTCAAAAATATCGAGCATGCGGCGGGTCACGGTCAGCGACTCGCGTACTTTGCGCTCGAAGTTGAAGCCCAGCTTGCGCAGGTTGAGGTATTCCAGCAGGGCCCTTTTGGAAAGGGCCATATTTTCTCCCGCCATGAGTGGCGATTGGGTCACCTCAGAATACAATTCAGATTCGCGGGGTTTTTCCACTTCGTGAACCGTATTACGAATAATATAAGCTTTGTCGGCCAGGTGGCGATACTGCCGCAGATTTTCCAGCTTTTCCGAGACCTGAATTTCCTTTTCCTGAATCAGTTCGATCAGACCGCGGAACATTTTCAGGTCATTGGTGCGGGTGAGAATGATACGCTCAAACTCAAGCAACTGCAGCAATTCATAGAAATTCTCTGCACTCTCGGCCTTGCTCTTGGCCTTGCGCAGCAGCTTGGAAGCGTGCTGAAAGAGGTTTTTCTCAATCAGAATTTTGACCTGAAAACAAAGGGTGCTGAGCTCTGCGTCATGCTCCTTATAATAATAGGCCAGGGATTTGAGAATGAGTTTGTAGAGGTAATTTTTGGCCACTGCCAGCTGATTGGAAATGGGGTCGCCGGCAAAAAACTTGAGTATCTTCTTTTCGTTATAGACCTTTTGCTTGTCGGTCAGATCAAACAACTGAATGTACTTTTTGTCGCCGGAGGTTAACTGGGTGAGCAGCTTAAAATTGCGCTTCTCTCCTTTTGTTAACGATTGTACCAGCTCAAATAATGCGTCGTTTTTCTGCATCCGCACTCAGTGTGTGTTGAATTTGATTTCCACCCAAACCTCCTAAGAACGGCGAAAATCCATTTTTCCCTAACCGCCCTTAAATTGAAACTTTATTGATCCTGAAAAAAAACAATAATCTAAAAATTACAACATGTGACAGTTTAGGAATCAGTTCATTTTGCCATACCATTCGAAATGAAAGATATTAATTTTCGCCCGTACTTCAAAACTTCAAAAAGGGAAATACCCGACCTTCCCAATGATTTAAACATCCGTATTTCAAGACTTTTTAAATAGACAGACCGGGTTCAGGTGAGGATAAATTGTCGATAAGATGGTTCGTTCATGTTGCCTGAATTTGTAATTTGGCCCCATGAATGCCTATTACGCAAAAGAAGAAGTTGAAAGCCGCCTGGTTTTTCTGACGGGTTGGAAATTCCGGGAAAATGGCATTGAAAAAGATTTTGAATTCCGCGACTTTGTCCGCTGTTTTGCTTTCATGACCTGTGTGGCCATGGAAGCCGAGCGCATGAATCACCATCCGGATTGGTCAAATTCTTACAACAAAGTAAAAGTCCGTCTGACCACCCACAGCGCTGGCGGTGTTACGGATCAGGATTTTAAACTGGCCGAACGGATCGAAAAATACGCATAATGCAGCAGGTAAAAATCGTCAACCAGTCTCCCCATGACCTCCCCCACTACGCCACCGGGCAATCGGCTGGCATGGATCTGAGGGCCAATCTGGAGAAGCCCATAACCTTAAAACCGCTTCAGAGAGCATTGATTCCCACGGGATTGCGCATAGAACTTCCCGCTGGCTACGAAGCCCAGATTCGTCCCCGTTCGGGACTGGCTTATAAACACGGGATCACAGTCCTCAATTCGCCCGGCACCATTGATGCAGATTACCGCGGCGACATTGGAGTGATTTTGATTAATCTGGGGCAGGAACCTTTTGAGGTGGTCCCGGGTGAACGCATTGCCCAGATGGTGGTGGCCCGGTATGAACAGATCAACTGGCAGGAAACAACCCAACTCAGCGAAACAGACCGTGGAGCTGGTGGTTTTGGCCACACAGGAAAATAAAATTCACTAAATTTACCCAATACACACCACGAAAACAGGAATGAAGATCATTATCCCCATGGCCGGACGCGGGTCAAGACTCAGGCCCCACACCCTCACCGTCCCCAAGCCCCTGCTGCCCGTAGGTGGAAAACCCATTGTACAGCGCCTCGCCGAAGATATCGTGGGCCTGTATCAGGGGGGAGTGGAGGAAATTGCCTTTATCATTGGTCGTTTTGGGGAGGAAGTGGAAAAAGATCTGCTCGAAGTGGCAGCCAAGCTCGGGGCCAAAGGCCGCATTTTTTACCAGGATACGCCTTTGGGCACCGCCCACGCCATCTACCAGGCCAGAGAGTGCATGGATGGTGAATTGATCATTGCCTTTGCTGATACCCTTTTTCGGGCAGATTTCAAACTGGATCGCCAGGCCGACGGAGTGATCTGGGTAAGGCAGGTGAATAATCCTGAAATATTTGGGGTGGTTACCCTGGATGAGCAAGGCACGATTCTGGGTATGGTGGAAAAACCCACTGAATTCGTATCTGATCTGGCCATCATTGGGATATACTACATTCGCAATGGCGCCGGGCTGAGAGAGGAAATCAAATACCTGCTCGACCATAATATCACGGCCAAAGGGGAATACCAACTGACAGATGCCCTTGAAAATATGCGCCTGAAAGGCGGCATTCTGAAAGCTGGTCCAGTCAATGACTGGATGGATTGCGGCAATAAGGACAATGTCCTCGATACCAATGCCAGCATACTCGGCTACGATCACCAGGATCGCAAAAACCTGCGGGGAGCGAACCTGAAACTCGAAAACAGCATCATCATTGAACCCTGCTTTGTGGGAGATAATGTTTCCCTGAAAAATTCGGTCATCGGCCCAAACGTTTCCCTGGGAAACAATACCCGGGTTGAAAATGCCGTTGTAAGTGAATCACTGGTACAGAACAACAGCAACATTCAGAACGTTGTCCTGCACAGGGCCATGATCGGCAGCAATGCCGAAATTGTGCGCAGCGCAGACTCGTTTGATCTGGGAGATTTCTCCCGCCTGAAATAGCCCATGAAAGCACTGCATTACATACTGATCACAGGAATGGTCCTTGCCTTGGGCGCAGCCGGGTGCAAAACCCCCAAAGCGGCCTCTAAAGGCCGCACCAAAAACCCCTCTGTGACCACAGAGGACAAGCAAAAGGTGGATTATTTTTATGTGGAAGCCGCCACTCAGTATGTGCAGGGCAATCTCAGAGAGGCCATCGGCCTCTACGGCCAGGTGCTGGAACTCGATCCCGCAAACCACGCCGCCATGTACAACATCGGCAAGCTCTTTTTTGAAATGAGCGATTATGAATCTGCCACCCAGTACGCCAAAAATGCCGTAAAACTCGAAAAGGACAACTTCTGGTACTACGGCTTGCTGGCCGATTCCTACGAGCGCCAGAACGATTACGACAAAGCCATAGAAGTACTGGAATCCATGATTTCCAAATTCCCGGACGATCATAATTCCTATTTTAACCTGGCCCAACTCTACACCCGCAAGAAAAAATACGCCGAGGCCATCACCGTTTACGACAAACTCGAAGCCAAAACGGGCCTCAATGAAGACATTTCCTTTCGCAAACACCAGCTTTACCTGCTACTGGGAGACAATGAAAAGGCCCTGGCCGAGATTCAAAGTCTGATTCAGGTCAATCCCTATAATGCAGAATATTATCAGGTGCTGTACGACATGCACATGATGAACGGAGAGAAGGAAAAAGGCTTCGCCGTGTTGCACAAGATTCTGGAAATCGACCCGGGCAATGGATTTGCCCTGTTTTCCCTGGCCGACCACTACAAGGCCATGGGTGAAATGAAAAAATCGGACGAATACCTGTTCCGTGCCTTCAGAAATCCAGCCATTGAGTTGGAAAGCAAAGTGGCCCTCATTGCAGGGTTGGTGCCTTTTATGAAAACCAGCGAAGAAGTGAAGGGCCGCATGGAAAAATTGTCTCAAATATTATTTGAAATGTATCCAGAATCGGCCCAGGTATTTGGCATCCGCGGCGACATCTACCGCCAGGCTGGTCAGCCCGATTCCTCCCGTTACTATTACCACCGTGCGCTCGATCTGGAGCCTGCCAACGAGGGCATCTGGCAGGAAGTGCTTTTTCTGGATTCTGAACAGGAAGATTTCCCAGCGCTCAAAAAAGATGCGGAAAATGCCCTGGAATTATTCCCCAATCAACCTCTTTTTCACTACTTCAACGGAGTAGCCAGCTCGCGCATGGACGAAAACGAGGAAGCCATTTATTCCTTCGAAAAGATCAAAAAACTGGGTTCCACCAATAACGAATTGCTGACCCAGACCTACCACCAACTGGCTGAATTATACCACGACATTAAGGAATATTCTAAATCTGATGAAAACTTCGATCTTGCCCTGGAACTGAATCCGGGCAATGCCACACTTCTCAATAATTACGCGTATTACCTTTCCCTTCGCGACGAAAGGCTGGAGGATGCGGCCGCCATGGTCAGCAAAGCCCTGGATCTGGAGCCCAATAATGCTGCCTTCCAGGACACCTACGGCTGGATTTTGTACCAAATGGGCAAATTCAAAGAAGCAGAGGAATGGATAGGTAAAGCGCTGGCCCTGGGCGGAAGCGCCGAGGTGGCCGAACATTATGGAGACGTCTGGTATAAATTGGGGGACAAAGAAAAAGCCCTGGAATACTGGAAGAAAGCCCAGCAAATGGGGGCCAAAGACCTCAGGATCGATGATAAACTCAACACAAGCAAGGCCAACCAATAAATTCATTCCCCTGCTGATTGCAGCCCTGCTCCCCCTGCTCTGGCTGGGCGGATGCAAAAATCGTGGATTGAAACCCGCCAAAGGTCCGGCCATCAAGGAAATTAACCAATTGCTGGCCCTCAATCAGGCCGAAAACCTGGATTTTAAAACCTGGTCGGCCAAGGGAAAAGGGCAATACGACGGTCCAGACCAATCCCTGGGCTTCAGCTACAAAATTGTAATTGCCAAAGACAGCATTATCTGGGGCTCCCTGACCAAATTTGGCTATGAAGGGTTGCGCATGCTGGTGGACCAGGATTCTATTCACTTAAGGGTCACTGACAGCAAGGAACTGATCACTTGTGATTACCGCATCATCAGCAATATGATTGGCATGCAGGTTGATTTTCAAATAATGCAAAGTCTGATCGTGGGCAATACCCATTTCTTACCTGATTCCCTCCAACACGACGGCAGCAATAAAGAAGCAGTAAAAGTTTCCGGCAAATATGGCGCGGCCAATCTGGAATATTTTATCGACCGCAGCCTTCATAAACTGGTCAAACTCAACGCGGACGATCCCCTGCGGGAAGCAAAAACCTCGGCCATCTGGTCTGAATTTCAAAAATTGGGCGACCAGGTTGCCGCGCACAGCCTTTCCATTCAGGTGGAGGGCAAAGACCAGACCCACATTACCTTCAACCACTCTGAAATCGAACTTAATGGGGAAAATCCCCGCTTCCCTTTTAATGTCCCAGATTCTTATACCCGTAAAGGCTGCCCCATCCAAAATGGCAAATAAAATCCATCTTCTGACCCGTACCCTGATCCTGGTGAGCTGCCTGCTATTGGTGGCTGGAAAAGGATTTACCCAGTCTGGCGCAGCCTCTGACAAGAAAAAAATGCTCGAAATCGAGCGTAAACAGATCGAAAAAGAGATAGCCATCGCCAACCGTCTGCTCAAGGAAACACAGGCCAAAAAGGAAAAATCCCTGGCCGAGCTCAAACTTCTCCAGCAACAAATCGTGCTGAGGGAAGAGTTGGTCATGAAACTCAACGGAGAAGTTGGTGAGGTTTCCAATGAAATTGGGGTGCTCAACGTGCAGATTGATACCCTGAAAGCCCAGATTTTGCGCATCCAGACTGATTATGGGAAACTGGCTTACGCGATGTACAAAAGTACCAATCAGAAACCCCGTGCTTTTTATGTATTCAGCGCCAAATCCTTCAACGACGGCTTCAACCGCATCCGTTATTTTCAGGAATTTTCCCGCTATCAAACCACCCAACTGGAGCTGATTCGCCGCTCGCGGGCCATTCTGGAACGTAAAAAACTGGACCTGGAAGGCAAAAAGCTGGAAAAGGAACAGCTGATGAACCGTCAGAAGCTGGAGCAACAAAAGCTGGGTAATTCTCGCAAAAAACAGGACGAGCTGTACAAAAATCTCAAGCAGGACGAAAATAATTATCAACAGCAGATTTCAGAAAAGCAAAAGCAGTTGAATGCCCTGAAAAAGGAGATTCAGAAGATCATTGAGGCCGAAACGGCCGCCATTGCCAGCAAGGGAAATCAGGATATTTTGCTGCCCCTTTCGCAGGAATTCAAGGATAATCAGGGCAAACTGCCCTGGCCCCTGCCCACCAGCAAAGGGGTGATCACGGCCCGTTTTGGCAAGCAGACCGACGTGCATGGCCTGGAATGGGATAATACAGGTATCGACATTGCAACCACGGAAGACCAGGAAATCAGGGCTGTATTTGGCGGAAAAGTGGTGCAATTGGTCAAAATGCCTGGCTTTGGCAACTTGATTGTGCTGCAACACGGGCAATATTACACCGCCTACACCAACCTTAAAACGGTGTCAATTGCCAAAGGCGACCAGGTCGAAAAGCTGCAAAGCATTGGCACAGCCCGCACGGACAAGGCTTCGGGCGAAACCACCATCCACTTTGAAATGTATCAGGGGCAAACTCCCATAAACCCTGAAGCATGGCTTGTGCGTAAAAAATAGTGGGAACCGAAAAAAAATTCCTATTTTTGAAGTGTAATTTAAATAGCAGACAATATGTTTGGATTAGGCGTACAGGAATTACTGATTATTTTATTTGTAGTTCTGTTGCTCTTCGGAGCTAAAAAACTTCCCGAACTGGCCCGTGGAATGGGTCGGGGAATTCGTGAATTCAAGGACGCTTCGCGTGAAATCAAGCGCGAAATCGACACCGAAACCCAGGAGCCCCGCAAACTCGAGCAATAAAATTGCCGGTTTGTATCTCCTCATTTCGAAACAACCTTTCAGGTTGCTTCTGAAATCCTGATGAAATAATCTGACTTTACAAGGGCATCTTCCAGATGCCCTTTTTTATTAAACCGCTTGCGGTTTAGTTGTGAGTTGTAAGTTCTAAGTTTCCTTTAGAAATCAGAAACCAACAACTACCAACTACCAACCAACTACCACCTACTCAACCAGCAATTTCCGGCAGAATTTCAGTTCACCTGTATCGCTTTTTACCTGCAGCAGATAAAGACCCGTTTGCAGCCCGGCCAGGGAATAGCTGATTTCGCCACTGGCGGCAAATTCACCTGAGCGAATCACACTCACCACCTTGCCAGTCAGATCGAGCAGAATGGCCTGGCCCAGAAAGGTCTGGCTTCCCTCCCACCTGCAGGTCACCTGCTGGCTGGCGGGATTGGGGAAAATCTCCCATGAACCTTTGTCGCCCCAGCCACGGGTGCCGAGGACCGTGCAATCCTGCTTGCGGGCATCAAACCAGCTTTTGCCGTTGAGGAAGGCAAAAGTGGCGCAATCTGAGTGGTTATAAGCACCCAGATCCTCCTTTTCGAGGTGAGGCGCACCCCAGGATGTCCAGGAATTATAGGCATTTTCTGAATTCAAATAAGAAACCTGATCGTCTCCATTGCAATAAAAGAGCTTCATCGGGCATTGGGGAATCCAGCCGTCGATCAGGTGATTGTCGGCCAGGGCCACCCGCAGAGGGTGAAGCGAGTCATTGGTGAACTGAGTGACCACGGTATCAAGGGCAATGTGCTTGGGCACAGATGGACATTTGCTGTTGATAAAGCCCATTCCATAATTGCCCCCGTAAAAATAAATGGGCATGGTGCTGTCGTAGGGCGTTTTGAAAACCTCATCCAGGGTATTATACAAATTGCCGTACATGCTCTGATAAGAAAGCACCACGTAAGGAAAATAGCCGGGAGTGGGATACACAGAATCTGAAATCATGAGATCCACCTGGGCATGCTTGAGGTCGTAGGGACCGCTCATGGGGGCCACACCTGCCAGGTTGAATTCACTTGCATAATCTTCCTCAATGACCCTGGCCGTGGCCGCAGTGGTAAATCCACCCTGGGAATATCCGTAAAGGAAAACCTGCCCGTTCAGCTTGCTGCCTACTGAATCAGCAATCACCCGGGCAGCCCGCAGGGAATTAATGGTGGTATGGGATTGGGAAAATTTGTGGATATATGGATGGATGATCACTGAAGTATCAGATTCGCCCAAGCCCAGTCCGTCGGGCATCACGATCATGTAGCCGGTCGAGGCAAACATCACATTCACGTCCCATTCGCCTCCTGAAAGGGTGCTGGCTCCTTCATGGCGGCGGGCACTGGTGCCATGGGCGTAGGCGGTCAGGGGAATATCACAGTCTGGAATGGCGGGAATGGCCAGCCCTGCGGTCACATTCACCATATTATTCATGGTCTTGTAGGGAGTTTTATAAACCAGGGTGTAAAAATCCACGGGATACTCGGCCGAAAAGATAAAACTTGGCACCCCCAGGCCCGCCGCGATAGAATCTATCTGGGTGGTGGTGAAAGATTTAATTTTAGAAAAAGAAACGAGTTGGGCCTGCAAGGAAGTCATTCCAAAGGCAATCAACAGAGCGGTAAAAAGTATTTTTTTCATAATCACACCTCAATAATGCCTAAAAATAGGAATCTTTTGGGCAATTGCCCTAAAATAGATACGCACTTTCAACAAGATCATACTTTTTAATGGGTTAAATCGTTAAATTTGTCGCTATGAAGAACAATCGCTTGCTCCTCCTGCTGCCGGGATTGCTCCTGATTTTCCAGGGCATTTCTGCGCAGATTGTGGATCCCAACCAGGTACCTGATTCAGACGACATGACGGAGTTTTTTACCCGTATGGACAGTATGGTGGCTGATTTTCACTACAAGCCCTCTTCTGAATCCATGGATTCCACCATCCTGAATACCCATGGTTATGCCCCGGGCGAAGTTCCCACTTTCACGGATCAGGTGTACGCTCAACGCTTAAAAGATCTGGGTTACCAGATCCCCATGGATTATAACGAGTACGTCAAAGCCTTTATCAAGGTATATACTGTGGACCGCCGCGAGCAGGTGCGCAGAATGCTGGGCCTGCAGCATGTGTTCTTCCCCATTTTCGAAGAAGTGCTCGACCGGGAAAAAATGCCCATGGAGCTCAAATACCTTTCTGTGGTGGAAAGTGCCCTCAATCCCCACGCGCGTTCGCGCGCAGGAGCGACCGGCCTCTGGCAGTTTATGTATTACACGGGCAAGCAGTATGGCCTGCAAACCACCACCTACGTGGATGAGCGCAGCGACCCCTGGAAATCCACAGAAGCAGCCATCAGGTACTTCCAGAACATGTACAAGGTCTATAATGACTGGCTGCTGGTGATCGCAGCTTATAACTGTGGTCCTGGCAACGTGAATAAAGCCATTCGCCTCTCTGGCGGCAAAACCAATTTCTGGGAAATCCGCGAAAATCTGCCCCGTGAAACCCGGGGCTATGTGCCTGCTTTTATTGCAGCCTGTTACGCAATGAATTACGCTTCTGAGCACAATATTTACCCTGTGCCCCTGGATTTTACCTACCACCAGGATACGATTCACATCACCCGTCAGAAAATCAACCTGCATACCATTGCTGAGATCACAGGCGCTGACTTTTACGAACTGAAAGACCTTAATCCCGAACTGAAATTCAATTATGTGCCCTATACGCCCGCAGGTTACGTATTGCGGGTGCCACACGCCACTGCGCTTGCCTTTACCCTGCACCGCGATTCTGTTTACACCATGATTGCTGCGCTCAACCCTGACAGCATTCTCAAAAAGTATAAGGATACCCAGGTTTCGCCCATTACCCGCAGCAGTTACATTGACGCCAATGCCAAAACGGGGATTGGAAACGGGGAACAAACCCTGGTCTATTATAAAGTGCGCAAGGGCGACGTAGTGGGCAAAATAGCAGACAGATATCATGTCAGCGCCTCCAAAATTGCCATCTGGAATAATCTCTACCACTACCAGATCAAACCTGGCCAAAACCTGAAGATTTACGTTTCAGGGGACGGTCCTGCGCCAGAAAAGACAGCCTCTGCTGCCACCACCACCCAGGCCAAAGCGGAACCTGTGATCATGGAGGAAGGCAAAAAATACCACAAAGTTCAGTCTGGAGATACCCTGTGGGACATTGCCAACAAATACGAAGGCGTGTCCGTCACCACCCTGAAGCAGCTGAATAAGCTGCCCAATAACCAGCTGAAACCAGGCCAGTTGCTCAAACTGAACTGAGAAATTGGTTCTTGAGGCCTTCCCGGCAATTTTTTACCTGATTTCCCATGGAAACCTCCCCTTCCAAACCTGAAAAGACTTTCTGGCAAAAACTGCCGCGCTACCTCATTATCCTGCTGGTGTTGGCTCTGGGTGGGATGTATCTCTGGAAATATCTTGCCGACCAGTCCTGGGAAAATCAACTTGCCACCCAAAAGGAAACCCTCATTCACAGAGCTGATTCTCTCTTGCAACTCAATACCGTGACCCTGCTAAAGGTGCAAACCCGTCCTTTGGCCTGGCTGGTGCGTAATGAATTACTCAAGGGTGATTTTCAGGCTTTGGAGGGATATTTTGCCCAATACAGCCAGGAAGACAACATCAATCAGCTCAGTCTGATTGATCAGGCCAATGGGAAGGTGATCCTGGAAACAGAAAAAGACCTCATGGGCAAGCCCTTCAGTGGCGAATTTCCCATGTCTGTGACCCAGACCAATGAAGTGGTGATTGATATGAGCCAGGGCAGTTACAGGGTCGCGGTGCCTATTCTCGGGCTCGACCGCCGCCTGGCGACTTTGGTGGTCTATTACGATTTCCCCCAGTATTCGATCAACTGATCAAATCTCCTTTTCCTTTTTTTCCTTCTTTTTCTTCCCTTTTTCCTTCTCCACATCTGGCTTGTCCCCTTCCCGGCCAAAAAGGTCACGCAGGTTGTCAAAATCTTTCTTAAAAAACACACCCACCCCCGTGGTATTGGTGTTGGAAGTCTTCAGGCCTGTACTTTCACGGTTGAAAATCTCCAGCACCAACTGGCCTGTGTTGGAAGTGAGCTGATTTTTATTGGTGTTGGTGGCAGGCAGTAATTTGATCAAAACGCTGATGTTGCCCATGCTGAATTGCCCGGTTTCATTGCCCACGATGGTGCCATTTCGCTCAATGGTCACCTTGTCGCCAAACAACTGGGCCCTCAGGCCCAGCTGGATGTCCTCAAACTCGTTGGTGGAAATCTGCACCCCGAGATTATTGGCCTTGAAGGCCTGCGAAAGCCAGTAATTGACCTGGTTGGTCACCAGTTCTGAGATGGAATTGGTGATGCCCACCCCGCCGCTGGGATCAGACTGGGCATAAGATGAGGAAGCAAAGCGACCAAAAACCAGCAAAGAAACCACCTGACGGTTGAGTTCCTGTTCGTCGTACTGGATGTTGCGAAAATAGGATTCCAGGCCGATCACATCGTCTGAGGTCACATTTTGCAACTTGAGAGAAAGGGCAATGTGGGGCGTGGACAGGGACTGAGTCATTTTCATGATGATGTCCACAGGAATACGGTTGGTCACGCCTGCCTGTCCGCCCAAAAGATCTCCAATATTCGCATTTACTTTGTAAACGGCAGTGATATCCAGATCGGCCTCATAGGGGTCGCCCGACCAGGAAATGCGGCTTCCTTTTTCCACTTTAAACTTCTTGTTGACCACGTTTTTGGCGGTAAAAAGATAATCCCCCTTGTCCACCTCAAAATCGCCGCGCATCACAAAATCGCCTTCGTCGTCAATCTCCAATTGCAGGTTACCATCGCCCTGGGCCTCAATGATGTCCCCCACCTGCTCATCAAAGATGAGCCTCACCTTGGAGCCCGGGTCCACATTCACCCGCATATTGAGCTTAAATCCCGTCAGATCCACCCCGTCCTGCCCGCCAGCTGACTCATTGGAACCCACAAAATGCACAAAATCCAGGCGGCTGGCGCTGGTATAATCGTTGAGCGGAATACTGAGCATGGACCCTTTGCCTGCGTAAACGTCGGCATTGATCTCGATTTTATCCTGTTTGCCCGTGATGGAGGCAATCCCATTGGCCAGAATCACATTCCCGTAAAAAAGGTCATTATCCTTTTTGCGGGTGTTCATCATGCTGAAATCTGAAACGGAATCCAGATCCAGGAAGAATTGAAAATCCTTGAATCCAGAGTGCTTGATGCTGCCATTCAGACGGGCCACATTGGTGAGCGAGTCGCTGTCGTAGATCAGAATCTGGGGAAATTCAATCTGATGTTTATTGAATTTGATCACACTGTTTGGACCCAGGCCATAGGTTTTATTGAAAAACTCCACGTGAAAGGCGGCCAGTTTACCCGGGCTATCCCCCTGAAAACGGGCTTCGCCCTCAATTTCCAGGCTGTCCAGCGAGCCCTTGATGGTAAAATCGTCAAAAGAAACATGTCCTTCAAAGTCCGTCACATTGGGTTCAGTAATAGAATTGGCCCAACGCAGGGGAATATTGGCCGAATCTATTTCAAAATTGATGGGGGCAACTTTATTGCTGAAGTCATAAATCCCCTTTACCTGGAAGGCACGGTGGTTGCGGTATGACCACTCCGTGCGCAATCCCAGGTAGCTGTGAATGGGATTACCCTCGTACATGGAAAAGAGGTTCATATCAACAGAATCAATCTGCTGGTAGCGAAAGTTGGAAACACGGCCCCCCACGGTCACCCGCGGGAAAGTGAGCACCCCCGAGATATTTGCCTGCAAAAAGCTGATTTTCCCATCCATGTCAATGGGGGTGCGGTAAATTTCGCGAATGGTGGAAAAAGGAACCTCGCGGATGCTCACCGTGACCGATTTTTCAAAAGATTTGGACAAATCTCCGTCGATCAGGATGTCCTGCTGGCCGTTGTGGAGCTGAAGTTTGGAAATCTTGATTTCCCCACCTTCTGCAATGATAGAATTGTTTTTATTGATCACCCACTCAGAATTTCCCGTCACTATTTTAGAAACTTTGGGGTCAATCAGGGTCACGACCCGTTCCTTTTCCAAAGTGGTGGTGGCACGAAAGCGGAAACTGTTGTTGAAATTGGGCTGGCTGCCCTTCAACCAATATTCAATGACATTATTGTCAAAACTGGGTTCGAAATTGATATCAGAAAATTGCAGGGATTCATTCACCATCAACTCACCCACATTCAGGTTGCCCACCGCGAGGAAGGAGTTGGTCATGCCTTCCTTATTGAAGTCGAGGGTAAGATCATTGTCCTCGCAGGCAGCCCCGTAGATTTCCAGGGAATCAGAATTCATCAACAGGGTAATCTGATCAAAATCAGCTGAATATGCTTTGCAAGAAATGACGGTCTGAGGAGAAATGTACACAGGAATTTCCAGAAAGGTCAACAAATCGTTGACCTGCTCGCCGGGATGGAGGTCAATGTCCATTTCCAGGGGAATGGAATCCAGGATTTTTTCCGCATAATACTGCTGGATGAGAGAATCCTTGTTGCCAAGGTAAAGCCGGGTTTCCTTTGCAATGCGGCTAAAAAAGTCAATCCCGCGGTTGAAGGAGAAATTTCCTTTCATTTTGCCGTCCAGCATGGAACCCAAAATCTCAATTTCTTTCGAGGTAGGCGTATTTTCTGAAGCCCTGACCTCCAGATTATTGATCACAATATTTTTTTGCCGCAGCGGCGCCTCCAGGTCAAGCAGCAGGAAACGGATCTTGCCCTTCATGTTGTCGAGCGAGTCGCCCTGCAGGTCCACGTTGATGATAGAAGAGAGGAAAAGCGAGTCCTCGCCCACATCGTAATGCGAAAGGTCAATGGATTTCACATCCCCGCGCAGCACAAATTTGGCGGGTGAAAGCCCCAGATCAATCTTCACGTTCAGGTTGCCATTCCCCTGCTTGTCCCGCAGTTGCACGCCCCCATTCACCTTTTGGTCACGAATATTGAGTGCCACCGTACGCAACGTATCTATCTCATACCCAAAGAAATCAGTGGAAGTGAATATGCCATCAAAGGTGGCATTCATGGTTTTGAGCTGGAAACCCGTTCCTTCAATTCTTCCATCAAAGCTCAGGTTACCAGATTTGAACGATTCTGAAATACCCAATTGATCAAAGGCAAAATTATGGGTAACAATTTTTCCATTATACTGATAGTCAGGCACCTTGGGAGGAAGAATCAGCTCAAGCGAGGCCGAAATATTTCCCAGTTGAGAGGTCAGGTCTGCATTGACACTGAAGTCGTCGGGCTGGCCGGTAAAATTGCCCACGATGCCCACTCTCCCCACTGCAGCCTGAAAATCAGGCAAAGGCAGGTCGGGCATGAGGGTTTTGAGTTCGGCCAGGGTAATGGTGGTGGGCGATTTCAGGTTCAGACTGATCTTCAGATCAGTCTCAGATTCCAGCTCGTTGAGCACAAAATCCGTGTAGAGGCGGGTATCATTGCGGTAAAAGACCTGCAAATCGTGGGAAATCATCTCCTTCAGGTTGCCCGCCACCCGACCGTTCAGCCCCACCGTTCCAGACAAAGGCAGGGCCAGCGAAGGAATCAGCGCCACCAGTTCCTCAAAATTGAGCCTGCTGTTCCTGAATTCCACGCCCAGTTTCAGTTTCTTCTCGTCCGTATAGTCCTCCAGGATCAGGCCCACATTCAGGTGGGTTTCCTTCCCAAACGACAGCTGAAGGCTGTCTCCAAAGACCCGCGACATGCCCCATTCTGCCTTTCCTTTGATATTGGCACTGCCCGTGAGTGGAAATTTCTTGGTGAGCACATACTTCATGAACTCAAAATCAAAGCGTGAAGGCCTGAAATATACGTCTGCAATCTTTCCCCCTTCGGGGGTAAAGAGAAATTCAGCATCCGTGATATGCGACTCAGAATCAAAACTGAGGCGTGAGTTTCCCGTGCGAACCCGCGCATTGGTGAGGAAAATATTCGCCTGAGGCAGGCTGTCAACCGAGTCAGAAAGGATAATTTCTGTATCCAGGGTAAAATGAGTGGCCAGGGTGTCCAGCTTCAGACCCGACCAGGCTTCCAGCGCTTCCAGGTGGAAAATATCGCCCGCCACACTGCCGTCGCCCTTCAGGCGAAAGCCAAATTCCCCGTTCAGGTCCTGCACCCGCAGCAAAGCATAATTGAGCTTGGCGCGGTTGCTCAGCGCTTCGTCAGACTTCGTGGAGTCAGAATAGGAAAATTTGCCCCCGATCAGGTTGATTTCTGGCAGGTGCAAATCCAGGCTCATGCCGCCCTTCTTCGTGCTGTCTTTGGGCGCACCCGAAGACAAAAAAGCAATATTCATGGTCGAATCCCGCCGCCCTTTATAAATGTTGATGTCGGGCTCCACCAGATCAATGGCCGAAATGGTAATGTGCTGGGTTTCTTTGGGATAAAAAATAAATCTCCACAACGAAATGCTGATCAGACTCACTTTCAACGATTTCAGGGAGGCAAATTTATTTCCGTAAGAATCTTCAATCAGCAGCTCATTCACCGTCACTTTGGCCGGAAAATCAATTCCCACCGTACCCACAAAAACGGGAGTTCCCAGCGCCTTGGAGAGCTGTTTTTCCGCCGTGGGCACCAATTGATTCTGCACCCAGGTAAACTGCAGGGCAATTACGAGCAGCAAAATCAGCACAACCAGCCCCAGCAGGGTGAAGCCCGTTATCTTTCCAATTTTCCTGAGCGTACGTTTCAAACTATGGTTTTAAGGATCAAAATTACACAGAACAAACGAAACTAAGTGCAAAAACCGTGCAAATTCCCCATATTTGCCCCGCATGAAGCCGGTAATCCTTGCCATAGAATCCTCCTGCGACGAGACCTCCGCCGCAGTGCTGGAAAACGGAAAAGTCCTTTCCAACATTGTCAGTTCCCAGCTGGCTCACGCCAAATATGGCGGAGTCGTGCCCGAAATCGCCTCCCGCCTGCACCAGCAGGACATCATTGCCGTGGTGCACGAAGCCCTGGAAAAATCGGGCAAAACCCGCACTGACCTCGACGCCATTGCCTTTACCCGCGGTCCCGGCCTGCTCGGCAGCCTGCTGGTGGGCACCTGCTTCGCCAAAAGCTACGCTTTTGGCCTGGGTATTCCCCTGATCGAAGTCAACCACATGCAGGCCCACGTGCTGGCCAACTTCCTGAGCGACAGTCCCCCCGCATTTCCCTTCCTCTGCCTCACCGTCTCAGGTGGCCACACCCAGATCGTGTTGGTCCGCAACTACCTCGACATGGAGGTGATCGGCCAGACCCTCGACGATGCCGCAGGCGAGGCCTATGACAAAGCCGGCAAAATCATGGGCCTGCCCTACCCGGCTGGTCCTGTGATCGACAAACTGGCCAAAGAGGGAAACATTGATTTTCACGACTTTCCCATTCCCTCCATTCCCGGACTCAACTTCAGTTTCAGCGGCCTCAAAACCAATCTCTTGTATTTTCTCCGTGACAATCTGGCCCTCAATCCCGACTTTATCCAGCAAAATATCAACGACATCTGCGCCTCTTACCAGCACAGAATCGTGAGCTACCTGCTGGCCAAACTCAAAAAAGCCGCCCGCGAATACAAGGTCAAAGACCTGGCCATAGCCGGCGGGGTATCAGCCAATTCAGAATTGCGCCGCCAGTTTGGCGAAACCTGCGAAAAGCTCCAGGTGCGTCCCCATATACCCGCCTTCCAGTTTTGCACAGACAACGCAGGCATGATTGGCATAGCGGCTCATTTTAAATATTTGGCGGGAGAATTTGCTGATTTGGAGGCGGTGCCATTTACCCGGGAGGGGTAACTTCGTTCCCATTACCCACCCAGGGCTGAGCTGCCTGTCCGCACGGTCCCACCCTTCCGCGTGGTGCGCCGCAAAAAGCACGGCGGCGCCCCAGCGACCCACATGCAGCAAGGCCCATCAATTCCCTTTAATTCCAAAAATCTCGTAGCGCTGCGCGCCCTCCCCACACGACCCCACCTGTTCCAGTTGGGGCCAGTTTACACAATTGGGAAACTCAGTGCGGGCGTATTCGCCCGCCACCAGATACTCGCCCAGCCTCAATTCCAGCGGCTTGCACAGGTCAGCATTGACATGCACCATGGGCTCCAGGCGATAATTTGCGCCTGAGGGCAGGAAAGTGACGATTTGCTCGTCGTAAGTAAACACATCCAGAATCCCCAGGCGATTAAGTTCCTCACCCAGACATTTTTCCCCCGCATTCACAGAGGCTGGATCCAGCAGGCGTTGAGCCAGCAAGGGAAAACTTTGCTGAGTAAAAACCACCAGGAATACAATTATTCCTCCCACCTGCCACAGAAGCCTCATATTCTTCTTTTTTTGAATCCAATCCACGGCAAAGACCACAAATTCGCTCAAATAAATGGCCGGGATGAAAATCAATTGAAAGCCAAAGCGGTCATAGCCCCGCGAAAGCAGGAAAAAGATCAGCTGGGCCAGGAAAACCAGGCCCAGAAACCAGTCCCGCGGGTCGCGGCGCACCTGCATTTTGAGTAAAAGTGCAGCCATGCCCAGCCAGATCAGGGGTTTGAAAAGCAGAAAGCGTAAGCTTTCTGTGAATTCCAGGGCAAAAAATTCCTTTCCATACCCCGACCTCAATTCCCAGAAATCCCAAAAATCCTTTCCCTCCAAAACCCGTGAATAGATCAGGGCCACCCAGGCCAATCCCAGTAAAATTCCCTGAAAAGCCACTCCCACTGCCTTGGCCCAGTCCCGCCTGAAGAGGCTGGTAACCATAAAAAGGAGCATTCCTGCTCCCAATGGCATCAAAATGGATTCCTTACAGGCCAGCGCAGTCAGAAATCCAACCAGCGCTCCCAAAAAATGATTGGCCTGCCCCTCCCCTCCTTTCAGCCAGCGCACCTGAAACCAAAGCCCCAGAAAAAGCCAGAACAGCATGGGCACTTCCCCCAAAAACTGCGATCCGTAGGTCAGCAACTGGATATTTCCCGCAATCAGCAATCCCGCCCAGAGAGCCTTCTTTTTACCCGTAAGTTCCCTCGCCAGAGCCAGAAAAATCCCCAGCAAGAGCAGACTGAAAGGCAGAATAAAGGCCCGGGCCGTAGCCATTGAAGTGCCAAAAATCTTCATCCAGATCGAAGCGGGCACCTGCACCGCAGGCCCCAGGGTAATAAACATGGATTCGGGATCACAATTTTCACCCTGACCATCCAATGGGTAGCACAACTGTCCCGTCTCTGCAAAATGCTTCACCACCCGCCAGTGACCTGTGTCGTCGTACCAGATGGGACTTGTTCTTTGAAACCCCAGCAAAAGGGTCCCAAAAAGGCAGAACAATAGCACGTATGGAATGGTTTTACTCAAGGCGCAGGTTGTTGTTTTTCCCCGTTAAGGGTGTCAGCAGGCTGATTTCCATATTGCGGAAATAATTCTAACTTTGCGCAAGTTAATCATTGGTAACAGGATAAAAAATTCAATCCAAGATGGCGAATACTTCCTTTGATCTTATTGTAATTGGCAGCGGCCCCGGGGGCTATGTAGCTGCAATCCGCGCTTCCCAACTCGGCATGAAAGTGGCCTGCGTTGAGCGCGAATCACTTGGTGGAATCTGCTTGAACTGGGGCTGTATCCCGACAAAAGCCCTGCTCAAATCTGCCGAAGTGTATGAATATACCAAACATGCGGCCGACTACGGAATCAAGGTCGAAGGATCTTCTCCCATGTTTGACAAAGTGATTTCCCGCAGCCGCGGCGTCGCCGACGGCATGAGCAAAGGCATTCAGTTTTTGTTTCGCAAAAACAAAATCGAAACCCTGGAAGGCTTTGGCCGCCTGAAACCCGGCAAAAAAGTGGAAGTGACCGACGCCAAAGGCGGCAAAACCGAGTACACAGCCAACCACATTATCCTGGCGACCGGCGCCCGCGCCCGCAGCCTTCCCCACATGAAAATCGACGGCAAAAAGATCATTGGCTACCGCGAAGCCATGAACCTGCCCGAAATGCCCAAATCCATGATTGTAGTAGGTTCTGGCGCCATTGGCACCGAGTTTGCCTATTTTTACAACGCCATGGGCACCCAGGTTACCCTGATCGAGTACCTCGATCGCATCGTACCCGTGGAGGACGCTGACGTTTCACGTCAGTTGGAAAAATCCTTCAAAAAACAGGGTATCAATGTCATGACTTCCTCTGAAGTAACGGCTGTTGACACCGCTGGCAAAGGCGTGGTAGCCACGGTCAAAACCAAAAAAGGCGAGGAAAAACTGAGCGCAGACATCCTCCTTTCCGCGGTAGGCGTGGTATTCAACACAGAAGACATTGGCCTGGAACAACTCGGGGTAAAAACTGAAAAAGGCCGTGTGCTGGTCAATGAGTGGTACGAAACCAATGTCAAAGGCATTTACGCCATTGGCGACATCACCAGCGGTCCTGCGCTGGCTCACGTGGCTTCGCATGAAGGCATCATCTGCGTGGAAAAAATCAAAGGCATGCACGTGGAGCCCATGGATTATAACAACATCCCCGGCTGTACCTACTGCCAGCCTGAAATTGCTTCCGTGGGATACACAGAAGCCCAGGCCAAAGAAGCTGGCTATGAGATCAAAGTGGGCAAATTCCCCTTCACTGCTTCTGGAAAAGCTTCTGCCTCAGGCAAGAAGGACGGATTCGTAAAAGTGATTTTCGATGCCAAATATGGCGAATGGCTGGGCGCTCACATGATTGGCGCAGGCGTGACTGAGATGATTGCAGAAGCTGTGGTAGCACGCAAACTTGAAACCACCGGGCATGAGATCATCAAATCCGTTCACCCCCACCCCACCATGTCCGAAGCAGTAATGGAAGCCGTGGCTGACGCCTACGACGAGGTGATTCACCTCTGATCCAATCCTTTACAGAAAGAAAAAATATTGTCATATTAAAAAAAGCCGGGAGTCCTCCCGGCTTTTTCTGTTTAATTGGATCATTTTCAATAACAAACCACGGTGGGATTGAAATTGAGATCCATCAAAACGCAAACCAAAGGTTTGACCACGGGCGAGCCGCAGTTGAAGGGCCAGGTCCATGGGCCATTGCCAGACCCGCCTCCACAAGAGTAGGCAGTATTGACAAAATCAACCCGATAACCTGTTGAGTGCTTTTCAATGACAACTGCACCCGGGGCGCCGGGAATTCTGCCCAACTGGATACAATGGTAAGTACCTGAAGCATTCAGTGCATTTTCTCTCAATTTTTCGTCCAAATCATTATTAAAACTTGAGCGAAAGCCGAAAAGTGGTAGAAATAACAGAACGGGAAGGGTAAATCTAACAATCTTTGAAAGCTTTATCATTTCGTTAAAAGTTTAGGTGGGACACAAACGGCATGATTCAATTTAGGAATTTATACAAAAAATTGCCCCTTTAAACTCAATTAATTTCCTTCATTTTAGCCATAATTTCCCCTGAAACGAAGCTTTGAATATTCCATCTCAGGTAACAACCCAGGGTCGGAAAATTTCAATTTTTCGGAAAGGCGTTTACCCACCAACAATTCCAAAAGCCCAAAAAACAAGTTATCCCTGGTTGCCGTACCTCTTATTTAAAAAATACCTAACTTCGCATTCCATAGATTACAGGATGAAAAAGCAATTACTCATTACAGGAGGAGCAGGATTTATCGGGTCGCATCTCGTACGGCTGATGGTAAAAAAATATCCCGGGTATCACATTACCAATCTCGACAAACTGACCTACGCAGGCAACCTCGAGAATCTCCGTGACATTGAATCTGAACCCAATTACACCTTTGTGCGGGGCGACATCACGGATACAGCTTTCATCCAAGAATTATTCCAAAACAATCATTTTGACGGGGTGATCCACCTGGCCGCCGAAAGCCATGTGGACCGCAGCATTGCCTCCCCCATGGAATTCGTCCTTACCAACGTCATTGGCACCGTCAACCTGCTGAATGCAGCCCGCATGGCCTGGAAAGATGGCGACCTGGCCCAAAAACGCTTTTACCATGTCTCGACCGACGAGGTCTATGGCTCCCTGACTGACGAAGGATTTTTCACGGAAACCACTTCTTACGATCCCCGCAGCCCTTATTCTGCCTCCAAAGCCAGCTCTGATCATTTTGTGCGGGCTTATCACCACACCTACGGACTGCCCGTGGTGTTGAGCAATTGCTCCAATAATTACGGAAGCCACCAGTTTCCCGAAAAACTGATTCCCCTTTTCATTTCCAACATCCTGCAAAGCAAACCCTTGCCCGTTTACGGCACAGGCTCCAACGTGCGCGACTGGCTCTGGGTCGTGGACCACTGCAGCGCCATTGATGTGATTTTTCACCAGGGAAAAGACGGTGAAACCTATAATATTGGCGGTAAAAATGAGTGGCAGAATATCGAGCTGATCAAAGTGTTGTGTCAGCTTATGGACGAAAAAACGGGTCAGAAACCTGGTACCGCGGCCCGCCTGATTACCTACGTGACCGACCGGGCCGGGCACGATTTTCGCTACGCCATTGACGCTTCCAAACTGGAACGCGAACTCGGCTGGAGTCCCAGCGTGACCTTTGAAGAAGGCCTTTCCAAAACCATTGATTGGTACCTCGCCAATGCCGAATGGGTCAGCCACGTACGCAGCGGCGAATATGCCAGTTACTACGAAAAACAATACGGAGACCGCCTGAAAGGCAACTGATCCATTCCATGGGATTTCTCCTGCTCGCCTGCAGCATTTTCTTTTCGACCTTCATGGTGGCCCTGTTCAAGGAAATTGAACGGTTTCAACTCAATTTGCTGCCCGTTATCACCCTCAACTATCTGGTTTGCGCCATTTGGGGAATCAGCCTTTCCTGGGACGGTCTGCAACAGGAACTGAATCAGGACCTGCCTTTTCTGCTGCTGGCTGCCCTGACGGGCGCCCTTTTTGTCGCCAATTACCTCCTCATGGGCATCACTTCCCGCCATTTTGGGTTGGGAGTAACGGCCGTAATTGCCAAAATGGCCCTGGTTTTGCCCGTTCTTTTCTCCATTTTCTATTATGGAGAGAGTTTTTCCTGGCTAAAAGGAGTTGGGATTGCGATGGCGCTTGCAGCCATCTATCTTGTCAATCGCAGAGGCAGCCCCCGGGAAGGTGAGCCCTCAGTCAAATCCTTTCTGTGGTCGATTCCAGCCCTCTTTGTGGCCGCAGGCGTGACGGATTCCGTGTTTAAATATTACGCCCAGGAATATTCCACCGTTCCCCAAAGCACTTACGGCATGATTTCATTTGGAGCAGGATTCCTGATCTGTATCCCCATTCTGGGAGTGGCTTTGCTGCGCAAAAAGACCCGTTTTCAGTTCAAAGATCTGCCCGGGGGCATCGTTCTGGGCTCGGCCAACTTCCTTTCCCTGCTGTTTTTCACCAAAGCCCTGGCCTGGTTTCAGGGACCAGTCATATTTCCCCTCAATCACATTGGCATCGTGCTCTTGGCGGGATTTACGGCGATTCTGGTTTACAAAGAACGTTTTACCCCTGCCAATTATCTGGGCGTAGGACTCACGGTGGCCGCCATTTTACTCCTTCTTTTATCATAAATCATGGTTTGGGGAACGCTTTTTGCCTATTTTCAGGCGGTGAAATTGTGTAAAATTTAAACCGTGACCGACAGTTTCAGGAGCATCAGTACTCCCACAGAAGCGTATCTGCGCGAAAAAGGATCCAAATTCCTGGCCTTTGCCTGGCCGGTCAGTTCATTGGCTGAAATTGAATCCCACCTGGAGGAAACCCGCAAGAAATTTCACGACTCAAGGCATGTTTGCTTTGCTTACCGCCTTGGCCCTGCGGGCGAAGAATGGAGAGCTTACGATGCGGGTGAACCCGCTCATTCGGCCGGGGACCCAATTTTGAACGAAATTCGTTCCCTTGAACTGACCCAGATTCTGGTGGTGGTGGTCCGCTATTTTGGCGGCACCAAGCTGGGCATACCCGGCCTCATTGAGGCCTATAAAACTGTGACCCGCGAGGCCCTGAGCCAGGCCACCATTGTGGAAAGCGTCATTACTGAGCCCCTGTCCATCAGATTTCCCTATGAAATGACCTCCACTGTGAATAAAATATTGCATCACCACAAACTGGAACCGGGCAAAGCAGAATATGGAGCAGATTGCCGCATGGAAATCCCGGTCAGAAAAGGTTTGTCGGAAGAGTTACAAAATGTATTTTTAGAAATTGGTATCTTGGAAAAGAAAATTGATCCAAAATGAAAAGACTTAGTCTGATTTTACTATTCATCAGCTCGCTTATTTTACCAACTCAGGCTCAGAAAATAGCCAAAGAAAAACCGGTTTTCAGCCAGGATCAAACTCCATCCACCTACCAGAAAATCAGCCTGCCCTTCACCCAATTGCCCACCCCGGGCCAGTTGAGCGAAGCCCTCAGAAAACGGGTTCCACTTTTGGATCAAACCCAATCTGAACTCAGGCTCACCCACCAGATCGAAAGTCCCGGCGGCTATCACTTTCAGTTTGAGCAAACGTATCAGGGCATTCCCCTCCTGCATCAGGGCCTGAAAGCCAATCTCAATAAATCCTTCCGCGTATTTTCCCTCATGAATAACCTGGCTGACTTTCCCCCGAATGTGCACGGAAGTTTTGTCATCACTTCTGAAATGATCAAAGGCAGGATTCAAAGAGAACTTCCAGACGGGCTTTTTGAAGTGAAGGTTAATCAATTTTATTTACCAACTGACCAAGGGTTACAGGCCGTTTTGGTGGCTGAAACTTTCGGCAATGACAATGCTGGCGGCGCCTGGGAAATCGTTTTTGATGCAGAAACGGGAGATGAAATCTCCCGTCGTGACCTGGCTTCCTACGCCCCTCCTGCTGTGATTGATACCTCTTGTAAGGCACGGGTTTTTATGCCTGATCCCATCACCCAGGCCCAAACCACCTACGGTGGCAATTATGAAGACAACGAGGATGCAGACAGCCCTTACCTCAATGCCTGGCGGCAGGAGGTGACCCTGCGGGATATCCAGTGGGACGGCACCAATTTCATTCTGGAAGGTCCTTACGTGGTCATTAAGGACATTGACGCACCTCACACCCAGCCCTTTTCACCCACGGATTGCGCAAGTTTCAACGTGTTGCGCTTCAATGATGCCTTCGAGGATATCAACGCCTATTACCATATTGACACCCTTCACCGCTATATTCTGGATCTCGGGTTCACCAATCTGCTGACTCAGGCTATTCGGGTGGATCCCCACGGGCTCAATGGCAGTGACAATTCCAAATTTGTACCCGGCAGCAATGCCTATCTTTCCTTTGGCGAAGGCGGCGTGGACGACGCGGAAGATGCGGATGTGGTGCTGCACGAGTATGGCCATGCCCTGTCCTACGGCGGATCGCCCGGCACCAATATCGGGACGGAGCGCCAGGGCCTGGATGAGGGAATAGGGGATTATATTGCCTCCTCCTACTCCCGCGGGCTTTCTTCTTATCGCTGGGATTGGGTTTTTTCCTGGGACGGACATAACGAATTCTGGCCCGGGCGTACTTCAAGTGATCCCACCTTATACACGGCTGCCAATAAAAGCGACATTTACGATGTAGGTGAAGTTTGGTCCTCCGCGCTGATGCATGCCTGGGGATTGCTGGGAAAGGAAAAAATGGATGGAATTTTCTTCCAGGAATTATTTTTGAATTTCGGTCAAATGAACCTCCACGATGCGGGGCTTGCCCTGCTGGACGCCGACACCATGCGCAACGGAGGCGCCAATACGGTCACCTTGGTGGCTTGTCTGTGTCAATGGGATATATTGCAGGGAGTGGAATGTGCGGTTGGGATCAATCCCGAAATCCCTGAAAACAGCTGGATGGTTTTTCCAAATCCGGCCGACCAAAGCATTGAAATCCGTTTTGATCAGATTCAGGTGGGAAAGGTTGACCACCTGGAAATTTTCAATCTCATGGGCCAGCAGTTGAAATCTGTAACGGTTAAAGGACTGAACAACCACATTGATCTGGCGGATTTGGAAAATGGATTGTATCTTATCCGTGCCACGGGCCCCAATGGAGTGGCTGGCACCAAAAAAATTGTGGTAGAACGTTAAATATTGCTGCTTATATGGAAATTGATCTCGCGATTAAGCTTACCCAGCACGACACCAACGTGTTTGATGCTGAACTTTCCTGCAACGGAAAGGTAAATACCATCCTCAACATGACCACCAACACCTATAATCCAGGTGATACTTCCCGCACCATTGTGGCTCAGTTGTTTGAGATCGGGCAACATCCCGGCGGGCGCAAGACCGCCAATACAGGCTGGTTTATCCGCGGGTATGAAGAAAAAACCATCAAACTGATCCTGCAGGACAATAGTGGAAATGAATTAGGCGTCACTGAAACTGCCTACCCACATTAAACGGTTTACGGTTTACAGTTTACAGTTTTGAGCCGTAGACCGTAAACAGTAAACCGTTTACGCAATACCCGTCGGGCCGCCAAATCCACCAGGAAAGTTGGGTCCTCCCAGTGGAGGTTCAGGAAATTCAACTTCGCCGAAAGCGTTTTCGAATTTGTGCAAATTCTCATTCAAAGCTGCCAGCAGACGCTTGGCATGCTGTGGGGTCATAATGACCCGGGATTTTACCTTGGCTTTGGGCACCCCTGGCATCACACGAATAAAATCAATCACAAATTCTGAACTGGAATGTGAAATTACGGCCAGGTTGCTGTAAATCCCTTCTGCCAGATCTTCGGGCAGTTCAATATTGAGTTGGGGATTTGTATTTTCGCTCATTTTAAATCTGATTTATTTGGGTAAAGTTAGGCAAATTTACCGCCAGGTTAAAACAATAGCCCGTCCAAAAAGTCATTTTGCAGGAAACCCTGAAAACCATGCTAAAAAAACTGTCTGAACTGGAAAAAACCGCCCGCCTGCTGGAACCATCTGCCCTGGAACGGCAAGATCTGGTCACCCGCACCATGGATTATGCCCATGATTTTCTGGAGCGGGTTTATACAGATCATGCCTTTCTCCCCGATTCAGGCCAGAAAAAGATCTTTGAAGCGGAATTTCCAGAAAATCCCACCCCGTATGCCGACCTGCTCAACCTGATTGGCAAGGAAGTGGACACCCCCGGCCTGAACCCGGCTTCGCCGGGTCACCTGGCCTACATCCCAGGCGGAGGCCTGGTCCATTCTGCTTTCGGCGACTTCCTCGCCGACATCGCCAACCGCTACGCGGGCATTCATTTTGCCTCGCCCGGGGCGGTGGAAATGGAAAATATGCTCTGCAAATGGATGTGCAACATGGTGGGCTACGGAGAAGGCTCGGGTGGCACCCTCACCTCAGGGGGCTCCATCGCCAATCTGGCGGCCATTGTGACTGCCCGCGATGCCATGGGCATCCGCTCCCGCGACATAGACCAGTCCGTGATCTACATGACGGCCCAGGTCCACCACTGTGTGGACAAAGCCATTCGAATTGCCGGGCTGGGTGAAGCAATTGTGCGACACGTGCCCATGGATGAGCGTTTTCGCATGAATGTGGAGGCGCTGGATGCGCAAATTAAGCAGGACAAAGCCGCGGGACTCCGTCCCTGGCTGGTGGTGGCCTCTACGGGCACCACGGATACGGGTGCAGTCGATCCCATGGACCGCATCGCAGATGTGTGCGAAGCCCACCACCTCTGGCTCCATGCCGACGCTGCCTACGGCGGATTTTTTCTGCTTTGCGAGGAAGGCCAGGCCGTGATCAAAGGCCTGGAACGTACCAATTCCGTAGAGGTGGACCCTCATAAAGGACTTTTTCTGCCCTACGGAACGGGAGCCGTGCTGGTCCGCGACCAGCGGAAGCTGGCGGCCAGCCATTACTACCAGGCCAATTACATGCAGGATGCTTACCGCGCTCCCGCAGCCATTTCGCCTGCCGACATTTCCCCCGAACTGACCCGCCACTTTCGCGGACTTCGCCTTTGGATTCCCCTCAAAGTCCACGGAATGGCGCCCTTTCGGGCCGCTTTGGCTGAAAAAATCTGGCTTTGCCGCTATTTTTATGAGCAAATCCAACTCATTCCTGGCATGGAGGTTGGCCCAGCTCCCGAACTTTCGGTCTGCATTTACCGCTACCGCCCCCAAAACGGGGATATCAATGCCTTCAACGATGCCCTCGTTCAATCCATCCATAATGACGGACGGGTTTTCCTCAGCTCCACCCGCCTCAACGGTGACATCTGGATCAGACTGGCGGTCTTATCCTTTCGCACCCACCTCAATACCATTGAACTGGCATTGCAAATGCTGAAGGAAAATATTCTTAAGTTAGAGGATTAGATGTCAGAGGGTTAGATGTTAGATTTTAGATGGTAGAGGGTTAGATGGCAGAGAATAGAGAATAGAGAATAGAGCATTGTCACTCCCAAACTTAGAACTAACAACTAACAACTATTTCCACTTACGAAACCAGGAATTGACTTTCAGCCAGATTACGCCAAAAAAGGCTTCAAAAAAGATTCCACCACTCATTTTAGAGGTTCCCATGGTGCGGTCGGTGAAAATAATGGGCACTTCCACCAGTTTAAAACCATATTTCCAGGCGCGGAATTTCATTTCAATCTGGAAGGCATATCCCACAAAACGGATATTATCCTTCAACACCCGATCCAACACTTTTGCCCGAAAACATTTGAATCCCGCCGTACAATCCCTGATTTTCAATCCAGTAATCATCCGCACATAGGCGCTGGCGTAGTAGCTCATCAGCACCCGGCTCATGGGCCAGTTTACCACATTTACCCCGGTCACATACCGCGAGCCAATGGCCACATCATTCCCCTGGTCCTCGCAGGCCGCCAGCAGATTGATCAGATCATCGGGGGGATGGCTGAAATCGGCATCCATTTCAAAGAGAAATTCGTAGCCATTTTTCAGGCCCCATTTGAAACCGTGCACGTACGCCGTACCCAGACCCAGTTTGCCCGTCCGTTCCTCAATATGAAGGCGACCGGGAAACTCCTTTTGCAGTCCTTTTACGATGTTGGCAGTGCCGTCGGGCGAGCCATCATCCACGATGAGAATATGCAAGGCTTTGGGAAGGCTGAACGTCTTGCGGATAATCGCTTCGATGTTTTCCTTCTCATTATAGGTAGGAATTATGACCAGATAGGATGACATAATGGGCTCAAATATACGGCAAAAATCGAATTGGGTTGAATTTTTTGAAAATTCACACCTAAGCCTCTGTTAATGAGCGGTCAACCCGGGGAATCCAGAAATTATCGCCTGCCACGCCGCGGTTCGCGGCTTTCTGTGGCCTGTCCCATCACGATGGTATTCACAATTTTGCGGCCATGGTATTCTTTTCCCCCAATCGCAGCATGTACCTCAGGCAGATTGAGCCAGGTGATCTTCCCGGCAGAAATGATGGGAAAACGTTCTCCCGCAGAAGCAATCATTTTGCGGATATTTTCCTGGCCCTCAAGCGCCGTGGGAGCGCCACCCGAGGTGAGAATGGCCGTTACGCTGCGTACGCCTTTGAGGGTCTCCAGGGCTTCCAAAGGATCGGGGGTCACGTCAATTGCTTTGTGAAATGTCACCCGCATGGGGTAGGCCGAATCGGCCAGATGATTGGTGGCCTCCACGTCCACCTTGCCTTCGGGAGTAAGGCAGCCCAGTACCACTTCCTCAATGCCAAAGCGTTTCAGAATGGCGATTTCCTTTTCCATCTGAGAAATTTCGCTGCTGGAATAAACAAAATCACCTCCCCGGGGACGAACCATGATTTTCAGGGGCACGGAAATGGCTTTCATACAGGAGCGAATGGTGCGCACATGGGGCGATACTCCACCCAAATCCAGACGGCTGCACAATTCTATGCGGCCGGCCCCTGCGCGGACCGCTTCCTGAGCGGCCTCGTGGGAATCCACCACCGCTTCCAAAATCAAATCAGATGGGTCAATTTTGCTCATAATCCAGAAAATCTACCTGCGGGCTGTCAAATCAGTTGCAAAGTGAGATTTTATTCAAAGGTAAATTAATCCCTGCTTTTTTGCACGGATTAATAATTCAGGCAATATTCGAGCGTTCCAAACCAGGGAAAGCAGTTAGAATTCTTAATTTAATTGCCTTAATTTATGCCCTGCAAAAGCATTTAACCGTGAGCATGAAATTTCACCATTTTAAGAATAACGACGCCATGCCCCTGTTGGGTCTGGGCACCTGGAAATCCGGACCAGGAGAGGTTTATCAGGCGGTCAGGACCGCGATCGAACTGGGCTACCGCCACTTTGATTGCGCCTTTGTCTATGACAACGAGGCCGAAATCGGGGAGGCTCTGGCCGAATCCATTGCCGCGGGCAAAGTGAAGCGGGAGGATTTGTGGATCACTTCCAAATTGTGGAATAATTCCCATCCCTGTGAATTGGTTCTGCCGGCTCTCAAGCAGACTCTTTCCGATCTGCAACTCGACTATCTGGATCTTTACCTGATTCACTGGCCCATTTCCCTGCGCAAAGATGTGATTTACCCCAATCAGGCCTCAGAATACATTCCCCTGGGCGAAATTCCCCTGACTGAAACCTGGGCTGCCCTGGAGGAATGCTACGACCTGGGACTGGTCCGCCACCTGGGGGTATCCAATTTCAGTGTCAAAAAACTGGGTGAAATCCTGTCCAAAAGCCGTTTGCAACCCGAGGTAAATCAGATTGAAATGCATCCTTTCCTGCAACAGCCCAAAATGATGGAGTTTTGCCGGGAAAATTACATTCACCTGACCGCCTACTCTCCCCTTGGCTCCAAAGACCGGGCTGAATCCATGAAAGGCAAAAACGAACCTTCTCTGCTGGAACATCCCACTATTCTGCAAATTGCAGCCCGAAACCAGTGCAGCCCGGCGCAGGTTCTGATCAAATGGGCCATGGAACGGGGCACTTCTGTAATTCCCAAATCTGTAAATCCACGCAGGATGAAAGAAAATCTGGAGTCAATTCAGGTGAACATTTCGGCCAAAGATATGCAGGAAATTGCCGCATTGGACCAGCATTTCAGGTACCTTGACGGTACCTTCTGGACCCGTGGCGGCTCGCCCTACACCCTTGAAAATATCTGGGACGGGGAAGCCTGAAAGGCAAAAACTCAAAATTCTGATCAGAATTTTTACACCAATTCAGCCTGGTTCTCCTGAACCCGGGCATACGTCTTATCCAGATGATCCCCGATCAGGGCAATCACTTTTTCATCCCACAACATTTTATAATGGCCAGTGCCTTCCAGAGCGATCAGCTCGCTGTTGGGCCAGTGGGAAGTGATGTATTGGGCATTTTCAAAAGGAATGATACGGTCGTCCTTGTCGTGGATCATGGTCAGGTGGCGATAATTCACATCCTCCCACATCCGCTGCACATTCATTTCATTCATTTTGCGTTTCAACAGGTTTTCAGCCCTTCTGATCAGCAATTTGAAAGTCTTTTCGGGCAGGGCAATCAGCTTTTGGTAATCACGGAAAACCTTTTCCAGACGATTGGGACTGGTCAGGAAGATCAGTTGATCCACGGGAATGCCCGAACGGCTGAGCGAAAAGGAAGTGGCCGCAGAGCCAAATGAATGGGTCACAATGGAAATGGGATGGCTGGGGCGCAGGCGACGGATCACAGCATCAATGGCCATGGCGCTGAGCAGGAGGTTATTGCGTCTGCGTTTTTGGGTGCCGTGACCGGGCAGATTGAAGGAAACCACATAATAGCCCCGCTTAGCCAGGTCAAATCCAATGGCAGACATAGCCCCGGGATGAGAATCCCAGCCATGCACCAGCAAAACAAGTTTGCCGCTTGGGTTTCCAAGTTCGTAGCAAATGAGGTCTTCCCCTTCGAAGGGGGTGATAAATGAATCTGCCACATCAAAAAATGGCTTTTCATTGGACCTGATCTTTTTATTTCTCACTCCCTGAAACAGCTCAAAAGCCTTTTTGGCTGCAGTTTTGGGAGCCAGCAGAGACAGTACGTTGAAGTAGAGGCGGTAAAAAAAGAGTATTACTTTCATTTTGGTCAGGTAAAAATATTTAAAAATCCCCGCATTCCTCCCTCTTCATTTTGAAAAATACCGATCGGTATTTTTCGGGGTAAAAAAATTTATGCTTTCATTTCATTGGCAATCATGCGGTCAATGTGATCCATCATATCCAGCATGGGGCGCCCCGTGTTAAGGGTCACGGCCTGGAAAATGCTGCCCTGGATCATGGCAAAAATCCTTCCCGCAATCTGGTCGGGTTCAATTCCCTCACGAAATTCCCCATTTTGCTGTCCGTCCCGAATAATATTGGCGATGTTGTTGATCAGCTTCCCGATCACCACATGTACCCGCTCCATCAGTTCAGGATGGGTATGGTTGGCGTCAATCCCCACATTCAACACCGGGCAGCCCCCAAAACCAATCGTGTATTCGTAGTATTCGCGGTAAAAATCAGTAATCGCCTGCAACTGGGCCGCACCTTTGGGATGTACAACCACCTTGTCAGACAATTTCCCGATCACCCTGCGAATGTTGAAATTAAAAGCTTCCAGCGCCAGCTCGTCCTTATTTTTGAAATTACCATAAATCGCACCTTTGGTCAGACCCGTGGCCTTGGTCAGGTCCGACATGCTGGTTCCTGCATACCCGTTGCGATTGAAAACCGGGCTCACCGTTTCCAAAATATATTGACTGGTAATTTCTGCCTTAGACGCCATTTCAAATAGATTACTCTGCAAAGGTAAAAAAGTTTTGAGAAATTATACCGATCGGTATAATTATTTTTCTATTTTTGGGGAAACAATCACTTTCGTCACCCTTTTTATCCTTTTGATTTTCTAACTTTGGGCCAGCAAAAAACAGGAAACACCATGAAAAAGCCCCTCATTTTATTGTTTTTCGCCCTGATCAGCCTGTTTTGGTCCTGTAAGCCCAAAGAATCAGGGAAAGTGGAATTCGTCATCCTGCAACTGAACGACGTTTACGAAATTGCTCCCGTCGAAGGCGGAAAAAGAGGGGGAATCTCCCGCGTGGCCACCATTCGCAAAAACCTGCTGGAAAAAACTCCCAATGTGATCACCATCCTTTCAGGTGACTTCCTCTCCCCTTCTCTCACGGGTTCGCTCAAGCAGGACGGGGTGAAAATCGCCGGGGCTCAGATGGTGGAAGCGCTCAATGTGCTCGGCCTGGATTACGTCACCTTTGGAAATCACGAATTCGACCTCAAGGAAGATGATTTTCAGCGCAAACTCGACATGACGGAATTCGCCTGGACCTCCTGCAACGTACTTCACCACACGGAAGCGGGCAATGTACCCTTTGAAAAAAACGGGGTTCCTCTGCCCGAATACATCATTCATACCGTGAAAGATCCCTCTGGCAAAGAAGTCAAAGTGGGATTCATTGGCACCACCCTGCCCTTCAATAAGCAGCCCTATGTGCATTACGAGGACAAATTTGCCGAATTTGAACGGGTCAATAACGAGATCAAAGACCAGTGCGACATCGTGATTGGCATCACCCACCTGTTTTCTCACCAGGACGACAGCCTGGCCCAGCGGGTCCAGAATGTGCCCATGCTTGTGGGCGGCCACGATCACATGAATATGGCCCTCAAATCGGGCGCCACCACCACCTATAAGGCAGATGCCAACGCCAAATCCGTGTATGCCCACTTCGTGACCATTGACTTGCAAACCAAAAAATCCACTATCTGGTCTCAATTGATTCCCGTCACCCTCGAATTCCAACCCGATCCTGAAGTGGACGCAGTGGTGCAAAAATGGGTGGAAATCACGGATGCCAGCATCGTGCAAATGGGTTACGACGCCAGCGAAGTGGTCGGAAATGCCTCTGAACCTCTCGACGGCAAGGAAAGCAGCATCCGCGACCACCAAACCAACCTGGGCAGTCTCATCGCAAAGTCTCTCCTCGATGCAGATCCCAAAGCCAAAGCCGCCTTCCTCAACGGAGGCACCATCCGCGTGGACGACGAAATGCAGGGCCAGATTACCCAGTACGACATCCTGCGCACCCTTCCCTTTGGCGGCGCTATTACCCACGCCAAATTTCCGGGTGATGTGCTGAAAAAAATCCTTAACACGGGTGAAGTCACCAATAAGGGCGAAGGAGGCTACCTGCAGCGCGAAAATCTGACCCAAAATGAAGCGGGCGAATGGCTGATTGGCACAGAAGTGATTCAGGACAATAAATCCTATGACCTGGTGATTCCCTCCTTCCTCAGCGAAGGCCGCGAATCCAATCTCGAATTCATGAATAACCCCGCCTGGTACACTGAATTGCAACTGACCGGGGTCAAAGGCGATAACAAAAACGACATTCGGGATGTTGTGATCAATTATATGAAGAAGAGTCGTTAGTCGTTAGATGTGAGATTTTAGAGGGTTAGATTTTAGAGATTAGGTGTTAGGTGTTGGGGATTGGGATTTGTTCTTTGTCAAGGTTTTTCCTGCTCGCTACTCGAAACTCGATGCTCGATGCTCGATGCTTGCAGCTCCAAAAATGTACTTAATTAATTGTAGATAAATGAAAAAAGATGTCTTTATAGTATCCGCAGCGCGGACCGCAATTGGAAGTTTCCTCGGGACACTTTCCGCCATTCCGGCTACCAAACTGGGATCCATCGCCATCAAAGGTGCCCTCGACCGGGCAGGAGTATCTCCCGACAACGTGGATGAAGTGTATATGGGTAATGTGCTCCAGGCCAACGAAGGCCAGGCGCCCGCCCGGCAGGCCTCACTGGGCGCAGGCATTCCTGTGACCGTGCCCTGCACCACGGTCAACAAAGTGTGTGCCTCCGGCACCAAATCCATGATGTTTGCCGCTCAGGCCATCCAGCTCGAAGACGCCCACATCGTGGTCGCAGGCGGCATGGAAAACATGAGCCTGGTGCCTCACTACCTGCCCAACCAGCGCACTGGCACCAAATTTGGCCACCTGACTGCCCTCGATGGCATGCTCAAGGATGGTCTGTGGGATGTGTACAACGATTACCACATGGGCAATGCGGGCGAAGTCTGCGCCGTAGGCTGCAACATCAGCCGTGAAGCCCAGGACGAATTCGCCATCGAATCCTACAAACGCTCCCAGGCCAACATCGACATGCTGGCCAAAGAGATTGTGCCCGTGGAGATCCCCCAGCGCAAAGGTGATCCCATGCTTTTCGCCAAAGACGAAGAGCCCTTCGCCGTGGATTTTGCCAAAATCCCTTCCCTGCGCCCCGTATTCAAAAAAGACGGCACCGTGACTGCGGCCAATGCCTCCACCCTCAATGATGGAGCCGCTGCCCTGGTACTGGCCAGTGGCGAAGCCGTGAAACACCACAACCTGAAGCCCCTGGCCAAAATCATCGGCTACGCCGATGCTGCCAAAGCCCCCGAGTGGTTCACCACGGCTCCGGCTGACGCCATACCTAAGGCCATTGCCAAAGCCGGCCTCACCATCGACGACATTGATTTCTTCGAAATCAACGAAGCATTCTCCGTGGTTGCCCTGGCCAACATGGCCGAACTCGGCATCACCAGCGACAAAGTAAACGTCTTTGGCGGCGCAGTCTCCATCGGACACCCCCTTGGAGCCTCTGGCGCCCGGATCATGGTCACCCTGCTCAATGTACTGGAGCAAAAAGGTGGAAAATACGGCTGTATTGGCATCTGCAATGGCGGCGGCGGCGCCTCTGCCATGGTGGTTGAGCGGGTGTAACCTGAATGTATTTGCAGGGGAATGTTACATGCCCCGTTATGTGGAAAATACCGGAATGGGATTTGCGTTAGTGGTAATAAACTTCGCATTCCCGTTCCGGGTTTTTTATTAAATTTGTGCCGATGAGCTACCCTGCAAAACTTCTCTCCATTCTCTCCATCTTCTCCCTGACATTTTTCCTGGGCCAGGCCCAGATGAAAAACAACCAGGAGTTGTTTCCCGGTCAAAATGAGTTCCAGGACGAACTGCGGGCAGACGCAGGCAAGGACATTTCTGTGATCGAAAACGAGCTCAAGGAAATGGCCACCCAGATCCTCAACGGCACGGAAACAGACGAAAAATTCGAACTCAACAAAAAATTTATCACCAAACTCATGGAGGCCCTCAGCCGCGAGGACAGCTACGAGTACGCCTGGGATTCACTGAATACCATCTCCCGCCTCCAGCCCGAAGACAACAGTTTCCGCATCTTCACCTGGTATATTGTGGACGAGCCCAAAAATGCCTATTACGCCACCCTGGCCCACTATTATTTTGGCCTGGTGCAGCGCAAATACATCACCCAAAAGGGCGAAACGAAGTACCTGGTCATTCCCCTCATGGAAATCGACCGCATGCCCCGCAATATCGAGACCATGCGCCTCGACAACCGCACCTGGCTGGGCGCCCTCTACTACCAGCCCAAATACATGGATCACCTCATGGCCATGGACGGCTATTTCTACAAATTGCTGCCCAAAGACAAAGCCGAAATGGTGGTGGACAAAAAAGAAAAACAGGAAATCGTGGAGTTCATTCCCGGCCGCTTCAAAGCCCGCCGCGTGTCTGAAACCAACCGCATGTACCTGTCCACCCACACCCGGGTCAAAGAAAAAAGCCGCTACTACATGCTCATGGGCTGGAATGGCTGGGACAACAAATCCAACTATAAGTTCCTGGAAGTCATGAGCTTCGATCCAGAAGACAGCATGAAAGTCAACTTTGGGGCGCCCATTATTTACTACGAAAAATTCCAGCCCCTCTCCCGCGGCATCTTCAAATACAGCGAGTATGCCCCCTTCTCCATGAATACGGGTTACGTAAAATCGGGCCTCTTCAACATGGGCAAAAAAATGATGATCATTTACGATCACCTCGCCACACCCAACCAGTCCAATGCCAACGAACAGGTTTGGGATCTCGGCCCCGACGGCTCCTACGACGCCCTCTCCTACCACAAGCGCCTCGGCGTATTCCAGTGGCACCGCGACGTGGAAATCTGGTCCGAGTACAATAAGGACTACAACAACCGCACGATCAAAAAACAGATCAAAATCCAGAAAAAAGCCGAAGAAGAGCGGGTCAAAAAATGGCAGGATGCCACCGGCGCCCAGGGCAGCGAGTAATTAGCTGCGAGCTGCGAGCCACAAGCTTCAAGCAGATCCATTATAGCTGCCCACAAATCTCTAAAATCTAACATCTTACCATCTGAAATCTCAAAGTGGGCGCCCCCTCGTCCGCTTCCGCTAAACTCGGGCCGGGCTCTCCGCACTCACCACCCCTTTGGGGCGCCAACGCACAGGCCCCACACTGGTTCAGACAGTTGCTGCGATCCCTGGCGCGGCAGGAGCTGCGTGTCACGAGCTACGAGCTGCGGGCAAAAAAAGCTTGAAGCCAGCAGCTCGAAGCCAGTAGCTTGCAGCTCGAAGCTATTAAATTGGTTTCTTTTTATTAATTTCGCCCCACAACAAAATACAAGACCAATGATCGAAAAATACAGCAAAGTAGCCGTGATTGGCGCAGGCACCATGGGCAATGGCATTGCCCACGTATTTGCCCAGACAGGTTACGACGTAACCCTCATTGACATCAACGCTGCCGCACTGGAACGTGCCGTAAGCACCATTTCCAAAAACCTGGACCGCATGGCCGCCAAGGAAAAAATCACGGAGGCCGACAAAGCTGCCACCCTGAAGCAGATCACCACCTCCACGGATCTGGCAGGCAGCCTCAAAGACCGCGATCTCGTGGTCGAAGCCGCCACCGAGAATCTGGATCTCAAACTGAAGATCTTCCGCGACATGGATGCAAATGCCCCCGCGGGCGCCATCCTCGCCACCAATACCTCCTCCATTTCCATCACCAAAATAGCGGCCGTAACCAAACGCCCCTCTCAGGTGATTGGCATGCACTTCATGAACCCCGTCCCGGTCATGCTGCTGATCGAAGTCATCCGCGGATTCGACACCACAGACGCTGTTCTCAGCGACATCATGGAGCTCTCCAAAGACCTGGGCAAAGTACCCGTGGAAGTCAACGACTACCCCGGCTTTGTGGCGAACCGCATCCTCATGCCCATGATCAACGAAGCCATCTACACCCTCTACGAAGGCGTGGCAGGCAAAGAAGAAATCGACACCGTGATGAAACTGGGCATGAACCATCCCATGGGGCCCCTCACGCTGGCCGATTTCATCGGCCTGGATGTTTGCCTGGCCATCCTGGAAGTGCTTTACACGGGCTTTGGCAACCCCAAATACGCCCCCTGCCCTCTCCTGGTCAACATGGTCAACGCAGGGCACCTCGGCCGCAAAACCGGCCGCGGATTCTACGATTACAGCAAATAAGCTGAAACTACAGCTGAAAATACCAGGGCAGGCTGCAAAGTCTGCCCTTTTTTCATGATCTGCCTGAGTCAGGCGGAAATAATCTTTAAATTGAGGCGTTAACCACCCGGCATGAAACTTTTATTACTGTTTATAACGCTATTTCTTACCCTGCCTCTCTTTGATTTTCTCCAAAATTCACCCCACGAACCCTTGCTAAAGCTCAAATCCGAATTTGCCGAACCCTACGGATTCTCCATTCAGAGAATCAGCGAAAATGAAATTGCGGTCTGCAATTCCTCTGAGGTATATTTTGTCAGGGACGGAAAAATCCGCCAAACCAGCCGTATTTCGGGCTTTTGGCAGGGAGAGACCGCAATTTCGGCCGATGGCCAATCCCTCCTTGTGGGTACCTTCCAAATTGATCTGACCACTGGCGAGGCGAATATCCTGCCCGACCTGACCAATCAATTCTCACATGGACTGACCGAATCCGTAGGATACGGCTTCTATGAGGTCCCCACCGCATCCTGGAGCCCTGACGGACGCGATCTGGTGGCATTCCTCCACTATCGCCCTTCCCGCCGCTATGGCGACAAGACCATTTACCAGGGGCCCGACACCCGCCTCCTGGTGATCGACAGAGCGAACCACAAAACCAGGCTAATCCTGCGCAATGACGCCGGATTTGGTGACCGCCAACCCGTCGCGGTTTCCGCCCGGCACATTGCCTCTGCCGACCAGACCATCCGCATCTGGGACCGGGAGAGCGGAAAATTGCTCCATGAAATCAATTCTGCCCCCTCCTTTTGCTCCCAACTCAGGTTTGATCATGCAGGGAAATACCTGGCCGCAGGCCGGGTGGACGGAACCATTGAAATATTTTCCGTGGAAAGCGGGAAACGTGAGTTTGTTGACCAGGATTTGTTCACCCAAAGGGTGCGGGGACTGGCATTTCAAAGCGAAAAAGAAGTTTTATTCGCGGGGGGTGATGACGACAAACTGGCCGCCATTTTCTGGAAAAAATCCGCCGCTCAAACCCAAATCTGGCCGGTTGGCGACCACATTGAAGGCATTTCTGTCTCAAATGTAGACCCGAATCTGGGATGGGTTTCCACCAAATTCCGTTCAGAAAAAATACTGGTTTACGAAATAAATCCGTAGGCAGGATCAGCCCAATTGCATCACATCTGTGATTTTAAGCGGCCTTTCAGACTGAAATCCCTCCCCAAAAGTCACATTGACCAGGTGGCCCGTTTCGCGGTTGCGGGCCGAGATAAAATCCCAGTAATCCTGGCTGGAAATGTAGGTCATAGGCTCCTTTGAATTTGGATCAAAAAACTGAGATTTATAGGCCTTGATGGAGGCAATTTTGGTCTCGAAATGGTCGGTAATGTCCACCACAAAATCAGGAATCATAAGCTGGTCCTGAATGTAGAAAAATACCTTGGCAGGCCGCCAGGCTGCCTGCTCCACCCCATCCAGTTGGGTACTGATCTTTCGCAAGCCAGCCAGAAAGGCTGCGTCACGCACCAGCGCGGACCCATTTCCATGATCAGGATGACGATCCCTGACTGCATTGGCAAAAACGATCTCAGGACGGTATTTTCTGATCATTTTAATCACCTCCACCTGCTGCTCCCGCACATTTTGCAGACCTCCATCAGGCAGACGCAGGTTTTCCCTGACGGCAAGGCCCAAAATCTGGGCAGCATCCTGGGCTTCCTGGTCCCGCAAATCGGCCGAACCGCGGGTGCCCAATTCGCCCCGTGTCAGGTCGCAACCTCCCACCAAATAGCCCTGAGCAGCCATTTTGGTCAGGGTTCCAGAGCAGGAAAGCTCAATGTCATCGGGATGGGCACCAAAGGCAAGCAGGTCAAGTTTCATGGGATCAAAATTTTATCAGCGGAAAATCAGTTTATGATTATCCGTAAAACTCTCTCCCCTCAAATTTGTTCCCCTCAGCTGCAGCAAATACCAGCCCTGTGAAAGACCCAAAGGCAGATTCAGGTGAATGGGTGAATTCACCCCCATAAATCCCTGGTTCAGGATCACCCTTCCCTGCAAATCAGTCATCATCACCTGCAATTCTTTGGCCTGCATTTCGCCCTTCAGCGCAATGGATACCTGGTCTCCTGAAACTGGATTGGGATAAACCACGGTTTGGATCAGGTTGGTTTTCAACTCCTCCCCTACTGAAATGAGGGTACTGTCAATGGGACCAAAATCGGGACGAATCATAAGGGTGCCATGGTAGGTGGTGTTGACCCATTCAAGATTGGAATTTTGGTAAAAGATTTCTGAAGAGTTGTCATAATTCGTATCAAAACCTATCCCCACGGGCTTTTCGTCATTCTGGGCTACCCCAACATAGAAGACCTTGGGCACCCGCAGAATCTTGCCAATGGAGTACTCAATGAATTCATTGGATATTCCCCCGTAATTGATCAGCATGCCGCCCAACTTTTGAAAAAGAACTGTATCAGGGTTGGGTTTGCCATCTACCTCTGTCCAGACAGACAAGCGGAAGCTTTTACCTTCCATGGGATAACTTTGCTGGGTCGTGCCGTTGAAATAGAGGGAAGGAGCCCAATTGATCCAGATAGATTTCAGGGTATCAAAATTGGCATCAGGAAGCTCAAAACGCATGCAAAAGCCCTTGGGGCCGGTCATGCCGTAGGCCATATCTGAGATTCCGTCATCTTTGGCAAAGACATTTCCCAGGGGAAAATCCATGTTGAGGGTATCATTTTCAGGGATGAGGTCATTGGCATTATTGAGGGATACATTGACCCGCAAAGCAGCCTCCTCATCGAAATGCTGTTCACTGAAATTGCTCACTGTTTGGTTAAATGCCTGATAAGTCGCAAGATTGAGACTTGAACTTTGGGAGATTGTACCCGACAAAGTCTGGCCTCCCACTGGTTCAGGATTGGCAAAATCCACATTCAGGGTGCGGCTCTGGCTGCTGCCTTTGAGACTCGATCCTTCGATCTCAATGTCACCAATATTTTGCGCCACGTTATACTGGCGCCAGGGCATGGCGGTGTGCCCACCCAGAAAAGCAGAAGAAACCCGGGTCACAGAGGCGTCATTGAAAAGGGTGTCGCCCGGAGAACGACCGGAATTCATGTAAACGTAGTCCACATTCCACAAGTCCAGTTCACCATTCAGAGACCCAAATGAAGTGAATTTGAAGTGAAATTTGCTTTTGAAATACCTGTCTTCATCGAGTTTCACCATGATGGGAGAAAACCTTCCTGAAGGCAGCTGAGTCCCACCAATGGCTTTGACTTTCTCAAAATCAAACTTCCCCGTAGTATCAAACCAGACGTAAAAGGAGTCGTTGTACTCGGGCAAATCTCCCAGCCCGCCAGGTTGGAGAAAAAAGCTCAGCCATACATTATTTCCCACCGTGAGGCTGCTCAAATCGATCGCCTGGCTGGTCAGGGTATCCTGTTCTCCGTTGAAATAGGTGTTTTTGTGCAATTTCCCTGCGTAAGTCGCCCCGTCAAAGGTCACCACCCCTTTGGAAGGAGGATTGATGCCTTTTTCCAGGCTGATGCGGGGAATTCTGGCCAGAGAGGACCCCAGTTCCCAGAAATTGGCGTCGGGAGTGGTGGTGCCGCCTGAAAAATCGTCGCGAAATGGCAGGGTAAGCACGGGCGGGGTTGTGCTTCGAACCCCTGCGGGTTCTGCATGCTTAACCACCTTTTCGACAGGCGCCGGGGGCAAATTGGCATCGCCAAAAATTACTTCCTGCGCCCAAAGGGCATGATTTCCCACTACCAGTAAAAACAAAGAGAAGAAGATTCCTCGAATCGAATATCTGATCATACTCCGCAAAATATTGCTTTGCAACGTAAAAAAAAAGGCAAAATAACCGGGAGAAATCGGGATTACTCGGAAAAATCCTTTTGCTCCAATCCCTCAATCGCTTCGTCTGGCTCGGGGCCAGAGATGAAAAGATCAATGGAGGTCCCCATTTTAACGGAATCGCCGGGGAAATATTTGGGATTCTGCTGGATAATCAGGCCATGCTCTTCAGGAGAATCTTCCTTGAAACGCAAAGAACCAATGTTGAATCCGTACTCATGCAGGGTTGAAATGGCCATTTGGTAGGTCATTCCCACCAGATCGGGGAGGGCCATTTTCTGGGAACCCAGACCTTTACCCACGATCAGATCCACCAGGGTACCTTTGGCAATTTCTTCACCTTTTTTGACCTCTTTCCCGTTGATTTCCACTCCCAAAACCACGTTTCGCAGTTCGTGAGGCTTATAAATGATGTTTTTGATCCCCAGCCCCCAGGAATCCAAACGGAGTTTTGCCTGGTAATTGGAAACAAATAATACGTCAGGAAATTTGACCTTGGGAGGAACTTTCTTATTGACCGTCAGGTAAATTTTGCGACCGGGTTTTACTTTGCTCAGCCCCCCGGGATCCTGAGAAACCACCATCAGGGGAGACATACCTGGCATGAAAACCGAGTCAGAAATTTCATATTCGAGACCTTCATCGTCCAGAACTCCAGCGGCATCGTCCAGATGAAGTTTGGTTACTTCAGGGACAATTTGTGAATCCCCGTGCCGGGTGTAGGCCGGCAACAGGACGAGAAAAACGAAAAAGAATGCAGCCACGCCGAATACAACGATCCCAACCAGGGTCAGCCAGAATTCTTTACTTTTGATATAACGCCACATAGGAGGCAAATTTAGGTTTTTTTGCAGTAATAGCCTGCTTTTGAGTAAAACTCGGGGAATAAACTATCCACACGGGTTTCCACAAAGGGAGAAGGGACTTTCCCCAAAACGCGCAATGCCCCTCAAAGGTTACATCTGATCCGGAACTTTGATCCCCAACAGACCCATGGAATGACGGATCAGTTCTGCGACAAGTTGTGAAAGCTCGTATCTGAAGCGGGATGCGTCGGGGTTTTCTGCCCGCAACACGTGCACTTCGTGCACCATGCGATTGAACTCTTTGGCCAGGTCCAGAGCGAAGGCCGCAATCAGGGAAGGATCGTACTTTTGAGCCGCTTCGACCAGTAAATCAGGGTATTTGGCAATTTGTCTGAGGACTGATTTCTCTGCATCTGCCAAAGATGCATACTTGCGACTTTCTCCCCCAATTCCCATTTCATCCACTTTTCTGAGGATGCTTCTGGCACGGGCATGGGCGTAGGACACAAAAGGTCCCGTATCGCCATACAGGTTGACCGACTCTTCAGGGTCAAAGACCATCCGCTTGTCGGGTTTCACCCGCAAAATGAAAAATTTCAGGGCTCCCACCCCGATCATTTCATACAATTCCTGCAATTGCTGATCAGAAAGCCCCTCAATGCGGCCTTTTTCCTGGGTTTCCACTTCCACCGCATCCCGGACTACATTCAGCAGATCATCAGCATCCACCACCGTTCCTTCCCGCGATTTCATTCGGCCTGAGGGCAGGTCCACCATGCCGTAAGACAGGTGATACATGCCGTCTGCCCACTCACGACCCAGCTTTTTCATGATCAGAAACAGCACTTTGAAGTGGTAATCCTGCTCGTCGGCCACCACATACACACTTTTATTCATCCCGTATTCGGTCGCACGGGATTCAGCCGTACCAATGTCCTGGGTGATATACATGGAAGTGCCATCCGCCCGGCGCACCACTTTCATATCCAGCTTATCAGCCGTCAGATCTATCCAGACAGAGCCATCCTCCTTGGTAAAAAATACACCTTTCTCAAGACCCTCAGCGATCAGGTCATTGCCCGTCAGGTAAGTTTGAGATTCGTAATATAGATGGTCGAAGGTGACATAAATGCGTTCGTAGGTTGCTTTGAAACCTTCGTAAACCCAGTCATTCAGCTTTTTCCACAGGGCAATCACCTCGGGCTGACCCGCCTCCCACTCAAGCAGCATTTCCCGTGCTTCTTTCATGGCCGGGGTATTTTCCTTGAGTTGATCCAGTTCAATGCCCCTTTCCTTCATTGCAGATTTGATCTGGCCCAGGGCAGCTTTGTCCTCCTCGGTCAAATCCTTTCCTTTGCCTTGCAGCAACAAAGTCGCAGCTTTTTCCTCAAAACCCAGATTTACCAATTCAGCAATGGTTTCTTCGATCACCATGGAGGCAAACCGTACATAATAGTCCACCACGAAGTGGTCTGGCTTTTTACCCGTGCTCCCGGGAGTGGCTCCGTTGGCTTCCCGTCGAAAAGCCACCATGGATTTGCAAATGGCAATCCCACGGTCATTATAAAGACAGGCTTTGATCACTTCAAAGCCGTTTGCCGCAAGGATACGACTCACAGAATCTCCCAGAAAATTATTTCTGAGATGACCCAGATGCAGGGGTTTATTGGTATTGGGGGAAGAAAATTCAACAATCACTTTCTGCCCTTTTCCCACTTCACTGCGCACAAAATCTTCGATTTTGATGGAATGAAAAAAGTCAAACCAATAGGCTTCGCTGAGGGAAATATTCAAAAATCCTTTGACCACATTGAATTCTGACACTTCAGACAAATTTTCCCGCAGGTAATTACCCAAAGATTCCCCAATTTTTTCAGGACTTCCAATACCCAGTTTGGCCAGGGGAAAAGTGGTCACAGTGATATCCCCCGGAAATTCCTTGCGGGTTTCACTCAGGCTAATGGTTTCAGGATCAACGCTTTTTTGAAACTGATCAGCCAGGCACTGCACAACTGCGGCCCGAATCTTTTGCTCTGTTTTCATGAATTACCAATGTCGTTTATCTTGCCGCCAGGCAAATCCGACTTCAAAGGTAAGGAAAAGCCTCAATTCATCAAGAAAAGGTACGGTGTACCAGGGGCGGGTAAAGTCGCTGGCCGAGTGGCCGCCGTTGTAAAAATTCAAAAAGTATTCTGGTCCAAAGGAAAAGCCCAGGGCGATATTGCGGTCGCGGGGACTGAGCAACCATTGGTAACCTGCAGCAGCATTCAGGCCTGCGCTGTTGATGTAGGTCACCTCGGTCGTTTCCAGTTGGCTGCCGATGAAATTCACCCTTCGGGTGCGCAATCCTCCCCCCACATGAATAAAAAATCCGCGGGGAGAATAGCGGGTAAAAAGGTATTGCCGCAAAGCAATCCTGATGCCCCCGCCGATCTGTTTCTGATCTTTGCGAATGGCATTTTGCCGCATGATAAAGGGGGAAAAAAACCAAAAACGGTGGGAATCTGCCCAGCGTTTTTCCACCATGGCCCTGAACTCATTGACCAGACCTGAGGCAGGATCCACTTTCAGTAACCAGTTCTTTTTCAGGGGATCATAAATCTGCTCTGTCCCTTTGGAGGCCATTTTTTTATTCCTTTTCTGGGCCTGAACGACGCCAAAGGCCAGCAAAAGGATCATCGATATGGTCAGAATACGAAGCAAATTCTTTTATTCGTCGAGCAATTCTTCCAATAGCCAGGCTGCCACTTCGGCCGTCTGATTTTTGTGGTCCAGCAAAGGATTTACTTCAGTAAACTCCAGAGCGGCCAGTTTTTCCGACTTCCAGAGCAGTTTGAGCAATGTTGCGGCCTGGGTGTAGGAAAGTCCGTCATCAACGGGTGTACCTGTGCCAGGCACAATGCGGCTGTCAAGGCTGTCGATATCAAAGCTAACGTAAATAATGTCGCAATCTTTCAAATAGGACAGGATTTGATGGGCCAGATTCACGGTTCCCATCTCATCGACCTGGGCAATTTCATATTTGCGGATGCGGAATTGCTCAATCAGCTTGTCCTCCTCCTTTTCCGTACTGCGCACGCCCACGTACACGAGGTCGCGCGGCATCACTTTGGGTGATTGTCCGCCGATATTGCAAATGGTATTCCACATGGCCTCTACCCCGTCGCCCGGGGCATTGCTGCCAAATGACTTATTGTCGAATGCGAGGGCAGCCGCGACGGGCATGCCGTGCATATTGCCCGAAGGGGTGCTGAATGGGGTGTGCAAATCTGCGTGGGCGTCGATCCAGACCAGTCCCATGCGCTTGCCCGGGTACGCGGCAGAAACGCCTGAAAATCCGCCAATTGCGTTGGAGTGATCGCCTGTGATGATGATGGGAAAAACCCCCGCATTGATGGTATCAGAAACTACCAGGGCCACTTCCTCAAACACAGTTTGCAGTTCGTGAATGCGGCGGGCATTGGGAAATTTGGCGCGACGAAACATGGGGTCAGGGCCTTCGTCGGGACGATAGATGTAACGAGGGTATTCACGATAATACCGGTAATTATTATTCAATGCTGCCCATCGCACGGCCTCAGGCCCAAGGCTTGCACCACGGGTCCCGGCCCCATACTCAGAGGCAACCTCAATTACCATGATTTTTCTCATAAAAAATCCTTCTTTCAACAAAGCTACTTTTTCTCCCCGAAAAGGAAAACCGGGTTGGAATAATTTTATGGAAGGCGGAAGACGCTTTGCTGATTTGCGGGCTATTCTTCCATCGAACCATCCCACCAAACCTCCTCGTCATCGTCCAATTGGACGGGTTTGATGTAGCCGCGCGGCTTTTCCGGGGCGGGATTTTCGAGGCGACGATAGCCCCAGGTTGGAGGCGGCGGGGCTGGTTTTTCCTCAATTTCCTCAGGTTCCTCTTCTTCCAATTCGTCTTCTTCCTCTTCCTCCTCTTCCAAATCATCCTCAAGGTCATCCTCTTCCAAATCCTCTTCCATGTTTATTGGCTCAGGAATAAACTCCAAAACGGGAGATTCTGTCTCAATTTCAGGTTCGGGTTCAGGAGAATCTTCCTCTAATTCAGGTAAATGGGATTCAACCAAAGGTTCAGGAATTTCTTCTGGATTAAACTCCAAAACGGGCGATTCTGCTTCAATTTCAGGTTCTGGTTCAGGTGAATCTTCCTCAAATTCAGGCAAATGGGATTCAACCAAAGGTTCAGGAACTTCTTCTGGAATAAACTCAAAAACGGGCAATTCTGCCTCAATTTCAGCTTCTGATTCAGGCGAATCTTCCTCAATTTCAGACAAATGGGATTCAACCAAAGGCTCGGGAACTTCTTCTGGAATAAACTCCAAAACGGGCGATTCAGCCTCAATTTCGGGTTTTGATTCAGGCGAATCTTCCTCAATTTCAGACAAATGGGATTCAACCAAAGGCTCGGGAACTTCTTCTGGAATAAACTCCAAAACGGGCGATTCAGCCTCAATTTCGGGTTTTGATTCAGGCGAATCTTCCTCAGTTTCGGGCAAACCTTTTTCAACCAAAGAGACGTTCTCCGCCCCAAAATCAAAATTCAGCGCAGCAGAAAGTGACCAGCTTTCTGATTCACTGGGCGGCAAATCTACCCCAAATTTTGACTCAGCATCAGCTAAATCTTCCCTTTCCAGGGGCAGAAAATCGAGTCCCAATGAAATTGGGGTAAACGGCGGGTCCTCCTCTTCCACCACAGGTTCAGGCACATCGTCATTCGCGGTAATTTCTGTGTCTGGAGAAATGAAATTCAAAGTCATTTCGCCAGATGAAAAGCCCTCGTTTTCACCTGAAAAATGATATTTCCCCTGCAAAAAGTCCGTTTGCCACTCAAAGGCAGGTGAGGTTACATTTTGGGGAGTGGTGAGAGGTGGCGGATCGTTTTCCCCCAACTCGGACAGGGGCACAATTCTGGACTCGGCAGGCTCCAAATAACCCGTTTCTGACTCAAGTTCCTCACGAAACATATCCCTCAGTTTGGCATAATCGTAATGGCCCGGAGGCGGGGGCCCATCAACCCCAGGTCTGATCCTTCTGAATATCCTGAAAATTCTGTTGCGAAGCCACCTGAAGGGAGACATCAGATTATACCAAAACGCGCTCGACAACAGCTGGGAGTCCGTGGTGGATTCGTAGGTGAAGAACAGCGCCATGGGAGTAAGAACCAGGCAGGGAAGCCAGGAACCTACAAAAACGGGCAAAACGTCGTCCTGGGCCAGCTTTTTGCCCTGAATCAAGAGAACGTAAAACAGAATAAAAAGCGAAATTGAAATAAGGGTGGGCATACCCAGGCCCCCTTTGCGAATGATGGCACCCAGGGGCGCCCCGATCAAAAGGAAAATCAGACAGGAGATCGGCAGGGAGAATTTTTCCTGAAGTTCGATCTGATAATTTCGTTTGCTTTTGCCCTCTTCCCAGAGTTGTGTCTCGGCAGATTGGGCAAATTGGCGGATCATATCCGCATCCTGGAGGGATTGGCGCAAGATTGGCGCAGCTTTGCGATCATCAAAATAGGTGATCAGCCCCGAGGAAGGAATGCCGGGAAGAGTGGTTTCCTCGGCAGTCAGCAGAATAGAATCTCCCGGCAAAAAGGGAACCAGCCCAAGACGGAAACTCTCTGTTTTGGCCTTGGTCACCATCTCCACGCTGTCGATGGATTTCTGCAATTCGAAAATATCCTGCATGTACTGGTGGGAAGAAAAACGGGCTTCATCCGTACGTTGTATCCCAAAATCAGACAAATCAAAGCGAAAAACCAGGGTATCAAAGTAAAAACGCCCGTAGCGATAGGTCTCCTCTTCCCGCTCGCGGTTAACATAACTTTCATGACTTACCCCGCCGAAAAGGGTCATTTGCAACAAAAAACGCTCCTCGTCAAGGTACATCCAGCCCGAATCGGCCATTACCACCTTGTTATTTCCCTGCTGACGGGTATGATCGTAGATCATGATTTTCTTCAGCATTTCCGTCTTGTCATTCTTTTCCGCCACCCGCAGGGTGTAGCCCTCGATTCCGTTATAAAAGTGACCTGGTTTGAGATTGAAAGCCGGCTTGGCTACCTGCATGTCGTAAAGGAGGCTGAAAAGCTTGAGATTGGCCCTGGGGACGACGTAGAATGAGAACAAAAGAGAAAATAATGTCACTCCCAGAGTAAGTCCAAACATGGGCCGCATGATGCGGGCAGTGCTGATCCCAGAGGCCTTCAGAGCGGCTATTTCATAGTTTTCGCCCATGTTTCCCATCGTTATAAGGGATGAAAGCAGGGTCGATAAGGGCAGCGCCAAAACCACCAGTTTGGCCGAGGCAAACCAAAAAACTTTCAGGATTTCGAACATTTCGAACCCTTTGCCAAATAAAACATCTTTGTAACGGGAAATGAATTGCAGTACGAGGATAAAAAGCACCACGAAAAAACTTGACATAAAGGGCCTTGTGTAGTTCCTTATGATGAATATGTAAAGTTTTTTCACTGAATATTTGCCTTTCCTGCCTTCCTGGCCTGCTCCTGGTTGATTTTTGGGACGAAATTAAGGTACGTGGTGTTGGTAGGTAATAAATTTAGCAGGTTTTTCCCGATTTGAAATAAGAAATTTCCCCTGACAACCTTATTTCTGCTTGCTTTTTGGCCTCCAAAGATAAAATAATCCCGTCCCTGAGATCAGGGTAATCAGAGCGGGAAAAAGAACGGCAAAAGGCAGGCTTCCAGGCCCAGAAAGCACTGTAATCCGGAAATAAATCCAATAAAATAATAGAAAAGCAAGGTGTATTGCGCACCGGGACTTGAGGTTGACTATCCCCATTTACTTTTGACTCCTTCCAAAAGCTGGCTATGTAGGCATTTTTCACTTACTTTAGGTCTGATCAGGTAACATGGAAAACGAATATTTCAGTCAGGAAGAATTGTCAGTGTTGGGCGACCGCAGGTTTATGCAGCTCAAAGCAGCTGCCGATCCTAAAATTAAGGAGCTTTTGTTTGGAGTAAAACAAAAAATTGAATCCGTTTTTCAGGCAGATTTGGAAAAATTTAAAGGCAATATTCAGTTTAAGCCCGCAAAATTCAGCCGGGGAGAGAATTATCACGGCTTTGCCTATCGGGTAATGGACTTTCCCAGCTCACTTTCTGGCGAAAACATCTTCCTTTTCCGCACCCTCTTCCTCTGGGGACACCATTTTTCCTTCCATTTTATCCTAAAAGGGGATCCATTGACCCAATTTTTACCCAAAATCGAACAAAACTGGTCAAAGACCAGCGAAAAAACCTGGCTGAGTACACAAAATTCACCCTGGGAATGGGAGTTTACCCCTGAAACGCACCTTCGCGCCTCAGACATCAGTTCAAAGCAACTTTTGGAACAGGTTGAGTCAGGAAATTTTCTCAAAATTTCCCAAAAAGTTGAAACTGAAGAGTATCAGAACCTCCCTGAGGTGGGCGCAGAATTTTGGCGGGGAATCTGCCAAATGCTTACTTTAGGCTGAATGCATCTGCATCCTGCCAGGCGGGAAACGCCTTGCGGTAGGATTCCAGTTCATTCCAATCCAGACTGGCGCTCAAAACCGTTTCGACCTGAGAGGCCGTGACCAGAAATTCTCCCCTGGGAGAAATGATGGCAGAATCACCACTATAGGAAATGTCTTTTCCATCCGTTCCCACACGGTTTACCCCCAGGCAGTATGCCTGGTTTTCGATGGCCCGGGCCAACAGCAAGGCCTTCCAGTGACTGGATCTGGCTTGTGGCCAATTGGCCGAATAAAGCAATATGTCGTAACCTTGCTCTGATTTCTTACGGGAAAAAACCGGAAACCTCAGGTCATAACAAACCTGCAGACAAATCTTCCAGCCCAGGTATTCCACCACCACCTGCTGGTTTCCACCCGTGTAAACCTCATGCTCGCCTGCCATGCGAAACAGGTGACGTTTGTCATAATGGGTTTGCACTCCATCAGGTGTTACAAAAATCATCCTGTTATAATATTTCCCATCTTCATGAATGATGAGGCTGCCCGTGATGGCGCACTCCAGATTTTCAGCCATTTCAATCATCCAGAAAACGGAGTTTCCGTCCATTTCCTCACAATGGTTTTGGGGATCCATGGTAAATCCCGTGCTGAACATTTCAGGCAGGACCACCATATCTGCCGCGGGGGCCGCCGCGATGAGCGCAGTGAGTTTGGCCAGATTGGCCTCAGGATCTTCCCAAAGAAGATTGGACTGTATCAGAGCTACCTGAAGTGGTTCCATAGATTTTGCTGAATTACTTTTTCGCGCCGCAAAGTTGCACCATGTTAATCCAAAACAGGAATAAAGCAGATTTCACTTTGGGTTAATGCACCTTTTCAGGCCAAAGATAAGCAAATTGACACAGTTTCACCTGCTCATTTACGGGATTTGAACTGGCTTCTGATTTCTTCCTCCCCTTCTGGTTCAACCACGGGTTTCTTTTTGCGAAAACGGCCAAAAAGTCCCTCAAAAAAGTTTTGCCAGGTGGACAAACTCATCAGTTTCGAATCCGTGGTGGATTGATAGGTGAGCAGTATTCCAATGGGCGCCAGCATGAAAAGGGGCAGAAATACACCCAGCCAGACAGGCATGATCTCATCACGGGCAAATTTTTTGCCCTGTATGGTCATTACGTAAAAGAAAATGAAGAATAGTACAGAAATGAGAACGGGCATGCCAATCCCACCTTTGCGAATGATGGCCCCCAAAGGAGCCCCGATTATCAAAAAGATCAGGCACGAAAGCGGCATGGCAATGCGGCTGTAATACTCAATGTGGTATTTTCGCTTGCGGGTAGCCTCATCCTTGGCTTTGTCAAAGGTAAAAGAGGCGTAGTTTTTAACCGTGCGGGCCTGATTCAGCGCCTTACTCACGATATCCAGTTGCTGATCCTCGTCGAAATACTGCCAGATTTTGGTTTTCCCGGGCTCAGGTTTCCCCACCGTATCATCAATGGCCACCGTGCTATCAACCCGGATGATGGGCATCATGTAATCCATCAGTTTGAGGTACGAGAGGCGCTCCTTGATTTTCAGACTGTCCACCGCGGCAGAAAGCTCGTGGATGTCCTTCATGTACTGGTGAGGCGACATGCGCAGGGTGCCCGTTTCCTCAAAATCAAATCCCTTGAGTTGAAAATGAAAGTTCAGGGAATCAAAATAGGTTCTGCCGTAGGAAAACTGATTGGGTTCTCCCCGTTTGACCGGATATTCCTCATGATTCACCCCCGAAAAAAGCTGCATGGTGATCACTGCGCCATTGTGGTGCGAATACATGCGGGCAGAATCTGCCAGGATCACCTTATAATTCCCCCTTCTTTTCTTATCTGAATGATCGTAGATCTTGACTTTGTACAGCATATCCCGTTTCTGATCCACGTCTGAGGTATGGATGGTAAAGCCGTCTATGCCCGAGTAAAAATGGCCGGGCGAAATGGCGAAGGTGGGCTTGACCTTACTCAGGTCGAAAATGAGACTGAAAAGCTTCAAATTGGATTTGGGAAGCACATAAAATGAAAAATGCAGGGAAAAAAGAGTGAGAATCATGACAAAAAAGGTCATGGGTTTCACCAATTGATACAGGCTGATCCCTGAGGATTTGATCGCTGCCAACTCATAACGCTCGCCCATATTTCCCAGGGTCATGAGGGAAGAAAGGAGTACGGCCAGAGGAAGGGCCATGGGAACCAGGGTACCGCAGGCGTACAAAAATACTTTGCCCAGCAATATGGCATCCACCCCTTTGCCCAGAATCTCGTCCAGGTAACGGGCCAAAAATTGCAAAACCAGCACGAATAATACCACGGAAAAGCCAACCATAAAAGGCCCCAAAAAGGAGCGAAAGATCAGCAAATGGATCTTTTTGAAAGGCAGATTGTAATATTTCAGCTTTGAAAGCAGGTCCATGGAAGGCTGTTGCCAAAAGGCATGCCGCAAAATTCTGCATTTAGAACGAGAAAAACGAACGATTGCGTATTTCCGCAAAAGGGCAAAAAATTTGCCCTTCAATCATTCCAACAGGCCCCCCAAAATTGCTCTGGGACGCCTTCCCGCTTAAAATTCTGCGTTGCGTGGATAACGTGGAAATGGGATTACGTCCCGGATATTGGTCATGCCTGTCAGGAACATCAGGAGGCGGGCGAAGCCCAGCCCAAAGCCTGAGTGGGGAGCAGATCCAAAACGACGCGTATCCAGATACCACCAGTATTCTTCCTCAGGCAATCCCATCTCATGGATGCGTTTGACCAGTTTGTCGTAATCTTCCTCCCGCTGGGAACCCCCAATAATTTCCCCAATTCCCGGGAAAAGAACGTCCATCCCGCGCACCGTTTTCCCGTCATCATTCAGCTTCATGTAGAAGGCTTTTATGTCTTTGGGGTAATCTGTCACAATAACCGGCTTCTTGAAATGGTCTTCCACCAGGTAACGCTCATGCTCAGATTGCAGGTCGCTACCCCATTTGACCGGGTATTCAAATTTCTTCGAGGCAGACTGAAGAATTTCAACCGCTTCCGTGTAGGTGATGCGCTTGAATTTGTGTTTCAGCACAAAGTTGAGGCGGGCTTTCAGTTCACGTTTGCCCACACCCTGGTTGAGCGTATGACCAAATTCATCAAAAAATTCCAGATCGTCCGCGCAATGATCCATCACATACTGAATCACATATTTGATGAACTCTTCGGCCAGATCCTGGTTCATTTCAATGTCGTAAAACGCCATTTCGGGCTCTACCATCCAGAATTCAGCCAGGTGGCGGGAGGTATTGGAATTTTCTGCCCTGAAAGTAGGTCCAAAAGTGTAAATATCCCCCAAAGCCATGGCAAAGGTCTCACCGTTCAACTGCCCTGAAACGGTCAAGTGAGCACTTTTTCCAAAGAAATCCTGTTCGTAATCCACCTCACCATCCGCGGTTTTGGGAATATTATTCAGGGGCAGGGTGGTTACGTGGAATAATTCTCCCGCGCCTTCCGTGTCAGAACCTGTGATGATGGGGGTGTGCACGTAGAAAAAGCCTTTTTCCGTGAAGAATTTGTGGATGGCGAAGGCAGCCGCGGAGCGGATCCTGAATACCGCACCAAAGGTGTTGGAACGGGGACGCAAGTGCATTTTTTCGCGCAAAAACTCCAGGGTAGCCCCTTTTTTCTGCAAGGGAAAATCGGGATTAAAAGGCGAAAACACCTTCAAACCTGTCGCTTTGACTTCGGAAGTCTGGCCTTTTCCTTCAGAAGGAACCAGGTGGCCCACCACGCTGATGGCCGCGCCTGTGTTGATGGATTTCATCAGCTCCTTGTAGTCCTGGTCGGGGTGGGCAGCTTCATATTCGGCCTTGAAATTCGCATCCAAAACGATTTGCATGGTTTTGATGGTGGAACCGTCATTCAGCGCCACAAAAGACACGTCAGGGTACTCGCGGTGGGATTTCACCCAGCCTTGTACCAGTACTTTTTGGTTCTCAGGCGCATGCCCGATCAATTCAGCAATTTTGGTGCGTTTCATATTCAAAAAAGTTAGCTGCAGGGGCAGTCAAAGGACCTTCCCACCCACAGGAAGTTTAATCAGGTTGCAAAAATCCTGATTGGGGAGGGATTTTACAAATGGTGGACGCAATTTCTTTGAGAATAATCAATTTGATTCAATTCCCTCAAAATCTGATTCCTGATTCCTTCTGAAACCCAATTCTCTTTATTTCAAACGACAGGAGCCAATTGGGATAAGAATTCAGATTCTCAAAACTGACTAATTCATGGATTGCCAAAAGGTAAAGACTGTTCCTTCACCCAATTTGCTTTTGACCCCAATATTTCCGCCCAATTTATTGGATAGCTCCCGGACTATGGCCAATCCAAGGCCAGTTGATTGCTCTCCTGCAGTTGGGCGGGCCGACAGCTTTTGGAACATTTTAAACAACTTTTTCTGTTCCTCCTCCGAAATTCCCGGGCCCTCATCTTTGATTGCGATCCCAATTTTTTCACCCTGAGTCAGTACGCTTACTTTAACCCGGGTTTGGGGTTGGGAGAATTTCATGGCATTTGAAAGCAGGTTGTCGAGAATGCGGGTCATGGCATTTCGGTCACTGTTGATGTACAGATTTTCATCGGGAAGGTCCAGGTCAATGGGAATATTTTTGGCCTCAGACTGGTGACGATAGCCCGTAACCAAATCTTCGATGAATAACTGCAGGTCAATTTTTTCGCGGCTCAGTTCGAGTTGCCCCTGCTGAATTTCACTTAGACTTAACAGATCAGCAATCAACTCCTGTCCCCGCTCATTGACTTGCAGAATCATATCAATGAAGCTTTTTTGCTCTTCATTGAGCGGACCCGCAAGTTCAATCAGCTTGAGCAAACCCGTGGATTTGTTGATGGGCGACCGCAGGTCATGGGCAACAATATTGATCAATCCATCTCTCTCGCGGTTCAGGTCTTCCAGTTCCATATTCCGCTCCAAAATGAGTTTTTGCTGGGTATTAATTTTATGCTGATTGATTTGAAGCTTGATTTTGGCTTTGCGGTTGATGTAAAAGAGGTACAAAACGCCAATCAGACCCAGCAGCAGAATAATCAATCCAATGACCAGAACCAGGGTGATGGTTCCCCGGTTTTCTCTTTGTTGTTCAAGGAATTTTATTTCGCTTTCCTGCTGTTCGAAATCAAAGGCCGCCTGGAGTTCCATGCGTTTTTCATCCTCATTTTGTTTCCGCAGGGAGTCATTCAGGGAAATGAAATTTCTCAACTCGCCCAGGGCGAGGTTGGGCTGGCCCGAGCTTTCATAGATTTGAGCCCCCAACTGGTAGCAATCCAGTAAAACTTCTCTTGCATCTGAAGACTCGGCCAGGCTTCTGGAGCTGTCGAGATGGGCCTGGGCCAGGGTAGGTTTCCCCAGGGAAAAATAAGCTTCAGCAATGCGAACATGGGATTTTGCGACACCCGGCAAATTCCCCGATTTCTGCTTCATTTTCAATGACTTAAGCAAAAGAGGCAAAGCCAGTTCTGGTTCACCTTTTTTGCTGTGAATATTGCCAATGTTATTCAGGAAAAATGAAATAAGAACCTCGAATCCCAAGTCCTGGGCCTTGCTGAGGCCATCTTCATTGATTTGCAACGCCGTATCCAGCTCACCCATATCCATGTACACAGAACCAATATTCAGCAGCATGATGGCGACATTCCTTTCGTCATCCATCTGCTCAAAAGCCAGGCGGGTTTGTTCAAAATACTCAAGCGCCTGGTCCAGATCTCCCTGATCCTTGTAAATGACGGCAATATTATTTTTGGTCTTCGCAATGCTCATGGCATTGCCCAGCTTCTCATAAATCCTCAGGCCCCGCAGAAAGAAATCCAGGGCCTGGCTATGAACTCCCCTCAATCTGTAAGCACGCCCCATGGAAACGCAGGCGTCTGCAAGGCCTTCGTTGAAGCCCAGTTCCTCTGCCAGTTCAACTGATTGGGCGCCAAAATGAATGGCTTTTTTCAAATCAACATCTGCATAATCCTGGCATAGCTGGGTAAGGATTTTTACCCGATGCGTATCGTCGGGCATGGTGGAAAGCAGGTTTTCCAAACTATCCAATTTGAGGTTAGGGATCTGAGCCGCAAGATTCTCAGCCTGAAAAACAGCTAAAATGCTTACCAAACCCCAAGTGAGCCAATAACAAATCCTTCTCATTATAATATATCTTACCGGGTGAATCCAGCAATAAAAAATCCATCAAAAAACGGGGATGTTTGTTGGAGTGGATCAGAATACAAGAAAACTGAGGTCTCCTTTATGGCGAGCATTGACTTGATTAATATATGTCTTTTTTCCCGATTTAAAAACCTCAGAATGATTTGTTTAGGGCAATCAGGGGATAAAATCCCAAATATTTGTTTCAAACTATGAAAAAAATGATTTTAAGGAGCCCCGCCTACTTCACCACAATGAACAAATCCTCATTGTCCTTTTTCATGAAGTACTTCTCGCGGGCAAATCGCTCGAGGGCAAAACGGTCCGTGAAAAGGGCCTCTTTCTCTTCATTGATGCGTACAATTTCCTTTTGGTAAAAGTCGCGGTCGCGTTTCAGTTCTGCAATCTGGCTTTGCAGTTTCATGCGCGAAACCAGGGCATACTGATCAAAAAACAGCATCCAGATCAATGCCGCGGTACCTACGATCAGGTAGCGGTTTTTGAGGATTTTGAGAACAGATTTGAAGCGTTCCATTTTGTCGAATGTATTGGGGACAATTATAGGCCAGAATTTCAGACCTGACAATACCCAATATGCACACCCTCCCCTGCCTTTGCCCACGAGGCTGGACGGTATTTTCAATTGATTTCAGAGTGATTCAAAAGAATTTTACCCCAAATATCCCCGTCCCAATTTCAAAATAGCCACCAAAAGAAAAGTGGCCGGGACATGCGCCCTGACCACTTTTCCTGTCTGTCATTAGTCAAAAAACTAACTATCTGACATCTGAAATCTACCCATCTGACATCTCTGTCAAAGGAATTTCTTCAACACGTGCTTGCCAAAAATGGCTGATTCGGCCAGTTCCTCCTCAATGCGCAGGAGTTGATTATACTTGGCAATCCGGTCACTGCGGGAAGCAGAACCTGTTTTAATCTGGCCACTGTTGAGGGCCACTGCCAGGTCGGCAATGAAGGTGTCTTCCGTTTCGCCTGAGCGGTGGGAAATGATATTGGTGTAGCCGTTGCGGGTAGCCAGGGAAACTGCCTCTATGGTCTCAGTCAGGGAGCCAATCTGGTTGACTTTCACCAGAATAGAATTGGCAATTCCCTCGTCAATGCCGCGGCCGAGGCGCTTCACATTGGTCACGAACAGGTCGTCGCCCACCAGTTGCACTTTGTGGCCGAGAGCCTCAGTCTGGGCTTTCCAGCCTTTCCAGTCATCCTCTGCCATGCCATCTTCGATGGAGATGATAGGGTAGCGATTGGCCCAGTCTTTCCAGAAATCCACCATTTCTGAGCTGGTGCGTGATTCTCCCGTGCTTTTGAAGGTGTAAAGGCCGGTTTTGGAATCGTAAAACTCCGTGCTGGCTGCATCCAGAGCGATATAAACATCTTTTCCAGGTTTGAAACCAGCCTTTTCAATGGCCTGCATCACGGTTTGAATGGCGGCCTCATTGGAAGGAAGATTAGGCGCAAATCCGCCTTCATCGCCCACATTCGTGCTCATGCCCATGCCTTTCAGCACGTCTTTCAGGGTATGGAAAATTTCTGCGCCCATGCGCAGGGCTTCCGCAAAAGATTCAGCCCCCACGGGCATCACCATAAACTCCTGAATATCAATGGAATTATCTGCATGCTCGCCCCCATTCAGAATATTCATCATGGGCACAGGCAGCACGCGGGCATTCACCCCGCCAATGTAGCGATAGAGGGGCAGGCCTTGTTCGGCGGCTGCGGCGCGGGCTACTGCCAGCGAAGTTCCCAAAATGGCGTTTGCGCCAAGCTTGCCCTTATTTTCCGTTCCGTCCAGGGCAATCAGGGCCAGGTCAATGCCTGACTGATCCAGCACGTGCATGCCCTCAATTTCCTGGGCAATGACTTCATTCACATTGTCAACTGCGAGCAAAACCCCCTTGCCTTTATAGCGCTTTTTATCTTTGTCGCGCAATTCAACTGCCTCATGGGCCCCGGTGGAAGCTCCTGAAGGCACAGCCGCACGGCCAAATGAACCATCTTCTGTGGTCACTTCGACTTCAACCGTGGGGTTTCCGCGGGAGTCCAGAATTTCTCTAGCCTGAATACTTTCTATGTAGCTCATAAAGCAATGTGTTATCAGAATCAGCCCCCAGATCAGCTCAGAAGCAAGCGAAATTCTGCTTTATTTGCCTCTCTGGTTGCCAAAACCGTCTTTAAAAATCGGTTCAAAAGTAAAAATTTTTTATATTACTTGAAGAATTGCCAAAAATTTAACTCTGAGTTAATCCCTAATGGACCTGAAAATCCGCACAGCCACCCAGGACGATGCCCCTGCCATCGCCCAGTTTCAACTCAATATGGCCCAGGAAACCGAAGACAAACAGCTTGATTATCAAACGGTTGTCACGGCTGTTTCTGAGGTTTTCGACGATCCCTACAAAGGCTTTTACCTGGTAGCCCAGGTGGACGAAAAGGTCGTGGGCAGCCTGCTGATCACCTTTGAGTGGTCGGATTGGCGCAATGCAAACCTGTGGTATTTCCAGTCAGTTTACCTCGTGCCTGAGTACCGCGGGATGGGAATTTTTTCCAAAATGTACCACGAAGTCATCACCCTGGCCACCAATCACGGCATTTATTCGGTGCGGTTATACGTGGAAAAGGACAATCTCCATGCCCAGAAAGTGTACGAAAAACTGGGAATGAAACAACTCCCCTACTACATGTACAACATTGATACCCGCATGTAATTCCATAAAAACCAACGCTTTACCTTAATTTCCTGAATGTCTGTTACCAATTGGGATTCTTTTGAATGAACTCAATTATTGAAGATATGCTACATTCCAACAAACTCCGTTTCCTTTTGATTTTGCTGGTTTCCTTTCTCGGAAAGGGACTTTTTGCTGCAGAACAAATCACCCTGCTGAAGGCGGTGGAAAATCACCTGATCAATATCAAAGTGCGTGGCACGGACTGGAGTGATCACGAAGATTATGCCCGGGCCTCGGTGGTGATTCAGGTTGAAAATAAATCCGGGGGTGCAATTGACCTGCTCATCCCGGCCGGCCAACGCTTCCTGACTGTGGAAAAGGAATTTCAGGACATGCTGGTGACCCAGGAAGTGATCCTGGCTCTGGCCCCGGGCGGCCGCAAACAAGCCGGTCTGATTGCCTGCTGCACCCAGCTGCATAACATGGGTCCCGGTTCGGGCACTGATTTCACGGTAGGCCCTATGGCAGAGGGACATCTGCTCAAAATTGCGACCTACATCAACGAACATCATTTGTACGGAAGCGGCGAATCGCAACAGGCAGTCTGGGTGATCAGCGATGGAAGCCCAATCAATTATGTCTATGACGCCCCAATGCAGAAATACCTCTCTGAAGTGACCGGCCTGGAAATCACGGAACGGAGCCGCGGGATGAATCGCCCCACCCGCATCGCTACTTTTACGGTCAAAGGCCGGGTGGAATGGGCCCTGAACGAGCCATCACAGGTCTCCATCGCCATGTATGACAGCACGGGCACCCTGGTCAAATCCATCATTGATGAGTCCCAACAGCGCGGCAGACACTGGCATTCCTGGCTTTTCACTCAGCGCGAAGGCACCTATACCATGAGACTGACAGTGAATGGCGTGGTGAAAGGCGAGGATAAATATGTGCTGAAGCGGAGTTGAGGATGGAAGAAGTTTTAGTGGAAACTTAGGGCTGAGAGGAATCTCAGCCTTTTTTGTTTTGGGAGAATTTTCCAAAAAAGAAATGGGGCGGCTCCATTGCGCCGCCCCATTTTTTAGAACAAACAAATTGTTTGCTGCTTAGTATTTCACATACTTTACAGTCATGGGAGCAGTTTCTTCACCTTGAATGGTCAAGAAATAAACGCCATCTGCAAGTTTCGAAAGATCTGCTTTACAATTCCCTGCAATTACATCCAATTGAGACTGGAACCAGACCTTTCCGTCCACGCCAGTTACCTTGAGGTCAACAGAACCTTCGGCGTCAGGAGCCGAGAAAGTCAGGGTCAGATTGCCTGATCCGGGATTTGGCCAGACTGTAATTGATGGAATTCCCATTTCAAGACTTCCCTGAATCTGAGGATTTCCAATTGAAGGGCGGATCCTGTCATTGTAGCGGAATGGATGGCCTCTTTCAATGGCATGAATCATATCCCAGGCAAGGTCATTGAGGATGGAGTTGCTTTCGGCAAGGGCAAGTAGCCAGGCCCTTTCTGAATCTGTTAGCTGATTCCAGGAACCTGTATGATCCTGACGATCCAGCTTAATTTTATTCAACATTGCGAAATCACTCCAAAATCCACCAATTCCCTTTAGATCATCCGTAATTTGGGCAGCCCTTACCAAATCCAGATCCTTTTGAGCGGCCATCAGTTCAAGTGCAAGGAGTTGAGGGCCATTCAAATGATTTTCTATTTTCAACAGATTCATAAACCGATTCCATTCCTTGCGGTCAGAATTCTGAAGTAAAACTGTCGAAACGGGAGCAGTAACCAAAAAATTCAACTGAAGATTGTCTTTATCCATCCAGTCTCTGAAAGACTCGAGCAGCACATACTTCATTCCATCCCATTCAAGGGGGAGGTTTTGAGTGACCAGGTCCCGGTAAACATTCTCCTGAATTCTGTTAATGGTATTATCCTGTATCATTCCTGCACAGGTTGCCAGGGGTACATACATGGTTCTGGCCGGACGAGTAACATTCCCCACAACGGTCATGCTGTTTTTGGGATGATAATTTCCATAGAGCACAATTCCTCCCCCTGTTTCAAATACATCGGCGACAAATGGGCCAGTGGAAGCGAAGTCCTGCCAATTGCTGATAAATGCATTTCTACCTCCAAATTCGCGTCCTCCAACCCCAGTACCAATGGTTCCAACGAAGTTTTCGAAATACATGCCAATGGTTTCGTAATTATAAAGGTAATTGTCGGTGATCACTGGGAAGGGATTGTCCACCGTTCCCGAATAGAAATACATGGCGGTTCCTGTTTCCAGAATGCAGTTTCGAACAATTTCAGTATGAAGGAATGCATCCGGGTAGTAGGAGTTAAGAATATACTCAAGCCCAATTGTCCCGCCACCTTCATTCTTTTTCAATTCGATCGTGTTTCGGGCAATTTCAATCCCAAAATAACTTTCGTATGACCCGATGCCAAGATCAAGAATTCCTGAAAGCTTGTTTTCAACAATGGAGGTATTTTTGGAATCATTCATCCTGATACCTACCCCAAAGCCTTCGATTTCATTATCCCCAAAATATCCCATGTTTACTCTTTCCAGGTAAATGGCCTCTGAGTACACTTCGGGATTCAGGTGTTTCATTTCATTGTGATGGAATAAAACCGGGGCGGTTACATCTGTGAAACGTACCGCGTGGATATAGGGATCAATTCCTTCAGTATAGCTGATTTCATTTTCAGAAAACTCGACCCGCTCCTCCAGATTTGAACCTTCAATTGCCTGGTGAATATTGGTGAAAAGATTCTCGGTAGCCGTCATAATGGAAGCATCCAACCTGATTCCAAACATGGTATTTGGAATGAGGGGATCCGTGACTACTCCATTGGAGAAGTGATTTCCTGAAACGAGTCCTTTAAAATTACTTCCGAAGGCAACCAAACCATTGAATTCCGTCGTGATTCCGGTTGGGAAATCGGGCAAATGTTCATCCCAAACAATGGTGTTTCCAGTAATGTCTCCCTTGAAATTTGGATCCAGGGCAAGGCCAATTGCCTGTTGGCAATTATAAAATTCATTGTCGGTGAGGTGTCCGTCTGAATCAAACAGATAAAGAGCACCAAAGCTTCCGTTTTTGAAGGTGCACTCATTGAAATTCCCTGACGAATTGTCTCTGATGGTTATCCCCTTCCAGGTTTGAGCTTCATCACAGGGCCTGAAAACGGAGTTATTTGCTCTCACAGAACTGCCGTAGGATTCCATTCCTGCCCCTGGACTGAAAACCATATCCACATTGGTGAGATCAAGGGTGGCGCCGCTTGTTACCTGAAGGATAGTTCCTGGTTCTACCCAGTATTTTCCATGGAAGGTTGTATTGGTAGAAATAACATTTGAAATATCTGATGGGATTTTAATAAAATCATCATCCACAGGCTGACAACAGAATTGAGGCTGCACCAAAACGGTTTCAACGTTACTGTTGCAACCATCAGTATTTGTAAGGTAAACCGTGATAATGAAGTCACCCGTATTAGTGTAACAAAAAGGGTTACCCTGCCCACCAGGACCTTGCTGGCTGCTTACATCAATAAATGTCCAATGAACAGATGCGATGGGGTCAGAAGATGTCACCGAAAAACAGGTATTGTCGCCGTAACAGATAGATGCGGGGCAGTTTACCTGAATATTTGGCCCACACTTCACGAATACCCATTTTGTGCTGTAATCCCATCCTGAACAAGCGTTATAAGCACCAAAGGTGACCCGGTAGAATTTATCGCAGGTTAAGGAAGGTTCAATATCTACGGGGGAATTGAAAATACCTGAGCCAGAAAAGTTAGCTACCCCCGGGGTAATCACCACATTGCTGCCAATGCCACTTACCTCATCTACAACAATACTCCATTGGCTCTCCCCTGTGGATGGAGTGCCATTCACCAGAATGGGCTGTCCGGTACAGGCCTCGGACGGGAGGGTGAATACAGAGTTGGCAGAAGTAGTACAGGGTGGGCAGATTTGAGTTTCGGTATAGAGGTCTACACCTCCAGAAACTGAATTGACGAATACAGATTTATTTGACTGAGTTACAATCAGGTCCCCTTGGTTAAGGGTTTGAGATCCTAAAGAAATTTGAGGTGTAGTTACATCACAAACAGTATTTCCATTGGAGGTCGTCCTGACCAGATAATTTGAAATTGCCCCTGGAGTTTCGTCAAAGCCTGTGGTACTTATATATCCATCAGAAGTTTGAACAACATCCGCAAATGATCTGCTAATGGTTGCATTTCCGTATTTTTTGGCCCAAACCAAATTCCCTCCAGGACTAATTTGCATAAGAAGGGGATTGGCCAAATTGCCAGTATAGTAATAACCGCTTACAAGAATTCCATCATCCTGAATTCCATCTCCATTACCATCATACAAATCAATTCCCAGGGCCTCATCTGAATCTGCGCTGCCCCAACTCCTGGTCCAAATCAGGTTTCCACTCGCATCTAATTTTGTTATGAGCCAATTCAAAGACGTGGAAGTACCTCCATCCTGTACTCCTGATATATATAATGATCCATCAGGGGCCTGGCGAATATCTGTGCCCCATTCTTGGAGGCCTGTGCCGTAATATTTAGAAAAATGTACTGAGGGATTCGGTCTGTTTCCAGATGCATCGGTTTTTATAACCCATATTTCCCGGCTGGCCCCGCCCGCAGGTCCGTCATCAGTATACCCAACAAAAGCATAGCCTCCGTCAATGGTTCTTGTGTGGGAGAGGATATGGTCTTCAGATGCAGTACCCCAGCTGGTTGCAAAAATGGGATTAAAAGGACTGCTATTCGAAATATCCATCATAATCCCATCCTCATTATTATTTGATGACCATTTTACCCAACCAGAAACCAGGTAATTTCCAGAAAAGGAAGGCGTGATTTCCTCAGCCCTGGAAAAAGTTGAACCTGAAAATAAATAAGACCGTTGATCTATGACGGACCCGGCTAAATTGGACTTGACCAAAACTGCCCGATCATTTCCCAAACCTACTGCTGCAATTTGACCTGTTGGGTATGAAATGACAGATGTGCCTAATGAGGCCCCCAGATTGTATCCCCAATCAATTGATCCCAGAGGATCTGTCTTAACCAGAGAAAAATGAAAAAGCCCGGGCAAACTTGGATGGGTTGAATAAGAACTTCCAGCCATTACATAACCCCCATCCGAAGTTTGCGCAAGCCCAAAACCTTCATCCCGCGCATTGGATATGGCTCCAGTTGCATCGTAATTTTTTTGAAATACCTGGGCAAAGCCCTGCATTCCATGAAAAAGTAAGCATAGCAAGATTGTGGCTTGAATAAGCCGAATAGAATAGTGTTTCATAAATGATTTGTTAAACTTGGGTTTCTTTTTTAATACGTTAATCAGATCCCGGCCGGATCTAGTTTGATTTTTTACCTGCGAAAGTAAAGGTATGAAACCTTGGAGAAACTACTTTCTTCTTTCCATGAACGATGGTCCTGACTTACTCAGCGGTAGTTCTGAAATGATAAACGATTTTTAACGGCTTGCAAAGAATTCAAATTTAAGTTCTTTCCTGTCTTCGGCACTTTTTCCAAGTTTTCGGCAAAATCATTGAATGGGCGTTGATTTGGATGATTTTTGGATTGTTTTGGGTGTCCCAGACTATCTTTGTGGATGTTTGTTCGCAAAAAGCCAAATCGATCCGGGATAGTCAGTGTTCAGATTATAGATAAGAGCCAAGGGCGATACCGGGTTCTGAAGACCGTCGGAAGTAGTTCGGATGCGGATGAGGTGGAGTTGTTGGTTGAGAAGGGGAAACAAATGATTTTGCGGATTCATGGTCAGATGGCAATGGATTTTGTCATCGGTGAGGACCGCCACTTTATCCAAACACTCGATTCCCATCTTCATAAAGTTCAACTTTTAGGGCCAGATCTGGTATTTGGCAAGCTTTTTCGAGAGATTGGTTTTCATGCGATCCCCGATGAGCTGTTTCGTCATTTGGTAATATCCCGGTTGGTTTTTCCACTCAGTAAGTTAAAAACAGCAGATTACCTGCTTAAATTCAATGGAATAGCTTATGAGGTGACAAAGATTTACCGTTACCTGGACAAGCTCCGGAACGACCAGTACGAAGAGGTTCAAAAGATTAGTTATCGGCATACGCTTGAGGTACTGGGCGAGGAACCAGCAGTTGTCTTTTACGATGTCACTACTTTATATTTTGAGGCTGCAGAGGAAGACGATCTGCGCGTGGCCGGATTCTCCAAGGATGGCAAACACCAACATCCTCAGGTTCTTTTGGGCCTGCTGGTTAGCTACTATGGTTATCCGTTGGCATACCAGATTTTCGAAGGGAATAAATTTGAAGGCCACACCATGATTCCGGTCATTGAAGCGTTCAAAGAGAAATATGATCTGGGTAAACTGGTAGTGATTGCAGATTCTGGCCTACTTTCAAAAGACAATATCGCGCAATTAGAGGCAGGTGGGTATGAATTTATTCTTGGGGCCAGGATTAAGGCTGGGGCAAAGAAAATAAAGGAGGAAATCCTGAAACTGAAATTAGAAGATGGGAAGAGTGCTGTTTTAAAGCAAGAAGATGGCAAGCGGCTGGTCATTAGTTACTCCTCAAAAAGGGCAAGAAAAGATGAATACAACCGCAACAGAGGGATAAAAAAATTGGAGAAGAACCTGAACAAGGGCAATTTGACCAAACAACACATTAACAATAGGGGATACAATCAATTTCTCTCCATGACAGGAGAAGTTAAGATCAACATCGATTATGACAAAGTGGACCAGGCAAGTCGCTGGGACGGATTAAAGGGTTACATCACGAACTGCTCACTCTCAAAAGAGCAAGTCATCGAAGGCTACAGGCAACTTTGGCAAATCGAAAAAGCATTCCGAATATCTAAAACCGACCTCAAGATCAGGCCAGTTTACCATCGTCTCAAGAGAAGGATTGAATCACATATATGCATTGCATTTTGCGCTTACAAAGTCTACAAGGAGTTCGAGCGACAATTAAAAGAGAAACAAACAGGCCTCAGCCCAGAAAAGGCAATCGAAATTTTGAAAACGATCTATGGCCTTAAAATGACTTTGCCTCAGTCAAAAGAACCATATACCTACCTGATGGCAAAGGAGCAGGAGCAAATCGACCTTTTAAAATCCTTCGGAATCTGATTTGGGTGTCCCAGCGCCGAAAACAGGTGATAAACGATTTTTAACGGCTTGCAAAGAATTCAAATTTAAGTTCTTTGTACTCCCCCATTCGCCAAAGAATCGAAGAGAAAAAATCTAATGATTTTTTCCTTCCTCTGGATACCCCTCTCTTTAAATTTGAAACCTCACCCCTGCGGAATTTCAATTAAAGCCCCTTCCGCATACTTCACTTTAGCCAGGAATAACCCCTCAGGCCCGACATTATCACCCGCCTGTTTGCGGTCGCGGGCCTCGATGATGCGGCGAAATTCATTGACATCAATTTTGCCTCGTCCCACCATCAGCAGGGTTCCCACCGTAGCCCGCACCATGCCCCGCAAAAAGCGGTTGGCGGTAATGGTAAAGACGATTTTATCCTCCCCTTCCTGGTCCCAGCGGGCCTCTTTGATGTCGCAAAGGTACGTTTTGTTATTCCCACCCGATTTGCAAAGGCTTTCGAAACTGTCGTATTCCAGCAGGCTGCTGGCCGCTTCCTGCATGGCTTCCATGTCCAAAGGACCGTGGACATAAAGGGCAAAATCCTGTTCGATGGGATTGCGGCGACGCACAATCTGATAGCGGTAGGTGCGTTCCACGGCGTGAAAACGCACGTTGAAATCCGGATCCACGGCCCGATACACCCGGGTTCCAGCCACGTCCCGGGGTAAAATCCCATTCAAAGCCCTCAAAAAACGGGGATGAATTTCCTCCTCCAGATCAAAATGGACCGGCAACTGCAGGCCATGCACTCCCGCATCCGTGCGCCCGGCCAGGTAAATCTTCACCGGCTGCCGAAATTTCGTCTCCAGCGCTTTTTCCACCTCCTCCTGCACGGTTCGTGCATTTACCTGGGTTTGGTTGCCGCTGAAATGGGTGCCCTTGTATATGATGTCGACGACGTATCTCACGGTTTGCGGTTTACAGTTTACGGTTGGATTGGGGGTTCGGGTTGATTACCAAAAATGAGTATTTGCCTTTCTCCTGAAATTCTTGACCGATATTTTGCCTTGAAATTCTCACCTTCTCCCTTTGAATTTTTCTCCTTTAAAATCAGAATTATTGAGATATTCGATTAGGCGATATATCATTTTGGAAATGGATTCTGACTTATTATAAAAATAATCAAATTGCTCCCTGGAAATATATCCCCTGTCCAATGCTCTGAATAATTGTGATTTAAGCTCCTGAGCTGAACCCATGGAAAAGGATAAAAAGTTTGCAAATTCTTTGGATCCACCACGGCCAAAACCCTCAGCAATATTATCCATAATTGATCCAGAAGAACGGTTCATCTGATCCTTCAATGCATAATCCTTTTCCAGGCCGCCCTCTTTGGAGATGAGATAAATTTCGTTGGAAAGGACCCTGGCTTCCTTCCATGCTTTGATATCCTCGAAACTTTTTAAGGTGGACATATAGATTCAAATATTTCCAAACTTAACCAAATCCACTTCTACAAACTGTAAACCGTAAACAGTAAACTGTTACACGGATTCTACAACCACCGCAACTCCTTGTCCTACCCCTACGCAAAGCGTGGCCAGGCCGTATTTTACGGAGGGGCGGCGCTTCATTTCGTGAACCAGGGTGGTGAGGATGCGGGCACCTGAGCATCCCAGGGGATGTCCGAGGGCGATGGCGCCGCCGTTTACATTGACCAGGGAAGGGTCCAGGTCGAGGTCCTGGATGCAGGGAATGGATTGAGCTGCAAAGGCTTCATTGAGTTCGATCAGGCCGAGGTCGCGGGTGGTCAATCCCGCGCGCTGAAGCGCTTTTTGGGTGGCAGGCACGGGACCAATGCCCATGATGGAAGGGTCAACCCCGGCCACCGCGTGGGCTACAATGCGGGCCAGGGGCTTGAGGTTGTATTTTTTGACCATGTCTCCGCTGGCCAGCAAAACGGCTGAGGAACCATCGTTGATGCCAGAGGCATTGCCAGCCGTCACAGTGCCATTGGCTTTGAAGGCAGGGCGCAATTTGGCCAGCCCTTCAAGGGTGGTTTCCGGGCGGGGGTGTTCGTCCGTATCAATGATGATGGGATCTCCTTTGCGCTGGGGAATAGATACGGGCACAATTTCATCTTTCCACTTGCCTGCATCATGGGCTGCTTTCCATTTTTGCTGGGTTTCCCAGGCAAACTGGTCCTGGGCTTCGCGGGATACCTTATATTTCACCGCCAGATTTTCCGCCGTTTCTCCCATACCAATGGGCGGATACATTTTGGCCAGGTCGGGGTTGACAAAACGCCAGCCAAAGGTCGAATCCACCGTTTCGGGCAGGCGGCCAAAGGCAGACTCTGCCTTGGCCATTACATAGGGTGCACGGGTCATGCTTTCCACCCCACCCGCCAGGTAAAAATCCCCCTCTCCCACCATGATGGCGCGACTGGCATCGATCACGGCCTGAAGTCCTGATGCACACAAACGGTTGACCGTCACCCCGGCCACAGAAATGGGCAGACCGGCCAGCAGGGCGGCCATGCGGGCTACGTTGCGATTGTCCTCTCCTGCCTGGTTGGCGGCGCCGGAAATCACCTCTTCAATCTGAGCAGGATCGATGGATGGATTGCGGGAAATCAGGGCTTTCAGCACAGTGGCCAGCATGTCGTCGGGCCTCACTGCCGACAGGGATCCGGCATATCTTCCAATGGCCGTACGGCACGCATCTATGATATAAACTTCTTTCATTACCCGTTTTTTTCTTTAATTTTGGAGGCAATTTAAACAAAGCTCCCAATGATACAAAGAATTCAGTCCCTGCTTCTGCTGGGTGCATCCCTGCTAAATCTGGCGATTTTGTTCCTGCCGATCTGGCAGGTATCGCAGGGCGAAGGCACGGCAACTTTCACTGGATTTTCGGTGAATCTGGAAGGCACCGCGGCCAACGGTATCAACGGGGGTTCCGTGGGTTTGGGGGATGATTTTTTGCTGCTCGGACATTTTCTGATGGTGATCATCGCCTCTCTCTACCTGATCTTTGTAATTTTTCAATACAAAGACCGCATGAAACAAATCAGACTGGTTTATATTGGGTTGGTCCTGGTATTGGGACAGATTGCCCTGGCTTCTGGACTCAGCTATGGCCTGGGCGAACATGTTGGATTTACGGAACAAGGTCAGGGTAGCTTTGAGTTTGGATTTTTCTTCCCGATTGGCACAATTCTGCTGGCCTGGTTTGCCGCAAGACGCATCAAAGCTGATGAGGATCTTGTAAGATCGGCAGACAGGATTCGTTGAAAATTGTTTTGATTAATCCCTGAATTCCCTCAAAAGGAACCCATTGGGGGATAAACTTTTTATTTTTCTTTCTCGTTTAATAGAAATAGATTTGGAAAAAGCCTCCAAATCAAAATTATTATTTCCAAAAACCAAAATGCAAGTTACTGCCCAAGAAAAAGTTGACAATGTCCTGAAGGTTGTGAAAACGGCTTCCTTCGAAGAAAGGGTTAGTGTGGCCGAGCTGGAGGAAAAAGAGGTCAATGAATTTCTTGATTCAATCCTTCAATTCAAATCATACCTTTCTCATTTGTCAGAAAAGCTATATGGATTCGTATTAAAAAGTGAAGAGATTACCTGGTTGGAAAAATCAGAAGTCACGGAGGAAATTCTTAAATCCGTCAATGATTTGATTGCCACCATTTCTGACCTTTATGCCAGCGGATTAAAAAAATGGGCGATTTATAGCCAGAGCCTAAAGGATAGTGGAATCGCAACGGAGGAAATTAAGGATTATAAAAAGGCCCTCGATGAGTTAAAGGAATGTTATCAGGATTTGGAGACTGTGTTTTTTAAGAATCAAAATACCGCGGTCGACACGGAGATTAATGACTTGCTGGCCTCAATTTAAATGGAAATCAAATGTACTTCCAGTTTTGAACAACAATTAGCAAAACTGGAAAAAAAGAAATCCTACGCAGGTATAAGCAGACTTATTTCAGAATACTTTTTTACGAATAGCTTTCAGGAATTACTAAGTGGGGTCAGAATTCATGATATCCCCAATAAGCCATTTATCAAAAAAAGACTGGGTGGAAAAGGAGGATTCAGGATTTATTATGTGGCAGATCAGATTAAAGAAATCATTTACCTGCTCTTTATTCACCCAAAAACTGGCACCCTGGGCCAAGCCAATATTTCAGATGAGGAGAAGGTTGCTTCTATTCACGAATTGGTTGCCGCGGTGAAAGGTGAAAAGCTATTTTGGGTAAAATTTGAAAACAACAGCCTTACTTTCAACAAAGAGAAACCAGATGGCTAATTTGGGGGGGAAATTAATTGACGGAGTTCGAAACTGCACCTCCTCTACCCAACCTCACTTAGGCGCAATCCTCAACAAAAACACTCCCAATCCAAAAAACAGAATATTGGGATACCAAACGGCCAGCCACGCAGGAAATTCATCCCCAACCATTGCCTGGCCTGCCACAACCAACGTCACGTACAAAAAGCTGAGTACCAGCCCGATCCCCAGTTGCAGGGCGGTTCCGCCCCGGCGTTTTTTGGTCGAAACGGAAAAACCAATCATGGTGAGCACCACGGCGGCAAAAGGATAGGCCCAGCGCTCGTATTTTTCAAGTATCAACTCGTCCACAATGTCTGAACCCCGGTCCGTCTCCAGACTGATGTACTCATAAAGTTTGTCAAGGGGGAGGGATTCGGCCCGCATTTCCTTCACATAAATATCGTCGGGAGTAAGGAGGAAAGTGGTATCAATTTCTTTATTAAAGACAATCGCCTCCGAGGTTGGGGTCAGGTAACGGGTATGGCAATCGTGCATGAGCCAGCGGGAACCGTCATGCACCCAGTTGATGCGGTCACAGTTGATTTTGGTAAGAATATCACCGTCTTTGACCCGCTCCATGGAGAAAATATAGCCCTCGTTGATCAGCTGATTGAAGGAGTAGATATAAACATAGGTCTCCGCGCCCTCTGCATCCCGTCCTACCTTGCGGTGGATGTTGATGTCGTCCATGACGCGCTTGGTCTTGAGATATTCGTATTCGAAATTTATTCGTTCCTCCGTGGCAATGGGCACCAGATAGGCATTCATGTAGAACGAAACTGCAGCCAGGAAAAGTCCCGTGCCAATGTAGGGCGCCAACAGCCTCCAAAAACTCACTCCACCACTCAGGATGGCCACAATTTCAGTGTTTTGGGTAAGGCGCGAAGTAAAGAATATTACTGCCAGAAATACACAAATCGGACTCAGCAGGTTCCCGTAGAAAAGCATAAAGTCCACGTAGTATTCAAAGATCAACTCATTCAAAGGAGGCTTTTTCTCGATGAAATCGTCGATTTTTTCCGCCACGTCAATCACCACAGACACCACCAGAAAGATCATCACAATGAAGAGGAAAGTCCCCAGAAATTTTTTGATGATATAGCGGTCGATTTTGGTCAAAACAGTTTACTGTTTTCAGTTTACAGTTCTAAATTTTAAGTTCTGAGTTAGACGATTACTTTAAAGAATATTTTATGGAGTAAAGATCAAAAAGTTTGGTGTAATTCTTCTTACACTTTGTGGTTTTCCAAAATTACCAGCATTTATGGAACGACAAAATGCATTTTAAAGTCTCCTGGAAACATTTTCGACCATTTCTTTTTTCCAGGAGTTCCAATCGCCAGCCAGGATGTGCTTGCGGGCTTCGCCCACAAGCCAGAGGAAAAAATGCAGGTTGTGCAAACTTGCGATTTGATATCCCAGCAATTCCTTGGCTTTCAGCAGGTGACGCAGGTAAGCCTTGGTGTAGTACTGATCCACCCACAGGTCAGATTCGGGGTCTATGGGGGAATAATCTTTTTCGTACTTCTGGTTGATGAAATTGCGGAATCCGTGGCGCGAATAAAGGTGTCCGTGACGGGCATTGCGGGTTGGGAGAACGCAGTCAAACATATCCACTCCCCGGTCAATGCACTCCAGCAGATTTGCCGGGGTGCCGACGCCCATGAGGTAACGGGGTTTGGAGGTGGGCAAAATCTCGCAAACCTGCTGGGTAATATCGTACATGATGTCGTGGGGTTCGCCCACTGAAAGTCCGCCAATGGCATTGCCCTCAAAGTCCATTTCGGCAATGGTCTCCGCGGAAATCCGCCTCAATTCAGGATACACGCTGCCCTGCACAATGGGAAACAAGGCCTGGCTGTGTCCGTAAAGGGGTTCCAGCGTGTTGAAATAGACTTGAGCCCGTTTAGCCCAACGGTGGGTCATGTGCATGGAATCCTCTGCATATTTTCGCTCGCAGGGGTACGGGGTACATTCGTCCAGCACCATCATGATATCAGAGCCAATCTGCCGCTGAATATCCATCACTTTTTCGGGCGTAAACAAGTGTTTGGAGCCATCCACATGCGACTTAAAAACCGCGCCTTCCTCTGAAAGGTTGCGGATTGCAGACAAACTGTACACCTGAAATCCCCCGCTGTCGGTCAGAATGGGGCCATCCCAGTGCATGAATTTATGCAGGCCGCCAGCCCCTTCGATCACCTCCATCCCCGGACGCAGGTAGAGGTGATAGGTATTGCCGAGGATGATCTGGGCTTTGATTTCATCGCGCAGCGCGGGTTGCCCGACCGCTTTGACCGTGGCTTTGGTGCCCACAGGCATGAAAATGGGAGTCAGAATTTCGCCGTGATCAGTCTGGAGCCGCCCGGCCCGGGCAGCTGAGTTGGGAACCGTGGTTTCGAGTGTAAATTTCATCTTGCAGGGCAAAGTTACAATTCTGCACGAAATATGGGAGAGTTGGGTGGATTTGTGACGGGGGAAAATTCTAAACGGAAAGGATGGATTATTTCTGATATTGCCAGGACGCCATGCTTACGGATTTCTTGTCAATTTCAAATCCAAACCAAAGAATCAAAAATGGATCAGATTATGAACAGCTTTTCCAGGCATTTCGCAGGATTACTGTTTGCGATTTTTATGACTTCCATTGTAGGTCATGGGTGCAAAAAATCCACCAACGAACCCGAAAGTTCCGCAAAAGTACCATACAACCTGGAGAAGAATACCGTTCAGAGGGATTTCAAAATCTTTTATGGGAATTTTACCAAGAAAAAATTAAATGAACTGGCAGCCCGGGATAAGCTGCTATTTTCTGAGGCGGAAACTGAGGTATTAAGAGAAGAAAATATCGCCCTGAGTATTAAGGAGCATTTTGAAATTATTAGTAGCAAAGATTCCGTCTGGGTTTTGGATAGTGATCCTGATCTCAGGAAATTTGGCAAGGAAAATCCATTTGGGATCAACATTTCGGTCGAAAAGGGATTTATTCAAATCGAATTTGATATTATTGGAGAGGAAAATTGGTTTTGGATTGGAAAGGTTTTCCGCAAAAATAATGGCCTCGAATTATTTTTATCTCCCCTGGATGGGTTTAGCGCAGGATTTTATGTGAGGCAACATGGAATTTTCAAAGTGAATCTATTGGGGGAAAAATATCCTTTGATCAGTTTAAATGGAATAATTTTGTATCGAAAAATTTAGATGGTAGATGGTTCTGGATTGGGGCAGGATTTCCACCCCGAATTTTCCATCACGGTCTTTTCAGTTTAGGTGCTCGCAATTGGTTGTTGGGTTTTGGGTAATAGAATTGGGGATTGATCAATTCACAGGATCTGCCTTGCGAACCACTTTGCGCAAGATCCCAGGGAAGAAGCGTTTGAGGTACACACCCAGCTTTTCACGGCTCTGGGCCACCAGAATCTCTGATTTTTGGTTGGCAATGCCGCGCACCATCTTTTTGGCCGCCACGGTCACGTCCATGCCGTCGGCGACGCCGCCATCCGTTTTATTGTACTGGGTGCCATCGCCCTTGAGGGCGTAAAGCCCAATGTCAGTCCTGACATAGCCGGGGGTGACGATGCTAACCCGGATGCCCTCATTGTAATATTCGGCGGCGAGCGCATCGTAAAAGCCTTGCAAGGCATGTTTGGCGGCACAATAGCCCGTCCGTTTGGGTGTGCCGATCTTGCCAGCCACGCTGCTGATCACGGAAATGTGTCCGCTTTGGCGGGCCAGCATGTCGGGCAATACCAGCTTGGTCAGGCTGACATAGCCGAAAAAATCCACCTCAAAGAGGCGGCGATAGGTTTCCATTTCCGTTTCCAACACTCCCGAACGCTGGCTGATGCCCCCGCAAAGCACGAGGTGGTCGATATGACCAAGGATTTGCAAGGCTTTTTGGGTCAGCTCAGGGTGGGTATCGTGCAGGGTGAGATCAAGAGGCAGGATTTCGGCGGTGGCACCCAGTTTGCGGCAGGCTTCAGCCACACGGTTGAGTTCTGCTTCGCGGCGGGCCGAAAGGAGGAGTTTGGCGCCCTGAGCAGCCATTTGCAAGGCCATGGCTTCGCCAATGCCAGCTGAGGCACCCACAAACCAGACCGTTTTGTTTTTGAAGGAAGGCATTTGGAAAGATAGGGATTTTTTGAAAACGGTTTACGGTGTGCGGTTTACGGTTCTGAGGGGCGGGGATCGGGGTCATAGTATCAGGAAGAACGCCCATATAAAAAGAAAATCGCCCCTGACGTGCGTCGAGGGGCGATTCTGTTAACTACTTATAAGAGAACACTTATTATCCACACTCAGGTTTACGTGGTTTCGGGCTTTTGGGTTCAGTCGGGAGAAAATTCTTTTGCAGATTTATTTAATTCAATTCTGAGCATCCCAGACGACATTCTTCCCAATCCTGAAATTTTCAAAATTCGGGGAATGGAAATTTGTCTTATTTTGCATCTCAATCCAAAGGTGTCAAAAATCATTTCCCATGAAAGAAGTCAATGAAAATAAGCAAGCCACGGTCCAGGACCTCAACGGAGAACAGCCTGAAGGAATGCGTTCCATGTCTCCTCCTGCTTTCCAGTTTGCCGGGGATGCAGACGGAGGTGGCTCCAACGGGGGCAATTCCGTTCAAATGAAAGGGGGGAATAATGCTCCCATTCAAAAGCAGGATGCCACCACCCACGATGGGCCGGGAGTTTCAGCTGTCCCGGCCGACTGGTCGGCCCGGGTTGCTGCGGCTGCCACCCCTGCGGATCGTTTTGCCCTGATTGTTGAAGCTCTGGGTGCAGGGGTCACGATTACAGATCAAACGGCCGCTTCGGCTTCAGATACCTACCCGGTGACGGGGCACCTCGTGGCGCTGGGCGCAAATAATGCCGTCAACTACGACGACAACCTCAACTCCAAAACTTCTCCTCCCACCGCCGCCCGCGGCGGCAGGTCTTTGGCAAATAATGGCGGATATACACTCCATTCAGGGGCAAACCATTATATCATTCTGGCCCGAACAGCACTGGACGGGGGTAATTTCTATCAAACCCGATTATTGCTTAACCACGAATTTGACCACGTACGGCATGCAATGGCGGGTAGCACCCTGCAAGGGAATAATTCTGAGGTGGAAACCTGGACCACTACCTTTTGCCGGGATTTTCACCGCAGCTACGACATTGGCACCCGGGGCGCCAACAGTTATATCCACAATTACCAGACGTTTTCGTCCCTCAATATGTATTACGGATTGGCTGGGGTCACGGCCGAGGTGCAGACTGATTGCCGGACCCGTATTGCTGCCTATTATAACAGCACCCTCCGTACCCATGCGGCCAACCTGAAAGTTTTCAGATGGTGGATCAGAAGAAGTATGGACGGCAGAAACAACCAACTGGCCAATGACCTTAACCGGGATCTGGGTTTGGGGATCACTACTGCCCAAGCCCTGGCCGATTACCGCCAGTTTCCCACGGCCGATCTGGCCGGGGTGGCCTACCCGACTGCCATGGCAGTCGCTCCACCGCCGGCTCCGCCCGCCAGTGCACCAGCGACCCGTCCGGCCACGCCGCCTCCAGCTACTCCCTGATGATTTGAATTTGGGATAAATCTGAAATTCAGGCCTTTTTTTTCCGGGTCAGAAATCCGGCTTTGCTCTCCTGCCCTTTAAGCAGGCGCCCGATATTTTCGCGGTGGGTAAAGCAGACCAGTCCTAACATGCACAGGCCCAGGCCAGCCAGGAGCCAGTTGATGCCCTCTCCCCCACTCAGGTCGCGGATCAGCACAAATACGGGGAAACTCAGGGTGCCCAGCATGGAACTCAGGCTCACGTATTTGCTCAGCAAAAGCGTCGCGACAAATACCAGCAGGCATATCCCTGCGGCTGCGGGATTAACCACCAGCATGGTGCCCAGCAGGCAATTAATGCCTTTTCCGCCTTTAAAACCTGCAAATACAGGATAAATATGCCCCACTACGGCCACCAGGCCGGTCAAGAGCATTTGAAGTTCAAGAGGCTGATTGTTTCCAAAATACTCAATTTCGAGACCTGGCCTGGCCAGAATCCAGGGCAGGGCCGCGGCCAGCATGGCCTTGCCAATATCAATCACCTGGCAGGCGATGCCTGCGGCGGCTCCAAAATTGCGGAACATGTTGGTGCTGCCCGCATTACCCGAACCCAGAGTCCGCACATCCTTGCCAAAAAATGCCCGGCTGATCCATACTGCTGATGGAATGGAGCCCAATAAATAGGCTGTAACAATTAATAATGAACAATTAATAATGAGCAATTTTTTTAGGAGAGGTTAGATGGTGAGATGAAGAATGTCCCAGATAGGCATAGAGACAAGGAATGCCTTGTCTCCAACTCCAAAGGTAAAAAAAACTGTTTTTTACAAGTAAGGCTACGATAAGTCGTAGCCCCACAGTTATCTTCATTGAAGCTTGAAGCACGAAGCTCGCAGCTCAAAAACGTCTTACTTATCCGCTTCGCCCATTACAGGGTCGATGGAGCCAATCAGCACCACGGTGTCGGCGATCATTGCGCCTTCCATGATTTTCTCCAGTCCTTGCAGGTTGGTGAAGGAAGGACTGTTGATCTTGCAGCGCCAGGGCGAACCTGTGCCGTCTGACATGATGTGGAAGCCAAGTTCGCCTTTGGGGCTCTCGATGGCATGATATACTTCCACTCCTTTGGGCGGACATACCCCCACGTCAGTCATCATGAAGTCGTGGATCAGGCCTTCCATGGAGTAATAGATTTCGTTTTTGGAGGCGTAAGTGGCTTTGGCGTCGTCGGCACGGATATCGCCTTTGGGCACTTTGGCCAGCAATTGCTTGATGATCTTGATCGATTCCAGCATTTCGTCGTGACGCACCAGATAACGGGCATAGCAATCGCCTTCTTCACGAATCACCACATCAAAATCGAGCTGATCATAGACCATGTAAGGCTCAAAGCGACGGTGGTCGTGGGCCACACCCGAGGCCCGCAGAGAGGGACCCGTGAGACCGTAGTCGATAGCGTCAGCCTTGGTAATATGTCCCACATCAATCACCCGACGGAGGAAAATGGCATTTTTAGCCAGCATTTTGCGCCAGCTTGCCAGTTCTTTTTCAAATTTTTTCAGCCAATTGCCAATGTGGTCAAGCACGCTCTGATCCACATCAAACTGCAGGCCGCCAATGCGGCTGTGGGATACGGTGAAACGTACACCCGCAAATTTGTCAAAGATATCGTAGAGAAATTCCCGCTCGCGGAAGGTCCACATAAACATGGAGATGGCGCCAGAGTCCATCACCATGGTACCCAGCCACAAGAGGTGAGCTGAGATACGGGCCAGTTCGCAGGCCAGGGTGCGAAGCCACTGGGCCCGCAGGGGTACCTCAATGCCGGCTGCTTTTTCCACGGCCAGACAGAAAGCCACGTTATTGGAATAGGGAGAAAGGTAATCCATGCGGTCTGTGTAGGGCATGAATTCCTGATAAGTCTTGTGTTCGGCGATTTTTTCGACCCCGCGGTGCAGGTAACCCACGTCCAGCACGCATTTTTCGATCTTTTCCCCGTCGAGTTTCAGCACGCAACGCAATACCCCGTGGGTAGCAGGGTGCTGAGGCCCCAGGTTGAGCACCATCTCCGTGTTGAGCGGATCGCCGTCTTTTTTGCTCACATCCACTGAGGTGTGCTTATTTTCCAGGCGACGGTAGATGGCTTCCTGATGTTTGGGGAAAAACTTGGGTTTAACTTTCTTTTTTATGTCGAAAACGGGCTGTTCCATGAATCAAGATTTTATCTGCTTCGAATTTAAGCATCCTGTTTAAATTAACAATACACATTGGGGTTAAGTTTGGGGAAAGGCAGGTTTTTTGGGATTGGAAGGCAGATTTGATTTAATTTCCCTGTAGCCTGATAAGCTTTTCTTTGATCCAGTTCAAAATTTCATCAAACTTCATTTGCCCGGAGGCGATGGCAATCACGAAATCGTACTTTTCGTTTTCAGTTATTGCCAATCCCCACCCAAGCTCATTTCGCAAGTCTGGTCAAAAGGTTTTTGTCCTCTTCTAAAATCCTCTGGAGATTTCCTGAACGGGTTAAATTTCCTTCAGTCCTTCCCTCTGTCTCTCTCAAAAATTCAAGAATTTTAAGCAGGGTTTCCTCTGGCATTTTCTCCAGGTTGGCGCAAATTTCGCTTATCAATTCTTGTCTGGACATCTTTTTACTTTTCTTAAAGATAAGGAATTCACCTGAATGGAAACGGATTACTTATTCAAATCATTACCCTAAGGTATTTGAAAGTCATCACCACCGCTTAGAAGTGGATTTGAATCCTGATTTTTTGAATGTATAAGTTTTTCTCCGTTGGAAAGGTTTTTTGGCGACTGCCCACCAGATCAGGACGGCGGTGAGAACGATGGAAGGGATTAACCAATAAATCATGATTCAGGTATATGTTATTCAAAATGGTGAGAAATATCATTCTCTTTGGTCCAATCTTCAATTGGCAGGCCCTCCCAGTTCTGGAAATGACGAACATTACTCGTGACCATTACCAATCCATTTGTAACTGCCGTGGCACCAATCAACAAATCAAACTCGTCAATTGTCTTGCCTGATTTTCTCAATTTGGCCTTTTCCTTTCCATAAGATTCCAAAGAGTTGATTACTGGCAGAATTACCAAATATTCCCTGAAATCATTCACTGCCTTCAGGTGCTTTTCAGGATTGGAACTATTTTCCGCCCCAAAAATTAATTCTGCCAGAGTGATTTCAGAGATAAAGCAATTTTCGACTCCTGCTTCCCTGATTTTTAGATCAATTCCATGCTTTCCCCGCAAGAAAAAAATGCAGATACTGGTATCGAGCAGGTATTTAGTCAAAGCTATCAACCTGACGATTAAAGTTCCTTGAATTCCTGATTTCCTCAATCATTTCTTCGGCTGATTTTTCATCCTCAAAGGCCCCGTAAAGATCATAAAAGTCTTTAATCCCAGACTCCTTTCTCTCTTTCATAGAATCGGCCAAACGGGAAATTATCTCCAGCTTGCTCTCATTTCCTAATTTTCCAAGAAGCTCAAGGTACGATTCAATAAGGACCTGATTTGTATTCATGACTATGGAAATTATTCTTTGAAACGAATTCAACCTATAATTTAGTAAAAACCTGCCAATCTTTATTACGGCAGAAAGACTTTATCACCCTACCTGAAATCCACATCCTCCTTCAACGGATTCACCATCAGTCCCGAAATGGCGTCCATGATAGGGGTATTGCGGTAAAGGATGTGGAAGAAACTGTTAATCAGGGGGGTGTAAATTTTGTAATGGAGGGAAAGACCGTAAGCCAGGCGAATCGTATTCACCCCCTCGGCCACTTCGTCCATGGATTCGATCACCTGCTCCAGGCTCTCGCCTTTCGCCAGACGCATCCCCAGGGAATAATTGCGGCTCAACGGACTTGAGCAGGTAGCCACCAGGTCGCCGATGCCGGCCAGGCCCATGAATGCATTTCGGTCGCTGCCAAAGATTTCGGCTACCCGCATCAGTTCGCGCCAGCCGCGGGTAATCATGAGCGCCCGGGCATTTTCACCCAATTCCAACCCAGAAACCATTCCCGAACCAATGGCCAGAATATTTTTCAAAACTCCCGCCATTTCCACTCCCCGCAGGTCCTTGTTTTCATACACCCGAAATCGTGCGCTGCCAATGGCCTGAATGCCTTTCTTAATGACTTCATCAAAACGACTTGCAATCACAGAGCCCGCAGGCAGGCCTTTGGCCAGCTCTTTGGACAGATTGGGGCCGGCCAATACACCCACCCGTACCACCACGCTTTCCTCTCGAATCACTTCGCTCATGGTTTTGACGTGAGCCCGGTCCAGAGGTTCGCCATCCTTCCAGTCACCCGGCAGTTGCAGGTCCAGGCCCTTGGTGCCGTGAATCAGCAGGTGGCGCGGCGTGAGGAAAGGGGAAAAGTCGCGCATCATGGCCCGGAAATTTTTCGAAGGCACCATGGGAAATATCAGGGTGCAATTGCGCCCAATGTCCTCAGGATCGTTGACCAGGGTCACATTCTCATGAATCTTAACCCCTTTGCTTTCCCCGTTGGCCAGCATTTTTTCCATCACGTCAGCCCGGCGCACATAAAGCAGCACCTTTCCATTAATAGCCAGCAGGTTGGCAATGGCCATTCCAAAACTGCCCGCTCCAATGACGCCAACGGGCTGCCCCTCAGTAGATTGCTTCAAGTCCATAGCCCGTCAGTCGGTTGTGATAAAAGTAAAGTACCTTCAGGTTTTCGGAAACGATAAACCCGTCCTTGTCCTGCTTCAGGGGCGAAGTCGGGTGATAAACCCCCAGATTTTGCAATCCGTGCTGCATGATTTCGCCCAGGTCCTGATCGAGGTGATCAGCCAGATTCACCTTCCCCTCTTCTTTGAGGGAACGGAGGTATTCAAGTTTCGTAGCCAGATCGGCCTGCAATTCCGCAGCTGAAATTCTTAATTCTTCCACAGGAAGAGCCAGCAACTCATAAAGGTCCTGGTTAGGATGTTGCCGTTTGAAGATCTGGAAGGCAGAAAAAGCCACCAAATGGCTTGAAAAGACCACATTGATCTCGTAAAATTTCTTCAAAACCTCCTCACCCAACATGCGGGTATATTCGCTGTCGCGCTGGTGATCCTGCTTCAGTTTGCCATCTGAAAAGTAATAATCTGCGATATCCACAGGACGTCCCTGGTGGTCGAAACTGTGTCCGCCTGCATCCACTTCGTTGCCAAACAGGTCCATGGGTTTACCAAAAGAAAGCACCAGTTCGGAGCCGCTTTTGAAGAATTTCCACAAAAAGGAAATATTCTTGGTCACACTGCCAAAATCGTCATTCAAAAGCACGGATTTTTCTTTGCCCTCCTGCTTAAGGTGCTGGTCGATCAGGTTTTGGGCTTCGAGCACAAAGTGGTAATTGATCACCAGGGGCACGACAAATATCTTGCGATAATCGTCTGAATCCTGCTTGATCAGGCGGCGTTGGGCTTCCAGAGCCGTGCCCAATAACCCCAACTTAAGGTGCTTTTCAATCGAGCCGTTGCGGGAACGGGTGCCTCCCGGAAAAAACAGGGTATGACATCCCCGTTCGATGATTTCCTGGGTATAAAGTTTGAGGGTATCGAGGTAAATTTTATTCTTCTTGCGGCGATCCACCCGAAAAGCCCCCAGACGACTCATGAAATAAGAAAGTACAGGGTGGCCAAACAGATTGATTCCTGCGCCGTAGGTAAAAGCGGGCAGCCCGAGGGCATCAATGCACCAGCCCAGGGCCAGGGAATCGAGGTTGCTGAAATGGGTGGGCAGCAGGAGAATCGTGCCTTTGGTGACCAGGGTGCGGATGATATCCACGTCCCCCACCAGCTGAATTTTCTCCCGCAAGCGTCTTTTGGGATGAAATCCGCCCCGCAAAAAGCCTTCTGAGGCGTAATTGAAAAGGCGGGCAAAGCCAATGTCCGTGACCCGCTTGGCAAAGCGGAAAGTCCCAATTTTGAAATCGCCTGCGATTTCAGAACTGTAACGCACCAGAATTTTATCCAGGAGTTTTTTGAAACCAGCCTCGGCCTCAGCCGGGTTCAGATTGGGATCAGAATACTTTTGGATGCCGTTGCGAATGCTTTTCCAGAAGTCTTTGTCGTCTTTGGGATCGCTTTTCCAGGGAATATCCCGCATCCTGATCTTTTCCTGGTAATAAGCTTCTGCCACCAGGTCGCGCAGGTCGCTGGCCTCGCTCACGCCCTTGAGCAGGGCGGCGCGGCTGGATTCTGTCACGGATTCGATCAGCTTTTGACGAATAAGCCCAAGGCGATAGATCGCCCAGGAACGGATATCCGGCAATACTGGCTCAAAAAGCCCCTCCTTGCCCAGTTTATGGATAAAATCTTCTTCTTTCGCCATGCAGAATCCCGGTTGCTGCTTAGTGGAAAATCAGCTTTTCCGTGGCCACTTTGCCTTCGCTTTCCACTCTGATCAGGTAAATGCCCGCTGAAAGTTCGCCTTTGGGTATAACCACACTGGGGGTAGTCATGTGAATTTTTCGCAAAATTCTCCCCTGAAAATCCAGCAGGCTGACTTCGGCTTCATTTACACCTTCAGGCAGACGCAGGCGCGCACTCTCCCCGGCAGGATTGGGATAAACTTCCATTTGTGAAAGGGGATTATCCTCAACTCCTACTGAAACGGGCACATAGGCACAGGTAAAATTACCGCTGCCGCACACGTGTTTGGCCAGCCAGGGCACCGCCAGATTCAGGGTAGTGTCTGTATAGGCAGCATTGCCCACGTATGGCACGTGACCACCGTTTTTGAAGGTGTAAAGGCAATTGTCCATGCCGAGATTTGCAGCGCGGATGTGGATGGAATGGCTTCCGTCCACTTCCATCAGGGGATAAAATCCCGAAAGTACAATTACTGCCGTCCCGTAGGGAACGGTGCCGTCAGAGGTGCCGTGAAAGCTGATAATGGGCACATCGCCTGCCTTCATCCAGGAGGTATCGCCGATGGCACCCGAGTAATTGACCACTCCCTGAATGGCAGAAGAGTAACCCGGATTGCCGCTGTGTCCCTCGATCCCGCCGCCCATGCCGGCTTTGGTGGTGTCGATGCCGGGAGGCAGTTGGGAGATATCTTCCAGGTAAGCCAGGTGAATGCCAATGAAGGCCCCGGCTGAAGAGCCCATGAAGTAAATGCGATTGGTATCAATGCCGTAGGGATTGCCGTTGGCGGCTGATTTGTAAAAGAAGCGAATGGCGGCGCGGGCGTCCTGCACAGCTCTTACCACTGCTTCCATGGCGTTGGAGGAGTCGGGCCCGGGAAAGGGAAATCCGTCCATGCCGAGGCGATATTCTATGGAAGCGCATACATAGCCCCGTTTGGAAAAGGTTTCTGCCATGGGCTTGATATCTGCCTGGGTTTTATCCCCAAACAAAAAACTGCCCCCGTGAGCCATCACAATCAGGGGACGGTTGGTTTCAGAATCGTTGGACGGGGAATAAATATCCATTTCCAGGCTTTGGGTGGTTCCCTGGTAATTTTTATTCGACCCGTAGGTCACATCAGACTGAAGGGTATAATTGGAAAAAACTTCCTGATAGTAACGGGATCCATCACATTCGGCCTGGGCAAACAGGCTGGATTGGTTAAGCAAAAGGGCTGTAAGGGCCAAAACAGCATAGAAGTATCGCATATTTTTTCTCATTAAGATTGACAAACCACAGCCAATTTACAAAAAGCACATTCCCTAAAAAAGAAAAAAGGCCTCCCGTCCGGAGAGGCCAATTTTCAAAGAAAATTTCAAAGGTTACTCGTATAAGTTTTGGTGTCTTTACGAGACGTTTTGGCTGTGTAAAGAACGTTGACTGTTTTAAAGTAGGCTTAAGTATAAACTTCAGGTACAAATATGTTGATTACCCCAAAGGTGCCCCACAGCCCTTATCAACAGGATTTAAGACCCCGTAACAGGAATGAACACTATTCTGGACAAATTTACCCATCCAACGCTCATAATTGATCAGAATTAAGCTCCAAATGCATTCTGGGAACCACTTACAACGATATTTTCCGCTAAAATTCCCTTAAATTGAATCTTGCCGCCCTTCATTTTTGGCACCCGAATTGAAGGGTAGAGGGAAACTTATTATTCATTAAAAAATAATTGGTCATGAAAAAATTACTCTTCCCCCTCCTTCTCCTTGCCGTCGTGGCGACCTCCTGTAAAAATCAAAAATTCAATTCAAAAACAGCGCTTGAGATAACCCAGGACAATAAAGTTCAGCAGGATTATTTCGAATTCTTCAATAATGCCATTGAGGCTGAGGCAGATACAGCAGATGGAACCTGGAAAATGGGTTTCCACAAAACTGATACCATCATTGGGGTGACAAAATGTGTGACCATTACCTGGGACACAGTTTCTCAGGAAAAAGTGCTGCATTACGGGCTGGATTCGCTGGGAAATTATGCCAATTGCGAATGCAGTGACGGCCTCAATCGCCGCGGACATGTGGTACTGACTTTTGCCGGAAAATTTTTCGAAGATGGCGTCACCACCACCGCCACTTTGGAGGATTTCTATGTGGATGACCATAAGGTGACCGGCACCGTGACCGTGGTACACATGGCTCAGAACCAGAATGGAAACCCCGAACGGACCATTGATGTGGTCAATGCGAGTGTGACCGCTCCCGACAATTCCTGGACCACCAGCTGGCAACGCTCTCAGGTGCTCGAAATGATCAAAGGCGCCAACACCCTCTGGTGGCCGTTTGACAATATCTTTAAAGTAACTGAAACAGGCAGCGGGATTGGAAGAAGGGGGGATGACTATACCTACACCACGGTTACGCCCATTATGATCCGTTGGGATTGCATCAATCTGCTGGTGGATGGCGAGGTGGAACTTACCTCAGGCGACCAGTTTGTGGCTTCCATGGACCTGGATCCCATTGGCACCTACGATCCCAATGGCGAAACTCAGCCCTGTGACCTGGCTTTCAGTATTACCACTCCCAATGGGAAAGTGCACCAGTTTTTCTACTGAGCGCATTATTAAATAACAGAATTACCCGGGAAGGCAACCTTCCCGGGTAATTTTTTTGAAGAAAATTATAATTGTTCTTCCTTCCAGCCGTGCTTGCCAATCATGGGCACAAACTGAAATTCGTTGAGACGCTGCTGGATAAATTCTTCCTGAGATTTGCGGGTGATTTTCATCATGACTTGGATCTTCAGATCCCCGACGGGGATCACGAGAATGCCATTGATGGCCAGTTGCTTTTTGAGGGTATCGGGCACGGAAGGGCTGGCCGCGGTGACCAGGATGCGATCGTAGGGATCGTAGGTTGCCCAGCCGGGTGAGCCATCGCCCCATTTGAGCCTGGGCTTATAACCCAGATCCGTGAGAATGCGCTGAGACTTGACGTGAAGGCTGCGAATCCGCTCAATGGAAAACACTTTGCACCCCATTTCGCATAAAATGGCCGCCTGATAACCTGAGCCTGTACCAATCTCCAGTACCTTCATACCCGGCTTCAATTCCAGTAATTCAGACTGACGGGCCACCGTGTAGGGCTGGCTGATGGTCTGACCGTCACCAATGGGCAAAGGCCGGTCGTCGTAGGCTTGCTCTGCAAAGGCGCTTTCCACAAAGGAATGCCGGGGAACCTTGCCAACGGCAGTCAAAACTCCTTCATCCTGAATCCCTTTTTCGCGCAGGGTTTTCACCAATTTTGCCCGCAGGCCCTGTAATTTATACGTATCTATCACAAACTCTTCAACTGGATTATCCAACAAACTTACGGAAGCAGATTTGATTTTAATACAATTAACAATTCACAAAAACTCTATCCGGGCTCCTGAATACAGGGCATTTTTTTAGTATATTTGTACTGGCTCAATTAATGAAAAGCAGGATAATCCCTCTGCATCCCTGTGCACTGCAATCTTCCTTTCCTTTGCGCCAAACGAATTGTGTTTTTTTGAATCAAAATCTTATACCCGTTTATCATGCTAAAAAAAATCCAACTTTTAATCTCCCTACTTGCCCTTTTTCTTAGCCCAATCACATACCTGCACAGTCAGACCCAGCTGATGCAGGAAAGCTTTGAAACCAATGGCGAAGGGGTTCGCTACGTTTCCAATTCCTTCCTGGGATCAACCACCAGCGACTATTGGGGACGTACAGATGCGGCCGGAAACGGCACCCAGGGAACCTACTCCTTCCTCCAACCTCCGGTTGGGATCAACGGCACCTTCTTCTGGGCAGCCGAAGACGTGGACGACATTGGAAACCCCCTCCCTCCTACCGGAGGTATTATCTTCGACACAGTGAACGTGGCTGGCTACACCAGCCTGGAAGTCCGCGGATTATTTGCCGCTTTGCAGCATTTCAAGTACGAAGCCACGGATGGTATTTTGATCGAATATGCCCTCGATGCTGACATAGGCATGAATAACTTTACTGCCATCGGCGGTTTCTGGGGATTTGATCCACTTTCCCAGGCCAATAAAGACATTCGCCGCGCCACCACCTCCCCTTTCCTGGTGGCCAGCCCGGCAGGAACCATCCTCGACTCCCTTTTCAAGGATTTTACCTTCCCCATTTCGGCCACGGGTACCCATTTGGTGGTTCGCATTCAATTCACCAATAACGGAGGTACGGAAGAACTTGCCATGGATAATATCCGGGTATTTGGTACGGCTTCCGCAAATAATCCGCCTGTATTGGCAGCCATTGAGGGTTCTGTTTTGGGATACATTGAAAATATGGGAGCGGTAAATCTTACTTCCACCCTCACAGTCTCCGACTCAGACGATCCAAACCAGGCCAGTGCTACAGTTTCAATTGTTGGTAACCTTCGCTCTTGTGAAGATGAGCTGCTTTTTACCAACCAAAACGGCATTTCTGGTTCCTGGAACGCACTTACGGGGGTTTTGAGCCTCACTGGTTCGGCCACCAATGCCAATTACCAAACTGCTCTCAGATCTGTTCAATATCGCAATAATAATCTCACCCATCCCGATACCAGCCTGCGGACCATCCGCTTTGTCACCAATGACGGAACCTCCTCCAGTAACAGCCAGGACCGCTATGTTTCCATCAGCCGGTCGCTGACCGGCTCGGGAACCATACCTTACCAGGAAAGTTTCGAAACTGATGGTCTTGGTGTGCGTTACGATGCAAACCGTTTCAATGACGGCTCGGGCGAAGTCTGGGATCGTCTGACCAATCCCAACGGACAGGTAACCAACCCCACCTCGGTGGACGGCAGTTTCTACTTTGCCGGCACCAACATTGACGGGGTGGCGGGAATTCCTGTAAATAACTGTGAAAATGGTAACCCCGATCCTAATGGCGTAGGCACCATCATTCTGAACGATATCAACATCACAGGCTGGGCCAACCTCAAAGTGACCATAGCTGCCGCGGCCCTCACCCCCACAGGCTGGGATGCAACCAACCCCAAAGACCGTATTCGGGTGGAAGCCAAAATAGACGGTGGTAGCTATACCTACGTGGGCGGATATTATGCCAATGGCGCCACCCAGCTTGAAGAAGACACCGACCTCGACCTGGCTGGCGGTCCTGCAGGAAATATCCTGGGTACGGCCTTCTCTGACGCAACTTTCAATATCCCTGGATCAGGTTCCACCCTGTCCATTCGTATTGAAGTATTTGCCAATTCCGCCGCAGAAGAGCTTGCGGTGGACAATATCCGGGTTTCAGGATCTCCTTCCTGTGTGCCCACTACGGTTTCCACCCAACCTGTGAACTCCTCTGTTTGCCCCAACTCCTCTGCCTCTTTCATGGCTGACACCACGGGCAGCAGCGCTGACAGCATCGTCTGGCACCAGTCCACCAACGGGGGCACCACCTGGACCCCCATGACAGACGGAGGCAGTATTTCCGGCTCTCACACCCTCAACCTTACCATCAATCCCGCCACAGTGGGCATGAATGGCTGGCTGTACGAACTTGTGGTTTATTCCTGCAGCGGCGCCAATTCTGATACCTCAAATACGGCCATGCTGACCACCATTGAGCTGGTTCCTCCGTCGATCACCTGCCCCAATGACACCATTCTGCTGGCCAATGGCCTGTGCCAGGCCATGTATTCCTGGACAGATCCTGTCCCCACGGACAACTGCCCGGGCGTGTTAGCCGTGGGGAGCATGAGCTCACCCCAGACTTTCTCCGTGGGAGTCAATCCCATTGTGTATATCGCCACGGATGCCTCTGGCAATAAGGATACCTGCAGCTGGAATGTCATTCCGCTGGTACCCGTAGCCTGGAATGAATTTGTGGGCTCCGTCCAGTCCAATGATACCCTCTTCCGCACCGCACCCGGCAATACCTGGGGCGCCTCTGGAGCCGCCTCTGTGCAGGTGCTGGCCGCCAACACAGACGGGGGAATCTACCATATCATTGGCAGCAATTCCTTCTCCTACTTTATAGGTTATTCTGAATTCAATCTGGATGCCTTCAACACCAGCATTACCCATGCTTTCTATGTACAGAAAACCTCACTTTATGTGCGGGAAGCTTCTGGAACGAATGTGTATGCCGGACCAGCTACCATAGGAGACACCATTGTGCTGCGTCGGGTTGGATCTCAGATGGTGTGGTTCAGAAACAGCAACCCTGTTTACCTGGCCCCGGTAAATGCCAACAAGACCCTCCTGGCAGACATCTCCATGTTTAAAGCCGGAACCTGGGTGACCAATGTATTTGTGGACTTCTGCTCCACCGCTCCTCTGGCCATGAGCAGCGTGGTAACCCATAATGCCTGCGCAACCTCACCTTCAGGGGCCATTGACATTACTCCCTACGGGGGAACTCCTCCCTACACTTACCTTTGGAGCAATTCTGCCACCACCCAGGACATTTCAGGACTGGATGCAGGTACTTATTCTGTGACAGTGACCGACTTTGCCCTGAATACGGCCATGATGACGTTTGAAGTGATGAATCGTCTTTCCTGGACGGATGAAGTTGGCTCTGTTTCCACAGGAGATAACCTGACCCGCAACCTGGCCGGCAACAGCTGGATGACTTCAGGAGCCCGTTCTGTGCAGGTTCTGCAACCCAATACTGATGGTTCTTTCAGCCACGTGGTGCACAGGATTGACAAATTCTACTACATTGGTTTGTCCAATTCCAATACAGGAACTTACCAACTGGAAATGGATAACGCCTTCTATGTAGCCACCAACCAGCTGAAAATCCGGGAGGAAAGTGGCTATTTTGCCAACCAGGGTGCTGTAGCAGTAAATGACACCCTGACCATTGAAAGGGTGGGTTCCACCATCAATTACTACCGCAACAGCTCACTGCTGCGCACCACCAGCGGCAATCCCGCGGATGCCCTCTTCGTGCTGGCGACCATCTACCAAAGCGGCGTTTCCATCTGGGACAACTTCGTTACTTTCTGTACGGATTCCGTGCCTGTGACTCCGCTGACTGTGAGCTCCAGCTTCTCACATGCCAATTGTTTCGCCAACGATGGCTCGGCTACCCTCACTCCTGCGGGCGGAACTCCGCCCTACACCTACACCTGGACTCCCAATGTGAGCTCGACAGGAACCATCTCCGGACAGCCGGGAGGCGACTATCAGTGCGTGGTTTCCGATAACGGAGGTCAGTCTGTAACCGTGAATTTCACCCTGTTCAATAAGGTGGTTTGGGAAAATACCGTGGGATGCTCTGCCGCAGGTGATATGCTGACCAAAACCGTGGCTCCAGGCTGGGGCAACAGCGGCGCCCGCTCAGATAATAAACTCCTCAATGGCGTTGACGGAAAAGTGGTGCACATTGTGCAATCTGTAAATGATGACTACTACTTCGGCCTCAGCAATGCCGACACGGACCAGTCACCCACCACCATTGATTACGCCATTTACAACCACAAAGGCTACCTGAAAATCCGCGAGGAAAACACGGGCTACAACCAATTCATTGGCATGTATTGCAACGTGGGAGATACCCTGACAGTGGAACGCAGAATCTCTTCTGTGTACTACTACCTCAACAGCACCCTGCTGCGCTCGATCGGCACAGGAGCGACTGAAACCCTGCGGGTGGACGTTTCACTTTACACCCAGGGCATGACCCTTTCCAACACTTACGTTGACTTTTGCGACACCATCCCCGGACAGAAAACTTCTGCTTCCAATGGTGGTCAGGAAGCCTTCATGGTGCTGGATGATGCCGGATTCACGGTATTCCCCAACCCAACCAATGGGGCTTTTGCCATGAAGTACCAGGGCAATTTCACGGGTAAAGCCCGCATGGAACTGACCGACCTGTATGGCAAAGTGATGCTCGGGCGGGAACTGAATCTGGAGTCCGGGGTAATGCACGAAGAAAATCTGGATCTGAGCGGATTTGCCTCAGGCACTTATTTCATTCGTTTGCAATTGCCTGAAGGTCAGATTACCCGCAAGGTGCTGAAATTCTGAAATAACTGAGGCGGGATTTTTCTGAAAGGAATCCCTGCCTGTTTTGAAAAAACGAGGCCACGGCAATCCAGTCGTGGCCTTATTTTTTGCAGTAAAATTTGCCATCAGGGCCATTTCAATAGCCTGGCTCGTCCTTTTTTCTAAACAGAATCACCAGGGAGAAAAAATCTGCGTGGGGAATCGTATTTACAATCCCCTCCTTTTACTGTACTTTTGGAAAAATCTTAGGCTATGATCAAAATTGGTGTACTTGGCGCGGGCCATTTGGGAAAAATTCACATCAAACTCCTCAAGGAGATTCCTGCATTTGAATTGGTGGGATTTTATGACCCGGATCGTGAAAACAGCGAAGCTGTGGTGCGCCAGTTTGGGGTAACAGCCTTTCCTTCCATGGAAAAACTGGTGGAAGTCGTGGATGCAGTGGACATAATCACTCCCACCACCACCCATTATGCCTGCGCCACCTATGCCATGAAGAATTCCCGCCATATTTTTGTGGAAAAGCCCATTACTTCTGACGTGGAAGATGCCCGCAAGTTGGTGAAAATGGCACGGGAAGCCAAAATCAAGGCCCAGGTCGGACACGTGGAACGCTTCAATCCCGCCCTGCTGGCGGTCAAAAAATACCCCATCAACCCCATGTTCATGGAGGTTCACCGTCTGGCCCAATGGAATCCCCGTGGAACGGACGTATCCGTGATCCACGACCTGATGATCCACGACATTGACATCGTGCTCAGCATGGTGAAATCTGAAGTGAAGAAAATCAGCGCCAGCGGGGTGGCAGTTATCAGCGACACACCCGACATTGCCAATGCCCGGATCGAATTCAATAACGGGGCCGTGGCCAACCTCACAGCCAGCCGTATTTCCATGAAGAACATGCGTAAAATGCGCATTTTTCAAAAAAATTCTTACCTTTCAATCGATTTTCTGGACAAAAAGGCAGAGGTTTTCAAAATCCACGACGAGGGAGCTGAAATTGCTTCAGGGATGATGAAATATGAATTTGAATCTGAATCAAGAAAACGGATTCTGACCTTTGAAAACCCCAAAGTGGAGCCTGTAAATTCGATCAAAATGGAATTGGAGGAATTTGCCCGGGCAATACAAGACAATTCCCCGACGGTCGTTACCTTAGAAGAGGCCACCAACGCCATGGTTACCGCCCAGAAGATCGTGGAAAAGATCAATGCACTATGCATCAATTAAAGGGTTTAATTTTACTTTCTCTTATACTTTTGCTCACCTCCTGTGAGATAATCAACCCAAAGGAGGATCTGCCTGGCTACATCCGGGTACAAAATCCGCAGGTGCTGGTTGACAGCACTGCTGGCTTTTATTCCAGTCTGGGAATCAAGGATGTATGGGCCTATCAGGAAGGAAATTTACTGGGTGCCTTCAGCATCCCCGGCACCTTTCCCTATCTCAATGTGGAAAAGGGAAATTTCACCCTGGATGGAGGGGTCTATGAGTCAGGATTGTCGAGTTTTCGCCTCCCCTACCCCTTCTGGAACCATGTGAATTTTACCGTGACCCAAAATGCCCTTGACACCATCGTGGTTGAGCCCGTATTTACCTACCTCAACCAGGATTACCTGACCGTGGCTTTTGAGGAGAATTTCGAGGATTTTACCACCCAGTTCAATCCCATCCTTACCCTGGATACGGCCAATTTCTTTCGCACCAGCAGCAAAGCCTTTCAGGGAAATTATTCAGGAGTGGCGCATTTTGCCCCGGGGGCAGATAAAATGGAGATTGTCAGCGATCAGCTGCCCTATATACATCGCAATGTGGATGCCTGGTGCGAAGTGACTTATAACACGGATGTGCCCTTTGCTGTGGGCATTTACTGGCTCGACGGCGCTCCCAGTACGGCTTCTGAGGTGACCTTTTCCCCCACGAATGGAGAGTGGAAAACCGTGTATGTGCACATGACCACCCTGATCCGCAACACGCCTGATAATGCTTCCACCCAAAAGGGCATCTGGATCAAGGCGCTGCCAGAATCTGCCACGGGAAGTCTTTACCTCGATAATATCCGCCTGATCCACTTCAAATAAGCCACCCAGCCTGATGAATAAAACCCGCCAGGTTTTGAAATACCTGTTTATGGATGCCATCATTTCATTTGGCATCTGGTTGCTGTTTTTCATCATCAGGCGTCACCTCTTTGAGGATTATACGGGTCCGCTGCTCGACGAAAAATTCTTTTCCATCATGCGCCCTGCGGGCGTCATCACAGTCTACTGGCTCATTCTGTACGCCCTTTTTGGCCTGTACGCTGATCCTTACCGCAGGTCCCGCTTCAAAGAATTTCTGGCTGTGCTGCGGGCCACCCTGATTGGGGTGGTGATCATCTTTTTCCTGATCTTCCTCGATGACCTCCGCCCCAAAGAAGTGCAATACCAGTTTTATTTTTATTACTTCATGATGCAGTTTGGCGGCATTTCCATCGTCCATTTCCTCATCAGTACCATCACCAACCTGCGCATTCGCAACCGCAAAATTGCCTTTCCCACCCTGATTGTGGGTTCAGGCCCTTCGGCCAGCAAAATCTGGGAGGAACTGGATTCCATGAAACGTTCATTGGGCTTTGATATCAAGGGTTATATCCGCCCTGAGGGGGAGAATAATGTCTTTTTTGGGCAGAAAAAACGCCTGGGAGAATTGGATGAAATCCCTGATGTGATCAATCGCAGGGGCATCCAGGAGGTAATTATCGCCCTGGAACAGGGCGAAAAAGCAAAACTGGTCGAGGTCATCGACCGGGTGCAGGGCACTTCGGCCCGCATCAAAATTGTACCCGAAATCTACGATTACATCATTGGCGGCGTACGCATTACCCACATGCGGGGCACGCCTCTGATCGAAATATTCCCCCACATCATTTCGCCGGGTGAAGCAGCCATCAAGCGTATCATGGATATTCTGGTGGCCATTTTTGTGCTGATTTTCATGGCGCCTATCCTGGGAATTATTGCCCTGATTATCAAACTGAATTCCAAAGGCCCCATTTTTTATACCCAGGAACGCATTGGCAAGGGGGGAAAACCCTTTCATATCATCAAGTTTCGCACCATGTACACGGATGCGGAAAAATTTGGACCAGCACTTTCCTCAGACGACGATCCACGGATTACCAAAGTGGGGAAATTCCTGCGAAAAACCCGTTTGGATGAATTTCCCAACTTCATCAATGTACTGAAAGGAGAAATGAGCCTGGTTGGTCCGCGACCTGAAAGACAGTTTTTCATTGATCAGATTGTGAAACGAGCCCCCCATTACCGACACCTCCACAAGGTAAGGCCGGGCATTACTTCCTGGGGACAGGTACGCTATGGCTACGCCGAAAATGTGGACGAAATGATCGAACGCCTCAAGTTTGACATCCTTTACATCGAAGAAATGTCCCTGGCCCTGGATTTCAAGATCCTGCTTTACACGGTGATTATCATGATTGAAGGCCGGGGAAAATAAGGTTTGAAGGCTGATTTTTGGGCCAGAATTTACTTTTTTCTCAAAATATCATGGCTGATTTTTCGCTTTAATCCGTCATAATTCATCTCAAAATCGACTATTACTGTATAGATTTATCATTTTTACCGAAATGAATCCGTCATTATTTTTCAGATTGGGTTTGAAATGGAGGGAGGGTTTGGCAATTTTTGAATAAAAATTAAACAACCCCATAAAATTATTTAAATGAAAAACCCTTTCAAGCATTATCTCACCCTTTTCACCTTTGCTGCGTTGCTCGTGGGAATCAGTTCATGTGCCAAGCTCGAAAGCGTCCTTTCCAAGGGAACGGGCGAATGGAATCTGGCCGAAATCCACATTGTGGCTTACTGGAACGACACCCTTACCGCAGATTCCAGTCTTTACGATCAGGGTTATTACAAATTCAATGAAGACGGTACGGGTGCAGGTTATGACAATAACGGAAATATGGACGGGACTTTTACCTGGGTTGCAGACAAGAAATCCCTGACCATCAGCGACGACAGTTCTTCCTATGTACAGGACATGGAACTTGTCTCAGGAAACAGTAAGCGGAAAGAATTTTTCTTCACCATAGAAGAAACAGATCAAGGAAATACGATCAAAATAGAGGAAAACGTCATTTTAGAAAAGAGGGATTGATTCCCCTCTGTTATTAGTTGGTAAAGTTGCTTACGCCTGGCCCCGTTTGGGCCAGGCGCTTTTTTTTGCTCCCTGGATGGATTATCGGGATTAATTCTGCTGAAAAGGGCAAAAAAACCGTTACTTACCTGCTCAATTTTTAATGCAGGGAAATGGCTTCTGTTTTCTCACATGCGGTGGCAGGGATTGCCCTGGGAAAGGTGCTTGAAGGAAAGGCATCTAACTTGAAATTCTGGCTCCTGGGTGTATTCTGCACCATTTTCCCGGACGCAGACGTCATCTTTTTCCAGTTTGGGGTAAAATATGAAGACTTCTGGGGGCACCGTGGCTTCATGCATTCCATGGTTTTTGCCCTGCTGATGGCCCTTTTGTTGAAATTCATTTTCTACCCCAGGGTAAAGTGGAACAGCAGGTACGGATTGATGCTGGGTTTGTACTTTTTCCTTTGCATGACCTCTCATGGTCTGCTCGATATGCTCACGACAGGTGGCAAAGGGGTGGCGATTCTGGCTCCTTTTGATAATACCCGTTACTTTTTCCCGTGGCGGGTGATCAGGGTTTCACCCATTGGAATCAAAAATTTTTTCGGGGAATGGGGATTAACGGTGCTGAAAAGCGAATTTATATGGGTCTGGATTCCTTCAGCCCTGATCTATGGAATCGCCTGGCTGCGGCGAAATTCACGGAAAAAGTTAGACAAAACGGCCCCAAATCAATAAATTGGCCTGTGTTTTCGCTCAAAATAAGGCATTATGGGTTAATTTTGGCCGCCCTGCTTTCCCTCGCGGGTTGCCAGCTGGATGAACCCTTGCCCTCCCTTCACAAAAAATACCTGTTTGCCGGGCATTGTTATGAGTTTAAAGACCCGGAAAATGGAATTGATCCCCGCATCAAAACCCTGAATTTAAACAGTTACGACCATTTTACCCTGGGAGGAGATGTGCTTTTTGAAGGGGTCAGAGATCAGGCTTCTCTGGATGCCCTGGACGAAGTGGTGGACCTGAGTTCGCCCAAAACTCATTGGGCGTTAGGAAATCATGACCTGCTGGCAGGCCACCAGGATTGGATCGAAGAAAAGACGGGCCGGCCTTCTTTTTATTCCTTTCACCAGGACGGGGTCACCTTTGTGCTCCTCAACACCAACATCCTGAAAACAGATTGCCCCAATCTGGACGAACAGTACGCCATGCTGCAGTCTGTCTGCGACACCCTGCAAAAATCCAGTCATTTGGTCCTGCTGATGCACCACGTGATCTGGGGGAAAGTGATTGACGGGGGTACACTTGGGGTTGCCAACGGCGACAACCCATGGTTTCACCTCAATTGCGCCAGTCCCACTCCCTATTTCGACCTGACGGCCTATCCCCTGCTGACCTCAGTGCGGCAGCGCGGGATCAAAGTGCTGGTGATTTCTGGTGATCTGGGCCAGCAAAAACAACAATTCGAGTACATCACCCCCGAAGGCATTGTATTCCTGGGAGCCGGCCTGAACAAAAGCGCCACCCTTTGGTTTGGCAATACCTACCGCGGAAATGACGCCATGATCGTCCTCCATCACGACCTTGCGGAAAAAACCCTGGATTGGGAGTTTGTAAAGATTGATTCTTTGTGAGTTTGAGTCGTTAGTCCTGAGTCCTTAGATGTGAGAGTTGAGATTTTAGAGAGAAAGAACAGCTCATTGCTCGAAGCTCGTTGCTCATTTCTCGTATCTCGTAGCTTGCAGCCTTTACTCTTCCTCTTCTACGGGGGGAGGCGGAGGGGGCGCTTTGCGGAATTGCTTGCCCGACATGAAGACCGTGGTCAGTTCGATGCTGAGGGTGCGGACTTTGCTGCCGTCGTAAAGACGGGTGCTGTTGGGGTTGGGATTGCGGATCACATTGGTGAGGCCCACGTCGTAATAAACGCCAAAACCAACCGCGCCGTAGCCCGTGGGAAAGTCAAAGGCGCAGCCAAAAGGGAGGGTGACGTACATGCGATTCACCTTGCCGGTCGTGCCGGGCTCCAGAAAGCCTGTAGCCACGAAACGGTAGCCCATTTCATAGCCTATCTGTGGATTGACCACCCCAAAGCGTGGCCCAACCTTGATTTCATATTCGAGGGCTGTGAGGCCCGTATTATTGCCGTCTTTGAAGTCCTGCATGACGCCTGGGAAATTGGGGAATCCCTTGCCGTTTCCATTCTTGTAGCAGAGATTCAACCCCGTGCGAAAACCTCCGTTATTGAAATAGGCCTGGTAAAAAAGCCCAAAAGCGCCATCAGACCACATTCCTTCCACCACATCAAATTCCTTCGCACGGAAAAAGTAATTGAAATCCCCCACAAAACGCAACCCAATCCCCCGCTGGGCCTGAACTTCCTCTGCAAGTCCGCCCAGACCCAAAAAAATCAGAACCAGCAAGAAAAATTTACTTCTGAGTGCCATCATTTTTTGAATTTTCAATTAACTCCCTGCCCAGCTTATCCATCAAGGCGAATGCAGCTTCCTTCTCATTGGGTATTTCCCCCTCCAGAATAGCTTCGCGCACCGCGTTCTTTATATCTCCAACGAGCCGGGAGGGCCGAATGTTGAAATGAGCCATGATCATTTCTCCCGTCACGGGGGGTTGCCAGTTGCGCAATTGATCCCGTTCCTCCACTTCCACCACCCTCTGCTCGACGTAATCGAAGTTTCTCAGGTATTTTTTGACCTTATTCTTGTCGCGGGTGGTAATGTCAGCCCGGCACAACTGCAATAATTTTTCCAGGTCGTCGCCCGCATCCATGATGAGACGACGGATGGCCGAGTCAGTCACAGTCTCGTCCACCAGGGCAATAGGGCGCAGGTGCAGCCTCACCATTTTCTCCACGAACTTCATCTTTTGGTCCTGAGGCAGTTTCAATCGCTGAAAAATGCCCGGCACCATGCGTGCACCCCGTTCCTCATGGCCGTGAAAAGTCCAGCCGTGCTGGGGATCAAAACGCTTGGTAGGCGGCTTGGCAATGTCGTGCAAAATGGCGCTCCAGCGCAGCCAGAGGTCGTCAGACATCTCGCAAAGGTTGTCGAGCACCTGCAGGGTATGGAAAAAATTATCCTTATGTCCCTTGCCGTCAATCACATCCACCCCGTACAATTTGACCATTTCAGGGAAAAACTCATGCAGCAATCCCGTACTGAACAGCATTTTGAACCCGCGGGACGGCTTTTCAGAGAGAATGATCTTATTCAGTTCCGTGGTAATCCTTTCCTGAGAAATTATGGACAGCCGCGAACTGTTGGCTGTAATGGCCTGATAGGTTTCGGGATGAATCTGAAAATTCAGCTGAGAGGCAAAGCGAATGGCCCGCATCATGCGCAGGGGATCGTCTGAGAAGGTGATGTTGGGATCAGTAGGCGTGCGGATAATTCCCTCTTTCAGGTCGTCCAATCCCCCAAAAGGATCGATTACACTGCCAAAATCTGCTTCATTCAGGGAAATGGACAATGCATTGATGGTAAAATCCCGCCGAACCTGATCGTCCTGCAGGGTGCCTTCCTCTACAATAGGTTTGCGCGAATCACGGCGGTAACTTTCCCGTCTGGCGCCCACAAATTCCACTTCCAGGTCCTCAAAGTTGACCATGGCGGTACGAAAACTCTCATAAACCGTGAAATTTTTGGCTCCCACCCTTTCGGCAAAAGCCGCCGCCAGATCAGTTCCCTGGCCTACCACCACAATATCAATGTCTTTGCATTCGCGACCCAAAATGGCGTCACGCACAAAGCCACCAATCACATAAACTGGTAATCCGCTGGAAGCCGCAAGAATCCTGAGATGCTCAAATACCGGGTGCGCAATCGCTTGGAGAAGCTTCATTCATCAGGGTGTCGCCTGGGTGAAGTAATCCGCCAGGACAAACAAATGGTCAAGTTGGCTGGTGAAGGCAGCCGGATACAATCCAAATAAAAGAAGCAATGCAGCGAGTATCCCAACCCCAATGGTTGGATAGATGTTGGAGGTTTTCACTTCAACTGGCTTTTCTGTGGTCTGGAAGAACATGGAAACGATCACGCGAATGTAGTAGAATGCGCCGGCCACGGAGGTAATGATACCCAGAATGGCCAGCAGGGTGTATTTCGCATGAATTGCCGAGATAAATACAAAGTATTTGCTCATGAATCCAGCCAGCGGAGGAATGCCAGCCAGGGAGAACAGGAAGATAGACATGGCAGCACCAAACCAGGGATTGCGCATGCCCAGCCCCTTCCAGCCATCCAGATCAGCATCCTGATCCTTCAGTTCGGCCATGCCGATCATGCCGAAGGCGCCAATATTCATCAGGGTGTAGATAAACATGTAGAATACAGCCGCCATCAGGCCTTCAGGACCGGCACACAGGGCCAGCAAAACGTAACCTGAGTGGGCAATACTGGAATAAGCCAGCATCCTTTTGAGGCTTTTTTGCTGCACGGCCACCACGTTTCCGTAGATCATGGTGAGCAGAGCAATAACGCCAATCACATTATAGATTTTCTCATTGACCACCACATCAGGCAGGGTCTTGTTGAGGAAAATGCCAAAAGCGATGAAAGCTGCTGCCTTGGAGCCCGTGGCCATAAAGCCCGCCAACGGAGTGGGCGAGCCTGAATACACGTCGGGAGTCCAGGCATGGAAGGGGAAGGCAGATACTTTGAAAAGGAATCCAATCAGGATCAGACCCATGCCAGGCAGCAAGAGACCGGATTCCTGAAGCCGGGCGAAGTCCATGGAGGAGTAGTTGGTGGAGCCTGCCCCACCGTAAATCAGGGCAATTCCATAGATGAAAAACCCGGTTGCAAAGGCTCCCAGCAGGAAATATTTCAGACCCGCTTCGTTGGACTTGAGGTCGCGCTTGAAAAGCGCAGCCATGATATACAAACAGATGGACATGGTTTCCAGCCCAATGAAAGTCACGATCAAATCGTTGGCATTGGCCAGCAGGATCATTCCCACGACGGCAAATACCAACAGAGCGTAAATATCATAGATGGGTTTTTCCTGTCTTTTGAGGAAATCTGAAAGGAAAAAGAGGGTAAATAATCCGGAAACAGACAATAAAATCGTCACCAGAGAAGCCAGTCCCCCGGTGAAAATCATTTTGTTGAAAGCCAGTTGCTGTACGTCCATTCCTTCCTGCAAAGGCAGAGCCAGTACGGCCGTTCCCACAAACCCGATTCCTGCGATGAGGGGCAAAACTGACCTCACTTTGAAGGCGTCAAGCATCATCAGGAGTAGTCCTGTGGCAATCAGAAAAAGGATTGGAATGATGTGGATCAGGTCCTGGTTGAACATATTGTGCGCTGTTAAATGCGGATTCTGATAGAATTTAGTAATTGGATTATCTCCCAAAAGCCGGAATCCGGTAATAATACCGTCTTACAGCGGCTAAAAATAGCAAACGGGGTAGAAGTTTCAAAGTTCCGTAAATATTAATTCGTGGATAACGCTCAAAGTGGCCAAAATACCGGGCAATTTAGTCACGAATGATGTGCATAGAGCCGTCTGGATTCAGCTTCAAAACCCGGGAAGGAGCCGAAATCACCCGCTCCTCCTGCCTCCATTCCACCACATAATCTGCCCCCTGCAAAAGTACGGGGGCAATGTCAGCATAGCTGCCGCCAAAGGGCACCCCGCTCAGGTTGGCGGAAGTGGAAACCAGCGGCCTGCCCAGCCTGGCCAGCAGGTCCTGACAAAATGGATCCCGGGGAATGCGCAGGCCAATGCTCCCATCTGGAGCCACCAATGCAGGCGCCAGTCCTTTGGCCCCTGATACCACCAAAGTCACCGCCCGGGGCGATGCTTCAATCTCCTCCTGCAAATAAGCAGGAACGGGGTCGGCGTACTGCGAGGCCATGGCCCAGTCAGCCACCAGCACAATCATGCTCATGGAGGAAGGGCGGTTTTTCATCTGAAAAATACGCTCCACGGGCAAATCAAGAGTAGCATCGCAACCAATTCCCCAAATGGTATCCGTGGGATAAATGATTACACCATTGCGTTTCAGGGCAGAGTGAGCCCTCATGAGATCAGATTCGTAAGCTTTATTTTCCATGGTTTTTTCTACTTCAATAGCCCATTATAAAGGTCCATCCATTGCCGCGCCAGAATGGCGCGGTCGAAGTGGCGGGCATGCTGCAGCCCTTTGCTGCGCATGGATTCCCGCAGGGCGGGGTCATTCCACACCTGGCTTATTTTTCCCGCCAGATCCTTGGCATCCAGCGGATCTGCATACACAGCCGCATCACCCCCCGCCTCGGCAAAAACGCCTCCCTCTGAGGTGATGACGGGACATCCACTGCTGATGGCTTCCAGAATTGGAATTCCAAATCCCTCCTGCAAGGCGGGATAAATGAAAAGCCTGGCTGCCTGGTAAAGTCCTGGCAAATCCTCCTGCGGGACCCGGCCCGCGAAACTGATTCTGGGCTCCATTTTCAACTCAGCCACCAGATTTTGCAGCCGGGGAAGGTATTTTTGTCCCGCCCCACAAATCAACAACTTGCCTTTTTCAGTTTCGCTCAACTGCCAGGCGCGAATCAGGTTTTCCAGGTTCTTGCGTGGTTCCAGATTCCCCACAAACAAGGCAAATTCACCCGGCAATTGATATTTTTGCTGCAGAGAATTCAACTCAGAACCACTCCAACGACGGTCAAAAATTGGGTCAATTCCCTGATAAATCATCTGAATCTTTGCGGGATCAATCCCATAAAATTTGACCAAATCTCTGCGGGTTTCCTCACTTACGGCAACAATCTGGTCTGCGATTTTACAGGCATGCCTGCATTTGCGGTCATAAATTCCCGCCTGGGTTCGTCCGTAAAATTCTGGGTGGTGCAAAAAAATGAGATCATGAACCGTGACCACACTTTTGATCGGGTTCTGCTTTGCTCCAAATGGCAATTCTGCACTGAGTCCGTGGTACACTTCAATCTGGTCGCGGAGAAGGTCCCTGACCATTCCCCGGCTTCGCCAAACGGAAGGAAAAATCCGGCTGACAAACCCTTGCGGGAGATGTACATTAAATTTCTCGGAATCTGACTCTGGAAAAATCCCTTCTTCTCCCCTGCCCGGGCTATACAAATGCATTTCTGGAGCGCCTAAGGACAATTGAGCCAGGGAAAGCAGCAGGGTGCGGCTGTAATTTCCCAACCCGCTGCGGTTAAAAAAAGCCCGTTTGGCATCAAATCCAATCCTCATGCAGCAAAGTTGCCTGATCGGGGGAAGAATACAAAGGAATTTGTTGAAATGAGGTGATTTGAAATTATGAACTTTGCTTTACTCAGATGAAGCCTGGCTTAATTTCGCTTCCAGCCACTATCATCGTAATTGTTTTCCCTTTTCCAGCCGGGCAACCATGTGTTCAACAATTTAATAAACCTCCATAAATCCATTTTATTACCTGATTTGATATTAAATTTGTGGTCTTTCAGGAAACTACGATAATATAAAGTCCAGGCGGAATAAAAGCCTTTCAATTCTTTTGGAGAATCATACATAAGTCCTGTATTGCGGCTCAACCAGGCAGGAATAATTTCAAAAATCGAATCAGGATCAGAGTTGTGAACAAAAATATCTCTTCCTGACAGATCAGAAGTGTGTTGGTCATACCCATGAGGAGTATCATCTAATATGGCGATGGACTTATCCTTTCGGGATTTGAGATAAGTAAAACATCCAAAATCTATTCCGAGTTCGAATGGCATATTAAAACGTGCAAATTCATTGGGCTCTGAGGACCTGTTCCTTGAAAGATCATGAATTGAAAACTTTGAATTCCTGATCATCATTGCAATCTCATTTAATCTGTCGTGAGCCGCATTTCTGGTTATAGACATTTGGATGTCGAACTTATAAAACGAAAGGGTAAAAATTATTCTTTCCAGAAAACCTCTATATTTTTCATCAAAAGGGCAATTGATGAAGACATTATTCTCATAAGGCATTACTAATCAATAAGTTTAATTCTATTACCCAGCCCCTTACTGACAAGAACTTTTGCAAATTTTTTCGCTGATTCCACATCAGGAAAATCCTCATCAATTGGCTTACTATTCCCTTCAACTCTGATTGCCCATTTTGTTTTTCCAGAATGCGCAATGTATACATTAGAAGGCGTACCTTCCCGAACCTCGTTACTTTCATAAGATTCAGGTTCTGATGATTTAAAGGGATATATATAAATCAGTCCTTCTTTGGACTCTGATGAGTATTTAATGTCCTCAACAATTTCCCTGAACTCAGCATCAGACAAAGTAGTGATATCTTTAAATTTTGTGCTCATAATTTATAAACCCAATTTAAACAAATTTTAGTTTAATCATTCGTACAAAATCAGAAAATGTTCGTTCAATTTACCCACAAATTGGTGTAAAGATCGTGATTCCCGACAAGTTAAGTTGGGAATTTCTTTTTCAATTTTGCAAATAAACTCAACAGATCACCTCATAAATTCCGAAGGTAAATCAAAGTGACTCAGGTCATTGAAAAATTCAAAAAATACCGCTACCTTTACCCTAACAAACGTTAGGTAGATTTCGTTACGTTATGGAAGTGAAAGGAAAAACCGACCGCAAAACCCAGGTGATTGAAGCCGCTGAAGCGCTTTTCAGCGACAAAGGATTTTTGGCCACCAGCATGCGCGACCTGGCTGAGGCCCTCGAACTTGAGGCCGCCAGCCTTTACACCCACATCAGTTCCAAGGATGAACTCCTTTTCCTGATCGCTGACCGTTGCGCCAACGAATTTTTCGAGGCTATCAATCCCATTTACAAGTCCAACCTGAATACTGAGGCCAAGCTCACCGCCATGATTGTGGCCCACATGGAAGTGATTGCCCGCAATCTACCCGCTTCGGCCGTGTTTTTCAACGAATGGAAACACCTGGCCGAGCCCCGCAAAAGCGAATATGCCCAGCGTCGCGACGACTATGAAGCCATTTTCCGTTCCGTGGTGCGCAAGGGTTTTGAGGAAAATCTCTTTTATAATTACGACGAAGGTTTTTCCACCCGTACCATCCTGGCTGCTCTTAACTGGACCCACACCTGGTACAAACCCGACGGAGAACTAAAACCCGAAGAAATTGGCGAAAGGCTGGCCAAAATCCTGCTGACCGGCCTGATTCGCAATATGTAATTCAATTTGACCATCAATTAATCTGATTCTATATGTACGGACAACTTAGCAATCCCGAAGTTGACAACTGGGGAGCCAAAATCCAGGATGAAGATCCCGAAAAACTGGCCGAATTTGAGGCCATTATCGAACGGGGCGAGAAAATTGAGCCCCAGGATTGGATGCCCTATGAGTATCGCCGCCAGCTGATCCGCATGATCGAACAACACGCGCATTCCGAGATTATCGGGGCGCTGCCCGAAGGAACCTGGATCACCCGGGCCCCGGGATTTCGCCGCAAACTGGCCCTCATGGCCAAAGTTCAGGATGAATCAGGTCACGCTCAGTTGCTCTATGCCGCGGCTGAAACCCTTGGAAAATCCCGGGAGGACATGATCAACGACCTGATCAGCGGCAAGTCCAAATATTCCAATGTATTCAACTACCCGGCCGTTACCTGGGCCGACACTGCGGTGATCGCCTTCCTGATTGATGCAGGGGCCATCGTCAACCAGACCCTCAATTCCAAAGGTTCCTACGGACCTTATTGTCGTGCCCTGGAACGGATTTGCTATGAAGAATCCTTCCACCTGAAATATGGCCACGATTCCGTGGTCCACCTCGCTACTGGCACCAAAGAACAGCGCGCCATGGTTCAGGAAGCCCTCAACCGCTGGTACCAACCCATCCTTCACTTCCACGGTCCGCCGGACAAAGTATCTGCCCACACGGAAAAGCTGATGAAATGGAAGGTCAAAATGGCTACCAACGACGAAATGCGTCAACAATTTCTGGATATGTATGTGCCCAAAATCTGGGAACTGGGCCTCACCTTTCCCGATCCCAACCTGCGTAAAAACCCTGAAACGGGCCAATGGGAATTCACTGATCCCGACTGGGATGAATTCAAACGGGTGATCAACGGAGACGGTCCCTGCAATGCAGAGCGCCTCGCAGTGCGCAGACTGGCCGAGGAAAATGGCCGCTGGGTGCGTGAAGCACTTCGTCAAAATAATGAACAATATGTGGCTCCGCTGGCCTGATAATTGAAATTGATATGAAACTGAATTCACTTGATCCAAGGGTTTCACGGGCTGATTTGCCCGCAGAAGACCAATATCAGCCTCAGGACGGCCTGAACCAATGGCAAACCTATGAGGTGTTTCACCAGAAGTCACGCGGCACCCAGCACATCCATGTGGGCAGCCTGCACGCTCCCTCGCCCGAACTGGCCCTGATTCTGGCCAAAGAGCAATACGCACGACGCATGAAATGCGTCAACCTGTGGGTCGTACGCACCACGGATGTATTTGCAAGTTCCTATGACGATGCAGATATGTTTGAGCCTGCCACGGACAAGAGCTACCGCGAAGCTTTTGGCTACAAAAACAAGGAAATTATCCGCAAGTACAAGGCCGAACTGGAGCACAAGTAAAATTTCAAAACTGAACTAAAATGAATTTCGAAGCTATAAAAGACCTGCTTTACCGTCTCGGCGACGATGACCTGATCCTGGGTCACCGCAATTCTGAATGGACAGGTTTGGGCCCGATTCTGGAAGAAGACATTGCCTTTTCTTCCATGGCACAGGATGAAATTGGCCACGCCCAGGCCTATTATATGATCCTCAACGAGCTTTTCGACGAACCCGCGCCCGATATCATTGGATTTCACCGCAAGGCTGAAGATTTCCGTTCGTGCAAACTGGTCGAATATCCCATTGGCGACTATGCCTTCAGTCTGATCCGCCACTTTCTGTATGATGTGGCTGAAAGCGTTCGTCTGCAGGATTTGACCCGCTCCAATTTCAAACCTCTGGCTGAATTGTGCAAGAAGTTGCTGAGAGAGGAAAAATACCACTTATTGCATGCCATGACCTGGGTAAAGCAGTTGGGAAATTCCACGGATGAAGCCAAGCAAAGATTGCAACAAGCCCTGGATTTTGCCTTTCCCCTGGCCTTTGGCATTTTTGAGCCCACTGCTGGCAGTGCGGCTTTGGCTGAAGACGGCATCATGTCGGCCGAGGCAGACCTGGAAGCCCACTGGCTGACCGAAATTACGGGCCTGATCCACGATTCGGGATTGCAAGTCCCGGAAGTGAAAGACAAAACAGTGGGTTACGGTGGCCGTACCGGCCAGCATTCAGAGCATTTGCAGCCTTTGCTGGCTGAAATGACTGAGGTGCTTTCCATTGACCCGACCGCCATCTGGTAAGCCATGAGCACCACTCTCACGGACTGGACGGAAGACGAAATCCTCGAAATTCTCAACGAGGTCAAAGACCCTGAGATTCCTGTGATCTCAGTGGTGGATTTGGGCATTGTGCGGGAAATCAGCATCCGCCCCGAAGGGGTGGATGTTTTGATGACTCCTACTTTTGCAGGCTGTCCGGCCATTGATGTGATGAAAAAAGGGGTGATTCAGGCCCTGGCCAATCATGGCATTTCACCTGCCACTGTGACCGTGGATTATAAAATTCCCTGGTCGAGCAATATGGTCAGCCCCCGCGGCAAACAATTGCTGAAAGATTTTGGACTCTCCCCTCCCCCGGCCTTTGACGGCATGCTTACCCTGGAAGTTCTGCAAAATGCCCTTTGTCCCAAATGCGGCTCCAATAATACCTGGATGATGAATGCCTTTGGGCCCACAGCCTGCCGGGCAGTACACCATTGCAGGAATTGTCAGGAGACGTTTGAGCAGTTTAAGCCGTTGTAGGTGAATTGGCAGGAAAACGGGGGGAAGAACAATCCCTAATTTCAAATATTCTCTTTACAAGATCCCTTTTCATACCTTATGGAAAGGGATTTTTCTTGAAAAAAAAATCCCCCGACTGGCAAGCCAACCGGGGGAAGTGAGTATGGGCAAGATTTCTCTACTCGAGAATAATCTTCAAAACTTGTTGGCGGCCTTCCTTCTCACTGACTTTCATCAGGTAAATGCCGCTGGCATTTTCGGAAATGTCAATGCTTTCGGTCCACTTTGTGACCCCATCCAGCTCTTTCGCAAAAATGGCGCGGCCGGTCAGGTCGATAATTTCCACTTTCAGGTCGAAAGCCCGGGCAAAGTCGAGGCCAAGATTGAAGCGACCAGTGGAAGGATTGGGATAAACAGTGATACCATTGGCAAAGGCCTCGTCTTCAATTCCTACTGGCGCCAGAATGGTAATATCATCGCAGTAGGTATCCGAGCAGGCTCCATTGCTTACGGTAAGGCAAACGTTGAAGCTGCCCATGGCCACGTACACATGAGAAGGATTCTGCTGGGTGGAGGTCGATCCGTCACCAAAATTCCACAGCCAGGAGGTTGGCGAGCCCGTGGATTGGTCTGTAAAACTCACTGGCTGGAATAATGGCTTGGAGGCCGGCGCGTTCCAGTCTGATGTGATCGCAGAACCTGCGGTCAGGGTCACGGAAGAAGTGGCAGAACAGCCAATATTATCCGTCACGGTTACTGAGTAAGAACCAGGCTGGGTTACCACAACCGTCTGGGTGGTGGCCCCTGTTGACCAGGCGTAAGAATTACCAGGATTGCCTGCGTCCAGGGTGTAGGGCTGGTTGGCACATATCTGTCCACCAGGACCCAGATTCACCACCAGAGAGGAGCCAGTTACCACCAGGGTATCGTAGCCTTTACAACCCGAGGTCGGGTTGGTAACTTCAACAATGTAAATTCCCGGGGTGTTTACAGAAATGCTCTGAGTGGTCGCTCCCGTGGACCAAAGGTAGGTATGGCCGGGGTTTCCGGCATTCATGGTCACGCTTTGTCCGTTACAAACCACCTGATTGGGACCGAGGTTCACAATGGGCTTGCTGGCTACGGTAATCACCACAGAGTCTGTGGCCGAACAACCAGCGGCATTGGTAACGGTTACGTAGTAAGTTCCAGAGGTGGTGCCAGAAATGCTTTGCGCGGTGGAGTTATTTTGCCACAAATAAGTAGCTCCAGGATTTCCCGCTGAAAGGGTGAAACTGTTACAGGCGAAACGGTCTGGGCCAAGGTTCACCACGGGTGGCAACAGGGCATTCAGATTCATGGTATCAGAGGCAGTACAGCCGTCGGGCGAGGTCACGGTAACCCAATACTGGCCTGGGGCAGACGCCACCAGCACCTGAGAGGTAGCTCCCGTGCTCCATGAATAAGTCTGAAGCGGATGCGACTGACCTGCATTCAGGGTGGCAGAGCCACCCAGACAGAAGGTCTGGTCAGGCCCAAGGCCTGTGGCAATTGAACCAAAGAAATCAACCTGAACCTGGTCTGTCTCCACACAGCCATCCTGGCTGGTGATGGTGACCGAGTACAATCCTGAGTTCACAGGCTGGATCACCTGACTGGTTGCCCCCGTATTCCAGAGGAAATTCGCACCCGGGTTCTGGGCATCAAGTGGTACCACAGAAGGGCAAATAATGATGGAATCCTGGGGGAAAGGCTTGACCGGCTGATCGTAAACGATCACATTGATGGTATCCTTGGCTTCACAGTTATTGCTGTCTGTAACGGTTACAAAATACTGACCGCTGGTGTCGGCAGTGTACCAGTATTTATTGGAATTGCCCTTCCATTTGAAGAGTGACCACACCAGGGTATCCAATTCCATGTAGTAATCCCCACAAACGGAAGTATCAGGTCCAAGATCGACCGAAACAATCACCCCTGTAAATTCATCAGCCCCAATATCGGGCGTGGTAAGGCTGCGGGTATCTCCATCCAGATCCTGGGTGATTCCCGCAATCGGGCTGCCCAGATTGTCGATGGTACTGCAGAAAATGTGCAGATCAATATCACTCACAAAGCCAGGCTTGGCCTGTACAGATTGCTGATCAAAGGTGGGGTAAGCAGTCTGATATGCACCAATGGTGGTGTAAGGCGTGGTGCTGATATATACCAAAGCCGTGCCCAGACTGTTATACACGTTGTAATTGATGGAACTAACGGTATTCCAGGTAGCCAGGTACATGGCGTAGCTTGAGGGCCCTTCAGAATTAAAAATATTGTTTTTAATTTCATTACCCAGGGAAAGGGAACCGCCCCAGTAGAGGCCATAGCCATTGCTGTTTCCCAGGTTTACACTGTTGTAGAAGAAATCCACATTTGCTGCATTATACATGTAAACCGAGTAGCAGGTACTGGTATAAATGTATCCTCCGCCAAACATATTATTGCGGATAATGTTCTGTGTTCCAAGGTTTTGTTCGTTGCAATAGCTGCAATACAGCGCCCGCATTCCTGTGGAATGCGCCACGTTATTCTCTATCAGGAAGTTTTCCTCCAGATAATTGAAATACATGGCCGAACCAGTAGTGCTTCCACTGGGATCCCCGGTGATTTCGTTATTTCGCACCACCAAATTGCTGAGATTTATACCATAAATCCCGGCATAACCCACCATGGAAATATTATTCCCTTCCACCAAAATGCTATCATTAAAGGTGGTGGTACTGATTCCCCTCAGGGAAATCGTATAATATCCGCCCATGATTTCATTATTGCGAATGGTCAGGTAGTTGGCGTTGTCTCCATTGGTACTGTAAAATTGTCCGCAGGAAACAATGGCTGAGTTATAAACGGAAAGAACCAGGGAAGAAGCCAGAATACGGCAATCCTCAATGGTGTTGTGGTCGGCCTGGTTGGTAAGCTTGAAGCAGTAACCATAATTCCCGGTCGCCTTCACCTGAATATTTCTGAATGTCACGTAATCTGCTCCATTCAGTTCAATGATCGCAAAGTTGGTGGTGGAGTAATTATATTCCACACTCACAGAGTCCACATCCAGACCGTCGAAGGTCACGGTATTGGTGGCCGATGAGCCAGGGATTGAGGAAATGGAAAACGCTTCCGTGTAAGTGCCAGGCGCGACGTTGAAAAGCACGGGCCCGTTGATCCCGCAGGAATTCAGGGCCGCGGCCGCATCCGTAAAAGAGTTATAGTTGGTGCCGCTGGTGGGCAGACCATTGTCGATGGTATAGGTACCCGACATGCCCGTACAAATGCTCACGCAGGTCGAATCGTAAGGATCGGGGTCGCCGGAAACCTGGGGATTGATGCGGGCACAAATGGTGTAAGTTCCGGGGGTAATAATATTGAGCGGGGTGGTAAAAGAATAAGACTGAGTGGCCCCAGTGGAGCCCAATCCTGTGGGGGTAAAGGTCTCAGAAACCCAGGTGGTACCGCCATTGGATGAATACTGGACCGTCATGGAGGTGGAATTCAGGGAATTCTGCCCGTTATTCATCAGGTCAATCGTCACCGTATTATTCCCCAAAGCCAGCACAACGGGGGCCGAAATAGCCAGAATGTCAGCATCAAAAGGTGCCAGCACATACTCATCCGCCCCTACGTCCTTGGTAATGTCTGGAGGGAAAGGTCTGGGATCACCGTCAATATCCACCGTGGTGGTGGTACCATTATTGGCCCAGTTGGCCATGGCAGCTCCAAAAACGTGCAGGTTGGTGGAACTGAAGTGGTTGGGCCACACGGCCTGGCAGTTCTGGTGAAAGGACGAATTGGCCGCCTGCAAAGCGGTCAGGTTGGCGTAAGCAGCTCCAAAATAGGCATAAAGTCCACCTGTGGAATAATAGTTATTATAATCCATGGTAGTGGCATAGGTTGTACTACCCATGTAAATGGCGTAGCCAGATCCTGTACCATTATAGGAGAATGTATTATTCTGAATGTTGTGCCCGCTGTGGGTGCCCAGCATATAGAAAACGTAAGCTGTGCCAGGCACGTCAACCAGCACACTGTTGTGCCAGATGTCGAGGTTATTTCCTGTATAAACGTACAACCCGTAGCCATTGGAGGTGGAGAGGTAATTTCCACCAATCATGTTATTGGCGATGCGGGAACGGTTGGAGGTATTCTGATTTGAGTAATAGATGTAAGCCCCGTAAGACCCTACGGTATGAATGGTGTTTCTGGAAAATGAAAACTCATTCCAGTAACGAATGGTTGCTCCGTAGGCTGAAGTGGTGGATTGGGAGCCCATGGCAATATAGTTTCCGTCAAAAGTGCCCAGGGTTTGGTAGTAAGAGTAAAATCCAATGTAATAAACCTCTGAAAAGGTGTTATTCGTAACCGTATTGACCTGAGATCCGGATCCCGAAGGACCGTTAAGCACCATCCCGTAATAACCGCCCTTGATCTCGTTATTATTGAAAGTCAGATAGTTAACCGCGTCTGAATAAGTGGTGTAATATTGCCCCGTCATTACAGGAATGCGGTAAGAACCAGTAGCATAGGATTGAACTGAGATTTTACATCCGTCCACTTCGCAGAAGTTGCACTGATTTTCAAATTGCAGGCCATAACCGTAGGTTACTCCTGTATTTTCAATCGCAAGATTTTTGATGTGGATATAGTCCGCTCCATTAAGACGGAAAGTTGACGCATATGCTACGTTACTTGCGGTGGTAATTTTTCTGGTATTGGGATCAACCCCATCAAAGGTGATCGTTTTGGAAGCATTGGCGCCTGTAACCGGGTTCAGACTTACTGCTTCATTATAGGTCCCGGCTGCAACCGTAAATATGACCGAGGCACTGATGCCTGGCCCCTGAACCGGACCGCCGTCGGAGCGGGTACCAGAATTCAGATCGGAAATGGCTGCGGTAAAACTCTGATAGTTGGTGGCTGAGGCAGCTGCGCCAGAATTGATGGTATAATTGCCACTCAGGGCAGCAAATGTGAAAAAAGGAGCGCAGGAGAGTAAAAAAGCAAGTAAAAAATCACGATTTAAAACTCTTCTCATATCTATCCGGGGCTAAGTAATATTCCAATACTACAAAAATAAACCTTTTAAATGATATTCCTAAATTCCTCATCCACATGAGTGTTAGTTGACCGACGTTTTCGGGTTTTTCAAAATCTTAAATATACTGATTTACAACAACTTGTATTCGAATGGCTATGCCGACCCGGAAAATTCCAGTTTAAACATCTTTTTCCACAAAATAAATAATGGCCCAAGGAAGCTTCATTCCCCCAAAAATGAAAAATCTCATACCCTTTTCTGGATATGAGATTTTTCAGAGGGGAAATATTTCTTAGCGCAAAATCAATTTGCGGTAAAGGGCGCCTTCACCTGCTTCCAGGCGAAGCAGATACAAGCCCTTGGAGTAACCACTCAGGTCAATACTGGTGGAGAATGCTCCAAAACCGTCAATGGTCTGGCGGCGCAATTCTCTGCCCTGCATGTCAATGACTGAAACCTGCAAAGCTTCCACCCCGGAGTAAGTGCCACGGATGGTAAATTTCGCGTCGCTCGGGTTGGGGAAGATTTCCAGCGATTGTTCCTCAAGGCCATCAATCCCGATCACACTGTTGATATCAATGGTATGGGTGGTCGTATCGCGGCAATTTCCGTCAAACACAATCAGGGTCACCGTGTACTGGGTCAGAGCCTGGAAGCTGTGCACAGGATTTTGTTGGGTGGAGGTACTACCGTCTCCAAAATACCATACCCGCGAGATGGCCGTGGGGGTGGAAATGTCGTTGAATTGCTGGGGAACATACAGTGCGCCCGTGGAAGGACCACTGATTGCCGCATTGATGCCCGGCAAACTGCTCACCGTAATTGCATCCGTGGCATTACATCCAATTCCATCCGTGACCGTTACAGTATAAGTGCCAGGCTGTGAAATCTGGATTATTTGGGTGGAAGCACCTGTGGACCAGGAAAAGGTATTTCCAGGGTTACCAGCATTGAGGTAGGCAAACTGATTGCCACACAAGGAGAAATCAGGGCCAAGATTCACCGTGAGATTTGAATTATTGATCACCACAGAGTCAATGCCTGTACATCCGTTGGCATTGGTCACATTCACAATGTACAAGCCAGGAGTGGTTACGGTGATGGACTGGCTGGTGGCTCCTGTTGACCAGAAGTAACTCATGCCCGGGTTGCCGGCGTTCAGGGTTATGCTCTGGTTGTTGCAGGAAACCTGATTGGGACCAAGGTTTACGGTGGGAATGGTGGAGAAACTCAGCACCACGTCGTCAGTACCCGTACAGCCGTTCGAACTGGTTACGGTTACAGAATATGTACCAGGGTTGGTTACGGTGATGGACTGGTTGGTGGAACCAGTGCTCCAGGCGTAAGACATGCCGGGATTGCCTGCATTCAGGGTTTTGCTACCACAGATTACGGTATCCGGGCCGAGTGAAACGGTGGGGCTGGGGAAGGCGTTAACCATGACGGTATCGCGGGTCGAACAGGAACCCGGGAATCCCACTTCCACCACGTACATGCCGGGCGAACTGACCACCACCACCTGGGTGGTGGCGCCAGTATTCCAGTTGTAGGTGGATCCTGAAATTGTATTTCCTGCATCCAGCAACAGGCTCTGACCAATGCAAATGGTAGTATCTGACCCGGCATTTACAGGCGCGGTTGCGACCACAGTCACCTCGACCGTATCTCTTGATTTACAGCCAACTGTATCGGTCAATTCCACGAAATATGTACCACCATTGATCACATAGTAAACGGTGTCAGTGGAAAGATCCTGCCAGACAAAGGTGCCGCCCGGGCTGGTATTATAAGGATCGCCCTGCAATACGAGGGTATCCCAGGGACATTTGGAAATGTCTGGTCCCAAATCAGCAATGGGGATGGAAATTGACACGTGAACCGTGTCAAAACCAAAAAAGCCGAGGGTATCCATAACCCGTACAGAAATGTTTCCACCACCATAAATGGTATCGTCCTGGGTGGTGTCACCCGTGGACCAAAGATACTGATAGAAGGTGCCGGGATTGAGGAAAAGGCTGTCGCCACCACAAATCTGCACGGAATCTGCACCCAGGTTGGGCACAGGTCCATCGCCAATGAAAACGTCGTCAAAAGCAAATCCGTCCATCTGAACTGATCCGTCAGAACCAAACGCGATCCTGAGCCTGACCGAGCTTTGTCCGGCCAGGTTATCGAGACGGTGACGGCATTTCACCCAGGTACCACTACCTGATGTGCCCGTTCCGCTCCAGCCTTCCTGCTGACCGCCGGGGTTTCCGTTCAGGCTATTGTCTGTGTACCAGTTATAAGGATCTCCGTAATGTCCAACCACCTGCCAGGTGGAACCAAAGTCAGTGGAGGACTGCAAAACAGCACCGTCCCACGAGAACTCAGACGCCCACCAGATATTCATGGTGATCCAGGGGTTGGAAAGGCTTGAAAAGTCGAAACAGGGGCCAATCACGTATGAGTTGTCATTGGCCATATACGGGCCGGTACCCAGGCCACCTGTGACCCAGGCCTTGGAGCCTGAGGCAGCGCCCTGAATGACGGTTTTGGCGGGAGTTCCGTAAGCCCAGGTGTTATTCGTTCCACCTGAAATCCAACCTCCCTGTCCAGATTCAAAATCCTGCACGTAGGGAAACGTATTGACCCCGGGAATGGCGATTACCTGCTTATTGGTGGTATCATTGAAGTGCGTATTATCCGTTCCAAGGCTGGTCCAGGCTTTGAGGTTGTAGGTACCCGCGGTGCCCAGGTTGGCAGGAACAGTGAAGGAAAATGCGACGGAGGAGGCAGGGGCAATGTTCAGACTGCCAATGCTTTGCGTAACAGGAGCGCCCCCGTTCACACTGTAATTTACGTTGAAGCCCGTCTGGGCGTTGGTGCCAAAGTTGGTGATGGTAACCGAAACCGTTTCGGCAGAAGTAAGGCCGCAACCCGAGTTAGGAGCGGTGATAGCCGTGATGCCCACATCGTTGGGTGAGGGGGAAATAACGGTAACGTTATAATCTTCCGTTTCACCAAAGGTGAAGCTGGTGCAGGATTCGGTGGAGCCAATGGTTGAGGCAAATTTGCAGCGAACCCGCAATCGGGTAAGACCTGGAAATGCCGTAGCAGGAATGGTTACCGTGGTTGAATACAGGCCCGTACTGGAGGTCGGACTTGCATAAATAAATTCATTGGGATCATTGAAATCCCCGTCATGGTTAAAATCCATCCAAACCCCAAAACCCTGGGACCAGGATAATCCTGACTGCATGGTCATGTTGTAAGTCTGACCCGGGGTAACCGAAGTAGTCAGAGAGGGATACAGGATGTAGTTGTTGGGGTTACCATTACAACCTGAATTCAGGTTGGAAAGGGTATTGAAGGTAAAATTGTTGATAAAATCTGCCGATGAGCAAAGCGAAGTGTAAGGGGGAGTACAATACGTTTGAGCAAAACCAGGCAGAGACAAGAGTAAAAGCAGAACTGCTGCTATCCAGCTTTTTGTAAAAATTCTGGGCAAGCGGCTGTTGGACAGGGAAAACCCGTAAATGATCATTTTATTAAGTAATTTTTCACCATAAAACCTATTCAAATATACGGAATTATCCTGATTGCTAATAATCCCCGCAAGAGGTATTGAGATATTGTCAGGAAATTACCTCAAAAAGAGGCAAAATTTATATTTGCCAGTAGGGCACACCGGGGAATTTGACTAATTTACTCCTGAATTGCCGACCCGGGCTGGTTCAAATCTGCTCCAAAAGCCATTTATGAGAGGATTTTCCCAACTATCCAACATTTCATACAAAATCAGAATCCTGACGGTTCTGATGCTGATTTTTTTGCGGATCAATCCCGGATTTTCCCAAAACGGGGACCTGCCCTTCAATTCGCAGGCCTACCACCTGATCGATCGGGTCGATATCCGCGGTCTGGCTGATACCACTGTTCATACAGATATCAAGCCCTACCCCATCGACTATGTGGGGAAAATCCTGGGCAAGGCCTACAGCGGCCGCATGACCGCCAAAGAGCAGCAATGGACCGATCGCCAGCGGTTTTTGTGGGATGATCAATATGCGGTTGAAAACCGCAAAAAAGGAATCTTTGGCTGGTTTTACACGAATGAGAGAGATCTTTATCATTTCGCCTCCAAAGATTTTTCCATTTTTGTGAACCCCGTGGTGGGACTTTCGGCCGGTGGCGACCTGAGCCAGGCCAGCGATACTTCAGCCCGCAAATTCTTATTCAATTCACGCAATACCAAGGGCGCCCAGGTACGGGGTACGCTGCTGAAAAAAATTGGATTTTTCACCGAACTCACTGACAATCAGGTGCGCTATCCTTATTTTGTAAAAAAATCCTTTGACGAATACGGGGTGTTGTTTGGGGAGGGATTCATGAAAACCCTGGGCGAAAATGGCTACGATTACTTCAACGCCCGGGGCTATCTGACGTATTCTCCCTTCAAATTTATGCGCATCAAATTTGGGAAGGACAAGGCTTTCTGGGGCAATGGCTACCAGAGTTTGTTCCTCTCAGATTACGCAACTGAGCACTTTTTGCTCAATATCAATACCCGCATCTGGAAACTTGAATACACCAATCATTTTGCCCAAATGATTGATTTTATCCGCGGCAAACCAGACGATTTTGGCACCCAACCCAAAAAGTACGCGGCTTTTCACCAGATCAGCTATAAACCCAGTGACAAGTTATCCTTTTCCATTTTTGAATCTGTGGTTTATTCGCCCGTTTTACCCGGGGGAGTTCGCGGTTTTGAACTGGAATATCTGAACCCAATTATTTTTTACCGCAGTGTGGAGCAATCGCTGGGCAGCCCTGACAATTCAATGCTGGGAGGCAGCTGGAAGGCCAATTTTGCCCACCATTTCCAGTTTTATGGTCAATTGCTGATCGACGATTTCAACTGGGGTAAACGGGATGAAGGCAAGGGTTATTTTGGCAATAAGTACGGCTATCAACTGGGGGGAAAATACATTGATGTGGCGGGAATTTCAGGCCTGGATCTACAGGCAGAATACAACCGCGTACGGCCATTTACTTACCAGCATTTCAATCCCTCTGCCAATTATTCCCACTATGGACAGCCTCTGGCCCATTCTATGGGCGCCAACCTTTGGGATGCCAATCTCATCGTTCGCTATCAGCCCTGGCCGCAATGGTACGGGCAGGCTATTGTAACGGTGGCCCGCAGGGGCGCAGATCTGAACGGTGTGAATAACGGGGGGAATATTTTCCTCAGCTACATTTCAAGGCCAGGCGATTTCAATAATTTCACCACCCAGGGCGAATTGGTGAAACTACTGAATCTGTATGGAAAAATCGGCTACCAGATTCTGAGACTGAATGCCTATGCAGAGGTGGAAGCCCGTTTTCGCAGGGAAAACGAGTTCAGTTCCATGTCCGTGCTGGGCAGTTTGAGATTCAACCTGCCGGATCATCCCATCAAATTTTAGGGACAAAAAAAACCGGGCCAGGGCCCGGTTTCGATGATCTTGCTGGAATTATCAAATTCCCAGTTCTATCCGCTGGATTACATCCTGGATGAAAAGAATGGCTTTGATAATGTCTGGCTTGTCGGCATATGGAACCACATTGGCCATGGTGGAATCAATGGCCTGGTTGTGATCACTGCAGCTTACATCCAGTTTCTTGATGAAGGCGTTATTGTCCTTGGTATTGGGAATACCCATATTGGTCAGGGCCACGGCCTCCCCTTTCTGGTTGAAAGGAACGTAGGGAATGAGCAAATTCAGCTTCTGCACCTGATCAATGTATATTTTGGTCAATTGCAATTTGCCAAGTTTATCCAGGTCACCCACAGTAAAAATTTCGGAACGTTCGATGGTTCCTCCGGCTGGTTGCGCACTTACAACTCCTCCCATTACCAGGAGAATGGAGAGTGCAATTAGGATTTTTTTCATCATTTCAATAGATCTGGTTTGGGTTAAAATTACTTTGTCGAAGGTCTCACCCACCAGTCAGTTTTGCTTCAGCTTCTTTGTATTTGTTATAGTCGTCCATCATTTCCAGACGGATGGTAATTTGCTTCAGAGCACGAATCACGGTCAGGTTTTTAGGATTAAGTTGGTAACATTTTTCGAAATTCGGAAGTGCAAGTTTAAAAACTTCGTCTCCTTCCTTCTGGAAAACTGCTGCTTTCTCATAATCCTTTTCGGCATTGGCCTGGTCAAATTTCTCCTTGGCCATGTTGTTGTACAAGGCTCCCAGGTTGAAATAAGCGTGTTCTTCCTCGGGTTTAATGGCAATGGCTTTCTTGTAAAATTCGACCGCTTTGGCAGGATCAATTTTTTCCAGCAAAGAGGCATAAGCTACGTGAATAACGTAGTTATCGGGTTCCTCTTTGGCAGCTTTTTCAAATTTGGCCAAAGCTTCCTGAAGTTTGTCAGGAGAAACCAGGTAAATATCCAGTTCGAAAGACTGAATGTCTTTGGAGCCATTATTATACTGTTCCTCGGCTTTTGCATAATCTTCGGCAGAGTAATCAGCTTTTTTCTCCTTAACTTTCTTCCACTCACCATCAAGGGCCTTCTGACCCTGAGAAAGGAAACTGAGCGCTTTGTCGAGGTCCTTGTCTTTCTGACGAGCCAGGAGAGAAACCCTGTAAAAGGTGTAGCCAATAAAAAGGTCAGGTTGGGCGGGAGGATTGCTTCCAAATAATTTGATGGACTTCTCGAAAGCAGTCATGGCGCCGGCAGTATCTCCCTTCATCACCATAGACTGGCCGAGCAAATCCTGCACCACATAGCTTTCAGGGCGCATTTCTGCAGCTGCATTCAGGTACTTCATGGCTTCACCCAAAACTTCTTTCTGTGCGTCGCCTTTTTGCTTGTAGGCCATTGAAACCATTTCGTTGCCTGAGCCCAGGAACATGGGATACATGCGCATCAGCTCGGCATCTACTTTGTCTCCCCACTTTCCGTCGTCATGCTTTTTGGCATTGGCATAAGCCTCATAAGCGTCCAGCATGGCATTGGGATATTTGGCGATCAGTTCAGCGTTTTTATCCCGTTGAGCAGTCATCAGGATGCCCATATACCCTTTTCCAAGGTAATAAAACCCTTTGGGAATGAGCTTGGCATTCAGTTGCGAGAGGTCGCTCATCCCGATTTTCAGGTTTTTGACTCCTTCTTCATAATCTCCCTGCTGTACGTTGATCACGCCCGTGGTCACCTTGGTGGATTGGCCAAAGGCAACCGTTGCAGTTGTGAGCACCAACAGGATCAGTGCATAGATGTTTTTCATGGTAATTCTCATAATACTATACAATCGGCGATAAAATTAATCAATCTTCCTCAGAATTCCCTGCTTCCTCAACGTTTCCTGAGCCGGATGCAGTATTTTCTGCACCGTCCATTTCACCGTCTTCGCCCATTTCATCTTCATCGTCGGTTTCACCAACCTTAGCTACAGAAGCGATTTCATCCCCTTCACTGAGGCGAATCAACCTTACCCCCATGGTGGCACGACCGGCTTCCCGAACGTCCCCGACGCTCATTCTGATCATGATTCCACGCTTGGTGATGATCATCAGATCGTCTGTATCCAGCACGTGTTTGATGGCGATCAATGCTCCTGTTTTATCAGAAATATTGATGGTTTTAACACCTTTTCCGCCCCGGCTGGTGGTACGGTAATCTGCAATTCCGCTGCGCTTTCCGTAGCCTTTTTCTGAAACGACAAGCAGGGTTGCTTCCTCATCTGGTACAACAACCATGCCAACCACTTCGTCGTTTTCATCGCGGAGGCGCACCCCGCGCACGCCGGTCGAATTGCGGCCCATGGAACGAACCTGATCCTCCTGGAAACGAATGGCCCGTCCTGAACGGATGGCAATAACCACGTGATCCGTGGGCGTCACCAGTTTGGCTTCGATCAGATCGTCGCCTTCGTTGATGTTGATGGCAATGATACCATTGGATCGTGGACGGCTGTAGGCACGCAGAGAGGTCTTTTTGACCACACCTTTGCGCGTACACATGATGATGGAGGTATTGTCGAGCAACTGATCGTCCTCCAGATTTTCAACGTTGATGAAGGCTTTTACCTTGTCGTCTTTGTCAATCTGGATCAGGTTTTGAATGGCCCGGCCTTTGGAGGCACGGGTTCCTTCTGGAATGGCATACACCTTCATCCAGTAACAGAGGCCTTTTTCCGTGAAAAAGAGCATGTAATTGTGGGTAGTGGCCGAGAAGAGGTGTTCCACGAAATCCTCATCCTTGGTGCCAGCGCCCTTCATGCCTTTTCCACCGCGGTTCTGACGCTTATATTCAGAGAGTTTGGTACGTTTGATGTAACCCGTGTGAGAAATGGTAATGATCACTTCCTCATTGGGGATATAATCCTCCATGCGGTCACCTGCCACTCCATAAACGATCTCAGATCTGCGCTCGTCGCCATACTTGGCCTTCATCTCCTGGAGCTCCGTTTTGATGATATCCATCCTTCGCTCCTCGCGGGCCAGAATGTCCTTCATGTCCAGGATCTTGGCCATGATCTGATCGTATTCTTCCCGGATTTTATCCCTTTCCAGACCAGTCAGCCTCTGCAGACGCATGTCCAGAATGGCTTTGGCCTGAATTTCAGTCAGGTTGAATTCGCTCATGAGGCCATCGCGGGCATCGTCGGGCGATTTGGAGTTGCGAATCAGGGCAATCACCTCGTCGAGGTGATCGAGGGCAATCAGCAATCCTTCCAGAATATGGGCCCTTTTTTCAGCTTCTTCCAGTTCGAACTGGGTGCGGCGAATGACTACCTCGTGACGGTGATCCACATAGTAACGGATCATGTCCTTGAGGTTCAGGGTCATGGGACGACCTTTGACCAGGCACACATTATTGACCCCAAAGGAGGTCTGCATGGGAGTGAGCCTGAAGAGGTTGTTGCGCACGATATCGGGCACAGCGTCACGCTTCAGGTCAATCACGAGGCGCACGCCTTCGCGGTCAGATTCGTCACGTGCATCGGCGATGCCTTCAATTTTCTTCTCGTTGACGAGGTCAGCGATTTTCTGGTGGAGGGAAGCTTTATTTACCTGGAATGGGATTTCACTGATAATGATCTGCTCCCTTCCAGTCGAAGTGGTTTCAAAAAAGGTTTTAGCCCGGATCACCACGCGTCCCCGGCCGGTTTCAAAGGCATTTTTTACCCCGTCATAACCATAAATGATACCACCCGTTGGGAAATCTGGTGCTTTGATGAATACCATCAATTCCTCAATGGTAATCTCGCGGTTGTCAATGTAGGCTACAATCCCGTCCACACATTCAGCAAGGTTGTGAGGAGGCATGTTGGTTGCCATCCCTACTGCAATCCCTGAAGCGCCGTTGAGCAACAAGTTGGGAACTTTGGCTGGCAAAACCGAAGGTTCGGTCAGCGAGTCGTCAAAGTTGGGGCGAAAATCAACCGTATTTTTGTCGATGTCGGCCAGCAATTCCTCGGAAATTCTGCGCAGGCGGGCCTCGGTGTAACGCATGGCCGCAGGGCTGTCGCCGTCGAGTGAGCCAAAGTTGCCCTGGCCATCCACGAGGGGGTAACGCAGGGACCACCATTGAGCCATACGCACCATGGTGTCATAAACCGCGGTGTCGCCGTGAGGGTGATATTTACCCAAAACTTCACCCACAATCCTGGCTGATTTTTTATAAGGACGGCTTGCTCCCAAACCGAGTTCGGTCATTCCGTACAAAACACGACGGTGTACTGGCTTCAATCCATCCCGCACGTCCGGAAGGGCACGGGAAACAATTACGGACATCGAGTAGTCGATGTAGGCTGTCCGCATTTCCTCTTCAATGCCCCGGCTTACAATTCTATCATCTGAAGACATAGTTTACTGGAAATCAGTTTTTTAAATTCATACACTAAAAAAACACGGCAAGTTAAGGAAATACCACCCTGCCTGAAAGATTGGTTTCAACAAAGTTTTGTGGAAAACGAGCTTATTTTCCCGGTTTTTTATGTTTTTTTGCCTAACATTAAGCTGGTTTATCCGTACTCAGGTCCAGGGTTTATTCTGCCGATTGCATGAACATTATTGAAAATATCAGAGAGGCCACCCGGGCAGTCAGATCTAACCTGGTGCGGTCCATTCTGACCGTGTTTATCATCGGATTTGGAATCATGGCCATTATCGGGGTCAACACCTCGATTGAGGGGATAAAATGGTGGCTCACCTATAATTTGTCTTCCCTTGGATCGAATTCTTTTCGCATCAGTAAAAACATTTCCGCCATACAACGCGGGGGCAATCGCGACCGATCCACCATCAACCCGGTCATTACCTACAAAGAGGCCCTGGAGTTTCAGGAAGGCTTCTCCACCCCAGAAGCCCTGGTTTCAATTTCAGCCATGGGCAGCTTCAACGCCAGCGCCAAAAGTGGAAACCGCACTTCCAACCCCAATATTCAGTTGATGGGCACGGACGAAAATTACGTTCCAACTTCCAATTACAAGATTGCTGAAGGTCGAAATCTCAGCCGCAGCGACATCGAGATGCGAAAAAATGTGGTGGTGATTGGCAGCGAAATTTATAATAAACTTTACCCCAACGGAGGTGCTGTAGGCACTGATATCCAGATCAATAAGCAAACCTACTCCGTAGTTGGGGTTTTTGGTTCAGTGGGGACAGCTGGCATGATGGGAGGAGACAAAATCTGCATTATTCCCATTTCCACCCTGCGCAAGGAAACGCCTTACCAGCTTTCCTATTCCATTGCAGTTTTTCTGCCTGATCCTGAAATGATGGTGGAAAAAATCGAAGAGGCCACCGGCCTCTTTCGTCGGGTAAGGGGCCTGCGACCCAAAGACAGGGACAATTTCGGCATTTCCAAAAGCGACCAGTTTGTCAACAGCCTGATGGACAATCTTCAGGTATTGACCCTCTCTGCCACCGTCATTGCCATCATTACCCTGGTGAGTGCGGCCATAGGGCTGCTCAATATCATGCTGGTTTCTGTGACCGAACGAACCCGTGAAATTGGGGTTCGCAAGGCGTTGGGAGCCCGCAACTATAATATCATGCTGCAATTCCTTACAGAAGCCGTGGTAATCTGCCAGTTTGGGGCCGTGATTGGCATCATTCTGGGGATTTTGGCCGGGAATGTGATTGGGATGATGATCGGCACTGATTTTCTGGTGCCCTGGAACTGGGTGATTTTTGGCATCGTGGTATGCACCCTGGTGGGACTTGGAGCAGGCAGCTACCCGGCCTGGAAGGCTTCCCGCCTCGACCCCATTGATGCTCTCAGATACGAATAATCAAGGCTTCTCTACCAGCATTCTCAGGGTGATTTCTGCCCCGGATTTCAGCAAAATGTTCAAAAAATAATGACCTGGGGCTATATTATGGTCCAGGGAAAATCTGCCAAAGGCAGTTCGGCCGGCTATTGAATTCTCCTGAACCAATTTCCATTCCCTGCCGGCCAGATCCGTGAATTTCACCTGCAAAATCTCCTCTTCCAATCCCTCAACCACAAAATCGTCTCCTGCTCTAACAGGATTGGGATAAATTTTCAATCCTGCCAAATCCAATTCATCCCGCCCCAGAACGCTCACTTCTACAAAAATACTGTCCAGCAGCTGGCTGCAACTGTCGGCCGAGGTAATCAGGACGGAATACCAGTCCGTAGAATCCACCCAGATGGAGGGCGTGGTTGCTCCTGTATTCCAAAGGTAGCTTTGGAAATTATTTCCCGCAGTGAGGTAAACAGAATCTGCTGTAGTGGAAGTGTCGGGCCCCAGGCCCGACCAGGCGGGAGCCACCCAGTTTGTCAGGCTTGCCTGGTACAAATTGGGGCCTGGAAAGGGCGGAAATGATTCATCAGCAAGGTACAGGGTAGAATTGTCCGCAAGAACAATGGATTCCTTTTGGGAATAGGAGCTCAGATTAAGGGTTTGGGACTTCCCTTTAAAGAAATTATGCCCTGTAAAACAGGAAAATAACCAGATTTTCCCGTGACTGAGCAAAACCAGATGCTGACCATCCGGGCTGAGGTCAGCGCCTGTAACCCAGTCACTTACCTGAGGACCCGGCCCCGTGTAAAAGCTGTCCAGCAGTTCGGCCACATAGGTACCTGAATCCTGAGGCAGGCGATACATACGGGTCCAGCCATTCCAGGGGCTGGTGCGGTTTTTGGAAAATAAATAGAGAGAATCTCCCGCAGCCACCATGGCCTCCATGTCGAAATTTTGCTCAGCCGCAGGCGGCGGGAAAGCAAACTGGTTATCATATTGAAAATGAATAACTTCTGGCACCACAGAGTCTGCAGAAAGAGCCTCAGGATCTGGAATTTTATAGATTTTCAGGTCCTGTCTATTATTGCTGTTATTGCCAAAATCTCCCAGGTAAATATTTCCCTGAGCATCCCGGGTAATATCTTCCCAATCCACATTGGTGGCTCCCAGCAAGGTGATGGTGCGGGTAATGGACGCGGTGGTGTCGATCTGGTATAATTTGGCAGGATTGCCCCCATCTGCATGGGCCCAAAGGTGATTTGGACTGGAATATTCCAGCCCTGAAACCTCAGAAAGGGCGGAGCCAAAGCTTCCCTTGGTCTTGAGCAACACATTCTGACCAATGCCTAATACAGGCAGGACCATTAGCAAGAGGGAAATAATTCGATTTTTCATGGCACAAAAAAGCCCTCACGGGGAGGGCTTATGTATGTTGAAGGAAGGATTGGATCACTTTTCGTGAGCCACAACTTCCATTTTAACCGTAGCTTTAACGTCTTTCAGCACGTCAACCTCGAAGGTATATGAACCAATTTCTTTGATCTCAGCGGGAAGTGAAATCCTTTTGCGATCAACTTCAAAGCCTTTTTCAGCAAGTGCATTGGCCACCATCAAGGGGGTAACAGAACCAAACAGCTTGCCATCGGCACCAGCCAGGGTTTCAATTACCAGGGTAAGTTCAGCAAGTTTTTCAGCCTGCTTCACCGCTTCATCGTGAAGGTGCTGCTTGCGGTGGGCAGCCTGACGCATATTTTCTTCCACCATTTTGCGGGCAGATTTGGTTGCCATCATGGCAATACCCTGGGGAATGAGGTAATTGCGTGCGAATCCGGGTTTTACAGAGACGAGATCGCCTTTTTCACCCAAACCTTTTACGTATTCTTTCAGAATGATTTCCATAATTACTTCAGTGAGTCGGTTACGAAAGGCAGAAGAGCCAGATGACGGGCGCGTTTGATCGCAACGGCGAGTCTGCGCTGGTATTTCAGGCTGGTTCCGGTAAGACGACGGGGCAGGATTTTACCTTGCTCGTTTACAAATTTCAACAGGAAGTTGGGGTCTTTGTAGTCGATGTATTTAATTCCGGACCGCTTGAAACGGCAATATTTTTTCTGGTTTTGGCCCGATTTGATTTTATTGATCGCGGTGGGTCCTATTCCTTTATCTTTGCGAAATGCCATATCAGCAATTATTTATTTTCTTCTACTTTTTTGTCCGTATTAAAGCTACCTGCGCGGCGCTTCGTATTGTATTCCTGAGCGTATTTGTCCAGACGCACAGTCAGGTAACGGATTACCTGTACGTCGTAGATAAATTCCTGCTCAAGTTTGGCAATGACGTCGCCTTCGCCAATGAATTCGATGTAGCAGTAAAAGCCGCTGGTCCGTCTTTTAACGGGATAAGCCAGTTTTTGCTGTCCCCAGTGCTCAACGTTGATGATTTCGCAACCACTGTCTTTGATCAGCTTCTCAAATTTGCCGGCTACTTTCTTGTAGTCCATTTCGCTCAGTTCGGGAACCACAATGAAGGTGGTTTCGTACATTTTCCGCGTTTCCGGCTTATGATCTAATTGGATATTCATTCTATGTTTTTCCTCAGTTTTTCCAAAAGAGCCACAAAAATAGGCAAATATTTTAGAATGTCAATCAACAGATTGAATTTTTTATTGCCTTATTTCCGCTTCAACTCTCTGTTTTGCGGGGAACAAAGATAGTCCTTTATTATAATAGTGCAAACTCTCTTTTCAGGGAATGATTTTGGTCGAATTCAAAATTCAGGTTTACAATATTCACATAATTATTAGCTTTGTGCTGTGGAAGGATTTGTAGTATCAGCCCGAAAATATCGCCCCGACAAGTTTGAAACCGTTGTCGGACAGCAGCACGTGACCAATACCCTGAAAAATGCTTTGAAGCAGGGGGAACTGGCGCATGCGTTTCTGTTTTCGGGGCCGCGGGGAGTGGGGAAAACCACCTGTGCCCGTATTCTGGCCAAATCCATCAACTGCGAAAATCTTTCCCCTGAAGGCGAAGCCTGCGAGATTTGCGCTTCCTGTGTTTCTTTTTCAGAAAACAAAAGCCTCAACATCCACGAACTGGACGCTGCTTCCAATAACAGTGTGGAGGATATCCGCGCCATTATTGAGCAGGTCAGGTACGTGCCAGCTTACGGGAAAAAAAGTGTATTCATTATAGATGAGGTGCACATGCTTTCCACTTCAGCCTTCAATGCCTTTCTGAAGACTTTGGAAGAACCCCCGCCGCATGCAGTTTTTATCCTGGCTACCACGGAAAAGCACAAAATTCTGCCCACCATTCTCAGCCGGGTACAGAAATTCGATTTTCGACGCATCAAGGTCAATGACATTGCTGACCACCTGCAAACCATCTGCGATAAGGAAGGCATTCAGTTTGAGTACGATGCCCTGCAATTGATTGCCCTCAAAGCAGATGGCGCCCTGCGCGACGGTCTGTCCATTTTTGATCAACTGGTGAGCTACAGCGGCAAGAATGTGACCTACCAGATCGTGCTGGAAAACCTGAATGTGCTGGATTACGATTATTTTTTCCGTTCAGCCGACATGATTCAGGCCCAGGATCATCAGGGATTACTGCTGCTTTTGCACGAAATCATTGAAAAGGGTTTTGAACCCAAAGACTTTATCACGGGTCTGAATGAGCATTTCCGCAACCTTTTGGTGGCTCAGACGCCTAAAACGTTGGGTTTGTTGGAGATTTCAGATAATATCCGCAAGAAATATCTTCAACAATCCCAGGCCATTTCTCCCGGGCTTCTGATCAATGCCTTTAATCTCTGCTCAGAAACGGAAATGAACCTGAAAAGGGGCAATAATGATCGCCTGATCATTGAATTGGGCCTGTTGAAACTGGCATATTTGCAATCTGCAATCCAGTTGGGGGCGGAGGAATCCCCCGAAAAAAAAAAGTCCTGAAGCCGTCGCCTGAACAGACGGCGTCCACTCCCCCATCCAATCCGGAAAATCAGGTTAAGACTGAAGCTCCTGTCGAAAAAATCCCGGCTGAGGAGAAGAAATCTCCTGAAATGAAGACTGAAAATCAGGCTCAGACAAATCCAAATCCACCCCAAAACAAAGCAAAAAGCCGTTTTGCTATTCCCAAATCCCTTGACTCTGTAATTTTTCAGCAGGAAGAAAAAAGCCAGCACGAGGAGGAGGTTGAAGAAGGAATTCCCGCCTATGACGAGTCCGTTAACATTGACCCTGCTTTATTTGCCCAGGCTTATGACGAATTGGTGGCCCAGTTTCGGGATGAACAAAGGACCAGCCTGGTTTCAATTCTGGGTAAAAACAAATTCTCCCTTGATCACAACCGTTTTGTGGTAATCGTGCATAATGAGGTTTCCAAAAAACAATTGGAACGCGAGCGTGATATGATCCTTTTTCTGCGTCAGAAAACGGGCGTACCCAACCTGATCATGGAGATCGAGATTCGCGAGATTGAGGCGAATGCTTTGGATAAATTGCCCTATACCAACGAGGAACGCCTGAAAATCATGGAGGAGAAAAATCCCAAACTGAAGGCTTTCATGCAGCGTTTCAGCACCCAGATGAAATATTAATACAGTTTACTCCCGATAGCTATCGGGATTACAGTTTACGGTTTGCCATTTGAAGTGGATTGAAAACTGATTACTGATTAGGGTTCGAATTTGATTTCAATGTCTTTGAGCAACTGATCGAGCTCGTCGGCTTTGTGGTCCTTACCCATGCCGCGGAGGTCGTTGGCCAGGGTGGAAATCAGCTCCAGAATGATGTAGATATTCGAAGTGGGTTTAAAATAAGATGGTTTTTCCTCGATTTTGTACTTTTTGAGAATGGCAGTCCATTGGTCACGGGTCAGCAAAACGCCCCCGTTGAATACATCTATGAAGTATTCTGATTTGTGGTCGATGTAGTGCAACACAAAATAGCCAGGCAAAATGATGCCCGAAACGGGCAAATCCAGTTTGCGGCAAATCAGCAGATAAAGTACGCTCAGGCCAATTGCATTGCCCGTGTGGTGGTCCATGACCATGTTCAGAAGAGAGTTTTCGGGCAATTTGACCTCTTTGCGATTGGGTTTGAAGCCTTCTGATTTGAAAAACACCAGATTGATGATGCGAAACATGTGCACAGGATCCATCTGTTGCTGCAATTCAAGCCAGACTTTATGCCCCAGGCGGTTGACCAGTTCGGAGTAATGCTTTTCATTGAGGTCCTGAAACTGGGTGCGGGTCACCAGCATCCAGCCTTCCATGAGGTCTTTTCCCCCTTCCTTGCGCCAATTCAGCAAATCACGGGCCACCCCATCCAGATTGATGCGGTAAATCAGGTCTTCGATTTTTTTCTGAATCACAGGATCACCCTGCATTTCCCAGGCGGCCTCCAGGCGGTCAATTCCCTGGGAACCCATGGAAGACAATTTTTCCCAGACGTGGTCTGAAACCTCGGGATCTGAATCGTCGAGCAAGCTGATCAGAGCATTTAATTCGGCTTCTTTCATGGCGCCATGCATTTTGAGTGAGAACGCGGACAGAAGGCATTCTGTTTCATGGATGTTAAGTTAAGGTAAAATTAGTCGGGTGTAAATTGAGTTTTACACACAGGAACGTCTCTTCCGTGCTTTGGAATAGTCAATAAGGGGCACCTCTGAAAACTCAGAAAAAGGGATTTTGTTCAGGTCTGAATCACACCCACATTATAAGGAGGCACATGGGGATTGAGGTTAGCCATTTCAATGCCTGTGGAAATAATGTGGCGCGTCTCGCGGGGATCAATGATGCCATCGACCACCAGGCGGGCGGCTGAGTAGTAAGGAGATAATTCCTCCTCGTATTTGGCGGTAATGCGTTCCAGAAGAGCTTTTTCCTTTTCTGGATCAATGACTTCGCCTTGTTTTTTGAGGGAACTCACTTCAATCTGAAGGAGGGTATTCGCAGCGGTTGCACCGCCCATGACACCGATCCTGGCCGACGGCCAGGCGAAGATCAGCCGCGGATCGTAGGCTTTGCCACACATGGCATAATTGCCCGCTCCATAGCTATTGCCCACAATAAAGGTGAATTTGGGTACCACACTGTTGCTCATGGCGCTTACCATTTTGGCTCCATCCTTGATGATGCCACCGTGTTCTGAACGGCTGCCCACCATGAAGCCCGTCACATCCTGCAAAAACACCAAAGGAATGCGTTTCTGGTTGCAATTCATGATAAAGCGGGCCGCTTTATCTGCTGAATCTGAATAAATTACCCCGCCAAACTGCATTTCACCTTTGGCGCTCTTGGTCACTTCGCGGTGATTGGCTACAATCCCCACAGACCAGCCATCCACACTTGCATAGCCGCATTTGATGGTTTTTCCGTAACCTTCCTTGTACTCGTCAAATGAGCCAGCGTCCACAATGCGCTCGATGAGATCGAGCATATTATAAGGCTTGGCCCGGTCTGAGGGCAGAATGCCCAGCATTTCAGCGGGATCATATTTGGGCAATTTGGGTTCAGCCCGGAAAAATCCTGCTTTGGGCTTCTCCCCCACCTTGGCCACAATGGACTTGATTTTGTCCAGGCAGGTTTTGTCGTCGGGCATCTGGTAATCAGTTACCCCTGAGATTTGACTGTGGGTGGTGGCACCGCCAAGCGTCTCATTGTCAATGGATTCGCCAATGGCAGATTTTACCAAAAAGCTCCCCGCCAGAAATACAGACCCCGTGCCTTCCACGATCAGCGCCTCGTCTGACATGATGGGGAGGTAGGCCCCGCCAGCCACACAACTGCCCATGATGGCCGCAATTTGCAGGATTCCCTTGCTGGACATGACTGCATTATTGCGAAAAATTCTTCCAAAATGCTCTTTATCGGGGAAAATATCGTTTTGCATGGGCAGAAAAACGCCTGCACTGTCCACCAGGTAAATGATGGGCAGATGATTCTCCATCGCGATTTCCTGGGCCCGCAAATTCTTCTTGCCCGTCATGGGAAACCAGGCACCCGCTTTCACGGTCGCGTCATTGGCCACCACCATACACAGGCGGCCCGAAACCCGGCCAATTCCCGTAATCACCCCTGCAGAAGGACATCCCCCCACCTCCTTATACATGCCGTCTGCGGCCAGTGCTCCCACCTCAATGAATTGCTCCATGTCATCGACCAGATACTCCACCCGCTCGCGGGCGGTCATTTTTCCCTGGTCATGCTGTTTGGCAATGCTTTTTTCTCCCCCACCCTTTTTCACCTGCTCAAGTTTACGGCGCAGGTCGCTCAGCAGGAGGCGGTTGTGGTCATCGTTTTTATTGAAATTGAGGTCTGTATCCTCAAAAACTTTGGTGTATGGGGCTTCTGCCATTATACTTATTGGTTTACGGGGCCTTAAATTAGACTGAAATCCCCTTTTATTCAAGGGAACATCCAAAAACTACTCCAAAACCACCAACTTTTGCACCCAGGTTCTTCCTCCCGCGCTCACACTGGCCAGATAGGTCCCTGCGGGAATTCCATTCAGTTGAATTTCACTTTGATTTTGAGACAAAAGTTGAACCCGTACGGTTTTTCCCTGCAGGTCACGTACCACGAGTTGGCCTTTATGAAATGCTGGAGGTAATTGCAATTGGAAGGTGTTTTGGGCGGGATTGGGATAAATCAAAACCTCTTCTCTGGAAGGTGCTGCCTCCTCTGAAGTCGTGATGAAATCCTGGTTAATGTAGAAATAAACAGCCTGGTTGAAGACAATGGTAAGGGTATTCCCAGAATAATTCCAACTGCTGATGCCCCACCCATTGACGCTGCCGGGCGAAAAATAAGGAAAATACAGGGTCACGGTTGCAGGCCCGTTGATGTAGCCTGCGTAGGTTTTGGCATCCCGTTTTTCCAGAATGAAATCAACGGACTGGGTGGAAGAGAAAGTGGAATTCGCATGATAAGTCAAAGAGGTAGCCTCCTGAAGGTACATGGCCGCAAATGCATTCAGGGAATCCACGGAAAAAAAGGCCAGTTCTGCATTGGTGGTCAGGTCTGAAGGCAGATAGCCCGCGCTGGACGGCAGGGTTGCACCCTGCGATTGAGACGCCACCCACAAATCGTGGTAGCCGTTCATTTCTGCACTCATACCAATTGCATTCCCGTTGATCACCCGTTTCACCAAAGGCGTATCATTGACAAAAGGCATCAGAATGGAAAGAAATTTCTCTGCACTTTGTCCCTGAGAAGTCACCTGCAGGGTGGTGTGAACTTTGGCAGAATCATAATTATACTCATGCTTATTGTCCTGGGCAGCAACAGAAATACTGCCTTGCAGGCCGTCTGCCACGGCCAGAAGGTTCACCCCTTTTTTCCACCACCAGCCGGCCTGTCCGGCCTGATCCAGATTGAATATCCCCAAAGTGGAATCATTTCCCTGCCAGCCATGGGCATGCAGGCGCCAGTCATACCTATGGCTTCCTGAACCTGTATTCAGGTCGTCAGCCATAAAAAAATACCTGCCCCGCACGGAAAGGACCTTGCGCACCACATTGGTGGACTGATACTGGGTCCTTGCTTCGCAATAGTCAAAATGCTGAAAATCCTGCGGATTTTCCAGCCAGGCATCAGCGCCATTACCCGCCAGGGTCGAACTGTTGAGGGGGCCTCCCCCATCCACCAGCACCATACTGTGATTTTTTGCTTCTGAAACTTCACCCCTGCGATCCCACTTCAGGTAGCCCGGGTCCATGGCCAGTTCCTGGCCAAAGGCATGCAGCATGATGCTCGTTTCATCGGCTTGATTATGCCCCTTGGCGCTTTCCCGCTGCTGCCCATGCTGGGCATAGAGGTGAAGATACACGGCCTGCGGGCCCCAGTCTGAACGAAAAACGGCACTCCCAGCTTCAGGAAGAACCTGAAAAAGTCCTCCTCCAGATGCTCCAGGCATGGTGTGGGCGGCCAAAAAATCGGCCCGCACATCGTCAGAACTGTAATCCAGTTGCTCATTCAGATTGCGGTTGGAAACGGAATTCAAAGTGGAATAATCCATTTCCCAAAGATATTGGGACTTTTCTGTCAGGGCTACCATGGGAAAGCCCTGATCCACAAAAGCATCCTCCAAAGGAGGCATGCGCCCGTCGGGCATGCGGCAAAACTGGGCCCATTGGTACAGGCTGTCGTAGCGGCTGTCGTAAAAGGGATGGGGCATGGAATGGCTGTTGCCGTCGTAGGTAAACTGTAGGGTGCCGTTGGGAATAAAATTGCTCAAGGCCTGAAAAAGCGGCAGCAGATGCTTGAATCCAAAATCCAGGTAGTGACTTCCCTCGCAATAATTGGTCACAGATCCCTCCTCGGCCATGTGCTCGCTCCCCTTCCACATGATCTCCTCTATATTATACATGCCCGCATTGCCCCAACTGGAAGCCCTGCGGTCGGCATTGCTGTTGTCGCCCTGGTCGTTGAGCACCACGGCAGCCAGAGCCAAAGCGCCTGCGGTACGCAGGCCATGGTTATTGACCTTCAGGGGCCAAAATCCCGCTCCAAAAAAGTTGACGTTGGTTTCGTGGTACAAATCAGCGGCATAGTCCACCAGTTTGGCCCGTACAGGCGCCAGGGTGGTATCAGGAATGCCCGCACCCAGCATCAGGTCGTAGGCAATCAGCTGATTGACCAGTTCATTGGAGCGCCAAAGATAAGGGTCCCAGTTGGGATAGGCCTCCACCGTGTTGTCCATATAATTCATCATCTGCAATCCCCTTGAGATCAGGTTATTGCGCTCTGAGGTGGTCAGCGTGTCGAGGGTGCCATTTGAGAGGGGTTTGCGATTGAGCAGGAGAATAAAAGCACAATTTTTGGCCTTGCAAGCCTGTATCCTGCGTTTTCCGTCGTTGCCAGTGGTGGGACCAATATTAAAACCCAGCACTTCATTATACATGCGTTTATAAAGGTCGTGGTAAATGGAATCAGAAGTAATGTAGCTGATCACGGCGGCGATTTCAGCAGCTTTCATCAGGGTGCGGGGCCGGCTGAGATCGGCATTGGCCGGGTTCCAGACGCCTGTTTGGGCAACCAGAAAAGATCCGCAAAAGAGGATCAGAATCAGAAAAAAAAACTGCTTCATGAGGATTTCTTTAATGCTTAAAACTACAAAAATTCCCCTCAAATCACCCGAAATGGCTTCCTTAATTATCCTCAAATAACTATTGGGAACCTCTAAAAACAATGAAGGTCAAGGCGGACGCAGTTGAAGAAAGCGCAGTTTACTGAGGTAAATGAGCATTTCTGAACCCATTCCAACGCAGAGATTCGAAGTTTTTAGGGATTCCCTTTTGGGGATCATTTTCAAAATTGACATCTTTGCCCATGCGAAAACTGATATTGATTGCAATGCTTGGCAGCCTGTTTCCTGGATGGATTTTTACTCAAAATCTGATCAGGTATGGACTTGAGAAGGAGGATTTTGCCCAATTAGCTCTTGGAATTGATCCCGAATCACCCGACGAACCCACCAAATGGCTTGAACATGCAGTGATTGAATATGCCTGGGGAAATCCCTCTCAGGACAAAAAAATCGTCGCCTTGTACCAGGATCGGGCAATCATGGAAAATGGTTTGACCCAGGTAAATGGGATTGTACTGTTTCATCTGGGTGGAGGCGAATATGAAAAAGTGGATTTTCCCATTGGAATGGTGGGCAACGGGCATCCCTGGGATGATTCTGAATGGACCATGGCCGTGCTTTTTGAGGATGTGGATAAGGATGGCGACAAGGAAATGGTGATTTTGCATGGAAGTTATGCCAAGGTGTGGGTGGAAGAACTGGATCAATATGCCTCAGGCGAGGATTATCTGACCTTTGTTTTCAAGCAAAAGAAAGGGGAGGAAGGGTATGAAAATGAACTCATTTTTCTGGAAGAGGTCAGCCAGAAACTCGACGGATGTGCAGATGCGGCCACCGTACGCAAGTTGATCAAGGAATTGAAGTAATGCGAAAAAAGGAAAAGACCCTAAAAATTCTGGAGATTCTGGGGAATGAAATTCCCGAACCCGTCACGGAACTTGATTACAAAAACCCTTTTCAATTGCTGATCGCCGTGATTTTATCCGCACAATGCACAGACAAGCGGGTCAATCTGGTGACTCCTGAACTTTTCAAACATTTTCCTGACGCAAAATCTCTCTCTGAGGCCGAATTTGATGATATTTTTCCCCTGATTCGCAGCATTTCCTATCCCAACAACAAAGCCAGACACCTCATGGGTATGGCCAGATTATTGATGGAAAAGCATGAAGGCAAGGTTCCTCCCTCCTATTCTGATCTGGTGGAATTACCTGGCGTGGGCCGCAAAACGGCCAATGTAGTGACTTCTGTTTTGTATAACGAACCGCGCATGCCCGTGGATACCCACGTTTTTCGCGTGACCCAGCGACTCGGCATTGCCAAAGGCACCACTCCATTACAGATTGAAAATCAGCTGGTAGCTCTCATTCCAGATGCCATGATCCCCAAGGCTCACCACTATTTCATCCTACATGGACGATATGTGTGCCTGGCCCGTTCACCCAAATGCACAGAATGTCCGCTTACAGAACTCTGCAATTATTATAAAAAGAATCACAAGAAGTTAACTGGCGGCAGCCCTACCTGATAATGGCCGGGAACACAACATTATAAAGGCGCTCACTGGCCAGCTCAAGTTCACCCTCAAATTGCTCAATATTAAAGGTGTCTGGCGTGCGCAGGGATTTGATCACGCGATGGTAAAATTCCAGATTATCGTCCAGCGCGTCCTGAACGTCCACATCCAGAATGAGTCCTTCCTCTGAGAAAACGAGGTTTTCTTCCACCATCATGTATTCAGCCCATTCTTCGTCGTGCTCCAGTTCTTCAAGGAGGTGTTTTTGAAATTCGTGCTCATGCTCGTCCAGGGCAGCGTGATTGAGGGGATGAATTTCCCAGTTTTTGATCAGCAAAGCCACCTGGGTATGGAGGTAACCCAAGCCTTGAATGGCCAGATATTTTTTGACCACGGCATCTTCTCCCTGGGAGAAAACCTGAGAGGAAAAAAGGAGGGAAAAGGCAAAAAAGAAGGTAATGATTTGTTTCATAGGATGTTGTTGTAGGATAATTTCAAATTTAATAAACTTTATTCGAATTTCGAATTAAAATACAGACTGGCCCAAAAGGCGTTTTTAAGGGTAAAAAGAAAAATAATTAAAAAAATTTAAAAATAATTACCCCTCAACTATGTTACTGACACGGGATGTCAAATCGCCCTGTTAGGTTTGTTTCAGCGGGAAATCGCAGGGTAAAATGGAGTAAAACGGGGCTTATACCTGTTACTTTTGTGAAAAACTTTCCATTTTACTACGGGGTGGGCCGCGTATTTTTGACACTGTAATTGAATAACTAATTAAGTGAAGCAGAAATGGCAGCGAAAGATTTAAAAGCCGAAAAACTGAAAGCGTTACAGCTTACCATGGATCGCCTGGAAAAAACCTATGGCAAAGGCGTGATCATGAAAATGAGCGAAAGCTCAAAAATTGATGTCCCTGTTATCCCCACAGGCTCTTTGGGCCTCGACATTGCCCTTGGCATTGGCGGATTTCCCCGGGGAAGGATCATTGAAATCTACGGACCAGAATCATCTGGTAAAACCACCCTCGCCATGCACGCCATTGCCGAGGCTCAAAAAACCGGAGGTTTGGCCGCATTTATTGATGCAGAGCACGCATTCGACCGTACCTATGCCGAGAAACTCGGCATTGATACAGACAACCTGCTGATCTCCCAGCCCGACAACGGGGAGCAAGCCCTCGAAATCACAGAAAACCTGATTCGTTCAGGTGCGATTGACATCATCGTGATCGACTCCGTGGCCGCCCTGACCCCCAAAGCAGAAATTGAAGGAGAAATGGGCGACAGCAAAATGGGTCTTCAGGCCCGATTGATGTCCCAGGCCCTGAGAAAACTGACGGGAACCATCTCAAAAACCAGCTGTGTGTGCATCTTTATCAACCAGCTGCGGGAGAAAATCGGGGTCATGTTTGGTAACCCAGAAACCACCACAGGTGGTAATGCCCTGAAGTTTTATGCCTCAGTGCGCCTCGACATCCGTCGTAAAGCTCAAATCAAGGAAGGCACGGATTCCATCGGAAACCGGGTCAAGGTCAAAGTGGTGAAAAATAAAGTGGCTCCCCCCTTCCGTGAAACGGAATTCGACATCATGTATGGCGAAGGAATCTCCAAAGCCGGCGAGGTTGTGGATATGGCTACTGAATTGAATATTGTGCAGAAATCAGGTTCCTGGTACAGCTATAACGGCGACAAACTGGGACAGGGTCGTGATGCAGTGGTGAAACTGATCAAGGACAATCCTGAGCTCATGGAAGAGATCGAAGACAAGGTTTTGGCCGCCAAAGGCGTCCTTCAGGGCCAAACCGAGGCTGAGCCCGCCATGGAATCCTGATCTAATCCACTGAAATTCAACCCGTTGATCAGGAATGTCAATTTTCACCCCATTTCCAACATGGAAGTGGGGTGATTTTTTGACCGCTTTTCGGAAAATAGTTGCCCTGAATCCCCTCCCAATATCCCTGAAAAAAGGTTTCACTCAGTTAACTTATTTTAACATCCAAAATCTTACTTCAGGCAACCTTTCCGAAAAGTATTTCGTAAATTGAAACAACAACCACAGATTAATTTTATTTTCAAAAGCCCTCAACCGCCACTGTAAAAAGTGGTCTTGGGATTTATTTAGCCACTTTTTTCGAATACAAATTAATACTGCGCTATGAAAACGATCTTAAAATTCACTCTTGCCTTTCTTACCATTTTAACAATTGCCCAAACCTCCTTTTCCCGAAACGTGGAAATTGTAACCACTGACCTGTTTTCTCAAACGGTCATCAACGACAACGACTTACTCACCCCTCCTCCCCCACCGCCAACCTGCACCACCACTACTGCCATTGTTGTACAACATAACGGCGGCGTATGTGTATGTTCAGCAGCCGGGGATTTCTACATGCCGAATAACCTGCAGGGAAAATTACAATCCGGACAGGTTGTCGTGGGCGACACGGTTACCATCAAAATTACGGTTCCTCCCGGAGGTGGCGGAGGCGGCGGAATGGGCCAGGTTTCTGTAGTCATTCTGGGAGGAAAATAACCTGTATCTACCTCTTTATTGATCAAGCTGATAGTGGCCGCTTTCCTGAACAGGGGGCGGCCTCTTTTATTGGGCGCACCTCCTTAACTTCAAATGATTGCGTTTTGGACCTGGTTCAGAAAGACTCATTCACGGTGGCAGTTTGCGCTTTCTTCGCCTGTGTGCATCCCTGATCTGCTATGTTTTGGAGATCCCCTGGAGTAATGATGAGCTTCAGGAAAGGTTGGGGAGACTTACTTCCACCTGGGTAAACTGATTTTCCTCTGAAAGAATCTTCATTTCTCCCTGCAGTTTCAGCACAAATTTGCGCGCCACAAACAGTCCCAGTCCATTTCCCTGAGAAAGTTCAGTACCCCGCTGAAACATTTCCATCATCTTATCCAGCACTTTAGCATTGATGCCGATCCCGTTATCGCGGATAATAAGGTCCGCCCCTTCTTTGCGGGCCTTCACCTCGATGGAAATCAGGGTTTTGCCTCCAGGTTTGCGGAAAGCCACGGAATTTTCCAGCACATTTTGCAGCATACCCGAAAAACGGAAGAAATCTGTTTGCAGGCTGGCTTCAGGATCAATGGTAATTTGCCAATTGATGTCCGGGAAATCAGCAAAAGCGCGGACTTCTGCCTCAATCACATTTTTGAAATTAAGGGGGTGAACGTCCAGCACCTTGCGGTTATTCTCATTGACCATGATGAGTTTATGCAACATGCGGTCCATGCGCTCCAGGGTAAATTCCACCTTTTCGCTCAAAGAAATCCTGTTGTCGGGATTATTCTCGTTTTCCAACAAGCCAATCAGGCCCCGTGTCGTGGTCAACGGACGCCGCAAGGCGTGGGCAGATTCGTAGAGAAACACATCCAACTCCTGGTTGGCCAGGCGCAGATCCTGGGTCCTCTCCTCTACTTTTACTTCCAGTTGGTGGTTTATTTCCCTGATCTGGGCGTTTTGCTTTTCCACCAAATCCTTTTGCGCTTCGATTTCACGGTTGAGCAGGGCCATTACCCGGTTAGATTTACTTTTTTGGCGCACCATAGAGCCCAGAAAAAGGGCCAAAAGCACCAGAATAGTGATCCCGCCCCAAAGTATGTAGGAATTTTGCTCGCTGCGGGCCAGCGAAAGCTCCGTCTGCGCGTAGCGCAATTTCAATTTGGAGATTTCCTTCTCTCCTTTTTGGGTCTCGTATTTGTGCTGAAGTTCTGCAATCACCAGGCTTTTTTGCTCGGAATAAAGACTGTCATTCAACGAATAATAACGCTTCTGGGCTTTGAATGCATTTGCATAATCCTGAATTTCCTCATAGCAAACTGACATTCCCTTGAGGTTGATCAATTCCATATCTGAGGCCTGGAGCGACTTGGCCAGTTTGTTTCCCTCATTCAGGTATTTCAGCGCGGTGCGATAATCTTTCCTCAAAATGTAATAGCGCCCGATTCGCTCCTTGATGTAGGCAAGACGGCTCAGGCTGGATCCCTCCTCGTAGATTTTTTCCGCAGTCAGGTAATCATCCAGCACCCCATCATAATTTCCCTGCATAAGACGGGCTTCGGCCTCTTTCCAGAGGAAATCCACGCTCTTGCTCAGATAGCCTATGCTGTCACACAGGACCCGCCCCTGGTTGAAATACATTTCTGCTTGGGCATAATCCTTTTTCCAGCTGTACGCTTCCCCGAAATTCCCCAAAATGGTAATCATGCCCATTTTATCCCCGTTTTTGTGATACAAAGCCAGGGCACGCGTGAAGTAAGCCATGGCAATTGAATCCCGATTCTGGTAGAGAAATACGTTGCCGATATTGCCCAGGGTCATGGCAGTGGCATTTTCCTCACTTTCATCGGCCATTTCCAGGGCGAGGAAATAGTATTGCAAAGATTCAGGATACTTCCCTTGCTCCTGAAGGCAGCTGCCTATGTTGTTGAGGGCATTTTGGATGGCCAAACGATCCTTCCGCGCAATATTCAGCTTGAGAGATTCCTCATAATAGCTGACCGCGCGGGTAAAATTGCCCATGTTGAAGTGCTCTGCACCCAGGTTATTGAGGGCCGCATTGATTCCTGTGCTGTCCTTGTCGGCCACCACCATGTCGTACAAACGGGTATGGTATTCAAAGGCCTTTTTGAAATTCCCAAGTTGTAGATAGCCTGCGCCAATGTTGTTGGTGGCCCAGGAAATGCCCTTTTTGAAATTGAGTTCCCGGGCCAGGTCAAGGGCTTCCTGCTCGTACTTGATAGCCAGGGGAAGGTTGTTTCCGTACTCCTCGATGAAGAGTTTATTCAGCAATAAAACACGGTTGGTATCAGGGGGTTGAACCTTCAGATTGGCCAACAGGGTATCTTTTCGGGTCTGTGCACTCACTTTTCCCGAAAATAACTGTGCAACCAAAATCAGGCCAATGACAAAGATGCCACCAGCAAATCTGGAACAATTCCTATGGTCTAAAATGCGAATGGCTTAGTTCAGTATTTAGTTGGTATAAAATTTTGTAAGCCAGTTGCGATTGTTGGTGAGGTAAAATAGATATTTTCCAGGTTTGAAACAATCAAAAACCCAGCAAAAAAAAGCCTCTCAGGTTTGTGAGAGGCTTTTGATTCGCAATTAATTGATTTTAAGGTAAGGCTTCCTTGATGTATTCGGCAAGAAAACCAAAATTATCCTGGATGATTTTATTCACCTTATTGGTATTGGAATCGTATTTAGCCGTGATTACATCCCCGTAAACCATCTGACCTTCGGGATTATAGATATTGAAATGGACTTTTATCCTGCGTCGAAAGGTATTCAGTTCACGGTCAATACACTTCTCGTAATCCGTCTTGATTTCAAACTGATTCACAAATACATAAAAATCGGGCTGGTAAATCTCATTCATGCGTTTGAGAAACTCAGGATTGCGGATCGTGCCACGCATGTACTGCTCGTCCTCTGCTTCCACCGTGGTATAGCTGTCCACCTCAGGATCATCCTCTGCTTTTCCAGTAGCCTCTGAGATCTTCTCTTTCATCTCTTTGAAGATGTTTTTCTTCTTTTTCAGGATTTTTCGGGTGGGAATGTCGTAGGCATAACTCACCTGGGTGTAAAAGGAATCCAGCAATTCTTTGGATAGAGAGTCCTTCATCTGGAACAGATTCATGGACTCGTAGCGCTTTTCAATCCAGTTTTCGGCCGCGTAATCCATGCCCGCCTGGAAATGCATGCGCACATCCTCCCTCCTGAGGCTGGAGTTTTTGGCCAGATCGCGGTCGCAATCTGAAAAGTACATTTTGGTGGGGTGAAAGGGAATCACCATTACCTTGACCGCAGAGTTTTTCTCTTCAGCCGGGGCATCTTCAGTCAGTACATTAGACTGGGCAAAGAGCAGGAATGGGAAGGCCATTCCTGCAAGCAGGAACAGTAAATTTTTCATACTTCGATATGTTAGATGGTACAATCATAAATTCAGGATATCATTCAGCAGAATGAACCCGATCAGCAGGAGCAACAATACCATGCCCACCTGCTGAGAAATGATCTTCACCTTGTCGTTGGGTTCGCGCCCCGTGATGATCTCATAAAGGAGAAACATCACGTGGCCCCCATCGAGGGCAGGAATGGGCAACAGGTTCATGAAGGCGAGCACCATGCTGAGGAGCCCGACCATGGACCAGAAATTGACCCATCCACCGCTTCTGAAGGCCGCACCCAGCTGAGCCCCAATCTTAATGGGCCCGGATACGCTTTTGCCGAGATTGGCCTTGCCGGTGAAGAGTGCTTTGAAACCCTTGATGTTGGTCAGGAGGAACTTGAAGGCATACACCGTTCCCACACCAATGGATTGTACAAAGCTGTACTCAATCTTGTCGAAGTATTTTTCATTATTAAAAGACAAACCTAAGAAACCCATGCTGTCCGTCACAACAGCCAGGTTTTGCGGAATTCCATCCCGCTCAAAAGTCACAAGTGCCTCAGTCAGAGGCTCCCGGGTGTCCATGTAACTGCGCAGGTCAGCCCGGGTATTCACGGGCACAGAATCCACCATGGTGATAATGTCACCATCTTTCAGCCCGGCCTTGCAGGCCACGCTACGGTCACAATCGGCGGAATCCAGTTTCAGTTCATTGATCCCGTTGATGGTAAACAGAATTTGCTTCTCAGCGGGCATATCCTGAAAACGGTTCAGAAAAGCGAAAGGCACATCCAGACGAACTTCCTCCCCACCACGGTTGATGCCAAACCAGGCATCGTCTTCCAGCAGGATAGCCGGGTTATTGATGTCATTGAAGTATTTAACTGGTTCCCCCTTAAAGGAAGTGATCATGTCACCGTTTTTGAAGCCCAGCGAATCTCCCGCAGTACCAGGCAATACCCAAACCCCGTCTTCCAGCTTTTCCATGGGAATCACGGTATCCCCAAACATGAACTTAAGCACAATGAAGATCAGGCAGCCCAGGATCAGGTTCATGATTATCCCCCCCAACATCACAATCAGGCGCTGCCAGGCAGGTTTGGAACGAAATTCCCAGGGCTCAGGAGCCTTATTAAGGTGTTCCTTGTCCATGGATTCGTCGATCATGCCTGCAATTTTGACATAGCCTCCCAGGGGAATGCAACCAATCTGATAGGTAGTGTCACCCCGTTTGATGCCCCAGATTTTGGGAGGGAAGAACAGCGAGAAGGTTTCCACCCGCATCCCGAACCATTTGGCTGCCCAGAAATGTCCCAATTCGTGAATGGTGACCAGGATACTCAGGGCCAGGATCAGGAGTCCAATTGTAATGAGAAGATTCATCTTGCTATTCTTGCTGTTGTCAAACTGTTTTTTTTAATTTTTCTGCCCTTTCCCGCACCCAAACCCGGGTTTCTGCATCCGTTTGGTACAGATCATCCAGATTGGGTTGGGCAATAAACGGCAGATTCGCCATGGCATCGCCATTCAGGTCCGCAATATCGGTAAACCTGATCTTATCCTCCAAAAACATTGCCACAGATATTTCATTTGCCGCATTTAAAATGCAGGGCAGGTTTCCTCCCTTTTCCATGGCCTGGTAGGCATGTTCCACATTCTGAAATACCTTGCGATCCACCGTTTCAAAGGTCAGTTGGGGATAATCCATGAAATTGAAGCGGGGAAACTCATTTTTGAGGCGTTTGGGAAAGCCCAGGGCATACTGAATGGGAAGTTTCATGTCGGGCAGACCCATCTGGGCCTTCATGCTGCCATCTTCAAACTGCACCAGGGAGTGAATGATGGATTGGGGATGCACCACGATGTCGATCTGCTCGTTGCGCAGGCCAAAAAGCCACTTGGCTTCAATCACTTCCAGGCCTTTATTCATCATAGAAGCCGAATCAATGGTGATTTTGGCTCCCATTTCCCAATTGGGATGTTTCAGGGCCTGGGCCTTGCTCACGTGCCGCAATTGCTCGTAAGACCAACCGCGAAAGGGGCCTCCTGAAGCAGTAAGGTATATTTTTTCAATGGGATTGATTTCCTCCCCCACAATACACTGAAAAAGAGCGCTGTGTTCACTGTCCACAGGCAAAATGCCCACGCCCTGCTCGCGGGCCTCGCGGGTCACGATTTCACCTGCCACCACCAGAGTTTCTTTATTGGCCAGGGCAATGTGCTTGCCGTGACGAATGGCATTGATGGTAGGTCTGAGACCTGAAAATCCCACCAAACCCGTCAAAACCATGTCGATTTCCTCCATGGCCACGATCTGTTCCAGCGATTTGTCGCCTGCATAGACCTTGATGGGCAGATCCTCGAGCGCATCCCGTACCTGCTGGTAATGCTTTTCTTCCGTAATTACGACTGCGTTGGGTACAAATTCACGGGCCTGGGCGATCAATTGGTCCGCGCTGTTGCGGGCCGTCAGCACGGAGACTTCAAGGAAGTCTTTTTGCCTGCGAATGACATCCAGGGCCTGCACTCCAATGGAGCCGGTCGAGCCAAGCAGGGCTATATTTCTCTTTTTTTCTTCCATGAAATCAGGCTTTGATCCGCTTGATTAACTCATTTGCAAGAATACGGTTATTACTCAGCCTGGGAAATTTATTTTGTCCGCCTAATTTGCCTGCCGCGCGCATGTAATCTGCGCAGGCATTTTCCTGCAAAACTCTCAATTGAAGTGGTTTGAGCATATTTCCTTCGCGCAGATCATCGTAATAGGCATTCTGCTTACGGATTTCCGTGTCAAGGGTTTGCACAAAAGCAGTCAGATCCAAAGGTTCCTGGTCAAATTCGACCAACCACTCATGAAAAGATTCCCCCTGCTGCTCACTTACCCAGGGGGCAACCGTGAATTCACGCACCTTTCCACCCTGGCTTCCACATGCCGCAATCATGGCGCGGTTCACCTCTTCAGAGATAACGTGCTCCCCAAATGCACTGATAAAATGCTTCACCCGACCAGTCACTTTGAGTTTGAAGGGATTTTTTGAGACAAATTTCACCGTATCTCCAATGTCATAGGCCCAAAGCCCTGCATTGGTGCTCAAAATCAGGGCATATTGCGTCTCCAGCTCCACTTCAGACAGGGTCAGGCGGGTTGGATTTGCAGATCCGTATTCATTCAGAGGAATAAACTCATAAAAGATGCCCGAATCCGTATTCAAAAGCAGGCTTCCCTCCTTTTGGGTATCCTGATAGGCAAAAAATCCTTCTGAGGCAGGAAAAACCTCCACAATATCCACTTTATCACCCCAGAAATAATCAAAAATGGGCTTATAAGGACTAAAATCGACCCCACCCTGCACAAATAACTGCAAATTGGGCCATTGCTCGAGGGGTTCTTTGCCAAAACGCACCTTCAGACGATCAAAAAACATCTGCACCCAGGGCGGAATGCCCGAAATCACCCGCAAGTCTTCGCGGGTTGCCTCGTCCAGAATGGCATCCACCTTGGTTTCCCAATCCTCAATGGAATTGGTGGCAAAGGTGGGAATGCGATTTTTCAGCAGATAAGCAGGCACAAAATGATTGACAATCCCCGAAAGGCGCCCGACTTTGATGCCATAATCATTGGTGTCCACCACGGGGCTACCCGACAAAAACATCATTTTCCCATCCAGAAAGCGGGATTTCCCCGTTTCTGCGATATAAAGGAGCAGGGCATCGCGGGCAGATTCAACCTGATATTTGATGGAATCGCGGGTGATGGGAATGTACTTGGCACCTGAGGTAGTGCCCGAAGTTTTGGCCAGGTAAAGGGGTTTCCCCGGCCAGGTGACGTCGGCTTCGCCTTTGTAAATGCGGTCAAACCAGCTTTTGCTGGTTTCGTAATCGGTCACAGGCACGGCCTGCTGAAACTCCTGCACAGTGCGAATTTTCGCAAAGCCATGTTCACGGCCAAAGGCCGTATTGCGGGCGCGGTGCAGCAATTCTTTCAGCACCTCTGCTTGCACCAAGGCTCCTTCCCGCGCCGTGCGGGCGATCTGCCTGGCCCGCAGGCGGGCCCAAATTTCAGCTATGGTGCGTTTCAAACTCATTCCAAACGGCAAAGGTCCGCCTTGTTTTGCGGACGACAAACGCCCTCCTTACCCACAGAAGTGGATAAGTCCAGCCTACAAAGATAATTTTGAGAATGCAGATTAAAGGAAGGATTGATCCACAAACTCATTTTGATTTTGCAGGATTTTTCGCACTTTGGATCACTTTACTTTCGGGAACCTCTAAAAACTTCGGGTCACTGCCTGGGACTTGGTTCAGAAATGCTCATTTACGGTAGTAATCTGCGCTTTTTTCACCTGCGTCCGCCTTGGTCTTCTTTATTTTTAGAGGTTCCCTTTCAATTGTTTTCCTTTTTAGCCGAATTATGAGTTCACCAAAAACCTTTTTTCTGATTGGCTTTTTCTGCCTGTTGGTTGGAAAAATTAGCCTTTCCGCCCAAAATGCCCCAACCATTGGCACTGAGGTTGACTTTCAGGTAAAATTCGGGGAGGAGATTCGCCAGAAACGTGGCGTGGAACTCAAAATCGCGGGGTACGATCAGGATGCAATTTATATCCTGAAATACACCTATGGTGGTTTTACTTCTTCAGAAGTGGTGTTGGAAAAGCTCGACAAGAACTACAACATTGTCAAATCCGTGGAATATCCCATGGAGGTAAATCGCAGACGCAGGGTCGAATTCATTGTGCACATCAATCACCGTTTGTATCTGTTTACTTCCTTCACGGATACGGAATCCCACCAAAATACCCTTTACGTGGAGGAAATCGACAAGGAATCCCTGACTTCCAAAGGGGATAAACGCATCGTCTCCATGATTGGGTTTGAGAAAAAATCCCTGGACGGATATTACGATTACGAAATCGCGCGGGATAAATCACACATTTTGATCTTCGCCAAAACGGAAGCCCGCAAAAAGGACCCGGAAATGTATCATTTCCACGTTTTTAACCGGGATATGCAGGAGGTTTGGAACCGTAAAGTTGTTTTGAATGACACGGAGGATCGGCTTTTTGTGGTAAAAGACATTGAAGTGGGCAATGACGGAAAGGTGTATCTGATGGCCAAAGAGTTTAAGGAAAAGCCCAAAGAAAAGAGGAAGGGCAATGTGAATTTTCATTACACCGTTTTGGCCTACCACGACGAAGAAACGCCCGTGCTGGAATATCCCGTGATGCTGGAGGACAAATTCCTGACCGATATGAACATTGAGATTACGCGGGAAGGAGACATCATTTGTGCAGGTTTTTTTTCCAATAAAGGCACTTACAGCATTCGGGGAACCTATTATCTGACCGTGGATGCCCAAACGAAAGGAGTGCGCAGTCAAAGCTTTATGGATTTTGATGTGGATTTTCTGACCCAATTCATGCGTCGGGGCCAGGAAAAACGCGTTCGAAGGAAGGAGGCAAAGGGAAAAGAACCCGAAATGTATGAATTTGATATGCGTGACCTGCTGATTCGGGAAGACGGTTCTGCCAGCCTGATCGCAGAGCAATATTATGTGGTGGTGATTACTTATACGGATCCCAAAACGGGGTTTACCCGCACTACCTATTACTACTATTATAATAATATCATCGTAGTGGACATTGACAAAACTGGCAAGATCAATTGGGCCCGCCAGATTCCCAAGCTTCAGGTCTCGGTAAATGATGGTGGCTTTTATTCCTCCTTTGCCCACGCCGCCGTGGACAGCGACATTTATTTTGTTTATAACGATTCTAAAAAGAATTATACGGGAAAATATCCCAAAAAGCTGGCCAATTACCGGGTTTCAGAAAAGAAGGGCATGACCACCATCATGAAAATTGATGCCGAGGGCAATCTGAGCCGTAGGCCCATGAGTGGCAATGACGAGATTGCCACCATCATCCGCCCCAAATTAAGCGAACAAATATCCCCACGGGAATTGCTCCTTTTCGGAATAAGAAAGCGCAAGAATCAATTCGGGGCGGTGACTTTTTAGGGGAATATTTCTCAATTATCTTTTGCTCCCTAAAAAATCCCTCCCGGTCGCACCCGGGAGGGATTTTCAATCAGGGATTCTGCCTTCCCTACACTTCCACTTTCGCGTGGTTCGCGAAAAAGAGCGTGCCGTCGTCGTCCACTTTGATCTCGATCACCTGATCTTTGTCGATGGTGCCGGCCAGAATCTGGCGGGAGAGCTCGTTGACCACCATTTTTTGCAGCACCCTTTTCAGGGGACGGGCCCCAAACTGCGGGTCGTAGCCCAGATCTGCGATCAGGTTGATGGCGGCTTCTGAGAATTCCAGTTCCACCCCCACTTCGGCAAGCTTTTGCTTGAGGAATTCGGCCTGCAACCCAACGATTTGCGCGATCTCCTTGCGGTTCAGCGGGGTGAACACGATCATTTCGTCGATTCGGTTGAGGAATTCGGGGCGAATGGTACGCTTGAGCATCTCAAACACTTCGGCCTGCAGGTCGATCATGACCCGTTCGCGGTTGTTCTCGCTGAGGTCCTTCATGCGCTCCATGATCAGGTGTGAGCCCATGTTGGAGGTCATGATGATGATCGTATTTTTGAAATTCACCACCCGGCCTTTATTATCCGTGAGGCGACCGTCGTCGAGCACCTGCAGCAGGATGTTGAAGGTGTCGGGGTGGGCCTTTTCGATCTCGTCGAGCAACACCACGGAGTAGGGACGTCTGCGTACGGCTTCGGTCAGTTGTCCGCCCTCGTCGTAGCCCACGTAGCCGGGAGGCGCTCCAATCAGGCGGCTCACGCTGTGCTTTTCCTGGTATTCCGACATGTCGATGCGGATCATTGCATTTTCGTCGTCGAAGAGGAATTCGGCCAGGGCCTTGGCCAGCTCGGTTTTACCCACCCCGGTCGAGCCGAGGAAGATAAACGACCCGATGGGACGGTTGCTGTCCTGAAGTCCAGCACGGCTGCGGCGAATGGCGTCAGAGACAGCTGAAATGGCCTCTTCCTGCCCCACCACGCGGTGGTGCAGTTCGTCTTCCAGACGCAGAAGTTTCTGGCGCTCGCTTTCCATCATCCTGCTCACAGGTATGCCCGTCCAGCGGGAAACGATGTCGGCGATGTCTTCAGCCTCCACTTCCTCCTTCAGCATGCGCAATTCTGACTGGAACTCACGCAGCTTCATTTTTCCCTCTTCCACGATTTTTTCCTGCTCCGCGATCTTGCCGTAGCGGATTTCGGCCACCAACCCAAAGTTGGCGTCGCGCTCTGCCTGCTCGGCCAGGACTTTGAGGTTATCGATTTTTTCCTTGGCCTCGCGAATCCCGGTGATGATTTCCTTTTCATTCTCCCAGTGGGCCCGCAGACGGTTGCGTTCGTCGGAAATATTGGCGATCTGCTCCTCGATTTCGAGCTGCTTTTTGTCGTCGTGCTCCCGCTTGAGCACTTCGCGCTCGATTTCCAGGCTTTTGAGCTTGCGCTCGATTTCGTCGAGTTCCTCGGGCATGGAATCCATCTCCAGGCGGAGTTTGGCGGCAGCCTCATCGATCAGGTCAATGGCCTTGTCGGGCAGGAAACGGTCCGCAATGTAGCGGTTGGAAAGCTCTACCGCTGAGATCAGGGCCGCATCCGTGATGCGCACCCCGTGGTGAATTTCGTAGCGCTCTTTCAATCCGCGCATGATGGAAACTGCGTCCTCCAGACTGGGTTCGCCCACCAGAACGGATTGAAAACGGCGTTCCAGAGCCTTGTCCTTTTCGATGTACTTCTGGTACTCGTCCAGGGTGGTGGCGCCAATGGCCCGCAATTCTCCCCGGGCCAGGGCAGGTTTGAGGATATTGGCTGCATCCATGGCTCCATCAGCCTTACCCGCACCCACCAGGGTATGGATCTCGTCGATGAAAAGGATGATCTCGCCTTCGGCAGCCACCACCTCTTTGACCACGGCTTTGAGTCGTTCCTCAAATTCTCCCCTGAACTTAGCTCCTGCAATCAGGGCTCCCATATCCAGAGAATAAATCTGCTTTTGCTTGAGATTTTCGGGCACGTCGCCCTGAATGATGCGGTGAGCCAGCCCCTCGGCAATGGCGGTTTTTCCCACCCCGGGTTCCCCAATCAGAATGGGGTTGTTTTTGGTACGGCGGCTGAGAATGTGAAGCACGCGGCGAATTTCCTCTTCCCGACCAATTACGGGATCGAGTTTGCCTTCAGCGGCCAGCTCGTTGAGGTTGCGGCTGTATTTTTTCAGTGCCTGGTAGGTCGCTTCGGCATTCTGGTCGGTCACCCGACGGTCGCCGCGCACTTCCCTGATTGCGGCAAGCATGTGTTTTTCGCTCACTCCCTGGTCTTTGAGCAGGGCCCCGGCTTTGGTTTTGGATTTGAGAATCCCCAGCAGGATGTGTTCCAGACTGATGAATTCGTCGTTCATTTTGCCGGCTTCCTTGTCGGCGAGGTCGAGGGCCTCCTGGAGGGGACGTGACAGAAATTGTCCGCCCGTGGCGCCGTCCACTTTGGGATAGGTGGCGATCAGTTCGCCCAGTTTTTGGTCGAGGAAGCCCAGGTTGACTCCCAGTTTTTTCAGGATAAAGGCAACGGTGCTGTCTTCCTCCTGCAGCATCACCTTGAGCAGGTGACCCGCTTCGATGGCTTGTTGGCGGCTTTCCTTGGCCAGTTGCATGGCGGCCTGGATTGCCTCCTGAGATTTGATTGTATAATTATTGAGGTTCATATCAATTTATTCCTTTCTTCAAATTAACTCCATTTCGCATTCAAAAAACCGACCATGAATCCATTTCAGGCCATAATGGCTGTTTTTTATGTCGGAATGGCAGGAAATTTTGCCGAATTAGCAGGTGGGTATCTGATGGGAGAATTGGAAGGTGGGTTTTGTAACGCTAAGGTCGCAAAGTTTTTTGGGCCCTCCCGAATACTTTCGGGATTACGTGGGTTGCGGTGGTTCCGAAAGCATTCGGAATACGCCAAGCTGGACGTTTAAATTGCATTTTGTCTTTGCGTTCTTTGCACCCTTCAACCCACGAAACGCGGAATACAACCCCTTTGCGCCCTTTGCGTGACCTTTCATTCCAAATCCCCATTAGCTATTTCACGCCCGAAAAGTTGAATCTTATTCCCCAAAGCCCGACCTTCGCTCCGGGAACAAATTCCCTTTTCAGGAGCAGCTATGCTGGAAAAACTCAATCGTAAAAGTTTTATCATCGTGGTGGGGCGCGCCAACAGCGGCACCCGCATCATTCCCCAGGTGCTGAATGCAGCCGGGGTGTATGTGGGCGAGCCTCTGAATGTGGCCCTTGACCTGCTGCCTGTGGACGACATTTATGCCGCCTGCAGGATTTTCGGGCCGGAAGTTAAGTATCTGGGCCGCCACAACTGGGACTTTACCCGGGTGTGTGAGATGGAGATTCCCCCTGAATTTCTGACCCGGCTGGAAAACTACCTGGCTCCTTTGATTCAGTCTGAAAGCGAATTTGTAGCCTGGAAAATTCCCAATAATAACCTCATTTACCCCTGGCTGACCCGGATTTTCCCCCAGGCCTCCTTTATTCACTGGATGCGCAACCCGGAGGGGAATTGCATCAAAATGATGGGCATCGACCGGCTGGAAAAATGGAATATCAAGGCCCGAAAGTACTATTTCCACGAATGGAATTATAAAATGCGGGCCGTTAGCTGGAAATATCATTTTGATATTGTCAACGATACCCCCAGGCCGCAGAACTTCCTGCAAATCCGCTTTGAGGACTATGTTCTGCAACAGGAGAAAACCCGTCCCCTGGTGAGTGAATTTGTGGGTCTTGAGCTGGAGCCGGTCGAACTCAAAGCAAGTAAAGCTGGCCCCTGGTCGGACAAATACTACAAACGTTATCCCTTTCTGCGTTCGGCGATGGACAAATTGGGTTATAAATGAAAACTTCGATTTGAGGAGTTTGGGTTGAAGGAATTTTGATGCCCTAAAGGGTGACAGTTGGGGTGGATCTCAATCGCATGCGCGTAAACTTAGTAGAAAATCGAGCCTAAAAGATTAGTAACGCAATCCCGCAACGAAGTCGCTCCCTTGGAAATAGCTACACGGGAGCGCCAAGATTTTTGGGCCCATATGGCGTTGGTTGGAATGGCAAATACCGAAAGCGTTCGGTACGCCAAGCTGGACAAGATTATTTCCTTTCAGCCCTGCGCTCTTTGCTCCCTTCAACCCACGAAACGCGGAAAACAACCCCTTTGCGGCCTCTGCGTGACCTCTCCCCCATAAGTTGGCGCCCATGATCTCAGCCAGAATAGCACATTTTTCAAAAATATTCGTAAATTAAGCTAAGATTAAGTTAGTGTTAGCTTAATCTGTATGGTTCAACCAATAAAGTTGGCATGAGATCTACCCTTGCTGAAGAGGTCAAATGGCACGAAGGTTTACCCTGGCCTGAGACAACCCACTCGGTTATCATCGACCTCGACCCTGTCAATGCAGCCGCAATTTTTGCCGATGCAAATTCCCACAAAGAATTCAATCCCAATGTTTTAAGGTGCGAAGTGACGCGCCAACTCTCCCCGACCGAATATCACCTCTTTTACAAGCTGAAGGTTCCCTTCCCCATCATTTCCACCACCTACACGACCCACAATCTGCTCGAAACCCTGGAAGACGGGAGTTACCGCACTTCGTGGTCGTTTGTGGAAGCGGAGGAATCGCGGGATATGTCGGGCAGCGTGACCTTTACCCCGCACGACGGACGCACCCTGATGACCTATAATAATCTGGTGGTGCCCAAGAACGGCCTGGCCGGCCTGTTTGCCAGCAGGGCGGTCAAAGAAATCGGCGAAACGGTGGTGACCATTGCGGATTATCTGAGTTCGTACCAAAACCGGGAATGCCCCGAACTGGCCAGGCGGCGAATGTCCTTTCTGAGCCGGGTGGACGCGGCGGGAGCGGCCTGAGGAAGGGATCAGGCTAAGCGAAGCTTGTAAGGATTCGAGATTGAAACCATTCCAAATCGTTTCAAGAGTGCGACCTCGTTGTCGGCTGGGATTTTTTCTTTTTCCAGGGTTTCACGAATCCTGGGTTGTCCCAATCCGGGTATGCGAATTCGAAAAAAAGGCCAAAGCGTTTCACTTACGTATTCCTTATCAAGGTCTGAAAATCCTGTAATCAGGTTGTATTCGTCACTTACCGCCTTGAATTCTTCAGCATAGTGAAACTTCCATAATCCATTCCCGCAACTCAGAATTCCCACCAAAATTCCATCTACAGATAATTCAAAGGAAGCTTGCTCCTCTTTTGGCAGTTGAGTAGATGTATCTTGTTCGCCTTTGCTGAAAAGTGATTTTATTTTATTGAGAATCTCCATGTAGACCTCCCTGACTTTACCAAATCTCTCGTTAATTAATTCTATTCCTCAATTATCCTTGTTCGTTCTGTTCATTTACCTAAAATCAAATAAATTCTTGACGAGGAAAGCATTACCCAAAATGCAGAAGTTTGAACTTCCTTACAATTTCCATTTTTCCGCTGAAAATTCTATCTTAAATAATCCCCCAGAATTGTCATATCCGATAAATTCAATATAATTCTGCAAATGAAAAGAACATTAACCACTTTCTTCTCTTGTATTGCTATAATTTTTGGTCTAACTGCCTGCAAGAAATGCTCAAACCATTCCAACAGGGATCATTTCCAGGGGCCTCAAACCATCGTCCTGATTCGCCATGCAGAGAAACCAGCTTGTGCAACAAATGATTCATGCTCAAAATACTACGACGTCAATGTCTGCCCTGATTTATGTGATTCAAAAAAGAAATCCCCTGTTGATACAACTCATTGTGCTTGCAAGGAAAGCCTTGCCCCATGTGGTAAAATCCGGGCAGAGTCACTTGCAATATGGATTCCTTGTTGGTATCCAAAACTGAAACAGATTTTTGCCACCGCAATTGACCATGGGAAATGCCCAAAGTCTGGGGGTAGCAAAAGTTGCCGCCCGCAACAGACAGTTGATCCGTTGGTGGCAAAACTGCGTGATGTACCCTATGATACAACTATTGCCAAGGATTGTATCTGTAAACTTGCCCAAACTGTATTGTCAGGCGAATTTAGGGGGGATACGATTTTAATTTGTTGGCAACATGAAGAAATTCCCACCATCGCTTATTATCTGGGTGCAGATACGACTAATTTTTCCAAATGGCCGCCATGTAACTTTGACTGGATTTGGGAATTGAATTATTCTGGGGAGAATTCTTCCAATTATTACTCTATCCAAAAATACATTCAACCTCCAATTTCGTGTGACACATATCGGGGTTCTGGTAATCAAAAAAATTGTAGAAAGTGATCAAAATGGTGGAAAAGTCAGACTCATTATCCCCCTGAAAAATATTAATTGGGGCCATTCCCTTTTGAGCCCCCTACCCCAACCCCAATCTGATTTCCTCGTCGTTGCGGGGGAGGAAATGCATGTTTTCGTGGGCCAGAACGAGCCAGTAGGTGAAAAGCAGGATAAAGGAGGCGCCATTGAGCACCAGTTTGGCCCAGGCAGGCAGGCCTGCCCCGGTCACAAATCCCTCAAATATCCCCGCAATCACCAGAAAAAAGGCGATCACGATCGCAAACTGAATGGCGTAAAGCCCCATGCGCAGCATGGCATCACGGCGGGTATATCCCCCCGGAAACAGTATTCCCTTCGCAATCATAAAGCCAGCGGCGGCCGACATCACCACCATGGTCAGTTCGATCATGCCATGCAGCATGACCGTATTCCAGAACTCCAGGGCCAGGCCGTGGCGATAAAAGATGTGGAAAAAGGCTCCCACCATCATGCCCGTGGTGGCCAGAATCCAAAAGGTGACCAGTCCCGCCACCACACCTCCCGCAAAGACCAGAAAACATACCTGAATGTTATTGAACATGATGCGGCTGGCCATGGCCGACTTTTGCTCGTCGTCATAGACAGCAAAGGGCTTTCCCTCTGCAATATTATCCTCGGTCATTAAAATATAACCCTCGTTGGAGAGGAAACTGCCCTCAGGATCCAACAGGCTGTAGTTCAGAAATATCTTTTCCCCCTCGTCCACCCACTCTGAGCCAGCAAATCCCACCCCAAAAAAGATCACAAACACGGAGAGAGCCAGGAAAAAGCAACCCAGATGCTGGTGAAAAATGGCAGGTACCCGCCTGAAAAGCCAGGTGGAAATGGCATAAAAAGGCACCTTTTTTCGCTGATAGATCAATCCGTGGGATTCGGCCACCAGTTTATTGAGGAAACCTGTGATCTGGTGATCGGGAAAATTGGTTTGGGCGAAGGCAAAATCTGAAGTGGCTGCCCGGTACAATTTGGAAAGTTTCTTAAACTCATCCTCCTGCAGCCGCCCCAGACCGCCCAGCTTACTGACCAGTCCTTCCAGCTCCTTCCATTCCTCCTGGCGCGCGGCGATGAATTGAATCACATTCATTTCGGGGCGGTTACATTTTCGGTCAGATAAAAACGTAGAATTTCCTTGAGAATGGCCTCCGCAGGCACATATTTGCTACTGTTTGGAGCTGACTCAAAATCGGCCACCAGGGGTGAAAAGAAAGGATCACTGCCCAGACGGTTGCGATCAATGATGGGCCTGATCACCTGAGTGGCTATTTTATTGCGGTGGGTTGCTTCCAGGGTTTTGTAAACGGCAGCATATCCCGTAATAAAATCAAATTCCTCCCGGATCAGATTCAACTGGATGGATTTCCCTGTTTGGGTGACCCTCGCCTTGTAACGAAAGCGTTCCGCTTTCTCCTCCTTTTTCTCTTTGACCACAATCGTGCCCGAAAGCATGTCGCCAAACCGCTGCACGTGATCTGAAAAGATGAGGGCCACTGAGCCAATCGCGAACTGAAAAGGGGGAAAGCAATCGATCAGGCGAATGATATTCCGTAAGATGCCAGGCACCAGCCTCAGGGAGGTGCCATTGGCCTGTATCACCCGGATACCCATGGTCCGTTTGCCGGGGGTCTGGCCGTTATTGAAGAATTCGAAGAGGGTAAAATATCCGCCCAAACCAAACAAAATGCCCCAAATCGCAATGTGAAGGGCATTGATGATGCTGGAAAGGCCGGAGAATTTGGATTCGATGAAGAGCAGTACCGCTGAAACTGAGCCCAGACTGACCATGATGATCAGGTAATCGATCAGGTAGGCAACCATGCGGGTGCCGGGCCCGGCCAATTCGTAATCAAACGAGATATTCTCGGGAGTTTCGATCCGGATGGATTCGTATGTGGGGGCCAGGGTGCTCATTTGTTTCAACCCAGATCCAGGCGACGCCCGAAGCGGCTGAACTCAGGGTTGTTATTTGAAACAAATATAAGCAAACGATCTTTTTGGAATTCCTCCAATTCCTCAAAAATAAATTGGGTATTGGTCTCGTCGAGGTTGGTGCTGGCCTCGTCCAGGAATAGCAGGGGCACATCTGAATAAATGCACAAACCCACTTTGAGGCGATGCAGCATGCCCGAACTAAACTGACGCAATTGTTTATTGGCATCCTTTTCAAGGCGCAGGCGACGGATCACGTCCTCGTTGGATGGAAGCAAAAGAGGCTTGAAACGAAAGTGCAGATTGACCGCTTCGCGCAGGGTGAGGTCAGTATAGAGATCAAAATAGGGACCAGTCCAGGCCAGGTATTTGTAAAAGAGGTGGGGGGGAATGATTTTACCCTGGTTTTGAAGCTGAATTTCTCCCCGCGTGGGGGTCAACTGGCCAGCCAGTATTCTCAGCAGGGTGGATTTCCCCGAACCGTTGGGACCTGTGATGAGCAGTTGCTCCCCGTTTTCAAGGGAAAAGGAAATGTCCTTCAGGATCCATTGGTGGAAATACCTTTTGCCGATTCCTTTGGCCTCAATCCTCGTCATGGTCAAGGGTTCCCCCGTTGCCCCGCATCAGTCCCCGTTTGGTGGCGCGAATGAACTCGATGATCTCGTTTCCTTCTTTGGATTGGGGGAAATCATTTTCAAGCACTTCCAGGGCCTGGGTATTATTCATGCCCGACTGGTAAATGATGCGGTAAATATCCTGGATCAGGTGAATTTGCTCTTTGGTGAATCCCCTGCGCTTGAGTCCAATGGAATTGACCCCGCCGTAGGTGACGGGATAAACGCCCGCTACTTTGACGAAGGGGGGAATGTCTTTCATGATTTTGGCTCCGCCCGCCAAAATGGCGTGATCGCCTACGCGGGTAAACTGGTGGATGGCGCACATGCCGCCAATGATCGCCCAGTTGCCAATTTCCACATGTCCACCCATGTTCACGGCATTGGCCACGATGGCATTATGACCGACGATGCAGTCGTGGGCGATGTGGGCGTAGGCCATGATCAGGGTATCTGAGCCCACCACGGTGCGGTGGCTGTAGCTGGTACCGCGGTTGATGGTGGCGTATTCGCGGATCACGGTGCGGTCGCCAATCTCGGCGGTGGTATATTCTCCCTGAAATTTCAGGTCCTGGGGAATGGTGGAAATCACCGCTCCTGCAAATATCCTGCAATCCCGGCCAATTCTGGCTCCGTTATCAATGACCACATGGGGTCCGATCCAGGTACCATCCCCAATTTCTACATCTCCTGCAATGACGGAGAAGGGGCCAATCTCAACATTCTCCCCAATTTTCGCACTCGGGTCTATATGAGCAAGGGTACGATCCACGCTTAGTTTTCTCAATTTTGTTCCTCCCGGTCAACCAGTGCGGCGGTCAGCTCGGCCTGAACCACCAGTTTTCCATTTACAAAGCCTTGACCCTGCATTTTACAAATATTTCTGCGTAAACTCACCAATTCCAGCTTAAAATGAAGGGTATCACCGGGCACGACTGGTTTTTTGAAGCGCACGTCGTTCATGGCGAGGAAATAAACCCAGACTTTGTCGGGATCGGGAACGGTATTGAGAAGGAGAATTCCACCCACCTGGCCCATGGCTTCGAGCTGCAATACTCCGGGCATGACGGGATTATTGGGAAAATGCCCCTGGAAAAAGGGCTCGTTGAAAGTCACATTCTTATAGCCTTCAATCTTATTTTCGGAGAAGGCGGTAATGCGGTCCACCAGCAGGAAGGGGTAGCGGTGGGGCAGGATTTTTGCAATGGCGTTGACGTCAAAGATGAAGTCCTGATTGGTATTGGAGGAATAGCGCTTGATCAGTTTCTTGCTTTCGATAGCAGATTTGATCTTGCGGGCAAATTCCACGTTGGCGCGGTGTCCGGGACGGGCAGCCAGAATCTGAGCTTTGATGGGGGCTCCCACCAGGGCCAGGTCGCCGACCAGGTCCAGCAATTTGTGACGGGCGGGCTCGTTGCGGTGTCTCAGTTCGATGTTGTTGAGAATTCCCTCCTCGGCCACTTCCAGCTTGGGCACATTGAAGAGGGAGGAAAGGCGCTCAATCTCGGCTTCGTTTACGGCTTTGTCCACCACCACAATGGCATTGTCGAGGTTGCCGCCGCGAATCAGACCTGCGTCTACGAGTTGCTCCAGTTCGTGCAGGAAGCAAAAGGTGCGGCTGGAGGCAAAATCATCTTCGAATTTCTCAATACCCAGCAGGGTGGCATGCTGACTGCCCAGCACAGGGGAATTATAATCCACCATGACAGTCACGCGAAAATCATCGAGGGGCAGGGCAGCCAGGTCCACCTGGTGTCCGTTTTCATGGAAGTGGATGGGAGTGTCCACCACAAAATACTCACGGTTGGCTTTCTGCTCCTTCAGTCCGGCCTGCTTGAGGATTTTCACGAAAGAGAGGGAACTGCCATCCATCACGGGGGGCTCGGGGCCATCGAGTTCGATGAGAACGTTATCTATTTGCAGGCCGGCCAGGGCAGCCAGGGTGTGCTCGACAGTATGCACCTTGGCCTCGCCGTCGGCGATGGTGGTGCCGCGGGAGGTATCCACCACATATTCCACCAGGGCTTTCACCTCAGGTCCGCCAGGCAGGTCGATGCGTTTAAATACGTAACCATGGTTCTCAGGGGCAGGCTTAAAGGTCAGATTGACCGTTTCTCCGGTGTGGAGCCCGACTCCTGCGATGCTGATCTCTTTTTCTATGGTATGCTGCTTCTCGTACATTCAGGATTCTGATAATTTCTTTTCCAAGTAAGCTATTTTTTTCGCCATCTGGTCAAGTTTTCTAAAAACTGCCTCTGAGCGAAGTTGTTGATTCAATTCCTGGGCAGGGCTTCCCCTGAGCACGGTACCTGGCTGGGTCCAGGATTTGGATACGCCCGATTGGGCTCCAATCTTGGTTCCTTCGGCCAGTTCGATGTGGCCCACGATTCCCACCTGTCCGCCTACCATGCAGTAATTCCCCAGTTTGGAACTGCCGCTGATCCCGGTTTGGGCCGCCACCACGCTGTGTTCACCAATCTCAACATTATGAGCAATTTGCACCAAATTGTCGATTTTTGTACCTTTTTTTATCAAAGTTTCACCCAAAGTAGCCCGGTCAATGGTCACCCCGGCTCCAATTTCCACTTCATCCTCCAAAATCACAATCCCGGTCTGGGGAACTTTGCGGTACTGCCCATCCTGCTGGGGGGCAAAGCCAAAGCCATCGCTGCCTATCACACTGCCTGCGTGCACCCGGCAATTTTTCCCGATTTTGCAATCGTGGTAGATGGTCACGTTGGGGAATATGGTGCTCCCCTCCCCGATCACCGCCCGGTCGCCCACGTAGGCATTGGGATAAATTTTCGCTCCGTTTCCAATCACAGCGCCCTCCCCGATGTAGGCAAAAGCCCCGATATAGACCTTCTCCCCTACTTTGGCAGAGGAGGCAATGAAGGAGTTGGGTTCGATCCCCTCTTTGTGGGTCAGGACTTTCTGGGCCTGCTCGAGCAGAAGTGAAAAGGCAGTGTAGGGATCATCCACCCGCAGCAAGGCACAGGGGACAGGTCGCTCGGGCACAAAGTCGCGGGACACCAGTACGGCCGAGGCCCCGGTCTGGTATATATAGTGGATGTATTTGGGATTGGCCAGAAATGAAATCGTGCCGGGAGAACCCTGCTCGATCCGGGAGACGTTGAAGATTTCAACCCCGGGATCGCCCTCTATGTCAGCGCCAAGCAACGCTGCGATGGTCTGAAGTGTGAATTTCATTGATACTAGCCGAAAAAACTCAGCAAAGGTAATAATCTTTTTCGGTTAAAGCCCTAAATCCGTGATCATTTGCCGGGTAAGGCCTTTTTGAATGGATCCCTTCTGCAAAACACCACCTCAATCCGGGGTCCTGTTGTCTGAGAAAATTGGTTTGGACGCCTAAATTCTTTGTCAGGAACTCCTTTTCCACGGGGTGTGGGGAGCTTCCTTGAACGCTACGATTTATTAGTGTAAATTTGGCTTACAATCAAGTGAAACTACGGGCTGGCCCGGGTTTCCAAAATCAATAACCTTAAGGATTACCATGCCCCAAACGTATGTTACTCTGCCCAAGCCGGATATTCCCAAAGAGATCAGAGGGAATGTAATTTACGGCACCATCGGTCACCTGGGCTCTCCCTTCACCTACATCCTTTTACTGGCCATTTTTGGAGTCACCCTGTGGAATGTGATTGGCCTCTTTTTGATCGTTTCCGTGGTTTTTATGTGCCTGACCCTCGTCTCTGAGCATTACCACGCCTCAATCGAACTGCCCAAACTCACACTCAAGGATGTGTGGGGTGGAATTATTGTGGTATTCTTCCAGGGTTTGATCGTGGGAGGCGGATTTATCACCCTCGGCTGGTGGGCGCTTTCGCATATTACTCCCTATTCTGAACTGAGCAACAGCTGGTGGCTGATTGTACCCGCCACTTTCCTTACTGACCTGGCCTATTACCTGATCCATCGCCTGATGAGTCACTCGGTCAGTAATCATCCCATCATGAAATACTACCGCAAGAAACATGCGGCCCACCACTCGGTGTCTGAGCTGGATTTTATGCGCGGCAACCAGTCTTCTCTGGTGGACGTTGCCATCAGCCAGTTTCAACCCTCGCTGATCATCATTTCCTTTGCCATGGGCATGGATCTGCCTGCCACGCTGGTGACCTACGCGCTCATTCTCATGCTGCAGGCTACTGACCACACTTCGGTCACGTTCAATATCGGCTGGCTGAGCTATCTTTTCATGGACAATCACGCCCACAAGCTGCACCACTGCAAGCGGGGCAATCTGATCAACCATGCGGCGGCTTTCTCTATTTATGACCGCCTCTGGGGAACCTATTACGAGGATTGGGACCTTTCTTCCAATTACCTTCACCATCATCGTATTTCCCTGCCCATCAAGCGGGTCATGACCCCGGGCAAATCAGGTTCGGGGGCCAAAAAGGTGGCCCCGGCCAAGGTGAGCGCAGCCTGATTCCTGCATGAGTAATAAAAATTATGCCCTGATAACCGGTGCCAGCAGTGGTATTGGGTCGGAAATAGCCCGTCAGCTTGCCCAGAAGGGCTACCCACTGATCATTACAGCCCGCCGCCGGGAGCGGCTGGAAGAACTGGCCCTCGAAATCGAGGACCGCTGGAAGGTCAAAGTAGAGGTGATCACCGCCGACCTGGGACTGGAAACAGGCGCCCGCGATCTGTATGACCAGGTGCAGGCCCGCAAACTGCGGGTGGATATCCTGGTCAATAATGCCGGGTTTGGCATCCAGGGGTATTTTCTGGATATGGATATGGCCCATATCAAGCAGATGAATACCCTCAACATCAATTCCCTGATCGAACTCACCCAACTGTTTGCCCGGCAGATGAAGGATAACGGAGGTGGATACATCCTGCAGGTGGCTTCAATGGTGGCCCTGGCCCTTTCCCCCATGGTTTCGGCCTATGCGGGCAGCAAGGCGGCGGTGCTGGCCTTCTCAGAAACCATCCACTACGAGCTGAAACGGCATAAAATATCTGTCACCACCCTCTATCCGGGTATTACCACCACCGAATTCAATGAGGTGGCCCACGCCGAGACGCCCGCCATGATGAAAAGCTCCATCCTGAGCGCAGCTCAGGTGGCCAAAGTGGGATTGCGGGCTATGTTTCGCCGCAAAAGGTCGGTAGTGCCGGGCAAGATCAACCAGCTGAATGCCTTTTTTAGCAAGATCTCTCCCCGCGGCCTGATCATCGACGTGGCCGGCAGCCTGATGGAGAAGGCTAATAAGAAGTAGATTCCTCCCCGGCATTGAAGCCGTCTGGCTGGGAGAGAAAAACCCACCCCTGCTTCTGCCGAAAGCGTTCGGCACCTCCCTTCTTTGAGGAATGGAGGGGATTCAATTGTGAGGTATTCATTTTTATCCAAGCCTGCATTCTTAGATAACGGTAGTTGATTAAATGCCCTTTGAACATCGCGGGAATAACCAGGTTGTTTCCCAGTGCGTTTGGGGCCAGGGGAATGCTTTGCATTTTCAATTCTCGCTGGCGGGATGGGGCGTGGGGGAAATTGAGACAAGGCATGCCCTGTCTGTACTAATATGGGTGGTGGTTTGGGGAACTGCACCATGAAACGGTGCAGTTGTTTCTTTGGGGGTGGGAAAAGATCATGCTGCTGGCGGTTGGAGAGGTGAGAAGAGCCTGAGAACATTTTTTTGTTCTACCAATTTTTAGTTAGTATTGCTTTGTAATGCAGTTGATTTTGAACTCCCTGGTTACGCTTCCTTTCTCTTCTACCCCTCCCCAAGCCCCAATCAAGTCCTGAACAAACCCTAAACAACCCCTATAGAAGGTGGGATTCGTATTGGACCTGAAGTGCAGGTGAGATGGAGTTGGAGTGGAGGAATTGGATGGGTGGAAAAAATAATATATTGGGTAAAGAACTGGAAAATGAGGACAAAGAATAATAAAAGGATGTTTCGACCACGCTCAACCTACAATTCGAAATATCGACCTTTTATTGCTACCCAAAACTGCTTTTTTCTGCAGCCGGGTTTCGACTACGCTCAACCATCGGCTGCTGAATACTAAGCAATGAAGGGATTTATGTACATATTGAAATGTTCAGATAACAGCTATTATGTGGGAAGCACCATCAACCTTGAGCGACGCTTAGCCCAGCATCAAGCAGGTGAAGGTGCTAATCACACTAAAAAAAGACTTCCTGTTGAGTTAGTATATTTTGAAGAATACCAAAGAATAGACGAAGCATTTTACAGAGAAAAACAAGTACAAGGTTGGAGCAGGAAAAAGAAAGAAGCACTAATTGAAAGAAAACCTGAAAATCTACATTCGTTGGCCGAATGTAAAAATGAAACCCACCATTCCAATCGGTGGTTAATTGGTGACGAACGGTGGTTTCGGCTCCGCTCAACCACCAATATTAGGGAAAGTCTTGGCAATACCGAGCTTTTAAATCTACCCAAAACTGCTTTTTTATGCAGCCGACAAGTTCCAGCTTCCGTAGTGTTGAAATGCTATGATTGGGCCATAGAGCAAAGAGAAAAAGGCATTAGCGTTATCAGTGGTTTTCACAGCCAAATAGAAAAAGATGTGTTGCATTATCTGCTCAAAGGCAAACAGCCCATCATTTTGGCACTGGCAAGAGGACTAAAAGAAAAGTTAGAACCTGAGTTTGTAAAACCATTAGACCAAGGCAGACTACTCATCATCACACCCTTTGACAAATCGGTCAAACGGGTAAGCAGTCAAAACGCACAGACACGCAACCAACTCATGACAAGTCTTGCAGACCAAATCACCATCGGTTACGCAAGCCCAGGAGGACAGTTGGAAGAACTGTTAAAAGGAATCAAGAAACCAATAACCAAAATCGTATGAACTGGGCTTTTTGCAAACGTTCTGATTTTACCAAGACCTCCCCTCTACAATTTCCCCTTCCCCCACATCCCATTTTTGCCTATTTTCACGGCATGAAACACATCTCCTTTTCTTTCCTTTTTGGGCTGGCGCTGCTGGTAGCTGGCTGTGGGCCTAAGGCCGATTCGCAAAGCGAGCCTGCGGCGGCTGCGGTGAATGAATCCGCCACGGAAACGGCGGTTACGGAATCGGCGGCGGAAAAGACCGCACCTGCGAATGCTTCGGAAGCTATTGCCATGGGGGTGGAGGAGGCGCCGGAGGCTATCCGCCAGTTTATTCCGGACGGGTATGAACTGCTCGACTGGAAGAAAGGCGACCTCAACAAGGACCCCATTGAGGACATCGTGTTGCTGTGCAAATCCAGGGATGAGGAAACGGAGGAGTTTGCGGAAACGGTGCGTCCGGCGATTTTGCTGCTGGGCCGCCAGGATGGTTCCTATGTGCAGGCGGCCCGCAACGACCATTCCGTGCTGTGTAAGTCCTGCGGGGGTGTGTTTGGCGATCCGTATAATGGGATCTCGATCAAGAATGGTTACTTCTCGCTTGAGCATTACGGGGGCTCCAACTGGCGCTGGACCCGGATTATTACCTTCAAGTTTGATCCCTCCCAGGGGGAATGGTTTCTGCACAAGGATGGGGGCGACAGCTACCACACCGGCGATCCGGATAAGGTGACCACGGAGGTCAAGACGAGCAAGGATTTTGGGGTGGTGAACTTTGTGGATTATGATTATGATAAGGTGGATCAGGGGTGATTAGCGATAATGGACTGAAATGGGTGAGTATCGCAATCCCGATAGCTATACGGGAGCGCCAAGATTTTTGGGCCCGCGTTTCGTTGGTTGGGATGGCAAAGGACGCTAAGCTGGGCCGTTTTATTGCAGTTTAGCTTTGCGCTCCCGAAAGCTATCGCATGTCCATAACTTTAATGTAATACCGGCCTTGTGTTGGTGAGTATCGCAATCCCGATAGCTATACGGGAGCGCTAAGATTTTTGGGCCCGCGTTTCGTTGGTTGGGATGGCAAAGGACGCTAAGCTGGGCCGTTTTATTGCAGTTTAGCTTTGCGCTCCTTGCTCCCTTCGACCCACGAAACGCGGAAAACACCCCCTTTGCGGCCTTTGCGTGACCTATCAAATCAACAATGCCTTCGCGATCCCGAAAGCTTTCGGGATTGCTCCCTTCAACCCACGAAACGCGGAAAACAAATACTTTGCGGCCTTTGCGTGACCTAACACATCAACGGAAAACACCCCATTTGCTGCCTTGCGATACTTCCTCACAAATTGATTGATCTTTCGGGAGAATGATTAAATTTGAGTTGATGAGAATTTTCAGGCTGAACCTTTGACTCTGATTTGAGAAAGATAATTCCCGGAAACATCCGCTACGTGATTTGGGTGGTGGCTTTGCTGCTGTTCGCTAATTTTTTGTTGCGGCTGGGCTTCGCTTTGTATAATGGTTTGCATTTGCAGGCGGTTTCCTTTGCGGATCTGGCGCTGGCCTTTGGGGTGGGGGTGCGCTTCGACCTGGCTACCATCATGATTTTTACGGGTTTGGTCTTTTTGATTCTGTTGCTGCCCATCCCGGCCCTGCATCGGGAAAGTGCGTACAAACGCTTCAATATCTTCATTCTCATGCTCAACCTGCCGGTCTTTCTGGTGAATGCGGTGGACATTGTCTATTACGGATTTGCGGAAAAGCGACTGACCCATGAGCTGTACTCCATCAAGTTTGGAGATGTGACCACTACCGCGGGCGCCGGATTTTTTGACTTCTGGTGGCTGCTGTTTCTGGTGGGCAGTCTTACCTACGGGCTTTCCCGCCTGATGTGGTGGGCCACCCAACGGGTGCTGGAATCTCCGGCTGAGCCGCGCAAATACGGGAAAATTCCGGTGTGGCTGGCGCCCCTGGTGGGAGGCGGACTGATCTTTCTGTGTATCCGGGGAGGTTTTCAGCAATTGCCCCTCCGCCCCTCGATGGCCTTTGTCTCAGCCAGTAATTTTGCCGGCAACCTGGGCCTGAACAGCGCCTACACGGTGGTGAGCAGCCTGATGCTGGAAAAAGATACCCGCCTGGATCTGCTGCCCGATGAGCAGGCCAATGAAACCATCCGCCGGATGGTGGTCAACGACTTCGACCAGGAATGGGCGGGTCCGGCCTATCCCCTGCTGCGCCGGGCAGATTTTCCGGGGCCGGAAAAAAGGTATAATGTGGTCATGATCATCGTGGAGAGCCTGGATGCCCTGCATGTGGGCTCCATCGTGCCCAACGACACCGCGCCCAGCCTGACCCCGTTTATCGACTCGCTGGCCAAAACGGGGCTGCTCTTTACCCGCTTCCATGCCAATTCCAACCGGTCGATCGAGGCCCTGCCGGCCATTCTGAACAGTCTGCCCGACATCTACGGACGTCCGCTGATCGGGTCGGCCCACGAAAACATCAATCACTGGGGGATCGGCAATATCCTGCATGCCCGGGGCTATAACACTTCGTTTTACCATGGAGGGCGTAACGGCACCATGGGTTTTGACAATTACTCCCGCATTTCGGGTCTGGAGGACTATTTTGGGCTGGATGAATACCCGGAAAGTGAGCGGGATTACGACGGAAACTGGGGTATTTTTGACAGTCCTTTCTTTGCCTGGTGGGGCGATCAACTGAACCAGACGCCTGAGCCCTTTCTTTCCGTGCTGTTTACCATTTCCAACCATCACCCCTTCACCCTGCCCGAAAATGGCTATGAGGACATCAAACATCTGAGGGCCACGCCTTACCAAAAGACCATTGCCTACACCGACCGGGTGCTGGAGGAGTTTTTTACCCGCATCGACACCATGCCCTGGAAGGACAGCACCCTTTTTGTGATCACGGCCGACCATTGCTTTTTCGAGCCTACCCATCCCACGCAAAACAGCATCAGCCACAGCCACATTCCCCTGCTGCTGATCGGACCTGGTATCGAGCCGGGAGTGAGCCGCAAAATATCGAACCAGATCAATATCATGCCCACCCTGATCGAGGCCCTGCGCCTCGACACCTGGCACTCCTCGGGGGGCGTTTCCCTGCTGAGCGATAAACCCGCCTTTGCGATCACCAATAATATGGGCATTGTGACCCTGATGCACGACTCCCTGACCTGGAGCACAGACTTTGTGCGTCCGCGGACCTGGTTTTATGAAAAAGACGGGGCCTGGAAGGCGGTAGGCGATCCCATGCAGATGCCGGAAGCCCAGAGAAAGGAAATGGACCTCGAAGCCCGGGCGGGTTTTCAAACCTTTCTGAACATCCGGGCGAATAATGCAGTTATTGGATCGGAGTACATGAAATAGGACACCATGGAAAGAATCTTACCCAAATACCGTCATTTATTTGTTAGCTTCGCCCTTTACACCTTTGCTTTCCCATGAAAACTCTCTTTATCATCAATCCCAAAGCAGGCTTTCGAAAAAGGCCCACCCGCCTGATTCGCAAGATCCGGGAGACCTATAAGCAGCTTCATGAAGATTTTGAGATCTGGATCTGGAAAGCGCCCGGCGAGATCGACGCCATGCTGGAAAAAGCCAAAGCTGAAGGTTTTGAGGCGATTATTGCAGTGGGAGGCGACGGCACGGTGCATGCGATTGGTACCCGCCTGATCGGGACGGATATTGCGCTGGGCATCATTCCCTCGGGCTCGGGCAATGGCTATGCGGCCCACCTGGGCTATCCCAAACGACAGGAGGATAATATCCGCCAACTGCCTAAACTGAGGCCAGTGAAGGTGGATACAGGTCGTTTTTGTGGTATTCCCTTTCTGAATGTCTGTGGGATCGGCATTGATGCAGAGGTGGCCAAGAAATTTGCCAGCAGCAAGTCGCGGGGCCTGCAATCCTACATCCAGCACGGCAGCCAGGTGTATTTTCAGTATAAATCTTTTCCCTGCACCCTCACGGTGGACGATAATGAGCCCATTCCCATTGCCAAGACCCTGGTGCTGGACATCGCGAATGGGGTGTACTGGGGTGCGGGAGCGAAAATTGCCCCCCACTCCTCCATTACGGACGGCATCATGACCGCGGTATTTCTGGAGACTTCGAGCATGGTGCGCACCACCAATGTGCTGCGGCAGTTGTTTCGGGGGACGCTGGGCCATAATAAGAAGGTGAGCATGATCAACGGGAAGAAATTCACCATTCAGCGTGACTTTGCCGGACGGGGCCAGATCGACGGGGACCCGGTGGAGGAAATCCCGGCCAAGATTGAGATAGAGGTGGTGGAAGCCTCCCTGAACGTACTGGTCATGCCCGGCGGGCATGTCTGATCAGAACACCCGCTGACCGGGCTTTACGGGGCGATCGGGTTGCAGCAGCACCACTTCGTGTGATTCACCCACCACACCCAGCACCAGCACTTCCGACATGAATTTGCCCACCTGTTTGGGTGGAAAATTGGTGACCGCAACTATAAATTTGCCCGGCAGATCCTCCAGGGTGTACAGGTCGGTGATCTGGGCGCTGGTTTTCTTTTCTCCCAATTCGCCAAAATCAATCCAAAGCTTATAGGCTGGCTTTCGGGCTTCGGGAAAGGGTTCCGCCCGCAGTATTTGTCCGGCGCGGATCTCCACCCTGAGAAAGTCTGAGAAGTCGATCATGGAAGAAAATTAGGCAAAAAAGTGACGGGCAGCAAGGCCCTGTGGAGGATTTGCCAAACTGCTTTTCCAGGGTTCGGGATTGCCAATCTTCCTTTCAGGCACCCCGGGTTCCATGCAAAATACCTGATCAATCCAGGAGCCCCCTGGAGGGAAGCTGTGCCCATCCCTTTTTCTCGGCGTACCACCAAATGGAATTGTCTTTCAACAAAACGATGAGCCGGGATCCGTTAGAACCATCAGAATTTTTGGGATAGCCTTTCACGGATACAAATTCCTTTCTTTCAGGGAGCCCGGTCAGATCCACTTTGGCCCATGATTCGGTTTGCACACTGGCCCACCAAAGCGTATTATCTGCCATCACTGCCAGCATACGTCCCTCGGGAGCAGACATGGGGGCATATTTCATGTAGGTTTCAAACAAAAGGACCGGAATGGGGGGAAGGTTTTTATTCTCTGACTTCATCCAGGTTTTCTTATTCTCCTTGTACCACCAAACCGAATTATCCCCCAATTTCATGGTCAGGCGCACGTCATAACCGGCCATACCTTTCATATACTGATAACTTTGAAGGACATCGAGACTGACCCCGACAGGCAAACCCGTCAAGGGAATTTTAACCCAGCCTTTCTTTTCGGTGTATTCCCATAATGAATTATCCTCCAGAATCACATTGATATAGGTGGTGATATTGATGCCGTAGGCCCCGGCAATTACATAAGGTTCAATCCCTTTGACCCCACTTTTGGGCAGCCCGGCTGCAGGTATCTGCTTCCATTTTTCATCCACACTGTACCAAATGGAATTGTCTTCCATCACCAGCAACAGCCGGGTTTCGACGGACATGCCCGAGGGTTTTTGGTAGGCATCTATGATTTTCACGGTGCCTTTGGGGAACTCATTGACCGGCAATTTCTGCCAGCCTGTTTTTTCCGTGTACCATTTCCCTGTATTATCATCCATCAGGGCAATGATGCGGGTGCCTCCCAGCTTGTCATAAGCCTGGATCTCGCGGATATTTTGGGCGAAAAGATTTCCGGACAGCAGAACAAGCCATCCAAACAGAAGCATGAATCGTGTTTTCATATAGGTGGTGTGGTATTCAGATTAAAATGAAGGTCATAATTTAGAAAATAAAATTTGACAGCACAATGAATTTTTATGGTCACTTTTGGGGAATGGCTCCGGGAAGAAAACGCAGGTAAATTGCCTCCCATTGGAGGACGTCCCCAAAGGGTAAAACCTGGCCACGGTTTCGATCCATTTGTGAAAAAGTGTTAATTTGATGACTCCCGCCACCCCTCAGAGCCAGACTGAGCCTGCTTTTCCTTATCTTGAAGGATGAAATTCAGCCTGGTTCCCCTCTTCCTCCTGCTCTGCCTGACTGCCTTTTCCCAAGCCCAGGACATCTATGTGAGTGATGCGGGTAATTTCCAAAACGGTCCCTGGCAAATCCTGAAATTCGACCCCAACGGACAGAATCCCACCGTTTTTATCAACACCAATCTGGGCTGGCCTCAGGATATTCTCTTTCTGAATGGCACCAACGACGTGCTGATCTCCAATTTTACCACGGGCTGCATCACCCGCCACAATGCCAGCACAGGCGCCTGGATCAATAATTTTGCCTGCAATATTGGCGGCCCCACCCGTATGAAAATCGGGCAGGACAGCCTGCTCTATGTGCTGCAATGGAATGGCAACGGACGGGTGAGGCGCTATACCCTGGGGGGAGTGTTTGTGGATCAGTTTACCTCGGTGGGGGTGCCACAGAGCATCGGGTTCGACTGGGACCTTCAGGGCAACCTGTATGTGTCGTCTTACACGGCCGATCTGGTGCGCAAATTTGACCCGCAGGGCGCTGATCTGGGGGTTTTCATTGACTCCAATCTGGTGGGGCCCACCAATATCTGGTTCGATTCGCAGGGCGATCTGCTGGTGGCGGATTACGATGGAGGAGCGGTCAGGCGGTTTGATGCCAATGGAAATTATGTGGGAGATTTTATCACGGGGGTGGGCCATACGGAAGGGGTGGCTTTTTACCCCAACGGGGATATTCTGCTGGGGAACGGGGTTACGAGTTCGGTGAGGATGTACGACCATACGGGTACCTTCATCAAGACCCTGGTAGCCAGCGGGGCGGGTAACCTGATCAATCCCAATGCCATTGTTTTCCATGAATCCGTGGCCAATTCCCTCCCTGAAGCTGCTGCTCCTGAAACGGCCATTCTCTATCCCAATTCCGGGCGGGAATTTCATATTTCGCCAAAATATGTGGGAAAAATTGCTTCTGTTTCCATTCTGGATACGGGCGGGCGCTTGGTTGAAAAGGTAAATTCTTCTAATTTGTCCCTCCTGAAAGCCGACCATCTAAGCGAAGGAATCTACCTTGTTTCCTTTGAATTGCATGACGGCAGCACCCGCAGCGGCAAGATTCTGGTCCGCTGAGCCGGGGTTCAGGTCAGGGATAAGGAAAATTTATGGAGCATACCACCAATTATTTCAACGCATTCATAGAAATATCAGAGGATTCACCCCGTCAGGCGGGAGAAATACCGCCCCTCAAGGGTGACAAAAAGTCCATTGCCAATCTGCAATTTGAGATGGTTTATGACCACCCTTTCAAATACACTTCAGACGACGTAATCTTTGGGGTGCATGCCATCCGCAAGGAATTTTCCGGGGGAGAGTTGGAGGAAGAACGGCAAATTTTCTTTTCCAAAGGGCAACCCTGCTTTCGGGCTTCTCCCCTGACCAAGCAGTATGGCTGGGGCGTTTACAGTAATGCCGAAGGGAAAATCGCCCTCTTTGCCGCAGACTCTGAGGAATACCGCCAGTATGTGGCCAACGACTCCATTCCCAAGGTCAAAGCCATGCGCAATAAACGTCCCTGAATGACCTCTCCCCCACTCCCGCTCAGACTGGTCCGCACGGATTCCACTAACCCCGACTTTGTGGCCCTGGTCCGCCAACTGGATGCGGATCTGGCGATCCGCGACGGGGAAGACCACGCCTTTTTTGCGCAGTACAATAAAATTGCCCTGATCAACCATGTGATCGTGGCCTGGAGGGGCGAGCAGGCGGTGAGCTGTGGAGCGATCAAGGAATACGAGCCCGGAACCATGGAAGTCAAGCGCATGTTTACCCTGCCCGAAACCCGTGGACAGGGGGTTGCGACCCAAATTCTGGGCGGGCTGGAAGCCTGGGCCCGCGAACTGGGCTACGCCAAATGCATTCTGGAAACCGGCATCCGCCAGCCGGAGGCGCTGGCCCTCTACCACAAAAACGGCTACCAACTGATCCCCAACTACGGACAATATGCCACGGTGGAAAGCAGCCGCTGTTTTGAGAAAATGTTGTAAGTCCCAAAGAATTCAAGCCTATGTCACCTAATCACCCACCTTTGTTCAGTGTCATTTATTCCTTTGTGGTCAAACCCGGCCATAGTGAGGCCTTTGAGCAGGCCTGGAAAGGCATGACCGAACTGATTTTTGCGCACGAAGGGAGCCTGGGTTCGCGCCTGCACCTGGCCGGAGATTTGCACTACATCGCCTATGCCCAATGGCCCGACCGCCAAACCTGGGAAAATTATGGGGATAAGCTGCCGCCCAAAGCTAAGGAGTATTCGCAGGCCATGCGGGATGCTTGTGAGAAGATAGATACGTTGTTTAAGCTGGATTTGGTGGAGGATTTGTTGAAGTAGGTGGTTGTTAAGCCCTTAGGGCCATGTAAGCGACAACAAATTGTCGCAAAATTTGGTGATGGAGGTTAATCTTTGTGTTGCCCTGGCCGGGCGGGCCTTCTTTTTTAGAAAAAGAAGCAAAAAGCGCCAAAACCTAAACCCTGCCCCCTCACACCACGGACCCAGCACACAAGGCCCCAAGCCACCCACTCCCCTCGCTCAAGGCCGCCCCCTGGTTTTGGCAACGCCACCCCACCCTGGTTGGCTTCGCCAAATTACACCCCCGCTTCGCGGCTTCAATCCTCTGGATTGATTTTATTGTTAGTTCTGAGTTCCCGCATCGGGGTGCCATTGGCATGAGTTCTGAGGTGTGGGATGTTTAATAGTGGACAGATCGTCGTCCGTAAACCGTAACCGTAAACTGTAAACCAAACCGCAAACCGTAAACCGTAAACCGTAAACTGTAAACCGTCACAGTCCTTTCAGGACTTCCTGCACCATCCTGAGGTCGTCGCATTGCAACTGGTCTGCGCCTTTTTCGAGGGCTTCAATGGCATCCCGGCGGATCTGGATTCCGTAAAAGACCACCTGCTTGCCTGCGTCATGGAAGGTTTGCACCTGCTCGCGGGACAGGCTCTGCACTTTGGCCACAATGCCATCCAGATTATATTCGATCACGCGGGGAAAATCATGGTCAAAGTCGTCCCCATCCACCATGATGGTGATGTCCGGGTCGAGTTTTTGCACTTCCAGGAGCATCTCCACGGACGGGCATTCCACCAGGGTCCAGTCGTGGGCATCAAACTGGTGGATCAGTTTTACGAGTTCTGCCGCCAGGCGGCGGTTATAGGCCGCACTGCGGGTCATGGGGCAGGCGGTATTCACTTTGATGTTGAGGGAAAACAGGGGCGGTTTTGGCCAGGTGGCAAAATAGGTCATGGCATCCTCCAGTTTGACCAGAGGATAATCGCCCAGGCGGGCGCTCAGGGTTTGGTTGTACCTGCATTCCACAATTTCCTCCACTGTAAATTCCTCCGGACAGCCAAAACAATCTGTGCTGTTTTCCAGCACGTCCCCGTGGAAGAGAATGGGCACTGAGTCGCCGCTCATTTGCACATCCATTTCGATGCCATCGGCATGCCCGGCTTCGATGCCCCGGATCAGGGCCGCCATGGAATTGGGGGGGATGCCGTTATTCATGCTCACGAAACCACGTCCTGCATGGCCGAGGACCAGAGGTCTGCCACCCAGAAGCGGCTGGGGGAGGTCTGGTCCCAGGGAACGGCAGCCTGACAGGATAATCAGGCTCCAAAGCAGGATATAGCAGCTGCGGTGCATGCTATTTCCCTTCGAAATTGTGTTTTCCGGCCCGCATCACCACCATGGAGCGGCGGCCACTTTCGGGGTAGCGGCGGTCGGGCATGGTCACGGTCATGGAGGTGTCGTTGAGTTCCTCGATCTTCAGTTCGTAACTCTGCTGGGTGGAATCGTCGGTAATGGTGACGGTATTGGTAAGGGGATCACGTACCCAAACGCCGGTTTTGGTGCCAGTCTTTTCATGGGAATAAGCCACGCCGTTGGGGGCAAATTCAACCGAACTGTTGCGGGCTGCAATGGGGGCAGGCATCATCTTACCTCCTGCTTCTCCAGCCAGAAAAGTCTGCCATTCCCGGCAAAAGTGCCCTTTGAAGACCTCCTCCTCAGTGGGCTGGCAGGCCCACATAAGTCCCGCGGCCAACAGACCAAACACCCAGATTCTCAATTTGCTTTCTTTCATATCCTTCAATTTTTTCCTGAATATACAATCTAATTGAACTCATACCCCAACAGCACTTTGACCAGCCCGTTATAACCCGAAAAATGGCGGCGGGTCTGCTGCAAATCCAGCCATCCTGATTCTTCATAAAATCCCAAGCCCAGGGTATTTCCCACATAAAAACCCTTCACCACCCGGTAACTCAATCCATAGCTGGCAAAAAACTCGTGCAAATGGTCTCCCGGGTAGCCTTTGCGGCCAAAATACGTCCAGAAATAATCAAAATGGACTGAATGTCGCAGGCGATCGCCCGGGTTGAAGGTGTAATTGCCGCCACAAGCCAGCCCCCAGGGGCCGTTGGCCAGGGTATAAGACCTGCTCAATGCTATCTTGGGTCCCGCATAAACCTGGATGCCTTTGTATGCCACATCCACAGTCAATCCCAGGTTGAGGCCTGAATAACTGAAACTGCTGAACATGGAAACGCCCGGACGAATTTGCCCTCCTACAGACTGTGCGCCAGCCCATTGCAGCCCAATGAGCCACATTCCCAGGACCAGACCTGACCAAACTTTCTTGCATCGCATCCACCAAATTTACAAAAACCTTCCTTCACCGCCTGCAAACTTCGTTTCCAATCAACAATTCCCCCGCTAATTCGTTAGTCTTCCGTGGATTTGCGTAAATTGCGCGCCAAAACCGGTCCAAATTCAAATCATGCTCCTGAAGCAACTGCAAGATATTTTAAAAGAACGAATCCTCGTCCTCGACGGGGCCATGGGTACCATGATCCAGTCCTACAAACTGGATGAAGCAGGGTACCGCGGAGCCCGTTTCAAAGATTTTCCCCGCGACCAAAAAGGCAATAACGACCTGCTCAGTCTGACCCAGCCCCAGATTGTGGAAGAAATTCACAGCCAGTACCTGGAAGCCGGGGCCGACATCATTTTCACCAATACTTTCAATGGCAACTGCTTTTCCATGGCCGATTACGGCATGGAAGAATACGTTTTTGAACTGAATATGGAATCGGCCCGCCTGGCCAAAAAAGTTGCAGACCAATGGACCGCCCGTACTCCTGAAAAACCCCGTTGGGTGGCCGGCAGTATCGGTCCTTCCAACCGCTCGGCTTCGCTTTCGCCCGACGTCAATGACCCGGGCGCACGGGCAGTCACTTTCGACCAGTTGGTCGAGGCCTATTACGAGCAGGCCGCAGGCCTGATTGCGGGCGGAGCCGACATTCTGCTAATTGAAACCGTTTTTGATACCCTCAACTGCAAAGCCGCCATCTACGCGGTGGATAAATGTACGGCAGACAAGGGAGTGGAATTGCCACTTATGATTTCGGGCACCATTACCGACCTGAGCGGGCGCACCCTTTCAGGGCAAACGCCTGAAGCCTTCTGGATCTCCATTTGTCATGCCAAAAACCTGCTGAGTGTAGGCCTCAACTGTGCGCTGGGAGCCCGTCAGATGCGTCCTTTCATCGAGGCTGTGTCACGAGCGGCAGACATCCCTGTGAGTGTGCACCCCAATGCCGGCCTGCCCAACGAGTTTGGCGGCTATGACGAAACGCCCGAAGAAATTGGGCGTTATATCGCCGACTTCTGCGAAGCTGGCTTTGTGAATATCGTGGGAGGCTGCTGCGGCACGACACCAGCCCATATTCAAAAAATAGCCGAAGCGGCGGCCCGTTTCCAGCCCCGCGACATCACGGCCAAGCCTCCTTTTCTGCGCCTGAGCGGGCTGGAACCGCTCGAATTTCGTCCGGACACCAACTTTGTCAACGTGGGTGAACGTACCAACGTCACAGGTTCCCGCCGCTTTGCCAAGCTCATTCGCACTGAAGATTACGAAACTGCGCTCACGGTGGCAGTAGATCAGGTGGAAGGCGGCGCCCAGGTACTCGACGTGAACATGGACGAGGGCATGCTGGATTCGGAAAAGGTCATGACCCGCTTCCTGAATCTGATGGCCTCTGAGCCCGATATTTCCCGCCTGCCCATCATGGTGGATTCCTCCAAATGGAGTGTATTGCATGCCGGGCTGAAATGTATGCAGGGCAAAGGAGTGGTCAATTCGATCAGTCTGAAGGAAGGGGAAGCCAAATTCATCGAACAAGCGGAGGAAATTTTGCGTTTTGGCGCGGCGGTGGTGGTCATGGCCTTTGACGAGCAGGGCCAGGCCGACAGTTTTGAGCGAAGGATTCAGATTTGCGCACGGGCTTATAAAATTCTGACGGAAAAAGTGGGTTTCAAACCCCAGGACATCATATTTGACCCCAATATCCTGACCGTGGCCACGGGCATTGAGGAGCATAATAATTATGCGGTGGATTATATCAAAGCCACGCGTTGGATCAAGGAAAACCTTCCGCTGGCCAAGGTGAGCGGGGGAGTCAGCAATATTTCTTTTTCCTTTCGGGGCAATGATCTGGTGCGCGAAGCCATGCACTCGGCTTTTCTGTACCGCGCCATCCAGGCCGGCATGGATATGGGCATTGTGAATGCGGGTCAGTTGGAGGTCTATGAGGAAATTCCGGCAGAATTGCTGGCCAAAGTGGAAGCCGTGTTGTTGAATGAACATCCCAATGCGACGGAAGAACTGGTGGAATTTGCCGAAAAAATCAAATCAAGCGGTAAAGTACGGGAGCGGGAAGACCAGGAATGGCGGCTCGAACCCGTGGAAAAGCGTCTGGCGCATGCATTGGTGAAGGGTATTGTGGAATTTATTGAGGAAGATACGGAGGAAGCCCGCCTCAAATTTGACCGCCCGATTGAGGTGATTGAAGGTCCGCTCATGGATGGGATGAACATCGTGGGAGACCTGTTTGGAGCGGGAAAAATGTTTCTGCCTCAGGTGGTAAAAAGTGCCCGGGTGATGAAAAAGGCGGTGGCCCAACTGATTCCTTACATTGAAGAGGAAAAGAAACTGAACGCGGAGAGCGGCCCGGCAGGCCGGATTTTGATGGCCACAGTAAAAGGCGACGTGCACGACATTGGCAAAAATATTGTGGGTGTGGTGCTGGGTTGTAATAATTACGAAGTAATCGATCTGGGGGTCATGGTTCCCACCAATCAGATTCTGGATACAGCGATCGAAAAAGGATGCAATGTGATCGGGTTGAGCGGGCTGATTACGCCCTCTCTGGATGAAATGGTGCATGTGGCTCAGGAAATGGAGCGCCGCGGCTTCACTATGCCGCTGCTGATCGGGGGTGCCACCACTTCCCGCATTCATACTGCGGTAAAAATTGCCCCCAATTACTCTGGGCCGACCGTGCATGTGCTGGATGCCAGCCGCAGCGTTCCTGTGGTGGGCAGCCTCCTTTCTGAGCACCAGAAAGGAGATTTCAGCGCGGATATCGCGGCTGAGTATAAAAACCTGCGCGAAGCGCATCAGGCACGGCAGGCGGCAAAATCACTCCTGCCCCTGGCCAAAGCCCGCGAAAATAAGTTCAAAATCAATTGGGAGGGATTTGTTTCCCTGAAACCCAAACACCCCGGCGTGACCGTGATCGAAGACATGGACCTGGCCGTGCTGCGCGGTTATATTGACTGGACGCCTTTCTTTTCGACCTGGGAGTTGAAAGGTAAATTCCCCTCCATTTTCGAACATCAGGTGATCGGCAAAGAAGCCCGCAGGGTGTTTGAGGATGCCAATCAATTGCTGGACAAGATCATTGCCGGCAAACTGATTCAGGCGAAAGGGGTGTGCGGAATTTTCCCCGCCAATACGGTGGATGAGGACGACATTGAGATTTACACGGACGAAAGCAGGTCTGAGGTCAAAACGGTTTTTCACCAATTGAGACAGCAAGGCCAGAAGGCTGACGGCATTCCCAACCTTTCCCTGGCTGACTTTGTGGCGCCCAAATCTACCGGCAAGCCCGACTATATGGGCGGCTTTGCAGTTACCGCTGGTCTCGGCCTGGAAAAACTGGTGGCGGCCTTTGAGGCCGACCACGACGACTACAACAGCATCATGGCCAAGGCCCTGGCCGATCGTCTGGCTGAGGCATTTGCTGAATATCTGCATGAAAAAGTACGGCGCGAAATCTGGGGCTATGCCCCGCACGAGCAACTGGATAATGAATCCCTGATCCGGGAAAAATACCAGGGCATCCGCCCTGCGCCCGGCTACCCGGCCTGCCCGGACCATACAGAAAAGGAAACCCTTTTCAATCTGCTGCAGGTCAGCGACCTGACCGGCATTTCCCTGACGGAAAGTATGGCCATGTGGCCTGCGGCTTCTGTTTCGGGCTGGTATTTCTCCCACCCAGATGCCCGCTATTTTGGTTTGGGTCACCTGACCCGCGACCAGGTGGAAAGCTACGCTTCGCGTAAAGGCATGGAAACAGAGCGCATGGAGCGCTGGCTGAGTTCGCTGCTGGCTTATGAGGCGGAGCCGGTGAGGGGGTAGGGTTTAGGGGTTGGGTTTTGGGTTTTAGGTTTTGGGAATTAGGTTTGGGTTTGGGGAGACAAGCCATGCCCTTTCTGTATTATGGGGAATTGGAGGATATATTCGTTTCCACTCAGGATACGTGAATGCTCGCAGCTTGGGCCATAGGCCCCCCTTTGGGGAAGCCAGTAGCTTGCAGCTCCAAAAAGCTACTTTTTATACAATCCATCAAACAGCACCTTCCAGGTGTTGCCGCTGTCGCGGGAGGCTTGCCAAAGCTGGCGGACGCTGCCATCTGGATTGGGGGTAAAATCCATGGAATAGAGGATGGCCTGTTCGTCGTGGAGGGAAATGTCGCTGCCGCGCATACGCATGGCGCCATCGGAAAATTTGCCGGAAAAATGAATGGTATTGCCGCCATTATCCACCCAGGTTTGTTCCCAAAGGTGGGTTTTGGCATTATAAGTATTGAAACTTTTGCCGTTGCTTCCCCCCGCCCCTTCCCAGTTTTCCATGATCACACATTCCCCCAAAATCAGATCGACCCGGTTGGTACCCACAAGTTTTTCATTGGAATACACTTTCCAGTCACCCACCCAAAAGTCAAACTGACGGTATTCAGGATCGGTGCAGGGGGGCTTTTTTGCTTCTGTGGCAGATTGGGCTTTCAGGTAAAATCCACTGACGAAAAGCAGGGGAAGCAGGAGAATAATGATCTTTTTCATAAGTGGACGCGGTTTAATTTCATTTTATCCCCGGTTTCCAGACCCCATGCTGCAGATTTGCCTGCATTGACTTCCACCACATACTTGCAGGGCGCAGTACAGGAAATGAGGCTGGTGGATTGGGGAATATTATCGGGAGCAATGGAAAGTATTTTCTGATTCTTATCCAGAAAAATCAGGTCGAGGGGAATGTAGGTATCCTTCATCCAGAAATCGACCGGCTCCTCCTCGGGCATGATAAACAGCATTCCCACTGTATCGGGCATACTTTTGCGGTACATCAGTCCGACATTTCGATCCCCCTCCGTCTCTGCAATTTCCACATTGATCTGCTGGCGAAGCTCGCCAGATTCTCCGTCGAGGAAGCGCAGGTGCCCCCCGATTCTGAAAGGTGTTGCCTGCATACTCTGCACGGGGTGGGTTTCGTGGAGGGATTTGGGAGGAGGATTTTCACAGGAAAAAAATGCCATCAGGCCCAGGAAAAGGGTGTATTTGAGGATTATGGATGGCTTTATCCGGGTATCATTCACAGATTAAGATTACGAAATTTTTGGGTGAATGTCATGGAATCAAGGCAATTCGGGTGCGAATTTCAATCTGGATGGACTTGCTCTTTCCCCAAAGCCCGGGCCACAGCCCGGTTACCAAACTGATTCAGATGGGTATCTGAAAGCCAGAACAGCAGGTTTCCATCCTGCATGAATTCCTCCCTGGAATCCTGGATCAAAACAGGTTTTAGATCCATGCAGCTAACCCCCAAATCCGCAAAAAAAGCCTGCAAGGCAGTGGAAAGTGCCGAACTTTGTTCGGCCGAGGTCCAGGGCTGGCCCTGCCAGGCCACCCAATCATACACTTCCCCTTTGGTGGGGAGGAGGTAAATTTCCGGCTGCAAGCCGACGGAGCGGGCGATTTGCAGACCTTCTGCAAAATTTGCCTGCATGGCAGGCCAGTTGGGGTGGCTGGCCACTTCTGGAGTGGTACGGGCCACCCGTTCCGCATATACATGGGTGAAACCACCTGTTTTGCCATTGGGAAAAACAGCCTCCTGCATAAATGGACTGGGCGAAATCCCCCACAAACGCCGCCAGATTCCTCCCAGCAAAAACCGCATGGGAGAACGAAAACGGAATAAACGGTACTCATCCCGCCAGGAATCCGCCTGCGGCGGAAGGTCACCCTGCGGAAAATATCCGTCCAGGTCATTGGCTGGGAATACCAGCCAGATCAGGCGGGCGCCCGGTCGAAAATGCAAACGGGGAAGTTCCCGTTTCAGGTGCTGAACCTGTTCCCAGGGACCGGTGGCCGAAACGGACAAATTATAACTGAAAGTGCCCTGCAGGGAATCAAACTGCGCAGAAATAGTCTCTTTATCCTGACAAACCCCCACCCCAAATGAATCGCCCAAAAAGAGGTGGTCCACCGTGTCGCCGGGTGTAAAATTGGGATTGCGAAAGCCAAACGCATCTGTGGTAAATAAAAATTCCACACATGAATCCCCAAACAACAGCGCAGGCTGATTTTCACAATCCTGGAGGGAAGGAAAAGCCACGGTATCAGGCACATAGGTGAGCAGATTGGGAACCTCCGTTTTGCGAAACAGGGTATGGAGGTTTTCTTTTTGCTGACGCTTAAAATTCAGTCCCAAATCTGCCAAAGCCAGTAGAAAAAGGGCAATTCCCAGAGAAAACACCCACCTCAGCCACCTGGAGGGTAGAAAAAAATGGGCCAATACCAATAGAACTGAACTCAAAGCCAGCCAGATCCAGGCCGGACCTCCGTAAATCAGGCCTGAAAAAGCGGGGCTGATCAGCAAAATCCAGAGCAAAAGGAGGTGAATCCATCCTTTTACGGGCTTCTGAGGTTGCTTTTCGGCTGACATGGGGGGAAAGTTACAAAGTAAGCGCCAGGTCTGAAACGAAAAAAAGCTGCCTCAGGGACAGCTTCGTTTCTTTCTAAAGAACTTTTCTTTACTTAATCAAGGAGTAGGGTAACTAAACACACTATTTAGTTTTTCTACTCCTCCAAGATAGGTTTCTTTCCCCACCCCTGACGGGAGTTTCGACGAACGGGCCCTTTTGCGGGATGAATGCTCTCTTGAATTCGATCAAACAATTCCTGCAAACCCAAATTTGCGGCTGATCCTGTACACGTAATTCATTTCTCCCCAGATCATGCCCTGCTGCACAATCTCCATCACAAATCCACTTTCCAGGGCAATTTCCCTGATTTTCTCAATTTCACAATCCTGAGAAAGCACCATCAAAACCTGGGTATCGGCCTGCATGTGGGCACCCAGACCCTGAAAAAATCCGTGGAAATACTCAAAATTCTCCCCGCAGTACCAGGCACGATCAGCTTCAGTTGCGGGATAGCGGGGAAAATAGGGAGGATTGACCACGATCCACTGATAGGTTTTGGGAGGCAGGGCATACCACAAATCCGACTTAAGCACGGTGAGATGAGCCCGGTTGAGAGATGCATTGTGGCGAATGTCGGCCAGGGCGCGGTCGCTGATGTCGGTCGCGGTCACCACAGCCTGTTCAAGGGCCGCCCAGATGGAGATCAGGCCGCTGCCCGCCCCGATTTCCAGGAAGGTCTTGCCTTTCAATTGCTGTTTGAGCAGGTATTTAAGCAAAAATCGGGTACTGAAATAAAGCGAAGGATGAAATACCCCCCGACTCACCCGAATCCTGATTCCGTACCAGAATACATCCCGGTCTTTGCGGATATACAGCAGGGCCAATGGCTTAACCAGCCGGTTATACACTGATTTGCGAATTCGTTGCAGCATCATCCAGGCTTAAAATCCTTCAATTTCGGGCTGACGGTAGCGCAACCAGAATTTTTGCAGGACCTTCAATTCGTAGGGAAATTTGAAAATATTGCCTCGATACCTCCAGGATGAAAGGGAACGCATGGCTTTTCGCTGAAAAGAAGTGAGTTTGATATCTGAATTGGTGGGATAATAGGCATTCAAAACCGTTTCAAAATCGCGGATTTTGTCCACCATTTCGGGGCGAAGCCAGGGGGTAAGCGGGTTTTTGCGCAGGTCAAATTTTTCCCAGGCGGGTTCCAGCCAGTCTTCCAGACGTTCGGGGAAGCGAAATCCACTTTCCAAAACCTTATTATACAACTCCGAACCCTCGGTCGGCACAGGACTGTACATGTAAATGATGATTTCCGTGTCGGGATTCACCTCTTTGATGGTCTTGATGAAATCAATTTCGCGGTCGATCTGGGCCATAACCTCTTCAGGAGTGGCCGCGGGCGTACCCAGGACGAAGGAATATTCAGGCACGATGTCAAATTTGCGCAACCGTTCGGCGAAATGTCTGACCTGCTCGCCCGTCTGCTTTCCGCCCTTGTCCATGGACTTGAGAATCTCGTCGTTGCCGCTTTCGGCCCCGAAAAAGATCATCCTGCAACCCGATTCACGGATCAAAGTCAGGGACTCATCCGAGTACTTGTCCATGGTGTCGATGCGCGCCTCCCCCCACCAGTTCATGCCCTCGTGCAGCATCAGTTTGGCAAATTCGACGGTTCTGCGCTCAGAAACGAAGAAATTATTGTCGTGAAATTCCACTGCATCCGCACCAAACTTTTCCTTCAGGTATTTCACGTCCTGGTAGATCAGATTCGCGCTTTTGCCTTTCCAGCGGGCATTATAAATGGGTACCACCGCGCAAAAGGAGCAGGTAAACGGGCAGCCAAAACTGGAATGGTAACCCGCAGTCTTTTTACCCAGAAAAGTGTGGGCCAGGTAGCCGTCGAGGGAGTAAAATGAATTTAATTTTGCGTAAGGAAAAGGAGGCAGGGTGTCCTGATCGAGCAGGGCTTCCTTGTGGGTGGTAATGATTTTTCCGTCTTTTTTGAAGATCAGGTTTTGAATGCCCTCAGGGGAATTTCCCGCCTCAAGCGCTTCAAGTAAGGCCGGAAAAGCACGGTCGCCGGGACCGTTGACCACATAGTCCACAAAGCCTGAATTGAGCACGGAAGTATGCTGATTGGAGGCAAAATAGCCGCCCCAAATATTCACCACTTCGGGGAAATTTTCACGGATCTTTTTGGTGAAGGGGATGGCCTGAGCCAATTGCGGGCCGGGCATAACGGTGCTGCCAAAATAGCCGAATTTTCCCGTTTTCAGGTGATTCTCAATGGTGGTCCAGGGGTCGCTTTCGCGGTTTCCATCCACAAACACGTAGTCGAATTTCCCTTCAATGGAAGCTCCCACCTGCAATATGGAATTGGGAATGCGGTGTTTGGCTTCCGCGCTGCGGGGATTGAAAATGATGACCTGGGGTTTTTGAGCCATAACTTTGCGAATATACAGGTTTTTTGCACTTCCGGCAGGAATGCACTGGCATTGGATTGCTTTTGCTTTACATTCCTGCCCCCAAATTGTAGCTTGCGGGCAAAATAATTTTTCCTGCCCATGAACCGCGAATTGCGCATCGCACTTTTGACTGACGGAATTTTCCCCTATGTGATCGGGGGAATGCAAAAACATTCCTGGTACCTGGCCCGCTATTTGGCCCGCAGCGGAGCCAAGGTGGACCTCTTCTTTTTCCGTGAACAGGACCCGGAAAGCCCTGCTTTTACGGAAAAGGAACTGGAAAATATCAATCTGCATGAGCTGAAATTCCCCAAAATGGACAAAATGGTGGGTCATTATGTGCGGGAATCCTTCGAATATTCAGACCGGGTTTTCAAGGCTTTGCAACCTTCCCTGCACCAGTACGATTTTATTTATGCCAAGGGATTTACGGCCTGGAAATTACTGGATGCAAGGCGGAAAGGACTCAAATGCCCACCCATTGCGGTCAATTTTCACGGTCTGGAAATGTTTCAGAAGCAGCCCAGCCTCAAAATGGCAGTGTCAAGCTGGATGCTGCGATATCCGGTCAGGTTTTGCACCTCCCAGGCAGATATCAATATTTCCTATGGAGGAAAAATCACGGGCATTTTGCAAAAAATTCTGCCTTCCAATTCCACCATCTGGGAAATTCCAACCGGGATAGAGGCCACCTGGCTGGTGGAAAAGGCCAAACCCGCGTCTCAGCAAGTCAAATTTCTGTTTGTGGGTCGCTTTGAGCGGCGTAAAGGAGTGCCCGAACTGAATGAGGTGCTGAAAAAACTGGTAAAGGAGATTTCGTTTGAATTTCATTTCATCGGCCCCATCCCTCCCACAAATAAAGTTTTGCACGACAAGGTCAAATACCATGGCAAAATCATGAATCAGGACAAAATGCGTGACCTGGTACAGGCCTGTGATGTGCTGGTGACGCCCAGTCACTCTGAGGGTATGCCCAATGTGATCATGGAATCCATGGCCAGCGGTCTGGCGGTAATCGCCACGAATGTGGGCGCAGTGGCCGACATGGTGGGGACAGAAAATGGCTGGCTGCTGGAGGCCGGCCATAAAAAAGCCCTGGAAGGGGCCATTCGTGAGGCTGCGGGCAGCAGCCCGGAAACTCTACTGGCCAAAAAACAGGCGTCAATTGATAAGGTGAGGAATAATTTTCTGTGGGATCAGGTGGTGAAAATGACCCTGGATAAGATTGAAAACAGGATCGGGGAGACGGGATCGTGATCTGGGGAGGTAATCAGTAAGGCCAGGGCAAGCCCTGGCCGAAAAAGAACCAGGGCAGGGCATAAATTGCCCTGCAATAGGTGACATTGGGCCAGGACCTGTCCTGGCCTTACAGGAGACAGATTTGCCACAATTCCTTATTCAGAAAATTGCCCGATACACCTAAAACCTTATATTTACCAAAAATGCGTCCCTTCCTCCAACATCTGGCCCAAACCATCCTGCAGGATTATGGCAAGGAACTTGGCCGGATTTGCGTGGTTTTTCCTTCCCGCCGGGCGACCGTTTTTTTCAATCATTACCTGGCAGGTGAGATCAGCAAGCCAGTTTTTCCGCCCGAGGTACTTGCTTTCGAGGATTTTATCCAACGCATTCATCCCGTTACCCTGCTTGATCCCGTTTCGCTTGCGTTTGAGCTGTTTCCTCTGTACCAAAAGTATTTTCCAGAGGAAACTTTCGAGAAATTTTACTCCTGGGCGGGTCAGTTGCTGGCTGATTTTGAAGATGTGGACCGCGCCCTGGCCGATGCCAACCAGATTTTCTCCAATATCTACGAACTGCGCCGCATTGATGCGACCATTGAGGGCTGGCTCAACGACGGAACCACGCCCTCGGACGGACAGGCTGGATTTCTGGCCTTCTGGAAGGTGATGGCGCCTCTGTATCATGCCCTGAAAGCCAAACTGAAGGCCAATGGCTCAGCCTGGCCGGGCATGGCTGTGCGGGATGCAGCCCAAAAACTGTCTCTGAATACAGATGCTGTTCCCTGGAAAAAGGTGATTTTTGCCGGGTTCAACGCCCTGACCCGGGCCGACGAACAGCTGATTGCGACGTTGCGCGACTCAGGTCATGCCGAAGTTTTTTTTGACATGGATCGCTATTACACGGAGGCCAAAGCCCAGGAAGCGGGTATTTTTTACCGCAAGGTGAGGGAAAGTTGGGGCAATTTTGCCCTGAACTGGGTCGAAGACCACCTCCTGAGCGAAGCGAAGGAACTGACCGTTTCGGGTGTCCCGCAACGTGTGGGTCAGGCCAAGGCCGCAGGCCTGAAAGTGCGGGAATGGATCGAAAGCGGGGTTCCTGAGGACCGTATTGCCATTGTCCTGCCCGACGAAAATCTGCTTTTCCCCCTGCTTCATTCTCTACCCGATGCGGTACGCGACATCAACGTCACCATGGGTTATCCCCTGCGCAACACGCCCCTTTACAGCCTGGTGGAGAGCATTTTACGTCTGCAGGAAGGCGCAGACCGCATGCACCAGGAAAATCCGGGCAATTACCTGTTTTACTTCCGGGATGTGGAAGCAATTCTAAGGCATCCCTATATCCACACCGTGGCACCCGAGGAAGGCAGGGAACTGGTGCAAATCATCCATGCGGACAATCGCATTTATCTGAGTGCCAGGTTCTTCAGCAAATTTCCCGACGAACATATCCTGCGTTTCATTTTCAATCCCTGGGAGAATGCGGCGCAAATCCCGGAATTTTTCATGGAATTATTCTCGCGGATCAAGGACATTTTACTGAGATCTGAACAGGAAGAGCAAGACGGCAGGCGAAATTATCCCTCCCTTGAACTGGAAATCCTCTTTCGCTTCTTTTCTCTTACCCAAAAACTGGAAGACCGCATCCGCCGCTATGCACCCGGTCTGGACCTGAAAACCTTTCGCAAACTGTTTCGGGAGGTGATTTTTGCCACCAGTATTCCATTCTCAGGAGAGCCTTTGGGGGGATTGCAGATCATGGGAACGCTGGAAACCCGGGCGTTGGATTTTGATCACCTGATCATCCTTTCTGTGAATGAGGGCATTTTGCCTTCAGGGCGGCAAGCCGCCACCTTCATCCCCTTTTCCCTGCGAAAAGGCTTTGGTTTACCGACTTATCAGGAGCGGGATGCAGTATTTGCCCACCATTTTTACCGCCTCCTGCAACGTCCTGCCCGGATTCACCTCTTTTATAATACGGAAGCTGATACCTTTGGCAGCGGTGAAAAAAGCCGCTTTATCGAGCAAATTGAGATGGAATTGGTGCCCCGGAACCCCAAAATCAATTTCAAGGATGAAATTCTGACCTTCCCGGCCAGGAAATTACCTGTGAAATCCATTTCGATAGAAAAAACAGAGGGATTGCAACAACAAGTGGCGGATTTTCTGCTGGAAAACGGCCTTTCTCCCTCGGGATTGGGCACTTTTCTGGAATGCAAACTGCAATTTTACTTCAAATATATTCTGGGGCTGTATGAGGAAGAGGAGGTGCAGGAGCATCTGGAAGCGGATACTTTTGGGTCTGTGACCCACCGTGCGCTGGAAATTCTTTATGCTGAATACACGGGTCAGGTGGTGGGACGGCCTCAGATTGAAAAAATGAAACAGCGGGTGGAACCCGCTTTGAAAAAGGCATTCAAGGATGCCGCCCAGACCACGCGACTGGATTTTGGTAAAAATCACCTGCAGATGCGGGTCATTTCTGATCTGCTGAATCGTCTGCTTGAGGAAGATGCGTCCAGGGGGGAATTTGAGATTGTGGGCCTTGAAAAGCGCATGGAATGGACGGGTGAACTGGGCGGCGGACAAATCAGGCTCAAGGGCATCATTGATAGGGTGGACCGCAAGGATGGACTTTTGCGCATTATTGACTATAAAACGGGCAGGTTTGAAAAACCCTCGATCACTGATTTTACCACCATTGAGGAAAATTCAAAACGAAAAAAAGCCGCCCTGCAACTCGCACATTATGCCTGGCTTTTTTTCCAAACGGAAAATTCCAATGAACCTATTCAAGCCTCCATTTACCCTTTGCGCAAACTGAGCGAAGGGCTGGCTCCGCTGAATTTTGCCAACACGAACGACCTGATTTCGCGGCAGGATTTAGTTGAATACCAGGAGTTTATGAAAGGAATCATTCACAAAATTCTGGACCCGGCCGTTCCCTTTGACCAAACTGAGGACGAAACCAATTGCGGATTTTGTCCTTACCGGGTAATATGTCAGCGGCTGGATTGAGAGAGATTTTTTTGGATCAATTCATTCGAAAAATTCCCTTAAATTGGCTGTTCAAACGAAATTCTATGAACCGATCAAACATGCTGTTTTTCCTGGTATTTGTTGCCCTACTGGCTGGTTCAGCTACGTTTTTGCCTGCGCAAAATGCCCTTGGATTTGGCTCGCGGCAGGTGGGAAGCAGCCTGCGAACCCTTTGGCCTGCGGCCAATGGCATGGGCGCAGAAGGCGGCACCTCCATGATGAGTTCCTTCTCTGAAGGACAAACGATCAGGGCCCATGCCCGGCTGGAAATCAATCCCCTGGCCTTTCAGGCCAGGAAAGAGCGCCCCAAACTGACTTCATCAGATATTCTGAACCAATCTTTGGGAGGCCTTTTGGGTCTTTTCCTGGGAGCTTTTGCCGGCCTGGTGGTAGGTGGCATTGTGGCCGGCACCGCTGACGGACCTGTTATTCCGGGAAACTGGAATCAGGGCACGGAAAATATGGGCTTCCTGTGGGGAGCAATGGCAGGTGCCGGACTTGGCACCGGAGCAGGAGTGTGGCTGGCTGGAAATACTGATGAATACACTGCCAATTTGCCCCTGGTATTGCTGGGAGGCACGGTTGGGCTGGCGGTGGGCATGGTGGGTGCCATTGGCACCTTAGGTATTTTGTTTCTTGGCCCCCTGGCCTTTCCCATAGCAGGCGCAATGCTGGTTCACTACCTGACCCGCAAACGTTGGAAATCTGCCGAAAATCCTGAAGTGGAAGAACCCACTTCCAAAGGTCCTGAGTTTGGGCTGTTTGGCTCAGGCAACTTTGCTCCCACCCCCATGAGCGCAGGAAATTTCTCTACCCGGGTTAATCTGAATCTGTTTTCGATCCGTTTTTGAAGCCATTTTCAGGAAAAGCTCCCAGGTGAATCAGGGCTGCACCCGCATTGACCACAGGCTTACGGTTAATGCCCAAAACCATCCCGTCTCCGGGTGATTTCACGTATTTCAGCACTTCTCCAAATGGATCGCCAATAGAAAACAGTCGTTGACCCAATTTTACCTTATCTCCAGACTTGACCATAGGCACGGCCATCCCGGAAATCTTGGCCCTGACCCAGGTTGAATCCTTTAATACAGAAGTTTCTTTGGCTTCCACCCCAAAATTTCGCAGCCCGCGGGCCTGCATGAGGCGTTTGGTGCCGGCAATCCCCTCGGCAATGGCATATTCATCGAGGTGCTGGGACTGACCGCCTTCAAAAACCAGAATGGATTTCCCTTTTTTCCAGGCTTCCTTGCGGAATGAGCCGGGAATGAGGTTGGAATTGATGGTCAGGGGCGCCCCAAACTGCATGGCCAGCTCCCGGTTTTCGGGAATATCCAGCACGCAGCGGGTCTGGGGGAAATTGGAAATCTGATCCCCACCCGTATGAAAATCCACCCCAATGTCCACCAGAGGGATAATCTGGGTCATGAGCACATCCGCAATGCGGCGGGCCAAAGACCCAGTTTTCCCGCCGGGAAAACTGCGGTTCAGGTCCTTTCCGTCGGGCAAACTGCGGGTGTGGTGGAGAAACCCGTAAATATTCACAATGGGAATTGCGATCACCGTCCCTGTTTCGGGCTTCAGGGAGCCGTCCATGATCATGCGACGCAGGGTTTCCGTTCCGTTGAATTCGTCGCCGTGGATGCCCGCAGTAAGCAACAGGGTTGGTCCCGGGGCTTTGGCCCTGTACACGTAAACGGGCATTTTCACCTCCAGGTGAATGGGCAGTCTCGCAATATCCAGATCAATGCGGGCGTCTTTGCCCGCGGCAATGGTTTTATTCCCAATCTTCATCAAACGCCTACTTTATCGCGGTTATCCTGGCCGGCTTTGGAGGCAACATAGTAAATGATTTCCTCGGCAATATCTTCGCCAGTCACCCCTTCAATGCCTTCCAGGCCGGGGGAGGAATTCACTTCCAGTACCAACGGACCTCTGGAAGAAGGTAAAAGGTCCACCCCTGCGATATTCAGCCCCAGGGCTTTGGCCGCAGTCAGGGCAGTGGTTTTCTCCTGTTCGGTCAGTTCGACGCGTTCCCCAATCCCTCCGCGGTGCAGATTGGAGCGAAATTCTCCCTCAGGAGCCTGGCGGCGCATCCCACCAACCACCCTTCCATTCACAATAAAAGCCCGGATGTCTGTGCCTTCAGCTTCAGAAATGAATTCCTGGACCAGGATATTGGTTTTCAGGGAGTAAAATGCCTCAATTACAGACTGGGCTGCTTTGCGGGTTTCCGCCAGCACCACTCCCAACCCCTGGGTTCCTTCCAGCAGTTTGATTACCACAGGCGTTCCACCCACACTTTTGATAATGTCTTTGATATCTGCCCCTGAGCGGGCAAAAACCGTTTTGGGCATACCTACGCGGGCCTTGGAAAGGACCTGGATGGTTCTGAGCTTGTCGCGGGAACGTACAATGGCCTGGGAAGGATTGGCGGAAAATACGCCCATCATTTCAAATTGCCTCACCACAGAAGCCCCGTAAAAGGTCACGGACGACCCGATGCGGGGAATGATGGCATCTATATTATTCAGGACCGCACCTTCGTAGTGTAAGGTTGGATTTCCCTGCTCGACCACCACCGAACAACGGGTATGGTCAATGATTCTCATTTTATGGCCCTGCGCTTCCCCAGCTTCCACCAGCCTTTTGGTGGAGTAGAGGTCCGGACCGCGGGAAAGAATAGCTATGTTCATTTTCCTTTGCGCTTATTTTTCAATTCGAATGAAAGGTAATTTTGTGATACATCCACCATAAATCTTTTATTGAGCAACTTTCTGCCCAAAAGAACGGGGGTTTCCATAGCAGAGCGATCGGCCAGCGAGAACTCGGCTCTATGGACCTTATTGAACAGTTTGATTTTGGTTTTGACAATGAACCTGTTTTCTGCATCCCCTGAGGAATTTTTGATCAGTTTGTAGGCCTCCACGGGCAAAACGTAGTGTACAGGCTCGGTCAGGGAATGAGAATGGTGTAAAAAAGTGAATTCAACATGCAATTTTCCGTCCTTCATCACCGGGCTCAATTCGGAAACATGCAAGGCAGATGTGTAAGCCCCTGTATCCACTTTGGCTTCCACATCCATCAAATCCAAATCGGGGAAATCCACTTTATCCCGGCGGCCAATCAGTATCTTTTTACTGGGAAGGGTCATTGATCTTCAGACAATTTGAATTGATCCCACAAAGAAGGAGAATTTCTATAACTTTGCAACCAAATTTAACGCTGATGCTCAAAAAGTTTACCCGTTTGAAGCTCCTGGATAAGATCCTGATTATTTCAGGGCTGACCCTGCTGGCGGGACTTGTTTTGTATGTGTTTTTCTCCAAACGCCCTGACCGTCATTTTGTGGTTCCTGCGGGTTATGAAGGCTGGGTGACCATTCGCTACGAAAAGCCAGATGCTTCCCCCTTTCCCCTGGAAAACGGAGCGATCATGATTCGGGTTTCAGATTCAGGCTATGCTGAAACTTCTGACCGCTATATGAAAGGCTGGGGTCGGGATGAATTTTTTACCCTGGAAAATGGAAAAGAGATTCCCCTGGAATACTCCCGCAAGGAAGGTGTAGAACGGGTTTTTCGGGTGCATCACCGCCTGGCAGAATACAAAAACTGGGATGATCTGATTGTGACAATGGAACCCAATTCGGATACTTCCCTTTTCGACGGGACCAAAATTTCACGGGAAGATACCACGGTCAGTGTCAATGCAGGTCGCAAGCTGATGCAGCATTTTTACCTGACGAATGAGTATAAAAAAGAGTTTTATGAGCCCCCGGCCATGCCTCCTCACCGCAAGAAATGGTGAAATTTTTTCCTTTTGGAAAAAAAGATAAACAAAATTGGAAAAAATCCCTGAAAGGCTTATTTTTGCAGTTCGTTAAAAATTACGAGTAGAAAAAATCGTTATTACAATAGTAACATGCCAGTAAAACTGAGATTAAGAAGACTTGGATCCAAAGGACGTCCTTATTACCATATTGTAGCGGCTGATTCCCGTTCCCCCCGGGATGGGAAATTTCTCGAAAAAATCGGCACTTACAATCCAATCACCACTCCCGCTGAAATCACCGTTGACAACGAGCGGGCAGTTTATTGGTTGAAATCAGGTGCTCAGCCCACCAATACCGTTCGTGCCATCCTGCGCTACACGGGAGCCAATCTGAAATTTGCGCTGCACAAGCAGGGAAAAACTGAGGAAGAAGCTGAAGCTATTTTCAACCGTTGGTTTGACGACAAGCAAAGCCGAATTTCCGATAAGAAAACCCGCGTTCGCAACGAAGCTGCTGCCGCTGAAAAAGCTGCTCTGGAAGCTGAAGCCAAAAAACGCGAAGAAACTGCGGCCCGTATCGCTGCCAAAAACCGTCCTGAAGAGGTAGCAGTTGAAGAAGAAGCTGCTGCTGAAGTTGAGGAAACGGTTGAAGCAGTTGCTGAGGAGGCTCCCGTTGAGGAAGCTCCCGCCGAAGAAACTTCCGCTGAATAATTCAGATGAACGTTGAGGATTGCTTCCATGCGGGTTTTATTGCCCGTGCTCATGGAATCAAAGGTGAGTTAAGGGTAATCTTCGACGTTGACGACATCAACGCTTATAAAAAGAAAGCGTCAGTTTATCTCCTGAGGGAGGGAAAACTGACGCTTTTTTCTGTTCAGTATATTCGCCTTTTATCGGGTCGCGAGGCTTTGGTCAAATTCAAAGATGTAGAAGACCGCACCCAGGCCGAGGCAATGGCAGGCACCCCTGTCCTGCTGCCATTGTCCGAGCTGCCCGAACTTTCGGGCAATAAATTTTACTACCACGAAATCGTGGGATTCCAGGTTGAGGACCAGCAGCATGGCACGTTAGGTAAGGTCCGCGAAGTACGGGAAATGCCCGGCCAGGACCTCATTTTGATGGTTCACGAGGGAAAGGAAGTCCTGATCCCGATCACGGACCAGATCGTGTTGCGTCCCGACCGCGAGCGCAAAGTACTGGAAACGAACCTCCCCGAAGGATTGCTCGAAGTTTACATGGAGTAGTTTCCCAGCCTGATTTCCAAATTATTCCAGACCAAGTTCCTGCCTCAGATACTGGTCCGAATTGTGGTTTCGGCTCCAGTAATCCAGCATTTTCATGCCCTTGCGGGTGGCTTTGGTGGTCAACACTTTGGCATTTTCGCCCCAGCCGCTTTGGAAAGTATCTTCCCACCCGTAAATCTCATAAGGAAATTTCAACCCAAAAGTAATGGACAAGGTCCGTCCACCATCCGGGTAGTTGACGGAAAAGGTGCGGGCCAGTTTGCCTTCCCATTGGGCGTCGGTCAGGGTAGCCAGGGCTTTTTCAGGCTCCAGCGGACGATGGCGCAGGCGGGAAGCAAAGCTGGAAGGGATGATGCGGATCTCCCCAGAAGGCAGGGATTCAGGAGCCAGGCGAATGCGGGTCCAGAGCTCATCCTCCAGCCAGACGGCGTCGATTTTACGTTCAGAATCCCCTTCAGACTCAAAATAGGAATGTTCCTCCACGTTATACTTTCCGCCCCTCAGGTTGAGTTGGGTATAGGTATGACCGCACCACTCCTGGCTGGCAGTGGCGATTTTGAGGCTGTGTGGGAAATTATTGAGGTCAGTGGGAGTAAAAACGGACATCATCATGTGGTAAGGATAGATTCCCGTGATGAAGTCTTTGGTGAAATTCACTTTCAAAATCGGGGTGGAAGGGGCTTCTTTGCGGTCTGCCTTGACCTGGCGATCCAGATAGAGGTCCTCGGTTACGAAAACGAGGACGGCATCTCCTTTGCGCATCTCCCCATAACGGGCCTGCTCCAATTGATAGGAGCTGATTTCGGCTGTGCCCGCGTACCAGTAATCGTGAAATTCCTTGCTGTAGGTAAATGGTTTTTCGCCCCCGGTAGTCACGGACTCATTATCAGGGGCAGCATCGGGGTGGGTTGCCGAAGCTTTGCCACAACCCTGAATTACCCAAAAACCTGTCAAAAGCAAGCATAGCAGGAGTATATTGGTCTTCATAGGATTCGAAATTTTATGCATCCAAAATAAGGAAATACCAAAGATTGATCACTGACAAAAGTCACTACAGGGAATAAACAATTTTTCCCGCAAAAAGATATGTATTTGATGCTTTTGGGAAATACTTTTGTATCCCTCAAACGGAATTCAGATTTCGTGCGAAGTTTTGGGTTATTAGCTCTCCCGAATGCGTTCGGGATGGTTCAGAGCATCGCCTTGACAGGGCGGGGTCACTGGTTCAACCCTCTTTATTAAAGTCTCCATGTTTTTCCTTTACATTATTTTTAGCCCAAGCCGGGACAAGTTCTACATTGGTATAACTGACGATCTCTCCAGAAGGTTGGAGGAACACAATTCGGGCATTCGAAATCAATTTACCAAGTCTGGTATTCCTTGGGTCCTTCAAATCGCTTTTGAACTTCCTGATAGGCGGACAGCCACCCAATTGGAGCTTAAATTCAAGAAGTCAAAAAACAGAGGGATTGTAGAATGGGTCGTTGCTTCAAAATTACTTCCTCCCAAATGGGGCTTTGAACCAATTGCTGTCATTGTAAAAGAATAAACAATTTTTCCCGCAAAAAGATTTGTATTTGATTCTTTTGGGAAATACTTTTGTATCCCTCAAACGGAATTCAGATTTCGTGCGAAGTTTTGGGTTATTAGCTCAGTTGGTTCAGAGCATCGCCTTGACAGGGCGGGGGTCACTGGTTCGAGTCCAGTATAACCCACAGAAAGGTTCCGGCAAAGGAACCTTTTTTTGTTATTAGAAATCATCCTTATGCGAACCATCGAAATCAGGACCATTGTCCTGTGTTTAATCTTATTCCTGCCATTTGTCACCTTCGCCCAGACCCAGGTCGATTTGCGGGTGCTTATGGCCGATCCCAACGCCAATTACCACCAGGTGGTAGCCTATGGGGATTCACTTTTTGCGGGTGGTGGCCCGGTTAGTTCCACCGGGCCAATTGACGAAGCCCTGGCCAAGGAATTTGGCCGCTGGCAGGAGTTTTGGCATACCCGCTTATATGACAGTGCAAAAACGGGAGACCGCACCTGGGCCAATCTTGCCCTGAGTGAGTTTTATAAAACGGGAAATCAATGTGAAATTCCGGGCAAAAATCCGGTGGAATCCTGGGTACCCATGGGTCCGTTTGGCGATTCATTGCATTGGTTAGGGAGGGTGCAATCTGTTTTTTATCACCCCAACTGGCCCAAACGGCTTTATATAGGTTCCCAAACGGGCGGCCTTTTCCGCACCCAGGATTTTACCGTGACCAACCCCGTTTGGGAAAATGTTACCGATCTCAACGGATTTCCCGGCTGCGGCATTTTCGACATTGTGTCCAGCCCGGACGGCAAGGATATTTTTCTGGCTACGGGCTCAGATTTGTACCAGAATTACTCCATTGGGATGATTAAATCCACGGATTACGGCCAAAACTGGAACCTTTCCACCCTTACTTTTAACGCCTCAGAAAAGCAGGAACTGCGAAAACTCCTCTTACATCCCGAGTACGGGAATCCAAACAGCCCTCATCAAAATACGATTTACGCGCTGACCCCGTTTGAGGTGTTTTTTACCACAGACGGCACCAGCTGGAACAAACTGGGGTTCAGCAATTTCCCCAATTACAAAACCTTTAACCTTCAGGACATGGCCTTTGTGCCAGGCACCTTTAAGCTCCTGATCGGCGGTTTCGAATTGTTTATCTACGATCCCAAGGGACAGCCTTCCCCCTGCCCAGGCGCCCAACTCAGCCCTCAGATCAAGCTTATTACCCAACTTTTGTCCGATCCCATTCCTTATGAAGTTACCAATGGTGACCAATTTCGCGACATTCGCATTTCAACCCCTTTTCCTGCAGTAAAGAATTCAGGTATTTACTTTTTTTATAAGGCAGGTGGTCTCACATATTCCACCCGCATTGATAAAATGAATGGAAGCTGTTCCACCTTTTCAAACTATTACAGCTCCATAATTTTGAGTGGCCCCATCTTTGAAGTCAGCCCGGGTGATAGCACCCGAATGTATATGGAGAACAAAAACAGGATGGTATGCCGAATTGAGGGAAATAGTAATTCTTTGACCATACTGGGCAACCTTCATAATGATATTCGAAGTATCCAATTGATAAACGGCAATACCCAAGGGCAGTTTGAAGGGATTTTGGTGGGTAGTGATGGCGGAATCATGTATGCATTGAATCCTCCCACCAATAGTAGGGCAAACTGGCAATCGAAAAATGGCATTGGATTGAACATTACCCAGTTTTGGAAAATTGGCGGTCACCCGGCTCTGCCAAACTACATTTACGGAGGTTCACAGGATAATTCAGGACACATTTACCAAGATGGAAACTGGAGCCATAATATTTTAGGAGACCATTACGAATCAGTCATTGATGCCAACAAACCCAATCTATTGTTCTACCAAAATAACCACAAAACCAAATTAGGGAGATCTTACAACCTTGGCAAAACGAGTTTATCGGTCAATTATCCTCCCGGACAGGGTTGCCCGGTGCCTGAAGGGTGTACTTTCACCAAAGCCATGAGTGTGGATGTAAATTCCAATCTGTATTACGGAGTCACCGGGGTATTCAAAAGCACGGATGAAGGTAATACCTGGATCACTTTGCTCGATCCCAATTCTCCTCAGGTGGAACCCTTGCAAAAATTTCGCTTCATTGAAGCGGCTCCCTCCAACCCCAACATCATCTACGCCGGGTGCAAAGTACCCGTGTATTCTGTCACCAACGTTTTTGAGAAACGATTTTTCAAAAGTACAGACGCGGGAAGCACCTGGACAGATATTACGGGCAGGTTTTCCCTGCAAAACGGTGGTACTTATGGCATTCTGGACCACCCCATGACCAGTTTTGCGATTGATCCCCTCAATGCAGACCGCATCTGGATCAGTATTGGTGGATTTTGGAAAAAATGTGGATTCAACCGGGTAAATGCATCCACGGACGGCGGCCACACCTGGGTCGATATATCAGCTGGCCTGCCTGATTTTCCGGTCAACCAGATCAAATACCGCGAAGGAAGTAACGATCAGTTGTTTGCCGCTACAGATGTTGGAGTATATTATTGGAATGCGATTGACTCGGTCTGGCATCCATTCCGTGACAACCTGCCCCGCACCCTGGTCAGCGACCTCGAAATCAATACCTGTGCCGGAAAAATCAGGGCCAGCACCTTTGGCCGTGGGCTTTGGGAAGCGATGCTTCCCCCCATGGACCTGGCTGTGCCTGAGCAAATTGCCACCAACCAAACCTGGACTGACACGGTCTTCAAATACACGGACCTCTCCATTCCGCAAAACGTCACCCTGACCGTGAAAGGCGTACTCAGCATGGCCCATGGGCGTAAAATTACCATTCAGCGGGGCGGACGGCTCATTGTGGACGGCGGCACCATCACCAACCTGTGTGGCACCATGTGGGATGGAATCGAAATCCATGGCGACACGTCCAAACTGCAGGTGCAATTTGAAACCAGCCTTGACCCCAACCAGGGCACTTTGATCGTACGGAACAAAGGCACCCTGGAAAACGCCTGGCTGGCCGTGACGGTGAAGAAACCAGGGGATCTGGCTTATGGCGGCGGCCGTGTATTCGCCCGCCAGGCGATTTTCCGCAACAACCGCCGGGCCTTTGAATTTTACCCTTACCCAAAACTGAATTACAGCAAATTTGTGGATTGCACCTTTGAAAATACAGGTCCTCTGGCTGATACGGTGCGATACAAAGACAATCTGGGCCGCAAACTGGGAACCTCAACCTATGTGACCATGTGGCGCACCAAAGGCATCCGTTTTCAGGGCAACCGCTTCAGCGGGTACCCGGGTTTCACCCCGGATTTGCGCCCGGTGGCGATCAACAGTTTTGACGCCATTTTTGCCGTGGAGCGCCAATGTACCACCACTACCAACGGAAATTGTACCGGCGGCATTGGAAATACCTTTTCCGACCTTCAGGTCGGGGTGGAGTTTTACACGGGACTTGCGCCCGGGTTGCATTATTGCCGCATTGAGGACAACACCTTTCGCAACGTATTCCGTGGCGTGATTGTAGGTGGCGGCGAGTTCAACCTGGTTCGCAACAACCTCTTTCTGGACCAGCCCCGTCTGGCCAATACGCCCACAGGAAAGATCTTTTCCGTCGCGATCAACGTTGCGGGCAGCATCGGCACCCAGGTGTTTGAAAACACCGTACAAGGTCCCAAATCACTTAATGGAAGTCTCTTCCCCGATACCTGGGGAGTGTGGGTGTATAATAGTGGAGTTGGGGGCACCAAGGTTCAGGGGAATATTTTTGAGGGGTATTTGGTGGGTACTGAATCAGGTGGAGATAATAATAGTTTGCAGATAAAATGTAATGTGTACCATAAAGGGATGGCGATTGTGTCGCGGAGTGGGAAGCTGGCAAATATTGGATTTTGTCAAGATTTTAAATCAGCCGCTGGAAATGATTTTTTTGATCAGACTTTCTGGCATCCTGAAAAGCATGTTTTGTATAGAAACACTATAAACCCAGGAACAGGGACAAAATCTCTTGTATATTCTTACTTTAAAATATCTTCAGCAATAAATTACATGATGCCAATTTCAGTTACAAATAGCCCAGGAACAGGAGAGTTTGTGTTTCCTAAACAATGCTTTGATACTTTGGCCCAAAAATCCTGTTCAATAGAAACATCTACACCAGGAGGAGGAAATCAAATCTTAAGAATAATTGAAATCAATGACCAAATTGTTTCATTGAAAAACCAAATTGACGATGGCAAAACGGCCTCATTGATCCCATCCCTGCAAAGTGCAAACACTAATGCTGAAGCCGAACAAGCAATTGCAGGATCGGTAATCCTGTCAAACGAGTCCCTTGAGACCTTAATTCAAAATAAAAAAGTGAATAATGATTGGTTAGCCAACGTTCTGGTTCAGAATTCACCCTTATTGCCTGGGACTTTACAAAAATGGGAAGCAAGGGACTTTTCTCTTTGTGAAAAATTATTTGGAAACAGCCAGCGCAAAGTGAAGGAAGCACAACAATCCTCAAATGAATCTGGTCTCTCAAAAACATTGGAAAGCATTTTTTCCCTGGAATTAGAAAAAATCGATCTTCAAAATGAAATTCTCAGAAATACTTTGGATACAGTTTCCTGGTCACACGATTTGAGTTCGGTCCTCGAAAATCCATCTCTTTGGCAAGATTTGCCAGAGTATTACTCCCTGATTACCAAAAAGAATAACCTCGCACCAGGAAATCAGAACCCAGAAATCTCAGACTTCGTCAAAATCTTTCGGGAATTAAAGGGGGCAAATAAAACTGAATCAGATTTGAACCAGAATCAAATAAGTAGTTTGGAAAAGATTGCAAAATCAGAATCAGTGTTGAGCGTTTTGGCAAAATCCATTCTTGATTTTCATCTTGGAAAGACTGAATTTATAAATCCCTCTTTATTAGACAATTGAACCCAAAATATTTACCTTTAAGGTTACCGTGAAGACGCCATTTTATTTAATACTACTGCTTTCTGCCTTGGTCCTGTTCAGTCAAAGGGGCTGGGCTCAAAAATTCCATTACTTTAATAATTGCTACGATCTTCCATTAGGACAATCCGGCGGTGATGCATGTGAAACCAATTCAGGAGGCTTCATTATCCTAAATATGGAACATACCTTTGATGGGCTTTCCTTTTATAATCTCGATAAATGGGGAAATATTCAATCCCAAAAAGTTTACGATCATCCAACTGACAGATATTATTTGGGAGAGGGGGATTATTTAATCAAATGCGCAGATGGGGGATTTTTTACTACTGGAACTACCTACGATGCCCTGGGAAAGCAAAAATTATTTTATGCAAAATTCGATTCTGTTGGAGATTCCCTATTTTGGAAAACCCCACCTTTCCAGGAATTAATTGCAGGAGCCTGCTCTATTGAGGCAACTGACGGGTCGTTTTGGATCACAGGTGTAATCAGAGATAGTTCCAATGATGATCACGACCTTTTTTTAATGAAAACTTCCCCGCAAGGGCACCCCGTGTTTTTCAATCGCTTCGGGAGTCAGTACAGAGATGAAATCATTTCAAGCCTTTATCTTTGCCCAGATCAGGGTTTATTGATTGCGGGAAATTCGCAAAATGATGGAAAAACCCTCATATTTCGAACAGATAGCCTTGGGGCGATTAAATGGACCACAGTTTACAACCAGGATATTTTTGCCCAGGCAGCAATTCCCGTAAATAATGATGAATACATCCTGTTTGGAGCAAAAGGATACAATCAAATATCCTCTATCACAGATATTTTTATTGCCAGGATCAGAAACAAATCAAAATTTGTCTGGAAAAGGAAATTTGGGACACTTGGAGGTGAGGATTTTATTCTAACACCTCCTGAATATCTTCCAGATTCCGGGTTGATTTTTACCGCAAAAATTGTAGATTTTGTGAATGGCACCTACCCTTCCTTATTCAAAATTACCCTGGACGGGGATTCAATTTTTAACCGAAAATTTCATAGCCCATCTGATTATTTAAACTTAACTTACGGCTTCGCAAAATGCTCAGATGGAGGCTTTATCATCACTGGATCGGACGTTGGGCCCACCTCCCAGGACTCCTGGGTGCTCAAACTTGATGCCTTTGGCTGCAGTAGGCCCGGATGCGCCCTCACCCCCGACACCACCCCCATCCCCCAGCCTCCCCCGCCCTTTTCCCTCTTTCCCAACCCGGGCGCAGACCTCATCCACTTCCAGGGCGACCTTACCCCGCCCATAAATCTAACCCTGTTCGACCTCACGGGTCGCAAGGTCGAAGAACACCAATTCACTCAGTCCCCCCCAGACTACATCTGGACTTACCCGACCGAAAAACTCAGGCCTGGGTTATACCTTTTGCTCCTTAGGGATGCAAGCGGCTTTGAGAAACAACTTAAATGGTTGAAAATGTAGTCTCCTGACTTAACTTTCTCATAAAAATCAGCTATTTTCCTTCCCGTCTTGTAACTTTACCAGACATGCGCTGGGGTGTCTTCATATTGTTTTTAACTGCATATTTCGGGGTTTTTAGCCAACCCATCCCGGAACAGGGCCTTATTGCCCATTTCCCAATGAACGGAAATGCCAATGACATCAGCCCCAACCACAATAATGGCGAGATCATAGGGGGCGTTAATCCCGTCACCGACCGCTTCAACCACCTCTGCAGCGCCTTGCGCTTCAACGGTACCAATGGCTATCTGAGTGTTCCCTCCTCCCCGTCCCTGAAAAGCCCTACCAAAGGACTTTCTGTGGCCGTTTGGGTTAAAATTGACCAGTTTTGCAACGACTCAGACCGCGATTGGTTTACCATTCTCTGCAAATCCGACCAGTCATCCCAAAACAAAAGCAGCCCTCAGTACCGTTTTCAGGCCAGCACCATGACTCTGTCCCTGAACGAAAGTTTCTCAGATTACATCGAATACAGCATCGAATTTGACACCTGGTACTTCCTGACCCTCACTTTTGGCGAGCAAAAAGTGCGCTTTTTCTCCAATGCAGAGTTGGTGGCGACCTTTCCCTACAACGGATCCCTTCAACCCAATGATCTGGACCTTGAAATCGGGCGTGACATGCCGGGAAGCCCCGAATTTTTCTGCGGCACCATGGACGACCTGCGCATTTACGACCGGGCGCTTACCTTTCAGGAAATTGCAAATCTGTATAAAATCAATCCTGCCCTGATTGGCATGGAAAAGGTTTCCCTGACCTGCCCGGCCGATATGACCGTGCAGAATGCTGAAGGGAAATGTAGCGCGATTGTCAACTACAAAGTCACTTCCAACGGAGACAATTGCGCCACCATCACTCCCAAACGGGTCACAGGGCCAGAATCTGGTTCGGAATTTCCCATGGGCGAAACGCCCGTGGCCTGGTCGGCCAAAGCCCCGGACGGCAGCAACCTGGAATGCAGTTTCAAGGTCAAAGTCATTGATACGGAAAAGCCCAAACTCGATTGTCCGGGCGACATCCACGTAAAAGGAGCGCCGGGCGAGACCAATGTGGAGGTAAAATTCAGGGTAAAAGCCACGGACAATTGTGAATTGAAGGATCTGAACCTGCTGGAAGGCTTTGCCAGTGGCTCCTTATTCCCGATCGGCGAAACCAAAGTAAAATACCAGGCGCTCGACCAGGCGGGCAACAAATCCGTGTGCAATTTTCTGGTTGAGGTCAGCAAGATCAATAAACTGGAGCTGCTTTGCCCCCACGACATTCAGGTGCCCGCCGAGCCCGGACAATGTGATGCCGTGGTAAAATTTGCCAGCCCTGACGCAATGACCGACTTTGCCTGGGTGATGGTGACTCAACGGGATGGCCCCAAAAGCAATTCCAGATTTCCCCTGGGAGAAACCCGCCTGACCTTTGACGGGGCGGGACCAGAGGGGCAAAAAGACCAATGCAGCTTCAAAATCGAGGTATTGGATCAGGAAGCTCCCAAAATCCAGTGCCCACCTGACCAAACCATCATTGCCAACCCCAACCAAACCTCGGCCCAGGCCAATTACCCCCATCCCAAAGCCACGGACAACTGCGAACTATCGGGCATCACCCTGTTGAAAGGTCCCAAAAGTGGGGCAGATACCCCCATTGGCTCTTATCAAATAACCTTTCAGGCAGCGGATAAATCAGGAAATAAAGCTGAATGTACCTTCAAAATGCTGATCAAGGCGGTGGAAAAGCTGGAAATCACCTGTCCCAAAGACCTGTTTGTGAATACGGATCCCGGCCAGTGTGGCGCACGGATTGCCTACACCCTGCCTGAAATCATCAGTGGTCCTCAGGGAAGTATCATCCAACGAACGGGCGGCCCCCAAAGTAATGCCATGTTCCCGGTAGGTAGAATGCTCATGACCTTCGAGGCTTCCTCCCCCAACGGATTGACTCAGCCTTGCGCTTTCAAAGTCGAAGTGGAGGACAAAGAACCGCCCAAAATCACCTGTCCGGCCAATATCAGCGTTCAAACCCAACCTGGTGAAACTTCCGCAAAAATTACCTGGGACCAGCCCAAAGCCAGCGACAATTGCGGAGCCGAGCAACCTGTGATAAAAGAAGGGCTGAAAAGTGGCTCTGAATTCCCTCCCGGCAAGACCCGGGTGACTTATGCCGTAACTGACAACTCAAATAATCAGGCCGAATGCTCCTTCGAAGTTACGGTTGAGCAGGTGAAAAAACTTGACCTGACTTGCCCAGAAAATATCAAAGTCAATACGGATCCCGGAAATTGCACCGCCAGGGTAAGGTATTCTCAACCCAAATTGAGCTCAGATGGCCCTGAATTTAAACTGGTAAAGACCGAAGGACCCGACAGCGAATCCAGTTTTCCGCAGGGTGAAACCCTGATAAAATATGAAGCCAAAGGCCCCAAAAACCAGACCGCAAATTGTAGCTTCAGTGTTACAGTTCGGGACCTGGAACGCCCCGCTCTCACCTGTCCTGCAAACGTTTCAGTTGAATCCACGCCGGGCGAATCGAGCGCACGGGTAGATTATCCCGCTCCCCAAGCCCGCGATAATTGTGCAATCGACCGTGTTTTCCTGACTCAGGGGCAGGAAAGTGGGGCGGAATTTCCGGGTGGAAAGACCATCATTACCTACACCGCGGTCGACAAATCAGGCAATAAGGAAACCTGCACCTTCGAAATTAAGGTAAGGCGGATAGAAAAGCTGGACCTGACCTGTCCTTCTGACATTCGCAAAAACACGGACCCGGGCATTTGCGGGGCTATTATCAATTTTTCTCAGCCGCTGGCCACTGACGGGGTGCCTGAACTTAAAATCACCCAAACTGAGGGTCCAGCCAATAATTCCAAATTCCCAACTGGCGAATCACAAATGGTGTTTAAGGCAACCTCCAGCGATGGACAAAGCGCAAATTGCTCCTTCAAAGTCCTGGTCAGCGATCTGGAAAAGCCTCAAATCAATTGCCCCAAGGATATTCAGGTGCAAACACAGCCTGGCGCCACCACAGCCAAAGTGGAATTTGTCCCCGCCACTGCCACGGACAACTGTTCGATCAAAGAAATTGCCCAAACTGTGGGACCCAAATCTGGAAGTGAATTCCCCGCAGACAAAACTGAGATCACCTACCTCGCTTCAGACGCCTCTGGCAACACCGCAAGTTGCACTTTTGCGGTCAATGTGGCCAAAATCGGCAAGCTCGAACTGGCCTGCCCCGCCGATCTGAAGGTGAATTCTGATCCCGGAAATTGCACGGCTTCGGTCAAATATGAAACTCCCAAAGTAACTGGTTTAGAAGGAATTGAGGTCAAGCGCAAGGCTGGTCCCGAGTCGGGTGCGAAGTTTAATCCAGGTGAAACCATCCTTACATTCGAGGCCAGCGGCCCGGGTGGACAAAGCACAAATTGCTCCTTCAAAGTACTGGTCAGCGATCTGGAAAAGCCTCAAATCAATTGCCCCAAGGATATTCAGGTGCAAACACAGCCTGGCGCCACCACAGCCAAAGTGGAATTCGCCCCCGCCACTGCCACGGACAACTGTTCGATCAAAGAAATTGCCCAAACTGCGGGACCCAAATCTGGAAGTGAGTTCCCCGCAGGCAAAACTGAGATCACCTACCTGGCTTCTGACGCCTCTGGAAATACATCCAACTGCACTTTTACAGTCAATGTGGCCAAAATCGGCAAGCTCGAACTGGCCTGCCCCGCAGATCTGAAGGTGAATTCTGATCCCGGAAATTGCACAGCTTCGGTCAAATATGAAACTCCCAAAGTAACTGGTTTGGAGGGAATTGAGGTCAAGCGCAAAGCTGGTCCTGAGTCGGGTGGGAAGTTCAGTTCAGGTGAAACCATCCTTACTTTTGAGGCGAACGGTCCAGGCGAACAAAGCACAAATTGCTCCTTCAAAGTACTGGTCAGCGATCTGGAAAAACCGCAAATCAATTGCCCCAAAGACCTGCAGGTGCAAACTCAGCCCGGGGCCACCACAGCCAAAGTGGAATTCGCTCCCGCCACTGCGACCGACAACTGTTCGATCAAGGAAATTGCCCAAACTGCGGGCATAAAATCTGGTAGCGAATTCCCCGCAGACAAAACTGAGATCACCTACCTCGCTTCTGACGCCTCTGGAAATACATCCAATTGCACTTTTACAGTCAATGTAGCCAAAATAGGCAAGCTCGAACTGGCCTGCCCTGCAGATCTGAAGGTGAATTCTGATCCCGGAAATTGCACAGCTTCGGTCAAATATGAAATGCCTGTTGTGATTGGAATTGAGGGAATTGAGGTCAAGCGCAAGGCAGGTCCAGAGTCGGGCGGGAAGTTTAATTCAGGTGAAACAGTCCTCTCCTTTGAGGCCAGTGGCCCGGGCGGACAAAGCGCTGCCTGCTCCTTCAAAGTGGTGGTCAGCGATCTGGAAAAGCCTCAAATCAATTGCCCCAAAGACCTTCAGGTGCAAACCCAACCCGGCGCAACCACTTCCAAAGTAGAATTTGCTCCCGCCACTGCCACGGACAACTGCTCGATCAAAGAAATTGCCCAAACGGCGGGACCCAAATCTGGAAGTGAATTCCCCGCAGGCAAAACTGAGGTTACTTACCTCGCTTCAGACGCCTCAGGAAATACCTCCAACTGCACTTTTACGGTAAACGTGGCCAAAATCGGCAAGCTCGAACTGGCCTGCCCCGAAGATATGAAAGTGAATGCTGATCCCGGAAATTGCACGGCTTCAGTCAAATATGAAACTCCCAAAGTAACTGGTTTAGAAGGAATTGAAGTGAAACGCAAAGCGGGCCCTGAGTCGGGCGGGAAGTTCAGTTCAGGTGAAACTCTCCTAACATTTGAGGCCAGCGGCCCAGGCGGACAAAGCGCAAGCTGCTCCTTCAAAGTCCTGGTCAGCGATCTGGAAAAACCTCAAATCAATTGCCCCAAAGACATTCAGGTGCAAACCCTGCCTGGCGCCACCACGGCCAAAGTGGAATTCGCCCCCGCCACTGCCACGGACAACTGTTCGATCAAAGAAATTGCCCAAACCGTGGGTCCCAAATCTGGTAGCGAGTTTCAATCGGGAAAAACTGAGATCACCTACCTCGCTTCAGACGCCTCAGGAAATACCTCCAACTGCACTTTTACGGTAAACGTGGCCAAAATCGGCAAGCTCGAACTGGCCTGCCCCGAAGATATGAAAGTGAATGCTGATCCCGGAAATTGCACGGCTTCAGTCAAATATGAAACTCCCAAAGTAACTGGTTTAGAAGGAATTGAAGTGAAACGCAAAGCGGGCCCTGAGTCGGGCGGGAAGTTCAGTTCAGGTGAAACTCTCCTAACATTTGAGGCCAGCGGCCCAGGCGGACAAAGCGCAAGCTGCTCCTTCAAAGTCCTGGTCAGCGATCTGGAAAAACCTCAAATCAATTGCCCCAAAGACATTCAGGTGCAAACCCTGCCTGGCGCCACCACGGCCAAAGTGGAATTCGCCCCCGCCACTGCCACGGACAACTGTTCGATCAAAGAAATTGCCCAAACCGTGGGTCCCAAATCTGGTAGCGAGTTTCAATCGGGAAAAACTGAGATCACCTACCTCGCTTCTGACGCCTCTGGCAATACATCCAACTGCACTTTTACGGTCAATGTGGCCAAAATCGGCAAGCTCGAACTGGCCTGCCCCGCAGATCTAAAGGTGAATGCTGATCCCGGAAATTGCACGGCTTCGGTCAAATATGAAACTCCCCAAGTAATTGGTTTAGAAGGAATTGAGGTCAAGCGTAAGGCTGGTCCAGAGTCGGGCGGGAAGTTTAATTCAGGTGAAACTCTCCTTACATTCGAGGCCAGCGGCCCGGGCGGACAAAGCGCAAGCTGCTCCTTCAAAGTCCTGGTCAGCGATCTGGAAAAACCTCAATTCAATTGCCCCAAGGATATTCAGGTGCAAACCCAACCCGGCGCAACCACGGCTAAAGTGGAATTTGCTCCCGCCACTGCCACGGACAACTGTTCGATCAAGGAAATTGCCCAAACTGCGGGACCCAAATCTGGAAGTGAGTTCCCCGCAGGCAAAACGGAGATCACCTTTCTCGCTTCTGACGCCTCTGGAAATACATCCAACTGCACTTTTACGGTTAATGTGGCCAAAATCGGCAAGCTCGAACTGGCCTGCCCCGCCGATCTGCAGGTGAATTCTGATCCCGGAAATTGCACGGCTTCGGTCAAATATGAAACTCCCAAAATAACTGGTTTAGAAGGAATTGAGGTCAAGCGCAAGGCAGGTCCTGAGTCGGGCGGGAAGTTTAATTCAGGTGAAACAGTCCTCTCCTTTGAGGCCAGCGGCCCGGGAGGACAAAGCGCAAATTGCTCGTTCAAAGTCCTGGTCAGCGATCTGGAAAAACCTCAAATCAATTGCCCCAAGGAAATTCAGGTGCAAACCCAGCCCGGGGCCACCACCTCCAAAGTGGAATTCGCCCCCGCCACTGCCACGGACAACTGCTCGATCAAAGAAATTGCCCAAACGGCAGGACCCAAATCTGGAAGTGAATTCCCCGCAGGAAGCACCCAGATTACCTTTCACGCAAGGGATGCTGCGGGTAATGCAGACCAGTGCAGTTTCATGGTGGAGGTCATTGCAGTGCGGAAATTGGTCCTCATTTGCCCGGACGACATAACCGTCTGTACGGATCCTGCAAAATGCTCGGCCAAAATCAATTACGAATCGGCCCATCTGGAAGGAGACAACACTGGCGTGGTCATTACCTCCCCTTCCGACCGGGAAAGCGGGGCGGATTTCCCCAAAGGCGTCACTTCCCTGCGTTACCAGGCCAATGATACCCAAGGCCAAACAGCCTCCTGTACTTTCAAAGTGAAGGTCGAAGACAAGGTGGAACCAGAAATTTCCTGCCCCGAAAATATCCAGGCCAGTACTCAGCCCGGCGCCAAATCTGCCAAAGTGAGCTTTGCCAATGCCACCGCGACCGACAATTGCGGAAAAACGGACCTACGCCTCTCTGAAGGGCTGGCCTCGGGTTCTGAATTTCCGATCGGGGAAACCAAAGTGGCTTTCACCGCCATGGATGAGTCAGGCAATACAGCCAGTTGTGAATTTTCCGTTCAGGTGGGCGAAGTGGCAGGGTTGCGCATCAAATGTCCGCCAGATTTGCGCCTGCGCAATGACCCGGGCGAATGCGGGGCCAGGGTGGATTATAAGGTCCCCTCCGCGAAATTTGGCGAAGACGATCTCCCAGTACAAATGAGCAAAGGATTGGCTTCAGGAGCAACCTTCCCGGTCGGATCCACCCCGGTAGTGTACGAGGTCACGGCTCCAAATGGGGAATCGACCAAATGCGGTTTCAGGGTGCAAATTCTGGATGTGGAAGATCCTCAAATCAATTGTCCCGACGATCTGGTGGTGCAGGCTCCCTTTGGAGAAAAGTCCATGAAGGTAAAATATCCGCCTGCCACCGCCCTGGACAACTGCGGCGAATTGCCGGTAACCCGGGCCTCTGGTCCAGAAAGTGGCGCAGTATTTCCTCTGGGCAAAACCCTGGTTTCCTGGTCCACCACCGACCAAAACGACCGCAAGGCAGACTGTAATTTTGAGGTGACGGTGTTGGAAATGACGGAAATCACAGATGAAAAAGACCTGCCAAAGGTTCTGGATGGAGATTCGGTTGATTACCAGAATACGGTGATTGTCAGAAGTCCGAATGTGAAAATTTACTATTACGACAATGAAAGCGAGGACGGCGACATTGTTTCCCTCAACTTTGACGGCAACTGGGTGGTGACGGAAACCAAAATCAAAGCCAAGAAAAAGGATATCCGGGATACGCCCAATTTTGAGTTGCAGCTTTCCGAAGGAAAGATCCATTTCCTCGTTTCCAAGGCCCATAATCTGGGCCGCGAAGGCATCAACACCCTGACTCTGGCCATTTATGACGGGGTAACCTCGCCCAGAATCATTCGCATGAATTCGAAAATCGGGGAAAGCGGCGCCATCAAAATCGCTTACGTGAAATAGATTAATCCTGTTTTTCGCCCAGCAAATGAATCCCTAAAGAGGAATAAACGCTTCCCTCCTCTCCCTGAACGGATTCCCACAATTCAATCTGATTTACGGGCAAAAAGGGACAAAAATCCATCTCCAAACGGGGTATCTGGTCGTGGCCGGGTGAGTCAATACCCGGGCGGGCCAGAGTAATATGGGCCAAAGGAGGCCTTGAATCGGGGCTTTCGGTGAAATTGTGCAGTTTTTTCCGCAGATTGAGAGCCAGGTTGGTGTAATCCTGATTGGGATGAAAAGTTACCCAGATCATGGGACTGTTTTTCTTGACCGGGGAAGGTCCGCACAATTGAGGAGTGAGATGGAAGGGGGAATGCTGGCTGGCCATTTCCGCCAAATTTGCCTGAACAACGGGAATATTTTCTGCCTCAACCAGTCCCAGGAAAACCAGAGTCACGTGCAGATTGGCATCCTGAGTCCAGCGAAGGCCATTCAAATCAGATAAATGCTCCCGAAATTCCCGACAGTGCTTTTTCTGTTCTTCACCCAGGGGGATGGCAACAAATAAGCGGTGTTTTCCCATGATTTAAAGATAATAAAACCCTTCAAATTGGCAATTGGCCCAAATATTATTAAATTCTGAGCGAGAAAGTCAAGTATGAATCAATTTTTTAGAAATCTTCCGGCCGGATTTGCCATGGTTTTCCTCCTGCTTTTATTGGGAAGCAGCCCCGGGCCAGAACCATATAAAATACTATTCGGAGGCGACACCAGCTTCGGTGAAATCTGGCACCAGAAGGCAGAAAAAAAGGGCAAAAAGAACCCGCTGAAAGAATATGGTTACGGAAAAATGGTGGGAGATTTGGGGCCACTTCTGAAAGAATCAGATTTTGTGCTGGCAAATCTCGAGACTGCCCTGGTCAGCGATGGTACTCCCTTCCCCAAAGGCAAAAAACGGTCTGACAGCAATCGGGGTAACCCGGAGGCGGGACCCGAGGCCTGGGAAGAAATGGGCATAGATGCTTTTTCCATGGCCAATAACCACGCGTTTGACTTTGGGAAAAATGGTCTGGAGCAAACCTTTCCTGCACTTGCCGGGCACAATATTAAGACATTCGGGGCAGGATTTGACCTGAATGAAGCCGCGGAACCCCTGGTTTTGAAAGCCGGAAAACTCACCCTGGTAGTCCAACCCTGTTTTTGGGAGGATAAATCCATGCGGGAAAAGTACCATTATTATGCAGGACAAAACAGCGCGGGAGTGATGGGAATAGACTCGGCGGGCATTCGTCCTCTGGTCAAATCTCTGAGGGAAAAATACCCGGATGCTTTCCTGATTTTTTACCCTCATTGGGGAAAAAATTACCGCTGGCGCACCAAAACCCAAAAGGAACTGGGCAGACTGATGATCAAAAGCGGGGCGGATATGGTAGTCGGCCATGGGGCTCACATGATGCAGGAAGTGGAATATTACCGCAGCAAATGGATCATCTACGGGCTCGGAAACTTCATTTACGGGGCCCCGGGCAGGTACCAAAAAGAAGAAGCGGCCATGCGCTGGAGCCTGATTTTGCAACTTCAGACCAATCCCAAAAAGGCCGAATTGAGCTCAATACGCCTCTATCCCTTCTTTTGTGATAATCTGCTCAATAATTATCATCCCAGATTTGCCCAACGTTCCGAAATGGAGTTGCAGAGAATCATGCTCCTGCGCCGCTTTGATTTGCAGGACGAAGAGTGGAAAAAATGCACCATCAAAGGGGATAATATTGCCCCCTACCTCGAACTTGAAATTTGATTCTAATTTTGCTCGTCGGCCAGGTTCAGAGCCATCAGATCGACAGGCAGCACTTTGGAAACCCCCGTGTTCTCCATGGTTACCCCGTACATGACGTTGGTGGCAGCCATGGTGCGCTTGTTGTGGGTGACCAGAATAAACTGGGATTCGGCCGAAAACTGACGGATGATCTGATTGAATTTGTCAATGTTGGCATCGTCCAGGGGAGCGTCAACTTCGTCAAAAATGCAGAAAGGAGCGGGTTTCAGCAGGTAAATCGCAAACAAAAGAGAAATTGCGGTCAGGGTCTTTTCCCCGCCCGAAAGCTGGTTGATGGTCAACGGGCGCTTTCCTTTGGGTTTAGCGTTGATGTCAATTTTGGAATCCAGGGGATTGGAAGGCTCGGTCAGTTGCAAATCGCAGGTATCACCTTCGCGGAAAAGTCCCTGAAACACCTTTTTGAAGTTGTCGCGGATTTGGGAAAAGGCCTGATTGAAAAGGTCTGTGGCCGTGCCGTCAATTTCGTTGATGGTGTTGAGCAAGGTGGTTTTGGCCTCCAAAAGGTCTTTTTTCTGCACGTTGATGAAGTCAAAACGCTCTTTCATCTCGTTATAGGCCTCCACGGCCATGGGATTGATTTCCCCATAACCCTGAATTTTACCCCGCACCCTCAGCATTTCCTCTTCCACCTCATCCTGATTGTACTGTTCAGGCCCACCTTCAAAGATGATTTCCTCGTCCAGGTCAGAAATATCCAGCTCAAATTCGACTGACATCCGTTCCTTGAGGGAGTTAAGGGCAATTTTAATTTCGGTAACCCGGTCTTTGATCTCGTCCTTCTTACTTTCAGCTTCTTCCTTGTTTTTGCGCTCCTTGCGCACAAATTCCTCCTGCTGGGAGATGGAATTGCGGAAAGAGGAGGCGATTTGCTCAAATTTTTCCGTGCGCTCTTCCTTCACCTTGCGGGCCTCATACAGGGCAATAATTTCCTCGTCGTTCTGGAGATTATTGGTCACCAACCCGTGAATGTCCTTGCGGGTTTGCTCCAGTTCGCCCGAAAGTTTTTTCTCGTTTTCGTCCAGATCACGGATGCGGCTCACCTTCTGGGTTTCGTCGCGTTGGAGGTTGTCCAAACGGTTTTTGAGCTGAATGGTGGCAATATTTTCCTGGTTATAGGCCTGACTTTCCTCGCTCAGTTCAGTATTGCTGGAGCGCAGCATCAGCTGATATTCCTCCAAAATGGCTGATTTCCCGGAAAAATCCTTCTTCAAATCCACAATGCGCGGCTCAATGCCCTCAAGTTCTGTAGTCAGGTTGGAGATTTTTTCCTGAATCACCTCCGTGCGTTCACCCGCCTGACGGATAAAATCACGGTATTCCTGCTCGCGGGTCATGAGGATGGAAAGGGCCTGCTTTTTCTGCTGAAAAACGTTGTTTTTGGCTTCCAGATCTTTGGAAAAATCAAGCTGTTTGAGGGCTTCCTGGTGCTTTTCCAGTTTGTCCAGGTCGGTTTTTTGCTTGTTTAATTCCTTTTCAAACTTGCGGATTTCTTTGTCCAGCTTTTCCAGGTTTTTGGCCCTGCCCAGGCGTTTGCCCTGAAAAAGTCCAATTGAACCGCCGCCCAGAGAGTAACGCTTGCGCGACATGGTACCCGACTGGGTGATGAAGACCAGTTCCCCGGGTATGTTTTCGGGCAGATCCAGGTCATTTTCGACCATATAAACCTGATCCAGGAGATATTCGGCCAGTTTTTGATAATCTTCCCCAAACTCGATCAAACCCAGGGCAGGCTGAGCGCCCGGAAATTCCTGGGTTTTAACCGTTTGGTAATCAGCCAATTCGTCGAGGACGAAGAAGTTCGCACGCCCTTTGGCCGCATCAGAAAGCAGTTTCACTGCTGCCAGAGCGTCTGTGCGGGTTGGCACAATGTAGTAACTGAGATAGGGTTCGAGCAGGTTTTCAAAAGCCACCTTATAAGGTTCAGTTGCATTGAAAACGTCCGAAACGAGGGGTGCATCCTTGACCCATTTGGCCTCTTTCTTGAGGAATTTCACACTTTCGGGAAATCCTTCCAGGTTTTCAACCAGGCTTTTGGTCAGGTTGAATTCATTCAGACGCGCGTCCAGGCCCCGGCTGGTTTTGTAAATCCCGTCCTTGGTTTCCACAATGGCCTGTGCAGTTTCTTCACGTTCGCGATCGTTTTCCTGCTTCTTTTGGCGCAGGGTATTCACCTCATTTTCAAGCCCTTTCAACTCCTTTTCCAGTTCACCCAGATTAGAGGCAAAGGAATTCAACTCCGTTGAACGCGAATCTTTGTCGGCCTCTGTGCGCTGCAATTCGCCCATCAGACTCGAAATCTGGATTCCCTTGATTTCGCGGTCCTTCTCCAGCTTTTGCAGTTCCTGTTCGGCCTGGCGGTACTCGGCTGCGAGTTCGTCTGTGCGGCCCTTCAATTCCTCATTTTTGCCCCGCAACTCGTCCAGATTGGCTTTGAGGCGGGCCAAACGCTTCTCTTTGACTGAAAATTCTTCCTGCACTTTTCCCAGCGTCTCCTGCAACCCCACCAACTCCTCGGCGAGTCGCTCGCGGGTCTTTTTCTCAGATTCCATCTGGTTGCTGATCGCAAATTCCCGCTGTTGCAGGTATTTCAGGCGCTCATTTTTGATGGATTTTTCAGTTTCAATGGTCTTGATCTTGTCCACATGGGCATTCAGATCCTTCTGGGCCTCAGAAAGAATCCGCTCGTTGTCCACCTGCTCCTTGCGCAGTTCCTGGATGCGGGCCTCGTGCTTCGCAATGCGGCTCTGAATCTCTCCCAGGCGGTCTGCAAAGGCTTTTTCCTCCTTTTCCACTTCCTCATAACTGACCCGAAGCTCACGAATCTTAAACCAGGCGTGGCGCGAACTGACCAGTTTGTACTTTTCCTTCAGTTCGAAATATTTTTCGGCCTTTTTGGCCTGCTTTTCCAGGGCTTTGAGGTTTTTGTCGATCTCAAACAGGATATCCTCCACCCTTTCCAGGTCGGCAGAAGTGTCTTCCAGGCGTTTGAGGGTTTGCTTTTTGCGGATTTTATATTTGGAAATGCCGGCCGCTTCTTCGAAAAGGTTCCTGCGGGAATTTTCCTTGTCGTTCAGAATCTCATCCACCATTTTCAATTCAATGATGGCATAACTGTCCGAGCCTATTCCTGTATCCAGAAAAAGGTTTTGAATGTCTTTGAGGCGGCAGGCGACCCCGTTGAGGTAATATTCCCCGTCGCCGCTGCGGTAAAATTTGCGGCTGATGGTAACGGTGTGATAATCAGTAGGCAGGATATTTTTGGTATTCTCAAAGGTGAGAGATACCTCGGCAAAATTGGCGCGTTTCCGTTTTTCCGTTCCGTTGAAAATGATGTTTTCCATCTTTTCTGAGCGCAGGTTCTTGGTTTTTTGCTCGCCCAGCGCCCAGCGAATGGCATCCACGATATTGGATTTACCGCACCCGTTGGGGCCAACCACACCCGTGATCCCCTTGTCAAAGAAAAACTTTGTTTTGTCTGCGAAGCTTTTGAAGCCGTAGATTTCCAGACTTTTTAATTGCATATCCCGCGCGCTCCCGTTATCTTAATGCCATGGAGCAATTTATTATATATTTGGTTATCTTTTTGATCGTGGGTGGCATTCAGGTCATCAAAGCCATGAACAAAGATAAAAATGCACCAGCGAAGGGCAAAGTTAAGCAATTCAACAGAAATCCAAGCCCTAATCCTCCTCAATCCCAACGCGAAATTTACAAACAACTGGGCCTTGAGGATCTCTACGAACAACTTCAGAATAAAAAGCCTGCCGGGGAAAAACAGGCTGCCCAGCCCAAGGCCAAAGATGAATTGACCCTGCGGGAGCAGCGCAAAATCCGGGAAGCCCAGGCTCAAAAACAAAAGGAGGCTGAGGAGGCCAGAAAGGAGGCTGAATTGCGTAAAAACCAGCATTTTGCCGAGCAAAATGTGATCCGTGAGATCGAAACTGCCCATGCCCAGGGCAAGGAATTTGAGCACCACACCCATAATTACCTCAGCGAAGGCGAGGATATTTACAAAAAATCTTTTGAAGCTGACCTCAACAAAACGGAAGGCAAGGTGGTCAGGAAAGAGCATCCGCTGAAGAAAGCCCTGACGAATTCAAGGGATTTGCGGAATGCGATTGTGATGAAGGAGATTTTTGATAAGAAATATTGATTCCTGTCCGGGTTGGGTTGGGCTGAAGCCCAACCCAATTGAAAATTGCTTTCAGGTTCCCTGAAGTTGGTTTCCCAAAGGGCTTCGCCCATTTATGAATTCAAGCTTCGCTTGCTCTGGGGGGCTAAAGCCCCCCAAAGGATGATTCTGGAGTATTTAGGGAATTCCCTCAATTCCCTCTTTGCAGCACAAATAATTTGTCCTCTATCTGCTGGACCATGGCGGCATTTTCAGCCAGATCGAGGTCACCTGTGCCACGGTTGAGGTAGGTTGTCAGGACCAGATCTTTTTCCACTTCCACATGAAACTGGTCCATAAGCAGGGATTCGAGTTCGCGAATGGCGTCTGGGTGGAAATCCAGGCACAGGTTGAGGCTGATAGCCGTGGTTTGCACCAGATTGACCTGGGCACCTGCATGGGAAACCCACCTGAATACCTCACTCACCAGAGATGTTTTCATAAAACTGAAGTCCCGCGAGGAAATGCGCAGCAATACCTGACCTTCTTTTACAATGGTGGAGGTGAGATGCCCCGTGGAAACCTGGGGATCAAAGGCCGCAATGCGGGTTCCTGACTCGTTCAAATCCAGAAAGCACTTGACTTCCAGGGGAATCTGCCGTGCATACAGGGGCTTAATGGTCTTGGGGTGAATCACGGTGGCTCCGTAGAAGGTCATTTCCACGGCTTGCTCGTAGGTCAGGTGGTCGTGCTTCAGGGCGCCAGGATTGCGACGGGGATCGGCATTCAGCACTCCTTTCACATCCTTCCAAACGATCAGGCGACTGGCTTCCAGGCAATGAGCAAAAATAGAAGCCGTGTAGTCAGAACCTTCCCGTCCCAGGGTGGTGATTTTTCCCTCCATGGAAGAGGCAATGAAACCCTGGGTGATCAAAATTCCGTGCTTTTCAAGCAGGGGAAGCACCCTTTCCTTAATATTGGCCTCGGTCTGGGACCAGATTACGCGGGCCTGGGTGTAGGTGGTGTCTGTTTTGATGATGTCACGCACATCCAGAAAGTGGGCTGCGACATCAGCCTGCTGCAAATGGTGGCAGACAATGGCCGTGGATAGCATTTCACCATAGGAAACGATGCGGTCGTAGGTGCGGCTGGGGAATTCACCCAAAAGCAGCAAACCACGGATAATGCGTTCAATTTCCTGAAAATACCCTTCCAGCTGGGCTTTCAGCCCGGGCATTTCGCCCAGGCCAAGGCTGTAAACGATTTCATAATGAAACTCCCGGATGCGTGAAAACTGGGCCCAGGCCTCAGTTTCGTCACAATCTCTTGCCCAACGGGCAAGTTTTTCCAACTGATTCGTGGTTTTATCCATGGCAGAAATGACCACAATCAGGGGTTGATCCGCGAATTGGCGGATAATGTAACCTACGTTACGCACCGCGTCAGCATTTTTCACGGATGCGCCACCAAATTTCATGACCAGCATGGCGCAAATGTCTTCATTGTAAGGGGAATTTGAAAGCAAAACTGTAATTCCCCGGCCAAAAAATCCGCTGAGCGGTCTTTTTTGAATCTGGAAAAATATTTCCCCCGGGCAAACGGTCCTCAGAACTGTGAAATTGATCCTAAGGGCGACGCATCAAACTTTACCAGAATTTTTTCGTTAATAGGACAATTTAGAGTACTTTTGCAGATTGAAATGGAGGGCAATGACCTTCCCTAAAATTTAATAACACATTTAATGGCTGGACAACCTGATAACCAGAACAATAAACCTGAAAAAGGATTCCCCAAGGGCTCCCCAAACCTGTATTGGGTTTACGCCCTGATTCTCCTTTTCATCATTTTCGCCACCTTCTTTTTCCCCTCCGGCAATAACCCCACGGAGATTTCCCTTCGCTATTTCCAGGACACCCTGGTGGCAAGAGGTCTGGTGAAGGATGTCGTCATAGTTTCTTCTGAAAATTCACAGGAAGTGGAAGTTTACCTGACGGAAAAGGCCCTCGAAATGGATCGTTTTGCAAGGAAATTTCCCCCGAAATCGACCAAAGCCAAAGGTCCTCACTACTATTTCAGCGTAATTTCTTCTGAATACCTGGAACAATACCTGCTGGAAAAAGGCATCAACGCCAAAGTCGAAAAACGCTCTGATTACATTGGCACCATGTTGCAGTTTTTGCTGCCCATCGCCGTAATTGTGGCCATCTGGATCTTTTTCATGCGTCGCATTGGCGGCGGAGGCCCGGGCGGACAGATCTTCAACATTGGCAAAAGCAAAGCTTCGCTTTACGACAAAGAAAATAAGGTGAGTGTCACCTTCAATGACGTGGCCGGCCTCGACGAGGCCCGCGAGGAGGTCAAAGAAGTGGTGGAATTCCTGAAAAGTCCGCAAAAATACACCCGTCTGGGTGGTCATATCCCAAAAGGCGTACTGCTGGTAGGCCCTCCCGGCACAGGTAAAACCCTGCTGGCCAAGGCCGTGGCAGGTGAAGCCAAGGTGCCTTTCTTCTCCCTATCAGGTTCGGATTTCGTGGAAATGTTTGTGGGAGTGGGCGCCGCAAGGGTTCGCGACCTGTTTAAGCAGGCCAAGGAAAAAGCCCCCTGCATCGTGTTTATTGACGAAATTGATGCCGTGGGCCGCAGCCGCGGACGGAATAACATCACAGGCGGCAACGATGAGCGTGAAAATACGCTGAATCAGCTGCTCGTGGAAATGGACGGGTTCAACTCTGACACGGGTGTGATCCTGATGGCCGCCACCAACCGTCCCGATGTACTTGACCCGGCCCTGTTGCGTCCCGGTCGTTTCGACCGCCAGATTGGCATTGACCGCCCGGACATTGTGGGCAGGGAAGCCATTTTCAAGGTGCATTTGAAATCCATCACCCTCTCCCCTGACGTGGATGCGGCCAAACTTTCTTCCCAAACCCCCGGGTTTGTGGGTGCTGACATCATGAACGTTTGCAACGAAGCGGCACTGATTGCGGCCCGCAAAAACAAGGACGCTGTGAGCATGGAGGACTTCCAGGACGCAGTGGACCGGGTGATTGGTGGTCTGGAAAAGAAAAACAAGATCATTTCTCCCGACGAGAAAAAGATCATTGCCTACCATGAAGCAGGCCACGCAGTGGCTGGCTGGTTCCTCGAACACGCACACCCCCTGGTGAAAGTATCTATCGTACCCCGCGGAATCGCCGCTCTGGGCTACGCCCAGTACCTGCCCAAAGAGCAATATCTCTACACGGTGGAGCAGTTGACAGATCAGATGTGCATGACCCTGGGCGGACGTGCGGCAGAAGAAATCATTTTCGGACGCATTTCCACAGGTGCACAAAATGACCTTGAGCGAATTACCCAAACGGCTTATGCCATGGTGACCCTGTATGGTATGAACGACAAGGTGGGAAATGTTTCCTTCAACGACACCCGCCAGGAATATACCTTCACCCGTCCCTATTCTGAAGAGACGGCCAATATGATCGACAAGGAAGTTCGCACCATCATTGATACGGCTTACAAACGGGTCAAAGACCTGCTGATTGAGCAGGGCGAAGCCCTGGAAGCAATTGCCCAGGAACTGCTGAGACGGGAAGTGCTTTTCAAAGACGACCTGGAACGCCTTGCTGGTCCCCGTCCCTGGAACAGCCAGGAGCACCTGATTCAGCAGGATCCCGAACTGGATACCAAATCAGAAGAGGCAACGCCTGCTTCTGAGGTGAAAGGCGCTGAAGAAAAGCCTTCAACCGGGGTCGCGGGCGAAGGCCCTAACCCGCCGGCTGAATCTTGAACCCGGAAAAGAAAATATTTTTCGCCTCCGACCTCCATCTCGGCATTCCTGACCCAAAACGAAGCCGGGAAAGAGAGAAACATTTTCTCCAATGGCTCGAAATGATACGCCCCCAGGCAAAGGAAATTTTCCTCCTGGGGGATTTGTTTGACTTCTGGTTTGAATACAAAACTGTGGTGCCCAAAGGATTCGTGCGAATCCTGGGTAAGTTGGCAGAAATCGCAGATTCGGGCATTCCCATTCATTACTTTTCGGGCAATCACGACCTTTGGCTGAAGGATTATTTCCCTACAGAACTCGGAATCCGCATTTACAAAGACCCGGTCGAAAGGGAATTTTTCTCCAAAAAGTACTTCATTCACCATGGCGACGGTCTGGGACCCGGGGATAATGGCTATAAATTCATCAAAAAAGTATTCTCCAATAAATTTCTCCAATGGTGTTTTGCCCGCCTTCATCCCAACTTTGGCATAGGGCTTGCGGGCATGTTTTCACGCATGAGCCGCAACCATACGGGCGAAGCCGACAAGGAAGATTATGGAGAGAATGAATTTTTGCGAATTTTTTCCCGCGAAACGCTGGCTCAACGCCCTGACTTTGATTACTTTGTATTCGGACACCGTCACAAGCCCCTGCACATTGAACTTGAGCCAGGAAAATACTATTTCAATCTGGGAGACTGGATTTCACACTTCACCTACCTTGAGGCGGGACCAGAGGGAATTGCCCTCAAACGCTATCCACTGGAAAATCCTGGCCCTGAGCTTGTTTTTAGTCCTGACCCTGCCCCATCTTCTGTGGGCTCAGAAGTCACCTGATGTACAACTGCTGAGCGAACCCGTGCGGGAGCTCAATAACCTGCCCAACGGCCTTACAGACATTGAAGTGGACGAGGAGGGGAATATTTTTCTGCTCCAATCAGGCAATCACCGCATTTATAAATACTTCCACAACACGAATTACGATTCTGTCCTTACCATTGGCGGCAAGGGTATCAAAAAAGAGGGTTTCAATTACCCTTCAGAACTGGACGTGCAAAACCGTCAGAATTGCTTTGTGCTGGACTATATGAACCGCAGGTTGTTGTTGCTGAACACCAATCTGAAGGTCACAAAGGAATACAATTTTCTGGATGTAAATTCCCAATCTGTGGACGACGAAGAAGTGGATATCTGGCCCATTTCATTTGCCGCAGGCCCTACGGGCGAATTATACATTCTCAACCAAAACGACCTGAAAATTTACAAACTGGACACCTATGGACGCATGCAGACCTCCTTTGGAGGCCTGGATTACGGGGGCGGCAGCCTGACCACACCTGATCAGCTGACCATCAACCCGGGAAATTACCTCTTTGCCGCCGACACCACCAACCAAATGGTGGCTGTATTTGACCTTTACGGCATTTTTCAGTACAAAATCTACCCTACGGCATCCTTCAAATGGCACCACATCGCCGTGCTGGACAATTACCTGGTCTGCATCGGGCAAAACCGCCTATACTTTGAACACCTGCTTACCCGAAAAACGGGGGAGCAGGTAATGGAAAATTCTCCCCGAATTATCGACGTGGAGGGCACAAAGGATTATTTTTATATCTTGCACCCAAATAAAATCACGGTACACAGGTATAAGTAAAAATGCTTGATAAACTAAAGAACATTGCCCATCGCTTCGAGGAAGTGAAACTTGAGCTTTCCAAACCTGATGCCGTCAATGACATGAAAGCCTATACCGCCCTGACCAAGGAATACAAGGATCTGGACAAGATCGTTTCCAAAATCCGGGATTATGAGTTGGTGCTGACCAATATCGACAGTACGAAGGCCTTGCTCCATTCTGAAAAGGACGAGGAAATGCGTGAAATGGCCAAGGAGGAGCTTTCCTCCCTGGAGGACGAAAAGGAGGAAATGGAGGCCGTGATCAAGGATCTGATGATCCCCAAGGACCCCGAGGACAGCAAAAACGTGGTTTTGGAAATCCGCGCCGGGACCGGCGGGGACGAAGCCTCCATCTTTGCGGGCGACCTTTTCAGGATGTATTCCCGTTATGCTGAGAAAAAAGGCTGGCAGGTGGCCATTACTTCTATTCAGGAGGGCACTTCAGGGGGATTTAAGGAGATTATTGCGGTGATTTCAGGCGAAGACGCCTTTGGCACCATGAAATTTGAATCGGGCGTGCACCGCGTACAGCGGGTGCCTGCCACAGAAAGCCAGGGACGCATCCATACTTCTGCCGCGACCGTGGCCTGTATGCCCGAAGCCGAGGAATTTGACATTGAGCTCAACGACGCGGACATTGAAATTGAGCGCACGACCTCCACAGGTCCGGGCGGCCAGTCGGTCAACACCACCTATTCAGCCATTAAATTGTTTCACAAACCCACGGGAATCCGCGTCTCCATGCAGGACGAGAAGTCGCAGCTGAAAAACCTGGCCAAGGCCATGAAAGTGCTGCGCAACAGAGTTTATGACCTGGAGTTGCAAAAGCGCCACGAAGAGCGCTCCAGTCTGCGCAAATCCTACGTATCCAGTGGGGACCGCTCCGCCAAAATCCGCACCTACAACTTCCCCCAGGGCCGGGTCACCGACCACCGCATCAACCTCACGCTTTACAACCTGGGCCCCATCATGGATGGCGACCTGGACGGGATCATCGAGCCTCTGCGTCTGGCTGAAAACGCCGAGAAACTGAAGGAAGGGAGCTTTTGAGTCGTTAGTCGTTAGGCACTTAGGGCTGTGTAAGCGACAACAAATTGTCGCAGAATTTGAGTTTGGTGGTTAATATTTGTGTTGCCCTGGCCGGGCGGGCCTTCTTTTTTAGAAAAAGAAGCAAAAAGCGCCAAAACCTAAACCCTGCCCCCTCACACCACTGACCCACCGCACAAGGCCAACAGCCGCCCTCTCCCCTAGCTCAAGGCCGCCCCCTGGTTTTGGCAAGGCCACCCCACCCTGATTGGCTTCGCCAAAAAATATCCCCGCTTCGCGGCTTCAATCCCCTGGATTGATTTAGTCCTTAGTCGTGAGATTTTAGATTTTAGATTTTGGAGGTTATCAAAGTAAAACTCCATTATTCCCGATAGTAGGCTCAGGGCATAGTTTACCCCTTTGGGGCCTTGAGCCCTTAATACGCATAATAAATTCCCAAATCTTTGTCGCAAATCGAATTCCTGATTACCCTAAACTATAATCCATATCGCATTTCCCTCCACGCTTCAAACCCGATAAACGTAATCACCTGGGTAAACTAAACTTTATGGTTGGTTGGGGAAGTTTTCCTCTCTTTGAAAATCTCCCGAACGAATTCTGCCAATTGTCCAAAATCGACTGAATGGACCCAAAGGCCGGATGATCCACGGTTGGGGGCTGAATTGGGGAAAAAAAGTTGGAAAACAGTGCCCAAATATTAATTGAAACTTCTATTTTTGGGTCAAATTCACTAAAACCGGAGGAAAAATTGGCCGAGAGTGTCGTTTTCGAATTCACTGAAGCAGAAAAAGCTGAAATTCAAAAGCACGTAGCGAAATATCCGGACCGAAAGTCCGCGGTGATGCCAGCCTTGTGGATCGCTCAGGAAAAATTTGGCTGGTTGAGCCCGGAAGCCATGGAACTGGTGGCTTCCACCCTGGATATGCCATATGCCCAGGTTTACGGGGTTGCCTCCTTCTACACCATGTATTTCAAGAAAAAGGTACCCAAGTACCTTTTTGATATTTGTACCTGCTTTACCTGTGGCGAATGCGGGGGAGACCAGATCTTCAAGCATGCCCAAAACAGCCTGCAGGTGGATGAAAACGGTCACAGCGCCGACGGCAAGTTCTGGATTCGCCAGGCAGAATGCCTGGCTGCCTGTGATACGGGCCCGGTAATGCAGATCGCCAACCGCAGGATTGTACACAATCTTACGCCCGCCAAATTCGACCAGACGGTCGATATGCTGCGCCGTGACCAGATGCCTGCCTTTGAGCCCGTTGCTCCCAAATACGATCAGGCCAGTCCGGCGGCCAAAGCGGCTCCTGAACCTGAAAAAGTCCAGGAAACTCCGCCCCCGGCTCCTGAAGTAATTTCAGATTCCTCAGAAGAAGAATAAACCAAACCAAATAGTTTTATGAGTGTTCCCGAACGGCCAGATGCAATCCTCCTCCTTTCGGACGGAACCGTTTTTGAAGGAAAATCAATCGGAAAAATAGGAACCACCACCGGCGAGCTTGCCTTCAACACAGGCATGACCGGCTACCAGGAGGTCTTCACCGATCCCTCCTACTTTGGCCAGATTCTGATTGCCACCCATACCCACATTGGCAATTACGGCACCATCAAATCTGAAAATGAAAGCCAGGGCGCCAAAATTGCGGGCCTGGTGGTCAAAAATTTTGCCTGGAATCCCTCACGTTATAATGCGGATAATTCTCTGCAGGGATTTCTGGAGGAAAGCGGCATCGTGGGCATTTCGAACATTGATACCCGACAGCTTGTGCGTCATATCCGCACCAAAGGGGCCATGAATGCCATTATTTCAAGTGAATATTTCTCTCCCGACGAACTGGAAAGCCGCCTGGCTGCTTGTCCGCCCATGGACGGGCTCGAACTGGCATCCAGGGTTTCCTGCACCACACCTTATTTTGCAGGTGATCCTGGAGCTGATTTTAAAGTGGCAGCCCTCGATATTGGGATCAAAAACAGCATCCTGCGTTGTCTGGTGGACCGTGGGTGCTACGTAAAAGTATTTCCCGCCAAAACTCCTTTTGAAGAGATGGCCGCCTTTGCGCCAGATGGATACTTCCTTTCCAATGGCCCGGGCGACCCGGCTGCCATGGATTACGCAGTTGAGACCTGCGAAAAAATCCTGGCCGCCGACAAACCTCTGTTCGGCATTTGTCTGGGTCACCAGATTCTGGCCCGCGCCAGCGGATTGCCTACCTATAAAATGAAATTCGGACACCGTGGCATCAACCACCCGGTCAAGAATCTGGAGAGCGGCCGAAGCGAAATGACCTCTCAAAACCACGGTTTTGCGGTTAGTCTGGGTGCGGCTCTCAATGCAGATGACGTGGATGTGACCCACACCAACCTCAACGACGATACTTTGGAGGGAATTCGGGTCAGGGGCAAAAAAGCATTTTCCGTGCAATACCACCCCGAAGCTTCACCCGGTCCGCACGACAGCCGCTACCTTTTCGATCAGTTTATCGAGATGATGCAGGCCGAAAGGGAGTTGGTAAAGGCCTGAAAAAGCGTTTTTCTGAATCAGGCATATTCCCCGAAAGTATTTTGGGGTGAATATTGGTGTTTCAACAGCTTTTGGCCTAACTTTCAATTTCCTTCTTCCCCAAAATAAAACCATCTTTGCAATTCTTCAGTTATTGCTGGAAGATTGAACAACAAAACCCGTGAGCGCACCCGATTCCAAGGCTGGCAGTGTATTTGAATGGGACCTGATTCGCAGGTTGCTGGGCTATACGCGGCCCTATAAAGGCTTTTTTTTCCTGGCCCTGGGGCTTACTTTGGCCGTTTCGGCCCTGGCTCCCCTCAGTCCCTGGCTATTTCAGAAAATCCTGGACGGTCCTGTGGCCGAAGGCAACAGCCCCCTCCTCCTGCAGATGATCCTGCTGACCCTGGGCCTGCTCATTCTCTCTGCCCTGCTTTCCCTCTTCAACACCTACCTGACCAACTGGCTGGGACAGAGCATCATACGGGATATTCGCATCCGCATATTCAACCACATTTCGGGTACCCGCCTCAAATATTTCGACTCCACCCCCATTGGCACCCTGCAAACGCGCACCATCAGCGACGTGGAGACCCTGAACGAGGTGTTCAGCCAGGGAATCGTGCAAATTGTGGGCGAATTACTGCAATTGGTGGCCATTCTGGTCGTCATGCTGGCCACGAGCTGGAAGCTCACCCTGATCGTTCTGTCCGTGGTTCCCTTCCTGATTTTTTCCACCATCATCTTCAAAAACAAGGTAAAGGTAGCCTTTCAGGACGTGCGCAAAAATGTGAGCCGCATGAATGCCTTTCTGCAGGAGCACATTACAGGCATGCTGGTAAGTCAGATGTTCAGCCGGGAAAAGCTCGAAATGGAGCGCTTTCGCAAGATCAATGCCGATCACCGCGACGCCCATCTGAATTCCGTGCTTTATTACAGCGTGTTTTTTCCTGTGGTGGAAATCATTGGCGCTCTGGGAACAGCTTTGCTGGTCTGGCTGGGCGTGGGCGAAGTCTTGAGTGGGGATATTTCCTTTGGGAAATTATTTGCCTTCATCATGTACATTTCCATGTTTTTCCGCCCCATCCGCATGCTGGCCGACCGCTTCAACACCCTGCAAATGGGTATGGTGAGCGCAGAACGGATTTTCAAAGTGCTGGATACAGATGAAAAAATCGAGGATGAAGGCAAACTGAAGCAAAAAGATCTGGCCGGACTGGCTGAAGGCAAATTGGAAATTGATTTCAAAAACGTTTGGTTTGCCTATAATGACGAAGAATGGGTGCTGCGGGGAGTGAGTTTCCGGGCTGAGCCAGGTGAAAAAATTGCCATTGTAGGATCGACGGGAGCAGGAAAAACCACGATCATCAACCTGCTGACCCGTTTTTATGAGATTCAGCGGGGGGTAATTTCCCTTAACGGGGTGAATGTGCGTGACCTGGAACTGGCTGAATTGCGCAGTCTGATTGGACTGGTTTTGCAGGATGTTTTTCTCTTTTCGGGCAGCATTTACGATAACATTACCCTGAACAATCCCTCCATTTCTCTCGAAAAGGTGATTGAAGCCGCCAAATACGTGGGGGTTCACGATTTCATTGAGACTTTGCCCGGCAAATACGATTACGAAGTTCAGGAGCGGGGCGCCACCCTTTCCGCTGGTCAGCGACAACTGATTGCCTTTGCCCGGGTGCTGGTCTATGATCCCAAAATCCTGATTCTGGACGAGGCCACCTCCAATATTGACACGGATTCAGAGGAATTGATCCAGGCTGCAGTGGAAAAGGTTATGCGGGGCCGCACCTCTATCATCATTGCGCACCGCCTCTCCACCATCCAGAAGGCCGACCAGATTCTGGTCATGTCAAAGGGTCAGATTTGCGAACAGGGAAATCACCAGGAATTGCTGGAAATGAATGGAATTTACAAGAAGCTTTATCTGCTTCAGTTTGCTTCTGCCTGACCATCAATTTTAGGAACCTCTAAAAACTGCGAATCTCTGCGTTGGACTTGGCTCAGAAATGCTCATTTACATAAGTAAACTGCGCTTTCTTCACCTGCGCCCGCCTTGATCTTCATTGTTTTTAAAGGTCCCTTATTCTGATTCCCCGGTTCTCAAAGCGTGATTCCTCACCAGGAAAAAGATGATTAATCCTCCCACCAGGAAGTATAATTCGAGGGCCAGAATCGAATTGCGGGTGCCAAAAAACTCATTGAAAATCCCGAAGGTTGCCGTTCCACCCACAATTGAGACCTTGTCCATGATGGAAAAGAAGCTGAAAAAGGAAGCTGTATCCCGCGTTTCAGGCAAAAATTTTGAATAAGTGGCCCGCGAAAGGGCCTGCATCCCTCCCATCACCACCCCCACGGCTCCTCCCATGCAAAAAAAGCCAATTTTGCTCTCCACAAAATATCCATAGACCAGGATCACCATCCAGAAGCAAATGCCTCCCAAAAGGGTTTTGAGATTGCCATAACGACGTGAAAGCCAGGCAAATAATATGGACCCGGGCACCGCAATCAGGTTGATCACAAACATCAGGATGATCATTTCCTCCTCTTTGAGGTGAAATTCGAGGCTGCCAAAACTGGCCGCCATGTACATCACCGTTTGCAGGCCCATGTTGAAGGCAAAAAAGGCGGTCAGGTACCACCTCAGATTTTTCAGGTTGCGAATCTGACCCAGCACCTTTTTCAGTTCGCCAAACCCGTGAGCCAGATAACGGGTGGGTTTGTAAGGTGGGGGAACGTCTTTCAGGGTCCAAAAGGTAATTTGGGCGAAACCAAACCACCAGATTCCCACCGTCAGGAAGGAAAATTTGATCGCTTTGATCACGGCTTCAGTCTGGGTCAGGCCCTCCACCTCAAAAAACCATTCAGGCTTCATGATCAGCAACAGGTTGAAAGCCAGCAGGATCAGTGAGCCAATGTAGCCCATGGAAAATCCCCTGGCGCTGACCCGGTCATAATGTTCGGGGGTTGTGATTTCAGGCAAAAAGGCATCATTGAAGATATTTCCCCCCGCAAACCCAACTGCAGCCATAATGAACATCCAAATCCCGAAAACATAGTTTTCGGGGGTAAAAAAGTACAAACCACAACAGGCGCCCGCTCCCAAAGTGCAGAAAAAGATCATGAATTTCTTTTTGTGCCCGCTGTAATCCGCGATTCCCCCCAAAATGGGACTGAATACAGAGATAAAAAGGTAGGCCAGGGCAAAGCAAAAAGAGACCAACCCTACGGATTTCATTTCCATCCCCAGAAAAGGCACAATGGCATCCACTGCTTTTTCGCCAGGCAGCACTGCGGCCATTTCTTCCTTATTCAAAGCCACCTGCGGGGCGATGATGTCGTGAAAATAGGAAGGGAAAACCGCCGTAGTCACGGTCAAGGCATAGACTGAGTTGGCCCAGTCGTACATGGTCCAGCCGAAGATGGCTTTTTTATTTCTGTTCAGGGAGTTCAGATTTTAGATGGTTAGATTTTAGATTTTAGTCGTTAGTCGTTAGAGGTTAGAACTTACCAGGCGACTCCCCTGATGGCTTCTATGAAAGCGGCGATGGATTCTTCTTCAAGTTCGTAAAAAATATCTGTCCCTGTGCTGGCAATGTGCTTCTGGCGGGGAAATTTGTGCAGCATGCGTCGGGTTTCATGCGTCACCCGCTCAGGGTCGCAACCCAGCATACAGGTATCCAGATTGCCCATGATGGCCTTTCCCTTGATTCGCAGGGCCGCAAATTCAGGTTCCACGGTTTGATCCAAAGCCAGAATTTCGCAATCCAGCTGGGAAAGCAGGTCGAAGGAATGCTGCACCCCACCCGCCCGTACGATCTTGGGCACCTGGCGAAAATTGCTGCACAACCGCGCGAGGTAATGGAGGGAAAATTCACGGAACATAATCCTGTCCAGACAGCCCGCCAGCGGGTCGTACAGCTCAATCAGGTCCACTCCTGCCTCAACCATGACCGAAAGCTGGGCATTGGCAATGTCGATCATGATATCCAGCAACTGCCGTCCCATGATGGGATCCGTAAAGGCCACCAGTTTGGCATAGGAATGCGGGGGCAGCCCGTGGCCCTGACACAGGTAGGTATAGGTGCTCCAGGGCGCCAGCACCCTTCCAATCAGGGGAACCCGTCCCCTGAGCTGGTCTTTGGCCAGGCGAATGGCCTCTGCGATATGTGCGTAGGATGCAGGATTGGCCGCAGGAATGAAGTCAGGCAGGTCGCCACTTCCCTCCAGATTCCAGCTAAAATGAGGTCCAAACTGGGGGTGCGGGTAATATTCGAGCCCCATGGCCAGCAGCGGAGCCAGATAATCCGTGAAAAGGTAAACCCCGTCCACCTCAAAGTGGTCGGCAGCCATCACAGTCGCCCGGGCGGCCAGATCAGGAGTTGCCATCACCTGCTGGGCGTTGCCATCCTGGTCCAGCAGGCCCTGAAAATCAGGGACAGCCCAAACCACCCCGGGCAGACAGACGGGGGCTCTTTCGACCGGGGTGCCGTAGGCAACCCGCAGCATCAGATCGTTTTCAAGTTTCATTCCACTATCTCTTTGACCCTTCCAACCAGACCTGATTCAAGCCTGACTTTGATGCCGTGAGGATGCTGAGGTGAACTGGTGAGGATGTCCCTGACGACTCCCTCAGTGAGTTTTCCGGAACGCTGGTCCTGTTTTAAAACGATTTTCACGGATTGGCCGGGTGATATATCTTTTCTGAATTTTCCATCCATACCCAAAGTTCTGCAATATTCTTGCATCTGCCAACCGTTGAAATAGGAATGAGGAAAAACAAGTCCTTATCTTTGGTGCGAAATTTGTATCGCAAAACCCGATGAAACGAAGTTTATTGCTCCTGGCCATGCTGGCCTTCATTTCTGGTACCCTGGCCGCCCAGTCGGCCCGGGATTTTTACAATCTGGGGTGCGATCTTTTCGAGGCGGGTGCAGATTATGATGCCCTGAAAGTCCTTTCCATTGCGATTGAGATGGAACCCGACTCGGCTCATTACTGGCTCAAGCGGGCTGAAGTGCATTTTTCCAGATTTGAAGAGGATTTTGCCTCCATGGATCTGGATACCTGCCTGCAAATTGATTCAACTCTGGCGCCCGCCTGGTACCTTCTGGGCGAACTGGAATCCAGCCTGCAGGATTTTGAAACCTCGGTGGCTGCCTACACCATCGCCCTGCATTATGCCCGGGAAGATACCCTTAAAGGGGCTGCGTTTTTGGGTCGGGCTCTGTCATCTGCCTATCTGGGAGTGCCCCTCGACACCCTGATGTACGATTATCAGCAGGCCCTGGGCCGCTATCCCGACTCCGCCTTTGTGCTTAGCAGTATGGGCCGGGTGTATGCTGATAGCGGGAAATACGCCCGAGGGATTTTTTTGATTGAACAGGCGCTTGAACATTCTCCCGAATCGCCCGAAGCCCTGCTTGCCATGGGGCATTCTTTAGGTAAAATGGGAGACTGGGAACAGGCTATGGTCTATGCAGACAGCGCCCTGGGCTATTCGCCCATGTATTCAGAAGCCTGGATTTTGCGTGGAAGGGCTTTGCTGGAACTTGAATTTGTGGTGGAAGCCCTGCGGGAGGTCAGAATTTGTCTAAAACTGGAGCCCGAAAATCCCATGATCTGGCGTAACCGGGGCATGGCCTGGCTGTTGCTCGGCAAGCCAGGCAAAGCCTGCAAGGATTTTCAAATGGCCCGGGAACTGGGCTATGAGATTCTTTATGGCACTGCGGATGCAAAAATCATGGATGAGGCATGCGGAACTATTCCTTCGGAATAGTTCCAGTTTACCGTTTACTGTTTCAGGGTGGATAGATAAGGGAATGCCCGCAACCAGGAGCTCAAAGCTCGCAGCTAAACCCTAAAATCCCAGCCCCATGGATAAGGTAATTCTATGATAGGTCTGACGCACATCCACAATGTTGCCGGTCGGGCCGAATGAGCCTCCCCACCAATCCCAAATCCATTCCTCATACACTTTGTGGGTCATTTGCATGCGATACCCCATGGAAACCAGGAAGGAGGATTTTTGACGGGAATAGAATTTCAACCCCAAACCGCCCTGAGCCATGGGACCGCCGTCGTATTTCAGAAAGCCCAGGCCTTTATTCAAAAAGCCCAATCCGTACCCGCCACCAGCATACCAGTAGGGCACCGCAGCCTGATTCTTCCCAATTTCACCTCTCACGTCTGCAAAAACAGGCACCATTGAGCCTTCATTCACATAGCGATCCAGCCCTACCCCAACTCCAGCCTGAATATAGGGATTGAAATACCAACCCGTAATATTGGAAAGGGTCAGCGAAATGGAACTTGAAAAGAAATTACTTTGGGCCATCAGCAGGCCGGCTTCCGTGATATTATACACCCCTGTGGTCTTGAACTTCTTGGGAGTAGTCCGCGGCTTCAGGGTAACCTGAGCTTTGCGGTCGGGTGAATTATTGGAAGAGGAATTGGTGGACGGGTTGGAATTTCCGATCACCACTTTGTCAATTTCAGACCACTTGAACACCAGGGTGCTGTTTTCCAGAATCTGGATTTTAAGGATGCTGTCCTGCACCATCTCCACGATCTTTCCCGTGAGCACGCTCCCGTTTTTCAGGTAAACTGTTCCGTTCACCGAACTTTGCGCCTGGAGCCCGGCAAAGACAAAAAGAAAAATCCCGGTGGCAAGGAAGATTCTAAAGCGGAACAGTTTGTGGATCATGGGTTTATGTTGTTTTAGGGAAAAGATTTTTGCCTTTTTTTCCACGGCGATTGTTTGGTTCTTTGTAAGGATGGACGAAAGTTCAAATAAAAGTAAAACTTTCCCGGGAAAAGAAATAGGCAAATAATATTCTCCCTTTGAAAGCCCTTACTTTTTTCGTAATTTTTCACCCAAATGCAACCATTTGAGAAAAACGTGTATCTAACCAATTACTTTAATTCTGGTAGCAATTAAATGAACCAAAAATTTCTCGCAATGAAGCAACTCTCAAAATTTTCAGGACTCCTCTTGCTCATTTTGGCGCTTACAAGCTGCACCAAAGATCAGTGCAAGATCAACCGTACTTACACCAAGTACACTCCCGTCTTCATTACCTATGAAGAATTCCGCACTTCCTCGGTTTACGCTGATGCTCCTCAGGCCATCAAACAACCCGGAAAAATCTATTTCAAGGACAACATGATCTATGTGAATGAATACCTCAAAGGCGTTCACGTAATCGACAACAGCGATCCTGCCAATCCTCAGAAAGTTGCCTTCATTCACATCCCCGGAAACGTTGACATTGCGATTAAATGCAATACCCTCTATGCCGACAGCTACGTGGACCTGATTGCGGTGGACATTACCAGCCCTACTTCTGTACATCAGATCGGCCGTCTGGAAAATGTATTCCCCTATCAGGAATGGCAATACGGACAATATGTGGATCCTGCCAACGGAATCGTCAAAGAATGGCTGGCTGAAGAAACCACTGAGTCCTATATGGGTGATTGCAATGGCTATTACCCCTCAAACGGCGGCGGAACCCCCATTTTCGAAACCAATCCCGGGGTTAACAGCAGCTTTGGAGGTGGTACCCAGAACGACCTCTCCTCCGGCGGAGCAGAAAGCAATAAAGGCGGATACCCCGGCATGGGAATCGGCGGCTCCATGGCCAAGGTTACCATCTACCAGGACAATATGTATGCCATCATGGATAACTACTCCATTCAGGTGTTTGATATCGCTGGCTGCCAGACTCCCACCCTGGGCAACAAAATCGATGTGGAATATGGCATTGAGACCATTTTCCCCTACGAAAACCACCTCTTTGTAGGTTCCTCCAACGGAATGTACATCCTAGACAACTCCAATCCTGCCCTGCCCACCCGCGAAGGCTTCATGGGTCACTTCAGCTCCTGCGACCCTGTGGTCGTACAGGGCACCAAGGCCTACGTTACCCTCCGCAACGGCACCACCTGCTGGGGCTATGAAAACCAGCTGGACATCGTGGACATCACCAACCTGACCAACCCACAGTTGATGAAGTCTTACGACCTCTACAATCCTCATGGTCTGGGTATCGACAATAACACCCTGTTCATTTGTGATGGTGGCGACGGTCTGAAAGTGTACGATGTGAATGATCCCATGAACATCTCCAAACTCTACCAGTACCGCAACATCAACACCTTTGATGTGATTCCGTTGTCTCTGCAAAAAGTACTTGTGCTGATTGGCAACGACGGTCTCTACCAGTATGACTACAGCGATCAGTCCAAAATTAACCTGATCAGCACCATTCCTGTTGAAGTTGACTAAAGCATTGCTATAAAGTAAGTCAAGAGGGCTGTCGATTTCGGCAGCCCTTTTGTTTTTGCTTCGCCCTGAGAACCTTTTTTTGTATTTTGGGGCCAGTTTACACAGAAAATCAATCCAAATCCTATGCAGGTATCCTACACCATGGTCCAAACCACCGCCCAACTGGAAGCAGCTGTCTCCTACCTGGAACAGTTTCCCGTCATTGGGATGGATTTGGAAGGGGAATTCAACCTGCACAGGTACGGGATGCACCTCTGCCTGCTCCAGCTTTCTGAAGGAAAGGAAGTTTTCCTCCTGGATCCCCTTTCCATTGAAGACCTTGAGCCCTTTTTCCGTCTGTACGAAAATCCCGACATACTCAAGATTTCTCACGGCCCGCACAGCGATTTCCTCCTTTTGGACAATCTCTACGGCCGCAATCCCAAAAATATCTTTGACACCCAGAAAGCGGCAATTTTCCTGGGCCTGGAAGGCACCTCTCTGAGCGCCCTCCTGATGGAATTTTTTGAGATTGAGAAGAATACCAAAATCAGGGAAAACGATTGGGGACAACGCCCTTTGCCCGATAAGATGCTCAATTATGCAGCCAAGGACGTATTGTACCTTCCCGAATTGTATGAGATCATCTGGGGCAAGCTGGTGGAAATGGGACGACACGAATGGGCCGTGGAGGAAAACAGAATTCTGGAACAATCCAAGTTTGTACCCAAGGAAAATCCCCACCTTTCCATCAAAGGCGCAAGCAAACTGACGGGACGCGAAAGCATGGTGTTGAAAGGCATTCACGCAGTGCGGGAAGAGGTGGCGCGGGAGTTGGATAAACCTGCTTCCTACGTTATTCAGAATCCACGCCTGATCGAACTGGCCATGAATCCCCCCAAAAGCCCGGACGACTGGCGGGAAATGCGACAAGTCCATCCGCGGCTTAAGCAATACGCCAATCTCTTTCACGAAGCCGTGCAAAAAGGTCTGAAAGAGCCTGTGCCGCGCAAAAAGCGTGAATTTAATGGTCCTGGCTTCAAATATCTCATGCTCAATGATGCGGAATTCAGGCAAAGGTATAATTCCCGCAAGGAAGAACTGACCCGCCTCCGTGAACTCCTCGACAAAGAAGTGGACATTGCACCCATGGTGCTCAGCTCCAAGACCATACACCGCCTGGCCAGCGGCAATAATGAAGGCTCAGACGAAATCCTGCGCAAATGGCAGAAGGATGTGATCCTCGAAGCCGGTCAGCGGCATGGCATCCCTGTGGACTATCTCAACGAAATTGAATCCTGATGAACCCCAACCATCTTGAAACCTTGCGCAGTCTTTGGAACGGAAAAACCCATGTCCACAAAACCTCTCAATTTTACAATCTGGAAGGCTTCAAAGCAGGTGCCAACAGCCTGAAAAAGCCTGAAATGGAAGAAATGGGCGATGTTCGGGGAAAATCCCTGCTACATCTGCAATGCCATTTCGGGCAGGATACCCTTTCCTGGGCCCGTCTGGGCGCAGAAGTGACAGGGGTGGACCTGTCAGATGAGGCCATCAAACTGGCCCGCGAACTTTCTGCAGAGCTTGATATTCCCGCCAGCTTCATCCAGGGCAATGTGCTCGAACTTGACCAGTTGATCGACCGCAGGTACGACATCGTTTTTACCTCTTACGGCACCATTTGCTGGCTGCCCGATCTCACCCTCTGGGCCCGGAATATTGTTCAGGCGCTCAAACCAGGAGGATATTTCTACATGATCGAACACCATCCCCTGCTTGACGCCATGGACGACGATTTTCAGGGATTTGTTCAGTCATTTGAATACAATCCCGACCCGGTGGCGACCCAGGAGACTGGCTCTTATACGGACGGCGGCGAAGATTTCTCCCACCTTTCACTTTGGTGGAAACACCCTCTGAGCGAGGTGATTACGGTTTTGGCCCAGGCAGGATTGAGAATTGAGTACGTCCATGAATTTCCCTACATGACCTGGGGCTGGAATAAGGCCTTTGTGCAGGGAGAAGACGGATTTTTTCGCTGGCGGGAAAATAAAGACACCATTCCCCTCATGTTTTCCATCAAAGCCTGGCGTGATAAATAGGCATTTCCAAAAGGGAGATTTCAGGGGGAATTGCTTGGAAAATCCTGTAAAAATCCCTTATTTCTGATAAAATTTGAATTCTTCTGAATCCATGGACACCCGCGGGAAAGCGCACCAATACTGGAAAAAGAATCTGAAATTGCTGGCCATACTGCTGGTGATTTGGTTCGTTGTTTCCTTTGGTTGCGGAATATTGCTGGTGGATCAGCTGAATGAAATCCGCCTGGGGGGCTTCAAACTTGGATTCTGGTTCGCCCAGCAGGGATCCATCTACAGTTTTATTGTCCTGATATTTGTCTATTTCTGGCAAATGAATAAGCTGGACGGGAAATTTGAGGTTGACGAAGAATAGGACCCGGCCATGGATGTACAAAATCTCACTTTTATCATCGTGGGGGCAACCTTTGCCTTGTACATAGGCATTGCCATCTGGGCGCGGGCGGGTTCCACCAAAGAGTTTTATGTAGCTGGCGGCGGGGTTTCACCCCTGGCCAATGGCATGGCCACCGCGGCAGACTGGATGTCCGCAGCCTCCTTCATCTCGATGGCGGGTTTGATCTCCTTCATGGGTTACGATGGGTCCATTTACCTCATGGGCTGGACGGGCGGCTATGTCCTGCTTGCCTTACTTTTGGCTCCCTACCTGCGGAAATTTGGCAAATTTACCGTACCCGACTTCGTTGGCGACCGCTTTTACTCCAACTCGGCCCGCACGGTGGCCGTATTTTGTGCCATTTTCATCTCCTTTACCTATGTAGCCGGGCAAATGCGGGGCGTGGGAGTGGTATTTTCGAGATTTCTGGAGGTGGATGTCACCTGGGGGATTGTGATTGGCATGGGAATCGTCTTCTTTTATGCGGTTTTGGGTGGAATGAAGGGAATTACCTACACCCAGGTGGCCCAGTATTGCGTGCTGATTTTCGCTTTCATGGTGCCCGCCATCTTTATTTCCATCATGATGACCGGCAATCCCATTCCACAGCTGGGGTTTGGGGATAAAACTTCTGACGGTGTCTATTTGCTCGACAAACTGGATGGTCTGCACCGCGAACTGGGGTTCGCCGCCTATACAGACGGCTCGAAATCTATGGTGGATTTGTTTTTCATCACCGCGGCCCTCATGGTGGGCACGGCGGGATTGCCCCACGTAATCGTGCGCTTTTTTACCGTGCCAAAAGTAAAAGACGCCCGCATTTCTGCCGGTTATGCCCTGCTTTTCATTGCCATTTTGTACACCACGGCCCCCGCCATTGGCGCCTTTGCCCGCACCAACCTGATTGAAACCGTTAGCGGAAAAGAATATGCAAAAATGCCCGAATGGTTCAAAAAATGGGAAAGCACTGGCCTGATTTCATTTGAAGACAAGGATCAGGATGGATTGATTCGCTATGTGGCCGACAAGCAGGCCAATGAGCTGGTGATCGACAAGGACATCATGGTGCTGGCCAATCCTGAGATTGCCCGCTTGCCCAACTGGGTCATTGCCCTGGTCGCCGCAGGCGGCCTGGCGGCCGCCCTGTCAACTGCCGCAGGGCTCCTGCTGGTGATTTCCACTTCCGTTTCTCATGACCTGATCAAGAAGCAGTTCAGACCCGATATTTCGGCCAAAGGGGAACTGCTGGCGGCGAGGCTGGCCGCTGCCGTGGCGGTCATTATTGCCGGGATTCTGGGGATTTATCCGCCCGGATTTGTGGCAGAAGTGGTGAGCTTTGCCTTTGGACTGGCCGCCGCATCCTTTTTTCCCGCCATTATTTTGGGCATATTCCACAAAAGAATGAACAAAGAGGGGGCCATTGCAGGTATGGTAACTGGCATTGCCTTTACCTCGGCTTACATCATTTACTTCAAATTTATTTCCCCTAAAATGGACAAGGCAGACCACTGGTGGCTGGGTATTTCACCTGCTGGCATTGGCACCCTGGGTATGATTCTCAATTTCGCAGTATCACTCCTGGTTTCCCGCTTCACTCCTCCCCCACCTCCTGAAGTGCAGGAAATGGTGGAAGAAATCCGCATTCCAAGGGGCGCAGGGGAAGCCGTTCAACATTGAAATTCAATAACACTTATTCATAAAAACTATGGCTCGCAAAACAAAAGATGAACAATGGCGTGAAAAATTCGACCAACACCTGGAAGGCGATGAACAATTGGTGCATGTGGCTTATGGGGTAAAACAGCTTCCCATGGCTTTGCTGATCCTGTTTGTACTTATTGCCACTGTGCCCGGATTATTAATTTTCTTCTTCACCACCAAGCATTACCTTGTGGCCCTCACCAATCGCCGCGTGCTGGTAATGCGGGTCACGACTTCCTTTAAATACAAGGATCTGACCAGCTATGACCTGGGACAACCCGGCGGCGAAGTAACTTCTTCCAGTGGCATGATTTTTACCCACCTCAAAATTGACAACCCGGAAAAGCCTTTCAAGGCCAAATTTCACCGGGCAGCCTCCAAAGAGAACAAAACCTCTGCTGAAGCCATCATTGCCGCTCTGCAAGGCGATTATCTGACCCAACAATCTATTGGTTCGGGCCAGGAAGAAAGCTTCTGATTAATTTGTCAACAGCCTGCCGGTTTTTGTGGTCGGCAGGCTGTTTTTCTGGCTTTAAACCTACCGAACCTTATCCCTTTTCTACCTTTTCCTGATATACCTGATTGCATCAAATCCAGTCAAATATGTTATATTTGGCATGGTTATACTAAAAGAGAAAAAATGAAGAAAATTTTTACCACTTTCGCCCTCCTCTTGCTGGGGCTTGCCGGAATTGCTCAAACCGGAACACTCATGCCCATCCCTGCTCAAACAGGCACTTTCACCGGAAATGTGCGCGGTTACTGGTTCACGGCCCCCACCTGCTTTACCATTACAGGTGTTGAAATGCCGACCGATGCAGGAACTGGCAATCAGAGTATTGCCATTTTGCGTCTGGATGCGGCTCCTCCCCTGTACAGCACCACCACCAACGCTTTTACCACCCTTTTCCTTACTCAAAATGACCCCACTCAGGGACCTTTTGCGGTAAATATTCAGGTAGAGCAGGGAGATGTGATTGGGGTGCTGGGTCAACGCGCCACGGTAAACTCCTATGCTCCGGCCGGTTACACCAGCAACATCAATGGAATGACCATGACCCTGGCCCGCCTCGGCATGCAATACTCATTGACCACCACACCTCCCCAGAACATCTGGACCGAGTCAGGAAGCAGCATCAGCCGGGTATTTCTGTATTACGATTCAACCCTGACCTTCAATGTGAATATCAATCTGGTCAGTGGCCTAACCTATACCTATGATAACGGGGCGGACACGAGTTTCACCTCAGTTTGGGACTACGGGGATGGCAGCCCGCTGGATACGACGGATACCCCTATGCACACCTACGCCTCCCAGGGCAATTTCAACGTATGCTCCTACATCTACACTTCCTGTGGAATCGATACCGTTTGCAATGTATTAAACCTTTGCTCCGTAATTCCACAAGCTGATTATTCAGTTACCTCCTCGGGATACACTACCAGCTTTTCGGATAGTTCGGTCAATGCGAGCAGCTACATGTGGGATTTTGGAGACGGGTCAACTGATACCACCGCGAGTCCCTCCCATACCTATGCAACCGGAGGTTGGTATGTCGCCTGCCTGACCACCACCAGTTCCTGCGGCGCCATGGATACCCAATGCGATTCAGTACTGGCCTGCGTGGCACCTCAGGCCGGATTTTCCTGGACTAAATCCACCGCGGACACGGTCATGTTTACCAATAATTCCAGCGATGAATGGTCGGTTTGGTGGGATTTTGGGGACGGAAACAACAGCACCAGCGACAGTCCCTCCCACGGGTATGCTGCCTCAGGAGCCTATCAGGTTTGCCTGGTAGCCATGACCCCCTGCGGAAACGATACCCTTTGTCAGACTGTGAATATCTGTCTTGACCCCGTAGTGTCAAATTTTGGCCAAAGCCTGAGCGGGACCACTCTGACCCTCACGGACTCCTCCTCGGGAGGCACCTCCATGGTTTGGGATTTCGGCGACGGCAATACCAGCACCTCCACCAATCCCACCCATACCTATACCACCAACGGCACCTTCACTCCCTGCCTCACCGTGTGGAATGATTGTGGAGATTCCGCCGTCTCCTGCGGCAACAGCGTGACAATTTGTATTGCGCCTACCGCCAGTTTCACCTGGTCGGCTCAAACGGGCTTTGTGACCTTCACCCAGACCAGCACCCTGGGCACCTCCTCTGCCTGGGACTTTGGGGATGGCAGCACCAGCACCCAGACCGATCCCACCCACGTTTACACCGTGGCTGGCACGTACAACGTCTGTCTGATTGCCAGCTCTTCCTGCGGATCAGATACGGTTTGCGACTCGGTGAATGTCATCCTGCTGGATATCCCCGGCAACCTGAGCGGCACCCAGACCAACTGGATGCCCAATCCCTTCCTGGACCAGGCCGTGATGCTGGTTTCGGGCGACGACGCACCTGCCACCTACACCCTGGTGCTGATCGACCTGCAAGGCAAAATTGTCCGCACCCTGAATGGCAAAAAAGACCAGAAGCTGCAAATTGAGCGCAATGGTCTTCCCGGCGGATATTATATCTACCGTTTGGAAGCGCAAGGGGAAATATTTGGCACAGGCAAAGTACTGGCCAGATAACCTTCAGGCTCCATTCAGCTTAAAAAAAATTACCCGCTGTGACGCAAGTTGCAGCGGGTAATTTTTATCTTTGCCCCGGAGATGTGCCAGAGTGGTCGAATGGGCCGCACTCGAAATGCGGTGTACCTCCGGGTACCGGGGGTTCGAATCCCTCCATCTCCGCAAATCAAATGGATCGCCTGAGATTTTGATCTCAGGCGGTTTTGTTTTGGGGCATGGGCGATCCGTTTAGGGAGCTTATTGCGATCCTGAAACCGTTTTACTATCGGGTGGCATTGGGAGAGAATGCTAAGGGTGGGAAGGTTGAGGGAGGTCAATGTCTGCGGAATCCAATACTCCGATGCTTTTTAATAATACGGCCAGTCGGTGGGACGGTAATTTCACAGTATCCGCAGGTACTTCAGGACTTTGCCTTAATCTTTAAATGGCCATGATGAAGTACTTCCGGGCACTCCTTCAATACTTCAGAGCTCTCCTCAGGTACTTTCTGAAGGACTTTAGCAGAGGTCCGAAGCACTAAGAAAGTACCCCAAAAGGCCTGCAATATCGATTTGGGAAATTTTGGCAGAGCAGAGAGGGCGGAATCTGCTCTTTCCTGATTTCTTCAGGGACTGGTTTTTTGAGCGGACGCTTTCTGAACATCACTTTGGGGCTGCTGGCCAGGATGGGTTCTCACCCGCCTGGATATGCCCCTGTCACAGGGCGACTCCTGCGGAACAGGTGTCTCACATTCATAGAAAAATGTACCCTTCGAATCCAACAAAGCTATCCAGACTTATTTCAATACTCTCTCTATTCTTTCAGCCTGAGTTTGGTAATTCAGTCCAACCTTTTGAAGTCAACTTAGATCCGCCAATCCTCTCCCTTCGTTTGCCCCCCAAAGCCAGCATTTTTTTACATTAATGCAGGGGAATTGAATTTATCCAGGTTAATGCAGGTTATTATGGATAAATGTGGGTATTGAGGGTGAGTAATGGGGATTAATTCGAAACCAGAAAACAAATTTCAAACAAAAGTCCGTATTTCCTGCTTGAATGGATTGGCAAAATCCCCCAACTTTCGCAATTTACTCCTGCAAACATTTTTTCGAATCCTATTCATTTACCCCCTCTTCCATGAACAAAGAACAGTATCACCACTTTCTGGAATCCTTGTATGCTTTAAAAGATTCCGGGCAGGATCGCGAGGCGATTCTAAACTCTGGTCATTTTCAAATGGTAATTTCTGGTATTCAATCCATCAAGGAGGACCAAATCAAAACGTTATCACAGGATTTAGTTGGGATTCCACCTGATAAGATTGAAGCAGATCTCAAAACCTTGTTTGATCCTGTGTTCAATGACACTTCGAATGGGTTTTTATTTGCCCTTAATCCAGGTATCTATAGCCTGCCGCGTGGTTTTTTCACCTAAATCTTTAAAATGCTGGGCTGCCTTCGTTTTTCCTCCAAATTCCTTTGTTGCCCATTCTGCCATTTGACGTTTGAATTCAGAGATCATTTGCTTTGAGGTCGCTGATGAACTGAATTTGAATTTACCAAACTCAGAAGCGGTTTGTTGATACCTTTCATACTCTGATTTTGCAAAATCAAAGGCATTTTTCTCTGGGATCATTTCTCTGGTTTCACCATCAAAATCCATATATGATCGATAGTAAATAGCAATCTTTTGCAGGTCTCTGAAATTGCCAGGTAAACCCAGGCTTTTCAACCATTCCATCATTCCTTTTTCGTTTGGGGCATTGTCTGCATTTCCAAATTGCATTTGTTGCCATACGGCCCTCCAATCGTTTTCCCGATCTTCTTGGGTTTGCGACAAAGGAGGAATTTCAACAATATGCTGGGCAATCCGATCAAAAAAGTCTGGCAATAGAACCTTTTTTAACTCAGATATTGGCCTATTGGTTGCCATAACAACCCTAAATTCCACCACAGATTCTTTGGCGCCACCAATTTGGCGAAAGGCAAACTGGTTTTTGTGGTTGGTTTGTAGGGCAGTCATCAATTTTGCCTGAACCTTTCCAGACAAATGGTGAATTTCATCCAGAAACAAAATCCCTCCATTTGCTTCAGAAAAAAGACCTGGCTTGTCTGCTGTAGCACCTGTAAAAGCCCCTCTTTTGAATCCAAACAATTCAGCCTCAGCCATGGTGTCATCTGCAAAAGAAGCGCAATTTGCTGAAACAACTTTTAATCCACCCATTTCCGAATTCTCCTGGACCATCCTTGTTTTTCCAATACCCCTTGGACCTAAAATAAGAATCGCGAACCCGGAGTTGAGATAAGACTTTATTTTTTTGTTTGCCAGCTTCCTTGGGGGAGATTTTGTTTCTGGGAAAATGGAAAATTTCCCTCGCAATTCCTGAATTAAAAAAACCGGGACTTCTTTAATCTGGAAAGGACGAAACCTATCCGTTTCCTCATCATCTTTTAGATCGTAAATTGAGATGAATTTTGTGTTTCGAGGCAATAATCCTGCCTCTGCTGAGATGAACCAGGCAACCTGAGTTTCATAGCTTCCTAAAGACACATTTATCACGATCGAATCCTTCTCTGACTGAGATAGATTTTTATTAAGGAATTCTGAGACTGAGTCCATAATGTTTCGGTAATCCCGCATATCCTTCAAGCCAAATTCCTTGGTCATATTCACGGGGACAAACCTGTTTGCATCATAGAGTGGTGATGCATTACTGTATTTTGAAAACCATTTGATCTGATCTTCTATAGGATAATGATAAATATTTCGCCAATATTCGTTAAGTATTCGAGAGAACAAATTCAGGTTACCCCTGCCTAATTTGTCCCTGAAAAACTCAATTTCTTCCTCCAGGCTATTGAAATCCCTTTCCAGGCATTCCTTCCAAAGCTCAAAAGTTGGTGAATTTTGGATAAGGCTGTCTCTACCTTTTTCTTCTAAGAATAGTTTTTTACGATGCGGTCGATGGGTTTTTATCTTTCCCTCAATCTTCTGGTCAGGATAGAGATAGAAAACTTTGTCGAAAAGATACCCATCCCGATTAGCGCTAAAAACGGATGCCATTTCTTCCTGTGACAATTGACCGGTTCTTATTTCGCTATTCCCAGCTTTGGATACTTCCTTAAAAAAGGCGGAAAGAATGGTTTTAGTATAACCGATCCCATAGGTGGGAAGATGCCAGGTGATGTAAATATTCATGATAATTTTGTAATTTTTTCATTACGTCGTAATTTATAAATTACAATTAAAAAATAAAAACAATTGAATAAGACCACCATAAGCCATTTTACTATTTTGGCACAAGAATTGAATTCACCCACATATCTATTAACACTTAATAATTAAAAAATGGAAAATTTACCGAAGCCGCCTTCACCCAATGACGACCGTTCAAACGTGAAAAACCCTAACAATCCCCAACATGACAAAGCTCATGGCAACAGGGGAAAACAGTTAAATCCAAACCAGAAAGGAGATAAAAATGGCTAATCAAAAACAAGCGCATAAAGCTCCCAATTTACCCAGCAAACAACCAGGCAAAAAGTCCGGTGGTGGAAGAGATAACAACCCACCCAAGAAAGGTTGAAAGGTTTCAAAGCCGGGAGGAATTTCCTCCCGGCAAATTTAAATACGATGCACATCCTAAAAATCATCCACGGCTACCCCATGCTTTACAACGCAGGTTCGGAGGTGTACAGCCAATCCATCTGCAACGAGTTGTCCAAAGCACATCGGGTCAGCATCTTCACGCGGGAGGAGAATCCCTTCCGGCCGGATTTTTCCATCCGGGAGGAGCCGGAAACCGCAAGTCGCACCCTCTATCGGGTCAACATGCCCCGCGGCAAGGACGGGTACCGCCACCCGCAATTGGATGCCAATTTCGGGGAGTTACTCGACCAATTGAAGCCGGATATTGCCCACATCGGGCACCTCAACCACCTGTCTACGGGCCTGGTGGACGAGTTGGTGAAGCGCAGGATTCCCATCGTTTTTACTTTGCACGACTTCTGGTTGATGTGTCCACGGGGGCAATTCATGCAGCGGAATTTTGGAGAAGCGGGTGATTTGTATAAGGTCTGTGATAAACAGATCGACCGCAAATGCGCTACAAGCTGCTATTCCATGTATTTTTCGGGACGCCCGGGAGAAAGGCAGGCTGAGGAAGATTACTGGACCGAATGGATCGGGACCCGCATGGAGGAAACGAGGTCCATTCTGGAAAAAGTGGATCATTTTATCGCCCCCTCCCGCTACCTGATGGATCGATTCGTCAATGAATTTGACCTGCCCGCCCACAAAGTGGCCTACCTGGATTACGGTTTCCCGCTTCAATACCTTACCACGCCCAATGAGAAAGCGACCGAAGAATTTACCTTTGGCTACATTGGCACCCACATTCCCGCCAAGGGTATTCATCACCTGATTCAGGCCTTCGGCCAGTTAAAGGGCAAAGCAAAGCTCCGCATCTGGGGGCGCCCCCGCTCCCAGGAAACTGCCGCCCTGAAAGTTCTGGCCGGGGAACTCATTCCCCATAAAAATGCGGTGGAATGGATGGGCGAATACGTCAACCACAACATCGCCGAGGATGTATTTCGGCATTGTGACGCCATTGTGGTGGCCTCAATTTGGGGTGAAAATTCGCCCCTGGTGATTCACGAAGCCCAGGCTTGCAAGGTGCCGGTCATTACCGCAGATTATGGCGGCATGAAGGAATATGTACAGCACCAGATCAACGGACTGCTTTTTCAGCATCGAAATCCCGAAGATCTGGCCCGGCAAATGCAATGGGCCCTGGACCATCCTGAGCAATTTCAGGCCCTGGGCGACCGGGGATACCTCTTTTCTGAGGACGGGAGTATCCCTGAAATCGGCGCCCATTGCCAGCATCTGATTTCTATTTATCAACAAACCCTGACGAACAAGAAAGGAGTACCCAGCAGATGAAAAACTTGAAGATCACGGACAACGAAGTGAATCGGGAGAAATTTTGGCGCCTTACCATTGACACCAATCCTGAGGATTGCAACCTGGCCTGCATCATGTGCGAGGAGCATTCGCCCTACAGCCGATTCAAGGAGAATTTGTATGCAAAGACCGGCCAAAAAGTCCGCCGCATGCCTTCTGAATGGCTGGAACCCCTGTTCAAAGAGGCCAAAGCCATGGGCATCCGCGAAATCATACCCTCCACCATGGGCGAACCCTTGCTTTACAAGGACTTCAATGTCATGCTGGAATTGTACAAAAAGTATGATATCCAATGCAATCTCACCACCAACGGCACCTTTCCCAAACGTTCCGTGCAGGAATGGGCCTCATTGATCGTTCCTGTGACTTCAGACGTGAAAATTTCCTGGAATGGCGCCACCGCGGAAACGTCCGAAAAAGTCATGCTGAAAATTGATTTTGAGCAAGCCATTCAAAATGTGCGGGAATTCATCCACTATCGGGACGCCCACCATGCCCAGGGCGGAAATTTCTGCCGGGTCACCTTTCAGTTGACTTTCATGCGCAATAACATGCACGAACTCGCTGACATTGTTAAACTGGCCGCTAAATTAGGAGTGGATCGGGTCAAAGGGCACCAATTATGGGACCATTTTGAGGAAATCAAGGGGCTGGGATTCCGGCAAAACGAAGATACCATTGCCGAATGGAACGGGTATGTGGAAGCCGCCCACCGTGCTGCTGAAACGTTCAGGAAACCCAACGGCGAAAAGGTATTGTTGGAGCAAATCATCCCCCTGCAAAAATCCGAAACCAAAGAAGTGCCCACACATTATGAATGCCCCTTCCTGGGCAAGGAACTCTGGATTTCCGCCACCGGAAAATTCAGTCCCTGTTGCGCGCCAGATGAATTAAGGCAAAGCCTTGGGAATTTTGGGAAATACCCGAAAACGGGGATTCAGGATGCCGTGGCCGGGGATGTGTATGCTCACCTGAAGGAAAATTATGAGGAAATGGCTTTATGCAGGGGGTGTAATATGCGAAAGCCGGTTAAACAGGAGGTTCTAAAATGAAATTATACCTGGTCAGACATGCCCTTCCAGGCCAGCAAGGTTACGACAACCGCTTCCCCGGACCCGGATTAGGGTCTTTGGGCCGAAAGCAAGCCGCATGGATAGGAGAATTCCTTTCCAACAAAGAATTGACTTCCATCTGGAGCAGCGATTTTATCCGTACCATGGAAACTGCCAAGGAAATTCAACTTCACTTCCCGCACCTTCAAATCAGGAAAGATAAACGGCTGCGGGAGCGACAAGCGGAGGAAGAAACCCATGAAAGTCTGGCCAGACGAGTAAAAGAATGGTGTTTGGAAAATCTTGAGCAAATAAATTCTCAATCCGTGGCGGTGGTAGGGCACGGCGGCTCCCTGAATATGATCCTGAATTTTCTGGATCCAGGCTATCAAAAATTCAATTATCCCTATATCAATGAATTTCAGGTGCGCACCCCCATTGCGGGGATTTGGGAAATTGACCTCCATCGTGATTCTGCCAAATTAAATACCTGTCCAACCCAAACATGAAACCTACCATTGCCATATACGGAATCCGGGACCAGGCACAGACTGATTCGCCCGGCTACACCCACGACCATTCCATTTGCGTGATGGAAAATGGAAAGATCACCCATTATCTGCAATTGGAGAGACACTCCCGCCGGAAATACGACAACCAGATGCACCTGCATCTCGAATCCCTGATTGAGGACGGGCTCCTCCCCTTCCCCTGTGAGGCTGACCTGATTTTTGTGAATTCATTTGTCGGAAATTCCTTTATTTCCCAAACAGGAAAGATTCGCTTTGAACAGGTTAGCCGGACGCAATTGACTCCCGATTTGATTCCCGGATTTGCCAGGGTGGAGACCGAAAAATGGGACGGGAAGGAGTATCCAGCCTTTTCCATGGACCATGAATTGGCCCATGTATTCTCCAATTTGCCCTTCCACGGTCCTTTTCGGGAAAATTCTCTGCACCTTCATTTTGATGGGGGAGCCAGTCTGGGAAATTTTTCAGCTTTCCTTTTCAAAAAGGGCAAGATGGAAGTTCTGGAATGCCATTGGGAACTATCCCATTTGAGTAAATTCTTCAATGACAATGCCCTGACCTTTGCTTTGCTCAACCATGGCCCGGCTGAACATTGTGCCGTGCCAGGCAAATTGATGGGGTTCGCGACCTTGGGCAAGCCCGAAAAGGAGTTGCGGGATTGGCTTATCCAGCACAACTGGTTTAAGGAAATTTGGCTGGACAAATCATCTTTTTATCGGGCTGCAAAGCGGGATTTCAAGTGGGAAGGCAGCCTCGGCGACACCCACGATCCGTTTTTGCAGAACCTTGCCGCCTGCTTCCAGCGGGAATTCGAAATCCAGTGGATTAATTATTTGTGCAATCTCCAGCAAAAGGTCAAAGCAGATTTTCTGTACTTGTCTGGCGGTTGCGCCCTCAACATCGTCGCCAACACCCAAATTGTCAATCTGGGCCTGTTTCAGGATGTATTTATCCCACCTTGCCCGGGAGATTCTGGCCTGTCAATTGGAGCCGCGGCCTTCCTGGAATGGAAAAAACATGGCAAGGTTGAATTCCATTCCCCCTACCTCAATAATGCGGGTCTGGCTGAATCAACCTATACCTCAAATCCCGAATTGATTCGCCAAATCGCTGAAAATATTGCCCAGAGCAGGATCATTGGCGTTGCCAACGGAGCGGGCGAAGCGGGTCCCCGCGCCCTGGGAAACAGAAGCATCCTGGCCCGTCCCGACTCCAAAGAACTGGCCCAAAAAGTCAGCGTGGAATGCAAAGGGCGTGAATGGTATCGCCCCGTTGCGCCCATCATGCTGGAAAAACATGCCCGGCGCCTGACAGGACTCGCCTCCATCCATCACCTGAGCAAATACATGCTTTTGGACTTCCACATTCCCCAAGCCCAACAAAAAGAAATTGCGGGCGTGGTCCATGCCAACGGAACGGCCCGGATTCAAACCCTTTTCCAAAGGACAGAAAACCCCTTTATCTGGGATCTCCTCACCTATCTGGACGAAGTCCATGGCATCCCGGCCTTGATCAATACAAGTTTAAACCAGCGGGGAGAACCCATCGTGCACACCCCCGACCAGGCCTTCAAAAGTGCCGTGGACATGGGTTTGGACGGAGTGGTGATTGATTACGAACTTCAAATGCTCCAACCCCATGAAAAATATGAATTGGAAAGAGATTAAAGTATCCCGCGACTGGACCCATTTCCTGGTCGACGGCAACCTGGCCTTCGGCCGGAAATTCAAATCCGTTTTGAAATTTCATGCCCCCGGCCTGGCGCCCGTGCAAAATGACGAAGGCTGGCATTTTATTGATCCATCTGGAAAAAAAGTCATCCCCGGCCCCTTCCAAAAAGCCTGGGGATTTTACTGCGGCCTCTCGGCCGTCGAAGATGAAAGCGGCTGCTACCACCTCGATCCCCGCGGAAACCCCGCCTACCCTGACCGCTACACCTGGTGCGGCAACTTCCAGGAAGACCTGTGCACCGTCCGCGACCGGGATGGCAACTATTTCCACATCCACCTGAATGGGAGGCGCCTCTCCCCTGCCAATTACCGCTACGCCGGCGACTTCAAAGACGGCTTCGCCTGCATGATGCTTCCCAACGGCAATTTCAAGCACATTGACAGAAACGGGGAATATATTTATGAAGCTGAATTCAAGGATTTAGGGGTGTACCACAAGGGATATGCCACAGCCCGGGATGAGCGTGGGTGGTTTCACATTGATTTGGAAGGGAAGGCGTTGTATGGGGAGCGGTATTCGATGTTGGAGCCGTTTTATAATGGGGTGGCGTTGGGGGAGGATGGCAATTCGAAAACTTTAGTCCTTAAGACTGGAGAATTCTATCCATTGTGAAAGATTTTGGTTGAACTCTTCAAGTGAATATGTGCTGTTAGTCGGCCCATTTTTTTTCGACCACCCTATACGAAAACATATTTTCATTGAAAGGATGTGCAACTTCTTTAATCTCAGTTAGGGCACCTGCATTATATTCCGATTCATCCCAATCGATTTCTCCAGGTGCAAAAGGATATGAAAGCCCGTAAGCAACTGAAAGAAATTGAAATTTATCTTGCCAGTTTTCCTTTCCATCGTAAGATCTCACGTTTTCATCTGGGATTATTTTTCCAATCATTTTTTTCTTCAAATTAATATCTCTCTCACCTGGGCCGCCAATCGATCTTCCGTTATCCCAAACCCTGATTTGGTCGAGGTATGGAAATACATCGGAATAAGGTAATGCAGATCCGCCACCAATCATAAAGCATGCCTGGTCTTTAAATGCCCTGACAGCCATCCCACTATTAAATGCCGGCTTCACATTTTTTGCAAACAGCTTTTTTGAGGATTTTTGGAGAGTTATTAAAGTCCGTTTTATGCTTTCCTGATAATTCCTTCCCTCCTTTCCCGTCCATTTCTTTTCAATTAGTAGTGCTTGAATTCGCTTCCATGAATTTTCAAGAGAAACATCATCCTCTAATTGAGAAAGTGTTTTGAACACATTGTTCGAAGCAATTTCAAAAGATTCGGAAGCAAGAAAATAGATTTTTCCCTTCCAAACAGAAAAGAAAGTAATATCAGTACTTCCGCCTCCAATATCCATGGTTGAATAAAACCCATTTTCCAGGGCCCGTAATTTCAACAAGGACATTAATCCGGCCGCAGCCTCAGGAAAAACACTAATTCCTGTTTCATTCAACAAGGATTCGAATTTTTCTTTGGCCATCAAGGGGGGTTGAATGGGGGTACTTTCCACAATTTTTTGCAAATCCTTTATCGTCCTGTTTTGAAACGATTCCAGATTTTGATAGTGATGTTTCAAGCGATGTGCCATCAACAGAATGGTCTCGAACTTTCTCTTCCTGGCCAATTGATTGGAATGGGTATATTCGGTTGGAATTCCCATTTGCCAGGTGAACTCTAATTCAGAATCCGAATTCCTCACAAAAAGGCGATTAAAAAATCCGACTCCCTTTAAGTCTTTCTTTTTGTACTTTTCAATTAACAAATTTTCAATTTTGAAAATTGAATAGGTTAAGAAAAGTACAGAAATGAACTCCGGGGTAAACGGAGAATAAGCTGATGAGGAATAAATTTCTTCGGATTCTTTAAATTCAATCGAAATTGATTCATCAATAGCGGCGGCCATTTTAAAATTCGAGAATTCTCTGACAACCTTCCCATTACTTTTCATTGCACCGTACAGCAAGGTTTCATCCTCCATAATCCGAACTCTGGAAGGAATAAAAAAGGAATGATCAAAAGTCAGAAACTCGTGCTTGAAGGGGTTTTCGAAATAAATTCTTGCACAAGCTTTTGTTTGATGCGTTCCAAAATCCAAACCAACATGAATTCTCTTTTTCATCCTTTGACCTCCAAAATATTAACCGAAATCAAGCTGTCTTTACAAGACACATTGGAATCCAATAACTTGGACATCCTGTTTTGCAATTCATCGTGCAATTTGATTCTTTCGGTTTCAAGAAGCACCTCGATACCCATTCCGTCAGCCAACAGGCTTTCAATCCGCTTGATTCTATTCCTGTAATACTTTTCCATTTCCCTTACCGTTCGAATATTCCTCGACGAAGCTTTTAAATTTTCTTCATTGATGATTTCTTTTCGTTTAGATACGATTTTCGCCATAATTGGCCCTTTTATTTGCTGAACCGTGTCCGATTCTAATGGGCCCGGAGTAACCCCTTCAGAAGGATTTACAGAACAAAATCCAAGAACTGCAGCTGCAAGGTTTTCATCGCAAACCAAAGGTTCAGTGGAATTCAAGTCGATTAATACTGGATAGATTATTTCACTCAATACCATTCCCTTGATTCCTAATCGCTCAATATTAATGGCGTAGTTTGCCAAAAGGAAGTACCCTTCATTAATTGGAGTTTCTTCGTGTTCGGCATTGAATAATTCTTTACGGCAAGAAATCACAAAGGCATTATTTCGATGCAACTTGTGGTTAAGGTAGAAATTATTAATCGCAATAATCAATGGATGGTAACAATTAATAAATTCTATATTCGGGTTTTCAAATGCGTATTCCTGGTCGAATGTTACCCTGATCTCGCTCTTTCCTTGATTTTTCTTGATAAAGGAATGAAATAGAATTTCGAGCTCATGGTCGCCCGAAATATGATCTTGGATGAATTTCTGTAGAACAATTAAATTTTTATTCGGAAGTTCTATTTGATATAGATCCCCATTTATTTTTTCAAGACGGCAGGTGGATAAATGATTGCCAAATATGGACTTGACAAAATTAATTAACTCCTCCTGGGTGAGGTATCGCTTGTTTTTTATGATTCGATCAATTTCATCGGTGACAAATTGATCAGTAGTCACTGAATTCCTTAGTTCCTCACTAATCCTGTTTAACTCAAGCTTTTTGTTCTCGAATGCCTGGGCCGCTTGATCGATCCTCAAATTTGCCTGTTCAGAAGTTAAATTTTGAGTGTAAAGTATCGTTTCCAAATCTGATATCTCGGAAAACAAACTCCCATCCTCGGAAAGAATCTCTTCTAAATCACCCAATGACTCCTGAAATACATTGATTTTAGCTAATAACCGGTCATAAATCCGATCCTCGATGGTGCCCTTCAAAATGAGGGAGTAGATCATGACCAAATCCTTCTTCTGACCTATTCGATCAACCCTTCCGATTCTCTGCTCCACAATCATAGGGTTCCAAGGAAGGTCATAATTAACTATAACATGACAAAATTGAAGGTCCAACCCTTCACTTCCTATACTTGAACTCAAGAGAACCATGGTTTTAGGATTTGTCCTAAACCTTTCTATGGCTTCAAATCGATCGTCAACTCCCCCATGAATAATCTCCGTTCCAATCCCTAACTCGTTTAACCTGATCTTAAGGTATTTTAGCGTATTTTTGAAGAAGGCGAAAACAATGATTTTTTCACCGTTTCCAATAACTACTTTCTGGATTATTCCCGAAAAAGCTTCCCATTTTGAATCCTTAATTGTGAAATCATATTGCCCTTTGCCAAGCAAATCGGCGGATTGATAGGCTCCCATGCTACTGGATAATTGCCTTTGCCTGGAAAGCAAAGCGAAAGCAGTTGCTTGCCCTTTATATTGTGCATTAGCCATTTCCTGAAGTTCTTCATACCTATCCTGTTCCTCATGCGTCAATTGTACAGTTATTTTTACCGGGTTTCGGACAACTTTTTTATCCAATACATCCCTTTTCCTTGTCCGCGTAAATATATGGTTGAGGGAATTAAGGTCCGCCAGATCCGAAACAATCTGAGCCTTTGTCTCATGGTTAAGATTACCCGAGCGAAGGTTTTGAATCACCCGCTGAAATAAGGGATCATCCTCAAATTCGTCTTTTATGAGAAATGTTTCAGGGTATTCAACTTCGTTAATGGTAAATAATCGGGTGGCCTCATGATTTTCAATTTGATCCGCAATTGAAGGTCCCGAATCCCCATTGGAAAGTGCACGTACTGCCCTGATAAAGGGCTTATTCACCTCAATATCATTTTGAAAAATCTCAAACCGAAAATACCTGTCCGGATCCAAAAGACTTAACTCGTTATAAAGGTCTTCCAGGCGATTATTGATGGGAGTTGCAGTCAGAAATAAAGCGGAATCAACAAATTTCATCAACGATTCAAATCCTTCATACCTTTTTGAGCCACGGTTTCTCAGTAAATGAGCCTCATCACAAATCAATACGTCAAATTGGTAATTATGCTCTTCCAGACATTTTAGAACATCCTCGTGTTTGATGCTATCATAAGTAATGATGCCACAAATATTTTTGTTGCCGGACCGGGCTGAATGGGTAATGTCATTAATGAACTCCTTTTTCCCGTTATAATTCTTGAAATTGAAATCAAATTTCTCTCTTAATTCAATTTCCCATTTGGGCTTTAATGATTTGGAGCAAACTACAAGGCCCGTTTTTAATCGATCCCGAGATCGCATTTCCAATAAAATATGTCCTGCCTCAATTGTCTTTCCCAAGCCAACCTCATCTGCAATCAAAATTCGATTGATGTCGGACCTTAAGTACTTGACTAAAGGCTTGAATTGAAAGGGTTGAAATGTTGTCCGGGATGCCCTCAAGGAGCTTACAGTATTATTTGCCCTGTTTTGAATTTTACTCATGGTGGTTGCAATACCAAAATCACGGTATGATCCAAAATTCCCAGCTGACAGCATTTCCCATGGAGTTTTATACAAAATTTCCTGGCTGAGTGACTCTTCTTCAAAGGTGGACAAAGTCCCATTATCCAATTGAACTTCATAAAACACAGTTCCTCCATGTTGAAGAAAACTCGATACCGTTCCTGATCCATTACCTGCTAGTAGAGGTGTTACCCGATCTCCAATTTTATACTTTGCTCCTTGGCTCATAATAATCAATGAATGTCCCTAATGATTTTTATTCTTAAAAAAGACTAAAACTTTCCTCAAATATGGATTTACTATCCCGAAAATTCCTTTAATGAAGGAACCAAATTCCTTATAAAGCAAAAATTGGAATTTTTCATACTGTTTTGATTTGAGATGATCAGCTAAGGTTTCTTTGCCTGAATTTAGTCAAATTCCTAAAAAACAGCAATTAAATCGAATCTGCCAAATGTCAACCAAACGTTCTTTCAATAACATGCCAAATTTAATTGGTCAAAATTGCGCCCTCCAACCAAGCCAAAAAGGCTTTGGGAATATTATTAAAGAGATGGTAATTTCGCACATTTATTCCCTGTTTAAGTGAAATTAATGCCTTGTTTTCCATTAATTGGGAGGGGGCAGCACGCTTTCTTGAAAAGGATGGAAGGTTGGAGCCGTTTTATAATGGGGTGGCGTTGGGTGAGGATTTTGAGGGTTGGAAGCTTTGGGTGGAAAAGTAGGGTCCTGCCCCATGGCATGGTCTCCCCTTCTTTGGTGGAGGAGGAGGTAACCACCACTTTGGCAGATCCTTCTTTGAGTTTGGGCACCATGACCTGGATCTGGTTTCCTTTGGCTGCCAAAACCAGGGCAGGTTGCTCGCCTATGGTGACCTGGGGCATTGCGTTTTGAGAAAAATCCATACCTTCCGCTTCCAGGGTGATGATATCCCCAGGGGAGGCGCCTTCCTCAAAAATTATTAAGTTTTTCTCCCTCGGAGGTGTGGTTGGCCCGCAGGCCATCGTGCTGAGCAGCAGCCAGACCATGGCCGCAAAGCGAATGTGTTGTAGTTTCATATTTAAAAGGATGATTAGAACGTTGGCGAGGCTGCCCGACTTTTCCCTTTCAGATTCGATCGGTCAGCTTCAACAGTAATATAATAAAATATCTGTCAAATTCATGGCGGTCTATCAAAACAAAGAAGGTCAATCCTTACACTGGTAAAGAAAGCGGCGTAAATGAGCATTTCTGAGCCAAGTCCAACGCAGAGATTCGAAGTTTTTAGAGATTCCTTTTAGATCAAACCACCACCTTCTCAATATAACTCGAACTTAGCAACTGCAGCGCCCCCATGTAGCGCATACGAAAGGGGACCACGTCCCCTACCCTGATGCCAGCCTGGTTTTCACCCAGATCCAGCACAATCATGTCCGAACTGCCCCCTGCGATTTTAAAACCTTCGGTTTTGGGCAGGAGGAATTTGGGATTGATATCCAGCAACCCAATATCGAGGATGGCCCGCACCGAATTCCGGCCGTAATGCAGGGGATCTATTTCATGGACATCGCCCGAGGGATCTTCGCCCCGCACCCCGGTGGGAACCACTGGCTTATCATTCACTTCAATGACTTCGGCAAATAATTCCAGAATGCCGTCCTTCATGCCTTTGATCTGCTTGCCCGTAAACAGGTTGCGCCCAAAATAAAGGGTTTCACCCACCCGAAAGTGATTGACGCCCCGCGGCAGTTCCTGCCGCAGCATCAGGGGAATAGCCACCGAGGTGCCGCCCGATACCCAGGGAATCTTTCGGTTAAATTTCAGCTCGATGATCTGCTTGTAAAGGGAAAGCTGAATCAGCTTGTCCGGGCTGGGCAGAACCCCGTACATACAGTTGAGATTGGTACCCAAACCTATAATTTCGATATTGGGCAACTCAAAAACCGCGGCATAAAAATCCACCAGATTCTCCCCCATGACCCCTTCCCGCAGGTCTCCCATCTCGATCATGATGATGATTTTGTGCAATTTCCCCTGCCGACCGGCCTCCGCTGAGAGCATGAGGATGGTTTCCAGTTCGGTATTGAGGCTCACATCTGCAAATTTCACGATGCGGGCAATGCTGCGTTTGGGCGGCGGTTTGATATAAACCGTTTGCACGTGGGGAAATAATTGCTTGATCACCTCCAGATTGCTGACCCGTGAGTCGTGGATTTCCTTCACTCCCAGATCAATCAGTTCCTTCAGGTACGCTTCCTGCCCGCAAAACAGCTTGGAAACCACTCCCCAGCTGACTTCATGCTTCTTAAACAGCTGTTCCAGAAACTGATAATTATGTTTGAGCTTTGCTTTGTCGAGCTTTAAAATAGCCATAATTCAATTTATTTTTTTACGATCCGGGGAATGGAATGTGGCAGCCGGGCCAGCAATTCGTAATTGAGCTGCTTGCTCATTTCCCCAAATGAACTGACCGAAACGGTGTTTTCACCTCCCGTCCCAATCAGAATCACTTCCTCGCCCCTGCCCACCAGGGAAAGGCCGGTAATATCCACGGTAATTGCATTCATATTCACCATCCCCACCACAGGGGCACGCATATCGCGGATCAGCACATGACCGTGGTTGCTGAGCGATCTGCTGTATCCGTAAGCATAGCCCACAGGCACCACGGCCACTTTCATGGGGGCTGTCGCCTGAAAGCTGCTGCCATAGCCGATGAATTCTCCCGTACGAATCTCCTTGACGCTCATCACCCTTGACTTCCAGCTCAGCACCCTTTGCAAAGGGTCGTTTACCTCGTTGCGGCGGGTGAGAAATTCGATCATGGTCTCCGGATTGGGCCAGTGTCCGTACTGGAGAATTCCGACCCGGGCCAGGTCAAGGTTCATGCGGGGATAGCGCAAAATTCCGGCAGAACAGGAGGTATGCCGCAATCCTGGCCCGATTCCCTGCGACCGGCATTGCTCCACTCTTTTCTTGAACCGCGAGATTTGTTTTTTGATCCGGTAATAATTGGCAATGCTTTCGGCCCCGGCAAAGTGGGTACAGCACCCGCAGACCTCCACCCACTCCAGGTTGCTTTGGATCAGCTCCAGCGCATGCCTCAGTTCATCTTCAGAAAGACCGGTCCGGTTCATCCCGGTCTCCATTTCCAGGTGAATGCGTGCCCTGCGTCCCATGCGGGCCGCCAGGCGGATGGAATTTTCCAGCCGACCAAGGTTGAATACGAAGTATTCCACCCCGTTTTCAATCGCCCAGGCCAGGGCATCCCCATCCACATCTCCCATGATCATCAGGGTGTGGCCCGGTTGCAAATCCTGCTGCACCAGCCAGGCTTCCTCCGAATTGAACACCGAGAAATGATCCACTCCCATCTCCTGCAACTGGCCCAGCATTTCTGAAATGCCGTGCCCGTAGGCGTTCCCCTTGATCACCGACGAAAACCGCGTTTCCGTTCCCAGAATGCTTTTGATCAGCCTGACATTATTCTCCAGGGCTGGCCGGCTTAATTCTATCCAGGAACCACTGTACATCAGCTCAGGATTGATTGCGCAATTCCAAAAAACATCATTACCCCCACGGGCAGAATTTCGTCCGGAAAGTCGTAGGCGGGATGATGGAGGGGCGGACAATTTTCACCGGCCCCCAAACCAAACATGGCGCCAGCGTATCGCCCCGTAAACAGGCCAAAATCTTCTCCCCACCTGAAGGGAAGAGGCGCTTTGCCAGTCACAAGGCCATTTTTGCGGGCCACCTCTTCGATCAGTTGCACCGCGTAGGCATTATTGACATTGGCCGCAAATTCCTCCTCCAGGGTAGTTTCCACTTCCAGCCCCTGCCGGGTCCCGTTTTCAGTCGCCCAATCGGTAAGGTCGCGGGTAAGGGAATGCAGTTGAGCGGTATCCCAGGCCCGCAGGGTAAGGTGGATCTCACCCGATCCCGGCGCGGTTCCGTAGGCCTTCTCCCCCACTTTTACATGTACAATGGTGATCAGACAGAAGGATTCACTGGTCACATCCGGATTCTCCCTTTCCCGGGAATATCTGATGATGTCTGCAATCAGCCACACGGGATTGATCCCGTTTTCAGGCTCCGCGGCATGGGCAGATTTGCCCTGCAAACGGATGACCAGGGTGCACACTGCAGCGGTAAAGGGACCCGGACGGATAACCACCGTGCCTTGTGGATAGCCGGGCAGGTTGTGCAGGGCAAAGACGTATTCAGGTTCAATTTCAGGGAAATTTTCGTCTTCCAAAACAGACCTGGCCCCCTGCCCCGTTTCTTCCGCAGGTTGAAACAGCAGCACCAGTTTCCCTCTTTTCGGGGGTTCCAGACCGACCAGTTGTGCCAGTCCCATCAGGATCGCAGCGTGGCCGTCGTGCCCGCACTTATGCGAAACTTCCGGATTCAGGGAGCGGTGGGCAAAGGAATTTTCCTCCGGAATGGGCAGTGCATCCAGTTCGCAGCGAAACAACAGGGTAGGTCCGGGCGCTGCCCCCTGCCAAATGGCGGCCAGGCCGGTTTCTGCAAGCGAAATGATTTTATCCGGCCCCAGGGTTTCCAGCCGCGACTTTACCAGGGCAGCGGTAATCCGCTCAGCCCCCGACAATTCAGCGCGGGAGTGAAGCTCCTGCCTGAAGCGCGACAAATCCGTGATCTGATCTTGGTTCAGCATTGGGTGGGATTGAAATTCATGGCAATCACAGGGTTCAGGGCGCTTTGTAGCGCATTTCCAGGTATTTATGGGTGAAACCAAATTTCTCATAGAGCTTCCGCGCCGGGTTGTCTGGTTCCACATGCAGGGCGATGTCACCGTCCGCAAAATCAAGGGCCCGCTTCATCAGCCCCTTGCCGATTCCCTTGCCCCTGTAATCCGGATTTACGGCGATATATACCAGGATATATTCAGGAATGTATCCGCCCATATTGGTCTCATTGATAACCACGGCGCCCACAACCTCGCCCCGGTCGCGGGCGAGAGTAATAAATCCCCCCTTGCAGGGGTGTTCTCCCACGGCATAATCAATTGCCTTGCGGATGTGCTCCAGGGGGTCGCCATATTTTTGCAGGGCACGAAACAGAAAGCCTGCAATTTCCTGCTTTTCAGGGATGGAAACGAGGTCTGTTTTGGTGTGCAGTTGGTATTCAATACTCATTTTTGCGATAATAGATTTTAGTTTAATGGTGGTTCAGAGTAATTTTCTGCGGGAAGAATCAGAGTCAGAATCAGGTAAACAGAAAGGGAGGTCAGCAACCCAAACAGATTGGCATTCAGGCCCCAGGGAAGGGAAATCTGGCCCAGAATAAGGGCAAGGGTGGTTCCTCCTCCCAGGATCATGGCAAGCAGAGCAGCCCATCCGTTTCTGCGTTTCCAGAATAAGGCCCCCAAAACCGGGATAAAAAGGCCTGAAACCATGAATCCATAAGAATATAGCATGGCTTCCAGCACATTGTCGAGCATGGAAGCCAGCACCAGAGAAATCAGGCCCAAAACAAGGGTGGAAATTTGGGAAATACGCAATTCAACCCTGAAGTTTGGTGGAATTTTGAACCATTTGCCCAGCAGGTCTGTAACCAGATTACCAGAGGAGGCCATCAAACAACTGTCGGCAGTAGACATAATGGCTGAAAAATAGGCAGCCAGCATGATTCCCATCAGCCCGGTCGGCAATACGGTGCGCAAAAGAAAGGGTATCCCCATTTCCTCATCCATCAGGGCGGGGTCGGCCACCCCCAGCCAGGCAAAGGCACCCTGGTCTGCAGCCACCCGTGCGAGCAGGCCCAGGCTTACTCCCAGCAGGGCCATGATGGGCCACTCAAAAATGCCGGCAATCATCCAGGCCCGGCGGGCCTCCTTATCTGAGCGTGCCGCATAAATTCGCTGGTACAAGGTCATGCCAACAAACCAAATGGGCACAATCGTGATCAGCCAGTTCACGAAATCCTGCCAGCGCAGGTTGGAAAATTCAAAAAAGGAGGCAGGCAGGGTTTTCTGGATGCCCTCCAGCCCACCCACGGCAAAGTAGGAAACTGGCAGACCTACCAGGGCCAGTCCGAGAATCAGAATAATCCATTGGATGGTATCCGTAAAAATGACGGCTTTCAGGCCTCCAAGTACTGTATAGACCACAATCAGCCCCCCCATGGCCCACACAGCTCCCTGCAGACTGATATCAGGGAAGGTGGCAGAGGCCAGTTTGGCCCCGGCCAGGATTTGAGAACTGGTAAAGCCCAGATAACCAATTGCACTGATTATACCTGCGATCAGGGCAACTCTGGGTCCAAAAAAATGACCCAGGATTTCAGGAAAGGTGGTATAGGCCTTCATTTCAGAAAGACGCCTTACTTTGGGGATCAGGAAAATAGCGCTGAAATAGGCTCCAATCAACCCGGTAAACAGCATCCACGAGCCCGACATTCCCACCAGAAACCCCAGCCCTCCCAAACCAATGGAAAATCCACCCCCAACATCGGTGGCAACCACAGAAAGGCCAATATGAAGGCTCCCAATGTCGCGACCACCTACGAAAAAGTCCTCAGCTCCCTTGTTTTTTCGGTAGAAAAAGAATCCAATTCCAAGCATCAAAAGGATATAAGCTGCAAATATGGCGAGGTCAACAGGATGCATCAACCCTGTTCCTCGTTTACGGCCACCTGAATGAGCTCAATTTCAAGGGAATGATTTTCACAAACCTCGCCCAGCTTTTTGGCCTGAGAAGTTTCCGTAATCAGAAAGTGCTTTCCGTCCCGCTGGCCTGCATACTCTGAAAAAAGCTGGATTTTATTGAGGTCCCCTGCATCGATGGAAGAAGCATCCTCCACCACGGTAAAAACCCCCATTGCCTCCCCTTTGACCGCGGTAATATCGGGGCGGTGTCCGGGATCAGCCTTCTCCCAACGGATAATGGGTGGTTTGGGACGCTCACCGTCGTCGGCTCTTACCTGAGTAAAATCCTGTCTGATTAATTCCCTGACCATCAATCGGATAATTTTGTCCCTGTTTACAGGCATAATATTCTGCTTCCCCTTTTCTTAATAATTATTCTACTGATTCCTATTCTGAGAACCCATTTCAATCATTTAGGTTGTACAGAACCAAAATTAATCAATTATGCCATGGAAGGCAAAAACAGAGCCATTTTTACTACAATTAAACCACAAATCTGCATCAAAGTCACTTCAGGGCAACCCATTTATATTCTACAGAAACAAGAAACGGGGAAGAAGGCTCATAGGTTCAGGCAGTCGCCTACTCCCCATCCAGAGAGCCATCCGGAGCCAGCATGGGAGAAGCATCCATTTCCTCCAGGCCCAGCAATTGCACCAGCAAATCCAGCCCTTTGCGAATGGTCTCGCGTTCCTCTCCGCTGATTTGAGCCAGCCTGGACCCCAGTTTGTCATGCATCAGGGGCGGGGCCCCGGCGATCAGGCGCGATCCCTTTTCGGTCAGGGCAATGGTGGACCCGCGACGGTCCTGGGTATTGGGCAGGCGGGCCACCAGGCCCTTCATTTCCAGCCGTTTCACAATCCCGGAAACGGTGGAGGAATTAAGATTGAGGTGACCGGAAATGGTCTTGACTGTACTTTGATACTGAGGGGAATTTTGCAAAAAACTGAGACACAAAAACTGGGGAATGCTCACGCCCTGAAGCCGTTCGATCCGCTTGCTTTCCAGGTTGATGCTCCTGAGTATTTTCCGGATGTTGGTGAGGATTTCCTGGTGTTCCAATGTCCAATTATTTCGGGTAAATATGCCCCTTTTCGGGGATTTTTCAAATCCCCTCCAACCAAAACGGTCCCACCTATACAGGCGGGGCCGCAAATCAGGAAGAATCGGGTTTATTCGATTACGATTTTTATGGCCTTTTTCAGGGTTGGGGAGTCAATCCGCAGGAGGTATATCCCGGCGGGATGCTGGCCCAGATCAAGGATGTGGGTTCCTTCCATTGCCTGCCAGGTCTGCAGGGTGCGCCCGGTGAGGTCATTGAGGTACAAGGTGGCAGCCACCGGCAATTCCACATTCAGCTGTCCATGAGCCGGGTTGGGCCAAACCTGTAGACTTTCAGTCAGCAGTTCCTGGGTGGGTTCTGCCTTTTTCCCGCTGGCCTGAGGACAAAGCACTTCCAGTTTGGCGATGTCAGTTCCACTCTTGGTGTGAGGACGAGGTACGGAGACGGGAACATCCGGAATGGTCGCAGTGGTTTCTGGCAGCATCACGTCAATGGTCAGTGCCGGGGTCCAGGGGATTTCACAGCAGGAATTTCCCAACAGATCGAGTTTGGTCAGAAAAATATCCGTCTTGGCGGGATCAAAAAAGGAGGTGCCTGCCACTACCGCCTGGGTGTTGGTCAGTTCATTGACAAAACCACCTTTGAGGAAATCGGGATGGTCGAATTTTTTGGCCGAGGAGAAGGCGCCTGCATTCGTGAGGAAAATGGAATGAAGGTGCTTATCCACGCTACCCGGTTCAAGGGTTTCGCCCGAAACCAGGAATCCGTTTCCGCTGCGCTTCATGATCCTGAAGGCACTGTTTTGCTCCCCTGCATTGCCGATCACCATGTCATTGGTGAGGGTCAGACCCGCATTGAGGCGAAAAACCAGATCCTGGTTGGAGCCGCTTACATCCGAAGATCCGACTCCCACAAACCCGGACACAGTCTGCACGATATCCTGCCCAATGTCATTGCCGGTGGTTCCAAACCTGCGGTCACCTAAAAAGGTGCCCACACTGGAAAATCCACCTACATATACATCCAGGCCGACCGCGCCAAATGAGTTGGTGGAGCCTACCATGAGGGCACTGTTGGTGTTTGTGCAAATCACGCCCAGGGCCTCGTCGGAGTTTAAGCCGCCGCAACTGCCCTCCCAGTTAATGGAAAAGGAAGGATTCAGCTGCACCAGATACATGTCGCGGGCCCGCCCGGGGAAATTGCGGCGACCTGCCACATAATAGCCTCCATTTACGCCGCCAAATGATCCGTTGAAGTTGGCAATGGCATTGAATCCGGTTTTCTGGCCGTTGGGTTCCCGGATAATGAGGGAATTGATAACCGCGCCGGTGGTGACATTCAGCTTGGTTACCAGGCCGTCCAACACATCGAAGGCAGTCGGATCAACCGTGGTGAATCCCGCCACCACCAGGTCTCCGTTAAAGTCCTGCACGATTCCCATCCCCACGGAACCAAACTCATTCTGGCCTTCCACATCCTTGAAACTGACCATGTTGGACCACTGAATGGCGCCGTTTACATCGAGTTTCAGCACATAAAGCGAAGGCAGGCCGGTGGACGATTCTTCGGGAACCACAAAACCCGTGATGGCCACGCCGCCATCTGTGGTTTCAACCATGTCGCGCGCCTCCTCCTGAAGGCTGGCTCCGTAATCGTGACAAAAACTTTGGGCGTTGAGCTGGGCCGACCTGAAGGTAAAACTGAAAAGAAGGGTAAAAAGAAAGAGAAGTTTGTTAAAGGGTGAAAAAGAGAGCATTGTTCTAAGATTTGTTTTCAAGTTCATAGACATTAATAGTTTTGAAATGAGTTAAAGTAAAAATCATGTCTGAATCTAATTCCCTTCTCCTGCCTCAGGAAAAATAAAGGGCGAACCGCCATATTTTTTGAGGGAAGGCCGCCATTTACCAAGGGAAGGGAAATTCAGAACCCCCTAAAATCACCCCCTGAATGAGGCCTGCGCGGGCGCCAGAAATCCCGTTGAATCCGGACCAGCTAAACCTGAGAAAATCAGCCTAAAAACAGCCATAATAAACTCCTGCGCAATAAATAAATTAAGGCTCGATGTATTGTCTTTACCCCTTCATTATCATATATTTGCGCTCTATTCAGCACATATTTTATGAAAAAGGCATTCGTTGGTTTTTGTCTTTTACTTCTCTCCCTGTTTACCCTTGCTCAAAACCCCGGAAATGTGGGCACCACCAACCTGACAGCCTGGTGGAAGGCCGACAATCTCCCCCTTGGAAACACCACATCGTGGACCACTTCCTACCCCACCGGTCCGGGGGCCATTACCCTTACCGATCCGGCCACACCCTATCCCGTTACCACCAATACGCCTCCCGGAGCCAGCTCCAATTACAACTCCACGGTTGACTTTGCCGGCAACTCGGCCAGCCTGCCCCGGGTACTGGAAAATCCCAATAACCTCAACCTGCTCGACAATACCGCAGTCAATAACCAGGGTACTTTTGTCTCGGCTTACTTCCTCTCCCCCACTTCGGTGGAATTAGGCGGACACACGGTTTTCTACCGCGAAGCCTCGGCCGGTACTGTGGACGGCATTCAGTGCCGGGTAAAATTTAGCATCACCAGCGGGCGCCTGTCGATCGGATCGGGTGCCAACAGTGTGAATGCCTCCCGCGACTGGAACCAGAATTACCAGCCTGACATCGTTTCCTACACGGGCAACCGCTCGGGTCCGGCCACTTTCCGGGCTTTCACCCGCGGTCTCACCATGGGTGCCGGCGCAGGCGCCAGCACTTCAGGAGACATCGGGCTCTGCTTTGGAGCCCGCAAGGGAGGCGGCATTTTCAATGCCCTGTACGATGGCTACCTCGCCGAGGTCATTTTCTACAACCGCGACCTTACCCAGGCCGAACTGGACAAAGTCCATACCTACCTGGCGGTGAAATACGGCATCACCCTCAACAACAGCGCCGGGGGCACCCAGGGCGATTACACCGCCACCAGCGGAGCCCTCCTGTGGGATGCCTCGGTCAATCCCGGCTACCATTACCAGGTGATTGGCATTGGCCGCGACGATGCCGAAGGGCTCATGCAAAAGCAATCCCACGATTTCGACGACCAAAACCGCATCTACCTCAGCACCCTGCAACCCACCAACGTGGCCAATACCGGCACCTTCAACTCGGATATTTCCTATGTGATAATGGGCAATGACCAGGGCGGACAATGTGCATCTTCGGCCTCGACCGCGGAAAAACCGGCTACGCCCTTCATTTCAGGCAGGCTGGGACGGGAGTGGAAGGTTACCAAAACCAATTTTTCCCAATCCTTCAATGTCGATCTGCTGCTGGATACCTGCATGCTGCCCACCACCATCAATCCCACCTACCTCAAACTGCTGGTGGATACGGATGGCAATTTCACCAATGCCTCCGTCTTTGCCGCGGGGGGCGGCCTGAGCTTTTCCTATTCCAATGGCTGGGTCACGGTGAGCGGCATCAGCAACACCCAAATCCCCGACAATACCACCCGCTACATCACCCTGGGCTACTCCAACCCCACGGTCACCATGTCTGCGCCCTCCTCCGTATGTCTGGGCGATTCTATTCCCCTCACCTTCAACATTTCAAACGCGTTGGGTCCCATTACAGTTTACTGGTCGGATGGGGTAAACGTTTTCAGCAAACCCAATATGGTCAATGGCGGATCGGTCAAAATATCTCCCACCTCCAATACCATTTACTACACCAGCACGGGCACGCCCTTCAATTGTTGTTCCTTTCAGCCCTTTTCCTTTATCAGCGTGAGCGTAAAACCCAAGCCCAGCGTGAGCGCGGCCACCACAGCCACTACAGTTTGCGCCGGACAAAGCGTGACCCTGACCGGCTCAGGAGCCAGCTCCTATACCTGGGACAACAGCGTGGTCAATGGAGTGGCCTTTCAACCTGCCCTCACCACCACCTACACCGTGACCGGCATGGCTGCCAATGGCTGTACGGATACCGCCCATATCACGGTCAATGTCAATCAATTGCCCCCGGTGGCCATCAATGCCAGCGACGACACGGTTTGTGTGGGCGAATTTGTGACCCTGAGCGGAGCGGGGGCCAATACTTACAGCTGGAATAACGGCATCAGCAATGGGGTCGCCTTCCAGCCTGCCACCACCACCACCTATACCCTGACCGGCACAGATGGCAATAACTGCGTAAATACTGCCCAGCTAACCGTGCAGGTCAATCCCAACCCCTCCGTTGGCGCAGTGTCCACCCTCGACACAGCCTGCCAGGGCGATTATGTCACTCTCAATGGCACCGGGGCCTCTTTGTACACCTGGGACAACGGGGTGACCAATAATAATCCTTTCCAGCCAGCGTCCACCACCACCTACCAGGTCATTGGCACAGACGCCAACGGATGTATTGACTCGGCTCTGATTGAGATTGTGGTCAATCCCAGCCTGACCGTGAGCATTTCCGCCACCCAGGACACCGTTTGTCAGGGCAATGCCCTGACCCTGACTGCCAGCGGAGCCGCAGCTTACAACTGGGACAATGGAATCAGCAACGGGGTTGCCTTTACCCCGGCGGCCACCAATACCTATACCGTGATTGGCTCCAACCCCAGCGGGTGCGCCGATACGGCTCAGATCACCATTCAGGTCAATCCCAACCCTGTGGTGGGCGCCCTTACCTCGGCCGATACCATCTGTGCGGGCGATAATGTGACCCTCAGCGGAACCGGGGCCAGCACCTATGCCTGGAGCAACGGGGTGACAAATGGCCTGCCTTTCCAGCCTGGGGCCACCGCCACTTATACCGTGACCGGCACCGACCCAAATGGCTGCCAGGGCACGGCCCAGATCGCGGTGGTGATCAGACCGGCCCTGAATGTGATGGGCTTTGCCGATAATAACCCCATTTGTCTGGGCGAATTTGTGACTCTCAACGGCACGGGCGCCACCACTTTCCAGTGGGATAACGGCGTCACCAACAACGTGCCCTTTCAACCCGCCGCCACCACCACCTACACCGTGACCGGCACCTCCCCCCAAAGCTGTCCGGATACCGGGCAGGTCACCGTGGTGGTCCATCCGCTGCCGGTGGTGCAGGCCCTGGCCAGCCAGAATCTGGTCTGTGAGGGTAATTCTCTGACCCTGCACGGGCATGGGGCTGCCACCTACGCCTGGGATCAGGGAGTGGTCAATAACCAGCCTTTTGTCCCCACAGCCACCGCCACTTACACCGTGGTGGGCTGGGATCTGCATGATTGTACCGACACGGCATCCATCACCGTCCCCTTCATCCTGGAAAAGATCGTGAGTCTGGGCAATGATACCGTGATCTGTGGCAGTTCGCCCATCCTGCTCCAGCCCGACAGCAGCTATTCGGCCTACCTCTGGGGCGACAGCAGCACCCTCGACACCTTCCGGGTGCATACTCCGGGCATTTACCAGGTCACGGTCACCGACTCGTTTGGCTGCGAATACCTGGCTCAGGTCACCATCCTGCCGGGCGAGGGCTGCGATTCCATCCTCATCCCCAACGTTTTCACCCCCAATGGCGACGGATTCAACGACCGCTTCCAGGCCAAAGCTGAATTCCTCAACTCTTTCTCCATGTCGGTCTTTGACCGCTGGGGACGGCAGATGTTTTCCTCCACCTCCGTATCCAACGGATGGGATGGCAGCCAGAACGGCGGCCCGCCCTGCACCGAAGGGGTGTATTACTACCTGATCGAGTATTCCTTCCTCACCGACCCCACCGAACGCTTCCAGGTAGCCGGTCACCTGACCCTGCTGCGCTGAGCGGAGCGGGTCCGGCACGGAAATTGCAGTTGATTTTTCCTGTCCTGCGGGCCGGAAACATAGTTTTGCATCCGGCTTTTTGATAACTTCGGGACATTGATATGGCCTCTATGAAGCACACATTGATTCTGATCACCATTCTGGTGCTGGCCGCCTCCCTGCGGGTTGAGGCCCAGGTTCCCCGGTTTTCCAAACAACCCATCGGGGAAAGCGGCTGCAAAGCCTACCTGCCAGGTACATTTTCTGATTTTGAAGTATCCAAAACCGAAGACGGCCTGCCTATGTACATGGGCGAATACGTCGAAAATGAAATTACCTACGGGGTGATCCTGGTGGACCTCAGCAAGGGTGAGTTTGCCGAAGAATCCAAAGAAGATCTGCTGACCCTGCTCACTTCCTATCTCGACTACCTGCAAAGCGCCTTTGAGATTACCGGCGCGGCCGGCTACGGACTCGGCCATACCCTGGACAGCAACCCCAATGCCCAGGGCGTGATCGATTACTGGGAAGACGGCGATCTGCTGCAATACGCGGTCAAAGGCTGGGTGGACCATAATGCCCTGGCGGTGCTCTTTGTCTCTGGCAAGGAACTGCCCGTGTATAATGTACAGGAAATGTTCCTCAACGGGTTCAGGTTTAAGGAAAACTGATTCAGGGGCGGGTTAATATCTACCAAGTATTTATTGCCCCACGATAGATGTCCCGGCAAGCCAGGGATTTCGCCCTGCCTGAAGGGCTGATGGTCGACCGCAGCGCGGTCACATTTTTGTAGCCCGTAAGCCAGGCATGAAATCCGCGACCCCAGCGGGGTCGAATTATGCGTTTTGGGTGGGGATTGGTATTGATTATGTTCGACCCCTACAGGGTCGGTCTTTTTTAAATTAATTTAGCTATAAATGTTTGACCCCGTAGGGGTCACCAGGCGGGCCGGGGCCCGCATAGAAAAACTCACCCCTGCCCAAAGGGCATCCCCTCTCTGCCACGAGCGGCAAAGAGGGGAAATTGGGGCAGATGGGGGTTGGTTGCAACCGTTAGGGAACAAAAGGGTCGTTTTTCGACGCGTAGGGGATTTCGCCGTGCCCGGAAGGGCAGACAGGTGACCGCAGCGCGGTCAAACTATTGTAGCCTGTGAAACAGGGTGGAATTTACGACCGCAGGGCGGTCGCATTATTAGGCACCGCCATTATCTCCCATTATAAAACGGAAGCGGGGATGGATAATTCCTTGTATAATTCGACCCCTACACTTCGTGACTCCTGCTGAGCCGGGGTCGTGAATATAGGATGATTGATCATACTACAATAATTTGACCCTTCCAGGGTCACCCCCAGAATGGTCCATTCTGAAATAAAACCCATATTCCTTCTTACTGAATAGAAACCAAATCCACAGGCGGAAAAAGGATGAGTAAATCACCATTATTGGAAACAATATGATGGTTTCCATACGTTTGGATTTCGCCCTGCCCTGAAGGGCAGTGTGTCGACCGCAGCGCGGTCAAACTATTGTAGCCTGTGAAACAGGCATGGAATCCGCGACCCCGCGGGGTCGAATTATGCTTTTTGGGTGGGTATTGGTATTGATTATGTTCGACCCCTACAGGGTCGGTCTTTTTTAAATTAATTTAGCTATAAATGTTTGACCCCGTAGGGGTCACCAGGCGGGCCGGGGCCCGCATAGAAAAACTCACCCCTGCCCAAAGGGCATCCCCTCTCTGCCACGAGCGGCAAAGAGGGGAAATTGGGGCAGATGGGGGTTGGTTGCAACCGTTAGGGAACAAAAGGGTCGTTTTTCGACGCGTAGGGGATTTCGCCGTGCCCGGAAGGGCAGACAGGTGACCGCAGCGCGGTCAAACTATTGTAGCCTGTGAAACAGGGTGGAATTTACGACCGCAGGGCGGTCGCATTATTAGGCACCGCCATTATCTCCCATTATAAAACGGAAGCGGGGATGGATAATTCCTTGTATAATTCGACCCCTACACTTCGTGACTCCTGCTGAGCCGGGGTCGTGAATATAGGATGATTGATCATACTACAATAATTTGACCCTTCCAGGGTCACCCCCAGAATGGTCCATTCTGAAATAAAACCCATATTCCTTCTTACTGAATAGAAACCAAATCCACAGGCGGAAAAAGGATGAGTAAATCACCATTATTGGAAACAATATGATGGTTTCCATACGTTTGGATTTCGCCCTGCCCTGAAGGGCAGTGTGTCGACCGCAGCGCGGTCACATTATTGTAGCCCGTAAACCAGGCATGGAATCCGCGACCCCGGAGGGGTCGAATTATGCGTTTTGGGTGGGGATTGGTATTGATTATGTTCGACCCCTACAGGGTCGGTCTTTTTTAAATTAATTTAGCTATAAATGTTTGACCCCAGCGGGGCGAATCTTTACTCCCCAAAACACCCCCAAATGGCCATTTTGAAGGGTTTATTGCATCGCAATTATTCTGCTCTAACCAATTTCGAACCAATGGCTTGGGCATCAATGCCTAAACAACCTTTCAAAATTTGTACGCATATCAATACGTTTCTGTCTTGAATGGAAGGCATAGATTCAAATTCACAATCCGCGCTTTTACCTCAACATGGTTACAGTCTTAGAAAAGTTAATTGGCTCATAACCCTACCGACCAACTTCGCAGCAAGGATTTCCTTCAATTGTTACAAGTTTGAAAAATGGAATCAGGTGATCCAAAAGGAATTACGAAAAGCGAGTAGGGAATTTATTACCAAGATGGCAGGGCCTTTCACCGTTGGTGAAGTTAGGGTTGCCGTTTGGAGGAGCAAGTTTTTTTCAATTCGGTCCCCCTCATCTCCTATCAATAATACTCTTTGATATATGCATACGCCCGGTCAAACAGCAACTGATCCTTCAGCTTGTATTTCGCCCAGAGAATTTTTCGCAAGGAACTTTGCACTTCCCTTTCACCCTGATTCGAGTTTTGCCATCCCGGAAATCTTATCACCCGCACAATGGCATCAATGTCTGTTACAATTCTCTCCACCACTGCGGGTGTCTCGTCAGTTTTCAATTCAAGGAATAATTCAGTCAGGGCGGCTTTGGGCGATTTCTCCTGTATCTCTGCTTCAAGTTCCTTTTCAGCCTGAACGGTTTCCTGGGCGAGTTTGCAAAGTTCCTTAACGAATTCAATTGAAGTGATCAGGCCTTTTTCGGCTTTTTCCCGAAGGGCTTCCAAGCGCTCGCTGAGTGATTTGAATACAGGCAATCCGCCGTACTTTTTGAACCGCTTGATCAGAATGATCGTGAGTCGTTTTGCGTTTTTGGGGTCGGGATTGTTGAAGATATCTTCAATCACATCCGCATCAAGCACGAATTCAGACAACTGGTGTACTTCTCCCACATGGATATTTTCATGGATCAACCTGGTGGTTTGAGCACCCAGGGTAATCCACAACAGTTTGCCGACATTGTCTGAAGCGGGGCGGACGGACTCAAAGACTTCGGACAGCCATTTGTAGTCTGCCTGATAAATATTGAGGATATTATCAGGCGACAAGGATTCCCAGAGCTTGCTCAGGTATTTAAAATCTTTGGCAAAAGCATCCTTTTTCTCATCTGATTTGATCGCGTCCTGGGCAGCTTCCAGTCCTTCAAAACCGACCAAACTGCGGTCCACTCCTGCAAAGTGCTTCAGACAATTCTCAACAGCTTTCGGAAGCTGGTCACGCAGCACGGAAAGGTTGCTGATCACCATTTTCACGCTTTGCTCGTCAAATTGCAAAGCCCTGGCAGCATCGTCGAAGACGCCGAAGTAATCTACAATTCGTCCAAAGGACTTTTGGGGAAAGAGACGGTTGGTGCGGCAAATAGCCTGTAATAGGGTGTGGTCCTTAAGGGATTTGTCCAGATACATGGTTTGCAGAACTGGTGCGTCAAATCCAGTTAACAACTTGGCGGTGACAATGAGAAACTTGATTTCTGATTGGGGGTCGCAGAAAGTGTCCACCAGCTTTTCCTGGCTGCCTTTGTCTCTGCTCCACTTTTGTTTGAAATCAAAATCATCGTTGGCGGAGGTAGAGATCACTACCGCGCTGGCCTCCTCGGGGAAATATTTGTCCAGTTGCTCCTTGTATTGCACACAGCCGTGACGGTCTGGGGTCACGATCATGGCCTTAAATCCATTAGGTTCTACTTTTTCTTTGAAGTGGGTGGCAATGTCTTCCACGATTTTAGCCACCCGTTCAGGTGACTTCAGGAAGGCCGACATTTTGGCCGATTTCTGGTTCAGGGCATCTGCCTCTTCATCGGTCAGAGCGGCGGCCTCTTTAAACTCAGCAAAGGCCTTGTCAATCGTTTCCTTATCGACATGTACGTCCACCAAACGGGGCTCAAAGTGAAGGGGCAGGGTTGCATTGTCACGTATGGAATCCTGAAAGGTGTAGCGCGACATGTACCCACCCTTGTCTTCCTCGGCCCCAAAGGCCCAGAAAGTGTTTTTATCCGCTTTATTGACCGGGGTTCCGGTCAGGCCAAAGAGGAAGGCATTGGGCAAGGCGGCCCGCATTTGGCGGCCCAGGTCGCCCTCCTGGGTGCGGTGGGCTTCGTCCACCAGGACTATGATATTCTCCCGCGTATTCATATTGGGCCTGGCATCCCTGAACTTGTATATCATCGAAATGATGATCTTGCGGGTATCCCGTTCCAGCAATCTTTGCAATTCGCTGATGCTGTCTGTGGTTTCCACATTGGCCACATCTGCGGCATTAAAGGTGCCGCTGATCTGGGTATCCAGATCAGTGCGGTCCACCAGGACGATCACGGTGGGGCTTTTCAGTTCAGGTGATTTCCGCAGCTTCTGGGCTGCAAATACCATCAACAAGGATTTTCCCGAACCCTGAAAGTGCCAGATCAACCCCTTTTTGATACGCCCCTCAATGACCCGGTCCACGATCTTATTAGCTGCCTGATATTGCTGAAAACGGCAAATGACCTTCATCCGCTGCTTTTTTTTATTGGTAGAAAACAGGGAGAAGTTTAGCATAATATCCAGCAATTGGGGACCATGCAAAAGGTCATTCAGTTCTCTGCCTATTCCGGCCAGACCTAATTTGCTTGCCAGCGAATTTTCATCTTCCTCCAAACGCCAGGGAGCCCAATACTGGAGGGGCGATCGAATGGCTCCATAATACAGTTCCTTGCCCTCGGTTGCAAAGGACAAGATATTAGGCACAAACAACTGGGGTACGCTGTTTTCATAAATATCATGGATTTCATGGGCCCCATCCAACCAACTGACCGAAGGTCGAATGGGCGTTTTGGCTTCGCCCACCACCACAGGAATGCCATTGATCAGCATCACAATATCGGGAATCTTTGTCTCACGATGATGGATGCGATACTGGTTGGTGACTACGAATGTATTATTGGCAAAATTTGAAAAATCAATTAAGCGCACAGGGACATGGCGGTTATTTTCCCCGAACGGCATGGTTTTCTCCCCGCACATCCACTTAAAAAACTCCTCATTGGCCTTGACCAACCCCACCTGATTTACAGCGATCAGCACCGCCCTAAGTTTATAGACCACCTCGTCCGCCAGTTCGGGCTTCGCCCCGATCTCGGGATTGATCCTGACCAGGGCCGCCTTCAATTCCGATTCTACCAACACTTCGTTTACTCCCCGATCCAGGTTCTGGGCAGATTTGTGCACCCACTGCACGCCGTAGGGCAAGCCGGGATCCTTGATTTGATCGCTATTCAGATTCACCCCCGTGAGTTGGTGAATGAGGAAGTATTCTACGCTGTTGAGTTCGTTGAAGGACATGGGATTAGCAGATTATTGACCTAAAGCTCAACTATACCCCAACTCCTTTTGAAAGGAGTGGACTCGGTTCAGAGCAACATTTATGTGATGCTCGTTAAATATCTTTTTCTTTCGATCACTCCAATTTTGAATTCGCTCAAAAATTGCTGAGGCAGAAACCTGGGGGTTTTCTTGCAAAACAGAATCTACCGTGGCCAAAGCTTCCATGGACAAAGGAGATTGATAGCCATCCATGAATTCAAGCAAGGAATTCAGTCTTTGTCTTTGCTCCTCTCCCAATTCCTTTTCCACAAATTCCTTCACCTCGGGATAGCGATCATAACGTAGATCCAACCGGTCAAATGCCTTTGCGGTGCGTTGCTCCAACCCATTGATGAAACTTCCATTCAGGGCATACATCAGGTGATCCACTTGATTGGAATAGGGACCATAATGATGACGTTGGAACTTTAATTTTAACTGTTTGTCACCCATTCGTTGGAGAAAATAGGCGAGTTTATTCGCAATAAAGAGGCTGGTTTCTTCGCCTGAAGCCTCATAATGGAAAAGCAAATAAAGAAGTTCTGCCCTGGCAGGGGTTAATTTTACCTCTCGGGGTTGGTTTTCCTTCGCTAAAACTTCCTGAATTCTTTGGTTGGGGGTGAATATCTGAATATCAATATTATCCAGATCACCGAGATAACCCTCCATCAATTTCTTCACTTTTTCCCATTGGAGTTTTCCGTTGCCGCAACCCAGAGGTGGGACAGCAATGCTGGTTATATTGTAAACCTTAATGACCTTAACAAGGTCTTTTAGTCCTTCTTCAATCCATTCATACCTGGACGGTGCAAACCATTGCACTTTGGTGGGAAAGTTGATAATCACTTTCCGCCCATCAAGGCGTTGTACCTCAGACACAAACATTTTTCCGGTTACCACTTCACCCGCCTTGACTGCCTGGGCATAATCCATGAAATTTTCGGGAAACTTTTCCTTGAATTGCAGAGCAATTCCTTTGCCCATTACGCCTACTGTATTGACCGTGTTTACCAAAGCCTCTGCTTGGGCTTCCAACATGTTCCCTTCGACATACCTGATCATCAGTAGTAATGTTTATTGTTGGGAGAAACGCCAACCCTGATAGTCATTCGCAGATTATCAACATGGCCTTGAACAAATTTAGCAGTATTTTCATCATAGACAATGATATGAGAAATACAGGCAGCAGGAACATGCTCTTTTACTAAAAATTCAGCTTGTTTCCGCCTTTTACGATCCATATCATCTTCTCGATTTTTCCAATCCTGTGAATTGATCACTTCCCAATCCAATTCCTCAAGTTGTGTCTCTTCGCTAAAATGCCGGGAAGAATAATCGCGGGCATTCCCATCCGTAAAACACCATTCCACTCCGCTATTCTTGACATTCTCAAAGGGTACAACCAAATAAACGATCTCTGATTGAGGGATTTTCTTCACAAAATGGAATCCTTTTTTAATGATATACAGCATTGGAGACCTTGCGCCAAAATAAAAAGGAATATAATCTGAAAGCGTACCGCCGCTTGGGACATGGATTGGCATAGCCTTTCTGGCATGGATGATCTCGCTATCCCCAATCGGGATATAACCGGGATTTGCATTGGGGGAGGCAGCAGTCCACAAACCATGTTCCAATGCATGCGGCACGTTTTGGACGTGCGTCATGCGGAAGAGGTAAAGTGGATTGGGGATGGCCATGGATAAAGTTAACTATTTTTGAATTTTATTGGTTCAGATTCACCCCGTGAAGACTGTGAATGAGGAGGCGTTCTACGAGGTTGAGTTTGTTGAAGGAGCATTTCGGATTAGGTAAGGCTCAATAAATACCGATAAAAATTTCGAACAAGCTCTGCATGGTCTTTAAGATCTTTTTCGATGGTGAAGCCATCTTGCTCACGTTGGAGAAAAAAGTCCTCAAATTCATGGAACATGTAAAAACCCAACCTGGAAAACTCGTGCTCTGGCGATTGGGCTTCAAGAAGTTCTTCGAAAAACATGCTCAAGTCATTCCAAAAGATGAATTGAGCAAATTCCTGGGACTCTTTATTCATGTTTGAAAGAAGAGATTCAAACCCGAATAGTATTCTAATCAACTTTTGGTAATACTCATCAATTTTCCGCTTTCGCCTCCAGATCAAATCTCCCCTATCTAATTTCAATACCTGAATGGTGGTTTTTCCTCGTTTGGTATGGCTGAAAATTTGACCATCCTTGGTGAACCTAAAGTGAGGCTCTACCTTATCTATCTCTGGATTCAGTAAAAGCCTCTTTTCCTGTTTGAGCCAGGCAGAAAGGATTGACCTCATTTCTGGGCCAGGAAAAGGGCTTTTCTCATCCCAAAATATCCTGGGACTTCCTTCATCCAATGGGAATTGGTTTGATTTGTGGGTATTACAAGAATCGCAACTCTGAACCAAATTGCTCCATTCATAGCCGAGCCAAAAATATCCCTTGAAATTGTCTGTTTCGCAATCTTTAACTCCGTCTTTAGGTCGAAAGTGATCGATTCTGGGTCTGGAAACCCCAACTGGAATGCCCTCACAATAAATGCATTTGTATCCATGGTATTTTCGTACTTCCTTCCTTACAGCTTCAGAGCCATAGGCAGAACCTACTCCTTTTCCGGACTTTGATTTTTCCAGTTTTTCCCATTTGTCTTTGCCTTTTGGATGGGTCGAGTCAAGGGTTGGAGGAATGCTTTTGAAACGAGATTTCCCATCAAGACTGATCATCATTCTCCTCCTTTCCTTTTCTTTCTTTGTATTGTTCAACCAGGGAAGATAGCATACGTTTGTTGCGGACCACCTCACCATAGGTTGATTCCGTTTTTACTACCAGATAATGTGCTTCATCGCTTACGTAATCATTGGTTTCTGGGTCAAAATGGGTATGGAGGATATTGTCCATGCCAAAAATAGGAGAGGTTAGAATCGAATTGGGAGTCAATTCCCTAATTTCAATTGAGTTAAGATGTTCCACATTAATACCAATTTCCCTTTGATTACGAACTACAAAAAACTCAGATTTTTCCGGAGCCCCGAGCAATGGAATTGGACTATGGGTTGTAAAAATGAATTGTACATTTGGAAAAGTCTCAGTTAAGTCCCTTACCAACCTGCGTTGGAATTTGGGATGTAAGTGTAAGTCAATTTCATCGACCAGAACAATTCCTTCGAAATTGGAAATCTCATCCACTTCTTTCTGGCTTTCAAAAAGCCGGGCGAGCATGTCACTCAATAGCCCCAAAATATTTTTTGCCCCACTTGCCAAATCTCTATAGCTGACCTGTTCTACCTCTTCATCGCTGCCTGCTTTAAGCATCAAAAATGCAGGGAACGGATCTCCTGCCCAGGGGTGCGCTATTCCCGTAACCTCGGGAATCAAGGACTGAACGGCTTCAAGGTAACTTCTCTTCATCCAGGTGAATCGCTTACCTTCGGCACCAGGACTGACAAATTTCCTAATGGTTGGTTCAAAATTGAGGAGAGGAACCCCTGTGCTGAAAAGACTTTTATTTGGGTTGTTTCTCAAGGCGCCTGAATGTGCCTCCTTTGTCATTTCAAGTCGAAATGGACCATATGCTGCGTAGCCTGTTTGATTTGCAGGAGGAGGATTATCCTCCTTAAGTATTCCCTGCTCAAATTTCACCTCTGATTTTCTGACTTTACCTTTTTCAAGGTATCTGATACGGATACTGCTTGAGATTCTACCCGATTGGTTCGTATCATGAGTAAGCGCGAGGGCAATGGCTTTCAGAATAGTGGACTTGCCCATACTGTTTTCCCCAGTAAGAAAAATACATTGTGTATCAGGGGGGATGTTCGAAATTTCACAATCTTTGATCCCGAGAAAATCTCTGATTGAAATGTCCAGGAGGGCAAAAGGAAGTCCTTTTATTTTTTGTTTTTGGACCTCAAGCTTACGCTTCTCCCAATATGCCCGCCTGTCCAGCAGTTTTTTGAATTTCTCGAGGGAAATTACCTCAATTGGATTTAAATGGGTGCTCAATACCTTCTGGCTCTTTTTGATGATTCCATCAATTTCAGGGTACTGCACTTGAAGGAATTTATGCAGGTGATTTTTGAAATACCCGGATTCAATTTGTTCTCTGTCCCGTGCATACCATTTTCGATACCTAACCCCATCTTTTTTCATCCCCGGAATCTTGGGAATGAGATTTTCTTCTAACCATGCTTTCTTTTTACCACCCGCTATGGCAGGTATCTCCAGGTAACAGGATTGATCCGTAATCACAAAAATGATGTCCGGGGTTTTATTTTTCCAGTCAAAACCAGCCCAAAAAGATACTGCCAAATAATGTTCATTCCCATGAAACCAATATCCCTTCTCCAGGCGCTTCCCCCGGTTGATTTGTCGCAAGGTGAAGCGAAAACTCTTGTCTTGGATTCGCTTCTTGTCAAGAATTTCAAAGACTTGCTGATGGAGTTTGGGGGGATTTTTCATGCTTAGAAGATTTGATTGATCAGGGATTTTTGAAGTGTTTTGGAATTTGAAAGCTGGTTATCGAGCCTCTGGATATTCTCTTCAATATCCTTTAATCTTTGAACAATTTCCATTTGAGCATCCATTGAAATAATTGGGATTACAATCCCTTTAATAGTTTCTGTATTGATATTATAATTTCCGGCAGTTGAGGTAGCATGCCTTCTGAAATACCTTCTACCTGTCTTGGTTTGTAAGAAACGAACTAAGAATTCTGATGATATTTGGTTCTGGTTAACAGTAATCTTTATCAAATATGAAGCGAAAACATGTCCCTCCCCAATATTATAAAGGGCACTTCTTCCAGTATAATCAGGATTGCCATTGGTTCTTACAATTACAATATCTCCATTTTCAAGGGTGCATTTTTCGCGCTCACTTTCCATTAATTCGACGAAGTTGGCTCCCTCTAATGATAGCTTTTCTTGAATCACATTGGGAATCCCCAGTACTGGAACTCCTGATCCATTATTATTTGATTTTTGAGAAGTGCCATATCGAATATCTCTTAGGACCCCTTCCAGTTGAATAAACTGAATTTCTGCATTAACTTCCTCTTTCAACCTGGAATTATAGACTAATTCCTTCCCATTCTTTAAAATTGAAAACTCTCTTTCTGTTAAGTAGAATTTCCTCAAACTGATCAATGAAATCTCATTCTTCTCCACCACCTCATCCATGGCCCACAGCAGCTCCGCCAGCCGAGCTTGCTCGGCTTTGGGCGGGAGGAGGAATTCTTGTTCCTTCAATTGGCCCCAATTAATGGTTGGGGAAAGTCCACCCACAGAAATATCAACTGCACGGTGCATAAATTGGTCAGAGTGGAGGAAAAAAGGGAAAAGCTTGGGATCAATCACTTCTGGTTTGGCTCTTAAAACAAAGGCATGGGCAGAGCATATTCCTTCAAAATCAACAACGGCGGCTTTGCGCTGATAGGCCCTACGCTTTCCAAAAATCACATCTCCAGGGTAGCACTTTAATTTTCCACCGCTCACCTGATCGGGAGTTCCAGTTCTTTTTATGTGAATGCTTTCGGCATCCAGGTGCTCCAATCCAACGTAGATGTCCAAATCAGTACTGTTGGGATCTACGGTTTCTGAGACCTTTTTTGCGATTTGGTCAAACCTAAAGGTCTCCCAGCTTGATTTATCCAGATTATTCAAATCCATCTTTTTTGTCCTTGTTTCCATTCTCAACCTAAGATTTGAAATAATTCTATCATACTCTCCTTTAAGCTTGAGGAAGATTCATTCCAGGCTTTCAGGGCATCTTCAATTGAAATTTGAACAATGTCGCTGTCCACATTACTGACGTACTGGGCGATGTTCAAGCTTCCTTTGTTTTCAAGAATTTTACCTATGTCAAGCACCTTACAGAACCCTTCCACATCTTTGAAATCCTTGTAGGTCTTGTATATTTTTCCAATGTGTTTTTCCTCCAAATACCCAATGTTCTTATCCTGCCTGACCTCTTTCACTGCATTAATGATCAGCACCTTCCCTTTCTTACTGGCCTCCTTATTCGTAGTGGTTATCAGCAAACAAGCCTCCATGGGAGAGTTATAAAACAGGTTGGGCCCCAGGCCAATTACGCATTCCACCTTGTCCTCTTCAATCATTTTTCTCCGCATGTCTGCCTCTGCATCCCGAAACAGTACTCCGTGCGGCCACAGCGAAATGGATCGTCCATTCCCCTCATCCAGGCTCTTATGTATGTGCTGCTGAAAAGCATAATCCGCACATCCTTGCGGTGGGGTTCCCCAGATATTCCGTCCCCAGGGGTCCTTTTCAAACCCTTTTTGGTCCCAGGCTTTGATCGAATAGGGCGGATTGGCCAGGATCACATTGAATTTTTTCAGCTCGTCGTTTTCCAGGAAGGCGGGCTGGGCCAGGGTGTCGCCCCGCACAATGCTAAACTCCTCGATGCCGTGCATGAACATGTTCATGCGGGCAATGGCCGAGGTGATCAGGTTGATCTCCTGTCCGTAGAGCTTGAGGGTGCGGTACTCCTTGCCTTCCTCCTTCAGGTGGAGTGCGCAGTTGAGCAATAAGCCCCCTGAACCGCAGGTGGGGTCGTACACGCTTTCGCCGGGTTGCGGGTCCATGATCATGGTCATGAGCTTGACCACGGTGCGGTTGGTGTAAAACTCAGCCGCGGTGTGCCCGCTGTCGTCGGCAAATTCCTTGATCAGGTACTCGTAGGCATTGCCCAGTTTGTCGTCGGGGATGTTGCCCAGGCTCAGTTTGTGCTGGGAGTAATGCTCGATCAGGTTGTTGAGGGTCTCGTCGCTCAGGCGCTCCTTATTGGTCCAGGAGGCATCCCCGAATATCCCATAAAGGGTGTCTGGATTGGCCTTTTCAATGGCCCGCATCGCATCCTGCAACTTCATGCCCACATTCACGGTGGTTTCCCGCACATCCTGCCAATGCGCTCCCTCTGGCACCATGAAATGGTGGTGCTCTGCAAAGGCAGCATATTCCATGTCCCCGTCGCTTTCTGCCAGGGCAGCTTCGTATTCCTCGTCGTACACATCACAGATGCGCTTGAAAAACAGCAGCGGGAAAATGTATTGCTTATAGTCGCCTGCGTCGATGGTGCCGCGCAGTTGGGTGGCGGCACCCCAGAGGTATTTTTCGAGTTCTTGTTGGGTCATTTGACTTCAATTAAAATAACGTAATTACCCCTTCTACTTCCTCTAGTAGAGTTAAATGTCTTTTTGACATTCACAATTTTTGCCGAAAGGCCTGGTTTTCTGCCAGAGTATACATTTCCTGTTTTTCGACAGAATTTATCAGAAATAAATTCCTGAGGATGTTCCCCTTGGCTGACCACGATTAAAAAACATCTAATATTCGAATTCGCAGTTTTTAAAATATGTAGTTTTTCCAGGTCTCTCATGATGTTCGGAAGGGTGTTTGATCTTTTTGGGGTATATCGCTTTACCTCAATTGCATAGGTTATCGTATCAATATTTAATCGCTTTCCATATGGTCCGTCATCTGACTTTTTCCCCACAGCTAAATCCAAATATTTGTCCTCTTCAATTCCCTTCGCGAGTTGACCGTATGCTCTTTCTCTCTCTAAATATTCATCATTCTTTTTCCACCTTGAAATAATGGTTAATAATTCATCAACCAGAGCACCTTCCGAGAATGGATAGGCAGAATAAATACTATTTTTATATCCAACCCAGTAGGCCAGGGTAAGTAATCCGTGATCAGCCCAGTTGGGTAATTTCTCACTCATTTGATGAATCCCTTCAATACCTCTTTAAACTTCTCCTCCGCCTCCAAACTTGCCTCCCAGGCTGTCTTCAAATCCGCCAGGGCCTCTTCCACACCTGGCAAATCATCCTCGATCACCTTCTCCACATACAAGGGGATATTGAGGTTGAAATCATTCTCTTCCAGGTCAGCCCGCGAGGCTACTTTGACATAATTTTCCACATCTGCAAATTCCTGATACCAGGAAAAAATCTGGTTGACGTGTTCGGGCTCCAAATAATTCTGGGCCCGGCCCACCCTTACCTGATCGGAGGCATCAATAAAGAGGACTTTGCCTTGTTTCTCCGCCTCTTTCTGCTGCTTGAAGACCATCACACAGGCCGCCAACTGGGTTCCATAGAAGATGTTGGAGCCCAGCCCAATCACCGCTTCCAGCATATCCTGATTAAGCAATGCCTCCCTGATCCTGCCTTCGGCGCCCTTCCTGAACAGGGCTCCGTGAGGCAATACCACCGTCATGCGACCCTTGCTGTTCATGGATTTGATCATGTGCTGTACCCAGGCCATGTCGCCATTGCCTTGCGGAGGTACCCCCGCGATATTTCTTCCATACGGGTCATTGGCCCAGTTTTCGGCACCCCATTCCTTGAGTGAAAAGGGCGGATTGGCTATCACACAATCAAAGGTCTTCAGGCCATCGGCCTCAAAAAATGCCGGGTTGCGCAAGGTATCCCCCCGATAAATCTGAAAGTCTTCAATTCCATGCAGGAACATATTCATGCGGGCAATGGAACTGGAAGTGAGGTTTTTTTCCTGTCCATACAATTTCAGGGTGCGGAAATCTTCCCCATTTTCTTTGAGGTGGGCCACACATTCCAGCAACATACCTCCCGTTCCACAAGCTGGATCATAAATCGTTTCCCCTTCGTGGGGATCCAAAATAAGTCCCAGCAAATGCACCACCGAACGTGGGGTATAAAACTCCCCTGCTTTTTTATTAGTCAGGTCGGCAAAATGCTTGATCAGGTACTCGTAGGAATTACCCAGCAAATCAGAATCCACGTTGGAATTGCACAGATCGTACTGCGAAAAATGCTCAATCAGATCGACCAACAGTCGGTCGGACAGTTTATTTTTATTGCTCCATTGGGCATCCCCAAAAATGCCATACAAAAACTCCTGGTTGGCCTGCTCAATGCCCCGCAGGGCCTTCTCAATGGCCAGGCCCACATTGGAAGTGGTTTCCCGCACACTCGTCCAGTGGCACCCTTCAGGAATCACAAAGCGGTGAAACTCGGGCAGGGTGGCATATTCCTCATCCCCTTCAGACTCCTCCAAAGCCATGCGAAATTCCTCGTCGTACACATCAGAGATGCGCTTGAAGAAGAGCAGCGGGAAGATATATACTTTGAAGTCTGAGGCATCGACGGGGCCTTTGAGTATCCAGGCGGCCTTGGAGAGGTATTGTTCGAGTTGGGATAGAGTTACTTTGGATTCCATGAAAAATTCCTGAAATAATCACCGAATTTAATGAAAATGAAATGACAATGGGCGGTTAATTTCAAATAGAATGTGCCCCTTTGATTAAATCTTTAGGTTTTATCCTCATATTCTCCCAATCCATAATCCGAAAAGTTGTAATACACCGTGCGGTATAGAATGTCTATTATCCTTCGTATTTCTTCAGGTTGAAAGGGCGGTTCATCTCTGAAATGCTCAAGGGCGTTTTTCAATTGCATTACCGCTGGGGTAACGGGGGCAGATGGGTATTTACCCGGAGGCAAAGATTCCTGGGTTGGAGCTGCGATACCTATGAAAGAAAGGAAGGGTGCAACCTCTTCGTGCATTTCGTCGATATCCCAGAAAAAGAAGTAAAGCAGAAAAAGAGCGAATTCCTTTTCCGGATTACCCTTAGTTTCTTCCCAGTTTGATTTTAGCTTATGTTTGATGGTTTTCCATTTGTAATGGGCGGGAAGGACAGTAAGCATCAGGCAATAGGCGTTTCCAAACAAATAATGGAGGCTGTTAAAATCCTGTTTAAGGTACCAGTCAAGTCCAAGGTCAAAAAGCTGGTACTCCCCTTTCTTGTTTTTCCATTTCTTTAGGCTGAACTGAACCAGTCTATTCCTGTTTGGGTGCTTGAATAATGGGTTAAAATATTCGTCTATCTCAGAGATATTACGAACGAAAAATTGGAGGATTTCAGGAGCTGTTTTGCTTTCTAAATAGGGTACAATGAAGTGTTCCCGATGATAGATGTCATCCGTAAAATGGACTTTGGGACCATATTTGTCCACCAGGGATTCAAATCCTTCAAATTTTACCTTTTCATTGTCTTCCCGGATTTTTAGGGTTTTCAGTTGTTCGTGAGTTCCACGTGATGAAGCGTTGCTCAGAAAAGTTTCCAGGGTGGTCGCATGCTTTTGGGTTGAATACTTGAATAATAAACTGTTGAGGTGAATAATTGCCTCCTCCATTTTATGAAGTGCTTCAATGTTTCCTGAATAATCGCTGAAAGCCTCCAGAATTTCATCTGCCCAGGCATTCAACTGCTCAAAAGAAAAGATTTTTTCATACCATAAATGCCAATTGGAAAGAGAGGATGCAGCAATCTGGATTGATTCAGGGCTTTTCTGATTTATATGGAATTCGATTTCAGACTTGAAGAACTCTTTTTCATTGGGGTTTCCAGAAATAATTTCCACAAGAATAAAGTCTGCCCTTTTGGTAAAAAGATGAGGAAGTTTTTCCCGAAGTAATTGGTAAAAACTCTTTAGGTCCAGTCGGGCTTTCCAAATTATGGTGATTATTACCTCATCAAAACGATACCAGTGCCCTGGGGAATACTTTTGGGGGATTTTGTCAAAATGGGATTCAGCCAATGCAATTCCATCTACGATTTCCTCTACTGGAATTTGGCGAGAAAGGTTCTTGCCCAATAAATCCTGTACATTTTGGAAGGACTTTGACCTCGTATAAAGAAAAAAAATAATTGCCTCAGCAGGTTGGCTAAACAATTCAACTTCGGCTAAAAACTCTTTTAACAATTCCCCTTCATTTTCAGGGAGGTTCCGCAGACGGTAATTGCCTTCCAATGCGATCCAGGTATCAACTCTTCCAATGAAATCTTCCATCTCTCTAAGGGTTACTCTAAGGAGTAGGATTAAAAATTTGAATTCCTCCAGTTTTGCTTCCTTATAATCTTCTCTTTCCATTTGCTCCCGATTTAATTCCCTAATCCACTTTTCGTGATGGAAATTGAGAGCCTGGTTTGATAGGTCAGAGATAGCTTTAAAAAGAATAGACCTGATTAATGGGTTTAATTCAGGATGACTGACAGAGATTTTTTCCAATATTTTGAAAGCGAATCTGCGGGCATTTTGAGCCATTGGATCATCTGGATTAAAAATCCAATTTCCAATGGGGCCAGACGGGTTCGATACATCTTGAGCTTCGATGGATCCAAGCAATTCTGTCAAAAGCTGAACGATTACCACAGGCTTAATCCAATCTCCCATTCCCTCCGCAATTTCTCTAAGCATCCGTGTGGTAGATTCCAGATCGGTGATTTTCCTTGGCAGAGAATCACGCTCTCTTGCTCGCCTTAATTCTTCTTCAAGTGGATAACTCCTTTTATTATTCAGGAGTGCTACATTTTTAAGGAAATCAAGATCACCTGTTGCCCTGAAATATTCAGGTAGTAGCCTCCAGGCCTCCTCCGTGGTTTCCACGGAGGAAAAGATACTGGTGATAAAAGTTGAAAAATTGGACCTTGATCCATACCATGTTATCTGATTGGTTTCCTTTTTTGGATTTTGGAAAGTGGATGCCCACTGTGGGTGGTCCTTCATTTGGGCAAATTCCACCCAGGTTTTCCAGAATGGGATTTCAAGTGATCTCAAATCATCTGGCAATGCAGAGTAAACTTCTTTTACCCTTTCTGGGGCGCCTGCTGGGATTTTTTCATTCAGAATCGATTGGGGCAAAAGTTCCAGATAACGCAATACATCAACCTTTTCTTCATCTGGCAGGAGATTGCGAATTTCCAAAAGGTTGCCAAAAATCCCTGAAAAATTCCTGGCCCCAAGCACGCCTTTGCAAATTCGCTCAAGCATGCCCTCTTCATCTAAAAAATCCCTGGCCAGCAAATCACGGTAAGGGTCGGGGCGTAAGCGATAACGCCAGGAAGGTTCCGGGGCGGTCCGGTGGCTGAAAATGGGTTTGGGACTATCAATTGGCCAAACCTCGTGGAGGTTCGCATCCCGTTTTGAGACCCAGCCGTTTTCTTCAAGTAAGGTTACAATTTTCTTTAGTTTCCTATGGTTTAGGCCCAAAGGCTCACTTAGTTCTTGAATCGAATAATCATCAAAGGGAGATAGCAAGGCCAGGGCCTGTACTGCAATGTAAATGCTCTCTTCAGAAATTTTTAGGTTTTCTTGCAGAAACCGCAGTTCCTGTTTGAGTATCCGTTTGAAAGCATCAGCAAACCCCAGCGATGCATCTTTCAATAACGATTCAAAAGTTTGATTCTTTGCAATAGCCCTGATAAGGGTCATCGCCACCCATGGGATCCCTTCGGTCTTGGCCCAAAAGGTATGTTGTATGTCCTGAATTTGTCGTTTTTGCTCGTCGTTTTCAGGGACTTTTAAAAATGGTCGCAATAGATACTTTGACAATTCAAAAGCCTGCTTACCTTCAAGTGGGCCTAAGTTAATATCTGCACTCAGAACGGAATTGCTGGTCAAGCTTTGGTTTATTATGTCCATCGTGGCAGAACGAGCCGTGAGCAGTATCTTTACCTTTTCCTTGTGGCTGGATGCCAAGCTTAGGATTCCGTCCAGATGGATTTCGCGGTCTGCATCATCTATTAGAATTACCATTTTATCAATTCCTGAAAGCAATTCGCCAAATTGCCCCAAAGAATAATTATCCTTAATCAAAACATAGGGATGCCATACGTCGCTTTGGTCCACCACATTTTGAAAGAAATCCAGGCAAAGTCTGGTTTTCCCAAAACCACCATGACCTGATACGAGGAAGGTCGTTTTGTTAGGAGTGTTCAAAAATTTTCGTAAAGCTTCCTTCTGTTTTTCTCTCCCGAAAAGTGAGGTTGTAAGTGGAAGAAAAACTTCTGAATAGGGATCAAGCTCTCTTGAAAAAGCAACTTGATAAGTATGCAGCATGGAGGCCTCTTTTCCCCAAAAAGATTGCCGAATTACCGGGTGGACGGCAAGTAATGCTTTGAGATGCGCAGCATCCCAAAAAAATATTTCTGGCAATTTTGCCCATTCTGCTTTAACCGATTTTAACGCAACCTGGGTCAAGGAATCCTTTTCATTTGGCTTTAGGGAGAGATTTGTAGCATAAACTATATAATCCTCCCCCCTGAAATTTGATAAAATATCTTCTTTTATGGTTTGTGATAAGGCGGAAAAGGCATCCTTGTATTTGTCCTCGGTCCTTAATTTATCCTGAAATCTCCATTTTCCTGTTTTTCCACCGTAGGTTCCTTCAAAATATTGATCAATTCCCTGATCCTTGCCTGGAGCATCAAAAATCCTGGCGTGCTTGCTTACTTCGTGGATTACCAAAGCATTGATTAATGCCTCGAATTTCTGGGCATCGAAACCTTCCCATTTTAATTCGGCAACGGTGTCAGTTGGAGTAGATTTTGTCAATTTCGTTTCCGTGATTATTAAACTTGTCTGCGAGTAGGAATGGAATTCTTTTCCAAAAATCCCTGAAGTCTTTACCTTAAATTACCATAACCAACTTGCTTCTCAAAATCCTTATGAATTGCCAGAGGATTCATTCTGTGGTCCAGAATAACTCGTTGCCAGAAATCCTCCTAATTCCCCCACAAAACCATTTCCTGATCCCGGCAAAAATCACGATATTGTAGGTGCCAATATCAAATCACAGGAATTATGAAAACCTTTCTCCTGACCTGCCTGTTTGCTTTTGCAGGCGCAGTTTGTTTCCCGAATCTGCAGGCCCAGACCGCTACGGTGGCAGGCTCCACCAGCGGGCCCCAGATGCAGACCCCGCCGCCCACGGTGCCTGTCTCCTATGTGTACCGGGTGCTGTACGAGGCCCAGGTGCCCCTCAATACGCCCTACCAGGTGCTGGTAAGTGAGTATTATAATAAGAATTGCAAGGTCAGTTGTGTGGCGGTGTACCCGAATGGGGACATGAGTTTTTCGGTGGTGTATGGGGGGAACGTGGTAATTATTTCGATCCAGGGAGACGATTAAAGAAGTCTTTGGGCCCAATTAAGAATCTCCAACTCATAAACATTCAATTCCTTTTGTGGAACATTTGAAAGGGTATCAACCAATTTTTGTTTCTTTTTCAGGGCTTCAGATTGTTCATGCGGATAGGCCCGAAAAAACGCAAGCAGGGCGCTCTCAATCGTATTGAATTTCTTTTTTCTGCGACTCAGGTAGGTTGAGGTAGAGACCACCAAACTGTTTACCGTAATGTCATCCTCTTTTACCTCAAAGTATGCCACCATTAAAAAGAATCGGGCCAAAATTTGTATATCTTCCCTTACACCTTTTCTGGGATTATTGAGAATTTCCCTTAACCAGATCAAGGCTTTTTCTGGTTCGTTTGCCATTAAAGAGATGTGGGCAGCCTTTATGCATAAAAGATATTTGGTGGATAGGGGTAAAAAGCTGGAAAAACAAATGAAGCCCGCCTCCAATTCCTTCCTCAATTGTTCTAAATGGCTAAAATCATTTGCCAGATATGCGTAATCCAATTTAAAAATGATCAATTTCTTAAACTGCTGAAAGGCGGCCTCCTTGCTTTTGCAGGTATACTGAGCCAATTGACGGTGGACCTTTTGGGCCGCTTCGAAATCGCATTTTCCCAGCAATGCCCAACTGTATTTTCCCAGAGAATTGACGTAAAAAACCTCGTCTTCTCCAATCAGGAAGGGAGCCTCATGCAAGGTTTGGTATATTTCCTCGATCACCTGCCAGGTTTGGTTTTCGTCGCCATCATAGGCATGAAAATTGAGTCTTACCCGAAGTAGAAATAGCCGCGCTCTGCAAGACTTTGGCCTTTGATCAGCCTGTAAAAGGGAATGGTTGCGACACCTTTCCAAAACCTGGGTGGGAACTTCTCCCGCTTCCCGAAAATTTTCCCTGAAGGCAGGCTGAAACAGCAGGAATAATGCCTGGTAGCGAGCCAACTCCTGGGCCAGGTAAAAGGCTTCCTCCACCTGTTCCTCCCAATCCTTCAAGTCAAACTTCCGGCCTGGGTCAAAGGCGGTGAAGGCATGCAATTCCATTTCCAGCAACTGGGTCAGCAAGGTAAAGTGCTCCTTTTCGCGGGCATCTTTCTTTAGCATCTGAATCCTTTTCCATGCATTTTCAGCCAGGCCGCGTTGGAGCAATTCACCGATCACAGCAAGGTTTTGAGGGAGGTGGCCCTGAGCCGGGGCGTATGTCTTTTGCGCTAACGCCACCACAATGGCATCAAAAAGATAGGTGCGCACCCGGGAAGGATTGGATGAGTACTGCTCAAATGCCCTGCCCGCGGAGAGGGCCTTAAAGAGGCGCAAATACTCTGGCAATTTTCCTTTCCCCTTTCTGCCAGACATGACCGCTTCCCTTTCTGATGCAGAAAGCGAACTGATCAACTGAACAAGTTCTGTATAAGAAGCCATTCTTTGTCGTAGCCAGAGGATTAATTTCCAGTAAGATAGCAGAAATTTTCATCATTTGCCAAACCGTAAGAGTGGGATGAAATGTATTTTTTCCGCAGCCCCCCACCCCCCATCTTTACCTTACAGACGGTAATAGCTCAATCCAACTCACTTCATGCTACCTGAGGGTGCGCCCCATTTGATATTGGCCGGGGCCGCCATTCAGGATATGATCTCCGCCCTCCGGGGGAGGGACAGTCAGATTTAGCCTCTGGCTTTCCTTTCCCGTAAGGCAACAAAATGTTGCCTTTTAGGGGGAATGGGGATTGAAGTAGTTTTTTAATCATCAGGAGAGCAAAGAGTCAAGATGGAACCCCCACAACCGCGGACGTGTGGACTGTAAACCGGAAACCGTAAACCGTAATAATGGACAATAACGAATTTCACCTGGGCAGGTTGATCAAAGAGACCGCCAAAAAGCAACGAATCGGGCCGACTGAGTTAGGTCTGATGGTAAACACCAGTAAACAAAATGTGTACGGCATTTATCGTCGCATGTCGATGGATACCCACCTGCTGGCCCAGTTGGGGCAGGCCCTGGGACGGGATTTTTTCCGGGATCTGAGCGAAAGCCTTGGCCCCAAGGTGGAAAAAGAGCTGCGGCAGGAGGATAAAATCAGGCGCTTGAGCGAAGAAATTGAAGAATTGAAACGGCATCTACATTTACCGGGGTGAGATTTTAGAGGGTGAGAGGTCAGATGTTAAAGCGTGATGGATGGAAAGGGAATGGATGTTGGTTTTCAATCAGTTGAGGGCAATTTCGACTTCTCTGACCTCTAAAATCTCTCAATCTAATCCCTCCAAACTGACACAAGATGTCAGGCCTCGCCCTTAATTTAGATTTACCAAACGAATATTTTTTCCATGGTTTTACCGGGAGCGGGTTTTAGCTTCGCCCCCCTGACGATAAAAAGTTAAACTTATGTGTCCAACACCTGCCATTTCAGAGGGAAGCTGCGCTTCCCGTTTTGCCCGGCTGGCCACCTCGGCCCGATTTGTCCTCCTCGTTCTGACATCTTTCATCTGTCTGTCTAATATCTCGTCCGCCCAATTTACGGGCGGTCACGAGGCAGGGCAGGCGGCCCCGCGACGGGCAGAGAAGGCCACCCTTAACGCGGGTCCCATGGGTGGAGACGTGAACCTCTTCACCGGGGCCCTGGACCTGAGCTATGACTTTGGGGCCATTTCCACCCCCACGGACCTCAGCTTCCCCATATCTCTCAGCTACAACTCCACCGCGCTCACTCAGTACGATGCCCCGCAAAACTCGGGCATCCCCTACGGGGAGGGCTGGAATCTGGCCCAGGGAGCCATTTCGGTCGATCTGTTGGCCTTCGACTTTGTGAATGGCGACCTGCCCAAAGACCCCCAACTGAGAACCATCTACGAGCCTCAGCAGGTACGCATGAAGGGACAGACCTATTACCTCAATGTGCAACTCAACCTGCCCGGCTATGCCGGGAGGCTGGTGTACAAATACCCCGCGCCCACCGACTCCACTCACCTGATCTATGTACTGGAAGGCTTTTCGGGATACGTGGAGGCTGAGTTCGACGGAGCCAACTGGACCGTTAAAACCGACGACGGCACCCTCTACTACTTCGATGTGGTGGAAAAGCGCAACCGCAACCCCACCAACTTCACCGCCCAGCTTGAAGATGAACTGGAAAAGCAATTGCTGCCAAAGACCGAGCCCGTAAAATGGCACCTGAGCCGGATCAGCAATCCCAATCATGCACGGGACATGCAGATCGTGTTTTACTACAAAAAGTTTGGCAGGCAAAGGAACTATCAGGAACTCGATCAGCCCCAGATCCAAAACCATTTCTTCGGGCCCAATGCCCCCTTCATGTATCACGATGTGATCACCCCGGTCAATCGCGACTACTTTGTGGCCCTGGGCATCTGCGCCCCCTGTAATCTGGGCGATTCGGTGTATTACAAGCCCATCACTCAGCAAAGTCTGGACGCTTATGATCAGGTGATCCTGACCGGAGCGGTGGCCTTCGACAATATGGGGGTGGTGTATCAGCAGGTGGACCTGAAGTACAAGACCTGGCGGCCCGAGATCGAACTGGCGGGCGACCCGGTGAGATTCAGGCGGGGTAAATTTCTCACCCTGAGCGATCCCCGGGTGATCAGGGTGGACTCCATGTATCACCAAAAGACGGTCTGGTTTCGGGGTCTGGAGGTGGCTGAGAATCTGGCCAAACGCCCGGCCGTGGGCAATAGACAATTTACCACTGACTGGAACCGCTACCAGCACCCGGCAGCCCACCAAAATCCCCTGAGCGACCACGCGATGGAGATCAGCGACCAAAATCCCTTTGCCGCCCGGTATGCAGGCATATCCGGCACCAATGCACCCTTACCCCAACTGTATTACCGGGCCTACACCCAGGCAGAGGCCACCGCAGGCTATAAGCTACATTTTACCCACTCAGTGCTCGAAAGCCCTCGTATGAGCGCCACCGATCTCGACACCCTGCCCTCGGGGGAAATGTATGAACTGCGCACTGTGTTGAAAGTGCCATCGGAGGCCAATGTAAATTTCGACTTTGCCCTGGTGACCGGGCTCAATCCGGGCAATCAGGTGGAGCGGAGCGACGCCAGCGGCACTTATAAATTTTGCTACGACAGCGGGGTGAACAGTGGAGGCTCTCCCACCAGCAACCTGTTTTTTGACCGGCGGGGCCACACCATATTTTCCACCCTGGGCAACGTGGTCAAGTGGAATCCGGCCTTCGAGAGTATGGGGGTGTATTACTACTCTACCGCCAATCAGTTTCGCATGCCCAACCTGCCCAACGAGTTCGAGGGGTTTCACATCCAGGTAGGTCCCGGCAGCGACAACCTCCTTCACCACGAGGCCCGCAAAACCAAAGAGGGTTTTCCCGAATACTATAATAACTATTCGGGAGCCAACCGCCGCATATACCATCAACTGGCTGTCACTTCCTGGTTTGGCAGCGGGGCTCCGCTGGAACCCATCCTTTATCACAGCCACTTTTTTCCGGGCACTCAGACCAATAATTACGACAAGGGCAAGTGGGGCAACAGCCAGTACCGCCTCTTCTGGCGCTACCCGCTCCTCAATGCGTTTGCCGGGAACAGCATTTCTCTTACCCAACTGCTGGCCATGGGGGCCAACCAGCCCACCGCACTCACCCATGAGTGGCTGATCAGCCAACCCACCCAGAACAGTTTTTACCACCACACAGACCTGGCCCTGGTGCATGAAAGCACCCAGCAGACCGGAACCCAGGTACGGGACGCCGAGTTGACCAATCTGGAACTGGTACGCATTACCCAAAACCCCTGGATGCTGGACAGTGTGGTCTTTTCAGTGCCCTTTTACGGAAAATCGAGCCAGATGAAGCGGGTTTCGGCCTATAAACTGGGCTACGAACTGGATCAGGTGCGCATCCTAAACAACCTCAACACCCTGGCCAATCTGCCCCAGGGCACCCCGCCCCCCAGTCCGTGGAAGATGCTCAACGGGGAATATCAGTACCGCAACCTGTGGCACCTGGCCCGCATTGAGCGGGTGGGCTGCGATACCCTGGGCAAACCCGTGGCCGCAGGCCAGCACCCGGCCACCCTGTTCAAATATTTCAGCGACAATCATGCCACACCCGGCTTCAACGAAGCATACCTGATCCGGGAGTCATGGAATGAACTGGGCGGCAAAAAGACCTGGACCTATAATCTGGACTCGGTCTATACGCGGGTCATCAGCGCCAGCGGACAGGACCATTTTCAGGACAGCAGTTCGGTGGTGATGGGGGGCAGTCAGGTGATCTCTACCAAAGCGGTAGTCAAAAAAGTAACGGTGGATGATGGCAGCAGCCAGGGACAAACCCTGGAATACCTCTATCAGAATCCCGTAGGCTTATACAAAGGTCTGTATGAGATTGACCTGCATTTCAAAAATGGTTACAACTGGAGCAAAACCCGCGATTGGGTTACCGGCTTTGAAAAGGTGACGGTCAAAAAGCCCTCTCTGGGAGGCAGCGGCAACTGCCGCACCGGGTACACCCACCGGGTGAGCAAAGCCACCATGGAAGACACCCTGCTTTTTGGTCGCCTCGTGCAGGTGGAGGAATTTGACGAGGCCGGACAATGGATTTCCCGCAAGGAAATGCATTACAGAGCCAGCATGGCCTACCGCAGCGCCCGCCTGCTGCTGCCCTCCCGGCTGGTACGTCCCATGACCATCGTGACCCAGGTAGGCAATTACATCCTGCCCTACGAGCGGGATGTGATGCCCCACCTTTCCGAAAGCAGGCGCATGAACAGCTGGTTTTTGCGGCTGGAAACAGAAGTCACCCTTTCGCGTGATCCCCTCAACGGAAATGTAATGGCCGACACCACCCGCCATACCTGGTATGACTGGACCACCACCCAGACCGACCCGGACGGAGACTATGCCGAAATGTACGCCGATACCTCCACGACATTTACATACAACCAGCAGGATTATCTGAAAAAAACCTCTCAGGCCACCATCAAATCGGCTCGTCTCAACTACATCGCCGAGCCTTCCTGGCAGAAGGCCACCGAGACCCAGACCTTTAGCGAGCACCCGGGAGCCTTCCGCAAAACGAGCTATTATTACCTCTACGACATCAAACCCCTGCTGGAAAATCACCAGAGCCCCACCTATTATGATACTTCAAACGTAGCCTGGACCAAGTGGGCAGGCACCATCCGGCCCTATTACCTGGCCCAAAAGTATGGCATCCGCAATGTGCCGGTCGAGACCCGCACCAGCGCCTGGGACGGCGACACCACCGTGCCGGTGTACAGCCACAGCACCTGGTACTGGTACGAATCTTATGACAGCGTGGGGGGTGCCTTTGTGCGGGAATGGGACAGCACCAACTATGGCAAAACCTGCGGTCCGCCCTCCGGGGGCGGCGGAGGCGGCGGCCCGGTGGTGATCTATCCCCACCCAATCAAATTCACCCAGTACATTTTCAGTCAGGGGCACAAGGTGCCCACCTTCCGGGTGAGTCAGGAAGCCCTCGACGATCCCCGCTATGTGCAGGACACCTCGGGAGAATGGTATTTTTTCCCGGTGGCCGCCATCGACACGGTTTCAGCGGGCCAGTATGCCAGCCAGCCCGAATTTTCTGACAGCCTGCCCGGCCAGGGTGGTTTTGGCTACCTTCAGGGCCCCAACTCGGAGGTAAAATACTACGGCACCTTTGTGCTCAAAGACGGCTTCACCTTTGCCGCCACCACCCTGGTGCCCCCAGGCAAAAACTACGGAGAGCAAAGTCCCAATGGCACGGCCATTACCCCCGACTCCCGCAAAAAGGTCTGCCTGCTGCTCTGTGCTCACCCCGATACCCTGCATGGCCCCCTCTGCGCCCTCGGCTCCCAACTGGTGGCCGACTCCACCCTGCCCCCGCTGCCTTACATCCTCCCCGATACCACCGACAGCCTCAGCGGCCAGCGGGAGATTTTCCTGACCACCATGGACCAGCAGTTTTTCCTGGCTGAAGTCTATACCCAGGCCGACAGCATGCCCAATATCCGCATGAACCCGGCCTATACCCGATTTCACAAATCCATTCACGACATCTATGAACCCCAGCCTGATCAAAACCTGATCTTTGGCAGCAGTTGGAAATACAGCTTTGCCCCGGTCTTTGCCGCCATTCGCCAGTACAAAGTGCATGCCCGCAATATGTACGGGCAGATCGTGGACGAATCGGATGTGCGCAGCCTGCACTACATCTACGAATACAAAAATTACTGGCTGGGCTCCTGGAACGAGTGCGGGGTGCCCCAGTCGGATATTGTGCGGGAAGCCCTGGGCCAGCCTGTGAGCCTGACTGTGACCGACAAAGGGGCCATCGAGCACACCACAATCTTCCGCTACCACCCCGACAACCTGTTGAAGCGGGTGATCAGCCCCAACCTGGAGGCTGCGGATATGTATTACGACCCGTTCAAGCGACTGAGCAGCACCTGGATGAACGGAGCCCTGATCTCAGAAAATGAATACCACCACTGGGCGGGCAACCTGAGCCAGAGCTTTGCGGCCCGCACCGCCGAAAACTATGTGCAAAGCAAAACCTGGGACGGGGTGCATGCCCCTTTGCACAGCCTGGCCTACCTGGACCCCATGGGCCGGGCCTTTCAGGCCATTATTGCCACCCAGGGTCAGGGCGGCTGGACCAAATCCTTTGCCGGGCGGCAGGAATTTGATGCCTGGAACCGCCCCACCCGCGCCTTTCAACCCTATGCCAAAAGCGGGCAAGCCGGTCCCGGCCTGGACCTGAATGTGCCGGTCACCCCCTTTGCCGAAATGCAGTATGAAGCCAATGCCCGCTCGCGGGCGCTCAAAGGCTCCAGGCCCGGCAACCCCATCACGGGGCCCCATGTCAGCCAAAAACAGTACGCCATCACCGACCTGTGGACCTTCTACCAGGAATCGGGCATCGATATACAGGACCTCTACCAGATCTGGCCAGGCAAAAACTATAACCTCGGCCCTGTCTCCACCACCGGGGGCGGTAAGCCCAAGCCCAATCAGGCAGCTATGCAGGGCACCCTGCTGCTGAAAACCCTTTCCGAAGATGAGGACGGAAAGCGCAGCATTGCCTGGGCCGACCAAATGGGTCGGACTGTGGCCAGTCTGGCATATACGGATACCGCTTATGCGCCAACTTCACGTGTACTGACCGTATTTATTCCCCACATTACAGGCGGGACCCAAAGGGTGGTCCACCCCAATAAGCTCAAAACCACCCAGCGCTTCAATTATCTGGGCTGGCCCATGGAGGTGACCAGCCCCGACAAGGGCCTGGAAAAATTTCTCTACCTACCCGATGGCAGTGTGCGCTACTACCAGGATGCCAACCTGCGCAAAAAGGGCAGGGTGCAGGTCAATGAATACGACAAAATGGGGCGTACCTACCGCCAGTACACCAGCCGGGTGGCTTCGCCCCTGCCTGGACTCCAAACCGTGCCCTTCCTCCTTTTCCAAAACTCGGGCGGATATACCTTCCAGTCCATCCACACCATCCTGGAATTTCCCAAAATCAAGGCCGCCGAGCGCAACTGCAACGATCCGCTTTGGAACAAGGACTACACCGGCAAGTGTTTTCCCTGCCTGCAATACAGCGAATCGCAGCAGATCAAAGAGCGGGAATACCGCTATGATTACCCCCAGGACAGCGGGGCCGTCTCCTATTACGGGGTGAACATGGACAATAAAATGCTGCCACCCAGCCTCTTTCATCTGATCAAGGAGCAGCAGCATCACCCTGTGACCCGCCTCACCATGGCCCTGGGCTACGGCCCGGTGGGTGAACTGAACGACGTATCCTACTTCAGCTACGATGCCGAGGGCAATACTGAATGGGTGGTGAGGCAATTTGATTTTGACGGCATTGCCAACCTGCATCCGGGCGAAGCCCACGTGATCTACACCCCCGACTACGACCGGCAGGGCAGGTTGCTCACCCGCAATCTCGACCTGGGCGGCGACTCCATCCTCGATTTTCAGCAGCATTTTACCTATGACGCCTTTGGCCGCCTGCATGAGGTGTATGCCAGCCGTCGTGACCTCAAAGCCGCCGGGGCCAAACTGGCCGAATACCACTACGACGATGCCACCGGGCGGGTGACCCAACTCAACTACTTTGTCGCGGGCACGGGCAATTGCCAGCAAAACCTGCCTGCTGATTCCATCCTGTACTCCTACGACCAGCAGGACCGCCTGAGCCGCATCCAGTCCACCCTCTTTGACTTTGGGCTGTACTACGACCAGCAAAACCCCAATGTCCCGCCCGGCAGCGGAGGCAATGTGGGTCTGGCCCTCTATACTTCCTCCTACGGAGAGAATTACAACGGCAATATCAACGGCACTTATGCAAAGTATAATGTGCTGGCCCACGGAGTGACCGGCTTTGACCGGGCCACCGTGTATGGCTACCGCTACGACGGCCTCAATCGCCTCACCGATGCCGATGCCAGCGTGCTCGAACACATTAGCCCGGCAAGCGGAAGTCAATACCCCAGCCAGAGCAACTTCGGGCAGCCTCTCACGGCTTCGCAGCCTGCGTGGTACGGAGATGCCACCTACCAGTACGACAAAGTGGGCAACCTCACCGCCCTGCGACGCTACCACTACTACGCCCCCGGCAGCGGCCTGCCCCTGGGCGACCAGGGCGACAACTGGACCTACACCTACCAGCCCGGCACCAATCGCCTGACTAAGCTCAGTACCCTGGGCCGCACCCCCACCGGCTTCACCTACGACTATAACGGCAACCTTTACTCCGACTCGAAGCGGCAACTGAGCAGCATCACCTACTCCACCTCCAACCGGCCCTGGATCTACACCGCAGCCAACCGCCCGGTGGTGTATCGCTACACCGCGGGCCTGGACCGGATGTATAAGCTCTGCGTGCCCAAAGCAAACGACACCGTGCGGGTCTTTTACCTGCTCGATGGCAGCGGTCTGCCCCTGGCCATCCATGACGACAGCCAGCAAAAATGGACCTTTGAGATATATGGGGCCGATCTGATTGCAGAGTATGAGGTGGCGGATTCGGCCCTGGCAGATTCTTCGAATTTGAGGAGCGGTCAGCCCAATTCAACCACCAACCAACAACCACCAACCAAAAACAAAGCGAAGCAGGTGGTGAAATGGTTGTCGAAAGGGATCATTACCGCCGTGCCTTTCCTGGTCGAATCGGTCAACCACCAACCCGAGCAGGGCGAGGTGAAAGTGCCCTTTGCCGTAGCGGCGGTGCCCGTGACCTGGGCCTTGAGCGATGCGGTCATTGATGCGCTGTGGAAGGATAAAGTGGTGAATCTGCCCATGCCTGCAGCCCAGAAAACTCTTGCACAGGATACAACCACGGACAGCCTGATTCTGGGCGTGAAGTTCTTCATCAAGGACCACCTCGGGAATGTGCGGGTGACTTATGTTCCGGTGATCTATGACACGCTGCATTCGTGTTCGCTGGCCTATGAGGTGAAATCTGTGATGGATTATTATCCTTATGGGAAGCACCTGCGGGCCTGGTTTGCGGGGGATGAGGAAAGGTGGCAGACGACGCTGAATGAAAGGGATGGGGAGAGTGGGCTGGATTGGCGGGGGGCAAGGATGTATGATGGGGAGTATGGGCGGTTTTTGCAGATAGATCCGATTGCATCCAACAACATCCTTTGGTCCGGGTACAATTATGTAAATGGCAATCCTATCATTTGGACGGACCCCTTTGGGTTAGCCGATGGCGGCGATAAGGTTGCTCTCTGGAAGGATGAAAATGGGGACCTCCATTCTTACCAACCCACGGTAAAGATCAGAGCCCGGGCCGCGAAAAAGAAACAGGGTCAACTCAACTACCTGCTCACTGCTGCCATCAATTCCTATAACGGAGAAGGCTATTTTGCCAATGAGGCGGCTGTGCGGCAGCAGATCCTGGATAATATCCGCTACTCCCCCAGGGAAATGGAAGCTGCCACCGAGGTGATGGCCGATGTACTGGGCTCTTCCGAAATCCCCGGGGTGAGTCAGGTGGGTGATTTGCTGGCAGCAGGGCTTGCCATCCACCAGGGCGAAAACCTGAATGCAGGTTTGAGTGCGGCGTCGGCCCTGCCTGCTGTGGGAGTTTATTTTAATGTTGCAAAATGGTTCAAAAGAGTCATAAATTGGTTTGGATTTGGGAAGGATGTTGCGAAGGTTGTCTCAACCGCCACACCTACAGGCAAGTTTTATTCAGTAGCATTTGAAATGACGTTAGATCCAAATTCTTATCCTGGGGTTTCGAGGTATATGCACTTTAAAGAAGCAAATATTGCCCTTGAAGGTGCAATGGAGTCCAATCCGATCCTCTCTCATTTGGGAATAAGCATACCAAAATCGCCTTCAGGGTCAATTATTGGCAAATCGCCAGAGGGTTGGGTATGGCACCACAGTACACCTGAAGGGGTTATGCAGCTGGTTCCCAAAAGTCAACATCCAGATATTCCTGGAGGTATTTTTTGGGAAACTATGCATCCAGGGGGACTAGGTGGATTTGCAATTTGGGGCAAATAATAAATTAACATATGAAACTCGTTGAATTGGTAAATTACTTTAGAGAGGGTGGGCCCTTTGAGGACTTTTGTACCTCTCATTCTCTGGATATAGACTCAGAGGTAATCGAGATTTTTATGAAAAAACCCTTCTCTTTAGAGAATGAGTTAGGTTTTTTTGAAATAGAAAAAACAGGGGGAAATATTGAGTTTGCCGTTGGAGGTGAAATGTATATTAACCTGTTTGATTTCTATTACTTTTTGGATGTGATTAAGGAATCAAATGAGGGGCCCAATAAAGTTTTATCTGATAGTGAACTTGCAAACAGGTTGTTATTATATGCCATTCGGGATGCATAATTCTTATTTTTCTTGAGGATTTTTAATGAAAAGAATAACATTACCCAAAAATGAAACCGTATTACATTTCTTTTCAAGAATTCTTAAAAATGCACCCTGATTCCTATGAATTTGGTTCGGTGGAAGATGGTGTTTCCCTGAAGTGGATAAAAATGGCCGAGCAAAGGTTAGGGGTAACTTTCCCAGACTCATACAAATGGTGGTTGCAAAACTACCGTGGAGGTGAAATCTTCGGAGACGAGGTATATTCTGTTTACGGTCTCCCATTCGATCAGGTGGTAGGAGGCGATATTGTTTACGTCAATGAATTAGCCCGGAAAAATGGAGAGTTACAACCTACCCAGTTGCTGATACTTGAAAATGATCAGGGCAATGGCTATTATCTCGATCTCAAAAAAATGAATTCTGACGGGGAATGTCCCGTTTTTGAAAGACTTTCAGGGGCTCTTTATGCAGCCAATTTCCTTGAATTTATTCAAAAGTATATCAGGAATTGAGGGGAAATGAGAGATGTCTGCTATTAGGTTTTTGGGTTAACTTATTGAATTGCCACAGAAAACAAAGTTTCCTTTAAAAATTGATTTCGAAAACCATGCGCAATTCGAAGTGGACTTACCCATGAGCATAGGACAGTCAACAGGAAAAAACTGACAGTTGGCCCGCAGGGCCGGGGGCGGAGTGCTTTTTCAGGGAATGGGAGGCATAAAAAATCCATTCTACACCTTCGTTATCAGCCAAATTGCCCTTGGCTGGCGTTTGGGAGTGTATTGTTTGAATCAAACACTTAAACCAAACAAAGGTGGCTTTATACAAAAACCTCAAAAAGAGAGTTTGGGTGACTTTCCGCCGTTTTCGTTACGGAATAAAACCAGATCGTTACCGATTATTGGCACCTTTGTTACGGCTGGGGATGCATTTTAGGGGATTCTGTTACGGCAAGTGTTACGGTTCGTTACGTTTAAGGAGATTCTGTTACGGCAAGTGTTACGGTTCGTTACGTTTCAAGGGATTCCGTTATGACAAGCGTTACGGTTCGTTACGTTTTAAGAGACTTCGTTACGGTTGGTGTTACAGTTCGTTACGTTTCGGGGGATTCCGTTACGACAAGTGTTACGGTTCGTTAAGTTTCGGGAGATTCCGTTACGGCAAGTGTTACGGTTCATTACGTTTCGGGAGATTCCGTTACGGGAAGCATGAAGGTTCGTTACGATCCAGGGGATCGCGTTACGATTGGGGTGAGGGTTCGTTACGTTTTTGAGGATTTTGTTACGGCAAGTTTAGGCACGTTACGTTTAAAATGGCTGGGTTAAGCCTGGCGTTACTGTTCGTTACGGCAATTGCTTGGGTGATGAGTCTTTGGGCAAAGGGGCCTTCCGATTATTAGGGGTAAATTGGGATAAATTTCTTTTCAGAGTAGATTACGAACTCAACTGTAGTAATATCTGGTAAGGTTTATTCGTTCCCTTTTGTTCCATTTAGATTCAGTGGAAAAAGCGAATGAAAATATTATGAATTCAGTCAAGTCCAAATTATCAAAGGCCAAATACTCTAAGGGCGAACGTCCCCGCAGTGTCACCATAGAAGACATCCAAAAGGTGAGGCCAAATTTAAGTGAAGAGGAGGCAGAAGAAATCCTGGTATCTATCCAAAGATTCTGTGCAATTATAGTTGATTTTGCTTCCGAACAAACGGAAAAGAAGGAATTGTCCAATTTGACAACCCCTTAAATTCCAATTCTTCCTGACAGGTAAGTGTTTAGCCTTTAAAGTAAAAGGGAAAATGGGTCGTTACCCCATTTTGATTGCTTTGTTACGGTTTGCGCTACCCTTTGGGGAACCTCATTACGCCGCACATTACGGTTACTTATGGTTTCGAGCATTCCGTTATGGCAAGTATTAAGGTTCTTTACTTTTGGCAGCCGTTACGGGAATTGTTACGGTTTGTAACGTTTCAGGAGATTCCGTTACCAACCGTTACAGTTTCCCACTTTTGGAAGGAATATGTTACGGTTGTTGCCGTTTTGGGAACTTGTCTAACTCAGTAAATTGGAAGCAACCAGGGCAATGTCCCTTGAAAACGACTCAATCACCATGAAAAAAGAAGTGTTTCTCAAATTTAGCCAAAAGTAAACCCGTAACGATTGGAGGTTTTCCTTTCGTTACGGGTTTTTGGCCTTGCCTAAAAAGTCTATTATTCTTCCCAAACCTCCCACTCATAAAGTGGTGGTAAATGAGAAAAATGGTTTTTTACTCAATAAAACCCAATAAATTGGGTGCTTCTGTCTTCTTCCTTCCCTAAAGATTTAGAATAGATTCCCACGAAAAAATCCATATCATTTGAGGTAATTTCCACTTCACCCATTGCATTGCGATTCGTGGCTGAACGGTTACACATATTGATCAATCTGGTCTTAACCAATTTTGCATCTTTCAGTCGGTGAAGTTTTTCTGCTAATGGGGTTTGGCTTTTTTCCTGCATGAAAATATTCAACTGCTGAATGAGGCTTTTGATCTCAACCACAGAAATACTTCCCACAGAATCAAAGGTGAAAATTTCCCCCAAAATCTCCTCGAATTGTTCGCAATCAAGCCAGGAGACCATTTGTTTGTCCCTCATCAGGCACTCCAAAGGACTGCTCATGAAATCATTTTTGGCTTGGTTAATAAAGCCAATGGTATATTTCCCCAAATCGGGGAGTCCGGTTTGTTTGTTTATTTTCAACCCGCAAAAATATATATCGTCTTCAATCCAATCCTTATCACTAAACATAGGTGGTTTCTTATCCAAAGAGCGGAGTTCCATTGGGCCTAATTTTCTCCTTCCCTCTCTGGTGATGGTTCCAAATTCATCGTAAATAATGGAGGATTCATTTTCAGGTGAATGAAAAGTTGATAGGCTGTTCGAATGATTGATTTGCGAATTGGATGATTCGAAATCGTCTGGCTCCTTTCCCCTCAGCCTGTATGCCTTCTGTTTGCAGGCGGGTGAACAAAAGGATGTATTTGATCTGGAAGCGAAGAACTCTGAGTTACAATTTTTACAGTTTTTGTACATAGGATTCTGAATGGTTAAGGTTTGAAAAAGGCAAAAGAGGTTTTTTACAGGGAATTTAATCCCGCAGATAACCATAATCATCTGATTCGGACCGCAGTCGTTCCAATTCTTCCACTGGGATAATCCAGCAAGTTCCGTGGCCTTGCTGTTGGGTAGCCCGGATAATGCCTTCCTGGCACCACCTTGAAACAGTTGGCCGACTCACCCCAATCAAATTTGCAAATTGGCGGGGGGAGTAAAACATGGGCTTCTCTCCCTCTTTCATAAGATTGGTCTTCAACTTTTCTGCTATTTCTGAAAGCATCCGGTGCAGGTTTAACAGATCGGTTTTCAGTTCCATGAGGTCTTTCCGGGTGGCTATTTGTTGTAAATCAAGAATCGTTGACATAGGTAAATTGGGTTAGTTACAAGATTTTTGAAAAACAAAGGGTGTTGCATGGGATGCGCAAGCTAAAGCCTGCCCGTTGGGGTGGCGGGCGGGATTTTTGGATAATAACAGATTCCATAGGCATATAGAAAAAGGCTTGGTTGCGGGCAAAACATAGGAAAAATTAGTGCAAAAATTGCCCTCCCTGGCCCCCAGAGAATGAAAACTGTCCCCCTAATCGGGAATTAGTGAAGGATTAGGCTGCTTATTTTTGGGGGACAGCTGGGGGACAAATTTTGTTAAATGGCAAAAAAGCCAAAAAACAATGCAATCCTATCCCTCCAAATCCCTCAGCATCCGTCTCAAAGCTACCCGAACAGCTTCCAGATTTGCAGGTGTCTCCACCGGATTGCTAAACCCCTTCCTGAGATGGTCTTTGCTGTAACCCGTCAGCAGGTGCCAGGAATAAGCAGCCAAGGTATTGGAAAGATTTTCGTCCTTGAGCGACACCCCAAATTTACGGGCCAGATTTGCCAGAAGCACAGTTTGTTCAAGGGAAAGATGAGTCATTCCATCCTCTTTAAAACGGGTTAACTTTTGCCTGGGGATAGTGGTCAAATAGGAATGGTCAGAGCCACCAGTAGTTTGGATTTCCAAATCTTCATTCCCAGGCTGGTATTCATTTTCCAAATCTTCCAACCCAGTTGTGTCACCTTGAAATTCCTCCATAATCTCCTGATGATCTTTCCCCGTCTTTTCTGTAAAAAACTCAACGATCATTTCGAGGGTCAGGAAGCGAATCAGTAGCTTAATGATTTTCCTTGGGCATTCCTCCCAGAATAAATCCATGGGATGGGCAAATGCATGTCCATTAAGGGAAGTCAAAGTTTGGGGTTTCCCAGAGGTCGTTTTTTCAGAGATTTCCCAACCCTTTGCGGTTGCCAGAATGTGTATTTCCAATTTATCTTTCAATCTTCCCGCCAGATTCAATTCCTTTAAAAATCGATCCGCTAAACCATTGGCCTGACGGAAATCAGGATGGCTATTTACAGGATAATCCTTCAGAAATTCAATTTGATCTGAACGGTGAAACTCGGGATGGGTTTCTATGAATTGCTTGTTTCCAAGAGCAGAAAATATGAATTGTGCCGCATGAGCTTTCGCCGCATTTTGCAATATGGGAATTGACCTCCAGGTTCGTTCTATTGGGTCATTTTTCCAAAGTTTTTCATTTTCACGGAAGGTGTTTAGAATTTTGCTGAATAGCCAGGAGTACTGTAAATCCCATAATTGGTGGGAACGAAGGCCGAGGTTTAAAAATTCTACCTTAAGCACGTAATCCTGGTCGCCAGCTTCCTCCAAACGATGTTCGAGTTTGTACTTTAAAAAGGAGATGTATCGGTCACTCAAGGTGCGAAAATAGAGGTCAGGATTCAGGTTGTTATTCATGGGATAAAGGTTAGGTTAATAAAACTGCTCGAAAGCCGCGAATTGGGTCATTTTTTCAAACGTATTAAGAAAAATATAAAATGCATAACCCAAATTGCAGTTTGGATAATAACTAACACGAACGTGTGCAATATTGTAAAAGCGGGAACCCAAAGGCTCCCGTTTCCTCATCAAATTCCTGAATTCAGGCCACTTTGAAATGACCTTTTCGCTTGGTTGGAACTTCCAAAACCCGTTTCTCTGGAAAGGAATCAGACTTCAGTCTTTCCATTTGCAACCTGAGCCGTTCTGGGATTTTCAGACCCGGATTGGCCTGGATCAATTCGGCTACATCCTGCAAAAATGGATTGACTTCACTGGGCTGAATTAAGGGTTGCTCAACATCAAACATCTTCATGGCTTCGTCCAAAGAATTGTCTGCAACCTTTGCATAGTGGCGTTCTGTGGTTAGAACTGATGAATGCCCGGCCAAAGTGGAAACGATCTTCATGCGTACCCCCTCATTGAGCAGGTAGGTCGCAAAAGTCCTTCGCAAGCTGTGAATGGTTACGTGCTTTGTAATGCCCAAAAGTGAACAGATTTTCCGAAGGTTATTATTCATGTTTGCGTTGTTGCCCATTTTGACCTTAAAAACGCTTCCTTCCTGACCAAGATTTGCAACCTCCCGCAGCCGTTCAGTGATATACAGTCGAACAGGCGCACCAGTTTTCTCAGTTGTTACACTCAAATGCGTTTTACCAAAACTTACGTCCGGGTGGCGGTTGGCAACCTTTTGAAGGTCGGAGAAACGCAATCCTGAATAAACTCCAAAGAGGATAATTGCCAATCTCTCATGTAACACAGTGCCAAAATTGCCAACCCTGCCTTTGGTTTGGGGCACCAGAACTTCCAGTTCACGGTTGGCGTAGGCTTCCTGCAAGCGTTGTAATTCATCCTTTTCGAGGAAAGAACCAATGCAGGCCTCTTCGCGGGAATAAAACCCCCGCATTGAAAATTCGTCAAACACATTGCGCGAAATTTCTCCTTCCAGATGGGCATAGCGCAGAATGGTGCCAACTCTGCGCATGGCTCTGCCAGCGGTAGAATCAGAATATCCTTTTCCGGTCACCTTCCCATTTTCGTCTTTCCCCTCTTCCCGGAAAAGCCAGTTTTGAAACTGTCTGAGCCAATCCACAGAAATCTGGGGTAACCTTACAGGGCCTGCAAATTCCTCAAATTGGGTAATTGCTTTCAATAATGTCTCAAATGATTTTCTTGATTTTGGCTTGTGGCCCCGCGAATCTGCAAAATCCTCGTACCATGCCTTTGCATAGGCTGAAAAGGTTTGTGCATCCTTTCTTCCCCAAAGTCGTTGTAAAAGGTCATGGGTAATGGCCATTTCAGTTTTGGCAAGTTTCTCAATCAAATCATCCATTTCCTTGATCTTCGAGTTCAGGATGCGTTCGATTCGTTTAGAATCGCGGTTCCCCTTGCTGTGACTGATGCGCTTATTTTTCAATTTTCGCCCCGTTTCTGGATCTTTTTCATTCACCCAAAAAGCACGATCCATGTATAACTCCCGGTCCCCCTTGGTGGAAGTAGGATAAAGCCTTTTTACGCCCCCAATGTCAACCCTGATCCAGAATTTAGAAAAGCCATCTGAAGGGCGTTTGTGGCTGTCCAGATGCGCATGAACGGTAGGTAAAATACTGTGTCCCATAATTTGAATTTGTTTTTGTAAGTCTAACCAACTTCTAACCATTAGTTGAGAACGATGACCAAAACGGCCTGCACAACATGATTAATTTCAGGTTTCTAAATCCAAAAAATGGGCCATACAGCTTATGAACAGGGTAGTTGCTCAAGAGTTTGGTGGGATGGAGTCCCAGCGGGGTCACCATATTTTAGCCTTTGGCCCAAAACTGGTTGCACCCAGCGAACCGTTATTCCTTAGCATATTCGGATTACCATGTCGCCCTTAAATTGACGCCTATGCGAAAGCTTTGCGCTCCCGATTGCTATCGGGATTGCTCCCTCCAACCCACGAAACGCAGAAAACAACCCCTTTGCGCTCCCGATAGCTATCGGGATTGCGTTACCTTAACCCCCATAAGCCCCCTCAGTTCACCGCAATCAAATGAATATTAAACACCAGCACCGAATTGGCCGGAATGGTGCCCACATGATTGGAACCATAGCCCAGAGAGGAAGGCAGAATTAAAATCCCGCCGCCGCCGGCTTTGTAATGGGGCATGCCCAGTTGCCAGCCGCGGATCAGGCCGGAAAGGGGAAATGTCAGGGGTTGACCGTTGTCGATGGAAGAATCAAACTTGGTGCCGTTGAGCAAAAATCCCTCATAATCCACCGTAATCTCGCTGCTCAGGCTGGGATTGGCTCCCGTACCCAGAGAATCCACCACATAATACAACCCTTCCTCCCCGGCCACTGCATCCAGACTGTTTTCGCTGATGTAATCCTGGATCAGATCAGCATCAATCCTGTCCTGTTTTTTCTTGCAGGACACAAACAAAAGGGCAGGTACCAGCAGGAAGAGATATCCGTATTTTTTCATGGAGTGAAAATACAACGTTTATCCCTTTTGCAAAAGAAAAATCAGCCCCTCCGCTCAGACATGCAAACTCCGCCACAGGGCAATGCTGGCCAGACTGCGGTAGGGAGCCCAGGCTTCGGCCCGGCGGGAAAATTCGGCCCGTTTGGCATCCGCAGGCATATCATAGTGCAGGATCATGGCGTTGCGCAGGCCCAGGTCGTCGGGGGCAAACACATCCAGGCGCCCCAAACCCGAGATCAGCAACATCTGGGCCGTCCATTTCCCGATGCCTTTCAGGCTGGTGAGGGTGCGGATCACCTCCTCATCCTCCGCAATCCGCAGGCCGTGAAATTTGTGGGGATTTTGCTGAAACTCTTCCGCCAGCGCGATCAGGTAGTGGTATTTTTGCTTGCCAATCCCGAAGGAGCGAAATTCCTCCTGGGTCAGGCGCAGCAGCACTTCGGGCCGAACCTGGTTTTCGGTATAATGCCGCAGGCGGGCCTCCACCGTATCCGAGGCCTTGGTGGAGATCAACTGGCTGATGATGTTGACCACCAGACAATCAAACAGGTCTTCGGCGGGCCGGATCACAATCTCCCCGGCCAGGGGAATGAGACGGGCCATGACCGGGTCTTGCCGGGTCAGGTATTTCAGGCCCTTGCGCACTTCAGTTTGCAAATTCATTGCCATCCCCGAAGATAATCATTCCATCCACGGATAAAAATCCCTTGTCAGCCGAATGTACTCCGGGGTGTACTCATTGGGGCCGCCCACCTGGATCACCAATTCCGATTCCCCGACCGCTTCCACCTCCCGCAAAAACTCAACCAGCACCCGCAGGGTGGCATTTTCGGCCCGGCCCCTCACCCGGCAGATCCGACCCGGATACCAGCCGCGGGCCCTAAACAGTTTTTCCCATTTTTCCAGTTGGTCGCAGGGCAGCACCAGCCCGATCAGCCCGCCGGGAGCGGCAAAATAGTCCATGGCGGCCACCCAGTCGGCCTGCTTCTGGTCGCTCCCGGTGCGCCACAGGTCACGGGCCGGATTTTGCGAAGGCAAATGACCAAAGAAAAAAGGGGGATTGGAGACCAGCAGGTCAAATTTCCCCTTCCAGTCCTCCTTCGGGTGACGCAGGTCGCCCGCGACGATTTCGATGCGGTCCTGCCAGGGCGAGGCCGCGGCATTTTCGCGGGCTTCGGCCACCGCATCGGCCTGGATTTCCAGGGCCCACACCCGGGCCTGCAGACTCCGCTGAGCCATCATGAGCGCGATCACCCCCGTGCCCGTACCCAGATCCAGCACCGACCTGCTCTGCCCCACCCTCACCCAGGCCCCCAGCAAGACCCCGTCCGTACCCACCCGGGCCGGACTTTTTTCCTGCCGGATGGCGAAGTGCCGAAAGTGGAATATGGAGGAGCGGTCAGCCAGGGGTATTTGCGTTGCAGGTTGAAGGGTTAAGATAGCAAAACGGTGGGAAATGGGGGGAAGGGATTTTTTGGGGGGACTTCGGAAGGGGTGTTTTTGAGAGGTAATAAAAAGCTGGGGGGATTTTGTAAATTGGGGGTAGGATTCAGGAATAAGGGAAATAGCGGCAATGCACTTTAGGTTCTATAATGTGTAATGCTGTTATTGGTACGTTGTCGGAAATGGGAAATGAACAAATTAATCTGGATAGTTGAGAGTGCTCAAAAGACAAAAAGAATTAACTTTGAGTGATGAGAAATTTGTCAGACAAAAATAGTTGGAAAGCTAGTTTTGGCCTTTTGCCAATACATTTGAACCCTTTAAATCAGGAAGCGAAATATTTGATGTTAAATGGAGGATACGGCGATTTTTGTCTCCAAACCTCCAATGAGGAAAGTAACTCAATTGAGTATTTTTCAGATGCCTGGTCAACCAACACAAAAAACTACGTCTATGTCGGCGAAGAAAAAGTAAAAATATTTAACTGGCTTTCAACAAATCCCGAAATAGTAAATAAGGAAAGTATTGAGAGTAATTTTGGGAAGTTCTACCGCTACTTGCTTTCCAAAAGTTATCGAACTGAAAAGGATGTGATTCCATTTATTATTGACCTGTTTCGACAGATTAGGAATATTACTTTGGAAAGAAGGGAGCCATCCGAAGCCTTAAGTTTGCTGTTTCGGCTTTTAATTAGTCTTGAGGAAGATTCCTTAGAGGTTGATATGGAAAAATGGAATATTTCTGATTGCCAAGTACCTCACCAGTTTGATTTTTTTGCAGAGAAACTCAAGCAAAGTGTTATGTCGATCCAGCCAAAATTGGATTTGATTTTGAGGCATACTTCTGGAGTCCTTTTTCAGGAAGCTCATAAAGAAGTCCTTTACTTTAATCCCCAAAGAGATCTATTCGGCAATGTCTCAAGTGAAATCGCTACTAAAAAAGGGCAATACACAAGCATCCATTATACTCCTCAGTTTCTTGCCAGAAGTATCGTCGAAAACAGTATTAAAAATCTTAACCTTGATAAACCAGAATTAAAAGTTTTTGATCCAGCCTGTGGTTCATCTGAGTTTTTAATCGAAGCATTAAAACAATTAAAAGAGAAGCAATATCAGGGACGGATTTCAATCATTGGCTGGGATACGTCTGAAAGTGCGATTAACTCTTCCAAGTTCCTTTTGCAATATGAAAAAAGGACTCAATGGGGAAACGGCCAAATGGATTTTACCATTGAGGTTGTTGAAGATTCTTTAACGAAAGAGTGGGATGATAATTATGATTTGATTCTAATGAATCCCCCATTCGTCTCTTGGGAGTTATTGAAGGATAAAAACGCCAAAGAAGCTGTTAGATCTGGATTAGGAGAGGCTTTTAAGCGGGGAAAGCCAAACCAAGCAAGTGCATTTTTCTTCAAATCAATCCTTGCATTGGGAACAAACGGGGTTATTGGTTGCGTTCTCCCTTCATCAATTTTTACCTACGATTCGTATAAGCCTCTTAGAGATTCTGTCCAGGAAATAATTTCAATTAAACTAGCTGGAAAACTAGGAAATTTCGTCTTTGAAGATGCGCTTACAGACGTTAGTTTTTTTATTGGAAAAAAGCCACCGAGCAACTTCCCCCCACAACTACTTTGGACAAAGAATGAAAAGGGAGTTGTCCAAGAAGCGTTGAGAGATTTACGAAAAATGGAGGCTGCAAACCTGCAAACGATTGATGAAAAAAAACATAGTATATATACTCCAACTTTTCATCCTGTAGTTGCAGAAAGCTGGAAAATCATTTCCCTACGTGAGAATAGCTTTCTTAAGGATATAAGGCGATTTGAAGTAGATGGAAAACTGTCTAGAATTTCCGAAATCTTTTCGGTGAAACAGGGGATCAGGCAAGGAAAAAGAGGAGTCTTTAAAATCTCACTTTCCGAGTTCGACGAAATCCCTCAAGAAGAAAAATACTTGTTTCGCCCTGTGGTTGACAATGACGCCATAAAAAGTGGGAAACTTTTTAGGAAAAACTACATTTGGTACCCATACAAAAGAGGTGGGGCGATTTTCACCAATGAAGAAGAGATTGATCAAGTAGCTTTTTTTAGAGATAGAATAAAACCTCTGGAAGAACAGCTGAAAGCGAGGAAAGGAATTAATGAATGGTGGGGGCATACCCGACCTAGAAATTGGCAGTTTCAAAGGGAGGTTAAGTTAGTTTCAACTGAATTTGGGAAATCTGATTCCTTTGCCTTTGACAAAGATGGAGACTTTGTTGTTGAAAGAGGGAACGCTTGGATTCCTAAAAGGGGCTTCAATCTTGAAGATTACTATTTCTATCTTTCGGTGTTCTCAAGCAGATTGTTTGATACTCTGTTGTCTATTTTCTCAAAGGCAATTCTATCAGGCTGGTATTTAGGAAAGGAAAACACACAGAATATTCCCATTCCCAATGTCCATTCTCCAGAATTCAGAGAATCACCCTCATACAAAAAACTTGTTGACCTAGGGAAAGACCTAGAAAAAGGTAATTCGTTCGTTAAACCAGTAATTGATGAAATCTTAACAAAATACTACTATCCTGAATTATAATTGGGATTATGATTGATTTTGAAGAATTGATTAAATCAATAAATAAAAATTGCAAGAACATTTTTGGTTCTTCTGATTTTTACTTGCAGCTTTCCAAGGCAAGAACCTTTAGAATATCTGGTTCCCCTATGTCTATTGCTGTTAATAGACATAATAATGACGCAGCTAGTGTGAATGTCTTGCATTGGTTTGATGATTTCTGGATTTTTATTGAAATAAAATCATTCCCACCAAATACTCATATTTCGATTTCCATTTTTCAGGGAAAGGCAACTGATGAAGTAAAAGGCCAATTACTTAGAGCTGAATGGGATGATTTTAATAATCCTGAGGAAGAACACCCACAACCACATTGGCATATAACCACAGATTTTGCCATAGAAGAAACTTTCCGAGAGTTCTCAGAAGATTTGGATGATGGGCAATCATTTGAAACTTTTGAGGCAGCAAAAACGGAAATAATAAATGTTAAGAATATGCATTTTGCCATGGTAGGTAATTGGCAAGATTCAAAAGGACATGTCCATCCGATAAATGATGAGGAAAAAATTTTGAAATGGTTTCAGGGTGTTCTTCTCCATTTGAGGACTCAACTACAGTATGTAAAATAGAAAGTTCCCACAACACAGGGGGTAGCCTAGATGCTCGCTGCGCTCGCACCCCGGCTACACGTATCGTTATGCGATAAAAAATAATGCTAATTGACCGAATCAAAGAACTTGAGGGAAAATTGGACCAGGATAGGTTTCGAACAATCCTGGAGTGGCTTCAACAGGAAGGAATTAAGTTTGAAGTAAAAGAAAATCAAACAGGAAAGAATATTCAGATCCCATCAACGAAAGATATCAAAATAGGGTTGGGATCGCATTATGATACATTTTTCACCACCCCAGGCGCGAATGACAATGGCTCAGCAGTTGTTGTCTGTGTTGAAATCGCCAAACGCCTCAAACAATTTCCCCTGAATAAACTTGGGGTTGAAATTTTCATTTTTGACGAAGAGGAAAAGGGGCTGATTGGTTCCAGAGAATATCTTTCCGAATTCGGAGTAAAAGGGATAATTGGATTCCTGAATATGGAAATGGTGGGATATGGAAATCGGTTTGCGTTATGGCCTTTGAAAAAAGAATCCAATGGACGCATTCTGGAAGCGTTCGAGAAAATGGCTTCAGAATCAGGAATCAATACCAATCGGGTCGATCAAATTGTAATGAATCGGGCTGATCACGAAAGCTTCAGAAAACGAGGAGTATTGGACAGCTTCACAGTAACTTGTGTGACAGACAAGGATATGGAAGTTGCGGAACATTATTACAAGGCCGTAGAATTTGAGGTGGATCAGAAAACGTTAAATGAAATAATAATGACCGCGCCGATTTTTGACCATTATCATCAACCAACAGATCTGGCAATTAAACTGTCGGAAAAGACTTTACAGATGACATTGGAAACGGTTTGGAGGACACTCATTGAGATTGATGATAAAATCGCTTAATGCAAAAGGCCCCCCCGTTTCCGGGAGGCCTCACGCCAAAACTCACCATCAGCCGGCGAACTCAAACCGCAGGGGTGCCGTTATTGTCACCACCGTCGGTCAGGTCCTCTTCGGTGTCCTCGTCTTTCTTTTTGCCGGGGCCCGGAAAAAGCTTGCTCAGGTCATCGAAGATGGTGTCCGTGCCGGGTACATCATTCTCACGTGCCTCACCCACATTGCGGTAAAAGGCCCGTGAATACCCGAAGGACTGCGCACCCACGACAAAGCAGGTATCCTCAATCTGCCCGGTCTCAGCTCGGAATGGTATGAGCCAGACTTCCACAAAGTCATCGTGCAATACAAACTCATATCTGTCAAGGGGTAGATTGATGGATGGAGTGTCCTATATCTGCAGGATTGCCCTGGTATGGTTGAGGGAAATCCTTACACCCTCTCCGGGACCATTTTGGTAGTCCTGCTATTGCTCTTTAGGTTTTGGAAGGCTGTTTAATCCTGTCGGCTAAGATGCCTGAAATTCTGTAAGGCTTACTATCATCCTCGTTCGGTTGAGCTCCCTGGTTTATGTCACCTACCCTCCAAAAAATCGAAACTTATCTCCAGACTCCCCGCCAAAAACGGCCCTGGTTGGCTCAGAAAGTCCAAACAAAGGTTGGGGGTACCCCTGAACTAGGTTGAGGGTACCCCTGTACTAAGTTGGAGGTAGCTCTGAGCTAAGTTGGAGGTAGCTCTGAGCTACCCCTGAGGTAGTTCTGAGATACCCTGAGGGTAGCTCTTTACTGCCCTGAGGGTAGCTACGTACTGCCCTGAGGGTAGCTCTTTACTGCCCTGAGGGTAGCTACGTACTGCCCTGGAGGTAGCTCTTTACTACCCTGAGGGTAGCTCCGTACTACCCTGAGGGTAGCTCTTTACTACCCTGAGGGTAGCTCTTTACTACCCTGAGGGTAGCTCCGTACTGCCCTGAGGGTAGCTCTTTACTACCCTGAGGGTAGCTCCGTACTGCCCTGAGAGTAGCTCTTTACTGCCCTGAGGGTAGCTCCGTACTACCCTGAGGGTAGCTCCGTACTGCCCTGAGGGTAGCTCCGTACTACCCTGAACTTACCTCCGTACTACCCTGAACTTACCTCCGTACTACCCTGAACCTACCTCCGTACTACCCTGAACCTACCCCCGGACTACCCTAAGGGTAGCTCCGTACTACCTTAAGGGTAGCTCAGAGGTACCCTGAGGGTACCTTTTTGGTTCCCGCACGCAACTTTGCGACATGACCTGTATGAGGGGCAATTTCGAATAGATCAGCATTGCAAACCGACATGCAAAATATTATTTTTTCGTGAAAATACACAGAATTCTGCTGCACCCCCTTTTACAAAGTGTCACAAATGGGGTTACAAGGTCCCAAACCTGAGGTTGCTCCAATCGCCCCGGTTTCCTTTTCAATGAACTCGCTTTCCGTCCAGACCCCAAACAAAGTTTACTGCACTTCCACCTTAACAAAAATCCCCGTTGGGGTATTGTTCTTGTTCCTCCGGGCACATACAGGGGTGAAGAAGTTCGACAAAACGCAGATTGGCCCGGTGGCTGGCCGGTTCCTGAATGTACTGCTCAAAATACACATAAACCAGGATACATGTTTCATCAAACTGAATAACCTTTTTGGCCGGGGATAGCCATACCCGAAACCAGAGGCGAGGGTGACCTGAGGGTTGGAGGAAATCCGGGAAAACCCTGGTCAGGGATCAGAACTCTCCACGCATGAAACGGGAATATTTTGTATCTTCAGGCAAAAGCCTGCAAATTGATCTTAATGTACATCAGTTAAATGCTGTCCTAACCTGTATTTTTCAGTGGAAAAACACGATTTTGGCTGAAGCCATGGCACGGTTGGAATTCCTTCCCCGCTTTCTGCTTGCTTGTTTGCTGGTTTTGGCGGCCTGCTCCCCCACCCCAATCCGGCAGGGCAAGGTGCAGGTACTGACCTGGAAAGCGGCAGAGGCCGAATTCAAAATAAGCATCCAAAGCAGAGGCCGGGCCCGGGTGGATGAAAATGGCATCCATGTGCAGGCCGGTGACCTCATTACCCTGGAATCTCCCTGCCAATCCAGGGCCAAACCCTTGCTGATGGCGCTGTATGCTGGCACCCAATTGCCCTCCGTACTCGGTCAACCCGCCACCCTGGCCGATCCGGACCGGATTATTTTCCGCCTCAGCGATTTTCTGCAAAACCCCACCCTGACTCAGACCGGCATGCTTTGCTGCCGCTTTGGGTTACAATTGAGCGGCTGCCCCGGCGAGCCCAATGGCACCCTGGTTCCTTTTCTGCTCCCTCGCCCCCTTCCGGTCAATTTTTAGGGGAGCTCACCAGTAACAATTAGCAGGGAACAATGAACAATGAATAATTATCGAATCCAGGCAGTAAACCGGGCTTTTGTCACCTGGATCCGCCTCGATCCTCTTTGTTGAGTTCCCTGTTGATTTTTATCCGAACCCGAAGGGTTCGAAAATAGTCCCGTAGGGACGCCACCTTTGTAGCACGGGGCGTAAGCCCCCGGGAGAGGGCCGCAGGGTGAAAAAGCCCCGGAGGGGCCCCTCCCTGGTAGAATAATCGATTTTTGGGAAAAAAGCCCCAGCGGGGCGAATCCTTGGTAGAACAAGCAATTTTGGGGAGAAAGCCCCGGAGGGGCGAATCCTAAACATTTCGCAGAGGAGCCGCCCCCCTGGGGCTCAACTCCAATGCCGTTGGCATTGGCTACCCGGGAAACGCCCCAGCGGGGCTCCTCCCTGACCTGAAAGGTCAGGTTCGTAATCCTGGGTGCAACCTTCCACGAAATTCCCAACCCGCGGGGAAATGACGGTGTATAATAATGCGACCGCCCTGCGGTCGTAAATTCCTATCCAATTCCTGGCTACAATAATTTGACCGCGCTGCGGTCACAAGTCTGCCCTTCCGGGCAGGGCGAAATCCACAATGCGTAGGAAAACGACCATGCTGGTCCCAAACGATTGCAAGCAATCGTAATCAGTTCCAATTTCCCCTCTTTGCCGCTACCGGGAGAGAGGGGATGCCCTTTGGGCAGGGGTGAGTTTACCCCATGCGGGCCCCGGCACGCCAGGCGACCCCTCCGGGGCTCCTCCCTGGCCTGAAAGGTCAGGTATGTAATCCTGCGTGCAATCTTCCACGAAATCCCCAAGCCGCAGGGAAATGACGGTGTATAATAATGCGACCGCTCTGCGGTCGATAATCCCTATCCAATTCCTGGCTACAATAATTTGACCGCGCTGCGGTCACCTGGCTCCCCTTCCGGGCAGGGCGAAATCCACAACGCGTAGGAAAACGACCCTGTTGTTCCCAAACGATTGCAAGCAATCGCAATCAGTTCCAATTTCCCCTCTTTGCCACTACCGGGAGAGAGGGGATGCCCTTTGGGCAGGGGTGAGTTTTCCCCATGCGGGCCCCGGCCCGCCAGGCGACCCCGATTGGATCACATTATTGGTGAAGATCAATTTGGCTGAACACTCATTGGAGTTCATTACGTTTAATAACCTAAAGAAGAGTAACAATTCTCCTCAAATCATTGTAAAAGAAAAACCATGTTGCATTAGGAGATTTCCACGGGAATTCATAGGATTGGCTTTTCAAACCAAATTATTTTAACCATAATGAGCTTAGGCCCGATTTTGCTGGTCGGCATTGATACTGAATACGGTATCCGCCCTGGCAATATTACACATGGTTCAATTGATACCTGGAAAAACATCCTCCTGAATGGAATAGTAAACAATGTTTCCAATGGGAAAAACAGGATACTGGTTATCGGTGGACATAAGGCAAATGGGGAAATCAGGGATTTCTGGCAAAAAATATCAACCGCTTTAGGGATTCCAGTTGATTTCAGACACCAATCCTTTCTCAGCACTTCCCAGATAAAAAATGTCAACTTTGGCAATTATTCGGTTATCGCCGTAGCAAATTCTGTTGATGGAAGTGGTAAATTGACCCAGCGGGAATTAAAGGCACTGAACAAAAGAAAGAACGATGTAGGGAATTTTATTTGCAATGGAGGTGGCCTGTTTGCGTCAGCGTGTGATTTTGAAAAACCGTATGACTACCTATCCAAAATAGGAACTGTTGGAGTAAATCATCATACTTACTCTGATATTACCCCGACTACCGAGGGGCAGTTGATGGGGATTTCGAATACAAATTTGGATAGTGGTCCCTGGCATGTTCGCTTCACTTCCTTTCCTGATTTTCTTAAAGTTCTTGCCAATATTTCAAATGGGAACGGGATTGCCGCAATTGGTGGAATTGGGCGTGAAACGAATGTAAATCTTTCCTTGCAATCCGATTATTGTCTAAGCGATGAAATTGTTGGAAATACCAGTGGCACCCAAAATGCACAATTTCATTTTTGGTCCATCCAGGAATCGGATGCCTCATGGAATGGAACAGGCCAGGAAATAAGCTCAAATTTCTCAGGTCCCCCTCCCGAAACTTTTGATTTAAAATCCTTTTATACCTCAAAGGGCGGATCATGGAAGTGCAATCAACATTATCGGATAAAAATTGCAATTGGCAATTTTTGTAATGGATGGGTGGAGAAGGTGAAATTGATTTACATCAAACCTTGTCCGGTTGCAAATGCAGGCCCAGATATTGACTGGTGCATTTCCGGAGGTCCTCCACCAAAATTAGGCACCCCTGGTACTTCTGGAAATACCTATTTGTGGTCACCCACCACCGGGCTTGATGATCCCACCCTTGCCCAACCTTCACTTTCAATCATTCCGGTACACAAATACGTTTTAAGTTTTCATCTGACTGTAACCAATTCCCTGGAGTGCACCTCTTCGGATAGTGTTACCATCAAAGTCCTTTTTCCCCCGAACCTGGCTGGAATCAAAATACAAACCAACCAGGGATGTGGCGGATTTACCCTTTCACCCATTTTTCAGGGAGTACCTTCAAATTATCCCTACTTTTCCTTTTTATGGAGCAATGGAGAAACCAGTTCTTCAATTACTGTCTTTCCACAAATTTCGGCTACCTTTTCTTTGACGATCTCAAATGCCTGTGGTTCTTCGACGAAAAGCATTTCTGTGCCACGGATGCCTCACTCGGGTCAATTTCCTCAACTATTTATCCCAACTGCCTTTTCCCCCAACGGGGATAATACAAATGACACCTGGGAGGTCATTGCACAGGTTACCCCCAATAATCCAATAAATAATCCCCAGGATGCGTATAATGCCTTTGAATATGAGCTTAGTATCTTTGACAGGTGGGGTGGCCTTGTGTTTCATATGGTAGAGACCAATAATAACGGCTTTGCCCAAGGCCACATTTCCTGGGATGGGATAGCAAATCAGGAGGTTATTTATTCCTGGTGGCATCAGCTTTGGAATGGTTCTTCCTCCATTACTACTGAGTCTCCAGTCCCCGAAGGAAGCTATGTTTGGAGATTATGGTTGACAAATTGTAGCCACCAAAAGCAAAATATGGGCTCTGGATCAATTACTTTGATACGATAGAATACAACAACCCTATGAAAAACAAAACCTTATTAAAAGTACTTCTTTTGGCAGTAATGGCCACAGCATTGAATCAACAAATCAACGCCCAAAAGAAGGGAGGCCAAATCTTTATCTCCTCTCCCGTAATTTTTTTCAATAAAGTTCATCCCTCATTGGGGCATGTATTGAGGGTGCAAAACAAAATCCCTCTGAACCCCGGAGTGGGATTCTGGTTGAGGAGCCCAAAAAAGTTGGGCCTTCAGGCCTCCCTTTACTACTTGCCTACCAGTTACGATGTTGATTACAACTTTAACAGTACGCCAGATCCTTCTATCCCTTCCTGGTCTGAATTCAGAAACAATTATCTGGCGGGTCAACTGTTGCTGGATTTGGCAATTGTAGAAAAAGAAAAATATGAAATCTCTTTACTTGCCGGGGCTGATGGTTTTTTGCTGGTTCATTATTCAGATGTAACCCTTTTCACCAATTCCGACACCAGAACAAACTCACTTAAAGATTCTTTTCGAAGAGCATTTCTGTCCTTTGATTTAGGGATAAGTGGAAAAGCATTTTTCAAAGACAAATTCTTTTTGAATGTCCAGCCTGTCCTCAGATACTTTCCAACTCCCTTGGAGAGCCAGGATTTCATCAGCACAAAACACTTCACCTTGGGGGCTCAATTGGGGGTTGGCATGTACAAGCATTAAAAGTTATTTTCCCCCAAATTATTTCCAGAAAAAAGGGGAGTTCCTTTTTTTAAAAGACTGGCTGCGATTTGACCGCACTGCGGTCACAAGTCTCCCCTTCCGGGCAGGGCCAAATCCACAATGCGTAGGAAAACGACCCTGTTGTTCCCAAACGATTGCAAGCAATCGCAATCAGTTCCAATTTCCCCTCTTTGCCGCCCCCGGGAGAGAGGGGATGCCCTTTGGGCAGGGGTGAGTTTTCCCCATGCGGGCCCCGGCCCGCCAGGCGACCCCTCCGGGGCTCCTCCCTGACCTGAAAGGTCAGGTTCGTAATCCTGGGTGCAACCTTCCACGAAATCCCCAACCCGCAGGGAAATGACGATGTATAATAATGCGACCGCTCTTCAGTCGTAAATTCCTACCCAATTCCTGGCTACAATAGTTTGACCGCGCTGCGGTCACAAGTCTGCCCTTCCGGGCAGGGCGAAATCCACAATGCGTAGGAAAACGACCATGCTGGTCCCAAACGATTGCAAGCAATCGTAATCAGTTCCAATTTCCCCTCTTTGCCGCTACCCGGGAGAGAGGGGATGCCCTTTGGGCAGGGGTGAGTTTTCCCCATGCGGGCCCCGGCCCGCCAGGCGACCCCGGAGGGGGTCACATTATGGTAGCCTGATCATCCATTCCAAATCCACGACCCCGGCTCCGCAGGAGTCACGAAGTGAAGGGGTCGAATTATACCCGGAATTACCAATCCCCGGTTCCCTTTTATAATGGGCAATAACCCTATTCCACCACCAGCCGTTCCACCGTTTCTCCCCCACCCCAGGTGAGCTTCACCTGATAAACCCCACCGGCCAGTTGGCCGAGGGACCGCTCTCCCCGGCCTGCCTCGTCCAGGCGCCCGCCCAGCACTTCGCGCCCCACCCCGTCGTACACCACCCAACGGGCCGCAGGCGGCCCGGAAAGGAAAATCCGGTCACGCGCCGGGTTGGGCCAGATGCGGACCTCCGCTTCCGCCTCCCGGGTGAGTTCCACCACCTTGGACCAGGTAGATTTGCCGTCCTGATCGGTCTGGCGGATGCGATATTTTTCCGTCGCACCGGGTTGGCCATCGAGCCAGTGATAGGTGGATTTTCCGGAAAAGCGGGGAGAAATCACGGCAAACAGGCCTTCCGTTTCCCGTTCCACTTCAAAATAGGCGTGGCCGGGCAATTCGAGGGCGGACCAGGAGATGCGGTTGCCTTCCGGTAATACCTGCCCTTGCACCGAAAGCCAGGTCACAGGCAGAATCACATTGGAGTTGCCAAAAGCGGTGTCGCACAGGCAATAGCCATTGGCCCCGTCGGGCACCACCAGGCCGTAGATCATGGAGGAATCGGTGCAGGAACCTCCGGGGATGAAAAATCCGCCGCTGAAAGGCAGGGTGCCTCCGTTGGGAATGGCGGCCAGGGTATCATGAGCCCCGATCAGCACGTCCCCCGCGCTGTATCCGTTGGAGCCGTCGCTGTCGCAGTAGAAAAGCACGGTGGTGGTATCCGAGCCTGAGATGGGGTTGCCGGCATTGTCGAGGCTGCCGTTGTACTGGTAATTCCAGCCGCCCGTGGTGGGGATCAGGATGGAAGCCAGGCTGGTGAAACTCAGAGACGGTTTGGCCACCGGCACACTGAGCAGGGCCGAGCCCGTGCCCGAGGCGCCCGAGCAGAAGGAAGAACTGGTGGAACAAAACAGGTTGGCATTCACCGCAGTCTGCACATTGATCAGGTCGTTGCCGCACACCGCCTGGTCGTTGATCAGCATCTGAAAACTGAAGACCATGCTGTCGCCCACCGCGGTGCCGGCCGGAATCTCCCAACCCAGCCGGGTGCCCGCCAGGGATATTTGCTGAGAGGGGTTGGTGACCCCGGGAGCATTGTGGAGGGAGACAAAATTGCCGTTCCAGGTGTAGCCCAGGGGAAAATCTACAAAGACGCTGTCAGTGGTGGAGGAGGCGCCCAGGCCGGCATTCACCATTTTGATGCGGAACTGCCGCACCAGGGGGCAGGTGGAAACGGGACTGGAGGTGGTAATCAGGTTGGTGGTATAGGGCTGAGCGGCTCCGTTGATATTGACCTGAGGGGAAATGAGGACCACAGGCGCAAGCAGATCTCCACAAATCCGGCGCCCCCTGACCCGCATGATGAAGGTTTCGCCCGAGATAAAATTGCAATTGGTCTGCAGGTAAAAGCGGATGCGGAAGGAGTTGGAATCGGAGCGGGCCGTACCGGGCAGATCGCGGGCTGCAATCAGGGGCACTTCATTATTGATGTCCCACACCAAAAATCCGCCCAGCAAAGCGGGGTCGGAAATGGAGGCAAAGCCGGTGGTATCCGGATACTCAAGAGTGGCGGAACCGGCGACATAAGTGAGTCCACCCGAGAGAGGCAGCCGCAGGCCCACCAGCAGGTCGCGCACGGAGGCGATCTGGGAGCTCACCACATGGAGTTCCACCAGGATGCTGTCGCACATGTCGAAAGGCCCGGCCGGCAGGTTGAGGCTGGCCTGGATCTGGGAGGGCTGGGGATCGAGGTAAAAGGTATCCCGCACAGGCGGACAAATGAGGCTGAGCAGGTTGGGCGGATAGCTGGCACAATCCCAGCCAGCCAGCACATAAAGGGTGTCGATGTCGCAGGTGGTGTAATTGGCGGTGATGCGGAAGGAGCGGCTGCCGCCGGGCCCGACCAGGCCCAGTTGGTAGAGGCCGCCCACCGGCGCCAGGGGATTGTTGTTGCCCAGGTCGATGACCTGGGTGGGGATGATCTGGCCCGAAGGGCTGTAAAGGGCAAACCAGGCGTTGGAAGCCCCGGAGGAATTGGAATTATTTTCCAGCGAAAACTCCCAACTCACGGAAGAATCCACCCCGGCTGCAGTCTGCAAAAGGGGATTAACCACAATTTCGGGGGCTTCGTAGCGGATGTAGTCGATGCCAATGCGCTGGGTGGTATAGGCGCCGGGCGCAGCCAGAGCCGGAATGGTTTCAAAATCCCAGATGTAGCGCACGGCCTGGTCCACATCGGGGATTACGGCGCAGCCGGGTTGAATGGCTACATTGAGAGTGCCATACCAGCCATCGTCGCCCATGATGAAGGGTCCGCCGTTGACCTGAAAGAGGGCACCCACGTCGAACTCCACCGTGTCGCCGTAAATGGCCACCGGAGTCAGGCCGGAGCTTTGCACCGCTGTGGTCTGGGTGCCCGCAGTGCGGCGGAAGTTGATGGTGGCGCTCTGGTAAGTATAACCGGGAGGCAGCACCACCCGGCAGGTGCCGAGGTGGGCCCATTGGCGAAATTCGTTATTGAAGAGGTTACCCCCCGCATAATTCGAGCAGCAATTGCCAATGGAGAGGTAATAATTTTCGGTGACCGTCTTATTCCCGCACCCCGAGGTGGCAACCTGATCCGTGGCGGAAGTGGTGAAATAATAGCCCACCATGACAAAATTCCCCCCGTAATCGTCGCAGGAAGCCTGATTGGAATTGGAGGTATCGATCAGGTAAAAATCGTTGAGCAAAGGCTGGGCCTCCACCAGACCGCTGGTATTCTGGGTCACCTTGTAGAGGGCGGTTATTTCCACTGTATCCCCCGATTCATACACAAAACCACCCGGCAGACAGGCGCTGAGGGCCGACACGTCAAAATTATAGGTATAGGTGCGGGCGATGCCGGAAGGAGTAATGGTGGGAGCCGGCAGGTTGCAATTATACACTGCATGGGCGCTGGTATCCACGATGCGCACCGTGTGGGAAATGGGGGTCATATTCACCCCGCGGGGAATGCGGGTGGTGGCCCGTCCGCTGACCCAAAAGGGGTTGGAAGCCGTGGTATCCACGATGCCGTGAAAGCGGGTAAAAAGGGTATCGGTAAACATGAGGTACTGGGTCCTGACCAGATTCATGTCCACCGTGCCTGAGCCGTCGGCGAGGCCGTCGTCATTATTGTCGGGCTTGCCGTAATTGAGGCGGTAGGCCTCGAATCCGGCAAAGATCATGCCCCCATCCAGGCAATTGGCCGGACAAATGCCACAATGGAGATTGAAATTGAAGCTGAAACAGCCCAGCACATGCACACAGGTGCAGCTGGGATCCGGATTCTCAAAAGCCCGGTAGGTAATGGTGTAGGGTCCGCTGGAACAGGGTCCGCCGCTGCAATCGGGGGTCACCCGGAATTTGAGGTTGGATTTTTCCAGGGAAAACCAGCCCGGATTGGGCAGATCCCAGTAGCCCCGGATGGTATCTCCCGAGATCACCAGACTGTCAGGGTTCCAGATATCTCCATCCACATCCTCATACCAGAAATCGGCGGTGGACCCGCTGTGATTCAGGGTGGGAGGCAATATGAGCTCGGCCCACCAGATGGCATCGGGGCGGTGGTTGTAAAATCTGAAATAGGAATGCTCCAGGCTGAAGAGGGCGGTGTCGCCGGAAGAAATGTCGGAAGGACCGTTGGGCGTGAGGGTGAGGATGCGGCCAAAATTCCAGGTGGTGATCATGTTGGGGGCAATGCTGTAATTGCTGTTGAGGCATTGATCCTGATAGGTGACCTCGTAATAGCTGCGGTGGGTGGTGACCGGGTCGGAATTGCACCAGAGTTTGCAGCACGACAACTGGTCCACGATCAGGGTATCTTTTTCGCCCGCCTGCATGAGGGGAATCATGACCTTGAACCGGCGGATGGGATTGGGGCCAAGGCAGGCCAGGTTGCCGCTGGTGGAGCCGTTTTCGGTGTAAAAGGGTGAAATCAACTGCACATTATTGCCCGCATCCACCCAACGGATGGTGCTGGTATCCCAGCGCGACATGAGGTTGTCCTGGTTGGAAGGCCCACCGTGCCACACATCCAGGATCACATTGCGGGCCGGTCCGCTGCCTGTGTTGGTGACCACGATTTTCAGCACCGAGGGGGTCATGTTGTCATAGCAGGTGGACTGGGCATAAATATCCACTGCGGTGAGGTTGGGCACGGTAACGGGTACCACCACATTGGCGCTGGTGCTTTGGGTCTGGCAGGTATTGCCGCCGCAGCCCCAGGAGGCATGCAGGTTGCTGGCCCCGTTGATGCAGTCCGAGATGAGAATATCGTAGCACACCACCAAAGCCTCGCCCTGTTCGAGCAGGGTATCGAGGTCGCCCACCAACTGGCAATGGGTGGGGCCCAGGGTGAGGATGATGCTGTCGCCCGAAAAGGCAGGAACCAGGGGGGTACCTCCCACAGTGAAGTTGGAATAGGTGAGTGAACCTGCATCCCGCTGAATGGCCAGTTGAAAATGGCTGAGTCCGCCAAAACCGCCGTTGGTGAGGGTGACACAGCGGGAAAAGCTGCTGCCCACAGGGCCTGAATGGGCGCCGGGTGATACGGAAGAGATACTGAGTGAGGGAGAGATGAGGTTATAGGCCTGCGAAAGGGTGGAATCCACGCCCAGGGGATGAAAAACAAAGATTTTATTATTCCCCGCGGCGCTGTCGGCGGCGCTGCAGTTGGCCCGGGCGGTAAAGCTGAAAGTGACATTCTGAAAAGGCAGGATGGTGGGAGACAAAAAGGCCACAGAATCGGGATTGGACACATCAAATTCCAGGAAACCCGTCCCGCTCAGGGAGGCATTCTGATACTCCACCCCGCCATGCAAAAGGACCACAATCAGGGGATTCTGCAGGGTATCGGCGGTAAAATTATTCAGCACCACGGAGAAGGTGTCGGCCTTGCCGCAGATGGTGAGGTTGGGTGAGGTGGTCAGAAAATTGAGGTGCTGAGCCTGGAGGGAAATCATGCCCAAAAGCAATCCCAGCAATAAAGCAATACGTTTGAAGGGCGCCATTCAAGTACCTTTAATTTTGTCAAAATCAGGGGGATAGCCTTAGAAGTCCTGCCTGAAATTCTGCCGGAATTGTCTCTTTTTTCTATGCAAAACTGCAAATATCAGCGTTGGATTGCAGGCTGATCTTCCTGATGGATATCCCCAAAAATTATTTTAGGGGACCTCTAAAAACGATGAAGATCAAGGCGGACGCAGGTGAGGAAAGCGCAGTTTACCCCCGTAAATGAGCATTTCTGAACCAAGTCCAACGAAGAGATTCGAAGTTTTTAGAGATTCCCTTTACAATATAAAGGGAGGCGGGGTAATTTCCAACCTTACGAACCTGCCCGGAGACCGGGATCTTCGCGGGGCAATTCTGAATCTCCCGCACTGGACAGCCACTTTCCTTCTTTGATAGCCTCCTTCTCCCCTTCCTTGTGGCGGGCCATGGCAATGGCTGCGTTTAGCTCAAATCCGATCAGCAGCACGATCGACATCCAGTAAAACCAGACCATGAGCACCATGATGGCACTGAGGGAGCCATAGATTTTGTTGTAATTGGAAAAATTCTCCAGGAAGTATTTGAAGGCAAAGAGGGCCAGCACGATCAGCGATCCGGCCAGCAGGCTGCCCGGATTGATGAAATCCCACCTGACGTTGGTTTCGGGGCCGAAGTAGTAGATGAAGGAGACCACCACAAAGATGGACAAAAACATGACCACGATCTGCAGGGTACGCACCAGGGTCACGGCCCAGCCTTTGCTGAAAGCGCCGTTCTCCACCAGATGGGTAACCCCCAATTCTCCAAAAACCAACACCAGCACCGCAAAAATCAGTACCAGACTGAGGGTGACGAAGATGAGCAGGGCAATCAGGTTGAGCTGGAATATGTTGCGTCGTTTGAATAATTCCTGGTCGGTTTTGGAAAAGGCAAACATCATAGCTTTGATGCCGCTGAGGGAGGTGTAAAGGGCCAGCACCAGGTTGAAAGACAGGGTACCAAAGCGGGAATGGGTAAACACCTCGCCTATGGTGGCGCTGATCATTTTGAGGGAATCGCCCGGAAATACCTGGCTCAGCAACTGAAGGATTTTCTCCTGCAAACCCTCCACCTGAAATAAAGGGAGGAGGGAAAAGATAAATATCATGCCCGGAAACAGGGCAAAAAAGAAGCGGAAGGCCATGGCGGCTGCGCCCAGATTGAAACGGCGATCGCTCAGCGAGCGAAAGAAAAACACCAGCACATCGTACAACCCCACTCCCCCAAATCCGGGCGGTTTCACCCGGTTGAGCACCACCATGAGACGGATTACCGGTCGCCTCAGTTTTGACTTGATCCTGAAGCCCAGCCCCTCCCCCTTTTCGGGTTCCTCACCCAGCCTTTTCCGTCCTTCAGATTCCATCAAACGGACCAGTTTGCGCGTAATACCTGGAGAAAAAATTCCGGGCAATCCATGGATTGATTGGTTTTGCCGTCCATGAAGGCCAGCGTGACCTTGCCGCCCGTACACAGTTTGCCTGCTTCGTTGAAGACTTCTGAGTACACTTTGAGGCGTTTTTCGGGGAGTTCGCGGATACCTGAGCGGATGGTCAGCAGGTCGTCGTAGCGGGCGGGACGCAGGTAACGCACTTCCAGTCCGGCCACAGGCATCATCACGCCCCGTTCCTCCATTTCACGGTAAGTAAAGCCCAGGGAACGGATCAGTTCGGCCCGGCCAGCTTCAAAAAATCGGGCATAATGGCCGTAATACACATACCCCATCTGGTCTGTATCCGCATAGCGCACCCGCATTTTGAACTCATGCACGATCATGGGCGCAAATTACAATTATCTGTTGCAAGCTACAACCGTGGGACAGTTTACAATTTACAGTTTACGGTTACAGTTTGCGGTTTGCGTTTTACAGTTACATGGAGGGATTGTTAATGGGGATCTTTAGAAATAAAGGGGATCAAGGAAGATGCAGGTGCCGCCCCTACGGGGCTCTCTCCACCATTCTGCTTTTTCCCAGGGGCTCACGCCCCGGGCTACAAAGGTGGCGTCCCTACAGGACTACTTTCGAACCCTTCGGGTTCGGGTAAATATCAAAAAGGGAGTTCTATAAACAAAGGAGATCGAGGCGGACCCAGGTGAAGAAAGCGCAGTTTACTACTGCAATGAGTATTTCTGGAGCAATTTTAACGCCTGGATTCGATAATTGTTATCTGCTCATTGCCTATTGATCACATCCCTTTTCCACGAAACAGGCGGGAAGCCCCGTAGGGGCGAAACATCAGTAGCCTGGGGCGTCAGCCCCAGGTTGACCGCGAGTGGATTGGGGAGCCCCAGCGGGGCGGCACTATCGCAAGGCCTGCCACCAAGACAGGGAAGGTTCCGCCCCGCCGGGGCTCTCTCCACCACGCTGTTTTACCCGGGGCTCACGCCCCGGGCTGCAAAGGTGGCGTCCCTACGGGACTAATTTCGAACCCTTCGGGTTCGGGTAAATATCAAAAAGGGATTTCAGAGCAAGGCAGACGAGGAGATTTGCAGATTATTAGATCCCTACTTTGCTTCCCGGTCTTTGAGGAGCGGAAAACGATCGGTGCTGCGGGGGTTGAAAATGCGATACCCCCAGTTCTTAGGGACTTCAAAAAAATCAGGGTCAGGCTTGCCGGGCACAATCTCGCGGGCCGTGATAGTGGTGATGGTATTTCCTTCGGTACGCACCACTTTGAGGGGGAGGCCGGGCAATTGGGGATGGATAAAAACGGGCCGGTAAACCAGGGCGGTATCGGCTTCAGAACGGGGAAAGGTAAGGGTAGGGCTTACCCAAACCACATCTTTCCCGGGATTTCCGGCATAAGTGATCTGGTATTTTTCACACTCAATGCCGGCTATTTTTTCTTTTTGTCCCAGCTTTTTGACTGTGCCGGGATCAGGTTTGTAACTTTCGGGGGTGGTGTGGTAAAGTTTGCCCGGAGCATAAATGACCTGGGTTTCACCCTGCTCCGCATTCCAGCGGATGCGCGACATCATGGAGTCGGCCAGGCCGCCTTTGTACTGAATCTGCACCCAGGGATGCGAAACGGTAAGGATCAGGGTATCGGGCAGGTAGCCCTCATTTACTGAAACAGATTTTACCGTGGCTGACACCGAGTAGCGAATATGGCCTTCAAAGGGTTGGGTACCCGGGGCGTCGCCCACCAGCACTTCCTGGGCGGAAAGAGAACCGCAGGCCAGAAACAATAAGGTCAATATCAGGTAAAGCTGTTTCATTAGTTTAAAAAGAATGGCTCTGCAGGTCCTTGATTCAGACCCACAAAGCCATTTCGTGAATTATCTCTGGCAATTAATTGCCCATTCCTCCGAACATGGAAGGATCGAAATCTTCCACTTTGTAATTGGAGGGAACTTCAAACAGACTTTTGTCTTGCTTGCCCGTATCGAGTTTAACACAGGTTTCAACAGAAGTAAAAGACATACCCATCATGTCCATGGTGGTCATTTTCTTCAGGGGAAGACCATCAATTCCTTCGATCAGGATGGTATTGCCAGTGTCTTTGGCGCCTTTGGGCTTTTTGACTTTGATGTCTTCGGCCACCCACAGGTACTGAGTCACTTCGTTGCCTTCTGTCACCATTACCACTTTGTACTTTTGGCATTTGTGGCCCTGAATGGTGATCACTTCATCTTCCTTGGTGATGGTAGGTTTTGCTTCCATTTCTTCATCGTCCTCCCCATCTTCTTTTTTGATTTTGTAGGCAACCATTTCAGACTCTTTGAGCATGTAGCTGACACCTTCATCTCCTTTGACCAGAATGGCACCCATCATGGCTGCAGCCATACCGCCGTTCATTTCCAGACGCAGGTCAGATCCTTTGAAATAATAAGTCATTCCTGAGGGCATAAAGGCTGCAAACTGGTCAACCCCTTCGCCCATGTATTTGGTTTCAAATACAACTTTTCCCTCGAATTTGTTTTGGGCCTGGGTGGAGGCAGCAAACAACAGGAGGAATGCAGTTAATGTGAAGAATAATTTTTTCATTGAGTTATTATTGAATTTGGTATGCAATTTAAGAAATAATATTCAGCCCGCAGGCAAACAGATTTTCAGCCAGCAATTTCCCTGCCACGCTTGCCTCTGGAGCACATATTTTTTCAGCGAAAATCATTGAACGTCTGTAACGGGATTTATATTACTCAGATGAACGGTGCAGATATTTTTGCAGATACCCTTCCATCTCTGCGTCGTTTCGAAGCTTGAAATATGAACTGGTATCGGTCAGGGAAATGCGGGGATAGAGGGTGTTGAGGCAAATTCCGTCCAATTTTACCCCCTCGTCCCAAAAGCGCTGACGGTTTTTCAGGATCAGGGTTTTATCATCTCCGATCAGATTGGCGCCCAGAATGAGCACGGGCAGGCGGGTTTCAAGGGCTAATTGAGAAACCTCCCGATTCAGTTTCCGGCAATACTTCTTATAATTTTTCTCCGGCGCAGGAGGGTAAATGATCCCGATCCCATCAAATCTGGACCAGTAAGGCACATCCTTTACCCGGTCGGCGGAGACCGAATAATATACAGGAAGGCGGGTTTGCTCATGGACCCGGTTCACGTACGCATCGAGCAGTGTTTTTTCGGTTTCAATGGAATTCAAATCTGTGCCCAGAATGATCCGCACAGGCGGCCAGGGGCGGGAGTTCCAGATCAGGCTGCCCGTAATCGTTTCCAGGCCGGCAAACCAGGTCTCAGGCGAGGGGGGGGCATGCAAGGGAAATATGGACTTGCGGTTATTGGGCGTCAGAGCTACAGACCAGGTATAATTGCGCTTTTTCAAGGAATCAAGCACCATGGGCAAATCCTGCAGGGCATGTTGGGGAATGACGGGCAACAGAAGGGCGCCCGTATCGGCCAGAATGGGCATTTCGATCAGCAGATGATCCAACCCGTGGCGACGCATGGCCACCATATTTTGATGGATTTCCGGGGGAAAAGTGTTTTCTGAAAGGCGAATTCCAGCCATAAGGGGGATGTTTTGCCGCTCCAATACAGGCTCACACCCAATCATGGCCAGAGAAAACAGACTGATCAGAAAGATTCCACTGCAAAAAAAGGTGAGAGCTTTGATCAGTTTGCCGGCCAGTTTCCCCATGTCAGATTCCGCTTCTTCTCTTTTCAAAAAAGGCCAGAATATCCTCCAGGCTGAGGGCATTGAGGGTCATGGCCGCGGTGAGGTAACCTTTGCGGGCGGCAGCCAGGCCCCATTTGATGTCGGTCAGGCCTCCTTTTTTGTGGGCGTCGGGATTGATGGAAATCATCACGCCCTTTTCAAGGGCGTAGGGAATCCAGGTCCAGTCGAGATCGAGGCGGGCAGGATGGGCATTGATCTCGATGGCTACTCCGTTGGCGGCGCAGGCGTCAATCACTTTCACGTGATCAATGGGATAGCCTTTGCGCACCAGATTCAGGCGTCCGGTCGGGTGCCCCAGAATGCTGGTATAGGGGTTTTCAATGGCAGTGATCAGGCGGCGGGTCGCAGTGGCCTCATCCATATTGAGTTGAGAGTGCACGGAGGCCACAATGAAATCAAATTTAGCCAGCACTTCAGGCTCATAATCCAGGCTTCCATCCGTGCGGATATCCGACTCAATACCTTTCAGAATGCGAAAGGGGGCCAGTTTCTGGTTAATCTGATCAATTTCCAGGTGCTGTTGCTCCACCCGTCCGGCGCTGAGGCCGTTGGCATAAAAGGCGCTGGCGCTGTGGTCGCAGATGCCAAAATAATCCATGCCCAGGTCGCGGCAGGCCACTGCCATTTCCTCCAGGGTATGCAATCCGTCAGACCAGGTGCTGTGGTTGTGGAGAATGCCCTTCAGATCAGCCTGTTCGACCAGTTGGGGCAATTTCCCTTTTTGAGCCAGGGAAATTTCGCTTCTTCCCTCCCGCAATTCAGGCTCGATGTAGGGTAGCCCGGCTGATTGGTATAATTCCGCCTCAGAGGCAAATTCCTGGCCGCTGGCAGGCTTTACTTCAGCCAGGTGCTCGGGATTCCCCGTAGTTTCCCATAAGCGTTGGGCGAAATTTCCATCCGCAAACTCCACCCGAATGGGAATATTGGTGGTATCAATTTTTGCCAGCAGCTCCTGGCCCTTCTCCTCGGCAATGTAGTACTCACCCGGCTGTTTGAACCAGTTGCGCACCGCCTCATGCCCTGCAGCAGATACCAGCAGATCTATGCCACTCAGAATGGGCATCTTGCGGCGCAGGTCACCCGTAAAGGAGATTTCTGCCCCTGCAGGCAGGATTTTCTTCAATTCCGCCACCAGCGATTCTCCAATGGGAAACAACTTCGCATAATAAAACAGGTCGCGGTTGTCCATCACAAAGAGGATGTTGTTGCGGATATTTTCCTGGGTCTTGGCCCCGAATCCCTTTTCCTCCATGAGGCGGTTTTCTTCGCAGGCATATAATAATTCCCCCAGGGTTTCGATCCCCATTTTCATCCAGATGTGGGTAATCTTGGCCGAGCCCAGCCCTTTGATTTTCAGCATTTCCACCACCCCGGGCGGAATTTCGCTTTCAAGCCGCTCCAGCAGCGGACAGGTGCCGGTCAGGTAAATGGCTTTGATTTTATCGCTGAGGGCGCTGCCAATTCCGTTGATATTGGACAGTTGATTGGTTTCGATCAATCTGCCTACGGTTTCTTCCTGAGCAGCCAGGGCACGCGCTCCATTGGGGTAAGCCCGGGTTTTGAACGGATTTTCTCCCTGAATCTCAAGCAATTGCCCGATAAGCTTCAGTTTTTCGATGATGTAGGCGTTATCGTGCATAGTAAGATGTCAGACAGTTAGATTAGATTTTAGACGGTTAGAGATTAGATTTTAGAGGTTAGAGATTAGATTTTAGAGGTTAGAGGTGTTGGCTTAGGTAGAATTCGGTCATGATTTTGGTCCGGCTTTCCTTCGTAAGGCCAGGACATGTCCTGGCCTTACAGAGGTGTTTTTGCATATAGTCCTGGACCTGCATAAGTCGTTATTTCTTGCTTCCCTGGACCTGCAGAGGTGTTTTTGCTTGCTATTCGGACCCTAATCAAGGCGTTTCGGGTGCTGCCCCCAAAGCTCACAACTCGTAACTCGAAGCTCGAAGCTCGCTTCTAACGAATCTCCAACTCCATGGGCATCAGCATGAGAATGCCTTGCTGGCGGGTCAGTGACTTGACTTTTTTGTACATTTCGAGCTCTTCGCGGTAGGTTTGCACCAATTCGCTCTGCTCTACGGAGGCGCCACCCAGGTTTTTCATGAGCTCCTCAATGGGATCTTTTTCTTTGGGATAGGTGCGAATCTGGTAGTCGTCGCCCAGGCCTGCGGTGGTGGCTGCATAGGCGATGGCATCATCCAATCCACCCAATTCGTCCACCAGACCTATTTCCAGGGCACGTTTCCCGGACCAAACCCGGCCCTGGGCGATCATGTCCACTGCCGCGCTGTCGGCAAAATGGGCTGAACGACCCGCACGCACCACTTCGATGAACTGGCTGTAGATTTTATTCACCCCACTCTGAATGATGTTGGCTTCATCCTCGGCCATGGGACGGTTGGGGTTGCCCAGATCGGCGTAAGGGTTGGTTGCGACCCGGTCGAAGGTGACTCCCAGCTTGTCCTTAAACATTTTCTCGGTGTTGAACATCAGCCCAAATACCCCGATGGAGCCCGTGATGGTGTTGGGTTCGGCAAAGATGCGGTCAGCCGCGGCAGAGATATAATATCCGCCAGAAGCAGCCAGATCGCCCATGGATACAATTACTGGTTTCACTTTTTTGGTGAGGATCACTTCGCGCCACATCACATCTGAGGCGAGGGCGCTGCCGCCGGGGCTGTTGACCCGCAATACCACGGCCTTGACCGTGCTGTCTTCGCGGGCTTTGCGGATCAGGGGAGCAATGGTGGCCGAACCTACTTCGTCGTCGTCGCCTTTGCCGTCCACGATATTGCCTTCAGCAAAGATCACAGAGATCTTTTTCTTGCGGTCGGTTTTCTTTGGATTGGGATCCGCGGCTTTGGAGTAGCTTTTCAGGGTAATGAATTCCAGTTCGTCCGACTTTTTCTTGCCGGTTTCAGAAGCCAGCATTTCCAGCACTTCGTCTTCAAACTTCAGTCCGTCCACCAGGCCAGCCTCGAAGGCATCCTCGGCATCGCGGATGGAGTAGGCATTGGTCAGGGCATTGATTTTGTCCACATCCAGGTTGCGCTGGGCTGCAATTTTGGCGGCAAACTGATCCCAGAAATCTCCCAGCAGGGTCTGAATCTGAAGTTCGTTTGCGGGGCTCATTTCAGAGTTGATGAAGGGTTCCACCGCAGATTTGAAGGTTCCCACCCGGAAAACTTTGGCTTCCACGCCCAGCTTTTCAAAGGCGCCCTTTACAAAGTAAGGAGTGGAGGCAAATCCGTTCAGTTCGAGATCGCCGTGGGGGTAAAGCCAGACTTTATCTGCTACTGAAGCCAGATAATAGGCTCCTTCAGTATAGGTTTCGCCGTAAGCGTAGATAAATTTATCTGACTCTTTGAAATTTTCGAGCTCTTTGCGCAAAGCCTCCAGGGTAGCCCATCCTCCCGACAGACCTTTGATATTGATATAAATCCCTTTGATACGGTCGTCGTCTTTGGCCATACGAATGCCTTTGCGGAGTTCGTAGAGGCCCATTTTGTTTTGGTTGCCCATGAATGGGGCGTCAAACTCGTAAGGGGTGCCGCCTTTTTCTTTGATTGCACCAGAGAGATTGATGGTCAGGATGGAATCGTCTTTTACTTCGACGTCTTTATCGCCCGAAGCGGCGCTGATGATACCTATGATAATGAAGGTGAGCAGCCCCCCTCCTATCATGACGCCAATGATGGTGCCGATGGTGCTTCCAAAGATTAAGCGGGATAATTTCATTGAATTCAGGTGTTGTATTAAAAAATCAGAACAGACGTACCTACGGAACAATTGACAGAAGGTTGTACCGGGCTACAAAAATGGCGAATTCAGAGAATTTTTCTAAAAATTGGGGTAAAATCTTTATGTTTGCACCTTAATTTCGGAAGGACCGTCCGCCAAAAAGTGCAATCCAAGGAAAAAAAGTCTCTCATTAGCTTATTTACTGCGATTTCAATCGTGGTGGCCAACATGGTCGGAACCGGGGTTTTCACAAGTCTTGGTTTTCAGGTACTTGGCATTACTTCGGGCTTTTCCCTGCTGCTGATCTGGTTTGTAGGCGGGATTTTTGCCCTGTGCGGGGCGCTTTCCTATGCTGAGCTTGGGGCGGCTTTGCCCCGTTCGGGTGGTGAATTCAATTACCTTTCCCGGATTTTTCACCCTTCAGTTGGCTTTGTGAGCGGCTGGGTATCCTCCACGGTGGGTTTTGCCGCACCTATTGCCCTGGCCGCCATGGCCCTGGGCGACTATTTCACCCGGGTTTTTCCCGATCTGGATAAAACGGTGATCGCAGTGGTGGTGGTGGTCATGATCTCTCTGGTTCACATGCAGAATGTGAAATTTGGATCCTATTTCCAGAATATTTTCACCGTGCTCAAGGTCCTGTTAATTCTCTTTCTAATCATTGCAGGCTTCACGGTGGGAGAAAATCAGGGATTGAGTTTTGCGCCTTCTGCGGCCGATCTCGACAGTGTGCTGAGTATGCCGTTTGCAGTGAGTCTGGTGTATGTAATGTATGCTTACAGCGGCTGGAACGCCTCTACTTATATTGCAGCCGAGGTCAAAGACCCCGGCAAAAACCTGCCCCGCTCCCTTTTTATTGGTACCGCGGTGGTGATGGTGCTTTACGTGTTGCTGAATTTCGTATTCCTCTATACCACTCCCATTTCAGCCATGGCCGGACAGGTGGATGTGGGCTATGTGGCATCCTACTCCATTTTTGGAGAAGGCGGCGGCCGCATCATGGGCATGCTGATCAGCCTGGCCCTGATTTCGTCTATCAGTTCCATGATCTGGGCGGGCCCCAGGGTAACTCAGGTGATTGGGGAGGATATTCCTTTTTTCAAAACCATGGCCCGCACCAATAAGGCGGGTATTCCCACCCTGGCGATCCTGGTGCAAATGGCCATTGCCCTTTTGCTGGCCACCACATCTTCCTTTGACGCAGTAATCAAATACACCATTTATACCCTGATCCTCTCTTCTTTTACCACCGTGCTCGGCGTGTTTGTCTTTCGCATTCGTCACCCGCAGGTGCAACGTCCCTACAAAACCTGGGGCTATCCAATTACCCCCATTATCTTCCTGGCGATCAGCCTTTGGATGTTGATTTATGTGGCCATTGACGATGTCTGGCAGGCGGTGGGTGGTTTTGCCACCATCATTTCCGGTCTGGTGGTGTATTTCATCACCCGTCCATTTTCGCCCCATCGTCCGATTTCCCAGGAGGATAAATTTTAACCTCATGTACAGCAGCAACCGGCCAATTAATATAATTTCCCGAAAAATGAAGGTCTTTTCTTCCGCACTTTTTATGGCAGGACTTTTCCTCGTCCTTCCCCTTTTCTATGCCTGCAACGGCAATTCTGGCAACCATCACAATGGCAAGGACACCCTGGCGGTGGATACGCCCAAGGTGGTGATCCCGAAGGAGGAGCCCAGCCCAGTCGATGCAGCCGCCCTGGAACTGACCGAACTGGCCCGCTATATGTCGGCCATGCCGGCCCTGGACACCGTGAAAGGCGGCAGCCTGGACAGCCTGCGCAGGCAGAAAGCCTGGGCTGAACACGAAAAGTTTTTTGTGGATGTCTGGGAGAAGGTGGAAACGGACCAACTGGCCAATCTGCGGCCGTTTGCGGCCAAACATTTTGCCGCAGAGCAAAAGGTTAAGGATGTATTTTACCCTTTCAGCGGACCTGATTTTCTCTACGCCAATGCCTTTTTCCCAGAAGCCGAGCAATATGTGATGTGCGGTCTGGAACCTGTGGGCAAGGTGCCATCCATTGGCAAACTGACCGAAAAGCAGCTGGCCAATTCCCTCAAAGGCATTCAGACTTCGCTGTATGCCATCCTGAAATGGAGTTTCTTCCGCACCAACGACATGCGCAATGACTTCGTCAGGACGGAATTTGAAGGCATCGTGCCCGTAATCATGGTTTTCATGGCCCGCACGGGCCATACGCTGCTCAAAGTAGAGCAGGTGGAAATCGACACCGCGGGCAACATTCAGGTATTGCCCAACGACGTCAACGAAAAGGAGATCAAAGGGGTGCATGGTGCCCGCATTGCCTTCATTGCGCCTGGTCAGAAAAAAGCCCGTTTCGTTTATTATTTTTCATGCGATGTCTCCAATAATAACTGGCCTAACGTGGCTCAGTTTGGCACCTTTGTCAGCAAAATGGATCATCCTGTCACCTACCTGAAGTCAGCTTCCTACCTGATGCACAAAGAGTATTTTTCCAAAATACGCGACCTGATCCTGGCCGAGAGTCCGGCCATTTTGCAGGATGATTCTGGCATCAACCTGAAGTACATTGATCCTGAGAAATGGAATATGCAGTTTTTTGGAAAATATGTGGGCCCGATCGGCCTGTTCAGCAACTGGTACCAGACCAGTCTGGAAAAATATTATAAGTCTGAGACGGTGATCCCCCTCGATTTTGGGATTGGTTACCAGTTCAAGGCGGGGAATTCGAATCTGATGATTTTCAGGAAGAAGTAGTTGGGGCTGCCACCTGGCAGAGCCTTTGGCCCCGAAGTTTGATGGGTGAGTAAGAATTTTCCAAAAGAGGCTTTTATGGAGAAAGGCTAACGGCTAATTTTCATCCAGATTCCATTTAATTACCTGCAATTGTGAAATATTTACCCCTGGCCAGTTTGATGGCTCTGTTTCTGTTGACTTCATGCAGCCAGTATGATGAAGGCCCCTGCCTCACCTTTACCTCTAAAGAAAACAGAATTGTAGGAAACCATTGGGTCTATGAATTTCTGGTGGATGGAGTGGACTCGACCAGTGTGGTTGATTCCGCATACTTCAACACTGATTATCCTGAAAATGGATTGGAATTTTTCAGTCAGCGAATTGAAGAAGGTATGATAACTTGTTATCCCTGTGGTCAGGGGGGGTGGTCTCCATGGGATGATTATTCAAAAATCACAATACTTTTACCCCCCCCTTTTTCTCCCTATTATAATACTATTCCTTACCATGAGAATTGGACAATAATTAAACTGAGAAGGAATGATCTCAAATTTAGACTTATGAAGAATGGCAAACTTTACGAACTTAACTTTACAGATCGCCCTCCCCAAAAATAGGCCCCAATATGAACCCAGATATTCAAGCATATAACGACCGTCAGGCCCATCAGGACCGGGAAATTTGCAACCTGCTTTATGCGGAAATTTGCCGACATTTGCCTGAAGCTGAACACAAAATCTGGCATGCGCACCCGGTGTGGTTTCTGGATGGAAATCCCGTGACAGGGTATAGCAAGTTGAAGAATTGCGTGCGCCTGCTGTTTTGGAGTGGGCAATCCTTTGCAGGCACGGACCTGTCTCCCGAAGGGAAATTCAAGGCTGCAGAGGCCCGTTTCACGGCCGTGGCTGAAGTGGATTTGCATAAACTGCAAAACTGGTTGACCCAGGCCAGGGATGTGCAATGGGACTATAAAAATATCGTGAAAAGACGGGGCCGTCTGGAACGGTTGAAGTAGGATTAGTAAGTCAAAATCCACCTTGTTTTTGGGGGAGGAATTTCACAATTTGGCAGAAACATTCTATTCCAAATATCCCAAAATGAATTTTCCAGCTGGAACGCTATTGCTGAAATCGGGCTTTGTTTGTGTGCTCTCCATTTGCATTTCATTCAAACTTTACGGCCAGGACACGATTATCAAAAAAACGGGGTTTCAAATTCAACCCAATCTTGTTCATTCCCTGACCATGCCCTTAGGTATTGGAACCTCCAATCCAGAAGAAATGCTTCATGTGGTGGGCGGTACCAGAATTACAGGGCCGCTGAGAATTGGGGAGCACTCTCTGGTTTTAGAAGCGAACCCAGTTCAAACCGGCCCTTCAAATAACATTTATACCACTCCCAACTCGGGAGCACTCATGATTCAATCTCAGAGCGGAAATAACCAAAATACCATTATCAATTCAGGAAATGATGGTTTTGTAGGAATTGGAAAGAATAATCCTTTTGTAAAACTTGTTATTTCAAGCGCTGCAAGTCCTGCAATATTTCTTCAGGACCCATCTCAAACTGCTAACCTACAAATGGCAATATCGCAATGCAATACATGTTGGTCCTGGGCCGCAACCCCGGGAGATATTGTAATAGGCGCTAAAGCTGGAGGATCTCAGGATTTAATTTTAACCGCCCAAAACAATAATAACGGAGCCATCCGTCTTACTACAGGAAATACTGGGCAGGATTTTGAAAGAATGACCATTACACATTCAGGAAATATAGGCATAGGGAACAGAAATCCCGCAAGTAGGTTGGATGTGCAGGGCTATGCCTTTTTTCGGGGCCCAAACACGTACAATTCCCCCGGCAGTTACCTTAGCATTGGCCATGATGGAGGAAATGCTGTGATCGACGGTTTTGGCCCCAGCCCTAATTTACTACTGAATTATTATAGTGGAAAAGATCTGGTAATTGGAAATCCTAACCATCCAAATGGCCCATCTGATGTCAAAATATCCGGCAAACTTTCAGTTTGCAATATGGTGGAAACAAGTGAAGTCTGGGTGCACAACCTCGGCTGGTGCGATTATGTCTTTGAGGAAAATTATCCCTTGATTCCACTTTCAAATTTGGAAGATTATATCAATGAATTCAAACATTTGCCCAATTTCCCCCCTGCTGAATTGATCGAAACTCATGGTCAGAATTTGGGAGAATTGCAGGTAAAAATGATGGAAAAAATTGAAGAATTGACTCTGTACGTTCTTGAATTGAATAAAGAAAACCAATTTCTGAAAGAAAGAATTAGTAAATTAGAAACTACCCAACAAACCATAAAGCAATGAAAAACGGCAATTTATTTTTCCTTCTTGCAGTCACAACCCTTTTTTCGTGTAGCCAGTATGATGAAGGCCCCTGCCTCAGTTTTACCTCTAAAGAAAACAGAATTGTAGGAAACCATTGGGTCTATGAATTTCTGGTGGATGGAGTGGACTCGACCAGTGTGATTGATTCTGTTTATGCAGGAACGGATTATGAAACCAATGGATTTTGGTTCCTAAGTCAATACGAACAAGGACTTGTAGGGTGTTATCCTTGCGGGGTTGGGGCTTGGACCCCATTGGATGATTTTAGTCGCATGCGTCTGAATTTACCATATTCCTACAACGACACAATAATCTATTTCTCTCTGCCATATTTTGAAGACTGGGATATTGTGAAGCTAACTAAGAAGGATATTAAATTAAGACTTGAAAAAAACGGGAAACTCTATAATTTGAATTTTTCTACACGCCATTAAAAAGGATGAAAAAAGCAATATGGATTTTTCTTTCAATTTGTTTCCTTTCCAATGGATTCGCTCAGGATTCAAAGTTAAACCTGGAAAAGTATTGGATTTATAGGGAAAGGCTTTTATCAGACTTCCTAAAAATGGGATCAGGTAAAGGGCAGAGTATTCCTGCCCACCATAAAAATCTTATTTGGAAAACAGCAAGCGGCAAATCCAAGCCACTACTTAATTGGTCGGATGGTGGGTTCCATTTAGGATATTATCTTGGAACCTTATCCACAGAGTACTTTTTGTTGAAGAAAAATAATAATGATACAAAACCTGTTGAACTGGAACTTTATTATGCGTTGAATGCAGTTTGGAGACTTGATGCCACATCTGGAGATTATCCCTACGACAATAGCCTATGGACTACTGGATCTTGTTTTCAAAGTACAATAGCTTGGTCAGATTCCCTAAATGCATCCAATTGGAATGATTCATCCAAATTGGATGGTTTTTTTATACGAGACGATGTTAACTGGACCTTCAAAAATAATTGGGCGATTATTGATAGTGTTCAATCTTCACTTTTAGCTCCATACTCCAAAAGATGCACCAGCAAGGAACCCAGCCAGGACAATGCCATAGGCTTGTTGATTGGGCTGTTTCTGGTGAGGGAATTTGTGGACCCTTTTGTCATCAAAAATGGGGTTCCACTCAGACAATTTGCGATAAATGAAGGCGTAAGAATTATCAAGGCCCTAAAGGGGGATGGAAACTGGATTTTACGGAATCCACACTTAAATAATCAGGAAGTACACATTGGAGCAGGAGGATGGTTTTGGGGATTTCCCAAGGCAGCCATGGGCCAGGACATGGATCCCAATGCTTCGGGATTCCATAATGCCCAGTCGTTGATAGAAAAACCAGGATGGAACCTGCAACAACATCCCTGGATAACCCCCAGGAAAAACAGGAATGTCAACCTTTGGCAGGATGCCGCAATGGCCTCTATGGGCAACTCGTGGACTTTTTGTTCGCCCTTAGCCAGCCTAACCGCCGTAGTACCATCTGCCACCTGCTTCCTTCCCCTTCCAAATACGACTCCTTCAGGCTTAAATGAGCATGCCGCATGGAATAGCGAAATTTATTTCCTGATTCACAAGGTAATTCATGGAAACAATTTCAACGGAAACAACACCTCTCATCAGGTTTATGAAGCCATTTTGAATACCGCCCCCTGCGAGGGGCCGTACTCAGTTTGGCCAGATCCTGGGGTTTATGGTTGGACAATTGCGAATAGGTTTGTATATCCCAGTTATAGGTACGTGGGGGAGTGGCCTTTGTACAAAAAAGAAGACTTTTTTGGGATTGGACCAAATGGATCTAATGGAAATACCTATAATGGTCTTGATTACATGCTCCTTCACAACCTGTATTGGATTCGTTATGGAGGTGACCTGCAATATGATCCAAAATATACCTGGGAAAATCTGGTCAACGCGAAAATAGACCGCATTTTTCCTCTTTGGAAAGGTCAATGGCTGGGCAATAATACCTCTCCAATTGAATATCATTCCATTGAATCCATTGAGTCCACTTCAAAAATTGGGAATAATGGGGATGTCACCTTTAAGGCTGGCAATGAAATAAAGTTAAAATCAGGGTTCAGGGTGTATAAGGGGGGGCAGTTTCGGGCTCAAATGGACTCACTGAAATGTGAGTCAGGCAGTTGGAAATCAGACCCCAGAGTTAAGGAGGACATTGCCTTTCTTCAAAATTATTATCAGGAGGCAAGCGGGATTGCGGACCGAAAACACGATTCATTACTTGTGGCCCTGAACCTGACGGATGATGAATACGAAAAACTTTGGAACTCTGGTTTTGAGCCAATAAGGGACAGCCTGCTTAAATTTTATCCAAGGGATTTCATTATGGAAACAAAAATGAATCTTGAAATGCGCCCCAAAACTGGCAAAATCAAAATCCTGATTACCAATCTGGTAAATGAAAATGGAAGTATCAGCATTTATGATGAAAAAGGGGGAATAATTGACGAGTCATTTTCCAATCTTGAATTAAAACCAGGTGAACACCCATTTGAATTGGATTACGATTTTCAAAAATATAAGGGTTCCACCAATTATGTAGTTTACCAATCCCAATATCAGGCTCTTGCAAAAGAAATAACCGTTTCTAAAGCTTCCTCAACCCCAAAATAACCCCCACTTACGCCTCACCTTCTCGCAGTTGATAAATTACCCTGTATTTCTGGCTCGCAAATTGTTATTTGCCATGAGGGTTATTCCCGCGCCAATTCATGGGTAATCTGGTCAAATATTGCATCTTCCTTCTCCTGCTCCCCTCCTATCTGGGCGCCCAAAACGGGCACTGGCCCCGCGAAATTGAGGGATATGGGCCACTGGAGGGCATTTTTCGGGCCAATGTGGATTCCTTCGCCCGGGTGGGTGCCGATCCCCAGCGCTTTCGGCTGCAGGTGATATATACCCAGATTGACCGGGATGCACAGAATGTACCCTCCTTCAGACATTACGGCTATCGGGTGGATACCACAGAGTATTTTTATCCTGCCAGCCTGGTCAAACTGCCCGTTGCGGCCCTTTGTCTGGAAAAGCTAAACCTGCTCAACCGACCCGGCATAAACCGCGAAACCCTCATGCGGGTGGATGCAGAAAATCCCTGTGAAATTCCCTCCTGGGGAGCCAAACGCGTGCCTGAATCCGTCGGGCAATACATCCGCAAGATTTTCCTGGTGTCTGATAATGATGCCTTTAACCGCCTGTTTGAGTTTGTGGGACGCAGGCACCTCAATGAGCGGCTTTGGGCCCTCGGCTACACCTCGGCCCGCATTGGCAACCGCTTTTCCAAATGCTCTACGGCACAAAATCAGTATTCTCAGGGCGTTTCTTTTCTTAATTCTCAGGGACAAATCCTGCTGCAACAAAAGGGGGAGTCTGATCCCACCCCGCTGACCAACCCCTTTGGGAAAGTCTATCTGGGAGAGGCCCACGAAGATCCCGAAGGGAAAATTGTGCCCATTCCCTTCGATTTCACGGGTTCCAATTTCGTTTCCCTCTGGGATTTCCACCGCTTGCTCATGTCGATCATTTTCCCCGAAAGTGTACCCGAAAGCCGCCGCATGGTGCTGACCGATGACGACCTGAAATTTCTGCGAACTTACATGTCCATGCTGCCTCAGGAATGCAGCAATCCTGTTTATGATCCTGAAAAGTACTTCCAGTGCTATGTGAAATACCTCATGTTTGGCCGAAAGGAAAAAGCCAGTGTGCCCGAATCCATTCGTATTTTCAATAAAGTGGGCCTTTCACATGGCTTTGTCAGCGATGTGGCCTATGTGGCGGATTATGAAAACAAAGTGGAATTTTTCCTCAGCGCAGTGGTTTATGTCAACGACAACCAGACGGTGAATGATGGCACTTATGAATACGAGGAAGTGGGATTTCCCTTCATGAAAAACCTGGGCCAGGCTGTTTACACATACGAATTGAATCGCACCAAAACGAACCTGCCTGATTTTACCGGGTTACGGGATGGTGAATAAGGGCACCCGAAATCTCTAATTTAAGGACTAAATCAATCCAGAGGATTGAAACGGCTTCGTGGGATGGGTTTTGGCTTTAACGAGGCAAGGCATGCCCTGCCTCTACCCATCTGAAAACACCTCCTGGCCCACTCAGGACTAACATCTAAATCAATCCAGGGGATTGAAGCCGCGAAGCGGGGATATTTTTTGGCGAAGCCAATCAGGGTGGGGTGGCCTTGCCAAAACCAGGGGGCGGCCTTGAGCGAGGGGAGAGGGCGGCTGTTGGCCTTGTGCGGTGGGTCAGTGGTGTGAGGGGGCAGGGTTTAGGTTTTGGCGCTTTTTGCTTCTTTTTCTAAAAAAGAAGGCCCGCCCGGCCAGGGCAACACAAATATTAACCACCAAACTCAAATTCTGCGACAATTTGTTGTCGCTTACACAGCCCTAAGTGCCTAAAATCTAATGTCTCAAATCTAACGACTCAGGACTAACGACTTCGTCTTAGTAGTCCAAACTGGTCGATTCAGACTTGGATTGCATTTTGAGTTGCAGGAATTCGCCCGGGAGCAGGTCGAAATAGAAGAAATCCAGGGGATCAATTTTTTCACCGTCCTCCTTGATTTCGTAGTGCAGGTGCGGACCAGTGGACATACCCGAATTGCCGGAATATCCCACGATATCGCCCCGCTTGACTGCCTGTCCGTTGCGAACATTCAGCCTTGACATGTGGGCATATTTGGTTTCGTAGCCGTTCAGGTGGTCGATGTCCACATTGAGGCCATAACCATTTGAATTATCCTCGGCAGAAATCACCACTCCATCCCCTGTAGCGTAGATAGGAGTTCCAATGGCACATTTGAAGTCAAGCCCCGTGTGGAAGTGAATTCCACCATTGATGGGATGCACGCGGTTGCCAAATCCACTGATAAAGCTGCCTTTGACGGGCAGAATAGAAGGCATTTTACGGAGATCTTTGGTCACTTTTTCGAAAAGCAATTCCAGATCCTCGTAATTGGTTCTCAGCAATTTGATGCGGTGCTCGAGCGCCTTGATGGTCAGCTCCGTTTTTTCTTCCAGCCTGGGGTTATTCTTACTGGCTGCTTCCGTTCCTCCTACACCACCTTCCCAGACTGAGCGTGAAATTTTATCGGCATTCAGCATGGGATTATAAATCAAATTATCTTTCTCGAAAAGGTCGTCGAGTTCATTGCCGAGTTCGGCAAGGTGAAGATTCTGATCTTTGATTTGAGCCATCAACTCCTGCTGTTCTTCGAGGAGATATTCTTCTTTAACGGTATTGAACTGATTAAAGTAAAAGTAGAAGGCGACAAATGTCAGGGCGAAAATGGAAAGAAAATAACCTGAATAACGCTGAATCAGTAATCCGGTGGTGGGCTCTGCAGGTTGATAGGTGCAGGTATCCGGATTGTAATAATACGAGACGCGTTTTTTAAGTGCCATTCAGCAGGTTTTCATTGATCAGTTGCAAAGATATAAAAAAAAACAAAAGATAAAAGGGTCATTATCAAATGGAAGAAATGAGATGCAGAGCCATCCTGTCGCCACGAAGTAAGAAAGTTTAAGCTTTTATCCACGGAGGAGGTAAATTGCGAACCTAATAATCCATTTAATCCAAAAGAGAACAAATTGCCTCACTCTGAAGCCCCTTTTTCACCTGTCGGATCAGGAGATAAATCAGTCGTATTTTTGGGTCTGGGATCAAACCTGGGCGACCGCAAAACCTATCTTCAGACCGCCCTGAACGGTCTGAAAAACCGGGGTTTGAAAATTCTTGCAACTTCAGGAATTTACGAAACGCCTCCCTGGGGCAACACTGATCAGGATGCTTTTCTGAATATGGTGGTCAAAGGGGAATTTTCCGGCACACCGGGCCAGTTATTGGAACTTGCGCTGGATCTGGAGATTGAAATGGGACGCATCCGTGCCGAAAAGTGGGGGCCCCGCCTGATCGACCTGGACCTGATCGAATTTGGTGGCCAGAGCCTTGACCAGCCCGGCCTGACCCTACCCCACCCCTGGTATCTGGAAAGGGCTTTCGTCCTGGTTCCCATGGCTGAGATTGCCCCTGATTTTATCCCTACAGGCCAAAATTTGCCGCTCTCCCACTTTCTGGAAAAAGTGGCTCACGATGCCAGGGAAGTAAAATGGGTGGGTAAATTTCCTTAAAACTGCCGGTCCTGATAATCGCTGCGGCGGGTCACCTTGAGGTCTTTCAGAGTTGGATTCCTGACCGCCAGGGTAAAGAGGAAACTGCGGTAGTTGCCAAAGGGAGTCCAGTCCATGGACATTTCCCAACAGTGCAGGTCGCGGCGGATACCAATGCGGGTCAGGGTAAAATCCTTGTCTGAGAAGTTGTAACCTGAGGAAAAAGTCAGTTTCCACTTGGGAGTCAGACTGAAATCGCCTGTCACCCGCACGTTCTGGGTGGTATCCTTGCGGTAACCGTTATTGGAATAGTTGAGGTTGTAGTTGATGTTGAGGGTCCAGGGAATGTCATAATCGACATACTGGGCGCGGTAATACATGAGGTCGGCGCTCTCCACTCCCTGATCGCGGGTGCGTTTCTCAGTCGCCTTGATCCCTCCCCGTTTCGAACTGAACGAGGTTCCCAGAGCGATCGTAAAGGACGAAACCCTGCCCAGACTGAACTGGGGACTGTCCCAGACAAATTTATCAATGTGGGTCACCTGGCTGGTGCTGGAATCCACCCTCACCTGATAGGGATCGAGGCGGGCATCCACCTGCACATTTAGCTTGCGGTCAAAGAGGGTGGTCCTGGCGTTGAGATTGAATTGGGATAATTTCAGACTGTCTGCGGCGAAGTTATAGCTTCCGTTGATGCCGAGGTTGTCGAGCAGCACAATCTTCTGGTAAATATCCTTTTTCTTTTCAGGATCCACCATCGCAATTGAATCAGGATTCACCTCTTTCTTCAACATTTTCAACTCAAAACGATTCGTAACCCCAAAGTTGATTTGTTGCTGTTCACCCACTGAAGGGCTGCCAAAAATCCCGCCTTTGAAACGGTTGTAGGTATCTGTTTCGCCGCTTGTGTCCACCTGCACGGTACGGTACACATTCCACATGGGCTGGGAAAAATCGGGCTTGTAATTATAGGCCAGAGTGGGGTTAATCGTTTGGCGCACAATCGCTTTGCGCTTGCTGATTGTGCTCTCGTACATCCCGTAAAACTGGGTGCTGGCGCTCAGGTTGAAGTTAAAATCGCGGGTGGCGTAAAAGCCGTTATTATAGAATTTATCCACCGTGCCAAAGGGATAGCTGGTGAATTGATTTTTATTGAAAAGATCAGAAGCCGTGCCCCCTGAATTGCTACCCGTGGAGCCCGTATCGTACACAGGCACCACCACCTGGGTCTCCGTGTAGGTTTTTTCGTACTCGCGGAAGTACCAGTATTCGTTGAATTTGAAGGTGGGTGAAAGGTTGAGGTATTTGGCCACCGTGACTTTGGTACTGATGGGAATGCTGTGCTTGATTCCGTTTTTGTAAAAATCACGTGCATCCTGGTACTCGACCGTGGTGTCGTTGGTTTCAGGGTCAATGGAAATGCTCTCGATCTTGGAAGTAGGACGAAACAGGGCCGCTCCCAGCAGGCTGTCGGGCACGGTGATGGTGTTTTTGAAGTTCATCTGGTAAGAGTAGCCCAGATTGTCAAGGAAGTTCCAGAATTTATTCTTGCGCCCTACTTTCTTGAACGGGAACCCCCGGGCCCGCGAAAGGGTGATTTCGGGCAGCCCCAGGGTCACAATCCTGCTTTGGGTATTCTGGGCATGGTTGAGGTTGGCCTGCAGGTTCCAGGCAGAGTTGGTGAATTTATGGCTCAGGTTGATGGAGGAGCGCAACTGGTTGGTTACAATGTCGCGCTGGTTATACGACTGGCTGGTAAGAAAGCCGCTGGTTCCAGCCCGCACATTGGCGTTAAATTTTGTGTTGGGAGTGACCTTTTGGGTGTGCTGCCAGTCCACAAAAAACTCGTTGCGCAGGGAGTAGTCTGGATCAATTTTCTCCCCGAATTTGATGTGGGAATACTGCAGCAGGATATTTCCCGAGTAAAAATAACGGTTATTATACTTGCTGCCCAGCCCCAGACGGTAACCACCTTTGGTGTAAACGTCCATCAGCATCTTCAAATCCACCTTATCGCTCACGGCCCAGTAATAGCCCAGATCTTTGAGATAAAATCCGCGGTCGCCCTGTTCGCCATAGGAAGGCAGCAGGATGCCCGAACGGCGTTGCTCCTGGTTCGGGAAAAAGCCAAACGGGAGGTAAATGGGGATGGGAAAATCCTCAATCACCAACTGGAGCGGCCCCGAAATGATGCGGTCACCAGGAATGATCTTCAGTTTGCGGGAACGAATGTAAAAGTGGGGATGGTCCAGTTCACAGGAAGTAAATTTCCCGTCGCGGATATACACAATGTCCTTACCCTCAGCTGTCTTGCCGTCGAGCTTCACATCCTGCCCGATCAGGTACTCCGTACCCAGAGATGTCCTGGCGTAAACCACCCTGCCCCGTCTCGTCTTATAATTGTAGGCAATTTTTTCTGCACCATAGTCCTGATCACCCTCCTTGAAGTTGGGTTGTCCTTTAATCTGACCAGTACTGTCCTTTTTTCCTGCCGCGTGCAGCAAATGCTCCTCAAAGTCAATCGCCATGCTGTCGGCCGTGAGGGTGACCTTGTCATAATCCACCTTACCGTCCTTAAAAAGGTATAAAAGCTTGTTTTCCATGTCAAAAACGATGGAATCATAGGCAGAATAGTCCACGGGCACGGCCAGATCGCTTTTCTTTTTCAGGCTGGCAATGACTCTGGCGTGACTGGTATCAATTTTGGGAAGTGGAGTGTCAGTTGGTACAGGATTTGAGCCTGTATTCTTGCGCGGCGTCGTTCCTTTCGTCCCGGTCTGAGCGTTCAGCACGAGCGAAAGTGAAACTAAATGTAGAAAAATCAGTACGTTTAAGAGACGCGTCAAGAAAAATTGGGTTGAAGTTGTGAATTCTAAGCTCGAATTTTGTGCCAAAAATAACGTTAATTCGCTTACTATGCTAAACCTGCGTTGGACATTTGGAATTGGATTGATTTTTATCGGTCTTTTTTTCATTTCCGCACATACCCCTCCTTTTGACTTCCGCAACAGCGGGATCAAAACCGTCGTAATCGACGCGGGACACGGAGGAAAAGACCCCGGCGCCATTTCCCATGACGTTTGGGAATCCAAGATAACCCTGGCCATTGCCCTGGAAGTCGAGAAGAAACTCAAGCAGGAACTGCCTGATCTCAAGGTGATTCTCACCCGCGACGACGATACCTTTGTGGAACTGCATAACCGCGCCAAACATGCTTCTGATAACGAAGCTGATTTCTTCATTAGTATCCACTGCAATTCCAACCCCAACGACCAGGCCCACGGCACTGAAACCTACATCATGGGTCCCCACATGGACAATGCCAACCTGAGCACCATCATGCGGGAAAACGAGGCCATTTTGCTGGAGGACAATCAGGAAGAAGAATACGATGGATTCGATCCCAAAGACCCGTCTTCCTACATCGTGTTTACCATTTTGCAGAATTCCTTTCACCGCCAAAGCAAGAACCTGGCCCTCAAAATTGAGGAGAATTTTGCTGGAACAGGACGTAAAAGCCGCGGGGTGAAACAAGCAGGTTATCTGGTGCTCTGGAAAGCTGCCACCCCCTCCATCCTCATTGAAACGGGCTTCCTGACCAACGGAGACGAGGCCAAATTCCTCAATTCTGAAATCGGACGGGCCAATCTCGCCGAAGACATTGTGATGGCGGTAAAAACCTATTCCAAAGAAATGACGGAATAAATTTTCCCGAAAATTCACCTCACTTTCACCCCTTTGAAATTTTCAGCAGACAGGATTTGCCCTACATTCCATTATCTTCAGGGAACCTCTGAAAACTTGGAATCTCCGGGTTGGACCTGATTCAGAAATGTTCATTTGCCCAGGAAAACTGCGCTTTCTTCTCCTGCGTAAGACCTGACCTTTTTTGTTTTTAGAGGTCCCCTCTATATTTTTACTCTTTATTTTCTAAATTAGCCTTTCCAAACGTCCGCCCTTGAAGCTGAATAACGAAACAAAAGTAGGTCTGCTCGCCGCAATCGCGGTGACATTGCTCATTTTGGGCTACAAATTCCTCAAAGGCGATCAGATTTTTCAGAAGGGATTCGAGCTGAAATCCTACTACGAAAATGTGGATGGACTCTCCGTAGGTAACCCCGTAATATTTAACGGGTTGCGGGTCGGCCAGGTAAAATCTCTGGTCATGGACAAAATCTCCGGGAAAATCGAGGTGAGCTATACCCTCGAAAACGGTCTGGCCATTCCCATTGACTCCAAAGCCCTTATTTACTCCTCTGACCTCCTGGGTTCGAAGGCGATTCGCATTATCAGGGGTAAGCAAACCACGTTGCAGAAGTCAGGAGGTGTGCTGGAGCCTGAAAATGAGCGCAAGATTACGGATCAGGTTCAGGAAGAAATTCTGCCTCTGAAAGACAAAATGGAGGAATTGCTTGGGCAAATGAATCGTTTTATGGGTTTTGTGAATACCACCCTTGACGAATCGGCCACCAACAAAATCGACGACATTCTCGAAAGTCTCAACAAAACCACGGGCAGCTTTGCCAAAGCTTCCTATAAATTTGACACCCTGATCGGGGATGTGCGGGTGACTGTGCGCCGCTCTGACCGCATTGTGGCCAATCTCACCAAGCAAAACGACAATATCAACCGCATCATGGGCAATATCGCGGGCTTTTCTGACTCTTTGGTCAATGCCACAGACGATGCCCGCTCCCTCATTCGCCAGACGGAAAATGCCATCGCGGATGTGGAGGTGTTGGTTGAAAAAATCAACAGCGGGGAAGGTACTTTGGGCAAACTCGTTTCAGATAATACCCTGTACGACCAGATCAGCAACACCGTGGCCCGCATGGATACGCTGATTGAGGGCTTTGACAAAGATCCCCGTATTGACATTTACCACCGTCTGGGTACCAAACGAAACCTGCGGGAGGAAATCAGCGCCCGTGAGGAGCGCAAACTCGAGAAAGAGCGTCGCAAAGAGTTCAGAGACGAACAAAAAGACCTCAACCGCGACAAGTCCGGGCAGACCGAGGAAAAGGCAGGCGACGGAAAATAACCTCTTCAATTCCCTTTCATGGATCTGATTCTAAAAAATATTGGCCGTCTGTATCAGGTGGCAAGGCAGGGTGAATCCCGCAAAACCGGGTTGGAAATGCAGGATGCCTGCGAAATTTCCCATGCCTGGGTAGGTATATCAAACGGAAAAATTGCAGGCCTGGGTACCATGGACAGTTGTCCTGATGGTGCCAAAGTGCTTGATTGTGCGGGAAGAATCGTCTTTCCCGGGTATGTGGACAGCCATACGCACCTTATCTTCGCGGCGACCCGCGAAGGAGAGTTTGTGGACCGCATTCGCGGCCTTTCTTATGAAGAGATCGCCCGCAAGGGCGGGGGCATCCTGAATTCGGCCCGCAAATTACAACTTGCCTCAGAAGACGAATTGCTGGAAGGCGCCATTGCCCGGGCCTGGGAAATCCTGCACATGGGCACCACTACCGTCGAGATCAAATCTGGCTACGGTCTTACGGTCAAAGACGAACTGAAAATGCTGCGGGTGGCCCGCAAATTGGAAGCACACGTTCCCCTGCGTATCCGTCGCACCCTGCTGGGAGCCCACGCTCTGCCTATGGATTACCGCGAAAAAAGGGAGGATTTTGTGCAAATGGTATTGAAGGAAATGATTCCCCAGGCCGCCGAAGAAGGCCTGGCCCACTTCGTGGATGTATTTTGCGACCGGGGCTTTTTTACGGTGGACGAAACTGAAAGAATTATTCAAAAAGGAGCTGATTACGGTCTCAAGGCCAAGATCCATGCAAATCAACTGGATCATTCAGGCGGGGTTCAGGTAGGGGTAAAAAATGGAGCTCTTTCCGTGGACCACCTGGAATGTGTGGGCGAAGCTGAAATCCAGGCCTTGCAGGGCTCGGCCACCATGCCCGTTTTGCTGCCTTCGGCAGCCTTTTTCCTGCGGGCGCCTTACCAGCCTGCCCGCGAAATGATTGACGCTGGCCTGGGCGTAGCCCTGGCCTCAGATTATAATCCAGGCTCCACCCCCACGGGCAACATGAACTTTGAAGTGGCCCTGGCCTGCATTCGCATGCGCATGCTGCCCCAGGAAGCACTGGTGGCCGCTACCCTGAATGGGGCCTATGCCCTTGACCTGGCCGCAGAATGCGGGTCGATCGAAGTCGGCAAGTCTGCCGATTTGGTCATCACAGATCGCATGGAATCATTTGACCTCATCCCCTACTTCTTTGCCAAAAACCAAATCCACCAGGTAGTGGTTAAAGGCAAGGTAATGGGTGAATGAAGGAATTTCCCTGTTTGTTCAGAAAACAGAAAGCGATAACTTTGCCGCGGAATGAATTCAGAGCCACAACATTTCTAACTACCAACATCTAAAATCTCAAGACTAACATCTAATTTTTTTGGAAGACAAGCTTCCAAAAAAGACTTCACTTCGTGAAGGGTTGTAAATTGTATTATGGAATATACAGATAGCTTATCGTCCCATTATTCAGAACTTTTAGAAGGGAGTTATGACTGCATAGATCGCCTGGTTTTGAACGGTTATTGTCCGATGCTTCATAATCCCGGAGGTTTTCGGGTTTGGTATCGAAATTATACGGGAAATGACCGAGGTCTTAACGAGGCTAAATTACTGCGTCTTTCGGGTCGTTTTAAGCGTCGTCTGGAAGCCTTTTGCAAGAGCGAGAAAATTCCCTTTGTCTATTGTGATGTTGGTGAGCGGAAGCATGAATTAGCAGAAGGTCTGATTCCATCTGATGGTGATTTTGAAGGCTTGTTCGCGGTTTTTTGTAGTCGTGCTACGGCAAGGTTATGGAGCGTTTTACCCTTGCCGAATGACAAATACATTCTCAAATGGAAGTCGAAAGCCAGTTATGTGAACCATTTTTATTTCCACATTATGGATAAAGAATGGGGTCACATGATGATCAGGATATGTAGTTATCCTCCTTTTTTTGCTCAGATTGTGCTTAATGGGCATGAATGGGTGGAAAGGAGAGAAGAATTTCAGAAATTAGACGTAGTCAAAGTGGGCAATTGCTTTACTGCCTATTCGGATGGTGAAGCCCTTTCAAAGGTTGCATGGACCATAAAATCAAAGGGGCAACTGGAGGAAGTTTGCAATCGCTGGATCTATAAATGTTTGTGGTTTGCCTTGGATGAAGAGGAGCGAAAACGCAGTGGTTTCAGATACCAATATTCGACCTATCAGGTTGAATACAGCCGGAATTTGCTTTTCCAAAGGGGGACTGAACTGGATCAGATGTATCAGGGGATGATTGATCTAACCCGTTGGCATACTGATTTACCAAAGCTCAAGACTCTTATGGGTATCCATCAAAGGCGCCATAAGCCGGGTTCAGTGTCCTCTGGCCTCGAAGTGCGTATCGATAGACCTGATTACAACTTGACCATTTTCAAATTCCACTTTGATCGCTTAACACTTAAGTTGTATGATAAAGGCGAGCGTACTTTGAGGGCGGAGGTGGTGGTACATAATGCTGAGGTTCTGAAGTGCAGAAGAAGTTTGTGCTATTTTGAAGAGATTGTGAACAAATTGGAGGAAGTAATGCAGCATTTTATGAATAGCCTCAAATTTGCTCATGTTTCGTTAATGGGGGCAGGAAAGCTGGAGGAATTAACCAGCCCCACCCAGAGAGGCCAGCGCCGATTGGCAGGAATTAACCTGGCCGACAAAAGAATGCTGGCGCTTTTCGAAACTGTTTTGGCTCTGAGTATTAAACCTGGAGGATACACCCTGAAAGAAGTCGCTGAGAAAATGTCATTGAAACTTGGATTAGAGTATTCAACCCGAAATGCCAGTTATGATTTAAAGAAACTCAGAGGAAAGAACGTGGTGGAGAAAATTCCTAAATCACGGCGTTACCAAACCACAGCAAATGGAGCAGAAAAGATCATTGCAATTTTGGCTTTGCTACAAAAACAATTACCCATGACCCTTTCTGGCTTAGATTCAAACCACAACATCAATCTCAGAGAACCTCAACAAGAGATCAATCACCTGTATGGAAAAGTGATTGAATCAATCAAAGATTTGAACCACTACTATGGAATCCATAAACTTGCATCATAAACGACAATTTGTTGTCGCTAAAAATGCCCTAAGGGCCTAAAATCTAAGGACTAAGGACTAAGGACTAAAAATGAGTACATATACCTACAATCCACCCGATTACTACAACCTGGACGACCTGCTGACCGAGGAACACAAACTGATCCGCGACGCGGTGCGTGACTGGGTCAACCGTCGGGTGAGCCCGTTTATCGAGGAGTGGGCCCAGAATAACCACTGCCCCACCCACCTCATTCCAGAGATTGGCGAACTGGGACTCTTTGGTCCCCAATTGCCGCGGGAATACGGCTGCCCGGGACTTGATCAGATCGCCTACGGGGTGATCATGCAGGAAATCGAGCGGGCCGACTCTGGTCTGCGTTCGATGATCTCAGTGCAGGGATCGCTGGTCATGTACCCCATTTATGCGTATGGCTCAGAGGAGCAAAAGCATAAGTACCTCCCCAAACTCGCCAAAGGCGAGTTGATGGGCTGTTTTGGGCTCACAGAGCCCGATTTTGGCTCCAACCCGGCCGGGATGATCTCCCGCTTTGTGGATATGGGCGACTACGTGGTGCTCAATGGCGCCAAAACCTGGATTTCCAACTCCCCCTTTGCAGATATCGCTGTGGTCTGGGCCAAAAACGAAGCTGGAAGAATCCAGGGTTTGATCGTGGAACGGGGTATGGAAGGATTTACCACTCCAGAAATCAAAAATAAATGGTCGCTGCGGGCCTCGGCCACGGGCGAACTGGTTTTCGACAATGTAAAAGTGCCCAAAGAGAATATCCTGCCCAATGCCATTGGGCTGAAAGGTCCTCTTGGTTGCCTGGATTCGGCCCGTTACGGGATTTCCTGGGGCGCCATCGGCGCCGCCATGGACTGCTATAACACGGCTCTCCAATACGCCAAAGAGCGCATTCAATTTGACAAACCCATTGCCAGCTACCAGATTCAGCAGAAAAAACTGGCTGAAATGGTGACAGAAATTACCAAAGCCCAACTGCTGACCTACCGTTTGGGTCAATTGAAAGACCAGGGCAAAGCGACCACGGCCCAGATTTCCATGGCCAAGCGCAATAACGTGGACATGGCCCTCAAAATCGGGCGGGAAGCCCGCCAGATCCTGGGTGGAATGGGCATTACAGGCGAATATCCCATCATGCGCCACATGGCCAACCTCGAATCTGTGGTAACTTACGAAGGTACCCACGACATCCACCTCCTGATCACGGGTATGGATATCACGGGGATTTCCGCCTTCAGATAAGCCCTGAAGTCTTTTTTCCAGAAATTCTATTAAAGTTGGGCACGGGTACACCCCGTGCCCAATCGTTTTAATAAGGGCACCTCCAAAAACAATGCAAATCAAGGCGGACACAGGTGAAGAAAGCAGAGTTTTCTATAGTAAATGAGCATTTCTGAGCCAGGTCCAACGCAGATATTCGAAGTTTTTAGAGGTACCCATAACTTTTTTCAGGGAAGTTTCGTAACTTTAAATTCCTTCGAAAAGCTATCCTACCTGACTTTTGAACGTGTTTCCATTTCTTCCTCTTTTAAAAAGGACGAACAATTTTTTTATGCATATGCTGAAAACATTACAAAAAATCAGGACCAAATCTCTTCCTCTATTCTTAGCCCTTATTGGCATTTCCACCCTTTCTCAGGCTCAAAGCACGGCCTGTGGCAAGGAATTCTGGTTTTGCTTCCCCGATAATTATTACTCCACGGCTGAGCCCCGTCTGCAAATCGTTTCGGACGTATCCACTTCAGGCACCATCACCACGGGTGGTGGCAGTTCACTTTCCTTCACGGTAAGTCCGGGCACGCCATTTATCACGGTACTATCCACGGCCCTGGCCGTTACGGCCAACCAAACCATTGAAAGCAATAAATGGGTTCACATTGTGTCCAATGACACGGTTTGTACCTATGCAGGCTCCATGCAGTACGGAGCGGCGGACGCCACTCCCATCCTTCCCCTGCAGGCGCTGGGCACAGACCACAGGATCACCAGCTACCACAATCTTTTTCCCTCGGCCTTTTTCATGGTGGCTACGGAAAACGGAACTGCTGTGACGATTACCCCACGAGCCAATACCCAGGGCGGAAATCCGGCCAATGTGCCCTTCAACATTACCCTGAATCAGGGCCAGACCTATGCCGTGCGCTCCACGGTGGATTTGACTGGTTCACGGGTTCAGGCAGACAAAAATATTATTGTGTTTAATGCCAATAAATGTGCGAATGTGCCCACAGGGGCCACTTATTGCGACATGATCTGGGATATGGAACCCGACATTGCCCAGTGGGGAACAGAGTATGTGACCCTCGAATTTGGGGGTCGCAGCAGCCCAAATGACCTTTTTCGGGCAGTAGCCCATACAGATGGCACGGTCCTCCAAATCAACGGCACCACGGTAGCCACCCTGAATGCGGGACAATTCTACGAAACCACCCGCAATGGCAGAAACAGATTCTCAGCTAATTTTCCTTTCGCCCTTACCCAGTTTGCCCGCGGCACTTCCCTGCACGGATCGGGCGATCCCGCCATGGTGAGACTGGTACCCACCAAATGGATGGGCAAATATTACCGCTGGCCTGCTTTTGATATCGTCGGTTACATCACCAACCACAAGGTGAATGTGGTAACCAAAACTGCCAATACAGGTCTGGTCAGAGTGGATGGCAACCCGATTGGAGGCTGGAATGTGGTGACCGGCACCAACTGGTCGGCCGCCTATGTCACGGGCCTTGGCTCAGGTGACCACGTATTATTCTCAGACAGTGCCTTGCACGGCGTGGCCTATGGATTTGGGTCGGTGACCTCCTATGCCCTGCCCCTGGGAGGAGAATCCCCCGTGGTGACCATTCTTTCGCCTGGCCTGAAGCTCAACCTCAATGGCACCCAGGTTCCTGATCAGGGCAATCTGCTCGAATGGAATCTTTCCAGCCCGGCCGAAGGCGGGCATTATCAGGTTATGGGCTCGCCCAATGGAAAAGACTGGGTGGAACGGGCCAGCCTGGAAGCGAACAGCGGAAAATCCACTTTTACCTGGCTCGATCAACTGATTTCCAAAGAAACCCAGTACCATTATCAGATTATTTACACAGATGTAAACGGCGAACGCACCTTCAGCAATATCCTGGCTATGATGGTGGGTAATAATGAGTTTGGTCTGAAGGTATTTCCCAACCCGTTTTCTGATTCATTTACCCTTGAATACGGCCTGCAACAAAAGGGAAAGGCCCATTTTGAAATCCTGGACGCCACAGGACGCATGCTTGCGACCTGGACAGATGAGCAGGTAGCAGGCACTTACCAAAAAGATATGGGCCCCGTTTTCAGGGACCAACCTGCAGGATATTATTTGCTGAGAATGACCAGCGATGGTATCACCACTTCCCAAACCCTGATTAAACAATAACTGACTTCAAGATGAAATTTATATATACACTTTCCCTTGCCCTCCTTTTCCTGTTGGGCACCCGTGCAGAAACCTTGGCTCAAAGTGCGGATTTTACCGGCCTTTACACCCAATCCTACGCGGACGGAAATGGTGAACTGCGGTCCAGAGTGATCAAAATTGATTTCACCAGCAACCAGTACCAGGGCGAATTTCGGGATGCAGAGGCAACGGGAATGCATGAAACTCAATTTTCTCTGGATCAATTGTCCATCCAGAATGACGGGCAGGCCGTGTCCTGCATCATTGATGGGGAGGTTTTCAGTGGAAATTTCTCTGGTCAGGGCAAAAGTATGACCCTGAATCTCTCCTCAGGCCAAAAAAGTATGGCTTTGCAGAAATTTATGGGGGAATAGCATCCTTCAGATTTCTTCTTCCTTTTCCTCCTTGCCACGACTATTGCTCCAGACGATGAAACTGGCAATCAGGGCGATGACAAGGCCGGCCACCAACACCCAGATTCCTGCCTGCAAGGCTTCATATGCTTGATAAGCGCTGGAAGATTCCTGGAGGTAGGTTTGGGGATAACTTGTCCTTTCAAACATCCTGGGCAACCATACGACAAAAGAAGCCAGTCCAAGAAAGGTGGCTTTGAACGCAGGGGAAATCTCTCTGCTTATCCCTGCTATCACCATTGGCCCAATTACAATTTCCCCCAGAGTTCCTGTAATCAGAAATAGAATTACGGAAGATTTTGAGAGCGTTTCAGAGCCTTCCCCGTTCCCCAAAGACAATCTCATTACCACAAACGAAATGAGGACCAGGCCAAACCCACCCGCCAGTCTCAACAATGTGGATACAATGTTTTCTGGCGGCCAGACGACCAGAGTCAGCACGGTGACGCCCAGGAAAACCAGGATTGAAACCAAACTGCTGATTTCATAGTACCCGTTTACACTAAATTCTTCAGGCAGGATCGCGTACAGATGTTGATTGAGACTTTGGAAGACCGACCAAAACAGTGGAATCAAAATCAACACAGGAAGGAGTTTCACCAGCTTTTTGAAGTTTTTCCCTTTTTCCTTAACCAGCATGATTACCAAAGTCCCCACCAAAAAGGTCACTCCCAACCAATTCATTTTTCCTGCGATACCCCAGGTGTAGGAAATAGCATTACGACTCCCCTGTTCGTCCATGATTTTCCCAAACAAAAGAAAGATAACCCCTGCCACCAGAACCAAAAGTAAGGGCAACGTAAACCAGGTAATTGCAGGCTCAGTTTTATACAGAATTCTCCGTTCAGCCTTCTGAAAATCGGGAATCAGACCAGAAAATTTCCCCGCTGCCAACAGAATAACTGCAATCAGCATGCAAATGGCAGAAACGATATAGCCCAGGTTGGGAAGCTGAGAGATTTCAGTGTAATATTTCTGGCCGGCCAGCCAGCCACCTGCCAAAAGCCCCGTTTCAATCAGTAGATAAGCCAAAATATAGGAGCCTTCTCTGCGGTCTTTTTTCACGGGAAACAATTCTCCAATCATGATCAGCGAGGCAGGTCTGCGCAGGCCTGTTCCCAATAAAACCACTCCCAGTCCCACCAAAATCCAGGCATTCGTGCCGCCGCACATGATCAGCAATCCCGCTAAAATAACCTCAGTTCGGGATAACTCCAAGTTCAGAAAAGTGTACAATTATTTGATTTTGTGACCTTTAGGTCTGGGAAAGTGCCCAATGATTCCCAAAAGGAACCTCCTAAGTTGTTGATGTCCGTCAATAAACAAAGAAGGTTACCATTTTGGAAGAGCAAATTATTAATATTTTCTGTGATATGGACGAGTTCTGGAAAGAATTTGAGCCTATATATCATCAACGGTTTCTCGCCTGCGAGGGCAAACGCCCCAATCGGAAAACGAGTTTGTCAATGGCTGAAATCATGACCATTTTGGCTTTTTTCCATGTCAAGGGCTTCCGCTGCTTTAAGCATTACTATATCGAATATGTTTCTGAGCACATGCGAGATCTGTTTCCTGATTTGGTGTCTTATTCGCGCTTCGTCGAACTTACTCCCCGGGCACTATTTCCCTTGATGTATTATCAACTTCTGGTCCAAAAAGCAGAACAGACGGGGATTGCCTACATTGATAGTACGACCCTGGCAGTCTGCAGGAATCAACGGATTCACAATCACAAGGTATTCAAAAACTTAGCTGATCGAGGGAAGAGCTCAATGGGGTGGTTTTATGGTTTCAAATTGCACCTGATCGTCAATGACCAGGGCGGTATTCTGGCATGGTGCCTTACTCCAGGCAATGTTTCGGATAAAGATGTTAAGACAGTGACCAGCCTGGCAAAGGGACTCCAGGGAAAGCTCTTCGCTGATAAAGGATACATATCCAGGAATCTTTTCGAGCCCTTATTCGAACAAGGGCTGCAACTCATCACCAAAATCCAAAAGAACATGAAAAATAAACTCATGCCCATGGTTGATCAGCTCTTGCTCCGCAAACGGGCCATCATAGAAACCATTATCGATCAGTTGAAAAACATCTCGCAAATTCAACATACACGGCACAGAAGCCCATTAAATTTCATGGTCAATATCACCGCCGGACTGGTGGCCTATGGATTCTACCCAAACAAACCTTCGGTAAGATTCGGACGAAATGAATTTTTACCGCTTGAGTTGTAAATTTATCCCGAACTCAGGTTAAAATAACCACCGCGCCCCCCAGGGCTCCGTTGGTCCAGCCAGTGACGCGGTCAGCCAGCCACCCACCTGGAATCGGCAGCAGACATACCAAAAGACCAATCAGAAGGGATATAGTCGAATAATCATTATCACTTCCCCGGGCATTGGACCAAAAATTGTAAGCCAGGTAATATCGCATACTTTGCCAGGCAAATCTTTCCAGCAAAATACTGCCCAATAAAAGTATTGACCCTTCTATACTCCTGCGTGAAGGGGCTAACTGCTCAGCGGACCCGGCATAGCCGCCAGAGGCGGCGGCCGTACCTTCAAAAAAAGGATCGTTATTCATGGCTAAACGGAAAGTGGTTCTTTCAGAAGAAATTTGGCCCTGAAGGTGCAGGACCCGGGGCGGAGGCACCAGCTTCCGCATCGCCCTGGTATTTTCCAATCAGGTAATCGTCGTACTGGTCAGCGTAATTTCCTACCCGGGTAAGCATGGCGAAAGCTTCATTTTCATCCATGCCGTCCACCTCGCGGATCACTTTGAGCCAGGTCCAGTCATTGTAAATGCTGAAGGAAACGCCAAATAATTTATCATTCAGTTCCAGTAATTCCTGGAAAAATGGCAGCCTATTGGCGGGTTCGGGGAGCTTCATGACCGGCGACATCACCTGATAATACGCCCGTTTCTCTCTCTCAATGTACCAAAGGTCGATCCAGACCTTGGCCGAGCCCTTCACCAGGCTCCATTGGCCGGGTTTCTGACCACGGGTAGAGGCAACGTCAACGCCAAGTTTGGCGATACAGGCTTCCACAATGTCGTATTGGGATTGCAAATCATTCTCCATAAGAACTTAATTTTGAATTGTTTCAGAATCATTTTTCGATTTGCCCGGAAAAAGCACATTCACCCCGATCCCCGGGATCAGAGCCCTGGCTTTAAAAGTTCCGGAAAAGTTTGTCTCCAGATTTCCTGCCGTTCGGATCATGCCTTCCACCCACAGAAATGAAGCATCCACCGCCACATACTGACCGATTTGCACCGTTCCTCCCACGGAAATTCCAAGTTTATTGGCGTCGGGAGTTTCGGGGGTGATATATCCATCCTGCACGGGAGTCATGTCGAAATAAGCCCCGCCACGCAGGGATATATGATCAGAAAGGGCGTATTGGGCGCCTGCTCTGAAAATAAAGGCATTTTTGTATTCACGGGCGGAAGCCTGGTCTTTCAGTTTGTCCGTATTCTGCTGAAAATCAAAGCCCAAAGTATCATAAACACTCCAACCCACGAACTGAACGTCCAAAGCCAGGGACAGCTTTTCCGTGGCCTGATAACCTATGCCCAGGGTGGTGGATGAAGGCAAACCCAGGGTAGCTGAAAAAGAGGTATTGGGGAAAAATGCGGCCGCACTGTCTGGCACGGTAAACTGAGCTGTTCCGTCGTTGGCTACAAAGGGCACCACGGAACGGTGGGTCAGTCCCAGACTGATTTTGTCCGTGGGTTTGTAGTAAATACCCGCATTGAAACCATAGCCCTGACCTGAACCTGAGAGGCTGGCTTCGCCATAACTTCCATCGCTGAATTGAATGGGAATGGCCTTTCGCAGAGCCACGGAGCCTTTTGCAAAGACAAATCCCACCCCAATTCCAATTTTGTCATTGAAGCGATAAGAAAACGTAGGTTGAAAGAAGATGGCTTTCAGGCTGATTTCACGCAGCAAAAACTGACCTTTCCAATCATCTGCATACAAAACCCGACTGCCAAAGGGGGTGTAAACTCCCAAACCCAGGGAAAATTTATCGTCTTTGGAGAATTTCCAGTGGCCGTAGGCGGCAAAAGGGGTGGAAATGCCTGGCTCTGTGGAGGCAGTATACTGCCCGGGATAGGGTTCGCGGTACGCGACCCGACCGAAAATCGGGCTGCTGCCCACATTCAGGGAAGATTGATCCAGAAAGGACATTCCCGCGGGATTAAAGAAAATAGTGGCAGCATCCAGGGCCAAACCTGCGCCTGTATGGGCCATTCCCGTCTGCTTCTGGCCTTGCAGATTTACCTGAAAACCACCCGCAAAGAGGCTGTTCCCGGCCAGGAAAACAATAAAGATCAGGATTTGGAAAAAACGGTCCATGAACGAAGGGGCTTAGACAAATTGAACTTATGAAAATTCTTACTTCGCCCCAAAAAAAATACAGGAAACCGGGGATTATACCGCCTGCACTTCCCTTACTCCTGGCACCATGCGGGTCAAAAGCCCCTTAATACCCATTTGCAGGGTCATGGTCGAGGAAGGGCATCCCTGGCAGGAACCCTGCATTTTGAGTTTCACCACCCCGTCCTCAAAGCTGTCAAAAACCACATCTCCCCCGTCCATGGCTACGGCAGGGCGGATATTCTCATCCAGCAACTGCTTGATTCTTTGTACAGTTTCGCTGTCGTCCCCGGCTTGCACTTCAGTTTCTTCGGGCAATTTGGTCACCACGGCCTGACCACTGGCCAGAAAATCGCGAACCGTTTCCTTCACTTTGGGAATCACTTCCTCCCAGGCAAAGGCATCTCCCTTCGTAACGGTCACAAAACGCTGCCCGATAAACACGCCTTCCACAAACTTGAACTGGAATAATAAACGGGCCAGAGGTGAATCCTCCGCGCCTTCCTGATTGGGAAAATCAAAACTTCCCCTTTCCAGCAATTGTTTTTCCACCACAAACTTGAGGGAGGAAGGATTGGGCGTAATTTCTGTATAAATCATCATGGGAGTAATCAATTTTGCACAAAGATAAATCTTTCTTTGGTAACCAAATAATGCGCCTCTTGTTCACCCCTTTCTTTATCTTTCTGTTAAAATGTTGACATCAAGCAAAGATTTTTTATTTTTGCTTCACACCAAAGGTGTTTTATTCACTTTTATAATGAGGAGAATTTAGTGGGAAATTATAAAAACGATCGCTCAGAGGTCTACACAGCCAGAATTCGTGCAGGAAAGAGGACCTACTTTTTTGATGTAAAATCCACCCGCGGTAACGATTACTACATTACCATTACTGAAAGTAAGCGGCGATTTGGAGGGGACGGATACGACAAACATAAAATCTTCCTGTACAAAGAAGATTTTAATAAGTTTCTCGGCACCCTTTCTGATACCGTGGATTATGTCAAGTCAGAATTGCTGCCTGATTACGAATTCAATGAATTTGACCGCGAAAAAGTGGCCATTGAAATTTTTGATGAGCACGGAAACACCATCCACTCCACGCGTCCTTTGGAGGACGATAATGATCTCTGGGAAGATTAACCCCGTTTTACTTTGTAACTCCCAAAGGCCAGTTTGTCCCGATTTGAAAGGGCAAAATGGTTATTTAATGTATTCCCCAAACGTTTTCAATTACCAATTCACATGAGTATCAAATGTGGCATCGTAGGATTACCCAACGTAGGCAAATCCACCTTGTTTAACTCGCTTTCCAACGCCAAAGCCGAATCGGCCAATTACCCATTTTGCACCATTGAGGCCAATCTGGGCGTGGTTCCTGTACCCGATCCGCGCATGGAGGAACTGGCCCGCCTGGTCAATCCCAAACGGATTGTGCCTGCCGTGGTCAATATCGTGGATATTGCGGGACTGGTGAAAGGAGCCAGCAAGGGAGAAGGTCGGGGAAATGCCTTTTTGAATGATATTCGCGAATGCGAGGCCCTGATCCATGTGCTCAGATGTTTTGAAGACCCCAACGTGGTGCACGTAGAAAATTCCGTGGATCCTGTGCGCGACAAGGAAATCATAGACCTGGAACTGGTGCTGAAAGACCTGGAATGGGTGCAGCGCCGTCTGGATAAAACCCGCTCCATGACCAAGGGAGGCAATAAAGAAGCCCTGCGGCAGGTGGCGGTGCTTGAAAAAATTGTGGCAGAAATGGAAGAAGGGGTGTGCTTTCGCGCTCTGGATTTAACGGACGCGGAAAAGGAATTGGTGGCAGATCTGGGATTGCTGACCGGGAAACCTGTGCTTTATGTTTGCAACGTGGATGAAGCCTCTGTGGTGGACGGAAATGCCCATGTGGAGCGGGTAAAAGCTGCGATCAAGGACGAAAAAGCTGAATTGCTGGTGATTTGTGCGGCTTTTGAGGCCGAATTGACCGAGATAGAGGAATACGACGACCGCCAGGAATTTCTGGAAGCAGTGGGTTTGAAAGAGCCCTCGCTGAATATTCTGATTCGCACGGCGTACCGCCTGCTCAATCTGGAAACCTATTTCACTGCAGGTGAAAAAGAGCTCCGCGCCTGGACCATCAGCAAGGGCACCCGCGCGCCTCAGGCTGCCGGGGTGATCCACACGGATTTCGAGCGCGGATTTATCCGCGCGGAAGTGATCAAATACGCGGATTATCTCAAATACAAAACGGAAGCCGCGGTCAAAGAAGCTGGCAAAATGGGCGTGGAAGGCAAAGAATACGTCGTCGAAGACGGCGATGTGATGCACTTCAGATTTAATGTCTAACCCGAAGGGTTGTTAGTTTTAGTTGTTGGTTGTTAGTTGTTGGTTCTGAGTTGCCCAATAGCTTAAAAATCAATGGAAGGCTCGCAGCTCGAAGCCAGCAGCCCGAAGCTTACTGAAGCAGCTGCATCAGCTGCAAGGCCAGCTCATCAATGGGGTCAGCAGAATTGGAAAGGATTACCAATCCGTAATTTTGCTCCAGATTCATGCCCATGTAGCTGCGAAAACCAGGGGTGCTTCCCTCCTGCCAGGTTATCTGGCCCTTAATTTCAGGAAGGCGACTGATTTTCCAGCCATATCCCCCTTCGTCCGTGCCTTTACCCAGACTGATGCGTGATTGGTGCACTTCCTGAAAAACCCGTACCCAGACCGGGGCTGGGGGTGCCAGATTGGCCTCAAGAAAGGCCAGCATATCATTTCCTGTGCTGCGAAGGCCAAGGGCCGGCCCCAAAATCCCGGGCTCGCAATGAGGCACAGTTTTCCCTGATTTGGAATGGCCCTGCATCAGGTTGGTTTGCAGGCCTGGGCCTGCGCTGATGCGGGTCTGGTTCAGACCCAGGGGCTCAGTGACCCGACTGGTAAGTGCACTTTCAAAATCAGATTGATCAATATTTCCCAAAGTAAATCCCATCAAAGCCACTCCCACTTCAGAAGGCTGATAGACCATGCCAGGAGCATTTTCCAGAAAATAATGGGTCAAGAGGTCTCTCAGATCGTCTTCCGTCAGGTTTTCGCAACTTTGTTTGGGCTTTTTCAGGTGAGCAGGCAGTCCTGAAGTATGGGAAGCCGTTTGGCAAAAAGTAATTTGCCCGGGAGGCGAGCCATACACTGGATAGCAAAAAACAGGATTGGTTGGGTTGTAATCATCTGCCCGTTTGGGCATGTTGGCCCCGTTGTCGTCGATGTTTTCGGGAATTTCTGCTGGTGGCAGGCAAACCGTTTGTTGGTAACCAGGCACAGGAAAATCCCCGGGCAGGTACTCAATCAAAGCCCGTTCAGGGCTGAAAAGTCCATCATAGGTCATTTTGGCCATCAGGGTGGTGGTAAAAACCTGGCTCAATCCCCCAAGTTCAAAAACAGATTCTCCATCTGTCATTTCCCCACTCCCGCGTTCAGATTCCCCAAAAGCAAACACTTTTTCCTCCCCTTTTACCCAGACCGAAATCACCAGACCGGGATGCTTTTTGGATTGGATATAGTCCTCCCCTGCTTTGCGCACCAACTCGGGCGACCAGTTTTGGCCCATCAACAGGCCATTCACCCAAAGAGCGAAAAAAAATGTGAATGAAATTTTAATAGAATTTGCCATGATTCGTTGAATATCCAGATTCAAATTAGCCCCTCAGCCCTTCCCGGGGAATGATTTAGGTCATTATTGCCTCATAAGCTTAAATTTCCGCCTGAATCATGATCTAAAAATCTTTTTACTATTTTTGTTTAATAGAATACCATTATGGCAGACATTACAGTAAAGGAATTAAAAGAGAGAATGGACCAGGGCACGGCCCCCAAAATCATTGATGTGCGCGAAACCTGGGAATACCAAAAGGACCACATTGAGGCCGAAAATATCCCCATGGGCATTGTGCCCGCGAAATTACCCGATCTGGAGCCTTACAGAAATGAGGAGCTGGTGGTAACCTGCCGTTCAGGCGGGCGCAGCGGCCAGATCACCTTTTTTCTGACCGGCCAGGGCTTTACGAATGTCCGCAACCTGCAGGGAGGTATGTTGGCCTGGAAAGCCCAGATAGACCCTTCTTTCAACGTCGAGTAAATTTAATGCGCTCCATTTTGACCCTTTCGCTTCCCGGATTTGTCGGAAAGCTGAAGCTTATTGCGGCTCTGATTATTATTGGCGGAGGTGTAGGTGCCGCGGGCGGCTGGTATTCGTTTTACGCCCCCAACGTCAACCCCAAAGCCGTACCTTTTGACCTGATCATTCCCAAAGGAGTTGGGTATGATTATGTGAAGGATGCCCTGAAAAAGCAGCAGATCATCCAGAACGAAGGTACTTTCGACTTTGCTGCCAACCTGCTCAAATATCCCAACCTGGTCAAACCCGGAAAATACACCATCAAAAAAGGTATGAGCAACCTTACGCTGCTGCGCAAGCTGCGTTCAGGCAACCAGGATCCTGTGGAACTGAGGTTTGGTGCCCATTATGACATCAGGGTTTTGGGGCGCGAGGTCGCGCAGAAACTCGCTTTCAGCGAGGGCGAAATCAACGATTTGCTGGCTGACAATACCTATCTGGGCGAAATTGGGATGAATTCTGCCACGGTGGCGGCGATTTTTATTCCCAACACCTATTATGTCTATTACACGGCCACTCCCCGCGAGATTATCAGCCGCATGAAGACGGAATATGATAATTTTTGGGAGGGAAAACGTTCGGAAAAAGCCAAAGCTATGGGTCTCAGCCCGTTGGAAGTGGTTACGCTGGCCAGCATCGTGCAGGCTGAAACCTACATGAGCGACGAACGTCCCCGCGTGGCAGGGGTGTACATCAACCGTTTGAAGAAGGGAATGCCACTGCAGGCCGATCCCACGGTCATTTTTGCCAATCAGGATTTTACCATCAAGCGCGTGCTGACCAAACATCTGGAAAAAGATTCTCCCTATAACACCTACAAATACAAGGGTTTACCTCCCGGCCCCATCAATAATCCTGAGATATCGGCCCTCGACGCGGTGCTCAATTACGAAAAGCACGATTACATTTATTTCTGTGCCAAAGCTGATTTTTCGGGCTACCACAATTTCGCCAAAACCCTCACCCAGCACAACGCCAATGCCAAAGCCTACCACGCCGCCATGAATGCGCGGAAAAAGAAGAAGTGAGTGTAGGTTGTAAGTTGTAAGTTCTGAATGCTGATTGCTGCCCCGAATGCTTTCGGGGGCTGACCCCTCTAAACTATTCCTGCAATAATTCCTTCATCCTGTTCTGCAAAATCAGGTCTTTGGAACGGCGGCGAAATTCCAGTTCCTTTTTCACCATTTCAATCTCGTTTTCCACCTGCCTGATTTCCTCGGCCTGGTTGCTGAGAGAAATGTCGAATAGCTGGCTGAGGGCCTCAAAAAGCTCCTTTCTGATCTGGGAACGGTCATTTTCGCTGGCTTGTTGATAATCCAGCAGCAGAAGGGTGCACCTTTGGTATAATTCAGCTTCGCGGATCTGGCGGCTGAAAAGGTCGGGAGAATCGTTTTTGACATCCCGGAAAAATTCAGTTTTCAACTGCTCTTCTTCCATTCCTGCTTTGGAAGGCGCGCCCGGCAATTCAATCACTTTCCCGTGTTTGAGCAGATAGTCGCGGCCATTCAGATTGAACTGAAACTCGCTCAACCCAAACAGGGTCGTTTCCATCAGATATTCGTCGGGAATATTGCGCAGGCTCTGGGGCAGGCTTTCTTCAGGAATCAGATTTCCATTGATCCAAAATTTTCCCCGTTCAATGCGAAGGGTCTGGCGCGAATTGGATTTGGAAGTTTCGTAAACGGGAGTTTCCTTGTTGATTACACGCACAGCTTTGGGGTCCTGGGACTGAGCCCGGGTCGCAGTGCAGAGGGTAATCCCTACAAACAGAATGTGAAAAAATTTACTCACCACCTTAAATTTAACCCCTTACTTGAGATTTACAAGCACGACATTTGCGGATGCAGGCGAAAACTGGGCTGTGTTGACCAGTCTGTAAGTGTTGTGGTAGAGTGGAAGAGCCATTTGACGTTCGCTGGAAAGATTCTGCACATTCATTTTGACCTTTTGAATGCGGCGGTGCAAATGCGAATTATCCCATTGCACCTGGGTTGTTTCGTCTGTATAAATGGATTCTCCCGGCTGCTGGCGATAGGCATAAACGCCAACTCCCATGGTGATAAAGGTGCAAATGATCATGATCACGGAGAGCACGACATGTAAGGGAACAGATCTTTGCCCGGAGACACCTGTGGGAATGGGAGAGTAAATGGCGGAATGACGTGCAAAATTAAGCACTTTCTGCACAGAAAGTGGGGAGGGTTGCTCCAGCCTGACCTCTGGTTCGAGTTTTTCCTTGGACTCTTTCAATTCCTCAAAAGTTGCCCAAAGTTCCTCATCCTCACAGAGTTGGTCGAGAAAAAGCTCCTGCTCGGCAGGGTCCATTTCGTCGTAAAGAAACCTTAAAACATCATTCTTGTTGAACATTTTGGCCATAGGAAGCGATATTAACATCTTCACCCATCAGCTTTCTGAGGTTGATCAGCGCATATCGCATCCGACCCAAAGCGGTGTTGATGCTGACGCCAGTGAGATCTGCAATATCTTTGAAGCTCAACTCGGCGTAGTGGCGCATGATCAGGACTTCTTTTTGCTTCTCAGGAAGCTGCTGAATTAATGCCCTAATATAACGCGCATTTTCCTCGGTTATTATTTGTTGTTCAATTGAGTCTTCCAAACGGGGGACAGCATTGAAAATATCATACTGGTCATTTTCCCGTTGTACAGGAGTACGCTGTTGCTTGCGGAAGTAATCAATGGCGAGGTTACGGGCAATCCTAACCACCCAGGGTAAAAATTTACCCTCTTCATTATACTTTCCGTCACGGATCATACGTACAACCTTAATCATTACATCCTGAAAAAGGTCTTCAGCAATAGCACGATCCTTAACGATCAGATAAATGGTGGTGAAAATCCGCGACTGGTGCCGCTCGAGCAAAACTGCAAAAACGTCTTCATCTCCCGCGATGAAAGCTCTAACTAATTCTCTGTCTGGAATTATATTCCGTGGCTTGTTCATAATAAACCCTCCGTTTTGGTTGTCGATTAATAATCAGGTAAAGTTTTTTTTCAATAACATTCCTCCAGGTTATGGGTTAAAACATTCAATACGGGAAAAAATTAACAGGGCTTAAACTTCTACTACGATCATTTACATTTTAAGTTGTATTTTCATCGAAGTTATTTTCAAGCTACATAAATCTATCACAAAAACCCTGCCAAAATTGAGGGATTTTTAACATTGGGAACAACAAATTCAATCTTTATAAAAGGAGCGCGGGTAAATAACCTGAAAAACGTTTCTGTAAGCCTGCCACGTAAAAAACTGGTCCTCATCACAGGAGTCAGCGGATCGGGAAAATCCTCCCTGGCGTTCGATACACTGTACGCAGAAGGACAAAGAAGGTACGTTGAGAGCCTCAGTTCTTACGCCCGACAGTTCCTGTCGCGCATGGAAAAACCCGACGTGGACTATATTCAGGGCATCTCCCCTGCCCTGGCCATTGAGCAAAAATCGGCCAGCTCCAATCCACGTTCAACCGTGGGTACCACGACCGAGATTTACGATTTTTTCAAACTCCTGTTTGCCCGCCTGGGCCAGACCTTCTCCCCCATCTCGGGCGAACTGGTGAGCCGCGACCGGGTAACGGATGTGGTGGATTTTATCCTGCAACAGGAGGAAAACGCCAATATTGCCATTTTTACCCTCATGGAGGTCCGCAGCCAGGGCTATGTGCGCGAACTCGAACTGACCCTGCAAAAGGGATTTTCCCGGATCTGGCAAGATGGAGAAATCCTTGAAATTGAGGACATTCTGGCTGATCCTCCCAAAAAAGATCCCTCTTCCTTTTACCTGCTGATCGACCGCCTGTTGCTTAAAAATCCCGATCAGCAAGAGACCCGCTTTCGTCTGGGGGACAGTGTGCAGATTGCGTATCAGGAAGGATTTGGCAATTGCTATATTTCCGTGGGAGGCCAAAAACCAAAGCATTTCTCTGAAAAATTTGAGCGGGATGGAATGCAGTTTGAAATTCCTTCCGTGAATCTGTTCAGCTTTAACAATCCCTACGGGGCCTGCAAAACCTGTGAAGGATTTGGCCGCATCCTGGGCATTGATGAAGATTTGGTGATTCCAGATAAAACCCTTTCCATTTTTGAAGGTGCAGTGGCTCCCTGGAAGGGGGAAAAAATGGGCGAATTCAAAGAATGGTTCATCACGGAGGCCGCCAAAGTGGAATTTCCCATCCACCGTCCCTGGTTTGACCTGGCCGAAAGCCAGAAAGAAATGGTGCGGGAAGGCATTGGCACGGCCATGGGCATCAGGAAATTCTTCGAATACATTGAGACCCAGACCCATAAAATACAGTACCGCGTCATGCTCAGCCGCTACCGCGGCTATACCACCTGCCCTTCCTGCAAGGGCAGCCGCCTGCGGGCCGACGCCAACTACGTGAAGGTGGCAGGCCTCACCATTTCTGACCTGCTTTTTCAGCAGATTGGGGAATTGAGAAAGACTTTTGCTGAACTGATTTTGACTCCCAAAGAGGAAAAAATCGCTTCGCGCATCCTCCGTGAAATCACTTCCCGCCTGGAATACCTGGACAAAGTGGGCGTGGGCTACCTTACCCTGCATCGCAAAATCAATACCCTGAGCGGGGGTGAAATGCAGCGCATTCGCCTGGCTACCTCCCTGGGCAGCGGCCTGGTGGGCGCCATGTACATCCTCGACGAGCCCAGCATTGGGCTGCATTCCCGCGACACGGACCGCCTGATTTCCATTCTGGAATCCCTGCGCGACAAAGGCAATTCCGTGATCGTAGTCGAGCACGACGAAAGTGTGATTCGCAAAGCGGATGAGATTGTGGACATTGGCCCGGGTGCGGGCGAACTGGGGGGAGAACTGGTTTTCCAGGGCTCCTACGACCAATTGATAAACTCAGATTCGCTTACAGGCCGCTACATGGCGGGCACGGAAGAAATTGCGATTCCCAAAGTAAGGCGCAAACTGGCCAATAAAATTCGTTTGCTGGGAGCGCGTGAATTCAACCTGAAAGGAGTGGATATTGAAGTACCGCTGAATACCATGACCGCGGTCACTGGGGTGAGCGGTTCGGGCAAAACCACCCTGATCAAGCGCATTCTTTTTCCCGCGCTCAAACAGCATCTGGACGAGTATTCTGAGAAGCCAGGTTTTTTCAAGGCCCTGGAAGGAGATATTTCTGAAGTAAAACTGGTGGAAATGGTGGACCAAAGCCCCATCGGGCGCAGCGGCCGTTCCAATCCTGCGACCTACATCAAGGCCTGGGACCTGATTCGCAACCTTTATGCGGCTCAGCCTCTGGCAAGTATGCGCGATCTCAAGCCAGGTGCATTTTCCTTCAATGTGGATGGCGGGCGCTGCGATACCTGCAAGGGAGAGGGCACGGTGACGATTGAAATGCAGTTTCTGCCCGACATTACCCTGGTCTGTGAGTCCTGCAACGGAAAACGTTTCAAAAGAACCGTGCTGGAGATCAAGTATAATGGCAAAAACGTGGACGAAGTCCTCAATATGACCATTTCTGAAGCCGTACGCTTCTTTGCAGATGATTCCAAAATCTCTAAAAAGCTGGGTATTCTTGAGAAAGTGGGACTGGGTTACCTGCGCATGGGCCAAAGTTCGACCACGCTTTCAGGTGGTGAAGCCCAGCGGGTCAAACTGGCCTGGTTTCTGGCCAATGCGCCCGACCGCAAAGGTACCATTTACATCTTCGACGAACCCACCACGGGTCTGCATTTTGAAGACATCAAAAAGCTGCTTTTTGCGGTCAATGAACTGGTAGAAGCCGGAAATACGGTCATGATCATTGAGCACAACATGGATGTGATCAAGTGCGCAGACTGGGTGATTGACCTGGGACCTGAAGGTGGAGACGAAGGGGGAAATCTGGTTTTCCAGGGCCGCCCCGAGGATTTGGTCAAAGTTCCTGAAAGCTTTACGGGCAAATATCTGCTTGAGAAACTGGGGTGATTCACAAAGGAATTGCCTTCAGCCCATATTTTCCACTTAAATCAAAGTTCTGAGCGCCAAACCTTTTGGATTTGCAATCAGAATTTTCCTGCGAACTTCTTAAATTGCGGGCCAATTACTTGCTCAAATTGTTTGCATGTCATCCAGAAACCCAAAAGTACTACTTCTGAGCCCCTCAGACCTTAGCGCTGCCATTCGGCCGTGGGCTGAGCAAATGGCGGATATTATTCGCAAATCTGGTGGTGAAGTGGAGTTAAAAAACTGGTCGGGATCCGACCCGGGGGAGGAGAGCCTGCAAAAAGATTTTATCCTGATCCTGATCACAGAGGAACTGATGGTGGCGCTGGAGGGAGCGGAAGACAAAATTCAATGGTTTGAGAAACGCCTCAAAGCCCGAAAAATGCACCAGGATCAGATCCTGAGACTGATTTTGAGTGGTCGTCAGCGGCTGAAAGGCTTTCCCGGCCAATTTGGTAGTTTATCCGCCCTGCCCATGGAATCCCTGCTGGAACCTTCAGAAGCGGTCGAAATTATCCTGAAGGAATTAAATCAACGGATCAGAATTCTGGGAAAAAAAGGTCAGGGATCAGCGCAAAAGGAGAAAAAGGGATTTGCAAGCGCCTTGAAAGGTATTCTGGGGGGAAACCGTTCCAAAGTGGAATGGGAAAAAATCAGACCATTTGTCATTTCCACCCCCAATACGCTCAAAATGGGCAATTTTGGCAAACCCAAAAATGAACGCCCTTTTGACCTGACCTGAAAAGATTCAGGAAAATTTCCTTAAAAAATGGCCCAGACGGCCAGCAACATTACCCCCACGCCAGTCCCGATCATGGCGATGCGGGTCATATCCTTGCCCAGGGTTTTGGAGACTGCCCTGGGAACAGCGATCATGTACACCCAGGACCAGTTTTTGATGCCTGCAAAGGTCAGTAAGGCTCCCAGAGCAAGCACGACCAGTTTGATGATGAAAAATATTGGAAACATAGTTTTAATCTTTGGGTGAATTTACGGAATTATTCCCAAAAGGGTTATCATTGCATTCTCAGAGCTCTATGGAAGAATATCCCAACTGTCCCATTTGCGGCCGGGAACTCGTTCCCGGCAAGAGTATCAACGAGCATCACCTCGTCCCAAAATCTGAAAAGGGCCGTGAAACAGTGACCCTGCATGTGATTTGCCACACCAAAATCCACTCTGTTTTTACTGAAAAGGAACTGGCTGATTATTATTACACCATCGAGCGGATTATTTCTCACGAAGAAATGAAAAAATTCATCAGCTGGGTCAGAAAGCAACCTGCTGAATTGAAGACCAGAAATAAGACTTTTAAGGGCAAAACCCGTCGTTTCAGGAGGTAATTTCCCTTAAATATCCTTCAGCAAAAAGGTCTCACCACTGCCAAACCTTCCCCTGTCATCCTTCACCACCAACCCGGCTTCATGGTAGGGATCGTGCTCGTAAAAGAGAATCACCTCATTTTCAGCCAGCCAGGGCAGATATTTTTCCCGTTCACTCAGGGTCAATAACGGGCGGGTATCGTAACCCATGACGTAAGGCAGAGGCAGGTGTCCGTAAGTAGGGAAGAGATCAGCGGCAAAAAGAATTTTTTTGCCTTTCCAGGAAATCAGGGGCAGTTGCTGCCCTTCTGTGTGCCCGTTTACGACCAGCAATTCAATATTGGGAAATAATTCTGTTTCGCCTTCCAGCAACCGCAGGTTGGTACTGGCCACCAGGGGTTGAATATTTTCGTCGAAAAAGCTGGCTGTTTCACGCGCATTGGGGTTCAGGGCCCAATTCAAATGGCTTTTTTGCACCCAATAAATCGCATTTGGAAAGGCCAGTACAAATTTCTCACCCACCTTGTCCCATTCTGTGCTACCCCCGCAATGATCAAAATGCAAATGGGTCAGAATCACATCCGTGATATCCTCGCGGCTGAAGCCCAGGGCCTCCAGAGATTTGTCCAGCGTCACCCCATGATCCACCGCGTACAGCCCCGCAAATTTCTCATTATACTTGTGCCCGATCCCGTTATCCACCAGAATCAGGCGGGTATCGTCCTCGATCAGGAGGCAGCGCATGGCCATGTCAATGCGGTTTTTCTCGTCACAGGGATTGGTTTTCTCCCACAAAGGCTTGGGCACAACCCCAAACATAGCTCCACCGTCAAGGCGGAATTTTCCGGTGTTGATGGAATATAATTTCATATTAGCTGCAAGATAACAGATGCAGGACCCGGGCAGCAAATTACTTTGAGAATAATTTTTTACAGGGAGGAACGATTCCCGCCGCCCTATACTTCCTCAAATTCTACGTATTCTCCCCCAAATTCATTTGCCTCCCTTTTCGGCCTGACAAAATACCTGGCCAGCAGCCAGCCTGCCGCAAAACCCCCAATATGGGCCCAGAAGGCCACTCCGCTCCCACCTTCTGCAGCAAAAAGCCCCATCATGCCACTGATTACCTGAATGGTAATCCAAATCACAATGAAGATTTTGGCCCGGATTTCCACCAGAAAAGGCAGGAAGAAAACGGGCAAAAAGGTCAGGATTTTATTATTGGGAAAGAAAAACATATAGGCTGCCATCACACCCGCAAGTGCACCAGAGGCACCCACGACCGGCATGGGCGAAGTCCAGTTGACCAGCAAATGGGCCAGGGTGGCAATAATACCCGCCACCAGATAAAAGCCCAGAAACCTCAGTCTCCCCAGCTTTTCCTCCACATTATCCCCAAAAATCCAAAGCGCCCACATATTAAAGATCAGGTGTCCCCAGCCACCGTGCAAAAACATGCTTGTCACCAGGGTCCAAAGTCCTGATGCGGGGATGCCACCTGCCGCGGCTTCGTGGGGATGAGAAATATTCAGGGGAACCATGCCCCATTTCATGAAAAAAAGGCGCAATTCAGGGTTGCTGAGGGTCAATTGAAATAAAAATATCACCACATTGATCCCAATCAGAAACCAGGTTACGTAAGGTCTGCGATTGGAATTGGAGGTATCACGAAGGGGAATCATGGTCTGTTAAGTTAATGATTTTCAGGAATAAACGCCCAAAGCAGGCAAAATTCCACTAAAAGAGAAATAGAAAGGGGGGCTGGCTGTTCACCAGACCCCCCAATTCAAAACCCTAAACACTTATGAAATCTTGATATCTTTCGCAGGCTTCTCTGGAGCCTGATTTTTCTTTTGCAGGGTGATCAGCAGGATTCCGTGCTCATAGGTAGCCTGAATTCCATCCTGATCAATGGTTTCGCCGAGGCGGAATTTCCTTTCAAAATTGGCAGGAGCAAAGTCGCGGCGGCTGAATTTGAATTCACTCTCACCTTCCCGGGCCTTCAATTCACCTTTCACGATGAGGAAATCCTCCTCCACAGAGAGATGAAAATCTTCCTTGCCAAAACCCGGGGCCGCCAGCTCAATACGAAAAGCAGCGGGGCTTTCAGCAATGTTTACGGAGAGGTTTGACTTATTTCCCCAGGCAGAATCCATGAAATTCTCCCGAAAGAAACCCGGACCAAAAGCTGAACGAAAGCCTCTTTGCTGAGGAGCGCAATGGATGTTATTTTTTACCAGTGTCATGATTATTTTGATTTAAAATTTATAATCCAGCATTTGCAAGCCTTGTGCCACAGGCAAAATACCCGCATATTGGCCGACCTTTCCGCCAATATGACACCCAGGCCCGCCATAATGGCCGAATCGTTGGGAAATGAGTACATTCAAACATGATATTCACATGCTGCCTGGTTTTTTTGAGCCGGGATTTAGGGTAGTTTTGAGTCAATGAAACAGTTTCAAAAACAAAACATCCATTTTATTGCAATGGGAGGCAGCGTCATGCACAATCTGGCCCTGGCTCTGCACCAATTGGGACACCACGTCACGGGTTCGGACGACCAGATTTACGATCCAGCCAAAGGACGGCTGGAAAAAGCAGGCATTCTGCCTTCTGAAATGGGTTGGCACGCCGACCGCATCCACCCCGGGCTGGATGCAGTGATTCTGGGCATGCATGCCCGGGAAGGCAATCCTGAACTGGATCGGGCCAATGAGCTGGGACTGCGCATTTTTTCCTTTCCTGAGTACATTTACGAGCATGCCAAAGACAAAACGCGGATTGCCATCTGCGGCAGCCACGGCAAAACAACCATTACTTCTATGGTTTTGCATGGGCTTTTGGCGGCAGAAAAACGGTTTGATTATCTGGTGGGAGCCCAGTTGAAAGGGTTTCAAACCATGGTGGGCCTTTCCGCAGATGCCCCCATTATGGTGATTGAGGGCGACGAATACCTCACCTCCCCCATCGACCGCAGGCCCAAATTTCTGGTTTACCAGCCCCAGGTTGCCCTTCTGTCGGGCATTTCCTGGGATCACATCAATGTTTTTCCTACGGAAGAGATTTACGAAAATCAATTTGTGCAACTGGCTGAATCCATCCCAACAGATGGCTTTCTGGTCTATAATCTGGAAGATCCTGTGGTGGTGCGGGTGGTGGAATCGCATGCCAAATGCAACCTGATTGGCTACCGCACCCCCGATTTTCGCATTGAAAATCACCAGTATGTGGTGACGACGGCCGAGGGGGATTTTCCCTTGCAGGTCATTGGTCGCCACAACCTCAGCAATCTGGCCGGCGCAGCTGAAATTTGCCGTCTGCAGGGCATTTCCCCGGGTGATTACTGGAAAAGCATGCAGGATTTTTCAGGCGCTTCCCTGCGTTTGGAAAAAATCTGGGATCAGGACGGGAAGATCGTTTTCAGGGATTTTGCCCACTCCCCCAGCAAGGTAAATGCCACGGTTAAGGCTGTGGAGGAGTTGTTTGGACCCGAAAAGGTGGTGGCCGTCCTCGAATTGCACACCTTCAGCAGCACCAACAAGGATTTTCTTCCCCACTATAAAGACAGCCTGAAGGGTTTTGAGCACAAGATTCTCCTGATCGACAAACATACCCTGGAACGGAAAAATTACCCGGAAATAAATGCAGAAGAAGCCCGTGAAGCCTTCAATGATCCTGAATTGCGTTTTGCCCGCGGTCGCCATGAATTATTGGCTCACATGGCTGAATTACGCCCGAAAGGGAATATTTTCCTGCTCATGTCGAGTGGCAATTTCAGTGGAATTCCGCCCCTTGAACTCGCTTTGGGTAAATAAAACGTAGCTCTTTCCCAGGAGAATAAATAAGGAAGAACCCGATCGTTAATTGGGGCTCAATTTGATCACTTTTTTTGCAGAATTCTTTTGATCTTTCTTTGTAAAAGAGAAAAGAAGAATTATCTTTGCAATCCTTAATAGTGTAGCGATGGCTAAGAAAAGTAAAGAAAATAGAATCCAGGTAATCCTGGAGTGTACAGAACACAAAAAGAGCGGTATCCCCGGAACTTCCCGTTATGTAACCACCAAAAACAGGAAAAACACCCCTGGCCGCATGGAGTTGAAGAAATACAACTCCACTCTGAAAAAATACACCATTCACAAGGAAATTAAATAATTGAGATATGGCTAAGAAAGCAGTAGCAACGTTCCGTGGAAAAGGCCAGGCTGCCCTGACCAAGATCATTATTCCCGTTAAGAACGAAAAATCCGGCTCCTATTCCTTCAAAGAAGAGATGGTGCCCTCAGATCAGGTAAAAGACTACCTGGCAAAAATCAAATAAGCACTAAATTCTAAAAAAAAATAGAACGGGCTCTCTTTCAGGGGACCCGTTTTTTTGTTGTCCAGATATTTCATTTGCTCTTTTTGTGGACATTCTTTCAAGGCTTTTCTTCAGATTAATTTTCCTCAGATCAAAAAATTCCAGAACTCAAAAAAACCTGCATTTTTTGTAAAAATTAGTCGTTTTTACCCGCAAAAAATTTGAAAAATTCGCACAACTGATTTACCTTTGCCTCGGCAGGCGGGTACGACCAGATCCTTTCTAACTCCATCAGGTCCGGAAGGAAGCAGTGGTCGAGAGTTGATCGGTGCGATACCTTCCTGTCTTTTTTTGTTTCCCCCCTCTTCATTTGAATTCCCACTCTTCATATCTGCAGCGTTGCCTGGAATTAGCCCGCCTGGGCGGAAGTTGGGTATCACCCAATCCCAAAGTGGGTGCAGTAGTGGTTCACGATGAAAAAATCATTGGGGAAGGCTTTCACGGCCATTTTGGCGGCCCCCATGCAGAGGTAAATGCCATTCAGACGGTCACAGACAAAAACCTGCTGCCCAATTCAACGCTGTACGTTAGTTTGGAGCCCTGTAATCACTACGGAAAAACTCCCCCCTGTACCCGCCTGATTCTCGAAAATCAGATTCCCAGAGTGGTGATTGGGGCACTCGATCCGAACCCGCTGATGTCGGGCAAAAGCGTGAAATTTCTGCGTGCAGAAGGGGTGGAAGTGACGGTGAATGAGGAAATTTCTCCTTTTGAGGAACTCAATCAGGCCTTTATTCTCAACCAAAAGGAATCCCGCCCCTGGATTGTCCTCAAATGGGCTCAATCTGCAGACGGTTTTATCGCAGGATTGGATTCCAATGAAAAGGCACAAAGAACTGCAATTTCAGGTCCTCAGGCCCAAAAGCTGACTCACAGGTTGCGTGCCAACCTGCAAGCCATCCTGGTGGGCAAAAACACGGCGGAAATTGATCAACCAACCCTGACTACCCGAAAATTTCCCGGTCCTGACCCGGTCCGCATTATTTTTGATCCAAAGCTGGAGCTGGAGGCTTCTAACCTCGTTTTTCATAAAGGAAACAAAATCATTGTACTCAATTGGAGCAAAGAAGAGCGAGTGAACCATATTTCCTGGGTGAAAATTCCTGCATCCAATAATGGAATTGCCCCTTTGGAACCTGTTCTGAAAAAGCTTTTTCTGCAGGAAAAAATTGGGAGTATTCTGGTAGAGGGCGGGTCAAATCTGCTTCAGCAATTCATTGACCAGAATTTATTTGATGAAATCTTCCTGATCACCTCTCCCCGGCTGCTTCACCGCGGAATTGAGGCACCTCATTTTAGACAGGAAATCAATTGGAATCAGAAATTAGACTTTTTTGGGGATCAAATCTCTATTTTCAGGCGTTTCTAAAGTTGATTACTGCAGAAAAGCACTGATTTTCCCCATTTTATCCACTTCTACGGATACGTGTTGCTTGAGCGTGGTAGCCAACTCCAGCCCCACAAAATCAGGGCTGACGGGGATACTGCGATGCCCACGATCCACCAATACGGCCATCTGCACTTTGACCGGGCCCTGCTGCATGACCTGAGCCAGGGCATTGAACATGGTACGACCAGAATACAACACATCATCCACCAGCAATACAGTCTGCTTCAGACATTTTGATTTGATTTCGGCTTCAGGAGAAGGTTCAAACCCGGGACTGTTTTCTTTGGCCAGGTAAATTTCGTCGATAGTAAGCGGGGAAATCTCTTTCAGTTTGAGGCACAAGGCTTTGGCAATGAAGGCTCCCCTGGCTCCCACTCCCGCCACCACAATTTTCTTCTCGCCGTAATTGGATTCATATACCTCAAAGGCAATTCGGTTGATCTTTTTCTGAACCGCATTTGGGGTCAGAATGAGCTCTTTTTCGGCGTTCACCTGGGGCATTTTCTTTGCATTGTGAGGCATGAAGATAAAAAAAAAACAGGGACAATAAAATTGCCCCTGTTCCTATGATTCAAGCAGAATTTAATCCTTTACCAGCTCTTCCCGTGCGGAAACAGTGGAAGGTTTCACTCCGTAGTTTTCGCGGAATTCGGCCATATCTCCCACGATGAACTCCTGGAATTCGCGGACCCCGGTTCCAGCAGGAATGAGGTGACCCACGATTACGTTTTCCTTGAGACCATTCAGTTCGTCGGATTTGGCGGTGATAGCCGCTTCACTGAGTACTTTGGTGGTTTCCTGGAAGGAAGCCGCGGAGAGCCATGATTTGGTACCGAGTGAGGCACGGGTAATCCCCTGCAATACAGCCTGTCCAATGGCAGGTCTGGCTTCACGTGCGGTAACCAGGGTCAGGTCTTTGCGACGCAACTGGGAGTTTTCATCACGGAGTTTGCGGGCGCTGATGATCTGACCTGCGCGCAGCACAGTCGAATCTCCTGCATCTTCCACATACATTTTGCCGTAAATCCAGTCGTTTTCCTCCTGGAAGTCCTGGCGTTGAACGATTTCCCTTTCGAGGAAGATCGTATCACCCGGATCTTTGATATCCACTTTTTGCATCATCTGGCGTACCACCACTTCAATGTGCTTGTCGTTGATGGCAACCCCCTGGAGGCGGTAAACCTCCTGGATTTCCTTCACGATGTAAGCCTGAACTGCGCTGGGGCCTTTGATTTTCAGGATGTCATAAGGAGCAATCGCACCATCAGAAAGCATATCTCCTGCGTAAACCAGGTCGTTGTCCTGCACCAGAATGTGCTTGGTCAACGGCACGAGGTATTTGCGCTGATCGCTTTCGTCGCGGGCGGTTACAATCACTTCCCGGTTACCGCGTTTGATACCACCCAGTGATACGATACCGTCAATCTCAGAAACCACCGCGGGGTTGGAAGGGTTACGGGCCTCGAAAAGCTCGGTTACCCTTGGCAGACCACCCGTGATGTCAGAAGAACGTCCGCTGGATCGTGGGATTTTCACCAGAATCTGACCTGCGTGTATCTTTTCCTTGTCCTTCACCATCAGGTAACAGCCTGTGGGGAGGTTGTAGGAGCGCAGCGGCCTTCCTTTTTTGTCCTTGATGATAATGGCAGGGTTCACCTTCTTATCTTTGGAGTCGATGATGACGCGGTCAACGTGGCCGGTCTGGGGATCTTCCTCCTCGTGATAAGTGATGCTCTCTGTCAATTGTTCATATTCAACTTCCCCTTCGAATTCGGAGAGGATTACTGCGTTGTAGGGGTCCCAGTTACACAGCATGGTACCCTTTTCAACGTTTTCACCCTCGGTAACGTGAAGTTCTGAACCGTAAGGTACGTTATTGGTGGACAGGATTTTGCCTTTGGGGCCAATCAGTCTGATTTCACCAGAACGACCAATTACCACAGTTTTTTCTTCGTCGTCTTCGAAGCGCATTACGGTACGAACGTTTTCAAATTCAACCGTACCTGCGTATTTGGAAATGATTTGTGAGGAACCAGCGAGGCGCTGGGCCACACCACCCACGTGGAAGGTACGCAGGGTAAGCTGGGTACCAGGCTCTCCAATGGACTGAGCGGCAATTACACCCACGGCTTCTCCCACTTCCACTTCCCTCAGGTTGGCCAGGTTACGTCCGTAACATTTGGCGCAAACCCCAAGTTTGGATTCGCAGGTAAGCACAGAACGGATGTTGAGTTCTTCGATCAGGGCCTCGTCGATTTGCTTGCAAATCGCTTCAGTTACTTCCTGACCGGCAGCCACAATCAACTGCTCTGTTTCGGGATGATAGAGGTCTTCCTGAGAAACGCGGCCCAGAATCCTTTCAGAAAGGGGCTGGATAATTTCCTCGTTCTCTTTCAGAGCCACCTGGGTCAGACCACGGAGAGTACCGCAATCTGTTTCCGTTACGATTACGTCCTGAGAAACGTCAACGAGACGACGGGTAAGGTAACCAGCGTCAGCCGTTTTCAAAGCGGTATCGGCCAAACCTTTACGTGCACCGTGGGTAGAGATGAAGTACTCGAGTACGGACAGACCTTCTTTAAAGTTTGCCAGAATCGGGTTTTCAATGATCTCGCCGGCAGAACCTTTGAGAGATTTTTGCGGTTTGGCCATCAGTCCCCTCATACCACCCAGCTGACGAATCTGCTCGCGGGAACCACGGGCTCCTGAGTTCAGCATCATGTAGATGGAATTGAAGCCCTGCTTGTCATTGGCAAGCTGCTTCATCAGGGTATCTGTGAGTTTGGAATTGGTACGGGTCCAGATGTCGATTACCTGGTTGTAACGCTCGTTTTCAGTGATGAAACCCATGTTGTAGTTCAGGGTTACCTCATCAATTTTCTTACGGGCGTCTTCCACCAGATGGGTTTTCTCTTCGGGAATCAATACCTCAGGCATACCAAAGGAGAGACCTCCTTCAAAGGCCTGACGGAATCCGAGAGCCTTCAGGTCGTCCATGAAGATGGCGGTTTTGCGCAATCCACAGAAGTTGAAGATCTCGAGAATTACCCGACGGAGAGATTTTTTACTCAGCAGTTCGTTGACGAAAGGCACGCCTTCGGGTACGATCTGGTTGAGAATAACCCGACCAGTTGTGGTTTCAATGATCTCAGTGGCCTCTTTACCTGTGCGCTCGTTCATGATGGTGACGCCAGTTACGGGATCAACCTTTTTGATACGAACTTTGATGATGGAGTGCTTGCTGATGCGACCTTCGTTATAGGCGATGATCACTTCTTCAGCGCTTCCAAAGGTAAGACCTTCTCCAATATCCCCCTTGCGGTCCTTGGTGATGTAGTAAATTCCCAATACCATGTCCTGAGAAGGCAGGGTAATAGGAGCACCGTTGGCAGGGTGGAGAATGTTGTGGCTGGCCAGCATGAGGACCATGGCTTCCAGAGAGGCTTCGTTGCTCAGGGGCACGTGAACTGCCATCTGGTCACCGTCGAAGTCAGCGTTGAATCCTGTACAAACGAGGGGGTGAAGCTGGATAGCTTTGCCTTCCACCAGCTTGGGCTGGAATGCCTGGATACCCAGCCTGTGCAGCGTAGGTGCACGGTTGAGCATTACCGGATGGCCTTTCAGCACATTTTCCAGGATATCCCATACCACGGGATCTTTGCGGTCAACAATCTTCTTGGCAGATTTAACCGTCTTTACAATGCCCCTTTCGATCAGTTTGCGAATGATGAAAGGCTTGAACAACTCGGCAGCCATGTTTTTGGGCAAACCACACTCATGCAATTTGAGTTTGGGACCCACCACAATTACGGAACGGCCAGAGTAATCAACCCTTTTTCCAAGCAGGTTCTGACGGAAACGGCCCTGCTTTCCTTTGAGCATGTCGCTCAGGGATTTGAGTGCGCGGTTGGAGTCAGAACGAACTGCATTCACCTTGCGGGTGTTGTCGAAGAGGGAGTCAACTGCTTCCTGGAGCATCCTTTTCTCGTTGCGGAGAATCACTTCAGGAGCTTTGATTTCGATCAGCCTTTTGAGGCGGTTGTTGCGGATAATTACCCGACGGTAGAGGTCGTTCAGGTCAGAGGTGGCGAAACGACCACCTTCCAGCGGCACCAGAGGACGCAATTCCGGGGGAATTACGGGCACCATGCGAATGACCATCCACTCAGGACGGTTTTCCATGCGACGGTTTGCATTGCGGAATGCTTCCACAATTTTCAGACGCTTGAGAGCGTCATTTTTCCGTTGCTGACTGGTTTCTTCCAGTGCTTTTTTGCGCAGGGAGTAGGACAATTCGTCCAAATCCAGAGTGCTCAGGAGAGATTCCAGCGCGTCTGCACCCATTTTGGCCACAAATTTATTGGGATCCTTGTCGTCCAGGAACTGATTGTCCTTGGGAAGAGTTTCCATGATATTCAGGTACTCTTCTTCCGTCAGGAAATCCATTTCTGCCAGCCCGTCCACAGCTTTCACCCCGGGATTGATCACGACGTAACGCTCATAGTAAACGATTTGGTCGAGTTTTTTCCCGGTCAGGCCGAGGAGGTATCCGATTTTGCTGGGCAGGGTACGTACATACCAGATGTGGGCCACGGGTACAACCAGCGCAATGTGTCCCATGCGCTCGCGGCGAACTTTCTTCTCAGTTACTTCAACCCCGCAACGGTCACAAATGATTCCTTTATAACGAATTCTTTTGTATTTGCCGCAGTGGCATTCGTAATCTTTAACAGGTCCGAAAATTCTCTCGCAAAAAAGACCATCCTTTTCAGGTTTATAGGTCCGGTAGTTAATGGTTTCAGGCTTAAGGACTTCTCCGTGTGACCTTTCGAGGATCATTTCGGGAGAAGCGAGGCTAAGGGTCACCCGGCTGAAATCACTGGAGAGCCCTTTCTTTATATCTTTATTTACTGACATTTATTCCTCCTTAAGGTAGTTTAGTCTAAGGTTACTTCGAGGGCCAAACCGCGCAATTCATGCAGAAGTACGTTGAAGGATTCCGGAATTCCGGGCCTTGGCAATACGTCTCCTTTAACGATGGTTTCGTAGGTTTTGGCCCTTCCGAACACGTCGTCAGATTTCACGGTCAGCATTTCCCGCAGGATGTGAGCAGCACCGAAGGCTTCCAGTGCCCAAACTTCCATTTCCCCGAAGCGCTGACCCCCGAACTGGGCTTTACCACCGAGGGGCTGCTGGGTAATGAGTGAGTATGGACCGATGGACCTTGCGTGCATCTTATCATCCACCAGGTGGATCAGTTTGAGCATGTACATGATACCCACAGTAGTCCGTTGCTCGAAGCGAAGTCCGGTCTGGCCATCCCAAAGGTAGGTACTTCCCCATTCAGGGAGCCCGGCTTTGATCAGCTCAGCGTTTACTTCGTCGGGTTTGGCACCATCGAAGATAGGAGTGGCAAACTTTTTACCGAGTTTGCGACCAGCCCAGGCCAGAATGGTTTCGTAAATCTGCCCCAGGTTCATCCTTGAAGGTACACCAAGGGGGTTCAGTACGATATCTACCGGGGTTCCGTCTTCGAGGAATGGCATATCCTCTTCAGGAGTGATTTTGGCAACCACACCTTTGTTACCGTGACGACCTGCCATCTTATCCCCTACTTTCAGCTTACGCTTTTTAGCCACATAAACTTTGGCAAGCTTCAGAATACCTGAGGGAAGTTCATCACCCACCCGAATCTGGTATTCTTCGCGACGGAAGGTACCTTCGATGTGGTTATACCTTTTCTTGAAATTCGCGAAAAGGGTGGCGATGTTCTCGTTCAGTTCTTCGTCAGAAGTCCAGTCTGAAGGGATCAGATCGAGGTAGCGAACGGTTGAAAGAGCTTTATCAGTGAATTTTTTACCTGCTCCAATGACTTCTTCACCGTAACGGTTTTTAACGCCCTTGGCTTTGGTATTTCCCACCAAAGTCAGCAATTTGCTGGTCATAATCCTGTCCAGTTCAGAAAGATCTGATTTGTAACGGGATTCGAGGTCAGCAAGCATTTTCTTATCGCTGGCACGGCTGCGGCCATCACGCTTGTCTTTGCGGAAAAGGTTTTTCCCGATTACCACGCCCTGAACAGAAGGGGGTACGCGGAGGGATGCGTCTTTCACGTCGCCGGCTTTGTCACCGAAGATAGCACGGAGCAGTTTTTCTTCGGGAGTCGGATCAGTTTCACCTTTGGGAGTGATTTTACCAATCAGAATATCACCCTCAACTACTTCAGCACCAATGCGAATGAGTCCGTATTCGTCGAGGTTTTTGACTGCTTCCTCGCTCACGTTGGGGATCTCACGGGTAAGTTCTTCCTCACCCCGTTTGGTGTCCCGCACCTGAAGTTCGAAAGCTTCAATGTGAACTGAGGTAAACACGTCGTCTTTCACCACGCGCTCAGAAACCACGATGGCATCCTCGAAGTTGTAACCCTGCCAGGGCATGAAGGCAACCAGCAGGTTGCGGCCCAGAGCAAGTTCTCCCTGGTTGGTCGAGTAACCTTCTACCAGAATGGTTCCTTCTTCCACTTTTTCGCCTTGCTTCACCAGAGGTTTGTGGTTCACACAGGTATTCTGGTTGGTACGGGCAAATTTCTCCAATTCGTAGGTTACGACATTGGACTCAAAGCTGATGAGGTCCTGGGTAAGGGAGCGCTCGTAGCGAATAACAATTTTATTTCCATCCACAAACTCAACCACTCCTTTGCCGTCGGCAATGATGAGGGCGCGTGAGTCAGCTGCTGCTTTGCCTTCGAGTCCCGTTCCCACGATGGGGGCTTCGGGCACGATCAGAGGCACAGCCTGACGTTGCATGTTCGAACCCATCAGGGCGCGGTTAGCATCGTCGTGCTCGAGGAAGGGAATCAAAGATGCAGCCAGAGATACGATCTGGTTGGGGGCCACGTCCATGAAAGCCAGGTGCTCGGGTTCCACCACGGGGAAGTCACCCATTTTACGGGCCCGAACCGTGTCATTCAGGAAGTTACCTTTGTCGTCAATGGGGGCATTGGACTGGGCAATCACCATGTTGTCTTCTTCCTCGGCGCTGAGGTAAACTGTGCGATCATCCACCACTCCATCATTTACCATGCGGTAAGGAGTTTCGATGAAGCCCATGTCGTTTACTTTGGCATAAACGCAGAGCGAGGAAATCAGACCAATGTTCGGACCTTCAGGAGTTTCAATCGGGCAAAGACGTCCATAGTGTGTATAGTGAACGTCCCTTACTTCGAAGCCTGCACGTTCGCGGGACAAACCACCAGGACCCAGAGCAGATACACGACGTTTGTGTGTGATCTCTCCAAGTGGGTTGGTCTGATCCATGAACTGGCTCAGCTGGTTGGTTCCGAAGAAGGAGTTAATCACGCTGGACAAGGTCCGGGCGTTGATCAGATCTGCAGGAGTAAATACCTCGTTATCGCGGATGTTCATCCTCTCACGGATGGTTCTGGACATACGGGCCAGGCCGACTCCAAACTGAGCATATAATTGCTCTCCCACCGTACGAACACGGCGATTGCTCAAGTGGTCAATGTCGTCCACGTGAGCTTTGGAGTTTTGCAATTCGATCAGGTACTGAACGATTTTGATGATGTCATCTTTGGTCAGTACCTGTGAGGTTTCGTCGAAAGAGGTATGGAGTTTTTTATTCAGACGGTAACGTCCCACTTCCCCGAGGTCGTAGCGTTTGTCGCTGAAAAACAACTTGTCAATGATTCCACGCGCAGTTTCTTCGTCCGGGGGCTCAGTGTTGCGCAGTTGGCGGTAGATGTGATCCACAGCTTCTGCCTCGGAGTTGGAATTGTCCTTCTGCAGGGTGTTGTAGATGATGGAATACTCGGCAGCGCTGGCGCCTTCGGCTACCAGGATTACGGATTTGGCTCCTGAATCAGTGACGGTGTCGATATCATCTTTGCCCAGGATGTGATCGCGTTCCAGCAATACCTCGTTACGGGTAATTGTGATCACCTCTCCCGTATCCTCGTCCACGAAGTCCTCGGTCCAGGTTTTGAGAATCCTACCAGCCAGTTTACGTCCAACCGCCTTTTTGAGGTTGGCCTTGGTGGCTTTGATTTCCTCGGCCAGGCCGAAGATCTCAAGGATTTCCTTATCTGTTCCGTAACCAATGGCACGTAACAGGGTGGTAACCGGGAATTTTTTCTTACGGTCGATGTAGGCATACATGACGTTGTTCACGTCAGTTGCAAATTCAATCCAGGATCCTTTGAAAGGAATAATCCTGGCTGAATAGAGTTTGGTTCCGTTCGCGTGGAAGGACTGTCCAAAGAATACGCCGGGAGAGCGGTGCAACTGGCTTACGATTACCCTTTCCGCACCATTAATAATGAATGTACCACTGGGGGTCATGTAGGGAATGTTCCCCAGATATACTTCCTGTACAACGGGCTCGAAATCGTCATTTTCGGGATCTGTACAGTAAAGGTACAACTTTGCTTTCAGGGGAACGGCATAAGTCAGTCCCCGGGCTTTGCAATCATTGATGGAGTATTTGGGCGGATCAATGTAGTAATCAAGGAATTCCAACACGAAATTTTCCCTTGCATCAGTGATGGGGAAGTTTTCCTGGAACACCTTGTACAACCCCTCGGACTTGCGTTTGTCCATCGGGGTATCCAACTGCATGAATTCTTGAAAAGACTTAATCTGGACCTCCAGCAAATCAGGGTAATCGATTACCTTTTTGATTCGCGAGAACGAGATCCTTTCGGATTTATATATATTGGCCAATATTGAAAAGGTTAAAATTTCAAGAAATTACTGTAGCAAAATACCAAACGGGAATAGACCTGATACAACTATCAGGTCATTCCCATGTTTCGTATGAAACCCTTTGCGGGTTACTTGATCTCAACTTCGGCTCCAGCTTCTTCAAGAGCGGCTTTGAGTGCCTCTGCTTCGTCTTTGGCTACCTTTTCCTTAACCACGGTAGGAGCTGCGTCAACCAGATCTTTGGATTCTTTCAAACCAAGACCGGTCAGAGTTTTAACTGCTTTTACAACGTTGAGCTTAGCTCCGCCGGCGCTTTTCAGAATTACATCGAATTCTGTTTGTTCAACGGGAGCTGCACCATCATCGTCAGAGGATCCTCCGCCAGTGGTTGCAACAGCGACCGCAGCAGCTGCGGGTTCAATTCCATATTCATTTTTCAGAATGTCGCCAAGTTCCTTGACTTCTTTAACAGTCAGATTTACCAACTGATCTGCGAATGCTTTCAGATCTGCCATTTTCTATCCTTAATTTAAATAATTATCAAAAATTCTATTAAATACGTTGTTATTCTCCTTTTTTCTCCAGCGTTTTCAGCACACCAGTGATGGTATTTGCACCTGAATTGAGCTGGCTGAGGAGGTTTTTGATCGGTGACTGGAGCAATCCAATCAGTTCTCCGAGCAATACATCTTTCGATTTGAGTTCGGTAAGAGCGTTGATATCATCGCCCAGGAACACTGCCTCATCGATGTAAGCACCTTTCAGACGGGGAAGTTCCTTACCACCTTTACGGAATGCTTTCAAAAGCTTGGCAGGGCCGGTAATGTCTTCATTGACGAAGAACACGGATGACTGCTGCTTGAGCGCAGGATAAAGGGGAGAGTAATCTCCTTCTGCGGCGTCCAATGCTTTGACAAGGAGTGCATTTTTTACCACCCTCATCTCGATTCCAGCATCAAAGCAGGCCCGACGAAGATCGCTTACCTGGCTTGAGTTGAGCCCGCCAGCGTCAGCAACATAGACGTTGGGCTTGCTCTTCAGGGTTTCCCCTACCTCTTGTACTAATTGAAACTTTTCTTCTTTGGTCATGACTTAAATTCCTGGAATGGAGTTTTTTTCAAGTTTGATGCCGGGGCCCATGGTGCTGGCCATGGTGATGGACTTAAAGTAAGTCCCTTTGGAAGCGGCAGGCTTGAGTTTATGAATTACCTGAACCAGTTCGATGGCGTTGTCAGCGATCTGCTCAGGGGTGAAAGAAACCTTGCCGATCGCGCAGTGAATGATTCCGGTTTTATCAACTTTGAAGTCGATTTTACCTGCTTTCACTTCTTTCACAGCCTGGCCAACGTTGGGGGTTACAGTTCCTGATTTCGGGTTAGGCATGAGGCCACGGGGACCCAACACACGTCCAAGACGTCCAACCACGGGCATTACGTCGGGAGAACAGATGATTACGTCAATGTCAACCCAACCGCTCTGAATTTTCTCCACATAGTCTTCGAGACCTACGTGATCCGCTCCGGCTTCTCTGGCTTCAGCCTGTTTTGCAGGTCCGGTCAGTACGAGTACACGCACTTCTTTACCTATTCCGTGGGGAAGGGTGGCAACGCCACGCACCATTTGATTGGCCTGTTTTGGATCCACACCCAGGTTGAGGTGAAGTTCTACAGATGAATCAAACTTGACAAAATCGGCTTTCTTCACCAATTGGGCAGCTTCACTTACAGCATAGGCTTTGCCTTTCTCTACAAGTGCGGCAGCTTTCAGATATTTTTTTCCTTTCTTAGCCATTTTTGTGCTTAGTTATTATCCCACGGAGGGGTTCCGGTAACGTTAAGTCCAATGCTGCGGGCAGTTCCGGCCACCATTCTCATGCTGGATTCCAGCGTGAAAGAATTGAGGTCAGGAGTTTTGGTCACAGCAATTTCTTTGATCTGGTCCCAGGAAACAGATCCAACTTTTTTACGATTGGGTTCTCCAGAGCCTTTCTTGAGTTTTGCGGCATCCAGCAGCAGTACTGCAGCAGGAGGAGTTTTGATTACGAAATCGTAGCTTTTGTCAGCGTAAACGGTAATCAAAACCGGCAAAACCTGACCCATTTTGTCCTGGGTCCTCGCATTGAAAGCCTTGCAAAAGTCCATGATGTTCAGACCTTTGGAGCCCAACGCAGGTCCAATCGGGGGAGAAGGGTTTGCCTGTCCGCCTTTGACCTGAAGTTTTACGTATGCATCTATTTTTTTAGCCATAAAGCCTAAAATTCTTTTTCGACCTGATAATAATTAAGTTCAACCGGGGTATTTCTTCCGAAGATTTTCACCATCACTTTCAGCTTCTTCTTATCCTCGTAGATTTCTTCGACAGAACCAGTAAAACCGTTGAAAGGGCCTGCCATTACTTTCACAGGCTCGCCAATTGAGAATGCTTCCACCGGCACTTCACCGATCTCATTCATTTCGTCAACTTTACCCAGGATTTTGTTGACTTCTGCTTCGCGCAATGGAATGGGTTCATTTCCCTTTTCAGCGCCCAGAAAGCCAATTACTCCCGGAACATCTTTAATTGCCTGAATGATTTCACCAGTAAGCTGAGCTTCAATCAATACGTAGCCAGGAAGGAAACTCCTTTCACGGATGCGTTTCTTTCCATTGCGCATTTCGAAGACTTTTTCTGTAGGAATCAGTACCTGAGATACCTGTTCCCCGATCTTCAAACGGTCAATTTCGGATTCGATGTAGGTTTTAACCTTCTTTTCTTTTCCGCTGATTGCCCGGACTACGTACCACTGCTTTCCCATCTCGGCGATTCGAAACTATGTTTAAGACTAATCAAAGAACCTGATAGAGTGTTTCCATAATGAACTTGAATGCAATGTCCATTATGGCAATGATTCCGGCAATCAAGGCGGAGGCGATCAAAACAGTAATGGTACTGCTTTGAAGTTCCGGGATTGACGGCCATTGCACTTTGTAAAGCAACTCGTCAGAATATTCTTTGAAAAAAGCCCTAATCTTGTTCATAATAAGTTTTAGTTGCACGGGCGGAAGGATTCGAACCCTCGGCCTGCGGTTTTGGAGACCGCTGCTCTACCAGCTGAGCTACACCCGTACTGAGAATTTATTAATCAAGAATCTCAGTAACCTGACCTGCACCAATGGTACGACCACCTTCGCGGATAGCGAAACGGAGTCCTTTTTCCATTGCTACTTCGTAGATCAGATCTACAGTGATTGTTGCATTATCACCAGGCATGATCATCTCGGTACCTTCAGCCAGGGAGATTACCCCGGTTACGTCGGTGGTACGGAGATAGAACTGAGGACGGTAGTTACCGAAGAAAGGAGTGTGACGTCCACCTTCGTCTTTGCTCAGTACGTAAACTTCAGCCCTGAATTTCTTGTGAGGAGTTACAGATCCGGGTTTGATGATAACCATACCACGTTTGATCTGATCTTTATCGATACCACGGAGGAGGAGACCTACGTTGTCACCAGCTTCACCACGGTCGAGGATTTTGCGGAACATTTCAACCCCGGTTACTACTGATTTCAGTTTTTCAGTACCGAGACCGATGATGTTAACTTCATCGCCAGAGTTGATCACACCACGCTCAATACGACCGGTGGCAACAGTACCACGACCGGTGATAGAGAACACGTCTTCAACAGGCATCAGGAAGGGCTTGTCGATGGCACGCTCAGGCATGGGGATGAAAGTATCAACAGCTTCCATCAGTTCGCGAACTTTTTCTTCCCACTCGGGCTCTCCGTTCAGAGCACCCAGGGCAGAACCGCGGATGATTGGAGTGTCATCTCCGGGGTATTCATAGGAAGAGAGCAGCTCGCGCAGTTCCATTTCAACCAGTTCGAGGAGTTCTTCGTCGTCAACCAGATCCACTTTGTTCATGAAAACAACGAGTGAGGGTACACCAACCTGGCGGGCCAGGAGAATGTGCTCGCGGGTCTGGGGCATTGGGCCGTCAGTAGCAGCGCAAACGAGAATACCTCCGTCCATCTGAGCAGCACCCGTAACCATGTTTTTCACATAGTCGGCGTGGCCAGGGCAGTCAACGTGTGCGTAGTGACGATTAGCAGTTTCGTACTCAACGTGAGCGGTATTAATGGTAATACCACGCTCTTTTTCTTCAGGAGCGTTGTCGATTGAGTCGAAAGATGCAACCTTAGCGGTTCCTGCTTTAGCAAGAACTGAAGTAATTGCAGCTGTAAGGGTGGTCTTACCATGGTCAACGTGACCGATTGTACCGATATTCACGTGTGGTTTCGTCCGCTGAAAATTTTCCTTAGCCATTTTTTTAGAAAATTAAGATTAAAATTGATCTCAATAAAAATAATTAGAGCCGCTAATCAGACTTGAACTGATGACCCCCTCCTTACCATGGAGGTGCTCTACCAACTGAGCTATAGCGGCTGAAAAAAGAGCGGGAGACGAGACTCGAACCCGCGACCCTCAGCTTGGAAGGCTGATGCTCTACCAACTGAGCTACTCCCGCCTGTATTAATACAGTTTTCTTAAAGAACTTTTATATCATCCGGCAAATTGCTTTGCCAAAGATGTTGGTATTTTCCAAAGATCCATCCCTGAAAAACAGGGAAATAACCGTGGGGAGAGCAGGATTCGAACCTACGAAGTCAGAGACAGCAGATTTACAGTCTGCCCCAGTTGGCCGCTTTGGTATCTCCCCAATTATATCAAAAAGAACCGAGCCTCAAGACGGACTCGAACCGCCGACCGGCTGATTACAAATCAGCTGCTCTACCAACTGAGCTATTGAGGCCTGCCAGCGAATTTTTTAAAGAACTGCAAAGATAGAGGATTGCGGATTATTTTCCAAAAAATCACTCTATATTTCACAACCCCAATTGAGCAAATAAATTTTCTCAACTCGGGCTTGCAAAAATAATACTCCAAACCGTCTAACCAAACATTTTTTTAAAAAATGTTTTGATTTCTTTTGCCTCATACCCCTTTTCCCGAAAAATCGCCTCAATTCGACTGATTTCGATGTTTTTGCCCTGTAAAAAAAGTGTTTTGTCCGGGCTTTTCAGGTCCACTTCCCAACTTTCCACCCCGGGTTCGTGGTCAGGTGCATCACTAACCTTCTGGATACAGCCCTCACATTTGAGATTTGTTTTAAATTTCAGCTCCATTTTATGGGTTAATTTATTTTTTGCCCCTTCAGGCGAAGAGAGTTGAGGACCACGGAAAGTGAACTGAAGGCCATAGCCCCTGCGGCAATCATGGGATTCAGGAGAATACCCCAAACCGGGAACAGCACTCCCGCAGCAAGGGGAATGCCAATCAGGTTGTAGATAAAGGCCCAAAACAAGTTTTGGCGAATGGTGGCGACAGTGGCTTTGCTGAGCTGAAAAAAAGCAGGAATTACTGCAATATTCCCCCCGGCAAGTACCACCCGGGCCGTATCCATGGCAATGTCAGTGCCTGAACCCATGGCAATGCCCACATCTGAAGCGGCGAGTGCGGGCGAATCGTTGATTCCATCCCCGATCATGGCCACTTTGCGGCCTTTGGCCTTCAGTTCCTGAATCAGCCCGGCTTTGCCGGCCGGAAGCAAGCCTGCATAAACTTCGCTTATACCGCTTTGGCGGGCGATTACCCGCGCGGCATCTTCCTGGTCGCCAGTTGCCATGATGGGCGTAATGCCCAGCGATTTTATCCGGGAAATGATTTCAGCAGCCTGTGGCCTCAATACATCGCTCAGCCCGGCCAGCCCTACCACAGATCCGTTCAGGGCAAAATAGACCACAGTCTGGGCCTCTTCCTTCCAGGCCCTGGCCCGGGTCTCCAGTTCGGGTGTGATTTCAACCTTAAGATCTGTCATCAAAGCCAGATTACCTGCGGCAAGAACGTTCCCTTTCAGACTGGCTTTGACTCCTTTGCCTGCTACATTAAAAAATATACCATCTTCCCTCAGTGAAATACCCTCTGACTTAAATTTTTCGGATAAAGCACGGGCCAGGGGATGCTCAGAACGATTTTCCAGTCCATAAAAGTCACTTTTCCAATCTTCTGCTTCTTCCAGCCAAAGCCAGTTCACCACTTCGGGTCTTCCCAGGGTAAGGGTCCCTGTTTTATCCAGAATTAAAGTATCCACCTGACTGGCTCTTTCCAGGCTTTCTGCATCACGAATCAATATGCCCATGCGGGCGCCTTTGCCGACGCCCACGATGATGGCAGTAGGCGTAGCAAGCCCCAGGGCACAGGGACAGGCGATCACAAGCACGGTTACAGCTGTAATCAGGGCATAAACCCAGTTGGGTTCGGGACCCAAAAAGTACCAAAGGGTTGCGGCAATCAGGGCAATTGCAATCACGACGGGCACAAACACGGCCGAAATTTTATCGGCCAGGGCCTGCACGGGAGCTTTGCTCCCCTGGGCTTCCTTTACCATTTGTATGATTCTGGCCAACAGGGTCTCCTCCCCTACTTTCAGGGCTTTCATCTGAAAATTCCCACTTTGATTGAGCGTGCCGGCCACTACGGGGTCTCCCGCTATTTTATGGACTGGAAGGGGCTCCCCGGTCACCATGCTTTCGTCGAGCCAGGACTCTCCTTTGATTACTTCCCCATCGACCGGGATTCTTTCGCCGGGGCGAATGGCCAGAATGTCATTCACAACCACCTCCTGCAACGGAAGGGTTACCTCCTCCCCCGCCCGGATCACCCGCGCCTGGTCAGGTTCCAGAGCCAGCAGGCTTTTGATCGCATCTGAAGCACGGTTTCGGGCCCTTTCCTCGAGCCAACGGCCGAGGAGAATGAGGGTAATGATCATGCCCGCGCTTTCAAAATACACCTGAGAATGGAGGTGATATTGACCCAAAACATCCGGGAAAATGGTATTCCAACCACTGAAAATAAAGGCAGTTCCCGATCCCAGGGCCACCAAAACGTCCATGTTGGTGCGCCCCTGAATCAGTTGCTTGAAGCCATTGACAAAAAATTCACTTCCCCCAAAGACCAGCACGGGCAGTGAAAGGCCCAACATGATGGGTGCCGCGTAAGGCATATCCATGAAAAACATGCCAATTACCATCAAGGGAAGGGAAAAAAGGACGGAAACGATCAGTTTACGGGTGAGAATCCTGAAACGCTGATTTTCTCTTTCCTCTTTCTGATCTCTGCTTTCTTCCTCTACCACCAGATCGTAGCCGATTTTTTTGATGGTTTTTCGCATTTCAGTCAGGTTCACCTGATCAGAGTGCCAGGTTACCAGAGCAGAATGGTTGGCATAATTGACGGTGGCCGAGTCAATACCAGGCAAGGTTTTGAGCATGGATTCCACGCTAACTGCGCAGGATGCGCAGCTCATACCCACAACCGGGATTTCTTTTTTTATTATGGTATCCTTGCCCATGGTAGGGTGTTAACTTTATTGATTGCATAAAGTTTGGGCAAATTAAACGGTAGAAAAGGAAATAAAAATGACGGGGATCAGATTCGGGGACGGGAATTTCCAAAGGAAATTTCGTTGGGCAACTCGTTGCGGTCTGTGTAATGGAAGGGAAAATATTCGGCCAATTCTCCTGCAACTTCAAAAATGGTCTTGATGACCCCTTCAAGGTAATTTTCGTGCTTAAAATAATACTGCATATCAATCAGGATGCGGTCCCAAAAGTCATTTGGAACTTTGGCGTTGATGCCATCATCGCCAAAAATGGCGAAAACATGGTCAACCACCGCAATATAGATCAGCACTCCGTTGCGCTGCTCCGTTTCCTGCATATTCAGTTCAGAAAAAACTGCCCGGGCCCGGTCCAAGGCCGGACCCGGACAATGATTTTCCAAATGCAGCCTGATCTCACCTGTGGTCAGGTTTTCGGCCTGGGCGATGGCATCCACGATTTGTTCCACCTCCTCAGGTGAGAAAAAATTAGTGGCGTCAATTTCGTCCTTGTAGATCATGCTGCAACTCAATAATTAACGGGTGGAATTGATGTATTGATCCAATTCATCAATGCTGGCCTCAAAAGTGAAGGCATCATTTACCTTATAGTAATTATTGCGATCCATGACGTAGGAATAGGCAAATTTGGCATAATCCAGTTTGTCGTCTTCGAAAGCCATCAGTTTGGCGATCTGCAATACCTGGCTGGAAGACAGACAGTTATTCTGGGTAATCTGCTTGGCCTGGGTTAATTTGCTGTCACGGAAAGTTTTGCTTTCAATTGATCTTTTGGCGCTTTCAAAGTCTGATGAACCCATTTCATAGCAGGGAGTGCCAGTCATAGTGGGATCAGCCACTACCACCTGATCGTCAACCCAGCCCCCACTTGTGGTCGTGGTGGTGGTAGTTGTGGTGGTGGTACTCATCGAGGAAGTTCCCATATTGGTATTCATGTTGGTACCCATGTTGGTTTCAGAGGTGGTGATATTTACCCCCATGCCAAAACCATCAATGTTCACATTCATGCTTACATTTTCTCCCGTGGGAGTGCTTACGCCCGTGGTAGTGGTGGTTCCGCCCCCTGTGGTTACAACCTGGGTTTCCTCGACCACGGTAGTCGTGGTGGTGGTGGCAGGCGGAAGAGCCGTGTTGTACACAACCACGCTCTGGTTGGCGGGTGCAGGAGGAAGCTGATTGAGGGGAGCTTCGCTCACATAACCCAGTTTGTATTCACCTTTTTTATTCTGCTTGATGCTCATTACGACCTCGTATCCGGGCTTGGTGTAAAGGGTTTTATCCATTTCACCAAGGGCACGATTGGCAAAGATCACCTTCAGTTTGTAGGCGGGTTGGTTCAGATCCTGAATCTTGAGGTTTGTTTCAGGCTGGGGATTCATTTGCATACCATTGAGAATGGCGGTAAACTGCTCCCCATTGGCGGTAAAGAGAACGATGTTGCCGGTCTCCTGAGCGCTCAGCGTGGAGACCATTGTGATTGCGAAAGCAAAAAAGAGTACTATTCTTTTCATGGTGTTATTAAATTTTGGTGGAGCAATTTACAAATTGCGTGCCAGCCTTTGCAAGATACGCGAAGCGGGTAATTTTCACTAATTTAGGGGGCCGAATTTACTTATGCCTGTATTTCTTCTCAACGATTCCCTTGAATTTCCCCAGGTTTATCTGTCAGAGCCGGACGGATTGCTGGCTGTTGGGGGTGATTTGAGCCCAAATCGTTTGCTTCTGGCCTATCAAATGGGGATTTTTCCCTGGTTTTCGCAGGAGGATCCCATTTTGTGGTGGTCGCCCGATCCGCGCATGGTGATGTTTCCGGGCGAATTGAAAGTCTCCAAAAGTATGCGCCCGCTGTTCAATCAGCAAAAGTTCAGGGTGAGTTTTGACCAGAATTTTGCCGCAGTGATCAAAGCCTGCAAGCAGAAATACCGTCCCGGCCAGTCGGGGACCTGGATTACGGAAGAAATGGTGGATGCCTATCTGGAACTGCATCGTCTGGGCTTTGCCCATTCTGTGGAAGTCTGGCAGGGTGAAACCCTGGTGGGTGGCTTGTACGGGGTGTCTTTGGGCAGATTTTTCTTTGGGGAATCCATGTTTTCCAACCAGCCAAATGCCTCAAAAACAGGATTTATCACCCTGGTGAATTCTCTCGTGGCCCTTGAATTTGAATTGATTGACTGCCAGGTTTACACCAAACACCTTGATTCCCTGGGTGCAAGATTGATTCCCCGAAAACAATTTATTGAAATTCTTCGCAAGGGAATTTCGGCCCCCACCCTGCAGGGAAACTGGTCTGAAAAACTTCCCCTCGTTTGGCCCGGAAATTTATACTAAATTGAGCGTATGACCATCCTCCTCTATATTTTCATTGGGCTGGCGATCACCTGCGTACCCCTTACGATCATTCTGTACAATCGTCTGGCCGGGATGCGCCTGAAGGCCCGGGAAGCTCAAAGTGGAGTTGATATTCAGTTGGAGAAAAAGACCAAGATCGGCCAGGAACTGGCCAAAGAGGCCAGTCAGGATACTTTTGACTCCTATAAAGATGCCCTGGTGGCTGCGGAAAAAGATTTTGAAATGGCCTGTCGCTATTATAATGCAGTGGTCAGAGATTATAACGCAGCTTTGGAGCAATTTCCATCCACTCTGATCGCTATCCTGCTCAATTTTCGCAAAATGGAATTCCACGAAGGCGAACAAAATGGAGAATCCCCTGAATTCTGAACCATGAAAAATCTGAAAATCTGTTTCCTCAGCCTGATTTTCCTCCTTCCCCTGGGATTGAGGGCTACTTATTTTGAAGTAAATGATTATTTCGTGTCGCTGGTGGTGGGTGCCGACGGTTCGCTGGACGTTACAGAAACCATTACGGTCAATTTTACTGAAAACCGCCACGGAATCATCCGCGAAATTCCTTACAGCTATAATACCGTCCCTGTAATTGGTGAAAAGGCCGAAGGCCATTACGATGGGACGCCCTACACCACCTATTACGACGAAATCACGGTGGACAATTACGACTTTTCCATTTCCCGCGAGGGAGGCAAAATCAAATTGAAAATTGGGTCGCCCAATGCCTGGGTTAACGGGGAAAAGGTTTATAAGATCCACTATAAAATCTACGGGGTAATCAATTTTTTTAGTGACCGGGCCGAATTATACTGGAATCTGACTGGCAATGCCTGGACGGAACGGATTAATAAGGTAAGGTGGGAGGTGAAATTGCCCGATCAACCCACCAATTATTTTGTCTGGACAGGCATAGCGGGCTCAACCCAAAGTCATGCGAGCCTGAAAACCACCCAAAACGGGGTTTCAGGTGAAACCACCAGCCCCATTTTGCCCCAGGAAGGCGTCACGGTGGCGGTTTCCATTCCCCGCACCCACATTCGCAACGAACCCGTTCCACCCATGGTGCTGGCCGACAGGTACGTGGTCAACGACCTGCATTGCAAACTGAAGGTGCACGAGGATGGAAAACTGGAGGTATGGCAGAATCTGGAAGTGGATTTCAAGCAAACAGAAAATTCCTTTGTCCACAGTTTCCCTTATGCCCCTGCGGGGCAACAGGGCGCTCCCCCAGAGTGGGCATTTGAGTATCAAATACTGGACATTTCCCTTCCCGGGGTTTATTCGCGTGGCTCGGGATATCGCTCTTTCACCCAGAATTTGCTTTTTTCAGCATCAGATCCACCCCATCAGTTTACTTACCACTACTATGTATATAATTGTTTCCAGGAACGGGAAGGCAATTGGGAACTTGACTGGAAAGTTTTGGGAGAATATCTCAACGAACCCTGCCAAAAAGCCTCATTTGAAATTGAATTTCCAGCGGGGTACCTGGCCAAAAACCATCCACCAACCTTTCTGAGGAATAATTTTGAAACCCCTGACCTGAAAACGACGTTGGGCGAGGACCATTTTTCGGGCGAAACCAGGCGTACGCTGGTCCCTCATGATGAAATTGCATTTTTTCTGCAACTGGACGGCTCGAAATTTACCCCGGCCAAACTGCCCATCAAATTGCTAACCGACGAGTTTTATGCGGACACCCAACAGGTTTCCCTTACTTTTCATAAAAATGGCTGGATTGATTTTGACTATTATTATAATGTGACCATCCTCAATCATTACCAAAACCTGAATGCAGGCTATACTAAAGAGGTTTATGTCTTTGATTATGAACGCCCGGGAGAAGCAGAAATATGGCGCGATGAACTCCCCTCCCATCAGATTTTTGGACGGGATAAAAAATGGTTAACTTGTGATTTTCAATCAGATCCGCCGCCATCCTACTCCTACAGCAGCCCTTATGCAAATGAATTTTACTGGAGTTTTGAGAACCAGAAACTGAAATCACAGCAAAGATCCTGGTCTTATCGGGCAAATGGCCTGGTGGGAGAAATGGAAGGAAAAGACTTTTTTCACTTTCCGATCAACCGCGGGCTGGACGGCCCGAGTCAGGTTGTACGGGTGAAGATAAACCTGGAAGACGGCTTGAAAAACCTGGAAAATATACTCATGGTTTGCAATAACTACTCCTTATTATACGAGGTGCCTTTGAAAAAAGAGGGGAATGCTTTGGTGGCTGAATTGCCAAATGGGCTGCGGGAAGGAGAATTTCTACAACTTGCCCTGAGCTTTCCCCAGGGAAGCATTTCCCCAGCCATTGGCACCCGGCTGAGGCTGTTTTACCTCAACAACCCCTGGCTGATCTGGCCGTTTGCCGCTCCCGTTGTGTGTTTTTTGGTCTGGTTGCTGTTTGGACGGGAGAAAAAATTCACTGAAATGGTCAGATTTCATCCACCAGACGGATGTACCCCGGCCGAAGCGGGCTACCTGGCCGACTTCAAAGTCCATAATCAGGATATCATTTCCATGATTTACTTCTGGGCGGCCAACGGCAACCTCAAAATGGTGGATGAGGGGTTGGATCCCCTGAAAAAATCAGTATCGCTGGTCAAAAATAAAACCCCGATCGGGATGAAGAAGTTTGAAAAAACCATTTGGAACAAACTGTTTTCAGGCCAGCGGAAAAAGGTGAAATTATCTCAACTGAAAAATACCTTTTACGGCACCCTGGCTCTTTCCAAAACTCAACTGACCACCCAATTCCAGAATGAGAAACAATTTTACCGTCCCTCACTGGTTATGGGAACCATTTTACGCACCTTCGGAATTTTGGTCGGGATCGGGGCCATAGGCCAGTCATTACTGGTCATTTTAGGCCAGGGATTTCACCAAACCAGCCGCTGGGATATGGCCATTGGCCTGTGGGTGATGACCCTTTCCCTGTATCTGACAGGCAGAAAAATCCCCCGCAGAAGCAATCACGGGGCAGAAACGTGGTCTCAACTAAAGGGATTTCGGGAATTCATTGAAAAGGCTGAGCAGGATCGTCTCAAACAGCTCGTGGACGAAGATCCCAATTATTTTGGTCAAACTCTTCCCTACGCAATTGCCTTTGGCCTGGCCAGTCCCTGGGTGGCCAAATTCAAAGATTTGCTTATCACTTCCCCTGATTGGTACGTTAGCAATGATACCCGCGGGTTTACCACCACCCTGTTTGCAACAGACCTGGACCGCAACCTGATACAAATGGAACGCACCTTCAAGTCCACCCCACCCGCTCCCAGCGGGGGCTCGTCTTACTCCAGTTCGGGCAGCTCCTATTCCTCCAGCAGCTATTCCAGCAGTTCATTTGGCAGCTCAGGAGGCAGTTTCAGCAGCGGGGGATCCAGTTCGGGCTACTCAGGAGGCGGATATGGCGGCGGGGGCGGCAGCAGTTGGTAATCATTTTCCAAAAGGGCAATTAATTGTATAAATGTTTTTACAGGCCCTTCCTATTTTATTATGTTTGTAAAAACCTTAACCAAAACCCTTTAAATACCATGAAAAACATACTCAATTTCTTTCTTTTGGCCCTTTTGGGAATTTTTCTCTTTTCCTGTGGTGGCAATGCAAATTCCTCAGAGGATCAGGATGATTATTCAGTGGACATGGCCGATGATTCGCCAGGCAGCACCATCTGCCTTTGGCCCGAAGTCGGACTTCGTGAAGGCGCTGGCCGCACTCCCAAGTACATCACAACTGTTTATTTTGGAGAAAAAGTTGAATCCACTGGCGATACAGCGATAGTAGAAGGTGACGATCGCACCTATATAAAGGTAAAATTATCTGACGGCACCACGGGTTGGGCCAACCGTTACCTTTTTGCAGAAAATTCCAGATTGGGAGCCATCACCAACCTGACCAGCGTGTACAAGCGCCCTGATCTGGTGACCAATACCAATAAGAAATTTGATTTTGGGGAAATTGTTGCAGTGGGAAAAAGCGAAGGAGAATGGGTGGAAGTGGTTGGAAAAGAAAAATCCATCGCTGGCTGGATCAAAGGGGAAGACCACCTCACTACTGAAGGAACAGATGTTTCCGTGGCAATCCTGCGCAGCCGTGCCCTGGCCATATCCAATCCCACTGAAAAGAAAAAGGCCCTGGAAGATCTTCAGGAAAACAGCGATTTCCGCAATTCCATCTTTGTGGCTGACCTTGCTGATCTGATCGACGAACTTGATCCCATGAAACGGCTGAAAGAGGGCCAACTCATGATCACTGCCGACAATGTAAACGTACGCAGCAGCCCAACCACCACGGAGGAAAACAAAGTTTTTCAACTGAAAAACGGCGAAATCTGTGACGTGCTCGAAATTGGCGACGAGGAAACCATTGGTAGCCAAACTGACAATTGGTATAAAATATCCTGCACGAAGGGTGAAGGCTGGGTTTTCGGCAGTTTTGCCCTGGTAAATATGACCGAATGAGCGAGAAAAAGCGCTGTCCCTGGGTGCCAGCGGACAAAGAGGATTACATCCATTATCACGACCACGAGTGGGGAGTTCCCCTGCATGATGATCAGACAATTTTCGAATACCTGACCCTGGAAGGCGCTCAGGCAGGCCTGAGTTGGTACACGGTCCTGCGCAAGCGGGAACATTACCGGGTAGCCTATGCCAATTTTGATCCGCAGATAGTGGCCAGATTTGACGAAGCCAAAATCCAGGAACTGCTTCAGGATCCGGGCATCATTCGCAATAAACTCAAGGTCTATGCCTCCGTCAATAACGCCAAACGCTTTCTGGAAGTGCAAAACGAATTTGGCAGCTTTTCCAAATACATGTGGAGCTTTGTAGGCGGCAAGCCCAAAGTCAATGAGATCCGCCACAAAGGCGACTACATGGCCACCTCGACCGAGTCAGACGCCTTCAGCAAGGATTTGCTGAAACGCGGCTTCAAGTTTGTGGGCAGCACCGTCATCTATGCACACATGCAGGCCACAGGCATGGTCAACGACCACAGCATGGATTGCTTCCGTCGCCAGGAAGTGATCGACGGGTACGGGCAATATGCTTAATAGCTGCCTGATTCAGGGCTCCAGACTGGTAGCAAATGGGTCGGGTTGCGTGCATTTTCATTTGTGAAGCAAATTGGCTTTGGGGAACTTTTTGTGCTCCCTTTAGGTGCTTTGGAAACTTTGTTTGTTCGCTTTAGAGGCTTGGGGAACTTTGTGCGCTTTGTGTTAGGAAAACTCAGCCCCAAAAAAAATGGCAGGGACGCAAACCAATGCGCCCCTGCTCCCGTTTTCAGGCACAGGCCTGATAAAAAACCAAGAAACTCAAGAGAGGGGGACGCCCGCAAGGGGAAATACCATGCTGGTCACATAGCTGGCAGTTGGAAAAATGCGGGTCCCCGGCCTGCGCCTTTCAGTCGTACGTATTAATGTGTAAGGTCTTGTCAGCCTCCTTCAAACGGGCACCTTTGGCGTCAATGAAGGCATCCTGTTTGGATTCGTCCAGCAATTCGGCCAGATAATCATCCACCACTTTGGGTTGGAGCGTAACACTTTCGCCGTTCGTGATGGCTTCTGTGGCATAGGCATGCAGCAGATTATTGAACTGGGACTGAAACAGGTCATGCGTAGCAAAAATATCGCAACCAATGATGCGGTCGCCAGTCACACCCACCATGCCCACCACTTCTTTTCCATCATAGGGCAAATGGGTAAAATGGGAAACGTATTTATCCAGATCAACCTGGAGTTTCCGGGATTTTTCCAATTCATTATAAGTTCCTGTATGGCTGCTGGCCCCGTTTTTGGCCGTAATATTCGCCACACTGTCCCACACAGCCTGCTGATCTTTCTCCTGAACGGCGGCCTTGCGCACATTCAGACTGCTGACCTTACCGTAGCCATTGAATTTCTCCTCCGTGTCCCCATAACTCCAGCGGCCATGTTCCACACAAAAAACAGAGAGATCCACCTTGCCGCTTTTGGGCGGAATTTTCAAATCCTGGGCAATTACCCTATCCTGCTTTCCACCTTTAATCAATTCCCCCGCCATGATAAACACGGTGTCATTGGACGTATTTTCGATCATCAGTGAATTAACCTGGGCACCTCCTCCCACCTCCTGCACCTGCCAGTCCTCATTTGCATTCAGCAAATCCCCGCTCCGCTCCGTAATACTCACATTCTGCTTTTCCAGGGCATTTTCAAGGGTGACATATTTTCCCACCCCCTTATTGGCAGCAAAAAAGTTGTCGTTGGCCACAATGGGATAGATGCGCAAATTTCCAAAAGTAAGTTCCTTCGAGAAGGCAGAAAACCCGACTTTCAGGTTTTCCGCATTATACTGCGCGATTGCAGGACATATCAATCCTGCAAAAAGAAAACATAACAGCAATCTTTTCATGGTTTTGGTTTTTGGGTTATTTCAATTCCAGCTATCTGCCAGGTCTTAACCCAAAGGGCGGACTTCATTCAGGAAAGGTTCGGCGCCAACCTTCTACGGAGGAGAGGTTCCGGAACCCGGGATCAATTACCAGGCAAATAATATGGCAAAAATGATGTGGCGCAGTGGAAAATGCGATGTGCGGGAAGGGAGTGAATTTTTAACGAAGAAATTGATCTTCTGGTATGGATGGGCTTAAATTTTTATAAATTCCACCCATGAAAACTAAATTTGTGCGGATCATTCTGTTGTTTTCTCTGGCAGGAATTCTTCTGCTGGCTTCCTGTGCGGCCAAAAAGCCCTGGTATGGCAAAGCCAGCAAAAACTGGGCAGAAGCCATACCACCTGGCGATGAGCAGGTTGCTCATACTGTTTTTTTGGTAGGAGATGCGGGCGATGCCAAACATGGAACAGAATCCGTGGTGCCTTCTCTGAATTTGTTGCAAAAAGAACTGGAAGCCGCGGGCGCCAACAGCACCCTGGTTTGGCTGGGGGATAATATTTATCCCATTGGGCTGCCGCCTGAGGATCATCCCGGGCGTGCTGAGGCTGAGTACAGAATCGGGGTGGAGCTTGAAATTTCGAAGAAATTTCAAGGTAAAACCTACTTTATTCCCGGCAACCACGACTGGAATCTGAGCCAGCCAGGCGGCTGGGACGCAGTGAAGCGGGAGGAGGCCTACCTTGAAAAGGCCCTTGGACCCGACGTTTTCGTTCCTAATGACGGTTGCCCCGGACCTACGGTCGTGCGGCTGGCACCCGGCCTGACCATGGTCGCTCTGGACAGCGAGTGGCCCCTGCACAAACACGAAAAACCCCTGGAAGAATGTGGTATCCATGACGAGGAGGGATTTTATTTCGCCTTGCAGGATTCCCTGAATGAGCACAGCGACGACATTTTGCTGGTCACGGCTCATCACCCTGCCTTTACCAACGGAAATCATGGCGGGCAATACCCCTGGGGATTTTATGCAGGAATCATCACCTCAATTTATCCCCTGGGACGTAAATTGGGGGCCAGCCCCCAGGATCAATCCCATCCTTTGTACAAACGCTACTCCAACTGGTTGAAATCCATTTTTCCTGATTACGAACGGCTGGTTTTTGCTGCCGGACATGAGCACAGTCTGCAACACTGGAAGAAGGAAGGCACCCAATACCTGGTCAGTGGAGCGGGCTGCAAGGACAGCTACTGCAGCAAAGGCCGCGGCTCGGAATTTTCTCACCAGCACACGGGTTTTATGAAGCTCAAAATGTATCAGAATCAGGAATTATGGGTGGAGGTCTGGGAACCCGGCGAAACAGAAGCGATCATGGTTTACCGGGCCAAACTGTATTGAAAAATTTCCCTAATTTTCAGCATGAGAAAAAACATATCTTCTGGCGCTCCCTGGGAAGAAACGGTTGGCTATTCCCGTGCAGTCCGCATTGGCAATTGGGTGGCCGTTTCGGGCACCACCGCAGTGGAAAACGGGGTGGTGGCGGGGCATGGAAGTCCCTACCTGCAGTCAATTATTGTATTGAATAAAATCAAAACAGCATTGGAGGAGGCTGGAGCCAGCCTGGAGGATGTAATCCGCACCCGCATTTACGTGACCGACATGGCCCATTGGCCTGAAGTAGGCCGGGCCCACGGGGAATTTTTCTCCAAAATCAAACCTGCGGCTACCATGGTGGCGGTCAGCGCCCTGATTGATCCCGACCTGCTGGTCGAAATTGAAGCAGATGCAGTCATTCCTTCCTGAAAAATCCCATGTCAGATCCCGAAACCATCAAAAAAGAGCTGCTTACCCTGCTTGAACCCCACATTGAACCAGGCTTCAGAGAAGGGGCAGCCAATTTTTTCAAAGACGACGAAGTGGCCAATTCACTGGGAGTCAGGACCAAAACTGTGCGGGATCTCTCCAAATCATACTTTGACCAACACTTGAAGAAAGTTGAAATCAATTTTCTTTTCCTTTTGGCAGATGTTTTATTCGAAAGTGGCCTCTCAGAATTGCGGGTCATGGGGCTGGATTGGCTGAGCCGGAGGAAAAAGGAAATGCGACCGGCCCACTTTGCACAAATGGAAAGCTGGCTGCAAAAATATGTGCGCAATTGGGCAGATTGCGACAATCTCTGCTGCGGTCCTTTGGGCGAATTGATTCTCCTGCAACCCGAAACCCGTTCTCTGATAAAGGAATGGCCCCGCAGCTCCAACCGCTGGGTCCGCCGGGCTGCCTGCGTGGCCCAGATTCCCGGCATTCGCAAAGATAAAGCCCTGCTGGACAGCATTTTCCAGGCAGCTTCCCTCCTTTTCCAGGATCAGGACCTGATGGTGCAAAAAGGGTATGGCTGGACCCTCAAAGTGGCTTCCACCCGCTATCCTGAGCCTGTTTTGCAATTTCTCAAAGAAAACCAATCCCGCATGTCCCGCCTGGGGCTGCGCTACGCCCTGGAAAAATATCCGCCCGAAGTGCAGAAATCCGTACTTTAGAGCCATGATCAAGATCAGATTCAATCCCATCATTGCAGGTCCGCTCTTGCTGGCCGGGGCTTTCGTCACGGGTACGGGCATCTGGATGGCAGATTGGCTGTTGATTGCCGCAGGCGGGCTTTCCCTGGTCATTGGAGGCCTTTTCACCATCAATCCTCAACTGGAACTGGAAAATGGCACCCTCAAAATCAGGAGTGTTATGGGCACGGTACGAAAGGAAATCCAGATCAATCATCCCCGAGAGCTGTTTATTGACGGGAAAATGATTTTTATGGAAAAGGATGGCCGCCGTATTCGCATTCCGGGCATCAGCAAAGGCATGAGTCACCAGGCCGACTGGCGGATGTTTGGGGAATTCACCGATCAGGCTCGTAAACGGACTTCCAGGCCAGGAAATAAAAGTTCCGTTGAAACGAATTAAGGCTTTGAATCATTTTTGATAAGCACGCATTTTTTTCTTAAAATTGCGTCCGATTATTAAAAATGAAATTTCCAATATCCTGATTATGAAAAAGATATCTTACCTGCTGGTTTTCACCCTGATGGCTGTTTTTATTTCTGCTTGCGGCGGAACCTCTGCTGCTTCTGACCCGTTCTACAGCGATGCAATTGTGTATAACGACTCTATTGTTACCCTGCAGACCCGCATCGGTCAGGCCATTCTGGACCTTTCTGCTTCTTTTGAAGGCGCAGAACCAGCGGTTATGAACCGTGAGTACGACAAACTTGCCGGCGTGATCAAAGAAGTGCGTGAGGATGCCAAAAGCATTCAGGGATTCGATGGCAACTCTGATCTGATCAATGCTGCCCGCGACCTGTTTGCCTTCTATGACGACATTTGCAAAAACGAATACCGCGAAATCATTGACCTGCTGTCCAAAGAACCCGACACCATCACGGAAGACGACCTGACCCGCATGGACGAACTGGCCAATGGAATTTCAGGCCGCGAAATCGAACTGGACAATGCTTTCGAGATTGCCCAAAATGCATTCGCAGCCAAATACAATTTCGACCTGACCAAGAACGAACTGCAGGACCAGATCGACGAAATCGGCGAGTAATTTCCTGTTCAAATGCCACCTGTTCATCCCCTGATTGTTCACATTCCCATTGGGAGCCTGTTGCTGGCTGGCATTTTTTTCGCACTTGAATTCATTTTCCAAAAAGAATATTACCGGCAAGCAGGGTTTATCGCCCTGCTTGTCGGCGTTTTGGGGATAGTGGGCGCCATCATTTCCGGGAATGTAGCCGAGGAATCAGTTCCCCACGAAGGCAGCGTATTTCCCATTTTGCAAAATCACGCGACCCTGGGTTGGGTCACAGCCTGGATTTTTGCCATTCTGGCGGGCTGGTGTTACATCCGTCTGCCCAAGGCCCAACCCAAAATCGAAAAGATTGCCTTTTTACTGGTTTTGATCATTGGGTATTGCATCATGGCCTACAGCGCTCACCTGGGCGGGACCATGGTTTATCTGGAAGGGGCCGGGGTCGCGAAATAAAGGCGGGCGTTGTAGGATAATACTCTGAAAGATCAAAAACGGGCCCTCTCAGGCCCGTTTTTCATAATCAATAATATTGGAGCTATAAAAATGAATCTTATTCTTTGACGATGCGGGCAAAACCAGAATGGGTGCTCAGCAGGTAAAGGCCCGCAGGCAAGGCACTCAGGTCCGCCGACCAGGCACCGTTTGTTTTTTGTTGAAAAGGTACCGCGGAGGTCAGATCCTGCCCTGCAAGGTTCAGAAATCTGAACCCATTGGCATGAAGCCCCTCCCCTTCTATAGTAATCTGATTATGGGTTGGATTGGGGAATGCATTCAGAACCATTCCCGAAAAGTTCTCCATATTGACTGAGCGGGTTTCCGAGTAGGAAAATTCCCCATTCAGATCAACCTGGCGGATGCGGTAATAGCCCATGCCCGCGAAAGGTTCTTTATCCTCATACTGGTAGCTTTTTTGCCCATCAGGACTTTGCCCGGAAGGCACCTGTCCCAAACTGGTCCAGTTGCTCTCATCGCCCGAGCGCTCAATGAGGTAATGGTCGCAATTCAGCTCTGAACGGGTTTCCCATTGCAGCGCAACGCGGTTGCCTTCCGCCCGGGCACTAAAGCTCAGAAACTCAACTGGCAATGGATTGCTGGAAGTGAGGGAAGCCAGGGTAAAGGGGCTGAACGAGGGCACCGGGGCAGAGGTCACCACCGTGCCTGCCGTGGTATTCCCCGTTACCCCACCATTTCCATGATTTTGCCACATATTTCCATCCCACCTTGCCACCACCAAATCCGCAGGCGCCGTAATTGCACCACTGAAAAGCCCCCAACTCAGGGTGACATTGACCGCTGAAGTACCCGCCGTGCGGTCCAGGGTCCAGTATTCGTTGCTGCTGAGGTGGTGGATACTGCCCACTTTTGAATTTTTGTCGTAGGTGGGATGGGGATTTACATTGAAATAGGTTGCGGTAAAGGCATCTGTGGTCTGGACGGGAGCACTCATGGAAATGGGTTGGTAATGACCATTGTCGCCGACCGGAAAGGTGAAGGCATCGTTGCCCACCTTGCGCACAGGACCGGTCACATAAGAGTTATCAGAAGTCATGAGAGCCACAGCGTTATCCCTGAAAATGACCACAAAATTGGTGTCGTTGATGATTTTGCCCTTGTCAAGCAACAGGGTGTCAGAAATGGTAAGGGGCATGTGCAGGGTAATGTCTGCAGAGGGGTTATTGATGTGCAAATGTCTGAAAACAGGCATGGTTTGCCCGCTGGAATTGGCGAGGTATTGGGGGGAAGTACCATCCACAATCATTTTGCCGCCATTCAGCCCGAAGGTCATGCCCGGAGCATCCACTATCACCACGTCTCCTCTGAAATAGCAGGGACTGCCGTTGGCGGGGCGCATGTAAAGGCTGGTTGCATAATAATAAACATCGTCGTTGAATACATTGCCAGCCAGCGAAGCCGGGGCAAAAGTTCCCGCAGAAAGCAGATTGAAATTCACCACCTGGTTGAAGGTATTTCCTCCCAGACTCACATCGTGCATGGAACCCGTTTTAGTCAGGTCGGCCTGCCCGTTGAAAGTTCCTCCATTGAGAAAAATACGGTCCGCTGAAAAGGTGACATCGCCATTCCAGACCGTTCCCGGACCAATTCGCATCACCCCCTGAGGCAGGGAAAGGTTCTGAGGCCCCGTTCCAAGCTGGGTAAAATAATTGAACCTGATCTCCCCGGTAATGATCCCGCTTCCACCCACATTGAATGATTTTCCGGCGGCCAGTTGGGAGTTTCCCCCATTTTCCCCAAAAGAAATCCAGCCGTTTCCGTTCGGAATTTCAAGTTGGATATCGCCATTGAACAGGGTTCCTGAAACATTATAGGAGGTCTGCACCCGTCCCCCGCTGAGGGAAATGAGGTTCAGATTGCCATTGAAGGTATCGGGATAGGCCTGTGCCATAGCCAGCCAGCCATTACTGGCCTGAAGGGTGGTTTGTCCGTTGAAGATATTGCCGCCCCAGCTGAAATCCTGGGCTGGCCCGGTTTTGCTGAAGGTGGCGGCGCCATTGAATACAGAGCCGTTCAGGACAATGCTGGCCGCAGTGCCGGTCACGTCGCCGTTCCAGATACATCCGGTTCCGAATCTCAGTTTGCCTCCGGCCAGAGTCAGATTTTGAGGGGTCGGGCCTGTTTGGGTGAAGTAATTGATTGCAATTTCGCCCAGTCCGCTCCCGGTTCCACCTGCCTGCAGGGATTTGCCGGCGGCCAGCAACGAGGAACCGTTATTCCAGCCAAAGCTGAGCCAGCCCGCCGCAGAATCCACGATCATGTAAATGTCGTCGTTGAACTGGGTGCCCGCAGCAGTGTGCGCGGCATAGATGCGGCCCGTGGAGTTGGAGTGAAGGGTGACCGGCCCATTGAAAAGGTCGGGGAAGATGTGGCTCAGGTACAGGTTTCCCTGAGTGGAAGTAAAGGTGGAAGCTGCATTGAAGGTATTGCCTCCATTGCCGAAGTTGGAAGCAGGTCCGGTTTTGGTAAAGGTGGCATCCAGGTTGAAGGTGCTGCCATTGAGGTATAAATTGGCGGAGGTGACATCCAGCAGGGTTTCGAACAGGGTACCCTGGAAGGTGGTGGTGCCACTGCAATTGATCTGCAGGGTGGAGAGGGAGCCCAATTCGCGGATGGTGCCGCTGGCAAACAGGTTATTGGCGGCGCCCGTGACCACAAAGGGGAAGGTATTGAGGTCAATGACTCCGTTGTATCCGTTGAGCGTAAGGGCGGCAATGGCCACCGGGACGTCGATGAGGCAGTCGCCCGGGCCGCTGCCATCGAAGATGGCGGCATCGGAGGAGGCAGGGACGGAGGCCCCGGCAGGACCACCCTGGGTGAGTGACCAGTTGTTGGGGTCGTTCCAGGTGCTGCTGGCCGCGGCAACCCAGTAACGATCGGCGGCAAAGGAGGATTGGGGGCCCAAAAGGACCGCGCAGAGCAGGATTAACAGGGATAGATGTGTCTTTTTCATGATGATAGGTTTTTATACAAATCACCGCGAATGAGGCCAGGATTTCCTGATGGGAATTGCGGATATTTCAGTTTGGGGAAATGCAGGAGAAGGGTAAGTGAAATTACTTAGGTGGGATGTAAGGTTGCAGGCTGGATTAATTTCCCCCAGCAAAAAAGGCTGCCCCAGGGACAGCCTTTTTGACAATAAGAACAAAAACTACCATTAAAAAAAACCACCTGTTATGAAGAAAAATATGAGGTTTTGGTAGTGGAAAGATCAGTTCGTGAGGATAAAGCGATGGGTTTCGAATCCCTGCCGGGTGGTCAGTTGCAGGAAATAAATGCCAGGGGTCAGGTTGCTGACGTTGATTTGACTGAAAGATCCGTTGAGTGATTTTGTCTGCGTAACCGCCTGGCCCAACTGATTGAGCACCTGCATGGAATCAAACTCTTTGTCGCCCGTTTCAACGTTCAGGACGCCACTTTTGCGGCTCAGAGGATTGGGATAGATGCTGAGGCTACGGTTGGGACCCTGGCCCTGCCCTTCGTTTTTCTTGAGCACGCCTGTACTGACAGGATTGCAAATGGTAACGGCTTTGCATTGGTTGGCGCTGGTAAGACAGACGGCATAAGTGCCCAGGGTGGCGTACTGGTGGATCGGATTGGCCTGGTTGGAGGAAGTTCCGTCCCCAAAATCCCAGGTAAAAACGGTGGCATTGGCGCTGTTGTTGAAGAATGCCACCATGTTGCTGGAAGCAGTATCGGTAAATGAAGCGGTGGGATAGGCCATTTGGGTGACGTTGATGTCGTCTTTGGACATGTTTCCGAGGGGATCCTTGACCAGCACCCAGTACAAGCCCGGGCTGCTCACCCAGATAAAGCTGGTGCCGGTTGCCCCGGTGGACCATTGATAGGAAGCAAATCCCTTGCCTGCGTCGAGTTTGACCGAGTCGCCGGGACAAATGATTTTATCCGGCCCGAGTTTGACTGCAGCTACGGCCAGGCTGGGATAGCCGCCAGTAGGGTTTTTGATCTGGGCTTTGGTAACCTGTCCGTTGACTTTGGCAAAGATGAAAAGGGTTACCTGAAGCAGCACGATGAAGGTTCTGAAAAGGGCACGTCCATTAATGTTGCGGAAGGAAGCTGATTGTGAGATAGCATTGAATGTTTTCATGGGTAAACTTTTTTATTGTTTGGGTATAATTAAGATATACCCAAAGGTAGGCCGCCCACCCCTGCCGGAAATCAGGGAAACCTGCGATTTGCATAAAGCGGTATTTTTACTGAGACTGGCGTAGGCCGCCCTACGTAAAAGCCTGCAATACAACCCCCAATGGCTGGATTCACGGGTGAAAGGTCGGGTGAAGACAAAAAAAATCCCTCTTCGCAAAGAGGGATTTTGGGATTTTCCTGATTGGTTGGGTCAGGTTGGGGATAGAATCAGTTTTCGGCCAGGGAAAAAGAAAACACCAGACAGAGGCCTTTTTCCGGCTCAGCATGGTAGAAAATTTCCCCGTTAAAAAATCCGGCCAGGTAGCAGGCCCTTTCCAGAATCAGATGCAGGTAAGGAATCACCTTTTCGGAATCAGTCATGCGGGTACACACTTTCCACTGAATTTCCTTTTCCTTGCGGGAAAATTCGCTCCTCTCGGGCGAACCCAGCTTGCTGAGCGCATCCAGGGTTTCACGGACCAGGTGAAAAAAGGCTGATTTCTGGTGCTCCTCCCGTTGCAAAACTCCGGACAGAATCTTTTTCAGATCATCCTGGTGTTCGAGGTGGTAGTCATCCAGCAGATCGGCCAGGGCTTCCACCAATCCAAAATGATGAAGCGAGAAAGGGTATTTCTCCCGGTTGAATTTCTGCAATTTGTCGATAGACTTTCGCAGGGCAAATTCCATGTCGGCCAGCCCATTTCCAAGATCAGGATGCGTGGCTTTGTAGGAGTTGAGTTCGATCAGGGCTGCGAAGATCAATTGGCTGATTTCTTCCCGCAGGAAAACCGTGGTCTCAAGATCATCCTTTTCCTGGCTCAATCCCGGATTCGAAGCCCGCTTGGAGCGGTTTCCAGGGAGGTTGGAATTCTCTGCAATCTTTCTCTGTTTTAACAGTTTAATCATTGGTTGTTGAATTTTTATTTAAAAATTAGTTGGATTCGAAACAGAGTGTTAGCGATTTCAATTGTCTTTTCCAGCAATTCGGGGGTGTGCAGGCGATTGAAGCAGAAGGTGGGGCCCAATTCCAGAGGGAGGAAAGGGGATTGCTTTTTATTTTCGAATTCAGAATTCACAATGCAAATTTATTAAGGGTGAAAGAAATAAGAATCGGCATTTATACTGAATTGGAAGTTTGAGCGAAATAAGTCAGCCCTGGATTACTTTTGCAGGTAATTTTCATTAGGCTTTTATTTCCGGGCTTCAGCCCGGATCGCTCAAATGATGTTTTTCATGCTGGCATACTTGACCAGGCCGGCGGTGTTTTTCACCCCCAGTTTTTGCATGATATTGCGGCGGTGCGAATCCACGGTACGGGGGGAGATGAATAATTTATCCCCGATTTCCTTGTTGGTGAATTCGTCCGCGATCAGCTTGAGCACGTCCATTTCACGCTCAGTGAGATCGACCTGCTCAGGAAAACGATCCCTGGCCTTGCCTGACTCCTTGCGCAGATATTTGCTCATGATGATCTCCGAGACCTCCTTGGGGAAAAAAGTTCCCCCCGCGGCCACGGTCCGGATGCCTTCCAGGAGCTCTTCCCGGTTGGTGGTTTTCAGAATGTAGCCGCTGGCTCCGGCACTGAGCATTTTGGTAATGAAGGAATCTTCTTCAAACATGGAAAGACCCAGCACCTGAACTTTGGGAAACATTTTTTTCACCCGTTCGGTAGCAGAAATGCCATCTGTGATGGGCATTTTGATATCCATGAGGATGAGATCCACCTCCACTGATCCGAGCCAGCCGATCACGGCTTCTCCGTTTTCAGCCTCGGCCACCACTTCAATATCCTCCTCTTTGCTGATGAGTCCCTTGATCCCTTTTCGAACCAGATTGTGGTCCTCCGCAATCATTACCCTAATTACATTTGCAACTGACATGGTTTATTCATTTTATGTATAACATATGTGTATTCATCTTCAGGGGGCCAGAATGAAAGCCTCGCTGCGTGCCGTCCTGGCTGGGGAAAAAGGGGTTGAATAACCTGAGGGATTCACCCGAGTTCCTTCTATACAAATCTATGAGCCCGTATTCTGATATTTCTCCGGGATTTCACCTAATTTTTCATCTAGGTGTTTTTACGTAGGCAGTATCTTGGGGGCAGCCTGACAAATATACAAAAAGTAAATTATTATAATTATCGAAATTATCAATGGCCTGAATGTATGGAAATCCGGGGAAAAATTTCCGGACAAAAAGAAACCGGCCCTGGTGAGGGCCGGTTTACCGAAACGAACCAAAAATCACAATCCACTAACAAATTCGCTTGATATATCTGAAGGGGCGGAGGACCGGTAAAGCCTGAATTCCACCCTTCGGTTTTCCTGTTTGCCGCTTTCGGCTGAATTGGAGGCCACGGGCCGCGATTTTCCGTAGTAAAGGACCAATATCCGGGTGCCGGGGATGCCGCGGTGATAAAAATAATCAGCCACTTTCACTGCACGGTAGTACGACAGGCGGGAGTTGAGGTCGTCAGAGCCATCTCCGTCGCAATGGCCTTCCAGTTCCAGAATGAGGTTCGGATCGTCCTGCATGCGCCTGAGTACCCGGGCCAGTTCCTGGCGGCCGCTTTCAGAAATAGTGGAGCTGCCGCTGGGGTAATGTACCTGCCCTTTCACCAGGTAAGCCGATTTGGTAGGGGTGGTTTCTCTTTTTTCCCCGTTCCAGGGCCAGTCGTCGTCGGGATTCAGGTAGTTATCATCTTCCTCATCCCAGGGCCACTCATCCGACAAATCAGAGAAGGATGCCTCCAGGTCATCTGAGAAAGGATCATACAGGTCTTCGGTCTGGTCAAAGGTGGCCAGAGCGGCCGCCACCACCGGCTCCTCTCCCTGGCTTGAGGTAAACGCTCCGGTGTAAATATCCATGCCCCCAAATCCGCCGCTACGGGCGGATGAGAAAGTAAATCCGGTCTCCGTCTCGGCAAAAAAGCAGTCGTCTGCGCCTGAGTTGAGGGGAAAACCCAGATTACGGGGTTCGCCCCAGGTGCCGTCGGGCTGACGCTCACTGGCAAAGATGTCGTATCCGCCCATGGAGTTGTGGCCACGGGAAGCAAAATAAAGGGTTTGTCCGTCGTGGCTAAAAAAAGGGCTTTCCTCATCGTATTCTGTATTCACGGCATAGCCCATATTTTCGGGCCGTGACCATCCATTGGCGGTCTTGTGGCACAGATAAAGGTCATTATTCCCTGCCCCGGCACCCCGGTTACTGACAAATACCAGTTCGTTTCCGTCGGGTGAAATATGGAGGGAGGTTTCCCGGCCCCAGGTGTTGATTCCATGGTCCAGAGCCCGGGGACGGGTCCACTTTTTGCCCTTGCGTACCGCCATACCCAGATCACCCTGATTTTTGTCGAGGTAGAGGTAAACAGTATCACCCGAAGCGGTAAAATGAAGCATGGCATCATGGCGCATGGAGATCAGGTTTCGGGAAGCCAGTTCAGCCGGGGTGAAATCGCCCTGGTACTGGGTGGTCAGGTAACTGTCTTCAAGGATCATCGCAGGATCGTAGATCCCGAATCCGGTGCTGGTGGGCAATTGTTGCCCGGCCCTGGGCCGGCGCGAGACAAAGGCAAAAGCATTTTGGCCCGGGGCCCGGATCATGCCAAATTCAGGAAAAAGGGAGTTTACTCCGGATCCGGCATTCTCCACCTTCGCCACAGGCGACCCGGCCGAATATTTGAGCCCGTTGAGGCATTCCACCTTGTATTTTACCAGTTCTGCAGCATCTGGCCAGCCCAGATCGGCTGCCTGGCTGAAGGCCTGGAGGGCCCGGGCAAAATCGTTTTGCATGAGACAGGCTTTGCCATACAACACATGGATTTCAGGATCAGTACATGACTCGTCCGAGGCCAGCTCGGCCAGGTAAGGCAGGGCTTTGTCAGGAAAGCCCAGTTTCATCAGGTTTTTGCCGAGCAGGATACTCCCCTCCCGGGTATCCTCCAGCCCGGATTCTTTCAGCAGGAATTGAATGGCCCCGATCTGGTCGCCTGCCTCCATACACTTATGGGCCAGGGCAAGATTATCCCGGCGGCTCCTGACCCGGGTCTGGCTTTCTTTTTTGCCTTTGGGAGCATTCTTTTCCGGGTGTTTACCACCCGCGAAGGCCTGAGTGGACAGAACAAGGGTGAGGCTGAGCAGGAGTGCAATCTTTTGCATGTGGTTTTTCATGGCCTTATGATTTTAAATGGTTTGAAGATTTCAGATACCCAAAACAACAGCCTGGAGCGCCCATTTTGCTCCCATGAAAAACCCAAAGTTGCAAATGGCCAAAATCCTCGTTTCGGCTGGGTGATTTTACCTAAAGCAATGGCCTAAGCATTCTGAGGATGGATTTTAGGGAATTGGCTTAGGTAATGCTCCTGTCGGCCTGGGTCATTTGACTGAATCTGCGAATTGGGTGAAAGGGAGGGGCTATCTCACCCGGCATACAGCGAATTTTAGGTTGTTGAAACTGCAATCATCTGAATCAGATTCAACCCCGGCCCGGGCTCAGGGCCACCTTAAAATTATACCATGAAAACGCTCATCACCATCCTGTCCCTGACTTTGCTCTTAGCTGTTCCCCGCCTGTGGGCGCAAAACAGTACCTGTGCTTCGCCCTCGGGCCGCATGCAAAGGCCCAACGAACTGACCCCGGTTTGCTACCCGGGCTACAACGTGCCCCTGACCGGAGCCCTGACCCAGTGCTATTCCTTTGACGCGACCTGGCCCTCCATGTACGTAAGCCTTTCGCTCAATGTGGGCACCTCCATCCTGTGCTCTTTCCCCAACACAGCCGTCAGCTACTCCAATTTCCGCCTCTACGATTCCCTGGATTGCGGCGTGACCCTCTCGACCACCAGCAGCTGGACCGACCTGGACACCCAAAAGGTGTACACCTTTTGTCTGACCATGACCCCGGTGGACCCGATCTGCAACTGGATTGCCCAGGCTTGCCCCAAAGCCAATGAAAACCGGCAACTTCCCGTAAAAATTACCTCCTTTGACATCTCCCGCGCAGACACCCGGGCCAGGTTATTCTGGGAAACGGAGGAAGAACTGGACCTGAGAGGTTATGCGGTGCTTTTTTCAAGGGATGGAATTGAATTTCACGAAGTGGGTTTTGTGGAGGCCATGAATAACGGAGAAGAATCGGGCTACAGTTACGACCACCTCAATACGGAAACTGCCCGCAGCTTTTACAAACTGGCCCTGACCGATCTGGATGGAACGGTTTCCTTCTCCAATACTCTAATGTTGAACGGCACCGAAATCTCTGCCACCGAAACAGCCCTGGTCTATCCCAACCCTTTCCGGGGTGATCAGGTATTGCATCTGCCCGAAGACCTGAATCTGCTTGAAATCTACCAATTGCAGGTCTTCGACCTGCAAGGCAAACGGCTGCTGGCTGCCGAAGGGACCCGCGACGAATTGGAAATTGCCCTGAACGGATCCCTGCAAAGGGCAAATCCCGGGCTCTACCTCCTTCAATTGCAATCAGACCGCATAAACCGCTCTGCAAAAATCAAAAAGCTATAGCCTGTAAGAATCGTTCAGGCCTCGAAAATAGCTCTGTTCTTTTTACAATCTTTACCTTTGAGCAATGGTAAAGTTACCCTATCCGGGCCGGGCATTTTGCCCGGCCCTTTCATTTTATTTCAATGTTTCAATTATTACACTTTCGAAACTTTATCCTTTCGATAATATCGCTGTTTATTTATAAAAGTTTCTTTTATGTTTCATTATTCGGGATTAACGGCTAACTTTACCTCAGACTTTTAGTACCTGACTTTATCCAATAACGATCATGTAATCGCCCGGATAATAATGGCTGCTTACGTGGAAAACCTGTTTAATTCAGTTCCGGACTGAACCCGCTTGCAAACCGGGGAGGTTAATTTGAGAATTGAAAACCGAAATAAACCAGGACAAGGGAATCAAGCTTCCTTGCCTGCATGTGATGTCCATCAGAAAAAGCCATACCAGCATTTCGGGACCTGCCAGCCCGAATTCATTAAAGGTCGCAATAAAGCCTTCTGCCAAGGTAACGGAAGAAATTTGTGTGCCTGAAAACAGGTATGGACGAATCATTACCACCTACTCAATCCTGCAAAACCGCAAAAATATATCCCTTCCCTGCAAGCATTTTCCTGTAAAACGGAAAATGATCCTGAGCTTTCCGCAAAATTATTTCCATGAACCTACCCTTGTCTTCGGAAATTGCAGACTCCTTTCAGGATCAAATCATTACGTAAAAAAACCACCATTTGCTCTGGAAAAATCGAATCATATTGATTCAGAGGAAATTAAATCACTAAAAACAGATGAAAATTGTATTTGCCAGCGAAGAAATTAAAGCAGTCCTGGCACAATTGGAACAGGTGGCCGCCACCGATGCCACCGTTTTGGTTCAGGGGGAAACAGGTACTGGAAAGGAATTGATTGCCCACTCCATCCACAAACTAAGCAGTCGGGCCGATCATCCTATGGTCAGGGTGAATTGCTCTGCCATTCCCCGCGACCTGATCGAAAGCGAGCTTTTCGGCCATATTAAGGGCGCTTTCACCGGGGCCATCCGCGACAAAAAAGGCAAGTTCGAACTGGCCGAAGGCGGCACCATCTTCCTGGACGAAATCGGGGAGTTGCCGCTGAGTCTGCAACCCAAACTGCTGAGGGCCCTGCAGGAACGGGAAATCGAAAAAGTGGGGGGAAGCGCCCCGGTGAAGATCAATGTAAGGGTGGTGGCCGCTACCAATAAAGTCCTGATTCGGGAAGTGGAAGCCGGAAATTTCCGGGACGACCTGTATTTCAGGCTGAATGTTTTTCCTTTATTGATCCCTCCACTCCGCGAACGACCCGACGACATTCCCATCCTGATCCGGCACTTCATCGCAAAATTTAATGATAAATACGGCAAAAACATTCGTTTCATCTCTGATGAAGCCCTCGAATACCTCCACGCCCACCCCTGGCCGGGCAATGTGCGGGAACTTGAAAATACCATTGAAAGATCGGTGATCCTGTCCGGCGACGAGTATCTCCTGTTCCCCGAAGCTCCCGGTTCCCACTTTGCCCAGCCCCTGCAAAACCTTATTCCCACCCTGAACGAGGTCATACGGATGCATATTCTGAAGGCACTGAAAGTCAGTGACTGGAAAATTGAAGGCCCGGTAGGCGCAGCCCGGATTCTGGGAATCAAGCCAAGCACCTTGCGGGACCGCATGAGAAAAATGGGCATCGGTCGCCCAAAGACATAATCACGGAATGCCGTGGGACTTCATTTTCCGCAATCAAAATCCACGGAATACCGTGGTTTGCCACTAAAATTCCATGCCATTTCCTCTCTTTCCGACCTTCATTGCCTTACTGATCCTTTCGTCCGCAGGTTCACCAGGATTTCGTGCATGACAGATTTTCCTGAACCTTTTGGCTACCAAATTCTTGCTTCCTGTCACGGTTTGCCGTGGATTAAAATCCCGGGACCGCCAATTCCACGGGAAGCCGTGAAAGGGCCTTCTGGAATGTGTCCGGGCGATTTATTTAATGGGTTTGATTATCAACTGTTTAAAACCTTACCAGTATTAAAACGGGATTCTGGCACAGAATTGGGATTAATTTTCGGTTTACTTAACTGATTTCAAGGCAAAAACTCAATGGGTCATTGATCCGAAAATGCACTTTTCCATTCTCCGGAAAGGGCAATACGGGTCTGGCCGAATAACCTGGGAAAAACATTACCCAAAGAATGAAACATTTCGATACGCATAGGACCTCCTTTTATCCTTTGACCCTGGAAAACAGGGAACACAATTTTTTTGACAATTTTCTTGACCCCGTCTGCATTATATCCAAAGACACACTGGTCTATATAAATCCCGCCTATGAACGTCTGACGGGGTATTCGGCCTCCGAACTTGAGGGCATCCGCATCGACAAAATGATCGACAACATGATCAGGCCAGAAGATAAAGCCCGGGTGATTGAGCAGTACAAACGCCTGATCAATCCTGAATCGGATGAAATCAGGGAAGTGACCTTCCAGTTTGTGCACAAGAATGGCCGGATGATCCCGGTCGCCAATACCCATTCCCGTGAGATGAAGGGCGCCAATGGGGAACGGCTCTGGGTATCCCTGATCCGTGATGCCTCGGAAGAGCAACGTGTGTCTGCCCTGCTGGACCAAAGCAAACGGTTATTTGACGCAAATTTTCTCCAATCCACCGTGGGGATGCTGCATCTCTCTTTGGATGGATTGATTTACAAGGCAAATCCCCGGATTACCGGCATCACAGGTTATACCGCAGACGAATTGAAAAACATTTCTTTTCAGAAGCTGTTTTTCGCAGACAGATTGCGCAATAATCCCAATTTCATGATGGATTTATGCTCAGAGAAGCTTGTGATCAAAGAAAGTGAGCTGCAGATCGTGCGCAAGGATGGTACCCGTTGCTGGAACCTGGTGAACGTGTACCCTATCAAAAACAAACTGGGGAAACCGGAGATTTTCATTGCCAACCTGCTGGAAATTGAGGGTCTTAAAAGGGTGGAACGCAAACTGAAACTGGCCATGATGGAGGGAGAGCAAAAAGAACGCAACCGGATCGGCATGGAGCTTCACGACGGTCTGGTGAGTACCTTTCTGGCCGCCTACCTGCAATTCAAGCAAATTGAGCCCTCCAATCCAGAAGAATCCGAGGCACTGAAAAATGCAACTTCCATTATCCAACAGGGAATCAGGGACATCAGGTCGATTTCCCACATGCTGGTCACCCCCAAATTCAGGCAAAAGCCCCTGAAGGAACTGCTGGCTACCCGGATTTCCCAATTATTTCCAAAACAAAATCTGGACTTTGGTTGTGAACTGGAGGGGCTGGAACAGCTGCTCCCTCCGATCTTTTTCAATGAGATTTACCGCATTTGCCTGGAAATACTGACCAATGCCTATAAATACGCCCAGGCCCCACAAATCCGCCTGCTGATCAATCGCAACCCGGAAAACAACCTCACCATCCACTATCACGACAACGGAGTGGGGTTTGATCCCTCCCTTTACCGGGATTCCATCGGGCTGGAAAACCTGCATACCCGGGTTCACAATCTGGGCGGTGAAATCGATATAAAATCCTCTCCCGGATCAGGTACCTCCATCGAAATCCTGATCCCGACCGAATAAATTACCTTTATCGTTCTTTATAATGGCAAAAGAAAAGCCCGGTTTACCGCCGGGCTTTTACATTAGAATGGGGTTGAAGCATACCCGATTGATTTTGCCGAACTACAAATCTTCCCTTTATCAACCCGGAAAGCCCGGCAAAATGCCGGGCTTTGGGTTGGTTGGCCGAAGAAAAAGGCGATAAAAACTAACTTGGATTACGTTCTCGTATCTTCGGAGGAGCGGCTATGGAAAGCATGGCCAGATCCATCTTAAAATTTATCTGAAGGCGGTAACTGGTTCCGGACCGAAAGGCGGCACGTTTCAGAAAAAACTGGCTTTCACCCAGGCCGATCAGTTCGATTTTCTTCCAGACCACCTTTCCTGATCCATCATAGAGGTTGAGCTCGGCCACGCCTTCGCAAAGGGTGTTCAGCGTGACCCGCAAAACCTCAGCCTCAAAGTCCGCCTTCACATTTTCCAGCAATTTGAGCCGGGAGCCCCCCATCTGAATGTTGATCTGACTGTTGCCGGGCCGGGGAATCAGGAGTAAAGCAAGGGTCAGGATGAGGAAGAAAAGTGAATTTTTCATGGCTTTTGAGTTTGAATGATGAATATTTCAGGAGATCCGGGGCTTATTTGGCAATTACCAGACGCTGGCTCCAGGTGAAATCCCCCTGGGCAACCTGCAACAAATAGGCTCCGTTGGGAAGATTCAGGCTGAGCTGACCAGAGTTCAGGCTGTCAAAACGTCCTGCCTGCAGGGCCCTGCCCCGGGTATCAAATACCTGCCAGACTGAAGGCCCGTTGTGGGGAAGTTGAACGGAGAAATCGCCCGCACCCGGATTGGGATACACCACCATTCCCCCGGAATTTCCAACTGCCTGATCCATGGAAGCCAGAATCTGGCTGACCTGAACGGAGGTGTGAACGGTGTCAAAGCAGATGCCATCTGTGGCCGCAAGTTCGATCAGGTAAGTACCCGGGTTGGCATAGGTATGGCCTGCTTGCTGACCTGAGGTCCAGGCACTTCCGTCTCCAAAATTCCAGTTCCACTGGGTGCCTGCGCCGTTGGCTTCTGCGACCTGAACCAGGTCGCCTACGAGGGGAGCAGTATCGTTGATGCTGATGGAGGCCGTGTAATTGGATATGGTAACCACGGTCGAGCCAGAGGCCTGACATCCGTAAGAGTTCACCACCTGTACCCCAAAGAGTCCGGACTGTCCCACGGTGGCAAAGGGGTCTCCCGTACCGTCATCCCACAGGTAATTCTGTCCGGCCACCGGGCCGCCATAGAGGGTCACAGAACCGCAACCTGTGGCAGAGTCGGGCAAGGTCATTACGGGAGCGGGAAAATCATTGACCACCACCTGACCGGTCGCATAGCATCCATAAAGATTATTTCCCGTCATGGTGTAGGTGCCAGGCTGCACCACGTTGATATTATTTCCCGACATGCCATTCGACCAGTTGATGTTGGTATTATCCGCACTCACGGAGACCGGAATGGTGTCGCCCGGACATTTGTCGTAGCTGACCGAACCCATTGAAATGGTATTCATTCCCAAAATCATGCAGTAGTAGTCCATTTTAGCCTGTTTGGCATTGTCCTGAAGCTCGGTCAGGGTATTTCCGGCCACCAGGGCAAAGGCTACGGTACGCTTGGCGCCCGGCATCAGGTCCTGACCACCCGTGGCTACCGTGAGGTGAGGATTGAGGTGAGTAAGGATATTGCTCCAGCCGGGAGATTTCATCATATTATACTTCAGGGTGTCCGTAAACAGGGTGCTTCCGATATTGCCCACGCCTGCGTTGGGAGTGGTCATGGACAGCAGAACCAGTCCGTGGAAGTCGTTATTCGGGCCCAGAGTGGCCTGGGTAACTGCCATTTTGTAGATCGGATCCCAGGTTGCGGTGGCATTATTGGAGCCCCAGTTCAGGTGAGAAAACATCCCGGTGTAAAAGCCTGTGATGGGATCGGGACCGTCATTGGAGATGGTGTATTCCATGATCAGCTCGTTTTCAGAATCCGGATCGGTGAGCACATAGGATTTTTGTTCCACACTTACATACAGGGAGTTGGGTCCGGAGGCATAGTCATTATAGCGGGTTACAAACAGTTTTCCGTTGAAGGGAAGCGGGGTAATCTCGACCGGCATTGAAGTCATTTGAAAATCATGCTGCACAGCACCCGCGAGATCGTAGGCCACGTCTGAAACCTGGTAGTTATTGCCGCCGAGCATCAACCCGCCAATTACGGCGCGGTTGCCTTTATTTTGGTGATTCAGCCCCAGGCCCACGCCGTCAGTATTCATATTCATCCCAAAGCGTCCGGCTCCGTTGATGGTGGTGTGCAACTGGTTGAAGTTGAGGTCCAGGTGAAAGGGGTAAATCCAGACGCTGATGGGCTCGGTGTAGGTGTAATTCAGGGAGGTGTCTTCGAGGGTGAAAGTGATGATCACTTCCGTGGGCTCATTTACGTCGCGATTAACCCGGAATTTCATGGGAGTGGGGTAAGACATGCCGTAAGTGGGCACCATACCCAGGTATTGCTGGCCATTGGCGGTTATTTTAAGCAAATGGGTATCGGAAACAGCAGTTGAAATGGTCAGATTCTGGGTGGAATCCAGCACATTGATCCAGGATGTTTCCACCTCAAAAGAGTCGGGGTAGGTGACGAATCCGCCGTTATAATCCGTGATGATAGCGTTGGCCAGGGTCATACCAGGCACGGCGCCGGTCAGGGCTGCTTCTGCATTTACCAGTCCTGCACCCAGTTTGCCCTGGTACATAGGATCGGGATTATAAGGGTAGAGATTCAGCGCGGTGGCTTTCAGGCGGGCTTTGAGCTGGTCGTTGGTGTAATTGGGGTATTTGCTTTTTACCAGAGCCGCTACTGCACACACGATGGGGGAAGCCATGGATGTACCGGTCGCGCCGCCGTAATAACCACTGTGTTTGGCAATGGTGCGTACGTTAACCGCAGGGGCACAGATGTCCACCAGGTCGTTATAGGAAGTTCCGGAAGATCCGTTGGCCCAAACCAGTTTGTTGATGGTGGTGCCGGCCACGGAGAGCACGCCGGGAAAGGATGCAGGGTAGAATTTGATGTCCTGGGGAGTGTTTCCGGCTGCTGCCACCAGCAAAACGCCCTTATTCACTGCCGCATAGTCGGTAATGGTTTTGCCATAGCTTGAGAATCCGGGTCCGCCCCAGCTCAGGTTCACGATTGGAATTCCCATATCTGCGCAGTACACGATGCCATCGTATCCTTTCCAGATAGAAAGTGAATTGTCCATAGCTGCCTTCACGGGGAATATTTTGGTCTTGAAACCCACTGCTGCAATGCCACTGGTGTTGTCGGTGAGGGCGGCCACGGGTCCGCTTACCAGCACCCCATGATCCGCGCCTGCCCCGGTTCCCACATAGGTGGGGTCATTGTCGGGAGTTGCGCCATTTCCGGCAAAATCCCATCCCCTCCAGTCGTCAATGAGCCCGTTGCCATCGTTGTCAATACCATCCACCGGGTCATTGGGATTGATATAAAACTTACCTGCCAGTTCGGGGTGATCAAAGGCCGTTCCCGTGTCGATGATGCCTACCGCCACGTTGGTGTCGCCCTGCTCAATGTCCCAGGCCTGCCAGGCCCGCACCTCGTCGAGGTAATACATTTTGGAGGGATTGGCATAGTAATCGTTGGGATTGTATAAGACCTTGCAAATGAAAATGGGTTCCGCAAATTCCACGGCCTGCAGGCTGATGAGTTTCCACAGAATGGGTTTCAGGGAGATATTTTCATCCACGTCGATCTCATAAAGGAGGGAAAGATCGGCCAGTTTGCGGCCGAGATAGTCCACCTCCCGTTCCGGAGGTGAGTGGTGGGGAAATTTTCTGCGGATGGACTTTACCCCTGCTTTGACCAGCACATCCAGCACCTCTTTGGCCTGGGGGGAATTGAGATTGATCTGATTGCGGAAAGCGGGCTTTACCCCCAACATTATTTTTCCAGGTACGTAATCCCCGGGACCAAAATCCTGCTGCAATACCCTGACTGCATCGGGAAGAGGATTGAGAGAACGCTGGCCATAGGAGAAACCAAAGAGAAGGAGAGCAAATGCCAATAGTTTTATGCTTTTCATAAGATTGGGATTAAATGATTTATGATTACAAATCACCCCATATACAGCCTCAGTTAGCTGACAGGAAAAGCGGGTTTTGGCAATCAATATGATTTGCTTATGGCCTCAGCAGAGGCGCTTAGGGCACTTTGGTTAGGTATTTGGGAGGGTTAGGTTCTGGGGGAATTCCCTTTGACCTAATCAGGAAAACCACCTAAGCCCTGTCACGGAATTTTGTTATCAGATCGAGGTTTTTTGAACAGTCTCTGAACAGTCTCCTGAGGAGTATCCGTGAAGCCCCTGAAATAAGTCGAAACCATCCAGAAAATAAGTTGATGGTTCCTCTGGAATAATTTTGACCTATCCCTGATATAAGTTGGAGGTACTTTTGGCATAAGTTGGACCTACCCCCGTTATAAGTTGAAGGTACCTTTGGCATTAGTTGGAAATACCCCCGGCATAAGTTGGAGGTACCCCCGCCATAAGTTGAGAGCACCTCAGGAGTAAGTTTGACCTACCACGAAGATAAGTTGGAGGTACGGTTGAAGTAAGTTTGACCCACCCCTGCCATAGGTTGAAGGCACCCTGGGAGTAAGTTTGACCTACCCCTGGCATAAGTTGAAGGCACCCTGGGAGTAAGTTTGACCTACCCCTGACATAAGTTGGAGGCACCCTGGGAGTAAGTTTGACCTACCCCTGACATAAGTTGGAGGCACCCTGGGAGTAAGTTTGACCTACCCCTGACATAAGTTGAAGGCACCCTGGGAGTAAGTTTGACCTACCCCTGGCATAAGTTGAAGGCACCCTGAGAGTAAGTTTGACCTACCCCTGACATAAGTTGAAGGCACCCTGGGAGTAAGTTTGACCTACCCCTGACATAAGTTGGAGGTACGGTGGAAGTAAGTTTGACCTACCCCTGACATAAGTTGGAGGCACCCTGGGAGTAAGTTTGACCTACCCCTGACATAAGTTGATGGCACCCTGGGAGTAAGTTTGACCTACCACGAAGATAAGTTGGAGGTACGGTGGAAGTAAGTTTGACCTACCCCTGACATAAGTTGGAGGCACCCTGGGACTAAGTTTGACCTACCCCTGACATAAGTTGAAGGCACCCCTGAAATAAGTTCCAGGTACCTCGCGGGTAGGTTGCAGATAGTTTGGCCCTGCCTGCAAGGTAGCTTGCTACTGCCTGTAACTTATTCTGGCCCTGCCTGGAACTTATCACAGGGGTATCCTGAACTTATCCCGGGGGTATCCGGAACTTACTCCAGGGGTACTTGAGAGGTACTTCAGACCTGCCTTTGGGGTAGCTCAGAGCTACCCTGAGGGTACCTTTTGGGTTCCCTTACGCAACCTTGCGACATGGCCTGTTTGAGGTGCAATTTCGAATAGATTAGCATGACAAATCGATATGCGATATATTATTATTTCTTGAAAATACGCAAAATTCTGCTGCACCCCAACTTACAAAGTGTCGCATTTCTCTTTACATCGACCCTTCAGCAGCCACCCAGGCACCCCCAAAAACAAATCACCCCGGCAACTATCCATTGCCGGAGTAATCAATCAATTTTGGGTAAGCATAGTAGCTATTAGCATTCAGCGTTAAGCGTTAAGCTATCAGCTCATTGTTCCTTGCCCATTGTTCATTGTTCATTGCCCTACCCCAGATCGAGGTGGACCTATTTGAGATCGGGGTATCCAATGTCATGGGTTCGAAAAATCAGGTTTTGATCTTTGATAAATCTACTCCGGGCCTGGAAAAAGGACTTCACATGGTCAAAAGGGAGCTCAAATTATCTTAGAATCAAGACTTTTTGATGCTTTCCCCGCCCCAAAGTCAAAACGGCCGCAGCCTGGAAGTGGAATTCCTATGCCTCTTGCGTTTCAGGTTGCTCCCGGTTCATCATCTCCTTCCCTTTTCCCCGCGACCAGATCACAAAAAATATGCCCCCGATCACAAAGGGGATGCTCAGCAACTGCCCCATGTTGAGGGTCATGCCTTCTTCAAATCCAACCTGGCCTTCCTTGAAAAATTCAATGATGAATCGGGCGGTGAAAGTGAGAATCAGGAAGAGGCCAAAATGCTGGGCGTAGGGCACGCGTCCTCTCTGGCGGTAGTAAACCAGCAACAAAAAGACGAAAATCAGGGTATAAGCAAAAGCTTCATAGACCTGGGATGGATGACGACCCACCACATGAATGCGCCAGACGGGCGTCTTTTCGGGCCCTTCATACAGGGTGTACCACCAGGCCTGGTGGGGTACATTTTCGTCGCGTAGGGTCACTTTGCCCATCTCCCTCAGGGAAGCAGGCGGAATTTTGGCCACGCCCACGCCCTGCTCCTCCTTTTCCGCGCTGCGGTGGAGATACAAAGTATCTTTGGGCATATTTTCAGGCGCGTAGGTGATGCGGATATCGTCATTTTTCCACTCGGCAAAGAAAACGGGGGCATCCTGATCGCCTGCATTGGGGCCCTGGTAAACGATGCCCCAGCTTCCGTCCGTCTCGGAACCAATGATTTCGGAATTGATCAGATTGCCGGTACGGATCATGAGGCCACTCAAAGCCACCACCACCACAATGCGGTCCAGAATCCAAAAAACGGAACGTTTGGTAACCCGCCGACTGGCCACAAACATGGCCAGAATGATGCCCACCGCGGCTCCGTGACTGGCCAGTCCTCCTTTCCAGATCATCAGAATTTCGAGCGGATGCTCCAGATAATAGCCGGGTTCGTAGAAAAAACAATGCCCCAGCCGGGCTCCCAGAAAAGTCCCTGCCGCCATGTAAATCACGAGTGGATCAAGCCACTTTTCGGGTGCCTTTTCCAGCTTGAACATGCGGGCAATGATGGCATAACCCAACACAAATGACATCCCAAACAGCACCCCGTACCAACGCAGGGCAAAGCTTCCCAGGTTGATAATCTCCGGGCTGGGATTCCAGTTTGTATAGAGGAAGAAATTCATGCCCTGAAGATAGAGGATCAATGTGCAATTAGCAAGGAGCTTTCAGCAGGGAGCGATCAGCGGTCAGCGGTCAGCGGTCAGCGGTCAGCGGTCAGCGGTCAGCGGTCAGCGGTCAGAAAAGGAGTTTTTTGCTCAATTTCTCGTCTTAGAAGTTAGCGGGATAGGGAGGCGGTTAGTTCCCAGGGTAATAACCGTAAACCACAAACTGTGCCTGTAAACCACAAACCGCAATCCCGATAGCTATCGCATAGGCGTCAACTTATTGGGAAATCAACCTAAAAGGGTCTGTATCGCAATCCCGATAGAAATCGGGATCGCCAAGATTTTTGGACCCTCCCGAATGCTTTCGGGATTCCGTTGGCTGAGGTGGCAAATACCGAAAGCGTTCGGTACGCTAAGCAAGCCTTTTTAAATACGTTTTGTCTTTGGGATCTTTGCTCCCTTCAACCCACAAAATGCGGAAAACAACCCCTTTGCGGCCTTTGCGTGACCTTTAAACCCTTAAGTTGACGCGCATGCGATAGCTATCGGGAGTAAACCGTAAACTGTTTTCACAAAACCACCAAATAATACCCCGAAAACCCCACCAGAAAGGCCATGCCCAGCCAGGCCAGGACCTTCAGGAAAGTCCCGGGTTTGTCGGCGGGGGCCACATCTTTGCCGTACATGACCAGATAATTCAGTCCGGCCAGCACGGGAGCGGTGAGGAAAGACAAAATGGTGGCGATGTCCACCATGACTTTCATGCTGCTGATGAAAAAAGCCAGCACCATGACCGCGCCGAGCGCGGTGATCAGAATCCAGATCCAGTACATGGGCTGATCCAGTTTCTTCTCTTTGCGGGCCAGAGGGGGTACGAGCAAAGCGCCAGATTTGCGCAACACCCGTGGGAAGGCATCCAGGCAGGTGATGGTGGTTGAAAACATGGTGGTAAAGGCCGCAATGGCAATCAGCCAGTAGGCCCACTTGCCCAGGCTGGAGGTATAAATGCCGATCAGTTGGCGGGAAAAGGCGCCGCCTGCGGCGGCGAGCTGTACATCCGTGCCATAAATCACCATGGCGCCCAGCCCCAGAAAGCAAAGGGCCAACACCAGGGTGCCCCAATAGCCAATGTTGAAATCCAGCAGGGCTTCCTTCATGGTCGGGCGGTAGCCGGTCTCTTCCTGCTTGGCTTTGTTCCACACGGACGACCAGATCGAAATGTCGATCGGGGCGGGCATCCAGCCCATCAGGGCAATGAGAAAGACCACGTGTCCGTGGTCGCTCCAGCTGAAATGGGCCATTTTGGCCTCATCGACCTGCACTTCGGCGCCGAAGGCGGCGATGAAGGCGGCAATCGTCGTAAGGGAAAGCACCACAATCACCACTTTCATGGTTTTGTCGAGAAAGGAAAATCGCCCCACCCCCAGGATGAGAAGGCAGGCCGCCAGCAAAATGGCGCTCCAGGCCCAGGGCGGCAGAACGATGCCCGTAAGTTCTTCGGCCAGACCGGCCGTGACTACCGTGACCGCTGCCTGAATGGTAAACATGGTGCCGAAGGTCATGATCAGGTAAATGATCAGGGCCCAGGAACCGAGGTTTTTGTAGCCATCGAGCAGGGTCTTGCCGGTGGCGGTGGCGTAGCGGGGCCCCATTTCAAAGAAGGGGTATTTGAGCAGATTGGCGATAATAACAGCCCAAACCAGGCCATAACCAAAGTCTGAGCCTGCCCGGGTGCTTTGCACCAGGTGCGAAACCCCGATGGCCGCCCCCGCATACAGGAGACCGGGACCGAGGGTCTTGAGGAAATTTTGCAGGCGTGAGGAAGATGGATTCAAAGCGTGTAATTGGATTCTGCTTTAAATTTAAAAGAAAGCGCCACAAATTGTAAATTTGAACATGGTGAAATGGAAATTCCTTTGGCTGGGCCTCTTCATGCTGGGTCTGAATAACCTGATCGGACAAGTTCCACTCCAACCCGATACCCTGTTTTTTCCCCGGGATACGGCAATTGTGACCCAATTACTGAAAAATAATTATCCTGATACAGAACCTGCCATCCATAACCTGGAAGATTTTCGGTCCCTCTTTCCCGCCCCCTGCAAATATTGTCCATACGAAACCAGGGCCATTTTTCGCCTGCTGATCAGCCCAAAGGGAGAGGTAATCGGGGCCGTGCGCCTTCGGGGAAATTGCCTGCCATTCAACGAAGCCTTGCAGCAAAGTTTGCAGGCGTTGGTATTTTCCCCGGGCACCACGGATGGGAAGGCGGTGACAGCCTGGGTGATATTTCCTGTCAATTGGGATTGCAGGCGGTAAAAAACCTTGCCCGGACTTCTTGGAACAGAACGGTCATTTCACTAAATTTTGGCAAGCAATTACAACACCTTAGCCAGCCTGATGACCAAAAAATGGATTTTCCTTGCCCTTTGCCTGAGTCTGACCTTTTTCATGGGATGGGGGCAGTATAGTTTTTACGGAAAACTGAACGACCAAAATTATAACTGGTTTATTCGTTCGGTAATTCCCACCTCTGACTCAGGATTTGTTGCAACCTTCAAGAAAAATACATTTCCAGGAACTGGGGGAATCATGAAACTTGATCAACAGGGAAATTTACTCTGGGTAAAATCGTCTTCCAGGGTCCCCACAGTGGCATTTGAATCATCCGACAAAGGATTTATTGTAGGAGGAAGCGGATTTTTGTTTAAAACAGATTTTAATGGGAATTTTTTGTGGGGCAAAAAAAATCTGGTTGGCACCCTAACTCTTCTGACCCAGGATGGTGGGTATTTGCTTCGTTCAGGAAACGCATTCTATAAACTGGACTCCTTGGCGAACGTTCAGTGGGTAAAAAAATTTGATCATCAGTGGATGGAGTTGGTCTCCGTAATTGAACTAAAAAATGGTGGTTATGCTATTGCTGGAAGTATTTCTGATACTCCCACCACAGGGGCGTGCATTAAAATATCTCCCCAGGGGAATGTTGTTTGGGCCAAAGAATTTACATCTTCCCCTAATTTGAGTTTTAATTCGATCACAGAAGGAGAAGACAACAATCTGATATTGGTTGGTGGAATTTGTGGAGACGCAAAATGTAGTTTCCTCGGATTTTCCATGAAATTAAGCCAAAGTGGCAGCCCGATTTTTTCGCGGAAATATTCATACAGTTCGTTTTGGAATGTCACCGCATTACCTGATTCAGGTTTTGTGGTTAATGGAGCTAGTAGTAACGGGTCTGTATTTTATTCAGGGGCACCTTTTATGGTAAAATTTGACAAGAATGGTATTGCTAAGACCAGGTCAATAAATTCAAATCAGGGAAATTTAATTTATCCCATACATAAAACCTGGGATGGTGGCCTTGTGTTTGCATATTCAGATGATTTTAATCAAAATGGAGGATATGTCTATAAGCATTACCTTGACCAGGGCTCTTGTTTTCAGTCCCAACCGCCTTTTGGGTCCACTCTGGTTTCAGTTACACAAACAAACTTATCCCTTTCCTCAAAAACTCCTGTTTGTTCCCCCATTCCCGACACCCTGGTTCAAACCAGCCCAGTATTGCCGTACACTTTGTTATGTGCCACCTGCAATAAACCCGAAGTTTTCCTCAATCACTCTTCCTCTGGCCTGACCCTGAGTTGTCAGGATTCCGTTTTTGTACTGGATACGACTTTCCATCAGGTAACTTCTTTCCTGTACGATTTTGGCGATGGCAGCACCAGCACCAGTCCCAATCCTGTGCACACCTATGCTTCACCCGGGCAATACAACGTATGCCTGAATGTGACCAATCAGTGTGGCACCAACTCGGTTTGCTTTGTGGTTGACCATTGTGCCAATGCCAATTTCACCCTCCCTGTTTATGCCTGTCTGGGAGATTCAGTCCAACTTACCAACCTCTCTCCTGCCCTTGACAGCGTCATCTGGCTGGATAGCCTGGGAGTTTTCAGTCACGATACCCATGCTGTATGGCTGCCCGCCTGGCCCGACACCCAACTGATCACCCTGGTCACCTGGAACGGCCTTTGCTGGGATACCCTCAGCAAACCCATCATCGTGCAGGCAGGGCCACCCAATCCGGTCTTTACTCTCACCAAAAACGGCAGCCAGATCGTGACCCACAACCTCACCACCCAATCCCAAAGCACGCATTGGGACTTTGGGGATGGGGGTACCTCCAACAGCTATAACGCCACCCACAGCTACACATCGTCAGGAATTTTCCCCGTTTGCCTTACCTCCACCAACGCCTGCGGTTCCCAAACCGTTTGCGACACCTTCCCCTGCCAGTTCCCTACCGTGGATTTCAACCTGGTGGTGCACCACGATACCGTCATTCTTTCCAATTTCAGCCTGAATGGCCTCTCCTTTCTATGGGATTTTGGCGATGGCACGGTGGATTCAGTCAACTGGAGCCCGGTACACGTGTATGGCCAGACCGGCGGATTTGATGTCTGCCTCACGGTTCAGAGTTCGTGCAATTCGGTGACCTTATGCAAAATTGCGGGCTCAATCCTACCAGCATCTCAGCAAATTCCCTATTTCGCGGCCAAACCCAAATTCAAATACGATTTTATCAGTCCCGTGCTGGATGGAGGCAGTATGGTGGCCCGCAAGAGTGGAAACACCATTTTCGCTTCCCGTCAGGATCCTTTTGGCAATGAAATCTGGACCAAAGGGTTTGTGGTGAATAACGGCTTTGCCATACAGGACATGATTACCCTCAATTCAGGAGAATTTATCATTGTGGGCAGTATGTGGTACAAAACCTACCTGCTCAAATTCGATCAAAATGCGAATCCCATCTGGTGGAAAGCTTACGAGTCGGCCGATTTTTTTTCCTATCTGGAATATCCCGGCTATCGCCTCAAAGAGGCCCTCAATGGTGACCTGATCATGGTGGCCCAGGAGACCAACCCGCCCGGATACCCTTTAGGACAGCACATCTACCTGGCCCGGCTGAATGCACAGGGAGACTTTATCTGGGGCAAAAGATTTCAATCGGGAAAATGGAGCGATTTCCCCGAAATCGACATCTCCATGGACGGACAATACATTGCCCTTTGCAGTCATTATAATTTTGGGGCAGGTCAGGTTCTGGCCGCCAAGTTGGATATGCAGGGGAATATCCTTTTTTCCAAACGGATCAATTTCCCCCTGGTTACCTCAGGATCTCAGGCAACCAGATTTGATGCCCGGGATGGTATTCTCAGAGGCATCAAATTCGACAGTGGCGGAAGTCTTTTTTTTCTGATTGACCGGGTTTATAAGAATGTTTCCCTGGGTTCGTATAATTCGCCAGCCAATAATCCTGTCAGGGGAGGCTTTCTGGGAATATTAACTCCAAATTGGGTATATGACCAGGGAAATTTTTTCACCGTTGGGGACAATACTTTTCTTTGTGACATCAGTGTCCTTGGCCTGACCCAAACCGTGACCGGCCAGTTTGCCATTGCGGGAAATACCCTGGGTACCCGTTTCGGCAATTCAAGTTATGCGCATTCAGGATTTTTCATGAATGCCTGGTTGACTTATGCGACCTTACTGGATGCAGACACCCTTTTGGACGCTTCCTACACTACAGATTACGGGGTTACTGCTTTGGGGCAAACTGGCACAACCTGGAAACAATTCAAAATATCAGCCTACCTGGACAGCCCTTTGTTTTTAAATTATTACCCATGTAATGGATTGGCCAGGGTTTCCGTGAGTTCGCAGCCATTATATACCAGCACTTACCCGTATATGTCGATTACCAACTTCACTTACCCGACCTCTGTTGACAGTCTGGCTTTGGTGACCAGTCCTGTTTCGCTGGCATCTGCAAATTCTCCCCAGACCCTTACCTGTGCGTATGCCTGCAATGGTCCGTTTCCATTGACCGCCTCAGTGAGTGTTTCGGGAAATACCGCAACCTTCTCTGGAAATACCCTGGCCGTTGCGACTCAAACCTTCTGGAAAATGGGGAATATCATTTTGCCCCAATTCACCCAAACCTTTTCTCTCAACCTTCCCTGCGGGACATATTCTGCATGCAGATATGCATTCGGAAACTGCGAATGGGATTCTGCCTGGGTTAATTTTACGATTAGCGGCCCTACCCCAGCCTTTACCCTCGACCGTGACACCATTTGCCCCGGCGATTCCATCCTGCTCACCAATACCTCTCCCGCAGGTGGAGATTATACCTGGAGCATCCCCGACCTCAATATTCTGGATTCTACTCATGCCTCCCTGATTCCTGTCGCAACCGGGGCCTTCACAGTTTCGCTCATTTCCAACTGCAATGGATTTGCAGATACCACCACCCAGGCTGTGTGGGTAGCCAGTCCTGCCGCTGTGCCCAATCTGGGACCAGATACTTCCTATTGCGACGGGCAAATCATTCCCCTCGATCCCGGCAATTTCGCCCTTCCACCTGATTATCTATGGCAGGACAGTTCCACCAATTCAAGTCTTTCCGTGAATAATTCAGGTCAATACTGGGTCAATCTCACTGATTCTCTGGGTTGCCAGGCCCGCGACACGGTCAATCTCACTTTCAACCCCAATCCGGTCATCAACCTGGGCCCGGATACTTCGGCCTGTCTCAATGCACTCACCCTCAACGGGGGAAATAATCCTGCTTTCAAACACTTCCTCTGGTGCAGCGGCGATACCACGCAGGTGATAACGCCCACGATTTCAGGCATGCATTGCGTCACCGTTTGGGATAGCAACGGATGCAGCGGAGCTGACAGCATACAGGTTATTTTGAATCCCCTGCCCCTACCCAATTTAGGCCCGGATCAGAATGTTTGTCAGGGAAATACCACTACGTTAAACCCAGGCACTTTTCCTTCGGGATATTTGTTCAACTGGCAAAACGGAGCCATCACTCCCACCCTTTTGGCTGCCTCGGGGGGATTGTATTGGGTAAATGTAACGGATAGCCTGGGCTGCAAAGGCCACGACACCCTCATGGTCAATTCCCTCCCGAACCCTGTGGTCAATCTGGGGCCTGATACCCTGGTTTGTTCCCCATCCCTCCTGCTTGACGCGGGAGCTGGCAACCTCACCTACCTTTGGTGTTCCAGCCAGACCACCCAAACCCTGCTGGTCAGCAACAGCGGAAATTACTGTGTCACGGTTCAGGATCAAAATGGTTGTCAGGGCCAGGACTCCATTCAGGTGACCCTGCAAACGCCTCCCACGCCCAATCTGGGGCCTGACCTGGCCTTCTGCGATGGAAACCAGGCGACCCTGAATCCCGGAAATTTCCCACCTGGATTTTCCTTTCTCTGGCAAAATAATACCACAGGTTCCACCCTGACTACCGGAAATGCGGGCACATTTTGGGTGCAGGTCACGGATCCCTTAGGCTGTTCGGGAGAGGATACCCTGGTGATAAATGTTTTTCCAAATCCCATTGTAAACCTGGGGCCAAATATACTCGTTTGCAATTCCTCCCTTACCCTGAATGCAGGTAGCGGGCCAGGAATCACCAGCTATCTTTGGTGTTCTGGTCAGACCACACAAAGTATTTTGGTAAGTTCCAGCGGAAATTACTGTGTCACGGTTCAGGATCAAAATGGTTGTCAGGACCAGGACTCCATTCAGGTGACCCTGCAAATGCCTCCCACGCCCAATCTGGGGCCTGACCTGGCCTTCTGCGATGGAAACCAGGCGACCCTGAATCCCGGAAATTTCCCACCTGGATTTTCCTATCTCTGGCAAAATAATACCACAGGTTCCACCTTGACTACCGGAAATGCGGGCACATTTTGGGTGCAGGTCACAGACAATTGGGGCTGCACGGGAGCTGACTCCCTGCTTATTTCCCTTCTTCCCCATCCCCCCCTCGACCTGGGGCCGGACCAACAAATATGTGATGGAGATTCTTTGTTGCTGGCTCCCCTCAACCCCACATTTCCCTACACCTCCTACCTGTGGCAAAATGGTTCCACCAATTCCTCTTTGTGGGTCAATACTTCAGGCCAATTTTCCCTGGAAGTCTGGGACAATAACGGCTGCCAAAACAGCGATTCTGTAAGCATTACCCTGCTTCCCACCCCCGCCATCCAATTTACTCCTCCCGGCCCCATCTGGTTTTGCCCCGGCGATTCGGCCCTTCTTTCCACCTTGTCCTCTTACCCCTCCTACCTCTGGTCCACGGGAGCCACCACGTCATCCATCTGGCTGCACAGCCCCGGGCTCTACTCCCTCACGGTCAGCAATGCCTTCGGCTGTACCGCTACCCAAAGCCTGCCAGCCGATACTTTTTCCACCCAGAAACCTGTGATCAGCCTGAACGGCAATACCCTGATTTCCACCACCCTGCTGGGCTACACCTGGCAATTGAATGGCAGCCCCATTCCGGGCGCCACCAGCAGCAGCTACACTCCCACCTTGCCGGGCTCATACACGGTCACCGGGCTTGATGCAAATAATTGCTGGGTGACCTCCGCCCCTTTCATCTGGCCAGTGGTGGGCACCGACCCCGGACCGGACTGGTCCGGTCTGGAAGTATTCCCCAACCCCAGCCGGGGACTCATCACCATCAGGCTGGGCAGCCCGGCCCGTCAGGGCCTGAAATTCAGGCTATCCGACCCACGGGGCCGGATATTATTGCAGGGAAATCTTGATTTCCAGGGCGGCAACACCTCCATCCTCGACCTGGGTCACCTTTCCAGCGGAGCTTATCTCCTGGAACTCGGCCATGCCACCCAAATCAAGGTGATTCCCCTCCTCCTCCACAAATAGCAGTTCCATCCCTACAAAAAAACTCCTATTTTTGCGCCTCAACTTGATGCGCAAATGAAAAAACTGATTCTTTTATCCCTTTTGGCTGGCCTCTACATGACCGCCACAGCCCAGGCCAAACTCACTCCCGAACTCCTCTGGAAACTGGGCCGGGTAAGTGAAGCCCTCCCCTCCCCCGACGGACAATATGTGCTCTACGGGGTCAGTCAGTATGATCTGGCGCAAAACAAGGGCAACCGCGACCTATATATCCTGCCCATTGCCGGGCAAAAATCCACCACCAAAGGTGCCGCTGCCTACAAAAATCACCTGACCGACTGGGAAGGCAATGAGTACAACGCAGTCTGGCGTCCGGATGGGAAAAAGGTCGGATTTCTTTCCGGCAAAAGCGGATCGGCCCAGTTGTGGGAGATCAATCCAGACGGAACGGGTGCTACCCAGGTTACAAAAGTAGAGGGCGGAATTGGGAATTTTGCCTACAGCCCCGATGGAAAGCACATCTCATTCACCCGCAGCGTCAAACTCGACAAAACGGTCAATGACCTCTATCCCGACCTGCCTCTGGCCGACGCACGCATCATGGACGACCTCATGTACCGCCATTGGGATTCCTGGGACGATTTTTCTTACAACCACGTCTGCTATATGGATTATGCCAACGGCGTGGCTTCGGGCGAGCCCATCGACATCATGGCCGGCGAACGCTTCGACAGCCCCCTCAACCCCTTTGGCGGCCCCGAACAGATCGCCTGGAGCCGCGACGGCAAAACCATTGCTTACACCAGCAAAAAACTGAACGGCAAAGCTTACGCCGTTTCCACCAATTCCGACATTTACTTTTACGACCTCCAGTCCCGACAGACCACCAATAAGACCCAGGGCATGATGGGCTACGACATGGAGCCCTGCTTCTCGCCCGACGGCAAGAAAATGGCCTGGCTCTCCATGGAGCGCGACGGCTACGAAGCCGACCGCAACCGCATTTTCATCCTCGATCTGGCCACCGGCCAGAAGGAAGAAATCACCGCAGAATTCGACCAGAATGCAGCCAATCTGAGCTGGGCGCCCAACAGCGAAGTGCTTTATTTCATATCAGGCACCTACGCCACCTACCAACTGTATGAATACAGATTCTCCAATAAGCGCATTACCCCCCTTACCTCGGGCAAGCACAATTATCTCAGCGCGGCCCCTACTTCCCGCTTTCTGATTGCTACCCGCCAGAGCATGTCGAGCCCCACGGAAATCTATGCCATCAATGTAGAAGAGGGCACGGAAGAACAGCTTACCTTTACCAACAAGGCCATTCTCGACAACCTGGAAATGGGTCGGGTGGAAGAGCGCTTCGTCAAAACCACCGACGGCGAGGAAATGCTGACCTGGGTGATTTATCCCCCCGATTTCGACAAAAACAAAAAATACCCCACCCTGCTGTACTGCCAGGGCGGCCCCCAATCTGCGGTGAGCCAGTTTTTCAGCTACCGTTGGAATTTCCAGCTCATGGCCAACGCCGGCTACATTGTGGTAGCCCCCAACCGTCGCGGACTTCCCACCTTCGGACAAAAGTGGAACGAGGCCATTTCAGGCGATTGGGGCGGTCAGGCCATGAAGGATTATCTGAGTGCCATCGACGCGGTTTCAAAGGATCCCTGGGTTGACAAAGACCGCCTGGGAGCCATTGGAGCCAGCTACGGTGGCTATTCCGTGTATCAACTGGCAGGCATCCATGAAAAGCGCTTCAAGACCTTCGTGGCTCACTGCGGCTTGTATAATCTGGAAAGCTGGTATCCCGCCACTGAGGAAATGTTTTTTGCCAATTTCGACCTCAAAGGCGCTCCCTGGGACAAACCCCAACCCGCCAGCTACCAAAATTTCTCTCCCCACAAACTGATCGGCAACTGGGACACGCCTATTCTGGTGATCCACGGCGAAAAAGACTTCCGCGTGCCCGTCACCCAGGGCATGGAAGCCTTCAATTCCGCCCAATTGCGGGGCATTCCCAGCCGCTTCCTCTACTTCCCCGAAGAAGGGCACTGGGTGCTCAGTCCCCAAAACGGCGTTTTGTGGCACCGGGTTTTCTTTGACTGGTTGTCGAAGACGCTGAAGTAGCCAACAGTTTTCGGTTTGCGGTTTACGGTTTTTGACCGCTGATCAATTCAATTGCTCCTTCGGCTGAATAGTCGAAGGAGCATTTTTTTTAACCCTATCCTGAAAACCGCAAACTGGTTACAGTTTGACCCATTTTCTCCGCAGAATCAGATTCTCCCCGGACTGACGCAGTTGGAGAAAGTAAATTCCTGCGGGGAATTCAGACACCTCCAGGCTGCCTGATTTTACGGAAAAGGTGCGGGTGAAAAGTAAATTCCCTAACACATCTACCACCGTTACGGTCCAGGGACCAGGTTGGCTGGTGGTGAAATTCAGGGTTTCATTGACGGGATTGGGAAACACCTCAAAGGCAGCATTCCCGGAGAATTCTCCTACATTTTCAGCCATTGATCCTGCGTTTTTCTGACCAGCGACCGTATCGCAGAAGTCCACATATACCCCGGAAAGTACGGTGCCGGGTGTGAAGAGAGAAACATCCACCCGCAGGGTTTCTGCAGGATTGACTGCCCTGGACCTTAGCAAGTTGCCATTCTGGTAATAATTCACCGACGAACCCACCCGCTCTATCTTGAGCAAATCGCCAATATTAACTGCCCCAAAGATCTGGGTAAAATTTCCCGCTTCCTCCCGGATACGCAGAGACCCTTTTGCGTTGAAGAAGGAGTAATCCAGGGTGGTTTGGGAGGCGTCTGTATCCTGGTCACTCAAACCTACATAATAATACTTGTTGGTTTCGGAAACGTAATGCAACATGAGTCCGTCGTTATTGCCCAACAATTTATTATCGCTGCGGGCCCCTGAAGTTCCCCAACTTCCGCCCCCGGGAACAGTGCGGAAAAGGGTGTCAGCAATGGCTGCACTGCCCACAAATCCTTCCCAAACCACTTTATTCCAAAGTTGTACTTCGACCGAATCCAGATTCCCACCCGCATCAGAAACATAAGCCTTGTATAAACCAGGGCTTTTGCCCGAAATGGTAGCCGTGGTGTCGCCGGAACTCCAATAAAAATGATATGGACCGGTGCCGCTCAGCATGTTGAGGGTAATGCTGCCCGAGGGTGGGAAGCAACCTGCATGGTCAAACTCAACCTCAATCTGTAAAGGTATGGCTGGCTGACAGAAATCGCTGAACACATTTGAAATTACGGTATTCTGAGTAAATAAGCTTGCATCAACAAACAGGGGTTCGAGGGGAAGGTCAGGAGAAGATCTCAATAACAACCCATTTTTCCGAAAGTATATCATGGTCCCGAAGCGGGAAATTTCCAGGGTATCCCCAACTGAAACCGGGCCAATGGTCTGATTCCCATAAATATCCCTGATGGTCAGAAGCCCCTTGAGATTGCCAAAAGCATAAAGGATGCTGGCAAGGGAAGCATCAGGGTCTGAGTCTGTAAGGCCGAGGTAATAATTATAACTCGTAGAGGCAACCACGTGCCAAAAACTGCCGTTGGTGCCTGCGGGCAGCACTTCTGAAGAATGGGCTCCGCTGGAGCCCCACGGACCACTGCTGCCCGGATTCCGGCTCAGGGTATCCATGTGGGAGGTGGCGCCCACCTCGTTGGTCCAGGTAATGCGGGACAGAATTTCCCAACTTCCCTGCTTCGTTCCACCGTTTTGGTCAGTCACGGTCAATGAATACAGCCCGGGACTCAGGCTGTCGAGGGAGGGAACCGTATCGCCAGTGCTCCAGGAATAGGAATATGGCGGTGTACCACCTGCCACGGTTACCTGCAGAGAGCCCGCCGGGCTGCCTGCGCAAACATCGTGGGTTCGGGTGGCAGAAAGGACCAAAGGTGGCAGGTTGCAAAAATCAATTTCCACCGAGGTCACATACATGTTCATTTTTCGCATGGAAACATCCACCAACCAAGCCAACGACGGGCTTACAGTCGCGGTGTGGACCACGGATCCATTGATTTTCCAGTAAAGCTGGTTACCATTTCGTTCCAGTTCGAGCGTATCCCCCACCCCGGCAGTTCCCACGGAAATACTGGTCCCGGACTCCTCCTTCACCATTATATCATTTCCATTTACGTAAAAAGCATGGTCAATCTGGGTCTGATCACCATTGGAGGGCGTTTCTGAAAACCCCAGATAATAGACAAAGGTGGTATTGTGGAGGATGTGCCTGAGCTGGCCGTTGGCATTGGGGAGCAATACTTCCTGTGAGGAGGCTCCAGATGTTCCCCAGGAACTTGCCCCGGGCACCGTACGGTACAGGGTATCATTGCCCGAAGCAGTTCCCAACTGCCCAATCCAGGTAACCGGAACGGTCGAAATGGCCAATGAATAGGTGTCTTGCCTGGCGCAGGAAGAGGAATCCATGTAGGAAACGGCGTAATCCCCTGATTGATTGGGGAAAATCGTCTGCGTACTGGCACCCGTGCTCCAGAGGTAGTTACTGCCCCCCGGGGCAATCAGCGAAACAAAGTCGCAGGCATTGGGCATGCCGGGCCCGTTATAGGTGATGCTTCCCGTCTGGCCACCGCAGCCTACATTGATCTGCTGGCAAACCGTAACCGGGCCACAGTTTCCGGTTACAGTCAGGCACACGTTATAAGCTCCCGGAGTGGCAAAAGTGTGCTGAGGATTTGGCTGGGAGGAGGTAAAACCATCGCCAAAATCCCAGTACCAGGCAGTGATGGCCCCGGAAGTCTGATCGGTAAAGTTGACTAAAAGTCCGTTGGGTGCGGGGCTGAAGGCCGGGCTCAGGGAGGTGTCGAGGCTGACCGTCACCTGAAAGGTGTCCGTAGAGCTTCCCTGGTTGATGACCAGGGTATAGGTAGTGGTGGCCGATGGAAAGGCCAGCGGACTTGCCGCGGTGGGATTGCTGAGGCTGGTCGTGGGAGTCCATTGGTAGCTTTGGCCTCCTGCGGCCCGTAACTGAACTGTGTCGCCCCCACAAATGGTGGTATCACAAATGGAGAGGGCACCTTTGATGCCGTATTTCAGGAGAAAGGGCTTTTGTTCTGGATCAGATTGAAAGGAAATATAGGCGTTTTCTCCATCAGAAACCGAATAACTAATCCAACCTTCATAATCCGTGGGGCAGAGATAGGGATAGGTTGCTGTAGTAGTGCCCATTGAATCCAACTCAAGGACAGAAAAGGTGTTTGAGACATTCCCAGACTCGTTTACCACCATAATACGGTTGGGTGAAAGGGGTTCAACCCTGTGGTTTTTACCTGGATTTCCATGAGAAATCAGCCACCGTCGGGTGCCGGTAGGAGTATATTTAGCGGTAAAGGAAGTGTAAAAACTGGGAGGACCGATATTAGCGACTCCGGAAACATAAATATTTCCATCTGCATCAAAGCCAACGTCATTCAGGCTACAGCCAGTTGTGGAAGTATAATAACTATCAGAAAGCACCAGATTTCCCGCCCCATCATAAGCAATTACCACTCCCGTATAATCGAACAGATTGGTTTGACTCCACCCGGCAATTACAATCAGCCCGGTGGGGGATATCCCTGAACTATGAATATTTTCCTTGGAATTATTTCCCGGAAAATTAAAACGCTTCTCCCACACAACCGCACCAGAGGCATTAAATTTGGTTACGAAAAAATCATAATTGGGGGATTGTATTGAGACTTCACCTATCAGATAGGCATTTCCTGCCCCATCCACCTCCAGGGACACGTTCTTCATTGCCAATGCTGAGGTAAAGAGATAAGGGATTACCCAGGTCTGCACGCCGTTTGGGTCCAGTTTTTCGAGGAAAACATTCTGGGTTGTTTTATAATTCCCAAGCAAAACCGAGTTTCCTCCCTTATCCACTTTCATATCAATCAGGTTTTTGAAATTGGCGACCGGAATCTGATTATTTATCCAGGAAGTTTGCCCATTGGGATCAAATTTGAAGACCATGGGAGTCGTCTTATTATTAATAATGGAGGATGGGGTACGCCCGGAAAGGCAGAGATAGGCATTATTCAAAGAATCTGTTCCAATTCCCCATAAGTCGATCCCCCCCAGCGAATCTGCTTCCCAGCCGGCAGACCACAGCATTTCTCCACAGGGTGCCCACTTGTTCAGCCTGACATTTATGTTATCGCTATGCCTGACACCCGCCAAAAGGTTTTTGTCTCCATCAATCACCATATCCTTGATTTCGTCCCAATAATTGATTTTTGGGAGGTATAAGGAATCAATAAAATCCTGATTTTCGGTCCAAAGGACAGTTCCTGCCTGACTTCTGGCCTGAAGAAAGCGGTCAAAATTTGTAAAAGTGCCCCGAAAATGTCCGACATAGTAAAGTTCCTGTCCATTAGCGCTCAAAGCCAGGTCACCAAAGCCGTTATAAAGGGCGTTGGACTGTCTGTAATTTGTAAACCAGCGGGTGGCACCTGCCGTATCCATGGCTATCAGAAAACCATCCTCAACCAGATCTGCCACCTGATCCCACCCGGTCAGGTAGGAATTTCCGGTCGCAAAATCCACTTCAAGGTCCTTAAAGGTTAAACTGCGCCCCAAGACCTGCGGAAGCATAAATTTACGCCAGAGAACCGTTCCAGAGGTATCAATCCCTGCCGCCATAGCCCCGAAGTAAGTACTTGTATTGTAAATATAGCCCGTCGGTCCTCCCACAACCATGTGTCCGTTAGCATCCAGTTCTATCCTGGCCCCATAATTGCCCCGGATAACGTACCCCTGAAGGGTATCGGCCCAGAGAAAGTTGCCCGAAAGAGAGAACCTGCCTACGAGCAAATCTTCATCGCCCAGATTGCTGGTAGTACCCGTGTAATATACCCCCGCCTGGTCATCGACCAGAAGATCATAAATCCTGGTATTCGAATTTCCGGGAGGAAAATAGGTTTGGTTCCAGTTAAGAATTCCGGTCGGGCTAACCGAGGTTAGTAGTAGCTTTTGGACGTTACCTGAAGTTTCCCAGCCGCCCATGTACACATCTCCTGATCCCGACAGGCCCAGAGCCAGGCCTTCAGAGGTGGTGTTGTGGGTGTAATTCCATTGAACTACCCCGGTGGGAGAAAACTTAACCACAGTAGCCCGTTTGAGATAATTCAGATCATAGGTATAACCCGTGACATACACACTGCCCGTATCATCCATCTGAATTACGGCTCCCAGATCGCTATCAGCTCCGTCGCCCCCATAAGTCTGGGTCCAGTCAGGATTTCCCAGGCTGTCAAAGGCGTTTATTACCCATTCAAATTTGCCGGATACAGGATCACTATTCCAGGACAGGATCGCAAATCTTCCACTGGAATTGACGGCAAAATCTTTTAATGACAACCATCTGATCTGCGGGTAAACCTTCTCCCACATCTCCTGCCCGTATGAGTCGTATTTGACCACCTGATAAGGAAAGGTAACGCCTTTCACTCCCAGAACGAGCAAATTACCCGCTCCATCCTTTTCCAGAATGTCGAACCTTTCATAGCTGGAATTTTTCAACTCAAGCTCTTTATTCCATTGCAGAGAAAACTGGGCCCGCGCGTGGGCAAAAGCAAGCAAGATAAGAAGGGCTGAAAGTCCAGCCTTTTGAAGTGATGGTTTCATTTAGGTTACAAGGTTAAATGTACAATAATAAGGTTTCTGACTAAGTTAAAGCGGCAATTTAGTCTGAATATCCCCAATGAACGGGTATTTCAGGACTATCTTGATTGCCGTTTCCAACGTCGAACCCGTTCTTAAAAATAACAAGAATTCCTGAATTTTGCATTTTGGATTATTCAATAATTATTGACCCTCAGGCAGGTTTTACTTTTCCACCACCCCAATCCCCAATTGCCGCATCAAAATAGATGCATTGAAGCTTTTGCAGGGACCGGGAGTAAGTTTATAGTCAAATACCAGCTTGTCGCCGACCAGTTCGCTGTTGAAACTATAATTGGAAACGGCTCCGTTCATGGTGCCCTCCAACTGGCTGAGTTCGAGGTCGTGGGTGGAAACCAGTCCCGAAGCGCCCAGGTTGTGCAACTGACGGATCAGCCCCCTGGCTCCCGTGTGACGGTCGCCCGAGTTGGTGCCTTTCAGGATTTCATCCAGCAAAAAGAGGACGTCGTCGCGCTCCTCCGCCAGATCAAGCACCTGGCGCAAGCGTTTTAATTCAGCGTAAAAAGAGGAAATATTTTCTGAAACAGAATCCACTGTGCGCATGGTTGAGATCAGGGAAATACGCCCGATTTCCATGCTGCGGGCACAGACAGGAGCCCCTGCAAGAGCCAGCACCACATTGAGCCCCACCGTGCGCTGGTAGGTGCTCTTGCCCGACATATTTGATCCCGTAATGAGCATAATTTTGCCCGGTCCGTCCACCTGAATGGGATTGTCCACCCGCCCGGAGGGCGGCAACAGGGGATGCCCTGCATCCTCCACTTTGAGGAGCAATGGCGCCTCAGAGAGCTTAGGAAAGGCCCAGTCGGGGCGCAAAAAGCCAATCCCGGCCAGGCTGGCCGCGGCCTCAAACTCCCCGATCACCTCAAACCAACCACCAATCTGCTCCCGGTTGCGCTCACGCCAGCTTTCCAGCCGGATATTCCAGTAAATATCCCAAAAGAAAAACGTATTGACGATCACATAGGCCAGGCCATTCAGCCTGATTTCCAGCATCTCAAAGATATGGGCCAGTTCACGGATCTCCTGCGAACCACTTTTGCCGCTTGAGCGCAGGTGATTGCGGGTTTCCAGCAACCATTTTGACTCAAATTCGCCCGCTTCAATCCGGTCCACCAGCGCAGCATAAGATTTCAGCAGTTTGGCTTTGCCTTCAGAAGCCTCAAAGCCAGCCTTGGTCACATCTTTTGCCTGGCGCAGCACCAATCCATTGAGAAAAGTTCCGATGAGAGGGTAATACCAGGCAATAATTTCCATGAAATACAGCACGGTGGCTCCCAGGGTAAAAGGAATCAGCAGCAAACAAATCGCCCACAAAAACTTATTCTGACGCAATTTGGAAGGGGTTTTCACCCAATCCAAAAGGTTTTCGGGTGAATCCCCTGCCTGTTCGTACTGCATGCCCCGGGCCTGAAAGGATTCCCGCCATTCAGGCTGTTGGCTCAGTTCACGGATGGCCTGTTGACGATCAAATAGCTCCCCCGCAGGGGCTGGTTCCTTGAGCCAGGCGGCCAGACAATCACGACCGGGTTGGGTACCTGCCCGGCAGATCCACTGGAAAAGGGAATGCTTCCCAAACAAGTCCATGTCCAGGGCATACGGATGCCCGGGATCGGCAAATTCAATTCCATCGTACAGGCCGGTCAGGTCCATGGCTTCGCGGCGGATTTCCTCCTCACAAGCCTTCATACAGGCCATGGCAAAGGCCCGTTTTTCTTTTTGGGTCTGATTCCATTTTACCAGCGACAAAAAAACCGCCAGGAAAAGCAGAAACACTCCCACCACAGCAAAGGTTCCATAAGACCACACGAGCCAAACTCCAGCCGCGCCCAGGGCAAAAGCCAGCAGGCGAATCAGAGCCAGGCGGCTCAATACCTGATTGAGGCGCTGAATTTCCTCCTGGTGGAGGCCAATGCGTTCCTGATAAAAAGTGACAGGGGTAGTATTCACAACGCGAGTTTACGAAAAAGGAATTGGACTAAAAAAAGATCCCCTGCAGTGGGGGCTGCAGGGGAAAACCCTTTTCAGGGTTACTAGGCTTTGCTACAAAGTGTAGCGGGGTTATGAGAAAAAATTACGAATTGTGGTTTCTTAATCCAAAAGTCTTGCGACTTCTCAAACTTACAAAGCATTGATTAAACATGCAAACTTTTTACGATTTTCGTATAAAAAACTTTTCCAATTATCTGATTTTTACAAAAAGTTCATCCTTACGGCAATATAAGTGCGTTTTGGGGTTGGTCAATTCAGGTAAAATTAACCTGGAAAAAAATAATGTAAATGGGAAGCGATCCACTTACTGCTCCAAACAGCCTCACTTTATTTAAAAAATGAAGTTAAATCGGCCAGTATCGCAATCCGGATAGGCATCCAAAGCGCGTCAACATATAGGAAAAACGAGTGAAAATATTCAGTATCGCAAAGATCGCCAAGACCTTTGGGCCCAGATTACGTTGGTTGGGGTGGCAAAGAACGCCAAGCTGGACGTATTATTTGCATTTTGTCTTTGCGCCCTTTGCTCTCTTCAACCCACGAAACACGGAAAACAATTTCCTTGCGTTCTTTGCGTGACCTCACACATCATCTTTGCGGCCTCTGCGTGACCCCAAAACCCTTAGATCGACCCTGCTGATGGAATATAGAAGAAATTACTCAATCAAAAGTTTTTGTGTGACCAGACGGCCTTCAAAATTCCAGCTGACCAGATAGAGTCCCGAGGCAAGGCCTTGCGGAAGGGATTGGCTGAGTGCAAATTCACCCTGCGCAGCCCATCCCTGATGGAAAACGGCCATTTCACGGCCGAGCAAATTCACCAGTTTGATCTCCAGATCGCCTTCGCGGGGAAGGCTGGCAGTGAAATTGAGACGATCATGGGCTGGATTGGGAAATACCTGACAGGTTTGCAGAGCGGTAAGATCTTCCTGCACTCCCACCCCAAAAAGCACGCATTCCAGCGTCTTACGGGCGTTGATTCGACCGGCTCCAATCATGCCCACATACTCGGGGTTGAGGGCGTCGATATTGTCGCAGCCCTGTTTCATGCAGTCGAGCACCTGATCGGGCGACAAGGTAGAGTCGAGCGACATGACCAGGGCACAAAGGCCTGAAGTCAGGGGAGTGGACATGGAAGTGCCGCTCATGTTTACATAGTGGTCAATTTCTCCAGCTGCCGTACTGTAGATATTGGATCCGGGCGCCATGAGGTCCAGGTAAGGATGCCAGTTGGAAAATCCAGATTTGAGGTCAGAGCCTTTGGTGGAGCCCACATTGATCACGTGAGTATAGCCAGCGGGGTAACTGAGGTGGTATTCTCCGTCATTCCCCGCCGCAGCTACATTTACAATGCCGCGATCGTGGGCTTCGTTGAAAAGTATCTGCCAGGAAAAGGAAAATCCCCCTCCCCCAAACGACATGCTGATCACATTTGCATGGGTATTGATGGCATAGTCCACCCCGTAAATGGTTGCGTCGAGAGTACTGCTACCAATGGTGCTGTCATTTTTGGTTTTGACCGGCATGATCTGCACATTATAGCCGATCGAGGCAATGCCCCTGCCGTTATTGGTGGCGGCTGCGGCTATCCCCGACACATGGGTACCATGGCCAAAATTATAATCACTGGCTCCCGAAGGGGGCATCACATCCGGATCGTGGTCCGCCACATCATACCCGTTCAGGTCATCAATATAGCCGTTTCCATCGTTGTCAATGCTGTCTCCGGGCACCTCCCAGGGATTGGTCCAGATGCGGGGGGCAAGGTCTTCATGGTCAACCCGAATGGCATCATCCACGATGGCCACCACAATGTCGGGCAAACCCTGACTGTAGTCCCAGGCCGCCTGGGCCTCAATCTTGAAAAGGTGCCATTGGCGCAGGTCGAGGTCGTCGGGGGTGTGAAAGGTGCGGTAAAGCGGGACTTTTTCGGCGTACTCCACAAATTCAAATTCTCCCAAATCCCTCAGGAGGCTTTCCGTTCCCGAAATATCCTGAAAATCAAAGCGGTAAATGCGGTTGAGTTTGTGCGATTGTGTTTTAAAGGCACGAGAAACTTCTTTTATTTTATAATTGGTCAGGAGATTTTCGAACCCGGGAAAGGGAATTCCATCGATAATTCTCCCCTCATGCACCGTGGGAAAAACCACGTTTTCCTGGTCCAGGACTTTCACCAAAACCTGTCCTGGAATCCACTCAGGCTCCCCAGCCCGTGCCGGATTCCATCCCCAAATGACCAGCAATCCAAGGAATACAATGCGTAAAACTCTCATACTGAGTAAAGATAACCAAATTTTCCATTTGCGGGGAAGCATTCTTCGGGATTCTTACCCTCCCAAAACGGCCATCATTACATTGGGTCCTATAAATTGATTCTGAATCTCAGCCCCCGTTCGCAGAGATCACCACTTCACGATGATCTTGCCGACGTGCTTTCTGGATTCAAGGTATTCCAGCGCCTGGGGCATTTGATCAGCGGTAAACTCCCCTCCCACCACGGGATTGAGTTCGCCTTTCAGGGTAAGATCCACCACCTGCTCCATGCAATCTTTGAGCACCAAAGGACGGTTATCGGCCACTCTGAGCATGTTCACGCCAATGATGGCCCGGCTTTCCATAAGCAGAAAAGCGGGATTGTAAAAGCCAAACCCGGACACCAGTTCGAGGTCATTGAAAATGCCAATTCCACCTTTGAAACGGCTGGCCGCACCAAAACCAACGATCCGCCCTGAGGGCGCCAGCAGTTTGTAGGCCTGCTTGAAGGGCTTACCGCCCAGGGAATCAAAAACCACATCCAGTCCCTCCTTGCCGCGGGCTTTTTTGATGACTTCGAAAAAATCTTCCTTGCGATAATTGATAGGCACATCCACTCCCTGCTCGCGGATGAATTTGAGTTTATCCTCCGAACCCGCAGTACCATAGACGATGCACCCGCGCCGCTTGGCCATTTGGGTTAGGGCAATGCCCACGCCCCCTGAAGCAGCCTGAATCAACACATGATCGCCCCTGCGCAGGTGAACCCGGTCCTCGGCGGCAAACCAGGCGGTACAGTATTGAGTGGCCAGGGCCGCGGCCTTGCCGGCCTCCATGTCACCCACGGGCACAGCCGCCCGCCAGTCTGTCAGGGCATAATCGGCAAAGCCTCCAAAACGGGTCAAAGCCGTTACCCGGGTACCCACTGCAGGCGAGGTCACCCCTTCGCCCAACTGGTCGATGGTGCCAACCACATCGTAACCCAGCACCGCAGGATTGGGTGGTGCATCGCGGTAAAATCCATTGACTGCCGTCACATCCGCAAAATTGAGGCCCATGGCCTCCACTTTGATCCGCACCTGACCCGGTCCGGGTTCAGGGAGCGCCGTTTCACGCAATTCAAGTGAATCTGCAGGTTTTCCGTATTTGACGAGGGTCCAGGCTTTCATTTTACACAGTTTACGGTTTACGGTTTTAATTACAGAGAGGGCGGTTTCCTGACTTGCGGCTCGCTATCAGATTCTCGTTACTCGAAACTCGCAACTCGCAACCCGCTACTCGCCAATCGCAACTCGCAACTCGCTACTCAGAAACCGCTTCCAAATTACCAATAATTTTCAATGAGGAGCGATTTTGAAAGGGGAATATTGTTTTGGGGTTGTGATTGGGATAACTGACTCAGGAAAGGGCCGGAAGGGGTTAGGATTTGGGATTCTTCTCCATTTTAGTTTAATTATGCGTAAGGAACCCATTTTTCACTTTCTAAAGGAGATAATCATGGCCAATAAAATTTTCAATGTCAAGCCCGTGGACCTGCTGATCCGGGAGTCGAATGCCAATAAGGACCTGAAACGGACCCTCACGGCGTCCAATCTGGTGGCGCTTGGAGTGGGAGCCATCATCGGGGCCGGAATTTTCGTACTTACCGGCACCGTTGCGGCCCAGCATTCAGGGCCGGCCATTGTTTTCTCGTTTGTGATTGCCGGGATCGTTTGTGCATTCAGCGGGCTATGTTATGCCGAATTTTCCTCCATGATTCCCATCGCAGGCAGCGCTTATACCTACGCCTATTCGACCATGGGTGAATTTTTCGCCTGGGTGATTGGGTGGGATCTGATCCTGGAGTATCTGTTTGGCGCTTCCACCGTGGCAGTGGGTTGGTCGGGCTATGTGAACAGCTTTTTGCGGGGATTTGGGATCAATTTACCCCAGGAAATCATGTCGCCCCCCATTACTTACGGGGATGCGGGATTTGAAGTCACGGGTGCCTTTGTGAATCTCCCGGCCATGCTGATCATCGCCCTCATGACCGGATTGCTGATCGTGGGCATCCACGAGTCGGCCAAGGTGAATAACATCATTGTGATCCTGAAGGTGGTGGTGATCCTCGCTTTTATCGCGATTGGATTTGCCTATATCAACATGGACAATTATTCTCCCTTCATCCCTGAGAATACGGGCACCTTTGGGGAATTTGGCTGGAGCGGCATCTTGCGTGGCGCCGGGGTAATCTTCTTTGCCTACATTGGATTTGACGCGGTCTCGACCGCGGCCCAGGAGGCCAAAAATCCGCAACGGGATATGCCCAGAGGAATTCTGGGTTCCCTGATGGTTACCACCGTATTATACATCCTGGTGGCCCTGGTTCTGACCGGAGTGGTCAGCTATACCCTGCTGGATGTGCCCGATCCGATCGCGGTTGGCATCGACGAGATGGGCAAAACGTCCTCCAAAGGGTTCATTTCCTTCTTTCAGATTGTGATCAAATTCGGAGCCATTGCCGGCCTCACCTCGGTGATTCTGGTCATGCTGATGGCGCAGCCCCGCATATTCTATACCATGGGCCGCGACGGCCTGTTGCCGCCTGCCTTTGCCAGGGTGCATCCCAAATTCAAAACCCCTTACGTCCCCACCCTTATCACGGGGTCAATTGCGGCCCTGCTGGCAGGTCTTTTTCCCATCGGAATCCTGGGTGAAATGGTATCCATCGGCACCCTGCTGGCCTTTGCCATGGTCTGCATCGGGGTAGTGGTGCTGCGCAAAACCCGCCCCGACCTGCCCCGTCCGTTCAAAACGCCTCTTTCACCCTGGCTGCCCCTGGCTGGTGCTCTTGGCGCAGGCGGCGTTATGCTGACCCTCCCCGTCGATACCTGGTTTCGACTGATCATCTGGATGGCCATTGGTCTGGCCATTTACTTTTTCTATGGCCGCCACCACAGCCGCCTCAACTTCCCCGAAAAGCACCAGGGCGAAACCATTGAGGAAGCTGATTTTGGGGATGGTCCGATGCATTGATGGCATTGAGGGACCTCAATTTCCCTATTGAATACCCGGAAAGAGGGAGAAAACAAATTATTCATTGGAAATTGTTCTTCAATAAGGTCACCCCCTTTTGGTTAACCTTTTGGCTCTTTAGGAGGAAAACGATCTTAGAAAATTCAGGGTCTGAATGTTCTTCTGTAAAATTCGGGATAATTTTGCCATTCGGACGCCGGGTTGTATCTTAAGACTCAAAGCTCCAAATTGGCAATTAACCTATTGATCGCAATGAAGAAATCGATTTCCCTGAACCTCTTTTTATTACTTTCAACGATATTCCTCCTGAATCCCCTCTATGCAAGTCATGATGCAGCGGTGGATATTTCCTTTGAATGCATCAACAGTTGTACCACGAGGATCCATTTGAAAGTGTACCGTGATTGCCATGGTATTGAACCTATTCCAACGAGTACGTTGGGTATTGACCCGGTGATTGTGGGAAGTTGTCAATCAGGAGCAGCCGGACCAGTTCCAATTGGCCCCTGGTCTCCGGTCACCATTACTGAAGTATCGTTGCTTTGTCCAACCGGGCAAACTGAATGTTCGAATATCTCTTCGCAAACAACCGGAATTGAGGAAAATCATTGGTATAGAGACTTCAATTTTTGTGCCGCTGACCCAAATTGCACCTGGAAACTCAGCTGGTCCGATTGCTGCAGAAATTTTGGTATCTCCTCAATCAACCTGGGACAAGGTTCCGCTATCGGGGGCATGTATGTCGAAATGTTGTTCAACATTGATTCTGCCAATTGTAATAACTCCCCGGTCTTTTCCAATGTACCCTTTTATCAGGCCTGTATTGGAGATCCATTTCAATTCAATTTGGGGGGGCATGACCCTGAAGGTGATTCCCTGGTCTATTCCCTGGCAACCTGCATGTACGACTCGGTTTCTCAGGTAATTTATAATGCCGGTTATTCACTCGCTCAACCATTGGGAAGCAGTTGGAATATACAACTGGATACTAAGACGGGGACCCTCCATGGCACGCCAAACCCGGGAAATGTAGCAGGTGGGGTATTCAGAGTATTGGTGGATGAATACAGAAATGGAATTTGGCTGGCTCAATACGCAAGGGATGTTGAAATCATTGCCCGGTTTTGCAGTTCAAACCTGGCCCCGGTTTTCCCCCCTCCCTATAATCTTCTGGGACAGGCCACTGTCATCGGCGACACAATTTATACCTGCGGAGCAGTTTGTTTCGACCTGAGTGCCTCTGACCCCAATACGGGCGATGTGGTTACCCTTGGCTGGGACAAACACATCCCGGGTGCCTCTTTTATTGAGGTGGGTAATCCCTCCGTTACAGATACGATTACGGGGATTTCACCTACGGGACGGTTTTGTTTTAATCCTCCCGTTCCCGGCGAATATCATTTCCTTGCCCGGGCGCGCGATGATAATTGTCCTCTTTACCAGGTTGCTGACCGCTTCATTTCGATTGTTAAATACAACAACTCAGGTTCGGTGGCCAATGCTGCCTGGGGAGGATGCATGATCGGGACCTTTCAGGCCTTCGGGTGTGGTGGAAGTGGAAACTATACTTACAGTTGGTCTGGAAGTGGGGGGTTGGCGTCCTCTAATGCATCGTTTAGTCATATTTACCCCAGTGCGGGCACCTATACCTGGCAGGTAATTATTTCTGATGGGGCTGCGCAACCTGACACTTTTTCAGGGACCTTAACGGTCCAGCCTACTCCCACTTTCTTCAACCTGATAGGTGGCACCCACACGATCAGTAGCTGCAACCCTCAACCCGAATTCCTCAATGCAGCCAGCGGATATTCGTCTTATGTCTGGACGCAGGGAAGCAACACGATTGCCAACACCCGGGGTACTTATGTGACCCAACCAGGGTGGTACACTATTACTGCATTCGATGCCAGCGGATGTATGTTCAGGGATTCGATCAATGTTACATCCTCCAACATTCCTGATGTTTATGGCACAATCAAGGCCAATGCCACCACCCCTCTGAATAATCAGAAAGTTTATCTCCTGACTTTCGATTCATCTACAGTAACCCTGAAAAAGGTGGATTCTACTCTTACAAGCGCCACGGGATATTACAGCTTTTGCCCGGTTACTGACAGCCTGTTTTATATCAAAGTAGTTCCGGATTCCGGCGATTATCCCAAATCACTTCCAACTTATGCAGATACAACCTTGTTTTGGAATTTCTCAAGGCCTTTTAAATCGTCAGAGATTCCTGTACACCACAATTTCATTACAAATTATGGTTGGAATTCAGGAGGGATATGCCACATTTCAGGCCAGGTTACCAAAGGGCCGGGCACTTCGACCTTTGTTGCCGGACTAAACCTCTTTCTCATTGATAGTTTCAACGGAGATGTAATCGATCATGAAGTCACGGATGCAAATGGGAAATTCCATTTCGCCAGGTTTTATTATGGAGATTATTACATCAAGGCAGATTACCCTTATGTAACCAGTAAAAACGACAGCGTGCCACTAATTTCGGTTCCGGGTTCACCCTATATTGTTTCAAATGTATGCCTTAAGCTGCATCCCCGTTGGTTGGAGCGATGTAACTGGCTCGGGATTCCAGATTCACTTGATAATTTTGGAGAAATCAACATTTCCCCAAACCCGTTTGTCAAATCCTTCGCTCTTGAAATTGACGATATCCCTGGAAAGGACGTTGAAATAATGGCAATTACCTCACTCGGCAGGATTATGGAAGTGAAAAGATTTGAGAGCGGCAGCCTGGGCAGAAAGCTGGAATTGGGTTCTACCTGGCCTGGAGGGTTGTATTATGTTCAGATTTGCCTTGGCAACCAATGTTTTGCAAGGAAGGTAATTAAAATCACTCCATAGGTATAACCGATAGGTGATTAAGGAAATGTTATTCCTTTCTGATCAGATGCATCAGGACACCATTTTCAGTATTGACCTTGAGCAGGTATAGCCCGGAAGCAACGTGCTCAAGGTTTATTTCTTCTCTGACCTTTCCCGAAAGGCCAGTGTAAGCCGCCTGATAAACCCTTTTTCCGCTAAGGTCAAAGATATTCAACTCCAGATTATTTGAACTTTCTTCAAGTTCAATAATAAAGTGTCCCTGGTTCGGATTGGGGTAAACCACGAGGCCGCCTGATGGCTGATATCCGGATAAACCCACCGTATTCACGTTCAGCGAATCGCAGAAAATTGAAGTACAACCAAGGTCATTGGTCACTGAAAGGCAAATCTGGTAGCTTCCATTTTGCCCATAAATATGGGCAGGATTTTGTTGGGTGGAGGTGGCTCCGTCCCCAAAGTCCCAAAACCAGCTTACAGGATTCCCAAGCGATTGATCGAGAAAGGTAATATTCAACAGATTAGAGCTGAATGTAAATCCCGCCTGGGGGCTTGGTTGAATTGTGACCGAAATTGAATCCTCCCCCTTGCAATTATAGGCATCCGAAACGTTCAGAGAAATTCCCCCTGAAACAATCGGCATAGCCAACAAAACAGAATCCATGAGGTGGCCGGGTACCCAATCATAAAAATAGGGAGAAGAACCTCCTGAGATTATTGGGATTAAAAGAATGCTGTCACCCGGACAAATTGCCTGGTCCGGCCCGATATCGACCTGAGGCAAGGTATGCACATCCACGGATATACTGGCTTGATTTGTACAGCCGTTTTGTCCTGAAATCAAAAGCGAATAAACAGTGGAGACCAAAGGGCTGGCCCAAATCGAAGGAGTACTTTGGTTTAGGGGCAACCACTGGTAGGTGAATGGGCCGGTTCCAAAAACCGTGCTATGCAAAAGAGCCGAGTCACCTGCGCATATAGCGGTGTCAGGCGATATGGCCATGGATGGCTTTGGATTAACGGACATCGTATGATACGCTGTCCCCTTGCATCCATTCACGTCGGTCGCTATTAGCTGAAACACAGTGGTTGTGGCCGGGCTCACAATCTGGCTCTGACCGGAAAGATTCCCGGGTAACCACAAATAACTTATTGGCCCACTTACCCCACCTGCCTGGCCAAATAATTGCCCGGAATCTCCCTCGCAAATCATCAAATCGCCAACCGCAACCGCATTTGGCAGGGGCAGGGAAGTTACCGCCATGGTATCCGTATCCATGCATCCATTTCCATCTGTAATAATTACGGTAAACTGGGTTTGACCAACAGGCGAAACCCAGGTCGCGGAGTCGTTTCCACCAACCAAAGGCCAATAGAAATTATAGGGGGGATTTCCGGCAAAAGCAGAGGCAACCAACAAGACAGAATCGCCCTGGCAATACAATTGATCGGGACCTGCTTTGGCAGTGGGCAACGAAAATACGATGATTAAGGTGTCATTGGTGAGGGTGTTACAAGCATTATTGTCGTTGCCCAAAGAGTAAAGCCCGGTGTTATCTACCTTCAACGAATCACCTGTTCCACCCGGGATAGGGTTCCCGTCCAGGTACCATTGATTGCCCTGAGAATAATTTGACCCAAGAATCACAGAATCTCCCAGGCAAAATGAGGTTGGCCCGGAATAGGAAATAACAGGGGTGGATGCTGCCACCACCAGTACTGCAATAGTATCAGATCCCGTACAATTTTTGTAACTGATATCGAGGCTGTACGTGCCGGAAGAATCGACCACGATGGATTGTACAGTGTCACCGGTGGACCAGACATAGTGGCTGCCGGGGATTTCGGGATCAAGTACAAGCGTGTACCCGGCACAAATATTTGTATCCGCACCAAAATTCACTGGAAGCTCAGGGCCGCCAATAATATTAATGGTATCATAAACGGCACCGCATGCATTGGACGCTGCAAGAATATAGCGACCGCTGTTGATCACCCGAATGGATGGCTCCATATCACCTGTACTCCATACGAAATAGGAAGCCTGGCCTTTCGCTTCCAGGGTGATTGTATCACAAATGATGGTATCCTGGCCAATATAGGTTGAGAGGCCGAAAGTGATTTCGTCTGCCCCGATATCCGGAGCAAAAGGATCGCGGGGTTGTCCGTCGATATCGTCAGTAATATGGGTGATGGGGGTTCCGGCATGGTGTAACGCTGAATCACATACATGCAAATCCTGTTGGGCAGCATAGAATACCTGAAACGAAACAGAATTGGAGTCCTTATGGGTGGCAGCCTGAAGTGAAGCCAGGGTAGTGTGATTTCCACTCCAGGCGGCGATGTAATAATAATTTCCCCGAAAAAAATACAGGTTATGATCTGACTCTGAGATGGATGAAGGTTGTTGAATCAAAATTGGCAGAAAGGTCGCCTGGAAAATATTATTCTTCAGCCTCAGGTTTCCTGAACCAGAGGTCCCCTCCTGAAAGAAGGCTCTTGAAGTTCCGTATTTATAATCCAGATTGGTCGAGTTAAAATAAAAATCGTTGTAATTACAAGATTTTACATTGATGGCCCTGACTGCACTGTTTGGACCACCTGTCGAAATAAAATTATTGGACACCTCAAGCCGTTCTGTAGCGGTTCCGTTACAATTGTCCAATCTGATTCCATATTCAATGGGCCGGGGAAGGCGGATATCATTTTTTCGGATTAATACCCTTCCATCGCACCACTTCAACCATATTCCGGTAAAAGTTGCATATGGCGGCCAGGTTATGTTGGAAGCAAAACGGTTCTTATCAATCCGCACTCCATCGCAATAAGAGAGATTAAGCACTTCAAACCTTTGGTTTTCAAAAAAATTGGACTCGATCACTACAGAATCTGTAGCGGCAGAAAGGAAAAGGACAGATGCTCCAAAACTGAAATGATTATTCCTCAGGGTAAGCCCATGATTTCCAGCCACAGTGCTGTATATAAGCTTGGTATTGGCGCTATTGAGAGGATTTGCGGAACCCCGGATAACATTGTGCTCAAGAATCAGGTGCTCGGACTGGTTTTTCAGGAATACTGCCCGGCCAAAAATAGAATCCGTAGCCTGGATTGTCATTTTTTTGAAGGTAAAGTAGTCGGCGCCCAGGAGTAAGAGGGTATAATTTGAAGTCGTTGAAGTGGAGGCAAAGGTAAGTACTACCTGGCTCGAGTCTCCCGTTTCCGATTGAAATACCACCCGGTTTGCGGCCGAGGTTCCGTTAATCACCGGGATTGAAACCTGTTCATTATAAATCCCATTTCGGATATTAATGGTCACCGGGCCAGAAACCCCTAAACTATCTAATGCATCAACCGCTTCAGTAAAATTGGCAAAATCAGGGCTTATACCACCCAATGTGTAATTTCCGGACATCTGCCCAAAACAGGTAGTAATGGAAAGGGATAGAAAAACAAATAAACCAAGGTACTTTATGCGGGGCAAAGGGAATGTCATATCACAATATTGAAATAGGTCTGGCAATCAATATACAAAAAAATAATATTTGTGATAATTCGTGGTTGCTTCGATTTTACAACAAAGTACTATTCGGATTGCCATCACATATAGTTCAGGCATGCCGGATTATGTAAAGTTTTGCATGCAATGGCTTGCAGGTCTATTGGTATTTAGAACTGGCCAAGGTATGCGGAAAATATTGGCCCCGGGCTTCGTCTTATGAAAGGAAAATATGTACCAGGATTCTAAATTATTGCATAGGGTGATTGAGACCTTTCAGGCCCAAACAAATGAAGACATTAATATCCCTTTGCGCCTCTTACTTCAGGGCTCCCTTCACTCAAACACCACCTTTTCCCTCCAACTCCGATCCCCCTCCACCACCTGCAGGAAGTAAATTCCCGCCGGCAATTCACCCTTTTCAAAGCGGGTAGAGGGTGAATGGATCACCTGAGTACGGACGACCTTCCCGGCGGCATTGAATAAGGTGGCCATGGCAACCTTACCTGCGGAAACCGGGCTTTCCAGCATGAAATGGTCCCGGGCGGGATTAGGATACAAGCTCAGTTCGGGACAAGAGGGACCGGCCACCCGGTGGGTGATGATGTCGGTTTGTGCGGCGTTGATCACTTCGTAGAAATCAGTTTCGGCGTAGCCGAGAGAGGCTACCACGGTGATATCGTCCTCCTTGTAGCTGGCGGGCACATTCCAGATATAGTTGCGGGTGTAATTATTGCCCGGACCGGGATTGGTGGCCACAACTCCTGCTTCTCCCCAGGTCAGGGTGGCCATGTCGCGGATCACGTGACGGTGGTCGTAGCCCACAATGGGATCACCCAGGTTGTAATAGGGCGAAGTGGGGTCGGCATTATAATAATTGACCTGATCATACCCTGCACCCGTTCCGGTCACGTGATCCTCGATGATGAAAACAGAAATCCGCAGATCACCCGGAAGGGGGTAATCCACAAAGCCGATATTCACCTCAATATCCAGGTCGCGGGTGTTGCTGTCCCAGAAATGCGAGACGGACACGGAGGCCGCAGCCCGGGTGGCAAAGCGATCCAGAATAGCCTGCTCCCAGTCGGAGGTGGAAAGTCCCACATACAATTCACCCGGCCAAAGAACGCGGTCAACCGCACCCGTGGGGGCTCCAAAGGCAAATTCATCCGCAATGGTCACACTTTCGGGGATGGTCATATCGTCGCTGAGGTAGCCCGAATGGTGGGCAAAGGAGATCAGATCGGGATACTTGGTCAGAAAACTATCCACATAGAGGTGTCCGCGGGGGCACCAGCCGCAGGGCGCAGTCGAAAATTCCTCCAGCAAAACCCTCCTGAAAGCGGTATTCCCCAGATTCACCCAAATATCCTGACTCACCGTATCATTTCCGTTGACCTGATCGGGATTGCCATTGAGATTAGAGGCCCAGAAAGTAACGGTATGATAGGCATTGGGGCCGGTGGCGGTCCAGGGGATGCTGTGAGAAAAATTATAGCTGCCATTGGTGGGGATGCTCAGCCCGCTGACATTGGCGGTCATGACGCTGCCCCCATCCACGGTATAATTGAGGTTCATGGAGGTGACGGTCTGGGTGCCGTAATTGAGCACGGTGCCTGCGATGGTTACCGCAGAACCCGTATCGGCGATGGCAGGCAGGTCAAGGGCTTCGCCGCTCAGGTCCCAGGCGGGCGCCGTTCCGTAATAGAATTTATACACCCGCATATCCTCCTGCAACACCGGAAAGATCGTCGGGAAATTGTGAAAAGGACTGCTGACTTCCATGGTAGCGTCGTTGCCGGCCGCATTTTCCACCCCAATGGTGCCGGTCAGGCCGCCGTTGGACTTGGCCAGGTTGTGCACGATGTCAAAATCGCCCTGTTCGAAGATGCGAATGGCAAATGACATGTAATTCGAAGCGGGCGCGGTGCCAAAGGGAGTAACCGAATTCCATTGAATCACATGCACCCGGTTGGGAGTCGTCCCATAAGTCCAGGTGGCGATGCGGTCGTGCACCCCGCTGTAGGAGACCAGTTCGATATCGTCCCAGAAGGCATAAATCGCCGCATTGGGGCCGCCCACATTGGGGATGGCCGTGTTATTGGGATAGCTGATGGAAGCCGCCCCGTCGAAGGTGATGTACCCGTTGTCGCTGACCTTGTAGGATGAAACGGGTGCACCGTAGAAGTTCCAGGCAAAGGGCAGGCTCTGACTGGCTGAGAGGACGTCATTTTGGTTGCTGGGGTTGGAACTGAGGATGGTGGTACCCGCAGTGGCCCAGTAATAGGCAGGTTCCGGACCGTAGGTCAGTTGGTAGTAGTAAGATTGAGAAAAAGCAACAGAAGCAAAAAGGGAAAGCAAAAGGGTGGCAAGTGTGGTGTAAAGTGTTTTTCGCATGTAAGGAGCATTGATGCAATAAGTTAAGGAATTGAAGGGGAATTTTCAAGAGGCGGGGATGGTTGTTGGTTTTGGGTTTGTATAAATTATCCGTAGAGACGGGTTTTTAACCCGTCTCAAAAATAAATGCCATAACGGTTCCCCGGTTGCAAATACCCCCGCGTTCCGGCAACCTTGTCAACCCTGGTACCAAAGTAGGTCAACCTCGATCGGAGCTAGGTGCTACCTCGATCGGAGCTAGGTCAACCTCGATCGGAGCTAGGTCAACCTCGATCGGAGCTAGGTCAACCTCGATCAGAGCTAGGTATCACCTCGATCAGAGGTAGGTCAACCTCGATCAGAGCTAGGTACTACCTCGATCAGAGCTAGGTCAACCTCGATCGGAGCTAGGTCAACCTCGATCGAAGCTAGGTCAACCTCGATCGGAGCTAGGTCAACCTCGATCGGAGCTAGGTCAACCTCGATCAGAGCTAGGTATCACCTCGATCAGAGGTAGGTCAACCTCGATCAGAGCTAGGTACTACCTCGATCAGAGCTAGGTCAACCTCGATCGGAGCTAGGTACCACCTCGATCAGAGGTAGGTCAACCTCGATCAGAGCTAGGTACCACCTCGATCAGAGCTAGGTACCACCTCGATCAGAGGTAGGTCAACCTCGATCGGAGCTAGGTCAACCTCGATCGGAGCTAGGTACCACCTCGATCTGAGGTAGGTCAACCTCGTTCGGAGCTAGGTACCACCTCGATCTGAGGTAGGTAAACCTCGATCAGAGCTAGGTACTACCTCGATCAGAGCTAGGTCAACCTCGATCGGAGCTAGGTCAACCTCGATCAGAGCTAGGTCAACCCCGATCAGAGCTAGGTCAACCTCGATCTGAGCTAGGTCAACCTCGATCAGAGGTAGGTACTGCCTCGATCGGAGGTGGGTATTCAAATAACTGTGTCACGGGCATCCGGGGACTTCCGTCAAAGGCCTTTGCTGGGTTGCTGATGAACGGACGAAAGTGAGTGGAGTTCGGGGTAAAATTTGGGTTGTCAAGTAGGATGGAAAATGGCGATCGAATCTTGGCCGGAGTAGTTCAGATCACCCGGATTTTCACCCCAAATCCTCAAAATATTTTTCCCTCCCGATGACCGCTTATTTCCGCAGGGGTACCACTCATGTCTCTACGGGTACCACTCGTAAACTGGTGATTGACTTCTCTTGCATCCGGTTGCATCTTGGCTGAATACTTTTAGTTCTTTTTAGCCTGAATACAGAGGCTTGTTTTCAATCTTTTTAAACAATCTAATTTTTTAAGTATGATTCAAAATTTCAAAACTTACAAAACCTCCATCAAGGATTCAACCATCAAAGACATGTGTGATTCTGTGGAAATGACAAAAGTATCAGTCCCGAACCCGGTTCAGTTGACCCCAATTGACAGAAGGTCCATTCCCAACGTAAGCGATAGCCGGATGGCCTTTGCTATCAAGGCTGAAGATTACACCCATCAGTTCCCATCTGTGATTTCGGAGGTCATGCGTATTCCGGAAGCAGCTGACAACCTGAAAGGCTTTATGGGTTTGGAAAAAGTGATTCGCCGTACTGAAGTCATGCTCGAAATCCTGAAGGATACCTCCATGGTGGCTTCAGCCGCGGCTTTCCATTCTTACAGGTGCTTTTATGACGCATTGGTTGCAGCTGCCGATGCCGGTTTGCCCGGTGCCGATGAAGCCGCTGCCGACCTGGGCAAGCTTTACCGCAAAGCCACGGGTGGCAAATCCTTCAAAGATCAGGACACCGTGGTTGACAAGGGCAGTTCCGATCAGGATGCCGCCTGAGGGTACTGATGGCAAACTGGACGGTCGTCCGGTTTTGTCAGGCCCCAGATGATCAGACTCCCCTGCCGCGATTGCGGTGGGGGAGTTTTTTTGTTGGGGGTGTCTGGTCTGGATGAGGTTGGGAGTGGGCTGAAGCCCAACCCAATTGAAAATCAACTCCAGCCCAATCCAAAACCAATTGTTTATTGTTCTCCCGAATCCATTCGCATCGGCGTCAACTAAGTGGGAAATCAACCTAAAAGGGTCAGTATCGCAATCCCGATAGGAATCGGGATCGCCAAGATTTTTGGACCCTCCCGAACGCTTTCGGGATTGCGTGGGTTGGGGTGGCAATCCCGATAGTCAATCGGGATCGCCAAGCTGAACGGTTTAATTGTATTTTAGCTTTGCGCTCTTTGCTCTCTTCAACCCACGAAACGCGGAAAACAACCCCTTTGCGGTCCCGGATAGCTATCGGGATTGCGTGACCTTTAAACCCTTAAGTTGACACGCATGCGAATGCATTCGGGAGTTAATTGCTAATTGTCCTCGTTCATTGTTCATTGTTCTCTGTTCATTGCTCATTGACAAACCCATCCGCCACGTTCCTGAACTCAAAGGGTGTGTTGGTGAACTTCTGATTGAGATTGGATGCGCGTAAGGTTATATTCACGCCCAAACCGTAATTCCATGAGAGACATTATATTAGCCATCGTCCTTTCTTTTTTCTGCCTTTTGAGCCATGGACAGTCCTGGGATTGGGTCGGTACCCAGACTGGCAGCGGAAATATACGGGCCAATGATATGGTTACGGATGCGGTGGGCAACTCCTACGTGGTCGGTACCTTCTACGGCACGGCAGATTTCAGCGGCAACGTTCTCACCAATCCCCTTGAAATGGACACTTACGTAGCCAAATACGATCCGCAGGGGAATCTGCTCTGGGTGACCCAGGTGACCAGCAGCGAACTGGTCGAAGGCAGGGCCATTACCGTGGACGGAACTGGCAATGCCGCCATTACCGGCCGGATCAAAGGCACTGCGACCTTCGGAGCGACGATTTTGACTAATACCCAACCTACTTTTGAGGCGCTGTTTACCGCCAAACTTGATCCCAACGGCTCCTTTCTCTGGGCCCGCAAAGGACAGGGCAGCAGCGCCGCCTGCAACGGTTACGGCATCTCCAATGATAATGCGGGCAACTATTATGTCGGGGGTCACATGGCCAATACCACCTCTACTTTTGGCAGTATCATGGTCACCTCGACCGGCGGGGAAGAAGCGTTTGTAGTGAAATACAACTCCGCGGGCACCGAGCAATGGGTCAGACCCATTACCGGAAGTCAGGCCAGCCGGGTCCATGATGTAGTGGTCGATACCAGCCTGGGTCGCCTCTATCTCACCGGTTATTACGTGGGCACCGCCACTTTTGGCTCCCTGGTCAGAACTTCTCTTTCCACCGGGTTTGAAGCATATCTGGCCGGGATGGACCTGAACGGCACCTTCCTCTGGGCGAGAACCGGAGGCGGAACCGGCAACGACTGGGGCTGGAATGTATCCGTCGGTCCGGGGGGAGATGTGTACCTATGCGGTGCATTTCCCAACGGAGGCAACTTCGACGGATCGGCCCTGACCGGCAGCGGCTGGTGGGCCCGCTATTCATCCGCCGGGGTCAAGGCCTTTGCCAAAAGCATTACTCCCTGCCAGGACATTTACGCCACCACTCTCTCTCAGGTATTTATCACCAATCCCTCCAACGACACCCTCAAGGTATTCGACCTGAGCGGCAACTACCTCACAAGTCTGGTCAATCAGGACGTTTACCCCACGGCCATCTCCGAAGGCCCCGACCAGAATCTCCATCTGGCCGGTCAGTTTACCAATACCGCCGACTTCTCCCCTTTCAGCCATGTTTCGGGAGGCGGCACAGACGGATTTGCGGGGAAATTTATCCTGCCGTCCTGCTTTACCGGCTTTGCCCTGGACCAGGTCAAAATATCCGACACGCAGGGCGGCTTCACCGGCACCCTCGACGACTCCGACCTGTTTGGCGATGCGCTGGCTTCCATTGGCGACCTGGACCATGACGGAATCCCCGATCTGGTCTCCACCGCCCAATGGGACGACGACGGCGGTACGGACCGGGGTGCGGTTTATGTGCTGTTTATGAACGCCAGCGGAACGGTAAAATCCCAGCAAAAGATCTCCTCCACCCAGGGCAATTTCTCCGGCCTGCTCGACGATCTGGATTGGTTTGGCATCGATGTGGAACATCTTGGCGATCTGGACGGAGACGGCAATCCCGACCTTGCGGTAGGCGCTGCCCAGGACGACGATGGCGGCAGCAACCGGGGAGCGGTGTGGATTCTTTTTCTCAATGCCGATGGTACGGTAAAATCTCACCAGAAAATCTCCGATACCCAGGGCGGATTGGCGGCTACCCTGGATGATAATGACTCCTTTGGCAGTTCTGTGGCCAATCTGGGTGATCTGGACGGAGACGGTGTGATCGATCTCGCGGTGGGCGCCCGCTGGGACGACGATGGAGGCGTGGACTTTGGCGCTGTGTATGTCCTTTTTCTCAATGCCAATGGCACGGTGAAGGCGGAACAAAAAATCAGCTCCACTACCGGAGGCCTGGGTGCCGGACTGGGAACCGGGGACTGGTTTGGCAATTGCGCCAGCCCTTTGGGCGATCTGGACGGGGATGGAACTGAAGATCTGGTGGTGGGTGCTTTGCGCGACGATGATGGCGGAACAGACCGCGGCGCGGTTTACATTCTGCTGCTCAACCCAAACGGAACGGTCAAAGCGCAGCAAAAGGTATCTGATACTCAGGGTGGATTTACGGGTCTGCTCGACGATCTGGATTCTTTTGGCAAATCCTGTGACGGGTTGGGAGATCTGGACGGCGATGGGATCAATGATCTGGCCGTGGGTGCCTGGCAGGACGACGATGGCAATGCGGGCAACGGGGCGGTCTATATCCTGCTCCTGCAAAATAATGGCACGGTCAAGGCATTCCAAAAAATCTCCTCCACCCAGGGAGGCCCGGTGACTGGCCTGAACGGAAGTTCGTTTGGCTCGGGGCTGGCCTGGATGGGTGACTTTGACGGGGACCACGTGACCGAAATTGCGGTCGGCGGCCGGAATGACGACGATGGCGGGCCCGACCGCGGCGCCTTCTGGATTCTGGATATCTGTGGTCAATTTGTATTCAATTGCCCGTTAGCCACATTCAATCCCGACAACCAGTTTCCCTGTCCGGGTGATTCGGTCCATTTTACCAATGTATCCGCCTATGGCAACTCCTTTCAATGGCTGGTCAACGGTCAGGTCAACGCAAACAGCACCCATTTTGCCACGACATTTACCCAACCAGGCAATTACCAGATTACCCTGATCGCCACCGACACCACCTGCGCAGACACCCTCAGCCGAATGGTGTATGTGGGAGCGCCCCTCTGGACCGATCTGGTGGGAGTTGTGACCTCGGCTGATACCCTGCACGAAACGGTGGGCAGCAACAGTTGGGGAACCAAAGGAGCTGCTTCCACCCAGATACTCCAACCCAATGAGGATGGCGGCATCATCCATGTGGTGAGTTCCCTGAAGGAATATTATTACTTCGGCCTGAGTAACGGAAATGCGGATGCAGGTCCGGGCAGCATCGGGCATGCATTTTATGTAAAGAAAAATAAGCTCGAAGTGCGGGAAGCAAGTGGCACCAATATAGCCGCAGGTACGCTTACTGCCGGAGATACCCTGGCCATCCTGCGCCAGGGTGCCAACTTGTTTTGGTTGAAGAATGGAATTCCCGTTTATACCACGGTAGCCAATGCAGGCCAGTGGCTACTGGCAGACGTATCCCTCTTCAAGGCAAATTCCTACCTGACCCACACCTGGCTTACCTTCTGTGAAACCAGCTTACCGTTAGCAGTAAACGGTTCGGTTGAGCACGACGATTGCATAAATTCGCCTGCGGGTATGGTAATGCTGACTGTATCCGGGGGTACGCCGCCCTATTCTTATCTGTGGAGCACGGGTGACACCACTCCCTCCGTGGACAGCCTGCCCGCCGGAATGGTTTCGGTCACCGTAAGTGACAACGGAGGCGGCATGCAGATGCTCAGTTTTAGCATTCTGAACCGTCTGAGCTGGCAGGATGAGGTAGGAGCGGTAAGCTCGGTGGATACCCTGAGCCGCACCCTGGGCGGCATGAGTTGGAACACCTGCGGGGCCCGCTCGGTGCAGGTACTGGCTCCCAATACAGATGGTGATTTTACCCACGTCATTCACCAGACCGACAAATACTATTATGTGGGCTTGTCGGTTTCCAACAGTTCCCTCACTCAACTCGACCTGGATTATGCCTTTTATGTAGCCAAATCGAGTTTGAAAATCCGGGAAGCCAACGGGTATTTTGCCAACCACGGCACAATTGGACTGCTGGATACGCTGCGAATCGAACGGGTGGGCACCCAGATCAGGTATTACAAAAATTCAACCCTCCTGAAAAGCACCCCGGTCAGCGCCAGCCAAAACCTCTTTGTGGATGCCACCCTGTACAACAGCGGCACCTCGCTCTACGACAATTTTATCTCCTTTTGCACCGACAGTCTGGCCCCCGACAGTTTCTATGCCAGCCTGACCAGCGTGACCCACGAGGACTGCTTCCAAAGCAACGGAGGTGCCCAGGTAATGGCTTACGGCGGCGTGCCGCCCTACTCCTACCTCTGGAGCAGCAGTGAAACCACGGCTGCCATCTCGGGCAAAGCCCCCGGCCTCTACACCTGCACGGTCAGCGACCAAAACAACATGAATCAGGTGATTTCGGTAGAAATCCTGAGTAAGATCGTATGGGAAGGCTTTATTGGAAGTTCTGCCCAGGGCGACACGTTGATGAACATCAATTCCAGCAATGGTTGGGGCACCTCTGGGGCCCGTTCGGACAATAAAGCCCTCAACGGCAGCGACGGCAAAGTGGTCCACGTGGTGAATTCCATTTCCAAAAACTACTATCTCGGCCTCTCAGATGCTGATCCTGACGCAAGTCAATTCACCATTGACTACGCCTTTTATAATAACAAGGGCAACCTCTACATTCGCGAAGAGAAAACGGGTTTCTTCCAGAATTACGGCACCGTCGCCGTAGGCGACACTTTGGTGGTGGAACGCCGCATTTCCAGCATGTACTGGTACCAGAATGGAAACCTGCTGCGCAGCATTGGAATCTCACCCACGGAAACCCTGCGGGTGGATGTAAGCATGTTCAGCGTGGGGACGGAGATTTACGATACCTGGGTGGACTTTTGTGATACGGTGCCGGGGCAGAAAAGGGGGCAGGCTGGAAGTGGCTCGTCGCTCGCAGCTCACGGCTCGGAGCTTTTGCTTTTTCCGAATCCCGGACCTGGCAGGTTTCAATTGGTAGTTCCAGAGAAAATTAGCAAATTTGAACTGAAGGTTTTCTCTGCCAATGGTGTTCCAGTGTTTACTCTCCAAAATCTGCCTTCAGGGCGACTGGAACTAAATCTGGACCACCTTTCAGAGGGGATTTACTTCCTTGTTCTCACAAGTTCAGAAACAACTGAATATGCCAAATTTTCAGTTCAAAAATGAATTTTGGGTTCAAGTCAAATCTAAACAGGCCCTGCCTTTCAGAAGAACCAATATGAGATTATTCCCCTTCCTTTTCCTTTTCTTGCTTACTTCAGAATTAATATTCTCTCAAACCTACCAGTGGACAAACGTATTCAACCCTATCACAATTAATACTGTTCAGGTGGAAGATGTGGCCACAGACGGGAGTGGAAACATATATGTCGCAGGGTATTGCAATTCATCCTTCGACATGGACCCGGGACCTGGGACGGCCTTCAGCACCTGGGCTAATTATAAGATAAACATTTTTTTTGCTAAATATTCTCCCTCAGGAAGCTTCATATGGGGAAAGTCTCTGTTTTCTCTTTCATCAAACAGAGCCCACAGTATTGAAGTTGATACCGCAGGCAACCTGTACCTGGGAGGAAGATTTTGGGATTCTCTTGACGTCGATCCTGGGCCTGGGGTTACTAAAATAATAAGTCCAAGCAGCAATGAAGGATTTATAGCCAAATACGATCCTTCGGGAGATTTTCAATGGGTAATTCCACTTGGAAATTTTACCGGAAATAACGCAGGAGGTGCCACGACTGAGGATATTCATTTTGATGAAAAAAGAAAAGAGTTATATGTGGCCGGTGGTTTTTACAGTACTATAGATTTTGATCCGGGACCAGGAGTATATAACCTGACCTCTCATGGGAATAAGGATTGCTTTTTCGCAAAATATTCAGAGAATGGGCAATTTATCTGGGCCAAAGGAATAGGTTCAGGCAATAACGATGCCTGCAATGGGATTGCGATCGATGACACGAATAATGTTTTCATTACCGGGTCTTACGCTGGCTCCTGTGATTTTGACCCAGGACCAGGAACATTCATCAAAGGATTTCAAAACACTGATTGCTTTGTTGAAAAGCTGGATAGCGCTGGGAATTTCAAATGGATGAAACGAATTCAGGGAACAGGCAACGAAATTGGGAAACGCATTGAACTGGACAAAAAGGGCAATATATATGTAGGCGGAATTTTTAGTGGAACCATGGATGCCGATCCAGGAACAGGAACTTATAACCAAACTGCCCAGGGCACACTGGACCCATTCCTTCTCAGGCTGGATAAGGCCGGAAATTTTGTTTGGGCTGCAAGAATTGGAGGAAATAATCAGGATCTCTTATATGGAATGACTATGGATGACTCAGCCCATATTTTCATTTCCGGAGAGTTTAGGTCGGTTGCCGATTTTGATCCCGGGCCAGGAGTTCAAAATCTTACTGCAAATGGCCAGGATATCTTTATTGCAAAATATGATTCCTCCCGAAATTTAATAGGCGCCTGGGCTTTAGGTGGTCCCGGACAAAACTATAGTTACGATTGCGCTGTTGACAAAAATGGAAACCTATATACAGTAGGTTCGGCAAGCAAAACTATTGATTTTGACCCGGGCCCTGGAATAGATACAGCTTCGGGCCATTCAACCCTGGGGTATATCCACAAAATGGGCCTTTTTGCACCTTGTGCGATTCTTGCAATAGATTCCGTACATGGAGATACCAACCTCTGTCCCTCAGATTCTGTGGAGTTGGTTGCTTCAGGAGGAGCTCTTTTCCAGTGGACTTACAATTCCATCCCTATTTCAAGTGCAACAGGCTCATCCTACTTTGCCAACCAAACTGGTTTCTACCAGGTCATCGTTTCAAACGGCGGATGTACAGACACCTCTGCGGGGATCAGCATCGTTTCGCAACCCGTGTCGCCCACCTGGGCCGACTTCGTCGGCACATCGCAATCGGGTGACACCCTGTTTGAAATCACCAGCAGCAATGGCTGGGGCAGCAAAGCTGCAGCTTCTGCTCAGGTGCTGCAACCCAACCAGAATGGCGGATTGGCCCACGTGGTCCATGAAAATAAAGGCGTGTATTACATTGGATTGTCGTGGGACAATCCCTCAGATCCCAGTCAGCTGACCATTGATCATGCCTTTTATGTGAATAAAAGCCAACTGCGGGTGCGGGAAGCCATTGGCACCGACCTCGTGGTGGGTTCAGTTGGTCCCGGCGATACTTTGGAAATTGTACGGGTGGGCACCACCCTCAACTGGCTCAAAAACGGGTCCGTTGTGTACACCAAAGCGGTGGACAACAGCAAGTCGCTGCGGGCTGATGCCTCCCTTTTCAAGAAAGATTCCTACCTGACCAATGTCTGGCTCACCTTCTGTTCGACCAGTTTGCCTTTGTCAGTTTCAGGAATGGTGGGCCATAATGATTGTGCAAATGGCCCGTCTGGATATGTTTCGCTTTCTGTATCAGGTGGCACACCTCCTGTCAATTACAGTTGGTCCAACGGAGCCAGCACTGCGAACAACACCAGCCTCGAAGGCGGCACATACAGCGTAACCGTCACGGACAACGCAGGCGGGACGGCCATGGCCAGCTTTGTGGTGCTGAACCGCATCTCCTGGACCGATCAGGTGGGCGCAGCGGGCAGTGTGGACACCCTTTCCCGCACCCTGCCCAACTCCAGTTGGGGAACTTCGGGCGCTCGCTCCATTCAGGTGCTGGGCTCCAATGCAGATGGATATTTTATGCATCTGGTCAATCGTCTGGATCGCTTTTATGTGATTGGATTGTCTGATCAGAATACGGACGAAAGCCAAACAACCATTGATTATGCCTTTTACAACTCCAAAGGCACCCTGAGAATCAAGGAAGAAAGTGGTTTTGATGGTTCTTTTGGAGCAATTACCCTTGGGGATACCCTGAAAATTGAGCGGGTTGGAAGCACGATCAAATACTGGCAAAACTCCACCCTGATCCGTTCCACCTCCACCAACCCTGCCTGGTCCCTGATGGTGGATGCCTCGCTGTACAGCAAGGGTACCGTGATCTATGACATTTACAGCAGCTTCTGCACGGACAGCATTGCGCCCGACAGCTTTTATGCAACTTTGGTGAGCCTGGATCACGAGGACTGCTTCGTCTCCAACGGAGCCGCAGAAGTGACCGGCAACGGAGGTGTACCTCCCTACTCCTACCTGTGGAGCAGCGCAGAAACCACCGCAGCCATCTCGGGCAAGGCCCCCGGCCTCTACACCTGTACGGTCAGCGACCAGAACGGTATGAATCAGGTGATTTCGGTCGAAATCCTGAGCAAGATTGTGTGGGAAGGCTTTATAGGAAGTTCTGCCCAGGGCGACACACTGATGAATATCAATTCCAGCAACGGCTGGGGCACCTCTGGTGCCCGTTCAGATAATAAAGCCCTGAACGGAAGTGATGGCAAAGTGGTCCACGTGGTGAATTCCGTTTCCAAAAACTACTATCTCGGTCTCTCAGACGCCGATCCTGATGCCAGCCAGTTCACGATTGACTACGCCTTTTATAATAACAAGGGTAACCTCTACATCCGCGAGGAAAAAACGGGTTTCTTCCAGAATTACGGCACGGTAGCAGTGGGTGACACCCTGGTGGTGGAACGCCGCATTTCCAGCATGTACTGGTACCAAAACGGGAATCTGCTGCGCAGTATTGGAATTTCGCCTACAGAAACCCTGCGGGTGGATGTGAGCATGTTCAGCACAGGCACAGAGATTTTCGATACCTGGGTGGACTTTTGTGATACGGTGCCGGGGCAGAAAAGCGGTCTGTCTGGAAATGGCTCGTCGCTCGCAGCTCAAGGCTCGCAGCTTTTGATCTATCCCAATCCTGCAAAGGGTCAAATTAACCTGCAATACCCCGATTCTTCCCCGTCAGAATACCAATTCACTTTGCTTGATTTGCAGGGCCGACGACTCCAAAGCTGGGCCGGGAAGCCTGCTTCGCTGGAATTTCGCGGAGTTGCCTCAGGAATGTATCTGTTGAGGATTGAGGGGGAAGGATTCAGACAGGAAGAAAAACTGATGGTCGATTAGGATTCCTATTGGTCCCCGGCCACAGGATTTCCATCGAGTAAAAGTCCTTCGCGAAAGTCCCACTGGGGCGCCAGATCGTGCGGATCTTCCTCCAGGAGGCCAGAAAAGGAGATTTTCATTCCAGGATGATTAAATCCAAGGGGGATATTTTTGATCTTATTTCCCATCAGTGAGCATTTTTTTAAACAGGTCAATTGAAGCAGGGGAAGCAGATCTTCCACCAAATTGCCATCCGCGGTCAGGTAGCTCAGCTTTGTCATGCTTTCCAAAGGTCCCGGGTCACGGATTCGGTTATGGTCCAGGTCAAGACTCTCCAAATTGACCAGGCTTTTCAAGGGCGAAATATCTTCAACTCCGCACATTCTCAGGTTCAGAGATTTGAGTTGGGTCAGACCAGTCAGGGATTGAATATCAAGCCTGCCATTACAGGAAATATCCAGATGTTCCAGCAAAGGAAGTGCAGCAAGTGGCGAAGCATCCACGACCTGATTACTGAAAAGGTCAAGCGTATTCAATTTTTTTAACCCCTGGATTGATTCGAGAGAAGAAATTCCATGATTTCCACCCAGCTTCAGAATCTCCAGTTGGGTTAATTTTTCCAGGCCACTTAAATCTTTCACCCTGCTACTTACAATTCCTAATTCCCTCAGCTTCAACATCCCCGAAAAAATCCCAAGCTCAGGCATAGTTGCACCATTAATCCATACATACTCCATTTCCGTCAGGTCTTTCAGGCTTTCCAGGCGTAATTTATGCCCATTGGAAATATAAAGCCTGGTGACCCGACCTTCCCCGTTGGCAGAAAATCCGCGGGCAAAATTCCACAGACCTTTCTCAGTGGTCCTTGTAAGCCCATGTTCATTTGTAAGGTTAAATGCCTTTATGGCTTCAAAATCGACGGGATGTAATTCTCCAAAATGCATTTTTCAAAGCTTGTAAATGGGAAATTTACGATAAAGATTAGCAGGAAGTTAGCTGGATTTTTCTGTTCAATTCAAAGATCAATCTCAGCCATAAAACGAAAACAAAATCCCCAATTCTCCTTGAAATTCACAGAAAATCCCGCTATTTTTACGCCCGTATTCCCGCTACGAAAAGAGCCCAATCTCCCCGTATTGATAGTTTTTCCGTTTTTCCCAATATCAACAACTGCTTTTCTCATGAAAAAATTTATCCTGAACCTTCTTCCCCTGGTTTTCCTGGTCCAACTGGCATTTGCTCAAAACTTTGATAAGAAAATCAACCTGAGCCAGGGCTCCAAAACCTGTGCCTTGCTGTCCAGCGGCACCCGCATCGTTGGATTTACCAATACGACTCCCTACGGCAGCAAACTGGTGGCCATAAACCCCAATGGAGATACCCTTTGGACAAAGGAACACGGATACTATAACGGAACTGCCATTGACATTGTAAGAAGGGGCCCCAACGACCAGATTTTGGTGGTCGGTCTGACTGGCTATTCGGGAACTTATCCCTCCTACTACCCTTTCATTGCCATTTTGGATTCCTCTGGTAATATCCTCAATTACAAGCATTTTCAATCCAGTTCTGTTACCCAAACCACCCGCAACTACGATGCCTGGTTTGCTGCGGACGGCACCATTTTCTGGACGGGTTGGTACAAGGATATTTTCAGTGGGGGCGTTTCCTATTACGAATGGCACGTGCCGCTGATTGCCAAATTCAACTCGAATCTCACCCTGGCCTGGTCGCGCCAGTATGGAAATCACAACGATTCCAACCGAAAAAAGGGTTACGCCTACGAAATGGAACTCGCCCCCGACGGAAATCCCGTGGTTTGGGGCACTTATGACCGCTATTCAACTCCGGGCAAATACTTTCTTACCAAAATCAATAAAACCACCGGAAGTGTGATCTGGGCGAAGGACTGGCCTTTTGTGTACACCTATAATCCCACCGGACTGGCTATTGCCCCGAACGGTGATATTTTTGCGGTTCAGGAATCCAATGAAGCCAGCCTGGGCACCTGTATCAAAGTGCATAAATTCAGCGATGCCGGAACCCACATCTGGAGCAAGGACCTGGGAAGCACTTCCAGCAATACCTTTGCGCAATTTGCAACCATCAGTTCATCGGGTGAATTGCTGATCACTGGTTTTGCGGGAGTGAACCTGGCCTATGAGGTGCTTTTGATCAAATCCAATACAGACCTGACCAATCCCACGGGATATCGTTACAGTGGAAGCGCTTCAGCCTACACGGGGATGGAAATGGTGGAGGATGCCTCAGGCAAGTTGTTTCTTTCTATGAAAAACAACACTGAGGGTCAAATCCTGCAAATCGCCAATAACGGAAACTCACAATGCGGGTCCAGCCCGTTGGCCATGACAGCCCTCACAGATGCCACCGTTGCCCCGGTTACAGGCACCACCACCACCAGTTCCATTGCGGGTTTGTCTTTTATTACCCAAAACCCAACCGCGGCCAAGCTTACCTATACAGATACGGTTTATTGCTACTTTGGCCCTGCCTGCCAGGTCACGGCCCATGACTCCCTCAATGGCTCCTCCACCATCTGCCCTACGGATTCAGTCGAGCTGATCGCCTCGGGCGGCACCCTTTTCCAATGGATGATGAACGGAATGAACATCCCTGGCGCCAACTCAGCCAGCTATTATGCTTCGGCCACGGGCTTTTATCAGGCCATCGTGGGCGATGGTTCCTGCTCGGACACCTCTGCGGGAATCAGCATCGTTTCGCAACCTGTGACTCCCACCTGGGCCGACTTCGTCGGCACATCGCAATCGGGTGACACCCTGTTTGAAATCACCAGCAGCAATGGCTGGGGCAGCAAAGCTGCAGCTTCTGCTCAGGTGCTGCAACCCAACCAGGAGGGTGGGCTGGCCCACGTGGTCCATGAAAATAAAGGCGTGTATTACATTGGATTGTCATGGGACAATCCCTCAGATCCCAGTCAGCTGACCATTGATCATGCCTTTTATGTGAATAAAAGCCAGCTGCGGGTGCGGGAAGCCATTGGCACCGACCTCGTGGTGGGTTCAGTAGCCCCGGGCGATACCCTGCAAATTGTACGAGTTGGAAGTTCACTCAACTGGCTCAAAAACGGGTCCGTTGTGTACACCAAAGCGGTGGACAACAGCAAGTCGCTGCGGGCTGATGCCTCCCTTTTCAAGAAAGATTCCTACCTGACCAATGTCTGGCTCACCTTTTGTTCGACCAGTTTGCCTTTGTCGGTTTCTGGTTCGGTTGAGCACAATGATTGTGCAAATGGTCCCATGGGCAGCATCAATCTGGCTGTTTCGGGAGGCACACCTCCATTTAATTACAGCTGGTCCAACGGAGCCAGCACTGCGAACAACACCAGCCTCGAAGGCGGCACTTACAGCGTAACCGTCACGGACAACGCAGGCGGCACCGCCATGGCCAGCTTTGTGGTGCTGAACCGCATTTCCTGGACCGATCAGGTGGGCGCAGCGGGCAGTGTGGACACGCTTTCCCGCACCCTGCCCAACTCCAGTTGGGGCACCTCAGGGGCACGTTCCGTTCAGGTGCTGGGAGCAAATGCGGACGGATATTTTATGCATCTGGTCAATCGTCTGGATCGCTTTTATGTGATTGGATTGTCTGATCAGAATACAGACGAAAGCCAGACCACCATTGATTATGCCTTTTACAACTCCAAAGGCACCTTGCGCATCAAGGAAGAAAGTGGATTTGATGGTTCGTTTGGAGCAATTTCCCTGGGGGATACTCTGAAAATTGAGCGGGTTGGAAGCACGATCAAATACTGGCAAAACTCCACCCTGATCCGTTCCACCTCCACCAATCCCACCTGGTCACTCATGGTGGATGCCTCGCTTTACAGCAAGGGTACCGTGATTTATGACATTTACAGCAGCTTCTGCACGGACAGCATTGCGCCAGACAGTTTTTATGCCAGCATTGTGAGTGTGCAGGCCGAAGACTGTTTCCTCTCCAACGGAGCTGCTGAAGTGACCGGCAACGGAGGCATACCTCCCTACTCTTACCTTTGGAGCAGCGCCGAAACCACGGCAGCCATCTCAGGCAAAGCCCCCGGCCTCTACACCTGCACAGTCAGCGACCAGAACGGCATGAATCAGGTGATTTCGGTCGAAATCCTGAGTAAGATCGTGTGGGAGGGCTTCATTGGCTCGGCGGCAAATGGTGACACCCTCTACAACTCAAATTCCAGCAATGGCTGGGGCACCTCTGGCGCCCGTTCAGACAATAAAGCCCTCAACGGCAGTGATGGCAAAGTGGTGCACGTGGTGAATTCCGTTAGCAAAAACTACTACATTGGATTGAGCGACAGCGATCCTGATGCGAGCCAGTTCACGATTGACTATGCCTTCTATAATAATAAAGGCAACCTCTACATCCGCGAGGAGAAAACGGGTTTCTTCCAGAATTACGGCACCGTCGCCGCAGGCGACACCCTGGTGGTGGAACGCCGCATTTCCAGCATGTACTGGTATCAGAACGGGAATCTGCTGCGCAGTATTGGAATTTCGCCTACAGAAACCCTGCGGGTGGATGTAAGCATGTTCAGCGTGGGGACGGAGATTTACGATACCTGGGTGGACTTTTGTGATACGGTGCCGGGGCAGAAAAGCGATCAGTCTGAAAATGGCTCGTCGCTCGCAGCTCACGGCTCGGAGCTCATATTGTTTCCCAATCCTACCTCGGGATTATTAACCCTGGAAGCTGGGAACGAACTGATCGGACAAAAGGGCGAAATCATTTCTCTGCCTGGCCGGACGATTTTAACCTTTAACTTCACTGAAAACCAACTACAATTGGATTGCAGCTTACTTCCCGCCGGGATGTACCTGGTTCGGGTGGGGAACCAAACCTTGAGGTTTATCCGGGAGTAAAGAAATTTGGAATAAGGAGAGCAGCTTTTATCAATCCAGGTAAAGGTTGTTCTCCAAATTTCCTTAAATTTCCCTCAACCCAAAACCTAATCCCCCATGTCCAACCTTTTCCGCTTCAAAACCTGGCAACTGGCCCTCATTTTTGTCACTCCCCTGCTGATCATGGCCTTGCTACTCGGCCTGACCCCTGAGGAGTCAAATACACTCAGAGTACAATATTATACCATTTTCCCGGTCCTGACCCTGATGCTGATCACAGGTTGGCAGACTGGGATGGGCTATGCGTATGGAAAAGAAATGAAGCAAAACAAACTCCTCTTTCTTGTGCCGGGAGCATTGAGTTTGGTGTGCCTGCTGGCTTTGGAAGTTTACGGCCTTTACTTCCTGGTGAAAATTTTGGTGGGAGGACTTGCCACCCACTCCATCCCTGGAGCCCAGGTTATTCATCCCAAAACGATATCAGGAGCGGTCTTGAAATTTATGGTCATTTTCCCTATTGCAACGCCCGGGATTTTGCTCAAAATCATGTCCTCTCTGCAAACGGCTATTCCCGATCCCGAGGTCAGGGCCCAGATGAAATCCACCTACCTCAAACCCATGCAAATGGTGGTGATCGGAATGTACCTGCTCATTGGATTAGGGATCGTGGGCATGGTGGCGCTCGATATTGCTTCCCTTTCCGCTGCCGAACCGGGGTAAGTTACTTCCAATCGTCCACGAAGAAAGACGATTTCTTTTCAGATTCTTGATAGTCTGGTCTGCATTAAAACCAGTTCTGTACGAAATTTGTAGTCCAGTTTATGATTCGCATGGTCCAAAAGTACAGGACATTCATCCTTTTAGCCCTGCTGGCTGTTTTTGCTGGTTCCATGGCCCGCAGCCAATCCCTGCGCATTGTGACTTTCGTTTCTGAGGAGGGAATTTTCCTGCGCTGGAATCCTGTATTTTCCGCTGATCTGACCGGATACCACGTTTACCGCTCGGTCGAAAACCGCAACTGGGTGCGCCTTACCACCACTCCCAGCCGCATGCTGACCACCAATCTGGAGATCAAAAAGGTGGCGGGCGACAATATGACCCGCTTTCTCAATCTTTTTGGGGTGGAAAATGAACGGGCTGGGATCACCCGTTACACTTATCTGGAATTCATCAAAGACGACTCAAAAAAGGAGGAACTGGACCGGCTGACCTATGCCTACCCCGACCTGGCCAAGGCCATGGGAGTCGTTTTTGCAGACAAGGAAGTGCCGCAGGGTCCTTCGGTCAAATACAGGGTCACGGCCATTCTGGCCGGCAAGGAAATCGAAATCGGGGTCACAGAAAGCATGACCTGGATCAAAAAGCAGGTGGAAAAAAATCCTGAAGTGGTCCCTCCCATACCCACGATTCAGGTAAAATCCCTGATGGGGGCCGCCACCCTTTCCTGGAAGAAAAACGAAACGGCCCTCAAATCGGGAAAAGTCACGGGCTTTCGGGTGTACCGCGCAGCCAAAGGACTGGGGCCCTTCATTTTGCTGGATCCCGCTCAGCCCCACGGCAATATTGAAAATGCGAACGGCAAGCTTCAGGATAATTCTATTCAATACGTCAGGGACACGGGCCTGACCAACGGGCAGCCCTATTTGTACCTGGTGAGGGCCATCAACGCTTTCGGGATCGAAAGCGAACCCAGCGACCCGGTGGAGGTCATTCCCGGGGTATTCAATTCCCTCGAACCGCCCACTGCCATACATCCCAGTCTGGTCGGCAAAGTCTTCAAGTTGTCCTGGAAAGCTCCCGAGCGGACGCCCAACGGCTACGAAGTTTATCGTGCCGACGGCAAAGGCCCTTTCATCAAAGTCTATAAGATCCAGCAGTCTGTGACCGAGTGGGTGGACAAAAGCCTGGATGAAGGGGGAGATTTTGCCTGGTATCTTCGTTCCCTCAATTCCAAAGGCGAGCCTGGCCCGCCCTCAGACACGGTTCGTTTTTCCATTCCCGACCTCTCCCCCCCTGCCGCGCCCCGCAATGTCAGAGCAGTGGTCAACGGAGGGGAAATAACCCTTACCTGGGACGCCAACACCGAAAAGGACTTTTTCGGCTATGAAGTGGAGCGGACCTCTGACCCTGATTTTGCCAAATCCAGCCTGCTCAACCGTACGGCCCTGAAGCAAACCACCTACCGCGACAAACAACCCACGGATGCTGAAATCACCTACGGTTACACGGTTTTTGCGATTGACAAGAATTTCAACCGCTCTGAAGGTTCAAAAATGGTCAAAGCAACGGTTTCTGATGTGGTTCCGCCCAAAGTGCCGCTCAATATTGCCATTCTGAAAAAGAACAAAACCGCCACCCTTTCCTGGGATGAAGTGCCCGACAAGGACCTTTCCATGTACAAAATCTGGAAAGCCGACCGCAGGGTGGATGCCCTGAAATATATTGAATTTGCCCAGACCAGCACCCTTTTCTACCACATCGAGTTGGAAGGGGATGGTGATTGGTTCCTCAAGGTCAGCTCAATCGACGAATCGGGCAATGAGTCTGAAATGTCTGAATCTGTGCGCCTGACCTGGGAAATGGACCAACTGCCCAAACCCGGCGGACAAGGCAAGTGCGAGGCTTCGCCCTTTGGGATGTTCCTGACCTGGAATCCCTCCAATTCTGAAACAGCCAAGGGTTACTATATCACCCGCATAGACGAAGTGACGGGCAAGCAGGTGGACATTGCGGAGATCAGCATGAAGAAAACCAGCTTTCTGGACAAATCGGCGGAGAAGGGAAGGAAATACTCCTACGAAGTACGTACCCGCAACGCCAACTGGCAAATGGGGGTCCCCCTGTTGATGAGCTGCCCCGTGGTGGAGGAAACGCCGATCAGGTAGTCCCGCACAAAAAAAACTGAAAATCCGGCCCCGGATATTTATATTTAAACCAAATTAACCCACTTTGAAGATTCTTTCCGTCAATATCCAAAATTATAAGTCCATTCGTAATGCCACGGTTGAACTTGGGGAGATAAATATTTTGATTGGAGCGAACGGAGCGGGAAAATCCAATTTTATATCCTGGTTTAAACTGCTTCACAGCATCATTGAAAATCAGCTTCAATTATTCACTGCCAGAAACGGAGGAGCAGAAAATATTCTTTACTTTGGCCGAAAATGGTCATCCTTCATTGAATCTGAAATTGAATTTGACTCCCTGAACGGACTCAAATCCTATTATCGTTTCAAAATTGAACCCTCAGCAGACGATCGTTTCTATTTTGCTGAAGAAAAGGCCGGGGAAAGCCAAAACGAGGGCAAAGAAAAGGCAAACAATCTGGCTGCTGGGAATTTCGAAACGGGAATTCACCAAAACCTGAATGGACCTTCCCAAATTCTTATTGCGAATGCACTCTCAGGCTTAAAAGTTTACCATTTTCACGACACGAGCGAATCTGCCCAACTAAAACAAAAAGGCAGGGTGGACGACAACCGGGCATTGAGGGAAAATGCCTCAAATCTTGCGGCTTTCCTGTACTTTCTGGAGACCCGCCACCCTGGCCAGTTTAGGCAAATTCAAAATACTGTCCGATTGATTGCTCCGTTTTTCGATGCTTTTCAATTGAAACCTGATGCAATCAATGAAGAATTTATTCGGCTTGAATGGCGGGAAAAGGGTTCTGACAAGTACTTCAATGCAAGCAATCTTTCTGATGGCACCCTGCGAATGATTTGTCTGGCCACGCTGTTGCTTCAGCCCGAGCCACCCGACACCATCATTATTGACGAGCCCGAACTTGGCTTACATCCCGCCGCGATTGAAGTGCTCACTTCCCTGATCAAAAGCGCTTCCAGGCGTTCCCAAATTATCATTTCCACTCAATCCGTGACATTGATCAACCATTTTCTGCCTGAAAATATCCTGGTGGCAGACAGAAAAGACGGACAATCCACCTTTGAAAGGATAGAAGCAACTGACCTGGAGGGCTGGAAGGAAGATTACAGCCTGGGTGATGTTTGGGAAAAAAATATCATTGGGGGCCGTCCCTGAAAGGTTATGAAGCAGGTTTTGGTAATCGTGGAGGGGCAAACAGAGGAACAATTTGTAAAAAACGTGCTTCAACCCTACCTCCATTACCGCGGGGTACATTTGGAACCCAAGATTGTCATTACCAAAATTGTTAAAGGAGGAAATAACTTTAAGGGTGGTTTGCAAAATTTCCAGCAGCTCAAAAGAGACATTTCCCATTGCCTGCGCGACACAAGTGTCCATGTGACAACCATGGTGGATTTTTATGCTTTGCCCAATGATTTTCCTGGGATGGATAGCCCGGCTTTTCGTGGAGCCGCAACTGAAAAAGTCCGTCATTTGGAGGAACAACTTGGCCTGGAAATAGGCTCCCCGAGGTTCATTCCCTATATCCAGTTGCACGAATTCGAGGCTTTGCTTTTTTCCTCCCTCAAGGGAATCTCAGAATTATTCCCGGATAATCAGGATTTTATTGCTGGAGTACAAACAATTATCGACAGGTATGAAAATCCCGAAGAAATCAATGACAATCCCCAGACCGCGCCTTCCAAAAGAATACTAAACCTTTTTCCTGGCTATGAAAAGCCCTTTCATGGGGCAATGATCGCCATGGAAAACGGAATTGAGCAAATTTTAGAGAAATGCCCCCGCTTTGCCGCCTGGGTAACCCAACTATCCGGGTTGAATTTCTGAATTTTTCAAAAGCTATCATCCTGTAAACGCCGATCAGGTAACTTATCTCTCCCCCTCTTCCAGGTAATCAAAAACAACCTCCTCCCACTGACATTGCGGCAGTTTCTCCATTAATACAGCTTCACTTTCCTTCAATTTCAGGCCTTTGCAACGCAATTCTTTCAGTCCAGGTAACTCAAAAAGGGGAGCCAGAAAGCGAATGTTTTTCAGGTTGTAAAGATGAATGCAGGTCAGGGAATCCATTTTGCGGACAAAATCCAGCTTATTGAGACGGGGCAGGCCCGAAAGACGCAATTCTTTCAGGTGGATCAGATTAGAAAGAAAGTGGTTGGCCAAACGGTCGTCGAAAGGGCGAAAGCCAACCAGTTTCAACTCCAGCAAACCTGAAGCAGCTTCCAGGCCCAAAAAGGAATCCTGCAGGGCGTTTGCGGCAAAATGGTTGGAGAAAAGTGAAAGGCTTTGCAAAGCGGGTAGGTTGCCTGGGCGAAAATTCGGGTCGATGAGTCCGTTTTGTGACAGGGACAAAGTCTCTAATTTGTTCAGGGAATTGAAATTCACGGGGTTTCCAAAAATCCCGAACTCCGTGAGGGTCAGATGCCGCACCTGATGGAGGAGACTCCAGTCCAGGTTTTCCATGCTTTGATAATACCCGCTGACCATCAATTTCAGGCCGGGTTTCGCCTCCAACGCCTCATTTATCATCGCAAGGCCTTCCTTTCCCAACCTGAAATTAAAATGAATCTCATTGATTCCCTTCAGGGTCTCAGGCTGAGACAGCAGGAGGGTATCCTTTTCTGCCAGAACTATCAGACGATCTTCAGCGATCATAAAATAAGGTAAGTATCGGGTAAACCATTCTTAATGAGGCATGAAAACCAGGAATTTTCCTAATGTGGACAGGGACAAACTTACTGAAATGTACACAAAATCCGCCTTCCCGATCCTTACCTTGAAGCTTCAATCACTTAAAAAGAGCAATTTTCCCATGAAAAAGCAAAGTTCACCCTCTTCCACTTCTAATTCCATTCCCCCAACTCCCAATACCACCACGCCTTTGGTGACCACCCCCTCGCCACCTGTGGTGCCCGCATCAGTCGAAACTGGTCTGGGACAACTGATCAACCTCAAGGGCACCTGGCACAGCACCACAGGAGAAAACAGCTATTGTGTGATGACATTGCCCCAAAACGTCAATGCCCCGGGCGGATACATCCTCAAAAATTTCCCTTATAACGAGGAAATGACCTTTGCTGACATCCCCGGCAATGTGCCCAACCGCGGTGGCGGATTCAACCAGATCTCCAATACCCTGTTTTATGAGCAGCGGGTTTACTTTTCAAATGCCATCCCGGGCGTGCCTGTTGTACCCAATAGCGTGGTAAACACCCTGGTGCATGCCGAAAACGGCTCCTGGCTGTTTCTCGACACCACCAAACAATCTGAAGGGGCCTATCCTTCCAATCCGCCCGTGTATGAGCAAGGAAATGTTCCTCCCCAAAACCCCAATATGAACCTGGCCAAGCAGGTCTCAGTGCCGCATGGCAATTCCATTCTGGCTAACGGAAGTGTGATGCCCTGGCATACGGGGGGTTCGAATGATCCACTTCCCACTTTTCCGGGAATACCAACCATCCCGCAGGTAAACACGATCCCCCTGTATCAGGGAGTTCCTTATTATCCTGAAAAGTATGGGCCATCCATGAAGGTTAACGGAGTGGAAACCAACCTCAACATCAACCCCAATTACAAACTGGTCCAATTTCTGGAAGCCAATCAGGATTCAATCAAAGACTTTGTGGTTTTCAAGGTTTCGGCCAATGCCCAAAACATCACCAACATTTCCTTTGAAAGCAAGCACGCAAGCGTGGTTTCCTATGAGACTACCATCTGGCTGCTGAACCCGGGCACCCCGGATGCCTTTCTGATGTACTCCCAGAATGTGGGCCTCAATCTGACCCTGATCGTGAATGGAAATCCGGCCACGATTTTCTTCCCCCACGTGCTGGTCAATGTGCTGAATCCCGCATAACCCGATATTATACCTGATTTGTAAAATGAAGCAAATAATTCCCTGTAGGATTGGGGCCAGGTTGGCCATGGTCCTTCAGGGAAATCACATCCACCCAAGATCATGCAAAATCCGGCGGGAAATCTCTTTGCGGCATTCGCCAAAATTCTCAGGCCTTTTGTCCTCGGGCATTTCGAGGCGGGTAGCGAAGAAAATGACCTTCTCCCCTTTCTCCACCCAGCCCACGTACCAGCCAATGTCGTTACCACCCGAGACACCCCAACCCGTTTTGGCCCGCAAAACCCAATCCTCTCCCTGATCCTGAATCATGATTTCCTTCAGTTTGCTGTAATTTTCGGGTTTGGCCTGGAATACCTCTTTGTACAACTGTACCAGAAAGATAATCTGCTCACCGGGTGAGATTTGCAGGGTGTCGTTGATCCAGAATTCATCCACCTTGCCCCCGGTGCGCATGTTGCCGTAGTGGGTGCAATTCATCATGCAGACGTACTCTGCAGGGCCGATGCGGCGGGCAATCTCCTGGTAAACCCACAAAGCAGAGTACTTGTAGGCGTCCTTCAGATTGAGGTCCTGATTCCAGTCGGGTGACCAGCGTTTCTCCCCGTCCCAGGTAAAAACTTCGTTTTCATCCTGAACTGCACCCTTTTCCAGGGCAGCCAGGGTATTGAATATCTTGAAGGTTGAGGCAGGCAGGGTGCGCCTTTTGGTGTCCTTCACATCGCTGGCGATCCAGGTTTTGGTCTGTAGATCGTAAAGGGTGATGCTCCCCTGCACTTTGCAATCGTCGAAATAGGATTGGAAATTGAGCTGCGCGAAGGAAAGGGCCGGGCCCAGGCCAAGCAGCAGTAATAGGATCAGGTGCTTTATTTTCATTTTGGGGAATATTTCGAGCCAGGGCATGCCCTGGCTCCTGAAATTACTTCGATTTATCCGGGCCATTGGGTACGGGGGCCAGTTCCTGGGGATGGGCTTTCAGTTCCTTCAGGATTTCCTCAATGCCGGCCTTGAGTTGCAGGTCGTTGCCGAGGTAATCCTGGTGGGGATCGCCAATCACTTCTATATCAGGATCCACCCCGTGACCTTCGATGATCCATTCCTTTCCGTCGATGTCGTAGCGGGAAAATTCAGGCTTGCGCAGGTCGCCTCCGTCGATCAGGGGCAGGCTGCCGCGGATACCAACCACCCCACCCCAGCTGCGCTGGCCGACCAGTTTGCCCAGTTTATTCTGGCGAAAACGGTAGGGAAACAGGTCCCCGTCTGAGGCTGAATACTGGTCGATGAGGCAGACCTTGGGGCCGAGTACCATCTGGGCCGGACTGGTGGAGGGCGCACAGTTGCGGGTGATGAGCACCATGTCGAGTTCGCGGCGCAGGCGCTCGATCAGCATGGGCGATACGTTGCCGCCGCCATTGCCGCGCACGTCGATGATGAGGGCTTTTTTGTTGAGTTGAGGGTAGAAGTATTTTACAAACTCATTCAAGCCATGCGGTCCCATATCGGGCACGTGGATGTACCCGACCTGGCCATTGGTGGCTTCATCCACCTTGCGGATGTTGTTGCGCACCCAGTTGAAGTAATACAGGTCCGACTCGTCGTCGATGGGTTCCACCATGATCTTCCAGCTTCCTTCGGTCTTGGCTGAGGTATTGAGGGTCAGTTCTACCTGCTTGCCGGCCGTGCCGGCCAGGCCCTGGTAGATATCGGGCATGTCTTTTACAGAAACTCCGTTGACGGCCAGGATATAATTTCCCTCTGCCACCTTCAGACCGATTTCTTTGAGGGGAGAGCGCATGCCCTCCACCCAGCTTTCGCCGGGCAGGATGCGATCGATGCGGTAAGCATCGCCCTGCTTGCTGAGCTGGGCTCCCAAGAGGCCCATTTTGATGCGTTCGGGCTGGGGGCGATCCCCGCCGTTGATGTAGGCGTGGCCCACATTGAGTTCGCCGATCAGTTCCCCGATCAGGTAGTTGAGGTCATTGCGGTGATTGACGTAGGGCAGCAGGGGCTCATACTTTTTGCGCATGGCCAGCCAGTCCACCCCGTGCATTTTGGGATCCCAGAAGAAATCCCGCATCTGACGCCAGCACTCCATATAAATGGCGTTCCACTCCTCCCGTTTATTGATCACCACCTTCATGGCAGAGAGGTCGGCGGCATCTTTGAGTTTTACCTCGCCCGAAGGCGCATCCACTTTATAGTAATTTCCCTTGTTCTGAATCACCATGCTCTTCTGGTCGGCGGTGAGGCGATAGCCGTCGAATTCTCCGATCACGGTTTCTTCTTTCTTCTTCAGGTCAAAATAAACCAGTTGGGTGCCCTTGTCTTCCCAGGAACGGCGTTGGTAATAAACGCCTTTTTCGGTGGCATCCACCCGGAAATAGTTGGAGGCTTTGCCGGAAATTTCCACTACCCTGTCACCCAATCCATCCAGATCCACCTTGACTTTCACGGGTTCTTTGGCCGGGGCCTTATCTTTCTCATCCTTGCCCTTGTCGTCTTTCTTTGCCTCCTTATTCTCTTCCTTCGCCTCGCCGGGCTTCACATCGTCATTCTCTTTGGCCAGGGGAGATTTTTCCTCCTTACTCAACACCAGCAGGTACACATTGCTCATGTTTACGTAGGCGTGGTTCCATTCGCTGTTGCTGTAAATGGGGTTAAAATCCCGCTGAGACACAAAATAGAGGTACTTTCCATCCGGGCTGAAGGATGGATTGCCCACATTATACCAGCCATCGGTCACCACGGTTGATTTTTTGGCGGCCACCTCATACAAAACCAGGCGGCTGTGAGCGGCCGGCATGGGCATCACGTAGGCGATCCATTTGCTGTCGGGCGACCAGTCGAAGTTGGTGATTTCCCAGCTCACGGATTTATCCACCTGGGTGATGGCTCCCGTGGCCACGTCCACCAGGCTGAGGCGCAGCATTTTGTCGTTGAAGAGGATGGTTTTGCTGTCGGGTGACCAGCGCAGGGTGTATTTATAGGTGTCGGCGCCTTTGGTCAGCTGGCGGGGCGGGGCGCTGCCGTCGGCAGCCTGCAGGTAGATTTCGTCCTCCCCATTCTGGTCTGAGATCCAGGCCAACCATTTTCCATCGGGTGACCAGACGGAGTTGCGCTCGTGCACGCCCGAGGTGCGGGTGAGGTTGCGGGTCACCCCGCTTTTGAGGGGGAGGGTCCAGATATCGCCGCGGGCACCCAGGGTGAGGCGTTCTGCGCCGGGACTTACTTCCCAGGAATCGATGAATTTGCTGGCGTCCACCTGGGCATTGCGGCCCGCATTGTGGTCATCGGCAATTTTGATACTGATCTTTTCGGTCTTGCCTGAATTCAGGTCATAGGTATAAAGGTAGCCTCCGTTTTCAAACACAATGGCATCGGGTCCGAGCGAGGGAAATTTGATGTCGTATTCGGTGAAGGTGGTCAGCTTTTCCGTTTGATTGCTTTGCAGATCATAGGAAAAGAGGTTCATGGTGCGGTCGCGGTCCGAGATAAAATAGATTTTATTGCCGTGCCACATGGGCATGATGTCCTGGGCCTCGTTTTGGAAGAGCCGCTGCCATTTGCCCGAGTCAAAATTATAGATCCACACGTCGTCGGCCATGCCGCCGCGGTAGTATTTCCAGGTGCGAAACTCACGGAACACCTGGTTCATGGCCAGTTCGCTGCCATTGCTGCTGTAGGTAGCCCAGGAGGCCACTGAGAAGGGCAGTTCCTGGCACACGCCGCCTGCGGCAGTTACCTTGAAAAGCTGTCCTTTGAAGCTGTTGAAGCTCTTTTTGCGGGAGCGAAAAAGGATTTCCTTCCCGTCGGGGGTCCAGGTCATGACCAGGTTATTGGGGCCCATGCGGTCGCTGATGTCGTCGCGGTCGAGGGTCGCGGTCCAGGTCAGGCGCTTGGGTTCGCCGCCGGCAGCGGGAATCAAAAATACCTCGGTATTACCGTCGTACTGGCCGGTAAAGGCAATCTGGCTGCCATCGGGCGAGAAACGGGGAAATACTTCGTAGCCGTCGTGGGTGGTGAGGCGACGGGCAGTGCCGCCCTGACGGGGTACGGTGTAGAGGTCGCCTGCATAGGAAAATACAATTTCCGTGGCGGATATGGTGGGGAAACGCAGCAGACGGGCCTCAGACTGGGCGGAAACCCGGGTTCCGAGGGCAATCAGGATCAGGATTACGGAGAAGATCAGTTTATTCATACAGGGCAAAAAGAGGTTTATTATGATAAATTCATGGATACTTTGTTGGAACAGGTGTTAAGATAGGAAAATGATGGAATATGAAACGAATCTGGGTGACATTTCACTCCTTTTCACAAACTGCGGGAGGTTGGGGTGTAATTTTTAAACACAGAGGCCACGGAGTCCGCTGATGGGGTTAGGAGGTTTTGAAGATGGGAAAGCTTTCGCTTTGGGGGGAATTTCAACACAAAGGCCACAGAGGTTGCACAAAGAACACAGAGAATCAGTTATTTAGTGCAAATATTTTAAATAATGAAGAGGTAGTTTATCATGAAGCAACTCAAACCCAAAGCGAAAGCTTGCAACCCCAAAAAACTCCTGACCACTCCAATTGGCTCTGTGGCTCTGTGTTTGATCTAAACAAAGAAGCGAAAGCTTCCTAATCAAAGAACTTGGTGATCTTTGTGTCTTTGTGGTTAAAAAACACTCTGCGGGCCACCACATTTTAACTGCACCCGGCTTTGCAGCTTCGGGGCTAAATAAGTACCTTTCCCGCGATTTCAGAAGACCGCATGAGCAAAGACCCCGAAAACATCCCCCTGGAAGAGCAACCTGTCTCCTATTTTCGCATTGGTGCGTTTTTTGCCCTGGCCCTGCTGCTGGGTTACCTCCTGGTGTGGTTGGTGCGCGACAGCAATAACGAGCCGGTGGAGGTGTATTCGGAGCAGGAAATCCGGGAATACAGGCTGCCGGACGGGTCATTGGCCTGGATGAATCGCAACAGTTACCTGCGGCACCCCATCGAATTCGACAAAACGGTGCGCAAGGTGAATGCCGACGGTGAATTCTGGCTGGAACTGGAACCCGAAGCGAGCGGCCCCTTTATGCTGGCCATTCCTGGCGGGGTGGTGCAGGTCAAGGGCAAGGGCAAATTTCATGTGCGCTCGCTCATGAACCAGGATCTGGTGGAGGTCAATCTGGCCGAAGGCAGTGCGGTCTTCGAGATCGGCAAGGGGCGCTTCCAGCAGCTCACCCCCGGCGACCACATGGTGTTTGAAGTGAAGTCGGGCGACCTGCGGGTGAAAAAATATGCCAACGACAATTATAATTACTGGCTCACCGGCGAAATCACCTTCGATAAAACCCCGCTGGCAGAAGTGCTGCAAGACCTCGCCCGCTGCTACGGAGCGACCTTTGGCCCCCTGCCCGCAGGCACGGCTGATTGCCGCATCAGCGAACGCTTTACCGGGGCAGCCCTGCCCGAGGTCTTAGCCGCCCTGTCCACCCAAACCGGGCTGGAGTTTCGGGAGGATAAGCAGCGGGTGGAGATTGCGGGAAGCGGATGTGGCGAGGAGCTGGAGGAGTGAAGGAAAGATTAAATCCTGAGCCATTGACCTTTGGGTTCTGCCAATTTTTAGGTACTTTTGTGCTGCAATTCTGGTTTCGTTGAACACACTGATTGCGACTCTTCTCCCCTCTTCCCCGAACCAAGCCCCAACCAAATCCTGAACAAACCCTAAACAACCCCTGAACAAGGTGGGATGTGGGGTGGATTGTTGGTGGAGGTGGAGTGGAGTATGTGGAAGGTGAGTGGGGAATATTTGTAGATGGTGGGGTTAATGTTGTGGCGAATTTGTAAATTGGTGGGAGATGATGGAAGTTGTGGGAATGTGTACTTTTAGGTTTGATAGCGGCTATGCCGCTATTATGGAGTTGGGTACAATCGATAGGTTTGTGGAATAATAATAGCAAATAATTCATCTTCTAAATATGTTGTTATTCGACTTCTTCGGCCCGAAATTTGAATCATAATTTGGCAATGGGACAAGCCAGTGAACAACCACATTATGAAATATAGAATGGTGCAATTACGAATATTAGATCATTACGAATGAAAGCAATTAAAGCTATTGGCAATTAGAAATTGAAGCAAAACGTGAAATGGAAGTCGAAACTATTAAATCTGGACAATAGCATATGAATTTGCAAAATAAATGTATCATTGACAATTGGTCATTACAACATGCAGGGTTTCTACTTGATAATTCAATAGACATTCAAATTCCAGAAAAGGTCTCGTTTGAAAACAGTTTGGGAGGCCTTTCTAATTACATCAACGCAACCCTACTTTATGAAAAACCAAGTTTTTTACAAAACGGATTCGAACATCATTGGACTCAGTTTCCTTGGTTTAAACAAAATACCAACAGATTTTTTTCCCCTTTAGATCCCAGTATCTTCAAAATTGATTGGGAAAGTGAGGCAAGTTATAAAGACAGTGGAATCAATAATTATTTAATTACTTCTGAGGCATTTAATGCAGATCTCATAATCAGCCCAGAGCGATCTTCAAAAATTCTTAAGATCCCTAACCCAACGGTCAGCAATAATTTAATAACTACCTTAAAACAAATTGATAAAGGTATCCGAGAGAAAAAAGAAGAATCTTGGTTCGATAATGTTAAAATTGGAATTGATAACAATTTCCTTCTTCCTTCCCTCACGCAATATGTCCTCTCTGAAGCTTCCAATCAAGGCGACCTTCTCACCGTAATTATGCAATTAAAGTCAGATGGGAAAATTGATAGAATAAAGGATCGAATTGACGACATTACTTCTTCCACAAAAGGATCAACAAGGTTTCAAAAAGAAATTGAGGAAATTGTTTTGGATTCTTTTGGTATGAAATCAAATAGAAACAAACCATGGGCAATAAAGATTTCGGTTATGTTTTTAACCTTATCAAAATCTTTTAATTTAGATTTTTTCGATCGAAGGGAGCACATTGTATTCTTAAAAAATATTGCAGCACTAAGAGCTGAGAACAATAGCTTAAAAGCTGATATTGAAAGAATATTTAACCGAAAAATAAACTAGATCAGTAGACAACACAGGGCCATTGGGGCAAGGGCGTCAGTAGGAGTATTCAAAATCACACCTGCCGTCACTGGTGCCGATGTAGGCCATAAAACATTGAGAATGGAAACAAAAGCTGTGCTAATCATAATTGCAGTTCTACTTTGGGGGCTTGTTGGATTTGGTCAAATGGATACGATTTCCGCTGAGACCAAAAAAAGATTTGAAAATGAAATCCAGCAAGCAAAACTGGCTCAGGAAGCCTCAGAATTTTTATGGGCCAGAGCGGAAAGGTATTATTTCCAATGCATAGACTCTCTTGGAATAGAAATAAAGATTAGGGACCGGAACGAGATGGTTGAAGTTTTGGCATGTGACATTGCTATGGGGATTGCCGCTTGTATGGAAGACAGTTTACGCGAAAAAGGCTACCTATTGTTATCCGAATTGGCGGAAAAGTTCTATCGAAGAGGAACACCTCTTTTTTTGCTTACAGGCTATCAAACAACCCCGTCGATTGAATACATTGAACAAAGAGAAAAGGAGTCTGGTCTTATTTGGGTAGCAACAAATTTCATGGGTTGCCTTAATCCTCATGAAGCCTCGAAAGCCATTTCATTTTTTAACGATAAAACCCGCGAATTGGTTAACGGTGGAGGGCGTAAATTTGAAAAGCTCAATGAAAGGGAAAAATAGGGTTAAAGCCTAAAACACTTCAATATCCAAGATGGCACCGCATGCATTTCGGCTTTCGTGTACACAATGACAGAGAAATAAATAAAAAATGAGACCCCAACCAAATGACAGTCATTTCCTACTCTTAATTCTTGGAGGTTTGTTTTTCCTCTTACAAACTGAATTTGGGGTGAATAGAAAAATGGAAATTGACACGGTTGATTGCAGGGTTAACCTTGAGAACATTGATGGGTTCAAAAGTGCCCTGATGGATACTGCTGTTTCGGCTCTTTTTAGGGGAAGACTGCTGGCTTTTGCGAGTACAAGAATTTGTTATGAAAATGATCAGTCTGAATTACCTCAAAGATTTCCATGCACATTAACCAATTGGGATGTTTATAAAATAACCCAAGATTCACTGGACCCCGTTTCCTACTATAATTTGGCCAATGCCAAGAAAAGCTTTCATTCATTCGCCAAAGAGATCCATGTAGTTTGGGCGCGAGTTATGGATCATGCATTCCTTGAACCAGACAGTCTGCCATCAGGGGCCATTTTACCCCGGTACCTGATCTTCTATCCGGAAGTAAAAAAAGGGCAAAAATATGGTCAGGATGGAATTGTATTTAGCATTTCAGATTTGGTAATTGCTAATGGAAAGCCTGAAATAGGAGGAAATCCGCCAATTGAATGGATATTTTCGTCATTCGAGAAATTTGAAATAGTAAACATCAATGACCGGGAAGTTGGAATTAATGAAGAAGATCTCAATCCGGACCTGATTCTTCCTCAAGTGCGCAAGGGAAATCAAATTGCTGTTGAATGGTTGAATTCAATAAAACGGGTGGGTACAGAACATCTTAGGCGGACAAGTGGCCCCCGGATGCGGCGATGGGCCACCTGCCGAAACTGGTGTCGTTGGGTGAAATCTAAGTTATTACAAAAGAAGAGAGGGTATTAGAGGTCCCATGAAGATAACGAGGCAGAGATAAATGGGAACAAAATTGGTACGAGAAAAGTTGGTGCATAGGGCTGCACCTCTCCCAACATCCCCCCACAACTAATCTAAGCCTATGCCCCACCTACTCCTGATTGCAGCTTTCATTTGTCTTTTCACCAGCGTTTGGGCCGGGAATGAGCCAAATCAACCCTGGACTCCTCCTACATGCAGAAAGGGGAAGGTGATTGTGTTGCAGGAAAAAATAAAAATTCAGGATGAATTAAAACTTGTATTGAATGGCAAATTAGCCAGCACGGGTGATTGTATATCCACGGTTAAACTTGGCCTGCTCAAAAGAAATCACCTCAACTCCTGGGATACCCTGGTGGATATTACCGAGTTGGGCACCCTCCTGTGTGGTTTGGACCGGGAAAATTGGCACCACGACACGGTTTCCACTTCGTTTCTTTATGCCGCGTTTTTTTCCCGAATTAGTAAAGAGACAGGAAGAGCGGGGCGATATTGTTTTACGTATTTGGTGCTCAGGAGAAAAAGAAGTGTTCTTCGGCGGACCAACGAATTCGAGATAATGGACTGAAGGGGATGGTTGGGGGGGAAGGGATTAGAACCTTGTTCTTTGGGCGGCCATAATCCTTCCAGCGTACAGGGTTTGCCAAAAAATAATTCCCAAGGTTGGGGTCAATCCAGGCCTGGCTTCATTCCTTCCAACAGGAAGGGGGGGCCAAAGGATTCCAGAAACTCAATCTGAATAGTGGCTATTTCTGAACCAGATTCAAAAATAAGATCTGTTTTTCCTACTTCATAAAAAGGGTCTTCTGTAAAATGACTATAGTTTTTATGGCCTTTATATTCAAATCTATTCTCTGAAAACGAATCCTGAAGGTGCTTTCTGCAATACTCAAACTGAAACTTCAAGGCCTCAGCTCGTCGGTAAGCATCCTTTTTGGCATTCATCCACCATTCTTTTCCTTCTTCACTGAGGTCGGAATTCTCAATCCTGTTGCTAATGCCAATATTCCCTTCAGGTCCACAAAGGCACAGGGGTAATATTTCCTCCCATGAATTTTCTTCCAGGGCGTGACCAACCTTTGAGGCCAGGGTAGTATGTGAATGGCAACCTACCCACACCCAAAGGAAGCAAAATGCAAGAAAAGGGAAAACAAAATTAGTTGGTTTCATTGGCCTTCTTTTTCTCCTGGTCAAAGTAAATTTTCGGCATCCATTCTGGCATTTTTACTTTGAATCCTGGTTTTTCCTTTTCCTGATAGCCCTGTAAACCAAAACACCTGCTCCAATCAGCGCACCGCCAATCAGCAGAATTTGAAACACCCCCCAAAGGATCAGTTTCCAGTTTGTGACTTCTACTTCCATAATCTGTTTTCCAATGGTTTTGTTTAAAATTCGGAAAATAGGTTAAATATCGGGAACAATCTATACACCCTGAATTAAGGCTTTTATGGTATTATTAAATCCAGGCTATCAGTATGGGAGCAGCAAGAATTTGAGAGTAAAGAAAGGGAATATTCTTCTGCCCAAAATATCCAATTATCTTTCCAAATTGATTTGGTCAGCTTTCCTTTAAATATGTGAGTATAACAAATCATACATGCACCTGCTTCCTTCTCATAGTTTGCCTCCGTATCATTACTGACAAACCGGACTTCAATTTCCTTTCCCTTTAATTCATTCCCAATCCCCTCAACAGGGTTTACCTCCTCAACTTTGTACTGTGGAAAGCAATCACCGCAGGCATAGGCCATGTAATGGCATTTAATCTCTGCCTGGGGAACAGTTTGGTTGCAGGCTGCCCCCAATAGAGCACCGAACAAGAACAAAAGCACAGAAGGTCGCATTTTAATATTCCTGAATGGTTCCATCAAATGAATCCCCCTCTTTTTCTTTTTGATTTAAATAAGTACTAATGATAGTTTCGGGGATTCTTCCTGATTTATTGGTTTTAAAAAGAATTTCCCCATTGTGAAAAATGGCTCTTGGTCCATGTCTGTAATCTTGTTCTTCATTTGAAGTATTTCCTACACCATTTATTTCGGGATTTGCCCTTTCCAAATGACCAATTGCGACACCTTGGGTTTTACCATTGGAATACAGGTACTGGGAAATATTTGTAACCATATTGTCAACAAAGTAAAGGGTATTGTCCGCCCCCCTGCAACCATGAATTTCAACTATTACATTTTTTGCGAAATTTAAAAAATTAAAAGAGTTTATTACACCCTGTTCATTTCCTCCTCCCCAGCTTTCAAAAAGTTGTGCCGTTTTGCTTGCGTATAGGTTGTTTGATTCAACATCCTCGTCTGGAATAGTTGCATAAATGCTTCCAGGTTCATTGGTCTTTTTATTTTTTACAATATACCAGGCCGTAGGGGAACCATGGGTAAATACATCAAGGCTTAGGATTGAATTTACTTCCTGTGAATTTATCTTCTCAATTATGAATTTTGCAGAGGATGCAAAATAGGATTTCCCGGTCCCTCCGTAATCAAAATTCACATTCTTAGAAGCAAAGTAGAATGCAGAATTATCCCCCAACTTTTTTGCACCACCATAAAACAGGAGCCTGGTCGTAATTGTAGGTTCTATGGCTTCACCATTATTATTTGTTGAATTTTTTCCCTCATACTTCATCAGCCCATCCTCCCCCACCTTCCAGGGATTTTCATCCCAGCCCGGCCAGTATTTGCCGCCTTTGCCCCATGGATTTTGAAAGTTGCTCATTTTTGAGATGTCAGATTTTTAGATGATAGACCGTCAGATGTCAGATTTTTAGATGATAGATTTAAGATGTTGGTCAAATGCCTTTGTCCTTCCCTAAAATAACTATACAACCTTCTTGTTTAACACTAATATAACTATACATTTTTATTTCCTATTACTGGAATAGCTAAACACTTAAAATCCCTCTTACTAAAATAGCTATACAGGGACTTCAGGATCAGTGGCTCTGCCCGCGGGCAGAGCCACTGATCCTGTGGTTTTTTCCTGCGCCTCCTTTCGCTGGTTTCTTGTGCGCGTATTTTTCCATCGTTTTTTTAGAGGGCCCGAGGTTTGGTGGGCTTCGGCAGGAGCCATCATATCGCAACTCAGGTGGGGCCGATCATGGTTGTAAATGTCGATTTTGCGCCCCGATGCCCGCTTTGCTCCAATGAGAGTTTCGAATTTAACGTTCAACCCCATTTCAACCTTTAGGATGCCATTTACCCTTTCTGCAACTGCGTTTTCGCGTGGATCACCGCTTTGGGTCATACTGACAGAGATCCCGGCTGCCTGAAGCGTTTTAACGTAGTTGTCACAACAATACTGGGACCCACGATCTGAATGATGGATCAAGCAATCCTTGCGGTCCTTCCACTGATTTAGCGCCATTTTTAAAGCCGTAATAGCCCCTTCATGGCCCATGGTCATCTCCAATGCCCAACCTACAATTTTGTGCGAGTAAGCATCTGTGATAAGGAAGAGAAAACAAAAATCACCTTTAAGCCTGATGTAAGTGATGTCAGACACCCATAATTGATTGGGGCCGTTCGTTTGGAAGTCTTTAATCTGGTTGGGCCACTTTCGCATCCAGTGGTCGCTCCAGGTTGTCTTGGGACGATATCGCCTCAGAGGGCGAACCGTCATCTGGTATGAGGCCAATAGAGCATGTAAACCATCTCGTCCCATTTTGATGCCTTCTAATTCGAGCTTAGTTTTCAGCATGTGATGCAACTTCGGGGTGCCAATCCGGGGTTGGTCCTTGCGAATTAGCCGTACCATTTCAAGAACCAAGGTGTAATCTTTGATTTGTGCATTTTTGCGCCTATTTCGGTCATAATATGCCAGGCGACTTTTACCAAACAGTCCACACAATCTCTCTATGGAGAGCTGGGAGTAACGCTCTTTCATTTTTTCAACTGTTTGGTACCAGACTTTTTTCTGATTTTTATCTCAAGCTCCTCCTCAGCCACTTCAATTAGGGACTCAAGGCCCAGAACTCTTAGTTTGGCATCTTCAAGTTCTTTGCGCAAACGTGCGTTCTCGGATTCCAAGGATTCTGTTTCAGGCTTCTCACTGCCTGTTTGGGACGGTTTTGACATAGGGGAACAAGATGATAACTCCGCTGCTTTCATCCAACGGTGAATTACTTGCACATAGTTGATATCGTACTTCTTAACAGCCTCTTCAATAGTCAACAAACCAGAATTAATCTCATGAATTATCCGCAGCTTGAGAGCTTTGTCGTATTGCCGAGTAACCAGGCTACGTCCCGCAGCGACCACAGAACGCCACTGCTGAATTGCATACGTACTGACCCCGTATTTTTGGGATGCCTCAATGCCAGTCATTTTACCTGAATCTACCAACTCAACAATCATTCGCTTAACAGCAGGCGACTTTCGATGTTGAACACTTAAATCTTTTTTAGAATTTGAATTACTTTTTGATTTTGCCATCACTTTCAAGGTTGCGAAAGTTGTATAGCTATTTTAGTAAAAGACACTTAGCTAATCACCTGGGTTTGGGGAGTATCACAGCAATTCCCAAAGATTTTCTTGTACAGTTCTGCTTTTTGCACGGGGTCGGGAATCAGGTCCAGGATCTGCATGGCCTGCTCGGTGCGTGCGTTTTCCAGTTCCAGGGCCCGGTTTTTTAGCTGGGCCTCATCCACGGCGGCTTGTTGCAGATGCTGGTTGAAGCAATCCAGGGCCTCGCCCTGGCCCAACAGGCTGTCCACAACCACCGAGTCGGTGGGGAGCACCCGCTTGCGCACATTGAGTATTATGCCCGGCACGGTTTTACCTTCTGCGGTTTGAGCCAAATCATGCCGGATGCGGCAGTACTTTTCCTCAAATGGGTTGGCATCGCCCAGACAGCAATTGTCGATCTTGTGGTGGGCCTGCTCTACCAGGCTCACTTTGGCCCCCAGGTGGTCATATACGCTGCACAATTGCCCCATGATGGCAGCTTTCACCTCCTTGACCTGATTTTCATGTTTGAGAATTTCCCACAACAGGCCTTCCAAACCCCCGAGTTTCACCACCCGTTTGGATTCAGGGTACCCGTTACTGTACACGAAACTCACGTCATACAGGTAGGTGATGCTCAAATACTCCTGCAAAAGCTGGCGAAAGACATAATTGAGGGTGCGGCTGTTATTGATGTTGCGGAGTTTGCGCACGGTAGAACTTTCGTCCTCCGTGGTGGCGGTTTCGCTGGTTTCCGTATTCACATTCACCTCCCGCACCGCGGCAGAAGTGGCCACGTGCTTATCCAGGGCCGAAGTCAGGGCGTTCACCATTTCGGTTTGCACATCGTTGACCGTCTCCGAATTCAGTTTATTATTATTATACCCCCCGGTGAAATTATAACCTCCCGAGACACTTCCGATTTCAGGAATCTTCAGATTCAGGGCCATATTCAGTCCCCCACCAATATTCCAACCCTTTTGGATGGTGTTGGTATTGGAGTTTTCCTGGGTGGTGGTGGAATTGGTTTCCTCTTCGATCAGGTTCTCCATTTCCTCGGTGCTGGATTCGCTGAAGGAATCAAGGATGTTTTCGGCCTTGCTCTTTACTGAGGTGATTTGCTTGAACGAACGGATGGAAATTTCTGTTTCCTCGCCGGGCAGCAGACTGAAGGTTTTGAGGGTCTTGCCTGCGCCGTAATCACCCAAATAGGAACACACCTTCAGGTGGCGCACCATCACCAGCATGGGTGTGGGTGATTTGGGTTCATGCATAAAATTCACCACCGCATTTCCGTAAAAATTGGAAGAAACGATGGGTCTCAGGCGTTTGCTGGCAAGCTCTGCCGCAAAATCAGGATCAATCAGGTTGGCGCCCAGGGTGCCGCTGGAAACGATGCGCCCGGTTTCGGTACTGTTGGTTTCATTGCCTTGCGATTCGCTCTGGTTGGCATTGGTCAGGGAATTGATTTTGATCCCTCCCCGAATACCATTGAAATGGGCTTGCACGACGGAGGCGCTGTTGTCTTTGGCTCCGTCAAGCAGTTGCCAGTAGTTGCCATCGGGTGCTTTTTGGGTGCTTCCCTTGAAATAATCCTCTGGAATAGCGATTGGGAAATAGGTTTTTACCGGGAAACAAGTGCTTTGGGGCAGGTTATAATCCAGTTCTGCCGCCTGGCCTTTGCCGAGGCGCACAAAGGGTTCCTGAGGAATGCAGGAAGAATGGGAAAGGACTGCCGTCCCGGCGGGTGGTGGTGTGTTTGACATAAAAGAATTTTATTGTCCGTTAATGAACAGGTAAGGTAGTCTTTTATTTAAAAAAATGCCACTTCCCCCAAACCAACTGCCAGGATTTTTCTATGCGGTTGTGATTGCAGGTCGTTTGCAACCTGGAGTTTCAAACAGCCCGCCCCCACCGATCATCACCTCCTGGCAGACCCCTTATCAGCCCTGCGCTGGGTATCATCCAGGGCTGGCCTGAGATAATCGCAGGGCTGCCCTGGGACCAATGCAGGGCTGGCCTGGGACATACGCAGGGCTGGCCTGAGTCTCATGCAGGGCTGGCCTGAGTTACATGCAGGGCTGGCCTGGGTATCATACAGGGCTGGCCTGCATACACCACAGGGCTGGCCTGCATGCATCGCAGGCTGGCCTGCATCGGCTGGCTGCATACATCGCAGGGCTGGCCTGGGTCAACAGCTGGCTGGGTCAATGCAGGCTGGTGCATATCGGGGCTGCTGCATACATCGCGGGCTGGCCTGCACATCGGGCTGCCGCATCGCAGGCGGCATACACGGGGGCTGGCCTGGCAATGCAGGCTGGCCTGCTCATCTGGGCTGGCCTGCATAGGGCTGGCTGCATACATCGGGCTGTGCACATAGGGGCTGGCCTGCATACATCTGGGACGCAAATGCAGGGCTGGCCTGATACACGGGGCTGGCTCACATCGCAGAGCTGGCCTGCATACATCGGGCTGTGCATACATCACAGGGCTGGCCTGATACATGCGGGCTGGCTGACATACATCGCAGGGCTGCCACATCCCTGGGTGGCTCATCATCGAGGGCGGCTGCATACATCAGGCTGGCGCATGCATCGCAGGGCTGGCCTGCGGATCCAAGGGCTGGCCTGCAAGGATCTGACCCAGCCCTGCAGATCGGACCTGGCCCTGGCAGTCTCACCCAGCCTGATAGCTCACTCCATCCATTTTGGGGCATTCGGGCTGTAATTAAAGCCATTAACCATCAGGTTAAGAAACGAACCGAGGGATTGGTGAAAATCAAACCGCCCCTACAACCCAAACTACTGCTTCTCATGCACCTGGGCCTGGCCGTCATCTTTTGTTCTATGGAGGCATTTGCAGGTGTCGTTGTCCCGTCAAAGCGATATTTAAAAATACCTCAATTGGTCTGTGTTTATCCAAAAAAGCCCATCAAAAACAGTAGTCTTCTCAGGGTGCTGGCATTGTTTGTGTTGAAAATTCTTCAAAACCTTAACCACAAACCTGGACTCTGGTTCTTTAGATCGTCTAATAAAAATGTGTCGATGCTGTTGATTCTTTGAATTCCTGATCAAACGGTCTGAGAGCAGTGAACAAGTGGCAGCGTCAGGGCTAACAGATTCAGGACCTTGCTTCCTTAACAATAGAAATGGAAACCAGTGAGGACTTAGGGACTGTCAACTCGTTTTATTAAAAAGATTATGATAAATTTATCAGGATGATGTTTCTAAAAGATTTGACATCCATTAGGCGGGCAAACCGTTCAGCAGATCAAAACAAATGCACCGGGCTCGGGCCTGATGAAGAAGCTGAACAAGATTTTAAAACTGAGGACACATTGCCGTACACGGGATCTATGTGGCCATTTGAACCTAAGAGACAAGTACTGAACATGCCCTGGAGATCAAAGGCGTGGGAATGACGCGGGAAGTCTGATGTGATGCAGAGCGGATTGGAATATGCCTACGTATCAGGACAAAGTGGTTCTGGGAGGACAGGAGATACGATCAGGACATTGAGGACGCTGATCTCAGAAGCAGACTTCAGAGGCCAAATCAATTTGAGGCACCATGAGGCCAGGCAATGGGATGAAATGAGGAGACAAAGGACTCAAAGCCACCTAAAGGCCATTAATAAAGAACCAAAAGCTCGAAAAATGAAAACTTGAAGAGCAACCAATTTGCAGAGCAAAGCGTCTGTCTGTTCAGATAGATTCGTCCAATAAAAATGTGTGTTTGACTGTTGATCTTGCGAATTCCGCAGATCAAAGTCTGAGCAGGTGAACAAGCTGTGGCGAACTCATAAACAGAGATTCAGGACCTTGCTCCTAATGGTCGGCTTCAAATGATTGGAAAGCAGTAAGGACTTGAAGGAGCCATTGTCAACCGTTTTAATATTATGGAATTTACACTATCGGATTGATGTTTCTAAAGAAGACATATTGGGCCCAGGCAGAAACCGTTCCAGCAGATCAAAACAATGTCACCGCTCAGGGCCCTGATGAGCTGACAAGATTTTAAGTAAGAACTGAAGGACACCCTTTTGCCTTGAACACACCATCTATCCATTTCTTGAATTTCGCTAGACCAAAGATTGCAACATCCTGAATCAAAGGCGGGAATGACGCGTGGGAATCTGATGCGGGGATGCAGAGCGGATTGCGGAATATGCCTACAGGTATCAGGACAAGTGGTTCTTGGGAGAGAGGGACGATCAGAATTGAGACGCTGCACATCCAAACAGACTTGAAGGCCAAATCAATTTGAGGCACCCAAAGAGGCCAGATTGACTGAAAATGGGTGAGATCATAAAAAGGACTAGCCATTAAAATCCATCGACAGGATTCTTGAAGAGCAATCAAATTGCAGAAAGCAAAGCTGTCTGTTCAGGAATCGTAAATTACACGCATTGCTCATCACCAAGGGTTCAAGAATTTGCTCTACAGGTAGCACTACTGGTAGCCTTCCCAACCAGTCGAAACAGCAATAAACCCAACAGCTTATTTGAAAGCTTGAAAACCGTGCATATGGCAAGTCGCAATCCATTCACCAAATGAAAGCAATACCATTGAGGAAAACTAAATGAGTTCTCAATGCGGCAGAAACAATTGGTTCATCGGGCTTTTGCGGTAGTCAATCGAGGAACACCCTACCAGAAAGAATTTTCTGTAAGAACAGAAAAGTTAATTGTTTATCATAGAAATCTCTGTGTTAAAAAACACAAAAAACGAAGTTTTTCAATCAAAATAACCTTTGCGAACTTTGAGTGCTTTGTGTTGAAAAAACCACCCACGTAATAGCCCTGATCATCTTCAGATCCGGGAGGGGTATATCCCAAATCACCACCCCAAATCCACAATCGATCATTGCAATTCAATTTGTTCATTGTAAATTGAATCGGGTACAGTTTGCAGCCTGTTCCAATCACCAAAAGCTGACCGATTCTCCCTCTGTCGGGAAAGTTCATGCACATGCCACTTAGCCAAATTGACTGAAATGAATACGTACGATATTTGTATCATAGGGGGCGGCCCCTCCGGTTATGCCGCCGCCATGCGGGCCCTCGATTTCAACCTCAGTGTGATTCTGATTGAGAAAAAACGGCTGGGCGGCGCTGGTTTGCACCAGGGTGCCCTGTCCTCCAAGACCTTTTGGGAGATCAGCCGCACCATCCGCAATACCCGCCAAAACCTGAAAAAATTTGGTCACGGAGAGATTTTTATCCCCTTTCGGGCCATTGTAGAGGAGGTGCACGCCGCGGTGGGTGAGCGGGAAAAAATCCTGCAGGACCACCTGGACCAGATCAACCAAAGCCTGAACCACAACAACTGCCGCCAGGCCTGGGGCCTGGGCAGCCTGGTGGGCAAAAATCAGGTGAAGATCACCTTTGAGGACGGTTCCAGCGAGGAGATATGGGCCCGCAATATCATTCTGGCCACCGGCAGCCGCCCGCGCTTTCTGCCCAACATCCCGATCGACGAAAACATCATTGTGACCTCCGACGGTCTGGAAAACTGGGAGGAATACCCGGAAAGCATGGTGGTGGTGGGCGCCGGGGTCATCGGCTGTGAGTATGCCACCGTGATGTCGAACCTGGGGCAAACCCGGGTTTTCCTGATCGACAAGGCCGACCATATTCTGCCCTTTGAAGATGAGGATCTGGTGCAGGTGGTGGAGGAAAATCTGGAAAAGAACGGGGTGGTGATTCACCGCAACTCAAGCCTGACCCGCATGGAGATCGTGGACGGGCAGGTGGAATACGAACTTGAATACAACGACGGCCACAAAGAAGTGTTCCAGGTGGAAAAGGCCCTGGTATCGGTGGGCCGGGTGCCCAATGTGGAAGGACTGGGACTGGAATTGCTGGGCGTGGCCCAGACCTCCCGCGGCTACATCGACGACGACGACTCGGCCACCAATGTGCCCGGTATCTATGCGGTGGGCGACCTCACAGCCGACCTGGCCCTAGTGAATGTGGGCGAACTGGAAGGCCGCCATGCGGTGGAGAAAATCATGGGCGTGAATAAGGGAGAACTCAATTACGAGAATATTTCCACCATCATGTTTCTCAATCCCGAAACGGCCGGGGTGGGCATGAACGAGCAGCAGGCCCGCGACAAGGGGGTGCCCTATAAGGTGGTTTCCATTGATTACAGCTGCATTCCGCGGGCCATTGCCATGCGCGACCACCGGGGCTTTTTCAAGATCCTGGTCACCGACGACGACGAAATGCGTATCCTGGGTATGCGGGCCATTGGGGAACATGCCTCCAGCGCCATCCAGGCCGTGGCCCTGCTCATCTCTATGGAAAAGGGCATCGACGAACTCAGCGAACTCATTCACCCCCACCCTTCCATCATCGAAGGAGTGCAGGAATGCGCCCGCATGCTCAAGGGCAAATCCATCCTCAAACCCGAGGTGTTTACCCATGCCCTCACCTGCAGGCGGTTTGCCAATGGCGCTTATTCAGGAATCTCTTAACCCTCCCTCTATGAAATACCTCTTTGTCCTCCTGCTGCTGGCGGCCCTGGGCCCGGGGAAGGCTCTGACCCAGACCTTTACCGGGGGCGGCGGTCCCATTGCCACCAATGGCACGGTTACCACCTTTACCCAAAACGTCTCAGGACTGACGCCCGCCAACCTCAGCGCCGCCCATGGACTGGTGACGGTATGCCTGAATATTACCCACACCTGGGATGCGGATCTGGTGATCAGGCTGGAATCGCCCGACGGCACCATCAGCATGCTGAGCGACCAAAACGGGGGTGACGGGGACGATTATATCTCGACCTGCTTTTCGGCCACGGCCACCATACCCATTGCCACAGGTTTTCCACCCTTTACCGGCACCTATCTGCCTTCGGGTTTGTTGGGGAATCATAATAACGGACAGAATGGCAACGGGGTCTGGAAACTGCTGATCGAGGACGTTTACCCGGCCCTGGACGATGGCACCCTGCTCAACTGGACCCTCGATTTTGATTCGAATGCCACCGCTCCCTTCCGCCTGGATTCTTCCTACCTGCCCATCATTGTGATCGAAACCCACGGGCAAAGCATTGTGGATGAGCCCAAGGTTCCGGCCGATTGCGGGATCATTTATAACGGTCCGGGGCAGGTGAATCATTTTGTGGATCCTTTCAACGACTATGACGGCCCGATCGGGATCGAAATCAGGGGGAGATCTTCTCAGGGTTTCGATAAAAAATCGTATGGCTTTGAGATATGGGACAGTCTGGGCAACTCTCTGGATACCTCCCTGCTGGGGCTGCCGTCTGAAAATGACTGGATTCTTCATGGCCCCTATTCCGATAAAAGTCTGATGAGAAATGCCCTGATGATGGAACTGGCCCGCCAATCGGGGCAATATGCCAGCCGTACCCTGCACGTGGAACTGATTCTCAATGGCAGCTACGAGGGTGTATATGTGCTGATGGAAAAAATCAAGCGCAATAAGGGCAGGGTGGATATTGCCCGGCTCGATTCCACGGATATTGCCGGAGATGACCTGACCGGGGGCTATATTTTTCAAATCAACCACAACCCTTTCGATGGATGGCAAAGCAATTATGCGGTTTACAGCAACCCCTCGGAAAAGCTGGTTTTCAGCCATGTCTATCCCAAACACGACAATATTCTCCCCGTGCAGGCGGATTACCTGGCCGCTTACGTGGACAGCTTTGAATCAGCCCTGATTTCTCCCACCTTCATGAACAGCGCCGGGGTGCGCTATGACCATTACATTGATATGCACTCCTTTGCGGTCCACTACATCCTGTCTGAATTATCCAAAAACGTGGATGCCTACCGCCTGAGTTCGTTTTTGTACAAGGATAAAACCTCCAAAGGGGGCAAGCTCGTGGCCGGACCCATGTGGGACCTCAATCTGGCGTTCAAAAATGCGAACTACTGCAATGCAGACAATCAGTTTGGCTGGATGTACGACGAGCACTGCGATAATTATAACCCGTTTTGGTGGTATCGCCTGCGGCAGGACCCGCTGTTTATGAATGAACTGACCTGCACCTGGCTGGAACTGCGGGCCACGGCCCTGAGCCAGTCCAATATGCATTCCATCATTGATTCCATGGCCAACCTGCTCACCGGGGCCGAAGCCCGCAACTTTACCCGCTGGCCTTCCCTGGGCATCTATCTCTGGCCCAATCCGGCCCCCATTCCCCTGAACTATGCCGAGGAAGTGCTCAGACTGAAAAACTGGCTGACTGGGCGGGGCGCCTGGATGGATAATGTGCTGGCGGGCACCTGTCTGGTTTCCTCACCTGCGGAAGATTTGACGGCTGGCATCACCTTGTCGCCCAACCCGAACTCTGGTCATTTCCGGGTGCAATGGGAAAGCCGGGAAGCGGGGTTCGTGCAGTGGAAATTGTGTGACCTGAGGGGCAGAACCCTCGCGGGTGGAACCTCCACCGGGTCGCCGGGCCATAATACCCTGGAAGTGAAGACTCCCCAGCTTGCATCCGGCATTTACCTGCTGGAAATGAATCTGCAGGGGGTACCGTACAGTCAAAAGGTGGTAATCGAGTAAATGATATCCGGGGAATCGATCTATACTGAAGTGGGGGCTGAAACCCTGCATTTGAAACGGTTTTATGGAGATAATCCCGGGGAGGCGGTGCTATGCATCCACGGGGCGATCGAAAACGGGCGGATTTTTTATTCGGCAGACGGAGAGAAAGGCTTTGCGCCCTGGCTGGCTGCTCAGGGTTTTGATGTGTATGTGGCCGACCTGCGGGGCCGGGGCATGAGTACCCCCACGGTGGGTCCGCAAAGCAACTGGGGCCTGAAAGAAATCATCGACCAGGACCTGAGCGCTTACCTGGCCAAAATCCGGGAAATCAGGGGTGAGGTAAAGCTGCACTGGGTGTCTCACTCCTGGGGTGGGGTGCTGATTCTGGCCTGGCTGGCCCGCAACCCGGTGCAAACGCGGTTGAAGTCCATGGTGTTTTTTGGTACCAAGCGCCGCATCGGGATCAAAAGCCTGCAAAAGTGGTTCATGATCAATTTCTTCTGGCGCATGCTGGGAGACCGCCGGGCAGTCAAAGCCGGTTTTTTCAATTCGGTCAAATGGGGATATGGCTCGGACAATGAGTCGATCCGCTCCCACCGCGAAATGTCGGTCTGGATTGATGAAATCCCGTGGATTGACTGGCACGATGGATTTGACTATGCAGCAGCGCTGCAACAAATGGATTTGCCCCCCATCCTTTACCTGACCGGCAGCGCGGACAAGGTGCTCGGTCACCCGGCCGATGTGCAGCGCTTCTACGAGGAAACCGGTGCCCAAAACGGCAAAGTGATGGTCATTGGCAAACAAACCGGCCATCTTCATGATTATAATCACATCAGTCTGCTCACCCACCCCGATGCGGTTAATGATCAGTTTTTGCTGGCTTTGGAGTGGTTGCAGACAAGGCATGCCCTGTCTGAAATAATTCGGGATTGAGTGTTGGGGGATTGAGACAAGGCATGCCCTGTCTGAAATAATTCGGGGTTGAGTGTTGGGGGATCGAGAAAAGGCATGCCCTGTCTGTACGAATCGGGGTAAAAAACCGTGAACAGTAACCGTAAACCGTAAACTGTAAACCGTAAACTGTAAACCGTTATGGATCTATTCGGCAATCATATCACTTCTGCGACCAATCTGCTGCCGGCGGACGGGACGGTGAATTATTACGGTCGGATTTTCAGGCGGGAGGCAGCCCATGGATTTCTGCAGGATTTGCTGCAAGACATTGCCTGGGTACACGACGAGGCCCTTATGTTTGGCAAGCGGATTGTGACCAAACGCATGGTGGCCTGGTACGGGGAGCGGGACTTTGAATATACCTATTCCAATACCACCAAGCGGGCCCTGCCCTGGACTCCGACCCTGCTGGAGCTGAAAAGGAAGGCCGAAGCCGAATCTGGCGAAACCTATAATTCCTGCCTGCTCAACCTTTACCATGACGGCAGCGAAGGCATGGCCTGGCACAGCGACGGGGAAAAGGACCTGAAGAAAAACGGTGCCATCGCCTCCCTCAGCTTCGGGGCCGAGCGTAAATTTGCCTTCAAGCACAAGGTAAACGGCCAAACCGTCTCCCTCATCCTGGAACACGGCAGCCTGCTCGTGATGAAAGATACCACCCAGAGTTACTGGCTGCACCGCCTCCCTCCCACCACCAAAGTGACCCGTCCGAGAGTGAACCTGACTTTTCGGACGATAATTAGTTCTGAGTTATGAATTTTCAGTTTACAGTTTACGGTTTACAGTTTACGGTTTACGGTTTACAGTTTGGTTGGACCGTAAACCGTAAACTGTTTACTCATCTCCATCCACCACCCAGGGCGCGGTAAATGTTGACCCGGGCATGCATCTGCTGCATTTTGGTTTCAATCAAATCAAACTTGGACTCCAGGGCATCGCGCTGGGTCAGCAAGACTTCCATGTAATCTGCGCGGGCAGAATTGAACAGGGTATTTGAGATTTCGATTGACTTGGTCAGGGCATCCACCTGCTGGGCTTTCAGATTATAGCTTTTGGCCATGTTGTCCATGTTGGCCACCTGATTGGCTACTTCAATGTAAGCCATCAAAATGGTCCGCTCATAGTTGTACACGGCTTTCATCTGCTGGGCATTGGCATTGAGGTAATCGGCTTTGATCTTGCGCCGGTTGACCAGGGGTTGAAACATGTCGCCCACCAGAGAGAAAAGCAGTGATTCAGGAGTTTTGAGGAAATAGGCCAGATTGAAGGCCTGAAATCCCACATCAGCCGAGATAGCCAGGGAAGGATAGAAATTGGCCTTGGCCACTTTCACATCCAGCTTTGCGGCTTCCAGCTCCCGCTCTGCCTGCCTCACATCCGGGCGGTTTTCCAGCAACTGGGAGGGTATCCCGGTTTTGACCGAATCGGTAGCCAGATCGAGAAAGGTAACTCCCTCCCGGTTGATGGGCTGGGGAAACCGTCCCACCAGGAAGTTGATGCGGTTTTCGGTCTCAATGATCCGCTGCTGGATTTCGAACTGCAGGCTTCGTGTTTTGAAAACCTGGGCTTCAAACCTGCGCACGGCCAGTTCGGTCACCCGGGCAGCCTGCTTTTGCAGCCTTACGATTTCCAGGGCGTTGGTCTGGATGTCGATGTTGCGCATGACAATGGCCAGCTGGTTGTCGAGGGCCAGCAATTCGTAGTAGGAATTGGCAATCTCGGCCACCAGATTGGTGACCATGAAATTCCTGCCTTCGATGCTGCTCAGGTAACGGATGTAGGTGGCTTTCCGCGCATTGCGGAGTTTGCGCCAGATATCGATCTCCCAGGTGGCCCGCAATCCGATCATGAAATCGGAGAAGGGTTCGGGAAAATCTTTGCCGGGAGCAATCTCATTATTGGCTTCCAGGGCACCGTAGCGGGTATAGCGACCCACTTTGTCCACCCCGGCACCGCCCACCACATTCACGAAGGGGAGGTACTCGCCTTTGCGGGCCATCACCTCGTTGCGTACCATACTGATTTCCTGAATGGCGATATTCAGCTCCTGGTTATTTCTCAGGGCGGTATCGATCAGGGCCACCAGGTTGGGATCGGAAAAGTATTGCTTCCAGTTGACCCGGGCGGAATTGAGCGTATCCTGATTGTTGGCGTACTTCTCAGGGGTATTTTTCTTCTCGGCCCGGTTGACCAGGGTGGGCAACGAGCAAGCCGAAAAGGTAAGCGAAATTCCGATGATGGTCAGAAAGGTTATGATTGTTCTATTCATCCTCATGGCTATTGTGGTCATGGTTTTCAGGCAGTGAATGTGAGTATTGATGTTGCTCGCTGTGAGGTTGGTCGGAATCATCATTAACCAGTTGGCGGCCCTCCCCTAACTTGGCGAAGAAGTAGTATAATCCGGGAATAACGATTACCCCGAATATGGTTCCGAACAACATGCCCCCCAGCGCGGAGGATCCGATGGTCCGGTTACCGATGGCTCCCGCACCCGTGGCAATTACCAGCGGGATCAGACCAGCCACGAAGGCGAATGAGGTCATGAGGATAGGTCGGAAACGCACTTTGGCGCCTTCAATGGCCGCGTCGATGATGGAGGCTCCCTGCCGGTTTTTCTGCACCGCAAATTCCACGATCAGTACCGCGTTTTTACCCAGCAGACCCACCAGCATGATCAACCCGATCTGAGCATAGATGTCGTTGGCAAGGCCCATGATATCGAGCAGCAGGAAGGAGCCAAAGATCCCCACAGGGAGCGAAAAGATCACCACCAGAGGCAGGATAAAGCTCTCATACTGTGCAGCCAGTACCAGGTACACAAACACGAGCACGATGATAAAGATGTACAGAGATTCATTACCCCGCTTGGCTTCGTCGTAGGACAAACCTTCCCAGGCGATGTCATAGCCGCGGGGCAGGGTTTCGGCCGCCACCTCACGGATGGCCTGGATGGCATCTGCAGTGGTGTAGCCCGGGGCGTTCAGCCCCCGGATGGCAGCCGAGTTGTACATGTTATACCGGGTAATCTCGTTGGGGCCCTGGCCTTTTTTGAGTTTCATGAAAGAGGAATAGGGTACCATTTCCCCTTCTTCGTTTTTCACAAACAGGTTCAGCACGTCGGATGGCAGGCGCCTGAATTCCGGCGCTGACTGAACGTACACCTTGAAAAAGCGCCCGAAACGGATGAAGCCCTGCTCGTAGGTACTACCAATCAGGATGTTGAGGTTGTCCATGGCTTTTCCGATGGATACTCCCTTTTGCATGGCCAGCTTATTGTCGAATTCCAATTCGTACTGAGGGTAGTTGGCCGCAAAGAAGGTAAACAGACCGGTCAGTTCCTTGCGGTTGCGCAGGTCGTCCATGAACTGCTTGTTGATGCGGTCAAATTCGTGGTAGTCGGTATCAGTGGTCTTATCCAGCAGACGCAGGGAGAAACCACCCGAGGAACCAAAACCAGGTACGGCCGGTGGTTCGAAAAACTCCACGATCGCGCCCAGGTTCTTGGATTTCTCTTCCAGTTCCTCCATGATCTCAGTTACGGATTGTTCCCTTTCAGCCCAGGGCTTGAGGTTGATCAGACAGGTACCTGCGTTTGAACCGCGGCCCTCGGTCATGATCTCGTAACCGGCCAGTGAGGATACAGATTCCACTCCCTCGATCTCTTCACAGATTTTCTGGAGGTGCTGAGAGACCTGGTTGGTCCGTTCCAGGGTGGCACCCGGAGGGGTCTGGATGATGGCGTAGATGGTGCCCTGGTCTTCACTTGGGATAAAGCCGGCAGGAACCCTTCCACTTTCAAAAAACAGCGCAACGCAGAATATCCCCAGCAGCCCAAAAGTGACCAGGCGTCGGTTGGTGATAAGTTTGAGCAGACCGGTATAGCGATTGGTCCCCTTCTCGAAGTTTCGGTTGAAGGCATCGAGAGCCCGGTTCAGGATGTGCTTTTTGCGGGGTTGTCCATGGGTGTTTTTCAGCAGAATCGCACAGAGCACCGGGGTCAGGGTAAGGGCGATCAGGGCCGAAATCATGATGGAACTGGCCATGGTAATGGAAAACTGCCGGTAGAAGGTACCCACAGGCCCCGACATGAAGGAGATGGGGAGGAATACCGAAACCATTACCAGGGTAATGGCGATGATGGCAGGGCCGATCTCACTCATTACCAGTTTTACAGCCTGGTAAGGAGATACGTGCAGTTCCTCCATTTTGGCGTGCACGGCTTCCACCACCACGATGGCGTCGTCGACCACAATCCCGATCGCAAGTACGAGGGCGAAAAGGGTCACGAGGTTGATGGAAAGGCCAAACAGGGAGATGACGAAGAAGGCACCGATCAGCGACACCGGCACGGCCAGAATCGGGATGAGGGTGGACCTCCAGTCGCCCAGGAAGACAAAGACCACCAGGGCCACCAGGATAAAGGCATCTCTCAGGGTATGGAGCACCTGCTCAATGGAGGCATCCAGAAACTGGGATACGTCGTAGCTGATTCGGTAATCCAATCCCGGCGGGAAGGACTCTTTCATTTCTTCCAGCTTGGCTTTTACGTCTTCAATTACCTTACTGGCGTTACTACCATAGTTTTGCTTGAGCACGATAGCCGCCGAGGGGTTACCGTCGAGGTTGGAGTAGATGTCGAAGAATTCACTGCCCAGTTCGCACCGGGCTATATCCCCGAGCCGGATGGCCTCCCCTTCGGGGTTGGCCCGAATGATGATATTCTCGTATTCTTCTGCTTTGTTATACCTTCCCTTATAGGTCAGTACGTATTCCAGCGACTGAGCCGCGATCCCCGAGCTCTGCCCGATACGCCCCGGTCGCCCGATGATACTTTGCTCTTTCATGGCATCCATGACTTCCTCGATCGACACGCTGTAGGCCCGCATGCGGTCGGGATTGAGCCAGACCCTCATTGCGTACCTGCGGCTACCCAGGATCTGGGCCCGGGCCACACCCGGGGTCCGCTGGATTTCAGGGATCATCTGTACGGTGGCGTAGTTGTAAAGGAATTTCTCGTCGAGTTCCTTGTCTTCGCTGTACAGGTTCACGTACATCAACATACTGGGCTGGATGGGCGTGATGATTACCCCCTCCCTTTGCACCAGATCAGGCAGGAGGGGCATGACCTGGTCCACCCTGGTCTTGACCCTGATTACCGCCTGGTTGGGGTCAGTCCCCGGCTCAAAGATGATACTCAGGGTTGCTTCCCCGGCGCTGGTCGCGTCCGTCACCATGTAGCGCATGTCCTGTACCCCGTTGATGGAGTTTTCCAGGATGATCAGGGTTGATTTTACCAGTACGTCGGCACTGGAACCCGGATATGCGATGAAGATACTTACGGTGGTGGGAGCAATCTGCGGAAACTGGGATATGGGAAGGGTATTAATGGCCAGGGTTCCGGTGAAGACGATTACGATCGAAATCACAATCGCGAAAACCGGCCTTTTAATGATATTTCTAAACATGACTTTCGCTTTTTAGGTTCCTTCTTTACTCGGCATACAGCTCCAGGTGGTTGATTACCTCATTGGGGTCCTGGAATTCATAGGCGATTTCCTGGCCTTCACGCACTTTACGGAGGCCTTCAAGAAGGATTTTATCGCTTTCCTCAAGCCCGGAAGTGACCACGGAGAGGTGGGGTAATTCTGAACCCACGGTGATCTGTCTTGAACGGAGTTTGTTTTCAGCGTCGAGTACGAATACATAGCGCTTGTCAAGTACGTCGAAAATGGCTTTCTGGGGAATCAGCAAGGCATTTTTCAGGCGGATCACCATTTCGATGTTTCCGGTTTCCCCGTGCCTCAGCAGGCCTTTGGGATTGGGAAAGGTAGCCCTGAAGGCGATGTTTCCGGTTTCGTTATTAAAGTCTGCTTCGATGGTTTCCACAATTCCCACCTGGTCAAATTTCTGACTGTTGGCCATGATGAGATAGACCTTTCGCTGGTCTTCGGTTTTGGCATGGGATTCATATTCAAGGTATTCCGCCTCGGGAACGTTGAAGTAAACCCACATTTTGCTGTTATCGGAAAGTTCGGTCAGCAGGTCGCCCTCGTCGATGAGGCTTCCCAACCGCACATGAAAGCGGTCGATGATGCCACTGAAAGGGGCCCTGAGCTGGGTAAAATCGAGGTGCACTTTGGCCAGAGCCAGTTCGGCATTTGCTTTTTGCAGCTTGGCTGCGGCCATGGCGAGTTCGTTTGGTGCCACCACATTGCTGTCGGCCAGCCTTTTGGTGTTATTGTATTCGATCTGGGCAAAATTCACTTCAGCCTCTGCCTTTTTAAGTTCGGCTTCATACAGGCGGGGCATGATCTGAAATAATAAATCGCCTTCTTTGACAAACTTACCTTCGTCGATGTAAATGTTCTGAAGGTAACCTCTTTCCTGTGCTCTTAATTCGATGTGCTGGATTGCATGGATCTGGCAGACGTAGTCCTTGTTGATGGAGGTGTCTTTCCTCACGGGACTGGTTACCAGGTATTTGGTTTCGGCTTCATGATGCTCTTCGTGTGACTTACAGCTGGCAAGGGCTAATATTGCGCACAGGGTCATGAAAATGTATAATCTGTTCATGATTATAGGTTTAATAAAAATTGTAATGAGTTTTGGTTGGGCAGGACTCCCTGCCATGACGCCCGTATTCCTTTTCAGGCTGACTACCGGGCATGAAAATTCCCCGCAAAGATACGCCTTCGGGGGGATTTGGGATCAGATTAATTTGCGCTGTGGAAGCGAAACCTGCAGAACAATACAAACAGTTTGGGGCTGTTGCGTCTGATTAAGAGGCGGAAGGAATTGCCACATCTGACAAATCCGTTGGTGATATTGGGTATAAAAAAAGGGTCCGCTTTCAGGAGCGGACCAATATCTGCAATGTGGATGTTATCACTGTGGCTTCTGGCATCCCGGAATTCGCCTTCGAAAGCGGCTTCCCCCTCCGTTTCAAGTTCGGCCAGAGTCTGATTTTGCTGGAAGAGGTATATCCACAGGTAGTCTGTCACCGCGAAGGTAAGGAACATGACCAGTAGAATATGTCCAAGACGCTTGCTCATTCCGAGGCAAATGTAAAAACTTTTGTTAAACGAAAAAACTTACAGCCCTGTTATTTTGGGTTGGGGTCAACGGAACAAAAATTGGGCAATAATTGCTTATTTTCTTCGTTTTCGCCCTTCTTTAACGTAAAATTCATGCAAAAGGATGGGGGCTGGCAGGTGCTTTTCGATGAATACAGGCTACAGACTGGAGAATGGGGTTCGAGGGGGGATGGGTAATAATTCTGGCCCGAAACGGCTCCTGAAAAGAAGTAATCTCCTGCCATACCCTGGGAATAATTGCATTTTCAGACTTAAACGGTTGGTTTTCGGGGTATTATCCTTAATTTCGGGGCCTTTTTGGGAGAATCAGAATATTTTAAACCATGAAAAAGAGATTTTTACATTACGTTACGGGCATGTTGATGGCAACGGCCTTCCTGGCTGGTTGTGGTTACGAACCCTGCCCTCCCTATAATCTGGATGCTTGCAATTACGAGCTGGCGAAGGCCGTTCCCCTGATGGAGGACCATTTCTTTTGCAATTGTTCTCATAAGGAAGCCACGGACAAACTGCCGATTGACACGGATCGTGCCAGTTTCTCACATTACAGTGTTTCCGGTTTTGACGACTACATGGCCATCGTCAGGCATTACCAGGATTTTTTCAAGGCTCAGGGGTATGCTGATGCCAGCGATCTGGGCCCCAAAAACATGTACACCTCCTATATGGATCTGGATAAGCATTTTGATACGGAGGCCATGGAAGAGCTTTTTGACGATGGGCACCTGGGCCATTACCACCTCTATTTTTATAAAGGACAGGAAATCATCCACCTTGATATTGAATATTTGGACTATAAATCTCTTTGCTATGCTACCATCAGCAATGAGGCTACGATTGACCTGTTTCCCACTGACACGGATGCAAGGGTGGAAAGTGTAAAAGGGTTGGGAAAGGCATACTCCCGGACTTTGGCTCAGGCTGCAGAAGTTGCCCCCGTTTCCCGCACTTTGGCCGGCAGCGATACGGTTCAGGTTTTGTATGTGAATGCTGCTTCTGAAAATTTTCCCAAACTGGTCAACCAGACCATTCCTGAAAAGAAATTTCATTTTCAGTATGACCAATACACGCTGGGAAATAGTATGCGCCAACTGGGCGAAGTAAATGCTGAAGATTTCAAATTCTTCACGGATATGGTCCGTGAAGTGGGATTTCTGGCGGTTTACCGCCGTGAGGAAATGGAACAGCCGGTCAAGACCGGGTCGGGCCACGACCCATGGACCAACCAACCCGTGGATTACTACCTGGATGGCCATGAAAAAGGCAGTCTTTATCTTGTGGATGTGACGGATTGGGAGTTGGTGAAGATTGAAAAGATTGAGGTGAAGGGAATTTATGACTTCAAAGATGGCGAGCATTATGAGTCTGATTTTTACGGAGACGAGGGCTGTTTCAAAAAGCTGGCTGAGACCCTCAAGGGTTATCCAGGGGTGAAAGTGAAGAATTGGGGCAAGGATTTTTATTACCGCTTCCCCTGATGGAAATCAGGTCGGGTTATTCAGCAGGATAATGTCCGGGAATCCCTGTTAAAAATCGCCTTTCGGGCTGCCCAACAGGGAAAACAGGCAATCAGAGGGTCATAGGTTTACGAACTACTCCTTCTGCCAAACGATCTCGGAGGTGAGGCAGTTATCTTTCCGGAGTGAACTGCTTACTTCCTCGCGGTAGGTTTTCGTATCTGTGACCCCGTCCACGCCTTTGTCAAGCAGACCCACATCATGGGTGGTCAGCATGCCGCTATCCTTTGAAAAGCTGTATTCGTACAGGTAATATTTGCCTTCGATCTGGTCCAGGAAATACACGAATGACTTTCCATCCAACGCCGTGACATAGCCCACGAATTCCATCACTTCCAACGAGTACAATGAACCTTTCTCCCGGATTTCGACCTGGTAGCTGTTTTCGTCTTTGCGGGCTATGGCTACCTTATTTACCTCGGCATCAGGGTTGTCGTTGAACCAGGTCCCGATGAGTCCCTTGTCGATGGCTTCCGTGCCGGGCTCGCCCAGGGAAAAATCGGATCCGACCGGACAGCCACTCAGCAGCAGGGCCAGAAGAAAAAGTGCCGAAAAAAGGAATTTGGAAGGTGTTTTAAGGACTTGATTGCGTGACATAATGGTGTTTGGCTATTAGAATAAATATACAGCTAAAAAGGGCATCCCGCAAAAGGAAAATTCTTTGCGGAAAAGGTCGGTTTTTTGAGCAATAAACACCTCTTACAGGTTACTTCCCAACTAAAAAGCCAACGGTCCACAGCCGACGATTGATCGTCAACTGTGGACCGCAAGCCATTGGATCTGTCTTAATCTACTACCCCAATCCGGGTGGTGTAACTTTGGCCTTCAACCGAGATTTCCAGCAGGTAACAACCTGCAGAAATGCCCTGGAGACCAAAGTCAAGCACCTGCTCGCCCATTTGCAGGCGAATCTCACGGGTGCGGATGACTTTTCCGCTCAGATCATGAAGGATCAGTTGGCCCGAACCAGCCAGTTTGGCACTCAGTTTCACCTTTACCTGCTGAGAAGCCGGGTTGGGGAAAGCAATGATGCTGGTGGCAAATGCGCTTTCATCCAGGGCGTCGATGATGTCCACGGTAAAGGTGGCAGTATCGCTGGAGCAGGTATTGGAAGCGATCAGGGTCACGGTATAGGTGCCAAAGTTGGTGTACTGGTGCAAAGGATTCTGGGTTACGGAGGTGGATCCGTCGCCAAAGTCCCATTCCCAGGCGGTGGCGCCAGTGGAGCCATCCGTGAACTGGTAATCAAATCCATTGGAAGTGGACTGGGTAAAGGAAGCAGAAACTGCGGGCATGCTCACAATGTCGGCACTGTAACGGGGCAGAATCTGGTAACCTGAAAGGTAGGGCGAAGATGGATCGAACTGTCCGCCAATGCCGGTGATGACCAGGTAGCCGGTCGGAACGGGCAGGGTGTAGAGGTCCACATCGTTGTCGATACGCATGAGCAGGGTATCCACGCCGTTGGTCACATTCACATTGAAGCCGGGTCCAGTGCCAGTCCAGGAGGCAGGGTTCACAATGGTGAAGCATTCCAGCTGCACCAGATCAGACTCGGTGCTTTCGTCCAGTTGGGTTACAACGGAAGGAGTTTTGAGGGTGTTTCCAGAGGAAACAAACTCGATGGAATCGGGGGCAAACTGAGCCAGTCCGTTGAATTGTCCCACGGTGCCGATCACGGCCAGTGAGTCGCCCTCGGCCACCACATAGCTGGATACTGCGAAGGAGCCAAAGATCTGGATGCCACCCGTGGGATCGATCAGGGTAAACTGGTAACCCGTGGTGGACAGGTTATAGCCGTAAACCACGCCCCGGATGCGGCATTTCACCCCTGAAGAATCCACCACCCCGCTTGTATCCACGCTGCTGATGGTGCCGATGGGATAGGTATAGAAATCGTTGTCGATGATGTTGATGGTCATGGATCCACCCGCAATCACGGCATTTCCAGAAGGATTTTGCAGATCGAGGATGATGGTTTCCACGCCTTCCACCAGCATATCGTCGGTAATGGGAATATTGATGGAGAGGGAGGCATTGGCCGTACCCATGGGGAAAATCATTTGTACGGGAGAAGAAAAGGTATAATCCGAGCCATTGGTGGCGCTGCCTCCTGACAACACGATCTCGATCGTGTCGGTGGTATTGGTATCGGAATCGATCAGATTGACCACCACAGTGGCTGTGCCTGCGGCTTCGTCCACGTTGATGGCCGAATTATTGAAGTAAAAGGTGGGGATCAGAATATTCGAACAGGGGATCATGTGGTGTGAACCCAGTGAATCAATGGTATTCTGGGGATAAACGTCCCACTCAGTCACGGAAACGGACCAGTCGGTCTGTCCCTGGTGGATGGTGGGTTTGCGAATGAGGGTGTATTCGCTGGTGGCACCTGTGCCCACGGGCCAGTTGGTGCCCGGATCCACGCCCACTATGCCGATGATGTCGAGGGTGTCGGTGGTAACCCGGTTGATCAGTACCATGGCATCGTCGCCATTGAAGAAGGTGGCAGTATGCAGGGTATCAGATTCGCTGAGAATACCCGCCACGGCGCTGGGGTTGCCAATCACAAACACGCTGTCGGGATCGAGCATTCCCTGGGGGAAGAGGCTGTCGCTGGCTGTGGGTGATCCATTATTGAAACGGAAAATCACGTAATCGTTCAGGTCAACCGTGTTGTTGGTGGGATTGTAAATCTCGAGGGCCTTGTTATTGGAGGAACCTTCCAGGTACTCGGAAAAAAACAGGTCGGTGGAGCAGTTGGGCAGCACCGGACAGGGGGTCATGGAGTGCATACCGAGGGAGTCCAGCATGTTTTGGGGATACACATCCCATTCAGTCACAGAGATGGACCAGTCGAGTTGTCCCTGCTGGATGCCGATTTTGCGGATCAGGGTAAATTCGCTGGTGGCGCCCGTGCCTACAGTCCAGTTGGTGCCCGGGTCGTTGCCGATGATGCCAATGATATCGAGGGTGTCGCCCGTAATGCGGTTATGGATGCTGAGCGCGTCGTCACCGTTGAAAAATGTGTAGGTGTGAGTGGTGTCGGACACGTTGAGAATGGCAGCCACCGCACTGGGGTTACCAATGACGAATACGTCCTTGGCGGCCAGGGTTCCCTGGGGAAAGAGGGAGTCCGTGGGGGTGGGAGAACCATTATTGTAACGGTACAGTACGTAATTGGTCAGGTCGATGGTCTGATTGGTGGGGTTGTACACCTCCACAGCTTTGTTATTGGAACTTCCTTCCAGATATTCTGAGAAAAACAGGTCAGAACACTGGGCAAAGGCTCCCGAGAAGGCAAGCAGGCTGAAGGTTAGAAGTAATAATTTTCGCATTGAACTATTATTTGGTTGAATTGCCGCAAAAGTAAGGAATCCCTGGAATGCAGGCTTAAAAAAAGGCCTTTTTGAGATTAAGGATTTGTTAAGTTTTGGGTTAGTTCTGAGTTATAAGTTGTTAGTTGTTAGTTCTGAGTTGTAAGTTTTGAGTTTTGAGTTACGGGTTGGGAATTGGGAGTGGTCATTTGGTTGGGCAATTGGACCGGGCTGCGAGTTTTTTACTTGGGCGGTTAGCAATCACCGCGCACAGGGGGGCCTAATACCCAATACCTCAAACCTAAAACCCAATACCTGAAAAACTCGTTTCTCGCTACTAATCCCTCGTTACTCCCCTACCCCCTCTACAATTCGCTACATTATGACTGGCTTTCAGCAAAAATATGATCATTTCTGGCTGGATTTTGATTTAATTTGTTAACTTTAGAATCCAAACAACTGATTGCTCTTGACTTACAAGCCAGGAGCATTTTTATTTTTACCAAATTGCCACCACCATGAGACCAGATCACCTTCTGCTGTCGCTGATATGTTTTTTGGGGCTGTTTTCGACCGGATTCGCCCAGGCTGATCCCGGAATTGTCCCGGATTCACGCATTTACAACCACTATTCGCCCGAACAGGTGAGTGAGATGATGGCCCGTCAGCCGGCCAAAATCAGAAAACTGAATTATTACTTTCAGGAATCGTGGTATGTCGAGCCCGAGGCCAATTGCAATGATTGCCCTGAAATTGACAAGTCTCAGGTGGACATCATGGAGTATGATTCCTACCGCCAGGCCACCCGCGAAAACCGGGTTAAACTGACTGCGCCCGGCCACCACATCGTGCTCAGGCCCTGGTCGGAGGTGAGAGCCCAATACGAACTGATCAAATAGGAGGCAGCCATGAAGATTTTTACCTCACTCCTGCTGATCGTTTTGGGATTTTGTCTTTCACCCAGGGTGCAGGGACAATCCTTTTTCATGACCAACGGATCGGCCACCACCTGTGGCGGTACGTTCTATGACAGTGGCGGTTCACTGAGCAACTACGCCAATAACGAGTATTATGTGTACACGATCTGTCCCCTGGCCGGAAGTTGTATTCAATTGAATTTCACCTCTTTTAACATCGAAAGCGGGTACGATTATATGTACATCTACGACGGCCCGAGCACCTCTTCCAGCCTGATCGGGGTGTACACGGGCACTTCTTCGCCCGGCACGGTGACAGCCACCAACGGCTGCCTTACCATTGAGTTTTCGTCGGATTTTATCGTGAGCGCCCCGGGATGGGCGGCTACCATCTCCTGCGTGCCCTGCACGGGCGGCGGAGGAGGCGGCAACTGTCTGCCCAATATGACCAATAACTGCACGGATTCGACCTGCAGCGGCAATTTTTACGACAGCGGGGGAACGGCCGGCAATTATGCCCCCAACTCCAATCTGGTGCACACCATCTGTGCTTCGTCCAACTGCCTGCAGATAAACTGGAATTCCTTTGAACTGGAAAGCGGTTTTGACTTCATCAATATCTACGACGGTCCCAGCACCTTTTCGACTTCTCTGGGGTCGTACACGGGCTATTCGCTGCCGCCTACCATCGTTTCGTCGAGCGGCTGCCTTACTTTTCAGTTCTTCTCGGACGGTATCTTCAATTATTCGGGTTGGGAGGCCAGCCTCTCCTGCGTACCCTGCGGGTCGGGACCGACGGCTACCACGGCAGACTGCGACAGCGCCATTCAGGTTTGCTCGGCTACGACCTCCTTTCCGATCACGGCCAACGGGATTGGATCTTTCAATGAAATTCCCCTCAGTGGCTCTTACGGCAATCCCGATCCCAACCCCTTCAGCTCCAACAGCGGCTGCCTGCTGGACGAGGAGATCAACAGTACCTGGCTGATTTTTCAGATCCAAACCAGCGGATTGCTGGAGTTTGTGTTTGGGGGATCGCTCTATCCGCAGACGGGTTTTACGGACTGGATGATGTACGAGCTGACCAATTCAAGCTGTTCGGCCATTCCTGCCAATACCCTTGCTCCCTCGGGTTGCAACTGGAATTGTTCCTCCCTGGGTGGCACGGGCATGCTTTCGCCTGCCAATATTCCTGCCACTTCCTCGGCCTGTAATTACGAGCCGCCTCTTACCGTGACCGCAGGTCAGCGGTTTGTGATTTGCTTTACCAACTGGAGCAATGTGAATGGCAATGTGGCTTTTGAATTTATGAATAATCCGGGGGATGCAATCGTGGATTGTACGCCTATTCTGCACTATAACGACATTCACCTGAACGCTACTCCCCTGGACGGCAAGGTAAGCCTGGACTGGACATTGATGAATCCCGAATTTGCCACGGCATTTGAGGTGCAGCGCCTGGATGAAAACGGATGGCAAACCCTTGGCAGCCTGGCTCCAAAGGCAGGTGAATTTACCTACCAGTGGGAGGATGCAAGCGTGGTGCCCGGGCAGTACGAATACCGCATCCGTATGGTAGCATTTGACGGGAATGAGGTCATTTCCAATGTGGAAACCGTCACTTTGGCGGGTGATATCATTGCAAAAATCTATCCCAATCCTGCGCGGGAGACGGTGAGCGTGACCTTCAGCGATCTGGAATGGGCCGGAAAGTTAACTCTTCAGGATGTAATTGGAAAAGTGCTGTGGGAAGCCGAAATTGCTCCTGTGAACGGGGCGACTGCCACTGAGGAAATCTCACTTTCCGGGTTGAAACCGGGGGTTTATTTCCTGCGGGCCGGCAAACAGACCCTGCGCCTGATCAAAGAATAATTTCATGAAAAATACCCTTTTCTCTCCGTTCAGTTTATTTCCCAAAGGCTGTCCGGGGGGATTTCTTTTGGGGCTGGTACTGGTCAATCTCGCGTTTATGCAAGGATGTAATTCTCCCAAATCCATTGAAATACAGGGGCACCGCGGGTGCCGGGGGCTGTTGCCTGAAAATACAGTGGTGGCTTTTCTGAAAGCCATGGACCTGGGAGTCAACACCCTGGAAATGGATGTGTGCGTGACGGGCGACCACAAGGTGGTGGTTTCGCATGAGCCGTGGATGTCGTGGGAAATATGCCGCGACAGCCTGGGAAACGACATTTCGCCAGACAGCGCCATGAATTTCAATCTGTATCAGATGACCTATGAGCAGGTTTTGCAATTTGATTGCGGCAGCCGGGTCCATCCCCGCTTTGAGGGGCAGGGAAAAAGTCCGCAGGTAAAGCCCTTGCTAAGCGAAGTGATTGCAAAAGCGGAGGCACATGGGGCAGAAACTGGCCGAAAATTACCCCTGCAGTATAATATTGAGATCAAAACTGAGGGATACGCGGATGGGATTTTTCATCCCGCCCCGGCCGAATTTGTGCCTTTGGTGATGACGGAAATTTTGGCGAAAGGGATTGAGCAGCGCACCACGGTGCAATCTTTTGATTTGAGGATTTTGCAGGAAATGCACCGTCAATATCCTCAAATGGCGCTGGCACTGTTGATTGAAAATGAGGTTTCACCTGAATCCAACCTGAAAGAGCTGGGTTTTACCCCGCAGATCTACAGCCCCGACTTTCATCTGGTGGATGAGCATCTGGTGGAATTGTGCAAGGCGAAAGGCATGCGCCTCATTCCCTGGACTGTGAATGAGGTGGAGGACATGGACCGCCTGGTGCAGCTTGGGGTGGATGGCCTGATCACGGACTATCCCGACCGGGCGGTGGGCCGCTTTCCCTGAAGCTCTGAATTTGTCAGGCTGACGCTAAAAGCGGGATTCGGCCCAGGCAGGACTTGATATTTGGAGGGATATTTCCTACTTTAGAAACTGATTTTAAGGGACTTATTCCCGGCAAAATCGCCGCATTTTATGAATTAACCCGATCTGTTTCCTGATTACCCAAACGAAAATTACTGAGATGAGAATAACTCTACTTTTTTGCCTCGCTCTTCTTCAGGGATCTTTCCTCCTGAATGCCCAGTCTGTGACCAAGGTATTGCTCGAAGAGCATACAGGCGCCTGGTGCGGTTTCTGCCCGGATGGAGCCCTGATCCTCAATGACATTCTGGATAATCACCCCAATGTGATTGGCGTTTCTATCCATAACGGAGACGGAATGGTGACCCCGGATGGCAATTACATTGCCAATTTCTACACCAATTCCTTTCCTTCGGGCACCATCAACCGTCAGGATGCAGCCATTGGAAGAAACCTGTGGGAATCTGAATGTGTGAGCGCCCTCACCAACACGGCCCCTGTTTCCGTGAGTTTTGAGAATGTGGCTTTGAACGAATCCACCCATGAGCTCACTCTGACCCTGCGTGCCACCTGGTCGGCTGGCCACTCTGGCAAGCACAGGATCAACCTTTTCATCGTGGAAGACAGCGTGACCGGCACTGGCAGCCTCTATGATCAGGTTAATTATTATAACACCACGGCGGGTTCACCCCTTCAAGGGCTGGGCAATCCCATTCACGGCTATGTGCATCGCCATGTGCTCCGTCTGGCAGTGGACGGCGCCTGGGGAAATCACCTGACCATTCCCAATGCAGTGGTCGCTGGCGACGAACAGACCCGCGACTACACCGTGACTCTCAATTCAGATTGGGATGTAAGCCGTATCCACCTGGTGGGTATGGTGAGCCTTTTCAACGGCGGTCTGCAAAATCAGCGTCCCATTCTCAACTCTGAGGAAGTGAAACTGAGCGAAGTGGCTGTGGGTATGGAAGAGGAAATTTCCGCAGTGAATGGCGTTACGGTTTATCCTAACCCTTTCAATGAGCACACCACGGTTCAGTTCAATCTGGAAAAAGCAGGCAAGGTAAAAATGGAAGTTCTGAACCCGATTGGCCAGCAAGTGGCTTTGATCTCAGATGGCATGATGGGTTCGGGTATGCACACCCTCTCCTGGAATGGTCAGAATAATGCAGGCGCTCCTGCCCAGGGCGGCGTTTACTTCATCCGCATCAGTACTGATAATGGCCAGGCAGTCACCAAAATGGTGGTTTTGGCCAGGTGAATAGCTAAACCGCGCGAAAAATTCGCCTGATATGAAAAACCTCCCGGGACAGTCCCGGGAGGTTTTTTGTTTTCGGGAGTTACATGGCAGTAATTTTGATCTCCACCCGCATGTTGATCATTTGCTGGCTGAGTTCGCGGGCGTTGGGAATGAGCATGCGGCTGCAGCCATAACCAATGGTGGTCATGCGGTCAGGATCGATGCCTTTGGCGGTGAGGAGGGAGAATATCTTTTTGGCGCGGGCCTCAGAAAGGGGTTGGTCTTTGTCGTTGGGTCCGTAGTTGTTGCCAGCACAATTGGTATGGCCCTCAATCTCGATGTGCAGGCCGGGATGATCCTGCATGAGGATCAGGAGTTGCCGCACAGAAGATATGGAGCCTGCCCGCAGCACGGATTTATTGGGATTGAATTTCAGGTCATCCAGGATATAATTTCGCCCCACTTCCAGTACGTCCAGGCTGGTTTCAATCCGCATATTTCCTTTTTCCCGCAAGGCTTCCTGATCAACGGGGTACTTTTTGAAGAAATGGTGGGGCGCGGTAATGGCCACTTCGTAGGCCCGCTGCGGGTCCAGATTCAGGGGCAGGGTGTATTCCCCGGTTTGGAGATCTGCTGGCGTTTGGAAAATCACCTCCCCTGATGCAGGGTCGGTGAGGGCTACCACGGCCGCCGGGATTTTCCCGGCGGAATCGGGTTGTACCCGGCCGGTAAGCAGGGCTGGCTGCGCCAGCCTGAATCTGATCTGGTGGCGACCGCCTTCAGGATACACATTGTCGAGTACCAGCAGGTACCATTCGCCTTCCTTCACTTCCAGTGACCTGGAATAGGAGGCGCCGGGACCAGAATGGATGAAATCGGCCCCTGCGTCATCTGACAGGCCGGTACGGCCGGCCAGTTGAGGATCGGTCCTCGATATGCAGGAACGGACGGGAAGCAGGCTTCCTGATCTGATTTTTTCGCATGGATCACCCTGTTCTATTCTGTAAAGGATAAAGTCGTAATCGTCGCGGACTTGTTCGGGGATGATATCCAGGGCCAGCAGGCCATCGTTGGGAATGCGGAATTTGTACCAGGCCGTATTGTGCTCTTCCCGGAAATGGTACAGACTTTTGGCCCGGTTGCCCGGAAATTCCACCACTTCTCCTCCACCCTGAGGCACCGCAGGAGAGACGTACACTTTCCGGACGGAAAGTTCGGTTGCGTCAGCACAATCGGGAGCGATCTGGGCAAAAATTCCCGTGGGATTCGCCAATATAAAGGATATCCAGAAAATCCAACGCAACCTCTTCATGATCAGGGCTAAGCCACAAAGGTAACTATTTATTTGCAAGGGACTGAATGATCAAAATCCAGATTAAACTGAAAAAAAATACTTCGATTTTCAAAACAATTTGGAAAAGTGCTTGGCAGTTCAGGAAAATTTAAAGAAATTAAGGCAGGAACGAGCAACTTCAGATTAACAAAGACCTACTATGAGAGCAGTTACCCTCGGGAATCCATCCATTCCCTTAGAAGAATTGAATGCTATTTTGGAGAACCATTTTTTTTCTGTCCACACTTTTCCAATCCCCAAATCTGTTGCTGGCCTGCAAAAAATTCTGAAAAAGACCCACCCTTTTGTGGTTTTTTTGGAAATTCCAGACTGTAAAAGTAAGATTTTCAGCTTTTTACAAACCTGCAAGGATCATTTTTGCAAAGTCATTTTTATTAACGCCGATGAGAAACATGTCGGGTTGTACAGCAGTATGGGCTATCAGGTGGTGGGCAGAATCATCTTCCCCGACTTTGAGGAGGAACTTGATCCCCTGATCTGTGGAACCACGGGCGGACGGCGCAGGATCGGAAAGCGCAGCCAGGATTTATTCAGGAATGAACGGGCCCGCGTGGTGCTTCAGAAATTGTTTTTGCCCTGTGGCAAAGACATCCAACTGATCGATCTGGACGAAGTCAGTTTCATTCAGGCTGGAAAAGGTAAATCCTGGGTTATTTTTCAGGATGGAAGGAAAGAAAAAACCCAACTGAAATTTTCTCAAATCCGGCGCATGCTGACAGGAGGATCTTTTGTGCAGGTGAATGAAAATACCCTGATTAATTCGCGGCAGGTAAAATTTTTTGAGCGGGAGAGTCATGAAATGCGCCCTCAGCCTCAGCAATTTGCGGTTTTGGAAAATGGGGAGCGCATTACCGTGATTCCAAGTCTGCGGGGCGGCTTATTCGCTAAAATCTCTGAATGGCAACTGGACCAGTAAGCTTATTGGTCAGCCTTCAATTTCCCACTCCATGATCAGGCGGTCATCCCCGCAGGACAGGAGTCTGTTTTCTAAAAAAAGCAGACGATTGATTCCATTTTTGTGGCCCTGGTGGCGGGCCCAATCCACCACTTTAAGTAGCTTCTGCTGGTTACCATCCCAGATTTTGATGGATTTGTCCATGCTCCCGGTCACAAAACGGCCGGTTTCCGGGGCAAAAACCAGGTCATTGACCGCATAGTTGTGAGCGGGTATGGATTCGATTTCCAGAAAATTTTGAAAAGGATCCCAGGCTTTGATATGGGCATCGCGGCCCGTACTGAGCAGCAATCCATTTTCGGGGGAAAAAGCAGTTCTGAAAACGGAAAGGCCATGAGCAAGCCATTTCTTCCTGAGTTTCAGTTCAGAATCAAAAAGATAAATATGGTTGTCGCTGGCCCCGGCCACAATCTGGTTACCCGTTCCGTTCATGGCCAGGGTGCGGATACTTTTGCCCGAAACAGAAATCCTGTTCTCGGATTGAAAGGTCCCCAAATCCCAGACAGAGAGGGTGCCATCCCCGGAAGAGGCCAGCAGAAAATCAGAATCCGTGAGAGGCAAAAAATCAAAGACTGCTCCCTCATGAATTTTGGGACTGCGCAGGATTTTCAGGGTGGAAAGTTCTACAAAATGAATTCCCCCGTCACTCAATCCCACCAGCAATAAATCCCTTTCGGGAATGATTTTCAGGGCATAAATCGGGGCGTTGGTCTTGAGCACCCCATTTCCTGATCCCGAATTACGGTCCCATTTTACGAGCAAACCCTCTGCCCCACCGGAAAAAAAACTCTCGTTTTCCCCGGTCGAACAGAGGGTATAAACCGGCTCTCTGTGACCTGTGTAATCGCGGATTTTGCTTACCGCAATTCCCGTCATCCTCAGCAGTACTCGTCGAAAGCAGCAATCAGATTCTGGGCAATCATTTGCGCAGAGCGGCCTTCAATGTGGTGACGCTCAACCATGTGCACCAATTGTCCGTCTTTGAAGAGGGCAATGGAAGGCGAGGAAGGCGGATAAGGCAGGAAATAGGAACGCATTTTCTGGGTGGCATCGCCATCAACCCCGGCAAATACGGTCACAGCCTGGTCGGGCTTTTTCACGGCATGCTCCATGGCCAGCAATACGCCAGGACGGGCAGCGCCAGCCGCACATCCGCATACGGAATTGACCACCACGAGAGCGGTTCCCTTCTGGTCGTGCATCAGGGTGTCAACTTCCTCGGGGGAAGTCAGGGAGCGAAAGCCATTGGAGGTCAGCTCCTGGGCCATCGGCATTACGAGTTCGAGTGGGTATCTGCTCATTTTTTGAGATGTTAGATTTTTAGATGTTAGATATTAGATTTTTAGATTTGAGTCGTTAGTCCTTAGTCCTTAGTTTTTGGTTGGTGGTTGGTGGATAATGTTATCGCCTGCGGCTTGCAGCCTTATATGAATCCCAGTTCAAATTTGGCTTCTTCGGACATCATTTCCTGGCTCCAGGGGGGATCGAAAGTCAGGTCCAGCTCTATATCCTCGACTCCCGGGATGCTGCTCACTTTGGTTTCCACCTCGGCGGGGAGGCTGGCTGCCGCCGGACAGTTGGGTGAGGTCAGGGTCATCTGGATCCAGACTTTACCCAAAGGCAGTACCTGAATGTCGTATATCAATCCTAACTGGTAGATGTCAACCGGGATTTCAGGGTCGTAAATGGTGGAAATAACCGATTTGATGTGCTCTTTGAGCTCATTTGCTTTGCCCGGATCGAGTTCCTCGGCATTTTCCAGGTTATGTTGGATTTCTTCGGCCATTTCAGGAGCACATGCTGATTGCATTTTTTAACGCTTTGATAAATATGTCAATTTCCCCCAGGGTATTATAAAAGGCGAATGAAGCCCGCGCGGTGGAGGTTACCCCAAAACGAGCCATCAGTGGCTGGGTGCAATGGTGTCCGGTGCGAATGGCAATGCCGTTCACATCCAGCAGGGTGCCCAGGTCCGAAGGATGGGCTCCATCCACTACAAAGGAGATCACACTCGCCTTGTGCGGCGCAGTGCCTATGATGCGCAGGCCCTCAATGGCCTCCATCTGACTGGTGGCATATTGCAATAACGCAGCCTCATGAGCCTGAATGGCCTCATAGCCAATTCCATTCAGGTAATCTATGGCGGCCCCAAGGCCGATCACGCCTGCAATATTGGGCGTACCTGCCTCAAACTTGTAAGGAAGCTCGTTATAGGTCGTTTTCTCAAAGGAAACATCCCGGATCATGTCGCCTCCTCCCTGGTAGGGCGGCATTTCATTCAGCCATTTTTCCTTGCCGTAAAGAACGCCCACGCCCGTGGGGCCAAATAATTTGTGGCCAGAGAAAGCCAGGAAGTCGCAATCGAGTTGGGTGACGTCAAGGGCCTGGTGAGGCAGGGCCTGGGCAGCATCCAGCATCACTGGAATGCCTTTTTCATGAGCCTGGGCAATTATTTCCTTCACGGGATTGACCGTCCCCAAGGTATTTGAAGTGTGAACGATGGAAACAATTTTCACCCGCCCGCTGAGGAGTTCTGTGAACTTTGCCAGGTCCAGTGCACCATTATCGAGCACAGGAATCACCTTCAGGTGAGCGCCAGCTGCTTCGCAGGCCAACTGCCAGGGCACGATATTGGAGTGGTGCTCCATCCCTGAAATGAGGATTTCGTCTCCTGCTTTCAGGAATTTACGGCCAAAGCTGGCTGCCACCAGGTTGATGGAATCTGTGGTGCCTTTCGTGAATATGATTTCATGTTCGTGGGTGGCGTTGAGGAAGGATTTAACCTTTTGACGGGTTTCTTCATACGCCCGGGTGGCTTTGTCGCTGAAAAAGTGAATTCCACGATGGACATTGCTGTTTGTTTCCCGGTAATAACGGTCCACCGTTTCGATCACCTGCAGGGGCTTTTGCCCCGTGGCGGCATTGTCAAAATAGACCAAAGGTCGTCCGTGAACGGTTTGGGAGAGGATGGGAAAATCCTTCCTGATCGCCTCCAAATCCAAAGCCGGCACTTTTTTCATGATGTCAGTTTCAACGGCCATGGTCAGGAACGGTTTTTCATTTTTGTTTCGATTTCTCCCTCCAGAAATTCACGCAGGGGTTCTATGCGAATTTTCGAGAGTACGTCGCTGGCGAATGCCTGCGTGAGCAGGGCCTGGGCCGACGCTTCAGGGATTCCGCGGGCCATGAGGTAAAACATCGCATCCTGATCCAGTTTGCCCGTGGTGGCGCCGTGGCTGCATTTCACGTCATCAGCCCAGATTTCCAGTTGAGGTTTGGTGTTGATGGTGGCGTTATTGGAAAGGAGAATGTTTTTATTGGACTGAAAGGCATTGGTTTTCTGGGCATCCTGACGCACCATCACCTTGCCATTGAATACGCCCGTTGAGTTCCCATCAAGCACCCCTTTGTATAATTCGTTGCTTTCGCAATGGGGTACTGCATGGTCCACCAGGGTATGGTTGTCCACGTGCTGGTTTCCGCTCAGGAAGTATAATCCGTAAAGGTGGCATTCAGTATGGGCCTCCTGGAAAAGAAAATTCAGGTTATTGCGCACAAACTGGCCCTCCAGGGTCACGGTCACGGTATTCACTAGGGAACCTTTTCCCTGCACGATCTGGGTCTGATCTATGAGAAAGGATTGAGATTTGTCGCGTTGAATGAAGTAAATATCCAGATTGGCCTGATTTTCGGCCACCACCTCAGTCACCACATTGGAAAAACCTTCGTGTGATCCCAGGGTGTAATGGGTGGAAATGATTTTAGCCTCAGAGCCTTCGTGGGCCAGGATCAGGTTGCGGGTATTGTAAACGAGGTTTCCATGGCGGGCATCCGTCAGGTGCAGGATGTGTACGGGATACTCCAGGACCTTTCCTTTGGCGATCTGCAAAAATGCCCCGTCCTGACTGAAGGCCGTATTCAGGGCGGCAAAGGCCTGATCTTTGATGGGAGCGTATTTTCCGAAATGACGATTCAGACTGGGCTCTCCATTTTCGAGGGCCTTTTTCAATCCTCCTGCCTGAATTACGTTGCCTTTCTCTTTAATCTCAGATAATGCGGGCTGGAAAAAACCATTGACAAATACCAAAAGGTTGGCTTCCAGGCCCGGGATAAGGTAAGGATTCAGGTCGGCACGGGTCAATCCATGGGACTGGGGGAAAAATGCCTGGGCAAATTCACTCTGCAAAAGGGGCGCAACGGAGGTGTATTTCCATTCTTCGTGCCGGGTGGTGGGAAATCCGATTTTGGCAAATTCCGCCATGGCCTCCTTTCTGAGGGGTGACCAGGCATTCTGCCCGAGACTTCCTTCCAGCATTTCAAAATGGGAAACCCATTCCTCTTTTATTTTCGACCTGTCAGTGGTTGTCTGACTCATTTTTTTCTTTTTTTCAGACCGCGGGTGCGGTTTCTTTTTTAATCCAATCGTAACCTTTTTCCTCGAGTTCGAGGGCAAGTTCTTTGCCGCCCGTCTTGACGATGCGGCCATTCCACAGTACATGCACCACATCGGGCACAATATAATCCAGCAGCCGCTGGTAATGGGTCACCACGATGAAGGCCCGCTTCCCATCGCGTAATTTGTTTACTCCGTTGGCCACAATACGTAGTGCGTCAATGTCGAGCCCGGAATCCGTTTCGTCGAGAATAGCCAGATTGGGTTCCAGCATGGCCATCTGAAAGATCTCATTGCGTTTTTTCTCGCCCCCGGAAAATCCTTCGTTGATAGAGCGTTTGGTCAGTTCTGAATCAATTTCCACCAGAGCAGACTTTTCTTTTACCATCTTCAGGAAATCACCAGCCTTGATATCTTCCAGACCCTCGTGTTCCCGTTTGGCATTCACTGCATGCTTGAGGAAGTTGATGGTGGTGATGCCGGGAATTTCAACCGGATATTGAAAAGCCAGGAAAATTCCTTCGCGGGCCCGCTCGTCGGCTTCGAGTTCAAGCAAATCCTTGCCCAGGTACTCCACGGAGCCGCTGGTTACTTCGAACTCTTCCTTTCCGGCCAGCACAGAGGCCAGGGTGCTTTTGCCTGAGCCATTGGGGCCCATGATGGCATGCACTTCCCCGGGTTTGATTTCGAGGTTAATTCCCTTGAGAATTTCCTTTTCTTCAACGCTTACTTTAAGATCTTTTATTTTTAGCATATTTTTCGTGGTGGTGGTTGTTAGTTGGTGGTTTTTAGTTGTTAGTTGTTAGTTGTGGTTTCGAAACTGTAAACCGTTAACAGTAAACTGGTTACCCGACGCTTCCTTCCAGGGATATGGCCAGCAATTTCTGGGCTTCCACGGCAAATTCCATGGGCAATTTGTTCAGTACTTCGCGGGAAAATCCGTTTACAATTAGTCCAATGGCTGTTTCTGTATCAATTCCCCTTTGGTTGCAGTAGAAAAGCTGGTCCTCCCCGATTTTGGAGGTGGTGGCTTCGTGTTCGACCTGTCCCGAAGGATTTTTTACCTCGATGTACGGGAAAGTATGGGCTCCGCACTTGTCGCCAAGCAAAAGGGAGTCACACTGGGAGAAGTTGCGGGCATTTTCTGCGCCTTTCATGATCTTGACCAGCCCGCGGTAAGAATTCTGGCTTTTTCCAGCTGATATTCCCTTGGATATGATAGTCGATTTGGTGTTTTTCCCGGCGTGAATCATTTTGGTGCCCGTATCCGCCTGCTGGAAGTTGTTGGTCAGGGCCACGGAGTAAAATTCCCCTACGGAATTATCGCCTTTGAGCACGCAACTTGGGTATTTCCAGGTGATGGCAGAGCCCGTCTCGACCTGGGTCCAGGAAATTTTGGAGTTTTTACCCCGACACTCTCCCCGTTTGGTTACGAAGTTGTAGATACCTCCCTTGCCCTGGTCATCGCCTGGATACCAGTTCTGGACGGTTGAATATTTGATTTCGGCATCGTCCAGGGTAACCAGTTCAACCACAGCCGCGTGCAACTGGTTTTCGTCGCGCATGGGGGCGGTACAACCTTCGAGGTAGCTGACGTAGCTGCTTTCATCGGCAATGATGAGGGTCCGCTCAAACTGGCCAGTTTTGGCTTCGTTGATGCGGAAATAGGTGCTGAGTTCCATAGGGCAACGCACTCCTTTGGGAATGTACACAAAGCTGCCATCTGAAAACACCGCGGAATTGAGGCTCGCGTAGTAATTGTCCGTGTAGGGAACCACTGAGCCCAGGTATTTTTTTACGAGTTCGGGATGGTTGATGACAGCCTCGGAAATAGGGCAAAAGATAACGCCCAGTTCCTTCAGCTTTTCCTTGAAGGTAGTCACCACGGAAACAGAGTCGAAAACGACGTCTACCGCCACCCCGGCCAATACTTTTTGCTCTTCGAGGCTGATCCCCAGTTTGTCAAAGGTTTTGCGCAATTCTGGATCCACTTCGTCCATGGAATTGAGTTGCTTCTTCTTTTTGGGCGCTGCGTAATAGCTGATGGACTGGAAGTCGATTTCGGGATAATGTACATTGGGCCATTTGGGTTCGGCCAGTTTTTCCCAATGGCGAAAGGCGCGCAGGCGCCAGTTGAGCATCCATTCGGGCTCATTTTTCTTTTGGGAAATAAAACGTACGGTTTCCTCAGTGAGTCCGACTTTTGCGATGTCGGATTCAATTTCGGTTACAAAACCGTACTTATACTCCTGTCGGGCAACTTCTTCCAGGATTTTTGTGTCTTCACTCATGTATCTATTTATTTAGACTGATTCTAAATAACGGACAAATATACAACTATTGGGTAATAAAAATGTTTTTGAGAGGAAAAAGTCGGGGTTTCGGGTAACAATAATCCCAATTTTGGGGGAGGCGGGAATTTCTGGTGTTACTCTAAGTTAGGTAGTGTTGATTTGGGCCAAAAAAGAAAACCCGATCCATTACTGGACCGGGTTTCTTAAGGCTGGCGGTGACCTACTCTTCCACGTTTTACCGCAGTACCATCGGCGCTATGGGGCTTAACTTCTCTGTTCGGAATGGGAAGAGGTGTTCACCCATGCAATAACCACCATAATATTTTTAAGAGATGTCAGACTTTGAGATTTTAGATTTCAGAGAGGAATGCAATTTATGTTTGCCTGCCGTCTGTCATCTAAAATCTGATTGTCTCAAATCTCAATCGACATATGTAAAAGGGAAGTAACGTGGAAACGTTTACAAAGAAAACTTCTTACAGAATAGAAAGCTACGGGTAATTAGTACTGCTCAGCTCAAGCCATTTCTGACATTACACTTACAGCCTATCGACGTGATCATCTCTCACGACCCTTATAAAGATACCTCATCTTGAGGCGAGTTTCGCGCTTAGATGCTTTCAGCGCTTATCTCTTCCGAACATAGCTACCCTGCGATGCAGCTGGCGCCACAACAGGTACACTAGCGGTTCGTCCGACCCGGTCCTCTCGTACTAAGGTCAGCCCCTCTCAAGTATCTAACGCCCGCAATAGATAGAGACCGAACTGTCTCGCGACGTTCTGAACCCAGCTCGCGTGCCACTTTAATGGGCGAACAGCCCAACCCTTGGGACCTTCTCCAGCCCCAGGATGTGACGAGCCGACATCGAGGTGCCAAACCTCCCCGTCGATGTGAGCTCTTGGGGGAGATCAGCCTGTTATCCCCGGCGTACCTTTTATCCTTTGAGCGATGGCCCTTCCATTCAGAACCACCGGATCACTATGCCCAACTTTCGTTCCTGGTCGACTTGTAGGTCTCGCAGTCAAGCACCCTTATGCCATTGCACTCTACGCACGATTACCAACCGTGCTGAGGGTACCTTTGGAAGCCTCCGTTACGCTTTTGGAGGCGACCACCCCAGTCAAACTACCCACCATACACTGTCTCCCTTGCGGGATTAGGCAACAGATAAAGGAAGGGTGGTATTTCACCAACGGCTCCACAGATGCTGGCGCACCCGCTTCATAGCCTCCCACCTATCCTACACATCCTGTACCCATTGTCAATGTAAAGCTGTAGTGAAGGTGCACGGGGTCTTTTCGTCCCATTGCGGGTAGCCGGCATCTTCACCGGCACTACAATTTCACCGAGCTCGTGGCCGAGACAGTGCCCAGATCGTTGCACCATTCGTGCAGGTCGGAACTTACCCGACAAGGAATTTCGCTACCTTAGGACCGTTATAGTTACGGCCGCCGTTTACTGGGGCTTCAGTTCAGAGCTTCTCCCGAAGGATAACCCCCCCCCTTAACCTTCCAGCACCGGGCAGGTGTCAGGCCTTATACGTCTTCTTTCGAATTTGCAAAGCCATGTGTTTTTGCTAAACAGTCGCCTGGGCCATTTCTCTGCGGCCTCTCCGTCATAATAAATCACAACGAAGGAGGCGTCCCTTTTCCCGAAGTTACAGGACTAATTTGCCGAGTTCCTTAGCCACGGTTCACTCGAGCACCTGAGGATACTCTCCTCGACTACCTGTGTCGGTTTGCGGTACGGGTTTTTCATGTCTGAAGCTTAGAGGTTTTTCTTGGCAGTATGATTACCTGCATTATCCACTTGTCCGCAGACTCGTGGTACTTTCGGATTTCAGCTCAACCGGCGGATTTGCCTACCAGTCTCAACGCCTACTTCCTTCAACGAGCACTTCCGTCCGCTCGCAGCAGTGTCACCCCTGCGTCACCCCATCGCAACATGAAAAAGTATCGGAATATTAACCGATTTTCCATCGACTAGCCCATCCGGGGTCGCCTTAGGTCCCGACTAACCCTGATCCGATTAGCGTTGATCAGGAAACCTTAGTCTTTCGGTGGGCGGGTTTCTCACCCGCCTTATCGTTACTTATGCCTACATTTGCTCTTCTGTACTCTCCACAATGCCTCACAGCACTGCTTCCACGATTACAGAATGCTCCCCTACCTACCGACTTTGTCGGTACCACAGCTTCGGTAATATGCTTGATGCCCGATTATTATCCATGCCCGATCGCTCGACCAGTGAGCTGTTACGCACTCTTTAAATGAATGGCTGCTTCCAAGCCAACATCCTGGCTGTCTCAGCAATCAGACCTCGTTAGTTCAACTTAGCATATATTTGGGGACCTTAGCTGGTGGTCTGGGTTCTTTCCCTCTCGGACAAGGACCTTAGCACCCATGCCCTCACTCCCATGGAGCATGTTATAGCATTCGGAGTTTGTCAGGGTTTGGTAGGATGTGACTCCCCCTAGCCCTATCAGTAGCTCTACCTCTATAACACTCCCATGAGGCTGCTCCTAAAAGCATTTCGGGGAGTACGAGCTATTTCCCGGTTTGATTGGCCTTTCACCCCTACCCACAGTTCATCCAAACACTTTTCAACGTATACTGGTTCGGTCCTCCAGCCTGTTTTACCAGACCTTCAACCTGACCATGGGTAGATCACCGGGTTTCGCGTCTACCCCCAACAACTAAACGCCCTGTTCAGACTCGCTTTCGCTTCGGCTCCGTTCCTGAAGAACTTAACCTCGCTGTTGAGGAGTAACTCGTAGGCTCATTATGCAAAAGGCACGCAGTCACCCCGAAGGGCTCCCACAGATTGTAGGTACACGGTTTCAGGTTCTATTTCACTCCCTTGTTCAGGGTGCTTTTCACCTTTCCCTCACGGTACTTGTTCACTATCGGTCATTCAGGAGTATTTAGCCTTACCAGATGGTGCTGGCAGATTCACACAGAGTTTCACCGGCTCCGCGCTACTCAGGATACAGACTGCTTCGATTCATTTTCACTTACGGGACTATCACCCTCTACGGTGCCGCTTTCCAACGGTCTTCAATTAAATCCACTCGGCGTATGTCTGTCCTACAACCCCAGTAAGGCCGTAACCTCACTGGTTTGGGCTAATCCCTTTTCGCTCGCCGCTACTTGGGGAATTCCTATTGGTCTCTTCTCCTCGGGGTACTTAGATGTTTCAGTTCCCCCGGTTTGCTTCCCTTGCGGGATATCCCGATAAATCGGGATGGGTTGCCCCATTCGGAAATCTACGGATCATAGGTTGTTTGCGCCTACCCGTAGCTTATCGCAGCTTACCACGTCCTTCTTAGCCTCTGAATGCCTAGGCATCCGCCATGTACCCTTATTTACTTTCTTATTCCACTATCATTACAATAATGAAATTGCCTTTGTATAATTTTACCTTCTATAACTCGAAGAATTACAAAAAAATTAAAATTATGCTTCCGCATTACTTTTTCCCCTTTTACTACTATGTCAATTAACTTTTTAAAACAAGTTATTAGTCTCTAGTCCTTAGTCGTGAGTGGCTTGCGCCTTTCTCATTCCCTTATACTAACTTAAATAACTCGCACAGAAACTCTCACTAAAGGGCCTAAAGGGAGGTCTTCTTTAGTTCTGGTTTCTTTTTTGTGGAGAATGTCGGAGTCGAACCGACGACCCCCTGCTTGCAAAGCAGGTGCTCTAGCCAGCTGAGCTAATCCCCCAGGTTCAATCTTCAATCGACAAGTGCAACTGACTCTACCGTGGGGTAGGCGAATTGCCTTTTGTCAATTGACCATCGAAAGTGGGCCTACGTGGACTCGAACCACGGACCTCTACATTATCAGTGTAGCGCTCTAACCAACTGAGCTATAAGCCCGATTTCAATCTTTAGTTTCGCTGACTGTTTCCAGCCACCAAACCATCAACTGGTTCGTCCATCGTAATGGTGTATATATTAAATAGCAGCGTCAAAGAGCCCAAATCAAGGATCGACCCCTGTTTATCCCGAATCGCTTCGGGACTCTCTAGAAAGGAGGTGATCCAGCCGCACCTTCCGGTACGGCTACCTTGTTACGACTTAGCCCCAGTCACTAGTTTTACCTTAGGCGGCTCCCAATAAGGCCACCGACTTCAGGTACCCCCAGCTCCCATGGCTTGACGGGCGGTGTGTACAAGGCCCGGGAACGTATTCACCGCGCCGTAGCTGATGCGCGATTACTAGCGATTCCGACTTCATGGAGTCGAGTTGCAGACTCCAATCCGAACTGAGAACGGCTTTTTGAGATTAGCTTACCCTCGCGAGTTTGCAACCCTTTGTACCGTCCATTGTAGCACGTGTGTAGCCCTGGGCGTAAGGGCCATGATGATTTGACGTCATCCCCACCTTCCTCGCTGCTTGCGCAGGCAGTCTTGCTAGAGTCCCCGGCCGAACCGCTGGCAACTAACAATAGGGGTTGCGCTCGTTGCGGGACTTAACCCAACACCTCACGGCACGAGCTGACGACAACCATGCAGCACCTTGTTTTGTGTCCGAAGAAAGACCCCTTTCAGGGTCGGTCACGCACATTCTAGCCCAGGTAAGGTTCCTCGCGTATCATCGAATTAAACCACATGCTCCACCGCTTGTGCGGGCCCCCGTCAATTCCTTTGAGTTTCATCCTTGCGAACGTACTCCCCAGGTGGATAACTTATCGCTTTCGCTTGGGCACTCAGGTATCAATTTACCCGAACACCTAGTTATCATCGTTTACGGCGTGGACTACCAGGGTATCTAATCCTGTTCGCTCCCCACGCTTTCGTGCATCAGCGTCAGTTACGTCTTAGTGATCTGCCTTCGCAATCGGTGTTCTGAGTGATCTCTATGCATTTCACCGCTACACCACTCATTCCAACCACCTCAGACGTACTCAAGACCAGCAGTATCAATGGCAGTTCTACAGTTAAGCTGTAGGATTTCACCACTGACTTACTAATCCGCCTACGCACCCTTTAAACCCAATGAATCCGGACAACGCTTGCACCCTCCGTATTACCGCGGCTGCTGGCACGGAGTTAGCCGGTGCTTATTCATGGGATACCTTCAGCCGTGCTTATAGCACGGGTTTATCCTCCCATAAAAGAAGTTTACAATCCAGAGGACCGTCTTCCTTCACGCGGCATGGCTGGATCAGGGTTGCCCCCATTGTCCAATATTCCCTACTGCTGCCTCCCGTAGGAGTCTGGCCCGTGTCTCAGTGCCAGTGTGACTGATCATCCTCTCAGACCAGTTAGACATCGTAGCCTTGGTGAGCCGTTACCTCACCAACTAGCTAATGTCACGCATGCCCATCCCTTAGCGCCGGAACATTTAACTTCAGAAACATGCGAATCCGAAGTGTTATGAGGTATTAATCCAAATTTCTCTGGGCTATCCCTCTCTAAGGGGTAGGTTGCATACGCGTTACGCACCCGTGCGCCGCTCGTGTGTCTCCGAAAAGACCTTACCGCTCGACTTGCATGTATTAGGCCTGCCGCTAGCGTTCATCCTGAGCCAGGATCAAACTCTCCATTGTAATTAACTTTACTCAAGACCCAACATCGCTGCCGAATCTCAAGAAGGGTCTGGTTTATCCTTAATTCTTAAGGCTCCTTGACTATGCTGCTATTCTAATATCATTTTCTCAAAGAACAACGACCCCAAGGCCGTTTCCCTTTCCGATTTCTCTCTAAGGGACTGCAAAGATAGGAGCCTTCAGATAACACGCAAAATGTTTTCAAACTTTTTTTGAGGAAAATGGTGGAAAAATTTTCTTTTACCCGCAAACTCATTGATTATCAGGGAGAAAATTTTTCATATTTTTTATAAATTTTGCCCAAAACATATTGAAACAACCATTATAAAGGACATTTTCAGAAGTTCTTTTCATTCTTGGGATTGACCTGTATCTTTCCGGAATTGATGGTTTAAATGGGAAATTCAGCCAAACACAAAAAGATTCGCAGATGGATGGGTTTTGTCCTGCTTTTGGTCCTGCTGCCGCTGGGAGGATTGATGATCAAATACTTCCATTACAGGTGGAATTTTGACCTGACCCACCTTCCCCATGAGTCCATGAATCCTGCTGATCTCGAAACTTATACTGATAAATTTTATTACGAGCCAGGCGATACTATTCTGTTTCACATTCATTCTGAAACGCAATTTTGCCAGCTACAAATTCAGCGCATTTTGCCGGGGTATCAATTTGAAAATATTTGGGCTTACGGATTTGGTATAAGAAAACAGGCTTTACGGGATGATGCAGCAGAAAACGGTTGTGATTGGGAAGTCAATTATAAAGTTCCAATTGGGGAGCAATTTAAGCCTGGCTATTACCGTACGCGCCTTTACAGCCTGGACAGCACCGTCAAAGAGGGGTATTCAGTTTTTCTGGTGGGGGATGGAAAGCCAGATAAAGAGGTGGTTATTTTTGCCCCGGTGAGCACCTGGCAGGCTTATAACAAGTACGGGGGAAAGTCGTTGTATGTGAATTTTCCGGGTCTGGAGACGGTTTATTATGTTTCAAGCCAGCGGCCAACATCAAATCTGGAGTTTGGTGTTTCTCTGGTGGGGACGGACGTGCCAGTCGAAGCAGGGATTTTTGGATGGTTTAGCTCACATTACGAGACTACAGTTTTGCCCGATTATTTTCTGGAAATGCCTGAAAAAATCCCCTCTGCCAAAATTTATGTGCTGGCGGGCCACTGCGAATATGTTTCTGAAAAAATGTACAACCAACTGGAAAAGGCTGTGAATGAGGGAGTTTCGCTGATTTCCCTGGGTGGCAATCAGATTTACTGGAAAACTAAATGGAATGAGGATTACTCTCAAATGGAATGCCGAAAGGACCTCAGTTTTTTCAGTTTTGGCGACCCGGGAGGCAAGTGGAGGCATAATATGCGTCAGGAAGAAGGATTACTTGGAGTCCGTTTTGATGAAAAGGGGATTGGCACCTATGCGCCCTATGAAGTTATGGATGCAAATCATTGGCTTTTCAATGGGCTGAAGGTGAAAAACGGGGACCTTTTTGGCCAAAAAGGGATGAACGACCTTGCTTTGTCGGGTAATGAAACGGACAAGCAAGGCTGGAGAACCCCTTCGGATTTTGTGTTACTGGCCAAAGGTAAAAATCCTGAATTCGGGCGGGAAAATGAGTTATTCTGGAAAGGGGATGATCCTTACTGGGATGGTAAGGGAGGGGGAGAAATTGTTTTTCGGGAATTGAAAAACGGGGCAGGTATTCTTTCCACGGGCAGCATCCAGAGTGGCTCAGGCATGGGTTATGACGCAGTTATGACCGGGCTGTTGCAGAATTTCTGCGATAAATATGCAGGGAAAAAGGAATTGGAATCCCATTTGGAGGGAAATTAAAACCTTGATCACCAGATAAATTTACTTTCTGACTCCCAGCCTGGCCCGCATATCTTCCACCGCACTGACCGCATCTTCAAAGGCAGGATCAAGCTTTGCGGCCTTCTCGTAACTGGCCAGGGCCGTTTGATAATCTCCAAAGTATTCGTTGATCGAACCGCTCATAAAATGAGCTTTTTCATTGGCTGGATCCAACTCAATTACCTTTTTGAAATCAGTCAGAGCTTCGTCATATTTGTCCAGCAAAAAGAAGCAATAACCGCGGTTATAAAGGGCTTTGGTAAAATCAGGGTCATTTTGAATGGCACGGGAATACTCTGATACAGCCATTCTGAGCGTGCTTTCAAATTCAAGTTTTTGGGTGGAATCCGTCACGGCATTGGCCATGCGAAAGAACATGTTTCCCTCGTTGAAATGGCCAACGGGATGGCCGGGAGAAATGGCAAGAATGCGGTCGTTGAACAAGCTGGCACGGCCTGCATCCTTGTAAACGTTCAAGTACATATCGTGTAATTGCGCCAACGCTTTGACAAAGGATGAATCCTTTTCGAGGGCCAGGTTATAAAGTTCCTCTGCTTTTTTGTTTTTCCCCTGGCTTTCGTACAAAAATCCCTTGGCAAAATAGTAGGTTGGGTCCCCGGGATCGAGTTCTATGGCCGTGTTATAATACTTTTCAGCTTCAGGGTAATCTGCCTTGAAAAACTGAATCTGCCCCAGGGTGTAAAAGGTCTCGGGGTTGTCAGAACCCATGCGGGCCGATTCCTTGAACAGTTTCTGAGCCAGCTCATTATCGTTTTGCACGTAAGCAAAATATCCCTTCAAATGCCAGCTTTCGGGCGCCTGATCATTCAAATCAAGAGATTTGTCAATGTCGATGAGGGCCTGGGCAGTATTGCCCATTTGATAATAAATCAGGGCCCGGTCGTAATACAAGGAGTAATTGTCCTTGCCGAACTCCAATTGATGATTCACCCGCTCTAGCCGGGCTTCAAGGGAGGTCGTATCGGCAACCTGGCTCAGGGAATCAGCCAAATGGCGATTCTGATGATCATTTCCTTGGTTTTTGTTGCCAGTACAGGAGAAAAGGACCAGACCGGCGAGGGCACCCAGGACAATCTGAAAACCCCGTTTTCGTTTCGTTGTGCTCATAAGCCCTGAAATTAAGGCCCCGAAAGCGATTATTCGACCCCAAACGTTTCCCTTCATTACACAGTTTTAAGATAAATTCTAAGCTCCTTTTTGGTGTTCTGATCCAATTTTACGCCTTCTGCAATGCGAAAGCCAGACAAACATATAATTTGTTTGGCATCTTCAAAAAGAAGGACCTCAGATTTATTGAAACGGCTGACTTTCTGGTCAATAAAAATGTCCTTGATCTTTTTAGTCCCGTGAAACCCCAGGGGCTGCATGCGGTCTCCCTTTTGCCAGGTCCTGACCTTCAAAGGCCAATGAATTTTTTCAGCGTCCATTCGAAACATCTCCTCCCCTTTCCCGGATTTCAGAGAATCATTTGCATTATGCCATTCTAAACGAAGTCGCTGTTGCTTTATTTCCCATTCCTTTTCCCCAACTTCATCCAGGGATACCAACAACTCAACGGCCTCACTTTCTTTTTTCACCTTCCTGATTACGATCGTTTGACGGTCTTTCAGAATTTCAAACCCTTCTAAAAACAATTTCCGCCCCACTTCTGAATCGATTAACCGTGCGATTTCAACGGCATGGATACCAGAAAATCCTTCGTTTTCCAGCCATAAAGGCAAAAAAATCTTCAGTTCCTCGCTTGAATGAGTGTTTAAATTGATCTCGATATTGCCTGTCTCCTGATCTTTTTTAACCGCACTTTCCCGAAAGGAATGATCCATTAACCATTGAAATTGAGCTGCATAGGATTTTTCCCGTTCGATCAACTGATGCTGCCAGGAAGGATTTACAGTTGAAAGTACAGGGGCTAATTCATTGCGAATCAGATTCCTCAGGTATTTGGAGGAATCATTGGAAGGATCAAGCCGGAAAGGTATTTGGTTATCTTCTGCAAATTTCAGGATATCAGCTTTGGAATAATCCAGGAGTGGCCGCCAAAAAGGGCCGTTTACCCTCGGGATGCCCATCAGGTGTCGTGAACTGCCCCCACGAAGGAGATTCATGAGAATTGATTCAGCCTGATCGTCGGCATGATGGCCCAAAACCACCCAGTCAAATCCCTCTTTATCAATCAGTTCCCGAAAAAAATCATACCTTAATTCACGCGCTGCAACCTGGACAGAAATTTTATTATCCAGGGCATAATCTGCCGTTTCCAACCTTTTGGAAAAGAAGGGAATCCCCCATTTTGCGGCCATTTCAGCCACAAAATCCGCCTCCTCTATGGATTCCTCTCGCAAAGCAAAATCACAATGAACAATTCCGTGAAGTCCCCCCCTTTGGTGAAAAATCCAGGCCAAAACCATGGAATCAGGCCCACCCGAAACTGCAGCAAGAACCTTTTGATTCTCCATGAGCAGATTAAAAAAATTGGAATCGTTAAAGGATAACATGAGACAAAAATAAAAAAATGGTTGACGAACCAAAAATAAAATGTAAATTTGTCAACTGAGAGGAGGAAAAAAGAATGAACCATTTTCCAGAAAGACTAAAATCTGCGAGACGTATGCGGGGCTTTTCGCTACAGGAATTAGCAGATAAAATGGGTAACCTGGTATCCAAACAGGCGATTAGTAAATACGAAACCGGGCAAATGTTGCCCGAAGGAAGAGTATTGGTTCTGATTTCCAATGCCCTGAGCCTGCCCCTGGAATACTTTCACCGGCAAAATACCATTGAATTACAAAAAATCGCCTTCCGTAAATTGAAGGGACTCGCGGCAAAAGAAACTGAAAAGATTCAGGGAATGGGTCTTGATTACCTCGAACGCTACCTTGAACTGGAAGCCATTTTGGGGATCGAACATCAATTTGAAAACCCCATTCATGATCTGCAAATTCGGTCGTCACGGGATATTGAAATTGCCTCCCTTAAAATCCGGGAGTACTGGAAAATGGGAAACGATCCTGTTTTCAATGTGCTGGAACTGCTGGAAGATCTTAAAATCAAAGTGCTTCAAATATCGGCCGAAAACTCGTTTTCGGGACTTTCAAGCTGGGTAAATGGGAAGATTCCTTTTATCGTCCTCAATACCAAAGGAGTAGCAGCTAACCGCCTCAGATTTACCGCATTGCATGAGCTTGGTCACCTGGTCCTGAATATCCAACATTTGCCGGAAAAGATTCAGGAGCAATACTGTAACCAGTTTGCAGGAGCTTTGCTCCTGCCTGCAGAAAAACTGGAAGCTGAGCTTGGTGGAAAACGGCAGAACATTCTTATCCAGGAACTAGGCCACATCAAACAACAATACGGGATTTCTATGCTGGCCATTTTGATCCGGGCCAAAGAGTTGGAATTGATCTCCCAAAGCTATTTTAACCGGCAATACAGGGCCTTCCGCGAAAATGGATATTTGCAAAAAGAGCCTTATCCCTACCTTGGATATGAAAAATCCAATCGCTTTGAGCAGTTGCTATTCAGAGGAGTAGCCGAGGAAATCATTTCGACCAGCAAAGCGGCGGCCCTCAACAACCAAAAGCTATCTGATTTTCGCAAACTTTTAATGACTCCGCAGGAGCCATAGCAGCATGAAACTGGTTGTAACGGACGCCAATATTTTTATTGATCTGGTCGAAATGCACCTGCTTGCCTCTTTTTTCGAACTTAAATTTGAATTTTTCACCACATGGGAAGTGTTGCAGGAACTTGATGAACATGATTTCCAGGAACTTCTGATCGCAGAAAAGTATAAGTGGATCACCATCCATTCATTTTTGCCTTCAGAAGTACCCTCGGTTAATCAACCTGATGTTTCAAAAGGGCTATCCTACACAGACAGATCTGTGCTTTTTCTGGCGGAGAAAATAAAAGGAATGCTGATCACGGGAGATAATCTGCTCAGGAAAGAGGCGCCCAAAAGAAACATTGAGGCCCATGGAATTCTGTGGGTCATGGAGCAACTGATCCTGCAAAAAATACTGACACCTGAGGCGGCAATTGCCAAACTCAGACAGCTGATGACCATCAATTTATGGCTGCCAGCGAAACTGTGCCAGCAAAAACTGGACGAATGGAAAGCAATGACAGTATAAAATTTACACCAAATTCAGGCCATGGGCGTTAATTGTTCGATAATATCCAAATTTGTTTAACGGTTTTCCTAATTTCGGGGCTAAAATTCAATCATGGGCAAAGCCATATCCGGCATATTACTTAGCTTAATCCTCTCCCTGGGAGGCGGATTGGCAGTAGCCCAAAATAATTCCCAGGATTCTGCAAAGGGAGGCACCAAAGTCAAATCTTCCTCAGATTCAGCTCCCAAAACCAGGATCAGCGATGAGCCTGCCGACAATCTCAATCCACAAAAAGAAGATACCCTGCCCACCCTGGAAGAAATCCTGAACAGAATGGGCACCTCCTCTTCTCCCCCACCCGTCCAGCAAAATCCAACTCCTCCGCCCAAAGGGCAGCGCCTGGAGATCATCAATGCAGACCTCTTTGCATACAAGGAAATCAGAAACAGGCCAATCAGAAGGCTCATTGGCAATGTGCATTTGCGTCAGGATACCACAGATTTCCTTTGCGACAGTGCCTACCAATACCTCGATTCCAACCAAATTGAGGCCTTTTCCAATGTGAAGATTATTCTGAAAGACACCATGCAAATCAGGTCACAATTTCTTTCATACAAAGGAAATACCAAGGTTGCTGAGTTTTATCAGAATGTAATTCTTACCAAGGGCAAAACTGTGCTCAAAACCAACCGTCTGACCTATTTTCGCAATGAGAATTACAGTTTTTACAGTTCTGGTGGCACCCTGACAGACGGGGATAATGTGCTGAAAAGCAAACGGGGCTACTACTACCCTGATGATAAAATCGCCTTTTTTAAGGGTGACGTTACGCTTGAGAACAAAGAATTCTCCATGAAAACGGATACCCTGGGGTACGATACAGGCAACGAAACTGCAATTTTTAATGCTCCAACCCAGATTCAGGACCAGGGGGATAATTTGATTTATACGGAAAGAGGGTTTTATGATACGCATTACGGACTGGCTCTTTTTTACCACAACCCCTACATGCGTGACAGCACCTACCAAATGTATGCGGATACCTTCTTTTACGACCGAAAACTTGATTTCGGGCGGGCCAAAGGCAAGGTGGAACTGACCAAACTCGATAGTACGATCAAAGTTTTCGGGAATTACGGGGAATTTGAGCAAATCGGAAACCAGGTGATGATTACGGACAGCGCTTACGCGGTCCAGGTCATGGACAAAGACACCCTGTACCTTTTGGCAGATACCCTTTGGACCCACGAAGACTCTATCCCTGGCAAGAAAAAAGGCGAAAAAGTGGCCCTGAAATATCTCAGGGCCTTTGGGGATGTGCATTTCTACATGAACGACCTGCAGGGAGCCAACGATTCTCTGGTTTATTTTATGGAGGACAGCCTGATCATTTTCATGAAAAAGCCCTTCCTGTGGAGCGGTGAGCAGCAACTGACTGGCGATACCATCAGGGTTTATTTGAAAAAGCAACAAATTGACTCCCTTTGGGCCGGAAAAAAGGCATTTTTGATCTCAAAAGAAGACACGATTGGCTTCAACCAAATGAAAGGCAAGTGGTTGAGCGCAAAATTCAGGAAAAACAAACTTTCCTTCCTGCGTATTCAGGAAAATACTGAAAGCATGTACTTCGCAAAAGACTCGAAAAACGAGTACATGGGCATGAACCAGGCAAAATGCAATGCAATGACGGTCAGGTTCAAGGAAAATAAACCCAGTAGAATCTCTTTTATTTCACAAGCAGAAGGCGTCTTTTCGCCACTGCATGAGGTCATTTTCAAAGAAAATCAATTAGAGGGCTTCAACTGGAGGCCTGATAAAAGGCCAGAAAAACCCAGGGGCATCTACTTCGGCCCGCGTATGCCTCAACCTGAAAAAACGGTTTTTGACAGCCTGGACACGGAAGCCAATGTTTTGCGGGAAATTTTGGATAAGGCAGAACAATTGAGGGATGAATTTCAGGCAAAACGGGCTCAGGATAGCATCAATGCTGTCCGTGACAGCCTGAAGGCGCTTGGAATGGGTGAGGATATTTCACAGGAATCGGATAATGGGAAACCTAAAAATTCATCATCCAAATCCACCAAAGGCGAAAAGAACGGGCCTGAAAAGAAAAAAGACAAAGCAAAAGACCAGGACAAGGAAGCTAAACCTGAACCCAAAAAGAAGGTCACCAAAGAAGAAAAGGAAAAGGCGGCTGCGCAAAAGAAAAAAGATGCCAGAAGCAGAAAGGCCAAACGGAAACAGGAGAAATTGCGTAAAAAAGCCGCCAAAGCGGCTGAAAAAGACAGAAAACGCAAAGAAAGGGAAAAAGAAAAATCAGAGCCCCTGAACGGAGATACGCTAACCACTTCTGGCAAAAGTAGGCCCGTGGAAAAGGTGAATTCCAATTCAGAACCAGAAAAGGACAACCTGGAAGGTCAAACTCTCCCCAAAAACGCTGAACCGCAAAATGATAAACCTGGGAACGGAGAACCACGAAAAGAAACAGCTCTGCCTGAAAATGAAAATAAGGAGTCCCAATTAGTAGATTCCAGGGAAGAACCTGGCACTTCTGAAAATATTTCTGAAACCAAACAAGAGCCTGTTACAGTGGAAACCAGGACTGACCCCACCATTCCTGAAAAAACTGCAGGGGACCCAGTAGTCACTCCACAGAAGGAACCAAACATTTCTGAAAAAACTGCGGAAGAACCAGTAGCTGAGCCCCGGGAGAAACCCACCATTTCTGAGAAAATGGTGGAGGAGACCACCACAGAAACAAAGGAAGAGCCTTCAATTACGGAAACCCAGGAAAAGCCACCGCTAGCCGAAAAGAGTGTAGAAAATAAAATCTCAACAAAGGAAGTATCCCAACCCGAAAACAGCGAAAAAGACGATCCTGTTACGGAAAAAGAAGACAAAACCGCACGAGAAGGACAAAATATAAACGTTTCCCCTGCCCAAACGGGTGCCACAAAAGAGGAAAAATGGATTTCCAAGCAGAAGAAAAAACTGGCCAAAGATCAGGAACGACTTCAGAAAAAAGCCCTGAAAATGCGGCGAAAGATTGACCAGGGTAAATAACCCGCCTCCTCCCGGGAATTTGTCGCAAATTTGACTTTCGTCATTGGGGCAAGTTCGGGGAAATTATTATATTTGAAATGAATAAAAACGATTAACTCGAATTCATACTATGAAAAATTTATTTGCAACCTTAGCACTTGCCCTTTGTATGACCTTTGGCTTTGCCCTCACCAATACCGTTCAGGCTTCTGCTGACCACGGCATTGAAATGGTCAAAGGCAAAGACAAAAAGGACAAGAATAAGAAAAACAAAAAGAAAAAAGGCGAAAGCTGCTGCTCTCAGGCTAACGGAGGTTCTGCTGCCGCAGGATGCTGCGCAGGCAAAAATGCTGGCTCTGCTTCCAATGCTTCAGGAGCTGCCAATGCTGGCGGCACCAGCACACCCGCAGCCGCTGGCACCTGCACTAAAAAAGCTGAAGGTTGCTCAGGAGCTGCCCAAAAGCAGTGCACCGGGCACAAAGAGCAATAAGCACGGCCCCGCAAAAAATAATCAGCCGGTCCAATGGACCGGCTTTTTTTATGCTTTTCCATTCCAAACAGAATGAGTTTTTTAAACCATTTCCAAAAATCCCCGTAAATGAGGTCAAAATAATTTACCATGAGCAACATCGTTTCACACAAGAAAAAATTTGTAATTCCCGCCATTGCTTCGGCCATCATTCCTGGCCTGGGTCAATTATTCAAAGGACAGATTTTTAAGGGAGTTGCGGTTTGGGCCGCAGTTGGAATCACCGCCTTCCTGTTCAAAAGCTGGCTTTTTCCCATATTTGGAATCGTTTGGCTGATCAACGTGCTGGACGCCCTGTTGTCGAACGACAACGAAAAACTCCTGTAATCCTTTCAACGAAAGGCAATCCCATTATTTCCCAGATCAAGGGTCACAGTAGCCTTCAGCCACAGACAGGAAAATTCAGGTTCCATCTGTTCCTTCAGGGACAAGTCTTTACCCAAATCAAATGATTCCTTTTGCAGGATTTGCGCAATTTCCTGCGCCTTTTGAATATTGGAAGCCTTTTTGATCACCACCAAAGGTTGGTGGGGACTGGCCTGGCCGGGTGACCAGTACAAATCAAATTCATACTTGTCCTTAATGCGGCCCCAAATATTGAGAGGATGGCAGAAAGGCTTGAATAACCTGCGCAATTCCCGCTTCTGACGGACAAAAGAGGCCTTCACCCCGCAGGTTGCACCTGCATTCAAAAGTCGGGAAAATTCCTTTTCCCGGTCCTCATCCCAGGGTGTCAAAAGGTTTTGACCAAATTTGTCCATCCTGGAAGGGCTGCCTGGAACGGTCGGCTGCTTTACCAGCTCAGATTTGAGGTATTCCTCCAGCATCCAGATCAGTCGGTAACGGACAGCATCCACCTTTTCAGAGGCCTCCAGATCCCCGGCAAGCTCACCAAACTGCCCTGAATCAATTTGCAGACCAAGATTGGTTCGGGATGAAAACAGGTTGAATTCGCTGACCAGAGACTTCAAATCCTCCAATTCCCGAAACCGCTCCAGATGCTCCCTGAAAAAAGTATGATCCTCTTTCAACCAGGGCTCTGCCCATTCTTTGGAAACCAGCATTTGGGAATTTCGGACATTCCAGGAAGGAACCGCATCCGCAACCTCCTCGCAGTGAAGATTATACATCAATATCCAGAAGCCCAAAAAGGCGGCTAAGAAAGTCAGTATGTCGCGAATCCAATTATTCACCCGGATAGTTAACGATTGTGTTGCTCCTGAAAATATACAAAATTTTGGACATTAATTTTCCATAACTCCCGCCGCAGGCCCAAAACACGTCTGCAGGCCTTCCTGGTGGATCTCCTTTCCAAATCCTGAAAAATTATCTGTTCTCAAATCCCCGAAAACCATTTTTTCCATCTAAATTAACCCCTAAACCAAATCCCATCAAAATGAGCTCCAATTCAGCCCAAAAGGGCAAAATCTACCTGGAAAGGATCCTCGCCTGGATTACCACCCTCATTCTTCTGCAAACCCTTTACTTCAAATTTTCTGGCGCCGAAGAATCTGTCTGGATCTTCACCCAGATGGGAATTGAGCCCTGGGGCCGCTTCTTCACAGGAGGCGTCGAGTTGGTGGCAGGTATCCTGTTGCTCATTCCCCGCACAGCCATTTATGGGGCCGGCCTCAGCCTCGGCACCATTGCAGGCGCCCTGTTTTCTCACTTATTTGTACTGGGAATCGTGGTCAAAGACGATGGAGGCTTCCTGTTTATCCTTGCGGCAGTGGTTTTCGTCCTCTCAGCCCTCATACTTTTCCTGCGCATGAACGAAATCAAAGCCCTCCTCAACAAAATCCTCAAAAAAGGATAAATTCGACCCTCACCACTTACCAACCCCGCATGCTCCATTTTCCTGCTGAAAAAAACACCTCCAACCTTTTGCAGGCATTCTGGCAATGGGCCAGCCTGCTGGCAGATGAAAATATTCAGCCTGCGGTGGAAGCCCTCGTCTGGAAAAAACATCCCCAACCCGATCCCCAGGCCTGGCAAAGCGAAATCAGAGAATTTTTCTTTGGGCCAGAAAATCTCCTTTATCCATTCTGCCCTCCCCCCGGCTCGCGGGAAGTGTTCGAAGAAATGGCCGAAATCGAATGGGAAGACATTCACACCCACGATCCTGCAATTGTGGGCTGGGCCATGTTTTACCTGCCCCTGATCCCTTCAGAAGAGCAAAATACCCCCGAATCAGACCTTTACGCCCTGCCTGTTTCATTTTTCATCCGCGAAACTGAAGGAGCATTTGCCTTCGAATTTGATGAATTTCACCTCTGAACCCCACCTGAAAATTTGTGAAAAAGTGGGATATTTTGCCCATTTCAAGCCATAATCGCCCATTTAAGTCCCTTTTTTGCAATGAATTGGGGATAAATTGTAATTTCACCCACGCAGCCCGGATTCTGCATTAAAAATGAAAATGATACATCTCATGAAACACATTCCCGCCAAAGCCCTTCGCATGATGTTTTGGACCATCATCCTGATATTTACTTCCCTTCAAATTCATGCCCAGGACCTCGAAACGGAACTTTTTGCCCTCCCTGACGTCATTTTCAAAGAAATCAACCACGCTGGAAAACAACCTGCCTACGAGCTCAAAATCAAACAGCCCATCGACCACAAAGCCCCTGAAAAAGGCTGGTTTTACCAACGGGCCTTTCTGACCCACGCTGGCTTCGACCGTCCCACCGTGATCGTCACCGAGGGTTACGACCGTTCCACCAACCGCCCCTACGAACTATCCAATCTCCTGAAAGCCAATCAGATAGACGTCGAGCACCGCTACTTTGGCATCAGCCGCCCCGATTCAGCCCATTTCGACTGGCAATACCTCACCCTCGAGCAGGCCACCGCAGATCTGCACCACATCAATGAATTATTCCGCAACCTCTACAAAGGCAAATGGATCAGCACAGGCATCAGCAAAGGCGGCCAAACCACCATATTTTACCGTTATTTCTACCCCAATGACGTAGATGTGAGCGTCCCCTACGTAGCCCCGCTCAATCTTTCCCTTGAAGATCAGCGCATTTACGACTTCATCAACCATGCCGGGACGGACGAATGCCGCGCCAAAATCCTCGAATTTCAAAAGACCCTGCTCAAAAAGCGCAATGAAATCCTGCCCCTGCTCAAATGGTACAGCAAGGGCGGAAAACTCAAATTTACCTACCTCACCCTCGAGCAGGCCTTCGAATACGGGGTGCTCGAATACTCCTTTTCCTTTTGGCAATGGGGCGCAGATTGCAGCAAAATTCCCGGCAAAAATGCCTCCATTGATGAAATGCTCGACCATTTCATCGAAGTTTCGGGCATCTCATTTTTCAGCGACCACGATATCAAATACTTCGAGTCTCACTACTACCAGGCCGGCAGCCAGATGGGCTATTACGGCTACGAAACCGAACCTTTCAAGGGCCTGCTCAAAGCCCTGCCCATGAATCCTCACCCCAGCGCCATTTTCATGCCCGAAAAACTGCCCCTCACTTTCGACGGCAAACTCATGAAAAAAGTCTATGACTGGACCCAAAACGAGGCCAATAACATGCTTTACATCAACGGAGCCATAGACACCTGGTCGGCCACCGCGCCTCCTCCCTCTGAGGTGGTGAACTCGCTTTGGTTTTACCTCAAAGGCAAAGACCACGCCGCCGCCCGTATCTCCAACATGGATGCAGCCCAGCGCACCCAGTTCAACCAGGCCATCGAAGACTGGCTCGGCATAAAACTCAACTAATCAACTACTTAACAGACCAGCTTACAACCCAGAACTCAGAACTTACAACTTAGAACTCACAACTAACAACATGATCCAATACCAGGACTTCTTCCCCACCCTCGAAAAAGCGGGCATCTTCACCGCCGACAAAATCGAAAGCCTCCAGGACCCGCTCAGCCGCATGAACACCTGGATCGAAGACAATCCCGGCATCGAAGTCATCAACATCGAGACCGTAGTCCTGCCCAACATCTACAAAAAAAGCACCTCATCCACCTCCAATCCCAGCCTCAAAACCGAGCCCAGCCAATCCGACAAATGGTATCAGGGCTTCCGCATCTGGTATCGGGAAGGACATTTTTAAATAGTTTTTAGTCCAAAGTTGAGCGTTCTAAGTTCTGATCGTTGACCACTAATTGGTAATTGCCCTCTGCTAATTGTTAATTGAATTTGGGCGTGCCCCTCCCGGCCTGCGGCCCCCTGGTCGGGTCGGCGAGCTGCGGGGTACCGTGCCTCGCCCCTGGACTTCGCCAGCACTGGCTCGCCACTGCCCTCCAAAGTGTCGGGCACCCGCCGCATGCCTCACGCACCTGCGGCCTCCGCCCGCTGACTTGTCCAGAAACTCAATGCTCGTTACTCGCAACTTGCTCTAAAATCTAATTCTCTAAAATCTAACATCTAAATCAATCCAGGGGATTGAAGCCGCGAAGCGGGGGTGTATTTTGGCGAAGCCAACCAGGGTGGGGTGGCCTTGCCAAAACCAGGGGGCGGCCTTGAGGGCTGGGAGTGGGCGGCTGGGGGCTTTGTGTGCTGGGTCCGTGGTGTGATGGGGCAGGGTTCAGGTTTTGGCGCTTTTTGCTTCTTTTTCTAAAAAAGAAGGCCTGCCCGGCCAGGGCACCCCAAAAACTAACTACCAAATTTAAATTTTGCGACAACTTGTTGTCGCTTACGACGCCCTAAGAGCCTAAAATTCTAAAATCTAATAAAAAAAGCCCTTCCGCATAACGGAAGGGCTTTTTGTGGAGAATATCGGATTCGAACCGATGACCTCTACACTGCCAGTGTAGCGCTCTAGCCAACTGAGCTAATCCCCCAACAGGACTGCAAAGATAAAGCAGTGCATCAAATTACAAAACTTTTTTGCAAAATATTTTTTTGCCCAAAATCCTGGGCCCAACCTTATCTGATCCAGAATTTTCCCGCATTACGCCCCCCACCCTGAGGCAGGATGCACCAGGTAACCCCAAAATTCAACCCGATCACCAGGTTATTGGAACGCAAACGGCTGGAAGAAAAGAAAGGCTGCCCGTTCACCTGGGCCGATTTGTCCTCAATGTCACCAAAATTATAGTCCACTGTGGCGCGGGCATTGAAGTACATGATGTCTTCCACCAATTGAAAATCAGCACCCATGTAGCCCGCAATCCCAAAGTTTTGCGGTTTATACAACTCCGTAGGATCGAAATTATAAATATCAATCCCGTCCTCCTTGATAGAAGCATCCTGCAAAAAGGTCATGTAGGGTCCAAATCCAAAGGTAAACATCACGGGCGCAGGATTGGAACTGAAGTGAAAATACAAAGGCACTTTCACATAGGTCAGGGTGCGGTCCACCAGAATCTGGCGGCCCACCGTATCCAGTCGGGTATTCTCCTGCCCCTGTTTGGAATAAATTGCATTCAGGTGAATGCCAAACGGAGGCCCAAAATTATACCCCAGTTTGAACTGTCCTGCCCAGCCCCAGGTAAATTTGGGATCAAAATTGTCCGTACTGTTGTTGAAATCCGTGGAATTGAGGATCCACGTATTCTGCGGACTGAAGCCGATCCCAATGTGGAGGCCCTCCTGGGCCAGCAGGGGCGTGGCCAGAGCCACCAGTAAAAAGAGGGTAAGAATTTTTTTCATAGAAATCCGATTGATTTGGGAATTAAAATAGAACCAAAGAATAAGAAAAACAAATCGTAAATTCGCCCTGACCATGATCAAAAAGGCAATTTTCAATATACTGAGGGCTTTCTTTGTCCTCACCCTCATTACCAGTATTGGGGTGATTGGGTTCATGTATTTTGAAGATCACTCGGTTCTGGATGCCTTTTACATGACGGTCATCACCATGAGCACGGTGGGATTTGGCACCCTGCACGACCTCACCCCTGAGGGTAAAATATTTGTTTCCATCCTGATTATTTTTACCCTGGGATCGTTTTTGTATGCCATTTCCTCCCTCACCACCTACATTATTGAGGGCGAAATCAGGGGAATTTTTGAAACCTACCGGGTCAATAAAGAAATAAAACGTATGCGGGACCACATTATCATCTGCGGCCTGGGTCGCAATGGGCGCGAAGCCGCCCTCGAACTGATCGGCAAACGGGTGCCTTTCATCGTGGTGGAAAGCAATAAGGAAACCATAGAATCCTTCCGCGAGCATTACACCTTTTTTGCCCTCCAGGGCGACGCTACTGAAGAAGAAGTGCTGATTGACGCCAATATCAAGCAGGCAAAGGGCGTCATTACCTGCCTTCCTGAAGACGCCGCCAACGTATTCGTGACCCTCACGGCCAGGGAGCTTAACCCAAATGCCAAAATCGTAAGCCGGGCCAGCCACGAATCCACCATATCCAAGCTGCATACTGCAGGTGCGAGCCAGGTGGTCCTGCCCAACCTGATTGGTGGCCGCAAGATGGCCCGCCTGCTCACCAATCCCGCTTTGGTCGAGTTTGTGGATGCCATTTCTGGTGAAGGAGATTCCCATTTTGATCTGCTGGATGTGCCCTGCTCGCGCTACCCGACCCTGGTCGGACAGACCATCGCAGAACTCAAGGTGCGGGAACGCACGGGTGCCCTGGTTTTGGGATTCAAAACCAGTTCAGGTGAATTCAGAATTAATCCACCTGCAGATAAAATCCTGAATGAAGGAGAAATTCTCTTCGTGCTGGGCGGCCCCGAGCAGATTCAATCCTTCAAAAATCAGTACCTTAGCTAAGATTTGTTTTCGCTTAAAAAAATCAGGTTGCTGCTGGGAGTGCTCTCCCTGCGCAAGGTCGTCAATGCGACCCGGCTGGTTATTTCCTTTTACACCTCCCGCCTGAAGGGCAAATCCCGCCACAAAGGCAACCCGATCAAGATCGGGATTGAGCCGACCACTTCCTGTAACCTCCGTTGCCCTGAGTGCATATCCGGCCTGCGGGCCTTTACCCGCCCCACGGGCAACCTCACCCTCGAAGATTTTCGCCACCTGACCGACCAGGTGTACCGTGACCTGATTTACATGCTGTTTTACTTTCAGGGCGAGCCTTACCTCAATCCTCAATTCCTGGAAATGGCCGCCTACGCAAGTCAGAAGCGCATCTACACCGCCACCAGCACCAATGGCCACTACCTCGACGATGCCCGGGCCAAAGCCACGGTCGAAAGCGGGCTGCGGGAAGTGATCGTCTCAATCGACGGCAGCACCCAGGAAACCTATGCAGCCTACCGCGTGGGTGGAAACCTGGAAAAGGTAAAAAACGGGGTGAAAACTCTGGTAAAATGGCGCAAAGAGCTGAAATCTGCCACGCCCTTCATTGTGATTCAGTTTCTGGTAGTAGCCCCCAATGAGCATCAGATTGAGGAAATGCGGGCCCTGACCCGCGAACTTGGCGCAGACAAACTGGTATTGAAAACCGCCCAGATTTATGAATTTGAGGACGGCAGCGACCTCATGCCCCGTCAAAACCAATACAGCCGCTATTTCCGGGGAAAAGATGGGAAATATCAGCTCAAAAATAAGCTCCTGAACCAATGCTGGAAACTGTGGCAGGGCGCAGAAATCACCTGGGATGGCCGGGTTCTGCCCTGCTGCTTCGACAAGGACGGGGAACATGTGATGGGCAAATTGCAGGAAAATTCCTTTGCTGAGATCTGGCGAAGTCAACCCTATGAGGATTTCCGCAACCAGTTGCTGAAATCGCGCAAGGAAATTGAGATGTGCAGGAATTGTACGGAGGGGACTCAGGTCTGGGCCTGAAAGGAACCTCTCAAAACTTCGAATCTCTGCGTTGGACTTGGTTCAGAAATGCTCATTTACGGTAGTAAACTGCGCTTTCTTCACCTGCGTCCGCCTTGACCTTCATCGTTTTGAGAGGTTCCTTGGTTAAATTGGCCTTTGACAGAAATAATTAACATACTTCGAATCTCTCCGTTGGACCTGGCTCAATAGACAATTGGCAAGGAACAATTATCAATTAACAAACTGGGCATTCTTCACCTGCGGCCGCCTTGATCTTCTTTGTTTTGTTAGGTTCCTGGGTTCAATTGGCCTCAATAACAAAGCCCCGGCCAGAAAACTGGCCGGGACTTTTTCACAGAAAGTCAAGCTTATTGCACTGTGATTTCAAATTTGACTGAGCGGGCTTCGCAGTATTCCACATGGAAGCAGTAGTCAAAAATGATGGTGTAGGGACCGGGTTTTGCGTCGCGGGTCACGATTACAAATTCACGGCTTGAGCAGGATTTATGCTCACATCCACAGCAATCAGAACTGTTTTCGCAGGGGCCGAGGTCGCCAAAGCAAACCAGTTTACCAGCTTTGAAAAGGAAGTTTTTGGGATCGACAGGATCGCCATTCGGATCCAGAACGGTGGTAATCATCACGCCCACATCCGTGAAGCTCACGTTATTGTAAGGGTTGCAGGCAGTGATGCAGATGCACTGAACGTCATTTTGCTCAAGCACATCACCCACGTAATCACCATAACGGAGGGTGAAAACAGGCTCCAGATTGGGCAGATCCGCTTTATCGCAGGGAACAGGAGTTTCACGCTCCACGGAAGCCATGCCATACACCTGGGAAATTCCCGTATTGAAAGCCAGGGTTCCTGCTCCAGTGGAGGTATTGACGGTGATCACCTGACCAGAAGCCGTGATTCCGTAAAGTTGGCCCATGCAAAAATCGAGGCCCCAAACAGAGGAGAATCCAAAAGGCCCGATGTTGGCAGCGGCACCAGTTGTAGGATTCACGGAACCCAGGTTATTGCTGGTGAAGGAACCATACAGGTTGCCTCCTGCATCGAAGGCCAGGTCACCAGAGGAGGAAAAACCCGCGCCCAGAGGGCCAATCAGGGTGGCAGCGGCCGTCACCTTGTTGATGGTGTAGAGGCTGGTGCTGTTCATGGCGTACAGAACTCCTGCTCCGTTGGCTTCCAGGGCGTTGAGGTTACCCCCGACTCCATGATTTCCCACCAGGCTGCCAGCGCCCGTATTTACGTTGATTTTGATCAGGCTCAAGCCAGCGATCCCATACAGATTCACGCCGTCCCAGGCGATATCGGCAACGCCCGCATAGCCAATGGGGCCAATCAGTGAGGTCAAACCTGTCTGAGGATCAACCTTGTAAAGGTTGCTCACGTGGTCAACCACGTAAAAAAAGCATTCTTTCCTGCTTGAATACACCAGCGACTCACAGAAATCCTTGATTTCCTGTTCTGCCTGTTTGTGCAGGTCGCAACATTTTGAATTAATACAGTCCATTGTTTAAAAAATTTAGAGTTGATAAAAAGAGAAAGAGATTTGTTTGTTTGATCAGTCAGTTGGCTTCGTTTGTTTTCTTAATTAAAGATACGGGGGCATTTTGACACCTCGCGTCAAGGAAAAACAGGATAATTACGGAAATCGAAAATTATCTCCAGAGATAATTTCTGAAGAAACGAAAGGGATGAATGTCAGTTCATTCAGGTAAAAAAGCCCTCAAATCAGGCCAAAATACCATCACGAGGCTTTCAAGTGAAGAACAACTCTTATACCTGAAATTTAAAACTGATAAGGAAAATCACTCCCCAGCCGCGTTAGTTCACTGCGGGCCCAGTCGTCGATGGATTGTTGCTGAGCGGGTGAAAGCAATTCACCACTGCCACCTGATGCGCCTTTGCGCATCATTTTGGGGGGCGCTTTGCCAACCAGAGGCAGGATGGGAGGCCCGAATTTTTCGTCGATGCTTTCCATGTATTTGTAGCCTGATTTGGCGATCACCTGTTGGATTTGGGCTTCCGTGAGGCTGAGGCCGAGAAAATCAACCACTTTGCGCACTGCCGCAGGCAGGTCTTTTTTCATCTCGTGAAATTGCAGGATCAGTACATTGGGGCGATCGCGCATGGCCCACAACTCGGCGGTATGCCGGGCCCATGACCCGGCAAAAAACTCATTGGACTGAAAGAGGTCCACCCACTCCTGCACCCCGTAATGGCCGGTCAGGCCAAAATTGGCGGGGAAAAAGTGGTAAGAGGAGACCAGAATCTCTTTGGGATCGCGGATCACGCCCACGTATCTGGCTTTTTCGCTCCAGGGCACGATGGTGGGGTAGGAATTGGCTTTGATGCAGCGCAGACCTGTATGGGGAGACAAACGGGGCGGATTTTCGTTGAGGGGAGGGATGCCCGGAAAGGGGCTCTCAGCCCAGGGAACCACGGAATGGATGTGGTCGAACTCTGATTCTCCCAGCCATATCGCCTGCTGAATGATCTGCAGGATCCAGTTGGTGCCTGACTTGGAGTAAACCAGGGCGAATATGTCGTGGGCGGCGGGCTGGTAGCCCGCATATACTTTTCTTCGGGCCTGGTCGCTGGCCAGGGTTTTGATTTTCCATTGCACCATGCGTTTGGCCAGGCCGGTCATGCGGGCCAGGCGCAGCAACAGCAAGGTGGGTAAATGTGAGCTGAATAAGGGTGGATTTCTGAAAGCGGACATGGAATGAAATTAGGTATTTTCATTTCAGGCTCCAAGCATTGAGCTGCGAGTAACGAGCAATTGGCTTCGGGTCTGGTGACGGCCGAAGGCCGCAGGTGCGTGAGGCATGCGGCGGGGGCCCGACACTTTGGAGGGCAGTGCCGCCCCCCGCGATGGATTTCGGGGGGGCGGCACGGACGGAGGAACCCCAGAGCTCGCCGACCCGACCAGGGGGCCGCAGGCCGGGAGGGGACGCCCGAATTCAATTGGCAATTATCAGAGAGCAATTATCAATTGGCGGTCAGCTTCTCGCTCGAAGCTCGAAGCTCGCAACCAGAAACTTGCAGCTGGAAGCTTGTCGCCTGAAGCTAAAACCTGCTATTTACCCAGCCATTTTTGGATTTCTTTGAGGGCTGTTTCTTTTTCGGCGAGTTCTTCGGGGATGGGGATGGTGCCCTGGTCTTTTTTGAGGATGATGGCATAGCCGCCGCTGGCATTTTGGCCAATGCCTTCGATTTCTGATCGTTTGACCCGCATTTCCTCGGCTCCGTACTGGCGCAACAGGAGTTCGTTGGGGGCCAGTTCGAGGCCAAATCCCTGCAATACGCGGGTGAGGCGGGTATTGATCCAGTTGTTGATGAAGTAATAGACCAGGCCCAGAAAGATGGAAATGATCACCATGGTGAGGAGGGGCAATCCGTCGTCGCTGCCCTCCATGAGGTTGAGCACGAGCATGGCCACGGCAAACCCGGTGAGCATGATGAGGGAGATGACCCAGCGCATTTTGCGGGCCCGCCGGGCGAATCCGCGCTTGTCGAGTTTGAAGATTTTATTGGCTTCGCTCATGTTGGTAGTAGAGTAATGCGTTCCAGAATCCGGGTTTGGAAGCTTCCTTGCCCTCCAATATCACTTGTGCCTGCAGATAAAAACTTTCGCGGCGGTCCAGGGTTTCGGTCACAAATTTGCGGATTTGCTCGGGTCCGTTCAGGAGGGGGCGTTCTTTTTTGGCGTGAGAAAGGCGGGAAACCAGGGTATCTGCGCTGAGTTGCAGGTAAATGGTGGTACCGCCCGCGTTCATGAGGTCCATGTTGTCGAAAAAACAGGGAGTGCCGCCCCCGCAGGAAATGATGAGGTCTCCCTCTATTTCCAGCACCTTTTTGAGGGCCTGGTTTTCGATTTCACGGAATTTGGCTTCGCCCAGTTGGGCAAATATTTCGGGAATGGTACGCCCGCCTTTTTCCTCGATCCATTCGTCGAGATCGAGAAAGGGAATGCCGGCTTTGCGGCCCGCCCACCTGCCTATGGTGGTTTTGCCGCATCCCATAAAACCAAGGATAAAAAACTTTTGCCCTGCCATAGGTTAACCAATTTTTACCCGGGGATCGAGTCGGGTGTAAAGTACGTCCACGGATAGATTGACCAATACAAATATGAATCCAATGAATATTGCCGCGCCCAGAATGACGGGATAGTCGTTTTTGCTAAGCGCCTCAATGGTAAGCTTGCCAATGCCCTGCCAGCCAAAAATATACTCGATGAAGAAGGCCCCAGCCAGCAACGAGGCAAACCAACTGGATATGGAGGTTGCCACGGGATTGAGAGCATTGCGAAGGGTATGTCTGAATAAAACTACCCGCTCCTTCAGGCCTTTGGCCCGGGCGGTGCGGACAAAGTCCATGCCCTGGACGTCGATCATGGAACTGCGGGTAAGCTGGGTGATGATGGCCAGGGGGCGAATGCCCAAAGCAATGGAGGGCAGAATGAGGGTGCTCCACTGCCAGGAAGTGCCAAAGGGCGTTTCCTCGACCAGGTAACCAGTAACGGGCAATTGGGTAAAATCGCCCAAGAGTACGGCAAACACCCAGATGATGAGCACGCCCATGAAAAAGGAAGGGGCGGAAATGCCCAGCATGGTGCTGAAGATGATGGCCCGGTCGAACCAGGAATTGAGGCGCTGGGAGGCGATGACGCCCAAAAATATGCCCACAAAGCTGGCCAGCACGATGGAACTGAGGGCCAAAATGAAGGTGCCGGGAAGCTTCTCGGCCAGCATGGCACTCACTTCGCGGTTGGTTTGGAAGGAGCGACGGAAAAATGGCGCTTTCAGTGCCAGGAAGGCAGTTTTACTGCCTATGAGTTTCTGGTAGGAGTAGGAATCGAAATTGGGATTTTCCTGGCTGAGCCAGGAAACGGGGGATAAGTCGTTGAGGTAGAGCAGATACTGGCTCACCAGGGGTTTGTCGAGGTAAAATTGCTTGCGAATGGCCTCTTCAGTATCCAGATCTGATCGCTGACCAGCGATCATTTGGGCGGGATCTCCCAAGACGGAAAATATAAAAAACAGGAGGGTCGTGATCCCCCAGATAACCAAAAGACCCTGCAACAGCCGCTTGAAGATGAATTTAATCATGCGCTGGCAAATTGAGGAATGAAAATGGATTTTCCATTGGGAGTTTTAAACATGGTTGAGGGGGGATTGTGTACTTTTTCCAACCTCGAAATTTCTTTTACTGGCACTTTGAAGAATTGAGGGAAGCAAATTAACTATTTTTAGACAAAATCATGGGAACATCTAAAAGCTTCGAATCTCTGCGTTGGACTTGGTTCAGAAATGCTCATTTACCTTAGTAAACTCCGCTTTCTTCACCTTCGTCCGCCTTGACCTTCTTTGCTTTTAGAGGTTCCCTGGGATTATGGGAGAATCTCAGGGTTGGACTTGTTTCAGAAATGTTCAATTACCCTAGTGTCTCGTCAATCTTCAATTGACGGATAAAGCCGTTTGAGTTTGATTCGGGCATCCTTTGTTGTGAAGCGCCAGTTTATTTTGCAGTCCTTCTGGTTTCGGGCATCTTGCCAGGCTTTTACCTCCCTGATAATTTCCTGAAGATTATCGATCCTTCTGTTCAGACATTGACCATTAAGGACGTTCAGCTCAATTTCTGCCATGTTTAGCCAGCTTCCATGTTTGGGTGTATAAACAAATTCAAACCTGTCCCAAACCCGTTTGGCTTCTTCCGGGGCAAAAGCCTCATACAATGAACTTGGATGGTGGGTATTGAGATTGTCCATTACCAATGTGATCTTTTCAGCTTCAGGATAGTCATTGTCCGCAATTTCCCTCACAAATTCTGCCCAATCTTTTTTGGTTTTCCGCTCAGTTACTTTCACCCTCCTCTTTCCTGCCAAAGGCTCGTTCGACATAAAGATATTGCAGGTGCCACATCGCTTATACTCATAATCTATTCTTTTGGGAGCGCCCTTCTTCATTGGGACAGTAACTCTGGTTTCAGAAATGAGTTGCTTGGGTGATTCATCCATGCAAACCACCGGGTTTTTTGCCGAAAAGGGGCGTTTGTAGACATCCAGGACCATTTCCATGTTAGCCACGAATTCCGAATTTTGCTTTGGCGGGATGACCCAGCCCTCAACTTTCCAGGGTTTTAATTCGTTTTTTTAAAAGTTGACGAACCGTTTCATGGGAAATTTTATCCACGTAATTCAATTCTACGGCCTTATCCGCCAACATTCGCAAGGACCATTTGGAAAATCCCTCAGGGGGATCACCACAACTCAACGCGATCAAATGAGCCTCCAAATCCCCGTCAATCTTACTATGGTATTCACGCGAGGACTTTCTGCGACTTAAACAGGCTTCGAGACCTTCTTCAACGAATTGCTTTTTAATCCGGTCAATTGTCCGCATCCCGATCTTCAAAACTTTCGCAATCGCCTCATTGGTAAGCTTTTCAACCTGATACTCGCCCTCATCAGTATTCAGCAAAACATAGGCACTGCGATAAGTTTTGGCACTATGTTTCCCTTTGTGGATGATGGACATCAATTCTTCCCGTTCAGGGGAGGTCAAGGTTACAACGTAAATGTTTGGCATATCTTTTTTTGCAAAGATAGGCACAATTTACGTCATTTTAAAATTGACAAGACACTAGTAAACTCCGCTCTTCACCTGCGTTCGCCTTGACCTTCTTTGCTTTTAGAGGTTTCCTGGGATTAAAGGAAAATCTCAGGGTTGGACTTGTTTCAGAAATGTCAATTACCTTAGTAAACTCCGCTCTTCACTTGCGTTCGCCTTGACCTTCTTTGCTTTTAGATGTTTCCTGGAATTAAAGGAGAATCTCTTCGTTGGACTTGGTTCAGAAAGGCTCACTATATAAAGTAAGCTTCTCTAAAATCTCCCCTTCTCACGACTGAAATCTAAAAAAAATCTACCTTTGCACCCATGGGTAGAAGAAAGACCAAAAGACTGGAACCCTTCCTGGCAGAAGGGCTAGAAATCATCGACATCCTCAAAGACGGCAGCGGGCTGGCCCGCAAAGACGGAAAAGTGATCTTTGTCAAAGATGCCGTGCCGGGTGATGTGGTGGATGCCCGCGTGTGGCGCAAACACAAAGGCAATTTCTTTGCTGACCTCAAAAAATTGGTCAAACCAAGTCCTGACCGGGTACAGGCGGCTTGCGCCCACTTTGACCACTGCGGCGGCTGCAAATACCAAAACCTCTCCTACCCTGCCCAACTCAGGTTTAAGGAAAAATCTATCCGCGATGCTTTTGAGCGGATCGGCAAGGTGGAATGGGAAAACTGGCGGCCCATCATTGGCATGAACCCACCCTATCATTACCGCAACAAACTCGAATTCACCTTTGGTGACCAGCGCTGGGTAACCCAGGAGCAACTCGATGCAGGCACCCAATTTCCTTACCCTGAAGCCCTTGGCTTCAATATTTCGGGTGTTTACCACAAAATCCTCGACATTGATAGCTGCCTGCTGGGCAATGCCCTGATCGACGAAATCCGCAATGACGTGCGGGAATTTGCAGTGAAGGTTGGAATTTCATTTCACAACAACAAAGACCACCACGGCTACCTGCGGAACCTGGTTTTCCGCATTTCCGAAGCCACAGGCGAGGTGATGATCATCCTGGTGGTTTGGGAGGACAAACCCGAACTGCTGGACAAAATCTTCACCCATTTGCAGGCAAAATTTCCCCAGATCACCTCCTTCATCTGGGTAATCAACGAAAAGCTGAACAACAGCTATTACGACCAGGGCTGGCGCCTCTGGGGCGGAAAATCCACCCTGGTGGAGCAATTGGGGCCCTGGAAATTCAGCATCAGCCCGACTTCCTTTTTCCAAACCAACACTTCCCAGGCCAAAGTCTTATATGACGTGGTACGGGAATTTGTGGGTGAAAAAGTGAAAACCCTTTACGATCTCTATTGTGGCGCAGGCTCCATTGGCATCTATCTGAGTGACCTGGCCGAAAAAGTGGTGGGAATTGAGTACGTGGATGATGCGGTCAAAGACGCCAAAATCAACCTCGACCTCAACGGACTGAGCCACCTCAAATTCTTCTCGGGCGACATGCGCAAAATGCTGACTGACGAGTTCACCGCCAAACACGGCAAACCTGATGTGATCGTGACCGACCCGCCCCGCAACGGCATGGACAAAGAAGTGGTGTTGCAACTGCTCAAAATCAGGGCGCCCCGCATCGTGTATGTGAGCTGCGGCCCCAGCACCCAGGCCCGGGACCTCGAACTGCTCAAAGAAGCCTACCGCGTGGTGGAAGTACAACCCGTGGATATGTTTCCGCACACCGCACATGTGGAGAATGTGGTGTTGCTGGAGTTGAGGGAGGGGTAAGAAATGGTTGAATTCCCCTGAAACAATTCTCCCTAAAATTCGTTTTCCTTTCCCGCCACTGTCTGCGGAATCGGTCCCTTCCCCAGCCTTTCAACCCCGGAAATGTGGATTTTTTCCCAGCATCTAAGGGGATAATTTGTACCTTTACAGGTTGTATTTAGAAAACATGAACAGTTCAATAGACTCACATTTCACCAGAAAAACACGCGGCTGGAACGAAAACCGGGCCAAAGATACCTGGGCCATTTTCAAGATCATGGCCGAATTTGTGGAGGGTTTTGAAACCCTCGGAGAGATCGGCCCCTGCGTGTCCATTTTCGGCTCTGCTCGCACCAAACCAGAAGACAAATACTATCAACTGGCTACTGCAATTGGCAAAAAGCTTACGGAAGCAGGTTTTGGCGTGATAACTGGCGGCGGTCCCGGCATCATGGAAGCAGGCAATAAAGGCGCCCGCGAAGCAGGAGGCGCCTCAGTTGGCCTCAATATCGAACTCCCTTTCGAGCAAAGCTCCAATGAATTTGTGGACCGCGACAAGTCCATCGACTTCAATTATTTCTTTGTGCGCAAGGTAATGTTCATGAAATATTCCCAGGGATTTATCGTCCTGCCGGGCGGTTTTGGCACCCTGGACGAATTATTCGAAGCCCTCACCCTGATTCAAACCCGTAAAATCCACCCCTTCCCGGTCGTGCTGGTAGGTACCCAATTTTGGGGCGGTATGGTGGATTGGATCAAACAAACCCTGCTGGAGGAAAACAAGAACATTTCTCCCGAAGACCTTGATCTTTTTGCGGTGGTGGACGATCCTGACGAAGCAGTGGCGCACATTACTTCCTTCTATTCCAAGCACTTACTCAAACCCAACTTCTAAGGACATGAAGTCCATCAGTTCAAAAATCATTTACTTCGCCATTCCGGGACTGCTCCTCATCGGGGCCATGATCCTGGCTGGCTCCACCCACGACACCACCTCTGAAGAACTCAAACATGTTTCCGAACATGCCACCATGGTGTCGCTCAACCCGCCTGATGGACTGAACTTTGCCGGAGAATTTGTTCCCATCTGGGACTTTGACATCCGCGAACGGTTTGACAACCAGCTGATCCGCAACGTTTTCTTTCATTCTTCCACCATCATGACCATGAAGAGGGCGGCCCGCTGGCAGAATGAAATAGTGGGAATTTTGCGCAAACAGGGCATTCCCGAAGATTTCTTTTACCTCTGTGTGGCCGAAAGTCATCTGGAGAATGTTACCTCACCCGCCGGAGCTAAAGGGTTCTGGCAATTCATGAAGGGCACCGCTGATCAATACAATCTCAAGGTGACCTCGGAAATCGACGAAAGGCTAGATCCCCTCAAATCCACCACCGCGGCCTGTCGCTACATCAAGGAGGCCTACAAGAAATTCGGCGACTGGACCCTGGTGGCCGCTTCCTACAACATGGGCATGCAGGGCATTTCCAATGCCCTCGAACGCCAGAAAGTGGATAGCTACTACGACCTGTACCTCAACCAGGAAACTTCGGCCTACGTTTACCGCATCATTGCCCTGAAATCTGTAATGCAGGAACCCGAAAAATACGGATTCACCCTTTCAGAAAGCGATTTGTATAAACCTTTGCGCTATAAAGCAGTTAGGATAACGGAATCCATTCCCGATCTGGTGGTATTTGCCAGAGAACAGGGCACGACCTACAAAATGCTGAAGGTGATGAACCCCTGGCTGCTCAGTGACAAACTTTCAGTGGCAGACAAGGAAAGTTACCTGATCAAAATTCCGGTGGGTGGTTCCCAGAATGCGGGAGAACTGGAGGAAAAAACCGTAAACGCCGACAGCCTGGCTAAAGCAGGAAAAGCCGTTTCTGATTCCTCTGACACGGATTCCATCCAGGATTCAAGCAAATTGAACCCTAAAAAAGACAAATAACCCGGCACAGGAATGGCGGAAGAATTTATTGAGATTTGGGGAGCCAGAGAGCATAATCTGGATAATGTTGACCTTAAAATTCCACGGGACCAGCTGACCGTTATCACGGGCGTAAGTGGCTCGGGCAAGAGTTCTATTGCCTTTGACACCATCTTTGCCGAGGGCCAGCGCCGCTATCTGGAAAGTTTTTCTGCCTACGCCCGTCAGTTTATCGGGGACCTGCGGGCCCCCGAAGTGGACAAAATCGACGGTCTGAGCCCGGTCATTGCCATCGAGCAAAAAACCACCTCCCGCAACCCACGCTCCACCGTGGGTACCGTGACCGAGATCTACGATCTGTTCCGCCTCTTGTATGCCCGCATTGCGGATGCGTACAGCCATGTTTCGGGCAAGAAAATGGTCAAAATGAGCGATCAGCAGATCATCAAGGCCATTGAGAAAAACTATTTTGGCAAAAAGATCATCGTGCTGGCCCCTCTGGTCAAAGGCCGTAAAGGACATTACCGCGAATTATTCGAAAACCTGACCCGCCAGGGATTTACCAAGGTGCGGGTGGATGGAAAAATCGAGGAAATCCAGCGGGGACTGAAGCTGGACCGCTATAAGGTGCACGACATCGAACTGGTGGTGGACCGCATTCTCGCAGGCAGCGACGTCAAGCGCATGGAAGATTCCATCGCCCTGGCCATGAACTTTGGGGAAGGTTCCATGCTGGTCATGGACCACGAGACAGAAGAAGTCAACTGGTTCAGCCGCAGCCTGATGGACCCCGAGGGCAATATCAGCTACGACGAGCCATCCCCCAATACCTTTTCCTTCAACTCGCCCTACGGAGCCTGTCCCAAGTGCAATGGCCTGGGCTATATCTACGAAGTGGACCTGGAAACGGTCGTTCCCAACGAAAATCTCAGCATCAACCACGGCGGCATCGCTCCCATTGGTGAGTTTCGCGACATCTGGATTTTCAGGCAATTGCGCAAAATCGCCACCCTGTACGATTTTTCCATGGCCACCCCCTGGAAAGACATTCCCGAAGAAGCCAAAGAGCTGATTTTGTACGGGGAGGAAGGCAAGAATGTGAATTTCGCCAAAATCAAAGCCCTCAAATTTGACGGAATTTTCAACTTTATCCGCGGACAATACCACCAATCCAGTTCAGAGAAGATCAAGGCCTGGGCGGAGAATTTCATGTCAATTTTCAATTGTCCTGAATGTCTCGGGGAGCGTCTGAAGCTGGAAAGCCGCCATTTCAGGCTGGCTGACAAGAATATTTCCCAGGTCTCGGCCCTGGATATGGTCGCTCTGAAGGAATGGGTGGAGTCATTGGGGGAACATCTGAGTGAGCGGCAAGCCGTGATTGGGCATGAAGTGATCCGTGAAATCACCAAACGTATCGACTTTCTGCTGGAAGTGGGACTGGATTATCTCAGTCTGGATCGTCCGGCCAAATCTCTTTCAGGGGGCGAGGCCCAGCGCATCCGTCTGGCCACCCAGATTGGTTCCCAACTGGTGGGCGTGCTTTATATTCTGGATGAGCCCAGCATTGGCCTGCACCAGCGCGACAACCAAAAACTGATCAATTCCCTCCTCAGTCTGCGGGATTTGGGCAATACTGTGATTGTGGTCGAGCACGACAAAGACATGATGCTGGCTTCTGATTACATCATAGATTTTGGGCCGGGTGCGGGCATTCACGGCGGAAAAGTAGTGGCCGAGGGCAATCCCAAAGAGATTCTTTCCTCCAGCAGTTCTACCGCGGCTTACCTGAGTGGGGCCAAAGAAATTGCCGTGCCCAAAAAGCGGCGTCCCAAAGGTGAATTTTCTCTGGTACTCAAAGGTGCGACCGGCAATAACCTCAAATCTGTGGATCTGCACCTTCCCCTGGGTCTGTTTGTCTGCGTGACGGGAGTTTCAGGTTCAGGCAAATCCACCCTGATCAACGAGACTTTATACCCCATTTTACATGCGCATTTCTACAAAACGCGGCAAAAACCCATGCCCTACGAATCCATTGAAGGGCTGGAACACGTGACCAAGGTCATCGACATCGACCAATCGCCCATCGGACGCACGCCGCGCTCCAATGCGGCCACCTATACAGGCCTTTTTACCCACATCCGCGACTTTTTTACCCAAACCAACGAAGCCAAAATCCGCGGTTACCAGGCGGGACGATTTTCATTCAACGTCAAGGGAGGTCGTTGCGAAGATTGTCAGGGAGGCGGGGTGAAAACCATTGAAATGAATTTTCTGCCTGACGTCTATGTGACCTGCGACACCTGTCAGGGGCGGCGCTACAACCGCGAAACCCTTGAAGTGCGCTACAAGGGCAAATCCATCAGCGACGTGCTTAATATGACGGTGGAGGACGCTCTGGAATATTTTGAAGCGCATCCCCGTATCAAGGCCAAGCTCAAAACCCTGGCCGACGTGGGCCTGGGCTACATCACCCTGGGTCAATCTGCCACCACCCTTTCAGGTGGTGAGGCCCAGCGGGTCAAGATTGCCACCGAACTGAGCAAAAAAGACACGGGCAGCACCATTTACATCCTCGACGAACCCACCACGGGCCTCCATTTCAGGGACATTGAAATGCTCCTGCAGGTGCTGAACCGCCTGGTGAAACGGGGCAACACGGTGATTGTGATCGAGCACAATCTCGACGTGATCAAAGTCGCCGACTGGGTCATAGATGTTGGCCCCGAAGGCGGATTTCGCGGCGGTCAGATCATCGCCGAGGGCACACCCGAAGAAATCGCCGCCCATCCCCTCTCCTTCACGGGCAAATTTCTCGCTCCTGAACTGGGAATGAAGGAAAAGATCTGATCCAACGGGTTCCCACCCGCACCCGCTTCACAAGATTATATTTGAATTCCAAGGGGCAAGGCATGCCCTGCCCCTAACCATCAGAAAATACTGTTTACCATCCCAAGACTGAATCAATCCAGGGGATTGAACCCGCGAAGCGGAAAGCCCCTTTTGGCGAAGCCAACCAGGGTGGGGTGGCCTTGCCAAAACCAGGGGGCGGCCTTGAGCGCGGGGAGTGGGCGGCTGGCGGCCTTGTGCGGTGGGTCAGTGGTGTGAGGGGGCAGGGTTTAGGTTTTGGCGCTTTTTGCTTCTTTTTCTAAAAAAGAAGGCCCGCCCGGCCAGGGCAAAACAATAACCACCATCCACAAATTTACCGACAACCTGTTGTCGTTTACCTCGCCGTAAGCACCTAAAGTCTAACATCTAATCTCTCACATCTAACGACTCAAGGCTACCAATTCAGCGTCCCCGTAAAAGGAACCACCACCAGCACATCCACCAGCTTCGCCGGATCAAGATCCTGGCTGCCGCTGAGCAGCAGGCTGCTGCCCGGATTCTGAAGCTGGACGCTCCATTGCAGTACCTGATTGGGCTGAGCAGGCAGGGTTTCCTGGCTTCCATTGGTCGCCACGGGGAAGGCCTGGGTGGGACTGCTCCAACCCGAGTGATCTGCCCCGCCGTTTTCGGACGTGGTAAAGGTCATGGCTGGAATGTCGCTGTTGCCCAGGTCTGGCCCCAGCACCACGCTGATGCTGACGTCACCCGCAGAATTGCCCAGTTGGATGGGATTTTGCCTGAGATTGAAGGGGAACATGAGCGAACTGAGCTTGAAGTTCAGTTGGTAGGGCGGACGCAGGAATTCATACCATCCACCCGCATACAACTGGCGCAAACTCAGCAGACGGTAGCCCTGGAAGGTCTTCATGGGCGTTTCGGCGGTGACCGAGTTGCGGAAAGTCGCCCCTCCGTCCTCCGCCGTGTAACTCACCTTGATGATCACATCTGTGATGGTGCGCAGGTCGAATCCGTTGGAGGACTGTGGCATGTCCAGCTGCCAGGAGGAAACGGCGCCCGTGCCCTCGAAAGGCAGATATTGGGGATTGCCAAAATCCAGGGTAAACATGCCGCCGTCCTCATTGCCCGTAGAGAGTGCAATGGCCTGGTTGGGATACCAGTTGCTGCGGAGGCTGCCGTCGGTGGGGGCGCTGGCCCGCAGGCCCATCAGGTATTCGACTGCCCCGATACTGGCTTTGGTCACCACGACATTGGACAACTGGGTCAGGGTGGCATGCACGTTCTGGTAAGGACCCACCACGGCCGGAATGGAGACCGAAAGGGTCTTGATTTTGCGGTTGTAATGGCCGGGAAAATCGTAATCGTAAAGCAGTTCGGTCAGGTCGAAGGTGCAGGTGCCCTGACTGATGAGGTTCAGCAAAGCCTGTGGATTGACCTGCAAGAGGGAAATGGTCTTGCTGATCTCCAGTTTGGGATTATTGCGCTGCACGTAGGCCTGTTCCATCTGGTTCAGGCCCAAGGCCAGGGCATCGCCCGCCAGAAGGCCTTTGTACTGGTTGTTCCAGGCCGCAGAGTTGAGGAAATTCTGGGTCGAATTCAACTCATACTGGTAGGCAGATTGAGCCATCTGGGCCACGGTCCAGGCCAGTTGGTAGCCCTGATAATAAAGGTTGGACAATTGCCCGGCCATCCATTGGTAAAGCTCCTGGTTGGTGAATTTGGTTTGCAGAAAGTTGATCACATCCTGGGTTTGCTGCACCTGGGTCTGGGTAATGTTCAGGTCCTGGGTTGCGGCAGCAATGGCAAACTGATTGGCCTGGATTTGCGCCTGAATCTGGCTTACCTGGCTTTCAGCCACTTCCAGTTGCAGGTTCCACTCATCCGTGCGGCGGTCAAAGCCGCCCATCACGCCCGTCAGTCCTGCGGCGGCTCCAAGCACCCCTGCACTCACTTCGCTCGCTTTGCCCACCGCCTGGGCGCTGCCGCCCCAGTTCATCCCGCCATCGGCCAGGCCGAAGATGTTGGGGACCAGGTAGGCGATGGAAGCGCCCACGGTGATGAGGCTGGCCAGCGATTGCAGGGCCAGAGAGGTTTCCTGCAGAATCAGAGAATCTGATTCGTGGGAATTCAGGCCATTGCTGATCCAGGTCTCATAGGTGGATTGCTGGGTGGTGGCCAGGTCCAGGGAAGCATTCAGGCCCGCGGTTTGGGCATTCAGCTGATTGATCATATCCGTTTTTACCTGCACCGTCATATTCCAGATGGCATTGGTATAGGTGGATTGCATCATTTGCAATTGCTCTCCGTCCTGTTTTTCCAGGGCCGCCAGCAGTTCGTTGCCCATCCTCACCACTTCCTGAGCCAGGCCTTTGGCCTGGTTGATCATGTAGGTAAACCTGTAATAAGGTATGGCAGGGGGTGTCGAGGCTGTTGCCGCAGTTCCCGCACCTCCGCCTGCGGAGGCCTGTACCAGGGAATTGGGATTAATGGGCGGCTCAAACAGGGGAATATCATTGGTTTGCCCGTCAATATTCAGGCCGTGGCGTATTTTGTACAATTGCTCCTGAACCCTGGCTTTCAATTGCAGGAGTCCCGTATTGGGTGGGATGCAGAAATAGGCATTCACAATGCCCAGGATCTGATCGGGGAGGCTGGGCTGGGCTGAACCCGGCACCTGGAAGGGAATCAGATTTGAGTTTTCCGCCTCAATCAAAAAGACGGGAACTTCCTGGTTATTGGTGGCATACAGGTTTTCAATCTGGGCATAATTGAGCACAGGCTGAGCGGAAGCCGCCGCTTCTGCAGTAACCAGTTTGCCCAGCAGATCATCGGCCAGCACGTAGTACATGGTGGCTTCAGTGATCGTTTCCCATGAATCTTCCGTGAAGAGGTAATCCCCGTAATTGATCAGATTCGTGATGTAATTCATGAAAATACCCTTCTGCCAGGCTGAAATCCGCTGACTGGCAATGGCATCGGGATCAAAGGGATCGTACTCGTAAAGCAGCACCTGGGTGGTATCCCGACCGCTGAGCTGATCGAAAAGGGAGTCGAAATGCAGGCCTCGGAAGGGGGCCACCTGCCAGAAACGATTGGTGTAAACCCGACGGAAATTATACATGTCGCGTGCCACTTCTTTCTGACTGATACCCCGGCGGTAAAACCTGACCTCGCTCATATAACCCGGAAAGGTATCACCCGCCAGATACACATTCTGCCCCGGTTGAGGGGGAGTGATTTGCCCGGCAACAGGCATGGAGGCAACCTGGTACCCGTTTACATACAGTTTCATTTCCCCTCCGTCCCAGGTTGCGGCCAGGTGCACCCAGGTATTGAGCGGCACAGGTGAAGGTCCTGAAAGCACCTGACCGGTGGAATCAAGGTTTAAAATCAACTCAGGTTTTGCTGATCCGTTCAGGCCAAACAGATAGGAATACTCACCCGGCCAGGGGTCTCCCGTACCGTTATTGAGCTTCAGCACCATGGCAAAATCGTCGGGAATAGCCGTCATGTACACCCAGGCAAGCATACTTAATCCACTGGCAGGACAAAGGTCGGGTGAATAATCTACCTGAATTGAAGATGAATGTCCTGTGGGCTGATTCCAGAACATGACTTTTTTATCCAGTCCATCCACAAAAGGCCGCAGGACAAATTCAATGCCTGTTTGAGGGGTTCCGTTATGGCCATGCACCACATCCAGGCCACCATTTGCCAGGGGCCAGTAAGCGATCAATCCGGGCTCAGCCTGACGGGTGGGGTCAAATACATACTGGTACCAGTTTTTGGCCTGGGTGAATTGCTGCTGACTGCCGAGGCGATTGGCGATAAACCAGGGCAGGTGGAAGAATAATTCCCAGAAATACTGTCCGTAAGGTCCGTCAAAATCCAACCAGTCTGAGTTGGGCGGCACGATAACTCCCGGGGCAGGATCGTAAGTGGAAAAGGGAATTTCGGGTGTGTACTGATTGGAAAGTTGCAGCAACTGGCGGGTTCCGCCCTCCATAAACTGTTCCTGCAAGGCAGAAACAGTGGAGGTGGTAAGGCGGATAGCCTTGAATGTGGGCACCTGCCCAATGGTAAGCGGGTCAGAGAAACTGACCTTCAACTGGCCGGGTACAGAGTCGTAATCCACTACAATTTTCTCCACCTGGGTGGGCGTCTGCTGATCTGAGGCCAGCATGAAAGCATCTTTTCCTGCATTCACCAACAACCAGTCGGGTTGATTTTTGACATTGATGGAAAAGGAGTTTTTGGGAGAAAGATTGTACAAAATGGGGCTGAACAGGGTCTGGTAATCGTTTTGAACCTCCACCGCCGATCGGTAAGCACCAAAGAAAATCAGGTTTGCAACTCCTCCATAATATCCCACGGGAACAGCCGGAAAAGAGGCAGGGGTGGAAGGGGCACTCAAACTGCTCGAAATTTGCACGGTTGACCCTACTTGCACCCCGTTGAGGTAAAAGGAAAGATTTCTGTTCCCATCTACGGAAACCGCAGCATGATACCATTCACCCTCATTCAAGGTGATTGCACTAGAAAAATAGTCCGCAATGCTTCGCAAGGTAAACTTGAAAGCCATGGATCCGCTATTCATATTCAGACCAAAATAAATGCCTGAACTACCACTCATATCCCCGCTTGCAAATATGCCCAAAGAATTCCCCTCTGACTTGACCCAGGCCTCAATAGCGAAATTGGAGTTCTTATTGAATATGGTGTGATTCCCGATGCTTACATATTTTCCGTCTGTACCGTCTGAATTAAAACTCAAATAAGGACGACTGGTTCCCAGCGGAAAATTGCTATCCACCTGCCAGTCAGGATCAGAAGTTGAACTGGTTCCCGGATAATTTCCGGTCTCACTTTCAACATGGACACCCGTTCCTTCATTCACCATCCACCAGGCTACCACATCATTGAAAGGATCATCGATGCTGTGGGGAAAATCCTCCAGATAAATGGGGTTATTATTGCGCATAATGGCCAGAGAAGTATCAGAAGGCTGATTCATGACCACCCCGGTAAAGATATAGGCATTGGTGTTGTCGAAATTCAACAAAACTTCCTCCCTGACCATGCCAGCCGTCAGGGTAAAGGCCGGCATCAGCGAGGTGCTCTGGTTAACCTCTTCCGAAAACACCTGAAATGATTTGGTCGCTCCTTTATAAATCAGATCATAAAACTCAGCCTCCTCATGGGTAGTGAAAGGGGTGGAGGACCGGGTGATGGGTTCGTTCATCTGGTCATAGATCCAATCGCCCAGGGTGATGAGAATTTTCTCGGGTTCACCTTCACTGGCCGGGAGCAGAAATACGATGGGCTTTTGCCAGATGCGGGTTTGCACGGAATCGCCATAAGTGTATCCGTTGAGATACTCGCTGAGGGCCTGAATTGCGGTCGTCAAATCAGTAGAGCCCTCCACATCAATGATCAGCTTGGAGATCAGGGTCTGGGGCGAGGTCCAGCCAGCGCCTGCGGTCTGGTAGGCGTAGTAAATATCTGCATAGGTGACCGTCAGTTTTTCACCACTGCCATTGGTAATATTCTTTTGCGAATGCTCGGTCCAGAAGACAAAGAGCTTATTGAAGGCAAAGACCGGGGTCAGGAATTCGGCATTGATCTGCACGGGAATCTTCTGCCAGGGGGTAAATCCAGCTTCGCTTTGGGCAAATAAATCGCCCGATTTCCGCTCGTCTGTGTTGAAAACCGCGGTGCGCCAGTAAAAGGTAGGCGGATCGTTGCGGGAAGCCCCAAAGAGAAAGACCAGTTTTTCATGCACCTGATCCGAAACCCCGGGAATGGAACGCTGCACATTCTGGGCGTAGGCATCCACCACCCGCAGGTTGGCGATCCCGGCCAGGCCTTCCAGATAGGAATAGACTGCCTTGTCCACGTTTTTGTCGGTCACTTCCCCCTGAGATATCTGACTGACCAGGTCTTTAAACAACTGGCTCTGCAGCTTGCGCAGGGTGGGATCGACATAATTTTCGGGATACAAATACACCTCGCGGTTGACCTGCCACACGCGGTAGCTGTTCATCCATTCCCACCAGCTTTTGGGAATATTATTCACCACTTTGGGCTCCAGATTGCTGAAGCAACGGTTCACATACAGTTGCAGGCTGTCGAGTCCCTGTTTGAGGTAGGAAATCTGCTGGCTGCTGTCCATTTCCACATCCACCAGCAGGTATTCGTACAGGTCCTGCAGGTTGTCGATGCCGCGGTAATCCTGTTTCAAAAACCAGATCAGGAGATTGCTGAGCAGGTCGCGGATCAGGGAGAGGGAATTTTCCTTCAGCGCTGACACCGTGTCCGACGATACGGAACTTCCCTCCCTGGCCTCCAGGGCATTGGTTACGCTGTTGGCTGCCTGCTGGAAGGTGGAGTAATTGCTGGCTGCCGTGGTGGAGGAAGTGGTGGGATCGGGCAGGGTGGTGAGGTTTTGCAATCCCAGCATAAACTGCATACTCATGCCGGTTTTTTGGGTCAGGCTAAAGGCTGAATAGAGGATTTGTAATCCCTTTACCGTGGCAAAATTCACACTGGTATAGGTGCTTTGGTCCTCCAGCGCATTGATTTCGCTGAGATCCCAGCCCGTAATGCGGGCCAGCAGGCCCGGCTGCTCTGAAAGGGGAGCCTGAAAATAGGCCAGCAAGGCTCCCTTGCGATCGCCCAGGGCAGAACAAAGCCGCTTATAATCCCAGAGGGTCACTACCTGAGAAAGGGTCAGGTTGTTGGTTTCGAAATTCAAAGACTCAATCCCAAATAGACCCGGATTATTGGCCAGGGCCGTCACATCTGCAGGAGACAGCTTGAGCCAGGAAGAAAGGGCCACATTTTGCACCAGCTTTTGCAGGTAAAGCAGGCGGTTGGGATTGTTTTGCTCCTGCAAACTCAGCAACTGACTGGCGGGGTAACCCGCCTGAATCAGGGTGCCATGCAGGGTGCCATTATGCCCATGACCGGTCAGGTCGGGCACGGAGGTATTGCCTTTCTGCCAGTTGTCGAGGGCCCAGTAACCCACCAGATTGGTACTGAAATTGGTCTGGCCTGCAGCCATTTTATCCAGGTCCCCGGCGATGGTTTGGCGGGAAACCGCAGCATTCCAGTAAGCCACCTTTTGAATCTGCCCTTTGAAATAATAGCCGGGAGTAGGATTTCGGGCCTGGGAATAGGCCCCGATGCGGAAAGCCCCGGTTGCATTCATGCCGTAGGTATCGATATTTTCCTGCGCGGCCAGTTCGCCATTGATGTACAGAGACATCTCTGTGCCTTTCAGGCTGCCCGTCACTTCGACCCATTCATTGAGGGGAAACTGGTCTGGCCCCGTGGCCCGCCAGGCTTTGGCATTCTCTGAAAATACCCCCAATTGGGGACAATTCTTGTCATTGATCGCAAGATTATACCCCTGCACCCCGGTGGTGTACCCGTAAGAGGAAATAAAGTAGCGCCATATTTCAGGAAGTCCGGTCGCTTTTGCCTTGAAATAAATGGTGAACTCAGGTGTGTTCAGATCAGCCGACCAGGGCACGTCAATGTAGTTATTCACCCCGTTGAATTGGGGGAAAGCATAATGAGGAATTTCCTGGGAAGTCAGAGCGAGATTGGCCGCCATCAGGGGAGAAGATATGCCAAAGGCGCCGGCCAGCTGGCTGGCCACAAACTGCTCCTGCCTGAGGGATGCTTCCTGGAGAATTTCCGTGACGAAACCCACTTTCAATTGAGCGGGAATATCCTGGATCTGGGCCCTTATCGCTGTTTCCGCAATGGTTCCGTCATGGGCCGTGCCATTTTTCTGCTTGTCCTTCACAGTTTGGCCGCTGGCTTCGTTCATGGGCCAGTAACCAATCAGCCCGGGGGCTTTGCTGGAGGGAGTGGTGTAAAGGTTAGCCTGAATTTCGGCCTGACTGAGGGCCACATTCCAGAGCTGCACTTCGGCCAGAGCTCCTTCAAACGAACCAAATAAATAAGTGGGAGTGCTTTGCTCCAGATAAGGTGTGGGTACATTTTTGTAAATGGGATTTGGCCCGGCGGGCAACCCGTTGCGGTAGGCATACCAGTTTCCGTGATCGCAAACCCAGGCCAGGTGCACCCATTCCCCTTCGTAAGTGAAGAAGTCGGCGATATCGAAGGAGTTCCACACCTGCCCGCTTCCGCTGCCCAGTTGGATATAGCCTTTCTGGCCCGGAACCTGCGACACTGAGGGGCTTTTGGTCTGATTGGATCCCTCAGAATTGCCCACGAACCGTGGCCAGCCGGTCGGGATGAGGCCCTGCCCGTTGACCCAGAAGGAAAGGGTGTAACTGTTGGTACTCTGGATCTGGGCATCTGAAAACGGATCCCAGGCCAGCGATACGGAATTGCCGTTCAGATTCAACACCTTGCGGAAAGGATCCATTTTGAAGAGGGCCGCCCGGGTCTCAGGGCCCGTTCCCAGAGAAGTGTAAATATGGTCATAGGTAAGGGGCGTTTCTTTCAGTACCAATCCGTCACGGCTGATAAATCCATCCGTGACCAACTGATTGTAAATGGCTTCTGAATCCTTTTTGGAAATTTCTGCCTTGATAAAGCTGTCCTGATGCAAACGCAGCGGCGCAGCGGCCCCGTCCAGGGTGGCCAGGGCTTTGTTCAGGTCCCGGGCATCGGGCAACTGGGCGGGGGCACTTTCCATTTTGCCCGTAACCAGCCAGGCCACTTTGGGCACACTCAGGCCGGAACGCTGGATCCATTGTCCCAAATCAACCAGATTCATGATCCCCCTTGATGAGGGGATACCCAGATGCGTATCTGACAAATCCACCAGGGTCAGAAAGTCGGGAAGCGAGAGTTTGAGCAGGCGGGCCAGGGTGGCAATACGATAGAAAAGGGAGAGATTGGTCACGTCGAGGCCAAAGACCAGACTTCCCGTATCTGACACCGCAGGTGTAGAACTGAGCTGGCTCTGATTCTGGCTCAACCAGGAGGCCAGGCTGGTCAGGTCGGCGCTGCTCAGCCCCAGGGCTCCCTGGAGCCAGGTACGCACCGCGGCATCTTGTCCTTCGGCGGTGGTGGCACTGTCCCAGGCAATGGTCTGATCGACAAACAGGGGATTCATGCTGTACTCAGGACGGTAAAACAGGGATTTGGCTTTGGAGGAAACCGGCACCGGGGGGCTGTGGAAAGTGCGGTCCCAAAGATCCTGGGGAAATCCACTGCTGCCCCGGCCATAGGTTTTGATATCTGCCAGCAGAGCCGTGGCCTCATCGACCGGAATCTGTAGCCGGGTGCAGATGTTTTTGATCCCTGCCACTCCTTCCAGGATTTGGGGCGTGAAATTTGTCCCGGCGAAACCACCCGCCACTCGCATGGCCCAATCCAGATCGGCAAATTTCCAGCCCAGGACAGCAGCCAGCCTGATCAGTCGCTGGGTTTTGTCCAGAATGGGATCGGTCAGGGGGTCGAAATTTCCTGCTGAGGAAATTTTCAGCTGAGACAGTTGCGGGGTTTCCCCTTTTTTCAGGGCCAGATAATCCCCCGAGAATGCTCCATAGGTGCCGAGGGCATTATTGAGAAATAATCTGTGCATGAGGGGCGAAACGGCCTCATTTTCATCCAGGGGCAGATCGGGATCATGCTTCCAGACGGGCAGGGGGTTCCCTCCCATGGTCAGGTCCATGCCAGCCGGTCCCAGGTCTTTTTCTGTGGTTCCCGCTCCACCCGAAAGTGGCCAGTAAGATACCAGATCAGATTCCTGGCGGGGATCAAGGCGGTTAAATAAATTCCCAACAATCTGGGACCGGGTACGGGCAGATTTCCAGATTCTGACTTCGGCAATCCCCCCGTCAAAAGCTTCCTCATACCCATTTCCGAGGTAAAGATTGCAGGTCGTTCCCGATACGGAAATGCCCGTCGGCATGGCAATCTGGTTGGTTTGCACTCCGTCCACGTAGGAGGTCAATTGGTTGTTTGCAATATCCCGCACAAAGGCAATGTGGCTCCAGGCATTCTGAGGGATAGCTTTATTATTCAGAAAAGAGGCGTATTCACTTGAACCTGCAGAGTTGCATCCGCTTTTGCCACCATAATAAAAATGAATCATGCCCGCATTGTCCCCGTTTTCGAGGGTCAGGGCAAATTCTCCTGAATACGATTTACAAAGGGGATTCTGGCGGTTGGTAAAATTATGGGGGCGCAGCCACATTTCAATTGTGATGGTACCCGCATATTCGGAAATAGTTTTTCCGGCAGATTGCAGGTATCCTGAGCCGTTTCCTTCCAGTACGGTGACGGGTTTGGCCCGGAAATCCTGGATTACCAGATCCTCCAGTTCGCTGGCGCTGAGGCCGGTTTTTTCAAGAAATACGCTTTGGGAGGAAAGTGAGTTGGTCAATTCCGTATCTGAAATGGACGTATCGTGAAAGCCATACTGACCGGCCAGTTGGGCAGTAGTGGCGGTGGAGGAATTGGTGATAAAATTCCACATCTCCGCCGAAAGACCAAGCTCTTCCTGGCCGATCACGGCAGCAGGCAAATCCAGCAGGCTGTACCAGGCTGCCAGGGAGGTTTTGCTGGCTTTCATGGCGGCCCGCAGTTGCTCCAGGGGAAAATTGATGGGAGCCACCATGGGGTACTGCGCCGTGTACAGGTATTCCAGGGGCGATTCCCCTTCCAGATAATTGGTGCTCAGGTTGGCCGTCAGTACTTCATTTACGATCTGCAGATAGGGATACTCATCGTTGGTTTCGGCACAATCCAGATCCATGGCCCAGAGATCGGGGCGGCGAAAATCCAGGGCAAAGCCGGCCGGAATTTTCCCTGCGCTGGGCTGGGTGATGTACTCGTCGATGAGGCGCATCAAATCCACAAAATAGGCCGCGGGACTGTAAATGGATTGGCACTGGGGGCAATCACACCACAGTTGGGGTCCAAACAGGCGCACATAATTGGGCAGGCCCTCCTGAAAGTCGGGCAGTTCGGCCAGCTGGGCTGCGGCGGCTGTGGCCCCACTAGCGTCGAGCTCCATCACAGGGGTGCCCAGGGCCAGGCGGAAGGCCTGGCTGCGGATGCGGCTGCTTTTGCGATGGATTTTCAGGGCATCGCCCAGTTTGCCCTCCATCAGATCCACAAATTCGCCCTCGGGCACCATGGCAATCTGGGCCGCTGAGTGGTAACCCGCTTCTTTCAGTTGGGACGAGCTTTGCTCGTCGCGGGTGATGCGATTCAGTCGCTGCCAGATTTTCAATTCGGTGAGGATCTCTTCCCGGTTAAGGCCTTTCCAGTTGAGAGAATCCAACCCGGCTATTTCCAGCAGGTTGAAGGCATCCAGCACAAAACCGGGGTTTTTCTTGAAAAACTGAGCCAGCGATTTGGCTTTGGGGTTGGGGGTGAAAGAAGGGGTCATATTCTTGCGTTTTGATTGTCTGTGATTGATTTATTTTTTTCGGTTCCAGCCAAGCTGGCGGTAGGTTTGAGAGGGATCGTATTTCAGGGTTCGGATTATTTCCTGACCTATTAACTGGCGTTTTTTCTCCATGTCATCAATTACTCCTTTAAGTGTGTAGGTGGTTCCAAATTGCCTGAAGGAATGACTGTTCAAAGCGGCTCTGGCTAATTTCAGTTTGAGGATTCTTACTTTCAGCGAACGACCATACCTCAAAGCCCAGGAGTTTATAGGAAAAAACCTCACATGAATTCCGGCATCAGTCAAAATCTTGTTGATTTCAACCACGTTATTTCCTTTTGAAATAGTTAATTTGTTTCTCAACAAGCCTGTTTTGTATGGGTTCAGGTATTTTACCCGCATTTCCAACCCGGGAATCGTCTTTTTCAGCTCAGTATATGCATTTACCAGTGTATGGGCACAGTTGAGGCAGGTACTGTTATTGATTGAGATGCTGATCAGGTTTTTTCCTGCCACCTGGTCTGCCGGGATCGGGAATTGGTTCCAGTCCACAGTTTCAAGTTCCGCAGTCAGCCAATCTTCAGAATGAGGATTCCGCTTGATTTCCTGATTGGGTCCATGAGAATATAATCCAACCGAGTAGGGAAATACAATTGAACTGTTTTTGGGGGCTCCATTGGTAAATGACTTCCAGAATTTCCCATTAATTTTGACAGAAGAGTAGGTTGATTGGGTTGGAGACCTCCACTCTGCTGCCGTCAGCTTGCGCAACCTGCCCCCCAGCAATCCGCTTTTCCGCGGTTTGACCACACCCGCTTTAAAATTAGTCGGCATAACCCTTGGACTTCCGCCGCTGGTTCCATTGCTCTTGGTCACATATTTAGGACTTCCGTTTTTACGCTTTGCCTGGCCATCCCTATCCTTCCAGGATACGGGATTCCCCTGAACATACGCGTACAAATTGGGCCCGTCCACGGTTCCGGCCGGATCGGGATTCATCCAGCGGCAGGTCCAGGTGGCGTAGTAGCGGGCGCCATAATAATACAACCCGGTAAGGGCGTCCTTTTCCTTGCCCAGATAACGGTATTCTTTCAGGTTGGCTTCCACTCCCTTTTGAGTGAGGAAAAAGGAGGTGCCGCCATAGGGGAAATATTCCTCGTAGCTCAATATGCTGGCAGCCGCATCCAGTTGCAGACTCACCGACCCCTGGTCGGTGCCCAGGGAATACACGGTATAGGGTGTCTGGATCTTCCCATTGCCCCGTGGCTGACTTTCGGTCAGGGAGTAATGAATGCGGGCCTCGGTTTGGGAGCCGCCCGAGGCGGTTACGGTATGCCTTTCCAGTTGTATCTTCCCTCCGTCCGGATTTATTTTCCCATCATTTACCGGCACAATCGTTATCCGCTTGCTTTGCCAGGCTCCCAGATAGATTTTCTCCTCCATTTCGGCAGCTTTACCCCCCTGCTGCATGCGGGTGCTTACCTTCTTCACCCGGTTTCCGTGGGCATCGTAGAGGTAATATTCCCCGTCGTCCATCTGCTTTGGGCCCTGCTTCTGGTTGCGGTCGATGATCAATACACTGCTGAGTTCGTCGCGGTAATTCCATTGCAGGCTGGATTTTCCATCGGGAGCCAGTTGCTGCATATTTCCGCTGGCATCGTAGGTGAATCCGGGGCCGGCGGGGGTTTTCTTTGAGCCCGAACCCAGCTTCAGGTCCTGAATGCGGTTGGAATCGCGGGCGATGGTATTGAGCTGGGTGAAGCGACCCGAAGCGGCGACATGACGCCGGGTGACCAGATTGCCGCCCCCATCATAGCGGTAGGAACGGGTATAATTTTCGAGATTTTGCAGATCACTGAAATTGCCCGTTCGCCCATCCTGCAGGTTGGCATGGCTCCGTCCCGTGGCCTCAATCAGGCGATAGAGGGGATCGTAGGTATAGGCGGAAACCGGATTGATCGCCTGATTGCGGTTGTAAACCGAATTCCAATACCCATCGAAAATACTGGAAATGTTGCCCACCGGGTCATAGGTGTAATTCAGATCCTGCAGCAATTCAGGGGTTCCGCCTTCAGCATCGGCTTTGCGGGTGCTTTTGATGCGGAGGAGGTGGCGGGTGCTGGCTTCGAGGGTATGACTGACCCGCACGCCGTTGCCCAGCAGGGTGCTGAGCAATAAGCCGTCGGGGGAATATTCTGCCCCGCCTTCAATCAGAACCTCCACCGGGGCATTTTCTCCCTCGCCGGGCACCTCGGCCCAGGTTCTGCGGGGCAAGCCTGAGCGATGATAGCGGTGGTGGATTTTGCTTTGATCAGGCAATTCTTCCACCAAAACATGCCCGATAGCATTATAGTATTGACCACTTGCGTAGGCTTCCTCCTGCAGAATGGCAGCCTGGGCGGCCTCCGTCCAGTTGGCCTCTGCCGGGCCGTCGCTGCGGATATAACGGGTTTGCGCCAGAGAATTTCCGGTCAGGTCATAGAGGGGAGTTACCACCAAACCTGCCTGATCAAAGCTCTGCCAGATTTCACCCAGCAGGTTATTTGCGGAGGCATTCTCCTGCCCTTCCCCATAAATATTCAATTCCACCACATTATTCAGCGGTTCCTGCCCGTCGCCACCCAGCACCGTGGAACTCAGATGGCGTTGCAGATTGTCATAGCGGTTGGCCACCACAAAGTTGCGGCTGTTAAAGCTCCTGACCGGGTGATTGAAGATATTTTCCAGAATCCAGCTTTCGCCCGCGTCCGCACTGAAGGTGTATAATTCGCCCCCGTTCATGTCGTAGAGGTGCCTGAAATTGGCCAGATCAGTCCCGTTCAACAGGTTCTCACGGTACAGGCGCGGATCCACCAGGGTGATTTCCCGCCCCTGGATATCCAGCACGTGCTGGGTGGTCAGGATGCGTTCGGTTGAGGCCGGATCCAGCGGGGGGCCATTGTCTTCGAGGGTGTAAATGACCCGCCCGAGATTATCCTGCACCTCCCCCACGGGCGTATTATTAAATACTGCCGCCTTGTCCAGGGCTGCTTTTTCCAGTTCCTGGGCCTGGGTGGGGCTGGCAGGATAGTTCTTCATAAAATCCTGATAATACACCGAGTCACAGACTGTGTCATTCGCATCGTAATGCCAGGATTCCCAGGGCGAGTAGATCACTTTGGAAAAGAAGCCCTTCGAATCATCGATGCGGATGACCCGGCCCATGGGGTCGTAGTGGGTGATCACGGGCGGCGGAGTCAGGCCCTGGTCGATCAGGGTTTGCTGGTCCTCAAAATATGGGGTGTGGGAGTAAAAGGCCGGCCAGGTCTGGGCCACCTGCCCTTTATTATTCATCACCGTTCTCCCGGTCACGCTCCACCGTTGTGCTGGTTGGGTAGCAGGAATGGCCTCCACCTGAGGCAGCACCCATTCCCCGTTTATTTCCTGCAGGGCCACCGGGCCCGGATTGGTCAGGGTTTTGGTTTGGAGAATCTGGCCCGATCCCGAATTATACACAATCCCCTGCCGGATGAGTTCATCTCCGTCGGGCAGAGCCATGGCCTGCGGCTCATGGACGTGGCGGGTGCGCTGCAACTGGATGGCACAGACCGGGCCTGGATTGTCCGGGTTCATCCAGGTGCTGAGGTCGTAGTAATAGAAGCTGCTGGCTCCCTGCAAATAGGCTTCCGGGTTTTGCAGCACATCTTCGAAGCTGGGATTTTGCACCGGGACATACTGCGAAAGGGGCAAATCTCCGGCCGGTTGGCCCCCGGTGACTCCGTGGATGGAGGTGGCCACCACCATCCCCAGGGGATCAAACAGCACCTCACTCAGGTTGCCGTTAAAATCCATGATCTGCGCAGGCTCGAGGGTCTGATAGTCGTAGGTAATGCCGGTGACCAGGGCTTCTGAAGGGGAATACCAGTGATTCTCTTCGGTAATCAACAGGGCATACGGATCATACTCCAAAGTCACCACCGGGTCCAGCCCGCCGCCTGCGGGGCGGTCAGGTTCCTGCAGACAACCCTTGCTCAGGGCGTAGGCATTGTCGGTGCGGCTCGGCTGATAAAAGAGGGAAGGATCGCTGTAATAATGCTGAGTCAGGCCAAATTTCCACCAATAGCCGTCCTGCAACAGGTAGCCCGCCTCGCATTGCAGCATGTCGTTATCGACCTTGTCTCCGTAAATGGAGGTGACATCAGCTTCCGAAAGGGCTGCCGTTTCGGTATGGTGCAGCAGACCCGGGAGGCTGATCTGGCCATAATCCAGAGGCTGGGTGAGGTCGGCAGACCAGAAATAAGAGCGGGTTGAGGTCAGCAGTTGGCGGGAGGATTGCTCCACGGCTTCGGCAATTTGGGCAAAAGTGAAATAGCCCGCAGCTGGAGCCGCCACTTCCAGGGCATGCAGGGTACGGCTGCCGTTTTGCACCGCCAGCAGCTGCCAGAACTGGGCCGGGTCATTTTCGTCCCGGTTTACGGTATTGATCACATCGTTTTCACTGACCAGCACCTTCAGTTCCTGTTGCTCAGGATAGATAATGTCTGCGCCATTGCGACGCCCGTAACTTACCGCACAGCTTTTGCGCACGGTGCCATATTCATCCGTTTCCAGGTCGAAGGTGTGGGTAATGCGCGGATCGGCGGGATTGCGGTCGTATTCGTAGCTGAGGCTTTCCTGCTGCAGGGGCAAAAAGACCGCATAGCGCTGCTCTTCCCGGGGTTGCACCTGCCGGATGTGCACCGTACTCTGGGCGACCGTATAGGGCAGGTCCGTCAGTTGGGGATTTTGGTGGTGATCGAGGCCATATACCTCAGAGCGCAGGGTGTGTCCGGCGGTGGCGGCCCGGGCCTGCTGCAGGGTCAGTGCGTCCTGCAGGTCGATTTCCGGCCCGAAGGTGCTGAGGGGCAGGTCCGGCCAGGCCTGGGCATCGCCCGACCAGAATTCGCGGGCATACTGCGCCGCCACCAGTTCGCCCCGCAGAGCGGCCCCGGTGTGAAACCAGGTTTTGGTGTAAACGGGGGGCACAAAGAGGGCCTGATCGAGGGCTTTGACCAGATCAGGGGGAAGTTGGGTCCCGGGGCGAAATTTTTCAAAATGATCACTATCCCAGCTTTCCACAAAGCCAAAGCCGCGAAATTCCCGCTCCACCGGATCGAAATAGCCGTCGTGATACCTGTAGCGGCTGAAGCTGGCATAGCCGGTGGTGTGGTCCAGGATCTCGGCTGACTCCATGACCTGCACCGGAAAGGGCAGGCGGGTGAGCCAGGGGCGGCCCTGCTGTTTGTCGTCCAGGTAAAACTGCACCGAGGAGGCATAATTGACCCGGGTTTCGGCCCCCATATTATTCTTCATCCCGGTCAGCAGGTAGGGCTTTTTGCCCCCGCTGAAGTCGTAGTAGTGGTGCTCCGGGGCCGGAATCTGGCGGCTGAGGATGAGGGAAGCCGTACCCGTGCCATTCACGTCCGCAAAGTTGATTTCGGCCAGATTGTCCCAGGCTGTGTCCAGGGGCAGGCGCAGGGGTTCGCTGAAGCGGTTGCCACTCTGGTTGAACCAGATCAGCAGGTAATCGGGGCCGGCATAGCAGATATCCGTGGTGCCCGAGCCGTCCAGATCGGCCAGTTGCAGGCGTTTCAGGTCCAGTTCTTCCCCAAACTGAGGGGCATTTTCCAAAACCACCTTTTCCCCAAAATGCCCGTACCCCAGTCCCGGCCAGCACTCCACCCGGCCATTGGTGATGCGCACATAATGGGTCATGCCATCCCCAAACATATCGGCAAAGGTGAGCAGTTCGGTCTGGGAACTCGATTCCACCAGGGGAAAACCGGGTGGCTTCAGGCGGTTTTCGGGCCGGCCAAAGCCCAGGGTGCCGTAGGAAGGATAGTATTTCAGGCTTTCCGGCTCAAAAAGCATCAGATCGGCCCGGCCATCGCCCGTAATGTCGAGCAACTGGCGGTGATGGTTGAAATAGTCGATGGGCAGGGATTCCATCTGACGGAAATTTTGCCATTGTCCCTCCTCCCCTTCGCGGTAATAGCCGGCCGCGGGCGGAAAACCCACCACCAGGTCCATCACATAATTGCCCTCCAGGCTGGTCAGCATTACTTTTTTGTCCTGCAGATTGCCTTGCAGGGGAAATTCGTCGAGCGCCCGGGAGCGGCCATAGCGGCCCTGGCCCAGGGGTTCGAGGTACTGGGTTACCTCTGCGTTGCTGTGCAAAAATCCCGGCAGCCCCTCCCCTTTCAGGTCCACCGGCAGGAAACCGTCGCGGCTGAGATTACCGGGCAGATTGGCCCCGCCCAACACTTCCAGTTTCCTGAATTCCTGGCCCAGCGGGTCGAATTCCTGATAGGTCAGATCCACCGGAGGCAAGGCGCGGCTGGTATAATTGCCCGCCTCATCACGGCGATACCCGGTTTCCACCACCCTTTGCAGCAGGCTGTTGCCCCCGTAGGGTGTGGTCTGGTATTGAAAATCCAGGACCGTGGTGAGGAAGGATTCGCCCGAAAACTCACCTTCAAACTGGTGAAATACCCGCACATTCTGGCAAAGCAGGCGGGTGCGCACCTCAAAGCCCGGCCGATAGACAGAGTAAGGATCGGGCCGCAGGACGGGGGTGATGGCCGCAGTGGGGTTTTGGGGATCAAACGGCCCGTAGCCGAATTTGATCTGGAAGGCAAAGCGCTGCTGACCGGGCTCCTGACTGGAATAGTAGTTGCCAAATTGGACCGAGTCGGGGTAGCGGTTGCTGAGAACATTGCGGTTGGCTTCGGAAGGTGTACCGGGCTGGCCCAGGGGATCGGTGAGGTAGTTGTACCGGATCTGGTTGCCTTTGGCATCGGTGCTGCCCTCGATCAGCCACTCAAAGATGCGGGCAGGATTTTGGGGGTCTGCGATCCGGCCAGCCGAGGTCTTACCCAGGTAATGGGTTTCATTGGCGGCGGTAATGATCTTCCAGAAAGCCAGTCCGGTGGCCTGTTCAGTCCATTTTTCGATCCGGTCGAAGGTGCCCTCGGTGCGGGGGCGGTAGGCCTGAACCTGGTAGGCGGAGCCGTCGAGGGTGGCGGATTGGAGGTCCTTTTCCCAGCCGCTGGAGGTGGGGATCAGGGCCGGGGTGAGGGCGCCGCCCGAGAGCAGGAAGACGTCTTCGTCGTTGTAGCGGGGGATGCCGCGGGTGGTTTTGCGGGAGACGGAGAGCAGGGGCAATTGAAAGCCCAGCCCGAATATGCCATGGCCGCCGCCGGAGGCATAATCGACCGAAAGGGACGGGGCAAAACCGCGTCCGGAGGGTGCTGGCAGGGGAATGGAATAGCTGAAGGTGCCGGTAAAGGCATTGGGGGTGAAGGATTCCTGCATGCCGCGCAGGGCGCCCCCGCCGGTGGGCAGGGATATTTTGGGGGCGCTGATTTCTGATTGCTTTTTCATGAACAAAGGGTGAAAAACGGATCAAAAAAAGACACTTACTTCAGGAAATTACGAATCTTCCCCTGCTTGCGGAACCTGACCTGAATGATTTTTTTTATCGTTTGGAATCATTCCCGACCGGGCTCAACCGTTTATACCCGGCCGCAGGGAAACGTTACCGGGGGGTGGTGGATTTTTTTTCGCGGGAAGGGAAGATTTTGCAAAAAACAGGGTTTAGGGGCTTGGGGGAGGGTTTGGAAAGTACTTCGGAAGTCTGCTAAAGTACTTCGGAGCTCTGCTAAAGTACTTCGGAAGTCTGCTTAAGTACTTCCGAGCTCTGCTAAAGTACTTCCGAGCTCTGCTAAAGTACTTCGGAAGTCTGCTTAAGTACTTCCGAGCTCTGCTAAAGTACTTCGGAAGTCTGCTTAAGTACTTCAGGCTCTGCTAAAGTACTTGAGATCTGCTTAAGTGCTTCAGGCTCTGCTAAAAGTACTTCGGAAGTCTGCTTAAGTACTTCAAGGCTCTGCTAAATGTACTTCGGAGTCTGCTAAAAGTAGCTTCGAGCTCTGCTAAAAAGTGCTTCAGAGTCTGCCTAAAAGTGCTTCAGAGTCTGCTAAAAGTACTTCCAGGCTCTGCTAAAACTACTTCGGAAGTATTAAAAGTACTTCAGTAAGTATTAAAATACTTCAGGTATTAACAAGTACTTCAGGTACTTAAAAGTACTTCAATGTAACAAATGCTTCGAATGCTAACAAGTGCTTCAAGTACTAACAAATACTTCGAGTAACCGTACTTCAGTGAAGTACTTTAGTTAACAAATACTTCAGAGTATTAAGAAAAGTATTCAGGTGATACTAACAAGTACTTCGAAAGTACTAACAAGTACTTCGGTAAGTACTAACAAGTATTTCGGAAGTACTTAATTTTGCATCGGTGCCCTGTGTTTTTCGATGTGCTTTTCAATTACTTTGTTTATCCTAGACTCTCAAAACGCCCATACTTTTACAAACCCGATCGCTTTCATGGCGCAGTGGATTAGACGGCTGGGGTGGCCCTGATCTGGAATGCCGCCTGGGCCATTTGGTCGCGACGGGGTCTTTGATTGGCAGATGGGAAGGTGCAGAGTTGGGATTTTGGTTGGGAAATGGGATTAAGAGGATTGGAATTGAAGGGATGGGGATGGAGGGAAAGGAGTGGGGTTGGTGGCAATTGCGGTTAATGTAAGTTGGGGGGCGATTTGAGATTATGTATAAATAATTGAAACCTTCATTTTATTAAATAAGTATTAATCTTTGTGTGTAATTGGAACGCATGGACAAATTTAAGAGAATGAAAAAAATAAAGATTTTATTTGGGGTAGCAATAGGGGTAATAGTGATAGGGGCAATAGCATTTTTTTATGGGTACCTTGAAGGTGGGACTCAGAAAACAAATGAAGAATCTTCAGGTGGGACCGTAATAGTTATTCAAGATTATCCATGTTACCATTTGGATAATGCAGTTTCTCAAGTTGAAAAAAATGAAATTTGCAACCAATCTCGAGAAGCTATGTATGTAAGTGGACCTGGGATAAACCTTTACTTACTAAATCCGGGTGATTCTGTAGTCCTTACCCAAATGGTTGACAGCGATTTTGTAGTATTTTCTAATTAAAGTAACAATGGCCTAATTCGTATAATTCCTGCATAAAAAGCCAATAGAAATTGCTACGTTTAATTTGCTAATTGTTCTTTTCCACAAATTCGTAACCTAAAAATCCTAAGCCATCTCTATATGTCTATGTAAATTTTTGATTAGGCTTGTGGCCCCTTCCTACTGGACTTTGGCACGTTACCCTAGAACTCAAGATGCCTAATTCCGTTTTTGGGGTTGCGATGGGAGTTTGAGGTGGGGTGATTGGAATTGAGCGGATTGGGGTGGAGAAGAAGTGGGATCGGGATGAGTGGTGGTTTGAGAGAATGGTGGATAAATTGTGTAAGGGGGGGTTGTTGATTTGGGCAGTATTTCGGAGCTTGGTGTTGTATCTGAACGTAGCCTAAAAGGAATCAAGTGACAATGCTTCTTGGGGGTAAATTATCGGCAGAAATGCATAAGGAAACCCGATCAGCATAAAAACCAGAATTCCTAAAATTAAATAATTTTTACTATGAGTTTAAATACTAGTTTAAAGGGGAGATTAAGAAACACCAATCTCCCGTTAACAAGTGTTCTTCATCCACTTTTTGAGGCCGTGGTTAATTCAATTCATTCAATTGACTCTGCCATAGATCGAAAGAAACTCCCCTCAATAATGGAGGGCAAGATTGAAGTAAGGATTATTCGTTCAGGGCAAGCGACTGCTTTTCCAGAATCTAAAGCAGAAATAATTGGCTTTGAAATAATTGACAATGGGTTAGGGTTCAATCAGGAAAATTTTAAGTCGTTCCAAACCCTTGATTCAGAGCATAAAATTGAACTTGGATGCCGAGGAGTTGGACGGTTATTATGGTTAAAAGCTTTTAATAAAGTAAGTGTAAAGAGTACTTTCGAGGAGGGTGGCATAAGAACAACTAGAGAGTTTGATTTTAACGTAGAAAGAGACATACATAACGAGGATTCAAAAAATACACCTGGAGCAAAATTTATTACTTCTATAAAACTTTTAAACATCAGGAAGGAGTATTCGAAATATTTGCGAAAAAACCCTGAAACTATAGCAAGAGATTTGTTAGAACATGTCCTGTGGTATTTCATTCGGAAAGGGGGTGCTCCAGAAGTTTTTTTTATCGATGGTGAAGTACGAATCTCATTGCAGGAAGAGTATGATGCCCTTATGCTTAATGCATCCGAACCAAGTTCTTTCAAAATCAAAAATGAAGTTTTTGAAATTACTCATGTCAAATTAAAGTCTTCATTACAAAATAAACATAGCATTAATTATAGCGCTGCCAATCGGGTAGTAAAAGAAGAATCTCTTCAAGGAAAGATCCCAGGGCTATTTGGATTTTTAAAGGATGGGCAGGAAAACTTTGCTTACATGGGCTTTCTAACATCAGACTACTTAACTGAAAAAGTGAATCCAGAACGAGTGGGTTTTAATATTTCAGAATCTGTTGAAGGCATGTTTGCTGAGGACGAAATTTCATTTTCAGAAATACGTAAAAATTCATTGTTAGAAATATCTAAGTATTTGGAAGAATACCTTGTTGAGAACAAAAAAGTCGGAAAAGAGCGATTGAAGAATTTCGTTGACAGTAAAGCGCCAAGGTACAGACCTATTATCGACAGAATTCCTGAAGAAGAACAAATTGTCGACCCTTCGATTTCCGACAAGGATTTAGATGTTAAACTTCATATCCATCTTTCAGCCTTTGAATCTCAGCTAATAGCAGAAGGTCATGATTTATTAGTCCCTGATTCATTAGAAAATAAAGAAGATTATTCGCAAAGGATTGATGAATACCTTGCAAAAGCAAGTGATCTGAAAAGGTCAGACCTAGCAAATTATGTAGCCCATAGAAAAGTTATTCTTGATTTATTGGGCAAAGCAATTGAGAAAAATCCTGAAGGGAAATACTCAAAGGAAGAGGTTTTGCACAAGCTGATTATGCCAATGCAAAAGGTTAGCGATGAAATACGATTCGAAGATAGTAACCTATGGTTGGTAGATGAAAGACTGGCCTTTCATAACTATTTAGCATCAGACAAAACCATTAATTCAATTCCTATTTCAGATTCAACATCTAATAAGGAGCCCGACTTAATAGGAATGAATGTTTATGATAATCCATTACTTGTAAACGATGGAAGCAGTCTTCCGTTAGCTTCAATTACGGTCGTTGAAATAAAAAGACCGATGCGAAATGATGCAAAAACAGGTGAGGAAAAAGATCCAATTGAACAGGCTTTAGGATATTTAAAGCGAGTAAGAAGTGGGAAAATTGTTACTTCAACGGGAAGGCCAATTCCAAATTCTGAACAAATTCCAGGTTTTTGTTATGTGATATGTGATATTACATCAACCATGAAAGATCGATGCGATTTTTTGGATTTAAAAGTTACTGCAGATAAAATGGGATACTTCGGTTATCATAAGACATACAATACATACATTGAGGTAATCTCTTTTGACAGACTATTAAATATGGCTAAAGAAAGAAACAAGGCATTCTTTGATAAATTGGGTCTGCCTTCAACATAATGAAACCCAAAGAAGCCCCCCTTTCCGATTGGGGCTTTTTCCCACAACACAAACTCACCACCGCAACAGCCAAATTGGTTTCTCCCAAAAAACGATCGTCCTAGTTTTAGTAAGAATTTGGGATAGCAAACTTGCATTCAATAGGCAAAATTCTGATTTTAAGGAAAAAAGGTCCAACCCATTGAAATAATTTGGACTCAATTCAGACTTTCAATAAGTTGATTGGAACCGAAGATTGCTTAGATAACAAAAAGGCAAACGAATGGAAACAACTTGGACAGATGTAGCACAAGCTATTGCAGCAATTTCTGGAGCTGTAATTTCTTTTCTTGGGTTTTTCTTTATTGTGCGTCAAATTCAACAAACAAATAAGAATTTAAAGCAGAATAATCATATAGCTATCTATTCTTTAAATACAGACATTTATAAATTCTTTGCAGAAAACAGCGAACTAAGGCCTTATTTTCACGAAAATAAAGCACCCAAGAAAAAGGTACTCAATAAAATCTTAAGTGTTTCCGAAATGTTTGCGGACTTTTTTGAATTTATCTTGATTGAAAAAAAATCGCTTTCTAAGGATATTCAACAACCTTGGGAGAATTATATGGCCCACATTTTTATTAATAGCCCTGGGTTTAGACATTTTATCCGCAGCAACAAGGAAAATTACTGTCAAGAATTGTTACTTTTTTTTGCAAAAGTAGCACCTGAATTTCAAGGAAATGACCTGAGTTGCCAATTTCTTAAGAATGATGCTGAGTTTTTGGAAATAGATAAGATATACCAGGAATGTTTTGCGGAATCAAGTGTACCTACTCAAATTCAAAAGGAGTGGTGGAAAAATCAGCCAAAAGGAATTATTGTTTTGAAAAATGGCCCTCAAATAATTGGCGGGATGAGTTTCTGGAATATTTCAAAATTTATATTTAACCAGTTTAGGGAGGGTTTAATTTTTGAAAGGGATATAGAAACAAAGGAAATGCCCCAAGAAAATGCAGAGTATATTTATTTAAGTGATATTGGAATTATCGATGATTTTAAGGGTCGGAAGTTTTCTTCACTTTTGATGAAGGAATTTATTAAAGAGCTGGAAGAAAGGTTGAAAAGAGTGAAAGCAATTCATTTACTTGCACTTGGGTACTCACTGGAAGGTGAAAAATTGCTTGGAAAACTTGGATTTCACAAAATATTAGATGGAACTGAATCAAAAGACGGAAGTCCGCTTTTTCATTTGCAGGTTGATAAAAAGGAGGGCTTGAAAAACATGAAAGTAGAATTTTTGTAACTACTGACTTTCCAATTGTCCGGCTCCTATTCATGAGAAATTCAATCCCCCCTCACCACTCAAATTCAAACAACTCTGGCACCGTAATCCCCAGCCCCTCGGCCAGTTTGGCGGCAGTTGAGATCGTGGTGTTGATCTTGGCGCCTTCGATTCTGGCGATTTGGGAGTACGTAAAACCGCATTCAAAAGCCAAAGCCTCCATGGAAAGTCCCTTGGATTTACGCAAGCGCCTCAGATTTTTGCCGAAGGCTACCATAAATGCCTCGTTCTTGTAATTCGCCATAGAGGCAAATTTGTCAGGTTCTGAATAAATTAATATGGCACATGTGGGATGATTTATGTATCTTGCCCCATATTCTTCACCTTTTTCAACCTGAGCATTATCCTTATGACCGAAATTACCGCCGATCACTTGCTGATCAAGATCAAAACGGCCACGCCACGCGAGTACCTGAGCGACCTCCACGAGGCCACCCTCACCGCCATCCAGCAGCTTACCCAGGCCAGCGACGAACCCATGTCGCCCCAGCGCTCGGAAGCGGTGCATTTCCTGGCGGAGTTGCTGAAGCAAATGGGGCATGGGATATAGGTTCAACACAGAATAGGCACATGCGAAGGGCACTCCCCTGGAGGAGTCCGGAGGTTATGCTATTTTTCGTTTTTTCTGCTGGCGATTTTTATTGACTGTGTAATTCCCCTGGTTTCCTTTTTCCTTTCAGATTTTCTCGCTATCTTGAAGTGACAGAACTTTTTTGTTTAACCCATGTATTAAACCATGAATTCTTTACGTAAACTAACCTTGTTTTGCTCCTTCATTTTGGGGTTGAGCATCACCTCTTTTGGCCAATGCACGGCCAGTTTTTCCTTCACCCAAAGTACCTGGCAGTCCGTGAACTTCGTCAACACCTCGACCGGAAATATGACCGGAGCGGACTGGGATTTTGGCAATGGCACGGTCGCAAGTGGAAGCCCGGGCAATATTTACGACGTTAACTATGCCAATCCGGGAAGCTATACTGTGTGCCTGATTATCTACGGGTCCAATTGTGCGGATACGGTTTGTCAAACGGTGGTGGTGGCCCCGGGTACCTGCCATGCCAGTTTCTACACCTATGCGGATACCACAGGACAGTACGGGATCATTGGGGTAAATACCTCCTTTGGTGCCAACCTATCCTACCTGTGGGATTTTGGGGATGGAAACACCTCCACCCAGGCTTATCCGCAACACACGTACGCCTCGGCAGGTACTTATGGGCTCTGCCTGACGGTTTCTGATTCAGGCTGCACGGATACGTACTGCGACACCATTACCGTCACGCAAAAGGTGGGCAGCACCCTGACCCTCAATGTGATCAATCCCCTGACCGGGGTGCCTGATCCCATCGAGGGGCCTCACCTGGTGGCCTACCCGAATCCCTTCGGCCAATCTTTCAAACTGGAGCTTGATCTCCGCCAGTCAGGCGAGGTGCGGGCCGAACTGTTTGACCTCAGCGGTCGCTCAACCGGGCTCATTCAGCAAAGATCGCTGCTGGCCGGGAAATCCAGTCTGGAATTTAACGCTGCCAACCTGAGTCCGGGAGTGTATTTCCTGCGGGTCGAGTCTGGGAAGGCCCGGCAGACGGTAAAACTGCTTAAAAGAAATTAGGGTTATTGATTGAATGGGGAGCTCTGATAAAAAGGGTTCCCCTTTTTTTGTGGGGGGATAGGGTGATGGGAATCGTCCCTTTCATTTCCCCTTGCCAAAACCCGTGCCAATGGCAGTGATTATTATTCGTAGTTTATCACATTTTCCAATCCGAGCTCTTTTACATCTACTTTTACAGTTAAGGGAGACTTTATTAATTTCAAAATATCTTCCCTCATATTTGTTCCTGCAATTACCCCTAATTCATTTTCAACTGCAATTTCAATAAACTTGTAAAAATCAGAAAAGTACTTCTCTGAATCCCTGTCAGCTGGTTGCAAGTTTTCTTTGTCAAGCCATAAAAGTTGCAGGTCATCATGGGTAACCCAATTGATCAATCCGTTAGAGGAATAAAATATACTCCCTGATTCACGATTTGTAAAGTTCCAAATAACCTCTTCTGCGACAGAATCTGGTTTTGCCCTGACATTTCCTGTAAATATCCTTCTACCCAAAATTAAATGAGGATTAAAAGCAGCACATTCCGAAAAAATAATCAAAGTCAGGATGTTATTAATGTCTTCTATTATTTTCCCGTTTGCTTTTTGGAAATCGTCTTCGTCTCTATTTCGTTTTACTATAAATGAATCATAATCTTCATCTTTTCCTTTGGTTCTTTTTTGAATTTCAAATAAGGTTTTGTGGTGCTTGAAATCTTTATCCAAAAACTGGCAAAAGCTTATAATTTCAGCTATTCGATCGGCATTATTGTCATCTGCATAAGCTATATACTTTCCAAATTCTGAATTAAAATACTTCTCTAGTAATTGTCCGTTCCTTTTCAGGTCAGGTACAATTTCAGCGTAGAAAATTTTATCGTTAAAATGATGTAAAGTATTCCAGTCACCCATTTTTATTGATTAAACAGTTTTTGTGGTTGGGTTGCGGGGGCGGGCGCCAGGTTGTGGGGGCGGGACTTTGTCCAGGCGGATTTGGCTTTGAGATATAATGGGGTTATTCTTTTTCCCTTTCATCCTTCTTTGGCTTCCCTTCAAATTACAAAAAGATAACCTGGATTGTATAAAAGGTGCCGATTTAGAATTCCTATTATTTCATTACAACTGAACCCAGCACACTTTAAACATAATAAAAAAAGAGGGAGACTTAGAACCACTGCTGCCGACTATTAAACATCAGCCAGGTATATTTTATACACGATGTTACAGGTCGTTCCTTATTTTGTTTTCCCAATATAATCAATCAACTCGTTTAAAGGTTTTCCAAATTTGGTTGAATAAATTATCTGTCCATCTTTAATTATTATAGTTTCTCCGTATCCATGATTATTAAGCAGTTTTATATACTTAAGGGTTTTAATTAAATCATTGTCCAAATAATATAGATTTATTGATTCGCGTAAGTTTAAGTTTTTCAGTAATTCAAAGATTTCCTTTGTTCGCATTATTGCCGGTCCACTCCACACTGCATGAATATGAATTAAGCCATTGTGAATAGCATCAATTTCGTGCTCGGATTTAATAACAGTAAAGCCAAGCAAGGTTATCATTTCTTGAAAATAATTCTCCATTCAATTCAAATTGGTTGCTCAATTATTATTTTTTAATGACCTGTAATCGAACTTATTGGGCTGGGTGAGAAGGAGTCCTGACGGCGAAGCCGGGGTTTATTGTTCATACAGATGTGTTGAAAGCATCTTTCTTTTTCAATATGCAACATAAATCTCCAAATTTGGGTTGATAGATTTTAGCTTGATAGTATCTGCTGGGTTATAATTTGTACCACTTATTATTAATTGATTTAAAGATTTCATTTCCATTAAAAGTGGAATGGTTTTTTCAATATTCAGTTTGTTATTCAATGAGAGGTTCAAGAATTCAAGGTTTTTCAATTCCCTCATACAATTAGGGAGTTCAGAAATACTGGTTGAAGTAAGGTCAAGCTTTTTTAGATTCCTTAATTCGCATATACAATCCGGGATTTGATGAAAATGATTCTCCCCCTCAATAAGCACGGATAAAGGAGGGTATACAGTATAATTTTGGGGGCCCAAATAGAGGAATTTCAATGATTTCATTTCGCAAACCTCCACTGGAAAAGAGCTTAAATCGTGTTTCTCGTAGGTTTCTGCTTTTTTACATGAAAACATAGCAATCCCCCAAAATAGAAACATCAATATCTTCATAGAGTTCACTCTTTCATTGTTTACGTAAGCACCCGGCCAACCCCACCCCTTAATTTTCTACTCCGGTAGTCTTCCCATCATAATCTCCAGCGGAGCAGACTCTACATATAGTGTTTGTGACCCATCGGGTTTGTCCTTGATCTCCGCCAGGACGAGGAAGTTTGTGTACTGTGAGAATTTTGCCCGTTTGCGCAGGACCAACCCCTTCATCCATTTTTCCCATTTTGTGCTTTGTGCAGCAGCCCTTTGGTAGGCATCGGTTGCTCCCATCTTTGCGTAGGGTATGAAGTCATGGTCCTGGGACAGGCAGTAATTCCAGGCCACCATGCCCATCTGAGCTTTGAAGAGGAGTGATTCCTGGTCTTCCCCCTCCCTATCCAGAATGGGTTCAATAAATCTGGCGAGTTGATCAGAATAGGAGATGTATTTCTTAGACATAACGGTCAATTTTTGAGCGGTTCCCAATTGCAGGGGAGTAATTCGTGCAGGTTTTGGATGTTATGGTTGGGAAGTCGTGTGAGCACGTCCTTTAGGTAGAGGAAGGGGTCTATTGCGTTGAGTTTGCAGGATGCTGTAAGGGAATAAATCATAGCGGCCCTTTTGGCCCCCCGATGGGAACCGGCAAACAGGTAATTCTTCCGCCCGACGGCAATGGGGCGGATCAGATTCTCGGCAAGATTATTGTCAATTTCCAGCCTTCCCTCTTCGAGGTAGCGGAGCAGGTAATCGAAGCGGTTGCGCAGGTATGTATGCGCCTTCCCCAATGGGTCTTTAGGCAGGAAGACCGGATTGATTTCCATCTCCACCAACCATCCGGCGATATTTTTCAGGATGGGAAGTGACAGACTTACCCTGAGCTTCTTTCGTTGTTCGGGCGGGAGATTTCCCTCCCTCGAGCTGCGCTCAATCGCGTACAGCGCCCGGATCCATGAGATCATCCTCCCGGCGTGATCCGGGTAAACGGTCAACGCGCGTTCAAAATATCTGCGTGCATGCGCCCAGCAACCGATCAGGCGGATGCCGTCCTGCTTTTCGAACCCATCATAAACGGAGTAACCATCGGTTTGCAGCCAACCTCTGAATTCCTTCAGTCGTTCTTGCGGGCCTGCCCGGTTTCTGCCCTTTCGGTAGTCGAATACTGCCAGCTTTTTTGCCGGGGCGTGGTAAATCCAGTGATACCCCAGGTGGGTCTTCCCCTTTATCAGGCTACACATTACCCTGAGCGGAGTCTCGTCGCCCTGAAGGTAATCCGCTCCGGAAACATGGGCAAGCAGCAGGTCATAAAGCATAGTCAACAGATCGCAGGATTGGTTAAACCAGCCTTCCAGAGTAGAAAGCGGGATGTTGAATCCCGCCCGGCGGAATCGCCGGGCCTGCCGGTAAAAGGGCAAGTGGTCAACGAACTTGTCGATGATGATCTGCGCAAGCAGACCTGCCCCTGCGATGGCCTTTTCGATGGGACGCGATGGTAAGGGGGCAATCTTCACCCCAGCCTCCTCCCGGTTCGGATCCGCGTATTTGTAGCGGATGTAGCAAACCACCTTAAAACTACCAGGGATCCATTCCAGTTCTTTGGTAACCTCTTTGCCGATGATCACCAGTCCGGCAGTATCGAAATCGGGCTTTACCACGATCTCCTCGTGCGGAAGGTCGTCGGGAAGAAACTGACGGAAGGGCTTCTCTTTGCGGACTTTGGTTCGCTCATAGCTGATTTCCTCTTTCTCAGCAGGAGCTGCGGTTTTTTCTGCTTCCCCATCGGCGGGAAACAAAGCCATCTGCCCTGCGGGCGGCTCAGGGACAACCCGCTCGCTGGAACGGCCATGGATTATGCGCAATAACTCCGATACCTGGGCTTCGAGCCGGGATACCTTGGCCACCAATCGGGCGTTTTCCTGGACCAGTACTGCTGCGTTCACAGCCTGAAATTGGCTGTTTAAAAATGATTTTCATTGCCCATTTTTCAACAAAAATCGTTGATAATCAATGATGAATGTATCTTTTCCGATGCCTAACCGACCCCAGTTCGATCCCTTCCAGGATCAGCACCAACTGAGCTTCGCTTACCTCTCCCGTCCCGCTTTGGGGAATCTCAAAAGTTCCCTGCTCCAGGCGCTTGTACCAGATCACGAACCCCGTCCGATCCCACAACAAAAGCTTGATCCTGTCCCTGCGGCGATTGGCGAAAATAAATATGTCTCCGCTCATTAATTGTCCACCCATTTCATTGCGAACAATTGCAGAAAGACCATTGAAGGACTTACGCATATCCGTAACCCCGCGCCAAAGAAAAAACCGGCGACTTCCAAAGACCCACATTTCAGCTCAGTTCTCGCACCAACTCAGCAACCCAGCAGGGAGAAATCCTGTCACTAAACTCCAACCGATGCCCACCGTGTAGAACCAGAAGAATCGGGGCTGAAGGACCACTTGAAGGTGCCGGGAGCCGCAAAAAGCCAGAATTAACGCTTCGGGTTACTCTGTATTTGCGCAGCCAGTAAGTGAAAACGTGCGCAGAAATCCCACTTTCCTCACAAAACTGCCGCTGACTCAAACCACTTGACGCCTGGGACTCAATCAAAGGGAACATTTCTTCGGAGGTTCGCCTGCCAAGCCGGGAATCGGCCAGGGCAGGGATTAAATGCGTTGTTTTTTCCATGCACCAAAAATCCGGAAAATCAGGCCGCTAAATTAGATGGGGTTAGCCGGGTGCTTACTTGTTTACAACAACCCCAATATACTCAACTTCGTTGAGTATATTTAATAAACCACTCCCCCATGCCCCCCGACAACCTCCTCCACATCATCGCATCCAATCAAAAGTTTTACTAGCACGTAGGCCGGATGCTGATCTACACAGCCTTAGAGCCTGGTGAAAGCAGATTTCACCAGGTGCCGCTGGACTTGCGGGCCGAACTGTTTGACCTCAGCGGTCGCTCAACCGGGACCGTTCAGAAAAGATCGCTGCTGGCCGGGAAATCCGCTGCCTCAAGCACCGAACTGCACTCCATAATATATCATAACCAATGAAATGGAAATTCCCAGAGACTTGATCTCAATGTTTGAATCCAGGCCACCATAGGCTTCGAATTCCCACAGTCCTGCATCATTTTTCCTGAATACGTCCACCTGGGCTTCGGCCTGTTCGACGATTACATATTCTCTCAAGGAGGGCAAGAGGGTGTATTGCCTGAATTTCCCCCCTCTGTCCCAGCCTGCGGTACCTTCCGAAAGGACTTCGATCACCACCATGGGATTGGTAATCATATCCAATCGGTCCTTGTAGTACTTCCTCGGGCCACAAATGATCATACCATCCGGATAAACTGCGGCATTGGCTTCTTCTATTCTGATTTTCAAATCGCTTCCATAAACAAAGCAATCTTTGCCCATCAGGGCATTTCCAAGCTCACGGGTAATGTTTGTGCCAATCAGGCTGTGGTCACCCGTTCCGCCAGACATTGCGTAAATTTCTCCCTTGTAGAACTCGCTTTTGTAATCGCTCTGTTCTTCCCGGGCAAGGTATTCTTCAAAAGAATAGTGAAGTTTCTTTTCTGAAGTACTCATACCTGAAGTTACGAAGGAATTCGCAGAATAGTTGAAATTGGCTCGGGAGTTGGGTAGAGTTTTGGTTATGGTATTTTGGGGGATTTATGGGGCGGAATTGGGAGTACAAAGTTTTATTTTAATAGTTGCTTAAAAGTACAAAACTCCAGATTTGCAAATCACCCCGCCTGAGGCAAATCTTGTGTCACGGGCTGACCGTTCACGCACTCACTTCAATTGTAGCTCAATTGTTTTTCGTTCAATCAATTAGTCAAGTTTGTCAAAGGGATTTTTCTTTGGATTAAGTTTGGAATCCCAAAAAAACAAAACGATGATTTCTTTTTCGTTGAACCGGTAATACAATCTTCGACGATTATCAATTTTTACAGACCTGCCGTCTGGCCGTTTGGTTGATCTCTGGCCTGACTCCGGGTATTATTTCAAAACCTGGAGTTGGATCAAAACCAATTGATAGAAATTCTCTCCGGCTTTAACCGAATAGTATTCTTCAAAATATTCCAAAATCCCTTTGAGTTTATTTAGGCCTCTGCGAGTCCAGGTTATTACTCTTTTGTCAGCCATGCCTGAATTTCCTTCATTGCATCTTCATGGCTTACCAGATTTTCTTTGTTGTAGCTTTCCTGGATCGCCAATTCTAATTCGTTTTGTTGGTCAGCGGGAAGTTCATCCCAAAACTCAGTCTTTTCCAGGTTTTGATTAATCAATTTGGAAATAATCCCATGAATTTGAGCGAGGAGATCTTTATCATTAATCCTCGAAATCATGTCGTAAAGCCCGCCTTTTAATTCAAATGAATTCATTCTAAAGCACTTTTATACAATTTACTACTTTTTAAACGATGGATTCGAGTTTTTCTTTCCTTTACGCCCACTGATGGGTTTTGAAATTTCCTACAACAACCCAATATACTCAACTTCGTTGAGTATATTTAAAAAACCCACAACCCCCATGCCCCCCGACAACCTCCACGCCATCACCGCATCCAATCAAAAGTTTTACCAGCATGTAGGCCGGATGCTGATCTACCCTGCCTTAGAGCCTGGTGAAAGCAGGTTTCTGCAGATGCCGCTGGAGGTGGAGATTTCAATGAAGAGCCAGGTGCATTTGACGGTTTTTGTGTAGTTGATCGAAGAATAAAATTCAGCCTGGAGTGGGAATTATGGAAAAAAATTACACTTAAGCCAATTCAAGGGAACTGCTTAAAATTCTGAGAGCTTCGCTGACATGAGCTTGACTCAGACCGATCATGGGTTGGGTTTGAATCAATCTCTCCTTTATACTACGTGGCAAATCATTCAATGACTTATCATCATCAATGATAACAAAACTTTCTGCCTGCCCCCGTGTGGCAAGCCAATTTTGGATTTCTGCCAAGCGGGAAAGATAATTTTTGTTTTCGGGAAGTCGGCTGAGCCCATGAATTATGATGCCTCTTTTTTCAAAGATTTTTTTCCATTGCCCGACCGAAAACCGATGCTTGTGCGAAGTTGTTAAAAGGATATCTGCTCCACTTTGTGAAAGGATTTCATTCAAAGCCTGGACCGCCTTTGAACTGAAAATAGAAAATCCATCTTCCAATTGAGGAGGCGGGCTCCAGGATTTTGCAGGAACCATTACACCGTCTATGTCCAAAAGAATTTTCACTTTGCAACTTAATAATGAGAACAGAATTATTTTACAATCCACGCCATTATCCATTATTCCAAATTTAGAAATGGTTTTCTGCAAACCTATTCTTGATCAAATTTAGAAAAGTGGAGTTCCTTGAATCCGCATCCCTGATTACGGCATCAATGTCCCAAATAAAAACACCAACAGGCAGGATTACCTTTGGGTTAAGGGAGATTGCAATATTAGTTTCTCGGTAATACATTTTCCCAGATGAAAAAAGTTCTGTGTATTCACCCGCAAGTTGCATTTCAACATCTTCATTTAGCTCAATTATCCCATAAAACCAAATTCTCTGAATTTGATTTTTGTAGTATTGCATCAATTTACGAGCTCTCTTTTCAAGCTGGGTAATTACCTTCATGTTTTCCTCAAGGGAGATTCCCCTCTTTTTAAGCTCGACAATGACAACATCAAATGGCTTAGATCCATCAGGGTTACTCGAAAAAATTAGCGCTATATCAGGCCTGTTTTCATCCGATTCTTCCTCGTCACCAGTTATCTCTTCGACTAATTCCCCCATCTCTCTGTCGCTCAAGACCGTTTCATAGGTCATATATTTGTCATCCAAAAGCCAAGCGTTGTTCCTAAATAAATCTTGAGGTAAGTTTTCTTTCTCAAACCTTCCTTCCTTACGCATTGAAGCAAATAATCTATGTAATTCCGCCTCATTTTCATCACTTGAGATTTTCCTTAAACTTTGAATTGTTACTTGTCTAAAGAGGATGTATTCAGTTAATGCACGGGAAGCAATTTCAAGAGACTTATCAAATTGCTCATCGGATAGGTCAACTGCATCTAACAATTCTCTTTGATCCTTAAAAAATCGTTCTTGGGCCTTTTTTAGAATTTCAATTCTTGAAACGTATCCAATTACGTCGGTTTCAAAATAGCCACTTAGATGAGGATACCTATTGAAGAGACTATTTTTGGTGGTTTTGTTTCTTTCCTTGATCTTCGGAATTTCTCCCTCAATAATGGCTACTACTTCTTTCCTAAAAATCGATTGGATATCTTTAAATTCATTTGAAGAAATTGTCAAATTTTGCCTGGCTGCATCAATCTTTCCGGTGAAAAACTCAGAATAAAGTAAAAACACCATTTCATATCCAACTGGTTTGTTCTCTGGAGCTACAATATCTACCTTAAAGGTTCTATTGTCTACGGAAATTGCTGCAATAAACGACGAATCATAATTTTCAACTTTTCGAATGGAATAGTATAGATCAAATTTATCAATTAAATTTATACTACTTGATAACTCTCTTTGTTTAAGCTCTGGAATGTCTACATTAGATAAGTTAGCTATTTCCCTTCTTTTGCTAACTCGAGATTCAATACTTATTTTAATTTCTGTTCCCTTACTCTTGAGTTGAAATAGTCTAGAATAAAACTCTTCTAAAATTCTTTGCTTAATCTTTTCTGGATTTGTGTAATCACTTTTTGCAATTTTCTGAAGCGCGTATTCAGACATAATTATTGTTGTCCCAGAGGGCCTTCGATCTACATTAGTTAGCTTAAATTTTTCCTCATCAAAACCTTCTGAAAAGTCAAACTCCCTTTTCATAACCCCCTCAAAATAGCTTACTACTGATATTTTATCAAAATAGCAAAGATAAACCAACCTACCAAGACCTTTGTGGGAGCTTTCTTCGACATCGAATAAATTTGAGAATTTTCGATAGCGCTCATCTGTAAACCCTTCTCCATTGTCTGAAATTTCAACTTTGAGACTTTTGGGGCTATTTAGGGCAGATGCGCCAATCTTGATATTGATTTCAGTTGAATTTGCATCAAGTGCATTTGCTATTGCCTCGAAAAACACCATTTCCAATGATGAGTTTCCAAAGAACATTTTAACAGCCTGACTTAATTTTACCTTCATAATAACATCATAGAAAACAAATCTAAAAATTTAATCTTTCAATGCATACTTCCCCTGAATAACTCAATTTGCTCAACTCCGATTGCTTCCTTAATCTCCTTCCCCTCCAATTGATCCCGGCCAAAATTTTACCTATTTTAGCCTGAAAGGAATCCTCCTGCAGCATGCAATTTACCACAAAACAAATACTTCCCCTGATCCTGATGCTGGCCTGCCTGTTTTCATGGGTTGGCTCCGCCCGGGGGCAGACCCTGCAGGCAGAAATCCAGCCCAATCCCTGCTGTTGCCTCGATTCTTTGGTGAAAATCATTGACCAGGATCCCGATATTTTGCATCTGGACTTTACGCCCGCAGTGCATGACCTGATCGGGTGCGGATTGCCCGGGGCCGCGGTGTGCATTGATCTCCTGCAAAATCCTGATCCGTACACCCGCCTGCATGCCTGGACGGTGATCCGGGGTGTGGCCCGCACCGAAACAGGTTGGCGACGGGGAAGCAGTTTTACCCAGGATATGACCCTTGAGTTTAATCAGTTTATGGAGGCCAATGGGGAATTTGACCCGGACGCGGAGCCGGCTGAACAAAGCGGAACCATTCAACGCTGGCAAAACTGGATTATGCAGCGGATCGCTTCCCAAAAGTAAGTCAGTTGGAGATTTCCTTCATCGTTCTCCCCCTCTCAGCAACGACTCGGGTAGTTTTTCTGCCAGTGTTTTTGGCCGAAATAAAACTTGAATTTCGCAGTGAAGCCATGGCGGAAGGGGTTATTCGGCCCGATAATTTTGAAGGAATAACAATACATGAGGTCCACGGCAAAAAGGTTGAGCCCAATGGCTGGTCGCAGCAGGTGATTGCCCCCGGTAAAATCATAGATATAATCCAACCTGATGGTGCCCGGAGGCAGGAAAAAGTTGGAAATTTCCCCAAATGCGCTGACCGTTTGGCCTGAACTCACCCCTTTGTAATAGCGCGAATAGCCCACTCCCCAGGAATTCATGCGGAGATTAAACCCGGCCCCGCTGTAAAATCCATTGCCAAAGGTCCGTCCAAAATTGGCGGTAAACTCGTGGCTGCGGGAAAGGTTGTAACTCAGGCCGCCATACCAGGAATTGCCCCAAAACCTGCTGCGGGGAATATTTTCGTGAATGATATGCAGGGTATCCCCGGAAAGTCCGCCCACCACGAGGGTCGAATCCCTGACCTGAGCCACGCCCCGGGAAGCCCAAAACAATAAACCCGCCAGAAGAAAAAATGTGATTCGCTGTTTCATGGTCAAACTCAAAGGTCAATCAGCTGAAATTGGTTGGGCCGCTGGTCTGATTTTTGAGGAGAAACCATCGGAAATGATCTCCAACCCTATCCGCCAGAGGTTGAGTTGAAGATAGCTAAATTTCTCCGGTTGGACTGTGGTTTTCTTCGGGTTTTCCAGCTTACCTGACGATCCTGCGGGTGACGGTCTGCTCTCCGCTGTGCACGGTTACCAGATACACGCCCCCGGCCAGGTCAGGAAGTTGAAGGGTCTGTATTCCCTGCCCAATCTCGCGGGTCAACAGCATCTGTCCCAGGGAATTGCGCAACTCCACCCGGGCGGGTGCGGGCAGTTTCAGGTTCAGGAATTCGGTCACGCGGGTGGGCCAGATCTGCACCTCTTCCCGGGGCAACTCCGCGGTACCCAGCAGGGTGACTTCCTCTACCCTCACATCATCCACAAAGTAAAAGGCGCCATAGGTACCCGCCTCGCCCGAGGCAGACGCATTGGCCTGGGTATGGGTGGAGTCATCCCCCAAAAAATTGCCAATCGTGATCCAGGCCGCAGCCTCCTGGGCCACAATCGTATCCGAGATCAGGACCCAGTCCGTCACGTCATCCACAAAGGTGGTGGAGAGGACCTGGGGCGTAAAATTCAGGGGGCCGTCGTTGTTGCTCGTCGGCGAACTGACCGAGAGATATGCGCCCAATTTGTCGATCGAGAATTCCATGAAATCGCCCAGGCTTGCGTAAAACTCCACCACATAGGCTTTGCCCACCTCCAGGGGGCTGCTCAGTTGGACCTGCACATATTGGCGCTGGTTGAAGTTGGGAATGGTATAAGACCACAAGCCCACCATCAGGTCGCCCGAGCGGGGCTGCTGATTTCCCTTGAGGCCGATGGGGCCGCCGTACTGGCTGAAAGGCTGAAAATTATAACAGGTGTCTGGAATGGTGGTGTAAAAAATCTGCGGGGAACCCGCGGTGGGATTGACCCAATCCTGCATGTTTTGGTTGAATTGAAAGCCATACTGAATGCCGCAATAAGCCGTGAGGGTGTTTTCAAAACCTGGATTGGGGACCAGATTCTGCGCCCGGGCACAGGTGAGCAGCAAGACAAAAGACAAGAGAGTGGCAAGAGGTTTTAGCACGTTCATGAAGGGGTGTTTTTTAAGGTTTTGCATGACTCAAAATTACCCAACCTGAGAAAGGGAGTCAAACCAAATAGGGTGCAAAAATGAATGGGTGATTTTTTGGGGGATAGGTCCAGCGGGGTAAACTGCAGGAATTTAAGGCAAATTCCCTTTTTCTAAAAGGTCACCAGCCTTTTCTGGCCCTGGTGATTTGTTATTCACTTCTCTCGTCCTCCTTGGGTGCTGAAAGCTCTCCAAATGATTCATTTTGTTCTGGAAGGTAGTTGTCTGAAGAAATCACCTTTTGACCGGTTTCTTTTTCAAGTGCTTTTCTCGCATCACCTGCAACTTTTCCCCCTCTTTGAGCAGCATCCCTGTTCTCCATGAACCCTTGAGCATCATTTGCTCGTGTAATTTCAGTGGTTGAAGCTTCACCAAGCATAGAAAAAATCAGTTCAAGATCAGTCATGTGATCCCTGAGGTTTTCCTTTTCTAATTTTTTCAGCCTTTTATACTCGCCTGGAGTTAATCCAAATGCGGCTTTCGAAATTTCCGCGGTTAAAATTGCATATTCAATTGATTGCTTTATTCCCCTTTTATCCCATTCACTGGTTAATTCTTCCCGAATTGCAATGCTACGCATCCTTTTTTCAATCCAATCTTCGGGATAGCCTTTTGCCTTATATAACTCGCGCGCTCTTTTCGATGCCAATTCTGGATCATCAATTTCCTCCAGTCGTTCAAATCCAACCTGAGCAAGCCAGCGCTTAAACGGTTCTGCCTTAGGAGATGGAATTGATTGAATAATGCGGAGCAGCCCTTTCGTATCAGAACAATCTGTTTTGTACTTTTTACCATCGTCTGATTCCAGTTTCAGTTGTACGATAATTTCGTACAACTGGTCAAACCCTTCCCTAACCAGCTTCCTTTTCAGGTCACTCCAGTATCTCCGTGAGTTATTACTGTCCGTCAATACCCCTATTACATCAATCACGGAAAAGAACCATTTTTCAAGTTCAGCATCCCAGTAAGACCTGATTTTTCTGTCTTCAAAAAGTTTGACATTGCCCATAGTAGTGAATCTACCAATTTTTCAAGTTCGCTTTATCAATAATTTCCCAGAATTTTCCCTGGTTGGAAGTGATGATCTCCATATCTGATGAGGCCCGTATGTGAATTCTTTTCCTTGATTTTCCACCTCCTTTCCCCAACTTGCCGACTGGTTCTATGACAATTTCAGCCTCCCCCATTTCAGGGTAAAAAAATTTACCCTGCAACCAAATCCAGCATTGAGGCATCTTATTTGCTGCGAAACAAGTAGTGGGAACCTCTAAAAACAAAGAAGGTCAAGGCGGGCGCATTTGAAGAAAGCGGAGTTTACTAAGGTAAATGAGCATTTCTGAAACAAGCCCAACGCAGAGATTCAAAGTTTTTCGAGGTGACATAGATTTTTATGCGTAATCACTTACACTCTAAAAACAAATTCAAAGAATGAAAAGAACCATTTTGTTTACACTCTTGCTGCTTTCAGCCGCAGTCGCTTTTGCGCAAAACATTACCCTCAGCGGGTATGTCAAAGACCTGGACACGGGCGAACCCCTGATTGGGGCTTCTGTCTTTGAAACCCGCTCGGGCAAGGGCAGCATTTCCAACGAATACGGCTTTTACAGCCTCACTTTGCCTTCAGACAGCATCGTGCTGCGGGCTTCCTACGTGGGATTTCAGGCCATGGAATTCCGCCTCAAACCTACAGCCAGCCTCCAGTTCATGATCAACCTCAAGCCCAATCTGGTGCTGGATGAGGTACAAATCACAGCCAGCGAACTGGAGCGCATCGAGGAACAAACCCAGATGAGCACGGTGGAGATTTCTATGGAAAAGGTCAAGGCCCTGCCCGTATTGCTGGGCGAAAAGGACATCCTCAAAACCATACAACTCATGCCCGGGGTGCAGTCGGGCAGTGAGGGTTCGAGTGGAATCTATGTGCGGGGCGGGGGCACCGACCAAAATCTGATCCTGCTTGACGGGGTGCCCATCTACAATGCCTCTCACCTGTTTGGTTTTTTCTCGGTCTTCAATGCCGACGCCATCAACTCGGTGAAATTGATCAAGGGGGGATTTCCGGCCCGCTACGGGGGGCGTCTGTCTTCCGTGCTGGACATCCGCATGAAGGAAGGCAATATGAAAAAGTACCACGCCGAAGGCACGGTGGGCATTGTGGCCTCCAAACTGACCATTGAGGGGCCAATCGTGAAGGATAAAACCTCATTCATCGTGTCGGGTCGCCGCACCTACATCGACCTGCTGTCGCGGCCTTTCATCGCCCTGGCCGCCAAATCCCAGGGTGATGCAGCTGACGGAGGCTATTATTTCTGGGATCTCAACGCCAAGGTCAACCACAAATTCTCCGAAAACAGCCGCCTCTATGCCTCGGGTTATTTTGGGCGGGATCGGTTTTTTGCCAATCTGAAGGACAATTACCAGGATGGACAATCCAAATATGAAGAGGCCAATAAATTCAATCTAAACTGGGGAAATGCCATTTTTGCCCTGCGCTGGAATCGTATCCTTTCACCCAAACTGTTTGCCAACGTGACCGGCACTTACAGCCAGTACCAGTTTGGGGTGGGCATCAACAGTGAGACCAAACAGACCATCAATGACACCACAACCAGCGAGGCATTTGTGGCCCAGTACCTTTCAGGCATTCGTGACCTCTCGGCCAAGGTCGATTTTGACTATCTTCCTTCGCCCAATCACACCATTCGCTTCGGGGGAGGCGATACCTACCATACCTTTACCCCGGGTGTCAATCAATTAAAATACTCGGAAACCGACACTGTGCTGACTGACACCACCTATGGCTCGGTCAAGCAGTTTGCCCACGAGCACTGGGTCTATATCGAGGACGACTGGGAGGTTTCGGCCCGGCTGAAGATCAACGGAGGACTGCACTTTTCGGGATTTTTGGTGGGGGATAAATGGTACGCCAGCCTGCAACCCCGGATTGCGGCCCGCTTCCTGATCGACGATCAGTCCTCGATCAAGGCCTCCTATGCCCGCATGACCCAGTTTCTGCACCTGCTGACCAATCCCTCCATCGGGTTGCCTACCGACTTGTGGGTGCCGGTCACCAAAAAAATTGGTCCCCAGTGGGCCGACCAGTGGGCCATTGGCTACGCCCGCAGCCTGCCAGCAGGCTTTCAGGTGACGGTAGAGGCCTATTACAAGGAGATGCACAACGTAATCGACTACAAGGAAGGCAGCAGTTTCCTCGGCGACTCCAAAGACTGGCAGGATAAAGTGGTGGTGGGCCGGGGCAACAGTTACGGGGCAGAATTCCTGCTGGAACGCAAAATCGGCAAGACCTCGGGCTGGATTGGCTACACCCTCAGCTGGACCAACCGCCAGTTTGACGACCTGAACTTTGGAAAGCCTTTCCCCTACCGCTACGATCGCCGCCACGACATTGGGCTGGCCGTGACCCATACCTTCAACGAAAATGTGGACATTGGGCTGGTGTGGGTGTATGGCACGGGGAATGCCATTACCCTGGGTCAGGAGCAATACGGCGGTCTGCGCAACTTTGGGCAGGGCTTTTTCTGGCCCATCGAGTACTACGGTTCCCGCAACAGCTACCGCATGCCCTCCTACCACCGTCTGGATATTGGGGTGAATCTGCACAAAAAGATGAAGCGCCATACCCGTACCTGGAGTTTTGGCCTCTATAATGCCTATTCGCGTCAAAACCCCTTTTTCCTCTACTTCAAGACGAATAATCAAAACCAGCGGGGATTGTACCAGATCAGTCTGTTCCCGGTCATTCCCAGTGTTTCCTACAGCTTTAAATTCTGAACCTGCCATGAAAAAATTCATTCCATATATCACTTTGCTCCTGCTTCTCACCGCTTTGTCGGGTTGTGAAAAAGAAATCCCCTTCAAGGAAGATGTGGTCCGCCCCAAACTGGTGGTCAACTGCCTTTTTTCAAACGATTCCACCTGGCAGGCCCACATTTCGCACAGCACCACGGTGCTGGACTCCAATTACTTTTACCCGGTCACGGATGCTGCGGTGCAGGTATTTGACGGGTCGGGAAATGTGGTGGCGACCCTGCAGTCCACGAATAACGGATATTATGAGGCAGCAGGGTTCACTCCCGCTCCCAGCCAGACCTACCGTCTGGAAGCCAGCGCGCCAGGTTACGAAAGCGTGTCTGCCACGGATCGCACCCCGGGCGAGGTGTTTATCACTTCCATTGATACCGTTTCAGTCCAAAATCAAAACGGAAATACTGATCTGGAGGTGACGATCACCTTTACAGATCCCGCCGGGGAGTCCAATTACTACCTGATCGACGTACTGCGCTGGCAACAATTCATTTTCGATGTGGACACCTTAAATTTCAGCAGTTTCAGTTCGCTGGCCTGCAATGATCCCAATATTGAGACCGACAACGGGTTCAGTCTGGATGGTTTCAATTCCAACCTTTACACCACCATCCTGCTGCGTGACCGCAACTTTGACGGACAGAACTATTCCCTCAAATTTACCATCCCCTACTGGTCGGATATGTACCTGCGCAATGTGAGTGCCATCATCGGCCTCACCGCCAGCAGCGAGGCATTTTTCAACTACCGCCGCTCCCTCGACGCCTACAACCGCGTCTATGGCGACCCTTTTGCCCAACCTGTGCAGGTGTACACCAACGTCAGCAATGGCCATGGCATTTTTGCAGGCGGCACAAGGACGGTGTGGGAAATGATCTTTTAGGGGGTCAGGCTCACCAATACCCCCCGGGAATATCCACGGGGTTTCGTTCCAGCTCTTCCAGCATGGGCAGAATCTGATCCACAATGTGGTCGTGCATGCTCCACATGATGAAATGGTCCTTGCCTGCAAGGGTATCCAGGCTCAATTGAGGACAATTGACCATCATTTGCTGCGCATAAAATGCATTGCCAGCCGGGACCAGGTCGTCAGCCAGGCCCTGCACCACCGTGACCGGGCACCTGATGCCCTCCAATTTGGGCTTCATCAGGATTAATTCATCTTTCAAGGCCAGAATCTCCTGGTTGCTGACCCGAAAGGAAGGGGGAATAAAGGAGCGGACCAGCCACCAGTTGAGAGGCTTTTGCCACCAATTTTCAGGCTCCAGATCGGGGTCAATCGAGCCGGCTACAATCACCAGGCCCTGGACCCTTTCGGGAATGTCAATGGCCGAACGGCAAATCACGGGCCCTCCGTAGGAGTGGCCCACCAAAATGGAACCGCGGCGGCCGTATTTTTCCAGTATTTGCCGAAAGTCGTAGGCCTGCAATTCCAGCGATTCCTCGCTGCGACCGTATTCGCTGTACCCAAATCCAGGACGATCCACCGCCACCACCTGCGCCTTTTCCAGCAAACGACGATCCCCCAAAAACTTTAGCATATCCGAAGAGGAGCCCGGCGAGCCATGCACCATCAACACCAGGGGCAGGCTGGTATCACCCACATGGGTATAATGCATGGTACGCGTCCAGGCTGTGTAGGTCCCAAATTCAACCTCTGTGACTCCCATTTCAGCCAATTCCTTGCGCTGCGAACTTTCGCTTTTGCGCAGGGACATGAACCCCAGTTTGTAGCTTACAAACAGAGCCACAATCAGGATCAGGGGGATGTAGCGTTTTTTGAATCTCAGGTTTGCCATGGTAAGGTGGTTTTCTGAAAAACCAATTTCGGAAAAATTTGTTTGGGTGAAACAAGCAGGGAACATTGGATTTCGAGCCCCTGAACCTTTGCTTGCAGGAAAATTATTTTACTCCCAAAAACCCTATCTTTGCGCCATGCGCAAAAGTAAAAAACTCATCAAATTTACCCTTATTGGCGGGGTCGTGCTGCTGATCGCAGGCGAACTGGTCGCCCGCTTTGTGCTGGGTCTGGGCGATCCGCCCCTTTACCGCACAGATCCCGATTACGAATACATCCAGGTCGAAAACCAGGACCTGAAACGGTTTGGGCAGCATTATTTTACCAATGAATTTGCCATGCGCAGTCTGCCTCTTTCCGACACGGACGCGGTGCGCATCCTCAAGATCGGCGATTCAGTCATCAACGGGGGGGCCATGACCGACCACGACAGTCTGGCCAGCACCCTGCTGGAAAAACGCCTGCAAAATGATTTCGCGACTGATATCCGTGTGCTCAATATCTCATCAGGCAGTTGGGGCCCTGACAACGCGGCCGCCTTCCTGAAAAAGCACGGCGATTTTGATGCCAAAGCCATCGTGCTGGTTTTCAGCAGCCATGACCTCTTCGACAACATGTCATTCAAGGGCATTGTGGGCAATAATCCCTCCTTCCCTGACCAAAAACCCCTCTTTGCGTTGCAGGAAGGGATCGAACGCTACCTGTTGCCCCGCTTTTTCAAAAGCAAAAAGCTTCAGGGCAATAAGATCAACGGGATCGACACGGAAGGCACCACTTATAACTCAGGCTGGGCCTGGTTTGCTGATCTGGCCAAACAAAAGCACCTGCCCATTCTGGCCGTGGTCCACCCCACCCTGCGCGAGGTGGAGGCGGGCGCCTATAACGAACAGGGCACCCAATTGGTCGCCTATCTGGATTCCCTGGGCATTCCCACCCTGCTGGAATTGAATTCTCCCCCCGACAAAAGCATGTACCGCGACGACATCCATTATAACGAAAAAGGCCAGCGCTTCCTCTTTTCCGAACTTCTCCCCTGGATGAAGGAAACGGTGGACGATATTATGTTTCCCGCGCAAACCATGGATACGTTGGTCATGGCCGAAAGCTTTGAGGAGCGAGTTTCGGGTAGCGAGTAACGAGAAACGAGTCGCGGGAATTCTCGTAGCTCGTGGCCTGCAGCTTGCAGCTGTTTACTCCTGTTGCAAATCCAGAAAACTCAACTGTTTCCCGTTTTTCCAAACCGTGATGAAGGTACCAAAGCCATAGCTGCGGATCTTTTTCTGGGCTTCTTCGGCTTCCTGGTAGTTGAGAAAATCTCCCACCCGATACACATTGAGCTCATTTTCAACCGTATGCTCCAGGTAGGGTTTGTACTCTTTGAGACGATCCAGGGCTGAGGCACCCAGTTCACCTTTGAAAGCGCCAATCTGGATTTTTACATACATGGTGGTATCGGCCCCGGCATTGCCAAATTCGTAGCGGTAATCGGGCAAATGGTTTTCAATACCTGAAGTTCCCACTGAGCTTTCGCCGCGGTCAAATTTGGTTTGCTTATTGGCAGATTCATTGTCCTCCAGACGGTTCATTTCAGGAGGTAAATCGCCCAGCACAAAGGGTTCGTCTTCGGTAAGATTGGCATCCAGCGGTTTGGAGCGAACGGGTTCTTCCGCCACTTCCTCCACCCGATCCGGGATCGCAACTTCCTCTACCTTTTCCTCCACAGGATTGATTTCGGCAGGCTGCTCCACTTTGGGTTGCTCTACGACTTTGACGGGTTCTGAGGGCTGCTCAGTGGCAGGATTGCGTTGGGAATCGTCGTGAGGTAATTCTTCCTTCCCTTCGGGAGCATGGTAAGGAGGTTGTTCATCGTGACCATTTTCCCGCTCCCGTCCGATGGGTTTCACCGAACTTTCCTGTAATGCATTTTCCTCCTTCTTCACCACCACTGGCTCCTGCACTGGATTTACAGGCAATTCTTCCTGTTTTACCACGGGCTCTGGGGCCTTTTCGGGCTGTTTTTTCACGGGCTCAGCCTGTTTTTCGGTCACAGGCTGGTTCTTTTCTTCCTGGTCCTTTTTGCGCTTATTCTCAATGTCTCGTTGCAAATTGGGATTCCATTCTTCGGTTTTAGGTGGACCCTGTTTCACCCAACCCCCTTTGTAAATCCGTGAGCCGGGCAATTCATCCCGCTTTTCGGGAGTATAGTCGGGGGCTTCTTCGATGCCCAGAATGCGCTCGTCGGTGTAAAGGGTGGAATGCTCCATGTCCACATCCGAAATGGTGCCAATGATTTTGAACTCGGTGCGACGGTTTTGGTAATGCTCGTCGTCGGTACAGGGTACGCCGTCGCGGCAATGATTGGCCAGCACATACTCGCCATAGCCCTTGGCATGAATGCGCTCGGGCGCGACCCCCATGTTGATCAGGATGTTGCGGGCCGACTTGGCCCGCTGGCTGGAAAGCCACTCATTATAGGTATCTGAGCCGCGGCAGTCCGTGTGTGAGCCCAGTTCGATCACCAGGGTGGGGTTGTCGAGCAGGGTCTTGGCCAGTTCGGCGAGGGGACCGTAATACTCCTGTTTGATGTAAAATTTGTCGAAGTCGTAGTGAATATTGTCGATCGCGTAGGGCTTGTTGAACTCCAGTTTGGTGAGTTTCATGGGGATGATGGTATCCCCGTCGAGGGCCCACTGGGTGGTGGAGAAACGGTTGGTATAATTGAGATAGCCCTGGGCCCGAACAGATATTTCGTAATAGGTGGTTTCCTCCAGTTTCACCGCGATACGTCCGTTGCGGTCGGCCACCCGGCGGATGGTGTCGTTATTGATCAGCTTGATGATGTCCACCCGGGCGCCAGGCAGGCGTTCCTGGGTCTCCTCGTCAATGACCAAAGCCGTAATGGCCGGCGGAGGATTGTACAAGACCACCCGATACCTGAAAACCAGTTGGTTGGATTCCGTACGGGTACTCATTTCGAGGAATTCAGGTGAAAATTCCAGGGTATTGATATGGGCGTCAAAGTCGCCCCCAAAATCCGTTTTGAAGGTAATTTCCCCGTTCAGGTCAGTCAGGAAGGTATCAGTGGTCTGAAACTGGTAATCATTGACAATGATTTCCGCATTCTCGATCGGCAGCTGAGCCACGCTGTCGAGTACGATGATCTCAATCACAGGACGGATCATGGTAAAGGAGTAAATGTCGTCGTCGCCGTATTTGCTGGGACGGTTGGAGGAAAAATATCCGCCTTCCTTGTCCTCTTGCATGTAAATGGCAAAGTCGTCGTAGGGAGAATTGATAGGATAACCCAAATTGACCACCTGCTGGCTTTTGGAGGTGAGACGCACCACAAAATTGTCGAGGTGGCCCATGCCCGGGTGTCCGTCAGAGGAAAAATACAGGGAACCGTCTTCGTGAATGAAGGGAAACATTTCATCGCCGGGGGTATTCACCAGGTTGCCCAGATTCTGGGGCTGGCCCCATCCTCCGTTAATCCATTCACATTTGTAAATATCTTTTCCCCCAAACCCACCCGGCATGTCTGAAGTGAAATAAATGGTTTTTCCGTCGCGGGAAAGGCAGGGATGGGTCAGGGAATAATTGTCAGAGTTGTAGGGAAATTCCCGGATATCATTCACTTCCCAACCGTCCATGCGGCCCGAGTAGATTTTGAGCAGGATGATGCCTTGTTCGCTTTCGCCTTTGCGCTTCTGGAAATAGTTGTTGCGGGTAAAATACACCCGGCCGGAATCGGCCTGGGTGAAGTTGGATTCGTGGTAACGACTGTTGATGTCGCCTTTGAGCGGCTTGGGCACCGACCAGTGGGTGGTGTCTTCGCCCTTGGGACGAGCATGGTAAAAGCTGAGGAAAGGGGCATCCAGCCAATCGAAATTCTGGTAAAAAACGGATCCTTCTTTGCGGGAAGAGGCAAAAACCACCTGTCCGTCGTGGGGCCAGGCTCCAAAATCCGAGTATTCCGTGTTGATGGGAAGCAGGTCAATGGTGTAAAAGGTGGAATCATCCAGCAGTTGGTCGAATCGTTTGAGGGCATTGGAATAATTCTCCCCCCGTTGGTCATTGGGCTCGAGGAAGGTATAGCTTTCAAACATTTTGGCCGCCTCTTCGAGGCGGCCCTGCTGCATCAGGGTATGGGCGTAGTGGTAGCGGGTAATGGAGGGCTGGTAGTCCAGACTCATCACCCGTTCATACCATTTGGCCGCCTCGTTATACTGCTTGGTCAGACGGTAACATTCCGCCAGGCGAAGGACTGCCTCGGGATCATCGTACTTTTTCAGGTGCCGCTGATACAAATCAATGGCCTGGGAATAGGCCAGCCGGTCAAAGTAGCGGTCCGCCTTGAATTTCCATTTCGAATTCTGCCCAAATACCATGGAGCCTGCCAAAAGGCATAGCACCAATAATGCCGGTATTTTCTTCATCTGTTTCTGTCTGATTAAGGATTCTCCTCCTGTTCAACCATGTTAGAAAACCCGCGGGCTCACTACGGCATCATTCCCAAAGATGAAGTCGTAGGTAATAGCGATCTCGTGGGTCCCTGAAGTATATTTCCTTAATTCGGTGAAGGGATAATCATACGCGTAGCCTATTTTCAGCTGCTGGTTGATCTGGTACTCGAATAATCCAATAATTCCGTCGCCGGTGCGGTAGGAAGCCCCAACTCCCCACTTATTATTGAAATAAACATTGGCATTCAGATCCAGTTCCATGGGAGCTGCATAGACATACTTAAAAAGGAACGAAGGCTTCAGCTTTACGTCTTTGCTCAGGTCGATTACATAACCTGCAGTTACGAAATAATGCCTTTTCAGCCAGGCTTTGTCGAATTTTGTCTCAGAAAGGGTCAACCCGGGTTGCTGGTTGTCCAGCGAATTGATGAGCAGGTGAGGAATGGAAAGACCTGCATAAAAGCGATCCGTGTTGTAAAACACCCCAAAACCTGCATTGGGCAGGTTGAGGTTGCGGCCGTACATGAGCGGCACAGGATCGTTGGGGTTGATGGTCACCGCTTTATTCCAGTTGATGCGGTAATTGTAAAATGTGCCCTGAAGGCCCAGGGCCAAAGTCCCGGTCTTCATCTGGATGCGGTAGGCGTAGCTCAGATTCAGCCAGGTCTGGCCCAGGTAGGCGATCTGGTCGTTGACCAGGGTAATGCCAAATCCGTGCTTGCGGTTCCGGCTCGGCGTATGCAGACTGATGTTCTGCGTATTGGGCGCCCCGGGAATGCCCAGCCACTGGGTGCGGGCCAGGGCCGAGATGCTCACGGCTTCCCGGCTGCCCGCATATGCCGGGTTGAGTACCAACCCGTTGAACATGTACTGGCTGTACATGGCGTCCTGCTGGGCGATGGCTCCCAGGGAGAAAAGCAGGAAACAAGCGGTTAAAAGTATATTTTTCATGATGCTGTCCTCAATGCTAAATCAGCTTCTTTCGCTTTCTGTCTTATTATCTGAAAATTACCACACTGCCAATGATGTCATCCTCGCCCTCCACTCCGGGCTTGAAGATGAATACATATCCCCCGTCGGGCAGCGGCAGACCATTAAAAATGTTCCGCCCATCCCAACTGTTGTCGTACTGATCTTTTTCATAAATCAGGTTACCCCAGCGGTTGTACACCACCAGTTTGTTATTTGGATACTTTTCGATCCCCACGATTTCAAAGAAATCGTTTACGTTGTCGGAATTCGGCGTAAAGAGGTTGGGGATAATCAGTTCCTCGAATTGCACGGTAAAATTGCATTGCTGCACCGTATCTGCACATCCGTTTGAGTTCATGGCCACCAGGGTCACACAATACTGCCCCGTATTGAGGTAGGTGTAATCCGGATTGGTCACTGTATCCGCCCCTCCGTCTCCAAAATCCCAGAAATAACTGCTGGCATTCATGGAGGCATTGGTAAACATGACCATAGTATTAGGGATGATATTGGCCGGCATGGCAGGATTGGAGGTAAATGCAGCCACCACCAAAGGAGGTTCACCAATGTTCACAGAACCTGTATCCGTACAACCGTTGGCATCGGTGACCACCACCCCATAGATCCCTGCATACAGGCTGAAGGCGGTGTCCGTGGTCTGGCTGTCGCTCCAGACATAATTGTAGCCGGGCGTACCACCCGAAGCGGTGACCCAGGCTTGTCCGTCGTTCAGACCAAAGCAGGTGGCGTCGAGGGAATCCAGGGCAATCACCAAAGGTGTGGGCTCGGTGAGGGTTACGGTAGTCGAATCCATGCAGCCAATGCTATCAGTCACCAGCACGGTGTAAGTTCCCGGGGCCAGGCCGGTGGCCTGGGCGGTATTCTGAACCGGGGTGGTCTGCCAGGTGTAGCTGTAAGGGGGATTTCCTCCGCTGGCGCCAGCCAGGGCGGTCCCGTTATTGAAGCCAAAGCAAGTCACATCCGATGAATCCACAATGGAAATCACAGGTGCATCCAGATTGGGTACGATGATGGAAATCGAATCAGAACAACCCAGCGAATCGGTCACTATCACGGAATAGGTTCCGGCCACCAGGCCAGAAAGAGAATCTGTGGTGCCGCCCGTATTCCAAAGATAGGTATAGGGCGGAGTGGCTCCGCTTGCGGTTACCCAGGCCTGTCCGTCAGCATTTCCGCATGTTGCAGGCAGGCTGTCGATGATCAAGACCAGCAAAGTGGGCTCAGAGATCACCACGGAAGTGGTATCCGTACAACCCATGCTGTCTGTAACCAGGACAGAGTAGGTGCCTGCGGCCAGGTTATAGGCCGTGTCTGTCATCTGGCTGTCGCTCCAGAGGTAGGTATATCCGGGAGTTCCACCTGAAGCCATCACCAGGGCCCAGCCGTCGTTACCGCCATTGCAGTTTACATTGGCGAAGGTGTCGATCAAGGCCACCAGCAGAGTGGGTTCATTAATGGTGGCGCTGGCGGTATCCACACAACCGTTGGAATCGGTCACCACCACCTGGTAGGTTCCGGTTGCAAGACCGGAAGCAGTATCGCCCGTTTGGTTGGGATTTGTGAGCCAGAGGAAGGAATAAGGCCCGACTCCGCCGGAGGTGGAGGCAATGGCCATGCCGTTATTTCCCCCGAAGCAGCTTACATCGTAGGTGGTATCCACCGCAGCCACCAACAGGGTGGGCTCGGAAATGGTCACTGTATCCACGGAAATACAGTTATTCGTATCGGAAACGGTCACGATGTAGGTCCCGGCGGGGAGGTTGGTGGCCACTGCCCCTGTCTGTGCAGGAGTGGTATTCCAGCTAAAGGTATAAGGAGCAGAGCCGCCGGTAGCCGAGGCAAAGGCGGTGCCCGAACTGTCGCCGTTACAGGCCACATTCACCAGGCTGTCCACCGTCACGGTGGGAGATCCCAGGTCAATCACAATCACGGCCGCTGAATCAACACATCCGTTGGAATCAGTGACAATCACGGTATAATTGCCCGAAAACAAATTGATGGCCGTGTCGGCAGTCTGGACAGGATTGGTGCTCCAGGCATAAGTGTAGGGAGTGGTGCCGCCCGATACCACGGCCCAGGCAGAACCATCGTTATTGCCACAGGTGGAAGGTGAAGTGCCGGTCGCAATGGCAAGGGGAGCGGGTTGGGTGATGGTCACCTGGGCGGAATCTGTACAACCCAGTGAATCCATGACCGTTACGGTATAGGTACCTGCGGCCAGACCAGAAGCTACCGCACCGTTTTGCACCGGGGTGGTGTTCCAGGTGAAGGTATAGGGAGCGGTAGCTCCACTGGCAGAAGCATAGGCCATTCCATCTGAAAGGCCATTACAGGTAGCGTTGAGGGACGAGTCAATGGCCGGAACCAGAACGGTCGGCTCAGCGATGGTCACCGTGGCACTGTCGGCACATCCGTTAGAATCGGTCACCATGACCTGATAAGTACCCCCGGCCAGGCCGCTGGCCATAGCCGTGTTCTGTGCGGGAGTGGTATTCCAGCTAAAGGTATAAGGTGAGGTTCCTCCGCTGGCGGAGGCAGCTGCGGAACCATTGGCGAAGCCATTACAGGTCACATCCAGTGAAGAATCCACCTGCACAACCAGTAAGGTGGGCTGATTGATGGTCACATTGGCGCTGCTTTGGCATCCGTTGGAATCGGTCACGGTGAGGGTGTAATTTCCGGCCGGAAGGCCGGTGGCCGTGGCGGTGTTCTGAACCGGGGTGGTATTCCAGGAGAATACATAGGGCAGACTTCCACCTGTGGCTGATCCCCAGGCCATACCGTCATTCCCTCCAAAGCAAGATACATCAGCCGAAGAATCGATTTGTACCGTAGGAGATCCCAGATCAATTACATTTACCTGAGCCGAATCCTGACATCCATTGGCATCGGTCACCAGCACCTGATAACTGCCTGCCAGCAGGGCAAAAGCCGTATCCGTGGATTGGGTTGGGGTAGTGTTCCAGAGGTAAGCATAAGGACCCGTGCCGCCTGAGGCAGTCACCCAGGCCTGTCCGTCGGAATTGCCGCAGGTAGAGGGCAGGGAATCGGTGGTCAGGCCCAGCGCTGTGGGCTCATTGATCAAAACTGTTACTGAATCTGAACAGCCATTGGAATCCACCACCAATACCTGATAGCCGCCTGCTGAGAGGCCGTTCGCCACAGGGCCATTCTGAACCGGGCTGGTATTCCAGGTAAAAGTATAAGGCAAAGTGCCTCCACTGGCTGAGGCGAAAGCCTCACCGTCGGCGGAGCCAAAGCAGGATGCATCGTGGGAAGAGTCAATGGCAGCCACCACGGGCGTGGGCTCGGTAAGGGTCACGCTGGCTGAATCCTGACAACCATTGGAATCGGTCACCACCACCTGCCAGGTTCCGGCCGGGATACCCGCAGCCGAAGCTGTATTCTGGGTAGGCGTGGTATTCCAGACAAAGGAGTAAGGAAGGGTGCCGCCCGATGCCGAGGCATAGGCATTTCCGTCACTTAAGCCGTTACAGCTGATGTTATTGGATGAATCAATGGCCGCCACCACAGAGGCAGGCTGGCCGATGGTCACGTTGGCGGAGGCCGAGCAACCCAGGGAATCGGTCACGGTGACAGTGTACCCCCCGGCCGCCAGGCCGGTGGCGTTGGCCGTATTCTGGACCGGGGTAGTATTCCAACTGAAGGAAATGGGACCAGTTCCGCCCGAGGCTGAAGCAAAGGCAGATCCATCCGCAATTCCCGCACAACTGGCATCAAAGGCTGAGTCGATTTGTACCGTAGGAGATCCCAAATCAATCACATTCACCTGAACCGAATCCAGACAACCATTTGCATCTGTCACAATGACCGTGTATGCCCCGGCAGCCAGACCTGTTGCACTATCCGTATTCTGCACGGGAGTGGTATTCCAGGTATAATTAAAAGGTCCGGTTCCACCTGAAGCGTTGACAAAGGCAGAACCGTCGGCATTTCCACAGGAAGCAGGGGTGGTTCCTGGCACCAAAGCAATGGGCTGAGGCTCGGAAATCGTCACTGAGGTTGAATCAATACAACCATTATCATCCATTACTCCTACCTGATAAGTCCCGGCCCCCAATCCGGTTGCCATCGGGCCAAATTGAGGCGGAGTAGTATTCCAACCAAATAAATAGGGACCAGTTCCACCTGTGGCTGAGGCAAAAGCCTCTCCGTTCAGCAGCCCTGCGCAGGTTGCATCATGACTTGAGTCAATGGCAATTACCAAAGGAGTGGGCTCGGCAATGGTTACCGAAATGGAATCCTGGCAGCCGTTATTATCCGTTACCACCACCTGATAGCTGCCAGCACTGAGGCCAGTGGCAGTGGGACCAGTTTGAGTGGGCGAGGTATTCCAGACAAAACCATAAGGTCCGGTTCCACCCGTAGCGGAGGCGAAGGCTTCGCCGTCCGCAGATCCGTTGCAAAGTGCGTCGTGGCTGCTGTCGATGGCCGCCACCACAGGAGTCGGCTGGTTGATGGTCACCTGGGCGCTGTCCTGACAGCCGCTCGAATCCGTTACCAGCACCTGCCAGGTACCCGTTCCCAGCCCGGTAGCCACAGGGCCAGCCTGGGTGGGAGTTGTATTCCATACAAAGACATATGGCTGGGTTCCACCCGTGGCAGAGGCAAATGCCTCGCCATCCAATGCGCCGTTACAGGAAGCATCATGGGAAGAGTCAATCGCAGCAATGACTGAGGCCGGCTGGCCGATGGTCACGTTGGCAGAACTGACGCAACCACTGCTGTCAGTGACGGTTACTGTATAATTTCCTGCCGCCAATCCGGTTGCATTGGGCGTATTCTGGACTGGGGTGGTATTCCAGGAGAAGGAATAAGGAGCCGTGCCGCCCGTAGCGGAGGCAAAGGCATCCCCATTGGCCAAACCGGCACAACTTGCATCGTGGGCGGAATCTATTACTGCTGTGGGTGACCCCAAATCAATGATATTGACCGAAGCAGAATCCTGACAACCATTTCCATCGGTTATGACCACCTGATAGCTGCCTGCCAGAAGGGCAAAAGCCGTATCCGTGCTTTGCACGGGGGTGGTATTCCAGACATACGAGTAAGGGGGAGTTCCCCCCGAAACCGTCACCCAGGCCTGCCCGTCGGGATTGCCACAAGTCGAGGGTTGGCCGCTCATGACGAGATTCAGGGCGCTCGGTTCCGCAATCACCACGTTGGCGGTGGCGGTACAACCATTATCGTCGGTGATGGTAACCATGTAGGCTCCACCTCCAAGACCAGTTGCAGCAGCAGTATTTTGTACAGGAGTGGTATTCCAGGAGAAGGTATAAGGCGGCGTTCCGCCTGCGCCAGATGCAAATGCGTCCCCATCCAGCAGGCCGTTGCAGGTTACATCATGCGATGAATCAATTGCGGCGGAAAGGACAGCAGGATTGATCAGGTTGGACTGAGCCGTGGCGGTACAGCCATTGGCATCGGTCACCGTCAGGGTATAGGTACCAGCAGGAAGATTGGTTGCATTCTGGGAATTCTGAACGGGAGTACTGTTCCATGAGTAGGAATAAGGACCCGTGCCACCCGAAGCTGAGCCAAAAGCATCCCCGTCCGTCAATCCAAAACAGGTGGGGTTATGGGCAGAATCCACTGCGGCCACCAACTGAGTTGGCTCATTGATGGTCACGTTGGCCGAACTGACGCAACCATTGCTGTCGGTGAGGGTTACGGTGTAATTCCCGCCAGGCAGGCCGGTTGCCGTGGGTGTATTCTGGACAGGAGTGCTGTTCCAGGAATAGGCATAGGGTTGGGTTCCGCCCGTGGCACTGGCAAAAGCTTCGCCATCCGCCGCGCCAAAGCAGGTCACGTCATGGGAAGAGTCAATCACCACGGTAGGTGAGCCCAGATCAATGATATTGACCGAAGCAGAATCCTGACAACCATTGCCATCAGTTACAACTACCTGATAGCTGCCTGCCGCGAGAGCAAAAGCCGTATCTGTGCTTTGCACGGGGGTGGTATTCCAGATGTAGGAGTAAGCGGGAGTTCCCCCTGAAACTGTCACCCAGGCCTGTCCGTCAGGATTGCCACAGGTGGAAGGCTGGCTGCTCATGACCAGATTGAGAGCGGTGGGTTCAGCAATCACCACGTTGGCGGTGGCGGTACAACCATTATCATCTGTAATGGTAACCTGATAAGATCCGCCACCAAGGCCAGTTGCGGCAGCAGAATTTTGCACAGGAGTGGTATTCCAGGAGAAGGTGTAATTCGGCGTGCCGCCTGCTCCTGAAGCAAAGGCATCCCCATCCAGCAGGCCGTTGCAGGACACATCGTGCGATGAATCTATGGCAGCTGAAAGTACAGGAGGATTGACCAGGTTGGCCTGAGCCGTGGCGGTACAGCCATTGGCATCGGTCACCGTCAGGGTATAGGTACCAGCAGGAAGATTGGTGGCATTCTGGGTATTCTGAACGGGGGTGCTGTTCCAGGAGTAGGAATAAGGACCTGTTCCACCCGAAGCTGAACCAAATGCATCCCCGTCTGTCAATCCAAAACAGGTGGGATTATGGGATGAATCCACTCCGGCCACCAGCTGAGTGGGCTCATTGATGGTCACGTTGGCAGAACTGACGCAACCGTTGCTGTCAGTCAGGGTTACGGTGTAATTGCCGCCAGGAAGACCCGTGGCGGTGGGAGTATTCTGCACAGGAGTGCTGTTCCAGGAATAGACATAGGGCTGGGTTCCGCCTGTGGCGCTGGCAAAAGCTTCGCCATCCGCCGCGCCAAAGCAGGTCACGTCATGTGAAGAGTCGATCACCACGGTAGGTGACCCCAGGTCAATGATATTGACCGAAGCAGAATCCTGACAACCATTGCCATCAGTTACAACTACCTGATATGTGCCAGCCGGGAGAGCAAAAGCCGTATCCGTGCTTTGCACGGGAGTGGTATTCCAGGTGTAGGAGTAAGCGGGAGTTCCCCCTGAAACCGTCACCCAGGCCTGTCCGTCAGGATTGCCACAGGTGGAAGGCTGACCGCTCATGACCAGATTCAGAGCCGTGGGCTCAGCAATGACTACGTTGGCGGTGGCGGTACAACCATTATCATCTGTAATGGTAACCTGATAAGATCCGCCACCCAGGCCAGTTGCGGCAGCAGTATTTTGCACAGGAGTGGTATTCCAGGAGAAGGTATAAGGCGGCGTGCCGCCTGCGCCTGAGGCAAAGGCGTCCCCATCCAGCAGGCCGTTGCAGGACACATCATGCGATGAATCAATGGCGGCGGAAAGTACAGGTGGATTGACCAGGTTGGCCTGAGCCGTGGCAGTACAACCATTGGCATCGGTCACCGTCAGGGTATAGGTTCCAGCAGGAAGATTGGTTGCATTCTGGGTATTCTGAACGGGGGTGCTGTTCCAGGAGTAAGAATAGGGACCCGTGCCCCCCGAAGCTGAACCAAAAGCATCCCCGTCTGCCAGTCCAAAACAGGTGGGGTTATGGGCAGAATCCACTGCGGCCACCAAGGGGCTGGGTGCAACCAGACTGACGTTTGCAGTGGCGGTACAGCCATTGGCATCGGTCACGGTGGCGGTGTAATTCCCGGCAGGCAGGCCGGTGGCTGGCGATCCGTTTTGCACGGGGGTGGAGTTCCAGCTAATGGTGTATGGAGCGGTTCCGCCAGAAGCAGTGGCGTAGGCATCGCCGTCGCTCAGACCAGCACAGGAAGGATTGTGGGATGAGTCAATTACAATGCTCAAGACAGGAGGCTCTGTGATTACCACCGAGGCAGAATCAGCACATCCGTTGGGATCGGCCGCAATGACGATATACACCCCGGGTCCCAGACCTGTGGCCACAGGTCCAAACTGAATCGGGGTGGTGGTCCAGCCATAAGTCAGGGGGCCGCTCCCGCCGGTCGCGGAGGCATAAGCTGATCCGTCGTTGGCTCCGTTACAACTCACGTTGAAAAAGGAATCAATCTGCACCACGACCGCCGCGGGCTCTATGATGGCCACGTTGGCAGTGGCGGTACAGCCGTTGTCGTCGGTGACGGTAACGGTGTAGTTACCGGGACCCAGGTTGGAGGCAACCGGGCCCGTTTGCACGGGAGTGGTATTCCAGGAGAAAGTATAGGGAGCCGTTCCCCCTGTCGCGGATGCAAAAGCGTCCCCATCCCCTGCTCCGTTACAGGATACGCTATGGGAGGAGTCGATCGCAGCCACCAGGGCAGGAGGCTGGGCAATGGTAACGTTGGCGGTGGCAGTACAGCCATTGCCGTCGGTCACGGTTACAGTGTAATTGCCTGCGGGAAGCCCGGTTGCATTCTGGGTATTTTGGACGGGAGTAGAATTCCAACTGTATGAGTAGGGCCCGACTCCCCCACTGGCGGAGGAAAAGGCATCTCCCGTGGACTGGCCGTTGCATAATACATCATGCGAACTGTCGATGGCGGCCACCAGCAGAGGCGGTTCGGTAATGGTTACATGAACCGTATCAAAACAACCATTATTATCGGTCACCCTGAAAACGTAGGTTCCGGCAGGAAGACCAGTTGCAGTTGCCGTGGATTGAATCGGGGTGGAATTCCAGGAATAACCGTAAGGAGGCGTTCCGCCTGTGGCAGAACCAAAAGCCGCACCATCAGACAATCCATTACAACTCACATTGTGGACAGAATCAATGGCGGGAACCACACCCGGAGGTGCCACCAGGGTGGCAGTATCGGCTGCGGTACAGCCGTTGGCATCAGTTACAGTGAAAATATAGGTTCCTGCAGGTATGTTGAGGTTGACCCCGGTGGTGGGACCATTGCTCCAGGACAAAGTCCTGGGAGCCGTTCCTCCCCCTCCAATCGCACTCAATCCCCCATTACTCAAACCTACACAACTTGGATTCAACTGGCCTACGATAATGGCAGTCACCGGGGGAGGATTGTTAAAGGTAAAGGAGGAAGAAGTGATACAAGCCGAAAACATGTCCTCCGTAACCACGGTGTATGTTCCGGGACCGAGGTTGGAAATGGTGGAAGAATCAGGATTATTCAAATCGACCAGCAGGGTATCTCCCGTGATCGAATTGGTCCACCAGTAATTATAAGGGCCGCCGCCCTGACCAACTGCGGTGGCAGTACCGGTCGAATCACCATTACAAAGGGGGGCCGAAATAGTCATTACAGGGGCAATGCAGCAGGTAAGGACCGCATTGAAGGAGTAATCCGGGTCCTGCTGGCAGGCCGGACTGGTCCAGCTGCCGGTCTCGCCGTCCGCATAATTGCGGACGAGAATGCCCAGGTCCTGCCCTTCCGTGCCCGGAGGGCACGATTTGGTGGTCACGGTCCAGCAAAAAGACCAGGTACACCCAGCTGCCCCCGCATCCCCAAAGTTATTGGTTGGGTTGCCATCCAGTACCGGGCGGTCACAAAAGAAACCGTTGGAGGGTCCGTCTGGGGTGGGAATATTGGTGTACCAGGCCCATTGGGCCTGCCCGTCGCAGGAAGTTGGGGGCGTGACGGTCAGGGTGGTGAGGTCCCAGCCCGAGCCAAAAACCGGCACAATGCCGTGAATCCAGTTGGCGGAAATCTGAACGTAAGTCTGGATGGTATAGCAAAAGGTGACCGCAGTTCCCGGCTGGTAAGTTCCGTTTTGGGAAGGCGGATTGGAAGTAAAACTGGATTGAGTCAAACAGGTGGCACAATCGAGGTTATTTTGCAATGTAAGGTTGAAATTGCCTACATCATTCGTGTCGCCCCCACTGATCTGCAAAAAATAGGTGGCTCCCGGGGTCAGGGGACTGAAGGTGCCCGTGGCACTTCCCGCTGATCCCACGGCACAACCCCGCCCGACCAGCAATCCGCAGGGACCTTCCCACAACCCGATATTGGGGTTGGTCAGGCCGGCCACGGTGATGATCACTTCCGTGCCTGAGGCTACAAAGGTGTACCATACATCTCCCGCAGGCGCAGCCTGGGTGCCCACGGGCTGACAGCCCGTCATGTAGGGATAGGGAACAGAAGGAGTGGAACCCGTATTGGTCTGCCCGTTGAAGCTGATGGGAGCGCCTTTTCCCCGCTGGGGAACGGGGCCCGTGTTACATGGATTGGGAGTGGGGAGGCTTCCAAGGGGGGTGGCATTCACGCAATCGTCGTTGGGCGGCTGGGCATTTCCAATGGCCGGCAACAGCGGGAAAAAGAGCAGCGCGAACAGTGCGTATCGTAATTTTTGCATTCTTTGTCTGATCGTTGGAGTGAGATTTGACCAAATCATTTGACCTGCTTCACCGGGCATAACACGGCGAGTCTGCCATTGCTCATTATAGAAAAAACCCGCTGAGGATTGTCCTGCACATATTCAGGGATAAGAGAAGTGGTTACCACAGGCTGGCCGTGGGTGATCAGGTATTGTGCAGATTTCAACAGAATTTCGGTCCCGTCGTCAAAATATAAACGTACATCAGAATTCATTTTGCGGTAGCAATCCATTTTTCCCGTTTCCATGGCACGGGACAGTTGCTGGGTGGTGTAAGTACCCTGCTTGTCAATGGAAAATCCTGCTGTGGATTGAGCCATTCCAAATATTCCCACCTGGGTAAATATCAAAAGGAGGAGCAGAGAGTGGTACTTCTTAAAAAGTTTAGCTAGCATTCAGTTAAAATTTAGTTGTTGCCCAATAGCCGCAGAAGGCCTTTTTTAACGATTTAACTATTCAAGTTATACATTATCAACATAAAAATAAAGATAATGTGGAAAACTTTGAAGACAATAAATAATATTCTACAAAAAATACGTTCAGAATATCCTTTTAATGGATTTTGAGCAAGATTTATCTGACTACAAAACCCACGAAATTTTTCGCACATTCAGGTAAATTTTGCCAAAATCCACGATTTAAAAAGGTGTTTCAGGCTGATTTTCAGGATTTGACAAAAGATCAGAGCCATTATAGAGAAATGAGGTTCAGGCAAAAACCATTTCCCCGGAGACAGGTTAAGGGCAAGAATAATTTAACTGTGTATTTGCCAAAATTTTCCCGCCAGGCAATTTTTTACAGAATCATTTTGAATAATTTTCGCTCCCTGAACGGATGCATTTCATAGCTACCCTCAAAAGATAATCCTGCAAAAAGACCTGGAGCAAATCAGGCGATTTACCCCAGGTCCCGGCAAAAACGATAGATTTTCAGGAATCAGTTCACAGCTTTCTGGATCGTATCCCGTACCCGTTTGATCACGGTGGCAGTTTTGGTTTTATTCAAATCTGTACCTGTGGGCTGCAAAAATGGCACATGATAATGCCCGCTTGGAAGGGTTGGCTTGCCGCCCAGGGTTCGCATGCGTGACACACGATAGTGGATTTCATTCGACAAATAGTCCCCGCCTGAACCCAAACTGGCCATTATATTTGATTTTAAAGGAGGATTGATATTGTCGAGTTCTGAGGGAACCTTGCCTTTGAGCATGGCATGGAGGGGATGGCTGGCTTCCTCGACCTTTTGAGGCCCATCCACAAATTTTTCAGGAAATGAAGAAACAGCGCCATTCGTTTTGTCTGCATATTTGAATTCCTGATCAAAATAGATGGGATATTTGGCAAAATTCTTCCCACTGGCTGGCACAATTTTATCGACGGGCAATGTGGTTTCATAAAACTCATCTCCCGGCAATCCCGATGAAATCTGTCCCGCAGCCTGGGTGACCCCTTCATTATCGTCGCCAAGTCCGCGGAAACGAGAGGGAAAACGGTCCACTTCAAACTGGGCCTTGCCAGTCTGACTGCAGGTCAAAATCAGGTCCACGGCGCCGTTTACAAAGGGGGAAATCGCCTCTTCCACAATGCCAGGTCCTTTGTCTTGTTGAAAATCGCGGTAACGGACCGGGAAAATCATGGACTGAATGTAGGCCCCTTTGGGAAATTTTGCGTTGGGGGCAATGGTCAGCCCGTGTAAAGCCAGAGAAATGGCTCCTGAAGGGTTACTTTGGCGGATATTGAAATTAAATTCAAAAGGATCAAATCCGGTCACCAGCACTTTGGCCATGCTGCCTGCGGGGCCAAAATCCACCGCTTTATAGCCGCGGCTGGCTTCTTCAAAATCCCTGACCAGTTGGTCGCGGGTGGTGGCAGAAGCACAGGCGTAAATGGGGTGCGACTTGAGGGCCACGATCATTTTCAGGCGGGCCCAGTACAGCACACGGTCATCCCCAATTGCAAAATCGTTGGCGCGGGCCATGGCGCGGGCGCGGGCCAGAATTTTTCGGCCAAAATCCGTATTGGTCTGCATAAATGCTCCCTGCCCCCCCTGATTTTGAATCTGGTCAATTGCCTTTTGATACTCTTTCACGATTTTGTTCATTCTGTCCGGGGCGCCTGGCAAGGCCCCACCACGGTCCTTGACGATGAAAAAATCCTCCGTGGTTTGGTTCTTTTTGGGGCCAGGAGAAGGATCTACGCCCTTTTGCTCCTCATAATTACGCTGATAAGGCGGCGGACCATTGGTTTTGAAAATAAAGGTCAGCATGGCCTCGTCCTTTTTCTTGTCGTCGTCTTCGAAGACAGAAACTTTCACTTCGAGGTCTTTGGAGGCCGCACATGGATCTGCACTGAGGGTAAAACTCTGGGTTGCCGTTCCCGTGTCGTTCATCACTTTGTCTTTTTCGACCGCCGTGACCATGACGGAAACAGGTACGGGGCTGGTGGCGCCAGTTTCTTTGAAGACCTCCCGGTCTTCGGGATTGGGCATGCCCGGTGTGAGGTTGCGGGAAAATTTGGTTTCAGTTTTGTTGGCTTTGATCACGAAATCCCATTCGCGTCCAATGCTTTTGCCGCCATAATTGATGGCGGTCAGTTTGAGGGTAATGTCTGTTGCCATAAGGTAATATTTCCAGCAAATACGAATGGAGAGTTGGGTTGGATTTTGGGGATTGCAACCTGGAAATAAAATAGATTTTTCCCTTCAATAAAAATTCCTCACCCCTACCCCATCTACAATAAAATCCCCAATTTAGGCGTCAGTTTAAATTAACCAAAGCCAGACTTCATTGCTCTATAAATTTCGCGCCTGGATCATCGTCTTCTTCCTGTTACTCAGCGGAGCCAGCGGTTTTTTCATGAGCAGCCTGAAATTCCACCTCAGCATGGAGGATTTTATTCCCAAAGGAGATCAGGAAATCAATTATTATAAGGAGTTTAAAAAGAAATTTACCTATGGTAACGCTGCCATTTTGGCTGCCATTCAGAATGATCCCGACATTTTTGAGCAGGACTTTTTGCAGCGGGTAAAATCATTTGAGAAAAGCTGTCAAAAACTGCCCCACATTGCGGACGTTACCTCGCTTACCACGCTCAAAAACCCCATTTACGATCCCATCATGCCCTCGACCATGCGGGTGCTCCATTGGAATAATCCGTCAAAATATGCGGCTGACAGCCTCGCCCTCATGCAGGATCCGCGCATGGTGGACAACTACGTTTCACGGGATGCACGCACCCTTTGTGTGGTGATTTCTGTGGATTCAGGGCTGGGGCCAGCCCAAAGGGATTCCCTGATTGCCTCCCTTTACGCCTTGGGTGACCAGGCCGAATTTGACCACCTGGCTTTTGCAGGAGGCCCCGTGGCCGAGTCCACCGTGGTGGGTGCCAGCCAGAATGACTTCAAATTCTTCATTGTGCTTTCCTCTTTGCTGCTCCTGTTGGCCATGATCATCCTTTTCAGGCGCTGGGCAGGTATTCTGGTTTCCTTCCTCAGTGTGATTATCGGGCTGATTCTTTTCTTTGGTTTTTTGGGGGCAATTGGCCGTCCACTCGATATGCTGGCCACCCTGTATCCCATCATGCTGGCCATCGTGGGCACTTCAGACATCGTGCACATCATGACCAAATACACGACCGAACTGGGCAAGGGACTCAGCCGCAAAGAAGCCATTCTCAATACCCGGCGTGAAATTGGGATGGCCACCTTCATGACTTCCCTTACCACAGCCATTGGCTTTTTGTCTCTTTACGCCTCAAATCTTCCTGCGGTCAAAACCTTTGGTTTGCTTACGGCTTTTGGGGTTTTCATGGCGTATGCCACGGTTATTCTGTTTTCCACGGCCCTGCTGACTTTTTTCCGCGCGGACCAGCTGTTTTACCAAAAGCAAAACGGAAACGGACACAAGCGAAGCCTGGAAAAGCTATACCAGTTTACCAAAAACCAAACCCGACCTGTGTTGTTGGCTACGGGAATCGTCATGCTGATCAGTATTTGGGGGATTTCGACTATTTCGTTTAATGCCAAAGAAGACCGCGACATTCCCCGCGACTCCCGCCTGTTTCGCGACTATCAGTTTATTGACTCTACTTTGCATGGCATCAGCACCATGGATCTGGCCCTGGAGACCGTTCCTCCCCTCCAGGTCGACGACCTGGAATTCCTGCGGGAAGTGGATAAACTGAACGATTTCCTGCGAAAGCAACCCGAACTGGGCACCATTTATTCGCCTTTGATGGTTTTCAAAAGCGCCAACCGTGCCTGGAATGCCAATTCAGTTTCCCAATACAAATTGCCCGATTCCACCCGGATTTTTGAGCAACAAAGGGAATACATCTGGTCAAAATTTGCCTGGCTGGCCCAGAGTGTGATCAGTGCGGATAAAATGACGGGCAAACTTTCGGTGAAAGTGCAGGACATTGGCACGGAAAAAACCAAGGTGCTGAACCAGCTGGCTGACCAATGGATGGCCGAAAATCTCGATCCCCAAAAAATCAGGGTGTTTCACACGGGCTCCAAATACATCATCGCGACCAATCAGGACAGGCTGGTAGCCAGCCTGTTGAAAAGCCTTGGCATCGCCCTGGTGCTGGTCAGCCTGTTTATGGCGCTGATTTTTCGCAACCTGAAACTGATTTTCATCAGCCTCATTCCCAACCTGGTGCCCCTGGTCATTGCAGCGGCCCTGGTGGGTTTTCTCGGCTTCGAACTGGACGCCAAAATCGCCATGATTTTTACCATTGCCTTTGGCATCGCAGTGGACGACACGATTCACTTTCTGAGCAAATTCAAACTGGAGCGAAGCGCAGGCGCCAGCGTGGATCTGGCCCTGAAAAACACCTTTCTGGAATCGGGACACGCCATTGTGGTCACTACGTTGATCCTCTTTGCCGGGTTCATGGCCCTCACCTTCAGCAGCTTCCCTCCCACCTTTGTAATCGGGTTGCTGATCGCCCTCACTTTGCTGACTGCTGTGGTGGCTGATATGCTGTTATTGCCTGTGCTGATTCGGGTGTTGATGAAGGATTAGGGGAATTCGCTAATTTAAGAGGTCGGGACAGGTTCCACTTATCTTTTCATAATTCTAAAATTGCCAATTCTCGATCCATCGGCATGAATTTCTAAAATATAAACCCCTGGATTTCCCTCAATTTCAACAACCGCATGATCTGTTCCACGGGAATCAAAACGGCCAATTTCCTGGCCAATAATATTTTTGACCTTTATTCTGAGAAATTTGACCCTTTGGTGTAAGTCTACAGTTACAATTCTAGTAGTGGGATTGGGGAACACATCTACAATGGGTAATAGTATTTCCTTAGCTGAAGTAATTATGATGGAATGACAACCCGAAGTATCGATACAAGTATTTTGCGTTAGTATTAACCCAAAACTTCCGCTATTCCCTGGAGAAAAAGCCTGGCTGGTTGCCCCCTGGATTGGCTGCATTGAATTACAATCAATCCATTGATAAGATGCATTTATATTATTTGCTATCAAGGTGTTACCCGAAACTGTGATGGAAGTATCAACAGAATTAATTGTAAGGTTTAATTTAATCGTACTGTCGCACCCTAAAGTATTGGAGAGGATTTGGAAATATTGACCGGATTGGGTATAAATTACCCCGTTCAGGATAAAGGAGCCACATGCCTCATAGGTTAGGTTTGAATCTGTAGGCTGATTTACCTCGACAACTATTTGATCACTGCTCATACAAGCATTTGTGGTCCCAGTAACAATATATACTGTGGTTACGGAAGGTGATACTGTCACTGTGGAACCAGTTCCTGCACCATTATTCCAGCTATAAGTAGCTGCCCCAAAAGCACTCAAAGTGATTGTATCTCCCTGGCAGATCGTTTGACTTCCAAACCCCACAACATTTGGCGAAGGATTTACAGTTACCAGTACCTGATCGGATGCCTGACATCCATTTGTTGTTCCTATCACTGTGTAGACCGTGGTAGACGCAGGGGATACATTTACGCTTGCACCACCACCTGCGCCATTGTCCCAATTATAACTAACCGCCCCCAAGGCGCTCAAAGTAATGGTATCTCCCTCGCAAATCGTTTGACTTCCAAACCCCACAACATTTGGCGAAGGATTTACAGTTACCAGTACCTGATCAGATGCCTGACATCCATTTGTTGTTCCTATCACTGTATAGACCGTGGTAGACGCAGGTGAAACATTTACGCTTGCGCCACCACCTGCACCATTGTCCCAATTATAACTGACCGCCCCCAAGGCACTCAAAGTAATGGTATCTCCCTCGCAAATCGTTTGACCTCCAAACCCCACAACATTGGGCAAAGGAATTACGGTTACCAGTACCTGATCAGATGCCTTACATCCATTTGTTGTTCCTGTCACGGTATAGACTGTGGTAGAGTCAGGGGAAACACTTACGCTCGAGCCAGCACCAACACCATTGTCCCATGAGTAACTACTTGCGCCGGAGGCACTTATAAGAACCGTATCTCCCTCGCAAATATTCTGATTGGATGATGCTGCAACGACAGGGGCAGGAAAAACAGATATCTTCACTTGGGCTAGGGCATGGCAACCATTTGTGGTACCAATAACGTTAACAATCGCTGAGGCTTGTGGGATTGTTATGAATGACGTCCCGGAGCCCGAACCATTATTCCAGTAATAACTGTTTGCACCCGAAGCTGTTAACGTAAGGGTATCTCCCTGACAGGCAGTTTGATTCCCAGAAACAAAAATCTGTGCATTACATGGACGTAGCTTCTGCAGAAACATATCCGAAATCCCAATAGAGGTCAAGTTAAGACTGGAAGGCCCTGGATCGTATTCATTAGTACCACCAATGTGACCTGTCACATAAATATCCCCCCTCAAGTCAGTGGTAACACAATGAGAGGTTTCCCAGGGAGGCGTTCCAGGAAAGGCTTCCGCCCAAAGGAAGTTACCATTCGTATCCAGAGCCTCGAGAAATGCCCCCGCAAAGCCGATTGATGCCAGACAAAACGTCGCAGTATCAGGATCAAAATCAACTGTATCCGTAAATTGACCAGCAATATACACCTGTCCGTTTTTTCCTGCACTGACAGAATATCCTTCATCCTTATCATTTCCTCCAAAGGAATTCACCCATCGAAAATTTCCATTTTTGTTAAATGACCATATAAATACTGACCTGTCTCCGTTTGCAGTTCTTATCTCCTGCCCAGGCCCTGGGTCAAAATCAACTGAATTTTGAAAATACCCAGTTACGTAAACGTTTCCAGTGCTATCAGAACAGACTGATCGGGGAACATCCACACCTGTACCTCCAGCAGATCTGGCCCAGATAAAATTGCCGGATAGGTCAATTTTCATAACAAAGATTTCGAAATCCCCATTTCCAATTAGATTATAAACCCCAAGACCAGGGTCAGCATCCATAGTACCCACAAAATAACCACTCACAACAATGCTGCTGTCTTGATGGAGCTCAATTGAAACACCCCCATCCTGAGAATTGCCTCCCCACGATTTTGCCCATTGGAAAATTCCTGATGAATCCAGTTTAATAACATAAATATCGTTCCCCAAAGAGGTCATATTAAAAACCCCAACACCCGGATCAAAGTCAACTGTTCCGGAGTAATAACCTGTAACATAAACGTTATTTTTGAGATCTGTTGTCACAGAAAATCCTTGATCGTCAGAACTCCCCCCTATGGCTTTTGCCCACAGAAAATTGCCATTTGGATCCAGCTTAAGAACAAAAATATTTTGGTTGTTATTGGCCGAACTTAGATTGAAAACTCCGGGTCCAGGATCAAAATCAACGGTGCCTTTATATGTTCCTGTTAAAAGAATATTCCCGTTTTCGTCCACATTAACTGAATAAAAATAGATAAATATTCCATTGAAGGATTTCGCCCAGAGAAAATTGGCATTTGAATCCAGTTTTTGGACATAAACGTTATTATTGGGTCCGGTTGGTAAATTAAAAACCGACGGACCAGGATCAAAATCACAACCAGAGGAAAAAAATCCGCCTATGATAACATTGCCAGAAGCATCGGTCGCAACACATGTCCCCCAATCTCCTGTATTTCCCCCCGTAAGGTGGGCCCATTGCAAGTTTACTCCCTGAGAAAATACTATGGAGCCGTAAATAAAAAGCCCAACCATTGCGAATAATATTTTCATGAATTCAAAAGTTTGGAAAGGTTCACTAAATAATAATCTCTCTGTTTTGAGTCCCTGTGACCAATTCACATCATAAAGGAAAGTCTATCATGTTAAACTTGTAAATCTAGGTTTCTTTCAAAAAGCCATGAAGCAACCCTTACATATTTTTACTCTGTTAAACTTAATAAAAGTTGGACAGAAGACAAATTCCATGCCCCCTTTCCATTGTTTCGTGTAAACTGGAAGTGAATCAGGTTAAATTTAACATAGTGGAGAAAATCACCTAACCGCGGGATTTTGTCTTAAGAAATCGTAGAGATAACAGCTTCCCTCCCACCTTTGTAATCGGGCTTCTGATCGCCCTCACTTTGCTGACCGCGGTGGTGGCTGATATGCTGTTATTGCCTGTGCTGATTCGGGTGTTGATGAAGGATTGAATTTTGGGCTGATATTCCATCACCCGCCAACCTGAGTTCCATGCTTTGACTATCAATACTCCTCACCCGCACTATTGCTCAAAACAGGAAGGAAATCAACGCCCTTTGAACTTAGAAAAAGAGCTTTATGAATTTCATCCCCGTACGAATCAGAGGAAATTCCTGAATCTTCTTTGCGAAGAATTAAATCAGGGTGGCCGTCCTGGTCGAAATCCCCACAATAATACTGGATCGCATTCCATTGTTTGGAATGATAACAATTTTGAATATCATGCCAAAAATCAGCGAAAGGATACTGAGATTTCTGCTCTGCAGGTAAACTTTCCCAATTCCAGTTCTCCCCTTTTACCATGGTTATTCCATATCTTCCCTCGTCAAATAATGAACCAATAAGGGTTAGGTTTTGGGATTTATCATTTTGGGCAAAGGTCATTTCCTGATAAGGGTAAAGGACCCCGTTTTTCTTCACCACCCAGGGCAAAATTCTGTCGGATAATTTCCTTTTACTGGCAAGCATAAAGAGTATTCCATCCATTGCATGAGGATCTTCCGCTTCCAGCACAGTAGTATTGTGGCTGGAACCCATGTCATAAGGGGAATGGTAAAATCCCACCACAGGTTGAACTTTAATCCTTTTGATCCTGAAAAACAAACTATCCTTCACGGGAAAAATTCCATAATAATGGTACTCAGGATTATAAGGGATATACTCTCCATTTCCGTCCGCTCCCCACGATCCGCCCGAACCTGAAGTGGCTAAGATTTTTATCTCAGAATCATCTGCCAGAAGGCCTTCATCAATCGGGCAAATAAAAGCCGAAAAAACAAAACCTTGTTTGCCTTCCCATTCTATTTTATGCCAGAATCCCTCCTTGCCTCCAATCTCTTTGGGAAGACTCCAGTCCCCATTTGAGCTGCCCCCCACTGAATCAGGATAAACAATTCTTCCCACGGGCAGGATGGTTCCTTCGGGGATTTTCCCAATTAATTTTGACTCTTCATTGGGTTCAGAGCGAACATTCAAATTGGGTTTTGCCAACACCATGTACTTTTGCACATTTTGGGCGTGCGAAAGGCAGAAGCCAAGCATCAATGCCAGGAGGATTAGTTTTTTCATATCAGTTAGATTTGAGGTGATCAGGACACAGGATACAACTTATGCTATTACAATCAGAAAGATCACGTTTTTAGATCGCATTTCCTCCCGTAGATTCTCCAAAAAGACATTCATATCATTTCCCCATTTGGAAAATCTCTCATTGAAACTACCATGGTTATCTTCTATCATGGGTAAATTCCTTTCCGCCCTCTCTTTGAGGTTCAGGATTTCCTCCTGCCCAATGACTGAATTATAGGAAAGCAGATAAAAGCTGTATGCGTAATCAGGATCATCAATCACCTCCATTCCATAAAAGGCCTCTGTCATTCCAAAAGGTTTGCCCTGCAGCAGGTCGATTTCCCCGTCACTCAGAGGCATAGCCACCCCGCAAATACAGCCCTGGTAATCCATGCTGAGCACATGGGCCCTCCTTACCTCCTTCAGGGCTACCTTAAAACAATCAGAAGGTTTTACTAACAGAAACTTGGGCAATCCTTCAAACTGAGGGTACTGGAGAAAATAGTAGTCACTGAATACCTCAACAGAATCCCCGAAGAAGGATATCAGGCTCCCGAGAAACAAAGAGTCAGCCGGGCATTCCCCATAATAACCTTCCATATAGTAATAAAAGTAAACCGTATCAATTTCTCCAGAAATATATTCTATTTCCACCATAAAGCGTGGGGATTCAATTCCGCCATCTGCAAGCAAGGTGGAAAAACTCAGCAGGCAGATAATCAATAAGGTTAGGTAGTATATGTGTTTCATGTCCAAAAGTCCCAAATTTCGCCCATTCCACTTTCGCAAATCCTGTAACTGTGGAACCTTTATGAGCAACTGCAAATTAAAACCAGGCTAGATTTACTTTGAGGCCTTCCTTCAAAATTCAGCAGGATGCCGGGTAATTACCATGCTCAATTCATGGAACGCATTCCCACTTTCGTCCCCGAAACCGTGGCACTGGTCTAAAATAAAAATCCTTTCACTTTTCTATCCGTTCCTTTGTCACACCAACTAAACAATATTTGAATTTGTCTTCATTTTTACTCAACATTTTTCGACCCACCTTTCACAATCCGTCACCAGGCGCAACCCTACTTCGCACTTCCCCCCTCCTGCCTGGAAATTATCATTCTTTTGATTTTATTCAACCAACTCAACTAATTGATTATGAAAGTTTTATCTATTTTTATCCTAAGCTTTTTCGCTTTAGGCACCTTTCTCAACCAGATTAACGCACAAACCGTTTTCAGCAGATTCGATTTCAACAGTTTACCGCTTACTTCCGCCACCACGGGCCCCAATGCAACCTACATTGACCCGGATTACAACACCACGGGCAATTATGTGTACGTTGCTTCGGGTTGTAACTCCTGGAAAGGAATGGACCTTGCACTCCCCAATACAGGCGGAATTCTGGACCAACCTCAGCTGGGAATGACCTTCAAATTCAGGAAAAGAGACTCAAGAAGCCACTTTTTTGACCGGGGAGGAATGAGCTTTTACCTCTTCAACAACCGCCTCTATGTGCAATACAAGACGGAAAATGGCTTTGGAGGAAGCACCACTTACGGGCCTTTCAACACCAATATCTATTTTAACAACAGCAACAGCTTCCACGAAATCACTTTCGTTTATTATAATACAACAGGAATGGCTGAGATTTCAGTGGATGGAAATGTGCTGTGGAGCCACGATGGTCCAAATAACCGTGACCTGGACTGGACTGGTGCGGGTGAGGCCCTGATCGGGTATCGCATGAAAGACAATTGCCACACAGACGGTTTTCTGGACTATTTTTATCTGTTCAATCCCGCTCCATCTCTGCCCGTGGATTTCCTTTCCTTTGAGGTGACGTCTGACAAAGGGAATGCTCAACTCAACTGGGTGGTGGATAATGAGAAAAATAATGACTTTTTTACGGTCGAAAGCAGCCTGGACGGAGAGAATTTTATAGAAATGGAATTTGTTCCCTCCGTGGGAGACGGCGGCCCCAACAGCTACTCAGCCACGGCCCGAAACCTGAAAATGGGCAGAAATTTTTTCCGCATCCGCCAGACCGACAAAGATGGCACCTTTGCCTTTTCAGAAATCAAAACGGTGGAGATTGCGTCGTATAAATTGCCCGCTCTGCAGGTTTTCCCGAATCCAAGTCAGGGCAAATTTTCCCTCATTCCCGGCAATTCTTATGAAGAAGGCGCCCTGCGTATTCTGGATCTGCAGGGAAACGTGGTTTACCAATCTTCTATCCTGGGCACCCGCGAAGTGAATCTGGAATCTGTGGAACCTGGAATCTACTTTGCTGAGATCACGACTGGCCAAACCCGTGAAACCTGCCGGATAATGATCAGGTAAAATCTGAGGGGAACAGGGCCCGCAAAACCCCTTCGCAGCCTGAGGCCAAAATCTCCACATTCTCAATTTCATTATGGGATTTTGGCAGGCGGATTAGTAAGTTTGTGGCCTGAGATTTTATCCTTATTTATCTGACAAAAAAGGAATTCACATGAGCATTAATCTTTCTACCACTGACCATTTCGTTGACCGCCATATCGGCCCTTCTGAGGCAGATATTAAAGAAATGCTGGAAGTAATTGGCGCTTCAAGCCTGGACCAGTTGATTGAGCAGACGATTCCCGCATCGATCCGTTTTTCCAGGCCGCTTGATCTGCCAGGAGGAAAAAGTGAATTTAATTATCTCGCCGATCTCAAAAAGTTGGCCGGGAAAAACAAAGTTCTGAAATCATACATTGGTCTGGGGTACTATGGCACCATCGTTCCCTCGGCCATTCGCAGAAATATTTTCGAAAATCCTGGGTGGTACACCCAGTACACGCCTTATCAGGCTGAGATCAGCCAGGGTCGTCTGGAGGCTTTGCTGAATTTCCAGACCCTGATATCTGATATGACCGGGCTCGAACTGGCCAATGCCTCCCTGCTTGACGAGGGGACAGCTGCTTCTGAAGCCATGATCATGTTTCATGCCATGAAAAACAAGCGGGTGCGCAATCCCCAGGATGCTGCCAACCTCTTCCTGGTTTCAGAAGAATGTTTCCCCCAGACCATCGACGTGCTTCGCACGCGTGCATTGCCCCTGGGCATTGAAATCCAGATTGGAAACCATGAAACATTCCAGTTCACGGAAAAAGTTTTTGGTGCAATCCTGCAAAATCCGGGTAAAAATGGCGCAATCCGCGATTACACCCAACTGATTGCCCGGGCCCACGAGGCCGAGTGCTATGTAGTGGTTGCCGCCGACCTGCTGAGTCTGGCCCTGGTGAAGGCTCCCGGCGAAATGGGCGCTGACGCGGCAGTTGGAAATACCCAGCGTTTTGGGGTTCCCATGGGCTTTGGCGGTCCGCATGCGGCCTACTTTGCCACCCACGAAGACTTCGTGCGCAACATTCCCGGCCGTATCATTGGCGTATCACGCGACAGCCGCGGAAAAAGTGCTTTCCGCATGACCCTGCAAACCCGCGAGCAGCACATCAAGCGGGAAAAGGCTACTTCCAACATTTGCACAGCACAGGCTTTGCTGGCTATTATGGCGAGCATGTATGCCGTTTATCACGGCCCTGGAGGCATTCGCAACATCGCTTTGCGGGTGCATGCCCTGGCCACCCTGCTCGACAACCGTTTGCAATCTCTGGGATATAAGCAGTTGAATGCCAATTATTTTGATACCATCGCCCTGACTGCCTCAGCAGATGAAACTGCTGAAGTTCGCAAACTGGCGCTGGCTGCTGGTTATAACCTCAATTTTGCCGACGGCAATATCTCCATTGCCCTGGATGAGACCACTCAGCCTGCGGATATTCAAAACCTGGTGCAGGTTTTTGCCCAGGCCAAAGGGGCAGCCGCCCCTGATTTTGATCCCCAGGCCGTCGCAGACGGACTGAATCTGGACTACCCGGCTGACCTGGCCCGCACCAGCGCCTACCTGACCCACCCCGTTTTCTCCCGTTACCACTCTGAAACGGACCTCATGCGCTACATCAAGCGTCTGGAAAACAGGGATTTGTCTCTGACCTCATCCATGATTCCGCTGGGATCCTGCACCATGAAACTGAATGCAGCCACCGAGTTGTACCCCGTTTCCTGGCCGGAATTCAGCAGCATCCACCCCTTTGCACCCGCAGACCAGACTCAGGGTTACCTGGATATGATCCACGATCTGGAAAATGATTTGTCCGTTATCACAGGCTTCAAAGCAACTTCACTTCAGCCCAATTCTGGTGCTCAGGGTGAATATGCCGGCCTGATGACGATCTGGGCTTATCACCGCGACCGCAACGAAGGCCACCGCAACATTGTGTTGATTCCTTCCTCTGCCCACGGCACCAACCCTGCTTCAGGCGTGATGGCGGGCATGGAAGTGGTGGTGGTGAAATGTGACGAAATGGGCAATATTGAGGTGGGCGATCTGGAGGAAAAAGCCATTCTCCACAAAGACAAACTCTCCTGCCTCATGGTCACCTATCCTTCCACCCACGGGGTGTTTGAGGAAGGTATCCGCAGGATTTGTGAGATCATTCACCAAAATGGCGGCCTCGTGTACATGGACGGCGCCAACATGAATGCCCAGGTAGGGCTGACCAGCCCGGCCAATATTGGCGCAGACGTATGCCACCTCAATCTCCACAAGACTTTTGCCATTCCTCACGGCGGCGGCGGACCCGGCATGGGCCCCATCTGCGTGAATGAAAAGCTGGCTCCCTATTTGCCGGGCCATGCTTTGGTAAAAACGGGCGGAGAAAAAGCCATTTCTGCCGTTTCCGCTGCCCCCTGGGGCAGCGCGAGCATCCTTTTGATCAGCTATGGCTACATCAAAATGCTGGGCGGTACGGGCATGACCCAATCCACCAAAATGGCGATTCTGAATGCCAATTACCTCAAAACCAAGCTGGAAAAATACTATCCTGTGCTGTATTCAGGAACCAACGGCCGGGTGGCCCACGAGTTTATCCTGGATATCCGCGGCATCAAAAACGATACAGGAGTTGGTGCCATTGACCTGGCCAAACGCCTGATGGACTACAGTTTCCACGCGCCCACCGTGTCCTTCCCTGTGGCTGGAACGCTGATGATCGAGCCTACGGAAAGTGAGCCCAAAGAGGAACTGGATCGCTTTCTGGATGCCATGATCTCCATTCGCAAGGAAATTGAGGACCTGGCGGCCGGCAAATATACCCTGGAAGACAATCCCATTTCCAATGCTCCCCACACGGTGGATGTCATTACGGCCAGCAACTGGGATCACTCTTACTCACGTGAGACAGCTGCCTTCCCGGTGGCTTCGCTGCAAAGTGCCAAATTCTGGCCTCACGTAAGCCGCATCGACGACACCTACGGCGACCGCAATCTGATGTGCGTGTGCCCGCCGCTGGAAAGCTATGCCTGAGTCCCCGAAGGGGAGTCGTTAGTCCTTAGAAGGGAGTCCTGAGAGAGGAGTCTTTAGAGATTAGTCGTTGGTCCTGAGTGAAATCGCGAGGGATTAACGACTGATTTTATATGGGGGAATGGTTGAATTAAAATCCAATAAACCCAACTGATAATCCTGAAGTTTCCGCAAAAACGGACCTCAAATCTCTAAAATCTTAAATCTGATGGTCTGATATCTCCCGACAAAGGACTCTACTCAACTGGATTTCCCTTTTCGTCGAAAAGGATGGGATCGCCAACCTGCTGGTTGTTTTCGTACATGGTTTCGGAAACGATGATGCCCTGGGCATTATAGAGTCGCAGGGGACCGTGGAGATTTCCTTTTTGGTAACTGGTCTCAGACAGGATTACGCCTTTTTCATCGTATTCTTTTTGCAGACCATCTGGCAGACCTTCCAGAAAGTTTTCCTCCAGCCTCAGCATGCCATTGCGGTAATAGGAAAGGCGGGCTCCACTCAATTGATCGTTCTCGTACTGAGCCACAGACTCCAGCTGCCTGGTGTCGTAATATTTCCGGACTTCGCCTTCCAGTTTCCCGTTGACAAAAGTGGCTTCTTCCTTGAGTTCGCCATTGGGAAAGTACAATTTTGAGGGGCCGTTTTGAATGCCATTTTCCCAAAAGGATTCCTCCATGGAATTTCCGTTTTCGTAGAAAAAAGCGGCCTGTCCGTCCTGCTGGCCCTGATTATTATAATTGATTTCGCTTTTCAGTTTACCATTTTCATAAAATTCCTGGACCGTGCGATCTGCACAGCCAGTAAGCAGCAGGGAAATCAGGACTAAACATTTTAAAAGGCCAACTGGATTTTTTTTCACTCCCTTATAATGGTTAACTTGGCTGCAAAAATTTAAAAAACCGGATCAATATGCAAATCTACCATAATCCCCGCTGCGGAAAAAGCAGGAAGACGCTGGAATTAATCCGGGAAAGTGGCCGGGAACCTGAAATCATAGAATATCTCAAAGCTCCTCCCAATGCTGCAAAAATAAGGGAAATTCTGGATAAACTGGACATGAGCGCCATGGATTTAGTCAGAAAAGGAGAACAATTATTTAAGGATAATTTCAAAGGCAGGGAATATTCTGAAGGTGAATGGATACAGATCCTTGCTGAAAATCCTATCCTGATTGAGCGCCCCATTGTGGTGGAAGGGAAAAAAGCCATCATTGGCCGTCCGCCTGAAAATGTAAACACCCTGCTCTGATCATTTTTTCTTTAGGGAACCTCTAAAAACTTCCAATCTCTGGGTTGGACCTGGTTCAGAAATGCTCTTTTACGGGAGTAAACTGCGCTTTCTTCACCTGTGTCCGCCCTGATCTTCATCCTTTTTAGAAGTCCCCTTTACCATTTTGCTCAGGATTCTCTTCTTCAAAGATGGGAATCCTGATTTTTTTTTCTGCTAAATATTGGTTTAACCTTACATGCAAGCCAAAATTACCTCCTGAAAATCAATCAATTATGCATGTAATATTTTTTTGCGCGAAAAATTTCATGTGGAATTGATCCTGTCCCGACATCTTATTTTCGGACGACGGAAACACAATCCAAACAACCTGCCGCCGTCCACGAACGACTCAGATTTTTACATAACAACAACCATTAACATTAGCCATGAAACTCTCAAACATCACGCTCGCTCTCGCCCTCTTATTCACCCTTTTCTTCTCTGCCTGCTCTCCCATCCAGGATGATCCGCTGGCCGAACAAAACAACCAACCTCAGCAAACTGACGAAGCCTTCCTGCAAACCATTGACACGGACGGTGCGGCCTACAAAGGCGGTTCCACGGTCTGCGATGTGTACACGCTGCCCATGGTGACTACTGCCTCCAGCCAGTACCAATCCTTCGGAAATGTGGTTTTCTCCCACACCGTGACCGACCTCACCATTGATGTAAAACCTTCTCCCGGCCTCAAACTGACCAACGTGGAGATCTGGGAAGGCGACTTCAATGCTTCGCTGCCCCTGCTGCCCAGTGGAACTCCTGACGTAAGCCAGTTTCCCCGCCAGTACACCTACCCGACCGGGGTGACCCTCCACCAGGAGATCATTTCCAAAAGCCAGCTTTTCCCTTGCCACGGCTTTGCCATCCACGCAGGAGTAGCTTTCTTCGGCCCCAACGGCAACATCCTGCTGGCCAAAGACGCCTGGATGTTTGGTCACAAGCAGGGAGGGGGCATGGTAATCGAGCTTTGTATCCCGGTTTGCGGCGAAATCACCTCCTCACTCGGAATCTAATTCAAAAAGGTCCAGATTATCCTCTAAATGGCCGGCTCCTGACTCAGGGGCCGGTTTTTTTATGGAAAAATTGTTCTATTGCCTTTACTGCAGCCTCCAAACGGGTTCTTCCTCTCCCTTCAATTCGCACAAATGGCAGGTTTAATCTGATTAATTCCTTCTCGAGATCCTGGTGAATTTTTTTCTGAACCTCAGCACTCTCTCTTTGCAGATCATTTTCCCAACCCAGATCTGGCAGCAGCAACAGATACAAATCGTAAGCAGGATCAGAATAATAAGGCATTAATTCGGGCGGAATTTCTCCAAAATAATGGCGGTAATAAACCAGACTTTGTAAAGGGCAGGTATCGCAAAAAAGGTATCCACGGGCCGATTTGGCAATATTTTTCTCCAAATCAAGCTGTCCCAGGATGGTAACAGGGGTATCTTCTGCCTTCAGAATCCCGCCTTTTTCCACAAAATAACTCCTTAAAAATTCAGGCACCCACACCGTGTTAAAATGTTGGGCTAATTCCCGGGCCAAAGTGGTTTTCCCGCTGGATTCAGCGCCCACCAAAGCGATCTTCAGGATTGACTTTGCGGGCCGGGATTCCATATTCCAATCAGGTAAATGAGCAAAGAAACGGCCAGGCCGGGGTAAACTCCGTTGATGGTGGCCAGAATTTCCCATTCCGTGGAAAGCTCCTTTTGAAATACCATATATAAGGTGCAAACCAGAGCTGAGGAGAGGATTTGCAAAAGGCTCCAACCAGGATTCAGGTTCCAGCGGGGAAAATAGGCAGTCAAAACCGGGATGAGCAGGGCCGAAACGGTAATGGGAAACAGGTCGAAAAAGAGGTCGATCGAGGATCCGTGACGGTAAGGCAGGCAAATCAATAATCCACCCAGGGTGACTCCAAACAGGCAAAAACGGGTGAGTTTTTGCAGGGGAATTCGCTTCAGCCAGTCATTTCGATGAAAAAAATCCTTGGCCAGGGTCACGGAGGAGTAAAAAATCAGGCTGTCGGCCGTGCTCATGATCGCACTGAGCAGTGCGACAAAAAAGAGCCCGGCCAGGGCGGGAGAAAGCTGGCTGGCTCCCAGTTCCAGATAGATCAGGGTATGATCGTTGCTTTCTGGTAGCAAAACCAGCCCATACAAAGCAGTGGCGCCCGCCAGAAAATCAAAAATGGTCCAGATGAGGACTGAGAGCAAAAGGCCCGTACGGGCCGTTTGCGGGCGATTCACTGCGTATATTCTTTGATAAAAATTGGGATCAATCAGGGTAAATGCGGCCAGCAGAAACCAGGAAATTATGTACCAAAGAGACGTATCCACCTCCATATTCAGCTTTTGGGCAGGCAAATTGTTCAGCATTTCCCAGCCATGGGTATTTACCAGCACCACCAGCAGCATCCCAAATCCCCCAAACATGAGCACAAACTGCAGGATATCCGTCTTAATCAGGGTCTTAAGTCCACCCGCATAGAGGTAAACGGAGGAAAAAACAGCGACTGCCACCAGGGAAAAAATCATCCCCCAGTTGGTCAGGAAGTTCAGCACCTGACCAGCCATCAGCAGGTACATGGAAGGCAGACAAACCAGCACAAACAGGAGGGTTCCCACGGTGGAAACCGTTTTTCCATACTGGCGATCCAGCAAGTCAGAAAGAGTGACAAACTCTTGCTTGCGGGCCCGTTTGGCAAAAAATAAAGCCAGTAAAAGGGTCCCAACCGTGTAGGGAAAACTCAATACAAACCAGGCCGAAACTCCCAATTCTGCATAGACTTGCCCTACTCCCAAAATCCATCCATAAGAGGTTGAAACCAGGGTCGCAATGAAAGGCAAAAGGGTGACCTGACGCCCGGCCAGCAGGAAATCAGCTTCCCCTTTGGGGAACCATTTCCGAACCAGCCCTGCTCCCAGCAGCAGGGCGAAATACAGGCCAACTATCACCAGTTGCATCCTGCAAAGGTAGGGGGATTTAGCTAAATTGCCCCATGTTTTACTGGATTGAAATCCGCGATCTTAGCCCCGAACAATGGGAAAAGTACCACCTGCTGGCCTCGTCTGGCAGGGCTGGCCCGATCGTGAGTTCGCATCCTCCCCTGGCCGCCGAACTGGAGACCTTCAAAGTGAGGCGTGTCCGCACTTTATATCCCCTTCAGGGACAGGAATGTCTGTTGTTCAGGGAAGACCAGCCTGAGGCCTGGCTCAGGTGGAACCTGGTTTGCGGCAGGATGTCGTTCAGCCCAGGCGGGGCGGGTATCCAGGACAGGGAAATTCAGGAAGAATTTGCCCGAAAAATGCAGGAAATCATGGCTGAAAACCTCCAGCCATACGCCTGGCTGGAGGCAGATTCAGCTACATTGCAATCCCTCGCCCAGGCCGCAGGCGGGGCGGTTTCAGAGCAACTGGTTTACCTGGAACTGGATTTGAATTTGACGAATTGGAGCGCCATTGAGTCATGGGTTTCCCAAATCCCCCTTCAAAATCCTGGATTTTACCTCGAATTGCACCTGGATCGCCCTGAATCTATTCTGACAGAATACATTTCCCTCTACAACCAGCTTTCGCTGGATCGCCCCCGTACGGATCTGGTCGGGCCGCCTTATGCATCCTGGAACAGGAGCGAACTGACCCGGCTTCGCCTGGTGAATCAGGAAATCGGGCGGGCTACGCTCACCCTCTTGCTTTTCAATCCCGACCGCGAAGCGGTCGGGCTGACCGACCTCAATCTGGATTCAGCCCAGCCCGAAAGGGCTTATCAGGGCATGACGGGCATATTGCCCGCTTACCGTGGCCGCGGCCTGGGCCGCTGGATGAAGGCCGCAGCTTTGCAAAAGCTGCACGAATTATTTCCCAAAGTGAGGTTCATTGACGGGGATACCCACCAACTCAACCAGCCCATGCTGAAAATGAACCACGAAATGGGTTACCATGCCGTCAGACAGGGGATTGAATTTCGTCTGAATCTGAATCCGGGGGTGGTTCGTGCAAACCTTCCAGCGTGAAACGCACATAATTGATCTTCATGCCCATTTTCAGAAAACGCTGCTCATAATAGGTTTTGATGCCAGTTTCAGGTGTCAGCAGTTCAGAATGGTGCAAATCGTAGGTGAGATGGTCCAATGTAAGGCCGCAGGCCAGAAAATGTTCCCTTGACCATTCAAAAAGTTCAAAATTATCCGTTTTGAACTCGATCACGCCGCCGGGCTTCAAAATTTCGGCATACTGGGAAAGGAAACGGTAGTGGGTGAGGCGGCGGGGCGCCCTTTTGCTTTTGGGATAAGGATCGGGGAAGGTGATCCAGATCCCGTCCACTTCGCCGACGGCGAAGAAATCGGTCAACTGGCCAATGTCCAGGCGCTGGTAAGCGAGGTTTTTCAGGCCCGCCTCAGCAGCCCTTTGGGCTGCGACCCAGAGGCGGTCGCTTTTCAGGTCCAGACCGATGAAATTGCGGTCCGGGCAAATTTCGGCCAGCCCAAAACTCAATTCCCCTTTGCCGCAACCCAGTTCCAGAATCAGTGGATAATCATTCCCAAAATACTCCTTCCACTTCCCCTTCTTCTCATGGTCCTCCTTGAAAGCATTGGGGAAATTCAGAAAATCATCCTTGCGAAAGCTCTTTTTTCTTGCCACGGCAAATTTTTGGGCAAATATAAAGGAAAAGCGCCACTGCCAACAAGCAAAAAGAAAATTTGGAGAATCAGGTTCAACCTTCTGTTTTACAATTATCTTATTTGATTCTTATTTGACAAAACCATTCGTTTTCACCCAAAATCTGCCCCAAAAGCCATTTCCTAATTTGATGGCTGTTTGATCAGCTCCTTGCGTCCCCCAATCTTATTTGATTGACATTTGACAAAACCATTCATTTTCACCCAAAATCTGCCCTAAAAGCCATTTCCTTATTTGATGGCTGCTTGATCAACTCCTTGTGTCCCCAAATCTTATTTGATTGACATTTGACAAAACCGACCTTTTTCACCCAAAATCTGCCCCAAAAGCCATTTACTTATTTGATGGCTGTTTGATTAACTCCTTGCGTCCCCAAATCTTATTTGATAGACATTTGACAAAACCGACCTTTTTCACCCAAAATCTGCCCTAATAGCCATTCACTAATTTGATGGCTGTTTGATCAACTACTTGCGTCTCCAAACCTTATTTGATTGACATTTGATAAAACCGACCTTTTTCACCCAAAATCTGCCCTAATAGCCATTCACTAATTTGATGGCTGTTTGATCAACTCCTTGTGTCCCCAAATCTTATTTGATTGACATTTGACAAAACCGACCTTTTTCACCCAAAATCTGCCCCAAAAGCCATTTACTTATTTGATGGCTGTTTGATTAACTCCTTGCGTCCCCAAATCTTATTTGATAGACATTTGACAAAACCGACCTTTTTCACCCAAAATCTGCCCTAATAGCCATTCACTAATTTGATGGCTGTTTGATCAACTACTTGCGTCTCCAAACCTTATTTGATTGGCATTTGATAAAACCGACCTTTTTCACCCAAAATCTGCACTAAAAGCCATTCACTTATTTGATGGCTGTTTGATTAACTCCTTGCGTCCCCAAATCTTATTTGATTGGCATTTGATAAAACCGACCTTTTTTACCCAAAATCTGCCCCAAGAGCCATTTCCTAATTTGATGGCTGTTTGATTGATGCTCAACTTCCCTGAATCTTATTTGATAATCAATTGACAAATCCACCCGTTTTTCACCAAAATCTACCTCAAAACCCATTCCCTAATTTGATGCTTATTTGTATATTGAACCCCATTTCCTAATCCAATACCTTCCATTCCCCTGCCAAATGAACGAAAAGGATCTTCGACAAATTCTCAAAGAACTGGCCCGCCAGCCCCATGAGTCAGAGTGGCTGGAATTCAAGCAAAACTTCCACTCGCCTGAAGAGATTGGAGAAAGAATCTCTGCATTGGCCAATGGAGCCTGCCTGAGCAACAAAACCCATGGCTTTCTCATTTTTGGAATCGAGGACGGCAGCCATAAAATCACGGGCACGACATTCCAGGCAAAATCAGCAAAAAAGGGAAAAGAGGAACTCGAAAACTGGCTCCTCCAAAGGCTGGACCCAAGGATCGATTTCAAAACCTATGAATTTTTCTATTCCAAAAATGTGCGCATCAGTATGTATGCAATTCCTGCGGCAACCAATCGCCCGGTCAAATTTGCTCATCATGCATTCATCAGAATTGGGAGCTACACCCGCTCTCTCAAAGACTTTCCTGAAAAAGAAGCAAAAATCTGGGCGAAAGGTAATTACGTCAAATTTGAAAAGAAAATTGCTGCCACCAGCCTAAGCCCTCAAAATGTAGTCTCCCTCCTCGACACCCAAAGCTATTTCGACCTCATCAAACTCCCCTATCCCTCCTCCAGGGCCGGGGTCATAGAAAAATTCCTTTCAGAATCCCTGATCGAAAAACAAAACACCAAATACTCCATAACCAATCTTGGAGCCATCCTGCTCGCAAAGAATCTGGAAGATTTTCCTGATATAAGCCGAAAATCTATCCGCGTAATAGTGTATCAGGGCAAAACCAAAATAAAAACCATCAGAGAATTTTCTGGCAAAAAAGGCTACGTTGCCGGATACCACGAACTGATCGAATGGATCAACAGCCAGGTACCTGCAAACGAAGAAATCGAAAAATCATTCCGGCAAGACAAGAGAATGTATCCCGAAATTGCCATCCGGGAGCTTCTGTCCAATGCGATCATCCACCAGGATTTCGAAGAAAAAGGCCCGCCCATGGTCGAAATATTTTCAGACAGAATAGAAATCTGCAACCCGGGGCTCCCCCTGATCACCCCCGAAAGATTCATCGACGAGTACCAATCACGCAACGATAACCTGGCAGATTTGATGCGGCGGCTGGGTATCTGCGAAGAAAAAGGAAGCGGCATTGATAAAGTCATTTTCTACAATGAGCTTTTCCAATTGCCTGCAATCGAAATCCAACTCCAGGAAAAACACACAAAGGTCATCATATATGCCTACAAAACCCTGAACCAAATGGATAAAAAAGACAAAATCAGGGCCTGTTACCAACATTGCTGCCTGAAATACGTCTCCAACGACAAAATGACCAACCAAACCCTGAGAGACAGATTCCAGATCGAAGCCAAAAACGCCGCCATTGCGTCCAGAATTATCAAAGAAACCCTCAATGCCTCACTGATCAAAGAGGAAGATCCTGCCAGCAACTCCAGAAAATACAAAAAATATATCCCCTTCTGGGCGTGATCTTATTTGATGGCAAATTGACAAAAACCCTGATTTATGCCTGAAATCTACCTCAAATTCAATTTCCTAATTTGATGGCTGTTTGATCAGTTCCTTGCTTCCCCAAATCTTATTTGATAAACATTTGATAAAACCGACCTTTTTCACCGAAAATCTGCCCCAAAAGCCATTTCTTAATTTGATGGCAGTTTGATCAGCTCCTTGCTTCCCCAAATCTTATTTGATAGACATTTGACGAAACCGACCATTTTCACCCAAAATCTGCCCCAAAAGCCATTTCCTGATTTGATGGCTGTTTGATCAGCTCCTTGCTTCCCCAATTCTTATTTGATTGACATTTGATAAAACCGACCTTTTTCACCCAAAACCTGCCCTAATAGCCATTCACTAATTTGATGGCTGTTTGATTTATGCTCAACTTCCCTGAATCTTATTTGATAATCAATTGACAAATCCACCCGTTTTCCACCAAAATCTGCCCCAAAAGCCATTTACTTATTTGATGACCATACAATCATTCCCCTCACACTTACCCACTTCAACCCCCTAAAAATACCACCCAAACACCCAAATCCAACGATTTCAGATAGCACTTTTCTTTTCCGGAAATGTCTGTATTTTTGTAGCCTGTTAATTGATAAAATTCAACTAAGACAATCGATCAATGTCATATTTATTTACCTCCGAGTCTGTTTCTGAAGGACATCCCGACAAAGTAGCTGATCAGATTTCCGACGCCATCCTCGACGCCATGCTGCGTCAGGATCCCAATTCCCGTGTGGCTTGCGAAACCCTGGTTACCACCGGTCAGGTCGTTGTTGCCGGAGAAATCACCACCAAAGCTTACGTTGAAATTTCTGACCTGGTCCGCGAAACCATCCAGAAAATCGGCTATACTGAAGCGGAATACCGCTTCGACTCTGAATCCTGCGGCATCCTCGTCGCCCTCCACAGCCAGTCTCCCGACATCGCCATGGGCGTGGACGAAGGCGGCCAAAAAGAACAGGGAGCCGGCGACCAGGGCATGATGTTTGGCTACGCCACCGCCGAAACCGAAGAGCTCATGCCCATGGCACTCGCCTACTCACACCGCCTGCTCAAAGAGCTCGCCAAAATCCGCAAAGAAGAGTCCAACCTCATCCCCTACCTGCGCCCCGACTCCAAATCGCAGGTCACCATCGAGTACGACGACCACGGCAAACCCATGCGGGTCCATACCATCGTCGTATCCACCCAGCACGACGAATTCGTCAACGAAACCACCCACCCAAACCTCTCCCAGGCCGACCGCGACCGCCTCATGCAGGAAAAAATCGCTGCCGACATCAAAGCTCACCTCATTCCGCGCGTCATTCCCGCCGAAATGCTCGTGAACACCATCTATCACATCAATCCCACCGGAAAATTCGTGATTGGCGGTCCCCACGGTGACGCCGGCCTTACCGGCCGCAAAATCATCGTGGATACCTACGGTGGCAAAGGAGCCCACGGAGGCGGCGCCTTCTCAGGCAAAGACTCCTCCAAAGTGGACCGTTCCGCAGCCTACGCCTCCCGTCACATCGCCAAAAACCTGGTGGCCGCCGGCGTGGCCGACGAAGCCCTCGTACAGGTCGCTTACGCCATTGGCGTGGCCCAGCCCGTATCCATCACCGTCAACACCTACGGCACCGCCCGCGTCAAAATGAGCGATGCCCAGATCAGCGACAAAGTCAAAGCCCTCTTCGACATGCGCCCCAAAGCCATCGTGGACCGCTTCGGCCTCCGCAACCCCATCTTCTCTGAAACCGCCGCCTACGGACACATGGGCCGCAAAACCTACGAAAAAGAAGTCGATCTCTTCTACGTGGACATCAAAGAAGAAAACGGCACCAAACAGGAAATCAGAACCTCCAAAAAGCAAAAAGTTCGCTTCTTTGGCTGGGAACAACTCGACTACGTGGACAAAATCAAAGCCGAATTTGGCCTCTGAGACAACCCATAAAAAAGGAAGCCGTCCGCAAAGGGCGGCTTTTTTTGTGCCCGAAAGTGGGAGGTTTAGGAAAAATCTCTGACGAAGTTCCTGAAAATCCGCATCGCGGCCACCCGGGCGGGGGTGCTTCGCGTTGGGTGTCGCACCAGCCTCCCTACGCCACCCTGGCGCAAAGCGCCCCCATCGCCGCAATCCCTCACCCCCCAAAGACGCACCCCCGCCCATCAAAAAATTAGCCTCGAAGCTCTCGGCCAGAAGCCCGAAGCTTATAACAAATCCCTATCTTTGCCCCATGCTCAAAGAAGCTGACATCAAAGTCCTGCCCGCCCAGCAGGAGGACGCAGTCCTCCACCTCAAACTCATGGCCCGCGCCCTGCGCGTGCCACCTGCCCGCATCCAGGGCCTGCGGCTCCTGCGCCGCTCCATCGACGCCCGCGGCGGCGAACCCAGGTTTGTGCTTCGTTTCGAAGCCCAACTCGACCAGCCTGCCCCGCCGCCTGCCCCCTTTACCCCGGCCCTGCAAAATGTCTCTGCAAAGCCATCCGTTTGCATCGTGGGCTTTGGCCCCGCGGGCATGTTTGCCGCCCTGCGCCTCATCGAGCTGGGTTACAAACCTGTGATCCTGGAGCGCGGCAAAGCCGTGCGCGAACGCCGCCGCGATCTCGCGGCCCTCAACAAAGACGGGATTGTCAATCCCGAAAGTAATTATTGCTTTGGCGAAGGCGGCGCAGGCACCTTTTCCGACGGAAAATTGTACACCCGCTCCACCAAGCGGGGCGACGTCCGTTACGTGCTCGATACCCTGGTTAACCACGGCGCCACCCCCGACATCCTCATCGACGCCCATCCCCACATTGGCACCAACAAATTACCCCAACTCATCCAAAACATCCGCGAAACCATCCTCGCCTGTGGCGGAGAGATTCATTTTGATACAAAACTCAGCGATTTTTCCCTCAAAGATGGCCGCCTGGCCTCTCTTTCCCTTCAGGATGGCACCCGCCTCGACACCCAAACCCTGATCCTGGCCACCGGCCATTCGGCCCGCGACATCTTTACCTTACTCCACCAAAAAGGCCTTTCCCTGGAAGCCAAGCCCTTTGCCCTGGGCCTGCGCGTGGAGCATCCCCAATCCCTGATCGATAAAATCCAGTGGCATTGCGATCCGCGGCCTGAAGGACTGCCTGCCGCGCCTTACTCCGTGGTGACTCAGGTGCGGGCCCGCGGAGTGTACTCCTTTTGCATGTGCCCGGGTGGCATCATCTGCCCCGCCGCCACCGCACCCGACGAAGTCGTGGTCAATGGCTGGTCGCCCAGCAAGCGCAATTCCCCCTACGCCAATTCTGGCATGGTGGTCGAGGTTACCCTCAACGATCTCCAGCCTTACCATTCCCATGGCCCTTTGGCAGGAGTAATCATGCAAAAAGAAGTGGAACAAGCCGCTTTCGCGGCGGGTGGAGGTAAGCAGGTAGCCCCTGCCATGCGCCTCCTGGACTTCGTCCAGGGAAAACCCCGGGCCAAACTCCCCGATTGCTCCTACCTGCCCGGCCTCAATCCTGCTGATCTCAGGGAAGTCCTTCCCCCCGGCATCCACGATCGCCTTCAACTCGGCTTTCAGGACTTTGGCAAGCGTATGAAGGGATTTCTAACCAATGATGCCGTGGTGGTGGCGGTCGAATCCCGCACCTCCTCCCCTGTCCGCATTCCACGCGACGACCATTCACTCATGCACCCCCAGGCAGCAGGCCTCTTCCCCTGCGGGGAAGGTGCAGGTTACGCAGGCGGCATCATGTCTGCCGCCCTCGATGGGGTGCGTTGCGCAGAAGCTTCTGTACAGTTTCTGGTTGGGAAAAGCTGAAAATCAGACCGGGAATTATCCCTTATTATCCATCTCCTGCTCCATCACCACCTTGTCAAAAGGCCCGGTAATGGCCAGGGTCATGCCGTAATGCTGGATATTCACGAAAAGGGTTTTGCCATCAGGAGCAAAACAAACTCCTGCAAACTCTGAAGGAAAACGGGTGTTTTCCGCAATTTTGAATAAGGCTCCCTTGGGTGTCACTCCAATCAGGAAAGGATGAGGATCGTCCTCACACATGACCAGCCCTCCGTGGGGAGAAACGGTCAGGTTATCGCAGTTTTTCAGAATCAGCTCATCTGTGGTTTCCACAAATAGCTCAAGTTTACCTGGTGCCTTTTTCTCGCCCGGCTTGCCTTCCTCGGCGCTGGGGGTATAGCGCCATACCTGTCCCTGCATGTTATAGCCTCCGTTGGTACAGGCAAAATACAATTCACCCTCCCCAAACCAGGTGCCTTCTCCCCGCGCAAAAATGGCTGTTCCTGAGGCAAATCCCCGAAAGCGCAGGTCATCCTTGGGAGATTCAATATCTGTCAGGTCCATCCATTCCACCTCCATCACATCTCCCACCAGAATCTTTTTGTCCTTGATGCCTGGCCAGTTGCGGGTATCATAGCTGGGCGAGCCTTTGATAGCCAGCGCCTGCAATTTCCCCCCTGCGGCCAATTTCCAGGGTTGATTGGGAATAAAACGATAAAAAAGTCCGTCGTGGCGATCCTCGGTCAGGTACACGATACCTGTTTTGGGGTCCACGCAAATGGCTTCATGGTTGAAGCGGCCCATGGCCTTGAGGGGCACAGGGTCCACCAGGCCGCCATCAGGATTGGCGGGCACTTCAAAACAATAGCCGTGATCCACGGCATAATGCCCCCCCACCGTGTAAACGGCTTCTTCACAGGTAATCCAGCTACCCCAGGGAGTCGGTCCGCCCGCACAATTGCGAGAAGTGCCTGCCAAACTGAGGAAAGATTTGACCACTTCTCCTTTGTCGTGATCGTAAATCAGGGTGGTGGTTCCACCCTGGGCCGGGAAGCCTTTGGCTCCCACATCGTACATTTTATTGGGACTAATTTTGCCCAGGAGGAAATTTCCCGCCCCGTAGGCGCTTTCCTGCAGGTGAAAATTATCCAGTTCGTGATTGCGAATGATCAGGGTGCGTTTGTCATCCAGCCTGAAAGTGGCCATCCCGTCGGGTTTGCCGGGCGAAAGCAGTCCATCGCTCATGGGCTGCCCCTGCTTCATGATGATTTTATAGGAAAAATCTTTAGGCAGATTCAATACTCCCTGAGGATCAGGCAGCAAAGGACCGTAACCTGGTGCTGATTTCATCAGCACAGGATCAATGGGCGCGCTCATCACCTCGCTGATTCCTTTCATTCCGGGCAGGGCAAAGGTCTTTAATCCCATAAAACCCAATCCTACCACACCCATTTTCTGCAAAAACTGCCTTCTTGAATTGCTGTCTGAACCCATTTGTTGTGTTTGATTTTGTATAACGCCCGAATTTAAAGGATTTATTTAGCCTCAAAAAAGGACTTTTGTTAACCTTCGGTTAACTTTCAAATACTTTTTTACCCCCAGACACCCTCAGCATGTAAAATTTTTGCCCAAATTTTCTATTTTTAGAAAACACTAATCCTGCACCAATCCAACATCCCTGATCGGACGCCATCACTACTAAGCACACACCATGAGCAGAGCGTTTTTCCTTGTTTTGTTTTTTCTTCCCTTATTTTCCTTTTCCCAGCAATTTATCATCAAAGGTACCGTCAAAGACGGCGCAGACGATACCCGCCTGGTCGGGGTCAAGGTGGTGATTGACACCACAGGTGGCACCATGACAGACGGCGAGGGAAATTATTCCCTCAAAGTAAAACCGGGTAAACATCACCTCGATTTCTTTCTGACCAATTATCAGAATGAGGCCCGTGAAATCAAAATTGAAGCCAATGGGGAGGAGGAAATTACCCTGGATGTGACCATGACGGAGGAAGGTCACAACCTCAATGCAGTGGTGATTTCGGCCAGCCAGTATGAAAAAAACCTGGCTGAGGAGACGGTTTCCATTGATATTATTGACAAATCCCTTTTCAAAAATAATAACGCCACCAACCTGGGTGAAGCCGTGAATAAATCTGTGGGAGTGCAGGTGCAGGATGAGCAGATCACCATTCGTGGAGGATCGGGCTATGCCTACGGGGTTGGGTCGAGGACGGCTGTTTTGGTGGACAATATGTCTTTTGCCTCGGCAGATTTGGGAGAAGCTCAGTTGAAGCAGGCCCCGCTCGAAAATACCGAGCAGGTGGAAGTGGTCAAGGGAGCAGCCTCCGTGATTTACGGTTCCTCAGCCCTCAACGGGGTGGTGAATATGATTACTGCCTGGCCTACCAAGCCCATTGCCACGGAAATCAGCATGTTTTCCGGGATTTACGGGAATCCTCCCCGCCCCGAGCTGAACTGGTGGGACAGTCTGGGCTGGCGCAATTTTTCAGGTATGTCTTTCAGCCACCAGCGAAAAATGGAAAATTTTGACCTGATTCTGGGCGGCAACCTCAATCTGGTGAACAGTTACCTGGAAAAGGCGGACGAGGGCCGGGTAAGATTCAGTTTCAAAACCCGTTATCGCCATCCCACCATCAAGGGTATGTCTTTTGGGATGAACGGAGCCGTGATGCGCGAAAACAGCGGCAGGTTTTTCCTGCCCGTGGACGTGGATTCCAACGCATACAAATTTGGGGACGGTTCGACAGACCGTTATTTGCGTACCAACCTCGATCCACACTTCGTGTGGCTCACAGACGGGGGCACCAAGCACAGGGTGCTGATTCGCTATCTGAATGTGTTCCGTTTTGGCAACGGGGGCGATGTGAGCGCCAGTTCGAATGCCTTCAATTTTGATTATCAATACCAAAAGCGATGGGCGGAAAAATATGTGCTCACGGCTGGCTTGCCTTTTGGATTTGGGGTCAGTCGAAGTAACCTCTTTCCGGGCACGCGCTACACGGTCAACGGGGCCGTTTATGTGCAGGCAGAGGCCAAATTTGGCCGTTTCAACGTCACAGGCGGGGTGCGCTATGAGGGAAATGCCGTGTTGCAGCCCAATTTACCCGATTCCCTGAATACAGATTCCATCCAAACGGCCCAGGCCACGATTCCCGTTTTTCGCTCGGGGATCAATTACCGTTTTGGAAAAGCCACCTTTTTCAGGGCTTCCCTCGGTCAGGCGTACCGCCTGCCTTCTGTGGGTGAACGGTTTATTACTGCTTCATCCGGGGTGCTGAACGTCATTCCCAACCCCGGACTTCTGCCTGAAAAAGGCTGGTCTTTCGAGTTTGGAATCAAACAGGGGCTCAAAATCAGCAAATGGATGGGCTTCCTTGATTTTGCCGCATTCTGGAACGAGTATGATAATTTTGTGGAATACCGTTTTGGCAATTACGTCCCCAACCCCATTCCTCCCGGCTCCAACCCCTTTGATTTCATTGGTCTCAAGCCCTTCAATCTGCCCAAATCACGGGTAGCTGGTTTTGAGGGATCTATTTACGGCAAAGGCTATCTTGGCCCCATTGAAGTTCGGACTCTGATGGGTTATACCTACACCTATCCCGGCGATTTGCAGCGGGATTCTGCGCAGCAGGACCCGGGAATTTTCCTCAAAAATATGTTTACCAGCCTTTTTCAAAGGCAACAGGAAATCCTCGATCTTTCTGATCCCCTCAATCCCAAAGTCACCCAATCCTCGGGCATTCTCAATTACAGAACCCGTCACCTGGTCAAGGGTGACATTGAATTTTTCTGGAAACGCTATTCTTTTGGTTATACTGTTTTCTACGGAAGCTACCCCGAGCGCATTGACCCCGAATTTTTCCTGGCGGTCAAAGGTCTTGCGGCTTATTCTGCGGCCCACGTGAAGGGCGACTGGGTCCATGGAATCAGGTTTGGATATAATGTCAGTGGGAAATGCAAGGTTGGCTTCATTGTGAAAAACCTTTTCAACCGTTTTTACTCAGTCAGGCCGGGCAAAGCAGAGGCTCCGTTAAATTACACCCTGCAACTCAATTTTAACCTGTAAGAACCAATTCCTGGTCACAGCGTAAAGAGTATTGGCCTAAACCTACGGATATGGATGATACGACCCTGCAAAAAACTCCTAAATTCAACAAAGACTACGTCTTTTTGGGTCTGATCCTCAGCGGAATAATCACTCTGGTACTGGGCCAGTTTCAGTTGGGGCGAATTGCTTTGTACCCGTTTACCATCCTGGGCACCTGGTTTCACGAAATGGGCCATGGCCTCACTGCCTGGATCCTGCAGGGAAATTTTGAATATCTGGAAATTTTCTCCACAGGCTCGGGTCTCGCCCATATTTCTTACGGAAAACTCATTCTTGACCATGACCTGGGCCAGGCGCTGATCTCGGCAGGCGGATTGCTGGGCCCACCTTTGGTGGGAGCCATTTTTATCCTGCTGGGAGCCCGTACCAGCACTTCCCGCATTACCCTGTTCGTTTTTTCTGCCCTCATGATCATTTCCAGTTTGGTTTGGGTCAGAACCACAATTGGTCTGGTGGTGATTCTGGGATTGGCTCTGGTCGCCATTCTGATTGCGCTCAAAGCCTCGCGTAGCGTTCAGCAATTTGCGATACAGTTTGTGGGTGTGCAGGCTGCAGTGACCACTTACCGCCAGGTTTGGTACCTTTTTCAGGGCGAAGCCATCATCAATGGCAAGGTTTATCTTTCAGACACAGGACAGATTGCCTCAAGCATTGGTCTCACCTACTGGATTTGGGGCACCATCATTGCGACGTTGTCGGCCATATTGCTGCTGGGAAGCCTTTGGCTGGTTTTTCGCAATAGAAGAGGTTAATTTTTGGTTAATCCCTGCAATTCTCTCACAGGAAAGTATATCTTTAGGCAGATATTCATCCTAAACTGAATTCATGTTTACCTCGCCCAAAATTCAGGCACGCCTGCAAAATGCCCATCCTGTTGTTTTTTCCCTCTTTGTGATTGCGGCCGCATTTTGCACCTATTCCTGCATGTATATGTTTCGCAAACCCTTCGCCGTGGGTACCTACGAAGGTTTGAGCCTGGGTGCGCTTGAATTCAAATCCATTCTGATCATAAGTCAGGTGGTGGGCTACGCCCTTTCCAAATTCATTGGGATCAAAGTGATCTCTGAAATGACCAGTGCAAAGCGTGCCCTGGCCATTCTGGTCCTGATTGGCATTTCCTGGATTGCCCTCCTTGGATTTGCCCTGACGCCCTATCCCTACAATTTTCCCTGGCTTTTCTTCAACGGAATGCCACTGGGAATGGTCTGGGGATTGGTTTTCAGCTTTCTGGAAGGACGAAAAACCACGGAAGTGCTGGGCGCAGGCCTCAGCGTGAGCTTTATTTTTGCTTCAGGATTCGCAAAATCAGTGGGAAAATGGCTTATGAGCAGCATGGAGGTTCCCGAATTTTGGATGCCATTTGCCACGGGCGCCATTTTTGTGGTCCCGTTGGTATTTTTCGTTTGGATGCTGGATCAGATTCCACCGCCCAGCGCAGAGGATGTGGCTTCCCGCACCAAAAGAGAGCCCATGAATGGCGCTCAGCGGGCCAAATTCTTCAAAACCTTCGCTCCAGGCCTCATTTTACTCATTGTCGTGTATGTTTTACTAACGGCCTACCGTGATTTTCGGGATAATTTTGCTGTAGAAATTTGGGAAAGCCTGGGCTACGGGGACCAACCCGATATTTTCACTACCTCTGAGATTCCCGTTATGGTCGGGGTTTTGCTGATGGTGGGCATCATGATGCTGATCAAAAACAACCTGCGGGCCTTCATGCTCAACCACGTCCTGATTGGGGGTGGATTATTGTTGGCTGGTGGCGCAACTCTGGCTTTTGAGGCCCAATTGATTGGTCCCGTAGTCTGGATGGTCCTGTCTGGATTGGGCCTTTACATGGGCTATGTGCCCTTCAACTGCATCATGTTTGACCGCCTTATTGCTACCTTCAAATACATCAGCAACGCCGGATTTCTAATCTATGTGGCCGATTCATTTGGCTACCTGGGCAGTGTAAGTGTGCTCCTGTTCAAGGATTTTGGCGCGGCCAGCCTCAGTTGGGTGGATTTTTTCATTCTGGGTGGATATTTTCTTTCCGTGGTGGGGGTGGTTTTCATTGCCGCAGCCGGGATTTATTTCTGGCGCAAAGCCAAAACCTGGGAAGGTGGACTTCAGAATCCTCAATAAGATTATTCCCCCAAAACCCGCTCCATCAATCCTTTAAAATAATCTAACTCCACCAGAGGAATGCCCACTTCCTTTGCTTCTTCGTCCCACTGCCGCATTTTGATGCTGAGATCAAACAAAGGATCTGACGAAAATTTTGCCGCTTCCTCAGCCGACATGGGGCCTCCCTGATAGTCCAGGGTCATTTTGCTTGCTTCAGAAAGGCGGGCCAGATAATCGGGATGGGCGAAGGTGAGGTAACGCTTGGCTTGCACATGATTTTCCACTAGTTTGGCGATTTTTTCGGGGAATCCTCTTTCACGCAGGTAATCGGCCCCAATTTTCTCGTGACTGGCACGGCCGTAACCTCCCATTTCACCTGCGTTCGCAGGTTTGGGACAAATGTGCCCGAAATCGTGCAGAAATGCAGCCAGGATCACCTCCTGATCGTAGCCCTCTTTCTCCGCAAGTTGTGCAGCCTGACTCATGTGCTCGATTTGGGAAATGGCCTCCCCAATGTAATCCTCGTGGCCGTGGGCTTGGTAGCAGGCCAGAATTTCCTCAATCGTTTCGCTGGTTTTCATTTCCTTCAATTTTCAGGGGTCAATTAACCTAAAGTTAGCCAAACTGTAACGCCCCTGGCACATTTAAATGGATTTAACTTCAGAACTTTGAGGCGTTACGAAATCACCCGCTTGATGCCCGTAATTCAGTTTAGTTCAGTTTTTTCTCATCATTGATTGACAGTTCAGGACTCCTCCGGGCCATATTACCTCTCAGGCTTACATTCTACAACTTTGAGTTTTTTTCTCCCTATCTAATTTCAGGGGGAGTTCTGACGGCCGGGTTTTTCAGAATCCCATGATCGCTTTCACTTCAGAAATGGCCTCCAGCAGCCCGCGAATGTGTTTTTTCTTCAACTGGCCGATGTTACCTATGCGAAAACAATCCACCTGAGACAATTTTCCGGGATAAATGGCAAATCCTCTTTCGTTGAGCAGATTGTAAAAACGTTCAAAATCAAAGGCAGAGGAACTGGGGTACAGAAAGGAATTGATGATGTATCCGCGGCGGTCTTTGGGCAGGTAGGGGATAAATCCCATTTTCTCCATGCCTTTCAACAGGGTGAGAAAATTGCTTTGGTAGCGCTCAGCCCGCTTTTCCAGCCCGCCTTCGGCGGCCAGTTCACGCAAGGCCTGGCGAAAAGCCAGCAAAGTATGGGTGGGCGGGGTAAACCTGAACTGCCCTTTGCTTTCCAACCCAAACCATTGGGCATGAAGGTCCAGGGAAAGGGTGCGCGACTGGCCTTCAGCCGCCATCAGCTTGGAATGCTTGCACAGAATAAAGGAAAATCCGGGCACGCCCTCAATGCATTTATTGGCCGAGGAGACCAGAAAATCAATGTGACTTGTGGTCAGATTGAGGGGCACAGCTCCAAAGGCGCTCATGCTGTCAACGATGTAGGTAACCCCAAATTCGGCGCACAGGGCCCCGATTTCTGTCACGGGATTGAAAATCCCGGTCGTGGTTTCGCAATGCACGACTCCCAGGTGGGTGTAATTTCCCCCATTCAATGCATCCCGAACGATCTCTGGATCCGTAATTTCATCTTCCCCAAATCGAATAATCTGGGTCGAAATTCCATGAATTTCAGCGATTTTGGCCATGCGTTCCCCGTAGGCACCATTGACCAGCAAGATTAACCTGCCGTCCTTTGGAATCGCACTTGAAATCACGGATTCGATCCCAAAAGTGCCTGCACCCTGCATCAGCACGGCCTCGTACCCGTCCTGCTGGGTCACTCCTCCCAAGGCCAGCAATTCGCTCCGAATTTCGCGTACCACTTGCATAAACTCTGTGTCGCGTGAACCCAAATCGACCTGCATGGCGGCTTTGACGGTTTTACTGGTGGTCAAAGGACCGGGCGTAAACAATAATTTCATGGTAGAGAAAAGCTAATTTTTGAGAACCAGAGAAAAAATTTTGGGGAGTTAAATGCCCAGTACAGACGGCAGATCGGCCAGACTGTCGAGGATATGGGTATGGGGATGTGGCTCCAGTTCGGCGCGGGTACTGGCTCCACTGAGCACCCCAATGACCATGCCGCAGCCTGCGCTGCTGCCTTCCAGCAAATCTGAGGGCGTATCGCCCGCCTTGGCCACGGTCGAGGCATCCTGGATGCCGAGTATTTCCATCGCCCTGAACGCCAGATCAGGGTGAGGGCGGCCGCGGGGCACTTCGTCGCTGGTCACGGTCACGTCCAGCAGGCCTGCCTTGTCCCAGCCCAGCCTGCGGATAATGGTATCTGCAATATCGCGGCTGAAGCCTGTATCCAGGCCCACTTTGATTCCCGCTGCCCGCAGGCGGCCAAAGGTTTCAGAGGCACCCGGGATTTCGCGGATTTCAGGGCTGTTTTCGTAATAGTCAATCATATTGCGGAGGAACCCCTGGTGCAATTCTGCCACCCTGGCTTCAGGGGCAGCACCCGTTTTTTCGGTCAGTAAAATGCGGATAGCTTCAGGTTTGGGCAAGCCCATCACCGTATTGACTTCGTCACGGGTCACATCCAGGCCGCCAGCCTTCAGGGCATTTTGCAAAGCTTCATTCACATTGTCCTGGTCGAAGACCGTGGTGCCGGCCATGTCAAATATTACGAGTTGAATTTTCATGTAAATCTTTTGCCCAAAGGTAGAAATGTTATGTGAACTGTGGGTTAATCAGGGCATAATTGACCGCATTAATTTTCGGACAAAAGAAATCCATTTTGTTAAAAGTGTACAATTTTTTTGGCGAAATGAACCGTTCATGTCTCAAACCCTACCGCTTATAAAGTCTCACATTTTTTGATTCTAAAATTCACTTACTTCATCCTGTGTTCATTATTAAACATTAGTGATTTTGACCAGATCGACAAATCTGGAATTTTATTTAAGCATAGTAGATTTTGTGTTTATTAATTTTTTAAGGTACGACTTGATAAAACGGCTCCATACCCGGGAGCCGTTTTACATTAGGGGACCTCTAAAAATACAGAAGACGCAGGCGAAGTTTCCCTGGTTAAATTAGCATTTCTGAACCAGGCCAAACAACGGGATTCGAGGTTTTAATACCTCAGGCGAATCCCCTTAGCCAAACACATGCCGTTTGAGCGCCCGACCAATAAACCTGACCTTTTCGTTGAAAGGAAAGCGATTCAGGTTGGTTTTGATCACTCCTTTGGTGAGAAAGGTCTTTTTGGAGTAATCAATGTTCACGTCTATGATCACGGGGCGACCCGTTTTGGAAACCTCCATGGCCTCCTGAATTGCTTTTTCAATCTCATGGTCATTTTGCATGTCCACGAAGTGGGCGCCTGTGGCCATGGCCACGCCTTCCACATTCAGCTGCCCGATCACGGTACAGGTCTTGCGATTCAATGGCACTGCCTGAAACTGGGAAATTTGTCCCAATTCGCCATCGTGAAACACAAAAACCATGACCCCCACCTTATTAGCTGAAGCGGTAACCAGTTCCATGCAGGTCATCATAAAGGCCCCGTCGCCCACAATGGTGGCCACCACTTTGTCAGGATTGGAGATTTTCACCCCAATCGAAGACGGCACTGCATAGCCCATGCAGTTGAAATCCGTGGGTGAAATCATGCGGCGCGGGCCTCTCACCTGGTATAATTCAGCGGTCAGAAAGGTATGCTTTCCATCGTCCACCACGGCAAAAGCATCGTCGGGCAGCAATTTGCGCAAAGCCTGGAAAAAATGGCCTGGAGAGACCTTGTCGGCCAGCTTTTTGCCGGTCCATTCCTCGTAATATTTGGCTTTGTCGGCCTGGATTTTCTGACCCAAAACGGCTTTGTCGCGGGGCGATTTCCAGTTTCTGGAAGCCAGTTCGGCATTCAGGGCCTGCAGCACCACTTTGGCATCTCCATGTAGCGCAACTTTGGCGGGATAATTTTTATGAAATACCTCTGGATTGATGTCAATGTGAATGAGATTTTCAGGCACAGCAGCCCCAAACGAGCCCGTAGCCAGTTCTGCAAAACGGGCGCCCACGGCCAGCACGCAATCGCAATTGGCAAAAGCCTTTTGCGAGGCGGGCACAGAAGCTGGCCCCGTCCCCACCCCCGTATGCAGGGGATGATTGCCGGGAAAGGAACTGATTCCCTGAAATGTGGTGGCCACAGGCGACACCAGTGCCTCAGCCAGTTTGATGGATTCCTCTGAAGCATCCACCCCACCCCATCCAATATACATGCCCGGATTCTGAGCCTGGGTCAGCAGGTCAACTGCTTTTTTGATGCCAGCCTGGTCCAGCGGAAAACTCTGCCCCTTGGGGCGATAGGGTGTCAATTCGGGAATTTCTCCCTGAAAAAGCTGCAATTCGACGGGAATTTCCACGAAAACAGGACCAGGTTCGCCCGAAATAGCCGTTTCATAGGCTTCATAAATAGTAGGAATCACCTGACCGTGCCGTTCAATCAGAAAGTATTTTTTGATGATCCCATCCAGAATTTTTCCCTGGTCAATCTGGTGCAACTGGTAGGATTTTCCTGAGTCGCGGCGGGTGCCGCCTGAGATCACCAGCAGGGGAATTCCGTCCAGATAGGCCTCCCCAATGCCGCTCATGGCATGGGTCAGGCCAGCCGCTGGCACAATCACCAGACAGCCAATGCTGCCCGAAGTGCGCGAAACCCCGTCTCCCATAAAAGCCGCGCCCCCTTCGTGGGTGACCAATATGGGTTCGATCTGTTCAGAAATATTCAATTCATCGTAAAGTTCAGTGTTATGTACCCCGGGAATACCAAAAGTGTACTTCACCCCTATTTGCTCAAGGGCATAAACTGCGAGTTTTGCGCCGGTTTTCTTCATTTTCAGTTCAAAATTATGCTACAAATTAAGGAAATTGTTGCAATCATCCCGACCAAATTACACCCGGATGCAACCATTCCCCATGCAGGGGCATCTAACCAAAAAAAGTCCATGAAACAGATCACATTTCCCTGCCTTCTTCTGCTTTTACTCAGTCTTTTTCCCGTCGCAATTCGGGCCCAGGCCATCCAGAATGCAGTCATTTTCCCAGCTTCACACACGGTCGGCGATTCCGTATTTCTGGATGTGGAAGCCATGCTGACCAGTTCAGATTGCTGGGTGGAAGGAAAATCTTTGACTATAACGGCAAATCAGGTTAATCTGATCGCCTGCTATAATTCGGGTTTACTGACCGCAATTTGTAATCGCAGGGATACTTTTTTCCTGGGAAATTCATTCAGCGCGGGCAATTATAACCTGCGGTTCATTGCCAGGGCGGGTTTTGACCCGGGCGATTCCCTTTGCACCCAGTCGGGCAGCGCATTTGATACAATTGACCTGGCCTTCACCGTGGATGTTGCCAACTCTCTTTCCCACGACCTGAAAACCCCACGGTTTCAGATTTTCCCTTCTATGATTACAGGCAACGCATTTTTGAAGTCAAATGGAAGTACAGGTGGTAAAATTCAATTGGAATGGCGCAACCTGAATGGGCAATTGGTCAAAAAAATGAGCTTGAATTCTTTGCAAGGCCAAAAATCCATTCCCCTTGAACTCGCCAACCTGAAACCTGGGATTTATCTGGTAAATATCCTTCCTGAGGGAAAACCTGGCCTGGTCCAAAAAATTGTGATCATGGGCGAAAGATAATTCCCGGGTAAAAAATCAATAGAATTATTCTTGAAGCAAATGATCCAAGAGGAGTATATTTGCAGTGGATCAGCCAGAAAATGAAGCTCATATCTGGAAAAATTTCCTGATCTGGCCAAATTGATGTCCCGGGTAATTCGCCAACATAGTTTTCCTTTTCCCCGTCTGTCCAAATTTATCGCCGGGCTGCTTGTCCTGCTGGTTTTATCGCCAGGTCAATTGGTTTTTGGGCAAAGAAAAGGCGGGCTGGTTGACGGGGATTCTCTGCTGAAACTGGCCCTGATTCTGGAAAAAGCGGGCAAAGTGGAGAAATCCGCGCAAAAAATGCTGGCCGCAGAGCGATATTTTCAGGAAAACAAAGATTGCCGCGGCTTGCTGGCCATTGCCAATCATAAGGCTTTGCTTCTTTTGGAAAAGAACGCTGTGCTTGGGGCCGAAGCCCTCCTTGAGGCTTCCCGCGACAGCCTTTTCCCCTGCCTTGAACCCGACGAGCCCGAAGTGGCTTTCACCTACCTGTATCTGGGCCGTTCCAATGCCCTGCGCGACAACTGGCTGGAAGCAGAGGAATATTTCGAAAATGCTGCTTCCACGGCTCGCAGGCTCAGGATGGACTCCGTTTTTGTGGCAGTTTGTTTGGCAGAATTGATGGAATCGAAGTTTCAACTGGGCAATTTTCCCCTCCTTTTTGCCCTTGGAGACAGCAGTGTGCAGGTTTTGAACCGTCAGGCTCAACGCTCGGCCTCTGAATCGCTGAGTCTGTCGTCACTTAATCAGACCCTCGCCCGGGCCAGTACACGCCTGGGCGATCACCTTTCGGCTGAAAAATACCTTGAGGCGGCCCTGAGTGAACTCCAGGCCTACCCGCAGGAATTTCAGCCCGAACGGGCCCGCATTTGCCTGGATTTGGCGGAATGTAAATCCAGTTTGGGCAATTTTGAGGAGGAATTGCAGTATGACCTGGCCGCTTTGAAAATCAGGTTGAATTTGTTTGGGGAAAATAGTGAAGAAGTGGCGCAATGCCGTCAAAAGATCGGGCAGGCCCTTGCACATTTGGGTCGCAATCAGGAAGGAATTGCTTCTGCGGGACTGGCTCTCAACATTTTGGAAAAAACCAAAGGCCGCGAAAATCCATCCACAGGACTTTGTCAGTTGCAGCTTGCTCAAATGTATGGGGCAGACGGAAATCTGGCCCGCCAGGGAAAGCTGGCACGGGCTGCTGCCCGGAATATGCATCGAAATTTTGGGGCTATTCATGCCCAAACCAGTCGGGCCTGGCTCAATCTTGCCGCCTATTATGCCCAGGCAGACAGCCTGGTGCTGGCCCTGGCGGCCTGTCAGCACAGTATCATGGCCCTGACCGATACCTTTTATCTGGCCGATCCCGCCGAAAATCCTGTCCTGAAAGGCATTACTTCCTGGCCGGACCTGCTTTCTTCCCTGACCCTGAAAGGGCAGCTTTTGCAGGAATTGGGCCGCAAAAAGCGACAGAATCAGCTGTTTCAGGCTGCCTGGACGACCTGGCAGGTCGCTTTTCAGGTGATTGATTCGATCAGAATCCATGATCCCGGGTTTTCTGAAGGCGGGAAATATGACCTTTATGCGGCGGCCACGCCGCTAATGGAGTCCTCGCTCAGCCTTTTAGGCAGCGAATTTGAACGCATGCGGGATCCCAATTATCTGAGGGATGCCTTCAGGGTATGCGAATACGCCAAAGCTTTACAGCAGGGCGCTGCCCTGGAGGACATCCGCGCCCGTATCAACGGGGGCGTCCCTGATTCTCTCCTTGCCCGCGAAAGCCAGTTGCGGTCCCTGCTGGCACTGGCCAGGCAACAGTTGGAAGAAACACCCCTGCAAAAGGAGTTTTTTCGCGAGGTATGGGAGAAAAAAGCCGCTGAATGGGCCAAAGAAAGGAAGATTTTGCTGCTAAAAATCAATCGGGAATTTCCTGAATACTTTCAGGTCAGGTTTGGGCGTCCTTCCACTTCGCTGCAACAGGTGCGCAAATCCTGGGCCATGGAAAGTCCGGGAGCGCTGCTGATCGAGTATTTTTGGGGCGAAAAGAGGGGATTTGCGCTGGGAATCACCTCGGAAAAACTGGTTTTTCATTCATTTCCTCTGGATGATAAATTCAAAAACGAACTGCTCACCTACCGTCAGGCCGTTTCCTTTAACCCCTACGGAACGGTGGAAATCAGCCCTGAGGAACAACAGGAACTTTACGCAGCTTATAAATCCAGATCAGGAAATTACCTTTTCCAGACCCTGATCCAACCCGTTTTGAATCAGTTTGGTAAAAAGGAAATCCGCCGGCTTTACCTCATTCCTGACGGCGACCTGACCCTGATTCCCTTTGAAGCCCTTTTGACTGAAAATTCTGACCCCAATAATCCTGAAAGCTGGAATTTGGCCTACCTGGTAAGAGAATATCCCATCAGTTATCAGTTTTCGGGCTGGCAAATGGTGAATTGTTTTCCCGATGAAAAGTCCAATCCAAAATTCTCCTACGATTGGGTGGCTTTGGGCAACCGTTATGCTCCCCGCCCCGAGGATGGTTCGCCACAAACCCGTTTGCCCGACCCGGCGGGTATTTTCAAGGACATGGAGGGTTATTTTGAGGAAAAAACCGTCTCTGTACCCATTGCCTGGAAGGACCAGTATCTGCGTTTCCAAAATGAGGCCAAAGTACTGTTTCTTTACGCCAATGGCGTTTCTGACCGCCAGGATGCTGCAGATTATTTCCTTTACTGGGGCAAAGGAGGTTTCCCCCAACCCGACAGCACGCTTTCTACTTTTGAATTGTATAACAGAAAAAATGTGGCCGGGCTGGTCATTCTGGCCAGTTGTGAGCCAGAAGCAGGCTTTTCACGGCCGCTTTGCGGCGGCTGGAATATGAGCCGGGCTTTTCAGTTTGGGGGTGCCCAAACCGTGATGTTCTCCCATTGGGAAGTCGATCCCAATAACTTTGAACCCCTGCTGGAACCTTATTTCACCACGGTTTTGTCCGGAAAATCAAAGGATGTTTCGCTTTGGAATGCCCGCAATAAATATCTGAATAATTCCAATTTTCATGGAAAAAGCCTCCATCCCTATTTCTGGGCCTCTTTTATTTCATATGGAAATACCCAACCGCTTGACTCCCGTAGTTTATCCTTTTGGCAAATTATCCTGATCATCGCCGGAATTTTGGTGGGAATCAGAATTTTTAGTCGAATGGGGCGTTAAGTCAAATTTTACAGCTTTTTTCCGCTGATGGCTTTGGCCGCAATTCTTCCTGTGAATACGCACCCCCCGAGAAAGGTGCCCTCTAGGGAGCGTAAGCCGTGCATTCCTCCCCCACCAAAGCCGGCGGCTTCGCCCACAGCATACAATCCGGGGATGGTTTCCGGCTTGGGATTCGATCCGGGACGGGTCAAAACCCGGCATTCCAGATCGGTCTGAATGCCCCCCAGACTTTTGCGGGAAAGGATAAATTCGCGCACCGCGATCAATGGCAGGGCAGACTTGTCCTCTATTTTGGCATATTTGGAAACCCGCAATTTATCGCCCGTATATTGTCTCAGCTGGCTGATGCGGCGCAATTGTTCGTCGTTGTGGTACTTTTTGCCGCGGCCCAGCATTTCGTCGTAATGGCGGATTGAGTCGCGCAAAAGGTCCTTTTGCACATGTCCCTCGCCCGTCAGGGCATTCATTTTGTCGGCCAGCTCGTCAATGGAATTCGCCACCACAAAATCCTTACAATTTTTCAACAGGTGATCCACCAGGTTTTTATTGCCAAACAGTACAGTTTTCAGCACTTTCAGGTAATCTTTGTCGCGGAATCCATCGTTGAATTCCGAACCTGAAACCGCCATTTCCTTGACCGCTATTTTACGATTATACACCTGCCAGGAATATTTGACCGGCTCCTGACAAATCCTTTCCACCAGGTAACGGGTATCAAAGGCAGACACAAGGGGAATGGGTCCCATGCGCTGTCCCTGGTAATTGAGCCACAATCCAGACTTGACGGGCACCAGGCTGAGGCCATGATTTTCGAATTTGGGATTGGGATGATGCACCCCGGCTGCATAATGCCAGGCCTTGTCGAGGTGGGTAAGATTGCCGTTCAGGCGTTCCACTTCGAGGTGAAGCGCCCCGTCAGCCACGGGATGTGAGCCATTGAGAATGGTTTCGGGCGGCTCTCCCCAGGGCTTGTACCAGTGTTTTTTCACCATTTCAATATTGCCTGTGATTCCCCCTGCAGCCACCACCACATTCTCTGCATACACTTCAAAAGTCTCACCATTTGCCTCCTTCACTCCTCTCACTCCTTCGGCACCATTACTTCCCGTGATGATTTCTTCCACTTTAAAACCAAATTCCAGCCGCAGGTTATCCCGTTTGGGATGATTTTGCAGGCGGGCAATCAGGGTATCAGTCAGGCCCTGGCCTGTGCCCCAGGCCATGTGAAAACGGGGCACGGAGTTGCCGGGCTGGTGCAGGCCACGTTCCACCCAATGCACCACGGGAAAAAAGCTAACTCCCTGAGTCAGCAGCCAGCGGTAAACTTCGTCTGTGCATTGGTGCACGTATTGTTCTGCCCATTTGCGGGGCCAGTGATCCCCTTCGCCAAACTCGGCAAAAGAATTCCAGTCGCGCAGGGCCAGATCCACACTGTCGCGGATGCCCCTTTTCTTCTGATGGTCAGAATTCACAAAAAACATCCCTCCAAATGACCAGCGGGCCAATCCGCCCAGCTTTTCAGGAATATCGCGGTCGATGAGCGCCACTTTTTTCCCCGTATTCAGCAATTCCAGAGCCGTCACAATCCCGGCCAGGCCCGCTCCAATCACCACGGCATCCACCTTTTCGTACTTTTCTGCCATCAATTCTCCATTTTTTTCGTTATACTAAGGAAGTTTACTAAAAATAACTGGTTTTCGCTTGATTTCAAGGCAATTCCCCTCTCATTTCCTTCTGCAGACGTTCACTGGTTATTTACATTAATCATTTTATTCAACTGAATCTATTTCATACATGGCTACAGTACAAATCGATCAACGGGTTGCAATCCTGATTGACGGCAATAATATTGAACGCAGTATCCACTCGATGTTGGGTACGGAAAACAGCATGCTCAATTTCGACGTTCTGATCCCCAGAATCCTGGACAACCGCGGCCTGAGCCGCCTGATTTATTTCAGGGAAGGGGTGGGGATTTCGACCAAACTGGCCGAACGGCTGCACCAGCATTACCACGGTTCCGTGGTGCCTTGTCACAAATCAGCGGATATCCCGCTCTCGATCAAAGCGACCCAGGTCGCTTCCAAGGTGGACACCATTATCATCCTTTCTGGCGACTCGGATTATGTGGAACTGGTCAGGCACCTCAAGGGTGAAGGAGTGCGGGTGGAAATCGCCGCAGTGGAGGCCACCACGGCCAAAATACTGCGGGATGAGGCGGATTATTTCTTTACCATAACCCGGGAGGATTGCTATCTGGCCGGGAATCCCGGCCAAAAAGGAAGGCAATTGCCGGTCAAATCCAATGCCCCCCAGGCTGATTCAAAAGCGGGTTCGCCCCAGGCCAAAGCCCTCCCGATTGCATTCGGGCCGCAAAGGCCAAAAACCAGCCCTGAAACCCAGGAGCCTCCGCGCAAGGAGGCAAAACCCGCCAACAAAACGGCAGGCAAAAGCCGAAAAAGTCCGGCCCAGTCGAGGGAAAAGGGAAACCAGCAGGAGCTGTCAAATACTTCTGCCAAGGGACCTCAAAATGCCCCGCCCAACCAGAAAACGGCAGCCTCCAATTCTAAGCCCGCAGATTCGCCCACCAAGGCCAGGTCAAACCCACGCAGGAAAAAAGCACCTGCTAAGCCAGCTCCTGATTCCGGGAAATAATAGGTGCAAAAAAAAGAGGCTGACTTTTGGGACAGCCTCTTTTTTTATTCAATATCTTATTCTATGATCAACTTATGCAGGGTCTCGCCCTGTGAGGTGCCGACCTTGAGCACATAAATGCCCTTGGTAACATTACTGATCTCAATCCGTTTGCGCCACAATCCGCCCGGGTGATCACTTTGCGTGGTAAAGAGTACTCTTCCCGCCAAATCATTAACGGTCAGGGTCATGGCTTCTTCCTCACCAGGACTGGTCACTTCCACGGTGAATACGCCATTGCTTGGGTTGGGATAGACATTCACCCCAAATTCTCCCGACCAGGCGCCCATGGGCTCATTTCCATGATCTCCACCAGCCAGCGATTTCTGTCCGGGAACAGTATCACAGAAGTCCACATAGACGTCATAGATTTTGGTATTGGCGGTGAAAAGAGAAACGTCCACCCGCAGGGTTTCCGTGGGTGAAACTCCTATGCTGCGCAACTGGGTGCCATTCTGGTACCAGTACATGCTGCTGATGCGGCGCTCAATCTGAAGGGTATCACCCACAGCCACGGTTCCGTAATTCTGGAAGAAGCCAGTTTGTTCTTCGCGGATATACAGGTTGCCTTTATTATTATAGAAGGCGTAATCAATCGTGAACTGAGAGGCGTCCGGGTCGGAATTGGAAAGGCCAATGTAGTAATTGTAGCCAATGCTGTTGACCACATGCACCACTTTTCCATCCACTCCATTGAGCAGTTTGTTATCTGAGCGGGCGCCAGATTGTCCCCAACCATTATTGGGTGCAGTACGCATCAGGGTATCGCCAGTGGCTGCGGAGCCAATGAATCCTTCCCAGATGGTTTTGGCATAAATTTCCAGGTCCAGGGTATCGGAATGCCCACCCTGATCACCCACAATCACCTGATACTGACCGGGATCCTTGCCTGAAATGGTTTGCGTGGTTTCAAGTGAACTCCAGGCGTAAGTGTAAGGAGGTTGTCCCCCTGAAACTTCAGCCGTCAGGCTGCCGTTGCTGGCAAAACAGTCTGCATGATCAACTGAGAACCCGGTAATAAAGGAATCAGGGGGCAGAGAATCATTACAGAAAGTGGTGAAGTTGTCGTAAAGGGAAACACCTGCATTATAAATGGTTGCATCCACAAACAGTGCCTCACCATTGGTGGTGGCCGTAGTTTTCAGGAGGGAGCTGTTTTTATAATACATGATGTTATTGCCCACACGGGAAACCTTCAGGGTGTCCCCTTCAACCAGGGTACCTGCATTGGCAAAGTAACTCGTGTTCTCTTCCCGGATTTTCAGGCTGGCTTTTGCCACGTAGAAGGCATAATCCATGGTGGTTTGCCAGTCGTCAGTATTGGAATTGGAGAGACCAATGTAATAGAATTTGTCCACACGATGCACCACGTGCCAGAATTCGCCATCCATACCTGGAAGCAGCACCTGATCAGAGCGGGCTCCCACATTCCCCCAGGTATTGCCACCCAGAGTACGGGTCAGGGTATCTTCTGAGGAAGTGGCTCCGTGGACCTCGGTCCAGGTAATGCTGTTATACAGGTTGAAGGACAGGTTGTCAATATTTCCGCCATTGTCAGAAACCGTAACCGTGTAAATGCCCGCAGGCAGACTGTCCACCATAGCTGTGGTGTCGCCCGTGCTCCACAGGTAGCTGTAGGGCGGAATGCCTCCATTCGGGAACACGGTAATGGTTCCTGAAGGTGAATTCAGACAGGAGTTATTGTTTTGCTGAGTTTGAACTGTAAATGGGATGGTAGGTGGATTTCCCGAACAGAAATCCGTCCACATATTGGTTACGTAGCTGTTTTTCTTGAAAATGGAGATATCAGGACGCAGGGAAATCGCATCGTTGACACTTTTTGCCCTTACCACGGTTCCGTTCTGCATCCAGTAAAGGATATTTCCCACCCTCGAAATTTCCAGGGTATCTCCTACTCCCACCACGCCAATCACGGTATCCGTACCAATGGCTTCTCGGATTCTCAACTGCTTTTTATAGACATAGAAAGCATGCTCAATAGAAAGGTTACCCGGATCGATTCCGTCGTTGCTGAGACCGAAATAGTAGTAATCTTTCACCGTGTGCACCACGTGGCGAAGGGTTCCGTCCGTAAACGCATCCAGATTGCCGTCCCCCGTAGCACCCGCGCTGACCCAGGTATTGGTACCTGAAGTCTGAAACAGGGTGTCATTGGATTGGGTTACCCCGATCTGATTGACCCAAACTACAGGTACAAATCCGACCACCACGACGCGATAATCGGTCTCAACGCATTTGGATGAATCTTCCACACTGACCAGAACGGTATCGCCCGTATTCAGGGAGGAGGTCATGAAAATATTACTGGGACCGCCCTGCATGAGGGTGGAGTTTACATAAAAGTCGTAATTGCCATAGCCGGGAGTCGCGGTAAAGGTCGCGGTATCTCCAAAGCACAGGGTGTCGCCTGAAGAAGCCAGGGACACAGAAAAGGTATCACCACCAAAGGAAAAGGCGGGAAAGGTAAAATCAGTCCAGTTGGTAACCGTGTAGCGACTGAGAACCGGGGTGTGATTGCTGGTAAGTACAGCCGCGGGAATGTCCTGCCATTGAGGAACATTCTGCCAGTGGCCCATTTTGGAATAGGCGGCGTCCAGCGAATCGTCGAAATAGGTGGAAAGAGTGACTGGGTCAGTTCCTGCCAGACGGGTAATGTTGTGATACCAGGCGGGGTTCAGGTCGCAGAAACTTCCATCATTGATCAGGCGGTCAAAGCCCTCGCTGGTAGGATCTGTAGCAGCCATGCGTACCAGAAATCCCGTGGGAGTGAAAGTGGAAGGGGTAATTTCGACCGGACGATAGCCAATGCCATTCAAAGAAGATCCCACCGGGTAAAGGTAGGGAGTTAATCCCACCATGGCGCGGGCCAAACCACCTCCCAGAGATGAGCTGATAAAGCCCGTAGTCCGGGTAACGGAGCCGGCAGAAAAGTTTTGCACCCCAAAAATGTGAGCGCCAGTATTAAACTCCCGATCGTTGAGATTCAACGAATTGGTCACGCTGGAAGCAATATCCAGGGATTTCACCCCGGTTCCTGACAGCGTAAGGTCGTAAAATTCAGTGGTATCCGAACCGCCAATGGCCTGGTTGTCACCTGCAAGTTCGACCGTGCCGGCACTGCCGTTGATCAGGGTATTATTGCCTGCATTATTCAGGAAATCGCCCCCAACCACCAATTGGCCGGAATTGTCAACGGTTCCACCTGCGGAGTTTTCAAAATCACCTCCCACAAACAGGACTGCATTGCCCCCTATCCAGATGTCAGCGCCATCCAGAAACAGGCTTTGGCCTTTAGCAATTCCTGTGAGAGCCAGCAAGGCTACAAAAAAGATGGCTATTCGGTTAAATTTCATGTCTTTATTTCTTATTGCCCTTTTCATGGGGCAACGGTAAATTCAATGATACTTAAAAAGTCCTCGGCACAACACGTTCTCACCCGTTTGCCTGCAGGCAACCAAAACGGAAATTGGTTGGACGCCGTTGCAGATCCTGCTCCGTAATCTCCCCAATCAAAGTAGTAATTACCATCAACGAAAAAGGTGCTCTGGTTTGCCTCATTTGAACAAACGGCAATGTTGATGCTGGTGGTAGCGGTGACCCGGGATTGGAGAAAACTGCAAACCTTCCAAACGGTTCCGGGAGGCACGGTGTCTTCAACTGTGGATATGGTCAACACGCGGCTAAATAAAAGGGATTGCCCATTCGTTACACCGAACGTCGTCAACAGCAGTAAACCCGCCAGCCAGTACGTTGCCACCCTTACCATATTCTTTTAAAACCCGTCGCAGGTATAGCAATGGGAATTTCCTCCTCCGCCACCGCCGCCCGTGGTAGGCGTGGTCCACATCAGGTGACCGTTTCCGTCGGTGGTAAGCACCTGTCCGGAGGTACCGTCAGTCAGGGGGAGTACCCAAATGGTATTGGCACCCAGTGAATCCGGAGCCTTAAATCCTACATAATTGGTCCCGTTAATGGAAATTTCCATGAATTGGATCTGACCGGTCTGGCCAGCACCACTACCATAAGCGTCGATCAGCAAGGCAGCAGAGGTATCCGGCATGATATGCAGTTTTGCAGCCGGAGTGGTGGTTCCAATTCCCACATTATTGGTTTGGGCATTTACTGAAAAGCCAAGTATGCAAAGAAAGAGAATCGCAAATACACTGGCTTTCAAAGTAATTTTCAGGTTCATAATTGTACAATTTATTTAAGGTGTGAAGTTAAAAAGGAAAGATTCCCGAACCAAACCCGGTGGAAAAAAAGGGCTATTTGCAGATAACTTTTTTATTTCCGCGAAAAACAGATATTATCAGGTTCTGATAGGGTATTTTGCCCTTATTCAATTCAATTCAGGCGAAGGAAATGGAAAATGAGTTTTCGATATCAGGCATTATCGTGGATCCGGTCAGCCAGGAAATTTTCAGAGGCAAAATCAGGGTAATTGGAAATACCATTCAGAGCGTTGAAAGATCCCCTGATGCGCCGGATCAGTACATCCTTCCCGGCTTCATTGATGCCCACGTTCACGTAGAATCCTCGATGCTGATTCCTTCGGAATTTGCCCGTCTGGCGGTAGTGCACGGCACCGTGGCCACCGTTTCTGACCCGCATGAAATCGGAAATGTCTGCGGCATGGAAGGCGTACTTTACATGATCGAAAACGGCAAAAAAGTTCCATTCAAATTCAATTTTGGAGCTCCCTCCTGTGTGCCTGCCACCAAATTTGAAACTGCAGGGGCAGAAATCGGGGTCGCAGACATCCAAACCCTGATGGCCATGCCCGAAATCCGTTACCTGGCCGAAATGATGAATTTTCCGGGCGTATTGCACGTGGATCCGGAGGTAATGGCTAAAATTGCGGCTGCACATGCGCAGGGAAAGGTGGTGGACGGACATGCTCCCGGGCTGCGCGGAGAAGAGGCGGCCCGCTATGCCGCGGCGGGAATTTCCACGGATCATGAATGCTTCACCGAGGGCGAAGCCCGCGACAAACTGGCGGCAGGAATGAAAATCCTGATCCGTGAGGGCTCTGCGGCTAAAAATTTTGAAGCTTTGATCCCTTTGCTGGATGAATTTCCCGACAAAATCATGTTTTGCTCGGACGACAAACACCCCAACGATCTGGTTGCAGGGCATATCAACCTGCTGGCGGCCAGGGCAGTAGCCAAAGGAATTGATCCCATGAAGGTGGTGCGGGCTTGTAGCCTGAATGTGGTTCACCACTACGGACTTGAGGTGGGCCTGCTGCAGCCGGGCGACCCGGCTGATTTTATCATTTGCAGGGATTTGGTGCATTTCGAAACGAAAGCCACCTACATCAACGGGCAAAAAGTGGCCGATAATGGGAAATCCCTGATCGAATCCGTGCCCGAAAGAGTGATCAATCATTTTAAGGCGGAAAAAATTTCGGCCAACGACCTCGCTGTTCCTGCCAATGGCAAACAGATGCGGGTGATTCAGGTCGAAGACGGACAATTGATTACCCACAAATCCATCCAGTCGCCCAGAGTCGAAAATGGAATGATAGTCTCTGATCCTGATCGGGATTTGCTGAAAATGGTGGTCTTCAACCGCCACAAAAAGGCCCCACCTGCGGTGGCTTTTGTGCAAAATTTTGGTTTCCAAAAAGGCGCCATTGCCAGCACCGTGGCCCACGACAGTCACAATATCATTGCCGTTGGAGTGGATGATCTGGATTTAACCCAGGCCATCAACCTCCTGGTGGAGGCCGAAGGCGGGGTTTCGCTGGCCTGCGGCGATCTGAGGGAAGTGCTGCCGCTCGAAGTGGGCGGCCTCATGAGCCGCAATAATGGTTACGAAGTAGCCATTGCCTATGAAAAGCTGGATCAGCAGGCCAAAGGCCTGGGCACCAGGCTGGCAGCCCCCTATATGACCCTTTCATTTTGTGCCCTGCTGGTCATTCCCGAGCTGAAACTAAGCGATCTGGGACTTTTTGATGGAAATGAATTTAAATTAATTTCCCTGTTCGAGGGAGCCTGACCTGATGGATTGGAAACTTTGTATTCTGGCCATTCTGGGCAGCGGCGCGGCCGGATTCATCAATACCCTGGCGGGCAGTGGTTCGGTCATTACCCTGCCCCTGCTGATGGCCCTGGGTCTGCCGGCAAATATTGCGAATGGCACCAATCGTCTGGGCATTCTGGCCCAAACTTCACTCGCGGTGGTCACTCTTTTCAAAAAGGGCAAACTGAAGCTGAGCAGGGAATATCTGGTCATTTTGCCCACTTTGCCCGGCGCAATTGCGGGGGCCTTCATCGCGGTGGAAATCGACGAAACGGCTTTGCGCTATTCAATTGGCACCATGATGCTGATCATGCTGATTCCCACCCTGCTGAATGCGGAAAAATGGCTGCGCAAAACCACAGAATCTCAAGGGGCCTGGAAAAATCCGCTTTTTCTGCTCTTTTTTCTGGCAATCGGGGTGTATGGCGGCTTTATTCAGGCAGGGATGGGGGTTATTTCCCTGATTGTGATGGTTTTGTGGATGAAATACGATCTGGTTACGGCCAACGGAATCAAAAACCTAATGGTTTTTTGCTTTACGGTCCCGGTTTTGGCCATTTTCATCTGGAAAGGCCAGGTCAACTGGCAAATCGGGGCCCTGATGGTCATCGGGCAGGGTGTGGGTGGCTGGGCGGCAGCCCGCTTCGCCTCAGATTCTCCACAGGCGGTAATCTGGATCAGGAGACTCCTGATCGTGGTGATTGTGGTCTCGGTGGTGGAAATGTTTGGGCTGCGGGAATGGCTTTTCCAGTATTTCTGAACCCCTGATTCCCTTGTTAATTGTTCATTGTTCTCTGTTAATTGCCTACCCGCCTTCCTTCCAAAATTTTCAAAAAGCTGCGGCTTCTGAATTCTTCAATGGTCAGGCCGGTGCTGGCTGTGGCATCTTCGATGCTAATGGCGCCAGAATTGATGGCCCTGAGGAAGTAATTGAGGAGGCCCTGCCCGGTGGCGGCGTCATCGAAAATGTCACCCGAAAGGGTGGCGCGGGCCGCTTTTCCAACAAAGTTGGAGAGGCGGTTGGCGGCTTCGGCGAAGCTTTCCAGGAAAAAAGCAAAGACTGCGGCATAGCGCACGGGTAACTGAGCGGGATTGAGATCCCAACCCTGGTAGAGGCCCATGTAAAGGGAATGACGGTTGTGGTCGTAGGCCATTTTCCAGGCGCGGTGCACCACCGCGGTATTTTCCCGCACCTGATCGGGGGTAAGGTTGGCGCCGCGGTGCGGGCCTACGGGCATGGTGTTGGTGGCTCCGTCAGAGAGGAAAATGCCGGTGTGATTCAGTGCAACTTTGGTCATGAGGTGGGCAAAATCGCACACGGGATGGCCCATATCCTGGTACATGGCCGTGATATTATTGGAAGCCGTGTAATCGTAGGTGCCAAAGGCAACCCGGGTCATGCGGCCTTCACTGGCTTTGACCAGCTTCATGAGGGGATTGGTTCCTTCGGAACTCATCACGGCCTGGGTGGTTTCCACCATCATTTCCATTTTGAGGCTGCCAGCGGCCAGTTCAGTATTACTTTCGAGGGCTTCGAGCAGGCGTACCATGGCCCGAACCTGTTCGGGAATGGTGACTTTGGGAAGCATGACGATGAAATTTTCGGGCAGTTTGCCGCCAGTTTCTTTGGAGAGCGCGGTAATGAAAATATCCAGGGTGCGGGCCCCGCGGTGTTTCATTTCTTCGGTAAATGGCTTGACCCGAATGCCAATGAAGGGGGGCAAGGTGCCGTTTTTCATGCCTTTGGCCACTTCCCGGGCTGCCTGAACGGCAGTTTGGTCTTCCTCTTCGTCGCTGCGGTTGCCAAAGCCATCCTCAAAATCAATGCGAAAATCTTCGACTGCTTCTCTCTGAAGTTTGCTCACCACGCGGTTGTACACGTCATAAGTCAGCCAGGCAGGACTGTCATCGCGATTTCCGGCGGAAAGCGCATCCAGTTTTTCCTGCAGAGCCTGAATGGCCAGGGCTTCCGTGGGCAGGTGCTGATGACCTGGCAATTGCAGTACGCGGGCCAGCACGGTAAAATCGGGCGCATATTCCTTCAAATTGCGCAAGGCAATCTCGCCCATTTTGGAGGCAGTATCTGCGCTGAACAGGTCCGCGCCGCCATAGACCGTATGCACAGGCTGGCGATGCTCTGTGTCGCCGGGATAAAGGTGCTGGAAAGCCAGATTGGCGGTACGAAGTTCGTCGAAGATGGCGTCGCGGGTATTTTGGGGGATGGAGGTTTTCATTTTTTTGTAGGAGTGGTAGGAATTAGGAGTTAGGCTTTAGGAGTTGGGAGTTGGGAGTTAGGTTTTGGGGATTAGGAATTAGGGAAAAGCACTTGGGGCCGTGGCTCAAAACTCGCAACTAAAAAATTTTAGCTTCCACGGTAGGTGGTAAAGCCAAACGGACTAAGCAACAGGGGTATATGATAATGGGATTCGTCGCTGATTTCGAAGGTGATCATCACGTAGGGATAAAATGTTTTGATTCCCTGGTTCGAAAAATAGGTTCCTGACTGAAAAAGCATGCGGTAAACGCCTTTTTCCAGGTGGGTTCCTTCTGGAATGAAGCCGGGGATGCGGCCATCTGCATTGGTGACGCCCTTGGCAATTTCAATCCATTCGCCTTTGGCAGACTGGTAGCGAAGCAGGGTTTCGATCCCGGCGCCGGGTTTGCCTGAGGAGGTGTCGAGAACGTGGGTGGATATGGTGATCATGAGAATAATTTTTCGAGACGAAGATGGGTAATTTTGTTTTGCTCGGCTGCGGCAATTTTCAATTCTGTGTCCCGGTCGTGAGGAAGGCGTGAATTTAATAATTCCAGCATTTCGGCGGCAGATTTTCCCGCGGCGCAGACGATGAAAATGAAGCCAAACCGGGCTTCATAGGCTGCATTGCCAGCGGCCAGTTGTTCGATCACGGCGTGAGAGGCGGTTTTGACCGAGGCCTGCTCCCCTTCTGACCAGGTGGCGGTGGAGGCAAATTTTTTGGCCAGACTGGCCGTGTCCCCGATTTTGGGGTGGTGAGAGAAGGCTTCCAGAAAATCTTCTTCCTGACATCCTGCCCAGGCCAGGTCTGATATCTGGAGAATGTGGGCCAGATTCACGTAGGGACGGGCCTCGGCCACCACGGCGGCCCATTTGGAGGCTCCGCAGCAGCGCATGAGGTCTTCAGTGGCAAATTCCGCGGGGAGGGAATTGAATCGTTCGAATGTCATGGGTTAAAATTATGAATTTTTGGCGGGGGATGAAGGGATTTTGCGGGGATTTCGTTTTGGGGCGGAAGCCGGAGTTGGTTGGGGTGGAAACCCCTGGTTTTTTTGCGGGCGGGGGACATTTGGGCTGCGGGGCCCCGAATGCCGGCTTTGGCCCTGGCCGGCAATTCGGGGGAAGGGAGGCAGGTGCAGGCAGAACGCAGGCCCCCGCCCGACCGGTTTTCCAGACGGAGCAACCCCCAGGTGAAAAGAGATTTTTCCCAAACCTGCAAAATTCGATGTAATTGCCTGTTTTTCAGGATTATTCAAAATTTTTAAATATTTCGTTTGGCGATTTCCGGATTTTATTGTCTAACTTTGTGGGGAACGGTCAAGGGAATCCGGTTCAAATCCGGAGCAGTCCCCGCTGCTGTAAGCTCATTTTCATCTTCGGTCAAATCAAAAGCCACTGTCCTGCGGGATGGGAAGGCAGCCGCAAGAGAGCAAGCCAGAAAACCTGTCGTTCGATTTTTAAGGATTCGTGCTTTCGGGTTGAAAGGCGGCGAATGTATGTCCAGGCATGCTTTCTCCAAAAAATTTCACTTAAGCTGAGTCCGGTTTAAAGATTTTTAACCGGAAATGAAGCAATTTTTAATCCATATTTTGTCCTGTGGGGCGATGTTGTCGGGGCTGATTTCGGCCCGGGCGCAGAGTCTGCCCGACAGTGTGACCCTGCCGCCGGTCAATATCACGGGCCAGCGGAGCCAGGTGTTTCAGACGGGTCTGCGGGTTACAGTGCTGGATTCCAATACTTTGGCGGCGGACCCTACGGCTGATCTGGGAGAGGTACTGAGCCGTCACGGTTCGGTTTTTGTGAAGGATTATGGCCCGGGCAGCCTCTCTACGCTGAGTTTTCGGGGCACAGGGGCCGAACATACGCGGGTGATGTGGGAAGGGGTACCGTTGAATTCGCCCGCTTTGGGGCTGGCTGATCTTTCCATTTTGCCGTGTTTTCTGTTTGGGCAGGCCGAAATTGTGCATGGTGGCGCCAGCGCCCTGACCGGGGTTTCAGCTTTGGGTGGACAAATCAGGCTGGAGCAAGCGCCGGGTTATGCAAAGGGTGTGCGGACGCGGGTGAATCTGGTGGGCGGAAGTTATGGGGATTATCAGGCGGGAGGCGGAATTACGGCTGGAACTGCACGTTTTCAAAGCCGCACTTCGGGTTTTTACCATTCAGCCGCCAATAATTTTGCGTTTAAAAATACGGCTTTGGCGGGTGCGCCTGTGGTGCGCCAGACCAATGCGCGGTTTCGGCAATATGCGGTTTTGCAGTCCTTTTCATGGCAGATTAATCCCAATCAGGAGCTGAAAGCCGGGGTGTGGTACCAGTCTGTTTTCAGACAAATTCCGCCTTCGATGACAGTTCCCACGGCCCAGGCCGTGGAACGGGACAGCAGCCTGCGGGCGTTTGTGGCCTGGAAATCGGGCTGGAACGGCGGAAATCTGCGCATCAGCACTTCGTGGTCGGACGAGTTTGTGGGATATGTGGATCCGCCTGCGCAGGTGGTTTCTGATCTTTTTGTACGTACGTCCTATTCTGAGGCTGAATTTCGTCACCTGATCGGCAGCAAGCTGATTGTGCACGGGGGCGGCATTTTCAATGCCTCTTTTGCCCGGTCCGTCAATTTTGGCGGCACGGTGCATGACCTGCGGGGTGCGGTTTTTGCGGGAGCCAAGTTGGAATTTGTACCTGGCTGGACAGCCAGCGGCATTTTGAGGAAGGATTTTACCCTGAACCAAAATCCGCCTTTGATCCCGCTCATGGGATTGGAAGGCATTCTGATTCCCCGCAAGCTCAAAATCAAGGGAGGTCTTTCCCGGACTTTCAATCTGCCTACGTTGAATCAAAAGTATTGGATTCCCGGCGGGAACCCTGATTTGCGGCCCGAACGGGGCTGGAATGGGGAAATCGGGCTGGAATTGCTCAAATTGAAGGGTTTTTCGGGTGAATTGACTGCCTATCATTCACGGGTGAATGACTGGCTGCTTTGGGCTCCCCAGCCCAATACGGGCCTCTGGAGTCCGTTTAACCTGAAACAGGTGACGGTGAACGGAATGGAAGCGACTGGAAGGTGGGAAAAGGCCCTGGGTAAAGTCTGGCTGAATATTAAAGGGAATTATGCCCTGAATTTTTCCCGTAACACCCAGACCAACTTGGGTTCTCAGGAAGGGATTATTGGCAAACAACTGATCTATGTACCTGTGCATGCGGGGAACCTGAATGTGGGTCTGACCTGGAAAAACCTATGGTTGGGGTTGAATCACCAGGCCGCAGGCCTGCGGTACACCACCACGGACAACCGCCGCAGTCTGGATCCTTATGTGGTGGGAGGATTCAATGCGGGCTACGCGCTGAAAAGTAAAAAGGCAGGTGATTTTGTCTTCACTGCCCAACTGAATAATATCTGGAATGCTTCCTATCAGGCGGTCGAGTGGCGGGCTATGCCCCGCCTGAGCGGCCAACTGGGGCTTGACTGGCAAATTCCAGCCAAATAAATCTGATTAGAAAAATATAAATCTCACATAAAATGAAACTCAATTACTACTCTTTCCTGTTTCTTTTGACCTTGGTTGCAACCGGTCTGGCTGGTTGTAAAGACGGCCCGGGCAAGCCCAAAGGCGACTATGCCGACGGGGTGTTTTTTGTCAATGAGGGGGCATTCCTGTCTGGAAATTCGTCGATCTCATTTTACGATCGCAAGAAGAAAACGGTAACCCAGGGGGTTTTTGAGGATACCAATGATCGCCCTCTGGGCGATGTGTTTCAGTCCATGACTCTCTACGGCAAAACAGCTTTCCTGGTGGTGAATAACTCTCAAAAAATGGAAATCGTGAACGCAGGCTCTATGGAATCCATTGCCACGGTGACCGGATTTGCCAGCCCGCGCTATGCGCTACCCATTGATGTGGACCGCACTTATGTTTCTGACTGGGTGAATAACCATGTTGCGGTAGTGGATATGGCTAGCAATACCATTACGGACACCATCCTGACCGGCAGCGGTCCTGAGCAGATGGTAATGTCGGGAAATTATGTCTTTGTGGCCAATTCTGGCGGATTTGGAGTGGACAGCACGATCACTGTGATTGATTTCAAGACCAATCAGGTGGTGCATACCATTGCCGCTGGCTACGGCCCCACGGCGATGTTGGTGGACGAGAATGGCAAGGTATGGGTCCTTTGTCGGGGTGATTACGGCGATTTTGGCAACCTGCTTGACGATAAAGCTGGCAGCCTGATGCGCATCAATCCGTCTACCTGGGTGGTGGAAGCCACTTTTTCCTTTGGTCAGACCGAACATCCCACGGTGATGGTGCCCGGAGTGAGTGGATCTACTTTGTACTTCATGAACGGTGCGGTTTACCAGATGTCAATTGGGGATAACGCCCTTCCAACCCAGCCTTTTATCAACCGCAGCTTTTACGGTTTGGGCGTGGATCCCACAGATGGCATCATTTATGGGGCTGACGCAGGCAATTTCAGCAGCGCTGGCAAAGTTTTCCGTTACAGCTCTTTGGGCGGGCTGCCTGTAGATTCGCTGGAAGCCGGGATTGCTCCCAACGGATTTGCTTTTCAACCCTGATCAGGGTTGCTTATCTCCTGACTCCGAAGTCGTAGAATTCGCCGTTGGCTTTGAGCCAGAGGCCTGCAGGCTGCGAACTGCCGCCTGAAAAGTCGTCGGTGCCGATGCAAGGCATCTCGGCCTGGGCGGCCGAAAGGTCGAAATTCCAGCCTGAGCCTTCATTGCGGCGCATTTCACGGGTAAAATTCTCGATTTTGTGGGGCAGGCGACGGTTTACAGCATCCGCAGCTTCGTTGCTTTCGGGTCCGTATTTGGAGTTCGTACTGTCGGCGATGCGCTGGGCATGAAGTTTCAGGAGCACAGCCACCTGTGCGCTGGGATTATTGGGGTGCAGGTTCATGGCCTTTTGCACATCCGCAGGAGGTGTGGGCGTAAATGCGGGACGGCCATGATAAAGGTAAGCTGCCACCCCGAGCACTTCTGAACGCATTCCGCCAGCCACCAGCGAGTTCTCGCGGGTGGTATTCTGGCCTGCTTTGCAATTGCTTCCCACAAAGTTTTCGATGGTCTGCCGCATTACATCGTTTTGATAGGCAGGCGTTTCCATGATGGTTACAATGTCGTTGATGGCGTTGATATCCAGACGAATATTGTCTGAACCATTGAAATTGAGCCCGGAAAGATAAGGCGTTGCAGAAAGGGCATTTCCCAAATCTGTACCAGCCCAGCTTTGCAAAAGGGTATTCAATCTGCCGCCCGCATAACCGCTGCCCAGGGTAAAGGTCATGTTGTCGTAGGTATTGATGGCGGAAAATCCGCCTTCGTTGAGCACAGCAAAGGCCTCAACGGCTTTTGCATAGTACTCACTGACCCCCGGAGTGTTGCGGTATTCGTCGGCCAGGTCGTAAATGGCGGCGCGGTTGGTGGTGCCGGGATAGAATATCCCCCAATATCCTCCCCGCTTGTACAGCCAGTAATTGCGGCTGCCAATGGTCATTTTGGCGCGGGAAACGCCTTTGGTTTTGATGTTGGTGAGGGCATTCCCGCCCAGAGTCTGACCCGCTACAGGATTGCCCTTGCTGGGGTCCCACTCGTTGGCGGCGGCCTGCGCGGCCTCATCCTCTTCAAGCACTTGCCGGGCCAGGTCTTCATCGTAGCCTTCCTCGGTACACATGAGCTGGTCCATGCTGCTTTGCTGGCTCTCGTAGTAATTCTCTTCTGAACAGACCATTTCGTCCGGATTGTACATCTGGACGGGCTGGGTGGCGGATTCATCAGCCTTCAGTTGGAAGGGGGGCGGCGCAACTGCGGCGCTGGTTTCATTTCCGGTCAGCCCGAAGGGCTGGGCGTTGGCTTTTTGCTTCTCTTTTAACTCTTTTGGTTCCATAATGATGGAGTGTTTAAGGTTCTGATTGTGGAAAATGGCTTTTCCTCGTCCAAAATACTAAGGCAAACGCAATTTTTATTCACCTTGTATAAACATTCTTCTGGTTTTGAATATTTTCAGGTACCGGGATCCCCTTTTCTTCTCAACATGGGGATTTTCAAACCGTTTTCTGAACATTCGATCAACTTTTCCAGTCTGCTTTGCTTCGTTTCTTCCCGTTTGGCACTGATTACCCACCAAATGGACGGCTTTTTCACAGATTTGGGCAAATTTTCAAAAAATTCGAAGGCTTTTTCATGCTTTTTGAACTGTTCAAGAAAATTCTCTTCAAACTCCACCACCTGCTGCTCAAAGGAATAAACTCTCGATTTGGATTCCTTGCGCCTCGCAAATGCGGCCAGCCCGGCAGGTTCCATCAGCCCGGCTTCGGTCAGGTCTTCCACCATTTTGATATTGACCGCGCTCCAGGTGCTGTTGGGTTTGCGGGGAGTGAATTTGTTTTTGTAGCTGATTTCGTCGATTCCGTGGCGCAGACTGTCAATCCAGCCAAAGCAAATGGCTTCAGCCACGCTTTCTGCCCAGGTGTTGCTGGGGATTCCACTCCCCTTTTTATGGGAACCTCTAAAAACTTCGAATCTCTGCGTTGGACTTGGTTCAGAAATGCTCATTTACGGTAGTAAACTGCGCTTTCCTCACCTGCGTCCGCCTTGATCTTCATCGTATTTAGAGGTTCCCTTATCATACCCCACCCACAATTCCTGTTCAGTCGCGTGATTTTCGGCCAGCCAGGCCCTGAAGTCGGCGGGAGTCGCAAAGAAAACGGGTTTCATAGGAAAAAATTAACGCGAAATATGTCCAAAAACCCGCAGGCGGCTCACCCCCCCATCGGGGTAAATGTACATGCGCAAGTGGGTAAACGGGCCGCGGTGGGTCAATTCTGAAAACAGGTGCTCGCGGTCTGCCTCCAGTTTGGATTGGGGTAAAATCTCCTGCCAGTTCAATTGATCAGAGGTGCAGGCATCATCCTGTAAATCGCTGGCGTCCAGTCCTTCCAGAGAACACTTGTCGGGGTAATTTCCTTTGAAATAAGCCGTATCAACCAGGATTTTTTCGAGAATTCCGCGGTGAGCCAGGCGGATGATCACCCAGTCACGGTTGCCGGGCGTACGGTTTCGTTTGGTTTCCCAGCCATCGCCCATGTTTTCACCCTTATGGGGCATGAGCAGGTTGTTCATAGAACTGAAAAACATGTCATTGCAGGCAATGGCCCGTCCGCCGTTGATGGCAGCGGCCAGGTCCAGCAGGATATCCTCTTCCACCGCTTTCCAGTCTTTGCGCACCTCGCCATAAGCTTTGAGGCGGGCCACTCCCCCATCCGGGTAAATGTGGAGGCGCAGGTGGGTCCATTCCCGCTGATCCAGAATTTCAAAAAAGTGCTGGCTGCCAGGATTGAGGGGAGATTTGGGTAAAATTTCCTGCCAATCGAGGGCTTTGAGATCGGGAATGGCTTCTCCTTCGGGCACACAGGCAGCTTCAATGGAAGCATGGGGCGGGTGGTTGCCCAAAAAGTGATTGGTATCTATGTCAAATCCGCGGATGACGCCCCGGGTAGCCAGTTGGAGTATGCACCAGTCGTGGCCGGGAGTACGCTTGCGACGGCTTTCCCAACCATCCATCCATTTGCCACGATCCGTGTATTTGTCTGGAATGAAAATGCCCCTGCCAGGTTTGACCAGATTTTCCATTTCGGCAAAAAAATCATCTGAACAGGCGAGGGCTTTGGCCCCCAGTTTGCCTGAGGCCAGGTTGGTAAGGCGGGTGAAGGCAGGGCCTTCTATGGTTTCGTGGTGCATGCAGCAAAGATAAGGATTGGAAGGAATTTCCTCACCATGGCTTCTCAGCTCAGAAAATTTATCTGGCTTTCAGGAGTTTCTCAGCGTAAACCTTTTCCCCCTCACGAACGAGCAAAAGCCAGGCATTTTTCTCCAGGTCAGAGGGGAATTCCAACCCGATTTTTTGTTCGCCCGTATGGGTCATTAACCTCCGTTCCCAAACCAGTTTTCCCTGAAGATCTACCAGTTGAAAGGTTAGCTCTTGTGGAGAATCGAGATAAAATTCGACGGTAACCTCATTTTCAAAGGGATTGGGATAAATTTTCCGCAACAAAAACTGATGGGTGGGAAGTAATTCTTCCAGGCCGACATGGGGAGAATTATTAATTTCCCAGGGCGCAAATGGAGCCGAATTTACAAAACCCGTGGCATGTGTGCTGCCCTGCTGTAGGTGACGTTCGTCGCATTTCACGTACCAGGGACCTCCCAGCGATAGGGTGTAATTGGTGTCATAAATGGTGGAAACATAGTTCCAGTCGGCCTGGGCCCGGGCGGAATCAAGGTCCAGGGTAAAATACCCGTCGTTTTCCAGGTCCACATACTTGATGTGGGGATTGGCCAGGTTGATGACGGCGGCGGGGGGCCGTAACGGATGATCCTGTGGTAACGCTGGGGCCTATGAATTCCACAAAGGCCGAACCCGCTCCCGTGTTCGGGTTATAGGATTGCCCGGGAATGGGGATGTCGCAGGCCCAGGAAGTATGAATGTCGCCGGTGACGAGCACCACATTCTGAATGGTATCGCCCATGACATGGTCGATGATGCGGTTGCGGTCTGCCTGGTAGCCATCCCATTGGTCGTAGCTGAAGGCGATGCCAAATAATTGCAAGGGGGCAAACATGACCTGGTTGCCCAGGATTTTCCATTTCGCAGTGGAATTGCTCAGTTCATTTTTGAGCCAGGCCATTTGGGGAAACCCCAGAATGGTACGATTTGTATCCGCATAGGCGGTTTGGTCGAGCAGACTGGCCTGCAAATCCCTGCCTTCCAGGCGGGTATCGAGCATGATGAGATCGGCAAGATCGCCCAGATGAAAGCTGCGGTAGCTGCGAAAGGTATCCTGAGGATGGGAACGGATGGGTAACCACTCAAAAAAGGCCTGCTGACCGGCTGCTTTGCGCACAGCCCAGGGGCCCTGGGTTAGCGAATCGTGGGCTTCAGCCCCATCCTTCCAGGAATCATTGGCAGTTTCATGGTCATCCCACGAATTGAAAAAGGGGTATTGCTGGTGCAAACGGATTAAGTCGAGGTCCAGTTTGTAGGTATTGTAGCGGTAACGATAACCCTGAAGGGAATAAGCTGTGCCCAAAGGAAGCACCTGCACACCGCGGCCGGTCAGGCTGCCCTGGGTTTCGTAAATGTAATCTCCCACATGGATGATTCCATGCAGGTCATTGCGCAGGGCCATGGAGTTGTAGGTCGTGTAATAGGCGCCCAAATTGACCCGTGCACAGCTTGCAATGGCGAGTCTCAGGTGCTCATTATTGCCCACAGGCAGGGTTTTTGTGCGGCCAATCAGAGATTTTCGCCCTCCAAATTCAAACTGATAAAAATACCAGGTATCGGGTTGCAAACCCGTGACATCCAGTTTCAGGGTGTAATCTGAAAATGAATCTGTGGTCGCCGTGCCTGAAGCCACCACGGTGGTAATCGCCGTGTCCAAGCCCATTTTCCAGTTGACTGAAACTGGATTTTGCTGGTCAGAAATGCGGGTCCAGATGATCACCCGGTCAGATTCAGGGTCACCTGAGGCCACACCGTGCAAAAAAGGGTATAATTTCGCAGGAGTCACCTGGGCAAATTCGATTTTGGGCAGAAACAAAAGCAAGGCGGCAATGAGAATCAGGGGAGATTTCATGGGATTTCTATTTCGCTTTCAGGATTTTTGACGCAGGATAATTTCGCCTGAGCCAGGATTTGGAAAAACGCCCTCATCGTACACCAGTTTTCCATTGACCCAGGTTTTGTGGACGGTTCCAAATAATTTACTTCCCAGATACGGGCTGATGGGATGGCGGTATTCGATCATTTCTTTTTGTAGAATGAAAGCTTCCTCAGGGTCCCAGGCCACCAGATCGGCGTCCTGGCCCACCTGCAGGGCACCTTTCTGGTGCCCCAGATTGAGAAAACGGGCAATATTGCCCGACATGAGCTTCGCCAGGTCTTCGACCTGCATGCCCATTTCCCGCAAAATGGTCCAGGTGATGGGCAGCGAAAACTGCACGGAAGCTATGCCGCCCCAGGCTTCGGCAAGGTTCCCTGTATCCAGATTTTTGATTTCGGCAGGGGCAGGCGAATGGTCCGTGACCACAAAGTCGAGTTCGCCTGATTTTAAGGCCTCACGCAAGGCATCCCGCTGGCTTTTTTCACGGATGGGAGGGGCACATTTGTACACGGGTTGTCCGTCGGGGATATTTTCGGCAAAAAACCAAAGGTAATGCGGACAGGTTTCGACCGTCAGGGGCAGCCCTGCGGCCCGTGCGGTCCGCAGCATGGGCAAGGCACTGGCCGAGGCCAGGTGCACAATGTGGGTCCGGGCGCCGGTTTCATGGCACAACCTGATCATGAGGCCGATGGCCTCATCTTCCCAGGAATTGGGCCGCGAGGCCAGCCAGGCGGCATAAGAATGAGGCTGCGCCTTGCTTTGATTTATGTGGGGATGGTCGGCGACCAACTCGGCATGCACCAGCAGGGGCACCCCTGCCCTGGCAATGGCCGGCATGCCTTTGCGCAGGTCACCTTCGGTGACATTGGGAAACTCGTCGATGCCAGAATGGCAGAGGAAAGCCTTGATGCCCAGTACGCCTGCTTCAAGCAGAGGCTCCATCTGGTCTGCATTTTCAGGCACAATTCCACCCCAAAATCCGCAATTGACCTGCAATTTTCCCTTTACGGATTGCAGTTTTTCCTGAAAGTTGGCGGCTGTGGTGGTCACTGGAAGGGAATTGAGCGGCATATCCACCAGGGTGGTGATTCCTCCCGCCGCAGCAGCCCTGGTGGCGGTGAGCATACCTTCCCAATCCGTACGCCCGGGCTCATTGATGTGGACATGGCTATCGATCAGGCCGGGCATGAGCACCAGGGTGCCCAGGTCCAAAGCGCCTGAAAGGCGCTGCTCAGGGTGAATGGCGGCAATTTTGCCGTCTTTTATTTCCAGGGTCGCGGGCCGCAGGCCCGCGGGGAGTAATACATTTTGCGAATAAATGGCTTCGCCCATAGGGATTCGTTTATCCCTTTAAATTAGGCATTCTCAGCCATAATTCACCCGTTTTTCAGTGGATTTTATCCGTTGACTTTCTGCCTGCGGGTGACGGAATTTGCTGCAAAAGATGGCCCCCAGCCTCAATTCTGGGTTGTCTCCTTTCAGCGAATGCCAGTTACCCGGCCCGGAAATGCAAGCCCGCGGATCAAAGAACTGAAGTTCTATTTCATCCCGCAAAAACAGACAAAGGGAGTCAAAAAAGGGCTTTTCCACCCAGGAAACTCCCTGAGAAAGGAGGATTTTCTTCACTTCTGCCAGGGTGAGAGCTTGATTGGTTTCATCTCCCCAGGTTCTGATCAGAAAGGTTTTGTTGGGCTTTTGGAATTCGGGATTGAAGCTGAAATCCCATTTGAGAATGGATCTGTGATTGATCATGGCCAGCTTTCCACGAATGAAAGTGAAGTCAAATCCGTGATAGCCAATCATTTCGAGCTTTTCACGTTTCAGGTAGGGGATGATCACCTTTTCGGGCTCTCCCAGAAAAGCGATCAGCTTTTCTTTGCGATCCCCTAGTCTGACCGGGCCAAACAGACCTTTCAGGAGCAAGTCTTGCAACCAGATGGATTTCATGGCTTCACCAATACCTTTCCGCCAGCAAGCTTTTGGTTGGAATTGGAGACCTCATAGAAGTACAGTCCGGGCATCAATCCAAGGGTGCTCAGGCTGTTTTGTCCTGGATTGATTTCCTGCTTTCTCACCCGGTTTCCGAGCAGGTCAAACAGCTCAAAACGGGCCTGAGAGGGAGATTTTGCCTGCCAGGTGATATTCAGTTGGTCCTGCACAGGGTTGGGATAGAGGCTGATTTCAATTGGATTTACCAGCAAAGGATCATTGGAGGTTGGGCCCGCGGCTTTATTCATTTTCAGAATGGTTCCTTCATATCCTACAACAAACCCGGTGGTGTCTGAGGGAAACCAGACTTTTTCCAGGACCAGGTTACTGTTGTTCCATTGTTGTTCAGCCCAGGTTTGACCGCCATCCGTGGTATTCAGAATTATGCCGGCAAATCCCACAGCAAAGCCTTCCAGAGGATTGGGAAAATGAACAGAGTACAGGTTGATGGTGCCTGTGGTGTCGAGGTTAGTCCAGTTGCTGCCGCCGTCGCTGGTTTTGATGAAGGTTCCAATGTACCATCCCCCCAGATAACCCACCTGTTCGCTGGTAAAAAATACGCCTTCAAAACTGGTTATGGTCAGGGTTGGATTAATGGGAATCCGGGTCCAGGTATCGCCAGCGTCTGTGGTCTTGAGGTATTCCCAGTTATAGCCCCGTTGCACGGCATATCCAGTGGTGGAGGAGGGAAAATGGGCGCAGGTTATCACCCCAAAGCCAGCTGGCAGGACCGAATGCCAGGTATTGCCGCCATCCGTGGTTTTGTAAATTCGGCCATTGGTAAACTGGAATCCTCCCGTGCAAATCCCGGTTTGGCTGTCGATGAATTCAATTTCTTCGGCCACGATGGAATCCGGGAGAATGAGATTGGTCCAGGTGATGCCGCCATCCGTGGTTTTGGAAAGGCCGTTTTCCCCACCAATGAACCCAACAGAAGGAGTGAGAAAATGGACCGTGTTGAGCACTCCAGAAAATGGCGTACTCATTGAGGTCCACGAGTTTCCGTAATTGGTGGAATGCAGGAGGGTTCCATTATCCCCAACTGCAAACCCTTCCTGATCTACGGGAAAATGGATGTCGTGCAGGTCAACCTGGGTCAGGCCAGAGTCGATTTGAATCCATTGGGCATGAGAGATTTGAGAAAACAGGAGCAAAAATGAGAGGGCAAGAAGTTTGAAGCAGGTGTGTTTCATGAGAATTTTGTTTTACACTTCCAATTTCGGACTTATCACCCGGGAAGCGCTTATGAATTCTCCTGCTTTACTTATGAATTTCGATCAGCTCATTTCTCAGATCAGTCGGGGTTTGGCTGGTTTTGCTGCGCACAAACTGGCTGAAAGCGGCGGGTGAATCAAAGTTGAGGGCATAGGAAATTTCCTTGAATGATGCCTTTTCGAAGCCCAGCATGCGCTTTATCTCAAGGAGCAAACGGTTGTGAATGACCTGCAACGGGCTCATTCCCAGGCGTTCCCGGGTAATTTTGGACAATTTCTGGTCAGAAATTCCAATTTGTTCCGCATAATTGCTGACCGCACGGTTTTCCCTGAACTGATCTTCCAGCAGCAACTGAAACTGAGCCAGTTTATCCTCTGGTTCGGTTGAATGGAAATTTTGCGGCAGATAATTGATTTCGAGTAACTGGTAGAGGAAGGCCTGCATTTGCAATAACCCCACCTCTCTTGCAAAAGTTCCCGGATTTGCGATGGTTTCCTGAATAAAATTGAGAGATTTTCTCAATTTTTCATGGGTTTCAGGCTGATTTTCGAAGATTACAGCTGCATTGGTCCGCAGGGCAAACTGATCGAGCAACAGTTTCAGGGAATCAGAGGGCAGAATTTCGGGTGGAAACTGGAGCAAAAGGCCGTCGGCCTGGGGGCCTTTTTTCAGCAGATGAATCTGCTGAGGGAATACAATGTAGGCGCTGTGCGCCTGGAGCGGCAGATTGACAAAGTCAATCAGTTGGGATCCCCCACCCTTTTCCACCAAAAAAATCTCAAAATAAGTATGACGATGCTCGCGGGTGAAATCGTACGGATTGCGATACCCCAATTCCTGAATGGAGAAGGGAAAGCCTTCTGGCTGGAGAGAGTGAATGGGGAGGGATTCATTTTCGGACTTCATGATACATTTAAGCGCAGGATATTAGCTTTTTTTGCTGTCCAACCAATCCTTATAAGCGGGTTCTTAAAAGGTAAAATGGAAGATAAACCAACCCCATGGCCGCAAACAGGAATAATTTTGTGAAAGTGCTCATATTGAGTCATAAAGATCACCAGGGAATTACCTATTCAATTTAACGGGTAAATTCTCATCCGCCAAAAAACAGGAAAAATTGGGCACTCAATCCGTTCTTGCTCCCTGCTCAATCCACCTGCCCAAAATCTCTCTTTCTTCTTTGGTCATGTTCGTTTTATTTCCGTTAGGCATGGAATTGGAGGCCACGGCCCGGGCATAAATCTTGTCTTTCAGGTTTACGATCTGGTCGGGTGTGTCGAACATGACCCCATTGGGTGCCACCAGGAATTCGTCGTCGCTGGGCGTGGCAGAGTGGCACTGGGTGCAACGTTTGACCATGATTTTGTAGGCCTGGTAAAATTCCACCTTGCCCGTTGGCGCTCCTGCCAGCGGGGCGGTTTTGCGGGGTGCCGTGGCAAACAGCAATCCAATCAGAGCCAGGATGGACACAGGCATGATCCAGATATTGTATTCGCCCTTGTCTTTGAGGTTGAAATAGTGCTTGATCCCCGCACTGGCCAGGGTTAATCCTCCCAGAATCAACCAGTTGGCGTGGTTGCCAAAGGTAGAGGGAAAGTGATTGCTGATCATGATAAAAATGACCGGCAAGGTAAGGTAATTATTGTGCAGCGACCGCTGACCTGCGGCTTGCCCGATGGCTGGATCAAGGCTTTTGCCCTCCTGGGTGCGTTGCACCATGATTTTTTGCCCGGGTATGATCACCCGGAAAACGTTGCCCGCCATCCAGGTGCCAATGATGGCTCCCACATGGATATAAGCCGCCCGCGGACTGAACAACTGGGTGAGAATCAGCGCCATGACCGCCAGATAGCCAAATAAAAAGGTAAAAAAGAGGGCCTTATTCCGCACCAGCGGGGTACGGCACAATCCGTCGTACACAAACCAGGAAATGAGCATGCTGCCAATGCCAATCGCAATGGCTTCGCCCACACTCAGGTCCATGACCTCCTTGTCGATCACCATGCTTTTGGCATTGAAATAGTACACCACCGTAATGAGGGCGAAGCCCGAAAGCCAGGTCAGATAGGCCTCCCACATGAACCAGTGTAGTTTTTCGGGATTTTTGGGCGGCGCATTTTTGAATTTTTCAACGTAATAATACCCTCCTCCGTGAATGGCCCACAGGTGACCAGCCAGCCCTTCGCGGTTTCCCTTGCCGCGGTCAAGGGCATTTTCCAGGAAAATAAAATAGAAGGAAGTTCCAATCCAGGCCATGGCAAACACCACGTGACCCCAGCGAATGACCAGATTCAGCCACTCAATCACATGGCCTTCCAGGGGTTTGCCTTTGATCAGCAGGTAGAAGAAATATCCCACGAACAGCAATAACCCACCATAAGTGAAGAGTTTACGGACCAGGGTCAGGTTGGAGGCAAATGAATTCAAATTCGACCCAAATTTCTCCTGCCAGGCTGTTTTTTTAGCCAAACCCTCCTTTTCTGCCCCCCATCCCATTTCTTTTTCCCGCAAAATGGCCGTCTCAATTCCCCAAAGGAGGATCATAAAGGCAGCCAGCAGCAGGAAAATCACCACCAAAAAGGCCGTATCCGTGGTTTCAAGGGAATTCCATTCCAATCCCGTCTGAATTTCAGGCTGGGGATCAATAACGGGAGCAGAAATGGTTTTGAGGGAAGTATCCTGGATTGCAGACGTATCCTGGGCCTGCAAATGGGACGAAAATCCCATCAGGGAACCCATGAGGACCCAAATTATGAGGTGTGTGCGAATCAGGATATTCATTTCCAATCGAATGCAATTCGATTTTAGGGTTTATTTGGGGGAATGGCAAGGGAAGGGGGAAATAGGAAGGGAAAATTCATTAATTTGACCCACCCTGACCTCTCAAATTTCATTTTTTATGGCAGAATCATCTGATTTTCCTTCGAATTATCTGACTACCCTTGAGCTTTTAAAGACAAAAATCGCTGATACTCAGTATCAGGCGGCAATGTCTGTCAACACCAGGTTAATCTATCTTTACTGGCAGGTGGGTTGTGAAATTCTCGAACAGCAATCCATTGAAGGCTGGGGTGCGAAGGTCATTTCTCAATTGGCCAATGATCTTTCAGCGGCCTTTCCTTCCATGAAAGGTTTCTCGGTCAGAAACCTGAGTTATATGCGTCAATTTGCTCAGGAATGGGATTTTCTAATTGTGCAGCAGCCTGCTGCACAAATTGAAAGTGGAGACGAATCAATTATGCAGCAGCCTGCTGCACAAATTGAAATAACAGAAAACGAGACCCAAAATACAATTATGCAGCAGGCTGCTGCACAAATTGAAAACGCTCCAAAAATCTCATTTGATGCTTTCGAAAAGCTTCAAATTGCCCAAATTCCCTGGTCACACCACATGCTACTATTGGACAAATTAAACAAACCCGGGGAGCGCCTTTTCTATTGTAAAAAGATCATTGAAAATGGATGGTCACGCAAGGTTCTCCTGAACCAAACGGAACGTAGCCTCCACCTGCAACAAGGAGCATTAACCCACAATTTCAACCACACTTTGCCCAAAATTCAATCTGAATTAGCAAGAGATACCTTTAAAGACCCATACTTTTTTGATTTTCTTCAACTGGGAGATGAAGCAAAGGAAAAGGAGGTTGAAGACAAATTAGTTGGCCAAATCACCGATTTTCTGCTGGAATTAGGGGCTGGATTTGCCTATATGGGCCGTCAATATAAGCTGGAAGTAGGTGGAAAGGACTTTTTTCTGGATTTGTTGTTTTACCACGTGCGGTTGCGCTGTTATGTGGTGATTGAGTTAAAAATAGGCGAATTCAAACCCGAATATGTAGGCAAAGTTCAGTTTTACCTGGCAGCTTTGGACGATTTGGTCAAAATAGATTCTGACAATGCTTCCATAGGTTTAATCCTGGTAAAGGAAGCCAACAGAGTGATAGCAGAATATGCCCTGAGAGATTCCAGTAAGCCCATTGGTGTAGCTGGTTATAAAATCGTTGATTCTCTGCCTGAAAATCTAAAGCAGCAGCTACCATCTATCGAACAAATCGAGCAAAAGTTATCAAAGTGATTTGACCTTTTCTCCACGCATTTTCCCCCTGATTTCCTCCAAGCTCAGCAAAATCACTTCATTGGTCGCGGGCAACTGAAATGCAGGTTCAAATGCATGGTTTCCCACCGCGGAAATGGCATCCTTGATAGCCAGCCAGTTGCTGAAAGCCAGCATGAAGGGCGGCTCACCCACGGCTTTGGAGCGGCGAATCGTATTGGGGTTGGGCGCTCCTTCGAGCAATTTTACCCGAAAATCCCTCGGAATATCCTGCACATTCGGGATTTTATAGGTGTCAGGACTGTGATTGAGCAGATTCCCCTTTGCGTCCCATTTGCATTCCTCTGTAGTGACCCAGCCCAGGCCCTGGATGAAGGCCCCTTCGATCTGGCCCAGGTCAATGTTCGCGTTAATGGTCTCCCCCACGTCATGCAAAATGTCCGTTCGAAGCATTTTTACATATCCCGTCAGGGTGTCCACTTCCACTTCAGAGCAAGCCATGCCAAAGGCAAAATAATGGTAGGGATTTCCATGCCCTTTGGCCCGGTCAAAATAGACGCCTGGCGTCTTGTAAAAGCCAGTTGCACTCAAACTGACCTGCCTGAAATTGGCGATGGGCATCAGTTTGGCAAATTCAATTTTTCGCTCTGGGTGGGATTCGTCAAATATTTGGTCCTGGGCAAATCGAATCTGATCGGGTTGAGAGCCTGGTCCCAGAGTTTCATTGAAATGTGCAGCTGCGACTTCCACCAGGCGGGATTTGAGCTTTTCAATGGCATTTTTGACCGCCATTCCATTCAAATCCGTGCCTGCAGAGGCTGCAGTGGCGGAAGTATTGGGCACTTTAGAGGTATTGGTGGCATTCACCTTGACCTTCCCCAATGAAATTCCCAGTTCATGGGCGGCAATCTGTTGAATTTTGGTGTGCAGGCCCTGCCCCATTTCCGTCCCGCCGTGATTCACCAGCACCGTTCCGTCTTTGTAAATATTCACCAAAGCGCCGGCCTGATTGAGGAAGGAAGAGGTAAAAGATATGCCAAATTTGACGGGCGTCAGGGCAATCCCCCGTTTGTAAAATTCGCTCTTGGCATTAAAATCTGCGACTCCAGCCTTCCGTTTCAGATAATCAGAACTTTTAAGTATTTGTTCTTCAATCAGATACAGACGGTTGTTCTGCACCTCCTGTCCGTAAGGGGTAATATTTTGATCTTCAGCTCCGTAAAAATTACGTCTTCTCACCTCAAACGGATCCATTTTCAGAAATCTGGCGATGCGGTCGAGGGCATTTTCAGTAGCTGACATTCCCTGTGGTCCACCAAATCCGCGGAAAGCCGTATTGGAAGGCACATTGGTTTTCCAGGCATTGCCAATGATGCGGATGTTGGGGAAAAAATAGCTGTTGTCCGCGTGCATCATGGCACGTTCCAGCACGGCCATGGTCAGGTCAGTAGCGATGCCTGCGCTGGTGTGCTGGGTGACGTCATAGGCGGTCACGCGGCCAGTTTGGTCAAATCCAATTTTATACTCGAAGAAAAAGGGATGGCGTTTTCCCGTAATTTTTTGGTCGTCGTCGCGAAACAGACGGATTTTCACTGGCCGGCCAGTGGCCTTGCAGAGCAAAGCCGCCCAGATGGCAGTATGATTGGCCTGGGTTTCCTTACCCCCAAAAGCGCCTCCCATTCGCCTGACTTCCACCTCCACCTCCATTTTGGAAATGCCCAAAACCTCGGCTACGAGGGCCTGGGTTTCGCTGGGATGCTGGGTGGAACTGAGCACTTTCACTTCGTTGCCCTCGCCAGGCAGACAAAGACAAACCTGGGTTTCCAGGTACCAATGTTCCTGCGCGCCCGTGTGCAAAGTGCCTTCCAGAATATGATCAGCCCCGGCAAATCCTTTTTCTATATCTCCGCGCTCAATTTTTCGGGCTGGTTGGATCAATTCACCTTTTTGAATGGCGTCTTCAATGCTGAGAATGGGTTCAAGCACTTCGTATCCGACCTGAATAAGCTTTTCAGCGCGAATGGCCGTCATTTCGTCGTCGGCAGCGATGATAAACATGGCCTGACCCACGCATTCCACTTTGCCCGCGGCCAGCACGGGTTCGTCGTGAATGATGGGCCCCATCTGGTTTTCGCCGGGCAAATCCTGGTAAGAAAGCACGGCATGCACGCCTGGCAAAGCCCTGGCGGCGGCCAGGTCAAAACTGAGAATGCGCGCATGCGCATGTGGGCTGTACACCACGCGTCCGTGCAACAGGCGGTCATTGACCAGCAGGTCGTCGATGTAGCGGGCCTCGCCCGTGACATGAAAAGCGCCGCTTTCGTGGGGTATATTTTGAGTGCTCATGTTTTTCAGACAGTTTGAGGGACGGTTTCGCTCCAAAATTTCAACAACAGATTGCGGGCCATTACCCGACGCCCCTCCTTGCCGGCCCGGGCATCAGAAATGGGCGTAAATGCACTCTCCACCAGATCCATGGCCGCTTCCACATTGGCGCGGGACCATTCTTTCCCCTGCAAAAAATCCTCGGCAGCCTCAGCCCGTTTGGTGGTGGCGGCCATTCCTCCATAATACAATCTGATTTCCTTCACCCTACCTTTTTCATCCAATCCCAACCTGAATCCCCCACTGACGGTCGAAATATCCAGGTCCTTTCTTTTGGAAATCTTGTAGGATTTCACCGTAATTCCCGGTTGATTTTTATGCAAAATGAAGGATTCAATCAGTTCATTTCCCGCCAGAACAGTTGAACGGTAGCCATCAATGAAGTCTGCAACCTTCAGGCGACGCCTTTGCAGGGATTGAACGCCATTTTCGCTCAGGTTCACCAATTCCACCTCTGCGTCCAGAGCCATCAGAACGGGAGGCGTGTCGCCGATCGGGGAAGCAGTGCCCACATTTCCTCCCAGCGTGGCCAGGTTACGAATCTGGCGGGAGCCAAACACATTCAGCATGTCGTTCAAAGCAGGAAATTTTTTTTCTGATAATTTTCGCACCTTTTCCAGGCTTACTCCTGCTCCAATTTTCAAGGTCTCAGTTGCAGATTCCACTTTTTTCAATTCCTGAACCCCTGACAGGTCGATCACCACTGGCAAAACCCGCTTTTGTTTGGTAACCAGCAAGCCAATGTCGGTCGAGCCATTTACCAACAAGGCAGTGGGGTGTTGCTGACGCAATCTGAGGGCCTCCGTCAGGTTCTGCGGGCGAAAATAGACCTGATCTTCCCTGCGAATTTCGAAGGTGGAGCTATTTTGAGCCAAATTTTGCAAGATTTTAGCCATGGCAGGCGCAAATTCTGCAATGGGATCGTGGGGACCTTTGGCACAACTTTGGGCGGCGGCTTCCACAATCGGGCGATAACCCGTACAACGGCAAAGATTGCCGGTCAGGGCATCGTCGATTTCGTCGCGGGAAGGATTTGGGCCTTGTTTGTACAAAGCGAAAAGAGACATGATAAAGCCGGGGGTGCAATAGCCACACTGGCTGCCGCCCGTTTCGACCATGGCTTCCTGCACGGGGTGCAGGGCGGTTGATTTCCCGATGGATTCCACCGTAATCAGCTGTTTTCCATGAATTTGGGGCAGGAAAATGAGGCAACTGTCGCAGGCCTGGTAGGACATGCCTCCATTTCCGTCGGGCTCGCCCAGAACCACGGTGCAGGCCCCGCAATCGCCCTCGGCGCAGCCCTCCTTGGTGCCTTTGCGGTCGGAACGACCGCGGAGGTACTGCAGTAAGGTGGTGGTGGGACTGAGGTGAGCCTCAGCGGCAAAATCTATGCGTTCTGTGCCATTTCCAAAGCCAAATTCTATGTCTGTACGCGTGCCTTGCATGTTTTTCCTTGCTTGAAATCAGGATTGGTTTCCAAGTTAAGGAAATGAGGTGGGAAATGGGAATGTTTTGCCCCGCGGATTTCAAGTGAATTGGAATGAATTCCTGGAGTTGGGGTAAAAAGTAACCAATTTTTAATTTTCCCCCTGGTCCTGCTCCCTGACCCAACGATGAATTTTCAATTCTCCCGCCTGCTCCAATTCAATTGAAACTCCTCCTTCAGGCTTAAAATCCCACTCACGGGAAAGAACGGTGAGATCAGTCCATTCAGGAAAGTACCTTAGGTTTTCCATGTATTTGACTTGGGTTTCAGGAAACCGCCATTTGGATTCCAGATACAGGGACAAGCCCGATTCCCGCAGGGTCAGGGGGACAGCTCCCGGAACGGGGCGGAAATTTTGGGTGATGAAATCCCGTTTGGGATGGCTGGCCCGGGAGAATTTTTGCAATCCTGTCAAAAGGAAAACCACGGAAACTGTCAGCCAAATGAATTTGAGCCAGGTCCACATTTGTCCGAGACGTCGCATCAGTTCGCTCACCATGATCAAAATCAGGGGAAATGTTGGGGCCAGATACCAGCCAAATTTACCCGAGGAAACCTGCAGCACAATAAAATTTGGAATTATGAAAGCCAAAGCCCAGACCAGTAATCCTTTTTCCTGCCAGATTTTTACTGCTCTCAGTTTTGGGACCAGAAGAAAGGCACAGATCAGAGTCAGCCAGAGAAAAAACCAGATACCCAGGTACACATTGAGGGCCACGGGCAGAAAATCCCAGCCTGATTTCAGGCCTTCTGCATCAAAATCGGGATCACTGAACCTGCGAAAAGTGTCGTAATTCCACAACACCTCCCAGGCATTATGGCCTCCTACCAGATTATTTTCATAGGTGGTTCCCAATACCCTGATCAGCCCGTACCAACTGAAAATTCCCAATAAAAACAACCCGGGAACGAGGTAAAAGGAAGGTTTTTTCAAAAACTGGAAGCCCTTGAAATGCCATAATAAATACAATCCAGCCCCTGGCAGGACCAGGAAAACAGCCGTTCCTTTGGTATAAAATCCAAGAATCAGCAGCAGGGCGCCCGAAATCCCCCATTTGAGTTGCTGGCTTGGGGCATACTCATACACACAAATCATGAAAAGGAAGCAAAACAGCATAAATAAGGCATCAGTATCCCCGGTTCGGCCAAGGTGATCCCCTAAAAAACCCTTTGTGCCCAACATCGTCAGACAGGTCAGGAAGGCCGTATTCTGGTCGAAAATTCGTTTCAGCCAGGCGAAAGCCAGCAGTACCAAAATAAATACCGCGCAGGCTGACGGAAACCTCAGGGCAAAAGCATTTTTACCAAAAACCTGATAGGAAAGCGCAGTGGTCCACATCGCCAAAGGGGGTTTTCCAACCCATTGGTCAATTTTTCCGCCCAGGTGATAGTTGATGAAATCGCCCGTTTCAAGCATTTCCAGGGCCAGAATGCCGTAATAGGTTTCGTCCCAATCGTGCAGATCGGCTTTTCCCAACCAGCCAAAACACATGATCATGGCCAGGCAAATCAATAATATCCAGCTTAAAAAACCGGACGCACGGGTTTGGTTTTGGGAAACAGACATGGGTTATTCAGGTTAAAAAGGTAACTCAAATTACAAAGGTGATCCCTAAAAACAAAGAATCAGGGCAGTGGAAGTGGAATTTTCCAGGGTTTATGCGCCCTGAAATCATGTGCAGGGACGAGATTCTAATATTTCAGGAGTTTCTGTAAAAATTCACCCTTTCTAAAATTCCTTCCTGAATCTGTGGGCCAGGTCGGGTTCCAATGCGCCCCGTACATCAATCAGGCGGGCCAGGATGGAAATAGCAATTTCGGCGGGCGTCTGGCTGCGAATGGGCAAGCCCATGGGCCAATCAATGCCTGCCATTTCTTCCTCTGTGAGGGTATTGGCGGCCAAAAAGATCTTTTTGGCCATTTCTACCTTGCGCTGGCTGCCGATCATGCCCAGGTAGGCATGGGGCTGGCGGGCGCAATGTGCAACGATTTCGCGGTCGTAGGCATGGTCGTGGGTAATGACGCACACCAGACAATCGGGGGTAAAATTCAATTCTTCAAATGCCACCAGATGCGACATATTGAGCAGGCGCAGGCCTTCGGCCTGCAGCAAAGCCGTTTGCTCAGAGCGCTCATCGATCACGGTCACCGCAAAGTCAAGCCGCGAGGCGAATTCGGCCAGGGCCCGCCCAATGTGACCCGCCCCAAAGATGAATAATTGCTTTTTTGCCATGATGGGTTCGATGAATATTTCAATACTGCCCCCGCAGCACATGCCGTGGTCCTGCACCAGGGCGTGAGTAAATCGTTGGGCTTTGCGTTTGTGCAGCACCTTTTGCGCATCGCGAATCACTTGAAACTCAAGGGCTCCGCCCCCTATGCTGCCAAAAATGGTTCCATCGGCCAGGACGGCCATTTTGGCGCCTGGCTTACGCGGAGTCGAGCCATGCGAGTCTGTCACGGTACACAGGGCGAAGTCTGTGCCCGCGGCTTCCAATTGAGCCAGGATTGCGAAAAAGCCGGACATTTCTGAGGAAAGTTAGGGAAAATGTTTGGTTTGACGGCAGGTGGGTGCTCAAAAGACAATTTACCTGATTCTACTTTCAGATTTTACCTGAAAAATCAGCGTTTGTAAAAGATGTAATCTGTAATTATGGGTTCGATGCCCGCCTGCCGCAAATCTGACATGATCTGAGCGCGGTGATGGGTGAAATGATTGGCCGTATGAAAGAGAATTTCCTGCACGGAATTGGAAAATTCCTGCCCTTTGGAGTTCTGATATTTGATTTGCTGGGCCAAATCAAAGGTCTGAATGATGCCCAGGGTATCCTCGTAATTTGCCTGGTCAATGGCCTGAAAACTCTCAGGCGCATGCGCCTGGTGCACGCCAAACGGCTTGGTATTCAATATGCGGGAATTCCAGATCTGATGGGCATTCAGGGAATGCGAAAACAGGGGAAGCACCCGCTCAGGCAAATGATCCCGCTTTTCCAGCAGCAGGGTGGCCAGTTTCTGGTTGAGGTGGTGGTGGTAGGCGAAGAGGTCTGCAAAAAATTCTTTCATGACAGTTTGGAAAATCAATTCAATCGAATTCTGTTGCAGATTCTACGCAGCCAGGTTGGCTAAAGTTGGAGTTGGGAGAAAGATAAAAGCCCCCTCCAGGAACCTACGCTTTTCCTTTACTTCTTTTTCCCTTTAATCCATTCCTGAATAAAAAAAGCAAATTCACTCCATGGCATCTCTGAAACGTCCGCATCAGTAAGCATATTTTGGGGGGAAATCACCTCATAGAAATCTCCATTGAATTCATTGAAGTGCAGCCAAATCTTATTAGCGCTGTCAATCTGGTCTCCTGCAAATTTCCTGATCCAGTTTCTGACCTGCCTGATTGCCTTTTCAGGTGAATCGTCGTGAATGGCTATGTCATTTCCAGAAATATCAGAAATGGACTGCTGATATCTATACCTCTCCTTATCAAGGATCAACATAAATTTTTGCTTCTGAATTTCTGTTCCAAATCTTCGGCAACCCATATCCATGCCCAATTCGAAAGGCATATTAAACCGTGCCAATTCATTCTTCCTGGTTGATTTCATTCTTGATAGGTCATGAATGCTATACTTGGATTTCTCAATCAGGTTTTGAATTCCCGAAATCCTTGAACTGGCGGAATTGGTGGTTTCTGACAATAATGGGTTGAAATCCAGGTAAATCAGACAAAAAAATACAGCTTTAAGAATGGGTTTGTATTCTTTATCAAATGGACAATTGATAAAGACATTATTCTCGAATGGCATTATCTTTGATTCGCAACCTGTACTCTTTCCACAGAGCCGTCCTGACGGTGCAATACAATCATTTCAGTACCCCCAGTACGCATCAATTCCCTTGCTTTATTAATGGCTAGAATTCGTGTAGGAAATTCACCTAAAATCCTGCCTGCCCCTTCCTTAAAAACAGCCCAATTCCCTTCTTTTGAAATTACATGCGCTTTATTTCCTGAAGCACCAGCATTTCTCAACAATTGACCCAAATTTATTCTTACTTGTTCGTCCATGATTCAAATTTAATTAAAATACGCAGGAAAACCATCTTTGTTTTCCAACAAATCACCTAAATTCAGCTCCACCAAATTGCCACTAATAACATTAAAAACCTCAGGGTTAAAAATATGTTTTCCCTGAAATTAAACCCCCCTTCTGCCGTCTCCCTTTAAATCCTGAAATTAATACTTCCCACAATGCCGCGTCCGTCTGAATTCCAGATACCCGGACCCGGGTAGCCCGTGGGACGTTTGGTGAAGTACTGTTTATTGGTAATGTTGTTCAGGCTGAGTTTAAAAACCAGCCCCGAGGACACGCGCAGGGACATATTCAGGTCCAGCAAACCGTAACCCGGCACCAGCCCCACCGCTCCGTTGGAGCTGGGAATTTCCGTGTTCAGGGCATTCGACCAGCTTTTGGAAACGTAGCTGTATTGCAGCACGGCCACAAACTGGCGATAAGCCAGTTGCAGGCCATTGCGGCTGATCCATTGGGGCACCGTTTCCAGTTTATTGCCCGTCACGTCCGTATTGGTATTACCGTTGCGCACCATGCCATTGATATACACCCCGTCCATCCACGAAGTGGAAGTGAATACAGAAATGCGGTAACTGTTGCTTTCCACAATCCTGTAGTCGGCATACAATTCAATGCCGTTGGTGCGGCTGTCGCCAATATTGGTCTTGAGAAAGCTGGCTTGTCCCAGGCTGTCAGTTTCCACCACGGTGCCAATGCGATTGCGGTAAAGCACCTGGAAAAAATTGAGGTCGTAGCTCAGGCGGGAAAACAGATTCCCCTTAATCCCCAACTCCAGATTGTGGCCGAAAGCATCCTTCAGATCGGGATCTGTGCGGTCAAGGGCTGTGGCGGGAATCACGTCCGCAAAGATCACCGGGCGATAAGCCTGCGACCAGCCGCCGTAAACTTTATTCAGGCCGTTCACCTGGTATTGAGCACTTACCCCTGGCAAAACGTAATGATGGAGTATGTCGTCGGGCACGGATTCATTGGGCAGGTAGGCGATAATGCCACGCATTTTGCTTACCCCGTTTTCGATGCGCAGGCCGGGCGAAAGGCTGAGCGAAGGAGTCAGGCGAAACAGATTTTCCAGGTAAAAGGCACCGTTTTGGGTGCGATAGTGCACATCACGCCCGAAAGTAGGTTGAAAAATGGTGAGGTCAAAATCAGAACCTGTACTGCCTTTGCCTTGCTGGCGGCGGTGCAGATCGTTGTGGATGTAGCGAACCCCGGCCACCAACGTACTTTTTACCTTCCCCAGATGATAATCCTGTTTGAATTTGAGCTCTGTGGTATAACTGTTGAATTTGTCAATATCCACCTGGCGCGGATTATAAGCCTGGGTGGTGGCATTGATGGTATCAGGCAGGTCGGCCAGACCGATGAACTGCACGCTGCTGCGGGTGCCAATTACAGCTGAAGTCACCAGGTTCAGACTGGTGGAAGGGCTCAGTTTCCAGTCAAAAGTCAAAGAAGGCAGGTACATGTCCGGGCTGTAATAATTGCGGCTGCGGGTACTTTGCCTGGGATTGGCATAAAACATGGAATCATTGAGCGGGCCAGGCAACTGGTAAAGATATTCGCTGCGCCCCAGTTCTGCAGTCAGGGAAAGATTGCGTGAAAATCCATATTTCAAGGAGGCAAATTGGGCCTGTGCATCTGAGCGCGAATTGTCGCGGTAACCCCTGGAAACCCGTCGCTGATAATAGGCATAGTAGGTGAGTTTGCCCACCCGGCCACCAATCGCATTGAAGGAGCTTAGTAAGCCAAATGATCCTGCTGAACTGACATTCTCAAAATTGAATTTCCGCGAAGTGTCGGGCTGATTGATCACATAATTGATCATGCCACCAAACTGGGCGCCGTATTGCAGGGAAGCCGTGCCCCGCACCAGTTCGATGCGCTGAATGGCCTCCATGGGAGGGCTGTAGTGGCTGGCCGGGTAGCCATACATGTCAGAATTGGTCATGACTCCGTTTTGCCGCACATTGAATTCCCAACTGCGGTGGGGATCGAGTCCGCGGGTGGATATATTCACCTGATTTCCAGACCCATCCATGTCATAGACAAAGGCACCCGGAATTTTGGCGAATATCTGACGACCAGTCTTCTCAGAAATATTGGCCACCAGACCGCTCATCTGGATGACCTCTGTTTTTTTGCCCGCCATGACCTGAACCTGATGAATATCATCCAGATACTCAAGTTTTTCCTGGGGAAAAACGTAGGTTTTGATCGTGACCGGGGCCAGATGTTTAACTTTGATCGAATCCTTTTTTTGGGCAAATATGCCCACAAAGGAAAGCGATAAAATGACAGCTGAGAGTATTCTTTTAGCCATTAGTTCAATCCTGATAATACTTCCAGGGCGGAAACAGGAATGCGACAGCTTACAAATGGGGTGAATTCAATTCTTTCCTTATTCCGGACCTTTGAGCAACAAGTTAGAATTTTTTTAGCGGAAATCCAGCTTTACTCCAGCAATCAGGCTGAAATCCATGCCAAAATCCCATCCAAAACCTACTCAAATTCCTCCCAAACCTGGCTCACGCGCAATAAATCCTTGCATTTCTGCCCATTCAGACCGATTTTTATCATTGAGAAAAAGCCACCTGATTTCTGACCTTATGCCAATTCATCCCGCAAAGATCATTCCTCTGCTCCTGCTATCCTGCCTTGCCAAATTCACCTTCGGCCAAATTTCTCCACCTGTGCCTGAAGCCTTGTATCCCTACGAATTTACCCGCCTGGATACCTCATTTCACGGATACTACCTCACCACCCCATTCAAGCTCAATCTCAATCCTGGTGACCCTGGCTTCAAAACGCCTGCGCCCCTGATTTTGGACGAGGAGGGGTATGTGGTCATGTATTTGCCAAATTCTCATAATTACAGCGCTGATTTCAAGTATTTTCCCGAACACCAAAAGTATGGATTCCTGGGCCGCAGCGGCAATCAGACAATTTATTACGTGTTGGATTCCAATTTTAATTTCCTTGATTCCCTGGAAAACTCACCCGGCATCAGCCCCGACGGACATGAACTCCAAATTCTTGCCAATGGCAATTACCTGATTGGGGGCGCCACCACTGACACCTTCGATCTCAGTGGGGATACCATCAATGGCATTCCTGCCAGTGCAAATACGGTGGCCCTGGCTTATGTGGTGGAAGAATTTACCCCTGCGCACAACCTCGTTTTCCAATGGAGCAGCAACGATTACATAAATCCCCTGGAGGGCTACGGCCAGTATGGATACGATTCCACCAATTACGATTATTGCCACGGCAATGCCATTTGCGAGGATACAGATGGGAATTTTCTGGTTTCCTTTCGCCATTTGAATGCAGTGTATAAAATTGATCGCAATTCGGGGGGGATAATCTGGAAACTGGGGGGAAAATCAAGCGATTTTATCTTCCCTTTTGATGCAGGGTTCTCGGGTCAGCACGACATTCGCCGGCTTCCCAATGGAAATATTACCCTCTTTGACAATGGCAATACCCACACACCCCAAAATTCCCGCGCGATCGAATATCAGCTCAATCTCACCAATTACACCGCCAACCGCGTCTGGTCCTATAAGCATACACCACCCTACTATGGCCGGGCCATGGGCAATCACCAGACCACAGATCAACGGTATCATCTGGTCAATTATGGCTTGGTGCGCCGTCCTGACCCGAGTTTTGAGTTGGTGGATGACAACAAAAACCTCATTTCAAGCCTCAGTTTTGCAGATTCAGTCATGAGTTACCGCTCATACGTACTGGAAATTCCCCTGAATATTACGCGCCCTGAAATCACCTGCCACATTTCCTCCAACGGCTTGCTGCTCGTGGCCCCCAATGGTTATTCTCGCTATGAATGGTCCACGGGCGACACCACCTCTTCCATTTTGCTGAGCAATTTTGGTACTTATCAGGTTTGGGTGAATCAGGGCAGATTCATGGTGGGCTCAGAGCCCTTTATTTATGATTCCCAGACCCCCTGCCTTTCCATCAGCGTGGATGACCTGATCGATCCCACCCCGCCTGAGATAATTGGCATCTACGACCTGCTCGGTCGTCCGGTCAGGGAAATGCTGCCGCATCAGGTATATCTGGTGCGCTACAGCGACTTTTCCACCCGCAAGGTGATCAGATAGCTTCGGGCCTGAAAACCCGCTTCCTGATTCCTGCAACCCAAGCCTTTGGCTGCAAAAGGTTCCCTTTGCTTGCATTCGCAAAAAAAAGCCCGAAATTAAGGGCCCGGACAGACGGCCTCCTTTTCTCCAGAAAAATGGACCTGATCTGTACGCAAATGTGCTTATGAGCGAAAAAATAACCTTTGTCGTCAACGGCGAACTCAAAAAAAAGGCCCGCCTCAAAAGTGAGGTGGAAAGCCTGTTGGGAAATGCCTTTGAACTTGACTGGCAGGAAACCCGCGAATCGGGCCACGGAATTGAGCTGGCCCGGCTGGGTGCAGCGGCGGGTAGCAAATACCTGGTCGCCGTAGGCGGGGATGGCACGGTGAACGAAGTGGTAAATGGGGTCATGCAGGCGGGAGATGCCTCCCGCCAGAGGGTGATCATTGGCGTACTCGCCCACGGCACGGGCAACGACTTTGCCCGCACCATCCAGGCCGGCCCCACTGTGGCCGGGCTCAAAAGCCAGCTGGAAGCGGCCAAAACCCGCCAACTGGACCTTCTGGATGTGAATTTTGCAGGCCGTACAGGCCAGCCCGGCCAGCGTTTTTGCAATAACATCACTGACATTGGCATTGGCGGCGACGTGGTCATGAAAATGTCCTCTGCTTCCAAAGCCCTGGGCGGCGGACTGGCTTATGTCCTGTCAGTATTTCGCGCCTTCCTTACCTTCAAGCACAAGCCAATCCGGGTGACGGCCCCCGAGTATAATTTTGAAGGCCAGGGCCTCAGCGTCGTCATGGCCAATTGCACCACTTTTGGCAGCGGACTCATCATCGCACCCCAGGCCCGCCCCGACGACAGCCTGATCCAACTGGTGGTCATGGCCAAAATCAGCGTCTGGGATTATATCATGAACCTCGGCAACGTAAAAAAAGGCAAAATCCTGACCCATAAACAGGTTTTCTATGCCCCAGTATCACAAGTCAAAGTGGAAACACCTGGCTTTCAGGTTCCCCTGGATATGGACGGGGAGTTTGTGGGCTTCAGCCCTGTGGAGGTAAAAGTTGTTCCCCTGGCTCTGCGATTTTTGGTGGGATAAGGTGAATTGGGTTAAATTGCAAACATGAAGCTGAAGGAAAAAGAAATCAGAGACGTGGAAGATCCTGCCCAAATGCTCCTTCCCGGCACTTTCATTGATTCAGATCATCCTGGAATCGTGGATTTTGCCCGCAAAACGGTGGGAGACCTGACGGATCCTGTGCAAAAGGCTATCAAACTTTATTACGCGGTGCGCGACGGATGGCGTTACGATCCTTACGACCTTGATCTTTCGCCTGCGGCGGTCAAAGGCAGCCACATGCTCAGCCGCAAACATGGCTATTGCGGCGAAAAAGCCGCCCTTTTGGCCGCAGCCGCCCGTGCGGTCGGCATTCCTTCCCGTCTGCGCTTCGCCAATGTCCGCAACCATGTGGGCACTTCCCGCCTGGAAGAACGCCTCAAAACGGACGTTTTGGTTTTCCACGGTTTCAATGAATTTTTCCTGCATGGAAAATGGGTCAAAGCGACTCCTGCATTCAACCAGGAACTGTGCGAGAAACTGGGGGTGGAACCCCTGGAATTTGACGGGGAAAATGACTCCATTTTCCAGGCTTATGACCGCGAAAAAGGCAAATTCATGGAATATCTCCATGATTATGGTCCTTTTGGGGATGTGCCTTATGAGTTGTTTATCAACGAATTGGTGCGAAATTATCCCCACCTGTTCGTCGATCGCATGGAAAAAATCCAGGCCTATCTTGACCAGGCTGCGCAATTATGAGCCAGCCAGGCTCCATTACCCTGGATTGGCTCAGGGGAACCAAAATCCTGCTGGCCGCCCATTATGTGCCCGGCCCGACCGCAGCCTATCTGCTGCGGGTAATGGGTGCCCGGGTGATCAAAGTGGAGCCTCCATTTGGTGACCTGGTCAGACAATATCCACCCTGGTTGCAAAACGACGAAGGCCAGCGCCAAAGCGCCTATTTCAGGGCATTGAATGCAGGATTTGAAAGCATTTCCATCAATTTCCGTCACCCTGAAGGAATCAAAATCCTGGAAGGACTGATCGGCCAAAGCGAAGTGCTCCTCGACGGTAACCGTCCCGGTTACCTGGAAAAAATGCTGGGCAAAGCCCTGTCAGAAATCCATCCTGGCCTCATCTATGCGGCCATTTCAGCCCACGGATTCCAGGGGCCGCAAGCGGCCCTGGCTGGTCACGACAATAATGTACTGGCTCAGGCAGGTGTGCTGAGTTACAACAACCCTGCCCGGGACGAAGTCCCGGGTGTGGCAGGCCCGCAGATTGCGGACATGATGGCTGGCTTTTCAGCCGCCCTGGGCATTCTGGGCGGGCTATTCGCCCGCCAAAATCCCCAAAGCCAGGCTCAGGTGCCTCCCCTGGATGCCTCCCTCCTGCATACTGCCTTCTTCCTCAACCAGCTACACCTGGGCGGCATGAATGCCACCCATATCCCTCCCACCCCCGACCGGGAATGGATGAACGGAGCGGCACCCAATTACAGCATGTACCGCACCCGCGACGGGGCGGCCGTCTTTCTGGGTTCCCTGGAGCCCAACCTGTTCCAGAATTTTTGTCGGGCCGTGCAACGGCCTGACTGGATGAAAACCTTGCAGGTGGATCCTGCCTCGCTCAAAAGCCAGCTGCAAACCCTGTTTGCAGCCCATGACCTGAGCTACTGGGAAACCCTGTTGCAAGGTGTGGATTGCTGCTTCAGCAAAGTCAATAACCTGCAGGAGGCCCTGCTGGATCCACAGCTGGCAGCCCTTGGGCTGACAGAAAAAGTCACCGATCCCCATTTTGGGGATCTTTCGCTCACCCCCTTCCCCCTGGGCCTGGGAGTTCCCTCCCGGCCTCCCAAAGTACCAGAATCCGCCCCTACCCCCGGACAACACACCCGGGCCATCCTCGAAGAATTCTTCCAACTTTCCCCCGCCGCCATCCAAAAATTAAAAGAAACAGGCGCTGTCTCCTGACTGCTGAAAATGTCATAATTAATTTTTCAATTTTCTAAAATCCAACACCCATCATTAGCAAATCCCTGAGCATATTTTTCACAACAAATAACCGCCTGATTACAACAACAGGCTCCTTCATGGGAGTGCCCTCTGCATGTTCCCTGCGTATTTCTTTCCTCCAGAAGAGAAAGAATTCATCAAAAATACTTTGTGTCCTTCGCGAACCTTTGAGCCCTTTGTGTTGAACACATCCCATGAAGCGCAATCTCTATCAAAACACCCAAAGATACTGATCATCTATGATTTCTGTATATCTCTGTGTCCTCCTCCATGGAAGTTCCCTTGGCATGTGGTTAAAATTTCCCACCAAAAACCACCATCCACCTGAATCCGTCAGAAAATTCCAAACCCGTCCTTCCCCCTCCAAAAATAAATCCTTACCTTCACTTCCACAACGACTTCGATTATGGCAACTTATTTACCAGACTCACCCATACCCGGCTGGACCGGTCCGCTTGACGGCACAGATTTCATTGGCATTCCCCAAAACATTCCTCCCAGCCGTGAAAACTACCTCCTGCTGCAAAGAATCGCCCAACTGGAAAACCTTCTCATTGGCATGGCGCATTCCATGCGCTCACCAGCCGCCCGGCTCAGGAGCCAGGTAGCCCTGCTTCAGGACGAAACTGCAGGCCCCGAACCCAGTTTGCAAAAATTGGAAGAACACGCCATCCAACTCACCGAACTCGCCGACTTTGCCTTTTCCTTCGCTGCCGATTACGACGACATCCCCGGACGGGTCGAATCCCTCCTCCTGGATGAACTCATGGCCAATCTTTCCGACTCAACTCAAACCATGATCGGGGTCACAGGCTCCCAGATTGCCTGGGATTTCTTCGAAGCCCCCTTTGTCATTGCCCCCAAAGGGCTGGTCAAAAAAGCAATTGAGACCACCCTGGCCTCCCTGTTCGAATCTGCCGACTTCCCCGGCGGACTCAACATCTGGCTCAGGTCCTACCTGGCGCCATCAGGGTTCGTTCTTTCCATGGAATTTTCCCATCTCAACGGCCATCCCCTGCCTGCCCGCGGCCTGCTCGACCACCAGATGCTGGTCCAGATCAATCGCCAGATCAAAACCAACGAAGCCGTCCTGCGCATCAGAACTGCCCCGCGGGCCAAATCTCCCGTACTTTTGATGGAATTCCCCTACCAGGGACTCGAACAAACCATTTACTGAAACAAAGGAGCATTAGCCGTCACATCAAACAGCATATCAATCCCGACCGTCACATCAAAAAAGATTCCCTCGTCGATCACACATTCCGTGCGCAGAGAAAACTTATCTTTTTTGATATAATCCGAAAAATCCGCCCCTGAAACCTCAAAATCGAGGGTATTCCCCGCATTTGCAGGCACCTCATCCGCCCAAGCCAGCTCAGCCTCAGGCAGGTCCGCCGCACTGATATAGATGTGCACCGACTTCAGAAAACTGAAATCCTCCCCCACCGGATTTTCAATGGTCCCTTTCAGGCTTTCCAGCGAAATATCCTTCACCCATTTGGCCTTCGTGTCGTTGCTGGCAAATTCCTGCTCAGAATTTGTGGCCTGCTCAGGGATCGGGATGGACAGGGGCAGACTCACCCCCAAAGTGGAAGGCACCGTAAACGAAGCCGAATACGGAATCGAAAAATTAATTCCCCCGTTTTTGCAGGCCGAAAACAGCAGAGGCAACAAGAGCAGCAGAAAGGAAAATTTTCTCATGATGAGGTAAAGTTACGTAAAAAAAGAAATTTACTGAGTTTCAGCTGGGCCGTATTAATATTACGTTTCGTGAACCCTATTTCAATTACCTGGCTCCCAATTATAGAATGAAATCCAGTCCCTTAATTCTTGAATCAATTCGAATACATTTGTAGATGGATTTGTTTCCAATCGGGACTTGCCCATGCTAAAAGTGGCTAAAAGTTGGGCCCTTTCAATAGCCTTTGTTTCACTTCCCATCCTTGCAATTATATCAACTATTTCAGAATCCCCGTGGTGGTAGACAAAATTTCCCTTGTAATTCTCAATCACAATTTTTTCCAGGAGATCATAAATTATTTTTCGGGAAAGCGGGTGACTGTGATCTACATCAGCCAAATGGAGAAAAAGCCATAATTCAAAGCACTCGTTGCTAAAGGCGATATTAATTTTCTCAGACTCTGCAAGTTTAAAAGCCTTTTCAAATCGAAGCATCCTTGCCTCATTCAAATCTGCATCGTCCTTGTCAAAAACTGCCCAGATATAATCAATTTCTTTCTGAGACAAAGTTTCGAACAGATTCCTTTGCTTTATCGCTTCATGGATTATACCTAAGGGGTCAAATCCCGTTCCAATTGATTTGAGAAACAGGGTATTTTCAGGAAATTTTCTTTTAAATTGATCAAAATAATAGGGTTCAGTATTTTCATCTTCACAAATAACCAGGTAAAAAGTACGATAGGCCCTAAATCTTGGAGGTCGCTCAATTAGTTCCCTGAGCTTATTTTTTGCATTGAGTTTACCCTTCCTTGCCATACCAATGGGATATAGTTTCTCTAAATGATTTCCCAATCATAGGTATTGCACCGTACCTTCCCTCCAGGTACCTTTTCTCTTTATCGACATCATGCCGTTCTTTCAAATTCGACTTTTTATATCTAAAATCAGATAATGAATAGACTTCTGATCCCTCATATCCGTTTTTTTCAATAAAGTTTATCTGATCCCTTCTGAGGTTAGCGTAATGCAAAATATTTGTGTCATGCGTGGCAAAAATAATTTGGGCATTATAGGGATTGGTAGTTTCAGAAAGAAAAAGCCTGATGATATTCAAAGTGATTTCTGGATGAACCTTGGCTTCAATTTCATCTATCAAAATGACCCCCCCATTTAGCAGGGCCCGCAGGATTGGACCACTGGTATGAAATGCCTTTTGAGTTCCCTCTGATTCGTGTTCTTCAAAGTTCCAGGCTACCCTTTGACCATTTCGTTTCCCATTCCTGTCATATTTTTCGTGTACTGTCCGAACCCTGAATCCAACCTGACCCACCAATTTCTCAATGATTATTTTCCTCAAATTATCATCTAACTCCTCAGACAAGTCTGATGATTCAAACTCCTTTTTCTCAACCAGGATATCCATAAATCCCAAATTCAGCGCAGTTAAGTAGCTAACAATTTTCTCCCTGTAAAATTCGTCCTCCCATAACTTTACAGTCTTAAATTCCTCATCAGAAGTATTCAGCCCGTCCAAAACCATCACATTTTTAAACCATTTGAAAATTTCATTGGCTTCATGAATATTTAACATGTCGCAAAATGAAAGGAAAAGCGCATTATCTCTGGTCGCTTCAATTGCGGTGTCAATCAGCTTTTTTGACCCCTTAAAACTTGAAGAAACATCTATTATGTCGCCTTCACGCAGAAATAATTCGACCTCCCTGCCAATTTTCTTTCTAAATAACCATTCAGAAATTATTCGGCTTTCATTATAGCTGAAACCATATCTGTACCTGACCCCATTGTGCAGGAAAATTACCTCTACTTCAGTTGGCTGGTCTGATAATCCTTCCATGAGCAGAAAAGGATCATACGGCAATTTGGCAGTGGAATTTGTTTTAGTTGATAAGTTCAACATGGTTTCAATCAACTCAAATCCTTTAAACAAATTTGACTTTCCACTACTGTTGGCTCCATAAAGTGCCAAAGCATTAAGGGCTTTATTATTTCCACTCGTTTTGATATTCTCAGTGAATTCCAGTTGCTGGTTGGAAGGCACAAGACTTAACACCTGTTTTTTACAGATGGATCTGAAGTTCGACACGCTAAACTCTACCAACATACCGTTTCTCGTAATTTTTCTACAAGTTACGACTATTTCGGCGATTTTATTCGCATTATTCAATATTTTTTGTTCTCAAGATTTTCAATCCCTCCCTCAAAACGATAAAAATCAAGGCGGACGCAGGTGAGGAAAGCACAATTTGCTACCATGACGCAGTGATTCGAAGTTTTTAGAGATTCCCTTCAATAATTCAATAGCCAAATAAAGCCATTTCCACAGTGTTCCCCATAATCCCACGACTTTAAGGAGGCTCATTCCAGCCAGGTAATTGGAAGCGAATGCGGCCTAACTCCTGTTATCAAGGCCATCCGAAAAAAAATATGTAGGGCGCATCCCCCGTGCCGGCGGTCAGGCTGCTCCGGGCTCCACTGCGTTTCGGTCGTGCGCCAACCCACAAATCCCCCCACCGACCAGGGCCCTCCACATCCTTTGCGCAACTTCAAACCAGAAACAAAAGCGGGCTTTCCTGCCCACAAATCAATTTGTCCTTTTCCAAAAAATTCACTAATTCCGTCTCAGGATGAATTTAACGGAAGCCATAAACCACCTCCTCAACCAGGACCCGGGCCCACTCACGGTGTACACCATCATGGACCGCCTCAAAGCCATGGAGGACAACGACGGGGTCTATGAGACAGATCATGCCCTCAACGACATCTACGCCACGGTCAACAAACCCAATAATAACCTCAAAATCACCCCCAACGGTCTGATCAAGCAGATTTCCTACAGCCAGGAAGATGTGTGGGAGCGTCAGTTGCTGACCCTTTCCATCGTGTTGAGCGAAATGCTCAAACCCCACCCCACCTCCCAGCCCATCAACCTCAAAATACCCCTGTTCATCCTGTATCTGCGGCTCTCCAACCTGCGCTACGACCTCGCCGACAAAGGCATCGTCCTGCCCGATATGCCCTCCGCAGCTTCGCTGCTCGAATCCGGCCAAACCAAAAAACGCTTCATCTGGTCCCTGGGCAAGCTCAATTCCACCCCCTACTTCCGCCGGGTGCTCAACCAGATTGTGAAGAGCTTTGAGCTCATTCCCGAAGAAAATCTGCTCAAGGTTTTCGAAAAAATCGCCCAGGAAAGCTACCGCGACGTCCTGGAAGATTGCCCCCCCGAATATTTCGGCCCCATCTTCGATTACATCCTCTTTTCCCTTTGCCCCTCGGGTGCGGCCGAGTCGCCCCTCTTCCCCCCCGGCCCGGTCACGGGCCTCATGGCCCGCCTTATATCTGGCCGGGCCAGCGGCCTCATTTATGACCCCGAGATGACCACAGGTCGCTGCCTCACCGACCTTTATCACCTCGCCGAAAAAGAAACCAAAACCGACGATCTGCAGCTGCGGGGCCAGTTTCCCTCCCCCATGGCCGCGGCAGTGGGCTTCATGTCGCTCCTCGCCAACGGAGTGTATAATGTCAACCAGTTTCGGGTAAAACTGCCGGGCGAACCGCCCGCCCTGGCCGCTGACACGGCCGATCTGGTGCTCTCCAACCTGCCCATGAGCACCCACCAGTTTGCTTATTTTCATCCCGACCTCGACCACCTCAATCTGGGACATTCCACCCGTCTTGAGATTATATCCCTGCAAAAGGTATTGCATATCCTCAAAGAAAAAGGCTACGCCTGCATTTCTGTGCCCGAAAAACTCATGTATGAAGAGGGCGCAGACCGCCGCAAAATGAGGGAATACCTTACCAAATCCGACTTTATTGAGACGGTGATCTCCCTGCCAGAAGGCATATTTCACCAATTTCCGGGTTCTGGCGCTTCCATCCTCATCCTCTCCAAATCCAAACCCGAATCTCAAAAAGGAAAAGTGTTGTTTATAGACGGGGAAAGCGACGGCATCCGGGTCACCAACTCGCTCACTGTGATCAACGAGGAGCGCATTCTGTCCGTTTACCACGATTTTGAAGGCAAAAAAGGAGAATCCTACCTGGCCACGCTGGAAGAGATCGTGGAAAATGATTTCAACCTGGAAGCCTCTCGTTATGTGAAAGTGGTGGGTGAATTGCTGGCCAATTTTTCAGAAGCTGGCGAACACCTCATTACCCTGCGCGAAGTGATCACCCAGACCTGGTGCAAGCCCGTGGAAGATGAATTCCCCATATCCTATGTTGGGGTCAAGGAACTGGCTGATACAGAGGTGGATTACCTGCTCAATCCTGAGCGGTTGCCCAAGCTTCGCTTCCCCGAGAAAGGGGTGGTCATTCTGGAAGAATCAGCCATTCTGGCCGCCCGGGTAGGCTCGAAAATCAAGCCCACCTATTTTGAATATTCCGGCCAGCCCATTGCAGTGGCCAGCCACGTATTTACCCTCATTCCCGATCCCACCAAAGTGCTGATCGAGTACCTGATCTTTGAACTGGGTTCCAATTTTGTGCGTCAGCAATTTGAAGGATACAGCCGCGGCGTAGCCAATCCCACCATCTCCCTCAAAGATTTTCTTGCCATCAAAGTGCGCATTCCCACCCTCGAAGAGCAGGATCGCCGCATTTCTGACCGCAAGGAGTATCTTTATGAAGCCAAGTTGAGGGAAGCCGAGCTCCTGAAAGCCCGCCTGAAAATCGAAGAGGCCGATTACCGCCTGCTTTCCACTTTCAAGCACAACATGATGCAGCGCCTGGAACGCATTTCCAGCGGCATGAAAGTGATGCAGCATTTCCTCAAATACAAAGACCGCTCAGACCCCAATTTCAGCCTCAATGAACCCGTCATGGAGCCTTTTCCAGGCGAAAATCCCGACGATATCGAGAAAGTGGGTTCCGTCATGGATCGCCTCAAACGCAACATTGACGGCCTGATTGATTCCCTGGAGCAAAACATTGCCGACATTGAGGCGGGGCAAATGCCTTTGCACAAAACCACGGTCAATCTTTACGCCTTTTTCCGCGACGAAATCATCCCCGAACTTGGCGCAGGCGAACGCTACAAAATCGAGTTGGCCGATCTGCCTGGCCCTGAACAGGAGGAGCATTTCTGGGTCGAAATTGACAAAAACCGCATCCGCGAAGTAGTCAGTAACCTGATCAAAAATGCAGAGAAGCACGGCTTCATTTATGCCCGCGACGTGAGCTACACGGTCAGATTCGAGTTTTTTGAGAAAAAAATCGACGGCACTGGCTACGTGAGTCTGATTTACCGCAACGATGGGCTTCCTTTCACTGAGGGCTTTGGCTTCGAGGATTTTGTGCAGCGGGGTCGAACCGCGGGCGAGGGCGCCAACGAGGGAATAGGGGGCAATTTTATTCAGCGAATTGTACAAAAACACGGAGGCATTTTCCAGCAGGTGCCGGTCGAAGAGCTGGCCCCGGATTCGCCCTGGAATATCAATTTTGAGATTCTTTTGCCAGGAAAAATTGATTAAATCCTGTGAACATTCGTTGTTTAACTGGTTATTGAGTAATTTTAGGCCCGGCCTGAATCATATTTATTGAATAACATCCCATGACAGCTAATTCTAATTTTTCTCACATTCTGTTGATCGACGACCAGGAGGCCCAAATGATGGATTTCAAACTTGCCGCCCGCGGCGAGGGAATTCGCATCACTGGTTTTGACAATTACACTGAAGGTTTTGACCACCTGCAAAAAAATCTCGGTCTCTACGACGCCGTCATCCTGGACGCACTCTGCCTCATGGAGCCGGGGCAGGCCCCGGGCACGGAGACCCAAAAAGCCCTGCGGGCCGGCATCAACCGCCTCAACGAGATCAAATACCGCGACAACGTGTTGATTCCCTTTTGTGTTTATACCGGCCATTTTGACCGGGTCAACGACGCCATTGAAGACGAAATCAAGGTTTTCGTGAAAGGAAAAGAGCGGGAACTGATGTTTGAGTACCTCAAATCGCGCATCGCCAACAAAGACGAAGCCCGTATGGTGGCCCGTTACAGCGATGTATTCGAGCTCTTCGACCTCGGCTACCTGCCCCAAACCGACAAACGGGAATTGCTCAATATCCTCCTGGCGGCCGAAAGTGGCAATCCCATGGAAATCAAAAACAACCTCCGTGGACTGCGCCCCATGATGGAAGCCGCCCTCAAAAAGATCAACGAGACAGATTCCCGCATCCTGCCTAATAATTACAAAAGAGGCAACAGCATGAGCCTGGGGGACTCCATCTGGCACCTGGCCGGGCGCCCCAAATACAGCAAATCCCTGGGCCGCTACGACTTTTCAGAGGCATTGCACATGCCCCTGCACATCTTTCACCTCAGCATTTGCATCAAAGACGTAATTGCCGCCACCAGCCTCCACCACAGCGACCAGGATCTCTCCAAATACGCCCAGGAAAGCCTGATTCAGGCTCTTTTGGAGTTCCTTTACTGGTTCAAAGGCCTGATTGGCCGCATGGAACGGGGCGAAGTCACGGTCAAAAGGCCACGTATCAACGATTAAGGAGTCTTGAGTCGGGTGTCCTGAGTCATTCGTTCTGTTCAGGTGCAAAAAATAAGGATTGCCCCCAAAAACACGCAATTGCCTCAAGCTTGCAGCTAAAATATATGCTCAAAATCAATTCCCTTTTTCTCCTCCTGCTTTGCCTTTGCCAATTTTCCTGGTCTCAGACCTCCAAATCTGCCTTATTTCTGGGCAACAGCTACACTTACGTCAATAATTTGCCTCAGCTGGTGGCTGACATTGCCACTTCCAAAGGCGACACCCTCGATCACGACAGCAACGCTCCCGGGGGTTACACCCTGCAGGGCCACAGTACCAATGCCACTTCCCTGACCAAAATCAATTCCCGTCCCTGGGATTATGTGGTCCTCCAGGAGCAAAGCCAGTTGCCCAGCTTTCCGCCCAATCAGGTGGCCTCTGACGTGTACCCTTATGCAGATTCTCTGCACAAAAAAATCCAGGCCAATGATTCCTGCACCACCTCCCTGTTTTACATGACCTGGGGCCGCAAAAATGGCGATCAGGCCAATTGCGCAAACTACGCCCCCCTCTGCACCTACGCGGGTATGCAAGCCCGTCTGCGCACATCTTACCTGTATATGGGGCAAAAATACGGCGAAGTGGCTCCCGCAGGCGCGGCCTGGAAACTGACCCGCGATCAGAATCCCGGCATCGAACTCTACCAGGCCGACGAATCTCACCCCAGTCTGGCGGGCAGCTACCTGGTGGCTTGCGTATTCTACGCCAGCATGTTTGCCAAAAGCCCCGTCGGGGCTTATATCCCAGCCGGGCTGAACAGCACGGATGCGGCCATTTTGCAGGAAAATGCCCGCAAAGTGGTGCTGGATAGCCTTGACAACTGGTTTATGGACACTGCAGCCGTAGCCGCTGCCTTTACCCAGGTGCAAAGCAATCCCCTGGAAATCACCTTTTCCAATACATCTGCCCACGCCAAGACCTGGCATTGGGATTTTGGGGATGGAAATACCTCTTCAAGCGCCTCTCCCGTGCATACCTACACCACAGATGGCACCTATATCGTACAATTGGTGGCCTACCGTGGCTGCCTCAGCGACACGGCCCGGGATACCCTCACCGTCTCCAGCACGGGATTTTTGGAGGTAAAGGAGAATCAGGATTTTCAAATTTTTCCCAATCCTGCTCAAAATCTGGTGACTGTGCGCCTGCCCCGACAGAGTCAAAATTTGACCCTGAAGGACCTTCAGGGCCGTGAAATCGCCGTCTGGAAAGCTCAGAGCAGGGAAATGCACCTTTCCCTTAGTCAGATTCCAAAGGGAATTTACCTCCTTCAGGTAACCACCAGGGAGGGAATCTTCACCCGGAAATTGATTAAAATATAGAAGATTCGTATATTCATTTATCCTACAAAACCACTTAGCATGAAACGTAAACCCTTGTTTTTCAGCCTCCCCATTTTCATTTTCCTAACCTTTACAGGCATCAATTCCAGGGCCCAAACCCTGAGCCAGCGGCTTTGGAAAATGATTGAACCCTGCAAAAATGAGGTGGAAAGCGAGGAAGAATTTGATGCCCAGGGCAAATCTGATTACGGTCACTTCATCGACGACGCCAAAAACGGATATGTGCATGTGGAGGGCGGCTGGCCAACCTGCGGTTGTGAGTGCAGCAGCACGGCTGCCGCCTTTAAAAATGCCAAAGGCGAGTACGCCCTGCTGGCCCGCGAACGCTGGAACTGCTCCTGGACCCACAAAATCTCTGCTGACAAGCCTGTTTCCAGCCTCCTGCCCGAAGGATTCGGGGCCGCTTCCTTCATTCCCGACTACAAAAACGAAGGACGTGAAAGCGAATCCATCTTTTATCTGGATGTGGAAATTCCGCAGTTTGGCACGGATACCAGGGTGTCAATTCACCTGATTCCTTTTGGATTGGGCATGAAAAATGACAAAATCCTCGGCCTGGAATACAGCGAGGAAGGGGCTTCCAACCGCCGCGCTCTCGGCCAGATCAGCTATCTGGCCCGCAATATGGAGTCAGAACTGACTCCCAAAAACATCATTGAAGGAAATAAAGCTGCCATTCCCGCCCACGACCAAAAAATCATTGAAAACATGATTGGGGAAGGGCATGGCAAATTCCAGAATCTGAGCCAGTTGCAAACGGAACTGCTCAAACTCAGCCGGGCTTATGAGTTGTATTGCCTGATCAAACACAGCACAATTACCCTGGGCTGGGATGTGCAAAAGGGACGGTTTTTTGTCAAATCTGCGGGTGACCCGCCTGCCAAAATGGATTTCATCACCTTTCTGAAAGAAGGAATCTACTGGGATATGGTCTGCTGAGCGCAGGTTACAAACTTCCTGTATTGACTTTTTTCAGGGATAAATATGAATGGATATGAAACAGAATCGCCTTTTTCCCATTTTATTTTTGCTGATTGGACTTACCCTCTTCAGTTGCAAAAAGCAAAAAATTGAATCCCGGTCCTGCGAAGGCACCATGACCATTCTGACCTCAGGCTATAACCAGGATTCGGTCAAAATCTTCATTCCCAATGTTTTTACCCCCAATTTTGACACGGATAATGACATTTTTGGCGTGTTTGGCACCGGGATTGTCTCCAAAAAGCTAACCGTTTACTCTGGAGCAAGTAAAATATACACCAATGACGAGGATGCATTCTGGGATGGACAGGTAAATGGCAAGGTAAAAACAGGCATTTTCCGCTACGAGATCGAATTGGTTACCATTCACGGTGAAACCGTGAATATTGAGGGGAAATTCACCAGCCTGGGCGAAAATCCAAATGAATTCACCCTGGAAAACTGCGCAGATTGCATTTTTGGCGACATGATTGATTCAGAGTTGGGGGCGATTTTTACAACCAATGAATCCCTTTCAGGTTGCCCCTGATCAGAGCCGCACTGCCAGCACGGTGTAAGCTGATTCATCGTCCACCGCAAATTTCATCCAGTCAATGGAAATCTCCATGGGATAGCCCTGATCTTCGTCATAGGTGACTTTCACCTTGTCAGCATTGCCTCGTACCGCGTTATCAATTTCGTCAAAAAGGCCGTCAATGGTGGGAAAATATTCCCCGTAAACGTCAAAAACCAGGCTGGAATCTGAGGGAACAAGCAAATCCTGCCCCGTATTGATGTCAAGGATAGCTGCCACCGTGTCAGCCTGCACCACCACCGTGGCAGGGGTATAACCAGAATGGGCGCAAAAACAGGAAATATCCAGATCAAAGCTGTAATCAGAATCGTTAAGCGCATCCCACTTTTCGCGGTTGGATTCCAGTTCGTTCAACGCCCGTTGATGGCAGGAAAAAAGGGAAGTGAGGATCAACGCCGCGGCAAGGAATGTGAAGATGTTTTTCATGAAAAATCTATTGAAGAAAATCCCCTTTAAGATACCCAATTCACCTGAATGGTTGCATTATTTCTCCTTTTTCACCGCCCATTTGCCCAATCTGAGCAAAAATCGCTGGGAAACTGGCCCCAAAGTGCCGTTCTGTTTGCCATGCAGCCGAATGGAATCAAAAAACATTTTGGTATGCAAAACCGCAAATAAAGCGCATTGTCCATGACCAAATTTCCGCGCCACATGCAGTTTGCGCACACTTTTGGCACCATTGGCTTTCATTTGCTTTTTGGCCACTTTGGCATTCTGCCAGTTGACCTGCTCGTCGCCTTTGCAGTAGCACATCAGCACGGGAGCCTCTGGTTTCCAGTCAAATACGCTGTTTTCACGCAGGGATTTGCGAAAGGGAAAGTCAGGATTATTCTGATAAGCCTCCACCACTTCAGGACGGATAATGTGGTTGGGAATTTCGGGCATAACCCGGTTCACCTCGCCCATGTGGTGGGTTCCGTCATAAAATGGAAACAGCAGGGTATCAAAGGGTTCGGCAAAGAAAACTGAAGGATCGTCGTAGTAATGGTAAGCCTCATTATAGGAAAATATCAAAAAAGGAAGGTAGCCGGGATGCGAGTAAGGCTTGAACATGACCTCGCCCTGAACCCCGGTCAGGTCGTATGGGCCCGACATGGGGGCGGAGGCCACCACGTGAAATTCATCGCTGTAACGCTCCTGGATCACCTTGTGCAGGGCCATGGCCGCATGGCCGCCCTGGGAATAACCCGTAATGTACAGATCCTTGTCTTTCAGGGAAATGCCCAGCTTTTCGTTGAGTTCGCGCACTGCACGCATCAGGTCGAGGCTGGCCAAAGCCTCCGTTTCCAGGTGAAGGTAAAGATGCATTTCCTCCCCCAAACCCAAACCCATATAATCGGGCTGCACCACGGCAAAACCGTCCGTAGCAAAGCCCACACAGATGGCTTCTTCGCCGCCCATGTCTTTGTCGCGGCCCTTTTTCATGCGGGTTCCGTGATGGTAGGCCATCATGGAAATTTCCCCCTGATAATCCTGGGGAACGTAGTAAAGCCCCGTGGCCTTGATGGTGCGGCCGTCCACGTAGGTGGTGGAATAGGTGATGTCATAGACCTTTACTTCGCATTTTACAGGTGCGATCGACTGGGGAATTTTACGCTTTTTCCAAAGGTCTTCCAGCTTGACTTTGGTGTGACAGGCCACTTCACGGTATTCAATGAGGTGACCCGCACGAACCAGAAAGAAGGCAAAAAGGAGCACAGAGAAAAGGAAAAATCTTTTCATTGGGATATCATGTTGCAAAATTTTCGGATCCGACCCGGCACGCAAATATAGGGATCACCCGCGGGCAATTACAACCCGTTTCTTGCAGAAAGGCAATTAATTCATCCTTTCTTAACCCTCCTGGGCTAATTTCTTTTGCTTGGGCAACACCACCCTGAAAGTCGTTCCCTTGCCGGGTTCAGAGTGTTTTACAAAAATGCGACCCTGGTGGTAATTCTCGACAATGCGCTTGGTGAGGGAAAGTCCCAGGCCCCAACCGCGCTTTTTCGTGGTAAATCCGGGTTTAAAAACCTGGTTGTGCATGGATTTGGGCATGCCTTTGCCGTTGTCCTCCACGTCAATGTACACCTCCTTCAGCGAAGCTGAGGCGATCAGGCGAATGCGCCCCTTCTCGCGGTCGATCGCATCCAGGGCATTTTTGACCAGATTTTCCAGCACCCATTGAAAAAGTGGCAGATTGACGGGCACAGTTTCAGTCTCGCGGCAGGTATTTTCCACCTCAATGGTCACCAACCGCGACTTGCGCTTGCGCATGTAGTCGGCAGATTCGTTGAGGATGCGACTGAGGGGAATGTCGGTCAATTCGGGTACAGAACCAATTTTGGAAAACCTTTCCGTGATGATCTGCAGGCGTTCCACATCCTTTCCCAGTTCGGCCACCATTTCCGCATCTTCAGGATTTTCTCCCAGCTTCAGTTTGAGCAATTCGATCCAGGCCATGAGACTGCTTACAGGAGTACCCAATTGATGGGCCGTTTCCTTCGCCAATCCCACCCAGACACGGTTTTGCTCATTTTTCTTGGCCACAAAAAATCCTGCGAAAATAATGATGATGAAAATGGAAATCAGCACCAACTGGAGGTAGGGGAAAAGGCGCAGCCTTTTCAACAGGGTGGATTCATCGTAATAAACGTAGTTGGTTGTGCCGTAAAACTCAATTTCAATGGGTTTATGGGCCCCGCTGCTTTTCAATTCTTCCAGATAAGCCTTCACCCGCGCAAGGCTGTCTTCAGGAGGAAGCCCGGGGGGAATGCCGAGGTTGGCCGAGCCTGTAATCGTGCCATCCTCCGTGACCAACAGCGTGGGAATCAGGTCGTTGGCCCGGGTAATTTTATTGAACACAAAGTTGGTTTCGCAATTGTCGGGAACGTCGCATTCCTCATTGACCGAGCCGATAAACTCCATGGATTCAGCGTACAATTGCACGTCCATTTCCTCCTCAACAGCCAGTCGCGATACCAGGGAATTGGAATACCAGAGCGAGCCTGCCGTGATCAGCAATGCCAATCCGTAGATAAGGACCCGAAAAAAACGCTGGTTCTGGAATGAAAACATGAACGATCGAACTCTGATTCTGAGGCTTTACCCCCTACTTAACGGCAATATAGATGATAAATTAAAATGCAGGCTAAAATTGGCAAAAATCAACAAACAAAGGGGCCTGGAGCGGGTTAATTTGTGCAAGCTGAAAGACAGTGATCCAAAAAGGTGACTTATGTCATTAAAACTTAAAATTTTTGACCTACTTTTGCCCGAAATTCATTTAGAAACCAATTCATAAATGAGATCCTTCATCATCGTTTTTGCACTTCTGCTGAGTTTTTCCCTGGCTTTTTCCCAGACAGGATTAATCACGGGTCAGGTTTTCGATGCCTATACCAATCAGCCGCTTCCTTTTGTAAAAATCACCGTGGATGGCACCGAATTTGGTGCTTTGAGCGATTCTGCGGGCAATTTTTCCATTGAGATCAAACCCGGATTTTATAACGTAACTGCCAATCTGGAAGGTTATAAACCCCTGACCGATTTTGAAGTTCAGGTCACCCGCATCCGTCCGGGAGTGATCGCTTTCAGTCTGGAAATGGCTGAAGTTCAGCTGGGTGATGTGGAAATTAAGGCGGATCCATTTAGTAAAACAGAAGAAAGTCCGGTCTCGATCCGTTCGCTCGGGCGGAATGAAATTCAAAGGAATCCGGGCGGAAACCGCGATATTTCACGGGTTTTGCAAACCCTGCCCGGGGTTGGCACAGGCTCCACTTTCCGTAACGATATGTCTGTAAGAGGTGGAAATCCCAGTGAAAACCGCTTTTATCTGGACGGAATTGAGGTTCCCCATATCAGCCACTTCGTCACCCTGGGTTCGTCGGGCGGTGCAGTCGGGATGGTAAATGTGGATGCCATCCAGTCAGCTGACCTGTACAGTGGGGCATTTCCGGCCAACCGCTATAATGCGCTGAGCTCCGTGGTGGAAATCAAACAAAGGCGCGGCCGTGCCGACCGCCTTGGCTTTACGGGAACCGTGGGTTCCAGCGATATTGGCATGACCCTGGAGGGTCCCATTGGCAAAAAGACCACTTTCATGGTCTCAGGACGCCACTCCTACCTGCAATTCCTCTTCAAAGGCATTGGCTTACCCTACCTCCCCACCTACGACGATTACCAGTTCAAAGTGGATACAAAGATCGACTCCCGCAATGAGTTGACCGTGCTGGGAATCGGGGCCTATGATAATTTCGTGCTCAATCTGGAAGCTGATTCCACGGACGAACAGCGCTATTATCTGGACAATCTGGACATCATCAAACAGACCAATTATACGGTGGGTGCACGTTACCGCCACTTTGCCGATAATGGCTACTGGACCTTTGTGGTAAGCCGCAACTTCCTGCGCCACAAGCAGTTCAAGTACATGAACAACGACGAGTCAGATCCGGCCAACCTGGTATTTGACTACCTTTCGCACGAATCAGAAAATAAAATGCGGGCCGAGCACCGCCTGATCAAAGGTGGATTCAAGATCAATTACGGCCTGAATTACGAATATGCCCAGTTCAGAACAAACGCCTTTCAGGTGTTCAATGACACGCTGGGAACCTATTCCACCAATGTGGCGGGCTTGGTTGGGTTGCACAAATACGGATTTTTTACCCAGGCCAGCCGCAAGTTTGTGGACGACAAAATATCTCTGTCTCTGGGGGTTCGCTTCGACGGAAATTCCTATTCCAACCTGATGAATAACCCGCTGAAGCAGTTTTCACCCCGCTTCGCCTTCTCCTGGCAGTTTATTCCCAAACTTTACTTCAATTTCAGTTCAGGACTTTACTACCAGCTTCCCTCCTACACCCTCATGGGCTACCAGGACGGATCAGGGAATCTGGCCAATCAAGCTTATCTGAAGTACATTCGCAATGCCAACGTGATTGGCGGCTTTGAATACCAGTACAGCCCCACAGGCAAGATCATGGTGGAAGGTTCGTTCAAGGATTACAGCAATTATCCCCTGCTCACCAATAACAGCATTGCTTTTGCGAATCAGGGAATGAATTTTGGCATCGTTGGCAATGAGCCAGCTGCTTCCACGGCCCGTGGTCGCGCCTGGTCACTTGAATTTATGGCCCAGCAGCGCCTCTGGAAAGGATTTTTTGGCACCGTAGCCCTGACCCTGGTCAACAGTGAATTCACCAATGGCGATGGCAAATACACTCCTTCCCAGTGGAATAATAAGCACATTCTGGTGGTGACCATGGGCAAAAAATTCAAAGGAAACTGGGAAATCGGGGCCAAATGGCGTCACCTGGGTGGATTTCCCTATACTCCCTTCAATCTGCAGCAATCTGCACAGATTGCAGTCTGGGACATCAACCGGGTGGGAATTTTGGATTACAGCCAGATCAATACCCTGCGTACGGCTGATTTCCATGCACTTGACCTCAGGATCGACAAGAAGTTTTATTTCAAAAAATGGAGCCTCAATTGCTACATTGACGTGCAGAATCTGTATAATTTCTCCCAGGATTTGCCTCCGTTTTTTGACCCGGTGCGCGACTCTGAAGGAAAACCAATTCCCGATCCCCAAAACCCTGGCTCCTACCAGTACAGGGTCGTGCCCAACAACACCGGCCACGTGCAGCCCACGGTGGGCATTGTGGTTCAGATCTGACAGCCAAAAAAGTCAGTGGATTCCTGAGCTTGGCCGTTGGCCTGAAATTTGCTAACTTAATGCAGGTTAAACATGTTCAGGCTTTTACGGAATGAGAAAATTGCTTTTACTTGGGGTAATTCAATTGTTTTTTCTGGGTAATTACGCTCAACAGCCCGAAACACCCCGCGAAATCTGGTGTTTTCTGACCCACCTTGAAGTCAAAAATGCCAAAGAATTCCAGCACGGCTGCAATCTCGTTTTGAGTATATTTCCCTCGGCAACAGAGGTAAATAAACTGGACATTCACCGCAAACTGTACCTCAACAAAATGCGCGGCGTGCTCAAGCGAGGCTCCAGTTGGGTGACCCTGGCTCCCGCCCACCGTGTGGATCTGGCCGAATCTGCCCTCAAATACACCAACGATTTTATTAAATGGGAAGAGGGCATGCGCAACGGACGCCCTTCCTTTGCCCAGCGCAACGACATCATTGGCACAGAAGAGTGCCTGGCCCGCGAGCTGAAATACAAAAGCCTGGGTGAATATTCCCGTGACGTCAATTATGTGTATGTGGATTGCATAGACTCGCCCAACAAACGCGTGGAAGAAAAATTCTGGTGCGTGCTTGAATTTCTGGTTGCCATGGTCGAATGCGACCAGGCTTATGCTACTTTTGAATAGGTTTTATTGAGCTGCAAGCTACAAGCTTTGAGCCGCGTCATGAATTAACTGCCCTGAAATAGGCTGCGACGACAATCAAAACTCAATTCAACGTCCTTGCTTATGGCCTTGGGTCAGGTAAATTTGTTGGTTATTTCTTTCCAGGTTTTTGCCGGATTCTGGCGATTGTCGATAACGGTTATGATTTCAATATTTTCATTCAAAATCCGATAGAAATAGGAAGTTTGTTTCGTAATCACACACTTTCGAATTCCGGGATATTCCTTCAGTTCGGCCCAGAGTTCAGGATAATTGGAGATTCTTTCAGTAGCTTGGGAAAGTTGGTAGAGGAATTTTTGTTTAGATTTTTTGCCCCATTTTCGTTCGATAGTTTCGAGAATACTCTCAAGCTTAAATTGGGCAAGAGGAGATAAGTAAACTCTGTGTGCCATCAGGAAACCCGCTCCAGAAAATCATCAAATGCAATTCTTTGGCCGTTATTGAGCTGTTTTAATCCAAGTTCGATTTCAAGTTTTTCATGTTCGGTTAAGGATTCATTGAAAGCGCTTGATTCTGAGGTTACCAGATCTTTAATCTTTTGAATCAGGCCTGGGCTTTCGAGACTTAATATCAGTTTGGCCAATTCTATTTTTGCTGCCTGGATATCCATTGTTACTCTTTTATTAAAGTTACGCATTTTTCAACTCTATGTTTAGTTAGTTTTAAATGTCGCTTTAACCTGACTATCAAGTAAATCTGAACTTAAAACTTACAACTTCTTCACTTTAGGTTCTTCTTCCCGGGGATTGACTTTTCCCAACAGATAAACCATGAATAAAAATAACCCGCCGCCAAGGATTTTGGCCAGGGTTTTTCCAAACAAAAAAGTAATCAGAGTTTTCATGCTGGATCAATAAAGTTGCTGATTGTCTGGATTCAATTTCCTCATTTTTGTGTTTAAAACAAATGATCCTACTCCTTCAGGTCTCGCTTTGGGTTCTTTGCTTACATCAACCAACAATAATCAGAAAACAAGTTCTTTGCTTCCTTCCCGTGACTCAAAATACTCACTCTGTGCCTGATAGAAAGCCTGAAACATCTGCCACGCTTCTTTCGCTCTCTGCCAAATTAACAGAGAAAAAGTCAGCCTTTCTGCCAATTTTACAAAATCCGCAATCTTGTCACCTTCACTGCGGGTGTGGCATACTTTTCGCCATTGCGCGAATGTTTAAAATGATTGTCAACTATAAAATAATACGTTTATGAGCTTATCAATTCGTCCTTTAGCAGATCGGGTGATCATCGAACCTGCCGCAGCAGAAGAGAAAACTGCCTCAGGAATCATTATCCCCGACACTGCCAAAGAAAAGCCCCAGCGTGGCGTAGTACTGGCCGTAGGCCCCGGTAAAAAAGACGAGCCTACCTCTGTCAAAGTTGGTGAGACCGTTCTTTACGGTAAATATGCCGGAACGGAAATCGCTATCGAAGGCAAAGAAGTTCTTATCATGCGTGAATCCGATATTCTCGCCGTCCTTTAAGCTTTGAACATTATTTTGAGACATTAAAATTCGCAAGAAAAACATGGCTAAATTAATCAATTTCGACGCAGAAGCGCGTCACAAACTTAAGACCGGTGTTGACGCTCTGGCAAACGCAGTAAAGGTTACCCTGGGCCCCAAAGGCCGCAATGTGGTAATCGACAAAAAATTCGGTGCTCCCACCGTTACCAAAGACGGGGTTACCGTTGCCCGTGAAATCGAGCTGAAAGATCCCATCGAAAACATGGGCGCCCAAATGGTGAAGGAAGTTGCTTCCAAAACCAATGACATTGCTGGTGATGGTACCACCACCGCTACCGTGCTGGCTCAGGCCATCGTACGTGAAGGTTTGCGCAACGTAACCGCAGGTGCCAACCCGATGGAACTCAAAAGAGGCATCGAAGAGGCCGTTAAAGTGGTGGTTGCTGAATTGAAGAAAATGTCCAAGCCTGTTTCCGGCTCCGACGAAATTGCTCAGGTTGGAACCATTTCTGCCAATAACGACGAAGAAATTGGCAAACTGATCTCCCAGGCCATGGACAAAGTGGGCAAAGATGGTGTGATCACCGTTGAAGAAAACAAAGGTCTGGATACCACCCTCGAAGTGGTTGAAGGTATGCAATTCGACCGTGGCTACCTCTCCCCCTATTTTGTCACCAATTCCGACAAAATGATCGTGGAAATGGAGCAGCCCTTTATCCTGATCTACGACAAAAAAGTTTCCCAAATGAAAGACCTGCTGCCCGTGCTGGAGCAGGTGGTTCAGACCGGCGCTCCCCTGCTGATCATCGCTGAAGACGTTGACGGAGAAGCGCTGGCTACCCTGGTGGTAAACAAAATCCGCGGTTCTCTCCGCATTGCTGCGGTAAAAGCTCCTGGCTTTGGCGATCGCCGCAAAGCTATGCTGGAAGATATCGCCATCCTGACGGGTGGAACAGTTATCTCTGAAGAGCGTGGCTACAAACTGGAAAATGCTTCTCTGCAAATGCTGGGTCGTGCAGCCAAAATCACCATTGACAAAGACAATACCGTGATTGTGGATGGCGCTGGCTCTGACGAGGACATCAAACTCCGTGTAAATCAGATCAAAGCCCAGGTTGAAAACACCACTTCTGATTACGACAAGGAAAAACTTCAGGAGCGTCTGGCCAAACTGGCTGGCGGTGTGGCTGTTCTGTACATTGGCGCAGCCACTGAAGTGGAAATGAAGGAGAAGAAAGCCCGGGTTGACGACGCTCTGCATGCAACCCGCGCAGCGGTTGAAGAAGGTATCGTTCCTGGCGGTGGCGTGGCCCTGATCCGCACCCTGGATTCCATCTCCAAAGGTCGCGGTGGCATCCATGACGACCTGCTCAAAGGTGACGTAGGTGTTGGTGTATCCATCGTACGTCGTGCCCTGGAAGAACCCCTCCGTCAGATCGTATCCAATGCTGGCATGGAGCCTGGTGTGGTGGTACAGAAAGTACGCGAAGGCAAAGGCGACTTTGGTTTCAACGCCCGCACCGAGGTATATGAAAACCTGTTCAGCACGGGTATCATTGACCCCACCAAAGTAACCCGCAGTGCGCTGGAAAATGCAGCTTCCATTGCTGGTCTGCTCCTCACCACCGAGTGTGTGATCACCGACGAGCCCGAAGAAGAAAAGGCTCCTATGGGCGGTGGCGCTCCCGGAATGGGCGGCATGGGCGGAATGATGTAAGACAACCCAATCCCAAAATAAAAACCTGCCCTGGTAACGGGGCAGGTTTTTTATTTCAGGAGTTTTGCAGGATCAATAACGGGAATGGGAAATTCTTCCAACGAGGAACCCCGGACTTTTTCAAAAATAATGCCCCGCGAAGTGGAATAAGAGATGGAACAAAGGGCTATACGCACCTGTTCAGGCAGGTCAGTTTCATCCTTAAGGTCGTCCAGTTCCGGGATTTCAAAGCCAAATGCCCCAATGAAATCCATTAACCTGACCGATTCGTCCTCCAATTGGTATTTATAAGCCAGTTCCAGAAATACCACAAAGGCCTTTTCCTCAACAGAAAACCCAGAGGAAACCTTATGGGTCAGAATCATTTTTTCATCTTCCAGCTTCTGAATTTCATACAAAATGGGGTCTTTCAATTGAAAATTGAGCACCTTGATGTCCTTCAATTGGAAAGAGAAGGAGGATTTTTTAGCCGCTGACATGATCAGGCAACAGTTTTTCTGGTTGAAGCCACCAGATCTGAATAATTTTCAGAACCTGAAGCCCTGGTCGCAAATGGATCCAGACTCATTTTCCTGATTACAGAAGCGCCAAATCCATCCTCTCTGGGCTTTTCCCGCATAACTTTGGCATACAAATCAATGATTCTGTTGCGTTTCAGGTAATCCTTTTGCAACACCTCATCCAAAGGTTTAAAATTCAGCTTGGGAACGTTTCCAGTGGCCAGAACCAGGCTTACCAATTTAGAAATCCTGTGGTCAAAATCTCCGTTCAAAACCTGAGATACATACCCTTTGGATACCCCCAAACGCTCGGCCAGCTGAGTCTGATTGATGCCTTCTTTTTCCATGTAATCCTTCACCAGATTGAAAATCTGGTTCTGAATTTCAAAAACCCAATGCTCCTCACTGGAAAGTAATTCTTCTCTGGTTATCATAATTTTAACCCTTTCTAAAATTTGAATATTCTTTTGATATTCTGACCAAACGCTTTATATCCCCGGATTGCTCAGATTTTTTACCTGCTATTACCACAATTTTGCCTGTAACAGGCTCTTCCAACAGGTAAATCCGCAGATTTTTGGTTTTTACCTCAAACAAAGAATAGGGGCTGTACCAGAATTCAGTTTTCTGTACTGGCTTTACGGAACCTGAACCATATTGGCTACTTTGTTCATGATGGAAAATGCTCTTTTTACCTGGCAGGAAAGATTTCCATCTTTCCTGATATCTTCGCAAAAGTCATCAAAGTCGCATTTCCCATTTCTTTTTAGTTTGAAAAAGGAAATTCGACCCTGAACCACTTCAAGGATTTCTACTTCAAATTTATTCATTTGTTTAGTAATTACTAAACTTTTTCAACATTTTTTTCTTCCCTCACGTGAATCACTTCCTTCTGAACTGACATGTTGACAGTTTTTGGAATTGGCACAATAAATGCAAAGTGGGTGAGAAATTAAAAATCGTACACTAAAAATAGGATAAAAATGGCAAAGACGAAAGAAAAGCAGCCCACCATAGAAACCGGGAACATTTCCGTTCATACAGAGAACATTTTCCCCATCATCAAAAAATCGCTGTACAGCGATCATGAGATATTCCTGCGGGAGCTCGTTTCCAATGCAGTGGATGCCACCCAAAAAATCAGTTACCTTTCCCGTACCGGCCAGTTTGGCGGCGAATTAGGCGACCTGAAGATCGTGGTATCCGTCAGTAAAGACGCCAAAACTATCACCATCCGTGACCGTGGACTCGGGATGACGGGCGAGGAAATCAAGAAATATATCAATCAGGTGGCCTTTTCAGGTGCAGAGGAATTTGTGGAGAAATTCAAGGATGTAAAGGATGCCAAAGAGATCATTGGACAGTTTGGACTGGGCTTTTACTCAGCCTTCATGGTCTCTTCTACGGTTGAGATCAACACCCTTTCTTATCAGGAAGGCGCCGAAGGCGCCCGCTGGACCTGCGATGGAAGCACCAGCTTCACCCTCGAATCAACTGACCGCAGCGACCGCGGCACTGAAATCACCCTCCATGTGGCAGAAGACAGCCTGGAATTCCTCGAAAGCGCCCGCCTGAAAACCATCCTCAATAAATACTGTAAATTCCTCCCCGTCGAAATCGAATTCGAAGGCGAGATTATCAATACCACGGATCCTATCTGGCGCAAAACGCCCACCAATCTGGAAGACAAGGATTACCTGGAATTTTTCAAAAAATTGTATCCCTTTGCTCCGGACCCGCTGTTCTGGATCCATCTGAACGTGGATTATCCTTTTGAACTGACTGGGATTCTTTATTTCCCCAAGGTCCAGAACGAACTCGAAGCCCTCAAAAAAGACCGCATCCAGCTGTATTCCCGCCAGGTTTTCATCACGGATTCCGTGGAAAACATCGTGCCTGAGTACCTGATGCTGCTTCAGGGTGTGATTGATTCGCCAGATATTCCGCTCAACGTTTCCCGCAGCTACCTGCAGACGGATTCCAATGTGCGGAAAATCAGCAACTACATCACCAAAAAGGTTGGAGATAAGCTGAAGGAGCTTTTCCGTGACGACCGCAATAAGTTCATTGAAAAATGGGGCGATGTGGACACTTTCGTAAAGTATGGCATGCTGAGCGACGAAAAATTCGCTGAACAAGCCTTAGAATTTTGTCTGGTGAAAAACACGGAAGGCAAATACTTTACCCTGGCCGAATACCGTGATGCAATCAAAGATTTGCAGACAGACAAAGACGGGAAACTGGTGATTTTATACGCATCTGAACTCGAAAGCCAGAATACCTACATAGCCTCTGCCAAAAAGAAGGGTTACGACGTACTTCACCTGAATGGGGTGCTGGACAGCCATTTCATTGGAAAAATGGAACAGGACCAGTCCAACGAAACCTGGAAAAGGGTGGATTCTGAGTCCATCGACAAGCTGGTGGCCAAGGAGGAAGAACAGGTTGACATTCTGAGCGAGGAGCAAAGCAAAGCTGTGAAGGAGGTATTCGACCAGCTGGCTCTGGAGCGTCGCATGATGGTGCAAGCCGCGCCTCTGGGAGAGGATGAATTGCCGATCGTGATTACCCGCCCTGAGTTTATGCGCAGGATGCGTGAAATGTCTGTGACTTCAGGCAATCCCAATGCTAATTTCCCTGAAATGCTCAACCTGGTGATCAACACCAGCCACCCGCTGATTGTAAAAGTTGCAGAGCGCAAGACCCCTGATGCGAAAGAAAAGCTGGCCCGCCAGTTGCTGGATCTGGGTTTGCTTTCGCAAAACCTGCTGACCGGCCCTTCCCTGACTGAGTTCATCGAGCGCAGCATGAGCATCATTCGCTAAGCGAATGAAATAAATTCAAGAAAGGCCCCTTCCTTCCAGGTTGGGGCTTTTTTTTGCCATACTTTCTCTATTTTTGAGCATGCAATTTATCGATATCCCCTCAGAGCAGACCACTGCCATCACCGACCTGATTCTTTCGGTCATAGGACTCACCCTTTCTTTTCTCCTGGTGGTCCTCGGCAGGCGCACAGACATGCGCAAGTGCAGTGTGTGGGCCGCGGCCATCGGCCTGATGGGAATTGCTGCAGGAATTGGTTTTTTCGCGCATGGGTTTGTCTGGCAGGATGCCACCAAATGGCTGCTCTGGCAGCCTCTGAACCTGTCTTTGGGCTTGTCCATCAGCATGTTTGTGGTGGGAGTGGTGTATGATCTGAATCACTATGCCCTCAATAAATGGTTTCTCCCAGGCATGCTTACCCTGGGTCTGGCCTTTTATTCCATCACCCTCCTTTTTCCCAAAACTTTCCTCATTTTCGTGGCTTATGAAGCTCTGGCCATGTTTTTTGCCCTGGGAGCCTACTTTTACATGCGCAAAACCCGCGGTTGGCCGGGGGCAATCTGGATTGTGGCAGGGATTGGGGTTTCAATTCTGGCTGCGGGAATTCAGGCCAGTAAAGCGCTTTCTTTTACTCTGATCTGGGAATTTGACCACAACGGAATATTCCATTTGGTGCAGATGGCGGGCATTGTGTTTATCTATCTGGGAGTGAAAGCAGAAGTAGAACTGAGGAGCAAATTTACGGTCAGGAGGGGGTAGTTATCATTCCAATCTTAACTTAATTTTGAATCCAGGGAGCATGCTTGCTGGCAGTTTTGTGGGTTATCTGGCTGAAAAATCACCCAGCTGACTCTTAGAATTTTCTTATAAAATTTAACTAAACACGAAATCAAATACCTACAAATCGCATATAAAAAACCATTTTCATCTGAAATTTTTAACTATTTAGTGCATTGGAATGCACTTTTTGTCTCTAATCGCCATAAATCATTGCTATTTGCACCCAAAAGTGCATCAAAATGCACTTTTCCCAATTCATTTTACTTCCGTAAATTAATCCCAGGCTAAAAATCCTTTTATGAAAAGTATTTCCTGGATCCTGCTGGGGATCAGTGTCGCGGTCAATCTGGTTCTGATCATTTACTTTAGCACTGTGCAAAATCGCCTGGATGGCTACGAAAACCATCCCAAAGTGGAATACATCAGGCGCGGGATTTGCCTTTCTGAAAAGGTCAGGGAAAATGGGGCCATCATTGCTGATTTTTGCGATTTCGACGACGACCTGGTTTTTGACGAAGTCAAAACCTATAATCTACAGGGTGACCCCTTGCAAACGAGTTATGACGAAAACAATAATTACATTCCCGAAAAAACCATCTTTTACAACCGTCAGGGCAAGATCAGAGCCAAATATCTGGACCGCAACGAGGATGGCTGGGCGGAAATACTGGTCGAATACCAGCGTCCGGGCAGCGATTCTGTTACCTATCAGGACCTGAACCAGGATGGCTTTTTTGACCCGGCAGAAATTGAAGCCCCGAAATAATTGCAAATTCAACCCAAATCCTCTTTCTGACCACTCGCCAATCGTATTTTTCCATTCAAACAGGTGCCATTGGCCAGAATATCCCAAAGCACTACTTTCGCGGCATGAACACTAACCCAAACCCGCTGAATCCCGAACAAACCAAACGGATCAGCAAATTCCTTTCCCTCGTGCTGCGCCATGATCCGGCCAAAATCGGGCTGGAACTTGACCCTTCTGGTTGGACCAGCGTTGATACGTTGCTCAAAAAGATGTCGGCCAGCGGCCCAAAAATCACCCGCGAAATGCTCGAACACGTGGTAGCCACCAACGACAAAAAACGCTTCGCTTTCAGCGAAGACGGCACCATGATCCGGGCCAGCCAGGGCCATTCTGTTGAGGTAAACCTCGGTTACGAAGCGGTCGAGCCTCCTGAGTTCCTCTTTCATGGCACTGTGCCCAAATTTGTCGCATCGATCAAAGAGAATGGCCTGAAAGCCATGAGCAGGCACGACGTGCACCTTTCCAAAGACCGGGAAACGGCGGTCAATGTGGGCAATCGCAGGGGAAATGCCCTGATTCTCACCGTGCGGGCGGGCGCCATGCACCGCGCAGGTTATCCATTTTATGTTTCAGAAAACGGGGTCTGGCTGACTAAGGAGGTGCCCGCGGAATTCATTGAATTTCGAAACTGATTAAAAGCTGTCTTTGCCGCTCATTTGCGGATCTGAGGGTTTGGGAAAGGCCTTTTTGAAATACCTGACCCCAAAAAACAAAAGGACCAGCGCGGCCAGCAAAAGGAAAATATACTGCCCGAATCCGCCCACCAGTTTCACCCAGTCGAAATGCCCTTCTACCCGGGCCGTCTTCAACGATTTGGACAAAACAGACAGGATTCCAATGATGAAAACGGTGAAAGCCATCAACCCAAAGCCGGTAAAAACAACGCTGACCAGGGCATAAACGATCTTTTTCAGAGCTTTATTCACCTCTTTGGGGGTTAGAAATGCTGTTCTTCTTCCTGAAATTGCTGGGTATCTGCTTCAACCTCAGACGCCATTCCCTTTTTGATAAATTTCCAGCCAAATTTGATCAAAGCCCAGCAAATGAGCCCGGCCAGGCCAAAAGTGAGCAACTGACCCACCACATAACCCGCCGAAAGTTCCTCGCAATCCACACAATCCCAGGCCTGAAAATCATCGGTCACGGCTTCAATTCCTGCCACAAAGAATCCAAAGCCAACCAGGAAGGCCATAAAAATCATTATTCCACCCGCGAATACCCGGATTGCTTTTTTCATTTCAGGTAAATCAATTGATCAAAAGAGGATCAAACCAAAGGTAAAAATAATCCCTCCTAAAAGCATGAGAAACAAACAATAGGGCAATATATCACGGGCTTTCAGCCCGGTAATGCCCAAAAGGGGCAACGCCCAGAAAGGCTGCATCATATTGGTGAGTTGGTCGCCGTAGGCCAGGGCCATGACCGCCTTGCCAAAAGGAACCCCCAGTTCTTTGGCCGCTTCGAGCACAATTCCCCCCTGAACAGCCCACTGTCCGCCACCGCTTGGCACGAAGAAATTGACCACGCCTGCGCTCAGAAAGGTCAGAACAGGAAAGGTTTCAGGGGTCGAAATCTGCACAAAAAAATCAGAAACCAGGTCAATCAGGCCCGAGCCAGCCAAAATGCCCATGATACCCGCATACAAGGGAAACTGGATCATGATGCCCGTACTGCCCACAATTGCGGACTCAGTAGCCTTGATAAAGGCATGAAAATGGTCGTGCAAAAGCAGGCAAAGCCCAAAAAGCAGCAGATTGATGAAATCAGGGTTGAGAAAGGAAAGGCTGATTTTATCGGGTTTGATCAGCGCAAGGTAAATGCAGGCCAGCAAAAAAATCCCACCCAGTAAGAGAGACAAAATGCGGGAACCGTCCAGCTTCTCAGCGGGCGTTTCCGCCCGGAAAACCAGTGAATCGCCTTGATACTCATCCAGCTGAATCAATTTTCCGGGTGATTTTCTACCCAGCAGAAACATTGCCGCAGGCAAAATCAATAATAAGAGCAGGGAAACCACCAGATTCATGGTACTGCCCACACTTTCATCCATGGAAACCACTCCTGAAATGGCCTCAAACTGGTGTCCTGGATCGTTGATTTTGAGGGGTGCGCTCCCTGAAAGGCCTCCATGCCAAACCATCAAACCCACATAGCCTGCAGCCCCAATCAGGGGATAATTGAGGGGAATTTGCCTTGCAGAGGCGTATTCGCCCACTTTGCGGGCAAAAATTGCCCCGAAAATGAGGCCAAGGCCCCAGTTGAAAAAGGCCAGCAACATGGTGAGCAGGGTTACCACCAGCGCAGCAGAAGCTGTATTATGGCAAAATTTCAGTCCCGCATTGACCAGGGCGGCAACCGGCCGGGTAAGAGCCAAAACATGCCCCAGCACCAGCATGAGCATCATTTGCATGGCAAAAGTGAGCAATTTCCAAAATCCATCCTGCCAATGGCCGAGCAATTGAAGGGCATGGGGCTGATCTGAACCTGGTGCAGAATCCGTAAAAATCAGGGCCAGCAGAAAAGAAACAAAGGTCAGCAACACGGCCAGCGTAAAAGGCGAAGGAAGATAATTTCGAAAGAATGAGATAAATTTATCCGTGCGACTCATAAAAATTTACACTTAGCCCAACAATCTGATTGTCCCTCTTACACTCTCTAACTTATCAACATTTCCGGGCGAATTCAAATTTGGATAATGATTCTGCTGAAACTAACTTCACTGCACCCTCCAACATCCCCTGAAAATGCATATTCCTTTTCTGGACGTGACGCTTTCAACTAACGATCAAGCATTTTTCCAATTATTTATTCACAAAATCGCCGAAAAATGAGGCCAATACTTCACAAAATATTACGCTGGCATAATAATCCCCCAATTTGAAGAATTATTCACTTTTCGTAGTTTCAATTCATGTGTCAAAGACTGCTGCTTCGCCTTTTTCCTTTTTGGGTTGGGTTAATTTTTGTTCCGCAACTCCTGCAGGCCCAGGTTACCTCCCAATTTTCCGGTTCCCCCCAGTCTGGCTGTAGCCCTCTGGTAGTCAGTTTTACCGATCTTTCGACCGGTCCCGTCACTACCTGGAACTGGAATTTTGGCAACGGAAACACCTCCACCCTGCAAAATCCCGCTGCCGTTTACGTTACGCCCGGCACCTATACCGTCACCCTGACCGTTTCAGATGGCGGTACGAATGATGTGGAAACCAAAGTGGCCTACGTGACGGTTTTCAATAATCCTACCTCCAATTTTACCGCTACCTCTCCCGTAAATGGCTGTGCGCCCCATACGGTCAGCTTTCAGGACCTGTCCACTCCAGGCGATGGCGCCATCAACAGCTGGCTCTGGGACTTTGGCGACGGAAATACTTCCACCGCCCAGAATCCCAGCCACACCTACGTGAACCCGGGCTCATTCAACGTGACCCTGGTGGTCACGGATGTGAATGGGTGCTCCCATACCTTTGTTATTCCCAATTATGTCAATGTTTCCACCCCGCCTGTGGCCAGTTTCAATGCTGCACCTTTGGCTGCCTGCAACCCGCCTTTGAATGTGAATTTCAATAATAATTCCTCTGGCGGGGCCGCTCCTTTAAGTTATCAGTGGGATTTTGGGGATGGAAATACCAGCACGGCGCAAAATCCAACCCATACCTATAATGCCACGGGCAGTTTCACCGTGACCCTGATCACCACGGATGTGAACGGTTGTGCCGACACTTTGGTGATCAGCAATTATGTGAATATCAACCCAATCGTGGCAAGTTTTAGCGGGACAACCAATACCTGCGAAGGGCAGGCGGCCACTTTCACCGACCTTTCCACGGGCGGGGTTACCAACTGGGCCTGGGATTTTGGCGATGGCGGTACATCCAATGCCCAAAATCCCTCTCACACCTACGCAACCGCGGGCACCTATACCGTAACCCTGGCTGCCACAGGCGGCGGCTGCGGCGACACCCTGGTGCAACCCAATTTTATTGTGGTTGATCCGGCTCCCACTGCCCTTTTCACCCAGGATACAGCCAGCAGTTGCGAGGTTCCCTTTACCGTCAATTTTACCGATCAGTCCACAGGAGCGACTTCCTGGGCCTGGGACTTTGGCGACGGCAGCACCTCCACGGCTCAAAATCCCTCGCATACCTACCTTACGCCGGGCAATTTTCCCGTCACCCTCACCGTAACCTCAGCCAACGGCTGCACCAACACCTTCGTTTTCAACAACATATCTATTGTCGAGCCTGTGGCCAATTTCAACGGGCTGCCTCCCACGGGTTGCATTCCCCTGAACGTGACTTTTAACGACCTTAGTACCTCTCCTTCTCCCATTGTGAGCTGGCAGTGGGATTTTGGGGACGGAAATACCTCCAATGCACAGAATCCAAGCAATACCTACCTGGCTATAGGTTCTTACACGGTCACGCTGATTATTACCAACGCCCAGGGCTGTACAGATACCCTGGTTCGCACCAATTATATCAATGTGGGGGATGTGCCTTTTGCCTCTTTCACTGCCACTCCACTTACGGCCTGCGTCAACGAACCCATTCAGTTTACGGATCTTTCCACCAACGCCACCACCTGGTTCTGGCAATTTGGGGACGGCGGGACTTCCAACGCCCAAAATCCGGCCTATGCATATCAGGATACGGGCTGTTTCACCGTGACTCTTACCGTTTCCAATAATGGCTGCATTGACGACACCACCATTGTCAATTATATCTGTATTTCGCCTCCATTGGCCCTTTTCAACCTCAATCCTGCCGTGGGTTGTGCGGTGCCGCATACTGTATTTTTCACAGATCAATCCATCCTGCCAGACACCTGGTTTTGGGATTTTGGGGACGGCAATACGTCAACTGCGCAAAATCCCATCCATACCTACAACACCACGGGTTCGTTTACGGTCACACTAACGGTCACAGACACAGTGACGGGTTGTATGGATGACCAGACAGCCCAGGTCAATATTTCCATCCCAGACGCGGCGTTCACGGCTTCGCCTGTGTTTGGCTGCGGGCCTTTGACCGTAAATTTTACCGACAGTTCGACCGGGCTGGCCCTGACCTATCTGTGGAATTTTGGCGATGGAAACACTTCAACTGCCCAAAATCCCTCCCATACCTATAATAATCCCGGGCTTTACACCGTGACCCTGACCGTGACGGACGCAAATGGCTGTACAGATGCCTTTACGGCCAGTAATTTTGTGCAGGTAATCGGGCCAGATGTTAATTTTGGGGCAGATACTTTGGGGGGATGCCGGCCTTTGCTGGTCAATTTTACTGATTCCACCATTTTTGGAGCCCCCGTGGTCAGTTGGGCCTGGGATTTTGGGGATGGAGGCACTTCCAACCAGCAAAATCCGTCGCATAATTACACTGCCACGGGCAATTTCACGGTCAGTCTGACCGTGACGGACCTGGACGGATGCGTGCACACTTTTACCCGAACCAATTACATTCTGGTGACCGAGCCTGTGGCATTATTCAGCCTGAGCGACACCCTGGCCTGTGCGGGCGTAACCATCAATTTCACCAACCTCTCGACCGGGGTGGGATTGAGTTATTTGTGGGATTTTGGGGATGGAAACACCAGTACAGCCACCAATCCAAACCACACCTACAACCTGAACGGCAGTTACACCATCTCCCTGACCGTCACGGATGTGAATGGTTGCGACTCGACCCTGACCGATTCGGCGGGTCTGATTGTGACCCCCATTGTAGCTGATTTTGGCGCCAATCCCACCAATGCCTCATGCCCTCCCCTGCTGGTCAGCTTTACGGATTCTTCCTGGTTTGATATTGTGACCTGGAACTGGACTTTTGGGGATGGAGCCACTTCCACCCTGCAAAATCCGGGGCACGTGTATGCCACTGCAGGCTCATTTGATGTGTCATTGATTGTCACCAACGACCAGGGCTGTACAGATACTCTGTTTGTGCCCGGACTGGTGAATATTCAGGGGCCGAATGGCAATTTTGTCTTTGCTCCTGACTCGGGATGTACGCCCCTGACCGTCGATTTTCATGCCACAGCCACCAATACAGCCACCTACACCTGGGACTTTGGGGATGGGACCGTAGGCATTACCACTGCAGATTCCGTGCTGCACACCTACACCCAAACGGGCAATTTTCACCCCATTGTGATTCTGGATGATGGATTGGGATGCACTTTTACTGTGGTTTCGCCTGATTCTATTGTGGTGGATACCATTCCTTTGGTGGATTTTGCGGTGAATACCAATCTGATCTGCGGTCTGGATACCGTTTATTTCTCTGATCTGACCATTTCCACCCGACCTATAACCAGTTGGTTTTGGGATTTTGGGGACGGAAATACCTCTACCCTGCAAAATCCCTCCCATTATTACGGGGCACCCGGAAATTACACCGTGACCCTGACCGTGGTGAATTCCCTGGGGTGTATAGATTCGATTACCAAACCTGCCGAAGTAAATATGGTGGTGCCGCCAGTGGCGAATTTTGGAGTGCCTGCGACCATTGGCTGCGCCCCTTTTTCGGTTCAGTTCAGCGATTCTTCGACTGGCTCCTCCCCCATTTCTGCCTGGGATTGGGATTTTGGAGACGGAAATACCTCAATTTTGCAGAATCCCCTTCATAATTACCCCAATCCAGGCACCTATCTGGTGACTTTGATTGCCACAGACAGCTTTGGCTGTACGGATACCACTTCTCTTTCTCTGGTCGCTGCTCCCGGCCCCACGGCCAACTTCGTGGCCGATGATACCGCAGGTTGCCCGCCGCATCCTGTGGTTTTCACGGCTGATTCGGGCATGGGCATCATCCAATGGATCTGGGATTTTGGCAACGGCCAGAATGGCACTGGCAACCCAGTTTCGACCATTTACGGCAGTCCGGGCGTTTACACCATCAGTCTGATTGTGGAGGACACCCTCGGGTGTCGCGACACCCTGGTGCAACCCAATAAGGTGATCATCGCTCCGCCTGTGGCGGATTTTAACCCAAATACCACTTCTGGCTGTCCCCCTTTGGCAGTCACTTTCACGGACGCATCCACCTCCACTTACCCGATCGTTTCCTGGGACTGGGATTTTGGGGATGGTAATACGGGTACAGGCAATCCAACAAACCATACCTACCAGAATCCGGGAATTTATACCGTGACCCTGATCGTGCAGGACAACGAAGGATGTCGCGATACGGTGGTGAAAAACAACCTGATTGAGGTTTTTACGCCCCCTTCAGCCGGATTTATTATCCTGGACACCCTGAATTGTGATCCGTTTACGGTGGAATTTGCCGATACCTCAACTGCGACTGTGGCCATCACAAACTGGGCCTGGAATTTTGGAGACGGGAATACTTCCACCCTGCAGAACCCTGTGCATGCATTTCCTGTGGTGGGAAATTACCTCATTTCCCTGATCGTGACCGACGCCAACGGCTGCCAGGATACCGCTACCTTTAACCTGTTTTCGCCTGGCCCGCCCGTGGCGACTTTCGTCGCAAGTGACTCGCTGGGCTGTCCGCCCTTCCCAGTCACCTTTACCGCCGGCACAGGTGGAGCCATTGCCCAGTGGGACTGGGACTTTGGGGATGGAAATACGGGTACGGGAAATCCTGTTTCCCACACCTACACGGGCAGCGGCACCTGGACCGTGACCCTGATTGTGACCGACACCCTGGGGTGTCGCGATACGCTCAGCAAACCCAATTACATTGTCATTGATCCCCCCACTGCAGATTTCAACCCGGATGTGACCAGCGGATGTCCTCCCCTGGCGGTAACTTTCACGGATGCCTCCACTTCCAGCTACCCCATTGTGGCCTGGAGCTGGGATTTTGGGGACGGCAATCAAGGAACGGGAAATCCCGTGACGCACAGTTACGCCAATCCTGGAATTTATACTGTTACGCTCATTATTCAGGATTCATTGGGCTGCCAGGATACCGTGGTAAAAGCCAATCTGATCGAGGTTTTTACTCCTCCATCGGCAGGATTCTTCATCTCAGATACCCTCAATTGTCGCCCTTTCACCATCCAGTTGACGGATTCCTCTACCTCGCCCAACAGCCTGGTGGCCTGGAACTGGGATTTTGGCGACGGAACCACTTCCACCAATCAAAATCCGTCTCATGCCTACCCCGTGCCTGGCCCGTACCTGATCACCCTGGTCGTGACGGACAATCATGGTTGCACAGACTCTGCAGCCTTCAATTTCGTTTCGCCCGTACTTCCCACGGCCAATTTTACGGCCAACGATTCCCTGGGCTGTATTCCCTTTCCCGTGCTTTTCACCGCAGATTCCACCAACATCATAGCCTGGTTCTGGGATTTTGGAGACGGATCAGATACCACTGGAAATCCTGTTTCTCATACCTACACCCACCGAGGCAGGTATGGAGTCACTTTGATCATTTTTGACGTATATGGTTGCTCAGACACACTCTTTAAGCCAGATTATATCTTTGTGGATTCGCTGGAAGCTGATTTTTCTTCCACCAATACTGTGGGTTGCCCGCCTCTGCTGACCACCTTCTTTGATGCCACCTATTCAGATACAACCCTGACCTGGCAATGGGATTTTGGCGACGGGGGAACTTCTGTCCTGCAAAATCCTACCCATAACTACACCGTGCCGGGTACTTACACCGTGACACTGATCGCCACCAATGCCCTGGGCTGTACAGATACCGTGGCCAAACAAGTGGTCGAGGTCTATGACCTCATTCCCCCTGACGTGCCTCCAATCCTCATGGCAACAGTGCTCGACAATACGTCTGACAGCATTTCCTGGCGGGCTTACACTGAACCTGATTTCTCGCACTATGTGCTTTACCGCGAATCCTTTGTGAATTCAGGGGTCTGGATTGCCATAGACAGTTTCTTTAACTGGACCGACACCACTTATACAGATCAACCTCTGAATACCCTCGATTTGTCCTATTGTTACAAGCTGCAGGTGGTCGATATTTGTGGCATCAGATCCTCCCTGGCCAATTCGCCGAAACATTGCACCATCAATCTGGAGGCTCAGGGTGCGCTAAATAGCTCCGTCCTGAACTGGAGCGCGTATGTGGGCTGGAGCAACGGGGTGTTGGAGTACGATGTTTATCGGGTACAAAGCTATTCACAGGCGAACACCCTCTTTCTGGGCTCCGTGCCGGGCAACGTCACCACCTTTGTGGATACCAACATTGTCTGCTACGAAAGCTACTGCTACCGGGTCAGAGCCAGGGAAAACGGGGGTTTCAATGAAACTGCCTGGAGCGATACCTCCTGTGCAACCCCCATTTATGAACCCAACCAGCTGCCGCTGGAAGTGGTGAATGCCACGGTGGAAAATAATAATTCCGTGCGGGTCAACTGGAAGCCCGCTCCCGTGCCCAATCCCATGATACTTTTCCTCGAAAAGTCTCTCAATGGCACCAACTGGAACCAGATTGGCACCTTTCCCCCCAGCGTACTCACCTACCTCGATACGGATGTTTCAGTGAATGAACGGAGCTATTATTACCAGCTTTACTTTATCGACAGTTGCGGGGATGTGAGTCCATATGGCAACCACGGGCGCTCCATATTGCTGGAAGTGGAATTGGTGGCTACTTCGCCCTTTTTGCATTGGAATCCCTATTCTGAATGGGCAAATGACGTCGATTTCTATGAAATCGAGGTTTTCAACGACCTTACCCAGCAGTGGCAATATGTGGACCAGGTGCCCGGCAGCAAAACGGAGTACCACGACAAAATCACGGATCTGGACCAACCCATTTACTGTTACCGGGTCCGGGCCCACGAACTGGCCGGAAATCTCTCTTTCAGCCTTTCGAACGAAGCTTGTGTGCCGGTCGGGCCGACCTTATATGCTCCCAGTGCCTTCTCTCCAAATGGCGACGGCACCAACGACAGGTTCTACATTTACGGGCATTTTGTGGCGAATTTCTCGGTGCAAATTTACGACCGATGGGGCGAATTGATCTACGAGAGCTACGACATGTACGAAGGTTGGGATGGAAAATTCAAAGGCAAAGATTGCCAGGAAGAGGTGTACACCTACGTGACCCGCGGCGAAGGCTACGACGGAACGGAGATTGAACTGGCGGGAACGGTAACGTTAATCCGTTAGGATCAGAACATTACGTTCAGACTGAGATTGCTGATGGGATTGTAATAGAGATTAAATCCAGAATCAAGCCCACGGGTAACCTCAGTGGTGGGCAATTCCTGAATGCGGGTGAAACGGGTCTGGGTGTAAAGGGCATCCAGCGAAGTTTCAGCTCCAATGGAAACGCCGGGAAGGAAAAAGAAACGCACGCCCAAAAAGGCAGAAGGGCCAAAACCCCAACTACTGCGGGTATCCGTCAGGTAGTGGGTTTCAGTCAGCGAACCCGTGCCCTCTTCTACTCCCTTGTAGCTGCCAATGCGGCCAACCAGATCAAAGCCTGCGTAGGGCTCAATGCGATTCATGACCGCAATAAATTCATATCCTACCCGCAAATAGCCTCCTTTGACCTTGCCCGACTCCTCCAGATTGCAATCCACGCAAGCCGCAGTTTTTTCCTGTTCATAGTTGGTATAGGACATGGCCACCCTGAAGGCCGCATAAGACCAGTAACGCTTGTAATGCAGTCCGTTGAGAAAGCCAAACTGGGTTTTGGCCGCTGGAATGGTCTTACCGCCCAAAGTGGAGGCATCAGTAAAACTGACCAGGCGGGTGCCAAATTCATTGCCTGCGTAGGATGCGCCGCAACATTGCGCCTGACCTTTGTAGGCAAAAAAGGCAGTTACAATGGCGAAGGCGATCAGATATTTAACACTTTTACGGATTTCAGGGGGTAAGTTGAATGCATTTCTCATAAACGGAAAATTACAAAATCTTTTTGGATTTAAAGAAGTAACCCTTCCACAAATTGGGTGCCGGGATGGTCAAATCAGCCACCAGAAGCGTTATTCATGCTTTGGCTTTGGGCAGGCGGCCGGGTGATCTGGCGACGGTAAGAAAACTCTTCTTCCACAGGCTCACCCTGTCGCGTATCCAGATAAATTACCTTGAATTCCTGGTCATTCACGGGGCTGAATTTAATTCCTGCAGGAGATGCGGGCTCAGAAGCGGAAAATTCCAATCCTGATTTCCCCGACTTAACCAATTGATACTGGGTAATTTCGGAGAAATTCTTGTTTGGCGCCCAATCCATCACCACTTTATCGCCCTCGGGCCTCATTTGCATGGTTATCTGGTTGATCGTATCACCACCAGAAATAGTGTAAGACCAGCCATTTTTTGCCTCGCCCGTGTGCGATTTCCAAACCCAAACTGACTTTTGATCCGGGGCCTGATCCCCCTTGTCCACCTCTTCCCAACTGCCGGTCAGAAATTCAAAATCCTTGAAATCGCCCGCCATACCATCGTGAGGTTCAGTGGGATCCACCACCACTACGGGCGGTTTGCGGTTGGTGATATCACACGCCAGAACCGAGGCCAAAACCAGGGACATCAGCAATAATTTGGGGAAATCGGGCATAGCTTAATCATTTGGTTCAATTTATCTATTTCTTCTGATTTAGGAAATCTCTTTTCAGGGTTTTTATATATTGACAGCATTGATTCAATCCTCTGAAGAGTGGTTTTTCTCCTGAATGCGAAGGCCTGAATCAGGCGCAATTTCTTAACGAAATTTTTCATTTCATTTTCCACAAACCAGTTGGTGAAAAACCCAAATTTGTCTATTTTTGACCACGCACGATTCAGTTGCCAGACAAAATTTAAGGCACACTTTTCATTTTTCAGATACACACCGTAACGACCTTCCCTGCTTGATTTCCAAGCTATTAAACAGACTTTAAGCCTGTGAACAGGCGACTTTTCCCCTAAACTTCCGACCCCGTCAAACGGGGAGGAATCTTTAGTGGCTTTTATTATATGTAACTGATTTTCAATTGAATAAACTTTAATCTACGTCTTATGAAACGGTTTATTTTATTCTTGCTTATCGCACTCGGCACCAGCCTGTTTGTGGAAACACAGGCCGCCGACATTATCGTGGAGGAGAACGGCGTCCTGCCCAACTTCGCGACCATCCAGGCTGCTGTAACGGCGGCCCAACCCGGCGACCGGATTTTTGTGAAAAACAAATCCGGATCTGTTCCCTACCAGGAAAACGTAACCATTGACAAGCCGCTCTCTCTGCTGGCCTGGACTTCCAATGGTACATTTCTGGTTTACGGAACCTACACCCTCAACCCGAACGGGGCCAATTTTTCCTCTACCCTCAACACGGTGAGCATCATTGGCATGGTGAATGTGTCTGGCAGTATCAACGCGACTTCCAACAACACTACAGGTAACAGAATTTACCTCAACATCGTTGGAAACCAGCTGAATTCGGGCAGCATCAGCCTCACCGGCACCAATTACTTCTCAGAAGTGGCTGGCAACTGGCTTCTGGGCGGATCAATCACCACTCGCGAGGCCACCATTTCCGGCAACCTTCTGAATGGAAATATCACGGTAAATGCCTCAACCACAGCATCTGAAGACACCCTTTATGTGGTGGGCAACCGCCTGACCGACAACGTGGGTTCTGCGTATCCAGGGGGAATTTTCTGGGCCAATGCCAATAACTATTTCCACATTGCCAATAACCACATCAAAGGCAACGGAAATACGGGCATGTTCCAGGTTTCTGCTATTAAAACGGGTGGTGGAACCAATGCATTTGACAATAACTCCATCGAGCAAAGCACCTCAAACGCAGCCCCTGCAATTGTAATTACTGCGGCCCTGATCCCCAATTGCCGCCTGCATATCAATAATAATGTGTGCTTTGACAGCTATAACGGCAACGACGGATCCTGGACCTATCCCGAGTACATGCTGTACTGCACCAATGCCCAGGCAAACTCTCTGGTGGAATGCCACTATAACGCCTTTTATGGCCTGGAAAGCGGATTTACCAACGTCAGCGGAACCATCATTTCCTTCGTAGGTAACCAGGCTGCGCCCGTAGGTATCAACCCCGACGACGTGACCGGGGTCTGCTCCGCTGCCGAATGCATCAATGCCGGCCATCCCTCGACCGATTACACCGACCATGACCTCAGCCGCAATGACCGCGGGGTTGCTGGTGGATCATTTAATTACAACAATTTCTGGCCTATCCTGACAGGAGGAGCCCGGGTTTTCCTGGTCAAAACTCCCCGCACAGTGGTTCAGGCCTCCTCTATCAATGCTGAAGCCGCAGGTTACGACCGGTAATCTTGAATAATGGCATTTGGGCATAACATAGCCGGAATTTTTCGTTCCATCAGCCTCGGGTTGCTGGTGTTTTTGCTTGTGGTGACCGCAGGTAAGGCCCAGATTTCACCCATGGGAGTGCTGTCGGCCGAATATTTCTGGGATACTGACCCCGGACAGGGGTCGGGGACTGTGTTTTCGCCCGCTGATGCCAGTTTTGGTGAGTTGTTGGAAGAATTGCGTTCCAACGGGATTTCACTTCCTTCAGGGGTGGGTCCCCATACTTTCAATGCCCGGATTCAGGACAGCACGGGAGCCTGGGGTCCGGTTTTTACTTCCATCGTTTATCTGGATACCATCAGCCAGAATCCCCGTTCCACCCAACTCATGCTGGCCGAATACTTCTGGGATACCGATCCCGGCCAGGGTTCAGGCACCATGATGCTGGCGCTGGATGGCAATCTGGATGAAGTACTCGAAATTGTCCTGGCTGCGGGTGCGCCTGCACCTCTGGGTTTTGGCGGCCACTCCTTCAATGTCCGGGTCATGGACACGGAAAACAACTGGGGACCGCTTTTTTCCACCATTGTGGTACAGGACACCAACCAATCCACCCCGCAAATCCGTGCCATGGCCGTGCTTCAGGCAGAATATTTCTGGGATACGGATCCCGGGGCCGGAAACGGCACCGCCATGCTGGCACTGGATGGCAACTTCAACGAAGCCCTGGAAGACGTTTTCAAAAACGGGATCATTCTTCCCGCAGGCAACGGCTCGCACACCTTTGGGGTGCGGGTGAAGGATGCGGATGGTCAGTGGAGCGGAGTTTTTACCACTTTGGTTTACCGTGACACCATTTCCCAATTGTCTCAACTTTCCACCATGCGCCTGGTGCAGGCCGAGTATTTCTGGGATACAGATCCCGGACAAGGCAACGGCTCTCCCCTCCTCGCGCTGGATGGCAATATTGACGAAGTTCTGGAAAATTTCCTCAACGCAGGAATCAGCTTTACCTCCCAGTTTGGAGGGCATTTGTTCAATGTAAGGGTCAAAGACGTAGATAATAACTGGAGCACGGTGTTTTCCACCACCGTGGTCCGTGATACCCTCGAAGCAAATGTCCGCACTGTAAACCTGGCCATGGCTGAATTTTTCTGGAATACCGACCCCGGACAGGGCAATGGTACCCCCATGACCTCGATGGATGGGAATTTCAATGAAATGGTCGAGCATGCCGTGGCCGCGGTCAATATTTCCAATCTGCCTCCCGGGCCGAATTTGTTCAGTGTGCGGGTCAAAGACCTGGCCGGGACCTGGAGCCCGGTTTTCAGTACCGTGGTGAGCACCAGCGAGCCTGTTTTCAAGGCCGATACCATTTTGGGAACCAAAGAATTCTGCAACGCCACGCCCAACACTGCGGTGACCTATACCGTGGATACGGCAGGCGGCAATACTTTCAACTGGGTCATTACCAACGGAACCCTGCTGGCAGGACAGGGCAGCGAAGTGGTCACTGTATTATGGGGTCCGGCCGGGCCTTATTCTATTGCAGTCGAAGGCTGTAATCCTTCTCAGGTTTGTGATACGCTGGTATTGGATATCATCGTTCACCCATTACCCAACGTTACTACTTCAGGAGGTGGGGTAATTTGTTATCTGGATAATCTTCAACTGAATGCCACAGGGGCCATTTCCTATGTTTGGACGCCCTCGGCCGGACTGACCAATCCCAATATTGCCAATCCTGTGGCAAGCCCGTCCGCTTCGGGATATTACTTCGTAACGGGAACTGATTCGAACGGATGTGAGGATGAGGATTCAGTGTATATCACGGTCAATCCGTTGCCTTTGGTATCGGCGGGAAATGATACGGTAATTTGTAAGGGGGATACGCTTTTACTCAATGGTGCAGGAGCAATTTCCTACGCCTGGACTCCCAATTTCAATCTCAGCAATCCCTCTATTGCCAATCCACTTGCTTCGCCCACAGTCACTACGGTTTATACCCTGACTGGAACGGATGCCAATAATTGTGCGGCCACAGATGCGGTAACCATTGGAGTGAATCCTCCCCCGCCCGTCAACGCCAATGCCAACCTTAACCTTTGCTTAAACGATTCTGCCCAACTCAGCGCCACGGGAGCCACCTCCTACACCTGGTCACCCGCCCTGGGCCTGAATTCGACCACCATTTCCAATCCCAAGGCTTCGCCTCCTTTCACCACCAAATACTATGTGATTGGGCTCGATCCAATTGGCTGTCCGGGCATAGACTCAGTAACCGTGACCATCCTTTCCCTTCCTTTAGCGTCCGCAGGTCCTGACACATCCGTTTGTATTGGATCAGGCAGGCAGATTTTTGCCAGCGGCGGCACCACTTACCACTGGACGCCCACTACAGGATTGAATAATCCCAACATTGCCAATCCTGTGGCCAGCCCCACAGTGACCACCATTTACACCGTAAATGTAACTGGTTCCAATGGCTGTCAGGCCAGCGACCAGATGGTGCTGACCGTAAATCCACTTCCCCTGGCCAATGCTGGCCCCGACACGGTCAAATGTGTCGAGGACACCATCCAGCTCAACGCCAGCGGCGGGGTGCAATACCACTGGGCTCCCTCCAATGGCCTCAACAACGTCAATATCGCCAATCCCCTGGCTTATAACATATTCAGCACCACCTACACCGTTACCGTTACTGACTTCAACGGATGTGTGGCCTCAGATGCCCTGGTAATTACCACCCAGATATGCGACACCTCAAGCATCCAGCGGGCCATTATTCAGGCTGAATATTTCTGGGATACAGACCCGGGACAGGGCGCGGCCATTCCCATTTTTGCCAGTGACGGCGGCCTGGACGAAGTGGTCGAAAAGGTGATTGGAAATGGGATTAACATGCCGGGCAGCTATGGTCCCCACACCTTCAACCTGCGGATCAGCGATTACGACAATAATTGGAGCCCGCTCTTTACCACCGTGGTCAGTCAGGATTCCACTACAACTTCTCCCCGCGAGGTTCAGATTTCCATTGGTGAATATTTCTGGGATACGGATCCCGGACAGGGTTCAGGAACCCCCATGTTGGCCCTGGATGGCAATTTTGACGAGGCGCTGGAAATTTTATTCGAAAATGGCATTCCTTTCAACCTTGGCTTTGGCCCCCATACCTTCAACGTAAGGATCAAAGATTTTGACAATAACTGGAGTCCTGTGTTCACCACGGTCATGGAACGCGACACGGTGGACACAGTGGGCCGTGACATGGCCATCATTCAGGCTGAATACTGGTGGGATTCTGATCCGGGTCAGGGCAATGGAATTCCCCTGCTCGCTCTGGACGGAAATTTGGATGAATTGGTGGAATATGTCTATAAAAACGGCATTTCCATGCCCGTCCTCAGTGGCCCCCACTCCTTCAATGTTCGGGTAAAAGACAAAACAGGAACCTGGAGTTCGCCTTTCACCACCGTGGTCGAAAGGGTCCCTTTGACCAGTTTTAACCGCGATCTGAACCTCATTCAGGCTGAATATTACTGGGATACAGACCCTGGCGTGGGCAATGGTACCATCCTGCTGGCTTTGGATGGCAATTTTGATGAATTGCTGGAAGATGTATTTGCCAATGGCATTCTGCTGCCTGCCGGATATGGCGCTCACTCCTTCTCCTGCCGGGTAAAAGATTTTGACAATAACTGGAGCACCATTTTCACCACCATGGTTTTCCGCGATACGATCGAAACCGTGGTTCGCGAAATGCATCTGGTTCAGGCAGAATACTTTATTGACTCAGACCCTGGTCAGGGCAACGCCACGGCCATGCTGGCCGAGGATGGCAACATCGACGATTTACTTGAAAACCTGATTGCCACCGTGCCAGTTTCTGCCCTCAGCTACGGCTCGCACACCTTCAATGTGCGAATCAAAGACGTGGCCGGCAGCTGGAGCTCTCTTTTCACCACGGTTTTCTTCATGGATAGCATTCAGCCCCTCCCCATTTTGCGGGACGTAAACATCACCGCGGCAGAATACTTCTGGGATACAGATCCGGGTCAGGGAAATGCCATACCCTTGCTTGCTTCGGATGGAAATTTTGATGAATTGCTGGAATACGCCTACCAAAACGGAATTGGCATGCCCTCCTCGTATGGCGCCCACAGTTTCAATGTGCGCATGCAGGACGTTGACGGGAACTGGAGTACTGTGTTCAAAACCATGGTGCAAAAAGACACCAATACCGTAGGTAACCGCGATATGAAGCTGGTGCAGGCAGAGTATTTCTGGGGCAATGATCCCGGACAGGGCAATGGCACGCCCATGCTGGCCCTGGACGGAAATTACGATGAGGTGCTTGAGCAGGTCTATCAGACGGCCATTACCATTCCTCAGCCCGTGGGCTCTCACCTGTTCAGCGTGCGGGTACGAGACGTGGATGGAAACTGGGGGCCCGTATTCAGTACCCTGGTGGTCATGGATACGATTGAGCCATTCAGCCGCGATATGAAACTGGTGCAGGCAGAATATTTCTGGGATACAGATCCGGGGCAGGGGAATGGAAATACCCTGCTGGCGGTGGATGGAAATATCGACGATTTGCTGGAAGAAGTTTATCAGAACGGAATCAGCATGCCCGCCAGTATTGCCACTCATTCCTTCAACGTAAGGGTAAAAGATGTGGACGGAAACTGGAGCCCTGTCTTCAAAACTATGGTCAGGCGGGACACCATTACTCCCTATAACCGGGATATGAAGGTGGTGCAGGCAGAATATTTCTGGGATACGGACCCGGGGCAGGGGAACGGATTTGCATTACTGGCTTTAGACGGCAATTTTGATTCAGAACTTGAACTCGCCAACAGGGCGGTGAACGTATTGAGTCTCACCACCGGCGGCCACACTTTCAACGTACGGTACAAGGACGTGAATGGCTCCTGGAGCCCGATTTTCCGCACGGTGGTGGAAGTGGCGTTGCCGGCCGTATTCAACCAGGATACCATTCTTGGCCCAACCTTTTTCTGCGGGCAGGTGCCTGCCACCCCTGTGGTTTACACCTCTGATACCATTGGCAATAATACCTATACCTGGCTGGTTACGGGCGGAACCATTGTGGCCGGACAGGGTTCAGATCAGGTTTCGATTCTTTGGAATCCTACGGGACCGTATCAGGTGCAACTGGCTGGATTGGCCCCCATTTCCGTTTACGATACCCTTACCCTTAATATCGACATTCGTCCGCTGCCCAACGTAGTCGCCACGGGCGACACCAGCCTCTGTTTTGGCGATTCCCGCCAATTGCTGGCCACAGGCGCAGTGTCTTACCATTGGGTTCCCAGCACGGGCCTCAGCAATCCCAATATTGCCAACCCTGTTGCCACCCCCTCCGTTTCAACCAACTACATCGTGACTGGCACGGGCTCCAATACCTGTACCAACAAAGACACGGTCAGCATTGTGGTATTCCCGCTTCCCGTGGCCAATGCAGGCAGCGATGTGACCATTTGTGCAGGCGACAGCGCCCAACTCAACGCCACAGGTGGCGTCAGCTATTCCTGGACGCCCGTTTCCGGGCTCAGCAATCCCCTGATTGCCAACCCCAAAGCTGCCCCGGCAGCCACCACCACCTACACCGTTACCGTGACCGATGCCAACACCTGCTCCAATACGGATCAGGTCAAAGTCACCCTGGACAACATTCTGCCCTCCATCAGCTGTCCGTCCAACATTACCCAAACCAACGACACCCTGCTTTGCTCAGCCTTCGTGACCTATAATCCGCCAGTCGGAACGGATAATTGTCCCGGCGCGGTTACCACCCTGACCAACGGACTTCCCCCCAGTTCTCAATTCCCGGTTGGAAACACCACGGTTACCTACACTGTTACTGACGCCAATGGCAATTCCAAAAATTGTTCCTTCAACGTCCATATCACAGACGACGACGATCCCGAAATCTTCTGCCCTTCCAATATTACCGTCAACAGTACGCCCGGCGTTTGTGGTGCTCAGGTGACTTACACCACACCTACCACCAACGACAATTGTCCTGGCCCTGTGGTGAGCCTGATTGGGGGCCAGCCCAGCGGATCTACCTTTGTGGTGGGCACCAACGTGGTAACCTGGCGCTCGACCGACGCCTCAGGCAATACAGCCACCTGTTCATTCACGGTTACTGTGCATGACATTCAGTCACCAACCATCACCTGCCCGGCCAATATCGTGACCAATAACACGCCCGGTCAGTGCCAGAAAGTGGTGGTTTTTGTGCCTCCCACGGGCACAGACCAGTGCCCCGGGGCCATCACCCAACTGACCGCAGGTCAGTTGAGCGGTACCGCTTTCCCGGTCGGCACCACCATCCAGCAATATGTGGTAACGGACGCTTCAGGCAACCAGGACAGCTGCACATTTACCATTACAGTCAATGACGTTCAGGCCCCCGCCATTACCTGCCCTTTCAGCCAAACCCTGCAAAATACCCCAGACAGTTGTAGTGCCCCTGCAACCTACACGCCCCCCATTGGCACAGACAATTGCCCCGGCCCGGTTACCACCCAGATTGCTGGCTATCCCAGCGGGTCGCTTTTTCCGGTCGGCACAACCGTGAATACCTTTGAAGTGGTGGACGCCTCAGGAAATACCGCCCAATGCAGCTTCAATATCACCGTTCAGGACACCCAGGGCCCGGTCATTATTTGTCCCAATGACACCATTTTCCCCAATGACATTGATTCCTGCGGGGCCTTCATCGCTTATACTCTACCCCAGGTATTCGACAATTGTCCATCACCTGTCCTGAGTTTGGTCAGCGGCAAAGGCAGCGGATCTGACTTCCCGGTGGGTACTTCCATTGAAAAATGGAAAGTCACAGACAATGCAGGAAATACCGCCCAATGCCAGTTTACCATTGAAATTACAGATACGCTCAAACCTATCGTAATCTGTCCCAACGACACCATCATTGGCATGGATGGCGGGCAATGTAGCAATGAATACAGCTATCAGGTAATCGCATATGATAATTGTCCGGGGGATTCTCTGCGTCTGGAAGCAGGAATTTTCAGCGGTCAGCCCTTCCCCAAAGGAACGACCCTGAATATTTTCTCTGATACGGACAAAAACGGCAATAAAGACAGTTGTCAGTTTACGGTGACCGTGATTGACAACCAGGGTCCGCAGATTACCTGCCCGGCCAATATCTCGGTGAATACTATGACTGGGGCCTGCGGCCAGGTGGTAAATTACACCACGCCCACTGGCTCGGATAACTGCCCGGGCGTAATTACAGTCCAGACCCTCGGCCAGGCCGCCAATACTTTCTTCCCCCTGGGAACCACAATCAATAAGTTTGTGGTGACGGATGCAGACGGCAAGCAGGACAGTTGCCAGTTTACGGTAACGGTTTTCGACGCAGTCAATCCTGTGATAGTGTGTCCGGCCAATATTACCGTGGATAACGATCCGGGAGAATGTTCAGCGGTGGTGACCTACACGCCGCCGATTGGAACGGACAACTGTCCCGGTGCAGTTACCACCCAAACCGCAGGTTTGGGCAGCGGAGCCACCTTCCCTGTGGGCGTAACCAGCGAAAGCTTCCACGTAGTGGACAATGCAGGCAATTTTGCCAATTGCACCTTTTCCATCACGGTCAATGACGCAGAAGCACCCACCCTTTCCTGCCCGGGTGCCATTGCCATGCCCAACGATCCGGGACTTTGCGGAGCCGTGGTGGTATTTTCTGCCCCCATTTATTCAGACAATTGTCCAAATCCCTTCCTGAATCAGACTACGGGCTTCCCTTCGGGGTCACTTTTCCCCGTGGGAACCTCCAAAGTGACGTTCGTGATCACGGATGGCAGTGGAAATCAAACTTCCTGCAACTTCAATGTGGTAATTACGGACATTGAGGCGCCCGTCATTACCTGCCCTGCAAATATTGTGGTGAATGCTGATCCTGGTCAGTGTTTTGCCCATGTAAATTATACTGTTACCGCCACGGACAACTGTGCTCCTGTGGTGAAAACCCAATTGGCGGGCCTGGCATCGGGCAGCAACTTCCCCGTTGGCGTGACCTCAAATCAATGGAAAGCCACGGATCCCTCCAACCTGGCTGATACCTGCTCCTTTACGGTGACAGTGATTGACAACCAGACTCCTGCCATTACCTGCCCTCCCAACCTGACCGTGAACACCAATCCGGGGGTTTGTGATGCCGTGGTGGGCTATACGGCGCCTGTGGGGGCGGACAATTGTACCCAGAGCACGACTGTGCAAATTGGGGGTCTGGGACCAGGAGCCACCTTCCCGTTGGGGACTATCACTGAGACTTTTGTGGTTGCTGACACGACTGGAAATTCTGACACCTGCTCCTTCACCATCACGGTGGAAGACCATGAAAATCCGTCTATTATTTGCCCTGCAGACATCTTTGCCCAAACCCCGGCCAATACCTGCGATGCGGTGGTAAACTATTCTGCCCCGGTGGGTACAGACAATTGCATTGGGGCGGTAACGGTACAGGTTGCTGGTCTTGGGCCAAATTCGACCTTCCCATTGGGCACCACGGTGGAAACCTGGAGGGTTACGGATGGGGCTGGCAACCAGGCCACCTGCTCGTTCAATATTCAGGTTCAGGATACCGTTCCACCAGTCATTATCTGCCAGGACCTGACCGTTTATCTGGATCACAATGGCCAGGCCAGCATTACCCCGTCTCAGGCGGATAACGGAAGTTCGGATAATTGCGGCACGGTAAATCTGAGTCTGGATCAATCCTCCTTCAATTGCGGGGATTTGGGTCAGGTAAATGTGACCTTAACCGCCAATGACGGGCACGGAAATCAATCCAGCTGTATTTCCACAGTTGAAGTGCAGGATACCATTCCCCCGGTTGCCCTCTGTCAGGACCTGACAGTCTGGCTTGACGGGTCGGGATTGGCTTCAATTACCTCACTGCAGGTGAATAATGGCAGCGGTGACAATTGCACCAACAGCACGTTTAGCTATACCCTTTCTGATTCGCTTTTCGACTGCGCAGATGTCACCCAGCCCATCACGGGTCCGCAATACTCTCTGGCCTTTGACGGAGTAAACGATTATGTGAATGTGAGCAACGAGAGCAATTTCGATCTGCCCAATGCCCTGACCGTGGAAACCTGGTTCTGGGGTACGGGAGCAACCTGGGCGAATCACCATCATGGATTATTTGCCAAACGCGACAACAGTGAGATTTCCAATTTTGGAGCTACTTTCAATCCCACCACCAACAACTTCAACTTCTATTTCTGGACACCTTCCGGGGCGAAATCCAATAATATTTCCGTTTCTCAGTACATTCCGTCCCAAACCTGGATCCATTTTGCAGGAACCCTGGAGCAGATTGGCAGTGATGTGGTTTCCAAGGTTTATATCAACGGAGCCCTCATTTCTACCGTTACCTATCCCAATGTGAATCTGGCTGACGGACAGAATAACGTGCCGCTGAGAATCGGCAGCACACGTCCCAATAATGAGCCTGCCCAGGTATTGGTGGATGAATTCAGGGTGTGGAATTATGCCAAATCACAGGGTCAGATTCAGTCGCAGAGGAATATTTCACTGGCCGGAAATGAGCCCGGGCTGATTGTATATTTCCCCATGAATGACGGACCGCCCAGCTCAACTGCCGCTGATGCCACCGGACACGGCAATACGGGCGTGCTGACCCAGATGAATGTAAATAACGTTTGGCAAACGGGAGTAACAGCTCCGTTGGCGGCTCCGGGCTCTCAGACCGTTACCCTGACCATCAACGACGGGAATGGCAATATTGACTCCTGTCAGGCCCACATTTCTGTTCTGGATACCATTCCCCCCGTGGCCATTTGTCAAAATCTGACCGTTTATCTGGATGAAAATGGAGCGGATACCATTTCCGCAGGTATGGTTGACAATGGCAGCTTTGACAATTGCCCCATTGACCTGACCCTCAGTGACACTACATTTGGCTGTAATGATCTTTCGGGCAATCTGATTAATAATTACAGCCTCTCTTTTGACGGAGTGAACGATTACCTCGCGGTGGCCAATGAAAGCCAGTTTGACCTGCCCACCGAACTGACGGTGGAATGTTGGTTCTACGGCTCGGCCAGCACCTGGGCCAGCGGACACCACGGACTGTTTGCGAAGCGCGACAACAGCGAAATTTCCAACTTTGGAGCCACTTTCAACCCGGGTACCAACGTATTTAACTGGTATTTCAGAACGGCTTCAGGGGCGAGATCGAATAATATTCCCGTTTCCACCTATATTCCTTCCCAAACCTGGATCCACTTTAGCGGGGTATTGAAACAGATTGGCCCCCATGTGGTTTCGACCGTGTATATCAATGGCGAAGAGGTGAATACGGTCATCCACCCCAATGTGAATCTGGCCGACGGCCAGAATAATGTGCCCCTCAGAATCGGCAGCACCCGCCCAAATAATGAGCCTGCTCAGGTGGTGGTGGATGAATTCAGGGTGTGGAATGTGGCCCGCAGCAAAGCTGAAATTCAGCAAAACATGCATGTCATCCTGACCGGCTCCGAACCGAATTTGAGGGCATATTTCAAAATGGACAATGGTCCGGGCAGCGGCATTGCCACCGACCATTCCGGAAACGGCAATACGGGCACCCTGACCCAGATGAATAATTCCACTGCCTGGATTCCCGCCACCACCCTCACGCCTGAGACCTATCACGCCAATCCGGTGGCCTCCTCCAGCGTGACGCTGACCGCCACGGACAACAGCGGCAATTCCACCTCATGCAATGCAACCATCAGCATTCAGGATACACTGCCGCCAGTGGCAGTTTGTAAAGACATCACCGTAACCGTGCGCAGCAATCTGATTGGCAAGCAGATAGGCGGGTTGGATCTGGATAATGGCTCATTTGACAATTGCTCGGTTAAATCTCTGGCCGTAAGCCGCGACACTTTCTTCTGCGGCAATTCGGGACTTTTCCCGGTCACCCTCTACGTCTCTGACCTGGCCGGGAACCTCGATTCATGCGTATCCAATGTGACCGTACTCGACAGTTGCTGTGATTTGCAAATCACCCTGGTCAGCAGCAATGACGCCAGCTGCACCACCAACCCGGATGGAAATATTGATATCAGCGTGAGCACCTCTAACGGGCCGGTCACCTACAGCTGGTCAAATGGCGCAACCAGTCAGGATTTGAGTAATATTCCCGCCGGAACCTATACCGTGATTGCCCAGGATTTCAACCTCTGTTCTGATACGATGGTGGTGGTGATTGGGGTAATTCCTGATACCACTTCTCCTGTAATTACTTGTCCGGCAAATATTCAGGTCAATAATGATGCGGGTCAATGCAGCGCGGTAGTAAGCTATAATACCCCGGTTGGAACGGACAATTGCAACCAACCCACCACGATTCAAACCACGGGTCTTATTTCAGGCTCCGCCTTCCCCGTAGGAATTACCCAGAATACCTTCGTGGTTTCCGATCCTTCTGGAAATACTTCACAATGCAGTTTTACCATCACGGTTCTGGACAATGAAAACCCTGTGATCAGCTGTCCTGCCAATATTACGGTCAATTCAACCCCAGGCCTTTGTGGTGCATTGGTAAATTATTCCACTCCCATGGGCAGCGATAACTGCGCAGGCGCAGTCACCCAGCAAACTGCCGGACAGGCTTCGGGAAGTACATTCCCCGTGGGCGTCACCACCAACACTTTCACCGTCAACGACACCAGTGGCAACAGCGCAACCTGCAGCTTTACGGTTACGGTAATCGACAATGAAATCCCGCAAATCACCTGCCCTGCAAACATTTCCGTGAATAACGATCCCGGAAACTGCTCCGCAGTGGTGACCTTCGCCGCGCCGGTCGGCACGGATAATTGCCCCGGACCTGTGACCACCCAGATCGCGGGCGGACCTTCGGGTTCGGCCTTCCCCGTGGGTAGCACCACCGTGACCTTCCAGGTTTCAGACGCAAGCGGCAACACCGCCACCTGCAGCTTTGACATTCTGGTGACTGACGTGGATGGACCTTCGGTCACTTGCCCCAACGACACGGTAATTGGTAACACCCTGAATATCTGCGGAGCCATTTTCTCCTTCCCCGCTCCCACCACCGGGGATAACTGTACAGGATTCACCATCAACCAAACCGGCGGTCTCGCTGCGGGATCCACCTTCCCGATTGGCACCACCGTCAATACTTTTGTGGTGACCGACGCTTCCAGCCAGACCGATACCTGTTCCTTCAGCGTGACCGTCAATGACGTACAGGATCCCATAATTGCCTGTCCCAACAACATTACCACCTTTAACGATCCCGGCCAATGCGGCGCCATCGTGACCTACGCCACTTCCAACGGTACGGATAATTGCAGCGGCCCGGTTTCAGGCCTGATCCAGGGACAAATCAGCGGTTCCTTCTTTACGGTTGGCACAACCCTGAATACCTATGTGGTTACGGATGCTTCTGGTAATCAGGGATTCTGCAGCTTCAATATTACCGTGATTGACCACGAACGTCCTGAAATTTTCTGTCCTTCCACCATCATTGTCAGCAATACCATCGGTCAGTGTTCTAAAAATGTGACTTATAATAATCCATTTGCCACCGACAACTGTCCCACCACCAATATCTTTGGCTGGAGCGGAAACCAGGGCAGCGGCAGCAACTTCTCAGTGGGTACCCATACGGAAATCTACGAAGTGGTGGATGGGGCCGGCCAGAGGGATACCTGTTCCTTCCAGATTATTGTGCTGGACAACGAACCTCCCACCATTTCCTGCCCGGCGGATATCACGGTATTCAGTGATGCAGGTGGTTGTGGAACGCATTATAACTATGCCACTCCCGTAGGTCAGGATAATTGCCCGGGCGCCAACACGGTATTGACCAGCGGTCTGGCCAGCGGGGCCCTTTTCCCGGGTGGAGTGACCAATGTCGTTTACACCGTGCTCGATAATGCCGGAAATCAGGCTTCCTGCTCGTTTTCGGTGACCGTCCTCGACAATACGCTGCCCACCATCAGCTGCCCGGCAAATATTGTAGTGAATAATGACATAAACGTCTGTGGCGCTTTGGTCAATTACACTACCCCAATTGGAACGGACAACTGCGTGACAGCCACCACGACCCAACTTTCGGGCCTGGCCAGCGGCAGCACCTTCCCGATTGGCAGCACCACCAACACCTTTGAAGTAACGGATAATGCAGGCAATATGGCCTCCTGCAGCTTTACGGTGACGGTTCACGATGTGCAATTGCCCAACATCACCTGTCCTTCAGATCTGTTTGTGAATGTCGATGCCAGCCAGTGCAACGCCGTGGTGAATTATGTGGCTCCCTTTGCCACAGATAACTGCCCCGGATTTGTCCTGACCCAAACCAGCGGGCTGGGCGCGGGTGGAACCTTCCCCATCGGGGTAACCACCGAATCCTACCAGGTTACAGATGCCAGCGGCAATACAAAATCCTGCACGTTTGATGTAACAATTATCGACAACGAATTGCCCACGATTTCCTGCCCGGCCAATATCACGGTCAGCAATGAACCCAACCAGTGCAGCGCCGTGGTTACCTTCACGGAACCTGTCGGGTCCGACAACTGTCTGGGTGCGGTTAACAACCGCATTTCGGGCCTGGCTCCGGGCTCTTCCTTCCCGCTCAGTGGCACCTTGCAAACCTATCGGGTGACGGATGCCTTCGGCAACCAGGCTCAATGCAGCTTCGTCGTCACCGTGGTCGATACCCAGGCACCGGTCATCGTTTGCCCGGCCAATATCACGGTTAGCAGCACCACGGGAGGTTGCGGCGCCAATGTCAATTACACCCCACCCATTGGTACGGATAATTGCCCCTTCGCCAACACGACCCGTACTGCCGGCCCGGCTTCCAACGCTTTCTTCCCGGTCGGTCTTACCACCATTACTTATACGGTCACTGATGGGGCTGGAAACACGGATGTATGCAGTTTTGAGGTGAATGTATTGGATAATGAAAATCCGACCATTACCTGTCCTTCCAATATTGTGGTCAATAACGATCCCAATGTGTGTGGCGCGGCCGTGAATTATTCCAGCCCGGTCGGCATTGATAATTGCACCTCAGCCACCACCACCCTGATCAACGGATTGGGAACGGGCTCCACCTTCCAGGTTGGCACCACCACCGAAACGTATGTGGTGAGCGACACTTCCGGCAATACGGACACCTGCAGCTTTACCGTGACGGTCATTGACCATGAAAATCCATCCATCAATTGTCCCAACGACATTTATATCAATGCGGGAATGGGTCAGTGTACGGAAATTGCCAATTTCACTCCTCCCGTAGGCACAGACAACTGTCCTGGTGCGGTAACCACTCAGATTCAGGGACTTGGCTCCGGAGCCAGCTACCCCATTGGCACAACGATCAATATTTTCCGCGTGACAGATGCCGTGGGACGGACGGATACCTGTCACCTGAAAATCACTATCATTGACAACGAATTGCCCACCATTACCTGTCCGGGAGATTTCAATGTCAATAACGATCCCGGAATTTGCGGCGCGGTCATTAACTATACCGTTCAAGCCAGCGACAACTGTCCGGGTTACGGGGTTACCCAATTGGGAGGCCTTGCCAGCGGCTCTATATTCCCGGTGGGCAGCACCACCAATACTTTCCGCGTGGTGGATGCCTGGGGCAATCAGGCCCAATGCAATTTTGATGTGAATGTGACCGACACCCAATTCCCCACCATAACCTGTCCGGCTGATATTTCAGTCAACAGTGAAGTGGGGGGTTGTGGAGCCACGGTCTTCTATACGCCGCCTGTGGGTACAGATAATTGCCCGGGTGCCACTACCATCAAATATTTTGGTCAGGGATCAGGCACCAGCTTCTCTGTGGGCGTGCACCATGAAATTTACCTCGTCACGGATGCTGCGGGCCATCAGACCTCCTGTACTTTTGATATTACGGTGATTGACAATGAGAATCCCACCATTGCCTGCCCCGCAAATATCACCGTCAACAACGACCTGAACGCCTGTGGAGCGGCTGTTTTCTTCCAGACTCCGGTTGGGATAGACAATTGCGCCACCGCGTCCACCAGCCAGTCGGCTGGCTTGCCGGCCAGTTCAGTCTTCCCGCTGGGAACCACGCTCAATACCTTTGTGGTGACCGATACTTCCGGAAATTCTGACAGTTGTTCATTCACCGTAAAGGTCAACGACGTCCAACCGCCCACCGCAATTTGTCCTCCCAATATTACCGTATCCAGCGATCCGGGCATTTGCGGAGCCGTGGTGACCTTCCTCAGCCCCACCCTGTATGACAACTGCGTGCTGGATACCACTTACCAGAGCAATGGTCTGCCCAGCGGTTCGGCCTTCCCGGCGGGCAATACCTTCAACACCTTCGTAGCCATTGATTCCTTTGGCCTGATCGATTCCTGTACCTTCCTGGTTCAGGTTCAGGACAATGAAATTCCCCAGATTACCTGTCCCAATGACACCACGGTGAGCACGGATCCGGGATTGTGCAGCGCGGTTGTGATCTATAATACCCCGGTTGGAACGGATAATTGCCCCAATCCGGCCACCCAGCGCATTCAGGGGCTGGCCAGCGGTTCTGCCTTCCCCAAAGGCAATACCATGGTTACCTTCCTGGTCACGGATAATGTTGGAAATACCGCTTCCTGCAGCTTTGTAGTGACTGTATTTGACAACGAAGCGCCCACTATCTCCTGCCAGGCCAATCCTCAGGTGAGCAGCAATCTGGGCGGATGTGGCGCAATTGTAAATTATCAGGTGCCGGTGGGTTCAGACAATTGTCCCGGCCAGTCCACCTCCTTGTTATCGGGTATCGGGGCTGGAAATTTCTTCCCGGTTGGGGTTACGGTAGATAAATATGTGGTAACGGATGCGGTCGGGTTGAAAGATTCCTGTTCGATCACGGTTACAGTGGTTGATAATGAGAATCCGACCATTACCTGCCCAGCGAATATCACCGTGTGGAATGATCCCGGCTTATGTGGTGCGGTGGTCAATTATACGCCCCCGGTTGGAATTGACAATTGTACAACAGTTTCCACCACCCAAACCGGCGGCCTCGGCACGGGCTCTCTCTTCCCTGTGGGTGTGACGGGAGAAACATTCACCGCTACCGACTCTTCGGGCAATATTGCCATTTGCTCGTTCAGTATTTCGGTCATTGACCATGAGGATCCCCAGGTGAATTGCCCTGCCAATATCACCGTCTTTACCACAGCCGATAATTGTGATGCAGTGGTGAATTACGTTACCCCGGTCGGCACTGACAATTGCCCGGGAGCGGTTACCACCCAGATCAAGGGCCTGGGCAGTGGCAGTACCTTCCCGCTTGGCAACACCCTGGAGCGGTATCTGGTGACGGATGTTTACAACCGCAAGGATTCGTGCAGCTTCACCATCACGGTTATTGACAACCAGAATCCGACCATTACCTGTCCCGCAGATACGATTCTGTCTAATGATCCCGGAAATTGTGCTGCAATATTGAATTATGTCACCCCCGTGGGTTCAGATAATTGCTCAGGGGTCGTAACCACCCTGCAAAACGGATTGGTTTCCGGATCTTCCTTCCCCAAGGGCACCACCTTGGTTACCTGGAGAGCAACTGACGGAGGCGGAAATTTTGTGGAATGCAGCTTCAATGTGACGGTAATTGATACTGAAAACCCGGTTATTTTCTGTCAGGCTGATATTACCCTGCCAGCCAATTTGGGCGGATGCGGCACAAATGTGACCTATAATATCCCGGTTGGAACGGACAATTGTCCCTTCCCGGTTACGACCCAGATTGCAGGCTTGGGCAGTGGAGCATTCTTCCCGGTTGGAGTTACTTATAATACCTTCCAGGTGACCGATCAGTCAGGAAATATCAGTTCCTGTTCGGTTAAGGTTACCATCCTGGACAATGAAAAACCATTCATTACCTGTCCGGCAAACATCACCGTATTCAATGCGACTAATACCTGTGGCGCCGTGGTGGTCTATACACCTCCGGTCGGAACGGATAATTGTGGTGCAGCCAACACGGTTCAAAATGCAGGCCTTGGCTCAGGGGCTACCTTCCCGGTCGGCACGACCGCGGAGCAGTATGTGGTTACGGATACTTCCGGAAATGTGGATTCCTGCTCGTTTATTATTACGGTAATCGATAATCAGGCTCCAGAGGTGAATTGTCCTGCCAGTATTACGGTCAATACGGATCTGGGACTGTGCGGTGCAATCGTAAATTATGCCACTCCTGTCGGTACGGACAATTGTCCTGGCGATTCGACCGAACTGGTGCTTGGTTTGGGCTCTGGTTCACTCTTCCAAATTGGCACTACGCTTGAGCGCTACGTTGCTTCCGACGCCTACGGACACAAAGATTCCTGCCAATTCTCCATAACGGTAATCGATCTTGAAGGTCCGGAAATTGCCTGTCCTTCCGACACCATTCTGAGCAGCGATTCTGCGATTTGTGGAGCTTTGTTTGAATATCTGGTTCCGGTTGGAACGGACAATTGCCCGGGTGCATTCACGGTTCAGGTGGCAGGCCAGGATAGCAATACCGTATTCCCGGTTGGCAGTACGATCAACAAATTTGTGGTGACGGATGCAGGTGGGAATCTGGATTCCTGTGAATTTAGTGTAACTGTCATTGACGTTGAACCTCCTGTAATTACCTGTCCTGCGGATGCGATTGCCTACGCCGAGCCCGGACTTTGCGGCGCAACTGTGGTGTACACCATGCCGACCACTTATGATAATTGCTCAACCTTCCTGGCCCTGATCAGCGGTTTGGGCAATGGTCAGTTCTTCCCCGTTGGGGTTTCGGTGGAAGTATATCAGGTCACCGATCCCGCCCTGTTGCAGGATACCTGTTCCTTCAATGTAATTGTCCTCGATGGAGAAGCGCCCAATTCAAGCTGTCCGCCGGATATTTCGGCCAATAACGATCCGGGACTTTGTGGTGCGGTTATCAATTACGTTGCGCCTTCGGGATCTGATAATTGTGGCCCGGTGACTGTGACCCAGATTGGCGGATTGCCTTCAGGATCAATCTTCCCGGTTGGAGTGACCGTCAATTCCTTCGCGGTCGTGGATTCGTCGGGTAATGCGGATACCTGTTCATTTACGGTAACCGTTTTTGATACGGAAAATCCCGTCATAACCTGTCCTGCGAACATTGATTTGGATAACGATCCCGGAATCTGCGGAGCGGTGGTGAACTACACCGTGCCAGTTGGAACGGATAATTGCCCCGGCGCAGTCACCACCCTGATCGCTGGACTTGGTACCGGCTCAACCTTCCCGGTAGGTACCACTACGGAAACTTATCAGGTGACGGATGCAAGTGGAAATACCGCAACTTGCAGCTTCGACGTGGTGGTGACGGACAATGAAAATCCGGTCATTACCTGTCCTGCGAACATTGCAGTGAATAACGATCCTGGAATCTGTGGAGCGGTAGTGAATTACTCCGTGCCAGTTGGTACGGATAATTGTCCAGGCTCAATCACCACCCAGATCGCCGGATTGGGTTCGGGCTCGACCTTCCCGGTTGGAACCACCACGGAAACCTACCAGGTTACCGATGCAAGTGGAAATACCGCAACCTGCAGCTTCAATGTGGTGGTGAACGACAACGAAAACCCGGTCATTACCTGCCCGGCTAACATTTCCGTAAATAACGATCCCGGAATTTGTGGAGCGGTAGTGAATTACTTCGTGCCGGTGGGTACGGATAATTGCCCTGGCGGAGTCACCACCCAGATCGCCGGATTGGGCACAGGCTCAACCTTCCCGGTTGGAACCACCACGGAAACCTACCAGGTTACCGATGCAAGTGGAAATACCGCAACTTGCAGCTTCGACGTGGTGGTTACGGACAACGAAAACCCGGTTATTACCTGTCCTGCGAACATTTCCGTCAATAACGATCCCGGAATCTGTGGTGCTGTTGTGAACTACACTGTGCCAGTTGGTACGGATAATTGCCCTGGCGCAGTCACCACTCAGATAGCCGGAATTGGATCAGGCTCAACCTTCCCGATTGGTACAACTACCGAAACCTATCAGGTGACCGATGCAAGTGGAAATACCGCGACTTGCAGCTTCGATGTAGAGGTGACTGACATTGAAAATCCGGTTATCAACTGCCCGGCTAACATTGCAGTGAATAACGATCCTGGAATCTGCGGTGCAGTGGTTAACTACACTGTGCCAGTGGGTACGGATAACTGCCCCGGCGCAGTTACAACTCAGATCGCTGGATTGGGCGCGGGCTCAACCTTCCCGGTTGGTACCTCCACGGAAACCTACCAAGTCGTAGATGCAAGCGGAAATACTGCAACTTGCAGCTTCGATGTGGTGGTGACGGACAATGAAAATCCCGTCATTACCTGTCCTGCGAACATTTCCGTCAATAACGATCCTGGAATCTGCGGTGCAGTGGTTAATTATTCTGTGCCGGTTGGTACGGATAATTGCCTTGGTGCGGTCACCACCCAGATCGCCGGACTCGGTACAGGCTCGACCTTCCCGGTTGGTACCACTACGGGAACCTACCAGGTGACCGATGCAAGCGGACATACCGCGACTTGCAGCTTCGAAGTGGTGGTGGCGGATAATGAAAACCCGGTTATTACCTGTCCTGCGAACATTTCCGTCAATAACGATCCTGGAATCTGCGGCGCAGTGGTAAATTACACCGTGCCGGTCGGTACGGATAATTGCCCCGGCTCTGTGACCAGCCAGATCGCCGGATTGGGTGCAGGCTCAACCTTCCCGGTTGGAACCACCACGGAAACCTATCAGGTGACCGACGCAAGTGGAAATACCGCGACTTGCAGCTTTGATGTAGTGGTGACAGACAACGAAAATCCCGTCATTACCTGTCCTGCGAACATTTCCGTGAATAACGATCCTGGAATCTGCGGCGCGGTGGTGAACTACAGCGTGCCAGTCGGCACGGACAATTGTCCCAGCGCATTCACCACCCAGATTGCCGGACTCGGTTCAGGCTCGACCTTCCCGGTGGGAACCACCACGGAAACCTATCAGGTGACCGATGCAAGCGGAAATAACGCGACTTGCTCATTTGATGTGGTGGTGACCGACAACGAAAACCCGGTTATTACCTGTCCTGCAAACATTGCAGTCAATAACGATCCCGGAATTTGTGGAGCGGTAGTGAATTACTCCGTGCCGGTCGGTACGGATAATTGCCCAGGCGCAGTCACCACCCAGATCGCAGGATTGGGTGCAGGTTCGACCTTCCCGGTTGGAACAACTACCGAAACCTACCAGGTAACGGATGCAAGTGGAAATACCGCGACTTGCAGCTTCGATGTAGAGGTGACTGACATTGAAAATCCGGTTATCACCTGCCCGGCCAACATTTCCCTCAATACCGATCCCGGAATCTGCGGCGCAGTCGTGAACTACACCGTGCCAGTCGGTACGGACAACTGCCCTGGCTCGGTCACCACCCAGATCGCAGGACTTGGTTCAGGCTCAACCTTCCCGGTTGGTACCTCCACGGAAACCTACCAGGTGTTGGATGCAAGTGGAAATACCGCCACCTGCAGCTTCGATGTTGTGGTAACGGACAACGAAAACCCGGTTATTACCTGCCCTGCCACCATTTCCGTCAATAACGATCCCGGAATCTGCGGGGCCGTTGTGAACTACAGCGTGCCAGTCGGTACGGATAATTGCCCCGGCGCAGTCACCACCCAGATCGCTGGATTGGGTGCAGGCTCCACCTTCCCGGTTGGAACCACCACGGAAACCTACCAGGTGATTGATGCAAGCGGAAATACCGCAACTTGCTCATTTGATGTGTTAGTGACCGATAATGAAAACCCGGTAATCACCTGCCCGGCTAACATTTCCGTGAATAACGATCCCGGAATCTGCGGAGCTGATGTGAATTACACCGTGCCGGTTGGCACGGACAATTGCCCCGGCGCAGTCACCACCCAAATCGTCGGGTTGGGCACTGGCTCCACCTTCCCGATTGGTACCACTACCGAAACCTATCAGGTGACGGATGCAAGCGGAAATATTGCTTCTTGCAGCTTCGATGTGGTGGTAACGGACAACGAAAACCCCGTCATTACCTGCCCGGCTAACATTTCTGTGAATAACGATCCCGGAATTTGCGGAGCAGATGTGAACTACACCGTGCCAGTCGGTACGGATAATTGCCCCGGCGCAGTCACCACCCAAATTGCCGGATTTGGGACAGGCTCGACCTTCCCGATTGGTTCCACTACGGAAACCTATCAGGTGACCGATGCGAGCGGAAATACCGCAACTTGCAGCTTCGACGTGGTGGTCACGGACAATGAAAACCCCGTTATCACCTGCCCGGCCAACATTTCCGTCAATAACGATCCCGGAATCTGTGGTGCTGTTGTGAACTACACTGTGCCAGTTGGTACGGATAATTGCCCTGGCGCAGTCACCACCAAGGTCGCCGGCCTTGGCGCTGGGTCTATCTTCCCGGTTGGAACCACCACGGAAACCTATCAGGTGGTTGATGCAAGCGGAAATACCGCCAATTGTAGCTTCGACGTAGTGGTTACCGACAATGAAAACCCAGTCCTTACTTGCCAAAACCTGGTGGTGGACATTCTGCCTGGGCTTTTCGTAACCGTTAATCCTTCCCAACTCCTGACCAGTGCTACGGATAATTGTGGAATTATCAGCCAAACCGTTAGCATTGACACCTTCACCTGCGCTGAAGTGGGATTGACCCTGCCTGTAGTGGTTACCGCCCTTGATTCGGCAGGAAATTCTGGAAATTGTACCTCACTGGTGACAATTACGGATGTGAATATGTATTGCAACCAGCCCCCGGTGGCTGTTTGCCAGGATATCACGGTTTACGCGGATGCAAATTGTGAGGGTTATGCTGCCCCGGCCAATTTTGATGTGGGATCAAGCGATCCTGATCTGGATTCATTGACCTTCACTCTCTCTCCTGCCGGGCCATTTAGCCTTGGAACCACCCAGGTTATTCTTACCGTAACTGATCCACAAAACGCTTCAGACACCTGTCACGCCACAGTGACGGTGCTGGATACGCTCAAGCCAGTCATTGCCTGTCATGTAGATATCACCGTGGCCAATGATCCAGGCAATTGTGGTGCAATCGTAAATTTTGCCGCGCCTGTTGTAACGGATAACTGCGCGGGCTCAACCACCCTGCAAATCAGCGGTTTGGGTTCAGGATCATTCTTCCCGACCGGCCTCACCCTCAATACATTCCAGGTTACGGACGGTTCAGGAAATTCGAGTACCTGCAGCTTTACCGTGACCGTCAATGACAATGAAGCGCCTGTGGCCATTTGTCAGGATGTAACTGTTTATCTCGATCCGTTTGGAGTAATCATCCTGAATGCAGGAACGATAAATAATGGATCAGCCGACAATTGTGGAATTGCCTCCATGAGCCTGAATGACAGCATCTTCACCTGTGGTGATTTGGGTGCTGCAACCACCATATTGACCGTCACGGACGTCAACGGAAATTCCAATACCTGTTCTGCATTGGTTTCCATTCAGGATACCCTGCCCCCGATTGCCATTTGCCAGAATCTGACTGTACAACTTGATGCAAACGGATTTGGTACCTTACAGGCGCAGGATGTGGGTGGCGGAAGCAGTGATAATTGTGCAATTGAAACTTTGAGCATCAGCCAGGACAGCTTCTCCTGTCAGGGATTGGGCCAGACCACCGTAACCCTGACCGTGACCGACAGCAGCGGAAACAGTTCCGTTTGCACAGCCTTGATCACGGTGGCCGAAACCATTCCGCCAGTTGCTATTTGCCAGGACCTGACAGTTCAACTGGATGCGTCAGGACAGGCTTCCATTACTCCGATGCAGGTGGACAGTGGCAGCACGGATAATTGCGGAATTCAATCATTGACCCTGAGTCAGGATGTCTTTGATTGCCAGGAGCAAGGTTCGAATGCGGTGACTCTGTTCGTTACAGATTTCAGCGGAAATACGGGGACCTGTAATGGGACCATTCTCGTGCAGGATCTGATCCCGCCAGTGGCTCTCTGCAAAGATATCACCGTGGTGCTGGGCTCATTTGGAAGTGTTTCCTTCACGGCCCAGGACATCGATAATGGTTCTTATGATAACTGCGGCATTACCCTGCGCTCAATTGATGTCGACAATTTCAGTTGTGGAAATGTGGGTCAGAATGAGGTGATTTTGGTCGTGGAGGGAGGATCAACCACCAGCCAGGCAGGTTCTCAGGAGAATTCAGATCAATCTCAGACTACTTTCAACAGCAGAAGAAGCAACCTCTGGCAATCATTCACGGCAGGTCAGACCGGCATGCTGACCCGGGTAGAGGTTCAGCAGAATCCCACCTCACCCACCTCCTTTACGGATATCACCATCTATGACGGGGTCGGAACGGCTGGAATTACCCTAGGCGGGCCGCAAAGCGTTACCCTTGCGCCAGCCGGGCAATGGACCTCGATTGTACTGACAAACCCCGTTCCTGTGGTGGCCGGACAGCAATATTCCATGAGATTTACCGGAAATGCCCGTCTGTGGTACCAGTCGGCGACCGATCCGTATCCGGGTGGTCAGATGAGCACCTTCTTCAATGATGACCTGGCTTTCCAGACTTTTGTGACCGTTTCCACGGGATCTCTGGCTTCCAATGTGGATTCTTGTACCGCAACAGTATCCGTATGGGATACTGTGCCGCCTGTGGTCAGCTGCCGCGACATCACGGTTTACCTTGACAGCGCGGGTACCGGCGAAATTGGCCCCTTCAACATCAACAAGGTTTCCTATGATGTCTGCCGGGCTTCTTACTCCATTGATAATTATCAGTTTAGCTGTCTGGATACGGGTGCCAATTACTCCACCCTGCTCGTTTCAGGCTCTTCAGGTGGAGCAGGCACTGAGGTTGAGGATATTGAGCAGGATCAGGTCAATACCAGAAGGCTGAATCTGTGGCAATCCTTTACCCCGACCATTTCGGGAATTCTTTCCAGAGTTGAACTGAAACAACACGCAAGTTCTACATCCGCCAATACTACCATTTCCCTCTACCAGGGCACGGGTATCAACGGCACGCCGCTGACCAGCCAAAAGGTAGTCATGGCCCCGGCCACCATCTGGAGTTCGATTGTGCTGATCGATCAGAGCGTGTATGTGACTGCCGGCCAGACCTATACGCTAAGGGTTGCGGGAGATGCCCGAATTTCTTATTTCGCAGGCATGAACCTCTACCCGGGTGGCGAGATGAATACGGACTCGCTGGATGACCTGACTTTCAGAATCTTCGTGGATACGGGCGGGGTGAATTCTCATACGTATAACTGGGATTCCTGCCGTTCTGTGGTGACTGTGGTGGATACTTCGGCACCCGTGGCCAGTTGTCATGACGTCACGCTTTACCTGAACGGAGCCGGGGAAGCCCATCTGAACCCGACTATGGTCAATGACGGATCATATAATGTTTGCGGTCTGGATACCCTGATTGTAAGCCAGAACCTCTTTACCTGTACTCACCTGGGCCAAAATACGGTTACACTGACCGTGGGAGGTAATAATGGGAATCAGGCAGCCTGTAATTCAACCGTAACCGTGCTGGACACTTTACCTCCAGTAACGGTCTGCAACGACATTACCCTGAATCTCGACGGATCCGGGCAAGCCTTCCTCTTGCCTGCCATGGTTGCATCAGGCTCAGTGGACAATTGTGGTATTATCAGCACCCTGCTTAGCCAAACCCAGTTCGATTGCCAGCAGGCAGGGCAAACGATTCCTGTGACCGTAACCCTGAGCGATGGGAGTGGAAATTCGGCCACCTGCACAAGTCAGATTTCCATCCAGGACACCCTGCCGCCAATTACGGTTTGCAATAACATTACCCTGAATCTGGATGCTTCGGGTCAGGCAGTGGTTTCTCCTGCGTTGATCGCCTCGGGTTCTACGGATAACTGTGGCATTGTCAGTACGATCCTCAGCCAGTCACAGTTTGATTGTCAGCATGCTGGGCAGACGATTCCTGTAATCGTGACCCAGACAGATGCAGGTGGAAATTCGGCCTCCTGCACCAGTTTGATTGGAATTCAAGACACCTTGCCGCCTGTTATGGTTTGCAACGACATTACCCTGTATCTGGATGGATCTGGTCAGGCCGTTCTCACCCCGGCCATGGTGGCTTCAGGTTCTGTAGATAATTGCGGCATTGTCAGCTCAGTGCTTAGTCAAACTCAGTTTGACTGCCAGCATGCCGGGCAAGGCATTCCTGTGACCGTCACTCAAACAGATGCGAGTGGTAATTTTGCCCATTGCACCATCACTTCCTGGATTGATGATTCTCTGCCGCCAATCATAGGTTGCACCAATATCAACCTGATTCTTGACGGAAGTGGTCAGGCTCTGCTCACTCCTGCAATGGTGGCCCCAGGTGCCTCGGATAATTGCGGAATTGCAAGTTCCATCCTGAGCCAGTCTCAGTTTGATTGCCAGCAGGCAGGCCAAACGATTCCTGTGATTGTGACCGTGACGGATGGAAGTGGAAATTCTGCCTCCTGTACCAGTCTGTTGAGCATTCAGGACACTTTGCCGCCTGTCACGGTTTGCAATAATATCACCCTGAATCTGGATGGATCGGGTCAGGCCGTGCTTACGCCCGCGCTGGTTGCTCCAGGTTCCACGGATAACTGCGGCATTGTCAGCACAATCCTCAGCCAGACCCAGTTTGATTGTCAGCATGCGGGTCAGACCATTCCTGTAATCGTAACCCAGGCAGACGCAAGTGGTAATTCCGCTTCCTGCACCACTCTGGTGGGCATTCAGGATACCGTGCCCCCCATCCCTGTTTGCAATAACATTACCCTGAACCTGGATGCTTCTGGGCAGGCCTTCCTTACCCCGGCCATGGTTGCTTCTGGCTCGATGGACAATTGTGGAATAATAAGTTCCGTGCTTAGTCAGACCCAGTTTGGATGTCTGCATGCGGGACAAACTATTCCTGTGATCGTTACCCTGAGCGATGCAAGCGGAAATTCGGCCACCTGTACCGCAAATGCCTGGATTCAGGATACGCTGCCGCCCGTCATGGTTTGCAATGACATTACCCTGTATTTGGATGGATCGGGTCAGGCCGTCCTCACGCCTGCCATGGTGACTTCGGGCTCAATTGACAATTGCGGCGGCACTTCCACGGTGCTGAGTCAGACCCAGTTTGATTGCCAGCAGGCAGGACAATTTATCCCTGTGATGGTGACCCAGACGGATGCAAATGCAAATTCGGCTACCTGTACTGCCAATACCTGGATTCAGGATACGTTGCCGCCCGTAATGGTTTGCAACGATATTACCCTGAGCTTGGATGGCTCAGGACAGGCAACCCTTACTCCTGCCATGGTTGCCCCGGGCGCTTCTGATAATTGTGGTATTGTGAGTTCAACCCTGAGTCAGTCACAGTTTGATTGCCAAAATGCGGGCCAGAATATACCTGTGGTAGTGACGGTGAGCGACGCAAGTGGTAATGTGGCTGCCTGCAGCGCCCTTGCATTTATCCAGGATACCTTGCCACCCGTTACGGTTTGCAATAATATTACCTTGTATCTGGATGGATCTGGTCAGGCTGTTCTCACGCCTGCGATGGTGGCTTCGTCTTCCACGGATAATTGCGGCATAATAAACTCTTTCCTAAGTCAAACCCAATTTGGTTGTCAGCATGCGGGTCAGAATATTCCTGTAATCCTGACCCAGAGCGATGCAAGCGGCAATTCGGCGACCTGCACGGTGAGTGCATTTGTGGAAGATACCGTGCCCCCCATCTTTGGTTGTAATGACATTACCCTGAACCTCGACGCTTCAGGACAAGCGAATCTGACGCCTGCCATGGTGGTCAATGGATCGGGTGATAACTGCGGCATTGCCAGTGGTTTGGTCAGTCAGTCTCTGTTTGATTGCCAACATGCAGGTCAGACGATTCCTGTGATCGTGACTCAAACAGATGTAAGTGGCAATTCTGCTTCCTGCACCAGCCAGATTTTCATTCAGGATACCCTTCCTCCTGTGACGGTTTGCAACGATCTTACCCTGAATCTGGAGGGATCTGGTCAGGCTGCTCTGACCCCGGCCATGGTGGCTCCCACCGCTTCGGACAACTGTGGCATTGCAAGCTCTACCCTCAGTATCAACCAGTTTGATTGTCAGCAGGTGGGTCAGAATATTCCTGTGACCCTGACCGTTACGGATGGAAGCGGCAATTCGAATGTCTGCACGATCAATGCCTTTATTCAGGATACGCTACCACCCGTCACAGTTTGCAATAATATTACCCTGAACCTCGACGCCTCTGGTCAGGCCTTCCTTACGCCGGCCCTGGTGGCTCCTGCTTCAACGGACAACTGCGGTATTGTGAGCTCAGTTCTCAATCAAACTCAGTTTGATTGCCAGCAAGCGGGTCAGAATATCCCTGTAATCCTGACCCAGAGCGATGCAAGCGGTAATTCAGCAACCTGTAATGTGAATGCCTTTATTCAGGATACCCTGCCGCCGGTGATGGTGTGCAACGACCTGACCCTGAATCTGGACGGTTCTGGTCAGGCTATGGTGACCCCGGCCATGGTGGCAATTTCAAGCATGGACAATTGCAGCATTGTAAGCTCTGTGCTGAGTCAATCTCAGTTTGATTGTCAGGCAGTTGGCCATACAACCACAATTGTCCTGACCCAGACGGACGCAAGTGGCAATGCAGGCACCTGCTCGGTCAATGCATTTATCCAGGATACCCTCCCGCCATTGGCTATTTGCAAGGATCTGACCCTGCAAATGCAGCCATTTGGCAATGTGGCCATTACCGTTCAGGATGTGAACGATGGTTCCCTTGATAATTGCGCCATCGATTCCATGAGTCTCAGCCAGACCATTTTTGACTGCAGCAATGCAGGCGCCAATGTGGTGACCCTGACTGCCCTGGATGCATCTGGCAATTCTGCTACCTGCACAGCTGTGATCACGGTTCAAAACCAGCAACTGGTGGTTGGAATCAGCACCCATCCTCAGGCCTGCGGCTTTGAGGTAAGCTGTTTTGGAGCCAGCGATGGACAAATCTCCCTTTCTGTAACAGGCGGTTGCCAGCCCTATTCCTACCTTTGGAGCACGGGTGATACCACCTCTTCCGTGGGAAGTCTGCCTGCGGGCACCTATACCGTGACGGTGGTTGATGGTGGCGGACAGAGTGTGTTCAATTCCATTACCCTGACCCAACCTCAACCCGTAAATATTACCCTGACTGATCCCTTCAACGGCAATCTGCCCTGCAACAGCAGTTCGGCAGGCAGCATCAACTCGGCAGTGACGGGTGGCTGCGCCCCCTATTCCTACCTCTGGAGCACAGGTGCCACCAGCAGTTCAATCAGTGGATTGGGGCCAGGCACATACGCTCTCACGGTGACGGACGCCAACGGATGCAGCGCCACCCGCAGCCTCACCCTGACTCAGGGTGCGACCTTGGTTCTGAGTGGAATACCCAAGCCTGAAACCTGTCAGGGATCCAATAACGGTTCAATAAATTTGAGTGTTTCCGGAGGTCCCCCCCCCTATAGTTTCATTTGGTCGAACGGAGCCACCACAGAAGATATCGTGCAATTGCCAGGCGGCGTTTACAGTGTTACAGTGACTGACGCCAATGGATGTACCCAGACTGCCACCTTTACCGTCAATACCCTGCTGATTGCTGATGCAGGTCCGGATACGGTTTATTATTGCAAAGGAACGCCCTGCATCGACATTGGTACGCCAGGCGGGCCTCCCTACACCTACCTGTGGACCTATTCCAATAATAACGGAAATGGAAATGGAAATGGAGGGATTTTTGTGGCTGGCACTACCCCCATAATTTGTGTGGCTCCCGTCAAGACGACCACCTATTTCCTCAAGGTCAATGATCCAAACTTTGGGTGCAGCACCACAGACCGCATTGTGGTGATCGTGCTGAAAGCCAATGATCCTTATTGTCAGGGCCTGAAACTTGCAGGGACCTCGGGTGGGGTGGCGGAAGAGTGGGACCTGAAAGTTTACCCCAACCCCTTCCAGGAACAGGTGAATTTTGAAATGACTCTGGAAGAAGAAGTTGGAGTTGAACTGACCATAACCAATCTGAACGGACAGGTGGTGTTCTCGGAAAATTTCGGAAAAATAGACGCGGGAACTCATATGCTGAAATGGAATGGCAAGGAAAATAATGGCCGCGAAGTGACCTCAGGATTCTATCTGTTCAGGCTGCAAATGGGCCAGCGGGTGGAATACGGCAAACTTGAAATGGTGAAATAATCAGTAGTTTTTTTATATTTCATTACAACACACACTTTTATAAACCGCTCCCAGGAGCGGTTTTTTTATATCAATCCTCTACCTTTGCAAGCATGAAGCAGGACATTCAAACGGGAGAAGATATCAGGCAACTGGTTGATACTTTTTACAAAAAAGCTATCTCTGACCCGGTTATTGGTCATTTTTTCACCCAGGTGGTCCAATTGGATTTTGACCTTCACATGCCTGTCATGTACAGTTTCTGGGAATCAGTTTTGCTGGGGCAGGCAGGCTACAAGGGAAATCCCATGTTGAAGCATCTTGAACTGAATAAAAAATCGCCTTTGGAAAAGTACCATTTCGACCGTTGGATGAGCCTTTGGGAAGAAACTTTGGACGAATTGTTTTCGGGAAAAACTGCAGATCAGGCCCGGCAAAGGGCCGCCAATTTGCGGCACCTGATGGAGTACAAAATCGGGCAAAGCCAAAACCCGAACTTCATTCAGTGAGCAATCTGGCCTTTCATTTCCCCCAAATCCCACCTTTTATAAAGCTGATTCTGCAAAACTGCACAGTTTTTGCTCCTCTTTCCGTTGATTATTAACAATTCGCCCATTATTTGGCTTTGCAAAAACCGCGGATTCGTCCAAAATTTCGGGTTTTAAAATTCTTCGTCATGAAAATATCACGCTACGCCCTCTTCACAATCCTGCTCCTTTCAGTGATTTCCTGCAAACATGAAGGAAAGGACCAGACCCACTTTGCGCAACTGGGCGCAGGCATCGCGGGCGCGGTTCCCTCCCATTTTTCCTTCGCTTCCATTTTCGACAATGACGGACCTTTTGAGGTGAAATCAGGGATTGTGGAATACACCTACCGCAATGAAAACCGCAAAGAAACTCGCCACGAGCTGATTCATTTCGACAATTACGGCCGCCTGGTCAAGATTGAGGAAAATTTCCAGGGCAAAAAGCAAACCATGGTCTTCAACAAGGCCACCAACCGTGGTTTCCGCTTTTTTGAGGGAGCCAGAATGGCGACCAAATCGGGCCAGACACCTCAGATAAGTGGTTTTATCGTAAAACCAGACCTGATCGTAGGTTATTCTGAAACTGAACCTGAATGGGTGGCGGGCGCCGAATGCAGGCATTTCAAAAAAGATCCCAGCGAAGCCGATCCCACTATGCAGGCCGATTACTGGATTTACAAGGGAATTGTGCTCAAAAGCAAGGTTTACATGGGCACCTATTCTGAAATTGAGGCCGTTCGTTTTGACGAAACTGACCTGGACCCGGATGTTTTCAAGGCTCCCACGGGCGTGAGCGTGCCTTATGACATTTTCGAATAACCTCAGCACCCGTTTTCCAGTATAATGAACATGGACTTTCTTTCGGGAAATATGTTACTTATTCTGATTTTTTGCATGTTGATTTGTGGGGTGATCCTGGTACTGATCTGGATCAAAAATGTACCCCATGATTTTGTCGGCATGAACGAAAATGCCATTATTTTCAAGCGAAACTGGCCGTTCACCCAGGACCTGATTCTGGGATCCAAATCCATCAAAAAACTGTATCAGGATTGCAATACGGCGGGTGATGTGAAGGGGTATTCGGTCAATACGGGCTGGCTCAGCTACACCATTTCCGCAGCTGACGTCGAATTTTTGCAGATCAAAAAATTTGCCCAAACCAATCAGATTCTCTTCCTGAAGCGGTTTCCCCTGGGTGAAGGAGTGGTCGAAAAGGTAATTTTCGATCCCAGCAATCCCTGGAACTAACCAAACATGACTTTTGTCAATTTGGATTGTAACATAGCTTACATCTGGTGAAAATATTAAGGCCTTACTTGCGGGAAAATAAATTCCTGCACCATGAAAATCAGGTTCCTGACTTTGGCCTTACTCCTGCTGACCACCTTTGCCTGGGTGAAAGGGCAGGAAAATTTTTCCATTCACATTGAAGAAATGACCATTCCGGGCATGCCCGGCCTGCAATCCATGGTTTCCGCCCAATGGAACGGAACCTGGCTCCTGCTGGGCGGCCGCACGGATGGCTTGCATCAACGGCAACCCTTTGCCTCGTTTCTCGCAGCAGACAATAATACCACCATTTACGTGGTGGACCCCAATACCAAACAGGTTTGGTCGGCTGCCCTTTCCTCTCTGCCCACCAGCCTTTATGAGCAATTGCAATCCACCAACATGGGTTTTGAGCAGGTCAATAATATGCTTTACATCGTGGGTGGATATGGCTTCAGCACCACTGAAAATGACCACATTACCTATCCTCATCTCACCGCAGTTCAGGTGGATGGGTTGATCACTGCCATCAAGAATTCCGCTCCAATCACCCCCTATTTCCGCCAGATCACGGACAACCGCATGCGGGTGACCGGGGGCTACCTTGACCGAATGGGAAATACCTTTTATCTGGTGGGTGGACAGGATTTTGAGGGCAGGTACAATCCCATGGGCCCTACGCACGGACCAGGCTTTTTTCAGGCCTATACCAATGAAATCCGAATGTTTGAAATTCAGGATAATGGCACCACCCTCAGCATCATAAACTATACCTCCGTGCAGGACACAATGGAACTTCACCGCCGCGATTACAACATGGCGCCTCAGATTTTCCCTGATGGATCGCGGGGATTTACCGCCTTTTCGGGAGTTTTTCAGCATAATGTAAACCTGCCCTGGCATAATATCGTGGACATCAAAAGCGGGGGAAGTTACACGCCCAATCCAACTTTCAACCAATACCTGAGTCAGTACCACAGCGCCCACCTGGCGGTCCATGACTCGGCTGCGCGGGCCATGCACACGGTTTTCTTTGGCGGCATCAGCCGCTACCAACTGGATACCGTCACCAATACATTGATCGATGACCAGAATGTGCCCTTTGTGAAGACCATCAGCCGGGTGAGCCGCTGGAGTAATGGCAATGTGGATGAATTTCGCCTGCCAGTGGATATGCCCGCCCTGCTGGGTTCGGGGGCCGAATTTCTGCCCCTTCCCACCGTTTCTCAGGACGAATTCGAGATTATTAAACTGAACGACCTACCCACTGGAACCACCCTGGTTGGGCACATTGTGGGTGGCATAGAAAGCTCGGCAGCAAATATTTTCTTCAGTAATACGGGTACCCAAAGCGACGCCACCACCCGGGTTTTCAAGGTATTTATCACCAAAGACGGCACCAATTCTGTGGAGGAAGAGATTCCCAATGAAGCAATTGAACTTGAAGCCTTTCCCAATCCGTCTTCGGGGCGGGTAAATCTGGAAATCAATTCCCATTTCAAAGGGGAAATCAGCCTCACAGTGGTGGACCAGCAGGGCCGCACCATTGATACGTTGCTGAAACAGGAGATTAATCCAGGAAAATTCCCCCTGATCTGGGAGGGAAGCAACCTGGCCCGCGGCATTTACTTCGTAAAACTTCAGGCAGGCAGCTATGTGGTGACCCGCAAGGTGCTGCTGAAGTGAAATTCAGCAAATCACTCTCCCCGAAACATTATCCAGGGTTAATCATCTGAGGATTCATCAGACCCTGCAGCGGCTTCGGGGGAAACTGTTGGTAATACCCCGGCCAGGAAGGATTCTGTAGCAGGAACGATCCTCAGGAATCCGGCTCTTCTGTTGCCAGGCACAGAAAGGAAAGCAACCCTGGCCATTTCCCGACGAGTCAGCAAAGTGGCATCAGAAACCTCAAGGCTTTGAATGTCCTGATGGTACTCCGTTTGAATTCTGGCCCGTGAATCATTTAACCCGGAGGTAACCACAGAGGCATTGCCTGCTCCATGAAACTGATTGGTAATGGCGAATAAACTTGCCTCACGCAACGGCTCAGGAACCCCGGTTATGATCTGAGGCCAGGTTTTTCCACCGTAAGTAAATGCCAATGCTGATTTGAGAGAATGAATTGCAGCCTGAATCAGGGCCCTTTGCCAGGCAATTGAATGTCCAGCCCGTACACATTGGGCCAAAAGGAGGGGATCATTGATGATGTATTGAATTGCAGCCTCCCCATTCAGTACGGTACCAGCAGCTGGTCCTCCAGCCTCTCCACCTTCAGGCACCATAAGGCTGAGCCCTGTGACCCCTCCTCTGCGATAGGTATTGATTCCATACCTTCCAAACAGTCGATGGAAGGCACCCGGATTGGATTGCTGAAAATCATACATATAGGTTTGGAGCCGTCCACGGGCGGCAATCCCGCTTCCCAGCGTGATTCCTGCCGAATCCCAGGTATTGAGAGAAGTTGGCCGGCCTTCAAGCCCCTGAAAAGCCTCGCAGCAATGAATGGCAGTTGAATGCCACTCAGGTGCAAGACGGGTTTCCGGGTCGGCCACTACCTCTTGAATTAATCCCGGCCGGTAACTTGCGCCCCCGGCCACATAGCCAGAGGGCAAATCCACTTTCCTGCTCAGGTGATATTCGCCATCTGCCCCGGTTGGTGACCCCACGGGAGTCAGCACCACAGCCCGGCCTGCAACCTCTGCCCTGTATTCTGTTCTTTCATATCTGCGGGTGAGGTGCCCTTCAGAAATCGCTCTGAGGGCCCTTTCTATAAACCAACGAACGGTTTCAGGGGAATGGCGATCTGTGGAAAGGGAGTCGCGTTGCTGGCGCTGGTCCTCACCCGGCGCAGACGGTGCAACTGCAGCACCAAGTTCACGTCCCCGCCTGCCGCTTGCCAGTCTGGTTCTTAAGCTCTCAAGCTGGCCCTCATAATAGGTGCGTGCGGCTGCTGAAGCAGTAACAATCGCGGCATCAATTTCCACCTGAAGGGTGCGAAGTTCTTCCTGAAGTGAACGCACCTGTGCATTTGCATCCGCGGCAGCGCTATCGTCTCCAAAGGGTGATCTGGCTTCCTCAAGCCGCCTTTCAAGAGTGGCTTTATGGTTCAAAAGGCGAATCAGATTCCCAAACAGAATATGCCGGGGTCCGGTCAGGTCATTTCCCCCTTTAATTGTAAGAGGGGCCAGAACATCCGTATTAAGGAATTCAATTCGCTCGGTCCGAATGGCGACCATGTTAAATTCACTGCGTGCAGCCGTAATTTCGGCCAGCCGCTCCTCCGTGCTCATGGCATCAAATGTGGCCTGATCAAAATCAGATGACCCTGCCTCCCCGGTTTGTTCTTCGGTCCATTGCCCACGGGAAGCCCTGCGGGCAGCTTCCTGTTCCCTTCTCAAGCGTTCCGCCTCCAGTCGGGCCTGATATTCCTCCATGGTCATAGGCACCCCATTGGTGCTAAAAACCTGATAATTGGCCCGATTGGTAAGATTTTGAATAGGTTGAGTGATCAATCTCCTGATCAGCGCATTAACCGGATTTCGTTGGTTGGCAGGAACAAACCTGTTTATCAGGGATTGATTTCGAAAATACCCTGAGTGGCCGTTGCCAAGGCTCAGGTTGGGACGTCTGGTCTCGCGGTTAGCTGACTCCCATCTGGCTTTGTAAAAATCCCAAAGGGCAAGATTTCCGGGGCCGGCAACCGTAAAGTTCTCATATCCTGCGGGATGGTGAGGTGATTCACGGTTGATAAATGTTTGCCAGTTGGCGGGCTCAAGAGAACCATCCAGAATGGCTGCCAGTGCAGGTAAAATCAAAATTAACTGCAAAGCCAACCCATCTTGCTCTGCAGCAGGAATGGCAGTTCTCAGGCTGTTGAGCAAGGCCCGGCCAGTTGCCGCGGGCAAAAATTGAGCATAGGCATCCAGGTCGAGAGAATGATCCCTTTCTGCCCTTTCAGAGTGATCTGTGGCACGAATGCCCTGGTATGCGTCCGAATCATGGTCCACTACAGCTGGTACGCCGTTATTACTGAGAACCAGGCAGAATGGATCGGCCCGCACGGCATCGACAGGCTCCAATATATATTGGCTCAGCAGGGTGGACAAACCGGCCCTTTGCTCTGGGTCTGAAATGTAGGTATTGATGGTGCTTCTTTGCATCAGGGGCCCCAAGGCAGAGCGTCCCTGGTTAATGTTTTGGGTCCGGGCGCGGGTATTTGGAGATTCCCACCTTGCTTTGTACAGTTTCCAGAGGATATCCAGATCTGCTCCCGCAATACCCTGGGCAGCATAATACATAGGATTGAAAGGATTCGCAGGATTTCTCACGGTATCCGGGCGTAATCCATCCAACGACATGTAAAGAATATTGGCGGCGGCAGGCAGAACCCGAACCATGCGCTGGGCCACTGGCCGCGCGGCCAGATTTTCAGAAATACCTGATTGCAAGGCACTTGCAAGGGAACGAGCCCCACTGCTTCCTGAAGAGTAATCTTCCAAACCATCAATTTGATATACAGGATCACCAAAATCAAACTGCATGGGCCCCATTTTGGCCTGAACGGGCCCAGATCCCTCATTAGTGGTTCCTGCGTGGGATTCATTTTCCGGGGCAACCTTCATCTGGGCGGCTTTGGCACCCATGGTGTCGGCTTCGCCTTCCAGACCTGCATCTGTATTGACAGACTGGCCTTTTAGCTGGCCAGTGGGTTGTACGCGACCTTCCCGCTGCTGCACCACGTGGGTCAGTTCGTGGCCGATCAGTTCCTGTCCTGATTGGGTATCGGGCTTGAACTGGCCGGGGGCGAAATGTACATCATTGCCCTGGGTGTAGGCCAGAGCACCCATTTCTGAGGCCTGGTTGGAGTTTTCATGGATATTTACCCCAGAAAAGTCAGCGCCAAGCGCCCCTTCCATTTTGCTTTGTACAGGATCAGGCAACGGGCCGCCTTGGGAGAGATTGCCTCCACCTGAACCTTCGCCTTCCTTGCGTTGCACAGGATTGTCGGCCGGGGGTGGCTCGGGTGCATCAGCCGCAAACTGAAAATCAGGGGATTTCTCAACGGTTTTCCCCTCAGATTCCTTTTCCTCCCGGTCGGGCTCGTTATCTGTTTTGAGCTGAAAAGCAGGGGGAGTCAGGGTCTGGCCCTGGGGTTTGGCGTCGGGTTGAGCCTCTGTTTGGGAATGCAAAGCATCCTTTCCAGACCGCTCTGGTGATAAATGTCCCATTTTTCTCTTTTTTCTTAAAAAATTCAGCTGAAAATCAGACTGATTCTTCTTTCGAAAATTAAGCATTCATGGTTTGGGAATCAAGTTATTAGCCTTTCACATTCAGATTAATTCACTATGAATTAACCCGGCTTAGGGCAATTTTCACCTGAGCTCCATGAAAAATTCCCTTTCCAATTGTTCCTGAAAGGCAGGATGGGCAATTTCAATCAAAAGTTTGGCCCGCTCGCGGATATTTTTGCCAAATAAATTCACCACCCCGTACTCTGTAGCCAGGTAATGGACATTGGCCCGGGAGGTGACCACCCCGGCACCTTTTTTGAGGAAAGGCACAATGCGACTTTCGCCGTGGGAAGTGGTGGATGGCAGGGCAATAATCGCTTTTCCCTCCTCGCAAAGCGACGCGCCGCGGATAAAATCCATCTGCCCCCCTACCCCGCTGTAAAAACTCGTTCCAATTGAATCTGCACACACCTGCCCCGTCAGATCCACTTCAATGGCGCTGTTGATGGCGGTCATGCGGGGAAATTTACGGATCACGGAAACATCGTTCACATAAGCGATGTCGAGCATGCGGACCATGGGATTGTCGTGGATGAAATCATATAATTTGCGGCTTCCCATGGCAAATCCCGCCGAAATTACGCCTTTGTGCTTCTTTTTGTATTTCCCGGTCAAAATGCCTTTCTCCACCAGATCTATGATGCCGTCTGAAAACATCTCCGTGTGGCAACCCAGGTCTTTGTGAGCATGCAGGGAAGCCAAAACCGCGTTGGGAATGGCGCCAATGCCCATTTGCAGGGTCGCTCCATCCTCAATGATGCCAGCCACGTTCATGCCAATCGCTTTTTGCACCTCGTCGGGTGGGGGAATGATCATTTCGGCCAGATCTGTATCATCCTCGACAATGGTATGCAGGTCGCTGAGGTGCAACATGCCATCGCCCAGGGCGCGGGGCATTTTGGGGTTGATCACGGCAATCACATGCTGAGCCGTTTCGACTACTGCCAGGGTCGTATCCACACTGATGCCCAAAGAACAATATCCATGGTGATCGGGGGGCGAAACCTGGATCAGGGCCACGTTTACAGGTAGCATGCCCCTCCTGAAAAGCAGCGGCACCTCACTGAGGAAAATGGGGATATAATCCGCGCGACCTTCATTTGTGGCTTTGCGCACATTGGAGCCAATAAAGAGGGAATTTACCCGAAAACTCTCTGCAAATTCGGGTTTTGCATAGGTGGCTTTGCACTCTGTATGCAGGTGAATCACCTCCACATTGCGCAATTCGGGGGCCCGTTCCACCATGGCGTCGATCAGGATTTGGGGCGCAGCCGCCGCACTGTGGATGAAAACCCGATCCCCGGATTTGATTATTTTGACCGCCTCACGGGCGCTGACTGATTTGTACATGGAATTCTGAATCCTTTTTACCAACCCAATTTGTTTCTACGAAGATAAGCCCCTGCTCCATTTCTCCTAATGACCCCCGTCATTTTCCCGCAACACACAAAAGCCCATATTGCAGCAGATTAAACTGAAAACCCGTGTTTATTCCCAGTCTGCTGCTGAAAAAATTATACTCTTTGGGAAGCCTGCAAAATGAGGCCCAGGGGGTAAGATTCTCCATCAAAAACCGCCTCAACGATGTGGTTCTGACCGAAATCAGTGAAATTTCTCTGGACAGCCGGGTTGTACCATTGGATAAAATCCGTCTGGAGGAAGGCCCGGGCAAATGGCTGAAAGCAGCTGAAATTTCCCCCGATTCTCCCCTCGATTTTCCGCTGAAAAAAAGCATTGCGATTCATCTGGATCATCCTGTCCTGCCAGATGGCAAACACAGGATCGGGGTACAATTTGTGACCCGCACTTTTGGGAAACTGAAGATTGAAGTAGAAGATGGTTTGGCCGAATCCCATGATCAGCTGATCAGCATTCCACGCAGCGAAACAGACGATTACGCGGCAGACATTATTCAAAAAAGGCGGGAATTTTTGCAAAAAGTGACCCAAACCAGGCCAAAACACATTTTTTCTCCGTCTTTTGATCCACATGAGGCGCAGGGAAATATGGAAAATTTCATTGGGGTGGCTCAGGTACCTTTGGGTCTGGCGGGCCCCGTTCAGGTGAACGGGGAGCATGCGCAGGGCGAATTTTATATTCCCCTGGCCACTTCAGAAGGCACCCTGGTGGCCTCTTACAACCGCGGGATGAAAGCCATCAACCTTTCAGGAGGCGCCACGGTCACGGTACAGGACGATGTGATGCAGCGGGCCCCCGTTTTTATCCTGCCCGACGCCCGTCGGGCGCGGGATTTCAAGCAATGGGTGCTGGAGCATTTCGACGAAATCAGGGCCCAGGCCGAGCAAACCACTTCCGTGGGCAAATTGCGGCTGATTGATCCCTATCTTTCCAATAAGTTTGTTTACCTGCGTTTCAACTACTTTACGGGTGACGCGGCGGGCATGAACATGGTGGGCAGAGCCACTTTTGCGGCCTGTTGCTGGATCATGGATCACTTCCCGGGAAAAATCGAAGATTTTTTTCTGGAAGCCAATTTCGCCACAGACAAAAAGGCCTCCAAAGTGAATATGCTGCATACCCGGGGCAAGCGGGTCACGGCCGAATGCACCCTCAAAAAGGAAGTCCTGCTGCAACACATGCGGGTGGAACCCGAAAAACTGGCCCATTTGTGGGGCGTAAGCACGGTGGGGGCCTTTCTGGCGGGCGCCAATAATAACGGTGCTCATTCGCCCAATGCGATCACGGCGCTGTTTATTGCCACGGGCCAGGATGTGGCCAACGTTTCTGAGTCCTCGGCGGGAGTTTTATACACAGAACTGACCTCTGAGGGTGATGTGTACCTTTCCCTGACCCTGCCTTCCCTGATTGTAGCCACCTACGGGGGCGGCACTGGGTTGCCCACCCAGCGCGAGTGCCTGGAGATCATGGATTGTTATGGCAAAGGTAAAGTGATGAAATTTGCCGAGATCGTGGCGGCGGTGTGTCTGGCGGGCGAAGTGTCGCTGGGCGCCGCGATCGTGACCACAGACTGGGTTTCAAGCCACGAGAGATATGGGAGAAACAGGTAGGGGGAATTTTACGGCAATTTTTGCCTGATTTTTTCGTAAATTGGAGGTATGAAAGGTATTTCTGTTTCAAATAAAATACTGGAAAAATACTTCGCATTCCTGGTTGGGTTGGATGCTCCATCCAAAAATAGATTAATTGCAAAGCTTAAGGAATCCCCCCAGGCAAAGGATGAGAATATGGACCTAAATTCCCTGTTTGGAGCCTGGGAAGATGACCGTAGCACGGAGGAGATTATTCAGGATATTCGTGATTCCAGGGTGAATGGCCGCGAAATTGAAGATTTCTAACCTGAATGAAATACCTGCTTGACACAAATATTTGCGTTCACTTTTTTCGGGGCAAATATGGCATTTTGGAAAAGCTTAATGCAATTGGCATTGAAAATTGTGCCATTTCTGAAATAACCCTTGCCGAATTAGTCTATGGGGCAGAAAAGAGTAACAATCCCTCCAAAAACCTTATTTTGATCGAATCTTTGGTAAGCCAGTTAATTATCCTTCCAATTTTTAGCGCCATTCCCATCTATGGAAAAGAAAAGGTAAGGTTGAAACAAAAGGGTGAATTGATTAGTGATTTTGATCTACTTATTGGAACAACTGCCATTGCAAATCAAATGATTTTGGTGACGGAAAATGTTCGGGAATTTCAACGATTGGATCCTTTGAATCTTGAAAACTGGGTGATGAGGTAATCTCACATACGAAGGGAGTGAATTCGTCTCAAATTATGAGCTAAATGCCTTGGGAGATTGAAAGGCAATGATTATGTTCACATTTTTTGCTTGTTCATGTTTTGTGAACATGCTATATTTGTGAACAAATGGAAACGGAAATTCTGGAAAACGCCATTAAAAACCTTGAAAAAGAGGTAAATCTGAAACCAAAATGGATCAAACGAGGGCCGTTGGATGCGAAATTACAATTATCAATTAACTCTGAAAGGCTCACATTCAATGCAGAAATAAAAAAGGAGGTCAGAGACCATCAATTAAGCAAAATGCTCGCTCTGAAGGAAAAGTATCAGCCTCTGATTATCATCGCTGACCGCATTCAGGAAAAGGTGAAAAAAGATCTGAGGAGCAACGGGATAGCTTATCTGGAATCAAACGGGAATATTCACCTCGAAGTGCCGGGCTATTATTTGCATCATGAGACTCAAAATCCGTATTTGAACTACAAAGAGGCAGGAAACAGAGCTTTCACAAAGACAGGTTTAAAAGTATTATTTGAGCTTCTGACCGACAAAGAACTGATCAACAAAACCCAGCGGGAAATTGCGGAAAAATCAGGGGTTGGATTAGGAAATATTCCCCAGATAATCAAAGGGTTGAAAGAAACTGGGTATCTCCTTCAGGTCAATCCTAATCAGTTATTGCTGGACAAAAAGGAAGAATTGCTGGATCGCTGGATTTCAGATTATGAAACAACCTTGCGGCCAGCCATTGGAAAAGGGAATTATTCCCTGAAAGGACCTTGGACGGAATTGAAATTGAATCCCCAAAAAACTGTTTGGGGAGGTGAACCCGCGGCAGACCTGCTTACAGACCTCCTGCGTCCGGAAAAATTTGTGATGTTTACCACAGAAACAAGGGCTGAATTAATTAAAAACTACAGGATTACTCCACAAAATGATGGCGAAATAATGGTCTTTGAAATGTTCTGGAGGCACGATGGTAAGACTAACACCGCCCCTCCCCTCTTGATTTATGCAGAATTGATGCTCGAGGGAGGTAAACGAAATAAAGAAACAGCCCTGAAAATCTATCATGAACACATCAAACCAAACCTATAAAGACCTTTCAATAAAGTTTTTCAGGGAAGTTTTTGAGGAAATTGATGCCGTCATGCACAAGCACGGGGTCCCATTTTACCTGATTGGAGCCACAGCAATCGCGCTTGAATTGCTGAAAGAAGGCATAAAACCAGCACGAGGCACCAAAGACATTGACTTTGCGGTCATGATTTCCTCTCTGGAGCAATTCGAAGCAATTTCTTCCACCCTGCAAAGCTCAGGTTTCAACAAAACCAAGGCTCCCTGGACCTTTTATGCCGATAAATACAAAGTCGCCATTGATCTGTTACCGTTTGGACAGATTGAAGAGAAGGACACTGTGAATTTCAGCGACAGAAAAATCGACCTTCATGTGCTTGCTTGAGGAAACAAAAACCGTTCAAATCGAGGATAAAATTGCCCAAATACCCGCCTTGCCGGGGATGATTATCCTTAAACTTGTGGCCTGGAGCGACCGGCCTGAGGTAAGGGATAACGACCTGGAAGACATTCTGAGAATCATTGAAAAGTATTATGATCTGGAGTTGAACGACATCATTGAGAACCATGCAGACACCTGGCCCCCAGAAGATAAACCCTTTGATAATCTGATGATTGCGGCTGAAGTATTGGGCCGAAAATCAAGAAGCTATTTGAACAAATCCGAAAAACTTGCAGCCAGAATTACCAAAGTCCTGGAGGAAAATCTGACGGATTCCACAAAATCTGAGATTGCCATCGCCTGGGCCCGGAAAAAGGGTTGGGAAATTGAGTATGCATCCTCCATATTAGCTTCATTCAGGAAGGGCCTTTCCCACATACAACCCATCCAATTCTCCCTCCAGATCCATTCCACACCCGGGCGGGTGTGGGAGGCGTTGACCCAGCAGGATATCCTGCAAAAATGGATGGCCGAGCCCGAAATCGGGCTCGAAATTGAAACTGACTGGCAGCCGGGCCAGTCCATCATTACCCGCGGATTTCACCATGTGAAATTCGAAAACAAAGGCACCGTGCTCGAATTCATCCCCCAAAAAGTCCTGAAATACAATTATCTCAGTTCTGTTTCCCGCCTGCCTAACCTTCCTGAAAACCACACGGTGCTCGAATTCAGGCTGAACCCGGTCGAAAATGGCACCCAACTGACCCTTATTCTGAACAATTTCCCGACGGAATCCATTTTCAAGCATGTGGAATTGTACTGGAAAACAAGCCTGCAAATCCTGAGAGAACTGTTGGAGACCGAACAAACATCGTAGAGGATTATTTGCAAATAATTCCAAAAAAATTGGAACTTGTAGGGGAATAAGTTCCGGGAAATGCTGTTCAATTCGGTCGAATTTCTACTCTTTTTGCCCCTCGTCCTGATCCTGTATTATCTGGTGCAGCACAAATACAGGGTAATCCTGCTGCTGCTGGCCAGCTACTATTTTTACCTCAGCTGGAATCCCGTTTACATCGTTCTGATCATCCTTTCCACCTTCACAGACTATTCTGCGGGACTTTTACTGGGCAAACAGGAAAATCCCGGGCCGCGGAAACTCATTCTGACAGGCAGTTTCCTGGTCAATCTGGGGCTCCTGGTTTATTTCAAATATTCCAATTTCATCCTTGAAAATATCGACCTGCTGGCTGCCTGGCGCAATCCTGAACATGAGCCCATCAAACTCCTGGACATCATTTTGCCAGTAGGAATCTCATTTTACACTTTTCAGACCCTCAGCTACACGATTGATGTCTATTTCAGGAAGATTCAACCCGAGCGAAATCCCCTTACTTTTGCCCTTTATGTGTGCTTTTTTCCTCAATTGGTGGCGGGTCCCATTGAGCGATTTTCGGCCCTGACCCCGCAATTTCAAAAAAGGATTCTGCCCACCAGAGAAAATTTTTCCCGCGGAGCCCGCCTCATTTTATATGGATTTTTCCTGAAAATGGTGATTGCCGACAACCTTTCGGGCATCATTGACGCCACCTACGAAGGTCTGCCGCACGCCCACAGCCTCAATCTTGTGCTGGTGGCCGTTTTTTATTCCTTTCAGATTTATTGCGACTTTCACGGTTACAGTTCGATCGCAATCGGGGTGGCCCAATGGTTTGGCATAGAACTTTCCCCCAACTTCAAAACGCCCTATTTTGCCGTTTCCCTGACCGAATTCTGGCGAAAATGGCACATTACCCTCACCTCCTGGTTTCGCGATTACATCTATTATCCCATGGGCGGCAACCGCTCCACCCGCCTGAAATGGGTGGCTGCGACCCTGATTGTATTCGTGGTGAGCGGCATCTGGCACGGCTCCAAATGGACTTTTTTCATTTGGGGATTGCTCCACGGAGTATTCATTTTGCTGGAAAAACTGCTCAAACTGGATAAAAAAAGCCGCTTTCAGCTGCTGAATGTGCTGCATACGGGTTTCACCTTCGCTCTGGTTACCCTGTTGTGGGTCTTTTTCAGAAGCCCTGATTTTGGAGTGGCCAAGGCCTTTTTCAAAGGCTTGTATGCCAACTGGAACCTGGATTTCGTCCTGCCCGGACCTGAGCCTCTGCTGCTGGTGGCCCTCTTTCTGGGACTGGATTTCATTACCCGAAAAAATGATTTTGCCCACCAGTTGGGAAAAGCCAGCCTCTTGCCCCGCTGGAGCCTCTATTTCCTCCTCATTTTCCTCATTCTGGCCCGCGGCGGCACAGACATGCAACCCTTCATTTATTTTCAGTTTTAGGGATGGAATTATTCAAATACATATCCCTGCGTGTCCTGATCGTAGCCCTGTTTGTGGTCATCTCCAATCAGATTTACATCCATACTTTCTGGAAGCAGGACATCAATAAGCACGGGGATATTCTGGAAAATTTCTGGCTGGTGGAGGACAGCAGTGACGCCCTGTATTTTGGGGAATCTTCCAATTTTCACGTCCCAGAGGGGGATACGGTCAAGCATCGCATCAGCCACCTGCTGGATGATCTGCTGCCCGAAATCAGGCTGGGAACGGTGGATAATGCTGGCCTGCATGCGGGCACTTATCTGGCTGTAATCAAGAATATCAAACCCGAAAGCAAGATTAAATTGCTGATTATCACCCTGAATCTGAGGTCGTTTACCGCTACCTGGCGCTATTCTCTGAGCGAAAACTACCTGGCCAAAACGGAGGAAATGATTGCGCCCCGCCCCCCTCTGTTCAACCGTTTCATGGTTTCCCTCAAAAACTATGATTACCGTCCTGACGAAGAGCGCAAAAAGCAATACAAGCAGGCCTGGGCCACGGATACCTTCAACATTCCTGGTTTTCACTACCACACGGTGGCAAAATGGGATTCGGCCATGGCCTGGAAAGAGTGGATTGGTAAAAATCCAAATCTGAGGGAGGAAGACATTCCCCTGGCCTCACATTACATCAAAAATTTTGCTTTTTCCATTGACACCAGCACCAACGAGCGCATTGCTGATTTTGACGAGATCATGGAAATTTCCCGCAAAAGGGGGTATAAAGTGGTGTTGAATCTGCTGGATGAAAATATGGAAGAAGGCCGCAAACTTGTGGGGGATGAATTGATTTATCTGATGGAAAGAAACCGCAGGTTGCTGGTGGATCGCTATGAGAAAAAGGGGGCGCTGGTGGTGGATAATATGTATTCTATGCCCGATTCCTGCTTTGTGGACCGCCACTGGCCTACGGAACACTATGACCTGACGGGCAAAACCCTGATTGCCCGTAAAATAGCAAAAACCCTTCGCGAGAAGGGTTTGCTGCGTGAAGTTTTTGGGAAAGGAAACTGAGGAAGACTGGTTTTTCAGCGTTGAAAATTATTTGCCTACCAACCCTTCTTCTTCCTTTTCGGGTAAAATAAAATTCTCCGTTTTGTAAAGCACTCCCTGACGGTCATACAATTTCCAAAGCCCGATTTTCTGTTGCTTGTCATTGAAGGAACCCGCCTCACGCACCATTCTGAGTGGTTTGATCTCACCTCTGCGGAAATTCAATCCAGAAAGAATATAGGGATTCAATCTCTGCTCCAGGCCAGATTCCTCGTAGTAACGCACCTGCAAATTGGCGTAATCCTGCGGGCCTTCTCCATAAAAACTGACCAATTCATTGTCGCTGAAATCAACCCGCAGGGAATCGTAACCGTCTTTGAGTTGCGCGTCCTCAAACCTTTCCAGGGAGGCAACAAGTTCAGGGCCAAAATGGGGAAACACCTTCACCAGCCAGCTTTTCCTCGAATTGAGCACCGTTTGATCCCATACGCCCGGTCCTGGCTCGGGAAAATATACCCACTCCCCTTCCTTGCGGTAATCCACCAGCGCAGGCTGATTGTACAGGCTCACCCCCTGGCCCAGGAAGTCATTTGAACCCCCATTTCCAAGGTCACGTGAAGTAATTGAGGCCATATTCAGAGCCGTCAGTTCGATATTTTGAAACCAAAGCAGGTTGCCGGGATTGTGAATTCTCTCCTTGCCAACTGCGATGAGGGCGCCTCCCCGTGTATAGATCTCCGTGTGCACCAGACTGGAATCCAGGGGCTTGCGCACCCAAACCAGGCTGTCTTCCAGACTATAATTGGTTTTGGTCATCGCCACTCCATCCCGAAAATCAATCTCCTCGATCAGGTTGCCAGAGCGGTCGTAGCGCCTGCGCACCCCGTTGAGTTTGTCGTTGCGCCAGACCTCCGTGCGGCAAAGCTGTTTGGTACCCTGATAATATTCTTTCCATTGGCCCGTGCGCTTTCCATGCTGGTAAAATCCCACGATCCAGGGAATTCCAGCGGCATAATTTTGCTCCCAGCGACCATGCAGGACCCCATTTTTGCCTTCTCCCCTGCACCATATATTGCCAGGTACTTTGCCTTTATAATTATTGTCAAAATAGCGGGTAGCCACTTCAGGTTTTTGGGGAATTTCCAAACGATTCAAGGCGATCAGGGCGTTGGGCTGGTAAAAATCATACGCTCCCTGAATGAGTTTCAATTCCTCCAGACTAAAACCAGATTCCTGCTGCCAGGCCAGCAAATCAGCTTCGTGAATGTCTTTCACCCAGACATAATTATCGGCCGCAGCGATGCGTCTGGCCAGGTCTTCACGTCCTGTTTGCTGCAGGAGGTAGCCTACGGCGCAGTGGGTATCGTGCTCGTCAATGAAGACGGGGATGCGCTCGTGGCGGTAATAATTGAGGGGAAAATTGCCCGCTTTGCGGTAGCCATCCAGCACCTCGATCAGGTGCTGGCGGGAATGAAACTGAGCCTGGCTCAGGTGAACCACAGGATTGCTGCGCAAAATGGTCAGCACGCTGCCCAGGTGAGCCGCGACCAGGTCCTGGTCAGTGGCAAAAGTGCGGGACTCGCCCCCTGGGGCACGATCCACGTACTTGGCCCAGTTGGGATTGAAGGCACATAATTGTTGGTAAAAAGACAGCGCAAACACCTGATGCACCCAAAACAGACAGCAAACAGAAAGGAGTACTTTTTTCATGGGATTCTAATTTTTATTCCAATTAAACCTCCCAATCCCCAATTGTAAAGCACCACTGAGCGAAGAAGCCGTCCCACTTGGTGAAGGGAACGGTTTACCGTTTACAGTTTACGGTTGAAAGAAACTGTAAACCGCAAACCGTAAACTGAACTGTTACCTGAAATCGTTTACCTTTACAGATGGTGTTTCCACAACATCCCCCGATCGTGCGGCTTGGGTTGCTTTTCCTGTGCCACCTGATTGGCGTGGGCACTCTTCTGGCGCAGCCCGACGAGGAAATGTTGCGCAGTACCTCCGCTCCCGTTAATCTTGTGCTCAATCCTGGCTTTGAAACCACGGACAAAAATCCCGTCAATTTCAACTACATCCGCACTGGAGTCAGCAACTGGACCACGCCCAACCGGGGTTTCACGGATTATTTTCATGCCCAAAACATCTCTCCCACCAACCGGGCTCCTCAGAATAAATTTGGCTACGAGGCTCCCCATTCGGGCCAGGCCTATGCTGGATTTTGCGTCAACGACAATAAATTCAACATGCAGATCGAATATCTGGAAACCCGTCTTTGGCTCCTGCTTGAAACGAATCGCAAATATTGCGTCAGTTTGTGGATTAGCCGGGCCGACAGTTTTGGGGGTAAGGCAGACGAATTGGGAATTTATTTTTCTGAAAATCAGGTGGATGTGTATGGCAAATTATACCTGACCAAGCTCACGCCCCAGATCACCTTCACAGACAGCACGGCCCTTTCCAATCAGGTTGGCTGGACCCGTCTTTGTGCGGTTTACGAGGCAAAAGGTGGGGAGGAATGGCTTACGCTGGGCGCTTTTCGGGCCAAACCAGGGGTAAGGGCCCATTATTTTGTGGATGATGTGGCGGTGGTGGCAGGTGAATCCCTGCTTGATTGTGGCTGCGCGGGCGAACTGGCCCAACCCGGGCAGACCTACACCCTGCGCAATGTCAATTTTGCCTTTGATTCAGCTGATTTGCTGGCTGACTCAGAGACTGAACTGAGCAAATTGCTGTCCTTTCTGCAGGAGAACCCTGATTTTCGCATCGAATTGGCAGGCCATACGGACGGAATGGGCGGTGACGCACATAATCTGGATCTTTCCCGCCGCCGGGCGGAATCTGTGCGCAACTGGCTGGAAGCGAAGGGATTGGCCGCAGGGCGGGTGGAATGCAAGGGCTATGGCGCCAGCCAGCCCCTCAATTCTGAAATGACGGCCGAAGGCCGGCAGGCCAACCGCCGGGTGGAATTCCGCATCCTGACTCCCTGAATTTCAGCCCCTGAACATCAAATGTCCTTGTTATTCAGCGGATTTTATTAAATCTTTAAGCAGAGTTTACAAAATCGGACCAACAACCCTTCTGCCATTCATGAAAAAGCTGGCATTTATTGACAATATCATCACCCTGGTCAGGTTGCTGGCGGTGGTTGCCATTATTTGCGTACCTGTCTGGCGTTTCCTGCTGCCCCCCGAGGCCATCGACCCCATGTGGCTGCGACTGGTCCTGACCGGCTATTTCCTGCTTTTTTTGATTTGCACCTACGTTTGGCCCTTTTTTCGGGAAAAAATCATTCATTTCATCTACTTCACCACCCTGTTGGTCTCGGTCTGGTATCTGGTCCTGGTGTACCTCAACCACCTCAGCACAGAATATGCCATTGCCTATTTTCTGGTTCTTTTCATCTGTGGAATCATTTATCAGGATCGTTTGTGGCTGCTGATCTACATTGGCCTCAACCTGGTCCTTACCCTGGCCATCTTTCCCTGGGCCAAAGACCCCCAGATTGACATCCTGAACTTCATTTCCATGGAGGGATTTTTTCTCCTGACCATCTTCCTCAACATCTCTTTTCGCATCCGCAGCAAAGAACAGTTGGAAGCCAAGGAGGCCCATTACCGTGAAATCACCCAGGCTGCCTTCGAATCGACCAAGGACGGAATCCTGGTGGTTGACAACGACCGCACCATCACAGAAGTAAATTCACGTTTCAAGGAGATTTGGGGAAAAGGGGATGATATTCTTGGGAAAAGCGGCAAACAGGATGCCCTGCTCAGCGCAGAGGAACAACTGGTGGACCCCGAGGCTTTCCTTCGCCTGGCCGACGAGGCTCATCTTAACAAAAGCAAAAGCACCTTTGACACCCTCGAATTCAAGGACGGGCGGATTTTTGAGCGATACTCCCTGCCCCTCAAACCCGGAAATGAAATCAGAGGCCGCCTTTGGTATCTGACCGACGTCACGGAAAAGAAAATCCGGGAAAAAGAACTGCTGGAAAATCTGGCCATCATTCAGGCCACTTTTGAAGCCACGGAAATGGGAATTCTGGTGGTCGACCCCAGGGGACAGGTAAAAACCTTCAACGACCGCTACCTGGAAATGTGGGGCCTGGAGGCCGATTATTTGCAAAATCAGGATGCATTTATGGTGCGGGAATATTGCTGGAGCAAACTTGCCGAACCTGAAATCGCACGTGAACACGTGCGAAAAATCATCGCAGGCGAAATCAGCGGCGAAAGTTTTATCCTCAAATTCAAAGATGGACGGATTGTGGAACGCTTTACCCACAAACTTTTCAGACAGGATCAGGAACTGGGCCGGGTTTGGTTTTACCTCGACATTACAGACCGCGAAACCAAGCGTCTGGAACTTTTGCAACGCAATTTTGAACTCGACAGCTTTGTGTACCGCGCCTCCCACGACCTGAAAGCCCCCCTCAACAGCATCATGGGGCTCATATCCATCCTGCAGAGCGAAGCAAAAAACCAGGTGGTGGATACCTACGTCACCATGATGAATAAATCTGTGCTCAAGCTGGATACCTTCATCCGCAACCTGGCCGACTTCTCCCGCAACGCCCGTCTGGAAATCACCAGAGAGCCCGTTTCGATCAAAAATACCATAGAAGAAGCCATTGAATCATTGCGCTACATGGATAACGCAGATAAAGTTTCCATCGAATGCGAATTGTCTCCCGATCTGGTCATCAATACAGACCCGGTCCGACTGAGTATTGTGGTCACCAACCTCATTTCCAATGCCATCAAATACCAGGATCTGCAGAAAGAAAACAGATTTGTGCGCATCCAGGCCCAAACAACACCCGAAAATCACATGCTGACTGTCGAAGACAACGGCATAGGCATCCCCGCTGACCACCAGGAAAAGATCTTCGATCTTTTCGTAAGGGCCTCCGTGCAATCCTACGGCTCGGGGATTGGCCTTTACATCACCAAAAATGCCGTGGAGCGCATGGGAGGTCAACTTTCCTTTCAATCTGTGCCCGGCCAGGGCACCACTTTCACCCTCACCCTGCCGAACTGAAAGCGGTCAGCGGTCAGCGGTCAGCCCCCCGGGAAGCAAAAGCTTCCAAATCTTAAAAAAATCTTTGGGATCTTTGTGTCTTTGTGTTAAACAAAAAACCACAATGCGAAAGCTTCAAAAGATTCCCACCTTCTGCCTGAATTTCCCTAACTTCCCTGAAATTTTTTATCCATGAAAAAAACTGGCGCAATCATTCTCCTCGTACTCACCGCAGTACTGATTGTGGTATTGAATAATAAACTGGGTATGGTGCCTCCTGTGGGCAAATTCCTCGACCCATTTGCCGGATTCTGGCACAATGCTGCCGGCAAAGAACTACCCTGGAAAGGCGACCTCAACCTGGCCGGTTTACAGGCTGCTGCCTCCGTCAGTTACGACCAGCGGGGTGTGCCCCACATCCAGGCCGCCAACGACCACGACCTCTATTTCCTGCAGGGATTCGTGACGGCCCGCGACCGCCTCTGGCAAATGGAATTGCAAACCTACGCGGCTGGCGGCCGCCTTTCTGAACTCATTGGCCCCAAAACCATCCCTTTCGACCGCCTGCAACGCCGCCGTGGACTCAAATATGGTGCCGAAAAAACCGTGGCTGCCCTCAGCGAAATCCCTGAGATGGACCTTATGATTACTTCCTACACAGACGGAATCAATGCCTGGATCAGCCAGCTCAAAAGCCGGGATTACCCCATCGAATACAAGCTCATAGATTACCAACCCGAACCCTGGACCAAGCTCAAAACCTGTCTCCTGCTCAAATACATGGCCGACATGCTTACGGGATGGAGCGAGGATTTTGAACGTACACGGGCGCTGGCTGCCTTTGGCAAAGAAAAATACGACCTCATTTACCCCCTTTTCCCTCCCACCCGCGACCTGGATCCCATCATTCCCAAAGAAACTCCCTGGGATTTCGTGCCCGTTTCAATTGATACCCCGGCCAGCCCGGGGCTGGCCCTGAATCTCCCCCAGGATTTGCCTGTGCCAGACATCAATCCCAACAATGGATCCAACAACTGGGCAGTGGCCGGCAGCAAAACCAAATCGGGTAAACCCATCCTGTGCGGCGACCCTCACCTGGCCCTCAACCTGCCTTCCATCTGGTATGAAATCCAGCTTTCTGCCCCTGGAGTAAACGTCTATGGTGTATCCCTGCCCGGCGCACCTGCGATCATCATTGGCTTCAACCAGGACATCGCCTGGTCGGTCACCAATGGCAGCCGCGACGTGCAGGACTGGTATCAAATCGAATTCAAAGACGCCACCATGGCCGAATACAAATACAAGGGCGAATGGCAAAAAACCACCCAGGTAGTGGAAGAAATAAAAGTCAGGGGTGGAAAAACCATCCTCGACACCATTTTTCACACCCACCATGGCCCGGTCGTGTACGACCGCAATTTTGCCAATGAAAACGGCCCCCTCAACCTGGCTATGAAGTGGACCGCTCACCAGGCCTCGGCCGAAGCGGTCACCATGCACGAGCTCAACCGTTCCCACAACCACATCGACTACCGCAAGGCGATTGCCCATTTCGAAACTCCCGGGCAAAACTTCGTTTTTGCCTGCAATGATGGCGATATCGCCATCACCCAGCAGGGAAAATTCCCTGCAAGGTGGCCCGGCCAGGGCACCCTCATCATGGATGGCAACGATCCCCTCAATGACTGGCAGGCATACATTCCCATGATCCAGAATCCTCATGTGGTCAATCCTGAGCGGGGTTTCGTAAGTTCCGCCAACCAGCATCCCACTGACGCAACCTACCCCTACGACATTTCCGGCCACTACGAGTATTTCCGCAACCGGCGCATCAACCAGGAGCTCACCCGACTGGAACAGATCGACGTAGATGCCATGAAAAAATTGCAGGTGGACAATTATAACATGATTGCGGCCGAAGTCCTGCCCCTCATGCTCAGGGCCCTCAAACGCCAGGAGCTGACCGAGCCCCAGCAAAAATTACTGACCGTACTCGAAGCCTGGAATTACTTCAACGAAGCCGACCAGATTGCCCCCTCAGTCTTTGAGGCCTGGTACACCCGCCTCACCTCCGCCGTCTTCGACGACGACCTGACCACTCCCGAAGGCGATCTCTCCAATCCCGGTCGCTACGACCGCACCCGTCTGCTGGCCGCCGATTCCACCTTCCACTTCGTGGACGACAAAACCACTCCAGGGGTCGAAACCCTGCCCCAATTGGCCACCCAGACCTTTGCCGCGGCGGCTGAGGATATTTACCATTGGCAGGACAGCCTGAAAATGGATGCTACCTGGGGGCCTTACAAAGGCACCCGCATCCGCCACATCATGAAGGTGGCGGCCTTCGACCGCCCCACCAACCAGATTGGCGGCAATTACTCCATCGTCAATGCCTGCTCTAATACCCACGGACCCTCCTGGCGCATGATCGTCGAACTGGGCGAAACGCCCAAAGCCTGGGGCGTATTCCCCGGTGGACCCTCAGGCAACCCAGGCAGTCCCTTTTACGACAACTCAGTCGATACCTGGGCCGAAGGCCGCTACCATGAACTGATCTTTCTCCAGCCCGGAGAAAATAATAACGCCAATATCATCCTCACTCAAACCGTCAATCCTGCCCCATGAAATTCCTGATCCAAATAGCTCTCACTGCCCTGCTCGCCTGGATATTCCAGGGATTGCTGCACTTCCCCTGGTGGACCGTGGTAATTGCAGCCATGGCCGCCGCCGTACCCAACAAATTGCCTGCAGGCCGCAGCTTTTTGGCTGGTCTGATGGGCATATTTATCCTGTGGGCCCTGGTGGCCTTCCAGGCCAATGCGGCCAATGACTCCATCCTGGCCGCCCAGGCCGGCAAGCTTTTTGGCGGGGCCCCGCCCCTGGCCCTGGTCGTCGTCACCGGCCTCATAGGTGGCTTTGTCGGCGGACTCGGCGCCATGGCCGGCTCCCTCCTCGAACAAAATTTTGGCAAGAAAGCCGCTGCGAAATAGGGGATTTTGTTACTTTTTGAACACTGTTCCTGAAAATCCCTTCGAAACGCAAACCGCGAACTGTAACCGTAAACCGTAAACCGTAAACCGTAATGTAACCTTTTCAGGATTATTCGGTAAAACCTGTGGATACATCCCCTTCCCAAATCCACCACATTTTACGTGCTTGCCGACAATTATGGACAAGAATAAAACCCCCAGGGGTGGTATTATCAAACGTGCATTAAAATGGATTGGGATCGTGGCTGCGGCTGGCATCCTTTTCCTCGCTGTGATCGCGGTTTTCACCTTCCAGGACATGCCCCCCATGACCGAGCTGGAGAATCCGTCCCTCAACCTTTCCACCCAGATCTACACCGCCGACGGCAAACTCCTCGGCAACTTCTACGAAGTTGAAAACCGGGTCTATGTACCCCTCAACAAAATATCTCCCCACGTGGCCGATGCCCTCATTGCCACCGAGGATGTGCGCTTCTACAACCACTCTGGCATCGATCCCAGTTCCTTCCCCGCCATCGCCTGGGGACTGATTCGCTACCAGCGCATGCGCGGAGGCTCCACCATCACCATGCAGCTGGCCCGCAACCTTTACGACCAGGTGGGCACCCAGCGTACCGCCACCCGCAAGCTCAAAGAAATGGTGGTTGCGGCCGTGCTGGAACGCAAATTCACCAAAGAAGAGATCATGGAAGCCTACCTCAATACGGCCTGCTTCTATGGCAATACCTACGGGGTGGAAATGGGCGCCCGCTCCCTCTTTGGCAAAGCCGCCGCCGACCTGGAGCCCCACGAAGCGGCCATGATGGTGGGATTGCTTAAAGGCCCCACCTACTACAATCCCCGCAAATACCCCGAAAGGGCCAAAAATCGCCAGGAAACCGTCATCGAACAAATGGAGAAATACGGTTTTGTCGATGAAAAAGAAGCCCTGCGCATGAAACGCGAAGAGCTCAAACTTAAATTTTACTCAGGCGGCGAATCCAGCACCATGGCCCAGTACTTCAAAGAGCATGTCAAGCGCCGCGTGAAGCAATGGGCCGAAGAAGAAGGCAAAGACATCAACCTCTTTACCGACGGACTTAAGGTGTACACCACCATCGACTCCCGCATGCAAAACTATGCCGAAGAGGCCGTGCAGGAGCATTTGGCCAGCTTCCAGGCCACTTTCGACGCCGAACTCAACCGCACGGGCAAGCCCTGGGTCAAAAATCCCGCCATCCTCCAGGCCGCCATCGAAAAAACCCGTCGCTGGAAAACCGGGCGCGAAAACGACAAAAGCAAAACCGAACTCAAAGAAGAATTTGCCCGCAAAATCAAAATGCGCATCTGGACCTGGTCGGGCCTGCGCGACACCACCATGTCGCCCCAGGACTCAGTGATCCACTACATGAAGTTCCTCGAAACGGGATTCATGGCCATGGATCCCCAAAACGCCCAGATCCGGGCCTGGGTGGGCGGCATCAACTTCCGCTACTTCCAGTACGACCACGTATTCCAGAGCAAGCGCCAGGTAGGCTCCACCTTCAAACCCTTCCTCTACACCGCCGCCCTCGACCGCGAAGCCATTCAGCCCTGCGACAAAGTACTCGACGTGCCCGTGACCATTCGCCTCCCCGATGGCAAAAAATGGACGCCCGACAACTCAGGCGGACAGGACGACGGCCTGATGAATTACATGGAAGGCCTGGCCAAATCCAAAAACCGGGTTACCGCCTCCCTCATGGCCAAACTGGGCCCCGAAGTGGTCTGCGAATACGCCCGCAAGCTGGGTATCAAAAGCCGTCTCGACTGCGTTCCCTCCCTCTGCCTCGGCGTATCTGACGTGTCAGTCTACGAAATGGTGGCCGCCTACTGCACCTTCGCCAATGGCGGATTTTACCAGGAACCCCAGTTTATTACCCGCATCGAGGACCGTTTTGGCAATGTCATGGTCGAATTCACCCCCGCCCAGGAGCGCGTCATCAACGAAAACACCGCCTACAGCATGACCGCCATGCTCATGAACGTGGTGGACTTCCCCTTTGGCACCGGTCACAGCCTGCGCAGCAGATATGGCTTTGAAAACCAGATGGGCGGCAAAACCGGCACCACCCAAAACCACTCGGACGGCTGGTTTATGGGCATCACCCCCAACCTCGTGGCTGGCACCTGGGTAGGCTGCGCCGAGCGCGAAGTCCGCTTCCCCACCATCACCTACGGCCAGGGCGCCCGCATGGCTCTCCCAATCTATGCCCTTTTCATGCAAAAGGTCTATGCCGACCGCACCCTCAAACTTCCCCGCGAGCCCTTCGTCAAACCCGATGGCTACCACGTACAGCTCGCCTGTCCCCCTCTCAAAGAAGACACCGACAAAGACCCCGACGAGCTCCCCTTCGGCATCTGACCCAAACCCGAACCCGAACCCAAACCCAAACCCAAACCCAAACCCAAACCCAAACCCAAACCCGAACCCGAACCCGAACCCGAACCCAAACCCGAACCCGAACCCAAACCCGAACCCGAACCCGAACCCGAACCCGAACCCGAACCCGAACCCGAACCCGAACCCGAACCCGAACCCGAACCCGAACCCGAACCCCATTTTCGGCCAGGAAGTTTCCTGGCCCTACATTGCACCATGCCAATCCTGCCAAACAAAAATCCTGTGAAGGCTCGCAGCTCGTAGCTTGTTCCTTGCAGCTTGAAGCTCGTAGCTCGCAGCTAAACTAACCTCAGTTCGGGATAACTCCAAGTTCAGAAAAGTGTACAATTATTTGATTTTGTGACCTTTAGGTCTGGGAAAGTGCCCAATGATTCCCAAAAGGAACCTCCTAAGTTGTTGATGTCCGTCAATAAACAAAGAAGGTTACCATTTTGGAAGAGCAAATTATTAATATTTTCTGTGATATGGACGAGTTCTGGAAAGAATTTGAGCCTATATATCATCAACGGTTTCTCGCCTGCGAGGGCAAACGCCCCAATCGGAAAACGAGTTTGTCAATGGCTGAAATCATGACCATTTTGGCTTTTTTCCATGTCAAGGGCTTCCGCTGCTTTAAGCATTACTATATCGAATATGTTTCTGAGCACATGCGAGATCTGTTTCCTGATTTGGTGTCTTATTCGCGCTTCGTCGAACTTACTCCCCGGGCACTATTTCCCTTGATGTATTATCAACTTCTGGTCCAAAAAGCAGAACAGACGGGGATTGCCTACATTGATAGTACGACCCTGGCAGTCTGCAGGAATCAACGGATTCACAATCACAAGGTATTCAAAAACTTAGCTGATCGAGGGAAGAGCTCAATGGGGTGGTTTTATGGTTTCAAATTGCACCTGATCGTCAATGACCAGGGCGGTATTCTGGCATGGTGCCTTACTCCAGGCAATGTTTCGGATAAAGATGTTAAGACAGTGACCAGCCTGGCAAAGGGACTCCAGGGAAAGCTCTTCGCTGATAAAGGATACATATCCAGGAATCTTTTCGAGCCCTTATTCGAACAAGGGCTGCAACTCATCACCAAAATCCAAAAGAACATGAAAAATAAACTCATGCCCATGGTTGATCAGCTCTTGCTCCGCAAACGGGCCATCATAGAAACCATTATCGATCAGTTGAAAAACATCTCGCAAATTCAACATACACGGCACAGAAGCCCATTAAATTTCATGGTCAATATCACCGCCGGACTGGTGGCCTATGGATTCTACCCAAACAAACCTTCGGTAAGATTCGGACGAAATGAATTTTTACCGCTTGAGTTGTAAATTTATCCCGAACTCAGGTTAAACTATGGCCCCCCCTCGTGCCGCCTGCGGCGGAATCACTCGGGCCGGGCTGTTCCAGGGGTTCCGTGCCGATGCCCGCAGTCCGCGCATGGCATCGCCACCGCCCTCCAAAGTCTCGGGCGCCCTTCCCATCCCTGGGGCCCCGGCTCCACCCGCTAGCCAGCCCTTCCACCCCGCTTCATTGAACCCACAGGCTTCGCTCCCCAAAAGCAGAAAAGCCTCCCGCCAAAGGCGGAAGGCTTTCCATCAGTTCGGGCCAAAGGCCCCCATAAAGGAAGCTCGCAGCTCGTAGCTTGTAGCTCGTAGCCAGGGAATAAGCCTTCGGCTTATTCCTCAATCACCACCCTCACCGTGTACTTCTGACCGTTCTCGGCCTCAATCTCCAGGATATACATACCCTTCGAGTAGCGGGTCAGATCCAGCACCACATCATTCACCAGGTGGTTCATGTAGTCGTGCTTCACGATCTTGCCATACATGTCGGTCATGCGGATATCCACCGGATAATCGATCGGGGCAATCGTACGGATCGTCAGATAGTCACGGGTCGGGTTCGGGAATACATCGATACCCGTCAGTGGACGGATTGGATCCTCAATGCCCGTGATCGTGATACAGAAGGTATCAGACTTGGCCGCACAACCACCCATGGTCGTGATTTGTACAATGTAACAACCTGGGTTGGTGGGCTGGTAGGTTGCACCCGTGGCACCCGGGATGATGGTATCGCTGGCACCACCAGAGGTGGTGTAGCCAAACCACTGGTAGGTGTAGGACGGATCCTGCGGGTTCGCATTCAGGATGGTATCCTGACCACTCATCGTCTGAGTGATAAACGGACTTACCGCGGCATCTGCCAGCACCGTTACCGTATCCGAGTAGGCGCTACAGCCCAGACCGTTGGTCACCAGCGCGTAGTAGGTACCCGCCTGGGTCACCGTGATCTTACGGGTGGTGTCGCCCGTATTCCACAGATAGGTTCCGCCGTGGTTACCCACATCCAGAATCAGAGATGAGCCAGCGCACAGATACACCGTACCACCGGGAGTAATGAATGGGTTCGGATCGTCAAAGGGCAGGCTGTCCACATACACAGAATCCGTCCGCAAACAGCCCGTTCCGTCGCTCACTGTCACCGTATGGTAACCCTGAGTCATGATGATCGTGGTTTGGGTGGTTTCCCCGTTATCCCACAGATAGCTGCTGAAGCCGGGATCGGCGCTCAGTTGCACCTCGTCGTTATTACACAACACACCCTGGGCAGAAATACCACTCGGAGTCACCGTGTGTACGCTCACCACGATCGTATCAGATCCCACGCATCCGTTGGTATCCGTCGCATCCAAATAATAGGTTCCTGCCGTGGTCACCAGAATATCCACCGTGGTGGCACCCGTGCTCCAGGATTGGGAAACATAATTGCTGCCGTCCAGAACCAGGTTGCTGCCGTTACAGATAGTCGTATCCGGACCCAGGTCCACTACTACTGGCGCAGACACGTTGACTAAGATGGTATCCGCAGATATACATCCATTGGTGTCGGTCGCGGTTACGGAGTAAGTTCCGGACGCGGTGACCGTAATCATGGATGTGGTTGCGCTGTTGCTCCACTGGTAGCTTGCAAAAGCAGCATCCGTGGCGTCCAGTACCAGAGTTCCACCATTACAGATGGTCGTATCTGCACCCAGCGAGAGCGGCTGCGGTGCAAAATTCTGGATTTGCACTGAATCTGTAGCGAAACATCCGTTGGTATCAGTCACAGATACCATGTACCAGCCTGCAGGCAGGTTGCTCAGGTCCTCGGTGCTGGCCCCTGTATTCCAGAGGTAGCCATAGCTGCCACAGGTGTTGCCTCCCGTGACCGTCAGGTCGATCATGGCCGAGCTGTCGCCGCCGCAGGTCAGCAGGCTTCCACCAAAGCTCAGGCTGAGCGGCGCAGGTTCAGTCAGGGTAATGGTATCCATAACCGTGGTGCCCATGCTGTCCGTCACCGTCACAATGTAAGTGCCCGCGGTGATGCCATTGATGGTATCCGTGGTACCGCCGTTGCTCCAGCTGATAGTGTAAGGACCACAGCCGCCCGTGATGGCCACACTTGCCGTACCCGTGGAATCGCCGTTACAGGCGATGTTGGTACCACAGGCCAGGGTGGGTGAAGTGGTGCTGATCACCAGCGGGTTCGGGGTTACCGTGATCACAAAGCTGCAGGTGTCGGTATTTCCAGCCGAGTCAACTGCCGCATAGATCACCGTGGTCGAACCTACAAAGAAGCTGTCGCCGGGTACGTAATTGCTGGTCAGCAATGCGCCGCAATTGTCGCTCACCGTAGGTGCAGTCCAGCTAAAGTTGGGTACGCAGTTGTTGGCTGCCGCCAGCAACGTGGTATCTGCAGGACAACCTGAGATCACGGGTGCAATATTATCCACCACAGTTACAGTCGCAATACAGCTGTCAATGTTACCACTCGGATCTACCACGACCAGAGAAACTGCATTACTTCCCAGATCTCCGCAGCTGAAGGTGGTTTGACCAACCATCAGGGTATCAATACCACAATTGTCGGTTGAACCTCCGTTCAGGTCATTGGCGGTCACGGTTGCCATACCGCTTCCATCCAGGAAGATGGTTGCATTCTGACAAACCGCATCCGGGATCAGGGTATCCAGCACTGTTACAGTTGAAGTGCAGGTACTTACGTTACCGCTTGCGTCTGTCACCGTTACAGTGATTGTATTTGCTCCAGTATTATTGCAATTGAAATTGACCTGAGACGCGGTTACGCTGCTCACGCTGCAATTGTCCGTTGAAGTACCTCCCAGCGCATTGGCCGTGGTGAAAGCATTACCCAATGTATTCAGATACAGGGTCTTGTTCACACAAACTGCGGTCGGAGCAATCGTATCCTCCACCGTCACCGTGGCGATGCAGGAAGCCATGTTACCGCTTACATCGGTCACGCTCAGGGTTACGCTGTTAGCACCCAGGTTGCTGCAGTTGAAGGCAGTCGGGCTGGCGCTCAGGCTGTCCACGCCGCAATTGTCGGTCGAGCCGCCATCCACGTCATTGGCCGTAATCGCTCCGCTACCCAGGCTGTCCAGATAAACCGTGATATTCTGGCATACTGCCATCGGAGCCACCGTATCCAGCACCGTTACCGTGGCGGTACAGCTGTCCACGTTGCCGTTCACATCCGTTACGGTCAGGGTTACGCTGTTAGCACCAGAGTCCACACAGGTGAAGGAAGTCAGGCTGGCGCTGATCGAACCCACGCCACAGGCGTCGTTCGAGCCACCGTCGATCATACCTGCATTGATACTGGCCGTTCCGGCCGTATCCAGATACACCGTCACGTCCATACACAGCGCCACCGGCGCAGTGCTGTCCACCACGGTTACCATGGCAGTACAGGTATCCGTATTACCATTCACATCCAGCACGGTCAGGATAATGCTGTTTCCTCCTACGCTGGAGCAGGTGAACGCCGTCTGGCTGGCCATGATCGTGTCCACTGCACAGTTGTCCGTGCTGCCGCCATCGATCATACCTGCGGTAATGCTGGCATTGCCGCTTCCATCCAGGAAGAGCGTAATATCCTGGCATACTGCCATGGGCGCTTCGTTGTCTTCCACCGTCACGGTGGCGGTGCAGCTGTCCACATTGCCGTTCACATCGGTTACGGTCAGGGTCACGCTGTTGGCTCCCACATTCGAGCAGTTGAAAGCAGTTTGTGAAGCCATCAGACTGGCAATCGTACAGTTATCTGTCGATCCTCCGTCGATGTCACCTGCCACCATGGAGGCATTGCCCATAGAGTCCAGTTGCAGGGTGATATCCATGCAAAGGGCTGCGGGAGGCGTGCTGTCCATTACAGTTACAGTTGCCATGCAGGAGTCCATGTTTCCGGAGAAGTCCATCACCGTCAGGGTCACGCTGTTGGCTCCCGTGTCCACACAAGTGAAGCTCGACGGAGCCACCCACATGGAGTCAATTCCGCAGTTGTCACCTGATCCGTTATCCACGTCCAGGGTGCTTACCGAAGCCATGCCTGAACCATCCAGATAGACCGTTACATTCTGACAAACTGCCATCGGGTTTTCGTTGTCTTCCACCGTGATGGTGAAAGAGCAGCTGTCCACATTTCCGGCAGAATCCACCGCGAGGTAGCTTTCCGTGGTCACACCCACTGCGAAGCTGGAGCCACTGCCCAGACCTGCGGTCTGAGTGGTGCTCACGCCCGGACAGTTGTCCGTGCCCACCGGGGTGGTGTAGGACACCATTGCGGCACACATGCCACTGTCATTGCTGACCGTCAGGTCGGCAGGACAGGTGATCTGCGGAGCCTCGTTATCATTCACCGTGATGGTAAATGAGCAGCTGGTCTGGTTTCCGGCCAAATCCGTAGCAGTATAGGTTACCGTATTCACACCCAGCGGGAAGGTTGAGCCACTACCCAGACCTGCGGTCAGGGCCGTGCTGGTACCCGGACAGTTGTCCGTGCCCACCGGTGCGGTGTAGCTTACCACTGCTGAGCACTGACCTAAGTCGTTGCTGACCGTGATATTGGCGGGACAGGTGATCGCAGGTGCCTGGGCATCTACCACTTTAACCGTAAATGAACAACTGGCTGTGTTTCCACTGCTGTCAGTTGCCTGGTAGGTAATACCCGTAGTTCCCAGGTTGAAGAAGGAACCACTGGCCGGACCACCGGTCAAAACCAGGGTCGGGTTAGAGGTACAATTATCAGTTACCACTGGCAGCGGGTAATTCACCACTGCCCCGCAGAATCCGGTATTATTATTAACCGTAATGTTCGCCGGGCAGGTGATCTGCGGAGGCTGATTGTCGTTCACCGTTACCGTAAAGGCGCAGGAAGCAGTTAAGCCCGCTCCATCCACCACCGTGAAGGTGTTGGTGGTTACGCCCTGCGGGAAGGCAGAACCCGAGGCAAGTCCGGTGGTTTGCGTGGTCACTGCTCCCGGACAGTTATCTCCTCCTGCCGGAGTCGCATAATTCACCACTGCCGTACACAAGCCTGGGTTTGCATTCACACTGATATTCGTGGGACATACGATAAACGGCGGATCATCGTCGATTACGGTCACCACAAAGGAACAGGTATCGGTATTTCCAGAAAGGTCACCCGCCACAAAGACGTTGGTGGTGCTTCCTTTGGGATAATTTCCACCTGAAGGCAGACCCGATATCTGAATTACATTCGCTCCTGCACAGTTATCACTCACCGTCGGAGTGGCGTAGTTGTAGGTGGAACTGCAAGTCAGACCGTTGGTTCCAATCGTGGTGTCGGAAGGACAGGCAATTACCGGCGCCTGGTTGTCTTCCACCGTGATGGTAAATGAACAGCTGTCCACATTACCCGCGGCATCCGTCACCAGCCAGGTTTCCACATTGGCCCCAACCGGGAAAGCAGCCCCACTACCCAGTCCGGAGGATTGAGCGGTGGTCGCACCGGGACAATTATCCATTCCCATGGGTGAAGTATAGGTAAATACAGCCGAGCATTGTACGCTGTCGGCGGGGATGACCGTATCTGCGGGGCAGACAATCGAGGGAGCTTCATTGTCCTGCACCGTGATGGTGAAGGAACAGCTGTCGAGGTTACCCGCGGCGTCGGTTACCTGGTAGGTTTCCACCGTGGAGCCTACCGCGAAGGTCGCTCCCGAGCCCAGACCTGCGGTCTGGATAGTAGTGGCACCGGGACAATTGTCCGTACCCACGGGTGCGGTGTAAGTCACCACGGCGTCACACATGCCGCTGTCATTGCTCACCGTCAGGTCAGCCGGGCAGGCAATCTGCGGAGCTTCCGTATCTTCCACCGTGATGGTGAAGGAACAGGAGTCCACATTGCCGCTGGCGTCGGTCACCAGGTAGCTTTCAGTGGTCGTACCCAGGGCAAAGCTTGCTCCCGAGCCCAGACCAGCACTCTGGGTGGTGCTTGCGCCAGCGCAGTTATCCGTACCCACCGGGGTGGTGTAGTTTACCGTAGCTGAGCACATGCCTGCATCGTTGCTCACCGTCACATCAGCCGGGCAGGTGATCTGGGGAGCTTCAGTGTCATTGACCGTAATGGTAAATGAGCAGCTGTCCACGTTGCCGCTGGCGTCGGTTACCACATAAGTTTCCGTAGTCATACCCACCGGGAAGGCGGAGCCTGTTCCCAGGCCTGCACTTTGGATGGTGCTTGCACCCGCACAGTTGTCCGTACCCACCGGGGTGGTGTAGCTCACCACCGCACTGCATTGTGCGGAGTCATTATTGACGGTAACATCAGCCGGGCAGGCAATCTGGGGTACTTCAGTGTCATTGACCGTAATGGTAAATGAACAGCTGTCCACATTGCCGCTGGCGTCGGTTACCACGTAGGTTTCAGTGGTTACACCCACGGGGAAGGTCGCGCCGGAGCCCAGACCTGCACTCTGAGTGGTTGTATCACCCGCACAGTTGTCCGTACCCACGGGGGCGGTATAGCTTACCACGGCCGAGCACTGGTTGCTGTCGTTGGATACCGTAATATCTGCCGGGCAGGTAATCTGGGGAACTTCCGTATCATTGACCGTAACGGTAAATGAACAGCTGTCCACATTACCGCTCGCATCAGTCACCACGAAGGTGTTGGTGGTCGTTCCCACCGCAAAGCTGGAGCCGCTGGGCTGACCTGCGCTCTGCACCGTGGTCGCACCGGCACAGTTGTCCGTACCCAAGGGAGTGGTGTAGGGTACCGTGGCGGCACACTGACCTGCGGTATTGCTGGTGGTAATATTAGCCGGGCAGGTGATCTGGGGTGAAGCCGTATCGAGTACCGTGACCACAAACTGGCAGGTGTCGGTATGACCTGCGCTGTCAGTGGCCACATAGGTGACCGTGGTCTGCCCCACATTGAAGCTCGTGCCGGGGTTATGGCTGGAGACCATTACCACGCCGGGACAGTTGTCACTCGCCGTAGGCGGATTCCAGCTGACAATTGCGCTGCATTGACCCACCCCGTTGAAGGCAGTCTTATTACCCGGACAACCCGTGATCTTGGGATCTTCATTGTCAATTACTGTCACATCGAAGCTGCACAGGCTCACATTGCCGTTCACATCGGTTGCGGTATAGGTTACCGTGGTCGTACCCACCTGGAAGAAGCTGTTGGGTACATTGTCTCCCACCAACGAGGCCAGACCACAGGCGTCCGTAGCCGTAGGCGCAGTCCAGTTGAAGCTTGATCCACAGTTATTGGGCGTATTATTGATGGTCACATCCAGCGGACAGTTGGCAATGGCCGGTGCAGTGGTATCCGTCACTGTAACCACTGCGGTACAGGTGTCGCTGTTGCCATTGACATCCGTTACAGTCAGCAGGATGTTATTTGCTCCCACATCGGTACAGTTGAAGGAAAGCTGGCTGGCGGTGATGCTGCTGATGGCGCAGTTATCGGTCGAGCCGCCATCCAAATCATTGGCCGTCAGGGAGGCGTTGCCCAGGGAATTCAGCACCAAGGTGGTATCCATACAAACTGCCACCGGAGGTACGGTATCCTGCAGGGTTACTGTGGCTGTACAGCTGTCCACATTGCCGCTGGCATCCATCACAGTCAGGGTTACCGTATTGGCACCCACATTGGAGCAGTTAAAGCTGGTCGGGCTGCTGGTAAAGGAAACGATCGAACAGTTGTCCGAAGAGCCGTTATTGACTGCCGTATTACTGATGGTGGCCATACCCGAACCGTCGAGTTGCACCGTAATGTCCATACAGGAAGCAAGGGGAGCAGTCGAATCAATCACCGTCACCGTGCTGGTGCAACTGGAAGTGTTGCCGTTTACATCCAGAACCGTGATTATCACCATGACTGTGCTGTCGGCGCAGGTAAACATGGTCTGCGAAGCAGTAATGGTGTCAATCCCGCAGTTGTCGGTCGAGTTACCACCCAGATCATTCGCGGTGATCATGGCCATACCCGATCCGTTCAGGTAAAGGGTCGTGTCACTGCAAATCGCCACCGGAGCAACCGTATCCATCACCATGACAGTCGCCATACAGCTTGCGCTGTTGGCGCTGGAGTCCGTTACGGTCAGGGTTACCATATTGGCACCCACTTCTGAACAGTCAAAGCTGGTCGAGTCCACCACCAGGCTGGCAATGCCGCAGGCATCGGTCGAGCCGGAGTCCACGTCACTGGCCAAAATGCTAGCCATGCCGTTATTATCCAGATAAACCGTCACATCCTGGCACAGAGCCACCGGAGCGATGGTATCGGTTACATCCACATTGCTCTGGCACATGTCCATATTGCCGCTTGCATCCCAAACCGTCAGGGTCACTTTCTGTGAACCCAGGTCGGAGCAGTTGAAACTTGTGATGTCAATCGAGAGTGAGTCCACCGCACAATTGTCAAAACTGGCCGAATCAATATCAGTAGTCGTGATCGAAGCGTTGCCGCTGGCGTCCAGATAGACACTCACCGTCGGGTAGCAAACCGCAGTCGGGGCAATCGTGTCTTCGACGGTTACCGTCGCGGTACAGCTGCTCAGATTGCCGTTCACATCACTCACACTTAAGGTCACGCTGTTCGGGCCCGTATTGGAGCAGGTAAAGGAATCCTGGCTCACCCACATCGAGTCAATGGAACAATTATCAAAACTGCTGTCATTGATCATTGAAGGGGTGAGGACGGCGTTGCCGTTATTGTCCAGCGCGAGGGTCACATCCTGGCAAATGGCTGCCGGAGGCGTGGTATCCAGTACCGTTACGGTCGAGGTACAGCTGCTCAGGTTGGCGTTATTGTCCATCACCGTCACGGTAATCGAATTGGCACCCGTGTCCGAACAGGTAAAGACCGTCTGGGAAGCCCAGACCGAGTCAATGCCGCAGCTGTCGCTGATTGAACCAATCAGGTCCATCGCACCGAGGCTGGCCATGCCGCTGGCGTCCAGATAGAGGGTCGTATCCAGACAGCTCACCACCGGGGCGGTCGTATCCACCACCGTCACCAGGGCAGTACAGGTATCCGTATTGCCATCCTGGTCAATCGCGGTCAGCACCACTGCATTCACTCCCACATTACTGCAATCAAACATGCCCGCAGGGGTGATGAAGAGGGTGTCCAGGGCACAGTTGTCCGTCGTGCCGCCGTCCAGGTCATTCACCGTTACGCTGGCCAGACCATTGGCCCCGAGGTAAAGGGTCGTGTCCGCACAAAGGGCATTGGGCGCTTCGTTGTCCACCACCGTTACGGTCATCTGACAATTGGCCGAGTTACCGCTCGGATCCACCGCAATGAAGGTCACCGTAGTGGTGCCTTTGGGATAGATGCCCGAGGCGTTATTGGTAAAGTTAAAGGTATTGGTCACCGTGGCCGAACAGTTGTCAGACTTGGTGGCCAGGGGTACGGTCACGTTGCGCTGGCAGATGCCCACTCCCGTGCTGATGGTGATATTGGCCGGACAGATAATGGTCGGGCTCAGGGTATCGAGCACCGTCACCGTTGCGGTGCAGGCGTCGCTGTTGCCGTTATTGTCCGTCACGGTCAGAGTCACCGTATTGGCGCCCGTATTGGAGCAGTTGAAGGCGTTAGGAGTCACGCTGGATGAAGCAATGCCGCAGGCATCGCTCGAACCGTTGTCCACCACATTGGCCGTCAGGAAGGCATTTCCATTGCCATCCAGGTAGAGCACCGTGTCAATACAGCTCGCCACCGGGGCCACCGTATCGATCACCATGACCATGGCCGTACAGGAATCCACATTACCCGCTGCGTCATACACATAAAGGGTGGTCGGGTTAGAGCCCACATCGGTGCAGCTCCACATGGTCTGGGAAGAAATCAGGGTGTCCACCGCACAATTGTCGCTTGAGCCGCCATCCAGATCAGCCGCCGTATTGGTGGCCATGCCGCTGGCGTCCAGCCACAGGGTGTCATTCTGGCAAACTGCCACTGGGGCAATCGTGTCCTCAATCGTCACCGTGGCCGTACAGGTCGAACTGTTGCCGTTATTGTCGGTCACGGTCAGGGTCACCAGATTGGCGCCTGCATTCGAACAGGTGAAGGTATTTGGGTTTACCGTAGTAGATGCAATGCCGCAGGCGTCGTTTGATCCGTTGTCAATGTCATTGGCCGTGATCGATGCATTACCCGAACCATCCAGCTGAACCGTGATATCCTGACACAGGGCCACCGGGACCACCGTATCCATTACCGTTACGGTGGCTGAACAGGTCGAAGTATTGCCGTTATTATCAGTTGCGGTGAGTGTTACGGGATTAGATCCCACATCAGAACAATTAAATGCAGTGGTATCCAGCATCAGAGTATCAATGCCACAAGCATCGGTAGAACCATTGTCAATGTCGTTGGCCGTGATAGCTACATTGCCGCTTGCGTCAAGGTAAACCGTGATGCTCTGGCAAACTGCCACTGGCGATACGGTATCCTGAACAGTTACGGTGGAAACACAGCTTGCAGTATTGCCATTATTGTCGCTCACAGTCAGGGTAACCAAATTGCCACCCACATTTGAGCAGGTAAATGCAGTTGGGCTTGCGCTCAGGGAATTGATTCCACAAGCATCGCTTGACCCTCCGTCCACATCACTGGCACTAATGCTCACATTGCCACTGCCATCCAGATAAATCGTAATATCCTGACACACCGCCTGCGGAGCCACCGTGTCAGCGATGGTCACGGTGGAAGTACAGGTCGAACTGTTGCCGTTATTGTCGGTCACAGTCAGGGTTACTGTATTGGCACCAATGTTTGAGCAGTTGAAAGAGGTCGGAGCCGCACTCAGCGAAGCAATGCCGCAGGCGTCATTTGAACCGTTGTCCACCTCATTCGCCGTGATCGATGCATTGCCGCTGCCGTCCAGCTGTACCGTAATATCCTGACACAGGGCCGCTGGAGCCACCGTATCCATCACCGTTACCGTAGCCGTGCAGGTTGAGCTGTTCGCATTGCTGTCCACCACGGTCAGAGTCACCGTATTCGGGCCCACTTCACTGCAATCAAAGCTGGTCGAGTCCAGGCTTACTGATGCAACGCCGCAGGCGTCATTCGAGCCGTTGTTGATCTGGTTGGTCGTAATGCTGGCGTTGCCGCCATTATCCAGATACACCGTCACATCCTGGCACAGGGCCACCGGAGACACCGTATCCGAAACCGTCACCGTGGCATTACAGGTGACCGAGTTGCCGCTCGTATCGGCCACGGTCAGGGTCACCGTATTGGCACCCACATCGGTGCAGTTAAAGGTCGAATCGTTGATGCTCAGGTTCACAATGCCGCACTGGTCGCTTGATCCGCCATCCACGTCCGCAGGGGTGATCGAGGCGCTGCCGCTGTTATCCAGGAACACCGTGATATTCTGGCAAACCGCTGTCGGGGGCTGGTTGTCAATGATGGTCACCGTCTGGTAGCAGGTGTCTTTATTGCCATCCTGATCGGTTACGGTCCACATCACCGTGGTCACACCCACCGGATAGGTGCCGCTTGCGTTGGCATTACCCGAATGGTTGTTGATCATGATCGGGTTGGGACAGTTGTCTGAGAAGGCAATGCCCGATTGGGGGATCGGAATGGTCACTGCAGCCGTACACTGACCCGGATCGGCATTTTTGGTTACATCCACCGGACAGGTGATGATCACCGGAGCTTCTCCGTCATAGACCCTCACCGTAAAGGTACACTGAGAGGTGTTGCCGCTGTTGTCGGTGGCCTGCCAGGTCACCGCCGTGGTGCCCTTATTGAAGATACCGCCCGAAGCAGGACCAGAAATCTGGCTCACCACGGGTGAGGCATCGCAGTTGTCCACCGCTGTGGGGGTGGCGTAGGTGTAATTGGCAAAGCAGAAGCTCGGATCGGTTGAGATCGTGTCATTGGCCGGGCAGGTAATCACCGGAGCCACCCCGTCGTTCACCGTCACAGTAAAGCTGCAACTGGCCTGCAGGCCGTTACCGTCGGTGGCCACAAAGGTGTTGGTGGTCGTACCCACGCTGAAGGAATCGCCCGAAGCGATACCCAGGGTCTGAACCGTCGTCACACCCGGACAGTTGTCCGTACCCACCGGAGTGATATAATTCACCACCGCGGTACAGTTGCCTGCGCCTGCACTGACCGTGATATTGGCCGGGCAGGTGATCTGGGGAGCTTCGTTGTCGTTCACCGTCACCGTAAAGGTGCAGGTTTTGATATTGCCCGAGCTGTCGGTGGCAGTATAAACCACCGTGTCGGTACCCACCGCGAAGAAGTCGCCCGGGGAATGGGTCGAGGTCAGGGTCACGTTGGGACAGTTGTCACTCGCCGTAGGCGCAGTCCAGTTAACCGCGGCACCGCACTGACCGGCTGAGTTATTGACCGTCTTATTGGTCGGGCAGCCCGTAATCTTGGGCAGTTCGGTATCGTTGATCGTGATCGTGAACACACAGGTTGAGGTGTTCAGGCTCGGATCATAGGCCGTCCAGGTCACTGTGGTCGTTCCCACCGGGAAAAGCTGACCGCTCAGGTTGTCCGTATTGCCAATGGTGATTGAATCCACCTGGCAGTTGTCCGTGGCCGTAGGGGTGGCATAAGTCACAATCCGGCCACAGTTCGAAGGCGTATTGGGCAGGGTCTGGTTGGCAGGACAGAAGGTGATGACCGGAGGCGTGCTGTCCAGCACCGTCACATTGGCCACGCAGCTGTCGCTGTTGCCATTGACATCCATTACCACCAAAGTAATCTGCTGCACACCCGTATCGGCGCAGTTGAAAGAATTTTGCGAGATGTACATCGTGTCAATCGCGCAGTTATCAAAGCTGCCGTTATTGACCCAGCTCGTGTCAATGCTCAGCGTTCCCACCGCACCCAGATAGACCGTGGTGTCTTTACACATGGCCGTGGGGGCAATCGTATCCATCACCATCACCGTAGCCGAGCAGGAATCCACATTGCCCACCGAGTCTATCACGGTCAGGGTGACAGCATTTGATCCCACATTAGAACAGGTAAATACAGAATCACTCAGTGAATAGTGGGTAATGGCGCAGTTATCAAATGATCCGTTGTCAATTGCACTGCTGCTGGTCGAGGCGTTGCCGCCCGCATCCAGCCAGAGGGTAATGTTCTGGCAAATCGCCGTCGGAGCCACCGTATCTTCCACCGTAACGGTCGCCGTACAGGTTGAAGAATTGCCGCTCTGGTCGATTACGGTGAGGGTCACGCTGTTTGCGCCAATCTCATTACAGGAGTACGTTGAATCACTCAGGGAAATGCTGGTGATGGTGCAATTGTCCGTGGAACCGTTATTAACCGCTGAACTGGTGGTCGAGGCCTGTCCGCTGCCGTCGAGCCAGAGGGTAATGTCCTGGCAGAGCGCCGTGGGGGCCAGGTTGTCTTCCACCGTGACAGTGGCTGTGCAGGTCGAACTGTTACCGCTCTGGTCAATCACCGTAAGGGTTACGCTGTTCGCGCCCAGGTCATTGCAGTTGTAGGTCGAATCACTCAGGCTAACTGAAGTAATGGTGCAGTTGTCTGATGAACCGTTATTGATGGCTGAACTCGTGGTCGAGGTCTGGCCATTGGTATCGAGTTGCAGGGTAATATCCTGACAGATGGCCGTGGGAGCTACCGTGTCTTCCACCGTTACGGTAGCCGTGCAGGTGGAACTGTTGCCGCTCTGGTCAATTACGGTGAGAGTCACGCTGTTGGCCCCCAGATTGGTGCAGGTATAGGTCGAATCACTCAGGCTGCTTGAGGTGATCGCACAGTTGTCTGATGAACCATTATCCACCGCTGAACTTGTGGTCGAGGCATTGCCCGAACCGTCGAGCTGCAGGGTAATGTCCTGACAGAGGGCCACGGGGGATACCGTATCCTGTACCGTGATGGTTGCCGAGCAGTTATCAGAATTACCGCTCTGGTCAATCACAGTTAAGGTAACTGAATTTGAGCCCAGGTCTGCACAATCAAAAGTCGAATCACTCAGGCTGACTGAAGTAATGGAACAATTGTCGGTTGAACCGTTATTAACCGCCGCACCCGTGGTCGAGGCGTTGCCCGAGCCGTCCAGTTGCAGGGTCAGGTTTTGACAAATAGCCGTGGGGGCGATATTGTCTTCAATCGTGACGGTAGCCGTACAGGTGCTGGAATTCCCCGAAGAATCAATCACGGTCAAAGTCACTGAATTTGCGCCCAGATCTCCGCAGGTAAAGCTGGAATCGCTCAGGCTGACCGAGGTAATCTGGCAATTGTCCGAAGATCCGTTATTGATGGCTGAACTTGTAGTCGAGGCCTGGCCGTTGGTATCAAGTTGCAGGGTAATATCCTGGCAAATGGCCGTCGGCGCGGTCGTATCCCGCACCATGATCGTGGTCAGACAGCTGTCTGTATTATTGGCCAGATCGGTCGCAAATACCCAAACTCCGTAGTCACCAATGTTTACCACCGTGCCAGAGGCAATGGACTGCGATTTAATAATTGAACCTGAAGCGGTGCAATTATCCGTAATCGTGGTCAGGGCCACTACGTTGTGGATCGTGTACTGGCAACTGCCATCCACATTCACCATCGTGTCGGCCGGGCAGGTCAGCACCGGAGGCTGAGAGTCAACCACGGTGACCTTATAATGGCAGGTGTCTGAATTATTGCTTGGATCGGTCACCGTCCAGACCACATTGGTCGTACCAGCATTAAAGGTACCGCTCAGGATGCCCGTAAAGTTCTTGCTGTTAGTCATCGGCAGCGGTGAGCAGTTGTCTGAGCGGGTCGGTGAGGGGAAGGTCGCCGTATGGGTACATACGCCCGGGTCGGCGGCCACCACCGTATCATTGGGGCACACAATTACCGGGGCAATCGTGTCCAGCACCGTGATGGTCGAAACACAATTATCGCTGTTGCCGCTCTGGTCAATCACCGTGAGGGTGGTGGACTGGTTACCGGCCACCGCAAAGGCGTCCGAGCAGTTGTAAATCGAGTCGCTCAGGCTGTAGTGGGTGATCGTGCAGTTATCCGTCGAGCCGTTATCCACGTTCGCACTCACAATATTGGCATTGCCCAATCCGTCCAGGTAGATGGTCAGGTTTTGGCAAACTGCCGAGGGAGCCACATTATCCTCAACCGTAATCGTGGCCGAGCAGTTGTCCGTATTGCCGCTCGGGTCAATCACGGTCAAAGTCACGCTGTTCGCACCCAGGTCAGAGCAGGTAAAGGTGGAATCACTCAGACTCATGGAGCTGATCGAGCAGTTGTCTGAAGATCCGTTGTCTACTGCAGACCCGCTGGTCGAGGCGTTGCCCGAACCGTCCAGTTGCAGGGTCAGGTCCTGACAAACTGCCACCGGAGCGGTCGTGTCGTTCACCGTTACGGTCGCGGTGCAGGTAGCACTGTTGCCGTTTACATCCGTGACGGTCAGAGTCACACTATTAGAACCCGTATTGGAACAGGTGAAGGCCGAAGGACTGGCGCTTCTGCTGGCAATGCCGCAGGCGTCTGACGATCCGCCATCCACATCACTGCCCGTGATCGAGATATTACCCGAACCGTCCAGGAATACGGTGATATTCTGGCATACTGCCGTAGGAGCTGTACTGTCAACCACTGTCACCGTGGCCGAACAGTTGTCCGTGTTGCCACTCGGGTCGCTCACCTGCAGGGTCACCGCATTGGCCCCCACATTGGAGCAGTTATAATTGACTGTTGGAACTCCGTTGATAAGAGTGTTGCTAATCGAACAGTTGTCCGTCGAGCCGCCGTCCACATCTGCTCCTGTAATGCTGGCTGTGCCGCCAGCACTCAGGAAGACTGTGATATCCTGGCATACGGCGCTCGGTGCGGTGCTGTCCACCACCGTTACGGTGCTTGAACAGGTCGAAGAGTTGCCGTTATTATCATTTACCGTCAGGGTCACCGCATTGGGACCTGTATTGGAGCAGGTGAAGGCCGAGGGGCTCGCACTTCTGGTGGCAATGCCGCAGTTGTCGCTTGAGCCGCCATCCACATCGTTACCCGTAATCGTGGCATTACCCGAGCCGTCAAGGAAAACCGTGATGTTCTGACAAACTGCATTCGGAGCGGTCGTGTCACTCACCGTCACCGTGGCCGAGCAGGAAGCGGTGTTCCCGCTGGGGTCCATCAGTTGCAGGGTTACCGCATTTGCGCCCACATTGGAGCAGTTGTAATTAATGGTCGGTACTCCGTTGACAAGGGATGAGGCAATCGAACAGTTGTCCGAAGAGCCGCCGTCCACGTCAGCTCCCGAAATGCTCGCCGTGCCGCCGCCGCTCAGGAATACCGTGATATCCTGACAAACGGCATTCGGAGCCGTGCTGTCCACCACCGTTACAGTTGCAGAACAGGTCGAAGTATTGGCGTTTACATCCGTTACGGTCAAAGTCACCGCATTGGGGCCTGTGTTGCTGCAGGTAAAAGCCGAGGGGCTCGCGCTGGTGGTGGCTACCCCGCAGTTGTCACTCGAGCCGCCGTCCACATCGCTGCCCGTGATGGTCGCGCTGCCCGCGCCATCCAAAAATACCGTGATGTTCTGGCAGGTCGCCACCGGGCTGGTCGTGTCGCTCACCGTCACCGTAGCGGTACAATTATCCGTATTGCCACTTGGGTCCATCGCAGTCAGGGTTACTGAATTTGCCCCCACATCCACACAGGTAAAGGCCGTCGGGCTCGCACTCAGGCTCACCCCGCAGTTGTCCGTTGAGCCGCCATCCACATCACCTGCGGTGATCGTGGCATTGCCCGCGCCGTCCAGAAATACCGTGATGTTCTGACATACGGCCGAAGGAGCCGTGCTGTCTTCCACCGTTACGGTCGAGGTGCAGGTAGAAACATTGGCGTTATTATCCGTTACCGTCAGGGTTACCGTATTGGCGCCCGTGTTCGAACAGTTGAAAGTCGTCGGGCTGGCACTCAGCGAGGCAATCCCGCAGCTGTCAGCCGAACCGTTGTCCACGTCGCTTGCCGTGATGGAGGTATTGCCCCCACCGTTCAGGTATACCGTGATATCCTGACAAAGTGCAGCCGGGGGTGTGGTGTCGTTTACCGTTACGGTAAACGTACAGGTGTCCACGTTGCCGCTCGTATCTGCCGCTGCATAGTACACCGTGGTGGTGCCAATCGCAAAGAAGCTGCCCGGCGTAATGTTCGTATCCAGCGAAGCCGCATCAATCAGACAGTTGTCGCTGATGGTCGGATTGGTCCAGCTGACCGTTTTACCACAGGTATTGGGATCAGCGTCCACGTTCATGTTCGTCGGACATCCCGCCCAGTTCGGGCTCGTTGTGTCCAGTACCGTCACCGTCCAGCTGCACGAATCCTGGTTGCCGCTCGCGTCGGTCGCTATGTATTTAATCAGGTGGATACCCGCATCAAATACCTCTGGCGAGTTAAAGCCGCTCGCTTCCACCAAACCCTGGCCAGGACAGTTGTCAGAAGCCGTGGGAGCCAGCCAGCTGTAGCTGCGCTGGCAGGAAGCGTTGGCGTAGCGAATCTGATTGGGCAAACAGCCAGACAACTTGGGAGCCTGGGTGTCCTGCACCACTACATTGAAGGTACAGGTATCAGAACTGCTGAGATAATAAGCCACCCAGACGTTTTGCGTGGTTCCCACCGGGTAAGTGGCGCCACTGATCTGACCGGAAATTTGCACGATGGAGTCCGCCGCGCAGTTGTCACTGGTCACCAGGGCCGGATAGGTAACTGTTGCACCACAAAGGCCAATTGTATTCGAACGGGTGATGGAAACCGGACAGTTGGAAATGGTCGGGCCGCTCATATCCATGATCAGGGTATCTGCCTCTGAAGAATCCGTCAGCAGGGAACATCCGTAGGACAGCAAACGGTAGAGATTTCCACTGAAAGTCACCGGGATGTTGCTGATCAGCAGGGTCATGGTAGCCGTACTGTCATAATTGGGTGAATTATCATAAATATTGGCCCAGGTCGCTCCATTATCGGTCGAAACCTGCCAGCGCAGACTGTCCACATCGCCTGTGACCATACCCACACTAAAGGAGGTCGAAGCGAGGTTGCAAACCGTATCCACCGTTCCGCTATGGACAATGATTGGAGGCTGACAGCAGAATCCGCCCGTATCCTGCACCATAATGTAGGCGTGACAAGTGTCTGAATTGCCGCTCTGGTCGAAGATGGTCAGCACCACCACATTCGGTGAAGTGGTGTCCGCACATTCAAAAATTGTATCGGAAAGGCTGACAGAGGTTAGGGAGCAATTGTCGGTTGAGCCGTTATTCACCGCCGAACCAGAGGTAAGCGCGGTATCGGTAACCTGAATGTAAATGGTCAGGTCCTGACAAACAGCCACCGGTGCGGTGGTATCCTGAACGGTAATATTGGAATTGCAGGTAGTGGTGTTTCCACTTTGATCAATCACAGTCAGCACTTCCGGATTCACTCCCAAATCCACACAGCTGAAAGTGGTATCGCTGAGGGAAATATGGGTGATGGAACAGTTGTCATTCGAGCCATTATTTACCGCTGCACCGGAAGTCAGGGCATTGCCCGAGCCATTCAGAAACAGGGTCAGATCCTGACAAATGGCCACCGGGGGAACCGTATCCAGCACCGTGAGGTTGGCATTACAGGTATTGGTATTGCCACTCTGGTCGATTAAGGTCAGCACCTCAGGATTCACTCCCAGGTCCACACAGGAGAATGTGGTGTCGCTGAGGGAAATATGGGTAATGGTGCAATTATCTGTGGAACCGTTATTCACAGCTGCACCAGAGGTGAGGGCATTGCCCGAGCCATCCAGATACAGGGTCAGATCCTGACAAATTGCGTTAGGGACCAGGGTATCCTGCACAGTCAGGGTAGCATTACAGGTGCTCTGATTGCCGCTGGGGTCGATTACAGTCATGACCACGGCGTTGGCGCCCAGGTCCCCACAGGTGAAGGTGGAATCGCTCAGACTGAAATGGGAAATGGTGCAATTATCCGTAGAAGAATTATTGACCGCCACTGAACTCGTGGAGGCATTTCCTGTGCCCCCGAGGTAAAGAGTCAGGTCCTGACAATTGGCAACGGGTGGGGTGGTATCCTGGATGGTCACCATGGCATGGCAGGTATCAGAATTACCATGAATGTCATTTACGGTCAGAGTCACTGTATTAACGCCCACCTCATTGCACCCAAAGACGGCTGGGGAAGAAGATGATCCCGCCACCCCGCAATTATCACTGGTGCCTGCCGTCACATCACCGGGGAAGACTGTCGCGCTGCCCCCACCGTTGAGGATCACTGTGATATTCTGACAGGTGGCCACAGGAGGAGTGGTATCCTGCACCGTAACCGTGAATGAGCAATTCGCAGAGTTTCCTCCAGCATCTGAAACGCTGTACTGGACCGTGGTGGCGCCCACATTGAAGGTTTGGCCGCTGGCAAATCCACTACCAGATCCCGTGGTAAAACCACTCAGGGTGTAAGAGCTGACCGTGATGCTGCAATTGTCCCACAGAGAGTCAGGGTCAATGGAATTTACGGTATTAAAGCAATTTGTCCCGTTATCCTGGGCCGTTACATTAGCCGGGCAAATAATTACAGGCACGATGGTATCCAGCACCGTTACATTCGCCAGGCAGGAATCAACATTTCCGCTTGCATCACTTACAATCACGGTTACTTCATTGGCCGGGGCCATCACCGTTTTGAAATAGGCATCAATTCCACCCCCGTTGGGATTCCAGCCTGAACCTGTGTTTTGCCACAGATTTCCATTGGGATAGAGATCGCCCAGGGAGTTGTCGAGGATCAGCACGATGGGTGAAGGGTTGATGAAATACCATACATAGTCCTGACCGGCCACCAAATTAACCGGGGTGCTGAAGGAGACCGAATATTCGGCCATGGCGGCTCCCACGTTGACTGGCTGAGTAGCCAGCACGGACGCGGTAGCAGGATTATTACCCTGGGCAATGACAAAACTCGCAGTCACCGCACCATTGAAATGGTAGGCCCGCACCGAAATAGATTGCAGGCTGCCCGTCACCCCTGCCTGGAAGGATTGTCCTGCCCCGACCTGGCCGCCTGCGGCGAAGCCAAAATTCGTCTGCTGCTGGTCAATACTTGCTGCATTGCTGCAGTTCACTGAGTTCGAACTCAGACTGACGCTGGTATTTCCACAATTGTCGCTGGTCGAAGCCACCAACAGAGCGCTGTCGAGGGCAAATACCCCGTTACTGTCCAGATAAACGGTGGTATCATTGCAGGTAACCGTGGGTGAAATCGTATCCTGGATAGTAACCATGGCATGGCAGGTATCAGAATTACCATGAATGTCATTTACGGTCAGAGTCACCGTATTAACGCCCACCTCATTGCACCCAAAGACGGCTGGCGAAGAAGAAGATCCCGCCACCCCGCAATTATCGCTGGTGCCTGCCGTAACATCACCGGGGAAGACAGTCGCGCTGCCCGCACCATTCAGGAATACCGTGATATTCTGGCAGGTCGCCACAGGCGGGGTGGTATCCTGCACCGTCACGTTGAAGGTACAGGAATCGATATTCAGGTAGTTGTAGGTAACCGTGGTGGTTCCCACCGGGTAAGTTCCGGAGGCATTGGCAGCCGGGGTAAAGTTGTTGCTAAACAAGGTGGGCTGCGCTCCTGCCACGAAGTTGGAGGTAGGCCCGGTTTTCGCAAAATTCACAAGGGTTCCTGCATTCCCTGTAAGGGATGGGGTAAGATTGGCAATGGATGTATTATTTCCTCCGGCAATGCCCTGATTGGCCTGGTAATATCTGATCAGACCGGTCTGCAATGAAGAAAGCTCAACATTCATGTTTGCCTGTATCTGAGCCTGGGTACGGGCTACGTTCCAGATCCGGATCTCGTCCAAATTCCCGTCGAATGAGTGCGCTGCGCCCCCCCACTGGGTGCGACCAAGGAAAAAGTTCCCCGAACCGGTGAAATTCGAAGGCGAATCATCACTCCCGACCAGCACACCGTCAAGGTATATAAAGCGGTCAGTTCCGGAACCGACAGAGGCGTCATAAACAAATGCCAGGTGGTGCCATCCGGCTGAAATGCTACCAACATTTACGACCAGGTCATTGAAAAAGAAGCCCAGAATAAGGGAAGTGCCGCCCAAAAATCCGCAATGCAGTTGGTTATTAGCTCCCCCGGTTCCCTGTCCAAAAATAATGTCAGCGCTCGATCCGTTCCGGGTAAACCAGGCTTCCAAAGTGAAGCTGGAGTTGGTCAATACCACCCCGGAATTGGTCACATGGTCATCAATTCCATCAAAATGAAGGCTGTTGCCCATCACCGACGGATCGCAATTATCAACGATGGTGGGATCGGGCAGGGTTACCGCCGCATCACAACTGACTGTACTGGAAGGCACTGTGGTATCTGCCGGGCAGGTAATGGTTCCCGGGATGGTGTCCTGCACCGTCACATAGGCCTGGCAGGTATCCTGATTCAGACTTTGGTCAGTAACAGTTAAGGTGACCACCTGCACCCCAATTTCACCACAGGCAAAAATCGAATCTGCAAGGGAAATCTGGGTTATGGTACAATTGTCCGTTGATGCGTTACTTATATCCAAACCCGCAATGGTATCCGCTCCATTGGCATTCAGATAAACCGTAATGTCCTGGCAAATAGCCACCGGGGGCACCGTATCAAGTACCATTACATGAGTTCCACATGTACCTTGATTTCCGGCAAGATCCAGAACAGTCAGGGTTACAGGGGTTACTCCCAGATTTCCGCAAAGTGCAGTATCCGGGCTCACCCACACGGAGTCAATTCCGCAATTGTCAGTGGAGCCATTATTGATGTTGCCCACCAAAATGGGTGCGATTCCCGCCCCGTTCAAATAGACCGTATCCGCAATCGTATCCGCAGGAGTTACAAAAGTGGTGAAAGCCAGATCGGCCCCGGCATCCTGAGACCAGGAGCCAGCCAGCTGCCATTCAGTACCGTTGGCATAGGCGTTGGAATTATTCTCATAAACCCCAAAAATACCCGGATCTCCCCCATCCGTGACCCGGACGAGGTAATTGCTGCCAGCCGTAACTGCTGCGGGAGCAGGGAAAGTGATCTGGAAGGTGGTGAGCGAATTGGTGGTGGCCTGCGTGGTGGAAGCCAGCACCGTGCCCGTGGTCGGGTCCGAACCCGTCACGATTTCAACCAGGGCGTTGACATTGCCTGAGTGGCTGAAGGCCAGGTCCACCCGCCCAAGATTTCCTGAAATCCCGGCCTGGAAGGTCTGGGCAAATCCATTGGTAACGATCAGCGTACCATCAAAACTTCCCTGATTCTGGTCCTGGGTCAAACCTCCGTTGCAGTTCGCAATGGGAGGAATACTGTCGTTTACCGTCACAGTGAAGGAACAGGTATCAGCATTACAGGTGGAGTCGCGCAGGATGAATTCCACCGTGCTGATGCCCTCGGCGAACGTAAATCCTGACGGATCGCCGGTTCCGTTGCCGGTCGAAACACCTGAAATACTCCAGAGGGTGTCACGGATAGCGCAATTATCAGAGGCGGAGGTCACCCCAAGGCCATTTACAACGGCATTACAGGTAGAGGCGGAAGTTGAAACGGTTTTATTTGCAGGACAACTGACCACAGGTGCAACAGGATCAATCAGGAGAATGACAGGCGTACAGGTAGTTGAATTGCCACTCGCATCGGTCGCGGTAGCGGTTACCGTTCCGGCCGAAGAGCAGGTCACAAATGTTCCAAAGGAAATGTCCGATCCGGCTTGCGGAACCCAACCGCCGCCATTATTGACATAGGCGATCCCGGGGGCGTACGGATTGGTAATATCAACCAGAGCGGTCATGTCAAAAGGAAGTCCGCCGTCGTCGATGGTGAAGCTCAATGAATCTCCGGGTTGCACCGACGGGGGCACCGTAAGTCCAACTTTGGGAGAGGTGAGGGTATTGCTCATCACGAAGATTTCCGACCCAATCACATTTGCAGTAGCAGGATTCGGACCATCATACAGGGTCAGCACGCCGGGAACTCCCGGAATGCCGTAGGCATTGAAAAAACGGATGGCGGTCAGTTTGCCTGCCTGCCCCACCACGAAACTCTGGCCCCAACCCGTGGTTGACTGAGTGCTGTTGCCTGGCACGGAAGCCTGGTCGAGGTTTTCGGTAAAAGTCAGATCGCTGCAGGTGAAGGAGTTTTGGCTGAATGAAACCAAACCTACTCCGCAATTGTCGGTCACAGAAGCAATTACTGCCGCGCTGTCCAGCGAGGCATTACCACCCCCATCCAGAAACAAGGTGTCAGGATTGCATACAAGCACTGGCGCAGTGGTGTCCTGCACCGTCACGGTAAAGGAACAGCTACCTGGATTACCCGAGGTATCGGTCGCGGTGTACATTACGGTGGTGATGCCCACATTGAAGGTCGAACCACTTGCATCCCCAGAGCCAGATCCAACCGTACTCCCGCTGAAAGTCCATGAAGTGTCCTGAATCGCACAATGGTCCGTAACCGAAGCCGGGGCAATGCTTGCCACGGTATTGGAGCAGTTGGTTCCATCGTCCTGTACCACCACGTTGGAGGGGCAGGTAACGGTCGGCGGCGTGGTATCCTGAACCGTAACTGTAAACGTACAGGTATCAGAATTTCCACCATAATCAGTCACAATGTACTGCACCAGGGTCACACCTACGGTGAAAGTCTCACCATTCACATCTCCTGTGCCTGCGCCGGTTGTAACTCCGGATTGGGTCCAGGCCGTATCGGCCAGACCACAGTTGTCAGTAGCCACCGGAGCCAGCCCGGTCGCAATATTGGAGCAGTTCGAGCCATCGTCGCTCAGAGTGGCATTGGCAGGGCAGGTAACCACGGGAGGAATGGTATCTGCCGGACCAGGCATCCAGTTGGAGTGGTAGGGACCACCTCCCAGAGAACCAAAATCAGGGTTGGCGCCCGGTGTCCCCGAAGCATTGCCGGGCACAGTCTGGTCAGAGAAAAAGCCGGTGGCGCTCACCTCAAAGGCAAAGGCCCGCAGGCTGTCCTGAATGCCACCCAGCTGACTCCACGGAATGGCAAATTCCATAGAAGCATTGCAGGTATCTGCATCGTAAGCCATGCGAATGGAATTCGCAGCAAAAACAGAACCCCCCACATTCAGGGTCGGCGTTCCTGCCTGACCCGCGTTGCCCACAAACTGGGTGCCCGTGCCGATTTTACCAGCGTCAATATACATGTCGGTGGAGCTGTTGCCCGAGTTCCAGGCCAGCATATAGTCCACTTCGAAATCTGCTTTGTAATTGGGGAAGGTGTTATTTCCAATGTAATGGAAGCCACCGTTATTGAAACTCAGGTTGGTTCCCGCCGGGGCCCCGGTCGTATTACTGAAATCCAGCATGAGGCCGATTCCGTCGTTGCCTCCGTTGGTACCCACCGAGCGAACTGCAATAAAAAGGGTATCGCAGGTGGAGTAATAGAGAATATCTTCAATCGAGGTACCGTTGGCGAAGCCTGTGTTTCCATTGGCTTTGCTGGCCAGGGTCTGCCAGAGGGTTTCATTGGTAAGCCCGTCCAGCACCACGGTAGTGGGTTGTGGGAATCCGGCAATATTCAGAAGGGCAGCATTGGAGGAGTCCGTAAGGGCTCCTGAGCAACCGTAAGCCACCATGCGGTATTGGTATCCGTCCATGGAGGGAGAAACAGGAAAAATACCCAGGCTGATGGTGGCTGTTCCTGAGTAGGGAGCCACGTCCGTCAGGGCGGTCCAGGTCACTCCATTATCGGTAGAGACATGCCAGCGTACACTGTCGGCTACCCCGGAGGTATCCGAAACAAAGCTGGCCGGATTTCCAAGCCCGCAGGCAGTTACGTTTGCAGGCTGAGTGGAAACCACCGGAGGAAGGCAGTTGAACAGCATTTGCCCGCCTGCGCTGAAGCCATTGGCAATGAAGGCATCCAGGTCACCGTCGCCGTCCACGTCGGCCAAAGCCACCCCGTTGGAGTTGGAGGTACCCGGATTCTGACCGGTCGGGGTAAATACGCCCAGACCATTATTCAGATAAATTACCTTGGGTTGGTTGGCATTCACCACAAATGCGTCCAGGTCACCATCCCCGTCCACGTCGCCCAGAGCCACGTCGAAGGAGAAGCCAGCACCCAGGCTTTGCCCGGAATCAGTAAAGTTTCCGGCACCGTCGTTTTTCCAAACCTTATTACCCCCGGCAATGATGGCCTCAAAAATATCCAGATCTCCATCCCCGTCCAGGTCACCCGCTTCAATATCTTTGGAATTATCCAATCCCAGCAACTGACCCGAATCCGTAAAGGTCCCCGCGCCATTATTCAGCCAAACCCGGTTTGCCTGGCTCTCGTTGGCTTCCCACAGATCCACGTCACCATCACCATCAAAATCGCCCAGCGCAATAGAGGTGGTACGGTAAAAACCGATGTTCTGGGCGCCCTGAGAGAAGGTGCCGCTGCCATTATTGAAATAGACCTTGTCAGCAGAGTTATAATTGCCCACCACCGCGTCGAGGTCGCCGTCTCCGTCCAGGTCAGCCAGCTTTACGTCGTTGGAGCGGGCATTGCCCAGGTTTTGACCAGAATCAGTAAACTGCCCGCTACCGTTATTGAAATATACTTTATTGGGTTCGGCAGAGGCATTTCCGTCATTGCTCACAAATGCATCCAGGTCACCGTCTCCGTCGAGGTCGCCCAGCGCCGCATAGCTGGAGGAATTGGTGCCCAGGCTTTGACCGTTGGAAGTAAAGAATCCGCTTCCGTTATTGAGAAACACCTTATTGGGCTGGAAATTGAGGTTAGCCACAAAGGCATCCTGATCGCCGTCACCGTCCAGATCGCCGAAGGAAACGTGGAAAGAACTGCTGGAGGCCAGGGTTTGGTTGGTATTATAAAACATGGCTGGTCCCACGCCCGCTGCGCCGCGGAATTGCCAGTGGAAATCTCTTCCAAATGCCCCGCCCAGCGGGTTGGCCAATGCAGATTCGGCCAGCACATGGACTACTTCATTTTCCTTAAAGGCCACCGTTGGAGTGAGAATAACCGAATTACCCGAAACACTATAGGTCGCAGTCCGGTAGCCTTCCATATTGCCATGAACTACAAAGCTGGACGAATTGACAGTGGCAATATCCATAGCCTGGTCAAAATCAGCGATCACCTGGCTGTTCAGGGCAGCATTACTCAGATTGGTGTCGGGCGCTACGGAAAGCAAAACAGGAATGGAAATAAATGCACCCTGGAACTCAAATGCACCCGGATCACGGGATTCTCCCCCGGGCTTGGCCTGAAAATCACGGGCATTGCCATCCAGATCAGTGGTCAGGTTATTAACCGTGGACCAGTCAGTGGCATTGCTGGCGGTATCCAGCGCATTCGAGTAGGCATTGAGTCGACCGTAAACGTCCGCAAAACCCGGATCGAAATCATATACATTGGAGCAGGTACAATTCCCCGGATTGCCTCCCTGAATAATGGAGTAATGAATCCGGATCGCACCCGAGCCGCCCAGGTTACCTGTGACAGGCGAAACGCCTGCATTGCCCCAAACGATGGTATTATAAAGACGGTTAGACCCACCTGTGTTGTAATAAACGGCTGAAGCAGAGTCAGTGGCTGTATTCCCAATAAAGGTGGAATTGCCCACATTCGTATTGACTCCCATGTACAATCCTCCACCCACATTGGTGGCATTATTCCCCCTGAAAACACAATTCATCAGGAAAGTCGAGGCCCCGGAATAGACGCCTCCCCCCTGCTGGGCGGTATTAGACTCAAAGATACAGCCATAATGCTGGGGATTGGAGTTGCCGGGCCAGTAGCAGCCCCCGCCCTGGGTGGCGCTGTTATTGCGCACCCAGCAATTATACATATCTGTGTAGCCATTATTGCGGTAAACGCCTCCCCCCAGGTTTTTGGGGTTAGCACCGTTCGCATTTCCATTTTCGATAATCAAACCATCCAATTTTCCGCCGGAAGCATTCAGCACCTGCACCACATGGTAGGAATTGTCTGCATTATTGCTGGCTACCCCAATGTCACCTGAGAGAATGGTCGGGTTGGTGGTCCAGTTGCGGGCCGCAAAAGTGCTGCCGCCCACCGGAAAACCTCCAAAAACGAAGGTATTATTCTTTTTCACAAAGAAAGAGGAATCCCGGCTGGAGGTACCTTCGTCGGGATAGTAGGTATTGGCGGCCACGAAAACAGAGTCACTGCTGGCTGCCACCCGCATAGCGGTTTTCAGGCTGGTGAAAGCCCCGGCCCAGGTGCGTCCGTTATTGGCGCCTGTGGCGGTTTTATCCACGTAGAAATGGGTGGGATTGCAAAGTATCTGGCTTTCATAAGCTCCCAGATCAAACTGCGCTCCCCCGAAGCCGTCTCCGTTGAAGGGACGGGCGTTGCCGAGAATATCTGTGACAGGCGCACCCGTTGAAGTAGCAATTTCAATTGCGTTGGCACAGGGGGTGAGGCTCAGGTCGCCCGTGGTGGTGTTGGTGAATCCGGGATCAAAATTGAAAATGGTGCCGCCCGAAACATTGCCCTGCCAGATGTTATTATTCATTACCAGGCTTCCCGTTCCATGCCCAATCTCGGTATTTGCTGCTGCATCGGAGCCGTTGGCGGTATTTCCCCAGAAAATGCAATTCGTAATGGTAGCATTGGAATTTGAATTATTATTCAAACCTCCGCCCTGGGTGAAGCCACCTGCATTATTACTATTCAAAGAGCAGTTGGTCAGAATGACTGTTCCTCCTGTATTATTATAAATCGCCCCACCCAGACCAGTTTGGGTTGAATTATTCCAGAAAACGCAGTTGGTAATGGTACAAGTGCCCCCGTTATTGTATAAAGCGCCTCCATGCCTGCTTGAACCAACAGAAGAGTTTTGTTTGAAAGTACAGGCCGTGAGGGTCACGCCGCCGCTCAGGGTATAAATGCAGCCCCCGTTCCCGCCGGAATTTTGGGTAAAGGTACAGTTGCTGAACAGGGGAGCGAAGCCACTGAATTTATACATCACCCCGGCGTCGGTCGCAGCGGTATTGCCCGTAAAAGTACAGTTGTTCCAGACCGACGCAGCTCCTCCATTGATGACCCCTCCCCCGGCACCGCCGTTACTCCGGTTGTTGGTAAAGGTGCAATTGGTAAAGGTCAGGCCCGCGCCTGCTGAAATTACCCCGCCATTATTGCCCTTATTATTGGAAAAGGAGCAGCTTGTGAAGGTTGAAGTTCCTCCACCCAGAAAGATCGCCCCGCCTGCCCCGGTTCCCGCATTATTGCGGCTGAAGGTACAACTGGTCACCGACCAGTTGACGGGAGTCTGTCCGTACACTGCCGCGCCAGAGCGACCGAAATTATAGCGGAAAGTCATGTTGTCCAGTTGGGTAGCCCCCACAGGTCCCAAGTTCAGGCCGCCGGCCTGAGCATAAATATTGCTGCCGGTCGAGTCCGCATTTCCGTGCTCCACCGTGAATCCACTCAGCAGCGTGGTGTTATTCAGGCCCGAACAGTTCAGCACCACAAAACAGTTGTCTGTGCTGTCACCCGCCACCCCAATATCACCTGATAATCTGCTGCGGTTTGTGGTAAAATTGCGGGAAGCCAGATTGCCTCCCCCGCTGGGGAAGCCTCCCAGAAATACCACGCCTTCCACAATATTGAAGTGATACTGACGCGGGTAAGCTCCACTGGTGGAGGGCTTATAGGTGCCTTTGGCCACAAAAACCGAGTCACCTGCGGTGACAATCCCCAGCACCGACTGAAAGTCGGTGAAGGCATTGGCCCAGGAGGAACCGTTATTGAGGCCCGTGGCCGAGGAATCTACGTAATATTTGGGGGTGGAAGGCGCAGCAATGCCCTCTACCTCGATCTGGTCAATGGCCAGTTCCTCCGATCCGCCCGCCTGATCCACATCTATTTTCACCCGCATGCTGGAACCCGTACCGGGAACTGAAAAAGTATAACGGGTAAAATTGACCACATCGCAATCCGTCGCAGGATCAGTTCCAACATCGAAAACTCCATTCAGGTTGCCGTCGATACCCAGATGATCCCCCACAAATGCCGTTGGATTTTTACCCAGAAATCGCCCCACAGTTCCAAAAGATCCACCATCAATACTCACCTGTATATTGATCGAATCCGCATTCTCCCATTTCCCTGTATTATTGGAAGTGGCCAGATAGAGGGAAACGGTCAGGGTGTTATAGCCACTGATGCTGAAAGATTGGGTAATTAGCGAACCGGGAGGGCGACAACCCACGCAGGAACCTGCGGACCCAATGATGTCTTCAGAAGCCCAGAAAAAACTCCCCTGCAGGTTGGTGAGAACGCTCCCAAAAAACTGGCTGCAGGACGGGGGAGTCACAGGATTGGTATTCGTGCGAAAGAAATAATCACTGTTGGGACAATCCACAAAGGTGTTGGAATTATACCTCGATCCCTCCCCGTCGGTCTCGAAACCTTCGGAATACAGCAGGGTCTGTGATTTTGCCATGGGTACACCCAGGACAGACCAACCGATGAAAAGAGCTAAACAGGAAAGTAGAATTCGAACACGCATGTTGGATCAAAATAGTGTGGTACAAGTTGGATTGAGGGCTTTCAATGGCCTTTTTCCCAAAAAAATTCTAAGCATTACCCCATGGATTTCGTTGGAACGAAACCCATTGACCAGCCGGGACTGACACAAACAGCCGGACTTTCAGGTCTGGATTGGTTTTGGGAAGCTTTGCCGAAGTTTTCAAAACAAAATTAATTGTATTTGGCGAATAAAAAAGAAAAATGTCTTTCCGGGAGCCTGCATATCCGCTTCAGGAATCCATCCGGAAAACCAGAATAATTCCCGTCAAAAATCAGGGCACAGTTTCATGTTCAAACACAAATATGAATTTGCAGGGGTTTCCATTCTGAGGATGAACAGCGCAATGCTTATCCGTTCCAAAGATGAGATCAGGAAAGCGAAAAGCATACAATGCAAGAGAGGCAGCCCACTGGGCTGCCTCTCCACTATGAAAAGAATTACATTTCTGATTAACCGTTGCTGCCGCTGCCGGAACCACTTCCTGAACCGCTTCCGCTGCCTGAACCATGTCCTGATCCGCTACCACCGCCGCAGCTGCCACCGTTACCTGAACCTGCGGGGCAGGAACAACCCAGTTGGGAAAGGGTGCTGCCGTCTTTGGAGATAAACTCACCAGCGCCGCAGGTAGCATTGCATCCGTTTTTCACCCAAACACCCACAATTTCTTTACCTGCATTGGCTGAAGAGGGAGTCAGGATGTCGCTCAGCTTGGTGCCGGTATTGAAGAGCTCGGTAGAGCAATCATCATACAGCACGGTAACGCTTTTGAGTTTGGCATTGGAGGTAACGATAACCGTTCCGCCACAACCATCAAAACCAACCGTGATATTTTTATTGCAGTAGTTGCCGCCGCCGTTATTTCCGCCATTGCTGCCACCTCCGGATCCGCTTCCATAGCCGCTGCCACCACCTGAGTTATTACTTCCGCCGCAGTTTTTACCGCCTTTGCCACCTTTGCCGCCTTTACCACCTTTGCCAGATCCGCCGCCGTCATTGCTTCCCGAACCTGATCCAGAACCGCTTCCGCTTCCAGAACCCTGGTTGCTGCCGTAGCCAGAACCTGAACCCTGATTTGATCCCTGGTTGCAATTTCCACCAGAACCCTGTCCGCCAGTGCTGGTGGAAGGAGAATAGCTGTTATTTACCCAAACAGTATCACAGGCAGGCTGAGAACCAATCCAGTTGGGAGCTGCGCCAGGGCAGTTCTGCAGCCCGAGTTGATAATCAATCGTGAAGCCACCCGCGGCAGGAATTGGCTTGCCATTGAACCACACGCTGAAAACCTGCGCAGGATTATTATTATTAACCAATTGAGCAGAAGCACAGTAACCCATCATTTCTTCCAGTTCGGCCATGGAGATTTTCCACATATACCAGCTGCTGGGGGTTGCGAGCAATTCATGGGCCTCAAACTGAGAAGGATCTACTTTTCCGTTTCCATCCATGGGGAGTTGATCATTGCCTCCACAAGCATGGAGAGCCACATCAGAAAAACCCCAGCCGGGCATGGCATTCAGTTGGATATAAAGGTCAGTTTCGTCATTGGCCAACAGGTAAGCAGTTCCCGGAAGCGGGTAAGCAGTTCCAAGATAATCCATGGCCAATTGACCGGTAAGGTCATTACCACAACCAGGCGACGGAGCAACGTGAACCGTGGTTGAAGTATTGCTCATGCCTGAAGCATTGGCGAAAGCGCCCATTTCAGCTCCATTTGGTTTCACATTGTCAGGCTTACAGCTGTAAGCCAAAAAGGAAAGAACCGCAAGACAGATGAGTGTGAGTTTTGTGAGTTTCATGACTTTGAGTTGATTTAATATTTCTAAAATGGTTGAGTTGAAAAATGTAACCGGGTCTGAAGTTTCGAAGATTAACTACCTCCCCTTTTGATTACAATACTAAGATAGCATAGAAAAAATTCACATGCAAGATTTTTTACGTGTTTGTATAAATTTTATTTTCCACATTTTCACAAAATGCGCATAAATGATCAAATAAGCCTTTTTTCATAAAATCAAACACGTAAAAAACCGCAAAACACGCATGTAAGATTTTTTAAACAAGTTACACTATTCTAATATTTGATTAATTCCCCGGGTGGTATTTGACAGACAGGACAAAACAAACTCAACAAACAACAAACCGCAAACCGTAAACCGTAAACCGCAAACCGTAAACCGTAAACCGTAAACCGTAAACCGTAAACCGTAAACCGTAAACCGCAAACCGTAAACCGAAAACCGTAAACCGTAAACCGTAAACCGTAAACCGTAAACCGTAAACCGCAAACCGCAAACCGCAAACCGCAAACCGCAAACCGCAAACCGCAAACCGCAAACCGCAAACCGCAAACCGCAAACCGCAAACCGCAAACCGTAAACCGTAAACCGTAAACCGTAAACCGTAAACCGTAAACCGTAAACCGTAAACCGTAAACCGTAAACCGTATAAAGCAGGAAAGGCAGCCCAATGGGCTGCCTTTCCACTATGAAAAGAATTACATTTCTGTCTGTTAGTGACTTCCGCTTCCGGAACCACTTCCTGAACCGCTTCCGCTGCCAGATCCTCCGTTGGAGCCCTGGCCGCTTCCGCCACCACAGTTGCCACCGCCTCCGTTTCCGGAGCCAGCAGGACATGAACAACCCAGTTGAGCCAGGGTGCTTCCGTCTTTGGAGATAAACTCACCAGCGCCGCAGGTAGCATTGCATCCGTTTTTCACCCAAACACCCACGATTGCCTTGCCAGCATTGGAAGTAGAAGGAGTCAGGATGGCGCTCAGATCGGTACCCGTGTTGAAGACTTCGCTGGAGCAATCATCATACAGCACGGTTACGCTTTTCAGTTTGGCATTGGAGGTAACGATTACCGTTCCGCCACAACCATCAAAACCAACCGTGATATTTTTGTTGCAGTAGTTGCCGCCGCCGTTATTTCCACCATTGCTGCCACCATTGCTGCCACCATTGCAGTTACCACCTTTGCCAGAACCGCTTCCATAGCCGCTGCCACCACCTGAGTTATTACTTCCGCCGCAGTTTTTGCCACCTTTGCCGCCTTTTCCACCTTTACCTGATCCGCCGCCGTCATTGCTGCCTGAGCCAGATCCGCTTCCGCTGTTACCACCACAGTTTTTGCCACCTTTTCCGCCTTTTCCACCTTTACCAGAACCCTGGTTGCTTCCCCAGCCAGAACCTGAACCCTGATTGGATCCCTGGTTGCTGCCGTAACCTGAACCCTGACCACCGTTGCCGGTTGAGGGAGAGTAGCTGTTATTTACCCAGATGGTATCACAGGCAGGCTGAGAACCAATCCAGTTGGGAGCTGCACCAGGGCAGTTCTGCAGGCCGAGTTGATAATCAATCGTGAAGCCACCCGCGGCAGGAATTGGCTTACCATTAAACCAAACGCTGAAAACCTGGGCAGGATTAAGGGAGTTGACCAACTGAGCAGAAGCACAGTAGCCCATCATTTCTTCCAGTTCGGTCATGGAAATCTTCCACATATACCAGCTGCTGGGAGTGGACAGCACTTCCAAAGCCTCAAACTGGGAAGGATCCACCTTTCCATTGGCATCCATCGGGAGTTGATCATTAGCGCCACAGGCGTGCAGGGCTACGTTGGAAAAACCCCAGCCCGGCATGGCATTCAGCTGAATATAGAGATCGGTCTCGTCGTTGGCCATCATGTAAGCCGTGCCAGGAAGCGGATAGGGTGTTCCCAGATAATCCATAGCTAACTGACCTGCAAGGTCGTTACCACAACCCGGAGTAGGAGCCACGTGAACCGTGGTAGAGGAGTTGCTTATCCCGGTAGCATTGGCAAATGCCCCCATCTCAGCCCCGTTATTGGGCTTCACATTGTCAGGCTTACAACTGTAAACCAGCAGGGACAGAAGCGCAAAACAAACCAGTGTAATTCTTGAAAGTTTCATAATCTTGAAATTTTTGAGTGATTGAGTTTCAATTTAATCCAATAAAAAAATCGTAATAAACATCAGCGCATAAGGATTCCACCCTGGCTTTTCCAGGCAGCTTCGAATTATGCGTTTGTTAAATGATTATTCCGTGCGACAAGACAAAGTTGTAATATTTCCGAGAGTTGTGCAACATTTTACCAAAAATATTTTTCAATTTATTTTTACAAAGTTTATTCAAAATCGGAAATAAATATACTTAATAATCTGTTTTACAATACTTTATAAAGACTTTTTCAGAATTAACAGAATATTAAAATAATTTACATCTTTCCCAAAAAGCCCAAATTCCAGATGTAAGGATTTTTACAAAAATTAATAAATACACCCTATCACCTTCCCAATTCCCACCCCAGAATAATAAAAAAAGGCGCCGCAGCGCCTTTTTTGAGTCCTTAGTCGTTAGAAGTGAGAGATTAGATTTTAGGCTCTTAGGGCGTCGTAAGCGACAACAAGTTGTCGCAAAATTTAAATTTGGTAGTTAGTTTTTGGGGTGCCCTGGCCGGGCAGGCCTTCTTTTTTAGAAAAAGAAGCAAAAAGCGCCAAAACCTGAACCCTGCCCCATCACACCACGGACCCAGCACACAAAGCCCCCAGCCGCCCACTCCCATCCCTCAAGGCCGCCCCCTGGTTTTGGCAAGGCCACCCCACCCTGGTTGGCTTCGCCAAAATACACCCCCGCTTCGCGGCTTCAATCCCCTGGATTGATTTAGATTTTAGAGGTTAGAGATTAGAGATTAGAGATTAGAGATCAAAGATTACAACCGCAAACCGTAAACTGTAAACCGTAAACTGTAAACCGTAAACCGTAAACCGTAAACCGTAAACCGCAAACCGCAAACCGCAAACCGTAAACCGCAAACCGTAAACCGCAAACCGCAAACCGCAAACCGTAAACCGTAAACCGTAAACCGTAAACCGCAAACCGTAAACCGCAAACCGTAAACCGCAAACCGGCTTAATTAACCCTGAACCGTATCCCCAATCCGCTTTCATAGCTCAACGCATACACATTGGAGAAAGAATTATAATACTTCAGGTGTACGTCGGCGAAAATCTCCACATTATCATTGAACTCAACCTGCATTCCGCCCCCGGCCAGCAGATCGGGCGTGAGGAAAGAACCCCGCTCACTTCCCAATGGACGGCTGTTGTGGATACGGGCCGTCAGACCGAAGCTGCCATAAAAACCCACCCCCAGGTTATAATCCTCCATCATAAACATCGGCTGATAGCGCATGCTGAGCAGGATATTTCCTTTTTGTAAGGCCGGAAGACTCGAGCGCCTGCCCTCTTTGGGGCTGTAACCCACCGCAAACTCAATCCCGCTGTAGCCCATCCCCACGCTCTTGCGCAGCGTAATGCCATTGAGACCACCGCTCCAGCCGGCCCGGATACCCAAAGTAGTGCCCGAAGAACAGGTCAAACCCGTGCCACCAGCCAAAGAAATGAAAGGGAGGAACAAAATGAGGAGGGCGCCTGCCAGGCTTACCTTCGATACTTGCGTGTTCATACTCGTGGATTAAAGAGTGAATAATAACAAATCGAAGGTAAATCTTATGCCATGCAGAAAAAATATTAGTGAAGCGTCAATTAAACTTACGCTAAGTTAGGAAACATAGTTGCAATTTATTGTGTCCTGATTACTATTTTTTCTTACAAAGAAATTTCGGCAGGATAATCTTATTTTTGTCCCATGACAGAGAAGATCATATCTGGAGGACAAACAGGTGTGGACCGGGCTGCCCTGGATTGGGCCCTGGAAAAAGACGTCGCATGCGGCGGATGGTGCCCTAAAGGCCGCATTGCAGAAGATGGAATCATCCCCGAAAAATATCCCCTGCAGGAAACCCAGACCGATCAGGTTGAAGAAAGAACCCTGAAAAATCTTTCATCCTCAGATGGCACCCTGGTCATCACCCTGGACCAGCCGACCGGCGGAACGGCCTTTACCCTGGAGTCTGCCTACGAAATGGGCAAGCCCTTTTTCCTCTATTACCTCGGCCATCCACCCCGTGCGGGCGAGATCCAAAAATGGATCGAACAGCACCAGATTCGCACCCTCAATATAGCCGGTCCCCGCGAAAGCGAAGTACCCGAAATCTACATGGCCACCCTCCTCCTGCTGGACAAACTGGCTGAAAATGAAATCAAATTCGTGTCCCATGCATGAAATGAGCCTCGAACAGATCGTCGAAATCACTGAACACCTGGAAGGGTTCATCACTGACAATAAACGAAACAAAATTGCAAGTGTACTCGAAAACCGCACCCGTCACCTCACCGTGGTCCTGGAAGACATCTACCAGCCCCACAATGCCAGCGCGGTCCTCCGTTCCTGCGATTGCTTCGGCGTGCTCGACGTACACATCATCGAAAACAAAAACGAATTCAACCCCAATCCCGACGTAGACATGGGCTCCTCCAAATGGCTGAATCTGCACCATTATAACAAAGAAGGCGTACACAATACCGTGGATTGCCTGCAAACCCTCAAAGCCAGAGGCTACCGTGTCTGCGCCACCTCGCCCCGTCCCGGCAGCCACAACATTGCCAGCCTGCCCCTCGACCAGCCCGTGGCCCTGGTCTTTGGCACCGAACTGAAGGGCCTCTCTGATACCGCCTTCGAGCTGGCCGACGAATCCGTCCACATACCCATGTTTGGCTTCACAGAAAGCTTCAACATCTCCGTATCTGCCGCCCTTTGCCTCTACGAACTCACCAAACGGCTCCACGAATCTGAGCTCAGCTGGAAGCTGAGCGAACGGGAAAAATGGGAAACCCGCCTCCAGTGGACCCGCCGCATCATCACCCGTTTTGGGCAGGTGGAAGATGAATTTTACAAAAGAAAACAAGCTGGCCAATGAAAGAAGCGCTTTCCTTGCACGAAGCCTTTTTGGAGCGCATGCAGGAGATCCTGGGCGATGAAATGCCCGCCTTTCTGGAAGCCATGCAGGGCGAGCCAGTCATTTCCCTGCGCAAAAATCCCCTCAAGCCAGCTGAAATCTACCCCGAAGGACGGCCCATACCCTGGTGCGAAACCGGCCTCTACCTGGATGAAAGGCCCCGCTTTGTGCGCGATCCCCTCATTCACGCAGGCGCCTACTACGTGCAGGAAGCCTCCTCCATGCTCATCGCACGCTGCCTCAGCCCGGCTGGCGGGCAGGTGGTGCTCGACCTGTGCGCCGCCCCGGGGGGCAAAAGCACCCTCCTGCTCAGCCACCTCAGTCCCGACAGCCTCCTCATCTCCAACGAGATCGTGGGCTCGCGTGCCATCGTACTCAAAGAAAATCTCATCCGCTGGGGCTACCCCAACTCCCTGGTCAGCCACAACCATCCCCGCGACTTCGTGGCCCTGCCCGAGTTTTTCGACGCCATCGTGGTGGATGCCCCCTGCTCGGGTGAAGGCATGTTTCGCAAAGACCCCGCCGTAATCCAGCATTGGAGCCCGGCCAATGTGCGTCAGTGCGCAGTCAGGCAAAAAGAAATCCTCACCGCGGCTGCCGTGGCCCTCAGGAAAGGTGGTCGCCTCATCTACTCCACCTGCACCTATAATAAAGAGGAAAACGAAGAGATCGTGCAATGGTTGCTCAGCGAAGCGCCCTGCGGCTTTGAAATCGTGCCCCTCGATTTTCCCCGGGAATGGGGACTGGAACCCGGCTCCACCGATCGTTTTCCTGCGGAAATGGCCCACACCTACCACGCCTATCTGCACAAAGTGGCCGGGGAAGGATTTTTCCTGGCTTGTTTGCAAAAAACCACCTCCGTGCAGGGAGTTTCGGGAGAAACCAACACCAAAAAGGCCAAAAAGCACCGTCCCAAACCTGGTTTTCGCGACGAAAAGAAAGAAAACCGCTGGGCCGGACAGGAAAGAAAAGCCGTGTGGAGTGAAAAGGAATTGAAAAGGGAAGCGGAAAAATACCTGGCTCATTCTGAAAAATATCATCTGGAAGTCGAAAACGAAGAAGTGGTGGCGCAGATTAAAGCCTGGACCGAACAAATCCGTGTGCTCAAAGAACGCCTGCAAATCCACAAGACCGGGATCACCCTGGGCAAAGCCAGCGGTCAGAAATTCATCCCCGACCACGAACTTGCCATGAGCGGCGAAGCCCATGCCCGCATTCCCCGCCTCGAACTCGACTACGACAATGCCATCCGTTTCCTCAAGCGCGACCAGGTCCAGGCCCCCGACTCCAGCCTGAAAGGCTGGGTGCTGGTCACCTACCAGGGCATCACCCTTGGCTGGGCCAAAGCCCTGGAAAACCGCATCAACATTCACCTGCCCAAAAGCTGGCGCATCCGGGCCGATATTTCTGACTGGTAAGCGACACGATTTGTTGGGGAATGAATTAATTTTACCTGCGGTCATTTGTTACCGTGAAACGTAGCACAGAAAATCCAGACCATGAACCCGGCCGATCACATAAAGCAATCTGAAATCAAAGGACTTTCCATTACCGGTGAAATCGCCTTTTCTACTTTGATCATGGAAATTGCCAATCGCCCCTTTGCAAACCCGGTTCTGAATGAATTGATAAATGAAATTTGGTTCTGGCTCGGGACAGAAAGGTCCGAAGTTGGAAAACCTCGGGTGGACCGTGAATGGCCTTCATTCCAGTTGTATGAAAGGTTCGCAGCAAAGTTTGTGGCCCGGCATCACCCTTCAGGGGGGAAAGAGAGACCTTCCTCTTTGTTTCAGATCGCTTATTCCTTATTGCTTTTCGTTTGTTGGTCTATGGATGGCGCGGAAGCTACCCTTTTTAATGATAAACCGGTTTTTCTGCCCTCTGATGTTGCAGAGAGTGGTTATGATTGCCTCTGGGATGGGATCAATTGGGCTTGCAAATCCGGGTATGAACAGACCCGGAATATGGAATTGATTTCTTTATGTTTCAAATTTTTGCAAATACACCACCCGCAAAACGCGGATAACCCGATCGGATATCTGATTACAAGGGCTGATATTCCCATTTGACCGTTAGTGAAACTCTAAAAAGCCTTGCAGCAATGGATAACAATCAAGGTTTTTGACTATTTTGCACCGTACTTTTTTAAATTTGGAAATTCGATAGAAGTTGAAATGGTTGGAAAGGTTAACATTCAAAATTACAAGTCAATTAGTGACCTCAGCCTTGAACTTGGCAGATTTAATATTTTCATCGGGGAGAATGGATGTGGGAAAAGTAATATTTTGGAAGCTGTCACCTTAGGAGCAGCTCAAGCAAGTAGAATGCTGAACAACGAATTCTTAAGCTCCAGAGGAATTAGAGTGACTTCTTCTCCTATGATGAGGTCAGCCTTCCAAAAGGGAAACCTAAAAAAAAGCATTCAACTATCATTTGAAATTAATGAATTTAATTATCAGTGCGAAATATCGAATGCCAATAAGCCTTACTCCCCGTGGGTTGGGAAGGATTTTCCTAATAAGGAGCTAATAGAGGATGAAATCATTAGGTTTTTTACGGAAGGGAAAAAAACTACTCTCGTCGATATTAAAGTAACAGATGAGGAGGAGATCGAAAAGCTAAAAGATCTATTTCGATTGGTTTCAGAGGTTTTGGGTCGTGATGGAAAAGGAAGGGTTGAGGATGTGTTCCGGAACTCAATTACTAAAACAATTAATGAAAACGTTTTGAAATCATTGACGGATTTTTTGATCTTTTCCCCGGAGAATACTTCACTAAGGACATTTGAAAGAGAGGGCCAGATTGAACCTTTGGGAATAACGGGAGAAGGTTTGTTCAAATTACTCAAAACATTAGGGGAAGAAAAAGGGCAGAAAAAGTTAACAGAAATAAAAGAAGAACTTCAATTATTCGATTGGTTTCAAGACTTTGAAGTCCCCAAACTTCTTTATCAGGGAGAAGAGTTCTTGAAGATAAAAGATCGGTTTGTTCACAAGGATATTGAATTGTTTGATCAAAGGAATGCAAATGAAGGATTCTTATTTTTACTATTCTATTTTGCACTTTTTATTTCAGACAAAACACCAAACTTTTTTGCAATTGATAATATAGAAGCATCATTAAACCCTAAGTTGTGCTTTCAATTGACAAAACGGTTAAATTTTTTATCCCAAAAATATGATAAGCAAGTTATATTAACCACACATAATCCTTCGATTTTGGACGGTATTGATCTAAAGGATTCCGATCAAAGACTATTTGTAATTTTTCGAAATAAACTTGGGCATACAAAGGCAAGACGAATTCAACATCCTGAGATTCTGGACGGAATTGAGCCAGTAAAGCTTTCGGAAGCGTTTTTACGTGGCTATATCGGAGGATTACCTAGAAATTTTTAATTTTAAATGACTACTATAGGACTTATTACTGAAGGTCCAACCGATCAGGTTGTGATTGAGAATATCCTGACTGGGTATTTTAATAACTACGATATTTTATTCCAAGAGCTTCAACCTCTTAGAGATGAAACAAATAGGGTGTCCGAAATCGGTGGCTGGACAAAGGTTCTGGAGTACTGTAAATCGGGACGTCTAAAAGCTGCACTTTTATATGTTGACTTTGTAGTAATACAAATAGATACAGATGTATCGGAATTGAAAGGGTTTGATGTCCCTTGGAAGGAAAATGGTGTTGACCTATCTCCAATTGATTTAGTTGAAAGAGTAAAAGAAAAATTGATTGGATTAATCGGAATGGATTTTTACCAAGATTATCAGGATAAGTTTTTGTTTGCAATTTGCGTTCATCAAATAGAATGTTGGTTTTTGCCCCTATTCTACTCTGACAATAAACGGGAAAAAATTTCTGGATGTCTAAACACACTTAACCGACAAATAGGAAAAACAATGGGATTCACCATTGATCAGTTGAACAAGAATCAAAAATATTATCAGGAAATATCAAAAATGTTTTGGAAACCCAAAATCCTTAAAAAATGCTATCCCTATAATCCGAGTTTTGCATATTTCATCCATTCAGTTGAGGAGAAACAGGGGATAATCCCTGAAGATTAAATGAAATCTTCCCTTATCAATATGTATCCAACGGAGATAATGGGTGCTTTCTGAAACCGTAAAACCGTAAAAGTTGTTTAAGGTTTCTCAAAGGAATCTAAAAGGTTTCCCCATCGTTTGCACAACCTGTCAAGGCTATATAAAGGCACTGTAAGCCCACTATCGTGAATCTGTCACTCAGACCAAAGCCCACCTTGTCCCCACCATATTCCCACTACTTCCCCTCTTTGTCTCCTGAATTCCCGCCTCAATCATGCCTACTTTCCCAACCACCCCAGTTCTTTCCCCCCTTAACCCAAATCCCAAAAATCCCGTAAACTGTGTTCCACCAACCTGATTAAATGACTGAACCTGTACGAAAACCCTTAATAACCGCCCTTTTCACCCTTTTGCTCCTTGGTTCATGCCTCCTCAAGGCCCAGACTCCTTCCACCCGCATCAACTTCAAAAACCTGGACCAACCCTATCTGGAATCTCTGATTCTGGCAAAGGTCAATGCGTTGAGAATGGAGCTGGAGGCGTCGCCTCTGGTCAATGATTCCATACTGCAAGTTGCAGCCCAGGATCAGGCCACTTACCTGGTGCGCCTGAAAAAGCTCAGTCACAATCAGCCATCCAGCGCCAAAAAGACAGTTGCCCTCAGGGTTCAACACTACGGTGGCAGCCATGGACTTTTTGGTGAAAACGTTCTGTTCAGCACGCCCGGGCCCTCAGTGATGAAGGACAAATCTGTATTGACAGGAAAAACCTACGGCGAAATGGCCGAAAAAATGTTCCTCAGCTGGAAATTCAGCCCCGGACATTACGCCAACCTCATTGACCGTGATTACCGCACCTCGGGCATCCGTTTCGCGGTGGATCCCAAATTGAAGCGCATATACGCGGCCCAGGTCTTTGGAGATACGCCCTGGATACCCCCCTCAGGTGTACTCGTGACCAAAAACGCCTGGGGAGTGAAGCCATTTGATGCCTCAACCTGCAACTGCCTCAAAGACATTGATTTTCTCAGCGAAAACCTGGCCAACTATTCATACATCCAAAATGGGTCCATTTTCCTCAGTTACCGGGATCTTGATGAGATCAAAAAGCTGATTGGAGGTCCCGGCGACGCCATCGCGATCGATCTGGTAACCCGCAATCAGTTTCCCTGGTGCGCCCCCAACCGCCTCCACGGCTCAGAAGTATACGACGGCATCATGTTGAAGCCCATGCCAGGCAAAAAATTACTAGCCGACAACCAGAGTAAGGAAAAAGGAGAATTTCTGGCCGATCTTGGTAAATTTCCTGCTGGCATTGACAATGATTTTCAGGTCAATCTGATCATTATCAAAAACGGGCGTTTTTGCCGCTATTCCTGGCAGTCTGAGGTATTGGAGGACGACATGGAACTGATTTCCCGCCCCTGGATATTTGATGAAAAGAAGGGAGATCTGAAACCCATCAAACTCAGCAAACGCTACTATTTTAACATCCCATTTGAGAAAAACAAATACGCATTCAAACCCGCAGATATCCAGCCCCTGCTTGACTCGCTTCGTCCCTTTGAAGGAATGATCCGGGAAGTGAGGATTCGCGCCTTCAGCTCCGTGGAGGGCTCCACGGAAAACAATCAAAAGCTGCAAAATCTGCGCGGCCAGAGCATTCTCCAGGCCATGCAAACCCTGCAAAGCCGTACTTTCAATCCTGTCCTTTCTTCCTTTGAAAACTGGGATGGATTTTACCATGATATTGCAGACAGCGACTTTCGCTACCTGGCCCGCCTGGACAGCGCCCAAATCAAGCAACGCCTCCTGACCGACACCGCCCTGGTCCGCAAGCTCGAACCCATCCTGTCCGGGCACCGCAAAGCAGAGATCACCGTCATTGTGGAAGGAAAAATCATCCGTACCCTCGACGGAACCAACCTTTTGGCCGGCCTGGAAACGGCCTGCGCAGATGAAAATGCGTTGCTGGCTCACCTGATCAGCAGCAGACTGCTCAAAGAATACAAATCGGGAAAAACAGATTTATTCGCCCTGGCTGCCATCCAAATTCCGGCCCGCAAAGACTTCCTCCCGGTCTGGAATAATGTGCTGGGCATCTTGCATGAGTCTTCCCAGGGATTCCTGAATGTATATGACTTTGGGAATTATCTTGCCTCGTATGATTTACAATCAGATCAGCTGGACAAATTGGAAGATTTATATCTCCTGAATCCAAATTACCTCAGCCTGAAACTCAACTATATCAATTACTTCACCCCAAAATTAAGGTTTGCCCTCCCGCGCAAGGCCCGCCCCGATCTGATCAGCAAAGCCCTTTTTACCCTGGAAGACACCAGGGTCTCAGAAGCAGAGCAGAGCCTGCTCTGGCTCAACTACAACCTGGCCGCCGCTGAGTATTTCCTCCACACCCGCGAATACGCCAAACGATCCGCCGCCCTCTCTGACATCCGCAACCACTATCTCAAACTGCGCCTGACCCGGGAAGAAACCCTCAAACTCGCCCTTTACTTCAACCAGAATTACCGCATGAGCTGGACCATACAACTGATGCAGCCCTTTCTCGACAAAGCCGATTATGATGCGCCTTTCCTTTATACCTACCTCAGCGCCGCCCAGTTTTACCCCAATATGGTCAAGGCCGCAGATTTCGAAGCGTGGATGGAAAAAGCCATCAGACTGGACTCAGACTTCTTTTGCCAGATGATGCGCAACCAATTATAGCTCAGCCGCATGGCATTCCTGAAAGACAAAGCCTGCAAGATCTGCCACTAAGCAAAAAGGCAAACGAAACCAGCCGCAGCCCGTCTCATTTGCCTTTTCTACCAGCATTATCTGAAAGGAGAGTAAGCATTACCTCCTCCCAGCAATTGTTAATTGATAATTGCCATTTGGGCACCTCTAAAAACAAAGAAGATCAAGGCGGACGCAGGTGAAGAAAGCGGAGTTTACTTAACGTAAATGAGCATTTCTGAACCAAGTCCAACGCAGAGATTCGAAGTTTTTAGAGGTGCCCAATTGTTAATTGTTCATAACCCCATCCACAATCCCGTACTCCACCGACTCGTCAGCCGACATCCAGTGGTCGCGGTTCATGTCTTTCATCACCTTGTCAAAAGGCTGGCCGCAGTTCTCGGCCAGGATTTTGGCCCCCAGGCTTCTGGTTTTGATGATTTCCTGGGTCTGGATCTCAATATCCGCGGCGGTACCACCTGCACCTCCGCTGGGCTGGTGGATCATCACCCGGGCATGAGGCAGCACAAAACGGCGTCCTTTGGTGCCCGCGGAGAGGAGAATGGAACCCATGGAAGCGGCCAGACCTGTGCAAATGGTGGAGATCGGGCTGGAAATGGACTTCATGGTGTCGTAAATGGCGAAGCCTGAAGTAACGTATCCCCCGGGGCTGTTGATATAAAGCTGAACCTCCTTACCCGGATTCATCAATTCAAGGTACATCAGTCGCTCAATCACATGCTTGGCAGAATCATCGTCCACCTGTCCCCACAAAAACACTTTCCGTTCATTCAGGATTTTGGCATCAATGATGTCCTGCAAATTTCTAAGATTATTATCCATACTATTATTTATTTCAATTAAATGTTCGTTGGCGGGCCGGGTAAAATCCCCTTTCCGCTGACCCAAAAGTATAAAGGGGACCTCTAAAAACAAAGAAGATCAGAGCGAACCCGGGTGAGGGAAGCGCAGTTTGTGAATTGATAATTGACCATAGAGCCAGGCCCAACCTCAGGCTTCGAGGTTTGTTCCTGCTTAACTGCCAATTGACTCCTGAGTTTGCACTTTTGACCACGAATTTTCCTCTTCCTGCAGACGATCCACAAGTCAGATTATTTTATGATAAGGAGAATATCCAACCTGGCAATTTGACCTCTGTACAGGAATATTTTTAAAATAATTGGGTAAATTGGGCCGCAAATCAGAATTCCTATGAAACTTAAATTAATCCTTTCCTTTAGCCTGCTTTTCCTCCTGGTAACCTTTGCCTACGCCCAAACCCTCGAATTCAGCCAGGTGATAAACGTGGGAAATACCTATTCCCGCCCGAATTCTACAACCAATATTTTTGACAGTGTTACGGTGGTAATTCCTGCTGGCAAAGTTTGGAAAGTGGAATCTGCACGCATGAATTACTCTTATTTATCCTCCGGGGTTCGCTATTACTCTCTTAATGGGTCTGATTATATATCCATCAATGGCGCAATCATCTATGTGGCTTCGTCCACTAACACCAGTTTCACCTACCCCATTTGGTACCCGGCAGGAACTTATACTTTCAAAGCAAGGTCTTCCATCAGCGGAACCTCCTATCAGGTCACCTGGCTGGTATCAGCCATAGAATTTAATGTCGTGCCCTGAGCAGGTCAGTGATTCTTTTACCAGTCAAAAATCCTGTAAATAGTCCGCAGGGAAACCTGTGCCTGTCGGGCCGGGCGTTGCACTGAGACCTGCACTTTGCCCGCTTCGCGGTCGATCAGGGTGACAATCTGCCAGGTATGGCCCAGCTTTTCGGCCAGTTCTGCTTCCAGCCTGTCCTTCTCCCGCCCAAAATACATTACGGGACTCTCATAACGATACGTCTCAGGATTTGCTTCCCGTTTGCGCTGCTCCTCTTCGTAATAAGCAGGAGGCGCTTCCCAGATTTGCGTGGGATCATAGGTCAGTTCCTGCACAGGCTGAAGGCCATTGCAGGTGGCCAATAGGGTATCCAGGGTGTAAAAATAATCTGCGATACCGCTCCAGAATACCCCTGCAATGCAATTTTTGAAATATCCTGGGCCTATTGCATTGCCGCATTTCCCATCCTGACAGACCTGAAAGGGGATGAAATAGTCCGAACTGCCCTTGGGAAAACTCCTGGGTTCCGCTCCAACCGGGTCAAAATACCTTTCCAGGGTCACTGCTGCAGAGTCTCCTTCTGTCCAGCTTTCCTGAATAAATGCATAAGCAAAGTCTGCCGTATCCAGCCGGTTGTACAGCCTGGCCTTCTCCCTTTGGGTCAGTATTTGAGTAAAATACAGACCTTCACCCGGGTCCAATTTCCCCAGATATTCACGGGTCAGGGCGTCCATTTGGAGAATAAAAGGCTGATAGTCCTTTTTCAAGGGAGGCAAGGCCAGCTCAATGGCCATCTTTTCAGTCCCTGCCCTGAATGGAAGGTCTTCCAATAGCTCCACTCTTGAAGACAAGCTGATTTTCGGCTCCAACGAAGTTGGAGTGATGAGAATACCTGTGTGAAAAAGTAGGAAAGTGAGCAGGAAGGAGTTAAAGTGGTTCATGGATATTCCAAACGAAATCGCCCTTGGTAAATTGCGTGTATTTTTTCCCGCTAATAAAGGAATCCTGCCCCCTGGTTCAAAAGTCCTAAATCAAACGAGGAATTTTTAAGGTAATTTCACCTGATATCTTGGAATGTCTTTTTTACTCTGATGGGAATCTTTGGCCAGTTGTTGAGCTTTGGCAGCAGTGATAAAACTTTCAAGGATGCCCATATTGATCAGGGGAGTTACCTCTTTGGTGTAAGTTTCGGTCTCGTTAATGCCAATATTCAAAGCTTTAAAAATATCACTGGGAGAGATTTTTTTCCCACTCATTCCCAGCAAAATGATCTGTTTTTGATTTTTTGATAAGTTCAATGTTTCAAATTGCCTTAACCATTCAATTTCTTTGGAATTAAAGATGGTTTTGTTGGATAGGGTAACCCTGAACCACAGGCCATTGGAATATAATTCAGGTCTGGAAAGCTCTTTTTCCTCCATCAGGCGAAAAATCCTCTTCATTCCTTCTCCCAATTCCCGCATCAGATTATTCTCCTTTAAAACCCTCGCAATCAGTGAATTTCTGGATTCGTGCGAGCCTTCCAGTTCATACAGATTATTTATAGTGAGGGTGGAAAGTAATGCACCCGGGCTTTTGATTTCCATTCTGTCGTTGAATATGAAAATCTCAATGGGGTTCATGACGCTGTAATCACGGTGGGCAATGGCATTCAGAATGGCCTCACGAACTGCATCTTCCGGGTAAATATACTTTTGCTCGAATTGTGCATTTGCCCCAAACTGAGTTTTAAAAGCCAGATAGGATCTCAAATGTTCCCAGGATTTCAGCACCAGGTCAAAAATATTCCCCCGCACTGTATCATCACTGATTACATTATACTTATCTCCCGCTTCCAGCGAGTTTCCATTCACTTTCAAAAATCTGACCTGACATCGTGGGTGCCATTTGTCAATGTCAGCGGCAAACAACAAAAGTGCAGCCCTTCTAAGTCTCAATCCATTGAGTCCATACTCAGCAAGCCCCACCTGCTGGAGATACCTTTCAATGCTTAAACCTTTGATATAATTGTCTGCAATCCCCTGCAAAAGTCTCAGATCCAGATCAGGAACACCTGCCCCATCCACAAACTGGCTGTCAAACTCCCTTGAGCGAATTTCCTGCCTTTCAAATTGAATGGCATATATGGAGGCTGGCAGGGTCGCTTTATCTCTTCTTCGTACGCAACGTCCGTCTGGAAGCTGATAGATCATTGTGGTTCCCTTATTTACAGAAAAATATAAAACTATTTTTCCGTCAAGCTCCAGTTTACTTGCCTGGGTAATAGGCAATTGTTGGCCCTGGTAAACATGGGTTTGCACTGCATTCAGCATGGCAGAAATGTCTTCTTCCTTGTGCGGCACCCCAGTTATCCGTCCATCATCTTCCACCCCAATCAGAATTGCCCCTCCGTCAGCATTTGCAAATGAAACCAATCCTTCACCAATGTCAGCGCAAATGGATTTGGTCAGCCTGGGCTTTTTATTGTCAGGTCTTCCCTCTAAAGCAGATTTGAATTCTCTAAAATGACTTTCCCCCAAAAAAAGGGTATTTCGAACTTTATCTGCCAGTAAAAGAATGTCCTGCATTGGCTGTAACTATTTATTCCAAATTTAATAAGTTTTTGATACCAGCCGGGTTTTAGCCTCAAATCCTTTTCAAATCCCGCATCAATCCCCCAAACCCTTCCGCAAAAAATCCTGCATCCCTTCCCGTGGTTTCAGCTTCAGGTATGGATATTCCACCCGCGACAGGTAAAGGCCGTTGGGAAAGGCGTAGCGCTGACGGGGCTGCTCCTCTGCCCAGAAAAGCAATGCTTCGAACTCTGCCACCGTCATTTTGCCCGCCCCGATTTGCAGCAGGTGATGCACCAGTATGCGGATCATGCCCTTCAGAAAGCGGTTGGCGGTAATGGTAAATCTCAGGCGGGTTTGAGCTGGATTGACCATTAATTCAGCCCGGGTCACCTGGCAAAGCGTGTGGTTGTGCACCTGAGGCCGTTTGCAAACGGCCTTAAAATCCAGAAAGGACGGGATCAGGGCCGCAGCTTGCTGCATGGAGCCAAAATCCGGGGCTGGGATTTCATAAAATGAACTGTATGGCTGCAAAAAGGGATCTTTTTGCAGGTGGATGTAGTAGTCATAGGTCCGCAGGGTGGCATCAAAGCGGGCATGCTGGTCGTCGGCCATTTCCAGCACCTCAAAAATGACAATATCGGCCGGCAACATCTTATTCAGCCTGAATTTGAGATCAAATTCGGGCGCTGCCTCCAGGTTGATGTGGGCAAAATACTGGCTTGCATGTACCCCGGCATCTGTGCGGCCACAGCCAAAAACTGTCAGTTTTTGCTTAAAAATCCGTTCCAGTTCCTGTTCCAGGGTTTCCTGTACAGACATTACCCCGGGCTGCCATTGCCAACCGCGGTAGCTGCTGCCGTTAAAAGCCAGGTGCAGGAATAATCTCATGCCCCGAAGATACGCATCCCCGCCTTCTTTGGGGGAATTTTCCTCCTAACGTACCCTTAAGGTCAGGATTTGAGCCCCAGGCGTCATCGAATTCCATATTGGAACCACCCAAAGCAGCTGCTTTGGCTGCTGCTGTTAATTCTCGTTATAATACGCGTTGAACTTTGCCACTTTCTTCTCTGAGTAGGTCAGGATGTCGAGATGCTTACTCAGTTTTTCCTGCACCTTTTGCAGGATAGCCAGGTTTTCGGGAAATGCTTCCAGGGTAAATTCCTCAGGAGCAACCCCTCCGCGGTAGGTGGCAATATTGAACAGGGTCTGGGGGCCCAGATCGAGGTAGGTTTTGAGCGCCACAATGTAGGCAAAATCGGATGATTCACTGACTCCGTTTGGTTGTTTCACATCCAGCAGGGATTTTCCTTTGGCGGCCAGTGCAGCATATATGCTCTCAGGCTGGCCTTCCATCCGGGGCAGGCCCTCCATATAGTGCATCAATCCCAGGTCCGTTTGGGTAAAAATGGCACCTGCTTCCTGCAACCCACTAAACAAGCCTTCGCCCAGGAGGTCTTCGTACGGCCCGTAGTATTCATTACCCGTCAAAATCGTGCCCAGGTACAAGGCGGCCTGGTTGAGCGGCACCATGGAATACATGACCGCAGCAAAGGGATCAGTTTCGGCACTGTTGAGCAATTCGGGATCATTATAATAAAACCAGATCAGTTGAAAATTGCGCAGAATGGCGCAATTGATCAGCAAAGGATACCTGTCGTACTTATCCTGGGCAAATTGTCCCACTGCAAAAACCAGTTTTCCAGGCGCACTCTCTGACTGTCTCACCGTCATGCAATTCCAGAAATCCTGTCCCAGAGAAGGATCAAACTCAAGCAAAATTTCCCCCTTGCGCACCTTTTCCATACAAAAGGTGAGCATGGGCTTCACCTTGTCCTCAGGGTCGTTGCGATTGGCATAATGGCTTTCCAGTTTGGTCAGCACCTCCATCATCCAGGTTTTGAACTCGGGTTTGGCAGGATTGGGATTGGCCTGAACCAGGAAGGCAGGCAGCAGCAAAAGCAGAATCAGCAGGGTTTTGTGGCAGGCTAATTTTATCATATCTGAAAGAATACAGAGCGGTAACAGGAACCTGTGACCACAGATTTGCCCCGGGCTCCTTCTGCAAAAATAAAAGATTTTACCTCTGAGACAAATTTCCCGCCCCGGTGTAAAAGGAAAATTTTGCCAGATCTTCTTTCTTCCAAATTCCCTTCAAAAACCTTCCAGTGTAGTACCTTGTGCAAAATATCTCCTAAAATTTCATAAATTCAGCCTATGAAAACTAAACTCATCCTTCTGACCTTGCTTTGGGGAACCTTCACCCTGCAGGCGCAAAATCCATCCAACTTCACCCTGAAAAATGCGGCAAAATACGCTTCCCAGCCTGTTCACCGTTGCGGTCAGCCTGCGGTCAAAGCCTGGGCCCGGGCCCATGATCCCGGATTCACAGCCCGTAGGGCTGCGATTGAAGCTTACACCCAACAGGTAACCAACGATCCTGCTTTCGCCTCCAAAACCCAGACTGAATATACCATACCCGTGGTTGTGCATGTAATTTACCGCAACTCCACCCAGAATATTTCCGACGCCCAGATCCAGTCTCAGATTGATGTGCTGAACAAAGATTACCGCCGTCTGAATACGGACGCCTCCAATACGCCCTCAGCTTTCCTTTCCGTGGCTGCTGATGTGGAATTCAATTTCTGTCTGGCACAGACCGATCCCCAGGGAGCGCCCAGCACAGGCATTACCCGCACCTCCACCACCGTATCAGAGATTGGGAATACCACCTATTACTCCACTGCCCAGGGGGGAAAAGATCCCTGGAATACCACCAAATACATGAATATCTGGGTGTGCGAAATTGAATCTGGTGGGGATTTGCTTGGCTTCGCCTACCTCCCGGGCGACGCTCCCAGCGTCAACGAGGACGGCGTGGTGATTGATTACCGCTACTTTGGCACCCAGGGCACGGTTTCTTCACCCCTGAATAAGGGCCGCACCTGCACCCACGAAGTGGGTCACTATTTCAACCTGGAACATATCTGGGGTGAATTTGGCGGCTGCAATGACGACGATTTTGTCAACGACACCCCCATGCAGGATGCCGAATATTACGGCTGTCCAGGATCGGGGGCTTCCTGCGGGAGCAATGACATGTACATGAACTACATGGATTACACGGATGATGCCTGCATGAATCTTTTCACTGCCGGACAAAAAGCCCGCATGGTGGCCGCGGTTACAGGTCCCCGCAAAAATCTGCTTACCACCAATGCCTGTTCAGTAGCCTCTGGCCTCAATCCCGCCAAAAGCATGGAAGATCAGGTGGTCGTTTACCCCAATCCAAGCCGGGATGTATTTCAGGTAGAATGGAATGCAAATCCCTCCCAAACCTCCCTCTTCACGGTTTATAACCTGATGGGCCAACCTGTGGTACGCAAGTCCATTAGCAATTCTGTCAGGGCAAGTCTTGACCTTTCAGGTTTTGAAGATGGAATCTATTTGATGGAAATTCAGACAGAAAACCAGAAAATCACCCGCAAACTGGTGAAGCATTAACCTCCCAACATGCGTTTCCGGGCCTTTTTAACCTTCCTGTGCATGGGGACCTTCCTGTCCGCGCAATCCACTTTTCAGCTAAGTCTGGGCGATGCAGCCACGGATAATGCCTACGAAGTGGTGGAAAATCTTCGGGGGAATTACTGGGTAGCGGGCTCGGAAAAGTCCAATCAGGTGCTGGAAAACGGGGTTTTATTTGAAATCAATTCCCTGACCGCCGAAGTAATCCGCAAGATTTATGTGGGTAATCCCAATTCAGAAACCCGCTTTTACGACCTGTTCGAACTGCCCGATTCCAGCCTGTTTTTGCTGGGTTGCGCCCCCTGTACAGGCAATTCCACCAACGGATTTCTGACCCGCCTTTCCCCCGACGGAAATGACCTCGGCCATTGGACCTTTGACGCCAATCCCTCTGATAATTTGTCCTCCATTACCCCCCTGGGCCACCAAAGGTACCTGCTGAGTGGCTTTTCTTCGGGTGGGAATTATGATTTCTGTGCAGTCAAGACCAATCTGCAGGGCAATACCATCTGGCGCAGGCAATACGGCACCCCGACGGGTTTCGAAACCAATAATGGCATGAATGTATCGGCCCCTGCCGGAAAGGGAGGGGCAGTTTTGGGGGGATTTTCCATTGTGGGATCTGCCTATAACATGCTCATTTGCAGAATAGATTCGAATGGAACCCTTCTTTGGAGCATGAAATACGGGGGCGGGACCGGGTCCGTGACCCAGGCAGTGGCCATTGCGGCCACCCAGGACGGCTTTCTGATGACGGGAGGCATCAATTTTGGCGGGAATGTGGACCTCTTTCTCACCAAAACTGACACTGCAGGCAACCAGCTATGGACCAAAATTTACAGCAGTCCGGGGACGGATTTTGGCTGGGATGTGGCCGTGCAGGCCAACGGCGAAATCCTCCTGACCGGCACCCTGGCCCAGGGTGCGGGCGGCAGCGACCTGCTGCTCATGCGCTGCGATTTCCAGGGCAACATCCTGAAAGCCAAAACCTTTGGCGGGAATCAGGAAGACATTGGCTATTGCGTGGTACCCACTTCAGACCAGGGAGTGCTGGCCGTGGGTCGTACATCCAGCTTCAGTTCCAGTAATTTTGACAAGAATATTTACCTGGTCAAAACTGACTCGTCCCTCGGCAGTTCCTGCCCTGAAAACACACCTTCATTTACCGTCATTGACACCCTGCTCAATGCCGCGGTGGCTACCCTGGTCACCTCCAATCTGGGTTCCCTCTCCCCCACCACTGAAACCGTTTCTCCCTCTCCCATCACAGACAGCCTGGTTTGTCGACAGATTGGCTGCGAGGTTCCCGTCCAGCTTAGCCTGAGCCAGGGACCATTTTGTCCGGGAGATACCCTGAGCCTGACCCACGGCGCCACCTTTGCCGACTCGGCCTTCTGGTATCACAACGGGAATCTGGCAGGGACCCATTCCACTCAAAAAATCGCCCTCCCCGCCAACGGAAGCCAGATTCATCTGGATCTCTGGTGGGACGGCTGCCTGCGGCAGCTGGATACCCTGATTACCCCCGAACCTCAACCCCAAGCCGCTTTCAGCTACAGCCAGAGTTCGGGCACAGAAATTCAGTTCACTGACCTGAGTCAGGGAAGTGTGGCCGCCTGGAATTGGAATTTTGCCCAACTGGACAGTTCGTCCCAGCAAAATCCTGATTACGAGTTCCCCGGCACGGGAAATTGGGCCGTTTGCCTCACCGTGACCAGCCAAAGTGGCTGCAGCGATACTTTGTGTGACACGGTGGAGGTGCTGGTAGGCCGGGAGGAAGGGTATGAACAGGGCCTGATCCATATTTACCCAATTCCTGCGCAGACTTCTTTTTTTGTGGAATTGTCCCAGCCTTTCACCATCCAGAAAGCCATTTTACACGATCTCTCAGGGAGCGCGGTTCTGAATTTGGGGAAATCATCAGGTTCAAATCAACAACATTATTTTACCCTGCAAAAGAGCATTTCTCCCGGAATTTACCTGTTGGAATTGCAAACTGAAGGAAATACCTTTTTCCGCAAACTGGTCGTGCAATGAAAACCTGACTTCCTGAAGTACGGCTTTCCTGAATTTACACCAGATTAGCTCTCGTCATTATTTATTAAATTTGAACCATGATTAAATATTTACTGAACGAAGATCACCTGATTTTGATCGCCAGCCTGTTTTTTCAGACATTTTTTGCCATTCTTTTCCTCCAGTCGGGCCTGGACAAGGTCCTGGACTGGAAAGGCAACCTGGGTTGGCTGACTGGGCATTTCGAAAAATCACCCCTGGCCAAAATGGTGCCTGCCCTGCTGGGCACCCTCACCCTGCTGGAAGTTCTGACTGGCTTGTTGAGCGTGGCCGGATTAGCGGGTTTGCTCATTTGGCAGAATCCCATTCTGGCCATTGTGGCCCTGATGCTGGCTGCGGTCAGCCTGCTTTGCCTTTTTTTCGGGCAACGCATGGCCAAAGATTATGCCGGCGCAGCCGGAATTGTGCCCTATTTCATCGCAAACGGGCTTGCACTTTATCTGGTAGCGATGTTATTGGTGATGGTGGATTGAGGATTTGATCCAAAAACCCATTTTAGCCCCATTTCTTCAATAAATTTCGAGAATTCCCCCTCAATCCGGGTCACAAATCAGGCATTCATCCCCGATTCTCTCCCCCGCAGGGACAATCCCCCAAAAATGTACATGCTTTTCGCTCTCCTCCTTTCCTAATTTGAAATTGAGAAATGCGGACCGTACCGCGAGGCTATAACCTGAAAAAATATTGGGAATGGGGGTTATCCGAAATTGCGAAACCGAAGAATTTGTGCTGCTGAACGTGCAGCACGAAGTGGGCCGCAATCTCTCGATTGTCAATACCTGCATCGCTGAAAATGACATCTCCAAGTCCCACGCAACCCTGTTTTGGAAAAACGGGGGCTGGAATCTTCAGGACCACAGCCGCAACGGCACCCTGGTCAACCACAATTTCATTCACCACGCCACGATCGCCCTCAAAAAAGGGCAAATCATTCAGTTTGGGGCCTCTCCCGCTTCCAAATATCAGTTGGTGGATGAATCACCCCCAACCAGTTACCTCAAAGCCAGTTCGGGTAATAAAAAGGTCTGTGCCCTGGCCAGCCGCGAAGGCATCCCCTTTCCTGATCTGCCCGGCGTTTCCTTTTACTTCACCCCGGCCCATAGTTGGCGGGCTGAGGTGCAGGGCACCCCGGTCGATTTGCGACATGGCACCGCCCTGGAAACCACCAACGAACGCTGGATTTTTCATGAAAACAGTGTGCTGGACGAAACCGTGGACAATGGCGCCATGGTGGCCTCAGCCTGGTTCAGGTTCATGCTCAGTCCCGACGAGGAAAGGGTGATGGTGCAGATTGTGGGCAAGGGGCTGGAATTGGATCTCGGGGAACGAAACCACCATTACCTGATGCTGGCCCTGGCCCGCCAGCGCCTCTGCGACCTCGATTCGGGCCTCACCAATGGCGACCTCGGCTGGATGGACATCAGCGATCTGGCCCACGATCTGAGCCGCGAATTTTTGCGTGACGTGGACGAGTACCAGATCAACCTGCAGATCCACCGCATCCGCAAACAAATGATCGAACTGCAACCCTTTGGCTACCTGTTTTCCAATATCATCGAGCGCCGCAAAGGCGAACTCAGATTCAACCATAAATATTTTCAAATCGTGAAAGAGGAAGTTTCCCAGGGGGAATTTCTGCCAGGGACGTACAAAACCTCCTTTTACTGAACGCATTTACCCAAACCCACGTTTGTCATTGTTTTGCTTCTGATCAAAATGGAAAAGCCCGGATACCCGGGCTTTTCTCAATTTCACGGACGAAAGGCAATTTCAATTCCACGGTCCCGCAATAACCTTTTGAAGAAAGGGAAACAAATGTCCTTGAGGCACGGCAGCAAAAGACATAATAATTGAATTACAGCCAGCAAACAGCCGGTTTTCATCAATGGTCCAATCTAGTTGTTTGGCATTATGTACAGAAGGGGGGACAGTGGAAACCACCCCATTTACGGAAAAAGTAATCGTATTCCTTACTGCAACCTCAACAGTATCAACAAAAACAGCACTGAACGAGGTTTGAAGCGGGCGGTCGAGAAATAATCTAAATTGAATACACGCCGTTTCCAATTTTCTGACTGGCATCCAACCCAAATTTGCCTGGTTGAACTCCATATTCTGGAAAATATCAACGGTGAAATCAGGGAAAACGGGGTAATAGGGGTAAGTTGGAACAGGAGTTATGGTCTGTTTATCAAAGTGAATTTTCCGTGCATGGTTCAGTTGGCCAAAAAATGCATCAAAATCCCTCACAGGAGGGTCAACCGCGGCCTGGTTTGGGCAATCATTATTATCAATCGTGACACTACGGATTGCCAGGGAAATGGGCATGTCCAGTTTTCCCGTCTTCACCGTTTGCATTTTAACTACAATCAGATGCCAGCCTATGGACATTTGCCGGGGTGTAACCAGCACCCGACCATGGATCTTATGAATCTGCCCTCCCATGCTTTTGTAATGGAAAGTAATTGCAACCTGGTTCGAATTAGAACACATGTTGTACCAATTCCATGGGTTGGTACTGGCATTCAAAGCGGAGTTATTGTTTGGATCTGAAGTAAACGAAAATTTCTGCCAAATGGCTCCTGGAAAATCAGGGCTTTCCAGGGCAGCCGGACCAATCTGGGTAACTCCACCTAAAAATCCGGGGTCACCTTCGGTTTTGATTAACAGCGAATAGCTGCCAACCGGGTATGCACTCGTACTTATCATAGCTAAAAAATTTTGACATTTTGCCTACTCTGGAAGCGGATTTTCAGCATCCTCCGTTGATTCAGGTTAAAGAAATGGGTCGATAGGAGAACTGTTGTTTAGATAGCCAATTCCCCACTTCAAAATTGCCCCCTTCACAAATATACTCCCCTGGTTGGAACTAATCTTAAATCAGGGACAACCCCAGAATTTTGTACATGAAATCAGGTCGAAACCTACCTAAATTTCAATTTCTGAAAATACCACTCCTTCCAGGATGAAAGAAAACCCATTCACAACCAATAACTTAATCAAGCCAAGACTCCAGGATTACACTTTACATGCCAAAGCAGGTGAGGGCGGATTCGGCTACATTTACCAGGGTGAGCAAATCAGCACGGGCCAAAAAGTCGCCATCAAAATGCTCAAGCTCAGCGACGATCTGGATGAGCAGAAACGCAATTATCAAATTGCCCGTTTCGAACGTGAAACCCGCCTCTGCGCCGAATTGAATCACCCCAATATCGTAAAACTACTTGATAAGGGATATACCCCGGAAAAGACTCCCTTTGCAGTATTTGAGTTTGTGGAAGGTGAAACCCTGAAGGATCTGATTGGACGTAAAGGCAATCTCACTCCCCATGAAACCCAGGAACTGATGAGCCAGGTGCTCGATGCACTTTCGGGCGCACACAGTAAGGGCATCGTCCACCGCGACCTCAAGCCGCACAACATCATGGTCACCTCTGCGGGCTCCCAAAAGCACATCAAAATCCTGGATTTTGGCATTGGAGCCTTTACCCGTGAATACCAGGCCAACGACTACCAGAGCCTGACCCTGACCCGCGAAGTGATGGGCACCCCCGCCTACTCTGCCCCCGAACAATTGCGCGGGGAGCCCGCCACGGTCAAATCTGATCTCTACGCCTGGGGCCTGATCACCCTCGAATGCCTCACTGGAAAACCCGTGATGCAGGGCGAATCTGTGGCCGAAGTATTTCAGCAGCAGCTGAATATGACCAACATTCCCCTCACTCCTGCCGTGGCTGGCCATCCCCTGGCGGATGTGTTGCGTAAAGTGCTGCAAAAAAATGCCCGCCAGCGCTCCGCAGATGCCAAAACGGTCTGGGAACAATTTCGCAAGATCAACCCAAGCACCCTGGTGGGCAAAATTTCATCCCATGAAAACGAAGAGGCAGGCAGCGAGCCCATCACCCAGGCCAATCAACTGGCCTGGAACGATTTCAAAAGCGAAAAGCGCCAGATCACCGTGCTTTGCGTGAAACTGAATCTTTCCCTTTCTCCCCCGGCCACCCTCGACATGGAAACCCTCGACACCCTGCAACGGGATCAGATGAGCCTTTGCGAGGACGTGGGAGCCCGATATGGCGGACACATCGCAGGCAGCCTGGCCGGGTGCCTTTCCATCTACTTTGGGTATCCACAGGTCAGCGACAACGATGCACGCCGTGCCGGACGGGCGGCCCTTGACCTGATGGGACAAATCAGGCGGCGCAGTGCTTTGCTGGAAGCTCACCATGGCATTCGACTCGAGGTAAGGATGGGCATGCATTCGGGCACCGTGCTCTCCAAACCCAACCAGACCCCCGAAGGGTTGGTGCCCAATCTGGCGTTCAACCTGCTCTTCACGGCCGGGCGGGGTTCCATCCTGGTCAGCTATGCCACCCGCAAGTTGTTGGATCCCTTCCTCGAATTCGAGCAGGCCGCCGTGCCCGATCGTACTCACCTGCAATTGCCCGAACTGGTCTATACCATTTCCGGGGAGCGACAGACGGAGGCCCTTTCCTTTTTGCGTCCCTGGAGTGCCAACCGCGACATGATCGGCCGGGATGAAGAAAAAAATCGGGTGCTCGGCCATTGGAAAGAGGTCAAACAGGGACAGGGAAAAGCAGTCATCCTGGGCGGTCAGGCCGGGATTGGCAAATCCAAAATGGTCTATGAGATCAAAAAACAGGTACGCAGCGAGGGATTTCCCTACCGCGAAGCCCGCTGTCTGCCCGAACACCAGAATAATGCCCTTTTCCCCTTTTTCAGCATGCTGCGCAGCCATTGGGGCATCGCCGAACTCAACAAACCTGAAGCCATTTTGCAACCGCTGGAACGCGAGTTGACCAATGCAGGCTGCAACCTGCAGGAAGGACTTCCCATCCTGTGTTCCTGGTTGTCCATCCCCCTGAGTGGCAAATACAAAGTCTCAGAGGCCACTCCAGACGTGCAAAAGCAGATTTTGTTCAACCTGCTCAAACAATCCCTTTACCACATTGGAAGCGGCAATCCATTCATCCTGGTGCTGGAAGACCTCCACTGGCTTGACCCTACGGGCCATGAATTTGTAGAATTCATGCTCAAAGACCTGCACGAAAAGCCCCTCATGCTGGCCATGACCACCCGTCCGGTTTTTACTCCCACCTGGGAGGGCACCCAGATGCTGCACCTGGAGCCCCTCAATTCCAGCGGGACCGAAGGCATGGTGCGCGGCGTACTCGGCGGCAAAGAAATTGCACCCAAAGCCATGGAATACATCTCCCAGCGCACAGACGGCATTCCCCTCTACATCGAGGAACTGACCCGGCTTCTGGAGGAAGAAGGTCACCTGCACGAGGTAAAGGGGCAATATCAACTCAGCGCCGAAAGCGACATCCGCGACATCCCCAACACCCTCCAGGATCTGCTCAACGCCCGTCTGAACCGCCTCGGCCCCGCCAAAGAAACCGCCCAACTGGCAGCAACCATAGGCCGCGAATTCAACTACGACCTGCTGGTCAAAGCCTCCCTCAGCGACGAAGCCACCGTGCAAAGGGACCTCGACAAGCTCATAGATAAGGACCTTATTTATCGCCACCGGCGGGTAAATGATGAGACGTATGTGTTCAGGCATGCGCTCATCCGCGATGCCGCGTATGAAGGGATGGTCGGTGCGGCGCGAAAGGAGAGCCATTTGCGGGTGGCAGAGACGCTGGAGCAAATTGTACCGCGGGAAAATTTCAGAATCGCCAACCATTGGGCAGGTGGGGAAGAATTCTCGAAAGCTGCCAAAACAGGGCTCGAATCAATCCATGAAAGGACGAACCTTTCACAGTTTGAGGATGCTCTCAGGCAGTCAAAGACTGCACTTGAATGGGCAAAAGAGGTGAGCGATGAAACCTTGAAAAACGATTTGGAATTTCAAATCCACCAAAGCCTTGTAAAGGCTTTGATTGCCACCCGGGGGTTTGGGGACGAAGAGGTCAGAAAAGCAAATGACCGTACCGAAGAACTCTTTCTCAGGATGCCCGAAGAACATGAAGAAGTCAGGTGGCTCCTCTGGAACAGAATTCAATTTAACCTGCTGAACGGTGATTTCCCCCGATTCCAGGAGTTATGGGATAAAGCAATTAAGTTGGCACAAAAATCAAACGACATTCCATTCCTAAGCGCCCTTCATTCCGTAATGGCCTGCAAATACTTCATTTCCGGGGAATTTGAGCAGAGTATTTCAGAAATCAATCAGTCTGTTGAGCATTATGACAAAGCCAGTGGCAAAGATATTGTAAGCATCTTCGGATTGAACACGAAATGTTACGCACTGGGCATCATGGCAAATATCTGTGCCCTAAGAGGAAAATATCAGGATGAACTGAATTTCCGTACCCAAGCCTCCGAATCTGCGAAAAAAAACGGGAATGGCCCCTCCATTGCAAATCAGATATACCAATCCACCCTGATCCCAATTTTACAGGATGACAGAAAAGAACTTACCCGGCTCTACAGCCAGCATTTTCCTTATCTGCGGGAGGCAAATTTCACTTCTCATATCCGGTTTTTTGAACTTATTGATGCTCTTTTGATCTCTGACATTTCACAGGCCAAAACATCCTATAAAAATCTGATTAAGTCCGGCAGAAAAGCCGAGATCACTTTGTTTGGATATCTGGTTTCCCGTACAGCCCTGACCAGTGGGGACTTTGAGGAGGCTTTGAAATGGGCAGACAAGCACCTTGATCTGGGAGAAAAAACAGGTGAAGTATTTATGCTGCCAGACCTGCACGGTCTAAAAGCAATTGCTTTGTATAAACTTAACCCCAAAAATGAGCTGAAAATCCAACAATGTATTGCCAATGCCCTGAACCAGGCCAGAAAACAAGGATCTGATCTCCAACTGATGCACATTCTTCACGAATGCTACAACACCATCCGGAATGACGCCATCCGAAAATTTTGCAAAGAACAAATCAATTCCTCAGCCACTGAAAAATTGTGACCCCACAAAATCCAACCAGTAAAGATGTCTTTATCAGCTTTGACCAGAGTGACGACGAAGGCCTTGTGGATGGCTCACAAGGCTGGGTCTCTGATTTCCATGCAGTACTGGAAAAATTTCTGAACCAACTGATGAGTGGCCACCCTACGGTCTGGAGGGATGTAATGGGTTTGGCGAAGAACCCACGGTTTCTCCCCGGGATTCTGAATGATATATCCCAAACAAATCTGCTGGTTCCTGTGATTTCACCTTCCTATGTTACCTCTTCCTGGGCCCGCCTGGAAATGGAAGCTTTTTTGGAGAAGGAATCAGAAAATCAGGATACCAAAGGCAATAACAGTGTCTTCAAAGTCATAAAGACCCCACTTAACTCGGAAAAAGAGCCCACAGAACTTTCAGGAATCATGGCCTATGAATTCTTCCTGAAAGATCCCGAAACCGGGAGAATAAGAGAATTCAACCGAAGATTTGGAGAAAAACTGGAACACGAATTCCTTACCAAAACCTACGATCTGGCTTCAGATATTGCCCAATCACTGGAGTTGCTAAAGACGGCTTCAATGTCAAAACCTTCAAATCTCACCTCAAACGAAAAACAAACCACCGTTTTTCTATCCTTTGGACCGAATGATCTGAGAGAGGAATATGACATGATCAAAAGGGAGCTTACAGGATTGGGGTTCAGAGTTGTTCCCGACCGGCAGTATCCCATTTCTGCGGTCGGTTTCGCAGATACCATTCGTAAATTCCTCAGTGAGGCTGAATCTTCCATTCATCTGGTGGGTGACGAATATGGACTGATTCCCTACGGATACACCCAGTCTGTTTGCGAAATTCAAAATCTGCTGGCCGCTGAAAAAAGCACCCATACTACCTTCAAAAGGTTGATCTGGATCAAACCTGGCACCAGAAACCGGGAAAAATCCCAGGAAAAATTCATTGAAAATCTGAAAACAACCCCTGCCCTGTTGGCAGGTGCAGACCTGATTGAAAGGCCCATTGAGGAACTTAAATCCATCATCATTGGAACCTACTTTCAAATCAATGAGCAAAATTCCAGTAATAAATATGCATCTCTTACTTGGGGAGAAGCAGAACCTGACCTGCTTTACCTGATCTGTGATCAGGAAGACCGTAGCTCTATACGGGAAGTCTCCAGATTTTTGTATGAACTGGGATTTGAGGTTCGGCTGCCTTCCTTCAAGGGATCAGAATCGGACGTACGGCTGGCCCACCATGAACGACTCGCAGAAGCCAGTGCAATCGTCATTTATTACGGGAACGGAACCGAATTGTGGGTGGATTCCATGCTGAAAGAAGTGCGAAAGTCTCCGGCTTACGGACGCAAATCTCCCTTACTGTGCAAACCCGTCATCCTGCTTGGAGGAGAAAAAATACCAGAAAAACTGGACTTCATGACCCACCAGGCTGAAATCATGGAAGCATTTGAAGGGATAATACCCAGGAATGAACTTTCCCGGCATTTACAAAAAATAACTCAACCAGAACCAGGGAATGCAAACTAAAGACGTTAAAACCAGCCCCCCGGCAGGGCACAAGGAAAGGCCCTACCCAGGCCTTCGTCCATATACTCCGGACGAAACCCACCTTTTCTTTGGAAGGGACAAGCAATCAGATGAATTGATGGCAAAACTAAGCCATCACCGCTTTTTGGCCGTGCTGGGTTCATCTGGTTCAGGAAAATCTTCCCTGGTTTTGGCTGGCCTGCTTCCCTCCCTTCACAGCGGATTCATGACTTCGGCCGGGTCAAAATGGAAAATTGCATGCATGCGGCCGGGAGACCAACCCATCCAAAATCTCGCTTTAGCCCTGATGGGCATGACCCGGGAAGACAATGAGGGGCTGATCTCCTCCAAAATGATGTTGCTGACCGCCCTGAAATACAATTCGACTGGCCTGAACCGGGTGGCCAATGAATTGATCCTGAATCATGACGAAAACCTTCTGCTGGTGGTGGATCAGTTTGAAGAAATATTCAGATACGAAAACAAAGCAGGCAACTCACTGAAAGCCAATTCTTTTGTCCAGCTGATACTCAATGCATCCCAGGCGGCAAACTCGCGGGTTTATGTCATCATCACCATGCGTTCAGATTTTCTGCTGGAATGCCCGCGCTTTCCCGGATTGCCCGAGGCCATCAACAAAGGTCTCTATCTCATGCCCCGCATGACACGCGATCAAATCCGGGAGGCAATTACCGGCCCCGCCATCGTGGTTTATGAAAAAATCAGCCCCATTCTTGAAGTACACCTGTTGAATGATCTGGAAGGAAGCCATGACCAGCTTCCAATCCTGGCCCACAGTCTGATGCGCACCTGGGAACACTGGGAAACCCACAAAGAAGCAGGCGCCCCCATTGACCTGGATGATTATGAAGCCGTAGGTGGAATGCGGGATGCGCTGAACCGCCATGCCGACGAAATATATCAGGAACTGGCCACGGAGCACCTGCAAACGGTTTGCAAAAAGGTATTCAAATCCCTTACCACCATCGGGCAGGATAACCGCGGAGTGCGGCGCCCCTGCACAGTAAGGCAATTATGCCTGATCACCCAATGCGAGCAATGCGACGTAATTCAGGTACTGGATGCCTTCAGATCAGGGGGAAGATCGTTTATAACTCCTGATTCAGGGCCGCTGGGACAGGAAGCCCTGGTGGATATTTCCCACGAAAGTTTTATGCGGGTTTGGAAAAAACTGGTTGGATGGGTGGAGGAAGAATGGGAATCGGCCGAAATGTACCGCAGGCTTGACGCGTCCAGAGCCTACTACCAGAACGGAGAAGGGGATTTTTTAAGGGGACCTGCACTGGAAATTGCCCTGGACTGGCAAAATTCACAAAATCCTACTCAGGAATGGGCAAGCCAATATGGGGGTGACTTTCCTGCAGTGATCAATTTTCTCATTTCAAGCTTGAGAAACCGGCAGGAAGAAGAGGAGAGAGAAAATGAACGGATTCATCTGGAACAACATCACAGACAGCAGAAAGAAAAACTGAGGCGCAATAAAAGGTCATTGGTCCTGATGGCCATCATGATTGGCATTTCCATCCTGCTCGCGATCTATTCATTCAAAATGTACCGCCATTCCCATGCCCAGGCCGAAATTGCAAAGCAAAACGAGATGGAAGCCAATGCCCAGAAACGTGAAGTGGAAAAGCAAAAAGAAGCTGTAATGGCCCAAAAAGTGATCGCAGACCAGCAGCATTTCCGGGCAGATTCTTTGGCAGGGTTGGCCCTCGCTGACCGGGACCGGGCTGATATGGAAGCCATGAAGGCACGCTCGCAGGAAGTCAAGGCCCAAAAGCTGCAATTGATTGCAGAGGAAAATGAGCAAAAAGCCAGGATGCAAGAAGCCCAGGCCACCCGACAAAAATCAGAAGCCATCCTCCAGAAGCAGGAAGCCATCCTGCAAAAAGCCCGTGCAGACACGGCTGTCAATCTGTTCAGAGCTCAAAAAGCAGCCGCCCTCTCCCTTTCCAGCTCGGAACCTGATCGAAAGGCTGTGTTTGCCTTGCTCGCTTTCAGAATCAATCAGGAAAATCACGGGGATCCCGGAGATCCAAATATCCATGCCGCCATGACTCAGGCCCTGTTTGAATTCAGCCCTGAACAGGTAACCCTTTCAGGAGAACCCATCAGAAAAATGACCACCCTGCCCGGGCGGGGAATGATATTTCTGGGCAATCACTCTCAATTGGGTTATTTTGATGGACAGATTATCAAAACAGGCTACTCCCCGCGGCTACAAAATCTGGATGACCGGATTCTGACTGTGAGTAAGAGCGGGGAATACATTGCCATTTCCAACATACCCGGAAATATTTATCTCTGCAGCAATCAGACCTTCTCCGGGGAAAACCCAGGCAAGTCCGCTTCAGCGATCACCATCCTGAAAGGGCATTCCGGGGCCGTAACTGCCGCTGAATTTTCCCCGGACGGTAATACACTTTACTCCGCAGGACTTGATGGTCAGATTTTTGCCTGGAAACTGGAAGGAAACGACAATTCAGACCCCCATCTGGTGGCAAAGGGAGCTGAACAGCCCTACGCCCTGGCGTCAACACCGGGGGGAGAACTATTGGCCATCGGCTATTCCAATGGTGAGATTAAGTTTCTTTCAACCCTGGATTACACAGAAAAGAGCCGCATCCAGCTTCGGGCCAGGGTAACCTCCCTGCATTTTCATCCCACTGGAAAATATCTTGCGGCCGGGCTTGAGAACGGAGAAGTCGTGCTTGTCCGTAGCGGGAAAGTGGACGGAGAATTGAATTCCCAAACCATTGGAACGCACGGAGCCCGGGTGAGTGAAGTACTTTTTTCCCCGGATGGGGAAATGCTGGCATCCTCCGGTTATGACAAACTGGTGCATTTGTATCGCATATCTGATCCTGACCACTCAGGGATAATCTTTGCCGGGCACAGCCGCTGGATAACCGGATTGGCATTTGATCCTTCTGGCTCCATCCTTTATTCAGGATCTGAAGATAAGACCATTCGCCAATGGTTTACAGATTCGCGGGAACTTGCTGAAAAACTGGCAAAAATGCCAGGCAGAGAGATTTCAGAAGAAGAGCTTAAACAAATCCTCAGGTGAAAAAAGAAAATGCATAAGTCCCTTTACCTCCTTGCAGAAATACTGCTGATTGCCTTTACCAGCCTGCCAGCCCAGAACGATTGTGATCTCAGGCTGATCAGAGATACGGAAATCGCCTTTGAAGGGGGAAAATTTGCACAGGTAATTGATCTTGCCCATGACCCATGTATAAAGAATATTCATTCTGCCCAGGCACTGCAACTCTTTTGGCAACAGCAGATCAGGGCCGGACTGGAGCTTGACCAAATTGACCACGCGAGATTTGCCATGAGCTCCCTCCTGGCAAAATTTCCAAAATTCATTCCCCGCCAAAATGAAGATCCGGAAATAATAAACCTCCTGTTTTCGGCGCTGGGACACCCAAATCAGATTCCGAAGGATTTTAAAAGGTCGATTTGCTCCTGCTCCTTTGCCATCAGGTAGGTATATGGTTCTTTTGACTGAGGCAAAGTCATTTTAAGGCCATAGATCGTTTTCAAAATTTCGATTGCCTTTTCTGGGCTGAGGCCTGTTTGTTTCTCTTTTAATTGTCGCTCGAACTCCTTGTAGACTTTGTAAGCGCAAAATGCAATGCATATATGTGATTCAATCCTTCTCTTGAGACGATGGTAAACTGGCCTGATCTTGAGGTCGGTTTTAGATATTCGGAATGCTTTTTCGATTTGCCAAAGTTGCCTGTAGCCTTCGATGACTTGCTCTTTTGAGAGTGAGCAGTTCGTGATGTAACCCTTTAATCCGTCCCAGCGACTTGCCTGGTCCACTTTGTCATAATCGATGTTGATCTTAACTTCTCCTGTCATGGAGAGAAATTGATTGTATCCCCTATTGTTAATGTGTTGTTTGGTCAAATTGCCCTTGTTCAGGTTCTTCTCCAATTTTTTTATCCCTCTGTTGCGGTTGTATTCATCTTTTCTTGCCCTTTTTGAGGAGTAACTAATGACCAGCCGCTTGCCATCTTCTTGCTTTAAAACAGCACTCTTCCCATCTTCTAATTTCAGTTTCAGGATTTCCTCCTTTATTTTCTTTGCCCCAGCCTTAATCCTGGCCCCAAGAATAAATTCATACCCACCTGCCTCTAATTGCGCGATATTGTCTTTTGAAAGTAGGCCAGAATCTGCAATCACTACCAGTTTACCCAGATCATATTTCTCTTTGAACGCTTCAATGACCGGAATCATGGTGTGGCCTTCAAATTTATTCCCTTCGAAAATCTGGTATGCCAACGGATAACCATAGTAGCTAACCAGCAGGCCCAAAAGAACCTGAGGATGTTGGTGTTTGCCATCCTTGGAGAATCCGGCCACGCGCAGATCGTCTTCCTCTGCAGCCTCAAAATATAAAGTAGTGACATCGTAAAAGACAACTGCTGGTTCCTCGCCCAGTACCTCAAGCGTATGCCGATAACTAATCTTTTGAACCTCTTCGTACTGGTCGTTCCGGAGCTTGTCCAGGTAACGGTAAATCTTTGTCACCTCATAAGCTATTCCATTGAATTTAAGCAGGTAATCTGCTGTTTTTAACTTACTGAGTGGAAAAACCAACCGGGATATTACCAAATGACGAAACAGCTCATCGGGGATCGCATGAAAACCAATCTCTCGAAAAAGCTTGCCAAATACCAGATCTGGCCCTAAAAGTTGAACTTTATGAAGATGGGAATCGAGTGTTTGGATAAAGTGGCGGTCCTCACCGATGACAAAATCCATTGCCATCTGACCATGAATCCGCAAAATCATTTGTTTCCCCTTCTCAACCAACAACTCCACCTCATCCGCATCCGAACTACTTCCGACGGTCTTCAGAACCCGGTATCGCCCTTGGCTCTTATCTATAATCTGAACACTGACTATCCCGGATCGATTTGGCTTTTTGCGAACAAACATCCACAAAGATAGTCTGGGACACCCAAAACAATCCAAAAATCATCCAAATCAACGCCCATTCAATGATTTTGCCGAAAACTTGGAAAAAGTGCCGAAGACAGGAAGGGGGAAAATTTGCACAGGTAATTGATCTTGCCCATGACCCATGTATAAAGAATATTCATTCTGCCCAGGCACTGCAACTCTTTTGGCAACAGCAGATCAGGGCCGGACTGGAGCTTGACCAAATTGACCACGCGAGATTTGCCATGAGCTCCCTCCTGGCAAAATTTCCAAAATTCATTCCCCGCCAAAATGAAGATCCGGAAATAATAAACCTCTACAACCAGTTCAGAAGGTTCCCCAAATTTTCCGCTGGGTTGGAAGGGTCAATCAATAATGTCAGGGTCAGGTTAATCAGGGAAGAACCTGAACGGCAGGGGGCCTTTGCCCAAACAGGGGGAAAGGAAACTTACCAACCCGGTCATGGCAATGGCTTTGGCATAATATTCAATTATCAGCCCCGGCCTTCCTGGAGATTTTCACTTGGAGCCGGCCAATCCAATCAGGATTATTATTACTCTTTCAGCAGCCATCGCATCGATTCCCTTTCGAAATGGCGGGTAAATTTCACTGAAAATCTAAGCTTCTGGGAAATCCCGGTCATGGTTGCCTGGCTGCCGCCCGTCCTTTCAGGAAATTCAACCCGAAAAATCCAGGGACGAGGCTTCAGGTTCAATCTAAGTACAGGATTATTAACCCGAATTCTGCAAAGTGCTAATAACAGCATTGAAAGGATCGACAATTCCGAACCACCTGACAGGTACTTCAATAATGGAGTGGATGCCTCCGGGCGGAGAAAACCATTGCAAACCTGTTTGCAGGGCGGGGCTGGCCTGGAATACCACTTCAGTCCCATCAGGATTCAATTTCAATATCTGAGTGTGTTGGGGCTAAACAACATCGTTCGCAACAAATTCACCATTATTTCCAGTCCGTTATTATGGGATTATCACCATGTGGACAATGACCTTGCGCTGGACCATACCTGGAAACTCACCCTGAGTATTAGCTATAACCTTGCTTTTGGATTTAAGCCCCAAACACCATGAACCTGAAAAATATCCAATGGTTATTTCTAATTATCCTGTTTGGTTCGTGCAGCCACAGAGAATTCTTTCCACCAACTGATTTCATCAGATTTTATGGCACAGGGCAGGATGAGACCGGGCACTCAATCATACAGACCTTTGACGGAGATTTTGTGGTGGTGGGCTGGGCCGACAGCACCCGGGATAACCCGGATGGATTCATAATGAAAACAGATCCCGGGGGAAACCTGCTTTGGAGAAACTGGATCGGCTGGCCTGAATCAGAAGAGTCCCTGGGGGCAGGTTATGAACTTCAAAACGGGGATATTATTACCATGGGACAAACCAATCGACTGGGGAATAATGACTTTTTCTATGCAAAAATCAACCCGGCGGGTGATACCCTCGAAACCCGTATTTATGGAAATTCTCCCCTGGACGAACATTTCAACGAGGCGATCAGCCTCCCGGGAGGAAGGTACCTCCTTTATGGCGAGATTCTGAGTGACGGGTATTACAAAATCAGGGTGATAATGATTGATGAAATGGGAAAACTGCTTACAGAAAAAGAATTTGGAATTCCTGAACAGAGTGAAATGCATGCCTACGGGCTGAGCGTGATGGAGGATGGCAGTTTGACCCTGGTAGGATCTGTCCGGGACAAGGCAACCGTAAGGGAGCACTCCTGGTTTATGCGGCTTTCAGCCAACTGTGATTCCCTGGCTTCCCGCTACCTCGACCTTAAATTCGACCAGCTCCCCGATTCCCTGGGCAACCCGGGAAACCCGGTCGAAGATTTTGTCTCCTCCGTTTCCCAGAATAAGGATGGTTCCCTGAGTATCTTTGGCCGCGCCAACATGGATGACCAGGATTCAGACAAAGAAATATTCTACCTGCGTACTGACCTTGGCGGGCAAATCCTGTATGGGCCCAAAGTCATTCCAGGTGGCCATAAAGCAGAAAACCTTGGCTCCAATAATGCCCTCCCGGTCCGACCCGATGAATTTTTGCTATTTGGCACGACCGGGAGTGTAGGAAATGGGGGAGACGATTTTAAGGTTACCTGGTTTACTTTTGATCCCATAAGAGAAGAAATTTGTTACGAAAACATCACCATCCTGGGAGGCCAGCGGGACGAACTGCCCCGGGGCCTGATCCTGTTGCCCCATGGATCGGATTCTCCATCTGAAATGCTCATAACAGGAGATTCAAAAAGTTTTGGCCGGACAGATTCAGATTTGTTCCTGCTCAGAACCCAATTAGTAAGACCCAATCCAGGCCATTGCGAATGAAACCATACGAATACTGCCTCCTGATAGTGGTTATTACGGGTATGCTGGTAATGAAGCATTCTTCCGTCAAAGCCAGAAATTGCCCCGATCAGCTGGGGACAGAGTTGAAAAAACTCGCCCGCGATGGACGCTTCCACCAACTGGTGGGGTTGTACAGAACCTGCAAAGAATCCGTCCAGGATTCTCTTGAGAAAGAAGCCATGTACGTGGAGGTGGTACAGGCCTACCTTGAGCTGGACAGCCTCGAACTGGCCCGCGGGATCATGAAAACCCTGCTTAATCACAGCAAATACTTCGTTCCTTCCAGCTACCTGTCGCAGGAATTCATTTATCAATGGCGGCAATTTCAGGTTTTTGCCAGGTTTTCTGCAGGTTTGCATGCCCTGATGATCTGGACAATCCCCAGGGGGGTGGAGCCTCCCCTTCATACCAACCTCTATCAGGAAAACATTTACAAAAGCACCCTGATGGGAGGGCCGGGCTTCGGATTGTCATTCGGGTATCAATTCAATTACCACCTGGGCCTGGGGTATGAGCTGAATTTGTCCGCTCCCGCCGTCAGGTATAAAGTGCTTCAGGAGGCAACCATATTCCAGTACGACACCATTCCTGCCTGGCGACTGGAAAAAACTGAGCAATTGACCTTCCTGAGGTCTCCCGTATTCCTCACCTATCGCGTTGCCCTGCGAAATGCCGACAATCCGTACCGCGAGAGAACCATGACCCCTTTCGGGATGATATTCATGGGGGGACAATTCAGTTACCTTCTGAAATCAAACACAAAAATCAGTTGGGAAGAACAAATCACCCACCCGGTGCCGGGGAAAGAGCCTCAATCCAATACCACAGATAAAACAGACCTTACAGCTGAAAGAAACAGAATTGATTATGGTTTGATCGGCGGATTGGGGGTGGAATTCGATTACAAATCATACTCACTTTACTTCCAGGCCCGCACTCAGGTGGGATTTGTTCCCCTGATTTCTCCCCGCAAAATCCTGAGACAGCCCAATGGGGAGCCCTTATTTATGAATTCTCCCCTTTCCTGGGATTTTCATGTCCCCAATGGCTACCGCAGTATCTGGACCTGCCTGACTTTTGTGGCAGGTATCAAATTGAATCTGGCACCCCAAATCCAGGAGATAAAAAAATGAAAAGACAGCTCATCGCCCTGCTTTCGATCCTGGCTTTTTCAACCTCCTGTCAAAAAGAACATTTTCCCTCAAACCCGGGCTTTATCAGGTTTTTTGGAGGCTATGGCAACGAACTCGGATACGACGTGATCGAAGCCCATGAAAGCGGATACCTGATTGGCGGCAGAACGGAAGTAGAAGGGAAAGGAAACCAGGCTATCATCATCAAAACAGACTCAAATGGGGTTGAGGAGTGGTCAATGGAATGGGGGGAAGAATTCAGCGATGCCATTTACGGGGTGGACCGGGCAGAATTTCCCAATTACATTGCCTACGGCCATACCTCCGGACCCAGCGGCCAGCCCCTGGCAATGTGCCTGAAAATTGGGCCGGATGGGGACCTTCTTTCTGAAAAAATTTTCACCCACAGTGCCTCATCCAGATTCTGGACTGGCACCCGAATCAGTCAGGGAGGGTATGCCCTGGGAGGCTACACCTCCAACTGGCCATTCCTTGCCATTCTCGATGAAAATCTTGATACGATTAAAACGACTATTTTTGATTCTCTCAATGGAACGATCAGAGGGATTGCGGAGAATACCCAGGGACAGCTGGTGGTCATGGGTTTTGGCAAAGGCCTCAAAAACGGCGCCGGAAATTATGATACATTCATCCAGAAACTCGACTACTCCTATAATCCTGCTGCAGATATTCAGGTATTTGGCGGCCCCCTGGAGGACATTTCGCTTGGATTGCTCGCCCTGAAGGAAGGCGGATATGCGGTTTCGGGATACTCCCAAAACGATGATCTCCCCGGAGAGTCACGATCGGTCTGGGTCTTCAGGGTGGACGAAAACCTGAATCTGAAGTGGAATGAATACTATGGTTGGAAACGTTCCGACCGGGCCCAGGTCACAGGTTGGGTTCAGTTGAGAGACGGCAATCTGCTGGTTCCGGGAGATTCAAAAAACTTCAGCAATGGTCTGTGGGATTTTTATCTGTTGAAAATCAATGTAGAAACGGGACAAACCATCTGGCAAAGAAGTTACGGAGGACGGGGCGAGGATGATGCGAGGTCCTGCCTGGAAACCGAAAATGGAATGCTGGTATTTGTGGGAGACTCGAAGAGTCTCGAGGGCATGGACGGAGATATTGTGCTGATGAAAACTGATTCCAGAGGAATCATTGGTGAGGACTGACTTTTCTGGAAATTTGTGGTTCCGGGCTTATCTGGGCTTATTTGGGGGAATAAAAAGCAGTTAATAAAACAGCCGCCCTGTTTCCAGGGCGGCTGTCGATGGGGTGATATTTGATTTTGGGGTTTGTTGCGGTCAGATTATCCTTTGGGGGGAGGGGTATGACCCTTGAAAGTGATCGTTACCGTGCCACCTGACTGGCTGGAAGCCCGTCCGACATTGCAAATGGGCTCCTTCTGGCAAATGGGGGGGTTGGGTGCGTCAATCGGAGGATTTGAACAAAAAGGAGGATTGTCCACCCCGGTGCAAATGGTACAGGCATAAGGATAAACCCCAACCCTGCCAGCATTTTTTCCAATCACCGTGTTGGAAAACTCTGAAACATTTAAAGCTGGTCCGGCATTCCATTGTCCTCCACCTTGCATGGAAATTTCAATGTAGGCATTGGTACCTGCCACGCAGCTGATGTCAACCACTTCTTCTCCGTTGGGATCCTGTTCATTCAAATTGAACTCGGCCAGATTGATGCCATTGAGAAAATCGGCCGGGGGGCAATTCAGCGGCGGGGAACCAAAGGCAAAATTCCCATTGAAGCCAAGCCCGGCCGGGGGTGTGTAAGAAATTGATTCTCCGGGGGGCAAATTCAGATAGCCCTGCAAAGGAGTACCATTCTCCTGAAATTTGGGATTGACTTGTTGAACGTCGCCCACAAATTGGGAACTGTTTCCGAGGGTAAGCCACAGGGTCACCTCATTTTCTGAGAGGTTTTGAACCGTGGTTTGAGTAATGTTTGAATTTGATGACATAATAAAAAAACTTAAAGGTGATTTTCAATTGCCTACTCTATTCAGGGATTTTCGGCCTCCTCCCAGGGCGGCTTTTATTCGCCATGAGTCAAAGTTCGGGGGTGGAAACTCCCGCCGCATGTACATTAATGGGGTGGTATCACTGGTGAATGAGGCAATTTAAGGAGGCAAATCCGCGGTCAGAAGATCGTCAATCAGGCAATTTCCGTCCCCAAAGGCCCCTCAGGGGCCTTTTTTGTATGTACACATTCCGGGGCTTGTCCCGGAAAATGGATTGCGGGAAAACTTAGTGGAAGAACAGCCTAAGATGATCAGTATCGCAATCCCGATAGAAATCGGGATCGCCAAGATTTTTGGACCCTCCCGAATGCTTTCGCATGCGCGTCAACTTAGTGGGAAATCAACCTAAAAGGGTCTGTATCGCAATCCCGATAGAAATCGGGATCGCCAAGATTTTTGGACCCTCCCGAACGCTTTCGGGATTCCGTTGGCTGAGGTGGCAAAGAACGCTAAGCAAGCCTTTTCAAATACGTTTTGTCTTTGGGTACCGAACGCTTTCGGTATTTGCTCCCTTCAACCCACGAAACGCGGAAAACAACCCCTTTGCGGCCTTTGCGTTACCCATTAACCACTTAGTTGACGCCAATTCGGAAAATGGCCAAGGTAAAAGCACATCCCCCTCCCCATTCCCCGTGAAATATCATGAAATATTTTTCCCGGCGACTCCCCCCTAACTTTGATTTGTCGGACACGGAGTAGCCAAAGCGGAGCGGCCGATTCAGCTCAGGCATCTGGTCCAACAATTAACCTTCATTTCATCTGTTAACCGGCTGATTGCCCTTATTTTGGAGGATTTCCTCCCGGGTAAGCTATGCCACAAATCTAAAACCCATGAAAACCAATTTCTTAAACCTCACCAACCTTGCCCTCTTTTCCGCTTTACCTTTCGGCAGAAAAATCCTGTTCACCCTCTCCCTTTTAACCTGCCTGCTGCTCATCCCGAGAAGCCAGGCCCAACCCATCCAATGGATCACCCTCGATTCGCTTTCTGTGGGCCTGCAATTCTCCACCACCCATTCCACCCTTCAGCCCAATGAAGTATTCTCCCTGCACCTGCATCTGGAATCTGCAGCTGGGCTGGCGGCCAGTGGGGGATGGGTCAGTCTGGCCCTGAACAGCGGGATTTACCCCCTTCCCAAGCCCACTTTTGCCCTGCCCGACTCCACCTGGCTGGGAGAAGAGGCCGAAATGCAGGCCGAATACCTCACCGCGAGCGACCGCTGGGTGGTTACCCGCAAGGACGGAGATACCCGGTCAGGCACGGGAATGGTTCTGACCCTCAATTTCAAAGTGGGATCGCAGCCCGTGGTGCTGGCCCAGGCCCTCTCCCTGGTCGATGGCGGATTGATCCACATTGAAAACATTGACATGAAACGTGCAAATCCTGCCCCCGATTCATTTGAGGCTGGAATCTTTCCCAATCCCTTTGAAAACCGGATCCATGTACAGCAGGCAGGACCCGATCCGGTGCAGGTATTCGACCTGTCAGGCAATCTGATGATCAGTCAAAAACTTGATCTGGACGGCTGGCTCGACCTGTCAGCTTTGCCCACAGGAATTTATTTGCTCGGATTTATACAGGACGGCACGGGTAAAAGGGAATTCAGGCGAATTGTAAAGCGATAACCTGAATTTTATTTAAACGGGTCTGCCAGTCGGCAGACCCGTTTCCTGTCTTCGGCACTTTTTCCAAGTTTTCGGCAAAATCATTGAATGGGCGTTGATTTGGATGATTTTTGGATTGTTTTGGGTGTCCCAGACTATCTTTGTGGATGTTTGTTCGCAAAAAGCCAAATCGATCCGGGATAGTCAGTGTTCAGATTATAGATAAGAGCCAAGGGCGATACCGGGTTCTGAAGACCGTCGGAAGTAGTTCGGATGCGGATGAGGTGGAGTTGTTGGTTGAGAAGGGGAAACAAATGATTTTGCGGATTCATGGTCAGATGGCAATGGATTTTGTCATCGGTGAGGACCGCCACTTTATCCAAACACTCGATTCCCATCTTCATAAAGTTCAACTTTTAGGGCCAGATCTGGTATTTGGCAAGCTTTTTCGAGAGATTGGTTTTCATGCGATCCCCGATGAGCTGTTTCGTCATTTGGTAATATCCCGGTTGGTTTTTCCACTCAGTAAGTTAAAAACAGCAGATTACCTGCTTAAATTCAATGGAATAGCTTATGAGGTGACAAAGATTTACCGTTACCTGGACAAGCTCCGGAACGACCAGTACGAAGAGGTTCAAAAGATTAGTTATCGGCATACGCTTGAGGTACTGGGCGAGGAACCAGCAGTTGTCTTTTACGATGTCACTACTTTATATTTTGAGGCTGCAGAGGAAGACGATCTGCGCGTGGCCGGATTCTCCAAGGATGGCAAACACCAACATCCTCAGGTTCTTTTGGGCCTGCTGGTTAGCTACTATGGTTATCCGTTGGCATACCAGATTTTCGAAGGGAATAAATTTGAAGGCCACACCATGATTCCGGTCATTGAAGCGTTCAAAGAGAAATATGATCTGGGTAAACTGGTAGTGATTGCAGATTCTGGCCTACTTTCAAAAGACAATATCGCGCAATTAGAGGCAGGTGGGTATGAATTTATTCTTGGGGCCAGGATTAAGGCTGGGGCAAAGAAAATAAAGGAGGAAATCCTGAAACTGAAATTAGAAGATGGGAAGAGTGCTGTTTTAAAGCAAGAAGATGGCAAGCGGCTGGTCATTAGTTACTCCTCAAAAAGGGCAAGAAAAGATGAATACAACCGCAACAGAGGGATAAAAAAATTGGAGAAGAACCTGAACAAGGGCAATTTGACCAAACAACACATTAACAATAGGGGATACAATCAATTTCTCTCCATGACAGGAGAAGTTAAGATCAACATCGATTATGACAAAGTGGACCAGGCAAGTCGCTGGGACGGATTAAAGGGTTACATCACGAACTGCTCACTCTCAAAAGAGCAAGTCATCGAAGGCTACAGGCAACTTTGGCAAATCGAAAAAGCATTCCGAATATCTAAAACCGACCTCAAGATCAGGCCAGTTTACCATCGTCTCAAGAGAAGGATTGAATCACATATATGCATTGCATTTTGCGCTTACAAAGTCTACAAGGAGTTCGAGCGACAATTAAAAGAGAAACAAACAGGCCTCAGCCCAGAAAAGGCAATCGAAATTTTGAAAACGATCTATGGCCTTAAAATGACTTTGCCTCAGTCAAAAGAACCATATACCTACCTGATGGCAAAGGAGCAGGAGCAAATCGACCTTTTAAAATCCTTCGGAATCTGATTTGGGTGTCCCAGCGCCGAAAACAGGTGGACGGCTGGCTCGACCTGTCAGCTTTGCCCACAGGAATTTATTTGCTCGGATTTATACAGGACGGCACGGGTAAAAGGGAATTCAGGCGAATTGTAAAGCGATAACCTGAATTTTATTTAAACGGGTCTGCCAGTCGGCAGACCCGTTTTTATGGGGACATCTAAAAACAAAGAAGGTCAAGGCGGGCGCAGGTGAAGAAAGCGCAGTTTACTCAGGTAAATGAGCATTTCTGAACCAAGCCCAACGCAGAGATTCGAAGTTTTTAGAGGTTCCCTTACTTCAAAAACCTTTCCAGTTTTTGCAGCAACCAATCCCGCCCGGCTTGCCGGGGGGAATCCAGGATTTCCTGGCGCAACTTTTCAGCCCGACCGGGCTTATCGGGCGGCAGGGCCACCAGCCTGCGGAAGAAACGGATGAACTCCTTGTAGTTTTCCAGACGATCGGGCAATAAATCCTGGTGGCGGGTGAGAAAAAGGCGAAAGGAATTCAACAGCGCATCCTGACCGGTCACATTGCCGGTTTCGTAGTAGATTCGAAGCAGGTAGGAACGCGCATCCAGCCCGAAAAAGGGGTCACTGAAGTCTTCCAGCACCTTATTCATCAACGTTTCAGCTTCCTCAAATCGGTTTTGATAATAAGCTATCATTCCCCGTGAATAATTTACTGTATTGGCCTGAAACTGAGCGGAAAGCTGGGGGCCGTAGATTTGGATAAAGTCAAGGGCCCAGGCAAATTTTTCCAAACGGATGGCAGTGGAAACGATGGATTTGAAATGCCAGGCATTGAATACGTTGTCCTCCAGCAGCAGGCCCCGGTTCAGCATCTCCTGATAAAGCAGAAAAATTTCCGGAAAAACCTCCTCATAACCACTATTGCGGCGGCGGGCCAGATAATTCAGCACTGCGGTGTAAATGTGAAACGCTTCCCTCTTCTCAATCAATCCCCCGTAGGCACCCAGCATTTCCTTCACCCTGAAAAATCCCTCCACCTTTTCCGGCTCAGTCACCAACTGATACAGCCCGTAATAAATGCCCACCAGACGGGAATGCTGCCAGGCTCCCTCCCGGAGTTTTTCCAGGATAGAATCCAGCAAGATCAGGGGAGGCTCAGCCGCAAATCCGGGATAAATGCGCACGCTTTCCTGGTAAGCTATGGCCTGGTAAAGCACCCGGGCCACAAAGGCCTCCTCCGTCCCTTCCATCAACTCATTGAGAGGCAGTCCTTTGCGTCCCTGAATGGAGATTTGGTATTCCAGAAATTCTTCTTTGAGCCGGTTATTGAGATCGGCCCGCTCCAGACTCAGGGTGTCGTTTTCCTCCCGCCGCATGTATTTCTCGACCACTGCAGGAAAGTGTTGCACGACCTTGAGCTGATTGAGTACCCGGGCCACAAAAAGGACTTTCTCGGTGGATTCCTCAAACAAACGATTTGATAAATAATCGGTCAGGCGGGAGAAAAGTTCTGAGCGGAGATTGCGCATCTGCTTTTCAGAATATTCACGATCGGGGTATAACTGAGCATATATTTCCTCATTTTCGGCCTCCCCTTCCATCAATATTTCCACCAACTGGCTCAGGATTTCATCCCGCTTACCGGGTTTCCTGACCAGATTTCCCCTGAAATCGTCCCTCTCCTCCTGAGACAAACGCTCAAGGAAATATGTCAATTTGGTAACAGACATGACTTGAATAAGGGTGACACGTGTGGGATTTCCGAACTATCCCATTCCTAATTTAAAACAAGGGACAATCCTTTCCAAATGTACACAATTCGGAATGTGTCGCACTTTAACTTTATGGCATAAATTTAACCCACTCCTTGCATGACAAATCAAAATGACATTTTTATTGGTGGTTGGTCGCCCTTTACCACCTTAGACGAACAAGCAAGCGGTATTTTTCGCAATGCAGTTCGGCAAACCGGCATTCTCGGAGATTTTTACCGCCCGATTGCCTTTGCCACCCAGCTTGTATCCGGGATCAATTACTGTTTTTTCTGCAATATCGAACGCCCTTTCCCCAATAATCCCATGGCGGCGGCCTTCGTCAGCATCTTCAAACCCCTGGGAGGTGAATCCCCCAAAATCACCCACATACAGCCCTTCCTACCCGCGGTAAATCTGACCACCGAAGGTGAGGAATTCTAACCGGTTTACGGTTTACAGACGGTTTGCGGTTTGCGGTTTACGGTTTGTCCAACGGACGTTTACAGTTTTGCTCGAAGCTCGTAGCTCGAAGCTCACAGCTCGCAGCTCACAGCTTGCAGCTAAAACCTATTCCACCACCATCCGCCGCACCACCGTGCCCCGTTCGCTGCGCACCCTGACGAGGTAGCTGCCTGCGGCAGGCTGATTCAGGGGGAGCATTTGCTCCTGATCGCCGCCGGGGGCGGCCTGAAAGGTAAAGCTGGCCAGTTGCTGGCCCATCATATTCAGCAGGTCCAGATCGACCCGGCCATGCAGAAATTCTCCCTTCCAGTTGAGTTGCAGGGAAGATTGGGCCCGGTTCCAGTAAGCGAAAAGGTCTTCAGTTTGGGAAAATTCGACTTCGATCACTTTGGAATAATTGATTCCCCCATCCTGATTCACCTGCACGAGGCGGTAATAGTTCACTCCATCCTGGGGTTCCTTATCGTGGAAAAGGTAATTCTTCCCCGCAGCCAAAGTTGACTCCAGGTTGCCAATCCTTTCAAATTCTTCAAATTCATTCCTGCGTTCCACCACATAGTCCAGGGCCTCAGGGCCTGCCATGGGACGGTCCCACTCAAGGGTGATCAGATCGCCCGATTTCCAACCCCGCAGTTCAGGATCAACGGGGAGAATGGTTCCGCAAATGGCTTCATTGGTGCTGAGATTCGAGCCGTTATAGCCACCCAACACATAAAAGCAGGCATTGAGGGTCGCTCCGTCTGTGCGATACCTTGCGGTAGGCAGATTGGGCTCCACCGTCCAGGTATTGGTGGCTACATTATAGCTTTCTGCGGAACTGGAAGCCGAGCCCGTGTAGCCCCCGGCCACGTAAATGGTGGACCCGATTTCTCCCACGGCATGGATGTAGCGGGCCGTATTCAAAGGGGCCAGGGTAGCCCAGGTGTTGAGCGCAGGATCAAACACTTCCACCAATCCCGTAAAGGAACTGGTGTAGCCTCCGATCAGGTAGATCTTGTTGGCGACCACGGCCGTCTTGGCATGCGAGCGGGGTGTGGGCGCAGGTGCAGCCGACGACCAGGTGTTGGTGGCGATGTCGTAAACGTCCACCGCGGTCATGGCTGCGCCATTCCAGCCATTCACCACATATACTTTTCCGTTCACCGCGGCGGCCGCCGTGGTGGTGCGGACCGTTGGCATGGGCGCCAGAGTGGTCCAGGAATCCGTGACCGGATCATAGCATTCGTTCAAATCTGACCAGGCAGCTCCCACGGAACCGCCCATAACGTAGATTTTTCCACCCCAGGAAGCCACTGCCGGGTAAGACCGCAAGGTGGGAATGGAGGCCTTTACAGTCCAGGAATCCGTGGCCTGGTTGTACTCGTAGGTGGGGCCAACTGAGCCGGCCAGCACATAGAGTTTACCCCCCGCGGCGGCACAAACGTGGGCCCAGCGGGTACCCGGCATCGGGGCGTAGGTAGTCCATTGGGCTTGCAATGCCGATCCACAAAACAAAAATAAGGTGAGCAGAAGTTGGTTGATCCGTCTTGATTTCATGAGAACAATTTGAGCTGGCTAATTTAAGGGCGCCTCAGAATACTTCGAATCTCGTCGTTGGACCTGGTTCAAAAATGCTCATAAACTCCCCCCCTCTCACCAGCGTCCGCCTGGATCATCTTAGTTTTAAAGGTCAACTAAACTCAAATATAAGGGAAAATCGGAAAATACAGGATAACCTCGTGGTGGAAGAAAAAAATGACGGGGATTTTTGTCCGGGATTTTTCCCTATTTCTTCTTATTCAATGCCTTTTCCAGCTTTTTGATTCTGTCTGACGTCATCCAGACTTGCTCAAAATTGTCTCTCATTAGGGACCGGGTTTCATCCTGGTTGGTGAACATATCCGAGCCCAGATCGGGGACATCGTCGGCATATTTTTTCTCTCCCAACTGGCGGTAGCCCGAACCGTCGCTTTTCTTAGCCTGGGTTTTTCCGGCCTGGCGCAGGTGTTCATCGCTGATTGAGTCTTTGTAATGGCTCCACATCTCTTCGCGCAGCAGGGGACGCAGAATTTCCAGTTCTTCGGGGGTTTTGTCGGGGAAAAGGGCCCGCAGTTGGGCATCCAGATAGGCACTGCCATACAACAACTCGAAGATATGCAGACAACCACCGCCTGCATCCTTGCCATAAACCACCGAGGCGTAATTATTGGTGGTGTGGCCTTCGGTCAGGTGACCATATACGCTGGAATCTTCGCCCAGGGCTTGTTGCAGCATGGAAGCAAAGGAATTGGGGCCTTCCATCTGTTCATTTTCGTCGGGCAGGGCCCGGTGATCTTTGAAATTGGCATCCAGATAAGGATCATTGGGATCGTATTCGCGGCCGGCATTGCAGGAAAAAAGTTGCACCCTTACCTCGCTGCTGATCGCCCCATCCAGCCCTTTGGCAAAGGATTCCACGTTGGCCGAGGTCTTTTTGTATTGTCCGTTATTGGGCGTATTCGAAAGCAGCCCATCTTTGTACGAACCGTTGGCATTCATCCCAATGCCGTAGGTCATGCCATGGGCAAATATGGCCAGATTCTTCACCTTGATCCACGGGGGTGGATTGTCGGCCCCGTATTCGGGCTTGTATTTGATCCAGCCTTTGAGTGTGCCCCAGGCCCACATATTTTCCAGTCCCCGGGTGATACTTTGCACGGCTTCGATCACATCCCCCACTTCCTGTATTTTGACCGGTTTTCCCACCACTAATTCCCCGTTTTCGTTGAGACTGATGGCCTGGTGATGGGCTGCCCAGGGATTGGCCATGGCGGCAAATGTTTTGTTATTGGGGCTTTGGTCGTCGTAGTGGGTGTAGGCGCCCATGGTAATGCCTTTGAGGAATGAAGCTTTGGGCCAGCCCTGATCGTCCAGAAACTGTTTGGCAAATTCAGGCATGATTTTGCCAGGCTCAATCACCTCGGTAAATACCAGTCCCAACCAACGGAAAAACAGGCGGTCGGCCACCCCATCTTCTGAAATCTTGAAGTGTTCGCCCTGGTTCAGATCGACCTGCTTCTGGTAAACGGCCTGCACGGTATCTGTATCATAAACGCCCGTTTGGCGGATGCCCAGTTCGTCCTGCAACTGCAAAATGGCCTCCTCCCCGATATTGAGTTCCTTCATGCGGGCCTTGGCGGCTTCCACGTTGGCCGAGGTGAATTTGGCTTCACCGCTTCCCTCCTTTTCGCCTGATCCCTTGCCTTCATTTTGCGGCGGGTTCCAGCCGGGGATCATCGTTTCCACCATAGAATCCCACCAGGAGGTGCCCCCGTCTTCCTTCATTTGCACTGCGCTGGACTGGAAGGGCGTGGTTTCAAACCCGAATTTGGGCGGCGCCATCGAGGGCAGGTCCTCCTCCTGAGATAGGTTGGTGGCGTAGTTGGATTGGTATTCTTTTTCGGCGGGATAGTAGGGTGCGAACATATTTTCCGGGTTTGTTGATGATTTGTAGGAGGTAAATTTGGGAATTGGGATTTGGAAAATCCCGGGAGTTTAGGAATTGGTGGGTTTGGTTGAGGAATTGGGAATCAGATTTTAGAGGTTAGATTTTTAGATTTCAGAGAGGAGTCGTTAGTCCTGAGAGGTGAGATTAGGCCCTTAGGGCGATGTTAGGGACAACAAATTGTCGCTAATTGGTGGGCCGTAGGGCCAGGAAATTTCCTGGCCTTACACGAGGATGGGCCATTCCCGCATGGCGGCTTCAATCCTCCGGATTGATTTAGGTATTAGAATCCAATGGCAATAATTTGAACGAAAACCTTGATTTTACCATGGGTAGAGGCTGGGCAATGTTTACCCCTATGGGGGCTCGCCGCAATGATGCCCAGCCTGACCTGGCGCATAGGTTTCTGCCTGATATGAGTGCATTTCACCCCCTTGCAGGGTCAGGACTTGGAGGCGGTCTCAAAATTCAGGGTAGATCCCGATCCAATCGCATGCGCGCCAACTTAAGCGTTTCTTTAACCACAAAGGTTGGAAATTGAACCCTAAAGGTTGGAAACTGAACCCTAAAGGTTCAAAATTGAACCCTAAAGCTTGCCTACCCCAACCCTAAAGGTTGGAAACTGAACCCCAAAGCTTGCCTACCCCAACCCTAAAGGTTGGAAATCGAACCCTAATGCTTGCTTACCCCAACCCTAAAGGTTGGAAATCGAACCCAAAAGCTTGCCTACCCCAACCCTAAAGGTTGGAAATCGAACCCTAAAGCTTGCTTACCCCAACCCTAAAGGTTGGAAATCGAACCCTAAAGCTTGCTTACCCCAACCCTAAAGGTTAGAAATTGAACCCTAAAGCTTGAGAATCCAACCCTAAAGCTTGCCTACCCCAACCCTCAAGCCTGGTTGGCCAACCCCTAACCATAATTGCCCCAAGCCTAAAGCTTGGGGGGGCCAAGCTTTGGGCCAGGATACCCCAAGCCTGAAGCCTGGGGGGGTCAAGCTTTGGGCCAGGATACCCCAAGCTTAAAGCTTGGGGGGGGCAAGCTTTGGGCCAGGATACCCCAAGCCTGAAGCCTGGGGGGGCCAAGCTTTGGGCCAGGATACCCCAAGCCTGGAGCTTGAAGGGGTCAAGCCTCGGGCCAGGATACCCCAAGCCTGAAGCTTGGGGGGGTCAAGCTTTGGGCCAGGATGGTCCAGGCTCAAGGGTTGGGGTAACTATGGTAAAAGGTTCAAAAGTGAGTTTGGAGTGAACTGGAGGGGATTTGCTCTGGCGCCCCACCTCCCGGGCCGAGGGCCCGGGAAAAAAAAAAGACCCCGGAGGGGTCAGAAAATTTCAGGAAACAACAGGGTCGTTTCCCTACGCGTTGGGGATGCCCCCCCATTCCGGCCAAAGGCCTCACATTGAGGCAAATCCCAATTGTTCATTGCCCCCTGCTAATTGCTCATTGCTCTCCGCTAATTGTTCATTGTTCTCTGCCAATTGTTCATTGCATTCACACCAGCCCTTCCTTCAGCGCTTTGAAAACGGCGGCGGCGACGCTTTGGACCTGGAGTTTTTCGTAGGTGTGGGAAATGTGGGTGTTGGCGGATTTTGAGGCGTATTTATTTGCCCCGGTCTTTTGCAGGGATGCTGCAGGAGGCCGGGGCTTTTTTTGGGGGGATTTGGGGAATAAAAAAACGCCACTGAAATAATCAATGGCGTTTCTAAGGGTGTGGGAACTACTGGACTCGAACCAGTGACCCTCTGCTTGTAAGGCATTTGCACAATGCTAATAAATGGTAATTGATCGTGCTACTTTTGTGCAAAAAAGGCCATTTCAGGCCGTTTTGAAATGCTTTTGAATGTTGGATACTGAGGGTTATTGGCTACTTTGGTTTGCAAATGTTTGTGAAATTGCTTGCAAATCATTTGTTCCACTTTAAGCATAAAAGACACCATGCAAAATCAAGTTTCAACTGGCATTTACTTAGACACTCGCAGACAACTAAAGGACGGAAGCTATCCAACCAAACTGAGGGTAACCTTTCAAAGGGACTCCAAGTTTTACGCAACTGGAATTTCCCTGACCGCAGAGGACTTTGATAAAACCAAAGGTGCCCGGCCACGGGATGAACACAAAAACAACAAGTTTGCATTTGCAGAAATTGAAAAACGGGCTCTTGAAGTAATTGCGAAAATCCATCCTTTCAACTTTGAGGAATTTGAGGCCCGCTACCTCAACAAAACGAAAGACGGGGAAGGCGTTGTTGGGCTTTTTCTTTCCCGAATTGCAGACCTCGAAAATGAAGGCAGTTTTGGTACTGCAATGGTTTACAGAAACGCAATGGACAGTTTGAATCTCTTTGAAGGAGGGACCAAGGAAAAGCGGGCAAATATAAAATTCTCCAAAATCACAGTAACCTTTCTGAGAAAATTTGAAAACTGGATGGAAGAAAAAGGAAATGGAAAAACCACGATCAGCATGTATATGAGACAGGTAAGGAGCATTTTCAACCTTGCCATTAGAAAGAAATACATTGACCGGGATTATTACCCATTTGGAAAAGACCTTTATACGATCCCGACCGGGCGCAAAGGCAAAATAGCCCTTACCCTTGCTGAGATAAAAAAGCTGGTTACCTACGATGCCCCTGCTGGCAGCCAGTTGGAATTTGCGCGGGACATGTGGTTTTTCTCATACCTGTGCAATGGAGCAAATATTAAAGACATTGCCCGGCTGAAATATAAAAACGTTGCCAGCGACCGAATTTCCTTTATCCGGGCCAAAACCGAAAAGAAAAGCCTGAAAGAAATAACGGCTGTCATTCTCCCACAAACCCGCGAAATCCTGGATCGCCACGGATTGAAAGCAGATTCACCAGAATCTTTTGTATTCCCTATTGTTCCTGCTGGAATCGACAAGAAAACAGCCCGCGCCAAAAGACAGCAGGCTATCAAGCAAATCAATAAATACATTCGTATTATTGCCAAGGAAGCGGGCATTGAAAAGGATGTAACCACCTATACAGCCCGCCACAGTTTTGCAACTGTCCTGAAGCGATCTGGAAAGGATATTTCCTTCATTTCTGAATCATTGGGGCATTCCAGTATGAAAACGACCGAAAACTACCTGAATGACTTTGAATTTGAGCAAAAGGAAGAAAACGCCAAAGCCCTCATAAACTTTTGAAAGTTCGGCAACTTCACACTAAAAGCCCGGTTTTTGCCGGGCTTTTGCTATTTTTAGGAATAGCATAAAAGACTGAAATGTTAAAGAAGCCCTTAGATTTTTTCCTTGAATCGGCATTTTGGCAAGATGTTAAAATGAAAATTGACTATCCTGGACCGTTTCATAATGCAATTGCAATTGAAAAAGAAATTGAAATTCACCACCAAATTTCCGATAAACTTTCCATTGCGGGACTTGTCGAATTCTCCGATTTCGTGCGGGAAATAATCAATAGAGAAGGATTAAACGACCTTCAAACGTTTGTCATTTTCTTTTACCTTAAGCAAACTTATTCCAAAGATTGGTACATTGATTTGAATGGGAAGCAGTTTGGCAACCAAAAGTATTTAGAAAAGGAAATCAATCGTTTGGGAGAAAAGCTATGGCCCGAACATGTACACAAATTCACATGGAAAAATTTCAAAATGGAACTTGCGGACCTTGATACTTCAATGGGCGAAGGGGCTACAAAAGAAAAGATAAAGTTAATCGAAGACAGATTGCATGAATACAAACAGGAACAGGAAGGATTTCTTTACGCACCTGACCGAAATTTTGAGGCAACCTTGACGGCTGAATTGAACCACTTGATCAGCAAAGTTTCCATCGATTCTCCCTTAAATTTGCCACCAACTACCCGCAATGAAATAGCCCCCCTTAGTCTCAATAAAAAAAAGGGTTTCAAAATTGATTTTATCAGAGTTATGAACGCTTTGTATGAAAAAGATTTTTTCTTTTTATCAAGCGGAGACAAGCCAACCAAAAAAGAGTTTTTTGATATACTGGAAAATACTTTCGGCAGAAACCTATCGAACTACGACGCAGATTTAAGCCAATCCTTTCAAAATGGAGGCATTGAAAAGAACGTGAAAATATTCAAAGACCTGGAAGCCCAAACCAAAGAAATAATAGAAAATAAGCAGAAAATAACATGACCTAATATCAGGTCTATAATGGCAATGGCCCATTAAACCGTGCTTTGAAAAAAATATTTCGAAGTCATGGTCATAATTCAACTTACCACCGATGAGCTAACGTCCCTTGTAAAAAGGGCAGTTAGGGACGAACTCAATGCTCATAAGCCTAATGGCAATTCAAATAATGAAGCCCGCGACCAAATTGGCCGGGTAGGTTTTGCAATGCAATTAACCGGGCTTGCCCAATCCACCATTTACCAAAAAGTGCAGCGTAATGAAATCCCTTTCAGCCGTAGGGGAAAGCACCTCTATTTTTCCCGGCAAGACCTGGAAGCCTGGCTTATGGAAGAAAGGGAAAGGACGGTGAATGAGTTAGGGAATGAGGCTATGAACGGCCTGATTGAAAAAAATAAAGGTCGGAAGAAATGAACGAGTTCAACACTTCCGACCAACATAAAAGACTTTGCCAATTTAAGCATTTCCATTCAAAACATTCTCATTTCCTTATTCAGGTCGAATTAGCAGAATTCGTTTTGAAGAATAAATTGGTAAAGGTTTTCAGGCTTTGGCTTTACCTCAAAATGATTTCACGGGGTAAAGTTTTCCTCTCGTACGGTTTCCGAAAACAGCTCATTGAAGACTTATCCATTAGGGATTATAAAACCCTTCAATCCTACCTGAAGCAACTAAAAAAACTCAATTGGATCGGTTTGGGAAAAGGGGATGAAGTTTATCTTCGATCATTTCGCACAATTCGAGAACTCCACCATTTTGAAACCTCTACATGTGCCATCCTATACCCTGAATTTCTGGAAGCTTTGCAGGATTATTTGGTGGCGGTTGTAATTGGAGATATGATAAATTTTCAGGTTAGAGCCCGGTGGCGGCAAGAGCGAAAAAACCGACGCTCATTTCAATGTCAGCCCCGGCTCTTTCCTTATTTTGGCGTCTCAAATTCGTTAATTTCTGCAAGATTGGCAATATCTCTTTCAAGAGCCCGCCAACTAAAGCAAGGGGCTGAAAAAGCAGGCTTTATTTCAAACACGCCCATGTTCACTCCCCTGGAAATTCCAGAAATTGAAATCCCAATTTATAAAAAGCATTGCCCTTTCAATGCTCCCAAAATCCGTTTTATAAACGAAAAATATGTGTTGCAATCCTATAACAAGGTTGACCACTACCTAACCTTTCGCTCGCGCAGAATTAGGAAAAAGTTGCCACATAGATAACCGATACTACAAGAAAGAAACCCAGATGTTGCCATTTTTTTTAATACGCTCAAATGAAAAAAAAAGACACAACCCAAATTTCAAAAACTGAGGCCCTCGAAAGCTATTTCAAGACTGGAAACATCCATTTGAACAAGTTTACCCTTGCCATTTACAGACAGGCCATGGAGCAGGAATTGTTCAACGACCACGAAACTCCGCTGAGGTTATTTGCTGAGGGCCTGGCTTTGATCCTGGCAGAATTTGAAAATCCGGTTTATGCGGTGGATGAACTTTTGAAACTACTTGCCGATGCCCAATTAGAAGTCCCCCAGCAGGCTTTTGTCGTGAATTGGCTATTAGACTACATTTCGGAAAGTGAATTCGACGTGGGAGACCTTTCGACCTTTCAAAGCATTCTGGAAATCCATGTAGAACGACTCAACCTCCAAACGAATGGAGAAAACCCCGCGCCCGTTATGACCACGGACCTCCGGAAATTCTTGAAAGACCTCATCCAGCAAGAACTAAAAAACCTGCCCGGTATGCTTGCAGGAATGAAGCCAAAGGAGCGACTGAATTACCTCCTGAAGCTTATCCCCTATGCTTTACCCAGGGTGGAATCTGTTTACTTTCGTGAGGGGGAAGGTTAAAAATGGTCTGACATATTTTCAAATCAAAACAGGATTGCCTAAATTAAACCAGCACTCGAAATCACCACTTTATGAAAAAGACAATCACCTTCGTTTTCTTTTGTGCAATATTATTTTGCTCAGTTTCAGGCCAATCCTTGGCGTTTAATCAGGTGAGGTTTATTGAGTATGAATTCACTGTTCCTCCAAATCCACCAGTAAATTCCATGTTTTTTGACACAACACTTGTAGTACCAATTGGAAAAGTTTTGAAAATTAATTCCATTGGAGGCAGCAAGGAAAATCCTGGCAGTACCACACCCGGCCCCGCTCCTTCAAGTAACTTGGATTTTTATTTAAATAATGCTTGTTTGAGACGGGTTCAAGCCTCCACCGGAAAAAATGGAGCTGAGCCTGATTTTCCGGTTTGGTTACCCGCTGGTACTTACGATATAAGGATATACTCGAATTATTCTTCACTATCCCTACCCACTATCCACAGAGGATTTATCTCAGCCATTGAATTCAACGTGGTTCCCTGATCTTCTCTAAGGATTTTGGTTATATTCGACTATGGGAAGAATTGGAACGTACCCCACAACATACGACGACTGCCGCAAAATAACCGTTTCGGACCTCAAAAATTGGGGATACCTGAAAGCAACAAAGTCGGGCAAGGTTACATGGAATTGCAACGGGGAAAAAACCTCTTCAATAGGGTTGGAATCTTTTGTTTCTTCATTCGGCCCGGAATGGATCAGGCTTCATTACACCACCACCTTTTTCAATACAGGGGAAAAGCGCACATTCGATTACAAGGTGTATTTTGATTTCATCCCCTCAAACCTTGGCATTTCCAAACGGCCCTATCTAATATGCCCCGTAACGGGCAAACGTACCCTAACCCTATACTCTTTGCCCGGAATCGGAAAATACGCCCACAGGTCCGCAAATAAGCTTTATTATGCAAAGGAGATTGTTAGCAAGCATTACCGGGAAATTGAAAAGACTTATGGGCCAATTTTTTTGCAGAAGAGGCTTTTGGAACAGTTGGAGGCCCCCCAAAAGTGGCGAAAAAGGCATTACCAAATGCGGCAAACTAAATGGGTTAGAGAGTTGACAAAAAGGTTAAAGTGCCTTGAAGGTCATATTTCAAGCTAATGCACCTATTACCAAAATCTCGTTCCACCCATGTGATTGTATTTTTCCTTTAGGATTCCTAATTTAGGGCATATTTCCCCTCAAAGTAACCTCAAATATTATGAAGCAAACCATATTTTCAATTCTTATAATTCTTGCCCCCTTTTACGCTTTTTCTCAATTGAAAGGGGTTGACATTCCTGTGAATGAGGAAACAAAGAAGGTTACATATTCTGAGGTTATTCAAGTTGAGTCACAAACAAAAGAAAACCTATTTATTGCAGCTCTGGATTGGGCTACCCGAACTTTCAATAGTGGAGATGCCGCAATTGAGTATGAGGATAAAAGTTCGGGAACAATTGCAGGCAAGGGGAGAATACCCGTAGAACTTAAAGGTTGGGCGGCATCAATGACCAATTTTGTCCGGTTCTATTTTAAAATTGAAGTTAAAGATGGTCGATTTCGATATACTTTTACTGATTTTGTGTATGAAGTTACCGGGCCCGCACCTGCAAATTATCCCGGCCCTATTGAAGATATTTACTTTGAGAAGGTTAAAGTTCAAACTCAAAAACAGGCAATTTCAACCATGGAACAAATTGATTCAAAGGTAAAGGAAATGATTAATGGACTTCAACTTGCTACCGCAAAAAAAGATACCGAGGACTGGTGAATTACCACATTGAACCAAATTAATTGAGAAAATCCATCCTCCCCAAAATTCCCCTGCAAGAATTGCCTCTGTCATTATTTCACTCTGGAAACACCAATTTTTAATTACTTTGATCTGCGAAAGGCAGGAGTTTCGTTAAGCTTCTAAAAATTCACAATTCATTCAGACGTTAGAAGTTCAATGCAATAAATAACCATCTAACCCAATTTTCCCATTTTTGAAGTATTCCGAGGGTTATCATTTAGACAAAATCAAAGAGGAGGTGAATTGATACATCCAACCCCTCAGCCAGCCTTTTCACCACAGATATTGTAGGATTAATTTCCGCTCTTTCAATGCGGGCAATGGTTGAATTTGGAAAGCCCGTCTTATCGGCAAAATCTTCAATTGTCATGCCCTTGCTTTTCCTCACCTCCCTGACCCTTTGCCCGAAAGTTTCAACAAATTCCTGATCCCGATATTTTCCCTTTGCCATAAGGGGCAATTTTGGGAAGTGTAAGAATAAAAAACAGAGCGTTAACGCGTTTTTATTCTTTGAATTTTCTAAATTTGGCATTGAATAAGAAACAATTGCCAAAAGACATGACGGAAACAACCTCTGACCACCTGCTGATAAAAATCAAGACCAATTCACCCAGGGAGTATCTCAATGATCTGCATTCAGCAACCCTTACCGCAATTCAGCAACTCACCAAAGCAGACGGTGAACCCATGACCCCGGAAAGGTCCGAGGCCGTTCACTACCTGGCTGAATTGCTCAGAGAAATCAGTTCTTTATAAGCCGTCCATCCCCTGCCCGTCTGGAAGGGTGGATTGTGTTTATTCTTTAGGGAGCGCGCCCCAAACTTTGGTTCCCTTATCAGGACCGGATTAATACCCGGTCCTTTTTCTTTGGTACCCATTGAAAAAAAATTGAGAAACCGGGAAAACCAGATGTAAGAAAATAATCAGGTTTGATAAGTCAGGGAATGTTTGTTAAAATGTTTGCAAATAAAAAAAGCAGTTACGCTTTTTCAACGTAACTGCTTGATTTTGAAGTGGGAACTACTGGACTCGAACCAGTGACCCTCTGCTTGTAAGGCAGATGCTCTGAACCAACTGAGCTAAGCTCCCTTCTTTTTGGGCCCTGAACCATCCCGATTGCTATCGGGAGAGCTAAGCTCCCTTCTTTTTGGGCCCTGAACCATCCCGATTGCTATCGGGAGAGCTAAGCTCCCTTCTTTTTGGGCCCTGAACCATCCCGATTGCTATCGGGAGAGCTAAGCTCCCTTCTTTTTGGGCTCTGAACCATCCCGATTGCTATCGGGAGAGCTAAGCTCCCTTCTTTTTGGGCCCTGAACCATCCCGATTGCTATCGGGAGAGCTAAAGTCCTTTTGAATGAACGTCCTTCAAATTTGAAGGGACGACAAAAGTATAGGGTGTCCGGATGAAATGCAATACTTTTTCAAAAAATATTTTTGCCTGCAGATAACTGCCTGAAAATGACCAGATTTTTCTTTCAGAAAAATTAAATCCCGCCCGAAGAGGAAGTTTTTGAGTACAGCCCGATAGATCATGGCCTGTTTGTGGGAGAATTTCCGGACTTTACCCAAAATTTTATGACACCCTCTTGAATTTTATTCCGCTCATTATCAATACATTAAATTATTTTACAAAAAATTTCGCTCTCAGATGAAAAAAAATTTTCCAAACGAAAATCCAGGGTGACGGGGGCTGCGTATTTTATCCTGAAATCAACCTCCACCAAGAGCACATCTCATTCATTCTTAAACCCTTAACCATTACTACTATGGCTTTTATCTCATTTCCACCCACGCCGGTGCCGACCCTCGATTTGTTCAATTTCAGCCCTGCTTCAGGCAGCCCGGGTTCCCAGATCAATATCTCGGTAACCCTCCTGAACACCCAGGTCAACGGAATCAAATTCAACGGCACCCCCGCCAATTTCTTCCAGCTTCAAAACGGCCAATACACAGCCATTGTGCCTTTTGGAGCCACAACCGGCCCCATTTCACTGCAAACCGGCAGCGGCAGCATCCTGACCTCCAACACCAATTTTACGGTCACGGGTTCTTCCACAGGTTCCCCCTCGATCACAGGACTTTCCCCTTTGAGTGGTCCCATTTTTTCGGAACTGACCATCAACGGAACCAATTTTGCCAATCTTCTGGGAGTCAGTATCAATGGAGTGCCCGCCCAGGTGACCTACGCCACAGGCACCCAGATCGTGGTTTTGGTGCCCTCCCAGGCAACCAGTGGCCCGGTTCGGGTAGAAACCGTGAACGGGATTGCAGTCAGCAGCCAGGTGTTTACGGTCCTGACCGGCAACGGCGCCCTGCCCGGAATCAGTTCATTCACCCCCACGGGTGGCTCCACCGGCACCATTGTCACGGTCAGCGGCAGTAACTTTTCCAACGTGCAAAGCGTCAAACTGGGCCAGACCAGCGTATTCTTCGGGGTTTTCAGCAACACCACCCTGCAATTTTCGGTTCCGGCCAATGCCACCACGGGCTTCATTTCCGTGACCACTCCCGCCGGGACTGCCACCAGCAGCCAGCCATTTGTGGTGCAAACCAATCTCCAGATCCCGACCATCTCCAGTTTCAGTCCCACCTCCGCCACGGTTGGTGCCACGGTTACGGTCAACGGATCCGGGTTCGTGAATGTATCTCAGGTAAAACTGGGCGATTTGCAGGCCGGCTTCAATGTGCTGAGCCCCAACACCCTGCAGTTTCAGGTGCCCATGGGCGCTTCCACCGGTAAAATCACGGTGACCACAGATACGGGCACGGTTGTTAGTCAGGCCAGTCTGCAAATCCCGCCTGTTGCAGCAGGTCCGCAAATTTTCTCCTTCAGTCCTCCCGTCGGCAATCCGGGCACCCTGGTCAGCATTCAGGGCAGCAATTTTTCCAGCGTGACCGCGGTCACTTTCAATGGAATTCCCGGAGTGATCACCACCCTCCTGCCCGAACTGGTCATCGCAAAGGTACCCGAAGGAAATTTCCAGGGTAAAATCTCCCTGCTCAGTCCTTTTGGCAATGCGACCAGCGCTGGCGACTTTCTGGCCAGCGCCCCCACACCTAAAATCACTGGTTTCACCCCCAGCAAAGGCGCTCCCGAAACCGACGTTACCCTTTTTGGTGAAAATCTGCAGGATGTTTTTGAAGTCAGATTTGCCCCGGGAATCCTGGCCGACCTGAAAAGCATCGCTCCCGACGGAAAGAGCCTGGTCACCACCGTTCCCAATGGCGCCATCAACGGAGGAATCAAGGTAACCAGCCCGGCAGGTTTTGCCCTTACGCCCACCATTTTCGAAGTTGACAACAGCAATAACCTGCGCTTCACCAGCTTCAGCCCCACCCTTGGACCGGCTGGCACGGATGTGGAGATCATTGGCACGGGCTTTTCCACGGTGGAAGAGGTGAAATTCAACGGCAAAGTTGCAGATTTTGACATCATTGACTCGGGCATGATCATCGCTACCGTGCCCCCGGACGCCACTTCGGGCTTTATCACCCTGCGCCGCGGCATCGAGGAGATTTTCTCCCCCGATCCTTTCATGGTCACTCCCTTCGCCTTGCGCATTGATAGTTTCAATCCCACTTCGGCCAAACCTGGTGAGAATGTAACCATCTTTGGCAATGCCTTCACCTCCATCACCCGGGTGAAATTCAACGACACGCCCGCTACTTTCCAGGTGCTGAGCGAAACCAAAATCCGGGCTACCGTGCCTGCAGGCGTAACCAAGGGACCTCTTTCGGTGAAAAACAGCCAGGGACAAACCGCGGTTTCGGCCCAGGAATTCAGCCCGAATATTTCTGTGCCCTCGATCAGCCAGTTTACCCCTGTTTCGGGCGCGCCGGGCACCCAGGTGCTGATCACAGGTTCGGGGCTTTCCAACGCCCGCCAGGTACTGTTCGGCCGGTTTGACGCCCAATTCACCAACGTTTCCGATACCCTGGTCCGGGCTTTTGTCCCTGATTTTGCCCGCACAGGCGCCATTACCGTGATTACCGACAATGGAACGGCGGTTTCCGAAGGAATCTTTACCGTGTTGAAGTAAGTGAGTTTATGGCTTTGTTAAGGAAGGCCCTCCCAGGTGGAGGGCTTTTCTTTTGGGGATGCAGGGTAATTTTCTGCTGCAAATCAATTTTATTACCCCAAAAGCCACCAAACCCCACTCAGGGTGGCAAATGAAAGCAAAATACCCAGGCCAACCATCATGGCGCCCAGGCGGGGAGAACTGCTATCAGGGCGAGAATTTGGATCACCCGGTTTGACAAAAAACTAATTTTTACTTACCTTCCAACTTGTAATTTCACCACTTCCTGCAAACCATGAAAACCCAGGACAAAGACCTGCAATCCCAGAATAATTTTGAAAAAGGCATTGACCCAGTAGGGGCAATGCACTCAAACGAGATGGACACAGGGGGTGCCAGCCTTAATCCGCCGCCATTTCAACTTAAGACAGATGATGAGAGCGGAATAAATCCCTTTGGTGGTGGAAATCACAGATCAAATGATGACGTTCAACCCCATTTGGGAAAAGTTTCGGCACCAATTCAGGCAAAAATGGCTACCAAAGGCCCTGCCAATGTGGTTCAAATGGCCAGTATTAACGATTATGCAGACCGAAATAATCCTGCACATGACCCTTCAAGGTTATCTGATACCCAAATAAGGGCCACGGATGAATACATAGAAATGGCGAGGGCCCATTATTATATTCCCACCACGGACCCTTCCATCTTGTACTCCCTTGAAGAAATTACCCTTGCGACCCGTCTTGCCCTGAGAAGCATCAGAGAAGGAAATTCCTTTACGGTCGCCTCAAACGGACAGACTTTTTTGGATCGGGCCAAAGAACAACTTGGCACGGTCAGGCATATTGAAGGACAGGCAAATAACCTTCATTGGTCGGCATTTTCAAGTCAGGATGCAGCCACCAATCCATCTGTTTTACAAAGCCAGTATGCAAAATGGATTCTTCTGAATCAGCCCGAACCCAACCCCAATAGTGGGATCATGAATTGTTGGGAAATGGTGATGTATGGCGCTTACCGCGCAGGCTATGTTACGGTTAGTCGGTTAAGACAAATCTATCTCACTGCCAATTCAAGTTTTGTGACCCGTTACAACCATATTGTGGACCAGGTAAGAAACCACGGAGCAGACCCCAACTCGTTTACCTTTCCCAGTTTTGGAGACACTTTTGAATCGGAAATCAGAGCCAGCAGCGAATATATTTTCGACCCCTCAAACTCAAATTCTCCTTCTCCTTTACCCGGAGATATTGTTATCTTTAACCGTGCCGCAGGGCATGCCGCAATCTCGACAGGCACCGTAAACTCTAATGGTCAACATGAAATAATGAGTCTTTGGACGCAAAACAGAGGAAGAATTGTTCGGACAACTATTGAGGCACTCCTGGCAGATGGAGCGGGTACTCCTGTCAAATTCTGGAGCGCAAGGTGGTAATTTCAGGTAAATTTTCCTTAATTCCTTTTCTGATTCTCCTCACATTTGGCTGCGGAGCAAACCTGCATCAAACAGGAATCTCAAACCCCATGAATTCAAAACCCCAAATCAATACGGGAATCTTCTTCCCCTGGAATCCTGAAACAGGCTTTACCCCCCACCACAAAAAATCCCCCAACTTTGGAGAATTGTATCAACAACAGATTTATCAAAAAATTGAACCCATTCCCTTTGAAACTGACCCCCTGGGAGGGTTTCATTTTTTGCTAAGTAGTTACGATTTCTCTCACTCAGATACATCGCCCACTATTTTCCATTTCAATCGGGAAGGGAAATTTACTGGAAAGACCCAACTTACCCGTCCTGCTTTGGCGAAGGATTTCTGGGAGATAAAATCCTGGAAAACGGACGGGGAGAGCAATATTTATTTACTGGAAGAATTTGCAGCCTCAGAGGGTGACATTCATCAGGTGAGGCTCATTGAGATGAAAAACGGGATCGAAAAATGGGCCACCTCAGGCCCCGATAACTCCGGACATACCGAATATCTTAGTTTCACCGGAACAGGGTTCGACGGGATTTCCATTGAGGACAAAAAGGGTTTATTCGTTTTTAATAACCGCGAAAGTGGTAAAATCCTGGTAATTGATCCTGAAAATGGAAAAATTTCGGAATTAATCGAATTGGACCAAGCAGGCACATCCTACTTCAAAGCCTCGGCCCATGAATGGGTTTATCCCACCTACTTTTCAGAGAAAAGACTAAGAGGTATTGGAAGATTTAATTCTGAATCCCAGGAGAAAAGCTCAAAAATTGGCGACGAAAATCTTTTTGGATTACTGCTATACCCCCTGGGAATGGCCCCCCCAAACCAGTTGATTACCGCATATCCTTTACCCTTTGGATTGGAGGGAAGAATCAATGCAATCAACATCAATGACTTTTCAGTCCAGTTTCTCAATCTTGGAAGCTTTGCCTTCTCAGCAGACGGAAAATCCGTCAATATGCTTACAGACTCTGCATTGGTCCACTTCATGGTTGGCGAACCGCCACATTATACCACACTTTCAGAACCTGTTGGGAATAGCAAATCGGAGTTGGCCTTCGTAAATGAAAATGGAAATTTTGTGGTACACACTGGTGAAGAACCAGGGAAACCTGGCATCATGAAAGAGTATTCTTCCAATGGACACCTCGCAAACTCCTTTCCTGCAAAAAAGGAATTCCTGGAAAAAAAGGGGCAAACCCCTGGAATAAAATTCTGGAGAGTCAATTCCAACGGCGTTTTATTAATCCCCTTGATCAATGAAAATGGAATTGGCTTTGTAGAATTGTCTTTTTAGGAACAACCTTGTTTCAGTTGTCCGATTCTCCTCAGCAACGGCCAAAAGCAACCATCTCCTTACCCCAAAAGCCACCAAACCCCACTCAGAGTGGCAAATGAAAGCAAAATACCCAGGCCAACCATCATGGCGCCCAGGCGGGGGGCGAGTCCCACGCTCATGGTCAGCGCCCAGGCGCTGACCTGTGAGGGCATACCCGCCTCAAACACAGAGACCTGCGCGGCCAGTCCTTCGGCTCCCAGGAAACGGATTATGAGGAGGGCCAACAGGGGTGCCAGCACCAGTTTCAACCCCAGGCCGACGGCCAGGGGGGAAAAATGCTCCCGTTCCAGCCGAAATTCCATTTTCATGCCCACGGCAATAATCACCAACGGGATAAGGGTGGCGGCCAGGCCTTCCAGCATGAAAGTCACTGCCTGCGGAACCACCCAGCCACGCAAGGCAAAAGCCAGCAAGAGGGCCAGCAAAGGGGGGAAGGTGGCAATTTTTCGCAAAATATCCTTCACTTTGGCCTGTTCCTGCCCGGCATACACAGCTACCACCACGGTTCCGTAGGTGGCCAGGGCCAGGAAAGTTCCCAGTTGGTCGTAAAGCAGGGCATAGGGAATCCCCGCCTCCCCGAAAAAGGCATTCACCATGGGAAAACCAAAGAAAGAGGTATTACCCAGTGGCACCAACAGCATGAGCGCCCCTGTAATGGATTTACTCCAGCGAAATATCCGGGCCAGGCTCCAAACCAGGGTTGCAGACACCAAAATCATGGCCCAGGGCATGAGAAAGGGGATCAACAGGTCGGTACTGAGCTCAATTTTGGGAATTTGCACCAGAATTACCGCAGGCAACGAAACGTAAATCACAAAGGAGGTCAGGACCTGGGCGGCAGCTTCGGGAAAAGCACGCAAGTGCTTCAGGGCGAAGCCAATCGCTAATAAAACCAGTATGAAGATGATGTTTTCCAGAAGCCAGTCTACGGTTTACGGTTTACTCCCGATAGCTATCGGGATTACGGTTTGCAGTTTACGGTTGACATCTTGCCTATTACTTCTAATCTCTCAAATCTAACATCTCAAATCTAATATCTAACCTCTCAAATCTACCGACTATTTCTTATCTTAAACCCTGATGAGAAAAATTGTACTGCTGAACCTGCTGGTCATCCTGACGGCCTGCACTGCTTGCTATGCGCAAAGCTCCATTTTCGTACGCAATAATACCTGGCTTGATTTTTCAGTTACCGTGATCCAAAACGGGACCCACGTGGTGCCGTTGGGAAAGTGGACCCAAAAGGCGGCTTTCAGCCGCCTGTGGGAAACAGACAAAGAAATCTTTGTCACCAACCGCGACACCAGCACCGTGCCGGCGGGTGACACCGTTTATTACGAGGTCACCCTCTGGTACAACCTGAGTCAGGTGACCCTTAAATTTCGGCTGGCGGGCAACCCCAATGGCACCCAACTGGCGTATGCCGCCAAAGGACCCGGATTTTCTGATCCCTGGGTCTCTGACGGGAATTTTCACCAAAATTCCTTCACCCTGGCCGGGCGCCAGATGACCATCAAATACAAACCCATCAACGACGACACTGGCCAAAGCAGGGATTTGCTGTTTGTGATCCATGAAAACCAGCCCGTGCAGATCGATTCGGTCGATTTTGCAAATCCCAATGTGCTCAACCTGATGGGCTATAATATCCAGATGCTGCCCCTGGGCATCTCAGGACTGCCGCAGGCCGCTTTGCGGGGCGATCTCATGCCAGGCATCATCTCTCCCTGGCTGGATGTGATGTTTTTTGCCGAGGCTTTCGACCCCACGCCCCGCACCGACCACCTGATTCCGGCCATGCAGGCCGCAGGTTTTCCCTATAATTCGGGCATTCTGAATGATTATTTCCCCTTCAACGGCGGGGTGATCATCTTCAGCCGCTGGCCCATTGAGGCGACCGACGACTACGATTTCCTGCTGTGTGGTCCCAATGCGGGCGATTGCTTCGCCAACAAAGGCATCAAATATGCCCGCATCAACAAGCTGGGCAAAAAGTACCACATCTTTGGCACCCACATGGACGCTGGCAGCGATGCCCAGGATTTGCTGGCCAAAAACCTGCAGATGGCCGAAATGCGGGATTTTATTGACGTACAAAACATTCCCCCCAACGAAGCCGTCCTTTACGGGGGCGATTTCAACGTCTCACCCACCAGCGGATACAACCAGTACGCCAATATGCTGGATTCTCTCCACCCTTTTTTGCCCTATGCCACCGGATTTTTCTCCTCCACCATGGACCGCGACACCTGCCACATCATCGACCACATCTGGGGCAGCCGCAAGCACCTGATTCCGCTGAGGGGCACCAACCAGATCACTTCCCTGCGCAGCATTGACGATGCCATGTGGGATTTGTCTGAATACAGTGATCACCGTGCCTGTTATGGCCGTTTTACCTATCCTGACATCAGTTTTGAGGGCGGGGATACGGTTTTATGTCCGGGGGAAAATATTACTTACAGTGTCAGTTCGAGCATTCAGGTGGATTATCAATGGGAAAAGGACGGGAATGCCATTTCTGGTGCCACCAGTTCGACTTACAGCCTCACCAATGCCCAGCCTTCAGACGGCGGAAACTACGTTTCTCATGTGCAATACGAGGTCATCACGGGCGATTCCAATGACTTTCTCACCCCATACTTTTTTCCCAACGGTCCCGACACGGTGCAGGCCGACCTGGCTTTGTCTTTTGGGCAGCTCATCGTGGATTACAACCTGTGTATGGGAATTGGATTTGCCGAAGAACTGGAAACGGAAATGCGCATCTGGCCCAATCCTGCGCGGGAAAGTCTGATTGTGGAATGGAATGAAACCTGGGGCGAAGGTCAGGCTGAATTGTGGGGATTGCAGGGAAATTCTTTGGCAAAATGGGTCCTGATTCCGGGAAAAAACAACCTGAAACTGAAAGGAATTCCGCCGGGAATCTACCTGTTGAAACTGAACCGCGGAAGCCAGTATGCCTGCCGCCGCGTACTGATTGAATAAATCCAACTGATTGCCACCTGATACCACCACACCATGAAAAAGCATCTTTACCTTGTCATTCTGACACTGATTCCCTGCCTTTTGCAGGCCCAGATTACCCTCTACTCCACCGACATTGCCATGGTGGGCGACACCATCCTGCGGGCGGTTGATACGGTGCCTGCGGTCAGTGAGGGCAACCCAGGAGCCAATCAGACCTGGGATTTCAGCGGGGCCATCGACGATGAACTGGTGGTGACCCGGGTGGTCACCCCGGCCAGTACGCCCTATTCGGGCAATTATCCTGCCTCCAACCTGGCCATGACCAACGACAATGTGAACTTTGTATTTTTCACCCTCGACACCCTCAAACTGGATCTGGACGGCATTGCAGGGGATTTGCTGGGCAATGGAAACACCGTTTCAGCCGAATTTTCACCCAATGTGACGGTCTATCAATTCCCCCTGAATTATGGCAACACCCAAACGGATAATTATGCCTTTGACGAAACGGTAAGCGGCAATGGATTTGACATTCTGTTTGGATTTTCTGTGTACCAGATTCGTTTGCAACACTCAGCCGTCACTTTCGACACGGTCGATGCCTGGGGCACGGTGATTACGCCTTACGGGAGTTATAATTGCCTCAGAAACAAGCATGTGGAACACAGCACGGATGTGATTTCCTATAAATTATTTTCCTTTTCAGGCTGGACCAATTACGCAACCCTGACCGACACAGCAACCTCCTACAACTGGCTGGGCAAGGAAAGCGGCCTGGCCATTGCAGAACTCACTTTTGATTCGCTCGACAATCCCAATCGCCTGACTTATTACCGCGAGGCACCCCTGCCCGGGTTTTCTGTTGCCCATCAACCTTTGGGGGTGGAAGTTTTCACGGATAATTCCAGCGGCAAAGTGGACAACTGGCTCTGGGATTTTGGCGACGGAAACACTTCATCCCTGCAAAATCCAACCCATACCTTCGGCATCAACGGCACTTTTACCGTCTGTCAGACCGTTTCCAACTCGGCAGGCTCGGGTACCATTTGCGACACAGTGACCATCACAGATGCAGTGGGTGTGGGCGAAAATCTGATCCTGAAAGGAGTGGAAATGTATCCCAATCCAGTTCTGGACCGGGTTTGGTTGCAGGTGGATCCTCAATTCCACGGTCAGAAATTGGCCTTCACCCTGTTTGATTTGGAAGGGAAAATGGTATTCTCCCAGGTGCTGCAATTGGAAGAAAGGGTTGAAATCAGATTGCCCGATCTGAAAAACGGAATTTACCTCTACCAAATGCACCTCACAGACCTGGATTTGCGGCAACAGGGCAAATTGCTGGTCAGTCACTGAGCTGGCTAAAATGAAAAAGGCAGCCATTGCTGACTGCCCTTTTCCATGTGAGCGAAGCTCCAATCAGAAATTATATTTGAGATTAACCCCGCCAAAGAAATTGATCTTGAGTGGCGCTGGCAAATAGGCATCAGGAAGCTGATTCAGGAACACCATGTAGTAAAACTGACTGCTGGTCAGGTTATTGGCTCCCGCGTACACATTCAGGTCCAGGGGTCCAAATGATTTCACGTAACCCACTTTGGCATTCAGCACATAATAAGGATCCGTGATATTGGCCTCGTCTGAAGTGAAATACATGGCTCCACGGTAATTGAAATTCACATTGCCATAAAGTCCCAGGCGGGTTTCCAGGTCCACGCCCAGGTTGAAAACAATCGGGGGAACCCCGGCCACAGAGTTGCCGCTGTAGTCAAACACCAGGGTACTGTCCTGATTGGCCGATCCTTTGCCCACTTTCTCGTACTGAAAATCCACATATTTGAAGTTGGACCAGGTCAGGTTGGCAAAGGGGCGAAGAGATTTGATAAATCCGTCCCGACTTTTCATCACCTCGTATTTCACCAGCAGTTCCACTCCCGTATTATTCAGGCTGCCGCCGTTCACAATGTAAGAGTACAAAGTGGCGGTATTGGCGGGATTTTGCACGGTTACGGCGGTCATTTTGTCGCTGAATTGGGCATTGAAAGCGGCCACAGTAAAGAACAGGCGGTTATCCATCAGGCTGCCTTTGGCACCCACTTCGATCTGAGAGCCCTTTTCAGGCTTCAATCCCTGATTTACCTCGCCCGTGGTGGGAATGTAGAAATAGGAGCTGACAGGAGCTTTGTAACCCACTGAATAAGAGGCATAAACCGAAAAATTGCTGCCAAATTTCTTGTTTACGGACACATTGGGAGAGATCAGCCCGTCATAGCTGGTTTTGTACTCCTGAGGAGTTGTATTGCCCGGCACGTTATTCGATCCCGACCAAAGGCGATCCTGCAGGCTGAGGGCCATGGTGCTGAATCCGACCCCGGCCGTAACGTCGATGTTGAGGGGCAGTTGGGCCGTCCACTGGGTAAAGTAGGAAGCAGTTCCGCTTGAAGTGGCCTGAATGCTGCGAATATCGCCCACCACATTATAGCCAGTCAGGTTGGTGCTATCGGCCTCCATTCTGTAGCCAACGGTAAGGGCGTTCATCTTCTGCATTTCCACCCCGACCACGCCTTTCAGCCTGAATGACTCAGAAAGGGAGAAGGACATGTCCACCGTGGAGCGCAAGCCAAAATTGAGCGGGCTTTTGTCCGTCCAGCCGCCGGCCGAACTGTTGTTGATGTTCTGGGCCGTACCAAAAAAGGTGGTGGTATTGGAAATGTGCTTGTTGAACAGGTATTTATGCCCGATTCCGGCTCTGAAAGTCTGAACAGCCGAGTGGGCGTTATTTTTGATGTAGGCAGGATTTCCTGAGTAATCGAGGCTATCGTACTGTTCAATGGTCAGTTCGCCGTTGCGCTCGTCGTAACTGTCGCTGAAGCCAAAATAGGTGGTGATACTTTCCTTGTCGCTGACCCGAAAATCGCCCATCAGGTTCACAAAATCCTTGTGTGAAGCCGTGTGGTCCATGTATCCGCCAAACTTCTGGTGACCGTAATTCACCATCAAAGAGGACTTGTCGCCGCCCACCGCCAGGTGGGTGGTGGAACGCAGCAGGCCAAAACTGCCTACCATAAAATCCTGTCCCACAGCGATTTTATTGCGCTCGGCTTTTTTGGTTTCCAGATTCACCACCCCGGCAATAGCCAGCCCGTACAAAGAGCCCGAAGGGCCTTTGAGCACGTCCACATTGCTCAGCGAGCTGAAATCAATGTCGTCCATAACGGTGATTCCCTCTGCGTCCGTGATCGGAATTCCGTTGAGATACACCTTGGTGCCCTGCCCGTCAAAGTTGCTGTTGATGCCATTGGTGCCGCGCAATCCATTGCCATAGCCGCGGATATTGAACTGCTGACCCGCAGAAATGGTCCTTCTTTCCATAAAAACGCCGGGTACATTGGTGTTGATCGCGTCGTCGAGGTACAGGCCAGTGGCTCTTTTGAGCTCCACTTCACGCAATTTGACCAGCGAAACGGGCTTGTCGAGCAGGGATTTGTCTGAGCCCGAATGGGCGATCAACTCCACCTCATCCAGAAAGGTGGAGGAAAGCTCCAGACCAATTTTCAGGTCAGCAGGGCAATTGGCCACCTTTTGAGTCCGGGGATTATAGCCCACATAAGAAATGGTGATTTCCATGGGGCCTGTACAATCGAGTTTAAACATGCCCTGATCGTCGGTCGAGGTCAGAACCTGATCGCCTGACGAAATGCTGGCGCCCGCCAGCGGAGTATTATTTTCAGAATCCATGACGGAACCTGTGATTTGTTGCTGAGACCAGACAGAAAATGCGGTCAGCAAGAGTATAAAAAAAGCTGTATATTTTTTCATTTTGAGATAATCTAAGTGAATAATCTCCCTGATGGGAAAAGGGGAATTCCGGCAACCCTTCAATGCGCGCGCCGAAATCCCTGAAAGCCAATTATCAGAGGCAACCCAAAAGGGATCCTAACAGGATTCAGGGAAAATGCTGGCACAGATTTTTCCGGAAAAAAGATGTGAGATCAGGTGAGTTCGGGAGGAGGGGAAGGCGGGTTAAATTCCACCATTGAATAATTAAATAAAACTGATTCAATCCACTTATTATCAAATACTAATGCAAAATCATCTGAGTTTGTCTCATTAAAATAAAATGACTTGAAAAACTGAAAAATATGGCTTTGAGTATCCCGGTTGGGCGCGTCATTTTGCAGGGCAAAACTGATCAGATTATGGAGTTGCTTTTCGAGCCGGGTTTCAACGTGGTCCATCAAGCACCAGTAAAAAACCATCCCGTCCCGTACTTCGCTTTCCACCACGTCGTACATGCGCCCCTGGTAACTGAATTCATGGGGATTTTCCCAGCGAAGCTGTTTTTCGGCCGTTTCAGGAGAAAATTTGAGCAGAAATAATTCCTCGCGGTCTATCCCCTCCATCATTCTCTCCTTGATTTCCTGGTGGATATTGGTTTTCCGCAATTGAAAAAAGCCATAAGGGAGGGCCAGGGGCAACAAAAACCCGCAGAGCAGCAATATTGCGGCGGCTTTATTTCCAGGATATGGAACCTTCAGGGTTCTTTTCATTTGTGATCCTGAGCCAGAATTTGGCCGGGTTTACCACGAAGTTAAAGAATTTGGGCGCAGTTATGAAGAGGAATCTTTGGCAAGCAGCTTTCTCCCGAAAACGAATGTGTTTTCCTGACGGGAACTGAGCTCTTATATAAGGAGTGGGCAAACGGCGAAAAATGCTGGCAAAATCAGTTTTTTTGCCGGGGAGGAGCCACACTTTTCCACAGGCGGAGATTTCAAAAACCTGCAAATCAATAAATTAGGGATCAACAGCAGGTATTTCAGGCAGAAGTTAGATAAAAAACGGGCCCGAGTATTGAATTTGTGACGCAAAAGGCTCAATTTAGTGCCTTGTTTAAGGAAACACTTTAATCCAACGAAATTGGCACTTCAAACGGCTCTTTTCTGGATCTTCTCCATACTCGGCATTGCCGGGGGAATTGGTCTGGTTATCAATCGAAATCCGGTTTACTCGGCTTTAAGCCTGATCCTGAACTTCTTCAGCCTGGCTGGATTATACCTCTCCCTCCAGGCAGAATTTCTGGCCGTAATCCAGGTTTTGGTCTATGCGGGCGCCATCATGGTGCTTTTCCTGTTTGTGATCATGCTGCTCAATCTGAGCGATGAGCCGCGGGTCGAAGGTTTCGACATTGCCCGTGGAGCCAGCTTTCTGCTTGCCATTGGGTTTGTAGCCGAAATGCTGATCATTCTTAAAGATGTGGTGCTTCCTTCCTCTCCCGAAAAATTCACCTACGGAAAAGTGGAATCCATTGGTAATCTGCTGATGACCAACTACCTGTTTCCGTTCGAAGTGATCTCAGTGGTGCTGGTGGCGTCGCTGATCGGTGCCATTGTAATTGCGAAAAAATTCAACTACTGATACATGGAAATTTTCGAGCCCAATTTGTACCTGTACCTTTCTGTGAGCGCAGTAATGTTTGCGATCGGAACTCTGGGGGTACTCACCCGGCGTAATGCCATCGTGATTTTCATGTGCGTGGAGCTCATGCTCAACGCCGTCAACCTGACCCTGGTCACCTTTTCCCGTTTTCTGGACGATGCAGCCGGCTCCATGCTGGTTTTCTTTGTGATGTGCGTGGCTGCTGCCGAAGCGGTGGTGGGTCTGGCCATCATTATCGCCCTGTTCCGCAATAAGCGGGACATTGATGTCAACAACTTCAACCTCTTTAAGTGGTAATCGGAATGGATATCAACAGTTTAATCATATTACTTCCCCTTTTCGGAGCCGCGATCATAGGTATCCTGGGTTTCGTTTCCGAAAGTTTCCGCAAGCAGGAAGCCCTGATCGGCGGATTGGGCACCCTGATGGTAGCCGTTCCCTTTGGATTGATTCTGATGAATTTCCTTGGGTACCACGAGCATCCCGTTCATTTCCGCATATTTGACTGGATCGTTTCTGGCACCATCAATGTAAGTTTTGGTTACACCCTCGACGAGCTCTCCCTGCTGATGGGTCTGATCGTGACCGGGGTTGGCTCTCTGATCCACATTTACTCCATCGGGTACATGCACGGGGACAAGGGCTATTACAAATTCTTCCTTTACCTCAACCTCTTCATTTTCGCCATGCTCAACCTGATTCTGGGTGACAACATGGCCGTAATGTTCCTGGGTTGGGAAGGCGTGGGAGCCTGCTCCTACTTCCTGATCGGGTTTTGGTACGAAGACATGGCCAAGGCTGCTGCGGCTCAGAAAGCTTTCGTGGCCAACCGTATTGGCGACTTCGCCATGCTGGCTGCCATGTTCCTTATCTTTGACTACACGGGCAAAGCCACGGGCAATTACTCGCTGAATTTCAGCGATATTCTGGGTCTCGACTGGGCTGCTGACTCTGCTCCCACCTTTTGGGTGGCTCTGCTGGTCTTTATTGCGGCCACGGGTAAATCTGCCCAGATTCCGCTCTATGTCTGGTTGCCAGACGCCATGGCGGGTCCGACACCAGTGTCGGCCCTGATCCACGCGGCCACCATGGTGACCTCGGGTATCTACCTGATCAGCCGTCTGGGTGAAATCTTCATCCACGCCGAAGGCGTGATGGCCTTCATAGGGATCATGGGGGCGTTGACCGCCCTGCTCGCGGCATTGATTGCCATTGCTCAAAACGACATCAAAAAAGTACTGGCCTACTCCACAGTTTCCCAGCTGGGCTTCATGTTCATGGCCCTGGGAGCGGGTGCCTTTACTACTGCGATATTCCACGTCATGACCCATGCTTTCTTCAAAGCATGTCTCTTCCTTGGCTCAGGATCAGTGATTCACGCCATGGATCACACCCACGCGGTGGAGGACGGACAGGATATCCGCACCATGGGCAACCTGAAAAAGTACATGCCCGCCACCCACATTACCTTCTTTGTCTCCACCCTGGCCATTGCGGGTATCCCGCTTTTCTCTGGCTTCTTTTCCAAAGACGAAATCCTGGGCAAAGTATTTGCCAACGGTCTGATGGGCGGCGAATTTATTTACTATCTGGTCTGGATAATTGGCGCTTTCACGGCTGCCCTCACCGCTTTCTACATGACGCGGGTATATTTCCTCACCTTCCGTGGCAAAGAGCGTTTCAATGCGCACGGACACGATCCCCACGAAAGCCCCGCCACCATGACCATTCCACTTTATGTACTGGGCTTCCTGGCTGTCGTAGGTGGTTTTGTGGGCCTTCCTGAAGTATTCGACCACGGCCACCTCAACTGGATCAGCCACCACTGGCTGGGCCATCACGGCACGGTTACCATGGAACACACGGAAGACCTTGGACATGTGAGCGCAGGAATTGAATGGGCCCTGATCCTGTTCTCCAGCCTGATCGCCATTGGAGGAGTTTATTTTGCCTGGAATTTCTACACCAAGCACGACCTTGAAGGCGATACCATCATCAAGAATAAACTCGGCAAGTTGTACGACTGGATGGGAAATAAATTCTATGTGGATGAACTCTACGAATTTGTGCTGATCAAGCCCTTCGTACGCGCTGGCACGGATGTGATCATGGTTTTTGACAAATACGTGCTGGACGGCATTGTCAACGGAATTGGGAGCCTTACCCTCTTCCTGGCTGACGTCTTCAAACGCATTCAGACCGGCTACGTAGGCAATTACGCCCTCATGATTGTGGCCGGGGTCATGATTCTGCTGACTTATCTCTTCTTCTTCTAAGGGAAGAAACACAATAAAATATAAAGCCTCCGTCAGGGGGCTTTTTTATTTTGGGGGGCAGGCAAATCGCAGATTGCGGCTTCAAGAAAATTGCGCTGAATTCGTTATATTTGAAAAAACGCATTGGCATGATCTACGGAAATCAAATCATACTGGAAGGAGAATTCCTGCAGGGGCTTTCAGACGCAGAGTTTTACCGGCTTTGTACTGAAAACCGTGATTTGCGCATTGAGAGAAATGAAAATGGAGAAATAATATTAATGACACCTGTTGGATTTGAAAGCAGCGAGAAAAACGCAGAAATTATTACCCAGCTAAACAACTGGAACCGTGATCGAAAACATGGCAGAGTAGGCGATTCCTCCGCGGGATTCAACCTCCCCGATGGCTCGATGCTTTCCCCTGATGCAGCATTTATTCCCTGGAGTGACTGGAATTCACTGGCAGAAGAAGCAAAAAAAGGATTTCCTGCAATCTGTCCTGCATTTTTGGTGGAACTTCGTTCCAAATCTGACGAATTGGCGCCCCTCAAACGTAAAATGCAAAAATGGATCCAAAACGGAGCCCAACTGGCCTGGTTGATTGATCCAGAGTTGAAACAAACCTGGATTTACCGGGCAAGTGGAGAGGTAAAGCTGGTTGAGGGTTTTGACCAAAAAATTTCAGGCGAGACGATCCTTCCAGGTTTCGAACTGGATCTTTCCAAACTGAATTAAACTGTTTTAATGATCTCAGAAAACCAAATCATAGTGAAAGGAAAGGCACTCCAAAGCCTGTCTGAGGATGAATTTTTCAATTTTTGTCAGGAAAACAGAACCCTTCGTATCGAGAGAAATGCTGAGGGAGAAATCATCATTATGTCTCCAACAGGATCAGAAACAGGCAGAATGGAAATGGAGATTTCCGGCCAACTTTGGAATTGGAATAATATCCATCAATTGGGCGAAACTTTTGGCCCCGCCACAGGCTTTTTATTGCCCGATTCTTCCGTATCCTCCCCCGACGCAGCCTGGGTAAATGCTGATGCCTGGAATGCACTCCCTGCCAGTTCCAAAAATAAATTTGCCCCTCTCTGCCCTGATTTTATGATCGAAATCAAATCTGCCTCAGACCATCTTCCCACTCTGGAAGCCAAAATGCAAAAATGGATCCAAAACGGAGCCCAACTGGCCTGGCTGATTGATCCTGAACTGCAGCAAACCTGGATTTACCGCGCCAACGGGGAGGTGGAATTGGTTGAAGGTTTTGACCAAAAAATTTCCGGCGAAACGGTCCTTCCTGGCTTCGAACTGGATCTTTCCCGCTTGAAATAATTTCCAAACTACTTTCGCGTTTTAAGTGCGGCTTCTCCTTCCGTATTAACATTCTTTCCCCAGTTTTCGGGCAGATTCTTGATAATTATTCTCCCCTTTGGAGGCGATAATTTCGTAATTTTGCCCTCCTGATAAATTTAATTAGCAGACCTTTCATGAAAAAATTCCTAAAAATCGGCGGCGCCTTATTCCTCCTTCTGCTGGTTGCAGCCATCGTACTGCCCATGATCTTCAAAAAAGAGATCAAACAGGCCGTACAAACAGAAATCAACAAAAATATCAATGCTGAGGTCTATTTTGGCGACTTCAGCGTGACCCTCTTCCGCAACTTTCCCAACATCACCGTAGGTCTGGACAATTTTGGGGTGGTGGGAATTGATCAGTTCAAAGGCGACACCCTGGCCGATATCCAGAGCTTTCGCCTGGTGCTCGACATCATGAGTGTGATCAAAGGCGAGGAATACAAGCTCAGGAAAATTCTGCTTGATCACCCAAATATCAAAGTGAAGGTGCTCAAAAACGGCAAAGCCAACTACGACATTGCCAAGGCCGACACCTCCCTGGCCGCAGATACGGCCGCGGTGGATACCACGCCCTCCACTCCCATCAAGATTCAGCTCAGCGAATACGCGCTGCGCAACGCCAACATCGTTTATAACGATCTTTCTTCTGATATCTACGCCGAAATCAAAAACCTGACCCACACAGGCTCAGGCGACTTTGAAACTGATCTCTTTGACTTTGAAACCCAAACCCATGCCGACGAAGTCACGGTAAAAATGGAGGGCACCCGTTACCTCAACAAAGCCCTGATCGACATTGACCTCAATGTGGCGGTGGATCAGAAAAACAGCATTTATACCCTCAATAAGAACAAATTCGGGCTCAATAACCTCGAGCTCAACCTCAATGGCTGGGTCTCGCAAAAGGGCGACGACATCGGCATGGATCTCAAATTTGGCACCAACCAAAACCGCTTCAAGAGTATCCTTTCCATGGTGCCCGGCATGTACACCGAGGATTTCAAAGACATCGAAACGGATGGCACCTTTACCCTGAGTGGCTGGGCCAAAGGCACTTATAACGCAAAATCATTGCCAGGATTTGGGATCGACCTGGGAGTCGCCAATGGCTATTTCCACTATCCCGACCTCCCCTCTGCTGTTTCCAACATCAATTTTGAACTGAAAGCAGAAACTCCCGACGGAGACCTGAACAAACTCAAGGTAAATTTCCCCAAATTTCACGCTGAACTCGGCAATAACCCCATTGACGCCAAACTGGTGGCCTCTGGGCTCATGTCTGACAACATCAATGTGGATGCCGACCTCAAAGCCAAGGTAAATCTGGAAGAAATGGCCACCATGTTTCCCATGGAAGGCCAGGAACTCAAAGGTCAGCTGGACGTAACTGCCACAGCCAAAGGCATTTATAACGAGAAAAACAGCACTTTCCCCACGGTCAATGCTGACATTGCCCTGGCTGACGGCTACGTGAAATCTGCAGATTTCCCCTCTGCGCTTGAAAAAATGAGCATGAAAGCCACCATGTCCAACCCCGACGGACAAATGTCTTCCACCTACATCAATGTTTCTCAATTCCACACGGAACTGGACGGGGAACCCATTGACATGACCCTGGAGGCCCGCAACCTGGACGACGTGGATTTCAAACTTTCGCTCAAGGGCTCCCTGGATCTGGAAAAACTCAATAAAATTTATCCCCTGGAAGGTACGGAAATGGCAGGCAAAATCGTGGCTGACATACAGACCGCGGGCAAGCAAAGCGACATTGAAGCCGAGCGCTACACCCAGATTCCCACCTCGGGCAGCATGACCATCAGCAACCTTTCCTACAAGGATGCAGACATTCCCCAGGGCGTGAAAATTACCCAGGGAAAAGTGACTTTCACCCCTCAGAAACTCAATATCGAGCAATTCAAGGGCTTTTTGGGCCACAGCAACGTGGATATCAAAGGTTCGCTGGACAATTATCTGGCTTATGCCCTGGTGGAAGGCGAGGAAATCCGCGGCAATATGACCCTGGTTTCCACTCTCTTTGATGTGAACGAGTGGATGAGTGCCGACGAATCAGAAGGCGAGGCCGCCGCTCCCGCAGAAGGACAGGACGAAGAAATGTCTGTTTTTGAGGTACCCAAGGGGATTGATTTTGTGTTTAATGCGACCTTGTCCAAAGTATTGTATGATAATCTGGTGCTGAAAAATCTGGTGGGTCAAATCATCATGCGCAACCAGGAAGTGCGTTTTGAGCAGGTTGGATTTCAGACGCTGGGCGGCCAGTTCAAACTGGGTGGCTCCTACAACACGGCCGACATTACCAAACCCGCCTACAACCTCGACATGAATCTGGTTGGGCTCGATGTACAGGAAACCTTCACGGCCTTCAACACCGTGCAAAAACTGGCTCCTGTGGCCAAATTTGTCAATGGTAAATTCAATTCTGCCTTCAAACTCAACGGGATCCTGGGTCAGGACATGATGCCCGACATGGCCACCATCACGGGCGACGGAAACGCCATGATGCTCAATTCCAAAGTTTCCAACCTCAAAATCCTGGACGAAATTGCCAGCAAAACCAAGCTGAATAATTTCAAGGAAATGGACATCAGCGATACCAAATTCTGGTTCAAGATCGAAAACGGCAAGCTTAAGGTAGAACCCTTTGATGTAAAAGCTGGCTCCACCAAAATGAATATTGGTGGTTCAAATGCCCTCGATGGCGCCATCGACTATCTGGTGAAACTGGACGTGCCCGCCGGGGCCGCTGGCGCACAGGCCATTGGCGCACTTTCCAGCCTGACCGGCAAGTCTCTGGGTGGCGGCGAAAATGTAAAAATCGACCTGGGACTGGGCGGCACTTTCGACAAACCTAAGATCACCTCTGTGGGTGGCGAACTCACGGACGGGGTCAAGGGCGCGGTGGAAGACAAAGTGGACGAAGTCAAAGACCAGGTGCAGGACAAGATCGACGAGACCAAGGAAGACCTGCAGAAAAAGCTGGATGACGAGAAAAAACGCCTTCAGGATGAAGTTGACGCCAAGAAAAAGGAAGCTGAAGCCAAGTTGAACGCTGAAAAAGAACGTCTTCGCAAAGAAGCTGAAGCCAAGAAAAAGGCCGAAGAAGAGCGCCTGCGTCTGGAAGCTGAGAAAAAGAAAAAGGAAGCTGAAGACAAGGCCAAAAAAGAATTGGAAAAATTGAAGGATAAAAATAAACTTCCCTGGAAGAAATAAGGGAATTTGGATCAAATTGAGAAACCCAAAAGGTCTGGATGCAGCATTTGATAAAATTATTGCCAGATAACCTGGCCAACCAGATTGCGGCGGGAGAAGTCGTACAGCGGCCCGCCTCAGTAGTCAAGGAGTTGATGGAAAATGCGGTGGATTCGGGGGCGGATGAAATCAGCCTTTCCATCAAAGATGCGGGCAAAGCCCTGGTTCAGGTTTCAGACAATGGCTGCGGCATGACCTCTCAGGATGCCCGCATGAGTTTTGAGCGGCACGCGACCTCCAAAATCAGTACCACAGACGACCTCTTCAACATTCGTACCCTGGGTTTCAGGGGCGAAGCCCTGGCCTCCATCGCGGCCGTTGCTCAGGTCAACCTGAAAACCCGTCCGCACGACCAGGAACTGGGTACAGAGATCGAGATTGCGGGCAATGACATCAAACGCCAGGAGCCAGTGCTGGCTCCTGCAGGTTCGTGCCTGACCGTGAAAAACCTGTTTTTCAACGTGCCTGCCCGCCGTAACTTCCTGAAAAGCAATCCCGTGGAGACCCGCCACATCCTGAATGAATTCATTCGGGTGGCCCTGGCCTATCCGCGCATTGCCTTCAGCTTTCACCACAACGATTCCCTGGTCTATGACCTGCCCCGCACCACGCTGGAGGAGCGAATCGTGGCGCTTTTTGGCAAGGATCTGGAAGGAAATCTGGTGGAAGTGGGCGATCAGACGCCTTATGTAAACATCTTTGGCTTCATTGGGCGGCCAGAGGCGGCCCGCAAAGCCCGCGGCGAGCAATTTTTCTTTGTAAACCGCAGGTTTATCAAATCCAATTACCTCAACCACGCCATCAGCCAGGCATTTGAAGGGATGATTCCCAAGGATAAATTCCCTTTCTATTGCCTTTACATTGACATTGAGCCCCAGCACGTGGACATCAACATTCATCCCACCAAAACGGAGGTGAAATTTGACGATGAGCGCACCGTTTATGGGCTCATGCACAGCATAGTGAAACGCGGACTGGGTGGTTTGCACGATCTGCCCAGGTTTCAGGAAGAGGAAGAAGACGAAAGCGCCATTGCGGGCATCATTCGCAATACGCCCCCTCCCAAAATGGAAGGACTGACCATTGGCCAGAGCAGGCCTGGTTTTCAGGGAAATTCCACTTCCTACGGAAATTATCAGCCTCAGACCCGTCAGGATACCCGTGGATGGGAACAATTATTTGAAACGCCCGCCTTCAACCGCGAAAAAAGCGAGCCCCAAACCGAACGTCCCCAGCCTGAAACGGTGGGTATGTTCAGGCAATCTGAAATCAGCGATGAAGGATTTATCGTGCAGTTGCAAAATCGCTACATCCTCTCCCAGATCAAGTCGGGTCTGGTGATTATTGATCAGAATTTCGCCCACCAACGCATTCTGTTTGAGACCTTTATGCAGGCAGGCAGCCGCCCTCCCCTGGCCAGTCAGCAAATGCTGTTCCCCAAAAGCATCACCTTTGCCCCGGGCGATTTTGTGGTGATTCAGGAAATGCAACACGAACTGCGGCACCTGGGCTTTGATCTCAAAGAATTCGACAACCACACCATGATTCTGCATGGATTGCCTTCTGAAATCAGTCCCTCGCATGCAGAGGCCCTTTTTGAGGAGATCATTGCAGGCATCCGCGAAGCAGACGAATCTGACTTCAAACAAAAACTGTACGAAAGTCTGGCCCGCGCCATTGCCGTAAACGGAGCCGTTCAGGTCGGGAAAAAGCTGAATCCCAGCGAAATGCGCCGTCTGGTGGATGAACTTTTCCAATGTGAACTCCCGGCCGTATCCCCCAGCGGAAAACCCACGTACAAGATGCTGGGTTTAGACGAACTGGCCCAACATTTTCAACGACAACAAGGTTAATCCCCTATGTTCAACAGACTTACACCCGTAGTCCTCAATCTGATCATCCTCAATGCGTTGGTTTTTCTTGTGGTGAATGTTATGCATCCTGAATGGATTGACTGGATGGCACTTTGGAAAACTAATCTCATTTTTGACCGCCCGTATGGAGGAGGGGTACAGCAATTCAGACCCTATCAGATTGTTTCCCACTTCTTTACCCACGGAAGCCTGATGCACATTGGGTTTAATATGTTTGCCCTGGCAAGTATCGGATCCATGATCGAGATGGTGTTGGGCTCCCGCAGGTTTCTGGAATTTTACCTGTTTACTGGCATAGTCTCCGGAATTATGGTTGCTTTATTCGACCCCAGTTTTAATCCTGTTGTGGGAGCTTCTGGTGCAATTTCTGGAGTTTTGGTAGCCTTTGCTTTTTACTTTCCCCGTCAGAAACTGCAAATAATGTTTATCCCTGTTGGAATTCCCGCCCGTAATTTTGCCTGGGGTTTGGCGGGAATTTCACTGTTTTTTGTGGTGCTGGATTATCTGCATATTTCAGACGGCGGCGGAGTTTCTCACTTTGGCCACCTGGCGGGCATGGGAGCCGCGGTTTTGTACGCATTTGTGAATAAATTACTGAATCGTTTCAATAATGGCCCTCAAAACCCCTGGCGATGAATTCATTCATTGAACAGCTAAGGAAAAATAACCCCGGGATATTCTGGCTTCTGGCCGCTTCCCTGGGCTTTACTTTGGTTGGATTGATGCTGGATCTCATTCACAAGCCCGGCCCGGCAGATTGGGGCTGGAACGCCTGGCTGATGCTCCCTTCCAGGTTTGAGCAAACCATTCGTCAGCCCTGGGGCATATTCACCTATGCTCTGATTACCCCCCTGAACGGCAAAACCCTGATTGGATTTGCCTTTAATTTATACTTCATTTATCAGTTTGGGCGAATTCTGCAATCATTTATTGGAGAAAGGCGGGTGCGGGCCCTTATCATTTTTGGCATCCAGTTCATCGCCATTCTGGCTGTGGTCATTTGCACGGTGATGCCAGGTGCAAAATTAGGAAATCAATTCATTTTTGGTCTTTCAGGCATTTCTGTCGCCCTGATTACAGCCTCCATTACCCTATCGCCCAAATACCCGCTGCAACTGATGTTTTTGGGCCAGGTTGCCCTAATTTGGGTGGGCCTGATCCTGATCGTGCTGAAGTTTGTCAGTGGAAATACCCTGGTTACTGATCCTGTGACCCATGGAATAATGCTCAACTGGCCTGAAATGGCCTCCTTGGTTTCGGGAGTTACGGTTGGATTTGGTTACATCAAACTGGCCCAGGCTGGTTATGACATTCCCCTAAAATTGCTCGTTTTCTTCGAAAATATCATCTTTCCCCGTCAGGAAAAACCCAAAATCAAGGTCGTTTACCGCAAACCAGAGACTCAGCAGAAGGAAGAGGAAATTGATCCCAACGACATCGACCGCATTCTGGACCGCATCAACGAAGTGGGTTATGAAAAACTTACCCGCCGCGAAAAGGAGATTCTGGCCGGGCTGGGGGAAGATGAAAAATGATACTCTCGAAGGGGTTCTCTCTCTGCAAAATAAAAATGCTGAATTGACGTAAGAATAGAGGCCAGTTTTTGGTCCAATGTTTGATAAAAGGGGATTAAATCATTTATTTTGCGTAAATCCCACGAATAGAGATGAGGAATATTTTTACCCTGTTTTTGATATTGATTTTTGGTGGTACAGGCGTATATGCTCAGGAGGTGCTGTGGGCTTCTAAAGTGTTGGGATTTTCTTCGCAGTACGAGGATAAGAAGTTTTCAGCCGAACAAATTCTGGGCAAACCCGACGTTTTGCCCGAATACAAGGACAGTCCCTGCGCCTGGTCTCCTTTCAAAGACCAGAACAAGGAGGAGGACTGGATCAAGGTGGGCTATCAGAAACCCATGCGCATCAGGCAGGTAGCCATTGCAGAAAGCCACAACCCCGGGGCGGTCACTCGTGTCTATCTCTACGACAATGCGGGAAAAGAGTACCAGGTTTATCAGGAGGAAAATATCCAAACCCTGCCTGACCGGGGCCGCATGCTGCGCATTACCTTTCCCCTGACCCGTTATGAAGTGGTGGCGGTAAAAATCGTATTGAATACCTTTGATGTACTGGGATTCAACCACATAGATGCAATTGGCATTTCCTCTTCAGAAGTGCCCGTCAATGCGACCATCAATATTGCCGAAAATCTGGAGTTTGACGGCAAGCCACAGAATCTGGGTACGGGAGTCAATTCAAGGTATGATGAAATCATGCCCATCATTTCACCCGACGGAAAAACCCTTTACTTTGACCGCAAAGACCATCCTGAAAATACAGAAAACAAGAAAAACGACGACATCTGGGTGTCTGTGATCTCAGAAAGCGGGCTTTGGTCGCGGGCCGAAAATATCGGGGATCCCCTGAATAATGCCGGCCACAATTTCCTTTCAGCCATCACCCCTGATGGCAATACGGCCCTGCTGGGCAACGTGTACGAGCCAGACGGCTCCATGTCGTCGGGCCTCTCCATCAGCCACACCACCAAAGACGGCTGGGCATTTCCCAAGAAAATCACGATCGAGAATTACTACAACAAAAACCGTTACTCAGAATTTCACATGGGCGCCGACGGGCGCACCATCATCATGGCCATTGAGCGCCTGGATACTGAGGGAGGCAAAGACCTCTATGTTTCCTTCAAAAAGGCCGACGGCCGCTGGAGTGAGCCCATCAATCTGGGCCCGACCGCCAATTCTGCCAACACGGAAATGTCCCCCTTCCTCGCTGCAGATGGCAAAACCATTTACTATTCCTCCAACGGATTCAGTGGCTACGGCAGCCACGACATGTACATGATCCGTCGCCTCGACGATACCTGGCAGACCTGGACCGAGCCCCAGAATCTGGGTCCCATGATCAATTCCTCCAACTGGGACGCTTATTATTCCATTCCTGCCTCGGGCGATTATGCCTACTTTTCCTCAGAAAATCACTCCATTGGCAAAACCGACATTTTCCGCATCAAATTACCCAAAGAGCTCAAACCCGATCCTGTGGTACTGGTTTTTGGAAAAGTGCTGGACAAAGAAACCAAAGAGCCCATAGTTGCGGAAATTGTGTACGAAACCCTGAAAGACGGCAAGGAAATTGGCACGGCTTACAGTTCGCCCACTACGGGAGAGTATAAAATCGTCTTGCCTGCAGGGGAAAAATATGGCTTTCGGGCCAAGGGCAAAAATTACCTTTCTGTGAATGAAAACCTGGATCTGACCTCCATCACGGAATACGACGAAGTGCAATTCGACCTTTTCCTTGTGCCCATGCGCAAAGGCGAGACTGTGGTGCTCAACAACATTTTCTTCTCCCCTTCCAGTTCCCAACTGACCTCAGATTCCTACCCTGAGCTCAACCGCGTGGTGGATTTGCTCAATGAAAATCCCTCCGTGACCATTCAGGTTTCTGGTCACACCAACAACAGCTGTACGGAGGAATATTGTAAAAAGCTCTCCACAGCCCGGGCCCAGTCCGTTTATAATTACCTGATTTACAAAGGGATTCCCAAAGACAGACTCGACTTCAAGGGTTACGGGAGCCGCCGTCCCATCGCAAGCAACGAAACCGCAGAAGGAAAACGTATCAATCGCAGGGTGGAATTTACCATCATTGGAATCTGACCTGCCCACTTTCACACACCTATATGGACCAGCTTCACATTCAAAACACGCTCACCAAAAAGAAAGAGCTATTTGTCCCGCTCAATGCCCCTTTTGTAGGCATGTATGTGTGCGGGCCCACCGTATATAGTGACCCTCACCTTGGCAACGCCCGTCCGGCCATCACCTTTGACCTGGTCAACCGCTACCTGCGCCACCTGGGCTACAAAGTGAGGTATGTGAGAAATATCACGGACGTGGGTCACCTTGAAAACGACGGTGACGCAGGCGAAGACAAACTCCAGAAAAAAGCCCGGGTGGAACAGGTGGAGCCCATGGAAATGGCCCATTTTTATACCAGCCTCTACCAGGATCTGATGAGGAAACTCAACGTCAGACGTCCTGATATTGAGCCTACTGCGAGCGGTCACATTCCCGAACAGATCGAAATCGTGGAAAACATCATGAAAAACGGATATGCCTACGAATCAAATGGTTCCGTTTACTTTGATGTGCCCAAATACAACCAGGAATTCAATTACGGCAAACTTTCGGGCCGCAATCTGGATGATTTCATTGCCGGGGGTGGGGAAAGGATCTCAGAAGAGCAATTGGAAGAAAAACGCCATCCTGCGGATTTTGCCCTTTGGAAAAATGCTCCCCCTGAGCATATCATGAAATGGCACTCTCCCTGGGGAGTTGGATTTCCGGGCTGGCATGTGGAATGTACTGCTATGAGTACCAAATATTTGGGTAAAAAATACGACATCCACGGAGGTGGAATGGATTTGGTCTTCCCGCACCACGAAGCCGAGGTTTGCCAGTCAAATGCAGCCATTGGGGACTCGCACAGCCACGATCTGGACGAAGCCAAATACTGGATGCACAATAACATGATCACCCTGAACGGGAAGAAAATGAGCAAGTCTCTGGGGAATAATATCACCATTGGTGAGTTGTTCACAGGGAAGCATCCCCTGCTGGCCCAGCCTTATTCTCCCATGACGATTCGTTTTTTCATGTTGCAGGCACACTACGGCGGCACCCTGGATTTCTCCAATGAAGCTTTGCAAGCAGCCGAAAAAGCCCTCAAAAGGGTCACGGATGCCTTTCAGCGCCTCAATGGAATGCATTTCAAAGCTGGCATGCCCATGGCCCATGACCCGGAAAAGGAAGCCCTGCTGAAAAATTTTGAACAGGATGCCCGCGCGGCCATGAACGACGACTTCAATTCAGCCAAAGTGATTGCCCGCATGTTTGAGGTTGTGCCAGTGATCAATTCGATCCACGCTGGAAATGCACTCCCCACAGACGTGAATACCCTGCACGACTTCCGCGTTGCCTTCAATACCTGGTACACGGATATTTTAGGGTTAATTCCTGAAGAGACAGCGGGAAATGTGGATTCCAAAACGGAGGAATTGATGGCCCTGATCATTGAATTGCGCAAGACGGCCCGCGAAGAAAAAAACTGGGGCCTTTCTGACAAAATCAGAGACGGTCTGGCCGCATTGAAAATCAAAGTAAAAGACACGCCCCATGGCACAGAATGGAATGTTGAAGATTAAAACCCTGGGAGGAATTTTCCTGCTGGGCATCATGCTGTCCTGGGCAGGCTGCGGGGATGAGGGAGGCAAAAAACCCATCGTGGACAAAAATCCCAACCCGCCCGTGAAGTCGAATTTGCCCAAGGCACCAGACTTCAGCGCAGACTCGGCCTACGCCTACATTGAAAATCAGGTGGCCTTTGGCCCCCGGGTGCCCGGCTCACAAGCTCACCAGGATTGCGCCAAATGGATCACTGCAAAATTGAAAACTTTGGCTCCCAAGGTGGAAGTTCAGGGCGGATCCATGAAGGCCATGGACGGCAAAACCCTTTCCATTCGCAACATAATCGCCAGCTTCAACCCCGAGGCAGCCGAGCGGATCATGCTGACCACCCATTGGGATTCCCGACCCTGGGCAGATGAAGATCCCGACCCGGCCAATCACACCAAACCAGTTCCAGGAGCCAACGATGCATCCAGCGGGGTGGGCGTTTTGATGGAAATTGCCCGTCAGTTGAAGGACAATCCCCCGCCAATTGGAGTTGACATTTTCCTCTGGGACGCAGAGGACTATGGCAAAGCAGATGCTGAAATGCCCGATTCTTACTGTCTGGGTTCTCAGTTTTGGGCCAAAAATCCCCATACCTTCAACTATTCGCCCAAATACGGCATCAACCTCGATATGGTGGGCGGCCACGCAGCCCAGTTTCCCAAAGAAGGATTTTCCCAGCAATATGCACCCAATGTGGTCAGCACAATCTGGCAGACCGCAGCTGAAATAGGTTATGGAAATTATTTCATCAACCTGACTGATTCGCCCATCACAGACGACCATGTGTATGTGAATGTGTTGGCCAAAATTCCCTGTGCCGACATCATTGCCCGCGATCCCAATCGCGGCAACTTTTTCCAGCACTGGCACACCATCAAAGACGACATGGACGCCATTTCCAAACCTACCCTGAAAGCGGTCGGGCAAACCGTGCTGGAAGTGGTATTCAGAGAAGGAGCGGGCAGCTAAATCAGGCAGAATTGGCAAAGCCCAAAAAGAAATTTTATGTGGTCTGGAGCGGCCTCGAACCCGGGATTTATACCACCTGGGCAGAAGCTGAAAAGCAAATCAAGGGCTACGGACAGGCCAAATACAAGTCGTTCAGCTCTCTGGCTGAGGCAGAAGCGGCCTTTGAGGAGCATTGGGGAAAACATGTGGGGGTAAATAAAGACGCAAAATCAGCTTTTTCCGGCCCCAAACCCACTTTTGACAGCTTTTTACATGAGATTGAGGCGAATAGCATTGCCGTGGACGCGGCTTGCAGCGGCAATCCCGGGGTGATGGAATACCGCGGGGTAGTCACCCTTTCGCCTGAACAGGAAATCTTTCATTCACCCGTTTTTCCCGAAGGAACCAATAATATTGGCGAATTTCTGGCCATCGTGCATGCATTGGCCCTTTATCACGAAAAAAGACCCGACCTGACTATCTATTCTGATTCCAAAATTGCCATTTCCTGGATCAAACAAAAGCAATGTAAGACCAAACTGGTGCATAATCCCAGGACGGAAAAGCTGCTGGAACTGGTGGAAAGGGGTGAAAAATGGTTGAAAACCCACAAATGGAAGAATCCCATTCTCAAATGGGAAACCAAACGCTGGGGAGAAATCCCGGCCGATTTTGGCCGCAAATAAGGTAAATTACATGCTGTCCCACATGTCTTTCAGGATGGTGTTGAGCAGCTCACGCGCCCGGAAAAGCTGGGCTTTGACTGTTCCCAGAGGCAAATCAAGTTCCTCGGCCACTTCCTCATAAGACAGCTCCTGAAAGTAGCGCAACTCCACCAACTGACGGTATTTTACGGGTAATTTCTCCACGGCAATGCGCAGATATTCTTCCCTTTGCTGCTTGAGAATCTTTTCCGTAGGGGTCAGACCCGTGTCGCGAATGTCGAAACGCATGGAATCACCCTCATCGTTTTCATAGGGATTGTCGATGGAGACGGTCGAAACGCGCTTTTTGCGGATATGGTCAATGCAATTATTGGTGGCAATGCGAAATAACCAGGTCGAAAAGGCATACTGGGAATTGAATTTGTCCAAAGAGGAAAAGGCTTTGGCAAAGGCTTCCTGGGTCAAATCCTCGGCATCATCCGCGTTTTTGACCATTTTCAGCAGCATATAGTACACAGACTTGTGGTACTTATTCAGCAATTTTTCATACGCGACCTGATCATTTGCCTTCGCAAGCTCCACTAATTGCAGGTCATCTGATATGTTTTTTGACATTCCTGAGGTTTCACCATTTAGGTTTTGATATTTTCCCGACGGGCCCCACCACAACCAGATATCCCAAAAAGAGCAAGTCCAAAAGGGGATACCAGATCAATAAATCCAGTTGCTTCCATTGGCGGGCGGGCGGCCCGAAACAGAGCAGATTGAGGATCGTTTTGAGCAGAAAAATCAGGCCTGCAAAGGCCATTTCACCGCCGGTACAAAGAACCAGTATCAAAGATACATAAAATATTAAATGTGCCCCATGCAGCATCGCCAAAAAGGCCTGACTTCTGAAAGAATAGGCTCCAGAGGCACTCAAATGGCGTTTTTTTTGCCGCAACCAACTGCTGAAGGTGGCCTTTGGAATGGAGGGCACCACGGATTCGCGGCTAACCACTGCCACCGTGCGCCGCCCCAGGGCATGGGCATTGACCAGCAGGTCGTCGTCGCCGGAAAGGCGGCCTTTGATCCCGGCCTGTCCTCCACTGCGTTTGAAGAACGATCGGGTGTAGGCAATATTTCTACCCACCCCCATGTAAGGTGCCCCCCAGCCCGCCGCTCCCACGTACAGGAGCGCCGTGTAAAGGGTTTCAAACCTGATAAATTTGTTGAGCAAGCCAGGTTTGGGGATGTATGGGCTGGTGCCCAGCACGAGTTCTGCTTCGCGGGCGAATGCGCCCGCCAGGCTTTTCAGCCAGCCCGGACCCGGGCGGCAATCTGCATCCGTGAGAGCGAAATGGTCGAATTGAGCGGCGGCAACCGCCTGCTCCAGGGCCCATTTTTTGGGCGACCATCCCTCTGGAACCTGATGAATTTCAAGCACTTTCAGACGAAAATTCCCTTTAGCCGCCGTTCTGGCCAGCATTCCCGACTGATCTGAACAACGATCCAGCACCAAAATGACCTCATAAGTGGGATAATCCTGTTGCAAAAGGGAATCCAATAATTTTGGGAGATTTTCCGCTTCATCGTGGGCCGCAACCAAAACAGAAATGGGCGGCAATTCTAAGGGAATTTCCTCCTCAGGATTTGCAAACCAGCCATAAAGCAGGGTAACCAGCAAACTGCAGTAAATCAGGGTCGCTATGAGGAGGAGAATTGACAATACAGAAGTCAGGCTAAAACTAATATTTAATTTGGGGGCGAATTTCTAAAGTATTTTTCCTGAATAATTTTTCTTGCCTCTTCATCAGACAAAACTCTTCCTGATTGAATGTCAACCAGTCCGCGTTCAATACTTGCCAATACCTCATCCGTCAATTCACCTTTCCTGAACATCAAATTCTCTATTTCAGAATATTTTTCGGGAAAATCAGAATTCAGATTGGAATCTAATTTTGTCCAACCATTTTTTTCATCCATCACATCCATAACCCTGTAAATTGATTGAGAAGAATTGAAATTTGACCAAACGCTCTTCCCTATCTCAGTTTCCATACATCAATTTACGAATTTTCAATTGAAGCGAATGGCGCGTACAGGAGAAATGCGGGTAATGATCAGGGTTGGGAAAAACATACACAGCGTGCAAATCAGCACCACCCCCACATTGACCAGGAAAAAGCTATCCCAAACCCATTTTACGGGCACGGTACTGACAAAATAGTTTTCCTGATCGACCTGAATCATGCCAAAAACATCCTGTAGCCAGATCAGGCCCAGGCCCACCAGATTACCGGCCAGGACCCCGAAAGCCACCAGAATCATAGCGTTGAGGATGAAAATCCCGACCACCCGGTCGTTGGAGAGGCCCATGGATTTGAGCAGGCCAATGGTTTGGGTGCGCTCTATGATCAGAATCAGCACCACAGACGACATGTTGATGACTGCAATCAGGGTCATGAGAATCAGGATGGCCCACACATTCTGGTTCTGCAATTCCAGCCAATCGAACAGCTCGGGAAAAAGGCGGGTGATGGGATAGGCATCATACTCAGGAGGCAAATCCACCAAAATTTTGGAAACTGCACTATCGAGCAGGTCCAGGGAAGTCAGTTTGACCTCAAAGCCAGCCACTTCGTTCTTTTCCCAGTTCAAAATGCGTTGCAGCATGCGTAAATCGCAAACGATGGTGACCGCGTCGAATTCTTCCAGGCCCGTTTCATAAATCCCGGCCACCACCACCTGCCTGACCCGCGGTTTTTTGTCCATGAAAAAGACCCTGGCCTTCGAGTTGACGTCCAGCAAGAGCAAATTGGCCAGCTTGCGCGAAATCAGCACCTGCTTAGACTCGTCCTGGTCAGAAAAATCGGGCAAGGTGCCAGCCACCAGTTTCTCCTGAAAAAATTCCCAGTTATAATCCTGCAAAACCCCCTTCAACATGATTCCTTCCATGGTTTCGGGAGATTTGAGCATGGCGGGCAGCATGATGTAAGGCTCAGCAGAAACCACGCCCTCCATTTTTTTGACCCGGGGAATAAAATCATTGTTCAGGGGCAACGGAGTCACGGAGCTCTCCAGTTCAGCCAGGTAGTTCCCGATCTGAATGTGAGACCCAAATCCCACCACTTTATTTTGGATTTCCGTCTTGAATCCCGCCACAATGCTGATCGAAATTTCCATCACGGCTACCCCCAGTGAAATGGTCAGCAGCGACAAAATGACCACCAGACGCGACACGGAGCGATGGCTTTTGAAGGTGATTCTGCGGGCAAAAAATATCCCGAAATTTTCACCAGAAAATTTCCTGAACAATCCAGATCTCAGCCCAAAGGTCGTGCCCAACATAGCAGCCACCGCGGCCAGAATTCCGCTTTCCAGATTCCCTGAGGCAGAAAGAAGAAAGTTCAGCAAAAAGATAATTCCACCCGCCAAAACACCTCCTCCCATACTCAAAAGCAGGTTGGGACGTTTGGAAATAAAACGGGAAGTGACTGCCCCGGCCAGGAAAAAAAGCAAACCCAGGCCCAGCAACGTGGCCGCCAGGTTCAGCAAAAGTTCCATGGGGATAGCGGATGTTTCTTCCTCGGTCAAGTTTTGGTAGATTTGAAGCTAAATGCCGTTAAAATTCACGATTCGAATGAACACAACCAAATTACGCCTGATATTTCTTCTGTTGATTTGTCCTGCATTTTTAAATTTCAGTTCCTGTTCGTCTTCAGGCTCCTCTCATCACCCTTCTCCCAACGATTCTCTCCCCCTCACCCAGGTTTCCAATTCTGAAAAACCTGTCCAAACCCGCGTCCTCACAGGTGCAGAAAATCTGCTCAGCGATGAATTACAACGCCTCAAAGGCAAAAGAATTGCCATCGCCGCCAACCATACCACCCTCCTGCCCGACGGTACCCATCTGGTGGATACCCTGCACAGTCTGGGCATGGACATCAAACTGATTTTTGCCCCTGAACACGGCTTTCGCGGCGATCACGACGCAGGCGCAAAGGTCAACAGCACCCGCGACGAGAAAACGGGTCTGCCTATTCAATCGTTGTACGGCAAAAATAAAAAACCCACTCCTGAGACCCTGCAGGACATTGACGTGGTCATTTTCGATATCCAGGACGTGGGGGCCCGTTTTTACACCTACATTTCGACCATGACCTACCTCATGGAAGCCTGCGCTGAGAATAATAAGCAGATGATGGTGCTCGATCGTCCCAATCCCAATGGCTGGTATGTGGATGGACCCGTGTTGAAAAAATATTATTCCTCCTTTGTGGGCCTGCATGAAATACCTGTGGTTCACGGCATGACGGTGGGCGAATATGCCAAAATGGTGAATGGGGAAAAGTGGCTCGCGGGCGGCAAAGGCTGCATTCTGACCGTGATTCCCTGCAAAAATTACACCCACAGCATGCATTGGGACGAAACGGGACTGCCCTGGGTGGCGCCCTCACCCAATCTCAAAACAGAATATGCCGCCTATCTTTATCCCATGCTTTGCTGGTTTGAAGGCATGCCCGTGAGTGTGGGCCGCGGCACGGATACCCCCTTTGAGCACATTGGCATGCCGTGGCATGTGGGCTACAAAAACGCACTCCTGCGCGACAGCATCAAAGGCTACGATTTACCCACTGAAATTGACCTCTATTCCCTCAAAATGGTGGTCGAACGCTTCAAACCAGTGCCCAAACCAGGCGCCATGCAACCCAAATTTGAAGGTAAAATGTGCTATGGGGTGCGATTTACCAACAGAGTGGACGGGCAACACCTGTTCCTGGCCGGGCTTTCATTGCTTCAGAATCTCCAGGAAGAAAGAGGCGCAGTAAAGCTTACAGAACCCCTGTTTGAGCCCTTTTTCAATAAACTGACCGGCACGGATCAGGTTGCCAAAAGCATTGAAGCAGGCGAAGATCCCGAGACAATTTATCAAAGCTGGCAGCGGGAAGTTGGACTTTTCAAAGCCACCCGCCAGAAATATCTGCTGTACCAGTAGTCCACGGACGACGGTCCGCGGTCAACTGTAAACCGTGGACCGTAATCCGTGGACTGTGGACTGTGGACTGTGGACTGTGGACCGTAAACCGTGGACTGTGGACTGTGGACCGTAAACCGTTTACCGTGGACTATTTGCCAAACATCTTTTCTCCCGCCTCTATGGCAATGGAAAGGGTATTTTCCTCAGGAGGAATCGGGCAAACGTAGTCCAGATTGTACACGCAATAGGGATTGTAGGCAGAATTAAAATCCAGCTTGACCTGCTCGCCAATCAATTGCGCGTCAATGTAGCGGCCCCCACCGTAGGTCGTTTTGCCAGATGTGGCATCCCGAAAGGGAATGAACAGGTTTTTGCGCCCGCCTTCGGCCTGGCGAAAGGTGGTCAGGAAATAGGTATTTCCCCTCAGTTTGAATTTTACCTGGCCGGCGTTCTCATAGAAATCAGGTTTTCCTCCAGCCTGGGGCAGCTCAATGAGCTGGTACTCAGTGGATGGCAGGAATTCTGCCATCAGGCGGTAGCTTGGGTCCACGGAGAAATATTCCAATTGCTCAAACCCGGCCTTCAGGCTGTCGGGTAAAGGAGATTCGAGGGAAGTTTTGAAAAATTCGTTGCGATTTGCCCGGGTTTTGCCCATTTCCAGTACATACTCGTCTGAAGGTCCTGAAATAAACTGAAAAATCAGGATGATAATAAAGACAATTGCCACCCCCACGATGACATAAGTGCTGTTTTTTCTGTTATTGATGTCCATAATCAGGTTCAAATTTCCGTTCATCTTTTCAGAAATCCTATTAATAAATGCAGGGAAGAAAGTGCTGGATGTTACCATTGGAGGAAAGTAATTGGTATTTTTGTCTGAACTTGATTCGATTACAATGCCCCTGAAATCCATGCGAAGACTCATTTACGCTTGTATTTGCCTCCTTTCAATGGCGTGCAGTTCCAAATCTGACCAGATCAAAGTCACCATTGAACTCAATTCGCCCGGACTTTCAGCCGAAACCAAAGTATTTGTGACGGGAAATCAACCCGGGCTGGGCAACTGGGACCCGGGAGTAGTGGAAATGAAGCAACAGTCTGATGGAATCTGGTCCAAAACAATTGCCCTTGAGCAACCCACCACCCTGGAATATAAATTTACCCTGGGCAGCTGGGACCGTGAAAATGCACATGAAGATAATTCTCCCCTGCCCAATTTCAGGGTCGAAATTGCCCGGGATACAGTGCTCAAAAATCAGGTGGATCACTGGAAAGACGGCCAAAAGCAGGGTTCTCAGGTGACCGGGCAGGTAAAATATCACCGTGGATTGAAGAGCAAAGGTCTGAAAGACCGCGACGTAATTGTCTGGCTGCCGCCAGGTTACGATACGGATCTGGAAAAGCGCTACCCCGTGTTGTACATGCATGACGGACAAAATATTTTTGATCCTTCGACCAGTTTTCTGGGGCTCGATTGGCGGGCAGATGAGACCGCAGACAGCCTGATTCGCGCAGGTTTGATCGATCCGTTGATTATCGTGGGTATTAACAACACAGAAGATCGTCGGGAAGAATATGGCACGGGCAAGCTGGCAGATTTGTACATGGATTTTGTGATTCAAAAGGTAAAACCTCTGATAGATGGCGAATATCGCACGCAACCACTCCTGGAAAGCACCTTTACAGGGGGTAGTTCAATGGGTGGTCTGATCTCCATGCGCCTGCATTGGGAGCATGCCACCACGTTTTCCGCGGCGCTCTGTTTTTCGCCCGCATTTCGCATCCGCGACCTGGATTATGTCCCCACAGTTGCCGATCACTTGCCTCCCAAGCCCCCGGTTCTTGTTTACATTGACAATGGGGGTGTGGATCTGGAAACAGAATTACAGCCTGGAATTGACGACATGCTGGCGGCCCTGGAGAAATGGGGAATCCGTGAAGGTCAGGGGCTTCACTACGTGAAGGATCCCGCTGCGACCCATAATGAAGGAGCCTGGGCCAGGCGATTTCCCGGCGCCTTGCTGTGGCTGATGCTGCAAAAAATGCCATGAAGCTCAGGAAAAGACTCAAAAGGTTCATTGGCATTGTCCTGGGCTTACTGTTGGCTCATTTTCTCGTAATTTCAATTTTTGGGCTGACTGCAAAAGCCGCAAAATCTGACCTGATGGTTATCCTGGGTAATAAAGTGGAAGAAAGCGGAATTCCCTCCAAAAGGCTGAAATTCAGGCTTGAAAAGGGGCTTGAATTGTATCAGCAAGGGCTTGCAGGCACCATTTTGGTCAGTGGAGGAATTGACAAAGAAGGCTTTGATGAAGCGAAAGTTATGGCTGATTATCTGATCGAAAAGGGAGTTCCAGCCGAAAAAATCATTCAGGACAATCAGGGAAATAATACTTTTCAAAGCGCCCAAAATTGCCTGAAAGTGGTGGCAGAAGGGCAAATTGAATCCGTCCTCATCGTATCTCAGTATTTTCACCTGCTGAGATCAGAAATTGCCTTTTCCAAATCGGGGGTTAAAAAAGTCAGGTTGAAATCAGCAGATTATTTCTTCGAAATCAGGGATTTTTATTCTCTTTTTCGGGAAACCGTGGGCCTTTACGCCTATATTTTTCGTTCTTATCCGTCAGCTGAGACAAATGCAGCAGGAAAAAAGTAATATTATTGTAAATCAAAATCACCAAAAAATGATCCAATCCATTGCCATTCTGAGAGCGATAAATGTGGGTGGAAAACGTAAAATCCTGATGGCGGACCTCAAAGAAATGTTCGTCAAAATGGGATTTAAAGACGTTTCAACCTACATCCAAAGCGGAAATGTCATGTTTAGCAATCCCACGAAGGAAGATAATATTGCGCTGGGCGACCGCCTGGAAAAGGCAATTCTGGAACGATTCAAACTGGATGTACCCGTGATTGTGCGCACGAAGGAAGAATGGCAACTGGCTGCGCGGGAAAATCCCTTTCTGCAGGGAGAAAATACGGATATTGAGCGCCTGCACCTGACCTTTTTGAAAGAAATTCCCACACAGGAACGCCTGGACAAAATCAAAGAATTTGACTTCTCACCTGACAAGTTTTCCATCATAGGGACCCATGCTTATGTTTTTTGCTCGGGCAAATACAGCGATTCCAAGCTCAGTAATCAGTTTTTTGAAAGTAAGTTAAAGGTGTCTGCCACCACCCGCAACTGGAAAACCGTGGAAAAACTGGCCGAATAAAGGATTTGGTGAAATAAATTCTCCCAAATTACCTGTTGAAGAGCAGTTTCAGGTAAAATGAAGGACTTTTGAGGCGGTCGCGCAGATCCAGGTCCTCAAACATGCAGCTGATCATTTCGCTCAGGGTTTTGCTTTTGGTGGCCTTATTCACCACCAGATTAAACAGCCAGGGGTATTTCACCAACTCCTGCATGCGTTTGCTCAGCTTCAATTCGTCCCACAGACGTAGGTACACCTCCTCATCGTACTGACTCATGGCTTTGGCCGAAAAGTCCTGGCTTTCGAGGCATCTTTGGGCCTGCAAAGCTGCGAAATACCCACTGTACATGGCATTTCCAATTCCCTCACCCGTAAACGGGTCGATCAGGGAGGCTGCATCGCCCACCAGCATCCAGCCTGCGCCCGAAAGCGACCGCTTCTCTGAACCCAACGGGAGGCCATAACCGTCAATGGTGCTCTCCAGTTTTGCGTCAGCAAAACGGTCTTTGAGCGCCGGATCTGAATCGATCAAACGCAGCATTTCTTTCTTCAGATTGATTTTTTTGCCCTGCATTTTGTCGCTACGCATGCCCACGCCCACATTTGCCCGGCCGTTGGCCAGAGGGAAGATCCAGAAATAACCAGGCAGAAAGTTTTTGAGGAAATGTAATTCAATAAAATTGTCGGGATCGAGGTCCTTCACTCCCGTGTAATAAGCCCTTAGGCCGGCACAGTAATGTTTGGGATCCATCTTCATGCCGCCCACCTGCTTCGCAAAGCGCGAGTGCGCCCCATCTGCCGCAATGATGAGGCTCGACCTTACAATTTCCTCCCCCGCTTTATCCCTGCAAATCCAAACCCCATTTTCCCGGCTGAAATCCACTGCGGCCCCACCTTCCTGCAAATCAATCAAGGGGTTTTTGCGGGCCTCTTCTGCCAACCAATGGTCGTAATCCAGGCGTTTGGAAATGAAGCCCGGGGCGGGGCTCAAAGTGGAATAATCCTGCTTGAAAGGCACTCTCAGTGCCTTTTGGTTGGGTGCCACGAAGGTCACCCCGTAGGAGCCAATGATTTGGGGGTTTTGCGCCATGCGATCCACCAGGGCCGGGTCCAGTTTCTTCAGGATTTCCACCACCTTGCCGCTCAGTGCGTCCCCGCAGATCTTGTCGCGGGGAAAGGTTTCCTTTTCCAAAACCAGGCTGGGAATGCCGGCTTTGGCCAGAAACATTGCAGCCAGAAGGCCGCCTGGCCCTGCCCCCAGGATGGTAATTTCACGCAAACCACTCTTCATACCCTGCGAAGTTAAGAAAAATGACATATCTCAAGTCACACGTTGCTCCCGTCAATGCACAGTTTGGGGGCGAAAGTGCAGACCTGGCTTATGAATTCAATTGCCGGGTCCCCAAATCGCTCTGGTACCCCGGCGAAAGCGGCTCACTCCCTGCGAAAATGCGCACCAACTGGTGCTGAAAATGGATCCATTTGGCAAGAATTGCAGGCTGGACTGCCAGCAGCATTTTGCCGCGAATGCCAATGTGAGCGCGGGAAGAGGAAAAACTTCCTGCCCTGGCCAAATTCTTTGTGGAAGGGAAAATGAATGGGAACGGATTTCCCGTTTTCAGCTATTGGATGCAGGCTGGGCCCGGTAAAATAGAAATAAGAATTTTCGCTCAAAAAAAGCCCTAAATTAACCTGAAGGGACTTTTTTGCAAAAACTTAAACACTTATGGCTGATTATAGAATATTGTTCAGCCATAAATTGTAAAAAAACATAGTTATGGCTGATTTTGAATTTATAATCAGCCATAACTTATATTTATACAGACTTATGGCTGACTTTAATATAATTAATAGCCACAAATTGAATTAAATTCATAATTATGGCTAATTATTAAATAAAAATTCAGCCATAAGTATCATTTTATTTAACTTATGGCTGAATTTTTATTTTTATCAAGCCATAACTTGAAAATTCTAAGCATTATGGCTAAATTAAAGTCGCATAATCAGCCATAACAGATAAATTTTGAAATGGGAAAACTGGAAATAATAGGTAGAAAAGCAGAAATCAAGCGATTGGACCGCATCCTCCTCGCTAAAAAATCTTCCTTCATCTGTGTGTATGGACGAAGAAGGGTCGGAAAGACCTACATGATCAGGGAATACTTCAGCAATGAATTTGATTTCCAAATGACTGGCTTGTCCAATGCCACCACTCAACAGCAATTGATCAATTTTCAGGTTTCGTTTCAACACCAGGCACCTGAAATAATCACCCCGCAAATTCCAGAAACCTGGTTTGAAGCCTTTAAAAACCTGGTTTCCTTTCTGGAAAATTCTCCCACGGAAAGAAAAAAGATTATATTTTTCGACGAAATGCCCTGGCTGGATACCCCAAGATCAGACTTTATAATGGCGTTGGAACATTTCTGGAATTCCTGGGCGAGCGCCCGCAAAGACATCATCCTCATTGCTTGCGGGTCTGCAGCATCCTGGATGATCAATAACCTGATCAACAACCATGGCGGCCTCCACAACCGAATTACGGAAAGGATGAAAATTCACCCTTTCACCCTGGGAGAAACTGAACTTTACCTGAAAGCACGAAACATCAGTCTCAACCGTTACCAGATCATCGAATTGTACATGGCGTTTGGGGGAATTCCTTACTACCTCGACTGGGTATTGCCAGGCGAAAGCTCGGCCCAGACCATCGACCGAATTTGTTTCCAAAAGGATGCCCCTCTCATGAAAGAGTTTCCCAACCTGTTTTCATCCCTGTTTAGAAATCCGGAACAACATGAAAGCATCGTCGCTGCCCTGGCAGGAAAAACAGTGGGCATGTCACGGGGGGAAATTACCGAAAAGGCCCACATCCAAACGGGGGGAACCCTGACAAAACTGCTGGGGGAACTCGAAGAAAGTGGATTCATCACCTCCTATTCCCCCTACATGAAGAAAGCCAGAAACACAATCTACAGGCTTTCAGACTTTTACAGTTTCTTTTACCTCAAGTTTCTCAGCCAAAACAAAACCCATGACCCGGGAACCTGGGCGCTTGGAATTGATAATCCCGCGCACCGGGCCTGGGCAGGCTACACCTTCGAACAAATTTGCCTGGCCCACATCCCACAAATCAAAAAAGCACTTGGAATTGGCGGAGTCGTAACCCAGTCAGCTTCCTGGAAAAGCACCCAATCCGCAGAGGGAGTGCAAATCGACCTCCTCATCGACCGCAGGGACCAGGTGATCAACCTATGTGAAATAAAATTTTCAATCAGTCCTTACACAATCAGGAAAAAAGATGCGGAAGGCCTGCGCAGAAAAATTGGCACCTTCAAAAGTGAAACGAGAACCCGAAAATCTGTATTTCTGACCATGATCACCACCTTTGGGCTGGAAAGCAACGAGTTTTCCACGGAAATTGTTCAATCAGATCTCACGATGGATGCCCTTTTTGATTAACCCCGCGCAAAAGGCCATGTCAGGCAAGTAATACTGTCCTTTTATCAACATCAATCTTATTTCTCCCCTTTTGCCTGTGCTATTTTCTGCGTACTTTTCGCGGGAATTAAAAACGATTGAATTTTTTCTCCAAAGCACTGAATGCCAAGTACAACGCCCGAAAAACAAATAGCGCGCAGCGAAGAGGTAAAAAAAATCTTCTCCGCCTATCTGGACAAACGGGGACAACGTAAAACCCCTGAAAGGCTGGCTATTCTGGACGAAATCTACAGCAGATCAGATCATTTCGACGTGGAATCGCTCTACATTGAAATGAAAAACAAAAACCACAGGGTAAGCCGTGCTACGGTGTATAACACCCTGGATCTCCTGATAGAATGTGATCTGGTGAAAAAACATCAGTTTGTGACCGGGCAGGCCGTTTATGAAAAGTCGTTTGGCTACCGCCAGCACGATCACCTGGTTTGCCTGGATTGCAAACAGGTACTTGAATTTTGCGACCCAAGGGTCGGCGAGATTCAGAATCTGATTGGCGGCTTGCTGGATTTTAACATTAAGCACCATTCTCTCGTACTTTACGGCAACTGCACCAAAGAAAACTGCAAAAACAAGACTTCCACCAACGGAACAAAATCATAAATACAATGGATTTTAAATCTAGAAAAGAAAACGATGTGTGTGTTTTTACCCTTACCGGGAATCTGGTGGGCGAAAATGACGGCATGCCTTTGACAGACGCTTTCAATGAAGAAATGGAGGACGGAACCCGCAATTTTATCATTGATCTTTCCAGCCTCAAACATATCAACAGCTCGGGTCTGGGCGTTTTCATCACTCTGCTCACCAAAGTGCGCAAAAAAGGGGGTGAACTGGTTTTACTGAATCCTTCAGATTTCATCAAAAACCTGTTGCTCATCACCAAACTCAATTCCATTTTCCATAATTTCTCCTCGCTGGAAGAAGCAATGGCTTCATTTTCAGCATAAAATCCCTGTTCATGGCGGTTGATGTATTATTAGGTTTGCAATGGGGCGACGAAGGCAAAGGAAAAATTGTCGATGTATTCGCACCCAAATATGATATCGTGGCCCGCTTTCAGGGCGGCCCCAATGCAGGACATACCATCGTTTTTGATGGCAAAAAATTCGTCCTTCACCTCATTCCCTCCGGGATTTTCCATCCCAATACAGCCTGTCTGATCGGAAATGGGGTCGTAATTGACCCTGTGACCCTTAAAAAAGAGGTCGAAACCCTGATCAAGGCTGGAATTCCTGTGCGGGAGCACCTGCTGATTTCCCGCAAAGCTCACCTCATCCTCCCTACCCACAAATTGCTGGATGCAGCCCGGGAAGAACGTCGTGGAGAGCAAAAAATAGGGTCCACCCTGCGTGGCATTGGCCCAACCTATTCAGACAAGATCGGCCGCGCAGGCATTCGGGTGGGAGATATTGAGTTGAGTGACTTCCAGGAAAGATATGCTGGTGCGGTCAATGGGCACAAGGAATTTCTCGACATGTATGGCTATCAGTACGACCTGACTACCTGGCAGGCTGAGTTTGATGACGCCATAGAATTTCTCAGATCACTCAAACTGGTTGATTCTGAGCACTATTTGCATGAAGCCCAGGAAGCAGGCAAAAAAATTCTGGCCGAAGGCGCCCAGGGCACCCTGCTCGACATTGATTTCGGATCCTACCCATTTGTAACCAGCTCCACCACCACTACGGCTGGAGCCTGCACTGGCCTTGGCATAGCCCCGGGAAGTATTGGGCGGGTATTTGGCATCTTCAAAGCCTATTGCACACGGGTCGGAAGCGGACCTTTTCCTACGGAACTGCATGGAGAAGAAGGAGATGAATTACGCCGCGCGGGAGGTGAATTTGGTGCCACCACTGGCCGACCACGCAGAACGGGTTGGCTGGATTTGCCCGCGCTCAAATACGCGGTTCGCATCAACGGAGTCACTGACCTGATCATGATGAAAGCAGACGTCCTGCAAATCAGATCTGAGATCAAAGTGGGGGAAGCCTACCGCCACCAGGGCCAGTTGCGCTATGACCTGCCTTACAGCCTCGAAGATGGCCAGTTGGAGCCTGTATGGCGTTCATTTCCAGGTTGGGAGGAAGATATCACAGGGGTACGCAGAGCCAGTGAAGTTCCGCATGCCTTACGGGAGTATGTAAATTGGCTGGAGCAGGAAATCGGGGTGCCCATTACCTATCTTTCCGTTGGACCGGACCGGGCTCAAACCCTGGAAATGCACTCCAATGAGGCCGTTTCCCCCAGGGGATTTGACTTCTGATGACAGAAAAGGCCTTACAGGACGAAAAAAAACGCCTGTTGAGCTGGGCCTCAGCCTACCCCTGGTGCGCCTATCTGGATTCCTGCCAGAGCCCTGTGGATCGTTACGGGCAATATGAATTGCTGATTGGGGTGGCAGGCGAAAATGCCCAAATCTTTCAAAACAAGGATGAATTCAACCCGGGCGATGGGCACTGGTACTTTGGAAATCTGGGGTATGCCCTGAAAGACCAACTCGAAAAGGGATTGGCTTCGCACCACCCCGAAACCATTTCCACTCATCCCTTACACTTTTTCAAAGCCGAAAAAGTAGTTGCAATTCCAAAAGCTACTTCAGAATACACCTTTGAAATCCTTTATGGAGATGAAATTATCATCAAAAAGGAAATTGAAGCGGCCGAAAACCACACCACCTCCCACCTTCCCGCTTTTGAATTTCAATCGAATTTCACCCGGGAGGCCTATTTGGAGACCATTGAGCAATTGCGCAATCACATTCGCGAGGGAGACGTCTATGAAATCAACCTCAGCCAGGAGTTTTCGGCCAATGGATGTCTGGAGCAGCCAGCTGCGCTATTTGCGCGGCTGATAGACCAGTCACCTACCCCATTTGCAGGCTATTTACGCCTCCATGACCTTCATTTACTTTGCGCTTCGCCCGAAAGATTCCTGCGCCTGCATGACGGGAAGCTGATTACCCAACCCATCAAAGGAACCGCTCCACGAGGCGATGACCCTGAATCTGATCAGGAGCTTTCAGCCTCCCTGGCAGCCTCTGACAAGGAAAAAGCCGAAAATGTAATGATCGTGGACCTCAGTCGCAACGACCTTTACCGCTCCTCTGAGACAAATTCAGTGACGGTTCCTTACCTTTTTGAAGTCCAGAGTTTTTCCCGGGTCCACCATTTGGTTTCCACCATTGAAGGCAAAATCAGACCTGAAATATCACCTATGCAGGCCATTTTCAATGCTTTTCCCCCTGGCTCCATGACGGGTGCGCCCAAAGTCAGGGCCATGCAATTGATCGAGCAATACGAACCATCCTCACGCGGAATGTACTCAGGTTCAATTGGATATTTCGACCCGCAAGGAAATTTTGATTTGAATGTGGTGATCAGGAGCCTGGTGTATCATTCTGCCCTGAAAAAAATGTCTTATCATGTGGGAGGAGCCATTACGTGGGGCTCAGAGGCAGAAAAAGAATTTGAAGAAACCCTGCTCAAAGGAAAATCCCTGAAAAGTGTACTAAACCATTCCCTGATCACACCTTAGCTGGTTAATGGCCGCTACAACCCTGGATTTTGAAAATTTCCAGATTCTATTAGGCATAATTTTGTATTTTGCTATTGTGTTTGTAACCATCTCCAACAGATTTTCTTACATTTTATAAGTTCAATTTTTTACCAACTAACGCGAGATGAAGATCGAGCAAATTATTTGGCAGGAGGCTGCAGGCTGGTCAGTTGACATGGACTCTGTTTCAGTCATCAAACCTCAGCTTGTATTGGCATTTGGTGGAAAAACTGCCCTCAAAAACCCAAAAAGCTGGAATTCCATCCAAAAAAGATATCCCGGGGCACTTTTGGTGAGTTGTACCACCTCAGGTGAAATCTTCAATACCCAGGTCCTGGACGAATCCATTTCCCTGACCGCACTGGAATTTGAAAAAACGAGAGTGGATGCGGCTAAAATCAACCTTAACGAGGTAGAAAACAGGTATGAAGCTGGAAAAATGCTTGGCCAAAGCCTGCAAAAGCCCGATTTGAAACTTATGATTGTCATTTCCGACGGCAAAAATGTGAACGGAAGTGAGTTGGTGCGGGGCCTGAATGAAGTAGGCAACGGAGTACCTATAACGGGTGGCCTGGCAGGTGATGGTGATCGCTTTGAAAGCACCCTGGTGGGACTGAACGAGATCCCTGAAGAGGACAATATAGTGGCCATTTCCTTCTACGGACAGGATTTGAAAGTTGGCTATGGATCCATGGGGGGATGGGACACCTTTGGGCCAGAACGCCTGGTAACCCATTCGGAAGGAAATATTCTCTACAAACTGGACGATCAGCCTGCACTTGAACTCTATAAAAAATACCTGGGTCCGCAAGCTGCCGAACTCCCAGGATCTGGCCTGCGCTTCCCCCTGAATATCAAGGGTGGAGAGAATGGAATGGACCTGGTGCGCACCATTGTGGGCATCGACGAGGAGGAAGGAGCCCTGATTTTTGCAGGAGATATTCCCCAGGGCAGCACCACCCAGCTCATGAAGGTCAATTTCACCCGCCTGGTGGACGGAGCGGTTGAGGCCGCCGGCCAAAGCATCGTTCCGTTTCAGGATTCTGAGCCAGAATTTGCGCTGCTGGTCAGTTGCGTGGGCAGAAAACTGCTGCTGGGAGAACAAATTGAGGACGAGGTAGAAGAAGTGCGTGAAGTGTTGGGAGAAGAACCCGCTATGGCCGGATTTTACTCTTACGGAGAAATTTCCCCGGGCGGAAAAATTTCAAACTGCCAGCTGCACAACCAAACGATGACCATCACCACACTTTCGGAAAAATGAAACAGGAATACAGCAGATTGCTGAATCGCCAGATTCGAAAATACCTTTCCAAACACGAGGATATGGAAGGTTTGGCTGAATTTTTGGATGCGGTCAACCGCTCTTACCTGCATTACGAGTCAGAAATCAAGCTGACCGAAAGGACGGTGGAACTGTCGACTGAGGAACTGGTGGAAAAAAACAGGGAGCTTGCGCACAAAAACGAATTGATGGAGACTTTCGTTTACCGCGTGACCCACGATCTCAAATCGCCTGCCCACAATATCCAAAACATGTCGGGTATGCTCAAAAATTTCATTGGCAACGAAAATCCCATGGTGGTCAAAATAACGGGCCATCTTGAAAAATCGGCCCAGGTGCTGCTGGATCGCATCCAGGATTTGCTCAGCATGACCCGCACCAAGTATCTGGTCAACGAAAATCCAGTGGAAATTCTCCTCCCCGAGTTGCTGACTGAAGTAAAATCCTCTATTCTTTCCCGCATTGAAGAAACCCACGCAGAGATTAATGCCGATTTTTCCCGCCTGCAAATCGTACATTTTCCCCGCGAAAACATGTTTTCCATTCTGCAAAATCTGGTCAGTAATTCCGTAAAGTACCACCACCCAGACCGGCCGCCCGTAATTCAAATTACTGCGGAAACGATTGGAGATGAGGCATGTATCACCGTAGCAGACAACGGATTGGGCATGGATCTGGAAAAATACGGGGACAAACTTTTTGGCATGTTCACCCGCTTTCACAACCACATTGAGGGCTCAGGAGTAGGATTATTTATCCTGAAAAAAATAATGGATGAAAACGGGGGCCGGATTGAAGTGCAAAGCAGGCTGAATGAAGGCACAAAATTCAAAATATGGTTTAAAAACATTCTGATCCATGAAAAAGCTTGATACCATTTTGCTCGTGGATGACGACGAGACCACCAATTTCTTCCACAAATACATTCTGGAGGGTATTCATGTGGCCAATGATATCATGGAAGCCATGAACGGGGAAGAAGCCCTGGCCATTCTCAGCAATCCAGACCTGCGGGAAAAGGTGGATCTGGTTTTTCTGGATATGAATATGCCCATCATGAACGGCTTTGAATTTCTGGACAAATGCAATAATTTACCTGACAAGGAAAGTCTCTCCTGCCCGGTCATGATGCTCACCTCCTCCAACCACCAGGCCGACCGTACCAAGGCCTCCACCTACACAAATCTGACGGGCTATTACACCAAACCCCTGACCCGCGAAATGGTGGAATCTATTCTGAATGAGCATTTTCCAAATTATTCCGCATAAAAAAAGAGCCTTCAGGGAAGGCTCTTGATCACTATTTTATCAAAATATTATTCGGAGTGACACTCAAGCGACTCCAGATCCCTGATCAGAAGTCGTCTGCGGTCAAACCACACCAGATTGCGTTTTTTGAGGTCATTCAGGACCGCAGTAACTGTTTGGCGGGAAGTATCAGTCATGCGGGCGATTTCCTGATGGGTCAGAAAAGGGGTAACGAGGTACTCCTCTCCCACCCTTTTGTTTTGCTGGCGGGCCAGTTTCACCAGATATTCCTGAATGCGGGTACGGGATTTTTTGAATAACAAGGACTCAATCCTGTCTTCCAGAGATGCCACCCTGAGACTCAGTCTTTCGGCGATTTTGAGCCCAAAAGCAGGATGAAAGCGCATCAGTTCCTGCACCTCATCAATTTTGAGCATCACAAAAGAAACTTCATCGTCCATGGCAACCGCAAAATCACGGCGCGACTTTTCGCCCGTCAGAGCCCCTTCTCCAAAAATTGAACCCTCCATCAGAATTTCCTTGATGATTCCACGCCCATCATTGGAGTAGTTGGTAATTTTTACGCGACCGCGGGTGAGATAAAACAGACAATCTGCATGCTCACCCTGAAAATAAATAAAGCTGTTTTTTGCCTTCGCCCGAACCGTGGTAACGTCTGCAACCTGACTTAAAACTTCCTCCAGCGGAAGAGCGGGATCGTAAGCAAGTTCCTTGACAGGCACAAAGGGAATAACATTCATACTAAACCTTTTTAATTGGACATTGATTGATTGTCCTAAATTTCGGAGAAAAAAGGCGGGATTTCTAATTTGCATGGGGGACAAAGAGGGGGACATCATGGGCAGAATCAGGCCCGGAAAGCAGAAATAAGTCCTTTTGGCAATCCCCTCCATCAAATGGTCTTTTGAAATAATGTTTGGACATCTTATTTCAGGAAAATTTCAGACGGGCAAAAATGAATTGAAATTGCAGAAATATGAATGATTCAAAAGAAAAATCTTGGGCTATTTCAACTGCATGCGAAACAGCCGACGGATATCGTCATAAACGCTGTCTTTGTAAATAAACCAGGCGTAACCCCCACGAATGCGGATATTCTGCACAAATTGCATGGGAATGGTCCATTCCCCGCTGATTTCGCCCGTCTCCAGGTCAATTTCCTTCAAAATGGACTTTCCGTTCTTCAAAAAGACCGTGTAAACTTCCCTTCTCAGTTCGTCCACCACCAGCTTTTTCTGCCAAAAACGCTCCTTGTGATAAGAAATGGGGGCTTCGTCCAAAGAGTCGCCCAGCATATTGAAACGGACCAGTTTGTCGTTGGCGTGGTCGAAAATCACGGCCTCGTTGCCCACCACCTTCAGAGGAACAATGATGGGCGCATTGCCAATCTTTTTCATGTATTGCTCGTAGGCATTGGCTTCGCTTGACTCACGCATGGCATCTCCCATCCAGCCATACAGAGGGACATTCTTGGAAGCCATCAGGCGATCATCCTCCACGCGGCGTATTTTTTCGCGGTCGCGGGTGGTATACACCAGGGAAGAGCCTTTGCGGTCGGCGGTGACAGAATAAAAAACGGATTCAAAATCATTCAGGGCCTGCCCGTAAAATAAAGTACTGCCAATAGCACCCAAAACAGGCCGCACCACCCGCTCAAATTCCTCCAGCGAGTCGCAGGCAAACCTCAGCTGATTGGGCGATTCCAGCAACTGGCAGGCATAATTTTTGGAAAGCAGGTGAACTTTGCCAAAACAATCGCGAAACAGCCCCGAAATGGGTTCCACGCCGTAGGCTACGTCCAGAATGGAATCTTCCTGGTTGTAAAGAATGAGCTTATGCTGATTGCTGCCAGGTTCCTGAATCAATAAAACCAGGTTTTCGCCCGAAAACTCATAATTATGGATGTGAATCAGGGGGTCAGGATAAACCTGCTCGATTTTTTCTCCTGTGATGACCACATCTTCCAGATCAATTTCAGATTGACTGAGGGGAATGAGGAGAGAGGTGGGATCGCCCTCTTTGGCCTGGTATTCCAGCGTGGTATAACCCACATAAGTGATGCGCAGGCGCGGATACTGAACGGGAGATTCGAGGTAAAACATCCCATCCTGCTCACTCAAAACAGCTTTTTGCGCTCCCAAAACCCGCACTTTTGCATTGGGAAGGGGTTCACGGGTCTGGGCATCAATGATTTTACCCTGAATTCTGAAAGTCTGGGCAAAGGCTCCGCTCGCAAGTAGCAGCAGCATGATCAGGATGAGGGGCAGTCTGTGGTTCATGGGTGCAGGAATAAAACGAATTACATGCTGAGACCAATATACGACCACAGGCATTGCGAAACTGTCGAAAAAATGATTTTCGATTACATAGTTCAGCGCAATTTCACCCAGCTCCTTCAGGGCATTGGCGGCAACCATTTTTGGTTTTCCTCATCAAAATAGATGGGAAACTCCCATTTTGAATTGTGGGTGTGATTAAGGCAAACGCGCCATGCGAGGAGGTTGCGATTGCGTGAACATTGCAAAATCTGGCGGGTATAAGCCTGCCTGGCCTGCGAGAGGCGGGAAAAATGGTAGTGCTCGACCCTGGATTCATGCGGATTTTTGGAGAGCAACAGGAGAGATAGCCTGAAATGCATTTGCAAAGCGGTTTACTCCCCGGGCCCGTACTCCCCGGGTTGATGTCGAAAATGTATTTAAAAACTTTTCGGTCCCACCCGTTAAGATGAGACTCCAAATGAAATTGTAGTTGTCTTTAATTTCATTTGTCGCTTTGTTTCCCTGGATCATACAAATGTAATACTTTTTCAGATTTCAACTAAAAATATTTTTAAGTTTTTAACCAAAAATATCTTACCATGTAGTAAATAGCGTTGGGATAAAATAACGAGATTTGAACTATGCCTTTACACATCGGAAAGTTGATTGAAGAGCGCTTAAGTCATAAGGGAATGACCAAAAGCGAGCTTGCGCGTAGAATTAACAAAGCCAGACAGAATATTAATGACATTCTGAATCGTAAATCCATTGACACAGAACTCCTGTACAACATCTCTGTGGCCCTGGATTACGACTTTTTCCGGCATTATGTAATGGAATTGACTTCACAGGACATCATCTCTGAACCCAAAGGAGAGTATGCCGAATTAAGGGCTCAGATTGCTGAGTACGAGAAAAGTCTGATAATCTGTCAAAAAGATAATGAAATTGCTCTGAACGAAGTCAGGCTGCAAAACGAGATCATTTCCCTGCTGAAAAAGCAGGTCCAGTAACCTTCACCCAGTAAAAAACCCGGCCCCGCATGTTACGGAACCGGGTAAAATCTGTTTGCTTGAATTAGTCAGCGAATTCGCCTTTGGGTTTGTTTGAAGGAAAAGGTCTGTTGGTCAGTTGGTTGGTCAGCCTTAAGGTTTGAAAATCATGGCAGAAAATATCTTAGAAGCGGAAGCTTATTTCTTCAGGGTAAAGTAGAGCTCTTCACCAAATTCCTTGATTCCGGTCACGGTAAAATCTCCGGCTCCCAGGAAAATAAGCAGTCCTTGTTCGGTCACGAGCAGGTTGGAATGATTGTCTGATGAGTTCATAATTTTGATGTTTGGTTGTATAGTCTATTTACGCTGGCAGCCTGCCCGATGTTATAGGTTATACACCAACCGCTCAGAATCCGTCCCCATCTGAAAATTTCCAGGCCTGATTTGTATCAAATTCGCACTGAATGGCTCGTTTAAGGTGTTTTTCGTCATTCAGAAAGCCCAATTTCCTTACATTCTGTAATTTCCAGGCCAGCTTCGCCCAATTCCTCTGCAAAAGCCCTGAGCCAGGATTCTGTTTGAAAAAGTGCATAAAAATCCCATTCCCGACGCAACCCGGACAGAAAAGCTAACAAGCGGCAATTTTTTCAGACCAGGGAAAAAACTTTTCTAACCACCCACTCCACTGTAAGAAGCAGCACAATTAAGCCAAAAATCCAGACCAGTTCATGCAGTCCCATGCGGGATTTTTTCTCTTCTGAAACGGTTTTCAGGTGCCCCAAAGCCTTGATCTGGCTGGCCAGACCCGGCAGATCCCGGGCCAGGGTATATTTGGCGTCCGTGCGGAGCGCCATTTGTTGCAAAAGGCCATCGTCGGCCCGCAGGCGAAAATGCTCTACGTTCGATTTCCCAACCGAAAACTGGCCCTGATCCGTGCCCAGTTTCACCTCTCCCCGCTTGCCTTCGGCCTGGTAGGAATAAGTTCCCTCTTCGAGGTTGCTCATTTCCAGATAATAACGAGCCTCACCCGATTCGCTCAGGTAATAGACATTCTCCTTGCCTCCCGGGTCGGTCACTTTCAGTTTGATTTCTGCCCCTTTAACAGGATTATAGCTGTCGTCATAGACCTGACCTTTGAAGGTAATCAGCTCATTTCCAGTAAAAAGCTGTTTGGATGGCGCCACTTTGAATTTGCGTTTATCCTCCCGTACCACCAGCCATTGCACCAGGTTATGAACCCATTGATCAAAGGCATCAAAATCGCCATTTTCCACAAAAACATGGCTGCGCATGCGCCAGAAATTCTCTCCCACCAGGGTGATATTCTTGCGACCCAGGTGCTGCTGAACTACAAAAAGGGGATAATCCAGCTGGATATTGCGAATCGTGGCCCGTCCATACACCTCAGCGTCGCCTTTGGCTTTCCAGTCTGAACGGTTGCGCAGCAAAGGCGGGGCATTATTCATCAGGCGAAGCCATTCGCGGTCGAAAGTGAAACTGGAATGCTCCATGTAATCCATGGTGAAATTGATCTGGGCCTCCTCAAAGCCATCCGTTTGCACGGTGGGCGACACGCCAATGTACTCGTACAAGGGCTGAGCCGTTTTCAGGTCGGTAAAAATGCCCATGAAGTTCATCAGGGGCAGGTTGCGATCCTTGACTTCCTTGAGCAATTTTTCCAGAATGGGTGCATCCTTGGGTGAATAGGGGAAATTGTGGAGGATGGCGAGGTCAAAATCGGGGAAATTGTACTTGTCTGGAGATTCGTAAAAGGAAGTGCGGTCTTTGTGGGCAAATTCAAAGACCTCGTAGCGGTCGTCGCGGGCAAATGCCTGGCGCAACGCGCCCAGATCCGGGTGGGGTGAACCCGCAAAAATGGCCACTTTCACCCTGGTTTCCAGCACATTGATAAAAATCAGCTTGTGGTTGTTGCGGCGGGTAATCTCATCTGGAAATTCGGTAACATGAATGCCAAACTGCTGCAATCCCACCTCTTTGGGGGTGACGGAAAAATCAACTTCTGCTGATGTCTGACCCTGTCCCAGGGTAACCTCCCGCGTATCCAGGGTTTTGCCTTTGTGATCGAGCTTGATGGTCAGCTTTTTGCCGTCGTACCCCTCAGCCCTGATTTTGACTTTGATCGGAGTTTCCTTGTCCAGATAGGCAATGTCATTGAACAGCACCTCTGTAATGCGCACATCCTTTTGCTCGGTCGTATCGCCCAGCAAAACGGTATAAACGGGGATACTCCAGTCATCTACTTCATACAATGGATTGACCCCTGAGGTGGCAATTCCGTCCGAAACCAGCACCACTGCGCCCAGATTCTGGTTGGTGTACAGCTTTTTCAATTCATCCAACGCCCCCGAAATATTGGTGCCTGTGCGGTCAAATTTCAGGGAGTCGAGGCTGGACTCGGATTTGAGATGGTCAGAGAAGGTAAAAAGCTGGGTAATGTATTTTTCCTGTTCAAAATTCCCCAAAAACTGATTCAGCAGCTGAGGATATTCCTTGCGCACGAATGCAGAGTCCTTTTGAATGGAAATGGATTCCGAATTGTCCTGCACCACGGCCACAATGGGCGGATACTTGATTTCAGAAATAGAATTGAGCAGAGGTTCGAGCAAAAGTATCCCCAAAATGGTCAGCACCAGCCAGCGAAAACCAGCCAGAAACCACCGCCAGCCCGCAGGAAGCAGGTCTTTGGTTGCACGGTACATGAACCAGGAAATGGCGGCTGCCAGAACAGCGATCAATAATATAAACCACGGAGAGTAATTAAAGTCCAGTTCCTGCATTCAATCGGGGAGTATTTTGGATTAACGTATCTTTAACCTGCAAAGGCGGTTTTTTATTGCAAAGGGAGCGAGGTTTTGCCGGGAAATCACATTACCATTCCGCCATCCACGTTGATCACCTGTCCTGTAATGTAAGTGGAAAGGTCAGATCCCAGGAAAACGCACAAATCTGCCACGTCTTTTGGCGTGCCAGGGCGCTTCAGGGGAACATTTTCCAGCCATTTTTTCACTTCTTCTTCGGCCACGGCCTCAGTCATTTCCGTGGCAATAAAACCCGGGCAAACCACATTGGCACGAATTCCGCGGGAAGCCAGCTCTTTGGCTACGGATTTGGTAAACCCGATCATGCCTGCTTTTGAGGCCGCATAATTGGCCTGGCCGGCGTTGCCCGTCAATCCCACCACAGAACTGATGTTGATGTAGCTGCCGCTGCGTTGCTTGAGCAACTGGCGCATGGAGGCTTTGGTGGTATTGAAAACGGAGTTCAGGTTGGTCTGAATCACCTCATTGAACTGCTCTTCGCTCATGCGCATGAGCAGGTTGTCTTTGGTAATGCCTGCATTATTGACGATGATATCAATGGCGCCAAAGGCGGCCACCATGGCATTGATCACGGCTTCCGTGCTTTCCATGCTGCCTGCATCTGACTGGATGCCGAGGGCTTTCACGCCCAGCGCCTCAATTTCGCGGGTCAGGCTGTCAGCCGCTTCTCCTGAGGAACGATAGGTAAATGCAACATTGGCGCCATTTTTGGCGAATTCAAGGGCAATTCCCCGTCCTATTCCGCGGGTTGCACCAGTTACGAGAGCTGATTTTCCTGATAATAACTGCATTTATGAGATGTTAGACTTTGAGATGTTAGAGATTAGATGTTAGACTTTGAGATGTTAGAGTTTAGATGTTAGAGGTCAGATGAAAAAGTTTAGATGTTAGTTGATTAGAGAATACACTGTAGTTTAATCTTTACAATAAACCGTAAACTGTAAACCGTAAACTGTACTCCCGATAGCTATCGGGAGTAAACTGGCCACAAAGATAGCAAAATCAAACAATAGTATAACTCACGTCAGTGGGATTCTGGAACCAGCTCCAGATGAGTTCGAAGTCTTCCCAATCCTCTTTTTTAAGGACCATAATCTGATCGCCAAAGTGGAGGTGAATTTCATTGGCGGTGCGGCTGGGATTGGCCAGGCGCAGGGGAAAGGAGCGATTAGGCTTGCGATTTACGATCTCATGCACGGAAATCATTGAAAATGAATCTCCTACGATCAAAACCTCAGCTATGCGTTTGTTGAGCTGGACGGAGGCCCAGAAATTTCCCAAAACAAGCGCCAGGGTGATGCCAATGATGCCAAACCAGAAAATAGGCTGTCCATAATACATTTTGATCAGCACGCCTATCACCACCACGGAGGAAAAAATGATGTAATAACGCAGGGCATATTCCTGGGTCACCACCAGCGGATTTCCGGACTTGGGATAGTGATTGCTTCTGAAATTCGTCATCTATTTTACCGTTTCCAGCTTCTCTTTGTAGCCCCGCAGGAATTCTCCTGCTTCCATGGGCTTTTTGCCTTCCAGTTGCAATTTAAGAATTTGCAGCCAGCCGTCATTGCCGGCAATTTCCAGCAGGTGATGCCCGTCGAACTTTACGGTACCCGGACGGGTGGGGTTGCCCGGGCTCAGGCTGCTTTTCTGAATTTTCAGAACTTTGCCGTTGAGGGTGGTCCAGGCGCAGGGATAGGGCGAAAGTCCGCGGATAAAATTATAGATCTTTTCCACAGGCTGGTTCCAGTCGATGCGGCAATCGTCTTTGAATATTTTGGGCGCAGGATGGAGAAATGCTTCAGGATTTTGCGGCTTGCGCTCCGCGGTTCCCGCTTCGATGGCTTTCACCGTTTTGAGCACCAGTTTGGCCCCCTCGTCCATCAATTCATGGTGCAGATCACCCACGCTCCATTTGGCTGGAATATTCACCTTCTTTTGAAACAACAAATCGCCTGTGTCGATCTGCTGGTCGATGAAAAAAGTGGTGACTCCCGTCTCTTTCTCCCCGTTGATCAGGGCCCAGTTGATGGGGGCGGCGCCGCGGTAATCGGGCAAAAGGGAGGCATGCAGGTTGAAAGTGCCCATTTTGGGTACACTCCACACCACTTTGGGCAGCATGCGAAAAGCCACCACCACGGCCAGATCTGGCTGCAGAGATTCCAGTTCGGCCAACCAGGCCGGGTCTTTGAGCTTTTCGGGTTGCAAAACCCGCAGGCCCCGTTCCAGGGCAAATTCCTTCACCGCCGAAGGCGTGAGTTGGCGACCCCGTCCGGCAGGACGGTCGGGCGCGGTGACCACCCCGACCACCTCATAACCCGCATCCACCAGGATGCGGAGGGAGGCGACAGCAAATTCGGGGGTGCCCATGAAGATAATTTTCATGGGCGCAATTTAGAATTTTTAAACACAAAAACCCGTACCACAGCCGGGCTGCGATACAGGTTGAATGGGGGGAATTTACCTTATCAGGCTTCGTGCACGGTGAACATAACGGCACCATCAGCCCCATTGGCGATGGTGACATAGTCCCAACCCCATGAATGACGGGATTTGATAAACATGGGCTCATTCAGGTTTCGGTGACGAAATACAAAGGAACCTTCTCCCATTTCAAATGCCCTCAGCTGCAATGGCTTCACCTCAGGATTGTGGTCTTCCACCGCAAATTCACACCATGACCAATCCAGGGAATTGTTGTAGGGCTTGAGGTACTTTTTGTTGTCATCCACAAGGATGTACATTTTGGCATCCTCCTCCACGGGATTGGCAGAAAAGTAGATTTTCATCACATCCACCTCATGGGTACGGCCATAGTAGGCATTTTGGGCATTTCCTACTCCCTTATTGGCAGCGCTGAGGTAATCATTATTGCGCTGGCGCATGAGGTAGTAAGGGGTGTCAGGCTTGATTTGGGTTACTGAAATCTGTTTCCCGTGAAGCTTGTCAATGGCAGCAGGTGCGATAGCTTCAGGAGTTCTGTTGATGGTTTTTGATGAATCAGACATAATTTTAATGTTTAAAGGTGAAAAAAATTGATTTTGATAAAATTCAGGACAAGGTTCTCCCCTCCCCGTCGAAGACGGGGTTTTTAAAAGGGATTTTTTGCGTTCAGGCGTTAAGGCCCGGGCTTTTTATTGATTGCTGTACCAGAGGCTGGTCAGGCAACGGATGGCACCGCGATCTCTGGCAACGAGTAGGGCATTTCCGATAGGAACTATTTCTGCCCCAGTATTTTCAATGAAAATGTCGGCGGTTTTTCCGTTAAAATGGCTTAACAGGTGGTTCATTTCCGTATTTGGGTGAGAATAAAAGGGGAGCAAAAGCCTTTTCTCATTCGTTTTTGGGTTCAGATCTGCCAATAGATTATTATAAGTTGCCCAGTGACTGCCCCCCCTATTATAAATCAGCCAGCAAAAAGGGACCCGAAATACTTTGAAATCAGCCCTGCCTCCAAGTTGCAACCCAATTGCATCCAGCACTTTGCCAATATTTCTGCGGGCCTTCTTCTTCTCCTGGGAATCCCCTGGCAATCCAGGTTGAATGATCTCATATTCTGGTTTATACTCTGCCAGTGCGATGAGATGCTTGCCCTGATGAATCCCCAGATAACTGAAAAACAGGTCCAGATGCACCAAAGGTTGATACCTGGGTCCGGTCGTCAGGTAGCTTAAAGGAGCAGGGAAGCCAGAATGATTGAGAGTTTCCTTAGAAATAAGACGCTCTGTGCCTACCACCACAACTTCATCCACCTGAAATATTTTCCGAATGGCTTCTGCCTTATCTGCAGTGGGAGCGCTGTTTTTGCCCACAAACAGGATTCTATCTCCCACCCACATATTGCCGCCGTCCAGAGACAGGTTGCCAAGTACTGCACCGTTGGTGAGGTCTGACCGACCATTCACAGCCTGATTATATCCCCTGCAATGTGATTCCCGACCTTCCTTGTAGAGAAATCCAATCGCTGGAAATCTGGATTCATTACTTTTGCGGCCCGGACTGAGCACAGGTATGCAATAATCTCTCAGCCAAAACGCATTGAAATCAGGGTTAATTCGCTTGATTTCGTAACTTTTAGGATCAATTTTCTGGCGCTTGAGCAATTCTTTCAGCTTATCAATTGAGATGTATTCTTTTACCAACAGTTGCACCTGGGAACCAGATGGCAGGTTGCGCAAGAAGGAAAGTACGATTTCATTGGTTCCATCAGAACTCTCCCGATCAGGCCACAGGATCAAATACTTCCTTTTGGAATGACCGTTATCCATTACAGGGCTCCAATCCAGACCAATGTCGAGGGGAAACTTCCTTTCAGCGGCTTTCTTCTGCACAGATTCTGAGAAAAACGGGTCGTACAAATCCGTGGATTCAAGGTAAAATGAAGGTTCATGTGGCAAAATCACTTCCAAAATTCTCTCTGTTTTGTAATCCACCAGCCTCAAACCAATTTTTGTTTCCTTAAGATTTACCTTAAGCTTTGCGCTTTGGTACGGGTTTTCCTCTCCCACCTGCCATCTCATTTTGAAAATCCTGAGCGCATCTGGCGAAAATCCAACCTGATCGTATGCATCTACTTCAATTTCCAATTTATGCCAGTCCTGAAAATGCATTTCATCTTTAGAATCCAGTTTCCAGTTCCCCTCTTCGAGGGAAAGCAGGCAGGGAGTGAGGTTTTGAAGGTCAACAGGAAGCGCCTGTTTTGGCAATTCAAGTTGCATTTTCGCATTCAGGGCAGGCAGGAAAGAGGTATTCAGGGAAGTCATTTTCAGAGCGAGGATTTGGTGATTTTGAAATAGGGAGTCAGGACTATAAAATAACTTTGGCTCGACTCATAATTGAAGTAAACGGGGATGGGGCCCAGGCCAAACCTGCTTTGCAGGGCCATTCTTTGTTTCGCCTCACCCTTTTCGCCCCGGATATCCATGACCCCAATACCGCCCTTGTAAACCCTGGTATCCAGGGAAAATGAGTCCACATTACCAGGATTTGAGAAACAGGATTCCTTCAGGCCCGGGGGCAATTCCGTCACAGGGTTGATGATATAGAATCCATTTTGGATCTTCACTTCATGGGGATTGTTTTTGAGGCAAAACTCAGCAATGTCACCCGTAAGGTTGCCAATTGCGGAAAGGGTATTGAAATCTTCGCTAAGGATTAAATGGTAATTTTCAACAGGAAAGTTCATGATTTTGAGGGTTTAAGGTTAATTAACTGGAATAAATTCAAAGCTGTATGCCTCTGAACCAATCAGGATCACATTGGTGCTTGCATTGAATCGCAGAAAAAGGCTGTGATTCAGGCCCAGCTCAAATTCAGCCTCCTTCAGACGGGAACTGGGAAACCTTGCTTTGGCGATTTTATTGTCCACTCCCATCTGTGTCCCAAATATCAGGGTCCCTCCCATTCCCAGATTAATGGATGATTCCATAATCCCATTATCTGTGACCGGGAATTGAATACAATTCACCGCGAAATTTTCCACCCCATCATTGTCCTCAACGATGGAGATTTGCACCACCTGAGTTGACCCGGGCGAAGTAGGAATGGGAAATGTCTCCACATCTCCGTCAGAATCTTTGATCACCAGACTGTCATTTCCAAATACAAGGAAATGGTTTGAAGTTGGCCATTGATTAATTGAGTTTAGCATTTGTTTTTAGTTTAGGTGAATAATTGAATTACTCAGGCAATTTGCTCAATCTGAAGCGGCTGAACAAAGACATTTATTTCTTTCATTTTGATTCCCAAATTTTCATTCAAAGATTTATTTTCAATGTTTTTAAATCATATTTTATTTATTTTAATCAAAATTATACCTCATTTTTTGGATACCCAATGATCAATTCTCCTGAAATTTTTTTACTGATTCGCTCCATGTCAGCCGCTGAAAAGCGATTTTTCAAGCTGCAGGCGCAGGGAAAGCAAAGTGGGGAAGGGAAAAATTATCTTTTGCTCTTTGATCTCCTGAACGAAATGGAGGAGTTTGACGGGAAAATTTTGCAACTCAGGGCCGGGGAATTGGGCTTCAGCCGCTACCTTTCCTGGACGCAAGGTCACCTGATGGAGCAATTATTGCAATCCTTGCGCAATTTTCACCAGAAAAACGACCCCGTCCTCCAGGTGGAGGACCACTTATTTGCCGCCAAAATGCTATGGCGGCGGGGAATCTCCCGGCAAAGCGCCCGACAACTCGAGAAGGCCAGGCAATTGGCAGAAACCCTCGAGCTAAACCAACAAATGCTCGAAATTCTCGAATTTGAGCGCATGGTGCTGATCAAGGAGCAGCAAAAGGGATATGTGTCTGCCATTCGGCAGCTGGAACAACGAATGGGTCAGGCCCTCCACTACCTGAATACCAAGACCAGGATCGATGCGGCCCGCCAAAATCTGAACATCATGGCCCGCGAGCAGGCCCTCGACTGGGCCCGGCTGGGCGAAAACACCCTTCCTGAGGTATTTCTGGAAGATTTGCCTGCTCAGGGCTACTTTTTGCCACGCTACAGCCAGTTGTTTGGACAGGCTCTCTATCACCAGATCACGGGCGATTACGCCCGTGCTTTTGACTGCTACGGCAGGCTGCTCACCCATTTCGAGGAAAATCCAGCCATGTTGAAAGCCCATCAGCGCAATTATGTGCACATGCTCAATAATTACCTCAATCTGGCCCACGGCACAGGAAATTATGGGGTCTTCCCCCCCACCCTGGCCAAACTGGGGGCACTAAAGGGCCAAAATCTGGAAGAAGAAGCCGAAATTGCCTCAAATGGGTGGTTTCTCAGGCTGCTATTTGTGATGAATACGGGAGAATTTACCTACGCCCCCCAACTGGTGGTTGACATTGAAAACGGCTTTGAAAAATACAGGAGTTACATCAATCCTGCCCGTCAGATTGCCCTGCTGTTCAACATCGCCATGCTCTATTTTGTCCAGGAGCGCTTTGATCTGTCGTGGAAATGGAACCAGTGGGTGCAGGACCATGAATTTCCCCGGGTAAGAAAGGATATCATGGGCTTTTCCCGCCTCCTTTCCCTGATTATTGCCTGGGAGCGGCAGGAGTTGAGGTTACTCGAATCGGGCCTGGAAGCCACCTACAAACGAATCAAAAGGGGACGCCAACGTTTTCCGTTCGAATTGTTGATCATTTCCCACCTGAAAAAATTATTGGCCTCAGAAAACAAAAGCCAGCAACTTGAAATCATGCAGAATTTTAAAGAGAAACTGCTCAAACTACTGGAAAAAACCCCTAAAGCGAAATTTTTTGGCTACGCAGAAACCCTGCTTTGGCTCAACGCCCGCCTTTCGGGTCGCCCTCTGCGGGAAGTTTTGCTCGATTCCTGACCTCCCCGCAAATCATCAATCCCGTTCCACGGGAAGGTACCACCAGGCAAGACCCAGGTTCACCTGGGTCATGCGATTGGCATAGACCGCTTTGCTGGCAATGTATTCGCCGCCTGTGTCCAGATTGAAGGGGAAATAGTAGGTAACTCCGCCGAAAAATGAGACCAGATTTCCCCGGGTTTGCACGGGATAAAAATGCAATTCAAAGCCATAAGAGCCGTCAGCGCCCGGGTAGGTGCTGATCTTGTTGATCGCAAACTTGAAAACAGGGGCGATGATGCCAAACTCGGGATTCACCTCCTGTCCCATGAATTTTCCTCCCGTAAAAACGGGTTGCCGCAGGGAAAAAACCACGGAGTGGATATCCCCAAACTGACCCGTAGGGTAAGGAATGGCACTTTCATAAATGCGGCTCACCTGCTGGTATTGGTAGCTCAGACCTGGCTTGATCGCCCACTGATTGATGAAAAATCCCGCTTCCACCCCAAAACCGCTGAAATTATACTGATAATACCGCTCCCAGGGCCCAATTCCTTCAATGTCCCACAAGTCAGCATGCAGGAAGCGCCAGCCCCAATGCATGCCCGGCTTCACGAAAAAGCCAACTGTCTGCGCATTCACAAATGCACCAGCAGCCAAAAGCAAGCTCAGGAAAAACAGGCGAAGAAAGGATTTTCGCATGCCTCAAGATCGCAGCCAGAACCAATTGATTCAAGGCAAAAAAAAATCTCTCTTAGGGAGATGTTAGATTTTTAGACGTTAGATTTTTAGATTTCAGAGATCAAAGATTAGTGTTGAGATAAAAAACGTAACAAAATTCAACGCCTGGGGGCTTCAGCCCCCAAATGGGATGCAATGCATCCTCCCCCAACAAAACGATACAAAGCCTGGCACACGCTTCAGGGAAATTCCGTAGGGGTGGGTTTTAACCCGGCCCTATCCAGTGAAGAACCGTAAACCGTTTAAAACACCCCCGGCAAAATCTTATACGGAACCCTTTTCTTATAATCGTCCCAGAATTTGCCGTATTTCAGGCTGCAGCGCTCCTCGTCGCGCACAGAACGATGCACCAGCAAAATGCCCAAAAAGATCACATAAAACCAGGGCAGCAGGTGATTGAACATACAGGGCAGGGTCCAGCAGACCGCGCCCAGCCATTCAGGAATGTAGTGAAAGTGGCGTGCAATGCCCCACCAGCCCGAAGCCAGCAGCAGACTTTGCTTTTTCTCGCCCTTGTCGTTGATGTAGCTGGCATGGATGGCGACCGGGTCCTTGCCCCAGATTTTCACCTTGCCGTCCTTCTCACGGAAGCGCTGGCGCTGCAGGTCCGCGGCATAATTGAGCAGAATGCTCACCGTGCCCACCACAAAGATCAGCACAGCCCACGGCCAGGCAATGTCTGTATTATAGCCAGCCAGATAGTGCGTATTTGCAGTGTAAACACTTGGCAGCCAGACCATAATCCCCCAGATGATATAAAATCCCGCCCGATCCACCTGAATATCCATGGAGCGCATATAGCCAATTTCCCACAGATAAAACTTGCCCAGATAGATCATTTGCAGCCCCACCACCACAATCATAGCGTTGGTAATGCCAAACGTTTCGTGCTGATGGGCCGCAAACGAAACCAGCAGCAGAGGCCAGCTCATCATGGCAATGCGGCAATTGATAAAATGCTTGAAATTGAGGCTGCCAATGTAGGGATACAACTCCGTACCCCAGTAATAATCAAAAATCAGGTTGCCCGTGATGCCGTGATCGGGTCCCGAAGGCGCATAGCGCCCTTTAAAGTACAGCGCCACACACAGCAGCAGACTGAACACGTTCAGCGCGCCCAGCAATTCCCCAAAATGATCGTACAAAATGGTGGGCGAAAACCATCCCAGTCCCCAGCTACAGCCCGCAAAAAGCAGCAAACTGGCCAGAAAAGCCAGAAAACCATTGTCGCGGTAGATGGGCGTAAAGCCACCTGCCGTCGTGGTGCCAGGCTTTTTCTTTCCAGGCAAAACCTTCAGCAAGACCAGTTCCACTGCCGCAAAAATCCCCAGAATAGCCCAGGCAGTCTTGGAACCCCAGAAAACAGGCCCCCAAATGTCCCACAAAGCGTTGAAAAAGCCATCATCCATGAATTTCTTCCCCAATTCCAGGAAAGATCCCCCCAGTTGTTCATTCGTGTACCAGATCAGAATCGCCGTCGGCGGACACAACAAAATGAGCAAAATCGGCAGATTGTGGCGAAGAAAGAGGTTTTGGGATTTATTTTCAGACATACCAGCGTAACGTGTGTGTTACTGCAAGTATAATCATTTTAGGGAACCTCTGAAAACTTCGAATCTCAGCGTTGAACTTGGCTCAGAAATGCTCATTTACAGTAGTAAACTGCGCTTTCTTCACCTGCGTCCGCCTTGATCTTCTGTGTTTTTAGAGGTTCCCTTTAGATTTCAGGATTGGGTTTTAGGTTAAAGGAGTTAGGTTTTAGGTTTTAAAGAAACTGATAGCTGATCGGTGACTGCTGATTGCTGACCGCTGAAAGCTAATTGTTCATTGTAAATTGTTTAGGGCGCCCCCCTTCCGGGTCGGGCTCTTCCAGGGGTTCCGTCCTGGCGCTTGCCTGCGGCCTCCTGCGCCACGACCGCCCTCCAAAGTCTCGGGCGCCCTTCCGATCCCTGGCGCACTTACGGTTTACGGTTTACGGTTTACAGTTTTTTATCGCTGAATGCTGAAAGCTGACCGCTGAAAGCTGACCGCTGAAAACTGATCGCTGATCGCTGAAAGCTGAAAACTGACCGCTCCTAATCCTGACTCCAGATCTCTGTTTTCACCACCGTCCCATTAAACTGAGGACACAGACCGTCGCCCTGGCCGCTGAAGCCGCCCGTGGGAGCACAAATCTGAGCACAATTGAGATCATACAGCAGATTAAACTGGTCGCAGCAATCTGCTTCCGTGTAATAAAAAGTTTCCCCGTCCACTTCCCATTTCTCCACCCGCACCACCTCGTGCTTTTTGATCAGGGTTTTCACGCAGTCGGGCGTCTTGCCCGGCAAGTCGATTTTCTTGCAGGAAGTAAGCGAAATAAAAATGGCCAGGGCAAGAAATAAAAGAGTCTGTTTCATGGTATTTTAATTGGTTTGCAATAAGATACCCGCAGCCACCCAAGGGTTGCATTTCATCCGTAAAAGTGCATTTCCAGCTCAGTTACGACAACCCAACACCTCAAACTTCTCATTCTGTGCCACCAACTCCACCTTGCCAAAATGCTTCACCAGATGGGTGCGATAATTCAGGTGGCGGTTCGCCACCAACTGAAAATTTCCGCCTCGTCCGAGGCAGCGGGCCACCTGCCCAAAAAATCCCAGGGCCACGCTGATGTCTATTTCGTGCTCCAAATGAAAGGGAGGATTGCAGACCACGGCCTCAAAAAACCCGTCAGGAAATTCTTCCAGACCATCGTTCCAGTGAAAGTGAACCTCCCCACCCGAAAAATTCAGCTTCGCTGAAGCCAAAGCCAGCTGGCTGTCATCCAGCAAATGCAATTCCGCCTCTGGCGCCTTCTCCAGCCAGGCCTTCCCCAAAATGCCATTCCCACAAGCCAGATCCAAAACGGGTCCAGAACCCGCCTCCACCTGCATATTTTCCAGAAAAAAACGGGTGGCCACATCCACCTTGCCCCCTGAAAATACACCAGGATATTGGCGCATTTCTTCTCCATTTTCCAGGGTAATCACCTCTGGCTCCACCTCAGGCAAATCCGTTTTGGGCTTTTGCAAAATGAGCAGGCGCGATTTTTTCCAGGCCAGGCTTTGTTTCACTTCCCCGAAATATTTTCCTGCGATTTCCAGCATCGCGGGGGTAAAATGGCGGGTCATGAAGCCGCAAATCACCTGACCCTGGGGAGCCAGACAAGCTGCCAGCCTGCCAAGCAGCAAGTCAAACAGGTCCATTGATTTGGGCACCTTCATCAGCCCCAGTTCCTGCCCTGCGGGCAGGCTATCCAGCGGCCCGATCTGCCTGATCAGATCTGGTTTGATTCCGTTGGCGGCCATATTTTTGGCCAGGGCTTTGTCCTGCGAACGCAGGTCCGTCACCAGCAAAGGATTATTCCCGCTCAGGAGACAAGCCAGAAAACCAAAACGGTCATGACAGATCACAACAGGCGTTTCGGGCCCGATTTTTTGCTCCTCCAGATGATGGAGCATGAATTCATCGGCCGCACTCCACGGCTGCAGGGTATGATTGGTGGTGACCGGGTAACGGCGTATGTCCCAATCGCGGTTGCGAAAGCGTATTTTCATGCCTGAGATTCAGCCCGCTTTCTCCTGAACCCGGGCAATTGCCTTGTCGTAGGCATCGCGGGGATTATTTTCGTTGGCTTTGCGGTAATTGCGCAAGGCTTCCTCAAACTCGCCGTCGTCCTCGTAGATTTTGGCGATGTTGTAGTAGGAATTGGCTTTGGTCACATTGGCGGTGGCGCCGTTGGCCAGGGCAATGGCCTTGCGATTGGCCCAAAGGGCTTCAGCTTTATTGCCATTTTTGTAATAGGCCAGCCCCAGATTGCTATAGGCCTGCCCAAAATCGTTGTAGAGGTCGATCGCAGCCAGGTAGTGGTCAATGGCCTCATCCATATTGCCTGCATGGTAAGCCGTTTCGCCCAGGGTATTGAGGCGTTTGGCCTCGTCCTTGTCGCTGAGGGCCGCGGCGGGGCTGAAATGAGATTCCTCGTAATTATTGCCGTTGAGAATATCTTCCGTGGGAGCTGTAGTTTTGAACATCTTGTTGTGCACCACGATTTCGCCTTCAGGAGAAAGATCAAAAACCTTCCATACGTTGCCATTCACGCCCACAGGCACAGTAAAACTCTTGATCAGCGAGGACCCGATGTACACAAATACCTGGGCTGAACTGCTGGAAAGGGACCGACCGTCGGGGTTGCTTTGATTGGTGTAATCGTGCACGAAAAAGGCGTACTGAGTGCCGTATTCCTTTTTGTCCAGGGTGATGGTTTCAGGGCCGTAGCTGTCCGTATCGTCCACATCCAGGTTCACATTGGATTCGCGCATGTTGGAATAATAAACGTGATTTTCGTTATAGCGCACATGCAAATCCAGGTCGCGTGGGCTTGCACCCCAGTTGAGCACCACGCGCACGCCGTCCAGATTTTTGAGGTGAGGGCTGATTGCGTAGGTCAGGCCGCGGCAGGGACATTTGGAAACCAGATTGGAATAACCTTCCTTTTTGATGATCACCAATGATCCGTTGTCATCCATGAAATTATCGGGCACGGCGGCCAAACCAGATGCATTGGAAACGGATTTGAGGCTGGTTTCGCCTCCCCTTTGAAAAATCACCTCCGCGCCTTCGATCACCTTGTCCTTCACGGTGGCGCTCAGCACCTGGATGGTATTCTTGTCCAGGACTTTCACGTCCGTGGTATAGGTGCGGGCCTCTGCATTGCCCTCACTTGCATGGTGGACCACTTCACCCTGATCTGAAGATGTTTGATCAGAATTTTCGTCTCCTGAATTATAAGATGAAGGGCCGCCGCAGGCCGAAAAGAGGAAAGCAGCCGCAAAAAGTAGGAAAAGGAGCTTTTTCATGTTTGAGGTCTTGGGTTAGAATAACTTCGCAGGTAAAGTTCGAATTTAGGAATTTTTTCTGCAAACAGCCCCCGGGATATTTTACCCGAAATCCTAACCAGACCAGGCAAGTCCTATTTAAAGTTTTTGGGCCATTTGGTTTCGAACACCCTTTTCACTTCACACTTGGTTTTATTATTGATTAGGTCCCGACGAATTATTCTGGTCACCCTCCCTGTTTCTCCATTTTTGAAATCAACCCTGGATCCTACCTCAGGATCTCTATTTATCCACATTTCTTCAACCACAGGAGCATAATCCTCATGCCCCAGGAAGGGTGAGGGAGGCGGGCTCATGTAGCCGGGGTAATTATGGCGACCGATGGGGGCAAAGTCCTGACCATGCTGGTAAATCTCAGGTTCAGGGTAGGGATGGTTTACAATCTCATCCCGCCCCATCTGGCTTTGATACTCCTGCTTCGCAACTCCATTGGGCCGAATATGATCTGTATTGCGGTAATCGGTCGTTCCCGTATTGTCCATGCACATGTCATCAAACGTGCCGCCGGGTTGCTCTACCCGAAAATGCATGGAAGAGGGATTAACGCACCCCATACCAGACATTACCGGGTTGTTATTGATTTGGGTAAAGGAGGTTTGGTTTTTGTAAGTATAAGTCTCCACCTTATTGCTGCGCCAGGTTGAGATACCTCCATTTTGTTTGGTTGAATCACTTTCATTGGTGTAGGCGCGCTTGTCGTTGTCAAAGTTCATTTTGGGATCATCCGTGCTGATCTGAGTGTTCAGCAACCTGTATGGGTGACCCCGCACACGATCTTGCTCGGTGGTCAGGTTGCCGCCATAGGTAGTTTGACTTCGTGAAATGTGGTTGAAATATCTGTTATCACGGGTCGGCTGAATATGCATGCCAAGGTTGAGGCCATTCTGATTCATGATCAGGGAGGGACTTTGGGGATCGCCGTAGGTCAGGGGCAGGGTGGAATGCTGAGGTTTATCGTATTGGTTTTGGTAAATGACGTATTTGTTGCCGTGTTCATAATCAGGCACTTGCCCCCACATGTGGCCTGTTCCCGGGGGCGGCATCATGTTTTGGGGAATGTTGTGGGTGCCTGGAGCATTTTGGGAAATTTGATTGGGACTGGGTTGGTAAATATTTGAAAACCTGACCTGTTGCGCAAAGGAATGACCTTCTTCAAGTTCCTGTTGGCTGACATTCACAATGGTTGGGTTTTTGGTCTTGCCTGGAGCCAGTTTTCCGACCTTTTCGTTCAAATAGTTAAGGAGATGTTCATCACTGTCGAATTGATAGATAATTTCCCGGTCGTCATTCAACTTCAGAAACTCGAATAACAAATTGTTTTCATTCAGGAATTGCTTCATTTCTGAAGGAATATCCACACTTCTTGGAACGGGATTATTGTTAATGGCGATGGCTCTTTGCACAACGGATCTTTGAACAGTTGAGGGTGTTTGGGCCCTGGTCCCGTGTTCTTCCGGGTTAAAGGGCTTCATTTGCAGGGCCTTGGCGCCCATTACGTCTGCCTCCTTTTCAAGACCTGCATCATCATTCAGGTTCACCTTGCCTTTAAATTGGGTGGTGGGTTGCACCCTTCCCTGTTTTTGCTGAACCACATGCCAGGCTTCGTGCGGCAAATGTTGTTCCTGGCCAGGGGCAATATGAATATCTGAGCCCTGCGCGTAGGCATGGGCCTGCATCTGAGCAGGTTGATCTGAGTTATAATGTACTTTCACGTCGTCAAGAGAGTAACCTGAAAGGTCCTCCATGCCTGATTTGAGGCTGTCAGGCAGGCCCGTGTTATTTTCTTTTCTTTGAACTGGCGCCACGGCTTCTGTATGCAATTCCCTTGCATCTGACGATTGCCGTTGAGCCGTTTTTGCATTCGCAATTGACTGCAATTGAGCTGTTTTACGAACCTGAGCGCTTTGGTTGGCAGTTGCCTGCAAAGATCTCAGCTGCTTCACCTGCGGACTTTGACTTGCCGCTTCCTTGTATTTGCGTTGTATTGCAGCTTCGGGACGATTGTTGGTAAAAAGACTTCCGGGATGGTTCTGAGGCTGTAATTGACGGGGTAATCCATCGTTTTCACGGTTGCTTTTGTCGGGTTGGTTGGAGGCAAAAGAGTGCATTTTTTATTCATTTACCCCTGCAAATAAAGCAACGATTCAAAACTCCCCAAAGACATTTTTGGGGCATTATTAGGTGAAGGACTCAACCAATTGCGGTCAATAATGAAGGCTCATAGTCCACAGCTGATGCGGTGGACCATCGTCCGCCGACCGTGGTCTGACCCTCAATAGACCGCCAATTCCTTCTTCATCCCAAGTTTTCGCCAGTCGGTCAGCAAGTAGTAATTTTTGCGATTAATCCTGATTCTTCGTCTGCCTTTACTGCCTGCAATCAGGGTACGATCCACTTTCCAATTACGACCTCTGATGCGAAAATTTCCCACCAAACGAATTTCCTCACCCATGATCTGTTTGGGAAGCGCATAATATCGTTTTTTGAATTTTCTTGCCTGGGAAAAGGTCCCGTTTTGCAGGTACTGCCCAAAAAGGTCACCTTCTCTGAGCATGCGCTGGGTCACCCGTACCAACATGGTGGTGTCTGCTTTTTTGTCCACATTGTAGCACCCTCTCGCATTGGGGACAGTGAAAATATAGGCTTTGGTCTCCACATCGTAACGTAAAGAATCACTTTTGCAAGGGGTCCAGTTCAATTTTCCGGCATCTTCCTGGTTTTGCGCAATCCAGAGCGACATGCCCGGCACATAGGAACTCGCGGGAATACTCACTTCTATGGTCATTCCCTGGGGAAGTTCTTTGAGGGTTCCACCGTTCATAACTCCCTCAATGCAAATAGCCCCCTGAGAAATAAGGCCAAAACTGTGGTTTTGGGTGCTTACCCCGGCCTCAGCAGCCACTTCAAAGTTGGAATAATCCTTGAAACGGATCGTGGGGGATAAATTGCGGGCTTCGGGCGCCTTTTTAAAATCACAACTCACCTTCACTTCCATGCCCCAGGGACTGTAGAGCACGGTTGTCTGGGTAAGGTCAAGGGTATTTCCCTCTTCCAATGCAGCCACCCAAACGACGGGAGCGGGCTCAGGTTCCTGGGTAGCTCCACCCGAAAAGTGGGTGATTTCCTGTGAAACGGGAGTTTCAGCAGGGGCCAGTTCGGCGGTAATCTCCACCCTGCGGTTGGTTTGGCGGCCCAGCTCAGAATCATTCGAGGCCACAGGCAGGGATTCTCCCCGGGCATTGACGGTTACTTCCAGATTTTGAACCCCATTTTCCCGCAAAAATGCCGCCACTGTTTCCGCCCTTTTCTCAGATAATTTTTGGTTGTATTCTGCAGAACCATTCCCGTCCGTATGCCCGGAAATTTTCAGTTTCTGGAAAGTCACAGACTGATTTGCCTGCAAAAACCTGAGCAACTCACTTTGTGCGGCAGGATTCAGCTGAAATTGGTCATGGTCAAACAAAACAGTGGTGCTGGCAGTATTTTGGGCAAAAATTGTACCCAACGAAAGCAAGCCAGTCAGGAATAGCAGGACGGTTTTGCGCATAATGTTCTTTTTCAATGGAGGTGAAAAATCAGGCCCATTGAAAAGAATCCAACCAGGTAACGGAAACAGTTTGCTCCCGATAATTATCGGGATTACGGTTTACGGTTCAGGAACGCTGATTACAGACTGAAAAAGCCAAAATTGCTCTTTGCTAATTGTTCATTGTTCTCTGCTAATTGAAAATTGTCCTCACCCTCTCCTTTTCTTTTGCGCTTCTCTCTCGCGGGAGCCAATTACCCGCTTTTGAACTTTTTTGGCGCGTTTGCGCTGTTCGTCGAGGGCGTATTTGCGCACTACTACAGATTTTCCCTTGATTTTGAGCTTTTCCTCGGGATTGATCAGGGCTTTGATTGATTGGTCGGGAATGTCCACCGTCACATAATCGTCGTAAATGGAAATGGTGCCAATCTCATACGCCTGAATTTCAGTGAGATTCAACAGAAACCCAACCACGTCACCTTTGAGAATCTTGTCCTTTTTGCCGCGGTTGAGGTGGATTTTGACCAGCTTTACCTTGTCTTTGCTCACTTTTTCGGCCGGATCCAGTTTCATTTCTGTCAGCCTGACATTCAACTCTTTGTGAAATCCCTGGATGTGAATTTCCTCTTCTTTGGAAGAAACCAGGTTAAAGCAGGCGCCGTGCTCCCCCGCCCGGCCTGTACGGCCCGTGCGATGCAGGTACACTTCCAGGTTTTCCGGAAAACTGAAATTGATCACAGCAGGCAGTTTGGCGATGTCCAGCCCACGGGCAGCCAGGTCGGTCGCGATCAAAAACCGCACCTGTTTTTTGCGAAAACGGGTCAGAATGGATTCCCGCTCCACCTGATCAAGCAGCCCATGGTAGGCCTCGGCCTGCCAGCCCGCACTGCGCAGAAATCCCGCCAGGCCCAATACTTCTTCCCGTTTATTGCAAAAAATCAGCGCAGAACTGATTTTCCTTTCCTTGAGTAAGGTCGCCAGATAGCGTTCGTTGGCCCCGTCCTGTACATTGATATACCAAAAATCGATGTTTCTGAGCGCCTCCTTGGGACTGAGACGAATGGTGGTGGTGTTTTTGAACCTTTCCTGTATAATGGCCTCAATGTCTTCTGAAATGGTGGCCGAAAAAAGGGTCACCTGGGCTTTTTTGCGCAAATTGGCAAGCAATACGTCGAGTTCGTGGGTAAAGCCCGATTCCAGCAATTTATCTGCCTCGTCAATCACCAGATACTGGATATCCCGCCAAAACCAGTTGAATTTGTCCTCGCGCAGCACGTCGCGCAGGCGGCCAGGCACCGCAATGAGCACATGGGGACAGGATTTGATCATGGCTTCGCTTTCGCCCATGGTGCTGCCACCGTAAATCGCCCCCACTTTGAGGTGTTCGTTGGAGGTGTAGGTTTTGAGCGCAGATTCGACCTGAATGGCCAACTCGCGGGAGGGAACCAGAACCAGCGCCTGGATGGAACGCTTTTGGAAATTGAGCTTGGACAAGACAGGCAGGCCGTAGGCTGCGGTTTTACCTGTTCCCGTGGCCGCTTCCACGATCAGGTTGCGGCGGTTGAGGATCTGGGGAATGACTTCTTCCTGCACCAGGGTGGGTCGTTTGAAGCCGATTTTGGAAAGTTGGTCCAGTACCCGCTCGTCGAGGGGCCATTTATTGAATTGCGTTTTCATCTGGGCGCAAAATTACGCAATATCTGTTCAAATCGGGCATTATTAATGGTTTCAGAATCCAGGGCCGGAATCCTGAAATCAGCCCCAAAGTCCGGCACAATTATTGAGCGGATTTATGCTGTTACCCAAATTAATTCGGTAAATTACGTCCCAAACCCACGACAAAATGATGAAGCAATTGACACTTTTCGCCTGCCTGATAACTGGAATGCTGTTTTTGACTGTCAACGCCCAGGCCCAGGTTGCCGAAAAGGAGCACCAGACCACGGGCAAGAATTTCAAGGTGGTAACTGAGCGCAATGCAGAATATCCGGGCGGAAATGAGGCCATGTACATGTTTTTTTACAAAAACATGGAGTTTCCCAAAGCAGCCCGCGAAAATAACATCACTGGCAAGGTCAATGTGTCTTTTCAGGTCGAGCCCGACAGCAGTACGAGCAACGTTTCAGCCATGAACGACCTGGGCCATGGCACGGCCGAAGAAGCCGTAAGGTTGGTCAAATTGTTGAAATTTGCCCCTGCGATTCAGAATGGCAAAGCCATTCGGCAGAATATGATGGTGACCGTGATTTTCTGAATCAGTCTGTCAACACCACTTTGAAGGTTTCCTGGCCCGAAGGGCCGCTAACCCGCAGAAAATACATCCCTGCGGGCATTCCCTGCAAATTCACTCCAATTTCCTGGTTATAAACCATTTCTGTTTTTTCCCAGATTAATTTACCCGCTGAATTCAACAGTTCAAGCTGGATTTCGCCCGGGTGAAGGCCGCCAATTCTGATCAGACTTTGGGCTGGGTTGGGGTACACCACCATTTCAGAACCTGGAGGAGGAGCATTTTCTTCCAAAGCAATGTATCCCACAGCTATTTTAGCCACATACAGGTTGCGGGTATTTAGCTTTGGCTTAGTAATGCCACCAAAAACCCCGGTATTGCCATGAAAGTATCCTGCAGTGTAAATGCTGCCATGCCTGAAATCAAGCGCCCCACCGTAGGCCTGGGTGCAATACTGCTCCTGCCACAACAGCTGTCCGTTGGAATTGTATTTGGCTACCCGAACTTTCTGATTGGGGGAAGATTCATTGTGCTCACCCGAGAAATAAATATCTCCCGCAGGATCAATCGTGAGAAAGGGGCCGGAAATCAGCCAGCCAACCATGGCCTGATCCCTGGCCCAAAGTGCATTTCCGTTGGGATCATATTTTACCAGGAAACAGCGGTCCAGATTGCCGGAATAACTCAGGGTATGGCCGCCAAAATCCGCGGTTCCATCAAACTGGCCTACGGCCAGGAGATTGCCCTGGGGGTCGATATCGCAGTGGAAAGCTTTGTCTGCATAACCAATTCCCCCGGCCCTTTTGGCCCAAACCAGGGTTCCATCCAATGTATAGCGGGCAATGAAAATGTCATTTCCGCCCGCCGACTGAAGGGTGGTGGTGCCAAGGGTAATACTGTTGGTAAAATAACCCGCAACATATAGCAGGCTGTCTCTGCAGGTTATGTCCTGGCCGACGGCTGATCCTGCGGCCCCTGGTCCGGTCTTGTGCCAAATCAGATTACCATTGCCGTTAAATCTGCAAAGAATGGCGTCTGAACCTCCTGTTGAGTTCAGATTGAGATTGCCGATGGAGGCTGCACCCAGAAATTCTCCTGAGACAAAAATATCTCCTTCAGGATTTTCGCCTGGAAATCCAGCGGGACCGATGGTAATTCCACTCAGAAATACGCCAGGCAGCCCCAGAGCCCATTTAAAATTCCCTGCTGTATCATACCTGGCAATAAATCCGCCTGATTTAATAAGGGTAAAAACGGTATCTGAGTCAAACCTCAGGGAAGAAGTGGCGTCGCCTTGCCCACAGATATAGACGTTCCCAAAGTCATCTGCAGCAATGCCTGTGGTGAAGGAGCTATTGCCACCATCGATATTTTTCAACCATTTGAAGGTTCCGTTGGTATCATAACGGGCCAGGAAGGCATTTTTTCGTGCGGTACCCGTACTTCCCGCAAAAGCCGTTACCGTGTCAAAAGTAGCGGTTCGTTGAAAATCTCCCCCGACATAAACTCCATCAAAAGGGTCGGTATTCACACGTATATAACTGATTTCCACGCCATTCCAGGAAGCCTGCGAAACCCATTGAAAATTGAGGTTTTGAGCCTGGGTAAAGCATGAAAAAGTCACAAAAAGCAGCAGCAGCAAGGAATAAACAAAGGTTGAAGGTTGTTTCATTTTTCAGGTGTTTGTGTTTAACTGACCTCAAATTGCAGAGAAGACAATCAACCAGAAACCGCGATTCACCCGATTCTTACCCGCCCAAAGGCAGTAAATATAAATAGATTTCTGTTTGGAAGCCCCTCAACCCAACCATCCAGGGCCTAACGACTCAGGACTAACGACTCACATCTAACGACTAAATTCTACTCATAATCTGAATAATCCGTGGTCGCTTTGGTCAACTTGCCGGATTCGTCGTATTCCTTGATGGTATCTGTGTATTTACCGTGCTCATAGGAACCTGTCAGTTTGATGTTTCCGTTGGGGTAATACCAGGTAAATTCACCGTGGGGCTCGCCATTTTTGTAGGTGTATTCAGTGTAAAGGGAGCCGTCGGGATAATAGTCCTTAACCACACCACTGGGGTTGCCGAGTTCGTACATGTATTCCATGTTGACCACCCCTTCTTTGGTGTACTTTTTATAGGGACCGTGCTTGCAAAACTGGCTGTCCTGCAAAACGTAATAAGTTTCCTTTAAAAATTCAGGATCGTTGTCCCAGTAAGTCCGTTTATTGGCGGTTTCGATCTTTTTATCAGCTGGTTTTACGCCTTCCCGGGCCATTTCCTTTTTGCCGTCGCCGCACCCGTACCAAAACAGGACAGCAAAGGCCAGAAAGCCAGATGAAAGAAAGAGTTGACGCATCGATAGTCAGTTGATTCCGAATTCCAAATTTTTACAAATATAAAATTAATGAATAATTGAATCAGGAAAAAACATAAGTATCCACCAAGTAATAAACAACTCCCGCCAGAACAGCCCAGGGAAGGTATTTGCGAATCAGATACATGGTATCCAGAGGTTTACGGGTCTGCACATTGATCACCCTGCGGGCATTATTTTCCTCTTGCCCTTTGAACGATTCTCCAAAGCTGTAACGCCTGCGCTGATGATGGATATTTCTCATGACGGTTCGGTTGGGTTTCTGATAAAGGTACGAAAATTTGTGCGGGATAGTCTGTCAGCCAGCTTTCAAAAGCAGGGATTTGTTACACGGAATGCAGCATTTTTGCAAGTTTAATTCCCTTTTCCACCCATGGAATTCCAGCTGAAACCCACAGAAAGGTAATTCATACGTTGATTGAGGCCCGTGCCAAAGGAGAAGTCCAGTTGCAGGTTTTCACGCAGCAAATAAGTCATGCCTGCGTCAAAATTGGCTTCCAGCGCCCTGAAATTGACCCATTCGCCATAAGGTTCCACATAAATTCCCACTTTTTCCGTCACCCCCACCCCCAGGGCCATTGAATAGGTTCCGTCTCCCCTTCCGCTGCCAAAATAATTATAACCCAGATTATAGCCCAGACTCAGATTTTCCCCAAAAGCATGGGAAACCAGCAACTTGTTGACCGTTCCAACGCAGTTTCCGGTCAGTTCGCGGGAACCTGTGGGAAAAACAACATGCGATAGCACGGCCACCTCACAATTGATATCCCCACGTTTCAGCAGTTGAATTTTGGTACCCAGTTCAAGGTCACTCACCCCCATAGCCACCTCATTTCCCCCTTCCAGATGCTCAAACTGATTCACCAAACGCACCTCAAAACCCCTTACAGGCGCATACCTGAACAAAGTGGTGGGAGCCAGGATCTGTCGCTCCGTGTGCTGGGGCATTTCCCGAAAACACAACACCATGCCCGATTCGACCTGCAAACTCTGCCCTGGAATCACGGACGAACTCTCTGTTTGATCAGGACGATCTGTTTCAATGGTTTGAGATTGACTCTGAAAAATAATGGCAAAAAGAGCTAAAAACAGGATTAAGAGGGATTTCACTTTCATTGAACCAAATTTGTTAAGACAAACATAATTAATTTTTTAGACTTATCTAAATTTTTTATTCATACGTTCTGGTAATTATTTTTATATTTGCATCAAATTTGATTTCGGCATGAGCACTTTTACGGAGGAAAATTACCTGAAAGCCATTTACAAACTCGGTCACAGGGGCGAAGACTGGGTCAGCACCAATTCTCTGGCCGAAATTCTCAATACCAAAGCCTCCTCCGTGACTGACATGGTCAAAAAGCTGGCTGAAAAGGATTTCGTCAATTATAAGCCTTACACTGGGGTCAATCTAACGGCCAAAGGTCTGGAAATCGCGGTGGGAACCATTCGCAAGCACCGTTTATGGGAGGTTTTTCTGGTGGAAAGGCTGGATTTCAAATGGGATGAAGTACATGAAATCGCTGAAGAACTGGAGCACATCAATTCAGATGAGTTGGTGCTCAGGTTGGAAAAATTTCTGGGCTATCCCAAATACGATCCCCATGGCGACCCCATTCCCGATCGCAACGGTAAGGTTTTGCACCACAAAAACCGGGTGCTTTCTGACCTGAAAATCAACGAGGAAGCCATCATCGTGGGAGTCAAGGAGCATGCGCCCAGCTTTCTGCAATACCTCGAAAAGCATAATCTGTTGCTGGGCACCCGCATCAAAGTGCGCAATAAATTTGAATTTGATCACTCCCTGGTGGTGGAAGTCAAAGGGATTGAAAACACTGTATCTCACCAGGTTGCAAAAAATCTGTATGTCGTCAATGAATAAAAATCTAACTATAAAAGGATATTTCAGCCTGATCCTGTTTGGTCTGGCTTTCAGCCTGATTTCCTGCCAGGGTGGCGGGACGAAGGAAAAATCGGGCAAACTCAATATCGTGTGCACCACGGGCATGATTGCCGACGCAGTGACCAATCTGGCGGGTGACCATGCCGAGGTATCGGCCCTCATGGGACCCGGGGTGGATCCCCACCTTTATAAAGCCACCCAGGGCGACCTGGCCCGGCTTACGGAAGCGGACATCATTTTTTACAACGGCCTGCACCTGGAAGGAAAAATGGCCGATGTATTTGAGAAATTAGCCCGCACCAAACCCACGATTGCCTTTTCCAACGGGGTCAATAAAGAACGGTTCCTCAATAATGCCAATTTTGCCGAATCCTTCGACCCCCACATCTGGTTTGACGTAAGCATCTGGACTGAAGCCGCGGCTTATGCAGCCACTGTATTACAAGAGCAAGACCCCGAACATGCAGCTGAATACCAGGCCAATGCAGACAAATTGTCCCGGGAATACAATGACCTGCACCAATGGGTAAAGGACGAAATTGCCACCATTCCGCAGGAAGGAAGGGTGATGGTCACTGCGCACGACGCCTTTGAATACTTTGGCCGGGCTTATGAGATTGAGGTTCGCGGGCTGCAGGGAATTTCAACCATGAGCGAATATGGCCTGCAGGACGTCACCAAACTGGTGGATTTTATCGTGGAACGAAAAATCAAAGCTGTGTTTGTGGAAAGCTCCGTGCCCCGAAAATCGCTGGAAGCCGTAGTCGAAGGCTGCAAAGCCCGCGGCCACGAAGTCAGCATTGGGGGAACCCTCTTTTCTGACGCCATGGGCGAAGCAAATTCTCCCGAAGGCACCTATCCCGGCATGGTGAAAGCCAATGTGAATACGATTGTAAACGCCCTGAGATAACAGACTAAGAGACAATTAGATAATAGATTAACAGACAATTAGATTTCAGATGATAGATAGCAACGCAAAACCAATCTGTAAGGCCGCGACAGGTCATGGCACCAACATCAAGTGCGACAAAACTTCACCTCCCAACTAAAGACTCCAGACTAACGACTCCTCTCTAAAATCTCACATCTAATAATCTCACATCTAAAAAATGAAAAACCCAATCATAGAAGTACACAACCTGACGGTCAGCTATAATAAGCGGCCCGTGCTGTGGGATGTGGACTACGAACTGCCCCCCGGGCAACTGATCGGGGTGCTGGGCCCCAATGGCTCGGGCAAAACCACCATGCTCAAGACCATCATGGGCCTGATCAGGCCCGACAGCGGCTTTGTGGAGGTCATGGGAAAAAAGCTTGACGAAGTGCGTGACAAGGTCAGCTATGTGCCTCAGCGAGAGTCCGTTGACTGGGATTTTCCGGCCAATGTGATGGACGTGGTGCTGATGGGGCGCTATAATCCCAAACATATGTTTCGTCGCCTGAGCAAGGAAGACCGCGAACTGGCCGTTGCCGCTTTGGAAAAAGTGAATATGCTTCCCTTTGCCGAACGGCAGATTTCCCAGCTTTCAGGCGGACAACAACAACGGGTTTTCATTGCCCGCGCCCTGGCGCGGCAGGCGGATTTGTACCTCATGGACGAACCTTTTGCAGGAGTGGACGCGGCTTCTGAGGAATCCATTCTGGAATTGCTGACCGGGATGAAAGCCGAAGGCAAATCCATCATGGTGGTGCACCACGACCTGCAAACCGCACGCAACTTTTTCGACTGGATTATCCTCCTGAACACCAGCCTGGTGGCTTCAGGGCCAGTCAACGAGGTCTTTACCGAACAAAACCTTCAGGCTGCTTATGGCGGCAAACTGACTGTCCTTTCCCAGATCGCGGACCTGGTGGCCAGCAAGGCTTTCCCCCTGCGGGAAAAAGGCCTTCAGGACCGCGAAAAACTGTAACCCGACCCCGAAAACCATGAACTCATTGCTCGAATTCCTTTCCCTGGCTGACCCAAACGTACGTTTTGTGGTCCTGGGCTCGGTCTTGCTGGGCATGAGTTCAGCGGTGGTGGGTTGTTTTACCTTTTTGCGCAAGCGGGCTTTGCTGGGCGATGCCATCGCCCACTCCATTTTGCCAGGCATCTGCCTGGCTTTTATGGTCTCAGGGAGCAAAAATCCCTGGATTTTGCTGGCTGGCGCCGCCGTTTCAGGCTGGCTGAGTGTGGCCGCAATTGACATCATCACCCGCAAATCCAAACTCAAGCCAGATACGGCAGTAGGATTGGTTTTGAGTGTGTTTTTTGGGGTGGGAATCCTGCTTTTGACCCACATTCAACACCAGGGAAACGCCTCTCAGGCTGGCCTGGACAAATTTTTATTTGGGAAAGCCGCATCCATGACCAGCGAGGACGTACTTGTGTTTGGCGGGGTGGGAATGCTGCTTTTGCTGGTGGTAATTGCCTTTTATAAAGAGTTTAAGCTGATCTCCTTCAATCCCGAATTTGCCAAAGTAATCGGCCTGCCTGTGGCCTTTCTCGAATTTTTGCTGGCCACGGTTACCGTGCTGGCGGTCGCAGTGGGCATTCAGGCTGTGGGCGTGGTGTTGATGGCGGCTCTGATCATCAGTCCTGCGGCAGCAGCCCGCTTCTGGACCGAGAAATTGGCGGTCATGATCGTGATTGCAGCCATTTTTGGGGCGCTTTCAGGGGTATTTGGCTCTTTCATCTCTTTCTCTGCACCTTCCATGCCCACCGGGCCCTGGATCGTGGTTGCACTGACTGTTTTTGTCATGATTTCCCTGCTATTTGCGCCGCAAAAGGGATTTGTGGCCCGCTGGCTGAGGGATGGCAACAACCATGAAAAGATTCTGACCGAAAATATCCTCAAAGCCCTGTACCAGATCGGGGAAAAAGCCAGAGACTTTGCCGGCAGCCGTGAACTGGCCGAAATCAGGGAACGGCGTGAATTTGGTCCCGGCGAATTGAAACGCGGATTGCGCATTCTGGCACGGCGCAAACTGGTGGTCGAGGCGGCCACAGGTTGGCGTCTGACCAGCCTCGGGCTGACTGAAAGCCGCAGGGTGGTGCGACTGCACCGCCTCTGGGAAATGTATCTGAAGGAAAAAATTCGCCTGAAGGAAGACCACGTTCACGCAGGTGCCGAGGCCATTGAGCACATCATTACCCCTGAAATCGAACGCCTGTTGGAAGAAAAACTGGGTTTCCCCGAACGCGATCCCCACAACAGCGAAATTCCCAGGTAACTGCAAACCGTAAACCGTTATGAATGAATTCTATACCATCCTGACTGGCTCCCTGGTGGCAATCAGTTGCAGCTTACTGGGCTCCTTTCTGATTCTCAGGAAGATGGCCATGGTGGGAGATGCCATTTCACACGCAGTCCTGCCGGGGATTGTGATCGCTTATTTGCTGGGCGAAACCAGGGAAATGATTCCCATGCTGATTGGCGCGGCCGCATTTGGGGTGCTGACCACGGTTTTAATTGAATTATTCCACAAAAAAGCCCGACTCCAGACCGACGCCTCCATTGGCATTACCTTTACCTTCCTTTTTGCCCTGGGTATCATCCTCATTTCGGCCTTCGCCGGCCAGGTTGACCTGGATCAGGATTGTGTACTGTATGGCGACATTGCCATGGTGCCTTTGGATCTGTGGATTACAGATGCGGGTCTCAACCTGGGTCCCAGACAAGTCTGGATCCTTGGAGTCAACCTTCTGGTGGTACTCGCCTTCATCCTCATTGGTTATAAAGGACTGTTTATCACCACTTTTCACGAAGAATATGCGGCCACGGTGGGCATTGCCGCAGGATTCTGGCATTACAGCCTGATGAGCACCGTTTCCCTGACCACGGTGGTCTCTTTCGAGTCTGTGGGCGCCATTCTGGTGGTGGCCTTTCTGGTGGTGCCACCTGCGACGGCCTATCTCCTGACGGAAAAACTTCCCGTGATGTTGGGTCTTTCAGCCCTCTTTGGGGTCATTTCCGCTATTTTAGGAAATATGCTTGCCACCTGGCTCGACGGTTCCATTGCAGGAGCCATGACCGCAGTGGCCGGGGGATTATTTTTACTGACCTTTCTTTTTTCTCCCAAACAAGGTATCCTGATGCGGCTAAAATTTCGTTAGATTTGGGTGAATAAACCTGATGCAATGAAAAAACTCCTTAGCCTGATCCTGATAATTAACCTTTTGGGTACTTTTTCCCTCCTTTCAGCCCAGGAAATCCAATGGGCTGGTAAGGTGCTGGCATTTTCTTCCCAGGCAGGAGAAAAGCTAAACTCTGCCGAACAGGCGCTTGGAACGCCCAATGTCTATCCTCAGGATGGAAGTAATGATTTGGCCTGGAAACCCAAATTCACCTTCAGTCCAAGGGAATATCTCATGCTGGGTTTTTTGCAGCCCATGGAAATTCAGCAGATCATGTTGGTGGAGAGTGTAAAAGGTGGTGAAATCGAAAAGCTGGTGCTTTATGACACCCAGGGCAAAGCCTATGACCTGATGGGTGCGTATGGAGAAAAAAATTATTCTGAATACAGCCGGGTTTTGCGCATCAAGTTTCCCCGGACAGAGTTTAAAGTGGCGGCCATTCAGATTGGCTGGAATCTGGAGGAAACCATGCTTCGCCCCGAACTGGACGCAGTGGGCATCGTGGATTCCCAGGAAGATCTGCTGATCAAACCCGACGTATTGGCGGATATGGCGTCGTTTAATCTCAGACGGGAGGAAATGCCTTACGGGGTCAATAGTACCTCTACTGAGGCCTGCCCCTCACTTTCTCCCAAGGCCAAAAAATTGTATTTTTCTCGTACTGACTGGAGCTCTGGAAAGTCAACCAACTGGTCCAATTTTAATATCTGGTTTTGTGAAGATAATGGATATTCAAGATTTAACATGGCGGAAGACCTGGGCCCTGAATTAAATAATGCGGATAATAATTATGTGGATCAGGTATTGGATGAAGGCCTTTTGGTGGTGGAAAACGGAGGGCTGAAAAGGGGGGGGAGTTTGAAAGGGCCTGCAATTTTCAGCTTCCAGAATTACGAATGGGGCAACCCCACTCCCATCCTGATTGAGAATCTGCCTGTGGCCATCAACAACCTGGACCTGAATTTTTCCCCGGACAGGAAAGTGCTGGTGCTGAGCACTGAAACGGGGAAAAGCCAGGGGCATAATGACCTGTATGTATGCTTTCAAAAAGAAGATGAAGCGTACACAGAGCCGCTGAATATGGGCAGCGTACTCAATACCGCAGGAGTGGAATCGGCTCCCTGGATCTCTCCCAACCAAAGGTTCCTCATTTTCACCTCAAACGGACACCCTGGATTTGGAGGCTACGACCTCTTCATTTCCATGAGAATGGACGACTCCTGGACCAACTGGTCTGTTCCACAAAACCTTGGCTCCCAGATCAATTCAAAAGAATTGGAATGTTATTTTACTGCTGTGGTTGACCACCCCTATGCCTATTTCTGCTCTGCCAAAGATGCCCAGGGATCCACTGACATATTCAGGATTGAGCTGCCCGAAGGGCTGCGGAAAAAGTTGGGCCTGATCAGCGAAAATTAAAGAATCCTACCACCTGAACTCAGGACTAACGACTAACGACTAAAGACTCAATACCCCTCCAAAAGTGCCTTGATCGCCACAATGGCCGTAAAAAGCGCCCCCAACATGGCCAGGATCAGCGTCAATCCCATGAGTGCCGCCGCGGAAGAAATGGCAAAATAATTGACCGCAAAAAAGAGAATCGCTCCCCCGATCACCAGTCCGCACAGCACCAGGGAGACAATGGCCAGGGAACGCAATTTGCTACGCCATCCTGACTTGTCCTTTTTACCGCCTGGAGGCTTTGCAAAACGTCCCAAAACTTTTTCCTGCAGCACAGACCTGAATTTTTGCGCCAAATCCTGCTTCGCTCCCCCGCGGACCTGTTGGGAGGATAAAACCTCCCGGGACTGGGCTTCTGCCGCAAAGGAAGGATGTAAATCTGCCACCTGGGCAAAAGCTGGGTTGGCAAAAACTGCCAACAGGGCGATAAGGACAAGAAAGGGTATCAATCTCATTGAAACGAAGTTACGCATTTTTCCGCCTGTATTGAATGGCTGGCTTAGGGACAACCATAAATTTTTGTGGTAAAAGATTGGATCAGGTACCCTGGAAGGTTGAATCAGCTTAATTGCAAAAAAAATCGCGGGTGAATTCCAAAAACCAAAACCCCCAGGCGAACCCTTTTTCTTCAGGTCCACCCGGGGATTTTTTTTCAGGAAAAACAGGCGATTCGCTCAGCTCAATTCCCTACCTTGGGCATGCCCTGGCGCAGAATGTCACCAAATACGCCACTTCCCTCCTGCCCGGTGGGCAGTACAGCAATTTGCACCTTGGAAGCCAGTTCCTTATTGACCATGAAACTCGCATAGACGGGATTATCCTGGCAAAGCTTGGCCAATTCAATTTGCCGTTCAAAATCCACCTTGTCTTTCAGTTTGACCTGATCCACCCCGGCCACATCCATGTCCCGCTTTTTCTTCACTTCCAGGTTATTGAGGCTGGCAATCTTGTCCAGTTCGGCCTGGTTGAGTAGTTCCTGTTTGCGGGCTTCAGCCACGGCCTGTTTTTCGATCACCTGGCGTTCAGTTTCGGCCCGGGCCAGTTCGATCTGACGGCGGTGGGTTTCCGTTTCTGATTGAATTTTCTGCAATTCGCCCTCCTGTTTGGCCTGCACAATCGCCACTTTGCCATCGGCCTCTGCCTTGACTTTGGCCGCCTCTGCTGCTGCCACATCCACGATATTTTTCTGGCGAATGCGCTCCAGTTCCTGCTCCTTCATGCCAATTGACTCCTTGGCTTCCGTGTATTGCGCAGGAAATTGAATGTTGGAAATAATCACTTCCTTGATTTCCACCCCGTCTTCACCCAGGCGGGAAAGCAATTGCTCCTTGATAGTGGCGATAAATTTGCTGCGTTGATTTCCAAATACAGAATCCACGCTGGGGAACTCAGTTGCGGCCTGGTTGGCAATCTCAAACTGACGTGGCCAGAGTACGAGGCTGTCAAACATGGTGGTACGGGAGAATTGTGCTGAAAATGTACGGTAATCTGAAATGCGCCAGCGGGTGGCCAAACGCAGAGAGACAGGTACTCCATCACCCAGGCGAATGTCGTGAATGACCGAGGAAAAAACCTGGTCGCGCGACTGGGAAGTGGGCGAATTGGAGGACTGGGAACAGGAAGTCAAAAGCAGGGCCAGGCAAAGACCCAGGAAGCCGGGAATTAGAACAAATCGTTTCATGGAGATAAAGGTTTGGGGTTGAGAATAATAGAAATCAATAAATCCTTTGGGAAGGGGTTAGAGGATGTGATCAAAGGTAGGGTTGCCGGGCAGAAAATCGTTTCAAATTGATTAACTGAAGCAATACAACGAGTAAGTGTCGGCTTTGGAGGGAAATTTTAGTAGATTAGCCACGCAAAATGCCATTTGCAAACATTTTTCGATGAAAGGAAGCGACAGAAACCGTATCATACTTCTCCTGGCCGTGGTTGCAGCCAACATTGGCCTGGATCAGATCAGCAAAATCATCATTCGCAACAAGGTCGAATTCAACGAGCACATCCAGCTGATCGGGGATTATTTTATCATGACCAAAGTCGAGAATACAGGCGCTTTTCTGAGCCTGGGGTCAGATTTTCCAGATTTTATCCGGATAATTTTGCTGCTGGTACTGCCTGCCCTGGTAATGATTGGCGGTCTGGCCTACATCCTGCTCAAAAAAAATGTGGGACAAACCATTGGCATCCCCGTAGCTTTCCTGATTGGGGGCGGCATTGGCAACCTGATTGATCGCATTTTGTACGGGTCCGTGACGGATTTTCTTCACATTGATCTGGGTGGTTGGGCCAGGACGGGCATTTTCAATGTGGCGGACATGTCGATCATGTTTGGCATGGGGCTGTTGTTGCTGAAATTTGTCAAAGACAAAAACAATAAAAAGGAAGAGGAAACTCTTCCTGAGACAGAAAGTGAAGCGCCCGAAACCACTCCCCTGACCGATTCTGAGGAGAAATAAACCAGCTGATTTTCAATTCATTCTTATGGAAACCTGCCGCAATTGCGGTTGAGGAAGGGCTGTCCCAGCCCATAAAAAAACCCGGAGTTTTGCCCCGGGTTTTTCGTTTCAGAACTGAGCTTTACTCAATTTCTACATCCTTAGCCTCAGAAGAGGCCTTTTCGGCGGCGGCGCCTGCGGCGCCTTTTGCAGCAGCCTTGGCTTCACGGCGTTCCTTTACCTCCTCTTCCACCTTTTCGCTGATTACCTCAAAGCGGTCTTTGGCTTCATCAATCAGGTCTTCTGCCTTGTCTTTGAATTCTTCGGCCACATCTTCCATTTTATCAATGGCTTTCTCGGCAAAAGCTTTGGCTTTCTCGAAAAAAGAGGGCTCATGTTTGGGATCTTGATCGGTCATTGCTATTGTGTTTTTAGATGAATAATGTCGAAGCTGTAAAATCAAATTTAGTTAATTTCAATTACTATTTCAGGGGAATTTCGCAGAAATCAGCCTCTGAATTTAGAACTGACCTTTTGTACGCAAGTCCTGCGAATTGGTTTATTCCCCCTTTCAACTTCATGATCCACGACCCCGATTCTAAATCAACTTACTCCCGCACCAATTTTCCGCTCCAGCGTCCGTAAGTAGTGCGCAATTCCACCAGAAACAAACCTGCTGGCAAATCATCTGCGTCCAGGCTTAGCCTTTCCTCTGTCGGCCAACGGCCCTTTTCCTGTTTCACTTTCCGCCCCTGCAGGTCCAGCAGAATCAACTCATAATTCTGCCCTGGCTGAATGCGGGCATCCCCTTCCAGCCAAACCTGATCCCGGGCAGGATTGGGGTATAAGCGAAGTGAAAATGTCGCCCGCGGCTCTTTCAGGCCGGTCATGCCGCACATAAACTGGGTAGAAACCAAAACCTGATAGGCAGAATCTGATTCAACCACATCCACATGATTCAATGAATTGATAGTTAACTGGCTGTCGCCAGGATTGATCAAAAAATCGCTGTAATCTGCGGTACGGTTGGAATCCAGACAACCAATCAAAAGGTCGGGGCCAGTTTTAAAAAGCCAGCCATGTGACCTTTGATTCGAGGAAGGGGTGCCAGGTGGAATCCAGAAGCGGACCGCGCCTACCAGATAACCACCATCTGAATGAGAATTGAGCCAAACGTGATCTTCACCCAGGATGCCCAGATTGGCCGCATGCAAAACGGCCCCGTTGGAATCCGTTTTGATCAGCAAGGTCGACCGCGCAACGCTGGCTCCTCCGTAGGGAAAATCCGTGTTTCCGGCCATTACGTAACCCTGATCAGGGGTTTCCAGAATGCAACGTCCGTTTTCATACTCATACCACGGACCGTCATAAGTCCGGGTCCAGAGCAGGTTTCCATTGGTATCTGCCCGGCAAATAAAGGTCTTTTTCTTAACCTGCCAACTGGAATATTTCAGGGAAGAAAATCCTGTGAAAGCAAGGGTCCCGCGGGAATCAAGGATCATGCCTCCCGGAATGTGGTGGTGTTTTTGCTTCCCAAATACCTTGCCCCATTTGACATTGCCTCCTGGCCCTGTGCGAATCATTTCTGTCCTGATACTCCCAACCCCAATGTACCTGCCGAGCAAAATCAAATCTCCACTGGGCAATTCCACTATGCTGGCCCCAAGTTCACTTGCATTACTTCCAATCAGTTTGCCCCAAAGCGGCACCCCATTTCGCTGAATCCTGGCCAGATACAAATCCCGTTGGGCATTGATATTTAAAAATCCAGTCCCAACTACCAGATAATCCCCGTTTGCGGCCTGAATTACCTGGGCTCCCAGCAGAGAAACTGAGTCCGCCAAAGTAATATCCCACAGGATAGAACCATCAGGCCTGATTTTTACCATCCTGATATCAAAATCGTAAACGAAGATCCCCTGGGTCGATATATTGGTGAAAAGCAGGACCAGGTTGTCCTCATCGTCCTGGATGATATCCGGGCCGAGATATTCTCCTCCCTGGGCCTTCCCGATAGAAGTGGACTGAAGAAAATTGCCCAGAGAATCAAAAAACGCGACTCCTCCCCCATCCGTGGAATCGCCCTTCCAGGTGCCCATGATGGTCGCAATGCGACCGTCTTTCAACTGTATGGGATGGCCCAGATAAGTGGAATCCTGGCTGCGCAGGGCAAAAGGCATGTTCTGGGCTTTCAAAAATCCAGCACCAAAATAATTGAAAACCAGGATGAGCAAGAGGGGAAAAAGAATTCTTTTCATGGTTTTTGATTCAAGTTTAAGTCAGAATTCCCGGGATTACGGATTCAAAACCGGGGTTTGATTGCATGGTTTGGCCCGGGAAGCCCAATTCAACCTTCATTTTCCGCACAATGATAAAGGTCATCTTTTTCCGTGAACCTGATCATCCCAAAATGTTGCCACTTTCCAGACCTTAGTCCCAATCAATTAAAATCGCTTTATGTCTGTCTATCAACGATTTGGAAAAATACCTCAGAAACGCCATGTGGTCTTTCGCAAGGAAAACGGGGATTTGTACTGCGAAGAGCTGGTCGGAACGGAAGGATTTTCGGGAAATTCCTCTCTCGTTTATCACCTTCATCCACCAACCATGGTAACTCAGGTGGGCAAACCCTACAGCGTGGCTCCCGATCTGGCCGAATCTGAAAACCTGCGGGCCAGGAGTTTTCTCTCCTTCAATCAGCCTTATGGAGGAGATTTTCTCTCTTCACGGAAAGTCTATTTCCAGAATGCTGAACTAACGGTAGGCGTGGCCGCCCCCTCAATGTCCATGCAGCGTTTTTTCAAAAACGCAGATGCAGATGAGATGCTTTTCATCCATGAGGGACGGGGCATCTTGCACACCATGTTTGGAGAAGTGGGATTTGCCAAAGGCGACTACCTGATCATCCCGCGGGGCACAGTCTATAAAATCGAATTTGAAAGCGAAAAGAACCGTCTTTTGGTGATGGAATCCTACAGCCCGATCTCCATTCCCCAAAAATATCGCACTGCGAATGGCCAGATGATGGAGCATGCACCTTTTTGTGAACGTGACCTGCGTGGCCCTGCTGAGTTGAAAACATTTGACCAGGCGGGGAAATTCGAGGTGCTGATCAAAAAGAAAAACATGATCTATCCCTACGAATACGCCTGGCATCCCTTTGATGTGGTGGGTTGGGATGGCTACCATTACCCCTTTGCCTTCTCTATCTACGATTTCGAGCCCATTACAGGACGCATCCACATGCCGCCCCCGGTCCACATGACCTTTGAAGGAGCTGGATTTGTGATTTGTTCCTTCGTGCCCCGCATGTACGATTACCATCCTGAGGCCATTCCCGCGCCTTATTATCACAGCAATATCGACTCAGACGAGATTCTGTACTATGTGGACGGGGATTTCATGAGCCGCAACAACATCCACGAAGGTCAATTTACCCTGCATCCGGGCGGCATTCCCCACGGACCACATCCCGGAGCCATCGAGCGCAGCATCGGGGTAAAAAACACGGAAGAATACGCAGTCATGATCGACCCCTTCCGTCCTGTGCAGGTCACGCGCCATGCCCTTGAGACAGAAGTGGACGATTACAGCTACTCATGGCTGGGTAAGGAGTAGCGAGTCGTGAGCAACGAGAAGCGAGAAGCGGGTAGCGAGAGCCTCACCCAAGTCTCTGACCTTCAACATCTAACCCCAAACCTCTATCATCTAATATCTAACCTCTAAAATCTAACATCTCTCCATCTAAAATCTGTAAAAATGGATACCGCCACACTTCAAAAACCGACCGCCCAGGACTTTTGTCCGATTTTGGGCACTGATTATATCGAATTTTTTGTGGGCAATGCCAAGCAGGCCGCCTACTATTACAAAGCTGCCTTTGGCTTTCAGTCCCTGGCTTACCGTGGACTGGAAACGGGTGTGCGCGACCGTGCCTCTTACGCGGTGCGTCAAGGGAAAATCACCCTGGTTTTTACCACGCCCCTGCATCCCGGCAACGACATGGCCCATCACCTGGCTCAACACGGCGACGCCGTAAAAAGCATCGCTTTTTGGGTGGAAGATGCCGAACAGGCCTGGAAGGAAGCCATTTTCCGTGGCGCCCGCTCTTTTATGCAACCCGAAATCCTGCAGGATGAATTTGGCAAGATCAAACAGGCAGGCATCCACACCTATGGCGACACGGTGCACATGTTCATTGAGCGCAAGGATTACCGCGGGGTTTTCCTGCCGGGTTTTGTGGAATGGAAATCAGAATTCAATCCCCCTGAAATCGGGCTGAAATACGTGGATCACTGCGTGGGCAACGTGGATTGGGGTCAGATGAATCACTGGGCTGGATTTTACCAAAACGTGCTCGGATTCTCTAACCTGATCACTTTCGACGACAAAGACATTTCCACCCAGTACACGGCCCTCATGTCCAAAGTGATGCAAAATCACAATGGTCGCATTCGTTTCCCCATCAACGAGCCGGCCATGGGCGCCAAAAAATCGCAAATTGAGGAATTCATTGAATTCAATCACGGACCTGGCTGTCAGCACATTGCAGTTGCCACGGATGATATCATTTTCACGGTTTCTGAATTGAGAAGGCGGGGAGTGGAATTTCTTTACGTGCCGGGCGATTATTACGACACAGTTTCAGAGCGCGTGGGCGAGATTCGGGAAGATCTGGAAGTGCTCAAAAGCCTGGGCATCATGGTGGATCGCGATGATGAGGGCTATCTATTGCAAATTTTCACCAAACCCGTAGAGGACCGCCCCACCCTGTTTTACGAAATCATCGAACGGGTAGGCGCAAAATCCTTTGGAAAGGGCAATTTTCAGGCTCTTTTCGAAAGCATTGAAGCCGAGCAGGCCCGCAGGGGGACATTATAACCATCCAAATTATCCAAAAGAAGGCATCACACCCGGCCGGGACTTGTCCCGGCTTTTTTTTGCCTTTTGGTCGACAGTCCACGGTCGATTGTCCACAGAACTTTGCGCCCACCCCAAACCGTGGACCGTAAACTGTAAACTGTAAACAGTAAACCGTTACCCCTTACCGCCGCACCGCGGACAGGTTCCACGAATCAACAGATTGGCCTCCTGCATGGCGTAGCCAGGCGGCATGGTGAAATGGGGCACCTCCATCCGTTCGAAGCACTCAGTTTGGCCGCAAATGGTGCATTTGAAATGCACATGCTCGTGATCGTGGTCGTGTTCTGAGCAGGTTTCGGGGCAAAGGGCAAATTTCATGGCGCCCGCATCGTCCAGCACCTTGTGCAGGATGCCCTTGTCGAGGAAAAGGGAGAGGGTACGGTAGATGGTCACCCGGTCATGCTGATTGCCAAGGGCCTTTTCCAGATCGGGTTGGGACATGGCATAGTCCTTTCCCAAAAATTCACCCAAAACCTCCTCCCGAATGGAAGTATGGCGGATTTTGTTGCTGGCAAGGATTTTATCAACCGACGGATGCATGGGCAAAGATAAGGAATTTTGGCTTTCAGCGATCAGCGGTCAGCTTTAAGCAATCAGCGGTCAGCGGTCAGCGGAAAAGAAATGTAAACCGTAAACTGTAAACTGTAACTGTAAACCGTAAACCGCAAGCTGTTTAATAACTGAACGTCATCACATTTCCGCCGCCGAGTTCGGTCAATTCAGCGGGCTTGAACATGGTGACTTCGGGGCTGAGTTCTTCGGGTTTGCGCCAGGAAGCGGCCACGCAGGGCTCGCAGGCCCGCATTTTTACCCCGAGTTTCTTCAGTTTGCCCAGTTGCTCGCGCATGGGAGTAAAAGGGGAATACTGCACATCCTTGGCGTCCTTCATCACGGCATTTACCGCCAGGTGATCGAAATAGACCATCACGTCGTGGTCGGCAGCCATCCTTTCAGCCATGTCCAGGGCCAGCAAAAACTTATAGGGCTCCTGCCCCTCCATCACGTGAATCAGCACGCCCGACTTACCGGAAACTGATTTCGGCTCGGCAGTTTCTTCAGTTTCAGCGGAGGTGGTTTCAACCTCGGTTAAAGGGGAGGATTCAACGTTTTCTGTGGTAGAATTCTCCTGGGTAGTCTCCTCAGAATCAGCTTTTTTGCCACAGGAAGCCAAAAGCAGACAGACCGACAAAAACAGAATGGAAAAGGTATTTTTAAGCATGGTTTTCTGGATTAATGCGATAGCAAAAAAAGGGATAAAACACGCAAAAACCAACTGCCCAAAGGGCAATAATTTGGGGATGGGGAAGTCAAAACTTCACCGTGGCTCCCGTCAGGAAATTGATTCCTGCCTGCGGATACAGAAAGTTGTAATCATACCGCTGGCCGCCGGCCAGCCAGCCGTAGGTGTAGCCGTTTGATTCGTATTGCTCGTTCAGGATGTTATTGACCAGTAAATTCAATCCAATTTCACGGATGCCTTTGACCCTGAAGGTATAACCCACTTTCAGGTCACTCACGAAGTACGCATCCAGCCTGCGGCTGGCTGAGGAGGTATTATCCAGATACTGAGACCCCACATATTTGCTGAACCAGGTCAGATCCAGGCCTTTGACTGGCTTCCAGATCAGGCCTGCGCCAGCGATCAAATTGGGGGAAAAGGCAATATCCGTGTTCCCCAACTGGTTTTCGACTTCGCTGTAGGTGTCGTAATCGAAAATAAATTCAGAAAAATTGGAAATTTTATTCTGACTCAGAGTTGCATTTGCAAACAGGCGCAGATTATTCAACAAATCCACTCCCCCATCCACTTCGAGGCCCGCACGGAAACTGTTGGGAATATTCACCCGATTATACGCCCCCACATCGTTGATCTGGCCGGTCAGGACCAGCTGGTCTTTGTACAACATGTAGTAAAGGTTGGCGCTAAAGGAAAATTTCGATCCCTGGTGACGGTATCCCAACTCAAAATCGTGGAGAAACTCTGGGCGGGGACGACTGGTGGTCGAGGACTGCACATAATCCTGGCGGCTGGGTTCGCGGCTGCCTTTGGCATAAGAAGCATACAGGCTTTTGCTCTGATCCAAACGATAGGTAAGCCCGGCTTTGGGATTGAAAAAGGTGAGATTCACCTGCTGATCCACCTGGTTGGCGTTGCTGTCGAAGCCCAAAAAGGAATAACTGATCTGGCGAAGCTGCAGGTCGCCGTAGAGGAAAATCTTGTCGGTCAGTCCATAAGTGGCGCGGCCATACACATTAAAATCCTTTTTGATGCCTGTGTTTTCGTAATAACGGTCGTAAATGCTGGAATTGGAAGCGTATTGAGACCAGATAATGTCGCCAAAATGTCCGCCGTCATAATAATTCCAGGCCCCGCCAAGGCTGGCTTCCAGACGCTTTTTGCTGTTATAATTGAGGGAATAAACCACCCCGTAAAAGTAATTATCCAGCCATTGCCGCCGAATCAGATCGGTATTTCTAACCGTATCACCTCCCAAAATCACGTCCTCCAGACCGTAATCAGCCAAGGCTTCGCCCTTGCGAAATTGCTCATAATAGCCCTTGCCCCGGGTATAGTGAAGGGTGGCATTTGCGGTCAGTTTTCCGTTGAAATTATGGGAAATAATGCCCTGAAAGTGGTTTTGGGTGTAATCATCCACCTCGTTGGCATAGGTATAGTAGTTGTAGGTGCGGGAATTTGAATTGAGCAGGTTGGCTGCATCGGCCGAATCGAGGTAATTATTGGCAATGTAATCGTTCATACCTGCTATATCCCCCTTGACCCGCGACTCAGGGGTGCCGTACCAGGATTGGTAAGTGCGCTCGTGGCCCAGCATGGCATTGACTTTGACCGTGGTTTTATTGCCATAATAGCCTCCATTGAGGTAAAGGGAAGTGAGATTGGAGGCGGCCCGATCCAGAAATCCGTCGCTGGTGACCCGGGAAAGGCGGGCATTGAAGGCAAATTTTCCGCCCAAAAGGCCGGTCCCGGCTTTGAAAGTATTGCGCCAGGTATTGAAAGAGCCCATTCCGCTGGAAAGTTCGCCATACGGCTCTGAGCTGAGCTGGTCAGTCTGGACGTTGAGGCTGGCACCAAAGGCGCCAGCGCCATTGGTGGAGGTGCCCACTCCGCGCTGAATCTGAATATTTTGCACGGAAGAGGCAAAATCAGGCAGGTCCACCCAGTAAACACCCTGTCCTTCAGAGTCGTTGAGAGGCACCCCGTTGATGGTCACATTGACCCGGGTGGCATCGCTGCCCCGCACCCGGATGCCCGTATAGCCGACCCCGGCACCCGCATCTGAAGTGGTCACCACAGAAGGAGTTTGGCGCAGGAGGAAGGGCAGATCCTGGCCCAGATTATACTTTTGTAGCTGTTCTTTTTCCACCGTGGTGGCGGTCATGGGTACATTATCTCCAGCCCGCAGGGCGATGATTTCAGTGCAAAAGGTAACATCTTTGGGTTCCTCCAGGGTAATCTCCAAAAAAAGATCGCTGTTCAGCTCAATTTCCTGTTCATAAGGCTCATAACTCACATGACTCACTTTTAAGACTAGCTTGCCCGCAGGCACGTTTTCGATGCGAAAATTGCCGTCCTGATCTCCATTATTTCCCATGGAGGTGCCTTCAACCCAAACGGTGGCAAAGGGAACGGGTTCGCCCTCAAATATTACCTTTCCAGAGACAGTAAACTGCGCGGAAAGGGTTTCAGCCAGCAGCAAAAACAAGATCAACCAACCTGTGCTTTTCATATTCAGTAAATTTTGAAAGGAATGTGAAAACGACAGGAGAAATCCCGCTCCCGAAGGGAGAGGTGGCAAAAACCAAGGATTTGGGAGACAAATTCTTCATAAACTTCCTACGCCAGCATTACCTGGATCAGGTTTTAGGGTATAATCTCAGCCTGTGTATTAAGGCACCCCTGTCGCCACAAAGGTATAAATTTTTAACAGAAGTTTTACAGGTTTTCCCCAACCAGCCAAAGGATCACCCGTACTAAGGTTAAATTTGTGCAGGCCAAACGAAATTGAATTTTATTGGTTAATCTTCTATCAGTCTAAAACCCATGAGTGAAAATCTACTGACCCTCAAAAGCAAAGCCCGGGAAGCCTGGGTAAAATTTTATCAAACCCGCGGCGTGACCGCCCCCAATCTGGCCGCGGTGGCGGCTTCTTCCGGCCTGTCCGCCTCGGATTTGCATGCCCTCTACGGAAAAATCGAAGAACTGGAGGCTGATGTGTGGCTGGGTTGGCTGGAAACCACCTTGTTTCGCCTGCAAAGTTCTGAGGAATATCCCGAATACATGGCCCGCGACAAAGCCCTGGCCTTTTTTTATACCTTCATGGAGGTGGTGGGTCCCAATCGCACCTACATCAAAACGGCTTTCAATCAGGCTTCATTCCGCCGCTACCATCCTTACTTTTTGCATTCTTTCCGCAAGGGATTTGACCAGTATGTGCAAACCCTGTTGAAAGCTGGCCGCGAAAATCAGGAGATCATGGACCGCATGCTGGTTGATCAGGCCTATCCGGAAATATTCTGGATGCAATTCATTTTTGTGCTCAATTACTGGCTCAACGACAAATCAGACGGGGCCTCTCAAACAGATGCCGCGATTGAAAAGGCCGTTAACCTGTGTTTTGACCTGATCGGCCACACCCCGCTGGATTCTATTCTGGATTTTAGCAAATTCCTTTTTCAGAAAAACTGACCATGAAAGAACAGGACAGCATTCCTACCAGCAAGGTTCAACGGGCCTCCAAATTCCTGCAAACCGGGGCCAAAGTGGGACGAAATTACATCAAACACTATGCCCGCAATGTGGTGAAGCCTGGTTCGGGCCGCGAGCAACTCGACAAGGATAATGCCGAGGATATTTACGCCTCGCTGAGTGAACTCAAAGGCAGCGCCCTCAAAGTCGCCCAGATGATGAGCATGGACCAAACTGTGCTCCCAACGGCTTTTATCGATAAATTCACCCAGGCTCAGTATAATGCGCCGCCCCTCTCCTATCCACTGGTGGTCAAGACTTTTCGCAAGTATTTTCAAAAAGATCCCACCGAAATTTTCGACACCTTCACCCAGTCAGCGGTCAATGCAGCCAGTATGGGACAGGTGCACAAAGCCACTCTGAATGGCCGGGAACTGGCGGTCAAAATCCAATATCCGGGCGTGGCCGAAAGCGTGCATTCCGACCTAAATATGGTCAAGCCCCTGGCTTCCAGACTCTTCAACATCAACCTGAAGGAGATGGAGCAGTATGTGGAGGAAATTGAGGAAAGGTTGCTGGAAGAAACAGATTATATCCTTGAACTGGAACGTTCGCGCCGCATCAGCGCGGCCTGCAGCCACCTGGAAGACCTGGTATTTTCGAAATATTACCCTGAAATGTCCTGCGAGCGCATCATTGTCATGGACTGGATCCACGGCATGCACCTGGATAAATTTCTCCTCACCGAGCCTTCCCAGGAACTGCGCAACCGCATTGGACAGGCCCTGTGGGATTTTTATGAGTTTCAGGTGCACAACCTGGGCGAACTCCATGCTGATCCCCACCCGGGCAATTTCCTGATCACCCCCGAAGGGAAAGTGGCGGTGCTGGATTTTGGCTGTGTGAAGGTGATTCCAGAGGAATTCAGAAGGCCATTTTTCGAATTGCTGCAAAGCGATATTCTGGACAGGGAAGACGAATTGCTGACCATTTTCCGCAAACTGGATTTCATTCTGGAAAGCGATACCCAAAAAGAAAAAGACATTTTCATTCCTATTTTCAAGGAAATGATTGAGTTGCTGGGCCGTCCCTTTCACCACGACACCTTCGATTTTGGTGACGCCAATTACTTCAAAACCATCGCCGAAACGGGCGAGCGCATCGGCCGCATGAAAGAAGTGCGCCAGTCCAAAAGTCCGCGCGGCAGCCGCCACGGCATCTACCTCAACCGGGCCTATTTCGGGTTGTACAATACCCTGCACCAGCTAAAAGCCAATATCCGGACCAGGCCGAAGTTTTAGTGGCCGTGGTTGTTAGTTGGTAGTTTCTGGTTTGTCGTGGTTAACAAGGGACAGCCCCCTTCGTGTGGACAAACCGCAAACTGTAAACCGTAAACTGTCCGTAAACCGTAAACAGTAAACCGTCCGTAAACCGTAAAAAATCTTATATTGGCTCCTGAAACAAAAAATCAGGACCCATCCCATGAAAAAATACCTCTCTGATCTCGAAATTGCCCAGGCAGCCGTCATGCAACACATTCGCAAAATCGCTGAAAAACTAGGCGTAAGCGAAGATGATCTGGAAATGTATGGCAAATACAAGGCAAAACTGCCCCTGAATCTGATCGATGAGGAAAAGATCAACCAGCACAACCTGGTGCTGGTAACGGCCATTACGCCCACGCCTGCGGGGGAAGGCAAAACCACTACCTCAATTGGCCTGACTGAAGGCCTGAACAAGATCGGCAAGCAGGCCATGGTGGTGCTGCGTGAGCCCTCTTTGGGACCTGTGTTTGGAGTAAAAGGTGGCGCGGCAGGCGGCGGATACAGCCAGGTGGTGCCCATGGAAGACATTAACCTGCACTTTACGGGTGATTTTTCGGCCATTGAGAAAGCCAATAACCTGCTTTCAGCCATGATTGACAATAATATCCAGAATTCGAAACGGAATCTGGGCATCGATCCGCGTACCATCGCCTGGAAACGGGTGATGGACATGAACGACCGCGCTCTGCGCGACATCGTGATTGGCCTGGGCGGCGTTTCCGGGGGCGTACCCCGTCAGGATGGATTCAATATCACGGCCGCTTCTGAGATCATGGCCATTCTCTGCCTTTCCAAAGACCTGGCCGACCTCAAGGAAAAAATTGGCAACATCTACGTGGGCGACACCACGGGCGATAAACGCCCCATTTTTGCCCGCGACCTCAACGCCCAGGGCGCCATGACCGCGCTGCTCAAGGATGCGATCAAGCCCAATCTGGTGCAAACCCTGGAAGGCAATCCGGCCATCATTCACGGCGGCCCCTTCGCCAACATTGCCCAGGGCACCAATTCCGTAATCGCCACCAAAATGGGCCTGACCCTCTCGGACTACGTGGTTACTGAAGCCGGCTTTGGCGCAGATCTGGGAGCGGAAAAATTTCTCGACATCAAATGCGGCTATTCGGGCCTTTCCCCCAAAGCCATTGTGCTGGTGGCCACCGTGCGGGCCCTCAAATACCACGGCGGGGCCGACCTCAAAGACCTCAAAACGCCCAATGCCGCGGCCCTGGCCAAAGGTCTTCCCAATCTGGAAAAACACATCGAAAACGTACGCCAATACGGCCTGCCCTGCGTGGTGAGCATCAATAAATTTGTTTCCGACACCGAGGAGGAACTGACCCTGATCCGCGAATGTTGTGAGCGGCTGGGTGCCCTCTTCGCTACGGGCGAAGGCTGGGAATTTGGCGGTGAAGGCATGAAAGATCTGGCTCAGCAAGTGGTTTTGGCGGTAGAAAGCTGCAAAGGCCGCTATCAGCCTGTGTATGACTGGAACAGTTCGCCCCAGGAAAAAATTTCAGCCATTGCCACCAAAATTTATGGCGCCAACTCGGTGGAATACAGCCCCGAAGCCCAGCGCGACCTGAAGCGGGTGGAACGCCTCAACCTGAGCCACCTGCCCGTGTGCATGGCCAAAACCCAAAGCTCATTTTCCGACAATCCCAAACTGATTGGCCGCCCCACGGGCTTTGACGTAACGGTACGCGAAATCGAAATCGCCGCAGGCGCGGGCTTCATCATCCCCATTCTGGGCAGCATGATGCGTATGCCAGGATTGCCTGCCACGCCCGCGGCAGAAGGGATTGATATTGATGGAAATGGAGTGATTACGGGATTGAGTTGAGGGGGATTTTTCTACTGCCTCCCACTTAAAATTTGCTCAATTCCCCTTAAACCAGCTTACCAGCTTTTCGCGGTCAGCTTCGCTGAGGCGTGCTTCAGGATGGGCCCAGGTAAAAGAGGCCATGGGCATTTCGCCTGCTTCAACCATTTCTTCGCATTCCTCTTTTTTGTGGTCTTTGCGCTTTTGCTCATAACTGCCCCATTTGGAGAAATTGAGGTGCTTGCGGCCTCCGTTAATGTGGTTTTGCAACCAAAAAGAAACAGGTGCCACCCGCGAATACCAGGGGTATTCGGTCTCAAACGAATGGCAATCGTAGCAGGCCTCTTTGATCAGCACGGCTACATCTTGGGGCGGTGACTCCACCATCATATAATCGTCTGCGGGGACCATTTCGGGAACGGAACGATCCACAGGGATAAACTGGATCAACACCAAGGCGACCACCAGGCCAAGGGCGATCTTTTTCCAATGCGTTTTGAAGAGACGGGTCAATTTCATTCTGCAATATGGATATTTTTCCCACAAATGAAAGAGGAGATAAAGGCAAAAATTTCCAGCTTAAAATCGTATCAGGCGTTCACATGGGGGGTAATATAAATTTCTGGATGGAGTTTGGGTGGAATTGGTCATATTTCAATCCAATATCCAAATCCCAAAAAATACGTACCTTTCAGAAAAAGATTATGGAAGTGAATTGGCGGGAATTTTTTGAATCTTTAGTCCGCGAGAACGTAATCAAACCCTTAAAATAACCCTCCACAAATTGCACCTCACTTCGATCCACATTTACCCCATCAAATCCCTGCACGGGATTTCCCTGCCTTCGGCAGAAATTACCCCCACAGGCCTGCGTTACGACCGAAAATGGATGCTGGTGGATCAGCAAGGTCACTTTCTGACTCAAAGGGAATTTCCGCTCATGGCCGTTTTACGGATGAATCAGGCTCCCGAAGGGTTGCAGGTTTTTCACCCGGGCAGGCCCTCTGACACACTGCAAATCCCCTACCATTCCCCTCAAAATGAACCCCTTCAGGTGCAGATCTGGAATGACGAGGTGACTGCTTTTCGGGTGAACAAAGAGGCGGATGCCTGGTTTTCGCAACAGTTGAGAACCTCCTGTTCGCTGGTGTTTTTTGGCGAAGGCAGTGACCGGCAGGTTAATCCACAATATGCTCCCTCCCCTACCCAAACCACCTTTACAGACGGTTATCCCTATAATATTTTGGGAGAGGCCTCTCTGCAGGACCTGAATGACAGACTTGAAAAACCCGTAGGATTTGAGCGGTTCCGCCCAAATTTCACTTTTGCAGGCGGCTTGCCCCTTGGAGAAGACCACTGGGGTAAATTTCGGGTGGGGGAAGCTCTCTTTGAACGAGTCAAACCCTGTCAGCGCTGTTCCATCCCGACCATCAACCAAACCACAGGGAAGGCAGGGAAGGAACCCACTGCCACCCTGGCCAAATACCGCGCCCGCGACCATAAAGTGTATTTTGGTCAGCACCTGATCTGCCACCAGGGTAGCAAGGTCAATGTGGGAGATGAAATTGTGCTTTTGTAGGCAAATTTTACCCTTAATCAATCTCCAACTCTGTGTCCTCCTTCCTTCCGTGCCCGCTCTGGAGGAAACCCAAAATCTCAGTGGCCCTTCGTGTATAAAACAACCACCCCAACAAAAGCGAAAGCTTTCAATCAAAAATCTTCGTGACCTTCGTGTTCCTTGGTGGACTTTGTGTTGAAACTACCCATAAACATAAAGCCTCTTGACCACTCCAATTGGCTCCTCCATAGGAGTGCCTTTGGCATGCGGCTTAAGATTCGTCCTCCATGGTAAAAAACATCCAAATTTGCCTGAAACCCAAAAAATCCTCCTGTCCGTCCATTGCAAAATCCTGCCTATATTTGTATATGCTTACCAAGCGCGCCAAATACGCCATCAAAACCCTGCTCTTCCTCTACGAAAATGAGGAAGAAAGCCCCTGGTCGGCCAAGGCCATTGCAGTACGGGAACAAATTCCCTACAAATTTCTGGAAAACATCCTCCGTGAACTGAAACAGCACAAGATCCTGCGCAGCGAGCGCGGGGCCGAAGGAGGATACAGCTTTGCCCAAAGTCCTGATCTGATCACGGTGGCCAGTATCGTGCGCATTGTGGATGGCCCCATCGCCCTCATTCCCTGCGTCTCTGAGAATTTTTATGAAAAATGTACAGAATGCGTGAGCGAGGAAACCTGCAAGATCCGCAAACTTTTCGCCATGCTGCGGGCCGAAATGCTGCCTCTCCTCGACAAAACCATTCCTCAATTGTCTGCCCTTTGATATTTTTTTGAATTTAATTCATACTAATTTGGTGGGATTAATATTGAATATTAATTTTACCAAAGAAACCACTAAAAGGTATGTCAGATTTGATCACATTGCTTACCCTGCCCTTTCTGCTGGCCATGTTCCTGGCCATCAATATGGGTGCGAGCGGCACGGCGCCCGCCTTTTCGCCCGCCTACGGCGCCAATGTGCTCAAGCAATCCATCATTCCCGGCCTGTTTGGCCTGATGGTGCTGGCGGGTGCCCTGCTGGCCGGCAAGGAAGTCTCCCTGACCCTGGGTCAGGGGTTGCTGGCGCAAAGCTATTTTACCCCGCTCAATACGGCCATTTTCCTCTTTTCCATTGGAGCTTCCCTCCTGATAGCCAACCTGATCGGGGTGCCACAGTCCACCAGCCAGTCCACGGTGCTGGCCCTGGCGGGCGCAGCCACGGCCCTGGACGGACTCAACACGGAAAAATTATTCGTTGAAATTATCCCAACCTGGGTCATTTTGCCCATTATCTCCTTTTTGATCATGTACCTTATCAGCAAATGGATTTTGCCAACCCTGCGAAAACGGGTATTCACAGACGATTACAGCCATTTGCATGAACACAAATTGCTCAAAGCAGCCCTGATCCTCACTTCACTTTATGTGGCTTTCTCAATTGGGGCCAATAACGTGGCCAACGCGGCTGGTCCCATTGCCTCGCTGACCGCCAACCAGGTAGGAAATATCCCAGGATTGCCCGTCAATTTGCTGGCAGTGCTGATTGTGGCGCCCTGTTTTGCGATTGGAAGTTCTCTGATGGGACACAAATCCACCCAGGCCACGGGCAAGGAAATTGTACAGGTGAGCCCCATTCATGCCACGATTATCTCCCTGATTGTGGCCAGTCTGCTGCTGGCTGCCTCCGTGACCCGCGGCATCCCCACTTCGCTGGTGCAATTGAATGGAGCTGCTTTTATTGCCCTCAGCATTGCGCGAAACGGCTTCAAAGGCACTTTTCAAAACAAAACTGTGCGCCGTTTTTTCACGGTCTGGATGGTGGCCCCTCTTTTTTCCTTCGGCCTGACCTATCTGCTGATCCGTCTCCTGGCCTGAGTTTTTTCGGGGAAAATTGTCTGTTACTTTGGTGGATTCCTGAGTTATGGGGGTGAATTGTTTTGAAAAGAAATCCACCCATGGCAGAAATTATTTATATTCAGGACTATGAAGATCATGCTCAAACTTGCCCTCATCCTGCTGACCCTGCCGGCCTTTGGCCAGGGAAACCGCTACATCGTGTATTCACCCGACCGCCCTTTGACCTGGGCTGATTTCAAAGCTCCCATCGACGAGGCCAGCGGCCACAAGGCAGGCACCCATTCGGGCATCAAGTACAGTTTTACGGGCTCCATGTCAGACGAAGGGATCAGTCTCGACTTTACGGTGTACGCCTTTGTGGACCGGGCCCAGACCTGGAGTATTGAGGAGGAACAAAGTGAGGATTTGCTGGCGCACGAACAACTGCATTTTGAAATCACGGAGGTTTATGCCCGCAAACTGCGTAAAGCCCTGAGTGAGGCCACTTTTACGGAAAATTACAAAGCAGAGGCCCAGTCTATTTTTGACCGCATCATGGAAGAGCGAAATGAAACCCAGGGCCAGTACGATCTGGATTCCAATCACAGCATGGATGTGGAGGGACAGGTGAAATGGAATAAAAAAGTGGCCACCAGGCTTTCACAGTTGGAGGCATTTTCTGAGCAAAAAGTACATACGGGTCCCTGAACTGAATTTGTCTATGGCTGATACCTTCATTTGCCCCAATTGTGGAACGGAAGTCAATGTGCGGGCCCGCAGCTGCCCCGAATGTGGCGCGGACGACGAGACAGGCTGGCGCGACCTCAGCCATTCCAATGCCATGGACGACGATGAATTCAACTACGATTCTTTTATCAAGGATGAGTTTGGCAAACCCGGGATCAAGCCCAAAGGCATGCCCTGGTGGATCTGGATCCTGGCTATTTTGCTGATTGTGGCCCTGGGGCTGATGTTTGTACGGTAGGCCATGGCATGCGCCCGGCCAATTCCCTGACCTTTACTTTTCCCTCTGCTATCCTGCCCGTTTTGGCATCGTGGATGCGCCATTGCATTTCCTTGCCAAAGAAAGGTTGAGATTCCACGAAAATGCATCTCAATTCTCCTTCAGCATAATTACAGCGCTTTTGCACGGCAGCCAGCAAGGCTTCGCTGCTCAGGTGGGCATCTCCAAAATTCCAGCCCAGGACCACGCCTGCCACCAGTTCCCCGTCACGCCAGGTATACTGGTCGATATGATCGACTGCGCGGGGCACCAGGTCGTGCAAGGCACGGCCGTGCAGGTGCATGTGGCGAAAGGCCACCACTCTGGACACAATGGATTCGGCAGTGGAAGGGTCATAAAACAAAGCCAGTTGCTTCAATACCGTGGGTGAAACCTTATTGATTTGTTCATCCAGCTTCTCCTCTGCCTTGCCTTTAAAAAGCCAGACGCTGTAGGCCCAGTTACCGGCATAGTAGCGCATGGAGAGCAGAAAGGAGAAATATTTTGGAAAAAGATTCCCCAAAACAGGCAATACAAAAAGGGAAGTAGCCAGCAGACCTATCAGAAGGGGTGAATGCAGGGCAAAAGGATTGGCTTCGGGATGGCCGCCAAACAGGGCGAAACCGCCATAGACCATCATAAAATTCCACTCGATGGGTACACCCATGGGTACGTTGGAGGTAATGAAAAGGTGAAAGCCAAACATAACCAGCAGCCCGATCCAGACCCAGTCTCCCGGGCCAAAAAGCAGGATCATGGGGAACAGATATTCAACCACCGTTCCACCGTGGGCCATGAATTTAGCCAGATTTCCTGGCCTGAGGTCATCTGGATAGCTTCTGTAAATCATTTTGCGCAAGAAAAGAAAGCCCAGCACGGGGCTGTTGCTGATCATCACCCCGACCACGGAGGGGAAATGCAGGTTGAGTTTGGAGGTGGCAGCCCAAACCCAGATGCCAATCCAGACGAATTTCAATCCACCCAGGGTCTCGTCGGGAAACATGACGCAAATGAGGGCGATCAGGTAATGCTCGGCGCGGGCACTGAGAAATATGCTGCGGTCTGACAGGCCCAGAACGGGGAGCAGGATGAGGGTGGGGAAAACAATTTCGGGGGTGATTTCGGGGGCAATCAGCAGACGAAGGAGGAAAAACAGGTGGGCGGCATACAGGAGGACGTCCAGCCAGCTGCGCTGGTCGCGGCCCAACAGGGGAATCCAGGCAAAGGTGGGAATCTTCAGGGTGCCGGGCCGCAAAAAATAAAGGAATCCGCCAAAGGGAGGCAGATACCTGCCCGTAAGGGGGCCGCTGCCCGAGGCCAGGCCCATGCCTTCAAACATCATGCTCCAGATGATGCCTTTGAGGATGGCGTCCGGGTGAAACCACCATTTACCCAGGTCAGAGGGCGGGCCCAGATCTGTGGAAAAGGAACAAAACCACAGCCAGAGGCCGATGTAAATCCCGATCTTTAAAAGGTAAAACAGATACACAGAGGGCGGGGCTCCGTAACCCTGCACGGCCCAGGCCTGACAGATCATCTTCACCCGTTGGGGGAAGGGTTGGGTTTTCCATTCTTCAAAATCAAAGGGCAGGGACCGAGGACTGAGCAGGGATTTCAGTTTCATGGAGGATGGTTTCAGACTTGAGTTAAGTTAGTAAAATCAGGGGGATTTTATGGCTAAAATCGCCTCAGGGAAAAAGTTTTCATGCTGCAGATCATTCCCCAATCAAAAATAAATCATGATCTTTACCTGTCAATCAAAATCATTTTAACCAAGCTCCATGCCCGAAGAATTTGACTTCTGGAAACTGATCGCCGGCCTGGGTATCTTCCTTTTTGGGATGTTCCTGATGGAGGAATCTGTGCGTAAGCTATCGGGAAGGTCGTTTCGGCGCCTGATCCGTGACTATACGCGGGGCCGCTTCAGGTCGATTGCTTCAGGAGTCTTTACCACGGGTCTGCTGCAAAGCAGCAGCGCCATTTCGCTCATGGTGCTGGCTTTTGTGGGAGCGGGAGTGATGGACATGACCAGTGCGATCGGGGTGATCATGGGCTCGAATCTGGGTACCACCCTTACTGGCTGGATTGTGGCTACGCTCGGATTCAGCTTCAAGATAGAGAGCTTTGCCCTGCCGCTGATTGGAATTGGCGGTTTGGGGCTCATTTTCCTGGGAAAATCTGAGAAATACAGCAACATCAGCAAGCTGATGGTGGGTTTTGGCTTCCTCTTTCTGGGCCTGGACTATATGAAAGGCGGGGTGGAAGCCCTGGCCAGCCAGTTTGACCTGAGTACCTTCCGTGACTATAATATCTTTGTTTTTGTGGGACTGGGATTCATTTTCACGGTGCTGATGCAGTCCAGTTCGGCCACCCTGGCTATTGTGCTGACCACCCTCCATGCGGGGGTGATCGATTTTCACTCGGGTGCGGGACTTGTGATCGGGGCCAATATTGGCACCACTTTTACCATCATTCTGGGTGCCATGGGTGCGGCCCAGGTCAAAAAGCGGGTGGCTTTGAGCCATTTTCTATTCAACGTGGTGACTGCTGTAGTGGCCCTGGCTTTGGTTTATCCCCTCAGCTGGCTGATTGAGGATGTTTTTGGGTTGAAGGACAACCCCATGATGGGCGTGGCCCTCTTCCACACTTTTTTCAACCTGATGGGAATCCTGATCTTCTTTCCCATTATGGGTCTGTTTGCCAAAATCCTGCTTAAGATATTCCCGGACCGGCACAAAACTCTGGCGCTCTATATTTCCGGGGTAAATCCTTCGGTGCCTGATGCGGCGGTGCCAGCCCTGAAGTCGGAAATTTTGCACCTGATCAAACGTACGCTGGTGCACAACCTGGTCTTTCTGCGCATTGATCCGCGGTTGGTCTTTTCGCCCAATTTTTTACCCAAACTGTCTCTGGAGCCCGAAAAAATCAAGGTCCAGGAGCTGCTGGATTCGCTGCAACAGCTTCAGTCTGAGGTATTCAGCTTTGCTGCGGAGGCCCAGAATGGCAATCTGCAAGCCGATGAATCAGAGGAGATTAACGGTTTACTGCATGGGGCCAGACTGGCGGTTTATTCGGCCCGCACGCTGCAGGACATTGCAGAGGAATTCAACGCACTGGAAGGAAGCGACTCGTTGGTTTTCAGCGAAATGGAGCAGCATTTTCGCAAGCGGGTGGTGGAATCCTACCTCGGAATTTCACGATTGCTGGAAAAAGCAGGGCCGGTGCCAGCCGAACAGTTGGGGGTGCTCAAGCAGCAGGCCCGGGAGGAGGACCGGGACTTTGTGGCGCGTGCGACCCGCCTGGTGGGGGAAAAGTCGCTGGAAAGCGACCGTCTGCCTGCTTTGCTGATGATCAACCGGGCGATTTATGAGTCGCTCAAGCAGGCCGTGAACGGTTTGGGGGAGGTGTATGATGGATCCGGCGGCAAAGAGGCAGGTTCTGCCATGGGATGACCAACCTTGTGATATGGGATCAGAATAAGCCTTGCATGGGAGTTGCAAGCCTTTATGTATTGGGTAATTTTTGAGTAACTATTGGGGAGGTATTGGGGAACTATTGAGGAAATATTGAGTAACCCCCTTTTTTGCAGGGTAGGGTTGCCGCGTTTTGGGGACTGCGGGACAGGGCTAATTTAGTCATTGCAGGTGGTTGATCCGAGGGAAAAATGTGTTTTTGGGGGCAGGATTTTTGTCCTAAACTTTCCTGGTCAGGGGTTCAACCTGGCAGGGCAAGGTCGGTCCGGGGGAAAAATCTGGCTGAATCAGGCGAATTGCGGGTTCACAGGGTCATGTGATAATTGGTGATTTCAACCCCTTTCAGGCTAAATTTATTTTCCTGCACCACCCTGAACCCCTTGGCCTCAAAAAAGGGGCGCGCGGTCTTGCTGACGTCTGAGGTTATTTTTTCGAAGCCAGGCTGGCGGGCCTTGCTTTGTATTTTTTGAAACAGGAGATTGGCAATGCCCTGACGCTGAAAATCCTTGTGTACGTACAGCAAATCGAGGTAATTCCCGTTTTCAAGGGAGGCAAAACCTACAATGCGCTGGTCTTTTTCGGCCACCAGAAAGTACTGACGATTCAATTTTTCAATCCATCGCTCCCGGTTTTCCACTGAAGAAGTCCAGACCTGGATTTGCCGGGGGGAGTAATCGGCTTTGCAGGTGAAACGGATAGTTTCCACAAACAGGGTTTGTATTTCATCCAGATCACTCAGGTTTGCAGGTCGAATTTTGATGTTCATGGGGACTGGAATACAGATTTTTAATTCAATCAAAAGTACGGAATTCCCTGAACATCAACCCTCCCCCAAAACAGCACTTCATTCGCTATTTTCCCTGCCATTTCTCACTCAATTCATGCAAATCTCTCCTTCAGCCAGGTATAGATCAATTCTTCTTCGAAAACTGTGGTGCATAGTTCATGCCCGCAGTAGGGTTTCAGGACAAAGGTCACATCCTGATGGCTGGTTTGGAGGAATTCATATATTGCCAGGGAATTTTGCCAATTGACGCGGTCGTCTTTTTCGCCATGAATCAGCAAAACGGGCATTTGGAGAAGGCGGGCCAGGCTGCTTTTGGCCAGGGCTCCGCCGGCAATGGAAACCACTCCCCGGATCAGATCGGGTCGGTACATGGCATAATGCAAGGCTCCGTATCCGCCAAGGCTGAAACCAATGGCAACGATTGCTCCTGGTTTTACCCGAAAGTCCTTGGATACATGCTCCAGCAAGCCATCCAATTCAGAAAAATGATAATCCCAGATGCGGTTGGGCCCGCACTGAATCGCGAGGATGAGCCAGGGAAGATCCAGGGATGGGAGGTAGGGAAAAATGCCGTACCTGCGGATTGATTCGATTTGGGTGCCGCGCTCGCCACCTCCGTGAAAGAACACGATGAGGGGATATTGCTGCTCATCCTGATCGTAAATGTCAGGTTTCCAGATCAGATATTCTGTTTCGAAAACACTCTTTCCCTGGTAATGTGCCTTTTCTTCTTTCATGGGGTTGGTTTGGGGGTGATTTTGCTCAACGAATTTGATTGAACCTGGTTAGGCTGCCTCCTTTCAGAATCATTCCAGCCGGATTTACCAAAATTTCCATCTTTTTTTCTTTGTTTCAGGGGCCTGGGCTGGCTTTTCGGGTAGTTCACCCCACAAAAATACCTGATCTTCCACTTCCACAGGTACGGCAAAGAGCATTTCCCCCTTCCTGACCCCGAAATTTTGAGAAGGCTGATTTAATAATTCAAACTGAATGCGATAATTTTCTTCATCATACGCTTCCACCCGTCCCCAAACCAGTTCTGGATTTCGTTTTTCGGCAGGGGGAAAGAGAATTTTCACATCGTCCGGAAACCCGGGAGCCCGAAACTGATCGAAAAAATCAACCCCGCGAAACTGTTGCAGGTCCTTTCGAGCATCAAGTTTTTCCAGGGGAATAAGCAATTTCAGGTCATTTTCCCTGATCTCCTCCTCGCTGGCAGTCAAAATCTGGTCAAAATCTCCAAAACTGTGGAGACGCGACATACAGTGCACCCCTTCCTTTACCGGGGATTTGACATTTACCATCTCGTCATTTTTCAGGTCAAAGGTGAGAGCAATGACCAGGGTTTGACCTTCCTGGTGATCAATGTAGAAATAGCCAAAGGCATGATTCCCATCAAACTCACCCAACATTTTTTTCAGATTTCCACGAATTCCACTGATTTTGACCCATTTGCCGGCAAAGCTTAAGGGCCTTGAGTTGTTTTCCATTTTGACGATTTATTCAGGATTAAGGGTAGCATTCAGAATGAACTTCAATTTAACTACCCTTTTTCTTTTCTCAAAAGAGGCAGGATGTAATCCCTATCCTACCTTTCATACAATTCCGTCACGGGACTAAATTGGTCATTTTGGGCAATCTGACGCGTAACAACCTTTCCATTTTGTTTGAACACGCGCCAGGCGCTGGCTTTATCTTTTGAATTAATCACCTTATACTGATCGTCCATGAAAATAATTGCGCAGTTATTGTCAATTGCAATGCCCATCTGGGTTGTTTTTTGCATCATTTGGCTAAAATGCTCTCTTCGGGGAAGGTCAAGCGTGTGCCCGTCGTAATGGGGGCAGTGAATTCCCTGGATGAACCCTAACCCACTGACTCTGATGTATTTCCAGTTTTCAGAATTTCTGAATGAGCGGGAATCACTGTGACCAGAATCAAACCAGCAAATGGAGCCTGCGCTCATGCCGCAAAGCACAATGCCCCGCTCCCAGGCAGTTTTCAGCATCTGGTCCACTCCCAACCTTCGCCAAAGATTCATCATTTTCAGGGTATTGCCGCCGCCAACGTAAATGAGGTCTGCGGTCAAAATCTTCCTTTCGATTTCCCCCATGGACGGTTTTTCCCGTATCAGCCAAAGCACATCCGTTTCGCAGCCCAATTCACTGCCAAAATTATTCCTGATCACCCCCCAATAATCTTCATTATCAGAACTTGCGGTGGGAATGAATAATAATCGGGGATGTTCCTTTTCGGACAATCGTATGATTTCGCGGTCAATGGCCAGAGTTTCCAGTTCTCTGACCTCGCCACCGCCCATGGCCACGATCTTTTTCACGGGTAGAGTCATGCATGAATGGATTGTTTCATTTCACCCCAAAAAATCCATCAAATTTCCCACTTTTCCTATTGTCTGATCAGCCGATGAGCGGTCGTTTTTGTGGTCAGAATATAAATTCCAATCCCGAGGCGGGACATATCCAATCTTGCTTTCTGACTGGAAATAATAGTTTTCCCCACCAGGGAGGTTACATTTTGTCCCAAAGTATTGAAAATGAGCATTTGTTCCAATTCCCCTGCTTCTCCCTCCACCATGATCTGATGCTCAAACGGATTGGGGTAAACGGAAATGCCTGCTTGCATCGCCTCCACTTCCCTGGCAGTGGTAAACAGGTCACAGGTGAAGGTGGATCCCGTTTCGATATAACCCTGAGGCACAAGGGTTTGTCCGCTGAATCCGGGATAATTCAGGGGGTAACGGTAGCACCTGAAAACCGAGTTCTGGGTTACGGCGTTGCCCTGGGTGGTGATGCCCGACTGACTCACGGGATTTATGTATTCCCACACGATGCTGTCTGAGGGGTCAGTTTCAAAGAATTTTCCTGAGGGTCCCTCGCAAATCAGGGTGTTTCCGTTGGGTAATCTCTGGGCACCTGAAATGTTGGAAGCATAAAAATCAGCCGGATTGGCGGCCTGGTAAGTCCACTGAAAGCTTGCGGGCAAATAGGATGATCCGCTGTATGAATAATTGCCGGCGGCATCCACGGGAGGATCAATGACATTGACCTCAGAATAATTGGGTGCGGCCCCGGCCTGGTTGTTGAAAACCATGATCTTTCCCCCGTCCGTCAGGGAATCGGCAATCCAATGGGCATCATGCTGCTTGAAAAGCTTTTCATCGCCACTGCTTCCCTGGTCATAAACCTGAGGATTGCCCCAGCGGTAAAGTAAATCTCCGCCTTTGTTGTAGGTGCCGCCGCTGTGGGTGGCAGCCTGAGCGGTGGTGGTGGAATGATCTATGATCCAGATTTCGCTGAGATTGTGCACGCTGACCATGATCTGATCAAATTCGGCATGGTAATCCACGGAATTGATGTGCAACCAGTCCTCGTTACCGGGATTACCCGAGACAAAATTCACGTCCACCAGGCCGGGAGAGGTGGATACAGTACCAAAATTGTCTTTGGTATTGTCTGTATCCTGGACGAGGTGGTCCCAAACCTTCCATTCCCAAACAACGGTACCTCCTCCGTTGACCAGATCGGGCTGAATTTCAACAATTTTCTCGGACCAAAGGGTGGTGCCTGAGGTGCTTCGGCCCGCCTGGGTGGCCTCTGCGGCAGTTTTGGCGTCCCACACCACGGCCAGAATGTTGCCATTGGGCAGGTATTCTATGTCGTGGTGCTGGCACTCTGAGGCGGAGGAAATGGTGTAACTCCAGATCACATTGCCATTCCAGTCGAGCATTTCCATGCCTCCCCCCGATCCACCCGCGTTGAAGGTGGAATTACCTGTATTCCGGGTCCTCAGCAGGGTTCCGTTTTCCAGCATATAAACGGATAAGGCGGGTCTGAAAGTGGAATTCCAATTGTGTACTTTTTCGCCGCAATTGTCTATCAGGTAGGTGGTGGTGCTCATCATGGGAGCAAAAAGGGTGTACCCGTTGTATGCATCAGGGGTGTTGGAAAATAAGCCCACAGTTTGCTGGGCAATTAAAATGTTGCCACCCAGGCACAGGACCAGCAACAACCCAAATTTTATCTTTCTCATAATCATGCGGTTGGTTTTAGTTAGGACGGTTCAATTTCAAAATGGTTTAATCAAGGGGGATTTTTTATTGAGCATTGGGTGTGGAGGGCTAAGCCCACCCCAACTTAAATCCAAGGAAGGTTGTGAACCTAAGGCATTTCCTGCCCGGGGCTGAACTTTCCCAAACTGTTCATTGTTCATCGCACCTGATAGCCCATCCCCTGCACTTTCTCGACGAGCCCTGCCACCTGTTCATTTGCCCCACCCCGCGCGGCACTGCCCCCGTACCTTTATCCTGAAGTCATTCCCCACCATTTCGGCCCGGGAAAAATTCAACAGATAATTAAAAACCATGAAACAATTCGCACACACCTTCTTCACCTTGCTCCTGTTCGCTTTTGCATTCGGACAAAGCGCTTACGCACAGGGTCAGGCCGAATCAGCTGATAAGACCCTTTCGCCTTATTTTGAAGTCAAAAGCGACGATCCGCGGGTGGATGCCCTGCCCCTCAAATCCACTTCAGCTGAGGTAAACATCGCCGGCGTGATTGCAGACGTGACTGTAACCCAGGTTTACAAAAACGAAGGCAAGAGTGCCCTGGAAGCCATTTATGTATTTCCCGCTTCCACCAAAGCTGCGGTTTACGGCATGAAAATGCAGATTGGCGAGCGCACCATTATCGCCAATATCCGGGAGAAAAACCAGGCCCGGGCTGAATACGAGCAAGCCAAATCTGAGGGAAAACGGACCTCCCTGCTCGAACAGAGTCGTCCCAACGTATTTCAGATGAATGTGGCCAATGTCATGCCCGGCGACCAGATCCAGGTTATCCTGCAGTACACGGAATTGCTGGTGCCCGAGGACGGTACTTACCAGTTTGTGTATCCCACGGTGGTGGGTCCGCGCTACAGCGAAACGCCCGTAGCCAATGCTTCTGCGGAGGAGAATTTCATCGTCAATCCCTATAAGCATGCGGGCGAATTACCCGACTATGACTTCGACCTGAAGGTAAATCTGGAAGCAGGCATGCCCATTCAGTCGGTCAAATCCAGTTCACACAAGCTAAAAATCAACCATCCTGGCCTCAATTCTGCCGAAATTGCCCTTGATCCTGCTGAGAAAAAAGGTGTTAACAAAGACTTTGTGCTGGATTACCGCCTGGCGGGAGGCAAAATCGAATCCGGGGTATTATTGTACGAGCACGGAGACGAAAACTTCTTCCTGATGATGGTGCAGCCCCCCAATCGGGTTACGCCTGAGCAAATTCCTCCCCGCGACTATGTTTTCATCGTGGACGTTTCGGGTTCCATGTTTGGCTTTCCGCTGGATGTTTCGAAAAAACTGATGCGTGACCTGATCACGGGCCTGCGTCCGATCGACAAATTCAACGTGATGCTCTTTTCGGGCGGCTACCGCACCCTTTCACCCACGTCTGTGCCTGCCACCCAGGAAAACCTGGAAAAAGCGGTTAATCTGATTGACAACCAGTACGGAGGGGGCGGGACGGAAATGCTGCCTGCGATGAAGGCGGCTCTGGCCCTGCCGCGGGTTCCCGGGCTTTCCCGCTCCATGGTGATCGTTACGGATGGCTATGTTTCCATTGAAAAAGAAGCCATTGACCTGGTGCGCAACAGCCTGAATCAAAGCAATTTCTATGCATTTGGAATCGGCAGCAGCGTGAATCGCTACCTGATTGAAGGCGTGGCCCACGCCGGCATGAGTGAACCCCTGATCATTCTCGATGAAACGGAGGCCCACGACCAGGCAGAAAAATTCAGGGAATACATTGCTTCTCCCGTGCTGACCCAGATCAAAACCCAATACAACGGATTCGAAACCTACGACGTGGAGCCCCTTACCGTACCCGATGTGCTGGCCGAACGCCCCATCATCATCCATGGCAAGTATAAAGGCACCGCAAAGGGCAGCATCACCCTGACTGGTTTTGCAGGAAATCAACCTTACGAAAAGACGGTCGACCTGAGCGAATTCCGTCCCAGTCGCAAAAACAACGCCCTTCGTTACCTCTGGGCCCGTGAAAAGATCAAAATGCTGGACGATTTTGGCAACCTGACCTATAATGCAGGCACGGAGGCCGAGATTACCGCGCTGGGCCTCAAATACAACCTGATGACGCGCTATACCTCTTTCGTGGCGGTGGATATTGACCCGGCCAACAAAGGCAAACAACCTGTCACCCAAAAAGTGGCCCTGCCTATGCCTGAAAATGTATCTGATTATGCGGTTGGAGCAGATCTGAGCATCGAGGAAGTGGTGGAAATGGGCAGCAAAACGGAAGTAAAAATGGCCCGGGTGGAGTGGAATTCCCTGCAAATCCTTCTGCCTGCAGCTTCTTTGAAGTTGTTGCAATCCCTGGAGGAGGGCGACCCATCAGATTTGATTCTGAATTGTCTGGGAGAAAATTTCAAAGGGAAATTTACCCTGAAACTCACGATTTCCCGAAGTGGGAAAGTCCTGGGCATCAAAATCCTGGGCCTGAATGCCAATCCTGAAACTGAAAAATGCCTCACGGCACAGATCCGTAACTGGAAGTTTAAAGCCAGCGAAAAGAACCAAAGCCGGGAGATTCAAATCCCCATAGAACTGAAGTAGTTGACCTGGAAAAGGGCGGGCGAAGGGCTGAACAACCTTCCCCGCCTGCTTCCAAAACCCAGATTTCCATTCATACATTCTTTCAAACCCCATCTCATGCACAATTCACTCCCCCAACTCGTCATCGTACTCGCCCTTACCTGCCTGGGCACCTTTGCACTCTTGAGTGGAGGCCCTGATCATCAATGGATTTCAGAAAGTTCGCAGGCTCCCGGAATAGAAAATTCCCTGGATCAGGTTTTAAATCAGAAAGAAACGGTCCTGGGAAATCCAGCCAAACTGGAAACGAATCAAAGGGAATCCATCACCTTTATTTTGGGTGAAGACGGGGAAACGGAAAATTTCTATTACACCCGGGCCATGGAATATTTTCGCCACGACCGCGATGCCCGCACGGAATATCTCGAAACGGATTGCCGCTCTTTGCAAGCAGTTCGGGACCATCTGGAAGCGCATCCCCCGCATGGTGGTGGTGCCTGGGGCCGCATCAATCTGGTGGTGCACAGCAATGCCTGGAGCAATCTGGGGGTGCCCGTGCTGCCCGGGGGCAAAAGGGCCAATACCACAGCGCTGCTGGCGGCCATGGATGCGGGTCAGTTCTCTCCGCTGCCCGATTACCTGTTGGATGAAAATTCAGAAATTTTCATTCACGGCTGTGGTTTGGGAAACGATGAAGGTTTTCTGGAAGCCATCAGTCTGGCTTTTGGTGGCGAAAAGGATGGAAGTCGACCCAAAGTGCGCTCTCCCAAATACTTCGTAACCTATGCTGCGCAAACCAGTTTCGGGAATCCGTCCCAGACCGAAAAGTACTATTCAAAACCCTTTTATGCATTTTACAAGACGGGGTTTCATCCGGGAAACCCGGTTTTGGCCCGTGAATTTCAGGAAAAATACCCCCGGGAACCCATTCAGTGGCACAGTGCCCTGAGCCGCACGGCGCCCCGTTTTCTGGGCGACAGCTACACCCATACTTTTCGCATTCCCGTGGTTTTTATTGCCACCTACCCCAATAAGGAAGAGCGCCCCGCCCTGAAAAGCGAGGAGGAAAAGATGGCCTGGATCGCGGCTCAACCTGAATTGCAGGAAAAAATTGAGGAGGTCGGGATCGATCCTGCCTTTTTTCAGTGGACGGTGCAGCGGATTCCTTACGAAACGGAAGAAGGCCACAAAGTGGCGGCAGTCAAGGCCATCGGCCTGTGTGAGGTCGCCTGCGTGCTGCAAGCCATCACGGAAGAAGATCCTGCGGCTCCCGGTCAATTGCGGGCTCTCCAGCCCCGCCCCGACGACCAAAAGTATTTTGGTTGGTCGAACTGAGGGTGAAACTATAGAAAGCAGTAGGAGGAGTTATCAAAAATCCCCGCCTGGAATGCAGGCGGGGATTTTGGGTGGAAAAAAGGGAGCTTTTAGCGTATTACCACCTTGCGAACTGAACGTCCTTCGCTGGTTGACATTTCCAGGAAATACAGCCCGGGAGCAATTCCATTCAGGCTCAGGTCCGTTCTGAAATTGCCATGGGTGGCAGGAAATTCGCGGTTTACTACTGATTTTCCCGAAAGGTCCACCATATTCACCTGTAAATCAGCCGTTTTGCGCAGACTTCCACTCACAGACAGACGGTCGTGGGCCGGGTTGGGAAAGGCTTCCCAGTCGGCAAAAACAGCTTCAGGGTCATTGCCCGTAATCACGATGGTTTCACAAACTGTGGTGTCAGTGCAGTTATTGCTCAGGGTCATGCACGCAGTATAGGTTCCGGGACTGGCGTAAGTATGGGTAGGGCTTTCGGCAGATGAGGTGTTTCCATCCCCAAAATCCCAATTGAAGCTGTAGGCAGGAGCGGTTCCGTGGACGGTGGTATTGGTGAAATTCACGGTATTTCCAGCCCCGGTGGTGTAGGTAAATCCGGGCAGGGACTGGGTGTAAATGGTCAGGTTAAAATGCTGTGGGTCAGTGGAACACTGCACCCCGAAGGCCGTCTGTCCACAGCCTTCAATGTCGAAATCAACCACCCCGCCGAAGGCCTGGGTAGGAGTTCCGTGAATTTTCATGCAGGCGAGGATATGGTCAGGCCCCAGGGTGGTATTGGTGGGGGTCCATTTGCAATTGCTCACGTTACAGGAATAGGTCAGCCCGGGAGGCAGATTTTCCTGAAGAATCTCAAATGAAATGAAAGTCACGTTGATTACCACGGTGGTATCCTTGGGGAAGGCGAAGTAAACGTACTCCTCGTAGGGAACGCCCACACAGCCTTTTTTCCAGGTCTTGGGGTAATTGGAAGTAAATGTCTGATTGGTGTCGGGGTTACAGACCTGGGCCCGGGCGCCGATCGCAAGCATCCCAAGCAAAAAAGCAAACAGTAATTTTTTCATAACCTTTTTATTGTATCCGATTGTGGATACAAATTTAAAGGAAAAAAATTCAGATGGAATAAAGGATTAAGGGTGGATGATTTTCCTTACCCCAAATGCTCCTTCATGACAAAAATGCAGAAAATACAATCCTGAAGGTATTCCCCTCAGATCAATAATATGTTGAAAATCTCCTGACAACCCCTGAAAGAATCCCCTTTTGACCATATTACCCTGCAATCCAAGCAGATACCAATCCACGGTTCCCGCACGGTTCAGATCACCGTTCAGGTGGATTTCTTCGTTCGCAGGATTGGGAAAAACCTGCCAGCTGGAGAGCCATTTTTCTGCCTCCACCCCCACTCCGTCTGTGATTACGGTTTGGCAAATGGTGGAATCTCCGCAGGAATTGGAAAGGGTCAGGCAGGCATTATAAATGCCGGGATTGGCGTAAGTGTGGGTGGGTGAAGCAGCAGAAGAAGTATTTCCGTCTCCAAACTGCCAGTTGAAACTGTAGGAAGGGGAGGTTCCATGAACTGTGGTATTGGTGAAGGAAGCGGTGGTGCCGCTGACCGACCAGGTAAAGCCCGGACTTGAGGGGGTGAATATTTTGAAATTATAATTGGCCTGTTCAGTTTTGTATTGTGTTATCCCGAAAGCTTTGCCCGCACCCTCAATGTCAAAAGTCACCACACCGTTGAAAGTGGCCTGAGGAATGCCGCTGATGGTAAAACAGGCCAGCATGTGATCGGCGGTGGTATAGGTATTAGTAGGAGTCCATTTGCAGGAAGAAACATTGCAGGCATAAGACAACCCCGCGGGGAGATTGTCGCCAATGATCTCAAAGGAAAGAAATTCCACATTCACGCCCAGCACATTTGAGTCAAGGGGAAAGGCAAAATAAATGGTTTCCTCGTAGGGAACGCCCACGCATCCACTATGCCAGGTCTGGGGATAATTGGTGGAATGATTCATGGAAGAATCTACATTGCAGGGGCTTTGGGCCCTCAAACTCACGGCCATCAAAAGCAGGGACAGGCAGGTCGCAATTTTTCTCATTTGTGGATACTTAGGAATGGTTTTAACCATCTGAAGGAGATTTTTGTTCTGAAAGCGATGAATTTGGAGGAATCGCTTTTTTCCCATGCTGATTTGCTTAATCTTCAGGCAAAGGTTGCAGATAGTACACTCCTTCGCGCCCACTGCCCCGAAAACGGGTAAAATCTCCCATCATCTCTTCTTCCTCCTGGCTCCAGGTTTCATACCCGTTCCGCTCTGTTTCACAATCCCACATTTCAAGACTGCTGTGGTTACAAATGCCAAACATTTCCCGGGATTCCTCATTTTGATATTCCAGATTGGGGTTATTGTCCACAATGGAACATGCTTCAAGGGATAAACGGCTGTTTCCCTGCAAATAAATCAGGGGAGACCAGGTCAGGTTATCGTGTATTTTACAGTTGCTCAGGGTACAGGAGGGAGAATTCTGCAATAAAATTGCGTGATCTGAACAGTCATAAATTTCTGAATTGAGGCAAAATAAATTGGTGGTCTGTTCTGCGACAAGGCCTACCACTCCCGAGCCATACATGGCGCAGTTTTCGATCCTGATCTTTTTGCATTGGTCAAATTCAAAAACGAATCCACTGCCCTCACAATCCCATTCAGCCCCTTCAATGTGGCCAGCCTTTAGATTTCGAAAGGATATGTTTTCGGATTTGGAAACAGAGATCACAGGTTGATTTCTCACCTCGTAGGTCACTTCTGTGTTATTTTCATAACCAATGATGGCCAGGTTGCTGTCTCTCGAAATCAGGATTCCAGGCCTCAGAAACTCGTCGGGGGCATCTTCAATCAGGAAATCCTTTTTCCTGAGCAAAAGGCAGCGATTGCTGCCCAGGTTCATTTGCAGCTCCTCCAGGGTATTTATCTGGATGATGGGAATTTCCTGCCGGGCATGGAGTTTTGTGGTGAACCCAGTCAATCTGGCTTTCCACTCAATTATTGCATTTTTTACCATGACCCTTGGATCGCCTGCCACCGTGCTTTCCAGCAGGCGTTCATGGTAACTGATCTCATCCATGATGGAGGAAACTGAATAGAAGGCAATTTTTTCAGGAGTATGAATTTCCGGAACCATCAGAACAGGGGATTCCATTTCCTCCTGCACTACGGACTGATTCTGCTCTGAGGCTTCTTCAGCATCCTTTTGTGACTCTCCAGTCTGGCAAGACAGGAGAATGAAAAGAAAAGGTATCCAGGCAAGCAGGTTCTTCATGGAGGCAATATTGAGTTCTATTCAATTTAAAGAAATTCTGTGAGAGCGACCAAGGAAAGCTCTCAAAACAAAGATAATCCAGGCGGCCGCAGAGTAAGAAAGGGCAGTTTTATCAGGTAAATGAGCATTTCTGAACCAGGTCTTACCCTGCGATTCGAAGATTTCAGAGGTTACAAAAAAACATCCTCCGAGGCCTTTGCCCCGGAGGATGTCATTCCAAACCTGCAAGCAGATTATTTGCGGAAAATCCGCTTGCTGAGGGTTCCCCTTTCTCCGGTCAGATTCAGGATATACTGGCCAGAGGCCAGATCTGTCAAATTCAGATCAAGACGGGTTTTTCCCTGATTCATGGAAACGGTCTGTTTTTGGATCAGGGCTCCGTGCAGGGTAAAAAGTTTGAGTTCAAACTTTTCTCCATTTGCACATTCTGTACAGGTAACTGCCACAGAAAGGTTGGCGCCTGTAGGATTGGGAAACGCATCAAAGGCAAGACCAGAAATAATTGGCTCCTCTGTGGCGATGGGAACATTCTCAACGAAAATGGTTCCGCTACAGGTAGTGGAATTTCCATAAATGTCTGTTACGGTTGCGGTATAGTTTTGCAATCCAGAATCACTTCCCAGGTAACTGGTGGGAGAATAGGTGATGGTCGAAATGCCGCAATTGTCTGTGCTTCCACCATCCAAAACCGTGCTGGAAAGGGTATAGACATCCGTATTTGCGTTAGGTGCGAAAGTATCGTTTTGGCAAATTGCGTTGGGGAGCTCGTTGTCATTCACGGTAATGGTGAATGAGCAGGTATCGGAGAAACTGCCGTAATCGGCCACATAAGTTTGGACAATGGTATCCACCCCGGAAGTGGATCCACTGGTGATTCCAGAGGTCTGGGAAACGGTTGGGGTGCTGGTATAGCGAATCCAGGCCAGGCCTTCTCCCGACCTGACTCCACTTTGCATGGAGCCTCCCGTCACGCCACCAATAAACCCGGAACCACCCGCTCCACCCTGTCCACGGGCTCCACCCGCGGTAATGCCGTTCGAGCCTGAACTTCCGCCACCGTCTCCACCTGCGGGGCCGGGGCTGTCATTAGATCCAACCATCGAAGGGTTGGGATTAAAACCACCGCTTCCACCCTGGCCCTGGGAACCTGCAACGCCTGAAAATGAAGTGACTCCGCCTGCTCCACCAGCCACCTGGGTTCCTCCCTGGGCAGGAGTCGCGCCAGAAGGAGCTGCAGCGCCGCCGCCGCCACCACCATAATATCCGCCGCCGCCGCCGCCGCCGCTACCGCTGCCGCATTGGGTGGAAAATCCACCACCAGCGCCACCGCCGCCGCCAGCTACGATAATGCGATTATTGAGGGAAGTGCCATTGAAGCGGATATCAGTGGCTCCTCCTCCACCTCCTCCATGACTGGGTGTGCAGCCATTATTTCCACCGTCGCCGCCGCCATTAAAGCCTCCAGCTGAAACGCTGGCTCCCTGTCCACCCACGTAAACGTAGAGGGTCTCACCCGGGAGTACGCTGAGGGTTCCCGTGGCATGACCACCAAGGCCCCCGGATCCGGCTGAAATTGTACCAACTTTGCCCTGGGCACCCCAAACATCAAGGGTCAGAACACTTACGCCAGCTGGCACCACAAACATTTGCTGGGCGCCAGTGTAATTGAAGACAATGGTATCTGTAACCGGATCAAAAACCGGGCTATTAAACGTAACCGTGGTCGAACAGGAGCCATTGTCCGTGCTGAGAGCAAGATCGGTCGGGCAGGATGTCTGAGCCTGGGTAAAATTGATTCCCAGAAGCAGCCCGCAAAAAAGGGTGAGCAAGAGAGCTTTGTAATTTTGGTTCATGCTGTTTTTATTTGGTCCGAATAAATCAAACGAATTTAAATTTTGTGGATTGCAAATATGGCAATTCATTTAGAATTCAGGGTTAATATTTTATTTACTCTAAGTCATTTATTCTTTAAAAGTGACGGTTACCCGCAAACTTATTTCTCACAAAGACGAGTGGAATAAGGGGGGATTTAAGTTGTATAACCAGCAAATGAGGGAAATTATTCAAACCCATGAGCTAATTTGTCGTAACATTCAATTTGAGTCCGTCCAAAAAATTGGTCTCACCCCAGCCTCTGATTGGTGATAACTTATCGACCAAAACCGGAGGAATCAGGAGTAAATCCATAACTTGCCTGGTAGGAATTGCCTCTGGCTTGAATTCCACTTCTAATTTATTTTATCAAAATAATATCAACCAAACTGGTGAAAATCAATTTAATCCAACGATTATTCACTAATTAAACACTTAAATAATTTACGATTTTTATTTACAAATAATCAAAAGCGATCAGCAATTCGCTCTGTTTTGCCACCAGTTCCAATTCTTCTCCAGCCACAACTTTCCTGTCCGAATCCAACATAAACAAGGCCTGTCCCCAATGGATCATTTCGCCTCCAGGGCCTGAAGAAAGGCAGATTTCCTCATCCAGCCACAACTTAAACCAGAAGGCCACCCCCTGAACAAACCCATCCCGTTTCACGGGTATTTTCAGCGGATGAAGGTTTGGATTCGAGGGTGGAACGTGCGGAGGCAGGTTTCGGAAGTCAAGTGTAAATACTGAAAATTCTTCTGTTAATTTTTGATGAGGAACTGTCGAAAGATGAACCAGACGATATGTCCCCTGAGAACGGTATTTATTAAAAGGAGAAAGATCAAATCCACAAAGCTGACTCAGAGGGCTGATCTGTCTTTGCTGTTGCGACTCAATCAAAACGGCTCTTATTTCTGCCTTCAGGGGGATCATGACTGAATTTTCTGCCGCCAGATTGGCGGCGGCATGACGTAGCGAGGGCAACACTCCTTCCCCCAACAGGCCCACATCCAGAATTTCAGAAACAACCAAATCCGCCTTTCGTGGCAACTCTTCTCCCACCCTGAGCGAGCTTGATTTCAGGTTTAAAACCTTAATTTTTTCAGCATATCCATTCAGGTCCACAATTTCCTGAGCGGTTTGGGCCAGGGTTTCCACCATTTCACAGGCCACCACCTGTCCGGCTCCTGCACGGGCCGCCATCATAGACAGCAATCCGCTGCCTGCCCCAATATCCAAAACCAAATGATTTGGCTTGACGGCCTTGTGCAAAGCCAGGTCATAAGCCTCATTTCGGGCGGTATCGGCCAGCATTTCCACATGCCAGCTGTGGATGCGGGATCCCTCTAACATGCCCAGATTTTGCTTTGCTACGGAATTTTGAGGGTCGGCAGCCAGAGCCCTGCGGTAATATTCGATCGCCTCAGGATGGCGTCCCTGATCACGGAACCCATTCCCCAGCAATACGATCAATTCCAGATCGTCAGGCATGCCCGAATAAGCCAATTGGTAGTAACGAACTGCCTCATCCAACCTGTTTAGAGCATGGAGCATCATTCCCAACGCTTTGAGCGTAGGCCCGAAATTGGGTTGCACGGATTCTGCCCGGCGCAAAAACTCCAGTCCCAGGTCATATTTTCCACTTTCCGCCACCAGATTTCCCAGGTTCAGGAGGGCAGGAATATAATTGGGATCAATCTCCAGAGATTTCTGATAAGCCTTTTCAGCTTCTGCCTTTTTCCCCAGTGTGTAAAGGACATTTCCGAGATTAAAATGCGCCTCCAGCCATCCTGGAGCAAGTTCTATGGCTTTTTCCAGCGCCTGAGCAGCCTCCTGCAGGCGGCCCATTTGCTGACTTACAATGGCAAAGTTATATTGAGCATGAGACGATTCTGGTTGGATTTCCCTTGCTTTCACTGCAAATTCAAGTGCACGCCCCTGGTCCCCTTTGCGCAGGGCAAGGTCTATCAGGTTCTGGAGCGCATTGATAAGGTTGGAATCTGACTCCAGGGCCTGGTGATACAGAGCTTCCGCCCGGTCAAATTGTCCTTGCTGATGACATTGTAAAGCCTCCAAAAACAGCGGATTCTGCGAATCATCTTCCATTAATTTTCCTCCTCGACCACGGCCCAGTAATCCAGTCTGGGTTTGGCCAATTGGGTTATGGCTTCAGAATGATTCACCATCTGATTGCCCACTTTGCGCTGCCCAAACAATACTATCATTTCATCCTGCATGACGTAGCCCAAAATATCCCCCGCAGGCGACCAGAGGTAGATAAACTCATCTCCCACCCTGAAATTTTCATACATTTCCTGGGTTACTTTCAGCTCCCGCTCTCCTCTGTCTTTGGCCAGGGGCGAAATATCCTGAGCAGTTACCTGATACGCTTCATGGTGGGCTACCTGCAAGGTCAGGCGATGATGCACGGTCTTGCTGCCGTCCTGCTCTGAAAAATCCTGGTTTTCGTACCTGCGTTTGCGTTTCACAGTGCCCACATAGATTTCTGCAGGGCGTAATTTATTCTTTCCCTGACTGATAAACAGATAAATGGCGGCACCTATGAACACCAGCGCCACAAACCAAAGGAAAAAGAAGAAAATCAGGCCCAGCCCAAGGGCAACCCAGGCTGCCATTTTATAACTGCCTGCCTCGTGCTGCAAAAATTGATCAAGTTTTGACTGGACTTCGGGGAGATTGGTAATAGAAAGCATGCAAATTCAGGTATTGAAAGCAATAAATTTAATTAATCTGCATGGAATAATGAAAAGGGAATTCCCCACTTGAATTTTTCGAAAAATGGGTTGTAATTTTATCCCATGAAAAAAATCGTCCCTGTCCTGATACTTGCTCTTTTCTTCTCCATTCATACGATCTTCGCCCAGTCTGGCTGGGTTGATATCACCCAAAACATGCCTCCAATTGCCTTTGATACCGTGATTACGGGCAATGACACCAGCTATTCTGCCTTCAGAGACGTGTTTTTCATTGATGAAAACGAAGGTTGGGTGACCGTCAATAATGAAAAAGCTGAGTTTGGCAGCATTTATCATACCACGGACGGAGGTTCCAGCTGGGATGTGGAGGTTTTACAGCACATTCCCAGTTCGATCTGGATGCTTAGTGCGACTGAAGGCTATGTGGGAACAGACAGCGGCTATGTTTATCATACCACGGATGGAGGGCAATACTGGGACCTGTTGGGCACGATTGTGGTCAGGGTCACGGATATTTTCTTTCCTGCGGGCGCAACAGATGGATATATCGCAGGAACGGGCGGCGTGCTCTGCAAAATCAATGACCAGGGCCTGATCCCGATTGTGACCAACTATGGGGGGCCGATTTACACGGTAAAATTTCCTGATCCCAGCCATGGCTGGTGGGCAGGTGGTGGCGCCATGAAGCGCTATACCAACGGGGCCTGGAACGGCGATCAGACCATTCCCGGGTCGGATATTCGTGGAATTTCCTTCGTAGATACGTTGAGAGGCATCGCAGTGGGCGATAAAATCATGCGCACAGGAAATGGTCAGCTTTGGTCTGCCAACCTGCATTATCCCCTGATTGACGGACGGCTCAATGATGTGGTGATGGTGAACAGCCAGATTGGTTTTGCGGTGGGCGATAATGGCCAGATTTTGCGTACGGGCAGCTATGGCGACTACTGGTACCCGGCGGAGGACCTGAATACCAGCGAGGACCTGCTTTCTGTGTACTTCCCGACGGCCACGGTTGGCTATGCTTCAGGGACAAAAAACACCCTCCTGAAGTACGATGCTGCAGTCGGCCGGGTCGATGAAATAGCCAGGCTTGATTTCCGTATTTTCCCAAATCCTGCAACAGAATCCTGTAATCTGGAACTGGACGAATCTATCCAAAGTCTGAAAATCATGGACCTGATGGGTCGAACCCTGCAGGAAACGGGTCCATTTCCAAAAGGGATTGCCAATCTGGACCTCCAGGAATTTTCGCCGGGAATTTATCTGATTCAGGCAAATTCGTCCCAAAAATCTGGCCTGAAACGGTTGGTGGTGGAATAATTTCCCATCTTTAAGCCAGCATGAAGCTGGAAAAAATCATTTGCTGGCTGGAAAGCCGCAGACTCCTGAATCTGTTCCTGATTCTGGTCTTTTTTGGCCTGATTCTCGCCTTACACGATTTGTTGGTCAACTTTTCGATGGCCATCATGGTGCGCATGGGATTACCCGCCTATAATCTGCTGGTGCTGGGAGTGATATTGGTGGTAGCGATTCCCCTGGGCGTAATTTTCCTGAAAAACCTTCGAAAATCTGGCGATGCCTGGGGTCTGCAATTGGTGATGGCGGGTGGAACTTTGCTTTTTCTGGTAATTCACAGCCAGGTACTGTCCGTGATGAATGTTGAATCCATTCATTTTCTGCAGTTTTTGTTGCTTTCCTGGCTGATTTTCCCGCTGTTTCGCCGCATTTTGCCCACTTTATTGCTGACTCTCCTTTTTGCCCTGGGCGACGAATTATTCCAATACCAGATCCTATACCCTGAACGTGAAAGCTACCTGGATCTGAACGACCTGCTGCTGGACCTTTATGGCATGGGGGCGGGTATGGTAATTTTGATGAATGCGGGGGTTATGAGCGGCTTGCGACGTGCCTGGAAGCATTTTCCGGGAATTTTGTGGGGATTACTTTTTGTGGGATTGCTGGTTGGCTGGCTGATGGGCTGGATTGGATTTTATGCGAATTCCAATGCCCCGTTTTTACTCAACGAAGGGCTCCCCCAAGCGCCTTTCTGGCAGGAATTTTTACACCGTGGCATCTTCTACCATGTGCTGAGCCCTCTGGAAGGCTTTATGCTGATTATCCTGTTGCTGGCTTTCTATTCATTGCCTGACACAGAGGACCTTATGTAAGGTTTGTTACAAACGGCCACCCCGAAATTTCCGTCTTTTACCTTGAAAAGATTCACCCGGGGTTCCGGGTTTGAAGAAAAAAGATTAAGCCTTATGAAAAAAAATATGGGAACCATCGACCGGATAGTCCGGATTGCGGTTGCAGCCGTGGTGGCAGTGCTTTACTTTACCCATGTGATTGATGGCACGGTGGCCATCGTTTTGGGAGTATTGGGCACCGTTTTCCTTCTGACCAGCCTGGTCAGTTTTTGCCCGCTTTACACCCTGGTGGGTATGAGCACCTGCAAGGTTGAAACCAAGTAGTGATTATTTTGAGTATAAGCCGTCTCCGGGGGTGAAATACCCTTTGAGACGGCTTTTTTTGAGGGGAACCCTTCGAATCTCTGCGTTAGCCTTGGTTCAAAAATGGTCATTTACAGTAGTAAACTTCGCTTTCTTCACCAGCGCACGCCCTGACCCTCTTTGTTTTTGGAGATCCCCATTAGGCCATTAGGGCAATTTAAGCGACAACAAATTGTCGCAAAATTTAAATTTGTGATTAGTTTTTGGGGTGCCCTGGCCGGGCGGGCCTTCTTTACTCGTAGGTTTATTATTTTTCAAAGGTACTCGTGAATCTCCCCTTGGTCGATTTGTTAGAAAAAGAAGCAAAAAGCGCCAAAACCTAAACCCTGCCCCCTCTCACCTCTGACCCGTCGCACAAGGCCACCAGCCGCCCTCCCGATAGCTATCCGGGACCCCTCGCTCAAGGCCGCCCCCTGGTTTTGGCAAGGCCACCCCACCCTGGTTGGCCTCGCCAAAAAATACCCCCGCATAGCGGCTTCAATCCTCTGGATTGATTTAGGTATTTACCCGTTCAAGGTGAATTGTGCCCGCCGAACGGCTGCATTCCCCCGATTCCCAGTAGCCCTCCAGCACCCATTTCTCTCCCTTTTGTACCAACCTGAGATAGAGGGTTTTGTGGCACCAGTAGGCATATCCGGGAATTTGCTGAACCAGAATTTCACCTTCCGTCAATTCCAGTTCGCCTGAGTTTTCCTGTCCTGTAAAGGACATTTTGCCCCACCAGTCGAGGTCAGCGCGGGTGGCAATGTAGGTGCTGCCCTGCAGCACCCCGTCAATCATTTCCAGGTTTACCCCGAATTCATACAGGGTGTCAATCCCACGGGGATATTGTGTAATCGTGCCATACCATTTGCCTTCAAAGGAAGGCTGGGCTGCCATACAGTTCCACAACAGCAGCAGGCAACTGAGAAAAAATATTTGTTTGATCGCCATAGTAATGGGTTTTGGTCCTGTATGGCTAAGGCAAATGGGTAACAATCAGGGAGCTGTGTCCTGGGGTACAGAATCCAATTTCAACTCCAAACCCTCCATGGATTTGTTGATTTCCTCGTCGAGTGATTCAAGTCCTTCCTTCAGATTCGAATTCCCCGAAATTTCTTCTTTGTTGGTTTCCACCCGCCAGTTTTTGCCTGATTTAACCAGATTGAGCACTTTTTCCCGGTCATCCCCCACCTTGTAGTACACCCGTGAAGCCGAATTATCCTCCTCTGATCTCAAAATGGTCACCTCGCGGTTGAGAGCGGATTTTGAAAGGGCTGAAACGCTGTTGAGTTCCTGCCGGGTTTGTTCAGTAGAAAGGGCTTTGGCGCGGATCCAATCCTGGGTTTCAATGGCGTCCAAAAAGGCTTTGGCAACCTCTTTTGGGGTTGTCCAGGCCGAGGTATTGTAGTTCTCAACCTCCTTCATGCGGGCCAGTTCTGCCTCGTCGGGCGCGGCGTTGCCCATATCCAGGTCAATTTTGGTGGTTTCCACCAGCCAGCTATTTCCCTCCTTTACCATACCCAGGCGAAAAACCTTTTCGGGTTCATTTTCATACAAATAATACACTTCACCCGTCGTTTCCCCCAGATGAGAACCCGTGATTTTCACCTTTCTGACCTTGGGAGGTTTGTCCAGAGATGCCAGTTTATCAATTTCCTCCCCGGTTTTGGCTGTGCCCAGCTTTTTGGCCGCATCATAATCTCCCAATTCAACTGCCTGCAAAAATTTCAGGGCAATTTTCTCGGGATTTCCCCCTTCAACATGAATGGTTTTGGAACTCCAGCCAGCCAACAGGATCAGCAAAAGGGCCAGAGAGATCAACAAGGGACGTCGCATTGTTTGAAATTTATGAAATGAATGAGTTTAGATCAATTTAACGCATTCCTTGTCTGAATCGCTATTTTTTCTCCACAAAGAAATAATATTTGCGGTGCTCAGGTCCCAAATCCACGAAAACCTGATCATCGCAGCGGATTGCCATCTTTTTCAGCCAACCATTCTTGCGGGTGACCAGTTCAAAACGACAGGCCTCACAAGGGCTGCGGTGCATTCCTGCATTGATGTAATTTCCGCCACGCAAGGTGTCTCCAGGCGCAATTTCCCTGGGTTCATCCGTATTGGCAGCAGCATTCCCACTGAATTTGTCCTTCACCAACACCTTCACAGGCTTTCTGGCACGGTTGACAAAGAAATATTCTGTGTGGTAGATGGGTGATTCCTCCACAATTTCCTGTTTGGGAAATTCTTTTTGCGGCGGATTTTGGCGGACCTGGGGCTGATCAGGCTTTTTGGCAGGCCCTTCCAGTAATTCCTTCATTTTGAAAGGAGTAAGCTCCTCCTTCACGCTGGTCACGCGGCCATCTTCTGCAAATTCAGTGGTATTCCCTCCACTTTGAATGCCGCCGTCCGGCTGCCAGTGATAAATAGCGGCCCGCACGGCCCCGCTTTCATAATACTTGAAACGGACGCTTTGCGAACCGTTTTTCATGCCTGTCTCGTGGCGATAGATTTCCCTGCCCGCACGATCGTAAGCTACCGCATAGCCCAGTTGGCCCGCCTTGCGGGTGACATTCAGGCTGGAAATTTCACCTGAATTAAAATAATGATACAAATAATAGCCGTCTTCCTTTTGTTCTCCTTTTTCCGTGCCCTGAGCCCAGATTCCAACGGGAAGAAGCAAAACCAGAACCAGTATCCAATGCATTTTCATAAGGCAGATTTTAACGTACGACCTGCAGATTGCAAAAACCATGCTTTAAATTAATTTTTTCTTCCGCGAGTTCCCAATTTTTGCCTGATCAACCTCCTTTTCCTATCTTTCAAAAAGATTCGGAAAGTGATGAAAAAAAGCAATCTGTTTTATCTGGGAATTCTTTTGCTGTTGGTGTATTGTACCCCGGCCGCCCAGACTGATCCCCAAAAGGCCCTCGCCCAGGCCGAGGAGGCCTGGAAAAACACTTCCGGGTATCATGCCACCCTGGAGGTGCTGATGGCGGGTGCAAGCGTGCCTGCGACCGGACAATTTTTTGCGGACAAAGGCCGCTACCACATGGATTTTGACGAAGATGAAACGGTTTGCGACCTGAAATATACCATGCATTGGTACAAAGCCTTTGCCTCAGCCAAATATGAGCCTTACGATCCCGTGCACGACCTCAGCCTGGGAGGCATGTACGCCTTGTATAAGTATAATCACACCCTGAAATTTGACCTGGAAGAAAACGGAATGCGCAAATTTACCCTGATGGACCAGGACGGCAGCTCCCACTTTCCCAAAAAGGAAATCTGGCTCAGCAATAAGACCAACCTGATTGAAAAAATGGTCCTCTATTCAGGTCAGTTTGGGTCCTATACATACACCGTAAAGGACGTACACGAGGGTGAATCATTGGATGAACGGCTTTTTACCCCTTCTGAGTCCTTCTACGGACGGGTGCTGGCAGGCGAAGTGCCTGCGCAGGAGCATGACCATGCCGCCCATGAAGGTCACGACCATGATCATGATCACGATCTCAAGCATTATTTTGATTTCTGAACCGTGCCCAGACTGGCTCTGCTGACCATTGAAAACCTGGATAATTTCGTCACAGACGAGGTTATGGTGGTGGATCTGCTGGAAAAAGCAGGTTGGCAAATCGACTGGATTCCCTGGCAAAAAACGGGTGTGGATTGGAATGGGTATGACCTGGTCATCATTCGCAGTACCTGGGATTATCAGTATCATTTAGAAGAATTTTTTGATGTTTTGGCGCAGATTGAAGCTTCCCAAGCCAAACTGGCCAATCCTCTCTCCGTGGTGAAGTGGAATGCGCGAAAAAATTATCTGATCGATCTGGCTGACAAAGGGGTTGAAATTGTGCCCACCCTTCTGACCGAAACGCCCCAAAAAGAGGGGCTGATTGCAGCTTTTGAGCACTTTTCGACCGAAGAACTGGTGATCAAACCTTTGGTTGGAGCCACAGCTTTCGACACATTTCGCATTCCCCTGACCATTGGCAAGGCCGAACTGGCTTCCATTCTGGAAACTTACCAGGACCGCCAGGGCCTGCTGCAGCCATTTCAGGAAAATATCCAGCGGGAAGGAGAGTTTTCCCTGGTCTATTTCAATAAAAAATTCAGCCATGCCTTTCTCAAAGTAGCCAAAAAGGGCGATTACCGGGTTCAGGAAGAATATGGCGGCGAGCCCCATGCCATCGCGCCTGAAGAAAAATTATTGCAGGTTGGAGACCAGATTCTGGCATTGATTCCCGAAAATTTGCTTTATGCCCGGGTGGATCTGGTGCGTTCTGACCGCGGATTTGCCCTGATGGAACTCGAATTGATTGAGCCAGCCCTCTATTTCAGGACCCATGAAAAGGCAGTGGAAAATTTTGTGGAAGCCATTCAAAACTGGATGTCTGCCTGAATTTTGGGATTGAAGTTGGAATATAGTTCTCGAAAAATTTCCCTGAATTGAGTTCAGTTTCCTATTTTGGGAAAAGAAAAAATGTAAAAATATGCGTTGGAAAGGCAGAGCAAGCAGCACAAATGTGGAAGACCGTCGCGGGTCAGGCGTCCGGGGACGAGGCAGAGGCATGGCCGCAGGCGGCATTGGGATTGGAACGGTGATCGTGGTAATCATTGTGGCCCTCATGAGTGGCGATCCCTCAGCTCTTTTGGAGCAGGCCAGCCAGCCAGATCCTCATTCAACCTATGCTGAATCACCCCCAACTCAGTCTGCGGAAGAGGATGAAATGGCCGAATTTGTGTCCGTGGTGTTGAAGGATACGGAGGATGCCTGGGATCAGATTTTCCGCGAGCAATTGCATTCGACCTACCACAAACCCATCATGGTGATCTTTTCGGGGAGTGTGTCTTCGGCCTGCGGCCTCGCCAATGCTGCGACCGGCCCCTTTTACTGCCCGGGAGATGAAAAACTCTACATAGACCTCAGTTTTTATAACGAATTATCTCAAAAACTGGGTGCGCCCGGCGACTTTGCCATGGCCTATGTGATTGCCCACGAAGTGGGGCACCATGTGCAAAACCTGATGGGTACCCTGGAGGATGTGAACCGTTCCCGCCGTCGCCTGAGTGAGGCCGAAGCCAACCAAATGTCAGTCAAACTGGAGTTGCAGGCAGATTTTTATGCGGGCGTTTGGGCCCGTTACACCCAGGAAATGAAACATGTGCTCGAAGCAGGTGATCTGGAAGAGGCCATCCGCGCAGCCGAGGCCGTGGGCGACGACCGCCTGCAAAAGCAGGCCCGGGGTTATGTGGTGCCCGAGTCATTCACCCACGGCACCAGCGCCCAGCGCATGCGCTGGTACCAGAAAGGCTACCAGACAGGCGATCTGAGCGCTGGTGATACGTTTAAGGCGAGAAGTTTGTAGGGAAATTAAACCATTTCCCTTCCTCAATTCCGGGTATCATCTTTGGATTTTCCCTTTTCCAAAGTCAGGAATTTGTAGGTGAAGCTCAGCATTACATACCTGCTCAGGGTATTATAATTGGTTTGCTCCAGGTAGTTGATGCTGGTGCTGCGGTCGAAGCCCAGGTTGCGGTTCAGGATGTCGAAGGCTGAAAGACGCAGTTCACCCCGCTCGCCTTTGAGGAAGGTTTTTCCAACGTAGGCCTTCCAGAGGGGGTAACTGGTATTCTGTGCAAATCCTCCTCCCGTGTACAGGTTGTACTCAAATTCGCTGTTGAGGGTAAACCCTTTGGGCAGATACACGGTCACATCCATGTAGTATTTGTGGTTGAGGTAGGATTGGTTGCGGTTGGCATCCAGGGTGTAGGTGGTGATATTATGGGTAAGCCGTCCCCCCACCATCACGTCGATCAGATCCTTTTTGCGGTTTTCCAGACTCACATTGATGGAAGAAGTGAGGCGGTTGGTTGGATTTTCAATGTAATTGATCAGGGTAATGGCCTTGTTATAGCTCACATTTGGATCCACATTCAATTTCAACTGCACTTTGCGAATGGGGGTGCTGAAATGGGCAAACCAGGTCAGATTGAGGTCGCGGGCCACGTTGGTGTAGCTGGAAACCTGCTTGAAGGTGGTGGAATCCACGTACACGGACCTGCTGATTTTATTGGTGGTATAGGTGGCCCTCAGGCTGGTAAACAGGGTGGTGAAGGAGAATTGGTCGAAATTCATGTAGTTGAAATTCGCAGAATGCGCGTACTCTGCCTTCAAATCAGGATTTCCCACGGAAATATTCAGGGGATTGCTGTTGTCCACCACGGGTGAAAGCTGGGTAATGGAAGGCGCATTCAGGGCAGTGGAGTAGCGGAAACGGATGCGGCTTCCCTTTTTGATGGTGTAATTCCAGCGCATGGACGGCAGGATACTCAGGAAAGTTTTGTCCAAAGTACTGTCGGCCAGGCCAATGGTCCCTTTCAGGGTGGAACGCTGTCCGGCCACGCCCAGGGTGAAATTGGTCTTTTTGGTCACAAATCTGAAGTTGGCACCTGCCTGATCGTAGCGCCAGTTTCCATCATAACGGTTGGAAAGAGTCGAATCAAACTCGGGCGAAGCATTCAGAATAGTATTATAGAAATTCTTATCCAGTTTATTATTTTGCTCATAATGCTGATAGAGGACTTCAAGAAACTTGCCCTTGCCCAATGGCTCCGTGTAGGTGGCATTTCCCCCGTAAGTCAGCACTTCCTGGCGGGCAAATTGGTTTTGTTGCAGGGTGTCGATCAGGTAGCCAAGGGTATCGTAATTGTAGGTATTTTGCCCGATAAGCCCCAGATCTTTGTCCGAATTCTGATAATCCACACTACCCTGAATAGCCAGGGAGCGCCCCAGTTTGTTGAATCGCTTCATATAGTCCACAGAACCTGCTCCGTTGAGCCCCGTTCCCATGCTGCTGAGATCGCGTAGGCTGCTGTTTTGCAGGATGATCCCCGTCAGGGACTGGGCAAATGAGGTGGCTGCGCTGTTGGCATTATTGAATTTGCCGGACCCGGCAATGATCAGGCGTGAGGTGGAATCCAGTTCAGATTGAAAACGCAGATTCACGCGGTGATTGTGGCTCTTGTCGCGCTGTGCGCTTGAATCTTCAGAAACGAAGGTACTTTCCTCCAGGATGTTTTCGCGGTAACTGGTCTGATTCAGGTCGGCCCGCAGGAAATTATAGAAGTAACTGGTACTCAATTTGGAACGCTTGCCAATATCCTGGTTGTAATTCAATCCACCTGCGGCGGCGGTATTGATCCCGGGCGATTGTCCGCCACTTCCCCTCCAGGAAATACCCAGATCAGAGGCGTTGAGGCCTCCTCCACCCATGCCGCGCATCACGTTGGAGGCGCCGCCCATGAAATTGGTGTAATCGCTCATGGTAAAGGGCTGCTCGTTGATGTTATTGCCCATGCCCAGGAAGGAGATCTGTGATTTATCTGAGAAACGGTTGAGATTGGCTTTGCCTCTGAAGCGGTTGGAAGTGCCATATCCGCCCATAACATCACCAAAAAAGCCGTTTTTACGGTCCTCTTTGAGGGAAAGGTTGATGGTGCGGCTGCCCGTTCCATCGTCCACGCCCGTAAATTCTGACATATCAGACATTTTGTCGAAGACCTGAACCTTGTCAATTGCGTTGGCAGGCAGGTTTTTGGTGGCCACTTTGGGATCATTGCCAAAAAATTCCTTGCCGTTGACCAGCACTTTGGTGACCGTTTCGCCCTGAGCTTTCACATTTCCGTCGCTATCCACCTCCAGACCTGGCAGGCGTTTGAGCAGATCCTCCACATTGGCATTGGGCTGGGTTTTGAAGGCGTCTGCGTTATATACAATGGTGTCGCCCTTGATCTGGACGGGAATCATCTCGGCAGTAATTTCCACCTCTCCCAGCTCAGTTGATTTCTCTTGGAGGGTCAAAGTGCCCATTTCAAGGGTGGGAACGCCGGGCACGAGTTCAATTTCCTGTTTGAAATTGTCCATGCCAATGAAGGTCACCTGCAGCCTGTACTTGCCATCGGGAATGGATTTCAATTCGAAGGCACCTTCGGAATTGCTGAGCCCGAAGGATTTCAGGACGGAATCTTTGGCCGTGACCAGCATGACGGTGGCCGAAGGCAGAATGCCTCCCTCCTCGTCCACCAGCTTACCTTTGACCGTATGTTGGGCAAAAAGGGTCTGAAAACTCAGGCAGAGCAATCCCAGCAAGGTAAATATGACTTTGTTTTTCATGGTTTCAGGGTTAAAGGTTTGTCAGTGTCTGTGGCCGCCCCAGCCGCCCCCATTCTGGCGCATTTCACGCATTTCTTTGCGTTTTTCGGCCACAATGGTTTTGAATTCGGCGCTGGTGACTTCTTTTCCTTTGTTGGGCTCTGTGATTTCTTCCAGATTTTCGGGATTCAGTTCCACTTTCTGCGCCACAATTGACATTCTGCCTTTTCTTAATGAGGCTTCCAGAATGATTCCCGGCAACTGGCCCACACCTTCAGGACCCACGGAAACAGGTAAAGTGGGGCAAAACCAGGCTTCGACTTCATTGGAATCGATCACGGTGGTGGCTTTCATACAATTATAATCCAGCACCTGCTTCATCTCGCCCGTGATTTTCCAGCTTACCTTTGGCAAAGTGTCCTTAACCAGAAAGGTTTTGCCAAATGCATCCTTTTTCTGGGCAATTCGATTTTCATCCTGATTCACATAGGTTTCCTCCTCGGGACGCATCATCATCATGCGCATCCAGCCTCCGGGACCTTCTACTTCGGCGGCCACAGGCTCATTGGGATCCTCCCAGGTTTTGAACAGGCTGTGATGCTGGTCGAAGATCAATTGCTTTTTCACGGATTGCTCCTGTGGCATGTTCTTCATCATTTCCTGCATGTGGGGAGGCATTTCCCGGCCTTCAAAATCCATTTTAAAGGTTTCCTTATAGATGATTCTACCCGAAATATCCTGGGCAAAAACGATCAGGGGAAGCAAGGCCAAAAGAAAGGGAATCAGTTTTTTCATATTGGATTTTTCTGAAATACGAAGATACATTGCAATTCCCGTTCCCAAAAACGCAAAAAATACATACTTCAATCCGGATACAAATTATCTCAACCAACGGTGTGAAAATATCGGTCGAACGCTTTTGGAGGAAAGAAGTTTAAACAGGAAAAATCCATGAGAGTGTGTTTTTTATGGATCAATGGAATCTCAAATCCCTGAGGTTGGGAGAAATAAGGGAATTTTTGAAAAATAATGTCAGGTCTAACCTGAAATTGCCCAAAAACAAAAACGGGAACTGCTTCTTTCGAAACAGTTCCCGCTGCAACTTTCTGAAACCGTGGTTTCGGAAAGCAGGTTGAACTTTTGGCAAACGGACCGTCGATCTTCTTGCGAATTTCGTCCGGATTTGGCTTCGACCAGCTACATTTACAAGTCCGGAGACCTGTATCTGCTCTTGCTGTTTGCTTTTGCCCCGAAGGGTTTCAACCCTGCAGTCGCCTGCAAAGCCTTTCGCATTCAGCTTGAACGCCACCTTCAGTTGCCTGAAGATCAAACGAAGCATTCCACCCAGTACACCATTTTGGCAGGGTTCCAGAGGCGCGCCCCGAAATTCCTGTTGGAATGGCACTTCCCGCATCAGGTTGCCCTGACTTGGAAACAGGCCCGCATCCTGGCCGGTTTTTCCTGCCCGGACAAGTCCGGGAGGAGGCTGCAACGCTTGTGCCGAAGCACAATCCGAAGTTTACGGACGTTACAGTCGCCGGTGGAGGCAATACTCCTTTTAGCCATGCCTGCCCTGGCTGATTGACATTCGCTCCAACTCAGTTATACAAAGTTGTCACTCAACTCCCTTTTCCGGTACCCGCAGAACCTGACAGTTTCCGAAGATTCTGCTTCATTCAGCTCCTTTTTCGCTTCTGCTCCGAAGAGTTGCAATTGCTGAATCAGGCGAAAGCAGCAATCCTTGGCGATGGTGGCACGCAGGCCGTTGAAAAAGGGCTCATCCTGCCTTGCGACAGAGACGGTCAATCTCACTCTCTGCTGGCTGCTGCTGGCAGCTGCCCGGAGAGATTTGACTAAATTTTTTCCGAATTTTCCCGCGGCAAACTTTCATTTGCCGGGAGCTGCGAGCCATTTCCTTTCCTTTGCGGGAGGTGACCTGGCCTTGCGGCCCGGCCTGACTTGCAATTCGGAATTGCATTACAAAGAACCTGACTGTCTCCGACCGATTGTTTTCATGATGTGTATTCCCGAAGGAAACACGAAAACAGTTTCACGACTTGCTGATCCAACGCATGGGCCCGGTGCCCTTTTGTCCTGAAATTACTCTGAAACACCCCTGCTCGCGCAGGACATTTCCAGATCCTTTCCAGATCAGCTTACCGCTATTCCCCCAACTCCGTAGAGTCCCTTTTCAGGCGGGGGCCGGTCTCATCTTTTCAGGAGAACTTTATTCTTTCTGAAAAGAATCAAACAAAAAACCTTAACACTCAGAAGGCAACCCGAATTCACCTTCCTACCGATCGCTGGTTTCTGTTTCCGAAGAAATCTCAGTCTGCCTTCGCGAACGAAGACGGACCCTTCACCGGGCGACATACATGTCAGAGAACTTTTTGTTCTGGAGGCGGAACCAAATTTATCATCCGCTCAACGACACAAAGTTGCACAGGGCGGCCGAGACCACCAAATTTTTTCTTGCATTTAAATCAACAACTTATTAACTTTATCCTCTTGCGCTTGTGGATAACACTTAACATTCCCTTAACATAGACTTAATAATCCCGCTACACCCGTTTAAACGGGATTTAATGCTTGGGTAAAATTTTCAGGAGGTGGGTTGAAGGGCAGGAATTTTTTTGCGGAATTCAACCAAAGTAAAAGTAAGGGCGAGAATGAAGCTCAGTACGAGGTATAAAACCACCAGTTCATTTCCCAATGAGAACAGGGAATCAATGCCAAACCAGCCATTTTCTTTCCAGATAAGCCCCAAACCCAAGCCAGAAGTGATCAAACTCAGCCACCAGGCATGCATGCTACGGTCCATCAGGAAGGTATATGAAAAGATATTCATGCCCAAAAACCCAGCGTACCAGAGCATTTGCTCAGATTGCAACTGGTCAAGGTGATTGAACAAATACAGAATCAGGCCCATGGTCAATCCCAGTTGCAGCCAGGCCCAGATTACCAGGGGAGTACTTGCGGGTGGCGCATATTTTTCGACCTGATACACATCCTCAATAGCCGGGACAGGAAATTTTTCCTGTACATCCGCCGGACGCCAACCCGTTGGCATCCACCAGATTCTGACCTTATCCCACCACCTTTTTGTGCGCCAGGCATCCTTTGCCAGTAACCAGAAATGCTGAAAATTGATTAAAAAGGGATTCCAGGTTTGCACGGGTCGCTTCACCCCATAGACGGCCGGCACATCTTTCAGTTCTTCCTGAAAAGTGCCGAAAATTTTATCCCAAAAAATAAAAATCTGGCCAAAATTCTTGTCCATGTATTCGGGATTGATGGCGTGGTGAACCCGGTGGTGGGACGGAGTTACGATGATGTACTCCAGAAATCCCAGTTTTTTAATGATGCGGGTATGATACCAAAACTGGGCAAAAAGATGCAGGGGAGCCACGACTCCCACCACTTCGGCCGGGACGCCCAGAACGGCCAGGGGAATATAAAGGAGCCCCCAAAAGGATATCAGAATGGAAATGGGCTGTCGCAGGGCACAAGGCAGGTTGAAATCCTCGCTGCTGTGATGCGCCAGGTGTTCATTCCAGAAAAAATTAACCTTATGATCGATCACATGGTGCACATAGCCCACAAAATCCTTCCCCACAAAGGCCAGCACAAACACCCACCAATGGGCCTGCAGTTGAAATAAGGCCAGGTGAGCAACCAGAAATTTGTAGCCCACCACGACCACGGTCAGGCGCAACACATCCTTGATCACATTGGTAAATCCCGAACTGAGGCTGGCAATGGCATCCATGCTGCGCAGGGTTTGCACGCCCATCAAGCGGCCCGCAATCCATTCGAGCCCGATCAGGACCAGAAAAAAGGGAATTGCATAATTGAGCACCGCGGCGTAAGACTGCATGGGAACGTATTTCAGGTTTGGGAAAATTAGGAGGAATTCGGTAAGGTTGAAAATCAAAAATCAAAGATTTCCAACATCTGTTCTTAAGGTCAGGCGAGTGTCAGGTGGAAGAAAATTTAGGGACAAAATCCACGGTTTAAAATCTTCCCGAAAGAAATGTTCTTAAATTTACCTCAACCAAACCCACGATTGTCATGAAAAAAATCCTGCCCATTCTCCTTTTGATTTCCTGTCTGATCTGGTCCTGCAAACCAGGGAATTCTTCTGAAAATACAGAAACTGCGACGGATACCATTTCCCAGGAATCAGAGGGCAATTCACAAGAGACCACTGAACTAAAAGGAGTGGTTCTGGCAAAATCAGGGATCACGGTACGAAAATCACCCAACCGCGAAAGCGAAAAAGTGGCCGGTCTGAAACAACACGACGAGGTCAACGTGCTGGATATGAATGGCCCGCACGAAACCATTGAGGGCATGGATTCTCCCTGGCTGGAAATAAAAACAAAAGACGGGGTTGAAGGCTGGGTTTTTGGAGGATTTATTGGCATTCCCGATCACGCACCCCATTGCTGGTGCAATGCGAAACAGGCCTTTGTAAGTCGTTACCAGGACAGCGGGGAGGGAAATCCTACTGAATTCGACCAGGGTGCAACCTACGCGGGAAAGCAAAAATTGCCTTGCTTCATTGATGCAGAGGCCTTTGGACTGGATCATACCTCCATGGGCTACAAAATCAGCGCTTCGGGAAAATGGATGGCGGTGGATAATGGTACGGACCTCTGGGGGGCCCTGGCTATTGTGAACCTGAGCGTGGGTGAGGAAGTAAAATCATTCAGCTACGATCGCACATTGAATGACTGGGAAGGAGAAACCATTCGTTTTTGGCAAAACACGGGCGAAATAGCCGAACGGCCAGAAGGGAGCGAATGGCCAGACTGGGTGAAGGTGGAGGAAGTGCTTTTTCAGGATGGCAAGGAAGTGCACACGGGGAAATTTATGCCCATGGAAACTAATTGAGAATTTTGTATTTTAAATTTCCCACGCTAACAGAAGGAAATTATGCAAACGTTGAACTCTCTTACAGAAGGGGATTTTCCGTCCCTAAATTCTGATAACCTGGAAATGTATTATGATTTTGCGGCGAAGCATGAAATTTTGCTTTACGCTGGAATAGAGGAAACTTTTTTTGTTGGATTAAAAGTTGAATCAGATTCTGCTCAGAAATTGATTAGGTATGTATTAATTGGGATGACAAAATCTCAGTTTTCCGATTTTTGTTCCGGGAAGACCAGCCTGAAAGAGATTCTGGCTCAGGAAATGAATTCGAAAATAAGCTTACTGGATCTCGACGAAAAGAAAGAAGTATTCCAACGGTATATTTGCAACAGGGACGATGTCCCTTTTTTCTATTTATATACTATTTGGTCTTTCGAAATCAGCTCTACCCACGATTCACAACCTGAGGGAATTTCAAAAAAGAAAAAAATTTCATCAGATGTAATTGCCGCTTTTTTCGTTGCCCTTACCCTTGGGATTCTTGCGGGTATTCTGTTCATGTCCAGAGTTATTGTCTATCTGGGAAGCCACATGCCTTTATTGATTGCAGGGGGAATTACTTTGATGGTTATTATCAGCGTTATTCTATTTCTATTTTTTGCCTTTAAGGAATGGTTTTTTCAGCGGATTTTTCGGGTTGGAAAAGCCAGTCTTGAAGATATTGTAAAGCCTGCCTCAAATTTTCTGATTTCTGTATTCGAGAAGGGACCCCTAAAAAAGGATGAAGGAATTGATGCGATTCACAAAGCTGTAGTATGGTACTCAAGTTCCAAAACCCGAAGAAGTATTCTTGCTTTTGTTCTTTCGCTTCTGGTTTCTTTGGGTGGCCTGATCACTACCGTTTACCTTTATCAACAAACGGAGTTGATGAATGAACAAACTGAACTTATCAAAAAGCAAAATTTCCTTTCTGAATCTGACCGCCGCGCAGCTCTGATATCAGAATTGAGTGCGATTTTTGACAAAATTGAAAGCAGTTATGCAGATTGTTACAATCAGCAAGGGGGCTCCAGGTTGCAGGAATCAACCAAAGGAAGAATAATAGCGGTTTCCAATTCATTCAAACCTTACAGGTATTTGGATGAAAGTGGCGAATTGATTGATATTTTTACATCTCCGGAAAGGGGACAATTAATAACAGTACTTTCCAATGTGCTTAAAGAAGATGATTTTTATTCTTTTATGGGAAAGGTAAATTTCGAATATGCTGACCTTTCAGGCTCTTTTTGGGAGAACAGGATGCTCAGAGGGTTGAAAATGTCCAAGGCAAATTTCCGAAATTCAAAAATTAAGGGAACTGATTTTAGCTTGTCTGAGTTGAACAGGGCCAGATTTGAAAATTCAACTATTCAGGAAACCAAATTCGAAAATATTTCGAATTTCTTTGCTCCCTTCTTTTCTGGAAAAATTCTTAAAGATGTAACTTTTAGTTTTTCAGTATTGGATTCTGCCTCATTTTCTGATGACACTCTCAGAGGCGTATTATTGAAAAATTCTTCCTTCCAGGGAGCGCACTTCCAAAATGTTGTGTTTGACTCGCTGAGAAAAAATATAAGCCCTTTCGAAATTCAAACTATTTATTGTGACTTCTCTGCATCAGATTTAAGGAAAGCTACCTTTCAAAACTGTGATTTAAGCAGTTGCTATTTTTTAGGAGCCGATTTGAGGGGAACTGTTTTTTGGGAGTGCGAACTCCCGGAAAGTTCCTATTTTAAGGGAGCCATTGTGGACAAAAGTCAATTATTGCAGCTTTCGGCCTTAGGAGTAGATACCTCCCAAATTGTAGGTATTAATTAAATATTGGCATGAAAAAGTTTAACCAGCATATGTTTATCAGAGACTTTGACGAGGAAATGCCAGAAAAACTTCAAATAATGTTTGCAAAACAATCAGAAATTAATAACTTGGTGCTTCCAACATACGCGGATATTAATTATCTCTATTTAAGTAGCCATTAACTTTTAAAATTCAGTCTGCAAATTTCTGAGTTATGACCAAAGAAAGCCCTCAAATAATCACTGGTTTTGTGAAATCTGGATTCTCGTTTTTGGTCATTTTTATTTTTTTTATCACTCAGGGATGCGAACCATCTTTGAAGGAATTTGATTCAGAGGATGGAAAAATTTCAAAATCAAGCAGTTTTGGCAGGATAGAAATTGCGGAAAAATCTGATGAGGGTACTATTTCGTTCAAAATTCCCAAAGAAAATCTTGCTCAATATTTGCAACGCTACACCAATTTCGACGATCCCATATCTATTAGAATTGATCCCTCGACGATCAACATAAAAAAATTAGCAATTGTTCTAAAAACCAAAGATCAATATTATCTGTCTGGGGAGGGTTATGATTATAATCAAAAGCAGGCTATTTTTTCAAGGGTGCTTCTGGAGGAAAATGACAATTTGTTTTTTTTGAAAAACATAAATTCAAAAAGTGCCCTCGATAAATTGACAAGAGACGTTTCTTATTGTAATTCCTCAAATCCTGAGCTTAACTGTTCCGGATTTGAAGAAATCGAGGGAGAATATGGCCTTACAATTAAATGTACTGAGGGATGCGACCATACCCTCATTAGTTTTGATGGTACGGAAGCAAAAAATAATTAGCAGAGAATGAAAGACCCGTAAGGGAATTTTTTCTAAATATTATTTACAAATAATAAGCAAGAAATGGAGAACAGGTATTTTTCCATATTGGTGTTATTAGGGGCGTTAGTCCTATATTCCTGCAATATCGCTCTGCAAGAACCCCTAATCTCCGATAATTCAGAGTCAGGAGACAATTATATCTATTGGGAAAGCTCAAAAGCACCAGTTCCTGTTGTCGTTGCAAGCCACCAAAATGGTCAGGTCACCATTCTTCAGCCCGAAAATGTCCTAAAAAGCTTCTTCTCCCTTATTTCTCCCTCCCCAGTTTCTACAGTTGCCATCCAAAACGTTCAATCCAGGTTTTATTTGAGTGGCAATGAAAGTACAAATAATTATTACTTCCTGCTAGATGAAAATTCAGCAGGAGAACTTATTCTAATGTCTTTTTTCACCACCTGTAAAGGTTCAAATTGCTCAAGTTGTGCACTCATTGGCCCAAATTCATGCGATTGCGTACTTGCTGGAAATGGAAAATGTAATGCCTCAAATGGAGTAATTGAAAACTAATCCTTCATAAACAAATAATCCACCGCACATTGGGAAAGGGCTCTCACTCCCAGTTCCAGACCGCTTTCATCAATGAAAAATTCGGGCGTATGGTGGGGCGGAGCCAGTTCTGCGTCAGCGCCTTTGGGGGTAATGCCTACAAAGAAATACAAGCCAGGCACTTCCTTTTGATAGAAGGCAAAATCTTCCGCGCCCATGATGGGTTTGGTGGAAAAGACATTTTCCGCCCCGGCGGCAGTTTGCAGGCTGGGCAGCATTTTTCGGGTTAATTCTATGTCATTATAAGTCACGGGGCACATGCGCTGAATGTCGATCTCGGCCTCAGCGCCCGCGCTTTCGGCGATGGAATGGGTGGTTTGCACCATCCTGCGATGAATTTCATCCTGCATTTTGGAATCCAGGGTACGCACCGTGCCTACCATTTCGACCTCCTCGGGTATGATGTTGAACCTCAGCCCTCCGTGAATGCTGCCCACCGTGATGACGGCTGCAGCCTCGGTAAGATTGGTTTGGCGGGAAATGATATTCTGCAATCCCTGCACGATCTGGGCGGAGACTACGATGGGATCAACCCCGGTCCAGGGTGTAGACCCGTGGGTTTGTTTCCCTTTGACCCGGATCACAAAGCGGTCGGCAGCCGCCATGAATCCTTCAGGGCGGTAGCCAATCTGTCCCACATTCATTTCCTTTTTGACATGCAGTCCAAAAATGGCATCCACGCCCTTCAGAGCGCCTTCCTTCACCATGAGAGAGGCTCCACCTTCCTCCCCTTCAGGAGCGCCTTCCTCTGAAGGCTGGAAGAGAAAGACCACCGTACCCGGCAATTCCGCTTTCAGGCTGGATAGCACCCTTGCCACGCCCAGCAAGATGGCGGTATGTGCGTCGTGGCCGCAGGCATGCATCACGGACACTTCTTGTCCGTTGAGATTGCCTTTGGCCGTAGAGGCAAAAGGCAGGCCCGTCCGTTCGGGCACAGGCAGGGCATCCATATCGGCCCGCAGGGCCACGGTTTTGCCCGGTTTGCCGCCCTTCAGGGTGGCGATTACGCCTGTGTGGGCCACCCCGGTTTTCACTTCCAGGCCAAGAGATGTGAGAAATTCCGCCACCTTCGCCGCGGTTTTGAATTCACGGTTGGAAAGTTCAGGATTCTGGTGAAAATATCTTCTCAGTTCAATCACGGTGGGAACAGAACTGGCCGCAAGTTCACGCAGATTGCGGGATATTTTTTCAGGGGTTCCACCCGCCTGCAGGGAATTTTGCCCAACCAACATTCCAAAAGCGAGCAACAAGAGGATAATTTTCACTTTCATAAGATCAATTTAGGGAAAATCTGACATTCCTCAGATTTCATTCCTGGCCAAGAGCTCAGAAAAAAGCCCGGATCGCAATGACCCGGGCTTCCTTTTTGCTAAAAATGTTGCTTACATTTTAATTATGTGCCTGGTCTGGTTGAAATTATCACCAGAAAGCATCAGGAGATACTGTCCGGCGGCTTTTTCACTCAGATTGAGATCGAAATTGAACTCGCCATTGATCAGGTTCACCTCGCGGTCAAGCACCAAGGTTCCGTGCAGAGAAATCAACTTCAAACGGAGAGGTTCTCCATAGCTGCAATCGGGGCAGGAAATTCTTACTGTGAAATTCCCTGAAGTGGGGTTGGGGAAGGCCTCGAACTGAATTCCATTCGGACCTGCTTCTGTTACCCCGGTCAGGAAGCTGTCAACTACTGTTACCCCAGAATTGCAGGTGGAAATGTTTCCGCTATTGTCAGTCACAGTAAGGGTTACCAGATTAGAGCCAATGTCCTGACCATTGAAGAAATCAGGAGTTACTGAAAGGCTGGCCACCCCGCACACATCTGAAGAGCCATTATCCACCTGACCTGGTTGAATGGTCACGGTGCCATTGGGGCCCAAGGTAACGGTGAGGTTTTTGCAATTGGCCAGGGGAGGTGTCTGATCCTCCACGAAAATCATAGCTGCACAGGTGTCAGAATTTCCCGAATTATCCCACACAGCCAGCCAACCCATGCGCATAGAATCCACATCTGCACAGGTAAATGTGTCTGACCAGGTGGTCCACATGGTAACCCCGCAATTGTCAAAGCTGCCTCCATCAATGCCCAAAGTGGCGCTGGCAGTTCCGGTTGAGCCTACATCGAGGGTTTCACTCTGACAAACGGCCGTGGGCGCCTGGTTGTCAAGCACGTAAATCATGAAAGTGCAGGTATCCAGGTATGATCCGTAATCCACTTCGTATGATTGAACCAGGGTATCCACTCCTGAAGTATCACCAGGAACAACGCCTGAAATCTGAGTGGTGGCTGCAGGCTGATGGTAAACGAACCAGACCTCTCCATTTCCAGTTCTGACACCCGAGCTCATGCTTCCATTGACAACCCCGCCAATGTATCCTGAACCTCCGGCTCCGCTTTGTCCGGTATAGGAAGTGACATAGCTTCCGTCGCCGCCATTGGTTCCGCCACCGACTCCTCCGGGTTGGGCTGCTCCGCTTCCGCTCTGGTTACTGCCAATTTCCTCACCGCCTGTACCACCTATTCCAAGAACTCCCGGGAAGCCATTATTTTGGGGAGCTGCTCCGGTGTAGGTCGAAGTGCCACCGCTACCACCTGCAGTCTGAGTGCCCCCCGTGGGCACCACAAGCGAGGCTGATGGCCAGCCTGCGCCGCCGCCACCACCATAGTAGCCACCACCACCGCCACCACCTGCACCACGTCCACAACCCTGGTTTCGGTTACCGCCAGCACCACCACCGCCGCCTGCTACAATGTAGCGAGCCCCAAGGGTCCCGGTTGCATCCCGGACATCAGACGCACCACCACCGCCTGCTCCACCAGAGGCTGGACAGTTGAGTGTAGTACCTCCAAAACCGCCACCATTATAGCCTGCGCTGCCTCCTGGCGCTGGTCCGCTTCCCACAAAAACCATCAGGGTGTCACCAGGCGTTACTGGCAGCCATCCGGTTGCGTAACCGCCCAATCCTCCAACCACCCCACCAGAATTGTAATTGCCCTGGGCTCCCCAGGCATGAATTTCAACCGTATCCACTCCGGCTGGGACAATCCACATCTGACCAGAAGGGATGTGTTGGAAAATAACTGTGTCCAATATTCCTGGGAAAGATGGCTCAGTAAAATTTATGGTTGCGGTGCAGGCACCGCTGTCGGTGTAAATGGTCATATCGCCCGGACATTGAGCAAAAACCCGGGAAAGTGATCCCCCAAGGAGTAAAACTGTAAAGCTTAACCATAATGTAATTTTCCTTTTCATAGTTACTGTAATTTTTTCTCTTCAAATAAATATATTTCAAAAATAAGAATATTTAATCTAATCCCCACTTAATACAAACAGAAAGCCCGGACCTTCCTGATCCGGGCTCTCCGCTTTGAATAGAAAAATTGTACTTACATTTTTATAATGTGACGGAAAATGCTTCCCGATTTACCCGTCAGGCTCAGGAGATATTGCCCGGCAGCCTGGTCAGACAGGTTCAATTCCAGATTGATTTCACCATTCATCAGATCCACCTTGCGCCGCTCAATCAAGGCCCCGTGGATGGAAACCACTTTCAATTCAAGGGTCTCACCTTTGGCACATTCTGCACATGAGACTTTCACATTGAAATTTCCTTTGGTTGGATTAGGGAAAGCAGCAAAACTGATTCCGTTCAATCCATTTCCGTCGATTCCAGTCAGGTTGCTATCGACGACGGTTACGGTGGCTGTACAACTGGAAGAATTTCCGCTTCCATCGGTCACGGTAAGGGTCACTGAATTTGCACCCAGGTCCTGGCCATTGAAAAAGTCAGGGGAAACTGCCAGGTTGACCGAGCCACAAATGTCGGCAGAGCCATTGTCAACCTGGCCAGGCAGGATGGTAACCGTGCCGCCGGAGCCCAGGGTAACCGTTATGTCTTTGCAATTGGCATTGGGCGCAGTTTGATCGACCACATAAACCATGGCCATACAGGTATCGGAATTTCCCGAATTGTCCCAAACCGCCAGCCAGGCCTCACGGGTTGAATCCACATCCGCACAGGTAAAGGTATTGGCCCAGGCAGTCATGGAGGTGATGCCGCAATTGTCATAGCTGCCCCCATCGATGGCAGTTGAAACCATGGCTGATCCGGATGCGCCTACATTCAGGGTTTCGCTGGCACAAACTGCAGTCGGGATCTGATTGTCCTGAACATAAATCATGAAGGTACAGGTATCCTGGTAGGAACCGTAATCCACTTCGTAAGACTGAACCAGGGTATCAACCCCGGAGGTATCGCCCGGAGTCACGCCGGAAAGTTGAGTGGTTTGGATGGTGCTGTTGAAAATAATCCACGCAAGTCCATCGCCAGTTCTGATTCCGGACTGCATGCTTCCGTTAAGAACTCCGCCAATATATCCGGATCCGCCTCCGCCACTGTGGCCTGTATATGAAGAATTTACATAAGACCCACTGCCTCCGGTGGCTCCGCCACCGTTCGCACCGGGAGTGGCTGAAGTATTGCCTGCCTGGTTGGATTGAACTTCATCACCACCCGTTCCACCATAACCAAATCCTCCGGCAGTACCGTTGATATTTGCCGCACTGTAAGTGGAAGTTCCGGCCGTACCACCCGCAACCTGGGTTCCTCCCGTAGGTACGGTGGTTGAATTCTGGGGATAACCTGCGCCGCCTCCGCCGCCATACCAACCGCCGCCACCGCCGGCACCTCTGCCTCGTCCGCAGCCCATGATCCGCTGTCCGCCGGCTCCGCCGCCGCCACCAGCCACGATGACCCTGTCACCCAGGCTTGCCGGGGAAACCCGCACATCCGTGCCGCCGCCGCCGCCCGCTCCATAAGCATCTGCACAACCAGTGGCATTTCCTCCGTTTCCACCCCCGTTATAACCGCCAGTCGGGCCGGTGGCACCGCCGCCGCCGACATAGACAAAGAGGGTATCGCCAGGAACCACAGGCAACCATCCCACAGAATATCCTCCCAAACCGCCTGCAATCCCACCAAAATTAAAATTCCCCTGAGCTCCCCAGGTACGAATCTCCACTGTATCCACCCCTGCGGGAACAACCCACATTTGCGGGGCGCCGGAATAGTTGAATACTGCGGTATCAAGCCCTCCGGCAAATACGGGGGGAACGAAATTGACTACTGCAGTACATTGGCCGCTGTCGGTGTAAATGGTCATGTCACCGGGACATTGTGCCCAAAGGGCCTGCAATCCGGCACCGGAAGAAAGAAGTAAAAACAAGCAAAAACGGAGTAAAGCATTCTTCATAGTAGATATCCTGTTTGGTTATTAATTGAATTGAATCCTGAAATTACGGTTTTTGGCGATTAAAAAGGGAGGTTTTGGATAATAAAAGGCCCGGATAGAATTACCCGGGCCTGAAATATTTTTGGGCGTATATTTTACATTTTCACCAGGTGCCTGAATACACTTCCGGATTTTCCGGTCAGGCTCAGGAGATACTGGCCAGCAGCCTGGTCGGACAGATTCAATTCAAAATTGAATTCGCCATTTACCAGTTCCACCTGACGGCGCTGGATCAGGGCTCCGTGGAGGGAAACCACTTTCAGCTCAAGAGTTTCTTCGTAGGTACAATCCACGCAGGAAATCCTGACCGTGAAATTTCCATTGGACGGATTGGGGAAAGCAGAGAAATTGATGCCCGCAAGCCCGTTTTCCTGAATTCCGGTCAGGAAGCTGTCCACCACGGTCACAGTCGCGGTGCAGGTTGACATGTTGCCGCTGCCATCGGAAACGGTCAGGGTCACCGAATTAGCCCCCAGATCCTGTCCGTTGAAGAAGGTCGGGGAAGCAGAGGTGGTTACGCTGCCGCAGATGTCTGAACTGCCGTTGTCAATCTGAGATGCATTGATCGTTACAGTCCCATTCGTGCCAAGCGTCACGGTCAGGTCCTTGCAATTTGCATTGGGAGCAGTAAGGTCCATGATATGCAGGGTAGCCTCACAGCTGTCAGCATGACCGCTGTTGTCCATCACGTAAACCATGGCAGAGGAGGTGGTTCCTGCATTCGAACAATCGAAAGTATCTGACCAAATCGTCAACATGGAAAGTCCGCAATTGTCATAGCTGCCGCCATCTATTGCAGAAGTAGCCATGGCAGTGCCGGTCGCACCCACGTTCAGGGTTTCGCTGGCACAAACTGCCACTGGCGCCTGCTGATCCTCAACCACAACCCAGAAAGAGCAGGTGTCGAAGTAGGTGCCGTAATCAATTTCATAGGATTGCCAGAGGGAATCGGGAGCAACCGTATCGCCGGGAGCCACGCCTGAAAGCTGGGTAACGGTGGGTGTAATTTTGTAAACTATGACCACAATTCCCTGACCGGGATTCACCCCGTCCTGCATGGAACCATTGATTACCCCGCCAATATAGCCTGATCCACCTGCTCCACTTTGGCCGGTCCAGTTGCTGACATAGGCGCCAATTCCGCCGGTGGTTCCTCCACCAAATCCGCCGGCCAGGCCTGCCGCAGAGCCGCCCTGGGTGCTGGTGACTTCGTCACCGCCCGTTCCGCCGGTTCCAAGGGCGCCAGCCGTTCCGTTATTATTGGGAACTGAGGTATAAGAAGAAGTTCCGCCTGTTCCCCCTGCGCTTTGGGTTCCTCCTGTTGGCAGGGTCACTGACTGATAAGGCCAGGCGGCTCCGCCGCCGCCCCCATAATATCCGCCGCCACCGCCGCCGCCGGTACCGCGTCCACAGCCATTGATACGGTCACCGCCTGCGCCGCCGCCGCCCCCCGCAACCAGAACCCGGTCACCCAAGGTGCCGCCTACGGTGCGAATGTCGGAGGCGCCGCCTCCTCCACCCCCAAAAGCCTGGGCACAGCCCACAGTTCCGGCATTGCCGCCACCATTAAATCCGCCAGTGGTACTTGCAATAGCTCCACCTCCCACATATACCATGTAGGTATCGCCGGGAACCACGGGCAGCCAGCCCGTTGCCAGCCCTCCCAATCCACCAGCTACGCCGTTTCCATTGATATTTCCCTGAGCTCCGGCGGCCACAACCATTACCGTATCCAGACCGCCGGGTACAATCCAGGTTTGCGGACTTCCTGTGTAATTGAAATAGACCGTGTCGAAATAAGGCGCCGGGGTCGGCACCATGAAGTTGACCACTGCAGAGCATTGGCCACTGTCGGTTGGGTAAAGGGTGTCAGTTGGGCACTGTGCCTGACCGAGCGAAAAGCCACCCAGCAACAAAGCCGCCCAAAAAAGTAATTTTTTTGTAATTGATTTTTCCATAGAATTTTGTGTGTTTTTTCTCTTTTATCCCAAAAAATGTTGAATAAAAATACAAATCATCAGGCAAATGCCCAATAATTTTAATTAACTGTTGTACACAAAAATTTAATAATCTTACCCGTTCAATCTGAGCGAGGAAGTTATTACAGATTCCATTTCGGGAAGAGATTCGAATAATTGATCCATCGTTTCCAGGCCATAATAGGTATCCTGAATGTGGTCGTTTTCGTAGGGGTGGTGCATGATGGAAGTGGCCGAAAAAGCCAGGTGGGTGGGCTCAGTGGTCAGACAAAACCGACTTTCCTCGTAGGAAGAAAGCAATCCAGCTCCATAAATGCGGCGGTTTTGGGCAGGCCCGATCAGGCCAAACTCGGCCGTAAACCAGTACATGCGTCCCAGCATGGTGACAATTTCCGGGTGGTTAATATACTGGACGCCCAGGCGGCCAATGGCCTCGAAAAACCTGCCGAAGGCAGGTTGGGTCAGCATGGGAACATGCCCAAACACATCGTGAAACATGTCGGGCTCAGAGATGTAATCGAGCTGGGCCCGGGAGCGCAGCCAGGTGGTGGCAGGAAACTGCTTTTGGGTCAACAGACGGAAAAAATCAGGCTCGGCGATGATGCCGGGTACCACCACCAGGCTCCACCCGGTCAAATCGCCCAGCGCCAGGTTTACCTGGCGAAAATCGGGAATACGGTCGGCCGTAAAGTCAATGGCCGCAATGCCATCCAGGTATTCCCGGGCCGCCACCTGGTTCAGGTGGGGCATTTGACGCTCGTATAAAATTCGCCAAACCTCAAAGTCCTCGGATGTGTAACGGTCGTAATGCTGGGCCAGACCCGGCACCATGGGATATGTCTTCATGAATGCTGATTAAATCTCACTTTCGGCAAATTTGCCATCCTGCATGCGCAAAACCCTGATTTTATCGTGGGCTGCCTTCTTCTGAACCTGGTATGCATCGTGCGAAACCATGACGATGGTTTTGCCTTCTTTGCGGAAACGATCCAGAAATTCGTCATAAAACTTCTGGCGGAATTCAGGATCCTGATCGGCCGCAATTTCATCAAAAACAAACACGGGTTTGTCTTCCAACATTGCCACAATCAGCCCCAGACGTTTTTTCTGACCCGTGGAAAGGTTGAGACGGGTGAATTTCCCATTGCGAAAATCCGTTTTACCCTCCAGTCCCATTTCACGAATCAGTTCACGCACCCGATCTTCAGGAACATCGCGCAGGCCGTAAAGCTCATCAAACAGGTGAAAATCCGTGAAAACCGTGGAGAAAAGTTCGCGGTAGGCATGAATTTCCAAACTTCCCACGGCAAATCCGTCCAGATAAACTGCGCCTTCCTGGGGACGATACAAGCCAGTCAGCAGTTTGAGAAAGGTGGATTTTCCACTGCCGTTGCCACCCACAATGAACACCAATTCCCCCTTTTGCAGGGAAAAATCAATGGGTCCTGAGGTAAATGTCTTTTGATTTTCTTCGTCGTAAAAAGAAAAAGAAACGCCCCTGGCTTCAATTTTGGAGAAGGAATCGGGCAACTTGCGCATGATTTCGGAAACGGGAAAGGTACTGGTCACCTGGATGTTCTGCTCAAGTTGAAGAATGTTGTCCACCGCTACATTGGCCTTGGTGAAAAAGGGAATGGAGCCAACCAGCGTTTCCAGGGGCCCGGCAATAAACAGTACCGCAGCCGTGATATGCACGATTTTTTCGGGAAATGCATCAAAGTAAACGGGCAGAATAAAGATCACCAGGGCGATAAAAAAGTAGAAAATAGTCTGGGAAAACATGAAATTAAGCACATAAGCCAGACTGTAACGGGTGCGCACCTCCTGGCCTTCCTCAATGGTTTCCTTCACCTTGCCGAATAATTCATCGTTCTTTTTGCGATTCAGGCGAATTTCCTTGAAACCTTCCAACGTATGAGTCAGTCCGTCGAGAAAGCGGGTTTCGTTGTCCAGGGCTTTTTTTACGTCCTTGTCAAGATTTCGCTGACGCATGACATATATAATCACTCCAAATGTCAGGGTGAGAACGGCGGTGATAAAGGCCGGCAGGGAAATAAATCCAATGTAAATGATGCAGCAAACCACCATGATCCCGCCCTGAAAGGAGGAAATGATGATTCCCGCAGTTTGGGAAATCAGGTTGGCATCCTGGGTAAGGCGGGCATAGATTTCCGATTTTCCGATCTGATCAATCTGCAGCAGCTCTGACTGACGGATCTTATCCAGCACCCGGGTACGGATGCGGGCAACTGTTTCCTCCACCAGAATGGTGGAGCGACGCAAAATAAAGTTTTTGGTCAGGTAAAAAAGGGCCATGGAAACGATAAACATTCCAAGGTAGCGCAAATTGACCTGCTCAAACCCCACGGAATCGGCCGCGGCATTGATAATGGCCAGCAGAATGGCATTAGCCACCCCTGAAATCACCCCGTAAATCATCAGCTTGCGCACGGAATTACCCGACTCCTGGCGCAGCAGTTTGAAAAAGTTGAAGGACCTTTCCGCTTCCTTGGCGATTATTTCAGGGTCGATTTTCATGGATTGCGGGCTAATTTAAGACTTTAAACCCTAATTACCACCATACACCCCGCTTCGCAGCCCTGACTGCCCGATAAATATTTGTGGGGATCTCAAAAAACCAAGAAGGTCAGGGCGGGCGCAGGTCAGGAAAGCGCAGTTTACTACCCTAATTGAGCATTTCAGAGCCAGGCCCAACGCCGAGATTCGAAGTTTTTAGAGGTCCCCTTGTAAAAGTTCTATAATTGGGGTAATTTAAGGCATTGAGATCAGTAACTATAAAATCTTTGCCAACATGTCCGGTACCGACGTAACCACACTCACGAGCGAAACGACAACTACTTCTTCCCTTCGGCAGGAAGCCCGGGAAATTGTGCGTAAATACTGTCTTTGGTCGGCTGGCGCTGGCATGATTCCCATCCCCATCGTGGATGTGGCCACCCTGACAGCTTTGCAGATCAAAATGATTTCTGACCTGGCGAAACACTACAACGTTCCATTTTCAGAAAACAGGCTGAAAGCCATCATCACCTCCCTGATTTCCACCATCGCTCCCTCAGCCATGTCGAACGGCATGGCCATTTCGGCCCTGAAAGCCATTCCCCTGATTGGTGGAATCCTGGGATTTTTCTCCTTTCCAGCCTTTGCCAGTGCATTTACCTTTGCTTTGGGCGAAATTTTCATCGCTCACCTGGAAAAAGGAGGTGATGTACTGACTTTTGACGCAGAAAAATGGAAAGAGGAATTCAAGAAAAATTTCCAGCGCAAAAAAGAAGACCCCGATTACGCGGCTGCCTCTGACGACGACAGCAGTCTCGAAGCCCAGCTTCAGGAAGCCCTGCGTGAAATCGAGCGCCTGAAAAAATCAAACAACACCTGAAAAGCCCGATTCTTTTTTGGACCTCTAAAAACAAAGAAGGTCAGGGAGGACTCAGTCCAACCCAGAGATTCGAAGTTTTCAGAGATTCCATTTAATTTTTAGCCAAAACACCCTTTTTTATGGCTGACTTCAGCAAATTTGTTCCCCTGGTGGGCTCAGAACACGTTCGCATTTCCGGGGAAAAGAAAACTGGAGGTGTGGATTTAGAGGAAATCGTGGAATTTTCCATGTATTTGCGGGCAGATCCCGCCAAACTCAATACCGGGGAAGATTTCTTTTCCAACCTGGCCAGCGACCTCTTCATGAACGAAGAGCCCATTCCTGTAGCCTACGACGACTATCTCCTGATTCGGGAATACGCTGAAGCGTATAATTTAGAGCAGACGGATCCCGAAATGGAGGAGGCAATGCAGGCCAAGGTATTCAATTTCAGGGCCCGGGCGGGCGACGTCAATAACGCCTTCAAAACCAAACTGGTACAAAAAACCCTGAATAACACAGAATTTCTGAGTTATAACGGATTTCTCAGCGTTCCCCAGGAGCTGGAAGAGATCATCATTGGGGTATTTGGGCTTGACGACAGTCCTGGAACGGATGCGCACGGCGGGCTGGAATTTGACAAAGTTGATTCTGAGGCACTGCAGGAAAAAATTCTGGAGAATCTCGAACGTTTGTTGAAATTTTTGGGGGATAAAGTGCCTGAATTGGGTGATCTGGACCCTGCAGAAATGCTTGAACATTTTGGCCGCCTGATCAAACCCAGCCTCAAAGACAAGCAGCCCGTCCTGTTCAAGGAATTTCTGGATCGCAGCCGCACCGTTTTCCCGACCGATGACAAAGAATTATTTGAGCGAAAATTCCTGCAGCAAAGTCTGATTATGCGGGGAATTCCATTCAAATACGCCCATACTGTTCCAGAAATCACCCAAATGAATCAATTCCCGGAAAAATACCTGGGAAAGGGGCAAACCATTGGAATTATCTCCCTTTTCGGCGGATACCTGAAAAGCGATCTGGAGCTCTATTTCCGGGCCCTTGATATGAAAATGCCCGAAATTGAAATGGTTTCCGTGGACCGGGGCACCAACGATTTATCCGAAAAAAGCGACAGTTATAATCTGGAAAACACCCTGGATATCGCAGTGGCAGCGGCCGCAGCACCCGAAGCAAAAATCGTGGTGTATTGCGCCAACGGAGAGAAAATGGGCTTTTTTAACAGCTTTATCAATGCCGTGCAGGCGGCGGTCAACGATAATGTGAACAAGCCCTCCACCGTTTCGATCAGCTGGAGCGACACGGAAATGAACTGGCAATTGGGTCAGTTGAAAGCCCTGAACAGAATATTCTGGGAAGGGGTGCAAAAGGGGATTACTTTCTTTGCTTCATCCGGAAATTATGGGGCGCGGGGCACCAACAGCCCCATGATCAGCAAGCCACAGGTGCGATTCCCGGCTTCAAGTCCCTATGTGATCGCCTGCAGCGGTACCACCACCCTTTCTGACGCTTTGCGTCAGAATATCGTGGAAGAAAGGGTCTTCAACGACCCCTCTTACGTCATGGAGAAAATGCCTTTTCCCATGGCCTCAGGCGGGGGGTACAGCAGCGTATTCCTGCGCCCGCTCTGGCAGGCCGACGAGGACCTGCCTGAGTCCATCAATCAGGAGAAAAGCCCCATGCGGGCCGTACCCGACGTTACTTTCAATGCCAACATGATTACGGGCTACCCCCTTTACCTGCGGGGCAGCCTGTACCCTGTGCCCGTGGGCGGCACCAGCAGTTCGGCGCCCGTGTGGGCGGCCCTGATTGCCCGCATCAACCAGGCACGCAACGAAATGGGAAAAAAGCTGGTCAAAGCCAACCTCTTACCTGCCGAAATTCCCCATTTCAATATAGGCTATCTGCATCCCCGCATTTACAACCAGCTCAAACTCAAAAACCTGGGTGGTTTCCGGGACATTAAACAGGGGCACAACCTTTTTCCTGGGTTACTCAAATGGGAAAAATATGACGCAAGGCCGGAAAAATGGGATGGCTGCACGGGCATGGGACCACCCAACGGAACCCGTCTGCTGGAACTGCTCACCGCTGAGTTTGACCCTGAATTTTTGCAAAACCGGGATAATCTGAAGGAAATTATCAAGGTGCGGGCCATGCTGCGCGCCCATAACCCCGACGACGACGTACTGGTCACTCCTTATGCCGAAAAAATCATTCGAAAATATACCCTGATCACCATGGGGGTGGGTCTTGTGCCCCTTCCCTTGCTGGATCTGGCTGCCATTGCGGGAGTTCAGGTCAAGATGATCAAAACGCTGTGCGAATTGTACGAGCTGGATTTCAGGTCTGATCTGGTCAAGACCCTGATTGGAGCGGTGGCCGGAACGGCCACCACAGTAGGCATTGGGGCACCTTTGGCAGGATCCCTGCTCAAACTGGTCCCCTTTGTGGGCAATGTTCTGGGCGCAGCCAGCCTTTCCGTGGGGGCGGGAGCCACCACCTATGCCCTGGGCAAGATTTTCTCCAATCACTTCGCCTATGGGGGTACATTTCTTGATTTCAATCCTTCTCAGGCCAAATTGCAATTCAATGCTGAAAAAGAGGCCAGTTTGAACTGGATTGGAACTTTGGCCAATTCACTCATCGACAAAGCCCCCGGATTCTGATGGAAATACCTGACCACATCATTGAAAGGCTGGGCATCGACCAGTACATTAGCGGGGCCAGCCCCGCCGACGCTGACACGGTGCTCCAGGCAGGCATTCGCCTCAAGGGCTACCAACATAACCAGTTGGATGACATGGTCCATAAAATGGCCACCACCCATCCTCTGGACCGTACTTACCTGACCCTTTCCGAGTTTAAGGAATACTTTTGCCCTAAAACAGAGGCCGTCAACTCGGTCAAAGAATACATGACAGATGCTGGTTTTTCCTTTACCTCTGAAGACCCTGCCTGCCGCATGATGGTTTTTTCGGGCAAAGTGGAGACCTTTGAGCAGGAATTTGGGATAAAGATCGTGACCAAGAAAATATCAGGTACCTGGTATTACGGTTTCACGGGCGATTTGAAAATATCAGCCGAACTCAGCACCTGGATTACTGGCGTTTTCGGGCTGGTTACCTGGCCCATGGGAGGGAGAAAAGTGGAGGGACATAAAATTACCCCACCCACCCGCAAGCCTTTCAGCCAGACCGTGCCAGACATTACCCGGAAATACCATTTCCCTGAGAATAAGGGGAAAGGGCAAAAAATTGCCCTGGTCGAACTGGGGGGCGGATTTAAGGAAAGGGATATCCGCAAATATTTCAAGTCCATCAACATGGATCCTCCCGAAATCAAAACGGTGTTTCTGGAAGGAGCCACCAACCGTACGGGCCTGAGGTACGCTTTTGGCCAACTGGAGGTCACGACCGACATTTGTGTGCTGGGGGCGGCCGCCCCTGAAGCCACTTTGGTGGTCTATTTCAACGACGCCCTTTCATCTGACATTTCCTTTTCCTGGACTTATCTTTACACCCTCAGCCAGATCATCATGGACGAGGAAAACCAGTGCAAAGTGATTTCCACCAGTTGGGGCGACATTGAAGAGCGCTACAACCCCTCCATGATGGATGAGATGAATCGTCTGTTTCAGGAAGCCAGTCTGTTGGGAATCACCATTTGTACCTCCACGGGCGACCTGGGAAGTCAGGTTACGGAAGCAGAAGATGGCTCCATGAGTCCCAACGTGCATTTTCCGGCCAGCAGCCCTTTCGTGCTGGCTTGCGGCGGCAGCGAACCCATGCCGGGCCTGAAACCAGGAATGCCATACCGCGAAAAGGTTTGGAATGAACCTTCGGCCAATATTTTCTGGATTCTTTCCCGCAGTTTTGCCACAGGCGGGGGCATCAGCAAGTTTTTTCCTGCCGCAGATTACCAACGAAATTGCAAATTACCCCTCAACGAAAAGGGATTCAGGGGCCGCGGGGTACCCGATGTATGCGCCAATGCGGGATTTTTCTCAGGTTACGACATCTGGTTGTGGGGAATCAGAATGAAGGGCGTGGGCGGGACCAGCGTAGCTGCGCCACTCTGGGCAGGTCTGATTGCCCGGGTCAATGAAGCTATGGGCAAGCCCGTTGGGTTTATCAATCACCACTTGTACGATCATTTGGGTCCTCAGGAAGTGTTGAACGAAATTGTGGAGGGCAATAATAATAACAACCAGGTTACTGATCCTAAATTATTTTATCAGTGCACCAAAGGCTGGAATGCCTGTACAGGTTGGGGTAGCCCCCATGGAATCAATTTTCTGGAATCCTTCAGAAAAGATGAAAAGGGGCCCTGAGGCCCCTTTTTATTTTTCAGTAAATCTTAAGGCAATACCCGGTCACGCACCCTGTCCACAAAGTACATTTCGATCTCGCCTTTGTTCTTGGCCTGGATTTTACCCCGTGAGGTACATTCAAATTCATCCTTGATCAGCTCATAGGTCGCTTCAGAAATGTTGACCCGGCCAGGCACCCCTGAAGATTCCATGCGGGCGGCCAGGTTGACCGTGTCGCCCCAGATATCGTAGGCAAATTTATTCTGACCTACCACCCCTGCCACCAGCGGACCCGAGTGAATGCCAATTCGCAGGCGCCATTCAGGTTCGTGGTCGGGTCGCACCTCCTGGTTCCACTTTTCCATAAATTCCTGGAATTCAAGGGCTGCCCGCACTGCATCGTAAGGATTGTGCATATTGGCGGTGGGAATTCCTCCCGCGCACATGTAGGCATCGCCAATGGTTTTGATCTTTTCCAGGTGGTGACGCTCGGCAATTTCGTCGAAAGCGGCAAAGAAATAGTTGAGCAATTCCACCAGTTCCTCAGGCGATTTGTGCTCAGCCAGGGTAGTAAAACCTTTGAAATCCGTGAAAAGTACGGAAACCAGTTCGTAGGGCTTGGGCTTGGAATAGCCATATTCCTTCAACTCGTTGACCGTATCTTCGGGCAGAATGTTGCGCAGCAATTTCTCTGATCTTTCCTGCTCCTTCTGCAATTCTATGGTACGGATTTCAACCTTTTCTTCCAGATTTTCAACCAGGAGAGCGTTGTCAATGGAAATGGCGATCTGGGAGGAAAGCATGCGCACCACCTTGGAGCGTTCGTTGGTAAATACCCCCGTAGCCAGGTTATTCTCCAGGTAAATGATCCCCGTAAGGTCTCCCTGACGAATCACTGGCTGGCAAAGCACAGATTTGGGTCTGTTTTTGCGGATGTAAGGATCATTTCCATACACCTCGTCCTCGGTCGCGTTTTGCAACACCAGCGGCTTTTGCTTGCGCTTCACGTAATTGATCACAGAAAGCGGCACTTTGTCAGAATCATCCACCAGTTCAGAAATCATGGTTTCAATCTCGTCAATTGTGCCAATGGCCTCAATCACCAGGGCTCCTTCCTCGGCCTGGATAAAAATGGCCCGTTCGGCCCCGGCATTTTCCGCCACGGTTTTGAGCATTTTTTCCAGCAACGAATCCAGCACCACTTCCCCTGAAATGGCCGCGGCTGATTTCATCAGACTGTTCATGTCCAGAAATGAGCCCCCGCCAAACTGGGTATTGGTGGCCATGAGGGTGGTAGAAAGGTGGGTGGAATAGAAATTTTGCGCGGAAATATTCAGGTCGAATTCCTTTTCCAGTTGTTGCACTTTGGCATTGATCCCGGCCAGATTATAGGAATAATGGGCATCCAGCAGGTAATACATGGCCACTTTTTGCTTGTTGATCTTCTTGTAAAAGCGGGCCGCAAGTTCATTGGCGAAGCCCACGTCGATCACAAATTTATTGGTGCGCGCTGCCTCAATGGATGCTTCATAGTGGTCCATGGCATCAGAAACGCGGCCTTCCATGCGGGCAAATTCAGCCAAAAGCAATTCATACTGGTGCAGGTGGTTTTCCTCAATCTGATCCACCAGTCGCTTCACTTCGTGCACTGCTTCGCGGTAAACGCTAAGGTATTTTTCCCGCTCTGCTTCGTCCTGCGCCCGTTCGGCCAGGGGAATGGCGCTAATTCCGCAATGGAAGTAGTAATTGGCTTTGAAGGTGAGACTCAGACAGCCAAAAGCGGTCAGCCAGATATCGCGGGTATCGATCCATTCCACCACTTTGTCGTATTCCTGGAACATGCTCAGTACCTGGAATTTATACTCGGCAAAGAAGGCAAACAGGAGTGGTGCCGCGTCGCGGAAAGCCGCCACGATGGTCGCCTCAGCGAAATCGGGATGGTCGAAAGAGTAAATGCTCTCCGTTTTACCCTGGAGGCAGAGAATGTAGCCCTTGTACATCTGGGCGCACAATAAAGTCGCGGCCTGGTTGTGCCAACTGAAAAAGCTGATCGCCTTGTCCGTGGCCAGCAGGGCATCCTGGAAATTGGTGGGGTAATAGAACATGAGGTAAAGCATGCGTCCGTACCCTGCGTAGGAGAAATCTCCCACTTCCAGCCCCGTGTCATAGGCTTTGAGTTCGTATTCTGCGCCTTTGGAAATGTGGTGACGCAACTGCACGTAGTAGCCGTACATGTGGTACACCTTGGAGGCGTGGGTTTTGTCCTGATAGCGTTCCTCCACCAGACGACGGGCCAGATCGGCAAAGCCCCAGGCTGCGTCGTAGTCCAGAAAATCCATGTTGAGGATGGAGGCAAAGAGGGTATAAGGAGGCGCCATGAAGGGCGAAAGTCCGTATTGCAGGGACAAATTGACCAGCTTGGTTACGTAATAAGGACGCAATTGGGGCACAGACACCGTAAACAGGTCGAGCGAACTGGCCATCACCAAAGCACAGGCCCTGACTCCTTCATCCGTAAGTTCAGGCAGGTAGAAAAGGTCTTCGATTTTGCGCCCTTCCATGTTTTTACGATAGAGAGCAAATTCGGCCTGAATGGCTTCTGGATACTTTTCTTTTTCCTCCAGGGTAGGCACATTCATGTCGAACATATTGAGAGATTCGATCAGAATTTTCACCCCTTCCATGAACATCCCTTTGCCTGACATTTGGGCCAGTTTGATGCCTTTTACCTTGATGCGGTCAAATTTATCCAGGGATTTTTCTTCTGCAATTTCCAGCAACACGTCTGAATTGTCGAAACGTCCCGCCAGATACTCTGATTCACCCTGTTCCAGGGTCAGGTTAAACATCAGACGGTATTGATTCTCCCAGCCCCCTTCGCCCAGACACTGGATTCCAGCTTTGAAAAACTGGATGGAGGAAAGATAGGCGGCTGAGTTTTTGGCTTTGAGGCCAGCCTGCAGGTTGAGTTCGGCCAGGCGAATGACTTTTGCAGGCTCTTTAATCAGGTCGCTGGCGGCATTGAGGTAGTTGACAATGTCGCCAATGCGGGCATCAATGTACTCCTGGTCGTAATTTTCCAGAATCAATTCGCCCACCATGAGATTGATTTCCTTGCGGCGCAATTCAGAAATGAGCGAATAGGCGGCCTGCTGGATACGGTCGTGGGCAAATTTGAAAACAGCATTCTCGTGCAGTTCAAAAGATTCGTCCAGCACCTCAAACAGTTTATAATCTTCGTTAAGCGGGTAGATCAGATTGTCCTGAATGGGCTCCCAAAGCAGGCTTTGGATCTTCTGGGAAGACATGCCTGAAATGATGCTGAGGGTTTTCAGGTCAAAGGAAGCCCCAATGCAGGAAGCCCGTTTCAGAATTTCCTGGGTATCTTCGTTCAGCCCGCTGATTTTGCCCGCCATGAGTTCGACCACGTTATCCGTCATGTCTTTTTCACGGATTTTCTGCATATCCCAGCCCCATTTCATCTGCTCAAAATTGAATTCCAGCAGTCCTTCCGTGTAGAGGGATTTCAAAAATTCGCGGGAGAAAAAGGCATTTCCCTGGGTTTTGCCATACACCAGTTCGGTCAGGGCGCGGGTATAACCTGGCTCAGAATCAAGGGATTCAGAAATGAGGTCGTTCATGTCCCCGGCCGTGAGGTTGCCCAGGCTGATTTTTTCAATGGGAGCCCCTGCTTTCTCGAGTTCGTGAACCGCAATGATAAAGGGGTGTCCTTCGTCCACTTCGTTGTCGCGATAGGCGCCAATCACCAGGAGATTTTCCATCTCGTGGTCGATCATGATGTTTTTCAGCAGGTTAAGCGAAGCCAGGTCGGCCCACTGAAGGTCGTCGATGAAGAGCACCAGGGGATGATCGGGGCGGGAAACGGAATTGATAAACTGGGTCAATACCATGTTGAAACGGTTGGTATTTTCGGCGGGCCCCAGTTTGGGCAGGGCGGGCTGCGGCCCGATCACCAGTTCCAGACTTGGAATCACATCAATCAATACCTGACCGTTATTTCCAACTGCATTGAGGATAATGACCTTCCATTTATTGAGATTTTCCTTGTTTTCCGTGAGCAGATAATCCGTAAAACCGTTGAAGGCCTGAATGATGGCGTGATAGGCTGAACTACGCTGAAACTGGTCGTATTTCCCGGAAATAAAATTCCCCCTGCGCGCAGTAATGGGCTTGTGTACTTCCATCACGAGGGCCGATTTTCCCACGCCTGAGTAACCCGAAACCAGCAAAAGTTGCTTGCCCCCGTTGCTGATGTGGTCAAATGAAGTCATCAGTTGGGCCAGTTCCTTGTCGCGTCCGTAGAGTTTCTGTGGAATCTGGAATTTGCCTGAATAATCGTTTTGCCCGATCTCAAAATCACGTTTTCCTTCGAGCAGCATTTCGAGGTCAAGCACCAGCGAAAAGGCAGATTGGTAGCGGTCCTCGGCATTTTTCCGCAACAGTTTCATGATGATATCTGAAAGCGTTTTGGGAATGGAGGACTTGATTTTATGGGGCGAAACTGGCTTACGGGCGATGTGTGCATGCACCATTTCCATGGGATCCTCGGCCTGAAAGGGCGGATGGCCAACCAGAATCTCGTAAAGTGTAACCCCCAACGAATACAGGTCGCTGCGGTAATCAATGGTGCGGTTCATGCGGCCCGTTTGCTCGGGCGAAATGTAAGTCAGCGTGCCCTGCAGGCGCTCAGGATTGAGAAAATCCTGGATTTTGAGGTCGATGCGCACCGCAATTCCAAGGTCAATGATCTGAGATTCAAGCGTCTGGGGATTGACCAGGATATTATTGCTGTTGATGTCTTTGTGGATGATCTGCTGACGGTGCAATTCTCCCAGGCTTTTGGCCACTTTCACGGCCACCTGAAGAAAATCGTTCAGGCGGCTCACAGGATCGGGGAAAGCTTCTTTCCAGGGGCGTCCTTCCACATATTCCATGGAGAAGGCGTGTTTATCCCCAAATTTCACCTTATTATACACCTTGCGGACACCTTCAATATTCAGGTTTTGTCCGTATTCAAATTCATTATAAAACTGGGCGATTTCCTCGGGTGACGGGTAGGGTGAGATCAAAACCTTGACGACAAAGGGCGGCTTCCCTCCTTCCTCCACGAGGAAAATATTCGTTTTTTTCCCTTCAAATATGGCGCGGCTCAATTTTTCCATAGCTAATTCTCAACAGGTTTAGGTGGGTGTCGGTAACTGACAATCAATTTACTTAATATTTTCAGGAATGCAGTATAAAGGGCGGCACATTTCATTATAATCAGGATACAAAAAATTGCCTCAAAAGTAATTCTCAGGCCAAATTATAACGGATGTTCCAAATAATAAAACGAATTAAACAGGTTTAATTCCACGAATCACCAGGTCATATTCATCCCCCCTCGGGTCCGGGGTCTGATCGATCTCTTCAAAGCCCGCATTCTCCAGTAATTGGGTCACATCTTCTGCGGTAAAGGATTGAAATGATTCCTTCATCCAGCCTTCGTCCTGGTATTTGCCCCGGGCCCTGAATCCAAGCAGGACCTTCCCTCCCGGGCGCAGGACTCTCAGGATTTCCAGAAGGTAATTGGCGGGAGATGGCCAGAAGTAAATGGTATTGATGGAAATCACCCGGTCAAAATGTTCGGCTGCGAAAGGAATGCGGGTACGTTCTGCAAATTTCAGGGTAGCTTTCCCGGCTTTGATCTCCTTGGCCAGGTAGCCTGAAGCCGTTTCAAACATGGTTTCAGAGGTTTCAATGCCTGCTACTTTTCCTCCCTGCACCTGAGACAATATTTCAGGGATGAATTTTCCGTTACCAAACCCGATTTCAAGCACGGCCATCCCATTCCCAAATTCTGCCAGGGAAAATAAATGGTGGTAAAGGCTTGCGTTGGCCTTATTCATTTTGCGGGCCAGCCAGCGGCCCAAAAAGCCTTTGGGGTGCCTGAGTTGGCGGGCAATTTGTTTTCCAAATAGCATACTCAGTTTGCGGGGTTGGGTGGAATTGCTCCCTGCAATTTTTGTTTCAGTTGCCCGGCCAGCCGGGCCAGGCCCTCCCCTTCCATGATGGATTGGTGGTTTCCGGGAATGACCTCCCCTTCAATCTCAGGCACAATCTCCTTCCAGCCCAGATATTCGCCCCATTTACTGACCGAATCTCCAGCCAGAAACATCCATTTTCGCCCTTTGACCCTGCCCGGCAGGTAGGACTGCCCGGCCCGGATATTGCGTTGGAAAATGGCAAAAATCTTTTCGAATTCCTGCAGGCTGAACTCGGCGGGAATCACCTTTTTGTCCCGGCAAATCTGAAAGCCAGCTTCCACCTGCCGGGCAGATTCAACCTCCTTCAGTTCGGTTTGCGCAAAGGGCGCTCCTTTTCCTGTAGAAGCGGCCAGATCGGCCGCAAAATGAGCCAGATCGGCAATTCTTTCCGCCCGTCGCCGGGTATGTGGATCAATTGATTGATAGCTTTTGAGGGATTGGGGTGAAAAGGTATCCACCATGACCAGCAACCCCACTTCCTGACCGCTTTGTTCCAGTTGACGGGCCATTTCCCAGGCAATCAAACCACCTAACGACCATCCCCCCAACTGGTAAGGTCCGTCCTTTTGCACGGATCTGATCTCATCCAGGTAGGCAGCTGCCATTTCCTCCACCGTTTCGGGCACCAGGCCACCTTCCCGCGAAGCCAGTCCGTAAAAGGGCTGCTCAGGCCCCAGCAATTGAGCCAGGCGCACGTAGCAAAGCACATTTCCACCCGAAGGGTGGACAAAAAACAAGGGCGTTTGCCCGCCTTTTTCCTGGATGGGCACCAGGGAATTGGATTTTTCTCCCACCTGCTCCTGATCCAGATAAGCGGCCAGTTTTTCGATCGTACCTGTCTTAAACAAAACAGAAAGCGGAATTCCAGAGCCTGTGTGCTTTTTCACTAAAGCCACAAAACGCATGGCCGTGAGGGAATTTCCCCCCAGTTCAAAGAAATTTTCCTGAATGCCAGGGTCACTTACACCCAGAATTTCATCCCAGATCAGGGCCAGCCTTTTCTCGGTCAGCGTACGCGGGGAAACCTTGGTGAGGCGGACTGGGATGCGGCTGCTTTCACTTTTCAATAAAGCACCACGATCCACTTTTCCATTCAAACTTAGGGGCATGGATTCCAGAAATACAAATCTGGAAGGAACCATGTAAGGAGGCAAAATGCCCTGCAAAAAGGCCTGAATTTCATCCTTTTCGGGTATTTTATCGCCCGAAGCCACACAATAAGCCAGCAGTTGCTTGTCGCCCATGCGTTCCCCTTTCACCATTACCACCGCAGTGCGAATGCCGGGAAATTTCTCCAGCGCCGCTTCAATTTCACCACATTCTATGCGATAACCCTGCACCTTAACCTGGTTATCTTTCCGTCCCAAAAATTCAATATTTCCATCGGGCAGCCAGCGTCCCAGGTCGCCGGTTCGGTAAAGCCGTTGGCCGGTTACAGGGTGCTCCACAAAGGCCAGATTCGTCTTTTCCGCATCATTCAGGTAGCCCAGAGCCAGCCCTTTGCCCCCGATGTAAATGTCGCCCGTGGCCCAGGCGGGCCGCACCTGCAATTGATCGTCCAGCACCCACATTTCCTGGTTGGACAGGGCTTTTCCGTAAGGTATACTGGTCCAGCGGGGATCAATTTCCTGAATCGGGTAATGGATGGACCAGATCGAGGCTTCCGTGGCTCCCCCCAGACTGTAAATCCGGGCCCGGGGAGCCAGTTTGGGCAGCTTCCTGGCCAGATTCAGGGGAATCCAGTCCCCGCTTAGCATGACCAGGCGCAGGGATGGCGGCAGGCAATGCCCTTCATGCCCGTAAACGTCGGTAAGAATTTGCAGCAGGGCAGGCACGGAATTCCAGATGGTGATTTGCTCTTTGAACAGCAATTCGCGCCAGTGGCCGGGATCGCGGGTTCCTTCTGCATGGGGAATTACCACCGTGCCACCCGCATTCAACAATCCAAAAACATCAAAGACTGATAGGTCAAAGCCAAAGGAGGATAGGGCCAGCACCCGGTCGCCCGGCCCAACTTCGTACCGCGATTGGATATCCTGCAAGGTATTGAGGGCCGCTTCGTGGCTGATCATGACCGCTTTGGGCGTACCCGAAGAGCCAGAGGTAAAGATCAGATATGCCAGATCGCCGGGTTGGGCAATTTCCTGATGGGGGCCTGATTTGGGTTGAATCAGGTCAGTTGAAATTCGTTTTTCAGGAGAAATGAAGGAAAAGACCGATTCCAGGCGACTTTGGGTAAGGACAATTTCGGCCCCACTCTGGCCCAGCAGCTGCCTGATTCTTTCCGGAGGAAAGGCAGCGTCCACGGGCACATAAGCAGCCCCGCTGAACATAACTCCAAGGGCACCCACTACTTCCTCCCAGCCTTTTTTCATCACCAGGGCCACCCGTCTGCCCGGGCCTGCGCCCCGGGATTTCAGTTCCTCAGCCAGGGCCAAAGCCCGCTCAAATACCTCCTGATAAGTGAATCGTTCTGTCCCACAAATGAGGGCAGGCCGGTCAGGATTTTCCCTCACCCGCTCCAGAAAAGGGGAATAAATCAGGCCTGAGGGAAAATCTTTTTGAGTTTGATTCACCGTGGCAAACAACTCCATTTGCAAGGCAGGAACCAGGGAAAGATGGGAAACCTGCCAGGCATGGCTTTCAAGCAGCCTTTCGAGTAGTTCACAAAATGCCTCCAACATGGCCTCTGAAACGCCTTCAGGGAATACCTCGGCCACAAAATCCCAATTCAGGATCAAAGTTCCATCGGGTAATTCGGCCACTTTTTGGTCCAGAATCACCTGGGGCGTATGCAGACTGCCGCCCATAGATTCGAGGCCAAGGGCTTCGACCGCATCCGGGTACTGGGCTTCGCCAGGATCACGCAAAATGCTGGAAAAAGTCACGGGCATGGCGGCTGCGCCTGCCTGACCGTGCACGCGGTTGTACTCACGGATTACGGTCACACCCGAAACGCGGGCATGCTCCATATCCTGCCATAGCTGGGTTTGCAGGCGCTTTGCTTTGCCCACAAAATCGCCCCCTGCGGAAAAATCCACCTCCAGCAAAATGGTCGAACTCAGGTTGCCCACGAGTTCATTTACCTCAGGATGGATGGGCGGACGGCTGAAATACAGCACATTCAGGCAAAATTTGGGGCTTTCGCTCCATTGCCGCAATACTTCAGCGTATGCAGTACACAGGAGCACAGATGGGGTAACTCCATGGCTAACTGCCATTTCTTTGAGCCGGGTCCAGTCTGTGGCGGAAAATTGCCGTTGAATCCGCGCAAAGCGGGGATTTTCCAGACTTTCCTGGGCCCGGGCCAGGGGTAGCACAGGCGCGGGCGGCAGCCCGGGAAGGCGGTCCTGCCAGTATTTCAGGTCTTTGTGATAATTTTCTGATTGGCGGGCGGCAAACATGGTCCGCAGAAATTCGCCCGTGCTCAGGGTCATGGAGGGTAATTTCAGGCCGGGATTTTCATACAGACGGGTCAGATCGCGACTCAGCAGGCCCAGGCTCCAGTTATCCAGAATGATCAGGTCGAAACTCATGTGGAGGTGAATGACCCCATTGGGTAGCCGCGAAGCCATGATTTCAAATAGCGGCCATTGGTCCGTTTCAAAAATGCGGCCTGACATCCTTTCCCGGGTGGCCTGAAGAGCTTTTTCATTGGCTTCCACCGTACCTTTCAGCTCAGAAATTTCAACCTGATAGGCTGGAAACTCATTCAGCAATTTCCAGTTTCCAGAGGGCTGAACCACGGATCGCAGGATTTCATGGCGGGCAATTAATTTATTAAAAGCGGCATTGAAACGCTGTAAATCGAGGTTTTTGCCTCGAAATTCCTGATAATTCTGACAACCCGCATTTCCCAGCCCCAAGGCACGGTTTCGGCCCACCCAATAGGCTTCCTGCAATTCGGTCAGGGGAAATTCATTTACAATCACATCCCCTTCAATCTGATTTGAAATTTCCTGCGTTTGGGTCAGACCTGACTGCAATTTTCGGTCAATTTCCAGACTGAGTTTGGCCACGGTGGGGGATTGAAAGAGGAAATTCAGGGGTAGATCCAGGGCAAAAATCTCCCGGATACGGGCATTGATGCGAATCGCCAGCAGAGAATGTCCACCCGAAGCGAAGAAATTATCATGGATGCCCGGGCTGCTGCTACCCAACACTTCCCGCCAGATGGTGAGCAGTTTTTTCTGGGTTTCTGTGACCGGCAATTGGGCTGAAAGGGCTCCTGTTTCATGTTGAGAAAGGTTTTTTAACCGCTCAAAATCAATCTCTCCATCCGTCTTTCGGGGAAATTCCTCTACCTCAAATATCCTCAAAGGATGATCAAGCCCCAGCCCGGCCAACAAATCTGGAGAGAGTTTTTCTGCCCCAGGAATGGCAAAAACCTGCATTTCATATTTCGTGGCCTTTCCATCAACCCTGTAACGGGAAATATTGGGACTTGAATCATCCAGTCCGGTCAGCAGGTCGCGGTCCCTGAAGTGGAAAAGACCCTCAATGGATTGAATTCCACGGGGGATGCTGATGCGGGAAAAGCCCTTTTGCTGGAATAATTCCGCGGTAAATTCCGGGTCATTTTGGGCCAATCCAATGCCCTCCCAGGTGGAAAATGAGGGGCACCAAACCCGGCCGGGGAATTCTTTGGAGCGGACCCGGCAATACTCAGCCACAAAGCTTTGGGTAGCCCCGTAAGCCCCAAATCCTGCCCCGCCAAATAATCCATTGGTGGAAGATGGGGTGAAAAAGAAGGTTGGGGAACGGTTTTCCAGCAATTGAAATAGATTTTGGGTGCCATAAACTCTGGCTTCAAAAAGTGCCTCAAATTCCTGCCTTTCCTCCCGGGGCACCTGGTGCTGATCGAGTTCATCCCAGTAACGGGTGGTGTGATCTGACACAGCCAAATGGAAAATCCCGGTCAGAGTCTGACCATGTTTTTGCTCCTGGCAGCTGATTATTTCAGCCAAAGCCTTTAAATCGGCCACATTGGCCGAAAAATATTCCACTTCAGGCCCCAGGGCCTGCAATTCACGCAGTTGGCGCCATTTGGTCGCATCAGATTGCAAATCGGCAGGCGAAGTCCTGCCAATCAGGATCAGCCTGGCTTGCCAGGCTGCGAGCAACCATTTGGCAACTTCAAACCCGATCCCTCCCAGGGCACCCGTTACCAGATACAAGCCGCCCTTTTGCAGGGGGGAAGGGCCCGTGCTAAGGCGGGAGGGAATGACCTTTTCGAGCCGCCAGGTCCGGCGTTTCCCATTGCGCCAAAGGACCTCTACCTGCCTGCTGAGAAATTGCATTTCCTGAATTACCCACCCTGCCTGTACTTCAACCCGGCTTTGTCCCAGATCGATGTGCCTGCATTTCAACCAATTGGATTCAAGGGCAAGAGAATTCAATAACCCGGGCAGGGTCGCTTTTTCGGGTTCAGAGCGGGATTCCTCAAATTCCCACACTCCCCGACTTACCACCTGCAAATGAATTTCCTGCTGCCCTGAATTGAGCTTTTCCAGCATTCTGACCACCTTTTGCAGGCTGAAAATTCCGTTTTCCTGAGCCAGGTCAAACCTTGCCTTCAGATCAGATTCAGTCGAAAGTTCTGGATAGCTCCACAAATGAATCACCCCTTCGGGCAAAAAATCAAGGTTTCTAAACTCAGAAACCAATCTCTTAAAATGAGTTTCCAGGGATAAATTCACCCGAAAATCCAGGGGGGAAAGCTGTTTGAATTCCTCTCCTGCCACCACTTTCACCACCTTCACCCAATCAGGAATTTGTTTGCAAATGGCTTCCCCCAAACCTTCCTCATCCATGAAAATCAGCAAGGACGACCAGTCCTTCAGGGGACGGTGTAGGCGGGGATTTTCGCGGGTCCAAACCTTTTTGAAAAACCAGTTGGGCAGGGTACGGCTGTTCTCCAGGGCCAGATCTGCGATTTTCAATTTAGCCTTGAAATCGCCTTCACACAGCCGTTTGGACAGTTTTCCCCGTTGAATTTTACCTACTGCCGTCTTGGGAATATCTTCCTCAGAAACCGGGATCAGGTAGGCTGGATTTATGCCCGCGCTTTGGGTGACCTGCAGGCGGATTTTCCTCAATAAGGGTCCCAGGTTAGCTTTTTGATCATCTTCGGGCACAAAAAAGAGGGCCGCCTGGTCCGTTTCACTGCCCAATTCCCTCACTGGCAAGGCGGCCGCAAAGGAAACTCTCACCCCTTCCACACTTTCTGCAACAGACTCTATTTCAGAATTTTGGAAATTGATTCCGTTGATAATGATGCTGCGTGCCCGACCTGTTATGGTCAGATTGCCGTCCTGCAGAAAGGCAAAATCCCCCGTGTCAAACCATCCATCCGCAGTGAAAACCTCCTGATTTTTCTCAGGATTGCGATAATATCCACGCGTAACGGAAGGGCCTTTCACCTGCAAATTCCCTGTCACGCCCTCATGAACCACCTCCTGGTTTTGATTTACAATCCTGAGAGACAGCCCGGGAACGGGAAAACCCACCCCTACACCCCTTGGATCCAGGTGAGAAGGCTGGACAAAATCGGGGGCATAAGTGACGGCTGAGGAAGTCTCAGACATGCCCCAGGCAGGCACCATGGCGCTCTTTTTCAGCCCATGTGGAGCCAGAATTTCAAGAAATTTCAAGGCCGTTTTCCGCACAATGGGCTCGGCTGCATTGGTAATGGTCCTGACCGAAGACAAATCCCATTTGCGGGAGGCAATTTCAGGGGCAAATGAATTAATCAGGCCAAAGGCAAAATTGGGTGCCCAACTCAGGGTCACCCGGTATTTTTCCAGCAAATCGAGCCAAAGGAGCGGTTTTTCGAGAATCAATTCCTTGTCCACCTGAATCTGCTCACAACCCGCCCAAAGGTCCATGGTGTGAAACATGATCAGGCCGCCCACGTGGTCGAGGGGAAACCAGTTGAGCGAGACATCGTGGTGGCTTACGTGATTGACCTGAGCTGAAGCTGCAAATCTGCTTAAAACCATGGCATGGTGCTGCATCACGGCTTTGGGCACTCCCGTGCTTCCTGAAGTCAGGAGCAGCAAAAAAGCATCATCCTGTTGCGCGGGATGCCAATTTTCGTCCTGCGGCTCCGTCAATAAATTTTCCAGTTCCAGGGTACGAATTCCGCTCATTCCCGCCTGAGTTTCCAGTTCTTTTACCTGAGCACTCAGCCTTTGGCTGGTCAGAATCAGGGGTTTTTCGCATAATTCCCAGGCATTGCGAATCAATAGCACGGTTGCCTGATCGGGGGACCAATTCATGGGAACGGCTATGGGGAGGCAGACGAATCCCCCCAAAATACAGGCCCAGTAAGCAGGAATCACCTCGCGGTTGTACTCCAACTGCAACAGGATGATATCACCAGCCTGCAGGCCGGCTTTTCTGAGACCATGCAGGATAGACTGGGCCGAGCTCAGCAACTGAGCGTAGCTCAGATGAACCTTTGTGCGGTCTTTGTCCAGAATATGAATGCCTTTGAGGGGGAATTTTTCAGCGGTAAATCTGAGCGCTTCCTGCAGGGTTCTAGGAGCCCGGGGATCCAGTTTCAGAGGCGGGCCGTGGGAAACAGAAGGCCTGAAAGTTTGCCCATCAGGAGGAAAATTCCTCAATTCTTCCTCACCTGAATTATCCTGGGGAGGCAAAAACTGAGGGAAAATTTTGTCCCCCAAAAGCTCGGACAAGTGAGAAAAATCAGGCTTTGGGGGTAATTCACGGGCCAGAATGGCAGCTTCCTCCACTTCAGCAAGCTGGCTGATTATTTCTTTTGCCTGCAGGGCAATTTCATCGGGACGGAGGGATTTTTCCCGCAGGAATTTCAGGTCTGGATTTCCCTGGGCATCCAGGGGCAGGTTGGGTACCCGGGTAATGCGGGGGATCAGGTTTGCGGGCAACAGGCGGGCCAGTCTGGCCCGCAATTGATCCTGGTCAAAATTGACCAGGGAAGTCACAAACGCCTCCAGCATGGGGGCGCCATTGGCATCCAAATACGCCGCCAGGCAGCATTCCCCGATAAAATCAACCTGCAAAATAGCCGCCTCAATCCAACCAAAAGGCACAAAACGGCTTTGGATCAAAGCCCGTCTGCGGTAATACTCGATCAAATCAAAGGTGCCGTTCACCTTCGATCGGGCCAGGCCACCCAGGTCGGAAACCCACTTTCCCCCAAGAGTTTCCCTCACCAGACTATCATCTTCCAAAGTCCTGCCTGTCCTCTGATTTTCGGGCAAATCAGCCACGGCAAAGCGACCCTTCATGCCCGAAGGCTTGCGGTTTCCAGCCTGATCCAGAATGAGAAGGGTTCTGGCAGCAGGCTGAATTTCAATTTCTTCCGGATTTGCAAAAGCATTTGAGTGGCGGCTCCAGCCAATTTCTCCCCCCGCCAGGGGATGGGAAACCAATCGTATCATTCGGGTTTCCCAGATCTCCGGAAGCTTTTCTCTTATTTCGTCAGAAAGCGCATTTCCTTCCCAAAAAATCTTCCTGAAAGCCACCTGATGATCTGCCTTTGCCAGGAAATTCAACTGTTCGATTGAAAATGCGCCCATGCAGACCTTTTCGGTTACCCAAGTTTTCAAGGTATCGGAATTTAATCCATTAGGGGAGAAAACCACCTTACAACCAGCCAGCAAGGGCCACAACAAATTGACCAGCACCCGCTCTGAAACGGGAGAATCCGCGTATCCCCAGGCTTCGCCAGGCTCGATTTTGAACTGGCTTAACAGCCATTGAATCCGTGTTGCCATTTCCACCCGGGAATACCCAATCAGGCTGCCTCCCACTGCGGTTTTCACCAATTTCTGCTGAGATGATCCCTCAACCTGAACTGGCTGATCACTTTCATGGGATGCTTCTCTCAACAATTCTGCAAGAGAAATATGCTCAAATTCACCCCAAAATCGTGCTTCTGACGTTCCTGAAGCCCGGATACATAAACTTACTTTCTCTTCCCTGAGAAGAGATTTATGATATTCCTGGGGATCATTTTCTGACAAAAAAACCAGGGTTGCGCCTGCCTTCAGCGCACCAAGCACTGCCAAAGCCCAATCAGGGCCTGGCTCAGCCATGAAAATGATGGCCCCAGGATTTTGACCTAAGAAACAGGCTATTTGCCAGGAAATCTGGTCAGCCTGGCCGAAGGAATAGGATAACTCCCCATCCGTCAGGGCAACCTCATTCGAAAATGCTCGTGCATTTCGGGCAAGGGTAGCGGAAAAAGAGCCAATTGGTAAAAAATTTCCTTCCTTTTCTTTTTGTTCCTGAATTAATCTTGCTAACAGCGCTCTCTTATCTCCTACTGAGTCACTTGGGGAGATTTTATTCATCTTTCTCTTCTATTCTTTTAGATAATCTGCCAAAAGCTGTTCAATTTCATCATCAGAAAGTTTGCTAACCTGATCCAAAATTTCGGTATCAATTTGCTCAAACCCAAATTTTTCTTGAGGGAACTTTAGAATCCCAACCCCCTGAATTTCTGGTAAATCCGTAAGCGGAATTTCCCACAGAGGGAGGTAAGGATCAAGGATCAAGGATTTCAAAAAAGCCTGGAACTGGCCCATCAGATTCAGGATAAAAATTTCGGAAAAAAGTTCCCGGGCAAAGAGAATCCGGGCTCCGATTTGATCTCCGTTTTGCTGGAAGAAAACTGAAAGATCCAGATTGGTTTTCTCCACTTTCAGGTCGCTGGGAGATGTGGTCAAACCGGGTAAGGAAGGCAGGTCCCCGGGCGCATTCAACATGCCCACCAGCACCTGAAACAGGGTATTTCTGCCCGCAAAACGGGGCGGATTCAGTTCTTCAATCAGGGTTTCAAACGGAAAATCCTCGTGCTCGAATGCCTCCAGAAACTGCTTTCTCACCTCCTGAACCAAATCAGCAAAACTCTTTGCTCCGTCCATTTTACCCCGAACCAGCAGCACATTGGCGAAACAGCCAATCAATTGTTCCAATTCGGGGGCTCTGCGGTTGGCAGCCGGCACGCCAATCAACAGGTCATCCGCTTCGCAGATGCGGGATAGCAGACTCACAAAGCCAGCCATCAGCACCATAAAAGGGGTACAATTTTCCTCCCGGGCAAATCTGACCAGATCACCTGAAAGCCCACTTTCCAGCTCAAAATCGAGGCCCTGGCCCGAAAACCAGGCCGTATCCGGCCGTTGGCCGTCTGTGGGCAAATCCAGGAATGCGGGCGCCCCCTTCAACCGCTCCCGCCAAAAATCGAGAGAAGCACGGTAGTGATCGCCAGCCTCAATCTGCCGCTGCCAATGGGCAAAATCTGCGTATTGCAGGCTCAATGGGGGCAAAGGAGAGGCCTTCCCCTGCAAAAGCGCCCCGTAAAGGGCACTCACTTCGCGGGAAAGAATTTCCCGCGACCTGGCATCAGAAATGATGTGGTGCAAAGTCGTAATCAGGTGCCATTCACTATCACCCGTTTGAATCAGACAAAAACGAACTCCGGGTTCCTTTTCAAGGTCAAAAGGCCGCGAAAACTCGTTCTGAGCCACTTCCAGCAAATTCCCATCCAATTCCTCCCCGCTCAAATTACTCAAATTCAACTCCTGCAAATCCACCTTCCCTGCAGGCAGAATCACCTGAACAGGTTCCCCGTTTTGCAGCGGAAAAATGGTTCGCAACGCCGCCTGCCGCTCCACCAGCATTTCAAGCGCCTTTCGCAAAATCTCAACCTCCAGTTTTCCTTCCAGCTTCAACATGGCCGCAAGGTTGAATTGGGTATTGCCTGCCTCCAGGCGATCCATGAACCACATGCGGTGCTGCACAAAGGAAACGGGTCTTGGTCCCTCCATGGAAACCGGAACCAGCAAAGGTAGTTTCCCGAAATCTTTCCCCCTGAGTCGAACCTGGGCTGAAAACCTGGCCAAAGTGGAATACTCGAATAAAATCACCACCGGCAATTCCACTCCAAATTGCCGTCCCACCCGTCCAATAATGCGAATGGCGTCCAAAGAATTACCCCCCAGGGCAAAAAAATCGCTGTCCCTGCCCACGTCATTCCGCCCCAAAACCTGGGCCCAGATAGTGGAAATTTCCTCTTCCAGACCCGGCAAAGGCAGCTCAGGACTGGCCTCAGCCTGAATTTGAATTTCAGGACGCGGGAATCTTTTACGATCCGTTTTGCCGCTGGCATTCTGCGGAAAAGCCAGCAAACGCATAAAATAGCGGGGAATCATGGGCGAGGGCAATTGTTTTCTCAATTCTTCCCGCAGCCATTCCTCGTGCAACTCAACCCCTGAAATGAAATAAGCGCAGAGAAAAATCTCCCCCTGATTACCTTCCCAGGGCAAAACCACCACAGATTCAATCCCGTCCAAACCAGCCATAACCAGTTCAATTTCACCTGGTTCTATACGCTGACCCCTGATTTTGACCTGGGCATCCATCCTGCCCAAAAACTCAATTTCGCCTGCCTCCGTCCAACGCCCCAGATCGCCTGTACGGTACAGTTTTTGCCCATTTGCAAAAGGATCATTTACAAATTTCTCCTCATTGAGATCAGGACGATCGTGGTAACCAAGCGCCAGACAAGCCCCACCCAGACAAATCTCACCCGGAATTCCAATAGGTTGAAGCTGATCATTTTCATCCAAAATGCGCACCAACGCGCCGTCAATCGGGCTGCCTATCACCGGATGGGCCAAAAATTCAGGCAATTTTTCACGCTTAATCCACTTACGCACACAGCCAATTGTGGCCTCAGTGGGACCATAATGATTGCAAACCCTGACCTGGGGAAAATTTTCCATGAAATGCCCCAGGACATCCGTCTGAATGGCCTCGCCCCCAAGCATCAGAAAGCGTAACTGGTTCAATTCCAGCCTGGAATCATCAGCCAGGGTACGAAAAAGAGTGGGCGTCATTTTCAGATAAGTGGGCTGTTTTTCCCGAATCAACTCCCTCAACAAACCCGGATCCTGAATTTCCTCATTTCGCGGAATCACCAAACTGCCCCCCGTGCAAAGCACACTCCACAAATAGGTGTAGGAGGCGTCAAAACCAGGCGAAGCAATGAAAAAAGTGCGGTCAATAGCCGAAATTTCAAATTCACGGTTGAACCATTGCATGTAATTCAGCAACGATTCATGTCCCACCCACACCCCTTTGGGGCGGCCTGAACTGCCCGAAGTATAGATCAGATAGGCGGGGGAATCAGTTGAAATCTGGGACAATTCAGCCTGAGATTCAATGTAATTATTCTCCAGGAAACTAACTTCAATATCCGGGTTTCCAGTCAGCAAATGCGCAAATTTACGTACTGTCAACACCTTGCAACAGCCACTGTCCGAGAGCATATACTGAATGCGCTCCGCAGGATTGGCAGGATCGAGCGGCAGAAAAGGTATGCCAGCCTTCATGCAGGCCAGCATGGCCACCACCGTCAGCGCGGACCGCTCGTGCAAAATCCCGACCGGCTTTCCCTCTTTCTTTTGAGGAGAAAAAGAAAGAAAGAGTGAAAAATGAGAAGAGAGCAGGTCAAGCTGTTGATAGGTAAATGCAGTTTCAGCCTCAATCAGGCAAATTTTGTCTGGAAAAAGGCGAACCTGTCGGGCGAATAATTCGGGAATGGAAGCGTCAAACCTGAATTTATCCCGCTCAGAATTAAAGTCATTCAGCAAAGAATACCGTTCAGTTTCATCCAGAAAATCCAGCCTATCAACCGAACTATTGATCTGACTATCAACCCCTTCAATCAACCTGCAAAAATGAGTCCTCATCCGGTCCATCCGTTTCTCAGAAAAAAGGGAAGTTGACCAATTGAGGGTAAAATCCAGCTTTTCTTCCCACGCATCCACAGTCAGGGTCAGATCAAATTTGGCCAGACCAGGGTCAAGCTGCAGAGGCTTGAAGTGCAAATCACCCCCGGAGATCTGGTTTTTGCGGGGCTCATTGAAGACGAAAAGCAAATCAAAAAGCGGCGCACGGCTCAGATCACGGGGCAGATTCTGGTCGGCAATCATCTTTTCAAACGGATAATGCTGGTTTTCAAGCACCTCTGCTGCATTTTCCTGAATGGCCGCGAAAAGCTCCTTCAAAGTCCAATTCCCTGAAATCTGATCCCTGAAAACCAAAGTATTCAGATACAACCCAACCTGCCGGGAAGTCCCGGGAATATCCCGTCCTGCCACAGGCGAAGCAACCACTACATCCTTATTCCGTGAATACCTGTAAACCAACACCTTGAAAAGCCCCATCAACAGCGCAAAAAGGGTCATTTGCGAGTCACGGGCTATTTGTTTCAGCTTTTGGGTTTCCTCATTTGCCAACGAAAAAGTCAGACTTTTTCCCTGCAGACTGCGATGGGCCGGGCGGCGAAAATCAGCCGGCAATTCTGCCCGGTTTTCCACTCCTGAAAGATACTCCAGCCACCATTTGCCCTGTTTCCTGCCCATTTCCCCCTCCAGCCAATCCCGCTGCCAAAGGGCAAAATCACGGTATTGAAAAGATAAATAGGGCAAATCCACAGGATTTTGAGCTGCATATCCTGAATAAAGCTGGAAAAATTCCTCTCCCAATATTTGCGATGAAACTCCATCGCCTATTATGTGATGGAGATTAAATAGCAATAGATCATTTTCTCCTTCGCGGATCATTCTGGCGACCCGCAAAAGAGGAGCACGAGTTAAATCAAATCTAAAAGAAACCCATTTTTGAATCAGAGTTTCCCAGCTTTCATCACCTCTGATTTCTTCGATCCCCAAGCTCTGATTTTCAACTACCACCTGACCAGGAATTCCCTCCTTTTCCTCAAAAAAAGTCCGCAAAGATTCATGTCTGGCCACCAATTGATCCAATGATTGCTGAAGATAAGCTGGATCCAGATTGCCCTCCACTTCAAAAATCAGCGGCATATTCCATGCGCCTGTATCCCCTTCCATCTGATGCAGCACCCACATTCTTTCCTGGGCTGGTGACAAGGGAATCCAATTGCCCTTCTCCCGGAAACCAGGAATTTCATTCCGGTTTCTTTCTGTTCTGTCCAACTGAAAAGCCATTTCCCTCAGGGTCGGGTACTTGAAAATCTGCCTGAATGGCAACTGAATCCCGAATACCCTGTTCACTTCTCCCAGTACCTGCATGGCCAGCAAGCTGTGGCCGCCCAGGACAAAGAAATTATCCTCCCTTCCAATCTCTTCCGTTTGCAAAGCCCTGGACCAAATGGCGGCCAGTTTGGCCTCTGTGGGTGTTTCTGGACCAGCCGTTGAACGACCAACTTCCCGGGAAATTTCCAGTCCCTTCAACAAATTGCGGTCCACTTTGCCACTTGCGTTGAGTGGCAGCTTTTCCAATTGCCCGAAAAAGGAAGGCACCATAAAATCCGGCAATTGCTCCTGCAAAATGGCCTTCAAAACGGATGGCGCAATCTCCTTTTCAGCCGTGAAAAAGGCCTTCAGTAGGTTCCCGTCCGCCAAAACTGCCGCCGCAGTTATGCCTGGAATCTGAAGCAAGGCTGCCTCAATTTCGCCAGGCTCAACCCTGAACCCCCGCACTTTCACCTGCAAATCCATTCGCCCCAGATACTCAATTTCTCCGTTTTCCGTCCACCTGGCCAGATCCCCGCTGCGATAAATTTTCTCCCCCGCCCTGAAAGGATGCTGCCCAAATTTTTCAGCGGTTAGTTCAGGCCTTCCGTGATAGCCAGCCGCCAACCCCAGACCACCAATCCACAATTCTCCTGCCACTCCACAGGGCTGCAATTCGCCTTGGGGACTCAAAATCAGAGCTTCCCAACCTGCAACGGGGCGGCCAATCAGAATTTTCCCGGGCCGCAACGGGGTAAAAGTTGAATAAACCGTGGCCTCCGTGGGACCATAGACATTATAAAATTGCACGCCTTTCAGGGGAAGCAATTGTTCCTGCAGGGCAGGAGGAAAAGCCTCGCCCGCAATCAAAACTTTTGAAAATCCCTGGATGAATTCCATACCCGCCACTTCCAGAAAAGCAGCCAAACGCGAGGGAGTAATCTGCAGGATGTCTGGATTTGTGCCCGAATGTATCAAAGACTTCAATTGCAGGGGATTTTCCATCTCCTGCTGAGTAGGTAAAATCACTTTCAGACCGAGACTAAAGGCGGAAACATGCTCGGGAATGGAAACATCAAAGGTGTAATTGGTGAGGGAAAGCAGGCTCTGACCTGAGGAGAAACCAAATTCACAGGCCAGCATGCGGGTCAGGGCGTCCAGATTGGTATGATGGACAATAACTCCTTTGGGTTGCCCGGTCGAGCCTGAAGTATAAAGTAAATAGGCAGGTTGATCAAGGCGATAATCCAGATCAATGACCTCACTTTCTCCCTGAAAATTAAGCTTTTGCAAGTCAAAAACTGGAACAGAAAAATCAGTTTCCACTTCATTCCAAACCATCAGACAGGATGCTCCACTGTCCTTTAACAGGAAATGCACCCGCCCGGGCGGATAATCAGGATCAATGGGCAGCCAGGCAGCCCCAGCCTTCATCACGGCCCAAATGGCCAGAATCTGTTCCGCCACCCGGGGAAGACGCAGCGCCACAATCTGCCCGCGCTTCACCCCTGATTTCATCAGCTTTCGGGCCAGAAAATCAGATTTTCGATCCAAATCCGCGTAAGTCCACTTTTCTGAGCCCGCTTCCAAGGCGATTTTATCGGGATGCAGTGCCACCCTTTGGGCAAACCTATGCAAAACGTGCTCTGGCTCATCCGGCAAGGCTGGTCCCTGGCCCAAATTCAGCATGCGAAGCAACTCCTTTTCAGGCAGCAAAGGTACGAAACCCAATTCTACGTCTGGGTTTCCGGCGGTTTCCCGGACCAGTTGAACGAGAATTTCAGCCCATTGCCTGATGCGGCTTTCCAGAAATAATTCTATGCTGAATTCCAGCCTCAGATTCAACCCGTCAGGCGATTTCACAAAGAAAAAAGTCAGGTCAAATTTGCTTGTTCCCGCATCCATAGAAAGAGGCCTGACCTTGATTTCAGGGTCCTGAAAATAAAACTGATCCTCTTCCAGCCATACGACCATCACATCAAAGAGCGGATTTCGGGAAAGGTCACGTTCACTGACCAGTTCATCGACCAAAAGGTCGAAGGGATACTCCTGGTGAAGGTAGGCCTGGGCCACTCCTTCACGGACTTCTGCTAAAAATTCTGAGAATTTTTTCCCTGCCTCAGGGCGATTTCGCAGCACCACCGTGTTCACAAAAAACCCGATCTGATCTTCCAAATCCGGGTGATTTCGCCCGTGAACAGGACTGCCCAACATTATATCTTCCGTGCCCGTAAGACGATACAGCAAAGTATTGACCAAAGCGGTCATGACCACAAAGGGAGTGGCCGCAAAGTCCCGACCCAACTTCAACATCCCCTTATAATCTGCTTCAGGAAGGGAAAAGTGCAGGGTTTTACCCGTGAATTTTCGTTCCCTGGGTCGGGCAAAATCCGTGGGTAAATCCAGTCCTGCGCGGGGAAGTGATAACTGCTCCAGCCACCAATCGCGACTTGCTTTGCCACTTTCGCTGCCAATCCGTTGCCACTGCCACTCAGCAAAATCCGCGTAACTGGTTCCAGGCCCTGCCTTCTCAATTTCTTCGCCCTGCTGATAAAACCGAACAAAATCCTGATCCAGAAGCCGCATGGACCATCCGTCGCCAGCAATGTGATGAACGTTGATGAAAAGCAGGGAATGATTTTCCTCCAATTCTGCGATAACTACCCTCAACATGGGAAGATTTTCCAATTCAAATGGACGATTCGCCTCGCTGCGAAAATGATCCAGGATGGCCTGGTACCTGTCGTCATCCTCACCAGGCTGGAAAACTTCAAACTGAAAATTAGTTTCCAGGTGAATTACCTGCCGGGGAAGGCCGCCCTGAACCTGGTAAGTGGTGCGCAAAATGGGGTGCTTTTGCAGCAACTGGGCAAAGGCATTTTTGAGCCTTTCCCGGTCAACATTTCCCTCCAGCTGAAAAGCTGCAGGCATATTATACAGGCCAGAATCTGGCTCCATCTGGTTCAAAAGCCACATCCTTTGCTGAGCGGCCGAAAGGCGGTAATGAGTCTGCTCTGCCAGTGCAGGTATAGGTTCGAAATTGACTTTTGCTTCCTTTTGCAACAATTGACTCAGACCTGCAACGGTCGGGAAACTAAAAATGTCACGCAAGTTTACTTCCCGCAAAGTCTGCTTATAAATGCGCGAAATCAGACGGGCCGCGCTCAGACTGTGTCCGCCCAGGTCAAAGAAATTATCATGAATACAAATGCCCTGAAGGCCCAAAACCTCTTCCCAAATCTCAACCAGTACCTTTTGACTCTCCGTTTGCGGGGGAGTGATTTGCCTTTGTTGGGCTGAATCTTCCCAGGGCAAATCACGGTAACTGATTTTTCCGCCCGAGGTCAAAGGCATTTCCTTAAGCCAGAAAAAACGGCTGGGAATGGCATGTTGAGGAAGTTTTTTGCCCAAACCCTGAACCAAATCTGCCTCTGGAATCGCATTTTCAGCCTGATAACAGGCAACCACAGACTGAGATGAAGCCTGGAGTTGCACTGCTGCTTCTTTTATTCCATGCAAACGCCGCAAAGCGACTTCAATTTCTTCCAATTCGAGGCGAAAGCCTCTCAGCTTCACCTGGCGATCCATCCTGCCCAAAAATTCAACCTCACCTGCTTCTGTCCAACGGCCCAAATCACCCGTCAAATACAGGCGATCGCCCGGCAGAAAAGGCGAAGGAATAAACTTTTCGGCACTCAATTCAGGTTGATTCAGGTAATCCCGGGCCACCCCGCTTCCGCCGATACAGATTTGACCGGGAATGCCCAAAGGCACTGGTTGTAATTGAGAATCAAGCAAATAAACCCGGGCATGGGCCAAAGGCCTGCCAATCAGGTTGCGGGAAAATTCGTGAATATCCCGCAGGGCCAGCGCGTCAACCGTTACTTCAGTCGGTCCATAATGGTTATTGATGGATGCGTCAGGCAATTTTTCCTGTATAAGCTTCACCAAATCCGCATCCAGAGATTCCCCTCCCAAACAAAAACGCTTCAAAGGTAAATCCTCACCCGGACGAATCGCTTCCAACAGGGTCCGGATCATGCCTGGAGTTCCCTGCAAATCAGTCACTCCCGTTTCTCGAATTAATTGATTCAGATAAGGCGCATCCAGTCCCTTTTGAGCATCTGGAACCACCACTTTACCCCCAACCAGCAAAGGCAAAAACATTTCCAGCAATGCGGGATCAAAGGCATAATTGGTGAGGAAAAGGGTGATGAGAGAGGGACCCAGATCATATAATTCCTGTTCAGCCAGCAGGCAGGCCAGCAAATTGCGATGCTCCAATCGCACTCCCTTGGGCTGGCCGGTTGAGCCCGAGGTATAAAGGATGCAGGCCAGATTCGCTGGTTGAGGAAGTAAATCAGGCACGTTGACAGGTCCATTCTTCAGGTGGAAACCAAAATACTGATTTCGGTTTCTGTTTATGAGGCCAGAGTTTTTCCTATCCCTGCTTTTATCAACTTGCAGAATTGAATCAAAGCGATAACGGGTGAGTTCGTTGGTGATTTTGCCCTGCTTGAGACTGTGAAATACATCTGCCACTTCCGGGAAATCACTTCTTAAATCGTCCAAAAAGCCGCGGGAAATAAATAATTCATTTGACCAATCCGTTTTGGTGCGATACCCAAGGCCAATATTTTCCCGGGCAAATTCCTCCAGATCGGCCAACATCTCCCCTTTCAGGTCCTGATCCTGCAAATCACCCAGAAAAATCACCCCCTGATCAGTCACAAGTGAAAGACATTGACGCAGCACCTGGCGCAAATAATGGAGGTTATCAAAGCTTTGAATGACACTGTTGATGATGATCAGGTCAAATTTTCCGAGAACTGCCCCTTCAATCTCATGGGCAGCCAGGGCCTTCAAGGTCACTTGCTTAAGCCCCTTTTCTGCCACCCTCAGGGCAGTTTTTTGGATGATTTCGGCGGAAAGGTCAGTGCCCACATACTCCTTTACAAAAGGAGACAGCGCCATCAGGGTGATGCCAGACGAGCAGCCAATTTCCAGCACACGGGCCTCTTTATCCAGGAAGGGAGCCAATTTTGTCTGCACATTGGCGGCGTATTCGGCCATTTCATCCCCCGAAAGGGGCAATCCCGTGTAACTGGAATACCAGCCCCCGCCCGTAATTTCATCCTCAGAAGTTTGGCCCACGTGATCCCAAACCTTCCGTTCTGCCTCAAAATTGCGCATTTCAACCGGCACATTTTCAGCCGTTTCCGCATCCAGCACCAGATAATTTTCCAGATTCCCCTCCCACTGCAACTGATCCAGCAGCCGCTGATACTTCTGCACGGAAATCACGGTTCTGACTGAGGCGTCTTCCACCATGAATTTCAACCGCTCAAAAGGCAAACGCGGATCCAATGGCAACCAGGCCAAACCTCCCAGTTGAATTCCCAAAATGGAACTCAAAACCTCAGGAGACGGATCGAGCAACAGCCCGACTACTTCCTCTGATTTGGGTTTCAGGGAATGGAGAAAGCTGGAAATTCGCCGGGAATCCAACAAAAGTTGCCCATAAGTGATCTTTTCCTTACGGTAACAAACTGCAATTTCATCGGGTTGGGCCTGGGCCTTTTGCAAAAATTTCCGGGGAAAGGTATCCTGAGGATGGGGAATTGAAAAACCCTGGTTGAATTGATGCACAACCTGATTTCGCTCTTTTTCAGAAAAATATTCAAGCCTTCCGAGGGCATGGTCAGGCTCTTTCAGGGCAGCGTCAAAAATGCCTTCCAGATGCTGGCAAAACCTTTCAATGGTCGAACGGGCAAACAAATCTGTATCATATTCCAGGCGAAGCCGCAAACCATCCCCTTCCTCCACAAAATCAAGCGCCAGATCAAACTGACTGCTCAACAGTTCCGTGGCAAAAGGAATGACCTTGATTCCATCCTCTGTACGCAGTTCGGGAGGGCGGTTGGCAAATTGCTGCAACTGCACCATGACGTCAAAAAGAGGCGAACGGGCCAAATCACGTTCCAGATCCAACTCGTTGACCAGGCGGTCGAAAGGATAGTCGCGGTGCTCAAAGGCCTCCAAAGTTGTGCTTTTGACCAGTTCCAGATTCGCTTCAAAACCGCGTTTGGGGTCGATTTTACTTCGTAATGGCAGGGTATTTACATAGAATCCCAACTGATTTTTCAGTTCAGGACGATCCCGGCCAGCCACGGGGGTGCCAATCACCATTTCCTCCTGCCCTGTATAGCGGAAAAGCAGGGCCTCAACCCCGGTCAAAAGGGCCATAAACAAGGTTCCTCCCTGTCTTCTGGCCAATTTCTCCAGGCCTGACTGCATTTTCCGGGAAAAAGAATATTCCACGAAATTTCCTTTGTAACCTTTGACCAGAGGCCGGGGAAAATCCGTGGGCAGGCGCAGGGGGGGTAGCGGCTCTGCAAATTGCTTCATCCAGAATTCACGGGACTGACTAAGCGCAGCTTGAAAGGCCTCAGAAGCCTGCCAGTGCACAAAATCCCTGAACTGCAGGGTCAAAGGTTCAAATTCCAGGTAGCCGTCATAAAAGCCAATCAGTTCGCGCACAATCACCCCAACTGACCAGCCATCGGCGATAATGTGGTGAATATTAAACAGCAGAGCAGATTTGCTTTCATCCAGAAAAACCCAATGCAGGCGCAGCAAGGGTCCATTTTCCAGGTCAAAAGCATGTTGAAATTCCGCCCGGGCCAGATCGTGCAGTGCATTTTCCTGATCCTGAATTTCACTCCAATCCAGTTTGGCAAAATGCAGATGTTCAGGCCCGCCAATCACCTGACGGGGCTCGCCATCAATCTGGGGAAAAACCGTGCGCAGAATCTCGTGTCGCTCAATCAAACGCTGAAACGCCTGAAAAAGGCGGTCAGAATCCACTTTTCCGTGGAGCACAAATGCACGCGACATGTTGTACGCGGCCTCAGTCTTGCGAAACTGATCCAGCACCCAGAGGCGGCGTTGCCCGTCGGATAGGGGATAACTGGGCTGCAATGGGGCAGGCAAAATGGGCTGATTTTGCTTGGATGATGCCTTTTGAGCCAATCTGGACAGGCTTTGCAGGGTGGGAGCCCGAAACAGATCATTGAGCGAAAATTTCCCCAAACCAGCCTCCTGAAGGCGCGAAACCAACTGTATAGCCGTCAGACTATGCCCGCCCAATTCAAAGAAATTATCCTCCAGATAAATCTCTTCAGCCTGCAGGATTTCCTTCCAGATTCCCGCTATCCTGATCTCCACTTCAGTGCCCGGTTGGGTCCGTCTCAGATCCTCATTTACCTGACTGGAAGCCAGCTTTTCCAAAGACCGCAAATCCGCCTTCCCACTTGAATTCAGGGGGATTTGATCCATAAAAATGTATCGTGACGGGATCAGGGCCGGGGGCAAAATCAGCTGCAAATGATTTGCAATTTCACTGGAGGGAATTTCCCGATTGGCAACGATAAAAGCCACCAATTGCTGGTCTGGCAGAGCCAAAACTTTCGCTTCGCTGATCTGAGACAGGCCAAGCATGGCCTGTTCAATCTCCCCGGGTTCAACCCGCATGCCCCGCACTTTAAGCTGGGCATCCATTCGTCCCAGAAACTCAATTTCTCCATTGCGTTTCCATCTACCCAGGTCACCAGTCTTGTAGATCAGTTTTCCCGGCTGAAAAGGATGGCTGACAAACCGTTCTACGGTCAGATCAGAACGACCGGCATAGCCGGGAGAAAGGCCGGCCCCGGCGATGCAAATCTCCCCCGCAACGCCGGGAGGCTGTAATTTTCCTGACGGAGACAGAATCAGAATTTCCTCCCCTGACAAGGGATTTCCCAGAGATAGGGAGCCAGTCCCGAGGCGGAAACTACTACTCCAGATAGTGGTTTCCGTGGGACCATACACATTGAATACTTGTGGATTTTGGAGCTGCAAAAGGCTGGTATGAAGAGATTCTGGCATAGCCTCTCCTCCCACCAGGATTGTATCCAGATTCTCCAGGGCTAATAAGTCTTTTCCTGAGGTCAGGGCCTGCAAATGGGAAGGAGTAATCTGCAACAGATTCACCTGACCACTCTGCAAAACCTGAAGGAATTGATCGGGCTCCCTGCGTTGGGAATCCGTGGCCAGATATACAGAAATCCCCTTGCTGAGGCACAAAACCAATTCCAGTATGGAAATATCAAAGGTCAGATTGGTGAGGGAAAACAGGGTTTGGCCGGGCAGAAAGCCCCACACAGATTCCAGATTACAGCCAAAGGCGGCCAGGTTTTGGTGGGTGATATCCACTCCTTTGGGCTCCCCGGTCGAGCCTGAGGTGAAAAGGGTGTAAGCTTTCTGAGTCAGGGGAATTTCGGGTAAAATCTCCATTCCAACCTGAGGCTGATTCAATTCATCTGGAACGAAAACTCTTCCCGAAAAATCAGTTTCCAGGGCAAGTCCCGCGGTGGTAATCAAATGCTTTGCGCCTGCCTGCTGCAACAGAAACAGATTTCGAGCCGAAGGATTCTGCGCATCCAAAGGCAAAAAGGCGCCTCCCGCCCGCAGGATGCCCCATAGAGCAAAAACCCATTCAGGTCCCCGGGGAAGCAAAATCCCCACACCCCCACCCCGCTCCAGGCCTGAGTCCAGCAAATGGGCCGCCCAGGTGGCCGAAATTGCATCCAATTGGGCAAAAGTCCAGGATTCTCCTCCAAATTCCAGTGCGGTTTCGCCTCTCCTCAAGGCAGTAACTGCTTCAAAATCTGCCACTACAGACAACAAAGAGGAAGGCAATGGAGGCCCGGGTGCGAACTGCTCCTGCAGGATTTTTCTTTCTGACGAGGGAATCCACTCCAACTCTTCAAGGATTTGGTCAGGGGCATGCAAAACCTCGCCAGTCAGGCATTCCAATTGTGCTCCAAACGCCTTTACCGTCTCCTCTGCAAACAAATCTGTGCGGTACTCGAGGCTGATTTTAAGTCCTGATTCTATAGGTCTGAAGTAATAACTCAGGTCAAATTTGCTGATGCCCTGTTCCAGTGGATATTTCTCAATTCGCAGGTCACCTGCCTGAAAGCGACTTTCCCCGCCTTCCAGCCATACCACAAATACATCAAATAAGGGGTTTCGCGAAGCATCTCTCGACACCTCCAATTCTCTGACCAAATCCTCCAACGGATAATCCTGGTGGGGATAAACCTGCAAAAGATTTTGCCTGGTGCGGTCCAGCAAATCATAAAAACGGTCTTCTGCTAAAAACTCAAAGGGCAGCACCAGGGTGTTGAGCAGAGGGCCGGCCACCACCTCCAGGTCGGGGTGGTTTCTGGACTGAACGGGGGTTCCAATGCGAACTGAATCATGACCGGTCAGGCGCTGCAAATGCAATCTTGTGAGGGCCAGCACCACCATAAAAGGGGTGACGCCCCGTTCACCTGCTAATTTTTCCAGTCCCTGCCACAAATCCTGGGACAGAAAAAAATCCATGGTTTGCCCCTGGTAAGTGCGTATGGCAGGCCGGGGGAAATCCAGGGGAAGGTCAGGCAAGGGTTGGCTGAGACCCGGCAAATTCAGCCAGAACTGGCGGTCAGATTCCCGGGAACGGTCCATTTGCCAGGCCGCCACATCGCGGAACCGTAGTTTTGAGGGGGGTAGAATTGCCGAATCATCTTCCAGCAAGGAGGTAAGTTCCTGCTTCAACAGGCGCAGGGTGAAATCGTCCCCGAAAAGGTGGTGCAAATTGACCAGCAAAATCCCTTTCTCTGCAGGCAGGGGATAATATTTCACCCGAAATCCACCTTCATGCTCCAAATCAAACGGGCGGCGGATTTCCGCCTGAAGCAGGCGATCAAGGGATGACTTTTCTGCGGAAACCAACTTTGGATTTTCCGTTTCCAGCACAAAATCTTCCCCAGTCAAGATCACTTGCCGGGGTTCTCCATCCTCCAGAATGATGCGGGTGCGAAGCACTTCATGCCTCTTCACCAGGGCTTTGCAGGCCTTTTCCCATTTTTCCCGGTCGAATGGCCCCAGCAAATGAAAAGCGGCCGCCATGTGATAGGCTCCTGTGCCGGAAGTGAGATTTTCCAGCACCCACAAGCGTTGCTGTGAGGGTGAGAGTGGATATGAGGGAGCCTCGTCAATCAGGGGAATTTCCTCTGTTGGAAACTGAGCGCGGGACCTGAGCAAAGCAGATTGGGCAGCAAGGGAAGGTGCGGCAAAAATATCGGCCATTTCAAGGGAAATGCCCAATCTGGTGCGGATACGGGCCATCAGTTGGGCCGCTTTCAGACTGTGTCCTCCCAACGGGAAAAAGCCATCATCCGCCCCAAACTCCTGCTTTTGCAGTACTTCCTGCCAGATTTTCAGCAGTTGCTGCTCCCGATCGTTTTGGGGCACAAACACCCCGCCTGCGGCGGGGAGCTCGATTTTGCGCTGATTCAGCGCCCGGCGGTCGGCTTTGCCGCTGGAATTCAGGGGAATTTCCCCCAATTGAAACAGGTGCTGGGGCACCATATAAGTTGGCAGTTTGGCTTGCAAAAAAGCCTCTAAATCACCCACTTCAACCGTCTTTTCCGCCGTAAAATATCCCACCAACTGCCGTTCTGTTTCATGCAGAAAGGGCGCTACCACCACTGCTTCCCGCACCTCAGGGTGCTGCAACAAAGCCGCCTCAATTTCCCCCAATTCGATGCGAAAACCCCTCAATTTGATCTGATCGTCCAGACGACCCAGCACTTCCAGTTCCTGCATTTCGTTCCATCGACCCAGATCACCCGTACGGTAAAGCCTCTTTTGGGGATCAGATGGATGAGGTACAAACCGTTCTTTCGTGAGTTGGGGGCGATGATGATAACCCATAGCAACCCCGGCCCCGGAAATACAGATTTCGCCCACTGATCCCAGAGGTTTAGGGCGCAGATTCTGGGAGAGAATATGAATTTGTTCCCCGTCCAGGGCCTTTCCTGCCGTTAAAACCCCGTCTTTCAGCTCCTTAAAACTGCTCCAGATGGTCGATTCAGTGGGACCATACACATTGAAAATCCGCGGATTTTGCAATTGGCACAGGACGGAAAATAATTCTCCTGACATGGCCTCCCCTCCCACCAAAATCACCTGCAAATGCTCCAGAAAAGCCATTCCATGCCCGGAAATCAGAGCAGAAAGGCGGGAAGGAGTAATCTGCAGATAATCCACCTGGCCACTGGCCAGAAGTTCTGGCAGGTAGGCATCCCCGCCAGGAGGAGGCAAAACCAGAGAAATGCCCTGTGCAAGCGCACAAACGAGTTCCAGCACGGAAATATCAAACGTGTAATTGGTCAGAGCCAGCAGACGACCGCCGGGATGAAGGGCCAGATTTGGGCCCAGATTCTGTCCAAATGCCGCCAGATTGCCATGACTGACCCACACTCCTTTGGGTTCACCCGTCGAGCCTGAGGTATAAATCAGGTAAGCAGGATCATCCAAAGTGGGATTTGCCAGCACCAGAAGTCTGTCAGACTGAGCATCAAGGGCGTGGGTAAGCCATATTTTCCCTGAAAAACCTGCTTCCATGGCCGGATTTTCCTCCTCCATGATCAGCAATTCTGCCCGACTGTCCTGCAGCATGAATCTAATTCGCTCCGCGGGCCAGGTTGGGTCCAGGGGCAACCAGGCAAAACCTGCTTTCATCACAGCCCAAATGGCCACCACCCGCTGCAGGCCAGCTGGCAACAGCAGGGCCACGGGTGAACCCGGACTAAGCAATTCTGAGCTGATTTTGGCCGCCCAAAGGGTGCTCTTTTCATCAAATTCAGCCCGGGTAAGGGAATTTTCCCCCACCTGAAAGGCTATTCCTTCAGGGTCGCCCTTAACTATTTGGGCAAACTGCGCAAGCACAGTTTGCAGGGGATAGGTCAGGGCATTTCCCAGCCCCAATTCCTCCCATTGCCAGGTCAATTCCTCCTCTATCAGAACCTGAAAATCGCTAACCCGGGTTTCAGGAAGGCTCAGAAAGCGGTCGATTATGTGATCGAAATGCCTGACGAAATCTTCGATTTCCCGGGTTGACCAGCGGTGTCCGTTGAAGGAAAAATTCAGTTGAATGCCTTCCTCCCGTCCATAATTGCCGATGTGAATGGACAATTCCCCCGCCTCTTCAGGAATGGGCAGGGGATGAATGGCAGTAAATCCTGCTTCTCCCTCGTCTGCAAAATTGAATTTTTCCCAGGAAAGGGTGATCCAGGCCGGGCTTTTTTCCCAGGCGAGGGTGCGATGCAATCCATAAAGCGGAAACTTCTGGTAACGGAAAGTTTCCTTCAGTTCCTGACGGATATTGCGCAGCAAATCCAGGAGGTTTTCAGGCTCCCCTGCCCGGATTCTGAGCGGCAAAAGTCCCTGAAAGAGCCCGGGAGAACGCTTGAAAGCAGCCTTTCCCCGATTGAGAATGGGTGAAGAAAGCAGAATTTCCTCTGCCCCTGTACGGGCCCGAAAATTGAGATACAGGCAAGCCAGAAAGAAATGAAAAGGACTTACCTGCTGTTCTTTGCAAAACGATTCCACTTTCGCCAGGCGTTTCCCCTCCAGATCCAGGCTGCATTCGGGCCTTGGATTGGGGGAATGCAGGTTTCTCTGCCCGGCAAACAGGCCTTCATCAGGCAATTGAGCGAGTTTTTCCTGCCAGTATGCCTTGTCTTTGCGAAATTCCTCAGACTGCAGATAAGCCTGATCAGCCGCAATGAAATCAGCATAGGGAGTGAAGGGGGAAGGAGAAAGTTCTGTTTTGCGAATCTGAGCCGTCAGAATCTGCCCAAAACGGTGGGTAAGGAGGGAAAGTCCGTAGCCATCCGTTATCAGGTGGTGAATGCGCAGATAAACCCAGGATTCCTCAGGATTGATTTTCAACTGGGCGCATGCAAATAATGGAGGCTGCAAAAGGTCGAAAAGGATGAGATTTTGGGACTCCATCCAATTTTGAGCACTGGCTTTGGGATCAGAAAAGGACTGAAAATCGACCCGCTCCAGCGGAAATTCAACCTGAGCCAAAAACTCCTGCCCGGGGAGGCCATCCTCCTCAAAAAAACGGGTGCGAAGCACGTCTGCCTCACTCACCAGCTGCCGCAAAGCTGCTTCCACCTGGCCATCCTCCACTTCGTGAGGCAAAACCACCCAGGCAGAAATATTATACCGTGCCGAACGGATATGCAGTTGCTGGTCCAGCCAAACAGATAGCTGGGAAGTAGTCAGAGGATGTTGGCTGTTCATAAGAAGCTTCCTGGGTTAAATTTCGTGCAAAAAATCTTAGAAATCAATTGATTCAGTCTCTTTCTGAAGGGGAGTATTTTCATCTGGAAGGAAATTTCCTAAATTGAAAATCCATCCCCCCAACCTCTGAAGGGGTGAAAAAATTAATCATCCAATTACCCTATGGCCATCATTTCCAACTTGATCTTAGCCGGCGCAGGCACCCTGATCGGGGATTATTTCCAGAAACAACAGGCCCGTATCAAAGAAAAAAGGGAGCAAAAGGCCGAGGATATCAAAATTGCGACCAAGGTTTTCCGTGAGGTAAGTGTTTTGATGGAAAGTGTGGTTTATTATGCCACCCGAACCATGAAAGAACTTTTATTATCCTCTCAAAACCCCGACAGCAAAGTGGAAAGGACGGATCTGGAAACCAACTGGAATGCCTATAGCGAGCATTTTGGCAAATACAGCCGTACCCGCTACCTGAATGCGGCCAGAATCAACCATTCCTTTGGGAAAAAGGCCGAGTTGATGTACCAGGTGCTGCAGGAAGAATTTGAGGAAGCGGATAAAACCCTCTTTAATAGGTATCACGGTTTTCATGAAAATCAGGCAGCCATGATGCGCTCTTCTGAGGATTTCGACAAGCTTTTCCCCAAAAAGCGGCAGCAGTGGCTGGATCAGCTCAACACCCTCAACCTGATCATGACCAATGCCATTTTGGAGGGGAAAGTTGGGCACGACAAAGTGGATTAAACTGGCTTTTTTCCCTTTTTCAGGTTTAATTGCCCTATCTTTGCCTTAAAATCAATTATGGGAATATTACTGAACCGTGGCATGACTGCCCTTTTGCTGCTGATTTTTTTCCTTTCGGGGTGTCAGCAGGTCCCCGCGCAGAACAAACGTCCCAAAAATGTGATCCTCATGATCGGGGATGGAATGGGCCTGAGCCAGGTTTCCAGCCGTTATTATAATTCAGATTTGAGCGAACCCAATTTTTCCCGCTTCAAAACCATTGGTCTGATCAATACTTCCTCGGCCAACGCCAAAATCACGGATTCAGCGGCGGGGGCTACTGCTTTTGCCACGGGTACCCGCTCCTATAACGGCTCGATCAGCGTGGGATTTGACCAGCAACCTTTGGAAACCATCATCGAACGGGTGGAGAGAAAAGGGGTTAAATCAGGCCTGGTGGCCACATCCAGCATTACCCATGCCACCCCTGCCTGCTTTTTTGCCCATGCCCCCACCCGCCTGATGGAATACAATATTGCCACCCAGCTTCCCACCTCAGGGGTTGATTTTTTTGCCGCAGGCGGCAGATTGTATTTCCACAAACGCCCCGACCAGCTGAACCTGTTTGATCAGCTGAAGCAAAACGGGTTCACCATTGATACCACGGCGCTGCCTCAGCCGGGTTCCCTTAAAACGGGTCATAAATACGGATTCATCATGGCGGATGTGGGCCTGCCGCCCAAGAAAATGGGCCGCGACGACTTCCTGACCCGCGCTTCTGTGCTGGCCTGTTCGACCCTGGTGAAAGAGGAAGGCGGATTTTTCCTCATGATTGAAGGTTCACAAATCGACTGGGAATGTCATGCCTCCAATGTGGCGGGTACCTTCCTCGAAGTGCGCGACTTTGACGATGCGATTGGTGCCGTGCTGGATTTTGCGGAAAAAGACGGCAATACCCTGGTAATTGTTACTGCCGACCACGAAACGGGCGGATTTTCCCTTAACCCTCAGGTCAGTCTGGGGGTGCCTCAGTACGACAGCATTGCGGGAGGGTTTTATGAGGGTTCCCAAACCACCCTGCTGGCATCCCACACCGCGGCCCTGGTGCCGGTTTTTGCCTTTGGCCCGGGCTCAGAACAATTCGGCGGCATTTACAATAACACCGACATCTTCCACAAAGTGGTGAAGTTGATGGAGTGGTGATGGAAAATCCCCGGAACCTCCCTACAAACGGTTGCGCAAAATCCGCACGTAGCTGCGGGAGCGCTTTTCTTTGTGCTCTGTGAAAGCCTTCTGGGCCCATTCAATCGCCTGGTTGATTTCGCTTTTGAGCTCGCAGGCAATGGCCATATTATAGCAGGCGCGGCCTGCTATTTTGCGCTTGGGACTGTCTGTCAGGGGCAGCCAGATCTCCTCGGCCCGTTTCCAGTTATTGACCTGCACCGTGCGGTCGGCCGTTTTCATTTCGTTGCCGGGACGGATATAGTATTCACGCCACATGTTGGTCCAGCCGGGAAACATACGCGAAGCGTAGGCACGCCCCCCAATGTAGCCTGATTGGGAAATGGCGTCGCGTTTGGCAAATTCGCCCAGATCATAAATCCCCGATCCGTTGCTGTTATTCACCCCGAAATAATCGTTCATCTGCACCTCATCGATCAGAATCTGGTCCACCGCGTCGTAAAAGCGCCAGGCCATTTTGACCCGTACCCGGGAATTAGTCGCGGGCTGCACAGGATTGACCTGGCCGGTCTGGGCGATATTGACAATCTGCCCAATGGCATTGGTGGTGGCGCTGTTTCCCTGATCTGTATCAAACACTTCCAGCACCAGCAATCCGTCGAGGTTCTTTTCCCGGCAGATTTTCCCCACCACATCCCAACTCAGGGGCAGAGGCATCATGCCTGTTCCCGTGCCGGTCAGTTGCATGGAATCGAGGATAACGGCATGCACCAGATTGTCGATATTCAGCTGGGAAGCAGCGCCCGCGATGCAAGCCGAGGAGCCATTTTTATCTTCATACAATCCCTCTCCGGTCAGAATTCCCTCCAGGGTATTGATCCCTTTTTTGCCCTCACCTGCCAGACTGCGATTGATCAGTCCCACCGTTTCGATGTGATCAGGCAACTGCACCGCAGGGGGAACAGAAACAGGAATGCGCAAATCACGTGTACTGGAACAGGATGAAATGAGCATCCAGGCAGTAAAAACGAAGATCAGAGAGTAGAGTGTGTGTTTCATAGGGTTGAATTTAGGGCTATTGAGAACAAATTCCATGCCGAAACTAAGTGAGGGAAGTGGGCTGGTGGTTGGGAGCTGTTCCTGGCCGGGATTGGGCCACTTTTGAAAAGCCATGAGCAGGGAAAGCATGGCGTTTCTGAGACTTTCGGGGAGAATATTTCCAAAAAAGACTTCCAAAGGTCAAAAAAAGCGATATTAATTAATATGATGCTTTCTTTTTTTCCGGCTTATAATTACCTTTCTGTACGGAAACCTCTGACTAACACCACTTTTCGAACCCATCTTTTTCAAACAATCTAAATCATTTACAGAATAAACCGCTGAAAGCTGGATTCTGTGAAAAAATTGTCCCAGACCCCTGGCTTTTTTAAGGGGATCAATACTAAAATTGGTCCTCTCGATTAAGACTAACAGTTCTTACTTGTGTTCTGATTATGCCTACTAAATTAAACTATATTACCATGTCATTTTCCATTTCCCTTAACCGTAACCGAAGCCTGCTCTTTACCGATTTGCGATTGAGTACCCTGGTATTATTCGCCTTTTTCTGGCTGGGAATCAGCCAGATAGCAGCTTATTCGGCGCCCGCAATAAAGACATTTACGGGGCCTGGCAACTTCAGCGATCCGACAAAATGGAGCGGAGGTACGGTACCGGCAGTGGGTGACCAGTTGATCATCAATGGCAATTGCAATTTCGACAATGCTGCTGCAAGTCTCGCTTATGGCGATCTTCAACTGAACAGTGGCTCCACTTTGGCCTGGCCCAGCTTCGGCACAAATATCCTTACCATTAATTCGCTTAATGCAAGCAGCCTGGCTATCCTAAACATGGCCAAAGGAGGTACGGTTCAAATTTATGGGACCTGGAATGCCACTGCTTCCCAACTGACTTTTGTCCCGGGGTTTGGAACCATCCATCTTTTGAATTCCACCAGTGGCACCACCATCCCGGCTGGCTTTGGAAATTTCCGCAATCTGACCGTGCAAACCACTGGCCAGGTGGTTACCTTATCGGGGCCTACCAATGTTACGGGCAATTTGAACATTGTTGCCGGTGAGTTGGATTGTAATAATTTTAACATCGATTTGGATGGAAACTGGTTCAATGCCGGAACATTCACCCATGGTTCGGGAAATCTGATTTTCAGCGGAACCGCCACCCAGACATTTTCAAACCCTTTGGGGGGCGAATTTTTTGATATTACCATTAACATTTCCAATGGCGGATGCCTTGACGTGGTGCACCAGGTTACGGTATTGAATATGGTAAATGATATTCAGGGAGGAGTCTGCGCAGGTTCTCAGGGAAGCCTTGACCCGCCATCCACCTCCGATTTCTGGGGCCTGAATGGAAATACCATTGATTCAACCAAATTCCTTGGCTCCACCTCCAATACCTCTTTGCGAATCCGTACCAATGACATTGAACGGATGGTGATTGGCAAGGATGGAAATGTAACCATTACAGGTGGAAACCTGGAGACCCAGGGTGGAACCATCATTGGAGACGGAAGCACCCTGACCCATGTGGGTTCCTCTGCCATCGAGGATGCCAGCATTCAGTTGGTGGATCTGGCTCAGAATGGAGCCAGCAATGGGGATATTTTGGTGTGGGACGGCACCACCTGGACGGTAGCCCCCAACTCTGATACAAGTACCACCAACGAATTGAATACCGGGGCCTCGCTGGTCGGAACCGATCTGCAAATCACCGATGCCGGGGGAACCCTGGTGGTGGACCTGAGTCCGCTAACCGGAAGTGCCGGAGATGATCAAAACCTGACCGGGGCCAGCCTCAGCGGCAGCAATATCCTGCAAATCGACATTGAGAATGGAGATTCAGCCACGGTTGACCTCTCTGCACTCGATCAGTCAGCTGGCGTTGCGCAAAACGCATCCGACATCGCCCAGAATACCACCAATATCAACACAAACGCCTCCAACATTTTACAAAACACCACGGATATTGGCACCAATGCCAGCAATATATCCACAAACAGCGGCAATATTGCTCAGAACACCAGCAACATAGCTACCAATTCAGCGAACATCTCGCAAAACACCACGGATATTGGCACCAATGCCAGCAATATTTCCACCAATACGGCCAATATTGCTCAGAATACCACCAATATCAGCACCAACGCCTCCAACATTGCGCAAAACACAACTGACATTGGCACCAATGCCAGCAATATTTCCACCAACACTGCCAATATTGCTCAAAACACAACAGACATCGCACAGAACACCACTGATATTGGAACGAATGCTGCAAATATTGCTCAGAACACCAGCGACATAGCCACCAATTCAGCTAACATCGCACAGAACACCACAGACATTGGCACCAATGCCAGCAATATTTCCACCAACACTGCCAATATTGCTCAAAACACCAGCGACATAGCTACCAATTCAGCCAACATTGCGCAAAACACCACGGACATTGGCACCAATGCTGCAAATATTGCTCAGAACACCAGCGACATAGCCACCAATTCAGCTGACATTGCTCAGAACACCACTGACATAGCTACCAATGCCACCAACTTGCAGAATCACATCACCGCCGATGGCGACCTCAGTTCAAGCAACGAATTGAACTCAAGTGCCACTTTGGTCGGTACGGACCTGCAAATTACCGATGCCGGGGGAACCCTGGTGGTGGACCTTAGCCCCATAACCGGTAGCGCTACCGACGACCAAAACCTGACCGGGGCCACCCTCAACGGCAGCAATATCCTGCAAATCGACATTGAGGGTGGAGATTCGGCTACAGTCGACCTCTCTGCACTCGATCAGTCAGCTGGCGTTGCGCAAAACGCATCTAATATCGCCCAGAATACCACTGACATTGGCACCAATGCCAGCAATATTTCCACCAATGCGGCCAATATTGCCCAGAACACAACTGATATTAGCACCAACGCCTCCAATATTGCGCAAAACACCAGCGACATTGCTACCAATTCAGCCAGCATCACACAAAACACCACGGATATTGGCACCAATGCCAGCAATATTTCCACCAACACCGCCAATATTGCTCAGAACACCAGCGACATAGCCACCAATTCAGCCAACATTGCACAAAACACCACCGATATTGGAACAAATGCTGCCAATATTTCCACTAATACATCCAATATTGCCCAGAATACCACTGACATAGCCACCAATGCCACCAACTTGCAGAATCACATCAGCGCCGATGGCGACCTCAGTTCAAGCAACGAATTGAACTCAAGTGCTACCCTGGTCGGCACGGATTTGCAAATTACCGATGCCGGGGGAACCCTGGTGGTGGACCTTAGCCCCATAACCGGGAGCGCTACCGACGATCAAAACCTGACCGGGGCCACCCTCAACGGCAGCAATATCCTGCAAATCGACATTGAGGGTGGAGATTCGGCTACAGTCGACCTCTCTGCACTCGATCAGTCAGCTGGCGTTGCGCAAAACGCATCCGACATCGCCCAGAATACCACCAATATCAACACAAACGCCTCCAACATTTTACAAAACACCACGGATATTGGCACCAATGCCAGCAATATATCCACAAACAGCGGCAATATTGCTCAGAACACCAGCAACATAGCTACCAATTCTGCCAACATCGCGCAAAACACCACGGATATTGGCACCAATGCCAGCAATATTTCCACCAACACCGCCAATATTGCTCAGAACACCAGCGACATAGCCACCAATTCAGCCAACATTGCACAAAACACCACCGATATTGGAACAAATGCTGCCAATATTTCCACTAATACATCCAATATTGCCCAGAATACCACTGACATAGCCACCAATGCCACCAACTTGCAGAATCACATCAGCGCCGATGGCGACCTCAGTTCAAGCAACGAATTGAACTCAAGTGCTACCCTGGTCGGCACGGATTTGCAAATTACCGATGCCGGGGGAACCCTGGTGGTGGACCTTAGCCCCATAACCGGGAGCGCTACCGACGATCAAAACCTGACCGGAGCCAGCCTCAACGGCAGCAATATCCTGCAAATCAACATTGAGGGTGGGGATTCAACCACGGTCGACCTCTCTGCACTTGATCAGTCAGCTGGCGTTGCTCAAAACGCATCTGACATCGCGCAAAACACCACGGACATTGGCACCAATGCCAGCAACATTTCCACCAATACGGCCAATATTGCTCAGAACACCAGCAACATAGCTACCAATTCAGCCAACATCGCACAGAACACCACTGATATTGGGACCAATGCCAGCAATATTTCCACTAATACAGCCAATATTGCCCAGAACACCACGAATATTGCCACTAATACAGGCAACATTTCTACCAATACCAACCTGATTGGGCAACATTCAAGCACCCTGGCCACTCACACCACCCTTATCAACCAAAATGGAGCCAGCATTTTCAATCATTTACTCACTGACCTGGATACGGACAGTACCAATGAGTACAACATCAGCGTTAGTCTGAATGGAACAAAAATTCAAATTACTGATGGGGGCGGAACCATCAGTACAGATTTGGGGCCCCTGCTTGGCAGCAGCACCGACGATCAAAACCTGACCGGCGCCACCCTGAATGGCAGCAATATCCTGCAAATCGACATTGAGGGTGGGGATTCGACCACGGTCGATCTCTCTGCACTCGATCAGTCAGCTGGCGTTGCGCAAAACGCATCCGACATCGCCCAGAATACCACCAATATCAGCACCAACACCTCCAACATTGCCCAAAACACCACGAACATTGGAACGAATGCTGCCAATATTGCTCAGAACACAACCAATATCAGCACAAACGCCTCCAACATTGCGCAAAACACCACGGATATTGGAACGAATGCTGCCAATATTGCTCAGAACACAACGGATATCAGTACCAACGCCGCCAACATCGCACAGAACACAACTGACATTGGAACCAATGCCACCAACATCGCTCAAAACACCAGCGATATTTCTCAAAACACAACTGACATTCAGACTCACATCACCAATGACCTCGATCTGGACAACACCAACGAAATCCAGACCTTGTCTTTGGCAGGCAGTAATCTGACCCTTTCGGGCGCCAACACCATTGATTTGAGCACCGCGGAAGTTGATCCCAAGGTATCAACCATCCTTTCCAGCCATGTACCAAAATGGGATGGGAATTCACTTATCGATGGGACCATTGTGGACACTGCTGGCTATATCGGGATTGGCGTGACCAACCCCCAGGCCAAGTTGGATGTGAACGGCGATGCCCGTATCAACGGCCTGAAGGTCGGTCGGGGCAACGGAAACGGCGCCACCAATACAGCCGTCGGGGCTCAGGCCTTGAACGCCAACACCTCCGGCATTTCCAATACTGCCGTGGGTTCAGCTACCATGAGCGCCAACACCAGCGGCCTTTTCAATACTGCTACTGGCGCCAATGCCCTGAATGCAAATACCACAGGTAACGGAAACACTTCCTTTGGAACCAATTCCCTGTTCAAGAACACTACCGGCGGGTTCAATACCGCAGCCGGGGTTTCAGCTCTCGGAAATAACACCACTGGCTTCGGCAACACCGCCCTGGGAACATCTTCCCAGGCTGCCAATACCACCGGGGGCAGTAATGCCTCGGTTGGAACATCCAGCCTTTCCGCCAACACAGTTGGTTCAGGAAATACGGCTATGGGATCAAGTTCAATGACAGCCAACACAACCGGAACCAATAACACCGCAGTTGGATTCCAGGCCAATGTGGCTTCCCCTGGCCTGACCAATGCCACCGCCATTGGTGCCAACGCCGTCGTGGCCGCGGACAGCAGCCTCGTGCTCGGCAACCAGGCCAAGGTGGGGATCGGAACCTCCGCGCCCGGCGAAAAACTCGACGTAGTCGGTAAAACCCGCACCAGCGAATTGCAGGTGACCACCGGAGCCGGAACTGCAGGACAGGTTCTGACCTCGGATGCAGCCGGGAATGCTACCTGGCAGGATGCAACCGTGGGAAATGACAATCAAAATCTTACCTCCGCCACCTTAAATGGAAGCAACGTCCTCCAGGTTGATATAGAAAATGGGGACTCTGTCACGGTTGACCTTTCGCCGCTCGACCAATCTGCGGGGGTGGCCCAGAATGCATCTGATATCGCTCAGAATTCCACCAACATCGCGACCAACGCATCCAATATTGCCTCAAATACCACCGCAATTGGAGCAAATACCACCGCGATTTCCAATAATTCGGCCAACATTGCCCAGAATACAACCGATATCGCTACCAATGCCTCCAATATTGCAATAAATACTACTGCAATTGGAGCAAACACCACTGGGATTTCCAATAATTCGGCCAACATTGCCCAGAATACAACTGATATCGCAACCAATTCATCCAACATCGCTCAGAATGCCGCTGATATTCAGAATCACGTCACCAATGATCTCGATCTGGACAATACCAACGAGTTGAACACAGGGGCCATTCTCAATGGGAATAATCTTGAAATTACAGATGCAGGTGGAACGCTGGTGGTTGATTTGAGTACCTTAAGCAATGTGGGTACAGATGATCAAAACCTGACCGGAGCCAGCCTCAACGGCAGCAATATCCTGCAGATCGACATCGAAGGCGGCGACTCCGCCACCGTGGACCTCTCTGCCCTGGATCAATCAGCAGGTGTAGCCCAGAATGCATCTGATATCGCCACCAATTCTTCCAACATTGCCTCAAATACCACTGCAATTGGAGCAAATGCTACTGCGATTTCCAATAATTCGGCCAACATTGCCCAGAATACAACCGATATCGCAACCAATTCGGCCAACATTGCCCAGAATTCTACCGACATTCAGACTCACATCACCAATGACCTCGATCTGGACAACACCAACGAAATCCAGACCTTGTCTTTGACGGGCAGCAATCTGACCCTTTCGGGCGCCAACACCATTGATTTGAGTGCTGCGGAAGTTGATCCCAAGGTAGCAACCAACCTGAACCACCACGTCCCGAAATGGGACGGCACCTCACTTATCGACGGAACTATCGTGGACACCGCAGGCTATATTGGGATTGGCGTGACCAATCCCCAGGCCAAACTGGATGTCAATGGAGATGCCCGCGTAAACGGAATGCGGGTCGGTCGGGGCAACGGAAACGGTGCCACCAATACTGCCGTCGGGGCTCAGGCTCTCAATTCCAATACAACCGGGGTTTCAAACACTGCAGTGGGTTCGGGTAGCATGAGCGCAAACACGAGCGGTCTTTTCAATACCGCTACTGGCGCCAACGCCCTGAATGCAAATACCACCGGCAACGGAAACACCTCCTTTGGAACCAACTCCCTGCTCAAGAATACTACCGGCGGGTTCAATACTGCCTCCGGGGTTTCAGCGCTCGGAAATAACACCACAGGCTTCGGCAACACCGCCCTGGGAACATCCTCCCAGGCTGCCAATACCACCGGGGGCAGCAATGCCTCAGTTGGAACTTCCAGCCTTTCCGGCAATACAGTTGGTTCAGGAAATACGGCTATGGGATCAGGATCCCTCACCGCCAACACGACCGGAACCAATAACACCGCCCTTGGATTCCAGGCCAATGTGGCTTCTTCTGGTCTGACCAATGCCACCGCAATCGGGGCCAACGCCTCCGTGGCGGCCAACAACAGCCTCGTGCTCGGCAATCAGGCCAATGTAGGCATCGGAACTTCCGCGCCCGGCGAAAAACTCGACGTAGTCGGTAAAACCCGCACCAGCGAATTGCAGGTGACCACCGGGGCCGGAACCGCAGGCCAGGTACTTACCTCGGATGCAGCCGGAAATGCTACCTGGCAGGATGCAACCGTAGGCTCTGACAACCAGAACCTGACCGCGGCCAGCCTCAACGGCAGCAATATCCTGCAGATCGACATTGAAAATGGCGACTCCGCCACCGTGGACCTCTCTGCCTTGGATCAATCGGCGGATGTGGCGGTAAACGCTTCAAATATTGCCACCAATTCTTCCAATATTGCCTCAAATACTACTGCAATTGGAGCAAATACCACCGCGATTTCCAATAATTCGGCCAACATTGCCCAGAATACAACCGATATCGCTACCAATGCCTCCAATATTGCAATAAATACTACTGCAATTGGAGCAAACACCACTGGGATTTCCAATAATTCGGCCAACATTGCCCAGAATACAACTGATATCGCAACCAATTCATCCAACATCGCTCAGAATGCCGCTGATATTCAGAATCACGTCACCAATGATCTCGATCTGGACAATACCAACGAGTTGAACACAGGGGCCATTCTCAATGGGAATAATCTTGAAATTACAGATGCAGGTGGAACGCTGGTGGTTGATTTGAGTACCTTAAGCAATGTGGGTACAGATGATCAAAACCTGACCGGAGCCAGCCTCAACGGCAGCAATATCCTGCAGATCGACATCGAAGGCGGCGACTCCGCCACCGTGGACCTCTCTGCCCTGGATCAATCAGCAGGTGTAGCCCAGAATGCATCTGATATCGCCACCAATTCTTCCAACATTGCCTCAAATACCACTGCAATTGGAGCAAATGCTACTGCGATTTCCAATAATTCGGCCAACATTGCCCAGAATACAACCGATATCGCAACCAATTCGGCCAACATTGCCCAGAATTCTACCGACATTCAGACTCACATCACCAATGACCTCGATCTGGACAACACCAACGAAATCCAGACCTTGTCTTTGACGGGCAGCAATCTGACCCTTTCGGGCGCCAACACCATTGATTTGAGTGCTGCGGAAGTTGATCCCAAGGTAGCAACCAACCTGAACCACCACGTCCCGAAATGGGACGGCACCTCACTTATCGACGGAACTATCGTGGACACCGCAGGCTATATTGGGATTGGCGTGACCAATCCCCAGGCCAAACTGGATGTCAATGGAGATGCCCGCGTAAATGGAATGCGGGTTGGACGGGGAAATGGAAACGGTGCCACCAATACTGCCGTCGGGGCTCAGGCTCTGAACTCCAATACAACCGGGGTTTCAAACACTGCTGTAGGTTCGGGTAGCATGAGCGCCAACACCAGCGGCCTTTTCAATACCGCGACCGGCTCCAATGCCCTGAATGCAAATACCACCGGCAACGGAAACACCTCCTTTGGAACCAACTCCCTGCTCAAAAACACCACCGGCGGGTTCAATACTGCCTCCGGGGTTTCAGCGCTCGGAAATAACACCACCGGCTTCGGCAACACCGCCCTGGGAACATCTTCCCAGGCTGCCAATACCACCGGGGGCAGCAATGCCTCAGTTGGAACTTCCAGCCTTTCCGGCAATACAGTTGGTTCAGGAAATACGGCTATGGGATCAGGATCCCTCACCGCCAACACGACCGGAACCAATAACACCGCCCTTGGATTCCAGGCCAATGTGGCTTCTTCTGGTCTGACCAATGCCACCGCAATCGGGGCCAACGCCTCCGTGGCGGCCAACAACAGCCTCGTGCTCGGCAATCAGGCCAATGTAGGCATCGGAACTTCCGCGCCCGGCGAAAAACTCGACGTAGTCGGTAAAACCCGCACCAGCGAATTGCAGGTGACCACCGGAGCCGGAACTGCAGGACAGGTTCTGACCTCGGATGCAGCCGGGAATGCTACCTGGCAGGATGCAACCGTGGGCTCTGACAACCAGAACCTGACCGCAGCCAGCCTCAACGGAAGCAATATCCTGCAGATCGACATTGAAAATGGCGACTCCGTGACTGTGGACCTCTCCCAGCTTGATCAATCGACGGGTGTAGCCCAAAATGCATCTGACATCGCTCAGAATTCTACCAACATCGCCACCAATGCTTCCAATATTGCTTCAAATACATCTGCAATTGGAGCAAATACCACCGCGATTTCCAATAATTCGGCCAACATTGCCCAGAATACAACTGATATTCAGAATCACGTCACCAATGACCTCGATCTTGACAACACCAACGAGTTGAACACAGGGGCCATCCTCAACGGCAATAATCTTGAAATTACAGATGCAGGTGGAACTCTGGTGGTTGATTTGAGTACCTTAAGCAATGTGGGTACAGATGATCAAAACCTGACCGGAGCCAGCCTGAATGGCAGCAATATCCTGCAAATCGACATTGAGGGTGGGGACTCCGCCACCGTGGACCTCTCTGCGTTGGATCAATCGGCGGGTGTGGCCCAGAATGCATCAGACATCGCAACCAATTCGGCCAATATTGCCTCAAATACAACTGCAATTGGAGCAAATTCCACTGCGATTTCCAATAATGCTTCCAACATTGCTCAAAACACAACTGACATTCAGAATCACATCACCAATGACCTCGATCTGGACAACACCAACGAAATCCAGACCTTGTCTTTGGCGGGCAGTAATCTGACCCTTTCGGGCGCCAACACCATTGATTTGAGCGCCGCGGAAGTTGATCCAAAAGTAGCAACCAACCTGAACCACCACGTCCCAAAATGGGACGGGACCTCACTGATCGACGGAACCATCGTTGACACCGCTGGCTATATCGGGATTGGCGTGACCAACCCCCAGGCCAAACTGGATGTGAATGGCGATGCCCGCGTAAATGGATTGAGGGTTGGACGGGGCAACGGAAACGGTGCCACCAATACTGCCGTCGGGGCTCAGGCTCTCAATTCCAATACAACCGGGGTTTCAAACACTGCAGTGGGTTCGGGTAGCATGAGCGCAAACACGAGCGGTCTTTTCAATACCGCTACTGGCGCCAATGCCCTGAATGCAAATACCACCGGCAACGGAAACACCTCCTTTGGCACCAATTCCCTGCTCAAGAACACCACTGGCGGGTTCAATACTGCCTCCGGGGTTTCAGCGCTCGGAAATAACACCACCGGCTTCGGCAACACCGCCCTGGGAACATCTTCCCAGGCTGCCAATACCACCGGGGGCAGCAATGCCTCAGTTGGAACTTCCAGCCTTTCCGGCAATACAGTTGGTTCAGGAAATACGGCTATGGGATCAGGATCCCTCACCGCCAACACGACCGGAACCAATAACACCGCCCTTGGATTCCAGGCCAATGTGGCTTCTTCTGGTCTGACCAATGCCACCGCAATCGGGGCCAACGCCTCCGTGGCGGCCAACAACAGCCTCGTGCTCGGCAATCAGGCCAATGTAGGCATCGGAACTTCCGCGCCCGGCGAAAAACTCGACGTAGTCGGTAAAACCCGCACCAGCGAATTGCAGGTGACCACCGGGGCCGGAACCGCAGGCCAGGTACTTACCTCGGATGCAGCCGGAAATGCTACCTGGCAGGATGCAACCGTAGGCTCTGACAACCAGAACCTGACCGCGGCCAGCCTCAACGGCAGCAATATCCTGCAGATCGACATTGAAAATGGCGACTCCGCCACCGTGGACCTCTCTGCCTTGGATCAATCGGCGGATGTGGCGGTAAACGCTTCAAATATTGCCACCAATTCTTCCAATATTGCCTCAAATACCACTGCTATTGGAGCAAATACCACCGCGATTTCCAATAATTCGGCCAACATTGCCCAGAATACAACCGATATTCAGACTCACATCACCAATGACCTCGATCTGGACAACACCAACGAGTTGAACACAGGGGCCATCCTCAACGGCAATAATCTTGAAATTACAGATGCAGGTGGAACCCTGGTGGTTGATTTGAGTACCTTAAGCAATGTGGGTACAGATGATCAAAACCTGACCGGAGCCAGCCTGAATGGCAGCAATATCCTGCAAATCGACATTGAGGGTGGGGACTCCGCCACCGTGGACCTCTCTGCGTTGGATCAATCGGCGGGTGTGGCCCAGAATGCATCAGACATCGCAACCAATTCGGCCAATATTGCCTCAAATACAACTGCAATTGGAGCAAATACCACTGCGATTTCTAATAATTCGGCTAACATTGCCCAGAATACAACCGATATCGCAACCAATTCGGCCAATATTGCCTCAAATACAACTGCAATTGGAGCAAATTCCACTGCGATTTCCAATAATGCTTCCAACATTGCTCAAAACACTACGGATATTCAGAATCACATCACCAATGACCTCGATCTGGACAACACCAACGAAATCCAGACCTTGTCTTTGGCGGGCAGTAATCTCACCCTTTCCGGCGCCAACACCATTGATTTGAGCGCCGCGGAAGTTGATCCAAAAGTAGCAACCAACCTGAACCACCACGTCCCAAAATGGGACGGGACCTCGCTTATCGACGGTACCATCGTGGACACCGCAGGCTATATCGGGATTGGCGTGACCAACCCCCAGGCTAAGTTGGATGTGAACGGAGATGCCCGCGTAAACGGAATGCGGGTCGGTCGGGGCAACGGAAACGGTGCCACCAATACTGCCGTCGGGGCTCAGGCTCTCAATTCCAATACAACCGGGGTTTCAAACACTGCCGTAGGTTCGGGTAGCATGAGCGCAAACACGAGCGGCCTTTTCAATACCGCTACTGGCGCCAATGCCCTGAATGCAAATACCACCGGCAACGGAAACACCTCCTTTGGCACCAATTCCCTGCTCAAGAACACTACCGGCGGGTTCAATACTGCCTCCGGGGTTTCAGCGCTCGGAAATAACACCACCGGCTTCGGCAACACCGCCGTGGGAACATCCTCCCAGGCTGCCACTACCACCGGGGGCAGCAATGCCTCAGTTGGAACTTCCAGCCTGTCCGGCAACACAGTTGGTTCAGGAAATACGGCTATGGGCTCCGGATCCCTCACCGCCAACACAACCGGTACCAATAACACCGCGCTTGGATTCCAGGCCAACGTGGCTTCATCTGGCCTGACCAATGCCACCGCCATTGGTGCCAACGCCGTCGTGGCCGCGGACAGCAGCCTCGTGCTCGGCAACCAGGCCAAGGTGGGGATCGGAACCTCCGCGCCCGGCGAAAAACTCGACGTAGTTGGTAAAACCCGCACCAGCGAATTGCAGGTGACCACCGGAGCCGGAACTGCAGGACAGGTTCTGACCTCGGATGCAGCCGGGAATGCTACCTGGCAGGATGCAACCGTGGGCTCTGACAACCAGAACCTGACCGCAGCCAGCCTCAACGGAAGCAATATCCTGCAGATCGACATTGAAAATGGCGACTCCGTGACTGTAGACCTCTCTGTGTTGGATCAATCGGCGGATGTGGCGGTAAACGCTTCAAATATTGCCACCAATTCATCCAATATTGCCTCAAATACTGCTGCAATTGGAGCAAATACCACCGCGATTTCCAATAATTCGGCCAACATTGCCCAGAATTCAACCGATATCGCAACCAATGCATCCAACATTGCCCAGAATACAACCGATATTCAGAATCACATTAGCAATGACCTCGATCTGGACAACACCAACGAAATCCAGACCTTGTCTTTGGCGGGCAGCAATCTGACCCTTTCTGGTGCTAACACCATTGATTTGAGCGCCGCGGAAGTTGATCCAAAAGTAGCAACCAACCTGAACCACCACGTCCCGAAATGGGACGGGAACTCGCTTATCGATGGGACCATCGTGGACACCGCAGGCTATATCGGGATTGGCGTGACCAATCCCCAGGCCAAACTGGATGTCAATGGAGATGCCCGCGTAAATGGAATGCGGGTTGGACGGGGAAATGGAAACGGTGCCACCAATACTGCCGTCGGGGCTCAGGCTCTGAACTCCAATACAACCGGGGTTTCAAACACTGCTGTAGGTTCGGGTAGCATGAGCGCCAACACCAGCGGCCTTTTCAATACCGCGACCGGCTCCAATGCCCTGAATGCAAATACCACCGGCAACGGAAACACCTCCTTTGGAACCAACTCCCTGCTCAAAAACACCACCGGCGGGTTCAATACTGCATCCGGGGTTTCAGCGCTTGGAAATAACACCACAGGCTTCGGCAACACCGCCCTGGGAACATCTTCCCAGGCTGCCAATACCACCGGGGGCAGCAATGCCTCAGTTGGAACTTCCAGCCTTTCCGCCAACACAATTGGTTCAGGAAATACGGCAATGGGATCAAGTTCAATGACAGCCAACACGACCGGAACCAATAACACCGCGCTTGGATTCCAGGCCAATGTGGCTTCCCCTGGCCTGACCAATGCCACCGCCATTGGTGCCAATGCCAGCGTGTCTGCCGACAACAGCCTCGTGCTCGGTAACCAGGCCAATGTGGGTATCGGAACTTCAGCCCCCGGGGAAAAACTCGACGTAGTCGGCAAAACCCGCACCAGCGAATTGCAGGTGACCACCGGAGCCGGAACCGCAGGCCAGGTTTTGACCTCTGATGCAGCCGGCAATGCTACCTGGCAAAACGCCAGCGTTGGCTCTGACAACCAGAACCTGACCGCTGCCAGCCTCAACGGAAGCAATATCCTGCAGATCGACATTGAAAATGGCGACTCCGTGACTGTGGACCTCTCCCAGCTTGATCAATCGACGGGTGTAGCCCAAAATGCATCTGACATCGCTCAGAATTCTACCAACATCGCCACCAATGCTTCCAATATTGCTTCAAATACATCTGCAATTGGAGCAAATACCACCGCGATTTCCAATAATTCGGCCAACATTGCCCAGAATTCAACCGATATCGCAACCAATGCATCCAACATTGCTCAAAATGCCACTGACATTCAGAATCACATTACCAATGACCTCGATCTGGACAATACCAACGAGCTTCAAACCCTGAGCATTGCAGGTTCAACCCTTTCAATTTCAGGTGGAAACTCGGTGGTTATCAATTTCCTGGAAACGGATCCTCAGGTTTCGGTGACCACCACCAACCGGGTCCCGAGATGGAATGGAACTACCCTGGTCAATGGTAGCATTTTCGATAATGGAACGAATGTAGGCATCGGGACCACCAGCCCGGCAGCCTTACTGGATGTCAATGCGGATATTCGGATAAATGGCATGACCCTTGGAAGGGGAAATAATAATAATGCCCTGAACGTAGCTTTTGGCGCATTGGCCCTGAGTGCAAATACAACCGGCCTTTACAACGTGGCCATTGGCGCAAATGCCCTGAGATTAAACACTACCGGACTTTATAATACCGCAATTGGCGGCGGGGCCCTTTCCAAAAACACCACTGCGTTTGGGAACGTTGCCATTGGCACCCTGGCTTTGTCCAATAACACCACGGGAAATTATAACACTGCGCTGGGGGTAACCTCCCTATTTTCCAATACCACGGGTGTCGGAAACATGGCATTTGGAACCTCCGCACTTCAGACCAATACAACGGGTAGTCAGAATGCCGGATTTGGCCTGAACTCGATGTATGGCAATACCACCGGCAGTAATAACACTGCATTTGGAAACCTTTCCATGATCAGCAACGTGACCGGGAGCAATAATACGGTGATCGGTACCAGTGCCAACGTAGGTGCTCCAAATTTGGTGAATGCAACCGCATTGGGAGCAGGAGCCATTGTGAGTGCAGACAGCAGCGTGGTACTGGGCAACAGTTCCAAAGTGGGGATCGGTACCAGCGCTCCCGTAGCCAAACTGGATGTGGTTCAAAACGCAAGTCAAAATGGAATCAGCCTGGATCATAATGTGACAACCTCAGGAACTTCGCGGGGTGTTTTCGTGGACCAGGACAATACATTTTCAGGTGCTTCCGAAACCCGGGGAACCGAAATCTCTGTCCGCAGAGCCAGTGGAAACGGTGAAGCAACCGGACTTTACAGCTACACCGAAAACTATAATACTTCCGGCAATCAGCAGGCAGTGGGGGTCTATTCTTACGGCTACCGAAACGATACCAATGGAACCGGAACCACCATTGGGGTGTGGGGAAATACAGGAGGTCTGGGCACCCAATACGCTGGATTCTTTAGCGGAAATGTCTATTCGACCGGCTCATACCTCCCCTCTGACCGCAAGCTGAAAGAGGAAATTCAGGACCACAAAGGAGCCCTTGAACTGCTGAAAAAGATCAGAACTTACACTTACCATTATAAAACGGATGAATTTGCGCATGCCAATTTCCCCAAAGGCAATCAGATTGGTCTGATCGCAGACGAAGTGAAGGAAGTTCTGCCAGAATTGGTAACCCGGGCCATCCAGCCAGCGGTAGCTGTGAATCCTGAAGAAGCAATCCGCACGTATGGCCACGATGGATTCCCAAGAGATGGGTCCGGACGGGCCATCGTTGGTGAAGCGGTCGAGTTTAACGCGGTAAATTACCAGGGATTTGTACCCCTTTTGATTGAAAGTGTGAACGCCCAACAGGACATGATCGAAGCCCAGAACGAGCGAATCGACGGTCTGATGAATGCTGGTGCAAAAAGCGCTGCCGAACCTTCCCGGGTGGAAGAACTGGAAAAAACCGTGTTGGAACAAAATGCAAAGATTGCAGATCTGGAAGGGAAATTAAACCAGCTCATGGCCATGATACAAAACGGTAATGCAGTTGCCCCTCAGAATAATGGCACCTCAAAAGAAGATTTTGAAAACCTGAAAGACCGGGTTTACCTCACTGAGTTGGCCATCATCGAATTGGGAGGATGCTGTGACAAAAATTCCGATGAATTCTCGCACGACGGACTGGGCCAAAGCGGCGGTACCCGCGATGAGACCCTCCTGTTCCAAAATCATCCCAATCCATTTTCCAAGCAAACCACCATCACCTATAAATTGGTGAAAGACGGGTTTGTTGAATTAATGGTGGTTAATTCCGATGGAATTCCGGTTGACCAACTGGTGGCCAAGGAACAAATCTCCGGACGCTATGTAGTGGAATGGGATGGAACCAATTTCCCGGCCGGGGTGTACACCTATGTGCTCTCCCAAAACGATGTTTTGCTGGCCAAGAAAATGATCCTGATCAAATATTGATCAGGCGGGACCTCTGAAAACAGAGAAGATCGAAGGGGATGCAGGCAAAGAAAGCGGATTTTACCCAGGTAGATGAGCATTTCTGACCCCATGGCAAAATGAGATTCGAAGTTTTCAGCAATCCCCTGAGAATATTACCCTGACCCAATAAGCCGCCTCTGTAATGGAGGCGGTTTCTTTTTAGCCCATTTGCAAATGAATCAGGGGATCATGCTCAATTTGCCCGTCTATTTGCTGCCTTTTCCAGAAAAATCGCCCTGCTTACAATCGCCCGATTTCCACCGGCCATGAACCCTGGCCTCCCGGAGTTTTGACTTGCAGAATGTACCTTCCTGTAGCGAGTTCAAGGTCTAATAGAATTTCTTTCTGATTGAGATATTTTCTTTGATGGACCAATTGACCTGCTTCATTGTACAGGCTGAGCTCCACTTCCTGGAGGATTTCTCCAAAATCCACCCGAAACTTACCGTTATTGGGATTGGGGTAAATGACCACGGGGATGCTGCTCCCTGCACCGTCCAGCCTGAGCGAAGTAACCTGAAAACACACGCTCGTATCTGTACAATTTCCGTCAGAAACGATCACTGCGTAGCTGCCGTTCTGGGTGGCGGTAAATGTCTGACTGGTCTGCCCGGCCAGGGGCGCGTTGCCATTATTGCAATCGATCCACTGATAAGCCAGGCCGCTTGCATTGGAGGTCAGAACTGCGGCATTCTGGCTCACACTTACGTCAATCTGGGGAATGGTCAGATTGAGGCTCACCAGCGAATCGCAACCTGCGGCATTGATCAGGGTATGGGTGGCAGAAGAATTGGACACGGTATAAGTTTGCCCGTCAATCCAGGTAAATGGCCCGCAACTGGTAACCACATCTGTACCCGTGGTTGCATTCAGGCGGGTAAAATTGAGCGTCACCAGCGAATCACATCCCGCCGCATTGCTCAGGGTAAAGGTGGCCGTTGCATTGGAATTTGCATAGGTATTTCCATCAATCCAAACTAACGGATCGCAACTGCTCACCACATCCGTGCCCGTGGTAGGCGCATTCACCTGAATCACCCCCAAAGAGTCCAGCGGGTAGGCCATGCCCTCAGACCAGGCCTGCAGATGGATGTCATAAAGCCCCGCATCGGGCAGGGTAAGGGTCACGACAGGCTGATTGGAAACCACGGTATGGGTGCCGTCGCTCAGGGTCCAATGGATAGAATCGACCGGGGTACCCGTGTATTGCAGGAAAACGGAACCATTTTCGCAAAGCTGAGCCGGGCTGAAAGCCAGGGCGGGAATCACTTCGCGGCGGATCCAGACCAGATAATCTTCCACCTCACCCAACGTGGTGCCACAGGGAGAAGGATTATTCCCCCAATACGACACCCGCACCCGCATCACCACGGTATCGCCCACGGCTGCAGTGGAAGGCACCACAAAGGACTGGGTGGCATTATTGCCCGGCCCAATCTGGTAAAGAATGGTTTCGGAATTGGTGAAATTGGCATCCCCGTCGTAATCGATCCAGGCCCCGTAATCGTTGGAGGACCAGGAGGTATTGGCGGTCACGCTCAGGGTGTAGGTCGAATCCACATATAATTCGAGCACCGGGCTGGTAAACTGGTTATAGAGCGTATTGGAACTGCTGTTATTGAGATTGAGCAGGTTGACATTGGAAATGTAGGGACTTCCCGACTGGCCCGAGGCACTGCAATACACAAAGGGCCTGACTTCGTACATGAATTTATAGGTCTCAGAGGTATCCTGATTGCTGCCCACGGCAAAGACCTTGAAGAACATTTTGGTTCCCGCGGGGTAATTGGGCAGGGGTGAATTGGAAATCCAGGTGCTGTCCAGGGTGTTGCTCATGGCAATAACATTGCCAAAGGTGGGCGCATTGACCGACCATTCCACCCACACGCTGGTCAGGGTGGTGTCGCAGGAAATGGTGGAGGTCACAAACTGGTCAATGGATTCCTTGGGCAGATCATCTGTGGGCATGTGGGTGATGCGGGTAGTTACGATGGAGGGATAATCTTCCCGCCCGACCAGGGTGTATTCCCACATACCGCGGCCCCAGGAGGCCGCTTTGAGGGCATTCGAGCCGTACATCACCTCCAGTTCCTCCACCGTGCAATTGGGCAGGGCTGTGTTATAAAGGCTCCAGCTGTTGCCGTTCATAGGTTTGGTAAATACCCCGATTTCCGCTCCCACATAAATATTGGCAGGATGCAGGTGGTCGATCACCACACTCTGAATGGGCATATTGCCCAGATTATAGGTGATATTGGTCCAGGAAGTGCCACCGTTGGTGGTGAGATACACTTTCTGGTTGTCGTTTTGGTAGCGGGCATACACCACAATGATGTTATCGTCGTTGCGGGGATCAAAGGCAATGTCCTGAATGCTGTAAGAGGGCAAATTATTCTTGATACTGACAAAGGAAATGCCTCCATCGACCGACTTTTCCAGATTACCACCCCGGGAAATAAGGATGATATCTGAATTATTTTCAGCAATGGCTGCCTGGTCAATGGTGCCCGTGAAACCATTGGGAATGCCACGGAACGTCCAGGTACTGCCAAAATCCTTGCTCACATAAATGCTGTCGCTGAAGTTGTAAACGGTCATTTGCTCGTTGGGATCGTAAGCCAGGGGGGCTTCCCAACCACCGCTGCCGCTGCCTGACTGGCCGGGAGGCGAAACCCCACCCAAAGTAAGTCCCCCGTCGAGGGTGCGGATGCGGCCGCCATATTGCAGGCTGCTGATGATCCAGTCGTCATTCAGGGGGTGAATGATGCCTTCCATGCCGTCTGCCCCATAAAATTCCAACCAGCCGCTCCTCTTTTTGATGCTGGAACCATTGTCCTGCGAGCCCGAAATGCTCCTGAACAGATTCGATTGGCTGGCCCCCAGTTTGTAATTTTCACGCACCCCGATACCCTGGCTAAGATTGGTCCAGGACAGGCCCTGATCCGTGCTTTTGCTAAAAAGCCCGTCTGTACCCACATAGAAAACCCCGTTGACCGATTTAGCCGGGTGCAGGTCGGCGTGCACGTAATCTGTGCTGGTAAAAAAGCTGATCTGGTTGCCCTGCCCGGCCCCGTTTGTATTGCCCAGGGCCCAGAAAGTGGCATCCACAAAGGTCTGCCCCCCGTCTGTGGTGCGGTCGATGTCCACGTAGCCGTAGATCATATTGGAGGTGTCCTGGTCGTTGACTGCAAATCCGCCGCAGTTCTCGGGAGGATTATTGATAAAGGTAAAAGTGTAGGCCGAATCCGTGGAAAGCCAGATTCCGTTGCCCGAGGCAAAATAAAAGCATTCATTACAATCTCCACTTATGGAAAAATGCACATCCGTGCGATTATTATTGGCCGTAATGTTGGTGGATTGAGAAAAAGTCTGTCCCTGGTCGAACGAGCGCAAAACCAGGTTGCGATTGGGATTGCCCGAATAGTAATCGTAGATGTAAACGATGTTGTCGTGGAGGGGATGAAATTCGATTTCAGAGACGGAACCTGCCGTCACCTTGGTCCAGGTGGCCAGGTTATTGGTGGAGCGGTACAGGCCGTCGCTGGCCGTCACAAAAACCAGATCCTTCACCCGCGGGTGAAATACCACCTTGTTCACGCCCCAGTTGCTGCCCAGGCCGCCCTTGCCCAGGTTGGTGGGATTGAAGGGCGTCACCGTCCAGGTGAGGCCGCCATCCACGGAACGGTAAATGCCGTGAGAGGTTCCGTTGCGGGAATTTCTCAAATTGATCAGCACAGAATCTGAATTGGTGGGGCAAACCGCAATAGAATTTACCCCCGAGGCCACCAGAAAATCCGTGGTGCTGCCCACCCAGTTTGCGCCCCCGTCACTGCTGCGCCAAAAACCCCCACTACGGGAGCCCACATACATGAGGTTGGCATTATTGGGATCTACAAAATGGTCTTCAATCCGCCCCAGGCCTGCCGCGTAATGTCCTGAAATGCTGTCAATGCGATTGGGACCCAGTTCCTTCCAGCCCGCGGCGTAGGAAATTTTCCCCTGTTGGGTGGGATTATTGGCCAAAAACTCCAGCCAGGCATTTTCAGGAAAATAGGGATCCACATTGTCGCGCTGCCCGTCGGGGTAATACTTGTATTCGTTGCCGGCCCGCCAGCGTTGATACCCTTTCCAGCCCGAGCCTTTGGCTTCCTTGTTGACGGTCGAAAACTGAAGTTCAGCCTCGTTGCAGACGTCGTAGAAATTCACCGTATAATCGTCCCTTTTCTGCTTCCAGTTGGGAGTCTGAGCAATGGCTGCAGCTGAAAGGAGGACTAAAACGGAGGTAAAGAAGAGGCGCATAAGCAGGCAATTCCGTGGATAAAGATTTGAGGGTGTAAATTAGGGAAAATTTGTCTTTGCAACTGTCCTGAAACGGCAAAGGGGAATCCTGTCAAATGATAATCCTGAATGGAGAAATTCTACCCGCTAAAGTGTGTAACTGAAGCAAAGTTTTCAGCAGGTAAAATCATTCTGATATATTTAAATTTGGAAAGAAGGGGCATGGAAATTTCCGTGTCCCGAACCAGAACCTCAGTTATACTACCATGAAAAAGATTTATTTATTCCTTCTCGTTTGGTTGTGTGTGGCAAGTTGTCAGCAGGAAAAAGTAACCCTGTGTGAAAGTCCGGTATGCGATAAATACATCACCATTTGGGAAAATCTCTTCAAAAGCAGGAATCAAATTTCAGATGAATGGTTCAACCAACACGTCAGTCTGGTCAGTACGGAAACCACATCCTGGGTCGAAAATGAATCCTTCCTCGTGCATTACCAGATCAGTATTGATTGGGCAAAAATAGATCTTCACGACAAACTTGCCATCAAAATTCATCAGGACGAACTTTATTTCCCAAAAGGCACCCTGCCCCTGAACCTTGAATTAAATGAAGCGGAAATCAACCTTTGCCTGGATCATTTGGCTTTTGGCTCCCAAATGGCCACGGTTAATCCCATTTCTGAACTCCGTTTTTCATCCAGAAAGCAGGCTTTGGCCGAATTGGAAAGATTGGCCGACCATGTGCAATTGAAGCCTCGGGAATTATATTTCAAAAAGCAAAAACCCACTTTCAATGCCAATGGCAACCCTTATTTACCCGCTTTTGGAGTAATTGACAATGAGGCAAACCAATGCATTTCTGGCGAGATTGACCTTGTGACCGGGATCGGAGAAATAAACCTGACTACCTGCCGAATTTATTAGCCGTAATAATCTTCTGGATCAAACTTCCCAAAATCATTTTCCTGTGTATCCATTATTGGTAAATTGGCACAGATTTAATTGAGTAGCATGTTTCGCAGCAGATTTTTGATCCTGGCCTGGCTGATGGGCCTGATGGGCACCACATTGATGGCACAAGGCCCGGAAACGGCAGCCTTGCTTTCCCTGCCCAATCCACAACTGAAAAAAGACCGTCTGGCCCAGCAAAAACTGCTGGACCTGGTCCAGCCCTACGTGATTGATTCCGTGCTGAAGGAGGATATTTGTACCCAAAGAGGCATGCCCAGGGCCCTGGTCAACCAGGAAGTAAGGCACTGGAAAGCCATCAAACCCGTCAAGCAAAAGCTGGTGGGAATTACGGTCAAAGACAATAAAACTTATGTGGGCAGTGTGCCCACCAATGGGGGCATTTGGCGGGAGCGCGACGTGTGCTTTCACCTGACTTCCCACCTGCCCAAATACATCGACCTGATCAGTCACGGCTTCGACAGGCAGGATGCTTCAGGACGGGATCTGAAATCCAAAAAATATGTGGATCCCCCCTTTCCCTGCCCGGACAGCCTGCTTTTTGAGGGAAATTGCCTGGACGTGGAGCTGGAATGCACCCCCAAAATCAACCTGCGCCGCAACCGCCTGAATGACCGTTTTTATCCCTGCAAAGTCAGCAGTTCCATGCTTACCCACCCCAACATGGGCACCGCTCACCTGCCCCTTGGCGTGTATGGCCCCTTCGTGTCTGACTGCATGCACAATTGCAAGCCCGAGATTCACCCCTACGAATGGATCTGGTGGCTCAATCTGGATACGACCAGCGCCCTGCGCAAGGACTGGATGATCGGCCTCCTGAACGACGATACCCGCCGCTTCACCAATTGGGTGGATTCTCCCCGCCGCGGCGGCATTTCATTGCCCTTTGCCTGCCAGCCGGGCCAGGATCTGTCCATCTCCCTGGATTTACTGGTCTGGGATGAATTTTTGCCCATTGAAGATGCCCATTTGCCTGCCAACCCCGCGACGAAGGTCACTCCCAAAGTGGAAGAACTTACCTTCGACCTGCCGGGCGGAGGCAAAGCCCACCTGAAAACCTCAATCCCCGTCGAAGATGGGCTGCGGCTGTGGGTAACCGGCCTGCAAAAAGATCCGTCCAGCGGCCTGCTGCTGGGTCAGCTGCATCTGGCGGTGGCGGTGAAAAATCTTTTCACCGCCCGGGTGGTCTTTGATGGGGAGGCTCAATAGCCCCACTAACCCCACCCCCGCATTTTCAAACCAGTCCATCCCTTTTTTCCTTACCTTTGGGAAAGCTGTTATAAAATCAATTGCTCATGCGTCACCAACCCACACATCGTTCGCATTTTGCCTTTTGGGGAATTTTCCTGCTGGCCCTGGCCCTGATTCAGGGATGCGCCTGTGAATTTCAACCCGAATTTGCCGCCTCAGAAATCCAGGTTCCTGTGCAGGACACCATTTATCCTGCCCTCACGGCTGAGATCCTGGTCAAAGACGGCAGGTGCCCGGTGATGCTGGAATCTGTGCTTTGCGACGGCAAACCCATCCGCGGCAGCGTGCGTTGCGACAAGGACATTGATTTCGAAAAACAACCTTTCTTCCTCTGGGTCAGAGCCACGGACGGAGGAGGCCTGGCCGGACTGGAAATCAGTCTGATCGGGGGAGAATTTGACCGCCAGGATACCCTGTTCACCTACACCGAGCCCATGCAAAAACTCGCCACCTGGAAAGGTGAACGCAGCAAGGCCCTGGATGGCAAAGCCTATTACGGCCTGATTACGCCCGAAGAAGCTTATGGTGAACGCATTTCCCTCACCATCCGCGCCCGTGACTATACAGGCAACGAAACCCTGATCGTTTGGGCCCTGAAATTTCCCCTGGATAAAATCCGAAAATCCAGTCCGGCCTGATGTCTGCCTCAAGATACCATGTGCAAACCCGGCGTGAAATTCATGCCCCCATCGAACGGGTCTGGGAAATTCTGACCGGGGTGGAGCATTATGGCGACTGGAATCCCTTTGTGGTGAAGGTGGAAATGAACACTCCCCAATTGCAGGTGGGCACCAAAATGACCCTGCACGTCCGCTGGCCGGGCGGTGGGGGAGTAAAAGCAGTGGAACAGGTGAAGGTTTTGGATGCACCTGCTATGAAAAACCAAATCCGGGAAGCAACCTGGATTTATAATTATCTGGGCATGCCTGCCGCATTGGGCATGGTCAGGGGTTCGCGCATTCAGAAGCTGCGCCAGGAACCCGGAAAACCGGTCATTTACACGGGGGAGGAGATTTTTACGGGTTGGGCCCGGCCTTTTCTTCCCCTGCAAAGGGTGATCGATGGGTTTGAAGCCCAGGCCACCGCCTTGAAAGGGATCTGCGAATTGAGGTAGGGAAAGAGCTTCGAGTTGCAAGCTTCGGGTTTCGAGCTGCCACACAGTGGCGCCCATGGCCCGGGCTTCCACAAAGTGGGGCCCGGGCTTCTCGTCAAGTTGAAATTTTCGGGTAAAGCCTTTTGAGCTTTATGCGTGCTTCATTGGTTGAGAACTGCCAATCTATCCTGGCCTCTTTTTGGTTTCGGTCTTCTTCCCAGGCCTGTACTTGCAGGATCATTTTTTCTTTGCTTTCAATGCGACGATTGAGGCATTGGCCTTTCAATGTATTCAGTTCTATTTCAGCGATGTTGAGCCAACTGCCATGGGTGGGCGTGAAAACAAATTCAAATTTCTCCAGCATCTGATGGGCTTTCTCAGGCGGAAAATATTCGTAAAATGCTGCTGGCTTGTGGGTGGAAAGGTTATCCAAAACCACTGTAATGAGTCGGGCGTGAGGATAGGCATTGTAAATCTCCTCCATAAAATCCACCCAGTCGGCAGTTTTATGCGTGTCTTTTATCCGAACGATCCGCTTTCCATCCAGGGGTTCATTGGCCATAAAGATCGAAACGGTCCCCTTACGCTCATATTCATAATCCGTGCGTAATTCTCCATTCGAGGCTCGGTAGGGCTGATTTACTTCAGCGATTAACTGATTGGGGGATTCATCCATACAAACAATCGGATGCAAGGGATCGTAGGGACGGTGATAAATGTCCAGAATCCGTTCCATCCGGTAGACGAATTCGGCATTATGTTCGGGTGGGATCACGTAATATTTATGCTTCCAGGGCTTTAACTCGTTTTTTTAAAACTTGTCTCACCGACTCGTGCGAAATTGAATCAATATAATTCAATTCTACCAAACGGTCAGCAAGAGGACGAAGCGACCACCGACCGTATCCTTCAGGGGGCTCGTTGCAACTTAATGCGATCAGATGCGCTTCCAATTTGCCATCAATTTTGATTCTGGATAGATTGCTTTCATAGCCCTTTCCACTGACAGCAACCTCGAATCCTTCCTCTACAAAGCGTTTTCGCAGAGTTTCAATGGTACGGGTCGTTACGCCGAATTCGTTGGCGACTTCCTGATCCATCAATGCAGGACCAACCCCAGATTGGTTAACTTTGAGCAACATCAATGCACGGTTCGCTTTTTGGCGGCTGAGATTTTTTTGTTGGAGCAGTTGGTAAAGACTTTGACGCTCCGGGAAAGTGAGGGTAACGTGGTATTTTTTCATCTTTACAGAATCAGAAACCATCACCTCAATTCAAATAGCTGTTGAGAACACCTCCTTCTTGATAGCTAAAAAAGTGATCAATTGGTAGGTCACCCGAAAAAATGGGATTGACGAGACACTAGTTAGTTTTTTTGGGGAGGCCTGCGAGGGCCTCCCTTTGTTTTTGTGGCTGGTTACCTTTCGGTGCTGGCCTTGCCCTCTGCCTTCCTCAAAGCCTTACCCTGCTCCAGACAAGGGCTTGTCGGCAGCAAAACTATGCTTTTGCTTCATCCATGTAGGGCTCTGTCCTTTACAGGCCTGAGGCTTCCTGGCCGTGCCCACCCTGCCTGCAGGACCGGTCCGGGTTATTTAATCTGCCCGCCTGACCTCAATTTTTCTTAACCCCTTGATATACCTTCTTCCGGACTGAATATCAGCGGTGGCAAGAAATAAAATCCTTTGCTCAAGCTGCCGGAGAGGGACTCCTTTAAGTTCGGTAATAAGGTACATTTTATCCCCGGCCGGACTATTATAGATTTCATTCCACGAAAAAACCACCTTGTACCCGTCAGATGCCACCAGAAGGAGGTAAAATTCATTGAGAAATCTGGGTTTATCCACCCGGTATTCAACCTGAGCCAGCAGCTTTTTGAGGGGGATTCCCTTCATTCCGGTCAGGGTGTCCTTTACCTCTCCCTTTTGGTTATAAATGACCTGATCTTCAACCGGCACAGCCTGCATGAATTCCAGCTCCGCCAGGGCAAAATGAACCTGCTGATTAATCTGGCCCGTTACGGATAGGGTATCCGTGGCCGGAATAATTCTTTGGGCGATCAGCGCCTGCTGCCCCAGCAGCCCAAGTAGGAAAATAATTATGTTGGTTTTCATCTATGGTACAATGAGATGTTCAGGTTTTTTCGGGTAGCTCGGCTGGCCTTTCCCTATTGTGGCTTCTGATTGCCGCTACTTCAGGTAAGAGGTTAATATTGAGGCTATTTAGGCAATTATTTTCATTTTTTCAATCTGCTGCTTTTCCAATCCATGCTTTTCCCTGTCCCCCGGGGGGAGTGGTGCGGTCCCCGGGTGCTACATCTTCCTGATTGCCTGAGCTATATCGCATTTGTTTGGCGGGCTCCCTGCTGGCAGGCCCCACCCCCGCAAAAAATTTCCTGCAAAAAAAGTTGCAAATCCCTTGAATTAACTGCAATTTTAAACTGCTAGACGATCAACCCAACCTCTCGATTTTTATTATAATATTCTTGCAACGATGGCAGTCGCAGCCATTTTTGTTGGTGTATTATATCTGCCCTGAACTGAGAAAACTACGGTTAATTCACCCTCTATGATCGATAACGTCCTCAATTTATTGAAGGAAAATCTGAACAATTACATCCGGATCAAGACCGAGGTGGCGGAGTCTATGATCGTGTATCCGGATGGCAGCAGGGTGCAGGAAACCCGCAATTTTGAACCCAACCGGGTGACCATGCAGCTGATCAATCTGGCCGAGGAAAACTCCGTGAGGCCGGCTGAAATGTACATGGAAACCAGTCCCAACGGGAAAAAATATTCCGTCAATCCCGAAATACGCCTCAACCTGTTTATCCTTTTCGTAGCCAGATTCAATAACTACGAGCAATCCATGCGCTATCTTTCACTCGTGATCAGGTACTTCCAGAATCACCGGGTGTTTGACCACCAAAATTCCCCCACCCTGGGCCCCGACCAGGCAAAGATCTGGGTGGAACTGGTGACCATGCCCTTCACCCAGCAAAACGAAATCTGGAACGCCATGCGCAGCCCCTACCTGCCTTCCTTTTTATACAAAGTGAAGATGCTGGTTTTCAGGGACGAAGAAGCCCTCAAAATCAGCCAGGAAACCACTTCAGTTCAGGTTGAAATCAATAAATCTCTCTAAACCCGCTTATTTTGCAATACGGACGGCTTTTTAATATCGTGCTGCGGCACCAGTTTTACTACAAAGAAATTTGCAGGGACTTCGACCTTGAGCCCCTGGAAAATACCCTTGCTTTGTTGAATAAGCACCGCATGCGCGTAATTTCCCACCCTGACCAGCTCATCGTGGTGGGGGAGGTGGATGCCAATGGAAAACCTCTCTATCCCATTTACCCGGGCACCCCCCTGTTTTTTTCCCTCAAGCTCAGAAACAAAGATTTTCTCAAGGTAACCGATTACAAATACCTGCCCAAAACGGGCCTGCTCACCTTCAGCAACGAAGACGGCAAGAAAATACTCCGCACCAGCACCACCCCCCTCCTGAGCCGCAAATCGGATATATTCACGGTGAGAGACGGCATTGAGGGCGAAAGTTTCCTCCTGTCTCACCGTCCCTGGGCGGGCGTGCAAAACAGCGGGTTCCAGATCACCGGCCTGGAGGGCGTGTCTGCTCCCCTTTCCTATGATCCCTCCGCCAATATGCTCCTGCTCGATACCCGCAACCAGGAGGGGGCGCAGTTTTCGGTGGAATACCCGGTTACCCTGCCCCTGGGCCATGAGGTATTTGGCCTCATCACCCTGCTGAAAAACGAATCGCTGCCCATGAACGGCGGCCTCCCCACCGAATTCACCCTTACCTTTCAGGCCATTGAGCAGGTCTGGAAATACTATGTGATCACCGAAAACACGGAGGACGTGTACGAGATCAAAGACAAAAGCAATCAGGTGCAGTTTCAGGTATTGGAACTGGTGAAAAACAACGTTTCCAACGTGTCAGAGGCCCTGGTGGCCCAGTATCCGGCCGGAAAGGTATCGCTCTTTCAATCCACCACCCGGGTGCCCCTGCATGAAATGGGGCTCAGGGGCATACAGTTGCTCAAGAATGGAAACCCCGTACTGGCGAATCTGCCTTCCATTGCTTCGCAAAACGAGGATTTTCGCATCATAGATGTAACAAAAATCAGCAGTGACCTCTAATCTCAATAAAAAAAATAATCTGTTAAACACCCAAAATCTTTTATTATGACATACAAAACTCCCGGCGTCTATGTAGAAGAGATTTCAAAACTGCCCCCCTCGGTGGCAGAAGTCTCAACCGCCATCCCAGCCTTCATCGGCTACACCCAACTCAGCCCGGGTGAAACAGTCACCGAAACCCTCGCGGTCAAAACCCCCGGGGCTACTGAGACTTTTATCCTGAGCCGCAGACCCATTTACGGCAACAGCCTCTCCGCCCTCAAACTGACGGGCGCGGTGACCGCCGCCGCGGGGTATGACAAAGCCTCCCGTACCCTCACCGTGGATACGACCGGGAAAAAAGCCGGAGACCTTTTCACGGTTACCTACTCTGCCCCCAGGGCCACCCGCATCAATACCTTCCTCGAATTCCAGAACATGTTTGGCGGCCCCAAACCCATGGATTTCAATGTGGAAACCAATGCGACCGGCTCGGCCATTCTGTCTCTGGAGCCGGCTTCACAGCCCACCTTCTCCCTGTACTACAACCTGGATATGTTCTTCCGCAACGGGGGATCCACCTGCTACATCGTCTCGGTGGGCGATTACTCGGGCAGCCTCGACAAGGACGATCTCTCCAACGGCCTCGACGCCCTGCGCCTGGAAGACGAGCCCACCCTCATCATTCAGTCGGACGCAGTGAACCTGCCTGAGCCCGATTATTACACCCTCTGCGTGGCCGCCCTGACCCAGTGCGCCGATACCCAGGACCGTTTCACCATCTTCGACGTAAAAGACAGCGACCTGGACGCCTCCCGTTTCCGCGGGGGCGTGGTAAGCCCCTACCTGAACTACGGCGCCGCCTATTTCCCCTACCTGTTTACCAGCCTCACCTATCAGTTCCGCGAAAACGGCGTGAATATCAAAGGTCTGGCCGGACAGGTAAGAAGCTATTCCACCGGCACCGACCAGATCAAAGTAAACTATAATGGTCCCAAAGCGGCTCCTGCGGTCAAACTGATTGGTACGCCAGAGTCAGGCAAAAATCAGGGTGAATTGTCCTTTACCTTCAATACCGCCCTGGATACCCTGACCATCAACGGGGTGGCGGTGGATGCCAATACCAAGCACACCGGCCAGGAAATCGCCGATGCCTGGACCACCTTCAAAGCGGCCAGCAACGAAACCAACGGTTTCGACATTGTGATCGATGGCAGCGGCACCGCGCCCATCGTCAATACGGGCAATACCACCTATGCACTTCAGGGCGCCATCAACACCCTCGCCGACCTCAAAAACACCCATACCGGGCTCTACAACCAGATCAAAACCGAACTGGCCAACCAGCGGGTGGTACTGCCTCCCAGCGGGGCCATGGCGGGGGTATATGCCCAGGTGGACCGCGACCGCGGCGTCTGGAAAGCCCCGGCCAACGTGGGCATCGCTGCTGTGATTGCTCCATCGGTGAAGATCACCAACAAAATGCAGGACGACCTGAACGTGGATGCCACCAGCGGCAAGTCCGTGAACGCCATCCGTTCCTTCCCGGGCAAAGGCACCCTCGTATGGGGCTCACGCACCCTGGCCGGCAACGACAATGAGTGGCGCTATGTGCCGGTGCGCAGGCTCTTCATCATGATCGAGGAATCCGTGAAAAAAGCCAGCGCCTTTGCAGTATTCGAGCCCAACGACGCCAATACCTGGCTCAAAGTGCGGGCCATGATCGAAAGCTTCCTCTACAGCCTGTGGCAAAAAGGCGCCATGGCCGGAGCCACCGCCGAAGATGCCTACTTCGTGAATGTGGGCCTCGGCACCACCATGACCCCCCAGGATATCCTGGAAGGCCGCATGAACGTCGAGATCGGCATCGCCGCAGTCAGACCTGCTGAGTTTATCATCCTGAAATTCTCACACAAGCTGCAGGAGTAGTCCACGGTTTGCGGTTTGCGGTTTACAGTTTACGGTCTATAGTCTAAGATCTAAAAGTCTAAAATCTAATGACTAACTTCTAAAAATCTAAAATCTCCAAAAATGTCATTATCAAAAAGCGATATCATCTCCACTTACCCCTTACCGGTTTACAATTATAAGGTAACCATCATCGGGGACTCGTCTGTTGACATTTCCTTCACCGAAGTGTCCGGATTAACCATTGAGTATGAAACACATACTTACATCGAAAGCGCCACCACGGGCGTGGGACCCACCAGGCTCTACATGCCTGCCCAGATCAAACCCGTGAATATCTCCCTCAAAAAGGGGATGATTCAAAGCGCCAACCTCACCTACCTCTACGACTGGATCAAGGAATCGCAGTTCAACCAGATCTCCAAAAGGGATGTGATCGTGAGCCTCTGCGACGAAAATGGCGCACCCGTGGTGACCTGGACGGTGATCAATGCCTTCCCCACCAAACTGGACGCCCCCACTTTCGACGCGAGTTCAAATGATGCTGCCATTCAGTCTATGGATCTGATGGCCGACCGGGTGGAAATCAAGTAACAGATGCCACAGTCCCGGGGAACCATCCGAAACAGTTATCCCATTCCGGTATATAATTTCAAAGTATCCCTGTTTGATACAGGGATCTTTGGAATTCCCGGGCTGGATACGTCGGGCGCCAATGTGCAGACCCTCAGTTTTACCGGGGTATCGGGCCTGGCCATGGAAAAAGAGCACGTGGTGTACAAGCACGGGCTCAGTTTCCTGACCGGCTTTGATGTGATTGCTGCCCAGCCCAAAGTGGTGAATGTCACCTTCAAAAGGGGGGTGATAGCCAAAAAGGGCGAACTGGCCAGTTGGTATAAACCCTCCGGAAATTTCCTGGAAATCCTCTTTGGTAAGAAAAAGCGGGATGTACGGGTGGACCTCTGCGACGAAAAAGGGCATGCCCTGGTCAGCTGGACCTTGCGGGCCGTGGTGCCCGTGAAGCTCGACGGACCCTCCTTTGATGCCTCCTCCAACGAGGTGGCCATTGAGTCCCTGGAAGTGGTGGCTTCCTCGGTCTCAGTCGAATACCATTAATTCAAATCCATGGATGTAGGACAAATTATTTCCAAATACACCACACCCCCGCTGAGTTACCGTTTTGGGGTGGTATTTTTTGTGGCAGGTCTGATCCCCAACCCCCTGGACATCAAGTTTCAGAAGGTTTCGGGCCTGACTTCCACCATCAGCACCACCACGGTCGAGGAAGGGGGGCAAAATCTGTACAGCCATCGCCTCCCCAAAAAGGTTCAGTACGACAACCTGGTCCTGGAACGCGGCATGGTGATCGGGTCACCCCTGAACATTGAATTCAATGTGGCCATGTCTCTGCTCAAATTTGCCCCTTCCAATGTACTGGTATCTCTGCTCGACGAAAGCGGCCTGCCGCTGGCGGCCTGGCTGTTTTTCAAAGCCTATCCCGTCAAGTGGTCAGTTTCTGACCTCAACGCCGGGGAAAACAGTGTGATGGTGGATACCATGGAACTTGCCTACACCCGATTCCAAAGTCTGAGGGTCTGAATATGCCGGTAGAAATCAAAGAAATGATCGTACGGGCGGTAATCTCACCCAATCCGGGCAGTGAAGAACTGAGCGGAGGCTCTGCGCACAGCATGGGCCAGGATGAGATCATCGCCGAATGTGTAAAACAGGTCCTGAAGGTCCTCAACGCGAAAAAGGAAAGATAAAGCAGTATGCTCAATCTCTTTAAACTGGAAAAACTCAAGATCGAGTGTTTTAAGAATAAGCTGAGGGCAGGGTTGCCCCATTACACCATTGAGGTAATGTTCAACCCTGAATCCTACTCTCAGTCTTATTCCAATACCTTCCAGAAAAAGCAGGGGATCAATACCACAGGCAGCACCTCCAGCTACTCGGTCAGCAAGCCCGAAGAGCTGAAATTCGACCTGATACTCGACAGTTCGGGGGTGACGGAATACAAATTATTCGGTCCCCCGGTCAAATCCGTTTATGAGCAGGTCCAGGATTTCCTGAAAAAGACCTATTACATGCAGGGCGCCACCCACCAGCCTGCCTTTTTGCGCATCAAGTGGGGGCCCATGGTCTTCGACGGCCGCCTGCAGGACGTGAAAATCACCTATGAAATGTTTGACAAATCCGGGGTTCCCGTACGGGGAAAACTGGATGTCACCTTCACGGGCGATGTCAAGGATCCTTCAGGCGCAGACATCAAAAACTCACCCGACCTCACCCACCACCGGGTGGTCAAAGGCGGGGAAACCCTTCCCATGTTGTCCAATGAAATTTACGGGTCGCCTTCCTACTACCTGCAGTTGGCAGCCGTAAACAACCTGGACCATTTCAGGGAACTCCAACCCGGGCAGGAATTGATTTTCCCACCCCTTAATGAAGATTAAAGCATGGCGGTAGTCACCGTAACCGTAAATATTGACGGCACCCTGATGGATCCGAAAATTATCCTGCTGCATGTGGATGTGGTCAGGGAAATGAATCGTATCCCCACCGCCGAAATAGAGTTGCTGGAACCTGCCATTTTCGAAAAAGGCTTTCAAATCAGCGATAAGGGCACCTTTGCGCCGGGTAAAAAGGTCGAGATCAAAATCCGGTACGAAGGCAAAAACAAGACGGAATTCAAAGTCTTTGAAGGCATAATCGTCAGGCTGGAAGTATCGGCCACCACCCGCCAGTCCACCTACAAAATCTGTCTGCGGGACGTGACCTTCCAGATGACCACCAACCGTAAAAGTGCCTATTTCGAAAAGAAATCAGACAGCGCCATCATCAAAGAGATCCTGGGCACCTATCCCAAAGTCACGCCCGGGAAGATATTTGCCACCCAGCCCGTCCACAAGGAAATGGTGCAGTTTTACTCCAGCGACTGGGACTTTATGATGGCCCGGGCCGAAGCCAACGGGTTGCTGGTGGTGGTCAATGACGGCAAGGTTGACCTGATCGACGCCTCCATCAAAGGTTCGGCAAAACATTCCTTTTTCCTGAGTACTGCCCTGATCAGCAACCTGGAAATTGAGTCAGACCTGCGCAACCAGTACAAAACGGTGACGGCCCAGGGCTGGGATGTCAAGAAGGGAGAGCTTTCGGCCAGGGCCCAGGCCAAAGAAGTGAAGCTTGCCCCCGGCAAAATCAGTCCCACCGCAGGCGCGGCCGATATCGGCACCAACGAATACCACCTCCGCTCCATCGTGCCTACCGAGAAAGAAGAACTCGAGGCCTGGGCCCAGTCGCAGATGGTGAAAAGCCGGGGCTCCCTTGTGCAGGGCACCATCACCGTGCCCGGCATGGGCGACATACTTCCCGGGGAAACCATGGAACTGAAGGAAATAGCCAAAGCCTTCGACGGCATGACCATGGTCACCGGGGTGCGCCACCAGGTATCCACCTCGGGGTGGGAAACCACCATTCAGTTTGGCCTGGGCTATAACTGGATCTATCACCGCGAAGATTTCATGGACCGGCCTGCAGGAGGGATGCTGCCCGGAGTGAATGGCCTGCAAATCGGGATTGTGGATGAATTCAAGGAAGATACAGACTCGCCCCTGACCCGGGTCAAGGTGAAAATCCCCTCCATCGACGGGCAAAAAGCCTCGGTCTGGGCCCGCCTGGCCACCTTTGATGCAGGCAAGGAAAGGGGAGCCTTTTTCCGTCCTTATCCCGGCGACGAAGTGGTGCTCGGTTTTTTCAATGACGATCCGCGCCAGCCGGTCATTCTGGGTTCGGTGTATAATAAGCTGAATGCCCACACCCTGAAGCCCGAAAAGGAAAATCCCAAACGGGGATTTTATACCAAAGAAGGCCTCAGCATCCTCTTTGACGACAAGGAAAAAAGCATTCTGATCGAGACGAAAGCCAGGCAATCCATCCTGATCAATGAATCCAAGCCTTCGATCGTCATCACCGACAAGAAAAACAGCAACACCGTGACCCTCGACGACAAGGGCATCACCCTCAAAGCCGAAAAATCGGACATCCTGATCGATTCGGGCGGCGACCTCACCCTCAAAGCCAAAGGCAAGGTAATTCTGGATGCGCCGGGAGTTGAAACCAAATGAAAAACGCAATGGAAACACCCACGGATAGAAGTTCATTTCTGGGAACGGGCTGGAGTTTTCCGCCCCTCTTCACCGCCAATGGAGCAGATGTGGAAATGGTCTCCCGCGAGGAAGACATCTTCCAGAGCCTGCAAATCCTGCTTTCCACCAACCTCAACGAGCGCAGCATGCAGCTCAGTTATGGCAGCGACATGAACATTTTCCTCTTCGAGGAAATTGACCAAAGCCTGATCACCAACATCTACAGCCTGATCAGCGATGCCATTTACTACCACGAACCCCGCATCACCCTCGATAATGTGGAGGTGAATGCCGATGAGCAGGAGAGCGGATTGCTCCTGATTAGTGTGAAATACACCATCAAAGCCACCAACAGCCGCTATAACCTGGTCTGGCCTTTCTACATCAACGAAGCTGTGCAAACCCTGATCTGATGCCGAAACACATCATCATACATGGAGACCTGGTCATTTTCAATCCTGCCTTTCAGGGAGCCACCGTGTTGGTATTGCCCGGCAAGATGGAAGGGAGCGGGATTTCGAAAATCACCAAAAAGGCTATTTGCGTGGAAGGGGACGAGAAGAAGGTGGAATTGGACGGCATGTATTTCACCCCTTCGCACCCCATACCCGGCAAGGGCAAAGTGAAAATCATGGCCCTGGCGCCCGACCAACTGGCCAAAAAGTACAAATGTGGGGGCAAAGCGGTCATCCTCAAGGGAGGGGATTTCGAAGCCGTGCTGGAAGTGTCCAGTCAGGCAAAGCAACCTGCGCCTCCCGGTCCGCCGGTTCCCGATCCGACCCCGCAGTACATGGGCAAAGGGAAATTTATTTCCAAAAACTTCAAACACACAGGAGCCTGAATGCCCCCTGGCCAGGCAAAAATAAATGAGCGAAGCACCCCAATATAAAGCGACCAATCACCGCGACGGCATCAGCCAGCTGCAACGGAAATCCCCTATTCTGGATCCCGCTTACGTGAGTGTGGACGAACGCAGTCTGGGTGATCTCCTGCTCTTTGCCCGGGAATTTGCCCGTAACCTCGTATTTTATAACGAAAATAATGAGCCTGCGGGCGATTGGAGTGGATTTTTGGGAGAAAGTGAATCCTTTCGCAAAAACCTGGTCGCCTGGATGGAAGGCAGCAACACCTTCAGCCACGATCCCATCCTGCAGGCCGAACTGGCCCGGCCCCACCGGGTGCTGTTTCTGGCCTTCCTGCGTCAGTTGCAGGAATTGCAGACCCAGCTAAATCAGTTTACCCAAAAGCACCTCGATTTCTACTACCGCGAATTACTGGGCTTCAACCCCCGCAAAGCCACTCCCGATCAGGTGAATGTGCTGGTGGAGTTGAATTCCAATATCGGGGAATTTTTGCTGAAGGCGGGTACCGAACTCAATGCAGGCAAGGACCAGAGCGGAAAGGATCAGATTTACCTCACGGAGGAAGATATTCTGCTCAACCAGGCGCGGGTGGGTGAATTGAAATCCCTGTTTGTGGACAAGGTAATCACCACCATTTCCACCGCCCGCAAAATTGCGGGCCGCGACAGCGACGACGGGGGCTTCATGGATATGTTGCAGGTGGCCCTCGGCGATCCCGAACCAGGTGATTTTCTGCCGGTTTATAATGGCAACCCTGTCACCTGGGAGGTGCTCAAAGTACTGCCCAATGACTGGCCCGCCAGCGGAAAACCGCCCGAATCCCTGCCTTCAGTCAGGTATGTGGAGGATCAGTTATTCCTCAATACCGACGACTTTCGCTTCATGATCGCCCTGCAGGAGGAATGGGCGGGCACCTACGACAAAGAATGGGAGCCCGTGTACGACTTCCTGGAGAAGGCCAATTTTGCCAAACAGATTGCGGCCCGCCGCCAGATCCTGGAGGATATCCGCAGTGCGGAAACCGAAAACAGCCTGGGCCTGAAACGCATGCTCGAATACTCCCTGGGCGACCCCGATCCCAATGATCCCCTGCCTTTCTTCAAAGAAAGCCAGGCCGACCTGCTGGATCAACTCAAAACCGCGCTGGACGGAGACGATAAGGCCGCGGCCCTGGCCTACATCACGGATGAAATGTACATGAAGCAGGCCGATTTTGACGCCCTGTATTCCCTCAAAATGGCCACTTCTCCCACCCAGGCCGACTGGGACAAGGCCTGTAACATCCTGGAACTGGCGGGCAGACAGAAAAGGGGCATCAATCCCACTTCCCCCCGCACGGAGGAGGTCAGGTATATTTATGCCTTTCCCGATGCAGAGAGTGTGGTTTCGGACAGCGGATTGATTCAGGAGGAAACAGGTAAATGGAAAACCTTTGGCGCTCCCACCCCGGGCACCACCCATTGTCCGCTGGGGCTGGCCATTGCCTCTCCCTTGCTGGAAATGGCAGAAGGGGAGCGGGTCTGCATCCTCACCCTGGGCTTTGAATCCGAAGGATTCAAGCCGGCCAGGCTCCAGGAAAACGATTTCTTTACTTTCAGCTTCAGTTCTGAAAAAGCTCCCGTTTATCCCGTGGTGGAATCTTCGGGACCGGGAACTTACTGTACCTCCAACCCTTACCGCCTGATGGCCAATCCACCGGCCAGTTATGCAGGCAATAAACTGAAATTATCGCCCGGCGATGCCTACAGCAGCTCTGATAAAGGGCAGCTGGTCATTCTCAATAATGGCAATATCTATCAGGTGGTGGAAATTCACTCTGATACCGAGGCGACGGTCAGGGAAACAGGCAACCTGAGTGAGGATTTTCCGCCCGTCAGCGGATTTTTCCCCGCAGGCGGGGTCATTCTGAACGGGCTGCGCTACCGCCTCAGCCTGGATCCCACCCAGCCGCCCGTATTGCCCGACCCGGCCGGGGCGGTGCAGAGTCCCTGGCCCCTGCTGTCGCTGGAATTGAAAAACCACGAGAAAAACGGCAGTCCCTACAACCGCTACCAGGACCTCAAGGACCTCGACCTGAACAAGGTGCACCTCAAAGTGGAGGTCAAGGGAATCCGGGATTTTGGCATTGCCAATGACGAAACCCTGCCCGAAACCAAAAAGCCATTCACCCTGCTGGGTAATCTGCCCGGGGCGGAAAACAGCTTTTACCTGGCCGGACCCGAGATTTGCCGCAAGCGACTGGATCGCCTGGATCTGGATCTGACCTGGAAGGGATTGCCCGAAGAAACCCTCACCCGGCATTATGAAAATTATCCCAAAGTGGATAACCAGGCCATCAACGGACCCTACCCCATAACCCGGGCCGTGGTTTCCACCACCTCTTTCCGGGTGACTCCCATCCTGGTGGACCGGCGGACCAGCCAGCTTCTCAATCCCCAGGGCCAGAATGGCCTGGCTTTATTTTCGGACAAGGACAGTAAAACCAATGCTCAATCCAGCCTGGCCGTAACCACCATTCCGGAAGTCCTTGCCCAAAACCACCCTGGTTTTGTGTACAACCCCCAGCCTGGCCTGGAGGCGGCTGAGCATCCCCTGGACTGGAACCGTCATTTCAAATTCCAGTTGCGCAGCCCGGATTTCCTGCATGCCATCTATCCTGAAATATCCGGGAAAAAAGTGTCCCTGTCCTTCGACCAGAATGGTCGCAATGCGACCTGGGCCGACCTCAGGCTGCCGCCGCCTTACACCCCGGAAGTGAGCGCCCTCAGCCTGGGCTATACCGCCTCGCTGACCATTATTCCAGGAAAACCGACCACCATCGCAGGGGAGGAGATCATCCATATCCTGCCCTTTGGCAATCGCCGCACCTTTGATGCCACCGAGCCACCTTTCCACCTGTTGCCTCAGTACCCTGAGCAGGGCGAACTCTATCTGGGCATTGACGGCCTGAATCCCCCCCAGAATCTTTCCCTGCTCTTTCAGATGGTGGAGGGCACCGCCGATCCCGGCATTGCCAAACCGCCCGTTTCCTGGTCGGTGCTGGGACCCAACGGCTGGCTTACCCTGAATGAAAATAACATCATATCCGACCAGACGGAAGGCTTAAGGGATACGGGAATCATCCGTTTTTCCATTCCAAAGGAAGCCAGTCAGAGCAATCCTGAAATGCCGGTCGGCAAACACTGGATCAGGGTCACCGTGCCCGACCGTACCTCCGCCATTCCGGACACCATTGCGGTGCAGGCCCAGGCGGTGCTGGCCACCTTCCAGGACCGGGAAAATTCGGCCTCCCATTTCGACCAGCCATTGCCGCCCCAAAGCATCACCGGTTTGGTGGAAAATCTGCCTGAGGTAGAAGCGGTGAGCCAGCCCTGGTCATCCGACAAAGGCAAACCCTCTGAGGATCTGAGCATCTTCTACAACCGCATCAGCGAACGCATCCGCCACAAAAACCGGGCCCTCAACCTGTGGGATTATGAGCGGATGGTGTTGGATAATTTTCCCTCCGTTTACAAAGCCAAATGCATTCCCGGCCGCCTGCACAATACCAAAGGGCTGGTGAGAATGGTGGTGATCCCCGACATCCGCGGTAAACATCCCTTCTTTCCGGTCGAACCCAAGGTTCCGGCGGCCACCCTGGCTCAGATCCAGGAATTTCTGGCTGCCAATACCCCGGCCTGGGCCGATATTCAGGTCAAAAACCCGGTTTTTGTCCGGGTCAAAGCCAGATTCCTGGTCCGTTTCCGGGCACCCTACAACCCGGGCTACTTCCTCAAACAACTCAACGAAGACCTGAAACGCTACCTGTCGCCCTGGGCGTACGAAGAAGGGGCCGACATAGTACTGGGAGGTAAAATCTATCCCAATGCCATTGTCAACTTCATCGAAAATTGCCCCTACGTTGACTACGTGGCCCAACTTAAACTCTTTCAGAGCGCGGGCGATCAGCCCTTCCGGGATGTGAGAAGCATTTCCCAGGGAGAGCTGGCCGCCGTGGCCACTGATCCCGACATGGTGCTGGTCACTGCCCAGAGCCATGATATCGACCTCATCCCGGACAAAGGATACTCCCAGGAAGAATTCCAGGGTATTGGATTCATGAAGCTGGGACTCGACTTCTTACTTACAAGCTAAAAATCACTTAAAAAATATTGCCGTGTCATTAAAATCAAGAGATCAACTTCGTCAGATATTTACGGATGGATCTATTCCCACTCAGGAAGATTTTGCCAATATCTTCGATTCCTATCCCAACCATGTGGATGACGGAATCCGGAAATCATCGACCTCGGCCCTCGAAGTGCAATCCGCAGGCCCCAAAAAGGAGGTCATTCGTCTGTATGACAATTTCGCCGACGAAAATCCTGCCTGGAGCCTCCAGCTCAAGCCTTCCGACACCCAGGAGGGCCTGACCATAGCAGACGGAGGCGGAACGCCCCGCATGTTTGTGAGCAAAGCCAATGGAAATGTGGGGATTGGCACAGAATCACCCACCGAAAAGCTGCATGTGGAAGGCAAAACCAAAATCACGGGGGGATTGGCCCTGGATGGCACCCTTTCCATTCAAAATGGTCCCCAGAATCCCCAGGGAGTGATTCGCATGTCGAATGCGGCCTGGGCGCCCAATACCATGGTCCAGGTGCAGCCCGCCCCCTTCCGGGTCGAAAATGCCTTCGGCATCGTCAATTACGACGCGGGCGGAGCCAATGCCGGCAAATCCATGGTCATGGACACGGCGGGAAATGTGGCCCTGGGTGGTACGGTACCGGCTCAAAGGCTCACCCTGGTTACCGCGGGTGCAGCTCTGGGGGTGGACAATCAGGCGACCTTTCAGGCGAAAAACGCGGCCGGAGCCTATGAGCATTTCCTCTGGCCCCGCTGGTCCGACAATATCATGTACCTCAATTATGGGTCCAGCGGCTTTCACATCCGCAATAATACCTCGGCCTCGGCCATGTTCATGAAGTCCAACCTGTTTGTGGGCATCGGCACCACCGATCCCCAGGCCAGATTGCAGGTGGCGGGAGGCGCCATCATGCCCCAGCATGGCCCGGGCGACGATGCCGGGATTGTATTTCCCAAAAATCCCGGTGGGGGCGGCGGAGACGGGGCCTGGATCAAGTATTACGTGCGGTCAGGTGAAGCCACTACCCTGGAAATTGGCATCAGCAACGACCCGGACGATCACATTGCCTTCATGTCTTCCGGAAATGTGGGCATTGGTACCAATGCACCAGCTTACAAACTGGATGTGGTGGGCACGGTCAAGGCCAGTGGCATGGTGGTCACCAACAGCGGCGAAGCGGATATCAACTACATCGATACCGCCAATGGCCAGAACTGGCAGGCCGGTACCAACGCCAACGGATTTTATATCTACGACAACGATTACCGGCTGGTGGTCAAGCCCGGCGGACTTGTCGGCGTGGGCACCCGCAATCCCAAAGCCCTCCTCCATGCGGCAGGCGACCTGGTGCTGGGCAACGGCGAGAATAATAAGAATTTCATCTTCCATTCCCGCGGCAACATTGGCGATTTCCTGCAAATCACCACCGACGACGCGGCCGGAAACTGGGCCTGGGGCAATGGGATCATCCTGAACCGGGCAGGTTTTGTGGGAATCGGCGGCGGACCCGGCCATGCTTTGCATGTGCAGGAGGGCATAACCGGCTGGCAGGGACGTTTTCAGAATGGAAATTCGAATGTCTATCTGGCCCACGATGCCGGGTACGGCATCCACATCAATACCGGGGGTAACCCCGACGGAGGGCGCTACGGCCTGGAAGTGCGTAATGCCACCCAGCAGCACCTGCTGGTCCGTGACGACGGCTTCGTTGGGATAGGTGCAGGCCCCACCCTGCCCTTTCACGTGGTCAAAAATAATCCGGCCAACTGGCAGGCCCTCTTCAATAACGGCCCTTCGGCCGTGTATTTGGCCCACTCTGCCGGGTATGGCATGCATATCAATACCGGGGTGGCCAACGATGCCAGCCGCTATGCCCTGGAAGTGCGCAATGCCAGCCAGCAGCACCTTTTTGTCCGCGACGACGGAAACGTGGGGATTGGAACCGGGGCCCCGGCGGCCAGATTGCACGTGGTGGGTGGAACCATCATGCCGCAGGTCGGCGCGGGTGATAATGCGGGCATTGTTTTCCCAAAAGACGCCTTCGGCGGCTCGGGAGACGGAGCCTGGATCAAATATTATACCCGCGGGGGTGAGGCCACCACCTTTGAGATTGGCACCAGCAACGATGCCGACGATCACATCGCCATCATGGCATCCGGAAATGTGGGTATTGGAACCAATGCCCCGGCAGGTAAGCTGGATGTGCGCGGCGCCATCCATGCAGGAAATTCTGATATTTATTTTACCCATACCAGTCATAACCACACGGGATTTGGAAATACCCTGGGCTATGCTGCAATTGAAAATGCGGAAAACTATGGGGCCCTGATGATCCTCGGAAGATCGACTTCCAATGCCAGGTGGGTAAGAATGTATGACCACGTTCGGGCATCGGCCTCCTTTAATACCGACTCTGACAGGCGCCTGAAGGAAGATATTACCAATCTGGACTATGGGTTGAAAGAGGTTCTTGCACTCAGACCTGTCTCCTATAAACGCAACGATCTCCCCGGTGATGCCGTCCATATTGGGCTGATTGCCCAGGAGGTGCAACCCATTCTGGGGGAACTCGTTTTCCAGGGCCAGACCGAAGAGGATGACATCATGTCCATCTCCTACCAGGGCATAATCCCGGTATTGATCAATGCCATCAAGGAGTTGAAACAGGAGATTGAAATATTGAAAGCATGAATTACCTGAAAACGATCAGGAAAAATCAAACTTTGTATCTCCCCGGGGAGATGCCTGCCTCCTTCTGTCCGGAAGAGGCCCGCATGCTCCTTGTCCCTTATGCTGAAAATAGCACGATTTCAGTACTGGTGCTGAATTCCCAATTGCGGGAAATCCACCAGTGGCTCTGGTTTATCATTCTATGTAAATTTTTTTCTAACATAAAATTTACAATTATGTCCATTAAAACCAGAGATCAACTCCGTCAGGTGTTTACCAACGGAGGCATCCCTAATCAGGATGATTTCGCCAATCTCTTCGATTCCTTCGCCAACCTCACGGATGACGGGATTCGGAAATCTGCCACCTCGGCACTGGAAGTTCAGGCTGCCGGACCGAAAAACGAGACGATCAGGCTGTACGACAATTTCAATGATGAAAATGCCGCCTGGTCGCTCCAACTCAAGCCCGACGCCACCACTGAAGGCTGGACCCTGGCCGACGGGGGAGGAACTCCCAGGCTGTTTGTCAAAAAAGCCAATGGCAATGTGGGGGTGGGAACCCTCAACCCCACGGAAAAGTTTCAGGTGGAGGGTAAAGCCCGTATCACGGGCGGCTTGAACCTGGAAGGAACCCTTACCATGGCCAAGGGACCGCAAAACCCGTCCGGGTTTTTGCTGTTTACCGACGCCTCCTGGCCGGCTTCCAGCAAAGTCCAGATTCAGGCTTCGCCCTTCAACACCAATAACGCCTTCGGCGTGGTGAATTACGATGCCAACGGCGCCAATGCGGGTAAATCCTTCGTCTTCGACCTCAATGGCAACCTGGCCATTGGCGGACAGACCGCCTCGCAGAAACTGACCATCAATACCAACGGAGCTGCTATCGGGGTGGACAATCAGTCCACATTCCAGGCCAAAAATGCGGCCGGAAATTACGAGCATTTCCTCTGGCCCCGCTGGTCCGACAACATCATGTACATGAATTTTGGCGCAAATGGTTTTCACCTGCGCAATAATTCCTCTGCTTCGGCCATGTTTGTCAAAGACAACCTGTACGTGGGCCTGGGTACCACCGACCCCAAACAAAGGATGCACATTTCAGGCGGCAACCTGGGGTTGGACGGAAAATCTGCCATTGTGCTGGGGGGCTGGAATTCCAATGAACCGGCTGCCACTCCTGAAGCCCAACTGGTGCTGGATGGGGTGCACAACATGGGGTACAACCTCAGCACCAAGCTCCTGATCCGGGGTATGGACAATGAATCGGATGTGAAGGCCATTTCGGTGGTGGATGAAAACTCCAAAGAGCTGTTTTATATCAAATCCATGCCTATCAATGCCGGGGAAAGTTACTTCCGTGGAAAGGTCGGCATCGGCACCACTACCCCCGGAGCCTTGCTGGATGTGGGTGGATTCATCAACGATGAAAAGGTGGGATCCGTCCTGGGCAGGCTTCAGGAAGGAAACACTGCGGGTGACGGTACCTGGCTGGGAGTAAAGGGTTACGGAACGGATACCAATAAATATGGCGGCAAGAGCCTGGCTCTGGAGCACCATTTTTATGGAATCGCCAACAGTTCGGTCAACTTCTTCCGGGGAGGCAGCTCTACCGGCGGCTTCCTTACCTTCAATACCAATGATAACTCCGAGCGGTTGAGAATTACCCCGGAAGGCAAGGTTGGAATAGGTACTCCTGGTCCCGAACAGGCTTTCCATGTGAAAATGGGAATCACGGGCTGGCAGGGCAGATTTCAGAATGGGGCTTCCAATATCTATCTGGCCCACGATTCGGGTTACGGCATGCACATCAATACGGGAGCTCAGAACAGCAATGGCAGGTATGCCCTGGAGGTACGCAACGCCAGCCAGCAGCACTTCTATGTCCGCGATGACGGAAACGTAGGGATCGGGACCGGTACTCCGGATGCCAGATTGCAGGTCTCGGGTGGTACCATCATGCCGCAGGCAGGAGCAGGAGATGACGCCGGGATCGTATTCCCGAAAAATGCGTTTGGCGGCGGCGGAGATGGCGCCTGGATCAAATACTATACCCGCAGTGGAGAATCCACCACCTTCGAGATGGGCACCAGCAACGACGGAGACGACCACATTGCGCTCATGCCTTCCGGAAATGTGGGCATTGGTACCAATGCACCTGAATCCAAGCTCCATGTGAATGGAACCGTACGGGCTCATTCCCGCACGGGTGGTTATGCGAGGGGAAGTGTGGCCGCCGATGGACAGTGGCATGATATCACAGGCAGCCTCAACGGATTGCATGCCTTTGAGGTGATTGCCGCGGCTTCCGTGTCAGGTTGGCACTGCATGGCGCATGGCATTTGTTGTGCCGCTTTCGGTGATCCCCCGAATAATTGCCACGTAACCTATGGAGTTTATAATTCAGAATCAGTAACCCGGATTGAAATGCGTTTTCTGGGCTCAACCTATGATTATAAACTTCAGATTCGCACCGCCGGGGACTATCCGGGCACGGTGAATATCAATTACAGCATATCAGAGCTTTACGTCTGAGCATAACCCATGAAGGCAGAATTCCATATCCCCGTTTTCACCCTCCGGCCCCTGGCCAGAGGTGAAGGCGTATGGGGCGGAACAGCTGCCTTACCGCATGATTCCACAACCCGGGATGGCTTGCCATCCCGGGTGGGTCATGGAAATTTCGCCCCCCGCAGGCCAAATGCGATTAAAATGAAAACAAGATGAGAAGTCCGACCACCATCAGCCCCCGTCTCCCGGATTCTCCGGGCATGGACTACGAACTTCTGAAAAAGAAAGGTCTGGAAGTCATTCAGCGGCTGGCTGGCATGACCTGGACGGATCACAACAGCCACGATCCCGGCATTACCATGCTGGAAGAAATCGCCTATGCCCTGACTGACCTGGGTTATCGCCTGAATTTTCCCATGGCCGATCTGCTTGCTTCCGAGGAAAGCACCCCTTATGCCAGCCTGTATTCTCCTTCCGTCCTCCTTACCTCCCGTCCTGTAACCCTGCTCGACCTGCGCAAGCTGGTCATTGACGTGCCCGGGGTGAAAAATGCCTGGGTGCAGAAAAACCTGAAAACTGAGCCGGCCATCTATATCGACGAGGAGGGGAATTTTACCCTGCAAATTCAGACCGGGCAAACACCCCTGCCTTTGAAAGGGATTTATTCCGTGATGGTCGAACCCGGACCTTCCAAAACCGGGAATTTTGGAGAATCCAGCGGGGATGATTCCTCCCTGAAACGCATGATCGTGGCCCGCCTCAACGCCAATCGCAACCTCTGCGAGGATTTTGAGGTGACCATCCTGTCCCGCGAGCGGATCAAAGTGAAGGCCGACATTGCAGTCGGACACACGGAAGATCCCTCTTTGCTCATGGCAAAGATCTGGTACAGCCTGGCCGCGGAGTTGTCTCCTCCCCTGAGCTTTCTTACCCTCCGGGAGGCCCTGGCCCAGGGTTACACCATTTCAGAGATCAAGGATGGCCCCCAGCTGGACCACGGCTTTTTGCCTGATCCTCCCCTGAAAGCGGCTGGACGTAAAACCGTGATCCGCACTTCAGACCTCATTTCCAGCATGATGCGGGTGGAAGGCATCGAAGTGGTGCAATCCATGAAAATCGGGGTGGGAGATACCCTGCAGGACTGGTCTTTTGACCTTTCCCCTTCGGCCACCCCCGAATTCAGCCCCCGCGAAAGTTCCATCAACCTGTACCGCGGCAATGTGCGGGTCATGCCCGATATGAATCTGGCGTTGGCCCTCTACGAGGAAATGATCCAGGCAGATTTGCCCGCCATTCCTCCTGCCTCCGAGAATGAAATAATCCCTCCCACGGGTCGTGAACGCAATATTGCCCGCTACCAAAGCATCCAGGACCAGTTTCCCAATACCTACGGGATCAACGAACTGGGGCTTTCCTCCACGGCCTCGCCCCAGCGGCTGGCCCGGGCCCGTCAGTTGAAAGGATATTTGCTGTTTTTTGAGCAGATTCTTGCCAATTACTTCTCCCAGGCTGCCCGCATGAATAAATTATTGTCCTGGCACCACCCTGAGGAGCGGACCTATTTCTCCCAGACGCTCGACCGGATTCGTGAAATTGAGCACCTGGTAAATTTTGGCTCCCTGGAAGAATGGCAAAATGAGCTGGATCGCCTGAATCAGGTCAATGAAAAGGATCATTCGCGGCGCATTCGCTTCCTCAATCACCTGATTGCCCGCTTTGGAGAGGATCCTGATGAAATTCTGCCCCTGACGGGTGAGACAGAAATCTCCCTTTCACTGCAAAAGATTGAAGCCCGCAAAGCTTTCCTCCGCGATTATCCCGCCATCAGTTCCAACCGCGGCCGTGCCTTCGATTACAGCCTGCCCTCCTGGGATTCTGACAACGTCTCGGGTTACGAAAGCCGCATTGCCCGCATTTTGGGGATCCGCAGTTCCCGCCGCCGTCAGTTGGTGCAGCAGGTGGATAATGTGTTTCAGAATGAAGAGGGATTTCACCTGGTGGAGCACATTCTGCTGCGCCCCCGCCCGGAAGACCTGCCCAATTCGGGACCCCGCGAGTATCCGGGCGCAGTCTTCAGCATGACCCCTTTTCAGAATCCGGAAACCAAGGAAAAATATACCCGTTGCGTCAGTCCGGCCCACGGTCTTACCGAGGGCGAATGGCTCAGCATGTACGTTACCCCCGACGCCCGTACCGTGGTCAGGGCCAGTAACATCACGCGCAATACCTTCGATGTGCAGCCTACGCTTTCCTTTGGAGCCAAGGAATTTGTCAAGTGGGAATATCACCGTCCCAAGGCCAAGAACCCCTTCACTTTTCCCTTTATCATCAACCCGGAGCAGGACATTGATCCCTTTTCCCTGGAAATGACCCTGGTTTTTCCGGGCGAAGCCGGTCGTTTTGCCGACGAAGGCTACCGCATCATGGTGAGGCAAACCATCGAACGGGAGACCCCGGCTCACCTGACCTGGAATGTACTGTGGCTGAATAATGCGGACATGATGGAATTTGAAACGGCCTGGATGGATTTCCTGGTCAGATTACAAGAAAGGAGTACAAATGAGTAAGGATACCGCCCTTTTCCGGAATTCGCGCGACCGCGTCCTGGACTGGATGCCCAATCTAAGCACCTTTCCTATCCGCGACCATGATCTGTTGCCTTTCAGCCCCAAAGTGGGATATAATAATCAGGGCTCGCTTACCCTGAAAAACAGCCAGTTTGGGGTGGAATATACCCTGGTGGATGTTTCCACTAACCCCGACGGGGTCAAAACCGGCAATGCCAAACGGGGCACCGGCGGTGACCTGCAGTTTCTGACGGGTCCGCTGACCAACCGTTTCTATACATTCCGCATCAAGGCCCGGAAATTTACCCTCAGCGGCACCACCAAAGTCTATGGACCGGGCTCCCTCATGCTCAATACGGTGACCCTGCAGGTGGGGCTGGATTTGTCGCTGGTACTGGATCTCACGGTCAAACTGGTCGATTTTGATACCCAGACCGGGGTCATCATTCACAAAGCCCAGAAAGATGTAGCTTACGAGCTTTACACGGACGATACAGATATATTACTGGGTAAAAATGATTCTGGCGATGGAGGCATTCTGACCATTCCCACTTCCAAACTGAAGGAAGATACGGTGATCAAGGTGAAAGCCATCAACCAGAATTCGGGCCAGGGGGAGGCAGAATACCTGGAAAATAAAATCGAAGTGCTGGTGCGTCCCAATCCGGACCTGCAACTCACGGTGCTGCAGCCCATTATCGACTTCAATACGCCCCTGCAGCTCAAAATTGCCAATTCTCAAAAGAGCACCAATTACACCCTGCGCACCCAGGCCATGGACAATGACTTCTGGGATCCGGCCACGCAGATGAATGAAATCACCTCGTTGGAATGGGAGGGCACCGACGGTGACCTGATCCTGAGCTCCTTCCCGATCAAGGAAGACTCCGTTTTCAATATCATTGCCCGTAAAATCTCCACCATCCACGTGGTGGATGATGGCTTTGGTAACCTGAGCAATCACCCGGTGGAATTGCAGCTTACCCAGATTGTGCAGGTCCAGGCCCGGCCCGATACCAGCCTGCCCGTGGCAGCCAATCCTGCGGAAGTGGAGGCCAATGAAACGACGGTCATTCAGGTCAGCAATCCCCAGAAGGGGATTCATTACCAGCTTCGCAACGATGTCAATAATTCCAAAATCGGCAATCCTGTATTCTTCAACTGGAACCGCGGGATCGGGCAGACGGCACTCAATATGGATTATGTAATTGGAGGTTTTGTGGGGGATACGGTAAATCTGCCCAGCAATAAAATCACCGCTGAGAAAACTTTCAATGTGCTGGCCACCAAAGCCAAGACCGGAATTTCCGCCAAAATGGATACCGTGGTAACTGTGACCGTCAAACCCTGAAGTGCCTGACCAGCGACATATCATTGGCAGGCAGGTACTTGAATTGCAGTTTGCGCAAAAGGATGCTGCCGCCCAAATGCGGGATCAACTGGCGGAAATATACCGCCGCCGGGTCATTCCCCTGCTGGATAAGTACTGCAGCGAACTCAGTGATCCGGGCATCCGCCACCGCATTGAGCGGTTGGAAATAGACCTGGGAGAACTGAAACCAGAGAATCTGGAGGAGGAATTTGTGCAGCGGGCGGATCAGGAGATCCGCCGGGCCCTGCGGCAGGCTTTGCCTGCCAAAATACCTTCCCGGGATAGCTTACGCCCCCAAAATACCCTCCTTTCCAACTCAGTTACGACCACCACAACTTCTGATTCCCCCAAAGGAAATCAGGCTTCCCGCACGGTTTCATCCCCCCAAATTCTGCAAAGCCCGGCCCGCAGCCTGGAAATCCTGAATTGGTTTCTGGACACAGGCACCCTGCCCTGGTGGGTGGTCGATCCCGGCCCGACCCTGTTGCAGGAAATATTTGAGGCTTTGCAAGCCCATTCCCCCGCCCGCCTGCAGGAACTTTGGGAGGAGGTGCAAACCCACCCGGTGCAATTGCAGCGCTTTGTGCATGCCTTTACCGACCGCCAACTGGCGGGCCTGAATCGGCCGACTGACCAGAAAGAGGAAAATTCACCTGCTCTCTTTGATGAAGCAAATGCAACCGCTTCAGAGCCTTTATCCCCTGTCTCTGAAATGGAAAACGGATTGGAAACGGGCCGTGAGGCTTTTCAGAGCCTGATGAAAAGTGGGGGAGAGGATGCAGACGATGAAAGGGAAAGCCCTGAAAACCGGGAGGAGGAGATGCTGAAAGGATTGCCGGGGGAAAATCCAGAGGAAGAGATCAGGAAGCTGATTTCAGGAGAGGAATCTGAAGAGGAAATTCCGGACCTTTTGCAGGAAGAGGGAACTGAGGAGGAATCAGCCTTGACCAAAATACAGGAGGAGGAGATAATGGAGGACAGGATGGCAGAAAAAAAGGAGGCAGGTCCACGTGAATTGCCTGACCCTGAGCGGGAATTATTTCTGGAACTGATCGAAAAAGCCCAGCAGGCCATTGCGGATGCTCCCGAACTGGGGCTGGAATCTCCGCCCCTGGCAGAGGAAGAAAGCTCTTCGGGCACCCTTGACCTCGATATTCAGACCCCGGATGATGAATCTGACTTTTGGGAAAAGAAGAATTCGGCCTCTGAGCGGGAGGCCTTCATGGAACTGCTGGCCCAGGCCCGCCTGGCTATTGCCGGGGATACGGAGCCCCTTTTTCCGGCCCCTGATTTCCCTGAAACCGAAGCAGAAGCAGATTCAGAAGGGCTAAATTCCCTGGAAAACTCTCTTTTAAGTGACGAGGAGAAAGCCGCTGCTGACCTGGATGCAGGATCAGAGATCGAAATTGAATCAATCCATGAGCAGACCCCCGCAGAAAAATCCAGCCAGTCCGCAGATAAAACAGGTGAAATCAATCTTTCCCTGGAGGATCAAAGTCAGGCAGGATTGGAAGCCGTGGTCCAGGCCCTGAAATCCCACCCTGAGCTGGCCCGGTTTACCCCGTCCCAAATCAGAATTGCCTTTTGGGAAATCTTTAAATCAGGAGGCGGGGCCTCCCCCCTGAAGGGAAACGACTTCGTTTCCGCACCTGAACTGATCCGCAGCATGCGGCGCATTCTGGAGCGGGAAAGATTGCGCAAAATGCTTGAAACCAATCAGCAGAAGCAATATCTGAATCAGTTGCACCACAACCTGGAAAAACTGGTGCAGATAAAGCTGCGTCCTGATTTACGCGAAAAGATCACCCGTTTCCAGGCAAAGCTGAACGAATTGGCCGGGGATAAGGCCCGCCTTTCAGTGGAAATCATGGAACAGGTGGCCGAAGCCTTTCAATATCTCCGGGAGGAAGTGCGGCGGGCAAACCGTCCCAAAAGCAAAGCCAGAACGCGTGCCAAATCTCAGGAAGAGGAGGCAGAGAGCCGTTTTTCCGACTCTGATTCCCTCACCGTGTATAATGCCGGGCTGGTGCTGCTTTCGCCTTATCTGAGCCGCTTTCTGGAGAATCTGGGCCTGGTAAGCGAACGCAAATTCAGGGATGAAGCCAGCCGCAGCCGGGCCCTGCTGATCCTGCAGTATCTGGTCACGGGCGAAACGGAAAGTCCGGAATTCATGCTGCCGCTGAATAAAATTCTCTGTGGCGTGCCTCTTTCCACCCCGGTGGAAACAAGTCTGGAAATCAGGGAGGAAGAAATTGAAGGTGCAGAGGAATTGCTGCAGGCGGTGATTCAGAACTGGTCAGCCCTGGGGACGATTTCCCTGCCGGGATTTCGCCAGACCTTTTTGCAAAGGGAGGGGATTATCCGGGCCAAAGACGGTAACTGGCTGCTTCATGTAGAAAAATTAACCCACGATATCCTGATTGATCGCATACCGTGGAGCTTTAATATTGTAAAATTACCCTGGATGGAAGCGATCATGCAGGTGGAATGGTAAGTAAATGACGCAGGAAATTCTCCAAAATGCAGCCCTGATCAGTTCCGAACTGGATTGGCTCGAAAAGGTACTGGAAACCCGGCTGAAGCTGTTTTTCAATTCAGGTTCTGAGTATCCTGATGTCACCTCCATTCCTGTGCCCGACCTCAGTCAGGAAAGTGGTCCCTATGCCCATCTGGTCAACTCCCTCGGTCTGGGCCCGGCTGAGCGGCTCATCATCCTGCTGGCTTTGGCGCCACACCTGCGCCCTGAGGCGCTGGACCTGCTTTTTTCTCAGAATTCGGCTTATAACCGCCCGTTCACCATCTTTGGGGGTACGACCTCGGCCAAATTCCCCGGATTTCTGCCCACCCACCAGACTGCGTTTTTCCTGCTGGCCGGCCATGACCTGGCCCAAAAGATCCAGTTTCAGGAAATGTTCCGGCCCAAAGCGGTCCTCTTGCTTGAAAATATCATTTCACGGGAAGATCCCGAACGGGGAGATCCGCCCCAGAGTGCCCGACTGACCCTGACTCCCGAATACCTCGAATATCTGATCACAGGCAAGGAATTCATTCCCGCGTTCAGCAACGATTTTCCGGCCCGCCACATTTCTTCTCAGATGACCTGGGACGAAATTGTATTGCCCGATCATACCCTGGAAGAATTGCATGAAATTCAGGACTGGCTGGAATATTCGGATGAATTGCGCAACGATATCGGCCTGGGACGGAAAATCAAACCCGGCTATAAATGCCTTTTTACCGGACCTCCCGGCACAGGCAAAACCCTGACTGCCTGCCTCCTGGGCAAAACCACGGGCAAAGATGTGTACCGCATCGACCTCTCCATGATCGTATCCAAGTACATCGGGGAAACGGAAAAAAACCTGGCCAGGATCTTCGATCAGGCCGAAAACCGCAACTGGATTCTCTTCTTTGACGAGGCAGATGCCCTCTTTGGCAAACGAAGCGATACCCAGTCCTCGCACGACCGCTATGCCAATCAGGAGGTATCCTACCTGCTGCAGCGGGTGGAAGATTACGGTGGACTGGTCATTCTGGCATCCAATTTCCGGGAAAATATTGACCCTGCTTTTTCCCGCAGGTTCCATTCCATCATCGATTTTCCGGCTCCCACCCGCACTGAGCGCCTGCGGCTTTGGCAGCAGTCCTTTTCCAGTCAGGTGGCGCCTGGGGAAAGTATTGATCTCGAAAAAATCGCTGACCGCTACGATGTAACCGGCGCCCAGATCATGAATGTGGTGCATTATTGTACCCTGCGGGCCCTCAAGAGGGGCGACCGGGTCATTCACCTCAAAGACATCATGAGCGGCATGCGCAAAGAAATGGCCAAGGACGGCATTACCCTGATGTGAAGAAACGGGGTTTGGGGTTCGGGTTTGATGGGACGGGTTCGAGGTTGGAGGTTTGGGTTTGAGTTCGGGTCTGGAGGTTCGGGTTTGAGGTTTGGGTGCGGGAAAATGCAGGGGAAGGACAATCCGGGCCGAAAATGCTCCCGATTCACAAAAAAAATTAGCAAATTGCCTCCTGATCACTCAAAATACACCATTCAAAAATGAGCAAAGAAATTACCCTGGCCCTTACCCTCGAAGAAGTAAACGCCATCCTCTCCTCCCTCGGCAATCAGCCTTATGCCCAGGTTTTTAACCTGATCTCCAAAATTCAGCAGCAGGCCGCCCCCCAGGTATCCGGCAACGGAACTCTGGAGCAGGCCCATGAGTAAAGCTGCCCTTTTTTTCTTCCAACCACCAACCCTCACCCTATGCAACAACATGGCCTGACCATTATTACCCGGATTATTCCGGACCAGGTGGAATCCCTGCGTACGTTGCTCAATGAGATCGGAAACGACATCAGCGACAACCCGCACATCAAATTCTCCCTGTTTCGCACCGTTCATTTCATGCGTTGGGTGATACTGGATGCCGCGACCGCCCAGGGCAAGTCTGTGCCGGCCCAACTGGTGCTGTCCACCAATTTCGACGGCGGCGCCCATGCCCACCTCAACGAACTGGCCACGGTTGCAAAGGAGGGATTGACGAAAATTTATGGTCACTGCATAGATTTTCCGGCTAAGCCTGAAAGTGCGGACATCGCCCGCTATCTCTACCGTCACCGCACAAAAAATGCGGCCTTCTACAATGGCACCGTCGGACCCGGCGTGGCTCAGGTGGAAGACGAAACCAATCTCTGGCAGGCCATCCAGCAACAGTTGATGGATTCCAATCCCTCTCAGCAATGGCCCAAAGAGAATCCGGGTAAAATCCGCGAGGGGATTGTGGAGGCGATTTTCAAAAATCCTGCCTTCAGCTGGGCCCGGAAAAAGAGCCACCAGCCCTTTGCCAAAACCTTTGGTATGGCGGTTCTGGGACTGGGTTTTCTGCTCGTTTTGGCCCTGTACGTTGCCTGCTGGATACTGGCCTGGCTGCCCACCCTGATCGCCACCGTGGTGGCGATCGTGCTGATCGCCGGTTGGTGGACCCATTTGCGCAGCCTGGAAAAGAAAGATGCCGCCAATTTCAAGGCCTCGGTGCAAAGTGTAGCCCAGGTGGCACGTCTCACCCAGCGGGAGGACTATAAAGTGCAAAACCAGATTACCCACCTGGTGGACATCAAGCCCGGCCTGACCCGGCAAATCGCCCTGCGATTTGTTCTATGGGCCATCAATCTGCTGGCCCGCCTGGTTTTCAACCAGGGCAATCTGGCTGGCATTGTGACCATCCATTTTGCCCGCTGGGCCATCATTGACGGAGGCAAACGCCTCCTCTTTTTCAGCAATTACGACGGCAGCTGGGAGAGTTATCTGGGCGAATTTGTGGACCGGGCTGCCATTGGCCTGACCGGAGTCTGGTCGAATACAGAAGGATTTCCGCCCACCAAATACCTGGTCATGGAAGGCGCCCGCAACTCGGTGGAATTCAAGGCCTGGGCCCGGGAAAAACAGATCGAGACCCAGGTCTGGTACAGCGCCCGCAAGACCGTTTCGGTGAAGAATGTGAATAATAACACCGCCATCCGCGACGGACTGTCCGGGCACCTCAACGAAGAAAAGACCCGCGAATGGTTGCTCAGGCTCTGATATTTTAATCAAATTACCCCGAAATCCCATGGAACTCAACGATATACAAGGCTTACTGATTCGCGGACACAGCGATATGCCAGAGGCAGCCTACCTGATGCTCAGCATTACCCAGCCCGAAGAGGCCCGGGCCTGGCTGCGCAGCCAGCTGGACAACATCAACCACAGCGGGGTAAAACCTGCCGACAAGCGCCTGCATCTGGCCTTCACCTTTTCCGGGCTGGAAAAGCTGGGTGCCGGCCAGTTTCTGGAACGGGGCTTTTCAGTCGAATTTGTGCAGGGCATGAGCACGGATTATAAGTCGAGGGTATTGGGGGATCTGGAAGAAAGTGCTCCTGAAAACTGGCAGTGGGGCGGTCCCAAAAATGAAGCCATTGATCTGGTCTGGATGATTTTTGCCCCGGATAAAACCACCCTGGCCAGCATTCTGGCCGAAAATGCCGCAGTGTTACCTGCTTCAGGCATCAAGCTCATCACCACCCTGGATACCCAGGGCAATCCCCACAACCGGGAGCATTTTGGCTTTCGGGACGGCATTGCCCAACCCATCATCGACGGTCTGCCTAAAAAAGGCACTGCCGAAAATACGGTGGCCGCGGGGGAATTCATCTTTGGCTACGAAAATGGCTATAACCAATTGCCCGAAAGTCCGCTGGTCAAATCTGCCTCTGACCCAAATAATCTGCTGCCTGTCGATCCAAAAGGCTCAGGCCTGAAAGATCTGGGCCGCAACGGCTCCTACATGGTTTTTCGCCAGCTGGTGCAGGACGTGCCCGGCTTTTGGGAAACCACCGCTTCTGCGGTCAAAAATGAAAACCCGGACGCCACGGTGGAAGATTGCATCTTCCTCGCTTCCAAAATGGTGGGCCGCTGGCCCAACGGGCATCCCATTACCCTTTCACCCACAGAAGAAAAACCTTACTCCAAAGAGGAAGATGATTTTCTGTATGCCGAAAAAGATCCCCATGGTTTTGGCTGCCCCCTGGGTTCACACATCCGCCGGGCCAATCCCCGCGATGCCATGCCCGATAATAAGCCCAAGGGCTCGGTAAAAATCTCCAATCGTCACCGCATTTTGCGCCGGGGCCGCAGTTTTGGGCCTCCCTTTGCCGAATCGTTTGATCCGCGGGATCTGATGAAAGCCGAGGACGACGGTCAGTTGCGGGGATTGCAATTCATTTGCTTCAACACCAATATCCAGCGGCAATTCGAATTTGTGCAGCACCAATGGTCCAATAACACCAAATTTGCCGGGCTTTACAGCGATCCAGACCCCATTCTGGGGATCAAAGACAGCCGCGACAAGCACGACACACACGATTTTACCATCCAGGCTGAGCCGGTGCGCCGCAAGATTCAAGGGCTGCGCCGCCATGTGGAAGTGATCGGCGGGGCCTATTTTTTCATGCCCGGCCTGCAGGCCCTGCGGTTTTTAGCTCAGTTTAATCCCTCCACCCTTTAACCCCTGAATTATGAGTTTTATCCAGGATTTTGCCCTTTCTATCCTGCGTGCCATTACCCCAACCTTTGGCAACGGAAAGACTGTATTTGTGCTGCGCAACGGCGATGTGCGCGAAATTCTGGAAAGAGACCAGGATTTCACCATTGAGCAGATCAACGGGGAGAATATTTCCCGCCATACCGGCCCCTTTATTCTGGGCATGGATAATGGTCCCAAATATCAGCGGGACCTGGGCATTCTGCGCCGGGCAGTAATGAAGGAGGATGTGCAGCGGGTGGTGGATTTTATCCGCAAAAACGCAACGGATATTTGCTGCAATCTCAGCGGCCAGTTTGATCTGGTGGATGCTTATACGCGGCAGGTTCCTTACCTGATGCTGGGTGACTATTTTGGGGTGCAGGGACCCGACCGGGCCAGTTTATTGCGGTGGAATCGCACCATTTTTTATGATATTTTCCTTAACCTGAAAGACGACCAGACGGCCCGTGACAAGGCCCTGGCGGCCAGCAAGGAAATGGTTGCCTACCTCGATGACCTGATTCAGGAACGCAAATCGGCCCACCTGAGCGGGCACCGTCTGCCCAACGACATGTTGTCGCGTCTGATTGTGATGCAGGGAGGCGACCTGCCCGCCTTCGGCGACGATGAAATCCCCGGCAATCTTTCAGGGGTGTTTATGGGCTTTGCTGAGCCCACCAATCTGGCCGTGGTGAACACGCTGCGCTACCTGTTTGAAAATCCCAAAGCCATGGAAATGGCACGCAAAGCTGCGGACGAGGGCGACCAGGAACGCATGCTGAAAATTGCCCTGGAATGCATGCGCTTTTATCCCAATGCGCCCGCCGTGATGCGCTATAATGCCAAAGAGCAGTTTATCGGCGGCAAGGACGGACGCAAAAGACGCAGGATCAAAGCGGGCAAAACCCTCTTTGTCATGACCAAATCGGCCATGTTTGATTCCCGTGCGGTCAAAAATCCCAAGGAATTCAACCCCGACCGCCCCCGCGAGACCTATCTTTACTTTGGCCACGGCCTGCACAAATGCTTCGGCAATTACATCAACTTTGTATCTATCCCTGAAATTCTGATTGCTTTGCTGAAGATCAAATCCCTCCGTCCCATCGGCAAGCTGGAATCTGAGGAAGGATTCCCGTCCAAATGGATGTTTCAGGTCAATTAGCGGATAGCGGTCAGCGGTCAGCTATCAGCGGTCAGCGCAGAACCGTAAACCGTAACTGTAAACTGTACTCCCGATAGCTATCGGGAGTAAACCGTCCTACCTGAGCAAGGTAACATGTCCCCGCAGGCTGCCTGCATTGCCGTTGATGTAGGTGTAGCGCAATACCCAGAAATAAACGCCTTCGTTGACTCCTTCGCCTTTCCATTTGATTTGCGGGTCGGTGGTGGTGTAAATTTCGTGGCCCCAGCGGTCGAAAATGGAGGTCTGGAGAGAGGTGACGCCGGGATCTGTGATCTGGAAAAGGTCGTTGAATCCGTCGCCATTGGGTGAGAACACGTTGGGGACCGCCAGGTCCTCAATGCAGCGGCTATGGTTGACCTCCACCGTGTCGCGGGAAACGCACCCGTTTGGATTTTGCACTTCCAGCCAGTAAAGGCCTTCATCGGCAATCAGAATGCTGTTTTCCGTACTGCCATTGCTCCAGGTGAGCTGGCAATCGGGGCAAAGCGGAGCCTGTAATTCGTAGGGTTCGCGGTTGCAATAAACCGTATCGGGACCAAGCCGGGCCCGTCGAACGGGCAGGGTGTCGAGGTGAATGGTATCCCGCAACAGGCTTTGTCCGCAATTATAGGTTGCAATTACCCAGTAATCACCCGGCTTTTGCACCTGAATGGAAGGGGTGCTGGCCCCGGTTGACCAGTACCAGGTTTCAAATGGATCGCCGCTCAGATTGCTCAGGGTAAAGGATCCGTTGGCACAAAAGGTGGTATCGGGGCCCAGGTCCAGGGTTTTGGGGGAGAGACAAAGTACCTCGTCCGTGGGAAATCCAGCCTCATCCGGCAGGGAGTGATTGACTGTGCCGAAGGCGTATTCTGTATGATTGGTGGAGATAAACATCTGGGAACCCGAGTCAGGCAGGAGGGAGAAGGAGGAAAGGGTGGTGTCACATTCGAGGCTCAGGTCGGGACCGGTTTTGGCCACAAAGAGTTTATTGGAATTGAGCATTCGTCCGGTCAGAAGTTGATAGCCATCCGGGCCGGTGACCGCATCAAAGGCGCCCAGCAGGTCCTGGGAGGGATTGAGCACGTTTTGTGAAACCAGATTCAGGTTTTTGTCGAGGATTACCAGTCGGGTAAATGGCTTCCCAGCCTGGGTGGGATGCAGGAAAGTCAGGATATTGCCGTTGGAAGTATTGCGGAGGGGAGCAGGAGGAAAGGAATTTCCGCCACTGAATTCAATTCCCCGAACCAGATTTCCCTGTTTATCCAGCTTGAACAGGGATTCCACCCCGGCAGAGGTGATTTGACCGGAAAAAACATACCCATCCGCCACTTCAACCGGGGCATAATAGTAGTAGGTACTCAATTGGAGGGAGGAGGTCCATTCCACGGCCCCGTTTTTATCGACTTTGATGAAAATGTTGCCGGTGCGGGCCAGCAATCCATCGTCAGAGGTGACAATGGCGCCGCCCCAGATGCCTCCGTGGTTGTAGAAATGGGTTTTCAGCAGTTTGCCATTCGAATTCAGCTTCAGAATTGCATTATACAAACTCCCTGAACCACCCGCCTGCACATTTTCATATACAAACAAATTGCCCTGACTGTCCTCTCCCAGGGAATAGGGATAATGGTTATACACGTCGTCGCGGTACTTTTTAGCCCAGGTCACAGCGCCCAAGGGATCGAGGTGTGCGACCAGTGGCACATCCAGATCGCCATCGTGGATGCGGCACAGGAGGGCAAATCCGCCGTTTTTCAGGGCGATAAAGTCAGAGAGGGAGGCATTATCGTGGGCGGAAAGGTAGGTTTTGCTCCATTCCGGGTGTCCGCAGGGATCAAATTTGATCAGGCGGATTTCCTGATTCAGGGTAAAGTAAAAAACACCAAATCCGCCGTCTGAGACAGGAATGAGGTGGATATAGCTGCCGGTCGAGGTGTCGCTGACCACATTGAAGAATTTTTCCTGGGCCCGGGCCGGCAAGGTAAAGAGTACAAGTAAGAGCAGGAAGGGAATTTTTTTCCAATCCATTTGGTGCAGGGTTTTGGTTCGCGGAGCAAGAGGGTCGGGGTAAATTTAAGCACTTAGGTTTGTATATTTCTTATGTATTTGGCTCAAAATCTTGCGTAAAAGGAGGGGTAAGGGTCACGCAGAGGCCGCAAAGGGGTTGTTTTCCGTGTTTCGTGGGTTGAAGAGTGCAAAGAAAGCAAAGGCAAAATCAATTAAAAACCGTCCAGCTTAGCGTCTTCCTCAGCCCCTTCAGCCCCATTTTTCGCCCTATGCTCCCCTTTGTGATTATCCTTTTTCGGCCAGGATGTATCCTTGCCCTACAGGTTTCCAACGATCATCTCGTTTCTACGGTTGCCTTACCAGCCATCTTTCCACTTTTGAGCAATGTGGAGGGCGGTTTCCAGCATTTCAGGTGCCCAGGTTTCAATCTTCCATTTAGAATGGGCCAGAGCAGAAGCCTGCAACTGCGCCAAGGCCTGGTCCAGGTTTGTGGATGTTTCCAGAATGTGGGCCAACTCTCTTTGTTGCAGAAAGAGGTTTTCATTTTGGAGGGGAATTTCCGGAAATGATACCCTGGGGGGCTGAAACAGGCCGGGAATTTCCGCTTTCTCCTTCTGACCAGAACTTTGCACCAAACTTTCCATTCGCAGGAAATCTGAACGGAAGATTTCCTGTTGAGCGGCATCAGCCAGGCTGTGGCCCATTTGTTCCAGCACCACAAATTTCAGGTTGGGAACGAGGGGCAGGGTATTTTCGAGCAAGGCAAATACCTCTTCAGGGACGGCATGGTCGTGGGTGTCGCGGCGGATTTTTTTACCCGGACGAGCCCCACTATCCTCCCAGCTGCCGCCGGAAATGTGAATTTCCCGCACCCTGTCCAGGGGATAGAGGCGGATCAGATCGGCAAAATCCAGTTCGAAATTGTGCAACTGGCACCAAAGATTGTGCAGATCCAGAATGATAAACCCATTGACTGGTTCGAGCAGGCGGCTGAGAAATTCTCCCTGTTGCCTCACTTCGTCCAACGAATTGGCGAAGGCCAGGTTTTCCAGTCCCACGGGACATTGGGCCGCATCTGCGATGCGTTGGAGGCGATCCTGGCCGAGGGCCATGATTTCGGGCGTGAGCGGCACGCTCATGGGTGCGCCCTGGTGGAAATTGACCCCGGTCATGTACCCAAAATGCTCGGTCACGTGGTTGAATTGAAATTCTGCCGACATTTCCCGCAACCGTTTCAGCCAATGGTCCTGTTCGGGCACCCACCGGCCGGAAAAGAGGGAGAAAAACACGCCATGACCCACCAGGCGGCCCGCCTGGCCAAATTCACGCAGTAATTCCACAAACCAGGGTGGTATATCCCTGACTTTGAACAGGGTGTCGAACGACCACTCTATGGCCTCCACTTTTTCGGCCTCCAACAGGGGCAGCGCCGCCTGCAACAGAGGCACGTCCAGGTTGAGGGCGAGGGAGGAATAAATCATTGGGTTGGTTGGTGGTTAGTAGTTGTTAGTTCTGAGTTCTGAGTTCTGAGTGGTTAGTTCCCACATAGAGGTGCCTTTGGCATGAGTTTTGGCTTGCAACCCGGAACACTTCTCTTGCTACTCGAAGCTCGAAGCTCAAAGCTTACAACTCAACCCATTCCGCAGGCGGGGCAGTTGTCGATGGGAGGTGGGGGACCGGGCTCAGAATTGGGGCAGTTTTCACCACATTCTGAGGTGCATTGGTGCTGTCCAAATTCTTTTTTGAGGTCCATTTTCTGGCAGGAGGTGGTGGCTGAACCCAGGGTGAGTCCGACAGCAAGGGCGGCGAGTATTGATTTGGAGAGTTTCATGGGGTAAAATGAAGGTAAAGATAATGAATTAAAGTGGCAATTTGGTTATTTGAGGAGAAGATACCTGGATGAGGGAAAAGGTTGCATGGGGGGTGGAAAAGAAAGAAGCCATACTCTTTACCTTCGAGCTGCAAGCCTTCCCCAAAAGCGGATTTCAAGCAATCAGCCCCCGAAAACATTCGCGTAGGCGTCAACTTAAGGGTTTAGGGGTCACGCAATCCCGATAGCTATCCGGGATCGCAAAGGGGGTGTTTTCTGCGTTTCGTGGGTTGAAGAGAGCAAATACCGAAAGCGTTCGGTACGCAAAGCTAAAATGCAATTAAACCGTTCAGCTTGGCGATCCCTATTGCTGTCGGAATTGCCACCCCAACCCACGCAATCCCGAAAGCATTCGCATAGGCGTCAACTTAACGTTGAGTTTAGTCCCTGTCCTAAGAATTTCTGGGTTAGATTCAGCCTATTAAGCCTTTTTTCATAAGGACAGCAATAGGCTATCAGGTCTGGTAATTTTGGATTTGAGAGAAATTTCAGAACTGTTTCCAGATTCAAAGAAAGGAATTGAGTCAGTTTTATGATACTGAGGTGCTTCCCTGTTTTCTCGAAACCGTGCCACCTGATTTCCTGATAGAATTTGAATACAAATAGCAAGATAAATATCAGGGCTGCCCAAAACTTTGATTTTACTGCTTCCGGACACTTTTGGCCTTGATTATTGAGATTCTCAAGATTTAAATGGCTTTTCCAGGATTTGAAAATGATTTCAATTTGCCACCTTGCCTGATAGGCCAGTTTTGCCTGCCCAATGTCCCAAACATCCTTCCCAACCGAGGTAACGAATATCTTCCAGCCTAACACCGATAGATAATCCTCACTATGATTTGCTGAAGCGTGCCGGTCATTTTTTGCCTTTCTGCGCTTTTCTTCCGCAACTGAATCTGGTAATGGAATTGCGATTAATCTGCATTTTAATTTTTTCTTGGCCCCAAGCAAAATTTCCATGTCCAATACTTTCTTCTTTTTCAGAAGGTGGGCAAGCTGAATTTTCTTGCCCGTTTTCGGGTTCAGGCAGTCGGTTCCGTAACGATATCTGCTGAGAAAATGTGCTCCAGCTTTTTGAATTGCCTCCAAACCACCCAGGGTGAAATATCCTAAATCCCTGATTACCAAATTTCCGGGTTGCAGCAAGGGGATAATCTCCATGGCAGCACTTTGGTCATTTTCGTTGTAGCCCTTCAGATCAAGTTTTTTGCAGGTAGAGGAATTTAGTTCGAAGATCAAATCTATTTTTGCCACTGATTTCCTCTCCCCTCTGCTGTAATTTCCCTTGAAGAACTCAAACAGTTTGTCATCCAGTCCTATGCAGGTGCTGTCCTGCAAATAAATACAGTTAAAATGATCAAAGAGACTACTTTATGCCTTGCTTCCAGAAGTCAGCTTCTGGGTAAAATCTTTCATTTTTGACCCAATTAAGACTTTAACCAATTCCAGAAGGAGTTTTACAAAACTTTTATTCAATCGCTTGCGAACGGATTCCCGCGAAAGGAAATTTTTTGAGTGGGGCTGGGCTAAATTGTCCAATGCAATAGTGCTTGCATAACTGAGCAAGGATCCGCCATACTGCGATCGGGTTAAACTCCGAAATAAAGCGAACAATAAGGCCGAGGCATACACTTTTTTGGGTGTCCTGGGTGCCCAGGCAATGTCCTTTGACCGGGCCAAATTATCAACATTTAATTCAGAAATCTTTTTTCTGAGAGTTTCCTCGATTAAATTAAGTGATTCAAAGGGGTTGCTTTTATTCATCTTCATTTGTGGTAAAGTGGGAAGAATAGGGAACCCCTATTTTATTTACTCTCACCCTTACCCCAAAATCAATAAATAAATATCAATTTGTTGATAAACAGCAAGTTGTATAATTAAGTTGACGCACATGCGTTACTTATCGGGAGGGTGGCTTGGGGCCTTGTGTGCTGGCCTTGTGGCGCGTAGGGGCAGGGTTTAGGTTTTGGCGCTTTTTGCTTCTTTTTCTAAAAAAGAAGGCCCGAACGGCCAGGGCAACACAACGAATAACCAACCCAACAACCACCAACATCTAAAAACTATCATCTAACCATCTACAATCTCCCCCACAAAATGCACCTCGGCGAAAAGATCAAACAACGGGCCCGGGAAATACGCCTGGGCCCCACCCAACTTGGAGAGCAGATCAACACCTCCAAACAGAATATCTATGGCATCTTCAAGCGGCAATCTCTCGACACTGAGCTCTTGCTACGCCTCAGTCAGGCCCTCGACTACGACTTCTTTGCCCTCTACTCCCGCAAACCGGCCAAGGAGTCCAAAGCAGAAAAACTAAAAGAGGAAATTAGCCAGTTGAAAGCAGAGGTTGCCTACCTCCGCAAGATCAACGACCTGCAGGCCCGCCTGCTGAAAGGGGAAGGCAAGGAGTTGAGGGTGGCCGAATACTCTACCCGGTAAACCCCATGACCAATGACATACCCAAAATCCCCTTGCCGGCAAGGCAAGGGGGCATGCAGAATGAAGAATTACTATTGGGGACCTCTAAAAACAAAGAAGATCAAGGCGGGCGCAGGTGAAAAAAGCGCAGTTTGTTAATTGATAATTGTTCTTTGTCAATTGTCTATTGAGCCAGGTCCAACGCAGAGATGCGAAGTTTTTAGCGGTTCCCTATTTCGATTCCTCGGTGGGTTTGATCAGTTTGCCGATGTCGATCCAGCCATAAAGGGCCTTTTCCTCCCCGTCCTGGTTGACTTTGTCGGCGCCAGATTTTTTGCGTTCCTCGATTTCGGCTTCGGTGAGGGGGGGCAGGCCCTTGAGCTCGCGGTACTTGGCGTAATCGACCTTGAGGGTCCTTTTCTTTTTGTCGAAGACCCGGATATTGGTGCGGCTGCCGTCGGGGTTGTGGGTGCCGAGCTTCTCGCCGACCGGCTGTCCGCCGTCGAAGGTGTGCCAGATCTCAAAGTTGTCGTTGCTGGTGGTTTCGATAAATTTCACGTAGCCGATGTGGCTGAGGTTGCCTTTATTATCGCCGGTGATGGATTTGAGCAGGTACATGTCGCCCATCTGGGGGCGGCCGCCAGTTTCGATGTTGGAGGGATCCATCCAGGAGCCGGTTTCTTTGGCTTTGTCGTCGCCATAGAAATCGTAGCTGGTGCTGGTATAGGCCGATTTTTTCTTGCGGCCGGGGGTCTTCACAGTTTTTTTGTCGTCTTCGTAGGTAGGGGGAATCCACTCGATGGAATGGCTCTTTTTGATCTCCACGTCTGCATGTTCCTGGAAGCTCTTCTCCAACAGTTTCTGGGCGATGGTCACACAGGAGGTCAGTTTGGAATTGGAATCCTTGTCGGCAATCCATTTGGCCTTGGTGGCCCCGGAGATACTTTTGCTGTCGCCCACGCTGAGGCCTTCCTCGTGGCTGAAATTATCGAAGAGCTCTTCCCGCACCACCACTTCCTTGCCCAGGTCGCCGTAGGTCCTGATGATCTCATCGGTGAGGGATTTGTAGTGATCGGGATAGTTGGCCCGCCACACGGAAAGGAGCATCATGAGCAGCTGCACCAACTGAGGTTTGAGTTCGGGGTGATCTTTGAACTCTTCGGGTTTGAGGCTTTTGATCAGGTCAGCCGCCGACTGGGGCGGGGCTGGTTTGGTGCCGGTCTGGGCCGGGGTCTCGGGTGCTTTGTCTCCGGCTTCCAGTTGAAAAACCGGGGGAGTCTGGGTAGCTGAGGTGTAATCTTTGTCCCCGTTGGAGGGGGTGGTGGTTTGATTTTGTTTGACTTGTGTTTTGTCTTCGTGTCCCATCTTTTTTCTGAGTGAGGTTTGTGTGTCGGGGAAAGATTCGGGTTAAATCCTGCCGCCTGAGTAATGTAATTTTCTGGTGCCAAGTACGGAATCCAGGCCCAATCGTAAGGACACAAATCAATCAAATGAGGACACAAATAGCTCAGAATGGAGATCCAGGGTGCTTTTTGGGAGAAAGCAGGAAAATTTCTCACTCGGTCTTGATGCTCAGCACAAATTCTCCCTCCTGCAATCCGTCGGCGCCGGCCACCCCGATCACCACCCGGTAAGGGCGCTGAATGGCATTGAGATATACGGTGCGGGTATGGTCCTGGGTCTTGCCGCGTTTGGGATAATCCCACTTGTGCTCCGCCTCGCAGGAGACACAGGAATTGAGGTTGGGCGGGAAGGCCTGGCTGGTGGTGCCGTCCTGGTAGGCATAGAGACTGAGGTTGGCATTTTTGTCTTTGGGCGCCACCGTGATTTCCATTTTGGAATAGGCAGGTATTTCGGTGACAAAGAAGACATGGTTGCCGGTAAATTTGCTGTTCTGGGTGGCGGGAAAGCAGGCCACCGAGCTGTTGGCCGCCCAGCCCAGGTCGCGGATCACGGTGCCCTCTTTCAGATCGCCTCCGTAGGACAGGGTTTGCCCTTTGGTGGCTTTGGCAGAATAGATTTTCAATTCTTCCTGGGGAGCATTGTCCGTCACTTTCGACTTCAGATCAATCTTCAATTCATAGCCTCCGCTGGTCAAGCCTTCTTCCCCGGCCACCCCGATGAAGATGTTATAGGGGTTTTTGATGGAATTGAAGAATATGGAGCGGGTATGGTCCTGGGTTTTGCCTGCTTTGGGATAATCCCAGCGGTGGTCGGCCTCGCAGGAAACGCAACTGGCCAGGGCCGGCGGGGTGACAAAGCTGGTTGGGCCCACCTGGTAGCCATACAGACTGAAATTATTGCCCGCCCGGTCGTCGGGGATGAGGGTGATGGTCACCTCAGAGTAGGGCGGAATCTGAAACCCGTGCAGCACATGGTTGCCCCTGAATTTGGGGTTCTGGGTGGCAGGCCAGCAGGCATTGCTGCTTTGGGCGGCCCAGGTGAGGTCATCCATCAAAGCTCCATCAGCCAGATTGCCCCGGTACTCTGTGATTTGGTTGGGTACGGCCTCTATGGCATGGACATTTTCAGGAAACTGGGCGGCAAGGTGAGTGGTCATGAGGATCAGGGTAAGGAAGAAAAGGAATTGCTTTTTCATGGTGTGTGGCTTTGGATGTAATTAAATATAGGGAAAATTTATTCGAATTCCCCCAAAACCAACAGCCTGAAACAACTCCTCCTCCCCTTTACCTGCACACCCTACAACCCCAGATACTCCAATCCCGAAGCATCGATCCGCTTGAGGGACTGCAAGACCCATTCGTCGGAAACGGGATACTCCGTATAGAGTCGCTCCCGGAAATTCCACACCACCACCCGCGTACGGCGAAAATCAATGGTGGCCAGCAATTCGGGCGAAATGGGATGGGTGTTTTGTACCCATTCGGGAGAATCTGCCTCGGCCCCGGGCGGCAGGGGACATTGGGTAAAGTCGATCTCGAAGGTGGGTTGAAGCCGGGTATTATAGCGGATCACTTTGCCCGCGCTGGTATCGGTAAGGAAATAGCCCTCCCCCACCGAAATCAGGCTGTGGGGACAGCCACCCAGGTCCTGAGCCACAAAAGTGGCCTGGCCCGTGCTGCGGTCCACGCAAACCGCTTCGCCCGTCTGCCAGAAAGTAATCATGATCTTTTGGCCTCCCTCTGCATAATAGGCCGAATTGATGAGCTTGACCCGCTCCCATTTTTGCAATCCCAGCCGGGCGGGCAGGCCGCTCAGGTCCACCTGGTGAATCCAGGCCTCTCCCCTTTCGGGCAGATGGTTGGCATTGACCCGCTTTTCGGCTTCCTCAGGCGTGAGGTATTCCACCCGGGTGCCTTTGGGAAAGGCTGGGATTTCGTCGCCCCGGTCCACGATGGTCAGGCCGTGGCCGTTGGTGTGCATGCCGTGGTGCCAGGGACACCACTCCCAGGTCACTTCCAGGGTTTGGATATTCATCTCGATCACCCGGTCCAGGCCCGTCAAAGATATCAGGACATGATCGGGTCGGGCGGGATGATACTGCACCGTATGCACATTATATAATTCGATTTTGCGGCCCTTGTGGAAGGCATGGGTCAGGGTTTGCTCCAGGGCCCCCGTTTCGAGGTTGACCAGACGCAGGCGGGTATCGTCGTGAAAGACAAACAGGCCCTGGCGACCGCGGCAAATAAAATCGTAAGGCTCAATGCCGGTCTGGTTGAGGGGATGGGAATCGTCTCCCCGCAAAAGTGCGGACAGGCGTCCGAAACGGATGAATCCGGGCAGGGACTGACGCATTTCCTTGAATACGCCTCCTTCACGGATGGTTTGCTGCTGCAGGCGGTAACGTTCGCGGCGGTAACTGCCGCCCGCTTCGGCCTTGGCGGTGAGTACAATGGGCAGATCGGCCCCCAGGCCCTCCACCCGGGTAAAGGACCCGGCCAGGCTGAGTTGGGTTACGACCGGTCGTTCAAGTACATTCAGAGTTGTCATAAAGTTGCTTTAATATTTTTTGGATGATTTGTAATTCATTGAAGTGAACCTCCTGATCGCCCATGATCTGGGAGCGCTCGTGGCCCATGCCGGCAAAGAGGATGGTATCGCCCTCCCGGGCCTGTCCGAGTACCCAGGCTATGGCCGCGGCGCGGTCGTAGTCGATGTGGGCAGGCGGCCGCCTCATGCCGGTCTGGATGGCCCGGATGATGTCGCGGGGAGACTCATTGCGGGAGTTGTCGCTGGTGAGCACCACCTGATCGGCAAAGGTGTCGGCGCTTTCGCCCATTTGGGCCCGCTTGCCCTGATCACGGAAGCCGCCACAGCCAAACAGCACCCACAATTTGCCCGGGGTATGGGGGCGCAGGGTTTGCAAGACGGAGGCAAGGCCGTCGGGATTGTGGGCATAATCCACCACCAGATTCAGGCCGCGGTCGTTGGGGATAAATTCGGTACGGCCGGGAGGCAGGGCCGCAGTTTCGATCAGGGAAATGGCTTCTTCCAGGGCAAAACCCAGGGTAAGCAGGATACCAATCGCGGCGGTGGTATTCTGCAGGTTGTACTTTCCGGGCAAATGGCATTGTATGCGGGCCGAACCCAGGGGCGTATTGAGCCAGGCGCTGGATTGCTGCAGGCTCAGGCGGGCATCGCTCAGCCGCAGGTCGGCCTTTGAGTCAAAACCGTAGGTCCAGCGGTCAGCAGGGGGATTCATTTGCGGCCACCAGGGATTATCCGCACAAAGGAGGGCCCGGGGAAAGCCGCCCTCCGGGCGCAGGCACTCAAACAGGCGGGCTTTGGCCGCGGCATAGACCTCCATGGTGCCGTGTACATCGAGGTGGTCGCGGGTGAGGTTGGTAAATACCCCGGTATGAAAGCCCACATCGTCCACCCGGTGGGCCCGCAGGCCAAAACTGCCCACTTCCATCACGGCCAGGTTACAACCCTGATCCGCCATTTGGCCAAACAGGGCATACAGTTCGGGCGGATTGGGGGTGGTGCGGGTAAGGGGCACAGTCTGGCCAGCGATGGTGGCCCCCAGGGTACCCATGCGGCCGATTTTCCAGCCCCGGGTGGTCAGGGCCGATTCGATCTGGGTGGTGATGGTGGTTTTGCCATTGGTGCCTGTGATCCCGATCACGGGAAACTGGTCGGCGGGCCGCCCGGCAAATTCCGCCGCCAGGCGGGAAAGGGCGATGGCCGCATTTTCCACCTGGAAAATGATCTTTTCTCCCGCTTCGGCCGGACGGTCGAGAATCAGGAGCCGGGCCGGGCTTTGCAGTACTTTATCGTGGTAATCGCCGTGCCAGTCGCGGATACCCACGGCCAGGGTTTGCGGGGTAATCTCAGCCGGGAGAAAGGAAACACCCTCCACCTGCATTTCCGCCACCTCCCGGGGGGCGGTCAGGCCGATGTGTTGCAGCAATTTCCCCAGTGGGTATGATTTGTTCATGTCTGCCCTCCTGAAATTTTTAAAGGGATTTGGTACGCCCCCCGTCCACCGTGAGGTTGACCCCGTTGATATAGGAGGCGGCGGGAGAACTGAGGAAGGCCACTGCGGAGGCGATTTCAGCAGGTTCGCCAAAACGTCCGGCAGGAATGTCTTTTTTCATGCGGGTAGAGATTTCCCCTGCACTTACTCCCGCCACCCGGGCCCGGTTTTCAATGAGTTGGTCCAGTCGCCCGGTGCGGGTGGCCCCGGGCAGCACATTATTGACCGTTATGCCATAACTGCCGTATTCATTGGCCATGGTTTTGGCCCAGTTGGCCACCGCTCCGCGGATGGTATTTGAGACGCCCAGCCCGTCGAGGGGCTGCCTGACTGAGGTGGAAATGATGTTGACGATACGGCCAAACCCCTCGGTCTTCATCCCTTCGATCACCGCTTTGGCCAGAATCTGGTTGCAAATCAGGTGGTTGTGAAAGGCCTGCACAAATTCAGATTCTTCGGCCTCCAGAATACCGCCCCCTTTGGGGCCGCCTGTATTATTGATGAGGATGTGGATGGGTTGCCGCGCGGTCAAGGCGCCAATCTGTGCTTTCAGATTCTCACTATCGTTGAAATCGACCTGGAGATACTGGTGCCGCTGCCCCCGGGAGGTATCGAGCCGGGAACAAAGTTCCTGCAATAAACCGGCGCTGCGGGCAGCCAGGGTAAGGCTTGCCCCGAGTTCAGCCAGTTGCAAGGCGACTGCCTTGCCTATTCCCTGACTGCTCCCGCAGACCAGGGCATTTTTTCCGGTCAAATCCAGATTCATCATAGCTTTCATGCGCGGATGCCATTCATTTGAATGAATGAACCATCCTTTTTGGTTAAGAATTCAGGCCCCGGGTATTAATCCAGGTGTATTTTCCTTGAAAATTTGTCTGACGTTCGGTTTCCTGAGGGTGATAAAAAATTGAAAATCTGTAATTCCTGTCTCTTGAGGGTTGTGGAGGAATGCAAAAATACAATTGTATTTTATAGCTTTTACCAACGCCAGAATTTTTTATTAAAATTTTTAAGGGAAGGGAGATTTATAGCTAAAGAGAAGGGAGGAAGACCGATCCTTTCACAGGGTGGCTACCCGGGAGCAGGGGTCGTGAAATGGGAATAATCGTTAAATCCAAAAATGACGGACCCCAAGGGCGTCATCTTTTTCTGGCCTTTGGCCCGAAAAAAGATACTGTCAGGGAACTATAATTCAGGATGATATGGAACAGCTTTATTACCCTTAAGTTGACGCCATGGTATAAAATAGTAGTTTCTATGCTGGTCCCGGCGGAGATGCAATTTGCCAAGGTCTGGGGGGTAAAAAAAAACGCAGGGACAGGCGTGACCGGGCTGCCGTGATTATTCACCGATCAGCCTGCCCTGCAATTCGTTTATTTTCTTCAGATAGGCAATTTCGCTTTGCAACTGCTCCACCTCCAGCCTCAGGTGGTAAAGTTCCTTTTGAGCAGCTTCCACTTTCTCCCGCCCCACCAGATCCACGGAGAGCATTTCAAAAAAATCGAACTCCAGGGCCATGCTGATGCGTTTGAGCAATTTGGTATCCAATGAATCCCGTTTGTAGATGCAATACACATTCTGCTTGGAGGTATTGATCTTCCCTGCCAATTCTGTGGGGCCGAGGCGCAGATTGCGGGCTCTCAGCCTGATTTCTTCTCCAATGTGATTCATTTTGCAATGTTTTTAAGTTTGTTTTCAATTAATGGCCTGGGTGCAAAGACTGCCGGCAAAACCCGGCACAAACCATCCGGTTACTGGCCGTGCGGGTTTTACCTCAGTCCTATTTGATGATATTTTTACTGATAAAAGTATTTCCCTCAAGTGCGTTTTCGATGCATATGCGGTAATCTTCGAGATCATCTGTTTTAAGGAGATAACCAATGGCCCCGGCCTTCATCATTCGATTCAGGGTTTCGTCATTGTCATTCATGGAAAAGCCAATGATCTTCTGTTCGGGGAAAACTTCCCTGATTTGCCTGGTGGCAGCTATTCCGTCCAGGTCGGGCATACTGATATCCATAAATATGATATCGGGTTGATGCGCCAGGATAAGATCAGGGCCATTCTTTCCCGAAGAACTTTCGGCAATGAAGGCATCAGCATACAAATGCCTCAACTTCATCTCCAGGCTTTCCCTGATTATTTTTTGATCATCTATGATTAAAAATCTGATTGAACGTTGCATGATTATTCAGTTGAGCTGATCTCAGAAAAATGGTTGGGGGATTTCTGAAGGCCTCAAAAATGTTTTTTTACGTTCGAAAGTTTGCCTCAGTGGCTGAATACACTTACCCGGGCAGTGGTGCCCCTGCCAATCACAGAATCCACCAGCAACTCACCTCCCAGTAATTCGGCCCGGGTAAACAGGTTTTTCAGGCCAATTCCAAAAGAGTTTTTGCGTGATTTTTCCAGGTCGAATCCCTTACCATCGTCCTCCACGGTGATGTGGATCATGCCCGCTTTTTCTTTTAGATTCATGCGAATCTGACTGCATCCTGAGTGCTTTACCGCGTTGGAAACCAGTTCCTGGGCGATGCGATACAGTTCACGGATGAGTAATTTGTCGGGCTTGCCTTTGAAATTCTCGTTGCGAAAAGAGATGATGTGCTTGCCGCCCGAGTTGAAGCTGTCGCAAAGGCCGGTCAGTATGCCAGGCAAATCAGAATCTTCCAGCATGGGTGGAAGCAGGTTGTGAGAGATGGCCCGGTATTCCTGGATGGCATCCTCGATCAGGGCCATGGGTTTTTCCAGGTAGGATGAATGATCCTCATTTAGTTCCTGGGCCATGCGCACCTGCATTTTGAGGGCCGAGATGATCTGTCCGAGCCCGTCGTGGAGCTCCTGGGCAATGCGTTTCCGCTCCTTCTCCTCTCCCTCTATGAGGGCATTGATGATGGAAGCCCGGTTGTTTTTGGAATCAGTGATATCGCGGATGATGTAAATGGCTTCTTTCGAATTGCTTTTGACCACCCTTACTTCGTAGTTCTCAAATCCCCTTCCCTTTTTGATCTCGTACTCAAATCCCAGGAATTTATTCACCTTCAGTGCTTCCTCCAGGTATTTTTTGTAAAGGATTCCGACCTGCTGGGGAAAGATTTCCCAGATCAGGCGGTTGGGAATTTCCTTTTCCTTCACCGTAACACCTCCACGGATGCCGTGGGTTTCGATGTCGAGAACCCGGCCTTCGTTATTGACACGGATGATCATATCCGGCACCGCTTTGAGCATGGCCTTGCTGCGGGCTTCGCTCAGGTGCAATTCTTCCGCCACTTTGATCTGCTCGGTGATATTCTGACTGATCCCGCCTACATAATGGCGGTCGTTAAGGCCCACGAAGGGGAAACGAACCGTGCGATACACAAAGGTTTCGTCTCCGTGCACCCGCTTCTCGATGCTCACGTTGGCCTCTTTCTTGAGGAATAATTCTTCCAGACTGCCTTTCAGTTCCTCGCTCAGAGTCACAGGATAGACGGCTGAAGCGGGTTTTCCCACCAGGTCCTGCCGACGGATATTGAAATGCTCTTCAAAGGCTTTGTTGATGTAGATAAATTCACCCCGCTTGTTTTTGATCCAGGTAAGCATGGGCGAGTGCTCCATGAAGGAATCAAAGGAGCGCTGGCTTTCGGCCAGGGCTTTTTTGATCACCACCAGGCTGGTAATTTCCACGAAGGTGAGCACCACGCCCTCGATTTGGCCGGTTTCGTTTTTGTAGGGCAGCAGGCGCATCAGGTACCATTTGGAACCACCCTTGACCTCCTTCTCGACCTGGGTACCCGATGACAGTACTTTTTCCGCATCCTCCACGATATTGATGTTGCCCAGATTATTGGTAAAGTTGCTGATGGGGCGGCCCACGTCAGTGACCAACAGGTTGAACTGGTCTTTGATGGCGGGGGTAAAGGTACGGATGCGCAGGTTTTTATCCAGGAAGATGGTGCCTATCTCCGTGCTTTTGAGGAAGTTGTCCATGTCGCCATTGACCTGGGCCAGCTCCTGAATCTTCAGTTGGTGCTCGGCGTTGACGGTGTGTAATTCTTCATTTACACTCTGCAATTCCTCGTTGGTACTCTGCAACTCCTCATTGGCGGCCAGCAACTCTTCGTTGGTGGCCTGCATTTCCTCGTTGCTGGTTTCGAGTTCCTCAATGGTCAGCTGCAGGTTTTCCTTGGTTTCCTTGAGTTCCTGCTCCAGATCTGTGATAAGGGCACTGTCTTTGGTACTGGTGGTAAAGTCCCTTACCTTTTTATTGGCCAGCTCCTCCAGACTATGCTCAAAGAAGATGATCAGGTAATATTTTTTCGAATCCAGCTTATCCATGAAGAAGGGCTTAACCAGAACCACCACTTTGCGGATGTTATTCTCCTCGCGCAGCCTGACTCCTTTATAAACAGAATCCAGCTTTTCCTTGACGGATTTGCGAATGGCGGTGTTGATGGCAATGACCATGCTGTCGGGCAGCATTTTCTGGAGATTCACGCTGAATCCTTTTTCGGGCAGGGTAATGTATTTATTCAGATTCCCGTTGGCGTGCAGGATATTGAGGTGCTCGTCTGTATAGACACTGGCGCAACCCAGTTCCTCGGTCAGGGCATCGTTGAGTACTTCAGCCAGCTTATTTTCGCGGGTATTGTGCCGGGCCAGCCCTCCGCGGACTAAACCGTTGGAGATGAGAGAGTTGCGGTGGGTGGAGTTTTTGAAGGCATCAAAATTAATGGTGCGGGCCACTTCCTTGTTGCGGTAAATTTTCCAGCGACGGTCAATTTCCTCAAATACATTTTTGAAATCGCCCACAGTTTCGCTGGGCCCCAGGCAGAGGTATCCCCCAAAATTGAGTGCATAATGCAGGGTGGTGAGCATGCGCGACTGCATGTCGGGCTGCAGATAGATCATGAGATTGCGGGTGCAGATCAGATCCATTTTATTGAAGGGCGGATCCTGCAGCACATTGTGGTGGGAGAAAATGATCATGCGCCTGATCTCCTGGATGATCTGGTAGGAATTGCCTTTTTTGACAAAGTACTTGCGCAGCCGGGTGGAGGTAATATCGCCCACACTGCTTTCCTCATAAAGTCCTTTGCCTGCTTTGTCGATGGATTCCCGGTCGAGATCAGTGGCAAAGATTTTGATTTCCACATGCCTCTGCATGATTTCCATGGCTTCCTTGAAGAGAATGGCGATGGAATAGGCTTCCTCTCCCGTGCAACAGCCCACGCTCCAGACCTTGATGGGCTGTTTTTCTTTGGCATTCTCCAGGATATCGGGAATAACCTTTTCCGCCAGCAAATCAAAGGCCTTAGTGTCGCGGAAAAAACGGGTCACCCCGATCAGGAATTCTTTGTAGAGAATCTGAATTTCTGAGGCATGTTCGGTCAGGAATTTGAGATACTCGTCGGCATTGCTGCAGTTATTGACCGTCATGCGCCTGGAAATCCTGCGGATCAGGGTGGGCCTTTTGTAGCTGGTAAAGTCGATGTTGGTGAAATTTTTGAGGTGAATCAGAATTTTCATCACCACATCTTCCTCCCGCATGAGCATTTTATCAAACTGGGAATGTTCCAGAGAGGGGTAGGAAATGTAATTGAGGATCTCGCCGGGCATCTGGTCAATGGCCAGCACATAATCGATCAGGCCAGTAGAGATGGCGCTGCGGGGCATGCCGTTGAATTTGGCTGTTTCCGGATTTTGCACCATGGCCATGCCGCCCGCTTCCTTGATGGCCAGCAGGCCGCGGGTACCGTCCGAGCCCGTGCCGGTCAGGATTACCCCAATCGCTTTGGGGCCCTGGTCTTCGGCCAGGGAGTTGAAGAAAATATCAATGGGCAGATTCAGGTCATGACCAGCCGGTTTATCCACCAGATACAGGGTTTTGTTCTGGATGGTCATATTCTTTTTGGCCGGGATCAGATATATGCTGCCCGGTTGAATCTGCATTTCATTGGAAACCTCATGGATAGGGAGCTTCGTATTTTTGGCCAGCAACTCGGTCATCAGAGATTTGTAGTCTGGCGAAAGGTGCTGAATGATTACGAAACTGTGATGGATATGAGGGGGAACATTGTCGAAAAACTCCTTGAGTGCTTCGAGACCACCTGCACTGGCGCCTATGCCGATTACATAAAAGTCTTCGGGAGGTGGGAACGATCCATTGGAATTTTCAGATTTCCCTTTCGAATTATTTGACGGTAACTTTTTCATACATTTGAATTAATTGCGGGGTGAGCAATCAGAGGTTTATTGTTCAATCCAAAATTCGGGAGCGGGACGTTCCTAAAAAATAGCGTTTCCCGCCTGATTTACGTCACCTCGCATGACTACTCTGTCACGATCCGGATTACAGCCAATTGCGAAAATACCTACTTATTGAGTATTTCGAAATACGAAAATATCTGAGATCACAACTTTGGAATGGAATGCCTGAGGCGTCGCCTCAGGGCAGGGAAAACCAACCTGACCCAGAGCATGGGGTCATTGGGCAATGCTTTCCACGATTTCGGGTATTTTTTCAAATTCGCTGAATTTGTTGAGGAAATAACTGGCCCCGAGGGAGAGGCAGATATTCTTCTCTTCCTCTGTGGGTTCAGAGGTCATCATGATGATGGATTTGAGGGGATAATGAATCTCTTTGATGAAGTTCAGAAGAGAAATTCCGCTTTCATCGGGCAGATGGGTGTCCAGCACAGCCACATCAATCAGGGCAACATCTGCTTTCTTTTGTTTCAGGATTTCTCTGCCCGCCTGGCTGGTCATGGCAATCAGCACTTCCTCCACGACCGGCAATTCTTCCAGGGAAGCCACCAGTCTTTCCAGGACCACCCTTGAGTCATCCACGACTAAAACAGTTAATTTTTCACGTTCATTATGACTATCCGGGGAATCCACAACACGATTATTTTACGATTCAGGAGAGATAAAATCTACTCCTGCAAGTTGGAAAATACCGTGCATTTGAAAAATAGCAGATCGCACCCGTTTTGGGTGATGAGGCATGTGACAGGCTGTCACAAAATCCGTGACAACAAGACCCCGTTACCCTGTCAGATCATATTATTCCTGATGGCATACGCCACCAGTTCGGCATTGGTTTTCATACCCATTTTTTCCAGCAACCTTCTTCTGAAGGTCCCGATGGTATTGATGCTGAGGGATAATTGCTCTGCAATATCCCGGGTGGGTTTTCCCTGGGCCAGGAGCAGAAACACTTCCAGTTCACGGTTGGAAAGCCGCTCGTGGGGCTCTTTTTCCAGCTCAAAGGATAGTTCCATGGCCAGACGCTCAGCCAGGGAAGCAGTGATGTATTTGCGCCCGGCCAGGATCATATCCACTGCCTTGATCAATTCGTCCTCAATGGCCTCATCCTTGTTCAGGAAACCAGCCCCACCTGCCTTGATCACCCGCAGGGCATATTCCTCTTCTGTATGCATGCTGAGAATCAGAACGGGAAGCTTGGGGAATTCACGGTTCAATTCGGCCAATACTTCCAGGCCGCTGCGGCCTGGCATGGTGATATCGCAGATCACCATATTCCAGTTTCCCACAACGACATTTTTCATCAGTTCCTCTGCATTGGCCAGCCCCCTGATCTCGGCCTGGGGGTAGGCATCCAGCAGGATTTCCTTTATTCCACGTCGGGTAACGGCATGATCGTCAATGATAAGAAAGCGAAGCATAATTCAATCAATCAGTTATTACAGGTACTTTTAATGATATGGTGGTTCCCTTTCCGGGTTGGCTGTTCAATTCAAAATTTCCATTCATGGCCAGGGCCCTTTCGCGCATGCTGAGCAAGCCCAGGGTTTTCCTTTTACCTGTTTCCTCCCAAACAAATCCCTTTCCATTATCTGTGATACTCAGGCTGAGTATTTTTCCATCCAGTCGCAGATTCACCTTTATTTCCGTGGCATCTGCATGCCGGGCCACATTGGAAAGTGATTCCTGAAATACACGGTAAAAGCCAATCCCAACTTTGCTGATCCATTCCTCCTGGAAATTCTCTCCTGTTTCTGCCTTGAAAACGGTTTTGATCCCTGAACTGTTTTCAAATTCAGTACATTGATATTTGATGGCGGCCACCAGCCCCAGATCCTGCAGGAGGACAGGATGCAGATTTTTGGAAATCCTGCGCACTGCATCACGGGTTTCATTGAGCAGATCGAGGGTCCTCTCAAAACGCAAATCAATGGTGGTGCCCTTTTCTCCCACCTTTTTGCGCAGCCAAACCACGTCCATACGCAACCCAACCAGCATCTGCCCCAGGCTGTCATGGATGTCACGGGCCATGGACTTGCGTTCTTCTTCAACCACTGAGTTGGTGCGGGCCGAAAGGCGCCTCAACTGGGAAGTGGTTTCTTCCAGTTGGCTGGTTTTTTGCTCCACCTGGCGGGAAAGTTCATCATTGAAATGTGAAAGCAGGGCTTCCGCCTCTTTCCGCTCAGTAATGTCGCGGATTGCAGCCGAAACCAATATTCCACTCTCCGTTTCAAGGGGACTGAGGCTGACCTCCACCGGGAACTCATGGCCATCCTTTCTCTTACCCAATAATTCAAGGCCCGTGCCCATGGCCCGCATCTGAGGATCGGCAAAAAAGCCAATCCGGTGCATGGAGTGAAGACTCTGGAACCTTTCGGGCAGCAAAACTTCCAGTTTTTCCCCCAGCATCTCCTCCTTGGTGTAGCCAAAGAGGTCCTCCGCCCTGAGGTTGGCCATCTGTATGATTCCGTTCTGCCCCACCATGACCATGGCGTCGGGCGCGGACTTCACCAGAGCCCTGAACCGTGAATCAGACTTTTCCCGAAGAATTTCCTTGTGGTTGAGCTGGATAACCATGTAAATCATCAACCCCAGGAAGACAAATATGATAAACCAAACCAGCATGAGGGTGCCAGTTTCCCCCGAAATATTCCCACTGTCAAGCATCATCAGCCTGATTTTACCCGCCACCAGGGGAATGATCAGGGCCAGGGGAAAAAGCACCCGTCCAGCCTGTCCTCCCGACCTTCGATCCCAAAACTCTTTGGAAAAACCTTTTTCACTGGAATTGAAGAAAATGGCCAATGAAATCAGCACGAAGCAAATCGCGGTATGCACGCCCATGGGGAGATAATTCAGTATTTTGCCGAATTCGGGAACGTGGTAAAAGTAACCCATAAAGGTCAAAATCCCCGCCATCAGATTGAACAGGGCCAGTAAATGGGCGATTTTAGCCCCGCGGTCTTCCTGACGGGCCAGCAATAAGACAGAAATCCCGGCTATAATAAATCCAAGGGAGGTATTGATGGCCATGCCGTTGGATGAATTGACCTCAAAATCATCCATTTCCAGTTCCCCGTGAAAAAGTACCCGGTCCACCTGAAAAATGGAGGGCCAGATTGCGCCTGAAATAGCCAGAATTGCAAAAAGAAAAACCGTGGCCACCAGTCCTTTACCCAAATTATTTTGCCAGACGGGTCTCTGTTTGCGGGAAAGGAGGACAAAGGCGCTTACTTCCAGCAAGAAGGTCAGGGCGGTAAGTGGGTTCATGGCGACCTTGGAGGCAAAAGGACGCTTAAATCCCTCAATATGAAACTGCCAGCCAATGAGGGCGAGTAATGCTGTCAGAAATACCAGGAAAATCAGTACAAAAGATAATTCGCGCAATCGAAATTTTTGACTAAGCGATATTTCTTCCCGAATTGGCATATTTGTTTTCCCACAGATTTATGTTCGCACAAATGTCTCTAATGAGTCCATCCTGCCTTCAGTAGCAATTAGATCTTGATTAAAGCTGGCTGCCGCAAAAAATTCATTCAGGGCATGACATTCCCTGAACATTCAAAACTACCATTAATGCTACAATTTACATCTTTTTCCCCACATTATTTATCCGGTTTATTAATAATTAGTTGACTAAAAATTCAGAACCTCTTTTCTTCGTATTGCTTTATACCCTCCAAACCGTCGTCCATGGTGCTCAAATCCTGGGAGGTTGACTCCCAAACCACCCTCAAACTTTATCCTGGTCAGGTGACCCGGGTCGTGCCCCGCAAGGATACACTGCTTGAAGTGCCTTACACCTTTCAACAGGTTTTTTTACGGCCTTTTCCCATTATTCAAAACCTTGAGATCGTGCTTGAATTGATGCAGGCCATCGTTGAGCTCAATCCATCCCTGGAAGGCCTTCACCCTCAGGTGCCTGCTCACCTGCACCTGATCAGGCAGCTGAGTCACCTGAATTTTGATACGGGCATCCAGCCATTGAGCGAGGCAGAATACCCCTTTTTCAGATTGAGGCCGGCCGGGATCGAATTTCTGGACCGCGACCATGATACTGGTCAGCTCCAGCCCCTGAATTCCCTGTACTTTGCCGGCCCCCGTCTGGGAAAAATGTCCCTTCAGGACCAGGAAAGCATCCGCAGGGTACTGCTGCAGGAAATCCCGGGCATGGACCATGGCCTGATTTTCCCGCTGCTGGATTGGGAGATTTTGCGTAGCCAGCACTGGCATTATTCCCATGAGACTCAGTTTGAGTCTCAGTTCATTCACCTGGAAGGTGGTTATCTGATGATTGGAGGAGGCACAGGACGGGATCGCCACAGTGGCGGCGGCAGGTACATTTGTGCCAATTTTATCCGCTACTATGGCCAGGAAGCCTTCAAACTGGAAGTTTCAGCGCCCTTTCATGGATATTATAAGGAGATTTTCGGGAAAATCTCCGCTGCCAGCCGGGATGGTAACCAGATTTGCCTGGCTCCCTGAGCCAGGCAGTGATGATTCAAAATCCCGGATCAGGGCACCACATTGAATTCAATGACCGAAACGTTCATGGTCCAGCGGTAGTCCACCCCGTAATCATCCGTTTGCAGGGTAAACGTATGGGCTCCCGCCGGCAGCCAGATCGGAAACTGGGAAGGGAGGCTGTTGGAGGTACCTGCGATACTGATTACGGCATCGTCCAGAATGATTTTGGTGCCGCTGCTATTTACATAGACTCTGTATAAGCCACTTGGGTAGGAGTAGGAAGCCCAGGCTGCGGTAATTTTCCACACCTTCCCGGCGGGAACGGTGACGGGCAGGTTGTCCTGCTTATAGCTGGGGCTGGAAGTATTATAATAAGTTTTGGTGAGCTGAACCACCTGATTGAATTCCAGGGTTTGAGCATTTCCCAGATAAAACAACAGGGCAAATGTTGCGAAGACAAAGATGCTTTTGAGTTTCATAGGTTAATTTTATTTCCCTGCAATATCCGCAAAAAATGCCTGAGGGCCAAGCTGAGGAACTATTCTGAAAGGGGAAATTCTTCAGGCAAACACGTTCTCGTGACCAGAATCCATGATGAAGAGGCAGCTCGTTTCAATTTTCAGGGTATGTGCCCGGTAATAATCCATGTCAGCCTCAGGAGAAACCCCAAATATATTGATGTCAGCTGGCGGAGCCTTCATGTATTCCTCCTCAAAATTCCCCTGGCGGGCCACAAAATCCCTGATGGGCAACCTGGCCAGGGATGCCAGTCCCCGCAAAAATTCCTCGGCTTTGACCTCCTCTCCCGGGTTGTCGAAAATGGTAATCAGGCGAATGGCCGCATTCCAGTTCAAATGGAGCTTATATGCAATCAGAATGGCCAGGTTGGGATTGCGCTCCCCATCCTGCACATCCCATTCCGGACCGCGGTTGCGGATCCAGACATTGATAAACTGTTGCTGCCCCAGCATGGCCTGGGGATGCGGCATGTAGAGAATCACTCCCAGTTCAAGGTCAATGGCTTCCCGGATGATCATTGGATAATCCTGCACGGAGGATGCAGGTTCCAGCAAATTGAGGAAGATAATATTGGGATTGAAAAATGCACTGCTTTGGGCCTGGTTGGCAAAATTGACCCCCTCTGCAAATTTCTCTGTCTTCATGATGCCCACGGAGGAAAACAGTTTTTCCTTCTGAAAAGATTCAGAAATGGGCAGCAGTTTTTTCTTCAGTTCAGCGGCATTTCCATTCACCCCAATGCCCATCAGCACCACCGAGCCTTTGGGAAAGGTAATGTCACGGATCATGGAAAAGGCACCCAGGAGAATGGGGGCATCCGTTACAGGCACGATCAGGTTGGGCTTCCAGGCCCGTTCCTGGCGGTAGGCCAGACTGGCCGTGTGCCGGGCCGCCCATTCAGAAAAAGCGGTAAAAATCCCGCTTCGCACGTCCTCAAACTTCGTTTCCAGTTTTCTGCGGCTCAGGATGTTATAAACGACCAGCACGCTGGCCCAGGCCAGCAGACTCACGGTCGAGTTGATGATGAACATGACAAATACACTGCCAATCACCCCAATCCAGGGCACCAGGCGCGGCACAGAAAAGAGGGGCCTGAAGCTGATCAGCCCCAGTTGCTGCTCAATGATGACCACCACGTTGATCATGGCGTAGGTAATGAGGAAAAACATGGTCACCAGGGGAGCGACCGCGTTCAGGTCACGCAACAACATGGAAAAGAAGACCATCACCCCGGTCACCAGCATGGCATTGCGGGGTTGCCCCCGCTTATTGGTCACCTCGATCCATTCACCTTTGGGAATCACCCTATGCTGTCCCATGGCAAAGAGAATCCGGGAAGAGCCCACAATAGAGGCCAGGGCCGAGGAAAAGGTGGCTCCCAGCAACCCGGCAATGACCAGCGGCGGGAAGAAAGATTTCTCGAAAATCACATAATAATTGCGAACCAGTTCCTCGCGGGTGGCGGTTTTGGCAAACCAGTAAGCCAGCAGCAGGTACACCACCAGACTCACCCCAATGGCCCATAATGTGCCCACGGGGATGCTTTTGCGGGGATCCTTCAGCTCTCCCGACATATTGGCCCCGGCCAGAATGCCGGTCGCGGCCGGGAAAAACACGGCGAATACCACCCAGAATTCGGTCCCCTTATTGCCTGTCACCCCTTTGAAAGAGCCCCAGCGAATGGCTTCCTCGATGGGCACCTGCATACTTCCCGTGTAAGCGGCCATGACGATCATAGAAAGGGCGGCAATCACCACTGCCAGAATGACAAACTGAGCCTTGATGGCCAGGTCTGCGCTGATCCAGGCGATCAGAAAAAGAACCAGAAAAACTGTAAAGTCCACCAGAATGGCAGGATGATCTGGAAAAATCATGAGCCAGCCTTCCCGAAAACCAAAGATGTACATGGTCACAGCCAGTCCCTGGCTGAGAAAACGGGGGATACCCAGGCTTCCTCCCACCTCCAGGCCGAGGGCCTGAGAGATAATGGCGTAGGCACCGCCTGCCCCGATGCGGATATTCGTAACAATGGACGACATGGACAGCGCGGTGGTAATGGTGATGGCAAATGACAACAAAATCATCAGCCAGGAACCCAGCAGACCGGCATTTCCCACCACCCAACCCAGGCGCAGGAACATGATTACCCCCAGTATGGTAAGCAGGGTGGGTGTAAAAACACCTCCAAAGGTGCCGAATTTTTTCATTTTTCCCCTGAAGCCCGATTACCCTTAAAAGATAATGGCAGCACCCGCCCAGGTGAATCCGGCCCCAAAAGCCGCCAGCACCAGCTTGTCACCCTTTTTCAGACTTCCGTCGCGCTGGGCCTCAGCCATTGCGATGGCGATACTGGCCGCAGTGGTATTTCCGTATTTCTGGATATTGTGGTAGAATTTCTCTTCGGGCAAACCCAGAATTTTGGCCACCATCTGGGAAATCCGCAGGTTGGCCTGGTGGGGAATGTACAAATCTACCTCATCCTTATTCCAGCCGTTGGCATCCAGTGCCTCGTTGATCACTTCAGGAAAACGGGTTACGGCATGCTTGAAAACCTCGCGGCCGTTCATGTAGCAATGCAGATTATTCACATCCGTTACCTTGGGATAATGGGTGGAACTGGGTTCTGGCACCCAAAGTTCTTTGGCAAAGCGACCATCTGCATGCAGATGGGTACTCAGAATGCCAGGCTCATCCTCCCGGGCCCGCACAATCACCACGCCGGCCCCGTCTCCAAAAAGCACTCCCACCGTACGGCCTTCGTTGCTGAGGTCGATGGAGGTGGACTGCACCTCAGCCGCGACCAGGGCCACATTCTTATACTGCCCTGATTCAACAAAGAGTTTGGCCAGGGAAAGTCCGTACACAAATCCCGTGCATTGCTGGCGGATATCCAGCACCCCAATGGTGCCCAGATTCATTTTCTCCTGAAAAAAGCAACCCGATCCGGGAAACCAGGCCTCAGGGCTGAGGGTGGCAAAAATGACGAAATCAATTTCGTCTTTCTCCATGCCTGCATCCTCCAGCGCCATGTTGAAGGCTGGAATGGCCAGATCAGAAGGCCCGGTGCCGGCTTCCACCCAACGACGCTCCCTGATCCCCGAGCGTTCGGTTATCCACTCATCAGTGGTGTCGTACCACTGCATCATATCCTGGTTAGTCACCACTTTGGGTGGAACATAATAGCCTGTCCCGGCGATATATGCATTTCGCATAGATTTCTTTTTTAATGCGTCGTAAATATAACAGTTTACCCCAAAGGATTTGGTTCCTGCAACTAAAATTCGAACTTATCATCTGGCAAAAAATTCCCCTCCAAAATCGCAATCAGCTAAAGATCAGCCTGGATTTAAAACGGGGCCGGGCTTCAGGTTCCAAACTCAGTAATCAGCATTTGCAATAATTGTTACAGTCACCCGAAATATTCATCCCAAAGGCTTGAAACCAATTCGTAAGGTTATTTTGGGGACGCTCGGGAAATAATAAATGTATTCACCATTCCCTTTCCCACCTTACCCTCTGAATCCCACCATCTGAATACTCCCGCTTCACATCTAAAATCAAATTTCTCACCACCATCCTCTAAAATCTAAATCAATCCAGAGGATTGAAGCCGCGAAGCGGGGGTATTTTTTGGCGAAGCCAACCAGGGTGGGGTGGCCTTGCCAAAACCAGGGGGCGGCTTTGAGCGAGGGGAGTGGGCGGCTGGTGGCCTTGTGTGCTGGGTCCGTGGTGTGAGGGGGCAGGGTTTAGGTTTTGGCGCTTTTTGCTTCTTTTTCTAAAAAAGAAGGCCTGCCCGGCCAGGGCACCCCAAAAATTAACCACAAATTCAAATTTTGCGACAACTTGTTGTCGCTTACTACGCCCTAAGAGCCTAATTTCTAACGACTCACATCTAACGACTAACGACTCACATCTAAAATCTATCATCTAACCATCTGACATCTAAAAAAAAGCGCCCCCAAAACCTGGGAGCGCTTTTTTGAGAGAAAACCCCTGCCTGATTATTTGCTCAGGTAGAGTTTATCGGTTTTAACCACACCAGTTGCAGTGGTGATTTTGTAGAGGTAAACGCCAGCTGCTTCGTTAGAGCCGTCGAATACAACTTTATTGTCCACATTTGCATTAACTGCACCATTGAATACCGTGGCAACTTTCACACCAGTCACGTCGAAAATTTCAACTACAGCCGTAGTGTTCTCGGTGAAGGTGAAAGAGATGGTGGTAGTCTGGTTGAAGGGGTTGGGGTAAGCTTTTACCACAGGTCCGCCCTGATCGCCAGCTTCGCCGGCCCACTTGTGATGGTCGCCACTTCCGTGGTGTCCGCTTCCACTTCCGCTGCCACAAACAACGTAGCAAGGTCCGTCATCGCTGCTGCTTCTGCAGAAGCCTTTGTAAATGGCGGGTCCGTAGCATACGGTGTTGTTGTTATTATTGCAGTTGTTATTGGAACCGTGGTGTCCGTTGCTGCTGCATGGAACGGGCTGTCCGTTCACCCAGGCAGGCTGAGGATTGGATTGAGCGGCTTCACAATCGATCTGGTTGCAGGGTCCGAGTGAGTACTTCACAGAAGCGAGGTAATCAGCTGCACAGGCACAGGAAACACAGATGTTGTAAGTAGGCAGAACTCTCTGGTGGTGGCTGCCGTGGTTGTGGTGACCACTTCCACACTGACCATGACCGTTATTTCCACCGTTGCAGTGTCCACCACCGTCATTGGAGCCTGAGCCCGAATTATGGTGTCCGGAGCTGCTGCTGCCGCAGGCGTCGCTGAGGTTGGGGTTGTAGCAAAGTACCACGCCGGTTTCGGTGCAGATTTCGCTGCTTCCGCTGCCATGGTGACCGCTTCCGCTGCCGTCATTCCAGCCGGAGCCGGAGTTGTGGTGTCCGGAGCTGCCGGAACCGCTGGTCGGGGGAGGACCACAACGTACGTCGATGGAAGAAACGAATACATCGTCAAGAGCGGAGCATCCGCGCTGGTCAGTTACCACTACGGTGTAGAGGGTATTTTCCAGCGGACAAACCGTTACAGAAGCGGTGTTTCCAACAGGATTACCATTTCCGTCAGTCCAGGAGTAGGTGTATCCTTCAACTCCACCCATGGCAGAAGCGGTAAGCTCGGTGCAACCGTAGGTGGGAGCCAGGTTTTCGCAACCTGTGTTGTAAACGGTGGCGCAGGGGCCGGCGTCAACTTCCAGAGGAGCAATGCCCAGATCGGTAATGGTTACGGTACCAGAACCTTCGGTTCCGCTGAATCCGTCAACCTGAATGTAAACGGTGGTTCCGGGCTCAAGGCAATCGAGGGTCAGGGAGGAGGAGAACAGGTTACCGCCGTCGTCATTGGCACCCAGTTCGGTGAAACCAGCAATGTTTCCGCAGTCACCATTCACGTCCCAAACAGCAATCTGGGTGTCGAAAGGAGACTGGTCAAAGGTACAGGCGAAGTTGATTGATCCACCAGATCCGGCAGGAACTGTGTAGGAGAACCATACGTCGTTTTGAGCAACGGTTTCAAATGAACACCATCCATCAACTGCGTCGCATGAGGGGAAGGCGCCAATGGTACCAGCACCAGGGGTGGCGGCAGAGGGATTGGCACAAGTGTTATCGAAAGCAACGGTGGCAGAGCTGCCGGGAGCTACAGAAGGAATAACTTCTGCGGTGCAGGGATCGTCATTGGGGGTGGGTCCGCCAGCAGGAACTTCGCGAACTTCAACCACACCTGTTCCGGTCCAGCCGGCATATCCGTCGATCTGGATGTAGTACAACTCGCCCGGAGTCAGGGAAATGTAACCACACTGATCGTGGATGCGTGACATGAAAATTGTACCGCCATCATCGTTGGCTGCAATTTCAACTGCACTCAGACCTACGGAGAAGCAGTCGTCAATCTGCCACAGAGCCATCTGGGTATCACCAAACAGGTCATCAGTAATGGCCTCAATGTCAACGTTTCCGGAAGCAGGAGCGATGAAGGTAAACCAAAGGTCGTTGTCAACCAAAGTTTCGAATGAACACCAGCCATCAAGCGCATCGCAGGAAGGACCGGGACCCACTGTACCAGGACCTGGTGAAGGTCCGTCAGCGGAGGCAAAGGTATTATCCCAGGAAGAAGAAACGGGGGTTCCAATTACAGGAGTACCCATGAATTCTGCCTGACAAACATCATCATTTGCAGGAACAGTACAACCCTGACCGGGTGAGCACTGCATCAGCAGGTCATATCCCACCTGATTGAGGGGATTACAGGGCCATTCATTGACTGACAACCAGATGGAGCCGTCAAAATTTGACTGCCAGGTAAGGGTGGAAGCAAAAACATTGGGTCCACATCCAAAGTCGTCATCATTTTCACCTACCAGTGACAAGTCAGCCGCATTCCAGATGCGCATGTAGGAGTCAAAGCTGATGAGACCACAGGTGGTCCAGGTGTAGGTATTACCACAGGTAACGTTGAAGAGAACCAGGTCACCGGTCACCAACACGTTAGAAGGGGAAATAAACAGCGGTCCGCAGGCAGCCCCGTCGAAGAGGATATTGCCGGTGGAATCTGTCAGGTTGTAGAAGGAGGAATTGGCGTTGATATTTGTAAAAATATCATCGCACTGGGCTTGGGCAGTTATGCCGGCGAAGCTGAGTACAAAAGCCAGACACAACGAGAATATATTCTTTTTCATACCTTATATCATTTTAGAGTGAAACATTCATCAATTCAACCCGGTGGGCTGAATCTGCTTTGCAGTGACTGGCACAGCGGCAGTACGTGTGGAAGCATCAAGTTTCATCAGTCGATGATATTCGGCGGCATTGTTCTGGACGAACTTTGCTTTAGCTGCCTGATAATTGGACTTATCAACAGCTTTGTTGCCCGTGGCTACGTAGCCGGGCATGAGGGTGACACCCGCTTGCTGGGTGTAATGCGCCTTCTTGAGATTGTCGGGAGCATTTTTCTCAACCATTTCCTTCTTGGCCTGATCGGCGGTCTTGCTGGCAATACCACCGTGGTTACCTGTCACTTGTTGAGCATTTACGCTCCCAAATGCAAATAACAGGCCTAAGGAGAAGGCAAAACAGATCAGCATTTTTAGTTTCTTCATAATCTTGATTTTTTAGATAAACACTAAAAGTAAAAGAACATGCTCTGTTGAAAACAGGGCATCATTACGGTAAAAATTTGAAAACCAGGTTAGTCAAAACTGGTGATTTCCGCTTGGCTGCTTTTGGGGAAGCAACCGAAAAATCCACTATCTAAAAGCTAAAACTAAAATCTTTAAGGAACGATTGGGATTGTATGAAAACAGTGCGACCCATTTAATTATTCAATCCCAATTTCAACTCTATTTTCTTTTCTGTCCGGGAAGGCAGACTGTTATTGCCTGCCTTCCCTTTCAGATATTTTCTCCGGATTTCGTTCCGGAACTTATTTAAAATTAGTTACCAGGGCAATTGTTTTGCTGGGCGAAGGCCTGAGCGGCAGCAATTGAACTGGGGGTTTTGCCGGGACCACAAGGATCACAGGGGCCGAGGTAGCAACCGCTGTGGTGACCCATGCAGGGGTTGTTGGATGGCTTGAAGGCGATTACGTGAGCAGGAAGAGCGCTTTGAGCGATGCAGATTTCCTGAGCGTTTGCGGGGTTACCGGGAGGCAAGTGGCAAACAGTAACTTTGTTGGCATTTGGGTTTCCGCAAGCGTAAGCTGAGAGGTTGCTTCCGGGACCTGGATTGGGAACGGTGCAGGTTCCTCCGCCGCCATTTCCGCCACCGCCGCAGTTGTTATTTCCGCCATTGTGGTTGCAGTTGTTATTGCTGCAGTGGTGACCGCAGTTGTGACCCCAGTTGTGGTTGCCATCGCAGCTTCCACCACCGCTTCCGCTTCCTGATCCGCTACCGCCGCCTGATCCGCTACCGCCTCCGGAACCTGAACCAGATCCGCCGTTATTTCCACCACTGGCAGGGCATGAGCATCCCAGATCCTGAGGAGTGCTTACTCCGTCTTTAGGGATAAATTCGCCGGCGCTGCAGGAATTGTTGCATCCGTTTTTCACCCATACACCTATGATTTCTTTTCCAGCATTGGAGGTGGAAGGAGTAAGGATAGAGCTCAGGTCGGTACCCGTGTTGAATACTTCAGTAGAGCAATCGTCATACAGTACGGTTACGTTTTTCAGTTTGGCAGTCGAGGTAACGATCACCGTTCCACCACACTCATCAAATCCAACCGTGATCTGCTTGTTGCAGTAACCACCACCGTTATTATTTCCACCGCCGCTTCCCTGGTTGCTGCCGCCACCACAGTTTTTACCGCCTTTTCCAGAACCTGAATTGTTTTTGCCGCCTTTTCCACCTCCGCTTCCACTGCCGGATCCAGAATTCTGATTGTTATTATTATTGCAGTTTTTACCGCCTTTGCCACCTTTGCCACCTTTGCCAGATCCACCACCGTCATTGCTGCCGGAACCAGATCCGCTTCCGCTGTTTCCACCGCAGTTTTTACCACCTTTTCCGCCTTTGCCACCTTTGCCGGAGCCAGAGTTATTTCCCCAGCCAGAGTTATTTCCCCAGCCAGATCCCTGGTTGGAAGAACCCTGATTGCTTCCCCAGCCGGAGCCTTGTCCACCGCCGGTGGAAGGATTATAGCCGGCATTGTCAACCCAAACGGTATCACAGGGAGGAGCACAAGGATTTTGAGCGTTCAGCCAGGGCTCACAGTAGCCGGGGCATCCGTCCATGTTGAGTGCGTAGTCAACAGAGAAACCACCCGTAGAAAGGGGCTTGTTGCCGAAGAATACGGTATAAGGAGAACCGATCGGAACGTTGTTAACAATGTCCCAACGCTGCAGAATGGCAGCACCCACGTAAGTCATAACGGGATCCAGTTCATTCATCAGTACCCTCCAGGTGTGCTGGTTTTGCAGGGTATTATTGGCAGAGTGATCAGTGTAGAAATCGAACTGGGTCATATCCACCTCAGCCAGGTTGGTGAGGGGGTTAACCGTGGTGGGAGGAGTACCACCGAGGGGGAGAATGGCCAGACCAGTTTTAATGAAGTACCAACCGGGCAGACCTTTCATATTGAGGTAAAGATCGTCATCGCCGTTAACTACCAGGTAGGTGGTTCCGGCGAGAGGAGCAGTATAAGTATTATTTCCATTGGGACCGCCGTTGGGCAGACCGGGCACATAAGCCGTAACGGTCAACTGGCCGGTAACAGAATTTCCGCAAAGAGGAGCCGGAGGAAGGTGCTCGTCACCTGCGGGCATGTTCAGAGTGTATGCACCCAGTTGGGGATCGCCGCTATTGGGGCGAACGTTATCCGGCTTACAGCCGAATGTAAATAGCGCGATTAACAGAGCTGCGAAAGCCCCAATTTTAATCTTTCTCATAATAGCTGATAGTTGAAGTAAACCAATCATTTTCAATTTTCTACCGAATCAATGCAACCATTGCATTGAGAATTAATAAAGTTCAGGGCGTGCTCGAAATAAAAAAGTTAGTTACTGCTTTATTGATCAAAACAAAGATGTAAAATATTTCAGGAAAATGCAAGAAATAATCAAAAAACATCCCCAAAAAAGACAAAACTTCTGAATTTCTTACACCAGAACCCAGAATAAAAAAGCACAGAAATCCCCCTAAAGCTCGCAAAATCTACTCGAATTGTCGATTTTGCCACATTTAAAAGGGTTTCAAACTAAGAAGGCACAACCTATGTAAGTATTTTGGATGTTCTGCTTTACATGTAGGGTAAAATCCAAAAATCACGTTCTGATTTGAAATCAGAATACACCTTAGTATGTCTGGAAATTTGAAATTGATACCCCCCCAGGAAACAGCAGGGGAAATGATTTCCTGAAAAAATCAGCAGAGGGGGTAGCCACCCTTGTTTGATTTACGGATAAAAACTGGTTTTGGATCACAGCCCCCATGGGAATCAGTGGGATTTCTTAAATCCCAGTTGATCTCCTAAGGAACGAGGGGGAAGAAAGCGGAGATTACAGAGGTAAATGATCATTTCTGAACCAGGTCCAGGGATAAGTTTCAAAGTGTAATGAATTCCTGATCAGTTTTTTCCCTTCAGCCGCTGCAAAGCCAGGTCCAGCAATCCGTCAGAAAGTCCGGCCAGATCTGAAAGGGTGGGTTCATAAAAGGTATCAGGCTGGATTCCGTCCTTTTCATACAACTTGCCATTGGGCCTGTAAGATGCATAACGCGGCATCTTTACGGTCAGACCACTGTGAAATAATTCTGCCTCAAAGGGGCCGCCGCTGCCGCCCCGACTCACCTGCCCCATCAGATGAAACCCGGGCTTTCCTTTGAAAACCCCCAAAAATATATCTGTGGCACTGAAACAATCCCCGTCCTGCAGAATGATGACTGGCTTGTCGTAATAATACAGCCAGGATTTGTTTTGGGGAATATCCCTCACCTGATAGCACATCGAAGAAAATTTCCCGGCAGGAAGCGGCCATTCTGGATGAAACTGCGCATCAAATTGCTGCAGGAATTCTGATTTCTCTGCAGGTAATCCCGGATAATCGGGCGGATACAGGTCCCGGGGAAATAAATATCCTTTGGCCGGGTGATAATCCACTTCCGCATCCATCCTGTGAGCGCCCGTGGTCATGACCTCGGGCGGAGCACCTGGCTTCACAAAAAAGGGATAAATATCATGCAGAAAATGCGCCTTTCCGCCCGGATTTCCCCTCAGATCAATGATCATGCCCCGGGTGGTTTTGATATTACGCATGAAACGGTAGAATTCACTTTCGTATTCCTCCCGCTCCCGCATGTCGATCACCTTGAGATAAGCGACATCTTCCTGCAAAATTTCAAACTTTTCAGAAAGGTCCTCATCCGGCCAGTATTCCACCAATTCCACCTTTTGCTTTACCGTTTTGCCCGCTTCATTTCCAAACTCACATACGATCTCCCGCGGATTTTCGCCCGAAACCAGATACAGCCACACACTCAGCTTTTCCAGCAGAGCCAGCGCCCGCCTGCGGCGGAACGGCATCCCCTCCCCCATATCCAGCTCTTCGGCCAGCGCAATCCACTCGGGAATCTTTTTCCCATTCACCGCCACCAGGTAGGGATAGTCTGGCACATAATAGCCCTTGCCGCTCATAGCCCGCGCCAGGACTTTGTCCTGACAGGGAATCATGGCAAAAGGAGTAAACATGCGCAAGCCACGGTCGCTGATCTCATTGCTGAGCGTGGAAGTCACCCGCGTATGGGGATCTCCAAACAGTCCCAGCGCCCGTTGCACCTGAAATCCAAAATCCAGCAGGGTGATCCCCTCCCCCAGCCCGGCCCGGATTGCATCCAGTGCCGCCTGATAATCCACCTTATAATAATCGAGATAGGCATACTGGTGCACCAGATACCATTCCAGCTGATCCAGATCCTGACGGGCCTCCTCAGGAGTCAGCCAGCGGATTCCCTTCGCCTTCCAGAGAGGCTCCTTCAGCCTTTCTTCCTGAATTCTCAGCTTTTCGACCGGACGATCCAGATAGCCTGTGCCCAGGGAATCGGGTGAGGGGCAGGGAAAATTATCCAGACGACGGGTAATGAACTGAAGGTGAGCAGGAGTCTGACTCGCATGCGGTCTCTGCACCCTGCAATATTCAACTTCAGAAAAATAAACAGCCTTCATCCAGTTTTGGTGATTCAGAGGCACCCCCTCCATGCGCACATCCTCGCCTGTTTCCAGAGATTTCAGGCCCAGGGTAACGGATTTGCCAAGTACAAATCCCTCCTCAATGATCTCAGGAATCAGGTTGCGTGCAAATTCCAGATACCAGTTGCGTCCGCACTCGTTCTGAATTCGCAGGTAATAATCTGACACAGGCAGGTCATTGATGCTTTCCAGGCCATACCATTTGTCATCCACCCTGCACACAAATCCCCCCTTTTCCCATTTCAAACCTGTGAAAGGAGCAAGATGATTCTCACTTCCCGCCTGGACAAGTCCAGCCAGAAAGATCAGTACCCATGCCAGTAAGCCTGTTCTCATATTCACCCTGAAATTATTTAATTGAGGAGTAAAATCAAAAACCCTGCCAGAAACCCCTCCTTCAGACTGGTCTGCATACTCTTTCCCGGGATCTGTTGAGGGTTCAGCTTCTTTTTCCTGCCGATTCTGCTGGTAAAACTGAACAAATGAACCAGTTCCCACAGGCAATTCATAATTCTTGTTTGCACTTTTACCCGGAACAAACTTACTTTCCCCTCATTTTGAAAAAACCATGATCGTAGTTCTGGCCGAAAAACCTTCTGTAGCACGCGAACTGGCCCGCATTCTGGGTGCGGACGAGCGCAAACAGGGTTGGCTGGAAGGAAATGGTTACCAGGTAACCTGGGCCGTCGGGCACCTTATCGGCCTGGCCGATACCAAAGATTATGGATTTCCCTTCTGGGATCTCGACAACCTGCCCATCATTCCCCGCACCTTCCTGACCAAGGTCACGGGCGACGAGGGCCTGCAACGTCAGTATCTGGTGATCAAGAAGCTGTTTGAGGGAGCGGAGGAAATCGTCAACGCAACGGACGCGGGCCGCGAGGGGGAATTGATTTTCCGCTACATTTATCTGCATTCTCACTGCGAAAAACCTTTCAAAAGGCTCTGGATCTCCTCCCAGACCGACAAAGCCATCAAGGATGGTTTTGCAAAACTTAAGCCGGGAGCTGAGTACGACAATCTTTTTGAAGCCGCCCGTTGCCGGGCTGAGGCCGACTGGCTGGTGGGCATCAATGCCACCCAGGCTTACACCCTGAAATACGGCAATAAGCCGCCCTTTGGGGAATTTGGCAAGCGCCGCGAAGGCCCCATTTCCCTGGGCAGGGTGCAAACCCCCGTTTTGCGCCTCCTGGTCGAGCGCTGGGAGGAAGTGGAGGCTTTTACCCCGGAAACCTATTGGGAACTGATTCTGACCCTCGAAAAAGAAGGCCAGACCTTCCAGGCCAAGTGGTTTACGGACGAGAAAGACCGTTTCCACGAAGAAGCTGAGGGCCGCGCAATCATGGACAAACTGGGAGAAACCGTTTTGGTGGAATCTGCCGACCGCAAGCCCAAAAGCGAGCGTCCGCCCCAGTTGTACGACCTGACTGAACTCCAGAAGGACGCCAACAAGCGCTATAATTTTTCTGCCCAGCAAACCCTCGACCTGGCTCAGGACCTCTACGAAAAATTCAAGGTCATCACCTACCCCAGAACGGATTCACGCTACCTCAGCGACGACCTCTATCCCGGCATGCCCGATTTGCTGCGCAACGTGGGCAAAGTGAGCGCCTATGCGCCCTTCGTGGAGAAAGCCCTGGCTCTGGGCCTGGAAAAGGATATCCGCTTTTTCAACGACAAAAAGGTAAGTGATCACCACGCCATCATTCCCACAGAAACTGATCCCACCACGGTCAGCCTTCCCAAAGACCATTACAGATTGTACGACCTGATTGTCAGGAGATTGCTCAGTGCTTTTTTGGGGAATTGTGAAAAAGAATTGTCTGAAATAATCCTGACTGAGGCGGGGGAACGCTTCAAAGCCAAAGGCACCATGATCAAAACCAATGGCTGGCGGGATATATACCAGGCGCTGGAACGGGGCCTGGCCAAACAAAAACAGGAGGCCGGACGGGCCAAAAAGAAAACCACTGAATCTGAGGAGGAACTGGAATTGCCCTGGGTGGATGTGGGAGAAGTGCTGCCCGTCAAAGAGAAGGATTTGCCTAAAAAACGCACCAAAGCCCCTTCCATTCATACAGAATCGAGCATTCTGGGTCTGATGGAGACCGCAGGCAAGGATTTTGAGGATGAGGAATTGCGCGAAGCCATGAAAGACAAGGGCCTGGGCACGCCTGCCACCCGCGCAGGCATGATCGAGACCCTCATTCGCCGCGATTACATCGTGCGCGACAAGAAAAAGCTGATCCCCACCGACAAAGGCGTGGGCCTGATCAATCTGGTGCGGACCCGCCCCATATCAGAACCCGCCCTCACAGGTGAGTGGGAATCGCGGCTGCACAAAATCGCCCGCGGCGATTACCAACCCGACCAGTTTTTACAGGAAGTGCGGCAGTTTACCGTGCAGGTCACCAACGATGCCAAAGGCATCCAGCCGCCGCCCAAAATCATGCCCGACTATACCATGGAGGAAGTCACCTGCCCCAAATGCGGGGAAGGAAAGTTGCTCAAAGGCAAACGGGCGTTTGGCTGCTCGCGCTACAAAGAAGGCTGCGATTTCACCCTCCAGCCCTACATAGCAGGCAAACTGGTGGAAAAAGAACACCTGCTCGATCTGCTGCAAAACAAACTGACTTCAGCTTTTGTGCAGGGCTTCACCAACCGCAAAGGCAACCGTTTCGATGCCCGCCTCACCCTGGGCGAAGACTGGAAAGTGGGCTTCTTTTTTGGGAAAGAGTGAGTGTTGGGGGATTGCAGAATTGTATGCAAAAAAAAGAGGAATTTCATTCATTTTAGAACGAAAGCCTGGAAAATGGCCATTCTCTGAAGCGCAAAACTCCTCCCAACATTGTCAGCTTGTCCCAAAACCAAATCCTGTGTAAATTCCCTCCATGTCAAAATGGTGGGCGATATTATCCTTTGGGATGATTTTACATACATTCGCATCAGGTCAGACCGGGTTTACCAGTCTGGTTGGATGCCTGCGGCCGCCCGATTCCACCACCATCGACCTGCTCAATGACTACGCCTGGTCGATTGCCCGCAACAACCCCGACAGCGCCGAAATCTATGCCCGGGAGGCAATCCGCGAGGCCAATACCCTCGGAGGCTACCCAAAGGGGCTCATCAATGCCCATATTTTGCTCGGCATCATTCACAAAGACAAAGGTTACTTTGGGCTCTCCGTGGAGCATTACCTGTTGGCTATGGAGCTTTCCGAATCCACAGGCGACCACCTGAGGGTATCTGGCTGCCTCAACAACCTGGGCTCGGTGGCCCAGGAACAGGGTAAATTTGCCGAAGCCCTCGATTATTTCCGGCGCTCGCTGGCCCTCGAAGAACAATACGGACAGGATGAAGGGCAGCGGTCCATTCGCCTCTTCAATATCGGGGAAGCCTATCAGCAACTCGACAGCCTCGACGAGGCCACGGCCTACTATTATAATTCTCTCCTGATCGAAGAAAAGCTGGACAGCAAAGAAGGTATTTTTTATGCCCGGTTGGGAATCGGGAAGGTGGATTTGCGCACTGGAAATTATGCCAAAGCCGGGGAAGAATTACACAAAGCCCTCGATCTGGCCGAAACATTGGAGAATAATCCGGGTATTTGTGAAACAAATATCGCCCTGGGAGACCTGGCTTTGCAGCAAAAGTCCCGGGACCGGGCCTTTAGTTATTACGATACTGCCCTGCAGCGGGCCCAAAATTCGGGATACAAAAAGCTGCAAACCGAGGCCCTGTACGGGCTCTACCGCACCCATCTGGCCATGGACCGGCCTGATCTGGCCCTCAAAAAGCTGGAAGCTTACCATGCCCTCCGCGATGAAATCAACTCTGCCGTGGTGAATACCCGCATTGGCGAACTTCAAGCCCGTTACGACCTGAAGAAAAAGGAGCAGGAACTGGAATTACTGCGCAAAGAAGAGCTGTTGCGGAAGAATGAAGTAAAATATGAGCGGAAATTGCGCAACTACCTCCTTTTCACCATCGCCTTTGTCCTGATTCTCATCCTGATCAATTTCCGGCGCAGCCGGACGGGAAGGGGGAACCAACATGCCTGAGTCAAAAACATTTTCCCTCCCCGTATTGGTGGCCGGTGGCTGCATATTTGGGCTGTATTTCAGTCTGGGGTTGGCCTGGTTTGAAACCTTTGCCTTTCCCGAAGGGAAAGCCTGGCTCTCCTATATCCCCGTATTAATGATTCTGAGCGGGGTTTGCACCTGGCTGGCGGTTTTTCTTTGGGGACCAAAAACTCATTCCCGGATAAAATCAAATGATTTTATCCGTTTGGGCGGGGTGCCTTTGCTGTCATTTGCCATCGCAGGCCTGTTACTGGCGGGTTATGGCGGATGGATGGAGGGGACTGGCTTCTCCTCAGACCTGATTCAACGGATTGGATTTCATCTATTGCTGGTGGGATTGCTGCCTGTGGTTGCGGTATTGGTGTGGTTGCAGGGAAACGGCAGACGCCCCCACCCGGATTCTGCTCCAAATCAGGAGGCTGTAAGGGAGGATCAGTCAAATAAAAATCCAAGCTGGAAAGTGGAAGGCATCTACCAAAGTCATTTTTCTGCTGGTCAGTTGGTACTGGTGGAAGCGGCCAATAACTATTGTAAAATCTGGTTTCTCGAAGGTGATTCCCTCAAATCTGACCTCATCCGGGCCAAAATGAAAGATCTGGAGGATTCACTTCAGGGAGAAACGGATTTTTTCAGATGTCACCGCTCCTACCTGGTCAACGCCCGGTACGTCAGGGACATAAAAGGCAGTTCCCAGGCTTACCGCCTGGAAATGGCGCATTTCGGGGAACAGGTCCCCGTATCCCGTTCCTTTGAAGTGGAAGAATTGAAGAAGGCCGCAGGCCTGAAATGAAATCTGCATCTGTATTTTCCGGGATAATTTTCTCCAAATCCCCCTAACCATTCACCCCGAAAACCAACCATTCACCCCAAAAGCAAGCCAGTGACCACATTTAAAGGCATTTCGTCACAAAATCCCATTTGATTCCCTTTTCTTCCCGAACTTCTTTCTCAATCACATTCGTGTAAAATCTCCTGCTTCGGGCCTTTGGCCCGCGCAGCATTCTGTTGTCCATCCTAAAGGTCTGATTATGAAGAAAAATTCAACTTCCGCTTTCATTGCTTCGCTCAAATCACTCAGCATCGGGTTGTGTCTGCTGTTGCTGGCTGCCGGGTCAGCCCTCGAAGCCCAGACTTTTCACACCTACGGCGGTGTCATCCCCAACAACAGCACTGGAAATTGTTTCAGCCTCAATGTGGGCACCATTGGCAACCTGACTGCCAGCCACGGCATAGTGCGGGTCTGTCTTTCCATCAACCAGGCCCGCCCCGCCGACCTCGACATTTCCCTGCGCAGCCCCGACGGAACGGTGGTTTCGCTCTCCACAGATAACGGAGGCACCTCAGGCAACGACTATTACGAAGGAATGTGTTTCAGCGACTGCGGCCCCAGCGGTCCCATCACCTCAGGTTCCAATTTCAGGGGCGTTTACCTGCCCGAAGCGGCCTTGTCCACCTTCAATTCAGGCGTGAGCGGAGATGGTATCTGGCAATTATGCATTGACGACGACAATGCCCTGGGAGGCGACGGCACCCTCAACTACTGGTCACTTTCTTTCAATACAATCACTCCCCCCTCAACCCCTTCCGGCGAAACCTGCGCCCTGGCCTATCCCCTTACCAACCTGCCCTTCGAGCATACCTGCATGACCCTCGCCGGCTCCCTCGACAACTACAGCGCCTGCACAGGCATGATGGAAGGCGCTGATTATCTGTATGCCTACACCCCCGCCGATACGGACGAGTACCTGAGCATCGACATTGCCCAGGATTTCTTTGCCCCTTCAGGATTTCCTACCGTTCTGCTGCTCGACACCTGCCCGGATGTGGCGTTTCCTGCGAATTGCATTCAGTACGAAATCCAGATGAACAGTACGGAAAACATCCTCCACATCACCTCCCAACCCATGAAGCAGGGTAAAACCTATTACATTGTGGCCGCCAGCACCTCAGGCACAGGAGGCACTTACGATATGCGCATCAGTTCGGGTAAAAACGGGAACGAAAACTGCCTTCAGGCGACCGTGATCGACCAGGAAAAGGAGTACGCAGGCAATAACTACCTCGCCGCCGATCCCAATCTGCAAGCCCCCAACACCACTGAGATGCCCTGCAATGGCTCCATTGACAACTTCATTTACTATACTTTTACCACAGATGCCGTGGGCTCGACCGTGTATGTGAACGTGACCGACATCGACTGCGACCTGAGTTGCGGAGGCAGTTGCGGCATCCAGTTGGCCCTGTTTCAGGAGCCTGTGGGCGGCGCTTGCCTGGGCCCGGGTAGCTGGGGAGCCCCCGTTTACTGCGAGTCTTCAACCGAAACCAACGAATACTATGCCTGGACCGGACTCGTTCCCAATACCCGTTACTATCTGATGGTGGACGGTAATGCAGGCTCCAAATGTGTCTGGAATCTGAGGGCCATGGGAGATTTTGTGCAAATTCTGCCCGTACAACTGAGTGACCTGGCCGTCAGGCACACCTCAGGCGTAAATTTACTGACCTGGAAAACCCTTTCTGAGGTGAATTTCAGCCATTATATGGTTGAGCACAGCCGTTCCCTCCCCGACTTTGAAAAAGTGGGCCAGGTGGAAGCCAGGGGTCAGAATAAAGGAGAAGCCAATTACACCTTCAGCCACCCTGCCGCCGAAAAAGGCTGGCACTACTACCGCCTCAGGAATGTGGACCTGAACGGAAAGGAGACCTTTTCCGCCATTGTGCAGGTCTATGTGGAAGGCGAGGAGAATTCATTTGAAATTTATCCCAATCCTGCCCGTGACGAGGTTTTTGTAAAAATTGAGGCCGAAGGTGCAACCAGCCTCCGTATGCTGGACCTGAACGGCCGAGAACTTAGCCGGTCCGTGCTCCCATCCAATTCTGGACCGCAAACGCACAGGTTGGACCTCAACGGGATGCAGGCAGGCATTTTCCTGCTCGAACTGGATTTTCGGAATGGAACCCGCAAACTGGAAAAGCTGGTGGTCAGCAATTAAATTTCCCCCCCGGGGCCAGGCCTTTTACTTTCCTGAAACCGGCAAAGTAAATGCAAATTCACTCCCCTCCCCGGGCTTGCTGCTGGCTTTGAGCGTGCCATGATTCAGTTTGAGAAATTCCTGCACCAGGGTCAGACCCAGCCCGCTGCCTTTTTCACCTGCGGTGCCTTCACTGTTTTTCCGCTGGTCAAGCTTCAGCAGATTTTCCAGCTGAGCAGGCTCCATACCCACCCCCTGATCCTGGACGGCAATCCGCAGGGCTCCATTCACCCGCTGCCCCGCAATGCGGATCACGCTGCCCTGGTGAGAAAATTTAACCGCATTGGAAACCAGGTTGCGGGTCACCAGATACACCGCGTCGGGGTCGGCCCAGGAAGTAAAATCCTGGTTGATATCGATCTCAATGTCAATGCCTTTGCCCTGGGCAATCTCGCGGTGTTGATCCACCACTTCCTCCACAATGGGGCAAATACGGATGTTTTGGGGATTGTGGGGAATGCGTTTGAGCTGGGTAAATGACCAGTTGAGCAGGTTGTCGAGGAGCTGGTTGAGCTGGTCGGCCGCCCGGTCGAGCTTTTCGGTCAGCTCAACGATCTTTTCGGGTTTGTCACGCTGCAAATAGCGCTTGATAATGGCTCCCAGCCCCTGGAAGGAAGTGGTATGGCCGCGCAGGTCGTGGGCGATGATGGCAAAGAAACGGTCCTTGGTGGCGTTGAGATCCTTGAGTTCGACCTGGGCGGCTTCGAGGCTGCGCTTGGCTTTGCGAAGCTGTAACACAAAATAGAGGATGGTCAGGAGCATTAAAACCAAAAATGCGGCAATCAGGCCAAAAATGAGGTTACGGCGACGAGCGGCTTCAAGGTCCAAAGCCTGTAATTCCTTTTGTTTTTCCAGCATGGCAATGTCGAATTCCTTGTCCCTGAGATTATAGCGTGCTTCTGCATCCTCCAGCCTTTGGTCCAGGCTGGCTTCGCTGAGGGAATCCTTGAGGGCAGTGGCTTTGAGACTATAATCAAGCGCAGAAACCGTATTTCCCATCTTCTGAAATGCCACTGAAAGACTCTGGAAATTCTTTGCCATGATTTCCGCATTACCCATTTTCCTGGCCAGATCTGCACTTCTCTGGTAATACTTCAGGGCCTGAGCCACATTCCCCTCGGCGAGGTAAATATCTCCCAGATACTGGGACGAGGACTGTTGCTCCACGATGGCCTGGGTGATATTGGTAAATTCCTGGGCCTCCAGAAAGCGTTTTTTTGCATCGTCTCTATTTCCATGAGCCAGGCTTATGGTGCCCAATTCGATCAGGGAAATTGCCGCCGCCTGGTAATCTCCCACCCGTTTTTCAAGCTCAAGAGCCTCAATCAGAATGGAAATTGCCTTCTCCTCCTGTCCGAGTTTATTATACTGCATGCCCATCAGGGTCAGAATAAAGCCTTCCTCAAACTGATTTTCCAGCTTGCGTGAATATCCCAGGGCTATTTCCAGGTATTTCAGAGATTCTTCGAATCTCCCAAAACTCCCTTTCAACCAGGCCAGGGTACGGTAGGCAAACAGCAGAATCCCCTCATTATTCCCCGCTTTTCCAATCCTGATCGCAGCATAAAGTGGCACAAAGGCAGAATCCATGAGCTGATCATTGCAATAATTTACACTCAGATCCACCAGACTCATGGAAAGGTATTTGGTGTCGTTGACTTTATTATAATAATTCGCCGTCTCCCGCAGGAGTTTTCGGGAAATTTTCCTGTCCCCGTGTGCCTCCACGATTCCTGCGTAATAATAGGTCGCCTTGTAATAGCACGGTTCACATTTATACCTTTGGGAAAGTTCGCGGACGGCTACCAGATATTTGGTGGCTGAATCTGGAATATCCATATGGCGGTAAGAATTGCCCAGCGCAATCATGACGTCAATTTTGGCCGAATCATCTTCTATCGTACGAAGTAAGGCGGTAAGACTGTCTGCTTCGTGGAATACATTCTCTCCCTGAGCCGGCAATAAATTGAAACTACTTAACAGAATAAGCATTAAAAGACATGTCCTTTTCATGTGCTCGCAGAATTGGGGTGATTATGAGGGTAATAGCAAAGTTTGGGAGTGAAAAAACTCCTCCCTTTCTCCGTTCAAAAGAAAAACCAGGGCTAAAGCCAAAAAACAGGTGTGGATTTCAAAAATATCAATTCATCCAAATTCCCACAAAAAAACTTTGCTGAAGCAACCCTTTTCAACCCAGCAAACTGATTCTTTTGAATAATTCGTCCCGGTAATTCTTACCCAGGGGCAAATCCTGCCCGGCAACCTGAATGGTGGACTCCTTTTCGTTGATGTGATCCACACTTTCCAGATTGATGATGCAGCCGCGGTGGGTGCGTACAAACTTTTCGGGAGGCAGTCGTTCCAAAAGTCGCCCCAGGGAAGTCCTGACCGGCAACCTCCGTTCGCCCACATGCAGGTCACAGTATTTTTCGCCCGCCACCGTGATGTGGGTGACTTCACCCGTTCGAACCTTTTTCAGGTGATCTCCCACCCGCACAAAAAAGGAACCATTCACCAGGGGAGGCCCCAGAGCGGCCTGAATCTTCATCTCATCCCCCTTGTTTGCTTCGCCAGCTTCAAAACGGTGCAAAGCCAGCTCAATACTGCGGCGCAACTCATCCAGCTGATTGATTTTCAGCGGCTTGATCAAAAAGGCCTCAGGCTGGGTGAGCTTGGCCCGGGAGAAGGTTTCCTGATCGTCGAGGGAGGTGAGGTAAATGACCGGCACCCGGTGACTCTGCCTGACTTCCTCCACAAAATCAATCCCGTCTTTGCTGCCCGGCAGGTGAATGTCCATGAGCAGCAGGTCGGGCGAATTTTTAAGAAAAGCGGTGCGGGCTTCGGCCAGATTACGGGCAACAAGGATATTTTCAAACCCCAGTTCTTCCAGGCATATTTCGGCCATTTCAGCATGGAGTTCATTATCTTCTACGATCAGAATGGTAGCTTCTGCCAAATCCGAGGGGTATTTTTTGCGTTTTGAAAACCAAATTTAGGAATTAATCTTTTACCTGCACCAACCCCCGGCCACACTTTCTTTTACCTGAAAAGCAATTCCGGATCCGGACACAGCGCCCTCCATTTTTCCAGTTCGTGGGGGAAAGCCACCCCGGGAAAGTCGCCCTCAAAATCCAGCAGATCCAGCATGATTTGCAGGTGCAGGTGAGGCACCCAGCCCCCGTTTTCCTCTGCATGACCAATGAAACCAAGCAATTGACCTTGCTTCACCAGATCCCCGGACCTGAAAAGGTCCAACCCACCCCGGCTCAAATGCCCGTAAAGGGTAAAAAAGGCAGGTCCGTCCGCAGGTTTGTGAGCCAGGATCAGGGTAGGCCCGTAGTCTTTGGGGCCGGCATTGTCTCTGAGGGAAACGACCTGCCCGGGCAGGGCCGCATGCAAAGCCGTTTCGGCTGGAACCCAGTAATCCACGCCCAGGTGGATGGAGCGAAAAGTGTGGTGGGTAGGAGAATAATAACTGGCTGCAGTGTAAAACGGCCGGTCCTCCAGGTACCCACCCGCCAGCAACTGGCGGGGGTGCTGCAGGGCCAGTTCTGCAAACTGACTCCCCATAAAATCCAGGTCATCAAAACTCCCCTCCTGCCACCAGAGACTGTTTTTGCCCAAATTCACCTCCACCCTGCCCGTCAGATTCAGGTGAGGAAACAAATCCCGCGCCTGCACCTGCTGGCGCTTGCACCAGTCTGCAAAAGCCCCGGCTTTTTGCTGCATATCACGAAGTGAGAATTCCATCAGATTGAGTTTCAAAGTGAAATTTAGCCAAATTTGACTGAAGCAGTGAATTACCAGGTTAGAAAAAAAGAAGGATGGGTACACTTTCCGGGGCTACGCCCGGAAGAGTCAGACCGCAGCGCGGTCACATTATTGTAGCCCAAGGATCAGGAAGGTAATCCCCCGACCCCAGAGGGGTCGAATTACCCACCAAAAGGTATTTTGCCGCAACGTGGTTAAACCCTCCCCATGGTCATTATTAAATGTCCATTGCCAATTGATTAGGGCGGGTTAATCCCAAAGGGACTAAAGAACCCACCAATTATTTGCTCATTTTTAATTGTTCATTGTTCTTTGCAAATTGATAGGGCGGGTTAAAACCCACCCCTATGGATTGATCCATTAATTAATGTGACCTGTGGTGGGAGGAATGTAGAAATGGAGGGTTAAAACCCACCATTTTTTATGCTCATTGTTAATTGTTCTTTGCAAATTGCTCCCCCAAGCCTCTGTGCCCTCTTCCATTTCGTGCCCGCAACAGCGGAAAACAAAAAACTCCGTGATCTCCGTGGATTACCTTTAGCCAACACGTTCATTGTTCATTGTTCTTTGCTAATTGATATTTGATACCTGCCCCAAAAGCCAGCTCTTACTGGCCACCATTGCCGTCCCTTCCACCTCTGCCTGCAGCCCCGCCAGCTTTTGCCGGGTTTCAGCCAGTTCCCCTGCCGAACCTCCCTCCTGCAATTTCAACTTCAGGCGGTAAGCCTGCTTGCAAAAATCCAGCAGGTGATTATAAATGCTGTGCTGATAGCTGGAAATGAGCTTATTGCGACGCAAAAAGGTCTTGAACGCCGAAATATGACTCAGCAGGGATTCGGTTTCATTCATCTCATAATAAATCTTCAGAATGGTGGTTTTCGTACCCAGGTGGTAAAACACATCCACAAATTCCACCCGTTGCAGCAGCCGCAGGGCCTTGCCGTGATCGCCCGTAAAGTAATGGTAGTGCGCCAGGTTATAATTATAGGCATTCTCCCGGATCGAATCGTTCAATTTATCCCGAAAATCCTCCAGAAATTGCCTTACCCAGGCAAATTCCTCCAGCAGCAGCCCTACGGAAACAATGTTCTTGTAATCCCACTGCGAAAGCCAGCCCTGCTGCAAAATCAGGCCCGAACGGATCAGCTCGCGGAATAATTCAAATAATTTCCGTTGGAAATCCTGTCGCCCGCTGTTGATTTTCTTGATGCAGTAGTTTTCCGCAAAATTATACATCGAGCGGGCCTCCTCTTCCCCAAATTTACCTGCATGCAGCGCCAGCAGGGACATCAGCCGGGTAAAATGCCCTTCCTCCTCACTTTCCTGCAGGGTTTTGAGAATGGTGTAATAGATCGAAACCGCGGGAATATCATCAAATTTCTCCGGGTTGGAGTCGTAATAGTCCATGGCGGCGGAAAGTGCCCCAAAATCATAACTGCTGGCAAAAACATTCTGGCGGTTGACCATGCGGCAGGCCTGCCTGAACTTTTCGGCCAGATACCAGGTATCCAGGTGATCGGTCACAATCTGCAGGGTCTTGTCCTCCGTGCGGCGAAATTCCTTCAGATAACTGCTGTAAAAGAGATCATTCTGTCCGTAAACCCGGAAAGCATGCCCGTAAAAGTCTGCATCCCGGAAAGGCTGGCTTTCCAGGGCAGAAAGGGTCAGGGAAAACTCCTTTTCGAAAGAATCCTCCATCCCGCGCTTGCCGAAGGCCGCCAAAGTAAGCAAATGCCCCTCCAGGGGCTGTTCGTCCAGTTCTTCCAACTGGAAAAAGACAGAAAGCAAACGATTGAGGCGGGTAAGCAGATCATATAATTTCTGGGGATGGCGGGGCATTTTTTCACCCGGAAAAATCAGGGGATAGACCTTTTCAGCCGCAAGGCTGGGATGGTCCATACGGGGAAAAACGGGGTCTGTCAGCCTGATCAGCTGGATCAGGCGCTTGTTTTTATTGAAGAAAGGACTTTCCACCATTTCCCTGAAGCGCCTGAAACGGGGGCGGCTCAATCCAGCCAGAGCCTGCATAAAGCGACTGTTTTCCATGAAAAAAGGGAATTTAAATTCAACCCAATCTAATAAAAAAAGTCAGAAACTGCATTCCCGGAAATTCTCAAATACAACTCAATTAACGGTTATGATTCAATTTTTGCCATTGAACTGTTCTCCCCACAGAATAAAAAAGTCAGAATTAACCAAAAATGTATTCCCACCACAAAAACCAGAGCCGTAAATTTGATCAGACATTAATTGGAGAACTACCAAAATGAACTTTTTACATCAAATACTTTCCTTGCTTCAACCTCGCTTTACCCGGGTAATATTCCTCCTTATTCTGGGAATCACCCTTTTTGCCAGCCAAACCCGGGCCCAGGCCCCGGTCGCCAACTGGAGCGCCGCCTACAACAACCTACAGATCGCCTTCCTGGATGCATCCACCAATTTCCCAACCAGCTGGCTCTGGGATCTGGGAGACGGGAATACTTCCACCCAGCAAAATCCTGTACACCAATACGCAGTTTCGGGCTCCTTCACGGTCTGCCTGATTGCCACCAACGCCTTTGGCTCCGACACCCTCTGCCAGCAGATCAATATATTCTGTCCGGTCAACCCAACCGTAGCCAATTTTACCTTTTACGGTGCAGCGATGGCGAGATATTTTACTGATCAAAGCACCCAGAATCCCACCTTCTGGCAGTGGGATTTTGGAGACGGCTCCACCTCCACCCAGCAAAATCCAAGTCACCTTTACGCCTCGCCGGGCATATACACCGTTTGCCTGATTGTCACCAATGTTTGCACCACGGATACCCTCTGTCAGTTGGTGGGAGTGAATTGTCCACCTCCGGTGGCCAATTATTCCTCCTCCCTTACCGGGCTCACCTGTCAGTTTACCGACCTTTCCACCAACTCCCCCACTTCCTGGTACTGGGACTTTGGCGACGGATTCACTTCCACCCAGCAAAATCCCTCCCACACTTATGCCGCCCCGGGCACCTACACCGTAGTCCTGCAGGCCTATAACCCCTGCGGTTCGGATACCATCGCCCCTTTCCTCACCATCAATTGCCCTGCCCAACCCACCGCAGCCTACAATTACAACAACACCCTCCTGCAGGTCGCTTTTACCGACCAAAGCACAGGCCCGGTTACCTCCTGGCTCTGGGATTTCGGAGATGGCGCCATCTCCACCCAGCAAAACCCAACTCACGTCTATACCTATTATGGTTACTATACCACCTGCCTGATGATTTCCAATTCCTGCTATCAGGATACCATATGCCAGACCTTTACCCTCTCCTGTCCTCCCCTCACAGCCAATTATTCATACACAAACACCGGCCTGAACTACCAGTTTACCGACCAGTCCACGGGTTCACCCTTCCTCTGGACCTGGGAATTTGGGGACGGAACCGTATCCAGCCTGCAAAATCCGACCCACCTTTATACCACAAATAATTCCAGCTTCAACGCCTGCCTCATTGTGGACAATGGTTGCATGGCCGACACCATCTGCCAACCCATCACCACCAACTGCACCAATGTCGTGGACATTGGTCCCGACTCGGTCCTGCTGGGTCCCGGCGACACCCTTAGCCTCAGCAACACCACCTCCTCGGGCACCTTCAACTGGTCCACGGGTGAAACCACCTCCTCCATTCAGCTGCATGCCCCCTGGCCTGCCCAAAACCCCTTTATGATCATCCTGGACCATACCCTCAATTTTTGCCCGGGAGCAGACACGGTCTGGATCCAGGTGGACTCATCCTGCGTATGGCCGGGCGACATCAACTACGACCTGATCGCCGACAATAACGACCTGCTGGCCCTCGGCGTCGCCTACGGCGCCTCCGGATCCATGCGGGCCAATGCCAGCATCAACTACACCTGCCAGCCCGCATGGGACTGGAGCGGCGCCTTCGCAGGCGGCCCCAATTACAAACACGCCGACTGCAACGGCGACGGCCTGGCCGACTCCCTCGACATCCCCGCCATCAGCCAAAACTACGGACTGGTCCACACCAAGACCCACAGCCTCACCAAAGGTGGGCCCAACAGCCCCGTCCTCTACATCGACACCCTCAGCGCCACCGTCAATCCGGGAGATCCCGTGGCCCTCAACATCAATCTGGGCCGCGACACCCTGCCTGCGGATTCAGTGTATGGCATTGCCTTCACCCTCAATTACGATCCTGCCATCATTGATACCAACTCAGCTGCTGCCTCCTTTGGTACCTGCTGGATTGGCACCGCCGGCACCAACCTGATCACCCTCAGCAAGGATTTCTGGTCCTCCGGACGCATAGAGGTCGCCCTGGTCCGCACCGATCACCAGGACCAGATGGGCTACGGCCCCATCTGCCAGATCGGGCTGGTCATAAACGACGACATTGCCGCCAAAACCAATTTCCTCGATACCCTCGACCTCTTTTTCACCAATGTCAGGCTGATCACCTCCCAAAACCTCGAACTACTGGTCAACACCGAAGGCCAAACCACCTACATTGCCGAAACCAACCACCAGAATCCCCCACAAAACGGAGATCAGTGGGTCGAGATCTACCCCAACCCCGCCAAAGACCAGCTGAACCTGCGGTTCAGCCAACCCAACCCCGGATTTAAAACCTTGCAGGTCTTTGACCTCAGTGGCCGCCAGGTCATCCAGATCACCCTGCAACCCGGCCAGATCCGAACCACCATACCCTGTTTGACCTGGAAATCTGGCCTGTACAACCTTGTATTAACCGGTAATACCCGCAGTATCTCTCGCAAAATACAGGTACTCAGGTAAAAGGTTCATGTTTTAAGCCCAAAGACTCAGGTCCAGAGCCTCTTCAAGTCCGCCCGGGAAATCCCGGGCTTTTTTTGCCTCAAAGTCCCCTCTCTTCCGCCCCGGAAGAGAGGGGAAAGCGCTTGCGCAGGGGTGAGTTTAACCCAGGCTGAAAGCCTCAATCTGCTCATTGATAATTGTTCTTTGTTAATTGCCAATTGAATTACCAGGTCCCCTCTTTTCCGCCCCGGAAGAGAGGGGAAAGCCCAAAGGGCAGGAGTGAGTTTAACCCAGGCTGAAAGCCTCAATCTGCTCATTGATAATTGTTCTTTGTTAATTGCCAATTGAATTACCAGGTCCCCTCTTTTCCGCCCCGGAAGAGAGGGGAAAGCCCAAAGGGCAGGGGTGAGTTTACCCCAAAGGCTGAAAGCCTCAATCTGCTCATCGCACATTATTCTCTGAAAATTGCCAATTGAATTACCAGGTCCCCTCTTTTCCGCCCCGGAAGAGAGGGGAAAGCCCAAAGGGCAGGGGTGAGTTTAACCAAACCATCCTATCCCCCGCAAAATAAAACGATCCCCTTTGATCTGAAGCCCCTTTGGAGTATTTTGTGACCGTCAACCATGCACAGTGGACCGCAAACGGAAAACCGTAAACCGTAAACCGTAAACTGTAAACCGTAATCCCGATAGCTATCGGGAGTAAACCGTAAACCGCAGAATGCCCCCAACCCAAATGCAGGTCCTCGAACTTGCCGCCTACCACCCCGACCAGATCGACGCCATCCGCGAACTCAAAATCGCCACCCGCCCCATACCCGAGCCGGGCCCCGGTCAGATCCTGGTCAAAATGCGCGGAGCCCCTGTCAACCCATCCGACCTGCTGTTCCTGCGCGGCACCTACAACATCGTCAAAGAACTCCCCTGCGTACCCGGCTTCGAAGGCTACGGCACCATCGTCAAAAAAGGGCCTGGATTCAGTCCCTGGCTCAAAGTAGGCGCCCGCGTCGCCTGCGGCGGACAATCACAGCGCGACGGCACCTGGGCCGAGTACTACCTCGCCGACGCCACGGGTTGCCTGCCCCTCAGCCCCAAAGTCCCCGAAGAACAGGCCCCTTTTATGCTGGTCAATCCCCTCACCGCCCTGGCCATGCTCGACCTCGCCCGCGAGAAAAAAGCCACTGCCATCGTCCAAAGCGCCGCCGCCAGTCAGTTGGGACAAATGCTCGTCCCTGCCGCCCGCCTCCAGGGATTCGAACTCATCAACATTGTCCGCCGCCCCGAACAGGTCGAAATCCTGCGCAAACTCGGCGCCAAACACATCCTCGACTCCTCCCTCCCCGACTTCAAAGCGCAGCTCCAAAGCCTGGCCCACCAGCTCAACGCCACCGTCGCCCTTGACGCCATCTCCGGCGATTTCACCTCCATCCTGGTCGAAGCCATGCCCGATCGCTCCGAAATCATCCTTTACGGCACCCTCGGCGGCAATTACATGAACCACATCTACAGCCGCGCCCTCTCCTTTCACATGAAAACCCTCTCTGGCTTCAACCTCAAAAACTGGAGCGAAAACAAGAGCATGCTCAAAAAAGTCAGCCTCTTTCGCAAAGCCCAAAAGCTCTTCGCCGACGGCACCGTCTCCACCGAAATCCGCGACACCGTCGACTTCCAGGGAGCCGTCCAGGCCATCGAAAACTATGCCCGCAACATGACCGGCGGCAAAGTCGTGATCAAAATGTGAAGCTGAAGAAGGAGGGCGTATCCCTCGACCGGCCTTCTGTTCGGTCTCGGGTCAGGCTGCTCCGGGCTGCGGCCGCTGAAGAGCCATCCCACCACCCCCACACCGGCTAAACCCTCCGCATCCTTTACGCCCCCCGCCTTCCGGCGCCAAAGTGTAACCCAAAGGATTGAATTTACCCCAGGCAACAAAGCAAGAAAACCAATAAAACCATCCAACTTAGCGCCCTTTGCCACCCCAACCTACGAAATCCGGGCCCAAAAAACTTTGCGATCTATTAGTTTAAAGGATTCAAATCATTAACAAAACAATGTTAATAAATTTGAAGCTGTTAATTGTGGAAAAGGGAGCAGGCTTGCGTTCTAGGCTTCGAGCCTCAGCAAAGATTGACCTGCTCCCTCCACTTGAAAAACCCGATAAAAATCCATGAACCTATCACCATACATAGGTCTGGTTAACAAGTGGCCACAATCTTAAAAAAATAATTAAACGCTAAGTTATGAAATTCAACAGTTTCGTAGGAATCGACATCTCAAAAGAGGTATTTGATTTGGTCGTTCGCAAAGAGGATGGCAGCAGTTCCCAACAACAATTTCCAAACTCCATCCCGGGGATTCATCTATTCATTGAATGGATGGTCAAGGAAAACCTAACCCAGGAATCCACTTTGATTTGCATGGAACACACCGGCAACTACATTGACAGGATTACCCGCCTGCTTAGTGGGGAAGGTTATTTCGCCTGGGTGGTTAGTCCGCTGGTGATCCATAAATTCTCTCCAGACATTCGCCGCCACAGCGATGATCAGGACTCAGCAGAGCGCCTCTGTGAGTTTGCTGCCCGCTTCAGTGACCAGGCCAGGCGATTTGAGCCCGACTCGAAGGAAGAAGCCAAACTCCGTGCCCTTTCCCTGCTCAGGAAACAATTGGTCAAATCCCAGACCCAGTTCCTTAATCGGGAATTGTCCAACCTTGACCTTGCAGATCCTTCTGCCATGGGAGCAAAAGTTTACCGGGAGACAATTGAATTTTTCCAGAATCGAATTCAACTTGTGGAGGATGAAATTGAGGCTCTGATCAAAAGTTCAGCCCAATTAAGCTCCTGGCATACAATACTCAAATCCGTCCCAGGAATTGGGAAGGTTTGTGCAACCATGATCCTAATTCACACTTGTGGCTTTAAAAAGATAAAAGACTTCAAGAGTTTCGCCTCATTCATTGCTTCGGCCCCATTCAGCAAGGGATCGGGGAAGTACAAGGTGAGACCCAGAGTCTATAAAACAGGAAACAGAAAAGCAAAATCGCTCCTATTCATGGGGGCAATGAGCCTCATCCATCCCGGACGCATATTCCATAATTGGTACATTTACCGAACGGAAGTTCAAAAAAAGCATCCTTTTTCGGTCCTGAATGAGATCATAAACGAGATCATCAAAATCGCTTTTACCCTCATCCAAAGGGGCGAAAAGTTCAACAAGGTGAAGTACCTGGAAGGGAAAAATTCTGTTAAATTTTTGGGTTTATCATAAAAATCTTTGCGATACCTTCCTGCATTCCAAACCCATATTCCAGTAAAACCATTCAGCTTAGCGCCCTTTGCCACCCCAACCTACGAAATCTGTGCCCAAAAAACTTTGCGGACTTTGCGATACTTCCCCATTATACCCCCTTTCCCCACCAAGCTCCCACCCAAACAACAAATCCCACCCAACCACCGTTTCCCTAAGAACCCCAAAACCTGCACCATGATCCCCAGACCCCTCTGGATTAGCCTGATCCTCGTCACCCTCCTCACCGCCGCCTGCAACCAGCCGCGGGAAGCCCCGCCTTCCCCTCCCGGCCGCCTCACCCACCTGAAGTTCAACCAAAAGACCGTCCATCCCCTCATCCTGGAGGCCGCCGCCAAATCCTTCGTCCGCGCCTACCCCCAACACCTCAAAGGCTACGCCCCAAATACCCTCATCCTCCACGACGGCAGCCAGCTCCGCTGGAATCCATCCATCTCCAGCGCCCATTTCCATGCCCTCATGTCAGCTGGTCGCCTGTCCCTCGCCGAATTTTTCAAAAAAGTCTATGGCAGCAACGAAGCCGAGGCCCGCCAGAAACTCAAAACCGTCAACTGGCTACCCAAAAACAAAGGCATCCACCTCGTATTTTCCGGCGAAAACGGAGCCGCCGAAGCCCTGCGGGCCGTATCCCAGGTCCTCGACACCCTGCCCCAATACCACAAATACCTCAGTCCCTGTTCGGGCACCTTCAACTGGCGCCCAATCTCAGGCACCCGGGTACCCAGCGCCCACAGCTTTGGCATCGCCATCGACCTCAATTCCCAGTATGGCGACTACTGGCGCTGGGCTCCCGAATTCAGGGAGGGCAAAACTCCTGTCTTCCGCAACCGCATCCCCCTGGAGATCGTGGACATCTTCGAAGCCCACGGCTTCGTCTGGGGCGGCCGCTGGCCCCATTACGACACCATGCACTTCGAATACCGCCCCGAAGTCAAACTCTATAATGAATGGTTTGCCACCTCCATATTCCACCAAAGCTGACCAACCTGGCAAATAAATCAAACTGAAGGATCAAGGCTATTAAGTCCAGGTATCTTTTGGCGCAGCCAACCAGGGTGGGGTGGCATTGCCAAAACCAGGGGGCGGCCTTGAGCGAAGGGTCCCGGATAGCTATCGGGAGGGCGGATGAGGGCCTTGTGCGCTGGGTTCGTGGTGTGAAGGGGCAGGGTTTAGGTTTTGGCGCTTTTTGCTTCTTTTTCTAACAAATCGACCAATGGGAGATTCACGAGTGCCTTTGAAAAACAATAATGTAACGAGTAAAGAAGGCCCGCCCGGCCAGGGCAACACAAATAATAACCACAAACAACAAATTTCACGGCAAGAAATGTTAACTTACCTTTTACAAAGTGCCTAACAAATTTTAAACCGTAAACCGCAAACCGACCCCGGGTTTCTTAAGGTTTCCTCAATATTTCCCTAAGGTTTACCCATGGTTTACCCAAGCTCAGAGCCCTGTATAAGAGCACTGTAAGCCGATAATAACCCGTCTGTACTCCGCATGTAACTCACTTTCCACCATTAGGTCATCCCTGCCATAAAGTTGGCCAACCCCATCCCGTCGTAATTCAGGTGCTGCGCACCATCCACATAGAGCGTAATACCTGTCACATACGCCGCCAGGGGACTGGCCAGAAAACTGGTGGCATTGGCCACATCCTCCACTGTACCAAATTGCTGCATGGGAATGCCCATTTTGGCCTGCTCAAACATACTCTGCACCGGCTTGGGATAGGTCTTCAGTCCCTCTGACTCAATGATCCCCGGGGCAATGCAATTGATACGGATATGGTACTTAGCCCATTCCTGGGCCAGGGTCTTGGTCATATTCTCCACCCCAGCACGGGCTGCGCCCGTATGGATCATCCCCGGAAATCCCCGGTGCATATTGGCAATGATATTCACGATCACGCCCCCCTTCTGGGGGATAAAAAACGTGTTCGCCATTTCCCGCGTCATGAAAAAAGTACCGCTCAGGTTATTTTTAATCACCGTTTCCCAGCCATTATCAGAGATATTCTCCGCCAGAGCCGGAAACTGCCCGCCCGCATTATTCACCAGAATATCCAGCCTTCCCTGTCTATCCCGGATTTGCGCTGCCAGCGCCCGGATCTGATCCGTATCCCGGATATCGCAGGCCCGGAAATCACATGGACCCGCCTTCGAAAGTTCCTCCGCCGCCTTTTGCAAAGGCTCCTCCTTGCGCGCACAAATGGTGACCTTCGCCCCCAGTTCCAGCAATTGCTTCGCAATCGCATAGCCAATCCCGCTGCGACCGCCGGTCACCAGCGCAACTTTGTCTTTGAAAAGGTGGGGAGCATACATAGATTCCATGGGCAAAATCAGTTTTAGCCCAAATTAATCAAATATCAACAACAACCTGCAGAATCAGATTCCACAAACATCCCTCAAACCAAATAAGAAATTATCAGACTGCCCTTCAAGTCTCAGTCAACCAGAATCTGGGCCACCGCGCCCGAAGTCAAATCCACGGTGTAATTCTCAGAGCAGTCCGTATCCGGAAAATTACAGCCTGTACCCCGCTCAGAATAGAAACTTTCAATCGAAGATTTCACCCCTTCAATATGAATTTCAAAAGACAGCGTATCATTGGCTGGCACCTTACCCAGAAAGTTTCCCCCCGCACTTACTCCCTTAAAAATCTTCTGCTCAAAAGTAGTATCGTTATAAACCAGCAAACGGCAATTGATTTCCGGCACCAGTTTCTCCAGACATCCCGAAAGACTCAGAGCAAAGAAAACAAGAAAAAGCAGGTAAAATGATTTGTTTTTCATGAGCTGGTCAGGTTAATAATCCAGTACTACAAATTTACCCAAACTGACCCACAAACTCAAAACGAAAATTATTTCCATCACTTCCTTTAAACCTCTGTGTCCTCCTTTATGGGAGTGCCCTTGGCATTTGGCAAAAAACAAACCCTGAAGCGAAAGCTTTTTATAAACAAAAACCAAACCAGTTGATTCTCTGTGATCTTTGTGTCTTTGTGTTAAAACCAAACCCTTAAGCGGAAGCGTCCCATAAAAACACCCCTAACCAACAATCTCTCTGTAATCCTATGGTAAATTTTCCTTCATATTAACACATATCACCCTCACCAAGCCATTTGCCAGAAACTCAACTGGATTATTCCCCGAAAAAAAATTACTTTCGACCTGCGGTATTATCCACCCGTTCCTTCAGTCAGAATCGCCTTCCCCGAAGGCCCTAAAATCAAGAAAAACAAAGCATTTCATGGCAAAAATAATTTACACAAAGACAGATGAAGCTCCGGCTTTGGCCACCTATTCCCTCCTTCCCATCGTGCAGGCATTTTCTGCCCCCGCCGGGATCGAGCTCGAAACCCGCGACATCTCCGTAGCGGCCCGTATCCTGGCCCTTTTCCCTGATTTCCTGAAAGAAAATCAGCGGGTATCCGACGACCTCGGCTACCTGGGCGAACTCGCCAACCAGCCCGAGGCCAACATCATCAAACTGCCCAATATCAGTGCCTCTGTTCCCCAGTTGATGGCTGCCATCAAGGAACTCCAGGGCCAGGGCTACGCCATCCCCAACTATCCTGAAGAACCCAAAAACGATCAGGAAAAAGATATCAAAAGCCGCTACGACAAAGTAAAAGGCAGTGCGGTCAACCCCGTCCTGCGCGAAGGCAACTCAGACCGCCGCGCACCCCGCGCGGTCAAGGAATATGCCCGCCAGCACCCCCACTCCATGGGAGCCTGGAGCCCCGACTCCAAAACCCACGTATCCACCATGGCTGCAGGCGACTTTTTCAACAACGAAAAATCCCTCACCTTCTCCGCCCCCGATTCAGTGCGCATCGAGTTTGTGGACGACAGCGGCAAGGTGACCGTCCTCAAAGATAAAACCGCCATCAAAGCAGGCGAGATCCTGGATGGTACGGTCATGAACAAAAAAGCCCTGGTGAAATTCCTGGGTGAGCAGGTGGCCGATGCCAAAGCACAGGGCGTGCTCTTCTCCCTGCACATGAAAGCCACAATGATGAAGGTCTCCGACCCCATCATTTTCGGACATGCGGTCCGCGTCTTTTTCAAAGACCTCTTTGCCAAATATGGCGCCACCTTCGACAGCCTGGGCTTCGATCCCAACAACGGATTTGGTGACCTGACCTCCAGACTCGACAGTCTCCCCGCCGATCAGAAAGCAGCCATTGAAGCCGATCTTCAGGCAGTGTATGCCAACGGACCTGCCATCGCCATGGTCAATTCAGACCGGGGCATCACCAACCTCCACGTACCCAGCGACGTGATCATTGACGCATCCATGCCAGCCATGATCCGCGAATCAGGCAAAATGTGGAATGCAGCCGGCAAAACCCAGGATTGCAAAGCCGTCATTCCCGACAGCAGCTATGCGGGATTATACCAGGTGGTCATTGACTTCTGCAAAAAACATGGTGCTTTCGATCCCCGCACCATGGGCACTGTGCCCAACGTGGGACTGATGGCCCAGAAAGCTGAGGAATATGGCTCTCACGACAAGACTTTCGAAATTCCCGCCAACGGCACCGTACGCATTGTGGACCAGGCTGGTAAAACCGTCATGGAGCACAAAGTGGAAGCAGGCGACATCTGGCGGGCCTGCCAGGTGAAGGATGCTCCCATTCAGGACTGGGTAAAACTCGCCGTAACCCGTTCGCGTGCCAGCAACACCCCCGCCGTATTCTGGCTCGACGAAAACCGTGCCCACGATGCCCAGGTCATTCAGAAAGTAAAAAAGTACCTCGGCGACCATGATACCAACGGGCTGGATATCCGCATTCTGCCCCCCGCACAAGCCTGTCAGCATACCCTTGAGCGGGTCAAAGACGGCAAAGACACCATTTCCGTGACTGGCAACGTGCTGCGGGATTACCTGACCGACCTTTTCCCCATCCTCGAACTGGGCACCAGTGCCAAAATGCTTTCCATTGTGCCGCTTATGGCGGGTGGAGGCTTATTTGAAACAGGTGCAGGTGGTTCGGCCCCCAAGCACGTGCAGCAATTCGAAGAGGAAGGTCACCTTCGTTGGGATTCTCTGGGCGAATTCCTGGCTCTGGCCGTTTCCCTGGAGCAATACAGCACCTTCAGCGGCAATAAGCGGGCCCAGGTCCTGGCCGATGCCCTCGACGAAGCCAACGTCCGCTTCCTGGCCAACAGCAAGAACCCGTCCCGCCGCGTCAATGAAATTGACAACCGCGGCAGCCACTTTTACCTGGCCCTGTACTGGGCTCAGGCCCTTTCAGAACAGAATGCAGATGCAGAATTGAAAACCCTTTTCACCAAAGTCGCTGCCCAACTGGCTGAGAACGAGGAGAAAATCAATGCTGAACTGATTGCTGCCCAGGGCAGGCCCGTGGACCTGCACGGCTATTACCATGCCGACCCCGCTTTGGTATCCAAAGCCATGCGTCCCAGTGCCACCCTGAATGGCATTCTGGATGCACTAAGAAAATAAAAAATCCGGGACCTCTGAATACAAAGAAGATCAAGGCGAACGCAGGAGAAGAAAGCGCATTTTACTAAGGTAAATGAGCATTTCTGAACCAAGTTCAACGAAGATATTCAAAGTTTTTAGAGGTACCGGCCGCGGCCAAACAGGAGTTACTTCAATTCGCAAAAATACTTCTGCAATAGCCGCGGCCTTTTCTGAAGCAGTAGCTCAGGGGTAGAGCACCGGGCTTTCAGTTTGGCAATAACCCTCAGGTCAAGCCAGACTTACTTCAATTCCGGACCCGGCGGTCGTTGGTTCGAATCCAGCCTGCTTCACCAATTTAGATTTTAGACCATCAGATTTTAGATTTCAGAGAGAAAATGATCCTGACCACCTCTCTCTATTATCTGACATCTCACCATCTGACATCTCAAAATGAACAACCTCACCAAAATCAGCTTGCGGCAGCAGGCCATATACATCCCCGACCAGGTTCGGGGGGCTGAAGCAGGTGCTTTCCACGAAAGCACGGGAATCCTGGTCGCTAACCTGGCCAAACTGGGTTTTGGGGTCAGTGAGGAATTGCTTTCAGCCCTCAACCAAACCACCCCGACTTTTCAGGCCAGGTTGCTGGAAACCTTTCGGGAGGTGATGGGGGTCAGCAAAAACTGGACGCCTCTGGTCAAAGGCTGGGATACTCCCACGGGTGAATCTCTGATGGATCACATCATCACCTTTTTTGCCAATATGTTCAAGGCGCCCGGCACAACCCTGCCCTGCGGCCATATCATTCCTCCCAACACCTTCCCCCTCGAACGGTATAACGGCTGTCCCTTTTGTGGAACGCCCTTCACCTTTGGGGAAATTGAAGTCATGGGCCAGGGCAGCAAACTCAAGGTGCTGGAATTGTGGACTTTAAAGGAATTGAACGGCTATCTACGCGACCTCCTTACCTCCAAAACTGCTCTTGACGCCACCCAGATCGACAGCCTGAAAATGCTGCTGCAGGAATTTGAAATTCCCGCAGTGGAAATCGGCATGAAGGAGACCCTCATGGCCGTCATTGATGCCTTACTTGAGCAAAATCAGCCTGAAAGGGCTCAACAGCTATTCCGTGCCCCGACCGATATCCTGCGTTACCTCTGGTACAAAAAGACCGGCTTTTTGCAACTGATTGAACCCCGGGTGATCATTCGCAAGAAATCTGCCAACCGCGGCCACATCACCCCTTCCCTCGATCAGAAAGCTGAAGGCCGTGCAGCCGCCATTGCCGACCTCAAACTGAAATACACCCGTCCTGAATGCCTGCGGGTGGCCACCTGGCTGAATAATCTGCCCCTGGACCCGGCAAAATCAGTGGAGATGATGCATCCCAAACGGGGCATGTGGGTCAGGTTTATCCGGGCTCTGCGCCTGTCTGAATATGCTAAACGGGATGGATTTGGCTCTCTCAAAACCCTGCTGGACCTGTTTCACAGCCAGAAATACGAAGTATGGCAGGGAAGGTTGGATCATTTTCGCCTGAAAAAGGATGCCGGCCAAACCCTCTCTCTGCTGAAGCAAAGACCAGGCCTGTTTGCCCGCTCCCTCTTTGCCAATATGCTCTGGTTTGGCCCGGAAAAGCCCCTTCAGGCCTTCGCGAAAATCATCGACAAAGTGCCCGCCCGCCTGGTTTTCACCCTCAACATGTATGCGGAAAATTATTTCAATCCCAATCTGGCGCGTACGGTAAAACCACTGGGAGGCAATGCCAAAAGCATCCCCGCCAATCCTCTGTTGAACCTGTATTCCTCTGTACAACTGAAAAATATGCAGGAATCAATTGAAGATTTGTGCATACTGGTCATGAAAAAGCGCTTCGCCAGGCAGGAAAATCCAAATAAGACCATCTACATTGATCCATCGCTGGATAAAATGCCCGTTTCCATCGGGGACCGCAGCGACCAGCTTCAGGATCTGCCTGCAGCCCTCATGGGCACCCGCTTCCCTCTGGAAGGCGATAAAGTGCGTCTTTTCATGCAATGGGGCCAGGGTCTGCCCGCCCAGCACCTCGACATGGACCTGAGCTGTCACCTGGCCCGCGGCCCTCAGGCCGAGGTTTGTTCTTACTATAACCTGGTTTGTACAGGCTGCAAACACAGCGGTGACATTCGCTCCATACCTGACAAGGTTGGCACGGCAGAATACATTGAAATCACGGTAAGCGAACTGCAAAAGGCAGGTTACGATTACGTCACCTTCACCTGCAATGCCTACAGCAACGGTGAAATCACGCCCAATCTGGTCCTGGGCTGGATGGACAGCAAATTTCCCATGCACATTTCCCAAACCACGGGGGTGGCCTACGATCCCTCTTGTGTACAGCATCAGGTGCGCATCACCCGCGGCCTGAGCAAAGGTCTGGTTTTCGGGGTATTGGAAGTGGCCAAAAGGGAGGTTATCTGGCTGGAAATGCCTTTTGGCGGCCAGGTGGTGGCCAATCTCAATGTGGACACGGTCAAAGGCCTGCTGGCCAAACTGGACAGCAAACTCAATGTGGGGCAACTGCTCCGCCTGAAAGCTGAAGCCCAGGGGCTGAAAATTGTGCACACGGAGGCCGAGGCCGACGAAGCCTACACCCGCAAATGGGCCCTCAATGCCGCTGCTGTAACGAAGCTGTTGGTGGATTGAGAAAATTGTAGCTCACGGCCTGGGTGATTGTAGCTCAAAATCGAAGAATTTTGAGCTTGAATGGGGAATGACGTGAGCTTGAAATGAGTATTCCCAAATAATAAAGCTCACACTATGGCTAATTGTGGCTCAAATCCACCCAAATTTGAGCTACAATTCGTATATTCGTGAGCCACAAATGTATCAAAGTTCATGGAGCCCGGCAGACAAAGCGAAATTCTGGAGTTTATCAGGGAAAATCCTGGCCTTTCTTCCAAAGAAATCCAGGAAAGATCCGGGATTGAAATTGGTTATGCCACGGTCAAACGTATTCTGAACCAGCTCATTGAGCAAAAAATTGTCGTCACTCAGGGCAAAGGCAAGGGAACAAAATATCTTCTCAGCCCGGGATGGGAAGTTTTGCAAAACATTGATCTGGAGGATTATTACAAACAGGAAATTGATGACCGAAAAATAAAACCTGGATTCAATTTTCAACTCATTCCTGAAATCCTGAGCCAGATTGACCTGTTCTCCTCAGCTGAGCTGGAACACTTAGCGAGGTTACAAGGAGTGTTTCAAAGCAATACGGCCACGCTTTCAGACTACCAATACCGGGCAGAAATGGAACGGCTTGCCATAGATTTTAGCTGGAAATCATCTCAGATCGAGGGAAATACCTATTCTCTTTTGGAGACAGAGCGATTATTGCGGGAAAAAGAAACAGCCAACGGCAAAACCAAAGAAGAAGCCATCATGCTTCTCAATCACAAAGATGCCCTCGATTTTATTCTGGAAAACCCGGGCTACGTGAGCCCCATTACGGTTTCAGGCATCGAAGACTTACACAGTATTTTGGTCAAAGATTTGGGAGTTGGGAGAAATATCAGACAAAGGCGGGTGAGAATTACGGGAACCAACTACCTGCCCATAGACAACGAATTTCAAATCAGGGAGGCCTTGCGGGACATGTGTAATCTGGTCAATCAACGGGAAAACGTATTCGAAAAGGCCCTTTTGCTGCTGGTATTGCTTTCTTACATCCAGGCATTTGAGGACGGAAACAAACGCACCACGAGGCTCATCAGTAATGCCATGCTAATCAATTACAACTACTGCCCAATTTCTTTCAGGACCGTGGATTCCATTGATTACAAAAAGGCTATGCTCCTTTTTTATGAACAAAATAATATCTCTGCATTCAAACGGATATTCATGGAGCAGTTTGAATTTGCGGTGAATACTTATTTCTGACTGAAAGCGAATTCCCTCGAGGAGGAAGTTTTTCAAATCATTGTAAATCGATCAGTCTGGAAAAAAACAATCCTACAGTTCATCCCCAAATTTTCCCCTTTCCAATTTCCAAAATCTCTGTAAATTCATCCCTGCAAGCGAGAATAGCTCAGTTGGTAGAGCATCAGCTTCCCAAGCTGAGGGTCGCGGGTTCGAATCCCGTTTCTCGCTCTGAAAGCCACTTCCCCTGAAAGTGGCTTTTTTCATTTTTATGGGCTTATTCCTGCCTCAAACCTGCAAAAAAGCAATTTTGACCAAATATTTGAGCTGAAACGGCTTTCTACCCTCCGCAGGTTTTTGTATTTATGAAAGATGAAACGCTTCCCATTTTCCCTCCTCCTCAGTCTCTGTTTCAGCCTTTTGGCCTGCAACCCGAAAGATATTCCCCATGAGACCCCCCTTTTGCCCCGCGCCACCCTGATGGGCGGCGAACGTTTTTCCGGCTTCAAAGCCGATCCCCTGGGCAGATTCCTCTTTTTTCAATCCACTGAACGGACTGACCAATTGTTCAGAATTCCCCTGGCGGCCAATCAGAGCTATGAGGAGGTAGAAACGGGCGGGCGTCCGCTTACCTGGGATTGTATGGCAGAAGGTCTGCTTTTTGCCACCCAGTTAGAAGGGAAATTTCAATTGAAATACCTTTCCTACGCAGGCACCCTGCAAATCATTCCCCTGCCCGAAGGCTGCCAGAGGGTGCGCATCCTGGCCCTCAGCAAACCCGAAGCAAATCAGGCTGCTTTGGAGATCAGAACGGAAAATCCGCAACTGGCAGGCATTTACATCTTGGAGGAGAAAGGGGCAGAATTGAGCAAAAAATACGATTTACAGGATAAAAGGGTGTTTTTTGATGAAAACCTCGACCTGGCTGCGGCCCAGGGTCCCAATGACGAAGGGGGAAACACCCTGTATCAATTCAATGCAGAAAAACAGGCTTTCGAACCTTTTCTTGAAACGCCTTTTACCATGGATGTGACCATGCTGGGCGGATTTTCGGGGATTCTATCTGCCACCCAAACCAGCATTTATTTTACCAGCAACCTCGATTCAGACAAATCCCGCCTCTTTTGGCTCGACCGGAAAACGGGTCAAAAGCAGGAGCTGGCGGCCGACGAACTGGTGGACATCCTGCCCTTCGGGCAGTCTATGGATATGCTGGGCCGGGTGACCTCGGCCGTGGGACTGTTTGCCAAATCCCGGCGGGAAGTGGTCGATCCGTCCTGGGAGGCCGACCTGAAGCTGCTGGAAAGCAAGCTGAAAGGCGATCTCAGCTTCGCCCAATCCCTGAAAAATGATCAGCTGTGGCTGGTTCGCGAAATGGCGGGCAAGCCGTTCAGATTCTATACTTTTGACCGCCAAACCAAGGAATTGACCTTCATTATCAGCGACCAGCCCTCCCTGGATACCCTCCAACTGGCTGACCGTCATGCATTTTCGGCCCAAACCCCGGACGGATTCTCCCTCCCCTTTCACCTTTATCTGCCGCCTGGCAGCGACACCAACGGAGACGGAATTCCCGAAAAACCCCTTCCCACCATCCTGTACATGCACGGCGGACCCTGGGTGGGAGTGGTTCACTGGAATCAATACTTTCACTGGCGCAATTTTCAATTGCTGGCCAACCGCGGGTATGCCGTGGTAAACACGGAATTTCGGGGCAGCACGGGCCTGGGCAAGGATTTTGTGGAAGCTGCCCGCAAGAAATGGGGCACGGACATGGTGGCCGACAATGCTGTTGTGGCCGACTGGCTGGAGGAGCACAAGGTGGCAATTCCCGATAAAATCGGGCTTTGGGGCTGGTCTTATGGGGGCTATGCTACCATGGCAGGCCTGTCTTTTTACCCGGAAAAATATGCCTGCGGCATCGCCATGTACGGCCCCATGGACCTGGTTTCCTTCAACAAATCTGCTTATGTAAATGGTGAATTCTGGCACGACTGGGTGGGAAATCCTTTTGACAGCACCGAAGCCCAAATGCTGGCTGCCCAATCACCCATTAATTTCGTTGACCAGGTTCGTGCACCCGTTTTGCTGACCACGGGCAGTAAAGACGAGCGGGTGCCTCAGGCCCAAATGGATACCATGGCTACGGCGCTCAAAAATGCAGGCAAAGAGGTGCAGTATTTTTATTACCCCGAAGAGGTCCACGATTACCGCGCCGACTCCAACTGGATTTCCTTTTGGGAAGCGGGAGAAAAGTTTCTGGCAAAACACCTGGGCGGCAAATACCTGCCCGATTCGAGCGGGGCGAAACCTGCTTATGTGGTGGTGTACTGAAGTAAATTTCTCTCAAATCTCCTTTATCAATGCCAGCAACTCTTTGGCGGACAATTTGGCGCTGGAATCAGGGCCTTCCAGCAAGCTGTCAGCGAGGTCGCGCTTGTCGGCGTGGAGTTTTACGATCTTTTCCTCAATGGTATTTTCCATGATGAGGCGGTAAATGGTGACCGGCCGTTGCTGCCCGATGCGATGCGCCCGGTCAGAGGCCTGGTCCTCGACTGCGGGGTTCCACCAGGGATCCATGTGAATGACATAGTCTGCCGCAGTGAGATTGAGACCCGTGCCCCCGGCTTTGAGGCTGATGAGAAAAACATCACCCTTGCCTGCCTGAAAGGCGTTGATTGCTTCCTGACGTTTGGCTGGCGGCGTGCTGCCATCCAGGTATTGCCAGGTCAGTTTCAACTCTCGTAATTTTTCCTGAATCAGTTCCAGATGCCCGACAAATTGACTGAAGACGAGTACTTTGTGCCCATTTTCAACCAATTCTTCCACCAGTTTTCCGAACACTTTCAATTTAGAACTTTCAATGGGGCTGTTGGGTACCACCAGGCGGGGATTGCAGCACAGGCGGCGCAGGCGCATAATTTCGGCCAGAATCTGCAGATTCTGGGGCAATCCATTGTCTGCACCAGTTTCGAGGGCCTCCACTGCCTGACGGCGGTGAATTTCGTACAACGCAGCCTCGTCTTCGCTCATTTCGACCTGCAGACTGATCTCCGTTTTGGGTGGCAATTCCTCCAGCACCTGACTTTTGCGTCGTCTCAGGATAAAAGGCTTGATCAGAGCTTGCAATTGCCTGCGGCGGGCCTTGTCGTCGTTTTTCTCAATGGGAATGGCAAAACGGGAGGAAAAATCCTCGTAGGTGCCCAGAAATCCGGGATTGATAAATTGAAATAAGGCCCACAATTCACCCAGGTGATTTTCCACGGGCGTCCCTGAAGCAATGATTTTGAACTTCCCATCCAGTTGCATGGCGGATTTGAAGCGCTTGGTGGTCACATTTTTGATGGCCTGGGCTTCATCCAGCACAATGGTTTCCCATGGCACGGAGGCCATCAATTCTACTTCCTGCTGCATAAGGCCATAGCTGGTAAGCAGGATATCAAACGGGCCGAGACCAGCCATCAGGGCTTTGCGGTCGCCCAAACCGAATATGACAGGTTTGAGGGTGGGGGCAAATTTGCTCACTTCTGCGGCCCAATTGCGGGTCACGGACGAAGGCGCCACCACCAGGGTGGGGCCCTTTTCGGCCCGGGTGAGAATGAGGGCCAGGGCCTGCATGGTTTTTCCCAGACCCATATCGTCGGCGAGGCAGGCGCCCACGCCCCAGTGAGCCAGGCGCGACAGCCAGGCAAATCCCTCCTGCTGATACTCGCGCAATTCAGCTTTCAGGGTGGATGGAACCACAGGCTTCAGATCCCGGGCCTTTTCAATGTGCCTGATCTGGTCTTTCCAATTTTTGTCGCCCAAAAATTCCCCGGCCTTTCCCACCAGATCCTGCAGGGACAGCGCGGCCAGGGGGTGAAATTCCAGACCTGATTTATTGCTTCTCAGGAACCCTTCTGCCTCACCCAGTTTTTTCTGAAATTCAAGGGTCAGGGCGATAAATTGCCCGTCACTGATTTCCACAAACCTTCCTTTGGCGGTCTGGAGCCTTTTGAGCAACTCCTGAATTTCGATGATTTTACCCCCAGGAAGTTGCAATTCACCTGAAAGCCCAAACCAGTCACGTTTCTTGCTCACCCTCAACTTCAACTGCTCAAACGAGACCTGTTGTCCCACTTTAAGTTTTTCCCCTTCAGGCCATTCCAGCTGAATTTCCTTGCTTTCCTTGAGGGGCTGAATTTCCAGTAAAACCTGAAGACATTGTTCAGCGTCGTCAATTTCCCAGAGGAAATTCCCATTGTCCAACCTCCTGAGTTCGGGGCACTTCTGAATGATGCCCTGGGCCAGGCTCACCTCCTCACCCAGGTTGCGTGAGGTCTGCACGGGAGTTCCTTTCAGGTTGGAAATTACACTTTCACCTCCCTGCCCCGGCCGATAAACCGGGCCCTCAGCGCCCAGGGGTTTTTGCAGAAATTCCAGTCGAAAACCATCCCCAATGGGCAACAGATGGACATAAAGACCCTTATTCAGTTTTACTTTTTTGATATTCTGCCCCAGGTCTTTGAGATCGGCATGCACATTGACCAGACCAGATATCCCTTCAACAACTTTTGCAAGTTCTTTTTTGGCTTCTTTGGGCAGGGTTACGGACTTTTTCCCAAAAATTTCTGCGATCCTCAGATGGGTTTGGTTGAATTTGGTGAGTTTGAAGCGGGTGGGAGTTTCACGGGTCACAACCAGGCCGGCACCTTTCTTGTCTGCCGGAAATTTCAACTCAATTCTGCCCTCCACTTCTGAAATAACCATCTCGGGTTCGCCCAGTACAAATTCACAGTGAACGTCATTGGTATCACATAAAAAAAGGTAGGGATGGCCCACCAGGGCCTCCAGCGCCACGTCATAATTCAGGTGAAGGTCTGTGCCGTAATAGGAACGGATTTCCTCCACCGCGGTTGCGGCAACTTTGTGATCCTGGGGCAGCATCCCATCAATTTCACGGTCTCTGATCCTTTTCAACCCCACTTTCCTGCCTCCAGACCATGCCCCGTTCTTGCCCATCCTTTGTTCGTAGGGGTAAACCTGTTTGCTAATGAAATCAAAGTACCAAACCAGTCTGCTTTCTGCCTTGCTGATGCCATTTTTGTTGTTTTGGCCAAGGTAGGTCAGCGCACGCAGGATTTCCTTCCATTCCTCGTCCTTTTCGATCAGGTTTTGCAGGGATAAAATCCCCATTTTTTGTTGCAGATCTTCAAATTCCGTTTTATAAGCAATGCTTTCGTTTTTCAGGGTGCTGATCAATCCTGCGTACTCCATTTGCAACCATTTATAATCACCATCCCGGGCAAATTGGTAAGCAGATTCCAAACGGCCTTTATCTATTTCTGGAATAGGCAAATTCCCCCAATGGCGGCACAGATTGTGAAAAAGGGTATCCAATGGCTTTTCAAAACTTCTGGCCGCCCCCAGGAGTTTTTGGGCCGGGTCAAAGTCGTTGATTACCACATAGGGAAGGGCATTCAAAAAGGAATAAATGCCCCCCAGAGACCCGGAAACACCATTCTGTTTTTTGAGAATTGCCTTTACAAACTCCAGTTGGGTGAGGTCCTTGCTTTTCACCAGAGTCAGAATGTAAAAAATGCCAGTCCAGAGTGGATAATAAATGGTGCGTTGGCCAGTGATTTTGCGCAAATCCTGCAAGCCCTGATCAAACAGGCTGACTGCTTTGGGGTAATTTCCCTTAAAAAATTCTACCAGCCCCAGGGCTCCAGGTCCCCAGGCCATTTTTGACCACGATTCTGCAAATTTTTCCGCTGCATGCATGTCTCCTTTCAATAGTTCAAGAAAAATCCCTGTTTCATAACAAAAATTCTGAATGGCAGGGTCATCGCTTTTCGAGATCAGTTCATTCAGAACCAACCCAATATCCACGGCGGGATCCAGATTCAACAATGACAGGACCAAATATCTTTCCAGAATTAAAAACTGGAGCCGGGTCTGCAAACGAAGAAATTCTTCCACCAGAAATGGTTTGAAAAACAGGTCATTCACCTGCCCACTCATTCCCGCAACCTTGCCTTCCAATTCTCTCATCAGGGGCAAATACTTTTCAATTCCCTCATTATCTCCTCTCAAATAACTGATTCTGGTTTCCCGCAAAAGTGGATACCGCCTTCCTGCCCCGAAAAAAATGTACTTGCCCTCCAAAGGGTTTTCTTTGCGAAATGCCTCTAAAAACGTATCAAACCACCGATTTTTCATGCATTCCTGAATCACCACGGTTTCCATTCCTTCCTGAATGAAATACCCCTTATTGTATTTATTGATCCAGAACTTCTGTAAAAGTCCTTCCATCAGTGTGGAAAATTTGGTCAATTTCGTGACCTCCTTTTGCAGGCTTTTTGCACTTTTTAAAAGCCCTTCAAACAGACCAATTGTTTGGGAAGCAGCCATTGGCTCACCCGAGAGGGCAAGGGTCAACAGCAACATCTGCTCCTGGGGTTCGAGTTTGGAGAATTCTGCCCGCGTTCTGTTCAGATTTTTGAGAATGTCTTGTTGCTCCATTTTGATTCGAAAAGTTGATAAATGTAGAGGGAGACAGAAAAAGAGTAAATGAAGAACTATCCACATGCGGTCAATTGGCAGCCGGAACGGAGGTATAAGCCAATCAGTAGAAAAAATCCTCACGAAACTGAAAACAGGCTTGTAATCCCAAAAATCGGGTACTATTTTTGACAAAATCTAAGATTTTGTCATGAAAAGAACCCCAGTTTACCTGCTTTCCCTGCTTTTATTTTGTATCAAGAGCCAAATTCAAGCCCAGTCCTTTGAATGGGCGGTCAGTTTTGGCAATACCCAGTATGAGGTCCCACAAGGCATTGATGTGGATACGGCAGGAAATGTTTACTCCACAGGTTTCTTTTACAGTTCCATGGATGCTGATCCTGGTGCGGGGGTATTTAACCTGGTTTCAAACGGGGGTCAGGATGCCTATATCCAAAAATTGAATGCCGCTGGCCAGTTTGTGTGGGCCAAAAGCATTGGAGGAGGATCCAGCGATATTCCCTATGATATTGCGGTCAGTAAATCGGGGGAAGTGTATGTCACAGGCAGGTTTGGTGGTACGGTGGATTTCGACCCGGGTCCGGGCACTTTTAACCTGACATCACCCACAGGAGCCTCACCCTTTTTGCTCAAACTGGACGCTTCAGGTAATTTTGCCTGGGCTGCTGCCTTTTCCTCCACCACCATTCCCGGCTATGGCTGGGAGCTGGCTCTTGACCCGTCCGGCAATCCGTTGATGGCTGCTCAGGGCGGAGGAACCATTGACTTTGACCCCGGGACGGGCACCCAAAACAGTACCACCACCGGGTCTAATAACCTGCTTTTGGCCAAACTTACTTCTTCAGGGGCTTATGCCTGGCACAAAGTCATTCAGGGAACGACCTATATTTTACCCAGGGCCCTGGATTATGACCAGGCTGGAAATGTGCTGGTAGGTGGCTATTATAATGGCGCTCCCGACGTGGACCCGGGAAATGGAACCTTCAATTTGTCCAATTCTGGAACTTCCTATGCGGGATTTGTGCTCAAGCTCAATGCAAGTGGGGATTTTGTCTGGGCCCGGGACTTTTGGACTGCGACCGGGAACATGTACCCCAATGGGATTAAAACAGATCCCTGGAATAATATGACCGTGGTGGGCACTTTTGCAGACACGGTTGACTTTGACCCAGGGTCAGGTACTGCAATTCACCTTACTTCTGGCGGAGACGAGGATTTTTTTGTCATGAGTCTGACCTCGGGTGGGGATTTTCGTTGGAGCAATACGTGCGGAGGAACCATTGCAGAGGACGTTGCCTATAATGTGACGGTCGATAACCAGGGCAATTCATACACCACGGGGTATTTTATTGGCACGGTGGACTTCGACCCGGGTCAGGGAGTTTTCAATTTGGCTTCACAACCTTCTGCCCTGATTGGGTCAGCTTTCGTTCAGAAGGTGGATTCTGCGGGAAATTTTGTTTGGGCAGGGGGATTGAGTGGAAATAATGCCAGTCTGGACGGCCGGGCCATTGGCCTGGGCAAAGGCAAAAGTATCCACATTACGGGCCAGTTTAAAGGCACGGTGGATTTTGACCCGGGAGCAGGCGTCCAGAACAAAACTGCAACTTCTGGTTCTGTTCCCTATGATGCCTACGTGCTCAAACTTTCCCAATGCCCGCCCCAGGCCCCAACCACTTACATCACTGGATCCGCCTGCGATTTTTATTTTTTGAATGGACAATTCTATACGGCCACGGGAACTTACACCCAAACCCTCTCCACCTCAGAAGGATGTGATTCCATCCTTTCACTCAATCTGACCGTGAATCAGCCCACCACTTCCAGCCTGACCGTGGCCGCCTGTAATTCTTACAACCTGAATGGCACAACCTACTCCAGTTCAGGAACATTCACCCAAACCCTCACCAACGCCGCGGGCTGCGATTCCACCCTCACCCTCAATCTGACTATTGATCAACTCGATAACTCCGTGACGGTCAATGGCAGCACCCTCACCGCCAACCAATCCAACGCCCAATACCAGTGGCTGGATTGTGACAATAACTACTCGCCAGTTTCAGGGGCCACTGCTCAATCATTTTCACCCATTGTTTCTGGAAATTATGCCGCCAGCCTCACTGCTGGAAGCTGCACAGATACTTCTGCCTGCATGGCAGTTACGGTGGTAGGCCTTTCCTCCCTGGAAGACGAATTCCTGAGCGTTTACCCCAACCCCTCAACAGGAATTTTTGTGGTCAGGACCAATCTGATAATTGAGCAAATCAGAGTTTTGGACCTGCTGGGGGAGGAAATTTCACGTCCCCAGGGCCGTTTCATTGACCTGCAAAACTACCCCGCTGGCATGTACTTTCTCGATTTCCAGACGGAAAGGGGCAGAAAAGTGCTGCGGGTGGTGAAGGAAAATTGATCTGCCTTACTCCACCACAACCCTTACCCGGCGGATTTTGCCTTCCTCATTGCGCAATTGGAGGAAATAAAGTCCAGAAGGCAGTACAGGATTCAAGGCAAAATGATCCTTATTGGTGACCGTTTCACGCAGCATTTCCTGACCCAAAGGATTGAAAATGGAGGCTTCCAACTGATTTTGCATTTCTCCCAAAACCACGTTCAGTTGACCGCTGGTCGGGTTGGGATAGACGGACAGTTGGGGAAAGGCAATTTCATCCTCCACCCCAACAATAAATCCATAATGACATCCTGAAGTATCCTTACAGCTTCCCAGGGTGACTTCCACGGCATAATGACTGCTGAACCCAGGGAAAAAATCTTGGCCAGTTGCCCCCGCAACAGGAGCATACCCATTATCGCAATCCAGCCATTGGTAGGTCGCTCCTGCCTGATTTGCAGCCATTTGAGTTCCTCCACCCATCACAGAGGTATCAACCGTTTCAATGGTCAGATCAATTTCCAGCAGCGAATCGCAGCCGTGTGAACTGGTCAACAGGACGGTATAGGTGCCGCTGGTGGAATAGGTCGTGCCTGTGGTGGGCCAGAAATACGAATTGCAGGCGACCACTGTATCAAAGTGTGAGGTGATGGGATGAATGGTCAGGTGCAGCGAAAGGAGGGAATCACATTGGTTGGCGTTGGGAAGGGTTGTGGTGTAATCGCCTGAGGTGTAATAGGCCTGCCCGGCAGCGGCCCAGGAATAGGAGCCGCAGGCTTCAACCGTGTCTGTGCTACTGCTGGCATGATTAAGGGTCAGGGTAAGTTCAACCACGGAATCGCAGCCATTGGTACCTGTGAGGTTGGAGGTGTAAACCCCGTCTGAAAAGTAGGTGGTGCTGTCTGTGGGCCACAAAAAGCTGTCACAAGCAGTGACTGCCATTTGGGTCAGGGTGCCTGAAGGCGTCAGATTTGCGCCCTGCACCCAGTTGCTGCTGCTGCCGTTCAGGGCAAAATTCATGAGGGTTCCGTGGTAATTATTGCCTGAAAGATCTGTCAGGGTGGTCTGGCCGGCGTTATTGCCTCCTGCTACGCCCTGATTGAAACGGTAATAAGCCACCAAACCCGCAGGAATGGGGCACAATTCGTTATTTTTGCTGGCGATGATCTGATTTTGGGTGCGGGCCACGTTCCAGACCCTGACCTCGTCGATCAAACCGTCAAAAAAGCGGGCTCCGTCCACCCGCTTACCAATCTGCAGATTCACGGAAGCCTGGGTATTGACCGGCACGGTCAGGTTGCCCGCAATGTCGAGCATTCCATCCACGTAAAGGGAGACTTTGAGGGTGGCATTGGGGTCATACACCGCAGCCACATGGTGCCAGTTACCATCCGTAACGGCAATGGTTCCATTCACTCCGTTGCCCTGCACTTCAAGGCGAATGGCATCATTGAAAAGGACATTGAAGGTAAAACGGCCGCTGGTAACGGCATTGCCCCAGTCCGCAATGATTTGTTGCACCCCTCCGTTATTTGGATTGGCATTGGCAGAAGTTTTGATCCAGGCTTCCACGGTACGGGCGTTATTGCCCAGAATTCCCTGGTAATTGGTTTGCACAAAATCATCAATTCCGTCCAGATCAAGGGCATTCTGACTGAAAACTGAGTTAGAAAAGTTAAAAAGTAAGCAAGCAAAAATCAGTAGGTAAAGGTAGCGCATAGATTCTGGTGTGTAATTTTCCGGCAAATGTATTCAAATCGGCTATCATATTCAAATAGAGGAAATTAGGATGTGTTTCTTACCCTAAAATCCCTCAGTTCAAAGATTTCCATTTCCTTCCAAAACTCCCTGAAAACAGTAGCAGGATTTCCATCCCTTATATCCAAAATGAGTCAAACGGGCAAAAATCATTTTTTTTCAAAAAATCCTGCTCCCATGCGCCAACTTTTTTCTAAAATGTCATCCAATTTCAAAATAATTTTAGCCTCATGCAGAAAATCAAGATCCAACTTCAACTGACTTATCTCTTGCTCATTTCCGGCCTGTTGGTGTTTGCAGGATGTAAAAAAGACGATCCCACCAATTGCGACAACGGCAATGTTTTCACCATCAATGGCGGGATCAGCTGCGATAATACGCCCACTGCGCAAAGCGTTTACAGCACCACGATCAACGGGGCCAACCGCGACATTACCTTCAACTACGTCCCCCCTCACATGACCAAAGGACAGGTTGTTCCCAACCAAAAAACCTGGAGCGTGCCCGCCAATCCCATCCAGGCTTCTTCCACTACTGAAGTCGCCAACACGGCCTTCACGGGCACGAGCGGCTATCTGGGCTATGTATTTGGCATTGCCAACACGGGTGTACCCTTCGACCCCGTGGCCAATGAGCCCTGGGTGAATACGAAAAATGGCGACGTGGATTATGCCTGGAACCTCGAAATCCTTTCCACTGCCCACGACCTGATTTACGATTGCAATAATGCCCACGACCCCAATCGCTACCACTACCACGGCACGCCCGTCACCTACCTGGCTAACCTGGAAGATGGCAGCACCCATTCGGGCCTGTTTGGCTATGCAGCAGACGGCTTCCCTATTTATTACAAATATGGCTACACTGATCCAAACGATGCTGGCAGCGCCATTAAAGCCCTCACTTCGAGCTATTCCCTCAAAACGGGTTGCCGCCCGGGAGACGGGGTCACTGGCCCTGACGGAGGCTATGATGGCACCTATGTAGCTGATTATGAATACGTGGAAGGCAAAGGAGATCTGGACGAATGCAACGGGCGTTGGTCCAAAACCCCGGAATTTCCCAACGGAACTTACGTTTACTACATCACTGATCAGTTTCCCTCCGTTCCACGCTGCTTTGTGGGCACGCCTTCCATAGATTTCAGGGTAGATTGATTATCGGGTTGAAATGTGGAGGGTTTTGAAAAATGCAGGGATTTTGCTGGTCCTGATCAGCCTGGCAACCTCCCTCAACGCGCATGTGGTGTCAAGTTCGCATCTTAGGATAGAACCAGTGGAAACTGGATTCTGGAAGATTTCCATGGAGCTCAAAACGGCGGAAATCCGCCGAAAAGTGCTGGCCGCGCGGCCCGACCTGGAAGGGCAATCCATGAACTCAGATGATTTCAAAAATACGGCTCTGAGCTATCTCAACGGCTGTTTTAAGTTGGAATTGGATGGGCACCTCATGCAAACGGAAAGTGTTTCCATTGACTTTGGGGGCCATCAAAGTCAGGCGGAATTTCAAATAAAATCTCCAGTTTTTGAACCCCAAAAATTGCAGCTTACCAATAGCTGTTTCTGCGAAGAAGGGCAGCACGTGCTGAACGAGGCCATCGTCATCTGGCAGGGCAAAATAATGACCCACAACCTCTCAGAATCTCATAATCAGGTGGAATTCGACTTTGAGAAAGGCTATTTCCTGCAAAATGAACCTGAATCTGACCATTCACCTGCCCCTGAAGAAGGCGCAACCTGGCTACCCATTTTGATCACCGTGGGTGGAATTTTAGGAATAGTACTCCTGGTTTATTGGTTGAGAAAGGGTTAGTTGGTGGTTCTAAGTTGTACGTTCTCCCAAACAGAACTGTAAACTGTAAACTGTAAACCGTAAACGGTTAATTCCGTACCAACAGCGGGGATCGAACCCGCGACCGCGGTTTTAGAGACCGTTGCTCTACCATTGAGCTATGCTGGTAAGTTGGGGCCAGGCCCCATTTCAGGGCTTAAAAGCCCCGGGTTCTAAAATAATCACCTTTCTCCGATTTGTAAAGCTCCAAAGCTTTCAAAGCTGCATCACGGGCTTCCACCCAGGCCTTGCGGGCTGTGCGAATTTTCGCTTCGCGATCTGAATAATCGAGGTGCAGTGGAGATTCACGCTGCAAAATCTTGCGAAAAAGACGGTGCAAAAAGCGATTGGCCGAAGCAAAAGTGATTTTATGGTGGGTGCGGCGAATCGCATTGCGCAAATGTCGTCGCTGGCTCCAGCTCAGGTTTTCAAGGGCTTCAGACAGCCCATTCAGGTCAGATTCACCCGAAAAACGGTAATCATGGGCAGAATTCCAGATCTGGATTTGCTGAAGTAAGAATTGGCTTTCGCTTGCGAGTACATTCAATTCGCAGGAATATCCGGGTCCAACGGGAGTTTCAAATTTAGTTTTCATGTTAATTTCTGTAAGGGTTAAAAAATTGATAAAGAGCAGGTTAAATCCCTACCTTACCCGGGACTGCGAATCCTGACCGGGCCCTAATGGCGGCCCGGATTTTTGGGATTGGTTTTCATTTTCATACCAATACTTTACTTTGATTTTGAAATTCGGCTTTCACGGCCCGCCCAAAAATGATTTTGGTCCAGCCATTCTCCCAACCGTGATTATTGGCAATCAGGTAGCCTTTATCGGGGTGAATCTTGATGATTTTGTGCGCATCAATGAATCGTCCTTTGACCTTGCAAAAGACGATATCACCCACCTGGTAGCTTGTTTCCCGCTTAAAGGTCAGCAGGGAGCCGCTTTTCAAAATGGGCATCATAGATTGTCCGAAACATTTCATTTGGCCGGTTCCGGAAACGGCGAGTTCGTTCATGAGTCTGTAATACTTGTTCATGGTGTGTTTGGATTAATATTTTGAATAATTGAATTGAGATTTTTGAGGGCAAGAGGCAGCCTGCGGCAAAGTTTTGCCGCTTCAGCAGAAGGAGCCAGCGCAAGCGCAGTGGCAGCGTGACCCAGATCAGGTTCGCGAAACAGGACACAGGGAATTTTCAGGCCCAGGGCCTGCTGTTCGAGGGAAATTAAATCAGATTCGTCCGGGACGGACAGGTAAACAAGGGTATTGGAAGTAAAATGCCATTGTTGGGAAATGCCGGGAAAAGCGAGAAGAAAATCAGCGAGGGCGTGGCCAGACTGGACGGCCTGCGATCCCGGCGAAAGGTCCTTGCGGGAAACAACGTAAAATTTTGCAACCTAGGTTTCGGGGGTGTTCATTTGAGTTTTCATGCTGCAATTATACGCCAAGAACATTATAATATTGTACAAAAACAGGGTGAATGGTGGAATTTTTCCTGCGAATGGAAAAAAGGAACAGTTTGGCGGGCAACAAATCCTTAAGTTGCAGGGTTGTTTTTCCATAAATCTGATCCATGTTGCTGGAAAAGGAAATCAAAGAATTAAGAAAAATGCTGCCCTTCGCTGACCGTCAGAAACCTTCGGTTTCTGCAGTAGGAATCGACTGGCAAATTGATCATTCCTGCCGGGTGATCCTGAGCATCATCAAGGCGATAACCACCTCTGATCCAGCCACCTACAAATGGCAATTCAGGATATGGAGAATCATCCTTTTACCTATGGGTTGGTTTCCCCGCGGGCGGGCCCGGGCCCCGCGGGCCGTGACCGCAAAGGAGGAAATTACGAATGAAAATCTGCTCTCCCTACTGGATGCAGTGGAACAGAAATTGGGCCAACTGGATGATCTGGACCCCAAAAGCTATTTCATGCATCCCTATTTTGGTCCCATGAATCTCAAAAACACCCAAAAATTCCTGCGGCTTCACACCAGACACCACTTGAAGATCATGTATGACATTCTGAAGTGAGTTTTGGTAAAATTTCGTTAAATTTTAAACCATTTTCCTGCAAATCCGTTATTTGCCTGTATGCCTTTAAAAGCCGTCTTCATTTGGATCATGCTCATTGGGATTGGATTCTCTACCATCCCCCACGACCTGATCTTTGATGCAGCGGACGCAGGCAAGGAACTGGTGGAAAAGTCTTCTTCTGAAGAAAAGGATGAGTTAGAGAAAGAAGATTATAAGCTACACTTTCAGCTTTTTTCCCTTCAACTCAATCAAAATTTCATTTCCCTTCCCCTTCCCTCTGAGCAGGCCAAACTGACCTCAGATTTTATTCACGATTTGCCTACCCCCCCTCCCAAAAAGGCTTAATTCCTCAATTTTTTTGCTTTAGGCCCCCTTTGCCAACGCAACCGCGGGCGATTTTTCGTCAAATCTGACCTGAACTATTATTTCATTTTTACTATGAAAAGCCTTTATACAGATATTTCCCAATCTCTGCCCACCCATCCCCTGTCCCGGTTTTTCCGTCTTGTTTCAGGAGAGCGCAAATCCATTTTTCACATCTACTTTTACGCCATTCTGGCGGGCGGCATAGGATTATCCCTTCCCCTGGGCATCCAGGCCATCATCAATCTGGTTTCGACCGGTCAACTGGTCACATCCTGGTTCGTCCTGATAGGCCTTGTGGTGGTGGGCGTCACAGGTGGCGGGGTATTACAAATCCTGCAACTGACCCTGATGGAAGCCATTCAGCAACGGGTCTTCGTGAAAACAGCCCTGGGCCTTGCTTTTCGTTTGCCCCGCCTGGATTCAGGAACGGCGGGAAACCATTATTTACCTGAACTGGTCAACCGTTTTTTTGATACTGTAACGGTACAAAAAGGACTTTCCAAAATCCTGCTGGATTTCAGTGGAGCCAGCCTGCAAATACTTTTTGGGCTGATTTTGCTGTCATTCTATCACCCTTTTTTCATCATTTTTGGCTTTGGCTTGCTTTTAACGGTCTTTTTGATCATTCGCTACACGGGCCCGGCAGGATTAAAAACCAGCCTTGACGAGTCGAAATACAAATACGAAGTGGCCCACTGGCTGGAAGAGATCGGCCGCAGGCCAAATTTGTTTAAATCCCAAAAGGCAGGAGGTTTTTCCCTGGAAAAAACGGATGATTTGACCCTCAAATACCTGGGGGCCCGCCGCAGTCATTTTCGTATCCTGCTGAGCAAGTATTCCATTCTGCTGCTTTTCAAGGTGATCACCATTACAGGTTTATTGCTGATAGGTAGTCTGTTGGTGATTGAAAATCAGCTCAATCTGGGTCAATTTGTAGCTGCAGAGATCATCATCATTTTGATTGTTTCCTCCGTGGAAAAGGTAATTCTGAGCATTGAAACCATCTATGACGTCCTCACTGCCCTGGAAAAAATTGGATTCATCACTGATCTGCCTCTCGAAAATGAGGATCAGGAAGAAGTGAAAGACCCCAACCGTGGCAACAGTCTGGCATTGAAGGGATTATCAATCTCCTTTGCAAAAGATTCGCGTCCCGCCCTGGAAAATATCAATCTGTCACTGGACCAGGGCGAAAAATTGCTGATTACAGGTGGAGACCAGGAAATCAGGCAGATCTTTGCCCGCAGCCTCTGCGGAGATTTTCCTCAATACGCGGGCAGCCTTTCAGTCGGGGAAATTCCAGTCAGAATGTGGAATAAGGACCATCTGCGGCAAAGAATCGCCATTTACCATGGCCCTGATGAAATCATTGACGCCAGTCTGCTGGAAAATCTAACCCTGCATTCAGGGCCGCTTCCACTTTCACGGGTGAGTGAAGTGGCAAAATGGGTGGGATTGAGCGAATTCATTGAAAATGAGCCCGAAGGATGGAATAAAGAAGCTGGTCCTGCTGGAATCTGGCTTCCCTCAGCTCTGAAACCCAGACTGATTCTGGGGCGCCTCATACTGGCCAATCCCGAAATCTGGGTCCTATGTGGCCTTTCCATGGAACTCCACCCAGAAAAAGATCGCCAACTCTGGGACAAAATTCTGGAACTGACCGCCAAACGAACCCTCATTCTCCTCGATTCCAATCCGCCGCAGGATTTGAAATTCGACCAGATTCTGGAATTCAATGGTTCTTCCCTGCAAAAAAAGAACTCCTGAAATAAAGCCATGCTGAATATATCCCAAACCACCGTTCACGACCGAATTGACCTGCCCAAACTGAAATCACCGTCCGCGGTGCGGGAATTTACCCTGTTCAGGGGCATCAAATGGACATTTTTCGTCCTCGCCAGCCTGCTTTTCATCACTCTTTTTCTGCCCTGGACCCAAACCGTGCCCGGCAAAGGCAGCCTCACCACCCTCAAACCCGGTCAACGTCCTCAGGCCCTCCATAGCGCCATCGCTGGACGGATCGAGCATTGGTACATTCGCGAGGGTGACTTTGTGGAAGCAGGTGATACCCTCCTCTTTATCAGCGAAATAAAGGAAGATTATTTTGATCCAGCCCTCCTTTCGCGCACCCAGAGCCAGATTGAGGTCAAGGAAAATTCCGTTTCTGCCTACCAGGAAAAGGTGGTGAGCCTCGAAAAACAAATTCAGGCCCTGGAAGAGAGTAAAACCCTGAAAATGAAGCAGGCCCGCAATAAAATCGAGCAATCTGTGCTCAAAATCCAGTCTGACAGCATTGATCTGGAGGCGGCCCGCACCCAGTTTCACATTGCTGAGCAGCAATATGCCAGGCAAAAAAACCTGTTTGACCAGGGTCTCAAATCCCTGACCGAGCTGGAAAGCCGCAAACTGAAGCTGCAGGAAACCCAGGCAGACCTCATTTCGGCCAGCAACAAGTTGCTGACCAGCAAAAATGAGCTGCTCAATGCACGCATCGAACTCACTTCCGTGGGCAATGAAATGGACCAAAAGATCGCTAAAGCGCGGGCGGACAAATTCGAAACCCTTTCCAGCCAGTTTGATACAGAGGCTTCCGTGACCAAATTGCAAAGTTCCTACGCCAATTATTCTGTCCGCTCAGGCCTGTATTACATCCGCGCTCCCCAGTCGGGCTACGTTACCCAGACCCTCAAAACAGGTCTCGGCGAGACCATTCAGCAGGGAGAGGAAATTCTGACCATCATGCCCTTCAACTACGAACCCGCGGTGGAATTATACATTTCACCCCAGGATCTGCCCCTGGTTTCCATGGGATCAAAGGTCAGGCTGGTCTTCGACGGGTGGCCGGCCCTGGTATTTTCAGGTTGGCCGGGCATTTCGAGCGGCACCTTTGGTGGCCGGGTGGTGGCGATCGACAAATTTGCAGGTATCCAGGGCAAATTCAGGCTGCTGATCACGCCCGATCCTGATGAAAATCCCTGGCCCGAATTGTTGCGGGTGGGCTCAGGAGCCAGCGGCATGCTGATTCTGAATGATGTGGCCGTAGGGTACGAAATCTGGCGTCAGTTAAATGGATTTCCCCCGGAATTTTATCAGAATTCACTTCCCAAATCTCCCGCAGCCAAATCAACCTCAGGTAAATCCAAATGAGAAAACTGATCATACTGATCCTCCTGGTCACGGGAGGCATATTGAAGGCTCAAAATTCAACCTCAATTACCTGGACCGAATTTCTGGACCAGGTACTGGCCTCTCACCCCCTGGCTTTGCAGGCGGGTTTGAAGGCAGAAGAAGGCAACGCTCTGGTGCAAATGGCGCGGGGGAATTTTGATCCTCAACTCAAGGGAGATTTTTCCCAAAAGACCTTCGCCGGAAAATCCTATTACCGCAAACTGGAGACTGGGATCGAGGTGCCCACCTGGATGGGCGTGACCGTGCAGGCGGGCTACAGCCAGGGAAACGGGGATTTCATCAATCCTGAAATGTACACTCCTGACGCAGGATTGCTCAAAGCGGGGTTGGAGGTAAATCTGGGAAATGGTTTGCTGATGGACAAACGGCGGGTAGAACTTGCTAAAGCTAAAATTTACCGCGAAGTGACCCAGGCTCAGCAGCAAATCATGCTCAACGACCTGGTGGTGGAAGCCGGCAAAAGCTACTGGAACTGGGTGCAGCACTGGTTTGAAAATGAAATTTACGAACAGGCAGTCAAGCTGGCGAAAGTTCGCTTTGACGGAGTCAAATCCAGCTTTTTGCAAGGCGACAAACCAGCGATTGACACCACGGAAGCCTTGATTCAGGTGCAAAACCGGGCCTATCTGCTCAATGAATCACGCATGAAGCTCAACGAAGCCCGCCTCGAACTTAGCCGTTTTTTGTGGGATGAGGAGGGAAATCCCCTTGAACTGAGGCCGGAAATTTCCCCTCCCAAACTCCCCAATTTATTGCCTGTTTCCCCGCCCGACTTCAATACTGGCAATCTAAGGGCAGATTCCATTCTCCCCTACCATCCCGCGCTACAGTATTATCGCCTGATGCAATCTTCTTTGCAGATCGAAAAAAGGTACAGAGCAGAGCAGTTGAAGCCCAAAGCCTCCCTGAAATACAATTTCCTGGCCGGGGCAGCCGCTCCTTTGAATTACGAGTTGGGCGACAACCACCAGTTGGGTTTCAAGCTGGAATTTCCCCTCTTTCTGCGCTCTGAGAGGGGAAATTTGCAATTAACCCGCCTGAAAATTCGCCAGACGGAACTGGAAACCCGGCAAAAAGAGTGGGAAATCACCACCAAACTGGGCCAGTTGGAAAATAAAATCCGCATCACGGCCGAGCAGATCACCTTGAATGCCAAAGTGGTGGAAAATTACCAAAAGCTGGTGGAAGGTGAATATCAGCGGTTTTTGTCGGGCGAAAGCAGCCTTTTCATGATCAATGCGCGGGAACAAAACCAGTTTAAGGCACAAATGATTCTGCTGGAAGAACTGACGGATTACCGGGTTTTGCTGGCTGAATATTACCGCACCACGGGCGGCCTCAGCAGTCTCGAGGACTAAAGTCCGAAAGCAATGAAGCTGTAAGCCAGCACATTACCCAGCCCGTGGGCCAGCCAGCCGGGCAGAATGCTCCCATCTGCGACCTTTTCGTTGATGTAGCATTTGAGCCAGGCGCCCAGGCCGGGAAAAACAAAAATAACGGTCAGAAAGAGGGCATTGGATGTGATGGCCAGGAATAAAAGGGTGTGAATGGCGCCAAAAATCAGGGCCTGGATCAGATTACCGGTCTGAAAACTGGTTACCGCGATCAGGCGTTTGGCCACAAATCCGCGAAAGAAAATTTCCTCAGCCAGCGAGGTTTTAATCAGGGCAGAAATCAAAATAATGACCACAGCATCCAATCCAGGCCCCATGGCCCGGATTTTGCCAGTTACACTGTTCGGATCAAGCATGATTTCTTTGAAATCAGGGCTGAAAAGCGTGAGAACAATCATGGGGCCCGCCAACAAAAATATTACTCCCAGGGCCATGAACATGGCCCGAAAATTGGTTTTACGGAAGCCAATCCAGGACCAAAATCCCCTCAGCGTCTTCTTTTGAATCAAAAAAACCAGGAAAGGAATCAGGCAGAAAATCAAAACCTGAAGCAGCGCGGTAATCAATTCTGAGATCATAGGAGGCAATTTTTTAGTGAAATCAATCTTTTTCGTACACCAGAATATCCCCGGGCTGGCAATCCAGTACCCGACAAATGGACTCAAGGGTATTGAAACGGATGCCGCGGGCTTTGCCCGTTTTCAGCAGGGATAAGTTGGTCACAGACAGGTCAATGGCCTCAGCCAGGTCTTTGAGCTTCATTTTTCGCCTGGCCAGCATCACATCCAGGTTCACCACGATACTCATATAATGGAGGCGTTATCTTCCAGCAATAATTTTCCCTCCCTGAACACCTCTGCCAAAACCATGCACCCCACTCCAAAAAAGAGCGGCCCAAAGGCCAGGGTGAAGTGAAATCCCGTTTCTCCCCGCCAGGAAACGAAATTGAAAGAACTGAACAGGAAGATCGCCAGGCTCAATCGTCCCAAAATTCTGAAATGGCGGATGTTTTCGTCGTAAAAGGTGCGGGCAGATTTCACGGAATTGAAAATCTTTCCAATCCTGACCAAAATAGCCAGAACCAGGCCGCCAAAAACCAACAAACGGACGAAAAGCCACAGAATCATTCCTTGGCTCAATTCACCCAGAAAAATCCGGCTTCCATCATGGGCACACTCAGGACAAAACTTAAAATTCCCCAACCCAAAACCCGTCTGAAACGCATTTTCTGCCACCACCTGACTGTAGCTTTCGGGGGAAAACAGCAAATGAATAGCAACTCCTGTACCTCCCAGCAGCACCAGAACCACCAATCCCATCACCACTTTGAGCAGGATCAGGGCAAAATTAAGAATGCGGTTATTCATGTTGAATCATCCAAATTATTTCCGTTCAATATAAATAAATTTATGTTTTATTTAAATTTTTTTTTATTCAGGGCATTTCAATTACCTTGCAAAAACCACGCATTCCGTCCAAAGGAGGGCGGAAAAAATGTTGCCCGAAGATCAAAATTGGTTATTTTGGACCTTCACCTTTCCCACAAAATGCCCCTGATCGAAACCCAAACCTTTATCAAGGCTGAAATTCAGGTCGTTTTTGACCTGTCGCGCAGCATTGATCTGCACAAAATTTCCACCTCCCAAACCCGCGAAGAAGCCATTGCAGGCCGAACTTCAGGTCTGATCGAACTGGGAGAAAGCGTAACCTGGAGAGCCAGACATTTCGGGATTTTTCAGCAGCTGAGCGTGCATATCACCCAGTTTGACCAGCCTCATTCCTTCACAGATGAGATGCTCCGTGGTGCTTTCAAAAGTTTCAGACACCAGCACCTGTTCACTGAACAGGATGGAGGCACCCTCATGACGGATCGCTTTGATTATCAGTCCCCTCTGGGCATTCTGGGAAAACTTGCGGACTGGATTTTCCTGAAAAAGTACATGACCCGCTTTCTGATTCAGCGCAATGAGGTGATCCGTGAATTTGCAGAATCCGGGGAATGGCGAAAAATTTCTGGCATCTGATTTCCAAAGCTTTAGGCGTTTCAGGGACAAATTGTTCAACCAATTCCCAACAAAGGTGCAACAAAATCCGTTTTCGTTGCTTATATTTAAATACATTAAGATTCTTAGATGTGTCGGCCCTTAGAAAAACGAAAGCTATTACCTGATGGAAATATTTACCCGTCCCTGGCCGTGGTACATTGGTGGCCCCCTGATTGGATTGATGGTGCCCGCCCTGCTTATTCTGACCAATAAATCTCTGGGGATTTCCTCCTCCTTCCGCCACATTTGTGCCGCCTGCATACCCGGGAAGCTCGATTTTTTCCGCTACAACTGGCGGGACCATGTATGGTCCTTTTACTTTGTGGGAGGAATTATCCTGGGTGCATTTATCGGGGGAGTTTTGCTCGCCAACCCAAATCCTGTAGCCATTTCAGCCCAGACGGTCAGCGAATTGCAGGCCCTGGGCATCCATGATTTTTCGGGACTGGTTCCGTCTGAAATATTCAACCTGGGCAGCCTGCTCAGCCTGAAGGGCTTCATTATGATCTGCGTGGGTGGATTTTTGGTTGGATTTGGCACCCGCTACGCGGGAGGTTGTACCTCAGGCCACACCATCATGGGAATTTCCAACCTTCAGGTGCCATCCATGGTGGCCAGCGCAGCCTTTTTTATAGGGGGAATCATCATGACCCACTTCCTTCTCCCTTACATTCTTGCCCTGTAATTCTGCATGAAAAACATCATCTACATCGTTTTGGGATTGATTTTTGGAATCATCCTGACCAAAACTGAGGTCATTTCCTGGTTCAGAATCCAGGAAATGTTCCGTTTTCAATCTTTTCACATGTACGGGGTGCTTTTTTCTGCTATTGTGGTCGCGGTGGCCTCCGTGCAACTGATCAAACTGCGCCAAATCCGCTCCCTCACCGGCGAGCCCATCGACATTGCCCGCAAATTTCTTAACTGGGGTCAGTTGCTGGGCGGACTGATTTTTGGGCTCGGCTGGGCCCTTACAGGGGCCTGTCCGGGACCGTTGTATGCGCTCGCGGGCAACGGCGTTCTGGTCATGGGCGCAGCCATCCTTTTCGCCATTCTGGGCACCCGATTTTATGCCATGATCCGGCACAAACTGCCCCACTGAAGGCACCCGAAAATTCTTCTTTTTGCGACAAAAATTTCTACTTCCAATCTCAAATTTTGTATTAAGTTTGAGGCAGGAAAGGCATGATCCTGCCCTGTCCAAAGCAAAGGGTTTCCCCTTTGACAAAAATCCTTTAAAACGCTAAAAAACAGTATTTTAATTAAATTTTCGGTGCTTTTTTCTTTCGTAAAATGATACATCCAAAAACAGAACTCAAATTCATCAACAACGAAGTTGGTTACGGAGTTGTTGCCACCGAATTTATCCCGGCTGGAACCATCACCTGGGTACTGGACAAACTGGACCGGGAATTCAGTCCTCTGGACTTTCAGAAGATGGAACCCATCTACCAAAACATCCTGGACACCTACACTTTCCGCAACAGCAGCGGCAATTTTGTACTGTGCTGGGACAACGGACGCTACGTCAACCACAGTTTTGACTCAAACTGCCTGACCACGGCCTACGATTTTGAAATTGCGATCCGCGATATCCGCCCGGGAGAGCAACTGACCGACGATTACGGCTATCTCAACATTCCTCACCCCTTTCGGGGGATCAATGAAGGTACCCGCCGCAAAGTGGTTTATCCCAACGACCTGCTGAAATACTACAAGATTTGGGATAAAAAACTGCTCAAAGTATTCGACAAAATTCCTTCCCTGGAACAGCCTCTGATCTCCCTTATTTCAAAAGAAATGTGGGATGAAATTGTGGCGGTTTCCGAAGGAAAAAAGGAAATGGAATCGATTCTGCGCAATTATTATGATCCCGAAACCAACGGTCATCATCAATAAGAAACTGAAAATCAGAGCATAAAAAAAGGCTGCGGGAGATTGCAGCCTTTTTCATTTGGGATAATGCAATTACTGGTTCATGGACTCCACTTTCACTTTCAGATCCTGATTCATCTGATTAAAATTCTTCAAAGTTTCCTGTCCCATTTTGCCCTTGATCATGCCCTTGAGGATTCCCCTGAAACTTTCCTTCTGAATCACCCTGACCATGCCGCCGCCAGCTTCCTGGATTACGAAAACGTGGGTTCCGTCGAAAATACCTGGAATAATGAAGCTTCCTTTCCAGGAAAATGTCTTCATTTCGACCACTTCAAGCACTTTGGGACGAAAGGTGTAAGTTTTGCCGTTCATGACCATGGCATTTTTCAGGCGCTTGCCCACCACAAGTTCACCTTCGCTGGATTTGAAAAATGACGTCCATTCTCCCCATTTTCGATTGTCGCTCAGCACATTCCAAACCTGTTGAGGGGTGGCTTTGATCAGAATTTCAGAATAAATATCGTGGGATTTGGAGCTGGAATTGGTCATGCTGAAAAAGGCGAGGAGGCTGGCAAATGCGGTGGTTTTCATGATAATTTTGTTTTTAGTTGTGAATTCAAATTGATTACCCTGTAAAATTGGGAAACCTGAGGCCCAAACTTTGTGCAGAAGGCGCCAGTCTTTTAGCATTTGACGCCAGGCGCAGGAATTGTAATTTTGAGTATGGCTTTCAACGGCAGATTTGTCAGCAATTTGATTCAATTTGCAGCCCAGCAAGGGGTTGATACGGGAAAATTGTTTGCTCTGAGCGGATTTTCGTCCCACGAATTACAACAGGAAGGCTGCAAAGTCCCGGCAGAAAATTATAACCTGATCCTTGAAACTGCGGTCACCCTTTCGGGCGACCCGTATCTTGGCCTGCATGCAGGCGAATACCTGAATCTGGCCGCCGCAGGCCTGATCCTGCAACTGATGCAAACCAGTTCCACCCTGGGCGAAGCCATGCAGGCCGCTTGCGAATTCAATAATCTGGGATGTTCCTCCCTGCCACTTTTCCTTGAAAACCGCGGCAATCAGGTCCATTTGGTGGTACGGCCCGATCCCCTCTGGCAGCAGCAGTCGCTGCTGTCTGTGCAACAGACCCTGGACGGGGCCCTGGCCTTTTCGATCCGCGAGTACCGCGCCCTTAGCTTGCGACGGGTTTCTCCCCTGGAGGTGCGCTACGCCCTGCCTGCCCCTGCCGACCGACGGGAGTACGAGCGGGTGCTGAATTGCCCATTTGTGACGGGAGCAGCCGAAACTGCCATTATTTTTGACCGCAAGGTCATGGAGCAACCCGTGATGAGCGCGGATTATGAGTTGCATCGCATGCTGGTGGAGCATGCAGGCCAGAAGCTGGCCAGCCTGGAGGCTGGAAGGGGTTTTGGTAACGTGGTGAAACGGGCCATCTTGAATCTGGCTCAGCCTGATTTTCCCGGGATTGAAGGCGTGGCCGCCAATCTCAACCTGAGTGTGCGCAGCCTGCAACGCAAACTGAAGGACGAAGGCCTGACGTACCGCGACGTGGTGGACGATATTCGTCAGCAGTTGGCAAGGACCTATCTGAAAAAGCCCGATTTGAGTGTCAGCGAGATCGCCTACCTGCTGGATTACGCTGATCCAGGGGGATTTGTGCGCTCATTCAAGCGCTGGACCGGCAAAACGCCGCAGGCGTTTCGTGAAATGGCGTCATAAGGGAAGGTTTATTTTTCACCCGTATTATTCCTGGTACAATCCAGCCCAAAATTCATCAAAATCTTCGTGCTGATATACCTTCCTCTATCACAGAGCGTTTAAAAAGATTTTGGGTATCAAAATAAAGTCCTTACCTTAGCGACCACATAGTCGCTACTACATGGTCGCTTTAAAAACATTTCAAAATTTACCTGAGGAAAGAAAGCTGGAAATCATTCATGCGGGGTTGGAAGAATTCGCCCTAAATGACTATCAATCAGCCTCTTTGTCCAACATTGTGAAGAAACTGGAACTGGCCAAAGGAAGCTTTTACCGCTATTTTGAAAGTAAAAGATCGCTTTACTCTTTTTTGCTGGATTATTGTGTGCAATTGCGCATTGAAAACGACCGCCAGTTGATTCAGGATCCGCCCAATGATTTCTTCGAACTGATCCTCCTTCATTTCAAAGCCAAGGTGCAATTTGACCGCAACCATCCGCTGGCCAGCGCCTTTTTGTATAATGTGCTGAATGAAAAAAACAGCGAGGAGCTGGGTAATATCCGTTTTATCCGCAAGCAAAAGGCCCTCGAAATCACGGGAAAAATTGTGGTTCAGTTTGTGGCCTCGGGGCAAATCAGGAAAGACATTGACCCGGAAATCATCGCCTGGAATGTGATCAATACCCAGATTTCTATTCTCGATTTTCTGGAGCACAAGTTTCAGCTGGACCTGCGCAGCAAAATTAAGGCCCGCGAGGTGCTGTATGATCTTCCAGAGGAAGAAATCATGGCCGCGGCGCGGCAGTTTATTGAATTTCAACGAAATGGCCTTCAAACCCATGGAAATCATTGAAACCCAACAATTGAGCAAAGTTTACGGTCAATTTACGGCCGTGAATCAGCTTTCCCTGAAAATTTCCCGGGGGGAAATTTACGGCTTTCTGGGCCTGAACGGGGCCGGCAAAACCACCACCATGCGTATGCTGCTGGGCATGATCAAACCCAGTTCGGGCGCTGCCTTTCTCCTGGGCAAGGACGTCCACCGTGAAACCCCGTCCTGGGAAAAAGTGGGTTACATGGTCGAATCCACCTACGCTTATCCCAACCTGTCTGTGGAGGAAAATCTGAAGATTTTTGCCAGTTACTACAATCTGAAGGACAAAAATGCCATTTCCAGCATCATTTCCCGACTTCACCTTGATCCATACCGTCACAAAAAGGCCAAGCAGTTGTCTCTGGGCAATCTGCAGCGCCTGGGACTGGCCCGCGCTCTGATGCACCAACCAGAAATCCTGATTCTGGACGAACCTGTTAACGGTTTGGACCCTTCGGGGATTGTGGAAATCCGTCAACTTCTGAAGTCGCTGAGCGAACAAGGCACCACCATCCTGATTTCCAGCCATTTGCTCAGCGAGATCGCCAAAATCGCTGATACCATTGGCATTATTCATCAGGGGAATCTGGTGCGGGAACTGAAAAGCCGGGAATTGCATGACCAGGTCCTGCGCAAGCTGGTCATTCGCACGAATGACAATGCCCGCGCCCTGGCTATTTTGGCACAAAATGGCCTGCAGGGCACCCAAAATCCAGAAAATGAAATTGAAATTTCAGATCTGAACGGCATTTCCCATCCTGAAAACATTGCGGAGATTCTGGTAAGAGAAAAAATTGCCCTGCAACAGTTGTTTACCTTTGAGGAAGATCTCGAATCCTTCTTTCTGCGCACCATTCAACCCGAAAAAGTATGAAAAAACAAACCCTGGCCGTCACCTCAGAATTGCTCAAAATCAGGCATTCGCCCATCGTTTGGACCACATTTATCGCCTTTTCCATTGGCCCGCTGATGGGAGGATTGATTATTTTTCTCCTGCATGCAGATTCTCCCCAAACTGCCATGCTCACTAAAAAAGCAGCCAGCATGGACGTGGGTTATGACTGGAATTCTTATCTGGGCATCCTTTCTCAGGTGGTGGGCGTGGGTGGAGTCATGGTCTTTGGCTTTGTGGCCAGTTGGCTTTTTGGGCGGGAATATTCTGATAAAACAGCCAAAGACCTGCTGGCTCTGCCCGTTTCGCGCAGCAAAATCCTCAACGCCAAATTTGCGGTGTACCTGATCTGGTGCAGTGGCCTGATAATCACCAATTTACTTTTGGGTTTCCTGATTGGAAATCTGCTGGGGCTGGAAGGATACAGCCATGAAATGCTCCTCACAAACCTGAAAACCTATCTGCTTACTGCCGCCATGGTGACTACTCTGGGCACGCCCATCGCATTTTTTGCCCTTTACGGGCGAGGGTACCTCGCCCCCATTGGCTTTCTGGCCCTTGCTTTGGTTTTTTCCCAAATCGCGGGCGCCATTGGACTGGGACAGTATTTCCCCTGGGCCATTCCCGGGCTCTACAGCTATCCTGGAGCGGTTTTCCAATCTTCGCTCACCTTTACCAGTTATTTGATTCTGGTTTTGATTGCCATAGCAGGTTTCACCTTTACCCACCTGCGGTGGAACAGAGCAGACCAGAACTGAAGCCAAATTCTCCAAGCTTTCCTCTGCTGACGGTAAAGGGTAGCTTTATTGCCCAAAATCAAGGATATTTGCCCAAATAATCTCATTAACCAGGCTTCATGGCAGGCAAAAAGAAAACCCCTTCCCCGGAAAAAGAAAAATTACATCCCCGCAACAAGCACCGCGAACGCTACGATTTCCCTGCCCTGATCCAAACCTGCCCTGAGCTGGGCCCGTTTGTGAAGGTGAATGAATACGGGGATCAATCCATCAATTTTTTCGACCCCAAAGCGGTCAAAATGCTCAATTTTGCCTTGTTGAAGCATTTTTACGGGGTAAAATATTGGGACATTCCTGAGGGCTATCTTTGTCCGCCCATTCCCGGGCGGGCAGATTATATTCACCACCTGGCCGAACTTTTGAGCCGCGACAACCAGGGCAAAATCCCACGAGGCAAGCAGATTTTGGGCCTGGATATTGGTGTGGGGGCGAATTGTATTTACCCCATTCTGGGCAATAAGGAATATCACTGGTCCTTTTTGGGAAGCGATACGGACCCATTTGCCCTGGAATCAGCTCAAAAAATCCTGGAAGGAAATCCTAACCTGAAAGATAAAGTGGAGTTGCGCCAGCAAACAAATCCCTCTCAGATTTTCAAAAATGTGCTCAAACCAGGCGAAAAGATTGATTTTTGTCTGTGCAATCCTCCTTTTCATGCCTCAGCTGAGGAAGCAGAAAAAGCCTCCCAACGCAAGCTGAACAACCTGAAACAGGGAAAAACAACGCAAGTTACCCGCAATTTTGGAGGCCAAAACAGCGAATTGTGGTGCGATGGAGGGGAAGAAAAATTTGTGCAAAGCATGATTCAGGAAAGCAGGCAATTTGCCAAATCCTGCCTCTGGTTCACGACTCTCATCTCTCAGCAACTTCACCTGCACCGCACCTACGCCGCCCTTACCCGCGCCAAAGCCGCGGAAGTGATCACCCTGCCCATGGGACAGGGCAATAAAATCAGCCGCATAGTGGCCTGGACCTTCCAAAGCCCGCCTGAAAGGCAGGAATGGGTGAAACAAAGATGGGCCATCCCCCGTTCAAACCAGGATTAATTTCATTTCTTGGGCAAATTTCCATTCATAAGGCGAAAAATCTGGGTCAGAATTGCCCTGCTCACTCTCCTGAGTGGTATGCTTTTTTTGCATTTTTATGCCCCCCGTTTCATCACTGAAGTCCGCAATCCTATGCTGGAAATGATACGAAAATCCAAATCAAAAGCCAGCTATCCCCCTTCTGCAGAAACTTTGGCTTTTTCTACCCGTGAAATCGAATTTTCCAGCCCGGACGGCTTTTTGCTTAAAGCCAATCTCACCCTCAGTACTGCAGATACTACCCGCGCCACGATCATTTTGCTGCATGGAATCCGTTCCTGCAAAGAGCATTACCTCGAATTGGGGCAATGGCTGGCTCAACGGGGCTATAACTCTGTGGCCCTTGACCTAAGGGCCCATGGAAGCAGTCAGGGGCAATTTTGCACTTTTGGGATCGGGGAAAAAGACGACGTCAAAGCCCTGATTGATCATCTGATGGAAAAGGAGAAAATCGGGGCTAAATTTGGCGTCTGGGGCAAATCTCTGGGAGGATCAGTGGCACTCCAGGCCATGGCGCTTGATTCCCGCATTTCCGTTGGGGTGATTGAGAGCACATTTTCTGATTTCAGAACCATCACCCATGCCTATGCAAAGCATTTTACGGGCTTTGACCTGCCATTTCTCACAGATTATCTGGTCACCCGGGCGGGCCAAATCGCAGATTTTGACCCTGACATGGCCTGCACCCGCGAAATCTGTCCACAGGTGACGGCTCCTGTGCTGGTGGTACATGGGGATCAGGATCAACGAATCAATATCGCCTATGGACAGGAAAATTTCGCCGCCATTTCCTCCCCTGACAAGCAATTTATGACCGTTTCAGGAGCCGGGCATCTGAATGTTTGGGATGTGGGCGGGGATGAATATTTTAACACTGTCTTCAAATTCCTGGATCAGCATTGTCCATAATTCCTTCCAGTCTTCACCTAAATTTCTGGTAGAATTTCCATTCAATTCCGTAATTTGATGCGAAGCGCAAATCAGTTTCCCCTTACAAACCTGAATTGATTATACCCCAAAAACTTCGACATGACTGCAAAGAAAACTGCCTCCCTGAGAGAATTCTCCTTCCACATTGAATTGGGTAAAGGATTGAATCTGAGCGAAGTAATCGTGAGAATTTACGGTTGCCGCGAGGATGGCATTCTGCTGATCAATGAAGTTCAGGTTTTTGAAAAGGAATTTACCCTCAAACTGCCGGTCAGCGATTTCAAATATTTCTATGCCGTGACCCAGGTGATCAAATTTGTGGGAAAAACGGGAACGGATATTCCCGCGGAAAAGAACAACCGTCTGTTGTCCGTATTTGACCGCGATTCACGCCAGGTGAGCATTGGGGAGCGGGAAACGGTGGCCAACGTCTTTGCATTTTCGCAATTTCTGCTCATGGATGCAGAGGGCGACGTTATCCTTACGGGCACGGACCGCAAACTGGGCCTGGCCGCAGGCATGCGCAATAACTTCATTTCTGCTTCAGGAGAGTTGTCCAAAGTAATCCAGTCCCCACCCAACGGCCTGGAAACCAACAGCTATCCCCTTTTCAACTTTTTGGCCAATTTGCTCCACTATTGCATCATTGACAGCCTGATTTACCGTAAATTTCTGCGCCTTACCTCCAGTATCACCCCTGTAAACAGCCCGTTAAAGGGCCTGCTGACCCTGGCGCGTCATCCCTTTACCCATCCCGAAAAGATCTACGAACTGATCGGGGACGAATCTCAGATTTTCAAGCCTTCCCTGCCCAAACTTCAGCTGCCTGAAGGCGTTTCGCCCATCCCCAACCAATGGACCCTGACCATCAAAGTCAATGATTCGGGCTCCCGTAATTTCATGATTGGCGGCCCTGGTTTTCTGGCCTTTGACAAAAATGACCGGGCCTGGATTGCGAATAACGTGCGACAGGGCACACCCAATTCGGGTACCCATTGTGCCGTGCTCAATCCCGACGGATCGCCTGCTCCTTTCTCGCCCGTTTCGGGCGGCGGGCTGCTGGGACCAGGTTTTGGGGTATGCACGGACCCGAAAAAGGAGAAAATTTACTTTGGCAACTTTGGCTGGGGACCAGTCCAGTACAATCCGCAGGAGGGCAGTATTTCTGCCTTTGACCTGAGGGGAAAACCGCTCAGCCCTGCCAATGGGCATACGGAAAAACTTTCCCGGGTGCAGGGCATGGTCTGCGATCCCGCAGGCAATCTCTGGATGTGCTCCTGGGGCAGCCAGGAGCCGCTGGCGCCCTCCAATGACAGCCTTTACAATTTCAAATCTGCCAAAAGTGCGGTCGTGGTTTACCTGGAAGGCGATCCCCAAAAAGCCATTTCCTACGAATTCAAAACCCCTTATTCGGGCACCTTTGATGTGGTGATTGATGCAGAGGGAAATGCCATCGTCTCCAACGGCGGAAATTCAACTTACCACATCCCGTCTTCAGTCTATAAATTTAAAATTGAAAACAACGAAATCGTCAAAATTGCCAGTTGGAAAAGCAATTACGTGAACCCCAAAAAGCCCAAAAAGAGCAAATATGAATCATTCAGGCAGGTCAAGGTGAATTCCAGGGGAGAGATTTTTGTTGCAGCCACCAAAACCAACCGTGTGATCAAGCTGGATAAAGACCTGAACTATCTGGGGGATTTTTCCCATAATATTTTCACCTCCTGGGGGATCGCAATTGACAAAAGCGATAATATTTTTGTGGCCAACTTTGGTCCTCAGCACAAGGGTAAAAAGAATGAAAGCCCGACCGACCTGAAGGGCAATTTTGGGGTGACCGTGATCCGCGATGAGGAGGAAGAAACAGCCCAGGTCATGACCCTGCCCACAGGAGGTAACGAAGTTACCCTGGCCAATGGCCACCCTCTCTATGGCGACGAGGGCTCACCCTGTTACCAGCCGCTCATGCGCATGACCTCGGTCGTGATCGACGCCGCGGGCAATTTGTGGGCCATCAATAATTGGAAGCCATCGGCCCTGGAGGACCTGAAAGAAAACCCGGGCGGGGATGGAATTGTGATTTTTGTGGGTGTAGCCACCCCGGAGGATTGACGGTGCAGGCGGTGATTTTTATTGGGATTCAGGCCACGGGTAAATCATCCTTTTACCGAAAATTTTTCTTCAATTCACACGTGAGGATCAGCCTGGATTTGCTCAACACGCAAAACAAACAAAAGCGGTTTCTGGAGACCTGTTTTGCCACTCAGGCTCAATTCGTGGTTGATAACACCAATCCAACGGAGCAGGACCGTGCACCATTTATCGCTCAGGCACAAGAAAATAAGTACGAAGTGATTGGGTATTATTTCAAATCATCCCTTGAAGAAGCCCTGGAACGGAATGCAACCCGGGAAGGAAAGGAAAAAATTCCTGAAGCAGGGATTCGGGGCTGCTATGGAAAATTAACCTTACCCAAACTTTCAGAGGGTTTCGACCGACTTTATTATGTTGAAATGAAAGAAAATCAATTTATTATATCAGATTGGCAAGATGAGATTTGACGAATTAGAAAAAAAATTAAGGATTTACGAGACTGCCCACGACTTCTGTGTTCCCCCGGAAATTTACATGGTAGCCCGCATTGACGGGCGGGGGTTTACCCGACTGACAAAGGAAAAGCATGATTTTAACCGTCCGTTTGACGAACGGTTTCGCGACCTGATGGTTGAAACAGTCAAACACCTGATGAATTGTGGTTTCAAATTCATTTATGGCTACACAGAAAGCGACGAAATTTCCCTGCTTTTTGATTTGAATGAAAATGGCTTTGGTCGCAAAACAAGAAAACTGAATTCCATTCTTGCCGGGGAGGCAAGTTCAAAGTTTACCCTCCTTCTGGGAGATTTGGCCGCATTTGATTGTCGTATTTCCCAATTACCCCGAAAAAACCTGGTCGTAGATTACTTTCGTTGGCGCAATGAAGATGCCCATCGCAATGCCTTGAGCGCACATTGCTACTGGCTTTTGAGAAATAAGGGGTTATCAGCCAGCAAAGCCACCAAAGAGATTTCAGGCAAATCTAATTCGGATAAAAACGAATTACTCTTTCAACACGGGGTCAATTTCAATGAACTGCCCGCCTGGCAAAAAAGGGGGGTAGGCTTGTATTGGCAGACAGTTGAAAAAACTGGCTGGAATCCCAAGAAAAAAGTGGAGGAAAAAACCTTCAGGCAAGAAATCAAAGTGGAAATGAACCTTCCCATGGGCGATGCCTACTCTGAATTTGTATTGAAATTTCTGGGAGAAGGGGCATAATTAATCCACCAATTTTCTATTTGCACGCTACATTCAATTGAGTTTGATAAGAAATAATATCTTGAAACGAAATCAAATAATTACCAGTAAAAAGAAAAACTGGTAAATATTTGAAAATCTAAATGAAAATTGTAACTTTGAGATGACAAAATGAGAGAAGTGATTGAAAACAGAATCATAGAAAGGTTCGAAGGGGAGGATTCTTTCTCAAGGGAAGAATTACGAAACTTCTTTCTCCAAAGTGAACCGGGGCTGAAAGAAGCCACCTTCACCTGGAGAATCCATCACTTGACCAACAAAAACCTCATCAAACCTATCAAAAGAGGTATTTATTCACTTACTTCCAAACCCGCATTTCAACCCGAGCCCTCCCCTGAACTCTGGAAAATTGCCAGAAAAATTCAGGAGAAATTTGCAGGCACAGAATATTGCCTTTGGGATACCACCTGGCTGAACGAATTCCTGCAACACCAAACTTCTCAGAACTTTATCATAGTGGAGATTGAGAAGGAGCTTTCAGAGTCACTTTTTTTTTACCTGAAAGATGCTTTTCCCAAACTGGATTTGTTTCTTAACCCAGATCAGAAAGTTATTGATTACTATCTTTCAGAAAGCAAAAAGGCAGTAGTAATCAAAAACCTTACTTCCCGGTCGCCCTTAAGCTGCCTGAGAGAAAAAAAAACGATCTTGTGTTTCCCCGTGCTGGAAAAAATTCTGACTGATGTGTATTCAGATAGAAAACTGTTCTACTTTTTTCAGGGATCAGAGTTAAATGCTATTTTCGAAAACGCACTTTCCCGTTATTCCCTCAATTTTACCCGGCTTCTGAGCTATGCGGGCAGACGAGAAAAAGGTGCAAAGCTCAAAAATTATTTGAAAGAGCATAACGAAGACCTGGCAAAAGACATCCTGAATGATTGAAGAGGAGTGTTTTTCCCGTGACTGGATTGAGTCCTTTCGCCTGCAAAAAGATCATCAAGCCATCCAAACCAATATTTTGGAGAAATGATTTGTTATGCCTTCCCCTCCTTTCCTATCCAAATGAATCGTAAATTCAGGGCATGAACTGATCAAAAACCAAGGCCATGACCGAAAAGCAATTCTCATTCTGGCAAACATGGCTGACCTATGCCAATGTGATGACCGTTGGAGTAGGTTTGCTGGCTGCTTTTGCCGGAAATTCATTCTTTTTTGACCTGCACAACGACTATACCCGGGAGGTGTTTTTTCAGGGGAATGATTTTTCACCTGAAGTATTAACCCTCAAAAACTGGCTTTTTGGCATTATTGGGGGCACCATCGTGGGATTTCACCTACTGATGATCATGATTTCAGAAAATGCCTTCAAACGAAAAGAACCCTGGGCTTACAAAGCCCTGTGGATGGGGCTCCTATCCTGGTTTGTGATTGATTCAGGACTTTCCACCTGGTATGGCGCTATTCACAACGTGGTGATCATCAATTTTGTAGCCTTGATCCTGATTGGGGTTCCCCTTATAATGACCCGCAGAGCATTCTCAGGCAAATGAATCCTTCAATTGCCCGAAGATGACACCCTCAGCCCACATGATTCCAGCCAGATTTGCCTTTCCTTCGCCAGGATTTTCCTGGTACTGGCAGCAGGCTTCTGGAAGAAAGATGCTGAAAAAGCTGGGCAGAACCCCATTGGAGGAAGAAATTGCCCAAAACATCCCCCTTTTGTTTCAGGTGGACGAACTGGCCGACCGGGTAGTGGAGGAGGTGTACGAAAAGCTTGGTTTTCAACCCGCCAATGCCCTGCTGGAACAATTTTTCCATCAGGGTTTGATGGCCAAAACGGACTTTCCCGCCAGTATGGCTGCTTTATTTGCTGAAGTGGACGCTGCCCCTCTCTGGCTTGACTACGATCTGCTGGAAGAAGGCGCTGCCTTTTGCCGCCGCGCAGGTGCTTTGGCTCTGATCGTCCTGCGAAATTTCTGCCTGATGGGTGGCTACGAATCCTCTGCGATCAATAAACCCCTGATTTTCACGGGTGCCCTGAAAAAAGGAGCAGCCAAAAGAATGGCCGAAACCATTGAGTTTTGGGTGAACGTCACGGGAAAAAATGCCATGCAACGCGGGGGAATTGGCTTCCAAAGCGCACTGAAAGTGCGGCTCATGCACGCCTGGGCGCGGGTCAGCATTCGCAGGATGCCTGAATGGCAGAACCAGATCTGGGGTCACCCGCTCAACCAATGGGATATGCTGGCCACCAACCTTGGGTTTTCCCTTGTGTTCATGGACGGCTTGCAAAAACTTGGTTTTCGTCCCACGGAAAGGGAATTTCTGGGTGTGTTGCACCTCTGGAAATATCTGGGATTCCTGATGGGAATTCCGCCAAAAATCCTCCCAGACACGGAAAAACAGGCCATTTCTGCCCTGTATCAATGGACCATGTCGCAGGCGCCGGCCGACGGAGACACGCGGGCTCTGGCCGCGGCTTTGCTCAACGAGCCTTTGAAGGCCTCTTACCCTTCCCGCAACTGGCAAAAAAAGCTGCTGATCCAGACCCACCTGAGCTACAATCATTTTTTTCTGGGTGAAAAATCCTGTCAGACCATGGGGCTGCCTCCAACTCCACTCAAATGGTATCCCTACCCGGTGGCAGCCATCAACCGTGGAGTGGAATTGCTGGTACAAAGTAGTCCCCGGGTGTATCAAAAGTTGGAAAATCTGGGCAGAAAGCAACAGGAAAATCTAAAAACCTTATTTTTGAGAAGCCACGGAAAGGTCTGATCCCCACAAATTTCTGAAAATCAACCTCAAACCCGCCGCAACAGAATGAACAAAGACCTCAAACACATCCTATTGATTTGCCTGGCCTTCAGCGGATTTTTTGCTCTGGACAAGTTGGCATTCAAGGAGATATTCCATTTTCTTGACGACTTTCTACACCTTTATCCCCTAAGTTTTTTCCTAACTTATGCATTCGTAGGCATACCAGCAATGATTTATGTGGTCGCAACCCACAAAAGCGCATTTGCAGAGGCCTGGGGCCTGAATCGCAATCCACTAAAAGGAATTTTGATCGCTTTCATCTTTGCCCTGCCCATGCTTCTGGGATTCGGAATTTCCGCAGATTTTGCCTGGTCCCTGGAGGTCAAAAAATTCTGGCTGGGGTGTGTTTTTGCGGGGTTTTTCGAAGAATTCTACTATCGTGGTTTCTTTTTCGGGCAAATCTATCGCCAAACCAAACTGGGATTTATTCCTTCCATTCTGGTCAGCGCCCTCATTTTCGCCTCCCTGCATCTATATCAAAGCGACGATCCTTCCACCCTGGTGGGTATTTTTCTGACTACCTTTCTGGGCGCTGGATTGTTTGGCTGGCTTTACCTGGAATGGAATTTCAACCTTTGGGTGCCTATTTCCCTGCATTTTTTCATGAATCTTTCCTGGGAGTTGTTCTCCGTTTCCAATGACGCCCTGGGTGATATGCAGGCCAATCTGTTTCGTGGAGGAACAGTGGCACTTGCCATTTTGGGGACCATTTTTTACAAAAAACGCATGAAAATCCCGCTTGAAGTGAGCAAAAACACCTTAATTTTGAAAAAAGAGTTTAAAACAGATTCTAATGGAGCTTAAAAAGGATCCCAGTCAAAATCACCCCAACAGCCCATTGCACGGCATCAAACTGGCGGATATTCTTGAATATCTGGTTGCGGCTTATGGCTGGGAAGAACTGGCGGCCCGTATCCACATCCGCTGCTTTTACAGCAATCCTTCCATCAATTCCAGCCTGAAATTCCTGCGAAAAACGCCCTGGGCGCGCACCAAAGTGGAAGAATTATACCTTGAATCCGTACGCAGATAACTCAATTCACATGAAAACGAGTACCAAAATAATGCTAATCGTCCTGATTGTCCTCAATCTGATGGTTTTACTGGGACAAATATGGCCCGAAGGCGCCCCGCCCTTTGCGCCGGTTGTAAATATCGTTTTTCTGGTTTCCACCCTGGTTTTTTTCGTCGCAATTCTGATCAAAAAAGGACTTAGATAGCTCAATTAATCCATTCCCATGAAATCTAAAACTCAACTTTTCCTGGAAATGTGGCTGGAAGCACGGGCCCGCTTCTCCACCCAACTTACCTCACTCACGGAGGAAGAATTAAAGAAAAAGCTGCCTCCCTCGCCCAACAGCCTTGGTTTTTTAATTCGCCATATTGGGGAAGTTGAAATGCTGTTTGCGAAAAATGTGTTCAAAGCGTTGGAAATCAGGGTGCACGCCAAAACAGTGATCGATCAGAAAGATTCGGGAGAGTGGACCAATCTGAAAGAACTGCTGGCTTATGTGGACGAATCTTTTGCATTGCTGAAGGAAATCGTTGAAAAACAGACAGATGAGGATTGGGAAACCCTGATTGAGACCAAGGAATTTGGAAAAAGAACCAAAGCCCAGGCCTTTGGCAGAATCGTTTCCCACACCACCTACCACAGCGGCCAAATGGCCCTGATTCGTAAATACGGCACAAATTGAAGGCATCCAAACAATTTTAAATCCCACAGGTTTAATCCCCTCACCCAACTCCCTATCTCATGTCCAAAAAAATTGTAGCCTTCGGGGCCAGCAACAGCAAAAACTCAATCAATCGCAAACTGGCGAACTTTGCAGCACATCAAATCAAGGATGCAGAAGTCAACTTGCTGGATCTGAACGACTTCGAAATGCCCATTTACAGCATTGACCGGGAAAAGGAGTCTGGAATTCATCCCCTTGCGGAAAAATTCAAAGCCATTTTGCGGGAATCAGATGGGATTTTAATTTCTTTTGCCGAGCACAACGGAGCTTACTCTACGGCTTTCAAGAACATTTTTGACTGGATCTCCCGCCAGGAAAAGGACGTTTGGTACAGCAAACCCATGTTTTTGCTTGCCACTTCACCCGGGGCCCGCGGGGGCAGAACGGTGCTTGAAATCGCCATGAATAAATTCAAATTCATGAACCAGAACACCCTGGTGGATTTCTCCTTGCCTTCATTTAATGAAAATTTCTCTGAAACTGAGGGAATCACTCAACCAGATATGAAAGCAGCTTTTCTTGAAAAACTGGCTTTGTATGAGGCCGCACTAAAATAAATTCCCTGCAATTTCCCAATCAGTAGATTCAAACCCAGGAAATAGAGACAAATTCAGCGCAAAAATTCACCATTTTATCCATGATTTCACGAGATTTATTTCTCAAAAACAGCATTTGAGCGCATTGATGGGTAAAATCTTCTCAAAAATTCCATGATCAGCCATCGAGTTTTCATTTCATTTTGGGCGGGATTGCTCTTCCTCCCATTCGTGGCTGGGTTACTTTGGCCCGACCTGTGGTGGGGAACCCATTTCATCTCATTTTTGCCAGCTATATTCAAGGCAATTTTCCTGATTCTGCCTTTGTTTTTGCTGATTTGGTCAGGTTTTGGGCAGGAGAAACCTCTTTCCTGGGATTTTTTTCGACTTTCCGGGCTTTTAGTGGGGGGAATTTCCCTTTTTGTAGCAACATTAGCCTGGCTACTTCCCCTCCCTCACGATTTTTACGGCAATGCACGTGGTTTTGAACCCATCTTGCAGGAAACCATGCAAAAACTCCCACCTGATTTCTGGAAAAGCTGGTTTTCTTTTGAATTTGTACCCGGAAATGGCCGCCAGGGAGCAACCCTGCTGGTAAAATTCATCTCATTTGCAGGCAATATTTCAATTCACCAGGCTTTCAGGTTACTGGATGCAATCTGTGGGGGACTTTTTGCTGCAATCTGGTTGATTTCAGTGAAAAAGCTCATTCAAAACAGAACCTGGCAACTCATTTTGGTCCTGACCGGGCTGACCACTCCCCTATTTCTTAACTTTTTTGGACACGTTGAGGCCTATGCACCCGTTTTTCTGATTTTGCTCAGCCTTTTGTTGGTGTTCGTTCTGTTTTTGCGCAGCAAAAACGTCCGCTACCTGGGAATCCTGATTCCCCTGTGGATTCTGGGGTTGCGTCTGCATACCCTGATGTACCTGCTTTTGCCAGCAATTTTGCTGGCAACCGGACTGAAATTTGGGCCAAATTTCTCATTTCTCAGGCAGGCGACCCGCCTGAAAGGCATGCTAGTCCTGATTTTCCTGCCTTTGCTGGGTGCAGGACTGGTTTTGTATTTTGGGGTTTTTGGGGATCATATTGATCCCCGCAAACTTGAAAACTTCCAGGATATTGACCGGCTTTTCCTGCCCATTTTTTCCCCTGATCCGCCCCTGGACAGGTATAATCTCTTCAGTTTCAACCATATTTTTGATTATTTCAATCAAATTCTCCTTTGGTCGCCTGCGCTGATTTTCCTGACTGGATTTTTGCTCCTCAATTTCAGAAAGAAACTGAACTGGAACCAGACTGAAATCAGTCTGATATTACTTACAGGCTTTCTTTTCGGCGGGATCCTTTTCGCCATCAATCCCCTCTTTTCCATGCCTATGGATTGGGATTTATTTATGTTTCCTGTTCCAGTTTTGCTGATTTTCCTCCTTTTACTGGTAGAGCAGGTTCAGCACGAACCCGTTTCTGGGAAATTTTTCCGCGCCCAACTCGCATTTATCCTGCTTTGCCTGCCCGTTTTTGGTGTATTTATTTCTGAAAATGCTACCTCACTGCGGGTGGAAAGTACAGGGATACATATTTTCAAAACCTATTACGAGCATGCATCCACTTACCTGTTGTACGCTTTGAAACTTGAGCAAAACCCGGAAAAATTTGCAGAAAGAGAAGCCCACGTGCTGGAAAAACTGGCTCCCAATGCCCTGCCTGGCCATGACAAGCAATATGCTGACTTGCTGATTGACCAGGGGCTTTTTTACAGCAGGGTTCAGGGAAACATAGCCCAAGCACGAGGAAGCCTGATTCATTCCATGGATTTCTACCCGCTTTCGGCTCAGTTTGAGGCAGAATTAGAGGTCGTCAATGACCAATATTTATCTCAAAAGCTACCCATTTCAATCTCAGATCAGCAAAAAGCCAGCCAAAGGATCGAACAAGGCAGAGCTTTTTGCAATAAAAATCAACTTGTGAAGGGGGCAAATCAATTCAAAACCGCCCATTTATATGATCCACTTTCAGGGGAAGCACTAATTTCCCTCATTGAAACCCATTTCAGGTTAAAAAACTTCGCGGAAGCCTGTTCCTGGGCCGAAAAATTGCTCCAAACAGGGGCCATTGAAAAAGAGCAGGCCCTGCGCATTGCCATCCATACATCCCTGGAAGCGGAACTTTATCCCCAGGCCCTTGACTACGCAAATCAATTTCTCCAGGAAATTGGACCAGATGAAACGATTCAGCAAGTCAAAAACGGTATTGAAAAGGGGGAAAACCTGCCTCAATTAAAGTTTCTGTTCGTGCAGGGTTAAAATTTCGCCCCAAAATCAGCTGAAAAAGCACATCTTTACAGAAAATCTCACTTGGCTTGAAAGACCTGCTGCTCATAACGCCACCTTTTACCCAACTCAATACTCCTTATCCCGCCACGCCCTATTTGACGGGATTTTTGCGCAGCAAAAATATCTCCTGCGCCCAGATGGACCTGGGAATAGAGGTAATTTTGAGTCTTTTTACCCGTGAACATCTGGCCAAAGCCTTCGAACTGGCTAAAAGCAGGCTCCCAGACGAAAATTGCCAGCGGATTTTTGCCCTCCAAAGTGATTATCTCAGCACAATTGAGGAGGTAATTGCCTTTTTGCAGGGCAAAAATCCCAACCTGGCCCGCCAGATCGCGGGAGAAAATTTTCTGCCGCAGGCTTCCCGCTTCGCCGAACTGGATGATCTCGAATGGGCCTTTGGCACCATGGGGCAGCACGACAAAGCCAAACACCTGGCCACCCTTTATCTGGAAGATCTGTCAGATTTCCTGGTGGCTTGCCTGGATCCTCATTTTGGTTTCAGCCGCTACGCGGAGCGCCTGGGCCGTTCAGCAAACAGCTTCGACGAACTCTACCAAACCCTGCAATCAGACATTTCCTTTATCGAGGAAATTACTTTGCGGCTGCTTGAGCAGAAGGTTCGCGAAAATCAGCCCAAACTGGTATCCTTTTCCGTGCCTTTCCCAGGCAACCTCTTCAGCGCCTTTCGCTGTGCACAATACCTGAAAAATCATTTTCCAGAAATTCAAACTGCGATGGGTGGCGGGTTCCCTAACACTGAACTTCGTTCCGTGAGCGATCCAAGAGTTTTCGAATTCTTCGACTACATTACCCTGGATGATGGGGAACTTCCCCTCCAATTGCTGGCCAATAGAGTCTCAGCAGGAAGTTCTGCCCCTAATTCACCACTGAAAAGAACTTTTTTACTGAAAAACGGAGTGGTCATTTACCAAAATGACGCCCCGCAACCCGATTACAAACAGGCTGACCTCCCGGCCCCTGATTATGATGACCTGCCCCTGGATCGCTACATTTCAGTGATCGAGGTAGCCAACCCCATGCACAGCCTGTGGAGTGATGGTCGCTGGAATAAACTGACCATGGCCCATGGCTGTTATTGGGGAAAGTGCACTTTTTGCGACATTTCCCTGGACTACATCCGCCTTTATGAGCCCATTGCCGCCAAAACCCTGGTTGACCGGGTTGAGGAACTTATCACCCAAACAGGTGAAAAGGGATTCCATTTTGTGGATGAAGCCGCTCCCCCGGCCCTTATGCGGGAATTCGCCCTTGAAATCCTGCGCAGAGGCCTTTCCATCACCTGGTGGACCAATATTCGCTTTGAAAAGAGCTTCAGCCGCCACCTCTGCCTGCTGCTAAAGGCCTCGGGCTGCATTGCCGTTTCCGGCGGGTTGGAAGTGGCTTCCAACCGTCTGCTGGACCTGATCCAAAAGGGCGTCACGGTGGAGCAGGTGGCGCGGGTGACCCACAATTTTACGGAAGCAGGCATCATGGTACATGCCTACCTCATGTACGGCTACCCCACCCAAACCGTGCAGGAAACGGTGGACAGCCTGGAAATGGTGCGCCAAATGTTTGCCCTGGGCATCATACAGTCCGGGTTTTGGCACCAGTTTGCCCTGACCGCTCACAGCCCCGTGGGAATGAACCCGGGCGACTACGGAATATTACCCAAAATACCTGAAGTCACCTTTGCCAATAATGACCTGCAATTTCTGGACAAAACGGGCCTGAACCACGAAAAATTCAGCTTTGGGCTAAAAAAGTCTCTTTTCAACTACATGCACGGAATCTGTTTCGAGTATCCCTTGCAGGAATGGTTTGACTTCAGGATTCCCCGAACCACCATTGCTCCAGATTTCATTGAATTGAGTCTCGAGGAGCAGGAGGAATACCTGGTGCGTCCCAATGCAAAGATCGTCTGGTTGGGCAATCAACCAATTACTTCAGTATTCAACAAAGCCAAAAAAGGCAAAATCCGTTCATTCCTGCGAATGGAATTCCATGATCGTTTGGGCTCCACGGAAATCACCCTGGAAAAAGAACTAGGTGACTGGCTGCTCAAAATACTTCCCCAAATTTCCGTCCGGACAGGTCAAAGTATGACCTTTGCCCAGGTGAAAGCAGATTTTGAGACAAATCTGGGCGACTTTGATCCATTTTGGTACTCAAAACCCATGCAAAATCTGAGGGATGCGGGATTACTGGTTTTGTAGGCCTGATTCAGGTCTCTTCCCGCGCTTTTTCAATCAGTTCAGTCAGGTCCGATGACATCTTGTTCAAATGCTCGTGCAGGATGTCTCCAATTTCACGAATTACATCAGAAGAGGAATTCAACAAATCAGGATAAGCAGACAAAATCTCCGCATTGCAAACCTTGTTCAGGCGGTCATAAAGGTCGTTATCAATTCTTTGAATCCTGCCACTCTCTTTGGCTGCTTCGGACAAACTCTGTAAAGCCTCCTGCATTTTCTTAATCACCTCAGGATCACGCAAGCTGAGTTGTCTTTTGTACTCGTCAGCGATGGAAATTTTATGGTCAATGAATTCCTTGACCCAGTATTCAAAATCGAAGCCCTCCTCCAGCATGATATCCACCACTTTGTTTTCCAGGGGACCACGTCCGGGCAACAAATCCCGGATATTTTTGATGTATTTTCCCACTTCCTCATTCTGTTCCCAAATAAATCCATGCAGAAAGTAAAAAGGAAGACTCATAAAAAGGTGGGGTAATTCCGTCACCACAGGAGAAAAAATATCGAAATGAATATCCACAGAATCGTCTTCCATTTCATCCAAATAGGGGACTTCAAATTTGAGTTCACTGATCGTGTACTCTGGATTTTCTATTTTCATATTTGAGACAAATTAAGGTTAAAACACGCACTCAGAGTTGGAAATGGAGGTAAAGCCCAAACCTTGATCTCCTCAAAATTAAACTGAGTCCGATCAAAGGTCAATAGATGGATGTTCATTCCTGATTGACTCAAAGGAAAATAATTCTGACAACCATCCTGATACACGAAAATCCCCCTGAAATTTTCCGCTGGTCTCCTGTATTTGCAGCCTGGAATTTCCCTGAAAAAGCTGAAAAAATCAGGATTTTGCAGGATAATCAGGTTCTCATTTGTAATTTCAAGAGCTTGAAATACATAACCCGCACCGTCTGGATTCTGTCCCTGATCAGCCTGTTTACCGACATGGCCAGCGAAATGTTGTACCCGATTATGCCCATTTTTCTCAAGGAAATCGGCTTTTCTGTGCTTCTTATTGGGATTCTCGAAGGTGTGGCCGAAGCCACCGCAGGTTTTAGCAAGGGCTACTTTGGCAAGCACTCTGATAATGCAGGCAAAAGGGTGCCATTTGTGCAACTGGGATATGCGCTGAGCGCTATTTCCAAGCCCATGATGGCCCTGCTCACCTGGCCACTGTGGATTTTCGGGGCCCGCACCCTCGACCGGGTGGGCAAAGGCATCCGTACGGGCGCCCGCGACGCCCTGCTTTCGGGCGAGGCTACCCCGGAAACCAAAGGCCGCATTTTCGGTTTCCACCGCTCCATGGACACCCTGGGGGCCGTTTTGGGGCCTGCCACCGCTCTTTTGTATCTGTATTTTTATCCCGGAAATTACCAGGCGCTCTTTCTGATTGCCTTCCTGCCTGGACTGCTGGCTATCCTGGCATCTGCGATGCTGAAGGAAAATACTGCCGTTCAGGCCAAACCAAAGGCGCGCACGGCTTTATTTTCCTTTCTTAAATACTGGAAACAGGCAACGCCTGCCTACCGTAAGCTGCTGATTGGCCTGCTGGCTTTTACCCTGGTCAACAGTTCTGACCTTTTTCTGCTGCTAAAGGCCAAAGATGCGGGTCTGGACGACACCTGGGTGATTGGGATTTACATATTTTATAATCTGGTTTATGCCCTGGCGGCCTTTCCCCTGGGCGGCCTGGCCGACAAAATCGGGCTGAAAACCATGTATCTGATGGGTTTGGTGCTGTTTGCGGGAGTTTACATTGGCATGGCGGTGGGGGGAAATCTTTATCTCGTGATCGCCTGTTTCTTTGGGTATGGCATCTATGCGGCGGCCACAGAAGGCATTTCCAAAGCCTGGATCAGCAATATTTGCAATAAGGAAGACACGGGTACGGCAATTGGCACATATTCAGCCCTGCAAAGCATATTTTCCCTTCTTGCCAGTACCATTGCCGGCCTGATCTGGTTCGAATTTGAAGCCTCCACCACCTTTTGGGTCACAGGTTGCGGAACCCTGGCCGTGATTATGTATTTCCTCATTCAACGTGTGAAAAAGCCAGCCTGAGAGGTTTTTGGCGAGCTAATTTTTCCCAAAAAAAATTTCTTACCCAATTGGAATAAAACCATTACTTTAGAATCAGAATAGAGGGCCCGATCCTCACTTAAAAACTTAATTAATCGCAAAAGTCATGGCAAAATCCAAGGATGTAAAAAAAGCCGTCAAAAAAGAGCCCACCAAAACTGCCAAAGAGAAAAAGGCAGAAAAAGAGGCAAAAAAAGCCATCAACAGTAAGAAATAATCCCTTAATTTCGGGCCAGGTTTCACGAAAGCCTGAAACTAATGAGGTATTTTCTCACACTCGCTCTCCTGTTTGCTGCCTTTTGGGGCAAAAGTCAGGATACCCACAAAGTCATTTCCATTCAGATTGAGCCCTTCAAAAAGGTCAGCAATGGCGCTTTTTTTCGGGTAATGACTCTTCATTCCCCGGATTGTGGGGTGGAGTATCTGGATGGATTTGACTTTCAATGGGGTTACATTTACCAGCTCAAAGTGCGGGAAACTCATTTGGCCAATCCTCCCATGGATGGCTCTTCCCTGAAGTACACCCTGATCAGGGAAATTTCCCGTACAAAAGCGCCTGAGGATTACGAATTCACCCTTTTTCTGGTCAGAGACCTGTATTTGGGAGGGGAAGTCCAGAAACCCATTCTGGTGCGGATTGACGACCATACCTGCCGCTATTTTGATGAAACCTACCTCCTTTTCAGCCCTGAGCAGGAGGCTGATCTGGAGCAGATCATGGCTGGTGGCAAAGGCCGGACAGGCAGATTTCGCTTTGCAGAAGATGGAAAAATCCGTCTGATAGGATTTGATTAAATCTCAATCTACCCGGGTGACTTTCAGGGTGACCAGACCCGCGTCGAGCTCGGCACTGGACAGGGTGCCATTGGTATAATAATAGCGGTTTTTGCGGCCCTTGGGGTGAATTTTATCATACACATGATTCCCCAGGTTCACCACCGGGTGCAGGGTTCCGTCCTCTTCTGAAAAGCAATTTGAAATGTGCGAAGGCTCTGTAAAAATGAGCATCACTGTGCTGTAATCGACCGGGTAATGGACGGAGCTGCGCGTTTCTCCATCCTCCGTGATTTCGTAGCAATCACCCTTCAACGTCACTTTGGTGCACTTGTGTTCCTTGCCATTGACCAAAATCCGCACTTCTGAGCTTTGCAAATGTCCCTTTTGAAAATGAACATTATACTCATACAAAACCGTAATCCTTTTGATCGCCCAAAAGGACGTTTCAGTAAAACTGGAAAAATAGAGATCATCCCCGTCTATCTTGCGGGTGGCTTCCAGCTCACCCACCTCATTTCCCCGAAAATTAATGGAAAAATGGCCGGTCTCCGTGACCACGCCGGTCGGAATTGTAATCCAAAGCAGAGAAATGAAGGTGAGAAAGCGTATCATCAGGGCAAAGTTAGGCATCAATTTGAACCCAAAGAATGAGCTGAATCATCAAAACAATGACCCAATTTGTCCGATTATACCAGAAAATTCCTTTAAATTACCTCTGGATAATCCAACAATTGCCACTTCCATGAAATATTATCTTTGCCTTTTGCTGGCTTTTATCTCTCAATTTGCCGCTGCACAGGACTACCATCGCCTTGCTTTTCGCTACGCAGAAATGGAGGAAAAGCCCCAACATTCCTGCTCTGACCCGACCCTGCAACAGCTGGATGAGGCCATGAATCTTGTTTTTCAAAATAAAAGCAAAAGTTCCGTATTGGTGGCCAAAAAAGCATTTCAAGCCGAAATCCCCTGTCCTTATGCATTCGAAGTCTATGCCTGGTGTTTGTTCAGAAGTGCAAACTGGGAACGGGGACAGGCAATTATTGACTCGGCTATTTACCTGTTTGGCCCCAATCCCGATCTGGTTCTGCGGCGCGCCTACATGAACCTCGAAATGGGGGAAATGGGGCCTGGCACCCGCAATATAGATGGAATGGCTCTTTATTTGCCCCCGGCCAAACGCATTCCCGCTGGCGAAAAGGAATTCACCACTGAAAATTACCGGGCTGCCCTTGCAGATTTCAAATACCTGGCGGATACCTATGAGGAGCGATTTCAGGAAATTTATGCGGTTGCCTACCTGTATCAGCAGTTGGAGGAGTTTGAAAATTCCAACGAATACCTTGAAAAACTGCTTCCCCAGGAAAAATTCCAGGACAACGCAATTTTACTGAAAGTCGAAAATCTGACCGGGATGAAGAAATTTGAGGAAGCCAGATCCGCTCTGGAGGGCCTCGAAAAAGAATATCCCCGAAATTCAGAAATTCAAAAACAATTTGTTGCCCTCTTTCAGGCTTCAGGAAATACAAAAGAAGCTGATTTGCGCATCAAAATGATGAATTTCTTCTCCTGGGTTCCTCCCTGCACAGAAATTCCTTTTTCGGAAAAAAACTACGCCGCGATTCAATACTTTACAGATGAGAATCCTCCCCAAAAGAAAATCTCCAGGCTGGAAAAAACTGTCAAAAAGCAGGGCCAGGAAGCAACTGACCTCCTTTTGACTGTGCTGGACCTGCATGCCAACCATGGCAACGGGGTGGAGGAAAAAGCTGAATCCCTGCTCACCAAAATCGGGCCAACTGTGGTTCCCAAGGTCATTGCCCTGCTTGATCAGGCCAAATCCACCTGCACTGTCACCCGTCTGGCTTCCATCCTGGCCGATATCAAGGATCCCAGAGGATGGCAACCTCTGGTGGATTATTTGCCCAAAATGGCTGGCAATCCCCTTAATCTTCCTCCTGACGTACCCAGCCAGTTGATCAAATTTGACCGCAAAAAAGCCCTCCCTGTACTCCTTAGCTGGATCAGGGAAGAAAACCAAAGGGAAAATCCTGACATTTCTGACGATCCGCTCGAAAATCTGCCAGATATCTTTGGCTTCTCCAGTAAATATGGCCCTCTGAAAGTCTATGAAAAAAGGGAAATCGCCGAGGCCGCCAATTTACTGCGTTTCAGCCTGGAAGAAACCACGGAAATTATAGATAAGGTATTCGGGAAAGAATAATCCCCTACCTTTGCTGCATGGCTGAAAACCTCAAAAACCGGGAGGAAATCCTGCAAAAGCTGGGCATTGAAAAGCTTAATTCCATGCAGGAAGCAGCCCTGGAAGCCATTTCCAGCCAGACGGAAATCATTCTCCTTTCGCCCACGGGCACAGGTAAAACCCTGGCTTTTCTGCTGCCCCTGATCGAACAGTTGGTGCCTGGCTTTCCGGGCGTTCAGGCCCTCATTCTGGCGCCTTCGCGCGAACTTGCGATCCAGATCGGTCAGGTGGTACGCTCTATGGGCTCTGGTTTCAAAGCGAATGTGGTCTATGGCGGACGCCCCATGGCCAAGGATAAAATTGAATTGAACCAGCTCCCTGCCCTGCTGATTGGCACTCCCGGCCGCATTGCCGACCACCTGCGCAGAAACAGTTTTCAGCCCGCGACCGTCCGTACTCTGGTTTTGGATGAATTTGACAAATCACTTGAAATCGGGTTTGAAGGTGAAATGGGGGAAATTTGCCTGGCTCTCCCCCATGTGCGTAAAAAAATCCTGACCTCCGCCACCCACGAAGTGCAAATTCCTGCCTTTGCGGGGTTGAAAAGCCCACAAACCCTTGATTTTCTGGCTGATAGCAAGCCTCAATTGACCCTGAAAATCATTGCTTCGCCTGAAAAGGACAAGCTGCGCACCCTGGTAAAGGCCCTTTGTCACCTGGGAAATCAGCCGGGAATCGTGTTTTGTAATTTCAAGGAATCCATTGATCGGGTGAGCGAATATCTTGACCAACAGGGGATTGCCCACGGCTGTTTTTACGGTGGCATGGAACAAAAAGACCGCGAGCGGTCTCTGGTCAAATTTCGTAACGGGACCCATCAGTTGATTTTGGCTACGGATCTGGCCGCCCGGGGGCTGGATGTGCCAGAAATCAAATTTATTCTCCATTATCACCTGCCCCTCCGCGAAGCTGAATTTACCCACCGCAACGGGCGTACTGCCCGCATGCACAGCGACGGCACTGCCTTTATTTTACTTGGGCCCGACGAGGTATTGCCTGATTTTATTCAGAGCCAACAACCTGAAACAGAGCAACTCAGTCCAGCACCCCCGCCTGCGAAGCCTGCCTGGAAAACCCTGCTCATTTCGGGCGGACGCAAAGACAAAATCTCCAAAGGAGATATTGCAGGACTGTTTTTGAAGCAGGGCAAGTTGGCTCCCGATCAGCTCGGCATGATCGAACTGCACCTGGATTTTGCCTTTGTCGCGGTGTCGGCCTCCAAAATCCGGGAAATGATTCGCCTGCTGGACCAGCAAAAGCTCAAAACCAAAAAAATCAGGATCAGGGAAATCTGAATTCATCCAATCAAAATCACCTCAAATCACTCATTCACAGGCATGTATATTCCAAAACATTACCTCCAACCAGATCAGCAAAAGGCTCTGGCTTTCATGCAAAGGTTCAGTTTTGGCACCCTGGTCAGTGTGGAAGAAGGGCGCCCCATGGCCACTCATCTGCCTTTTGTGGTGGAGGAAAGGGAAGCCCAAATCAGGCTGATTTCTCACTTTGCGCGGGCCAATCCCCAATGGAAATCTCTTGAAAATCAGCAGATATTGACCATTTTCACCGAGCCTCACGCCTATATATCTCCCTCCCATTACGACAGGCTGGAAAATGTCCCCACCTGGAATTACATCTCCGTGCATGCCTACGGGCACATCAGCCTTTTGAACGAAGAGAAACAGGTTTTTGAAGTGCTGGAAAAGATGATGGAAAGTTTCGAACCAACTTACAAAACCCAATGGGAATCTCTTTCTGCTGAATACAAATCCCGCATGGCCAGGGGCATTACTGCTTTCGAAATCAGGGTGAATGAGTTGCAGGCCAAGGAAAAACTCAGTCAGAATAAAAAGGAAAACGAGCGCAGGCGTATTCTGGAAGCTATGGGACAAAGCGAATCTGAGGCTGCACGGCTGATCGGGGAGTACATGGCCGACCGCGAAAATTTGGCTGACATAAATTAAGGGTCAGAAAATACATTCCGTTTTGTGGCCTGACCCTAAAAAAATGAATCCTCTGATCTAAATTAAATCCCGAATGAATTATATTGGAACAATTCTGATTTGCACCAGACTTTCAGTTCTTAATTTCTGATTTACAACCAATACTATGAAGAAAATTTACAATTTCGCCTTTTTCCTTGCCCTCTTAATCGCTCCTGCAGCCCTATGGAGTCAATGTGGTTTGTTTTATGACAGTTTTGAAAGCCAGTCGTTGGGTACTTCCTATAACATTGGTACGGGGACCTACACACGTACCTTTCCCGGCACGGGCGCCGCACAGGGCACCTATTACTTTCAGCAAGCGGGAAGCAGTACTTTCTATCAGGGAACAGGGTTGTATTTTCCCTCATCCACCCCTTCAGATATCAGCTTTTATGTGCGAACCAGTAATCTCTCGGCCCACAATGCTTACTTTGTAATTGGAGACGCCAGTATTTCTTCCAATAACGGAACCATCTTCATTTATGTTCAGAGTGGCGTAGGATTGCGCTTTTATTCGAGTCCCAGCCTTGATTATATTTATTCAATTTCGGCCAACACCTGGTATCATGTGGAGCTGAAAAACATCAATTTTTCCACCTTCACCTATGACATCTGGGTGAATGGCTCATTGCAATACACAGGAATGAGCTTCAGAAATAACACAGCCAATATCAATCAGGTGCAAATGTTTAATCTTTCCAATGCCACGGCAGGTTATGACGAAATCATCATTGGGGGGACTCCGTTGACCATCAGCACCACGGGCACGGATCCTTATTGCTACGGAGATTCCAATGGAACGGCTATGGGAACGGTGAGCGGCAGTACAGCTCCCTTGTCTTATGCCTGGAGCACGGGCGATACCACGGATTCTATTGGAGGCCTGCCCTCGGGCACCGTTTATCTGACCGTGTCTGATACCTCTGGATGTACGGTGATGGATTCCATCACCCTGACCGATCCCAGCCCGATCACCAGCTCAATTGTGGGAACCCCTGTCACCTGCCCGGGCGGTTCAGACGGATCGGCCGACCTCACTGCAAGTGGCGGTTCCTCACAACTTTCGTACTCCTGGACTGGAGGCGCGACCACGGAAGACATCTCAAGCCTGACTTCAGGCACCTGGATGGTCAGTATCAGCGATTCGAATGGTTGTAATCACCAGGATTCTGTACAGATCACGGAACCACAGTCCTGGAGCCTTACCTGGGCCATTCAGGAGCCCGCCTGTAACGGCGATGCCAACGGAAGCATCAGCCTGGGAGTCAGCGGCGCCACCGCGCCTTACAGCTATTCCTGGAACACGGGCGATACCACCAACAGCATTTCAAACCTGACTGCTGGCAATTATCAGGTGACCGTGACCGACAGCCAGGGATGTGCCACCTCAGACTCCACCCTCCTCAGCGAACCTGCGATCCTGAGCCTCAGCGGGGTGGCCACGGCTGACACGGGCGGAAATTCCACGGGAGCCCTAGACCTGACGGTCAGCGGGGGAACGGCTCCCTACACCTTCAGCTGGAGCAACAGCGCCACCACGGAGGATCTGAGCGGACTCAGCAGTGGCACTTACTCGGTCACCGTGATGGACGCCAATGGCTGCCAGATTCAGGATACCTTTCTGGTTGATTTCTTTCTCGGCCTGGCTGGCGAAGCCAATCTCCTGAAATTCAGCCTTTGGCCTAATCCCACCCAGGGTACAATTCAAATTTCCCTGCCCACCCAACAATTTGAAAATAATGCAGAAATCAGGTTGCTGGACTTGAAAGGCAGAGTGCTGATGAAGCGCAATTTGGCAAATCAGGTTACGACGCTGGATCTGAACGAATACGCTGCCGGGATGTATCTGGTGGAAATTCAAAACGGAACCCAAAGCGGTCGCACCCGACTGGTAAAGAAATAAAATAACTTTCAAAAAAGGGCTTGCAGGTCTCCTTTGGGGCCTGCAAGTTTCTTTTCCATCCATGCCAACGTATTTCTACGTCTATTAACGCAAATTAAAGTTGGAAAACTTAAAATTGCGTTATACCTTTAGCCCATGGAAAAACTGACCCAACGCGAAGAGTTCGTCATGCAGTTGTTGTGGCGGCTGAAAGAAGCAGTCGTCAAGGACCTGATCGCCGAATATCCCGATCCAAAACCACCCTACACGACGGTTTCGTCCATCATTCGCATTCTGGAAGACAAAGGCTACGTGGGCCACAAAGCCTATGGCAAAACTCATGTGTATCACCCACTGGTGTCCAAAAGGGCCTTTCGCAAGCATTCTTTCAGTCAGTTGGTGCAGGAATACTTTGGCGGGTCGTACGAACAGGTGGTGTCCTTCATGGTAGAGGAGGAAAATCTGCCTGAATCTGAGATTGAGAAGATCAGGGAAATTATCAGCGAAGCTGAAAAGAAGGAAGGGGGCCAAAATGGATAATCTGGCCTGGTACCTGCTCAGCGCAGGATTTGCGCTGGGACTTCTGCTTCTGCCTTACAAATTTGCCTTTTCGCGGCTGACTCATTTCAAGTGGAATCGCGCTTATTTGCTTGCCATTCTGGGGCTCAGTTTGCTGTTGCCAGGTTTGTCAAAAGAATTTAATTTCAACAGAAACTCAATTGCCTTTTCTGGTTTCCCTCAAATTCAGAATCAGCCAAAGCCAACCCAAAATCAGCCTGAAAACGCAAACTTAAAGGAAACCAATTTTTCAAATCAGGTTTCCCTAATTTCACCAACCCCTGAAATCCAAACCCAATCCGTCTCAGAAACTGTAACACCTGGCTGGCTGGAAAGGATTCCTGCACGTTCTATCCTGTGGAGCATTTATTTATTGGGACTTTCCTTTGGATTGTTCAGATTTTGCAAAGGAATTTTCAGGGTAATCAGAATCTACCAGGCAAGTCCTGCTGAAAAATCAGGCGGGTTTACCCAGGTATTTCCCGCCCATTCAGCCAGCAGTTTTTCCTTTTTCAAATGGATGTTTCTGTCTCCTGCAGATCGAAATTCCCCTGAATTACCCACCATTGAGGCCCATGAACTGGCGCACATCCGTCAATGGCACTCTCTGGACGTGGTATTGGTGGAACTGGCCTGCAAAATCTGGTGGTTTTTGCCCTGGATGCCTTACTTGAAAAATTCCCTGCGTGACACCCATGAGTATCTGGCGGACCAGGAAGCGGCCCAAACGGCAGGAAAATCTGCCTACGCAAAGCTGGTTTTGGCCAAATCTCAGGCTCGTCCGGTCGCCTTTCCCCTTCATTTTTTTGCTCAAAGTAAAACCCATAAACGAATTGCCATGTTGCACAAAAACCGATCACAAAACCGCGCCAAACTGGCCTATCTGACCACCATTCCCCTGATTTTGCTATCCCTCAGCCTGCTGGCCTTCCTGCCTGCTCCCTCCTCCCCCTCCGCCCCCATTTCCGGGTCTGAATGGAATGCAGGAGAGCTCACCTTTGCCGGCGAAGCCCTGCCCGATCAGGCGGTTTACCACGCGGCCCTCCAGGAAAAAATTGCCCGTTTCAAAGCCAAGCCCGACGAATGCATTAAGCTGGCTTTCAGGGCCGCCAACCGCAGTCAGGCCATCAAAGAACAACTCAAACTGGCCGGTCTGCCCGACGATTTTCTATATCTCGCCATGGCCGAAAGTGGATTGGATCCTACGGCAGCTTCCCCCATGGGTGCCTGTGGTTTGTGGCAATTTATCCCCTCCACTGCGCAAAACTATGGCATGGTGGTGAGCGATGCCCGCGACGACCGCATGGATTTCCAAATTTCGACTGCCTCAGCCGCCCGTTACCTGCTGGAACAAAAAGCCACCTTCGGCACCTGGACGGCAGCGGCCCTGGCATTTAACCGCGGCCCAAATGCAGTCAAAAGTGGTAATCCCGCCAATACCCTGGAAGGTTGTTACGCCCTGGACCACGAGCAAGGCTATCTCTACCGCATTCTGGCCATGAAGCAACTGGTGGAAAACCCTTTCTCATTTGGTCTGAAGCAGGCGGCCGCCTTTCAGCTTCCCCTGGCTCCCGCCGACTTTAAAGGAGTTTCTTCCGAATTTGGTCCCCGCAAAACTCCCCTCGACGAGGCTCTCAAAAACCACAATGGAGTGGATTTCAAAGCGCCGCTGGGTACTCCTGTCATGGCGGTGGCCGATGGTACGGTGGAAATTGCAGAAACTTCTGAGCAGGGCATGGGCAATACCATCCGCATCCAACACCTGTCTCCCCTGGCCAGCCAGTACAATCACCTGCAGGACGTACGGGTGAAACCCGGTCAGCAAGTCCGTCAGGGCGAAGTGATTGGTACGGTGGGCAATACGGGAAAATCCCTGGGTCCCCACCTTCACCTGGAAATCCGCGAAAACGACATTCCCGTCAACCCAAATTTGTATTTGAGTTGGTAAGGGGAATTCTGCAAAGCATTCCTAAAAGTCAAAGGCCTGACCTCAACAAAAGAGATCAGGCCTTTTTCCATTTATTCAAAATGAAGCTTAGAAATTCTCCTTCTCAAAATCCAGCAGCATCTGTTCCTCATTGTCAAGCATGGATTTAAGGGCGTTGAAGGGAGTGCCGTCAAAATAGCGGGGAGAGGTGCCATTGCCCAGAGGACTGCCATGGTCGGCATTGATCGAATCGCGCCATTTTATTGCGTGGTTTTTCCATTCCTCCTGGTTCACCAACTGAGGAGCGATAAACCACACATTCCAGGTCAGGACATTGCCATCCTTGAGCATATTCCCCGAGGCAGTATTGAAAATGGTCATGATCACTTCGTTGAATTTGTCCACGATTTTGCTGCCGGTCGGACGGGGAGCCCCGATTTCCACCCCCAGGTGAGCCACGGCCCAAGCCCCGTCGGCATGGCGGGCAAATTCAGGAATGGGAAACATGGATGGAGGAGTTTCGCCTTTCATCAGCGGGAAAATCGTCTCAGGACGTTTGCCTGGGTTATAGGTGACCACCTCGATGGCCTGCTTCTTTTCCGAAGGAAAAGGAAGCTTGCTGTCAGCAAATTTGTCCCAAAGCCGCTTCACGATGGGAATTTGCTTCGCACCCGGACTGAACCAGATTTTACCCACTACTTCCATGTCGGCCGCCAAAGTCTGATTGGATTCATCCACCCAACCCCGGTTTCCGGTCACAGTTACTTCCACATTCATGCACCCCACCGTAGGTGAACAGGCGCCCTGCTGCGGACAAATGATGCTGTACACCCGCCCTTCGTTGGTATAGCCCAGGCGGGAAATGTCGGGGGCAAACATCTGGTAGCAACGGGAATCTGCCTTGCCTGGCACGGTTTCCCAGCTGAATTCGGGCCAAAGCACCTTTTGCTGCCGTTGAAGCAGGTCGATATTGTCCATGTTCCCCTTCAGCGGCCCCAACGAACTGAGGTCGGGATGGGGATAGGCAAATGCGGGATTAGACTGAGCAAATCCGCCTACCCAGCCCAAAGCGGGTACTTTTCCGGCCCCAGGAGCATTGCTGTCAAAATCATCCACCCACAGGGTGATGGGAGGAGTGGACTCATCTGCATTTTTGATCGGGCTATTCCGGGAATTCAGAAGTACCTTTTCGCCATCTTTCACAATAAAATAAAGATCAGGATGGCGGTCAAAAATCCATTCAACAAATGATTTGACATCAAAAGTGGCAACAAATCTTCCGTCGGCATCCGTGGTGGTGGTGTCCAGAAAATCGTCTTTTCCAATCAAATCCTTGTCATAGCCCAGCACGGTGAGCCCACGGATACCTTTCCCGGTAGTCCGGTTTTTGACGGTGCCGGTCACGACGTACTTCGACCCGGTGATGGAGAGTGATTCTTTCATAAAACGTAATATTAAAGATCGGCCTACTCGTTTAAGCTTCGTGGGGGTGAGGGAAATGTTAATTTGCAGACCACGAAGCGGGATTTTGGGCATCCTCCCTGAGCCAACAATGATAGTGAATAGTTGGGAGTTTGGGGGCGGAAAATAGAAAAAACAAGAAAAGGTCGTGTTTGGCAATAAAAAGGCAGGACAAAATTTCAGATCAGATAATGCGCAAAGGTCTTCCATCTTCCCTTCCTCATTTTCAAATCACCCCAAAAAATCCTAATATAGTTACCTGTAAAACGCTAAATATTCGAAATATGAGCTATGTTGCCATTCTCGCAGGAGCTTTTCTGGTCATGTTACTGGGCTGGATTTACTTTCACCCCAAGGTTCTCGGACAAATCTGGATGCAGGGAGCCGGACTGACCGAAGCAGAAATGAAAAAGTTCAATCCCCTGGCGATCATCGGCGGATTGCTCATGGCGGGAGTCCTTTCCTACGCAATTTCGCGGTACGCCACCCATGTCGAGCCCGGCATGAGTCAATTCATCCATGGCATGTACCATGGAGTCATGCCAGCTATCCTGTATGTGGCCCCCGTACTGATCAGCAAAGGGCTTTTCGAGCGCAAAAGCATCGTCTGGATCCTGGTCGGCGCCTTTTACTGGGTCCTGGCAATTTCTCTGGTTGGCGGCGTGGTGTACACTCTGACGCCACCTGCGGTGGCGAAGTAAGGGGGAATTTTGAATTAAGGATGGAATCTGTTCTTAGGCAGGCCTATCCCTGATTAAATTTCCTCATTGATTGCATATTTGGATAGATTGTCCCAACGTCCCCATCAGCAATGCAAAGTGAGGGATGCAGGATTTGATTTGTTGAATTTCAATCCTCATTCCTTTCACCAGAAATGGAAAAACAAAGAGGCGAATTCATTCAAATAAAATTGTATAAATTGCCTTAGTGAAATGTAAAATTCAATAATCAACCGTTACCAAAATTAGCCGGGTAGATAAATTAGCTATGAGAAAAATTCACCCCCAAACCGCTCAGAAGGAATCTGAGCAGGATCTATTTCAATCCAACTCTTCCCAAAATCCAACCCGCCAAATGGCTTCTGCAGTTCCACCCAATTCGGGAAGTAAAACCGCAAGATATCAGCAAATCGCAAACGAAAGTCCTCAGGTAAAGCAACTTATGCATTACCAACACATTGCCAATAGCAGATTATCGGAAAAAAAAGAAAAGGGCGGCCCCCAATCCGGCCAGAGTGAGGGCGGCCTTCCCCTCCAATTGAAATCAGGAATGGAGGCGACTACGGGCTACGATCTTAGCGACGTCAAGGTCCACTACAATAGCCGCCAGCCTGCCCAAATGCAGGCCCATGCCTTCGCCCAGGGAAATGATATCCACCTCGGGCCGGGGCAGGAAAAACACCTTGGCCATGAACTCGGCCACGTAGTTCAGCAAAAACAGGGCCTGGTCAGGCCCACTACCGAAGTCAACGGGGCTGCGGTAAACGACGACATCGGCCTCGAAAACAGCGCCGATCAACTGGGAGCGAAGGCTACGGCCTTCAGGGAAACGGATGCGGGCCAGCCAACCCAACTCAAGTCCATACACGGACAGGGCATTGTACAACGTCTGGTTTGCCCTCCCAACCGCAATACCCGTTATAAAATGTACAAACACCTCAAATGGTACAGGGACCTCGATTCTGATGCCCAGGACAAGATCAATCTCCTTCATAAAAAGAGGAAAAAGTACAAAAAAGATGTTGCTATCAGATTGGCCACAGGACCAGATCAGAATTTTCTGATGGAGATGGCAAGCGGTGTGGATGGCAATATGTTCGGCAGATTTGGAAAATCCGGCCCGGGATACCTGACCGGCCCCCAGGAACTTGGATTTGGCGTCCATTATGGAACCAAAAACTTCGGAAATAGCTCTGGTTTTGACGAATCCCGTTATGGTACAAGTGATCCGTTGAACGATGATTTTGATTTTCAGGGTTCCACTTCCTACGGAAAATCCGGACAGGATCTCACCCCCATCGGCACCCAGAGGGACAAGTCCCAAAATAAGGTCATGGGCAACCTTTCCCCAAACGAAGCGGCATTCTGCGCAGGCTTGACCACAGATGAAAACACGACGGATTGGGAATGGCTCCATCTGGTCGCATTCTCTATCGGGGAAACTCACGTCAGCGACCTCAGCGATGAAAGTGCCCTGATGATCAATAATTTCGAACAGGAGCAACAGATTGCCGAAAACCTCGTTTTGGGAACTTCGGCGTCAAACACAGCCATGATCATCTTTGAGGAAGCTATTAAGGACGCTTTGCGTACGCACCAAAATTTACGGGTCCATCTGATTGCCATGGCAGACGGCGCGGAAATCACGATTCAGCCCCGAACCAAGATTTACAAGCTTTTCAAGGCTCATCGTATCAGGTATCATTTCATGTTCTTTTCACAAAATGGAAACAATCAGCAAGTTGCCGAGCCCGTATTGGTTGACTTCGATACCTTGTCCCATGACATTCCTCTGGAACAAAATATCAATGTGGTAAAATCCCGGATTTTCCAGTCCCTCACCAATCTGCAGCAGGTTCCCAATCCCATTCAGGGGCCCTATATCAACGGGATGAGTCAGGCCCAAAGAGGCTGGAACCAAAATACGGGATACCAAAACCAAAATCAGCCACATCTGGACTGGGACAAAAATAAACAGGAAATTGAAAATCTACCCCGTAACAACACCTATGAGGTCGAAGACCCCGGGTTCATTAACAACCTGCAACAGATGGCGCTGCCCTATTATGAGCAATATTTGAACCAAACCGGATACCTCCAGGCCATGACCTTTGACCAATGGTATCCTTACTTCATTGACCAGGTCCAGAGGCAATTCAACCAGAATAATATTACGAATAGTCACAACAGAGGGGATTCCATGGATATAAATTAGGTTTGAGGGAATGTGCTTTCATTGAGGCAACCTGAGACCATTGTACTCGAAAAAGTATATCAAAGGCTGCCCCTTCCAGCAAAGTGGTTTATGCGCTGACAAAGGCTTTTTTGTACTGGGGATACGGCACCTGGAGAATAGCCTTTCAATGAAAATATGTATAAAATGGGCTGCGATTCGTTGGCGTAACCAGGTTTTGGGCAATAAACTGATCCCTTCGGTCAGATAGGGCGTGGAACGTCGACTGAAAGTCAGAAATGGTGGTTGGATGTGGGAGCAACTCTGCGCTCTTGCCTTTTCAGAATCCGTTCATAAGACGAATTGGAGGCCATTTGTTATTATCTCAACACGTATAAATTAATTTCACAAACCAGTAATAGCTGGTACATGGGCGTTTTCCCAACCAAATTCCTTCACAAAACCTGACTGGTTCTACCAACCCTTCTCCTGCAAAAATGTCATGAGGTCCTGCAATATGTACCTGCAAATCCTGCCCTGAAATAACATTTTTGGAAAAACATAAACGTGATGAAAGCGACCCCTCTACTCCCATGGAACCGCATTTCCGGTTACAACAGGATTTCCAAAATGTATTTTCACCTTTCTGCTTGCAGAAATCTTTTCTCCAGATTCAGACATTTTTTTCAATCCAAAGTGCACCATAATACTATTAAGTCCTGATGAAATCCCAGTGCGACATCTTTATCAGCTATGCGGTTCTCGACAATCAAACTCACAATCAGGAGGATGGGTGGGTAAGCCTTTTTCATAAGGCCCTGGAAATTGAGCTTTCTGAACGCCTGGGGGCCAAACCCCGCATCTGGCGCGATGAAAAATTGAAAGGCAATGATGACCTTGACAGCGAATTGTCCAACAGGGTACTTAATACGTCCCTGCTTCTTTGCATTCTCTCTCCCAGGTACATCCAATCCAAATGGTGCATTTGGGAAGTTGAAAAATTCACCAAACAGGCCGAAGCAACCCTTGGGTTGAAAATTGGGAGCAGTTCGAGGATCATCAAGGTGGTCAAGACATTTGTGCCATTTGAAGAGCACCCCGGCCCTATGAAAGGCCATCTGGGATATGAGTTTTTCAAACAGGAGGGATCCGGGAGGTTCAGGGAATATAATGCCAAATTCGGCAAAGAATATGAGCAGCTTTTCTGGCTCAAACTCGATGACCTGGTGCAGGATCTGGCTGAAACGCTTTCAGACTTTTGGCGGGAGCATGGTTATCCTGATTCTTTTGGCGGGAGTGGAAGCGCTGTGCAGTCCATGATTCCCAAGGAAAGCAAGGCGGATAGCAAGGAGCTCAAAAAGATATTTCTTGCCACCACCACGCCCGACATAAGGCAGGAATATGATGAGATAAAAAGGGTGCTGACCGACGAGGGGTGTGAAATTATGCCTGCGGGATCTTTGCCCGAAATAGGATCAGAAATCGAAAATGACGTTTCCGGGTATCTGGAAGATTGCAAATTATCGATTCACATGCTGGGTCAATATTACGGAGTGGTGCCCATAGCTGCCAATCACTCCGTGATTGATATTCAGAACACCGTGGCAGCTCAAAAATCTATCAAAAACGGCATTCAGCGCATGATCTGGATTCCCCCCGAATTGGCAAGCCCGGAGGAAAAGCAAAGTGAATTTTTGAACCGGGTACAGGAAGACCCCAACGCACTGGCTGGGGCAGAAGTCTTCAGGATGCCCCTGGAAAAATTCAAAACCGCACTGACTTCCAAACTTCGGGAAATGGAACAGAAGGAAACCGTTGCTGCCAATCCCGGGAATTTGCAAACGGATAAGGCCTCCAATTCAAAAATAATATACCTGATTACCAACCGGGTGGACCTGGAAGCAGGGCTGGATCTGGAGGATTATCTTTTCGAAGCGGGCTTCGAAATAAGGAGTATAGACTACGGAGCCGAGGGTGCAGAGATAGATGAAACCACAATCCGTGAATTTGAACAGGAATTCCTGAAAGTGGCCGATGCAGTCCTGATTTACTACGGACAGGCCCCAAATTCCTGGGTCCAGGCCAAGCTCGGGATTTTCCAAAAAATAGTTGGGTACGGAAGAGAAAGTCATCTGGAACATAAATGCGTGTACATCGCAGATTCTGACGAGGCTCCTCCCCAGAAGATCAGAAAAGAAAGATTCAAAACCCGTGAGGCTGAAGTTCTGAGAGGAAATTTTCCCTTTGAAAAGGAAATCCTTGCCGGCTTTTTGAAAAAATTAAACACCTAAAAGGAGGAAATTACTGTGATAGCCACCCAAATTGACACGAACCCCTTTCCAGGGTTGCGCCCCTTCGATAAAGGGGAAGAACACCTCTATTTCGGAACTGAAAAGCAAATCGACGAATTGATTATCCGGCTCCGCGACACCCGCTTTCTGGCGGTGGTGGGCACCTCCGGGAGTGGAAAATCTTCGCTAATCAGGGCAGGACTTTTGCCTTCCCTTTTTGGAGGCAACATGATTTCTGTCAGAGGGGGATGGAGCGTTTGCATATTCAGACCGGGAGAAAACCCGATTGGAAACCTGGCCGAGGCGCTTGCCTCCGAGGACCTTTTGGGTTGGGACCAGGACGGGGACAGTCTGCCCACTTTCCGCAACCGGCTGGAAGCAACCCTGAGAAGAAGTGACAAAGGGCTGGTGGAGGCTACCAAAAAAGCAAAATTTCCGCACGATGAAAACCTCTTAATCGTGGTGGACCAATTTGAGGAGCTTTTTCGATTCAGGGAAAACCAAGCCATCAAAGGCAACCAAAATGATTCCATTGCATTTGTAAAATTACTCCTCAACGCCCACAGACAAACCGGGCAATCGATCTATGTGGTGGTAACGATGCGCTCCGATTTTATTGGCGACTGTGTACAATTCGAAGGGCTCCCACATTCCATCAATCAGGGTCAGTATCTGGTGCGCAGAATGACCCGGGAGGAATGCAAACTCGCCATCACGGGGCCGGTCTCCGTGGGGGGCGCAAAAATTTCCAACCGGCTGGTGCAGAAAATCCTCAACGATGTGGGTGATAATCCTGACCAACTCCCCATCATGCAGCATGCCCTGATGCGAACCTGGGCCATTTGGGCCAATGACCATGATCCGGAAGAGCCCATGGACCTGCGGCACTATGAGGCCGCCGGCACCATGGAAAAAGCCCTTTCTATACACGCAGATGAAGCATTTGACAAACTGGCTTCCGACCAGGATGATCACATGCAGACCATTTGTGAAAAAATGTTTAAAGGATTGACCAAAATAGAATCTGAAGGACGGGGAATCAGGAGACCTGCCACCCTGGGAGAGCTAATGGAATTGTCGGGAGGCACGAAGGAAGAGATTTACCGCATCGTGAAAATATTTCAGGAAGACAGACGCTCGTTTCTGATGCTTTCCGAAGCAAACGACCAGGGTGAGGAACACTGTGTCATAGATATTTCACATGAGAGCCTGATGCGGGTCTGGGAGCGGTTAATTGCCTGGGTAATTGAGGAGTCCAAAGCTGCCGACCTGTACCTGAGGTTGTCCTCCACTTCAAAACGTTGGGATGCGGGTAAGTCAGGCTTGCTGGAAAATCCGGATCTGGAATCGGCACTGATCTGGTGGCGGGACTACCAACCCAATGCCACCCGGGCAAAACGCTATGATCCAGCCTTCGAACTGGCTCAGAAATTTTTAGAAAAGAGCAAGGAGGTTTTTGATAACCGGGTCCGAAGGGAAAAAGAGCGACAGGAAAGAAGGATTCGCAGGAATCGTAACATTGCCATTTTTGTAGCCCTGGCCGCGGTTTTCGGATTTATGCTGGCTGCCTGGGCTTTCATTGAGCGAAACGAAGCCAAAGCCCAAAAAGACCGTGCCGATATCAATGCCGTCCGGGCCGACAGTGCCAAAGATGATGCCATCATTCAAAGAGACATTGCTGAGATGGCCCGAATAGAGGCAGACACGGCCAAGTTGAAGGCCATAAAGAATGAAGGCATCGCCAAAAAGTCCCGGGAGATATCTGATATCCTTCGTCTGGAGGCGATCGCACAAAGGACCATTGCAAAAAAGAATGAAGAGATTGCCATTCTGAACGAAGAGGAAGCCCAAAGACAAAAAAACAAGGCAGATACGCTTCGGGATGAGGCCAAATTACAACGGGATAATGCAATTATTGCCCAGGAAAGGGCAGAAACCAATGCCACCATAGCCCGCCGTCTGCGAAATCTGGCAGAATCCAGAAACCGGTCGTTTGATGCAATCAGACTGCTGAACGAAAACAGGAACCAGAAAAGCGCACTGGAAGCCATGGAGGCCCATAAAATGAACCGTGAAAATCTCGGCCCCAGACAGAACAAAGACAATTACGAAGCGCTCAGCCTGGCAGCTTCTGCTCTGGGGTTGAAAGAAAGAGCCCCCTACGACCAGGGAAGCAGGGTGATGGCCATTGCAGTCCATCCCTCCCGAAGCCTCGTGGCCTCAGGCGATCTGTCGGGGGAAACACACCTGCTGGATATCACGGCCAAAATATCAAAGGTGGGATTGCTGAAAACAGGCGAAGAAGTAAGGAGCCTTGCCTACAGTGAAAGTGGGAAATATCTGGCCGCAGGCACCGCCACAGGCTCTGTGGTGGTATGGGCACCTGATTCACCAGGGAATAATAAACCCGTCGCAGTAGCCAGAGTTGGGGGCATTATTACCTCCGTGGCCATAATTGGAACCGAATCTACGCCTTTTTTGATGGCAGCCGGCAAAGACCTGATTTCCCTGTTCAGGCTGAATGACAGCCAATTGGAATTGGTTGCGACCCAACCAGTCCTGAAGTTATCCAAAATACTGGCCGTCAATGGAGGCAATCAGCTTTTTGTATCATCGGGTACTTCGATTACCCTCTTTGAAAATCAATTGGCCAAAGGCTTGTTTTTCCAGAATCCCCGCACCATTGAAACCGGGAAAGTGGTGAATTGTCTGGCCTGGAGCCCCGAACGGCAATATTTGGCCGCAGGGCTGGGGGACGGAAGTGTGTTTCTGCGCAATCTGGTAACGGGAAAAACCTTCACCTTTTCCCTCCACAAAACCCGGATTACGGGCATTGACCTCAATCTCACGGATGGCGTGTTGCAACTGGCTACGGGAAGCCTCGACAGAACTGCTGATCTGAGTCTGATCGGGGATGAGGGATTGATGGAAGGTGAGGACAATATTATCCTCAAAGGCCACGACAACTGGATTTACGACCTCAAATATGACCATTCTGGAAATTATCTCATCACCGCGGGAGCCGACCAAAAGGTCAGAAAATGGGAGGTCAGATCCGATGATCTGGAAAAGCAAATCAGGGCTTACCTCAGCAAAACGAACAATTAATCTCCACAAAATGAAAAAAATCCAAAATCACCCCCACCATAAACCAGGTATAAAATCCTGTAAAAGTTGGCTGTTGACCGTCATTGCAGGAATTGCGGCCATATTTCTCATCAACTATGATGTCCATGGGCAGGCCTGGGGGCCATCCCTGGAAAGCGCAGGCAAAGCCTACGAGATCGGCGATTATGCGAAAGTGATTTCCCTGCTTGATTCTTGTTTTGCCATGAAAAATGAGAACAAACAGCCCCTTGAAATCAAGTCTGAAGCCTGGAAACTGTATGCAAATGTGAACCTGGTCATAGATTCGCTGGAAGAAGGGAAGAACGCCATCAGGAGGTTGCTTTCGATCGACCCGGCCTTCACCCTGCGTAGCAACGATGATCCCTTGCTTAAAAAATGGGTCAATGAAATCAGATATGGATTGGAGAAAAATCAGACCAGTGCCGTCTCCAAAACCAAAGAAAATATCTATGAAGTGCCCGCAACCATGGTAACAATCACAGAAGAGGAGATTCGCCAGCGGGGCTATACCAGGCTGGATGAAATTCTGAATGATATTCCCGGATTTGATGTCAGCCAGGTCCGTGGTATAACCTGGTCCATGACCTATATGAGGGGGTATCGCTCGGATCTGAACGACCGTATTTTGCTGCTGATCAACGGGGTGGAAGATAATGGTCTTTCCTCCAACGGAATTGACCTTTCCCCGCAATACTCTGTGACGAATATCAAGCGGGTGGAAGTGGTTTATGGCCCGGCCTCTACCATGTATGGGGCCAACGCATTTACGGGGGTGATCAATATTGTGACCAAAGAACCCTCAGATTTCTTAAAGGATAACCAGATCATAGGCATTCAATCCCAGGCAGGTTACGGATCCTTCCAAACCCGTTATGCTGATGTAAGCCTTGCAGCCAGGCCCGCGAGCGCATTTTCTTTCAATATGACCGGGAGGGTTTATTATTCAAATGAATTCGACCAGTCGGGGTTCAAAGACTGGGATTATTCTCTTCCCAATACGGAGAAATATGAGAAATCTTTCGTGGTTACAGATTCGGCCACCGCAGAAAAACTGAATCAGGATTTTCCAGGGAACCCTTATTTTATGTATGATTCGGTCACCCATACGGCCCGGCCCACCCAATTGGCAATAAACGCTGCCAGAATGCAGGATTCCATCTTCCTGGCCAATTCCACCATCAATGGTGCGCCCATCAGCTTTACCAACCAAACCAAAGACTGGTTGGTGAGCGGAGCCATGCATTTCTCTGATCTGACCTTTGGATTCCAAACCTGGAAACGAAATGAAGGCAGTCTCGGGTGGTATAATACCAAAAAGGGGGGATCGGCAAACGGCGCAGCCTGGGTGCCCAACTATTCCAATATTTACCTGAAATATTCCAAAAGTTTCTCAAGAGACAGATTCAGCATTCTTCTGTTCAGCAGATACAAACCCCAGCAGCTCACCGACAAATCCCAATTTGTAAATATTAACACCTTTGCCAGTGGCAGTCTGGACCTGGCAGATTTGCTGGACACGATTTCCCCGAATTATTCGGTCAGATACTATTCACGGGTTTCCAAGCAGTTCAGAAACGAATTCAGGTTTATGGTTAATCTCCCCCCGAATTTCAACATGATTGCCGGACTTGAATACAGAAACAGTCTGATTCAGGGGGATTTCACCCAGGCAAACACCGAAAATCCATCAGAAACAGCAGTTCCCAACCCCAAAGACCTGGGAGGTCTCAATCTGAACATCCGCGACCTGGGAGCGTATGCACAGGCTTCCTGGCGTCCGTTTCGTCCCTTCAAAATTGTGTTTGGCGCCAGAGGGGACCACAATAGAATCCGCATTTCCAGGGGTTATGGCACGGTTTTTAACACACGCGCAGCCCTGGTTTACACGCAAAACAAATTCGTTTTCAAAGCAATTTATGCCAGTGCTTTCCTCGACGCTTCTCCCTACAGCAAATTTTCCACTACTTCCTATCGACTTTTGCCCAACCCGGATCTGGATCCCGAGTGGGTGAAAAATTTTGAGGTATCAGCAACCTGGCACAACGACAATTCTTTTACTACTGTCACTCTTTTTAATTCACATTACTCCCATGTTATAGGAACCAAAAACGACGTAACGGTTGACGGAGTGGGGCCAACCCAGCAGTTCACGAATCAAGGCAAACTGAGAATATCCGGGGTGGAGGCCAATTCAAAATTTAACCTGACCCGCTGTCTGAGCATGCATTTTAATTACTCCTTTATTGCCCCTTTCAGGACGGTTGACTCGGAAGGGAAGGACGACAACACCAGGGCAGCCGATATGGCTGCCCATAAATTCAACCTGGGAGCCAATCTGGGGCTGCTCAAAAAGCAAAACCTGGTACTCAACCTGCGGCTCAACTATGTTGGTCCGCGGAAGGTAGGTGAAGGCACCTCAGTGCCGACCAACCCGGGCGTGGACAGTACAGGATTTTTCCCGGCCTTTGTGCTTTTAAACGGGTCCGTTAGCTTCGCTTTGCCCAAATCAGGACTGACCTTTCAGGGTGTATTATACAACCTGACCAATGCCCGCTATTTCACTCCTGGGGTTCGTACTGCAGGTGACGACACCTATGCGGCCCTCATTCCGCAGCCCGGATTCAATTTCATGCTCAAATTAATCTATGATTTTCCCGGAGAGAGGCCGGAATCGAGATGAGAAGGAACTTAATCATATTCACAGGCCTTGGAACGCCAGATTACGGGCACTTTCTGGATACCTATCTGGTAATCAAGGAGGAAGCGCTGAAACGCGGCTACCAAAATGTGCAAATCGCCGACTGGCCGGGCCACGGATCTCATCCCAGTGAAGAGATGCTGAGCCTTACCACCGCTGTTTCAGCCGCAGAAGGGTATCTGCACGAATTTGAGGCCTGCCAAACTCCCTATGACCTCATAGGCACCAGTTTTGGGTCTCAGGTTGCCCTTCGGGTGCTTGGCAATTTCTTCCCGGGGAGCCTTCCCTGCTTGGGCAGCATTACATTATGGGGTCTTTATCCCTATTGGCGTACCTACCAGAATTTCAGAATTAACCTGGAGAACACCATGAACTACATCCTGGAAACCAAGCAAACCCGTCTCCACCCTGATTACTTTCTTCACCAGGTTCCTTCCGAGCTTTTACTGATGAATTATGCGCATGAGAAGCCTTTGATGATGATCAACGGCGAACTCGACCGCCATTGCACCCCTTCCTTTCATGCATACCTGAAAGCCCTGTTTTATAATCCAAACATTTCCTTCAAAATCGTGAAAGGAGCGCCCCACATGGTACGGAATTACGACCGGGATTACCTCGACGCCCTTTTTTCCAATACGCCCTCTCAACAATTAACCACATGAACCTCGCCTCAGCCCTCAATATCAAAAACGAAGAAAAGCGCTCCGTTGGCCTTCTTTTGGCAAACTCATTTTTTGTGGGCCTGCTGATTGCCTACTATCTTTCCTATGCAACAGGTTCATTTCTGGGGCATGAAGAATTCAGGCTGGAAGAATTGCGCTACGCCATTCTTGGAGCTGGAGGATTGGCCCTGGCCATCTCAGCCATCTATTCTGTCCTGCAATCGCGCCTGAAATTCTCCACCCTGGTTCGTTATAACCTCATTTCCCTGCTGGCCCTTACCATCCTTTTCTGGTTGGGGCAGGTGTTGCTCAATAAGCCCTACTGGCTCACCTTTATAATTTACATCTTCATTGCCGCCTATTTCATGCTCACTGTACTTCAGTTTTGGGGGATTGTGATCAAAATTTTCGACGTGAGGCAGGGCAAAAGATTATTCGGGCTTTTGGGTGCGGGAGAAGTGGTTTCCTCCATCCTCGGCTTCTTTTCAGTGCCGCTCCTGGTCAAAGGAATGAATATTGCCGCAGAGTGGTTACTGGTTTTGGGCGCAACAGGGCTTTTGGTCGGGATCATTTTGCAGGAAGTGATTATCAGGGAATTTGGGGGAAATCTTGATCAAAATACGGGGAAGAAATCAGGCAAAAAGCAGGGCTTCAAAATCGTTTTCAGCAAAAGATATTTCAGTCTGATTTTCTTCATGACCATCCTTTCACTGATCGTGTACAATTTTGTGGATTACACCTTTATGGGGCTGGCCAAGGTCAAATATCCCGACAAAACCATTCTGACCAGCTTCATAGGGGTTTTCTTCGGGATTCTCAAGGTTATTGAATTCGTGCTTAAGTCCTTCGTGGCAAGGATCGTGCTCGACCGGTATGGCATAAAGGTGAGCCTGCTGCTGCTCCCGGTTATTCTGGTTCCTTTCATGATCGCGGGAACCTCATTTTCAGGCAATCTCACCCTGTTTTTTCTCATGTTCTGTGTGATCAAGCTGTTTGACATGTCAGTTCGACGATCCATTGACCAGCCAGCCAGCAAACTGCTTTTTTCTCCCCTGGACCGGGAAATCAGATTAACGATTCAGACTTATGCAGATGGACAGGCCAAACAACTGGGAAAAGCCCTGGCGGGCATCATGCTGATTCTGCTGGGCATGATCCCGGGTTTCGATTTCCTGCACAGTTCCTTCCTCCTTATTTTACTCACCCTTGGGTGGTTGTATTTATGCATTCTGACCATCAGAGATTACCGCAAAACGGTTGAAGAAAAACTCAATGTGGCCCAGTCGGGAACGGAGCAGCCACCCCTGACTGACCAGGAATGGATTGAACAAAGTCTGATTTCTGAAAATTGTCCCGATCGCCCTCTGGCCCTTACCTTGCTGGAAGGCTTTCAGCCAGGTGCCGCTCAGCCATTTTTCAGCAAAATTGTAACCCGCCACGGCCACCAAACAGACGAAAAAATCCTGGGCCTGATTGCGGAGGGCAGGTTACTGGCCCAGACCAATTGCCTGAAAAAACTACATGAATCAGGTGCCAGCGGGGAAATCAGGCAACGTGCAGAAACCCTTCTCCGTGAATTTGATGCAATAATGGCTCTTAAACCCGATCTGATCAGGAATCTTGCCTATTCCCCCGAAACGGCCGACCGGGTAAAGGCAGCAGCCTGGCTTTCGTCGGGTAATAAGCAAGAATTCCAGCCATTGATCGGCAAATTGCTCAAAGATCAGGAGTTTGAGGTGGTTCAAACCCTTCTCCTGGGAATAAGCCGGGCCGAAGACCCACGCCACTTCGAATTGTTGCTTGGAATGCTGTCTGAGCCTCATTTGAGCGCCTGTGCTTTTGGCCTGCTGAGTCGGAGCGGCAATAAAATTATCCCATCAGTCGAAGCTGCATTTCAACGACATTATGAAAATCCCCCCATCCAAATGAGACTGGTTCAGCTAATGGGTTTTATGGAGGGCGAAGATGCGGTGAAATTCCTGAAAAGGCATTTCAATACCCCTGATATCCTCGTTCAGGATCAGGCCCTGCTGGAATTGATCCGTAAAAACGTAACCTTCACCGGGGAAGAGCAGGAAGAAGTACGTAAAAAAACCACCCGGGAAGCGGATTTTGCCATCTGGTTGATCGCGGCAATTTCTGACCTGAAAGACCTTCCTGAAATGGAAGAAATCACCAGACTTCTGCAGAAAGAACTGGAAATAACCCAGACCAGAATATTCCATCAGCTTGCGCTGATGTTTGACCAATCCAAAATTGAAATTATTCACCAAAGTCTGTTCAGCGGGGAAAAGGAAAGGGAGAGCCTGGGCATAGAATTGGCGGATATTCTGCTGAGCAAAAACATGACCGGCCAGGCTATCAAAGAATGGATTATCCCCCTTATCGACCAGATTCCTTTCGCAGATAAACTGAAACGCCTCCAGGAAGATTTTCCCCAACGAAAAATGAGCCCGCAGGAACGATTGGAAAACATCCTTTTCCACGATTTCCTGCGTCTCAATCCCTGGATCAAAGCCCTCGCTTTGGAGAAACTTGGGGCAGAACCAGAGAAATTCAAAACTGAAATTCTGGCCAATACCCATTCCAGCAGCAATCTGAGAAAACAGGTTTCCAACCAGCTTTTGAGTCAAAGGGAAGAAAATCTGACCGCAGTACTTTTGGCCCCCGCCCCGCTACCTTACGGCGAAAATGCAGCCTGGGAGCAACCAGTTTCCCTGCCTGAAAAGATCCGCCACCTGCAAAGCGTTCCCCCTTTGATGGAATTTGGCTGCTGGACTCTGGAAAGGCTGGGAGAAAAAGTCAAAAAGCTGCATTTGGAATCTGGCATCCCGCGCCAGCCACTGCCCCGCGATTCTGTTTTTTTCCTTACAGGGGGTGCTTTGAAGATCAGTTTGCCTGCTGGCGAAGTGGAATTTACCGCCTGCTGCATGATTGGACTTGAGCAGGATTTCCCACCCCACGGTGAGATTATTTTGGGGGAAAATTCAACCACCCTCTTTCACCTTTCCAAAGTCGAATTCTGGGAAATCCTGCGGGTCGCCCCCAACCCGGGAAGGATTTTGTACCAACATTTCCTGAAACCCGAAATGATTGAAACTACTGTTTTAAACCCTGAGTCAATACTCCTCAGTCAAGATTAATAACCATGGAACGTACAAAAAACACTTTTTTTCTGGCCCGTCACGGAGCCACCACCTATAACGACCAGCAAATTTTCATGGGTCGCCTGGATATTTCCCTCAATGCGAATGGGAGAGAACAGGCCAGACTCCTGGGCCAGGAACTGAAGGATAAAGCCATTGATTTGATTTATTCTTCCCCCCTGCTCCGCGCCAAGGAAACGGCAGTCATTGCCATGGGACAGATGGAGCGTCCATTGCCGGTTTTCGAAACTTCAGAGGCTCTGATGGAACGGTCACTGGGAGAACTGGAGGGCCGCCATAAAAAAAAATACCGCCAGGAGCTGCCATTTTACAAAGGAAAAAGCATTCTCTATGATTACGATCTCGTGCCGGCAGGTGGGGAAAGCTATGCCGGGGTGGCTGCCCGGATCGGGAGCTTTCTGGAGTTTCTGGATGGGGAATGGAGTGGAAAACGTATTCTTCTGATCACCCATCACGGCCCGCTACGGGTAATCCTCACCAAATTTTGGGGTATGGGATGGGTTGAAACCTATCCCGTGGCAAAGCCATTGTGTCGCTTAATCGCAGGAACATGACACGGATAAGGTGGAAATCTGGCTTGCTCCTTACCCTGATTACGGGGTGTTTCTTGCTGGCCGAACCTTTGTTCGGCCAGACGGGCCTGCCTTCCGTGCGGATTCTGAACTTCGTTTCTCCCGAGGTGCAATACTCCCTCAGCAAAGCAAACTGGGAATTCAGATACAGACCCCTGCAGATCCTTTATCCGGCCCAAAGCATCCAGTTTCACCTGATGGCGGGCAAAGTCTTTGCCAGGGGGAGCCTCAAGATTTTCAATTATAATATCCTGGATAGCCAGGGACAGTTCTGGACTGGCATCAGGCTGGATCAGAGCAGCTGGGCCCTGAAACGCAAGGTTTTGTTTCATTGGCAAATCAGATATTTTTACCCCCTGACCAAAACCAACCTGCCCTATGCCCAGCTCATTGAGCTGGTCACCTGGAAGATCCACCCCCAGTTTTCGAATGGGATTTTTGGAATCACCAACCTCAATTTCACCCCACAAAGAAAGAACAGTTGGTTTTTGGGCCCCTGCTCTATCTGGAAACTGGACGAAAACCTGTCGGCCATGGTTTCTTTCAATTACAGTGTCCCCCTGGGATCCCAAAATAAGTGGTCCACCCACACCTGGTTTTTCTTTTGGAGGTTTATCTGGAAATTCAGCATGCAGGCAAAAGAAATTCCCGAAAAATGAAAACCCTTTCCAGAATAATGTACAGTTTTGGGAGCAGCGGCCACCCCAATAATGATCCAGAAAAGCCGATTAAAGTGCTTCCAGGTTCATCCCACAATACAAATAACTGTATTCGATCCAGGCCAAACTCATGGGATTCAGTCCGGGATTGACCTTCGAAATAATAGTGGGAAAACTGTGGGCCGTGGAGGATCCAAGATCTGCCAGCTCTCCCAATCTCAGAAAATTCTCCACCGAGAAAACCTCAAAATTCAGGGGGACCCAGGCCGCAAAACCGATTGCATTGTTTTGGAGGGAATTGAAGTTTTGCAGGGCAGTAAGTGTCTGTTTGAAGTCGAAATTTTTGCGAAGAAGAATGGAAAGGGCATTCGCAATGTATTTTCCCCGCTGGATATTGTACATTTTCTGGCGCTTGAGCAGCTGTTTGAGGGCGTTCAGTTTGAATTCCACCAAATCATACTGCCTCAGGGAAATAAGGTTGTACAACTCGAGCAATTTGTGCCCCAGAAGCCATTTTGACTTATGTTTCATCAGTTCGGGATTATTGCGGAGGAGGTGGAGGGAATCCTTGTAATTTCCCCTGACAAAGGCCAGGTGTGCTTCGTAGTACTTCCAAAGAGATTGGTGAAAATCGGAAACCAGTTTTTGGGGATGAATTTTGCTTTTGGCCAACACTTCTTCTGCCCGGGAAAAGTCAAATGCATAAAAATGCTTCAGAAAAAACAATTCCTGGATATCGAGTTCCACCAGACTTCCAGCCGACGATTTGTTTCGAATCGAATGGGCCATGCCAAAAGCCACAAAAGGATTTTTATTGATAAAGGCCATCCGTGCGTAGGCCAGTCCCGCATCCAGAATCTCGGGTTGAGAGAATAGTTCCCCCTTTTCCTGAACCAGGTTCCACAAGGCGCTGGCGGTCAAAAATGCCCTGGAGTAATTGCCCCTGATTTTCTCATGGATAATCATAATCTGGTAACCCCAATACTTTACCCTGCAAAAATTATTACCCGCCTCGCCACTCACCACCATTTGTGCAAATTTTTCGATCGGGCAGGACAATTGCCCGGCATCAAGATTCTGAAAAAGGTCAGTTTGGGACAGTTCACGGAATTGCTTTTTCATCTCAAAAATTTCCATGAACATCTTTGCCCGGGAGATTTCTCCCCCGGATTCAGCAGGCGGAATGTCCTGCAAATTTCTGGGAAAATGTTGGATTTTCAGGTCTTCTGCAATCAGCAATTCTGCCGCGAGTTCAAACCTCATGGCCAGGTTAATGGCCTCCTCCAGGTACCGTGCCGCAGGCCGAAAGGCCTGTCTGGACAGGAAAAAATTGCTGATCATGATTCTGCGCCAGCATTGAAATTTATGCTGAAAATATGATTCAGACCCAAAAGGTACCCTTAAGGGGAAAATCAGGTCAAGTATGATGTCTTCCAGTCTGGTTTTGAGATGAGAATAGGCAGAATTGGGCTTAGAACTGTATAATATTTTCGCCGCCTCCATGTCTGATTTTACCCGGTTAGAATCCACGAGATCAAATAATTGCAAACGGCGGCTGCTGCCTGTAAGGGTTTTCAAATGACTCCTGATCAGTTCCTTTTCCTCTGGCGAAAGGGCCTGAATTATTTCCCGACAATTTTCCATAGCGATTCTTTTTTCTTTGGTTTCGGTGATTTTCTGTATCAGGATTGAGCCTTTCCAATGGGCAAACCTTCTCCTTCCCGCAAAATGCGGGCTATCATTATTTGAAAGTAAGGAGCTCTGAATTATGCCTTCAGGGCTTTACAGCTTATTTTCCTCTGATTTTTCTGTTCAGGAGTTAGCCGGGCTCCTGAACATCCTCCATCGTTTTCATTTAATAAATTGCCGAAAAGAACGAAAGAACAAATCTGACAGCTGCCACCCACCAGCTCATTTCCAAACCAAACCCCACCCGCAACCCAGGTATGATGGCTGTGGGCATGGGAAAATATGCCAATCAGGTATATTATTGGTCAATAAATCAACCTTAACCCGGTAAATAAAACCTGGGCTCTCCCGATTAATTACGCCCATATAACTCAGGTTCCTGTCCGGATTTGATCCGTGGTTTCCGTCATTGATTCCTGGAAGGGTGAATGCTTCAGGGACTTCCACCTGCGGTAGCACTTCTTTTTCTTCCTGCAGCTTCGGGGCTCCTTTTGCAAGGGCCTGGAAGGCTTTGAACAATAATTGACTGACCCCGGGGTCAGTACCCCTGGATTTTTCATACCCCAAACCCCGGATGCCAATTCCTCCTGCCTCAGGCAGCTTGTCCGGCCCCTTGTATTCCTGATGTTTCTCCACTTGCCATTCAGAATGCAACCCGCTAAAAACCGTCTGGGGTGGCCTGTTTCTAACGGAAGCAGAGGCCCGACCAGGCCGATTTATGGGGGATGGGAGGCCAGGAATGAGAGCAAGTATGAGGGTAAACCGCCGCAACCTGGTTGAAAGATGCCTTTGAGACACCTTTCTATCCGGGGGATATAATCTTGTGAGGGCATGTTTTTTTTCATATTCGTTGCGCAGACTTAGAAACCGGATTTCAGGGATCCCTGAATAAGACGTTTGAAGCAAAGAAATTGTGAATTTTCAGAGTTTTGGACTTTTCACCCATCCTGACTTCATCATGAGCTTCTATCAAATACGGTTTTCAAGCCTGTTTGCATAAATTTGGCCATATTTATCCAATCCAGGGCGGTACATCTTTGCATCTTTTTTGACAAACTGCCAGACGGGTTTTTCAGATTTGATTTTCCAAAATCCATCTATCAGGGCCCGCTGGCAACAATTTCAGGTACACTTTATCTCACTTTTTGACTTTTACCAAAAAGAAGGACCAGAATTATTGGCAAGCTGGAAACTCAACCTGATTTCAAAAAACTATGATGCGAAAACCAGCTACAAAAATTCGGCGCTCTTCAGCTGATACCTGAAGGGAAACGGGTAAACTCCCAACCTCCTTCCGCAGAAATGGCCCTCAGTCTTTTGGGGGAAAGAGCTACCTCAAACCCAGGCACAGAATTCCCTTCACACCCCCGATCCAAAGTAGGCAACGTATTTGTTGACATTTGCAATGATCTTCGATTTCAGGCTCATGTTGAAGGTTGGTTGATTTCAGCAAATTTTTCTAAAATCCCGGGCAATTTGCACTCCATTTTGTACTGAGGATCAATCTGAAGCCTTACTTTGTAGATGACCGAGGGCATGTACTTTGCCCCGATTGAGTTCCATAGGTGGCTAAGCTCTTTAAAATCGAGGTTCAACATCTCCCAGCTCATTTGCCTGATACCCGGCGGAAAATCAGGGTAAACCTCAGGAGAGAAAACCGGATTTTCGTAAAAAAACCTGATGACCAACCCAATCAGACCGTAACTTTCTCCTGTTAGTTTGGAAGGAAAGTGACTGGATATCATTGGATAAATGTTCAATTCAAGGGGCAATATCTGGTTCAGCCGCTTTGAGGAAATTTCCACCTTTTTCTCCTGCTGAATATTCTGGACCGAAAGAATCAAACCATGGTAACCTTTGGCCAGCCATTCCCCTTTTTGATCCAAAACCACTGAAAAAACCAACAGATCCGTGGTCGGTTTGGGAATGAGTATCCCCATCAGATACTCGTTCAGGTTGGTCACAACGAATTCAAGGGATTCCTGAATCATGGCTTAGTCCTGGTTGAAGTTTAACCAAAGGAAATCCAAAACAACCCTGCGAGCCAGATAAACCCCGTACAGACAAATCAGGCCGAACAGCCAGAAAATCCACCTTTCGCGCCTGAAATCCTGCCCGAAAACCACCTCCAAATCCTGTACATTGGGTGACATCCAGTTTGTTGCCCAGCCAATCTGGTCCACATAAAAATGCCGGATAAGCCCGCCACCTGAAAACCCGGTCGCCACTGAGGGCAGGTGCCAGTAAATTTCCATAAAAACATATGCCTTGTCGGCCAACCCTGCCTCTTCATTTCTTGAACCTTCCTCCACAATGGAAAAGGAGCCTGTGCTCAACTGCTGCAGATCAAATTCCTTTTCTCCCCGAATCTTTTCAAACTTTTTTTGAAGGCGACTTTCCATGTCAAAAGGGCGGATCAATTGAATCCATTACCTTATTTTCGCAAAGTTGAATCAAACCCCACAGTACACAAAGGCCCATGAATTGACAACAAGCCCCTGAAAGCGCAAAACAAGAGGATGGGAATGAATGGAACAGGCACAGAGCATGACAGGAATTATCAGGTGGAATGGGATCAACAGGAGGAATGAGAAAGGATGAAAAGCTGATTTTCATCCACCTTGGCCCCATCACTACCAGACAGAATCCGCCATTGGTCTTACTCAATCTGAAAAGCCAAACCCAGATTCATATTCGTCCCACCTCCCTTCAGGTACCATTTGGTAAAACGGATCATAGTAAAATTCTTTCCAAAAACCTGGTTCACGACCCTGCCCAAAACGTCCAGATTCTTCTCTCCCCAGCTCAACTTCAGCGTGAAAGCATATACCTTGAGGGATTTGATCGCCTGTTTTGGTCAATCCCTTTTCCTTTTCCGGCAAATTGGTCCAATACATCGGCCGCATCCAACGGGGCGATTCCAAAGGTATGGTGTTCGATAACGAGACCGGCAGGTGCCCTATTTTGAGCGGATGTTTCAGCAGCGGGAACGGTATTGTAGGGGGATAAATGACAAACAAAAAAACGCCCCATACGATATGAATGGAGCGTTTATTGTACGCCTAAGTACCAAATAATCGAACTATTTTGTGGCTAATTTGGCCGGGATGGGGAATTTTGGGGTTCGATAGTCCCCTTGGAGTATTGATGCCCACAGGCCTAATATTTATGATTCCTTCTTCCTGGCAACTTCGATAGCCCGATGCAATTTTGCTTTCAAAACCTCCATGGGAGGAAGTTGGGTATAATACTGTGCCACTTTGATCCGACCCTCATTCAAAAGCATGAGTTCCACATGTTCTTCTGATTTATCTGAGCATAAGATCAAACCGATAGGCGAATTTTCGTCTTCTTTTACTTCATACTTTTCTAGCCACCGTAAGTATAGTTCCATTTGCCCCTTATCTGCTGCCTGAAACTTCCCCAGCTTCAGGTCAATTGCAACCAGGCATTTGAGTCCACGGTGGTAAAAAAGTAAGTCAATATAATAATCCGTTCCATCGATTGTTATTCGCTTCTGTTTACCGAGAAAAGCAAAATCACTTCCCAGTTCTATCAGGAATTCCTGCAACTGAATCAAAATGGCATCTTCCAGATCCCGCTCGGAATAGGTTTCCTTTAGCCCGAGGAAATCAAGCAAATAGGGATCCCTGAATACCAAATCCGTGTTGGTTATTCCTTTCCTATTAATGGCTGACAATTCCTCCTGAATTAGTTTTTTAGGCCTCTTCGATAAAGCTGTCCGCTCAAAAAGCATGCTATTTATTCTTTCCCGAAGTAATCTTACTCCCCATCTTTCCTGGATTCCCAACTGAGCATAAAACATCCGTTGCTCTTCACTTTCCAGTGTGATAAGTTCAACAAAGTGGCTCCAACTCAATTCTTGCGACAGCGTCGCAACTATTTGGTACTCAGGAAATGCCTTATAGAATTTCACCATTCGGGTCAAAGAAGAATAATCGTACCCGCGGCCATACTCATTTTTCAATTCTTGCGACAGTGTCGCAAGAATTTGTTTCCCATAATCTGCCCGTTCCTCTTTGAGTATTTCTACCTCAATTAAATGACCAATATCCCAATTAAGCAAAGTTAAAGACCTATTGGTAGCTCTAAAAACTTCATCTTTGGTTCGTTCGATCAAAAACTTGATCTCTACAACAAGCGCCTCCTGAAAATTAAAATCCTTTTTGTCGATGTTTTTCAAGCCTTTGAATTTGCCTCAATTTCAGACACTGTGAGGAACTTTCAAAATCGAAAGTTAATAGAATTAACAAGCTCCAAAGGCTACTGGAGAATTAGGTTTAGTTGAATTTGAGACGAAATCAAAATGAAACTATGGGAATGGGACAATCGAACCCCAATATGAAGCCCATTACACATTCCCCCCAGCCTGTACCCTGCCAGCCAGAATTTTCGATGTAATTATCGAACAACAAAAAACGCCCAAATCAGATTGAAATGGACGTTTTTATTTGAACGAGTTCAAATGGTACGCCTAAGTACCAAATTATCGAACTTTTTTGTCGCTGATTTGGCTGCGATGGGGGTTTTGGAGGTTCGATAGGTGCATTGGATCAAATGAAAGTTTTGCAAGGGATTCTCCTTTTTATTTGGCAAAAATTTTTCAATTCTTGAGATCTCAGGCGCTCAATAATTCGGTAATTATTTTCATCCTCATTCAAAAAAAAACTTTTTTTATTTTTCAAGTAAAACTGATAATGAATTAGTGAGGAATAAAAATCAGTGATTTTCCCTCTTGCTCCTCGTTGTCCATTCCAACCGGAAGCGAGGAGCGCATTCATTTCATATTCTTCAATGTTAGGCAGACAGTGCTGAAAGAGGGATGTTTATGGCGCCTTCGGTGTTTGGAAACAACACTTCAACCAAGGACATTACTATTTATTGAAGGGGCTGGAATTGGGGGATTCTGGGTTCGGTTGTCCAATTCCTTTTTGGGTGGCCGCAAGAGGTGGTCTTTGAATTGAATACCTCAGGATTCAAAGCCAAAAACGTCAATTTCAGCTCTAAAAACAATATTTCAAGACATTGGGGCCTCAATAAATAGTTCCCGGGAAAAAAAATCTACCTTTTTTCACTGGCATAATTTCGGATAACAGCACATAAAAGATAATTATATATATTTACAATGTGGATATGGGAATTCCAATCCGCGAGAAGATTGAGTTGATCTAATCGACAAAATCCTTCTTCAGGCAGAAGTTCTTTGTAGTCTTTCATAATCTGGGCAATAATGGTGACACGTTGCATGTTTCGACGGCAGCGCTGAGAAAATAACCATGTAAACCCACGATTTATGAAATTTATGAATGCTTTTTCTCTGCCATCGCCATTGACTCGCCTCTGGGCTTGCAGTCTGGTAATCGTTTTATCTTTTATCTTCACTCTGGGCCTTCAAGCCCAGTATCCCGACTCATTCGTAGTCGAAGTACCAGTTCCTATCGAGGTTAGTAATACCGCCGAAGTTTTTGCGGATCGCTTTCCCGAATGGATGGCCAAACAGTACGGTCTCCGTACTGATGACTCTCTTGCTTTTATTTCCAGTTTCACAGATGAACTGGGAATGCGCCACACCAGCTACCAGCAGTATTATCGCTCTATTCCGGTTGAATTTTCCACTTTGAAAGCCCATGGAAAGGGCGAAAAAGTGGACCTGGCTACCGGGACTTTCTTCCTTGGCTTGAACAACCAGGCCACCCCCCACCTCTCCCACGAGGATGCCGCGCAAGGTGCTGCAGGGTACTCAGGTTGTTCCAATTATTCAGCTTCACTGGCTAAGTTGGTCTGGTATCACCAAGGCTTCTGGAGCAAGGATTTACAATCTAATTTCCATTTGACCTATAAGGTGCGCGTCACCGAGGACGGAGGAGCCAGAACCTGGGACATCTATGTGAATGCAAAAGATGGTAGTTTGATTGCAATGCTGCCTTTGTTTTCCAATTGCAGCACGGGTTCTGCCACCACAACCTGGCACGGAACCCAGACCATCAAGACCTCGATTCAGGGTGGAAGCTACATCCTGCTGGATGACTGTCAGGCTTCAAATATCCGCACCCGGGACTGGAATAACGGGGGTACTCCCCTTGATTTCATTGATGCCAATAACTCATGGACTGCCACCAATCAGCGCTCAGCGGTTACAGGTCATTGGGCAGCCAAACGCTCCCGGGAGTATTTTGGAACCGTCCACGGAAGGACTTCGTGGGATGGCAACGGTGGGGACGTTGATTTGAGAGTGAATGCCATTGTCAATGGTTCGGGAAACAACGCCTCCTTCAATTGGGGTACGGGAATAATGATGCTTGGAAGGGGTTCTTCTACAACCAGTTACACAGACGATTTCAACACCATCGACATCACTGGCCACGAGTATGCCCATGGCGTAACAGGAACAACTGCCAATCTCACCTACTCCTACGAGCCAGGAGCCCTGAACGAGTCTTTTAGCGATATTTTTGGGACCTGCATTCAAATTTGGGAGGAGGGTTCTAACAACTGGACTATCGGGGACGATTTGAGCATTGGTGCAATTCGTTCAATGAGTAATCCAAATTCTCATAACCAACCAGATACCTATTTGGGAACATATTGGTATACTGGTTCTGGCGACTATGGTGGCGTGCACACCAACAGTGGTGTGCAAAACTTCTGGTTTTACCTGTTGTCTCAGGGCGGATCAGGAACGAATGACATCAGCAACAGCTACTCTGTTTCCGGAATCGGGATTACAGCTGCAAGAGCAATTGCCTACCGCAACCTTTCCGTCTACCTTGGACCATCAAGCAATCACTATTCAGCCCGTGCTGGGTCAATTCAAGCCGCCCGTGATCTTTATGGTGTTGGCTCTTCCCAGGAGATCGCAGTCACCAACGCATGGTATGCGGTTGGGGTTGGAGCAGCCTACGGACCTACCAGTACAGGTTGCACTTGTACCTTTGCCGGGACTCAATATCCGTCGAATACACTAACCCCCACCAGTTCATGGCAGACCCTTAACTGCCAATACGCCGGAGAATATTCAGTTTACAATGTTGTCAATGGGAATAGCTACCAGTGGAGCTACTGCAACGGTGATGGCGCTAGTTCTCCATACGATAATCGCCTGAATTTGTACATCCATTCCAATGGAAGTTATATCACTTGCTCAGGCGACGCCTGCGGGCTTGATGCAAAGATTAACTGGGTCGCCACTTTCACCGGGCAAGTCCGGGTCCTTACCAATCAGTACTTTAGCTCCAGCAATCCCTGTGGGACCAACTCCACCTGCTCTAACCTGGCCTACAGAATGAACTCTGGAAGTACCACAGGGTGTACATCCGACTCCCATGAACCTGATAACAGTTCGGGAAGCGCCTATTCCATTGGAAGCCAAACAAGTTACAGTGCTTCTAACCTTTGCCTGACTGCCGGAGACTTGGACTGGTACAGCTTTCAATACAGTGGCTCTACCTATTATTTCAAGGTGCGCGGATTCAGTAACTCATCAGCAGGAAGTTATGGTATTAACTTTTCTCGCTCTGGATCCTCGGTAACAATTGAAACCGTTCCTTATAACGGTTCTACGACCGATACCTATCTTGAGCTTTACGCCTCGGATGCGGTTACGCTTCTGGATGATGACGATGATAATGGGACAGGATACTTCAGCCGGATTGTTTATACCCTTTGTTCGGTAACTGCTTCAGTTTCCCCATCTGGTCCAACGACGTTTTGCCAGGGTGGATCAGTCACCTTGACTGCGACTGGTGGCAGTTCCTACCTATGGAATACCGGAGCAACCACTTCTTCAATTTCCGTTTCGACCTCCGGGAATTATTCTGTGACGGTGACAAACTCCGGTTGTTCGGCCGTATCCAGCCCTGTGACGGTTACAGTTAATCCCGGACCAGGGACTCCAAACATTACTCCAAGTGGCCCCACTACTTTCTGTACTGGAGGGTCCGTCACGCTCTCGGCCAGCCCAGCCAACAGCTACCAATGGAGCAACGGTGCCACCAGCAGTAGCATTCAAGTTACTACAAGCGGATCCTATTCCGTAACCGTCACGGACGGATCAGGATGTTCTGCGACTTCAAGTCCGATTACAATTACCGTGAACCAAGGCCCCAGCACGCCTGTGGTCACTCCAAATGGCCCGACCTCTTTTTGCGCTGGCGGGTCTGTGACCCTTTCCGCAGGTTCGAATGGAAGTTACCAATGGAGCAATGGTGCCACCAGCAGCAGTATCGTTGTCACGACTTCTGGGACCTACTCAGTGACAGTAACCAGTTCTGGTTGTTCTGCCACCTCTAATCCAGTGACTGTTACCGTAAACCAAGGACCGGGCACACCTGTTATTACTCCCAGCGGACCTACGAGCTTTTGCTCTGGCGGATCTGTGACACTTTCGGCGAGTCCAGCCAGCAGCTACCAATGGAGCAATGGCGCCACCAGCAGTAGCATAGTAGTGACAACTTCAGGATTTTATTCGGTAACCGTAACCGACGGATCAGGATGTTCTGCCACTTCCATCTCGGTCAGTGTTACCGTGAACCAGGCACCGCCACAGGCGACGATTACCCCCTCAGGCCCCACAACATTTTGCGCCGGAAGCTCAGTGGTGTTAACCGCGACCACAGGTACCTCCTATTTGTGGAGTAACGGAAGCACAAGCCAGAGCATCACCGTCACGAATCCAGGAACTTACACCGTTAACGTATATCAAGGCTCCTGCTCCTCAACATCGGCTCCTGTTTTTGTGGTAGTGAATCCCTCACCCCCAACTCCATCAGTGTCACATAGCACACCCACCAGTTTCTGTGATGGTGCCTCCGTAGTATTGACATCCTCCAGCCCTACTGGCAACCTATGGGCTCCGACAGGTCAAATGACAGCATCGATTACAGCAACTACCTCAGGGTCTTATTCTGTGCAAGTGACCAATAGTGGTGGTTGCTCATCAACTTCGGCCCCTGTCTCAGTCACCGTCTGGCCCAATCCACCGATCCCAACCGTAACCATTGTTTCTTCTTCCATTTTCTCCAGCAGCCCATCTGGGAACCAGTGGTATCTGAATGGCCTTCCCATGCCCGGCGAGGTTCAATCATTCGTGACCCCGGTGGTTAGCGGCAGTTACCACGTGGAAGTCACTGATGCGAACGGGTGTTCTAGTGCCTCTCTCCCAGTCAATTTCACCCTCACCGGGCTTGGGGAAGTGTTAGGCGGCTCAAAGTTGGATGTTTTCCCATCTCCCTTCTCGAACTGGATTTCAGTTCGCTGGGAAGGCCACAACAACCAGGTTGTTGGCCTTACCCTTACCGATATGGCGGGCAGAACATTGTTCTCTGCCGAACAACATGGAGTGAGCCAGGAATGGAAACTGGAAGTACCACCACTTCCGTCTGGAATCTACTTTGCCACGGTGACCACGGACGGTGGCGCCTCCCAGGTGGTGAAGTTGATCAGAGAGTAAGAAATGTTTTTGTTTGAAACGCTATGGGGCTGCCGCAAGGTGGCCCTTTTGCGTTGAGGGAACTTCAAGATTGAATCGAAAAAACCAAAGGGAGATTTCCTAAGGATAATTTGGGATAATCAATTAATCCCTAACTTAATCCCTGATTTGGAAATATCAATTCAAATACTGATTAACAGCCTCGTTTCTGGACTTTTACTAAGTCTTGTGGCCATTGGTTTCACCTACATTTTCAGGGTTACGAAAGTTTTTCACCTGGCCCATGGAGGTATCTACGTTGCAGGAGCTTTTGCTTGCTGGTGGATGCTTTCGCTAACCAATAATTGGTTTTTTGCCATTGCTTTTGCTGCGACTGTGGTTTCACTACTGATCTTCCTGATTGAAAAATTTATTTACCTTCCACTCAACAAAAAGCAATCCAATCAAAGCATCTCATTGATCGCCTCAATGGGCATATACGTGGTCATAATTAACGTTTTGGCCTTGATTTTCGGGAACGAAAATAAAATGATTGCCCATCCCATTTCAGGTTCCATTGAAATAGGCAATATAATTATTACCCAGGTTCAGTTGATCCAATTACTGGTCGAAACGGTAGTTACTGCCTCTTTCATTATATATTTAAAATTTACAAAATCGAGGCTTGTGTATCAGGCGATAGCCGAAAACGAAGAAATAAGCCAGGTATTTGGAATTAATACAGAAAATGAAAGGCTTAAGATTTTCATCGCCGGTAGCATTTTGGCTTTTACAGGGGCTATCCTCAAAACCATTGATGTGGGGATTGACCCGCAGGCCGGAATGCACATAACACTTACGGCGGCGGTTGTGGCAATTCTTGTTTCAAGATTGAATGTGCTTATGATACTTGCCTTTTCAATTGCCTTGACCCTTTTACAAAATTCGATTGAGTGGTTTTTGGATGCCCAATGGAAAGATGGAATTACCTTCCTGATTTTGCTGTTGGTAATTTTATTCAGAACAGAGGGGATCATTAGGTATCACCTGAGGAAAGACACCGCATGAACTACCTGCTCCACATAACCGTGATGCTGGAAATCTACATTCTGCTTGCCCTCAGTGCAAACCAGAAAGTTGGATTATCAGGCTTACTGAGTTTGGCACAGGCTGTTTTTTACGGCATTGGAGCTTACGCTGCTGCAATTACAATTACCAAGTTGGGCTTCTCCTATTGGCTCGCACTCCCAACCGCTATTATAGCGTGCATAATAGTTGGCTTGATCTTCAGCTTTCTTGCAGCCAAAGTAAGAAACCTTTATTTCAGTTTGGCAACCCTGGCCTTGCAAATCATTTTCTTTTCTGTTGCCTATAATTGGATCCCCGTGACAAACGGCCCTTATGGAATTTCGGGAATTACTAGTCCTGAGATTTTTGGTTTGGGGATTAATTCGCCCCCCAGCTTTGCGTTGTTTGGCGGGTTGTGGGTAATGCTGGCACTTCTCTTTTACCATTGGTTTCTGAAAACCCCTATCTGCCGTTTGATTAAAGCAACCAGAGATGACCAAATTGCTCTATTGGCCCTCGGAAAGAATCCCAATTACTATAAGCGCATCAGTATCATTATTTCAGCCATCATCGCTGGAATTGCAGGCACACTTTACGCTACTTACACCACCTACATTGACCCTTCCTCATTCACATTGGATGAATCGATCCTTATCCTTAGCATCGTATTAATTGGTGGAGCAGGAAGGATCATTGGCCCAATAACCGGGGCGGCAATCTATGTATTGCTGCCAGAAATCCTCAAGTTTTTGGAAATGCCAGATGGAATTGCAGCTAACATGCGCATGATCTTATTTGGCTTGCTTTTGGTAATGATTGTACGGTTCAAACCCAAAGGTATATTTGGAAAATATCTGATTCAATGAGCGAATTATTGAATATATTAAATCTGAACAAATCATTTGATGGTGTTTCACCAGTCAAAGATGTTTCTTTTTCGGTAAGAAAAGGGAGCATTGTTTTAATATCAGGCTCCAATGGAGCAGGAAAAACGACTTTATTTAATCTAATTTCAGGCATAGAAAAAACTACCCGAGGAAAAATCATTTTCGAAGGTCGTAACATTGAAGCCAACTCTCCCCTGAAGATTTCCCAATTGGGAATAATCCGCTTGTATCAAAAACCCCGGTTATTCAAGAATCTATTGGTTTGGGAAAATTTGGTCTCAGCAGCAAATTCCCTAACTGGAAGCAGCTTACTTGCCTTATTATTCAATCCTAAATTAGTAAAAAAGGAAAGTGTCCATTTAAAACTAAAAGCCATGGACTTACTTACGAAATTTGGACTGAAGGATTTGAGCAACAAAACCGCAGGAGAACTCTCCTACGGACAACAAAAACTGATTTCATTTTGTATGGTTGCGATGGCTGATTGCAAGTTGGCCTGCTTAGATGAGCCTTTTGCGGGACTCAATCCCCAAACGATCGAACAACTCAGCCAAATGATCTTGCAAATGAGGAGTGAAGGAATAACTTTTCTGATCATAGAGCATAACATACAAAAGGCCCTCGCCATAGCCGATTGCCATATGCAAATGAAAGACGGTAAAATTAACCTGCTTAAAGAAATCGCTTTCTCATGAATGAAATCCTACAAATACGAAACCTGAGTGCAGGTTATAATGGAAAAACCGTTTTGCAAAACATTTCCTTTGCTGTAAACCAAGGTGAGGTTCTGGCTGTGATCGGACAAAACGGATGCGGAAAAAGCACATTACTCAAAACCATTGCAAGGATAATTAGGGATAATTCAGGGGATATTATATTTGAGGGATTGAATTTGAATAGCAAAAATACCTGGGATTTAAAACAGCTCGGAGTCTCTTGTTTTGTACAGGGTGGCATGATATTTCCAACCTTGAAGGTAAGCGAACACTTTGGTTTGGCCTTGAAGAAAAAAGGCAAAACAGACGCCAATAAGATCAAAGAAGAGTGCATTTCTTATTTTCCCGCCCTGGCAAGCTGCATGGACAAACGAGGTGGCAACCTTTCAGGTGGCGAACGGCAAATGCTTTCCTTCTCTATGCTGCTTTCTCAGGAAACCCATTGTTGGCTTTTGGATGAACCCACGGCCGGGCTAGCTCCTTCAGCGATAAAAAAAGCCGTTGATTTCTTGAAGGAAATGAAACAAGAGAGAAATAAAACGGTAATTTTAGTAGAACATAATTATCAAGTAGCTTTTGAATTGGCAGATTCGCTTGTAATTATTGAAGAAGGGGTTATTAAAAACAAATTCTACGAAAGTGAATTTCAGAAAAATGATTTTCTTCAGACCAATTTTTTTAATTAAAAAAAGATGAAAAAAATTTACATTTTTTTAGTTGTTGTTGGATTTGGATTATTGCTTTCCCATGGTTGCAATAATTCAAGCAATAAACCATCCAACGGAAAGATCAAAATTAAGGTTGGAGCGATTTTACCACTTACTGGAAAATATGCTGATCTTGGAAACTGGGCTAAGGTCGGCCTTCTTTTTGCTGCAGAAGATTTGGGGAAACTAAATTCCAATTATGAATACTCCGTTTTAATTGAAGATGCAAAAAGTGAACCCAAAGAGGCAATTGCAGCTTATAATAAACTTAGAAGCATTGATAAAGTTAATATTGTCATAACAACTTCAAGTGCGTTATCGCTTGCCATTAAACCGATTGCAATAAAGGATAGTATTTTATTTTTTTCAATTGCATCTCACCCTGAGATTACGGCTAATAACAACGGAAGAATATTCCGCCCATGTAATACATCTGTTGAAGAAGGAGAAGAAATCTCGACTTTCGTTATTAATAACTTTGATACGACCATGGACAACTCTTTCATCTTATATCATAATTCGGAATTTGGTCTGTCTTTCAACTCTCAAATTTCAAAAAATTTAGGTAATAATGTAATTGGTTCTGTTCCTTATGATGACAATCCCGAATCCTTAAAGACAATTGCCCTAAAAGCAATCAATAAAAAGCCAAAAGTAATTATTGCAATTGGCTTTACACCGAACTTAGGGATACTAATTAAAACATTAAGAGAGGCCAATTACGAAGGTTCAATTGTATGCAATATCGGCTTTTCCACCCCATCAGTTTTAGAGGCATCAGGAAATGCAGCTAAAGGAGTGCATTATGTTGATTATAAACTACCCAATAATTCAGATCATTTTATTCAAATTGACTCCCTTAGTCAACAAAGTTACAACACAAATTTTGCCTCAATTAGTTTTTTATCATACTTCACACTTAAATTATTAAACTACTCTGTGACTAAAACCAATTCAACAGATGTTGGAAACATAGCTGATTTCCTGGTGGCTCCGCAAATGCTTGAATTAGATGGAATGAAAATGACAACTCACTCAAATGGTGACATTCTTCCAATTCTTTTTGTTAATCAATTTAAGTAAATGAAAGAAAATTCAATTCTAATAACGCATGATCACTGGGATAATCTTTATTCAGGTGACCTTGATAAACTTCCATGGATCAATAATCCTTTCCCAATTGAAATATTCAAAAAATACGTAGATCAGCTACAATTTTCTGAAAACATTTTAGATTACGGGACAGGAACAGGAAGGTATTTTACTCTACTTAAAGAGACCGGCGCAAACATCACTTGCTTGGATATTTCAAAAAAAGCTCTGAGTATTTGCAAAGCAAACCACCCTGATGCCATTGTAATTCCTGCCGAAACACCGATTTCCTTGGCAGACAACTTTTTCAACGGAATTCTATGTTGGGGGGTTCTACATCACATTCATCCCGATTCCAGAGCAACCTTTTGGAGTTCATTGAGCATGAAAATAAAAGGGCAAGGATTAATTTTGCTTGGAGGATGGTCCCAAGAAGATCCTGAGCATAATGGAATAGCCAGAATTTCTCCAATTACAAAACAACCTACATGGGATATTGATTTCGGTTTACACCAACTAATTAATGGCTGTAATTTAAAAATTATTCAAAGCGGCTGTTATCCTTTTATTGAGTCTTTCACTCAAAACAAAAGGCTATTTTCGTATTACTTAATTAAAAAAATCTGACAATTGTAGGAAATGCATTTTAAAGAAAGCAAAAAAGATGAATTGCTTAATTTCCTGAGAAAAGACTCAGATGTTACTTTTTTTCACCTTGTGAAGATCGATTTGTCCGCGGGCTTCGGGAAAAGCGAATTTAGAAGGGAGGAATCCCTATTTGAAGATAAGTGTGGGATTTATAAAATTTGGTGTCAAGGGCTTTATCATCTGCCCGAAGATGAAAGAAGTTTTATCGAAATAGTTTACAACGAATTCATAACAAAGTATTCCTTACATGTAATTACTGAATTAATCCCAAGGGAAAATGAACCTTATATAAATATTGAAATTGAGAAGCGAAATATTTTTATAAAAATCGGCCTCCATGAGTTGAAAAATCAGATCAAAGTTTCGTTATCAGCTGCACCTCTAAAGGTTGGTAACCTCAATCAATATATCGATTCTATTGTTAATGACAAATTATTTCAATCCAGCGTATATTTCCCCGAATTAAGGGAGGAACTTTCACGAAATGCAGAGTTTATCATTAACAAAATTCAAGTCTATGAAAATGAAACGATTGAATTGCATCTTAAGAATATTTTGGGTCGCCTAATAAAGCTGCTTTATCCAACTTCATGGGAGAAAAGGTTACAATATTCAGTTTTTATTATTCCAGGCTATGTTTCTGATTCAAATGAGCAGACAAGTGGAGGAGCAGTTGCCTTCTTTGACCCAAAAGGATTTAGCAAATCTTTTAAAGAAAAAGTTTATGCTATTAGTAACAAAACCGCTTTGTGGTCCAATTTAGAAACAGTTGAAAGCTTACTTCAGCTTGCAGAAATCCAGTCGATTTGGACCGCCATTGCTCAAGTATTGGCTAGAAACTTGAGTCATAATATTGGGAGTCATGTACTAAATATCGTTTCCAAATATTTTTTGGATTCTCAAGATGGTGAAGAAGATTTACCTCGCGCCGCATTTCTATTTGAATTTGTTCAAAAAAGAATGGAATTTATAGCAAACGGATTAAGGGCACCCTTCCAATCGACACACCGTCTTTTTGAAGAAATACTCCCAGCATATTTAAACAATAATCAAAAACGGAAGCAAAAAAGACAGCAGCTCATATCCCTTTTTGACAATATTTCGGGAAATAAACAGATTGATTCCACTAAAATAATTTTTAAAAATTCCTGCGATGACATTTTTGTAAGTATCCCAAATGGGACATTAGGATTTCATGCACTTTACACTCTTTTGGAAAATATTATTCGAAATTCTGTTAAACATAATCAGAAATTTCCGATGGAATTAGTTTACAAGATAAAGATTGAATCACCATCGCCTTCCGAACCTCAAGATTTTTACAAAATCAGCATCACAGATAATTTCGGGAAAATAAATTCTGAGACTGGGTTGGATGTGCCTCTTCTTAACCATAATTTGAGTCTATCTATCCTGGAAAATGGTAGCTTAAGATCCAACAACTGGGGGTTGTTGGAAATGAAAATTTGCGCCACTTTTCTTTTGGGACTTCCAATTGAACAAATTGATTCCGCAAACAATTGCATATGCCTAGAAATAAATGGAATCACTCAGTCATTTCCCCCGGCCCTTATTATTTCACAAGATCAAGAGAATAACCTTGTACATACATTCCATTTGCAGAAGCCAAAAACTGCTGCATTGATTGGAACCAGTTTTATTGAAAGCAAATCAATTGGAATTGAACATGTTACCAACAAGGATACATTTCAACGAACTGGGTCCAAGCATTCTTTTGCAGTATTTGAAGAATCCAACCTAACTATTGACCATGAGAAAAAAATGAATCAGAGATCAGTTCATTATGAAACTATCGGCTCTAAAAAATTATCTTTAAATGAAAATATGTTATGGGAAAAATATTCCGAGAAAAATAACTGGAATGCATACGATCTACAAATTGGGTCATTTGAAAAGAATTTAACCATTGATAATGGGTTTCGATATATAATTCTAGATAATCATGATGAATGGGCAAAGGAGGGCGATAATTGGCAGAAAGTATTACAAAATCCCAATAAAATTTTGTACTATGAGTACGTGTCTTCCCAATCTATCACAAAGTCGGCGGTTTGTGAAAAAATTCAGAATAACAAGAGTTCGATTCTGAAACAAAAGATTTTTGAGATGGCATTTACAGATATTATTGTTTTGGATGAGAGAGTTCAGAAAAATTTTGGTGCTGAAAAACTCAATCATAATATCTGCCAGAATCCGAAATTTGCAAATCTATTTCTACCACCCATTGATGAAAACACCGATTTAGATATGGCAAATACGGATGACATCATCCTATGGGCGAAAGAAATTCCCCAATTTCGAGCTGGATTTAAATTAAATTACTTAATTATTCATAGGAGCCTTGTTGGGAGACATCGAATAAATGTTGAAACCTTAAAGGAAAATCTTTGTCCCGAAATCACCATTTTCGTTTCAGGTGGAGGCACACCACCTAACTTGAAGGAAGGTGAATTTTATATTCCATTTGATGTTTTGAATAATTGCTTAGGGTCAAATCCAAGCAAATTCGCTTTAGTTAATATATTAAAATCACTCAGACAAAACGTTAATTGACGAAAATGAAGCCCTTAAAATATATCGTATTTGCAGACTTAACCACAGACTGCCAAAAAACAGGGGATAACTTTATTAAGGAGGATTTAAAATTGGATTTTCTAGGGGGAGAAAAAGAGTCAGCAATTTGCATCAAAAATGGGATTGCGGAAAACCATTCTGTTTTTAATGATTCATTTGATATTTTTCTATTTGAAGATACAAACTCCAAACCAAAAGCAAGCTCCGTTTTTTTCAGTGTATTTATTCCACAATTTTATCTACTTCGCGAAGAAATCGATTTGAGAATAATTCTCCACAAGGGCTCCAACTGGAATTTCTTTTCATTTGAAACCGGACATAAAAAATTTTATCACAAATTTGAAAAAGAAATAAAATGGCTTCAATCCCTAGAGGAATATAAAAACTGGATTTATCAGAGCCATACATCAAGCGATGTTTATTGTAAAGAATTCAAAAAAATTGCCAAATCAATTATTGAAAAAAAAGAAAATGATTATTCAGTTGCTATGAGGAGTTTGAGCGACAAATTTTTCAATGAGCAAATAGAGGAACTATACAGGCCATTTAAATCTATTAACCCCTTTCTCCAAGTCACCACGCTCAAAAAAAAATCTAAAAAAAAATTAGACGAATACATTTCGAAAAAGTTAAATGCTAATTAAATATTATTAGGACCTTTATTTCCAATATCAAGATTCAAGAACAGGGATGGGATATCGAAATCAACCCCAGGGATAGCATTGAACAACTCCAAAAAATTTCATTTCCTGAAACTACTACCTTCATCATTGACGTCCACTGCACCTTCAAGGGGGCTGAGAAAATGCAGCAGCAAGGCGGCGTCATCATTTACCGCCATCTGCTCAAACAATTCGAAAAGAGCCCCCAAAAGCTTAAGGTTGTTTTCTATTCCCCGATATCCGCAAAATACCTGGGCAGGCTGAAACCAGAAAATTTTGTCCTGAGCCTTTTGCCCTTTGTGGAGCTTTTCCCGGATGGTGTCACGGATTGGAATTTTGAAGACGCACTTCAGATTGCTGAAAAAGAACCCTGCCCCATATTTAACAATGCCGCTGAAAATTTATTAAGCGGCTGGGCCCTAGCCAACAGCGACGCTGTCAGGCAAGGAAAAGTGGGAGAAGCTAAAATAAAACTCAATGAAAAATTATTGATCATCGACGACGAGTATTCCACGTGGGAGGCCGCCTATGAACAAATATTCGCCAATGCCGAGGAGAATATCCTTTCACCCAATTATCAATCTCAGGATGCATTCCGGGAAGCCTGGAGGAACGGTTCAGCCTTAGACGAAATAGGGCAAAAAGCAAAGGAGGCAAGCTTCGTTTTATCCGATTTGTACATTAATGAAAACCATGAAGACGCCCATCCTTTCAAAACAAGAGGAGACTTAAAAAAGATTTCCGGTTTTCAAGTATTCGAAGCCTTAAAGAAAACCTACCCCTACCTCCCCTACATGATGTACACGACCAGTAATAAGGTTTGGAATTCTGAAACTTTCCGCTCCGAAGGTGTTTGGGCCTGGGCAGTCAAGGACACCTCCCCCACCCTGGGTGTGGAAGACAAAAAAGCCCAATTTGAACATTTTCAGCATTGCTTTCTCAAAACCTCCCAGGATGAATGGAAACATGTGAGCCGGGTTTGGAAAGACCTGATCGAGTTAAAATTCAGGGACGATTTAGAAAGCTCCTGGTGGTTTGAAAAATGCCCAATGGCCTTGGAAATACTCACGGAATGCCTTTTGATCCTAGATTCAGTATATAGCGCCAGGTCTGACTTTGAATCTAAATACATTGCCGATTATCAAGCAAGGCTGTGTGCTTTGATCTTCAATAATTTGGGCGGAATTTGTGAGGTTCTCGCAATCAAACACGCTGAAATTGATGGAAAAAAAGATGAGCCTGCCACCCCAAAGACTTTCGGTGCTTATATTTATAATTTGCGAGCCTTTTTCAGCCACCAGTTATTTTACAGACGTGCAAAACCAATTGAAGTCATTTTCGCTGTTGAATTAATGATAAATCTTTTTCGTCTGAATAAGTCCGAATTTGATCAGCAGAAATATTGGCCCTTTAAATTAGAAAGGGAATTTGTAGCAAATACCAATCTTAATTACCTTTTGCAGTTGGAAGACTTGGCAGAAAACCACGCAGAGCTACAATTTGATAAAGAAATTTTTAAGGATTTAAAATCATCATTTGCGGGAGAAAAAACCGACATTATTTCAAAAAAAACCAAGGCCCAATTGGTGAAAAAATTAGTAAATACGTTTATAACCAATCAGGGAAACTCCAACAATGCTTAATACTTATTATCACCTCTGCAATCCAGGCACACCCGAACCGTCGGGCTGCCGCAATATCATTGCCAAGGGCGAATTACTAGCCATCCAGGAGGATGAAGGAACGGTTTATCTCATCCATATCCATTTGAATTGGGAGGGGAGAAAACTGAGCAGCGATTTTGGTTTTGACATTGCCAATGAAATCAGGATGGAAAAGGGATCCAGATCTCCGATAATTTTTTATAGCCCAGCCAAGGTGGAGTATTTTGAATACAAAAGCCGAAGTGATCTTAAATATAAAATACTCTTTGGAAGGGGCTCCGCATTTATCGAAGCCCCCTTTGAGGAGGCCGCCTTACATGACCTTGCCAATGGCCTTCAGCCACTCAGCAAAGCCGCCCTTCACGATGTGGTTACCATGCTTTGCAACGTTAAGGGCGTCGTGATCGACAAACTCAACCACGATTTGAAATTCGATGCAGACATTGACAAAGTCATAGGTAGCGTTTCTCCCTATTTATCTGCCATCCAAAAAAAGGAAATCAGTTTAGAAAAGTTTGTATTTGAGATTAAAGAATCCATCAAAGCCAAGCAGCCAAAAAAATTTGTTGACCTAAAAACACAGTTCATTACCATTTGCAACCAACGGTTAACGGAAAAGGGCAAAGAAGTCCCCTCAAAGAAAAGGACCAAACACAAGGTACTATTGGTCGATGACGTCGCAGATGAGCTTCACCGGGTAAAATCCTTTCTTCAGGACGCATTCACCGTCGAGGACACAAACTCCGCCCTGGAAGCCATCTCCATATTAAAAAAAGACACCAGGAATGAAATTGTAGCGGTGATTTCGGATTGGCGTTTGTTTACCGACCAGAATCAGAATTATTGGCAACCCCTTCAGGGGTATGAGGTTCTTGACTTTGCCGCCAAAAATGGAATCCGCAGCCTGCTCACCCTTACCTCCCAGGCTGACTTTGTGGTGCACCAGTTACGCAACCTTATGGGCGTGCGGTTTTCATTATTCAAAAAGGAAAACCTGGAAACTGCAGATCAGTGGCAGGTTTTCAAGGATGTATTGTTTGAAGCATGTGAGGAGGCGGTAAATGCCAGGGCCTCAATTCTGGATGAGTTTAAATCGTGGGATAAAGCCTGGGAAAGAAAAGGCATCCCACAACCGACGCTGAAAGAGCAATACATTGCCTATTGGAATTCCGCTGATCGCGAGTCCGCTTCCCATCAGATTGAAAGAAAAACGGAAGAGCTTTGGGAGCGACTCCGTTCGGACCGCGGGGTGTTTATGCTGGGGCAGGCTGATTTAGCTGACTGGGGCTTTTCCAATAAAGTTTTCGATCTGCAAAAAACATTGGTAATCCGCAGACTTTGGTTTGGACAATGGTTTTACAGCTTGCCGGGTGGGCAGTTAGGCAAAAAGTCCATTTCAGAACATGCAGTATCCGTTTATGAAAAGCTGATAGGCGGGGGATCATCGGGAAGCATGGGTCAAAAGCTATATACGCTTTGTATTCAACAAGATAAAATCAAAAAGGAGTACATGCTACCAGAGGAAATTGACTGGCTGATGAAAAAAGAATTGATGTAATTATTTAGGATCGCCCAAATAATTTGTATATTTACATGTGAAAGGCTTGATAAGCCAAGCCTTTTCGGCCACTAAAATTTGTTCTTTTAAGTATTTCAAATTGTCATTTTTTAAAGTGAAGACAATCCATTTTCATCTCCAAGATGAATTAGGTGTTGAAAATTCTAACACTTTAAAAATGCGCTTTAATGAAATACTTAAAATCCATACTACGGCATCACCATTGGTTCTACGACCACATTGGCCTGAAAGTCTTTGCCCAGCTGGCAAAGATCTGGCCGCTCCAATCCCCTCATAACCTCACTGCAAAGCTCAAAAAGAAGCACAGCCAGTTTGCAAAGTACTCTGAGAAGTACAATGCTGAACCAATTCGTCGGCATCAAATCCAAATTCTTAACCCAGGGGAGTTGTTATGGGTGAAAGCCCGTGGCTATATCCTTGGAATCCTGAGCTGTGTAATTGCAGAAGTGGTTTTCAACTATTCTGAATCACATTCCATTCTGCCCCTGAATGGCCTGCTAAGTGAAATCGCCCATGTCCTATTGGCTCTGATTTTCACCATATCTGGCATCCTCTTTTTGGAACACTTCATTAAGGAAACCCTTTACCAAACCCCTTGTAGAAGGAGAGGCAAAGGAGGCCCTAAATTAGACATGGAGGGTATTAATGATGAAAATGAACGATTGAGCGAAGCAAATACAAACTTACCTACGCGGAGGTATGTGGCAATTCAAAAAGAAATCCTTGATTCAAAAATGAGGATTGAGGATGAGTCAGATTTCATCGAAGAATGGGGAAGTCTTCAATCGCCAATGATTCAATAATAAAATAATGGTTGTATTCACTCACTAAAAGGTAGTAATATGGAGAATTTTACAAATAGAAAGGACCCGGAATACGGAGCGATTTTCCTGGATTTCGGAATCTCGGCTGCAGAAATCGATAGAATGGTAAAATCCTATAAAGTGATCGAAATTTACTCTAATAACGGGCCGCTTGGTCTTGTTTCTTTCAATCCAGTCAAAGCAGAATACGGACTTCACGATATTAATGGTAGCCTTTGGCGGATTTCCAAAAATCCAGAATGGCTGCTTCATGATATCCGCAAAGTTGCTTTCCTCCTTCGCGAATATTCTGATGACAACCATTTCCTTCCTATAAATGAGGTAATGGAGAAATTCACTCTTTTTATCTGTCCTACTGAAAAAACGTCCAGCCAGAAAAAGTAGAAAAAATAACTGTGGAAACTTATTCAGGCAAAATCCTGGAGCTAAAAAATTCCATTTCGCCGATTAAGTCCATCGGACTGAAACACCCCAAAACCACCTCTTTACGTCTCGGGAGGTAAAGGAGAATGGGTAATTAATGGTTCAAAATGGAGAGCATTAATGGCCTCCAATTCATTTTAGAGGTAATTTATAATGGCGCTTCAGCAATCCTTTGCGAAAAACTTCCAGCCGAACTTTCATCTGTTGCTGCCAACCAATTGGGGCCCAATACTAAAGAAGTAGTCGGCTGGGTTGCCTCCCAGTTTTATTACCACCAATCCAGGGAACAAAAAATTGACCCTGGAGGGAAGCGGTGGATTTTCCCATGAGGCCCAAACCAAATTCTTCGTATTTTTAATCAAAATCATCAATAAATTGATGAAAACTACTGATGAATAAATGATAAAAACCTTATTACCAAATACAAACATTACTGGCACATATTTTTCAATGACAGAAAGAAAAAAAATGATGCCCATGTACCATTTTACTCAACACATTCGCAAACAGATGCAGCTACGCTGCATCGACGAGCGTTTAATTGGATGGTGTCTTGCCAAAGGAACCATCAAACCAGCCAAAAATGAATCCAAAAGATTTAGGCTGAACCGCCAAAAACTTACAGATGCTGTTCGAAGCGGTGCTGAGGAGGGTTCCGATATTTCAGCAGTTATTGAACTTACTGTCGTGGTCCAGGCCAGAAAACTTGTAACCGTATTCGTCCGTAAGGGGGATACTGGCATGATCACCCCCAACCAGAATGGACGATGAATCCCCCCAAAAAACAATTCCAACCCAACCTTTTCCAGATCAACAGCGAAATACCTAACTGGTTGTTGCAAAAAGGTAATTATTACCTGATCCAATACAGCTCATTCCTCCACCAGCTGCGGGAATTTATTGAAAATAATACCCTTGAGGTCCACTTATTGAAAGTTGATGCCCAAACAGCGCCCAAAAACCTGAAACAAGCTGAAACAAAGGCAAGATTTCGATTTATTAAATCCCCAGACATCAATGATGATGGCAATTGGTATAGGTTAAATTCAAAACGTTACAGCTCGAAAAAGGAAGGAGACCGAATTTCAGACTTTCTATTCGGAGATTTTGCAGTCAAACTATATGAGGATAGGTCTGGAATAGCAGGATGTGAGATTTTGCACAGGCATGAAGAATCCGGAAGGATAAAAATCAACTCCTCCAAAAAGGAAATGACTTTATTTTTTCAACCAGATACCTACCAGGTCAGGATGCAGCTTAGCGCCATTAACCGGCTGAGGCATACCCCCCTCAGGGAATTCGCTCCACTGTATGATATTTTTGGCTCTGTAAGTTCAAGCTTCACTGCCAAAAGCGACTGGGCTCAAATGCCCGAGCCTGATTGGATCATCTTAACCGACGATTTCATTGAAGGAATTAAGCAACAGCGCGAATTTGTCCGGAAAGCCCTTTATTCTCCTGATTTCGCAATCCTTGATGGGCCTCCAGGTTCTGGAAAAACCACCACCATCATAGAATTGGTCCTTCAACTGGCCAAGCTTGGAAAGCGCATCCTGTTGTGCTCATCAACCCATGTGGCAATTGACAATGTGTTGGAAAGAATACTCGGAGAAAACGACTGCGAAAAATGTGAACCATGGGTCATGCCAGTAAGAATAGCCACTTTCGAAGACCAAATCAGCAAGGAAATTGTCAAGCCTTACGAATTCAGGAATTTGGTTCGGTCCAAAAGAAAAAAACTTAGAAAGTCTTTATCCTCCATATTAAACCCATCGCCAGCACAAATAGCCTTTCTTGATTATCTGAAGGAGGACCTGGCAAATGGAGAGGACAGTATCGAACGGCTCATTTTGGAAAGCGCCAACCTGGTTGCAGGAACTTGTACAGGCATCCTGCAACATCCTGATATCAGATCTGGGAAGGGATGGCCCGAATTCGATTACCTAATTGTCGACGAAGCCTCAAAAGTAACATTCCAAGATTTTGTGATGCCAGCGCTTCATGCGAAGCGTTGGGTATTGGTGGGAGACGTCCACCAACTTTCACCTTATGTTGACGATGATTCCCTGGAACATTTCATTAATAACATAATACCAGACGAGGGGGAACGGAACTTTTTTCATCAAATGCATGCAATAAGGGTCGAATTTCAGAAAGCAAGGCAATACGGTGAAGTCTTAACTTTTTTCGGAGATTGGCACGGTAGAGATCTGGAAGACATGGCATCTATACTCCAGGGAGAAGGGATTCTTGCGATCTCCCTCTTGCGAGGTGGGCTGAATGCTCCTGGATTAGGCCTTCAGATTAATTCTGCCGACGTCCTGTTATGCCAGGAACACACCGAGGTTTATACTTTTTTAAAAAACTGCCTGAGGGTGAAATCACGATTATTAAACAAAGCACCAGGAGAGGGCTTCTGGGTAAGATATCAACAGGCGCTACATCTGAACCGAAAAGGGAAAGTCATGGGTTGGAACTTTGACTTCACGGATAGGTCCTGGGGGAACGCTGTAGTGAGTAAGATCACGCAATATTATAGTTTCAGAGAGAACTCTGAGGCCACCTTACAGATTTTGCAGGAACTGGAGAGTCTCATCCCTAAGCATTCCCAGGAAAAAGTAATGGATCTGAAGCGGATTGCATTTCCCAGCATTTTGGAAGTCTTGCAACGCGGTGCTGACATGGGAAAGCGCCAGAATTCACCTGATGTTTTCTCCTCTGGATTATCCAGCCCTTCAAAAGAATGCAGATTTGTCTCAGTCCAGTTCCAGCACCGTATGCATCCCGACATTGCTGAAATCTCAAAGGATTATTTTTATTCCGAAAACGGAAATCTACAACCAGGCAGTAAAATGAAAACAAGAGCCTGGCACTTCCGCTCAAATCCATGCCGGGTAGAATGGTACTCTAATTCAGGCAAGAACACGGGCAAAAAAGATGAAATTGTGAACAGCATTGAGGCCGACCATATGTTGAAAATATTATGCGAATTTATTGATGAATCCACCCATCTTTCAAAAACACTTGAGGTCGCTGTTTTAACCTTTTACCGGGACCAGGAGGCTCTGTTAATGAAAATGTTGCGGAAACTTTTCCATCAACCTGACCAAAAATACGAATTTCTGCATAAGAACATAAAAGTTTCCCTTTGTACAGTCGATAGATTCCAGGGGCAGGAAGCCGATCTGGTATTGCTTGGATTTACCAAGGTAGGAAAATGGGCGCATTTCAATAGCCCGAACCGTCTAAACGTTGCCCTAACCCGGGCAAGGCACAAACTTATTCTTTTTGGCAATAAAAATTGGTTCGCCAATTATTCTTCATCAGAGGCCTTGCAGGCCTTGGCGAACCGATTTCCTTCCATCCTCCACACCTAAAAAAATTGAACAATGAATTACGAGATAATACTTAGCAAAAGTATCACTGCCAAACGATTCGGAGTTCAAGGTACCGTGGCATCCCCAACTAAACGAAGCAGCCTAATCCCAGTCCTCATGCTGGCTGCTGAATTGGAAGAAGAAGGCAAAAACTTAACGGCTTTGGCCCTAAGGGCAAACCTGTTGTCCAACCTGTCAATTGTAGCCTCCAAAAATATTCTTGATCGGTTAACTCGCCTTGGCCTTTTCTATAAATTAGATTCAAACGGATACTTTCAGCTTGGAACTATAGAGATTGGAGACGCTTATGTCCTCACTGAAATGGGCAAGGAAGCTGCAAACCAACAGGAAATATGGGAAAATCAGTACGGTTCATGGGAGATTCTGGTTGTAAATCATCCCTATTTTCCCATGAGCATAATTGAATTGATTCCTTCCAAATTTGCAAAGGAGGAGGATAAGGAGGATAGCGAAAATAGTTCCAGGCAGAATTCTGGCTCCTCTCCCCTTCCCAGGCTGGTCCTTGAGCAGGTTGAAAAAAACCAGGAACTATCAAAGGGAAGAAAAAGAATTGAGAATCTTGAGTCAAAATGCCAGACATACCCCGATCAACCTCTAATTTTAAAGGTCAAGGTTAGTTCCAAGGGGGTGATAGCGCAGCTTTTTCAGAGTGAAAATGAGTTAATTAGTAACCCATTGCTGGACATTTCACCCAATGAAGCAATTACAGAATTATTAAATATTGCTTCAAACGGAAACTATGATTCAGTGAATAATCAGGTAAGAACCCATTTCGACCCGAATAACCTTTCTCTGGAACGGAGTATTGAAATATATCGCCCTAAATTAGGAAAAGAATCCTTTGAGAATACCCTGGTTCCAAGGGTTCCCCACTTCCCCAAAAGCAGAGAAGATGCAATTCAATGGCACTACCATCTGCTTTGCAAAACTCCCATCGAATGGTTCAGTAGTCCCACTGCTTTCAATAAACATGAAAGGACCTTTGCAGCAATATTTGCTCCTGAATTTGAAATTTTGCCCGTTAGTCTGGAATCTGCGGTTGAATTCAACCGGCAGCTTAATACCCAATTCTATGACCGAATGAACTTTGAAACCCTTAACGATCTTGCGTACTCATGAGCGCCTTAACAATTACAAAAGAACTGAAATCATCCAAAATGTATCCCATTGTACTGCTTCATCATGGGGGAGGATGGAACCCCTTCGAAAATGGCAATACCGCCATTTTTGAAACCGGCCCCCAGGAGATCCTTTTGAAGAAAATGATTGAAATGGTAGATCGTGCCCAAAATATTGTCTGCTTTCAATCCTTCCTGATGCAAAACGGACCTTTTTTCTCATCTCTCAAAAATGCCGCGAAAAGGGGAGTCCGGATATATGCTTTGGGGGCAGCAGAGGCGAGACTTGCAAACCAAAACGAGGAAGAAGACTTCAAAAAAGAAGATTATATCAACCTATTGAATGAGACGTTCAAAGGGCACATCATCTTCAGAACAGCCGACTATTTTCATGCAAAATACCTTTTGATTGATCCCAATACTACAAATGCTGAAGGATTCCTCCTGACCTGCAACTTTACCAAAAAGGCATTTACGGTCAATCCTGAACTCGGGCTTCTTCTGGATGGTCGTCAGGTTTCCGAGCTCTTTGAGGTTTTCGTCTATCACTTTTGGGAATATTCAGCCCATCAGCATGGAAAAACGGAGCAATTCAAAGCCGTTATCCCTTCAAACCGTTTTAATCCCAAGCCATGGAACCATGTGAGAATCACCAGCCCCAACCTCGCTGCGAACAGTCTTCTTCCATCCCTGATGGCTGCAATCAGAAATTCCTCCGAATCCATCACAGTTTCAGCATTCGGATTCGAAAGGGATCATGATCTTTGCAAGGAAATTCTCAAAAAGGCAGAAGCAGGTTTGCAAGTTACCATTTTTGCCCCCCCGAGAAGACCAATTTTGGATGGATTTGCAAAACAAATCGTACAAGCAGGGGGGAAGGTCATTTCTCAAAGCTTGTTACATGCCAAGTTCCTGGTTGCAGATCAGAAAGTTGGCTATCTATTTACAGCCAACCTGGAATCCAGAGGACTTGATTCAGGGATGGAGGTTGGAGTCCTTCTTTCTGAGGACCAGGTAGGGGAATTGAATAATCTGATTAAACGGTGGAAGGAAGATTTTCAATTTCTTTTGAGAACAAATATTCAAACTGTCCATATGCCGAATCAAGAATTCTCTGAACTCGGAAGTGACGGCAAACTAATTAAGAAAAAAATTGAACCATCAGCCGAAATTTTTGAGAAAAGAAGCCTTAAACACGTCTCCGACCTGCGTAGAGCACTGAAGGACTTTGAATCCAGAAAGCCAAAAGAGAATGCCATCACTACCATCCATTTGCTGGAACTTGAGGCTCCCCCACCCCCGGAAACTCAAGATCGGGAGGCGATCGCACCTGGATTGATCAGGTTAAGCCTCAAGGAAAAGAGTGGTTCAAAGTTTGGAATTCACCTTACGGACGCCTTTCAGCCGGAATCCCTGAATGCTGTAGATCCGAAATGGAATAATTGGCCTGTCTTTATTTAGAATGAAAAAAAATGAAAAAGGACCCAAAACATAAATTACTTACCTGGCACGCATTGGCTCATGGAGTCATCGTAACTGCCAGGTGCTTAAATCTTCTTTGGAAGGAGGAAGGCATTCGTATTTCGGAGGTAGTTTACCTGCAAAATTCTGACCTGACGGACAAGGATGTTTCCGAATTACAATACCTTTCCAGACTAAATCAAGGGACTCGGGGAGAAAATTTGCTTCGAGATTCGGAGGAATTCATTCAGGTTTGTGCCGATTTTCAAGATTCAGGACCTTCGCCAAGGATTCTGCAAAAACGCCTTAACCTCGCAAGCCCAACTGACTACGAATCAATTTGGAAATCGGTACGGGGCCTTTTGGACACCCTGGGGGGATTAACCCACGACCAGATTCAGTACCATATCAACCTTTCGCCTGGTACGCCCCAAATGCATGTGGTTTGGTTAATGCTAAATTCAGGAGGTCACCTCCCTGACAATACCCGCTTGTGGTCAACCCAAATTGATCGAAAAACCAACCGCACTTTTCTTGATGAAATCAAATTCAAACCGAAAGCTTACTTATCTGAGGTTTTTGAAAAAAAGCTTCGAATTGGAAAGCAGCTAAATGACGAAACCAAACTATCCTCCTCAGGAAAACGCTACCAGGCAATTGAGCAATTATTGACCTTTGCCATGGTTCCGGCTGCTCCTATTCTCGTATTGGGAGAGCGGGGGGTGGGAAAATCGACCTTGATAAAAGAACGTTTAGAAGAAACGAAAACAGGATTCGTCGAAATAGCCTGTGGCACCTTTTCTGATGAACTTTTTCGCTCTGAGATGTTTGGGCACCAAAAAGGATCATTTTCCGGAGCCTTAGAAAATAAAGAAGGTCTGATTGAAAAAATTGCAAAGGGAGGAATTCTTTTTCTGGATGAGATACAGGACCTGAGCAAGCTTAATCAACGACTTTTGCTTCAAATCCTGCAAGAACAAATCTATTACCCCATCGGGGCAGAAAACCCGCGAAAGGCAAATTTCCGGATCATTTGCGCAACGAACTTTTCATTGCCGAGCCTCCTGGCTTCGGATCGGCTTGATCTAGATTTTTTCGACCGAATCTCCCGATTCATGGTCCAAATCCCTGCTCTAAGGGATTGCCCTGAAGACTTACCCATAATTTGGGAAACCACCTGGAGAAATGTCACCTCTTTTGATCCAACCCTATCTGAAATAAGATTTGATAAAGTCAAAGACCAATTATCTGGATTCACCCTCATTGGCAACATCCGTGATTTGGAGCGGGTCGCATCTCTTATTCTGGTTGGGAAAATCAAGAAAAAATCTGATAGAACGGCGATTTCATCTGCATTTGAGGAGTTTGATCGTTTTGAGAAAATGAAAAAAAATAATGAGCCTTCGGAGGCAGGTGCGTTTTTTCAACGCGGTAATACCCACAAGGAAATCATGGTTTCATTCAAGCAAGAATTTTACAAATGGGCAATAATTACTTATGGCTCTGTGGCCAAAGCCGCAAAGGAATTGGAAGTTGCAGAAAACACTATTCGGGGTATGAAGTAGAGAAAAAAAATGGGGTTCATTTAATAATACTAAAATGAATCCAATTGAATAGGTTTTGCCTAACTTGCAATGGTGTTAAGATTTCAAAAATCATCAGGCTTATCAACTTGAGTTTGAGGTAATCATTTCATGGAAATATCGACAGTATTCGGAAGCCGTAGAATTCAGCATTGGGAGACTACTACCTTTGCAAAAAAAGACAAAAACCACTTACATTTAATCCTCAAAAAATTCATGCCCAAACTCTTGAGTTACTATCTTGCCAATCGAAATGGACAAAATTCTATGCATTTTTAAGTCGCTGAGACCGGAGGAAATTGATCGCTTTAAAGCCTATCTGGAATCACCATATTTTTCTATCCCCAACTACCTTAAAGAGTTTGGATTTTCCTGGATAAGAGTTTATTCCGATAATAACTGGTTGTCCACAAATGCAGAAAATACATGGTCCTCAATTTTCCCAGGGAAGCCCTTCCATGATGGAAAATGGAGGAAAAGAAAGTCAGAATTACTAAGACTAATTGAGCAATTTCTTTTAGTTGAACGACAAATGAAAATGCGTTCAAAGATGGAGGAGGACATTGACTTGCTTTTAGAATTTCACGAGCGAAAAATAAATGGCGAATTTGAAAAAAAATGGAGATTAATGGAAAAAGGCCTCACTCCAATTTTACAGGACGGAGACGACATTTTAAATCGGTCAAAATTTTACCGCATCGTTTATAATCACTTAAGAGGGCTCCACAACCCTAATAAACCCAATCCTGATGAAACCAGACTGTTGGAAATAGACCGGGAGCTAATGAATACTTATTTCCGTTGGATGGAAATGAAAACCCAAGCAATTATCGCGAATCGAATTCTTATGGGAAGCCCAGTCCCCAAAAGTAACGAGCCACTATGGCCTCTTTCATCTGATATTCCAAACCAACCGCTTTTCAATTTATACAAAGTATTAATCGAAAGCCTCACTCTAAATACTATTCAATCACTAAATAGTTTTCTTGAGGTTTTTCAAAAAGAAAGTAGCCACATATCCTCAAATGAAGGAAAATTACTTTTATCATTTGGAATCAATCAATTGACGCGTCAGTATCTCCGAAATAAGGACAAATCTATCGCCGAGAAATTATTCGAATTCTATGAATTGGCAATTAGCCAGGAACTCATTTTAGACCGTTGGGGAGAGATCACCCATGTGCACTTTAAAAACATTATAAGTGTATCCTTAAAAGTAGATCGACCCGATTTTGCCAATCAGTTTATTACAACTTTTGGAAACAGACTTGGGCCAGGTGATGAAAATTCCGATACTCTTGCTTTAAGCAAGGCGATGATCGCTTTTTCAAAAGGGGATTACAAAACTTGTTTGAAAATTGTAAGAAAAGCCAATCCCAAAGGATACCTCACCTTTGATTTCAGAGTATATGAATTAAAGGCACTATACGAACTAAAGGAATGGGACCAATTGGAGTATAAAATTCAAAATTATGACCGCTTTCTCCATCGATCCACACTTCCAAAAGACAGAATAAATCTAAGGTTGGAAAGCCTCAAATTTTTAAAAAGGATAATCAATGCCTCTCATCCTTTTGACCAAAACCTTGATCTCTTGAAAATTGAGATTGAAGAAAACCAACCCCATGATTCTGATTGGCTTCTTCAGAAAATCAAAGAAAAAATGGCCTGAGAGTTTCTCAGGCCATTTTTTAAATGGAATTGCGCATATTTAGGTTGGCTAATAAGCTATTTTTAGAAACTCCCTCCCCCCGTTATCAAAGTGAATTTCCAAAAAGTAAATTCTTAAAGAGTTTACTTCAGGCAAGTTGAATCTGACCTCTTTAGAATATACTTCATCAAGTTGAATGACGACCTCCCCGTCCAGGGCCCAGGTTTTAACTCCTAAAATATCAGACTGGGCTACCACCAGGACATCACCTCCAGCCCTTACCTTGACGAAAGCCTCTGGGAAATTTTTCTTTTTCCCTGGAAAATCTTCAATGGCAATTATGGAGATTCCCCCTGAAGCCAAGTTCAATGTAACAAGCCTCCCCTCTCCTGAATACTTGTAGTCGTCATTCCTGTTTACAGAAATCTCATAAATAAACTCAGTAGGACCAGAAGCAAGCTCATCAGTTTCAATCCAGGTATTTCCCGCCTCGAAAAGCCAGGATGAATCTGGAACTTCAACAGATATTTCTGTATTTGCTCCTGAATCAGCCTCAATAGTGACCAAAACCGAAATCCCGTTAATCTCCTCCATTGGAGCGGTCTTATAGTTTATTGAATAACTACCTGGCGAAAGGGAATCCCACGACAGGCCAACTTCCTGAGAGTAACAATTCTCAAAAGAAAATGAGAATAGAAGGAAAAATAAAAATGGTAAGAGTAAATGATTGGTCGAAGCAATTTCAGTTCCTGGAACCGTCCATGCATAAGTAAGTTTGTTTTTCATTTGTATTTCAATGGTTTTTGGTTAGAAAAAATATTGTTAGCGCAATCCCCCTTCCAATTGCAAATCATTGTCCAAATGAAAAAATGGCCATAATGATCACTTAATGGCACATGCCAAAACAAAAAGCCATCAAATCTCCCAGCATATCCATCAAAAAATGATGGCAAAACCAAAACATTTCCAACAACAAGGACCGAAGTTTTGTATGCTGTTACCCGATTCCAAACTGAATGAAGTATCGAAAAGGAAGTATCCAAACTCCCTCCTGTATCCAGGGGAACAATTTGCAATTTTTGTCATTTGACAACATCAAAGAAACTCCCTAATTAGCCCATAATACAGGAATACCGGAATTATCACCCGAAATCGTAGGGAACAATTAAAAAATCATAAAAAATGAAAGAATCTGAATTCCAACCATTGAAACTTCTGGCAAATGACGCAGCCAGTCATTTTTTCTCTGATCTCTTAATGGAAGTTAAAAGAACAGGTCCTTCCTTGACTGACAAAATGAGGGGATTCCGAGCCTTCCTTGAAGACATTTATAAAGAAATTACCAAAAATGAGACCAGGTCATTTAGAAGCCTTAATGAAATGATGATTTTCATTTCGGAAACATATAATGTTGCAAGAAGGATTAAGGACGAGGCTAATGGGTTAAGGGTTCTTTTCAACGAACTTGCTCACAAGCGGGTTCAGAGCAATCAAGAAAAGTACCTTGCGTCCATTCAGGCATTGGCTTTTGTGATTTATTATTTTTCCTCCACTTCAATTCCCCCGGAAATATCACAGCTCCTCATTAATTTTCCCGACCTTACCCTTATTCCCCCACACAGGAATCCACCAGAAACAGTTTCTTTTGACAGAGCTATTGTAATAAAAAAAACAATTATCGAAAATTCCGACTCTATCGAATTGATTTGTGAGTCTGAAAATGATCTGGGAAGATACACACTTTCATTAAAAGACCAGTTGATTGAAGGAGAGGTAAAGTATTATGGTCAACAATTTTACCAAACCGGGCTCATCATTTGGAACTTTGCGTGCATAAATGTCTTCAAAATATCAAAGGATAAAAACCGGGAAAACTATTTCCACGTCAATTATGATAGCAACCTGGTTATAGAGCCTGACTTTTTAATGGATGCCACGACCCTGGCCAGGGCATATTTTGACAAAATGACCTCCACCGGCCTATGGATCTTCCGGAATCCAATTCTGCCATTCGTTGAAAAGTTAAATGGAGTAGAGCCAAATAAAGCTCTTTTCCTCGGATCTGTTGTGAATGAATTTCTGGATAAAATCCTTCTTGAGGAAAACTTTGATTTCGATGAATCCTTTACCGCATCCTTGAGGGATCAAGTCTGGAATGCACTCAATATTGGAATGGACAATCTTACAGTAATAAAGCAGGAATTACAAACACATCATTTGTCAAATTTAATCAATGCAAGAAAGGAGCTATTAAGAAACGATCCAATCATTGAGCCAGCATTTTTTTCATCTCTTTATGGAATTCAAGGGCGATTGGATTTGATGTCAGAAAACCAAAGCCAACCTTTCAAAAAAGATATTTATGAGCTTAAATCTGGAAGCCCTCCTACAGATCCTGCTCAGGTCAAGATTGACCATGAGATGCAGGTAATTGCTTACAATTTATTGCTTAACTCAACATTTGAGAATAGCAGAACGGGCACCTCAGCGATTCTTTATTCGAAGGCAACAAATACCCCATTGAGGAATGTTAATCATAACTTCAGAAAAGAGCAGGACCTATTGATGATCCGTAACCAATTAATCAGTATTTATTTTTCAATTTCATTTGGGGATTATTCTCTATTTGAAGATCTAAAAAGGGGCAATTTTGGAGATTCTCCGCCCTATCAGAATCAAAAAGAGAACTTCACTTCAATTGGCGAAGCCTATGCCAAATCCAGCAAGTTGGAGAAACGGTACTTCGAAGAATATACTAGCTTTATCATCCGGGAATTACAGGCAGGTAAAGTGGGCGATATTAATCCAAGGGAAGGGAACCGACGGGGTTTTTCAAGTCTATGGCATTTTTCCAGACAAGATAAAATTGAAAGATTCGAAATTCTGGAAGGTCTCAAATTTGAAAAAACGATTCAAACCGAAGGAAATAATGAATACGAATTCAGTTTCAATTTTCCTCCTGGCCAATTTTCGAATTTCAGGTCCGGGGATATTGCAATAATTTATCCTGACGAAGAGAAAGAATTGAGGCCTCTTTCCTATCAAATCTTAAAATGTAATGTTTCCCAACTTTCGAGCTCCGCTGTTGTATTAACCCTGCGAAATTCTCAGATAAATCAAGACTGGCTTAAGAAACATGAAAAATGGGTACTTGAGCATGATTTTCTGGATAAATCCTACTATTCCATGATGGAATCAATGGCAAACTTTTTGAAAAGTTCGCCCGAAATTAAATCAAGAATATTAGGTTTAACCCCACCCTCATTCAAAGAGACACAGTCTTTGGATCCCGACATAATAACTAAGGAGCCCTCCCCATCTCAAGTAGAAGCAATAAAACAGGCTATTGCTGCTAACGATTTTTTCCTGATCCAGGGACCTCCAGGTACGGGAAAAACTTCCAGGGTTCTAACTTATATCTTACTACACCTTTTTAGGCATACCAAAGAAAAAGTTGTCATTCTGGCATTTACCAACAAAGCTGTTGAAAAAATAATGTCCGAATTGGATAAATACAATTCTATCCAAAACAACCCCCATCCAATTGATTACATCCATTTGTCAAGCGCATTTAAAGAATCGACCAAATCGCTTTCCGCTTTTGCCAAAGGGAAATCGTTCAGAAAAATAGAAGACCATCTGTTAAAAACCCGCATTTTCATTGGTACTCTCTCCTCTTTTCAAAGCCACCGAAACCAATTCCCATCAGGTTTAGCATTTGACACCCTTATCGTGGACGAAGCATCCCAATTAATTGAACCTCAAATAGCTGGAATAATTCCCATGTTTAAAAAGTTCATTTTAATTGGAGATCATAACCAGTTGCCCGCCATTTCAATTCAACGAGATTCGAACTGCACTACAATAGATGAATCATTGAACCAAATTGGCATATCTGATTTGAGAGTTTCCCTATTCGAGAGATTATGGAAGCAAGCAAAAGCCAATGAAAAGAAGAATTCCTTGAATTGGAAGAGATCAACAATAATGCTTGAAGAACATTATCGAATGCATGAAGAAATTGCATTCCTTGTATCCCCATATTACGGCGGGAACCTCAAACCTGGTAACCCGATCAAGCAAACTGCGAAACTTGAAAAGGAGCCCGGGTCAATACATAACATAACAGACCTTCTAAAAAGTAATCGGCTCATTTTCATTGAATCACCAAAGGGAAAAGGAAAGTCTCATGATATTGAGGCAGCAAGAGTTGCCAAGGTTCTGGATGCGTTAAAATCAATTTACCAAGGCCAGAAACAATTTGATCATGAGGAGAGCATCGGAGTAATCACGCCTTGGCGGGCCCAAATAAATGCGATTCTCAGAAAAACCAATCACGACCCAGAACTAGCTCACCTTACTGTGGACACGGTGGAACGGTTTCAGGGATCAGAAAGAAACACAATTATACTTTCAATGGCTACTTCTGATAAGTTTTACCTTAGGAATCTGTCCTCCACTGCCAACAATGAACTAAATATTGAAGTTGACCGGAAATTAAATGTTTCACTTTCAAGGGCTGAGGAAAGGCTTGTTATTTTAGGAGAACCAAGGGTATTGAGAGGTAGCCAACACTACCAAAGGATAATCGAGGCAATAATGGAAAAAGGGGCCTTTATCAGTTTGGAAAATTCCTTCGAATTATTCAATGATCGTACTTCTACCTCCGTTGAAATCATTTTCTAAAATGAAAAAAAGAAAAATCCTGATATCCTGGCTGGCATTTCAGCAAGATTTCAATGCCCAAGAAAAAGGCGAGGACCTGATCGTGAATCCATCTGGCCCAAATCCATTAATTCACGAATTCTTCTTTGATTACGACTTGCATGTCATTCTACACATTGATCAGGAGGAAAGTCAATACAAGGCTGCTTTTCTAAGAACCTGGCTCCAGAAAAAGCACAAGGGTCACAAGGTGGAATTCAAAAAACTCTCCTTACCATCCAAAGATGTAATAAACATCGAAAGAATTCAAGCTAAGATCACCACGGAATTAATCAATTTTAGAAATGACCACTTATTCCTTTATGTAACCCCAGGCACGAAAACCATGCATACGGCATGGCATATTGAACACCTCAATCCTGACCTGGATACCACCTTAATCCAAATCCGGGAGGGTAAACACACCCAAAGTGGTCACCCTGAGTTGATAAAAATAGATTTTGCATTTGACCACGAGCCCCGCGCTGCCATTGCCCGGGAAATTGAAATTAGCAACGGAATCCCTTCAGATAAGCCTATTATTCCAGCTGCTCTTATCCCTGCCTATCAAATCGCTGAAAAAATAGCATTAACGGACAAGGTTTCTTGTTTGATCCTGGGGGCAAGTGGAACAGGGAAGGAGGTCATCTCAAAATATATCCATGAAAATTCCAGCAGGAAAGAACAGCCTTTTATTCCAATTAACTGCTCGGCATTCCCCGATGATTTACTTGTCTCCGAACTATTCGGCTATAAAAAAGGAGCATTTACGGGGGCCGAATCCGATCATATTGGGGTTTTTGAACGTGCCAATGGTGGGACAATCCTTTTGGATGAAATTGGAGATATATCACCTAAAATGCAGAAAACTTTGTTGAGAGTTTTGCAGGAGAAGAAAATCAGGCCTTTAAAAGCCACAAAAGACGTTGACATTGATGTCAGAATTATTGCAGCTACCAATAAAAACCTGGTTGAGGCATGCAAAAACGGCGAATTCAGATGGGACCTTTATTATCGGCTTTCCATAGTCGATATCCACTTACCTCCCTTGCTGGAATGGGGAGAAAAAGCAATTATTCGGCTAATTGATCATTTCATCGAGGAGAAAAAACACATTCAGAATGGAATAAAACTGAACCTTTCCAAAGAAGCTATCAAAGCTCTGCAAAGTTATCATTATCCTGGAAATGTCCGTGAGCTAGAAAACCTCATATCAAGACTCTATGTAGTCGCCTGGCCAAACGGTGAAAGCAAGGACCTCCCTGATCAAATTCACAGTTCTTCAATAACCAATCCATTGCTATTAGAATCCGTAGTTTCAGAGGCTGAACGCTTTCATATTGAACGCATGCTGAGGGCCAATGATTATGTCAAGGAAAGAACTGCCAAGAAAATAGGAATATCTACAAATACCCTAAAAAAAAGGATTAAGGACCTTGGGATAGACATCCCTCCAAAATGAAAACATATAAGGACATATATCTTCGAAGCTGGAGCACCCATAAAATTGGAATTAAACCAATTCTCGGAGGAACAGGCTTGGGAAAAACCTCTGGGATGATTGATGCCATTACAGAATCTATTCAAAAAGGTGAAGGTCGAAAATTCATCTATTGTACCTACAGGCACAATTTGCTCCAAGAGCAGGAAGATGCCTTTATTCACAAAAAGATAGGCTATACCTACCTTAAGTCAAACCTTGATATTGTAGTTAGCATTTTCAAAGGAAAGAAGGAGAAGGTGATTTTTGAAACCCTTTCAAAATCAGGCCTCTTTAATTATGAAGCTCAGAGCCAGAAAAATGAATCCAAAGGAAAAGGAATAGATCATATTTCAAACCTTTTCAATTCCAGGCTAAAACTCATACAGGAGCTTGAAGATCCAACATTGAAAGATTTGGTGTCTAAAGAAATGGAGCGGCTTGCGGGAGATTTCTTGAAATTTTTCAAAAACTCGCTCAAAAAAGTTCGCAAGAACAACAAAAAGCTTTACCAAAACCTACTGTTATCTCCAATAATCTGGGAACTTTTCCCTTATATTCAATTTGAGAATGATCCTAATACCAGAGTTTTATTGGGGACTATCCACAAATTTCTTTACGGATTTTTTGATGGCAACCAAGAATTAAAAATAACCTCTCTTAAGGAAAACATCATTTATCTGGACGAATTCGACTTTCTTGAACCTGAGATTCTCAAAATCCTTTCCGGGGGCCCTGGGTTACAAAATCTAATTGAGTTTGTCCGATTTTTCTACGAAGATTTTGATTATTGGGCTGATAAGGGATTTTGGCAAGAAAATCCAGATTATCAAATTATCTGGCAAAAACTTTCTCTAATAAAAAGGTTCCTGGATGAAAAACTCAAAATCCTGGGGTTTAGCTTCCCCCAGATTCGACATTTCAGAATGAGAGATGGTGAATTTGTTGAATCCGAAAAAATTCGACTTTTTCAAACCAATAAATCAATGGTTTCAAAAAAATTCTTCCTGGAAGAAGAGAACAATTCCTGGTATATCCGGGAAAAGGAAACAAAAGAATCAAAAATTCCACAAGAGCTTTTTTTCATTCTAAACTCAGCAAGAGATAAAATTTTAGGTGCATTCAATGCCTTTCACTTAAATATAACCTTGATTGAGGACATCATTGCTTTTATTTGGAATTCAAAAAATGATGGAACTCCAGGAGTCTACGACAAATATGTTAAAGAAAACCTTCTCTATCATCGCGCCAAAGGAAATAAACCTGGCCATGGTGGACTCAAAGCTGCCACAGGATATGATCTCGGGTTTAGAATTATCAAACTAATTAGAGGCGGAATTCGACTTGATCCGAATGGAGTTCAAATCGATCAACTTGAACTGCTTACCTCACCAGAATCTCTCATCGCAAAAATTTCAGATGAAAATTTAGTTTTTGCACTTTCAGCTACAGTGGACATCCCCAGAGTTGTCCGATCATTTAACATGAAATGGCTGGAAGAAAATGCGCATTTCATTCCTTTCGACGAATATGATATTAAAATCATTTCCTTGCTGAAAGAAGAAAAGGGAAGGATTAGGAATTCGAATATCACCTTAAAGGTTTCGGAAGAACTCCCATCGACAAGTTCGCTTTCAACAATTTTGGATCATTTGGAAACAATAGGTTTCTTCTCAAGCGAGAATGAAAATGAATTCGCTAGCGAATTTAGAAAATCAAGGGCATCAAGAGGCCTCCAATTGATTAAATGGATAACAACCCAAAGCAATGGGCATAGCCATCTTATTTTCATGTCCACTTTCAGCCATTTGAAAAAAATCATTTTAGGAGAACTGCCAGAAGAATCTCTTAACCTGAAGTTAAAGGAAGATATTCATTCCTCAGTGAACGGAATGGGTTATTCTATCACTTTTCAAGGAAAATCGTGTAATGTTTTTTTTCTGGATTCGAGCCAATCTCAAGGCCTGCATCCTTTTTCGAGTAAAACGTATGATTTTTTTTCTGCCGAAAAATCAATCATTATTACCCAATACAATTCGGCAAGCAATGGCGTCAACCTCCCATGCTTTTCTGTGAAGGGGGAAAAGAAGGACTTTGATGGAATTCATCTCATTGATGGATTCTATCATTGGTTGCCAATGCCTGGCTCTGATTTCCAACAAAAACCTATCGAAAAACAATTATTTTGGTATTTATGGAAATTGCTCCAGGAGGGAGAAATCAGCTCCAGTGCCTTCAGGTACTGCCTAAAGGAATATGATTTCAAGAAAATAAAGAAACAATATAATAATACCTCTGAGAGAACACTGAATTGCGTTTCTCTTTACATTCAAGCTCTTGGAAGGATAGAGCGATCATGGAAACTTACAGGAAAGGTTGAAGTTTCCTTGAGCAAGGATGTAATAAATGAATTCAATCGCTTTTCATTTTTGCCTGAGTATCGCGCAATTAGGTTTTGTAGAAAAAATACGTCTTCTGTATTTATTGAGAAAATTCTTCAAGGTTCAGCCCTGATTCATAATTCATCAGGAGCCGAGGACAATGATAAATTTATTTCTTTGACCCACCCCAACCAGAATTCCATTGAAAAAGTCAATGTCATTCTAAAAAAACTTGAAAGAGTCAGAGCAACACAAGGCTCCCCAATTGAGAGAAGAAAGATAAAGGAAGCTTGGGAAGCTCTTCGCAAGTCTATCCTCCAGCAAGATTATCTTGCTGAAATCGAATTTCCCGGGCTAAGTTTATCCGTTGCAAAAGACCTGTCAATCAGGATTTTTCCCATCCAAAATAATTTCTGGATGGACTCTCGGCAGGAAATTCTTTTTTACAAGCCCCAATCAAATGAGACCCAATACCAATGGAACCTTAACTTAGCTTTCAAATCCATTATTAAAAACCCAATAATCTCAAAGTTCTTTAAAGAAAATGAATACCCATTGCAGTTTCAAGGCATTCCTTCCAAGGGTGGATTTATCTTTACTCCATATATTTATCAGGCAATTTTGACTGGGGCAATTGGGGAACAATCTGTTCAGGCGATTTTCATGCATTTTGGAATAGAGTTTCAAACAGGAGTGGACATCCTTGATCCATTTTTTGAATTAGCGGACATCCAAATTTACAATGGGGCCATTTTCATTGATTGCAAGAATTATAGCCAAAAAACTCAGGATAAGTTTTCTCTGGATGGATGGGATAGTGGGTTTGAGCCCGATTTCACGTCGGAAAAAATATTGGATAATGCCCTAAGGAAATATCAAAAAATACGCTCTGTTTATGGTTCAGAGTCTAAATTAATTTTGCTTAACCTAATTTGTAAGAAAGGCGTCCATTCAATGCATTTTAATCAAAAATTGCAAAGAGTATCGTCTTTAGGTGAGGCTTGTATTTCGATCATTCCTGGGATGTTGCAGGAGGATAATCCAGCCGAATTGACGTTTGATTTTCAAGCACTTCTCACACTCCTTACCCAAAAACAACAAACCGATAAAATTATATGAAACCAAAAGGAACGGGCAAAACCGCAAACAATCCGACTACAGCCTTTATTTTTGATAAGAATCAAAGTGATTTTTCGGAATTCAGTTCAAATTTTCAGATTTTGAAGTATCGTATTCCTTGGATGAAAGGAAATAAAGAAGCCCAACATGCATTGATGCATAACTGGGCAAAGGGTAACATTTCTTCTCCTTACTACCTTCATTCACCCAAAAAAGAGTTATATATCCTGCTTCCAAACGATTCTGTCAATACTCTAATCAATTGCGAGGGAACTCCTTTATTTGCGGAAAAATTGAAACCATGGAATGTTTATTCCGATATTTTGATCAAACTAGTTTTGGCTGAATATTTTAGTAAAAGTCCCAGTTTTATATCATCCGAAAAGTTTTTTTTGTTTGCCAAAGCAGAAAAAGGGCAAAAATATGCCTTAGTTTATTGTATTCGGCTTGCTAAAAAAAGGAGCGAGAATTTCTCTGATGAATTCATTGTTCAGGGATTTGCTACAAGATTTAAAAAGGTCACTCTTGAAGAATATTTAACTTATTATTCACGAAAACAGGTTCCTTACGGAATTGAATTCCATCGGAATAAGCAAGTTTTCCTAAGACAATTAAAAGTCTCCGAAATTAGTCAACACAAGGGGGGAATTTTCCTTCATCTTCCTCCTAAATGGGAGAAATCAAGCATGAGTTTCCATTCCGTGGACTCTTTGAATAAGTTTAACCTTAGCAGAGGGGCGCTTCTCCAATCTTTTATTGATAGTTTTATTTCTCACCTTAAAGCGCATGGGATATCAGCTTCTCAAAGAAAAGCTAAATTAATTCAGGTTAGCTCCTCATACCAAACTGCTACAATTAACTTAAAAGGTTTTAAAGTTGGATTAATTGATGCCAGATTTAACCCCAGTTTCCCCTTAAATGAAATGGTAACCCTTCCAGAAAATCTGATAAAAAATGTTTCTTTGGTACCTAAAACTCTGGATCGATTTGAAAAGGATCTACCACTTCTGTTTGCAATGGATTATGGAAAAAATGCCTTTGAGGAAGGTGGAATTTTGGCAGGGAAATCTGATCCTTATTTCACCTTAAAATCAAATCCTGATTTCAGCAAAATTCCCACTCAAGGATTAAAAATAGAAGATCTCGACCGTAGGCAAAATGGCAATCAATTCGAAAGCAAAACCTTCAAAAATCTCAAAAGAAATATTGAAATATCAGTCAATCAACTCGCGCTAAAAGCAGCAATATTGGGTTTTAATTTTGAAACCTCCAGGCTTCCTCATGTTGAACTTCTAAAGGAAAAAGTTTATGTCCAAAAAGAATGGGCGTTTTATTTAAAAAATGGGAAACTTGTCATCCAGCAAACCCAAAGCAGGGCAAAACTTGTCCAATTGTTGACTGAGATATCAAACATCTCTCATCCTGAAATGCTATTGAATGATATTTATGAAAATGAAAACCCCTTCAAACTGGAATTCGATTCTGAATTTTTTGCGCCAAAAAACCCGACCATTTTTCACAGGGGCCAGTGCATTCAAATAATTGAAACGCAGGAAAAAGTCCTTTATGAAGAAAACATTATTAAGGAAAGGCTCGCCAAACGTGAAGCAAAAATACCAAAAGCTAAATTCCTGAGCTCAAAAAATGATCATGTTTCTTTGCAAATGAACCAGTTTATTAAAAACTTCTTCCCGCAGGAATTCCTTTCTTACGAAGAAATTCTTTCAGCAATCGGAAAGAACCTTCCTGAAACGATCTTAAAAAGGAATAATGATACCTATTTAAGGAAATACCTTAAGGATTGCTGCGGAATTGATTTGATGGGAAAAAGAGAAGGTGGCATTTTTGGCATTTTCCAAGGCATATGGTTTGAAGAAGAAAACCAACAATATTTTGTTGGGAGACAACAAGGAAGAAAACCAACCCAGGAGAACACCTTTCAACTTCGTAAAATCCACCAACTAAGAGGGGAATTCTCCCCAGACCAATTCTTTCCATTATTAATGGTGGATTTTATTCGGCATAACGAATGGACCGTCCTCCCTTACCCCTTTAGATTAATTCAGATGAAAATGGAACTTAAGGAACAAGCCATAAAAAACAACATTTATGAGCACGAGAAGTGATTATATAAAAATCAATAAGGCGATCTTTGACCATTTCTTTAATGATCGCACAGTAGGTGAAAAGGTTATTTTGGCCCTGGATAACCCCACCATGGAAATTATAGCAACCAAGCTCAATTTCACCCCAAAGCAGGTGCTTGAAATTCTTAAAAAAAGCCTTGAGACCGGTGGTTGGAGCTGGACTCTAAAGGAAGATGATGGAATTCCCCTACTCTTTGGCCTGGTTGGACTTCAATGTTATGCCGGTTTCCAAATGGAAAGAGGAGACCATTTTTCGGAAAACGCATTTCTCCCCCAGCTCAACACATTACTTGGTTTTCCAGAGTGGGACAATAACCCGATCCAGCAACTTTTCAGAGCTCATCAGGAAAAGGTATGGAATGATTACATAGGATTCCTTCAAGATAAAGGGTATTTAATAAATCTGCCACGAAAAAAGGCTGGGAAAGGCAAATTTGTTCAATATCCCATTTCACAAGTTTTAATGAACACCCATGATCTCCAGGTTTTTTCTAACTGGTTCCTCGAAATAGGTTTACGCCCTGGAGAATTCATATGCAAAAAAGATTTTCTTGAGCTCGTTGATTTTTACCAGATTCCAAGTAATCCACTTTGGCTTACCCCACACTCGATCAGGATGCGCGATAGAAGGAATCCATACCAAGACTCAATTCTTGAAGACCAAATATTCAACTATTTTCTCCAATGGGATGGAAATACACATAAAAATGATCATGTCACTCAAAAAGAGGGAAAGAGCAATCCCAATAAAGTTGATTCAGAGATGATTCTTGCATTAGAGCTTGAAGAAGACCCTGTTATAAAATTGTATGATTCAAAAAACCGGGAGTTAAAACAATTTGAGATTAATGGACAAATCATTAATGATATAAACAAGGAATACCCTCTGCCCCACTTCAAAAACAAATACATACTTTTTTCAAAGGACGAAACATACAATGACTATTTAGAAACAAGATTCCTATCCATAGGCGATGAATGCGCAGTCCTTTCCGAAAGGCTCCCGGAACTTGCATTTTTATTGAGAAAAGAACCGAGGAAAATTGATGGAATTTCAATTCATTTTTTCACTTTGACTAAGGATCTGGCCAGGAGAATACATATTAATGGAATAAAAAAGTCAGGAAATCCATTTTTCCTAAAGTATGGGATAAAAGTTGGACGGAAATGCTGGCTGGAGGGTGCTGGACCAGAAGTTGAATTCCAAGGTTCAATCGACCGATTTTGGCTTAATGGGAAATCATTGGAGGTAAATGAAAGTTGTTATCAATTAAAGGACCTTCCTGCGGGAACCTTTTGGATTAAAATTGCGGAATATCCTCCCTATAAATTCAATATTGAAAGAGCTATTGGGCTGCAAAGGGTATTAAAAGCTACTTCAGGTTGGAACCTTACAAAATGGGAACCAGTAGACTCTAAACCCAACCTTATTGGTTGCATAGTCACTGAAAATCAACCCAGAGAATCCATAACTCAAGAATGGATAAAACAAAATCTGGGCCAAAGAAACCGAATTTCAAGCTCAAATATTGTACTAAATGCGCTAAGTAGAAAGAACAATGGAAATATCAGAAAATAAAGAAAAAGTTTGGGGCATCGTGGCCGAAAAAAAAGGTAATAATTCCGCAAGGATAAAAATATTTGCCAGGGAAGAAAAAGGATTTCGAGTTGATTTTGATATCAAGGAATCATTTCCTCCCTATGGTTATGTTTTTGCAAATTCCTTTTTCGAGGCCTTTCCTTCCTTCCTTATCGGAACCATTATCCAGTTTTATGCGATCCCAAATTTTGGGGTGGAGCAAGGTGAAGGAAGAGATGAATGGAAGCTTGACCCAAACTTAAACCCAAAGCCCAAACCAACTGGTTTTAGAGTTTTCGAGACCCAATCAAACCCTTGGAAAACAGAGGGCGTTTTAGATCTGGGCGTACTGGAAAAGGAAAATTTTCTATCTGAAATACCTTTTTTAATCTTTCATAATGAGCAATTTATTGGCCCGTTAAAGTCGGAAAATGGGAAAATCTTCCCAACCTTTAAAAAGGAAGTCAAAATATGGAAGTCGGATTCTCAGCTAATATATTCTTGGTCCGACAATCAATTTATTCTGGAAGAACCCAAAACTCCCCCCATTGGAATCGCGGATTCGATGGATGGCCCTCAATTACAAAAATGGTTTCTTGAAAAAGTTAAGCCTCTTGCAAGCAACTGGATTAAAGAATTGGATTCAAAAACGAACTGGCGAATTGAATTATCTGGGCTATTGGAAAATAATGCAGATCAATTATTTAATATTAGACTTAAACGAATAATAAACACTTTTGACACCCTGGAGTTGGACAAGAATTCACTTATCGAACTTTCAAAAGGTTCCCAGGAATTTCAGGCGATATTTGAAAGGACCCTCCTTTCAATGCAAAAGGACTTTAAGGCGGAGATTCAATCCGCTATTGACGCCGAGAAAGAAAACCTTAAGACCATTGAAAGGAGTATTCAAGCCCAAAAAGATACCTTAGAGAAAATCGAGCAAGAGATTATTTCTCAAAAAACAGACCTCAAATACATTGAACAGAATCGGGCTAGATTAATCCAGGATTTTAAGCTTTTTACGGAAATAAATTCAGGCGTTATTTTGCCCAATATTGAATCCGCGGGCCAGAAAATCCAGCTTTCTTCAATAGAAATTGGAGAAAAGCCTTACTCATCATCCAAACAATTTTTCCAGGAATTCCAGTTTCATCTCCAAAAACTTGGGATCTCAAACAAAAGAATTGAACGTCAAATTTTGGGACTACTTTCTAACTTCAGGTGCATTTTCATTCCTGACACCAGAGTTGGAGTCGCTCTTGCAAGGGCAATAGGAAAAACCAAATTCATTATCCAACAAGTTGAGCCTGATTGGATAAAATTTGAGTTTTGCTGGAGGAATGGGTTAAGCGACATACTGGATTCGTGCTTGAATTTTCCAAACCAGATACATCTATTGATTATTCAGGATATTAATCTTGCCAGCCCGGAATGTTGGGCAAGGCCATTGTTGGATATGAATTTAGGGATCAGAGATTTTTTCCCAAACTCAAAATACAACTGGCCCTCGAATTTGTGGATCCTTTGCACAAAACAACCTGCTCAGGAACCAGAAAACATTGGATTACCACTATTTGGGAGGACATTTGAAGGTTGGGCGGGATTGGCCTACTCGTTGGAGCCAGCCAAAGAAGTCGATTCTTCCATTGAAACCTCTGCCTACCTGACCCCAGAGCTGGTAAATATCTCATGGAAGGTTCCTATTAGTGAAATTAACTACGATGAAATAAAACATTATATTGACATTGAAAAATCAACCTGAGATATACTTCCTGCAAAAATTGGTGCTAAAACTTTTTAACCATCACCAAGAAAGTTCCCTGTCCTACGATAGGATCAAATTATTATGTCAAAATTTATGGCAACAAAACCGACTTGGAGGTGAAAGGAAATCTGCAGTTCATCAAATTTTTTTCCCATTAGTTCGAAAGGGATTAATTGAATTTGTTGGAAATGGACGATACCAACTTGGACCTTGCGTTGCTATCCAATCCTTTGGATCCATTTCAATCATAAATCCCCCCATTCTTCCAGTATTAAGTATGGGACAGAAATTTGAATTGAACGGGATTTATAGATTTAAGAACCCATCTAAGGAATTAACCAACGAATTAAAAGAAATTGGAATCCCAATCCAACGCCCCTCTATCGCCAAAACTTTACGGTGCACCCCCTCGATATTGAAAGTGGTTCGTACTTTTCCTCAGGCTTTAATTCCTGATACTTCCGGATTTCAACTATTATCAACTCGAAATACCTGGGAACCAAATGTCCGAATCACTCCTCCGTCTCTGGTAAAAGCCTCAGATGAAGGTAATTCCAAAAGGTATCTGGGAGATCAAGACCATACGTGGTATGAAATCCCAAACCCCGCTCAAAATCCTGACGGAATCTATATTGCCATTCTTGCAAAAAAAATATTGACAGGGGAATCATTAGGTATCTCATATTCAAAATCCAAACATGAACTTAAAATAGATAAAATACATGTCCCAATTTTGATTGAAAGGATTCTACACATTCAATCCATCCAAGATCCCCAGGGAGTTGTGGAGCACAAATCAGGAATAACATTTAAGCACATTGATTATCCAATCTTTTATGAATTAAATCGAATTTTTCACCAAAAAATTACCATCCATGAATAACCCATACAGCATTTGGAAAGAGCTCAGAAGCATCTTCCTGAAATATATTGATAGTGGCCTTCCTCTTAGAATAGACGGCTATAAAGAAGAAAGAAAAGCGCTTTATAGCCTTGATGGAGTAATTTGTAGGAATCCAATCCTGGAATTGGTTCCGGTTTATGATGAAATAATGACCGTCAATGAAGCTTGCAAAAAATATGGGATTGCCGAAGAATTTTCTGACTTTGTAAGATGCGGGCTTTTTCAGGATGGTGAGAATGGCCCAAGAAAGCTCTATCAGCATCAGGCAGATTCGATAAAATTTGCAGTACAGGAAGGCAAACACATTATTGCTACCACAGGCACCGGGTCCGGGAAAACAGAATGCTTTTTATTGCCGATAATTTCGGATTTGATCAGGGAATCAAAGTCTTGGGAAAAGAATAGGACCCGGGCAATTAGATCTCTAATCCTATATCCGCTAAATGCTCTGGCGGAGGATCAAATGGTAAGACTAAGGACTGCCCTAAACAGTAAAAATGAAACGAATTCCGGTGCCCTAAATTGGTTGGATGAAAACAGAAATGGCCACCGATTCTTTTTTGGCAGATATACAGGCATAACCCCGATTAGCGGTTCAAAAGGAAAAAAAGGGGCGAAGTCCCGTCACAGTGAGATAAAAAAGAAATTTGAGAAGGACTGGATTGCGACAAAAAAAGCGGCCAAAGAAAATGAGAAATTACTTTACCATGTAACTTCCATGGATTCTGATAGTGCAGAAATGTGGGACCGGTGGTCCATGCAAGATTCTCCTCCAGATATTTTAGTGACGAATTACAGCATGCTAAATATCATGCTAATGAGGAACCTTGAAGAACCTATTTTTGAACAGACAAAATTATGGCTTCAGGAAAATCCCGAAAATAAATTCCATTTGGTCATTGATGAACTCCATTCATATCGTGGTACAGCAGGAACTGAGGTTGCATACCTGGTGCGTCTCCTTTTGGAAAGATTGGGGCTCAAGCCAGATTCAAACCAAGTCCAGTTTCTTTGTTCGAGTGCTTCCATGGAAAAGAGTGAAAAAACCAAAGCTTTCCTATGCGAATTTTTCGGAACAGAAAAAGCAAAATTTGAATCCGATTTTGAAATATTACAGGATCCTGCTCCAAAATCGATAAAAACGCCGTCAAGGTTAATGATTCCAGACCACGTGTTTATTGATTTTGCGAAAGGATACCAATTAAATCCCCATGACGCCGAGGCTGCCTTATTGAAATACTCCAGGTGCTCAAATTTCAACGAAATAATTCATGAATTCGAAATTCTGGAGAACTTAAATCTTGCCATGGCAAGATTTAAGGGAAAGCCCATTGCAACAGAATTTGATCAAATTGCGGAAAACTTATTTCCAAATTCACCGGACCCAAAGCAAGCTTTGGAAGGCTTGATCATTATTCTATGCGAAGGGAAATCGGATTCAGGCGCAGCACTCCAAAAGATCAGGAGTCATTATTTTTTCCGAAATATTGAAGGGCTTTGGGCTTGCACAAATTCAAATTGCAATGAAATTGATCCCTCCTTCCATTTTTCCGGGAGAAAACTTGGTAAGCTCTATCGAAAACCTCGTTCATCATGCAAATGTGGGGGAATCGTATTGGAGGCCTTGCTTTGTCGGAGGTGTGGAGAGATTTATCTAGGCGGATACCAGGGGAATGACAACGGGATAAGGTTCATTTCTCTCGAAAAAGATGTCAGAGAGGACAAGCCTATCTACAAAACACTGTTCTTCGGCCCTGCACCCACAGATTGCAATTGGAAATCGGTGAATTTTGATTGTTTTTCTGGAAAAATCTCGATGGGAAGAACAGATGAGTATAGCATTTTCAACCAGGATGATGATTACAGCCATCAATATCCAAACCATTGCATCCAATGTGACCATAAAGAAAGCTTAAGTGACAAGAGAAAACTTACCCCAATTGGGAGGCATTACACAGGTGTTCAAAAAGTGAACCAGGTAATGGCAGATGCACTTATGCGGTCCCTGAAATCATCAGCAGACGAGCCCAAACTTGTCCTTTTTTCAGATAGCCGACAGGCCGCAGCCAAACTATCTGCTGGAATTGAGCTTGATCATTACCGGGATTCACTCAGGCAGATAATTCTAACTTCACTTGAAGACGAAGATTTGAACAAAACAATTTTAAAAAAATTGCGCGTATCAGGCAGGGGCAGCCTTTCAGATGATGAAAAAGTTTTGTTTAAATTCTTACGGGAAAATCCAGATTACAAAACCTGGCTTAACATCATCGACGATTTAGAGCATGATGATGCATCTCAGGAAGACGAACTCAAGTTAAATGATTTCCTTGCATCAAAATCTGATGTTCGAATAACCCAAATTGAGACCAGGGTTTGGGATAAATTGATCAGGCTGGGAATAAATCCCGCTGGTCCACACCCTTCGGTTTCTTATCACGTCAGCGGGCAATCCTGGAAAGAATTTTATGATTGGACTACATTTTCTGTGCGAAAAGACCTGGGTCTGGAAAACAAATTTGTGGAAACCCAACACTTTTCCCTTTCTAAGGAGATTTTGGTTTCGATTTTTTCCCACAATAAAAGGTCTTTTGAGTCCTTGAAACAAGGAAAAATAATCAGTATCCCTTGCTCTGGAGATCCAATCTTTCAGGAGTTTATAAATTCAATAATCAGGCTATTGGGCGAAAAGTGGCGAATAAAAGGATATGGGGATTTGAAATACAGGGTTAACGGATGGCCTAAACAAGTGCGCAGCTTTACAAAAACTGTTTTCGGAAAATCAAACCATCCCAGGCTTGATGAAGCTAAAGAATTTCTCCTTTCAAACCGGATACTGGACAAAGAAGATAATATGGTCTTGACCGGTCACAACTTGAGCTTTAGCCCGGCTATCCCATCTCATTCAATTTGGATTTGCACACAATGCAATACCCCTCACTTGCAAAGGTCATGCGGATTTTGCGTCACCTGCAATGCAAAACTCCCTGTACCTACAGTTCTTACTCAGGAAGAGATTGACAATGAAGAAAACTATTTTATTCACCTTGCAAAAAGTGTGTCCCCTTTCCGGCTTCATTGTGAGGAGCTAACCGGGCAAACTGACAAAGATGAGGCCAGAAGGAGGCAAAGATTGTTCCAGGGAATTTTTGTTAAGGAAGAGGTTCCTCAGGTTGACGAAATTGACCTTATCAGCGTTACGACCACCATGGAAGCGGGAGTGGATATTGGAGCTCTGGCAGCAGTTATGCTGGGAAATGTCCCTCCAAAAAGATTCAACTATCAACAGCGGGTTGGACGGGCGGGACGGCGTGGAAACGCCTTATCCCTTGCCCTCACCATAGCTAAGGGGAATTCCCACGACCAAACTCACTACTACGAACCGGAAAGAATGGTATCAGGGACTCCCAATGATCCATATTTGGAAACAACCCGGGCTGAAATAGCAAAGCGAATAATTGCCAAAGAAGTCCTTAGGCGAGCATTCAAAGACATTTCTCTTGAATCACCCACAGACAATGTGCATGGAGAATTCGGCAAGGTCTCATTTTGGAAATCAAATAGGGATGAAGTCGAAAAATGGATAAATTCAAATGAGGATGACGTAAGGAAAATTATCCAAACAGTAAAACGGGGCACTCAATTTACAGAGACAGAGAGCCAGATAAAAAGGTATATTCAAATTGATTTGCTTCAGAGTATTGATCAAAAAATAAATTTTAGCCCTAAATCAGGCCAAATGGCACTTAGCGAACTTTTAGCAAATGAGGGGATTCTTCCCATGTTTGGGTTCCCTACCCAGGTAAGGTACTTGTATGAAAACCGGCCCTCAAAACTCCCTCCTGAAAATGTAACGGATAGAAGTTTAGAAATAGCAATTTCTTCGTTTGCTCCCAACGGGGAAATTGTCAAAGACAAAAAAGTTCTTAAATCTATTGGGTTAGTAGATTATGAATATGATGGCCCTTTTCCTTCCGAGAAAGATGGGAGGAATGTTATTCCTAATGGATACAAAAGGTGCCCTAACCGAAATTGCGACTTCACCCTGGTTAATGAGGAAAAAATCCTATCCTGTCCTGTTTGCGGTTCCGCCTTGCAGGTCTTTGGCGCTTGCTCTCCCTTAGGATTTTGTGTTGAATATGGAGTTACACCAAAAGATTTTGAAGGGCATTTTGAATGGGTTCCACAGGCCGGTGAACTCAAGTTGGACCCAGGGTCAAATTTGCGCCAGATAAACCCAGTAAAAAATCTGCTGATTAAATCTAATGTCATCCCCGAAGAGGGCAAAATTCACCAAATCAATGACAATGGGGGTGAGCTTTTCACCCTTGGGTTGATCCCTGGAACCAAGATTTGGGCCAGTAGGGATGCAATGGAAAACAAAAGGGAATTGCTCAACGAAAGTAAATATGCTTTGATCGCCTCAAAAACAACCGGAGTAATTGTTTTTCGGCATCATACTCTTTCGAATGAAATCGATCTCAACCCATTTGATCCTGTGATAAAAGCTGCTCTATTGTCTTGGGGATATTTACTACGAAAATCAGCCTGTGATTTTATGGGGATCGAGCCAACTGAACTTCAACTTGGTTATACTATCAATGAAGAAAAAAAGGGAGAGATTTTCCTGGTGGAAGGGCTCGAAAATGGGGCTGGATATGCCAATTATTTAAGCGGAGGACTTTTTCCAGAAATACCCGAAAAAGCATTAATAAAGCCACTTCTACCTGGTGGAAATATTTATCAAGCCTTAATGGACGACTTGCATACTTCCTGCCAAAGCTCTTGTTACGAATGCCTTCACGATTACTATAATCAAAGCCACCACTCAATTTTGGACTGGCGCCTTGGATTGGATCTGGCTAAATACTCAAATGATTCAAAGGCGCAAATTGATTTCCAGGAACCCTATTGGCAATATCTAATAATGGAAATTGCAACCTTGATTCAAAGCAAAATTGGGGGGAGTTTAATTCCTTTAAAAAATAATAATTGGGCTATATTTTCTCCAACAGGGAATCTCATGATTACCCACCCGCTCTGGAGTGAATCAAAAATCCAGGAAGTGGAACAAGAACTCAAGGAACCTGCTAAAAGGATTACAATCTATGAGGCTTTGCGGAAAGTGAGGTTTTAAAGGGGGAGGGTTGGTTGGGTTTGGATAAAAAGGTCCAACAAGGTGCTACCAATAGAACACCTTGTTGGCCCCAAATCCAGAGGAAACAACCCATTGCCCCCATCACCTCCCAATCACCAATTTAAAAACCCCTCTCCTACCGCTTTCGACATCCAAAAGTTGGAGGTCGTATAGACCCTCGCTTACTTGGGGGATTTTGACGGGAAAGGTTTGGGTTGCAGGTGGGATTCCAGTGGTAAATATCACCTGCCCCAGAATATTGGTAATTGACAAAGTCTGTGGAGCGGAGGTTGGTTCATCAAACCGAATGGAAAATTCGCCCTGGTTGGGATTTGGATAAACCTTGACTCCAAAATCCAGGGATTCCTTCACTTCCCAGGTATAGGTATGGGCGTAAGGCTGGGAAAACTGACTGCATCCACTTACCGTGACCTCAACGGTATAGAATCCCGTTTGGGTAACGGTATAAAATTGACTGGTCGCCCCAGGGATGGGAGCCCCATTCAAATACCATTGGAAAGCACTGCCTGCACTGGCAGCCAGGTTATTTCCAAGCACCGAAATGGTAGGCGTGGGAGGAAGGGGGCTTAGGGTAACGCTGGTGTTCGCAATGGAATTACACCCATTTAGGTCGGTAACCGTAACAGAGTAATTTCCTGCGTTGGTGACCTGAATAGAAGGGGTACTTGCCCCCGTGCTCCAACTAAAAGCCACTCCCCCACTTGCGGTCAGGGTGGCCGTGTCACCATCGCAAATACTGGCAGGCCCGAAAATAAGAGCGCTTGGCAGGGGATTTTCAATCAAAGAAACAGATGTGGTATCTGAGCAACCATGCTGATCTGTAACGGCCACGGAATAGTTTCCGGAAATTCCTGTGACCAGGGTGGACGTGGTAGCTCCCGTGTTCCAAAGAAAGGATACCCCTCCTGTGGCCGTCAATGAAGTACTGCCGCCCTGGCAAAAGGAAAGAGGACCGGAAATAGTCGCGTTTGGCAAGGGGTAAATGGCCACATTTTGAGTAATGGTATCGCGGCATCCGTTGGCGTCAGTTACAATCGCGGTGTAATTTCCAGGAACGCTGGTTGAAAGTGATGGGGTAATCGCCCCCGTATTCCAAAGGAAATCAATTCCACCTGCGGCTATCAAGGTTACCGAATCCCCCTGACAAGCTGCAGGATTGCCCCCAATGATGGCAGTTGGATTGGGATAAGACACCACGTTCAGGTTCGCACTGTTGGTGCATCCGTTTAAGTTCGTAGCAACCACGGAGTAATTACCGGGTATGCTTGTGGTTATGCTGGAAGTCGTTGCCCCATTATTCCATAGGTAGGTATTTCCCCCTGTTGCGGTGAGCACCATAGCTGTATTTCCACAAATAACCGGGTTACCTGAAATGGAAGGGGAAGGTAGGGAATTGACTGTCAAAGTATGAGAGGAATTGGCGATGCAACCATTTGCGTCCGTAATAGTCACGGTGTAGATTCCCGCTACTCCCGTAGAAATGGAATTTGATGTTGACCCTGTGGTCCAGGAGTAATTAATCCCTCCCGAGGCAGTCAAAACCGTGGTATCACCACTGCAAATTGAGGCATTTCCTGAAATAGTCGCCACCGGAAGAGAATACTGATTCAAGTTAGTGGAAGCAGTTGCAGTGCAGCCCCCCGGGCCTGTGGCAGTCACGGAATAATTTCCGGGAGTCGAAACCTGGATATTTGGTGAGGTAGCCCCCGTACTCCAAAGAAAGGAGGAGCCACCGAACGCATACAAAGTGGCAGTGTCACCCGCGCAAATTCCAGCAGGACCCGTAATAACAGGAGGAGGAAGGACGGTCAAAACTTTGGAAATGGAGTCAGCGCAGCCCAGAAAGTTGGAAATTGTAACGGAATAGGTTCCCGGCACATTAACTACAATTGCGGATGTTGTGGCTCCAGTGCTCCAGGAATAACCAATTCCACCTGAGGCCAAATAGGTTGCGCTACCACCTGCGCAAATGGTATCCGGACCTGAGATAGCAGGAGTTGGGGCAGGATTTGCAACTATGGTGTGAGTGGCGCTGGAGGCACAACCATTTCCATTGATTACGGTGACGGAATAAGTGCCGCCAGTTGCAATGGTAATGCTTGGGGTCGTTGCTCCATTTCCCCAGAGAAATGAACTGCCACCAGAGGCAGTTAAGGTGGCAGTTGTTCCACTACAAAAGGAAGATGGACCTGAAATAGATGCCACAGGTGCCGCCAGGGAAGAAACGAGATGTGAGGCCGAGGTAAAGCACCCATTTCCGTTGGAGACGGTCACGGAATAGGTTCCAGGGATGCTGGCGGTAATCGAAGCGGTAGTTGCACCGGTATTCCAGAGGAAATTACTCCCACCTGATGCGACCAGGGTTGCAGAACTTCCTGTACAAATTCCCGAAGGGCCATTAATTACTGCCACAGGTGATCCTGAGATAATATTAACTGAATCATTATCCGTGCATCCATTGGTATCTGTAACGACCACAAATACGGATCCCGGCGTATTTACCGTAATGGAAGGCGTTTGGGACCCAGTACTCCAAAAATAAGTTCCACCACCTGAAGCGGTAAGGGTGGTAGATCCGCCCGTACAAAGTGTGGTGTTTCCGGTAATTGTGGCCACAGGGGCAGTTGAAGAAACTACGGTTTTACTGGCACTGTAAGTACAACCCTGGTTATCGTTGACCATGACGGAATAGATTCCTGGTGAATTAACTGTGATAGAAGAAGTGGTCGCTCCAGTACTCCAGGAATAATTCATCCCACCTGTAGCCGATAATAATGTACTTGATCCGGGACAGAAACTGGAATTCCCACTGATAGCAAGGGTTAATAGTTGCACTGATTGTCGTTCGTATGCCCCCAAATCGATCAGCGATGTGCCAACATTGGGAACATCGAAATGAGAATTTCCCAGAATATCTGTTGATGGGACGGTAGTGGAATTTCCAATATCCAGGGCGGGGGAGCAGGAGGCGATTGCCAACCCATCATCCGAGGTACGCCAAATATTATCTGGCCCGTCCGGATCCATACTGTTCACAAAGATGGGATTAACATTCAGATTGTTGGTTCCCGGGAATCCCCCCTCAATAATGGAATAATTCACCGAAGAGGTTGTGTTAAAATCATGGATACTTTGTGAATTTCCCCAAAAGATGCAATTACTAATGACGGGGGTAAATCCATCCTCATTATACATTCCTCCCCCTTTGCTTACCCCGGTATTATTGAAAAAAGTGCAATTGGTTACCTGGGGAGATCCGGCAGGGCTGTTTCCCAGGTTACAAATTCCACCTCCATATACCTGCCCGGAATTCTCATTGAAGCAGGAGCTGGTAATATCCGTACTGCAACCCAGATTGGTTACTCCACCGCCATGGGTGGTGCCTTGGTTGGAATCAAAACTGCACCTTTCAATAGTAGTTCCAGAAAGATTGTTGACAATTCCGCCGCCTAAAAAGGCTGAATTCCGGCTAAAAGTGCAATTTTTAATGGTAGCTGTGGAAGCATAATTAAATATTCCTCCACCCAGGTGCAGGTTGTTTTGAGAGTTCGTGACACCTTTATTCTCAATAAATTCATCATTTTCAAAAGTAGGATGAGATTGGAGCGCGTTGAAAGCACCTCCCCCCTGGTAATTGGTATAGTTTCGGAAAAAACGGCAATTACGTATGGTGGGAGAAGAAGAAATATTATAAATCCCTCCACCGCTTCTGCCGGATAATTGCTTCCCCTCTACGGTGGCCGTAAAATACACATCCGCATTTCCTTTGGTAATTTGAAATCCATCCAAAACAGTAGCCGGACCATCGGCCACCGAAAGTACCACGTAATAAGCATTGTCACTACTGTCTGATAAAATTCCTAAATCACCTGAGAGAGTAGTTGGATTGGCAGAAATATTCCTTTGACTGGTCGCGCTTTCAGAACCCGAGAATCCACCATAAATTTTCACACCATCCCGCAAATAAAATGTCTTTTTGCGGGGATCAGCTGGATTGGTCGCGCCATTCGGGTCCCGGGTGGGATAATATGTCCCACTGGCAACCCAAATTTCATTCACACATGACGTTCCTTGTGCAGTCCAAAGAGCTTCTCCAAGTTCCGGCACCGCATTCGCCCAATCATCACCATTTCCGGATCCTCCAACTACATTTTTATTCACAAAAATCCGGACCGGAGCAGGAGAAACAGTAATCAAAACCTGATCAGAAACAGGTGGACAACCTGCCTGGGTTGCAGTTAGGGTATATTGAGTTGTTCCGCTTGGAAGAGCCATCGTGAAGGAGCTGGCAGGAGTGGTCAACCCCTGGGTCGGAGACCAATTATATGAATATCCAGAGGCCGAAGAAGTGCCTTTTAGTACAGGAAGACTTCCCTGACAAAGTAATTCGTCCGTTCCTGCATTTACTGAAGAAATACAAGGGTAGGATACCGTAATGGTCTGGCAATATTGGTTGGTTCCACATCCATTAGAAACCGAAAGACAAACATTATAAACCCCCGAAGTTGCATAGGTAACCACTGGATTAGCGATCGCCGAGGTTTGGCCGTCCCCAAAATTCCAGGCATAGGTTGTTCCACCCGAACTGGTATTGGAAAAATTCACAACCAGATTGTTGGCGGACTTGGTGAAACCTGCAACAGGCAAAGGACAGACCACTGTAATTTGTTGGCAATACTGATTGGTTCCGCAGCTATTGGTGGTGGTTAAGCACACATTATAGGTACCTGGGACAGCATAAGTCACGTTCGGATTTGCCAGGGTAGAAGTTTGACCATCTCCAAAATTCCAGGCATAGCTTGTACCACCTGTACTGGTATTGGAAAAATTCACCACCAGATTGTTGGCGGACTTGGTGAAACCTGCCACTGGCAGAGGACAGACCACCGTAATTTGTTGGCAATATTGCTGTGGTCCACAGCTATTGGTTGTGGTTAAGCACACATTATAGGTACCTGGGACAGCATAAGTCACGTTCGGATTTGCCTGGGTGGACGTTTGACCATCCCCGAAGGTCCAGGCATAGCTTGTACCGCCTGTACTTGTATTGGTAAAAGCCACTGCCAGGTTGGTCGCAGATTTTGTAAACCCTGCTACGGGCAAAGCGCATGTAACCGTTATTTGCTGACAGACCTGATTCGTGCCACAATTATTGGTGGTGGTCAGGCAGACGTTATAGGTTCCTGCGGCGGCATAGGTAATACTTGGATTGGCCGCGGTAGAGGTTTGACCATTGCCAAAATTCCAGGCATAGGTCGTGGCATTCGTGCTGGTATTGGTAAAGGATACGGCCAGGTAATTGGCGGTTTGGGAGAAGCCTGCAACGGGTGCAGGGCAACTGTTGACAGTAATTTGCTGACAAACTTGATTTGAACCGCAATTGCTGGTGGTGGTCAGGCATACATTATATGTTCCGGATGCGGCATAGGTAATACTTGGATTGGCCGCAGTTGAGGTTTGACCGTTGCCAAAATTCCAGGCATAGGTCGTGCCATTCGTGCTGGTATTGGTAAAGGATACGGCCAGGTAGTTGGCGGTCTGAGAAAAACCTGCAACAGGTGCTGGGCAACTGTTGACCGTTATTTGCTGGCAAACCTGATTCGTGCCGCAATTACTTGTAGTGGTCAGACAGACATTATAGGTTCCTGCAGCGGCATAGGTGATACTTGGATTGGGCGCGGTGGAGGTTTGACCATTACCAAAATCCCAGGCATAGGTTGTGCCATTCGTGCTGGTATTGGTAAAGGAAACAGCCAGGTAGTTGGCGGTTTGAGAGAAGCCGGCAACGGGTGCCGGGCAACTGTTGACCGTTATCTGCTGGCAAACCTGGTCAATACCACAGAGATTCGTTATTAATAAACATACATTATAAGTCCCTGGGGCTGCATAAGTAATGGTTGGGTTCGGACTGTATGAACTTTGTCCATCTCCGAAAGTCCAGGCATGAGTCACAGCATTTGTACTTGTACTTGCAAAGGATACTCCCAAATAGGTGGCAGTATGGCTGAACCCGGCGACAGGGGAAGTACAGTTTGGTACAGTTATCTGCTGGCATTTCTGGTCTGATCCGCAGGCATTTGTAGAAGTGAGACAAACCTGGTAGGTACCCGCCGTTGCATAGGTGACACTCGGATTGGCTGCGGTCGAAGTTTGACCATTGCCAAAATCCCAGGCATAGGTGCCGTTCTGGGTGCTATTGGCAAAGGTAACCGCCAGATTGAACTCAGAATGGGTAAAACTGGCCGTGGGCGCTGCACAGGTGCTGCCACTTATGGTTTTGGTTGCGCGGTTTCCCAGATTGTCATACGTATATTGGACAACCAGGCCATTTGAGTAGGTCTCGGTGGCGAGGTGGTGGAGGTTGTCGTAATGGAATTGCACATTGATTGATTGACAAAATCCAGCTTCCCATATCAAATGAAAGAAGATAATACATAGCAATATCGTTCTAATATTTCTCATAACATCGAGGTTTTATTATGCAAAATTTAAGGGTACTACTTGCGCCCATTTTCCTCTGGCCATCTAATAATCATCACCAACTTTTACAATTGCAGTTAATCATTCCTGACTGAACTTTTGCTCTTAGTGATTCAGCATTTGAAAAGTAAATCATGAGTTTCCAACTTGCCTCTTTAATTTGCGAAGGAGAAATCGAGCTTTCCCTTGATCGGTGATACCAATAAATTCCTGTCCCTGTGAGTATTACCATATTAACTGACCACAACTTAAAGCCTTTGTGTGCAGGCGAAGTGGAATCCATAATAGCGTGCATAGCAAATCCCAATTTACCCACATCCTTGGTCTTAGAGCACGCATAATCACGTTTCGCAGAATTCAAGAAGTTCTCATATTCTGCTTGTGCTTTCTCTCGTGATTGCCAAGGTCTCCTCATCGCATGCCTGTACGCATAAGCTTCTTGCTGATACCATGGGTTATCTGCTTGAGCAGACTTGGCCTTTAGAGTTGATATTTCGCTATCTTTCAACCAGAACCTAAATGTTCTCTCAATTAATATGTTGTGAATCGGTGTAGACCATAGACCTGCAGGATCAGAATTGTTGATAGGATTATTCCCCGCATATGGGTACAAATTCACATCCCATACCGGGTCCTCAGCAATGAACCTCCCAGTAGTGGGGTCCATATAACGGGCCCGCATGAAGATGCGGGTGGGCGCATCGTATTGTACCCCATATTGCCCGTTATAGCGAAAGGGATTATAATCTGCTTCATTGGCCGCCAGAATCTCTCCAAAGGAAGAATAAGCATAGGAATGGGTAATATTGGTCCCTGCATCGGTCATGGCTGCAGTGCTTCCCCTGAAATCATAATGATAATAATGGGTGGTATTATTGGGAAGAATGCGGCTGACCAAGCCGGTGGCGCCGTATATATAGTAGGCGGTAGGGGTATTATTGGCATCGGTCTCAGCCAGGACATTGGCCATTCCCAAAATATCCAGCACGTAGCGAACCTGGGTGTTATTGGCTGTACGACTACGGCGGTTTTGCCCCCCGTCATAGGTATAGGTGGCAGGACTGCTGCCTGTGGCGCTCAGGAGGTTGTCATTGAGGTCAAAGGTATACGCATCCCCACCTTGCTGGATGATATTCCCGGCGCCGTCATGGGTAAAACTGGTACTTCCTGCCTGTTGAATGCGGTTAAAGGGCATGGCCGGGTAGGTAATCGTCCCATTGGGCACAGTGGAAAGTGCGGCCAGGGTGGCGGGATCGTTTATATTTTCTGAAAGGTGGTTTCCAACATTGTCAAGCGTAAAAGTGTACTCACTTATCACGGAATTATTGCTCCTTTTGTTGGTCAGCCCGGTCATTCTCCCAGCCGCATCATAGCTGTATTGGCAAAAGGTTCCATTCGGGTAGGTGACCTTGTCAATTCGGTCATCAGGCAGCCATTGGTAGGTGGTGGTTTGGTTATTCCAATCCTTCACCCAATCCATGCGGCTTTTGGCATCATAGTGATAGGTTACGGTCTTGGTTCCTCCCGGATATACTATGCTGGTTACATTTCCATTATTGTCATAGCTGTAATCAATAGTATTCCCAAAATAGTCGGTGTAATAATCCAGGCGGTCATTCAGGTCGTAAAACAAATTCAGGGTCCCGTTGGTATTGGTCACAGTCGCGATATTGCTTCGGGAATCATAGGTATAAGAAGTCTGCCCATCAGAAATCAACCTTCCAGATCCGTCATAGGAATGGGTAAAGGTTCCCGTCGCTTTGGTGAAGGTTTGAAGCGACCCATCCGGGAAATAAGTGTACGTTTTCGTATTGCCCCCAAACGCCTCAGAGATTAGGTAATCTTCATTGAAGGAATAGTTAAAAACCGTATTTTCAAGTTTCGCATTTCGAATATTGGTGAGGTTGTCATTGGGATCATAGGTGTTCAGGGTCGAATTCCCATAGGCGTCGGTTTCAGAGAGAAGATTGTCGTTATCGTCATAAGAAAAAGTGGTACTAAATCCATTGGGGTCTGTTTTTGAAACCAATCTTGAAGCTGGATCATAGGTCGCAGATGACGAAATATTCAAAGGCATTTGCATGCTATTGAGGTTTCCGTTTCCATCATAACCCAGGTTAGTTATTATTCCAGACGGGTTGGTTATCTGGGTTACCTGCCCATAGCTGTTTCGCTGAACGGTGGTTACCCCATTGAGAGGGTCTGTAATACTGACCAGATTTCCTCCAGAATATCCAAAATTGGTTATCTTCCCATTTTTGTCTGCATGAGTCAGGACATCATTCAGAGGGGTGTAGGTAAATGATTCTGAAATCCCATTTCGGGTCGCCGACAAAAGATTGCCCCTGGTATCATAATTCATGGTAACAGATTGCCCGTTGATATTCATCCCCACAGGCTGGAAAACGTTTAGGTTGGTTCCATACTGGATATTGGTAATTGAAGTACTGGGGGCAGTTATGCTGCTGATGCTGCCATTAGAGTTATGGTTAAAGAGAGTTTGAATATTTTGAGCATCCGTAATTGTCGCATGGCTTTGGCCCTGAGATATCCCATAGTCATTACCCCAGTTTACCGTGGTCATGTTGGTGTTGGTTTTGGTGCTGGTAAGCTTGCGTTGTTGATAGGTATTATGAATCACATTTCCCTTGGGAAGTTGGATTCTGGTCAGTAGATGGGTACCATCAGGGCTGGTCAGGTCATAGAAGTAGTTGGTTGAATTCCCTAATGCATTCGTGAAAGATGCCAGGTTGTTATCTCCATTCACGTTAAAATAAATGGTACGGCTTATCGAATTATCCACCACACTCGACAGATACAACGAGGTTGATGATTGATACGTGAAATTCAGGGTTCTTCCCGTAGTATTATTACCAAATTCTTCCCTCACCTGGTAAAGTCGATAAGGAGATTGGCTGCCACCCGTTTGCTGGTAATACATGACCAGCTTATTATTATTTCGGTCACTGATGGATTGAATGAGATAAACCAAGCCTCCATTATAAGACTTGAAGGTATATTTGATTTGGTCTTTGGTGGTGATTTCAACCATTTGCGAATTCCCGGAAGTATAAGAGGTGAAGTTGTCATACACGCCCTCAGTTTCATAGGAACTATTGGTCAGATTATAGGTATGAATATTTCCAGATGGCCAAAATATATAGAGCTTGTCGGCCACGGTGAGGTTTACATCTGTATAGCCTGTCTCCTTGAGAATGTAAATATTATAAGAATGGGTCCAGCCAAAACCCAGCGGATTGAATCGCTGATCCTGGAGGGTTGAACCTGCGGGTTTGAAATAGCTTTCTGGCAATTCAGTCCAAAAACTATTGTATCGATGGCTGAATTCCAGAGGCAGGCCCCGCCCTGCAATAGCATAGGAGGTCTTTTCGTAGTGGCTGAAATTAGCATCATCCAGGCCCGGTAATTGTCCCATATTGGCCAGGGTATAATTTCCAGGGATGAAAAAATTGCCTGGATCCTGAAGTTGGTTCGTGGTGGGCCGATTGATGGTGGTGGAGGTGAGAATTCTATAAATCGTAACAAAAGCCTGCTCCCGGGTCATGTTGTCGTCAGGGTGGAAACATACTCCACTTGCACAATTGATATTATTCCCATTCATGATCCCCAAAACATTGGCGGCTTTTATATATCCATACATGGAATCTGTTACTGAGACATCTGAATATGGGTTTGGGGTATTCAGGTTAGGGGGAATGTTAAAAGCCTCCAATATGGCCTTGATCGCATATTTTCTGCTGATTGGGTCGCCTGGTCGAAAATTGATAAAATTGCGATCGAATGCCGATTTTTTGTTTTGATACTCCAAATAACAAAGGGTTTTGGCTGCATTATACCAATAACTATTCTGTGCAGACAAGCTTTGCATATCGCCAAAAGGAGCGGGAAAATTTTGCGCGGGATTGGTTGGGTTGCAGGTTCCAAAAAGTCCACAATAGGTAATAGAGGCCAACTCCTTGCGCAAAATGGCATTTGCATGATTCAAACTGCCATTCTGATTGTTTTGAATGAACCCTTGTTGGCAAAGGTAGCCAGTGGCAATACAGGCATCGGTTCCAGGTAAAGGTGGATTGGTCCAGGCAGTACATCCCGTACAGGTAGTCGGTTGGCTGATAACGGTAAAAGTTCCTGTGCAGCCTGGAAGAACATTTCCATTGGCATCAACTACCCGTAATTCATAGGTGCCGGGAGGCGAAGTAACAGGAGTGGAGATGTGAGTCAAAACATGGGTTTGCCCTGGGGCCAGGGTTGAGTTGAAATAGCCACCACTAAGGGGAAGAGTGGTGAATGTGGTAGTATTATACCAAACGAGTTGTAGAACCCCCGTGAAAGATCCCAGCCCCGTATTGGTAATCGGATAGGAAAGGGTTCCATTCAGACCGTTTATGAGCGTGGCCGGAGAAGCGGTCGGGGTCCCGCAGGTAAGGATGGGTGCAGGAGCAACCACATTGATCCATTTCCAATGCGTTGTGGTTCCCTGGATAGGCATGTTAGGCGAGCAGGTGTTATTATCAGGGCAACTGTAATTCGGGCCATTGGGCCCGTTAAAGTAAACGACCAATAAGCGATAATTATCAACCGCATGATTGACAGGATTACTTGTGAAATTAAAGGTTTGGGTTGCCCCAACGTTGATACTGGAAGAGGTCGTATAGATTGCGGTCCCCCATTGACTGGTGGTTAGGTTGTACAAATAAAGCCGTAAGCTTCCAGACCAATTCTGCTGGCCATAGTTTTGCAGTGAAAAGCTCCCACTGATCGTTCCACCCTGGGGAACATTTCCGGTTGCAAGATTAAAACAATTGATAAACCTCAGATTGGGAGTAGGTGTGGTAATAGCAATAGGGGTACCAATCTCATTATTACTCTCAGAGGACTCTGTCCTTTGCAAATTATAGTCGGCCACGAAGAATAAGTAATAGCTACCCGCAACCGTATTTCCAGGGATCGTCACCGTTGTGGAGAGCAATCCTGATGTACTTCCAGCATTCAGGGATGCAGTTGAGATGCTTCCCAGGTAGGTGTCGTTCGTACTTGAATAATTATTATTTGTTGAGAGATAAACACCCGTGGAAGAGGACCCGGCAGGAACAGTTCCGATATTCTGAACATTGCACTGGACCGGGATACTTGCTCCGGGAAGGGCAGATGCAGGCGCATTCGGGTTAATTGCAATAAGGTCAGGAGCAGTGCCTGTAATGGCTATGGTATTCGCGTAATATTTGTCATTATTTGAGTTGGTAAAAGTCGGCTGAAAGGTAAGCGTACCCAGGTGATTAACGGTAAATGTGATATCGTAAGACGATGAACCTGCCGTAATCGCCTGGGATACAATTACAGAACCGCAAGGATCATTTGCTTTTATATAGAGGGTCCCATTGGTTTGAAATGGTTGTCCGTCGCATTTGCGAAAACGAACAGTTACGGAATTACCTACGATGGTTGAGGGCAAAACGTAGGCCTTAATAACACTCCCTAAAAAGTAGGTTCCGCACATGGATAAATTACCTCCATTGCAATTGGATGGACTGGAGTTTGGGGTGCCTGTGTAAATCACCTGAGCAAAGCCCGTGGAATGCGAACCCCATAATAGGATCAAAACCAGGATCACATTTGCCAAAACTGTTGGAAAAACACTTTTCCTGGCCCCAAATGCCCCAGAACCAGAATCGTTACGGATTTCCTGCAGGTTCCCAGGTTTAGATGCCCAGTCTGAGGACAGTGGCTCTCGCAGCCCATTTCCTGGGCAAAAAACAGGTGGAAATTTTATAGGTGATTTCATATTTCCCTGACTAAAAAGTTGAACTTATTCAGTCAAGGATAAGGTTTATAGGGATTTCAAAAACAAAGTGAGCCGAACCTGGTATTATTTGTTTCGAAATGCCGAAAAAATGTGGCGAAGTTTTTTGCGGGGCGGGGTAAAAAGGAAAACATACCCGCTTATCTTTTCTTCCTTTGTTCCAATTTCAAAATTAAGGCGCTTCGGTAACTATCCGTAATTTCAACCTTTATCTCCTTCCCCGAGACCAAAAGCAATAGTGCATTCTGGCTTTTGCTGAGTCCTTCAACATAATTCAAATTAATAATTGTTGCTCTGTTTACCTGAACAAAATCCTCTCCTGAAAACTCTGCTAAAAAGCCGCTCAAAGCCAACCGCGAAGAAGGTTCAATACTTCTCCCATCAGAAAGATCAAAGATTATTTTTTGATCATTCTTTCTGAGCATAAAAATTTCCCGCAACGGAACTTCCCGTTCAAAACCAATTGAATCCAGGAGTTTATAGGTTTTTACTTTTTCATTATCCAAACTAACTTTAGGTTTATTCTCCTCTTCCAGGGCTTTTCGATCTCCCCCACTAATTGAAGTGAGCCATCTTCGATGAATCTTCAAACAAACATCCTCCAGAAGCAATCGATTTACAGGCTTGGTAATTATCGTGCAGGGTAATACCAAATCGGAATACCTTCGGGTGATTTCGTGGAAGTCTTCATAATGTTGTGTAATAAAAACTATTCCCTGAATAAAATTCAAATGGGACACCTTTTCTGGAATTTCATAACCTTTGAGTCCTGGCATAAATATGTCCAAGAAAATTATATTGGGTTCCTTTTGATTAATAAGTTCCAATGCCTCCAGGGTAGAATCTGTTTCCGCGACCACGGTAATCATTCCATTGAGGATTTCAGAGTCGCGAATGATTCCTTTGACTGCATTGCGGGCAAATTGCTCATCATCCACTACAATTGCTTTCATAGTTTGCATATTTCTTAAAGTTTAGGGTATGAAAATTGAATGGGAATTTTAATTCTGCTCTCAACCCCTGTCACCTGACCATTTTCAACCAGGTCCCTGATTGTAAATTGGAACCTGGGTTCCTGGGCACTTTGATTTAATACCTCAAAAGTGGAGCGAATATTTTGATTCCCTTTTCGTGTCCGGGTTCGGTTATCCTTTTCTGAGGCTTCCAGCCCCAGTCCATTATCTTTTACCGAAACGACCAGGGAATCTCCCTCCTGAAAAATAGCGACCTTTACTTCGCCCATTTTGTCGGATCTGCTTCGGGCTCCATACTTGATTCCATTTTCAATGATGGATTGGACAATCGTCTTAGGAAGGATTATTTTGTCCAGTTTCGCTTGAATGCCAAGGGAAACAGCAATTTCGATCTTAAATGAATATCGTATTCTTTCGATCTTCAGGAAGCTCTCGGTAAAGTAGAGTTCCTGCTGCAGAGTCCAAAATGGGGAGGCAAACCTCAGGGATTTGGACATGTCACCAAGAGATACAAGAATGTCGCTCATCACCCTTCTTCCCTCGACCGTGTCTGGACTGTACATGGCGCCCTGGAAATTTGTTAGGGCATTCCCCAAAAAGTGCTCATTTGCCTGGTTTGAAAGACTGGTCAACTGAAAACTCAAGAGTTTGCGCTCCCGCTCAAGCTTTTTGTTTTTCGCACGCTCACCCAAAATTCGCCGAATGACTAGTCCTGCAACCAACCCAAAACCCAACACCCCCAAAACCACCCAAACCCAAAATCTCCAGGGGGGTAGAACCCTAAACTCAAGGGTTATCATTTCTGCAAGGGTAAGTTTGTTACCATGTAAAATCGGTTGAATCTCAAGCCTGAAATTACCTGGCGCCACACCTTGGAGAATTATTTCGCCCCTTCCCTCCTTCCAATTGGGCAGAGGAGCCTGTCCATTATCCAGGGAAACCAAACGAAATTTAAAAGGGGCTTCGCCGAAGGGCAAAGAGTCGAATGTAACCTGAAAGCTGTTTTGAAAGTAATGAAATGAATTTCTCTTGAAATCCCGAAGGTCCAGCGAGGAGCTTCCTGAAATTTCAGTTGCCTTTCGAATCCGCAGGCTAACCGTATCATAAGGGTATCCAAGCTCCTCTTTAAACTTCCTTGAATCCAGCCTCATGATGGCATCATTGGTGGTAAAATAAAAGATGCCATTATCTGATTTATGAATACCATTTTGACCGCATTCGTTGCCTACCAGGCCAGAGGACTCATCAAATTTCGCTGCGTAAGCCTTTCCCGTTTTATAAAAATGGGAAAGATTGAGTACATAAAGGCCATCAACTGCGCCCATCAATAGATAGGTAGTATCAATACTTTGGAGAAAATCAACCGATCTGTTCAATGGCACCTCCAGAACTTTGTGGCGTTGATTATTATCCAAATCATGAACCCAAAGCCCACCAGGAATGCCTGAAGACCACATATTCCCCTTGAAGTCGCAATGAAGGGCTAACCCTCCCCCAGGATAGTCAACATGCTGGAAATCCTTCCCATCCCAAATTGCAAGTTGCTTTCTTCCCCCAAGCCAAAACCTGCCTTTTTTATCTTTTTCAATGGCCAGGATGTTAGATGATGGAAAAAAAGTGGAGTCAAAAAGAATTGGATAATGTTTTCCATTCTCGTAATCAATCACTATCAAATTATTTGAACCAACCAGATAACGATGGTTCGGGCTGTCATCATAAATTGCAAAAGGAGCATAAGTATTTAGGGTGTCCAGGGAGCCCACTAAATCAATAGATTTTCCGTCTGAAACAACAATCCCCGGGCCGATCATTGGAAATACCATTCTTCCCCAGTGGTCCCTTATTGCACCCATGTAAAACCAAGGCAAAAACCCGATTGGGACCCCCTTTTGAACCAGGGCTTGTTCGAAGTTTAGCTCCCTGGTAAAAGAATCTTTGGATGGATCAAATCTAAATAACCCGGTTCCATAGCCAGAATAAAACAAATAACCTTCTTTTGTAGTGGAAATTGACCAGGGATTTATTACGTTCTCATTCTTTCCCCAATAGGTGAATTTCTCCCCTGGATAAACAATTAAGCCTTCCTCAGTCCCCCAAAACACTTCATTATTGGAGCCCATGGCAAAAGAGGTCGGGAGAAGAAAAGAATTGCCGTAATCAATAATTTTCGATCCTTCAATTCTTTTCAGTTTCCAATTCTCAGTGAAATAGATATTTCCTTTTGAATCAACCTTATAGAGGATAAATGGGTCTTTATTAGGATTAAGATGGTTGCTATGATCAAAACGGTAGCGTTCTGGGTTATTCCCTTGTCCTGCCACCTCGAAAATTCCCTTAGAGGTCAGAAAATAGAAATTTCCATCTTCCCCCTTGAAAAAGTGTTCGATTTTCTCCTCGACGTTAATAAACAGGGAGTCTATTTTTTCCCCTAAAAAGTAAACCTTTCCCTGTTCATTTCTGATTACCAAAGCCTCCATTTCAGGATCCCAAAAGGGGTTGTCCTGGTACCCAGAGGGACTTAAAAACGGATAAAATGTATTAATATTAACTTCATCCCCAGTTGTCGTTTGTACAATGATTTCCCGTTTTTCATTGAGCCAAATCATTTGATTCTTATGGTCAAATACAAAATAAACGGAAAACCGGGGACCGTTACCCTTTTTCGAATTAGGCCAGGATTGCCCCTTCATATTAAAAACACCCTCAGAATTCAAGTACCAAATTTCACCATTTCTATCCCTCTCAATGTCAAAAACATGTCCCAGCCTTAAATTTGGATTTTGCTCGAAATTTTCAATTTTGTGGGTTTTGATGTTGAATTTATTGATCCCATCCTTGGTCCCAATCCAAAGTTCATTATTATCGCCCATGAGCATGCATGTCACCTGTATTTGGGAAAGGTTTTTAAACTGGAGGTAGGGGTGCTTGCCCTGAGCAGGAAGGTTAATTGAAAACAAGGCACATAAATAAGATAGGATAGCAATCCTTATTCCATTAATCAGGTTTAAATGATTCGACATTTGCATGTGCAAGAATAAGTGATTCTTCAGGAAAAAGAGTAATCCCTTCCTCGATGATCTAAAGTTAAATAATCGCAAACCTAAAATGCAGTCCAAAAAGAAATATTCCAAGGATGAAATTTTGGTGTCAGTAATTTTCTGAATGCTCCAGGACAAGTTTTGAATTATTGCACTTCTGACCAAAGTGCCTGAAAGAC
>JACJYV010000010.1 GCA_020635905.1 Bacteroidia bacterium
GTCATGCCTCCTACCCCGCCAGTACCGAATCTCTTCGGTACGATATCTTAACATTGGTTGATGGTGTTGTGGTCCTGCTACCGGACCGGGTTGCCCCTGGAATGGGGCCTGTCTCCGGGAGTAAAGTTGGGGAATGGAAAGAAACTTAAAAAACCAAAATTGAAGCTATTTTAACTTACAGGGATATTCGATAAATTTAGTAACTGGATTATTTGCAAACATGAGAACCGCTGATGATAATTTGTTTAATTTGGTTAAATCGCTTAATCCAAGCGAGAAAGAAGTTGTTTTCAAACTTCTTAGGCGGGATAATAAAAACGGAAAGCTACTTAAGATTTTTAAGATTATTAACTCGCAGCCCGAGCATGATGAGGAGGAAATTAAATCTTCATTTAGGGACGATCCCTTGCTGAACAATTTCTCCCATGCCAAAAAACAATTAATCAACGAGATTTTATGGGCTCTGTTAGCACAAAAAAGGAGAAAGCGAGAAGATGTAGGCTTCATGATTGAGCAAGCAGAGTTTTTACTTGGGCGAAATCAGATCAATTTATCAAAGGGGCTTTTAAATAAGGCAAAAAGCTTTGCTTTGGAAAAGGAGTATTTTACTGATCTTCAAACCATAAACCACCTGGAAAGAAAATTAGCCTACCACTCACTACCCCCCGAACTGCTTGAGAATAAGTTAAACGAATTAGCGGAGGAGTTTACCCATTATGCCCATAATCTTGATACAGTTCAAAAATTAAATCTATTGCTGGATTCATCCTACTTGTTATTTAAGAGGTATCAAACTAAAGGTGGAGGCTTCCCAAAAGAGTTACTAAATAAGGTAATAAACGATTCAAAAATTACTTCTGGGCCTTTGTGTGTAAGAGCTCGAAGAGTCCAATTAGCTCTGGAGGCTTCATCCAACCATTATTTAAGAAATTATTCTATAGCTCAAACTGCCAATAGTGAACTTATCTTTCTGTACTCGGATTCTGAATTTATCAAAGAAGAATTCTTTCCAGATTATGCATCAAGACTAATGAGGAGAGTCTTTTATGAATTTCATTTTGGAAATTTGGCAAGGGCAGGATTTTTCCTGAAAGACCTTTCTATGGAGGGTGGGGACAATCAATATCATAGGTTTATTGCGCAGGACTGGTACAATTTATTAGCCTTGTCGTTTTCAAATGAAAAAAGTAGGGTTGAGCTTGGGGATTGGACAATTGCAGGTTGTGAAGAACATTATTCAAGGAACAAAGCAAGGTTTGATGAATATCGCAAACTTGAATATGAATATTGGATAGGTGTGGGGTATTTTAAACTCGGCAGGTATCAAAAATGCATTAGTTATTTCAGAAATATCATAAATGATTTGAGGCCAAGTATTGGAATCGAATTTCAATGTATGGCAAGGATATTAATTGGCCTTACCATTTTTGAAATGAACGACATCGATCTTTGGCAGGTATATGAGCGACCTTCAAAAAGGTTTCTACAAACAAGGGGTGGGTTCACGGCTTTGGAGGCAATAATCTTCAAGTTTCTCAAAAACGCAATGGATAATCAAGACAAAGGGCTCTTATCCAATGAATTGAAGAAACTAAAAGGAAGAATTATAGACTTGAAGGACCAGGAGGCAACCGATTCTTACCTCTTCAACTATTTTGATATTCTTGGCTGGGTAGAGGGAAAATTAGGTTTTGGCGAGTAGGCCTCAAGCGCCGCCGTCTACTGTTACAATAACTGCCCCTCCGCCATATTCCACCCTGAAACTCATATCTCCATTAGGGTAAATGGCAATGCAGGATACTTTGCAGTTTTTGTTGTAATATTCGTTCAGCAGTACCGGAAAAGGCGTATTCAGCGGCACCTGGGCCTCGTACAGCACCCGATACACATACGAGATCGGGATGCTGGGCGGCGGGGCCTGTACCTGGGTTGGTCCGCTCACTGAACCGGTGGTGGTTGTGGTCTGGGCGCTGAGGCCTGCACCCAGCAGGAGCAAAAAGGAAAACAGGAAAAATGTCTTTTTCATGAAGGAGTGATTGCAATTTATACTCCTAAATATCGGGATTTTTGGTTGGATGGGGAAATGAATTTGTTGGGGGGGCTAAGCGAATAGGGAAGGGGCATTCAATTATTCCTTTCCGGGAAGTATATAATTATTTTGTCGGGCAAGATTTTTCCGGGCGATTGGCCGGAATTTTCTATCTTTGATTTCTATTCATTGCATTTGGGCATTATTGAGGCAATCAGAGGCCAGGAAGATTCCGAAGCCTGGGATGCTTTACCGGCTGGTTTGAGTGATTTTTTTCTGACCATCATTTAACAACACTGAATTCTTCTATTATGAAAAAATCAGTTTTTACCCTCATGGCGGTACTGTTGCTGTTTGCAGCCGGTTGCCAGCAAGCCGCAGACGGCATTCAGGTGAGCGATCTCAATGATTTGAGTCCGGTGGCCAGTGAGCTTTCGGCCCGGTTTGATCAGATCTTTGTTGCTCAGCCCCTGCAAAACAAGGGCAAGTACACCTTTACCGAGGATGCGGAAACCCACCAATCTTTTGTGGAGGGCGAAGGAACCGATCAGGACGGGAATGCGGTGATATTCCGGGCAGAATGCAAAGTAAGCGAAGGGCAGGGCGGAGGCAAGGCCCTCAAACTGGTAAACATGGGCGAAAGTTGCAGCGGGCACAATTGTTCTCTGTGTGCTTTTGCCACCGGTGGAGGGTGTACCTGCCGGAAAGTAGCCTCACCAGGCGGAGAGAATGCATACTGCAATCATACGGTTACGAAATAATGGAGCCGGGCCACGGCCTGGCGTTTTGGCGGATTTTGATGGCCTCCCCGGAAGGGGAGGCTTTTTTTAGTTAATAGTTTTGGATTAAAAAGGGGGGATGACCATTGTATAAAAAGTTTAGTCATATAAGTATTCAGGCAAGTTCAGAATTAATTATATCAATAAGTTTTGTTTAATACCTTGCCTATACAACTTATAAGATTCAATTGCTTTGTCTGCCTTCTCACCAATTTCTCTACGATTATTAAATATCATATTATCGAACTCTTCCTCTGACATTTTCATCCCTGTCTCTTCGTATTTCCTAAGCCGCATTTGATCAATCTCAATGATATTACCAGTATCTTTATTTGGTCGGGTAAAGTTAAAACTGAATAAATTCGCTGCACAGGTATGAACAAAATCATTGAGTGACTCTATTAGCCCCTTGCTCAAGGTACTGATTTTAGAAATGAGAAATTGATTTTCGTCTTTTTCCAAAAAGCTTAAATAATTCCTCAGACGGTCCATTCCCACTTTTTCGTAACGACAATTGTCCCCAACATATCCAACAAAATCAATTAATTTATCTCCTTTTATTATTCTTTCACTCTCTTCGAATTTTGCCTGATCATGCTTCTTCCAATCATTTTGGTTGAACTCCTGAATGATTGAATCATAGTTAATAATAATGGAATTAATTGCTTTTTTAAGAACATCAATCAATTCTTTCTTGAAATCATCTTTACTGGAATCAAAGGTAATTATCCGATGTTGCCTTAAATCAAATGGTAAATCTTCAATTTTTCCGTAAACTTTATTGAAAACGCAAAGGACTCTTGACCATCCAAGTTTACTTACAGCATAACCTAACTCTATCATTACATTAGGATTTGGCACCAGCCTTGCCCCCTCGGCTTCATTTTGACTATTGATAATTGAAACATCGCAGACAAATATATTTGAGCAGTCAATTTTCTTGAAAATTGTTTCGTCGATACCCGGGCTTCCAGGAACACCTAGTGTATCGTGGCTAAATCTAATAGGCTCCGTGATGTTTTCCTCCTTTTGGAGGGCCTTTAATCCTTTAAAAAGGCAATCTTTAATTGCGGACCTATTAAATTTTTTATCCGTGTCCGATTGCCAGGAATAAAAAACATCAATTTTTTCTTCTATCATGGCAGTAATATTTTATATTCAAGAAATATTAACATTGCAGGTTGGTTATTTGAATTTTTGGATGAAGTTCCTTAATAGTTGATTTTTCCATTTTTTGTCATGGCCAGGTTTGCCCCCTACTTCTAACTATTATTAAATTGAGTTGGGAAGGAAGTCCCACATTTGAGTTCATTTTAAGAATGAAGAAACCTTCAATTTGTTCAACAATCGTTGTAAGTGATTTCAGGTTTTCTACAAAACTATTTCCTAAGGGGTTCAGCCAGTTCATCTACTGGCTTACCCCATCACCATCTCATACACCTCCCGGCTCATTTTGGCTAATACCACGCCGTATGCATAAATAAAAACGTGGTCTGGCTCGGTTTGAAGCTGGCGGTGCCATACTTCATCATAGTCCTCATGCAGCTCGAATTCATAATACTCTGGTTGAGGGTTGAAGGATCGGCCTACATTAATCTGCAGGTTGCCATTGCTATGGGTAAGGGCTACCTTTACCTCACGGCCCTGGTCATTGATGCGGGAAAGAAGGTCTTTGATCGTCATACTATTGCTCTTTAGGTTTTGGCAGGAAGTACTTTCCTTTCGGCAAAGTTAATTGAAAATAGGTTAAGACAATAATTTGCCTTCAGGCAGGCTTGTCTCTTGCTACTTTTTGACTGCCTCCCGAAAATCAGGAAATTACCCTCAAACTTCCCGTAAAAAACGGCCCTACTTGTCGCAGAAAACTCACAGCTACATTAAGGGTTGCATTGGGCTACCTTTGGTATCCCCCAATCTCCAAATTCCCGGCACATTCATAATCCCAAATTACATCTTTTCTCCCTCTTCCATTCCCCCAGTCCCACCTTCATCGCCCCCCACATCCCACTCCCCATACCTTTCCCGATCTTCGGCTCCCATGCACGGCAGCAACAGCGCGGCAAATAGCCCGTGGGCTTCGGCCAGGGATTCTTCGGGAGGGAGCTGAATATTGACCTGGGCGGGGAGGACATCGTCGAAGAGGGCGATCAGGCGGGCCATCTTTTGGGGTACGAGGGCGGCCATGTGCAACCGGTCGGCCGGGGCGGCCTGATTCTTCCAGTGCAGGACCAGGGCTTCGAGGGCTTCTGCTTTTTCGATCTGGTAAACATTCCAAAAGGAAGAATTTTTGGGGGCGGCCAGGAGAATCTGGATGATTTCCATCCAGAAGAAGCGGTATCGCCAGCGGATGGCCCGGTATTTTTTCATTTCCACCCAAAAATCATACAGGGAGGGAGGTTCTTTTTGCTTGAGCCAGGCGAGTTCCTCGCGGAGTTGGTCAAAGAGCTGGTCGAGCAGGGCACGCAGCAGCTTGTCCTGGGTGGGGAAATGGTAGGTGATGTTGCTCACCTGCATGCCCAGGTGGTGGGCCAGGGCACGAATCGTGACCCGGTAGTAACCCTTTTGGTTGAATTTTTCGCGGGCGCCCTCCAGAATTTTGGTTTTGGTAGATACTTTCATGGTTTTCATTCAGGTCAATAGAGTGGATCCGGGGTGGATCCAGACCAAATATAGTCAAAAAGAGGTGTTTTTTGGAACAAGTGTCCAGAAATGTTGGATGCGAAATTCGGCCATTTAAGCGGTTTCGAAAAAAAAGTGACCGTTTACCTTCCGAAAACGACCGCTTATAAAATGGTGGCAACTTTTTATTGACAGGTGTATTTACTTGGTAACATCATTTGATGCGTCCGGAATCGCGACCCGGACAACCTCTCCGGAGGATCTTTGATGCCTGCTGCGGCAGGTCTTGTGCAACCTTTAATTTGTAAACCTATGATTACATGACCATTCAAACCTCCCACTTGCCAACGCTTTTAGTTCTGTTAATTTTTTAATTTTAATTTAATTCATCATGAATATAATGTTCGAAGGGTATATTGACGCCACTACGCGCAATAATATCCTGAAATCCCTCAAGCTCCTGAACGCTCAGCTTCCCTTCCTGATGCAGTTGAGCAACGCGGAACGCAAAAAGATCGCCAGTATCGGCATGTCACGTACTCCGTTTGTGAAGCGGGTGAAAACCCTCTCCAATCAGCGGGACGAGTTTTTGCCCAATTTTGCGCCGCTGGCCACGGTCAACCGCCGCTATGAGATGATGGAGTTTTTCGATGAACTGCTGACCCTGATGCGGACCCTGCTGGAATCGATCGACGACACCGACCTGATCCTGGGGGCCTACCTCTACAAGATCGGGCGGGCCTACCACTCGATCGCCCGCAAGTCGGTGGAAATGGGCATCCCGGGCGCGGACACCATCGTGAAAGATCTCGACCGCTTCTTCGACAGGTACGGGCGACCGATTGATCCCGATGCCCTCCCCGCAGAGGATCCGCTGGACGATGCCCCGGCCGAAGACGCCTGAACCAGCCTGCTGCATCCCGTTTTGCGGGATTCGATTGAACAAGCCCGCTTCCGGAAGGAGGCGGGCTTTTTTTATTGCTGCCAATCCCACCCCCTACCATCTTCCCCCAAAAAATCCTACCTTAGGTTGCATGAAGCCAGCACCCCGCCTGTCCCTTACCCTCCTTCTCACTGTCTTCCTTGCGGCCATTTTTTTCCCCATTTCCGCCCCGGCCCAGTCCATCGACAGCCTCAAGCAGCAGATCACCGCGGGTTGGCAATCTGATCCTACCCTGGCCATTGCCCAAAGCAAGGAAATTTCCCGGCTGGCGGTGGAGGCCCACGATCTGGAAAACCAGGCCTGGGCCCTCAATATGCAGGGCATTGTTTTTGGCGCGGTGGGCACCTTCGACAGCTCTTTCCACTATTATCAACTTTCCCTGGATTTTTGCCGGGCAAACCACATTCCTTCGGTCGAGAAGAAGACCCTCATGAACCTGGCCATCAACTACCAGTACCAGGGCCGCTACGAGGAATCTTTGCAAAGCTACCTGGACGCCATCCGGATCTTTGAGGATTCGCACGATACCCTCGGGCTGGGTCATGCCTACTCGGGGGTGGGTGGACTGCACTGGAATCTGGGGGAGGAAAAGCAGGCCGTGGCCGATTATCTGCGCTCTATCCGCTATTACGAAATGCTGGGAGCCGAAGGTCCGGCGGCTTCGGTGTACTCCAACCTGGGGGTGCTCTACCGCGACCTGCACCAGCCCGATTCGGCCCGACACTGGTTCCGCCGGGCGGAGGGAATTTTCCTGAAATACGACAATCGCATGGGGCTGATCTCTCTCAACGTCAACCGGGCGGGACTCTACGAGAAAACCTGGCCCGACTCGGCCCTTTACTTTTTCGGGCTGGCCCTGCAAGACTCACGTGAGATCGGCTACGGAAGGGGAGAGGCCCTGGCCAGCACCGGTCTGGCCGAACAGTACCTGCTGCGCAGGGAGTATGGCAAGGCCCTCACCCAGGGCAAGGCGGCGCTGGAGGCGGCCCGCGAGGTGGAGGACCTGGGCCTGCAAAAGCGTGACTTTCGCGTGTTGTACCGGGCTTCCGAGCAAAAAGGGGACCTGAAGGGCGCCTTCGCCTGGCTGCAACAGTACCAGCTTACTTCAGACAGCCTGCTCAACCAGGAAAAGCAAAAGGCGGTGGCCGAGATGGAGGTGAAGTTTGAGACGGAAAAGAAGGAGAAGGAAATCGCCGAGCAGGAGGTGGAACTGGCCCGCAACCAGGCCCGCATCGCCGACCAGGAACTGGCCATCAGCAAGGGGAATCAACTGATCGGGATCCTCGTTTCGCTGGCCGCAGGACTGGCCCTGGTGGGCCTGGTGATCTTTCTCTACCAGCGAAATCTGCGGCGGCGGGCCCAGGAGCAGCTATTATTGCAGCAATCTCTGGAGGAAGCCCGGCGCGAACGGGCCCTGAGCGAGGAAAAGCTGCGCATCAGCCGCGAACTCCACGACAACATCGGCTCTCAGATCACCTTTCTGATCTCATCCCTGGATAACCTGCACTATGTGGAGCAGGACGCGGATACCCGGGAAAAGCTGGAAGATCTGTCGGGTTTTGCCCGCAATGCGATCGGCGACCTGCGGCACACCATCTGGGCCCTGCACCAGGATGTGACCCTGCGCGACCTCATCACCAAGGCGGGCGATCTGGCCCAGAAAGTCTCCGCCGCCACTTCCCTGCAGGTCGAACTGAAGGAACAGGTGACGGTCAATCCCGAACTTGGGTCCACGGTGGCCATCAACCTGCTGCGCATCCTGCAGGAGGCCCTGCAAAATGCCGCCCGCCATGCGGCGGCAAATAAGGTACTGGTGGAGATCAGCTCCACCGCGGAGCAATTGCAGCTGCTCGTCTCGGACGATGGTAAGGGATTTGATCCCGATAATCTGCAGGGGGAAGGCTTTGGGTTGGCGAACCTGCGCCAGCGGGCCGCCAGCCTGGGCGCTCACCTGAGGATTGATTCTGCCCCCGGGGAGGGTACGAGGGTCAGGGTGGAATATGCCTTCCCTGCGGGTGAATGATGGTTTTTTTAACACGGAGTGATTGATGAGTTTTTTAACACAGAGGCACAGAGTAAATTGCAATGGTTAAGAGGTTTTTGCATTGTGGTTAAGAGGTTTTTTCTTTCTGGTTCAAAGAATTTGAACCCCTAATATGTAAGACTGAATAGGAAAATTCTACCTTAGTTATAGGATAGCTTTGCAAAAAATCTCCTGGCCACAAACACTGACTCTGTGCCTCTGTGTTTAAATAAAAACTCATTTGCAAAAGCACATTGCCCTTGCCCCACAAATCCGCCAAATGCCGTATTTCCATTCCTCCCAATCCTTCCGTAATTTGAGGAAATGATTGACCCAAATTCCCGATCCCATGAAAATCCGTGTTGGTCTGGCCGAGGATAATGCCTTTCTGGCCCGTTCACTGGCTACCAAAATTGCCCTGTTTGCAGGAATGGAATTGCATTTCCATGCCCTCAACGGGCGCGACCTGCTGCAAAAGCTGGAGCAAAATGTGCATCCCGCGGTGATCCTGATGGACATTGAAATGCCCGAAATGAACGGAATCGAGGCCACGGCCCGGGTCAGGAAGCTGTATCCCCACATCAAGGTGATCATGCTCACCGTCTTCGACGACGAGGAAAACATCTTCCAGTCCATTCTGGCCGGGGCCGACGGGTACCTGCTCAAGGATGAGCCCATGGCCAAACTGGAGGAAGGCATCCGCATGATTCTGGAAGGGGGCGCCCCCATGTCGGCCACCATTGCGGCGCGAGCCCTTCGTTTGCTGCGGGAGCCACAGCGGGCCAGTGCACCTCCAGCGGAGGATTTCGGCTTGTCTGAGCGGGAGACCGGCATTCTGGAACAACTGGTGGCGGGGCTCAATTACAACCAGATCGCAGACAACCTGATCATCAGTCCCAAAACGGTACGCAAGCACATCGAGAATATCTACCGCAAATTGCAGGTCCATAACAAGGCAGAAGCCATTCAGAAGGCCAACCAGCACAAACTGATCTGAAAATGCGGCAAATGCCGTATTGAAGGGGGGCATTTCCGGGCCTAACTTTACTTTATAATTTAATTCAGCATCAAAATGAATAATTCAACTACCCTTCGCAGGGGCTGGCAGTTATTGCCATGCGCCATCCTTTTCCTCCTGCTGAGCCTTCCCGCCCGGCTGACGGCCCAGGAATCCGTGCCCTACCGCATCCTGCTCAACGATCCTACCCGGGTGCCCACCACCTACGTGGACCTGCTCTATTTCGACTATGAAGGAAGTATGTCAAACCAGTTGAAATGGCATAAAGGGGTGCCCGGACTGGGTGCCACGGCTCAGTTTGAGCTCAAGCCCCTGGACAAAATGGGCTTCGAGGGCAAAGCCACCCTCTTTTACACGGGCAAGAAAACCCAGTTTGTCAAACTGCCCTTTCACCTGGAAGGCGGGGGTGTGATTTCCCTCAAATCCAAAATCAAGGAACAACCCATCAAAGTTCCACTCAAGACCTTCAAAACCAAGGCCGATGTGGTCACGGACGACGGTCAGTGGCTGGGTACGGTGGATGCGATTGGCTATAATTATATCGAAGTGATGGCCAAAAAGGAATTTCGCACCTGGGCCAGGGCCGGTCTGATGTTCAGGCGATCCACTTACCGCCCCATGAACGACGGCAATTACACCCTGGGCGCCCAGACGGTGGGAGGGGTTTACCTCGGGGTGGAGGTTACCCGCCGGGCCCATGTGGTCACTGAACTGAGCGACAAAGTGGCCCTTTCGGCTGAATACATGAAAATGTATGCCGATATCATGGTTTACCCACTGGCTACGGTTTCCACTCCCCAACGCAATAACCGCACCCCCATTGGTTTCCGGATCGGGGCCACGGGCAAACTGCCGGGCATGAAAAACGTGCTCAACTACATGTTCCCCAAAGTGGAATTTGGCCTGTATCCCCTGGATGGATTCTACTGGTCGGTGGGGCTGGGGATCAATTTGTACAAGGCCTGATTTTGAAGAGAATTTAACCGAACCCCCTGAATTATCCGAAATGCAGCAGCCGGTTTTTCAGTCGAAATATCCAATCCAACAGACAGGCACTGAGAAAGTAATTTGATGCTGCAATCCTTTCCTGAAACTGTTTTCAGGGCGGAAAATGAGGCGGGCGCAAGCCCGCCTTTTTTGTATCCAACCCGACGGACCTCCTCCTTTTCCTTGCGAATCCGGGCCTCAGGCGTTAAATTCAATCCAACAAAATCGGAAACATTGAACAGCAATACCCCAGCTCAGGAATTGCGAAAGGAAACCACCTTTTGCAGAATTTGTGAATCCCTTTGCGGACTCGAAGTCACCCTTCGGGGAGATCAGATCGAATCCATCCTGCCCGATCCCAACCATGTGGCCACCCGTGGATTTGCCTGTCCCAAAGGACTGAAGCAGCACAAGATGTTTGCCTCTCCCGACCGCCTTTTGTACCCCATGAAGCGCACGGGCAAGGACTGGAACCGCATTTCCTGGGAACAAAGTATGCAGGAAATCGGGGCCAAAGTGGCACAGATCCGCAAGGAGCACGGCCCGGACGCCATTGCCATGTATGTAGGCACCGCGGCAGGCCTGGGAGCCCTTCACCCGGTCTTCGCCCAGGGATTTATGGATGCAGTGGGCTCGGGGACCATGTTTGCCTCGGCCTCTCAGGATTGCAGCAATAAATTTGCCGTTTCAAACCTCATGTACGGCTTTCCCTTCTTGCTCACCTTTCCCGACCTGAAGAATACGGATTGCCTCATCATCGCGGGTGCCAATCCTGTAGTTTCCAAATGGAGCTTTTTGCAGGTGCCCAATCCCATTGCTCACCTCAAAGAAATGGAAAGGAGAGGAGGGAAGGTCTTTGTGCTGGATCCCCGCAAGACGGAGACGGCCAAAGTGGCGGGTCAGCATGTGTTTATCCGCCCCAATACAGACGTGTTTTTCTTTCTCAGTTTCCTGCACGAACTGGAAAAAGCAGGCGGCATCAGGCCGGGTTGGGAAGAGCACATGAAAGGGGCCCAGCCCATCCTCGAACTGGCCCGGCAGTGGCCGGCGGAGCGCACGGAGGAGGTCACCCAGGTGCCAGCTGATACCCTGCGGGAAATGGTGCATGCCTATATGAATGCCAAATCCGCCTCGATTTACTCTTCCACGGGAGTCAACATGGGTGCCAACGGCTCACTCGCTTTCTGGGTGAAGGAATGCATTAATGCCCTGAGTGGCAATCTGGATAAAGCCGGGGGCTCTCTGGTCAGCCGGGGAGTGATTGATTTCCCCAAGTTTGGCAAGAAAAACGGCTTGCTGGTCAAGCAGGACCGAAGCCGGGTGGGCAATCTGGGCAAGGTGAACGATGCCTTTCCCGGGGGCATCCTGGCCGACGAAATCCTGACTGAAGGCAAGGGCAAAATCCGGGCTCTCTTTGTCACGGGAGGCAATCCCCTCATTACCATGGCCAATGCCAACCGCCTGCGGGAAGCCTTTCAAAATCTGGATTTGCTGGTCACACTGGATATTTATCCCAATGAAACGGGCACGGTGGGGCATTATATGCTGCCCTGCACCTCTCCGCTGGAGCGTCCCGATCTGCCCTTCATCTTTCCCCTCATGCTGGGCCTGCAGACCAAACCCTATTTGCAGGGCACGGAGGCCATATTGCCACCTCCGGGTGAGGTCCGCGACGAGGCCACCATTTATCTGGACATTTGCAAAGCGGCCGGGGTGAATATGCTGGGCTCGGGTATTGCTCAAAAGCTGCTCGAATTGGGTCGCTGGAATGCCAGCCGCAAAAAGAAACCGGGTGAGCAACCCGGATTGCCTCAAAAGTGGATTCTGAGTGCTTTACTGCGGGTCAGTCGTCAGGGATCGTTCAGCAAACTGTTGAAATCCAAACATGGGCGGCTGCTGGGCGAGCACCAGCCCGGAAGTTTTCTGGGTAAGCGGGTGTTGACGGAGGACGGGAAAGTGAATTTGTCGCCTGAAGCTCTGATCCAACAGGCTGCAAAACTCGAACAGGATTTTGCCTGGGAAAAATCCACCGCCGGGCAACTCAAACTGATTACCAAAAGGGCGGTGACCACCCACAACTCCTGGACCCATAATATCGACGAGTTTGTGTCGGGGGAACGTTTTACCAATTACCTCTACATGCATCCCCTGGATGCCGACCGCCTCGGCCTGGCCGATAAGCAACTGGTGGACGTGGCCTCGGCCACCGGCAAGGTGCGCCTGCCGGTGAAACTGCTGACCGATCTCATGCCTGGCACGGTGGCCTTGCCTCACGGCTGGGGTCACCAGAGCACCCACATGCAGGTGGCGCGGGCAACCCAGGGCGTAAATGTCAATATCCTGGCCGCGGATGGCCCGGAACATGTCGAGAAGGTCTCGGGCATGGTGCATCTGACCGGCATTCCGGTGGAAGTCACGGCAGCGGCTGGCCCACTGGCCGAAAATTCCTGGTCGGGCCTGCCCGAAGATGTGCTCGAAGTGGGGCAGTTCGAACGCTAATAAATGGAATGATTCTTGCTGGAAATTAGCTTTTTTCAGTTTTGGAATATGGTTATACTTGATGCATGACTGATCGAAACCTCTTTTTCCTATGCCTGTTGCTGATGGCCGCCGTTTCCTGCAAGCAGGAAGATGTAACCGCTCCCGTGCTGGAAAGCTGGGTTATGAACCAAATGCAAACTGATATTGAGGTAACCACTCAAACTCCGTTTGCCGTTGGGGGAAGTTTCTCTGACAACAAAAATCTGGAGGAATACACCCTGGAAATTCAGCACAACTTCGACGCCCTTGGTCAGAATGTGCAGCCGCCCGCTCCCTGGTCACTGGAGGAAACCTATTCTCTGGCTGGAAAAACGGCAGTTGACAACCAGATTTTGGTGGCTGACGGGGATTACACAGGCGGGCCCTATCATTGCAATGTGCAGGTGAAGGATAAAGCAGGGAATGCCAGTCAGCCTGCCGTGGTCAGCTTTTGGCTGGTCAATCTCAATGGCCCTCAGTTCAGCGTTGCCGTGCCCCGCATGGATACGGTGTTGTACTACCAGGTGGGGGATACGATTCAGTTTTTTGGCACCCTGGCCGACGACGTGGATTTGGAGGAGGTGGAAATTTCCCTGCAGGAAAAGCTGGGGGTTTTGAGCATTTATGATGAGGTTTTTGCGCTGTCTGGCAATGCAGATACTGGCTGGAATCTGGACCAGGTGGGCTTGGAAGGCAAATTGTTGATTATTTCTGCCCAATCCCAGCCTGGCGAGTACGAACTGATTGTGCAAGCCGTGGATTCGAATGGGAATACGGCCAGGAAAAAGACGACGGTGTATATTTATCCTTGAAAATCAGGCGATTTACCTCAATTCCTTGCGGATCACCAGTTTGAGGCCCGACCATTTGGCGTCGATGGCGCAGACTTTGATGTCCACCAGGCCGAGGGGCAGGGCAGCGTCGCGGACTTTGTCCTCGGTGAGGGCCCCGGGAACTTTGGAACGGCCCTTGGGCCAGGAAATCCAGATCATGCCGTCCCGCTGAATGCATTGCATCAGCTCTTCGAGCCGGGCTGACAGCCCGGCATCCTGTTCGCAGAAGTAATGCAGGAAATCCACTTTGGGCAGGGGAGAGGTTTGCAAAGTGCAACCTTCGGGCAATGGACCCAGCAGGCTGGGGAAATCATCAGGTGCATCCACCAGACACAGAGAAAAGCCCGGTTTGATGCCCAGTTTTTTGAGCAGGGGAGTCTGGGAATAGCCCGCGGTGGGTAGCTCAGCCATAGGCCGCAATCAGGTAGAAAATGCCTGCCATGAGCATGATATTGACCGTGAAATCGGCCTTTCCCTTCGCGGTGACAAAATAACCGTCCACCGTATAGTCAAATCCGTCTCCCTCTACTTCGTAGAAGTCGGTCACGGTATAGCCCTGGATTTGTTCCAGGCGGGTATAAAGGGGGCCGGGAGGCACCTCGGCCAGGGATTCGCTCAGATTGAACATCTCAACCAGGTAGGTTTCCCCGTCCATGCCACCTTCGGTGACCTGGGCATTGAAATGGTCTGCATCGCAGGCTTCCTGCACTTTCAGGAATTCGTGGGACTTCATGTTGTCCATCACTTCGCGAAACCAGCTATCCAGGCCTTCATAGGCCTCAGCCATGGCTTCCCAGGGGCCTTCCTGAACGGCATCTGAGGCAGGAGTTGACACTGCATTGGTGGCAAGGGCGGGGATCTCCTGGCTTTGTTCCTGTTTGGGAGCACAGGAAACGGCCAGCAGGCCGATCAGAATGAAGGTGAGGAACAGGTGTTTTTTCATTTTGGTAGATTATAGCTCTGAGGCGGGGATTTCGATTACTTTGCCGTTTCTGGAAATGATAATAGTTTCCCCCTTGGCAATTTTGTCCGCAATTAACTTTTCATGTGCGATTTTTAACCCTGTCAGAATCTTTTCCCGCAATTGGGCAAGTTCAGGGGGCAATTTTAATTCAGATTTCTGTTTTTCAGGGAAATCCATTGTAATGCATTAGATAAAACACAGAGGCACAGAGTCCATATAACCAGCTAGGAGGGGAATATTTTACCTGGACCTGCAGATGAAATTTCGCAAATGAAATTCATAATTCAAAAATCTCTCGCCCACATTTGTTGACGCGGAAATCTTTGGGTTTCAATGAATCCCAGAGGCAGCAATTGATCCATCAACCCAGACTGGCCAGGTTTTCCTGCAGCATTTTCAGTTTCGTTTCAGAATCTGCTTTCTTTTGCCTTTCGTTTTCAACCACGGCGGGAGCGGCATTGGCCACAAATTTCTCGTTGTCGAGCTTGCGCATGACGGAAACCAGGAATCCTTCCAGATACTTAATTTCTTCCCGGATTTTGGCTTTTTCGGCCTCCACGTCAATGGAATCACCCAAAGGAATGTAAAACTCATGGGTTTTCACCCTCACCGTGGCTGCGCCACTGATGGGTTCAGAACTGAAATCCAGGCTTTCCAGATTGAGGAATTTGCTCAGAATCTCCTGATTGGCGCGGAAAATTTCAGGCTCCGTGGTATTTACGAAGAGCTCAATGGGCGTTTTATTGGAAATGCCTTTTTCCAGCCTGAGTGACCGGATTGCAGAAATTGTTTCGTGAATCAGGCCCATTTGGGCAATGGTCTCATTTCCTGCATTATCATTCAGAACGATGGAGTTGCGGGCCAGAATCAGGGCTTCGCCAGACTTGCGTTCCCGCAGATTTTGCCAGATTTCCTCAGAAATGAAAGGCATGAAGGGATGAACCATCTGCAGCAATTGCTCGAAAAGATCCAGGGCCTTTTCGTAGGCAGGTACAGAAAGAGAGGTGCCCCGCGGCTTGAGCATTTCCAAAAACCAGGAGCAGAAATCGTCCCAGATCAGCTTGTAAAGCAGCATGAGGGCTTCACTCAGGCGGAATTGCTCAAATAGCTGGGTCAGCTCGGCATTGGCTTGTTGCACCCGGGCCTGCATCCAGGCGATGGACCGCTCTTCCAGATTGCTCATGGTGTCGCCCTCAGGGGTCCACATGGAAACCAGGTTGCGGGCGTTCCAGATTTTATTGGCAAAGTTGCGGCCCGTTTCGCAGAGCTTGGAACTGAGGCCGTCTTTTTCCACATCCAGAGGCGTGTCAAACATGAGGTCGCCACCCGCGGGGGAGGAGAGGAGAATCCCCACCCGTACCCCGTCGGCCCCGTAAAGGGCGATCAGGTCGAGGGCGTCGGGCGAATTTCCCAGCGATTTGGACATTTTGCGGCCTTTCTGGTCACGGATCAGGCCGGTCAGGTAAACATTGGTGAAGGGCTTTTCCCCCATGTATTCATATCCGGCAATGATCATGCGGGCCACCCAGAAAAAGAGGATATCCGGCCCCGTAACCAGATCGTTGGTGGGGTAATAATATTTCAGTTCCTCGTTGCCCGGGTTGGTGATGCCCTTAAATACCTGAAAGGGCCAGAGCCAGCTCGAAAACCAGGTGTCCAGTACGTCGGCATCCTGATACATGTCGCTCAGTCCCAGGCTGGCATTTCCGGTCGCTTTGCGGGCTTTTTCCAGGGCTTCTTCCGGGGTGGGCGCCACAAACAACTGACGCTCTGTTTCGTCCAGTTCCTTTTCGCTCTCGAGGTACCAACAGGGAATTTGCTGTCCCCACCAAAGCTGACGGGAAATACACCAGTCCTTGATGTTTTCCATCCAGTGGCGGTAGGTATTTTTGAATTTGGAAGGAATCAGGTTGATGGTGTCCTCCATGACCGCTTTGTAGGCGGGTTCGCCCAGCGTTTTCATACTCACCCACCACTGCAGCGACAAACGGGGCTCAATTACGGCATCTGTGCGCTCAGAATGGCCCACAGAGTGAGGATAGTCTTCAATTTTGACGATGTGGCCGGCCGCTTCCAGGTCTTTGACAATCAGTTTGCGGCACTCAAAACGATCCGTACCAATGTATAATTGAGCGGCTTCAGACATGGTTCCGTCTGCGTTAAGCACGTCAATGATGGGCAGGTTGTGGCGTTGCCCGATCTGGTAGTCGTTTACGTCGTGGGCAGGCGTTACCTTGAGGCAACCCGTTCCAAACTCCATGGTCACATAATCGTCGGCGATGATAGGAATGGGACGATTGATCAGGGGAACGAGGGCTTTTTTGCCAACGAGGTGCTGGTAGCGTTTGTCGTTGGGGTGAACGGAAATGGCTGTATCGCCCAGAATGGTTTCGGGGCGGGTGGTGGCAATGGTCACGTACTGGTCTGTGGTGCCTTCGATCAGGTAGCGAACCTGGTGCAATTTGCCTACGGCCTCCCTGTGAATTACTTCCTCGTCAGAAAGAGCCGTTTTACCTGCAGGATCCCAGTTTACCATGCGGATGCCCCGGTAAATCAGTCCCTTGTCGTACAGGTCGCAGAACACGCGGATTACGGACTCGTAATAGTCGTCGTCCATGGTAAAACGGGTGCGGTCCCAATCGCAGCTGCAGCCGAGTTTGCGCAGTTGTTGCAGAATAATTCCCCCGTATTTGTCCTTCCAGGCGAAGGCATGTTTGAGGAATTCCTCCCGGGTCAGGTCCGATTTTTTGATGCCCTGGTCCCGCAATTGCTTCACCACTTTGGCCTCGGTGGCGATGGAGGCGTGGTCAGTGCCGGGCACCCAGCAGGCATTGAAGCCTTCCATGCGCTTGCGGCGAATGAGGATATCCTGGATGGTATTATTCAAAATGTGGCCCATGTGGAGAATTCCGGTCACATTCGGCGGGGGAATGACGATGGTGTAGGGCTCGCGGTCATCTGGAACGGATTTGAAAAAGCCGTTTTCTTCCCAGAATTGGTACCATTTTCCTTCGATCTCTGCCGGGTTGTATTTGGTCGAAATGCTCATAAGGGCGTAAATTTTAAATGTGGGGCAAAAATAGGGGGATTTTTTGAGAATTGCCGGGTAAAGTTGTGGTTGGTGTTGTGGTTGGTGGTTATTGGTTGGTTGTTGTTGGTTGCCGCATTGTGGGGCCTTTGGCCGTTGTGGTAGTTTTTGGTTGATGGTTGATTAGGTAGCAATCAAATTTTATTGAGAGAGAATCGATTTTTTCTGCAAATTACCTTTCACAGATTTTCAATTCACCCATGAAAAGATTATTTCACCCCCTGTTTATTGCCTTTCTCCTCTTGTTGATCGGCCAGTCCTGCCACCCTTTCGACAAGTCGCAGGTGCCGCAAATCACAGTTCAGCCAGGCCTGGTACCTGTTTTTTCCTTTTCGCCTGAAACTGCTTTCAGAATTCGTGTATTCAAAGGGGATAAGGATCTGGATACTTACGGCGACGAATTGATGTGGGAACTGACGGGTGTGGGAGCAGAAAACAGCCTGCAGTCGCCCATTACCTACGGTATTGGTCCAGAGGACTACCACCAGGACAGGCCCGCCAAACCTTTGCAGGCAGGCGAAACTTATACTGTAGTCATAATGCGCATGGATCCCAAGGCTTCGGGGGATGGATTTACCCGCAGGTCGAACGATTATAGAGCCTCGGCTACCTTTTTGGCACAATAATTGATACGAAATTTGAAACATCCGTTCGTGGATGGATTTGTATTGGTTTTGTAAGCCAAACCCTTTAATTCAATGAAAAGAACCTTTAACGCTTCACTTGTCTCGTTTTTTCTTTTTTGGGGAATGATGGCTCAGGCCCAGACCTGGCTGGGGGGCGAAATTGGGATGAAATGGGACGTCGCCCGCAGTAGTTCCACCGGCAGCGGCATCAGTGCCCGACCTGTTGCGGGTGGGATGGCCCGGGGCCTTACCGTAAGCCATTATCTGGTTCCATTTCTCGAAATTCAGACCGGGGTCAATTATCAGGAATATTACATGGGCCAAACTTACCACGCCGTTTTTTTCGATAATTTCCAGTCCTTCACTGATATTTACCGGGTTGGAACCTGCCTTCAGGTACCTGTTCGGGCAAAAATTCATTTCCCAATTGAAAAAGACCGCTGGACGGTTTTTGGCCTGGTGGGCAACAGTCTGAATCTCAAACGCGAGATGGAGCCCTCCAGGATCGAGCAGGCCGGACATGCTCAACTATCCTACATTTATGAGGGCCCTGTCCAAAAAGCCAGGGTTTTTCCCCTGGCCGAACTCGGCTTTGGGGTGGCCCACAAAATCAAAAAACACTTCCAGCTGACCTGGACTTTTTCCCGCTATTTTGGCTTTGCCAAAGTGGCCGAATCCCGCATTACTTATAATAATGGATTCTCACCCATTTATTACGCCAGAATCCATAGCCTGGGTGATTACTTTCGCATGACCGTGGGTTTGAGCTACGAAGTCTTTCATTTGTGGAATTGAGTTCTGGAGTGTGATGGGAGGTCCTCCTAAAATTATTGCACTGCTTTGGGTCTGACAGTTGCCTAATTTAGATCTGAAATCCAACGTCGCAATTCAATGAAAATCCCGAAGCAAATATTTCTGGTTATCCTCCTGGGTTCCCTTTTCCTGCCTCTGCATGCCCAACTGATCCTGGGAGCGGAATTTGGTCCAAGGGTCCATCTAAGTCGCAGCAATGATCCCAACGGAATGGTGAAAACTCCGCCCTTTGGCGTCATGCCCTATATGGGGATGACCCTGGGCTATAAGGTTGACAGGCATGTCGAATTCCAATCTGGCATTACCCTGGGGGAAATGGTGCGTGGGTTTGATCTGCAGAATCCGGTTACAGGCCAATCGTTTTTTACCATTCATTCAGCGGCAGTTTCCTATGTTCAGATTCCGCTGAGGGTCAGGTATTATATCCCGGTCGTGAAAGATAATTGTGCTCTGTTTGTCCAGGGTGGATACATGGCAGGATTTGGTACGGGAATGTACAAAACCAATGACTTTACCCTTCTTCCAACCCAAAATGACCCTGATTTTCGGGCCACAGAAAAAACAGTTTACCCCCATGGAAAATTCTTCAATTCCGCCGAGGCAGGTATGGGATTGGTGGTAAACACCCCGAAGGGAATTTCATTTAGCTGGACTGCAGCCTGGCATCCTGGCTTGCGGGAGGTGATTCATACCCAGCTCAGTTACCAGGTGGATAACAACCCCATCACTCAGGCAGATATTCGCTCCAATGGCAGCTACCTGCGCTCTTCATTGGGCATTAATTACCATCTCGGGTACATTCGAAAAAAGTATTCCTGCACTCCTGCCTGAATCAGGTCAGGATTCTGCCCTTGGTTTTCTGAGGCGACCTATCAGGAAGACAATCAGGATGAGCAGAATGCTGCCTCCCCCCAGCCAGACCCAGAGGGGAACAGGGTAGGGGAGATTGGTGATTTCAGCTTCCACTTTGAAAGTTTTCAGCCACCAAACCTGGGGTTCGTCGTGCTTGCGGATGGCATAATGAAAATCTAGGTGCATGTGCTCCGTGACCTTGTTGCGGGCTAAATGATATTCCAGCACCATTTTGGGCTCTTTGGATCCCATGGGCAGGTTGAAGCTTTCCCGGGCAGGCAATTTTTCTTTTTGGTACCACGGAACCACCCGGGCGGCGACCCTGCCTTTCTCTCCATACAAATGCGAAAAAATCTGGTGGCTGAAATCTTCCCGGTCGGCGATGCCCCTGAGGTTGATATCGAAGATCAGATTGACCGAATCACCTTTAATTTTGGCATCCCGATAGGAAATGGCCTGCAGACGGGGGTTGAAGGGCCATTCATCTGGTTTTACCTCAAGTTCAGATTTCAGCACCTGGCCGAAGGCCAGGCCCTTTTTGGTCAGGCGGGAGTTCTGGGCAGGAAATGAATAATTTCCGGCAAAATCCTGTTTGACGTCGTCCTCCTCCAGTACCTGAATGCCCATGGGGTCGCCTTCCACGGCCCGCACATAGCCCGTGTATTTCGAGGTGTAATTATGCCCTGAAATGTAAGGAAAGGTCCTGCGGGTAGTGCCCTGAGATTCGAGCACCCAGAAAAATTCAGGAACGCCGTCCCCGAAGATGAAGGGGCGGTCCCAGCGGCGGCCATTGGCAGTAAGGGTCGCCACCTCAAAGTTTCCGAAAGTAACTGCATACCAATTTCGCTCTGGAACCCGAAGCAGGAAGGTATCTTCGGTGGCGGCATGGCCAGGGGCATATCCCGCGCTGTTCCAACTGGCGCGGGCCAGCACCTTCTGGTCTTTGTCCTCCCGCGGCAGAAGTGCCGCGGGGACCCAAAAGTGGAGGGTATCTCTCAGGTCACGCGGTCGGATGAATTTGAGGGATAAAGAGGTAACCAGCAGCCCGGTGGGAGGATCTATCAAAGACAAATTCGCTTCCAAACTGCCTTTGAAGGTGTCCCCTTTGGCGTATTCCATTACAGCCTTGAAAGGAATTACCGTCCCGATTTCACCTTTTTGGACCTTTCCCGGGGGTAGTAGTCTGATTTTGGGCTGCAATTCTTTGCCTTTTTGCTGCCCCTGGGCAGAATTGGGAAAGGTAATTATTCCCAACCCGGTCAACAGGAGGATAAGGGGGAAAACAGCTCGGGATATTTGCATAGGATGGTCTTTCCTTAAAGAAAATGAGAATTTCTGAATAAAAAAAAGCCGGGTTTTAGCCCGGCCCTTTTTCTTGGTGCGCCCGGCATGGCGCGTTACTATAGGGTGTAAGTCCCGAACACGCCCGTCAGGGGGAAGTGTTAGCCGGACGGCAAGGGTGTCCTTCGAGAGGAGGAATCTGAAGGAAGCCGCAGGCAAATCGCTGGCCCGACGAACAGAAATCGCATAATAGGCCAAACTGCTGGGTTAGGCGGCCAATATCGTCAAAGCCCTATCCCTGTCCGGAAAGCAGTTGGGTATATGCGGCGGGCATAAGCGTGAAAGTAACGCGTCTTACCCGGGGATATCCGAGGTGCAGTTCTGTCTGAACCCGCGGTTCTCAGTAAAGAGGGGCGTGAATGCACCGGGAAGTCAGCCGAGGCCATAGTAGGTTTTCGACCAAAACCGAAGGGCCGAACCTAAAGATTAGAGGAATATGGACCTAATTCAGGAAATGGAAGCAGAAGCAGTCACTTACTTTGGAATAAGTAAGGCTCATGGATTTGGTAGTACCGACCGGAAGTTGGGAGGTCACCTATGAGTGCGTCAAACCAATCCTCGAAGCGGGAATCACCAATTCCAGAGGTAAATCAATTGATCGAACGTTTGGTCGAACGCGAGAACATGACCCTTGCCTTCGAAAAGGTATGTTCAAACAAGGGAGCTCCCGGCTGTGACGGGATGGAACTAACTGACCTTGAACCCTACCTCCAAAGACAGTGGTCAACTCTAAAAAGCTCCCTGCTTGGAAGCAACTACTACCCTGAAGCAGTATTGCAGGTCGAAATACGCAAGGAAAGCGGTGGAACCCGCAAACTTGGTATCCCGACGGTAGTAGATCGGCTGATCCAGCAGGGTCTGCACCAGATCCTAAGTCCGCTTTTCGATCCGCATTTTTCTGACCACAGCTATGGCTTTCGTCCTGGCAAATCGGCAGAACAGGCGGTGGTGCAATCTCAGCAATACATCCTGCAAGGATATAACTGGGTGGTAGACATGGATCTGGAAAAGTTCTTTGACGAAGTATCTCACGACGTTCTGATGGGCAAGGTGATGAAAAAGGTGCAGGACAAAGCGGTCCTGCGATTGATTCGTCGCTACCTTGAAGCCGATGTGATGATAAACGGGAAGCGGGAAGTCCGCCGTAAAGGTGTACCGCAAGGTGGCCCTCTATCGCCTCTTCTGTCCAACATCCTGCTGGATGATCTGGACAAGGAACTGGAGAAAAGAGGCCATCGCTTCTGCCGGTACGCGGACGACTGCAACATCTATGTTCGAAGTGCGAGAGCGGGCGAACGAGTGAAAGAGTCGTTGACGGAGTGGCTCCGTAAGCGCCTGAAACTGAAAGTAAATGAAGCCAAGAGCGCCGTAGCCCGTCCGTGGAAACGGTCCTTTCTTGGATTTACCTTCCTTGCGGACAAACTCAGGCGAATCACGGTGGCGAAGAAATCCATCAAACGCTTCAAGGGTAAAGTAAAGGAATTACTGCGAAAAGGGAAAGGGCGTAATCTGGGCCGATTCATCGAGGAGGACCTCAATCCTCTGATACGGGGCTGGATCAACTACTTCCGGGCCGCTCAAACCAAACGCTTTGCCCAGGACCTTGATGAATGGATCAGACATCATTTACGGAAAATCATCTGGCGGCAATGGAAACGAAACTGGACCCGTTACGAAGGATTGATGAGTCGCGGACTCCCAGAAGACCGGGCAAGGCAATCAGCCTTTAATGGACGCGGTCCCTGGTGGAACTCCGGCGCCAGCCACATGAACCATGCCTTCCGCAAATCCTACTTCAAAACCTTGAAACTCGTGTCAATGGAAGACCAATTGAATTACTGGAAAGCGAATGTTTAGGAACCGCCGTGATACGGAACCGTACGTCCGGTGGTGTGAGAGGACGAAAATAAAAGTAAGCACCTTTGCCATAAGCAGGTTTAAATGCTAACTTTTATTTTCTCCTACTCGATTAAATGCCTTTAGTTTTTGGTGAATTTCCCAAAACTCTGGAAGGTATTATTGCGGTTGTGCAAATGCACGATGTATAGCCCCTGAGAGAACTGATTCAGGTTGAAAGTCAGGGTATTCAGACCCTGATCGAGCATTTCCGCTCCCTTGATCAGCACATGTCCGTAGAGGTCCACAATTTCCACCACATATTCCCCGTCCTCGCCCGCAAATACATCCACATTCACCTGACTTTGAGCCGGGTTGGGGTAAATGCTCACAATTTCGCTTTGGTTGGTGAGATTCAGGTAAACGTCAATTACGTCAGTATAGGTGTAATCTCCGTTGCGGTCGATTTTGCGCAGACGGTAGAAGTTGTGTCCGTTGACGGGCGCTTGGTCGGGGAACTGATATTTGTACAAATCGTTGGAATTGGAGGCTGATCCTCCCTGGGCGCCGCCCAGGAATTCGCTTCCTTCCACCACGCCAATGTCAGTGAAATTATTGCCATCCAGACTCTTCTCGACCACAAATTCATCCACATTCCAGCCATCGTAGGTTTCCCATTCCAGCAGGTTGATAGCACCTTCGTTCCAACCTTCAAAGCGGGTCAGATTGATTTCCAGTACGCAACTTTCATTCCACATAATGGTTCCCTGATCATCACCCGTAAAGTCAAATCCATCCAGCTGCATCACAAAATTGCTGCCGGGAGGGAAGGGGCCATAGCTTTTGTTGAAAGTCCAGTTTCCACCCAGACAAATGTCCGTTTGCTGGCAATCCACCAGGGCGTCAGGATTATTATCACAGGGGGTGGCATCAAGAAAGAGAGCCCAGGAAAGTCCGTCCGTAGGCTCACCCAGGATACAGAATCCACCAATCTGTGCCTGAATGGAAATATTGAAATAGGCGCAATTATTGACGAAAGTGAAGTAAACAGAGTTTCCGGGATCAGATCCATCCCCACATTCGTCATAGCCCGGATCCGCAGGAGTGGATTCACCCGAAGCTCCGTCCGTGTCGAAACAGTAAGGCACGCCGGCCTGCATCACCTGTGCATACTGACAAGAATCCTGTCCGCAGCGGTCAGAAACGCACAGACCAAAATCTTCGTTGATGTCGTCGCCGCCGTCGTCAAATACCTGAAGATAGTAGGTTTGACCCGGGGTACCATTTACATAAAAGAACGGATCGCCAAACCAGCCACCCTGGTCGCAATCAATGGGGGTCAGGTTATTACAGGGACCCGAATAGGCGGCAATGGTCACCGCTGAGTTATTCAATCCCAGGAATCCGTATTCGTCGTTTCCTTCGATCAGAACTGAGCCCGTGGAGGGCATGGTGAAGCTGAACCAAAGGTCGCCGCAGTTGTCGCCGCAACCCTGCACGAAAGGATCGTTGATCGAAACCGTGGGTGTGCCGTAGTTGAATACGTTCCACAAGCCCGTTCCCTGACAAGACTCGTCTTGTACAGCCAGATTCACCGCGCCACCGCAACCATCGTTCGGGGGAGGAGTGAAGAAAGGATCGTCGTCGAGAATGGTGATGTTGAAATAGCCCATATCACCCAGGAAATCTCCCCCGTCAATCTGCACAAAGTAGGTATCGCCGGGAATGAGGCAATCTTCGGTGAAATCCACGCTGAAGCTGAAGAAATCATCGTGGTTGGAACCTACCTGGCTCAATGCGCTGAAGGCGCAGCTTCCGCCGTTGCTGTGGTAAAGCGAAGCATTGATATCCACCCAGCTGGTGCTGTTGATATCCACTTCAACTTGCCCCGAGGTAGGAGCCACGAAGCTGTACCAAACCGTTTCATCGTCGCCGTTTACCCCGGGTTCGCCGGGCGATTCCGTAGCGCAAATGTTATTGCCATTGACAGGGCCTACTGAGCTTCCGTTGGGATTGCCCATGAAGACAGCATTGCAAATGCTGTCGTTGGCGGGCGCCGGGCTGGGAGAGCCATTATCAGTTATCTGCAGGTCAAAAGTTCCGTTCTGGCCCAGTACATCATCCCCATCAATCTGGAAATAATAGGTCGTATTGGGTTGTAAACAGAACAGATCCACGCTGGCATCACCCGTAAAAATATTGGGATTGGCCCCGTTGATGTAGGTCAAAGCGTTCAGGGCACATCCGGCACCAGGTGAATACACATTGATGGAAGCAAAGATTCCCACGGTATTAAAACAGGAAATGGTAATATCGCCGGGCGTGGCCGAAGTGGTAAACGTGTACCAAACGGTTTCGTCGTAAGCAGCCAGGGTAATGTCCAGCAGGCCTGAAACAAGCGGTTCGAGGGGTTCCTCTCCCGCACAGAAGTTATTGCTGGAAAGCACAGCCGTGGAGCCGCCGCTCGGGCATATACCCAGGGGAAGGGCCTGACAAATGCTGTCACTGGGGGCATAAACGTTGGCGTTGCCATCGTCTGTAACCCGGATGTCGAAGGTGCCTTCGTCAATGCCGATCCCGTCCACGCCATCCACCTGAATGTAATAAGTAGTGTTTGGGGGCAAACAGGCAATACTGAGGGAAACATCGTTGGAGAAAAGGTCGTCCTCCTCCGTGATGTAGGTCAGGTCATTGAAATTGCAGGAGGGGAAGTTATTGGCCCGGTAAATGGTCATCCAGGCATTGATTCCCACCGTGTTGAAAATGTCAATTGTGGTAAGACCCGGGTTGGCAGGAGTCGTGAAATGGAACCAGACCGTCTCGTCGTAATTATTGTCTGTGACGATGCTGCCACCGCTTACATTGGGCTCATTTACTTCCTCCTTAGCACAGAAGTTATTGGTTGAAATGACGGGTGTACTGCCTCCTGCAGGCACCACGCCCATGTTGGCCGCATTGCAAATGCTGTCGTAAGGTGCCACGGTAAAGGGATTTCCATCGTCAGAAACCTGGATGTCAAACGGACCATTATCGCCCGTTACGTCCAGGCCGTCCAGTTGGATGTAATAAGTGGTATTGGCATCCAGACAGCGCAAATCGAGGTGAGCATCGCCCGAAAGGGGGAAGATCAGACCCGTGGCAGCGTCAATTTCAGTGAGATCATTGAAGTTGCAGGAAGGGAAATTATCCACCTGATAAACCACAATGCTGGCGTCCAGAAAGACCGTATTGGTCACATCCACAGTAATCAGACCGGGCGTGGCAGAGGTGGTAAAGGTGTACCAGACCGTTTCATCGTAAAAGACGTTGGTGAAAACTGATCCGCCGCCAGGCACATTGGGTTCCCCGGCTTCTTCGCCCGCACACGTGTTGTCACCCGGGGTGAGAGGAGTGGAGCCACCCGAAGGCACGATGCCCAGAGGCTGTGCATTGCAGATGGAGTCGTTGGCGGGTATGGACTGAGGAATTCCATTGTCCGTTACCTGAATATCAAATCGTCCATAATCCCCGATACAATCCAGTCCGTCAACCTGCACATAGTAAGTGGTATTGGCACTGGGGCAGGGAATATTGCTGGAAATGTTGATAAAGGGGATGAAATTGATGGTTGAATCAATCATGTACAGGTCGTTGAACGAGCAGGAACTGTTGTTGGTGGCCTGATACACGTTCATACTGGGGATCAATCCATCCTGGGTATTGGTGAGATTGATGGTAAGTCCGCCGGGAGTGCCGCTGGTGGTGAATTTGAACCAAACCGTTTCATCACCCAGGCAGTCAAAGAAATTATTGCCACCACTTACCCCGCCAGGTTCTCCGTTTTCCACCGTTGCACAGAAGTTGGAACCATTGAAAACCGCCGTACTGCCGTTTCCGGGGACCACACCCATGTTGGTGGCATTGCAGATGCTGTCGTTGGTGGGATAGGCAGGGAAAGCGGGATCTTCGGTCAGAGTCAGGTCAAAATGGCCTTCTTCCAGGGTCAGAAGAGGCCAAAGGGCTCCATCCACTTGAATAAAGTAAAGTCTGCCCGGATCCAGACAGGTCACGGTCACATCTTCGTCCCAAAGGGGAATGTCATAATCGCTTTCCACCTCGGTAAAAGTTCCGTTGCAGGAGTCATTGGAAGATTCGTACACCGCGAGTTGCAGGTCAATGTCATCCCCGAAATTGAGGGGATCTGTATCCGCACCAATGGTCAGGTTACCTGAAGGTGGTGCACGGAAGGTAAACCAAACGGTATGATCGAGGCCAAAGGCCGCGGGAACGGGTTCGCCCGGCTGCACCGTCGCACAGAAATTGTGGAGACTGTCTTTATGGATCGAGCCACTACCTGGCACTTGACCAAGGTAAATGGCATCGCAAATGTCGTCGTTGGTAATCGGCACGGGGCCAGGCTCTTCTGTAATGGTCAGGTCAAACCAGCCATCCACATCGTCGGGGTCGTCAGAACCGTCCACCATGACCCAGTAGGGCTTGCCCGGGATCAGACATTGCACATACAATTCTTCATCCCGTGACAAAGGAGGCCATTCCAGCAGGTCGTTATAATCACAACCCATCTGCACCAAAGTACCCCCTTCGCAGGAGTCATTGCTGGAGCCATAGACCGCCAGCTGGATGTCAATGTAATCGCCTGTGTTATTGGGGTCACTTTCGCCAAATACCGTTACGCGGCCTGTGGAAGGCGCAATAAACTGGTACCAGACCGTTTTATTGGTTCCAAAACAGGTGGGTATGGGTTCAAGGATGTTGTCGGCGCAAAAGTTATGCTGATTGGTAATGGAGACAGAACCTCCGGTCGGATCACCCAGGGGAATGGCATCACAGATGGAGTCATTGGGGGCGGGAGAAATTCCATAATCCGTCAGCACAATGTCGAAAATACCCTCCACCAGCCAGGTCACAAACAACACGGAATCTATCCCGTCAACCTGAATAAAATAGGTCTTGGAAGTGTCCAGACAGGTAAGCCGCATGGCGTCTGTGCCCGTAAATCCAAATCCAAAGGGATTGTCATTGTCTTCAATCAGGGACCAAAATCCGCCTGCGCAGGAGTCATTGCTGGTTTCCCAGACCGCGACCTGCAGGTCGATGTCGTCTGAGCCTGAATTGATGGCTTCCAGGATCACAGATCCTGAAGACGGTGGTTTGAAGGTGTACCAAACCGTTTTTTCGATCGAGTAAGAATTGGGCTTGGGCTCGCCCGGGGTGGTGTCTGCGCAATAATTATTCTGATTGGTCACAGAAACTGAACCCCCATTGGGCACGGTTCCCATACTGGTCGCGTTGCAAACCAGATCATTGGGAGCACGGGCAATCCCATCGTCCGTGATGGAAATTCCCAGAAATCCTTCCACATTGATCGCCGAACCGTCCAGCTGAATCCAGTAAGTAGTATTCGGGTCCAGACATTTGACTACCAAATCCTCACCCGACCAGAAAAGGGGCACGTCCGGGTCGTAATCGCAGTCAATTTCAGACAGGGTGCCCGTACAAAGTCCGTTACTGGATTGAAGCACAGAAACCTGCAAGTCGAGGTCATCGCCCAGGTTGAGGGGATCGCTCACTGCAGAAATGGTGGTTTCATAACCTACATTGGCCCCGGTGGTAAAGGTGTACCATACCGTCTGGTCAATGCTGTAAATGCAATTGGGTGAATTGGGCTCGCCCGGCTGGGTGCCAGCGCAAAAGTTGTTACCGTTATTATTGGAAATAGTGCCTCCAAAGGGCAATACGCCCACACTGATGGCATTACAAATGTCGTCGTTGGTGGGTTGGGCGATGCCGTTATCAGAAATGGTCAGACCAAAATAGCCCTCCACATTCAGAGATCCCCCGTCAATCTGGACCCAATAAACGGTATTGGCCTCCAAACAATTTACCGTAAGATCTTCTCCCGACCAAAACCCCAAATCTGAGTCAAAATCGCAGCCTGCTTCGGTCATGGTGCCCGTGCAGAGGCCATTGCTGGAGGAATAAATAGCGATCTGCATGTCGAGATCGTCTCCGTTATTGAGCGGGTCACTTACCCCGTTAATGACGATCTCCGTTCCTACCACAGGACCCGTGGTAAAGCGGTACCAGGCAGTGGCATCTTCACCAAAACAGCCTGCATTGGGTTCGCCGGCCTGGGTGCCAAAGCACAGGTTGGAGCCTGCGTTATTATTGAGGGATCCCCCAAAATTGAGGGTACCCAGGTTGATGGCGTTGCAAATGAGGTCGTTGGTGCCCAGGGGCTGACCAATTGAAGTAACCCGGCACTGGTATGCGCCCTGGTCTGTGGCATCGTTGCCGTCGATCTGGATGTAATACCTGTCACCAGGGGTCAGACATTCCAGTTCGACCTCAGACTTGAGGTTGAAAAGGAGCACCTTGTCGTCGTTGGCACCTTCTTCCGTGAGGTTGCCCCAGTTATTGCCCGGGCAGGTGGCACCTGCATCGTGGTAAATGGCGATTTCTGTATCGAAGGTGGTGCCGCCAAGGTCAGTGGTTACAATCACGTGACCTGAGGGGGGGGCAATGAAAAAGTGCCAGGTGGTACGGGAAGGGGAGATGCTTCCCGAGGAGGGGTCAACCTCGCCCGACTGCACCGTGGCGCAGGCGTTGCTGCCTGCCACCGTGGCCCCGATATTGATTTGAGTTGCGTTGCAGATATTGTCGTTTGCAGGCGGGCTGGAGAGGAAGCTACCTGAAACATCCATCCTGAGCCAGTAGGTGAAGTTGCCCACGCAGCCTGTGGAAGTCACGGTGAAGGGGCCGAGAAAATAGGTTCCGTTGGTGGTATTGAGGGTAATGTTGTCATTGCGGTTGCCCGGACTACCGTCGCAACTTCCGGTAAAAGTGGTTCCCAGCAGGCAGGTCACCACCCCGTCGTCTTCGCAGCCGCTGAAATTCACATTTACTGAGGCAGGTACATCTGAAAGGCAATCGTAATCTTCATCCATGAGGCCTTCACTGAGGCCGTTGACCGTACACCCGTTGCAGGTGGTGGTATAGCATTGATCGTTATTGATGCCTGGTCCGGTCGTATTCCAGTACCAGGCCGGGTCGCTGTTGTTGAGCCAGCCGTCGCAGTCGGGAATGGTGGTTTGCACCTGGTAAACCGTGAGCTGGATATTTTTTTGAGCCAAAAGGAAGCCGGGCAGTAAAACGGAAAGCCAAAGCAATAGGAAGTTTTTCCTGGCAAGCAGTGGGTTTCGTTGAGAAATTAGCCTGGATGTGATCATAATTTTGGAATTGTTGACAACGAATAATTGCAGGTGATCTGTGGAAAAAATACCGTCTATTTATCCGGGTCATTCTTTCTGGCAGGATGCCGTGTATCGCAATTATCCACGGTAGGTGTCGTGAAAACCTGGTTGGATTTCATGTCAAGCAAAGCGACTGCAAAGCCTGCTGCCTGAAGTTCTTTTTTGATCAGTTGAAAGGTGGAGGCCGCGTTGGCATTGGTGAGGGTGAAGTTGCACTTCCTCAGTTTGATATCGAAATTATCCACCTCAGAATGGGCCAGAATAATATTCCGGGCCTTTTCCATTTGTGAAACGTTGGTGATGGTGTCAATGGACATGGTCACCGAAGTAACACTTTTGGTGGGAGCCTGAGCATAGGAATTTGTGAAATTGCCGCAAAAAAGGGTAATAAACACCACAAAAATCAGAATTGATAATCTCATTCTCAGCCTGTTTAGTTTCAGTTTGGCGTGAAAAAATGTTGACGTTACGCCGGTTAAGATTAAAGATAACCCAACCCCGGCAAAAATAAAATAATAATTTTCAACCTCTTAGGATGTTTTTGCTTGAAAATTGGACAATTTCTTGCTTCCTCTGACCATTGGCCTTTCAGGCTGAAGCCCAAGGCCCGATAGTTCGTCAGGAGGTCAGGTTTGGTAACCGGGTACCTGCCGGGTATGCAGAAGTGAGAAAGGCCTTTAGCCTGAAGTGTGTTTCAGGTCCTGAATTTGGCGTAAGAATTTTCTTCAACATTGAGGTATTTTATATATTTGATTGATTTTCTGTCTGGAAATTGCTAATCAATCCCGATACTAACCACTTTGCAATGAAAGATATGTGAATCAAAGTTGAATGGGAGGTAATTTTTATGCCAATCTCTTTAAAATTGAATTTTTCTGTTTTGGGGTGTAAGAATTTTTGTTATTTTGCATGTATATTTTGAGGTCAACCTTATAACTAAACTGGATAACGGGTCCGGAATGAAGGATTTATCAGAGACTTTCGGACCCGAAGTCAAACTCCTGAAAGCTATTTTTGATTCGTTTTAAATTCTTAATTACTTCAATCCTGAAATGGAAAAACCTGAGCCCCCGATTCGGGGAAAAATTTAAATATTTTCGGGTTTTTGCTGAATTTTTCCTGAAATAAGCGGGTAATACCTTTGGTAAATTCACCCGTTTTTTCGTTTTGCACCAGATTCAGCGTGCATCCTCCAAATCCGCCTCCCATCATCCTGCTACCCAGGCACCCTTCCACTGTCTGGGCAGCTTCCACCAGGAAATCAAGCTCTGCACAGCTCACCTGGTAATCTTCTTTCAGGCTGTCATGGGACGACAGCATCAATTCTCCTGCTCTCCTGAAATCGCTCTGAGTCAGGCTTTTTCTGAATTCAATTACCCGTTCATTTTCCGTAATAAAATGCCTTACCCTGCTTTTCCAGACTGCCTGTGTACGAATGGTCTCCAACTGTTCCAGCGAAATGTCGCGCAGATGCGAGGTGCCGGGAAGTCGCAGTTTCAGTTCGTTGAGCCCCATCAGGGTTTCCTCCACCCGGTCCATATAGCGGCTGCCCGCCAGCTTTCGTTCCACCCCTGAGTGGACCACCACCCAGGAAATTTCGCCAGCAGGCAGGGCTACAGGTTCGATTTTTCCCTGGAAAAAATCAATAAACAGGGCACTCTCTTTGTGAGACAATTGGGAAGCCCACTGATCAAGCAGGCCGCTTCTGAGTCCCAGTTTGTAAATTTCCACCGTCTGGCACATTTTACAAACCTTCATTTTGGTCAGTTCGGCCTGATAGTGGTATTGGAGGCTGTTCAACAGGGAAATTTCAAGGGCCGCTGAAGAAGACAGGCCTGCTCCCAGGGGCACATTTCCCACGATCAGGGCATCAAAACCCATATCCTCGTTGCCAATGTGGGCAAAGACCTCCAGAATACCCAGCACATATTTTTCCCAATGCCTCCGCGGTTTGAGGTTGTCATTCAGTGAAAAAGCCAGCTCCTGGTCAAAATTCTCACTTCTGATGATCACCATGCGGTCTTTTCGGGGCGCCATGGCAGTGGCAATCCAGCGGTTGATGGCGGAAGGCAGGGACAATCCCCCATTATAATCTGTATGCTCGCCAATCAGGTTGATGCGGCCGGGCGCAAGCGAGATATGGGCTGGCTGGCGGCCAAACCGCCTCAAAAACAGGGCTCCTGCCTGTTGCAGCATGTTTTCTTTGTTATCCGTCTCTTCCAGGTTCATAATTTTCTGCCACTCGCAATTCTTCCTGGGTATTCAGGCCCACCAATTCACGGTAATCTTCGATTACCGCCGTTTCCACCCTGCCACCTGCATCCAGTATCAGCCCGATCAGGTCGGTCAGGTACCGTTCGCCAGTCACGGGATGAGGCTGAACCTGAGGAAGAAATTTTTCCAGCATTTCACCCTTAAAGATAAAATGTGTGCTCAGATATTCCCGCGATTTTTTTTCTGTTTCGCTGGCGTCCCGCTCTTCCAGCACCTTGCTCACCCTGCCATTTGCCTGCCTGATCACCCGGGCATAGGGAAAAGTTTCCTCAAAATTGGCAGTCAGAAAGGTGCAATCAGCCTGGGTTTGGGTGTGAACTTCGCTTAGAAATTGGATACTCTGAGGACGAATCAAAGGGGCATCACCCACGAAAACCAACACATCTTTGCCTGCAAAACCCAGTTCCCGGGCCTGTTCGACCGCGTGGGCTGTGCCATTTTGCTCCCGTTGCCAAACTGCCTTTACACGCTTTCCCATCGCTTTTATTACCTTTTCTCCTTCAAATCCCACCACCACGGCGCATTCATTCACTCCCGCCTTTTGAAGCGCATCCAGAATCAGCAACAACATAGGCTGACCACGGAAGAGAACCAAAGGTTTGGGCAAAGGGCTTTGCATTCTGGAGCCTTTGCCGGCCGCCAGCACCAATCCAAGGGAGGGTCTTTTGCTTTGCATTTCCTCAAAAGTAGGGAAAAAACTAAATTGCCGCCCATGCGCATTCTTCAGGTCACAAACAGAATTCCCTACCCCCTCAATGACGGGGGGAATATCGCCACCTGGAATGTGACCAAGGAGCTTCACACTCAGGGACATGAGGTGATCCTGGCTTCTCTGAATACCCAGAAACATTATTTTGATCCTGCCAAATTACCTCCTGTTTGTGAAGTCCACACCGTGGATATCGACACCAAACTTACTCCTTTGGGACTGGCTGGCGGCCTGCTTTCGTCACGTCCTTATAATGTGATGCGTTTTGATGCGGCTGCTTTTCACCTCCTTCTGGCGGATTTGCTGGAAAAAAATCCTGTGGATGTGATTCAGTTGGAGGGAATTTACCTGGCTTTGTATCTGAGCACGATCCGCAAATTTTCCAAAGCTCCTGTGATCCTGCGCTCGCATAATATTGAGCATCAGATATGGGAAAGACTGGCTAAGGGGGAGAAAAACAGGCTGAAGCGCTTTTATCTGAAGGATTTGGCAGGCAAAATCGAACGATTTGAGCGGGAGAATTTTGCAGCATTTGATGGAATTATTGCCATTACCCAACAGGATGCAGATTGGTATCAGAAACAGGGTTATTCGGGGAAATTGCAGGTGATTCCTGCCGGGGTGGATACAAATGTATGGTTTCCGGGGGATCGGGGTTTTCATGCCCGTTCAGTGGCTTTTTTGGGGAGCCTGGAATGGGGACCCAATGTGGAGGGGTTGAAATGGTTTCTGGACCAGGTCTGGGCTCCAGTGGCGGAAAAATTTCCGCAGGCCCGTTTTTTTGCCGCGGGCAAAAATCCTCCTGAAAGCCTGTCAAGGCTCAAGGCGCCTGGCTTTGTGTTTGAAGGCATGGTGGACGACGCCCCCCAGTTTGTGCGCACCCACGGCATTTTCGTGGTGCCGCTCTTGTCAGGAGGAGGCATGCGGCTGAAAATAGTGGAAGCCATGGCAGCCGGACGTTGTGTGATCAGTACCCGGGTGGGAGCTGAGGGCATTGAGGCTGAGGAAGGTACCCACATTTTGCTGGCAGATTCTCCTGAGGAGTTTCAACAGGCGTTGGAGGAAGTGTTGGCAAATCCTGACCGCGCAGAAAGGATCGGGCAGGCTGCGCAACAGTTGGCAGTTGAAAAATACTCGTGGAAGGAATTGGTAAAAGCCTTCGAAGCCTTTTACTTTGCGTTGCAATGAAAATACTGGTGGCACTTTCACGGTTTCCGTTTCCTACTGAAAAGGGGGACAAACTGCGTGCCTACCATCAGTTACGCGGACTCAGCCGCAAACACGAAGTTCACCTGATCTGTCTCAACGACAAGCCACCCCTGGCTGAGCACATTCAGCTTTTACAGGGGTTTTGTAAATCGTTGGAAATCATCATTTTACCCAAGTGGAAGGTGTATCTGAATGTGTTGATGGGTTTTCTGAATCGCATTCCGTTTCAGGTGAATTATTTCCGTTCCACCGCCATGAAAAAGCGCATTTCCCACCTGATTCACACCCAAGGGATTGAGGTTTGCTATGTTCAGTTGATTCGTTTGGGGTTGAACCTGCCATTTGGGGAGAAAGTGCCTTTTTTCCTCGATTACATGGATGCCTTTTCACGGGGCATGGAAAACAGACTGGACGACCTTTCTGGCCCCATGCGCCTGATGACAAAAGTGGAAGCCAATCGCCTGAAGGGTTATGAAAGTAAAATTTCAGCCCATTTTGAGGGCTTTTCTATCATTTCCCAAGCCGATGCTGCCATTTTTCCAGCTGCCATTCAGGACGAAATCCATGTGATTCCCAACGGGGTGAAGGAGGAATTTTTTGTGGGCCTGGAGCGGGAAACGGAGGCAGAATTTGACCTGATTTTTACGGGAAATATGGGTTATCATCCCAATATTAAAGCTGCGCGGTTTCTGGTGGAAAAGATACTTCCCGAGCTGGAGGCGCGGGGACGCAAGGTGAAAGTAGTGCTGGCCGGCACTCATCCTGCGCCTGAAGTAAAGGCCCTGGCTTCTGATCAGGTGGTGGTAACGGGGTTTGTGGAGGATTTGCGGGATTATTTTCAGCAATCCAGGCTGTTTGTGGCGCCCCTTTTTACCGGTCAGGGATTGCAAAACAAATTGCTGGAATCCATGGCTATGGGCATGCCTGCCTTTACCACTTCCCTGGCCAATGAGGCCCTGAAGGCGGAAAACGGAGTGGAAATCGTCGAGTGTGAAACTGAATCAGAATTTGCGGAAAAGATCATTTATTACCTCGATCATCCCGCCAAAGCAGAAGAATTGGGTAAAAAGGGAAGCGAATTTATCCGCCAGAATTATAACTGGGAGGCCTGCAACGCTCAGCTGGAAAAGGCACTGGAAGCCTGTGTGAGGAAAAAGGCTTAGCGAATCACCCGCAATTCCACCCGGCGGTTCAGGGCCCTTCCTTTTTCAGTGAAATTATCTGCCACGGGCTTTTCTTCTCCAAATCCACGGAAAGACAATCTCCGCTCATCAATTCCTTTTTTTATCATGTATTTCACCACGGTTTCGGCCCGGGCTTGTGACAATTTCTGGTTATAAGCATCGTCTCCCTGCGAATCTGTGTGGCCCCTGAACTCAGCTTTGATTTCAGGATTTTTACCCAAAAACTCGGCGATACTGTCCAGAGGAGCAAAGGAACGCTCCTGCAAAGTCGCTTTATCCGTGTCAAAATAGACGTTGCTGAGGGCAAAAATGTCGTTGGGATTGACGGAAATGGGGGATTTTTTCAGTTCGAAATTATACTCAGCTTTGCCCCCCAGGGCCCTTGATGAAGGATCAATGGTGGTGTTGAGCGAAAGGTAATCGTTGTGATTGACGGAAACCTGGTAGGAACGTCCCGCCTGCAATTCGATCCTGAAAGGACTGTTTTTCTCAACCGTGGTTTCGACCGTTTCACCTGTGGAAAGGTCGTAAAAGGATAAATTGGCATTCAGCTGATCGCGGGTAACCTGATCGAGCACATGGCCAGACACCCAAACCATGCCATCTTCTGCTTCCTCGTCCAAAACAGGGGGAGAATCTCCGTAGATAAAGGCCTGGGGATCTTCATTCACCTGAATTTTGACCGGGTAAATGCGACATCCAGCTGCGTCACACAGGGTTATTTCCGTGATTTCCTCACCCGTAAAATCAGTCAGGGGGAAAAATTTGAAAGGCTCGCCCGTGGGCGAAATTTTGAGCTCCCCATTGACCGTAAGAGACCGTTTTTCAATGGAGCGGTATTCTTTCTGGCTGGGATCTTCGTTGGGCAGGCGAACGGCCACGGGGGTATTGACCAGGGTACTTACCCGCACGGTATCCATGGTGCGGGGCAGGGGAGGAGCGATCCCTGGTACGACCTTGACCAGAATGGCGTAGGAGGTGCATTCGTTTCCGCGACAAATCACACTGTAAAGGGTATCTTCACCCGAGAATTCGGGGTTTGGCGTATAGACAAAGGGCTCATTCTGGCGGGAATTCATGAAAAATTGCCCGTTTTGAGTAATTGAGTAGCCAAATGATTTATCGTAATTGATCTTGTCCTTGTCGGGCCCGAAATTAAGCACAAGTGGAGTTCCCTGGCGGGTAATTTCCTGCAGTGTATCCATGGGAAGGGGGCGCAACAGGGGGATTTTTGCCATGGGAACGCTGTAAATATCACCCGGATCCTCGTCCTTCTCTCCCGAAATCAGGTAAGCGTATTTTTGCTTTGGATCAATCACGAAATAGCCATCAAAACCACTGCGATTGACCTCACGACCCAAATTTACGGGTGTGCTCCAGTTGGTCCAGGATTCATCCCGCCTGAATGACATGAACACATCTGCGTTGCCTTCCCCGGCGTAGTAATCGCTGGAAAAAAACAGCAGACGGGTATCTTTGGACAGAAATGGGGAGGTTTCAAAGCCGGGCGAATTGATTTGTTTACCCAGGTCTTTGAGGGTCAACCAATGGCCTGATTCATCCCTGCGACTGACGAAAAGATCCTCTGCATCAGAATTTCCTTTGGTCATGGAAACGATCATCAGGTCCATTTGGGGGCGGCAGTACAGGGTAAAATAGCCTTCCCTGGCGGTCTGGGATGCATCCATGATTTTTTGCGGGTCGCCCCAGTCCATGCCAAAGCCGTTGGCTACTGAAATTCCGGGGGCGTAGCCCCCGTCAGAAGGGTACAGATTGGTGAGAATGAGGGCGTCATTTCCCTGAGCTACACCTCCCACGGCATTGTGCTCGAGGTTATTCAAAGGATCGGGCAGGCGTTCTGCCTTGCCCCAGTTGCCTTTGGAGTCCATTTTGGACATCCAGATATCCTGTCCTGCAGCTTTGCCGCCTTCGTTTTTGGGATGTCCCGAACGAACAAAGTAAAGGGTTTTGCCATCCCCTGAAAGCATTGGATTGAGCTCTTCATAAGGGCTGTTGACCTCCGTATTAAGGGCCTGTCCCTGAAAATTCTGGGCGGATAATGTGCCGGAGAAAATCAAAATTCCCCAAAACAAACCCAGTGCGATATGACGGTTAAATCTGTTCATGATTACCAGTAAAAAGCCCTTCCCCTGTCCTTGCCTTTAATTCCAAGCCTGAAGCCGAGCACGATTCCATGGGTGCCTGACGAGGCCGTGCTCAGTCCTGAGATCGTATAATCGTAGGAATAACTGACCAGCAGCCTGTTTTTGATCACAAAACCCAGCTGAGCTGCGGCTGCATCACCCGGACGGAAGGTCAGACCGCCAAAAAGGAGGTCGTTATAAAAGAGACTCAGGTTGAAATCAATGGAAGGTGGCGCGGGATTGACATAGCGAAAACGCACTGAGGGAATCAATTCTGTTTTACTACCCAGGAAAAAGCGGACTCCCGCAGTCAGAAAATAATGGGTGACGAGGCGGGCTTGCCCTGTGGCAGCCTGCGACATTTCAATTTTATTGCCCAAAACCTGCTTGGCTGAGCCTCCCACAAAGAAATTGCGGTGGTAGAGCATAGTGCCCACGTTAAGGTTGGGCAGCAGTTGATTGGTGGTGCTGGCGGCCACGGCAACGTCGTTGGGATCGTTGAGGGCCACATTGGCGGGATTGAGGCGGAATTGCAACAGACCAAAAGAGGCGCCCAGGGCCCAGCGCAATTTGGAGCCAATGGGAAAATGGATGCCATAGGAAGCTCCAAGCCCATTCATGGTAATGGGGCCCATGCTTTCAGAAAAGGCGAAGCCGCCCAGACCATGCCGCAATTGCTGGCCCGAACCCTTGCCTTTACCCGAGCTTTCGCCCGGATCAATAAACAGGCCCGCAGTTCGTCCACGCAGGGGCAGGGTTTTGAAATCATCTTCCTGCTCAATGGGAGTGGCTCCTTCTTTGAGGCCTACTGGGGTGTGAAAAGTGAGGTAAATTCCTTTGGGAGCACCCTGAAAACCTGCCCATTGGTGGCTGTAACCCACTTTCAGGTCCATATAATCCTCGGAGCCCGCCAGGGCGGGATTGGTCAGGAACCCGTTGAGCAGGTACTGGGTATATTGCATCCGCTGCTGGCCCTTCACTTGTCCGACTGCGCACAAAACAGCCATAAAAAGGGCCAGAGAAAGAGTTTTTCCCTTCAGCGCGGCCTTATGTTTGATATTTTTCATGGCTATCTGAACAAGGTTAAGTTGCCTTTAAACTGATCATCCCCGGGATTATTGAGACGAATTACAAAGTAATAAGTCCCCACGGGCATTTCTTTGCCGTTGCGACGGCCATCCCAGGCTTTGTAATTGCCCTTTTGGGAAAAGATCAGACCGCCCCACACGTTAAACAATTCCACCTCGGCATCCGGAAACTGAGCCAGGCCGGGAATTTCCCAGGTGTCGTTCACATTATCGCCGTTGGGAGAAAATCCGGTGGCAATAAACAGGTCATTTTTGACAGAATCCATCAAAATGGTCAGGCTGAGGGTATCGCGGCAGCCCTGAGCATCCTCAATAATGATTGCATAAATACCCGGCTCAAGGCCAGTCCAGGTGCGGGTGGTGTCAAAACTGCCTCCATTGAAGCTGTAGGTGAAAGGAGGAATGCCATTTCCAGGATAATTGACGGTCGCGGCCCCGTTATTCAGGTCGCCCACGCTGTTGGTCACGTTGAGAAATCCGTTTTCCGTGACCTGATCCACCACCAAAGTGGCCTGATCTGTGGCAGGTGGACAAACTCCGTTTTCGACGTTATACTGGTAAACGTAAACCCCGGGCTCAAGGCTGCTCACGCTGGTAATGGCGGAGTTGGGGGAGACAATATTCGAGGAAGAAGGCCCTGAAAGCTGGCTCCAGAAGCCCGTGGCTGAAGCCTCAACCGTGGCCTGGGGATCATTTCCGATCAAAGTGGCCTGTAATTCATTGGCACAAATGGTCTGATCGGGACCAGCATCAGCCAGGGGTGTGGCGAAATTGGAATAGATGACCGTGTCTGAAGTGGAGGGACAACCGGGGCTGGAAAGGGTCCAGATCAGGGTGTAAACCCCGGTATTGAGGTTGCTGATGGTGGAATTGTAGAGGGATGAATTGGAAAAAGTGACAGTTGAGGGGCCGCCCGCCTGGGTCCACAGACCTGTGGTTCCCGCTCCCTGGGTGGAAGGATTATTCCCCCAAAGCCCAAAAAGCTGACTCTCGCAGCTTCCTGTATCAGGTGAAACCATGGCCTGGGGAGGTGTAGGTACAAAAATATTGACGGTGTCGTAATTGGAAGGGCAGGGGCCATTGCTGATGATCCAGACAAAGGCATTATTGCCGGGACTCAGGTTGCTGACCGTGGTATTGAACTGAAGAATATTGGCTATTTGCCCACTGCCACTGATCTGCGCCCAGATTCCCTGTCCGCCCTGGCCATTGGACTGGAGGCCCGGATTGTTGCCCGCCAAAGTGGCTGAATTGGTGACGCAGGCCAGGCTTTGGTCGGGACCAGCATTGGAAACAGGCGGGTCTTTGAAGCGGGTGATGATCATGGTGTCCGGCGTCGCCGGGCATGAACTGTAATCAATGCTCCATTGAAAAATGTAGGCTCCGTAGGAGGTGAGATTGCTCACAATGGCATGGGGATCGTGAATATTGCTGAAAACCGGGGCAGGCGCCCCAGAGGGAATACCCACCACCGACCAGGTGCCGTTGGCGACTGCGGGCGGCACATTGCCGTTGAGCAGGGTGGAGGTGCTTTCGCAGATGCCGTAATCGGGCCCGGCGTCGGGTGCAACCACCTGCCAGCCATTGGCGCTCACGCCCCCGATCACGGGGTAGCAACCCCACCAGCGGCTGGCCGCGGCAGTTGCCACATTGCAGCCCCCGGGCTGCACAGAGGAAATAGGCTGACCATCATTGACTCCCACAGAAGGTCCGTTTCCACCAATTCCTGTTCCCCAGGGCGATTCTCCATAGACAAAAGGACCAGTTGGAACACAATTCGAGGACATGGGATCCACCTGATACAGCACAAAGCGGACATTGAGCGGCTTGCCATTCCCGTTCGTAATGCTGTCCCAGGGAATGATTACCTCCATATTATCAGCGCCGCTGACCGGCATGAAAAAAGGAAAAAGCTGATTGGCGGTCGCTCCTGACCAGATTGCCCCGTTCCAGGTACGAAATTCATTATAACCTATCTTCATAAAGGCCCCAAAATTCACCCCGCCCATATCAGAAAGATCAGGTTGGAGACCGTCGTAATTTTGAGGAATATTTGTGTATTGCGAGCCCGGATATTCAGCCCTCAGGTAGATAATTGCACCTTGGAGGTTATTTCCCCCTACTTTTCCCAGGTAGAGATTGTCGTCGTCCCAGGTGGCATACCAGTTAATGATTCCCTGAAAACCCTGAAAGACTTCGTCCGTTTCCCAGGAAGTGCCATTGGTGCCTGCAACCGCCCCATTCTGACCGGAAACATTTCCGTCGATGGTGAGGCCACGCGAAGTTCCCGAAACGGTGGTGGCATGCAGGGTTTGGAACTGGAAAATCAGCAGGAAAAGGGCAGGAAAAAGGGCCCGGAAAATGGGTTTGGTCAAGTGTGTGCCAGGATTCATTATAAGGCTTTTACCCGGTTTTGGCTTAGGGAATTCAAATATAATAAACATTTTCAAAGAAATTGCCTGCCCTGAAAGGAACCAAATCCTGATTCAGGAGTTTATGAAGCAAGTAAATGGAATTTTGAACCCGGCAATTTCTTTAAATCACAAAGGGAATTGTAATTGAAAATTCAACCCTAACCCTTGCGGGAAAAAGAGTTGAATCTGAGAAAAAATGTAACTTGCGCCATGGATTATATGGAAAAAATCAAGGTAGATACGATTGAATCAGCGATTCAGGACCTGCAGGCTGGCAAGCTGGTGATTGTGGTGGACGATGAGGACCGCGAAAATGAGGGCGATTTTATTATCGCGGCCCGTTTTGCCACGCCCGAAGTCATCAATTTTATGGCCACTCACGGACGGGGTCTGATTTGTGTTTCCCTGCCTGAAAGCCGCTGCGACGAACTGGGGCTGGAACTGATGGTGGGACGAAATACCGCCACCCATGAAACGCCTTTTACCGTTTCTGTAGATTATTTGAAGGATGGTTGCACGACGGGTATTTCAGCTTCTGACCGTTCGAAAACCGTGCAGGCACTGATTAATCCAGCTTCCCTGCCTGAGGATTTTGGGAAACCTGGGCATATTTTTCCGCTCAAAGCCAAGGTTGAAGGCGTTTTGCGTCGGGCCGGCCATACGGAGGCCGCCATTGATCTGGCCCGTCTGGCCGGATTTGAGCCCGCAGGGGTGCTGGTTGAGATTCTGAATGAAGATGGCACCATGGCCCGGCTACCCGATTTGCGCCTCATCGCCAATAAATTCAATCTGAAACTGATCACCATCAAGGATCTGATCGAATACCGTCTCAAGCACGATTCGAGCATTCACCGTGAAATTGGGGTCAAAATGCCCACCCATTTTGGCAATTTCGACCTGATTGCCTTCCGTCAGAAAGCCACAGACCAGTTGCACCTGGCCCTGATCAAAGGCACCTGGGAAAAGGATGAGGCCATCATGGTGCGGGTACACAGTTCCTGTGTCACGGGTGATATTTTTGGTTCCTGCCGCTGTGATTGTGGCGAACAGTTGCAAAAAGCCATGGAAATGGTGGAGGAAGAAGGCAAAGGTGTGATCCTGTATATGAATCAGGAAGGCCGCGGCATTGGTTTGCTCAATAAATTGCGCGCTTATAAACTGCAGGAGCAGGGTCGGGATACAGTGGAAGCCAATCTCGAACTGGGCTTTAAGATGGACGACCGCGACTATGGGGTAGGGGCACAGATTCTGCGGGATCTGGGTGTGACCAAGATGCGTCTCCTCTCCAATAATCCCCGCAAAAGGACGGGTCTGATTGGCTACGGACTGGAAATTGTGGACAATATCGGGCTGGAAATTCAGGCCAATCCGTTTAACAAGGATTACCTCATGACCAAGCGCAATAAGATGGGCCATGAGATCATGAATAAGGAGAACGCAGAGGGAAACTAAATTCAGGTTTCCCGGCAGCTTCTTTCTCATTGTACACAAGAACATACGTTTTTCAGGAGAAATCCCCTGGCTCAAAGGCAGTTTAATCGCTTTTCTGGCAGATTTTGGGGAAAGGAACGCTTTTTGCACCAGTCTGGACACGCTGGATGGGGAAATCCCGTTCCATTGATTTTGAAATATAATAGTATTTTTACCCGGGTTCGGGATGCAATGGACGAAATTGCACTTGCAGCCTGTTTTTAACCTGGGAATGACGCAAAATTAAGTCCTAACCAATGCATAGTAAGATCTGGATAATTTCTGTATTTCTGTTGATGGGATTCGGCCTGAATCTGTTAAAAGCCCAGCCCCCCGAAGATGGCGTAAAAATTTACGCCAAAAGCGATCTGGAGGCTTTTGAGCCTTATACCCGCATGAAGTCGGCCCTGGCCGACGTGAAATTTGTGAAACGGCTGGACCTTTCCCTGCACGAATTACTGACCGTACCCGATGGGTTGGGCAATTTTCGCAACTGCGTGGATCTGAATCTGAGCGAGAATAAAATTCAGGCCCTGCCCGCCGAAATCGGGGAGATGATGAACCTGCAGTATTTCAATGCCTCACGGAATATCATTTCCAAATTGCCCCTGAGCCTCAACAAGCTCACTTACCTGCAGGAGATGGACCTTAGCAATAACCTTTTGGTGGAATATTCGGGGTTGCTCAATAATTTTCCCAACCTCAAGTATCTGTATCTGGATCATAATTTTATCCAGGAATTGCCCTGGGAAATTGGAAATTACAAAAGCCTGATCGAGCTCAATCTGGGCTATAATCAGTTGCGCAGCCTGCCCGAATCCATCACCTCCTTCCCCGAATTGCGGAAGCTGGACCTTTCCCACAACTTCATCGGCCGCCTTCCCAACGACATCGACAAGCTCTCCAATCTGACTGAACTGGATTTGAGCAATAACATGCTCACGGCCCTGCCCGACAGCATTGTGTACCTGGAAAACCTCAAGGTGCTCAATCTGCGCGGCAATAAGCTCAAAGTGTTGCCCAAAGATATCGTTCGCCTGACCCATATTCAGGAGCTGGACCTTCGCGGCAACAAATTCAACGGACGCGAAAAGGATCGTATCCGCACCAAATTTCTCTACGCTACCATCAAATTTTAAGCTGATTTAATGGTTTTGGGGAAGGTGGAGCTCACTTTGATGCGGGTTAAAGATATTTTTGAAAAATTTTTCAAAAACCTGCATTTCCCTGTTGACAAATAGGATCAGTCCGTCTATATTTGCCTTCCCTTTTGCCCAAGTGGCGGAACTGGTAGACGCGCTGTGTTCAGGTCGCAGTGGGAGCAATCCCGTGGAGGTTCGAGTCCTCTCTTGGGTACTGGCAAAAGGAAAAGCCCCGTAATTCTTTGAGTTACGGGGCTTTCTGTTTTCTGCGAGGAGTTTTTTGCGTTCAGAAATTGTCTTTTACCTCTCTGAACTTTTTATTTCGTGCGAAATTTTTTAGAGTTTGGGGAGTTTTTGTTTTGACTGATTTTTTAATTTTTCAGCCTTTTTAGGCTTTTTGGAACGTTTTTTAAGTATCATGGGCCCGTCCGTTAAATTTTATCTGCAGCCAAATGTGGGGTTTATTTCATAGATTTGGCTGAGGATAATTATTTTCTATGAGCAAAGTTGTTGGCAGAGACAAGGAGATTGAGCAACTGGAAAGGGCCCTTCAATCCCGTAAATCAGAGTTGATTGCAGTTTATGGCAGGCGGCGGGTGGGTAAAACTTTTTTGATTCGGGAAACCTTCAAAAAGCACTTCATTTTTGAAGTTTCGGGTATTCCTGACGGGAGTTTTCGCGAACAGCTCTCACACTTTTTTCATGAAATTTGCCAAAGGTCTCCCAAATTCAAGACTAAAACCCCTCCCACCAACTGGCTGGAAGCCTTTTACCTTCTCCAGGCATTCATTGAAAATTCCAGAAGCAAGCAGAAAAAGGTGATTTTCATTGATGAGTTTCCCTGGATGAATACCCATAAATCGAAGTTTGTGCAGATGTTTGCCCATTTTTGGAACAGCTTCTGCACCCGCCGCGACGATCTGGTGGTGGTGATTTGTGGTTCTGCGGCTTCATTCATGGTCAATCAGGTGATTCGGGATCGGAAAGGCCTGCACAATCGAATTTCGGTACGAATCCGGCTGCTTCCCTTCAATCTGCATGAAACGGAGTTGTTTCTGAAATCCAGAAAGGTGCATTTCAACCGCTATTCGTGCCTGCAGGTTTACATGGCCATCGGGGGAATTCCGCATTATCTGGAAAAAATCCTGCCTGGAGACAGTGTGCCCATGGCCATCGACCGACTCTGCTTCCAGCAGAATGGCATATTGGTCGATGAATTTGATCAGGTTTTTGCCTCTCTCTTCGACAATTCCGAAAACCACACCCGGATCGTGGAAGCCCTTGCGGCTTCTCAAAAAGGCCTGACCCGGGAAGAATTGATTGCCAGAACCCAGATTCCCTCGGGCGGAACCCTGACCCGGGCCGTCAACGAGCTGACAGAATCGGGCTTTATATCTGAGTACAGGCCTTTTGGCAACCGGGTCAAGGAGACCCTCTGGCGCATCACAGACGAATACTGCGTATTCTATCTGAAGTTCATCCGCAAAAATGCCAGCCTGAGCTGGACCACCCTGTATCAATCCCGCTCTTATTCCTCCTGGAGCGGATTTGCTTTTGAGACCTTGTGTCTCAAACATGTAGCTCAAATCCTGAAAGGATTGGAAATCAGGGGCATGAGTGCCCATGCATCCAGTTGGCGCAATGAAAATGCCCAGGTGGACCTGTTGATAGACCGCAGCGACCGCTGCATCAACCTGTGTGAAATCAAGTTTTCAGAGCGGGAGTTTGTCATAACCAAATCCTATGCAGAAGCCATTGCCCGAAAGAAGATGGAGTTCATCAGGGCCATGAATTCCCGCAAAAATATATTCGTCACCTTCATCACCACCTATGGAGTCAAAAACAATTCCTACCGCAGCCTTGTCATGGACAATCAGGTAAAAATGGACAGTCTCTTCCAGAGCCTTTGATTTTTATCCGCAGCCAAATGTGGGTTTTCCTGTCTTCGGCACTTTTTCCAAGTTTTCGGCAAAATCATTGAATGGGCGTTGATTTGGATGATTTTTGGATTGTTTTGGGTGTCCCAGACTATCTTTGTGGATGTTTGTTCGCAAAAAGCCAAATCGATCCGGGATAGTCAGTGTTCAGATTATAGATAAGAGCCAAGGGCGATACCGGGTTCTGAAGACCGTCGGAAGTAGTTCGGATGCGGATGAGGTGGAGTTGTTGGTTGAGAAGGGGAAACAAATGATTTTGCGGATTCATGGTCAGATGGCAATGGATTTTGTCATCGGTGAGGACCGCCACTTTATCCAAACACTCGATTCCCATCTTCATAAAGTTCAACTTTTAGGGCCAGATCTGGTATTTGGCAAGCTTTTTCGAGAGATTGGTTTTCATGCGATCCCCGATGAGCTGTTTCGTCATTTGGTAATATCCCGGTTGGTTTTTCCACTCAGTAAGTTAAAAACAGCAGATTACCTGCTTAAATTCAATGGAATAGCTTATGAGGTGACAAAGATTTACCGTTACCTGGACAAGCTCCGGAACGACCAGTACGAAGAGGTTCAAAAGATTAGTTATCGGCATACGCTTGAGGTACTGGGCGAGGAACCAGCAGTTGTCTTTTACGATGTCACTACTTTATATTTTGAGGCTGCAGAGGAAGACGATCTGCGCGTGGCCGGATTCTCCAAGGATGGCAAACACCAACATCCTCAGGTTCTTTTGGGCCTGCTGGTTAGCTACTATGGTTATCCGTTGGCATACCAGATTTTCGAAGGGAATAAATTTGAAGGCCACACCATGATTCCGGTCATTGAAGCGTTCAAAGAGAAATATGATCTGGGTAAACTGGTAGTGATTGCAGATTCTGGCCTACTTTCAAAAGACAATATCGCGCAATTAGAGGCAGGTGGGTATGAATTTATTCTTGGGGCCAGGATTAAGGCTGGGGCAAAGAAAATAAAGGAGGAAATCCTGAAACTGAAATTAGAAGATGGGAAGAGTGCTGTTTTAAAGCAAGAAGATGGCAAGCGGCTGGTCATTAGTTACTCCTCAAAAAGGGCAAGAAAAGATGAATACAACCGCAACAGAGGGATAAAAAAATTGGAGAAGAACCTGAACAAGGGCAATTTGACCAAACAACACATTAACAATAGGGGATACAATCAATTTCTCTCCATGACAGGAGAAGTTAAGATCAACATCGATTATGACAAAGTGGACCAGGCAAGTCGCTGGGACGGATTAAAGGGTTACATCACGAACTGCTCACTCTCAAAAGAGCAAGTCATCGAAGGCTACAGGCAACTTTGGCAAATCGAAAAAGCATTCCGAATATCTAAAACCGACCTCAAGATCAGGCCAGTTTACCATCGTCTCAAGAGAAGGATTGAATCACATATATGCATTGCATTTTGCGCTTACAAAGTCTACAAGGAGTTCGAGCGACAATTAAAAGAGAAACAAACAGGCCTCAGCCCAGAAAAGGCAATCGAAATTTTGAAAACGATCTATGGCCTTAAAATGACTTTGCCTCAGTCAAAAGAACCATATACCTACCTGATGGCAAAGGAGCAGGAGCAAATCGACCTTTTAAAATCCTTCGGAATCTGATTTGGGTGTCCCAGCGCCGAAAACAGGAGTCAAAAATAATTCCTACCGCAGTCTTGCAATGGACAATCAGGTAAAAATGGACAGCCTCTTCCAGAGTCTTTGATTTTTATCTGCAGCCAAATGTGAGTTTTAATATATAGATTTGGCTGCGGATAATTTTTAAATTTGAATTTAAATAATTGATTATTAACAACTTGAAATTTTTAAAACTTTTTGTTTTAGTTTGATTTTTAAATAGTTTTATCTCAGTTTCCTCCCTTTTCCGAACTCCCTTCATGCACCCCTTTGATAAACTTCACCACCCCGTCCATATACACCTCCTGGTCGTCCCACTGGGCCAGGTGTGAGCCATTCGGGCAGTATAAATACTGCCCATCCTGCACCAGTTCACTCATTTCCTTCATTTCTTCTGGGTTCATGGTGTCGTATTTTGCCCCCACCGTCAGGGTGGGCACCCTGATCTCTTTGAGGCGGTCCCAGACCGTCCAGTCCTTCAGAATACCCCCCGGCACAAACTCGCTGGGGCCCTGCATATACTCATAGACCGGCATATTGAAATGCCCGAAACTCCGGGTCACAGGCTCAGGCCAATCCTTCAGGCGGCACACATGAAACTTATAAAACTCATTGAAAACCAGGTCCTGGTATTCCTGGTCGTGGTAGCGGTCGGCCTTTTCGTACATTTCCAGCGAATCAATCAGAGAGGGCCGCAAAGTGGCCCGCACTTTGGCATTATAGGCCGCATACTTGTGAAAATCTGCCGTCATATTCGAGATAATCAGCCCTTTCAGGTTGTCCTGATACTTCAGCGCATATTCCATGGCCAGAATTCCACCCCAACTCTGACCCAGCAGAAAAAAATTATCCTTATCCAACCCCAGGGCCTTACGTACAGTTTCGACTTCCTCCACAAACCGCTCCACCGTCCAGAAACTCATGTCCTCCCCGGCCGCTGCATCCGAATAATACGAACCCAGCTGGTCATATTCATAAAACTCGATACATGCCTGCGGAAAAAAACTCTGGAAACATTCCATGTATTCGTGTGTACCCGCCGGCCCTCCGTGCAGCAACAGCACCTTGATCGGACTGTTCCCAAAACGCTTCGTCCACACCTTATAGCCCTTTTCCACCTCGATCATTTGCACCCCCGCCATTTGCACCGGCCCCGGCGATTTCCAGTTATTATAGTCGCAGGTGGGCACAATCATCTCACTACAAGGCTTTTGGCAGGCGCTCAAACCCAGCAGGGTCAGCAGGATCAAAAAGAGGGGGAAAGTCTTCATGTGGGATTCGGTTAGATTTACCATTCTGCCCTGAATTTAAGAAAAATCCGTTCTGCAGAATCCTTCTGCACCCTTTTTTCAGAAAAAGCGGGCTACTTTACCAGAATCCGGGCCACCCGGGTTGTGTTATTCCAGGTTAGTTTCAGCAGGTAGCTGCCGGCAGCTAACCCCTCGGTGGAAATACTGGATTTACCTCCGGCGATCCTGCTTTGCAGGATCGTTTGCCCCCGCAAATCCAAAACCGTGGCCATCCCCGATCCAGGCTCAGGCACCTCAATTTGCAGGGTTTCTCCCTGAAAAAGGGGGTTTGGCCAGACTTTCATCAGCCCTTCGGATTCGGGCCTTCCCTCCGCCGAAACCAGGGCTGAGCAAACAGAGGTGGGTGAAAAAAACCAGCCTGAATTTCCCCCCAAATCCACACAGCCCCATCCTGCTCCCCAAAAAGCTCCTCCTGTGGCATTTACCCTTTCTATTTCGAGGTATTCAAAGCAAAGTGAGTCCTGCGCACGGTTGACGCCACCCACCAGACCCAGAGGGTCGGAATAGAGCCTGACCAAAGAAGAAGGGCTGCCGCTGAAAATGATCTCACCGGGCAATTGCAGCGTTTTCCCTTTGAAGTCGATTTCCAGGCCGGGGCCAGCAAAATCTGCCTGCTCACCAAAGGTGACATCCGTAGCGAGTTTCAGTTTCAGCGTGTCATCAACCCGGAAGGTGTCAATCACCGAGCCATAGCCCCACAGAGTAGATTCACCACCGCGCATGATGATTTTGTTGACTGGAAAACCATCAGTCTGAATCATCGAGCTATGCCATTTTTTGAAAATCAGGGTAGTCGAATCTCCCTGAAAAGTCAGGTTGGGACCGTCGAGATAAAATTCTGTTTCCAGCCTAACCATTGACGTGGAGAGGTCAAGGGTGCGTGGGTTGGGAATGCCTGAACCGAAACGTATAGAATGGATGGGATGTCCCTGGGTAAACAATCCGCCCGAAGCCAAGTCGATTTCAGAGCAATACAGGCTGTCCAACAGTCTCCATGAGCCGTTCCCGTTGAAAACAACTGGCACATCCCCCGTTGGTTCGCCCAGTCTGTGCCCCTTGAGATCTATGATTTCCGTGTCGCCTGATACGAAATGAAACTCCATGGTGGCCACATCCGAAAAATCAGTTTGCATCGCAGTATCCAGGATCATTGAACCGCTGATATACAGATCGCCCCAGCCCTTGAAGGTCGGCATGTTGTGCACATTCGCCCAGGTCATATCGTGGCAGGTCGCGTGCCCCTTGATTTCCAGGGCCTGTCCGGCCAGCAAAAAACTGCATTCCCCGAAGTACACATTATCATTCAGGGTGGGCAGGCAGTATGCAGGTTCGTCTCTGCAATTCATATAGCCCCATTTGGTACTGTCCTGCCAGATTCCGTTGCCCCCGATCCAGTAGTAAGTCACCCCTCCGTTCTGTACAATATTCCACCCCGTGGTGGTGCCGAGTGGGGTGCAGGAGTTGGCGTTAAAAGTGGCTCCTCCCTGCGCGGTCACATTTTCCAGATTTACGAAATTGACGTTGATGGTCCCGTTGGGTCGCGCAATGGCTGCTGTTCCGGTCGGCGGAAAGGCCCGCAGCGTTTTATTGCCTGCACAAGAGCCGTTCACAATAAATTCTCCCAAACCTGTAAAAACAATCCCCGGGCTCAGAGATACTGTACCTCCCGCATAGCTCAGTTCAAACGTATCCGTAACCGTTTGGTTCTGAAAAACCCTCAGATCGTAGCTGTTATCATACAAGTTCCTGAAGGTGTTTTGATCATATATTTGGCAGTTTGAATTGGGCCAGGAGTTCATTTTCAGCGTATAAAACGTCAGGCCGCCCCCTCTGAAAGTGGAGTTCCACAGATCAAAAGTGGAAGTGCCCTGATTAAAGTTCAAACCGCCTGCATCGATTTCCACCGTCCCGCTATTGATACGGATCGTCGAGCTCCCCAGGTTCAAAGTGCGGGGAAAAGAATTGTATGACATAAAATCTTTCAGATCCAGAAATTGGTTATTGGTGTTGAAAGTGCCTTTGGAAACATACAGATTCGCCGTGCGCAACGTATCCATCAGCATGTAAGTTCCCGTTCCATTGATGATTACATCCGTGGTGCTCCCTCCCTGAGCCGTGAGGGCGTGGTTGGAAAAGGTCAACGTGTGATTCCCGCTTCCCTCCAGCCAGATCTCCTGTGTATTCGGATCATTCAGATTCAAAAACATGTCCGCGATCAGGGTGATTGACCCGAAAAAGTGCATTTTTACATTTGGAGTAGCCAGATCAGGCTTGAGGGTGGGGTGGAAAGTTGCCCCCGTCCAGTCCATATCCTTGCAGTAGGTGTCCACATCTGCGGTCACGGCTTGGCCAGTCCCAGAAAAAGAATTTCCATCGAAAAACACGTTATCGTTTGATCCCGGGACACTGGAATAAAAAATTCCCCCACCTGTGGAGGTCGCCCAGTGGTTGGCAAAATCTGACCAGTTCCCGGATCCCCCCACCCAAAAATAATTCGCGGCAACAGACCTCAATCCAATGCCTGCCAGCAGCAGAAACAGCGTTAAATTTTTCATTTTATTCAGGTTCAAACAAGTACAATCCCAAAATACTTTATTAATCCCAAAAATAAAAACCCAAATTTCACCCCTTCGCCATCCACTTCCCCAAATATGCCAAAAAACTCGCCTCCCAGGCCTCACGATCATCCACTTTTCTCCAATCTCTAAAATCTCACCTCTCAGGACTAACGACTCCCGACTAACGACTAACGACTAACGACTAACGACTCCCGACTCCCGACTCCCGACTAACGACTAACGACTCCTCTCTAAAATCTAACATCTAAAAATCTAACATCTGATAAAGAGGAGCTGCCCCCGCACCGCTTCCGCACGGGCGGGGTCGGGCTCTTCCAGGGGTTCCGTCGGGTCGCTGGCGTTCTGCCTACTGCTCCCCGACCAGCCTCCAAAGTCTCGGCTGCCCTTCCGATCCCTCAGCCGCGGGCCAGCCCGCCCAACATTTGCACCAAAAACCCGCAGGAAACAACCAGGTTGTTTCCAAAAGCTAACCACTTCAAAGGGGAGGCCCGGAAAATCGGCGGGGGAGGCGGTGGCATGTGCGCTGGCAGCTTTCGATTTTCCTAGCGTTTTGGTTACTTTGGGGCAATGCCAAATCGAACTTGAGAGATTCATAAGCACCTTTTAAAACCAAAACCTGCGAACTAAAGTGACGCCCCGCCGGCGAGGCGACCCAATGGGGGCAAAACCACTATCATCAAAAGGCAGTTGACAAAAAGAGCCCCGGTCAACGACCAGGGCTCTTTTCTCGGGCCAAAGGCCCCCCTCTCGGGTAGCTTGAACCTTGCAGCCTAAAACTACCTCACCAGGATCAATTTCCGGTAGAACACAGCTCCCGAACCGGTCACCAGCTTGCTGATATACACGCCTTCGGTCACATGCTCTGGCTGGAAGGTCACTTCCGTCCGCTCATTGGCTTCTACTTGCCCGTCAAACAACGTGCCTACCAACTCGCCCCGCAAGTCAAACACCAGCACCGTCACCTGATCTTCCTTCGGCAGGGTGAACCGCAGCGTGGTTTTCTCCTCAAACGGGTTCGGGAAGGCTTCGAAGGTCGGCTCATTAGTCAGGAACTCAGCCGAGGCTGCGCTGTTGCCTTGTCCGTCTTCCTCTGGCATAGCCACTTTCGAACCCTGGTTCGCACAAGGACCACAATTGTCGCAGTCGCCCAGGCAGTTACCCTGGATCGTGTAGCTGGCCAGCGAATCGATCACGTTGCCCGTGCGGATACATGTATCCGTACAGGTCTCGAAGAAGCAGAACTTGAAGCCCAGCGTGTCACAATCGGGGTTGCCCACTGCGTTACGCTGAATCACATTCACCACCACCGTGTCGAAAGCCACACAGCTGTTCGCATCCTTGATCCGCACTACATAAGTCGTGGTCGTGGTCGGACAGTCGATCATCGTCTGACCATTCAGGAAGGGCAGCGGCGAAGGCAGTCTGAACCAGTAGTAACTGTACGGAGCCACCCCTCCGGTCGGGATTGCCGTGATCGTGGGACACAGGAACGGAGTATTCAGGATCACCAGACGATCCACTCCCGCATCCACGCTCAGCGGCGGAGCCTGGGTCAGGGTGATCGTGGATACATCCGTACATCCGTTCGCATCGGTCACGGTCACCGTGTAGGTACCAGCCGTCAGACCCGTGAAGATTCTCGGGGTGCCGCCCGTTTGCGTACCCGATACGGGACCGCTCAGGGTTACGGTGTAGGCCTGGCAGCTTGCGCCACCTGCAATATTTACCGTGATCTTACCATTCGCACCGCCATTACAGCCGATGTTGTAGCCACCTGCATACACCGATGGAACCAGCGAGGTGATCTGCATTACCGCAGGCTGGGTCAGGGTGAAGGACTGGGTCAGGCTGCAGCCGTTGGCATCCGTGGTGGTCACCGTATAAGTACCGGCCACCAGGTTCGAAATATCCTGGCTGGTTGCAGTGAACCCGTTCGGGCCGCTCCAGCTGTAGCTGTAGGGCTGACAACCACCCGTCATTGAGTAGTCGATCGAGCCGTCGCTGTTGCCGTTGCAGCTGATGTTGTAGCCACAGGCATAGGTCGGGATCACAGAGCTTCCGTTCAGCAGTGCGGGTTCGGTCAGGGTAAAGCTGTTGGTTACAAAGCAGCCATTCTGATCGGTGGCAGTCACGTTATAGGTACCGGCCGCGATATTCTGCGGATCCTGACCGCTGAAGGTATAGCCGTTCGGGCCAGTCCAGCTGTAGGTGTAGGGCTGGCAGCCGCCGCTCAGGCTGTAGTCGATCGAGCCGTCGCTGGCGCCGTTGCAGCTCACATTATAGCCACAGGCGAAGGTTGGGATGGTCGATCCGTCCACCAACTGAGCAGGCTCAGTTAGGGTAATGCTGCAGGTGGTCTGATCGCCCACTCCGTCTGTCACTGTCACCGAGTAGGTACCTGCGGCCAGGTTGATGGCCGTAGCGGTCAGTTGACCGTCGGTCCAGAGGTAATTGTAGGGCAGACAGCCGCCCGTCACGCTCACTGTGGCCTGACCGTCGGTCTGGCCGTTGCAGCTGATGTTGTAGCCGCAGGCGAAAGTCGGGCTGGTTGTGCTGCACACCAGCGGATCATTGGTCACGGTGACCGTAGCGTTGCAGGTGCTCACGTTTCCATTCACATCTGTCACCGTCAGCACCACCGGGTTTTGACCTTTGTCGTTACAGTCAAAGGTGTTTGGATTAACCGCCAGGCTGGCCACCGTACAGTTGTCACTTGAGCCATTGTCGATCTGCTGCGGCGTGATCGCTACCAATCCTGTGCTGTCCGTGTTGATGGTCAGATCCTGGCACAATGCGATGGGTGCAATGTTATCCTCAACCGTGATCCCTGCGGTGCAGGTCGATTGGTTACCGTTTACGTCAGTTACCGTGAGAGTTACTGTGTTCGGGCTGGTGCTTACGTCAGCGCAGCTGAAGCTTGTGTTATCCAGAGCCAGACTGGCCACGGTACAGTTATCGCTGGAGCCGTTGTCCACTTGTTGTGGCGTGATGCTGGCTGCGCCATCACCGTTATTGGTGCCTGCACTCAGTTGGATGGTCAGGTCCTGACAGATCGCAACGGGTGGAACGTTGTCCTCTACCGTGATACCTGCGGTGCAGGTGCTTTGGTTGCCGTTTACGTCAGTTACGGTCAGAGTTACTGTGTTCGGGCTGGTGCTCACGTCTGAGCAGTCGAAGCTGGTGTTATCGAGCGCAAGATTTGCAACTGAACAATTGTCGCTGGAGCCGTTGTCCACCTGCTGAGGAGTAATGCTGGCTGCGCCATCACCGTTATTGGTACCTGCGCTCAGCTGGATAGTCAGATACTGACAGAGCGCCACGGGCGGAACGTTATCCTCAACCGTAATACCTGCGGTGCAGGTGCTTTGGTTGCCGTTCACGTCAGTTACCGTCAAGGTTACTGTGTTCGGGCTGGTGCTCACGTCTGAACAGCTGAAGCTGGTGTTGTCAAGCGCCAGGCTGGCTACAGTACAGTTGTCACTAGAGCCGTTATCCACCTGCTGAGGAGTAATGCTGGCGGCGCCGTCACCATTATTGGTGCCCGCGCTCAACTGGATGGTCAGATCCTGACACAGAGCAACCGGCGGAACGTTGTCCTCAACCGTGATACCTGCGGTGCAGGTGCTCTGGTTGCCATTCACGTCAGTTACCGTCAGGGTTACCGTGTTCGGGCTGGTGCTTACGTCTGAACAGTCAAAGCTTGTGTTGTCCAACGCCAGACTGGCCACGGTGCAGTTATCGCTGGAACCGTTATCCACTTGTTGTGGCGTGATGCTGGCTGCGCCATCACCGTTATTGGTGCCTGCACTCAGCTGGATGGTCAGATCCTGACACAGCGCTACTGGCGGAACATTGTCCTCAACCGTGATGCCTGCGGTGCAGGTGCTCTGGTTGCCGTTCACGTCGGTTACCGTCAGAGTTACCGTGTTCGGGCTGGTGGATACGTCTGAGCAGTCAAAGCTGGTGTTGTCGAGCGCAAGATTTGCAATTGAACAATTGTCGCTGGAGCCGTTGTCCACCTGCTGAGGAGTAATGCTGGCTGCGCCATCACCATTATTGGTGCCCGCGCTCAGTTGGATGGTCAGATCCTGACACAAAGCCACGGGGGGAACGTTATCCTGAACTGTGATGCCTGCGGTGCAGGTGCTCTGGTTGCCGTTTACGTCGGTCACCGTCAGGGTAACCGTGTTCGGGCTGGTGGAAACGTCCGAGCAGTCAAAGCTGGTATTGTCCAGCGCAAGATTTGCAACTGAGCAATTATCACTTGAACCGTTGTCCACCTGCTGAGGCGTGATGCTGGCTGCGCCGTCACCATTATTGGTGCCCGCACTCAGCTGGATGGTCAGATCCTGACACAATGCAACCGGGGGAATATTGTCCTGAACCGTGATACCTGCGGTGCAGGTCGATTGGTTGCCGTTTACATCAGTTACCGTGAGGGTTACTGTGTTCGGGCTGGTGGAAACGTCTGAGCAGTCAAAGCTGGTGTTGTCGAGTGAAAGACTTGCCACAGAGCAGTTGTCACTAGAGCCATTATCCACTTGCTGAGGAGTGATGCTGGCTGCGCCGTCACCGTTATTGGTGCCTGCGCTCAACTGGATGGTCAGATCCTGACACAGCGCCGCGGGCGGAACGTTGTCCTCAACCGTGATACCCGCGGTGCAGGTGCTCTGGTTGCCGTTGACATCAGTCACCGTCAGAGTTACCGTATTCGGGCTCGTGCTTACGTCGGAGCAATCAAAGCTGGTGTTGTCGAGCGCAAGACTTGCCACAGAGCAGTTGTCGCTGGAACCATTGTCCACTTGTTGGGTCGTGATGCTGGCTGCGCCATCACCATTATTGGTGCCTGCGCTCAGCTGGATGGTCAGATCCTGACACAGCGCCACGGGCGGAACATTATCCTCAACCGTGATACCTGCGGTGCAGGTGCTCTGGTTGCCGTTCACGTCAGTTACCGTCAGGGTTACTGTGTTGGGGCTGGTGGAAACGTCCGAGCAGTCAAAGCTGGTGTTGTCAAGGGCCAGATTTGCAACTGAACAATTGTCGCTGGAGCCGTTGTCCACTTGTTGGGGCGTGATGCTGGCTGCGCCATCACCATTATTGGTGCCTGCGCTCAGCTGGATGGTCAGATCCTGACAGATCGCAACTGGCGGAACGTTGTCCTCAACCGTGATACCTGCGGTGCAGGTGCTCTGATTACCGTTCACATCAGTTACGGTCAGAGTTACCGTGTTCGGGCTGGTGGAAACGTCTCCGCAGTTGAAGCTCGTATTGTCAAGTGCCAGGCTGGCTACCGTACAGTTATCACTTGAGCCATTGTCCACCTGCTGAGGCGTGATACTGGCTGCGCCATCACCATTATTGGTGCCCGCACTCAGCTGGATGGTCAGATCCTGACACAGCGCCACGGGCGGAACATTATCCTCAACCGTGATACCTGCGGTGCAGGTGCTCTGGTTGCCGTTCACGTCAGTTACCGTCAGGGTTACTGAGTTGGGGCTGGTGGAAACGTCCGAGCAGTCAAAGCTGGTGTTGTCAAGGGCCAGATTTGCAACTGAACAATTGTCGCTGGAGCCGTTGTCCACTTGTTGGGGCGTGATGCTGGCCGAGCCGTCACCGTTATTGGTGCCTGCATTCAGCTGGATGGTTAGATTCTGACACAGCGCAACTGGCGGAACGTTATCCTGAACCGTGATTCCTGCGGTGCAGGTCGACTGGTTGCCGTTCACGTCGGTAACCGTCAGAGTTACCGTGTTCGGGCTGGTGCTTACGTCTGAACAGTCAAAGCTGGTGTTGTCCAACGCCAGACTGGCCACGGTACAATTGTCGCTGGAACCGTTATCCACCTGTTGAGGTGTGATGCTGGCTGCGCCGTCACCATTATTGGTGCCCGCACTCAGCTGGATGGTCAGATCCTGACAGATCGCTACAGGCGGAACATTGTCCTCAACCGTGATACCCGCGGTGCAGGTGCTCTGGTTGCCGTTCACGTCGGTCACCGTCAGGGTTACTGTGTTGGGGCTGGTGGAAACATCCGAGCAATCAAAGCTGGTATTGTCCAGTGCCAGATTTGCAACTGAACAGTTGTCGCTGGAGCCATTGTCCACTTGTTGAGGAGTGATGCTGGCTGCGCCATCACCATTATTCGTTCCCGCACTCAGCTGGATGGTCAGATCCTGACACAGCGCCACGGGCGGAACGTTGTCCTCAACCGTGATACCTGCGGTGCAGGTGCTTTGGTTGCCGTTTACATCAGTTACGGTCAGAGTTACCGTGTTCGGGCTGGTGCTTACGTCGGAGCAGTCAAAGCTGGTGTTGTCCAACGCGAGATTTGCAACAGAACAGTTGTCGCTGGAACCATTGTCCACCTGCTGTGGCGTGATGCTGGCTGCGCCGTCACCGTTATTGGTGCCTGCGCTCAGCTGGATGGTCAGATCCTGACAGATCGCTACTGGCGGAACGTTGTCCTGAACCGTGATACCTGCGGTGCAGGTCGATTGGTTGCCATTCACGTCGGTAACCGTGAGGGCTACCGTGTTCGGGCTGGTGCTCACGTCTGAACAGCTGAAGCTGGTGTTGTCAAGCGCCAGGCTGGCTACAGTACAGTTGTCACTAGAGCCATTATCCACCTGCTGGGGAGTAATGCTGGCCGATCCATCACCATTATTGGTACCCGCACTCAGCTGGATAGTCAGATCCTGACAGAGCGCCACGGGCGGAACGTTGTCCTCTACCGTGATACCTGCGGTGCAGGTCGTTTGGTTTCCGTTTACATCAGTTACCGTCAGGGTTACCGTATTCGGGCTGGTGGAAACATCAGCGCAGCTGAAGCTTGTGTTATTCAGGGCCAGGCTGGCAACGGTACAATTGTCGCTGGAACCGTTATCCACCTGTTGAGGTGTGATGCTGGCTGCGCCGTCACCATTATTGGTGCCCGCACTCAGCTGGATGGTCAGATCCTGACAGATCGCTACTGGCGGAACGTTGTCCTCGACCGTGATACCTGCGGTGCAGGTCGACTGGTTGCCGTTCACGTCGGTAACCGTGAGGGTTACCGTGTTCGGGCTGGTGCTTACGTCTGAGCAGTCGAAACTGGTGTTATCGAGCGCAAGATTTGCAACTGAACAATTATCACTTGAACCATTATTCACTTGCTGAGGAGTAATGCTGGCGGCGCCGTCACCATTATTCGTTCCTGCACTCAACTGGATGGTCAGATCCTGACAGATTGCTACGGGCGGAACGTTGTCCTCCACCGTGATACCCGCGGTGCAGGTGCTCTGGTTGCCGTTCACGTCGGTCACGGTCAGGGTTACCGTGTTCGGGCTGGTAGATACATCTGAACAATCAAAGCTGGTGTTGTCAAGAGCCAGATTTGCAACTGAACAATTATCACTTGAACCATTATCCACCTGCTGAGGTGTGATGCTGGCTGCGCCATCACCGTTATTGGTTCCCGCACTCAGCTGGATGGTCAGATCCTGACACAGCGCCGCGGGCGGAACGTTGTCCTCAACCGTGATACCTGCGGTGCAGGTGCTCTGGTTGCCGTTGACATCAGTCACCGTCAGAGTTACCGTATTCGGGCTCGTGCTTACGTCGGAGCAATCAAAGCTGGTGTTGTCGAGCGCAAGACTTGCCACAGAGCAGTTGTCGCTGGAACCATTGTCCACTTGTTGGGTCGTGATGCTGGCTGCGCCATCACCATTATTGGTGCCTGCGCTCAGCTGGATGGTCAGATCCTGACACAGCGCCACGGGCGGAACATTATCCTCAACCGTGATACCTGCGGTGCAGGTGCTCTGGTTGCCGTTCACGTCAGTTACCGTCAGGGTTACTGTGTTGGGGCTGGTGGAAACGTCCGAGCAGTCAAAGCTGGTGTTGTCAAGGGCCAGATTTGCAACTGAACAATTGTCGCTGGAGCCGTTGTCCACTTGTTGTGGCGTGATGCTGGCCGAGCCGTCACCGTTATTGGTGCCTGCATTCAGCTGGATGGTTAGATTCTGACACAGCGCAACTGGCGGAACGTTATCCTGAACCGTGATTCCTGCGGTGCAGGTCGACTGGTTGCCGTTCACGTCGGTAACCGTCAGAGTTACCGTGTTCGGGCTGGTGCTTACGTCTGAACAGTCAAAGCTGGTGTTGTTGAGCGCAAGATTTGCAACTGAGCAATTATCACTTGAGCCGTTATCCACCTGCTGGGGCGTAATGCTGGCAGCGCCGTCACCATTATTGGTGCCTGCACTCAGCTGGATGGTCAGATCCTGACAGATCGCCACGGGCGGAACGTTATCCTGAACCGTAATACCTGCGGTGCAAGTGCTCTGGTTGCCGTTCACATCAGTTACCGTGAGAGTTACCGTGTTCGGGCTGGTGCTTACATCTGAACAGTCAAAGCTGGTGTTGTCCAACGCCAGACTGGCCACGGTGCAGTTATCGCTGGAGCCGTTATCAACTTGTTGAGGCGTGATGCTGGCTGCGCCATCACCGTTATTGGTACCTGCGCTCAGCTGGATGGTCAGATCCTGGCAGATTGCAACTGGCGGCACGTTGTCCTCCACCGTGATACCTGCGGTGCAGGTCGACTGGTTACCATTATTGTCCGTGACGGTCAGGGTGACGGTATTGGGGCTGGTGGAGACATTGGAGCAGTCAAAGCTGGTGTTATCGAGCACCAGACTTGCGATGCCGCAGGCGTCATTCGAACCATTATCAACCTGGGTGGCCGTGATGCTGGCTGCGCCATCACCGTTATTCGTTCCCGCACTCAGCTGAATGGTCAAATCCTGGCAAAGGGCCACGGGAGCTTCGTGGTCTTCCACCGTTACAATAAAGCTGCAGGATGAGCTGCCCACGGAGTTGGTAGCCGTAGCGGTGACTGAAGTCGAACCCAGGGGGAAGGTGCTGCCCGGAGCAATTGTGTAAGTGATGGTCGAGGCCGGGATACCTACCGGATCGGTGGCTATGTAAGTGGCAACGCCGTCACACTGACCTGCGGTCGTATTCACGGTAATATCTGCCGGACAGACAATTGCAGGCGGTACGCCCACCACATTGATATCAAACGAGCAGGAAGCCGTATTGCCAGAGGCGTCGGTCACCGTAAAGGTATTGGTAGTGCTGCCGATGGGGAAGGTAGAGCCGCTGGGCAGACCTGCGGTCTGAGCCGTGGTCGAGGGACAGTTGTCCGAACCAACCGGGTTGGTGAAGGTCGCGGTAGCTCCTGCCGCACTGGTTGCGATCAGGTTTTGGGTGGGAGGACAGTTGATGGTCGGCGGGATGGTGTCCTGCACCGTCACCGTGGCTGTACAAGTTGCCGTATTGGGGCTGTTGCCATTGCTGCCACCTGAGGTTGTCACGTACGTGCGGAAAGCCAGGTCGTCCAGACCTCCAACTACGTCCATTTCTCCGCCTGCATAAGGGTTGGTGCCTGCGGCATAAGAAATCCGGGTGCTCGTGAAGCCAACCAGACTGATGGTATAAACCTGTCCGGCTACCACTGGAATCGGGGTACTCAGGGTAAAGGATTCAAACACTGAATTCGTGCTGAAGGTCAACGTCTGGGGGCCGGAAAGTTGAGTTCCTCCGGTACCAGCCCCTGCGTAGATGGTCAGGTTTTTGGTATTGGTGGTGGAGCTGGCATGCATAATCAGGTCGATTTGGGTCAGCTGACCCGTAACGCCTGCGGTGAAAGACTGCCACAAGGTAGCTTTGCGGGTCGTGGTGGTCGTCTGGCTCTGATCCAGCTGCTGGCCGCCGCCACCGCCTCCGCCTGTGGTGGAGCCGTCGGTCACGGTCAGGGTCACCTGATTGGCACCCAGGTTGCTGCAATCAAAGCTGGTTACATCCAGGCTCAGATTCACGATGCCACAGGCATCGTTGGAGCCATTGTCCACGGCCTGGGCCGTGGTGCTGGCGTTGCCATTGGCGTCCAGTTGCACCGTCACATCCTGACAAATGGCAATGGGATCAACATTATCTTCCACCCTAACACTGGCGCTACAGGTGCTGCTGTTGCCGTTCACATCCGTTACAGTCAGGGTTACAGGGTTAGATCCCTGATCAGAACAATCAAAGCTGCTCGGGCTGACCACGTAGCTTTGGATGCCACACGCGTCGGTCGAGGAATTATCCACGTCCTGACCTGCGATGGAAACTGTTCCACCTGAACTCAGTTGCACCGTGATATCCTTACAAATTGCAACAGGTGGAGTATTGTCCTCAATGGTCACATTGGCGGTACAGATGGAGTAGTTATTATTCACGTCCACCACGGCGAGGGTTACCACGTTGGCACCAATGTTATTGCAATCAAATGTATTGGGGGGACTTACCGTGATAAACTGAATGGTACAGTTATCCGTGGAGCCCCCGTCCACCTGACCGCCTGCAATGCTCACATTGCCCGTGGCGTCCAGGCTTACCGTAATATCCTGGCACAAGGCCAGCGGCGGGATTTGATCCACTACCGTGACCGTTGCGGTACAGGTGCTGCTGTTGCCATTGACGTCAGAAGCGGTCAAAGTAACGGTATTGGGGCCGACACTCGAGCAATCAAAGAGATTTTGCCCGGTACCCAGGCTGAGTGATGCCACTCCGCAGGCGTCGTTGGTGCCGCCGTCCACATCCTGAGGCGTGATCGAGGCATTGCCGTTATTATCCAGTTGGATGGTGATATCCTGACAAACTGCCACCGGGGGAACAGTATCCAGAATTGAAACCGTACCCGTACAGTTGCTGCTGTTGCCATTATTATCAACCACCGTCAGGGTTACCACGTTGTTGGTGATTACGCTCTGGCAGGTAAAGGTGGATTGGGAAATGCTGTAAGTGGCAATTCCGCAGGCATCAGATGAACCATTATCCAGATCCTGAGCCGTAATGGAGGCATTACCCTGGGCATCGAGCTGCAGGGTGAGGTTTTGACAAAGAGCTACGGGAGCGATATTATCCTGAACGGTTACATTGGCAGAGCAGGAACTGCTGTTGCCGTTATTGTCGGTTACGGTTAAGGTCACCGCATTTGCGCCAACATTTGAACAGCCGAAAGTGGTAGTGCTCAAAGTCAATGAAGCAATTCCACAGGCATCTGAAGACCCGTTGTTCACAGCGTTTGCAGTGGTAGAACCGTTTCCGGAGGCATTTAACTGCACGGTCACATTCTGGCAGAGAGCAACGGGCAATTCATTATCCGAAACCGCCACATTAAAGGTACAGGATGCTGTATTACCATTGGCATCGGTTACAGTAAACGAATTTACGGTAGTCCCCACCGGGTACAGGGCTCCACTACCCAGCCCACCGTTCTGTGCCACAGTTTGGCCGGGGCAATTGTCAGAGGCGGTTACCAAATAGCTAACATTAGCCCCGCAAACTCCAAAATCCGTGGAAACTGCAATATTCGCAGGGCAGTTAATTACAGGATTTTCATTGTCAATGACTACCACATGAAAGGTACAGGAAGCAGTATTGCCGCTGGCATCCGTTGCGGTAAAGGTGTTGGTTGTATTGCCGATGGGGAACACGGCTCCGCTCGCCAGTCCTGCCGACTGAGAAACGGACTGTCCGGGGCAATTATCAGAGGCAGTTACCACATAGCTTACCGCTGCACCACAAACTCCCAGATCGTTGTTAACTGTGATATTGGCAGGGCATGTGATTTCCGGATTTTCATTGTCAACCACGGTGACAGTGAAACAACATTCATCAGAATTACCAGCGGGATCTGTTGCCTGATAGCATACAGTGGTAGTTCCCACCGGAAATTCATCGCCATTCAAAAGGGTGGTATTGGCAATATTACCAGGGCCGTTGCTTCGGCTTACCGTTGCACTACAGTTGTCGGTTGCGACCGGATTAGCCCAGCTTACGATTGCACCACATGAGCCTGGGGTGGCGAGGTTACACTTAAAGGCAAGAGAATCCAAAAGATAGGTTGCTGCGGGGTTGTTATCTTCCCTTACAAAAAGGATGTTAATGCCTTGCGAGACGTCGAAAGTAATGGGGAAATTATAAGTTACGACCGCCGTATTGGTCGATCCCTGTCCACCCATAATGGCATCAATTGAAACCGCTCCAAGGGCAGAAACGTTGAGGGTCACATCTGCGGTGTATTGTCCTCCAATGGGCGGGAAACAATTTCCACAACTTACATTATTACTGATTTGAAAGGGAACTGTGGTTCCTCCAGCAGTGTAAGGCCCTTCAGCTTTGTAAATCTCCCCGCCACTATTGTCTGCCAACAGCACACCTGCAACCTGGTTTTGGTTACCGTCTGTAAACACCCAGCGCACATCCGTATCAATGATGGTTCGGGTCCAGATGGAGGTAAAATCCAGGGTAATGGGATCGCCGGCCTGAAATAATCCTGCGGGGACAATGGGCACTACAACTTTGACATCGTTGGGCCCGGTGGCCGGAATGAACAGGCTGTTACCCTGGGTAGTCAAAGGCCCGGTTGGGAAGGTAACCCCTGGCATATTCAGAAGCCCGGTAGCACTTAAAGAGTTTGAGCAAGCCGAATTATTTACCCCGGAATTTACGGTGATATTGCCCGGGCAGGATATTGCGGGATTCTCATTGTCCAATACCGTCACGCTAAAGGTACAGCTTGAACTGCCCACCGCATTGGTCGCAGTGGCGGTAACCGTGGTACTGCCCACATTGAAGGAAGTTCCCGGATTTTGCGAATAAGTAATGGTGGAAGGCGGAATTCCAACCCCATCCGTGGCGGCAAAATTTACCACTGCACTGCACTGACCCGCATCGTTGTTGACCGTGATATTGCCTGGGCAAACAATGGACGGAGCCACCCCTGAAACGGTGATGGTGAAGGAGCAGGTGGCGGTGTTTCCGGCTGCATCCGTTACCGTGTAGGAAACGGTGGTCGTGCCAATGGGGAAAGTGGATCCGCTGGGCAATCCAGAGGTGAAAGCCGTTGTTGATCCGGGACAATTGTCGGTTCCCACCGGGGCAGTGTAGCTCCCTGTGGCACCTGCCGGGCTGGTAGCTACCAAAGTTTGGTTGGCCGGACAAGCGATGGTCGGATTCTGATTGTCCACCACGGTCACGTTGAAGGTACAGTTTGCCGTGTGACCAGCCGCATCTGTGGCGCGCCAGGTCACAGGCGTGGTGCCCACGGAGAAGCTGCTGCCGCTGGCAGGACCGCTGAAGAGGGCCACCGTCACGCCGGGGCAGTTGTCGGAAGCAGTGGGAGTGGAGTAATTAACCGTAGCTGCACATTGTCCGTTGGCTGCATTCACAGAAATATTTGCCGGACAAGCGATGGTCGGATTCTGATTGTCCACCACGGTCACGTTAAATGAGCAATTGGCGGTGTGTCCGGCGGCATCTGTGGCGCGCCAGGTCACAGGCGTGGTACCCACGGAGAAGCTGCTGCCGCTGGCAGGACCGCTGAAGAGGGCCACCGTCACGCCGGGGCAGTTGTCGGAAGCAGTGGGAGTGGAGTAATTAACCGTAGCTGCACATTGTCCGTTGGCTGCATTCACAGAAATATTGGCCGGACAAGCGATGGTCGGATTCTGATTGTCCACCACGGTCACGTTAAATGAGCAATTGGCGGTGTGTCCGGCGGCATCTGTGGCGCGCCAGGTCACAGGCGTGGTGCCCACGGAGAAGCTACTTCCGCTGGCAGGACCGCTGAAAAGAGCCACAGTCACGCCCGGGCAATTGTCCGAAGCGGTGGGAGTGGAATAATTAACCGTAGCTGCACATTGTCCGTTGGCTGCATTCACAGAAATATTGGCCGGACAAGCGATGGTCGGATTCTGATTTTCCACCACGGTCACGTTAAATGAGCAATTGGCGGTGTGTCCGGCGGCATCTGTGGCGCGCCAGGTTACGGGGGTGGTGCCCACGGAGAAGCTGCTGCCGCTGGCAGGTCCGCTGAAGAGGGCCACCGTCACGCCGGGGCAGTTGTCGGAAGCAGTGGGAGTGGAGTAATTAACCGTAGCTGCACATTGGCCGCTGGCTGCATTCACAGAAATATTGGCCGGACAAGCGATGGTCGGATTCTGATTGTCCACCACGGTCACGTTAAATGAACAGTTGGCGGTGTGTCCGGCGGCATCTGTGGCGCGCCAGGTCACAGGCGTGGTGCCCACGGAGAAGCTGCTTCCGCTGGCAGGACCGCTGAAAAGAGCCACAGTCACGCCCGGGCAATTGTCAGAAGCAGTGGGAGTGGAGTAATTAACCGTAGCTGCACATTGGCCGCTGGCTGCATTCACAGAAATATTGGCCGGACAAGCGATGGTCGGATTCTGATTGTCCACCACGGTCACGTTAAATGAGCAATTGGCGGTGTGTCCGGCGGCATCTGTGGCGCGCCAGGTCACAGGCGTGGTACCCACGGAGAAGCTGCTGCCGCTGGCAGGTCCGCTGAAAAGAGCCACAGTCACGCCCGGGCAATTGTCCGAAGCGGTGGGAGTGGAGTAATTAACCGTTGCTGCACATTGGCCGCTGGCTGCATTCACAGAAATATTGGCCGGACAAGCGATGGTCGGATTCTGATTGTCCACCACGGTCACGTTAAATGAGCAATTGGCGGTGTGTCCGGCGGCATCTGTGGCGCGCCAGGTCACAGGCGTGGTGCCCACGGAGAAGCTACTTCCGCTGGCAGGTCCGCTGAAAAGAGCCACAGTCACGCCCGGGCAATTGTCAGAAGCGGTGGGAGTGGAATAATTAACCGTGGCTGCACATTGTCCGCTGGCTGCATTCACAGAAATATTGGCCGGACAAGCGATGGTCGGATTCTGATTGTCCACCACGGTCACGTTAAAGGAGCAGTTGGCGGTGTGACCGGCGGCATCGGTGGCGCGCCAGGTCACCGGAGTAGTTCCCACGGAGAAACTGCTGCCGGAGGCCGGTCCGCTGAAAAGGGCCACGGTCACGCCGGGGCAATTATCAGAAGCAGTGGGAGTGGAGTAATTTACCGTTGCGGCGCATTGGCCGGTGGCTGCATTTACAGAAATATTAGCCGGACAAGCAATGGTCGGATTCTGATTGTCCACCACGGTCACGTTAAATGAGCAATTGGCGGTGTGTCCGGCGGCATCTGTGGCGCGCCAGGTCACAGGCGTGGTACCCACGGAGAAGCTGCTGCCGCTGGCAGGTCCGCTGAAAAGAGCCACAGTCACGCCCGGGCAATTGTCCGAAGCGGTGGGAGTGGAGTAATTAACCGTTGCTGCACATTGGCCGGTGGCTGCATTCACAGAAATATTGGCCGGACAAGCGATGGTCGGATTCTGATTGTCCACCACGGTCACGTTAAATGAGCAATTGGCGGTGTGTCCGGCGGCATCTGTGGCGCGCCAGGTTACGGGCGTGGTACCCACGGAGAAGCTGCTTCCGCTGGCCGGACCGCTGAAAAGAGCCACAGTCACGCCCGGGCAATTGTCAGAAGCGGTGGGAGTGGAATAATTAACCGTGGCTGCACATTGTCCGCTGGCTGCATTCACAGAAATATTGGCCGGACAAGCGATGGTCGGATTCTGATTGTCCACCACGGTCACGTTAAAGGAGCAGTTGGCGGTGTGACCGGCGGCATCGGTGGCGCGCCAGGTCACCGGAGTAGTTCCCACGGAGAAACTGCTGCCGGAGGCCGGTCCGCTGAAAAGGGCCACGGTCACGCCGGGGCAATTATCAGAAGCAGTGGGAGTGGAGTAATTTACCGTTGCGGCGCATTGGCCGGTGGCTGCATTTACAGAAATATTAGCCGGACAAGCAATGGTGGGATTCTGATTGTCCACCACCGTCACGTTGAAGGTACAGTTTGCCGTGTGTCCGGCGGCATCTGTGGCGCGCCAGGTCACAGGCGTGGTACCCACGGAGAAGCTGCTGCCGCTGGCAGGTCCGCTGAAAAGAGCCACAGTCACGCCCGGGCAATTGTCCGAAGCGGTGGGAGTGGAGTAATTAACCGTTGCTGCACATTGGCCGCTGGCTGCATTCACAGAAATATTGGCCGGACAAGCGATGGTCGGATTCTGATTGTCCACCACGGTCACGTTAAATGAGCAATTGGCGGTGTGTCCGGCGGCATCTGTGGCGCGCCAGGTTACGGGCGTGGTACCCACGGAGAAGCTGCTGCCGCTGGCAGGTCCGCTGAAAAGAGCCACAGTCACGCCCGGGCAATTGTCCGAAGCGGTGGGAGTGGAGTAATTAACCGTTGCTGCACATTGGCCGTTGGCTGCATTCACAGAAATATTGGCCGGACAAGCAATGGTCGGATTCTGATTGTCCACCACGGTCACGTTAAATGAGCAATTGGCGGTGTGTCCGGCCGCATCTGTGGCGCGCCAGGTTACGGGTGTGGTGCCCACGGAGAAGCTACTTCCGCTAGCCGGACCGCTGAAAAGAGCCACAGTCACGCCCGGGCAATTATCAGAAGCAGTGGGAGTGGAGTAATTAACCGTAGCTGCACATTGGCCGTTGGCTGAATTCACAGAAATATTGGCCGGACAAGCAATGGTCGGATTCTGATTGTCCACCACGGTAATGGTTTGATTGCAGGAAACCGAATTCCCGCTTGCATCCGTTGCAGTCCAAACCACGGTGGTGGTACCTTTGGGATAGGTTCCCGAGGCATTTGCAGTACCATTAAAATTATTGGTCACAACCACTCCGGAAACTGAAGCAGTCGATGGAATCCAGGCAGTATTGGTGTTAAAGCTTTGCAGGGAAGCACTATTTCCGTTGCCGGTTTTATCCAGGGCGGTCGAACTACCAGGACCGTCGTTGAGGTTGTAATAGGCAACCAATCCAGATTCGGAGCCACTCAAGGGAATATTCATGGTCGTAATGATCTGGGCATTGGTTCGTGCGTAATTCCAGATTCTGATTTCATCCATATCCCCGTTAAAATAATTTCCACCCGATCCGTCCAGATTCCTGCCTATATAAAGGGGAGAATTGTCCGCAACCATGGTTCCCGTAACCGGTCCGCTGGCCTGGAGAACGCCGTTGATATAGGTATTGGCTGTGCTTCCGTTATTGGTGATGGCCACGTGGCTCCAGGTACTCCACGGAATGGATCCGCCGGGGGTGTTGGGAGCACCATCGTTGGTGGAAGAAGTGGAGTGGAAGCGGTGGTGGATGTATCCAGCATTATTCAGCCAGACGTTGTAATTCCTTCCGGGTTTGCCGATCAGGCCTTTCCAGGTCTCATTTGGGGGGCCATTGGGACGAACCCAAAATTCAACTGTATAGGCAACGGCGGCGTTATTGAGATTGGTTGAGGCATTCGCTACTAAATAGTCGTTTCCTCCGTCAAAGGAAAGTGCCGTTCCCGGGCAGTTATCAGATACCGTCGGTGGGGGCACCGTCACATTGGCCTGACACTGGCCATTGGCCGTATTTACAGAAATATTTGCCGGGCAGGTAAGGGAGGGATTCTGATTGTCATTCACAGTTACATTGAACGAACAATTGGCTGTATTTCCCGACGCGTCGGCAGCCTGCCAGGTGACAGTGGTTGTTCCTTCCGGGAAACTGCTTCCACTTGATAATCCGTTTATCAGGGTAAGATTGACTCCGGGGCAGTTGTCTGAGGCTGAGGGGGTTGAGTAGTTTACATTGGCCGAACATTGCCCTGTTGCAGTATTCACGGTGATACTTGCCGGACAACTGATGGTGGGATTGGTATTATCCGGATTGGTGCCCACGGTTACGTTGGCGGAAGCTGAGCATCCATTAGCATCGGTAACTGTAAAGGTGTAATTGCCGGCACAGAGGTTGGTCGTCGCAGGAGCAGCCCCGGTCAGCAGCCAGTTGTCGGTCACGATACTGTTTGGACTGTAGGGGGTAATTCCCAACCTCAGATTGGATTGACTGGAATAAGTTGAGTTGTAAAGCAGGGTCCAGTTGGGCGTATTGGATTGTTTCCAATAATAGAGGGCGCCGGATGACTTTAATTCAATTTTGAAATCATACCAGGTATTTAATAATGAGCTTCCGAAATCGCCCCGGTAAGCACCGTCTTCATAAACGGCCAGGGTACCATCATTCCGCTGATAAATGGCATGAACCAGGTTTGCATAGCTGTTTCCGGTGGTTACTCCATCGTGCCACCCCATCATCACATAGCCGCCGGTGTTGTAAACCTGTCCCTGGAAGGTCAGGCCGGTGGAGCGGGTGTAGGTCTGGGTGGTAAAGTAATTGAAATCCCAGCCATTGGCCTGGTTGTTGAAGGTCAGCTGACCGTTGTTATGGTAGACAATTCCCTGGCTGTAAAAGTAATCATGGAAGCTTCTTTGGTACAAATCCTGCACCTCAGCTGCACTGAGGGGGCGATTGTAAACCCGGAAATCGTCCATTTCCCCGTTGACTGAGTTGACGTAACCGTCGCCAATGGTCAGGGCATTATTCAAAATCACCGGATATGAAGCGTCATAGGTTCCCGAAGTGTAATATGAACCATTTTTGTACCAGGTATAGGTGTGATTACTTGGATCACGGACAGCGGTCACATGAATCCAGGTGCCGTTGGTGACCAGATTGGACCCGCTTCCGTGGGAGCCATAAGATTGTGCATTGACCCCGCTGTTGCCAAAGTACCAGTTGATGGTCCCGTCCGTTTCCAGGGTCATGGTACCCCAACCGCCATAGGAGTGGTCAATTGGATTCTGACGGGCGGGAACGGCCCGGTCATTGCTTTTGATCCAGAAAGAAATGGTGGTTTCCTCGGTCAGGAAGCCCGGACCGTAGGTTCCCATGGAAATGCTGCGGGTGATATTATTGCCAAAATCAGCAGTTCCGTTATTGAACGTGATTCCGCCGTTATTGGTTCCTGCAGGCAGGTTGCTGGGGGAGCGGTCATTGGTGCCCTCGTCGAAGGTCAGGTGCAGGATCAGCCCCTGGTCATTTCCCGAAAAATGGTCGGTCAGTGAAGGAACTCCTGAAACCGTATAGGGCCCGGTGCCACCTGATCCGTTGACGGTTACTGATCCGTTGCACACTCCAATGCAGGAGGTGTTGGTGACTGAAGTGGTGATATTCAGGGGAGACGGCTGGGTAATGGTGGCTGTGGTGGTGGCCGAACAACCGTTCGCATCCTGCACACTGAAGGTATAAGTGCCGGCGCAAAGTCCGGTCAGGGGTGGGGTGAAGGTAGCTCCTCCTCCCCCGGAAATATTCCAGTCATCTGTTCTTACATCGTTATAGCGGAGATAGGTGAATCCCGCCCGGATATTCGTTTCGTTGGAATATCCCGAACTGTAAAGCAGGGTGTAATTGGTTTGGCCAGCTTTGCGGATATAATAATCTGCACCTGCCGATTTCAGCACAATTTTACAGTCGTACCAGGTATTGGCTGCCCAGCCACCACCAATCAGAGAGGTGAAATCTCCGCGGTATGCGCCGTCTTCATAAATCTGGAGACCTGAAGAATGAAAATAAAGGGCATAAATCATGTCCGTATAGCGGGAAGTGGAGCCTGCGGTACTTCCATTGCCATGCCAGCCAATCATGTTCCAGTTGTTGGATCCGTTGTAGTAGCGGAAACTGAAGGTTTTGCCGGGGATGCGGGCGAAAGTCTGATTGGTATAAAAATATTTGTCCCAGTTACCTCCGGGAGTGTAGCTGGTAATCAGTTCATTATTTTGGGAATAAACTGCAATGTTGTCCCGAACAAAAAGGGAACTGTTGATAGAGGTCCCGTCAAATCCGTGGGAAAATTCGGTAAAAGTATAAGACCCCGAGCCCCCGGAGGCTGATAAGATGACGGACCCGTCACAAGACCCGTTGCAACTGACCGGGGTTACGGTTGCGGTCAGTGATACAGCCGAAGGCTGGGAAATGGTGACCGAGCGGGTAATGGTATGGCCACAAGCGTCTGCCACGGTTACGGTATTGGTGCCTGCACTCAGGTGGGTGGCAGTCTGGGAGGTTTCGCCATTGGACCAGGTATATGAGAAGGGGCCAATCCCGGATGGGGTAACCGTGGCTGAACCGTCGGGCAGGCCGTTGCAGGAAACGTTGGAAATGACGGATGCTGTGGCGCCCACGGGCACCACGGTGACAGTTACGGGTACGCGGCTGGAAGCGCTGCATGCGGTTCCGGTCCAGGAAAGGTAAACCACCCCGTTTCCGTTTTGATATCCACGGGTATGGGATCCGCTGGGCAGATAATTGCTGCCGCCTCCGCCTCCGCCCCAGGTGCTGCCGCCTCCGCCATACCAACCGCCGCCGCCGCCGCCGCCGCCATTGCCACAGGTACCTGAGGCACCACCGAATCCAAATCCGCCGTCCTGGGAGGTACAATACCCCGACCAGTTGCCCTGAAGACCACCTGATGAAGGGGTTCCGCCCTTGCCGGGCACAGTTCCTCCAACCACGTTCCCAGAAGACCCATCCTCGCCTGTGGTCCCACCTCCATGACCTCCACGGTCATAATTGGCAGTTCCGTAATTGTATGCACCTCCACCGCCACCTGCGGCCACCACCAGTCGTTGACTGGTGCCGTAGGGACTGACCCGGATATCTGAGGCGCCTCCGCCCCCGCCTCCTGCATGGTAAGTTGAGTTAAATCCACCATTGCCTCCACCATTGAATCCACCAAGGGCCGCTGAACCTGATGAACTTCCATCCGCGCCTGCTCCTCCCACATAAATTTGGAGAACTTGTCCCGGAGTTACCGAAATTGTACCCGTCACCCGGCCGCCGTAGCCTCCCGAAGTGATGGCTGGATAACTTGTGCCGCCTCTGGCTCCGATTACATCCACATTGATTGAGGTAACTCCCGAAGGAACGGTAAATGTCTGAACCCCACCTGAATAATTGAAGGTCTGGGACCCGGAGGTTGCCGTGCCAACTGCCTCAGCATAGTAGGTGGTGGTAGAGGAAGGATTTACAAAAAAGTTGGATCCGCTGGTGCTGGACCCATAAAAGGTACCCCCTGTAGCCGCAGAATACCACCTGATGGTGTTTCCGGCAGAGGTTGCATTCAGATTAGAGCCAGCCCCGGCACAGATAGAAGAAGGAGTGGCTGTCACGTTGGTGGGGGTGGCGCAGGTTGCTGCTGATCCGTTGATAGAGAAAGGAACCCCGCCAGGACGCACGTTATTGGCTTGCTGGTAGGTGGTGGTATAGGTTGAACTTCCACTTTCAGTTCCCGCGGCAGCACTACATGAGCCACTGGTGGCATCAAACCTGAACCACAGAACTCCATTGGAAGGCACATTCAGCACCTGCCCGGTAAAATCAAATATGTAGTATTTCTGAGGGGAAACAGAAATTCCAGGGGGAACAAATGAGTTGACCCGCTGGGATAACACGGGAGTCATACCCGGCACAGTCGGGCCGTTGTCACCGGTCGTAAAGCTTCCTGTGGAAAGGGTGGTATTGTCTGATCCATCCCACATCCTGTAATACAAAATGGGATTCTGGATCGCCTGCCCGTGCCATTGAGCCGGAAAAATAATGTCGAATTCGTGAGGAGTCCAGGTCGCGGACCCGATACACCAGGAGGTAAAGAAATCCGAGCCGTGGTTGTTCAGAATGACGGTTTGCCCGAAACTCCATGAACTCAAAACCAGAAAAAACAGCAAACCTGAGGCAACTGTTTTAAGCAATTTTGAAAACCCGGGAAAATTGAAAAGTGAAGTGGTTGTAAATTTTCTCATGGCTAAAATCATTTTGTGGAGTTGGGAAAGCCATTGCTGACCGAATCAAGAAACTGTTGATGTCTGATATCGAGGTACCAGTTTTGTTCAGCTATACTACCGAGCGAAACTGCACCTTCTGGCTGCGAAGGAAAACTGATTTTCATGGTATGAGAGGTGGGATCGAAAGAAAATCTCACCAACTGATTGGATTGTTGCTCACAAAAAAGGGCAACTTCCTCCTCTTCAAAATCGACCAGGTTCACCAGGTATTCATCCTGGAATTCAGAACCTTCAGCAATTGTAAATTTGAAGTCGGAAGTGGCGGAAACAGATTGTTTTGCCGGCCCCTGGGCCTGGGCCATATTACCGCCAATCAGGGCAACCACAAACAGGAAACCCATCAGAAATGATTTCTTAACAGTTTTCATCATAATAGCTTTATAAAAATTTGCAAATGCCAGTTCGCCTGACAGATGCATAACAGTCAACTCAAAATAAAAATCCACACCCCATCTGAGGTGGAAATATGGTTAATTTTGTCAGGAATTACAGTCAGATCCCCATCTGATACTGCAATCTAACGAAAAAGCTTAGCTTTTCCATGGGGAATTTTCAGGTGCGAAATAATTTACTTTGCCCTGGCAGAAAAGTATTCGAAAGGATCATTTACAAAAATATTTTCCTGAAAACCCCTTTGGAAAGAAATTTGAAACGATTTGCCACAAGGCAACCTGCCTGAATGACAATTCAATTGTGAAGGGAATCAGCCATTGGCGAGGGCAATTTCCTGCGCTTCCTCCAGTTCAACGGGTCTTCCTTCCCACATCCCGGCTGCTTTCAGCGCCTCCCCAAACAATTGCGCAGGCGTACGCCCCGCAGCCAGCTTTTCATGCAAATCTCCATCAAAATCGCGTTTGCTCAACTTACGGCCTGTGGCATCCGCCACCAGGGGATGATGCAGGTACTGAAACACAGGCGGACTTCCTGCAATCATTTCCGCCAGCAGACGCTGCTGGGCGGTGGAAGGCAATATATCCATGCCACGAATCACCAGATTCACCCCCTTGCGCAGGTCGTCCACCACCACACAAAACTGGTAGGTCCAGAGGCCGTCGCGGTTGCGCAGCAGCATATCACGCGACTTGCGGGGTGCAGGACGCGATTGGGTACCCAATCTGAAATCATAAAATTCAACTGGCTTTTCGGGGATCAAAACCCGCAGGCCTCGGTCAGGACCCGGGCCCAGACCTCTGTCTCTGCAAAAACCATCGTAATTGATGATGCCCTCCTTCTGACCCGTTCTTTCCACGATCGAGGTGCGTGAACAATCGCAATAATAAGTTGGATGCCCGTTTTTACGCAGCATTTCCACCGCTTCATCATAGGCCTCCGTACAGTCGCTCTGGCGAAAATCGCATTTTCCATGGCGGAAAGGATCGGTCAGGGAGGGCGGGAATCCGAGCGCATCGAGGTCGTCGAGCAGGGCAGCTTCAAACTCGGGGCGGCAACGTTGACGATCGTGGTCTTCCACCCGCAAAAATACTTTTGCGTTCAGTTTTCTCACCAGACCGCTCACGTAGAGCAGGTGCAGCAAATGTCCCGCATGCAGGTACCCGGTAGGAGAGGGGGCGATCCGGGTCACCGCCGTCCCGTCGGGAAAGGCGGCGTGAAGGGCGTCAAAGTTGATCAAGTTCCTCCCGCTCCTTTTTTTTCAGCGACTTTACCACGAGTTCGTAGGAATGGTCAATCAGTTCCCGCAGCAAAGCTGTGTCCGAAAATCCCTGAAAATGAATGGTATTCCAGTGGACCTTGCTCATGTGCCAGCCCGGCTCGATTTCCTCGTACTGCTCACGCAAATCCAGGGCCCGTTCAGGATCGCATTTCAGGTTCATCTGACCAGGTTTTTCCAGCGGAATCAGGGCAAACATCTTGCCCATCACCTTCATTACCAGGGTCTCCGCATCAAACGGAAAAGTCTCCGTCACCCCTTTTTTACTCAGGCAATACGCCCGGATAGATTCAACATTCATACGCTGATACTTGGTGAAATTACCCGAAAATCACCTTAAAAATAAAGGAAAACCCGGAAAAATCTCTTATCCAGGCTTAACGTTCAAAATAATTTCACTTACGGGATGCAAACAAATTATCTCTCCCTAAAAACCAAAATCCAATACTATCCCCTGATACCACATACCTGATTCCCAAATGCAAAGTGTTCAGGACTAACGACTAACGACTTACGACTCAGGACTAACGACTCAGAAATAAATCAATCCAGAAGATTGAAGCCGCATTGAGGGAATGGCCTATCTTCATGTAAGGCCAGGAAATTTCCTGGCCCTGCAAAAAGCGACAATTTGTTGAGCCTTCCATCGCCCAATGGGCCTAACGACTCATCTCTAAAATCTGACATCTGAAAAATCAAAAACTCCACCTCATTTGCAGGGAAACATTGGTGCGGGTATTGCCCTGCACCTCGGTCAGGGATGACCCCAGGGAGCGCACTTTATCATAGCGCCATTGGGCGACTTTCAGCCAGAGATCCACATTGCGGTTGGGACTGTACTGCAGCATGCCATGATAACGGGTGCCGCGGGTATGGCCGCTGGTGCCATAAACCGTGAAGGCAAACACGCCCAGGAGGTCATTTTCGTAGGCGTAAATGCGGGCATTATAGTCGGTAATGTCAAAAATGGCGTAGCGGGTGGTCAGTTTGAATTTGTAACCAATCTTAGCCACGAGATCCGCGTAGAGTAGCATGCCCTTATCATAAGGCTCATCCCCTGCCCTGTACCACGATTGCTCAAAGCGGCTGCGGAAAGTCAGGTTGCGGTTGAGGGCAGTCTGGAAATGCAGGCGAAAGGCATTTTTCTGGGTATTGATCAGGTACTCCAACTGCTGGCCGTCGGGAAATTCTGAGGCATTCCTCTGCTTATTATCTGATCGTGCCCGTACATAAAATTCGGTACCTTTCTTGGGTCTGTAAGTAATCTGAGCCAGGTATTCGAATCCATGTGAGGGATAATTGACCAGATATTTATTCCAGGGAAACCAGTACTGATCGAAAAAGGCATTGAATTCGAATTTGGGATTGAATTTGATTTTCAGGCCCGTGTACATGCCCGTCTCGTTTTGCAAAGCGGTGGGTCTTTCCGCAAACACATAACCTTTAAAGGAGTGAAAATCTTTGTCAAAATGGCGGAAGGAAAGGGCCAGATCCACCTTGGGTGAAAGCGCAGCCATCAGGCCCGAAGTCAGGCCAAATCCTCCGGATTTGGAACGGCCCACCTCCCCAAACCAGTTGAAGTTGCGGAAAGTGAAGTCGAAATCCACACTGCTCAGATAGTTCAGATTTCCGCGGAAATCAAAGATATTGTCGATGCGGTTGGCCGGCACCAGGTTGGAATTGAATTTCTGGAAAAAATGGGTGGCTCCGATCGAAACCCGGTTGCTTTTGTACTCCACCCGGCCTCCGTAGGCCGTTTCCTTGATCGATTGCTTGTCAGCAATCTCGGCTTCCGTACGGTGCAAACCGCTGGTTTGCAGGCTGGAAATATTGCCGATCTCGGCAATCCCGGTCGAATCCAGTGGATCGGCATCGATCACATTGGCGTCGCGGCCTGTGTGGGAAAAGAAGCCCGTCAGGTAAAATTTCTTGATCGCATAAGTGGCAGCTGCACCCCTCAAATATTGATTTTCGTTCACGGAGGAGGTTGGAAAAACTCCAATATTGGGTCTTTTGATCGGCCCGATGGCCTCACCGCCTTTGCCAAATCCCAACCCATTCGAAAGGATCAGTCCCTGACCCACCCGCATGTTATAATCCCCGATCACCAGGGCTTTCAGGTTGCCGTAATCACGGATGGCGGCATGTCCCGAAACAAAATCAAAGCCATAGGTGGACGATTTGGGGTCCCATTTGAAGGGCTCGCCCTGGTCTTTTTCCATGGTCAGCGATAAGCTGACATTGCGGTTGTAGCGGCTGCGCCAACGGGCATACACTTTATCGGGCGAACCCAGATAATGAGAAGCAGTAGGGGAGGCCGGGTCTTCATAGCCCGCCTGTGGCTCAAGCTGACGAATGTAGCGGGTGATGAATTCATGCTGAATTCCCTCTTTTACCTCCTGCAGACCGGGCCCGGCGGGATGCAGCACGTCCGCGTTGATGTCTTTGTCGCGGGATTCTTTCACCACCACAAAGGGAGACAGTTTTTTGAAAAGATTTTCCGTAAATCCGGGTACGGCCTGCAATTCGAATTCTGTGGTAAGCTTACCATATTCGGCAATGTAAGCCAGCAGATTTCCTGCCAGCACCTCATTCATGCCCGGCAATTGAACCAGTTCTTCTCTCGAAGCCGTATTCAGATTCAGCGGATGGGATTTCAGATCCTCCAGAAAATCAGTCAGATAGGTCCAGTCCACAGACTCGTCTGTTTCAGAATCCGTCATGGCGTCCTCGATATTGAGGTCTGTATCCATGGGGATATTGGGGTCAATGGTATCACCCGGATTGACCTGGGAGAAAGAAATTTCTGCCCCCAGGGCAAGCAAAAACAGAAGTATGAAAATCCTCAGATTCACTTTTTATCTCCTTCTGTTATGGATTTTCCGAAACGGTAGGTGCCTGAAATGGAAGGGGTAAAACCCAGTTGCTGGTGATAGCTGCCCGCAAAATCTATCTGCAGATCCCGCCAGTTGACCCCCAGGCCTGCATTGAACACAATGGGTTGGGTGCCAACGCCCATGCGGGCGGTGATGAAATCATTGATTTTGTATTCCACCCCACCATGAAAAGCCAGCGGGTAAGCCACATTCTTCTCCACATCGGCCACCAGCAGCACCTTGTCTGAAGCCTGGTAACCCAGTCCCAGACTCAAAACGGTAGGAATTCTCTCTTTATAAGCCAATTCTTTGCTGATATTGGCTGCATTTGCATTGAAAACAGAAAAACCCAGGTTGAGGTCCTGAGTAAGTTTCACATTTACCCCTGCATTCACATAAAAGGCAAAGGCAGATCCGTAATTTACGGCTGAATTTTGGCTGGAAATGGCAATATTGGTCATGTTGAATTTCACTCCCATGCGCACCCGGTCGATCACAGAAGTGGCGTAGGTCAGGCCGAGGCGGGCTTCACTGTAGTTTTTGGAGCCAAATCCCGAAAAATCAATCCCCCCGTAATGCAATTCATTGAAAGGCATGGCAAATCCGCCCGACCCGTAATTCAGTTCTGCGAGGCCAAAGCGACGCTCCACATTCACCCCTGCATACATGCGGTCAAGCCCCGCCAACCCGGCCGGGTTGGCAAACATGCTCCAGAAATCCCCGGAAACAGCCGTATAGGCGTTGCCCAGGCCGATGCGCCGGGCCCCGGTCAATTGCTCATCTCCGCCCGCCCTGCTTTGCAGAGGGAAGAAAATGAGGAACAAAAGCGAGGCAAAAGAAATTTGTCGAAGTAATTTTGCGATCACGAAGAACTAATTTTGGACTTGTTCCTTAATACTATCAGATCGTAAATTAGGGAAAGATTTGGTATTTCATAAATACATATTGTTAACCTTTCGGTGGATATTGTTCATATTTCCTGCTTTGCAATTTGCGGGATTATCCGCCCAACCTCCCCAGCAGGTAGCTTCCCTGGGCAGGATGGAGATGTTTTTGGACTCTATTACCCGTACTGAGGGCTTTTCGGGCTCAGTAGCCTTGAATTATAAGGGGGAAATGCTTTTAAATAAAAGCTTTGGGTTGGCCGACGTAAAGGAAAATATTCCCCTCAAACCCCGCAACAGGTTCATGATCGCCTCCATTTCCAAAGGATTTACGGCCACCGCCATCTTGCGGCTGGCTCAGGAGGGAAAAATCTCGCTCAATGGCTCGCTGGCAGAATATTTGCCTGAATATCCGGGCCCGCATGCAGATGAAATCACGGTCAGGCAGTTGCTCAACCACACCTCAGGCATCCGCGACTTCATCAACGACGATTTTATCGAATTCAACCTGAAACGGCTTCTAAAATGGAAGCCTGAAATATCTGACCTGATCCATCATATTGGGAGCAAAACCCTGCTTTTTCGCCCGGGCGAAAGCTATAGCTACTCCAATTCGGGCTATGTGCTGCTGGCTGCCATTGTGGAAAAAGTAACCCACATTTCGTACGAAGAATATATCCGCAGCCTGATTCTAAACCCGCTGAAGCTCTCGAATACAGGATTTGGGAAAATGGAACCTGGAGAGGGCTATACCCGCGCTTTCAGGGGCAGTCGCTGGAAAAAGCGTCCCACCCGTAATTTTGAACCCAACTGGACCTATGGCCTGGGCGGCATGTATTCCAATGCAGCAGATCTGGTGAAATGGGGCCGCAGTTTTCGGGATACCTTGATTTTGAACCAGGAATGGCGCAAAATTCCCTTTGACCGCGACAGCGCCGCCGTGGAGGATGTCTTCAATCTTTACGGTTTGGGTTGGGAACTGGGGCGCACGGGCTTGAATGATTACTATTCCCACGGAGGATATTTCCCGGGCTGGGCGTCTTATCTGCTTCACTATCCTGATACGGACCTGACCATCGTGGTACTCAGCAATTATGCCGATGTGGATCCGTTTGAAGTGGCAGAACAAATGGCGCATTACTGGTTTTGGAATAATCTGCCCCGTGACCTGCGCGACGCCCACAAATCCGACCGCGACCACCTGATCAATGGAGAATATCACCTGGAGGAGGGCGAACTGGAAGGAAATGATTTTTGGATGTTATTGGGCTCATCTATTGAAATCAGGCAGAAAAATGACCGCATGCAGGTGGGACATGATTTTGCCTGGCAGGAATTGCAGCAAATCTCCCTGCACGGTTGGCAGTTTGAGGACCAGCCCTGGTTGCTGGAATTTGAAGACGAAACGGTGAAAATCACGGATACTGAGTCAGAAATGGTGGTGATTTATGCGAAATGAATGATTGCCCGGGGGTAGGAGTGAATTAGTAAAGGGTGGAATTGGGGGAGAATGGGTTTGGTGGAATGTATTGTGGGAAAATTTTGCAGTCAAATTTCAAATCACGGGAAAGGGAATCCGAAAAAAGCTGTAATTTAAGAGGGTGATGGAAGACCAGCGGGGAATTCGCCATTTCACAGGAAAAAGAGATGAAATTTTCTACCCGGGAAAAAGAGAAAGAGGCGCATAAAGCCTCCTTTGCGCAGCAAAAAAAGAATGAAGAGACCAGCGCAAGCCTGGCTCCACCCGATTTCAATCCCCAGGCATCGCCCGTTCAGGCCAAAGGCAAGGGCAAAGTAAAAGAAAAAGACGGAGTCTGGCAGGTTCCTGAAAAGACCGGCAAAGCCGAAAAAGGCCCGCTGGCCATTAAGGGAAGGGGCGACAAGAGCGCCATGGACGCCTCAGATGTAAATCAGGGCTCCATTGGTGATTGCTATTTCCTCGCTTCGCTGGCTGCGGTGGCCTACACCAACCCGGGTTTGCTTGAAAAAGCCATTACTGATAACAAAAACGGCACCTACACCGTCACTCTTTATTCCCGCAAGAGAGACGGAATTGGTCAGGCCAGTTCAGATTCTAGCACGGGCATATTTTCCAAACTCGTGGCACGCACTATCACTGTGGATGCAGCTTTGCCCACCTCGGTGGATGGCATAGATTCGGCCAATGCAGATGCAGAAGGTCTGTTGCCTCACGCTACGGGTGGCGACAAAAATAAGGCTGGAGAAACGGAATTGTGGGTGAAAATCATCGAAAAAGCCTACGCTGTGCTGAATGGCGGCTACGACAATATCGGCAACGGAGGATTTTCTGAAAATGCCCTGGAAGCCCTTACGGGCAAGCAATTTTCCGAAAATACCTTCAGCAGAGGGGGAGGATCGGTCAAAAAACGCCTGATCAAATCCACCAAAGAAGGCACCCCGGCCACCGTTTCCACCAAAAGCGATGGCGACATCGAGGACCAGGCCGACGACGTCAAGGCGTATGCCGAGAAAAATGACATTGTGGGCGGACACGCCTACACCGTACTCAAGGCCGACGAAAGCGGCCTCCTGATCCGGAATCCATGGGGGCAGAATGCCTCCAATACGACTCCTTTTGTAACCTGGGCTCAATTTTCGGCTCTGTTCGACCAGTACGCTTACCAGAGATAAGCCGCAAAAGGAGAAGTCCAGTAGCAGGGTGAATACCCTGAACTGAAAGAAATAAATATCATTCAGTCCTCTGGGACTCAATCAATTGCAAGTGCAAAATTCTGAAGTGGACATACAAGCTGATTTTCAATTTGCCGGGGGATCCGTGCTTTCTGTCGGGGCCCACGTCCTGACCACAGGCTCGCCTTACGAAGCGGAAAAAGAGGGTAAAAAGGAGGCCTGCGCCAAGATAAGGGTGGACCAGGCAGAGCGCATGAAGTTTTTTGTGGGGGATGAAATCGAATTAAGCCCGGAAGAAAAGCTGATCGTCAAAGCCATTATCCTGCCCAAAACCAAACAGGAGAGAGGCAAAATCTACCTGGATTGGGCTGAAAAAGGCTGAATCAACCCCGGTCCCCAAAAATGGAGCTGCCCACCCGTACCAGGGTGGAGCCTTCTGCAATGGCGATTTCAAAATCGCCCGACATACCCATGCTGATTTCCTCCATCTGAACGGCAGGGCCGTTCAGGGTTTGAAACCCGTCGAAGGCGAGCCTGAGCCGCCTGAATTGGGCCTGGATCACCTTTTCATCGTCCGTAAATTCGGCCATGCCCATTAAACCACGTATCAGAACACCTGGATATTGATCCATATTTTCCAGCACTTCCCGGCATTCTGCCTCAGAAAATCCCCCTTTTTGCTCCTCATTCGAGATATTTATCTGAAGTAAACAAGGAATAATCCGCTCATGCAAAATGGCCTGGCGGCCAATTTCTTCCAGCAAACGCGCCGAATCCACGGAGTGGATCAGGTGGATGAAAGGAGCGATAAATTTGACCTTATTGCGCTGCAGGTGCCCGATCATGTGCCAGCGCACTTCTGGCAACTGAGGGTGTTTATCGACCAGTTCCTGCACCCGGTTTTCCCCGAAATCGAGCTGCCCTGCCGCATAAGCTTCCCTAATCAAAGCCATGGGCTTGGTTTTGGAAACTGCAATCAATCGCACTGAGCCTGGCGGACGCCCGTATTTTTTTTCAGCCTGGCGAATTTCAAAATGGATGTGGTTCAGATTTTCCCTGATCATGCCTTAAAATTTCCACATTCCCCTGACCTTTGCAAACCCTTTTACCCGAAGATCTGAAAAATGCCCTGATTTCGACCGAAATTATGCTTTTTGGGAAAAAATTATAAAATTATTAATCGCAATTAAACCTTGCCCGCCTGCCATAGTCCAAGGTGTGTTCTGGCACCCTAATTGCCAAGATACTAACCGAAAAAATTAAATCATCAATTAAATTTAATTATCCATGAAACAGAATTTGATCACAACTCTCGCCGCTTTCGCTCTGGTATTTGCCACGGTTTTCAGCCTCAAAGCCAGTGCAATTTACCTTGAGCCCGGTCAGGATGCCCGTGAGGCCAGTTTTCAGCAGGTAAGGTGGGAACGTTTGGGAGCCCGAAACGTGAATTACGGCCTCGACCACGATGAAATTCTGGTCACTGCGGCTGAAGGAAAATTTACCGCGGTGAAGCTTTTTGTGAAAAAAGCCCCTATCAATATGCACAGAATGGTGATCCATTTTGCCAACGGAGCCGATCAGGAAGTGGAATTGCGCAATACCATCCCTGCAGGTGGAGAATCCAGGGTAATTGATCTGGAGGGAGGCCAAAGGATCATTCGCCGGGTTTCTTTCTGGTACGACACCAAAGGAATCATGACCCGCAAAGGATCTCTGATCCTCTGGGGCAGACATTGACATATTGGCTGTTTGCCACCTCTCCTTTAATTATTACTTTTGAAAAGGTCCTTCGGAAAGTCCGAAGGACCTTTTTGCTAAATCCATCTTATAAAAATGGCCCATCCCGAATTTGCCGAATTCCTGAATTTCTTTCCCGAAATTGAGTTTCCCTACACCCAAAATGACCAAACCGTGGAAGAAATTTCCCAGGTCAGCCAGCGCGTCCCGGTCGAAATGACCCGAAAATTCATCACGGATGCGCCCGGCAGCCTGCTGATCGGGGAGGGGGGACCCAATTATCCTGAGTCCGAGGATTTGTACATCCTGGATGCCTTCATTCCCGTGGGAAAATACCAAAGGGGGGAATTTTGGGGCCTGTTGTATTGCCTGGTCTATCAGGGTTGCGCCGAGTTGGGGTTGGCCAGCTACACCAAAGGAGGAGAACTGGTTTCACGCATTCATTTTGCGGGCTCAGACAGTGATTTGCATGGCCTGGAAGGCACACTGTACGATCGGGGAGGCGAGGTAAAGTTGAAGCAAACGGATTTTCAGGAGGGGGATAAGGGGCATTATGAAAGGGCTTTGGCCGTGCATGAACGGCACATTTCTATGGGGGAGCAGGGAGTAATGCTGGATAATGCCACGGGAGAGGTAATTCGGGACGAATTTTAATAACAGCTGAAGCCTTCAACCACTTCCTGAAACTCAGCATAGAGGTAGGGTGATTCTGATCCTGAGCGTTCCAGGCTGATGATCAGGGTTTTGCCGCCGCAGTATACCCCAAAAAACTCCATGGACACAGGCTGACCCAGGATGGCAAAGGTCATGGTCAGGCCGAGGCCGGGCAATTCTCCAAAGGTTCGGGCGTCAATCTGGGTAAAATGAATTTCAGAGGCTTCCAGCGCCATGCCTGAGGTCATGCTTTCGCGGTAGGCCTCCAGGGTGCGGATGATATCCAGGGTATCGTTGAAGGAATTGATGGTGATGATGCCATCCTCGCCCCAGCCTTCCTTTTCAATGGTCACGGAGTAGCCCGCGTGGTCTTCCAGGGCCATATCTTCCGTGATGGACCAGCCGTTGGGGCAGACAAAGGAAAAATTATTGCGTTCCACCCGTTGGGACGGGCTTTTTCCGCAACCTGAAAGGAAATACAGGCATGCTCCAAGGCAAAAAATTATAGTCAACAGCTTCCTTTTCATATCAGGACCAGCGTTTCAGCATTTCTTCGGGCACGGTAAAATTCTGGCCTTTGTAGGAATTGAAAAGGCCCACATAGCTTTTGAGTATGGCTTTGGAAGCTTTGTCGAGGATGACTCCCTTGGGATCGGCAAAGTCTTCCAGCTTTTCCATGACCCGGAACTGAGATTTGAGGAAGGAGGGAATGAATTTAGACAAACACCCTCGCGGGGCTTCCACGCCCAGGTGTTCGGCCAGGTCCGTGCCGTTGAGGTAGCGGATCATGATGGCAGGGAAATTGTCCCCAAAATGGCCGGGCAGGACCTTTTGGGTAAAGGCAATCAGGGACTCGGTCAGGGCTTTGCCGCCAGCTGACGGGCCCGACTGACGGTGCATGATGGTGGTCTTCAGTGCCCTGGCTTCGGCCAGGGTTTCGGGATTGAGGGCATCCTGCAGGCCGATCAGGCTGCAAATGGCCCGCCAGGTGTGGTAGTAAGCTTCCAGCTTTTCAGGGTTTTCCTCAATGCCAAACTGCTTCAGTCCGTCGATCATGGAGACGGAAAAGGTGGTCATGGTAATGGCAATGTCTTCCTGGTTGATGGGCTCGCCCAGCAACGGGGTGGCCCAGCCTTTTTGCTTCAGGAATAAGCGCACGGAGGCATGGATCAGCCGCACCTTGCGGATGGCCTGGATGCCGGGGTGATCGGGCAGCAGGGCGTCTTTGTCCATGACGGTCAACAGAAACTGGCCTGTTTCTGCAATTCTGCGGGAAAATTTCTGCAGATCGGGTCCTTCGTGGGCCAGACGGCCCGTTTGGACCAATACTTCGGCGCCTCGCACGATGGAGTATAATTCGGGCAGGGATTTGAAAAACAGCAGGAGCAAAAACTTGGCCCCGTGGTCAAGGAAGAAGTCGCCAGCCAGGTTGATCTTATTGAAATCGGCCCATTCGGGCAGCTTATTGACGGTTTTGATGTAATTGACGATGGGCTCGGGAAAGAGATTGAGCGGCGCGTCGATGTTGCGGATGAGAAAATCGAACAGATTTTTGGCTTCTTCGGGACCTTTGAGGTCCACAATTTCCTGCACGACCCGATCGGCGAGCGGGTCCATTTCCAGGCGCCTGGCATCCAGAAAGTCGTTGGTGTAAGCTGAGGGCATGCCCGAAAATTAGTAAAATTTTGGGTTTTTCAAGGGGGAAGAATTTTATTGGATGGCTCCCCTTCCCGCGGAAGCGGCGGTGCGTGAGGCATGCGGAGGGCGCGAAGCGGTGCGCAGCACGGATCCCGAAAGCATTCGGGAGAACCCCGCATGTCGATCCTTCGACCCTCTTTTGGGAAGATTTCCGGGAGGCTGTAACCTTTGCAAAGGAAATAGGAAGGTGAGTCTTTGCCTCACATTGGAAGGCTTGTAACCGAAAAGCCGGGCAGGCTTTCGCCTACCCGGACTACATTCCGCTCTGATTAATCAGAGGTTACATAGACCCACCGAATATGGACGGTACTGTCTGGAGGGAGTTCGACGTTTTCGTTTGAATCCAGCCATTCGTCAATGACAGTTTGTCCGTCGTCTTTGATAATCACATGCCTGGTGGAGGGCACAAGATGGTTAACCACAATCGTGGTCAAAAAGGGGTCTGTTTCCACTGGTTTGAAAACTACTTCGTTGATTTCCACAATGACATTTCCGCCTTGGAAAATGTGTGTGAAGGCAGCATTAAGTACCAGGCTGCTTGCGATTAATATGGCTTTGAAAGTAAACATATGCCCCTGATACTGTGGGGCATAGCTTAAGTTGTGTGGGGGGATTTATTGAACGTTCAAAACATTTTTGAACGCCAGACCACATAAATTAAGGCATCAAAAAGCCTTAAACTGGACTGCAAACGAGGTTTTAGAAATTAATAAAAATCTCTATGAAAATTGCGTTCAAAATAGGTCCCAATCTGATTTTTCCCACCTGAAAGCCGGGCATAATAATACTGCCCTGGACGGGACAATGCTTCTGAATTCCCTTGTTCGGGAAAAAGTGGGTCTCCTGTTGGATTCATGGTTAAGGCTCCTTCGCCATTCAGATTGGCAAGGAAAAAACAATTCAGGATTCGTTCCTCTTCCAGCAGAGATAATTGAAGGCGGGTAATTTCATTTTGCAGCTTGGTAGCAGCCGGGTGTAAGGGATATTGACCAAGAAATTCCTGAATTTTTACGCAAAGATTTTCAGCCATTGCATGACTTTTCAGATCAAGTACTACCCTGGCCTGTTCAGAAAAATAGGTTGGTTCCTGGGGATTTTGTTCGTAGAAATCCTCACAAAGGGCCAAAAACAAGTGGCAAAGTCTCTTTTCATCCCACAAAAACTTTCTGAGAGTCCCAAAACAATCTTCTGGATGAAGACTCATTTGCAACAGTTTTTTCAATTCAATAAAGGGAGACCGAGGTTTCTGATTTTGATAGGAATCCCACCAATACTTGAGAAACTCGATTTCCCCAGGCAAATGCAAAAAGCAATCCCAGGCATAATTAGCAGCAATTTCTTGCCCCTGATCCAACTCCAACAGATTAAGCATTAAGATGCGGGGTTCTTTTTCCCAGGGATTCGCTTCAATTGCTTCCTGAAGGAAGGCTCTGGCCGTAACCAAATAGGTTGGATTCCGGTCTTGTGCCCATTTGCATTGGTAAAGTTCGGCCATGGAGGCAAAGGCATCGTTTTTGGTGTCAGACCGATACAAAAGCTCCCTCAAAAAGGATTCTGCTTTATGGAAATCAAAGTCTGTTAGGGAATGTTGGTACTTGGAAACCAGCCCCCTCCCCATTTGGAGCAAGGCCCCTGTATGCTGAGGATTTTTGCGAAGAATGTTGTTCAATTTTTCAATTGCTTCCATGAAGGAGGCTTCCAGTCCTTCCAGTTTCCATCTGACCATCAGGAGGTCTGACATGATCTGAATTAGTATTAAGGGAATATTGGCTTGATTTTGAATGGATTGAAAGAATGAATTCGCCTCGGAAAAGTACTGAATCAACCCAGTTTCAGCGTATCTGTCTCTGCACCAATTAAGAAAAGCGACATGCATCTCAGATGATTCAGGAAGTAATGCAAGTGCTTTGCGAAAACAAATTCCAGCTTGTTCCTGGTCAGGTTTCTCGGAAACTGAATACCATTCCCCCAGTAGCCTCAATGTTTGTGCATTCTCAGGCATTTGCTGAATCCAGAATTTAGCAAGATTCATGGCTCGTTTTTCTCTCAAAAAAGTGGTGGCCAATTCTAATTTGACCGAATTTGGGATGTTTTCTGACTGAGGGTCAAGGGTGCGAATCCAATGAAGGATTTCTTTTTCCAAATCTGCAAGCAAATCGCAAAGTCCTGGATCGGTATTACCAACAGAAAGTTGATCTATAAGAAGGGAAAAGGCCTTCACCATTTCTCCTTCCGCCGTTAATATTTTGGCCTTTAATGAAATTAATGCAGGTGAAAGCACTCCTGAACTTCGGCGTAAATCAATCAATTCCCTTCCTTTTGCGAAATTGTTTACCATTAGACTGCACTGGATCATTACATCCAGAAACTCGGGATCTTTTATTCTGTCCTGGTGCTTTTGCTGGAATTCTTCCAGTAGAACCAGAGGCGGAAGGTGTTCATCTGCTTTCAGGTAGCAGTTAAAGGCATGAAAAAGGGTTTTGGGGTCGGGGTCAGCATATCTTTCGATCAAGTCATCCATCCAGGTTCCAAGATTTTGGAAAGTAAGGCCTGTAATATGCCCTGAACCAGGTTTTTGATAGTATCCCAGGTTCATTTTTTCCTGAAATTCAGGATGCTCCAAAAGGGTATGCAATAATTTCTCACCCTGAACATGATCGGTAAATCCCCGGAAAAATCGTCCGATCATATCTGATACAGATATTTTCCAACGATTGTACATTATATTCTGCTCAAAGTACCATTCTGCGAGTTTGGGGTGACGAAGGGAAAGTTCACTTCCTTCCAGCAAGATCAAATTCCCTTCTTCCAGGGCCGCATACAATTCTTCCGGATCTGGGCTTTGAAAGGCTTCATGCCCAATAAATACTTCAAGTGATGGTTTTATCCCAAATTGATAGAAGAAGGCAACGTGGTGATACAGGAATTTCAAAGGTTTGCCCTGGTGCTCTTCCTCCCAATTGGTCCATTCGTGTCGATAATTTTTACTGATACAGTCCCGGTCAATTTCCTCAATCAGGTCCAGAGCTTTCTCAACCAGAGAAAAGGTCTCAGATCTTTGCAGGATCAAGCCAATGAGTCGATCTTTTTGGCTGCTGACCAGACTGAAGGTTTCAAGGGCTGAGGCGACTTTTTCCAGATATTGACGGCTCAGGGAGCCTGATTGATAAATTCCGATGTCTATGCGACGAAAAAGAGACAGGAATGCACTTTTTAAAGACCAATTCTCAAAAACATATTCCCTTTCACCAAAAACGAACATGAGTTCCTTTCCCAATTTCAGATGGCTGCGACTCAGAAAATTTCCCAGATTCTGTATGTCAATTGAACTCAGGTGCAGTCGGGGTTCATCAAAAATGATAACGATGCGTTCATCGCTCCCAACATTTTGATGATGGTCCAGAATTTCCTGAAGAGAGTCAACAAAATGGTTAAGAATCAGATAAAATGAGGCTTTTTCCTGATTTTCCCAGGCTTGCCAAAGCAACCAGGTGCTTTTTCCTTCTCCACCTTTGCCCAGAACAACCAAACATTCTTCATCGTTTTCCAAAAAGTCAATGAAGGTCAGACGCCGACCTGCGAAATCTCCTGGAAAACGGTTTTGGTCAAGGGTTTTTCCGGGAGGAATAGCCAAATTATTGCCAATTACTTTGCTGAGGATGGATGGGCCTGAGGCAAAGCGCAGGTAGAAATCCTGCTCAAGGGTTTGTCTGGTTTCTGGGTCTTGAATTAGTTTTTTCTGCCAAAATTCCGGGTTTAGGAGCCACCAATGGGTGTTTGGAGTTCCGGTTTGAGTTTCCTGCTTGTCAATTGACCTGATTTCGCGCGGCTCAATTCCACCCAGAGCCCAGAAGTGGCCTTGGGCTAAAATTTTCATGGTTTGCCCTTTATGAGGGATGGCCCTGACCAATATTTTCCTCCCCTGCAATTCAAGTCCGTTCCTTCTAACCTGCTCCAGTTCGGGGCAGCCAGGGAGGGCAATTTTTAGGATCAGGTCCAGAAATGATCGGGTGGCAAAGTTGTGTTCGGAAAAGGTGATCTCCTGCCCTTCTGCAAATTCCTCCGGGTTATCCCAAAATGATTTGTCCTCCCGGTGGCTTTGTGCAGAATACAAATTTTGCAAATGACCCATCCGTCGCTTCAGGGTGGTCATGGAGATAAATTGCCCACTGCCCTTTTTTGACTCAACCAGTGCCAAAAACTTTTCAGGATACAAATTACGGGCAGCCTCCTGGATTCGCTTTTGGCACTCCACTTTGTTTTCCTTCAGAGTAGCCAGTATTTCCCGCTCAAGGTAAAGGCTGATTTCCCGAAATATGCCGTCCAGATTTTTGCCTTGCCAATCATCCATTTCCCGGGAAGAATCTTTCCAGCTTTTCCAGGCCAGATAGTGCAACCTCTGAGACAAAAACAACCTGAGCCGGGGAGAAATTGCAAATCTGTCCCTTCCCCCTTTGGAGTTCTTATTTTCTTGTTTAGCGGGGCTCATTTTCAAGGTAAAATAGCAAAAAGAAAGGATTCTTTCCCATGAAGGATTGCCAAGCCGTCCTCCCTTCCATGCAGATCCCCACATGGGGAAAGATCAGCACGAAATTGAATTTAAGAAAAGAAATTACTGGCATTTGGCAGAATCCAGATTTTAGTTTATCCTTATCCAGGAATCCAATCAGGGTCATTCAACTCAAAATAGTCAGAATTCCATGCGAAAATTTCTCCTTCTGTTATTTCTGTTAAAAAAAGATGAATTGGCCGTATTCAGTCATTTTTTGCTTGGGCCCGAGCCAGAAAACCAGATCAGGGGAAAGAAAATCATCCGTCCCTTTCTGAATTTGGTGCTTGAAAAGATCATTCCTGAAAGGTTGGCCGAAAAACTGAAAGCATATACACTTGAATATCAGCAGGAGTGCTGGGATTTTGCTTACCCTGGCAAGGCTTTCGATAAGCGCCTGATAGCCGACGGGTTTGCCCCCCTCAACAAGGCCCTGCGGTCGTTTGTATCCAGGCACCAATTGATGCAGGACAATCAGGTTTTGCTGGATGTATATTTTCTGGAATTTTTGCGGGATCGGCAGGCTCCGGGACTTTATGCAAAGCTTTCGGTTGAGGAGCGGGAGGAAGGGAAGCCGTCAGGATACACGTTTGCAGAGTTGGACCGTTGTTTTCGGGAAAATCTCGAAGCATTTAACGGGGTTTTATTTACTACCCACTTCGGTGAGGAGGAAAGGCAACTGGCCTCTGAACACCTTTTTGCGGGATTGAAGGCCCATCGTGAAGCGGCAGAACTCAGGGAACTGAGATTGCAAGTGATCTCCCAGGACCGTTTTCCTTTGTTGCCATTCCCTCCAGGTCATCCTGCCTCAAATCCCATCAAGGAGGCGTTTGAATTGATCCTGAAAGGGCTTAGGAAACAAATTACGGTGGAGGAATTTCTTTCTTTGGCGAATCTGATTCTGGAGGGCGGATTTCCGGCTGACAGTACTGAAGGAAGGGAAATCCTGAAGTACGCAGTTAACCTCGGCACTGACCTGTATTTGATTCCCGCCCATGCGTTGAAGGTGCGCCCTGGCCTGGCCCGCCTTTACATGGAAGCCGCAGACAGGGGTTTGTTGCAGGAAAATGGGGTGATACCTGCGCAGCACTATGCCAATGCCTGCATTCTGGCTTGCACCCAGGCAAAATTCTCCTGGGCGGAGACTTTTTCCCGTGAGCATGAAGGATTGCTTGACAAAACAGGACAAAAGGAAGGGCTCTTGCATTTTAACCTGGCCCACATACATTGGCGAAAAGGGGAGGCAAAAGCGGCTTTGCGGGAATTGCGGTCTTTCAAACCTGGCAAAAAAAGGCTCAGTAGCCGCTATGTGCAGGAAATAAAGGTACTGGCCGAATACGACGACGAAGCGTGCCTGCATAAAATAGAGGCTTATCTGAAGTTTCTGGATCGACTGGGAGATCGCAACCTCCAACCAGCCATTGCCCTGCAACACGACCGGGCCCTGCTGATTCGCCGTATCCTGAAAGCACCCAGTTATGGAGGTGAGCATTGGGGCAAACTCAAAGAGGCAGCCCAGGCCTTTCCTTTTGACCTGGAATGGCTGCTCAGCCTGATCGACCAGCGCTCTGCCTGAAGAAGATTCACGTTAAATTTTCCTGCCTGATTCCCAGGACTTGCGTGCCGACCCCCTTCGGCAACCTCAATTGGTAAATGGTATCTCTGACGGACTCGGTCTTTAAAGTCGGCCAAAAGAACCTGGTCTCAGTGTCCTTCCCTAAAATAACTATACAACCTTCTTGTTTAACACTAATATAACTATACATTTTTATTTCCTATTACTGGAATAGCTAAACACTTAAAATCCCTCTTACTAAAATAGCTATACAGGGACTTCAGGATCAGTGGCTCTGCCCGCGGGCAGAGCCACTGATCCTGTGGTTTTTTCCTGCGCCTCCTTTCGCTGGTTTCTTGTGCGCGTATTTTTCCATCGTTTTTTTAGAGGGCCCGAGGTTTGGTGGGCTTCGGCAGGAGCCATCATATCGCAACTCAGGTGGGGCCGATCATGGTTGTAAATGTCGATTTTGCGCCCCGATGCCCGCTTTGCTCCAATGAGAGTTTCGAATTTAACGTTCAACCCCATTTCAACCTTTAGGATGCCATTTACCCTTTCTGCAACTGCGTTTTCGCGTGGATCACCGCTTTGGGTCATACTGACAGAGATCCCGGCTGCCTGAAGCGTTTTAACGTAGTTGTCACAACAATACTGGGACCCACGATCTGAATGATGGATCAAGCAATCCTTGCGGTCCTTCCACTGATTTAGCGCCATTTTTAAAGCCGTAATAGCCCCTTCATGGCCCATGGTCATCTCCAATGCCCAACCTACAATTTTGTGCGAGTAAGCATCTGTGATAAGGAAGAGAAAACAAAAATCACCTTTAAGCCTGATGTAAGTGATGTCAGACACCCATAATTGATTGGGGCCGTTCGTTTGGAAGTCTTTAATCTGGTTGGGCCACTTTCGCATCCAGTGGTCGCTCCAGGTTGTCTTGGGACGATATCGCCTCAGAGGGCGAACCGTCATCTGGTATGAGGCCAATAGAGCATGTAAACCATCTCGTCCCATTTTGATGCCTTCTAATTCGAGCTTAGTTTTCAGCATGTGATGCAACTTCGGGGTGTCCTTCCCTAAAATAACTATACAACCTTCTTGTTTAACACTAATATAACTATACATTTTTATTTCCTATTACTGGAATAGCTAAACACTTAAAATCCCTCTTACTAAAATAGCTATACAGGGACTTCAGGATCAGTGGCTCTGCCCGCGGGCAGAGCCACTGATCCTGTGGTTTTTTCCTGCGCCTCCTTTCGCTGGTTTCTTGTGCGCGTATTTTTCCATCGTTTTTTTAGAGGGCCCGAGGTTTGGTGGGCTTCGGCAGGAGCCATCATATCGCAACTCAGGTGGGGCCGATCATGGTTGTAAATGTCGATTTTGCGCCCCGATGCCCGCTTTGCTCCAATGAGAGTTTCGAATTTAACGTTCAACCCCATTTCAACCTTTAGGATGCCATTTACCCTTTCTGCAACTGCGTTTTCGCGTGGATCACCGCTTTGGGTCATACTGACAGAGATCCCGGCTGCCTGAAGCGTTTTAACGTAGTTGTCACAACAATACTGGGACCCACGATCTGAATGATGGATCAAGCAATCCTTGCGGTCCTTCCACTGATTTAGCGCCATTTTTAAAGCCGTAATAGCCCCTTCATGGCCCATGGTCATCTCCAATGCCCAACCTACAATTTTGTGCGAGTAAGCATCTGTGATAAGGAAGAGAAAACAAAAATCACCTTTAAGCCTGATGTAAGTGATGTCAGACACCCATAATTGATTGGGGCCGTTCGTTTGGAAGTCTTTAATCTGGTTGGGCCACTTTCGCATCCAGTGGTCGCTCCAGGTTGTCTTGGGACGATATCGCCTCAGAGGGCGAACCGTCATCTGGTATGAGGCCAATAGAGCATGTAAACCATCTCGTCCCATTTTGATGCCTTCTAATTCGAGCTTAGTTTTCAGCATGTGATGCAACTTCGGGGTGCCAATCCGGGGTTGGTCCTTGCGAATTAGCCGTACCATTTCAAGAACCAAGGTGTAATCTTTGATTTGTGCATTTTTGCGCCTATTTCGGTCATAATATGCCAGGCGACTTTTACCAAACAGTCCACACAATCTCTCTATGGAGAGCTGGGAGTAACGCTCTTTCATTTTTTCAACTGTTTGGTACCAGACTTTTTTCTGATTTTTATCTCAAGCTCCTCCTCAGCCACTTCAATTAGGGACTCAAGGCCCAGAACTCTTAGTTTGGCATCTTCAAGTTCTTTGCGCAAACGTGCGTTCTCGGATTCCAAGGATTCTGTTTCAGGCTTCTCACTGCCTGTTTGGGACGGTTTTGACATAGGGGAACAAGATGATAACTCCGCTGCTTTCATCCAACGGTGAATTACTTGCACATAGTTGATATCGTACTTCTTAACAGCCTCTTCAATAGTCAACAAACCAGAATTAATCTCATGAATTATCCGCAGCTTGAGAGCTTTGTCGTATTGCCGAGTAACCAGGCTACGTCCCGCAGCGACCACAGAACGCCACTGCTGAATTGCATACGTACTGACCCCGTATTTTTGGGATGCCTCAATGCCAGTCATTTTACCTGAATCTACCAACTCAACAATCATTCGCTTAACAGCAGGCGACTTTCGATGTTGAACACTTAAATCTTTTTTAGAATTTGAATTACTTTTTGATTTTGCCATCACTTTCAAGGTTGCGAAAGTTGTATAGCTATTTTAGTAAAAGACACAGTCCTCAATTGTTAAATGGTATCTCTGGGCTTGCTCTTTGGGTGGTGTCCCATGCGGGATATGAGTCTCAGTCCTCAATTGTTAAATGGTATCTCTGGGACCCTGCATGGGAGGGAGCCGTACACGTAATCAGTCTCAGTCCTCAATTGTTAAATGGTATCTCTGGGCCCGATCTCGATGTTGTTTTCCATCGTATTACTGAGTCTCAGTCCTCAATTGTTAAACATTGCCGTCCGGTTAAATCATGACCCTCCATCAAAACATTTAAATCCATCCTTAAAACGGCATTTTTTTCGGGCTTTCAATTTGCCACCCCTCATGGAGGAAATAATGCAAGTTGACTGGAGTCTTGTTTATTTAACTGTTCTCTGATCTGCTGGCGCAGGATTTTTTCCGGGTCTGTGAGGAATGCGGCCAGATCAGTATAGGTAAAAAGATGTTGCCTGATCGTATCACAGAAGTTTGAGAAGGCCCATTTGCGTTTGGTCTGGTTCAGGATTACCCGGTAAAGCAGGTGTGCAATCAGGCAGCACCAGATTTGGATTTCAATTGCATTGACATTGTCTCCCAGGAAGTATTGAAGGGGGAAATTTTGCTTAAGCCTTTTGAAAACCAGTTCAATCTGCCAACGACGCTTGTAGATTTGAGCAATTTTATCTGCATTGAGAAAGAAGATATTGGTCAAAAACACCAAATCACTGTCGTTTTCCTTGTCTTTAAATTCAATTCTGCGGAGCAAAACCGTTTTTTCTGAATTGGGAACCTTTACCCGGATTTGTTGATCTGATTTAATTCTGGGGTCAGAATCCTTTGGGATGGGGATGTTTTTCACTACCTCGTAGCGTGCATCATCTTTTTGCCGGGTACAAAAGAAAATCTCTTCCTGGGTCCAATCCGAGAACATTGCATAATCATTATAGGCTTTATCAAAGACAAGAATATCTCCTTTTTCGAAATTCATTTCCTTGAGAAAGGGCCTGTCCTGGCGGGCTGAGGCAGAAAAACAAACAAATCCAGGCAAACCATCAGCAGAGTTAATCACCGTGTGGGCCTTGATTCCTCCTTTTCTTTTCCCATCTGCGGGGTTACGACCAGCCGCTTTCAGGATTTCTTTGAAGAGGGTAATGGTAGTTGAATCAATGATTTTCAAGCGCTCAAGGACATCAAACCGATTACGGCTGTCCGGTAAAAGCTTTGAGTATTTCTGATGAAGCCAGGAATATAAGCTGGCAAATACATCACTATTCCGGTCACGATTGGCATCTGAAATAGTGCTCCGTTTGGGAAAATACCTCATGCCTAAATGATAAAGCCGCTTTTCGGACGCCAGAAAACCCAAAACCACCGCCCGAAGGTTCTCTGAACCACTCATAACGGCGTAAAGCATGGTAACCACGTGTTCAAAAGTCTTGAACTTCTTATAATATCGGTCTGATTGGTGCTCTTGAGCAATGCTATCAACCCTCACCCGGGGAATAAGACTTAATATTTGTTTGATTAATGGCTGTCCGGTAAAATTATTATCTTTGCCCATGCTATTTTTGTAAGCCTCGTAACTCACAAAATAGTAGAAAAAGGCGGAGATTTTTCTTCGCCTTTGATTTTTTATGAAAACCCTATGGGTATTTCTAAATTTGAATTATCTAGTTTTCCCCGGACGCCAGTGATTGTTAAATGGTATCTCTGGGAAGTAATTAGTGAGACCTTAAATTGGTGGAGAATGTCTCAGTCCTCAATTGTTAAATGGTATCTCTGGGGATCAAATGTTCATTGTGTCTTTTACTAAAATAGCTATACAACTTTCGCAACCTTGAAAGTGATGGCAAAATCAAAAAGTAATTCAAATTCTAAAAAAGATTTAAGTGTTCAACATCGAAAGTCGCCTGCTGTTAAGCGAATGATTGTTGAGTTGGTAGATTCAGGTAAAATGACTGGCATTGAGGCATCCCAAAAATACGGGGTCAGTACGTATGCAATTCAGCAGTGGCGTTCTGTGGTCGCTGCGGGACGTAGCCTGGTTACTCGGCAATACGACAAAGCTCTCAAGCTGCGGATAATTCATGAGATTAATTCTGGTTTGTTGACTATTGAAGAGGCTGTTAAGAAGTACGATATCAACTATGTGCAAGTAATTCACCGTTGGATGAAAGCAGCGGAGTTATCATCTTGTTCCCCTATGTCAAAACCGTCCCAAACAGGCAGTGAGAAGCCTGAAACAGAATCCTTGGAATCCGAGAACGCACGTTTGCGCAAAGAACTTGAAGATGCCAAACTAAGAGTTCTGGGCCTTGAGTCCCTAATTGAAGTGGCTGAGGAGGAGCTTGAGATAAAAATCAGAAAAAAGTCTGGTACCAAACAGTTGAAAAAATGAAAGAGCGTTACTCCCAGCTCTCCATAGAGAGATTGTGTGGACTGTTTGGTAAAAGTCGCCTGGCATATTATGACCGAAATAGGCGCAAAAATGCACAAATCAAAGATTACACCTTGGTTCTTGAAATGGTACGGCTAATTCGCAAGGACCAACCCCGGATTGGCACCCCGAAGTTGCATCACATGCTGAAAACTAAGCTCGAATTAGAAGGCATCAAAATGGGACGAGATGGTTTACATGCTCTATTGGCCTCATACCAGATGACGGTTCGCCCTCTGAGGCGATATCGTCCCAAGACAACCTGGAGCGACCACTGGATGCGAAAGTGGCCCAACCAGATTAAAGACTTCCAAACGAACGGCCCCAATCAATTATGGGTGTCTGACATCACTTACATCAGGCTTAAAGGTGATTTTTGTTTTCTCTTCCTTATCACAGATGCTTACTCGCACAAAATTGTAGGTTGGGCATTGGAGATGACCATGGGCCATGAAGGGGCTATTACGGCTTTAAAAATGGCGCTAAATCAGTGGAAGGACCGCAAGGATTGCTTGATCCATCATTCAGATCGTGGGTCCCAGTATTGTTGTGACAACTACGTTAAAACGCTTCAGGCAGCCGGGATCTCTGTCAGTATGACCCAAAGCGGTGATCCACGCGAAAACGCAGTTGCAGAAAGGGTAAATGGCATCCTAAAGGTTGAAATGGGGTTGAACGTTAAATTCGAAACTCTCATTGGAGCAAAGCGGGCATCGGGGCGCAAAATCGACATTTACAACCATGATCGGCCCCACCTGAGTTGCGATATGATGGCTCCTGCCGAAGCCCACCAAACCTCGGGCCCTCTAAAAAAACGATGGAAAAATACGCGCACAAGAAACCAGCGAAAGGAGGCGCAGGAAAAAACCACAGGATCAGTGGCTCTGCCCGCGGGCAGAGCCACTGATCCTGAAGTCCCTGTATAGCTATTTTAGTAAGAGGGATTTTAAGTGTTTAGCTATTCCAGTAATAGGAAATAAAAATGTATAGTTATATTAGTGTTAAACAAGAAGGTTGTATAGTTATTTTAGGGAAGGACATAGTTATTTTAGGGAAGGACAATCATCAAGCTCATCTTTACCCCATCTTACCCCCATCTTTACCCCATCTTGGGGCATCTTACCCCCATCTTTCATCCATCTCTGTTCATCTCAGTCCATTTTTTACGAACGGATTTTCATCTTTTTTAAAAACCCAATTCATCTTTATTTCCAATCAATTTTCTCAATGGAGACCAATTTTCGCCCCTCATACTTCCTGCACAATGTATTTTAATGCCATGAGGACGTATTTCAAAATGCCTTTATGCAAAATGATTCTGCCATCCCATCCAATTTTCCTGACAGACATGACTGCCATAAAGTACAACCTTGTCAGGCTGGAAAAATGCGAATTACAGTATGTACGCGTGGAGTGAAAATCTTGTCAATTTCTCAAATTGGAGCATTTTTGGCACGGTCGTTGCTTTGTATTTCTATGAACTAATGCATAGTATTTAGAAAATGGATTTAAACAGCTATTTAGGAAATTGGGGCATTCAGGAAACTCTTGAATTGGGAAATTCTATCCGCAATCTGCCCCTCTTTTTGGTCCAGGATACAGGCGTGCCCAACCGTACGGTCAATCATTGGGAGTCATGGGGGCTCCTCCAGTTTGACCGCGAAGACAATTCCAAATGGCGCAGATTTTCCCTCCACGACCTGATTTGGGTGAAAATGGTGAATCGTTTTCGGCAAATGGGAACTTCCGTGGAATTGATCCTGAAGGTGAACGAGGCCATTATGAAGCCTTATTCCATTCAATCCATTCTCGACGCCTACCTTGCTGATCCCGAGTTGGCTCAGGTTGTGAAAGACGATTCCCTGAAACATGCTTCTTTGGAAGACCAGGGAAAGATTCTGGAATTTCATCAAAATCCAATCATTAAACCCGGATTTGAGGATTTTAACCTGACCCTTTTGCAACAATTGATCATTGAAACCCTGACCAAAAGAGTCCCGGTTAGCGTGGCGCTTTTTCTGGATGGAACGGTTTTTCCGCTGGTGAATTTCAAACCCTTTCCCATGGATGATGAATTCCTACATAAAATGGCCTATGAGGAGTATATGGCCGTTTCCGTGACGGGGATTGTGGCTGAATTTCTGACCCAGAAACGATCCATGGCCCATCTTCCCAAACTCAATATCCTGACTCCAAATGAGGTGAAATTGCTCAAAATCGTGCAATCCGGGGAGTATAAATCGGTCAAAGTCAATTTTAAGGGTCGAAAAATGAAAGGATTTGAACTTGAAAAAGAGCAGGATGTAAACAAACGGCTGGTGGATGTGCTTTTGGAAGGGAATTACCAGGAAATCATCATCAAGCAGCACGGAGGAAAAGTTGCTTCCTTCTCCAATATTCAAAAAATCAAACTTGACTAAAATGAATATGCAAACGCTTCAAACAAGCGAGAACACATATTTGGGCTCATTTACCCATCTTCCGGGCAATGGGACCGCATCTTATTACAGATGCAATCATCAAAAACCAAATCTCACAAACCCAAACATGTTACCATTGAAGACATTCAAAAAATCAGGCCCCATCTCAGTGATGAAGAAGCCGAAAAGGTGCTGATTTCCATTCAGCAGTATTGCTCCATTCTTTGCGAATTTTTTAATGAACAACAAACAAAATGAAAGATCTTCACGCCTTTAAACAATTCGGACTTGGATCAGATTCCGTGGCCGATCCCAACAATTTCAGAACGGTCATTTATTCCCGCGTTTCGACCAAGGACCAGGAAGACAATACCAGTCTGGCCAATCAGTACGAAACCTGCATGCGTTACGTGGAGCGGGAAAACCTGGAGGTGGTGGCAGAATTTGGGGGCAAGGGTGAAAGTGCCAAAGCAGGTGGAGCCCGACAGGAATATCATAGGATGTTGAAGTATGTGATGAACAAGCGCAATCGCATTCGTTACGTGGTCTTTTATGCTTATGATCGTTTTTCCCGTGAAGGTGGAAAAGCCATTGTGACCAAAGAAAAACTCAGGGAGATTGGCATTACGGTCAAATCTGCGACCATGCCCATTGATACCTCCAATCCATACGGCGCAGGCATGGAGGACATGCAGTTGATCCTGGCCCGCATTGAAAACGATGTGCGTCGCAACAGGACCATTGACGGTATGAAAAGCAAACTACGGGCTGGTCATTGGTGCGGAACTGCTCCCCTGGGCTATAAATGGGATAATGGAAAATTGGTTGTTGATCCTGAGAAAGGGCCCTTGATCAAAAAGGCATTCAGGTGGAAATACGAAAATCCGCTCCTTACTCCCAAAGAGATCAAAGACAAATGGGAGAATTTGGGTCTGAAAGTAGGCCAAAATACGGTCCAAAAGGTACTCAGAAACCCTATTTATTGCGGTCTATTGGCCAACAGGTTGCTGGAAGGTGAGCTTGCCGAAGGCATTCACGAGCCACTGGTTACCCAAAGGGTGTTTCTGGCGGTCAATGGGATTTTAGAACAGCAATATTCAAGTGGTTGGAAATTCAACAAGGAGAACTACGAAACCCTCCCCCTTAAAATTTTCCTGCACTGCGAACATTGCGGCACGCCATTTACAGGCTACGTTTCTACCAAAAAGAACGGCAAGCTGCGCAAAAATCCCCTTTCCTTTTACAAATGCAGAACCACAGGTTGCCTCTCCAACGTCAGCGCCCCCAAAGTGGGTGAATTATTCCTGGATCACCTGAACCAATACACCCTTGAAAAGGATTTGGTTCCCGTGGTCACCACCGAACTTCGCACCACACTGATGGAATTCAACGAGGCCAAATTGCAGGAATCCAAAGTCCACGAAGCCAGCCTCCAGCAAATCGAAAGCAAGCTTGAAAGGCTCCGCGAACGCTACGTGATGGAAGAGGAAATCAGCCGTTCAGACTACGATCATTTCACTGCCCGCCTCCTGGCTGAAAAGAAGTCCATTCTGAAAGAAATAGAAAAAACCCGGAAAATCAGTACGACCCTTTTGGACAAGATCGAAGATTGCGTCCAAATCTCCCTCAATCTGGTCCACATCTGGGAAAATGGCTCCTACGTGGTCAAAAAGCGCCTCCAGGAAATGGCCTTTCCCGAAGGCATGCATTATTCCAAGGAAAACCACACCCTTCGACCCCAACGGGTCAACGAGATAATCCGCCTCACCAGCCAAATTGGGCAGATTTTGAAGGATGGACGGGGAGCGAAAAGGGGAGTTGGGAATGGGGGTGGGATGCGGGGAACCCCGCAGCACGCCGACCCTGACGGGCGCCTGCGGAATGCAGGCGGCTGGCAGGGGCACGCCCTACCCCTCCAACGGATTGAAAAGGAAGGTGCCCATGAGTAGGAAGCCCGCTACCAGCAGGATGATGCCCCAGAGCAGAAATTGGGGGTATTTGTCGGTCACATCTTTGGAGGTCTCCTCGAGGATTTCGGTTTTTTCCATCTGGGAGATCTTGGAAAAGATGGTTTCGAGGCCGCTTTCGTCGGTGGAGCGGAAAAACAGGCCGCCCGTGATGTCGGCGATTTCCTGAAGGGCCTCTTCGTCGAGGTCGGATTTTACGGTCTGGGGGCCAAAGGCAGTCTGCTGGGTGAAGGTTTTTTTGCCGATGCCGATGCTGTAGATTTTGATGCCGCGTTTTCGGGCGAGACGGGCGGCCAGGGCGGGTTCGAGTTGTCCGCGGTTGCTGGCGCCGTCGGTCATGAGGATCATCACGCGCGACTTGCTGTCGGAATCCATCATGCGGTTGATGCCAATGGCGATGGCCGACCCGATGGCGGTACCTTTGTTGGGCATCATTTTGGACTTGATGGCCGAGATTTGCTTTTTGAGCAGTTCGTAATCGAGGGTAAGCGGGGCATAACTGAAGGCGTCTTCGGCGAAAACCACCAGGCCAATGCGGTCGTCCACCCGCCCTTCGATGAACTTGATGGCGTTGTCTTTGGCCACTTCGAGGCGGTTGGGGCTGAAATCTTCGGTCTCCATGGAGCCCGAGGTGTCGAGCAGCAGCATGATGTCGATGCCCTCCGAGTAGCGCTGGGTGGTCTCAAGGCTGGTCTGGGGCCGCATAAGGGCATAAACACAGAGCAAAAGTCCCGCATTGAGCAGGAGAATGGGGATAAAACGGAGCCAGCTCCAGTTGAGGCCCTGCTTTTGCAGGTCGGAGGGATCGTAGGAGAGGGGCACCACCACACGGCGGGGGCTGTACCAGATGAAGTACCACAGGAGGAAAATGGCGGGCACCAGGGCCAGCCAGGCGGCTTCGGGGTTGGCAAAGTATTCCTGCATCATGCGCTTACCGCTCCTTTCCTGCGATTGAATTCCTTTTCCATGATGCCAAATATCTGGTCGAAAAGCTGCTGCATTTTTTGCTGTTCGAAGGAAAGCCCGGCATAGAGGACCATATCCATGGATTTGGTGGCTTCGTTGAGCACGACTTTGTCGTTGGGTTCCAGATCGTCGAGTTCGAAGAGGACCTGCTCAATCTCGGTGCTGGTGAGGCTGCGCAGGGCAATTTTGCGGTCCTGATCGAGGTATTTTTTCCAGGCAGAATTGAGCTCCTGGATGAATATTTCCTGCTGTGATACTTTGCCCTGGGTGTCTCCCATGGCTTTTTTGACTTTTTCCCATTCGCGGGTGAGGCGCCAGACCCTGACTTTGCGCATGATGGGTTTGTACCCCAGCACGGCGGCCACCAGCAGCAGGATGAAGATGAACACGCTCACCAGAAATATGAGCATGTAATCGGGGGGATCGGCCACGTAGGTTAGCCCGAGGTGGGGTTTGAGGGTGAGGGTGTCGCTCATGGCCTCGATCACGGGGTCGAATTCGATGGAATCGGGGTTGGTGTAGCGGGTCAGGGTGTCCTGCCCGAGTACGTAGTAAAAGGGTAGCTCGACATACTGGATGGAATCCAGTTCGAAGGTGCGGATGTAGTAGAACTTGGCATCGACCGAGATGCCTGCATTGGTGCGGGTGGGAAATACCTCGGTGGAGGCAACTTCCCAGGGGAAAAAATCCTTGGCTGAGTCGGGAAATATGACCACCATATCCTCTGGATGGGTGATTTCCATCAGGACTCGGGTGGGACGCCCGACCTGGACCAGGCCTTCCTTGAATTCCACCGAGCCAATCACCTCTCCATCCTGGGCAAACAGGCTATGAAACAGAAAGATGGAGAAAATTCCAGCCAGAATATGCTTAACCACGGCTCCTCCTTGCATTTCTTTTGCGGAAAAATTTTTCCAGATCGCTGATGTAGTCGGTCTCTGTATTGATGGACAAAAAGTCGATTTTGTTCTTTTTGGAAAGGTCTTCCAGGTCGCGTTCGATTTGCAGGAAATTGTTTTTCAGCTTGTTGCGGTAACCCGAACTCATGGAGTTGAGCCAGCGCAATTTGCCGGTTTCTGCATCGCGGATGGGCACAAAGCCTGAACTGTGGGTCAGAATTTCGCGGGGATTGTAGAGGCGAATGAGGATGAGGTCGTGCTTGCGCGAAAGCTGGGCCAGGGTGTGGCCGTAATCCTTGTCGATGAAATCTGAGATGATGATCAGGATGGAGCGGCGCTTGAGGGTCTTTTTGACGAAGTCAAGGGCGGCTTTGATGTTGGTTTTGCGGTGCTCGGCCTTGTGCTGCAGCAGTCCTCGAATGAGTGCCAGCACGTGCTGGCGGCCTTTTTTGGGAGAGAAAAACCGTTCGATTTTGTCGGTGAAGGTAGCCAGGCCGATTTTGTCGCTGTTTTTCAGGGCGCTGAAGGCCATCACGGCGGCGATTTCTGTGCCAATCATCAGCTTATTGGAATCGTCTCCCCCAAAATCCTCGGATCCGCTGATGTCGAAGAGTACAAACATGGTTTGTTCGCGTTCTTCACGGAATAATTTGACGTAGGGTTCCCGCATTTTGGCGGTCACGTTCCAGTCGATGGAGCGGATGTCGTCGCCGTACTGGTAGGGCCTTACTTCGTCAAATTCAAGGCCCTGGCCTTTGAATGCTGAGTGGTATTCGCCCGCAAAAGTAGCCTCCACCATGCGGCGGGTTTTGATTTCCAGTTTCCGGACCTTCTTGATCAGCTCTTTCATGGTATTGCTCCATGCATTTTTGGGAAACAAAAATGGCATTTTTTGCCGTTTTTGTAAACCCTTTCTGCAAATCTGACAGAACATTTTGACAAACGCAGTTGGAGGGGGAAAATTGTGTTGGAGGAGGATTGGGTTGCCACCAGACTGGGGAGGGAGGATATTGATCGGGTTAATGATGTGAAAATCAGGAGATATGAATTGGAATTTCGCCCGAATTGCGTACTCCTCCCTTTCTCCACCTTCAACTTGTTGCCCGGGGCATTCTTAGCCGAAAAATTATCCCCTTGCCCCATTCTGATTAAAAACCTCCCAATTCAACTAATTTTCAGGGCGAAATTTCGTTTCCAATTCATTAAATTTGCAAAAGGGAATTGATTCCCGGGATATGAAGCAGATCAAAATACTCAGCATCACCTTTTTCCTTGCCCTGGCCCTCTTCGCCTGCGGCGAAGAAAAACCTGATTTCCTCCTCCCGGAGGATACCATGGTCATGGTGCTGAAAGACATGCACATTGCCCATGCCGGGGTCGACCTCACCGTGCAAAAGGTCAAGAAAAGGCCCGCCAAATACAGGGATTTCAACCGCCTCATCCTGGATGAACACCATGTAAACCGTGACACCTTCTGGGAAACCTACAAATATTACCAATACCATCCCCTCATGATGGATTCGCTTTATGTGCGCATCATCGAGGAATTGAATGTGGATCTGGCTCCGCTGCAACAAAGGGATCGTCCCAAGCAGAAAAATCCGATCGCTCAATAATTCATGGAGCTGATTACAGAGCAAACCGGGCAAAAATTAGGTATCTCAGAGATTCTACTCGAAATCCGCAATTACACGGTGACCGAGGATGGGGCCGAACGCTGTGCCAGAATGGAACCCTTCCGGGTTCCCGATGCCTGCCGCAAAGAATTGCGGCGCACAGCTGAATTCCTCGAACTCCTGTCCGAGGAAGAGGATGTGCCCCTCGAATATCCCCACTCCGTCACCAACTGGCTGGAAAAAGCCCGCATTGAAGGCAACTGGCTCGACCCCGTCGAGGCCTTTCAGATATCCAAATGGATGAAAATGGGCCTGGCCCTGCGCAATTTTTTCCGCGATCGCAAGGAAAGCTATCCCGACCTGTGGCGCATGGTGGTGCCCATAGAGCCCGACAAGGACCTGATCAAAGAATGCGACCGCATTCTGGATGCCCGCGGCAACATCCGTGACGATGCTTCTCCCGAATTGCGGCGCATACGCCGCATGATGCAAACTGTGGCTTCCAACCTGCGCAAGCAGCTCAATACCATTCTCAGGGAAGCTGTAAATAATGGCTGGGCCGAGGAAAAGGAAATTACGGTGCGCAATGGCCGCCTGGTCATTCCCCTCAAAGCCGATTTCAAAGGCCGTATCAAAGGCTTTATCCATGATATTTCCCAGTCGGGACAAACCATTTACCTCGAGCCTTCGGCTGCGCTGGAAGCCAATAACCAGCTGAAAAGCCTGGAAATTGAGGAAAATAATGAGATTCGCCGCATTCTGATCGACTTTACCGCCCGCTTGCGGGCTCAGATTCCAGTCCTGAAAAAGCTGGCCTGGCTGGTCAGCCGCATAGACTTTCTCAGGGCCAAGGCCCTGTTTGCCCGCCGGATTGGCGCAGTCATGCCTGTGCTTGAGTTCGAAGGTCAGGTCCTCGACCTGATTGCGGCCCGCCATCCTTTATTATTGCTCAAGGCAGGAGGGAAGAAGGACAAAGTCGTGCCCCTCAGCCTGACTCTCAGTCCCGAACAGCGGATCGTCCTCATTTCCGGCCCCAATGCGGGCGGAAAAACCGTTGCCATGAAAACCGTAGGTCTTTGCCAGCTGATGCTGCAATGTGGATTGCTGGTGCCCTGCGACTCCCAATCCACCTTCAGGTGGTTTGATCAACTGTATTCGGACATTGGCGACGAGCAATCCATTGCCAGCGACCTTTCCACCTACACCTCCCACCTGGCCAACATGAAGACCCTGGTCCGGGCCATGGACGGAAAAACCCTTTTTCTGGTGGATGAATTTGGATCGGGAACCGATCCCAAAATGGGCGGTGCCATGGCCGAAGCCTTTCTGGAATATTTTCTCCAGGCCGGGGGCTATGGCATCATTACCACCCACTACGGCAACCTCAAAACCTTCTCAGACCAGCAGTCCGGCATTGTCAATGCCGCCATGCAGTTCGATCCCCTCAACCTCAGTCCCACCTATTCCCTCGAAATCGGGGTGCCCGGGCGCAGCTATGCCTTTGAAATAGCCCGCAATGTGGGCGTGCCTGCCGAAATTCTCGACCGGGCCTTCGCCAAAATGGATAAGGGTGAGGTTTATTCAGAAGAATTGCTGCTCAAACTGGAAAGCCAGAAGGCCGAACTCGAACAGGTTCTGGAGGAAAACCGCAACAAGAATATCCAGCTGAAAAACCTGCTGGAGCGCAACCGTGACCTGAAAAAGGAAATCGAGAAAGATCAAAAACGGCTGCTGCAGCAAGCCCACCAGGAAGCCCAGGGCCTGATCAGGGAAGCCAACCGCAAGATCGAAAATACGATTCGCGAGATCCGCGAAATTCAGGCCGAAAAGGAGCGCACCAAAGCCCTGCGGGTCGAACTGGCCGAAATGCTGCCCGAAATGCCTGCCCAGGAGGCAGAAGAACGGGAGGAAGTGTACCTTCCAGAAGCCCTGCCCAACGAAATCCCCGAAATCGGGGATTGGGTCATGGTCCGCGAATCAGATACCACGGGCAAAATCATCGAAATGCAGGGCAAACGGGCCATCGTGGAGTCAGGCGACCTGCGCCTGACCGCCAAACTGACCAAACTGGTCAAAATCCGTCCGCCGCAGCATGTGCCGGGCTCAGGACCACCATCCCGAAAAATTGACCTCGACAAAAAGGCCCGCATCAGTTCTGAGCTGGAAATCATGGGCTTACGGGTCGAAGCGGCCTTGCCAGTCGTCAATAAGTTCATTGACGACGCCCTGTATGCCGGGCTCAAAGAGGTCCGTATCCTGCACGGCAAGGGCACAGGTGCCCTGCGCGAATACATCCGCGATTTCCTCAAAGAGCATTATCCCAATGAGATTATTTCCATGAAAGATGCCCACATTGAAATGGGCGGCGCGGGCTGGACGGTGATTTCCCTGAAATAAATTCCCCTTACCTGCCAAAAATGACGTTGGTCAGTGCGTAAACTGCTCCCACGGCGTAAATTTCTCCCATGGGGAGCAAAGCCAAACATGCCATTCTGGAAGGGGAGGCCCTTGAAAGGGCCATAGAGGCCAATAAGGAGCAATATTTTGCTCATTTTGACCCGGATTATGCGGGCGTACTCGCCCGCCACGTCATCGACCTGATCGACGAAATCTGGTTTCGCTCCCGTTTCATTGGCTTTGAGCAGCCCCTGGCCCGCAATCAGCCCGAACGGCCCCTCATCTTTGCCGGCAACCACTCGGGCATGGCCTTCCCCTGGGACGGGATCATCTTTGCCGCAGGCATGTACACCCGCTCAGGGGGTGATTTGTCCCGCATGCCGCGGCCCCTGGCTGCGCCTGTGCTCTCCCAATCCAACCTTATGAATCCGTTTCTCATTGCTGGATTGTGGAAAAAAGTAGGCTGCCTCGACGCCACCAGCCTCAATTTCGAGACCATGATGCAGTTCCGTGAGTCTGATGTCATGATCTACCCCGAAGGGGTGGAGGGGATTGGCAAAGGCTTCAATCACCGCTACCACCTGCAGCCCTTTCACATCTCCATGATCCGCATGGCGGTCAGGTACCAAACCGATATTGTGCCCGTATTCACCATCAATGGCGAGTATATCAATCCCTTCACCTGGTCCGTACCCTTCGTCAACCGCCTCACCAGCGCCATTGGCATCCCCTTCTTACCCATAGGTCTGCTCACTCTTTTTCTGCCCTTTTGCCCCTGGATGTTCTATTTTTCCTGGCCGGCCAACCTCACTTACCTGCGCGGCGAGCGCATCAGTCCCTGGCGCATGACCGACAAAAGGTTTGAGGAAATGACCCGCGAGGATTTCGAAAACCTGCGCGACAAAGTACAGGTCGAGATGCAGGGCCAGATCAGCCGCGCTGTGCTGAAATACGGCAAAAACCCCTTTCGTACGGGTCACCTCATCCGCCAAAGCCTCAAAAATATCCTCAAATTTCCCTTTTACACTCCCCTTGGCTGGCCCCTGCTCTTCGCCGAATTCGACCGCCAGTACCGCCGCCAGCGCAAAACAGGCAAGCCTATCAAAATCTACACCGGGCTGGGAGCCAGCATTTTACTCCTCTTGCGCAATCCATTCGCCTTCTTCTACTACCTGCCTGTCCTCGGCTGGATTCCCATCCTGATCAGGGGATTTCGCAGATAATCGGATTCTGCCTCCCAATCAGTTCCCAATTGCATGCACTTTTCCATTAGAAAGTCCCCTTCTTTCGGGGAGAGAAGGGGATTTAGGGGATGAGTTTACTACCAATGCGGGTTAACTGCTCTTTTTTGGCGTACAGAATGTAAACGATGAAAGTATTTTGGGCGGGCGCCTTGCCCCGGCCTGCGGCCTCTACGGGCAAGGGCCGGGCTGCTTCGGGCTGCGGCCGCCCCGACTCAGGTCGGGGAGCCATCCCGCCAGGCCTCACACCGGCTAAACCCTGCGCATCCCTTCCGCCGCACACTTCCCCCCACAAAGATTTAACTTTGATTTGCGACAAGTGTCGTAAATTGTGGTGACAATAATTACATGAAATGATGAGTCTGGAAATTTTTTAAAAAATTTTGTAACCAAAAACCTCTTTTAAGCGTAAATAAGAGCATATCACAAAAGTTCTTTAAAAATAATTTAGTATGCATGTGTACATAAATCAAAAATTATTGTACCTTTGCTTCACCAAGTTGATTCAAGATTTATTAACTGATAATAATTAAAACCCAAAATGGAAGATTTATTCAAAAAAGTACTTTACACCGGCGTAGGCCTGGTAGCTGTAGGAGCTGAAAAACTGCAGGAAGTTGTTGACAAACTCGTTTCTGACAACAAAATTTCCGTTGACGAAGGCAAGAAAATCGTAGAAGATTTCTTCGCTAACACCGAAGCCCGTCGTGCAGAGTTCGAATCCAAAATCAAAGAAGCTACCGAAAACTTCCTCGGCCGTATGCCTATGGTAAGCAAAGCTGATTTTGACGCTCTGGTTGCCCGTGTATCCTCACTCGAATCCAAAGTTGGAGCTACCAGCGAAGAAGCCCAAACCTCAACCGAAAGCAAACCTGCTGCCAAGAAAACAGCTGCTGCAGCTGCCAAATAAGCCAGGCAGAATTGGAAAATTAATTGACCACTCCCGGCTCCTTTAACTCAGGAGTCGGGAGATTTTTTTTGCCCTCTTATCCATTCTATTTGCTAATTTGCGCCTGAATTAGAAATTAACTATCCATGTTATTTGGCCGCCAGATAAAAAACATTCGCAGGATCCGGGAAATCATCTCCATCCTGTTGAAATATGGCTTCGAGGATCTCGTTACCTCGACCTCCCTGCGGCGGTTCGTGTCCAGCAAAAAGCAAATCACCTGGACCCGTAAAGACAAACCCATCTTCGAATACACCCGTTGGGAGCGCATTCGCATGGCCGCCGAAGAACTCGGTCCCACCTTCGTCAAACTGGCGCAGGTGCTCAGCAATCGCCCCGACATGCTTCCCTCAGAACTCATTTCTGAGCTGGAATTGCTGCAAAACAAGGTGGAACCTTTCGACGTGGAAGAGGCCAAGGCCATCATCGAGGATGAACTTGGCAAAAAGATTTCCGAAGTATTCGATTATTTTGAAGATAAACCCATTGGCTCGGCTTCCATTGGCCAGGTGCACAAGGCCCGGCTCAAAACCGGCGAGGAAGTGGTGGTCAAGGTGCAGCGCCCCGGGGTCAAGGAGCTGATCGAAACCGACCTCAATATTCTCAAGGACATCGTTCGCCTCAGCGAAAATTACCTCGAGCGGCAGGGCGTCACCAACTCCATGGATGTGGTGGAATCCTTCGAAAAAACCATGTCCAAGGAATTGCTCTACATCAACGAGGCGCGCAACATGGAGCAGTTCCGTAACTTTTACAAAGATTACAAGAACTTTTACGTTCCCAAGCCTTTTAAGGAGTATTCCAGTGAGCGCATTCTGGTCATTGAGTTTATCAGCGGCTGCAAGATCACCGATCTTGAGCAGATTCACCGCTGGGGTCTCGACCCCAAACAGATCGCCATGAATGGCATGGACATCTATCTGACCCAGATTTTCGAATACGGGTATTTCCATGCCGATCCCCACCCGGGCAACGTATTGGTGCGCGAAGACGGCACCATCTGCCTGATCGACTTTGGTATGGTGGGCAAACTGATGAAGCACGATAAGTACGCCATTTCGGGCATTTTCATCAACATGGCCCGCACAGACGCCAAGCGCACGGCCATGAGCCTGCGCAGTCTGGCCCTTTCCTCCAACATTCCCGACATGCGCCTCTACGAGTACGACATCCACGAACTCATTGAGGATTTTGCTTATCAGGATGTGGACGAGGCCAGTATGGCCGACATGAGCACCCGCCTGCAAAAGATCATCTACGATTACAAAATGCGGGTTCCCGGGCCTATTTTTCTCATCATGCGGGCCCTGGCCATTCTGGAAGGCATTGGCAAGGTGATCTATCCCGATTTTGTAACCATGGAGTTTATCAAACCCTATGGAGCCAAAATCCTCAAAGAGCAACTTTCGCCCACCAATCTCCTGGATGAGGTCGGTCTGGGAGCCAGCGGCCTTTATTCTTTCCTGAAAACAGTGCCCGTGGAGCTGAAATCCATCATCGGGCAGATGCGCAAAGGCGAATTCAAGTCCCGCATAGAATTCACAGATTACGAGCGCTTCCAGGCCAAGCTGGATTACATCACCAACCGCCTCACCCTAACCTTCCTTATCGCAGCCTTGCTGATTGGGTCGGCCATTTCCATGACCGCCGATTTTGGCATCGAGGCGCGCACCGCCTCGGGCATTCCCTACATCAGCCTCACTGGCCTCGTCATTGCCGGCGGCCTCACCCTGATCCTGGTATTCAATATTTTGCGCAGCGGAAAATATTAGCTTCCAGCCTCAGGCTACGAGCTTCGAGCTTACCATGATTTGGCAAGCCAAATGGTCATACCGACTTGGTGAACTTTGTGTATATTGTTGCAAATACAGCCTTATTGCACCGTGAACTTCTGGGCTGAAATTCTCCCCGAGTGGCTGCTCAACACCAGTAAATAAGTGCCCGACGCCAAGCCATCCAAAGGCACCTCAAATTGATTCATGCCCCGTTTCAGGGTCTGATTGGATTTCAGAAGCAACCTGCCAGTCAGATCGTAAATTTCGGCTTTGCCTTTCTCCGTGCTGCCATCGTGGGTAATATCCATAAACAGCTTTCCACCTGCATTCACAGGATTGGGATAAGTAGAAACCACCCGGGTGCCCTGGGGCAGTTCCAGAGTCAGGGTTCTGACCTCGCTGAAATGCACGGCTCCGTCCAGATCCACTTCCCGCAGACGGTAGTGAAGGGGTTCGCCAAAAATGCCGGGCTTGTCCAGAAAAGAATAATCCAGCGAAGACTGGCTGTTGCCGGCCGCGGCTACTTCCCCCAGGGAAACAAATATCTCTCCATCCTGCGACCGTTCCACTACAAATTTATCTGTATTTCGCTCATTCTCGCTGGTCCAGGAAAGGCGGGCAAATTGCTCGGCTTCTGGGGTGGCTTCAAAAGCAGGAAGGTCCAGAGGAAGAATGGTAGTGGGTTGTACCACCACATTTTCAACATAATACATGGCGGTGGCAATGGCCGAGGAATTATACCAGGACCAGGTAGTGGCTGCATTGCTGCTGAAATTGCCAATCAGCAGGTATTCTGCAGAGTTGGTGGCCACAAAGGTGCCGCTCACCTGACTCCAGCCTGTGGTATTCATGATGGGTGTCGCAGAAGCGACCTGGGCGGGGGCGGAAATCAGGGTATTGCCCGCCACTGCAACGGGGGTGGTTGAAAAATAAAAACCCATATTATTCATGCCCATCCCATAATAATTGTCCACGCTGCTGAGCCACATTTCGCAGTAATAAGAATTGCCGGGCACCAGTGGTTGAGCAAGATGGGTCATGATGTACTCGTAATAGGAGCCTGCACTGTTGCGGGCCAGGGAAATGTAAGCCTGACCGGTCAGGGCCGCCTGGTTGCCCCACAAATTCGAGGGAACTCCAGCAGACCCGGGCGACAGGGCGTGGTTGTAATCCGGGGTTCCCGCATTGGGGCTGGTCCAGCCCACAATTTTATTCCATTGCCCGATGCCATTGGGCAGGCTGGTGTATTGTTCGAAACTTGAGTTGATGACGAGATTTTGTGCTCCAAGGTGTCCAAAGGTCAGACAGGAACAAAGAAGGGCGAAGAAGGAAATTAAAAGACCGGGGCGCATATAGTTCATTGAATTGGGTGCCCCCAAGTTAATGAAATTCCATCATTTATCGAATCCAAAGATTTAATTTGCTGGAATATTTCGACTTCGTTGTATCCTCCCAAAGCCCATTTCCACAAAATCGCTCCCCGATTTTGGATAAGGAATAGATTTTTAGGTAAATTCAAAAATCAAACAGGAATTTATGAGAAAAATCAGTGTTTTCAGCTTCTTTCTGGCCTTCTTTATTGCCGGATTTGCCCAGATTACCATTACTTCCCTACCCCTGGGCACTGGCTCCAATACCTTCATTGTCGCCACAGATACCCTGGCTGCCATGGGTGAAAATCAGGGTTCAGCGGGCACCAACCAGGTGTGGGACCTGAGCACCCTGACCACCCACAGCATAGACACCGTACAGTATCTGGATGCTTCCACCCAGCCCAATACCAACGATTTTCCCCTCGCTAACTGGGTGGTACAGAGCGGCATCGGGCAGGCCTACGCCCGCATTGACACCAATGCTTACGAATTGCATGGTCTGGTGGGTGACCCCGCCGGGCTGGGCACCAATTTTGTGGTTAGTCTGGACCCGATTACCCTGGTTATGCCCTTTCCCTATACCTATGGCACGGCCTGGCTGGACACCACTGGCCTGGATGTGACCATGGACGCTTCCTCTTTTGGGGTTCCTCTGGTGGATTCGGGCCGCTACAAAAGCATTCAGTACCGCGATGTGCAGGTGGATGGCTGGGGCAGCCTGAAACTGGGGCAGGCCAATTATCCCTCCGTGCTGCGCGAAAAGGAGGTGACCCGCACCATTGACACCCTGTGGGCACATTCTCTCTTTGGCTGGAACATTTTTCAAACCACAGATGCCACGGACAGCACTTTCCGCTGGTGGGACAAAAATAAGGCCTATACCCTGGCCACTGTCGTATATTCAGATGGGGTGATTTCCCGCATCAGTTACCTGGATCCCAATCCTGTCGCTGGCGTGTCGCCCGAACAAACCGCGTACCGCGGGGTAACGATTTATCCCAATCCCGTAAGGGAAATTGCCGTGGCAGAGGTCACAGACCCCAATGCCACACGGCTTGTGCTGCTCGACTCGCAGGGTCGGAGAGTGGGGGAGCGGCGCCTTACCCCAGGCAAATTCAATCTGAATTTGCAGGGCCTCCCAGCTGGAATTTATCTTTATCAGGTCCAAAACAGTTCTGGAGAAGCCCTGGGCGGTGGAAAACTGATCCTGGAATAAGGATATTTCCTCTTTGGGAATTCCCTTTTTCCCTGCCCTTCGTTTTTGTACCTTTGTACCAGCCTGACTGGCGATAACTAAACGTACTTAATCTTCTTCCATGTCTGAAGAAGCCCCCAAAAACACTTTTTTCGGCCGTCTGGCTGACTTTTGGATTCCTGATTCGGTCAGGGAACAGAATGAGAATGCCCGCAAAGCACGGTTGCTGATATCATTCTGTTACGGGGTAATTCTGGTTTGTTTTGGGTACAGCATCATGTATCTGGCTCTTGGACAATGGGTTGGGCCGGTGATTTGTCTTTATGGAGGCGTGAGTGCAGTGATCCTGTTGCCCATTTTCAAAAAGTATGGAAACCTGATTTTTGCGGCCAATTTCTTTGCCTTTACCTCATTTGTGGTGGTATTTGCGCTGAATATAGCCTCTTTTGGGATCAATTCCCTGGTGGCTGGCTGGATATTGCTGGTACCTCTGTCTGCTTATCTGATTGGCAATCGTACTTCAGGCCTGGCCTGGAGCGGGGCGAGTGTCCTGTTATCCATATTTCTCTATCTGTTCGACCCCAACTGGCTCCACATCAACAGCCTGTTTCCCCTGGATCACCTGGATATCATCAATTTTGGCTCATTGATTGGTTTGATCCTGTTTTTGGCTCTTTCCATGTGGAGCTATGAAAAGGGGCGTGAAAACGTGCTTTCCCGCCTGACCAAGGCCAAAGAGGAGATTGAAAAGACCAATAAGGCCATTCAGGTAACCCAGTCAGAACTGGAAAAGAAAAACCGCGAAGTAATGCGGATGAATCTTGATCTGGAATCTGAGGTCAGGCGGCGAACAGAAAGTCTGGAACGCAGTAATCATGAACTGGATACCTTTCTTTACGAATCCAGTCACGCCCTGAGGCGGCCGCTGGCCCGGATATTGGGGTTGATTCAGATTTTGAAAACGGAAAAAGATCCCGAGCAGACCCGCATTTTTTCCAGCACCATGGATGTGACCGCCCGCCGTATGGACATTCTTCTACATACGCTGGTGAGAGTCAGTGAATTGAGCACCTACAAGCAGAAAATCGACGATGTGATGGTGGTGGATCTGGTGGAAACTGTCTGGGAAAGAATGGGTTCTGCCACCAACGAAGGTGGATTTATCCTGGAAAAAGATATACCTTCTGACCTGACCTTTCGGGCTGATATCTCTCTATTGATCCTGGTTTTGGAGAATTTGCTGGATAATTCCATTAAGTACTGCAAATCAGGACATGTGGCCGGAAATATTATTCGGGTAACGGGAGTACGTGAAGGAGAATGGGTGCGTATCAGGTTCTGGGACAACGGGTTGGGCATTCACCCAACCATGCTTCCCAAATTATTTGACATGTTTTCCCGCGGCACAGAAAAATCCACTGGCTCAGGCCTGGGCCTGTACCTGGTCAGAAAGATCATGGAAAAAATGGAGGGCGAAGTTGCGGTAAAAAGTGAGCTGGGCAGCTACACCGAATTTGAACTTAGCTTTCCATCGTTGTCCAATCAGGAAGGAGAAGGAATCTGGCGGGCGGGCAGCCGCTGATCCCATCAGGATTTCTCAATGGTGCATTTCTCTATGCAGGCAATGATCTGGCTGATCCTTTCGTATTTCAGGGAATAGAAAATATTTTTTCCTACCCGCTCAGCCTGCAAAACCCCTTTGCTGCGCAAAATTCCCAAATGGTGAGAAGCCACCGCCTGTTCCAGGTTCAGGCTTTCATGGATGTCTTTGACGGGCAGTCGTTTACCCTTTTCCAGTAAGTCAATGATGGTGATCCTGACCGGGTGAGCAATGGCTCTGAGCATGCTGGCGGCCCGGTCGAGCTCTTTTTTGTTTAATTTGTCTTTGATGTTTACCGTGTTCTCCATAGTGGCAAATATATAGATAAATGAATGTTAGAAAACGAGAAAAAGGGAATATGTTTTGCCATATTCCCTTGATTAGAAATTATTCTTCCCTTAATTGAGTATTTCCATACACTCCAAAACCTCCCCAATGCGGTCATGGTTTACGGTATAGAAAATATTTTTTCCGTTTCTTTCAGTGTTCAGTATTCCTTTTTTGCGCAGCACAGCCAGGTGATTGGAAGTGATGGCCTGTTCCATCCCCAGGGTTTCGTGAATCTCAGTCACATTGCAGCTTTGTTTTTTGTCGAGCAGTTCCAGGATGGCAATTCTGGAGGGGTGAGCCACCGCACGCATCACGGAAGCGGCTTTCTCCAACTGAAGAGGATCGAGTTTTTTGATTTTACTGTTCGGTTTGGTCATGCTTTGCATTGGAGTACTATTAATTGTAACGATCATAGGATTTATGTTCATTTAGTATGCTCAAATATGAAGCATTTCCGCACGATCAAGGCGAAATATTCGATCAATTGAAATAAATGTCGGATGAATTTTCAGATGGCGGAGACAGCTTCTCCAAAACGGCCGATCATTTCCTCAGAAATGCCTAAATGGGTCACCATTCTGATTTGATCCCCCCCAAAACCCGCGGCCAGAATTCCATGGGCTTTGAGCTGTTGGAGCACTTCCTTCACCTCCCGGTCAGGGCTGACCGAAAAGATAATAATATTGGTTTCGACCGGCATAACTTCCTTCACCCAGGTAGCCTGGCCAAGAAACCCGGCCAGAGTCCGGGCATTTGCATGGTCGGTTTTCAACCGACCCAGGTGATGATCCAGCGCATAAATACCTGCTGCTGCCAGATACCCGGCCTGGCGCATGCCGCCACCAAACACCTTCCGTACCCTCCTGGCGGCTTTGATCTTTTCCCGGGTGCCCAGCAGCAGGCTTCCCACGGGCGCTCCCAGGCCTTTGGAAAGGCAAATGGAGATGGTGTCAAAGACCCGGCCATAATCCTGGGGAGTCTGGGGCGTTTCAGCCAATGCATTGAAGAGACGGGCCCCGTCGAGGTGGAGTGACAGCCCATGGCGGTCGCAGACCGCCCTGATGGCTTCAATTTCGGCAAAATCGTAGCAGGAGCCGCCCCCTTTATTGCAGGTATTTTCCAGACTGACCAGTCTGGAAACGGGAAAATGCACATCGTCAGGATTGACGCTTTCTTCCACCTGGGCCGCCGTGAGGCGGCCGCGGTTTCCTTTCAGCAATTTGACCGAACAGCCCGAATTGAAGGCAATTCCCCCGCCTTCGTATTTATAGGTATGCGAATTTTCCTCCACGATCACCTCCTGGCCTGGCACGGTGTGCACCTTGATTGCAATCTGGTTGGTCATGGTGCCCGAAGGGCAAAACAAGGCCGCTTCCATGCCAAAGAGGGCCGCCGCTTTGGCTTCCAGGGCATTGACCGTGGGATCTTCCCCAAACACATCGTCGCCCACTTCCGCATGAAACATGGCCTCCAGCATAGCTGGAGTGGGTTGGGTAAAGGTGTCACTTCTCAGGTCAATGATCATGGCAAAGGCGCTTCTTCCGGCTGAAATGAGGCATAAACCCTGGATTCGTACATGCTGCTTTTCTTGCTCAGCTGAATCCCCACCATCCTGAAAGCAGTGAAATACTGGCGGTTTTCATCCACCGTCTGCCGGGTTTCGTGTTCGCCCATTCTCACCACGTAGGGAAACATATTGGGCAGGCTCATGTACAGAAAAAGGTTGGACTGACCGTTGAATTCATTGTGAAATTCCTTGAATTCAGAAGATTTCTGTAAGGTTTCACCTGCTTCAAACTGATCAATCATGCGATGGAGGGAAACGGTGTCATTGCTGAACACCACAAAGTCATCGAGATAAATGAAGTGGGGCTTTTCGAATTTGTTGAATAATTTCCCGAAAAACAGGCGGAAAAACCCTTTCATTTCCAGGTAATTCACTTCATGCCCCTTATAATCTTCCTGTTTGAACTTTACAGGCGTCTTTTTCTTGATGCGCTTGGTCACGAAATCCAGATTTTCCCTGGCTTTGTCGATGCTGTTGGCATGGAAAATGGCCAGAAAGGCCTGCTGAGAGCCAAATTTATTGGTGGGAACCATGCCCAGGCTGATTTCATTGCCAATCCAGCTGAAGAAATTCTCCTCCATGCTGATATCCAGGAAATTTTCCACCCGGCTCTGGTTTTTCATCAGGTCATCAAATTCTGCCTCATCACGGGCCAGAGATTCCAGAATTTTACCATAAAATCCCCCGTAAACCACCGTATCGACCTTTTCCACTTCCTGTTCTTTCCCCTTCTTCCTTTTGCGTTTCACTTCCTGCACCCCGCCTTTTTTGGTGTAAAACTGGTCAAAATCAAAACTCATGAAAAAGGAAGTGTTGGCAGGCAAAATTTCCTGGGAGCGCAGACGGTCATCTTCCACTTCAAGCAGTCCCCGCAGCAGGTGGGGCACAGAATCTTTCAGGTCCGTATATCCTTCCAAACCCAGGTGATGGTCGGAAACGGAGAGGTCAAAACTGGCAAAACGCAGGATTTTGGCCAGGTCATTCACCGTTTCAGATGGCTCCTCCATGTACAGGTTGATGTAGTCGGGGAGGTTGGTAAAATTCATGTAAATCTGGTAGGGGCCCTTTTCTGCAGATTTATTTTTGATCTCCATGAAGGCCTCATTTTGGGAATACCAGGGTGTTATGCTTTGGTTCAATGCATCCAGCAGAATCTTATCTGAGTAGGAGCAAACCAGGATATTGTCCACAAAAGCCAGCAAAATGGCTTCGCCATCGTCGTCGTAGATCTTGGTGATCTCAAATCCGTCTTTGCTGACCTTTTCCGTTTTCAGGGTTTTATCGTCAAATGCACCCAGTAGCACATCCACAAAGAAAGTCACCTTGGCGCCTTTCTTCAGGTCGATCAGGTAGAGAAAATCATAATCATTCCTGCGGGTCATGTGGGCCGAAATGATCACCTGCCGCTCGCCAACCAGGCTGAGGAGGGCCTTATTATCAGAGATCAGTGAGTCGAGGTAATTGGCCTGCTCGTTGGTTTCGGCCATTTCCTTATTCTGTTTCAAAAATTTCCAAACCTCAGAAGCCGAAAATTCCTTCCAGTCGTCAATGGGATCAGAGGATTGAACCATGAAAATGGCGTCCTGAGGCACAAATTCAAAGACAGACCTTTCTGGATTGGGAACGAGGTAGATCCAGGCAAAGAAGGCGATGGCCGCAGCCAGGATCAGGAAAAAGGTGATTTTCAGAAACTTTTTCATACAGGTTGTTTATGGCTTATCTGGAGTTTTTTGCCGGTTTTCAGGTTGAATATGCGGGATTTTACCAGGCCCAGGCGATTGAAAAAATAGGAAATGGATACCCTCAATACACCCAGTCCGTATTTGGAACTGCGGGAAAAATTGATGGAAGAGGCTTCAGGAAAATACTTGGTTGGGCAGGTGACTTCACCAATGGTAAAGCCTGCAAAGGTGATCTGAGCCAGCATTTCGTTGTCGAAAACGAAGTCGTCTGAGTTCTCTTCCAGGGGCAGGCTTTCGAGAATTTCCCGCGAAAAGGCACGGTATCCTGTGTGATATTCCGCCAGTTTCTGGCCCATCATGATATTCTGAAACAGGGTCAGAAAACGGTTGGCGATGTATTTGTAAAGCGGCATGCCTCCTTTCAGGGCGCCTTTTCCCAAAATCCTTGACCCCAGCATGACCGGAAAAAGGCCATTGGCAATGGGGTAGATCATGGCTTCAAGCAATTTGGGAGTGTATTGGTAATCTGGATGCAGCATCACCACAATGTCGCCGCCCGATTCGAGCGCAGCCCGGTAACAGGTCTTCTGGTTGCCCCCGTAGCCCTTATTGCGATCATGTACAATTACCTGATTGACACCCACTTCCCGGGCCTTTTCCGCCGTGTTGTCCTTGCTGCGATCATCCACCAAAATCACCTCATCCACAAGATCCATGGGGATTTCATCGTAGGTCTGTTGCAGGGTTTGCTCAGCGTTATAGGCTGGCATGACTACTATTACTTTCTTTCCGTGAACCACAAGCTGAAAATTTGCTCAAAAATACAAAAGGCCGGGGGATTCTAAAGGTTTGAAGGGGGAAATTTTACCTTTTCCAGACTAAAAGCAGGTATTTTCATTGCCTGGCAGGCTGAAATCAGATCTTCAGGGTAGCCATGCACAAAACCTACCTGCGCGGGGCGTATTTCTTCAATATATTGCAGGATTTGCTGGGCATCTGCATGGTCTGAAAGGTCAAAATGGCCATCCAAAGTAGGCAGAACCAGGAATTTCTCCCAGCCACTGGCCATCACCTTGTAATGGAAAATATCGCGGGCATAACTGCTCAGAATGCGGGGCGGCACCAGATAGATGAATTTTCCCTTGGCGGCTTTGGCCTCACCCCGACGGTACAGGCTGTAAGTGCCCGGGTCAAAGCCCGCACGGGCATAAATGCGGTGATAGGGCAGCATTTCCTTGTGGATAAAGATCTTCATTTCGGGAAAAAAGTCGTGGACCAGGCGGGTAAGCCGCTGGGCTTTGCCCATCACATAAGTGCCGGCCAGAATAGGACGGCCGTTGGCCTGGGTAATCAGGTCGCGCAGGCTTGCTTCAGGATCAGCATGGGCCTCCTTTTTCCCAAAAGTGGATTCTGAAATCAGCAGATCAATTTTCTGGCCTGGCAATTCCAAAGGCTGACAGAAGGGGAGGGGACCCCGGTAAAAATCGCCCGAGTAAAGGGCAGTTTCTCCCTGATATTCCAGCAAAATCTGGGCGCTGCCCAGCACGTGGCCCGCAGGGATAAAGGTAACCTGAACCCCGTTGAGGGAAAAGGGTTGGTGAAAGGGAATTGAATTTCGCTTTTTGCCGGCCCGGCTGCTATATCGGGCCAGAGCCAGCGACAGGGTGGGAGGGGTGGCGTAAACTGTATCGCAGCCCGGTGGAAAATGATCTGCGTGAGCGTGGGAAATTACCGCCAGATCCACCCCACTGCCCGGGTCCAGCCAAAACCTGCCGGGAACCACCCACAAGCCCTGTTTTTTCTTCTGAATCCAGGAAAGGCCCTCAGCCGCCATCAGGAAAATTTTTCGTCAAAATAGCGAATGGCCTCCATCACCTGCGGGATGAGAGGATGAATCCCGTCGTTATACACCACAAAGTCAGCCAGCCTGAATTTTTCCGCGTCGGGCCACTGGTTGGCCATGCGGTCGAGCACCTGGGCTTCCGTCACCTGATCCCGCTTCATCACCCGCTCAATTCTCAGCGATTGGGGGGCATAAACTGTGATGATCCCATCTGATTGCTTCCAGCCGCCCGTTTCAAACAGGATGGCTGCTTCTTTGATCACAAATTTTTTGGCATAATCTGGGGGCGTTTCGGCCAGCCAGTTGGTAAAATCCCGGGCGGTAGCCGGGTGTACGATGCTGTTCAGGATTTGGAGCTGGGCCGGGTCTTTGAAAACGATGCCGGCCAGCCGGGCCCGGTCAAGATTTCCCTCAGCATCATACATTTCCCCTCCAAATGCTGCTTTGATTTCTGCAATCACCTCAGGATCTTCCTGTGTCAGCATCCGGGCGCGGGCGTCTGCTTCATAAATGCGATAGCCAATACCGCCAAAAATACGGGCCACGGTTGATTTTCCGCTGCCAATTCCACCCGTTATGCCAATTTGCCCGATCATTTTTCCTGCACGATCAAAAATTCCACCTTTTCAGGCTGCATGAAAAGTATCTCCGCCATGGCAGGCAACTTCCTAACCTGGGGTATCACAAACGAATTGCGCGGGTTGATGCGGTTATAGTCCACTTCCAGCTTGATATCGCTTTCATCCAGGCTCGAAAATTTCTCAAACGGAATGGAAACCCTCACTTTGACCGTTTCGGGAAAGAGTTGCAGGCTCATATTATCTGGAACATTCTTGCGGGTGATTCTGATTTCCAGATCCGTTTCAGTATAAGGTATGGGTTGAAAAGTCACCAGCACTGACGAAGGAATAACTTTGAAGGGCGCCAGGGTGTCCAGACGGATATTTTTGATGCGGGTTTCGGGGGTAAGCTCCAGGTTCAGGCTCTGGGTTTTCCATGATTTGACGCCTTTGAGCAGGTTTTTTGGACCCAGCACTTTGACCGAGTCGGGCTCAAATGAGGGAGGTACTGCCAGGCGGTAGGTTTCGGGCAGTGTCCATTCCAGGGCATTGACCACGGGCACTTTCTTGCTGATGCGGGTTTCGTAGGCCAGGGGAATGACTTCAGGTGAAATCTTGATTGCTTCCACGCCCAATGGCATGGCCTCCTGGATCACCTGCAGATTGCCGCGGTAATTGAAAGAACCAGCGCTCCCGTGCTTGCGAAAATCTATGCGAATGGTATCGCGGTTAAAGTTGAAATATTCTGAAAGGAGAGAAGTGCCCGAACCTTTGGAGGTCACTGTGACCGAGGGGGGGATTTCAGACGTCATCATGACGTCTTCGGGCACATAAACCACTTTGAGGGGATAATCCAGGCGGGCCTGGTATTCTCTTGAATTAAGGGTTACTAAAAACCAAAGGGTGACTGCCGACAGAAATGATACTGTGACAGTCACCCATTGAGTTCTTGAGGCTTCTCTTACCGTTTTAAGCCTTCTTGTCAGGCCTTTTGGTAGATGCCTTATCAAGGAATTTAATCTTTAGATTCCGATTCCTGATCTTTATCCTTGCTGTTGCGATCGGAGGAGGTGTTCTGACCTGAATCAGGTGCAGGTTTCACTGCGGATTTGTCCATTCTGAGTTTCGTGCCTTTGGAATCCACTTCCACCATGACCGTGGTTTCATCCACGCTCACAATTTTTCCATAGATACCTCCAATGGTCACGACACGATCGCCTTTGCCAAGGGATTCGCGGAATTTCTTTTCTTCTTTCTGCCTTTTTTGTTGAGGACGAATCATGAAGAAGTAGAAGACGACTATGATACCTCCAATGAGGATCATTTGCATCATTCCGCCGTTGGGGCCTGCTTCTGGAGCAGCGTTTTCTGCCTGGAGCAGGATAAAGTCAAAAATCATAATTATTGTGCAGGTTTAACTACCTCCCCTGAGAAGGTCAGGACGGTATTACGCTCAGGAGTGTTAGAGGTTACAGTAACCGTTTTGGTTTGCTGACCTGATTTTCCTTTTGAGTCGAATTCAACTTTGATAAAACCTTCTCCACCGGGAGCAACTTCTTCTCTGGTCCAGTCGGGAGTGGTGCAACCGCAGGAGGGTTTTACGTTCTCGATTTTCAGAGGATTGTCGCCCGTGTTTTTGAATGAGAAGGTGTGAGCCACCACTTCGCCTTCGGTGATTTTACCGAAATCGTGCTTCATGTCAGGAAAAGCAATGGAGGTGGGGGGGAGGGTGGAAACGTTGGTTTCCTGGGTCGGGGGTGGAACTTTGGTAACTTCTGCGACGTTATTTCCGCTGGCATCGGTTACTTCACCTGAATTGCCATTGTCACCTGTGTTGCCACCATCTTTTTGGCAGCTTTGGAAGCCGACGAAGAGCAGTACGGCTAAAGCAAGAATTGAAAACTTTTTCATAATGTCGAATATTCTGTTTAATTCCCTAAAAAATCTATGCAAAGAAATGAAAAAAAGATTTCGAAATCAATAACTAAACTCTTAGGAGATTGTTGAAAAATATTTTTTAGTCAGTTTTTAGTTGCTTACAGTTTGTTGATCACATTTTGGGTGAAAGTAGTGGTGGAGCAGCGCCCTCCCATGTCGCCCGTGCATTCTTCCTTAATTGCCAGCGTGTCGTGCAGTGCTTTTTCAATGCGGTCGGCCACATTTCCCTGGCCGAGGTGATGCAGCATCATCAGCGCAGATTTGAGCATGGCAGTGGGATTGGCTTTATTCTGACCGGCAATATCAGGGGCAGAACCATGTACTGCCTCGAAAATAGCCAGATCGTCGCCAATATTGGCGCCGGGGGTAACTCCCAGACCGCCTACCAGTCCAGCCACCAGGTCGGAAAGGATGTCACCAAACAGGTTGGTGGAAGCCAGAATGTCGTACATGCCCGGGTTGCGCACCAGCTGCATACACATATTGTCCACGATTCTTTCCTCGCATTCAATGTCCGGATACTCTTTGGCCACTTCCAGACCCACTTTGAGGAAAAGGCCGGAAGAAAGCTTCAGGATGTTGGCTTTGTGTACGATGGTCACCTTTTTGCGTCCGTGTTTCCGGGCATATTCAAAGGCAGCCCGCAGCAGGCGCTCAGATCCTTTATAGGAAATGCGGTTCAGGGCATCGGCAATCTGGTTTTTTTCGTCCCAAATTTCCAGTCCTGAATACAATCCTTCAGTATTTTCACGGAATATCACCACATCCACGTCCGTAAAAGGAGTTTCCACTCCTTTGATCGATTTTCCCGGACGGATATTGGCATAAAGGTTAAACATTTGCCTGAGGGAAACATTGATGCTTTTGAAGCCTTTCCCGATAGGAGTGGAAATAGGCCCTTTGAGACCTACTTTGTGCTGTTTCAGGGATTCAACCAGAGTTTGGGGAATGAGTTCGCCGTATTTATCCAGCGCAACCTGTCCGGCCAGTTGTTCGTCCCATTGTACATCCGCTCCTGCTGCGGCAAAAATGTCTTTGATGGATTGAGTAATTTCGGGTCCGATCCCGTCTCCCGGGATGAGAGTTACAACGCTCATTTAACTGTTATTAATCTTGTGAGTTGGATGGCGGGTTTTTAGAAATTCTTTTCCTTTTTCCTTTAAACTGGGGTGCAGGTGCCCGACGGGTGCTTTCTTCCACCAGGCCACGGCCTGATTTGTTGATGCCGCCCGTTTCCTTGAACTCGCTGTAGAGGCTGTCGAGGATACCGTTGATGAATTTACTGCTTTTGGGAGTGCTGAATTTCTTGGCAATCTCGAGATATTCGTTGATGGTCACCTTGATCGGAATCTCCTCAAAGGTGAGCATTTCGCAAATCCCCATTTGCATCAAAATCCGGTCGATGAGGGCAATCCGCTCCAGTTCCCAGTTTTCGGCCTTGGATTGAATGTACTCATCAAATTCCTCGTGACGCTCGATCGTTACATAAAACAGCGTGGAAAGGAGGCGGTAATCACCTTCTTCGCCTTTTTGTCGCTCGTTATCATGAATTTCCTGGGCGAAATCGCGCAGGTTATGATCAAAAGCCTCAGCAGGGCTGTAACCTGAAGTGTACCAGGCATATACTGCCTGCATAACTTTGGTTCGTATTTGTCTCCTTGTAATCATCTGTCAATGAACAAAAGCAAGTAAATTTACGGATCGAAAATGCTTATTTATACAGCCTCAGGCGTCCCACTTCGTCAATCCGCTTTTGGGCGAGAATGATGGAAGCTTCAGAGGTGGTAATCTGGTTGGCAGCAGCGTAATCGTAGATTTTGAGGGTGGTATCGTAGATACCCGTGGCTTTGGCCATGGCCCTTTCACGATTATAGCCTTCCAGCTCTGTATAAACATTGATAAGGCCACCTGCATTGATCACAAAGTCAGGGGCGTAAAGAATTCCTCTTTCCTGAAGGCGGCGGGCGTCTTCCACTTCGTTGAGAAGCTGGTTGTTGGCCGCACCAGCGATGATGCTCACATTCAGGCCGGGAATGGTGTCCTGGTTGACGGTTGCACCCAGTGCGCAGGGAGCGTAGATGTCGGCGTGCATGGTATAAACCTGCTCAGCGCTGATCACATTCACTCCAAAATCAGCCACAACTTTGGCGATTTTATCTTCGAAGATGTCGAATACGTAGGTATCTGCTCCTTCTTCTTTCAGGTGTCCGCAGAGGTAGTACCCTACGTTTCCAACACCCTGAACGATCACTTTTTTACCGGAAAGGCTGTCGCTGCCGGTCAGTTTTTGCATGGAGGCTTTCATGCCCAGGTAGGTACCGTAAGCGGTAACGGGCGAAGGATCACCAGAGCCGCCCATGGCCACGGGGATACCCGTAACGTGGGGAGTTTCCATTCTGATCCACTCCATATCCTGGGTTGAAGTTCCCACATCTTCAGCAGTGATGTATTTTCCGCCCAGGTTATTCACAAATTTTCCAAAGCGACGCATGAATGCTTCGCTTTTCATGGATCTGGAATCTCCCAGAATTACGGCTTTACCACCTCCCAGATTCAGGCCTGAGATGGCAGCTTTGAAGCTCATTCCTCTGGAAAGACGCAAAACATCTTTCAGTGCATCCAGGTCAGATGCGTAAGTCCACATTCTGGTGCCGCCCAGGGCAGGACCCAGAGTGGTATTGTGAACCCCAATGATTGCTTTCAGTCCGGTTTCATTGTCCGAACAAAACAATACCTGCTCATGCCCCAATTCAGTTACAGGACCAAAAACTGCTTGACCCTTGGAATCGGATACCGGAATTACGTTTTTTACTTCAACCATAAACTTTTCAAAGTTCTGCAGGGAATCTCCCCAAGTCAAATTCTGCACAAATTTAAGAATACTTTTTACAAAGTAAACTAAACCTTGAATCCCTTGAAAAACTTCTTTTATGCCCCAATTTTGGCGATGTTTTGTTAGGTATTTCTGCGCGGAAGCCCTATTTTTGCCTTCCTGAATTAAAAAATTATCAAAAACATGGTAACCATCACCTTACCCGATAGTAGCCAAAGGCAGTATGATGCCGGGGTTACTGGTATGGAAATTGCCCAAAGTATCAGCGAAGGACTGGCCAGAAATGCCATTTCTATTTCCGTCAACGGAGATTTGTGGGATCTTTCCCGCCCGATTGATACAGATTCCACGGTTGCCATCCACTCCTGGCGCGACGACGAAGGGAAATACGCCTTCTGGCACTCCTCAGCCCACATTCTGGCCGAGGCCATTGAAGCCCTTTTCCCCGGGGTAAAGCTGGCTATCGGCCCTCCCATTGAAAATGGCTTTTATTACGACATTGATTTTGCCGGTCATAATTTCTCTTCAGATGATTTTGCCCGTATTGAAGCCAAATTTCTGGAACTGGCCCGTGGGGGAGAGGTGTTTGAAAGAAAGAGCATTTCCAAAGCTGATGCCCTTGCCTTTTATAAGGAGCGCAATAATCAATATAAAGTCGAATTGATTGAGGCTCTGGAAGACGGGCAAATCACCTTTTATTACTCTGGAAATTTCATTGACCTGTGCCGCGGCCCTCACGTCCCTGATTCCCGCATGATCAAGGCCGTGAAGTTGATGAAAACCGCGGGCGCTTACTGGCGGGGCGATGAAAAACGCGAGCAGCTGACCCGTATTTACGGCATTTCCTTCCCCAAGCAAAAGGATCTGACCGAGTACCTGGAAATGCTGGAGGAAGCCAAAAACCGCGACCACCGCAAACTGGGTAAGGAACTGGAATTGTTTGCCTTTTCAGAGAAAGTGGGCATGGGACTTCCCCTCTGGTTGCCCAACGGCGCCAAATTGCGGGCCAGCCTCGAAAGTTTCCTGAAAAACAAACAAATGGAAGCTGGCTACGAACCCGTAATCACTCCTCACATTGGTAAAAAAGACCTCTATGTGACCTCTGGTCACTATGAAAAATACGGGAAAGATTCCTTTCAGCCCATTCACACGCCCCACGAGGACGAGGAATACCTGCTGAAACCCATGAATTGCCCCCACCACTGCGAAATTTACAAGCTGAAGCCCCGCTCATACCGCGATCTGCCCATTCGTTTTGCCGAATTTGGCACGGTTTACCGCTATGAGCAGCACGGCGAATTGCACGGATTGCTCCGTGTACGTGGCTTTACCCAGGACGATGCCCACCTTTTCTGCCGTCCGGATCAGGTGAAGGACGAATTCAAGAAGGTAATTGATCTGGTGTTGTATATCTTCAGAACCCTGGGTTTTAATGATTTCATGGCTCAGATCTCCCTGCGCGATCCTCAGAAAAAGGAAAAATATTTCGGGGAAGACGAGCAGTGGGAAAAGGCTGAATCGGCCATCATTGAAGCTGCGGCTGAAAAGAATTTGCGTACCGTGACCGAGTTGGGCGAGGCGGCTTTTTACGGACCCAAGCTCGACTTTATGGTTCGCGACGCCCTTGGCCGCAAATGGCAGTTGGGAACCATTCAGGTTGATTATCAGTTGCCTGAGCGCTTCGAACTGGAATACATGGGCGCAGATAACCAGAAGCATCGTCCCGTGATGATCCACCGCGCACCCTTTGGCTCCATGGAGCGTTTTGTGGCCGTATTGCTCGAGCACACGGGCGGCAGACTGCCTCTCTGGCTGGCTACTGAGCAGGTTTACATCCTGCCTGTAACAGAAAGATTCAATAATTATGCGGAGAATGTTTCAAAAGTTTTGAAAAATTCCGATATTCGTCCCCTCGTTGACGGGCGGAACGAAACGATCGGTAAAAAGATCCGTGAAGCCGAAATGAAAAAGATACCCTACATGCTGATTGTGGGCGAAGCTGAAGAACTGAATAATACTGTTTCAATTCGGAAGCACCAGATGGGCGATCAGGGTACTGTTTCAGTTAACGAATTTATTCAAATGATCGGGCAAGAGATTGAACGGTCATTATCACCAATAAAAGAAGAAGAACATAACTAAGAAAAAAACAGAAGGACGCGGTTCCAGAGTAGAACGTTTCACTCACCGCATGAACTGGAACATTCGTTCCCAGGAAGTCCGTATCGTAGGTAGCGAGGAAGAGGACAAAAATGGCGTCTTCCCAACTCAGGTTGCCTTGCGCATGGCAGAGGAAATGGGGGTTGATCTGGTTGAGATCAACGAAACCCAGAATCCTCCCATTTGCCGTTTGATCGAGTACTCAAAATTCAAGTACGACCTCAAAAAGAAGCAAAAGGAAGCCAAAGCCAAGCAACATGTTACCCAAATGAAAGAGATCAGATTCGGCCCGAACACGGACGAACACGATTTCAATTTCAAACTGCGTCACGCAGAGAAATTCCTGCAGGAGGGCAACAAAATCAAGGCTTATGTTCATTTCCGGGGCAGGAGCATCATTTACAAGGACCAGGGAAAAAAGGTGTTGCTGGAATTTGCCACCGCCCTCGAGGAACTGGCCAAAGTAGAAATGCTGCCTGTAATGGAAGGGAAAAGGATGCACATTATCCTCTCTCCCAAAGCAATTCCCAAGAAAAAATAGTACTGATTGATAAACAGCATAGTGTTATGCCAAAAATGAAAACCAAATCCGCGGCTTCAAAGCGTATTAAAATTACCGCCACGGGAAAAATGAAAAGGAAGCGTGCATTCCACAGCCACATCCTGACGAAGAAAACAGTGAAGCAAAAGCGCCGTCTGCGTACTGCAACCCTGATCGACTCCACGGATGAAGGACGTTTTGCCCGCATGATCCAACCTTAATCTTATTGTTAAACATAGGCCAGGTCCTGAAGTGCATTTTGCCACCTGAACCTTAAAACAAAAAATTTATGCCTCGTTCAGTAAATACGGTAGCCTCCCGTAGAAGAAGGAAAAAAATCCTGAAGTTGGCCAAAGGCTATTTCGGGAGAAAGAAAAATGTGTGGACAGTAGCGAAAAACCAGGTAGAAAAAGGCTGGTTGTACGCTTACCGCGACCGCAAAAACCGCAAACGTGAATTCCGCGCCCTCTGGATCCAGCGTATCAACGCTGCTGCCCGTCTGCACGGAGTTTCCTACTCAAGCCTCATGGGCATGCTCAAAACCAAAGGTATCGACCTGAACCGTAAGGTGCTCGCCGACCTGGCTATGAACCATCCTGAAGCTTTCAAAGCAGTGGTTGACATGGCACAAAACGCCAAAGCCCCCGTGGCCAAACCTGCTGCTCCTCAGGCTCCTGCCAAACCCGCTCCTGCTCCCAAGCCTGAGCCAGTGGTTGTGGCTGAGACCACAAACGACGAAGAAGAATAAAAGCTTCGCTTAAAATCATAGAAAATGGGGTCAATTGGCCCCATTTTTTTTGCTATTTTGGGAATGAATAAGGGAAAGTCACATAATTCACCTCCGGCCGATTTGTGCTGGCATAATAATTGATAGATTTACCGCAGGAAAACCAAATTCTTAGTCCATGAAAAAAATACACTTCCTCTTTGTTGCCGTAATGGTCACCCTCTTTTTCAGTTGCGAAACCCTGAATCAGGTAGCGAAAACCGTGACAACTCCCACTGCAACGGGACCCACCATTACAGAAATCATTTCCGGCCTCAAACAGGCGCTGGAAATTGGCACCAATAACTCCACCAAAATGCTCAGCGCACCAGACGGGTACTTCAAAGATCCTTTGGTTAAAATTCCTTTTCCTCCCGATGCCCAGAAAGTGGCCAATACCCTCAACGACATTGGGGCAGGCGCTCTGGTGGATGAATTTGTGAAACTGATGAACCGTGGCGCAGAAGATGCCGCTTCACAGGCTGGGCCTATTTTTGTGAATGCGATCAAAGGCATGACCATCGACGATGCCAAAGGCATTCTGTTTGGGGCAGATAATGCTGCCACAGAGTATTTCAAAGGCAAAACCCGTCCCCAGTTGTACGACCTTTTTTATCCCAGGATCAAATCTTCCCTGGATAAGATTGGTGCAACCAAAGCCTGGACTGATGTGACCACCCGTTATAATAAAATCCCCCTGGTGACTCCTGTGAACACAGATGTGACCTCATTTGCCACCAATAAAGGCCTTGACGGACTGTTCCTGAAAATTCAGGGAGAGGAAGCCAAGATCCGCAAGGATCCCGTGGCCCGGGTTTCTGATTTGCTGAAAAAGGTATTCGGCGAATTGGATAAGAAGTAATTGAATGAAAGATATTCTGAGAAAGGTCGGCCAGGTGCCGACCTTTTTTGTTGGTGCGCCCGGCATGGCGCGTTACTATAGGGTGTAAGCCCCGAACACGCCCGTCAGGGGGAAGTGTTAGCCGGACGGCAAGGGTGTCCTTCGAGAGGAGGAATCTGAAGGAAGCCGCAGGCAAATCGCTGGCCCGACGAACAGAAATCGCATAATAGGCCAAACTGCTGGGTTAGGCGGCCAATATCGTCAAAGCCCTATCCCTGTCCGGAAAGCAGTTGGGTATATGCGGCGGGCATAAGCGTGAAAGTAACGCGTCTTACCCGGGGATATCCGAGGTGCAGTTCTGTCTGAACCCGCGGTTCTCAGTAAAGAGGGGCGTGAATGCACCGGGAAGTCAGCCGAGGCCATAGTAGGTTTTCGACCAAAACCGAAGGGCCGAACCTAAAGATTAGAGGAATATGGACCTAATTCAGGAAATGGAAGCAGAAGCAGTCACTTACTTTGGAATAAGTAAGGCTCATGGATTTGGTAGTACCGACCGGAAGTTGGGAGGTCACCTATGAGTGCGTCAAACCAATCCTCGAAGCGGGAATCACCAATTCCAGAGGTAAATCAATTGATCGAACGTTTGGTCGAACGCGAGAACATGACCCTTGCCTTCGAAAAGGTATGTTCAAACAAGGGAGCTCCCGGCTGTGACGGGATGGAACTAACTGACCTTGAACCCTACCTCCAAAGACAGTGGTCAACTCTAAAAAGCTCCCTGCTTGGAAGCAACTACTACCCTGAAGCAGTATTGCAGGTCGAAATACGCAAGGAAAGCGGTGGAACCCGCAAACTTGGTATCCCGACGGTAGTAGATCGGCTGATCCAGCAGGGTCTGCACCAGATCCTAAGTCCGCTTTTCGATCCGCATTTTTCTGACCACAGCTATGGCTTTCGTCCTGGCAAATCGGCAGAACAGGCGGTGGTGCAATCTCAGCAATACATCCTGCAAGGATATAACTGGGTGGTAGACATGGATCTGGAAAAGTTCTTTGACGAAGTATCTCACGACGTTCTGATGGGCAAGGTGATGAAAAAGGTGCAGGACAAAGCGGTCCTGCGATTGATTCGTCGCTACCTTGAAGCCGATGTGATGATAAACGGGAAGCGGGAAGTCCGCCGTAAAGGTGTACCGCAAGGTGGCCCTCTATCGCCTCTTCTGTCCAACATCCTGCTGGATGATCTGGACAAGGAACTGGAGAAAAGAGGCCATCGCTTCTGCCGGTACGCGGACGACTGCAACATCTATGTTCGAAGTGCGAGAGCGGGCGAACGAGTGAAAGAGTCGTTGACGGAGTGGCTCCGTAAGCGCCTGAAACTGAAAGTAAATGAAGCCAAGAGCGCCGTAGCCCGTCCGTGGAAACGGTCCTTTCTTGGATTTACCTTCCTTGCGGACAAACTCAGGCGAATCACGGTGGCGAAGAAATCCATCAAACGCTTCAAGGGTAAAGTAAAGGAATTACTGCGAAAAGGGAAAGGGCGTAATCTGGGCCGATTCATCGAGGAGGACCTCAATCCTCTGATACGGGGCTGGATCAACTACTTCCGGGCCGCTCAAACCAAACGCTTTGCCCAGGACCTTGATGAATGGATCAGACATCATTTACGGAAAATCATCTGGCGGCAATGGAAACGAAACTGGACCCGTTACGAAGGATTGATGAGTCGCGGACTCCCAGAAGACCGGGCAAGGCAATCAGCCTTTAATGGACGCGGTCCCTGGTGGAACTCCGGCGCCAGCCACATGAACCATGCCTTCCGCAAATCCTACTTCAAAACCTTGAAACTCGTGTCAATGGAAGACCAATTGAATTACTGGAAAGCGAATGTTTAGGAACCGCCGTGATACGGAACCGTACGTCCGGTGGTGTGAGAGGACGAAAATAAAAGTAAGCACCTTTGCCATAAGCAGGTTTAAATGCTAACTTTTATTTTCTCCTACTCGATGATCACCTGATTCCTGCTAAATTTGTCCTGACTATGAATAAAATCGTTCTGTATTTTCAGGGTATCCTGTTGGTCTTTTTGTTGGGAGGCTGCGCTACTGTGGACCTCAGTTTTCAATTAGAAAAAGGGAAAACCTACGGCCTGGAACAGAGTGTGAGCCAAAGTGTGCGCCAGTCTGGCCAGCTTTTCCAGCAGTCAATCATTTTCAATTACGATTTTTTCGTGCAGGACGTGCTCCCTTCGGGAGATATGCAATTGCGCCAGGTGCTCACCCGGGTAAGGTACGAAGCCATTTATCCGTACGGGCAGACTGAAAAATACGATTCACAGACCGATTTTGCCAAAGCTCCACCCAAGGTCATGGGCGATGTGTATGTCTTTATCCTCAATCAACCCTTTACCCTCACCCTGACTCCCCACGGCCGCGTGACCGCTTTCAACGGTCTGGATTCCTTTCTGGAAGAATATTTCCGCAGGATGCCTGCTTCGCAGGCCATGCAAGCCAATGCCATCCGCCAGCAATACAATAATGCGGGCTTCAAAACGACCATGGACAATATCTTTCATTTTCTGCCCGAAAAACCAGTTTCTGAGGGCTCGTCCTGGAAGATTGAGGGAAAAATTACCCCTTCGCCTGCATCAACCTACGAAACCAAATACACCCTGAAAAATTTTCCCGACCAGGGAAATCCCATATTGCGGGTGGAAGCCCCCATCAATCTGGAGGGAGTGCAGGGAAATATTTTGGGAGTGGATGGCAAAATGGACATGCAGGGCACCAAATCAGGTTCCATGGAACTGGATAAAATTTCCCACTGGCCCGTTTCCTCCTCCATCACCCAAACTTATGACGGGTACATCAGCAACAGCGTCAGCCATACGGCCATCTGGGTGCAGAATGTGGTGGAAATGAAAGGCCGCCTGCCGGCCCCCTGATCAGAGATCGTCGCCGTAGCGCAGGTGCTTGACCGACTCGCCCGAGTGATTGAGTTCCTGCAGGGAATCAATCCCGATTTGCAAATGCTTATCTGCAAAAGTGGAAGTCACAGACTTGTCGCTGGCTGAGGTTTTCACCCCTTCGGCAATCATAGGCGTATCAGAAACCAGCAGCAGGGCCCCGCGGGGAATGCCGTTCACAAAGCCAACCGTGAAAAGGGTGGCTGTTTCCATGTCAATTCCCATGGCCCGGATTTTCACCAGGTATTCCTTGAACTCATTGTCGTGCTCCCACACCCGGCGGTTGGTGGTGTAAACCGTGCCTGTCCAATAGTCCAGGGCATGCTTTTTGATCATGGAAGAAACAGCCCGTTGCAGACGGAAGGAGGGAAGGGCCGGGATACGGGGCTCCATGTAATCGTCGCTGGTACCTTCGCCGCGGATCGCGGCAATGGGCAAAATCAGGTCGCCAATCTGGCTTTTCTTCTTGAGCCCTCCGCATTTACCCAAAAACAAAACCGCCTTGGGCATGATGGCGGTCAGGAGATCCATCACGGTGGCCGCCATGGCGCTACCCATTCCAAAATTGATGATGGTGATATTTTCCGCGGTGGCAGTCTGCATGGGCGCATCTTTACCCACCACGGGCACCCCAAACTTGTGGGCAAACATCTCCACATAATTGATGAAGTTGGTGAGGAGAATATATTCCCCGAATTGATCGAGCGGGGTATGGGTATAACGGGGAAGCCAGTCCTTTACAATTTTATCTTTCGTATCCATTGGACGATTGTTTTTATCTTTGGGTGCTTGCGCAAATTTCAGGTGCAAATTACATAAAGCAAAGATGGCATTAAAATTTTCGGGTAATCCAGTTGTGATCGACGGTTCGCATGGCGAAGGGGGCGGGCAAATTGTCCGCAGCAGTATGGCACTCTCAGTGCTCACCGGCCGGCCCGTTCGGGTCGAAGGTATCCGGGCCGGGCGCAGGGTGCCCGGGCTCAAAGCCCAGCACCTCACTGCAGTCCTGGCCTGGCAGCAGATTTGCAAGGCGCAAACCAATCACGTTCAGGTAGGCTCAGAGGTATTGGAATTCATCCCGGGTCCGCTCAAGCCCGGTCAGTACAGGGTGGATATTGGCACCGCTGGCAGCATTTCCCTGGTATTACAAGCCGTTTTACTGCCCCTGCTTTTTGCCGGGGGCCCCTCAGAACTGATCATGCAGGGTGGCACCTGCGGATTGTGGCAGGCCCCGGTGGAGTACACCGAGCATGTGTTTTTTCCCTATCTCAGGGATTTTGCCGGGCTGGAGGTAAACTGGATTCACCGCGGATATTTTCCGAAGGGAGGGGGCAAAGTAGCTTTCAGGATACATCCCAACCGAAGTGTGAAGGAAGCCCTGCAGGGTGGAAACCCGCTACAGCTGGCCGCAAAGGGTAAACTGTTGAAGATTGGCGGAATCTGCCATGCTTCCACCGCCCTGCAAAGCAAGCGGGTGGCGGAACGTTTCATGGAAGGCGCTTTGCGGGCGGCAGGGGACCTGGGGAAAATGGCTCAGATTGAGGTGGTTTACGGTGAAACCCGCAATCCAGGCGGTGGGCTCACCCTGTGGGCTGAGTTTGAAAATCCAGGCCAGGATGCGCAGCATCCTGTGATTGTGGGGGCCGACGCCCTGCTGGAAAAGGGAAAATCTGCAGAGGAAACGGGCCAAATGGTCATGCAAGCCCTGAAAAGGGAGATTGAGTCAGAAGCGGTGGTGGATGAATTTCTCTCCGACCAACTGATCCCCCTGATGGCTCTGCGACCGGGCAGTGAAATGCGGGTACCCCTGGTGAGCGAGCACCTGCGCAGCAACATTTATGTCTGCGAAGCCTTTCTTCCCACCCGATTTACCATAGATGAAGGATTGGTCAGAAGCTACCTCCCCTGATAAATTCGGTGAAAATTGACCATTTAGATAAAATACCGTATCTTTTTGTCTCTTTTTACTCCCAAATCAATATTAGTATGAGAAAATATTGCTCCCTGATTCTATTTGCCTTGATTCTTTACGCAACACCCCGATTGATGGCCGGAGGCGGTCCTGATGCCTATGGCTACATCTGGAAAGCTTCCATCGACGTAGGTGGTCCCACCTACTCGTGGGTCAATATTGCCTCCACAGGCACTTTGGTGACCGGCCTGGGCGACGATAACTCGGCCGGCCCGGTAAACATTGGTTTTCCCTTTCACTACTACTGGTCGGATTATACCCAGTTGAAAGTGGGGTCGAATGGCTGGCTCGGATTTGACAACATTGGAAACCTGGCTTCCTGTTTTCCTCCCATACCCCAGCAGGGCGGAGCGGGAGATAATTACATCGCCCCCTTCATGTCCGACCTGAATTTTGCCGGAACCGGAAACCCGGGTACCGTGCGTTACTGGACCAATAATGTGGATTCATTTGTGATTTCCTACCTGGCCGTGCCTTTTTGGGATGTAAATACCGGCTTTTCAGGTTCCAATACCTTTCAGGTTATTCTCAACGGACAGGATAGTTCCATTACATTCCAGTATAATGTAATGAATTCCACCTTTACCAATTCCACCTGCACCACCGATGTGGTGGTGGGCATAGAAAACAGCACGGGCTCAATTGGGTTGAATCCTTATCTGGAATCCATTCCCCCAAACAGCTTTGCGGTGAAATTTTATTACCCCAACCCTGTCCTGATTGCGGTGAAGGATATTTCTCCCATTGAAAATAATAACCCGGGCAACCAGGCGATTTTCGTGCAGGCAGGAGGATTTAACCTCAATTCACGCATCAAAAACGTAGGCAATACGGCAGTGACCTCGGCCATTGCCATTTCTGGAAAACTGAAAAACCTCGGATTGACCCAGGTTTATACTTCCAGCGCCAACCTTACTGGTCTGGCTGCCGGGGCCGATACCCTGATCAATTTTTCCCCCACAGTGACGATTTCAACTGCGGGTGAATATTACTGGGAAGTCACCTCCACCAACGCCAACGATATCAATACGGCAAATGACATCAACTCGACCGAGGTACAGGTGGTGGATCTGACGGTTTCGACGGCGACCCTGGACTATGTTTCGGGAAATACCAGTTCGGGGACCGCAATTTCGTGGAGCGGAGGCCAGACTTCAGACGGTGCAGGGATTTATATTGAGCCACCCGTTTATCCGGTGACCATTACCCAGCTGCGGTACTTTATTGCCAGCGCTACCGTGGGCTACACCGCCATTCTGGTTGACGACAACGGACCGGGCGGATCACCCGGCACCCAGTTGGCCAATGTGCCTGTGGCCCAGACCTCAATCACGACCAATGCCTGGAACGTGGTAACTTTGGCTTCGCCCGTGACCATTACCTCAGGCGGCTTCTATGTGGGCTGGCTGATGGGCGGTACAGGCGTGACTTTGGGGGCCGAAAATACCGGCCCGCTGAGCAACCGTGGATATGAAATCCTTTCAGGTATCTGGGGCGAGTATCGCTCCAATTCCACCCAGGATATCATGATTGGGGCCGTCATTACCAATTATCCCTGTCTGCCCACTGCGAGTTTCAATACCTCAGTTTCGGGCGCCACCGCGACTTTTACCAATACCGCCACTGGCGGACTTTCCACCCTGTGGGACTTTGGAGACGGAAATACTTCCACTTCAACTTCCCCCAGCCATACTTATACGGCTTCGGGCAGCTACACCGTTTGTCTGAGTTCCACCAACTCCTGTGGCACGGATTCCGTCTGCCAGACGGTGAATATCTGCCTGCCAATGACCGCCAATTTCACCTCCTCCGTGTCCTCCCTGACCGCCAGCTTTACAGATATGACCAGCCCGGCCGCGGTTTCATGGCAGTGGGATTTTGGGGATGGAAACACTTCTACTCAGCAGAATCCATCCCATACCTATGCGACCAGCGGCAGCTATACGGTTTGTCTGATTGCCAATACGACTTGTAGTGCGGATACAGTGTGCAAAACGGTCTTCCTCTGTCAGGTACCCACGGCTGGATTTACCTCAGGTGTGACTTCCCTCGTAGGTAGCTTTTCCGATCAATCCCAGTTTGCCACCAGCTGGCTGTGGCAGTTTGGCGACGGCCAGACCTCCACTTTGCAGAATCCAACCCACCAATATAATACCGTGGGTTCTTATAATGTATGCCTGATCGCCTCCAACAGCTGCGCCTCGGACACCTTCTGTGATTCGATTTTGTTGTGTACCTCAGTGGTTTCAGGCTTCAACTGGACCAATTCCAACATGGTTTACAACTTTACCGACAATTCCTCGGGTACCCCGGTCGCCTGGCATTGGAATTTTGGGGATGGCGGCACCTCGACCCAGCAAAATCCCACCCATACTTTTGCCAATGCAGGCAGTTTCAACGTGTGCCTTACCACCTATAATGCCTGCGGTGACTCGAATCTGCTGTGCAATTCCGTTTCCGTGCTGGTGGGAATCACTCCCGACCTTTGGTCAGGGACCATGGAAGTATTCCCCAACCCGGCCCGTGATCTGATTCATCTCACCGCCACCCATGTGCAGGAAAAGGAACTGACCGTAAGGTTGATTTCTCCCCTGGGCAGCCTGGTGCTGGAACGGAAAATTTCAGTCAGCGGGGGTCAGGCCAATCTGGATATTCCTCTGGATGGACTCGCCAGCGGCATGTATTCTATCTTGTTGCAGGGTGATTCGGGTACAATTTCCCGCAAGATTCTGAAGGAATAAGCACGAAGTCCACTCAAAATAAAAATCCCCCCGTTGATGAAGCGGGGGGATTTTTTATTAACGGGAAACCACAAATTTTCGGATGGAACGGGTGCCTGCGCTTTCGACTTCCAGCAGGTAAATCCCGCCGGGAAGCTGGCCGGGAGGAAACTCCAGTGAAAGGCTGGGAGCGGTGAAAAACTGCCGCAAAATTTCCTGCCCGGTCGGGGTAAGCATGCGGATCTGGCCGCCGGGGGAAGGTAGTCCCTGGAGGTGGATCTGTCCCGCAGTTGGGTTGGGAAAGAGAATAAAATCATCAGCTTCAACCACCTTATCCCTCCCCACCAGGGTCGAAAGGTCGGGGCAGGGCAGGAGTGAGTCCGTGGATTTGCGGTAGCAGGTCAGCAATTCACTTTCATAATACTCTACAAAATTATCTGCCCAGAATATGCGTCCCAACCCGGTGGCATAGCTTCGACTGCCGGCATATTCAAAGTTCCAGAGAGAATGAGAACAGCTGTCGTAGAGTTGATATCCCTCGTATTCCCGGCTGACCCGGCCATTCAGGTCCGGAGAAAGCGCCGCCGGGAGGGTCAGCCAATTGGCCAGGCCAAAAGTAATGCTGCCCTGGTAGCTCAGCAGATCAAATTCGGGATAGTCGATCCGCTCGAAGGTTTTACTCCCTGTGATGGGTGAATAATATGCAGAATCCACCGGGCCAAATGGAGGATTGGTAATGATTACTGTTTCTTTGGTGTAATTCCAGGTAATCTGACCTGAATCTGGGGATATTGAAAATCCGGTGATCCTGTATTCATTCAGGTTGGTGGATCCGGACTGAAAAAAGGTATCGTAATAATGGCCCTGAGTCTGAAAAATGTCTCCCACTTCCACCCTGAAAATGTCGTCGAAGTCAGGCAGATGCCGGCCCAGACCCTGAGAAGGGATACCCCAAAGCGTGAGCGGATTCAGCAGGGGAGAACCCCAAAATTTCAGGCGGTAAAATTCAGGAACCTGCACAAATCCGTGAGACTTGGAGAGCAGAATCTGCTGCCCGTTGCTCAGATTGATGGTTTGTACCGAGTCCATCACCCCGAGAATCGCCATCTGGCTGGTGCCTGAGCGCACCGCAGTGATGCCTGAATCAGGCTGAAAGTTCCAGGAAACCCCGGTTTGGGCATTGGTTTGCAGGAAAACCGTGTCTCCTTCGGTCGAAATAAAAACCATTTCCCCATTGGCATGGGCCACCATCTTTTCTCCAAAAATATTGTCACGATCGAGCTGATATTCCCCGTAAACCTGAAACGAATCGCAATCCAGCAGAATCTCGTTTACAATGCTTCGCCCAATGCGGTTAAACCAATACACAGAATCAGATCCGTTGAAGGTCACCGAATCGACCTGCAGGCTGTAAACCCGGTCCTCGGGCCAGAAGTTGGTATTTTGAAAGGTGTAATGATAAGGACCCTGAAAGGGAAAAGGATGCCAGGACTGTGCCCGGGCGGCCAAAAGGGTGAAAAGCAAGAAAAATGTTAAGGGTAATTGTTTCAGCATAAGTAAAAGTGGATTTTGTTTTAATCCAATTTATTAATCTTATGCTGCCTGAAAAAGGTAAATGGCCTTTCTTCTTACCTACCCAAACTCAATACCCGGTGCCACGGATACCCAGCATCTCACGCTCTTCGGGCGTAAGTTGCAGATAACCCTGCTCGTGGGGCAGGTCCTTGAAGGGCAGAATCACATCGGGAACCCGGAAAGGGCTGTACTCGTAGTTGGCCAGATTCACCGTGGTATCCAGCACCAGTTGGAAGGGGCGGGCATTCACCTCGCGGAAGGAATGAACATAGATCCGCGGCTCATGTTGCAGGCCGTTGGCCTTCATTTCATCGCGCAACATGTGGGCAAAGCGGATATAATGCCGGGGATCGTGCCCCATGTATTTGAATTGCCTGCCGTTGATATACTTGAGCATTTCCACGTACCCTGAAATGTTTTCCTCTGGCACTTCCAGCTTGATCCGGGTGGCATAACTTTTATCCACCAGCATCATGTGCCAGCTGAAATTCCACCCCATACCTGTCCAGAAGGATTTTCCTCCATACAAATACTGCCTGAAAGGAAACAGAATCTGCCAACCCATGAAGAGCAGCAGCAGCCCGAAAGCCAGTTTATTGAAGGGCAATTGCACTGCTTTGGCCGGAGTTTTGGGAAGACTTCCTTTGATAAATCCACTTTTCCATTGCTCAGGGCTGAAGGTGAAGAAAATGATGGTCCCGAAAAGCATAAACCAGGGAAATACCCCGATTTGCCAAAGGAAGTGGTTGAGAATGTGGAAGGGAATCAGGAAAAACAGGCTGTACACCCTCAGTCGGCGGGAAAACAGGAAAAAGGGCAGGGCCAGGTCCGTGACCAACCCCAGGTAGCTGAAGAAGTAAGGGGCAAATTCCGTTTGCAAAAACTCAGGAAAGAGGGGAAAATCCGTTTTACCGGGCAACCACAGTTTCATGGGATAACCTTCCAGCCAGTCTTTATTCAGTTTGGCCAGACCACCGTAGAAATACACCAGCGCAATCAGAAATTGCAGGGAGAAAGGTTGCCAGAAGGGGAGGGGCACATCCTTTCCCGGTCCTTTGCTCCAGCTCAATCCCCATTTTCCGTCTCTTTTACCCAAAAACGGACTTCCCACCACACTTTTTACGCTTCCCCAGCGGTCGGCCTCCGTGAAAATCATGAGCAGAGCCACCAGACTCAGCATGTAGTAGTGGTTATTATAATGCCCGTTGCAGAGCAAAAACACGTAGGTCCAGGAAAAAAACAGGAATATGATGGCCGGACGGTAGAGAAATCCCAGCATGACCAGTACCGCCGAAACGTGCATCCACAGAAACAGGGTTTCAAAACCCGGGGTGCTCAGGGGGTGAATCCAGTGGAAGCCCGGATAGGTGAGGAAAAAGGTGGATTTGGGCAGTTCGTAGGTAATGTACTCTTCCAGACGCCCAAACTGCACCAGAAAAACAATTCCCACCAGAATGCGGAAAATGCCCAGGCTGGAAGGGTGCACGCCTTCAAAAAGACGGTTTCTGAACCGCGTAAAAAGTCGTGCAAATATGTTTCCACCCGAATCCATTCTACAATGATAAAAGAAATCTTGTTACTTTCGCAATGCATTATCATTCAACCTCAAAACCCGGATTTTATGAAAAGCAAATGGAACGACGCCGAAGCCGCACAACTCAATGGAGACCTGCTGAAACTGAGGGTGTACACCTCGCGGCTGCTGGGGCAGGAAGAAGATCTCGTGCTGCACGGCGGCGGCAATACCTCGGTCAAGATCCGGGAAAAGAACATTTTCGGGGAAAGTGAAGACATTCTCTACGTCAAAGGCAGCGGCTGGGACCTGGCCACCATTGAGGCCCCCGGCTTCGCCCCGGTGAAACTGGATCCCCTCCTTCAACTCGCCCGCCTGGAAAGCCTCTCCGACCCCGACATGGTCAAGTACCAGCGCATGGCCATGACCGATCCCTCGGCCCCCAATCCTTCTGTGGAGGCCATTTTGCATGCCATCATCCCCTTTGTGTTTGTCGATCACACCCATACGGATGCGGTGGTGACCATCAGCAACACCCCCGGCGGTGAGGCCCGCCTGCGCGAACTGTACGGACCAGAAGTGCTGATTTTGCCCTTCGTGATGCCCGGATTTATTCTGGCCCGTCAGATCTACGATCTGACCAAGGAGCTGGACTGGTCCACCATCAAAGGGATTGTGCTCATGCACCACGGTGTGTTTACCTTCCACGACGATGCACGCATCGCCTACGAAAATATGATCGACCTGGTGCACCAGGCCGAGGAATACCTTGCCGCCCAGGGCGCCCACGACCTGACCGGTCAGGCGGCCCAACCGGCCAACGCCCTGACCGTAGCCCGCCTGCGGCGGGAAGTGTCGAATGTCTGGGGCACCCCCGTACTGGCCACCCTCGACGCCTCGCCCACGGCGGTGGCCTTCAGCAACCTGCCCGATCTGCGCAGCGTTTCCGGCCGCGGCCCCCTTACCCCCGATCACATCATCCGCACCAAGCGCACCCCCGCGGTCCTGGGCGACAGCCCCCTGGACGATATCCAGGCCTACGCCCGGGCGTACGTGGACTATTTCACCCGCCACAATCCCGGCGACCTTACCCAACTCGACCCGGCTCCCCGTTGGGCCCTCTGGCCGGGCCACGGCAAACTCATGTTTGGCACCTCCCCCCAAAACATCCGCATCATCCGCGACATTTCCCGCCACACCGAGCGGGCCATATATCAGGCCGAACACCTGGGCGGCTGGACCACCCTGCCTCAGGCCGAACTGTTCGAAATGGAGTATTGGGTGCTCGAACAGGCCAAGCTCAAAAAAGCGGGCTCTTCCAAACCCCTGCAGGGCAAAATTGCCCTGGTGACGGGAGCAGCCAGCGGCATTGGCAAGGCGGCGGTGCAGCGACTGGTCAAAGAAGGGGCCGTGGTGGCCGCCCTTGACATCAATCCTGATTTCAAGTCGGTTTTCCCGCAAAAGGAAGTGCTCTGCATCAGTTGCGATGTGACGGATACGGCCGGGCTGCAGGACGCCATTCGCCAGACCGTGCTCCACTTTGGCGGACTCGATCTGCTGGTATCCAATGCAGGAATTTTTCCCAAAAGCCACACCCTGGCCGAAATGGATGGAGCCCTTTGGAACCAAAGCCTGGAAATTAACCTGACGGCTCACCAGCGTCTGCTGCAATATTGCATACCCTATCTGGAACTCGGATTTTCGCCTGCGGTGGTGATCGTGGGCTCCAAAAATGTGCCTGCGCCCGGTCCGGGAGCGGGTGCTTACTCGGTGGCCAAGGCCGGTCTCACCCAAATGGCCCGGGTGGCTGCCCTCGAACTGGGCGCCAAAGGCATCCGCATCAACACCATTCACCCCAACTCGGTGTACGACACGGGTATCTGGACCGAGGAGGTGCTGCAGGCCCGGGCGAAGCACTATGGGCTCAGTGTGGCCGAATACAAAGCCAATAACATCCTCAAAGCCGAAGTGACCTCTCACGACGTGGCCGAACTGATTTTCACCCTGCTTGGATCTGCTTTCTCCAAAATCACCGGAGCGCAGATCCCGATTGACGGGGGCAATGAACGGGTTATCTGATCAAAACATAAAGCAATGAGCACAAAAATAGCACTCGTAACCGGCGGAAGCCGCGGCCTGGGCCGCGACATGGCCCTTTCCCTCGCCCGCAAAGGCATGGGCGTAATCCTTACCTACCACACCCAACAGGAAGAGGCTGCCCGCGTGGTGGCCGAAATCAGGGAACTGGGGCAGCAGGCCGTGGCCCTGCGCCTGGACGTGGGCGACCTCGCTTCCTTTGACGCCTTCCTGGAGGAGGTAAGCCAGGCCCTGCAATCCATCTGGAACGCCACCCATTTCGACTTCCTCATCCAGAATGCAGGCATTGGCGCCACCATCCCCATTGCCCAGGTTACCGAAGAGGCGTTCGACCACCTGCTCAACATCCATTATAAGGGCGTGTATTTCCTCACTCAAAAATCCCTCCCCCACCTCAACGACCAGGGGGGCGTGATCTTCATTTCCTCTGGCACTACCCGGTTCTGCGTGCCAGGCTATTCCGTTTACTCTTCCCTCAAGTCTGCGGTGGAGACATTTTGCAAGTACGTGGCCAAAGAGTACGGCAGCCGGGGCATCCGCGCCAATATCGTGGCTCCCGGACCGATTGAGACCGATTTCAATCATGCGGCCATCCGCAATAATCCCCAGATGAAGGCCTTCCTTTCCAACCAGACTCCGCTCGGGCGGGTAGGGAATGCCGACGATGTGGGCAGCGTGGTGGCCTTTCTCTGCACCGAAGAGGCCCGCTGGATCAACGGGCAGCGCATCGAGGTTTCGGGCGGCATCAACCTCTGAGCTCCAGCGGGGCGCCTCCCTGACCTGCTTTGTGGAACTCCCAAGCGGTTGTACCGCCCCGTCCCAAAGGGACTCCTATGGTGCTGGGGCTTCCCAACCAGCTCGTTGTTTACCCGGGGCTCACGCCCCGGGCTACTGAGTTGTCGCCCCTATGGGGCTTTCAGCCTGTTCCTGGGAACAGGGATTTGGTCAACAGGCAATGTGTGGGAAACATTTGGCAATTTTCGAATCTCATCTTGTGACCTTTCTTAGTTATGCTCACCTGCTCTTCTTTTTTCTACCGGGTAGGCCTTGATTTAGATATCCGTGTTGGTTTTTAGCCGAACCCGGAAGGTTCGAAAGTAGTCCCGTAGGGACGCCACCTTTGTAGCCCGGGGCGTAAGCCCCGGGATTTTGGTCCGCTAAGTGGGTAAGCCCCTCTGGGGCTATTCCGCGGGCCGGGGCCCGCATAGAGAAACTCACCCCTGCCCGAAGGGCTTCCCCTCTCTCCCGGTAGCGGCAAAGAGGGGAATTCGGGAACTGAATGGGGTTGGTTTCAATCGATTGGGACAATAGGGTCGTTTTCGGAAGCATGGGGGATTTCGCCCTGCCCGGAAGGGCTGACAGATGACCGCAGAGCGGTCAAACTATTGTAGCCTGTGAAACAGGGTTAAATTTACGACCGCAGCGCGGTCGCATTATTAAGCACCGTCATTTCCCTGCAGGTTGGGATTTCGTGGAAGATTGCCGCCAGGATTGCGGACCCTGACCTTTCAGGTCAGATGCGACGCTCCGGCCCTCAAACCAGCCTGCTTCGGTGAATTTTTGCTGTACTTTGGGGGAGAATCTCATTTTAACTTAGCTTACGTGGGTCAAACCACTCTCCTGTCTCATCGTTCAACTCCATACATCCTGTCCAATCCACGGAAAGAACCTTTTCAATCCCGGTTACAAAGTTATTGCTTCTCAAAAAGTTTCCATCCCCAAGCATGTAGATATTACCTGAATCGTCACAGCCAATGCGGTAAAGTTCAGGCTCAAACATAGCAAAAGGGTAAACAGGAAATCCAAACATCTCTATGGTATCCTCAAAATCGCCTTCTTCAAAAAAATCAAAATACTCGAGGGTAATGATTAGTTCGCCTGTAACCTCTGACTCAAAATTCTTGCAATCCAACACCCTCAGGTCACCATAACTGTGGATGAATTCTTTCAGCATGGCAGGTGTTTTGGCGTACATAGGGTGATTCGCATAGAGATGGGAAACATCCCGGCCCTCAAACCAGCCTGCTTCGGTGAATTGTTGCTGTACTTTGTCTGAGAATTTCATGGATATGATTTTTGGTCGTACCCGGCCACCTCAAATCCCAACACTCTGCAAATAATCCCTCATTTGGGTCAGAAAGTCAATCAATTGATCGAAGGTTAAGGTAAATTGAGGAATTTCTTCGCCACCTTTATTCATGTAAACAGTTACCCCAAGTGGATGTACAAGGATGTCTCCCGTCACGTAATCACCAATTCCAAAAAAGAAATAGTCATCGCCCGTTTCATCATCCTTAAAATCCCCATTTTTCACTTTCAGGGTGTCCTCAATCGCCATTTGGGCAATTTCTGAAGTCCAGCCGCGATTGGAAACCATACCGAGGTCTTCATAGGGAGATTCGACCACGATTTCAAGCCAATTATCCTTCAGTTCATATTCAAATTTTATTTTCATGATCAAAAAATTGGATATGCAGATTTAATAATTCCATTTTCAAATACGAATTCAATCTTGAACCCTGTTGCAGAACCTGAACGATTAAAATCAACTACTCCAGCCTCCCAATTTAGTTCTCTTTCGGGAAACCTGGTTGTCATTTGGAGTTCCTTTTCAGTTCTTGAAGAATAAATTCCGAGAAAGTATCATTCCTCAGGGTAAGTAATGGCCATCCATCTTCACAATAGCTTGGGGCAGACAAATAAACGGGTGGATTATCGCCCTCATCCCAAAAGAATAACGCAAAAGTCTCCCCTTCCCGCATGCCAATGACAAAGTGCTCGCGTTTGATCTCCAGTCTATAGTCGCTTAGTTGTGCCTTGAAAACTTCATCGTAGAGTTGCAGTTTATCTATAGCCATGTTAAATCGGGTGGGCGGAAAATTAAATCCTGTTAGGAGTAAAAATTCCAGGTATGCTATGGGTAAAACTTTTCCAATTTCTTCCTCAAGCTCCATGATTATTTTTTCTGAGGCTGGTCTGAACCTTCCTTTTTGGAAGTCCTCTGGATTAAAGTATTTGAAGTGATGGTCCATTTATTAATCTATATAAAAATCAGAATTCTCAATGAGCCTGTCCACGTAAATGTAGCAGGTTCAGGCCTTCAAACCAGCCTGATTCTGTGAATTTTTGCTGAGAACTTCATCGCCATTATCACGCCTCTTAACTACCACAAATACCGCACATGCTTTTCCTGATCCAATTTAATCACCAACTGCTTGCCACTGCACCAGATTTCCTTAAAAACCCCAGCGGAGAAATTACTCAGTACCGTAAAATTGCCTTCCGTGTTTTCTGTATATGAAATACCCCCCAGTTCATCCTTCACCCATTTCAATATCGAATTTTCATCCACCTTGAGTCTAATAATCAACTCGTTTAAGTGATAATCAGGATACCCATCTTCTGCCTCGATTTCTTCCGTTCGAAATTGGATTGAATCAATATCTGAATCTCTTAGTGGATCAAAATCCGGGTCCTCATCTGGGGTAAACTGATAATCAACCAGACATAATTTAAGTTTGGGCGGATCGGGATAACCTTGTTTGAAAACAGCCACCAAGGTCTGAATAAATTCCTCAAGGGTACAAGTTTGCATAAAACTCTCAAAAGCATAGTTTTCAGCATAGTTTTCGTCATCCATAGGATCATCGGGAATATCTCCCAGACCTATATATTTGATGGGCTTGATGTAGAACAGGAAATTGAATGATGCCATGGTTAATTATACGGAAAATTAGGTTCCATTCGATCAAAATCCTCACAATTGCGTTATGGGCGGGTTACTAATATTATTAATAATTTCCTGGGAAATGGATGGTGATCTGGGGTACATGGGGCGATCCACCTGGATGATAAAATCTCCCTCACCAGATGTAATTTCCGTTTTCACCTTGCCGGATCTTTCCCTGTTTCCTCCTGCCCGGCTCTCCAGTATCCTACCCGTGCAGGAACAGATTACTTTTGGTCAGCAGAAGGGGGGAAGGACTGGTCCTGATCTTCGGCAAACCAGTATCCGGGTAAGGGGGAACCAATCTGCGACAAAGGCCCAGAGGGCCTTTGGAGTTTCCGGAAGCAAACCTGGATGCACAATCTGGCTGCCTGCCTTTAACGAGTGGCATCTCTTCCGGCCAGGCGAATGGCTTTTGCAGGTTATCTCCCGGATTCCTGAAACTCAGGTTTGCAACAGCTCCAATGTGCTTACGGGCTGGGCCAAAGGCTCCCGGGAAGTAATTTACAGGCTGGCCAGGCATCAAATGGACGCACCCCTGAGGAGTATCCGTGAAGCCCCTGAAATAAGTCAAAACCATCCTGAAAATAAGTTGATGGTACCTCTGGAATAAGTTTGACTTCCCCCTGAAATAAGTTGGAGGCACCTCTGGCATAAGTTGGACCTACCCCCGGTATAAGTTGGAAGTACCCCTGGCATAAGTTGAAAGTACCCCCGGCATAAGTTGGAAGTACCCCTGGCGTAAGTTGGAGGTACACCCGACATAAGTTGAGGGCACGTCAGAGGTAAGTTTGACCTACCCCCGGCATAAGTTGGAGGTACCCTTGGAGTAAGTTTGACCTACCCCGAAGATAAGTTGGAGGTACCCTGGGAGTAAGTTTGACCCACCCCAGGCGTAAGTTGGAGGTACCGTGGAAGTAAGTTTGACCTACCTCTGGAATAAGTTGGAGGTACGGTGGAAGTAAGTTTGACCCACCCCAGGCGTAAGTTGGAGGTACCGTGGAAGTAAGTTTGACCTACCCCTGACATAAGTTGAAGGTACCCCTGAAATAAGTTGGAGGTACCTCACAGATAGGTTGCAGGTAGTTTGGCCCTGCCTGCAAGGTAGCCTGCTACTGCCCGGAACTTATTTGTCTTTTACTAAAATAGCTATACAACTTTCGCAACCTTGAAAGTGATGGCAAAATCAAAAAGTAATTCAAATTCTAAAAAAGATTTAAGTGTTCAACATCGAAAGTCGCCTGCTGTTAAGCGAATGATTGTTGAGTTGGTAGATTCAGGTAAAATGACTGGCATTGAGGCATCCCAAAAATACGGGGTCAGTACGTATGCAATTCAGCAGTGGCGTTCTGTGGTCGCTGCGGGACGTAGCCTGGTTACTCGGCAATACGACAAAGCTCTCAAGCTGCGGATAATTCATGAGATTAATTCTGGTTTGTTGACTATTGAAGAGGCTGTTAAGAAGTACGATATCAACTATGTGCAAGTAATTCACCGTTGGATGAAAGCAGCGGAGTTATCATCTTGTTCCCCTATGTCAAAACCGTCCCAAACAGGCAGTGAGAAGCCTGAAACAGAATCCTTGGAATCCGAGAACGCACGTTTGCGCAAAGAACTTGAAGATGCCAAACTAAGAGTTCTGGGCCTTGAGTCCCTAATTGAAGTGGCTGAGGAGGAGCTTGAGATAAAAATCAGAAAAAAGTCTGGTACCAAACAGTTGAAAAAATGAAAGAGCGTTACTCCCAGCTCTCCATAGAGAGATTGTGTGGACTGTTTGGTAAAAGTCGCCTGGCATATTATGACCGAAATAGGCGCAAAAATGCACAAATCAAAGATTACACCTTGGTTCTTGAAATGGTACGGCTAATTCGCAAGGACCAACCCCGGATTGGCACCCCGAAGTTGCATCACATGCTGAAAACTAAGCTCGAATTAGAAGGCATCAAAATGGGACGAGATGGTTTACATGCTCTATTGGCCTCATACCAGATGACGGTTCGCCCTCTGAGGCGATATCGTCCCAAGACAACCTGGAGCGACCACTGGATGCGAAAGTGGCCCAACCAGATTAAAGACTTCCAAACGAACGGCCCCAATCAATTATGGGTGTCTGACATCACTTACATCAGGCTTAAAGGTGATTTTTGTTTTCTCTTCCTTATCACAGATGCTTACTCGCACAAAATTGTAGGTTGGGCATTGGAGATGACCATGGGCCATGAAGGGGCTATTACGGCTTTAAAAATGGCGCTAAATCAGTGGAAGGACCGCAAGGATTGCTTGATCCATCATTCAGATCGTGGGTCCCAGTATTGTTGTGACAACTACGTTAAAACGCTTCAGGCAGCCGGGATCTCTGTCAGTATGACCCAAAGCGGTGATCCACGCGAAAACGCAGTTGCAGAAAGGGTAAATGGCATCCTAAAGGTTGAAATGGGGTTGAACGTTAAATTCGAAACTCTCATTGGAGCAAAGCGGGCATCGGGGCGCAAAATCGACATTTACAACCATGATCGGCCCCACCTGAGTTGCGATATGATGGCTCCTGCCGAAGCCCACCAAACCTCGGGCCCTCTAAAAAAACGATGGAAAAATACGCGCACAAGAAACCAGCGAAAGGAGGCGCAGGAAAAAACCACAGGATCAGTGGCTCTGCCCGCGGGCAGAGCCACTGATCCTGAAGTCCCTGTATAGCTATTTTAGTAAGAGGGATTTTAAGTGTTTAGCTATTCCAGTAATAGGAAATAAAAATGTATAGTTATATTAGTGTTAAACAAGAAGGTTGTATAGTTATTTTAGGGAAGGACAATTCTGGCCCTGCCTGGAACTTATCTCAGGCCTGCCCTGAACTTATCCCGGGGGTATCCGGAACTTATCCCAGGGGTATGTGGAACCTACTCCGGGGGTAGCTGAGAGGTAGTTCCGGCCTGCCTTTGGGGTACCCCTGAGCTACCCTGAGGGTACCTTTTGGGTCCCCATACGCAACCTTGCGACATGGCCTGTTTGAGGAGCAATTTCGAATGGATGAGCATTGCAAACCGATATGCAATAGATTATTTTTTCTTGAAAATACGCAAAATTCTGCTGCACCCCAGCTTACAAAGTGTCGCATTTCTCTTTACATCGACCCCTCAGCAGCCAGCCAGGCACCCCCAAAAACAAATCACCCCGGCAACTATCCATTGCCAGGGTGATCAATCATCAGCATTCAGCACTCAGCACTCAGCACTCAGCACTCAGCACTCAGCTATCAGCTATCAGCGTTCAGCACTCAGCATTCAGCTCATTGTTCATTGTTCATTGCCAATTGCCTACCTCACCAGGGTAATACTGCCGCGGCGGCCGCCTTTATGGCCTGCCACCGGACCCCGTGCCCAGACAAATTCAACGTTATAAACATAGACTCCTTCCTGGACATCTTTGTTCTTCAGCAATCCGTCCCAGCCGATGGTGGGATTGGAGGTTTCGAAGACCAGCATGCCCCAGCGGTCGAAAATGACCATGCGGAAGCTGGCCAGTTCGCAGGCATACAGCGGCAGGAAGATGTCGTTCAGACCGTCACCATTGGGGGAGAAGGCGGTGGGGAAGAAAACCTGACATCCGCAGTCCTCAAATCCGACTGTAATCTCGTCGCTGGTGAATCCGCATTCGTTGAAAATATCCACGAAGTACTGCCCGGCCTGGCTGATCTCAACCACCGGGGTGGTGGCCCCAAAATCCCAGGCGTAGCTTTGGGCCTGGGGATGGGTAGCGTCCAGAATCACTGTTTCGCCCTCGCAGGCGGTCGTATCCGGCCCGATATCCAGTCCGGTGGGAGCAAAGCGCAGGGTAAGGATAATCTCATCCTCCGCCTGACAAACCCCGTCGTCCACCTGCACCGAGTAGGTGCCGGCGGCATTGACCGTAATGCTGGCCGTTGTGGACCCATCCGACCAAAGGTAACTTCCATTGGGCACTGCCGCATTCAGGGTGTAGCTGCTGCCCTCGCAGAAACTGCTGTCCGGTCCCAGATCCACCACGGGGGCGGCCTGGAAGGTCACATTGATCGCATCGGAAACATCGCAAACCCCCACGCTTACCGTCACCGTGTAGGTGCCGGTGGTTGTGACTACCAGGGTGGCATTGGTGGAATTGTCCTGCCAGAGGTAGGTTGCACCTGCGGTGGTCGCATCCAGGGTCAGGCTTTCGCCCTCACACAGGGTGGCGTCCGGTCCCAGCGAAACAGTGGGAGGAGAGTTGTAACTGACATTGATGGCATCCGAAACCACGCAGACCCCGTTGGATACGGTGACTGAATAGGTGCCGGCCACAGTCACCGTAAAGGTGGCATTGGTGGAATTGTCCTGCCAGAGGTAAGAGCCTGAAGGGGTGGTTGCATCCAGTACCAGGGTTTGACCGTCGCACAGGGTGGTGTCATTGCCGAGTTCGATCACGGGCAGGGCATCCACCTGCACATTGATGGCATCTGAGGCCGTACAGGCGCCCAGGGTCACGTCCACTGAATAGGTACCGGTGGTGGTAACGGAGAAGGTTGCGTTGGTGGAATTGTCCTGCCACAGGTAAGTGGCACCTGCCACGGTGGCATCCAGCACCAGACTTTGTCCCTGGCAAATGGTGGTATCGTTGCCGAGGTTCACCACCGGCGGCACATCGTAATTCACAATGATATCTTCCACCACCACACAGGGACCGCGGGTAATGGTCACCGTATAGGTTCCGGCCGTACTCACGGTGAAAGTGGCATTGGTGGAATTGTCCTGCCAGAGGTAGGTGGCCCCCGCGTTGGTGGCATCGAGGGTCAGGGTCTGGCCCTGGCAGAGGGTGGTGTCGTTACCAAAGTTGGCCGTCGGGGGCGGATCAAAGGTCACGGTGATCGAATCCCTCACGGTACAGCTGAGCAGGGTCACGTCCACCCAGTAGATGCCGGAAGTGGTGGCATTGAGGGTGGAATTGGTGGAATTGTCCTGCCAGAGGTAGGTGGCGCCCGGGTTACCAGCATTCAGCGTCAGGTTCTGACCCTGACACAGGGTGGTGTCGTTGCCCAGATTGACAACCGGCGGGGGATCAAAGGTGACATTGATGGTATCGGCCACCGAGCAAACCCCCGAATCCACGGTCACATGGTATTGACCGGTCACGGTGACGTTGAAGGTGGGGTTGGTGGAATTGTCCTGCCAGAGATAGGTGGCAGTGCCGCCCACGGTGGCATCCAGAATCAGGGTTTCACCCTGACAGAGAGCCGTATCGTTGCCCAGGAACAGATTGGGCGGATTGGAATAAAATACGTTGATGGTATCCCGGGAGGTACAGGTGCCGTCGTCGAGTTCCACCCAGTACTGTCCCGCGGAGGAGACGGTGATGGTGGCGCTGGTGGCATTGGTGCTCCACAGGTAGGTAACGCCCGCAGTAGTGGCGTCGAGGGTGAGCACATCGCCCGCACAGAGGGTGGTGTCGTTGCCCAGGGTGGCAGTAGGAGGGATGTGTGAGCCGATCACCACGTTATAGGTGGCAGTACAGCCGTGGGCATCGACCACACCTACCGGATAGGTGCCGGGTAGTACGTTGGAAACGCTGATGACCCCCACCAGGTTGAGGGGCGGACCCCAGGCATAGGTGAAGGGACCGGTACCGCCCCCGGCATTGATGGTGGCTCCACCGTCGGCGGTGTAAGGACAGGTAGCCGGGGTGGTGGACAAGGTATCCACGAAGAGGGGCAGTGGCTCAGGAATCTGGGCCGTTACCACGTAGGTACATCCGTTATTATCGGTCACCGTCACCGTATAGGAGCCAGCTGGCTGGGGGGTGGTGGTGGCCCCGCCGCCGCCTGAGGGCAACCAGGCATAGGAAAAGGGCGGAGTACCCCCGATATGCGAAACAGTAGCCGTGCCGTCGGATAATCCGTTACAAGATACCGGAGTGATGTTGCTGATGTAAGCCAGCAGGGTGCCGGGTCCCGCAGGAACCACTACAGCGGTGGAGTCTGTACAACCTGTGCCCTGGTCGGTCACCACCACCATGTAGGTACCTGCCTGCAGGTTGGTGGCAGTTGAGGTAGTCTGTATGGGCACGGTGGACACCCATTCATAGGTGTAAGGCCCAACCCCGCCCGCCGGGGTGGCGGTAGCCGATCCGTTGCCGCCGCAGGATGCGGTGGCCGCGCTGGTACCGATGGTAAACCCGTTGATATTGACGGTAAAGGTCTGGGTATCAAAACAGGTGCCCATCAGGTTGGAGCCGGTAATCAGGTAGGTCGTGGTGGTAGTGGGCTTGGCCGTGACCACCGGGCCTGAAGTGGTATTCAGACCTTGGGGCGGAGCCCAGGTGTAGAGGTCTGCACCGCTCGCGGTCAGCACCAGGCTGGCCGTATCTCCGTCGCACAGGGCATTGGGCCCAACCACAGAAAGGTTAGGCTGGGGATCCACAAAAATCTGGATACTGTCCTGAGGCGACAGCCCGCAACAGTCGGTGTTGAAGGAGAGTTTTATCCAGAAGCTGCCAATGGTATTCATCACGACATTCACGGTGTCGTATTGGAGCCCGTTATAAACATTGGGGCTGGCGGCCCCGCCCATGTCCCAGTTGTAGAAGTAATTCAGACCTCCGTTGACCGCATTAAAATAGACCGACGATCCCACGCAAACCCGGTAATTACCATTGACCAGGGGAGCCGAGGTACCAATGATGGGATTGAGGTTATTGGCCTGTATGATATTGGCAAAACCAGTGTACTGATCGGCTCCGTATAGGATGTCCTTTCGCCCGATGGTTCCGTATTGGGTGGTAACGGAGTTTCCGACCGGGTTCTGGGGGGCTGATCCCGGTCCCAGGTCCCAGGTGAGAGAAACCCCGGCCCCAAAGTTCATGGCAGTTTGGGTGCAGGAGATATTATCCATGCTGATCACAGGCTGTGCAGGCAGGTTAAAATTGATGTCTTGCAATGCAGGGGCAGTTCCGCCCTGCAGATGAAGGGCCAGGGCCTGCCCGGGCTGTCCGCTGCCTCCTGTTCCTCCGTTGCCTCCATTGCCCCCGGCGCCTCCGTTGCCGCCACAGCCCACTTCACCGCCGGTGTAGGGGTTTCCGGCACCGCCGACCCCTCCGGGGCCGCCTGCACCTCCGGGTCCGCCGAGGCCTCCCGCGCCCTGGGCACCCGCCACAGACCTGCAGTCGTCAAATATTCCGTTTGCTCCGTTGGTAAACAGGTAGATGGGGAAGGATGATCCCCCTCCCGAACCTCCGGTTCCACCTTCTCCTCCCTGGCCGCCACCGCCGCCGCCGCCGCCGCCAGAACCGGCACCGTCCACACAGAAGGTTCCGCCTTGTCCGGCGCCACCGCCCCCGCCTCCGCCGCCTCCGCCGCCGAAGCCATCAGTTCCATTACCGCCCACACCGCCAGGCACCCAGAAACCACCTACGTGCGATCCGGCTGATCCTGGTCCGCCGTTGATGCCATTTGCACCGGCACCTCCGGCGCCACCCGGGCCTCCGCAGTCTCCGGTACCACATCCGTCGGAGTCACCATGTACCCCGGGAACCCCGGCCACAGCCCCGCCGCCGCCTGCTCCGCCTGCACCGCCGGTTCCACCGTCACGATCTTCTTCACCGCCAGAAGCGCCGCCGCCTCCACCTCCACCTGCACGGGGAGAAGAAGCCGCAGTTCCGGGTGAGCCACTAAATCCGGTCGAACAGCATCCGGGCGGGTTGGGTGCGCCTGCACCACCCACGCCATTGCCTGCTCCCGCGCCGTTTCCTCCTCCACCCCCTGCGCCTGAGGCAGACTGGCTGTCGTTATTTCCTGCGGCACCGCCGCCACCACCCGATCCGCCCACGCCGGCGCCGCCGGCAAATCCGGCTGTCCCGGCTCCGGCATTACCAGAAAGGAATTGGGTACGGGTGAAGTTATAATTTGAACAATTGGTCAGGTGAACCCCGTAAACAGATTCTCCGCTCTGGTTCGCACCCACCACTTCGACCGTCAGATCCTGAAAGCGGAAATTCTGGGCGCTGTTCATGTAGATGGCCACCAGGCGGGGCGCATTGGCCGGCCCTTCGGGATTGGCCGTGGACCGAAGGATGCGGGATGCGCCAGGGGCACTGGTTTTTTCCCAGTTCAGAGCCGGGTCAAATCCCCCTTCCAGGGTGATATTGCTGGTGATATTCAGAATGGCCGTATCAATATTATAGGTGCCAATGGCCATTTTTACAATGGTGTTATTGCAGGCGCCCATGTTGATGGCGTCAATCAGGTTGGCCGGGCTGAGCTGGGTTCCGTTTCCGTTGCCGGTCGGGGAGGCATACACCACGTTACAGGTGTTATTCTGAGGCACATTCACATTCACCTGCGCGGTGCCGGTGCCAATACAACCGTTATTGTCGGTGGCAGTTACTGTGTAACTGGTGGATGAGCCAGGCGATACGGTGACCGACTGGGTATTGGGCAGTGGACCGGGATTCCAGGACCAGTTGGTGATGGTGCTGGTGGAAGCTCCTGTGAGGAGGAATGATCCGCCCGGACAACCGTAGGTGGTGGCAGGCGAAACCGATATCACCGGGTTGGGGTTGACCGTTACCTGGGCATTATCCTGCAACACACATCCATCCGGGAAGGTGGCCGTGGCAGTATAAACGGTGGTTACGTTGGGGTTGGCCACCGGGTTAAACAGGTTGGGATTGGAAAGACCCGAGGAGGGCGACCAAAGAATGGAGGTGGCGCCGGGCGCCACTGCATTGAGGTTGAAGTTGCCTCCGGCACAATAGGAGCCATCCGGCCCGGCATTCATGCCGTTGGAGGAAACAAATACGTTGACCGTATAGGTATAGGTATTCTGCCCGGTTACCGGGCAGGCATCGTCTTCGATGGTGATAGTGAAGAAGTGGGCTCCCGCGTCATTTACGGTGGGAGTCCAGCAGAAGGTACCCACCGGGCTGGTGCCGCCGTTCCCTGAAACGGTGAGGGAGCCGCCTGAGATACCATTATTCCAGGTCATAACCAGATTGTCGCCATCCAGGTCGTTGGTGTTGACGTTGAAACAAAGGGTGGCGCCCACGCAAATGGTGGTGTCATAGGCAGTGGTGCCGTTGATCCCGGTGATCTGGGGAGGATTATTGGAACAGGCGATGATCCTGAACTGTACATCCCGTACCACCTCACCGATCTTGATTCCGTTGCGGTATTCTTCGACCATGACGCACAGCACGCCTACCTGAATGGCAGTGGGAGTAAAGGTCAGGGCTCCGGTGGCAGGGTTGATGGTCACACCGCCCGTAAGCGGGGTGAGGCCGGAAAATCCGCCTGCATAGACCACGTTGGTACTTGGTGCCTGCAGACAGTTGACCAGGGAGAAAACCATGGAGTCACCATCGGCGTCGTAGGCGCCCGGGTTATAGGAAGCGGCCTGGTTCACACAGAAAAAGCCCACGGGTGGGTTATTGAAGGTAGGGGAGGTATTGCAGGGAACCACCGTGTTATCCAGCCGGGACTGGACATAAATGCTTTGGCCCGAGGCGCCGCTAAGGGTGGTGATGGCTGCGTTCCGGCAACAGGTTGACCAGCCAAACACCCAGTCATTGCCGCAGCCGGGCGGCAGGTTGACGGTGCCTTCGTAAATGTATTCCTCAATCCCGAATGATCCGTTGCCGCCGCAGGCAGTTTGCTGGGACGGACAAACGGGGGTGATGTCGTTGGCAGAACCTACCTGGTTGGCATTGAAGGAGGAACTGACCCCGCAGGCGGATGAGGAATAAGTTATGGCCACCGAGCCCGGGGCGCTGATACCGTTACAATCGCGGTAAAATTTCAGCCTTACCTTATATTGATTGGGCCCGAGGCACTCATAGACAATTTCTGCTCCCAATCCGTGGGAGGCTTTGGCGGTCTGAAATGAGAATGTCAGGAATGCCGCAACAAAGGTGAGAAAGAGCCAAGAGAAACCTTGCGATTTAAAAACGCTCATAGATTTTCCTGATTTAAGAAGTGAAGTATTGGATAGTTTGACCTTTAGAAAGTAACCGTTTTTTGGGCAGGGTTGAATGAAATGTTTAGTTTGGTCATAGTTTTAAGTACAAAATATAGGCTATTTATTAGTTTTTTAAAAATTTTTTTACCCTCCTTGCAACATTTGGGGGATTGTGCCGTATCCGGGGGCCGAAATGATCATGCATGGGTGGTGGTTGAATGGTTAATTTTTTCAGGTTTGAGGGGGGATAATAACCACCGAGGACACGGAGATTTTTTGGAACAGATTCCCGGGCACGAAACCTGGAGGACACAGAGGTATTTTCGCTGAAAAGATGGATTTTACTCGTCACATCGCACAAGGCTCGCAGCTCGTAGCCCATAGCTCGCCGCTAAAAGAAAAACCACCGAGGCCACAGAGATTTTTTGGACCACGATCCCGGGCACTCAACCTGGAGGGCACAGAGGTATTTTCGTTGAAGGAATGGATTTGACCGGTCAAATCCCAAAAGGCTTGCAGCTCGAAGCTCGAAGCTTGTAGCTCAAAACCTTACCAACGTGGTTGATCCCACCCAATCGGGGGTTTGCATGCGCAGGAAATAGGCTCCCGGGGCGACTTCGGCTCCGTGCTGATCTTTGCCGTCCCAGTGGATCCGGTGGTCACCGGGAGAGAAATCTGCGGAGACCAGGTCCCGGATGAGGCGACCCATGCGGTCATAGATAGAAAGTTCTACCCGGGAGGCTTCCCTGAGACCAAAGTAAATGTCGGTGGTTCCGTGAAAAGGGTTGGGATAATTTCCGCCCAGAATGGCCTTGGCGGTGCGCAGGTCGGGATCCACCCCGACCGGAGTCAGGATGCGGATGCTGTCGTTGCGGGCCGTGGTCAGGGGATAATCGTTGGCATTGGTGGGCACATTTTCCAGAGAATCCAGGATATTCATGCCGTTGATCACCTGGCCAAAGACCGAATGCAGGCTGTCGAGGTAGAGCAGGGGTTTCATGCAAATGAAAAACTGGCTGCCACCCGTATTGGGACCTGAATTGGCCATAGATATAATGCCCCGCTTGTAATGACGCAACTGGGGGTGGAATTCGTCGGGGATGGTGTAGCCTGGTCCGCCGTTGCCGGTTCCGGTCGGGTCACCGCCCTGAATTACAAAATGCTTGATGATGCGGTGCCAGATGGTATTGTCATAGAACTGGGTATCTACCAGGGAAATGAAATTCTGGGTGGTAATGGGCGCCCGCACGTCCTCCAGTTGCACGTCAAACGGACCAAAATTGGTGTAAAAGCGGGCCACGGTGAGGGTCTGGGCCTGTAAGCCTGCCCGGATGGTGAGCAGAAAAAGAAGCAGGAAGAGTAGTTTTCGCATCATGCTGGTGTTATAAGCGGTGAATCTCTCTTCCCTAAGTTCACCATTTTTTCCTGTCGGGACAAGTGGAGGTGGGGCTATAGTGATTTTTGGGTCACGCAATCCCGATAGCTATCGCATGCGCGTCAACTTAAGGGTTTATAGGTCACGCAAAGGCCGCAAAGGGGTTGTTTTCCGCGTTTCGTGGGTTGAAGGGAGCAAAGGACAAATGCATTAGGTAGGCCAGGAAGAAGAGGTGGTTTGTGGGATAAACAGGGTGGTGGCCGCAAAGGGATAAAGGGAGAATTTTCGGGAAAAAATCTTTGTCCACAAATAAGATGAGCACCAGAGGTGCGTCTCCCAGGTAGGCAAATTCTTTCCCGAAATGAAAGCCCCGGAGGGGGCGACTCAAATATCTGCAAACATATCCATCAGGATTCGCCCCGCTGGGGCTTTATCCCGTATACTTCTAGCCCTACCAGGGATTCGCCCCGCTGGGGCTACAAATGTGGCGCCCCTACAGGACTACTTTAGCACCTTTCAACAGAGATTTCAAAAACGAAGAAGATCAAGGCGGACGCAGGTGACGAAAGGGGAGCAAGTGAGTATTTTGGAAAAGGTAAAACGCAAAGGTTCAAAAAAATGCTCATTGTCATTTTCACATTGCCAAATTGCCTATTGAACCAAGTCCAACGAAGAGATTCGAAGTTTTTAGGGGTCCCCTTTAATAAATAGGTATTACCTTTGCCTTACAGATGAACTCAATGCGAAAAATTATCCTGGGTTTGGCCCTGGTAGGGCTGGTGGGATTTTTGGGATATAAATTTTATTTGAAACAATCTTCCCCCGCCAAAGGGGAGATGGCGCCTGAATTTGAAGCCACCCTGGTGGATGGCCAACCCTTCAGCCTGAAGCAGTTGCGTGGAAATTACATTCTGCTGGATTTCTGGGGCAGCTGGTGCCTGCCCTGCCGCAGGCAAAATCCGGGAATAGTTGCCTTGTATGAAAAGTTCAAAGAGCGGCATTCTGCCGCAGGCGAAGGGTTTGAGGTGGTGACCATTGCCCTGGAAAAGGAAGGGGATGCCTGGAAGAAAGCCGCTGAAAAGGATGGTTTTTCCTGGCCCTGGCAGATTGTGGAATATTCGCAGTATGTAATGATGTCCGACCTGGCCCGCCTGTACGGGGTCACGGATATTCCCGCAAAATTTATGATCTATCCCGATGGCTCGCTGCACCCGGAAATGAATTTCAATGAGATTGAAGCTTTGCTGGAAGCGGAGTTGAAGGAGTAAAGGCGGCCTGAAAGGAAGGTCACCCCATCTTGCATAAAGAAGGGCCGGGCTAAAGCCCACCCCTATAGATTTCATTCCTGACTGGATTCAGGAGTGGAATAGATGGCTTTGCCATTTTCTGGCGGGGTGGGCTAAAGCCCACCCCTCGGCAGCTTAATTCCCCTCTCCGCCTGATTCAGTGGCGGGGGAGCCGGGTTTATTGTGCAAATATTTCCATTTGGATTTCTTGAAGGCTTTTCCACCCAGGAAACCCACCAAGAGGGATACCAGGGCGGCCAGCAGGAAGATAAAGCCTGCGGCAGCCAGGCAAATGGCCAGGAAATACAGGAAGATGACCAGAATGATGGCGCCGCATCCTGATTGGTTATGCTCCACATCCCGGCCGGCCAGCCAGAACAGAAAACCCGTTCCGACCCCGGCAATGCCGATTATCCCCAGGACCACCCCCGCGATCTTGGCGCCCAGTTTGCCCATGCCCTTCACCCGCATATTCTCAATGTCCCCGTAAGGCACAAAGGTTTCGTTCAGGGTGATGCCGTTTTCATCGGTTTTGGTGAGGTAACCCTTGATTTTTTCCCCGGAATGGGTATAAACCTTAACCTTGGAGCCCTCAGGAATCTTGCGTGACCGATTGGGTTTTTTGATGTTCTGGACAGAAAACTCTTCTGCGCTTTGCGCTTCACTTTGGGCATGTCCCAATTCTCCAAAGCCGGCCAACAGTACCAAAAGGGCGAGAAGGGACGAGTAGAGGATGGGTTTGATTTTCATAGGAAGTGGGTTAATAGTGTGATCCTGCCCGGAAATTCGGGCTATTTACCGCCCGGATTGGCGAGCGATGCCTGCAGTTTTTCCAGCTCGTGGCGAAGCTCTTCGTATCTGATCTGGAAACTGGCTTTTACATTGGGACGGAGATCGGGAAGGCGGTCAATTTTGGCCATTTCCCCGCTCAGACGGTCTATGCCTTCCTTTACCGCATCCTGGGCGCCTTTGATGTTTTGGTTGAGGTCGCGTTCCAGTTCTGCGATGTGTTGATAGATCAGGGCGATGTTGAGGTCGCCCCTTTTGGGGGCCGAGCGAAAGAAGGACTCGTCGGCTGAGTGGAAGTTCTTCAAAGCTTCAGCGGGATTCCCCAAAGCCAGCAGACATTCGCCTTTCATGGAATAAGGAAGATAATTATTCTGCTCAATGTCGAGGGAGGCGTCGCAATAGTTGATTACGTTTTGGTAAATGGCCTTCTTTTCTTCTTCAGAAAGATCCTTGCGGCGGGCATCCACCAGGGATTTATCCGACAATTCGGACAAAATTTCCTGGGCCCGGCCCGTTTCGGTCTTGATTTCGGGTTCGAGTTTGCCACTGTTGTCGCTGGAGAGGGCCAGTTTGAGGTCGGGATAAAGGGAAAGTCCATAATCCTGCATGCGCTGGCGGTTTTCAGCGGTGAATCCTTCGTTGCGCATGACCCGGTTGAGGTATCCGAGCTTGGCTTTGGCCCGGTTGAGGTAGGTTTCGGCGAGAACTTTGCCTTTTAGCTGGGTTGGATCGGCCAGGGCGGCGTCAAATTCCTGGATGGCGGACTTGTGATCCCCCATTTCGAGGGCTTTTTTGCCTGCGTTGACGTTATTACCCTGGGAAAATGAGTTCAAATGAAGAATTAAACCCAATAAAACAAAGAAAATGGGACTTTTCATGGATGGTTTTGTTGTGCTTCGTACTAAATTTCGATAAATATATACTGATTCACAATGTGAATGCACTGTGTTCAGAATATTTCTCATTTTATTCTGACGCGTTCAGGGGTCAGAATCTGGTGGTTCAGACTGGAAATACCTTATAAACTGATCAGTTTGAAGGTTTGATCCAGTTTGCCCGCTGACAGATGCAGGAAGTAAATACCTGGAGATAGTTTCAGGTTGGGGTCGGATGAAATCTGCTGTTTACCCGCAACTCCCTGCTTATGCCACTGCCCAATCTGATTACCCAACACGTCCACCAGGGCCATGTGGATGGTCTCAGGCTGATTCAGGTCCAGTTCCACCCGAAAAGTCTGGCTGAAGGGGTTTGGGAAAATGCGGGCCTGTCCGGCTGAAATCTGGCCATCGCGGGCCACAAACCCTTCGGGAATGCCTGCGGCAAAGCCGGAAAAGCCCGTATTGAATTCTCCCTGAATGAAGAAATCGCTGACTCCGTAAGCACCGCGGTTGGTGATGAGACTGTAATAATTGGTATTTCCGTTGCCGTTGGGGGTGGAAGGTGTAACGTTGGAAATGGGGCCACCGCTTTTGACCACCACGGCATCATTGCGCGACTGACTGGTGGTGCTTTCCCAACCCGAGATTTCCGCATCGGTGAAGTACAGTTTGATACGGTACTGACCCGAGGGATTATTATTGGCCGGGGTAATCAGATAGGATTTATTGGTAACAGCCTCGCCAATGCCCGGAAATTCGTACAGGGAAGCCCCCGTTCCGGCCCGGTCAATGGTCACCGAGGTGCAGCCGTAATCGTGGGAGGAGAGGTTTTCAATGCCCACCAATACATCGCCCGTGGTGTTGTCATACCAGTAAACGGTGGCGTTTGGACCCAGATATTGCTCGTCGAGGGCATTCAACTGGGTTTCAATCGCAATGGGTAATCCCGCCGAAACCACGATATCATCCACCGCAAAGGGCGGATTATTTCCCTGATTATTGGCGTCGTTTTGCCAGTCAAATCCCAAATAAAACTGCTGTCCGTCCACTGCCGCGGGCAGGTTTACGTGCTGGGTGGTGTTGGCAGGCTGATTGACAAAGGGAGAAGCAAAGGTATTGCCCAGGAAATTGATGAAGGTAACTCCGTCAAGGGAGTAGGAGAGGCTGCCGTAGTCCACAGGGATGCCGTTGGCAAATTCTCCGTCGCAATGCCAAAGGAAATCGAGGGTGATGGCGCTGTAGCCCGTGGCGTCAATCATGGGGCTGATCAGGCGGGAGGAGGCCGACTGGCTGCGGCGGTAGGTGTTGGAAGTGCCGCTGTTGCGGGTGATGTAGGCGCTGCCTGCTCCGCTCATGCCGCCCGATCCGCCGGCAATTTTCCATTGGTTGGGCCCGTTTACATTGCCCACGCTCCATCCATTGAGGCCATTTTCAAAGTTCTCGGTAAAAAGTTGCAGAATAATTCCCGCCGCGGGATCATGGTCATTGTCTTCAATGTGGATGGTATAGGAAGCTGCCGGGGCGGCAGTCGCGTCGGTATTGCCAGTCACCACGATACCCACGGTGAGGTCTTCGGGGGATTCAATTTCTCCGTCGTCGTAAATCCTTACCGTCACATGCTGGTCGGCGGTGGCCCCGGTCAGGAAATCCACGGAGGCATTGAGGGTGTCGTAGTCCAGGCCCAGGGTGGCGGTGCCCGCCTGAATGGTCACCTGCACGTGGGCATCCCCAACGGGTGCGAGACCAATGCGAAGGGTCAGGTCGATATCCACGTAGCCGCGGCAATCCTGGGTGCCATCCACGCCGCTTTCGACCACGGTTTGCTGGGCGCCCAGGTAGTTGATGACCGGGGCCGGGGTGCATACGGTTGAGGTGAGGAGAGACTGGCGACGAATGCTGTTGGCCAGCACGACATCCATGCGGGATTTCTGGTCGTTGGTAAAAATATTCATGCAGTTGTCGTCCGTGTAGTCCATGTAGTTCTGGACCATATCCACGCTGTTGCAGGCCACATGGTTGGTGGGACAGCCAAAGTTGGAGTTATCGGAGGTGGGGGTATCGGCGCAAAAATCGTCCACTCCGCAGCCGCCGTCGCCCCAGATGTGGCGCAGGCCCAGCCAGTGACCGATTTCATGGGTGGCGGTGCGTCCGCCGTTGTAGGCTCCATTGAAGGGGTTTTGGGGCGGACGGCCCACGCTGTAATAGGTGACCACCACCCCGTCGGTATTGGCGCTGCCATTGCCCGTGCCGATGCCAGACAGGCCGGCTGCTTCCGGAAACTGGGCGTAGCCCAATATTCCTCCCGACATGTTGACCACCCATAGGTTGAAGTACTGGGTGGGGTCCCACACAGTAGCGGGCTTGATGGTGTTGTCGATGGTGTTGGTGCCGAAGGGTGATCCCGACATGGGGATGCGGTCGATGCCGTTGGTGGGGCCGCCGTTGGGGTCGAGGGCGGCCAGGCAAAATTCGATGTCACAATTGGCGGCTGCAGGCTTGAACCCGGCCGGGGTATTGGTGGTATCGGGATTCAGCCGCTGGAAATCTTCGTTGAGTACGTCGATTTGTGACTGAATCTGCGCATCTGAAATATTTTCAGTGGAATTGCTGTAGATCACATGCACCACGGTGGGGATGACCCGGGTGGCGCCCCGTGGGGATGGATTTTTCTTCAGTTCGCGGATCTGGTCAGCCATCCAGGCTTCAAATTGGGCATCTGTTTGCAGGGAGGGATTGGCCAGCCTGCGGCTTTGCTCATTTTCCACCGTGTAGCAACGGATGTGTGTTTCGGATTGGCTTTTGGCCCCAAAAGGGAATATGAAGTTTGCAGCCAGGAGGGCCGCGCAGTATAAAATGAGATTTTTTCTACCCATAGCTTTCGTTATTAAATGGTCTGAAGGGTAGTCGGGGAATTTGCGGATTGAAGGTGCAGGATTTTTGGGATATTTCCAACTTTCAAGTGGAGGATGGATAGATGGCGACTTTTGGGAATGAGAAGCTTCCGCTTCTTTGGTTTTTTTTCAACACAAAGACACGAAGTTCACAAAGTTTTTTAGGGGTAAGCTTCAGTTTGGGGGTATTAGCTGGAGTGGTATTTTTAACACAGAGAACCACAGAGCCCAGTTTGGTGGTCAGGAGGTTTATTTAGAAGCTTCCGCCTCTTTGGTTTTTTCTCAACAAGAAGACACGAAGTTCGCAAAGTTTTTTTAGGGGAAAGCTTCAGTTTGGGGGTATTAGCTGGAGTGGTATTTTTAACACAGAGAACCACAGAGCCCAGTTTGGTGGTCAGGAGGTTTATTTAGAAGCTTCCGCCTCTTTGGTTTTTTCTCAACAAGAAGACACGAAGTTCGCAAAGTTTTTTTAGGGGAAAGCTTCAGTTTGGGGGTATTAGTTGGAGTGGTATTTTTAACACATGCCAAGGGCACTCCCTTGGAGGAGAACTACATGCCAAAGGCACTCCTATGGAGGAGCCCATTTTAGTGGTCAGGAGGTTTATTATTATGTGTAGGCTCGTAGCTCGCAGCTTGAGGCTGAAAGCTAAAAGAACTTATGAATAATTTGGTTGAGGTCCTCTGAAGTGAGGGGTTTGGGGTGGAAGGAGGAGATTTCGGGGATGGCTTCGGCTCTTTTGCGGTCGTCGGGGTTGAGGGAGGTGGTGAGCATGAGCAATACGATTTGTGCTTTTTGCTCTTCATCGAGTTTTTTGTATTCTTCCAGAAATTCCCAACCATCCATGACAGGCATGTTGATATCCAGAAAGATCAGTTCTGGAGTCAGAGAGGGGGCATTATCGCCTGCATAGCGACCGGTGCGGGTCAGGTATTCTATGGCTTCCTCCCCGTCGCGGACTTCGTCAATTTTCTCCGTTATGCCGGATTGTTCCAGTCTGATCCGGTTAATGAAATTTGTTGCTTCGTCGTCGTCAATCAGCAGCACACAATTGAGTTTTCGGGCCATGATCATGCAATTTTAGGTATGGTAAAGTAAAACGTGCTTCCTGCTCCCGGAGTTGATTCCACCCAGATCCTTCCCCCATGAATATCGACAATTTTCTTGCAATGCGAAAGGCCGATTCCTGAACCGTCAAAGGCTTCTCTGCGGTGTAATCGCTTGAAAATGATGAAAATCTTGTCCTCATCCCCCTTTTTAATCCCTATTCCATTGTCTTTGACAAAGAATTTATAACCTTCCTCCACTTCTTCACACCCCACCTCAATTTTGGGGATGGTATTGGCAGGTACGAATTTCAGGGCATTGCTGACCAGGTTTTGCAGCAAAAGGCGGAGTTCCACTTCGTAGCCCCGGATTTCGGGCAGGTCATTTACGCGGATGCGGGCTGATTTTTCTTCGATCACCGCACCCAGATCCACCAGTACCTGTCCGGCGATTTTATTCATTTCCACCCGGGTGAGCTCCCTTTCTTTGCCGAGGCGGGAATATTCCATCAGTCCGCGCACCAGTTCCCGCATTCGTTTGGAGGAATCTGTGATGAATTTCAGGTATTGACCCGCTTTGGGCGGCAGGCTGGGGGCAAATTCCTCTTCAATCAGATCCACAAAGCAAATCATGGTGCGAAGCGGTTCCTGCAGGTCATGGGAGGCGATGTAGGAGAATTGTTCGAGTTCCTGGTTGATGTTCTTGAGAATCAGGTTCTGGGAGGCAATTTCCCGTTCGGCCTTTTTTCGTTCGGTAATATCCCGCCAGACCACATGCAGGGTTTTATCGGCAGGGTTGTCGGAGGGGATGGAGGTCAGGAGCACCTCAACCGGAAAAACCTCGCCGTTGCTGCGCACGTGGTCCCATTCAAATCTGTGGCTGCCATTCTGATAGGCGAGTCCGTTCATGATGTCCACCTTTTCCCGTGAAGTCATGCCGTCGGGTTGATATTCGGGCGAAAGTTCGCTGGGATGGGTATTCAGAAACTCATCCTTGGTCGCATAGCCCAGCATTTTGATGGTGGCCTCGTTGCAATCGATGAATTTCTCCCGTTTGATGATGAGCAGGGCATCGGCCGATTTTTCGAAAAGTTCCTTGTAGGGATCGTTGCCAAAATCATCTTTGGAGGCCAGTACCTGGGCGGTTACATCCAGCAAATAAGCCTGGTAACGGGTGATGCGACCACTTTCATCCCGCAGGGCCACCATCTGCATGCTTACCCAAATATGGTCTCCCGCCAGGGGCAGGGGATTCAATTGGAAGGACGAGATGCCAGTGGCAGCATTCTTGTGCAGGGTTCCGGCAAACTGGTCGCGGTGGGTGGGGGCGAGGCAGGCTAAAAAGGATTTTTCGGGGATGAAGGTGAGGGCAAAGCGGCCTTCGGCCTGCTGAATGGAAGCTATTGGAAAATGCTCAGCATTTTCCAGCATCAATGATGCCCGATTGAATTGGCTGGTTGGCAAAGTCGCTTAGAAATTCAGTTACTGTCGGTCTGAAATTACATTTTTTTCCTTTGTGGTGGGTGGAAAATTTTTGGCCGGCACCCGGGGAAATACCCAAAGTATCCTGGCCTCTGGCCAGGTGAGGGCTCAAAAAAACGGCTTCCCCAAAGGAGAAGCCGTTTTTGCTTATGGTGAGAATTTATTCCTTCACGAGTTGGGCATTCCAGGTAAACTGGTCAGAGTTGATTTTGACCAGGTACATGCCTGTACTCAGTCCGCTGAGGTCGAGGGAAACGGAATTGCTTCCGGCTACCATGGCCCGGGTTTGGGTTTGCAGGGCTTTGCCCTGCAGATCGGTCAGTGAAATGGTGGCGGTCAGGGCACCTTTCAGATCGATCATGATTTCGGCGCGGTCGCGGGCCGGGTTGGGGTAGAGCACTACCTGCCCGGCAATGGATTCTTCCACCCCGGTCAGACAGTCCACCGTGATGGTTTGGGTCACCACATCCGTTCCGCAATCGTTGGTCTGGGTAAAGGTGACGGTATAGGTGCCATTGGAGGTGTAGGTGTGGCTGGGGCCTGAGCCTGTGCCGGTGTTACCATCCCCAAAGTCCCAATCCATGCTGGTGGCGGTGCCACCCGTTGAGGTGCTGGAGAATACCACTGTAGGACAACCTGAAAGGTCGGCAGAGGCGGTTCCGGCCGGAGAATCGGCGGCACTCACATCAATGGTATCCGAGGCGGAGCAGTTGGCGGGTGAAGTCACCATGACGTTGTATGATCCGGCCGAACTGACGGTCAGGGTCTGGCTGGTGGAGTTGTCGCTCCAAAGGTAGGTGCTGCCGGAATTGCCGGCGTCCAGGGTGGCGGTGGCTCCGTCGCAAAGGACCAGATCGGGACCGAGGTTTACCACTGGAAGGTCATTGATGGTAACATTGGCGCTGTCCATGGCGGAGCAAACTCCATTGGTTACGGTCACATCCACCATGCCGGAGGTGGTAACGGTGGTCATCTGGGTGGTGTCGCCCGTGCTCCAGGCATAGCTGGCTCCGGGGTTGCCGGCGTCGAGCATGGTGGGTCCACAGTAGGCGCTATCCACCAGATTTACCAGAGGCTTGGTATCCACACCCACGGTAACCGGGGTACGGTGAGAGGCACAGCCTACGGCATTATAATATACCGTTCCGTTCCAGCCACGGGGGAAGTTGGTGCCGGAGAAATTGCCGCAAAGGCCCGTTCCGCAATAAACTGAAAGCTCAGGAGTATTGTAATAGGTGCCAGCACTGAGGGTGGTATAGACGATGGTGGTGGTGGCAATGTAGATCCCGTAAGTTTGGCCGGCGGGAATGTTGAGCGGGGGAACGACGAGACGGCTGGGGTTTCCGGTACCGGCGCTGGTCACGCTGGCAGAACCCAACAGGGTCCAGGCGCCAGAGTTGGTTTCAAAGCCCAGGTAGGATCCGACTTTGTAATATACGTCCACTGTGGCGCTGGCTGAAATGTTGATATCAAAGCTGTCGATGGTCACATCGGCCAGGGCTATTACGTCAAACATGTTACCTCCACCGCAGGAGTTGTTATTGGCAAAGGTGGTGGTGACGCTGGAATTGAGCAGGCCGCGGGCTTCTGCATAATAGGTCATGCCCGAGGTAAGCGGCCCGGTATTAAGGGTATCACCCATCTGGATGAGGTTTCCGCCAGAAATGGAGTCATACCAGAAAGCAGTTCCGCTGGAAGATGCGATCAGCCAGGCTGAGTCGCCCTCACAAATGGTGGTGCCATTCGCAGTTGGTGGGGGAGGTGTGAGGTTGATGTTGGCGGTGGCATTCAGGGTGTCGTTATCAGAAGTCTGGTCGTTGGGTACACTGACTACCGCTTCGAGATTGAAGGTGCCTCCGGGCCAGGAGTTGAAGGTGCCTACGGTAATGGTGTCGGTCTGGCCTAAAACCATGGGACCCGGGTAGGTGTAGTTCAGGGTGGCTGAACCAGCTCCTGAAATGGTAACGGTAACCGGGATATTGGATTTGGTATTGAGACCATTATTGGAAAGAATAATTTTTACCACTTCAAAGCTGTCGGGACAGGTTCCTCCCATGGGGGCAAAAAATGCTTTGAGGGAAATATCCACAGAATCGGGCAGGTACTCGTCGGCGCCTATGTCCGGGATGGTCGATACGGGATTGGGACGTACGTCGCCGTCGTAATCGTCGGTCACCGGAACGGTGGCGTCGCCTCCGTCATACAGCTGGGTGGCAAAGGCATGGAGGTTGAGCACCGGGTCGATGTAGTTTGGGTCTCCGTCAGTGGAATTGGTGTTGTATCCACCGCCACCCACATAGTTGGTCTGGCTGTAGCCAGCGCCAAGGTAGAGGAAGGTGGCGGCATTGGGGGCGTAGTAATTATTATAATCCACCGTGTTTACATAGGAAGTCAAACTAACGTAGATGGCATATCCCGTAGTGGACCCATTGATGGAAAATGAATTATTGCGAATATCAGATCCTGTTCCTGATGTCTGGTAAAGGGCCCTGCTGTTGGTGGCGAAAAGGCTTACCGAGTTGTTGAATACATCGATATTGCGGGCATTGGTGGTAAGGTAGATTCCATAATTGGTGCTGGTGCTCACGAAATCCCCGCCTATCATGTTGTTGCGGATGGTGGCCCGGCTGGTACCAGAGCCATTCTGGTAATTTCCATAATAAACGTACATTCCATAGGTCCCGGCACGCTGAATATTATTTTTCTCAATGAGAAAGTTGTCGTTGCGGTAAATGTACATCCCGTAGGCAGAAGCCGTCGCAGAGGCACGGGCAATTACGGTGTTTCCGCCAATCACTCCACCATTCTGATAATAATGGCGCAATCCGTAATAATAAAAGTCCAGCATCATGTTGCCTATCACGTGGTTGCCCTGCCCGTAAATGGAGGTGCTTTGCCCGTTGACTGTGATACTGTAATATCCACCTGAAACCACGTTATTTTCGATCAGGTTGTAATCACCGTTGTCGCCGAGAGTGGTGGGACTTGCCCCGGAGATGGTGATGCCGGCAAAGTTGGAGCTGGTGGTGTTCAGATCAACTGTTACCGCACAATTGCGCACAATATTGGAGTCAGAACTGTTAGTCAGCCATACTCCGTAGCCAAAGTTGGTGTCATTATTCTTAATGGTCAAACTGTCCAGAATAATGTGTTTGGCACCTGAAAGACGGATCACGTGACGGTCGGCGGTGGTGGTTCCCGTGAAGTTGATCTCCTCCATGGAAGGGCCGCCCGTGAGGCGGATATAATTGGTGGCAGATGCTCCGGTGATCGCCGTGAAGTTGACCTGCTCAGAGTAAGGGCCTGATCCTGATATGATGCGCAGGTTTACAGGGCCGCTTACCCCGGGGCCATTGGGAGTGCCTCCGTCGGAACGGGTGCCACTCACCAGGTCGGAAATGGCTGCGGATACGCTTAGATAATTGGTACTGCTGGCCGAGCCGCCACTATTTATTGTGTAGGTCCCGCTCAGTGCTGCAAATGTTTCTCCCCCGAATAACAGTAACAGAAATAATGCAGACTTAAAAAGCCGTGTAGTAATGCTTCTTTTCATAATTTTTTCTCAAGTTAATTAATAAAAATAGAGCTCTTCGTATCTGCAAGATAAGAAACCGTGGGCAATATTTATATAATAAAATAAGTCTATAGTTAGGAGCATAAAAAAGTCCGGCCCCTCAAAGCTGAGGAGCCGGACCCGTACAGGCCTGTTACAGGCCGTGGAAAAGGATTAGTTTTTCACCAGTTGTCCATTCCAGCTGAAGCTGTCAGAATTGATCTTCACCAGATACATTCCTGAGCTCAGGCCGCTGAGGTCGAGCTGGATGGTATTGTTTCCGGCACCCAAAGCTTTGCTTTGGGAATTCATGACTTTGCCTTGCAGGTCGGTGAGTGAAATGGTGGCCAGGGTTGCACCTTTCAGGTTGAGGGCCAGTTCAGCCCGGTCTTTGGCCGGGTTGGGGAACAGCACTACCTGACCAGCCAGAATTCCGTCGATTCCAGTGAGACAATCCACGGTAATGGTTTGGGTTACCACATCCGTTCCGCAATCGTTGGTCTGGGTGAAGGTCACGGTGTATGATCCATCGGCGGTGTAGGTGTGGCTGGGGTTGCTGCCGGTGCCGGTGCTTCCGTCCCCAAAATCCCAGGAGCTGGTGGTGGCGGCTCCGCCAGTGGAGGTGCTGGTGAAGGCCACGGTAGGACAACCCGAGAGGTCGGCGCTCAAGGTGCCGGCAGGTGAATTCAGGGTAGTAATGGTGACTGCATCTGTTCCGGTACAGCTTTCAGGGGTGGTTACCACCACACTGTAGGTTCCGGCAGCGGTTACGGTCAGGGTCTGGCTGGTGGAGTTGTCGCTCCAGAGGTAGCTGTTGCCTGCGTTTCCGGCATCGAGGGTGGCAGATGCACCATCACACAGGAGTTGATCGGCACCCAGGTTTACGGTGGGGAAGTCACCAATGGTCACATCAGCGCTGTCGGCGGTGGCACAGGTTCCGTTCATCACGGTTACGCTCACCAGTGATGAGCTGGAAATGGTGGAAGTCTGGGTGGTGTCACCGTTGCTCCACATGTAGCTGGCGCCAGGGTTTCCGGCATCCAGGGTGGCAGGTCCGCAATGGGTGGTATCGGCCAGTGAAACCACCGGGTAGGTGTTTACACCCACGTTTACTGCGGTACGGGGGGAGGCACAGCCGATGGCAGAGTAGTAAACCCGTCCGTTCCAGCCACGGGGGAAGTTGGTGCCGGAGAATGCGCCACAAAGACCGGTTCCTGAGTACAATGAAAGCTCAGGGGTGTTGTAGTAGGTTCCTGCACTCAGGGTGGTGTACACCATGGTGGTGGTATTGATGAAGATCCCGTAGGTCTGTCCGGCGGGAACCGTAAGCGGGGGAACCACGAGGCGGCTGGGGTTTCCGGTGCCTGCACCGATTACGTTGGCGGTACCGAGCAGGGTCCAGGCGCCTGCGTTGGTTTCGGAGCCCAGGTAGGTACCCACTTTGTAGTAAACGTTTACAGAAGCGCTTCCTGAGATATTGATATCAAAGCTGTCGAGAGTTACTTCAGCAATGGCAATGATATCAAACATGTTACCGCCACCGCAGGAGTTGTTGTTGGCAAAAGTGGTGGTAACGGTGGAAACAGCGGTGCCGCGGGCTTCGGTGTAGTAAGTCATGGGGCTGCTGAGCGGTCCGGTGCTGATGGTGTCGCCGGTGTAAATCAGGTTGCCGCCGGAGGGTGCGTCGTACCAGAAATTGGTTCCGGTAGAGGTGGCAATCAGCATGGTGCTGTCTCCTTCACAAATGGTGGTGGAGGGTACGGTGGGTGCAGCAGGGGTCAGGTTTACGCCAATAGTTTTTACCAGGGTATCGTTGCCGTGGCTCTGATCATTGGCTACAGAGACTATGGCGCTGAAGTTGAAATTGCCGCCGGGCCAGGAGTTGAAGGTGCCAACGGTTACAGTATCCACATCACCGAGGGCCATGGGGCCGGGGTAAACCACGTTCAGCACGGCAGAGCCTGCGCCACTGATGGTTACCTGCACCGGAATATTGGATTTGGTGTTCAGTCCACGGTTGGAAAGGATCACTTTCACCACTTCCATGCTGTCGGGGCAGGCGCCACCTGCGGGAGCCACGATTTTGTCCATGGTGATGTCAACTGAATCGGGCAGATACTCGTCGGCACCAATGTCGGGAATGGTGGAAGTGGGGTGAGGCCGCACATCGCCATCGAAGTCATTGGTTACCCCCACGGTTGGGTCGCCTCCGTCAAAAAGCTGGGTGGCGTAGGCGTGCAAATTGGATACAGGATCAATGTAAAGCGGATCCCCATCAGTTGAATTGGTGTTGAATCCGGCAGCCCCCTGGTAATTGGTGGTGGTATAGGCTCCTGCCAGATAGATCAGACCGGATGAACCAGGACAATAGTAGTTGTTGTAGTCCATGCCGTTGAGGTAGGCAGTTGAGGAAACGTAAGCAGCATAGCCACTGGTGGAGTTGATCACGGAGAATGAGTTATTCCGCACGTTATTTCCTGTTCCGGCAATGAGATAGAATCCTCTTCCGTTTCCGCTGGTCAGGCTAATGGAGTTATGGAAAATGTCAACGTTGACTGTATTGGTGGTGAGGTACATACCGTAGGGGGATGCGGCCAGCCAGCTGCCTCCGATCATATTATTGCGGAGAGTTGCCCGGCTGCTGGATGATCCTCCCTGGTAGTTGGCATAGTAGCAATAAATACCATAGGTGCCCACATTATATAAATTGTTTTGCTCGACGGTGAACCGGTCATTATAGTAAATGTACATTCCGTATCCGGATGCAGTTCCGGATGGGCGTGCATGCACGGTATTCCCCCGGATAATGCCGAGATTTTGCTCGTAGTGGCGAATTCCGTAATAGTAAAATTCCTTAAACTCGTTGCCAATGACGTGGTTTTCCTGAGAGTAAACCGTGGTGCTGGTGCCGGTTGCAGTATAACCATAGTACCCGCCGGAAACGACGTTGCCTTGTACGGTGTTGTAATCCCCGTTATTGCCGGAGCCGGTGGCGCTGGTGGTGGAGGAAATTACGATCCCGGCCATGTTGGCGCTGGTGGAGTTGTTGGGCACGGTGATGATGCTGTTTTTCACCCAGTTACTGTCTGCGTTATTGGTGATGTGAACCCCGTACGCATAGGTGGCATCGGTATTGGTCAGGGTAAGACTGTCCAGGATGATGTTTTTGGTGCCGGTAAGGGTGATTACCCCGCGGGCGGTGGTGGTGGTACCCGAAAATGAAATCTCTTCGCGGGTAGGGCCACCGGTCAGACGGACGAATTTATTCTTGTTGGTGCCGGCAATGGGACCAAAGGCAATTTGCTCGTTATAAGGTCCGGTGTTGGCCACAATTCTCAGGGTTACCGGTCCGGATACGCCGGGGCCATTGGGTGTACCCCCATCGGTACGGGTTCCGGCCATCAGGTCGGCAACAGCGGCGGTTACGGAAAGGTAGTTGGTGCTGGTTGCAGTGCCGTTCTTGTTAATGGTGTAGGTACCATTCAAGGCTGCGAAGCTGCTTCCTCCAAATAAAAGGAGAAACAGCATCAACGGCTGCAAGATTGTTGATGTAATCCTTTTTTTCATAATTTTTTCTCAGAGTAAAAAGTTGATAAATAAAGGCTAATTGTTTAGTGTTTTGCTGAAGGGGTCTCTCTTCAATTTTTCCTCCCCTTCATTCGCAGGTGAATTTACAGTTAATTTTTAAATCCTTAAATAAATTTCGATGAATGATATTTTGTATCCTGCTCATTTACAAGTGGTTATTGTATGCATGTAGCATGAAATTAAATATGGCAAAACATCCATGTTTAAACGTGAAATGGGGTTTGGATCAGGTGGTTCAATTCCGGGAAGAGGTGGGATAAGGCTGCCCCGGAAGATAAATTTTGGCAAGAATTTCTATCCGGAGTCATTTGCCATAAAAACGAGTTATTGACTGATTGTGGATGTTTTTGGTATTAGCCCGGGTGGCTCGTGGGGGTATTTTGATGGAACAATATCGGGACAAACAGGGGTTTCGCGGTTCTGTGAGGGGTAAAGAGCAGGGAAGCCCGGGTTTTCAGTTAAAAATCAGATGGGCTGGGGAGAGGTCGGTTTTGGGGAGTTTTCCTGAGGTGGCCAGGGTTTGTTGGTGATTGTTTTACCGCCTTAAATTATTATAATAATGGTTGCTTTGGGAGGGGCAATGTGAACAAATGGTTATGGGGAAATGGGGGTACTCATGTCTGTGAATGATCACGGGAATTACCCACCCCAAACTGGTTAAGGCAGGGGAAATACCCACGGCGTTTATTAATGCGACCGCGCGGTGGTGGGAGATTTCATATCTGTTTCATTAAATACGATAGTTCGACCGCGCTCCAGTCAACCGTATGCCCTTTCAGGGCAGATTTGTCCTCATGCCTGGCCACCTGAGGTACCGAATGCGCTCAGTATTCTCTTCTCTTCAAAAAGGAGGTGCCAGGAATGATGGCCGGATTCAGGTGGTGGGGAATGCGGGCATAGTGGGCTCAGGGTAAGCCCTGGGTGCAGGTGTTGAGGGGATGAGTATTGGGTAATAATTGGGGACCTATTGGGGAAGTATTGAGTAACTATTGAGTAACCCCCCCTTTTGGGATGAGTGGAGCGGAGATTTCACCGAATGGTTTTCAAAGGCTGGCCTCCCAAAGGATCCGCATTTTGGCGGCTTTTTCAAGTACCTGGGCAGCTCCTTCCTGAGACATTTCCCGGTATTCTGTTTCGCCTTCGGCCAGCTTTTCCTGGTAATCGATCAATTTATCTTCGCTGAAATAATAACGGTATTCCTGCAACAACTCATCCCCTTGCTCCAGGCGAAAATAGTAAAAAATCAGTTTGCCTGAGGTGGCAAAGAGGTATTCCTCGTTTTCGACCCGGTCGCTTCGCTGGGTGGTGGCGTTGACCTTCAAAAGCTGGTACTTTTCCTCCTCACTTTCGGGGTCGCGCTGATACCAAAGGTCACGTTTGCTCTGGTAAATGCCCACCGCAGCCCAGGGCTCCTCACCCGAATTGGTGGTGAGGCGATTCACATACAGACCGCAGGGCGATCCATCTTCCTGACAGGTTGCGATTCGTGCATTGACCTCCTGGTACGCGGTGCGAATTCCCTCCCGGCTGGTTTTCTGGGCCCTTACTTTGCAACCTCCGCTCCAGACCAGCAGAGGAATCCACCCCAAAATGAGCAGAATCCTGAATTTACCCGAAAGAAATTCTCCCATTATCCTTTACTGCACGGGATTGGTTTGTACCCAGGTAGCCCAATCCTGATGGAGGAAGGTGGTGGTGCCTTCGAGGTTGGAGAACATTTCCGAGCCCAGCTGGACCTTGCGGCTGGTGCCATCGGCCTGAGGGATGGACAGCTTGCCATTGTGGCTTTCGGACATGCGGGAGGTGTAGTGCTTCCACATTTGTTTTTCCACTTTGGCCTTGTCCTTTTGCAAACGGGTGGCCTCTGAGGTAATGAAGGCGTCGTCGTAGAGGAGGCGGAAAATGTGGACCCCGCCCTGGTCCTGGGTGGCGTCTTTGCCGGCATCGGCCCCAAATACGCGGGCAGAGTAGTTGTTGACGGTGTGACCAGCCGAAAGGTGGGCATAAACGCTGGCCTCGGGGCCGAGTTCCTCGGCAAATTTGGCGCCGAAAGAGGAACTTCCGTCCTGCTTTTCTGCGGCGGAGAGGCTCCAGACGTCGCCTTTTTCAGTGCCGTCCGACTCCCGGCCTGCATTACAGGCAAAGAGGTTCACATCCACGTCGCTCTTCAACGGACCCTTGATGTCTTTGACAAATAATTCAAACTGCTTTTCTTCTTTTGCCGTGTCAATGCGGGTATTATACTTGCCGCTGCCAGCGAGGTGCATGCCCCAGGGCATACCGTGGGAGAATAGTGCCAGAGTTTTGATTTTGGTAAAGGCAGGAGGCACGGCCACGCATTGCTGGACGGATTTTTCGTATTCTGAGACCAGCAGGTTGTGGATGTCGTTGATGGCATTGATCACATCTGTCTGGGATTTGATCGGGCGGGCCATGCCCAGTTTGAGGTTGCCTTTGTCGTCGTAACCGAGGGAATTGAAGGAGGAGGCGTAGGTGTCGGCCGCCCGCTTGAATTCCTTGTTATTGGAGTTCTGGTCGTCGTAATTGGCCCAGATTGCCACATTCACCCCGTTGGGGAAGTCTTTCGCGATCTGGTCGATCATGCCTTCGCCCGCCACCAGGTCGGGACGTGACTTGGTGATCTCGCCGTTCAGGGCTTTTTCGGTTTTTCCACCCGGATCCACTTTGGCGTCGAGGGTTTTGGCCTCTACCACCCGGATCTGAACCTGGCGAATGGCGTACTCGGTGGCTTCGTCGCAAATGCCGTTGATGCTGCTTGTGCCGTCTTCGCGGGTGGCGGCCAGGTAGCCTTTATTCACCAGATTATACTGCACGATCCGCACATCCTTGTCGCTGTTGACCCCGCCAGCACCCACGGATTTGGAAATCTTGTCTCCCGCTTTGGGCTCGTAGGCCGCGGAACTGTCGGGGCTGTCCCCTTCTTTTTTCTGTACAGGGTCTGCCTTCAACTGAAAGGCTGGGGGCGCCATGGTGGCGGCTGTGACCTGGCTGGATTCGGAAGAATCCATGCTTTGGGGACTGACCTGGTTTTCGCGGGTGAGGTATTGAGGATCTGGCATTTGGGTAACTTTGGGTGAATATTGCGCTTACAGATTGCTTTTCGGGAACGAAAAGCCCGAAGGTAGGAAAGTTAGGCAATTGCGGGGAGAAAATCCAGAGGGGAGTGGTTGTTAGTTGTTGGTTCTAAGTTGTTAGTTTCCGCATGGCGGTGCCTTTGGTATGGGTTCAGGTTTGGGGGAGTCCTCTGTAAAAAGTTTCCGGACGCAGCAATTACCTTAAAATTCACCCATTTCTCCCTTAACTCTGCTGCTCCATTCTGATCATTTCAATGCCTTCGCGGTAGGTGGTGACCCTGAATTCGGGGAATCGCTGCCGGAATTTCTCAGAAGAAAAAATATTGTCGTAAAGGTATCGGGGCAATAACTCCTGTACTTCCCGCAAAGCCGGGTTAAACAAGCCTCCCAGCTTAGTCATCCACATTTTGACCAGGGAATATTTCAGTTTCTTTTGATAGATTTCTTCCGCCAGACCGACCAATCCCTTGTAGGTAAGGCGGTTGTCATCGCAGGGCAGGTGCCAGGTTTGCCCGTAAGTATCGGGGGTGTTGCCAATCAGGGCCATGGCCCGGCTTGCATCCGGGGTCCAGATGAGGGTACGCAGTTTGTCGTCACGGAGGGGAACTTTCGGGGACTTGCCCTGGCGGATATTTTCAAAGACCAGGGTGTTGGTCAGGCTTTGGGTTTTGCCAGGTCCGTAAAACTCGGGGGCCCGGCAAATGACCGCTTCCAGACTTTTGGACTTCATTTCGGCCAATAATTGGTTGGTGATGGCGGCCCGGATTACTGATTTCTGTCCCACGGGTACGAAGGGATTTTCCTCGGTCTGAAGGGCCACAGTTTTGTCGTACATGTAGGTATTGTCGAAGAAAACCAGTTTGCAGGCGTGGGTTTTGCAGGCCTCAATCACGTTCTGCATCATCACGGGAAACTGTTCGGCCCACATTTTTGCATTCATGGGCAGTCCTACCGTGAGATAGGCGATTTCACTTCCTTTCACCGCCTGGCTGGTGGCCTCTGCATCCATGAGATTTGCGGGAAAAAGCTGATCAGAGTCGTTCACTTTTTTGGGTTTGCGGCTGACCAGGCGGATTTCCTTGGTAAAATTCCGATGTAATTCCCTTGCTAATTCTTCAGCGATTTGTCCGTTGGCTCCCAGGATGGTTTGCATTTCTTTTGATTTTAGGTGATGAATGCCGGGGCAAATTTCTGCAAGTTTGAGGGAAAAATAACTTTGAACCCCGATTTTTGTAAATGGAGTGAAGTCATCTGCATTTTTGTATATTCAAAACCTGCCTTCGGGAGAAGGTTGGTTAGGTGATTGGGGGAATTTTGGGCATTTTGGTTGATGGGATGTTTCTCGAAATAATTATGGAATCAGTTTGGCTCTGGACTTTGGGTATCTTTTTCGGGCTATGGTTGCTGCTGACGGTGGTTCGTATGGCAGGTTATCAGGCTTTGGTAAAATTGCGTGTACCCAGCCCGGTGTGGGCCTTATTACCTAACTGGAACCTTTTCGCCCCCCGTCCGGGGGTGGCGGATTATTATGTGATGTGCCGTGATCAGGCCGGGGCAGAGGAAGCCGGGCCCTGGCTCATGGCCTACGGACCTGAGCCCCGCAAATGGTTTCACGGCCTCTGGAACCCAAATAAGGTGGAAGCCAAGGCGGTTTTCGATCTGGTGCAACAATTTGCCGGGCTGATTTTGCAGATGAAAGCAGGAGGGGAGGAGGAATTGCTGCAATCTGCTCCTTATCTGCATTTGCTCCACTTTGTGCGCCATTTGCCCCGGGCCGGGGCAAAGACCCAAACTCAGTTTTCCATCATCATCCGCGAACCTGCGAATCAATATGAAGGCACTTTGCTGGTTTCACCCTGGTATCCTGTATGAAGGAGTTTTTGGCATATTTTGATGCGCAAATGGCCATGCAGGCGCTGCAGGTGGGAGCTGGCCTGGTTATGGCCATTACGGCTACTGAAGCCCTGGTGCGGTTTCAGGTGTATGCTAAGGGGGGCATTTTGAGTTGGGATTTGGTGCGCAGGACGGGCTTGGCTTCACGCAGTGCGTTTTTTCGGAATTTGGGGGATTTTTTCTATCAGGAGCGGCGTTTTCGGGTGTTGATGGCACTCAGGATGTTGCTGGGATTGGCCATGGTGACCAGTGGCATTTTTGCCTTGCAGTCACCGTTTTTGATGGGGGCGGCGTTGCTGAGCAGCCTTTTGGTCTTATTTCGGGCCGCTCCCGGCCAGGATGGATCCTTTCAATTGCGGATATTGATTCAATGTGTTTTGTTTACCTGCTCACTTAGCCCGCCTGATTCTTTGATATTTCGTCTGGGGATGTGGTTTTTGTCCGCTCAGTTGATCCTGAGCTACCTGCTGGCAGGAGTGGCCAAGTTGCGGGGTCCCGCCTGGCGGGACGGGTCGGGTTTGACGGGTATTTTTGGAACCGTGTACCACGGTTCGGGTTGGGTTTATGGCCTGCTTGCAGGCCGAAAGGGCCTTTCCCGGGCGCTGAGTTGGGGAGTGATCGCCTTTGAATTGCTCTTTCCCCTGGTTCTGACCGGGCAAAGCTGGTTGGTGGTGGTTTTTCTGGTGGTTACCACCCTATTTCACCTCTCCACTTCTTTTCTGATGGGCTTGAACGGATTCTTCCTGAGTTTTGTGGCGGCCTATCCGGCCCTGATTTGGTGCCTGGGGCAATTGCCCTGGGCGGATTGGTAGGGGAGGGTTTAATACTCTAATGGCTCCTGTTTGACATGCCTGAACCTTAATATAAAAATTTCTAATTCAGTGATTTCGTAGGTGATTCGATAACTCCATTCCTCAAAAGCCCTGAAATTTCCTTCATTATTTGCTTTGAACCTATCGGGGGGATGTTGATGAGGATTCGTTGGAAGACTTTTCACTTTAAGGAGGATGGTTTGCCTGACTTTTTCCGCGTTTCGGGGAGAATCTTCCCGGATGGTTTGAATGGCCTTTTTAAAACTTGAGGCTGCACTGTTAGCCCAGCGAACTTTCCGCTCAACCTCATCTACCATGATTCTGATTCCCGTTCAAGGTCTTCCTGGGAGAAACTTTGGCCATTCTGGATTTCTTTTCTGGCTTCTTCTAACTCGCGGTTGTATTGTTCAACGGAAATTCTGTCTCTTTCAGTTTTCAGTCCGTAATCAAGCAGGCTTTTGACGGCCTGAAGCAAATCGCCGTCATTGACTAACTTGAGCCTTTCAATCAGGAGATATCTCTCAGCTTGAATATCCATGCTATAAAGTTAACGAAAAGTACTGATAAAAGGTATTTTAGTATGGATTACCGGTGGTGATCCCCGCCACACACAAGTTCCTGGCCAGGCTCAAAAAGCCTGCGCCTTCGTACCTCAGGCTTGGTTTTGTGCTTTTGGTTGGCTTACGGAATTACATCCCGACGCCCACCAAAAACACAAAACCCCGAACGATGAATCGTTCGGGGCTTTTTAAGCTTGCGGAAGCGAAGGGATTCGAACCCCTGGTACCTCGCGGTACAACGGTTTTCAAGACCGCCGCATTCGACCACTCTGCCACGCTTCCGGGGCAAAAATAAGAACTTTCGTTTATTTTATTGAAAACCACCCAAAAATTTTCAGAAAAAAAGAAGAACCTCGTGTCCCATCCGCGGCGACCTCCTTTGTGAACGCCTTTCCAGGCAGTTTCTGGCCCAAAAATCCGGGTTGTGTTCCATTTTGGAACAATTTTAAAAATTGTTAAACCTTCCCCCAAACCCCGCGTATTCCCCCACAAATCAAAAAAAATTGAAACAATTTTATACTAACAAAATCATGAAAAGCCTTAAACTGATTCTCACCCTTTCCTTTCTGATTCTCCTTTCCAGTCTGTCCTTTGCCGCAGGTGGAATCAAAGGGAAAGTTTTGGATAAAAATACCCACGAGCCCCTGGCCTATGTCACCATCCGGGTGGAAGGCCAAAATGGTGGAACCATTTCCCATGCCGACGGAAGTTTTGAACTCAAAGGACTGGATGAAGGAAATTATGACCTTCAGGTGGAAATGAACGGATATGAGGACGTGGAAATCTGCAACGTTACGGTGTGCAACGATGAGTTTTACAACGCCAGCGTGGAGATTGCAGAGGATGCCTGGGAAATGGAAAAATACTCCATCAATATCGCAGAAGTGGACCAGGACCTGATTTCTTTGGAGCCCGTGACCATCTATGCCCAGGCCACCGAACGGGTTTCTTCCTGGAATGCACAAAGAATTGCCCTTTCCCAATGGGTTTCGGGTTTTATGACCTGGGCCCGCGGGGTAGCTTCCCTCGATTAATCTTTTCTTAATAGCAATAGTTTTAGGTTTCAACTGGCCGCCTCCCCAAGAGGCGGCCCTTTTTATGCTAACAGGTTGGTTTTGAGTGGAATAATAGTGGATGAAATGAGTCGTCATAATTGACGTAAGGTGTCATAATGCATGCGTAAATTCTTTTGAAGGCTGTCGGTCAGATCCGGGAAAAACAGGTTTTTCCGGCAGTTGCTGAAACTTTTAAAGGAAATCGCATTATGAATCAACCGAAAGAATTAATTATGAGAACCATCATTATCGTCTTGCTTGCTGGAATCACCCTGGTTGGATTTTGGGGCGCTGCCGGGAAAATTGATCCTCAGGGAAGCGTTCGGCTGACGGCTGAAAAGCATTTACCCGGTGTTGGACTCGGTTTGCTGGAAAATTCTGCCCTGCAAAAACGAACCCGCCATCCTTTTGCCCGCACGGTTCTCGATGTGCAGCAGTACGAAGAGATGAAGGAGCAGGTGAGGATGATGCGGGATGAACTTCGTGCCCGCTACCTCGCAGCGGAATCTGACGCTGAACGCAAACAGGTAGAACTGGAGGCAGAGGTCGCCTTTACCCACGCCCTGCGCGACCAATTGATCCCTTTTTGGTATGGTACCACCTGGGATTTCAATGGCACGACCCGCACGCCAGGCAACGGAAAAATCGCCTGTGGGTACTTTGTCACCACGTTGCTGGAAGATATGGGCCTGACCCTCGACCGGGTTCGCCTGGCTCGCGAGGCTTCCTTTAATATGATGCGCGAAGTAACAAGGCGCGACCCTGTCTGGATGTCGGGACGTACCCCCAAAAGCCTTAGCGAGTGGGTGAGGGGCCGCCAGGCCTCCGTCTATATCATCGGGTTGGATTTCCATACGGGCTTTTTGTTTTGGGAAAAGGAGTCTGTTTGGTTCGTTCATGCCTCCTATTTGGCACCCAAAGTGGTGCTAAAGGAAAGGGTGGAAGGCTCTGCTGCCCTGGCCCAGTCGAGGGTATTTGTGTTGGCGGAATTGGTCGGAAATGAGGATGTGATGGGTAATTGGCTTGGAATCAATTGAATAACTTGCCACAATCTTTCTGCACAATTGAATGTAATCTTACATATGATCCTTGTGTCTGATTCGTTCTGATTATTGCAAATTGTTTAAAAATGTCATTTAATTATTCTATATAATTTATAAAATGTTTGATGATATTTTAAAATGTTATTCCATGGATTGTTGACTGAAAATATTTTGCAAAATTCTTGCATGTTATTTTTGATAGAATTAACTTGAATCATTGAATTAAAACGTCGCAAGAAATTTCAGATAGCATCAGTGAAACAGTTTTGCCGGAAGGATGGGAATGACAATAAAAATTTTGATCGCAATTCAGACCGGGGTTGAATACAGTTCAAATGGGCCTGGAAACGGGTTCAATTGGGCTGATCAGGTTCAGCACGGCTCTTCATAATTTAATTCCAACTATTCCTTTACAAAAGTTTTTAATTCAATCAGCCAGATTCCTTTTTGGAGTCTGGCTTTTTCTTTTGCGAATCCTCCAAAGAATCTAAACTCTCTTCATCTTTCTCGGTTTATTAGCTTAACTTTGCGCTTTATTAATAAGATTATATGAAAAGCAAGATATTTACTTTGTTTTTGGCCCTTTCCAGCCTTTCAGTACTTTATTTTTCATCCTGCAAACAAGGTGGTGGAAACGGTTCCAATACCGGGGATTCTGATTCTCTCAATGCTGCTGATACCTTGAGATACCCCCAGGAAAAACATTTCAAAAACCTGAGACAGCTCACTTTTGGAGGCAATAATGCCGAGGCTTACTTCAGTTTCGACAGCAAAAATCTGGTTTTTCAGTCTGACAACCCTGAGTGGGGACTCAGCTGCGATCAGATCTTCACCATGGATCTGAAGGGGATCAAGGGTATCAACCCTCCCATGATTTCGAATGGTAAAGGTCGTACCACCTGCTCTTATTATATGCCTGGAAATCAGGAAATAATATACGCTTCCACTCACCTGGGTGGCGACTCCTGTCCCGCCGTGCCTCCCCGCCTGGTAGGCGGTAAATATGTGTGGCCCATTTACGATACCTACGACATTTACATCACAGACCTCAAGGGAGAAAATACCCGTCCGTTTATCACTGGTCCCGGCTATGATGCCGAGGCTACCGTTTCTCCTGCAGGCGATCGGGTGGTTTTTACCTCCACCCGCTCTGGGGATCTCGAATTGTGGACTGCCAATATTGACGGCTCAGACCTGAAACAGGTGACCGACGAATTGGGTTACGATGGTGGTGCCTTTTTCTCTCCCGATGGGAAAAAGCTGGTTTGGCGTGCTTCCCGCCCGAAGACAGACGAGGACGTGGCCGCCTACAAAGACCTGCTGAACCAGGGTCTGGTGCAGCCTTCAGAACTGGAAATATTTGTGGCTGATGCAGATGGAAGCAATAAGCAGCAGATCACTCACATTGGCAAAGCCAACTGGGCGCCTTACTGGCATCCCTCTGGTGAAAAAATCATTTTTGCCTCCAATCACCTCAGCGAAAAGGGCAGAGGCTTCAATATCTTCCTGGTGAATCTCGATGGTTCGGGTCTGGAGCAAATCTCTTTCGACAGTGGATTTGATGCCTTCCCCATGTTTTCCTTTGACGGCAAGTACCTGGTGTTTTCATCCAACCGTTTCAACGGCGGCGGAAGGGATACCAATGTATTCATTGCTGAATGGGTGGATTGAAAATGTGGAAAATCAATCCCCGCAAAAATTAATTTCACCTGCAATAATCCTTATATTTTCGACCTGTTTTTAAATCGCCTTTGGCAAGATTGAGCATGAGTATCAGAAATATCAGATTAGGGTTACTGGCCATCGGGATGATGATCCCCTTCGTTTCGGGTTGGACACAAATCAACCGTGACGCACGCAAAACGGCCATGATCAGGCACGTGGAAACCCTGGCCGACGATGTGATGGAAGGGAGGGAAGCGGGATCGCCGGGCGAAAAAATGGCGGCAGATTATATCATTGCAAATTTCAAAAAAGCTGGTCTCAAGCCCGTAATGGCCGATGGTTCATACCTGCAGCCCTTCGATTTCCTGGCCGGACGCGAATATGTGAGCCTGGGAACCCGTTTCGAGATTGGGGAAAAGAAAATGAAATCTTATGAATTTTATCCTCTGCCCTGGTCTGGTAATGGCAAGGTGGAAGGCAAAATTCTCTATGTCCGCTACGGAATTACCGCTCCTGAACTGAAGTATAACGATTACGCTTCCTTTCCCGACGACAGCCTCAAGGGCAAAATTCTCATGATGGAAGCCGCTTCACCTGATGGTAAACTCGTTCATTCTGAGTATGATGAGTATTTGCCATTGTATAAGCGGGTCCGTTACGCCCAGGGTAAAGGTGCGGCTGCGGTCATTTTTGTGAATCACGACCCTCAGTTCAAGGAACCTACCCAATTGTATAAGAAAGGTGTATCTCCTGTGGATATTCCTGTAATTTTTCTGCGGGATATCATGGAGCAATACCCGGTCAAGGTTTGCAATAAACTGGATGGCACGAAGGCTCTGGTTTATACCCAGATGGTGGATGTGCGCACCAATGCCCATAACGTGATTGGGTTTCTGGATAATGCCGCTGAAAACACGGTGGTGATTGGAGCCCATTATGATCACCTGGGCTGGGGCGATGAAGGCTCGTTGCACCGTGGTGAAAAAGCCATTCACAATGGCGCCGACGACAACGCCAGCGGGGTGGCTATGCTGATCGAACTGGCCAAATCTCTGGCCGATCCCAATGCGCCCCGCAAGAATAATTATCTTTTTATTGCTTTCTCAGGGGAGGAAAAGGGCTTGCTGGGGTCGAATTACTACGTGAAAAACCCGGTTTCCTACCTCAGCGCCATTGATTACATGCTCAATTTCGACATGGTCGGGCGCCTGGATAAAGAGGAACCATCTCTGGGAATCAACGGGGTGGGAACTTCTCCTGTGTGGGAAAATTTGCTGGAAAATGTCCATAAATCCACTTCCAGAGATGATTTTAAGGTTAAAACCACAGCTTCGGGAGTTGGCCCTTCAGATCATACCTCATTTTACCTGAAAGATATTCCCGTACTTCACTTTTTCACGGGTACCCATGAGGATTACCACAAACCTACGGACGATGTGCAGTACATCAATTATGAAGGTATGCTGGAAATTCATGACTTCGTCATGGATTTGATTGCCCGTCTGGACAACCAACCCAAGATTGATTTCACCAAAACCGCCGACAAGGACGACCAGGAAGTTCCCCGCTTTACGGTGACCCTGGGCGTGGTGCCCGATTACATGTTTGAAGGCAAGGGAATGCGGATCGACGGAGTGACAGACGAGAAACCTGCGGCCGTAGCCGGCCTGAAAGCCGGGGACGTGGTCACCCAATTGGGCGAGCACAAAGTGACCGACATGATGTCCTACATGGAAGCCCTCAGCAAGTTCAAAAAGGGTGACTCCACCACGGTTTACATCCTGCGGGGCGAGCGCGCCATGCAGCGTGAAATTCAGTTTTAAGGCAGAATTCCAAACTCAGAAGCTGAAAAAGCAACCACCCAGGAAGGCGGAACCTTCCTTTTCACCAGTCATTTTTTGTGCAAAGGGAATCTGGGCAGTACCTGTGAGGGAAAATTTACCCAGATACAGCTCGAATCCTGCTTTACCAGCGGCATAAATGCCTCCACTACCCGGGTATTCAAAACCCAGCAGATGATCCGGGGCGGCCCATTCTGAAAAAAGTCCAACCAGGGGATAGAAAACCTGGCCGCCTGATTCGGAATTGATCACGTAACGCAGGGTCAGGTCGAGATTGAGGCGCTCCCCAAAGCGAAAATGGTGGGCATTTGGGGTGAAATACCGCCCTGTGACAAGTGCATTCAGTCCAAATTTCCCTATTCCTACGAGATAATTGGCCCCGGTAAATAACCCAAAAGCACCCGTGCCGGGTTGCAGGGTATGGTCCAGTGAGCCCCACTGGTCCAGTTGCCGGAAACTGCCCGTGGGCAGGCTGCTGCCGCCGCGCCAAAACAGGCGGTGGGTGGCTTTGCCCGAATCAGTGGCCAGTATTTGAAAAAGCTGGAAATCTCCGCCCAAAATCAGATCTCCCAGACCCTGGTAAACGACGGGCTCGCTCTGGCTGTCGTTGCTCTGGTTGCGGTTGAGAGGAAGCAATCCCCACAACCTCACTTTCGGACTGGGGCAATAACGTCCCATGAGGTCAATCCCCTGAAATACTTCCCGGGAAGTATGTTGGATGCCGCCGCCATGGTCGTGCGACCCTGAAATGGAGCGGTAGCGATATCTCAGCCCGATCTGATTCAGGTTGTAATTGGGATTGAGTCCAAAGTAAAAGCTGCATATATCGCAGGCCCGGGTCTGAAAACCCGTGAAGGTGAGGAGGGCCAGCAAAGCAAGTATTTTGATTTTCATTTTTTTTGAGAGGGTAACGGGGAATTATTCTTCAGAAAAGGCGGGATTCTGCAGAAAATCCTGATCCGTAAGTGCGTGAAGGAAGTTGTAAAGGTCTGTGCGCTCGGTGGTTGTGAGGGTGAATCCGGTAATAAATTCGCTTTGGTTGGGATGCCCTTTGCCGCCCGAGGCGTAGTGGTCGATCACCTGCCAAAGGTCGGTGAGACTGCCGTCGTGCATGTAGGGGGCCGTGACGGCCACATTTCTCAGGCTGGGTACCTTGAATTTTCCCCGTTCGTCGGGGTTGAGGGTCACCCGGGTGCGCCCCGAGTCCACGTACTGGGCATAGAGCCCGTTATTCTCAAACCCGTTCTTGCGCAGGTCAAATCCGCCATGACAATGGGTGCAACCCAGTTCGTTGCTTTCAAAAAGCAGCATTCCCCTTTGTTCAGAGGCATTCAGAGCTTCAGTTTTTCCCTGAAAACGGTATTGATCATACGGATTATTCCCACTTACCAAAATCCTTTCAAAGGCGGCCAGGGCCCGGGTAATGCCAAATGCATCCACTTCGTCGCGGTCAAAGGCTTCCCTGAAAAGTTGAGGATAAGTTGGATCCAGGTTGAGACGGTCCACCAACTCTTTGAAATTGATTCCCATTTCCACTTCAGCGGCTACGGGAGCCAGCACCTGCAGTTCAAGCGTAGGCACTCCGCCATCGCGCATGTAGTCTTCATTCCAGGCAAGATTCACCAGGGCAGGCGCATTTCTGAATCCCAATCCTCCGTGAACTCCCTCACTGACCCGGTTTCCGTCTGTAAATCCAAGATTTTGCAGGTGACAAGTGGCGCAGGATACGGTACTGTCAATGGACAGGAGAGGATCGTAGAATAATTTTTTGCCGAGAGCCACTCTCCTCGTGGTCAGTGGATTATCGTCCGGGACAGGCATGTCCGGGAATCCGGGGGGAAGTTCAAGCGGGTAGGGCTCGTACATGGGCATACGCAACAGGTCATCCTGCCGGCAGGATGACAGGATAAGGGAAATGCCCAGGGCGAGCATTGCCTGGCGTATGAAGGGAGCCGCAGGCATATATCAGTTTTGCTTGATCGCAGCGGCTACATTATTCTGAAAGCGCTGAGCCAGCGGAAAATCACCCGTGGTATGGGTAAAATTCTCGTTCACATCCCAAAACCTGATCGTATCAGATGGATTGTAGAAGACGTCCTGAAAATCCAGGCTGAAACTGGTAACCACCGTTTGTTCATTGGCCAGGGTAAAGGGTTGATCCGTGAAGGACAATTCGCGGTAAAGCGAATCAAGGCCTGTATGGTAAATGAAGGTGGTGAAACTGCCACTCAGATCGCTGTCGCCATAGCCATCCAACTTCACAAAAATGTATTTGCTGGACCAGGACCAGTACATGTTGGTGAGGGAGCTGAGGGGGTGGCTGCTGCCAAAGGTCGAAGGATCCAGGGCATTCAGACTGTCGTCTAGTCCCAGGCCAAAGCGCAGGCCTTTGTAATTCCCTGCAGGGATATTGTGAAAGGTAACGCTGTAGCTGGGGGCGCTTGAAAAATCCAGCAAATCCACCAACTGGAGGGGATAGCCCGAATTATCTTCCTGAATCAGTTCGAGGCGGCTGAGGTAAAATTTGAATTGATCAAATTTCATGCGACCGCCAGCCTGGTCATTGAAGGACTGATTCATGGCGATGTCCTGACCGGCCACTTTGGCAGTCAGGTTGAAGGTAACTGAGCCGTATTCAGGCTCCGGATCCGGGCCGCCGCCGCAGGAGGCGGCGAGCAGCACCAGAAGGGAGATGATGATGGTGAAATATATGTTTTTCACGGTTATTCCAGGGTAATAGCTGAACTGACGTTATCCGCAACCTTCATGGCCACAGGCATATTGTCCATGGTGTGGGTGGTAAATGGGGTGGTCATGTCGATCCCGTTGAAAAATTGAGACCAGTCAATTACCATGCCGATTTCCACTTCGTTATTGAGGGTGGCATCCAGGGCCTGGCTCAGACTTACATTGCGCAACATGGCATCCATGCCCACGTGCAGTTCGAATGGGTAATCAACAGCCCCATTTCCCGCGGCAGAGGTGTCGGCCATACCTTCAATTTTGATGAAGATGTATCCGCTGCTCCAGCTCCAGTGCATGCTGGGTGATTGGGGAGAAAGGGCGCTGCTGGTTTCATAGGTGGAGGGATCGCTGTGATTGGCGGCACTGTCAACTCCCACGTCAAAGGTGAAGCCCGTATATTGGCCAGGATCAGCGCTTCCGAGTTCGTAAACCGTTTGATCCCCTTTGACCAGCAGGTAGGTATCATCAAATGAATATCCACTGCCACCGTCTGTGAGTTTCATGCCTGAGACATAGAATTGAGCCAGGGAAAGGTTCACTTTTCGGCCGCTGCTCAGAGTGTAATTTTGGTTGTAGGTAAGGGCATCCGCACCAAAATGGGAGTGAAAGTGGGCCATGATTTCGGGGTTGAATTCGCAGCTTCCATCGTCTTTGGTGGCATCTGGATCATAATTGAGCGAATCGGGATCCATGCATCCTTTTTTACCACAACCCTGGGAAGTCAGGGTGAAAAATCCGGCCAGGAGGATAAGGGCAAATATGCTGAGTTTTGAAGAAAAGTATTTCATATTGAATTTCATTGATAATAATTGTACAAAACCGCTTGGGTCAACTGACCAAGGGCAAAATGTGTAAAAGAAAAAGCAGCAATGTCAGCCTTTGAGTGGCGGGGGAGGAGTGGGAGGAGGCAGGTCAATACCCTGATAAAAGTCCCTGATTTGGTTGGAGACAACATTTTTGCAGGAGAAAAACTCCTTTTCGGAGATTCTTTCCGGGAAAACAGCCACCACCCATTCTATCTTTTTCAATTGCAGGGGAGCCTTGGGGGCTTTTTCTTGTTCGGCCGCCAGTTTCAACTGGCGGCTGAGGTAGCACTTACCATTGCACTTTAGACTGGGACGGGTTTTGTTGATGCAAAACTTCGAAACAATGGTTTTTTGGTTGATTTTGTACTCAATGTACGGGGCAAAAGGCTTCACCATGATGGCCAGAAAGATCAGGACCAGGGGAAATATGATTGCCTTTTGTTTCATTTGGATAAATCTTCAGCGGAATTCCGCACTTCTAATTACGGAAAAAAATGCAGAAATGAATGTATCAAAAGGGACAAAATGGATTGATCATGATCATTTTGCATTCTTTTCAACCGACCAATAAGGCCACATGATAGATTACAATTCCGGCCGCCACCGAAATATTCAGGCTGTGTTTGGTGCCAAACTGAGGTATTTCCAGGGCCAGATCGCAACAGGCCAGGGCTTCCTCGCTCACTCCTTTCACTTCATTTCCCATAACCAGGGCCACTTTTTCGTCCTTACCCCGCGAAAATTCAGGTAGTGGCAGACTGGCATCCGTTTGTTCGATGGCAATGATTTTCCAGCCCTCGGATTTGAGTTGCTTGAGTAGAATAGTGATTTCTTGCTCGTAGCCCCAGTCCACACTGTCTTCTGCTCCAATGGCCACCTTGCGGATGTCGCGGTGAGGCGGACATGGGGTATAGCCGCACAACCAGATTTTTTCAATCCCAAAAGCATCCGCACAGCGAAAAACTGAACCCACATTATGCATGCTGCGGACATTGTCGAGGACCATGCAAACGGGCGTTTTGGGTGCCGCACGAAATTCTTCGGGAGAAAGGCGGTTGAGTTCGTCGAGTTGAAGTTGTCGCATTATCGGGGAAATTTTGCTTTGCAATGGCGAAAAGCAGCAAAATATTGATTGGGTTGAGAGGAGAACCCATCTTTTTTTCTGTTTTCGTTCAGGTAGCTTCCTCTGTCCCGTTGAATAACGGGAAAGTTAAGACCCAGAATTTTGATCATTTCTTTGATTCTGATTTTTTCTTCTGAACTTTTTCTTGGGTTGGCAACAAATCTGTGGGTAGGAATATGATAGGAAAGCAAATCCTCGGGCAAAAATGAATCCAGATCGGGTTTCAGGATGTAATCAACCGGGGCACTGCCTTTGTTTTTGTTTACTTTTTCATCCACTACAAACAGATTTTCCCAATCCCAGGCTTTATTCACTTTCAGTCCCTCATCGAAGTGCTCCAATTCGCCATAAGATGAGCTGATTTTGCCCTGATATTTCCCCTCCACCCAATTTTGGGGAGCAAAAACAGATTCATCCTGGCACAATCTTTTTTGGGTATATGCACAACATCCCCGCTGAATTTTGAGCAATTCCATTAAAATGTCTGGATAATACTTTCCGTTGGAAGAATTGTAGGAGGGGTGGGGGAGGTTGTTTCTTTCCAAATCTTCCAGCCAGGATTTGTATTCTTTCGAAAAACGAATCCTCTTATTTATCCTCTCCATATTTTGCCCCAGGCTCGCTTGCGATCCAGAAATCCGTTTTTTCGGCCAGTTTCCTGTAATCGGCCCATTTCCGTTCCGCTTCTTTGCTTTTCAATTTCCCCTCCTCTTTGAGCATATCCAGTTCTGCCCCCAACTCTGCTAATTCATCCAGCTTTTCCTCCCGGTCAGGATGGCTGTCTGAATCAAGATCAAAAATCTTCCTTAAAATGGAATCGTAACGAAGGTATTTGGGATAAAACTTATAATTGTCCACATGACGCTCCCCTTCAAAATATTGTTCCTGAAAGACGCATCCGTTTTCATAGTCGAATTTCAATTCTACGATCTCCCAGGGATCAAAAGAAGCAGCAATAAGGGGAGAATGAGTTGCTACAATAAGTTGTGAATCCTTTGTCTGAGAAATTATGGATTTAATGATTTCTGACTGAATATCAGGGTAAAGGGACCGCTCGGGTTCATCAATGAGGATGATTGCATTCTCTGGTTTGATCAGGAATAGCGGAGCCAGAAGCAACGAAATCTGCTTGGTTCCTGTACTGATAAACTCACTTGGAATTGGCCTTCCATCCAAAGTCTCGATGGGAAGAAAAGCAACTTCCTTTAAAGAATGGAGTTTGGGCCTCACCCTCAATCCCATTTTTTGGAGGATAGGGTTCAGGCATTCATGGGATAGTTCCTCAAGTGGATTTGGGGTAGAATTTTTCCAGTTCTGATAATTGCTTTTGGCCAGCCTTTCATCAGAAGCCTCTTCTGTGGTGGAAAGACCAATTTCAAAAAGAAGCTCAGCTTCTTTTTTCTGATAATCCACGATAGGATCCATCAAAAGCGACCACACAGATTTTGCCAGTTCCGGACCGAAAGTGAAATTATACTTTTTGGGTTGGTCCTTTTTTGCAAATGGTTTAAATATTTCTACCTGATTTAAGTCATGAATGGAAAAGCCGCCCACAACTTTTCTCTCCTCATTTAAAATGGGGTTCAGGTTCTGGGAAATTTCGGCCGGGAAATAAATAAAACCCACATCTTCAGGTTGAACGCCAGATTTCCAGCCACTTTCATAACATCTTTGATGGACTTCAAGCACATCTGATTTCCCCTTCATTGAAACTCCAACCAGCTCCAAATCATCTTCGCTGTTATAGTTGCGGGATTTATTATTTGGATTGGGTGGCGTTTGTAACGACTTTCGGATAATTTCAAGCAAGGTGGTTTTTCCCGTCCCGCTCTGACCTAACAGGCAAACCTTCTCCAGGGGCTGTCCAGCCTTTTCATGACCGTCTGGATAGGTTAGTTCCAATCCAAAATCTCTGAACTGCTGAAATTCCTGAATATGTATTTTGGTTACTTTCATCGCTTCTTCTCCACCCTCAAAGTAACGTCTTTCCCCGCGATTTTTTCATTACTTTTGTCAACATTTTACTTCCTTTTCCTACATTTTTTTTATACTCCCATAAATTCTTTTATCCAAATGGCATAGTATTCTCCCCTTATCCACATCCATCTTGAAAACTTCATTCGCTTTGGGGGGCGTATTTGGGCGAAATTGCAGGGCTAATCCGTTGACAATTTCAATTTTGCAACGCGAAATCCACAGAATTTGCGGTAAACCACTTTGATGATGACCCAAACCCCGGCCGAACCAAGGAAGAAAAAGGAAGAGAAAGAGTCCAAGGAAACCCCTTTGATGAAGCAATTTAATGCCATCAAAGCCAAGCACCCGGGTACTATTCTGCTTTTCAGGGTTGGGGATTTTTATGAAACATTCGGTGAGGATGCCGTGGAAGTGTCGCGGATTTTGGGAATCGTGCTCACCAGCCGCAATAACGGAGGTTCTGACCTCGAACTGGCGGGCTTTCCCTACCATTCCCTCGACAATTATCTGCCCAAACTGGTCCGTGCCGGCCAGCGGGTGGCCGTGGTGGACCAGTTGGAGGACCCAAAACAGGCCAAAGGAATTGTGAAACGAGGGGTGACCGAACTGGTAACCCCGGGGGTGGCTCTCAACGACAAAATCCTCGATGCCAGCCAGTCCAATTATCTGGCTGCAGTGGGCTATACTTCGCCCAAAGAACTGGGCGTGGCCTTTGTGGAAGTCTCCACGGGAGATTTTTTCTGCTTTTCGGGTAGTGTGAATAATGTGGAGAAGGTGATCAGCACCCTGCGGCCGGCTGAAATTCTGGTGCCCCGCAAGGATATGAGGGCCTTTAAGATGGAGGTGGGCGACAAGTATTACGTGACCCGGGTGGAAGACTGGGTATTTCAGTTTGATTATGCCCATGAGAATCTGATTCGCCATTTTGGGACCAATTCACTCAAAGGCTTTGGCATTGACGACGATATTGCGGGGACCATTTCCGCCGGGGCCATTCTGCACTACCTCAAGGATACCCAGCAAAGTGATCTGGCCCATATTGGCAGCATTTATCGCTTCAACGACTCGGAATTTGTATGGATGGATCAGTTTACGGTGCGAAACCTGGAACTGCTGCAGCCCAATCACCCCGACGGCAAGGCCCTGATCGACGTGCTCGACGATACCCAGACCTCCATGGGTGCGCGCCTGATGCGCAGGTGGCTGCTCTTCCCGTTGAAAGATCTGAACGGGGCAAGGCACCGTCTGGATGTGGTGGAATCCTTCCTGAAGGATCCCCAAAGGCTGGATCAGCTGTGCGATCTGTTGCGCAAACTGGGCGACCTGGAGCGTCTGGTATCCAAACTGGCCACCTATAAACTGGCTCCCCGCGAAGCTATGCAGTTTCGGGCTTCCCTGCGCCTGATGGAGCCCATTCTGGAAACTCTGCAGGGATTTGGGGGCAGCGAAATCCTGCGCAGGATCAAAGGATTTGAGGACCTGTCAGGGGCGTTGGAAATTCTGGAACACTACCTGGCCGAAGACCCCAGCAATAACCTGAATACGGGTGGGGTGATCCGCTCGGGGGTTTCTGAGCGGTTGGATGACCTGCGGGATGTTTCGGCCAATTCAAAAGACCGCCTGCTGGCCATGCAACACCGTGAAATCGAGCGTACGGGCATTTCCAAGCTCAAAATTGGCTTCAATAAGGTGTTTGGCTACTACATCGAGATCAGTCACGCCAACAGCGAAAAAGTGCCCGATGATTTCATCCGCAAGCAGACATTGACCAATGCAGAAAGGTATATAACGCCTGAACTGAAGGAATACGAGGAAAAGATTCTGGGGGCCGAGGACCAGATCGTGATTTTGGAAACGGATCTGTACAATGAGGCTTTGGGCAAATTGCAGGCCTTTTTGAAAGCCATTCAGAAAAATGCCAGCCTGATCGCCGGGATCGACGTACTGGTATCGTTTGCACGGGTGGCCAGAGCCCGCAAATACACCAAGCCCCGGCTGGAGAATTCGGATAAGCTGGATATCCGGTCCGGACGCCACCCCGTGATTGAGATCACCCTGCCCAAAGATACGCCCTACATCCCCAATGACGTGTATCTGGACAATGAATCGCAGCAGATCATGATCATCACAGGGCCCAACATGGCGGGTAAATCGGCTTTGCTGCGGCAAACAGCCCTGATTGCGCTGATGGCTCAGGTGGGCTCTTTTGTGCCTGCGGATGAGGTAACCCTGGGTCTGGTGGATAAGATTTTTGTGCGGGTGGGTGCCTCGGATAATATTTCTGGTGGCGAATCGACTTTCATGGTGGAAATGAATGAAACGGCCCGCATCATCAATAATGCTTCGCGCAAAAGCCTGATTTTGCTGGATGAGATCGGGCGGGGAACCAGTACCTATGACGGGGTGTCGATCGCGTGGTCGCTGGTGGAATACCTGCACGAAACGAAGGTGAGTGCGGCCAAAACCCTCTTTGCGACGCATTACCACGAACTGAACGAAATCACCAACCGTTTTGGGCGGGTGAAAAATTATAATGTCTCGGTCAAAGAGATTGACGGGAAAGTACTGTTTATGCGGAAGCTGCTGCCCGGCGGGAGCAATCACTCTTTCGGGATTCATGTGGCCGAAATGGCCGGAATGCCCAGAAAAGTGGTGGATCGGTCGAAAGAATTGCTGGTGCATTTTGAGTCGGCCAAGGTGGAGCAGCAGGAGGCGGCCAAATCGGTGAAATTTTCTTCCCGCCAACAAATTCAATTGAACATGTTTGAGTTGAAAGACGCAGACACCCTGAAAATCAGGGAGATCCTTGCCGGATGTGACATTGATCGCATGACCCCCGTGGAGGCCCTGCTGAAATTGCAGGAAATAAAAAAGGCGCTGGTGGAGTAATAAGGGTACGGGTGTGTAAGGACGGGTTCGGGATCAGTAAGGCCAGGAGATCTCCTGGCCGAAAAAAGTGCGGGTTTTGGGTTCGGGTGTGTAAGGACGGGTACGGGATCGGTAAGGCCAGGAGATCTCCTGGCCGAAAAAAGTGCGGGTTTTGGGTACGGGTGTGTAAGGACGGGTTTGGGAGCGGGGCGAAGCCCCGTAGGGGTGAGGGATGGGAAGGGCCGCGG
>JACJYV010000011.1 GCA_020635905.1 Bacteroidia bacterium
ATTGATTTTGGGTAGTTTGAAGAAACAACCACCCTATTACAAAGAATGATTCTTTTTGAAGGTAATTTTGAAAGGAAAACAGCCATATTTTAGAAACCTCTTTTATGATTTCTATTTGTGCTTACTCAAAGTCGAATTTCCCATCCTCCAAAAGCCAACGCAGCTTGAAACCTTCAGGTTTGAGAAGCTCAATGCACCTGCAAATTAAATCTTTCTCGTTTTGGGAGTATCCTGCATTATCAAATGAAATTCCATTGCAGGTTTTGTATTGGTCAACACAGGGAACAATTTTTAGATCAGTCCCTACCTGGGGCAGAATCATTCTGGGAACCACTATTCTTTCTTTTTGAATTAAATCCAAATTGGGTGAGTCTTTGAACAACAAATCCATGGAAATTGCCGGAAGAATTTCATTTGAAACATCTTCCAACCCTTTCCCTAACTTGCAAAAATACCATTCGCAGAAGGGGTCAGAGGGAGTTAGGCTATTTAGGCTAACGGCAAAAATCTTACCATTATTCTTGTCTGCAAAAATGGCCCCTTGGATTAAAAAAGTTCCCTCTCCTCCAGGGATTTTGATTTCCAAAAATCCATTCTGCAAATCAACAATAAATTCAGTCTCAGAATTTCCCGTTGCAGGACGGGCTTTTTCTCCCTCACTCTTCGGGAAATTCTCAGAAATCATCCATTCTTTGGCTCCATTTTCCTTAAGCAAAAAAGGGATTTCAGAAAAATGTGATTTCCTTAAACTGAAGTGATTAAAATAATCCACCACAGTATTGAATTCCATCTCGGGAAGACGATCATAAACTTCAATCGTATTAGGAGCGTTATTGTTGACCGTTTCTTCGAAAGAATCAACTTTGGACTCCTGTTCCTCATTCTTTTTGGGGTCAGTATTGCAGCTTTCAAAAAAGAAGAAGAAAGTCAGAATTAACAGAAATGCTCTTTGTACTTTCATTTTTCAGTTGTTTCAGGTGATTTTGCAGACATAGTCCACTTTCCAATTGTCCATTTTTTCACTTCCGCCCAATCGAAGAAATTTAATTCTCCCAGGTTTTTCTCAAAATTACCCTGTCCATTCGATTTTGCAAGGTTATTCAATTCACTTAAAAGTGAGGCGTTATGGGATAATCTAACCTCAAATTCAGTTTTATTTTTCTTCCAAACATTTGCAAAATCGCCTGCACTTTGTCCATTAGCCAAATAACCTCCTGTGTACTTCAAACCATAGGGATCATTTATCAGCACTCCATCCTCTAAAACATCCACAACGAGAACAATGTGGCCACCATTAGTTAGCCAGGAGCTGCTCATAACCGCTTCTCCACTTTCAATCATGGGTTTGATTTTTTCCGTAAAGAATTCTTTTGTTGAGCCCGAATTTGTGTACTTGGCATCCTCAATGTAATCTGTAAACATTTCTCCCAAAAGCATCAAGGGGCCAACGTGCTGATTTGGGGGTAGGGTTCCATCAGCCACCCAATATGTGTTTGAAGCCCAATAATCATCTCCCTTTATTTTCAGAATTTCAAACAGAAGATCTTCGAGTTGCATTTTTTTGAGTTCGACAACATCTCCTGAATGCCCATTGTCTTGTAAGATTCTGACGGCTGCTTCAATAATCCCAAAATCATCTCCCTTTGAAAGATACTTCAATTGCATCGCAAGGGTTGTGACATTACACATCGTGGTGCCGTTTATGGTTCCAGGAAATGAGGAAAAATGACCTTTTCCGGATGTTGAATTGTCCACTTGATCCTCGTATGAATATTCATCGTATGGCCCCTTCTGCGTTGAACTTCCATTATTCAACATCCCCAATGCCTTGCTTTCTTCTCCCAGCCCAAATATGTCCCACAACTCCTTTTTGAGGTAGGTTTCGAGGTCGGTGTCATATAATTCGCAGAATTTTTTCTTTAACTCCGCCGCTTGTGTGCCGCCCCCCTCGATCATGCCCAGGTGGGTGTAAATGCGCTCTTCGTCTGTATTCCAGCCCTGGCCCGCTTCAAATATTTCTCTGGCGATGCATTCATAGTCAGGACCGGATTGGGGCTTGTCTGGGTTGGATTCAGGCATTGGGACTTCTTCCTTTTGTTTGCCTCCCTTTCCTTCCAAAAGGGCTTTTTCAGTAAACTTTCCAGGGGCGATAAATTCATCAGGGACTTTAAGACCAATCGCTTCCTGATAGCATTTGATAATCTTCGAAATCGCACAATCCGGGAAAGGCCCCTGCATGCCGTTCGCCTCCCAGCCTGTTTTGTCCGCTCCAAAGGATTGCCAATCATCCACAGTGAGGAAGCCGATCTCTTCCAGACGGTACATGAGGGCATATACATCTTTGGGGTCATTCACCTTGCCCAGGCCAACTTCCTGCCTAAAGAGGCCCTTTCCCTGAGCCTTTGCAACTGGTTTGGGCTTGACTTCTGGTTTGGGTGACGCAACCGAGTCCGTTTTGGCGGGATCAAAAGCAGGGAGGGTGTCTCTTCCTGTGTTTTGCAGACTATCCAATGGATGCATGGACAGACTGTCGGCCCCTTCGACTGCGCTGGCTGTGCCCAGGCTGTCATTGGGTGGCGGGGTAATGCTGTCGGCGGCCACTTCGAAGGCAGGGGGTGCCTGGGTCTGGCCCAGGGTGTCGCCCTCCACCGTTTCCGGGGCAAGGGGATTCTTTTTTACGGGATCAGTTTGGTATTTCATCTCTTTTACGGTTTTGGTTGCACATTATTCCGTTGTCTCCTGCCCCGGACAAGCCGGGGACAGGTGTTACAACGGTTTAGGTTCGTGCGTCTGGCAGTTGACAAAAAGAACGGGTCAGTTATATGGGTCAAAAAACGGTTAATTCGGTCATGGAGGTGATTCCCCCTCTCCCAAAAATCGGGAGAGAGGTTTGAAAAGAATCAAAAATCACCCTCAAAAACACTACTGTTGGTTGCCCACGAGGCCGCCCACGTGGTTAGAAGTTAGAAAAACGTGGTCGGGGCTAAGCCTCATGGGTCCGACAACCAACTAATATGCATTCCGCATTACCTGGCTAAAGGTGTAGTGCGGTTTCCAGCGGCCCGCAAGGCTACCCAGACAACGAAGGGGCGGCTTCGAAGCTGAGCGTGCGGGGCTTTTGGCATAACCAGAAATTTTGGTAAATTTCTGTGCGATTTTGTTCATGCCTTTTGCCCCGCGCCTTACGGGCCTGTCCTTTGGAACATCCAAGAGGACGTTATTTCAATGTTGGTTGATTGATTGAGAAATTCCCAAAAGGGAACCCGAGATGGATTGTTCTTTACTGTCGATAAAAGAATATGTTATAAAGGTGGGGAGGATATAAAAAGAAGTAAAACCAAAAAATTGCAAAAATTACCTTTATGGAAAGGCATAATTCTTTAAATTGAAAACATCTATTTTTCTAAAATGACTAAAAACACGGACGAACTATTTGATTTAATCAAATCATTATCTGTTAAAGAGAGGATTTGGGTACGTCAATATTCATCACTCCGTGGACCAGAAACAAATTATATAAAGCTATTTAATTATTTGGAGCAGGTTGAATGCTATGATGAAACATTGCTTATTTCTTACTTTAATGGAGAAAAATTTCTTAACAATTTAAGTAAAGCGAAGAAATATCTATATGATGCAATTTTGGAATCTCTTTCCCTTTTTTCATTTGACGAGGAGGTTGAGGCCATAAGATTTATTAGGCGTGCGAATATTGCAGCTGATAAGCGACTTTTTCACAAGGCATTTAAATTGGTGGGAAGGGGCAAGGAAAAATTGCAATCTCTTGAATTATTTGGAGAATTATTAGCCCTTCTTGAATTTGAAAGGAATTTAATAACCTGGCATCCAAGTTTTCCTACCACTTACAAAAGGGAACTATTAAACAAAAACCAGAATGAAGATTCTGTTACTGCTGAAAGGTTTGAAAACTATCGGCTAAATCGAGTTTTATTTGATAAATATTATTACGAATCGAAAATAAGGGTTTTAGAAAATGGGAGTATTAGTGCTTCTTTCCTAAAGGAAGCCAATTTGGAATTATCCAATCCATGTTTAGACCCAATTTCTGTAAGAGCAAAATTATTTAACTTCAAACTAAAAAGATGGATATTAGACCTCTCTGGTGATTTTTTAGGATCAATAAAAATCAGTGGGCAAATTCTGGAAATTTTTGAAAAAAACGAATTTTTGAAACGGAGTTTTGGACCATTTTATATTCAAGAAATTCATCATTTATGCTTATTGAATATCCAAATTGAAAATAAAGATCAAGCTTTAAAGTTGCTTTTTTTTATGGAAAAGGAAGTTTCTTTAAAGTCTTCCATAATGGACCAAATTCTGCTTCTTGAACTTTTTCTGGTATTTTCCATCGTTTTTTCAGATCAAATTATTCGGTCAAAGGCAATTTCATATAGTACTGTTTTTCAGGAAGGGCTTTTTAGCTCTTCGACGTTTGATACTTTCGGCATCCATGCATTTTTAAGAGTATATTTCTTCTTGGGAAAAATTCACTTTGAGTCAGAACAATTTTCATTGGCGAAATTCTGGTCAGGAAAAATATTCAATTTCCCATCATTGCAAATTGGGTTGAATATTCAGGGTGTTGGAAGATTGATTTATATGCTTTCTCTTTACAAATTAGGGGATTATGATGGGGTTGAGATTTGTTCAAGGCAAATAAATAAATTTCTAAAAAAAGGTAATAGGAATGAGGTTTCCCTGTGCGTTTTTGATTTTATCATCAAATCCTTAAAGCTTGATTCTCCTGATAAATTCCCTTTATTGCTTAAAAAAGTAAACGATAGACTAATTACCCTAAAACGGCTTGAGGAAAATAAAGAAATTTACATGCTTTTTGATTTTCAAAAATGGGTAGAAAAAGAAATAGAGATTATCCGCCCCCAATGATTGAAATTATTGAAATATTCCCCCCATACTCCACCCTAAAACTCATATCCCCATTTGGGTAAATTGCAATACAAGAAACCTTGCAATTTTTGTTGTAATACTCATTCAGCAATACCTGAAACGGGGTATTCAAAGGTGCCTGGGCTTCATACAGTACTCTGTACACGTAAGAAATGGGAATGGATGGTGGAGGGGTCTGCACCTGCTGCTGCGTGGGGCCTGAAACAGAGCCTGTGGAGGTGGTGGTCTGAGCCTGAAGGGAGATGGCTGCACAAAACAGAAAGCCAAACAAGCAAAGGGCCTTGCAAAGTAACTTTTTCATCGGGTTGGTTTAAAATTTAAAATCGCATCCTCAATATCGGGATTTTTGCCGGGATGGGGAAATGATTTTGTGGGGTGGAATTAGGAGGATAGTTGGGCTTTGGAAATTCCTGGAATTGTCCGAAATTACTTGTGTAAAATTCAAACCCATGCCGCGAAGTCTGGAAGATGTGATAAAGATTGCCCGTACGGGGGCCAGCATTGCGCTGGATGCGCGGGAATACTCCCTGGAAGACCTGTGCCAGATCGCTGGCGTATATGCCGCATTTTCATCAATTCGCAATGAACCCCATCTGGGGATCAACTTCCATTCTCACCTGAGTCTGGATGATCTTGAATCCATCGCCCAAGCCGGAAAAGGCAAAGTTTTGTTTTCAACTCTCAACCAAACCCCCAATTGAAATGGCAAGAAGCGTAGAAGACCTCATTCGTATCGCCCATTCGGGTGCATCATTCATCGTGGACGGTCGGCAATACGTACCCGCCGAAATGATCCGCGTGGCTGCCGAATGCAAAATCGGCGGTGGCAGATTTGAAATGTTGCATACCGCGACCTACTCGACGGATGATCTGGTGAGGATCGCAGAGGCTGCGGGGGGACGGGTATTTTTTGCGCTGTTGGGGTGAGGAGGATAACCAAAAATAATGATTGAGAAAATAACCATTGAAAACTTCCGAGGCTTCAAGGAAAAGCAGGCTTTGGAACTGGCCAAGCCTGGAAGTATCACCTTTTTGGTTGGGCCAAATAATTCAGGGAAGTCGAATATTCCCAGGTTATTCTTAAATCTTTTTGGCAAAGCAACGATTCATCCAAACAAAATTTTCGATGGTTTTTTTGACAAGGATTTTTTTAGAAAACAAAAAGATAACCCTATAAAAATTGGCCTTGAATTTAGTCCGGAGCTTTGGAAGCATCTGGAAACCAAATCAAATTTTCCTGAGAAAGGAATAAAAAAATTTGATTTAAATTTTTTCGTCCGACCTGCGAACAAGGAAAAAAAACATTCAATAGACTACTGGTTTTCAATTAACAGTATCAGCTCTTTCCTGATAAATCAAAGAGGAAATCTTTCATTTAATCCTGAATTTGAATCAAATTTCAATGATAATGAGGATAATACCCAGAAAAGGAACCAAGAACTTGGTAAATTGATTGAAAAATCACTTCTAATTTTTGAGTCAATCAGGAGTTGGGAAACTTCCTCGAAGACAAGTATTTCCGAGACCGGAAACAGTCTTGTCAAATGGTTAAATGAAAATGGAACGGAAAGCGCAGGGGAGGATTTAAAGAATAAAGTGTTTCAAACATTTAAAGAGTTCGGCCTCGAAGCACCGTTTAATGTGCATGGGGTTATTTCTGACAAAAATAGGGATGCCTATATAATATATGACTTTGATGGCCCTTTTTCCTTGGAAGATAGCGACCTTGGAACAGGATATAATATGGTATTTATTCTCTTGGCAGAATTAATACGGAACAGTAAAAAAATAATTTTAATAGACGAAATCGAAAGCCACCTTCATCCTGGATTAATCAGACTGTTGATGAGGAAAATCCGGGAATTAGGGAAAAATGTCCAGTTTATTATTTCCACCCACTCTCCTTCAGTATTGTCTGAATTTCAGGAAGGAGACCAATTGATGAGGTTCCATAAGGAGGATATTCAATGTAAAATAACAAAAGCCAACCCCATGATTGGGAATGATTCCGAAATGGGGTTCCTAAAAAAAGGATTAGGCATAATTCCAGGAGATGCGCTTCTAACCAACTCAATAATTTGGGTTGAGGGGCCTACAGAATTATTGTGGATCAGAGGTTGGCTAAGAGCTTTTTTGCCACATTTCAAGAAAACTAAAGGCAAAAAGTCAAACCTAATTGAGGGAATGCACTATTCCATCATGCTAACGGGTGGTAATCTAATCGAACGATATAAATTTGAGGACAAAAACCATGAAGTGGAGGAGCCCGATGATCACTATATCCATGTATTAAGGGTAAATCCCAATGCGTTTGGAATAATTGACTCAGACCAACCTGTCGCGAACGGCAAAAAATGGAAAAGAACAATCAGAATTGCAGAGGAGTTGAATAAACTGAATCAGAATCACTCTATTGAGAGATTCAAAGAGGAATTCGTTAATGAGCCGATTAGTGAACAAAACCTTAATTCCATTCCAAACTTCATTCGTTTATCAGGTAGGGAATTAGAAAATTTTATTCACCCACAGCTACTAAAAGAGTTTCTTGAAAATAGGGCAAAAAGTTCGGGTTCAAAGATAAATATTCCCCAAAAACCTGAGTACAATGTTTTTAGCACCCAATTTCAAATAACGGAAATACTTGAAAAAAATGGCTTCAAAAATATCCCCGAATTTAGTTCCCTCAAGACGCCTCTTTCCGATTTTGTCTTTGATGAAATTGCCCCAATACACTTTGAAGACAAGCCCAAGGATATTTTACCACCTGATCCCCACATGTTACTCACCTTGAAGGAACATCTGACGAAGCTTTTGGAGTTTATTTATGATGTAAACTGGTTGGACTGATAAGAGTGATATTTCCTCTCCTCAAATCACCCCAAGTCTTTTAATAATTGGGTCATTTTCCTCTTGAAACCTTGCTCCTTTAGGCACCAATCAATCAAGTCAAGACCAAGATCAATGGAAGGGTCATTTGGTATATCATATTGGCGCAGTTTTGAGAAAGAGGTTACAATCATTTCGCAAAATTGATTGGTAGAATGGTAGGAGAAATGATTTTCCAAATCTGGTATTTCAACGATACCTCCCAGAACCCCTAATACTCCCCTGGGAGAAAAATCAATAGCCTTTTCCAAATAATCAAGGGAATAACTTATCTGAACGTCTGGGGGTAAATTTGAAATATACTTTTCGAAAAATGGAATCAGTCGGTCTATGAAAACCTCTGAAACATTCAGTATCTGACTTTCAATAATGTCGTATATTTTCTTACCAGGCCTGATATTGTTTTCAAGTACTTGAATACACTTTTTGGTAGCAACCGGGTCTTGGGTAGAAAGGGAGTTAAGAGCAGCTACCAAAGCACCCCCAAGAAATTCATCTGACCTTGCGATCCCTGCTTTCAGCAATTTTTCAGCCCCTTTATATTCGTTCATAAAGGCAAAGAAAATTATCTGTCCCAGTTTGGATTGAAACTTTTCGATTTGCTCAAAACCCTTGATTTCTGACCTTATTTCCTCCCAATAATGATGGGTGAAATGAGCAAATAAATTAGCTCCAAAATCAAGCAGATCAGGATCCCCATCCTGGATCATTTTAATAAATACCTCATAGGTCTTTCGTCGATCTAAATGAGTAAGAATGCCGAGTTTATTTATCAAGGAAATCCTGACATCCAAAATTGGGTCGAGGGCAAGATGGTTTACAATTTTCCATATACGTTTTTCAAATGCTTGAAATTTCCACGTATAGGGTATAATCCTTGCAACTTCTCCTCTGATTGAACCCTGGGAAAATCGTTGACCCGATTGAAACTTTTGTTTCTCTGGGTCTGAATGTTTAACTGCTTTTTCCAGAGATACAAAAAGTCGGTTTGGTAAAATGTCATTATCAATCAGATAGCCAATGAACCTTAAAACTGAAAACCACCTTTCTTCTTTTTCCAATTTATCAATAGTGAAAAACAAAAATTTTTCAAATTCCTCTGGCGAGTATTTTGCCTCCATTAGTCCTGAAAGGCCATTATCAATATAATCAACTGGAATAGAGTTCTGAATCTTGATTAATTCCTGAAGGTATGGCACAAAATGCTCTGGCCTTTCTTTTACGGCAAGTCCAAACTCTCTGGAATATTCTTCTTTTCCTCCACTATATGAATCATAACTGACGTTGTTTGTATTGAAGCTTAGTACGGTCTTTATAAATCTGGTTAGAGAAAATGAAAAGATTTTTTCTTTGGGAATAGGGGATTTAATCTTTTTCCACTCAAGATCTAATTCGGTCCCCATGAAAAATTCAGATTTTCGATAAAGCTCATTTCTGAGCTTTATAAGTGGACCGTATCCGTCCAGATCTTCTTTCGTGAAGTGCTTAAGGATGTTGAATTTATACAAGCCATTATACTTCAAAAAATGGTTTTTTACCTTTTTAGAATCATCCCGAATGACTCTTTTGGGAATTTCATCCATACCAAATACTATTGCCCCAAATTCATTCCTTTGGTCAGGCGAAAAGGAAGAAAAAGCTGTCGCAACCAGTTTTGAAGCGTGAAAAGTAAGCTTCGTGTTCTGAAATAATTCACCATAATTGTTCAGGTACCGAAAAAGCTCAATTATTTCATTTTGATATTGTGCAGGAGTTTCATTTAGTGCCATTACAATACCAAGAAGCAAGGTTTTGTTTCTGATTCCGTAGACAATTTGACAAGCAATTTGAAACAAATGTGGCTCTTCAGTTGAGATTTTTACCAGCCAGTGTCTGATAAGTTCTTTCAGGGTATAATTCTCGTCTTTTGAAGGCAGTTGGTCTGTCATTTTGGGAATGGTTCCAGAGCCCTCAATTAAACAGATTTCCCCTTTTTCTTCGTAGTGTTTGATTACTTCCTTCCCAAAAGTAAGTCGTTCGAATACTTCACAGGCCAACGTAAAAGCCTTTAATGGTTCTTTGGAGAAAAGGTTTTTGAAGAATTCAATTTCGTAAATATTTCGACTGTTTATGTCAAAGTAGGACTTTGCAAATAGTTCTATTCTTCTCTGATTTCTTGCTTCCTCAAACTCTTTTTCAAAAGCTGCACGAAACTCCGATTCTGCCCATTTGGGAACGAAAAGTGCTGCATTTGCCAGGATTTCGATCCAGTTTTCAACCTGCTCTTTCATTTGACCTGCATACTGGATCGAAACTGGGGCCGACCAATCACTTAGTTTGCTCAAAAAAATTTCTGCAACAATTCTTAACTCATTGGTCATTTCCAGCTGCAAAAGGAATTGAATTATTTCCTTTTCAATCCCTTTCTGACAAGCTACAAGCCGCCATGCAAAAACTCTTATTCTCATGGATTCAGAAGGCGCAATTCCTTCCCATTCGTGTTTCAACCATACGGAATGAATGAGGAATTTAAGCCATTCGGGATTTGGCAGATCAGAGAAAAAAGACTCGAAATATTTTGGGTTTGGTGCAATCACAGAAGAAAGGAGTTCCTTTTCCTTTCGACTTGGAAATGGCTCGGCGGCCAATAACTCTAATATCATTACTTTGATATGGAACCTAATATTTAGATTCTCAAGTATCTCCCCATAGGTTTCAATCAGTTTGATTGGTGATTTTACTCTCAGAAATTTTAAAATGGTCTTTAGTTTTGACCTGATAAACAACCCTTCATTATCTTTTTTCAGCAATTCCTGGATTGAACCTTCATTTTCAACAAAGAGCCTTGCATAGGTATAATCGAAAAAGGTCTGATGAAAAAAACTGACTTTCCCGTTGTTCAATTCCAGAATTTGGGATGACAATAGATAATCTGTAGTTTTCTCCTTGCCCCTTAATACCTTCTCAGGGAGAAATATCTGCTGTTCGTCCATCATTTTTGATGACAAGGCCCACAAAACCTGAATCCTTTCACTATGTACCTTCGGGGAATTGTTTGGGTCCGTGATCTTTATTTTCCAGAGGCCATCATAAAGATCTTCAATGGTTTCAAGGTTTTTATTTTCTCGGTTGTGGTCAAGACTTGCAAAAATGTCCAAATGCAATGGAACCTGAAGGAGTTTCATTAAAGCGGAAGAAATCTTATTGGATGGCAGATTTAGCTTGTCGAGAACGTCCTTTATTACCGTTTCTGTAAGATGCCCAATCTCAATAGTTTTCGAATTTGACCATTTTTTAAGGTCAGGGTCTTCTTTCAAGTCACGCGACCTTGAGGAGAAAACTATTCTTACATCTTTATTTCCGTTGCTTAAATTCCCTAATTGAGCTATTAACTTGCCGTAGCTTTCAATTGCTTTCCTGTCATTGGTCAATGACTTGGATAGGGCATCTAATTGGTCAATGATAACCACAACTGTTGAGTAATTCCCACTTTCCAAAAGTGAATTTACATTTTGCTCAATAGGGTATTCAAATCCCAAATCTTTTTGTAATCCCTTTAAACTTTTGCATTTGTACTGGTCAGCTTTGATTCCAAGGACTGGAACGCCATCGTCCTCCAGCCTTTGAAGCAAGTCCTTCATCAAAACGGATTTTCCTGTGCCAGCCTCTCCCTTTACAATTAAAATATTTGAAGAGTTCTGGGGTAATTCTTCATTCAACCATGATTTTATTTTTTTGAATTCAACTCTATCCGTGTGATAAGTGGAAAGTTTTCCAAATCCTGTTTTTATGCTTTTTAAAACTGAAGATGCACGTTTAAATTGCTCCAGAATTTCATTAATGGGCAGGGGCATTTTGCACAAATGTCCTTTACCGACAAGCATTTCTTCCAGGCTTTGTTTTGAGATTGTTCCCTGGCTCTTTGCTATGTCAATGACATGCATGAAGATTTCATTTAGGATTTGCTTCTCTTGCGAATAATTTGCCCTGAGATATTCGAGAGCAAGATCCTTTAGGTCACTTTCCTGTCTGAATTCGAACTGGATTCTGGAACGATAATCAAAAAGGAGGTTGGGTTCCCATTCAAATTCTTTCAAACAGGTTTTCCAGAGGGCTTTGTCTTTTTTATTCAGCCTTGAGTCAATTTCCTGGAAATTCTCACAATGGTTAACTTTTTCGAAAACTGATTTTAGTGGACAAATAGCATTGCTTACAAAAACCACAATGGATTTGGATTCAAGCATTTGCTTTTTTACATCGCTGAAAAAATCCACCTTTTTCAGCCTTTTAATAGTCCATGAGGTAAAGGAGTTCGTATGCTTAAGGCTGTAGTGTTTTGTAGCACCTCCTATGATTTCAGTGAGATCATCAAAGTGAACATTGATTGGCTCACCATTCCCATTTGGAAGCCTGGGGCTCTCGGGCTTGATTTGGAAATTCCCCTTTTCTAACGCCCTTATCAGAACAAGTACAGAAAACCACACTTGATAATCAATTCCAGCAATATTGGCAGAGCCACCAGTTCCATAATTTGACATAATGCAAATTTATGAGATATTATTTCAACATAAATTCCAAGGTTTTCACAATGGGTTTATTGCAAACTCATTTTTTCCGTTGATCGGCGCATTTTTATCATCCTGCCGGGTGGAGGTATTGGCACTCCTTCCGGGCGCCACAAGGAAAATGAGAGAATTGTCGCTACCACTAAAATTATCTTCATTTTTAATCTGGGAAAAAGATTCCAAAAGTATGTTTAAATCGAAATTTCTGGAATTAGAAACCTTTGGTAAGGTTGTCGAGACAGTATGATCAGACTTTCTCAGGGATACAAACACCAATGATACATGCAGCAATCCTCCTGTCCAAATGATCAACGATAGGAATGTTCTCTTGTAAAAATTTAAGTTGATCAATAGATACTGGGTTACTTTGTAATTCCTGTTTTAGGCTATTGAGGTCAAATACCTGGCTACTTCTGGCAGCCTTCCTCTTCTCAATTAAGCGCGGTTGGACGATATTAAGCCAAAGACTTCCAAAGCGGTCATAATCGATGCCGACTTTTCTGTCTTCATGTGGAAGAAATACCCTTAATAAATCATGGCAAATAGCATACATTTCTGAGCCTGGAGTTTCTTTTTTCTTGTATTTCTCTAACGTATCCCTAAGTAATTTTAAGGCCCGTCTCTTTTTGGGGGGAAGTAATTCAATCTCGTAAGAATGAACAGAGTCAACATATTGCTTAATGATTTTTGAAAATCCAGGATTCCAGGGGATATCATCACTATTTTTAAGGTTCTCATTCAATTTTTTGCAGATCAATGCCAATTCCGTTTCAGGAGGTTTTCCTGGCTCAAAATACAACCACCTTGGGGCATGATTGTCAGAACCGCGAATGCAAAAAAATCCCCAGGGCTTGTTTCCTGGAACTAAACTAACCCCGCTCTTGATTTTGGCGGTTACCCCCTTCATTATATCATAATCTGCCTCTGAGATTAAACCAGAATTTCCAATTAAATCCTGAACCGGCTTGAAGGCATATTGAATACCCTCCCAAGTCTTATCTTTTTTCTGGTGTTCCTTAAAGTCCTTAATTGCATCCTTGGCTTGAATCGAAGAGTTTTTGTAGCCTTGAGGTAAACGAATATTTGCCCCAATCATATCATCTACGAGTTCTAATGTAGCGGCTAACCTTTCATCCTTTTTAAGTGCAAATTCATCAGAGTCATCCGGCCAAAAAATTGAGATTTCTTTATGCGGGCTATCCAGGCGGTCCAGCCTCCCGATTCGCTGCTCGGCTATTCGTGTCACCCCCGGAACATCCAAAAATACCATAGCAGAGGCTTGTTGCAAATTCACACCCTCAGACATCGCATCCGAAAGCAGAGCAATTTTATTTTTCTCTGTGGAGCCGAGGCCAAACCACTTTGTTGCTTTCTTTTTCGCCAAGGTCTTTCCACCCGTAACAACTAATACATCAATTTCTGGATACCTTGATTCTAACTCCTTTTTAAGGAAACTCAACGTTAATGGTGTACTGTCAAAAGCAAGAAGAAGTTTATGCTTCTGCATGGATTCTGCTAAAAACTGAACCTTTTTTAATTCCCGGTTTGGCTTCATTGCCATCACCAACGACCCTATTTTTTTGTATTTCTCAATTTCCTCTAAACAAGCTTGTTTATATTTCTGTGGATCTGACAGCCAATCTGGTATTTCAATCTCGAATGTTGATTCAGGAGGATTAATCATTAAACCTTCCAATGTTTTTATCATATTTCCAGAACTTGAAGCCTTTTCGGTCTGGAAATCAAACTTCTCCAATGCCGCATCTGTCCCATAAATATGCTCAATCAAGGCAGCATTCGATGATCGCAAACTTGCCCTGACTTTATATCTGGCAAGAATGGCAGCACTATTTAACCTCCGGTCAAGATGCTTCTTTTGTTTCTCTTTGTCACCTTTTTGGTCGTGTAGAATCCAAAGGTGTTGAAGGTTAATTAAGCCTTTTAATTTTTCAGCTTCAGCGTTTATTTCTTTAGCCAATGCTCTGTCCTCTTCTGTTTCCCCTGTAAAGTAGATTATTTCTGATTCATTTTGGTTGTGTTTTGGATAACGGCATAATTCCCCCAAGTTGTTCTTGTATAAATGTTGCTCGTGATCAATTAATTTGTTGATTGCAGATTTGGTCCTGCGAACAATAAATTTTCCAATGTGATCCTTTAGCCTTTCCTTTTCATCAAGTGTCATCAGGCTTCGCTTTCTCCGAAGCTCTTTATACTCTGCCAAAGCTTCGTCTGGAAGATTGTCAATATCAAGCATCTCAACAATTCTTAATAAATCCTCCGCTTTTCTATTTATTGGAGTTGCTGTTGCCAAAACCACCATTTCAGCAGAACTATTTAATAAGGTTTCGCTTCTTTTGCTTGTTCGCCTTAAAAAATTATGTGCTTCATCTACAACTAAGATGTGACAACTCTCTAGCCACCGGATTGAGTCCTTATAGCTATCATTATGGGGATTACTGAGTTTTCCGTGCGAGATTAATTTGTAATTTGAAAAAAGAATTTTTCCAAATTCATAATTCCAGTTTTCTTCCACCGCAGGTGGGCAGACCACTACTGACCTGTCATTGAAAAAATTTCCCTTTTGCTGTTGCCTAAGAATAATTGCCATCTGAAGAGCAGCATTTGTTCTGGTTTTTCCCGCCCCAGTAGGATCGGCAATCAAAGCACTTCCTTGATTATCCAGGACCGAAAGGGCCTGACCTATTGCTGACTTTTGAATTGGCCATAAATTAAGGCCTTTAAGCATTTTAGCAGCATTGGGGTCATGCTCAATCCATTCTCCTAAAAGTTCCGAAATTGCCCTGGCAAGGGCTTCTCGCCATCGAATCAATCGTAATAGCTGGCCTAAAAGCTTAATCATTTCCGAATTAAACTCAGTTGAATCGTCTATGAAATTTGAAGCAATGAGGTTGATCTGGTGATAAGCGTTCGTTTCAATGCTTCGCCTAATGTTTGCTTCTGAACGATCCCTTAAGCCTGCCTTGCTAAAATTGCTCGAACCAAGGATTGCATGGGTTTCGGATAGGTAGATTTTGGCGTGTAGCCTGTCAGTAAAACGGAAATCAATTTTTTTAGATTTGATTAACTCAATCATCCGAACGACACCCCCACTTTCGGTAATTGAGAAACCTTGATTAATCCAATAATCTTTAATTTTCTGAGAGAGTTGAACTGTTTTCCACAATTTTCGATTATCTTCAGGAATGGGCTCATGGCCTAAAAGAATTGTAACTTTCGTTTCCTCTTTGAACTCCTTAAACTCAAAAAATGCAAGTAAATATGAAAGAGAAGTGAAGCCAGTAATGATTTTGTAAACCTTAGAATTATCGAAATCCTCATGTATCCATTTTTCAACTGATTTTTGGCCTTCATTGAGTGGGTATTCACAAGGAGGGGGCCATTGAAGTTGAAACAATCCTTCACGGATGGGTTTGTTTTCGTCTGACATCTTATTCTAAAAGTATGATTAATTTGTTATTTTAAAGCCAGAAGATCAATGAAACTTTATTTCGGCTTAAAAACATACTTCCTTTTTGGCAAAACACAGATTGATATTTCAGGGTTTCTTGGCTTGATTAAAGAATTAAACAGCGAATGATTTTTACTCTATTGACCAACAAAAGTTTGGGCCTCTAAAATGAGTTTTGGGTGTTAACGGTGGTTTATTGAAATCGAAATACAAAAATTGAATTGATATGCCCTCTTTTCTAGAATTATTTCATCTTGCGCATAAAAGGACAGTCCCAGTAGGGCTTATTCAAGACCCAGGACATCCAATAGATTCCAGTTTGTTTAACCCTCAAAAATTTCAAGAATTAGTTCAAGATGGTCTCAAAGTATCTCCTTTGGAAATAATTCTTAGCGCAATGATCCATTACAAAGGAAGATGGCCAAAGTCTCCTACAATGCGTTTGGTCAGTAGTATTTCTGAAATAATTGGTTCAGTTAGGAACCCCGGATCTAATAAGGAGTTACTATTTAATGATCAAGAAACCAATGAATGGCAAACCCGGTCAACAGAGGCGATAGCGGTTGGTTTGGCAAATATTTTAGCCTCTCAACTATTCGAAATCCCTACGAGCTATATCAATGTAATTGAGGGAAGTAAGAAGCGATGTGACTTTGAGTTTGTTAAAAGTCTGAAAAGGTATGTTTTCGAATCAAAAGGCCGAAAGCGAAGTATTTCAGATGCGGTAAAAGACACTTATGAGAAAAAAAGCCATTATTCAAATGCCTTTAAATATGGCTTCTTTTCAAAGGTTCCCCGAAATCATCGGCCAACAGAAATAAATATACTTGACCCTGATTTTGTTCCTGAAGAAATTTCGAGAGATATTCTTATTGCAAAAATACTGCAACATTATGCCAGCGTAGCCATTGGAGCGGGTTGGTGGAGGATGTCTGAAGAATTAGAAAAGCGAGCGAGGCTAATAATTAGGTCAGGTAATTCTGAGCAATTTAATAATCAAAATTTGGATTTCGGAAACGTTGTCAAGTTGGGACAAGCTTATCAATTAAATTCCACCGATGAATCATTCTCATTCTTCCTTCCTACTGGAGGTGCTCCAGGATTTAGTGGAAAATCCTGGCAATGTGACCCACCCATTCCTGCGGAAACTGACCCACCCATTCCCGGCAAAGTGATCCAGGGATTCCCGGCAAAGTGACCCACCCATTCCTGCCAAAGTGAGCCACCCATTCCTGGCAAAGTGAGCCACCCATTCCTGGCAAAGTGATCCACCCTGACCGGTCTTTTCTATCCCATAATTTCGGGCTTCTATTAACTCAAAGAAGTTCGATTTATGGCCAATAAAAGAAAAGGCATGGAAACCATTAAGCAATTGATCATGATGCATCTCAGGGGCGATAGCCGCCGTCAAATGGCTGCTCATCTGGGCATTTCGCGTAACACAGTAAAGAAATACCTGTTTCTGCTTGAACAGAGTGGGATGAAGTTTGAAGAGCTCTCTGAACTTGATGAGGCACGTTTGCAGGGGTTGGTAGAGCGGAGTGGAGATCCGGCCGACGAGCGGCTGATTCGGCTGAAACAGTGCTTTCCTGAAATGGAGAAGGAGCTCAAACGGGTCGGGGTTACGCGCTGGACTTTGTGGGAGGAATATCGGCAGGAAGAGCGAAATGGCTACAGTTATGGGCGTTTTTGCCACCATTTTCAGCTCTGGATGAAGAAATCAGCGGTATCTATGCCGCAGGAACACAAAGCAGGCGACAAACTCTTCGTTGATTTTGCGGGGAAGAAACTCTCTGTGGTGGATCCCCAAACGGGTGAAATGCGGGATATGGAGGTGTTTGTGGCCGTATTAGGTGCGAGCCAGCTGATGTATGTTGAAGCGGTTGAGAGTCAGCAAAAAGGTGACTTTTTGCTGGCCCTGGCCAATGCATTGGATTATTTTGGTGGGGTACCTGCGGCCATTGTCCCAGACAACCTCAAGTCGGCGGTCACCAAAACCGACAAATATGAGCCTGAACTCAACCCTGATCTGGCAGCCTTTGGCCGACATTACGGCACCTCAATCCTGCCTGCAAGGCCCTACAAACCCAAAGACAAGTCATTGGCTGAAGGTGGGGTGAAACTGGCCTATCGCCGCATTTATGCGCCGCTTCGCAACCAAAGCTTTACCTCGTTGCGCGAACTCAACCAAGCCATTCGCTCCCACCTGGAAGGACACAACCAAAAGCCCTTCCAGCACCGCGATTACAGCCGCCGGGACCTGTTTTTGCAAATCGAAAAAGACCAATTGAGCCCTTTGCCGGCCCATCGCTGGGAACCAAAGACCCACACCAAAGCAACGGTCTACCAGAACAGCCACGTCTGGTTGGGAGCCGATAAACACTATTACAGCGTTCCATTTGCCCATATCGGCAAGAAGGTAGATGTCTTTTTCTCGGCCAAACACGTCGAAATCCACCTCAATCACAGTCGGATCGCTTTTCATTTGCGAGAGCGCAAAGCCTACGGCTACTCTACCCAAGCCCATCACATGCCCTCCTCCCATAATTTTCGCGCAGAATGGCACCCTGAGCGCTTCATCCGTTGGGCAGCCACCATCGGTCCCCATACCCGCGAACTGATCACCCGCATTCTCAACGGGAAGGCACATCCCGAGCAAGCCTTTAAATCATGCCTCGGGCTACTGAATATGTCCAAGGACAAAAAAATTGGCCAAAAACGACTCGAAAAGGCTGCCCAGCGTGCCATTGACTTCAACCAGTACAGTTATCGCTTCGTCAAAAACACCCTTCATCACCACATGGAAGATACCCAACCCGAGGCCCCAAACGAATCCCAATACCGACTCCCTTTCCATGACAACATCCGCGGAAAAGACTATTACAACTAAAATTCAATATCACTATGAACAACAATGCGACACTCAGTCAAATGAAGGAAATGCGCCTTCTGGGCATGTTCAACGCCTTTGAAGCCCTGCTTCGCTCCGCTCAGAACACTGCCCTCACCCCCGATGAACTCATCGCCCAACTCGTCGAGGCTGAGTTCAATGATCGACAACAACGCAAAACCCTACGCTGTCTACGCTCGGCCCGCTTTCGTTACCCAGCTTCCATCGAGGAAACCGACTTCCACACCCCGCGAAACCTGGACAAAAATCAGGCCCTGCGACTGGCCGATTGCTCCTACCTGGACCGGGGAGAGAACATCCTGATCACGGGCCCCACCGGAACAGGTAAAAGCTTCCTGGCCTCCGCGCTCGGCCACCAGGCATGTCTGAAAGGAAAGCGCGTCAAGTACTTCAACTGCCGAAAACTCTTTGAAATACTCAAAATGGCCAAGGCAGACGGCTCCTATCCAACCTTCGTGCGCAAGCTCGAACGCATGGATCTGCTCATCCTTGACGACTTTGGTCTGGAACCAATCGACGGAAAAGCACGACTCGGTCTGCTGGAAATCATCGAAGACCGTCACGGAAGAAGGTCCACCCTCATTGCCTCACAACTACCTGTGCCCAAATGGCACGAAGTCATCGAAGAAAAAACCATCGCAGATGCCGTTCTCGACCGGCTCGTTCACCAAGCTCACAGAATCGAACTCAAAGGAGAATCTTTGCGCAAAATCAGAAGCACCTGAAACACCAGAAGAATCGTTCTTTGAATCAAGATATTTTTACCTAATTTTAATCCGATAGAAAAGGCCCAAGGGGTGGATCACTTTCACAGGAACAGGTGGGTCAGTTTGGTAGGATTAGGTGGGTCAGTTTAGCGGGATTTAGCATTAGCAAAAAAATTGAGGGGGGCGTTTTAATTATGGCAATGGAAAATGGAATTTTTGAGATACTGAACAATCAGGACTACGAGGCCTTGCTGAGTTATAAATTTGAGAAGACCCTTTTTGATCAAAAAGAATCCCTGGGGGTGATTCTGGATAGTGGAGCTGCGTTATTTATTTTACCAAGTGAAAATCTTCCCAATGAAATTAAAAAATTGATTCAGTAGCTGTTTGGCATTGATGTTTCCCTAAGAATCCATTGACCTTCACTTCTAAACACCAAGAACAGAGAGCTCAAACAAATGATAGATTGCTTCCGAGTAGTGCGGAAAAGCAGTTATTGATAACAGCAGTCCCGATTTTGAAAAGAAATCAAGCTTTTACCAAACATTTTTATTGCTACGCAAATTGGCTGCGCAGGAGTCAGGTATTTTTGGTTTTCACATTTAATACAAAAGCAATGAACAAGGACTTATTAAGAAAAACCTGCGAACCCTATTTCCTCCCCAGAAACCTGGAACAAAGTAAAATCCTTTTGAATCACTACCTGGAATACCTTTTTCTGGTAATCAGGAACCATGGGAATGATCCCGTTTATACTCGTCCAGAAGCTGATGCCAAAATGATCCTTCAAATGGTTTTCGTGAAAACAACGCACATTCTAAAAATTTTAGAGGGAGTTGGGTTTGAAGCAAAAGACGGTACCAAACTGAACGAAATTGTTGATCCGACTATTCTTGCTTCACTTATTCGAAATTTATACGAAACAGTTTGCCTTTTCCACCTTATCTATATCGATTCCAATTCGGTCGAGGAGAGGGATTTAATTTACAGCCTTTGGGCTATTTCTGGTCTAAATTATCGGCAGCGGTTCAAGAAGAATGCCTACTCGGATGAGAATATTAAAAAACAGCAAGAAGAAGAAAAAGCAATTATCCAGTTAAGTAAAGAAGTTTTTGAGAGCCAAATATTCCTTGGCTTTGGGGAGGCTGATCAGAACAAAATAAGGCAAAAAATAAAGGAGAAAGATTACAAGATTCGAATAAAAAACAATAAGGTAAACTTTGAATCCTGGCAAAGTCTTTCCGAAATAATGGGGTTTAATCAGGAGTTTTTCGGGAATATTTATACTTATTTTTCTCTTTATGCTCACCCTTCCCATGTTTCAGTCTTTCAATTCGCAAATATGTTTGGAAAAAAAGATGAGACCTTCAAATCACTTGCAAATACCAATTTGAACTACTGTTTTACCTTGCTTAGTGCATTTGTGGCAGATTCCATCAAGCTTTTCCCTAAAGTAAAAGAAACCTTTGAAAGCCTCCCAAAAGAACTGCAAATTATCTTCAACTGGCCAAATACAAACATGAGGAAGGATGGATATTCAATTAATGATGCGTGGAAGGCTTTGGAGTGAATTGAAAAGAGGAAGTTCATCTGAGCCATCACATCTAATCAAATACATCATGTTTGAACCCAATTTTGACCAGGCCATTGAGAAACGAATGAATGTTCTTGATGATCGAAAAAACAAGCTTGAAATGTTGAAGGGATCATTGAAGTTTTCAGAGCCCATTCAATTTTCCGTGGCTGAGTTACCTGAAAAAGTAAATGTCCGAAAAAAGGGTGAGAAGTGGAACTGCGACGTTCTTGGCGTTTCGCCAAAAAGTTGTAAATTTTAGGAAGGTTTGGGCCATGAGGTAAAATAACCAAAAGTGCCCGAAAAGAGTTTCAGAAATAGCCAGAGATCAACATTTTGGAAAAGGAATCAGAAAAAAAACCAAGGTTAAATTGGGACCTCATAGAAGTATTAATGTCCAGAAAAGGGACTCTTTTACTTTCAGTTTTGATTCTGGGCGTTGGATTTAAAAGCTGGCTTGAAAAGCTATGGCTTGAATACCCGGTTAATCTGTTTCTTAGGCACTTTGAAAGTGAGCCTTGGACAGATTTTCTATTAATGGGGCTAATCGGCCTTGCGATCGCCTCATTTGGAATTCTGGATGCGAGGGGGTACAGAATTTCATGTATTCATCTCCTTCAATTTTCAGGATTTGCCTTGGTTTTATTCCTATACAGAACGACCGTTATTGATGCTCCTTTTCAATTCATTGGGTTTTCGTTTATGCCTGAATTAAAGTACGTCGATTTAGTTTTCATCTATTATCTGGTTTTCCTTGGTTATTATGCTCATAAAAAGACTGAAAAGAGTATTGACCCTCCCAAAGTAGGATTTCAATCTGATGAAGCCATTTTGGAAAGCAAAAAAGATGAACTGGGCAGAAAAAATTTTGCCAAAGAGATAGCAGATCAGCTTCTGTGGACCAATACTAAGAAATCATTCAATCTGGGCATTAATGGCCCGTGGGGCTCAGGCAAAACCTCATTTCTAAACATGATTGAAGAAAATCTTGAGGAAAAGTCAATCATTGTCAAATACAATCCTTGGGAGGCGCATGATTCCTCTTCCCTAATTCTTCATTTTTTTGAAGAATTTAAGGCAGTCCTCTCCAAATATCATTCGGGCATCTCCAAACCAATCGCCCAGTATGTCCGGTCTCTTGCCCTCACTGATGAAAATGCTTTTTCGAAAGGGCTTTCAGGTGTCCTTGATTTAATTGGAAAGGGAAAAACGAGCAGTGAGAGTTATCGTGAGATTGAAAAAATTCTGGCTGATATTGGAAAAAAAGTGGTGATAATCATTGACGATCTTGATCGGCTTTCCTATGAAGAAATATTCGAAGTATTAAAATTAATTAGGAACACAGCTGATTTTAAAAACACATCTTATGTTGTTTCTTATGACCGGGAGTTTGTGATAAAACAATTAAAAGAAAAAGGAGAAGGCTTTACCCCAAAGTTTTTGGAGAAGTTCTTCCAGGTGGAATTTGGGTTTCCTCCACTGCAACCTGGAAGGTTAGTGCTGTTTTTCAAAAACAACCTCCTAAAAGCAGGTATAGAACCTGAAGTGGTTGAAATGGCTATAATGGATTGTTTTGAAATATTAGAGGAGTATTTGACCACGATTAGAGTTGCAATAAGATTGGTAAATTTTCTAATAATTGAAATGAGGATGGTTGCAGGTGAATACATTCTGAAAGATTTCATCCTTATTACAATTATTAAAGAAAAGGTTCCAGGGCTTTATTATCAAATTTTTCAAAATCGACTTGGGGTTTCAAAGTCAAAAGATTTCAAAATTCAATTTAATGGAACAAAGGAAAATTTAATACGTGTTTGGTCAAAGGAAGAGGTGGAAACATTGTCTGAAGCCGATGAAAAGCTAATAATAAATATCCTCAGGGAATTATTTCCCCAAAGTAAGGACAATGGAACCCCCCTTTCAATTAGATTTCAGGATTGCTTTGATATCTACTTTTCTCAACCAATAATGGAATTTCATTTTAACAGGTCTGATTTTGAAGATGCCTTAAATGGAGGGGTTCCAGAATTAGAGCATTACATTGTTAATTCATTTAAAAATGGTGTTGGGCTTGACCTAAATAGCAGATTAAAAGTATTCGGACCTTTAAGCAAAAATGGCACTAATAAAGTATTTCAGGCATTATTCGAGGCTGGAAAAAGGATTGAAAAAAGTGATTTGTTTATCTTGTTTTCTGCTTTGAATATTAATGTAAAGCAAACAAGGGAAATTAATGATTCTCAATTGAAAGAATCCAGCTATAAAGAAAAGGCAATGTTCCTTAATTGGCCTTCAAATATGAAGGAAAGACTTTATTTATATAACCTGCTGAGACATTTGGCACATGAAACCGCAAAAAACGAATTTCCACCTTCAAACCCATTTTCAAATGAGGAAATTATTAAAAGACAGATTTTATTCACCAAGAATTTTCTGAGAATTTTCACCAAAGTTGATTCTGATTTTTTAGAATTTTTTAGCCTGTGCGAAGATAATAGCCACAATATCAATCAAGAAATTGTTCCCCTTCTTAAAGATTGGATTTTAAATAACGACCTCCCTGGATTTTTGAAGAAGAAAACCCTTTTTAAACATCAAGGGGAAATAAAAATGACCCATTATTTTGGGCAGATTTTTGGAAATGAGAACCATGTCATAAAAGAAACTTTCGAGCCCCAAAGAAAACATCCTGCTGTTGGTGAGTTTCTGAGCTTTTTGGATGCCTCCTCGAAAAAGGGTTATGACCATTCTTTTCATTTTAAGGAATTTGACCTGTATTAATAAAAACTCAAATGAAAAAAGACGAACTAAAGCTACTAAAAGACATTTTCGATCAGGGAAATCGGATTTTCCGAATTCCTGACTACCAGAGAGGATACTCATGGGAATCTGAACAACGCAGTGATCTTCTGAAAGACATCCAATACCTCATCCAGGGAGGATATAATTACAGGCATTACACGGGTACAATCGTTGCTTCTCCCAACCAAAAGTATTCATTGGAGCTTGGCAAACCGACTTATGATATCGTAGACGGCCAACAACGGATGACCACCCTGGTTTTACTCCTTTCCGTAATTTGCCGCAAGCTTAGGGCACCCAACGTCCAGAGTAAATACAATCCTCTGGATATTTTCAGTAATTATTTGATTGAAGGCTGGGGCAGTGGAAGTTCAGTTCGGAAATTTTATTCGGGCAGCGAACAAGACAAACTTTTTGAATCGCTGATTATTGATGGTTTCACAGAAGACATAGAGATCAAGGCAAAATCTGACCAAAACCTCACATATGCCGTGAAAGAGTTTGAGAATTGGATTGATAAATCAGATTTTGCCCTGGATGATGTCCTGAAATGCATTTTGGAGCATTTGGGTTTTTTGTACTATGCCCCTCAAAATGATGCGGAAATTGGGATCATGTTTGAGGTCATTAACAATCGGGGCAAAGCCTTGAGCCAGTTGGAAAAAATTAAGAATTATTTGATTTATTATGCCGAGAAAAATGGCAAAAGTGATATTAAACGGCGGGTAAATGATTACTGGCCAGACATATTAAGCAATTTGAATAAAATAAATTATACCACCAATGACGATGAAGATCGCTTTTTACGTAATGCCTATATCGTTTTCATGGATACTCATAAGAGCAAAAGTTATTATGTTTATGACAATTTGAAGGAAATTTGGCCACCTGATGGAAGTCGAGATGAACCTGAGGTAATGTTGCGTTTTATCCAGTTCCTGAAGGCAGCCGCACATTCCTACGTAAAATTCTACAAAGGGGAAGGCGTTTCACAAAAAGAAGTAAAATGGCTTAAAAGGATCAGCTTGCATCCAGCAAATGCCTCGGTTACCCCGTTAATATTGGCGATTTTTTCAAGGTTTTCAGATGAACAGGAGAGGACGGAATTATTTGAACTTATAGAAAAGCTCAATTTCAGGTTTTATGGGACGGGAATAGCAGGAAGGTCTGATTCCGGTCAGGGAAACCTTTTTTGGGTTGCGTGGATGGTTTTCAATAAATGGCAACAGGTTGATGATTGGGGAGGAACGGTAAATTTTGAATGGTTGAAGACTGTATTGATAAACTTTGTGGACGAAAGGGCAAATGATAAAAGTTTTGTCCAGTACCTTACCTTGGATAAGGATGAGGCCGGGGATTATTACCATTGGAGTGGGTTGAAATTTTTCCTTGCAAGTTATGAAGAATATTTGAGGGAAGAAGTTAAGGAGAGTTTTGATATCTCACGAGCATTGACTCCCCGAAACCCAGAAAGCCCCAATGATTTCTTTCATAAGGAACATATTTGGGCCGTCTCTGACTTTGAGGTCATTAATGATTCAAAAGATAGGGATGTAAACAAAAGACGGCTTGGAAATTTCCTTTTGCTTAAGGAAATCCAAAATATTAAAGTGAGTAATCATTCTCCCGAAATTAAGGTTGAGGAATATTGGGCAGACCGAAAGAATGATCCGAATACCCTGATGATCAGGGAACTCAAACAATGGTTTAATGATGCTTGGGATAGTGAATGGGTTGAAAATAAATGGTCAAGAAGGACGTGGCGATTTAAGTATAATGTGTATCAAAGGTTTCTGGATACAAGGGAAGAAAAAATGATCAACTTTGCACTCAAAAGGTGGAAAGTAGAGGGTTTAAACAAAATTGCCTCTGATGTTAAATTGGATAGCTTCGGGTCCCAGAATGAAATATACAGTATTAAATACCAGGAAAAAATGGATATGGAAATCTCCTAAATGAGGATTCAATCTTTGTCATACTTGATTATATGCGAGGATAAAGCATAGAAAATGAAAAAACAAGTTTAACAAAAGTCCAAATAGGCTGGTAGAAATATTGGTAGATTCCAAATTCTCCCTCCCAAAACTATCCGCCATAAATTCCTGGGTTTTGCATAGGGAAGCCATCACGTAATAGCTTTATTTGGGCTTCTTGACCATCCCCTTGGGCCATACCTCCACAAAGTCATCTTGGAAGAATTAGTTTGTAATCGGCCTTGCCGGGGTTGATGGGTTTGTTGGGATGGGTGTAGCGGTGAGCGATTTTGTCGCTGGAAACGACAGGGTTGTTTCCTACGGGGTGGGAGACACGCCCAAATCACTTCAAAAAATATGGAATCCCCCACATTTCTACATCCATAATCCATATTCTCTCATTTCTGCAAATTGACAAAGCAATGAAGGCATTTTCTATTCTGGTTTCTCTCCTGATTTTCGTGGGATCATTCCTACATGGGCAAACTATGTTCCAGATCTCTTACGAGGCCAATACACAGTTTTATTGCATTACTCAATATGATGAAAACCATTTCCTTGTTGGAGGAAACGGCAATACCAACCAAATTGATGAATCACCTGGACTGCTATTAAAGATCGGGCAGGACGGCTCGGTGGTTTGGGCACGGGAATACCAGGACTCCGTTAGGCATAGGATTTTGTCAATAGCTAAAAATACAGATGGAAATATCCTAATGGGAGGGCAAAAGTGGAATCCCCAACAAGTTGGGGGGGTGCACAACGTGTTTTTGATCCATACAGACTCTTCCGGGAATGTAAATTGGAACCGCTATATAGAGCAGTGGCACTTTAGTGATCATGTTGGGGTAACAATTACTTCAGATAGTTGTATCCTTTTTGCTGAATCTGGGATTAGCGCTCAAAGTACGAGGCCTGGCTTGGCCATGATAAAGTATGATAGCAACGGCGATAGCCTTTGGTCTAAGTGGTACAAGTCCGTTTTGAGCCCGATATTCGGTTTTGCATGGGCTAACCAGGTAATTGTTGGGAAATCTGGGGATTATTTTGTGGCAGGAGGAACATGGGTTGGTTCACCGATGTCGAATGGCTTGATTGCACAGTTTAATTCTCAGGGCGATACCCTATGGACCTTTACAAATACCTTTTCGCTTGGGGTGAATTACTTGGGCATTATCCAATTAGATGATTCCTCCCTGATTGCCTGTTCCCCTACAGGGGCATATCCTGGCCCTTACAACATGATTCTTAGCAAGTTAAGTGCAATGGGAGATACGATTTGGTCTAAACGGTACATCACCCTGGGGTTTGGGTTTGCGCCCGAATCGATGGTGCAAATGGGCGATGGGAATATTGCCGTGACAGGAACCTACAGAGAAACGATCGACCAGACGCGGGCAGCAATAGTGAAACTGGACGAAGACGGGGAGATCCTTTGGGCAAGTATTTATGGCGATTCCAATGTCCATGGAAACGATATGATCGCTACGGATGATGGCGGGCTAATGGTTGTGGGTTGGGTTTCAGGCCCCGACAGCCTGGACAGGGGGTGGATCTTAAAAACAGATTCCCTTGGAAATTCAGGTTGCTCCGATTCGAGCCTTACCATGGGTAAGCTTTATGCCCCGGCACCCCATCAAAGAGGTGGCTTTATGAGGCGTGGGATTGAGATTTTTTCTTATTCAAATGATCTTGGAGCTAAACCTTTTGCATTTTCCTCCATTTGTACCAATACTCCCATTTTCCAGTTTCCCGAATTTCACGCTTCAGAAACGCAGGTCTACCCCAATCCTTTTTCGGATCAATTTACGATTCTTCCGGGAACGGAGTTTCTCAATAGCCAAGGATTGCAATTTATCTTATTTGATCTCAAAGGTCGCCAGGTTTTCCAACAAAAAATTCCCATATCTGATAAATTCCAGGTCCGCCCCTTGGGCTTGAGTCCAGGGATGTACTTTTATAAATTGACCAATTGGGACGGGGGACTTGCTTCAGGGAAGTTATTAAAAGAATAGTTCTTTCTGAAAAAGTCCTGGTTTTTTGGGTCTTTTGCATTTTTTATAGGACAGATTGTCCCAAACTGTACACACCTGAGTTAGCAGCCAAACGGGACACTTTCCATTTTGTCAGTTGATTCGAATTTGGTTAGAGGGAAAATAATCAAACTGGAAAAATGGGCTTTAACATGTGATAAGGGCAGATTTTGGGAGTGATAGCGCAGCCCCAAAGGGGCGAAAAATGAGTAGCCCGGGGTGTAAGCCCCGGGTTAATGAAGGTGAAAGCCGTTGAGCCCCAGCGGGGCGGCACCAACACCTTTGAGCCCACTAAGCGGGTCATGTGCCGCCCCTACGGTGCTCATTTCACCATGCGGTCATACCCTGGGCTCACGCCCCAGGCTACAAATGTGGCGTCCCTCCGGGACTACCTTCGAACCCCTTAGGTTCGGCTAAAGCATCCGGGTACCCTTGGGTACGGGCAACATTAGGGTGGACGCAGGTGAAGAAAGCGCAATTGGTTATTTGATAATTGTTACTTGCCAATTGTCTATTGAACCCAGTCCAAGGCAGAGATTCGAAGTTTTTAGAGGTCCCCTTATAATTTCGTGCTATTTCCTCCCCTGCGCCCAACTCCAATTTTTGGATTGCCGTAAGCAAAGGCGTATTTTTATGACCCTGTACCTTCAAAATTAATTCATGGCCACTTTGAAAATTTCGGGATTGAACAAAACCTATCCCAACGGCGTGTGTGCGCTCGACAATGTCACCCTGGAAATCGGAAACGGAATGTTTGGCCTGCTGGGGCCCAACGGAGCGGGTAAATCCTCCCTCATGCGTACCCTGGCCACCCTGCAGCAGGCCGATTCGGGCAGCGCCTTCCTCAACGAAATCGACATCCTGAATAATCCCCTCGAACTGCGCAAAACCCTGGGCTATCTGCCCCAGGAATTTGGCGTGTATCCGCGCATCACCGCCGAGCAATTGCTCGACCATGTGGCCGTACTGAAGGGATTTGCCCACAAAAAAGAGCGGCGCGAACTGGTGGCCAGCCTGCTGGACCGGGTCAACCTCTACGACAAACGCAGCAAAAGTGTGAAGGGCTTTTCCGGCGGGATGAAGCAGCGCATTGGCATTGCCCAGGCCCTGATTGGTAACCCCAAACTCATCATCGTGGACGAACCCACTGCGGGGCTCGATCCGGGTGAGCGCAACCGCTTTCACAACCTGCTGGCCGACGTGGGCGAGGAGGTGATCGTAATCCTCTCCACCCACATCGTGGACGATGTGCGCGAACTCTGCACCCAGATGGCCGTGATGGCCCGGGGCCAGATCGTGTATCACGGCACTCCCCAGGCCGCCATGGACCAACTGGCCGGACAGGTCTGGATGCGGGCCATCGAGCGCAGCGAACTCGAAAGCTATCGCAGCACCTACCGGGTGATCTCGGACAAGATGGTGGCGGGCAAACCCGTGATCCACGTGCTGAGCGAAGCTCAGCCGGGCGAAGGCTTTGTGCAGGTAGCCCCCAACCTGGAAGACGTATTCTTTACCCGTACCCACAATCCTGTCACTGCCTGATCACCCCCTCCTATGTTCAAAGAATTCTTTCTGCTCGAAATCACCCGCGGACTCAGACGACCTATGGTCTGGCTGTTCATGGGTATTGTGGCCATTTTTACCTTCGCGGCCACCTGCTCAGACAGCGTGGTGCTCGGGGCCGAAATCGGCAACGTATTCCGCAATGCGCCCGGGGTCATCACCACCATCGTGGGTACCTTCACCCTGATCGGACTGCTCTTTACCACTGCCTTTATCAATAATGCCGCCCTGCGGGATTTTGACAATAACTTTCATGAAATCCTTTTCAGCACGCCCATCCGTAAGGGTGCCTATTTCTTTGGCCGCTTCTTCGGGGCCTGGTTTTTGAGCACTGTGCCCATGCTGGGGGTCTATGTGGGGGTGATTGCCGGAACCTGGGCTGCACCTACCTTTGGCTGGATAGGGGAGGAGCGTTTCGGGCCATTTTACCTGGAAACCTTTGTCAATACCTACCTGCTCTTTGTGCTGCCCAATATGTTTTTTGCCGGCACGGTGCTGTTTGCCCTGGCCAACCGTTTCCGCAGTTCGGTCATCTCCTTTCTGGGCACCCTCCTGATCATCATTGGCTACATTGCCTCGGGCGCGCTGATTTCCGACCTCGACAACGAAACCGTGGCCGCCCTGACCGATATATTTGGCAACCGCACCTACCGCATCGAAACCAAGTATTTTACTCCCATTGAGCAGAATACGGTCAGTCCCGGCTTTCATGGATTGCTGCTGATCAACCGCCTCATCTGGATGGCGGCGGGGGCGGTAATTCTGGGCATCAATTACTTCACCTTCTCCTTTGCCCCCTCCATGCGCAAGGCGGGCAAGGTCAAAGCAGAAAAAGCGGCTCCCAGGCCAGCAGCCCTGAACCGCGCCCTGAAGCAGCAATTTGGATTTTCCACCAGTCTGGCTCAGTTTTTCAGCTTTTTCAAAGTCAATTTTCTGAGCATCGTGCGCAGCACCACCTTTGTGGTCATCTTCATCTTCCTGTCCCTCCTCATCTTCGTCAACCTGATAAATGGATTTGAGTATTTTGGTCTGCAATCCTACCCAGTTACCTACAAAATGGTGGACCAGATCGGGGCGCTCTCGGGCCTGTTTGTACTCATTATCCTGATCTTTTTCAGCGGCGAACTGGTGTGGCGCGACCGGGAAAAACACATCCAGGAGGTTATTGATGCAACTCCCCACGGCTCGGCGGCCTCTCTCGTGGGGCGAACCCTTTCACTTTTCAGCGTGGGCATGCTGCTCCACCTCTTTGCCATTCTTTGCTGTATCCTGTATCAGGTACTGAGTGGCTATTTCAACCTGGAACTCAATGTGTACCTCAGCGATTTTTTCCTCAAATCCTTCTTCAGTTACTTCATCTGGAGTGCGATTTTTGTCTTCATTCAGGTGCTGGTCAACAGCAAATACATTGCCTACTTTGTCTCAGTAGCCCTGCTGATCTTCTGGGAAATTGCCCTCGGGGTGCTGGATTTCGCCAGCAATATGCTGGCCATCGGGGACGGACCTTCGCTGCAATATTCCGACATGAATGGATTTGGGGCAGGGGTGACCGGGGCGCTCTGGTTTGATGTGTACTGGGGACTGATCGGGGTGCTGGCCCTGCTGGCTGCCGGATTGCTTTGGACCCGCGGCACCAATCTGACTCTGAAAGTAAGGTTTAAGACGGCCCTGAAAAACCTGCGGGGCAGGTATGCCCTGCTAATGGGCGGCACTTTGGTGGTCTGGATCGGGGTGGCGGCATTTGTGTATTATAATACCCTTGTCCTCAATAAATTCACCACCTCGGATCAGCAGGAGAAAAGGAACGCAGAGTATGAGAAGACCTATAAGAAATACGAAAAGCTGCCCCTGCCCAAGATCACGGATGTGCGCTTCAATCTGGATATTTATCCCCAGGACCGGGATGTGAAGGTAAAATCTGAAATCCGCCTGGTGAATCGCTCGGGCGCAGCCATACAGGAAATACATTTCTCCCCCGATCCCGACTGGCACCCCAAAATCATGATTCCCGGCGCCAGCCTGACCCTCAACGACACCGTGCTCAATTACCGGATTTACACCCTTTCCCAACCCATGCAGCCCGGCGATACGATGGATGTGGTGGTCGAAACGGCCTACCTCACCCGGGGTTTTGAGAACGAGGTGGGCAATCCCTACATTGCCGCAAACGGCACCTTTATCAACAGCATGGACATCCTGCCCGCCCTGGGCTACCAGGAGCGGAGGGAAATCGCGGATAAAAATACCCGTCGCAAGTACAATCTGGAGCCCAAGGTCCGCATGCCGCGGTTGCAGAGCCCCTGCACAGACCTTTGCATGAATAATTACCTGACCAACGGCCTGGCCGACTGGGTCAATCTGGAAACCTTCATTTCCACCTCAGGTGATCAGATCGCGGTGGCGCCCGGCTCCCTGCTGAAGGAATGGCAGGAAGAGGGACGCAATCACTACCATTATAAAGTGGATCATCCCTCCCAGTTTTTTTGCTCCTTTATCTCAGCCCGTTTCGAAGTGGCCCGCCGCAAGTGGAAGGGCATTGACCTGGAAATCTACTACGATGCCAAGCATGGGGTCAACATAGAAATGATGCTGGATGCCCTGGAAATGTCGATGGCCTACTTCACGGAAAATTTTGGTCCCTATTTTCACCAGCAGGCCCGCATCATCGAGTTTCCCCGTTATTCCACTTTTGCCCAGGCTTTTCCGGGTACCATGCCTTACTCAGAGGCCTTTGGGTTTGTGGTGAATCTGGAAGATACCACTGAGAATAACGTAGTCAATGCGGTTATTGCCCACGAAATGGGCCACCAGTGGTGGGCCCACCAGGTGATCGGGGCCAATATGCAGGGAGCCACCCTGCTCAGCGAGAGCTTTGCCGAGTACTCTTCACTCATGGTCATGCACCAGCAAAAAACCGACCTGGAAATGAAGGAATTCCTCAAATACGACATGAATCGTTACCTGAATGGCCGCAAACGCGAAGTGGAAAATGAGCGCCCCCTTTATCTGGTGGAAAATCAGGACCACATCCATTATGGCAAAGGCTCGGTCATCATGTATGCCCTGCAGGATTATATCGGGGAGGACAGGGTGAATCAGGCCCTGCACGACTTTTTGGAGCAATACCGTTATCAGGAGCCGCCTTATCCCACTTCGCAGGACTTTCTGACCTGTCTGGAGCCTCAGGTTCCCGATACCTTCAAATACCTGATCGACGACTGGTTTAAGGAAATCACCCTCTACGATCACCGTCTGAAGGAGGCTGAACTGACCCAAACTGGCGAGGGACAGTACAACGTGCACCTCCAAATCGAATCTGAAAAGGTAAAGGCGGATACCATTGGCAACGAAACCGTGGTGCCCATCAACGACTGGGTGGAGGTGGGCGTCTTTGCCGACCGCGATCTGGAAGATGCCATCCTGCTGAAAAAGGTGAAGTTTAATCAGCCTGCCTTTGAACTGGACCTGACCGTGGACCGCGAACCCAAACGGGTGGTGATTGATCCCCGCAAATTGCTGATCGAACGCATCACCAGTGATAATGAAAAACCCCTTGAAATGAAGTAAAACATGCTGGAAGCCCGACAATTTGAAGATGAAACCTTTCGCGACCTCGACCTGGAGGGCGGCAGCCTGGCCGGCAAGGAGTTTGACCAGTGCACCTTTGTCAAATGCAGATTGGGCAAGGCCAATCTCACCAGTGCCAATTTTACGGAATGCGAGTTTGTGGAATGCGATCTGACTCTGGTGAAATTGCTGGATGCGGGCATAAAGGGAGTGAAATTCAAAGATTGCCGCCTCACGGGCGTGGATTTCAGTATTTGTAATAATTTCATCTTTGAAGTGGAATTTGAAACCTGCAACCTGGACTTTTCCTCCTTTCACGGGCGCAAAATGAAAGGAACCCGATTCAAAAACTGCCGCCTGCAAAGCGTGGACTTTTCCCAGGCCCTGCTCAACGGGTCAGATTTTGACCACTGCGACCTGCTGAGTGCCATATTCGAGCGGACGGATCTGGAGAAGGCCGACTTTCGCACGGCGGAAAATTTCCGCATTGATCCCGAAGGCAACCGCCTGAAAGGCGCTAAATTTTCGCTGACCGGCCTGCCCGGGCTGCTTTCGAGGCACGGGATTGTGGTACATTGAGTGAAAAATTTTCGCGGAAAATTGCCCTTTTTAACCAACTAAGGCCAATCCTGAAGGCTGGAAGACAAAAATTTAAATTTTTTTTCCCGTGCTTAACATTTTATCAAACTTTTCGCTTTTATTTACGCCGAACTTAAAATTGGCTTTATGCTTTAAAGGGTTAAATGAAAAATACCTATTTCAATCTCATAGAACAAACTTATTATTTTCCCCAGGAAGGGTTTGATCTTCGGGATGGTTTCCTCTCCTTTCACGGTATTTCGATCAAATACCTGATTGAAAAATACGGCACTCCCTTTCGTCTGATGTATCTGCCCCGCATTTCAGACCAGATCAAAAAGTCCAAAAACCTATTCAACCGCGCCCGAAAGAAGAATAAATATAAAGGTGATTATTACTATTGCTACGTCACCAAGTGTTGCCATTTTGCCCACGTCATCAAGACGGCCATCAAAGAAGGAGTTCACCTCGAAACTTCCTCTTCCTTTGATATTGACCTGATCTGGAGCCTGTACGAAGAAGGGGTGCTGGAAAAATCCACCATCATCGTGCACAACGGTTACAAGACCGAAAATTACCTGTCCAAGATCATCAAGCTCAACAAAGAAGGCTTCAAAAACTCCATTGTGGTGCTGGATTCGACCAAGGAAATTGCCCGGGTCAAAGCTTATGCCCGCAAGCTGAAAAACGGTCTCAAGATTGGCATACGCATGGCCATCGACGAGGAGCCCCAGTCAGCATACTATACCTCCCGCCTCGGCATCCGTCCTTCAGAGATCATGGATTTCTACAAAAAGGAGATTGAAGGCGAAAAATCCCTGACCCTGAAAATGCTCCACTTCTTCGTGGATTCAGGCATCAAGGACAGCATGTATTACTGGGGTGAATTCCAGAAAGCCATGAAGCTGTTTGTGCAGCTCAAAAAAGAAAGCCCCAGCCTGCGCTCCATCAACCTGGGCGGCGGATTCCCGATTCGCAACAACCTGGGCTTTGAGTACGATTATGAGTACATGATCAACGAGATCGTGAGCAATATTGCTGCGGTTTGCCGCGAAGAAGGGGTGGAAGAACCCGATATTTTCACTGAATTTGGCAAATACACCGTAGGTGAGAGCGGGGCCATCATTTTCTCCGTGCTCGAACAAAAACAACAAAACGACGCCGAGCTCTGGTACATGATCGACAACAGTCTCATGAATACCATTCCCGACGCCTGGTCCCTGGCCGAAAAATACATTCTCCTGCCCATCAATAAGTGGGAAAATGAATATACCCGCATTAACATTGGCGGCATCAGCTGCGACCACTCTGACTATTACAACTCAGAGGACATGAACCAGCAGTTGCACCTGCCTGTGTACAGCGACAAGGAGCCCGAGCCCTTGTATCTGGGTTTCTTCCACACGGGTGCTTACCAGGATGCAATCAGCGGATACGGCGGCATCAAGCACTGTCTGATTCCCTCGCCCAAGCACGTGATCATCGACCGCGACGAAAAGGGAAATTTTGTGGACCGACTTTACCGCAAAGAGCAGACGGTGGATGAAATGCTCGAAATTTTAGGTTATAATACCAAGCCTGCACAAGAACAAGCACAAGAACAAGAACAAGAAGATGAAGCTTCCTGAAACATTTGCCGGAGTTGAGGAAGAATTTGGCCGCAAAGAAACGGCGAAAATCTACCTCCAGCACATTCCCTTTGACGGAACCAGCACCTGGGGCAAAGGTGCCGACCAGGGCTTTGACGCCTTCATGGATGCGGCCGCCAACATGGAACTGTACGACATCGAGACCGATTCTGAGGTTTACACCCACGGGGTTCACGTACTGCCGGCCATTACCGAGGACCGTTCTGCCGAACACATGTACGAAGCGGTCTATGCCTCCACTCAAAAGCTGCTGAAGGAAAATAAATTTCTCACCTTTTTTGGGGGCGAGCATTCGGTCAGTATCGGGATCATCAAGGCGCATTACGAGCATTTTGAAGACCTGACTGTACTCCAGATCGATGCCCACACAGACCTGCGGCCCGAGTTTCACGGCACTCCCTACAACCATGCCTGCGCCGTCTATGACGCCAGCAAAAACTGCAACCTGATTCAGGTGGGCATCCGCAGCATGGACATCTCCGAAAATGAGCACCTGGACCGCGATAAATGTTTTTTTGCGCACCAAATCCATGGAAATACCGTTTGGATGGAAGAAGCTATCGCAAAAATGACCGGGAAAGTGTATATTACTTTTGATCTGGATGCATTTGATCCGTCGATCATGCCGGCCACGGGCACTCCCGAACCCGGCGGACTGGATTGGTACACCACGATCACCTTTTTGAGAAAAGTATTTGAGCAAAGGAACGTAGTAGGGTTTGATCTGGTTGAATTGGCTCCCATCAAGGGATTGAAGGCCCCTCAATTTCTGGCGGCCAAGCTTTATTATAAAATGTTGTCTTATAAATTCTGTTTGAAATGATGCAAAAGGGACCCATATCGCAATTTATAACCCATCACTATAAGCATTTTAATGCAGCTGCCCTGGTGGATGCTGCCAAAGGCTACGAGCATCAGCTCGAAACGGGCCATAAGATGATGATTACCCTGGCTGGCGCCATGAGTACGGCTGAGCTGGGCAAATCACTGGCGGAAATGATCCGCCAGGACAAAGTGCACATCATTTCCTGCACGGGCGCCAACCTGGAAGAAGATGTCTTCAACCTGGTTGCGCACAATCATTATAAGCGCATTCCCCACTACCGCGACCTATCCCCGGCCGAGGAGCAGGACCTGCTCGAACACCACTTCAACCGGGTCACGGATACCTGTATCCCCGAGGAGGAAGCCATGCGCAACATTGAGCGCAACCTCATCGACGCCTGGACCCGGGCCGACCGCAATGGAGAGCGCTTTTTTCCCCATGAATTTTTCTACCAAATCCTGCTCAGCGGTGAACTGAAGGAAAAATACCAGATCGATCCCAAAGACAGCTGGCTGCTGGCCGCTGCCGAGAAAGGCCTCCCCATCATTGTGCCCGGCTGGGAAGATTCAACATGTGGAAACTTCTTTGCCTCTCACTGCATGGAGAAGCTGTTCAAACCCGGAATTTTGAAATCAGGCATAGAATATATGATGTTCCTGGCGGATTGGTATCGCCATAATGCGGCAGACAAAGGCATTGGCTTCTTCCAGATTGGAGGCGGCATTGCCGGCGACTTCCCCATTTGCGTGGTGCCTATGCTCCACCAGGATCTTGGACTGGAAGAAACCCCCATGTGGTCTTATTTTTGCCAGATAAGTGACTCCACCACCAGCTATGGATCTTATTCGGGCGCAGTTCCGAATGAGAAAATCACCTGGGGTAAACTCTCAATTGATACACCAAAGTTTATCGTTGAGTCTGACGCCACCATTGTGGCACCTTTAATATTTGCGTATCTATTAAATTGGTGAAATGAATAAACCGAGGGTTGTAAAAGACTACGAAAAGCTGGATGAAGCCACTGTAGAGCAGATCAAGTTGGCATATCCATTCGGATTCGAGGATTACCTGATCTCCTATACCAATCAGCATGGGCAGAAGGTCAGTGCATTGCCTTTTGAAACTGAAGACCGTTATTTACTGGTTCGAATGACCCGTCAGATTGCCCGCGAAATCATCGAGGATGATGAGGACTATGATGACGATGGTAACCTCAGAGACGAGGTAAGGGAGGAATACGAAGAAAAATACGATGAATTTTGATTCTCCTCCATTTAAATGGAAGAATACTATTCCATCGTAAAACCGGGCTCGTTTGAGCCCGAAAATCACTGGTATGCCAAGGCTCTGAATGCCACAATTCATCCGATGGTTGCCTTTTTTTTGAACCTTTCCCAGGAAAGGATGGTTGAGCGCTATTGCCACCTGCACCCCATTGTAGAGCGCGGATTACTGCACCAAATCCTCAACCAGAGCCCGAAATACTTCCGCTGGGCCGGGGCCGATCTGATCAATGTCACCACCGAGAGAGGCAAACGCCAGATGGTGGTCATTGAGAATAATTCCTGCCCTTCCGGGCAGAAATCCATGCCCCTTTTCGACGACCACGACGAACTGGGCGGCTACCGCAAGCTCATCGAGCGTACCTTTGTGCCCCACATGAAGGGCAAGCGGCAGATGCAGGAAGGCGCCATGGCCGTGCTTTACGACAAAAATCCCATGGAAGCCTCGGGTTATGCCGCCACTATTGCCGAGGTACTGAAAGAGGAAGTGTATTACATTTACTTCCCCAAAAGCAATTATGAGCACTATCTGCGTTACGACGACGGAGTTTTGATGCTCAAAACATACGCAGGCAACTGGATTCCCATCCGGGCGGCCTTTCGCTATGTGACCCAAAAGCCCTGGAACCGCATTCCCATTCACAGCAAAACCACCATTCTCAATCCTGTGCTGGCCTGCATCGCCGGGGGGCGAAATAAAATGGTGGCCGCCAAAGCCTACGAAATCTATAATGCAGAACTGAAAGGCACGGGCCTGCAGATCAATCTGCCCGAAACCATCTGGGATGTGTGCAAGGCCGAAGTGCCGTCATGGGTAAAGAAAATGGGTGGTCACGCCGTGGTGAAAGTGCCCTACAGCAATGCCGGACAGGGAGTTTACACCATTCTCAACGAGGCCGAATTGCAGGCCTTTATGGGTGAGACCTTCGAGTACGATCAGTTTATCGTACAAAGTCTGATCGGGAATTACCTCTGGAGCTCCAAAGGCACCACGGGAAAGCTATTTCATGTGGGCACCATCCCGAGCACCCGCGGCTTCACCTACGTCAACGACCTGCGCATGATGGTCAGTGCGACCAGCAACGGGATCAAGCCGCTATGCGTCTATTCCCGCCGGGCCCGCGACCCCCTGCTGAACGAGATTCCGCCGGGCGTATCCTCCTGGGACATGCTGGGTACCAACCTTTCCATCAAAAAGGAAGACGGCACCTGGGGCAGCGACACCAATCGTCTGCTACTTATGGACCGCCGCGATTTCAATAAGATTGGCATCGGGGTGGACGACCTGATTGAGGCCTATATTCAGGCTGTCCTGTCCATGATCGCCATCGACAACATGGCCCAGACCCTGATCAATTCCAAAGGAAAATTCCGGAAAAAACTGTTTCAGTCCCTCAACGACGATGATACCCTGATCGGGGAAATATTTGTGGAATGAAAATCCTGATCCTGACCGACCACACGGGCCATTCCGTGCACAACTCTGTTTATGGTCTGGCGACGGCCCTGGCCGGCCAGCCTGAGGTTGCTGAATTGTGGATTGCAACCCGGGGCGACCAGCGGAATCAGGCTTTTTTTCAGGGAGAATCGGCTGAAAATCTGCTGGCGCTGCCGTATTTTGAGGGATTTGGTTTCCCTGCGGGACAGTTTTTTGCAGAGCGGTCGGTCCCAATTGTCCTCTCTGAATTCGACATTATCTTTTTGCGCCTGCCACGCCCCATTCCCACGGTCTTCTTTCCCTTTCTGAGTCGGAATTTTCCGGAAAATCAGATTGTGAACCGGCCATCAGGAATCGAGAAAACCGGGAATAAGGCCTGGCTGGTAAATTTCCCGCAGCTGACTGCACCCACGGCATTGGTGACGAATCTTGAAGAGATGGAAGCATTTGCAGCCCGCTTTCCCTGTGTGCTCAAACCGTTGGAAGAATTTGGAGGAAAGGGAATTGTAAGGGCGGAAAACGGTATGGTGGAATTGGAGGGAGAGAAAATGCCGTGGGAGGCCTTTGCCAAAACCTGGGAAAATGCCCCCCAGCCCTATCTGGCTATGAAATTCCTCCGCAACGTCAGTCAGGGGGATAAACGGATTTTGGTGGTGGGAGGAGAGGTGCTGCTTTCCTCAGTGAGGTTGCCTGCACCCGGCAGCTGGCTTTGCAATATCGCCCAGGGCGGCTCAGATCATCCTGCTCCACCCGATGACCGCGAACTGGAAATTATCCGTGAACTGGACCCTGAATTGCGGCGGGAAGGTATCTTTTATTATGGCCTCGATACCCTGGTCAATGACGACGGGCGCCGGGTGGTATCCGAGGTAAATACCCTCAGCATTGGCGGGATTGATCCTTCTGAAAAAAAATCGGGAAAACCGCTCAACCGCATGTTTGCAGAACGGTTTATCACCCATTGTAAAGAACTATTATGGACAAAAAACACATACAGGAACTGAATCTGGAAGATTACGAACGGGGAAAACTCCATAAGGTATGGTTTGATGTGGTGACCGATTCCATGGGACGGCCCATTTCTATTCCGTTACTGATTGGACGGGGGCGCAAGGATGGCCCTGTATTGGGGATCACAGCTGCTATTCACGGCAACGAACTGAACGGAATCCCGGTCATTCAGCGCCTGTTTAAGGAAATCGGGGACGATCAGGTTTCGGGAACGGTGCTGGGGGTGCCCGTGGTGAATGTGCCGGGTTTTACCCAGCAAAACCGCCGCTATGTGGACGGGGTGGACCTCAATCACATCATGCCGGGCAAGTCCAAAGGCACGGTCAGCCAGGTGTTTGCCCATAATTTTTTTCACAACATCGTCACCCAGTTCGATTATATGCTGGACCTCCATACCGCCAGCGAAGGGCGGGTGAATTCCTATTATATCCGGGCAGATATGGAGGAGGAAGTGACCCGGGATCTGGCTTTGTTGCAGAATGCCCAGATCATCGTCCACAATCCCCCGTCGGATGGTACTCTCCGGGGCGCGGCCGAGGAACTGGATATTCCGGCCATTACCCTGGAAGTGGGCAACCCCAATACCTTTCAGCGGGGCATGATCCGCTCGGGTATTACCGGCCTCAATAATGCCATGGTTTTTCTGGGCATGCTGGAAGGGGAGATTGAAAAGCCCACCACCCCGCCCGTGATCTGCAAAAGCTCCTACTGGATTTATACTGAGTGCGGCGGTCTGCTGACCATTCCCGTGCAGGTAGGGGAGCGGGTGCAAAAAGGTCAGCATATCGCCTCCCAGACCGACATCTTCGGGGACAAGATCCGGGATTATAAAGCCCCCGAATCGGGGATTGTGATCGGGAAAAGTACCTCACCCGTCAACCTGACGGGGGGACGGATTCTGCATCTGGGGATTGAACGAAGGTAGTTTTTGATAGATGACAGAGGGGGAGATTTTAGATTTTAGATGTTTGGGGATGGATAGGAGGGAATTATTGTTTTGTAGAGCCAGTGCATGCGTTGGCTTTAAGAGACCAGTTATGTCAGAGGGGTAGATTTTAGATGTTTGGGGATTGATAGGAGGGAATTATTGTTTTGTAGAGCCAGTGCATGCCTGCCCCTTTGGGGCGTTGGCTTTAAGAGACCAGTTATATCAGAGGGGTAGATTTTAGATGTTTGGGGATGGATAGGAGGGAATTATTGTTTTGTATGTCCTTCCCTAAAATAACTATACAACCTTCTTGTTTAACACTAATATAACTATACATTTTTATTTCCTATTACTGGAATAGCTAAACACTTAAAATCCCTCTTACTAAAATAGCTATACAGGGACTTCAGGATCAGTGGCTCTGCCCGCGGGCAGAGCCACTGATCCTGTGGTTTTTTCCTGCGCCTCCTTTCGCTGGTTTCTTGTGCGCGTATTTTTCCATCGTTTTTTTAGAGGGCCCGAGGTTTGGTGGGCTTCGGCAGGAGCCATCATATCGCAACTCAGGTGGGGCCGATCATGGTTGTAAATGTCGATTTTGCGCCCCGATGCCCGCTTTGCTCCAATGAGAGTTTCGAATTTAACGTTCAACCCCATTTCAACCTTTAGGATGCCATTTACCCTTTCTGCAACTGCGTTTTCGCGTGGATCACCGCTTTGGGTCATACTGACAGAGATCCCGGCTGCCTGAAGCGTTTTAACGTAGTTGTCACAACAATACTGGGACCCACGATCTGAATGATGGATCAAGCAATCCTTGCGGTCCTTCCACTGATTTAGCGCCATTTTTAAAGCCGTAATAGCCCCTTCATGGCCCATGGTCATCTCCAATGCCCAACCTACAATTTTGTGCGAGTAAGCATCTGTGATAAGGAAGAGAAAACAAAAATCACCTTTAAGCCTGATGTAAGTGATGTCAGACACCCATAATTGATTGGGGCCGTTCGTTTGGAAGTCTTTAATCTGGTTGGGCCACTTTCGCATCCAGTGGTCGCTCCAGGTTGTCTTGGGACGATATCGCCTCAGAGGGCGAACCGTCATCTGGTATGAGGCCAATAGAGCATGTAAACCATCTCGTCCCATTTTGATGCCTTCTAATTCGAGCTTAGTTTTCAGCATGTGATGCAACTTCGGGGTGCCAATCCGGGGTTGGTCCTTGCGAATTAGCCGTACCATTTCAAGAACCAAGGTGTAATCTTTGATTTGTGCATTTTTGCGCCTATTTCGGTCATAATATGCCAGGCGACTTTTACCAAACAGTCCACACAATCTCTCTATGGAGAGCTGGGAGTAACGCTCTTTCATTTTTTCAACTGTTTGGTACCAGACTTTTTTCTGATTTTTATCTCAAGCTCCTCCTCAGCCACTTCAATTAGGGACTCAAGGCCCAGAACTCTTAGTTTGGCATCTTCAAGTTCTTTGCGCAAACGTGCGTTCTCGGATTCCAAGGATTCTGTTTCAGGCTTCTCACTGCCTGTTTGGGACGGTTTTGACATAGGGGAACAAGATGATAACTCCGCTGCTTTCATCCAACGGTGAATTACTTGCACATAGTTGATATCGTACTTCTTAACAGCCTCTTCAATAGTCAACAAACCAGAATTAATCTCATGAATTATCCGCAGCTTGAGAGCTTTGTCGTATTGCCGAGTAACCAGGCTACGTCCCGCAGCGACCACAGAACGCCACTGCTGAATTGCATACGTACTGACCCCGTATTTTTGGGATGCCTCAATGCCAGTCATTTTACCTGAATCTACCAACTCAACAATCATTCGCTTAACAGCAGGCGACTTTCGATGTTGAACACTTAAATCTTTTTTAGAATTTGAATTACTTTTTGATTTTGCCATCACTTTCAAGGTTGCGAAAGTTGTATAGCTATTTTAGTAAAAGACAGTAGAGCCAGTGCATGCCTGCCCCTTTGGGGCGTTGGCTTTAAGAGACCAGTTATATCAGAGGGGTAGATTTCAGATTACAGATGTTTGGGGATAGGCGCAAGGGGCGAAGTCAACAACAAAATGTTTCCAATTGCAGGGCCAGGAAATTTCCTGGCCTTACACGAGGATGGGACATTCCCGCATGACGGCTTTAAACCTCTGGATTGATTCAGATGTTTGATGGTCAGATTTTAGATTTCAGTTTGTGATTTTCACAAAAAAGCCCCTCTCCATTACAGAAAGGGGCTTTTGATTGGACAAAAAGTGTTATTTAACTTTGAGGAATTTTTTGGTCAGGGTCTCTCCCGTAGCGTTTTGAGCCTGGAAGAGGAACATGCCAGCCGGCAGGTGACCCACATCAATGCGGGTTTGTTGGGCTGAGACATGGCCAGTCCACATGACTTTGCCGCTCAGGTCGCTGATGGTGGCCTGCTGCGGGCCATTCCAGCCTTCCGTGCGTACAAAGAGCTCTGCGGAGGCAGGGGAGGGCCAGAGCTCCAGATCAAATTCGGCCTGGGTGCCCAGTTGAGATTCCATGGGGGTACCCAACCCGTAGGCAGGCGCCAGGCTGGAAGGACAGCTGCCTTCGTAGATTTTGATGTTGCGGAAATACGAATTTCCGTTGGAGGGGGAAGCATCGTGGTCGGCCACGAAAAACAGCTTGGTAAAGGTGCCCGTGTAGAAGCTTCCTACCGGAATGGTGTAAGTAGTCCAGGCGGTGCCACTGTAATTATTATAATTCAGGATGCCCCAGGCCTGGGTGCCATGCACCTGGAAGGTCAGGTTATTGCTGATCCCCTCATCTGTATCGAAGCCCAGCCCGTGGATTTCTCCTTCAATGGTGCTGCGGAAATCGAATTCCACCACCGTATTGGCGGTCACAGTGTAGTTGAGGGCAATGTCTTTCCAGGCATTATTCTGGATAAAGAGGGTTGCCCCTGCGTCCTGAATGGCATAAGTGCCGAGATCCTGCCCATTGCCGTAGGCCGTGATGGTGTAGCTGTTGAAGTCAATGGTGGGACAGCCTCCACCCGATCCGCCCAGACAGACGTTGGCGGTTTGGGTGCTGGTGAAACTTCCGCCCGACGCGAGGGAGCCGCTGGCGTCGCTGAGGTCCCAGGAGCCATTGCCATACGCACAGCAGATGCCATCTCCGAAGGAGTCAAATATGGTGAAATCGTAGCATCCGTCGCCCAGACAGAAGGTTTCGACCACTGTCGAATTGGCCACGGAGTATCCGCCGCCACTGGCTTCCAGTCCGCCGCCGCTGTTGCGTAATTCCCAGGAGGTTTCGGTGGGATAATTGTCCAATACCAGAGTAAGGGTCATTTCGTTCAGGGAACAGCCACCTCCGCCGCTTCCGCCGGTGAGGCTGAGATCGTCGATGGCGATATCGCCGGTGTAATTGGTGCCCGTGGTGGCGAAGAAACGCAACCTGAGTTCGGTTTCGGAACTGTAGCTGCTAAGGCTGACCGTTTGGGTGGCCCATGCTGTTCCCTGGTTGCCGGACAGGCTCCAGAGGGTGGTCCAGGTGCTGCCGTTGGTGCTGGCCTGCAGGCGCAGGGTGCCGATGGTGGCTCCGTTCATGTTGTACTGAAAGCTGAATTCAGGATTGGAAAGCCCGGAAACATCAAAACAGGGTGACTCAAAGTAGGCATTTTTGGAGGGATAATTGGGGCTGGAAGCCTCGGTGTACATGTAATAGGTACCTGCGGCAGCCGAGGCAGGGCCGGTGCCAGAGGAAGGTGTACCGCCGCTTCGGCGGGTCCAGTCCATGTTGTCGCCCGAGCCCTGGGTCCAGCCTTCGCCCGACTCAAAGCTTTCGGAATAGGGGAAGGAACTGACGGTGGAAGTACATCCGCCGCCTCCACTGCTGCCACCAGCGGCGACCACGGCTCCATAGGCATTGACCCGGCCGTTGCCGTACAGGTTGTCAAAGCCAGAGGTGCCCATGTCGTTGGCAGTGGTGTAAAGGATGTTTTTGACCTGTGCGTCGGTGAGGTTGGGATCGACACTCAGCACGAGGGCGGCCACGCCCGATACGACCGGGGTGGCGGCAGAGGTGCCGCCGAAGCCTGTGTTATAATTGCCTGAGTTGTACCCGTTGGAACCCATGCGGTCGGTGGTCCTGACCCCGGCGCCCGAAAGGAAGCCGGAGGCATTGACGTCGTTGGAGGGGGCACAAAGGTCCATCTGGGAGCCGGAATTGCTGTAATCTGATTTGATACCGTCGTTGCCGAAGGCGCCCACGGTAATCACGGTGCTCAGATTGGCAGGATAATCCACGCAGGTTTTGTAGCCATTTCCAGAAGCGAATACGACCACACATCCTTTGCCGCTGCGACCGTTGGTCACCGCGTCGCTGATGGCGCTGGTGATGTTGGAGGCCGTAAAAGTGCAGGAGGTATAACCCCAGGAATTGCTCATGACGTCGGCGCCGTTGTTTTTGGCCCAGGTGATGCCGTTGGCGATGTCCTGGGTGGTTTCTCCCCCGGCAAAGATATTGACGGTGCGGAGATATACGTTGGGGGCCACGCCCTGTACGCCGAGGTTATTGTGGGAGGCTGCGATGATACCTGCACAGGACTCGCCGTGGGCAGAGGATGCAATGGGAGCGCCATTGCCGCCATTGGCGGGGGTATAACCGCTCAGAACCCGGCTGGCGCCAGTACCCGTGACGAGGTCTTCGTGGGCTTCCACCCCGTCGTCGATGACGGCCACGGTGATGGAAGACGATCCCAGGGTGATGGCCCAGGCTTCGGGGGCATTGCAATCCATGTCGTTGGTGCCGGCAAACCCGTCAATGGTCTGGCCGGTGTTATTCATCTGGAATTGCTGTGAGTAGTAGGGATCGGCATACAGGGTGGCTTCTGCGTAGATGTTGGGAATGGCCCATTCGACCAACCCGGATTCCTGCAGGGCATTGGCCAGGGGGATGACGTTGTCGATGTTGGCCACGTCGAGGACGTGGGTCTGGAAATCCTGGCGGAGGTATTGTCCGCCGTATTCAACCACGATATTGCGCAGGGATTCCAGGTCGGATTTGTTTTTGGGCTGAATGACGACCTCGTGGGTGAGCCAGAGGGGAAATCCGTCTTCCAGTTTCCAGCCAAAGCTGACGGAACGGAGGTCTGCAGCACTGATACCGAGTTGGTCGGTCAGTTGGCGCAGGTTTTGGGGTTGGGCTGATTCGAATTGAATCAGGGCCCGGGAGTGGTGTTCGAATAGTTTTACAGAGGCATTGGCCGGAGCCTCCATGCGGGCAGGCATGGCGTTTTCGTTGAAGTAAATAACAGCTGAGCTGCGGTCCTGGGTCAGATTTACTTTGTTTCCGTCTGACCAGTAATAGGTTGAAGATTGAGCATGGGCGTTCATTCCGAGGCACAGAATTGCCGTCAGGAAACTGAGATAGAGTTTTTTCATACGTTAATTAGGGTTTTTTGAGGGTTTAAAAATTTGTAAAAGCGACTATTTTCAAAATAGGAAATATTTTTGAATCGTCAAAACGGTTTGCGGTTTACGGTTTACAGTTCCATGTGGAGCCTGGAAGGGAAAACCACGATTCAGGCCTGGATTGCTGGCGAAGGCAGGCTGTGCGTGAGGTGCCTGGTGGGTGCCCGACCCGTTGGAGGGCAGTGGCGAGCCCGTGCTGGCGCAGCCAGGGGCGAGGCACGGAACCCCGCAAGGGACCGACCCCGAAGCCGGAGCGGATAACGAGCGGCATTCGGGGGCACGCCCAAATTCAATGAGCAATTGGCAATGAGCAAAGGGCAGGTAGAAGCTACGGGCTTCGAGCCCCCCTTTTTACCGTGGTCCACGGCCGTCCACCATTCCATCTTTTTCCCTATTTTTAAGGGATGAAAACAATCGTTATTCTGACCGGGGCCGGGATCAGCGCGGAGAGCGGGATTCAGACTTTTCGGGACTCGAACGGGCTGTGGGAGGGGCACGACTGGCGACAGGTGGCTTCGCCTGAAGGGTGGGCCGCAGACCAGGCCATGGTGCTGAAATTTTACAACCTGCGGCGGGCGGCCATCCGTGATGCCCAACCCAATGCGGGCCATCTGGCCCTGGTGGAACTGGAAAAATACTTTCAGGTTTTCATCATTACCCAAAATATCGACGACCTGCACGAACGGGCCGGCTCGCGGAATATTCTGCACCTGCACGGCGAAATCCGCAAGGCACGCAGTACCTCCAATCCCAAACTGGTCTATGACCTGGGCGACAAGGACATTGAAATGGGCGACCTCTGTGAGGAAGGGTCCCAGTTGAGGCCTCACATTGTGTGGTTTGGGGAGGATGTGCCCCTCATCCATACTGCGGCCGGGCTGTGCTACGATGCGGATTTGATCGCCGTGGTGGGAACCTCCATGGTGGTTTACCCGGCTGCCGGGCTCGTGAATTATGCCAAAAAGGGCACCAAATTATTTATGGTGGACCCCAATAAACCTGAGTATTCCTTCTCCCGTCCCGTGGAGTATATCCTGGAGCCCGCCTCTACAGGAGTGCCCAAACTGGTGGGAAGGCTGAAAGAATTCGTTTGAAAGGTGATTTTTCCGAAAAACTGTCTGCTTTTGAACAATCTTTGGGTAACATTTGTGTTATGATTGCAGTAATTTTCCTGCTTAACTTTGGGCTTGAAACATAAAGAAGACGCATGAGCGAAACCTATTACGATCCCGCAGATCTTGCCAAATTTGGAGACATCAAGGACTTTCAGCCCGATCTGGCGAAGAAATTCTTCGCCTGGTATGGAGCCGTATTCCAGGAAGGCGCCCTCACGGCCCGTGAAAAAAGCCTGATCGCCCTGGCGGTGGCTCACGCGGTGCAGTGCCCGTACTGCATAGATGCCTACACTTCAGACGCCCTGGAAAAGGGCTGCGACGAAGCCCAGATGATGGAAGCTGTACACGTCTCCGCCGCCATCCGCGGCGGCGCCTCCATGGTGCACGGCGTGCAAATGATGAACAAAGCCAAGGATTTGCTTATGTAAACCGGAACGGTTTACTCCCAATAGCTATCGGGATTACGGTTTACAGTTACGCCGTAATGAATAACCCCAAACATCTAACATCTCACGACTCAAATCTAACATCTAAGACAAAAAATGTCTTCAAACACAAAAAGATCACTGAAAGGACAGGGCAGTCAGCTGGCAGATAACTTCTACCAACTGAAGATCCTCAACGATTCGGTGAAAGCAGGGAAGTTTACAGGATTTCGGGAAAAGCTGGCTGAGCATGGCCTGGGCACCCTGAAACCCACGGGAGTGGATATTTTGCAGGTGAATGTGGGCTATATGTGCAACCAGGTTTGCAAGCATTGCCACGTGGATGCGGGGCCCGACCGCAGGGAAATCATGACCCGCGAAACCATGGAGCACTGCCTGGAGGTACTGCGCCGCACTCACATCCCGACCGTGGACCTCACGGGCGGTGCGCCCGAGATGAATCCTGACTTTCGTTGGTTTGTGGAAGAAATCCGCAAAACGGGCTCCAAAGTGCTGGTGCGCTGCAACCTGACCATCATCCGCGCCAATAAAAAATACTACGACCTGCCCGAATTTTTCCGGGATCACCAGATCGAGGTCGTTTCCTCTCTCCCCTATTACAACCGCCGCCGTACGGACAGTCAGCGGGGAGACGGGGTCTTTGACGACTCGATTGAAGCCCTGAAAATGCTCAACGAGGTGGGCTACGGCCAGCCAGGCACGGGACTGATCCTGAACCTGGTGTACAACCCGACGGGGGCCTTCCTGCCTGCTCCCCAGGCCTCCATGGAGGCCGAATTCAAGCGCAACCTCAAAGAGGACTTTGGCATCGAATTCAACTCCCTCTACAACATCACCAATATTCCAATCAGCCGCTTTCTGGACTATCTGATCGCCAGCAAAAATTACGAAGCCTACATGACCAAGCTGGTAAATGGCTTCAATCCTGTGGCTGCGCAGGGGGTGATGTGCCGCAATACGATTTCTGTGGGATACGATGGCTACATGTACGACTGCGATTTCAACCAGATGCTGGGTATCAAAGTGAAAACGGCCCAAACTCACATCAAAGATTTTGATCTGGAGTCCCTGACCCGCAGGGATATCATGCTGGACCAGCATTGTTTTGGCTGCACCGCAGGTGCGGGCTCGAGTTGTGGCGGGGAAATTGCTTAAGAGAAAGTATGCAAAGGAAATTTTCCATCCTGATCGCCTTGCTTACCCTGCTGACCTTCCTGCAAAGCCAGGCTCAGGTTGCCAACCCCCGTTTCGAGCAAAAAATCCAGTCTTTGCTCAGTCTGAGCGTGCCAGTTTGCAGTCCTGCCCAATTGAAAACAGAACTTGATTCGGGCAAAAAAATCCTGATTCTGGACAGTCGTTCGGAGAAAGAATACAAAGTGAGCCACCTGGCCGAAGCAAAATTCGTGGATTTTGATAATTTTGATAAAAAATCGGTTGCGAATATTCCGCGTGAAACCGAAGTTGTGGTCTATTGCTCGGTGGGGTATCGCAGCGAAAAAACCGCAGAAAAACTGCAAAAAATGGGGTTTATCAACGTTCGCAATCTGTACGGAGGAATATTTGAATGGGTAAACGATGGCAATACCGTGGTCGATAACGCGGGAAAACCAACCCAAAAAGTGCATACGTTTAATAAGGAATGGTCTGAATGGCTGCAAAAAGGAACGAAAGTTTATGACTGAGAGACTGTTAATGATTTTTGTAAAAAATCCGGAGCTGGGCAAGGTAAAAACCCGCCTGGCGCGTACCCTGGGGGAGGAGAAAGCCCTGCAGGTGTATCGCTTTCTGCTGGATCACACCCGTGAGGTAGCCCGCGAAGTGGGCGTGGACCGTGCGGTTTTTTACTCTTCCTTTGCCGACGAAAACGACAGTTGGGGAGAGGAATTTTTCCAGAAATACGTACAGGAAGGCGACGATTTGGGCGAAAGGATGGAAAATGCATTTGCCAAAGCCTTTGCCATGGGTTACAAATCCGTGGTCATCATTGGCAGCGACTGCCTGGAATTGTCCTCCCAGCATCTCAACGATGCATTTGCCGCCCTGATCGACCACGATACCGTGGTAGGTCCGGCCCGCGACGGCGGGTATTATCTGCTGGGGATGAATAAAATTCATCCCGAATTCTTCCTCGACAAGCAATGGAGCACGGATTCCGTCCTGCCCAATACCCTGCGCAATATTCTGGAACTGAAACTGAGCCACGTTTTACTGGCCGAACTTTCCGACGTGGACTTTGAGGAAGACCTGGCTTTGAGCGAAGTACTGGAGTAAAATCCCTGAAATCAATTCTTTGGCAGAAAAACAGGCATTCTTTCTAACCCGTTCAAAAAATTTTCCCAAATCCCGGATTTCTTAGGAATACAAGAGCGGTTTTGCCGAAAAACTTCAAACATAGTGGCAAATAATATTTGACAGAACCAATTCACCGTCATCTCTTCCCTTTTTCCTGTTCCCCCATCATTTTCCTGTAAGCCCGTTTTGCATTTATTTGAAAATATCACCCCGCAACTCCCTCAATACAAGCATCTTAAATTTGTATCAAATTAAAACAAACCAGCATTCAACAAAGATAAAAACTATCTGCCCCATCCGCCTACATCCCACAAATCATGCGTAAACAGAATTGAGCCCGATCTGAAATGATGCAATTATGCGCATTTTTCTTACATCCCCGATTTGCCCATAAAAATACCATTTCAAGGGCAAGATGTAAGAAATCATTAACTTTTCACCTTAAATTCTAACATAAATCACCAATCACTTACATTTGACCCAAAAATCCGTTTTTACCCATTCCACCTGTCATTCATTTTTGTATATTTGTATTGAGTTGGTTGATATTTTTATTTTTTACTGCACATTTAGCCATTTTTCTAAACCTAAGCTGAATGAATTTGCAGACAGCTTCAAACTCTTGAAGCGAAGCATGAAGGAAAAGGCCGAAGAGCGAAGACTTCGGCCCTTCTTCTTTTTATACCCTTGGGTTTTTCCGCAATTTTTTCCAAAATTTTCTTAATTTACGCCCTCTGGCACCTGATTTGCTGGTTTTTCCGCAAAAGATTATTCTATGAAAAAGACATATTTTTTCCTCGTCGCTTTGCTGCTGATCGGAAATTTTACCTACGCCCAAACTTCCTCCCTGATCATCCGGGCAAAATCCGGCGGTAAATTCTGGCTCGTGGCCGACGACATGCGCAAAAACCTCGACCCGGAAACCCAGGTTTCCGTGATCGGATTGGATGGCTACCAGCACCACCTCAAGGTTACCTTTGAAAAGGCTTCCCTGGGCAGCCTGGAGGCCGATGTTTATGTAAATCCGGCTACAGAGTTGCACTTATTATTACGTCCCTCAGGCGTGCAACCCGCAGGAAACACTGAGATAGTCTTACTTGACAACGGAAAAGTCGCCCTTACGGTCGAAGAAATTGTCAACCTGAACGTGGTGCCCACCAATCCCGTGACCACCAACCCTGTGACCACTCAACCCGTTCAGCCCGTCAAAAGCGATGTGATCGTGGTGCAGCAAAATCCCGTTCAGGAAACTCCTCCTGTAACCGTAGCTCCCGATCCGGTCGAAACATCCACCCCAGAACCCATCATTTATGTGGAGGGCTATACTGGCCCTGTTGGCTGCGAAATGCCCATGAGCGAAGTCGAGTACGACAAAGCCCTCAACAGCATCAAATCCAAAAGCTACGACAATACCCGTATGATTCTGGCCAAACAGATCACCCACGCCAATTGTCTCACCGTCAAGGAAATCAAAGGATTTGCCAGCCTCCTTTCCTACGATCGCAACAAACTGGAATACGTCAAATTTGCCTACCCCCACACCTACGACCGCGGCAATTTTTACCAGGTCAATGACATCTTCGACTTCCCCAGCTACGTGGAAGAACTCGACGAGTTCCTCCAAACCCAGAAATAAGGCCGCCTAAGCCTGGCTCCAGGATTCCAGCAAGGCCTTGAACTCCTGCTGAATGGTCGCATTGCCGTCGTGGTTGTACCAGGCCTGAACTTTTTTTACAAATTCACTGTAAGGTTCTGTGGGATTGGCCTTGAAAGCCATCACCATTTCCTGCGCAGGCGCAGGTCTTGGGCCCCACACCCCGACTTCAGCCAGGGTATCCGCCTCCAGCACGATCAGCTTGGGAATGGCCTTGCCGCCATTGGTAAGGTAGGCCGCCATCACCTCTGGATGCTCGTCACGCAGCAGGATTCTGAAATCTATGCCAGGATGGGCCGCGGCCAGGGCCGCGAGAATGGGCACATTCTGGGCCGCATCCCCACACCAACCTTCGGTCAACACCACCCAGAACCATTTCTTATCCAGATTCTGAAGCAATTTCCGCAAGTCGGGATCCATTTCAAAAGTTTTGTCCAGCCGCTTCATCCGCGCCCGGTTCAGCACCGCGTAATGAGTCAGGTCTTCAGACTGATTGGGGCCCGTGGTTTTGCCGTCCAGCAACAGATCGTCGATCAGGCGAAGATAATCCGCATAACTGATCCCCTTTTGCAGGATTTCTCTGGAAATGACTTGCTGATTTTTCATGGAGAATAGTCGTTCAGAAGATTGAAAAACGGTTGGAAATATCCGGCTTTTTGTTGGTGAAAAATGAAACACTTTCAAAAAACAGAACTAAATTTGGGTTATTAACCAATAAAGGCGGCCTGTGTTTGGGGAAAATAAATGAACCTGGCCAATGGGAATGAGAAAAGGGGTATTTTCGGTAAAAATCAGTAAAAAAATTGCCTTCCTGGCCATTTCAGGTGCCTTAGTCGGGTTCCTGACCCTTTCAGGCTTTCTTTTCAGGATCGATCCTGAATTCATCTATCAGGGCGAAAAAATCAAAGGCATCAGCGTGGCGGCCTCTCCCTGGCCCCTCGACAGCTCCTGGGTCAACCCCATTTGCGGCATCAACGCCAACTGGGTCACCCTCCTGCCCTTCGGGCTGATCAAACCGGGCGAATCAGAGGTCATTTACAACGTCAAAGACCAGTACTGGGGCGAAAAACCCGAGGGGATTGTCGCCACCACCCGCCACGCCCAGGCCGCCGGCCTGAAAGTGATGTACAAACCCATGGTTTGGATCCCGGGGAGCTGGCCCGGCGACTTCAACCCGGGCAGCGAAAAACGCTGGCAAACCTGGGAAAATTCCTACGAAAAAATGCTGCTCACCCTGGCCGTCATTGCCGACTCAATGGACGTGGAAATGATTTGCATTGGCACTGAATTCAGGGCCTCCATTCAGCATCGCACCGAATTCTGGCGAAATCTCATTCAAAAAATCCGCCGGGTTTACCACGGAAAACTCACCTATGCTGCCAATTGGGACGATTTTTGGGAATTTCCCCTCTGGTCCCAATTTGATTACATTGGCATTGACGCCTACTTTCCCCTCAATTCAGCCCGCACCCCTTCCCTGGAAGAGCTGCGCCAGGACTGGCATGCGCCTCTGAAAGCCCTCGATTATTATGCCCGCTACATGCAAAAACCCATCCTTTTTACCGAATACGGCTACAAAAGCATCCACCATACGGCCTGGAAACAATGGGAATTTGAGCAGGTGGGCACCCACCAACAAGTTAACCTCGAAGCCCAGTACAACGCCTACCAGGCTGTATATGAAGGTGTCTGGCGCAAACCCTGGTTTGCGGGAGGATTCATCTGGAAATGGCAGCCCCACCACGAACAGGCCGGCGGAAATCAAAATTCAGACTACACCCCCCAAGGCAAGCCCGCCGAGCAACTCATCCGCACCTGGTACGCTCGCCATTAATCCCGTTCCCGTCCCCGAACCCAATCCCCAAACCCAAACCCAAACCCAAACTCAAACCCGAACCCAAACCCCAACCCCAACCCCAACCCCAACCCCAACCCCAACCCCAAACCCAACCCCAAACCCGAACCCCAACCCGAACCCGAACCCCAACCCGAACCCGTCCTTGCCAAGGGCAAACCCAATCCGCCCAACCCCCGTACACATTCCTCCTGATCATTCCCTCAAAAATTTCATAACTTCAAACAAAAAACCACTTAAATGAAAGAACTTCCCCTCCTCAAAATCGAATCCACCGTCCGTCAGGCCACCGTTTACACCGACCGCGCCCTCGTCAGCCGCCATTTGCAAACCGAAACCACAGAAAACCATTTTATCCTTGAAATCCCCAATCTCCCCCGCGAAATCAACGAAACCACCCTTCAGGTCAGGGCCTGGGGAGACGCGGCGCTCGAACTTCAGGAAATAAAACTCAGGGAAGTATATCATTCCACCATCCCCTCCACCAAAGTGCAGGTCCTCAAAGACGAACTCGAGCGGCTCGAACTCGAAGACAGCAAAATCGACGACAAGCTGGAAGTGCTGGAAAAACAGGCCCAGTTTCTCGACTCCATCAAAGTATTTTCGAGCGAATCCATCAGCCGCGACTTTGAGCGCAACCAGCCCAATCCCGACGATTGGGAAAAAGTGCTTGGCTTCCTCGGCACGGGTCAAAATCAGCTCAACGAAGAGCGTTACAAACTCGAAGCCGCCCAAAAACAGATCGAAAAGCAGCTGGCTGAAATCAAACACACCCTGGCTGGCATCAGCGGACAACTGAACCAATTGCGCAAATCGGCCCTGCTCGAATTTACCTCCGCCCAGCCGGGCAGCTTTCAGGTATTGCTCACCTACGAAGTGAGCCAGGCCCGCTGGACGCCCTTCTACGAAGCCCGCGTGGACTCAGAAAACAAAAAAGTGGGCCTCCGTTACTACGGCCTCGTACACCAGTCCACGGGCGAAGACTGGACTGGCGTGGCCCTCCAGCTTTCCACCGCCCGCCCCCACATGGGCGGCAATCCTCCCGAACTTCGCTCCTGGTACCTCGACGTCTATGTGCCCCGTCCGCAGTATTACGAAGACAACATGGTGGGCGGCGCACCGGGCGCACCCGTCAGATCTGCGGCCAAAAAAATGAAAGGCGTGGCGGCTTCCATGGCCGATATGGATGAATTTGCCATCGACAAAATCGTGCAGGAAAAACCTGCTCCCGAAAAATCAGCCTCCGTGCAGGCAGGCAGCGGCACCTCCGTGGTCTTCACCGTCAAAGGCGGCAGCGACGTCCCCGGCGACGGCAGCGCCTCCCGCCACCTCATCATGGAAAACGAGTTTGGAGCCAGATTCCGCTACCTCACCGTGCCCAAAATGGCCCAATTGGCCTACCTTACCGCCGAGGTCCTCAACGAAACGGAATATCCCATGCTGCCCGGCCCGATCAGCATCTTCATGGACGGCAACTTCATCGGCAAGGCCTCCATCAAAGAGCTGGTGACCCCCGAGGAAAAATTCGAACTCAATCTGGGCGTGGACGAAAACATCAAAGTGCGCCACAAACTCCTCAAAAAACTGGGCGACGAAAAAGGCCTGTTCTCCAAAACCAAGCGCGTCAACTTTGCCTACCTGATCACCCTCGAAAACCAGCGCAAAACCGCCGAGGAAGTCATCGTGCGCGACCAGCTGCCCGTCTCCCAAAACGAAAAAATCAAAGTGGAACTCAAGCAGATTTCGCCCCCCGAAAACGAAAGCAAAGACAAGGAAAGACTCCCCCAGGGCGCCCTCGAATGGAAAATCCAGATCGAGCCCAAAGGCCAGGCCCGCTGCGAATTCGCCTTCACCATCGAGCACCCCACCGAAATGGAAATCACGGGAATGTAGGCTGGTTTACGGTCTGCGGTTTACGGTTTAGTCCACACCAGGCTCGGGCATTGGACCCCGCCTTGTAGCAGCTCGCTTCTTCAAAGTGCTCAATGCCAATTACTCATGTTCACTGCTAATTGTTAATTGCCCATTGCTCTTTGCTCATTGCCCATTGCTTCCCCCTCTGCCTCTGTGCCCTCTTCCATTTCGTGCCCAAACCAATGGAAACCCAAAAACTCCGTGAACTCCGTGGATTACCTTTAGCATACACCCAATTGCTCCCTGTTCATTGCTAATTGCTCTTTGTTTATTGCCAATTGCTTCCCCCCTGCCTCTGTGCCCTCTTCCATTTCGTGCCCAAACCAATGGAAACCAAAAAACTCCGTGAACTCCGTGGATTACCTTTAGCATACACCCAATGGCTCACTGTTCATTGCCAATTGTTTCCCCCCTGCCTCTGTGCCCTCTTCCATTTCGTGCCCAAACCAATGGAAACCAAAAAACTCCGTGAACTCCGTGGATTACCTTTAGCATACACCCAATGGCTCACTGTTCATTGCCCATTCCCCCCTGCCTCTGTGCCCTCTTCCATTTCGTGCCCAAACCAATGGAAACCAAAAACTCCGTGAACTCCGTGGATTACCTTTAGCATACCCCCAATTGCTCCCTGTTCATTGCTAATTGCTCTTTGTTTATTGCCAATTGCTTCCCCCCTGCCTCTGTGCCCTCTTCCATTTCGTGCCCAAACCAATGGAAACCAAAAAACTCCGTGAACTCCGTGGATTACCTTTAGCATACACCCAATGGCTCACTGTTCATTGCCAATTGTTTCCCCCCTGCCTCTGTGCCCTCTTCCATTTCGTGCCCAAACCAATGGAAACCAAAAAACTCCGTGAACTCCGTGGATTACCTTTAGCATACACCCAATGGCTCACTGTTCATTGCCCATTGCTTCCCCCCTGCCTCTGTGCCCTCTTCCATTTCGTGCCCAAACCAATGGAAACCAAAAAACTCCGTGAACTCCGTGGATTACCTTTAGCATACCCCCAATGGCTCACTGCTCATTGCCAATTGCTCATTGAATGAGGGCGTGCCCCCGAATGCCGCTCGCTTTCCGCTCCGGCTTCGGGGTCGGTCCCTTGTGGGGTTCCGTGCCTCGCCCCTGGCTGCGCCAGCAAGGGCTCGCCACTGCCCTCCAACGGGTCGGGCACCCACCAGGCACCTCACGCACAGCCAAAGGTCACCCCTTTGTTGTGGCAAACTGTAAACCGTAAACTGTAAACGGACCTCGTTTTCTCAATCCAAATTGCTATTTTCGGCCATGAAAGTAAACGGAATCCCCCGCCAGTCCATCTGGGTGCACCCACAAAATCCCGAGATCATCCAGATCATTGACCAGCGACAATTGCCGCACGAGTTTGTGGTCGAAGACCTGCGTACGCCCGAAGATGCCGCAGTGGCCATCCGCGAAATGCATGTGCGCGGGGCGCCCCTGATCGGGGTCACGGCTGCCTACGGCATGTATCTGGCCCTCCTGCAGATGTCCCGCGAAGGACGAAATGCCGCCTGGCTGGCCAGCCAGGCCAAAATGCTGGGTGATACCCGCCCCACGGCCGTCAACCTGCAATGGGCCATTGAGCGCATGCTCGACCTGGTCGCCACAGGCGGACCCAATTTGTCCCAAATGGCTTTGCAAAAAGCCATTGAAATCGAGCGGGAAGATGCCGGATTTTGCAAATCCATTGGCGAAAACGGGGTGAAACTGATTGCCGAAATTGCAGCCCGCAAAGACGGCCCCGTCAATATTCTGACCCATTGCAATGCGGGCTGGCTGGCCACGGTGGACTGGGGCACGGCCACCTCGCCCATTTACCATGCCTACGACGCAGGCATTCCCATCCATGTGTGGGTCGAGGAGACCCGGCCCCGCAACCAGGGCGGTCTTACTGCCTGGGAACTGGGCCAGCACGGGGTGCCCCACACCGTGATCGTGGACAATACGGGCGGACACCTCATGCAGCATGGCATGGTGGATATGTGCATTGTGGGCTCAGACCGCACCACCTACACGGGTGATGTGGCCAACAAAATCGGGACTTACCTCAAAGCCCTGGCCGCACACGACAACGGGATTCCCTTTTATGTGGCACTGCCCTTTTCCACTTTCGACTGGACCCTGCGCGACGGCCTAAAAGAGATTCCCATTGAAACCCGCACCCCTGATGAGGTGAAGCAGATCCGCGGCTGGGCCGACGGCAAAATGACCACCGTGGACCTTTTTCCCGCCAGCAGCCCGGCAGTAAACTATGGCTTTGACGTAACCCCCGCCCGGCTGGTCACGGGCCTGATCACGGAGCGCGGCATTTGCGAAGCCAACGAAAGAAGCATCCTAAATTTGTACCCGGAATATGCACCTTTCGCGTAGCTGCAAGCTTCAGGCCTCAAGCTGCAAGTTCAAAATCCCGATCTAGCGACCAAAATCTAAAATCTCACATCTTATTTCTTATATCTAAAGGACTCACATCTCCTCTTGAAGCAAATCCTCAAATACCTCAAAAAGTACCTGGCAGAGCACTTCAATGTGTGGTTGTACCTGGGAATTGCGGTGTTTTTGGGAGCTTCCATTTACTGGAATTACCATACAGGCTTTTACCGCGTCTATCTGACCGGGCCTTTTGCCCGCACAGGCATTTCCTTTTTTTACCACTGCCTTTTTTATGCCTTTCCCTGGTTGGTGGGCATGGGATTGCAAGCCTTGCTGACCCGACGGGCTGCTTTTCTGCAGGAACCTGGATTTTGGGGCATGTTTCTCGTGGCAGTAGCCGCAGTAGCCCTCACGGACTGGTTTCCCCACCACCGTTTGCTGGCTGAGGTGATTTTTCCGCCCGAGGCCTATTATTTTGGGGTAAAAACTCTCTGGAACCTCAAGACCTCCTTCTTTTACTTAATTCCCGTACTCCTGTACTGGTTTATCTGGGACCGCAAAAAGCACCAATCCAATTTGTATGGGCTGACTTATAAGGGCTTTGATGCGCGTCCTTACCTGTTTATGCTGGCCATTGTGGTGCCGGGCATTATCTGGGCCTCCTTTCAACCAGATTTTCTGCAAACCTATCCCACCTTTCTGCCCGGGCCCGAATCAGAATACTGGAAAATCCCCAAATGGGTGCCTGTGGCCATTTATGAGTTTTTGTACGGGGCCGATTTTACCTTTGTGGAATTGTATTTCCGTGGGTTTCTGGTGATTGGCATGGCCCGCTGGATGGGCAAAGACGCAATTATTCCCATGATTTGCATGTATTGTTTTCTGCATTTTGGCAAGCCTGCGGGCGAAACCATTTCCTCCGCCTTCGGCGGATATATTCTGGGCGTGATCGCATACTACAGCCGCACCATCCTGGGCGGGGTGTTTATCCATATTGGGGTGGCCCTGCTGATGGAGCTGGCGGCCTGGGGGCAAATTTTGTGACATGAAGGCATCCAATTTCATATCGCTCCTGCTTATTTTGGTTCTGAATTTTTTCAATGCCAATTCCCAAACACCCTGGTATCACCAAACCACCATTTATCAAATTTATCCCCGTTCCTTTTACGACAGCAACGGCGACGGAATCGGGGATCTGCAGGGCATCATCCAGAAACTGGATTATATCCGTTCCCTGGGTTTTGAAACCATATGGATCAGTCCCTTTTTTGCCTCGCCTCAGGCTGATTTTGGCTATGATATTTCCGATTATCGCAGCATTTCCCCTGAATATGGCACCCTGGAAGATGCTGAGGCCTTGATCCAGGCGGTCCACGACCGCGAAATGCGCATTGTCTTTGACATGGTCATGAACCACACCAGCGACCAGCACGAGTGGTTTCTTGCCGATGTGAATCGCCCGTTGGAGGAAAGGGGGCCAGAAAATGATTTCTATTTGTGGCGCGACAGACCCAATAACTGGAAAGCCATGATCGGGGGCAAGGCCTGGCACTGGCATCCCGTGCGCCAGCAATATTACTACGCCGCATTTTTGCCCTTTCAGCCCGATCTGAATTACCGCAATCCCAGGGTAAAAGCAGCCATGTTTGGCCATGTGCGCTTCTGGTTGGAAAAAGGAGTGGACGGCTTTCGCCTGGATATTTTCAATTCTGTTTATGAAAGGGAGAATTTTCGCAATAATCCCTTCTCCCTCAATTTGTTGACTGGTTTTCAAAAGCCCGTTCATTCTTCCAATCAGGCTGAAAGCCTGGAACTGGCCCGTGATCTGAGGGCACTCTGCGACAGTTTCGGGGACAGGATGCTGATCGGGGAAATCATTGGCGACCGTCAGCAAAGCCGGGCCTATTGTGGGGAGGCGGTCAACGACCGCCTGACCCTGGCCTTCAACTTTGAAATGCTCCATTTCAAATGGAGGGCGCCCTATTTCAAAAAGCTGATCAGGCTCCAGGAGGAGACCTTTCCCCGGCCGTTCATGCCCGTGTATGTGTTCAGCAACCACGATCGTCGCCGCAGCATGAGCCGCCTGAATGGGGATATGGAAAAATCCAGACTGTTGCAGTTTTTTCAGTTTACGGTGCGGGGGGTGCCCTGCCTGTACTACGGGGAGGAAATTGGGATGCAGGATGGACGATTGGCCTACCAAACGGCCCTGGACCCCATTCCAGCCTACGTAAAAATTCCCCGCTGGATGGCCAATCTGGCAGATGAGACCCTCAACCGCGACGAGTTGCGCACTCCCATGCAATGGGAGGAAAGCCGAAATGCGGGATTCACTGAGGGGGACAGTACCTGGCTGCCTGTGAATGATGATTTTATTAAAATCAATGTGGCGCAGCAGGAGGCCTGGACAGGCTCGAAGCTGGTCAGTCTGAGGGAATTGCTGGAATTGCGCAATCAGCGGGCGGCACTGAAGGACGGGAATCTGAAGCTGGAAAAGGACGAGAAAATCAGGGGAAATGTGCTGTCATTTACCCGAAACGAAGGGGATGAAACGTATCTGGTGTTGTTGAATTTTGGCAAGTGGAAACGTGAAATCAGGCTGGAAGGGAAGTGGGAGGGAACATTTGTACTCAATCAGCAGGATGAATTCAGAGATGGAATTGCGCATTTAGGAAAATATGGAGGATTAATTCTGAGAAAACTCAATTGAATTGATTTCCATAATTTTCAAATCATTTCCCTGCCTTGGATAATCAGCCATAATTCTCTCCCTGCAATTAATTGATCTTCAATTCGTATTATCCTAAACCCTTTTCTTCCAAATGATTACCATCCTTTTGCACCTCCTTCCTTTCCTGATTTCCCAAACTCCATCCCCAACACCCCTTCAACTTTGGGCGACCTGGTATTACACGCCAACTCTGGATCACGATTCCACGGGAATTCCCCTTTTGGACCTTCAGGAGCAGCCTCTGGGTCCTAAACTGGATTCCTGCGACTGGTGCCACGCCGCGATTGAGGGAACGGTTTACATTCGTCTGGGTGAGGAAATTCAGGTGTTGAATTATGCGGGACGTTCTCAAAAACTGTTGAACGATTGCCGCGAATGTCCTGATTATGCGCATTATGACGGTTTTGAAAAAACGGGTAGGGTGCTTTGGCAAAGAAGTGAAGGTTTTGGCCTTGGGGTGAATAATTTTAAGCTGGTTCCTTTTAAATCCGTGGCGGTCGATCCTGCAGTTATACCTTATGGAAGTGTGCTACACATTCCTGACGCTGAAGGGGTAAAGTATCTGGATGCCGCGGGAGATACCCTGATCCACGATGGGTACTTTTTTGCCGCAGATGCGGGCAGCAAAATCAAAGGGAATCACATTGATGTGTATCTGGGCGATCAGGAGGAAAACCCGTTTGGCTTCGTAAAGTCGCGTGAAACAGGGACTTTTCAGGCATTTTGGGTAAAGGATGAAGTGAAGGAAAGGGAATTGCGGGCCATGCACAGGTAGTCCAGTTTGAAAGTCTGAGGGGAATTCATTTGTAATTTCCTGCTTAATTCTACTCAAAGTGATGCTCTGATGGGATAGGCGGGCTTTTTTGCCTAAATTCTGTGAGAAATTCACCAAAATTCTTCCCCATGAACCGCAAGAAATTTCTGCAGAGCGTAGGTTTGGGCACTTCAGCCCTGTTTTTGTCTCCTTCCGTTTTGTTGGGTCAGGATGACAAACCTGCGGCCTATGCTAGGGATATTGTGCAGTCTTTTGTGGGAGCGGGGCACAACGACGTGGATAAGGTAAAGTCGCTTTATGCTGAGTTTCCCAATCTGATTTATGCGGCCCATGATTGGGGAAACGGGGATTTTGAATCTGCCCTGGAAGCGGGCGGCCACGTTGGGCATAAGGAAATGGTGAATTTTTTGCTTGAAAAAGGCGCCCGGCCCACTTTGCATGCGCTTACCATGCTGGGCAAAACAGAATTGGTAAAACCGATGATTGAAGCTTATCCCGACCTTTTGCATTGTCTGGGACCTCACGGCTTTACCTTTTTGCATCATGCGCAAAAAGGAGGGGAAGATGCTGCAGAGTTGTTGGAATACTTCCAATCCAAAGGATTGAAAGAGACTTTTGTTCCCATTAAAAAGGGCTAATTCACCCCCATCACCGTGCTTCCCAGCTGAAATTCAGCCACCAGCTCGCGGAAAAGATCCTGGTCGGTCTGGTCGTGGAGATCGTCGTCAGAAAGTGGCTCTGCGCCAGGGGCAATGTCATCCCAGTAGCTGACCAGCTTCCATTGACCCTGGTTGAATTCGAGTGCAGTGCAGTTTTCGACCCAGTCCCCCGAATTCATGTAGATGATTTGCCCGCCTTTTTTGCCTTCCATGGTTTTGATTTCTGGCTTGTGAATGTGCCCGCAAACGGCCAGTTCGTAGCCATGAAATTCGGCCATATCCACCACGGATTGTTCCCAGTCGCTCAGGTAATTGACCGCTTTTTTGACGCTGTCCTTTACCTTTTTGGAGAGAGAAACGCGTCCGCGGCCCATTTTGGCATAAATCCAGTTGATGGCGCGATTTAGCAAAATGAGCAGGTCGTAGCCCTTGCCACCCAGTTTGGCCAGCCATTTGGCGGTCTTGATGCTGGTGTCAAACACGTCGCCGTGAAAAAACCAGGTCTTTTGGCCATTGATTTCCAGAATCACCTTGTTTACGATGCGGAAATTTCCCATTTCAAATCCCACAAAACGCCGCAAAATCTCGTCGTGATTGCCAGTAATGTAATAAATGCGGGTGCCTTTGGAAATCATGCCCATGAGTTGTTTGACCACTTTCATGTGGGCCTTGGGCCAGTAGCTTTTGCTGAATTGCCAAACATCCACAATGTCGCCATTGAGGATAAGGGTTTGGGGATCAATGCTTTTGAGGTAATGAACCAGTTCGCGGGCGTGACAACCGTAAGTTCCAAGGTGAACGTCTGAAATAACCGCAATTTCTACTTTTCTCTTCATAAGGTTTGGATCAAATTCCGCGCAAAAGAAAGGAGGTTTTGGCAAATAGTTTTTCCACCATTTGGGTTTGAATTCTCCATTTTTGCACGATTGAGGACGATTTAAGGTTAATTTCAGGCTGGGGCCATTCACCTGTAATGAACGCCAAAGAACAGGTCTGATTTATTAACCAAAAAATCATCTGTTTTCTTCCAAACGGGGCTCCTTTCAGGTTTCATTTCCGCCCTGAATTTTATTTCTTTGATCTATGCAAGCGTTTTTCCTTCGGCTGTTACTGATTTTTTCACTTTTTTACTGCTTCTCCATGGGAAAATCTGACGCCAAACCCCATCTCCCTAACTGGCCGCGCGGCTATCACCGTCCGGAAAAGGTTTTTGCCTACCTGCAAAAATGGGCTGCTGAGTATCCCGGGCTTGTGCAGCTGGATACACTCGCCACCACCCATGAAAACCGTCCCGTTTACGCAGTAAGGGTCAGTGACCATTGCACGGACAGCGATCTTTCCAAGCCAGAGGTTTTGTATGTGGGTGCGACGCATGGTTGTGAGCCACTTTCCGTGGAAGTTTCGCTGCGTTTGATTGCCTTCCTGCTGAGCCATGCCTCGGACCCTCAGGTGCGGGATTTGTTGCAAACCCGCTCTTTGTGGTTCGTTCCGGTCTTCAATCCCGACGGCTTACATCAGTATTATCAGGGAAATTTTATCTGGAAAGCCAATCGTAAACGAAATAAAGGGCATCGTTTTAAGTTCAGACACGGGGTGGATCTGAACCGTAATTTTGGGTATGAATGGGGTTGCGATGAGGAAGGTTCGCGTTCTACGCCGGGCTGGTTTGGATTTGGTTCTTACCGGGGTCCTGCCCCGTTTTCTGAACCCGAATCTCAGGGAATGCGGGATTTTGTGAGCAAGCGCAGGTTTTCAGTTTCGTTTTCCTTTCACAGTTTTGGGGAGAAATATCTCTATCCATACAATTACGGGGCTGACCCGGCTGATCTGGCCTGGTATCAGGCGTTTACGGGGCATTTGGGTAAAAAGAATGGCTATTCGGCTGGAAATCCTGTTTCTGGGGAGATTTATAAGTCCAATGGTGACATGGACGACTGGCTGTATGGAGATCATTCTGGGGGAAAAGGCAAGACCCTGGCCATGACGGTTGAGATTGGAAAACTTTATTTATTGCCCTGGGGAAATCCTGAGAAGCAATTCAAAAAGAATGTTTATGGCAGCCTCCTTCTGGCTTTGATTGCGGGTGAACCCGCGCTGGTGCTGGATTCAGGGCACCTGAAAGTAATGGGAGAAAAGGTGGAAGCCATGCTGAAAGGGAAGCTTGGCGCTGAGGATTGAGTGGGTGGAAGTATTTGGGGAAATTCTGCTAATTTTGGGTTGAGATCAGACAAAATGACAACTCCATGAATGCGAAGAAAATGATTGCCATCATGCTGGGAGCCATGGTGCTGGGTTACATTGCCTGGTATTTTTGGGTTTACGTTCCCATGGAGGAGCAAAAAGCACAGCGCCTGGAAGAGAAGCGGCAGAAAGAAATGTTGCAGGGCCCCTTTTCGGAAGATGCTGAACGTGAGGCCCGTAAGGATTTGAAAGGCAAAATCCAGGCCGTGGATGCTGCTGCCGACAGCCTGCAAGGGCTGCTGGATTCATTCAGTCGCAAGCACCCCAAAGCTGATTCATTGATGAAATTGATGGAATAGGCGGGAAAGGTAAATTAAAATGAACAAAAGTTTCCGTAAAATGTAAATAAAGTTTGGGAATGTTTACGGAATCCGGAAATAAAATAGTAACTTAGACGTATGAAAATAGTGGAAACTTCAACGGGGATAAAACACTCGGTGGAAGTGTTACCTGTTGAAAGTGAGGATTTTCGTTCCATAAAGAAGGAAAGGTACTTCTTCAATTGGAAGGAGGAGCGGTTATTTGAAATTCGTAAACTGTGCCTGGCTGGTTCGAATGATATTTTGGGGTTGATTTCGTTTGAAGTAATTCCCAGAGAATGGCGAATTCATATTCGTTTGCTGACTGTTTCGAAGGAAAATATGGGTAAGGACAAACGTTACGAAAAAATTGCCGGGAATCTGCTCGCGCATGTGGCCAGAATTGCGGTCAGGGAGTACGGGGAAATGGCTTGTATATCGCTCAAACCCAAAACCCTGATTGCCTCGCATTATATGAAGAAATACGGGATGAGGGTGACGGGAGTGACTTTAAGCCTGGAAGTGCCAGAGATATTGGAATTGATCAGAACCTATGAATGAGGCCTGAGGAGGGCCGGGGCCATTCCTGGTTTGCCAACCTCAGTTTACCTCAGGAAAAAAAGAAATTGAGGAGATAGAGTGAGGGTGGAAAATTGAAAATGTATTTGAATTAGATTGTATGAATATGAGCCAAAAGAATAAAATAAACGATCTGGACCCTGAATTTGGAGTGGATTCGAGGTATAATTCCGCCAAAGAGCGGGATTCTGATGCGGTTGCGCTCATGGAGGCCAGGTTGGAAAGAATCCGCAATCTGTCCAGAGATGAGATAATCAGGGCCAGGCTCATGCAATTGAAGCTGAAAATGGAGCAATACCTCAGAAACCCCTTTTATGACGGGCGCAATCATTTTTCAGAATTCCTGGAAGCATACATTGATACAATCTACCCAAAGCGAAGTGCCTTCGCCCGTGACATTGATATTACGCCCGTTGCCCTGAGTCAGGTGATCAACAACCACCGCGACCCCAAAGACGAGTTTATGCTCAAGCTGATGGTGCACTCAGAAAAGGTATTTCAGAAAGTGTGCAATTTTCAAAAGCGAATCTGGTATGAGGTGTATTTTCATGACAAAATCTCCCATACCATGTCAAGGCAGGAGGAATGGGGGCCTGAAATTGAGCAGCACGTCATGGTCAGCGAGCCGTTTGTGGAATATCAAACCAGAGATCCCCGCGAAAATGATTCAGAAATTGAGTAATGCCATAATTTGTGACTGAGTTTTCGTCAGAAATTTCAATCATTGTTGACAATTTAGGGAGCCCGGATACCCGTTAACCGCCAGTTTCTTTTAATATGAACTAAATTTGATGTAGAATGCATTTCTCTCTAAATTTGCGCGGTTAAATAGTATGCTTATTATGATCATGAGAAAAGTCACACTTGTTTTTGCTTTGATTCTCCTTTCAATTGGGTTTTACAGCTGTCGCACTGGAAAAAGCGCACAGTCTTCCAAAGGCAATTCGCCTGCCCTGCTGACCTTCGACAATGGGGAAAAAGTTGATAAAAGTGAATTCGAGCGGGTTTACAAGAAAAACAACCCCGACTGGCAGGACGATGTGAAGGGCGACGGCGCCCCAGTAAAGGAGTATTTGGGCCTTTACATCAATTTCAAAAGGAAGGTGATGGAAGCCGAGGCCCTTGGCCTCGACGAAACAGATGCCTTCAAAAAAGAGTTTGAAGGCTATCGCAAACAGCTCGCCCAGCCTTACCTGGTCGAGAAAAAAGTTCAGGAAGGCCTGATTCATGAAGCCTACGATCGTTCCAAAGAATTTATCTCGGCCTCGCACATCCTGATCATGGCCTCTGAAGACGCAAAACCTGAGGATACCCTCAAAGCTTACAAAAAAATTCTCGCCATCCGCGACTCCATCGTAAACCATGGCAAAGACTTCGCCACCATGGCGGCCCGCCATTCTCAGGATCCCTCTGCGAAGCAGAACAAAGGCTATCTCGGCTATTTTTCTGCCTTTGACATGGTTTATCCTTTTGAAACTGGCGCCTATAATACCCCCAAAGGCAAAGTTTCACAGCCCGTGCGCACGGGTTATGGTTACCACCTGATCTATGTGAAAGACCGCGTGCCTTCCAATGGGAAAAAATCTGCCGCCCACATCATCATTCGCATTGGCCCCCAGTACAGCGCCAAGGATACAGGAATGGCAGTTTCAAAAATCAATGAGATTTACCAGAAACTGCAAAACGGTGGTGACTTTGCCGAACTGGCTGGTCTTTACTCAGATGATCCCGTGACTGCCAAAAGGGGAGGAGATCTTGGCAATGGCCGTCTGATTCCCGAAATGGAAGAATTGAAGATCAAACTGCGCAAAGGAGAATTTTCCCAGCCTTTCAATACTGCATTTGGTTGGCACATCCTCAAAGTGACGGACGAGGAGCCCCTCAAATCCTTTGAGGAGTCTGAGCCCGCGCTGAAGTCCAGAATCTCCAAAGATGCCCGTTCCTACCTGAGCCGCGATCGCCTCATTGAGCGGGTGAAAAAGGAAAATGACTGGAAATTTTACCAGGCAGCAGCAGATAAATTCAGCGACCAGATCACCCAGGAAGACCTCAACAAGTACTCCAAAGGATTTTGGAGATACAGCGACAGCCTGCACAGCTCACTTTACCCTGAAGTGGTTTACACCCTGGGCAAAGGCGACAACGTGCAAAAAGGTACCCTCAAAGACTACATGGATTTTTATGTAAAATACCGCAAAGGATTTGAAGGCGCTACTGCCCGTCAGGTGACCGACAAAATCATGGAGGAATTTGTTGAATCTGAAGTATTGCGCTTTGAGGAAAACCAATTGCCCAAAAAATATCCTGAATACCGCGATCTGGTCAAGGAATACCGCGACGGAATCCTGCTTTTCACCCTGACTGAAGACAAAGTCTGGCGCAAAGCAGTGGAAGATACCACAGGATTGAAGCAGTACTATGCCGACCACAAGGACAAATTTCAGGCTGGCAAACGGGTTGTGATTCACGAATATGTGGCTTCTGACCGCGACGCCCTGGTTTCTGTGGAGCAAATGATCAGCGAAGGAAAATCTGACGAGGAGATTGAGCACACTGTAAATGAGGAGTCTGCCCTGACCCTGAAAATACGCACCCTGACCTACGAGCAAGGCAAAAGCGAAATTGATGAAAACGTTTTCAATTATCCCACAGCCTTCCAGACTGATATCATGAAGGACGGGGATAATTACCGCATCATGATCGTGAAGGAAGTGATTCCTGCGGGAATCAAATCATTTGCTGATGCCAAATCTGAGGCCATCACCCAGTACCAGAACTACCTGGAATCAACCTGGCTGGCCGAACTGGAGAAAAAGTACCCGGTAAAAGTGGACCAGAAGGTTTACGATTCCCTTTTCAAGTAATAATGTTTTGAAAACCAGACCTGCCAAACCAATCTTTGCCCTTTTCGCCCTCTCAGTAATGGTACTGGGAGGGTGTAAAGGGTGGTTTTCCTCTGACGAAAACAATTCGCCAGTGGTTGCCAAATACAAAAATGAAACCCTCAACCTTGATCAGCTGAACCAGTATGTGCCCCAGGGCGTTTCTTCCCAGGATTCAATTCGGTATTCCAAATTTTACATAGACGAATGGATCAGGGAGAAGGCCATTGCTGATGTGGCCCTGCGTGAAATTCCCAATCTGGAATCCACCATAGAATTTAAAGTTCAGGATTACCGCCGCAAACTCATTCTCAACGAATATACCGCGCACCTGATTCAGCAAAAACTGGATACGGCCATTTCCCACCAGCGGGTGAGGGAGTACTATGAGACTGAAAAGAGTAATTTTATCAGTCAGGAAGATCTCTTTGCCTATTTTTATATTGTTGTGGGCGACAAAAGTACCCGCGGGGTGAGCGAAATGATGGAGTCTGATGTGCAGGAGGATTTGGATAATCTGGTGACCTGGGCCCGCGACAATTCCCTCGATTACAAACTCGACAGCTCATTTGTGGTCAGCGCTGAAATTGATAATATCTCCAAAGGATATTTTGGGGACCTAAAAAAATCACGGAAAGGAAAATTAATTCGCTGGAACGGCGTTAAACAAGGGCAACAAAGGAAGTACTTTTTCAAACTCCTTGAAATTGTCAAGCAGGGCGAGCCCCTGCCTTTGTCCCTGGTTGAAAACCGTATCAGATCAATTCTCCTGAATGAAAGAAAAATCACACTTATCGAAAGCACGGATGAGAAAATCCTCCAGGATGCCCGCCAGCGAAACTACATCCAGATCAATTACTAAGCCTATGAAAAGGTGCCTGCTGGCCTTTGTTTTGTTGCTTTCAGCTTTCATTAGCCAAACCCAGGCCCAGGTCATTGACCGGGTGATCGGGGTGGTGGGCGAAGATGTGATTCTCAAATCTGACATTGAAAACCGTTACGCCTATTACATGGCCAACGGACAGGAGGACGATGGTACCCTGCGTTGCTCCATTCTGGAAAACCTGATTGTGGAAAAGCTTCTCTCCAACAAAGCACGTCAGGACAGCCTTCCTGTGAGTGAGGAGCAGGTGGCAAATGAGGCCAAAAAGCGTATCGCCCAGTTTCTGCAACAAATGCCAAAGGAGGAACTGGAGAAAATTTACGGAAAACCCATTTCCCAGATCGAGGACGACCTGAAACCAGATATTGAGAATCAGTTGCTCATGGAAGCCATGCGCAATAAGGTTTTGGAGAATGTTTCCGTGACTCCCCGCGAAGTGAAGGAGTTTTTCAAATCCATTCCCGAAGACAGCATCCCTTATTTGCCCGCGGAAGTGGAATTGTATCACATTGTGATTACTCCTCCCTGGTCAGAGGAATCCAAAACCAGGGCCAAACAGGAATTGGAAGAGATTCGGGCCATGATTCTCAAAGGGGATATCAGTTTTGCGGATGCAGCCAAAAAGTATTCTCAGGGTCCTTCTGCTCCCAATGGAGGTTCGTTGGGCGAATTTGGACGGACCACCATGGTGGCTGAGTTCAACGACGTGATCTTCAACATGAAAGAAGGAGAAGTGAGCGAAGTGTTTGAAAGTCCTTTTGGGATGCACATAGCCAAGCTTCACAAGCGTCTGGGCGAGCGCGTACGCGCGAGCCACATTCTGCGCATTCCCCAGCGTACCCTCAATGAAGACGAACTGGCCAAAGCTCAGCTGGCCAGGATCAGAGCCAAAATCCTGGCAGATTCCATTTCATTCCAGAAGGCCGCCATCAAATATTCTATGGATCAGGCCACCAAAGATTGCGGAGGGTGTATCAAAAACCCCAATTCAGGCGAATTATTCATTCCCCTCGACATGCTTGACGCAGATCTTTTCTTTAAGGTGGATAATATGAAGGTTGGGGAAATCACTGAGCCAGAGCAATTATTTCAGCCCGGATCCACAGAAAAGCTGTTTCATATCCTGTATCTGAAGAGCAAAATTCCACCCCATAAGGCCAATCTGAAGGACGATTACCAAAAATTGTCGGCCGCCGCCCTGCAGTCAAAACAGGCAGAAAAACTTGAAGAATGGTTCAAATCTGCCCGCAAAAATATTTACCTTGAAATCCTCGACGAAAACTGTCAGGAAGCACTAAAGAAATTTTCTTCCAATGGGAAACAACAATAAAGACGCCGTTGAAGCGGCAAAATCACTTTCCAAAATCTACGCCGACCTCAAAAAGGAAATAGGCAAGGTCATCATCGGCCAGGACGAAGTCATCGAAAAGCTGATCATTGCCCTTTTTTGCAAAGGGCACTCTTTGCTGGTTGGGGTGCCGGGATTGGCCAAAACCCTGCTGATCAGCACGATCGCCGATATCCTGGACCTGAGTTTCAGCCGCATTCAGTTTACTCCTGATCTCATGCCGGGCGACATTCTGGGTTCAGAGATTCTGGAAATTGATGAGGAAACGGGTAAAAAGCACTTTAAATTCATCAAAGGGCCCGTTTTTGCCAACATTATCCTGGCTGACGAGATCAACCGTACCCCGCCTAAAACCCAGGCCGCCCTCCTGGAAGCCATGCAGGAAAAGAAAATCACGGTGGCTGGAAATACCTTTGTGCTGGATCCTCCTTTCTTCGTTTTGGCTACTCAAAACCCGATCGAACAGGAAGGAACTTATCCGCTGCCTGAAGCCCAGTTGGACCGTTTTATGTTCAATATTCAGGTGGATTATCCTACCGTGGCCGAAGAAATGGAAATCGTGCGCCGCACCACCACCAATGAAAAACCTGTGCTGAGCACAGTCATTTCCCGCGAGCAAATCATGGAGTACCAGGCCATTGTGCGTGAAGTGCCCGTGACCGATAATGTGATATCCTACGCCGTCAATCTGGTCAACAAAACCCGTATCAATACCCCTGCAGCCCCTGAATGGGTGAAGGAACTGATCACCTGGGGTGCAGGTCCGCGTGCCTCCCAATACCTGATTCTGGGTGCCAAAGCCCATGCCCTGCTCAAAGGGAAATTCAGCCCTGATATTGAGGATGTGCGGGCTATTGCCGTATCTGTATTGCGTCACCGTATTGTACCCAGCTTTACCGCGGAAGCAGAAGGAATCACTTCTGCCAATATCATTGAGCGCCTGATGAAAGAGAATTAAACGGTTTACGGTTTACAGTTTGCGGTTTACAGTTTAAACTAAGTAACCTCTAACCTCTAAAATCTAATCTCTAACATCTAAAGCCTAACCCCTAAGGACTCACGACAAATGACTCCCCATGAAGCTTGAAACAGATTTTTTGGTGATTGGTTCGGGCGTGGCCGGGCTCTCTTTTGCCCTGAAAGCTGCCGCTTTGGGCAAGGTTTTGGTCATTACCAAGGCCAATAAAGATGAATCCAACACCAAGTATGCCCAGGGAGGCATTGCGGCGGTCGTTTCAGGCCTCGACACTTTTGACAAGCACGTGGCCGACACCCTGGATGCAGGAGACGGGCTTTGCAACGAGGAAGTGGTGCGCATGGTGGTCGAGCAAGGTCCCAAGCGCATTCAGGAACTGATCGATTATGGTGCAGATTTTGACCGCAGTCCCGACGGAACCCTGAATCTGGGGCGGGAAGGGGGACATTCTGAAAAACGAATTCTCCATGCCAGAGACGCCACTGGATATGAAATTGAGTGGACTTTGCTCAATGCTGTGCAGAATCATCCCAATATCACCATCAATGAGCATTATTTCGCGATTGATCTGATTACCCAGCACCATCTGGGACGTTATGTGAATCGCGGAACGCCCGATCTGGAATGCTACGGGGTCTATGCCCTCGATATTTCCAACCAGAAAGTGGTGCCCATTCTTTCCCGGGCGACCATTCTGGCCTCTGGTGGAGCTGGAAACGTGTATGCCGCGACCACCAACCCCTCCGTGGCTACAGGAGACGGAATTGCCATGGTGTATCGTGCCATGGGAAGGGTAGGCAACATGGAATTTGCCCAGTTTCACCCTACATCCTTCTACGATCCGGGCGTGCGCCCGGCTTTTTTGATCACAGAGGCTTTGCGGGGTGCAGGAGCGATTCTCAGGCATTCTTTCGACAAAAAGCCCTTCATGCACAAATACGACGAGCGCAAGGATCTGGCTCCCCGCGACATCGTCGCCCGGGCTATCGACAACGAGATGAAGATTTCGGGTACGGATTTTGTCTATCTGGATGCCACCCACATTGATGCGAAGGAGCTGGAAACCCATTTTCCGACTATTCTGGAGCGCTGCCTGACCAAGGGGATTGATATTCGGAAGGATTACATACCCGTTGTACCCGCACAGCACTACACCTGTGGAGGCGTGGTGGTGGACAAGCAAGGCAAGACCTCGATCAATCGTCTTTTTGCCTGTGGGGAAGTAAGTTGCTCGGGCTTGCACGGTGCTAATCGCCTGGCTTCCAACTCCTTGCTGGAAGGTGTGGTTTATGCGCACAATATTTTTGAAGCCATTCAGGAAGTCTGGCAGGGATATTCAATTCAGGAAAATATTCCGGGCTGGATCGACAAAGGCATCGCCAAAACGGAGGAATGGGTACTTATCTCCCATAACCTGCAGGAAGTACAAAGTCTGATGAGCAATTACGTAGGCATTGTGCGCACAGATCTGCGTCTGGAGCGGGCCATGCGCCGCCTGAACCTCATTTACGATGAAACGGAGGCCTTTTACCGCCAGACCAAAGTCGCGCCCGAGATTTGCGAATTGCGCAACATCATTACCTGCGCCTACCTCACGGTAAAAAGCGCCATGATTCGCAAGGAAAGCCGCGGCCTGCATTATACCACGGATTATCCCGACAAACTTGACCGGGTTTATGACACCGTGTTGTAAAGTTTGAGGGGAAGGGTGATCAGATTGGAAAATTCTCTGGGAAAATGTGGAAAAAATCCCCTCCTGTACCTGCCTGAGCGCGACCCATTTATAACAAATTCGAAAATTAGTCTTTTCCCATTGGTAAATTCTCTATTATCTTTGGCCCCATGGATTTGAACCTGAAAGGCAAGAATGCTTTTGTGTGCGGAAGTACCCGCGGTATTGGAAAAGCCACTGCTGAACAACTGGCCGAACTGGGTGCGAATGTCACCCTCATTTCAAGAAACGAAGACAAACTGTCTCACGTGGCAGCTGAATTGCCCGTGAAAAAAGGGCAGGAACACGATTATCTGGCTGCGGATTTCTCCCGGCCTGAGGATTTGAAAGATATTCTGAATCAATACCTTAAGTCCACCAAAAAGCGGATTCATATTCTGGTAAATAATACGGGCGGACCACCCGCCGGGCCTGCCCTGAGTGCAGAGCCAGAAGAATTTCGCAAGGCATTTATTCAGCATTTGGTATGCAACCAGATTCTGGTGCAGGCAGTGGTGGAAGGCATGAAAGCCGAGCATTGGGGGCGCATAATCAATGTGATTTCGACCTCGGTCAAGCAGCCTTTGAAAAATCTGGGTGTTTCCAACACCATTCGCGGCGCAGTGGCCAATTGGGCCAAAACCCTGGCCAACGAACTGGGTGCGGACGGTATTACCGTGAATAATGTGCTGCCCGGGGCCACGGAAACTGAGCGTCTGGCTGAAATCATCACCAATCAGGTGAATCGCACCGGGCAGGCCCGGCAGGAGATTACCGACGACATGAAGTCGATCATCCCCGCAGGTCGCTTTGGCACCCCCACGGAAGTGGCGTCTGCCATTGCCTTCCTGGCTTCGCCTGCGGCGAGCTACATCAATGGCATCAACCTCCCTGTTGATGGCGGACGAACTAAAAGTTTGTAGCTTGTCAGTTCTCGGGTAAGGGCAATTCCGTTCCTCCCCATTCCACCACCGTAAATCCCTTACGCTCTAATTTGGGCAAATCCTGCCCCGTTCCCTTTACAGCTACTTCCAGTGGACTGTAAACCATGAAAACCCGAATCAGGGCATCTGGCTCTGGTTCGATGCAAAGGTTGGCGCGGTCCGTGTATTCCTGAGTGGAAAAATGGATCCAGTTGAAAGGGTTTTGCTGCATTTTGGGTGCCCAAAAGGTTATGAAATCCTCCATTTCCCGCTCATTGAGCCCAAACCAGGGTAGTTTTTCTTCGAGAAAGGAAACCACATCCACCCTGCCTACGCAGTATCCTTCAGAAATATCCCAGGTGTTCTCATCAAAAGGTCCCTCCCAAAACAGGTAACTGTATTTACGGCCATCGGCCGTTTGCAAGGTACCATCGGGCTGGGCGGTTACCGTCCAGGCGTTTGCAGCGGGCGGGTAGGTGAAATCCAGTTTGCCGGCAAAATTCAATTTAACCCTGACCTCCGTTTCAACTTCGGGATAGAGGTAAATAACTGGCTTCCAGGCGTTCAGGTGAACGCCTTTTTTGTCGTCAATGGTGACAGGCTCCAATTCGAAAACGGGCAAATCTTCTATGAAATTATGCAGATCATCCAGCATAAACCTCGCCCGCTCGTCGGCCTGGGTTCGGGTCAGCTTCCAGACGTCTGCACTGGCATACTCCGTTTCCTCCTTTTCGAGGGATTCAGTAAATTTTCCCTCGAAAGTCATGCCCGTAACCACACATTTGTAAGCGCCTTCAAAGACCGTCACATCCAGATGGAAATTCACCGCCCCGCGGGCAATTTTTCCCCTGATATCCTTGTCAATCTGAAATTTTCCCTGACTTTCCAGCCTGATTCCCCCAAATTCCTGATGCGAACTGATAAAATGGGTGCTGTCCATCCACAATCTGGCGCGGGCAAACAGGTAGCTTTGGCTGTAACCCTGCATGTCCACGGTGAGGAAGTAGTTCAGGGCTGGATTTTGCGCAGCAAGGGACAATTGTGAAAGGGCAATCAGGCAGAGAATCAGGGAGATACGCAACTTATTCATAGCGGTCGGGTTTGGGTTGAAAAAGAAATATGCCCCATATTTTTTCCATTTCCCCACTGAAAATCCACAATCAGTTACAGGGTTTGCCTGGAAAATATGAGCCATATTTGTTTCTATGGTGCCGAAATTGGCCAATTTCCATAAAAACCAATGATTTTTTTGCAAAAACTTTCTAATTTCAATTTCACCGACTCCCCCAATTGCCATGAGTAAAACCCGTCCTGAATTTGACTTTTTCCTCGAAAATTTTGCGGATCAGTTTTCAGAGGCAGAAGCGGGTTCCATTCAGGGAAATACCCGTTTTCGGGATCTGGAGGAATGGAGCTCCATGCAGGCGCTGGTGGTCAATCTCAGTTTCGACGACCTTTACGGTCTGACTTTGACCACGGATGATTACCTGAGTGCGCAAACGGTGGTGGATTTGTATCAGCTCATCATAAAAAAACTCGCATAAATGGCTTGTTTCGCCATTTCAAAGGTGAGAATTGCCGGTCTGGCTGCCGCCGTGCCGCGGCAGGTGGAGTCGAATCTGGATTACACCTGGATTTCTGAAAAGGATCGCAAATTGCTGATTCGTACCACGGGGATTGAATTCAGGCGCAAGGCACCTGCTGGCATGACGGCGGCTGATCTCTGTCAGGCTGCAGCGGAAAAATTATTGCAGCAATTGGGATGGGATCACCACGAAGTGGATGCTTTGGTCATGGTGACCCAAACGCCTGACTATCAGATGCCTGCTACGGCCATGCTCTTGCAGGATCGCCTCGGCCTGCCCAAAAGTTGCCTGTCCTTTGACGTAAATCAGGGTTGTGCGGGGTATGTGTACGGGCTGTCCATTTTGGCTTCACTCTTGCAGGGGGGAGGTCTGAAAAAGGGCCTTTTGCTGGTGGGGGACACGATTACCCATACCATTTCTCCCCGCGACAAGGCTTCAGCGCCCATTTTTTCTGATGCAGGTTCAGCGACCGCGCTGGAATTCAAAGAAGAGGCCTCTGAAATGATCTTCAACCTGCAATCAGATGGGGCTGGCTATCAGGCGATTCACATTCCCGAAGGCGGGGCCCGCAATCCTTTGGGGGATGAATCACTGCTGGAAAAGGAAATTCAGCAAGGCATTTTCAGAGCTGGTAATCAAATGGCCATGCAGGGCCTGGATGTGTTCAATTTCGCTTTGCGGGAAGTGGTGCCCAATATCCGTGAATTGCTGGATTTTGCCGCGCGGGAAACAGATTCCGTGGACAAATTCATTTTTCACCAGGCCAACCTTTTGCTCAACGAATCCCTGCGCAAAAAGCTGGAGATTGAGCCCGAAAAAGTACCTTATTCCCTGCGGGAATTCGGGAATACCAGTTGTGCCACCATTCCTGTCACTTTGGCGGCTTGTCTGAGGGAAGAATTGGAACAAAAATCCCTGAAAATGCTTTTTTCAGGCTTTGGGGTGGGACTTTCCTGGGGATCAGTATTGCTGGAAACGGAGCGATTGGTCTGCCCGGCCCTGATCGAATTGTAGATCATTTTAAGGAATGCGATAAAAATTGCAGATTTGCAGGTAGATGAGTGAGGTAAAGCCCGATATATCTGTCATTATTCCCGTTTTCAACAGTGCTGCCCTGGTGGCGCGGCTGTACGAACGGCTGGTGGTTACCCTGAACGGGGAAGGGCTGAATTACGAGTTGATTTATGTGGAGGATCGGGGCACGGACGACAGTTGGGGAGAATTGAAAAAGCTTAAGCAAGTTGATCCTGAGCGGGTTACTATCATTCGTCTGACCCGCAACTACGGTCAGAATAACGCCACTTTTTGTGGAATTCTGCATGCCCGGGGCAAGGTGGTGGTCACCATTGACGACGATCTGGAAAGTCCTCCTGAGGAAATTCCAAAATTGCTGGCTGCCTTTCGCAAGGAAGAATTTGACGTGGTTTATGGGATGTTTCCCAATCGCAAACACAGCATTTTCAGGAGATTTGGCAGTGGATTGATCAAATTCATCTTCAAGCGCTTTGTGTATGGGATGGAAATTGGCTCTTCCTTTCGCCTTATGTCAGAAGGCCTGGCTGAGGCCATTCGCACCCATACTTACCAGCTCATGCTGATCGATCAGGTGATTCCGTGGCACACGGCCGACATTGGATTTGTGCAGGTGGATCACGCCAGAAGGCCTGAGGGACGATCCAATTACAATCTGTTTTCCCTCCTGGCCCTCGCCTGGCGCCTGATCATTCATTACACGGCCCTGCCCCTGCGCCTGATGACTTACCTTGGTCTGATCGCCTCCCTGGGCAGTTTTGGCCTGGGCGCATTTTACTTTTATCAGAAAATATTTCATGGAGCCCAACCCGGCTTTTCCGCCACCATTGTGGCCATTTTATTCTCTGCGGGCATCATACTGTTTAGTTTGGGCATTGTGGGTGAATACATTTCCCGTCTGTATGTGCATCGTTCCAATCGTCCTCTTTTTGCCATCAAGGAAAAGCGCTGATGGAACTGATGGCAAGGGGAATCAGGCTGAAAAGGCTGGAATTCGGGGATATAGAGCTGGTCAGGTTCTGGCGCAACCTGCCTCATGTGCGGGACGAAATGGAATTTCGGGAAATAATCAGCCCAGAGGCCCAGAAAATCTGGTTTTCCAGGCTCGATCAGGAACGGAATTATTATTTTCTTTTTGGGGAAAAGGGGAGGGCCTTTGTGGGATTGGTGCATATCAAGGAAATTGATCCTGAGCAAAAAACGGGCGAAGCGGGCATTTTTACGGGGAATTCTAAATATTTGAACGGGCCATTGCCGGTCAAAGCAGTTTTATTGCTGATGGAATTTGCCTTCAGCGAACTGGGTCTGGAAAGCCTGACTGCCAAAATGCGGGGGGATCGCCAGGGAATATTGCAATTCAACCAAAAGTTAGGTTACGAGCCAGTTTCAGACCAGCAAAAGGGGAATTTCGTGCGCATGGAGGTGACCAGGGAGCGGTTTTTTGACGTTGCAAAAGACCTGAGGCGGGCGCTTTTATAATTTCAAAAGATTGCCCTTAGAAGATTGAGGCAGGAGGAAATTTGCCTGCTCAATTGATGGTTAACGGATTGGAATTTAATTTTCCTGCTTTTTCCAAAATAAATAGGCCAAGGCGCCCAATCCCAGCAGGCCAAGGCCTGCCAGGGCCTGCACGGGCTCTGAAATCAGGGTTGCGACTATAAATCCTGTGGAAACGCCGATGAAAAAGAGAGGCACAGCCGGGTAAAGGGGCGTGCGATAAGTCAGTTGGAGATTGGGTTCGCGACGGCGGAAAATGAAAATGGTGATGGCCGCCAGGGTAATGAAAATCCAGTCTGTGAAAACCACATATTTGATCAGGTTGCCAAAGGTGCCCCAGGCGAGAATGAGCACAATGGCCAGGGCTGACTGGATCAGAATGGCGTTGACGGGCGTACCAAAACGGGGATGCAATTGGGCCAACCCTTTGAAAAAGATGCCATCCTGGGCCATGGCCCAGTAAATGCGGGGAGCCGTGAGCGTATAAATGCCCGTGGTGCCAAAAGTGGAAAGAAAGATCAGGCCAGCAATCAGAATGCCGCCAGGCGTGCCCAGAATCCTTTCCGCGGCCGTGGCCGCAACCCGTTCAGCGCCCGCAATTTCATTTACGGGCAGCAGAGCAAAGAAAGCCAGGTTGGTGAGCAGATAGGTCGCGGTAATGATCAGGGCGCCAATGACCATGGCACGGGGCACATTGCGGGCTGCATTTTTGGCTTCGCCCGCCAGGTAGCTGGCATGCTGCCAGCCCCCATAAGACCAGAAAACGCCCACCAGGGCGGCAAAAAATCCGGCCACCAGGCCAAAAGACCCCCCTTCGGGGGATTTGCCCTGCCACTCCACATTTCCCGGCTCACCCAGGCCTAACCCGATCACAATCAGGCCCAGAATACCCAGCAATTTCAGCACCGTAAACAAATTGGAAAACCAACCTCCTGTTTTTACCCCGGGTAAATTCACCAGCGTAACCAGGACAATTCCTGAAATGGCAATCACCGTTTCAATTTGCCCCGTTACTTCCAGCCCCGGCCATAAAATTTCTGCCAGATAACCCAGATAATAGGAAAATGCCACCGCCAGGGCCGCAATAGAACCCGTATTGATTACCGTGAGGTTGGCCCAGCCGTAGAGAAAACCCGTCAGGGGACCAAATCCTTCCCGCAAATAGACATATACCCCGCCTGCCTGGGGAAGGCGGGTGCCCAGCTCGGCATAAGTGAGTGCGCCCGTCAGAGCAATCAGCCCGCCCAGGGCCCAGGCAGCCATGATCAAAAAGGGAGCGGGCAGGTCAGTGGCAATTTCGGCCGGGGTGAGGAAAATTCCTGAACCAATGGTGGAGCCCACCGCGATCATGGTGAGGTCAAAGAGGGATAATTTTTGCTTGAGTCCGGACATGGGATTAAGATACGAAATTCCGTTTCCTCAAAGGATATTCTTTCCCTCAGCCAGTTGCAACTCCCTTACCTGATTAAGTAGAATTGGGTAAAAACCAGGGCATTTCCGGGGTAAATTCCCCTCAAAATTCCTTGTTACTCAATTCTGAATTACTGAACTTGCGGCAAATTCTTTGAATATGGCAGCGACGCTTCAAGGCACTGATTTTGACTTTCCCGTTTCCTTCAGCAAGTACAACGGAAAAGTGCGCGACACCTACGATCTGGGCGAATTGCTGGTGATCGTGGCTTCAGATCGCATCTCCGCATTCGACCATATTCTGCCCCGTCCCATTCCTTACAAAGGCCAGGTGCTCAACCAGACAGCCGCCCATTTTCTGACCGCAACCCAGGACCTGGTACCCAACCATGTGGTGGCCGTGCCCGATCCCAATGTGACCATTGGTCTCAAATGTGAGCTGATTCCTGTGGAAGTGGTGGTGCGCGGCTACCTGGCCGGACATGCCTGGCGCGTTTATCAAAGTGGAGAAAGGATGCTCTGTGGGGTAAAAATGCCCGACGGGATGAAAGAAGGAGACAAATTTCCCACTCCCCTGATCACTCCTTCCACCAAATCCATGATCGGCCACGACGAGGATATTTCTGAGGAGGAAATCATTCGTTCTGAGATCATTGACGGCGACGAATGGGGTTTGATCAAATATTATGCCCTGGAATTATTCAAAAAAGGATCAGAAATGGCCAATAACCAGGGGCTGATTCTGGTGGATACCAAGTACGAGTTTGGTTATTTCAATGACGCCATTACCCTGATCGACGAAATTCACACCCCTGATTCCAGCCGCTTTTACTATGCAGATGGCTATGCAGAAAGACAGGCGGCCGGGCAAAAACAGCAACAATTGTCCAAGGAGTTTGTGCGGGAATGGCTGATGGCCCAGGGTTTTCAGGGAAAGGACGGTCAGGAAATGCCCATCATGCCTGATGAGTTTGTGGAGGAAGTTTCCGGGAGATACATTGGTGTGTATGAGCAGGTTACGGGCAGGAAATTTGTGAAACGCAATTCACCCAATCTGGCAGAGGAAATTTACGAAAACACCCTGGCTGCGCTGCGTGAACTGGGAATGAAAGGTTGAACTTGTTAACCCGGAAAATTTATTACATTTACAATAAATCAGAATAGTACATGGATCCAATAAAATATTCAACTGAGCGTCACGAGGCTTACGTGGTCATCAAGCTGGATGAAGAGAAACTTACCACCAGCAATGCTCCCCAATTGAAAAGTGATTTTGTTACCCTTCATACCGAAGGTCGCAGGCATGTGATCCTCGATCTTTCCAATGTAAAATACGTGGACAGTTCAGGCCTCAGCGCTATGCTGGTGGCCAATCGCCTTTGGAACAGTACGGGAGGGCTTTTTATTCTGTGCAGCCTTTCTGAGCATGTCGAAAAACTGATCACCATTTCCCAATTGCAGAGTACGCTGAATATTGCGGCCAACCGCGATGAAGCCATTCAGATGGTCTTTTTGAACGAACTCGAGCAGGACGACGAGGATGAGGACGATACTGAATAACCGGGCTTTACCGGAATTTTCCTCTCCAGTATGTTTAAAGTCAAGATCCTGGGTAGCAGCAGCGCTACACCTGCGTTTTCACGAAATCCATCCGCACAGGTTGTAACCTATAACGACCGCCACTATCTGGTGGATTGCGGGGAAGGTACGCAGATTCAGTTTCAGCGCTATAATGTGAAACTCGCGCGGCTGGACGGGATTTTTATCAGTCATTTGCACGGAGACCATGTCCTGGGTCTGCCCGGACTTCTTTCCTCCCTCAGTATTTTCGAACGGGAAAAGCCCCTGCCTGTGTATGCCCCGGGCGGCCTGGTGGAAATGCTGAAAACCTTTTTTCGAATTTCTGAAACCTATCTCAAATACGAAGTGGAGTTTTTTCCCATGGAAGATTTTCAGCCGGGAGACATCGTTTTCAGTACAGATAAATTGCGGGTCAAAGCTTTGCCCCTGACTCACCGTGCATTTTGTCGCGGGTTTTTGTTTGAGGAATATAATAAGCGGCGCAAATTCGACTTTTTCAAGGCCAAGGCCCTGGAAATTCCCAATGAGTATTTCCACCTGCTGAAGCAGGAAAACGACATCACCCTGCCCGACGGGCGACGGATTCAGGCCGATGAGGTGCTGATGGATGCCGATGCTCCCCTGAGTTTTGCTTATTGCTCAGATACCCGTTACGAGGAAAAACTCCTTCCCTTCATTCAGAACGTAAGTATGCTGTACCACGAGGCCACTTTCATGGAGGATATGCAGAAGCGCGCCCGCGAAACCCAGCATTCCACTGCGCGGGAAGCCGCCAGTATCGCCCTTCAGGCAGGCGCAAAGCGCCTGATTATTGGGCATTTTTCTGCCCGTTACCGCGACCTGAATCCTCTGCTGGAAGAAGCCAGGGCAGTTTTTCCCGACACGGAACTGGCCACTGAAGGTACAGAATTTGATCTCAGAGCCAATGTTTAAAAAAGAAACCATCCTCTTCATCGTGCTGGCTGGCTTTTTTGTCTGCAATGCGCTGATGGCCGAATTTATTGGGGTGAAGATATTCTCTCTGGAAGCCACTCTGGGCCTTTCTCCCGCCAACTGGAAACTGTTTGGAGAGAATTATTCTTTCAACCTGACCGCAGGCGTTATCCTCTGGCCGGCTGTGTTTGTCATGACCGACATCATCAACGAGTACTTTGGAAAAAAAGGGGTTCGCTTTTTGTCCTGGCTGGCGGTGGTGCTGATTGCCTACGCCTATCTCATGGTTTATCTGGTGGTGCAGGTAGAACCAGCTCAGTTTTGGCTTAATATCCATTCAGACATTCAACCAGATATCAATATGGCTTTTGGGAGAATATTTGGACAGGGGATGGGCATCATTGTTGCCTCGCTGATTGCTTTTCTGGTTGGACAGCTGGTGGATGTGATTGTTTTTCAAAAATTACGCAAAGTGACGGGAGCCAAATTCCTCTGGGCCCGCGCCACAGGTTCGACTTTGGTTTCCCAGCTGATCGACAGTTTTATCGTTTTGTTTGTGGCGTTTTACCTTTGGCCGGTCAAGGGCTTGCAGTGGCCCATTGGACAAATTGTGGCTGTGGGGATCGTCAATTACACTTACAAGGTGATCATTGCCACCCTTTTGACCCCCCTTCTTTATATAATTCATTGGGTGATAGATACTTTTCTTGGCAAGGAAGCTGCCGCCCGTCTCATGGCGCAGGCAGCCGGGGAGGAACCCTCCTGAAGTATATAGGGTCAGTAGATTTAAAAAGGTAATATTTGGCCAAAATTAAATTGCCAATCTTATAAAAAACCACTATTTTCAGGGTGGAATAATCAATTTGTAATTTTTTACCAAAGAAATCTCTTGTAACGTTGGATACTCTTGAAGAGGTCATACAATCCTTAACCAGTGACGAGGTTAGAAGATTCAAGATTTTATCGAACAGGTTTAAGGCAACGGAAGAAAAGAAGTTGCTAATCCTCTTTGATTCAATCCGTTCTGAAAAGTACTCTGATAAGGAAGATCAGTTGGTAATGGACCTTTATCAAGCCACTGACCCTGCCACAAAGAATCGTTATTACCGTCTTCGCAATAAGCTGCTCGATAACATCGAGAAAAGCCTGGTTTTTTACCACTTCAAGTACAAAGATTCCATCCATGCCTATTATGATGTGCAACTGGCCATCATGTTCAAGGAAAGGGGGCAGCACGAACTGTCCCGCTATTTTTTGAAAAAAGCAGAAAAGAAGGCCGAGGCCCTGGACCAGTTTCATATTCTGGAAATAATTTATGGCGAGTATGTGCAGCTGGCCATGAAAAATATCGATCTGGATATTGAAGAAATCATCCAGAAAAGGGAAGAAAATCTGCATAAGATTGCCATCCTGCGCCGCAACACGGAAGCCATTGCCATCATCAAGCAAAAGCTCAAAAAATCCCGCTTTTCCAAAAGCAGGGGATCCGTGCTGGAAATGCTGGACGAATTGAAATCCCAGATCGAAAAGACTGCAGATATTTTCAATTCGACAGAAGGCAAAATCCTGATTTTCCAGACTGTGAGCACCATTTTGCACAATAAAGCAGCTTATTCGCACCTCACGGAGTACCTGTACGAAACGATTGGCGAGTTTGAGAAGAACAACCTTTTCTCCAAAGCCAATCACTCCATGCGCCTGCTCATGCGTCTGCGTCTGATTATTTCCCTTTATAAGACGTACCACCTGCCCGAGGCGCTCGAACAATTGGCTATTTTCGAAGAGGAAATGGTGATGTACCACCGTCAGTATTACCATACCTATCTCTTCAACTACTTCAATATCAAGATCTACAGCCAGAAAACCCTGGGGCAATCCAGGGAATCGCTGGAGACCATTCATCACGCGCTCAGCATTCCTGAGATAAAAAACCATCCCCTCAACGCCAATATCATTCGCATCAGTTTGGCGGGAGAATTTTTCAACCTGGGAGAATTTGAAAAGGCCCTGCAGGAAATTCAGCAAATTCAGGCCTCAGACGGCTATGAACTGATGGAACCTCAGTTCCAGATGCACCTTGACATTTTCAAGATGGTGCTTCACTATGAATTGAAGATGTATCAGGAGAATCTGGATGCTCAGAAAAAATTCCGCAAGGACCACAAACGCCTGCTCAAACTGGACGAAACAGCCAAAACTTCACGTTTTGTGGAAATTTTGTTGCGCATGAGCGACGGAGCCCTGGAAGGAAGGCGCATTTCCCTGCGGTCGGCCTACCGCAATTTCGAGGAGAGCTTCGACATGCAAAAAGAAGATGAAGGCGAGATCATCAATCCACATCTCTTCCTCAAATCTCATCTGGAAGGCCAAAGCTATTACAAATTATTCCTTGAACTCATGTCCGGACGGATTGAGTACGTTCACTAAAAGGTAATTCAAACCCTGGGAAGTAATCCCTGCATTTTCGCATGTAAATTGGGAGGGAAAACCCTGTTCTGGAAATTTCCTTTTTTTCCATTGTCAAGAAGACAGGGTTTGAGGAAAGCCAAAAAGTCACCTCATTCCAATCCAAAGGATTGATCAGTCAGAAAGCAAAATGAAATGGATCAGTAAGAATCAATACTTGACGAATTTCCTCACCAGCGGCTGTGCATCAGCCCGGGTAACTTTGAGGAAATAAGTCCCGGCAGGGTAGTCGTTCAGACGAATTTCTGAAGGCATTACCTCCCAGCTTTGCAGCTGGCGACCGGTCATATCCAGCAACTGGCAGGAAGCGTTGGTCAGCTTCAGACCCTGCGGGTCAATGCGGATGAAATTCCGGGCAGGAACGGGATAAATGGATAATCCAGAACCAGAATTCAGATTGCCGTCAATTCCAACCGGACCATCAATGGCAAAGTTAGCCGAATCAGCCGGGGGAACAGAGGGCAGCTCCTGGGCGAAGAAACGGATTTTGGAAGGACAGTAATTGAAAGGCCAGTTATCGTTGATAAAATGCTTCAATCTGAAATCATTCAGGGAAATGGAGCAGGATTCGCCTGGCAGAATCTGGAATTTCACATCATCCAGCAAAACAGGAGCTTCTTCATCCAACTGAGCCCAGAAATTTACGGGGTCATTATTGGCTGAGCTTCCCAGGTTGAAAGCAACCAGATCAAGATCGTATTCAGTAGTAAGGGAAAAGGAACTTCCCGAAATTCCTGAAACAGAACTCTTATTCAGTTTGAAGCAGGCACTTTCAGTGGCAACGATTTGTTTTTCAGCTGTGTCAGAAGTAACCACCCCGGGAGATTCAGGCCAGACCAGGATGTCATTGAGGCCGGTTACAATGGCTGAAGAGGTAAAATTGTATCCATTTTTTTGCCAGAGAACGGAATCACCAGGATTCAAAGTGGTGGACGGGCTCCAGCCGCCTGTGATCTTTTCGGGAGTTCCGTTATTGAAGGAAATCCAGACCTGTGGGTTGCCACTAAAGGATCCAGAACCTGTATTGACAATGTACGCCTGAAGAGTATAGGAGGAATTTTGGTTTACCACATCAGGAAAACCAGAGAGAGACTGAATTTCAAGGGAAGGGGCCTGTGCCCGGGCAGAAAAAGAAAAACCAGCCAGGGCCAGGAGTAAAATATTCCGAAGTAGGGTTGAATATTTCATTTTTTTCAAAGTAGTGGAATCCCAGTGAACCAAAAACGTCTTTTCTCTCTAAATATAAATTTCAGGAAAAAGAGGGTAATATCCAATTTATTTCATGTAAACTTCTCATTTCCTGTGGAAAACTTATCCTGAATCAGGGGGCATTTAGCCCGGTTTCCCAAATCAAAATCATTTCTTTTTTGAAATTTTAAAATAAATTAACTTGGACCTTCCAAATTTCAACTTAAACCCAGCCCCATGTCTTATCCCCTTAAATCTGACCTCCAGGCCGAATTGCAAAACATCAAAGATGCCGGACTTTATAAAAATGAAAGAATCATTACTTCGCCTCAGGGAGCCGAAATTCAGGTTTCCAGTGGGGAAACAGTCCTGAATTTTTGTGCCAATAATTACCTTGGGCTTTCCTCTCACCCCCGGGTGATCGAAGCGGCCAAGGCAGCCATTGATTCGCATGGCTATGGCATGTCCAGCGTGCGCTTTATCTGTGGCACCCAGGATATTCACAAGCAATTGGAAAGCAAAATTGCTCAGTTTCTCCACACGGAGGACACCATCCTGTACGCTGCCTGTTTTGACGCGAATGGCGGGGTTTTTGAGCCACTTTTTGGAGAAAATGACGCCATCATTTCCGACCAGCTCAACCATGCTTCCATCATCGACGGCGTGCGCCTTTGCAAATCCATGCGTTACCGCTACAATCACAACGACATGGCCGATCTGGAAGTTCAATTGCAGCAGGCCCGCACCGACGGTGCGAAGCAGATCATCATCGTTACGGACGGATCCTTTTCCATGGACGGCACCATTGCCCAGCTGGACAAAATCTGCGATCTGGCCGACAAGTACCAGGCTATGGTCATGGTGGATGAATGTCACTCCACTGGTTTTCTGGGCAAAACGGGTCGTGGAAGCATTGAGCACCGCGGCGTACTGGGCCGGGTGGATATCATCACTGGTACCCTGGGTAAAGCTTTGGGGGGTGCTTTGGGAGGATTTACCACGGGTCGCAAGGAAATCATTGAAATGCTGCGCCAGCGCTCGCGTCCTTATCTGTTTTCCAATACTTTGGCTCCATCCATCGTGGGCGCCTCCATTGCAGTGCTCGATCTGCTGAGCGAATCGACGGATTTGCGGGACAAACTGGAGTGGAACACCAAATATTTCCGCGAAAAAATGACCGCGGCTGGCTTTGACATCAAGCCCGGGGATCACCCCATCGTGCCGATCATGCTGTACGATGCCCGCCTTTCTCAGGATATGGCCAATGCTTTGCTGAAAAAAGGCATTTATGTGATTGGATTTTACTTCCCCGTGGTACCCAAAGGCCAGGCCCGCATCCGGGTGCAGCTTTCTGCGGCCCACAATCAGGATCACCTCGACCGCGCCATTGCCGCCTTCACAGAGGTGGGCAGGGAACTGGGTGTCCTGAAGTAAAATTTATCCTGCCATCACCGCAGACAGAAATACCCAGGCGATAAAAAGCACCTGCAGAGGGATTCTGAACCACAGGTAACTTAACCCGGGGCCATCATTGGCGCCTGTTTGCAGGTTGACTTTGTCAACCGCGGCCTGGATATTGGCTGGCAGGATCAGCAGGAAGAAAAGGATGGTGGCCCACCCGGTCGCAAATCTCAAAGACGGAAAAAGCAGCCCTGCTGCCAGAACGAATTCCAATCCCCCTGTGAGGTAAACGAGGGCGTTTTTGAAGGGAATAAAGCCTGGAATCATAGCGGCCATGCCTTTCACAAATACAAAATGACTCACGGCCGTGAAGCTCAGCATGACCGCCATGGCAATGCTGCCTGCGGTTTGGAGGTCTGTTTCGTAGCCCATGAGCCACATGGCGAGGCCCGAAATCAGAAAAGAAGCGAAAAGTACAATCAGAGGTTTCATAAGCAGATGTTTTCTGCTAAGCAACACACAGAGGGGGCCTGAAACAATGAACCTGGGTTAAGAAATGCGTTTGCGGATGCGGCTCAGGGCCTGAGGAGTGACCCCAATGTAAGAGGCAATGTATTTGAGGGGAATTTCCCTGATCAACTGAGGTTGTTCTGAGTACAAGTTGAGGTAGCGCTGTTCCGCAGATTCGTTCAGGAGGGACAATTCGCGACGGCTTTTGAGCAGAAAAAGGTTTTCTGCTGCCTTTCGTCCAATACGGTCGCCCGCAGTTGTCAATTGGTAAATATCTTCTAAATCCTTCTTAGAAATCCGCCAAAGTACCGTGTGACTGAGGGCCTGTACCGCATAATGGGAAGGCATTTGGGTGAGAAAAGAATCGTAAGCACTGGTAAAAGCTCCCGCAAAGGTAAAGCCAAATGTGAGGTCCTTGTCTTCCAGGGGAATGAAATAACGCACAACTCCCGCTTCAATAAAACTGAGATAGTTTTCCACTTTTCCTGCCTGAAGCAGCATGCTTTTGCGGGGAAATTCAGTACGAATCAGGCGGGAAGAAAAATGCTCCCATTCGTCGTCCGTTAAGTGAACAAAATTGTCAAAATATGCCCGGATCTGATTCAAGGGGGGGGTGGGAAAGAATTGAGTGGAGAATTTTTAATCGTTTAGCTTATAATTTGCTGAGGAATTCGATAAATAATTTCCTGATTTCCACGTACTTTGAGAATTTCAATTCCTCGGGGGTATCATACACATCGTGGTAATGCGGCGGCCCGCCCAGGGTGTAAACGAAAAATCCTCTTACTCCCTTTTCCACAAACCAGTAATGGTCACTGTTGGGTGCATTTTTGCGGGCTCTGACCAGTGGAACGGCATTCAGGGCCTCATTCACCTGCTGCAGCAAATTAAATTCAGCCTCAAACTCCTTGCCCGCCACGGCCACAATGCCTTCGTCCCCGTTGCCCATCAGGTCCAGATTCAATAGAAAACGAATTTTTTCCAGGGGAATAATGGGGTCCTGCTCCACAAAATGTTTTGATCCCACCAAACCTGCTTCTTCACCGCCAAAGGCGATAAAAACCATAGAATAATCAGGTTGGTTTTCGGGTTTGGCGTAAAATCTGGCCAGGCTGAGCAACATGGCCGTACCCGAGGCATTGTCGTTGGCACCCCGGAAAATGGCATCTCCCACCTTTCCAAGGTGGTCGTAATGGGCTGACAGGACCAAAAATGAATCTGGATGCAGTTTGCCTTCCACCAACCCGATCACATTCTGACTTTTGATGCGGGTAAATCCGCGGGTCAGGTCCAGTTCGATGGATTTGATCTTTTTGGGTTTGGGAAATCGCTCTTCCAGTACCTCAATCACTGGCAATTCGACCGGGTTGGCAGAAAATCCGCCAGTTAGTTTTTTCTTGATCAGGATCACAGCGGCAGCATTCACCTGCGAAGCCAGGCTGATTTTATTGAAGTCGTAGGCAAAACTCTTGTACTTTTCTTTCTGATCCTCTTTCTTTTCCACTTTGGCTGGCAATCCTTCTGAAATGACCACTGCTTCATTTTTGCCAATGCCGGGATATTCAAAGGGCAACCCGTTGCCCACATATTTCACTTTTGAGTTGGCAGAATGTCCGCCAGAAACAGGACTTACGATGTAATCCACTCCCGTTTTGAGCAGTTTGCCGTTGATTTTGACCGAGGCGCTGTCAATTTTATTCACCCCAAAACTGAAAAATTGAAAATAAGGATGGGCCGTATCCTCTGGATTTTGCAGGGGTTTCAAACCCGAGAGACGAAAGACGTCCTCAATGTAGGAGGCGGCCAGAATATGGCCGTCATTTTGGTAGCCGCGGCCGGCAAATTTCTTTCCCGCCAGGATGCCCACATCTGCGCGGGCTTCTTCCAGCAAACCTTCTGCATTTTGGGAAAATGCCCGGCCTGAAATCAAAATCATCAGCCCCAGGCAAACGAAAGTGGCACGGAAGAAGGTCAGTTTGGGTGTAAAAAAGGAGTGAAAAGGCAAAATCATGGTCAGAATTTTATGGGGTCAGGTTAAAATCAGCTAAATCTGTTCCAAATTAGAAAAAAAAGCAGATTTTTCTTATAATTACCACCTTTCGGCATCACCATAAACAGTTTTCAACGCTAAAGATTAAAATGGAACAGGAAGTAAAACGCCTTTTTGATATTTTTCCTTATCAGGAAAAAAGATTCCACCAGGAAGTGTGTCTCGCAGGACCCGAGAAGGGTGGGTGGGTTAAATGGTCAACCAAACAGGTAAATCATTTCACAGACAGTCTGGCCCTCGGCCTGGCCGGCCTGGGATTGAGCAAAGGGGACATGATCGCCATCATTTCCCACACCAATAAGGAGTGGATCATTGCCGACCAGGGCATTCAGAAAATGGGAGGGATTGTCATTCCCATTTACCCCACCAGCACCTCAGAAGATATTGCCTATATTCTGGATCACTGCGGCGCAAAAGCCATTTTTGCCCACGACCAGGAACTTTTGGACAAGGTGCTCAAAGCCAAAGACCAATTGCCCGGATTGAAGCATTATTTCTCCTTCACCCCTACCCAGGGCGCTCAATTGTACACGGAGATTTTCGTGGAGCCTACCCAGGAGGGGCTGGTCAGTCTGAGCGCAGTGCAGGATCAGGTTCAGGCCACAGATCTGGCTACCATCATCTACACCTCTGGCACGACCGGAAAACCTAAAGGGGTAATGCTTTCGCATTACAACATCCTGAGCAATCTTTATGTGACCAAAGATATTCTGCCTGTCAATTCCACTCACATTGGCCTCAGTTTTCTGCCGCTCAGCCACATTTTTGAGCGCATGATCAATTACCTGTATTTCTACACGGGAATTTCGGTCTATTATGCAGAATCCATCGAGATGATTGGCCCCACCCTGAAAGAAATACGTCCCAATGTCTTTACCGCGGTACCCCGCCTGCTCGAAAAAGTATTCGACAAAATCGTGGCTGGCGGTCAGGCAGAAGGTGGAATGAAGACCAAAATCTTCAATTGGGCCCTTGATCTGGCCCTGCACTGGCTGCCCGATGGGCAGAATGGAGGCTGGTATAATTTCAAGCTGAAAATTGCCGATAAGCTGGTCTTTTCCAAGATCAGGGCCAAAGCGGGTCTGGACCGGGTGATTGCCTCTGCTTCTGGTTCTGCGGCGCTCAATCCGCGTCTTTTGCGCTTTTTCAACGCTGCAGGCGTGCCCCTGACCGAGGGTTACGGTCTGACCGAAACTTCACCCGTGATTTCTGTGGGACAATTTATTCCCCATGGAATGAAGGTGGGAACGGTTGGCCAAATCATCCCCAACGGAGAGGTGAAAATTGCCGAGGACGGCGAAATTCTCTTCAAAGGCCCCAACGTGATGCTGGGTTATTACCACGATCAGGAAAAAACTGACGAAGTCATAGATCCAGATGGCTGGTTCCACACGGGCGATATTGGGGTGCTGGACAAAGACGGATTCCTCAAAATCACGGACCGTAAGAAGGAGATTTTCAAGACTTCAGGTGGCAAGTACATTGCTCCTCAGTTGATGGAAAACAAATTCAAAGAATCTCCCTTTATCAATCAGGTGATGGTGATTGGCGAATACCGCAAATTCCCGGGTGCGCTGATCGTGCCCAATTTTGAAGCTCTGACGGGTTATCTGGCCGATAAAGGCATTTCCTACAAAGACCATTTCGAGGACATCTGCAAGATGAAAGAGGTCAATGACCTGTTTGAGTCAGAAATGGAGCGCCTCAATGTGGATTTCAACAAATGGGAAAAAGTGAAGCGCTGGGCCCTCATTCCAAAGGAATGGACTCCTGACTCAGGCCTGATTACCCCAACTTTGAAACTGAAACGCAAGGTTATCCTCGAACACTTCAAAGACGAAGTGGAAGGGGTTTACAACGTATAGATTAATATTATTTAGGTTAATAAGGAAAAAGCCGTTACGGGGAAATCTCGTGCGGCTTTTTCTATTGGGAACCTCTAAAAACTTCGATTCTCAGCGTTGGACCTGGTTCAATAGACAATTGGCAAAGAACAATTATCAATTAACAACTGCGCTTTCTTCACCTGTCCCCGCTTTGATCTTCATCGTTTTTAGAGGTTCCCTTTTATGATAAATCTTATCTGAACCGTCGTACCAATCCCCAAAGGGCCATCAAACCTGCCCCCGCAATAATCATCCAACCCAATCCATTCTTCTCCAAACTTCCCGTTTCTTCCTTGATCTGCCCGGAAAATTCTTCCAGATATTCACGGTGCGACCAGGTATTCCACCCGGTCAGGATAGCCAGTTGGGCCATTTCGTCCTGCCGTCTTTTTTGCAGCTTGCGCAAATAGGTCTGTCCGGCGGCGCAATCAAAGGTGCGGTCATAGGGCGGGTTGTGGATCACATATCTGCATTGGAAATTCTTCTGGTTGGGAGTTTCCTGAAAAATGAGATCCTGGGGAAAATTGGCCCGGTCGTAACGCACATGCAGCCGGGTGAAAAATGCCTTTCCGCTTTGCTCGTTACTATTCCAGCTGACCCAATCTGCCCCCGCCTGCTGAAAGTCCGTGATCATAGGCGGCGGGCCCACGCAGGGATCACATTTTACGGGCTGGGTCAGGCTGGCGTCCCAGGCATATTCCAGAAACACGCCCTGGCGGCCGGCCTGTTTGTAAGATCGGTCGAACAGATCTTTGTAAAAAGGCTCAAATGTACCTTCTGTTTTTACAAAAAGGGGAATTTCGCGGTCTGTAGGCATGGAAATGGTGCGGTAATTGACCGTTTCAATCCTTCCTTTCTTCGAAAGAGCGTACACAATCAGGTCCTGCGAGTCCTCGGCATTGGCCATGCCCAGGCGGATGGGCAGCATGAATTTGGGGCTGTTGAATTCGATCTGCAGGGGCCTCAGGTTGGTGAATGGCCCGGTTTGTTCCACTTTGCTGAGGTCCACCTTCACCACAAAAAACTTCATGTTGTTTTTGATGTAGGGTTCCAGCACCTCCTGGGCGCCACTGGGAATTTTGTATCCGTTGTCGGTCAGCCAGGCTTCCAGTCCGCTGGAGTGGGTGGCTGAGAGGATGAGGATTTTGTATTCTTCCACATCGTATTCTGCCTTGATTTTGACCCCGTAATCTTTGTTTTCCACGCTGGTTGGCATGGGAATCATGCTGGACTTGCGGTTAATGCCACTCATGGATCGTGAGTATTTGACAGGCTGAGGAGGATGGCAGGGATTCTCGTCGTAATATTCTGCCAGGCGGGGACCCGAGTAGGCATCAAAGCGGTCAAACAGGCTGGCTTCCGCGATGCGGATCTGGTCGCGCTTCAGAACTTCGGGCACGGGCACCACCATGGCAAAGTCTTTGACGTCGCCTTTGAAGTCGTTGGACATGGTGATGACTGAGCGGTTTCCGTCACGCACAAGAATCACCTGGGAGGATTTATTGAACAGTTTGGCTCCTGCTTTGGCCACGTAAAAGCCACAGAAAGCGAAGCTTTCAGAAGCCAGCAGGCTGAGCAACAGGAGGCTGATGAGTATTTTTTTCATGATTTTCTTTTTCTAAGGCAGGTGGAGAAAGGAGCGAACCCAAAGGGTTCGCCCCATCTCTTATCTCTAAAATCTAACTATCTAAAATCTATGATCTGATTGTTTGAAATCTCCTGAAAAGCCATTTCCCAAAAGGAAGCAGGAAAAGCAAGCTGTAAAACAGGATGTAGAGCCAGGTGGGAGTTTCCCCGCTTTGGTCGAGGTTGACCCCTCCGTGCTGCAATACTGCATCGTAGTTGGTCTCGTCGAGGGCGCCGCGTTCCAGATAGGTGTCGTATTGGGTCAGGTAATCTTTGTACTGCCAGGTATTCCAGCCCGTGAGCAGGGCCAGTTCCACCATTTCGTCGGCACGGCGGCTTTTGAGCTTGCGCAGGTAATCCTGGCCTTCAGAGCAGGAGAAGGAATTGGAATAGGGAGGATTATGCACTACATAACGTCCCTGGAAGCGGGTGGTGTTGGGAGTTTCCTGGAAAACCAGATCCTGGGGGAAGTGGGCCCGGTCGTAGCGCACATGCAGACGGGTGAAAAATACACGGCTGCTCTGGTCCAGTTGTCCGTTTTTGTAAATCCAGCTGGCTCCTGCTTCGGTCAGGTCGGTCACGATAGGTGGCGGACCCACGCAGGGATCGCATTTTACGGGCTGATCCAGACTTGCATCCCAGCTGTATTCGAGGTACACGTTGTTTTTGGAGGAACGCTCATAGGTACGTTCAAAGAGATCAGCATAGAATTTCCCAAAAAGTCCCTGATTCTTCACAAAAAGAGGAATATCACGGTCCGTAGGAATCTCCACGGTGCGGTAATTGGTGGTCTCAATGCGTCCTTTTTCGCTCAGGGCATACACCACAAGGTCCTGGGTGCCGCTGGAATTGGCCATACCCAGACGAATGGGCAGCATGAAGCGGCTGGAGTTGTACTCGATTTGGAGGGGACGCAGGTTGGTGCTGCTGCCAATGAATTTCTGCTTTTCTGCATCTACCTTGACCACAAAGAAGTTGAGGCCATTTTTGATGTAGGGTTCCAGTACTTCTTTGGCGCCCGTGGGGATTTTGTAGCCATTCTGGATGAGCCATTTTTCCAGGCTGCCCGATTCCGTGGCCGAAAGTATGACCACGTCGTACTCCTCCACGGAGTAACGGGCTTCCACTTTGACGTTGTCCATCCTTTTGAATTCCCTTGATGGAGCCATGCTGGTGGTCTGGACTTCATTGACGGAAACATCATCGTAGTCATAATATTCTTTGTAGGCCACGGCACAGACTTCGGGATCGTAGTATTCGGTCATGCGGGGACCCGAATAGGCATCGAAGGTGGCAAATATGGCGGGATTCTTGACCCGGATCTGCTCTCTTTTGAGCACTTCAGGTACAGGTACGACCATGGCAAAGTCTTTGACGTCGCCGCTGAAGTCGTTGGACATGGTCACCACGGTGTGCGAGCCCTTGCGGGCCAGGATGACCTGGGAGGTTTTGTTGAAGAGACTTACATCGGCTTTGGCCACGTAAAATCCGCAAAAAGCAAACGATTGAAGGGTAATCCCCATTAAAATTGTCAGGGTCAGGATCAGTTTTTTCATGATGTGGTCCATTGAAATTGTTTGTGTTTAAATTTTTTGTCTAAGAAAACGGTTACGGGAGCGATGAAAAACAAGGCCCAGATGGGCGCGGTGTGGAGGAATAACCAATTGGTGAGGATAAAGGAGACCAGGGCAATGCCTGCGGCCCACAGGATGCGTGCTTTGGGCGCATTGGGGGTGGTGACCGGGTCCGTGATCATAAAGAATGAATAGAGGAGCAGGGTGCCGCTGGTAAACTGGTGAAAAAAGAAGTCCATGGGCCAGCCCTGCCAGAGGACGACCTTGGCAAACTGCAGCACCGCGAAGGTACCCAGGAATGCCAGACTGGTGTCGATTCGCCCAACTTTGAATAATACCACCAGGCCCAGCATGCCTATGAAGAAGAGCAGCAGGGTGCTGCTGCCCCACTGTCCGGGGCTGATCCAGGCGTCGCCTGTGATGAGCATGGTGACGATGATGCCAAAGTTGTTGGGGTTGAAGATGTGTTTGTTGTTGTATCTCAGGACGAATTTGCTGCCAATGGAAAGGGCGGCGGCCAGGGCCAGGGTGACAGGGAGGTTGGCTTTGAGGATGAGGCAGAGCCCGAGGGAGGTGATGAGGGCACTCTTGAGTCCGCTCATGGGTTTTTTGGTGAGGTGCAGGCCAAGGGCCTGTACGGCCAGGCAGGTGCCAAAGATGACGGCGTATTTCAGGAGGTTGGCTTCCCAGCCCAGGGCCAGGATTCCGTAGCAAAGGAAACTGAAGAGGTAGGTGATCTGGAAGTGGCGGGCGTCGCCGCGGTAGAATTTGACCACCGCCCGGTACAGGCTTTCGATGAGGGTGGGCTGCGCTTGAAGTGTTTGGGACTGCATATTTTATTGCTGTTTGAATTGGAGGTGCTACGGTGGGGGAGTTTCCACAAATGTTTTTTGATTTTTTTGTGGGAGGGGGTGGGAATGGGGGTTGGGAGGTTAGTTGGGGTGGTTTTTTAAACACAGAGGCACAGAGTCAGTTGGATTGGTCAGGAGGTTTTTTGATGGGAAGCCTTGGTTTTGTTGGTTTTTTCAACACAAAGTCCGCGAAGCACACAAAGTTTTTTATTTGCGACTGGAAGCTTTCGCTTTTGGGAGGGAAGCTCGTAGCTCGGGCCATGGGCCACACTTTGTGGCAGCTAATGGCTTGGGGTTGTTTCAACACAAAGTCCGCGAAGGAGGTAAACTGGGGTGTTTTTTAACCGCGGAGAACACGGAGAAATCAGAATCCCAGGTTGGTAGGCACGAGCCGTAAGAGGTCACAGAGATTGGAGGGTATGCTCGTAGCTCGCAGCTAATGGCTTGGGGTTGTTTCAACACAAAGTCCGCGAAGTACACAAAGTTTTTTATGTGAGGCTGGGAGCTTTCGCTTTTAGGAGGGAAACTCGTGGTTCGGGCCATGGGGGCCACTTTGTGGTAGCCTGGGGCTTGAAGCTTTGCAATGGAATGGGAGGGAAGGATTAATGGCCCGGTGGTAGGGCAGTAGGCGCCTGATAGTAGCCTGATAAGGGCCCGCCTATTGAGTTGTTATTGGGGACCTATTGGGGATCTATTGAGTAACTATTGAGTAACCCCTGTTTTTTGGGGGGCGGGGGGGATCGGAAATATCAATTTAGGAAATTGGAGATTGGATTCCATGGCCTAATTTCTAACCCCTAAAACCCAACGCCTAACCCCCAATTCCTTACCTCCCAGGCTTCCATTTTCGGTCAGGATTTATCCTGACCTTACGGGACTCCTCAAACCGTAAACAGTAATCCCGATAGCTATCGGGAGTAAACCGTTACTGTCCTGCGCCGGCGCGATTGGATTCGTCTTCGATGCCGGTTTTGCGTTTGCGGGCTTGTTTGACCGTGTTGCGGCCAAAGTTGTAGGAGAAGTTGGCTTTGAACTGACGGCTTTCCCAGCCGCCTGAGCCTTTCATGTAGAGGCCTCCATAGAGCTGTTCGCCCGACCAGTGCATGCCGTAAAGGGCGTCGCTGACCGAGAGTTTCAGGCTGCCGTTGCCTTTCCAGAATTGTTTTTGCACCCCCAGATCCACACCCCAGAAAAGGCGGGTTTTGAAGTTGGCGCCCCAGATGCCGGGCGAGTTGTAAAAGCCCGAGAGCTGGATGGAAAAGTCTTTGGGCAGTTTGAAGCTTTGCTGGTGATAGGCGCTGAAGGAATTGCGGGCCAGGTTGATGTTTTTGCCTTCAAAATCGGCGATGTTGCGCACCCGGAAGGCGCTCAGGTTGCTGTAGGTGCTCCACCATTTGGTGATCTGGAAGGGATAGCTGACCGAAATGGTGACCACTTCCTGGGCCGAAAGGTTGCGGGTGGTGAGGTAGCTGCGGGTTCCCTCGGTGGTGTCCGTGATTTCCGTGAAGAAATCCTGGGTGTAGCTGTAGCTCAGGGTAGTGTTGAGGGTGTATTTGAAGGTGTGGGTCAGTTGCAGACTGTGGGTGTACTGAGGCTGCAAAAAGGGATTGCCCTGGCGGTAGGCGAGCTCGTTGAGGTTGTAGCGGAAAGGATTGAGGGCTTCGTAGCGTGGGCGGTCGATGCGGCGGCTGTAATTCAGGCGGAAGCTGTTGTTTTGATTGGCATTATAGGTCACGCCGCCCGAAGGAAAGAAGTTGAGATAGTGGCGGTCCACGGTGTCGTTGCCCGTGACCTGGGTGCTGGTGAGGCGACCGACCGAATTGGTCTGCTCGGCGCGGATGCCTGCCATCAGATTCCACTTTTTGATCTGCTTCTGGTAGTTGACATAGGCCGCGTTTACATTTTCCCGATAAACAAACTGGTTGCTGCGGTCGGTATTGAGGACAAATTCCCCGTTGGTTTTGTCGTAAAAGTTAAAGGTATTGTCGGTGGTGACCAGGGTGTTTTTGATGCCCAGTCCCAATTTCCCACCCCATAATTTGCGCTCATGGTCCACTTTGAAGGTGGCAATGTCGATGTTGGACGGGGTTTCGTTGCGGAAAGTACGTTCGGTCTGGATGAACTGCTCGGTGGGGTCGTAGTAATAATTGGGTTGATTGGAGTAGGCATCGTTGCGGAAGAGCCCGTAATCTGCATCAATGTTGAGGGTGGTGCCGTCGCCATTGTCGAAGCCGTAGTTGAGGTTGAAGTTGAGGTTGTAGCGATCTGAACGACCGTTATTCTGGCTTTTGAGCACACTGGAGGAGGTCCCGGTGGCTTCGTCGCCCAGGACGGTGCGGCTGGAATCTCCTGATTCGCGCATGCCCGCGCTTCCGTTGACCATCCAGCCGAGGGTATTTTTGTTGTTGAGGAAAAAATCCATCCCGCCCTTGAAATTGTGGTTGAAGTTGTCGCTCACCATGTCGCTGCGGCTGTTGAAATACTGGCCGTTTTGCACCCGGTAAAACTCCATCCAGTTCCAGTTGCGGCCCTGGAAGGCGCTGTAACTGCCGAAGGCATTCAGGAATTTGTTGCGGTAATTGAGGTTGGCCCCGCCTGTGTATTTGGAGAATTTTCCAATGGCATAACCCAGATTGGCAGAGCCGTTCACACCCAGGCTTTTGTCTTTTTTGAGGCGGATATTTACGATACCTGCATTGCCCTCTGCGTCGTATTTGGAGGAGGGATTGGTGATGATTTCGATGGATTCGATCTGATTGGATTGCAGGCTTTTGAGGTAATTGGCGAGGTCAGTGCCAGCCAGGGGAGAGGGTTTTCCGTCGATCATGACCCGCACTCCGGCTTTGCCCAGGAGCATGATGTTGTCGTTATTGTCGATGATTACGCCCGGGGCTTTGCGCAGCAGGTTGAATCCATCTTCCCCCACAGCGTTGATGGTGCCCTCCACGTTGAATACGGTCATGTCGGGCTTGACCGTGACCATGGGTTTCTCGGCGGTGATCTGGACGGCCTCTATTTCTGTCTCGGGGGTGCCCATGCTGATCGTGCCCAGGTCTTTGACTTCGGCTTCGGCCAGGGTGAAAACAGGGGAATTGTAATTTTTCAGTTCGGGGAAGGTGATCCGCAGAAAGTAACTTCCCGGGGCCACGCCTGGCAGGGTGAAAAGCCCGTCATCGTCGGTGAAGCCCGCTTTGGCGAGACTGCTGTCGGCGGAGCGATACAACATGACATTCGCAAAGGGCAATATTTCGCCTGTGGGGTCTTTGACCAGGCCTTTGACCGTGGCCGTGTTGATCTTTGCAAATGCGAAACTGAAGGGAAGAATCAGGGTGATCAGCAGGTAGAATTTTTTCATAGGTAGGTTTATAACGGACCTTAGCTGCGATGGTTTCGCAAGTTAAGACTATTTTTTTAGGGAAAAGTGCTTGTTTTGGTGGGCGGGGAACCGTCCACGGTTTACAATTTGCGGTTTACGGTTTATGTTGAACTGTAAACCGTAATCCGTAAACTGTTTGTGTGGAGGTGAACCTTTGCTTAAATTGGGTTTGATTATGGTTTCGTTCGCGGGGCGAACGGATGGTTATGCAGAAGGTCAAAGCCTGGATATTATTTATCGCGGTTATTTTTACCCTTGCAGTGAACTTTTCAGTTCCTGTGGCAATCTTTATTGCACAGCGCCAGGCATGCAGACTGGTTTCAAGGTCGGCTTCCAACCGCAATGTGCAGGTGCTGGATATGGACCTGAATCAATACCTTTACCTGCGCTTCGAACGGTCTCCCAAGGGACATATGGAGTTTTTCTGGCAGAATTATAAGTACGATATTTTTGAGACCTGCCACATTGATAACGGTAAAAGGGTGCTGATCACCTGCAAGAAGGACAAGCTCGAAACGTTGGCTTTGCGGGTTATGGACCGTTTCCGCGAATTGGACCAGGAGGGGCAATCGCACAACACCCTGGCTCAGGGATTTTTTGCTTTTTACTTTACGGGTTCGGGTTTGGGTCTACTGCCTGTATTTGATTCGACTGATTTAAAGATCTCTCAATACACTTCTGAAATTTATATCAGCCCTCTGGCTGAAGTTCCCGTGCCTCCTCCCCAGGCGCTTTCCTGAACTGCATTTATTTTATTTTTCACCTTAATCATTGTTTATGCTACGATGGAAAGCATGGCAATGGCTCCCGGTGTGGTCTCTGCTGATGGCGGCTTTTGGGCCGGTTATGGGTCAGGTGACCGCTGATTCGTCCGTTAAGCTGGATGAAGTACTGATCTCTGCCTACCGTGATTCCAAACCGCGGGAGAGCAGCATTCACCTGGAGTCTTTGTCCAAAAGGAACATTGAGCAGCAAGGTTCTTTCAACCTGACCGATGCCATGGCCAGGATACCCGGAGTCAGTCAGCTCTCGACCGGCCCGTTTATTTCCAAGCCAGTGGTGCGTGGTCTGTTTGGCAACCGTATTCTGGTGCTTCTTTCCGGCCTGCGGTTCGACAATCAGCAGTGGCAGGACGAGCACGGTCTGGGTTTGTCGGATATGGGCATTGCCCGGGTTGAACTGATCAAGGGGCCTTTGTCTCTGCTGTACGGAACTGATGCCATTGGCGGGGTAATCAACATCATCGAGGAGGCAAAAGCCGACTCGGGGGCTCCCCAACTGGATGCAGGGATTGAGTTTCACTCCAATACCCTGGGAGAGACGGTGCAGGTAGGCTATAAGGCCAACCAGGGACGGTCCTGGTTCCGGCTGAGGGGGGCGGTGAGCAGTCACGCCGACTACAGCGACGGAGATGGTACCCGGGTGTTCAACAGCCGCTTTCAGGGGTATTTCCTCAAAGGCAGTTATGGTTTCAGACGCAGGAATATGGAATCCCAAAACGATTACACTTTCTCTTTCAGTAATTTTGGGTTCGTATTCGATGGTCTGGGCCAGACCCAGTCTCAGGATGCCCGTTGGAGCCGCTCTATGACCCAGCCGCACCACATCGTGATGCTCCATATTTTTTCCAGTCAGAATAAATTTTCGCTTCCCCACTCCCGGCTCGAACTCACAGGCGGACTTCAATCCAACTACCGGGCTGAGGACGAAGGGGGCGGCAAACTGAGTCTGATCATGCACCTCATGACTGGTCAGTATGCGTTGAAATGGCGGAAAAATCTGGGCAAGGCGACGGAAATGGTGCTGGCCAATCTGGGCAGTGTGGAAAATAACTCCAACTTCGGCGGTCGAAAGATCGTGCCAGATGCGTGGATGGGCGAAAGTACGCTTTCTGCTTATTTCAGGCATACAGTGGGTAAGTCGGTGGTTGAGTACGGTGCAGGCGGTGGTTTCAGGGGAATTAAGACCCTGCTGACCCCCACCGTGAATACGCCGGACAAGGACATTGACCCTTTTACCCAGGGCAGGTGGTTTGGGAATGGGATGGCAGGTCTTTGCCTGAATCCGACCCGGGACCTGAGCCTGCGTCTGAATGCGGCGACTGGTGTGCGCGCCCCCAATCTGGCTGAACTGTCGTCCAACGGGCTGCACGAAGGGATTTACACCTACGAGATTGGTGATCCCACGATGAAAAACGAGCAGAACCTGAATGGCGAACTTGGGCTGGATTACGACCGGAAATGGTTCAGTGCTTCCGTTTCCGGCTTCGCAAACCTGTTCCGCGGCTATATCTACCTTGATCCCACGGACGAGGACTGGTTTGGCTTTCCTGTATTTCGCTTTCGGCAGCACGATGCCCGCATTGTCGGGGCAGAGGCGCGGGTGGGGGTGAAACCACCCCTGATTGCGGGACTGGAAGTTTCGGGTACGTGGGCCGGGCTGCGGGGTACGCTGGATAACGGTGAATTCCTGCCCTATATGCCTGCGCAAAAACTGACCCCGGAGGTGCGCTACACTTTTCGGGGAAGCGGTGGCAGGCGGGGCTACGCCTTTGTGAATTGCAATTTTGTATTCAGCCAGTTGCTGACGGCCCCCGAAGAGGCTCCAACTGCTTCTTACCAGTTGCTCAATGGCGGTGCAGGAATGGAATTTCCCACTCCCAAAGCCATGTACTCCGTGGGCATTGCAGGAAATAATCTGCTGAATCAAACTTACTTCGACCACATGTCGAGGTACAAGAACTTTGGCCTGAATAACATGGGCCTTGACCTTAGCCTGAATTTTAAAATCACATTTTTACAAAACCATTAAACAGAATAATATCATGAAAAATAAATTTGGCTTAATCGTTTTCGCTTTGATTGCTTTGCTCGCCTTCAACTCCTGTGAGGAAGACGATGACATGCTGAACCCCACCATTCAGTTCAAAACCGGCACGGGCTACACCGCCAATGATGCCACCCTGGCAGGCGGTACGGCCGTGAAAATCGGAATTGATGCCGAAAAGGAGGAAGAAAAAGATCCGCTGATCGCTTTCAATATCTCCCGTTCGGTGAATGGCGGTGCAGACAGCACAGTTTATAACCAAAGCCTGACCGGCACGGATCAGGATATGTTTGAGTACGATTATAATCTTACTCTGGGCACCACTTCCGGCCAGACTGAAAAGTACACCTTCACGGTGACCAATAAGGATGGTCTGCAGGGCCAGGTTGGTCTGACCCTCACGGTTCAGTAAGGTTAAGATTTTTGTTTTGATAAAAGGGCGGGGCTGAAGGGCTTCGCCCTTTTTTGGTTGGGGTGGTTTGCTCAGAATGAGACAGCCTCCATGCCCTGTCTGTACGATTTGATTGGGGGCCTTTGGCCGTGGTTTTTGGTTGGTGGTTCGGGGAATTAAAGGGTGGAAATGAGGTCCATGAGCTGTTTGCGGGCGGATTCGGTCAGGGGAATTTCGTGGCCTTTGACCCATACGCTGCGGGGCAGAATCTGGTCCACCAGCTTCAGGTTGACCAGGTAGCTGCGGTGGGTACGGATAAAGCCGTGGCCTTCCAGTTTTTCCCCCACGGTTTTGAGGGTGCTGCTGAGCACGTGTTTTTTGTCGGCGGTGACGAGGCGGGTGTAATTGTCCATGGCTTCGGCAAAGAGGATTTCTGGAAAATGGACTTTGACCAGGGCGTGTTTGTCTTTGATGAAGAAAAAGTCTTCCTGCTCTGGGCGGGGCGTGGTTTTGGGCTCCTGGCGGGTGCTTTTGTAGAGGGCAATGGAAATGTTGGAAGCCAGGTCGCGGGCCTGGTAGGGCTTTGAGATGTAGCCTGCGGGTTCGGTCAGTTTGAGGCGTTCGAGGGTGCGGGTGTCAGAGTTGGAGGTGAGGAAGATGTAGGGTATGGAGAAGGTATGCCGCAGTTGATGGGCCAGGTCGATGCCATCCAGAGCGCCCTGCAACTGGATATCCAGCAGGATCAGGTCTGGTTGCTTTTTTTCAATTTCGATGAGGGCTTCGCCCGCACTGGCCGAGATTCCGGCTATCTGATAGCCGTTTTCGCGGAGGCAGTGGGCAATATGATCGGCAATGAGCGCTTCGTCTTCGACAATGTAAATGCTGGGGGTTTTCATGTTCGATTCGTTTGAAAAAAGGAGTCCGGGGCCCAGTTCAGGCGGGCGCTGAACCCGTCTTCACCGGAAATTTCCAGGGTTCCCCTGAGTTGGCGGGCCAGTGACCTGACCATGGTAAGGCCAAAGTTTTCGGAAAGTTTGCCTGCAAATCCCACCCCGTTGTCTGAGAGGTGGAGTTCGAGTCTGTTTACCTCAGTTTGCTTTAAGTTCACTAAGATAAGTCCGTTTTCCCGGCCCTCAAAGGCATATTTGAAGGAATTACTTACCAGTTCATTCACAATGAGTCCGAGGGGAATGGCCTGATCCAGACTGGCGGGTAAGGGCGCAATTTCTACCCGGGTTTGAATGTGGGGAGTGTTATTGGAGAGTTCGATTTGCTTCACCAGCGCCGGAATGTATTTGCTCAGTTCTACTTTTTCTCCTGTATTTTCTCCATATAATTGCTTGTGAACCAGAGCCATGGAGGAGACGCGGTCGCGGCTTTGCAAAATGGCATCCCGGGCAGAGGGATCTTTGAGGCTGGAAGCCTGCAGGTCGAGGAGGTTGTAGATGACCTGGAGGTTGTTTTTGACCCGGTGGTGAATTTCCTTTACCCAAAGCTCTTTTTCTTTCACGGCCTGTTCGGCCAGGGTACGTTTTTCGGCCTCGAGCCGGGCGGCTTTGCGGTCACCGCGGATCTTTACCACCAAAAACCCAATGCCCAATAAGAGCAGGGCCAGGGCTCCAAGGAGATAATTGCGCTGCATTTTGCCCCGTTCCAGTTGAATTTCATTGCGTTCCCCCTCCAGAATCTCCTTTTCCAGGTCGAGTGACAGCTTCAGCAGTTGCTTTTCTTTTTGCTCACTCTGAAATCTTTCCTGCAAAAACCCAATTTCACGTCTGATTTCCAGGTTGCCGAGGCTGTCTTCCATACTTTGTCCCTGGCGGGCAAATTGCAGGGCAGCCTGGTAATTCTGGCGTTGCTCTTCCCCATTGGCGATGCAAAAACAGGCACTTTTCTGTAATTCGAGGGAACCCATTTCCTCGCCCATGTGGAGGGCTAGGCGGCATTTATCTATGCCCTGCTGGTGCTGTCCCATCTGAAGCAGAAAACTACCCTCGGTGAGGACGCTGCCTGCCAGACTGTATTTATCCGGTGATTTGCGGTATAATTCCTGATTCTGACGCAGGATTTTCAGGGCCTGGGCGTGTTCTCCGTTGAGAAAAAGGGCCTGAGCCAGAATTCCACGTGCATGGCCGATTCCCTGTTCATAATTGCCTTTGACTGCCATTTCGAGGGAGATATTGGCCCATTTGATCAGGCTGTCGGTCTTTTTTTCGGCCATGAAACTGAGGGCATAGTTGTGGGCCGCATTGGCTCCGCCCTGCAGATCGTGGATTGAGCGGTTGATGTGATAGGATTTAAGGTAATATTTGCGGGCAGTGGGCAGGTCGCCCTGGGTTTTGTACAGGATGGCGAGGTTGTTGCAGGAGGAGGCCATTCCTTTAGGCATGTCAATTTCTTCCGCGGTTTGGTAAACTTCAGTAAGGATTTTGAGGCATTGGGGATATTTTCCCATTTTCTGCAGGGAGGTACCCAGGTTATTTCCCAGGACCACGATTCCTTTTTTCAACCCTGCCTGACGGGCAATTTCCAGTCCCTGGGAGAATTCTGCTTCGGCAATGGAATACTGGCTGCGGTTATTGGCGATATTTCCCTTGATTCTGAACGAGTTGACTTCGCCGCGTGCCCAATTGAGGCTGCGGGATAGTTTGCCAGCCCGGGTGGCCAGACTCCAGGCCGAGTCGGGCAGATTGGGCTCAAGGATTCCAGCCTGGCTAAGGAGGTTTCCGACGAATATGGTATCCACTTCTTCGTTCTGCGCCGTCAAATGTAGGGGTAGGAAAATCAGGCAGCAAGTCAGGCAAACGGAAAGCCCTAAGGCCCTGAAAAGGGTCTTAAATTGTGCTCTATCCGGGTTGGGATGAGCCAGAGTCTGTTTTCCGTTCATCCCCACAGTTCTGGTTTAGGGGTTAAAAGTCGATTTTGTAATAAAACAGGGGCAGGAATCCGAGCTGGTATTCTTCGCGGATCGGGTTGCCGCTGGGGTGATCGGGGGCGTAGGTCAGGGTGAGAATGTTCTTGATATTGAGGAAATTGACGAGGTCAATGGCGATTTCGTGGGTCACTTTGGGGCGATTCCAGCGATAAAGAATTTTTGCATCCACCCTGAAATAAGGTCTGAATTGCAGGGTATTGACGGTCGAATCCACATATATGATATCCAGAGCCTGTCTTGACGCCTGATCGTCCACGGGGCCGTACCATCGGCCGCCCACGTAGGTGGCTTTGCCACTGATCTGGAAGGCATTTTTACCTCCTACTTTGAATTCTTTGGCAAAGATGCCGTTGAAGGCGAAGCGGCCGTTGAAGGAGACATTTCGCCAGACGTTGTCGCTGCCCTGGTATTTGGCATCGAAAACGGAGCCCGTGGCCAGGAAGTACCATCCTCCACGGAAAAAGCGTTCCAGGGTAAGTTCCAGGCCGTAATTGCGCCCGTGTCCGGTATTCTGGAGGGAGTCTGGGAAGAAGCGGGCAAAGCCCGATCCTGCATTCAGCAGGCTGAATGAACTGGTTTTGACATCCACAGGGATGTTGAAGAGGTATTGGTAATATACTTCGGCCCGCAGACGCAGGTTTTTACCGATCAGCATGTCGTAGCCGAGTACATTGTGGATGCTTTTGCTGAGGCCCATGCCTGTATTCTGGGGTTGTGGCACCCGGTTGATGGTTTTTTGGCCGTAAAAATACAGATAGGGCGACTGAATCTGGGAGTGAAGGCCGGCCCCAAAGCTGAGACGTTTTCCTCCACCCAGGTTGTACTGGGCTCCAATGCGGGGCTCGACGGGTGAAAAGCTGTTTTTATTGAGACTCCAGTAAAGGCTGGTCAGTCCGGCAGTAAAGGTAAATTTGTCTTTGACATTCAGTTTGTATTGTATGTAGGGTTGGGCCAGAATGGCTCCCTGGTGGGCATTCCAGCGGATCACCCAGGGTGCAAGGCCGTTGGCCTTGCCATTGGAATCGGTCAGCACGGTGCGGGCGCTGTCGATGTAGTTCATATCGTAATAATCCACATTGAATCCCGCCTTGATCACCTGATTTCGCCCGATTTTCTTGTTGATGAAAAAGTAGGTGTTGATCTTGTTTTCGGCAAAGGTGTAATCAAGAATGGGAGGGAGGGAATCGTACACGAAGTTGCCGAGGGAGTCTACATGACGGAATATCTGGTCGTGATTGGACAGAACTTTCTGCTGGGATGCCGCGATGGAGGCCTTGATAAAAGTGCTTTGGTTGAGGGGATGGGTGTAATTTACCCCGCCCACCACAGTACGGGAACCAAAATACTGGTCCCGGTCGTTGTCGCCATAGATGAGGGTGGCGGTGTCGGGTTTGGTGGCCTCGCTCAGCACAATGTCGATGTCACTGTAGCCGCCCATGCCCCAGACCGCCAGGTTGGCTCCGCTCTTAAGGGGGAAATTGAGGCGAAATGCTCCGTCGAGGTACTGGGGAACGGCATCCGTGCCCACGTTGATGCCCATGAAGCTGAACAACTGCAGGGTGGAGTAGCGAAACATACCCAGATAGGAAGCACCCGTCTTTTTGGAAAGGGGGCCTTCGGCCATCAACTCTGTCCCAAGAAAGCCGAGCTGGCCGCTGAATTCGTGTTTTTCATTATTGCCGTTGCGCATTTTGAGGTCGAATACCCCGCTGATGCCGTTTGCATATTCGCCCGGGAAAGCCCCGGTAAAAAAGTCTGAGTTGGAGAGAAATTTGTTGTTGAGGATGGTGACAGAGCCCCCGCCAGTGCCGGGGATCACGAAGTGGTTGGGATTGGGAATGTTGACCCCGTCCAGTCGCCAGAGTACGCCTGAGGGCGTATTGCCCCGCACCACGATGTCGTTGCGGGAGTCGTCGGCGCCCTGCACCCCGGCATAGTTGGAGGCCATACGGGCGGGTTCGCCACGGGAGCCTGCATAAAGGTTGGTTTCCACTACGGAAAACTCGCGTGCGGACACGGTTGCCATCTCGTTGCGGGCGTCGCCCACCTGTTTGGTGGCGGTCAGCTCGACCGCTTCCATTTCCACAGAGGAGGAGCGCAGACTCACGTTGATGATCACTTCTTTGGCAGAAGTGACAATAATGTTGTTCATGGAAGTAGTGAGGTAGCCCATCATGACATAGTCGATGGATACGCGCCCCACGGGTACTGATTCCACCCGGTAATTTCCGTCCTCGTCGGCCAGGGCACCTTTCACGGAACCGTCTTCGAGGGTCACTATCACTTTGGTGCCGCCCAGGGGATATTGAGATTCGTCATCCACGATTTTTCCGCGGATGGTCTGGAGGGGTTGAGCGAAGGCGGGGATTAAAAAGGTTAAAAAGCCAAGAATCAGAAGGGCGTGGCGGTGGAATGTCATGCGTGTTTCTCTGTAGTTCCCAATGGATATTAAAACTAAGGGATAATGGTGAATTGGGCAATAGTATTTTTGGGGATGGGAGAGGGGAAGCTTGCGCTTTGGTTTTGGGTTTTCAACACAAAGGCACAAAGTACACAAAGGATTATTAGAGTTTAGGTGGGTTTTTATGGGAAACTTCGCTTCTGGCTTAGGAAATTTCGCCAAAGAAAAAGTCCTTAGCCCGGATTCTACTCAGGACTAAGGACTCTCTTCTAAAGATTCCCTTCTAAGGACTCTTAATGGACGACCACCAGTTTTTCGCTGAAAATGGGGCCGTTTTCGTTGGAGACTTTGACCAGGTAGGTGCCGGCCTGGAGGTAGGTGGTTTCGAAGGAAACCATGCCCTCGCCTTTGAAAAGCTGGTCATGCATGAGCAGACGGATTTTTTCGCCGTTGAGGTTGAATAGTTCGGCATCGTAGAGGCCGGTGGCAGGCACGGTGAATTCCATTTTTACCCGCTCAGAGGTGGGGTTGGGAAACAGGGTAAAGGTCTGCTTCGCGGGCTCCACTCCCGGGTCGTTGGAAACGACCGGGGCACAGGGCGAGTAAACCTGGGTAATCCAGGTGCCGTGCAAGTGCGAAGTGGGGCTGTAGCCATAATATCCCGCCCCGTAGGCTTCGCCCGGGTTCACAGGATTGACTGCCAGTTCGGCATAATCTCCCCAGCGGGAAGGTCCTGTGCCGGTCATTTTGATGTAGGTGGCTCCCTTTTTGCAAATCACAGGCGCACTCATGATGCCGGTCGAATCCATGAATACCACGGCGGTGCCAGGGTAGTGGTTGGCGGAGGCCATGTCAAAGAAAATGAGGGAGGTATTGTCGCCGTTGGGGCCATCGCAGCCGCCGCAGGCGAAGCCGGGATACGCCATTTCCATGGTGTCTGAACGGAGCATGGTGCCGTCCACAAAGGCAAAAGCGGGCTGGTCAATGCCTTCCATCACCCCAATGTAGATGCCCGCTTTTCCATTGGCACTGGCATTCATACCGAGGTAAATTTTTCCGTTTTCATACATACAACCCCTCACGCGGCAATCGCGGGTATCCAGTCCCTGGGTACTGCCCAGCTGGGAGGCATCAGGGGCAATGGAGTAGGTGAGGTTGCCGGAAACAGCCGTGGTTTTGAAAGCCACGGTGGAGGAGGTCAGGGTGTCGGTGATTTCATGCAGCCAGAATTGGCTGCTGGCTCCAAACGGAGAGCTTCTGCTGCTGACCAGGTACATGTTGGGGGAGTAAAATTTGGAGCAGCCCTCGGCGGGGTACATGGCAAAGTAGGAAGTGCCCTGCTGGCCCCAGCCTTTCCAGTTGAGGGTGGCAGCACCCGTGTATCCATCCACTTTGTTGATTTGGTACACGTAGGCGCCCACGCTGGAATTGGAATTGGAAAAGAGGTTCACGGTCACGAATAATTCCTTCCCGTTGATCCCAATCTGGGGGTAATCGGCCCAGGTAGAGCCAAAGGTGGCGGCGTCGGGGTTGCCCGTGATGGTGTACACATTCCAGTTTCCGTTGGGGTCGGCCGTTTCAGAAAAGGCGATCACTACCCGTGAGGTGCTGGAGTTGTCTCCGTTGAGGTAAACCAGCACGTAGCGCCCCCACTGTTTGTCGTAAGTGAGTTTGGGGTCGAATACGAGGTTGGAACTGGAGTAAAAGCTGGCCAGCGTGGATACGGAGGTTGCCCCGCCACCCGTGGTTTTGAAGGTAAATACCCGGGAATTGGTGGCGCTGATCACGTACCCGTTGCTACCCATGGTGATAGAGTTATCGTTGGGGATTTCGTCGGCATAATTTCCAAAAAAGGAATAGCCTGTGGTGGGGGCATCAATGTTGGTGCCTGAGGTCTTACCTGCAGGTGCCTGATTGCCTTCCTTTTGCATGATTTCGGCCTTGATGCGGTTGGCTTCTGCTTTGGCTTTGGCGTATTCATCCCGGGCAACATCCTCCCCCGGGGCCCGGACAATTTTGGTATTTCGCATGTTTACGGCCCACTCTTCCCGGTGATCAGAAAGGCGAATGGTATTCACTTTGGGCGCCTGCTGCACGGGGTAGGAGATCATCTCCTCCACGGTTTGATTGGGAGTTGCCGGCTTTTGGGCGGAAACCCATCCGCTTGCCAAAACCAGCATTCCCACCACTAATCCTGTAATTTTTCCTTGGCTGAATTTCATTTGAATAAAAAATTTCGCTTGGTAATGATTTTTCTAACGGTTACCCCTGAAAACCTCAAATTTCGTGGTTGGACCTGGTTCAGAAGTGCTCATTTACCCCGTAAACTCGCCTTGATTGCCAGCGCCTGCCCTGATCTTCATAGTTTTTAGAGGTTCCCAGATATTGCAATTTAGACAAAATTGCCTAATTCCCCGATTTCAGTTTACCCCTTCTGATTACAGGCTTTTTGGGGGTAAAATTCTCCCGGAAACTTCCCAAAACCACCTGCTGAGCAAAACTGACCCAAATCATTGTTTCGCCTGAACGGGTCTGAGTACTTTTGGTTATCTGAAAAAAACGAAATAATTATGGGTATTGTCATCACCAAGCACAAAAAACTCGCTGAAGTTCAGGAAGAATTTCACGCCAAATTTCCTTACCTGAAACTGGAATTCTTCTCCAAAAGCCACGGAGAACATGAGGGATCGCCCCGTAAAAACCTGCTCAACCACAATCTGACCGTAAGTGAAGCGGGGAATTTTGACCATAATGAGGAACTCAGTCTGGATGGTCATACCAGGGTACGAAGCCTGGAACACCTCTTTCACGATCATTTTGGTCTGAATGTGCAGGTTTTTCGCAAGTCGGGTACCGCGTGGTTGCAGACCACGGCCACGGACGACTGGACCCTGAGCCACCAAAACGAGGTGGGACACGAAGACAGTCACTTTCCCGTGGAATAGTTTGCAAGGTTATTGGGCAATTTTTTTTATATTAGGGTATTATTCGAATAAGATTCTGTTATGAAGAAATTTGTAATGTTTACCCTGGCCACCCTTTTGCTGGTTGGTGTGTTTACTTTTTCAGGTTGCCGACCCACGCAAAGAAGGACTACCTGGTTTTCGGGAGACAAGAACGTAACCATTGTCAAGCACAAAAAATACAAGCGCTACAAGCCCAATACCAAGCCAGTGACCTCGCGTCGCTTTAACCGGGCTCCTTCCAGATATCACTAAAGAAACCCCTAAAAACTTCGAATCTCTACGTTGGACTTGGTTCAGAAATGCTCATTTACGGTAGTAAACTGCGCTTTCCTCACCTGAGTCCGCCTTGATCTTCTTTGTTTTTAGAGGTTTCCCAATAAAAAAAGGCTACCCTGGTGGATAGCCCCTTTTGTATTCGGTCGCATTTCCTTTAACGCCATTTGATGCTGCATCCCACGGGAGTTGTGCGGGCAGTTTCGACTGTATTTCCCTGATCAAAAGCCGCAATGGCATTTTCCAGGTATCGTTCCCTTACAGAGCCTTCGTGTTCCCAGTTGTCGTCAATGGAACCCTGGTAAACGATCTCCAGGTCTGGATTGAGCAGGTATGCATGGGGGGTGCGCTCAGCCTGGTAGGCATGCGCCACCTGCTGGCTTTCGTCAAAGCAGTATTCGAAATTGAATCCTCGCTGGGCCGCCCTTTCTTTCATGCGCTCAAAATTGTCCTGAGGATATTTTGCCGGGTCATTTGAACTGATTGCAATCAGGGGATACCCCAGGGACGCATATTTTTCCTGAAAACGAATCAACCTTTGCTCATAAGCCACTGCATAGGGGCAATGATTACAGGTAAACACAATTACCAGTCCCCGGGCTTCAGGAAATGAAGCCGGGGAAATGGTTTTACCGCTGACTGAGGGCAGACTAAAATCCAGTTTGGATGGCTGCATCAGGATTTTTTCCACTTGATGCCACAACCTACTGCCTTGGTTTCGGCAGGATCGGGCATGGTGCCTGACTGGACAGCCTGGATGGCGTCTTTCAGGAAATTGCTTTCCACAGAACCTGCATCTTTGGCATTGTCGTCGATGGCGCCAATGTAAGCCACCACCCGCTGACCGTCGTTATTGGCCACCAGAAATACGTGGGGAGTTTTGCTGGCGCCATAGGCTTTGGCAATTTCCTGGGTCTCGTCGTGGAGGTAGGGGAAGGTGAATCCTTTTTCTTTGGCCCGTTTCTTCATTTCCTTGTATGAATCATCGGGGTATTGCTCTGCATCGTTGGGATTGATGGCAATGACCGGCCAGCCCTGGGGCGCAAATTCGTTATTGATTTCAATGATGCGGTCTTCGTAGAGTTTGGAATAGGGGCAATGGTTGCAGGTGAAAATCACAATGTAACCTGTGGCTTCGCTGAAGGAGTCCATGGAAACCATCTCTCCGTTGATGTTTTTCAGGTTGAATTCAGGGGCTACGGCTCCCACCTGGGTTTGGGCCATCAGGGTATTGAACCAGAAAAAGGCGGCAAGCAGGGGCAGCGAAAAGGCAATGGATAGTTTTTTCATTATTCAGTTTCTATTAAGGGTTTAACAATCTCATTCAGTTCAACAAAGGATTCGAAATCCTCCCGGTAAAACCGGTGGTAATTTTTGGCTGGATTGAATACCCAGGTGGCGGGAATGGCCCCGTCCCAGACAGGATCAATGAGAGGCATCCAGTCATTATACTTTATTTCATCCAGTAATACGACCCTGGAAGCCAGTTTTTTCTTTTTCAGAAAGGGAATCAGGCGGGAATCGTAATCGTCGGCAAAATCGAGGGTAACCAGAATAATTTGTACTGGCTCTTCGGAAAGGGTCTTGTTTAATTCTTCAAAATAGGGCAGTTCAGCCACACAGGGTTTACACCAGGTCGCCCAAAAATTAACGATGTAAGTGGTGTCCGTGCCTGAATTTCGCAGGTCTTCGAGGTAGGACATTTTTACAATTTTGGGGGATTGGGCGGACAAAGGAGTGACCGCCGGGCCGAAAAGCCAGCTTGCCGCCAGAAGGGCGGAAAGGCAGATTAAGTTTTTAAACAATGTCACCACATTGAAAATCAGGGGTTAGCTTGTTATGTGGCCTTTAAATTAAACGAATCTTTGGAAGTTTGGTTCATTTTTAAGAAATATTTTACGCGGGATTTGGGTTTTCAGTCTGGATTTTTTCCAGAAACCAATTGTGAAAAGGAATCAATTCGGGGCCGCCCGGATGCCAGGCCAGTTCACCTTCGGGCTGGGCCAGCCCGTTCAGATCATCCCGGACCAGTCCGGCCAGTCGTTCAAAATGGTAATTTTGCTTGACCAGCCTGTTCAAAATACGCACCACAACCTGATAACGCAGTCTCACCTCTCCTTTCTTGATCAGACGGTTGACCTGTTTGCGCAGGGCGTCCAGATTCAGCTCGATTTCATCCGTCATTTCCAGTTCGATGCGGGTCAGGATGGAAAGTATCCGTTGGGCCATATTCCATTCGGGCAATTGAGGAATGCCAGCCTCGTACTCTTTCAGAGTTTGCAGACAGGCCGCAAAATCTTTGCGGGCAAAGGCAACTGAGGCGAGCAGCAGCTTCTGCCTGAGCCTGAATTCGTTGCTTTCGGCGGAGGCACTGGTTTCCTGAAAAAGCTGACCCGCCAGCCCGGGCTGTCCACTGTGGAAAAGAGCGAGGAATTTTATTTCCCGTATCCTGGCCTGGTCTGTGTGAAACAGGGGAAACTGAGTTTCTGCTTTGCGGGCCACGCCCAGGGCATTTGAAAAATGCCCTGCTTCCAGTTCAGTTTCAGCGTATCGCTTCAGAAATGAGCCCAACTGAGCCTGACTGAGGTGCTCTGGGTGCTTTTCGATGGTCCGCAGGTTCTTTTGGAAAATATTCAGGGCCCGGTCTGGCTTATGCTGCAGGAGAAATTGTTCGATTTGAAATAAATCATGGTAGAAGGCCAGCAAAAAGGATGTATGGCGGGCCACTCCTGGCTTCAACAGCCTGATGCCAGCCTCCACCATCTCCATCATTTGTTTTTCCTGGCTGCCCGTCCTGCGCACCAGATCGAGTCGGGTGTGAATCTGGGTGGCCTGGGCAAGCAGGGTTCTGAGTTGGTGAAATTGGTCCAGTTTTCGGGCACAATCCTCAAAGGCGGGCAGATCAGAGGTGATACGGGCCACTTCCTGGCTGATTTCGAGCACTTCCACCACTTCAGGATAATATTCCCCGGATATGGCTTTCCTTTCAATTTTTCTGAGCAGAGGTATGATTTCCTCCGTAATTCCGCGGTTGAGCAATATGCGGGCCTGGATCAGTTTGCGTCTGAGATCGAGGCCTACCCGGCTGTGTTCAGGATAAAGGCCCTTTCTTTCAGTGTTAATCTCCAGAATCAGACCTTCGTAAATTTTGCTTAAAAGCCTTAACCTGAGGAATTTGAATCCTCCTGAACCCTCCTCGGGATAAAGCCGGGCAATGATTTCGTCTTCCTCCGTGGCAGAATCCATCTCCAGCAATAATTCCAGCAACTCGAGGGTTTTGACCTTGTGGCTCTCATCAAAATTGGGGTCAAAGCAGCTCAGATACTGCTTTACGCTGTTGATCTCTTCCTGCGAAAGTTGTTCCAACAGGTGCCGGATGTAGTGCAAGCCCTTTTTCTTTCTTCCCATGGTTTAGTCTCAGTCTGCAAAAATTTCATCATAATTTACACGCATTGCAACTTTTGATTGTCATTTATCTGACTTTGAAAGCGTTTTTGTGTTTAGAAATGTATTCTTCGTCAATAAGAGCTTGCCCATCAGTCAATTCCTCTTGCAACTTTTTGCTTCCGAACGTCCATTCGTTTGGATTAATTGAGGTTGAATTATTTTCCATCTGTGCTGAATAAATTAGAAGGTTCCGCCTTTTTTTTAACTTTGTGCCATGGGCAGAATCATCGCCATAGATTGGGGTAGCAAACGGACCGGACTGGCCTGGACAGACCCTTTGCAGATGATTGCCACCCGCCTGGAAGGGGTTCAGACCCAGGAGCTCAAAAAACGGCTTCAGCACTGGTCTCAGACCGAAAATGTGGATGGTTTTTTGGTGGGTTTTCCCACCAGAATGAACGGGGAGGATACGCATTCCACGGAGGAAGTTCGCAAATTTGTGACCGAGTTGGAAGGGCTTTTTCCGGGTAAACAGATCATTCTTTGGGATGAAAGGCTCACTTCCACCCTGGCAGCCAGGGCCCTGGTTACGGCGGGAGTGCCACGCATGAAGCGACGCAACAAGCATTTATTGGATGAAATGAGCGCAACCCTGATGTTGCAGGAATACCTTGACCATAAACTATGATACTACCCATTTTTGCCATCGGGCAGGACGTTTTGCGGGAAAAAACGCAGCCCATCAAACCTGGAAATCCCCAACTTGAGGCCCTGATCGCCAATATGTACGAAACCATGTACCACGCCAAAGGTGTGGGACTGGCTGCTCCTCAGGTGGGTTATTCCCTGCAGATTTTTGTGGTGGACGGTACGCCCATGGATGGAATTCTGGAAGAAGAGGAATCTTCGCTGAAAGGTTGGAAAATGGTGTTTATTAACCCCAAAATTCTCTCTGAGACGGGCGAGGAATGGGCTTTTGAGGAAGGCTGTCTCAGTATTCCTGACATTCGGGAGGAGGTTTTTCGCAAACCAAGGGTTAAGATCAAATATTTTGACCGTGACTTCGTTGAACATGTGGATGAATTTTCGGGCATGAAGGCGAGAATTATTCAGCATGAATACGATCATCTTCAGGGCGTTCTTTTCACAGATTACCTGAAAGGGTTTAAAAAGAAATTGATCAAGTCAAGATTATCTAAGATTTCCAAAGGAAAAATCCAGCCCACTTATCCCATGAAATTCCAGGATTGATCGAAAATCTGTACAAAAAACTTGACAAACGCATTTTCATGTATTATATTACTCCCGCTTGCTTAGGTAAGCGTTCCGGATTTTTTAATTTTTAGCGAGGTATTATGAATAATATTAATGATTTACACACCCAAATCCTGAGTGCCAAGACATTTTTGACTCGTGAATTGGTGAAAATCAAAACCCAGGTGGATTCTCCCTATAATTTCAGGGAAATTAATGACCGTCTGGACATGATTCACGAGGCCGAAAGAATTGGCTACCGCAACCTGAGCGACAGTAAGCTCAGGAAAATCACCAGGATGATCGGTGAATTAGTTACTTCTCAAAACTAATTTTATCCTTTAGGATACAAGGGAAGCAGGGCAATAGTCCTGCTTTTTTTGTGGACCTCTAAAAACTTTGAATCTCTGCGTTGGACCTGGTTTGGCTTTCAGCAGTCAGGAATACAGGAAATTGAAAATTTCCTGACCGCTGACCGCTGACCGCTGACCGCTGACCGCTACAACGTAACCATCTTCCTCGTCCTGATTCTCCCATCAATCGTGACTTTCACCACGTAGGTGCCTTTGACCACATGGTCTAGTATCACTTCCTCTTTGCGAAGTCCGTTAATCCTGCCCAGCTTTTGCTCGTAAATCCGAACCCCGGTGAGGGAATAGACCTCAATGCGGGCATCCTCGCCATGCATGGATTCAAATTCCACAAAGAAGCGTCCATGGCTGGGGTTGGGATAGAGTTTCAGATCCTCGTCCGCAATTCCAGCCTCCACGCCCACATAGCTCACATGGATCACCGTGGTGAAAGTGTCGTTGCCGCAGGTGGGATTGTATGCAATCAGAGTCACCGTGTAGGAGGCATCCACCGCAGGATAGGTATGGGTGGGATCCTTTTGGGTGGAGGTAGCGCCATCCCCAAAATTCCAGAGCCAGGAGGTGGTGCCACCTGTGCTCGTGTTGGTAAATACAACCACAGGTGAGTTGGTGGTATCTGCGATAAATCCAGCCACAGAGGAAGTGATCAGGGTCAGATTCATGGAATCGCGGGCTGTACAGCCATTTGCGTCCGTCACTTCCACCCAATACAGGCCACCCAGGGTGGCCGGGATGGAAGGATTGGCATTATTATTTTGCCAATGGTAAGTTGCAAATGTGCCTGCGTTGAGGAAAATCAGGGATCCCTTGCAGATGGCCGTGTCCGGCCCCAGATTGGGTACAGGAGGGGGCAGAGAATCCACCAACACTGTATCGCGGTCCTGACATCCGTGGATGTCAGTTAGTTCCACCCAGTAATTGTTGCCAGCCGGGGCCTGAATGGTCTGGCTGGTTTGGTTGGTGGACCACAGGTAAGATGCTCCCGGGTAATTATTTCCCGGATCGACCGTAAGTCCGAGGCTGGTATTCCAGCAGATCTGGGTATCCTGACCAAGGGTAATGACCGGCAGGACGTAATTTTGCACATCAATCGAGTCCGTGCCCACGCAGCCAAAATTATCCGTCACATCCACCCAGAAAAGGCCGGTGGTCAGGATAAAATTGGTCTGCCCGCTGCCGGGGAAGGACCAGTTGTAGCTGGCGCCCGGGTTGCCCGCATCCACAAACAGGGTATCGTCGGGGCAAATGGTGGTATCCGGACCCAGATTCACGACAGGCAGGGCATGGATAAGGAAGTTCATGGTATCTGCTCCCTGGCAGCTATTGGTATCAGTCAGAGTCACGGAATAAGTCCCTGTGGTATTAATCCAAATCTGATTGGTCGTGGCCGAAGTATTCCAGGCGTAGGTACTGCCCGGGTAGAAGTTGCCTGCATCCGCTTCCAGCAACATGCTGTCGCCAAAGCAGAGTGCACTGTCCGGACCCAGATTGATAACAGGAAGAACATTCACAATCAGCGACAGGGTGTCATCAGACTGGCAACCGTTTCCATCTGTGACGTGCACGGAGTAGGTGCCCAGGGTGCTTACCCAAATGGTTTGGGAGGTCTGTGAGGTGTTCCAGAGATACTGCGAGCCTGCATTTCCGGCATCCAGGAGCAGGCTGTCGCCTGCGCAGAAGGCCGTGTCTGCCCCCAGCGCCACCACGGGCAGGGTATCCAGGCTTAGTACCAGGGTATCACTTCCTTTGCAGCCATTTAAGTCCGTAACCTGCACGAAATAGGGCCCTGCAGCTGTAACCGTGATGCTTTGACTGATTTCCAGGGTTGACCAGGCATACATTGATCCCGGACTTCCCGCATCCAAAGTGAGGCTGTCGAAGATACAAATGCTGGTGTCCGCTCCCAGATTGACCACCGGCAGGGTGTCATTGGCCAATACAATTGAATCCATGGATGAACAGGTATTTCCGTCTGTGACCAGGACCGAGTAAGTTCCAGGGGTGGAAACGGAAATTGTCTGGGTGGTTTCCGTGGTATTCCAAAGGAATTGGGCTCCGTTATTACCCGCATCAAAGGTTATGGAATCCTGGAAGCAAATAGAGGTATCTGCACCCAGATTCACCACAGGCAGGGAAAAAATGCCCAAAGTCAGGGTGTCGCGGCCAATACAGGTATTGGTATCCGTAACCACGACAATGTAAGCCCCGGCCGTATCCACTACAATGGTTTGAGTGGTCTCCAGGGTGGACCACAGATAGGTGGAGGTGACGTTGCCCGCATCCAGCAGCAGGGAATCACTGTCGCAGATGTTGGTATCAGGGCCGATATTCACCACAGGCAGCACAAACAGTCCCAACTGGAAGGTATCAGCCTGGTGGCAGGTATTGCCATCCGTGACGGTTACAGAGTAAGATCCGGCCGAATTGATCACAATGGTCTGGCTGGTTTCAGTGGTGGACCAGGCGAAGCTGGCTCCTGCATTGCCTGCATCCAGAGTCAGGGAATCGCCTGTGCAAATGGTGGTATCATTGCCCAGGTCAACCACAGGCAGTACAAACAAGTTGAGCACCAGGGTATCAGATGAGGAGCAGGTGTTCGTATCCGTTACCGTGACTGAATAGGTTCCCGCGGAGGAAACCTGAATGGTCTGAGTGGTTTCCAGGGTGGACCAGGCATAAATTCCGGTCGCATTCTGTGCATCAAGGACCAGAGTGTCGCCAGTGCAAATGGTCGTGTCGTTACCCAGATTCACCACCGGCAATACGTAGAGGCTCAGGACCATGGTGTCGCTGGCAAAACAGGTATTGCTGTCTGTAACCGTGACTGAATAGAGGCCAGCATTGGCAATGTCAATGGTCTGGCTGGTTTCCAGGGTGGACCAGAGGAAGGTTTTGGTGGGATTTCCTGCATCAAGGGTTATGGTATCTCCCGTGCAAATGGTGGTATCATTGCCAATATTCACTATGGGCAGCGCATAGATTCCCAGGTTCATGGTGTCTGCCCAGGAGCAGGTATGGGTATCCGTTACGGTCACGGAATAAGTTCCAGCGGTGGAAACCTGAATGGTCTGGGTGGTTTCCAGGGTTGACCAGGCGTAGGTGGCGGTCACATTTCCGGCATCCAAAACCAGGGTGTCGAGATTACAAATGGAGGTGTCATTACCCAGACTAAATACAGGGAGAGCGAAAATTCCCAGATTGAAAGTGTCTGAGGCAAAACAGGTATGAGTATCCGTAACGGTGACTGAGTAGGTCCCGGCGGAATAAATCACGATGCTTTCCGTTGTTTCCAGGGTGGACCAGAGATAGAATCCTCCCGGGTTTCCGGCTGAAAGAGTCAGGGAATCGAGGTCACAGATGGAAGTATCATTTCCAAGGGCAATAACAGGCAGGCTGTAAATACCCAGATTCATGGAATCTGATTGGCTGCACTGGTTGCTGTCAGTTACTGTGACGGAGTAGGTCGCCGCAACCGTGGCCGGGATGCTTTGCGTGGAGGCACCCGTTGACCAAAGGTAATTTGCCCCTGTATTTCCTGCATTCAGAACCAGCGTATCGAGATTACAGATATTGGTGTCATTGCCAATGAATACGACAGGCAATGCATTGATAGCCAGGGTCATGCTGTCCGAAGAAATACATCCGTTTCCGTCAGTTACCACTACCCCATAAGTACCTGCTGCAAAAATTGGCAGGGTTTGAGTGGTGGCACCCCCCGTCCAAAGGAAGCTGGCCCCGGCATTATCCGCATCCAGGACCAGGGTATCTCCAAAACAAATGGAGGTGTCGTTATTGAGGTTGATGACTGGCAGAGGATTGATGCCCAGCACCAGCGAATCTTTGTCCACGCATCCGTTTGTATCGGTCAGGGTGACGTGGTATAATCCGCCCGTATTGACCGTGATATTGGCTGCAGTGCTTGAATTGCTCCAAAGATAGGTAGCGCCGGGATACTGATTGGCGGCATCAGCTTGCAGGGTAATGTTTTTGTCTGCGCAAATGGCCGTATCGTTGCCGAGATTCACCACCGGCAAATCCCAAATAGTGATAAAGGCAGAATCCACTCCTGAGCCACATTGCACCACGGAAACTGAATACCAGCCAGTAGTATTCACGGTGATACTCTGGGTTGTGTCTCCTGTATTCCAAAGGTAACTTGCCCCGGGAATGCTGGGATTCAGGGTGAATTTCTCGCAATGGGCCGTATCAGGACCGATATCCACCGCCAGGTTGGTGATCACAAACAGGAAGAAGCTGTCGCTTCCCTGACATCCGTTCCCGTTGGTTACGGTCACGGAATAAGTGCCCGTGGTATCCACCTGAATGGATTGCGTAGTGGCTCCGTTGGACCAGTTGAAAATCACCCCCGTATTACCTGCATCCAGAGTCAGCGTGTCCAGATTGCAAATGGAGGTGTCGTTGCCCAGGTCGATTTGAGGCAGGGTGTCGATGGTCACAAAGATGGTGTCGGTCACGGAAACACACCCGTTGGAGTCGGTCACGGTAACGGAATAACTGCCTGTGGAGGTCACCAGCAGGGTTTGGGTGGTGGCGCCTGTATTCCAGAGGGTGGTGCCGCCGTGGAATCCAGCATCCAGCACAAAGCTGAAACAAACGGCGGTATCATTGCCCAGGTTCACGACCGGAAGGGGATTGACCAGTACATTGATGGTATCTGACCAGGTACAGGTATTGGAATCTGTAATGTCCACATAATACTGGCCGGTGGCCAGGATGGTTATGATTTGCGAAGTTTCGCTGGTGGACCAGAGGTAATTTGCCCCGGGATTCAGCGCATCCAGGGTATGAATGGCGCAAACCGTGGTATCTGCACCCAGGTCCACCATTGGAAGGGGCAGCAGGGCAAGATTGAAGGTGTCGCGTGAAGAACAGGTATTGGTATCCGTGACGGTTACGGTATAAGTTCCCGCATTGACAAGGTCTATGGTCTGGCTGGTTTGGGCGGTGGACCACAAATATGTCGCGGATACATTGCCTGCATCCAGGGTCAGGGTGTCAAGGGTACAAATACTCGTGTCAATCCCCAGATCAACGACGGGCAGGGCATAGATCGCCACCTGAATGGTGTCGCTGGCCTGGCAGTTGAATCCATTGATGACCGTAACCTCATAGGTTCCGGCCACGGTTACGGCATAAGTTTGGGTGCTTGCCGCAGGAGTCCAGATATGGGTTGCCCCAGGGCTGCCTGCATCCAGAACCAGGGTGTCTTTATTACAAATAGAAGTATCATTCCCCAGGAATACCACTGGCAGCGAATCAATTCCCACCACAATGGTATCGGTCTGCGAACAGGTATTTCCGTCCGTTACAATCACGGAGTATGATCCTGCGCTGGAAACGCTGATGGTCTGGGTGGTTTCCGTGGTGGACCAAAGGAAGCTGGCTCCCGAATTTCCTGCATCCAGAGTCAGGCTGGCCTGATTGCAGATGGAGGTGTCAGGCCCCAGATCCACGATGGGCAGCGGATTAACCAGTACATTAATCGTATCGCTGGCAAAGCAGGTATTGGAATCTGTGACGGTCACTGAATAGGTTCCTGTGGTGGTCACATTGATGGTCTGAGTGGTCTCCAGGGTGGACCAGAGGAAGGTTTTGGTGTAATTGGCGGCATCCAGCACCAGGGTATCCTCGTCGCAAATGGCTGTGTCCGGCCCCAGATTCACAATGGGGAGGCTGTAGTTGCCCAGCACCAAAGTGTCTGAACCAGAGCAAATATTTGTGTCTGTCAGGGTAACAGAGTAAGTGCCAGGGGTGGAAACCTGAATTGATATACTGGTTTCCGTGGTGGACCAGGCATAGGTTGCTCCGGGATAATTTCCATTCACATCTGCATTCAGGGTGATGGTGTCCATGAAGCAAATGCTGGTATCGTTGCCCAGGTTGACCACAGGATTGGGATTCAGACCAAAGACCAGAGTATCTGAGCCCACACAGGTATTGGAATCCGTAACGGTTACGTAGTAAATGGCGGCAGTATCCACAACCAGAGTCTGAGTGGTCTGGCCAGGCGACCAGAGGAAGGAAGCGCCCGCGTTGCCGGCATCCAGGGTCAGGCTGCCCCCCGCGCAGATATTCGTATCTGCACCAAGATTCACCACAGGATTGGGATTTACCACCACCTGGATGGTGTCTGAGGCATGGCAGGTGTTACCGTCGGTAACATCTACCCAGTAGGTGCCAGTCACGGTGACGGAAATGGTTTGGCTGGTGGAAGCATTGGACCAATTGAAAACCGCGCCAGGACTTCCTGCATCCAGAATCAGGGTGTCGAGGTCGCAGAGGGCCGTGTCATTGCCCAGATTTACCACAGGCAAGGTATCGATGGAAAGCACCAGGGTGTCGCGGGAGTAGCAGGTGAAGCTGTTGGTAACAGTCACGGAATAGCTGGCCGCGGTACCCACGGTGATGGTTTGGCTGGTGGCCCCGGTGGACCACAGGTAGCTGGCCCCGCTGTTGCCGGCATCCAGCAAGAGGGAATCAAGGAAACATAGAGCCGTGTCATTGCCCAGATTAATTTCTGGCAGGGAATCTATGCCCAAAGTCATGGAATCTGTGCCAATGCATCCGTGAATGTCGGTCAGGGTGACCGACCAGGTACCTGCACTTACCGCAGGGTAAGTGCGGGTGGTGGCGCCTGAATTCCAGGCGTAGGTTGCTCCCGGGTAATTCAGAGTTGCATCCGCATCCAGGACCAGGGTGTCCTGATCGCAGATATTGGTATCAGGACCCAGATTCACTACGGGATTTACATACAAATTGAGAATCAGAGAATCCCGCTTAATACATCCGTTTCCGTCCGTTACCTCCACCCAATAAGTTCCTGCTGCAGAAACTGTAATGCTTTGTGTGGTTTCCAGGGTGGACCAGAGAAAATTTGCACCAGAATTTCCGGCATCCAGCTGCAGGCTGTCACCCGTGCAAAGGGTGGTGTCGTTGCCAATATCGACCACAGGTAAGGGATTCACAGTCAGTACCATGGTGTCGGCCGATATACATCCGTGGCCATCAGTTACCGTCACGTTGTAGCTGCCTGTTACATCCACCAGAATGGTTTGGGTGGTGGCCGCGGTATTCCATAGATAATCCGACCCTGAGTTTCCGGCATCCAACTGAACGGAAAAGCCAAAACAAACACTGGAATCCGGACCAATGTTCACCACAGGCAGCGTGTCAATGCTCAGATTGATGGTATCAAAGGCCTGGCACAAATTGCTGTCCGTTACCTGCACAAAATAGGTTCCCGCTGTATCCACGGTGATCATTTGGGTGGTTTCGAAAGTGGACCAGGTGAAGTTGGCACCCGGGCTGCCAGCATCCAGAGTCAGGCTGGAGCCAAGGCAAATGCTGGTGTCATTGCCCAACTCAAGTACGGGAATGGGGTTGAAATCCACAATCACCGTATCAGATTGGGAACATTGGTTGGCATCTGTGACCTGCACCCAGACAATGGCAGGATTATTCACAAGAATGATTTGGGTATTGGCCGCAGTTGACCAAAGGAAATTAGCCCCTGGATTACCTGCATCATAAAGCAGGGGTGTGCCTTCGCAGCCAGAGGTGTCAGGGCCCAGATCCACGATGGGAAGGGGATTTATTCCCAAAGTCAGGGTATCAGAATTGAAGCAATTATTCAAATCCGTGACTCCCACGTAATAGGTGCCTGCGACAAAAGTCTGAATGGTCTGGCTGGTTGCCGTGGTGGACCACAGGTAGGCCGAGCCGGGATTTTGGGCATCCAGCAGCAAAGTGTCCCCAAAGCAGATGGAGGTATCATTGCCCAGATCGACCACAGGCAGGGCAAAATTGCCCAGCACAAAGGCATCCGTTCCCTGGCAGGAATGACTGTCTGTCACCACGACGGAATAAGTGCCTGGCGAATTGACGGTAATGGTTTGAGAGGTTGCGCCCGTATTCCAGGCAAAGCTGGCCCCACTGTTTCCTGCGTCCAGGGTAAGGGAGTCCACCACACAAATGGTGGTATCATTGCCCAGATCGACCACTGGATTGGGGTGGATGGTTACAAATACGGAATCAACCCCCGCCCCGCATTTTACCACTTCCACCCAATACCAGCCCGTGGTGGTCACGGTAATATTCTGGGTGGTGCCCCCGGTGCTCCAGTTGTATAATTCTGCCCCTGCAATTCCCGATTGAATCTGATATGACCCGCAGGAGGAGGTATCAGGCCCTATATCCACCAGCAGGGTGGTAATTTCGAAGAGGGAAAGGGTATCCCGGGCGATACAGCCGTCGTTATTGGTGACCGCGACTGAGAAGTCAAAGGTGCCTCCCACCGTTATGACCTGGGCCGTGGACCCGGTGGACCAAAGGTAGGTAGAGCCTGGATTCTGAGCGTCCAGCATGATCGAATCTCCCAGACAGATGGAAGTATCATTGCCCAAAAACACTGAATTGGCCGGGTGAATGGTGAGATTAATCGTGTCATGGCCAATACAGGTATTCGTATCCGTCACAGTCACGGAAATGGTTTGGAAGTCTCCCACACCCACAGGAATGACCTGGGTGGTAGCCCCTGATGGGCTCCAGAGATAACTTCCCCCAGGATTTCCTGCATCCAGGGTAAAGCCGAGACCGTCACACAAGGCAGAATCCGGACCCAGGTTTACCTGGGTTAAGGGGTGATGGGCCAGCACAAAAGTATCGGTCGAGCTACAGGAGAAAGTGTCCGTAACGGTTACCGAATAAGTGCCAACCGAATCCACGGTGATCATTTCGGTCGTATCCCCTGTAGACCACAAATAGCTCTGGCCAGAATTTCCTGCATTAATCTGAATTGCATCCCCCTGACAAATGGTGGTGTCGTTTTGAATGCCAATTACAGGTAATTCATTGATCCAGATGGAAATGATGTCCAGGTTGGAGGTACATCCGTTGGAATCTGTTACCAGCAACGTCCAGGTACCTGAGGTGTCAAAATACACGGTCTGGGTGGTGTCACCAGAGGACCAGTTGTAGGTTCCTCCCACGATGCCTGCATCCAGCAGCACACTGTCGCCGCGACAAATGCCCCGGTCAGGACCCAGGTTGAGGGTGGGGGGCACGGCAATGGTTACGTTAATGGAATCCCGCGGACGGCAGCCACTGGTGTCTGTGACTTCAACCCAGTAGAGGTTGGTGGTGGTGGCCGTGATATTGGGAGTGGTGGCGCCCGTTGACCAATTCCAGTTGGTGAAAAGGAAACTGCCTGCCTGCAGGAAGACAGATCCGCCACAACGGACGGTGTCTGGCCCCAGATTGACCACCATGGGGGTGATGCTGCCCGTTATGAGGGTATCCGTGCCATAACAACCGTTGCTGTCATACAACACCACCCAGGTGGTGTCGTTGGGGTTGGCAAATGAGGTGGGAGTGGTGTCTCCGTTGGACCAGAAGTAGGTTCCGTTCAGAATTCCGGGATCAAGCAGCAATTGTTGGTTCAGACAGACATCTGCCGTACCACCGAAGGTGAAGGCCGGGGCGGGGAAGGAATTGACTTCCAACGTATCTGTACCCTGACAGCCATTACTGTCCGTTACATTGACCCAGTAGGTTCCTGCTGCATTGGTTTGGATGGATTGGCTGGTTTCGCTGTTGCTCCAGAGATAGGTTCCTCCATAAAATCCTGCATCCAGGGTGGCGCTGTCTCCCGGGCAGAATCCGGGAATTCCCCCAATTGAAACCAGGGGATTATTGAAAATGGTCACCACAATGGTGTCTGTACCCGTTCCGCACTGGTTTACATCCACCCAATAAGTTCCAGAGGTATTTACCACGATACTTTGAGTCATGGCTCCTGTATTCCAGTTGTAATTGGCGCCCGGATAACCCACATCCAGGGTCAGGCTTTCGCAATTGCTGGTATCGGGTCCGAGATCAACCACCAGGGTATCAATGCGAAGCAAATAAATGCTGTCTGTGGCTGAGCATCCGTTCGAATCCGTGACCGAGACACCGTAGGTGCCGGTTGAATCCACGATTTCAAGGGCAGAGGTATTCCCCGAAAACCACAAATAAGTCCCGCCAGGATTGCCTGCATTAAGGGTAATGGTATCACCCGAGCAGAATGAACTGTCCACACCCAGATTGACCAGAGTAGGAGCAAAGAAATTGACCTGAATGGTGTCGGGAATGGAGTTGCAATTATTGGAATCCTGAATACTTACTGAATAAGTGCCTGGATTGGAAACCAGAATGGATGGAGTGGTTGCGCCTGTGGACCACTGGTAGCTGATTGCGTTCGGATTGGTGGCGTCCAGGATTACCGTGTCACCTGCACAGATGCTTGTATCAGCCAGAGGGGTGAGCCCAGGCAGGGTGTTGAGGGTGACGATCATCTGATCGGTCAGAGGGCAGTTGTACACGTCGGTCGCAGTGACCATAATTGTATCTGACCAGGAGCCGAGGGAATCGATCTGGACAAGGGTAATCATGGGCGTTGTATCGCCAGTTGACCAAAGGTATGAACCCGCTGGAATGGTGGCATCCAGGGTCAGTTCTCCGCAGGCCACGGTGGCTGCAGGCCCGATGTTGAAGGGGGTAAGTGGATGGAAGCTTACCTGAATGGTGTCTGAGCCACTGCATCCGTTTGAATCCGTGAGGGAGACAATGTAAGTGCCGGGCAAAGTGGCCACGATGGTTTCCGTGGTGGCCAGGGTGGACCAGAAGTAGGTTCCTCCCGGGGCATTGGGGTTCAGTACCAGCGGATTTGCCGGACAAGCCACCGTATCAGGACCCAGGTTGGCCACAGGATTGGGGGCCAGAAAAGCCACCACTGAGTCGCGCAGGGTATCACAGGAAGTAATCACATCCACCCAATACACACCCGGAACGGAAACTGTGATCGAAGGAGTGGTATTGCCATTGCTCCACAAGTAAGCAGAGCCCGCAATGGGTACAGTAAAGCTCACTTTTGAGCCGGGAGCAGGACAAATTCCCTTGTCAGGACCCAGGGAAAAGGCCGTGTCGGCCGTAACCAGATCAAGGCTGTCGGTGACATTGAAACAGCCCAGGCTGTCATTGGTATTGACCCAGTAAAGGCCCGTCAGGTTGGCCTGGATGCTCGAAGTAGTGGCCCCGGTGGACCAGAGGTGATTATAGGTGGGATAACCCGCATCAATGGTCACAGTATCGTTCACGCAAAGGGGAATTACCATGTTATTCAGCTGGGTATTGGGTTGTTGGATCACATCCACCTGAATGGTATCGCTGGCAGATCCGCACTGGGTGACATTTACAAAGTAAATTCCCGAAGAATCTGGAACGATGGTTTGGGTGATTGCCCCCGTATTCCAAAGGTAAGTCGCGCCCGGGATTCCAGCATCCAAAGTAAAGGATCCATCCCCACAAACCACGGTATCAGAACCCAGGTCAATGGCCAATGAATTGATTTCCAGCAGAAATATGGAATCTGTGACAGAAAAACAGCCGTTGGTGTCGGCCACATTGGCCCAATAAGTTCCTGTGGCGTAAATATAGGTGGTTTGGCTGGTGGCGCCATTTGACCAGGTGTAGGTGAATCCTGAATTGCCTGCGTCCAACTGCACAGAATCACCCGCACAGAAGGAAGAATCCGGCCCCAGATCAAGATCAGGGGCAAGTTGTAAATACACCAGCACGGTGTCTGTGTCCACGCCGCAGGTATTCATGCTCAGAATGTACATCCCGGCCGAATCAACAGAAATGGTCTGACTGGTCGCACCCGTATTCCAAAGGTAATTTCCCCCCACAATGCCGGGATCAAGGATAATTGGATTTCCTTCACATACCAACGTATCCGGACCCAGATCGATCACCAGACTGTCCAGACGGAACAGATTGACCGTGTCACGGGTTGCGGCGAAGCAGGAGAGACCATCTGTGATCTGCACCCAGTAACTACCTGTATTGGCCACCTGGATGGTTTGGGTGGTGGCTCCCGTGGACCATAGGTAAGTCCGCCCGGAAATTCCCGCATCAAGCAAAACGGTATCGCCGCCACAAAAGGTGCTGTCAGAACCCAGATTGGGGGTAAAGGGAGAGATGACGGTGATCAGGGCCGAGTCAGAAGTGGAGCAACCGTTCAGGTCGGTCGCGGTTACCGTGTACATGGTGGTTTGAGTGGGCGAAACGGTAATGTTTTTGGTGGTTTGCCCGGATGACCAACTCATGGCGCATCCCTGGTAGGGATATTCAATGGTTATATAGGCGTTATTCAGGGGGCAGGAGGTTACATCGATCTGGTTGGCGGCAATGAGGTGAAAGTCCACGCTTCCGTTGGCGATCCAGGAGTTCATGGTGGCCAGAGTTATCACAAATGCCTTGGCTGTATAGGCATTCTGGCAGGCGGTTGAGCTGTTATTTGTAACCCCCAGCAGACTGTTTGTTTCACTGTAAACCGAGTAATCTTCAGCATTTTGATCAATGTCTCCCCGCACAAAAACAGTCACGGTGGCATTTCCCAGGGGAGTTGGATAGGGGCCCGGGATGGAGAAATTGATGGTTCCACCTGAGGTCTGGAGGATGCCAATTGAGCTTTGTACCAGGAAAGAATCTGCATAATAGACCGGGCAATTGGTGCCGGTGGTGGTGAGGGTAATGGAATTTCCCTCGCAAATGGAAGTATTGGAATTGACCAGATTGAGTGGCGGGGCGGGATTCAGCACGATATAAATGCTGTCCGTGCCGCTACAGCCAGCGGCGTTGGTCACAATCACAGAGTAATCCCCGTCGGCGGTAACGCCGCGGGTCTGGCTGGTGGTCGCACCCGGGCTCCAGAGATAGGTGGAACCGGGATTTCCTGCATCCAGAATGTACTGATTGCCAGGCACCAGACAGGTACTGAGGGTGGGCGGGCCCAGATCAACCACAGGTGAGGGAATGCGGTTGACCACCACGGTATCCGTATCTGAGCAGCCAGTCAGGTCGGTAATGCTCACCCAGTAAAGGGTGGTATCAGGGGGTGAAACCGTGATCTGCTGGGTGGTTGCGCCTGTGTTCCAAAGGTATTGGGCCCCGGTCGGGGCAATTGGGTAAGTAATGGTCAGGAAGGCGCTGTTATTGGTGCACTGAATGCCTACTAAAGCTTCTGCATCAGCTACGAAATCCATGCTGCCGTTGGCCTGGTAACCTGCAAGCTGGGCCTGGGTCAGGCTGTAGGTCCTGGTGGAATAGGTGTTGGAGCAATTGCCCCCTGCAGCGGTATTGCCCAGATTGACGTTGTTTTCATCATACACTTTGTAAAATTCCCCTGGATCATTTACGTCACCTCTGAATTTAAACGTCAGGGTGCCCGCCCCAATGGGCAGGGGAGTGTTGGGAATATTGAAATTGAGAATTCCGCCAGCCACCGTAAGTTGCTGGACCGGGGTGGTGTAGGTAAATACCCCATTAGACTGGGCCGGCAGAATTATGGTGCCTGGGGTCAGGGAGATGGAATCCAGCGAACAAACATTGACCACAGGATTATTGAAGGCGACGGTGGGCGCGGCATAATAACTGACCACGACGGTATCCTTCACCACACATCCGTTGGTGTCGTTCAGGGTCACATTCACGGTGGCATTGGCGGGCACGCTGATGATTTGCACTGTGTCACCTGTGGACCAGGAATAATTGGAACCAGCACCTGCATCCAGAACCACTGTATTGCCCAGACATTGGTATTTATCGGGTCCGAGCAATTGATTGGCTACGGGAAATACAATGACATAGGCCGTATCCAAACCCTGACAACCCAGGTTGTCAGTCACAGTCACGCTGTACTGGCGGGTGGAATCCACCTGAATGGTCTGGCTGGTCTGGCCCGTGGACCAGAGGTAGGAGGTGCCACCCGTACCAGCATCCAGGGTGAGGCCCACGTTTTCGCAGGTTGCAGTGTCTGCTCCAAGGTCAACCAAAGGAAGGGGCGTAAAATTGACATTGACCGTATCACTTTTGATGCCTGCGCACAGTTGAATGGTCACAATGTATTGCCCGCTGCTGTCCACGGTGAGGGTGGCGCTGGAATCGCCTGTGTTCCACAGGTAGCTGTCTGCCCCGGGAATGCCCGGGTCAAGGGTCACCAGATTGCCATCACAGATGCTGATATCAGGCCCCAGGCTGAATTGAAGGGTATCCACCACCAGCACAAATACTGAATCTGTGATGGAGCAACCCCCGATATTGGTCACGGTTACCGAGTAAATGTCTGTAGAATCCACCCAAATGGTCTTGGTGGTTTCCCCCGTACTCCAAAGGTGATCCTGTAGTGCATTTCCCGTTTCCAGCAGCAGACTGTCACCTGAGCAAATTGAAGTGTCGTTGGTGAGGTTGATAAGGGGATAACCCCAGATAATGACCAGAATGGAGTCTTCGTTGGAGGCGCATCCGTAAGAATCTGTGATGGTCAGGTGATAATTTCCGCTGTTTTTGATGGTGGTAAACCGGGTGGTATCTCCGTTGGACCAATTCCAGGTTCCCCCAAAATTTCCCCCGTCCAGCACCACAGAATCGCAATCTGAGGTGTCTTTTCCAATGAAAAGGAAGGGCGCACCAATGGTGACATTGATGGTGTCTGAGGAAGAAAAGCCCAGGGTGTCAATGAATTGAACTGAGTATTGGCCGCTGGTATAAACGGTGATTTGCTGGGTGGTCTGGCCCGATTTCCAGAGATAAGTGCCCGGGCTGAGCCCCACATCCAGCACCAGGCTGTCGCAGGCCGTGGTATCCGGCCCTAAATTCACCTGATTGGGGGCTTCGCCCACCCTGAAATCGTCGAAGGCAAAGCCGTCGTAATTGGAAAAGGTGCCTGAGGCAAAGAGGAAACGGAAAATCACCTTGGGCTGTCCGCCCAGGTTGGCAATGGAGTGCTGGCGGGCCTCATACATGCTGCCAAAACCCGAAAAGCCGTCGTTTTGCCCGCCGGGATTGGCCGCAATGGAGGTGTTATTATACCAGTTTGGGTCCCCAAACTGGCCAATGACCTGCCAGGAATTTCCCGAATCCGTTGAATACTGCAACACCGTGCCGTCCCAGTTATTCTCCGAATACCACCATGCAAAAAATGATACCCAGGGAGAAATGAGGGTGGTCAGGTCATAACAGGGGCTTTGCACCCAGGAAACTTCGTTTCCTTTGTACAAGCCTGTTCCCAGGCCACCCGTTACCCAGGCTTTGCTGCCCGAACTGGCCCCATTGATGTGGGTTTTGGCGGGAGTACCATAGGCCCAGGTGGCATTTGCACCTCCTGAAAACCAGTCGCCCGGCCCGGCTTCGAAGTTTTCCAGCGAAGGATAACTGCTGATTGATTTTTGGTGTAAAATCTGGAGGGTGGTGGTATCGTCGGGGTAAATTACATCGTTCACCACCTTGGTGTAGGCGGCCAGGGTATAATAACCCAGAGGGTTCATGTTGGCAGTCGCGCTGAAGGTATGGTGGATGGTATCGCCGGGGGCTACCGTGCCAGGAATAATCTCACAGGCGGGTGCCTGCCCGTTGAGCTGGTAGCAAACCGGGATATTGGTGAGGGATTGAGTACCAAAGTTGGTGACCACTACTTTTACGTGTTCTGTGCCCAGGTCGCAGGTATTACCCGAAGGATTAATCAATTCGCTCACCCCTGCATTCACAGGCACCACCAGCCACATATTGAAATCGTCGATCGCAATGTCGTGGTTGAAGGTGTTGTTATTATTATTTACCCGAAAACGAATCTTGATCACGCCGCTGAAGGCTGAAAGGTCTTTTTCAACGTAGGTCCAGTTGGGCCCGATGTGGCCAATCGTGTCGATGGGCACCCAGTTGGTTCCATTGTGCACATCCATGTACAATTCGTTGACATTGGAGGGGGTGAGGCCGTTATTGGCTTCCCGGCTGTGCACCCAGACACTGAATTTTGAACCAAAATTTGCAATGTCAAAACAGGGCGAAATCAGATTTACCGAGTCATTGTCCTCGTTCGAATCCTCCACATATCCATAATATCCGTTGCCTGTGGTGTGATCTGAATTGGGACCTGTATTGGCCGTATTGGTGGGGCCGGTCTGGAAGACCCAGTTTTGACCATCGTCTTTGGGATCGTTGATCCAGCCGGGCGGAATTACCCCTCCGTTATCGAAATTCTGGAAATAGGGAAAGCTGGAAATGGGAGTCAGGTGGGTCACACTGGCGGTGGTGGTGTCGTCCAGAGGGAGGGTGTCGCCGCTCAGGATGGTATATGCGCTGATGGAATAGGTGCCCGGGACGGACAAATTGGCCCCGGTCGAAAAGGTGTGGAACAACGTATCGTATTGGGCCAGACCGAGCAGATTGAGGGTCTGGCAAAAAGGAGCACCCCCGTTGACCGTGTAGCAAACCGTGAGGGTGTTTTGGGTGGCAGTGCCAAAATTGACGGCTTTGATTTTGACCGTTTCGTTGGAACCCAGGCCGCAATCCGTCTCGGGTTTGGAGATTTCCACCACTCCGCAGTTTTTGGCCGCCGGGGGAATCGGGATAAAACGGTAATAATCGTTGTCGAGGTAGCCCGTTCCGTTGCCAACGGTAAAGGAAAGATTGTCCCCAAAGGTAAAGGCATCAGTGGTGTCGCCCTGCACCCCAACCGTGGCCGTGACGGGCCCCGAATTATACTTGGTATTGATGACGTAAATGTTGTTGGTGGTTTCTTCCAGCACACACGACCAGTTGCAAATCCCCGCGGTAGGGGACCCAATGGCAAAGGAGAAATATTTGATCCAGAGCTGACGGTTGGGACTGGTGCCAAAGGTTTTGACCAGAATGAAGTCGTTGGAACCTGTGGGCGGCTGGGAGGTAAAATTGTCCCAGAAAGCGGCGATGGTATTGGGTGGCACGGCGCCCGTGGGGAGGTAGGTTTGCACGTTGGGCAGGACAGAGGTGCCTGTGGTGAAGGTAATCAATCCGTTCTGGCTGACCTTGTATTGAGTGACGGGATTATTGTAGAATTTGAAGGGAAAAGGGATGGTTTGTACAGGCGACCAAACGTTCACTGACTGGCTTCCAGGCATGATCTGGGTCCAGCCCACGGTATTAAAATCGGGCTCAGTGTTGATCCCGTTGGGATTTCCCATCCCTGTAATGTAAGCAAGCTGGTAACCCTGGCTAAAGGCTATTGTGGAAAAAAAAGCACAAAGAGTTAGTATAATGAGTTTTCTCATGTTCCCCAATTATTGGATTGGTCTCAGTTGAAATTTGTGGTGGGTTAGAGTTGCGCTGAGTGTCTAAGGTAGCAATTTTTTTTCACTTTGGCCAAGGATGAACCGGGTTTGAGAATGACTTTTTAATGTAATTAAGTTGTTGTTAATCAGTTATTTGTGTGTGTAGGTTTTGGTAGGGAAATGGCCTTTGGAAGGGTGCTTTTCAAGGGATGATCCTTCTGATTTTACCCTTTAAAATGAAATATTTTGGAGCTGGTTTTGTGAGAATAACCCCAAAGCACGGGAAAGTGTGGGATTAATTTGAATAATAATTACCCTTTAAAATGGGATTAATTTAGGGATTTTGCCTGATCTGGAACGGTTTTGATAAATTTTTACAGAAATATATCCGCTAAACAAAAAGGCTTTCCGGGGATTTCCCGAAAAGCCTCTCTGCTAAGCAATCATCTTTCCTTAGTGGATAAGCAGTTTTGATCTGATCAATTGATTTTCAAGCCTGAATTCAAGGAAATACAGGCCCCTGGTCAGGTCAGGAAGTTCCAGCCTGACCGGCTGGTTGGGAAGCATGCGTACCGCATGCCAGGTTTTCAGGGCTTTGCCCTGCAAATCCAGCAAATGGATCTCTGTTTCCGCCCCGCTTAACCCTTCCAGTTTCACAAATACTTCACCCGCCAGGGCAGGATTGGGGTAAATGGAAAGTGAATTTTCAAGATCCTCTTCCAGATTCAGGGTCAGGCAGTTCACCACCACAGGATTGGTCACCGTGACCGTGCTGCAACCATTGGTGGCAGTCAGGGTTACCTGGTAGGTGTTGTCCGACCCGTAGGTATTGGTGGGATTGGGCGCACCCGATCCGTTGCCATCCCCAAATTGCCAGGCCCAGGTATTCACGGCTCCTCCCGTGTTGTTGGAAGTGAAGGAAACTGTGGGGCAATTGCTGGTATCCGCGGTAAAGGAAATGACAGGAGCGGCAATGGCCACCAGATTCAGGGTGTCGCTGGCTGTGCAGCCCAATTGGTCGGCCACAGTAACTGTGACCACCCCACTGCTGGTAAAACAGCTGGTGGCTGTGGTGGCTCCACCTGACCACAGGTAGGTCCAGCCAGGTCCCTGGCCTGCATTCAGGCACAGGGAAGTTCCCAGACAAATGATGGTATCATTGCCAATTTCAACAAACGGCGCCGCCGTGGTGAGGGTCAGCATGATGGTATCGCTCACGGAAAGGCCGTACGCATCCGTGTAGGTCAGTTCGTAGGTGCCCGAACTGTCAATGGTCAGGTTGGGGGTGGTGTCGCCTGTGGACCAGGCAAACTGTCCCTGGGTGTAGCCCGAACTGAGGAGGTAAACCGTGTCACAGACCACGGAATCTGGTCCCAGATTCAAAGTGGGGGCCTCGGCCACCAGGAAATTATCGAAGGCGAAGCCTTCGTCTGTGATGATGCCATCTGAGGCAAAGGCAATTCTCAAACGGACCGTACTGTTGCCTGCATATCCACTCAGGGCATGTTTGGCCGTTATCCAGCCATTACTGCCTGTAATTCCCGCCCCGGTCCAGCCGTCACCATTTCCCACCCACGAGGTCAGGCCCTGCACCGTGGAATCGTTATACCAGTTGTCAGGGTCACCAGATTGCCCCACCGTATTCCAGGTAAGACCGTTGTCCGTGGTGGCCTGCAGGATGGCTCCATCCCATGAAAATTCCGATTCCCGCCAGATATCCAGCTTCACCCAGGGATTTTGCAGACTGGAAAAATCCATACAGGGGCCAATCACCCAGGAAGTCTCGCTATTATTATAAGTTCCGCTCAACCCTCCGTTGACCCAGGCATTTACCCCTGAAGAGGCCGAATTGATACTGGTTTTGGCAGGAGTCCCAAAAGCCCAGGTGGAGGTTGCACCTCCATCCGAAACCCAGTCGGCGGGTCCATTCTCAAAATCCTCGAAATAGGGGAAACTGGAAATGGTGGAAACATGGGTCACAGTGCCCAATATGGTATCATTGGTGTGGGCAGAATCTCCCGGCGCAGTTACATAGATTTTGACCGCATAAACGCCTGGGGCCGAGAAATTGAAAAGGGTGCTGAAACTGTGCTGAACACTGTTTCCGGGTGTGAGGGTGCCCGAAATGGTTTCACACACGGGAGTTCCCCCATTCACTGCGTAGCAAATGGAAACTGAACTCTGGGCTATGGTTCCGTAGTTGAAAACGGTGGCCGAAATGGTGTCTGTGCCCAATCCGCAACCCGACATAGGTCCGTCCAGACTTAAAACCGCAAAATCAACCAGGGAATCGTAAATGAACACATTGTCCACCCCGAACCCATCCTCCACCACAGATCCGTCAGAGGAAAATCCCCATCTGATCCGTACGGAACTTTCCCCGGCCAGGCCGGTCAAAGGAGTTTCAGCAATTCTCCATTGTCCTGAATTGCCCGAGTTGCCATTCCATTCCTGGTTGGTCAGGTCGTTATACCAGTTGGTAGCCTGGGGTGAACTGTTGATTTTAGTCCAGGTGAGCCCCCCATCTGTGGAATAATCCACCCAGCCCTGATCGCAGCAGGTCTCTGTGGTAAAAATGTGCGAAAATCGCAGTTTGGGGTCGTTGCTCAGGCCGGAAAAATCCAGACAGGGCGAAATCAGGTAGCTTTCCTCGTTATCGTTATAGTCGCCATTGAGATTGGTGACCCAGGCATTCAACCCGTTGGCTGCCGCAGGAATGAAGCTGCTGACCGGCTGGCCCAATTCCCAGGAATTATTATTTCCACTCGAAGTCCAGCCTGCATTACCGTTTTCAAAACCCTGAGTGTAAGGAAAAGTATTCACAACGGGGATATTGTCAACCTGCGAAAGGAGGGTGTCATTGCCATGGGCAGAATCAGCAGGCAGAGCGGTCCAGGTTTTGATCGAATAAAGACCCGTGCTGCCCAGGTTGGCTGTGCCCGTGAAAGTGTAGTTGAAGGTCGCGCCGGGTGCAATTGCATTGGAAACTGTCTCGCACACAGGAGTTCCCCCGTTTATGGAGAAGCAAACGGGAATATTGCTTTGGGTAAATGTGCCCAGATTCTGCATGGTGATTTGTATGGGTTCTGTGGCCGAAAGCCCGCAAGAACTTTGCGGGCTCAATAATGTGGTCACCGTCATATCCACCAGGGAATCAAAAATGGACACATTATCCACCCCAAATCCTTCCATCACCACACTTCCATCTGACGAAAATACAAAACGGATGCGCACATCAGAGTTACCCGCAGTGCCGGTCAGCGGGTGCTCAGCCAGCCTCCATACACCCGGATTGCCCGAAACATCATCCCAAATCTTGTCTATTGTGTCATTATACCAGTTGATTCCCTGGCCGGGAGCGTACAGTTTGGTCCAGGACGTTCCCCCATTGGTTGACACATCCACCCAGCTTGCATCAAAACCCGTTTCAGAGGTGAAAATATGGGAAAACCTCAGTTTGGGATCATTGGCCAGGCCAGAAAAATCGAAGCAGGGCGAGGTCACATAAGACAATTCGTTATTATTATAATCTCCCGTCAGGTTGGTGACATAGGCATTCTGACCGTTGGCCGCCCCTGAGATAAAGGAATTTATGGGGACCCCCACCTGCCAGGAATTGGCCGTGCCAGACGATATCCAGCCTCCATTTCCATTTTCAAATCCTTCAATGTAAGGCAATGAACTGATCTGTGGGATATTGGAGAATTGATACCCGGTCAGGGTGTCGTTGAAGGGGAGGGTGTCACCCGTCAGGCTGGTCCAGGCATCCAGGGAATAGGTTTGTGGGTTGGAAACATTGACCTGGGTCGAAAAGGTGTAATTCTGGGTGGCTGCCGGGGCAATTACACCGTTAAAAGTTTCACAAACAGGGGTTCCGTTATTGAGGCTGTAGCAGACGGGCGTGGTAAAAATGGTATCCAGACCCGTGTTATAGATGGTCACGGTCACGTCTTCAGCACTGGTCAGGCCGCAGCTGGTGGTGGGATTCACAATGGCTGAAATTCCGCCATCCACGGCTGGCTGGGAGAGGATATTGATCGTATAATCTTCGACTTCGCCAAAACTCAGGTTGGCCGAGCAAACGTCCGTCTGAAGCAGGGCCTGGTTGCTGTACTGGCATAAAACCCGCATGCGGGTAGGTCCCAAAGAGGCTGTCAGGGGAATGGTAACGTTGGCGCTCACAGTTCCTCCGCCCTGGGCGTAGCCAATGGGGAAATATTCGCCCGGGTCGGCAAAACTCAGGTTCTGGTTGAGGTCAATCCAGATTCCAAAATACTGCCCCCAGGTTGGGCCAGGGCTGCAGGTGGCGAGATAGGTGCCGTTGCGAAATACCGTGGTGGAAATGGTAGCCGAGTAATTGGTGTAATTGCTCGTGCTGGGGCCGCTGCACCCCGTTCCCAGATTGGAAATGGTGGCAAAGGTAAAGTTGTCGATGTAATCGCCTGAAGTACATTGGCTTCCGTAGGAAGGTGTGCAATACTGGCCGAAGGCCAGGCTCCCGAAAAGGAGGGCAAGTGCAAATGAAGAGAATAATTTTAGCTTCATATATGTTTTAGAAGTTCGTGATTTTCAAGCCTGAGATTCAGAATTGCACCCTGAGGGTTTATCGGGCAACCTGAATAATTCGCCGATAATTTCCGCAATCTGAAAAAATCTGCAATACGTAGTTTCCCACAGGAATGGATTCCAAACGGAGTTCATGCTCCAAACCCTTATCTGGAGGACTTTGGGTCATCAATTCCCTGCCATTCAGGTCCAGAAATTTGATCTGAATAATTCCACACGCAGGTTCTGAGGAAATTTGCAGTTGAGTTGAGGCGGGATTGGGATAAATCTGAAAATTATTTGAAATCAGGTCATCCAAACCCAGACAATTTTCAAGGAAAATGGTCTTTTGCAGGTTTTCTGTACAGAAGGCTGTACTTACAGACAACTTAATCAGGTAGGTTCCTCCCGCGAGAAACGTATGAGCAGGCATTTGCTGGTTGGAAGTGCCCCCGTCCCCAAAATTCCAGTCCCAGCTGACCGCATTGGGCGTCGTATCCTGGAAAATAAGGGGCGTATTTTTGCAAACCGTGTCTCCTGGCAGGATAAATCCAGCTCCTGCAGTTCCAAATCCAACTGTAACCGTGTCACTCCTGATACATCCCGCGCCAAAATCAGTATGTACCCAATAGGTTCCATCCACGGAAACTCCAATTACCTGGGTGGTTTCCCCGGTTGACCAGGTCCAGCTTTGCGCACCACTGCCTCCGTCCAGCACGGTCAGGGAACCTGCGCAAAAGTGGGTATCAGGGCCCAGATCGAGTACGGAAGTGGTAATGATCTGCACAAAAATGGAATCCAGGGCCTGAAATCCGTTGGCGTCGGTCAGGGTGAGGTAAATCATTTGGGACGAATCCGTGAGGGAAATGGATTGGGTGGTTTCGCCCGTGGACCAGGCCCAAGAAAGGGCATTGGGAGCCGTCAGGGTCAGGCTGTCGCAGGCGCTGGTGTCGGGGCCAAGCTCCAGTTGTGGGCCGTCATTGATATACACATCATCAAGGCCAAATCCGTCGGCAGTAATGCTGCCGTCGCTGGCAAAGGCAAAGCGCAGGCGCACATTGGGCTGGCCTGCCAGCCCGGTCAGGGGATGCCAGGCCGTCACCCAGCCGCCGCTGCCCGTGGAATTCTGATTCCAGCCCGACCAGCCTTGTGCCTGACCTCCCGGGTTGGCATTGATCGCATCGTGGTTATACCAATTGCCCGGATCGCCTTTTTTGCCGATGGTGGTCCAGCTTGTACCAAAGTTGGTGGAAGCCTGCAGGACCACCCCGTCCCAGTCCCGCTCGCAATCCCACCAAACCGCGGCCTTGATCCAGGGATTGGAGAGATTTGAAAAATCAAAACAGGTGCTTTGCAGGTAGGACGCTTCGTTATTCACGTACTGATTGGTGCCCGTGCCGCCTGTCGCCCAGGCCTTTGTGCCACTGGCCGCGCCCTGAATTACGTTTTTGGCGGGCGTTCCATGTGCCCAGGTGGAATTGGTTCCATTGGCAAACCAATTTCCTGTGCCCGTTTCAAATCCTTCAGAATAGGGAAAGTTGGTCACCTGAGGGAAAGATTGTACCTGGTAACCCGTCACGCTGTCGTTGGCGTGGTTATTATCGCCGCTCAGGGTGGCCCAGGCCTGAAAAGTAAAACTGGTCCCCACGCTCAGGTTGGCTTTGTTGGCGAAAGTGTGGGTGTAATTTCCCCCGGGAGCCAGGGTGGTATTGACCGTCTCGTTGACGATGGGGCCGTTATTGAAGCGATAATGGAGCACAAATGAGTTGACGGAGGAGGTTCCTGCGTTATTCACCTGAAAAATTACGTCCTCAGCCGCGCCCAGTCCGCAGGAAGAAATGGGGGCCAGGATGGCAGTTGCGCTCAGGTCAAAGGCCAGGGGAGAATGGATGAAAACGTTGTCCACGGCCCAGTACCATGCCCAGATGGTGTTGTCCTCATAGCGAAACCTGACCTGCATATTGGCATTTTTGTAGGCCGTGAGGTTGATGGTGCGGTGGTCGGGCGCATTCCAGGCCCCCATGTTGGTGGAAATGGCAAGCACGGTGACCCAGGAGCTGCCATTGAAGACCTCCACAAACCCAGAATCGAGGGAGTAATCGCGGTAATACTGGTCGAATTCGAGAATAACCTGAGAGTATAAATTGCCATTGAAAACCGGGGTTTTGAGCTGTTCACTCAGGTCAATGGAGGAACTGGAGCCTGCTGCATCGCTGTTTACAAAGGCAAATTCTGATCCGTTGAGGGTATTGCCCTGATAGCCATTGGTGGTGCCAAACCAGGTGTCATTGGTGGTGCCTCCGTTCACGATGGTCCAGGTGGCGGGAATCCCCGTGTTGAAATCAGCAAAGACAATGGTCTGGGCCTGTCCGTTGGGAAAAAGTGCCAGCCAGGCCAGGAAAAGCAAACCAAAGAAGCGCAGCGATGTATTTTGACCCATGCTTTAAAATAGGCACATCTTGCGCCTTATTCAAATTTACGGGAAATTTTTGTTTGCTTATTTATACACTTCCAATTCGGCCAATCCTTCCTGAAAACCGCCGCTGAGGATGGGGAACAGCGCTTTAGCTTAATTGCATTCTATTTGTAAAGATATCTTTCAATTTCAAAAATGCAGGGTCTGTGCATCGCAGGAAACTTGCACTTTGGCCAATTTCTTTGTGAATGGCGGCATTGAATACTTTCTTTTTGATTTTTAATGCCCAGACAAGGGCTTCTTTGGGGCGTTCAGGCTTTCCGTTTGGCAAGAATTTGAACCCCGCATCCTCCAGTCCTGCTAAAAGATTCTCCTGCTGTCCACCCCAACCAATTGTATCAAAGATATTCTTGGAATCAGCCCAAACCCAGTTTTCAACTTCAGGGTCTATTGCAATTGCGAATCCCCTCGAATTCCATCCATTTGCACTTAGTCCTGCTTCAATATTACTCTCAATTTCAATGCTTGTCTGGGATTCTTTGCCTGAACCCTCACGGTCAAATACAATAAATGAATAGTCAAAAATCTTGCAAAAAGGTCTCAAAAAGTCTACTCCTGTGTTGACGCAGCCTGAATCCCGGTTTTGGTGCTTGTAAATTTCGTATTGGAATTGGGGAATTCCCCACACCTGAGGGAACCTTTGAAGAATTCCTTCAAGGATACTTTTGATATCCTGGTCGGCAACCAAAAAAATGACCTTTTTCATCCTAAAATACCCCCTGCAAATAATAATCCGAGGTCTATTTCTTTTTGCCAGTCATTCAGGATGGGATGATTTTTCCCTCTGACGATGTCAGTTTCCCCAAGAGAATTCTTCGAAAAGCATAAAAGCTGGTCGAGGGAAACCATGCTGAGCAAAGTTGGGGAATGGGATGCAACCAGAATTTGTGCATCATAGGTGTTGGAAAGTGCCTGAAAAACGGTTTCAACTGCTTTGGGATGGATTCCATTTTCGGGCTCCTCAATCAGGAATACCCCTCTTGTATTATGGATATAGGGAATAACCGTGAGTGCCAGGAGACGAAGTGTTCCATCAGAAATTACCCAGGAAGGAACTGAAACATTATTTGCATACCTGATTTGCAGATACTTATGCCTGTCTTCGGGCCTTTCAATTACTTCAATATTTTCGATATCAGAAAGGGCAACCTGCACATGTCTGATCCATTCCTCGAACCTTAGCCTATTTTCCTTTTTGAGTCTGTCAAGTACCCAGGGAAGATTATTTCCATCTGGCAAAAATCGGGCCGCCTGGCCTGGAGGCGAAGGTTTCCTCAGTGCAATACTATCCAGCATGAACTTTTGCACGCCTTCGGTCAAGACCTTTCTCAGCCAGATAGAAGCAGGAAATTTGGTTTCATCCGCGGGGAGATTTCCCAATCCTGATTTCGATTTTCCGAGGTTGAAGGAACTTGGCCAGCTTTTCCCATTTTTGTGGGAGGTTTCAGGATAGAAATCATAGGCTCCATCCAGGGATTTGTTGATGACCCTTTTTGAACTCTTGTGACTGGAATCTGTAAGAATTGACCTGGCCTCTAATTCAAAATCAGGCAAAATATTATTTTGTTTGTCTGGATTGGTTTGGGGGCGTGATTTAGAGTTTATCAATAAAACAGCCTCTGACTCAATTCCTATTTCAGAATCAATCATTCCAAAGCTGATTTCGTACCTGATTCGGTCAAATTTGTCAAGTTGAAAATTATCCCGAATGTCAGCAGGAATCTCAGCCTCAATGGCGAGTTCAATTTTTCCACCAGATTTGCCCCAGGTAAGGTCGTCGTAATTGGTTGAGCGTTTGTAAACAGCTTCCAGAATCCCAAGTGAAACGATGTCCCCCAGGAAATCGATTACATCCAGGAATGTAGTTTTTCCACTTGCATTTGGCCCGACCAAAACCTGAAAATCATCAATTTCCTGGTCAATGTGACGTAATAGTTTATAATTGAGACTCTGAATTCTCCGGATCATGTAACAAAGTTAATCATTTATACACTTCCAATTCGGCCAATCCTTCCTGAAAACCGCCGCTGAGGATGGGGAACCTGCACCAGGTTTTGGGATCCAGATTCTGGTCGTCGAGGTGGAAGGAAGGTGCATAGCGCTCCCGTTTCCATTGGTTGCGGCTCCAAAGGGTAAAAAATTTCTTTACATACCCTTTCAACCGTTCGTCTGGAACAATTCCACGCAGGGTTTTGAATACTTCCAGGGGAGATTTGTAATCGCGGATGGCGGCCCGTTCGATTTTTTCCAGAATGGGGTAGGGCATCAGGTCAGATTCGTCTGACTGATCCATTTCCTGGGGACGAAGTTCAGCCGTGGGACGCAGATTATTCACGTATTTCAGGGCCGGGATTTGCAGATTTTCCTCTGCCCAAACCAGCCATTTCAGCAAAAATGCCTTGTCAATTCCACCCAATGGAGCAAGCCCGCCCGCGGTATCCCCGTCCATGGTGGCGTAGCCAACCGCAGCTTCTGAGCGGTTGGAGGTGGTGATCAGCAGAGCATTATTGATGTTGGCCATCATCCAGATGCCTGGTGCGCGGAGGCGGGCCTGCACATTTTGCAGGGTAATGTCGTCCGTTTTCCAGCTCAATTCGCGACCCAGGGAGGCTTCGATCATGTGGGTGTAATTATCAAAAAGCGACTGCACATTCCAGTTGTAGAATGTTCCTCCCAGGCCTTCGGCCAGTTCGCGGGCGCTGGTCAACGTCTCGTTGCCACTGTTTTCCGTACCCTGATAGACCAGGGTCAGGAACTGAGTCATTTCAGGCTGATTGGGATCAAAGCGCAGGTGAGAAACCTTTTTCTGGAATTCAGTTTCCCCCAATTCTGATTTGGCCCGCAGATAGGCGTAGGCGGCCAGCACAGCCGAGGCAGAGGAATCTGCTCCGCCAGAAAGGGAGATCACGTACCCACGGCTGCGGCTTTTGCGCATGTAGTCAAACAGGCCGAGGGTGAGTGCCAGGTAAAATTCATCTTCTTTGCTCAGCCCGTCGGGGGCAGGCAGGTGGGTTTCGGCATAATTGGGGTCCTCAGCTTCGGGCAGTATGGTATGATCAATCACCATGTTGGTAGGCAGGGTGGGCTCAAAGTTGAAAGATTTCTTTTTCTGCCTGCGAATCGCCACCACGTCCAGCACAGTATCCACAATTTGAAAATCAGCAAAGGAAAATCGCTTGTTGCGGGCCAGCAGACGTCCTCCCTGAGATATGAGGATCTCGCCATCGTAGATGATCCTGCCTGATTCGTTGCCCAGCAAATTTGAATAGATGTAGGCACAGGAGTATGAGCGGGAGGTCTCTGTGACCAACATTTCACGAATGCGGGTCTTGCCAAAGGCAAAGTGAGAGGCACTGGGATTGAGAATGATGTCCACATTGCGCAGGTAATGGTCCAGAGCAGGTCGCACTCCGTTCCAGGCATCTTCGCAAATCTCAAAACCAATGCGAATACCATCCAGATCAAAGATCAGATCACCAAAGGGAATTTTTTTACCCCGGAAATCGTACTCCACCAGGAGATCGTTGGGCCAGCGCTTGAACCAGCGGGGCTCGTAGTGTACACCGTCGCCTGCCAGTTCCTGTTTGGCCACGAAACCCAGGATTTGTTGGTTCTGAATCAGACAGCAGACGTTGTAGAGGCAGTTTTCAAATTCCATGGGCAATCCCACAGAAACGGTAATATCTTCACATTCCCGGGCAATTTTTTCCAGGCAATTGAGCGAATTTTCCAAAATGTAGCTGCTGAAAAACGAGTCTTCGCAACCATATCCGCAGATGCTGAGTTCGGGCAGGCAGAGGAGGGTCACTTTGCGGCTGCGGGCTTCCTGAATGGCTGAGATCAGTCTTTGGGTGTTTCCCTGCCAGTCGAGTGGGGTTTGATTGACGCAGGCACCAGCTACTTTGATGTATTTCATGGGCTTAAGTTAATAAGTTTTCAGGCTTTGAAAAGGATGATTTTTTTTCTTTGTGTGATTTGTACGCAGAGTTTGCGGTTTGGTTGTTGGTAGTTGTTAGTTCTGAGTTGTAAGTTCTAAGTTCCGTTAACTTTGAACTCTCAACTTAGAACTCAGAACTAATCAGAACTATTTACAAAAAAAAAACGGCGACCCTGGGGCCGCCGTTTCTGTTTCCAATCCCGGGAAGATTATTCTACGTGGATTTTGGTGGAGATGATTTGATCGTCAGCTTTCAGATTTACAAAGTAAATTCCTTTGGCTACGTCTTGCATTTCGATATTAGCGTGGAACTGGCCGGTCTGGGTACCCATGTCGCGGGTAAAGACTGCCTGTCCCTGCAGGTTGTAAATGCTGATGCTTACCTGAGCAGAGCTGGTCAGAACCGTTTCCAACTGGAAGGATCCCGTGTTGGGGTTGGGCCACAGTTTGAAGTCCTGAGCAATTGCATTTTCGAGACCAGCCAGGCAGGAGATAGGCAGGGTCAGGGTGGTGGAATTGCTGTTACACTGGTTGGTAACGGTCAGGGTAACGGTGTAAGTTCCGTTTCCGGCATTGGTGTAGTCGTGGGTGGGATTCTGGGTGGAAGCAGTTCCGCCATCTCCAAAGTCCCATGCCCAGGAGGTGATGCCGCCGGTTGAGTTATCCGTGAAGGCAACGATGGGGCAAAGGCTGGTATCCATGGAAGCAGCAGCCAACGCATTGGGGTTGAGGGTAACGACTGCGTCGTCAGAACCCAGACAGCCATTGGTGTCGGCTACGGTTACAGAGATGGTGCCAGCAGTGGAGGTACACTCGGTAGAACCTGTTCCACCAGTTGACCAGGTGAATACGGTGCCGGGACCGGCATTGAAGCAGGCGGTGTCACCGTCGCAGATAGCGCGGTCAGGACCAATATTTACCACAGGATTGGCGTTTACGTCCAGCATGGTGGTGTCAGTTCCGGAGCAACCATTGGTGTCCACCGTCCAGACAGTGATCATCATGGAAGTGGTGGCACAGGTGGAATAGGCGGTATCGCCGGTTGACCAGACTGCGGTTACGAAGCTGCTGCTTACAGAGAAGCAGGCGGTATCGCCATCACAAACCGTCATAGGTGAGGTTGCAACGGGCATAACCGGGGTAAGAATTTCGATCATCGCGGTATCCATGGAGGGGAATCCGAGAGAGTCGAGGTACATTACTTCTATGGTGTCAGTGGAAGAAACCACAATGGCGTCAGTGGAGTCACCCGTTGACCAGGCGAAAGTTCCGTTAGCAGGCACATTGCTCAACAGGTTGTAATCACCGCAAGAGCTGGTGTCAGAACCCAGATCCACCATGATGGGCTCGGCAATGATGAAGTTGTCGAATGCAAATCCGTCTTTCACCACGGATCCGTCAGAGCCAAAGTGCATGCGGAAGCGTACGCTGGATGCACCTGCGAGTGAGCTGAGCTCGTGGCTGGCACGTACCCAACCTCCGGTTCCGGGGCTGTTGGTCCAGCCTTCGCCAGTGGCGCCTACTGCGGAAAGTCCGTTGATGGTTCCGTCGTTATACCAGTTGTAAGGATCGTTGAGTGCTCCAACCTGTTGCCAGGTTACACCACTGTCGATGGTGGATTCGAGGACCACACCGTCCCAGCTGGTTTCAGATTCAACCCAGATATCCACTCCAACCCAGGGATTGGTGAGGGTGCTGAAGTCGTAGCAGGGGCTTACCACCCAGGAATTTTCGTTATTATTATAACTGTTCGTTCCAAGTCCGCCAGTTACCCAGGCATTTACCCCTGAAGATGCACCAATAATTATAGTTTTGGCTGGAGTTCCAAATGCCCATGAATTGGCAGTTCCTCCTGAAGTCCAGGTATTGGGACCATTTTCGAAGTCTTCCACGCTGGGGTAGGTGGAAATGTTGGCATAATTGGTTGAGTTCGAACCATTGATGGTGTCATTGGTGTGGTTAACGTCACCGGTCAGGTTGACCCAGGTGTCAATGGTGTGAGAGCCCGGGGCTGAAAGGTTCAGGGTGGACACGAAGGTGAAATTCGCAGTACCTGCAGAGGCAACGGAGCCGGTGAAGGTTTCACAAACGGGTGTTCCGTTATCGAGTGAGTAGCAGGCCTGGAAGGTGGTGATGGTGTTGCTACCTACGTTTTCAAGGCTGAATGAGAGAGTCTCAGAGCTACCCAGTCCGCAACCAGAAGCAGGTGCAGTAACGGTAGTGAGGTGGGCATCATTGGGGGGCAGGTCGCCTACAAAGAGGGCGTAGTCTTCAGCTTCTCCGTAGGAATAGGCCGTACAAATGGTGGATTGGGTCTGAGCCGTTCCGTAAACGCACCTTACCCGCATTCTAGTGACCCCAAGTAACGCAGTTGCAGGGCAAAGAACAGTGGTGGTGCCCGTACCGCCGCTGCCTACCTGGCCAATGTTGAAGAATTCGCCGGCATCCTGGAAGTCGCCGTCGTTATTCCAGTCAACCCAAACTCCGTAGTATTCGGACCAGTTAGGGTTATTTACTACAGTAATGGTTTTGGACTGACCACGGTTGATGGTGTCGCGCTGGGTGGCTGAGTAGTCGGTGAGGTAAGAAGAGGCAACCCCGGTACAACCCGTGGAAACGGTGTTGATGCTTCCCATGGATACGGAGTTGATGTAGTCATCCACACAACCAGTTGAGTAGGTTCCGCTACAGAAAGGGTTAGAAATGATGATTTTGTAATCTTCAGTTTCGCCAAACCCCATGTTTACGCACACATCAGACTGCACCATGACCGGGGTGCTGTATTTACAACGCACCCGCATGCGGGTAGTGCCGGGGCTGGCATTGGTGGGAACGGTGATGGAAACCGTGCCGGTGGCACCACCAGCTACCGTGCCCAGGCTGGTGTACTCACCTGCATCCTGAAAGTCACCGTCCTGGTTCCAGTCAAACCAAACACCGTAGGCCTGGGTCCAGGAAGGACAGTTGGTAACGGTCAGGTTGTAAGAGGATCCTTTGGTAACCGTGGTTGAGATGGTTCCAGAGTAGTCGGTGTAGTTGTTGGGAGCAGTTCCAGAACAACCCGTTCCAGTGTTACTAATGGTGTTGAAGGCAACACCATTGATGTAGTCACCGGATGTGCAAAAGTTGGAGTAGGTTGGCAGGCAGTACTGGGCATTCGCCACTGTAAATCCCATCCAAACCAATACCAAGGCTAATAATGATTTGTAATTTTTTCTCATAAGAACAACAATAAGTTAATTTCAATTCGCAAAAATACGATTTTTTATTCTCAAATAAAATGTTTAACCAGGGAATTTATTTGCCTGATGTTTAGTGGGTTAATCCAAAGATTTCCCTCACATTTCTGCGAATGGTTTTAGCAATTCCATCAGTGTCGAGATCGTTCGCATCTGTGCCAAATGGGTCTTCAATCTCTTCAGCCAGCAACTCAATTCCCAGCAAAACATAGGCAATAAACGCCACGGCCGGGATGGTCCAGTATTCCAGTTCCTCCACCAGGCCAAAAGGCAGGGTTACGAGATAAAGGAAAATGAATTTTTTGATGTACATGCTGTAGGAATAGGGAATGGGCGTCTTAAGAATTCGTTCACATTTGCCCAGTGCATCAATAAATCCGTCGTGGTCGCGGTTGAGGGAAAGGAATTCCTCCCCGGATATCTCCTTCTTCCTGAGCATGCCCTGAAAGGCTCCCTGGAGGTTATTGGCAATCTTATTGGGTACGTGCTCGGCATCACCCAGGAATTTTTCATTGGGATAGGCGGTCAGATCCAGATCTTCAACGTCCAGACTGGAACGGAGATGATCTTTGAGGGCAAATGAAAAATTGGCGATTTCAGAGGCAAAATATTTTCTGCGTTCTCCATCCTCAGGAGAAAGGATGTTATGCAGCTTGATGGCCATGGAGCGGGAATGGTTGACCAGGGCACCCCAAACCTTGCGGCCTTCCCACCAGCGATCGTAGGCCGTATTGGTTCTGAAGACGAGTACCAAACCCAAAACTATCCCCACCAGCGAATGCAGGCCCATTTTCATGAGAAAATGAAGGTGAAATACTTCCAGGAAAATGTAGCAAAATCCGGCTGTGTAGCCGCCAAGCAGGAGCAGATTAGGCAGGAGATATCGCATGGATTCGCTGCGATGCACCTGAAATACAAGGGTAAACCAGTTCTTGGGGTTGTAGTTGATCATGGGGGCAAATTTAGGCGTGGAACTCCTTTCCTGCAAGCTGCTACTGAAATTGAAATGAATCAGGATTTGCCATTCCCTGAATCCGGGTTAAATTTGCGAAGCATGCAGCCAGGGGCCTTCACATACAGCGTGGATATTTTCGGGGAATCGTTTGATTTCAGGGCCGAAGCGGAACGGCTTTGGCAACATTACCTGGCTCAGAATGCGTTTATGAAGACTTTTGCTGAAAGGGTAGGGGGCGACGGACCGCTTTTTATGCCGATCAGGCTTTTTGGCAAAGGAAATCAAAAAGGGATTGAACAACCAGCCCAGGCCGAGTTTCGCAGCAGCGGTACTTCAGGTGGTGAGGGGACCCTTCATCGTGTTTTTGATCTTGAGTTGTACAGAAAGTCACTTTTGCACGGTTTCAGGCATTTTTACGGGGATGGGAAATTCACAGTGCTTGCTCTTTTACCCAATTACCTGGAGCAGGGGAGTTCCTCTCTGGTTTTCATGGTCAATGAGTGGATTCTGAATTTTGGAAATCCGGGCAGCGGTTTTTTCCTGTACGAATTCAAAGCCTTGTACAAGGCTTTGCAGGTGGCGGCCTCCCGCGGGGAGCGGATTCTGTTGATTGGCGTAAGCTATGCTTTGCTTGATTTTGCCGAACAATTTCCCCTGAAATTGCCTGAAAATGCCATCGTCATGGAAACTGGCGGAATGAAGGGGCGGCGCCGTGAAATGGTACGGGGAGAATTGCATGAGATTCTGCAGGCGGGGCTGGGGGTAAAGCAGATTCACTCTGAATATGGTATGACCGAATTGCTGAGCCAGGCTTATTCGCAGGGAAACGGTCATTTTCGTACCCCACCCTGGATGAAAGTGGTAATCTCTGATCTGTATTTGCCTCAGCAAACCCTGCCCTGCGGCCAAAGTGGCCGCATCAATATCATTGATCTTGCCAATTCCCGCTCCCATCCTTTTCTCTCTACAGATGATGTCGGGCGCCAACTGGAAAACGGGACTTTTGAGGTGCTGGGGCGGATCGACCGTTCGCAATTGCGGGGCTGTAACCTCCTTTACGCCTGAAAGGCGGGTTTTCTTCAGTAATTTGTTGGCTAAAGGAAGTCCAGATGCCAGATCAGGCAGGGACGCAACTCATTTGAGGTAGCGATTTCGTTTGAGTTGGGGGAATTTGTTTGGAACCCCGCCTGGAGCATTTAATCTGATTCAATCAGACTTCCTTGTGAATGGGCCTTTATTCTCTTTCTAAGCGGCTTTTGAAGAAGTTTTGAAAAGGTGATGAAAGAAAAATGAAGGATTTGTAATAAAATCGAAAATCTAATTTTATTGGCTAAAATCTGTTTAGGTTTTAAAAAATAGCCATAAACTATATTTTAAAGCGGTTTTTGATAAAAAGGCGAAGGTGGGTGAGAGAATTTTCAAAAAAAAATTTCAAAAAAAAATCACAAACCTCTTGTAAGAATTAAAACGGTTTTGTAGTTTTGAAATGTAATCAGATACACCAACTCAAAACTCATCTGATTGCAAGCCATCTCAGACCCAACCCAGGCCGACCAACCCTGGCAGTTTACAAACCAATTATTATTTTAGCCAATTAGCCACTATTTGTTATTTCAGGCTAATGAGACAGTAAGGTGCATTTTCGGTCTTCGCACTTCCGAAATCCAGCAATAAAGTAGCCCCAGGGTTACATTTTTGGCCTTTTCCTTCGGCATTTTTTATTGCTTCGCTTTTTTTAAACTACAATGAAAACTAAAAATCAACTCAATCGCCCCAGCTTCTTCGCACTTCTGCTGGTATTTTTCGCAGGAATCTTCCAACCTGCTCAGGCTACGGTTTATCAGACCGTGGCCAACGGAAACTGGTCTGACAATTCAACCTGGATGACCGTGATTCCTCCCAAAACTCTGCAAATGGCTGACACCCTTGTGATTGAACACAACATTACGTTCAACTCCAACTCAGTACACTGGAATTATGGAAAAATAATAATTTCCGGAAACCTCAACGGCAGTGGGTTCCCGGTACAAGTTTATAATATGGCCAATCTGGAGGTTACCAGCTCTGGCAGCCTCTCCGTCTGCAACATCGTCAATGGCTACTCTGGCGCCATCACCATCAACGGCACCCTGCTCATGAGCGGCGGCCTGAACAACCAGGGCATGTTCGAAAACAGCGGCTACTCCTTCTTCAATGGCTCTCCCTTTGGACTTTATAATGCTGGCTACGCCATCAACAACAGCCTGATGGAAACGGGAGGCGGCATTTGCAATGCCGGCTTCCTCGACAACGCCCAGGGCGCCATTATCCGGATCCAGGGTCTTTTTTCGGGATCAGTCAACTCAGGTATGAGCAACGAAGGCCACATGGCAGTAGCCCGCACCTTCTCCACGGAAGGTACCCAGGTTGGCTGCGGCACCCTCACCATTTGCTACGACTTTTACGCAGGAAAATCTGCCTCCTGGCTGGCTTGCCAGCAGGTTTGTGCAGGCGGAAAACGCCTTGATTGTACTGGGAAAGTGGTTTTCAACTGCTCCACTCCCCTTAGCCAACAGTGCCCGGTAATAATTACCCCTCCTGCGATTGGCTCCAGTAAAACTGACTTTGGTACTCCTGGTGAACCCGAATCTGCTAAAATCAGCGTCTATCCCAATCCGTGCTCTGGAAATCAACTGAATATTCGCCTCGAATCCCTGACTGAACCCGCCACCCTGTCTCTCCTCGATCTGCAGGGCCGCAAAATCGTGGATCAGCAAATAGATCCTGATCAGGTCAGCGATGTGAATTTCAATCTCCCTGCAGGTCTTACTCCCGGGTTGTACCTGGTGAGAATGGAATCTGTACAGGGAATTGTAACTGAAAAGGTGTTGTTACAATAGGCCAAAGGCCGCATAGTATTGGCAGAAATAACTGCCCACGCTTCATTAACCCTTATTTAAATTAGCTTCCTGGCTAAATAGTAAATTCCTCCCCACCCGGGGAGGAATTGTTTTTTTCAGCCTTCGTTCGAATCCAGCAAGGGCTCATCCACAGGTTCCCACAGCTCGATTTTATTGCCTTCAGGGTCCATGATCCAGCCAAATTTACCATATTCAAAGGATTGCATTTCGCCCACCACTTCCACACCCTCTTCCTTCAGCACCTTCAGCAATTCTTCCAGATTCTCAACCCGGTAATTCAACATGTAGTCCTTCTCGCTGGGCGCGAAGTATTTGGTTTTGTCCGAAAAGGGATTCCAGGCCGTGGTTCCCACCTGATTGGGATTTTCTTTTTCCCGCCATTCAAACATGCCGCCATACTGAGTGCTCTCTATGCCCAGGTGCTGGCCATACCAGTTTCTGAGTTCTTCGGGATTTTTACATTTAAAAAAGACTCCTCCGAGTCCTGTGACGCGTTTTTTCATATATGTGGATTTAGAATTCTTCATCTTCAAAGCCCGAAGGGTAGGCAAGGATGGGCAGGCTGGGTTCCAGGTGTGAGCAATATTCCCGCAAATAGCCAAACAGGATGGCTTTTTTCTCGTCGCTCATTTGTTTCAGGGAAACCATCTTCAAACCTGTGCTGTTCCAGAGGCGTAATTGATCCCCCAGGATCTGAATCTGCTCTATTTCATTCCAGCGCAACTTAAACTGCGATTTGAAAGTCTGAACTTTGATGCCCCTGCGATCCAGCCTCACCCGGGGATTATAGACCAGCGCCGAGAACAGCAAAACACCCCCCCAGAAAAAAAGCAGCCCAAATTCATCATTGCCCGGGGTAAAAGAAATCAGTCCTCCCAGGGTGAGAACCGTTCCACCAACGAACATATATTTGCGGACTTTTTTAGGAAAATCCAGTTTGAGCATGGTTTTCAGCGGCCCCGCGACGGTGTGTTGGGAATTATCCATCAGAAATACTGGTCCTCATTTCCCTGGAAGTTGATTTGGGGATTCCGCTCTGGCAAATAACCGTTTAGCAGGTTTTCAGCTTTTTCCAGGTCCGCAGGCAAAAAAAGGTTGCAGGGAAAACGGATCAACTGAATTCCGTCGCTGATGTTCAGGGCTCTGTCGTCCATCAAAACCTCATCAATCATGCCCCAGGTAAGGTCAAATTTGCGTTTTCCGTTATGTCCTTTAATTCCTGCAAGGCCAATTTCAAGATAATGGGTTTTGTAGGTCAATCCAATGATGGAGAGGATGATGCCTGGCAGGGTGAAATACATGAAGAAAAGGGGAAAGCCAATCGCAAGGTCGAGCGCAATACCCAGCACAGACATGCCCAACCCACTCAAAGCGAGAACTTTTTTATTCTTTTTTCCGCCTTCAAGCTGGATTTTGGTGGTGGTGGTAATGTTGGCCGGACGAATCATGGGATCAGAAAGTGCTTTCCTGACCACCAAAGCCGCGCAGCCCGGTCAGAGCCTGCCCGCTACCTGAATCAAACGGCTCAAGCACGTTGACCAGGGTTTCCAGATCGGCGGGAGCCAGGTTTTTGGTGGGGAAAATCTTCATTCCCTTGTCGTCCCAGAATTTTATTTTGTCAGATTCAATGCGCACCTGTTCCAGCGAATTCCAGTCAATGGCAAATTTTGCGCTGGCCGAGCGGATATTCAGCCCTTCGTTGGTGATTTCAACCTGCCCTGGTTTAATCAAAAAGCCAATTCCCGCCACAAAAATGCCCTGAGCCATGTACATCGCCATGTAAATCAGTCCTTCGGACTTTCCATAAAATGCGCCTTTGAAGCCAGAAAAGGCCAACCCGATCAGGCACATCGCCCCGCCTGCGATAAAAAGCCCCGCTTTTACTTTCGTATTGCCTTTGACCGGCAGGATGATGGGACTTTGGATTGCTACTGGTGGATTTTTCATATGGATTGGATTTACTGCTACGGGTCTGAAAAGTTACAATATTTGTGAAAAATCAGGAAGCTTCTTCTGAAGAAACTCCAATGATGGGATGGCGGTGAAAGGGTTTGGTACGATCAAAGAGATAACGGAAAGTGGCGTAATTTTTATACTCCACGCCCCCCACTTTTTTGGCCACGGCCAGCATTTTCGGATTCCAGTCCCCGATCCAGGTCATTTCCATGTGGGCATAACGGTTTTTGGGGTCAGGATGGATGAATTCTGCTGCCGCAGCCACAATGGCGAGGTCAGCGCCCGTGCCCTGGTGTTCAGGAACCACCCCAAAAGTCTGCCCAAAACATTTGGGATAGGTTTGCCGCATCAGGTGGTATTTCAGTTGAATTTTCTGCCAAAGGCCCATTTTCCCATTGAATTTACGGATGATGGGATTGATGTCGGGAATCATGAGGAAGAAGGAGATGGCCTCGCCTTTATAATACCCGAAAATCATCAGATTTTCGTGGAGGATGGGTTTGGCTTTCTGAAAGCCCTTGAGTACCGTTTTGAGGTCCACAGGACTGAAACCTTCGTGTTTTCCCCAGGAATTATTGAAAATATGGGCAAAATCCCGGGCGTATTTTTCCAGGTTGTTTTTGTGCAGGTAATCAAAGGTATAACCCGGGTCCTTGCGCAATTCGTTCAGGCATTTGATGGAATCTGGCGGCGCAGGTTCAGTGATATCCCGCTGAAAAACCACCTGTTTGTAATAAATCTGAGCCCCGAAATTTTCCAGCAGCTTCTGATAATAAGGGTGATTATAATTCAATTGGTAGGTGGGTTCATAAAAACCCATGATCAGCAATCCCCACCAGGCCCGTTTGTCCCCAAAATTGATGGGACCGTCCATGGCCTCCATGCCTTTGGTTTCCAGCCATTTCCGGGCGGCGCCCAGCAGCATATTGGCCGCTTCCTGGTCGTCAATGCATTCAAAAAAACCAAATCCACCCGTGGGCTGGGCGGCAGTCTGGGCGTAAACTTCCTCATAGAAGGCCGCAATGCGGCCGATGGGCTGGCCCTTTTCATCCTCCAGAATCCAGCGAATGGCGTCTCCCTTGCTGAATTGCTTGTTTTTCTGGCGGTCAAAGACAAAATTCAAATCCCGGTCCATGGGACGGATGTAGCGATTTTCGCCTTTATAAATCCGGGTAACCATGTCCAGAAAGCGTTGTTCCTGTTTTTTATCAATTACTTCAATCAGCTTCATCATGCTCTTTGGGGGTAAAGGATCGAAAAACGGTTCAAATTTAAATGTTCTCAATGATTAAGGGAAAATATCTGTTTCCACAATATTTTTTATTGTTGCCAACCTTTCCTTTCATTTTTGGTTTAATACTTTTGTATAGCAACACGGTTTTAAGGGATTTTTTATTTTCACCAACTAATAATGGATTTAGGAACCTCCAAATGCCCCCAATGTCAGCATGTACGGATCATCCAATCGGCCCGCGGAAGTGTATTTTTGTTGTGTGAAATGAGTAAATCCAATCCCTCACTGCCCAAATATCCGCCTCAGCCGCGGAATATGTGTGGCAATTTCGCAGCAAAAACTAATTCCTGAAACATGGCAGGCAAAGAATATCTGGATATTCGTACCGTAAGGCCGGAAAAATATTCCGGAATTTTGTTTGATCTGGGTGGAGTCATCTACGACATAGACCTGTCGCGGGCCTACGCGGCCTTTCAGGCCTTGCCCCGCGAAGCGGGGCGCGAACTGCCCCCCATGTCAGCCCTGTTTGCCGATCCCTTGCTGCTCCAACTCGAGTTGGGTACCATCAGCAATGCAGATTTTTTGCAGCAGGCTGCTTCCCACTTTGGCTTTCTGGCATCGCCTCAGGACATTGAAAATGCCTGGATGGAAGTGCTGGAGGGCGTGGTGCCTGTTTCAAGGCAGGTAATTTCAGGTCTGGCGGGTAAATTCAGGCTTAATTTGTTGAGCAATTCCAATACCATTCACCATAAAAGGTTTTTTCCCCAGTGTGAATCCGTTTTTTCGCATTTCGAAAACCTGTTTTTTTCCTTTGATTTTGGTTTGGCCAAGCCAGGAAAAGAGATTTTCCTGAAAGCCGCTGAAGTTGCAGACCTGGACCCGGCACAAACCCTCTTCATCGACGATTCCCGCCCCAACCTGGCGGGTGCGGTGCAGGCAGGATTTGACGCCTTGCTCTGGCCCGAACGGAAAGAAGCGCAGGAGTGGTGGAAAATTCTGGATTTGTGGAAAGGAAATTGAAACTATTTTTAAACAAAAATGCAGATTTTCAGGTTCTTATAAAAAATTTGACGTGGCCGAAGCAGTTTACTCAATCAAGGATGTCGAGAAGATCAGTGGCATAAAAGCCCATACCATCAGGATATGGGAGCAGCGCTATAATATTCTCAAACCCAAGCGTACAGATACCAACATCAGGTATTATAACGGGGATGATCTTAAATTGCTCCTCAATATCAAGGTGCTGAATACCAATGGAGTAAAAATCTCCAAAATCGCCCGCATGAGCGAGACTGAGATCAGGGAAACCGTTTCGGAAAGTTACACCTGTTGTGAAAAGTTTGGCAGCCAGGTCAATGCGCTGGTGGTGGCCATGATCGAGCTGGATGAAGAGCGCTTTGAGAATATCATCAACCGCAATATCGTGCAGATCGGGCTGGAAAAAACCATGAAGGCGGTCATCTATCCTTTCTATGTAAAGGTGGGGTTGATGTGGCAAACCTGCTCCATTCTGCCTGCGCAGGAACATTTCATTTCCAACCTGATCCGTCAGAAAATCATTGTGGCCATCGACGGGCAGGTGGTCAATTACGATCAGCCAGCTCCCAAATTTATCCTGTTTCTCCCAGCCGACGAGTGGCACGAAGTCGGGCTGCTTTTCGCCAACTACATGATCAAAGCCCGCGGCGGCCGCACCCTGTATCTGGGGCAGTCGCTGCCCATGTCCAACCTGAAGTCTGTGCAGGACCAGTACCAGGCCGATTATTTTTTCACCTTTTTTACTTCAGGATGGGACAAGGAGAAACTCGAAGCCTATCTGGAAAGACTGGGAGCTGAATTTCCCCAGAAAAAAATCCTGATTGCAGGCAGCAATGTGGAAATTGAAAATCCCCGTTTGCCCCGCAACATCGAATTTTTGAAGCGGATTGATGAACTGGTTCCTTTTGTGGAAGGAAAATTCAGCTAAGCAAAATTTCCACAATATCCTCCCTGATACACTTCCCCTCTGGAAGTGTTTTTCTTTTTAAAAAACTTTTTTTGCCCTTGAAAATTCCCTGTGAACTGAAAATCAGTTGATTAGATGTTTAAACACTTTGTTTAACCAGTTTTCAGAATAAATTAAACGTTATTCTCAAAATCTTACGAAACTTTCAATAATTATTGAACGTATAAGGTTTACACCTTGTTTTTCCCTTGGTTCCGGGGGCAATTGTGAAAACAGGCGGGACTGAAAATTAATATTTTGTTCAAGTTTTGTGTTTGACAAATTAAACAAAATATTTACCTTTGATTATATCAATTACCGAAAGGGAGGTTCAATATGACAGCAATAGAATTTAACCACAGAATTGAAGGTCTCGCCCAATATCTCAGACCTTTTGCTTTGAAGCTCACACGTGATTCTGAGGAAGCCAATGACCTCATGCAGGAAACCATGGTGAAAGCCATCAGCAATAAAGATAAATTTACCGAAGGCACCAATCTGAAGGCCTGGATGTACACCATCATGAAGAATACCTTCATCACGGCCTATCACCGCACCGTGCGCCGCAATACCTTTATTGATTCCACTGAAAACCTGCATTACCTCAACTCCTCGGGTCACGTCACTTCCAATTCAGCCGTTTCCAATTTCGTGCTGGACGATGTGGACGAAGCCGTGGACGAGCTCAAGGAAGAATACAGCGAGCCCTTTCTGATGCACTTTAACGGGTTCAAATACCACGAGATTGCCGAAAAACTCGACATTCCAATTGGTACCGTGAAAAATCGCATTCACATTGCCCGCAAACTGCTGAAAGAAAGACTTGAAATGTACGCCTGGTCAAACTGACCCTGAAGCATTTTAAATAAAAAAGGCTGCTCCGTTGAAGAGCAGCCTTTTTTTATTGGGCCAATCAGCCTCAGTCCTTCACAAACTTCAGACTGGCATTGCCCTTGTCAGACAGAATCTGCACAAAGTACAGGCCTGCAGGAATATTTTCCAGATTGATTTTTTGTTCAAACCTGCCATTCAGGGTACCCAGCGATTTGGAAAGAAGGGTTTTACCCAGCACATCCCGGATCTGAAGATCGGCCTGTACGGCCTCAGCAATCTCCATCCGCAGCGACACAGACTGTCCTGCGGGATTGGGGAAAAGTTGGATTCCACGGAAAACCGTGTTTTCTTCGATCCCGATGGTGGTAACCGTAATCGTATCACAAAACTGGTCTGAACCACAATTGTCCGTGAGGCTCACACAAACCGTGTACGAACCATCAGCAGCATAGGTATGGCTGGGGCTGGTCAGGGTGGAGGTGCTTCCGTCTCCAAAATCCCAACTGAAAGTGGGGCTGTTGGCGGTGCCTGCGGTATTGGTAAAGGTAACAGAGGTATTGACCGCCGACCAGGTAAAGCCAGCCGTATTGGGTGAGCAGGTAACGGTGATGCTGTTGCAGGCCGTATTGGTGCCGCAAGCGTCCGTCACGGTCAGACACACCGTGTAGGTGCCCGGGTTGGAGTAGGAATTGGTGGGGTTTTGCGAGGTGGAGGTATTTCCGTCCCCAAAATCCCAGGCCCAGGCCGAAACCGTGCCGCCCGAAGTAGAATTATCCGTGAAGCTGATCATGAGATCATTGGCTGAGGAGGTGAAAGAAGCCACTGGAGCATTGCAGGCCGAAACGGTTTTGCAGGCCGAATCTGTGCCGCAGGGGTCGGTGGAAGTGAGGCAAACGGTGTAATTTCCGGCCGCGGCATAGGTGTGGGAAGGATTTTGCTGGGTGGAAGTATTTCCATCCCCGAAATCCCAAAACCACGAAGTGGGTGAGCCCAGGGTCAGGTCCGTAAAGGAAACCGTCAGTTGGTTCACGGATTTGCTGAAATCAGCCGTGGGAACCGGGCAACCAATGGAGATCAAAGAGCAGGTGGTGTCCGCGCAATTTCCATTATCCGCAATGAGACAGCAGGTGTAATTGCCTGAACCAGAAGGATAAACGTGGCTGCCTGGATTTTGCAGGCTGGAAGTATTGCCGTCGCCAAAGTCCCATAACCAGGTTATGGAGCCGCTGGCGGTGGAGGTATTGGTGAAAGTGACCGTGTTGAGGCTGGCCGAACTAGTGAAGGAAGTCACAGGACTGTTGAACACCTTGAACGCAAGCTTGAAAATGGTCTGTCCGGACTGGACGCCCACAAAAGGAGCCGTGACCCAGGCAGTTACGGTGACCACTACTGAGTCGTTGGGAGCGGTGGTGGTATCCGTGGGAGTACCAACCACGTTGGCGCAGCCCATGGCCGGGGTGGATGAGTTGGCCGGATAGTACATGTTATTGGAGGAATTCGGGGTAATGGTCACTCCCGTGGGGACGTTGGTAAAGCCATCCACCCTGAAAGAGTCAAAGGGAATGACAAACGTACCAAACGGGGGAGCCACCACGGTGGTATCCAGGGGAAACACAAACTGGATGACTTCGTCATAAGGCTGGCCTTTGCATCCTGAAGGAGCAGGATCCGGGTAAAATCCCACATTATTGGAAGGGGGATTTACCGTGCACTGGGCAACCAAAGTGTTGGGAATCAGGAAATTTATTCCCGTGAGAATGGCAAGAATTGTGAGAGATGATAAAAATTTCTTCATATTTAAAAGCCTGATCGAGAGAAATTAGGTTGAATCGCTTTCAAAATAAGGAAAACAATTCATTTCCCAAATTTTGATTGAGGCGGCTAAAGCCAGAACAATTCCCTTTATTCAGTGGTTTTAGTGGGATAATTTCCGCAATTATGTTGAGAATCGCTGTTATATCCATCCTGATCCTGACCCTCTTCCAGCAGACAATTCCGCTTTTTGCTCAGGGTTTTGCTGTGGGGCACCTTTCCTCCACCTTTACGGATTCCTCCCGTGCCAACCGGCCAGTCAAGGCTGAAATCTATTATCCTGCAACCACCGCGGGTGAAAATGTGCCATTGGCGCCGGGCAAATTTCCCGTGCTGGTCTTTGGCCACGGCTTTGTCATGACCTGGACTGCCTACCAAAACCTGTGGACCGCGCTGGTTCCTGAAGGCTATGTGATGGTCTTTTCAGACACAGAAACGGGTTTCAGTCCCGATCACGGTACCTTTGGCCAGGATCTGGCCTTTCTGGCCGATCAAATGCAGGCGGAAAATGGCCATGCCATTTCCCCCTTTTTCACCCATCTCACAGATTCCACTGCGGTCATGGGCCATTCTATGGGTGGCGGAGCCGCCTTTTTGGCGGTACAGCACAGCGCCCACATCCGGGCCCTGGCCACCCTGGCGCCTGCCGAAACCAATCCCTCGGCCGTCAGCGCAGCTGCGGCCATTCAGTTGCCCGCCCTGGTCTTTGCCGGCGGCAACGACTGTGTCACGCCCCCGGCTCAGCACACCGTTCCCATGTATAATGGGCTGAATTCGTCCTGCAAAAGCTCGGTTTCTATCAAAGGAGGGGGCCATTGTTACTTTGCTGAGTATAATTTCAATTGCAATTTTGGCGAGCTCACCTGCTCGCCTCAACCCACCATAACCCGGGCCGATCAGCACCTGGTGGTGGAAAAGTACCTCATTCCCTGGCTGGATTTTTACCTGAAAGGCAGTTGCAGTGCGGGAAATGATTTTCAGGCCAAGGTTGGGACAGAAACCGTCCATACCATATTGCAAAACTGCACCCTGGGTTGTACCAACCCAGTGGCTGGAGAGTTGCAGGGAAATTCCCTGATCTGGCTGCAAAATCCTGCCGAAGGCAGGCTGGTATTTCGTGGGGTTTCCCACGGGCGTGTGAACGGAAGGTTGATCATCTCAGATCTGGCTGGCAGGGAAATTTGGCATACAAATTTCAACCTGAGCGATGGCACTGAAGTAAAACTTCCCTCTGAAATCCAGGATGGAATGTATGTTGCTCTGCTGGAAACGGAAAATGGAACTTTTAGCCAAAAGGTTCTGGTGAAGAGAAGGTAGAATCCCGATTTTCTGTAAATTGGTTGCATGGAGGTTTATACAAACATGGAAAAGATCAAGTCCATGGCCAGACTGGCCCGTGGATTTGTCATTGCCAACCTGGTTTATCATGCCATCATTTTGGTGGGCAATTTTATTAGCCTGGGTGGAATTCTCGGGATGGTGGGATTGGATTTTCATTCCTTTTATTATGTGGCGTTAGGCACCCTGGGCCTGGCTGGAATTTTTTTTCTGATCTGGCTGTATCGTGCCATGAACCAGCTCAGTCTTTTGGGGGTGGAAGGACTGGTGGTGACGCCCGGCTGGGCCGTGGGTAGTTATTTTGTACCCGTGATCAATTTTATCCTGCCCATTACCTCCATGTCTCAACTCTGGCGGGGCAGTCAACCAGCAGGCACACACGACTCCTGGAAAGGACTCAAAACGCCTTCCTACATCAATACCTGGTGGATTTGCTACCTCATTGCCTGCTTCTTTCCTTACCTGCTTGGATTAGCTTACTCGGATTTGATGTGGGACAATAACTTTCAGTTGATCGGTTACCTTTACCAGGTTCCCCATGTACTTTTGCTGATTTCAGGTTATTTGCTGCTGAAACTGATGCAGGAGATTACCGCCAGTCAGGAGGAAATGCTGCTGGGATTTCGGGAGGGTGGTGCTCAGGGTCAAACTTCTGATGTTTTTTAAATGAAAATCCGGGAAACCAACCTTTGGGGAAAAGCAACCATGGGCCTGATCGGCCTGAATATGCTGATCACGGGGGTGATGCTTTTGGTCATCCATGCATTTCCCGTCCTTTTTCCCTGGTTGGATTTTCTTTGGCTTTCCTGGCCCAATGCGGCCCAATTGAGTTTTATTGCTGCCGGCCTGATTTATCTGGTTTGGGTGGCTTCCGTATTGGGAAATTTGCGCTCCGCCGGGCTCAACCTGAAATATTCGCCGGGCTGGGCCATCATGGTTCATATTATTCCCATCATCAATTTATATGAACCTCTGAAACTTGCCAGTTATTATTACAGCGCCAGCCTTTCCCTTTCCATGCGGGCCCAGGGAGAGCCCGACACCGTGAAATTGCCCGGCTTTATCCGCATGTGGTGGATCATGGGGCTCGCTTCCAGCTTTTTGCCGGTATTGAGCCCATTTCTGACCTTCATGGACGGTTTCGGGGTATTCTTCCAGTTTTTGGTGGCAGGCTTGCACCTGGCCTCTGCCTTTTACCTGATCAAAATCATCCGCGATGTAAATGGCTTTTTGTTGATTGGCAGTACCATCACCTCTTCAGGAGGACAATCAGGCGAAGAAGTCTTCTGAATACAGTTTACAGGTCGCGGTTCACAAACAGTTTACGGTTTGCGGTTTACGGTTTTTGGGGAACTGTAAACTGAAAACTGTAAACCGTTAAGGTAACCCTTCTGCGGGTACACCCGCAGATTCGCCTGAGCCAGTGGATTTGGTCACGGCCAAAATTCCCACAAAATCTCCTCCTTCAAGGTTGGAAATGCCCAAGGCAGGCAGGTAAAATTTCGAAATGCCACCATCCAGATACAGCGCATTGGGGCAATCCAGTTCATCGCGAAACAGGGTGGCAAAATCATAGAAATTCACTGGTTTGCGGCTGATCGCGAAATGTATCTTGCCGTCAGGGCTGACGCCCACCCCGCTGCGGATATACTTATTTTTGGAGCCTTTCTGAAAAGCTGGGTGCAACTCACCTTTGAGCACCAGCGCAGGACCACTTTGGGTGGCCAGCCGCACTTTGGGATTCAATTCGGCAAAAGCCCCTGATTCCAGCACAGAAGCGCCATTCTCTCCCAAAAAGAAAACACCATTGGGCATCAGGTGAAAATTCCCTTTGCCATCCTTAAGGTTCAGAGGTGAAACCACCTGACCTTTTTCCACGTGCAAACCGCCGGGTGTGAGGTCGCTGGAGAAAATTCCCGCATTGGTGGCAAACAGCAGTTCCCGGCCTTCGGCCTCCATTTCAGCCTTCAGGTTGGCAAAATTGCTGAACCTTTTACCCCGCTGATCCTCCATGAAAAGGCTTAATCCCGCTTCCTCAGGCAGAAATCCAACAGTCACGAAATCCTGACCGTTGAAACGAATTTCCTGAGACAAAAGCCCGTCAGCATTATTCCTGACCTGTCTGGGGGGACGGTGCAAAAAAAGGAGGGGCAAGAGAATTCCTGCCACTAACAGATGAGGTATTAATCGTTGCACCTGGCTCACTTCATAAAAATACGAAAAAGCCACAACCCGAAAAACAGATCAAGCACAATTCTGGCTCCAAAATCTGAGTTAATTTTTATATCTGCTTCATTTCTATTGTGGTAAGAAAATAAAATCCCGAAATATTTTTTTGTAGTGGGGATTCCTGTCATCAAATCTTATCTTTATGGCGAACGGCAATATTAAAAGAACAAGATTTGGAACATTAAAATGAAATTTGAGAAATTTAGCCTTCTTGAGCTAATCAATGAGGTTATTGATCAGACAGATTTGCCGAAAACATACCAGATTAAAGTTCACACCACCCTTCCTCATCTGAAGGGCGACAGGGAGACTTTCAGGGTAAATTTTTCGGAATTATTTCTGAGCTTCGTCCGTCGCACCCGACGGGAGAAGGCCCGGGTGGAGATTTCTCACAAAATTGCGGAACCTTATATCCTGATTATTATCACAGACGACGGAAATTGTCCGAAAGGATGGATGAATGATTTTCACGAAAATCTGCAAACCCCCTGGCTTGGTCTGGGCGCCAATCTGCTCATCTCCAGTGAAACGGATAAGTGCGAGGTAACCATTCGCTGGCCCAAGTAGTGGATTCGTTTCCTGCTGACACTTCTTCACGGGAACTTTTCTTAAATTCGCTTCAGTATGAGAGAAAAATCCATTATTGCCGTAAGTCTGGTGTTGGCCGGGCTGGTATTTTGCCTGATTCTGCAAGCCAGATCAGGAACCCGGTTGCTTCCCCGCCCTTTTGACACTCAGATCAGGTGGGTGTCTGAGGAAGATGAAGCCAAAGAGCAGGAGGAAAAGGCGGAATGGATCGAACAAATGCACAAAGCCGCCCCTGGCGTCAACTGGCGACAACTGGACCAGCAAACCCGCGAGCAAAATTATGCCCGATTCTGCAATCTTCCCTCATCCGCCAAAACAACCACCCTCGATACCCTGGCCAACGGCGCCCTGATTGGCTCCTGGTCACAACGCGGCAGCCGCAACGTCTCAGGACGGGTGGTGGTGGCCGATCTCGACACCCTCAATAACTTCCTTTATGCCGGCTCAGACGGGGGACAGGTCTGGCGGGGCAGTACTGACGGAAAAGGCTGGGTGCCCCTCAATGATCTGCTCAGATTTCCCGGCCTGAAAATGGTGCGGGCCATTCCTTATAATGGTGGAACCCGCATCCTCGCGGCCTCGGGCGGCTCGGCAGTCTGGTATTCCGACGACAACGGCGGAAGCTGGCAAAAGGCTGGCGGTCTCACCAACATTGAATCCTGGGGCTACATCCGCCGCGCCATGGTGGCCGACGACTCGGCCCGTACTGTGTACGTGGTATCCCAGGAGTGGGATTTTGGCAACTGGGGTGCCACTTCCGGCCTGTATCGCTCCCTCGACAAGGGCGCCAATTTCTCCCTGCTGCGCAGGTTCCATGAAAATGATTACGGCAACGAACTCAACATGGACCTCTGGGTTTCCCGTTCGGGCGAAGCGCCTGCCTATTTCAAGGCCCACGATTCCATTTTCTCACTGACCGCCACCACCAATCTTCAGTTTGAAGGCAAATTACCCTTCACCAACAAAGAAAATTCCCTCCTTTGCGGCACCCTGGCCGGAGGCGACACCACCTTATATGTATATCACGACCAGGACATTTACAAATCCTCTGATGCGGGAAAAAACTGGAGTTTCATCAGCAATCTGGGCAAAAACCCGTTCTTTGCCACCAGCTTCAGTGCTTCCCTGACCGATGCTGCCAATATTTTCTTTGGCGATGTGGAGGCCTGGCGCAGTACTGACAGTGGCCTTACCTGGACCAAAACCAACGACTGGTACACCTATTACGGGGCCGAAACCAACCAACTCCATGCCGACGTTCCCTTTATCCAGCCCATGTTTGACGGGAATGGAAATGAAATCACCTACATTGGCACGGATGGCGGCCTCTACGAATCCTACGATCATCTGGTCAGTGTCAACAACCTGGCCCTGCTGGATATGGCCTGCAGCCAGTATTACTCAGTTTATACCGACAAAAGCCTGCCCGACTATATCTACGCCGGGTCCCAGGATCAGGGCTTTCAGCGCTGCAAGCAGGATTCGGGCAATGTGCTCAGTTTTGATCAGCTGATCAGTGGGGATTACGGACACATCGTGTCCTCCGACGGCGGACAAAGCATCTGGATGGTATATCCCGGCTTCGCCGACTATTATTCCAATGCCCGCACGGGCTTCAGCACCGCCACCTGGAACTTCAACGGAGCCAATCATTTCTGGATTCCGCCCCTCATGGCCGATCCCTACTTTTCCAATCGGGTGTACATGGCTGGTGGCTACACCACCAGCGGCTTTGGCTCTCACCTCATCAGTCTGAGGCATTTTGGGGGGAATATTACTGCCATAGAGGACCCCTTCAACTTCAAAGCGGCGGCCAACGGCGGACAGATTTCGGCCATGGCCTACTCAGAAATCAACCGCGATGTCCGCTATGTCATGCTCGACAACGGCGCCTTTTTCTGGACCCTCGACAACATGGCCACCTGGACCCAGTCGCCCAATTTCCAGGGCCCGGGGGCCCATTATTTCTACGGGGCTGACATCGAAGCCAGCAAATCTGTGCTGGGCCGGGTCTTTATTGCCGGGACCGGCTATTCCGATCCCGGGGTGTACATGAGCAAGGACCACGGCCTCAACTGGAAAGCCATCGACAACGGATTGCCCGGAACTCTGGTGCACCAGATCGCCCTCAATACCGAGGAAACCCTGCTTTTTGCCGCGACCGAGGTCGGGCCTTATGTATATGTGATTGCCGACGATCAATGGTACCCCATGAGCAACGGCAAAGCTCCCGACCAAAACTACTGGACTATGGAGTACATTCCCAAGATCAACACGGTGCGCTTTGGCACTTATGGCCGCGGTATCTGGGACTTTGCCGTAACCTCGCAACCCGTGTCCCGCAGGGAGCCCATGGCCGAACAAAATCTGACTATTTTCCCCAATCCTGCCCACCAACAATTTGAGCTGAGTTTCACCCGCGACCAGGGAGAGCAATTGGAAATCAGGTTGTGGGATATTTCGGGTAAAATGGTGCAATCCTGGCAAAAAATGGGAAATGCGGGGCAAAACAGAATCAAACTGGAAGTTTCTGGCCTACCTGCGGGCGTGTATCTGTGCGAAGTCGCTGGCCAGGGCTGGCACCAGACCGGGAAAATATGGTTGCAAAAATAAGTCTGATTTTCAGCCTGTTACTTGGCCTTTCAGTCACCCTGCAGGCCGGATATGGATCCGGGGTGGAACTTGACCCGCTGATTTCGCCGGTGAATGGGAGGGAGGTAAAGCCCGTGGCCACGGGCGAAACATTCTTCTTTTTGGCCGCAGGCCATATATTCGGGGCTCCCGGAAATTCGGCCTACCCTTCTCCCAACCTTCTGGTGCGCATGGACGAACTGAACCAGTCAGGCGCAGCTTTTTTTATGTCTCTGGGCGACAATTACCGCCAAATGGACTCCCTCCACATGGGCAATTTCAAAACCTCCTTTGTGCAACGGCTGCAATTGCCCCTTTTCAACAGCCTCGGCAACCACGACCTCATGCCCCACCGTTTCAACGACTACTGGGGCAAGGATTACGAAGCTTATACTTCTGTATTCGGGCCTCCCTGGTATCGTTTTCGGGTGGGCGAATCGCTTTTCCTGATCCTGGATACAGAGGAGGAAGTCTGGAAGGTAACGGATGATCAGTTGAAATTTTTCCGCAAAACCCTGGACGTGGAATGTGATCCGGCCAAGGGAATCCGCAACCTGTTCATCTTTTCCCACAAAATGCTCTGGAATAATCCCGAATACGGGAACTTCCGTTCCACCCTCTTTCCCATCCTGAAAAATGCCGCCCAGCGGGTCAAAATCAACTGGTTTTCAGGCGACTTGCCCGCCCATCCCATGGTGTGGCGCCGCGAACCCGGGCTCGACATCACCTACTACGCCATCGCCCTCGCCGACGACGAAAACGATCTCATGGCCCGGGTCTGGGTCGAAGGCAACGGCAATGTACGGGTAGAACCCGTCAGTCTTACAGGCAAGCCTGCCCCGCCCCTCGATTCCCTTTATTCAGAAGACATTCTGCCCGAAGAATGGGCCCGCCCTGTGGATGTGGTCCTGCCGCCCAAAGAAAAACCCATCCTTCATCAAATACTCTCCCATAATTATTTCTGGAAAGGAGTGATGGCCGGGGCAGGCATCATGCTGATCCTCCTGCTTCTGATCCTTTGGATCAGAAGGCGATAGAGCGGTCAGCGGTCAATTTGCTTGCAAATAACCGTAATCCGAAATCTTCGAATAGGCGTCAAATTAAGGGTTTTGAGGTCACGCAAAGGACGCAAAGGGGTTGTTTTCCGCGTTTTGTGGGTTGAAGGGAGCAAAGATCGCAAAGCTAAAATGCAATTAAACCGTTCAGCTTGGCGACCTTTGCCACCCCAACCAACGAAACGCGGGCCCAAAAAATCTTGGCGCTCCCGTATAGCTATTGCATGCGCGTCAACTTAAGGGTTTAGAGGTCACGCAAAGCTCGCAAAGGGGTTGTTTTCCGCGTTTCGTTGGTTGAAGAGAGCAAAGATCGCAAAGCTAAAATGCAATAAAACGGTCCAGCTTAGCGACCTTTGCCACCACGACCAACGAAACGCGGGCCCAAAAATCTTGGCGTACTTTGCGATACTGATCTTTGCGATACTGATCCTTGGAAACCGTTCCCCCGCCAATTTCACCCACTCATCTCCCCAAACTGCAGGTTCCACCCCCAAAAGCAACCGTAGGCTACATTTTGCAGACCATTACCCTACAATCAGGCCTTCCCGTATGGAATTTGGCACGACTTCTGATCGTTATTAACAGAGATAATATTCTGACAGACAAACCCAAAAAGTAAAGCCATGAAACTATCAGAACATCCTTACTACCCCTTGCTGGACGAAATTGCTGATCTGCTGGACATCAAACCCACTGAAGAGCTGGACATGGCCACTGCCACCCGGGTGCTGGACATTGCCGAATCCAAAGGCTGGGAACACGATCTCTATGGTTTTTGCCGCCTTTTGCGCCTGGTTTCACACCAGCCTGGCTTTATCCATTGGAGAGAAAAATATGCACTTTCTGCCTGAAGCATTACAAACCTGAAAGCCGGGACCTTCGTCCCGGCTTTTTTTTGCCCCCTGCCTCATCGGCAGATTTTACCCCTGTCTTCCCCAAAAGAAAAAGGCCACTGACCTGTTTCAGGTCGCGTGGCCCTTTATCAATCACTCAAAAATATGAACTGCGGGAGTCCCTCAGTTGCCGGGAGTTTCCAGCAGATTGAAGAAACTATTATCTGCACTGAGTTGCACCTGCTCGGAGAGGTCTCCGTGCAAAATGAGCGTATTCAGGTGGCGGTGACGGTACTCGTCGAGTTTATTGCGGTGCAGCAATAATACCGTGGCGTGGCCGGAATGATCCGTTTTTTCCAGGATGTTTTCACCGTTGAATTCCACTACCCAGCCGCTCTCATGGGCATTTTCGCGGTAAGCCAGTTCCAGGGTGGGCATTTTATAAAAATGCAAATCCCCCAGATTCCCCATTTCAAACACGAGGCGCAGGTTGCCGCCTTCCACCATCAGGTCCTGGTTGCTAATGCCCAGATCCCGCAGGGTAAACTTGCCCGTCACAGGCTGATCCATGGTCACTTTGATTTCGCCGGGATTGATTTCTACACTTGAGTTTTTCATTTCGCTTTATCTGATTGGTTTAAGAATGAGGTAAAAGTATTGAGTGATTTCCCCCCCGACAATGACGGAAGTCATTTTTGAGGGGAGAGCAGTCAGCTATCAGCGGTCAGCAAAAGAGTTTAGGGGTCACGCAGAGGTCGCAAAGGGGTTGTTTTCCGCGTTTCGTAGGTTGAAGGGAGCAAAGATCCCAAAGACAAAATGCAATTAAACGGTTCAGCTTTGCGATCCCGATGGACGTCAACTTAATGGTTTAGAGGTCACGCAGAGGTCGCAAAGGGGTTGTTTTCCGCGTTTCGTAGGTTGAAGGGAGCAAAGATCCCAAAGACAAAATGCAATTAAACGGTTCAGCTTTGCGAACTTTGCCATCCCAACCCACGCAATCCCGAAAGCGTTCGGGAGGGCCAAAAGATCTTGGCGATCTTTGCGATACTAATCCTATTCGCTGGATTTACCCGCACAACCAGCTTTCAGCTGCCCCAGGTGCTCGCAGCTCGGGGCTCGTAGCTCGTAGCAAAGGAAAGCCTTAGTCGATCCACCCGCCGCCGATCACATCATCTCCTTCGTAAAAGACGGCAGCCTGGCCGGGCGTGATCGACCGCACCTGCTCCGCAAAGGTCACCTCCATCACATCGGGTTCCACCTGACGGATCAGGCTCGGGGAGCCGCTGTCCTTGTAGCGAATTTTGGTGATGGCGTTCATTTCATCCTCCAGGGTGGCATATTTTTGCAGATTCAACCTCCTCACCCGCATCTGCTGGCCCAGCAGTTCGTCCACCTTGCCGATGGTCACCGTATTGGTCACGGGGTCGATATGGGTCACAAAATAGGGTTCGCCCATCGCGATCAGCCCCTTGCGCTGCCCGATGGTGTAGTAGGGATAGCCCTTGTGTTGGCCCACTTTGGTGCCGTCGGCCAGCACAAAATCGCCCCCGGCCACCTTCGCTTCCAGGGTGGGCACCCGGCGATTCAGAAAACCGTGGTAGTCGTTGTCGGGTATGAAACAGATCTCGTATGATTCGGGCTTCCTCACCAGATTGTCAAAGCCCATTTCCAGGGCCATCTGCCGGATTTCGGGCTTGTGAAACTGCCCCATCGGAAACAGGGTCCGGGCCAGACTCGACTGACTCACCCCCCACAGCACATACGACTGGTCCTTGTTCAGGTCCTTGCCCCGCGAGATCACGTGGCGACCGTTTTCCTGCCGTATTTTGGCATAGTGGCCCGTGGCGATAAACTCACAGCCCATCATATCGGCCCGCTTCAGCAGGGCGTCCCACTTGATGTGGGTATTGCACATCACACAGGGATTGGGGGTGCGCCCGGCCAGGTATTCCTCCACAAAATAGTCGATCACCGAGTCCCCAAATTCCTCCCGGATATCCAGAATATAGTGCGGAAACCCCAGATTCACCGCGATTTCGCGGGCATCGTTGATCGAATCGAGGCTGCAGCAGCCGGTTTCTTTCTTATTTCCTCCGGAATTGGCATAATCCCAGGTTTTCATGGTCAGGCCCACCACTTCGTAGCCTTCCTCGTGCAGCATCACGGCCGCCACCGAGCTGTCAATGCCGCCGCTCATGGCGACCAGCACGCGTCCTTTTTTACTCATAAATTCCTCCGCAGGGTTCAAAGCCCTGTTTAATGGTTGCAAAAGGCCAAAGGTCGTGAATTTTTGCGACAATCAAGGAGGTAAAGTTGTGGGTTTGGGCGTGCCCCCGGTGCCGGGCTGCCTGCGGCCTCCCGGCATCGGGGTCGGCGTGCTCAGGGGTTCCGTACCGGGCCACGCGGCCTGCGGCCGTCCGGGCCCGGCACTGCCCTCCAACGGGTCGGGCACCCCCGCATGCCTCACGCCTGGTTGGGGTAGGGGGCCACCCCAATTGTTCATTGATAATTGACCCAGGAAGGGTGGGTTAATCCCAAAGGGACTAAAGAAATTACCAATTTTGTTCATTGTTCATTGTTCATTGCACATTGATCCTGGAGGGTAGGGTTAAAACCCAACCCTATGGAATTAGTAATGTAGGTTTTTCCAACCTTATTGGGGATTGCCCGAGGATGGATCTACTGGGCAATTGGCGGGTTAAAACCCACCAATTTTGTTCATTGTTCATTGTTCATTGTTCATTGTTCATTGTTCATTGCTCTTTGATAATTGATAATTGTCTCCGTGCCCTCCTCCATTTCGTGCCCAATCCAATGGAAACCAAAAAACTCAGTGATCTCGGTGGATTACATTTTGCTATCAAGGCAGTATCCAACCGTTCATTGATAATTGCACTTTGTTCATTGACTCTCCCCCCCAATTCCTTATCTTGACCCAACTCACCACTTCCGGGCGCAGGACCACCAGGGTGGAACCCGGTCTGATCTCTGAGAAATCGGGATCGTGGGGGCAGGACAGGATGGCGCAGATAATTTATTTATGGAGAAATCTGCACCAAAACGGATGTGTTTCAAAGAGCATGAACATGAAAAATCTAAGCATTTACCTGATTTTATGGATACTGGTTTTCCCTTTTGCCACCCTTCCTGCTCAATACCAGGTATCCATTTCCGGGTCGGGTAAAATGAAAGGGAATGGCGGTATCCTGCGGTTAACCTTCAAAAATCAGGGCGCTGATGCGATCCAAATTATGGGGTTGCCCGATCAGTTCCCCCCGGTTCTTTGCCGGACCGACATGCTGGAGGGCATGCCCTTTACCCTGCGTGATTTTGTGGTGGAGGAGCAAACCCCTGATTTGGAAGACTTTAAACGTGACGAAAAGGGATACCTGCTGGAATCCAAACACAAAATGAAGCTGCAGTTCAATTATTGTGAAGGGCACTTTGATCAATCCTTTTACCTGATACTGCGCAACCCCCAAACCCAGGAACAGGTGCGGCTTGGCTTAAAATTTCCCTCCACCAGAGAAAAAGCACTGGCCATCCAGCGAAGTCCCTGGAATCCATGGGAATAGATGCAGGGTTTGGTCTTGCCGGACACTAAAGATCGCCAAAAATAAATCTCAACCATGGCGCACAATTTCAAAAAACATGAAGGAAGGAGGATTAAAGAAACTTCCCCAAAAGGGAAAGAAAAACAAAACAAGACCTGGAAGACTTTTTTAGAAAACATGGAGCAAGTTTCACCCAGGATGAAAAGCGCAGATTATATCTTTATTTCCCAACGGATATGGAGGTTTTCACAGATGAATTGGGTAAACAGTCTGGATAAAGAATTTAATGCTGACTACATTGAACTTTATGGGCAACTTAGCATTCTGGTCATTTAACCCATTAGTATTATCATGGAAAAAATTAGAATGATTCCATACTCCCTTTTCTTACTCCTCGGGGTCATGTTTTCGGCCCAATTTCTTTCAGCCCAGAATCCTCTCCCGCTCAAAAAGATCGGCAAAGAATGGCGGGAGGACAAATCTTTTTGCTATGCTGAAAGGCAGAAATATGGGTTTTTGTTATATAAGCATAAGGATCAATTTATTGGGAAAAAAATTTCCTTTGTAATTCAATATTTTGGTGACCCGGACTTTCTGTTGATGCACAAGCCAAATGGGAATGTGTGGATAGGCTATTATACAGGATGCTATAAAGAAGCTGCCTGCGATAGTGTTCAGGTTGATTATTGTGCCTTTATCCTGGATTGCAAAGGTGTAGTAGTGAATGTAGATATTGCTGTGTATTGAGGGCAGAAGGAAGCGCATACCAACCCCAGGATTTCCGGGCCACCATGGTGGTCTATGGCTGGCTTAATAATATTTCAACGAGGAAAGGTGAATTCTATGGAGTACCACGTTGTTGGGGAGAAAATAATGAAAAATATAGGTGGCCAATAAAATCGGACGGAGGAAGGGATATCGGGCAATTTAAAACATATATTTCTAAAATGAACCCCCAATAATGATCAGGTTATTGAAAATAATAATTCCTTTAATTCTCTTGATAATCCTTCTGGAGGCCTGCTCCATTGGCCATGATCCTCAAAAGGCTTATTTCGGATTAAGGGATATATTGGACAGCCTGGAAGTGGAGAATTTTGGTCTGAAACATAAGGCAAGAATCAATTTAAAGTGTAAGGAGCAAAAAAGAGATTTTCGAAGTTTTGAGGTTGATTCAGAATCAATTTGGCTTGAAGTTAAGGAAAGGGAAAGAAATCTAAGTCCATACTGTATAAGTTCAGTTGAGTTTGAAATTAACACAGGGATATTTCGCCTTGTCGAGTATGAATTTGATCGTCCAGACCAAGCGCATGAATTTCTGGAATGCGAAAAGTTTTTGGATTCTGTGGGTTATTATCATTCAGAGGGATCCAGGCAGAAAGTCCCTGTGAGGTACTATTTCACTTATTACCAGGCCCAAAACAAGGTCTTTAATATTGATACCTACCGTGACTTTGGAAAAAATTGGTTTATAAATTGGTTCGAAAACACTTTTCCCGTGGATAAAACATCGAAATTTGTAGTTGATGATGAGTAAATAAGCATATCTGAATAGCGCAGTCCCAGGATTTCCGGGCCACCATGGTAGTAGCCAACGACTATTATGCGTTCGGCATGCTCATGCCAGGCAGGAACCAATCGAGTGATAGTTACAGGTATGGGTTTAATGGGATGGAGAAGGATGATGAGGTGAAAGGGACTGGGAATAGCTATGATTTTGGGGCCAGGTTACTGGATGTGAGACTGGGGCGGTGGTTGAGTGTGGATCCCTATTGGAAAAAGTACATGCCAATTTCCACTTATCACTTTACATTAAATAAGCCTATTGTCTTTAAGGATAACAACGGAAAAGAAGTGACGGATGCAGATGGAAAACCCATAGCAGTTACTTTCAAACCTGAAACCAATGTTTTATTAATCAAAGGAGGAGATTGGTTCGATCATTTGGTCATCGAAGATCTTTTCCGAACCGAAAAGGGAAGAGCCTTGTTTAAGGTTATTGATGACCTAGAACAAAAATACTCATTTGAATTGATGGCGCGAGGGTATGTAGAAGGAGTTGCATACGGTCCGGAGAGGAAAATTGTTGGGACAGGAGCGCCAAAAAGATATTTAGCTCTAATCGAAAAACTTTATGGTAAAGGAATGTCTTATTATAATACAACTGATTCCAAAAATTTGCTTAGTGATGAGGAATGGAGTTTGTTGGATAGGTATGACGGCGGAGATCTCAGTTTTACAGTTTTTAATGAAGAAACTGGAGTTGAAGATATGAACTATGAAAAATCGGATGTTGTAATGATACTTGTTCATCCAGATAAATTGTTGCTGCCAAAAGATAAGGAAGCGTTTTATAATGGAAATCTTTCAAATGGTCCAAGACCGCCGTTGATTAATCATGATGACTTTTTAAGGGTAATGGTAGAAGAAATATATCACGTTGAAATGGGTTGGGTTCAAATAAATAAAAGCGAATTTAATCCTGAAACTGGAAAGTATACTAAATCAAAAGAACGAATTGATTATGAGCTCCAACCTCACGAATTAGAAGCAAAGGCTAAGACCGCGGCATTTATGCAGGATTGGAAAGAAAATAAGGCTAATATTATTGTGAATCCGGATAAGTAATGAAACAATATACAATTTTATTTCTGTTTCTTTTTAAGTCCCTAATAGTATGTGGACAACTGGCTGATACTATTGACAACAAAATTATTATCAAATATGAGAGTGGGAAGGTTCATTGGGTTTACCCACTAAATGGAAATAACCAGATAAATGGCTGGGCCCATGAATATTCTGATAGCTGTCAAACACTAATTGCAAAGATTGAGTTTAAGAAGAATTCGGAAACTGGAAATAAAATCTATTATTTTCAATCTGGGCAAAAAAGCAGCGTAGTTAAATCTAATGGCAATTTCTCCCGTTTTTATCCAAATGGAAAGAAAAGGATGAAGAGAAAAGCCGTTCGAAATGGTTTGGGAATGGTTGCAAAAGAGCGATTCTATTTTCAAAGTGGGCATTTGGAACATAAAGGGCAATTGCTCTTTGTGGAAAATAATGTGAAATACAAAGCAATCTGCCGATATGGTACTTGGAAGTTCTTCAATGAGGAGGGAAAGTTATTGCGAATTTGGGAATTTGATGGAGAATGCAACAAGATTCGGGATGAGAGCTTTGATTAACAGAAACAAAGCCCCTACCATATGCCCCGTTCAGCCCATTATTAACCAATATGATCCTTGCCCTGCACCACCCACGCAAACAGTGGAATAAAGCATCCCTTATAAGGACATTGTTGATATTCAATACATTGCAAACAAATAGGATTTTGACCTCGAAAAACGGCGGCGAACCAAAAGATGTTTTTTGAAATCGGGAATTTGTTTGATGAGCACCCCCATGCAAACCTTGGATTAACCCCGTTACCAGATTCTCTCTTAGATTCGTAATATTCATGTAATTCATTGACCACCGTGCGCAGAACCTCCATATCAGCAGTTGAGTAATATATGCCCCAAAACCGGGAAATTCATCAGAACAGAACTCAGGGTCAGGATTGCGGTGGCTGCATGTTTTTTGCCTTGTTGGGGTGAGGAAATTCCCTTTTTTTGCCTAACTTCCCATCAGGTTCAGGCTCAGTACGCACTATTTAGAAAAATTCTGCATTTGCAAATAAGTGACCCTTTGGTTCACTAAGTTTTTAATTCGGGCAAAATGAAATCAAACCCATTTTGTGCGCTGCTTAGCGCATTTTTTATCACGCTGCTGGCCGCCTGCAACGGTTCCACGGCTGTGCAAACCACGGTAAACCAGAACCTGCCTGCGGTGTATGCAGGGAGTGTGAACTGGGTCGATGCCAATGGCGACAACTGGCCTGACCTCTTTATGTGTGGTCGTGACAGCCTGGGACAGCCTTTTGCGGGACTTTTTCAGCAGATTCGGGTGACGGCCCCGGGCCTGACCGCCATTTCTTTCCAACATCAGAGCAATGCAGGTTTTCTGCCCCTGTTGGATGCCAGTTCAGACTGGGCGGACGTGAACGGCGACGGCAAACCCGACCTGCTCCTGTGCGGCTGCCAAACCCTGAAAAGATGCACCACCCTGATCTACCTCAACCAGGGAAACGGCCAGTTTACCGCCCTTGATCCCGGAATAACGGGCCTGCACGACGGGCAGGTGCGCTGGGGTGATCTGGAAGGTGACGGAGATTTGGATATTCTCGTTTCGGGTTATTCACCTGAATTTTTTCATTATACAGAAGTGTTTGTGAATGACGGGAATCTGCATTTCACCCCCGCAAAAACCGCCCTGGAAGGTTTTGCCGCCCCACGGCTTTCGTGGGCAGACATGGATGGCGACGGAGATCTGGATCTGGCCATCGCAGGATTTAACCGGGGCGACACCCTGAAAATGCAGGTTTGGGAATTTGCAAACGGCGCCTACCGCATGATGGATGGTTTTGGCCAGACTGCACCCTGGTATGGAACGCTCAGGTGGGTGAATCTCGATCAGGATAAACACCTGGAACTATTCACCAGTGGCTTCCAAAACGGAAAAAGTATGCACATAACCTATGACTGGAATGGAACTGGATGGACCCATTTATCTACGAATATTCCTCCTGCCTTCCATCTGGATGCAGATTTTGCTGATTTGGACCAGGATAATGACCAGGATATTTTATTATCGGGGAATACAGGGGGGAGTTTTAAAACTCTGGTCCTGAAAAACAACGGGCAGGGAAACTTTATCTCCACCGGACAGGCTCTGGATGGGTACAGCGATCCCTTGCTGAAATGGGCGGATGTGGACGGTGACGGGGATTTTGATTTTATCATTATGGGTGGAAACCCGCAAAACCCGCTCCATACCCGGATTTTTCTCAACAAGAACAACCAATTTTCAAACTGACCTCCATGCAAAAAATCATCCTGGCCTGTATTTTCCTTTTCGGGGCCGCAGGCAGCAGCCTGGCCCAGCAACTTTCCCCCGTGGCCTACTGGCAGTTTGAGATTGCATCCCCCGGCCATGATTATTCCAACAACCTGCATCAACTGGTGGTTCCAACGCCCATTGGCCCGGAAATCAGCCTGCAAAATCCCGTGGTGGGGGCCTGGCTTGATCCCTTCCTGCCCGGGGCAAATTTCTATCATTCAAACCCCCTTATCACCATCCCTACTTTAAAAGATTCGAGTATGGTTTCGGTGGAATTTTTAATGAAAACAGGCCCCGAATTTGACCGGGCCATTCCCGTAAGCTGGGACGGACGAATTTCATTTTTTATCTATGACGAACAGATCCGGGTGGATGTGATTTTGGTTGGAAACACCCTGCGCCGATTTGAGATACCACTCGATGGGGTGGGGCGCCGCGACAGCCGCTATCACACGAACGGCAACTGGCACCATTATGCGGTGAGCTATTCCGCCAAGACGGGTTGGCTGCGGGTCTATGTGGATGGAATCAGCCCTCCCGGATTTGCCAAGAATTTTGGCCCCTCGGCTGCAATTGATCCTGGGGGGGATGTTGATTTCACCCCTGTGATTGGAAATCGCCTGAGCGGGGGGTTGGATGAAGTCGCCATTTATGATACCATTTTAAGTGATAATTGGGAGTATTTTCACTATCTGAACAGCATCCGTGATCACCAACACTATCAGTTTTTGTGGCCGACCGGCTACGCCGAGAATATTCCCGCTACAAATACCAATCCCTCCGAACGCAACGCCCTGGATTTTGCCCATGGCTACCCCAATATTACCCAAAGTTCAATTGAACTTTTGCTCCACTACCCTGCGCCCAGGTATAATTCGCGGCGCAAAATGCCGCTGCTTTTACCCTGGATCAGTGATTTTGGCAGATTGGCAGGCAATGATGATTATTACGATGCAGCCAATATTCAGCGTGATCTGGTGCGAAATTATCACTACATGATTCACCTGGGCCAGGCCCATTGGTTTGATACCCTGGTTAATCCCCTGAATATCAATCCTGACAACAGGGGTAAAATCTTCCTGGACTTGTCGTTGGAGGCGGAATTTGAAGATGTTCCGCGTTTCCTGATTACGGATTGGGACCGCACCCCGCATCAGGTGATCAACTACCAGGGCGATACGCTTAATGAAATTTATCTTCACCGCCCGGACATGGATTATTATGATCCTGATTACTACCTTTTCAGCAGCCAAACCAGTTCCTACGTGAGCCGCAAAATATTCGGGCCGCTCGCTCCCGCAGATTCATTGAGACGTGACGGTCTGGTCATACGAAAGCGGGTGAATCATATCTTTACCTACATGAACCTGCTCAATCCAAACAACCGTGGGATTGATTTTATTTCAGAAAACGGGGAAGTGTTCAGCCCCAATCTCAGACCTCAGTATCCCTTTGATCCCAAGGTGCAGCTGGACAAGCTAAATTATCCTGCAAATGCCTTTGCAGAGCATTATTATTCAGCCAAAAAGGCAGAGTGGGCCACTGAATATTCCACTGCCTTCCGGACTTCGGTTGACTCGGTCAATGCCCTTTCAGGGCGAAGTCCTTCGGATTTTCAATGGTATGATCTGGCTGCCGAAATCCCGACCGTCGCCCGGCTGGAGGAGTTTTTGCCCCTCACGACCCCCTTCACCCAAAAGGACCGGACCTCCTCCTACTTCTACCCTCAGCTTCCCCGCTACTTCCGCAACCATGAAGGCTCCCTCAACGGACTTGACCGCTACCAGAAACAGCTGCGCCATGCCATTGATTCCACTCAGATTGGTCTTGCATATCCCTTCGTGTCGCCTGGCTATTTTGACGATTCACCCCTGGCCAATTATTCGGATGAAAAAATCATTCGCCCGGGTCAATATCTGGCCCTGCTGAAAGCCCTGGGCGCATTGGGTGCTGATACCTACACCAACTTCATGTATTATGGAAGTTCGGGCAGCAATATTGTGCCTCCATGGCAGGGAAACTGGCGCATCTGGAAGGCTGTCATGCCTGCCTACGCCCAGGGAGTGACTTCCCGTGCCAAAGAATTTTGGTATAGTGGTACACTTTTGCCCGGATCGGGTGAATTGCTGGGCGGACCCGGCCGGGCCATTTATGACCATGCCACGGGCAGCTATACTTCGCGCGGGCACAAGTTACCCTTTTGAAGTTGTGGACATGTTGATATAAAAAAGAACGGAGCATTGCATTTTGGGGTGTCTAAAATCCTAAAATGATGCTCCGTATAAAAATCTCTGAAGAAGACTTTCGAGTAGTAAAGATAGAAAGATATTTGAATCATCCTCCCCGAATGTTGAAGCAGCTGGCAATTTTGGCGATGAGTAATGATTTCAAGCGTAAGGATATTGCCGTGGCAGTTGGGGTGAGCCCCAAGACGGTGACGTCCATTCAAAAGAAGTATGCCGAATTTGGCCTTGGGAGCGTCCTTTCTCCTGTTTCCTATCGGCCTGTTTCGTGTTTGGAACCGTATCGGGGAATCTTAAAGGCCTCCTTTTTGGCGGAATGCAGCCCTTCTGTGGCAGAAGCTGCCCAGCGGATCTCTCACTTGACAGGTTTAAAACTCGGTCAGACCCAGGTGAGGCACTTCCTGAAGTCAATTGGCATGCGCTTCTGCAAACTTGGCCACATTCCTGGGAAGGCCGATCCTGCTGCCCAGGAGGTCTTTTGGGAGGAAGTGATGATGCCCAGAATTGCCGAATGCATAGCGGACAAACGTCATGTTTTCTTCATAGATTCAGCCCATTTCGTGCTGGCACCCTTTCTCTCCTTCGTGTGGTCGTTTTGCCGATTGTTCATCAAGGCTCCATCGGGAAGGCAAAGGTATAACGTGTTGGGTGCCCTACATGCAAAAACCAAGATCCTCGAAACCTTCAGAAACACAGGCTACATTGACTCAACCTCAGTGGTAAGCTTGTTTAAGCTCCTTAAGGAACGGTACACAGACCAACCCATCACAATTATTCTCGACAACGCCCCTTACCAGAGATGTAAATTTGTCCAGGAAACTGCACGTCAAATGGAAATTGAATTATGCTTCCTGCCTTCGTATTCTCCCAACCTAAACCTGATTGAACGGGTTTGGAAAATCATCAAGAAATCCGCACTTAATGGACGATATTATCCCACCTTTAAGGAGTTCAAAAGCGCCATTGACAAAGCACTGGACGAATTCCATGAAAAGGACCACCGAAAAACACTAAACCTCAAATTCCAGAGGTACAAAAAAGTTACTTTTATGGCCGCGTGAAGTATACCTTGATCTGGTATATGTGAGAAAACTCAACGGGCAGGCCCGTTATCTGATCACTTCCTCCCTGCAAAAACTCAGCAACCAGACTTCACACGGACTCAGGGAAGGAACCATTTCTACTGTTTTGGACCCACAGGGAGCCCAAATACCACTCACTTTCCGCACCCGTTCCCAGGGCTCAACCTATGTGCTGGACCTTTCCAACTTTTTGGCTCCTTTGTTCTGGCAACTGGATACCTGGCATGAAGACAAGGAGCCTTCCCGCTGGTGCGGTGATTTTTTTCTGGAAGCCGAGGTCGCAGATTCATTGCTGGGGCTTGCCATTGGCACAGAACGCCCCGCAGGAGCAGCCCAAAGTGATTTTTCCAGGTTTACCAGCTATCTGTATTCTCCCTCCCCGACCGGGGTGCATGCTGCCATGTACAGCCTGCAAATCCGGGATACCAGCACCCAAAATCCGCTTTATCCCTGGGTAAGAGCCCGCAGGGCAAATGCGGCCTGCACCGCCACCCTGACCGATCCGGTCGCTTTTCCACAAGGCATTTCCACCCAACTGGTCACCAATACCCAATGGGATTGGTATCCCTTTTTGACTGGTTCGGGCAATCCAGCCACGATTCAGGTACCCAAACGCGATTCCCTTTATGAGTTGGATATGCTTTTGGTCAATAATTGTCTGCATGTAGATAAACTGGCTTTTGTGCGCAGCCCGAATGACATCTTTCATGCGCAACCCCTTCTGGCTGACGCACAGGCTTCCACCCTGACTGCCTGTCGGGGGGATACCATTCAGTTCAGTTCTGCCGGGTCGCAGACCTGGCAAAGCTGTGTGGACACCCTCTGGGAGTTTGGGGATGGAACCCGCAGTTTTGAGGCCAATCCCACCCACGTTTACCCCTATGCCGACACCTTTCAGGTCGTGCTGACCCTTACCGAGCACTGCGCCACTGCTCCGGGCGACACCTCTTACGACACACTTTACATCCGGGTGATTGCTCCTTTTGTTGAAGCCGGGCCTGACACCTTTACCTGTGACGGAAATGCTGTTGTCCTTCATGCACTGGCCGATCCAGCTTTTTTCTGGGATACTGATTCCACCCTCAGCAATCCCCTCAGCCTCAACCCCGTGGTTCAACCCACTCAGACCACCACTTATTACCTCAACGCAGTTGACCCACTGGGTTGCACCAACCGCGACTCTGTGCAGGTGCAGGTGATCGACCTCAATCTGCGCGACACCCTGCTTTATCTATGTCCGGGCAGCGGTCCCCTGGCATTGAAGCTGGATCAGGCTTTTGGGCTCTTGTGGCCCCCTTCCCCGGATCTGGTGTTTACCCCCACTTCTCCCTATCCGCAATTTACGGGTCAGAATTCCACGGTTTTTACCGTTTTGGGCTGGGATGCATGCAGGTGCGATACGGATACCATTTTGGTGGATATTCGCATCATCAATCATCCCATTCAGACCCCTGACACCACCATTTGCCCCGGCACCCCTTTGCTGCTTCAGGCAGATATACAACAGGGGCCAGTGCATTGGTTGCCTGTAATCTGGATCAGCGATCCCGACACCAGTGCTCCCACCGTAGCGCCCAAGGACAGTCTTACTTATTTTCTTCAGATTACGGATGCTGCAAAAAAGACCTGCACGGACTCGGTGAGGGTGAATGTCTGGCCGGGACCAGGGGTGGCCAAAAACCCGGTCTGGCTTTGCCAGGGGGAGACGGCCACGGTTTCAGCCCTGGGAGGTACGGATTTTCACTGGTCTCCAGCCTCTATGGTACAGGATTCTGTGGCGCAGAGCACGGGCACGGTGCCCATTTTCGGCAATACAAGTGTCACACTCAATTACCTGGATACGCTGGGATGTCATTACACCGAAAAAGTCTTTCTGAAAATCGGGGATTTTTGTTGTGAGCACCCTAATTCTGACTGGGTATTGCACGACACGACCTCCACCTGGCTGGGGGCTCTGAACGGAGGAAGCAATCTCAGCGGAAAAACGATTTCAATCATTGGCACCCTGACCGTGAACGGTGGGGCAAACAACTGGCAAAACTGCCGGATTTTTATGGCCCCTGATGCAAAAATTGTGGTTCCACCCGGCAATTCTCTGGTGGTGCAAAAGTCCCTGGTAAAAGCCTGCAAGGAAGAGATGTGGGATGGCATTTATCTGGATACCCTGACCACCCTTTGGGCCAATCAGAATAATGGAACCTGGAATGGAGGGATCAGGGATGCAAAAAACGGGATTGTAATTCATGGAAATGCCATTCACACCCTGACGGGCAATTTATTTGAGCACAATCTGCAATCCATTTTGGTGCAAAAGGGAACATATTCCGTGCAAAACAGCCCCTTCAGCGGATCAATCATTGCGCAAAACACTTTTTTCACTGATCCTGACTCCATGTTGGTTCCCTTTGCGCACAACCAGGGAAGGATAGGGGTAAAAATGAATCAGGCCATTTTTTCCTACCCTTCCAATAAACTTTATCTGGAAAACAATCAGTTTCAGGGGTTAGATACTGCGGTTGCGGCCTTTGGGGTGAATCAACTTGAAATGCAGGGAAATCAATTTACAAAGGTTGATACAGGCATTTATTTGGATGGTTTGCTCCTTTTCAACAGTTATCAGGATCATTTTGACCGGGTGGAAACCGGAGTTTTTGCAGATGCAATTGGTTTTGCAACACTTAGGGAGTGTAGAGTCAAAGATTCGCGCAAGGGCCTGATTTTTCAGCATAATTCTGCCCTCAATGTCCGGGACAGTGATTTCTCAAATCTCAAATATGGCATCAGAGTGGACCGAAGTTTGCTGAATCTGGACCGCTCGGTATTCAGGGAAATCAGGTTTGAATACAACAGCGCGGGCAAGGTCAATGCAGGCTCTGGCATTGCGGTCAATTCAATCAATAAAATGGCTCCCCTATTACCCGGAGAGTATAAATATGTGCATATTGGCACCATACTGAGCAACCCGGGCAATACATTTCGCCAGACGGACAAAGCCGTCTCCGTGTCAGGAAGTCAGGAAATCTGGATCAGAAATAACCGTTTTGATAGCCTGAGCACCTACGGCATTGAAATTCGTTCAGACAGCCTGGGTGAAATCAGCATCGAAAGAAACCAGTTCAGGGGGATTTTCCAAAACCCGGCCAGCAAGGCCATTTCCATTTATCAATCGGGTTTCACCCCCATTTTGATCCAGCAAAACAACCTCTATCAGGTAAAAAATGGTATTTTGATCGAAAATTCCCCCGGCAAAAAGGTGTATATTCAGGAAAATCAAATCCAAAACACTTCTGGCCTCCCCCGTTCCCTGGGTATTCGGGTCAGGGACTTTACCTATCCTGATTCTCTCATTCCAGGGTTTGATTCCACCCAATACCTCATTGACACCAACCACATTACCCTCATGGGGATGGGCATACTTGCCTCAAAAGCCCGTGGGCTCAGGGCCAGGGGGAATAACGTCTATCTGTTTTTACCCAATTCGCCCTACGATACCAGCATTGGAATCAGGGTGGATACCTGCCATCGCCCCATTCTCAGGAAAAACCACGTTTTCAACCAGGATTTTCAGAGTCAGGGCCTCAGCCTGAAAATATCGGGCATTCACGTCAACCGCTGTCCCAGCGGGGTTTTGACCTGCAACTGCGTGTATAACATGGGCAACAGCCTGGTGTTTGAAGGAGACTGCAACCCCACCAAAACGGGCAATAACTGGATGCACAGCGGCCTCAACGGGATTGTATTGAAGCAAAATGCGGTAATTGGAACCCAGGGCATTCCCAATCGCCCGTCGAGAAATGAGTGGAGGGGAACGACGTGGAATGCGCATTTTTACTTCTTTAAATCTACATTAGCAATTGATTACAGGTTTGATCAAAATGCACCCTTGAAGCAAAGACCTGTCCCATTATTAATAAAATTCTCAATTCCTGTTTTCCCAAACAATCAATTCCCAGACAATTTTGATGCTCCCGACAACCAATGGGGCTGTCCTGAATATTAAGATGAAAACGATTATATTTATCCTTATAGATGAGCATAATAAAGACAATATTTTTTTTGCTGATCCCAGTAGGGTTGTTGGGAGAACAACTTGCCGCTCAGGGCCAGACCATCAATTGGTTTGTAGGTGATTCGCTGATTTTGAATTTCCAATCGTCTCCCCCAACCTTACAAAAAGTAGCAAAATTGGAAAGCATTACGGCAACTTCTGCAATCTCGGATCGGGAAGGGAATCTATTGTTCTACTCTAATGGGCTGGATATTATGAACAAAGAGCACCAACTTGTTCAGGGTTGGGGGCCCTGGCCTATTGACTACTATTCTGCAAAGATCGCTACCTATGGAAGTATGTTCCTTGAGGGACATGATTCCTTATTTTATCATTTCCATTCAAAAATTGAATCCATCAGCAACCTCGTAAAATTGTATCTAACCATTATCCAAATAGATAAGGACCATCCATCAGGGATAGTTATTTCAAAGGATAATCTGCTCTTGGAGGGATTAACCGAAAGGATGGGTTTTGTAAAACAGGCCAATGGCAAAGATTGGTGGGGAATATGTCATCAGGCTGAGACTGACAAGTTTTATTTGTTGAAGGTTGATAAACAGGGGGTTAGTGTGAAAGACTCAGTCTTTGCTGGATCAATAAATTCAACCAGCCCGTCATTTAGCAATCGCTATGCAGGCGAATTTTGTTTTACTCCCCAAGGGAATATTTTTGCCACGATCGCGGATTTTGGTTTGGTGGAGGTTTTTAACTTTGACAGGTGTTCAGGCCAAATTAGCCTGATTGATAGAATTTCAAGACCTCCCCTTGGCGAAAACTACTTTTACGGTCTTAGTTTTTCCGAAAATGGGAGGAACCTGTATCTTTCTGATGCATGGTCAGGGGACACGACCAAATTGAGACAATTTTCTCTTGATTCCCCCCCCTTAGATAGTTCGGAAAAAGTAATCTGGAGAGCCCCCTTTTTAGACCCGTTTATTCTATCAGAGGGCCTAATTCAACACGAGCTTGCGCCAGATGGAAAAATATACTTGGTACACTTTGATTATAATGATCCTGCTTCCCAGAAAACCCTTGGAGTAATTCATAATCCCAATGGACTTGGTTATTCCTGTGATTTCAAGCCATTTAGCTATTCTTTGCTCCCAGGAAAAATCAGGGCAGGCCTCCCC
>JACJYV010000012.1 GCA_020635905.1 Bacteroidia bacterium
ATTGGTCCAGGGTCAGAGTAGTTACTCCACTTGCCATGGAGGGAGGGGCTTGCGAAATAAAAGACTCCTGAGAGATCAGGGGTTTAATGACCCATGTTGCCCCACCGCTCAATTCCGGGACTTTTATGTCAGATGTTTCATCCTTCTCATTCTCTTCCACTTTTTCTTCTCCTTCCCCCTCCAACATCCCCAAAGCCTTGCTTTCCTCGTTATAAAATCCCCAATCCCAAAGTTCATCCTTCAGATACTGCTCCAAATCCATATCATAGAGCTTGCAGAAGGTATCTTTGAGTTTTTTTGCCTGCTCCCCACCTGCTTTGATCAGGGCCAGATTTTTGTAAATCTTTTCTTCATTGGTTCCCCAACCCTGACCTGCGCTAAAGATTTCCTGCGCAATGCATTCGTAATCCGGGCCGCTGGTTGGTGGTTGTTCGTTGGTGGTTTTTGGTTTCTCGTTACTTTTACTTGGTTCCTGAGCTTGCCGAAGGGTGCCTCCTTTGCCTTCCAGCAGAGATTTTTCAGTAAACTTTCCAGGTTCGATGTATTCGTCAGGTTCTTTCAGACCAATGCTTTCCTGGTAGCGTTTGATTATCTTTGAAATGGCACAATCTGGAAATGGTCCCTGCATTCCATTCGCCTCCCAGCCTGTTTTGTCCGCACCAAATGCCTGCCAGTCGTCCACGGTCAGGAAACCCAGTTCTTCCAGCCTGTACATGAGGGCATAGACGTCTTGGGCGGCGTTTTGTTTCCCGAGGCCCACCTCCTGGCCAAACATGCCTTTTCCTTGCTCTTTTACTACTGTTTTGGGCTTGATCTCTGACTTGGCTTTAACTTCTGGTTTAGGTGCGGCCACGCTGTCCGTCTTTGCGGTATCAAAGGCGGGAAGGGTGTCGCGGCCCGCGTTTTGGAGGCTGTCTAAGGGATGGGCTCCCTGTCCGTCGCCGGGTGGCGGAGCAATGCTGTCAGCAGCGACCTCAAAGGCAGGCGGGGCCTGGGTTTGGCCGAGGGAATCCGATTCGGCAGGTTCCTGCGCAAGGGGATTCTTTTTTACGGGTTCGGTTGGGTACTTCATTTTTACTTACGGTTTTGGTTTAGCTTAAAAATGTTGACCGCCGTTGCCCGTCCTCCAGGGTAAGGTTGGAGGATCGGGCCTGAACGGTTTAGGATTGCCGTTTTGGCGTTGTTTGGTCGTGACCAAAGAGAAAGAACGTGCTAAATCGTTGGGCATGGAGGTGATTCCCCCTCTCCTGAAAGTCAGGAGAGAGGTTTGAAAAGAATCAATCACCCTCTAAAACACTGGTGTTGGTTTCCCACAAGGCCGCCCACGGGGGTATAAGTGGTTAGAATGAAGTGGTCGGGGCAAAGCCCTGTGGGTCCAACACGAACCAACTATTCTGGTTTCCGCACTACCTGGCTAAAGGTGTAGTGCGGTTTCCAGCGGCCCGCAAGGTCTGCGGGGCTTTGGCATGATCTGAAATTTTGGTAAATTTCAGTGCGATATTTGTTTCATGCCTTTGCCTCGCTCGCTTCACGGGCCTATTCCGAAACCATTCGGAATGTTATTTCAATGTTGGTTGATTGGTGTATCGGCTCCATAAGGAGTCGAAGCTGAGTTGTTCTCTACTGTCGCTCAAAACTGATGAAGTAAAGGTGGAAAGGAATGGGGCAGAAAAAAACACCAATTCGCTCTAAAACTAAGATTAAAAAGGAATAATTCTTTATATTGATTTTGCATCCACAATAATGAGAGTACCTGACAATTCCCTTCCTGAACTGATCCAATCCCTTACCCGTAGGGAGCGGAAAAACTTTAAAAAGTGGGCATTGGCAGGAGGACAAAAGCCTGATTATCTTGTACTTTTTGATGCCATTCAAGACCAACTCCATCAGCAAGGAAAATACAATGAAACAGAAATAATTCAACGATTTCCAGAATATAAAAAACACTCAAACTTTTCGGTAAAAAAATCAGATTTATACGATTCGATCATCAGATCAATCAGAGAAATGGGGCTTGGCAAAAACAAAGCACTTTCAATTGAGATACAAGAGATTGAAATTATTCTTGGGAAGCAATTATATGAAAAGGCATTAACTAAGATTGGGGGAGCAAAAAGAAGAGCAGAGAAGGAGGAAAAATTTGAGGAATTGATCATTTTGTTGCGGCATGAAAAAGGATGCAGGCGATTTAAGGAAGATGAATCGGAGTACCTGGAGAGCATCCACGGAATTCAATTGGAAATTGAAAGGATCGAAAAACTTCGACAAAATCTATCTCATTTTGATGCCATATATGAAAAGGACTATTATATTTTGAGTAATGGCTTCAGAAATACCGGGGAATACGACCCTGATATTTTAGCGAAGTTACAGGAATATCCTCTTTTGAAATCAGAGGCGAATGCTATTTCCGTGAGAGCAAAGAGGTTGTTTTACATTTTAAGAAGGGCCCTGCTGACTGCCATGGGCAAGTTCACAGAATTACACATTGTAAATGCAGCTTTGTTAAAATTGTATGCTGAAAATGAATTTTTGAGGGATCAGGATTATGAGGAATTTATTATCTGTCACTCTTTGCAGGCGAGATTTTTAATACTGGTTGGAAGGGTTGAGGATGGCCTTGAATATGCAAGGAAAATGCTTGAAATTCCGCTTAAACAGGTTTCGCATCAAAAGAAAATCCTTGAAAATTATTTTCGTGTAATTTTGCCACTTAGTAACGACAGGTTGATCCCCAAACTTTCCAATTTGGAGATTGAGCCATTTATTCAACTAATTGAAAAAGGCGGATCACAGCCCCAATCTGTAAGGCAGATTGAACATTACTTTTGGCTTGGAAAACACTACCTATCCATTTGTGAGTTTGAAAATGCTAAAAAGTGGTTTGAAAAGATCACACTTCAAAATTGGGGAAAAAACAGGCTGAAAATTCAAGGGATTACCAGACTATTGATTTTGATTTGCTATGCCGAACTAAACAAGTTTGATTTACTGGAGTTGCACAGTGGTCCTACCTTAAGGTTTTTGAAGAGAAATGAGATGTTCTATGAAATAGGCCAGGAGATGGTCCGGTTTCTGAGGAAGAATTATGAAAACTTCCACAGTTCTTCTCTCCTTCCATTCAAAACAACCTGGGCTCAAATATTTCCTGAACCATATGGCCATTTCAAAAAATATTTCGATTTCGACAAAATGAATTGGTAATTCTGGTTTAAAAAACGTCCCCCTCAATGGAAATAATCACATCTCCCCCCCCTCCATACTGTACCTTGAAGGTCATATCTCCATTGGGGTAAATCGCAATACAAGTCACCTTGCAATTCTTATTATAATACTCAGTTAAAAGTACCTGGAAAGGCGTATTCAGAGGTGTTTGGGCCTCATAGAGCACCCGGTAAACATAAGATATGGGAATTGAAGGCGGCGGCGTCTGCACCTGCTGCTGGGTTGGGCCAGAGACCGATCCTGCGGAGGTAGTGGTCTGGGCATTAACCGAAAAAGACAAACAAAACAGTAATGCAAAAAAGAAAAGGGATTGGCAAAGTAACTTTTTCATGAGTATAAACTAAAATTAAATATCGCATGCTCAATATCGGGATTTTTGAGGGAATGGGGAAATGAATTTGTGGGGAGGAATAAGGAGGATAAGTGGGTTTTGCAAATTCCTGGAATTGTTTGAAATTACCTTTGAAAATTCAAACCCATGCCGCGAAGTCTGGAAAATGTGATAAAGATTGCCCTTACGGGGGCCAGCATTGCGCTGGATGCGCGGGAATACTCCCTGGAAGACCTGTGCCAGATCGCTGGCGTATATGCCGCATTTTCATCAATTCGCAACGAACCGCACCTTGGGATCAACTTCCATTCTCACCTGAGTCTGGAGGATCTTGAATCCATCGCGCAGGCCGGAAAAGGCAAAGTTTTGTTTTCAACCCTCAACCAAACCCCAAACTGAAATGGCAAGAAGCGTAGAAGACCTTATTCGTATCGCCCATTCGGGCGCATCATTCATCGTGGACGGTCGGCAATACGTCCCCACCGAAATGATCCGCGTGGCTGCCGAATGCAAGCTAGGCGGTGGGAGGTTTGAGATGTTGCATACCGCGACCTACTCGACAGATGATCTGGTCAGGATTGCAGAAGCTGCTGGGGGACGGGTGTTTTTTGCGCTGCTGGGGTGAGGAGGGTGAAATAAATTTGGAAAACTGAAATTTTAATTTGAGCAAATTCAAATGGAAGCTACTAACGAATTACAGCTACTTCTTTTCAATGAAATCGGCTCAATCCGGGAAATAGAAATCACTTACGAGGATGGTACAATTGTCCCAGGATTTGTATCTCAGGTTTTTCCCCAGCCTTTTCAAGTGATAGTTACCAAAAAGATTGTTCCCAGAGGGAAATCAAGTTACCACAGGCTTGATTTTAGCAATGCGAAAAGCATTAAAGTTGGTTTTCATAATGGCATCTCAAAAACATTTCCATGAAGCAATATTTTTCTGATTAAAACTACAAGCTCCTTATATCGAATGAAGTTGTGATTTGCTTAATGGGATACTTACTCATAAAAGACAGAAACCATGAAAAAATTTGATCTTAACATTGAAAAAATCCTTGAAAATTGGGAGACCTTTCATGCAATACGGGAATTAATTTCAAATGCTCTTGACGAACAACTTTTGACAAAAACTAAAGAGGTAAAAATTTATAAAAATGAAGGTGCTTGGTTTATCCGGGATTTTGGAAGGGGGCTTCAATATACTCACCTGACTCAAAATGAGAATCAGGAAAAACTAAAAAATTCAAACGTCATAGGGAAGTTTGGAATAGGATTAAAGGATGCCCTTGCAACATTCGACAGGAAAGGAATAACGGTCCTGGCACACTCAAAGCATAGTCAAATAACAATTTCAAAATCTGCTAAAGAGGGGTTTGGAGACATTATTACCTTGCACGCAATAATTAATGAACCAAGAGACAAAAATTTCATCGGAACGGAATTTGAGTTAATAGGGGTCTCCGATAAAGATATAGAAGAAGCCAAAAACCTGTTTCTAAAATTTTCGGGGGAGAACGTTCTTGAAACAACCAGGCAAGGGCAGGTTATCGAAAAGAAAGGCAAGAATGGAAACATTTACATTAATGGGGTTAAGGTAGCAGAGGAAGAAAACTTTTTGTTCAGTTATAATATTACGGTTTTGAATGCTTCGATAAAAAAGGCTTTAAACCGTGAGCGAACGAATGTTGGCAGGAGCGCATATACTGATTCTGTTAAAAAAATCCTTTTGGCATCTCAATCAAGAAATGTTGCTGAAAATCTTGCCAGGGATTTGACCAATATTGCCAGAGGTATGGCCCACGACGAACTTTCCTGGATTGATGTACAGGAGCATTCGGTAAAAATATTAAATCGGCAGGGAAAGTATCTTTTTGTGACTGCATTCGAAGGAATGCAGTACCCAGATATGATTGATCAAGCCAGAATTAGTGGGCATCAAATAATCACAATCCCTGATAATTTAAAGTTTAAAATTCAAGGATCAACCGACCATTCTGGGAATCCAATTGTTGATATTGGTCAATTTGTAAGTAACTACAATGATAGCTTTGATTTTAATTTCATTGAGATTGGCGACCTCACCAATCAAGAAAAAGAAATTTATGACCTACTCCCGTTAATCATTGACTTATTTGGCGGGCAACCCCGAAAGGTAAAGTCGATAAGAATATCGACAACTATGAGGAAGGATCTTTTTTCCAACGTTGAAACCATGGGATGTTGGGACGAGAATTCCAGTTCAATTGTATTATCCCGGAAAACCCTGAAATCTATTGAAGAGTTTTCCGGAATCTTAATTCACGAACTAATTCATGCAAAAACAGGCCTTGATGATGTAACAAGGGCATTTGAAACAGAGTTAACAAAAACTATCGGTCACTTGTGCAGGCATTATTTCAACAGAAAGAATGGAGTTGAGATGAATTGAGAGGCATTAATTTTATCAATGCGATAAAAATTTCATCCGATTCATTTGTCAGCAATGCATTTCTCCAAATTGCATTTTTGTGGCTTTTTTCCGCCCCAAGTGCCTAAGTTAAATTTGATTTTTGAAACGATATTGGATTAGAGCTTTACTTCAAGAAGTAATTTCCCCTCACATTTGAATTTCTTACAATTTCTTTATAATCCTTCTGCTTTGGAGCCAAAATGTTGCTGCCCCTAAACTTCATATCTAAAAGTTCAGGCAAGGTGAGTGAATTTAGATAATCCCGGAATTCAATGTTATTTATTTGTCTGATAATTTTTCGCTCTGCTGTTATCAGGGAACCAGTGTCCATCCCGCAAAATTTTGTGATTAGCTTTTCTTTGATTTCAGGTTGATTTTCCTCCAAAATCTCTGAAATAAATACTTTCCCAGCCTCAGTAAGCTCATCTTTTGAATATTTCCTTTCGGATTCTCGGTAAATAAACACTCGGGTTTCTATGGGTTGAAAAATCAGCCCGCAATTATGAAAGTGTGTGTTTCTTTCACGAAATTCCAATTGGATCTGCTCCAAATTAATCACTGTATAAAGAAAATGATCCAAATAATGGAGATTGAAACTTTCTATGACATGCAGCAGGTCATAAAACAAGATGGAATCAATCTTATTTTGAATGTATAATCGAAAAGCTCGTCCGACCAATTTTGCTTTCTTCTCAGAATCAATTTTGTCCATTAAATGAAGGATTTTTTCTCCCAAATCATTTTCCTTTTTCGAGTCATTGAAATGCTTGGAGATAAATTTCCTGCGGTCAACTTTTGGAATGGATTCTATTTCAACCAGAAATGATCTTAATTTATTCAAAAATAATTGCTCCCGAATTCCTAAACCTGATTTTACAAAAGCAATTGCGTTGCCAAGGACCGGGATGGATCGAATAATCTCGTCCTCCATAAAACGATCAAGCAATGCCTCTCCAATGGCCTTTCCAGTATCAAGGCTTATTGATTTTAGGGATGCTGCCACCTCCTTTTTAACTGAATTTGGCTTTTTCTTTTTCATCATTGCAAATTAAGCTTTTGGAATTTATTTATGATGTAAACTGGCTGGTCTGATTCGGGAGATTATTCTTCGATCCAAGAAGGGCGTAAAGTATACCTTGCTATTCCGAAATTTGCTAACTGACCCTGAAATTCGAAAGACATAATTTCCAGAATAAATTCCAATTGATTACGGCCCCGTGAAAAGGAAAAGCCCTAACCACGCAAAATCCCTTTCCCTTAAAGAGGAGCCGTAACAAGATAGGTTTTCCGAATTACTGGTTTCAAATGCAAAATTTTTCTTCCCTCCTCCAAAAAAGGATGAATTTGTGACCAAAAACTGATTTTCCCCCAAAAATCCACTTTCGATTTATCACCTACCTATATACCAACAACTTAAACAAATAATATCCTCAAATAAGTCCATTTATTTAGCTACATCTAAATTCTTCAATGACAAACAGGTAGTTTTTCGAAAAAACGCCCTTTCCAGCGATCTGAGAAAAAATTTCGCCAAAAAGTGACCGCTTATGTCTGAAATGATACCGTTTATAAAACGGTGCCAACTTTTTATTTTTTTTATTTGGAACTTTTCTGCGCGATTCAAAAAGGCTGAAAAACATGACACGAGATGGCAAATTTTAAACCCTAATTGAATCCGAAAAATGAACTTAAAATTTTAACAATAATAATCTGACACCAATCGTTCTTTTCGCTTAAATACTCATTCCCTCTTTAAGGATATTTAAAAAATAAAAGTATGCCTACCTGGAATCATTATGCCTCGGTTTTTCCGACGGCCCAACAAGCCATTGCTCAATCTGTTGAGTACACCTTCACCAACTCCTTTAGCCAAAGCAGCTTTACCGCCTTTGCAAATCTGGAACATGCTGAGATAAAAGCCGACCTGCTCACCCTCGGAAACGAGGACGAGTTGGTCAGTGAAATTGCCCAATTTATCCTGGCCCAACTGGGAACCCTTGGCGAAGGGGATGACTGGGAGGACTTTGCAGCTCTATTCTCCGCACCCGATTTGGCCTATATAGAAGCCCTGATAGCCTATTACGAGGCAAGTACCAAGACCGTGGAGGACATTCTGGAAACGACCAGTCCGGATGTGGCAATCAATATTATTGCCGCAGCATCGGCCAATGATTTTTGGGATCCCTATTCCACGATGCTCTTGTATCGGGTAGCAGAAACCCAGGCAGATCCCTGGCTGAACTTTGCCGATTCCATGACTGAAGAAGAGGCGGATGAGGCAGAAGGCTTTATCCTTGATTTACAGGATTCAGGCGCAGTGTTATCATTCTGGCAATTTACAGAACTTTCCATCGAGACCCTCACTGACAAAATAGCCAATTTCCCGTCAAGCGGGGATTACGAAACTGCACTGGCTGACACCTTAAGTGCAAAAGCAAATGAAATTTGGGATGCGCTTTCCCCCAATGCCCCTACGCCCACCCCGGAATACTGGGAAGAGTATATTAGTGCCTTCCCATCCCAAAAGCAACCCGCTATCCGTCAATTTATTACCAATGTGGTGGATGATGCGACCTTTGTCACCCTTGAAGAGTTGGCAGGTACAGATGCTTCCAATCTGATCGACTACTTTAATCCCGATCCCGAGAGCCCGGTTTTTTACCAATTACTTTCAGATTATTACCTGGGCAAAGCGGGGGTCACCCTGGGAAAAGTTTGCACACCCAGAAGGTTTGTGGGCCAACTGGCCCAGGCCTCAACCGGCGAGCTGCTGACCGGGTTCAAGGTGGTTGCCAGTGAATCGAATGACAACAGCTATACCCGTCAACTGGGATATACCTTCAGCCAGGGCAAAGGATACTTTGAAATCGAATACAACACTTTCGGGTTGCCCACCTCGTATACCCTTGATTTTTCTATCTACGGCCCTTACGATGTCACTCCGCTTACAGCATCTGAGAACGCCGATCCAAACGAGGTGATCGTCACCCAAATTCTGGTTACCCCGGCATCCGGATCGACAACCTCTGCCTCAATTGCTGGCTTGGCCCTTTCCATCGAATTTACACCTTCCTCAACCCTGAATACTTATCTGGGTGCCAACAGCATCTCCAGCCTGAGCAACATCAGAGAAATTGGTGGATTAAAGAACCAGGAAGACCTGACCGTGGACCCGACAGATGCGGAAATTGTGTTACTGGATGGTCTGGCCCAGCTGGAACTGATCTCTGACGATGTAGTCAATAATGAGACCCTGATTGGCCGGGGTTACGACTCCCTGGGTAAAATTGCCCGGATGGAAAGATTTGATTTCGTCACAGAAAACGAGGATCTGTTTGGAAACTACCTCACGGCCCAATTGCACGTAGCTGCTTCAGCCAGTCATAAAGTACTTCTCAGTGTAATCGGAAATACCGGGGCGCACCGGGGCGACAGTTTTTCCCAAACGGTGCTGGAAAACGCTCTGCCGCAGAATTGTAACTGTGAAGATTGTCAGTCGGGAGTGAGTCCTTTGGCTTATCTCGCAGACCTGCTCAATTATACCCTGGTACATGTCAAAAATAATGGCAGCGCCATTACCCTCAGCGACCTGCAAAGTACCTTCCACCAGCCCTATGCTGATCTGACCACCTCCTGTTCAGCGGCAAAGGAGACCATTTGCCAGGTTCGGATTGCAACTGAAGTTTTGCGCAGTTATTATACCACAATTTCCGGCTCCCGCACCACCAACCAACTGAATCAGCTGGCTGCCGCAGAAGAATCTTATCGCCTCAACTCCTACCAACTCCTGCTCAATGCGCTGGGCAGCGATTATGACGAAATTCGGCTGGCGCGGAACTGGTCTGTCGAAGAAAGAGAGGCCCTGGCCCATAAACTGGGGATCACCCTTGGCACCGGCAATCCGGATGAACTTGAACAACTCTTCCTTGACCCGGCACAAAATGAAGTTACCGAATCTGCCCTGGAAAGTCTCTTCGGTCTGCGTGACACCAACCGCGATCCGGTCACAGCAACCCCCGTATCAAGCATGGAAACCTGGCGCAAAGCCCGCCTGCGTGAAATCTGGCAGGAACTGGACTTTCCTTCTGACCCTTTTGAGGATGGAGATTTGCCTGTGGTTGACCCGGATGTGATCGGGCCGGATGATTTTCGAAAACCATCTGCCACCAATGAGCCCTTTGATACGTGGAAAATACGTCAGGATTGGGTAGCCTCTGAAATGGATGCATTTGCGGGCATAGTCAAGGCTCGCGGAATTTATCCGGGAACACAAACTTTTGAGATTTACGGAAAGGACCTATCTTCATATATTTCCGGTTCCACCGGTGTGGAGGTTATTGATTCCACGGGCAATGACAATACTTATGTCATCGGTCTCACAAAAGTGGTTGACGGTAACACATTGGTAACTATTGATAACTCAGGATCTAATGCCTCCATTCAGGATTCTACTGCAGATGGCTATTTGGTTTTTGGTGCGAATCAGACAATAATTGAATATCCAAACACTGATGAAATTACAATTTCTGGAGATGTTACCGCTGACTTCAATTCAAGTCCTAAAATTGCTTATGTGTGGTTGGTAAATTCCTCAGAATCAACATACAACGATGTTTTTCCAGTGATATCTGCAACGTTATCAGGAACTGATACAATTTTGCAAGTTGGGGGATCAGCAAATTTCAATACCCAGAATCCTACAACACCAGGTGACTTGTATTACGCAGAATCTCTTGAAGGACCGCAAATTCCTGATTTCGATTCCATTTTCAGCAAAATGGAAAACACTTCCACTGCTCAGTTCGGCTATAATAGCGGAACGCCCATCACCCCCTGGGATGGAAGCAAGACTTCGGCTGATTTTGATACGATGGCCAGTGACCTGGCTTTGGGCATCAATGTGGATACGGTTGAAGCAGAACTGAAAAGTGAGCTTTTCCTTTCCGTGGACGCATTCTCCAGGCTCTACGAATTATGGCAAAAGGACGTTGTGGCCAATAATAATCCCGACCAGGATCGTCTCACAGACGAAGAATGGCAGGAAGTCTATTCCATCCTATTACAATCGGTTAAGGAACAATTTTACGGGGTTTGGATTTCCGAAGAAGGTACTGCAGGGATCAAAATAAATCCCACGGATTTCTGGCCCTCCCTTACAGAACCCAAGGGAGGAGTATGGCCTCCATTCCAGGAAACCGGAGTTCCACTGGTTGATCCGGAATTGGTTTCGAAGAAAGAAATTGCAGACCATGAAATTGACGGGATTGATGGAGCCGATCTCTGGGAACAGCGCAAGGCTACCCTGGAACAGAATTTCCAGACCATCAAAGACGATTATGATGATCCCCTAAATAAGTTTGACGACGTGGTAGAGAATGCCCTTTCTCAGGCATCCAGTTATGATCTCGATGACCTGCTTGACAATCTGGACGGTACAGATGAAGATTTGGCTCAGGCAGCGCTCGAAAATATTGAGAATGATCTTTATATGAATGAGGCCGAATTCAGGCGTATGATGGAGATCAGGGAAAAGGCCTACGATTTTAATCCTTCGAATAAACCCGGCCAGGATGAGCTGAGAGAAGTATTTGCAATTCTGACTACCGCACAAAAGAAGGACAGCCTGTATTCAACCTGGATTGCCTACGAGTCCAGCAATAGTATTCAATTCTTGCACGTCCGCAAACAAAACCTCCCCAAATGGCGGGGCGAGGCCCTGGCCCGCGTCACCTGGCAACTGGCCCTGAGCAAGTGGAGCGAGGCGCCCATCATTGATCCCGACCTGATCGGGCCTGGTGATTTAGTAGATCCATCCACCTCAAATGATGCGTATATCATCTGGGCCACCCGAAGATCCTGGATGAATACAGTCCTCTCCGTAATTTCAGGTTTTAACACGGGTGGAACTGGTCCAGGAATGATTGCCATCATATCCGGAACCCTGGGAATTTCAATTACGGATTTTGAAGCTTTGGGTGAGCAGGAAGCAAACGGAGTGGATATCCGGCCCCGTTTACGCCAACTTAACCTGAGTCGCAATGCCTACCAGGCTTTGGTAGAGCTTTATGATCTGAGTCAGCAATCCAGTCCGGTTGTGCTGGACGAAGAGTGGGATGAAGCTTATGCTATTTTGTGTCAGGTAATTAAGGAGCGGGAATATGCTGCCTGGCGCAGAGAAGAAGCCGGCACTCCCCTCCACCTGGGACCGGATTGGTTCAAATTGCTGGATCCCCCGCAGCTGACTTTCCCGCCGGAACTTCCCCATCCCCTGCCCAAATGGCTGGGTGATGAAAGGGCCCGCCGCCTGTGGCAACGTACCCTGGAAAACCGGATCGAATCTGAGGCAGAAACTGTAGCCGCACTTAAAAGCGTTGCCCAGCGGGTTTCCGAAGCCATGCTGCCCAAGCTACGGGATGCCCTGATCCGGGTGACCGGAAGCGAAAGCACGGCTTTCAAATCCAAAGTCAAAACCCTGACCGATGCCTTCCTCATAGACCTGGAAAATAATTGCTGCCAGGGCGTGACCCGCGTATCCATGGCCATTGAGACCCTGCAATCCCTGCTTTGGTCCCTGCGCACGGCTCAACTCAATGATACCTATCCCGACCTGGATCTGCTTGCGGCCCAGTTTGATGAAGAATGGAAGTGGATCGGCTCCTACGCCACCTGGCGTTCGGCGGTCTTCGTTTTCCTGTACCCGGAAAATATCCTCATGCCTTCTCTGAAGCGCTACCAATCCCCGGCTTTCCGGGAGGTGAGTGAAGCCTTGCGGGGGAATCGTGGACTTACTTCAGAAGCGGCTTGCAGAATTGCAAAGGGGTATTCGGATTATTTGCGTGACGTATGTAACCTGGAAGTGAAAGCCACGGTGCAAACCCTGACCTGGCTGGAACGGAAATCGTGCAGTAATTCTGGAACTTACAGCAGCCTGCTTCACATGTTTGCCCAATCTTCGAAAACCGGGAAAGTGTATTGGAGCTGGGTTGATACCCAAACAAGTGGCGATAAGGACAGGAGTTTTTGGCAGGAAGTGCCGGGGCTGGAAAATGTGGTGGAGATTTGTGGAGCAACAGCATATCAACTCAATTCGTCAGAGCGATACATTTATCTGTTTGCAGATTCGCTCGAAGGAGAGGAACAAAAGCTAAAATTCACCCGATACAATCTCGTTAATCTCTTGTGGGATGGAGATTGGACGGAACTGGAACTGCCTGAGGCTTGTGAAGCATTTAAAGCCGTCGTTAAGCAATCATCTGAAGAAAGTAAACCTCCTTCGCTGGCAATACAGGCTGATGCAGGAGTCATTTATGGCCGCTCAATTAATACAGATGGAAATGATTGGGAAGAAGAAGATTGGATGATGTATTCCGTAAAGCATTTCGATTGGCGAACCCAAATTCTCAATTCCTTTTTACGTGTAGATTCAGGCGACGAAGTCCTTGTGGTAACCTTTTTTGAAAATGGGGTTCCCCACTTAATGTTTAGAATGATAGGACGAAAGGATGACGGATTTTTCCGCAGAATCGAGTACGATGCAAACTTCAAAGGTGCAATTTTTTGGGAAGGCTCCAATGATTTTCTGGTGGTCTATGAAAAATATGGGACTGTTCATTCTCAGCTTATATTTACAAGTTTCACTCCCTCCTATACCAATATTTCCGATACTATAGGTAACGCTAACCTGAAAGATTTGGAAGGCCACTTCCAACGACTCGCTGGAGTTGGCTTGTCAGACATTTCTGCAAAAGAGGCTTTGGGAGAAAGTGATAAAGGAAGTCCCCTGTATTATTATTTGCAAAACAAACTTTCTACCAGCCAAGAAAAGGCAAATGCGGGCCATACTTCTGGGATTTATATAGATGACAGCTTGGCAAGTGAAGACTCCATTAAAGGGAAGAAGTGGAAGTATTTGAGCCAAGAAACATCCCGTCTTACCGCAGATAAATTCTCTGCGGGTGAAATGGTATCTAGATATTTATCGAATTCTCTGGGAACGAATGGAATAAGTTTCATCGTCTCTAAGCCCTATGCCTTCGAATTCAATGACTTTCTTAGTAATAGCACGAGCAATCCCAACCAGCCAACAACTCCCAAGGCTTGGCTTATTGGAGTAAATATCCCCTTCAATAATTCCTTAAAATCATTGCCCACCATTGGAGGAAAAACTTATGGTCCTCCAGTTTCCAGGGATTACATTGCCAATCTCAATAACAGCAATGGAGGGGTGTCGTTGGTCGAGCTTTCAAGAAACACCATTAATGAAGTGAGCATGAGTATTGGAAGTGTATCTAACCGTTTGGTTCCTGATCTGACCTCCTTGTTCTCGATTCCCGTGGGACTCTCCGAAAATGAACTCCAACTGCGTAAAACCCATTTACAAAATGTTCTCCTGACCAACGCGGCTTACCACGCTATCATTCAGGAATACCTCTGGGAAGCATTTTACTTCGTACCCATGTCCCTGGCCATCGCCCTGGCCCGCAAGGGGGAATTCATCCGCGCCCTGGACTGGTTCCGCACTGTGTATGATTACAGTCAATTGACAACCAATCGCAAGATTTTCTACGGCCTGAAACAGGAAGAATCCCTGCCCTTTGCCTTCAACCGCAGCGTGGAATGGCTGAATGACCCCCTCAATCCGCATGCAATTGCCCGCAGCCGGGCCAATACCTACACCCGCTTCACTTTGCTGAGCATTGTGCGGGCCATGCTGGACTACGCAGATTCGGAATTCACTTTGGATACTTCAGAAACCGTACCCAAGGCCCGCATTTTGTATGAAACGGCTCTGGAACTGCTGGCCTTGCTGCAAAAAAGCCCCACTCCCTGCGAGGACATCATCGGCAGCATGGGCATTGAGATCAGCGATCCCTACTGGATACCCGTTTGGGAGCATCTCACTGCAGATCTGCATAAGATCTCAGACCCGGCGGTACTGGAAGAACTTACTGCCGATATCATTACGGCCATGGCCGCAGCAGGGAATGAAGCCGAAGGGGTGCAGGCAGCCCGCACCCTGGTGGATACGGCTTTGGCATCCCTTCCCTCCGCTCCCGGTTTTGCCGACAAACTCGATGACGGCTTTACAGCCACAGACACCACCGCCTTCCGCATGATGGCCGACGGCAGTCTGCTCGATGGCCTGGGAACAGTTTCCAGCCGGGCCAAAGAGCAATTTGAACAAGCCGTGTGGTTGGTGACAGGATACAGTACCACCGCCCTGGAAGCAGGAACGGTAGATCTGCCCTGGCTGGCCCTGCCCGGAGCGGCAGAACCTGATCAGGGGGGACAGGATACCTGGCTCACCACCCTGCGCAGGGAAGATCCTTTCCGGGGGGGGCTGACCAATATCATGGCCACCCTGGCCAAAGGAGATCCCCACGGAGCTTTGGAAATGGTGGGCTATGCCGGATCGCAGTATGTACCCGGCCTGGCCCTGACCTTCTGCATTCCCCAAAACCCCATTTTGCAGGGTCTTTACCTGCGGGCCATACTGAATCTCTACAAGATCCATAACTGCCTCAATATTGCCGGGGTGAAACGGCAGATCGAACCCTATGCGGCTCCCACGGATACCGTCAGCGGCCTGCCCACCATTGGCGCAGGCGGACAACTGGTCCTGCCCGGCAACACTACCTACCCCCCCACCCAATACCGTTACAAGGTGTTGGTGGAAAGAGCCCGTCAACTGGTCGGCATCGCCCAGCAGATTGAAGCCGCCTTCCTTTCCACGCTCGAAAAACGGGATGCTGAAGCATACAGCATGATGCGGGCAAAGCAAGACCTGGAGCTTTCCAAAGCAGGGGTGCGCTTGCAGCAATTGCGGGTCAAGGAGGCGGAGCATGGGGTGGATTTGGTGGAATTGCAGAAGGATAAGGTGGAGTTTACAAGGGATCATTTTGAGGAGTTGATTGATATAGGAAAAACCGCTGCCGAAATCACATCTTTGACACTACTGAAAGCTGCGGCTATTTCACAAGCACTATCAACAACATCCTTTTTGGCAGCAGGAGGATTTAGCTTTAAAGTTGATGATAAATTTGAAAATTATGCACGAGCGTTTGGTTCGATCTCCTCGACCCTTTCGACGATCAGCAATGTCTATTCCCAAATAGCCTCCTTCGAACGCCGCCAACAAGATTGGCAATTCCAAAAAGAACTCGCTGGCTACGACCTCGACATCGCTAACCAGCAGATCACCCTGGCCAATGACCGGGTACGCATCTCCGGGCAGGAACACCAGATCGCTGAAATGCAGTCCGACAATGCCAAAGCCACGGTGGATTTCCTGCAAAACAAATTCACCAATGTGGAATTGTATGACTGGATGAGCGGTGTTTTGGAAGATGTGTACGGCTACTTCCTGCGGGAGGCTACGGCCATGGCCAAGCTGGCCGAAGTGCAGCTGGCATTTGAGCGGCAGGAAACGCCTCCGCCCTACATCCAGCAGGATTACTGGGAAGTGCCTGCCGAAGGTGCATCCAGCGATCCCAATCAACCGGGCACCGACCGCCGCGGCCTGACGGGCAGCGCCCGCCTGCTGCGTGACCTCTATCAACTGGATCAGTATGCCTTCCAGACCGATCAGCGCAAACTGCAATTGACTAAGACCATCTCTTTGGCTCAGATGTCTCCCATGGAGTTCCAGCAATTGCGTGAAAGCGGGGTCATGACCTTCGCCACCCCCATGGAACTTTTTGACCGGGACTTCCCCGGCCATTACCTGCGCCTGATCAAGCGCATCCGCACCACGGTGGTGGCCCTGGTGCCACCCATTGACGGCATTAAAGCCACTCTCACCCACAACGGTCTCAGCCGGGTGACCGTGGGGGGCGACATATTCCAAACTGCTCTGGTCCGCCGCGATCCCGAGCAGATAGCCCTCAGTTCGGCCTATAATGCCACGGGGTTATTTGAAATGCAGCCTGAAAACGAGTTCCTTAACCCCTTTGAGGGCAATGGAGTGGACGGGGTATGGGAATTCCGCATGGAGAAAGCGGCCAACCGCTTTGACTACGATACCCTGGCCGATGTGCTGGTTACCATTGAGTACGAAGCCCTGAATGATTTCTCCTACCGCCAGCAGGTGGTGAGAACCCTGGGGACCGAATTCAGCGGAGATCGGCCATTCAGCTTTAAAAACAATTTCCCGGATCAGTGGTACGACCTTCAAAATCCCACTCTGACCAATACCCCTATGACGGTGAAATTCAAAACCTCACGTCAGGATTTCCCGGCTAACTTGAGTGATCTGACCATTAAGCATTTGGTGCTGTACTTAGTTCGTGAGGATGGGGGAACCCAGGAGATTACTAATCTCAGTCTCACCTTTACCCCAGACCCAACTCCAGGAAACCAAGGTTCCTTGACTGTTGGGGGTACGGCAGATACGGTTGATGGAGTGGTAAGCACCCGGCGCGGAAACGCAGGCTCCTGGCTGGCCATTACGGGCCTTTCCAAGCCCACCGTTTCCGGGACCTGGGAACTGAAATTACCTTCTGCTGGACAGGTTCCAACTTGGTTCGCTGAAGAACAGATTGAGGATATCCTCTTTGTAATTACTTATGAGGGGGAAACCCCGAAATGGATTTAAGACTTTTAAACTCAAAAATTCAGTAATCATGAAAAATCAAATTAAGTATGGATTGACAGGAGGTTTAGTAGCCATCGTATTGGTTATGCTATTAGGTTTCGAAAGACCATCAAAACAGCAAGCAAATGAGGATACTGATGTTGGATACCTCTATGGTAAGAGTAATACCACTAACATGATTGTTTATAATTTTTATTCTTCTGAGGGGCAATCTCGTGAATTTGATAAGAAAGAATTCAAAAAAGAAAGCGATTTGCCGAGAGTTCTTTCTGAACTCAAAAAGGAGGGGTGGAAGATTTCAAATTTCACCGTTAGTACTGTAAATACTTCGCAGTCACTTACTGCAACTACCTTCGGAAATCCTAGAATTGACGACTATCATTTGATACTTGAAAGATAGGAAGCCTCTGCTCAATTTTAAAAAAGAACCTACAGGGGAAACCATCATTTCACCTTTGTAGATCGCTTCCTTCTTTTTACGCATAAATTACATCCCCATGTCCAATAAATCCGGCATAGCCTCCAACATCATCTCCACCCCACAGGGGGGCGGAGCCATCTCCGGCATGGGCGAAACTTTTTCGCCTGACCTCTTCACAGGAACCGGAAACTTTACCGTACCCATTGCTGTGCCTCCTGGCCGCAACGGCCTGCAACCGGCCCTTTCCATCGGTTACAGTACCGGAAACCCCAACGGGTTGTTCGGGTTGGGCTGGGGACTGTCGGTGCCGGGTGTGACCCGCCGCACCAGCAAGGGAAAGGGAATTCCCCTTTACGATGAAAGAGAGGACGTTTTTGTCCTTTCCGGAGCCGAAGATCTGGTCAAGGTGGAGGAGGAAGCCTTTGGCACCGGGGGATTTGTGCGCCGCTTCCGTCCGCGGACCGAAGGGCTGTTTGCCCGCATTGAACGCTATCTGGATGCCACGAATGACTACTGGAAGGTTTGGACCAAGGATGGACTGATCAGTTATTACGGTACTCCCGCTTCGGCTGGAACCGATCCCTGTGTGATTGCCGATCCCGAAGACCGGACCAAGGTCTTTGGCTGGAAACTGAGCCGTACCGAAGATCCTTTCGGCAACCACATCATTTACACTTATGAGCGGGATACGGTCAACCAGGATGGTCCCCACCACTGGGATCAACTCTACCTGAGTCAGATCTCCTACCTGGATTACGACGATAGCGGCACCACCCGCTACCTGGCTACGGTGGAATTTCTTTACGAGGATCGTCCCGATCCCTTTTCGGATTATTCGGCAGGATTTGAGATCCGCACCCTGAAGCGCTGCACGGAAGTGCAGGTCCACACCCATCCCTACCTGACTGCAGGTCAGCCCAACGACATCCTGAGCAAAAGCTACCACTTCGAGTACGTGGACCAAAGGGTGAGCAACGGAGAACTGAGCACCGATTACCAGCCGCCCAATGGAGTTTCCTTGCTTTCACGGGTGCGGGTAAAGGGCCACGACGACACTTTGGTGGAGGAAATGCCGCCCCTGGATTTTGAGTATTCCAAATTCGACATTGCCAACAACCGTGACCTGAAGGTGATCGAAGGACGGGATTTGCCTCCTTACTCTCTGGCTCACCCGGATTATGAACTGGTGGACCTCTTTGGGCGGGGACTGCCCGACATCGTTCAACTGAACGGGGTGGCCCGGTACTGGCGCAACCTCGGAGACGGCAAATTTGCTTTGCCCCATAACTTCAAAGATGCCCCGGTGGGGGTGGCCCTGGCCGATCCCGAAGTGACCTTCATGGATGCCAACGGCGACGGTCGTCCTGATCTGGTGGTGAACCGGGCTCCCCAGGCGGGTTACTACCCCTTGCGGTTCAACGGGGAATTTGACCGCAAATCCTTCGTGGGGTATAAGCAATTCCCCGGCTTTTCCCTCAACGATCCTGAAGTGAAGCTCCTGGATCTGTCGGGCAATGGCATGACGGATGTACTGAAAAACGGGACCCGTTTTGAATGCTTCTTCAATGACCGTGAAAACGGCTTTCAAAAGCTCAAGACAGTGGAGAAGAAGCTGCTGGCAGGCTTTCCCAACGTGAGTTTTGCCGATCCGAGGGTCCGTACCGCAAGCATGTCGCCGGGTTTGCAGGACATTGTCTATCTCAACAACGGCAGCCTGGTTTACTGGCCCAACCTGGGTCACGGCAACTGGGGAGCCCGCGTTTCCATGAAAAATGCCCCCCGCTTTCCCTTCAACTTTGATCCCCGCCGGGTCATGATCGGGGATGTCGACGGCGACGGACTCGACGATGTCCTCTACGTAGAAAACAACCAGATCACTCTCTGGATCAACCAGAGCGGGAACGGATTTGCCGATCCCATCGTGATCAAAGGCACGCCCCCGGTCACCAACATGGACGCGGTGCGCATGGCCGACATGTTTGGCAACGGCACCGCGGGCATCCTGTACAGCCGGGATGCGACCCTCAATCCCCGGCAGCAAATGCTGCAACTCGACCCCAACGGCGGCATCAAACCCTATCTCCTGCATTCCATGCAAAATAACATGGGTGCCCTCACCCGGGTGGAGTATAAACCTTCCACTTACTACTACAACCAGGATTACAAAAATCCCAAAACCCGCTGGATTACGCCTTTGCCCATGCCAGTGCTGGTGGTTTCGCGGGTGGAAGTGATCGACCAGTTGTCATTGGGCAAGCTGACCACGGAATACAGCTATCACCACGGCTATTACGACGGGGAGGAACGGGAATTCCGCGGCTTTGGCCGGGTCGATCAGCGCGATACCGAGACCTTTGATCGCTATAATGCTGCCGGGTTAAATCCCAATCAGCCTTTCAACCAGGTTTCCCAGGTGCATTTTTCTCCTCCCACCGAAACCCGGACCTGGTTTCATCTGGGGCCGGTAGAGAATATTGATGCGGCCGTTTCGGGAAGTGAATGGCAGGAGGCGGACTATTCACATGAATACTGGTCGGGAGATCTGAATGTTTTGCAAAGGCCGCAGGCCATGCAGGATTTTCTGAAAAAACTGCCCCGCCATGACAAGCGCGATGCCCTGCGTACCCTGCGCGGCAGTATTCTCCATACTGAATTTTATGCCCTGGACGGGTCTGCCCTGGAAGATCGTCCCTATACGGTTTCCGAAACCCTGACCGGGGTGGGCGAAGTGCTGACCCTGGATTACCTGGGGACTATCAGCCATGAAATTACCTTTGACGGAACCCAGAGTGGGGCGGGAACCAAAGTGAATACGGGGCAATACCGTATCTTTTTCCCACATGGCCTGGGCCAACGAAGCAGCCAGTGGGAGCGCGGGACCGAACCCATGCGCCAGCTTTCCTTTTCGGGAGATTATGACAAATACGGAATTCCCCTCAAGCAAGTGGCCCTGGCTGTGCCCCGCAGCCGGATACATAATTATCTGAACCAGGTGCCCAATGCCACGGAAAAATTCCTGGTTACCAGTTCCGAAACGGTGCTGATTCATAAGGATACTTCTACTCATTACCTCTTGGGCCGCCCCGAGCAGGCCAGCAGTTACGAAGTAAAGCACGATACCCAACCCGGCATTGACGCCATCAGCCTCATAATGGGGGTACTGGATGGAAGCTGGACGAATAAGGAGTTGCTGGGCCATTCCCTGAATTATTATGACGGAGGATCGGGAGATGAATTTGAAGGCTTGCCGCTGGGGCAAATTGGGGATTATGGGGTGGTAACCAAATCCCTGACCCTGGTCCTTACGGATGACATCATTACCCAGGCTTACGGAACCGGACCTTCTTATCTGACCGATTCAACCCCTACCTGGCCGGGCACAGGAGAGTACCCCACCGATTTCCAAAGCTCAGTACAGCAGTATGCAGGCTACATCAAAGATCCCCTGGCCGGGCAGTCGGGCATGTATTACACCCCGGCCACCCAAAATAAATACGATTTTCACCTGGGGACTGGTACGCCCAAAGGGCTGATTGTAGAGGTCAAAGACCCGGCGGGCAATAGCGCCAGCGTCACTTTTGACGATTACGACTTGCTGCCCGTGGAAGTGGAAGATGCCCTGGGCATGACCGTACAGGCAGATTATGATTACCGCATCATGCAGGCCTCCATGGTCACCGATCCCAACGAAAACCGGCGGGTATTCCGATTCAGTCCTCTGGGTTTTATGAAAGAAGGCGGAGTTCTGGGCAAGGTCAGTGAAGCCGTGGGAGACTGGATCAGTGAAACGGGCGGAGTCCTGAACTGGGATGCCTCCACGATCCTGGAATACGATTTCTTCAATTTCCTGGACCATGGCGACCCGGTTTGGGTGCGCACCATTCAGGTGGAGGAACATTATCAGGTCCGCCTGACAGAGAGTTTACCCCTCACGACCATCGAAAAGACTGAATATTCGGACGGATTTGGAAGACTCCTGCAGGTGCGGGCCCAGGCCGAAGATGTGATCTTTGGCTCATCTGCTTTCGGAGACAGTGGCTTGCCCCTGGCTCAGGGTAGCAATGCAGATGCTATTGGAACCGAAAAAGGCGTGAGTGATCCCGACAATGTAATCGTCAACGGCTGGACCGTTTATAATAACAAAGGCTGGGTAGTCGAGCAATACGAACCCTATTTTGATCAGGGCTACGATTATAAAACGCCCCTGCAGAGCCAAATGGGCCAGAAGATGGTCCAATTCTACGATCCCCGCGGGCAAGTGATCCGCAGCCTCAGCCCCGACGGAACCGAAAGCCGGGTGGTCTTTGGCATTCCCAACAGCCTCAGCACGCCCAACCATTACGCCCCCACGCCCTGGGAAGCTTATACTTATGATGCCAATGATTTGGCACCGATTACCCATCCGGGATTGGCTACTGCAGTTGTGCCTTCTTCGCATTATTATACGCCCAAAAGTGCAGTGGTGGATGCCCTGGGCCGGACTGTCAAGGTAATTGATCGTAATGGGCAGAATAGTTCAACGGATTGGTATACGCTGAAGTATGAGTATGATATCCGGGGAAATGCCCTCAAAACCTACGACTACAAAGGCCGGGTTCAGGTAGAACATGTTTATTCCCTCGCCAATCAACCCCTCAAAACCACACACCTGGAATCGGGTACCAGCACAGTGGTGATCGACGCCTCAGGCCGTCCCCTGGAAACCCGCGATGCCAAAGGAGCGTTCTCGGTTTCCATCGTGGATGCCCTCATGCGGCCCACAAAGATCTGGGCGCGGGATAATGCTTCGGCTTCGGTTTATCTGATCCAGGAAATGAAATACGGCGATTCGGCCGGATTGAGCAATCCAGAAAACCTCAATCTCAAAGGCCAACTCTACAAACATTGGGATGAGGCAGGGTATCAGAAATTTCCAGAATTTGATTTTCGGGGATTGCCTAAGGAAAAGTCCAGGCAAGTCATTCAGGATAGCGATATTCTTAGCGTTATTTCAGGCGGAACCGTTTATCGTCCTGATTGGTCTGCTACCACACCTCCCTCCCTGGACACGGCTTATGTAACCGAGGATATCGTATATGATGCTTTGGGACGGGTAAAGAGCATGTTGCTGCCCGAAGACATGGATGGCTCCAGCAACCGCAAAACCTTGATCCCAGAATATAACTATGCCGGAGGATTGCAGAAGATCAAATTGTACGATCCTCTAACCACAACTACGGAAGAGTATGTCTCCGAAATTGCCTGCAACGCCAGGGGTCAGCGCATCATGGTGGCCTACGGCAATGGCATCATGCAGCGTTATACTTACGATTCTCAGAACTTTAGATTAAAACGGGTTCGCAGCGAAGGATTTACCCTCTCACAAAGCGGCCAACAAATTACCTACGCCTATGATAGCGGCACCGTGCGCCAGGACCTTGTGCATGAGTATGACTTGAATGGAAATATAATTCAAACTGTGGACGCCAGTTCCAATGCTGGGGTAGCCGGAAGCGGGTCTCTGATCCGGGATTTTACTTATGATCCATTATATCGCCTGCTCACCGCCACAGGTCGGGAAGAAATCAAAACCTGGGACCATGCCAATCCCTTCAGCCACGATGCAACTCCTTACTCCACGGGTTCTGAAACCAATACCCGCGCCTACACCCGCACTTACGAGTATGATGAGCTGGGAAATATCCTGCGCCTCAACCACAATGGTGGAGCTGGCGCCACCTTCAACCGTTGGTTCAATGATTATAATAATAATCCCGGCACGGCCTACCAAACAAACAACCTGCTCACGCAGGTTGAATACGGCGGCACAACCCAGAGTTACTTCTATGATGCCAACGGCAACCTGCTCACCGAAGGCAGCAGCCGCTTCCACGTCTGGGATCATTCCGACCAGCTTCAGGCTTTTTATGTAAGTGCTTCAAGCTCTATTTCGAAATTTGCACAATACCTGTATGATGCTGGGGGTAATCGGGTCAAAAAAGTAGTCTGGAAATCAGGTGGTGATGCCCAGGTAACGGTGTATGTGGACGGGATGATGGACCACATTTACGATATTGATCCTTCCACTTACACTAAATCTTACGAGCACACGGAATTGCACATCATGGATGGGCGGAGTCGCATTGCCCGGCGACGTACGGGTACGCCTTATACTTCAGATACTTCAGGTACGATTAAGTATAACCTGGAGGATCTCCTTGGAAGTTCATCCGTGACTCTGGACGAATATGGAACCTTGTTCTCTAAGGAGGAATATTTCCCCTTCGGAGAAACGAGTTTTGGCAGCTTTGCGAAGAAGAGGTACCGCTATGTAGGGAAGGAGAAGGACGAGGAATCGGGGTTGTTCTACTACGGCGCGCGGTATTATGCAGCCTGGACTTGTAGGTTTGTGAGTGTGGATCCGTTGGCGCTGGGCTATCCGTGGTACACGCCGTATCAGTATGCGGGGAATAAGCCAATTATTGGTAAAGATTTGGATGGGCTCCAAAATGATAATGAGACTTATTTCTATTCTAAATTTGGGGGCATTTTCCCTACTGATTATTTACATTGGAAAATGGGCCATGTTGGAGGCAATGATATGGCAGCCTATTCCCAAAAGGTGGGTAGATATACAATAACCCCAACAGTTGATGACAATGGAGAAATCCTTTACTATTCAGCTTGGACTCAATTGATAAGGGATGAGGTAGTAGACGGAAACCGAATATTCCAACATGATGTTTGGAGAAATGATTGGACAATTCACCCTTCCGCAATAAATAAATTCGTTGAAAATGTTGGAGATTATACAAAAATATCTGGTGCATTACATAATTACGGTGCCGATTGGAAACTATCTGAATCTACTTTGTTATATTTAGATGGCAAAATTTGGGGAGGTTTAGGGCAACAATGGAAGCAGGCACTTACCGATCCTTTGTATTGGATTTACCTTACACATGTTTATTATGGGACAGCATCCAATAGAGGGGGCTCCGTAAAAAATAGAAGCCCAAAAACTAACAAAGGTAATTCACCCTCAAAAACAAAAGTAGATTTAATGGGAGGTAAAAAGGGAACAGAAGGTTATATAAATTTTGATCTAGAAGCTCTATCAGGGATAAAAGATAACGTAGAGAATTTCAATAACCACTTTGGGCCAAAATCTGTTCACGAAGTAATGTGCAATAATCCAAGGGCCCCATTTCTATCTGAAATTGCGCCTGCATTAGTTGATGAGGGTACTGTTACTGTTAGGGGAACAATGAGCAATAAGTTTTTTAAGAAAATTTGGGAAGGTAAAGCTGTGGGAATGGAGCATTTTGAGGTAATTGGAAAGAAAGAGGGTGTTGCAAATTTGGGATATGTTCATACTGACGGTGTAACACCTGTACAAGGAACAATTATGGAAATTCAATTAAAAAAGAAATAAATTATGGTGGAAAAAATATTCACAAATTATCTTGAGGAGGTTGATACATTTGAATCTCAATTTAAAGTCATTAGTTTTAGTGAGAAATTGGTAATCGTATTTATTATTTGTGCTGGGGTATCGACACATCCCATTAACCCATCTGAAAAGCTAAAATTTATTGATAAATCGTTTTTGGTTTTCGAAAGGATTACATTTTTAAAATTGAATGCTGAAAAAATTATCATAAATAAATTTAAAGGAAGTGATTCAAATTCTTTCTTTTTGGGTGGTGAGAACTTATTCGTTAAGGATGGAATCAAAGAACTTCAAATTCAATCAGAATCTAGCTTCTTACAAGTCATTCCAGATTACAAGCTTCATTCTGTGCCAATAAGAATAAATGATTTATTGTTTGAGGATATTCTTTCTGAGAATCAACTCACAAATTTCATTGAAAAGATTTTGCCATTAAATATCCAAAAACTAAGAATAGATTAACCTGAGTTCGGGATAAATTTACAACTCAAGCGGTAAAAATTCATTTCGTCCGAATCTTACCGAAGGTTTGTTTGGGTAGAATCCATAGGCCACCAGTCCGGCGGTGATATTGACCATGAAATTTAATGGGCTTCTGTGCCGTGTATGTTGAATTTGCGAGATGTTTTTCAACTGATCGATAATGGTTTCTATGATGGCCCGTTTGCGGAGCAAGAGCTGATCAACCATGGGCATGAGTTTATTTTTCATGTTCTTTTGGATTTTGGTGATGAGTTGCAGCCCTTGTTCGAATAAGGGCTCGAAAAGATTCCTGGATATGTATCCTTTATCAGCGAAGAGCTTTCCCTGGAGTCCCTTTGCCAGGCTGGTCACTGTCTTAACATCTTTATCCGAAACATTGCCTGGAGTAAGGCACCATGCCAGAATACCGCCCTGGTCATTGACGATCAGGTGCAATTTGAAACCATAAAACCACCCCATTGAGCTCTTCCCTCGATCAGCTAAGTTTTTGAATACCTTGTGATTGTGAATCCGTTGATTCCTGCAGACTGCCAGGGTCGTACTATCAATGTAGGCAATCCCCGTCTGTTCTGCTTTTTGGACCAGAAGTTGATAATACATCAAGGGAAATAGTGCCCGGGGAGTAAGTTCGACGAAGCGCGAATAAGACACCAAATCAGGAAACAGATCTCGCATGTGCTCAGAAACATATTCGATATAGTAATGCTTAAAGCAGCGGAAGCCCTTGACATGGAAAAAAGCCAAAATGGTCATGATTTCAGCCATTGACAAACTCGTTTTCCGATTGGGGCGTTTGCCCTCGCAGGCGAGAAACCGTTGATGATATATAGGCTCAAATTCTTTCCAGAACTCGTCCATATCACAGAAAATATTAATAATTTGCTCTTCCAAAATGGTAACCTTCTTTGTTTATTGACGGACATCAACAACTTAGGAGGTTCCTTTTGGGAATCATTGGGCACTTTCCCAGACCTAAAGGTCACAAAATCAAATAATTGTACACTTTTCTGAACTTGGAGTTATCCCGAACTGAGGTTAGATTATTCAAATTAAACCCGGAGAGATTAAAATAACGTGGCGGGCGTGACCCTCTGCAGCACTGCGCCCTGCACCGCCTACGCAAACACTGGAAAAACGTGTCCCTTATAAGGAACACCACTGATAATCAATGCTTTGAAAATCGACCCGATTTCATTCGCTGAAATCGTCACCTGCAGTGCACCACCCACGCAAACCCTGCAAAAACCTGTTCCTTATAAGGAACGCCACTGATAATCAGTTCATTGAAAATGAATTCAATTTTGGCCTTAGAAAATCGTCACTGAGTCGGAGAAAGTTTCTTTGAAGTCATGAATTTGGGCGGGATGCTTTCACTTGCAACCGATGCCATTTCATTTAATCCTTCCCAAGCCCAGTCAGACTTTATGTCGAACGAATTTCGTATAATGCAAAAGGCCAACGACTTATGGTGGCCTATGGCAACGAATTGATGCAGCGCTACGTTTACGACAATCAAAATTTCCGGCTTGTACGGATGAAAACCGAGAAATACACGGATTCGCAAAGCGGAAGTATCATTACTTATGCCTACCAAGCAGGCACCGCCATTCAGGATACAAAATATTATTATGATCTGAACGGGAATATCTACCAAACCAAAGAAGACACTAACACCGCGGGTGCAAGTGGTTCGGGAAGTTTGATCCGGAATTTTTCCTATGATCCCTTGTATCGCCTGCTTTCTGCAACCGGGCGCGAAGCAGGCGGATTCTCATCCGCTGATCCTGCTTTTGTTGCGCCCAATGATACCAGTTTGGGCAATACGGATACCTACACCCGTAACTATGAGTACGACGCCCTGGGCAACATTTTGCGGCTACAGCATATTCCCAATGTGGGAAGTACCTGGAACCGTTATTTCAACGATTACGACACTGCTCCCAGCAGTGCATACACAAGTGACAATCTTGCATCCAAGGTCAAATATGCGGGTACTGTTTACAATTACACCTACGATGCCAACGGCAACCTGATCCAGGAAGGTTCCAACCGCTTATACGAGTGGGACCACGCCGACCAACTTCGCGCCTTTTACAACCAGGCAGGGACTTCAGAACCTTCGGTTTATGCACAATATCTCTATGATGCAGGCGGCAACCGTGTCAAGAAGATAGTACGCAAAAGCTCTGCCAATACGCAAGTCACCGTTTATCTGGACGGGGTAATTGACTACCTTTACGAGATCGACGGATCGAATACAGTTACAGAAGAATTCAATGACATCCATGTGATGGATGATAGGAAACGTATTGCAGTTCTTTCTGTATACAAGTCAAATTATACAGGAAGTACTTCTTTGCCCATTCGCTTTAACTTGGAAGACCACCTGGGAAACTCCTCCTGGACCCTGGATGATGTGGGTGCGAAAATCTCCCAAGAGGAATATTATCCATTTGGGGAAAGTTCGTTTCATGATTTCAGCTACAAGCGGTACCGCTTTGTGGGAAAGGAGCGGGACGAAGAAAGTGGGCTGTATTACTATGGGATGCGCTATTATGCTCCCTGGATGTGCAGGTTTATTTCGGTGGACCCGCTCTTTCGGGATTATCCCTGGTACACGCCGTACCAGTATGCTGGGAATAAGCCTATTATTGCGATTGATCTGGATGGGTTGGAGGATGAGATTGTTGTTGAATCCGCTTCAGCAAAGAAACCTGTGCAAAATGTAGCAAGTACTTCTGCTAAAACGGCTAGGATTATGGCCGATGTAAATAATCTTTCCACACCTAGTTCTCATAGGAAATGGGTGGAAGCTTTAAAGGAAACTATTGTTGAGACTCGTTCAGAAGTGACTGGAGTTGACCAGGTAAGAGCTTATAAATTCCAGCAGAAAATTGAGGAAAAAATTGCTGTAAAACAGTGGAAGTTTGGATTGGGAAATTGTGCGGCTTCTTGTAAAATTATGCTCTTGATTGGTGAAGAAGTAATTCCAGATGGAGGAAATCCCATTGATCAAAACAACCCTGGTTTCATAAAAAAAGTTACTCAAAAACTTTTCAGAGAGGATAATATGAATGATAGTCAACTTACTAGCAGAACTCAAGGTGATGAGAAATCCCAAAATTGGACAAGAACTAAAGCTACGAGAGCCGACTACTTTGACAATCAGAAGCTGAATAAATCCTTTGAAATCGACAACGAACTGCTAATTGACAGAATAAAGGTAAGGAAGGAATCATTTACATTCACTGATATTTCAGACCCAGATGCTATTAAAAAACTCAAGGAAGGGCAGTTTATTATTGGATTTGATATTGAGACTAAATATCAAAATGATTTTCCAGGCAACCAATATGGAGATGGCCATTATATGGTTTATTTTTACAATCCATTTGACAAGGGATTTTATGGAATAAATCCTATAAGTGGAATGGATTACGACATCAAAAAGGTTGAGTTTGGCCAAATAACAAAAGGGGGATTTCACTGCCTTATTAAAAAATGAAATAGCCTTATGAGAAATTTCACGATTATTCTCCTATTTATTCTGTGCCTTTTTCTTGGTTGGAGTTGCTCAAACCAAGAAAGGCATTATGATCCCCAACAGATTATGGAGGTAAATGACAATTTGCAGCCAACAAATAGAGAATTACAAGTAACTCTTGAGGACGAATTTAGCTTAATATTATTTCAATCATCCTGCCTAAATTGTCCCTCATTAGGAGTTGAACGAAACCATCCCCTGTATAACATTTTTTACAGGGGAGAAGTCATATTGGGTGAGATGCTATCATTTAATCAAAAAAAATTTGACCTAATCTCAAACCCAATTGGAGATCCGGAAATTATTTTAAGGGATAGCTCTTTAATGGTAAAATCTGATAATGGCGATTGGAATGAACCTGAGAATGTTACCATCGAATGGAGCAATAGATCACTTTATTTCTCTTATTTGATTTCTCACTCAATGGGAAGAAAAGAATATTACCAGATTCACCATTTTATTTCATTAATGCCCGATAAAATAATTAATCACTCCATTTATGTTGATTTTTCTTCCACCTCGACCAAAAAGGAAATAAATGAATGGCTTCCCAATTCTCTCGAAATTATTTATAAAGCAAAACAAAACGTGGAGAATTGCAAGTTCAGATACAAAGGAAAAGAGGCCACTGCCACTACCAATAGCGAATAATTTATCCCCCAAGCCTCATTATTAACTTTTGTTGTTTAACGCGCAACTGCTACGCAGCAAAAGCGTCCCTTAAGGAACAAAAATGAGAAAACGCCTTACTTTCAACAATACTTTGAACAAAGCCTTAAAGCAACCTGGGCCGGACCATTTCTGTGATCGACCGCAACGGGCAAACCTCTGCGGATTGGTATGAGTTGAAGTATGAGTATGATATCAGGGGGAATGCTCTCAAAACCTACGACTACAAAGGCCGGATTCAGGTCTCCCACGTTTACTCCCTCGCCAACCAGCCCCTCAAAACCACCCACCTCGAAAGCGGTAGCAGCACGGTCGTGATTGACGCCTCAGGCCGTCCCCTGGAAACCCGCGATGCAAAAGGAGCCTTCTCGGTTTCCATCGTGGATGCCCTCATGCGGCCCACCAAGATTTGGGCGCGTGATAATGCTTCGGCCTCCGTTTTCCTGATCCAGGAAATGACCTATGGGGACTCGGCTGGATTGAGCAATCCTGAAAATGACAATCTCAAAGGACAGCTTTATGAACATTGGGATGAGGCGGGGTATCAGAAATTTCCAGAATTTGATTTTCGGGGATTGCCAAAGGAAAAGTCCAGGCAAGTCATTCAGGATAGCGATATTCTTAGCGTTATTTCAGGCGGAACCGTTTATCGTCCTGATTGGTCTGCTACCACACCTCCCTCCCTGGACACGGCCTATGTGACCGAAGACATCGTGTATGATGCATTAGGCCGGGTAAAGAGCATGTTGCTGCCCGAAGACATGGATGGCTCCAGCTACCGCAAAACCTTGATCCCTGAATATAATTATGCGGGAGGATTGCAGAAGATCAAATTGTACGATCCTGTAACTACAACTACGGAAGAATATGTCTCCGAAATTGCCTACAATGCCAGAGGCCAGCGTATCCTCATTGCCTACGGCAATGGCATCATGCAGCGTTATACTTACGATTCTCAGAACTATAGATTGAAACGGGTCCGCAGCGAAGGATTTACCATCTCACAAAGCGGCCAGCAAATAACCTACGCCTATAATTCAGGAACCGTACGTCAGGACCTGATGCATGAATATGACTTGAATGGAAATATAATTCAAACTGTGGACGCCAGCTCCAATGCGGGGGTAGCCGGAAGCGGGTCACTGATCCGGGATTTTACTTATGATCCCTTATATCGCCTGCTCACCGCCACAGGTCGCGAAGAAATCAAAATCTGGGACCATGCCAATCCCTTCAGCCACGATGCTACTCCTTACTCCACGGGTTCTGAAACCAATACCCGCGCCTACACCCGCACCTACGAGTACGATGCACTGGGAAATATCCTGCGCCTCAACCACAACGGCGGAGCTGGCGCCACCTTCAACCGTTGGTTCAATGATTATAATAATAATCCCGGCACGGCCTACCAAACCAGCAACCTGCTCACGCAGGTTGAATACGGCGGTACAACCCAGAGTTACACCTACGATGCCAACGGAAATATGCTCACCGAAGGCAGCAGTCGCTTCCATGTCTGGGATCATTCCGACCAGCTTCAGGCTTTTTATGTAAGTGCTTCAAGCTCGATTTCGATCCCGATAAGCATCTATCGGGATTGCGCAATACCTGTATGATGCTGGCGGCAACAGGGTCAAAAAAGTAGTCTGGAAATCAGGTGGTGATGCCCAGGTAACGGTGTATGTGGACGGCGTAATGGACCACATTTACGATATCGATCCTTCCACTTACACTAAATCCTACGAGCATACGGAGTTACATATCATGGATGGACGGAGTCGCATTGCGCGGCGGAGGACGGGTACGCCTTATACTTCGGATACTTCAGGTACGATAAAGTACAATTTGGAGGATCATCTTGGAAGTTCATCCGTGACATTGGATGTAAATGGAGCTTTGTTTTCGAAGGAGGAATATTTTCCCTTCGGTGAAACGAGCTTTGGGAGTTTTGCAAAGAAGCGGTACAGGTATGTCGGGAAGGAGAAGGATGAGGAATCGGGGTTGTACTACTACGGCGCGCGGTATTATGCAGCCTGGACGTGTAGGTTTGTGAGTGTGGATCCGTTGGCGTTGTCTATGCCGTTTATGGCGCCGTATGTGTATGCGGCCAATGATCCCATTGGGCAGTTTGATGTGGATGGGATGAATCCGTCGGGGGGTGGGGGGGATGGGCTTATTGGTCCTGCAACAAAGGCCGCTGAAGCAGCTATTCCAATAGTTCAAGGAAAAACTGTTACAATTACGGCTAAGATTGAGGGTTCTGTTGATTCTACTAAAACCAACCAAACGGACTTTTTCAGCGGAGTGGTAGATGGGTTGGTTGAGACCTATATCAATATTGGTATTCTTGTAATTAGCCCAGGCCCGGTTTTGTTAGACAAGATTGCCGAGGGGATGAAAGAAACTTTCAGCTCTACTGAGAGCATCTATAAGTTTTTGCTTGGAATATGGATTCCAAGTTGGAATACTGGCTGCCAGTGGATGATCGATGTCGTAGAAAAACTTGGGAAAGGCAATAATTATGGTGCAGGGAAAATTTTGGGAGGAAAAATAGCTGAAGCGAGCGTTGTGTTGTTTGCGGAATTGATTAATTTGCCCAAGAGTACCAGGAACGAAATTAAACCTGGAGAGGGTGAGATACCCATTGAGCAGGTAAATTCTGTTGCAGAGGAGGTACCGATTGAGATGGAGGGGGTTGAAGCGAGGAGTGGAGGAACCTCTGAGGGGGTAGATGGCATAATTTCTAATAAATTAAGAGTTCAAAAGCAGGTGGATGAACATATAATCGGTGGGTCAAGATTAGGTACAAACAGTTACTTAAATAGTGTTGATGATGCAACAAGAGTTCTTAACGCAGCTAATAGTGGTGAAGCAATAGTGTTAAGTACGAACCTTGGGCAAAACAGGGCTTATGTTCAGTATAATAATGTAACAGGGTATTATAATAATAATGGTGTTATAATACCAACTAATAAATTCTTAATTAAGGGTGGAAAGTCTTCTACTGTGGTTCCTATTCACCCGAATTCAACAACATTTAGATAAATATTATGACAGACGAACAAAGAAAATTCGAGTTGTACCTAATAGTGCTTAGGTTTCTAGCATTCAAAATAACAAATAATCTAAATAGAATATATATGGACGTTAATTTGAAGTCAAACAAAATTCTATTAACTGCTTATTACTTAAATTATCCTACAGAAGTAGAGGAGGAATTATTGGATGATGTTGTGACAAATAGCAATGCACATATTCCAGATATGTTCATTGAAAGTCAAACAAAATTAACTAAGGAACACAATAAGAATGAGCAACATGATTTCATTGTATTCGCAGTTAATGATGAAATATAATAGATGCCGCTAAGGGAGGTACGAGCTTTGCAGAAGGTTCATTCTCTGTATTTAATTGGAAAGGTTACCCGGCAGGGGGAATAAAACCAACTGGGACGCTTAGATTACTGGAAGGCGCAGAAACCACATCAGCACGAAATTTAGCAAATTCAACAAATGCCGCTATGCGTAGAGCAAAACCTGAAATGTTTAAAGGGTTGCAAATACACGAAATACATCCAGTAAAATTTGGCGGTAGTCCAACAGACCTTTCAAACAAAATTTTCTTGACACCATCGCAACATGCCCAATACACTAACTTTTGGAATGCGTTAATGCGAAGCACTAAATAATATATCAATGGCAACAATAGACAGAAATACAGCACCAACAACACAGGAAATAGAAACCTTGTTAAAACAGATAGATTTTAGTTTGCCTAACGGGTTTATAGATTTCTTTAAGGAAACAAATGGTGCGGATATTAGCACAGACGAGAAGAATATTCTTTTATGGGCGCTGACTGATATGGTGCAACTGAATAAGGAATACAATGTAGAAGAGTTTGCCCCTGAGTTTTTTATTTTTGGTTCTGATGGAGGTGATACCGCTTTTGCAATAGAGAAAAGCACAGGAGATATTTACGAAATGCCTTTTATTGGCATGTCAAAGGAAGAAGCTGTTTTTAAGAACAAGACTTTTACGGAATTTATAGAGAGCATATAAAAGCAGAAATCAATAACATCAAAGCCCAGGCATTCCGCTTGATTAACCCAAAAACCTTTAGTGAGCGGGGGAGTCTCTCCCCTACTTATGAGGCATCTCCGTCACCCCATCCCAGGCCTCGGGGAGGCCGTAGGTGAGAAAACGGTTGCAGCGGGTAATATACAGACTGGCGGCCGGGTCGGGGAACACCTTTAAAACCTCCCTGAATGCCACTTTGGCGGCTTCAAACTGAGAGGAAAGATAGAACTCCACGCCCCGCTCAAAGGAGTCGTGGGTTTGCAGCTTGAGCTGGCGCTCTGCGGGCAAATCTCCGTCAATCACTTCGTAAATGACCACGGGATGGTCTTTGCCTTTGGCCCGCACCTTGTCCATCATGCGCAGATTGAATTCCCCCGGATTGGCCAGCCGGCTCAGGGTCTCCTCGGTTATGAGCAGGGTGCCGCCGTAAAATTTGGTCATGCCTTCCACCCTGCCGGGGTGGTGCGGCGCAACTTCTCAAAAGTGGCCACAGGTTTTGTGTGGGTTGGGGTATTTACCTTGCTGCTTTCTGGTAAGAATATTAAGGCTCTTATTGAATCCACTTCAAAAATAGCCATCTGATTTAGCCATCAAGAATGATCTCAGGTGCTCCAAATCCTCCCAAAAGTGGGTCGAAGACTCGACCCTCGGGGTTCCTCCGTCCGTCGGGGCGCCCTGCTTACCGCAGACCGCGCCCCGACCGCCCGCCGCAGTAGCGGGCGCCCTCCAGCCCCCTCACGCACAGGTGGGGGAACCCCCACAATAGAACTGAAAAAAAGCAGCATGAAATGGAGCCCTTGACCAGACCTTCAGAAAAGCAAAAGCTTTCCCTAAAAAAAATCCTAACCAACTGATTCTCTGTGGCCCTCTGTGTCCTCCGTGGTAAAAAAACACCCTAAAAGCGGAAGCTTTCCCTCAAAACACCCAAAACTTTGTGTCCTTTGGGTAACTTGGTGAACTTTGTGTTAAATCACCCCCAAAAAGCGATAGCTTTTCATCAAAAAACCTCTTGGCGACTATTCCTGACTCTGTGCCCTGTGTTAAAAAACACCCCAAAGCGGAAGCTTCCAAGGAAACTTCCAAAACCCTTTGTGCCCTTCTCCAAAGGAGTGCCCTTGGCATGAGTCTTTGTGTTAAAACTTCCCCCAAAGCGGAAGCTTTCAAATAAACCTCCTGACCACTCCAATTGACTCCTCCATAGGAGTGCCCTTGGCATGTGGCTCTGTGTTTTAAAAAAATACACAAGTGGAAGCTTCCACCCCCAAAAGTCCTTCGTGTCCTCCGCGAACCTTCGTGACCTTTGTGTTAAAACTTCCCACAGAAGCGGAAGCTTCCAAATAAACCTCCTGACCACTCCAACTGGCTCTGTGGCCTCTGTGTTTTTATTAACTTCCAACGACCACCAACCACTAACCCCCAACCACCCACACCCCCCAATCCGAAAAATTTCCCTAAATTTCGCCCATGAAATACACTGCTCCCTCCAAAGACCTCTTTATCCGCAACCGCGAAAACTTCGCCAAAAAGGTCAAACCCGGCCACATGGCCATCTTCTTCTCCAACGACCTCATCCATTCCAACGCGGATGCCCACTACAATTTCCGCCAAAACAGCTCCATGTACTACCTCTCCGGCATCGACCAGGAAGAGTGCGCCCTGATCCTCTTTCCCGATGCACCCAAGCCCGAGTGGAAAGAAATGCTCTTTGTGCGTGAAACCAACGAGCAGATCCAGATCTGGGAAGGGTGGAAGTATTCCAAAAAAGAAGCCGAGCACGCCTCTGGCATTCGCCAGATCAAATATTATCCCGACCTCGAAACCACCCTGCTGGCCATCCTGCCTTATGCCGAAGGCATCTACCTCGATTTCGACGAACACCAGCGCCACAGCTTCAACAACTGGAGCGCCTCCCGCCGCTTTGCCGAAAAGCTGCGCCACGAATGGCCTGCCCATGGCATCCATTCGGCCTCCAAAATCCTGACCCGCCTCCGTGCCATCAAGCATCCCGAAGAACTTCAGCAGATCAAAGTAGCCTGCAGCATCACCGAAAAAGCCTTTCGCCGGGTGCTCGATTTTGTGCGTCCCGGAGTGGCCGAGTACGAAGTGGAAGCCGAAATCCTGCACGAATTTATCCGCCACCGTTCCCGTGGACCTGCCTATACCAGCATCATTGCCTCGGGCCGCAGCGCCTGTGTCCTCCATTACATCCTCAACGACAAAAAATGCAAAGACGGCGACCTCCTGCTCATGGATTTTGGCGCAGAGTATGGCAATTATGCCTCCGACCTCACCCGCACCATCCCTGTCAACGGACGCTTCACCAAACGCCAGAAGGAAGTGTACAATGCCTGCCTGCGGGTATTCAGGGGAGCCAGTGAAATGCTCGTACCCGGCACCCTCATGGACGAGTACCATGTCGAAGTCGGCAAGATGATGACCTCCGAACTCCTCGGCCTCGGACTCCTGACCAAAGACGAAGTGGAGAAAGAAGATCCTGCCTGGCCTGCCTACAAAAAGTATTTCATGCACGGCACTTCCCATTCCCTCGGCCTCGATACCCACGACATCCTCCACCGTTACGAGCCCTTCCAGGCGGGCATGGTCTTCACCTGCGAACCCGGCATCTACATCCTGGAAGAAAACCTGGGCGTCCGCATCGAGAACGACATCCTTCTCACCCCCAATGGCAACGAAGACCTCATGGCCCACATCCCCATCGAAACCGACGAAATCGAAGCCCTGATGAATAAATAGCTGTTAGCTATCAGCCCCCGAAAGCATTCGGGGCAGCTATCAGCTATCAGCGACTTTAGCATTCGGAACTAACAACCAACAACCACCAACCACTACACTGCAAAAAACTGTAAACCGTAAACCGTAAACTGTCCAGATGCAACCAACAGTCTTAATCACAGGAGGCGCAGGCTACATAGGATCATGGCTTTGCCGGGTAATGCTCGAATCAGGTTGGCTGGTGCGCGGCCTCGACAGCCTCAAATTCGGGGGGGATTCCCTGGTGGAAATCTCCATGCACCCCAATTTCGACTTTGTCCGCGGCGACCTGCGTGATCCTGTGGTCACCCGTCAGGCCCTGGAAAATATCCAGGCAGTGGTCCACCTGGCAGCCATCGTGGGTGATCCAGCCTGTAAAAATTTCCCTGCCGAGGCGGAAGAAGTCAATCGCCAGGCCTCAGAACAGCTGTATCAACTGGCCGCGGATGCGGGCATCAAACACTTCGTGTTTGCTTCCACCTGCTCCAACTACGGACTCATGGAAGATGGACAGTTGCTGAATGAAGATGCTCCCCTGCAGCCACAGTCTCTGTATGCCCGCCTCAAAGTGGGTTTTGAAGAATACCTCCTTAGCCAGAAAACCGGGCCTGCCGTAACCCTGCTGCGCTTTGCCACCGCCTACGGCTTCTCTCCCCGCCTCCGTTTCGACCTTACGGTCAATCATTTTACCCGCGACTTCTCCCTAGGACAGGGGGTGCAGGTCTTTGGCAAAGACCTTTGGCGGCCTTATGCCCATGCCTATGACCTGGCCCGCGCGGTCGGCACCGTGCTGGGCTATGGACCTGAAGCCATGCAGGGCAAGGTCTTCAATGTGGGTGATTCAGAAGAGAATTACACCAAAGAAATGATCGTGGATGAAGTGAGGCATTGGGTTCCTGGCCTGAAAGTTTCTTATCAGGAAGGAACGGGAGGCGACAACCGCAACTACAAAGTGGACTTTTCCCGCATTCGCCACGAACTCAACTTCAAACTGATTCGCACCGTGCCCGGGGGAGTGGAGGAAATCCACAAACTGATGACTTCGGGCCTGGTGACCGAACCCTTTGCTGCCCGCTATGGAAACTCCTGAGTTCATCCCCCTTACGGTTCCCAATCTGGGTGAGGCCGAGCAGAGATCGGTCTCCAAATGGCTGGAAGCAGGTTGGGTTTCCTCTGCGGGTCCGGCGGTAGAAGAATTCGAAGAGAAACTTGCAGCGTATTGCGGATCCCGCTTTGCCATTGCCACCCAGTCGGGTACTTCGGCTCTCCATCTGGCCTTACTGGTGGCCGGGGTTCAGCCCGGGGAACTGGTCCTCCTGCCCAACCTCACCTTCATTGCCTCCGCCAATGCCATTCGCTACACGGGTGCCCAACCCCTGCTGGTGGACATCCGTACCCGCGACTGGCAAACGGATCTGGATTTGGTGGAGTCATTTTTGCGGGAAAAAACAGAGCTCAGGGAGGGAAATTGTTATCACCTGGAATCGGGTAAGCGGCTGGCGGCCCTCATGCCTGTGCATGTCCTTGGTTATCTGGGGGAAATGGAACGGTGGGTGGAGTTGTCGGAAGCATATCAGATTCCGTTGGTGGAAGATGCCGCGGAGGCAATGGGCAGCCGTCAGGACGGCCGCCACGCAGGCACCTTCGGGCTCCTGGGAGCCCTCAGTTTCAACGGAAACAAGATCATGACCACCGGCGGAGGCGGTGCCGTACTGACCCAAAATGCGGCCCTGGCCGCAAAAGTCAGGCACCTGGCCACCCAGGCCCGCATCCATCCCGACGAGTACCTCCACGATGCCATCGGCTATAATTACCGCATGACTTCCCTGGCCGCCGCCCTCGGTCTGGCCCAGTTGGAGCGCATGGAAGAGTTTTTGCAGTCCAAAGCCGCCGTGGACCGTCACTACCGCGAAGCTTTTTCTGATCTGGACCAGGTGGAAATGCCACCTTTGGCGGTCTCGGGGGGTAATTTCTGGATGTTTACCCTTCAGACTCCCGCAGCCCGCCAGTTGGAAGATTATCTCTACCACCACCAGATCCAGGCCCGCAAATTATGGGTGCCCCTCAACCGCCAGCCCATGTACCGGGATTGTCTTTACCTGCAAAATCAGGATAATTCGCTTCGTATCTATGAAAATTCCCTCAGTCTACCTTCCTCCACGGGCATTAGCGAATCAGAATTAAGCAGGGTAGCAGAAACCGTCAGGAAGTATTTTCAATCCTGAATCAGGAGTTTATTTCGTTGGGGAATGCCATTGAAATCGGTTTCCAGCCAGTAAAGTCCGGCGGGTAAACCAGGGGCAAATTCCATTTTTCCCGTCCACGTAGTTGCAGATCTCTCCCAAACTTTCCTTCCCTGTCCGTCCCACAAAGAGAATTTCCAGGCTTTTCCCCGGGCGTTATTATTTTCCACTGAGAACCTTCCCTGATTTGGATTGGGGAATATCTGGGTCAATTCAGTGAAATCACCATCTTCTATTCCCACCAGTGAAAAGGGTAAAGAAGTGTCCGAGGGACAGGCTCCGTAGAAAACGATTACCCGGTAAACTCCCGTCGAAGTGATGTTTAGAATCTGTCCGTTTTGCCCGGCCACCGGCACATTGCTTTCAAGCCATACGTAGCTGTCGCCCTGCACCATACACTTCAGTTGGTTTTGGCCCAGATACGAAATGGTGGGCTGGGGCGGCACCTGCGACACGGTAACTCCAACTCCCCCCGCCGGAAAACTGTGACAGTAATTATTGTCCACGATGAAAACCGAATAGGTTCCCGACTGAGTCACCGGGATGGTGGTGCCAAAATTGCCTCCGTTCCAGTTGTAAATCGGGTACCCGGCCGGGCTGGCTTGCAGCCAGACCGTGTCACCCTCACAGACCGAAGTCGGCCCGAGGGCTGTTACCGTGGGTTGGGGCGGCAGTGGATTGAAAACCACCGTGACCGTATCTGAAGGGGGGCTTTCGCACCCGTTACTTCCCGTGGCCGTCAGCCAGTAGTCGCCGCTGGTGTAAACCGTATCCCGTTGCCAGGGATTTCCATCCGACCAATTATAAGCCGAGTAGCCTCCGTTACTGGTCATGATCAGCTTTTGCCCCTGACAAAGATTGGTGCTGCCAATGGGAACCAGCAAAGGTTTGGGCGGTCCGGGTAAAATACTCAGAAATAGGGTATCCGTACGGTATGTGCCTCCGCATCCGTTGATATCCGTGACGTCGCACCAGTAGGACCCGGTAAACTGTGGCGTCAGGGTGGGAGTGGTGGCACCTGTATTCCAGTGATATTGAGCACCTGCCAGCGTGGTGCTGATGGGCGGCACACTTCCCGGACAGTAAGCTGCAAACCCCACCGAATCCAGATGGACGCGGGGGCGATGAATGAGGCGGTTGATCACGTGAGCGATGTCCGTGCCAATGTCATTATACCCGGTCTGATTATAATGCACCCCGTCCGTCATCCATCCCTTGGCGATAAATTTATCTGTGCTGTCGTAAACAATGTTCACATTCCAGTCTGCATTGGCCACATTTCGTTGAAATTGCCTGACCGCCAGAAAGCCTGAATCGGGCTGGGAAGCATTGAGACCAGTCTGGATAATGTAGAAGGGCAGGTCGCAGGCAAAGCTGTCACGATAGGTTTGAATCACCCATTGTAATTCCTGCTCGTAATCCTGTTGGTTAATAAAACCCTGATTGAGATTGGTGGCATCTGCTTCACCCTGCAACCAGATCACTCCTGAGAGGTTCACTCCCGTCTTATTAATGGCTGCCCGGGCCTTGATGCAGGAATAGCTGTGCAGGAATCCATTCGATCCCCAGCCGCTCAGCACCAGATTCGAACCACCTCTCGCAGCCTGTACAATGATCACCGTGTCACCTGAGATGGCATGAAATTCCTTTGCAAATGGAGGCCAGGCGCTGCCCGTAAAAGGCTTGCTGAAAGCCAAGTTCGTCGAAGCCCGCCGGGTCTTTCAGGGAAAAGGTGAGTCCAGCGTGTAGTTATAATCCCAGGCAGTGCCGGAAGGGAATGGGGAGGAGAGTGAATCGCCATGCCCGGCAATTGCTTTGTCCGGCTACCAAGAACATCCGGGTGGTTTGGGCCATACCCAGAAACGGCAAAAAAAGCAGACTGAACAGCAGAATTCTTTTCAACTTTCCCAATTTGATTCCCATAAAGCCTTGTGGGATAGCAAAAGTACTGATTTTAGTGAATGATTTGGAAGGGCCTGGACAGCCAATTTTCTCCCACACCGGAGCCTGATAAAATACAGGCCTTCGGCCAGATCCAGATTCAGTTCGCGCCTGCTTTCACCCGCCATCAAATCGCTTCCAGCAATATTTTCCCGTGCAGATCCACCACCATCAACCAGCCCTTTCGTTCGGGCACCGAAAAGCCAGTGAAATCTGCCCCCGCTGGGATTGGGATACAGACTGAAATCCAGACCTGAATCACCTCGTCCTGGCCCACAGAAAGCCAGGTGCCGACGCATCCGACGGACATCCACCCCAATAGACCACCACCTGGTAGGCTCCGCCTCCTGAGATTTGCACCGTCTGGTTGGTCTGTCCAGCCAATGGCTGTCCGTTCAGGAACCATTGATAGCTGTTGCCCGTTTGGGTGCAGATCAGCACTCCCTGGCCCTGGTAAATAATGGTTGGCGTAGGTGGCACCTGATTCATCTGCACCTGAATCGTGTTGGAGGGAGGACTGGCACAGCCATTCACATCCACCACAAACACACTGTAAGGCCCGCTTTGGGTGACACCCACCGCTTGCCCAAAGTGTCCTGCGTTCCAGTTGTACACCGGGTACCCCCCCGGACTGGCCTGCAGCCAGACCGTATCTCCCTGACAAACGGACGTGGGGCCGTTTGCGATCGCCAGGGGTTGAGGAGGCAGCGGATTCACCACCACCTGCACGGATTGAGAGGGCGGGCTCTGGCACCCAAAAATGTCCTCCACCACCAGCGAATAAATACCCGAAGTGGTGACCGTATCCCTGTACCAGGGCGTCCCGTTGGACCAGTGGTACTGGGCATATCCCCCCGGCGCCGCCAGGATCACCTTTTCTCCCTGACAAAGAATGGTGTCGCCAATGATGGCAAACCAGGGCTGGGGCAATGGGGTATGATTGTAAACCAACACTGTGTCTGAAAGTGCACTAACACAGCCATTTCCATCCGTAACTGTCACCTGCCAGGTACCAGGCGAACTGACCGTCAGGGTGGATTGAGTACTGCCATTGGTCCAGGCGTAACCCGCATAACCCGCAGGCGCATTCAGGGTAATGCTCTGTCCCGTACAAATCCCAATCGGGGAAACAGGACTGACCACGGGCTGAGGAGGTAGGCTCCACACCACCACTGGAACCTGCCGCGACGCAGGACTGTGACAACCCAGCGAATCTGTCACCACTACAGAATAAATTCCAGTAGTCTTAATCAGGCTGCCCTGAGTCTGGTCACCATTGGACCAGGCGTATCCCGCAAAACCACCCGGCGCTGCCAGCAAAACAGAATCTCCGTCGCAAAAGAGGGTGTCTCCGGTCAGAGCCAGTTGGGGCTTGGGAATGGGGGCGTACAAAGACAACTGGATCGTATCTGACCAGGGACTGCGGCAACCAAACTGGTCAATGACCCGCACCGCGTAATTTCCAGGCGTATTTACCATCATACTGCCTGTAGTGGCGCCGTTATACCAGTAATAATTGGGATAGCCGGACGGGCCATACAGCAGCAGGTAATCGTGGGGGCAAATGGTGGTGTCGCTGGATTGATTTAATACTGCCTTGGGCGGCAGAGCCAGCACGGTCACATTCAGGGTGTCAGAATTGGAGCTCACACAGCCATACTGATTTTCCAGACTGAAGTAATAATTGCCCGCGCTGCGCACGGTATCAGTAATCTGCAACGCTCCGTTGCCGTCGCTCCAGTGCACCGCGGCGAAGCCCGCCGGGGCCAGCAGCACCACGCTGTCGCCCAGACAGAGAGAGTCATTTCCCTGAAATGCCATTTGAGGTTTGGCCGGGCGGGGCACAGCCTGGGTATTCACAGCCGCCGAAGGCGGGCTGACACATCCATTCCCGTCGATGACCGAGATATTGAAACTGCCGCTTTGGGTTACATTGATCTGCTGGGAAGTGGCTCCGTTATTCCAAATGTATCCCGCATAGCTACCCGGACCATACAATCCCAGGGTGTCTCCAGCACAAATCAGGGTGTCACCCGTACTGGTAAACAGCCAGGGCTGCCCTGGCAAAGGATTTACCACCACCGGCACCATCCTCGACAATGGGCTGATGCAGCCGTTGGCATCTGCCAGTTGTACCTGAAAGGAGCCGGGCGAGGAGAGCGTAATCGCAGGTTGGGTTGAGCCGTTGGACCAGGTGTAATTCGCGTAACCAGGCGGGGCACTGATCACCACACTGTCACCCTGGCACAGGGTGGTATCGTTGGAAAAGGTAAATTGCGGCTTGGGAATGGGGGCAAAAAAGCTGATTTGCACCGTATCTGAGTACGGACTGCGACACCCAAAATTATCAATCACCCGCGCAGCATAACTTCCATTCGCAGTAACCACCTGGCTTTGACTTTGGGCCTGATTGATCCAGTGATAGGCATTCCAACCCATTGGCGCAGCAATCCAAAGTGAATCATAGGAACAAAGAGAGGTGTCGTTGTACTGGGAAAGAATGGGTTTGACCGGCAGATTCAGAACTGTAACCGTGAGGGTGTCAGAATTTTCGCTCACGCACCCAAAAGAATTTTCCACCGAGATAAAATAATCACCTGCCGACCAGATGGTGTCATGTAAAAACGGATTGCCATCGCTCCAATGTACTGCTGCAAATCCCGAAGGCGCCTCCAACACCAGACTGTCGCCTGCACAGATGCTGTCTTTCTGGTAAGTCAGCACAGGTTTGGCCGGAGTGGGCACTGCATTGGTAATAAGCGGATTTGAAGCCGGGCTGGCACAACCATTGGAATCAAATCCCACCACATAAAATGCCTGGGAAATCGTGGTTTCAATGATCTTGCCTGATTCTGAAGTATTCCACAGATAATCGTCGTAGCCGTTATTGGCAATGAGTGCCAACGTATCGCCCGAGCAAATCAGGGTGTCGCCCGTCGAGGTGGAAAGGGTGGGGGAGGGAGGTAAAGTCCAGACCACGATGGGTACCCAGCGGGAAGGAGTACTGTAACAGCCCAGGCTGTCCGTCACCACCAGTTGGAAATTACCCGAAACCTTGATCGTATTATTTTGGGTGGAATTTCCATTGGACCAATCATAAACTGCATAGCCTGACGGTCCTGAAAGAATCACAGAATCTCCATCACAAAAGAGGCTGTCGCCTGAAAGGGAAATCTGTGGCTCAGGCACAGGCGCATATTTTGTAATGCTGATCGTGTCAGAATACGGACTGCGGCAGCCATATTGGTCAATCACCCGCGCAGACACCATTTCTGGCTGATTCACCCAAACGGACTGAATATTATTTTGATTGATCCAGTGATATTGAGCAAATCCACCCGGCGCAAATACCTGCATAGAGTCGTGCGAACAGAGGGTGGTGTCGTTGTATTGGGAAAGAATTGGCTTCGCGGGCAGCGCCAGTTGAGTAACAGACAAGGTATCAGAATTGGGACTGAGGCAGCCGTAAATGTCTTCCACCTGAAAGAAGTAATCTCCTCCCGTCCAGACCGTGTCTTCCTGAGAAAGTATGCCATCGTTCCAATGATAGCCCGCAAATCCACCTGGCGCTTCCAGCACCACACTGTCACCCAGACAAAGGCTGTCGAGCGTGAAACTGAGGCTGGGTTTGGCGGGCAAAGGAATGGCAATCGTGACCTGGGTATCAGAAGGCTCACTGTAGCAACCCAGGTTGTCCGTCACCACCAATTGGAAATTACCCGAAACCTTGATCGTATTATTTTGGGTGGAATTTCCATTGGACCAATCATAAACTGCATAGCCTGACGGTCCTGAAAGAATCACAGAATCCCCGTCACAAAAGAGGCTGTCGCCTGAAAGGGAAATCTGTGGCTCAGGCACAGGTGCATATTTTGTAATGCTGATCGTGTCAGAATACGGACTGCGGCAGCCAAATTGGTCGATCACCCGCGCCGACACCATTTCAGGCTGAGTCACCCATACAGACTGATTATTATTTTGATTGATCCAGTGATATTGGGCAAATCCACCTGGCGCAAATACCTGCATGGAGTCGTGCAAACAGAGGGTGGTGTCGTTGTACTGCGAAAGAATGGGCTTCGCGGGCAGCGCCAGTTGAGTCACAGACAAGGTATCAGAATTGGGACTGAGGCACCCGTACATGTCTTCCACCTGGAAGAAATAATCTCCCCCCGCCCACACTGTATCTTCCTGAGAGAGCTCCCCGTCATTCCAATGATAACCTGAATATCCACCAGGAGCTTCCAGCACCACACTGTCACCCAGACAAAGGCTGTCGCGGGTGAAACTCAGGCTGGGTTTGGTCGGCAGGGCCACCGCCAGGGTATGCAGGGTATCCGCAGGCTGGCTTTCGCAGCCAAAATTATCTGAGACGGTCAGTGACCAGTCGTGGGTGAGAACGGTGGGGAAACTTAGCCCCGTAAATCCTGAATTCCAGGCATAGGAAGCATACCCTGATGGCGCATAAAGGGTCAAAGTGTCCCCAAAGCAAATTGAGGTATCGCCCGTGGAGGTGGTGATGACAGGAGTGGGCGGCAGGGGATGAACGGTCAGAAAAAGAGTGTCTGAGCGCACATGGTCACATCCCGAGGAATCAATTCCCGTCACAAAAACAGGCCCGCTTTGGGTAAAATGAGCAGTCAGGCCCGTATCACCATTCGACCAGACATACTGGGCAAAATAGGGATTGGGGGTTACATGATTGGTGAATTGTTCGCCTGCGCAAATTTCGGCAAAGCCAAGGCTGTCGATCTGAATAAGGGGAGTGGACTCAATGTCATGGATGCGTCGCGCGATGCTCAGGCCGATCCTGTTCAGTCCTTTTTGATTATAATGGACCGGGTCGGTCATGTAGCCCATGTTGGGAAAATAGACCGTGCTGTCATAAACCACCCAGGTGCGAAAATCTGCAGCCGCCACATTGGCCTGGGCATTGCGAATCGCCACAAAGCCTGAATCCAGGTAACCATCCCACAAACCCGTCTGAATGATGTAAAAATTGAGGTCGCAACCAAATTCGTCCCGAAAGCGCCCAATCATCTCTTTCAGTTGCTGCTCATAATCCTTTTGCGAAATGAGTCCCCAATTCAGTGAAACACCGTCATTTTCTCCCTGCAGCCAGATCACCCCGTCCAGTTGCAGGCCCGTGTAATCTTCGGCTGCATGTGTTTTGGATTGGGCCCGGTTGAAAAGGGTGCCCGGGTTACCCCAGACGGCCGCACCCCAGGAATTGGGGTGCAAAACAGTCCCCCCCTTGGCCGCAGGCACAATCACCAGATTGCGACCTGAAAGGTCGTGATAGCGGGAGGCAAAGGCTGGCCAGATGCTTCCGTCCGTTGCTTCCTGAAATCCCCAGAAATCTTCTCCCACAGGATCTGCCAGGGGAAGCAAAGAATCCCCCTCAAAACTGTACTCAAAGGCAGTACCCGCAGGTGGAGTGATCGACAAGGCCATATTCCCTCTGCCTTTCGCATTGGACTGGCCTGCACAAAGGTACATGCGGGTGGTTTGGGCCTGGGAAATCAGGCACAAAAAGAGAAGAAGCGATATGGTGAAACCATGCCTCATTTGGTCGTTGGAAACCTGATTTTTAAGCGCTTTTTTTCTCGTATTTAACCTTGATCAATGACAATGGGCGCTCGACCAAAATGTAAATCAGGAGTGAAAAAATAAGGCTAATTCCGAAGAAAACCAAAGTTTTCATCGAATTGGAGGCCAGATTGAAGGTTCCAACCCAGCTCAAAACGGGCAGATGAACCAGGTATAAACTGAAACTGAAGACCCCGAAAATCCGCAGTCCGTCAAAGGAAAGAACCCGGCTGATCCAACCTCTTCCGTACTTAAAACAAAAGATAAAGACGGTCCACAAAGCCGCGAAAAGTAAAAACCAGTTATGGAAAAAATCCAGCCTGATTTCCCTGCCCGTGACCGCCATAAATAAGGGGGGAATCAGCAAAGCCACCCCGGACAGCGCTCCCAGACTGATCATCTCCAGCAGGGTCTTTCGGGTGCGATCGAGATTTTTTAATTTTTCATGGGCCAGCACATCCACAAGGGCCAGCAAAGTCCCGAAAAGAAAGATGGGAAGAAATTTGATCAGCGAAACCGGACCCAGATCCAGCATGCGATTGGCCAGCACACTGCCCAGAATGATCGCTCCTGCGGTGCCCAGCATGAGCGGAATATTCCACTTCAGGACCTTGTCGTAAAAGACCACCAGCAGCGGGCTTACAAAGTAATATTTGAATTCCACGGGAATGGACCAAAACACAGAAACACCTTCCTGCAAAAAAATATGCCGCCAGAGTTGGGCTCCGCTCAGTTCGATTTTGTGGGGAAACTGATTTTGGGTCAGCAGATAATTGATCACCAGCACAGCCACATACAAGGGGAAAATGCGCAAAAAACGGCGCACAAAATAATTGGCCCAGAATCCCGTACTGGCATATCCTTCCCGCAGGGCAATAATGATCTGACGATCAAGCAGGTAGCTGGACAGGATGAAAAACAGGTACACCCCATATTTTCCCGATCCGCTGAAATCCAGCCAGGGGGCAAACCTCAGCCCTGAAATACTGGCATGACTCAGCATCACGAAAATCACAGCCATGCCCCGCAATCCGTCGAGGGAATTGAAATGCTCCCCGTGGGAAGTTTTTCGGAAAATAATGTCTTTCAGGCCAGCCAAATTCAGGGCTTACAGCACGTTGCGCACCTTAAGTCTTTCGTTGACATAGTCAGCGATTTTGGAAATGCTGACCCGGTCCTGGGCCATGGTGTCGCGGTCACGGATGGTAACGCTGTCGTCTTTCAAGGTGTCGTGGTCCACGGCAACGGCCCAGGGAGTTCCAATGGCGTCATGGCGACGGTAACGTTTCCCAATGGAATCCTTTTCGTCGTATTCACAACGGAATTCGAATTTCAGATCATCAAAAATCCTGCGTCCCACCTCGGGCAGGCCATCTTTGGCCACTACAGGCAGAATCGCAACCTTGGTTGGCGCCAGCACAGGATTCAGCCTGAGCACCACCCGCAACGCACCTTCCACTTCTTCCTCATGATAGGCATTGCACAGGTGAGCCAGGAAGGTACGGTCGAGTCCCACGGAGGTTTCCACCACGTAGGGAACGTAGCTTTCGTTCAGGTCAGGATCAAAATAACGGAGTTTTTTGCCGGAAAATTCTTCGTGGCGACCCAGGTCAAAGTCAGTGCGGGAGTGAATCCCTTCCAGTTCTTTGGTGCCAAATGGGAATTCAAATTCAATGTCCACCGCAGCGTCTGCGTAGTGCGCCACCTTGAGGTGATCGTGGTATTGCAGGCGTCCCACCTGCAGGCCCAGCTTTTTGTGCCATTCCATGCGCAGGGCTTTCCAGTGCTCGTACCACTCCTTTTGCGAACCCGGGCGTACGAAGTACTGCATTTCCATCTGCTCGAATTCGCGCATGCGGAAAATAAACTGACGGGCCACAATTTCGTTTCTGAAAGCCTTTCCAATCTGGGCAATTCCAAAGGGAATCTTCTGACGGGTGGTTTTTTGCACGTTCAGAAAGTTGACAAAAATCCCCTGAGCCGTTTCAGGACGCAGGTAAAGGTCAACTGCTTCTTCGGCCACTGCTCCCAGGGAGGTCTTGAACATGAGGTTGAATTGCTTTACCTCCGTCCAGTTGCGTGAACCTGAAATTGGACAGGCAATTTCCAGATCCACAATGATCTGCCGCATTTCGCCCATGTCATTCTGCTCCAGAGCTTTCTTCATGCGCTGATTGATGGTGTCGATCTGCTCCTGGTAGCCCATCACCCTTGGATTGGTTTTGAGGTACATTTGCTCGTCAAAATCCTGGAATCGCTGAGCGGCTTTTACCACCTCTTTGGTGATTTTGGCGCGGATTTTCTCAATGTATTCCTCAATCAGCACGTCGGCGCGGTAGCGTTTTTTGGAGTCTTTGTTGTCGATCAGGGGATCGTTGAATGCATCCACGTGACCCGAGGCCTTCCAGATTTTGGGGTGCATGAGAATGGCAGAATCCAATCCCACGATATTTTCATTCATCTGCACCATGGCCCGCCACCAAATGTCTTTGATGTTATTTTTCAGCTCGACTCCCCGCGGACCGTAATCATATACGGCGCCCAAACCGTCGTAAATCTCAGAAGAGGGAAACACAAAGCCATACTCCTTGGCATGGGAAATGATTTTGGGGAAGATCTCACTGTAATTCATGGCGCAAATTTAGCAAAGAATATGATTCTCCACGGATGGAAGGAGGGGAAATTCAGTTGGAGTTTGATTTTTATGCAGGTGGAGGGGAGATTGGGGACGGATGGATACTCAACCATTCACATCCCGTCAGGTTAATTGAGGAATAGGGATCAAAGGTGAGTAACGCAAAGATCGCTAAGAATTTTTGGCTCACAATGCGTGGGTTAGG
>JACJYV010000013.1 GCA_020635905.1 Bacteroidia bacterium
GATTCGCGGGCAATAATCTTCCCTCCAATGGCGGCCTGAATGGCAATCATAAACTGCTGTCTCGGGATCAGTTCCTTCAATTTGAGGCAAAGTTTTTTACCAAAATCAAAGGCCCGGTCGCGGTGAATCAGGGCGCTCAGGGCATCCACCTGATCTCCGTTCAACAGAATATTGAGCTTCACCAGGTGAGATTCGCGGAATCCAATCAGTTCGTAATCGAAGGAGGCATAGCCCTTGGAAATGGTTTTCAGGCGATCGAAAAAGTCGAATACCACTTCTGACAAGGGCAGGTCGAACACCAGTTCCACCCGGTCTGTGGTCAGGTAGGATTGATTTTTGAATTCGCCCCGCTTGTCGATGCAAAGATTCATCACAGGACCAATCCAGGCCGCTTTGGTGATGATCTGCGCCCGGATGTACGGCTCCTCAATGTGGTTCAGACGGGTGGGATCAGGCATATCAGACGGACTGTTGACTATCTGACGGGTACCGTCTTTGAGGTAGGCGTGAAACTGCACGTTGGGCACGGTGGTGATCACCGTCATGTCGAATTCACGTTCCAGACGCTCCTGCACGATCTCCATGTGCAACATGCCCAGAAATCCGGTGCGGAAGCCAAAACCCAGCGCAGCTGAGGTCTCGGGTTCGAACACCAGGGAAGCATCGTTGAGCTGCAGTTTTTCGAGGGAAGACCGCAGGTCTTCAAATTCATCCGTATCCACCGGATACAACCCGGCAAACACCATGGGTTTTACCTCCTGGAAGCCCTGCACGGCCTCTTTGGCCGGGTTGGCAAGCTGGGTAATGGTATCCCCCACATGCACTTCCTTCACATTTTTGATCCCGGAAATGAGGTATCCCACCGAGCCTGTTTCAACCTGCTGGGTGGGCATTTGCTTCAGTTTGAGAATTCCGACTTCGTCAGCTTCATATTCTGCCCCTGTAGCCATGAATTTCACCTTGTCTCCCTTGCGAATTATTCCCTCAAATACCCGGAAATACACGATGGTTCCACGGTAAGAATTGAAGACGGAGTCAAAAACCAGGGCTTTGAGGGGTGCTTTGGGATCGCCTTTGGGAGGCGGAATCAATTTGATGATGGCTTCAATGATCTCTTTGATGCCAATCCCCTCTTTGGCAGAGGCCCGCAATACGTCGTCGGGGTCGCACCCGATCAGATCGCAGATTTCATCGGCAACCACCTCGGGATCGGCGCCTGGCAGGTCGATTTTGTTCATGACAGGGATAATTTCCAGATCATGTTCCAAAGCCAGATACAGGTTGGAAATGGTTTGGGCTTCCACGCCCTGCGCGGCATCCACGATCAGCAGAGCTCCTTCGCAGGAGGCAATAGAGCGCGAAACTTCGTAGGAAAAGTCCACGTGGCCGGGAGTGTCAATGAGATTCAGGGTATATTCCTGGCCCTCATGGGTGTATTTCATCTGGATGGCGTGGCTCTTGATGGTAATTCCCTTCTCCCGTTCAAGGTCCATATTATCCAGCAACTGAGCCTGCATATCCCGCGAGGAGATAGTTCCGGTAAATTCCAGCAAGCGATCTGCCAGGGTACTTTTACCGTGGTCGATGTGCGCAATGATGCAAAAATTGCGTATGTATTCCATATATTTCAGCTCCCGGCGTCCGGCCTTCAGCTACCAGATGCAAAGATACTGATAGCTGCTGACCAATCGCCGGTTGCCAATTAATTTTTCTCTCTTCTCAGTGCGAATTTTTCGATTTTATTATAGAGGTGGCTGCGCTGAATATCTATTTCTTCAGCTGTTTTGGTAATATTCCATCCATTTTTCTTGAGTTTTCGCTCAATAAATTCCCTTTCCGCAAAATCTTTGAACTCCTGAAATTTTTCGAAGCGGTCAAAGATGCTTTCATCCAGTTTCTTGGATTTTCGGGGCACCGCGTAGCTGATCACATCCTGTTCAGTGATTTCACGGTCGCAGAGGATCACCAGTCTTTCAATCACGTTATGCAATTCGCGAACGTTGCCGCGCCAGTCCAGGGCCATGAGTTGCTCCATGGCTTTTTTGGTGATTTTGGGCACGGGCATTTTGTATTCCTCCCCGATTTCGCGCAGAAACTGTTCCACCAGAAGGGGAATATCCTCTTTGCGTTCAGTGAGAGAAGGAACGTGAATGAGGATCACGCTGAGGCGGTGGTAAAGGTCTTCGCGGAAATTGTGGCGTTCAACCTCGGTGAGCAGGTCCTTGTTTGTGGCCGCAATGATGCGCACATCCACTCCAAGTTCTTTTTCACCACCCACGCGGGTGATTTTATTTTCCTGCAGGGCCCGCAACACCTTGGCCTGGGCAGAAAGGCTCATATCACCAATTTCGTCGAGGAAGAGGGTGCCGCCGTTGGCCTGCTCGAATTTACCCGTACGTTGCTTGAGGGCTCCCGTAAAAGCGCCTTTTTCGTGACCAAACAATTCAGATTCGATCAATTCAGAAGGAATTGCGGCGCAATTCACTTCCACCAGCGGACCTTCCACCCGGGTGGAACGCTCGTGAATCCAGCGGGCCACGAGTTCTTTACCCGTTCCGTTGGAACCTGTAATCAGAACCCGGGCATCCGTGGGAGCCACCCGGTCGATGGTTTCCTTGATGCGGGAAATGATGGGAGAATCCCCGGTTATTTCGCGAACTTTGGTGACTTTCCGCTTCAGAATGCGGGTTTCAGTCACCATTTCTGTCTTGTCAGCCGCGTTGCGAACGGATACCAGGAGGCGGTTGAGATCCGGTGGTTTCTCGATGAAATCGTACGCTCCTTTTTGGGTGGCCTCCACTGCCGTATCGACGGTTGCGTGGCCGGAGATCATAATAAACTGGAGTTCTGGATTGATTTCGAGGCCTTTTTCAAGCACTTCCAACCCGTCAATCTTGGGCATTTTCACATCGCACAAAACCACATCGTAGTCCTGATCTTTGATCTTTCTCAGGCCTTCCTCGCCATCTTTGGCCAGGTCAACTTTGTAGTCTTCGTACTCCAGAATGTCCTTGAGCGTACTCCGTATGCTCTCTTCGTCATCAATGATTAGAATATTAGGCATAGATACTGTCTGTATTTTCGGACGGAAAAATAGAGAAATGCCCCGCCATTTGCAAGGAATAAAAAAGGGAGGACCATAAGCCCTCCCTTGATTTGTACATTATTGCGGATCAGAAGTAGTATCCCAGATCGAGGAATACGGCGTTCATTTTCGCATTCACGTATCCGTTGTTCTTTTTGTTGAGCACATTCATGAGACCCCAGTGGTAGGAAGCGCCCATGTAGAGCGTTCCCCAGTCAAATTCCCAATCCACACCTGCGCCGGGAATAAAGGAGGCAGTTACAGGATTGATGTATTTGTTGTCCCGTTCGGTCGAACTGGAGGTTCCCAGACCCGTAACAGAAACTTCTGAGTATTTTTTATTGGAAAGATTGACCTCGGCCGCACCTCCAAACATACCCACCACGTAGATTCCATCCCCGATTTCGGGTGAACGCAGCTTCAGTTGAACTGGCAATTCGAGGGTTGTGATGTTGTATTTGGTGAGGGCTGTGGTGGTAACTCCAAGGATAGTATAAGAGGAGCTGCCCTGAAAATTACGGGCCTGAATATGAAGTCCGGTCGAAAGGCCAACGGTTTCGGAGAAACCAAAATTCACCATCAGACCAAAGGAAATACCTGGCTTTACCCCGTAGGATGAGTTGGGGATTTCAGCTTTGCTGGAGTCTGTCACAGTGGGGAAAGACAGCATGGGGCTTACGCGAAAGCCAAATTTCACGCCTTCCTGAGCAAAGACGCTCCCGGTGATCAGGAGGAGCATCAGAGATAGTACGATTGATTTCTTCATAATTGGTAACAATTTATGTTTGCGATTTTGGAGCAATTGCTGTGCCTAAATTAGGAATTTCCCTGCAAAACCAAGTGAATTAAGAGTTTTACCGAAGGGATTTTTTACCCGTTCACTTAGAAATTGTAGATTTTCAAGGTCAATTCCTGAATATTTTATCGGGAATGACGTTGATTTTCACACAAAGCACTTAAAATTTCCTGCTGGAAGACCATTTTTGCACGATCTCACCTGAACATACCTGACGGAAATTGGTAGATTTGCAATCTGAGGTTTTCCTTTACCAGTTAAAGCATTTTTCTGAGATGAATAATTTTCTTGACAGGCGCTTTTCTTTCCCTTTCCCACTTTGCACGGGATTCGTTTTTCTGATCGCCCTGCTCACCTCCTGCGGAGGTGGCTATAAAGAAGAAGTCCCCCTGGATCAGGTGCACATTGAGCTCGATCTGGCCCGTCCAGACCTGGCCATGTGGAAGGCGGCCCACGCCTACACCCCTGATTCAACCCTCGATTTGCAGGTTTTTGAAACCCACCTGAAGCCTCACCGCAAATTTTTTCTGCAATACCTCTATTTCGACGACGACAGCCTGGCCACGGACAGCCTCATGTCGGCTGATCTGGCTTCATTTCTGCGCAATGAAATGGTGCTGGACCTGCTCGATACGGTCAATTCCCGTTTCCCTGAAAGCTATCCCATGGTGGAAAATTTTACCAATCCCATGAAGCGCTTCAATTATTATTTCCCTGAAAAACCCCTGCCCCAGATTCGCACTTTTGTTTCCGGATTTACCACTTCCGCCGCGGCAGGTACAGATGAGGCGCTTTTTAATCCTCCTTTGCTGGCGCTGGGCCTGCATTATTACATGGGTCAGGATTTTTACTTTTATCCCCCCGACCTGCCGGCCTACGCCCGGCGACAGTTCAGCGAACCATTTCTGGTTCGCAATGCATTTCGGGCCATTTCCATGCGACTTTTGCCCGATTTACCCCCCATCAGCCAACCCAAATTGCTGGACCGCATGATCAACCGTGGCAAGCGCCTGTATTTTCTGGATAAGGTGATTCCCCAAACAGCCGATTCCATCAAAATCAATTATTCCGCTGATCAAATGTACTGGGCCGAATATTTTGAAGCCCGCATCTGGAACGAGCTTTTGCCCCATTTATACTCAGCTGATCATAAAGTCCAGGGAGAATATCTGGATGAGGCTCCTTTCACTTCCAAACTTTCCCGCGAATCCGCGCCCCGCATTGGGGAATTTGCGGGCTGGATGATCGTGAGGGCCTACATGAAGAAAAATCCCGACACAGAACTGGCCGAGCTGATGGCCATGCCCGACGCGGATCTCATTCTCAAAGGAGCGGCTTATCGCCCAAGATCGAAGGAGTAGCCCATGGGAAAATCCTTTGGGCATGTATTTATCCTCATTTTCGCCATGGTCTGGATTTCCTGCGATTCTGGCAGTTCCCGGGTAAAAAAAAATGTGGATACGGCTTCCGTGGATACCCTTTCGCCTGAAATTCCTGATTCCAATTCAAAAAAAGCGTTCCGTCCTGCGGCAGATTGGTACGACCTGGCCCACCCCGACCAGGATTTTTCTCTTTCCTCCTCTCTGCGGGAAATTTCAGGACTGGGTTTTTATCAAAATGGGCTGATCGGGGCAGTGCAGGACGAAAAGGGAAATCTCTATCTGGTGGATAGCCAAAACGGAGAAATAAAGGAGAAAATTGATTTCGGAAAGCATGGGGATTACGAGGGAGTGGAATTTGTGGATGGGGAGGCCTGGATTTTGCGCAGTGACGGGGATTTGTTCAGAATAAAAAAACCGGGCAAAAAAAGTCAGAAGGAAAAGCATTTCAAAAACGGGTTAGGCCATAAATATAATGCAGAAGGTTTGGGCTACGATGCCCGCCAAAACAGGCTTTTGGTGGCTTGCAAGGGCTATCCCGGCGATGGCAAGGAATTGGTGGATAAGAAAGCCATTTATGCGTTTGATCTGGATAAAAAGGAAATTTCCAATGCCCCCGTTTATACCCTTGATCAGGAATACCTGTTTGGGAAAACCCCTGGTTTTCTCTTTGAGCCCTCAGGAGTGGCCGTTCACCCGACTTCAGGCGATATCTGGGTGCTGTCGCATACGGCACGGGGCATGGTGGTGCTGAGCCCGCAGGGCGACTTATTACGGGTGCTGGAACTGGATTCTGATTTGTTTCCCCAGGCTGAAGGCATCACTTTTATGCCAGACGAACGTCTGGTGATCGCCAGCGAAGGCATGGGCAAACACGGCCATTTGTTGATTTTTAATCCCCGCAAATAAAATTTGCGCCCCAAAATACCGCTCCAAACGGTTTGAAACTCACCCTACCCTTTCTTTTTCAAGGATTAATCCCCGCCTTTTTGAGAATCTTCGTATCTTTGCGCCGACCATTTGGAGCTAAAAAATATGACGAGAAAAACTGCATTGTATGATGTTCACGCCGCATTGGGGGCGAAATTGATTCCTTTTGCCGGCTTTGACATGCCAGTGCGTTACACAGGCGACAAGCAGGAGCACATGTGTATCCGCGAAAAAGTGGGGGTTTTTGATGTGTCTCACATGGGTGAATTCATCATCAGAGGCCCCAAAGCCCTGGAACTGATCCAGAAAGTGACCACCAACGACGCCTCCAAACTGATCGACGGGCGGGCTCAGTACAGTTGCATGCCCAATCCTGAGGGTGGAATCGTGGACGATCTGATCGTTTACCGCATCGCAGAGCAGGAATATATGATGGTGGTGAATGCCTCCAACATCGACAAAGACTGGAATTGGGTCAAATCCAATAACACCATGGGAGCAGAAATGATCAACATTTCTGACCAAACCTCCCTGCTGGCCGTTTCAGGCCCCCTGGCTGACGCCACAGTTTCCAAACTGACCGACCTGCCAGTCTCTGACCTGAAGACCTATTGGTTTGCCAAAGGCAAATTCAATGGAATTGACAATGTGCTGATCGCCACCACAGGTTACACGGGCGAACGCACCTATGAGATATTTTTCCGCAACGAAGACGCAGTTTCCATGTGGAATGCCATTTTCGAAGCTGGAAAAGAATTTGGGATTGAGCCCTGCGGGCTGGGCGCCCGCGACACCCTGCGTCTGGAAATGGGCTACATGCTCTACGGCAACGACATTGACGACACCACCTCCCCCCTGGAAGCTCCCCTTGCCTGGATCACCAAGCTGGGCAAAGGCCCCTTCAACGCCAGCGAAATCATCAAAGGCGTCAAAGAAAATGGCCCCAAACGGAAACTGGTGGGATTTGAAATGGTGGAGCGCGGCATTCCCCGTCACGATTATGAAATTGCCCATGGGGGAAAAATCGTGGGAAAAGTTACCTCTGGCTCCATCAGCCCCATCACGGGCATTGGGATCGGGCTGGGCTATGTGCCCACAGAACTTTCTGCCGAAGGCAGCCTGATTGACATCATGATCCGTGACAAGGCCATTCAGGCCAAAGTGGTTAAGACGCCCTTTATTGAAAAGTAATCATGCCTATGAAACCATTACCCGCCAGTAGCACTGCAAACAAGAAGCAGGTTGGAGTGTGTCTCACCCCGGCCCTGATCGATCATTTTGATCTGCACGATTCTATTGTAGTGATCATTGACATCCTGCGGGCCACCACCACCATGTGTGTGGCTTTCGACAAGGGTATGCGGTCGATCATTCCCGTTTTGGAAACAGATGATTGCCAGGCGTACCGTACCCAGGGGCTACTGACCTCGGGAGAACGCAACGGGATTCAGGTGGAAGGGTTTGATTTTGGCAATTCTCCCCACAGTTTCATGCGCGACGACCTGGTGGGGCGCGACCTGGCCATGACCACCACCAACGGCACCAAAGCCCTGACTGCGGCGCTTGACCGCGGAGCTAAGGAGATCGTGATTGGCGCCTTTGCCAATTTCAATGCATTGGCAAAATACCTCAAAGACAGGAATGAAAATGTCCTGCTGTTTTGCTCAGCCTGGAAAGACAAACCCAATCTGGAGGATACCATTTTTGCGGGAGCCATGGTACACCGTCTGCGCGGACAGTTTCGCCTGCACGAAGACACCGCGCTTATGGCTGAGGCTTTGTATCGCTCAGCCAATCGCCGCAAACGCTGGTATATCCGTCATTCCTCCCACTTCAACCGTCTCTGGCACATTCTTCAGATCCAGAAAGACGTGAAGTTTTCACTGCGCAGAGACACTCACCCTGTCATTCCCATTTATGCAGGGGATCGTTTGTATAAACTTTCCGACCTGAAAAGCGGTAAAGTCGATCCCATTCGGGTCAAGCAGGAACTCGATTACCTGAACAATCAGTCTTCCGTGGAAAGCTCGCGCGAGCCGTCACCCAAGGTGGAAAAAATCAGTAAGTGATTTCAGCCAGGGCAATCCCTGGCAGTACCATCATTAAAATATCAAGTTAGAATCCCAATCCATTGGAATTTGGACTGTAGTCCGTTGACAGCCTGTGGCATCATTTTTCCGAATAAACGTACACCACAGGAGCTTTGGTCAGATTGCCTGCCAGCAAGCCTTCCAGGCGTTGCACCCGGGCTTTTTCCGACCTTTCCTCCAGCTTGAACAGGGCAATTCCACCTTCATTTTCGCTGGCCCTTTGGCAGACTTTCTGAATAAATGCTGATCCTTTCTCTGGCTCTACCTCAAATTCAGGCTGATAATCCACATTTTTCTCCAGCTTTTCCCGCACTTCCAGCAAGGCTCCCCGCTGATCTTCAGGACTAACAAAGGTTACTTTTGCCCGAAAAGTAGCCGCAAACAAAGCCACCACGTTGAGCATGGCCTCGCTGGCGCCCTCGAAATCCAGCCCCACAAATAAATGCTGAGGAATCTCCAAAGGAGTTTCCCGCTTCAGCACCATGACTGGCAAATCAGAACTGGCAATTACCCGGGCCATATAACTCCCCGTGAGGTACTGAATGCCTTGCTTTCCGTGGGTTCCAATGATAATGAGTCCCCCTTCCACGTCCCGGGCTGCTTCGGCAATTTGACCAAAAATATGCCCTTCCTTGAACATAAAATCCGCATTCAGGCCATATCTGCGGCGAATTTCGGCCACTTCGCGGGACAATTCCTTTTCCAGATCACGAAAGATTTTTTGCTGGGTCAGCATGTGACGGTCACCGTCAGGAAGGGGAATTTCAGGCACAATATGGATCAGGGTAATTTCAGATTTCCACTTATTCCCTATGATTCCTGCGTATTCAACGGCTTTTTGCCCCACCTCGGAAAGGTCCGTGGGAATGATGATGTGGTTTCTCTTCATTTTCAACAAATTGTCTCTGGTATCAAAGTTAGGAAAATTCGGAAAAGATGAAAGTTGGATCAGGCCGGGCACAAAGCGGGATTAAAGCTTATCTTTGGGCAAAATTTATTTCCATGAATTCTTTTCCTCAATTGATACTCAAATCCGGGCGGCAGCGGTCAGTAATCAACCAGCATCCCTGGGTGTTTTCGGGCGCAGTGAAAGACCGTCCCAAGGCGGGACCGGGTAGCGTGGTGGAAGTGCGCGACAATGCGGGAGAATTGCTCGGATACGGGCATTATGCTCCTGAGAGCCAGATCATTTGCAGGATGTTTGCCTTTGGCAACCAGGTTCGGGCCATTGACGAGGCATTCTGGCTGGAGCGTCTGCGCCATGCACTGGTTTACCGCAGGGCCACCCTGGATTTTGCACAAATCAGCGGCTACCGCCTGATCAATGCTGAGGGTGACAACCTGCCCGGCATCATCATTGACGTATTTGGAAAGGTGGCCTCCATTCAGGTGCGCACCATGGGGGCAGCCCCGCTCATGCCCGTGCTGAAATCCTTTTTGCAAAAGGAAGCGGGTATCACCCATCTTTATTTTTCCTACGGAAAAGGGCAGGAACAGGCCGAAGGCTGGGACGGAGAGGCCCCAAAGGCATGCTTTTTTGAGGAATACGGCCTGAAATTCAATGCGGACATTGCTGGCGGTCAGAAGACCGGATTTTTCCTGGATCAGCGGGAAAACCGCCACCTGGTGCGGGAGTATGCTCCCGGCAAATCTGTGCTGGACATGTTTTGCTATTCAGGGGGATTTTCCGTGAACTCCCTGGCCGGCAAGGCGGCCAGGGTGGTTTCAGTGGATGTCTCCGCAGGAGCCCTGGATCTGGTGCGGCAGAATGCCGCACTGAACGGATTTGCGGACTCCGGCCACGAAGGGGTCAAGGCTGATGCCTTCAATTACCTGAAAGAGATGCCCGAAGGTGAATTTGATCTCATTATTCTCGATCCCCCGGCTTTTACCAAATCCATCAAGACCGTTCCCCAGGCAGCCCGCGGCTACAAGGAGATCAATCTCAAGGCTTTCCAGAAAATCCGTCCCGGGGGACTGCTTTTTACCTTCTCCTGTTCGCAGCACATGACGACCGATCTTTTCAGAAAAGTGGTCTTTGGTGCCGCAGCCGATTCCGGCCGCTCCGTAAGGATCATTACCCAACTCACCCAGGCGCCTGATCACCCGATCAATATTTATCACCCGGAAGGGGAATACCTCAAGGGTTTGCTGTTGTTTGTTGAGTAGTACAGTCATTCCGCTGCATACCTGGATTGAATTTGCCTGAGACAACCCGCGGCCCGCAAAGGAAAGGCTGCAACTTTCAGGATGCTTTCGCTACTTCTTCCGGCAGGCGGATGGAATAGATGATTTTTCTGACTGTATCAAACTGCAGATACGAATACTTGGCCAGAATGGCATCAATGGCCTCTGACGACCGCAAACCGTCGATGCGAAGTTTTTTGTACTCGCGTTTGATCTCAAAATCACGCAAAACTTTGCGATTGATCAGGTTGAGATCAAGCAGCATACTAAAAAGGTCATCTGGCAAGATTTGACGAATAGGATTACTCATTTTTACCCTCCTTTAATTTCAATACAATTGATTAAAGGTAACGTTGCTCCATATTTTAAAAATAACGTTGTTTAAAAGGTAAAGCCTATTGTCATTAAGATAGAATTGATGGTTTTCTTATTGATTAATTCGGGTGCGTAACCGGCGGGATCTGCAATGGTGTAAAACAACTGTCGATCCTGTGAAACGTCGTTTACGAACGCAACATCAAGGTAGTAACTTTTTTGTTTAAATCCAATTCCACCCGTGATTAAACGGCGATTTCCATGAATTTTTGTGAGATTACCCGAGGTGTATTCGTAATACTCAAGGAACTCATTTTTCAGGACCGAACCATAGCTTGCGTAGCCTCCGCGGAAGCGAAGTGCATTGAGGCGAAACTCGGCTCCAAGCCTGTAATTATAGGAAAACGCAAACATGTCCTGAATATTTTTATTCTCGTTCTGAAATGTGGTAAAAATATTTCCAGGCGAGTTGTTCACTTTCAAACTTGATCCTGTATAATCCATCAGATCCACATCCGCGGACACAAAACCCATTTTTCCGATCATGGCCATTACGCCCGTGGTAAAGGTAAAGGGAGTGGTCATTCGGTAAGAAAACTGGCCGGGCAGGTTGAGGTCGTCCGGCATCTGGTAGGAGTTGGGATCGTTGTCGAAATGGCCTACAATCTGGGTGTAGTAATTATCCCTCAGGTCATATACGGTCGGGGTCTGGACCGACATTCCCACCCGGATAAAATCGACCGGACGCAAAATCAGCCCGAAACGGGCGTTGAAGCCAGTGCCACGGGTGGTAAACACGTCGTAATAATCCATGTAATTGAAGGTCGTGCTGTCGGCCACATCCTGATAATGGAGATTATCAGGATCAGATTCCAGCAGGAATTTTTCCTGCTTATACTTCAGATCACGGATTCCAACTGAGGCTCCAAAGTAAAGGAAGTCATCCACATTGCCTGAAAAGGCAATATTCCATTCATTTTGGCGACCAGTTTCTCCATACTGGACCCGTTGCTCGACATTACCGCCGGGAACGGCGGGAACCCAATCCGTGACCCCGCCATTGGGGTCCTGAATGATCATACCAGCCTGAAAGGCCAGCCCGGGATATCCATAATTGGTATTCAAAGCCGCAGAGGTAAATCCCTGGGCTTTGTCGGCAAAAGTCTGGGAAACAGAGTTATAGGGATTGAAAGCAGTTACGTCAATCTTGCGGTTGAAATTGGCTATCTGATTGAATCCAATCGCAAAATTATACGACTTAAAACCACTCTCACGATTGAAGTCTTTGGTGTAAACGTAACCAAAATTCGAAAAACCAAAATTGGAGGCTCCGTCACGGCCTGTCCCGTCGAGGTAATTGGAACCCGTGGAAATGACCTTTACTCCGGGAGTCAGCATGATTTCCGATTTGCGGTACAATCCCAATCCGGCCGGGTTGAGGTAAGTGGAGGAAAAATCTGCTCCCACCGCTGAAAATGCACCTCCCATGGCCTGAGAGCGGGCAGAACCTGCGCTGGTGGTCTGGCAATAGCGCATCACGTCCATTTCGTTCTGGGCGGAGGAAAAAGTAATGCCCATGCCGAAAAGCATGAGCATTACGTATTTTTTGAACTTCATGGGTTCGTTGGTTCGTTAAAAATTCGTTTTACCGGTGGCCTCTGGGTGAGGATCCTCCGGAAGACCCGGATGAACTTCTGATTCCTGAAGGCGACCCGCCGCCGCTGTTGGAGCGGATATTGGAGGGAGGTGAGGAATAGGAGTTGTTGCGGGGCGCACTGTAGCTGTTGTTTTGGTGTGAAGGAGCACTGTAGGAGTTATTTCCCCTTGGGCTGCTGTTGTAGTTATTTCCAGAGTTGTTGGTTCTGGTGGTATTCTGCGAACCGTTGTTATAAGTGGAACGCGGGCTGGAATAATTGCTTCCATTATTCGGCTGGCTGCTGCGGGTTTGGCCCGAATTATAGGTATTGCCTGAATTGGGGTTCCCTGATCCTGAGTAGCTATTATTGGCATTGCCCGAATTATTGCGGTCGTAACGGATGTTACCAAAGCTCGAATTATTATTGTCGTTGGTATTTCCGCCTGAGCTGCGCACAGTGGCAGGGTCGTTATTGGAGTATCCCGAACGGATGGTTGCCGGGCCGCTGTTGCGGGCATTGGTGGACTGTCCGGTTTTGACCAGATTGGCCCAGGTATCCTTATCAACCTGATAAGGACGGTTGCCGGTCACGGAGGAACCTCCGTTGGAGTTTCGCTGGTCCGTGGTGGTCACCACGGGCGGGGGAGAACCTTTGCCAGAGGAAGAAAGTCCGGTGCGGGGACCGCTGTGGGTGGAAGACCCGGAACCTGTGCTGGAGTTATTGGAATAGTAGGAATTATAACCATTATAGTTCGATGGGCAGTATCCGCCACCGTAACCATATCCGCCATAGCCTGCTCCATAGCCACCATAGCCATAGCCGCCATAGCCAAAGGAATTGTAGCCGTAGTAATTATTATACCCCCAGGACGACCCATAACCGTAGTTGTAATTCCAGCCCCAGCCAGGATAATAAGACCAGCTGCTTCTCCAGGGATTATTCCAGCCGTAATTCCAGCCATACCAGCTGTTCATGCCGTAGCTGTAATAACCTCCACCGTATCCCCAGTTGTAGGTCCAGGAGTACGCAGGACCACTGTAGTAATAAGGATCATACCACCAGTTGCTGTAACGGTAATTATTCCAGCTTGAGGTATTCATGGTGTAATAGGGATCGTAGGCATAATAAGGATCGTAGTAATTCCAGCCTGTGCCACAATTATTGAAGCGGCGCACCCGGCGGGAATAGTAGAAATCATCGTCCTGATAGCCAACAGCTCCCTGGTCGATGTAGTCCTGATCATATTTGGAAACCCGGCCCTGGTCGTACTGGGACTGATAAGCGGGATCCTGATAATTCTGATCCTGAGCAGCAGCATTATTAGCGGCTTCCATATTGGCCTGCTGCTCTGCCAGAGCGGCCTCGCGGGCCTTTTCCTGGGCCGCCTTTTCACGTGCAGCATCTGCCTTGGTGAAATAGACGTCGTCAACCTCCGTGGAGGATATATTTCGGGATGATGTACAACCTGTTACGATTGCAATCCCGAGGAGCAGGGCGAAAAATAGTTTAATTTTCATCGTCAAAAGCTTAAAAACTAAAGGTCTTGGTTGGTTCGAAAGAACATTTAAGACAACTTCATCTACAAATATGACGAAATTTCTTGAGAATGGTTTAATTTAGCGCGTCCAATAATTTTTGGATACAACCAAAAAACTATTCATTTAGTTTACCGCAAATTTTATACCAAGATTTAGATTATGGCAAAGGGATTGACATCTCGATCAGAAAGTTTTCCGGAATGGTACAATGAACTCGTGCGTAAGGCCGATCTGGCCGAAAATTCTGCCGTACGCGGATGCATGGTAATCAAGCCATACGGTTTCGCCATTTGGGAACTGATGCGCGATCAACTGGACAAAATGTTCAAGGAAACGGGACACGTGAACGCATACTTCCCTTTGTTTATCCCCAAGTCCTACCTCAGCAAGGAAGCACAGACCGTGGAAGGATTTGCCAAGGAATGCGCGGTGGTGACCCACCACCGCCTCATGAATAATCCCCACGGCGAAGGCGTGGTGGTCGATCCCGACTCCAAACTGGAGGAGGAACTCATCGTGCGCCCCACCTCAGAAACCATCATTTGGTCCACTTACAAAAACTGGATCCAATCCTACCGCGACCTGCCCATCCTGATCAACCAGTGGGCCAACGTGGTGCGCTGGGAACTCCGTCCGAGGCTTTTCCTCAGAACGGCAGAATTTCTCTGGCAGGAGGGACATACGGCCCATGCCACCGCCGATGAAGCGATCGACGAAACCCTGACCATTCTGGATATTTACAAAAGATTTGCCCAGGATTTCATGGCTGTGCCCGTATTGCCGGGTGTAAAACCACTCCACGAAAAGTTTCCGGGTGCTGTGGATACCTATACCATTGAAGCCCTTATGCAGGACGGCAAGGCTCTGCAAAGCGGAACTTCCCACTTCCTGGGCCAGACTTTTGCCAAAGCTTTTGACGTGACCTTCCTCAGCCACGAAAATAAGCAGGAATATGTGTGGGCCTCCTCCTGGGGCGTTTCCACGCGTCTCATGGGCGCCCTGATCATGACCCATTCCGACGACGAGGGACTGGTCTTGCCTCCCTTGCTGGCTCCTTTTCAGGTGGTTTTGATTCCTTTGTATAAAAAGGACGACGAGAAGGAGAAGATCATGGAATTTTCTATCCAACTCGAAAAAGACCTGCGTGCACGCGGCATCCGGGTAAAACTCGATCAGGATGAACAAAAACGTCCGGGTTGGAAATTTGCAGAATGGGAACTCAAAGGAGTGCCGATCCGCATTGCCATTGGTTCACGGGATATGGAAAATAATCAACTGGAATTTGCCCGCCGCGATACCAAGGAGAAATTTTTCGTACCCATGGAAGAGCGATTCGACCGCATTGAAGGACTGCTGAAAGAAATTCAGGACAATCTGTTCAACCGCGCGCTGAAATTCCGTGAGGAAAACACCTTCCAGGCCAATTCCTGGGAAGAATTCCAGGCCCTGATCGAAAAAGGCGGCTTCGTTTACGCCCATTGGGACGGCACGACCGAGACTGCAGACAAGATCAAAGACGAGACCAAAGCCACCATCCGTTGCATTCCTGAAGGCATTGCTGAAGTGGGAAAATGCATCTATTCTGGCAAAGAAAGCGGCCAGCGGGTGGTGTTTGCCAAGGCATATTAAAAATAGATTTTAGAGTTTAGATCGCTGCGCTTTTAGATATCAGACTAAGGGTTTGAATTCATTGTCCACTTCAATCTAATCTCTGACATCTGACCATCTCATATCTAAAGGAATGAAAGTCAAAGACATCTCTGCCATACTCGAAGCCTGGGCTCCCCGGCCGCTGGCCGAGAGCTATGACAATGTGGGTCTGCTGGTAGGCGACCCCAACATGGAGGTTACGGGCGCACTAGTGAATCTGGATATGACCGAGGACGTGGTGGACGAGGCCATTGTCAAAGGGATGAATATGGTGATTGCCCATCATCCAATCTGGTTTACGGGCCGCAAGCGCCTCAACGGCGAAGACTACGTTTCGCGGGTGATCATCAAGGCAGTCAAAAACGACATTGCCCTTTACGCCACCCACACCAACCTCGACAACGTCTATACGGGGGTCAATGCCATGATGGCACGCAAACTGGGTCTGCAAAATGCGACCATACTCCGTCCCAAAGGGGAAATTCTGCAAAAACTGACCGTTTATGTTCCAGTCGAAAATCGCATGCAGGTGCTGGAAGCCATGTGGGGTGCGGGAGCAGGGAGAATTGGAAATTATGATCAGGCCAGTTTCAGCAGTACAGGCACTGGCAGTTTTCGTCCCCTGGAAGGCGCGAACCCGCATATTGGAGGCGTGGGTGCGTACGAAGAAGTGAATGAAGCCCGTGTGGAAGTGGTATTTCCCTTCTGGCTGCAGGGAGCGGTGGTGCGGGCCATGAAAAATGCCCATCCCTACGAGGAAGTGGCTTACGAAGTAATGGCTACTCAAAATGAGGTGGCCAGTCTGGGCTCGGGCATGGTGGGAGATTTGCCTGAACCCCTGTCCAAGGCAGATTTCCTGAAAATGGTGAAAGAGACATTCCGTTGCGGCGGAATTCGTTATTCAGATTGCGAACAGGAAACCATTCAAAGGGTGGCCCTTTGTGGTGGTTCGGGCAGTTTTCTCATTCCAGATGCCCGTCGGGCGGGTGCAGATGCCCTGGTTACGGGCGACATTACCTACCACAAATTCTTTGATAACGAAGGAAAATTTCTCCTTTTGGACATTGGCCACTACGAATCTGAACAATTTACCCAGGAATTGATTTATAATTTTATTTCCGAAAAATTTCCTAATTTTGCAATCCGACTTTCGGAAGTAGATACTAATCCAGTCAAATACTATTGATATATGGACAAAACTGAAGAACTTTTAAGGGCGCTGGCAACACTTCAGACCATTGACTCCCGCCGTGACAACATTGTAAAACTGCGCGGAAGTCTTCCTGAAGAGGTGGACGATCTCAAAGACGATGTCGAGGGATTCGAAACCCGCAAAGCCCGCATTTTGGAAGACATCAAAGCTCTGGAGAACGAAATCTCCAAGCGCAATGAAAATATCAGCAACTTCACTGAGCAGATCCGGAAATACCAGATTCAGATCAATGAAGTAAAAAACAACCGCGAATTTGAAGCTCTGCAAAAAGAGATCGAATACGCTGACCTTGAAATCCAGACTTCAGAAAAGAAAATCCGTCAGTTTAAGGAGCAAATCGAATCCAAAAACCTGCTTTTGGACGAAACCCAGGCCCGCATTGACGAGAAAAACAAGGACCTCGACGCCAAGAAAGAGGAACTGGAAATCATTGTAAAAGAAACGGAAATCGAAGAAGCCAAACTTCAGGAAGAATCTGAAGCCGCTGGTAAAATCATCGAAGACCGCATTCTGGGCGCTTACAACCGCATCCGCAACAACATGCGCAACGGCCTCGCCGTTGTAGGTACTGACCGCGATGCCTGCGGTGGTTGCTTCGCCATCATTCCCCCTCAGGTTCACCTGGAATTGCGCCAAAAGAAAAAACTCATCACCTGTGAAAACTGTGGTAGAATCCTGGTTGATCATTCCTTTTTTGAACCCGTTAATGACAGAGAAACGGCCTGATCCTGCGGATCAGAATCCCGCTCAAAACATAGTGAAAGGAGGCCTGGTATTGCACCTGCGCCTCCTTTTCTTTATTATTTTTATCCTGCTCCTCCCCTTGCAACTGGTTTTTGCCCAGGTTGGGTCAATCGCCAAAGTAGAGGATGCCATCGAAAAATTCCATTTCAACCGGGCCGAAAAGGAGATTTCAGCCATTCCCTCCTCGGCTACCCGCCACTACTACCTGATCAGGATTCTTTTTCTCAAAAACCTGCTCACGGAAGATCCTGCTTTCGAAGAGCCCTTTCTTTCGGCCTGCAAAGCAGGGATTGAAGACATTTCCACCCTGCCCGCCACAGACCCCTTCAAACGCACCTACCTTTCAGAAATCTATTTCCAGCGGGGAGTGATTCGCTATCAAAAGAAAAACTACCTGGGCCTGGCCGGGGATCTGCAAAAATCCTGCGAAATGGCCGAAAAAAATCAATCCAGATTCCCTGTGAATCCAGAGCAGATGAAACTCGCGGGAGGATACAGGGTCGTTTTGAGTACCATTCCCCAAAACTGGCAATGGCTAACCGGGCTGCTGTGCTTTAGAGGTGATGTGCAAAACGGGCTGGAAAATCTGGAAAAAAGTGCCCGTGAGAGCAGTTTGCTGCCCTTTGAATCAGAGGTGGTGTTGTATTATTACGAGAAAAACATCCTTTCCAACCCCGAACTGGCCCATCAACGCATGGCCAGAATTGCACAAAAGAAACCTGGTTATTTCATTTACCGTTTTCTGGAAGCCTCTTCCCTCTCTGGTTTGGGTCGCAACGAAGAAGCCCTGAAAATCCTGGACGAGGGAGAAAAATTCCGGACGGATGCCCAGGTGTTTTACACCCCCATCTGGGATCATTACCGGGCCAAAGCCCACCTTTTCAAGCTTGATTTTGACCCGGCCATCCAGTTTTTCACCCGCTTTCTGACCGATTTCAAAGGAAAAACTTTTCGCGGCGACGCCACTTTCAAACTGGGGCTGGCCCTCGAACTCTCGGGCCGGCGGGAAGCCTCGCAAAAAGTTTTTGCCTCCATCTCAGGGGTCGAATCCTCTGGATTCGACATGGATGATTATGCGCTGGCCATGTCCGAAAAATTTGCCCGCCAACCCATGGCAGCCAATGAAATTGTCCTTTTCAAAGCAAGATTCCTTTTTGACGGGGGTTATTATAACGAATCCCAAAAAATGCTGGAGGGCCTGCTCCTGAAAGCTAACCCACTCACATCAGACGAAAAAACCGAGCTCTACTACCGCCTGGCCCGCAATTTCGGGGAACTGAAAAACATCCCTCTGGCCGAAAAATATTATGCGGCCTGCATTGAACAGACCCCGGGCGAAGCCCTCTGGATGAAGGCTTACGCAGCTTATTATGCAGGAAAGCTGATGGAAAGCCAGGAAAAGTATCCCGCCGCCCGTGGACTTTACGAGTTTGCCCTCACTTTTGAGGGTTACTTTTACCAGGGAGGACTCGAACAAAGATGCAAAGCCGCCCTTCAGCAACTCCCCAAACTCTAACATTTTCAATTATTTTTCCACACTTATTTCCCTGTTTTTCAGCGAATTGGGCCATTAAGCCACAGCATCTTTTAAGTGTTTAATTTTGCTTGATAACTTTTTCTTTGCCAATGCGTTCTGAATCCCTACAATTGCAGTCCCAAAATGATAATGAACAAAACCTGCATATTGATACTCAGCGTCTTGCTCTTTACTTCCTGCTTCTTCAAGCCGGACCGGAAAGCTGCTGAAATCAAAGTGGACGACCGTTTTGCCATCGAAATTCCTTCTTCTTTCGTTCCCCAAAATGACATGCACGACTTCGCCGGCCTCCAGTATGCCCACGAAGACAAGCCTCTTTTCATTTTGGGAATAACTGAACCCAAAAACGACCTGCGCAAGCTGAAACTGAGGTTTTCACTTGAAGATTATGCCCATTTCGCAGTCAGGAATCTGGGTAATGGATTTTACTGGCACCACGTATCCGACACCAACAGCTACCAGATCAACGGCGTGAATTGCTTCCTGACCCACATGGAAGCACTCAGCTGCCAGGGAAGGTCGCAAAATGAAATTGCCTACGAGGTTGCGGTATTCGACGGAAACGAATTTTATACCCAACTGATCGCCTGGGCGCCTTTGGCCGACAAAAACGACCTGCACGAGGAAATGACTTCTATTATCCGCTCATTCCGCGACATTTCCCACCCGGATCCCAATGAAACCAACCCAGCCTACATGGGTAATCCCGCGGGAAGTATCGAGGATGGATCGGGCTCCTGAGGCTTTACAAAAGCATAACACAACCCGTTTCAATCACACGCATTGATTCGCTATTTTTGTGCCTTTTCCGCAAAAAAGTAACGCAGTGGAACTCGAATCTCTTACCGCAATCACCCCCATTGATGGCAGATACCGCTCCAAAGTGGAGGAATTGGCCCCCTTTTTCTCCGAATTTGGATTGATCCGCTACCGCACCTGGGTGGAGGTCGAATATTTCATTGCCCTGGAAAAAGCAGGAATCGTGGACCTGAAAGGTGCACGACCCGACTGGCAGGACAAGATCAGGCAGATTTATCTCAATTTTTCCCTGCAGGATGGCAAACGGGTGAAGGAAATCGAGGCCGTCACCAACCACGATGTGAAGGCGGTCGAGTATTTTCTCAAGGAACAATTTCTGAAAATTGATCCCGTGCTGGATTCCAAAAAGGAATTCATCCATTTTGGTCTGACTTCTCAGGATATCAATAACACGGCCACGCCCATGCTGTTGCGTGACGCCCTGCAGGAGGTCACATTTGTGGCCCTGGATCAAACAGTGGCCGAATTGAAACGCCTGGCTTCATCCTGGGAGGGAATTTCCATGCTGGCCAGAACCCATGGCCAACCTGCTTCTCCGACCTCCCTGGGCAAGGAAATCCGGGTGTTTGAGGTGCGGCTGGAAAATCAGTTGAATTCTCTGAAAAGCCTTTCCTACCCGGCCAAATTCGGGGGCGCCACCGGCAACTTCAATGCCCACGTAGTGGCCTATCCTGACCGCGACTGGCACGCATTTGCCAAAGAGTTTGTTGAGGAATCACTGGGACTGAATCGTTCCTTTCCTACTACCCAAATCGAGCACTACGATGGTCTGGCCGCCATTTTTGACAATATCAAGCGCATCAATGTACTCCTTACCGACCTTTGTGTGGACAGCTGGATGTACATTTCCATGGATTATTTTAGCCAAAAAACCCTGGCCAACGAGGTGGGATCTTCAGCCATGCCGCACAAGGTCAATCCCATTGATTTCGAAAATGCAGAGGGAAATTTTGGTCTGGCCAATGCTCTGCTGGAATTTTTGAGCCGCAGCCTGCCCGTATCCCGTCTGCAGCGCGACCTTACGGATTCCACCATTCTGCGCAACATTGGCACCGCCCTGGCTCATACGCATATCGCGGTGAAATCCTTGCTGAAAGGCCTGGGTAAACTGGAAGTCAACCGCGAAAAAATCGCCGCAGATCTCGACAAAAACTGGGCAGTGGTGGCCGAAGCCATTCAGACCATTTTGCGTCGCGAAGGTTATCCCAATCCTTACGAACAGCTCAAAGCCCTGACCCGCGGCAAAAAATTGGTGGATGCAGAACTTATCCGCGATTACATAGAATCTCTGGATGTGCCTGAAGCCATCAAGGCAGAATTAAGGGTCATTACCCCGTCGAATTATATTGGGAAATAGGCTTTACAGCAGCCTGAACCCGCCTTCGGCGGGGAGGTGAATGCTGCCGCAACTGGCAGACTCTCTGGCCCCGGTCACGGTTTGCAGAATATTGGGCCGCCCCAGCAACGTTTGCAACCCCAAAAAAGCAAAAATAAGGGCTTCCTTGTACTCGATCAGGTCGCGGCCCACTTCCTGACGCAGGGAATTTCCATTCCCTTTGAGGTGATGGGCGATCCGCTCCATCAAATACACATTGAGGGCGCCGCCGCCCGTGACCATGACCTCCTCGTCGCGCACCTGAAGGCGTTCCAGACTTTTGGCTACCTGAATGGCAATGTGCTCCACCAGGGTCGCCAACTGGTCGGGGTGCTCAGCTTCTGAGCGCACCAGCATGGGGTAGATATTTTCCTCCACCCATTCCTTGCCCAGACTTTTGGGAGGTTTCTGACGATAAAAAGGGAGATCCTCCAGATTCCAGAGCAGGTCGTCCATGACCCGCCCTGAACGGGCAATCAGTCCGTCTTTGTCGTATTTGAGGCCGGCTTTGGTGCGACGGGCCAGCCAGTTGAGGACCATATTCGCAGGGCAAACGTCAAATCCCAACAATCCCGTACTCAGATTGGCAAATCCCCCCAGATTGAGAAAAACCTTGTTTTCAGGAAACAGATATTTCTCCCCAAAAGGCACCAAAGGGGCGCCCTGGCCGCCCAGGGCCACGTCTTTATTGCGAAAATTGGTGACCAGAGGCACGCTGAGAAAAGAGGCGATGGTTTCCCCGTCCCCGATCTGAGCGGTAAAATTTCGCTGAGGCTGGTGAAAAATGGTTTGCCCATGACATGCCACAAATTGCGGCTTCAGGTCGTACTTTTGGATAAAGTCACGGATTTGTTCCCCCAGAAAATGGCCAAAATAGATATTCATTTTGGCGTAGGTCTCGGCTGACTGCTCGTCGAGCAGGTAGAGGCGGTCGTGCCATTTGGCATCCAGGGGACATGTATCTGCCTGAAGGATTTCGAAGGTCCAGCCCGTTTCAGTTTCCGTAAATTCGCAAAAAGCCAGGTCCAGTCCATCCAGTGAAGTGCCCGACATCACCCCGATTCCGCGGTAACTTTTCATCCTTCCTCGGGCAACCAGGCCTCGAATTTGTAAATGAGTTTTTTGCTGGAAGAGGTTTTGAGGGGCACAGACCAATGCATTTTCCAGTCTGTAGGTTCTTTTTCATCCTGAACCACGGTTGCCCCCCCACCTTCGGTGACGGTGCCAAAAATACCCCGTGTTACCCGCACATTGATGGCGTCGTTGGTGGTGTTGACTACCGTAATCACTCCTTCAAAATAGGCTTTGATGTAGTTTTTGTCCCCGATTTTGGTGGCTTTGGCGGCCCTTTTGATCTCTTTCTCTGCATACACCACCCGAATGCGGGGTTCGCTGCCCAGGGGAATTTCCTTGATCCCGCCGGGAGGCAGCTTGTCCAGCGAAACCTGGGTGATGGCTTTTTGGTCTTCGCCCAGAATATTGACGGTTTTGCAGGAAAGGGAGGCATTGATCGGGTTGGTGAAGCGCAGGTAGGCCTGCACATCCACGGGCTCAGAGGGAACCACTGACCCGGGGCCTTCCCAGGGGATTTCGCAGGTCTGCACGGGAGAATATTCGTGGCGGGTTTCCACCAGTTTCACAAACATTTCCTCTCCCTTTTTCATGCTCAGTTTGCCCACAGAATAGATTTCGTCGTTGAGGGAACCTGAGCTGCCTTCGCTGTCCAGAATGGAATTCCCACTCAATTCCATCAGCACATTTTCCAAATTGCCAGCTGTATTCTGAATCATGGCATTGAATTGATACAAAGCCGTTTGATCCGCGCTGAGAATGAGCTTACAGGAAGGGCTCCAGTTGAAGCCGGTCACCAGGCCGGTCACTTCGAGGGGGGCGAAGGGCAAATCCTGGTTGATCATGAATTCCAGCATGGGATAGGTTTTGCCCTTTTTGAGGGACCAGTTTCCCAGGGTATCCACCATCACCTGCCGCACCTGATCGAGGGGCAGGAAAAAGGTGTTGTTGGAACGGTCCTGCAACAGGAAAAATCCGGATTTTTCATCCAGTTGCTTCACTTTTCCCGACAATTCATCTACTTCAGTCCCAATCTGGTAAGTAATCGCGACGAATTTGCCAATGTTGGCTTTGAGAATATCGGCCCAAGAAGTGGGAGCCACCCTTTCCATGATGGTATCGTGGGTAAATTTCACGTACTGGATGGAAAAATCCTCTGCATGGCTGGCCTCAATGCTTTCAGGAATAAAATCGAAACCTGGGGTGGTCTTGCAGATTCTGTTTTTGAAGCGCAATACACCCTTAAGGCTCAACTGAGCGGCATCTTTGAAGATGGTTACCTTTTGAGGCAGCAGATCGGATTGGGAAAAGGCAAGGCCTGATCCTGTGATTGTAAGGATCAGGCCTAACCCAATTTTCCTGAGCAAGTTATGCATTCAGATTATTAAACGATTTAATTATTCAACTCCGTGCATGAGTTTGTTGAGCGGCTTGGAAAGCGCTGCTATCAGCACGGCGAATCCAATGAGCACGTAGCCCAAATTGGAAAACACGCCAATGTACGTATCCAAACCTTCAGCAATACTCAAATCTCCTGCTCCTTCTTCAGCCCCCGTCAGGGTGGCGATACCCCCTGCAAGGTAATTGGCAATGGAAAAGCTGAGGAACCAGCCTCCCATGGCCGTACCTGCAATATTTCGGGGGGAAAGTTTGGTCACCATGGACAAGCCAATGGGAGACAGGAACAATTCGCCCGTAGTGTGCAGCATATAGAGGAATACCAGAGTCAAAAGGGGTACTTTATAATCTTCTGCGAACTGAAGTCCCACAAGAGTAATCAGAAAGCCCAGACCCAACTGGAGAATCCCAAGCGAGAATTTCATGGGAATATTGGGGTTTTTGCCAATTTTGGACAGTTTTACCCACATTACAGAGAAAATCGAACCAAACAGCACGATGAAGAAGGGGTTGAAAAACTGAGTCATGGAAGCGGGCATTTCCCAATCTCCAATCATCCTGTCCACGTTGCGGTCGGCAAAGAGGGTGAGCGAGGTTCCTGCCTGCTCGAAACAGGCCCAGAAAATAATATTGATTACCATGAAAATTACCAGGGCGATCATGCGATCTCTCCAGACTCCCCCTTCCTTGATCCCTGCCATGATGAGGCTGAATGCTACGTAAGCAAAAAGGCAAAGCAAGAGGACCATCATCAGCGGAAACTCGAAAGATTCGAATTTGATCACGTTTTTATTGATCAGGATGTAGCAAAGGGGAACCAGCAGGATAGATCCAAGGGAAATAACCTGAACCATGTTGAGCGGACCCAGCACTTTTTTCCTTCCTTCTTCCCGGATTTCGAGGCCGGGGGCCTCGGCATATTTGGACCTTCCCACATAGAAAATAATCAGTCCAAGAAGCATACCGATACCTGCGAGGGCGAAGCCCTTATCGAAACCATAGGTTTCACCCACCCAGGCAACCAGGGTGGTGGCGCCCAGCGCGCCAAGGTTGATTCCAATGTAGAAAATGGTAAATCCTGAATCCCTTCTTGGGTCACCGTCTTCGTAAAGTTTTCCAACGATGGTAGAGATATTGGCTTTGAAATAGCCGTTTCCAACAATAATTGCGCCCATTCCAATCAACACGAAATGCTCCCTTATCCCCACTTCAAGGCCAAACAATTCAGTACCTCCCAGGAGAATAAATTCCCCGATTGCCATCAGGATTGCTCCCAGCATGATGGCGTAGCGGTAGCCAAGAAACTGGTCGGCCATGCGGCCTCCCAGCACAGGTGCAGCATACACGAGAGCCGTGTAGGCGCCATACATCAAACTGGCCTCAGAGTCACCTTTCAGGAGAGATTTTACCAGAAAGAGGGTAAGCAGGGTTCGCATACCGTAGTAACAGAAGCGTTCCCACATCTCCGAAAAGAAGAGGATGGTTAGTCCCGGCGGGTGACCTTTCTCGGGAAATTGTTGTACTTGTTGTGACATATTCCAAAAGTGTTTAGTTCAGGATATTTTAAGTCCGTGGATCAATCAGGGTTTTGGGGGTGAAATCAAATGAATTTTCACACCTGGTTCTGAAATTTTCCAAAAAAAGAAACCTAAGATAAAGAGGCGTTGGCGAAAATACCAAACTTCCTGTCTGAAAGATAGCAGAGAGCGGGCATTTTTGCACGATTTATTAAATGAAGTGGTTGCGGATAAAATTTTTTCTTCAAAAATCCTGCCAAAAATGAGACTCTGAAGGCAGATCAAAGGCATTATTCATAATATTTGATAACTTTGCGACCAAAGGTCGGAATTTGGGCTGTTTGAATTCCGGCATTATGCCAGGTGGTTAATGAATTTTATTGCGCATTTCTTTCTTGACCGGGAACGTCCGGAATCTTTTTTTGCAATCGGGGCAGCCACTCCCGACCTGCTTTCCATATACAATCCCCGCCTGCGCATCAAAAAACACCACATCAAAAAGCTCAATCTGGAGACTTTTTCTGAAAACGACCTGATGCTGCTGGAAGGCGTCAAACGCCATTTTCACGCGGACGCTTTTTTTCATACATCCCCCTTTTTCGAACGGGAAACCCAGTGGCTTTCAGCCCAGATGACCCAGAGATTTCCAGGCGACACCATCCCCAGAAAGTATTTTATTGCGCACATTCTGCTGGAACTGGTGCTCGACAAAGCCCTGATTCACCGCCACCCTGATCTGCTGGACAATTATTACGCCCACTTCACCCAGTCTCCCCTCGACCAGGTGCGCCACGCCACAGAACTGGTCACCAAAAGAGAATTGAAGAATTACGATGGTTTTCTGGCAAAATTCCGCGACCACAAATACCTCTACAATTACACCCGCTGGGATCACATCGTCTTTGTGCTCAAAAAAATCATGGAACGGGTGAGTATCGCAGAAACAGAATTTACGGAGATGGAGGAATTTATGAATCTGATGAAAGAATTCGAACTCAGGCTCGAAAACACCCACGAAGAGGCATTTCACGAAATCATCATCAATTCCTGAATAAAACACGCGGGGTGTCGTTCAAATAGCATGGATAATTTTTTACCTTGTTGAAATCGCGGGCAGAAGGTTATATTTATGAACTGAAAAACTTTAGCACGGCTAATGCACAAAAATTTCAAAGCATATCTCTTTCTTGTCTTGTCAGTTGGAATTTTCGGGTCACTTTCTGCCCAGAGTATCCGAAAATACAGCAATGAATTTCTGAAAATCGGGGTCAGCGCCCGCGCTGCAGCCATGGGAAATGCCCAGACGGCCATCGTGGACGACGTAACTGCAGGTTACTGGAATCCGGGCGGCCTGAACCTGGCGCTCAAAAATCCCCAGATTGCGGCCATGCACTCTGAGTATTTTGCCGGCATTGCCAAATACGATTACATTGGTTTTACCATGCCCGTCGACGACAACCGTCGTCTGGGCATATCCATGATTCGTCTGGGAGTGGATGACATCCCCAACACCCTGAATCTGGTGGATCAGAACGGAAATATTGATTTTGACAAGGTTGAAACCTTCTCTGTGGCCGATTTTGCCGTGCTACTTTCGCTGGCTCAAAAGCTCAATATCCTCAACGGGCTGAATGTGGGGGTGAATATGAAGGTGGTGAATCGTTCCATCGGCAAATTTGCCAATGCCTGGGGCTTTGGCATTGATGCAGGGGCCGTTTACGAAAACGGACCTTTCCGTGCAGGTCTCATGCTCAGCGACCTTACTTCCACTTTCAATGCATGGACTTTCAACACAGAAACTTTTCAGGATGCCTTCATCCAGACCGGCAACGTGATCCCCGAAAATTCACTCGAACTAACTCTGCCTTCAGCCAGGATTGGCTTCGGCTATGAATTTCTCGACACCAAACCCATCAACATCCTGGTGGCCCTCGACAACGACTTCCATTTTGACGGCAAACGCAACGTGCTGGCCAACATTGGCGGCATGAGCTGGGATCCTCACATGGGGGTGGAATTTGCCTACAAAGATTTCATCTTTCTGCGGGGAGGTTATAAAAACCTGCAAAAGGTACCCAACGACAAGGGAAACCGCGTGTTTTCTGTATTTCCTACCCTGGGAGCGGGTTTCCGCTTCAAAAGCCTGCAGGTGGATTATGCCCTTTCCAACGTGGGAAACTTCTCCCAAACCCTTTATTCTCACGTATTTTCCCTGAAATACGACTTTAAAAAGTTCAAGTAAGGGAAATCCTGTAACTGATTGGGGAAAGCGTAAAAAATTAGCTATTTTTATTAGCTCAAGTTTATTCCGGTTTCAGCGTTTACCCTCGAAGAGGGTAACTGGCATTTGGAACCTGAGGATAAAGAAAACGAAAGAAGAATGTTGCGAAGGATTACGTCCCTGCTCTTGATAATTGGTTTTTGTGCAGTTGGTCTCCGGGCCCAGACTTATGGATTGGGGGATCAGGATGATAATTACATTGATAAAGTCAATTACGATTATGCCAACCAATGGTATAATCCCGCCCAAATCTATGTAAAGCTGCGCTTGTGGGAAGATGGCATCTACCAGGTGGATGCGGCAGATCTGGTCAATGCAGGCATTGACACCACTTTCATCAATCCCGACAATTACCACCTGCTGTATCGTGGGGACGAAATTCCCATTCACGTCGAAAAAGCTGGTTCCCAGCTTAATTTTATCCAGTTTTACGGCAAGCGCAACGACGGACTCATGGACACGGTTTTTTACCGCGATCCTACCAAAGGCGGCATCAATTCCCCTGAAATTCAACCCAACCGTTTCTTCAGCCTCTGGTCTGATACCACGGCCTACTGGCTCACCTGGGATAATAAACCCGGCCAGCGCATCAATACCTACTCCAATACGAACTATGGGGCATTTAACGCTGAGCCCTATTTCCGTTTTGAAGCATTTTTCGAATACGCACTTGCTTCGGGCAATTTCAACCTGGGCGGCGGCTCCCAATACGACATTTACCAGATTCTGAATTCTGACTATGTTACGGGAGAGGGCTACGCAGGCGGACCGTTCAGTCCCGGGGCGCCCCACAACAAAAAAGTTAACACCCCCTATCATTATTCAGCCTCGGGCAATCCCTCCCGCTGGAAGGCGCGCCTGACCGGCAAATCCACCTGGCAGCACATTACGGAAATTTTCATCCAGAACACTTCCGTGGTCAAGGATACCAATTACGGGGTATTCATCAAAACTTACGAGGGCAATTACCTGCCTGCCCTGCCTGCTTCCCCCAAATTTGTCTTCGAAGCCTCTGGCACCCAGAATAATAACACGGACAACTGCCGCACCATCTGGTTCAGCATGGAGTACGACCGTTCACCCAATATGGGCGGCGCTCCCACCATCAAAGTTTATTCCTGGAATAAGCCCAATGACGCCTTCCTGCAACTGAGCAATACTTCCATTGCGGGCACAGGGGTGGTCTGGGATTATGAAAATGACCTGCGTATCCTGGCCACGGGCGGATCAGGAGTTGTGCGGGCCGTAATTCCCGGCTCCACCAATGAGAGAAAACTTTTCGTCTCCACTGACAATGGCATCAAAAAGCCGCTCGTGGTGGTCAATCACTCGCTTTCCAACCTCTCTGACCCGGGTGCGGGCGCAGAATTTATCATTATCACTCACCGCCGTCTCACCAATTCTGCCCTCAAATACGCCACCTACCGCGATACCAATACGGTCAATCAGCTGAAATCCAAAGTGGTGTTTGTGGATCAGATCTGGGATGAATTTGGCTATGGAACCATTTCACCCTGGGCAATTAAGCGCTTTTGCAAGTATGCCATTGACCATTACACCACTGCTCCCCAATTTTTCTTCCTCTGGGGAAAAGGCAAATACATGACCCGCGGGGTGGACAATAACCTGGTTCCAACCTATGGTTATCCTGCCTGCGACTACGAGTATGTGAGCAATTTTGACATCTATAAGACGGATATTGTGCCTCAGGTGCCCATTGGAAGGGTGAATATTGTGAATGACATTGAAGGGGAAAATTACCTGGAAAAAGTCATGAAGCAGGAGCACACCCCCTGGGAAAGCTGGATGAAAGAAGGCATTTTTCTGGGTGGAGGGGATGATTCGCTTGAGCAAAAACCCATTTACAATTACCTGAAAGGGTATATTAAGACATTTGAGGGCAATCCACTGGGTGGCAATGCCAGCTACTTCCAAAAGTACAACACAGGTCTGATCACCAATTCCAGTAAAACGGTTACCACCAAAATCAGCGAAGGAGTAGGTCTGATTCAGTTTTTTGGTCACTCCTCGGCCAATATTTACGACGTGGACATTCAGCTTCCCTTCAACTACGGAAACTGGTTCAAATTTCCCATGATGATTGCTTTCGGATGTTTTGGGGGGGATTTCACGGTGGATGGAAAGAGTTTTGGGGAGAAATTCGTGATCGAAAAAGACCGTGGTTCCATTGGTTACCTGGGTAATTCCACTGCAGGCTACCTGTCGCCCCTGGGCGATTACGGCAACCGCCTCTATCCAAGGATTTTCAATACAGAATTTGGCAAACCAATTGGGGTGCAGATCAATCTGGCAATCAAGGAATACCTGAGTTTCTGGAACGATCAGTTGCACCGCAACCACGCCAAGCAGCTCAACCTGCAGGGCGACCCGTCTGTGATCCTTTATAACCCCAAGAAACCCGATCTGGAAATCACCCAAACGGGTGTCTATTTCACTCCCACGGATTTCTCTGCTTCAGACGATTCCTTTAAAATCCATGTAATCACCCACAATCTGGGCCTTTCGACCCAGGATTCATTCTACATGAGCATCACCCAGCAAACCCCGCAGGGGCTGCTGGCCCATCCGCCGAAAAAATATGGCCCCATCAGCCTGGTGGATACCCTGGAATACACCATTTACAACACCATCGGGCCAGCCATGGCCGGGGTGAACGTGTTTTCCGTTTTTGTGGACTCAGATTCCATCCTGGATGAATATAACGAGGACAATAACCTCATTACCTTCCCGTATCTGATCCCTGGCAATATTCCCGCAATTTTGTCGCCCTACGACTTCGCCATCATTGACTCCAATCATGTGGTGCTGAAGGCCGCTTCCTATGTGATCAGCAAGGCCAGGGAGATTCGTTACATCTTCGAGGTGGATACGGTCCCGGAATTCAAATCTCCGCTGTATTCCTCTTCTGGCGCGGTCATGGGTACCTCATTCCTGGCCGAATGGGAAGTTCCCTTTGCCCTGCAGGACAGCCAGGTGTATTATTGGCGGGTGCGGATGGCAGACGTATTGCCCGCTGCCTGGGCCAATGCATCCTTCAAATACATTCCAAACCGGGTAGGCTGGGCCCAGTCGCGTCCGCCTCAGTTTTTCAAAGATCCCACGGAAAAAATCACCATGGACAAAATCCAGCGTCAATGGAAATTTGATCAGTTTTCCTGGGAATTGCACGCCTTCACCTCCCCGGGCGGGACCGGAAATTACCGCCTGAATAACGGGGTATTCAAAAGTTCGGACGCCTCCATCAGCCCCTGTGTGCTGTGGACCTCTTTCGACCAGTACACCCTCGAACCCAATTACAAATCGACCATCAACTCTGGTACTCTGGGTGACTGGACCATGGTGGCCATGCCTGGCTCACCTCAGGCCCTGATCGACGCCATTCTCGACACCAAAGACGGGGATTACATGCTGATGGTCAGTCACAACGACCCCAATGTGCCGGCCTGGCCACAGAGCGTTTTCAACGCACTTTCCCTGATCGGGGTGAGCAATGCAATTCAGAATCTGCAGGTGGGAGATGCTTTCATCCTGTTTGGCCGCAAAGGTTACCCGGGATCAGCCATTGAAATTCTGGCTCCCAACCTCACTGACCCAAATACGGGAAATCCTACCCTCGACCTGATCACTGAAATGACCTCCACCTACGACCGTGGACTGGTTCAGTCCACCACCATTGGGCCTTCCATCAACTGGAAGGATCTGGTTTGGAATTGGGGCACCATTGACGCCCAGAATATGGAGGACACCCGGGTGGATGTTTATGCCAATAATCCTCTGACGGGAGACTCCCTGATTTACAGCGGGATTGACCCGGGTTCTTACCCCCTCAACGCCCTCAATGCCAAAACCTACCCTTACCTGAGGCTGGAAGCAAACGCCGTGGATACCATTCAGCGGACTGCGCCTCAGCTGGAGCACTGGCATGTGGTCTTTGACGCAGCGCCCGACGCCGTGATCGACCCGATCACCAATTATGCCTTTCATGCAGACACCATCGACGAGGGCGAACCCGTCAATCTGAAGTTGCATTTGTTCAATGTGACCAAAATCGCCTTCACAGACAGCATGCTGATTCGTTTCACCATTGAGCGGGCCGACCGCTCCACCGCGGTGGTGGGCGAGAAACGCTATCCTGTTTTGGGATCTGAAGGCGCTTACGACTTTGAATTTGAATTCAGTACGGCCGATCTGAATTTGGACGGGGATGTACGCCTGACTGTAGAGGTGAATCCTGATTACGATCAGCCAGAAATGCATTTCTTCAACAATCTGTACACTTTCACCTTCCACGTGCTGGGCGATCATATCAATCCCATTCTGGATGTGACTTTTGATGGCAAGCACATCATGGACGGCGACATTGTGTCTCCCAATCCTGAAATCAAGATTCAGGTGAACGATGAAAACAAATACCTTGTGGTCAGTGACACGGGATATGTGGTCAATTTTGGCAAGGGCACCAATCCTTTCAGTCTGGACCGCATTTTCATAGACGGAAATCCCCAAATGGAGCGGGTACCCGCCCAGTTGCCCGACAATAAAGCCCAGCTTTTCTATCGTCCGGGCACCCTGGAAAATGGCGAATACATGCTGACCGTGCAGGGATTTGACCAAAAAGGCAATGCTTCAGGCAAAAAGGACTATCAGATTCGCTTTGAGGTAGTCAATGAAAGTACCCTGAGCAATGTGCTGAATTATCCCAACCCCTTCTCGACCTCCACCCGCTTTGTCTATACCCTGACTGGCGCCAAAATTCCCGATCAGTTTGATGTGCATATTTATACCATCACGGGCAAACTGGTCAAGGTGATTGACCTGCTGCAGGAAGGTGGGGTCCACATTGGGTACAACATCACGGATTACTCCTGGGACGGACGCGACGAGTATGGCGACCTGCTGGCCAACGGAGTTTACATCTACAAAATCGTAGCCAAATACCAGGGAGAATCGTTCAAATTGCGCGAAGAAGGGATCGAAAGCCTTTTCAAAAATGGCTTTGGCAAGCTGACCATCATGCGCTAAGATTGGTTAGGGAATTGATTTCAGGAATTCGTCCTGCTGACATCCATAAATCAGGTTAAGGTAAGGGGAAACAGGCTAAAAGGCTCTTTTCACTTGTTATGGGTTGGAATATGCAAAGACAGCAAGACCAAATTGCAATAATAACCGTCCTGCTTTGCGTACAGAACGCATTCGGTATTTGCCACCCCAACCCACGTAATCCCGAAAGCATTCGGATGCGCGTCAACTTAAGCGTTTTGAGGTCACGCAAAGCTCGCAAAGGGGGTGTTTTCCGCGTTTCGTGGGTTGAAGAGAGCAAAGAGCGCA
>JACJYV010000014.1 GCA_020635905.1 Bacteroidia bacterium
CCAAATTGCGTCAAGCAACAATTCCTCTCCCTAAAATCACACTCCCCGCAGAAACCCTCGCGGCCGGGCTTCAGCCCAAAAGCCGCCCATAAAGACCATTCAATTCGGGGGGGCTTTAGCCCCCTCTCAACAAAAAAATCACTAAATTCACCTGATGAAAAAATTATTGCTTCTTTGCCTCACCAGCTTGCTCCTTTTGAGCGCAAATGCCCAATCCTCCCAGGGCATTCAACGCTGTTACGCAGACCAAAAACTTCAGGAACACCTGCAATTATTTCCTGAAATACGCGAAACAATGGAAGCCCACGAGTTGGAATACCAACGCCTGCTGAACGAAGGCAAACTGCAAAATACCCAACGTGCGGTCAGGATCATCCCGGTCGTAGTACACATCATCCAGCAGAATGCCAATGAGGAAATCTCTGATGCCCGCGTGCAAACCCAGATCGACGTGCTCAACGAGGATTTCCGCAAAATAGCCGGCACGCCTGGCTTTGGCGCAGGAGTGGATTACGAAATCGAATTTTGCCTGGCCAAAATTGATCCCAAAGGCTGCCCCACCACGGGCATCAACCGCCTCATCCACGCCGGCCTTTCCTCCCACAACATGGACGACGAATTCCAATTGAAATCCCTCATTCAGTGGGAACCCACTTCCTACCTGAATATGTGGGTGCCCCGCAACATTCAGGACGGTATTTTGGGCTATGCCACCTTTCCCACCAGCCTGGCTGCTGCTCCCTTCCTGGATGGAGTAGTGCTCAACGGGGTCTATTTTGGACGGGGAGAAGGCACTCCCCTCACTTCTTACAATCTTGGCCGCACTGCCACCCACGAAGTCGGTCATTGGGTGGGACTCTATCATACCTTCGAAGGAGGTTGTGTCGGCACCACTGCCAACAATTGCGCAACCCAGGGCGACCGGGTCTGCGACACACCTCCCACCGCGGATGCAAATTACGGCTGTCCCAACCCCCAAAACACCTGCACGGAAACCCCCACCGACCTGCCCGACCAGACCCGCAATTACATGGACTACGTCAACGATGCCTGCATGGACATGTTTACCCAGGGTCAGAAAGACCGCACCGAGTCATTTTTCATGAATCAGCGATCCAAAATCTGGTCGGCAGCCAACCTTTCTGCCACAGGTTGCGATGGCACGGTATCACCAGGTTGCGTCCCCACGGCCGATTTTCAGGCTGATCTGGTCAGTGCCTGCCTGGATGCAACCATCAATTTTTCAGACCTGAGCACAGGATTGCCCACTTCCTGGGAATGGTCCTTCCCGGGCGGCACGCCTTCCACCTCCACAAACCAGAATCCCACCATAACCTATGCTGAAGCTGGATTATTTCCCGTGACCCTGAAAGTAACCAACAGCCTGGGCAACCATTCCAAAACCCGCAACGGCTATATTTTTGTGATGGACGGCGACCCAACTCCAATTACAGAGAGTTTTGAGAGCATCCTTTATTACCCACTTGGATGGACCACCTACGATGAAGATGGCCTGGGTACCTGGGAACTGACCAATAAGACGGGTAGTCAGGGTACCAAGTCCATGGTGTGCAAAAACTTCGATTTTAACGGATTGGGCAGCAAAGACCAGATCCAGTCCCAGGTGATTGACTTACGCTACACCACATCTGCCACGCTGGAATTTGACTATGCCTACAAATTATTCAATTTTTTCCGCCTCGACACTTTCCGGGTCAAAGTAACAGGGGATTGCGGCCTGACTTATAACACTGAATTTCAGGCAGGTGGGGGTGATCTCGCCACGGCCTCCGGCCTGGCGGTGGGAGCGCCATTCGTGCCCAATGCCACTCAATGGAAGACCCAAACCGTGGACCTGGCCCCCTACCTGGGCTCAGCCAATGTGCGTATTCTCTTCGAATGCATTGGCCGCAACGGCCAGTACCTGTATTTTGACCGGGTGAATGTAACCGCGGTGGTAGATTCTTCTCTCATGCCGCCTCCCCCGGACACAAACACGGTTCCACAGCCCACTTCCTGGGAATTTACCCCGATACAGGCCCCATTTCAGGAGGAAATTTCATTTCAGTATGCCGTCCCAGCCGCAGGCACGGTAACCCTGGAAGTATTTGACCTTTGGGGAAAAAGGTTGTATTATGATACTCAGATTCCGGACTCTCCCGGAATTTTCACCTGGACCCTGCCCCAAGACCTGCAAAGCAGTCTGAAAGGCGGGATTTACATTTACCGGGCCAACTGGAAAACGGAAACCTTCAGGCGAATGTTTATCCGGGATACCCGTTGAGAAACCCAGGTCCTGCCAAAACGTTCCAGTAACGGCCTGTTAGGCCCGTTTGCCACGGTAAGCCAGAATCTCCTCCACCTGCTTCTGCAGGATTTCCTTCACCCCCGCGGCATTGATCTGACCGCTTTCATCAATTTTTTCCTCAATGTGAGGCACATGTACGCGGTAGGGCAAGGTGTGGGCCCGCAGATAAGAAAGTACAGAATCCAGGTGGTCAAGGCCACGCAGGTTGCCAAACATTCCCGAAGAAAATCCCGCCAAAGCCACACCCTTGCCGGCAAAACTGTCGGGAAAGCGGCAATTATCAATGAATAATTTCAAAATGCCGGGCAGGCTGCCATTATACTCAGGCAATATGAAAATGAAAAAATCAGCACGGTCAATTTGGTCCTGAAACGGTTTCAGGCCAGGCAGCCAGGTCTCAGGATTTTCGGGAAAATGAAAAGCAATTTCACGGGGAAGGTCTTTCAGGCGCAAAATCGTGGTTTCTTTCCCCACCGCAGCAAATGCATCCTGGTAAAAATCAGCCAGGGCATTGAAAAATACACTTTCACGGTTTGTTCCTGAAATAATTGTTATCATGCTGATGCTATTACCCCAAAGCTTGCTTTTTGTTTTAGGTTCAGGCCAAAATTAAATAAATTTATTCCATTCTTGTTTCATTGACCCTTAATTACTCAATTCTCATGAAAATAACCTTCTACGGTCACTCCTCTTTCAGCGTGAAAACGGGAGAAACCATCCTCCTGTTCGATCCCTTCATTTCGGCCAATCCCAAAGCGGCTCACATCGACATCAATAAGCTGGAAGCGGATTATATCCTGCTCAGCCACGCCCACCAGGACCACATTCTCGATGCCATGGCAATTGCCAAACGGACGGGAGCCACCATCGTTTCCAATTATGAAATCACCACCTGGTACGAAAAGCAGGGGCATAAAAAGACCCATCCCCTGAACCACGGGGGCAGCTGGAATTTTGATTTTGGGCGGGTAAAATATGTGAATGCCATTCACACCAGCAGCTTTCCTGACGGCTCCTATGGCGGAAATCCCGGAGGATTCATTGTCTTTCTGAAAGAAGGCAAGACCTTTTACTACTCGGGTGATACGGCGCTGACCATGGACATGAAGTTGTATGCAGATGACCAGCCCGGGCTGGCTATCTTGCCTATTGGAGATAATTTCACCATGGGGGTGGCAGATGCGGTAAAATGTGCTGACATGGTAAATGTGAAGGAAGTGATGGGCGTACACTATGATACTTTCGGCTATATCATGGTGGACCATGCTGACGCCAAAGCCAAATTTGCGGCCGCAGGAAAGAATCTGCACCTGCCCGGAATTGGGGAAAGTCTCGAATTCTGAGAAAATTTTCCCCACGAAAAAGCCCTCCAGGACGTGTCCTGGAGGGCTTTTTATATGAACAACTGGCTGAGGTTCAGGAAACCTTGGCCATGATGGCTTTCAATTTGTCTTCGAGCACGTTTTTGGGAACTGCACCCACCACTTTGTCCACGATCTCACCGTTTTGCAGGAAGAGAACGGTTGGGATATTTCGTACCTTGTATTTGAAGGAAGCTTCAGGGTTATTGTCCACATCCAGCTTGCCAATCACGGCTTTGCCGGCATACTCATTGGAAAGAGCTTCAATGGAAGGCGCAATCATTTTGCAGGGTCCACACCATACTGCCCAAAAGTCGATCACTACGGGGAGATCAGTGTTGGTGACTTGCTCAAAATTCTGATCTGTGATTTCTATTGCCATTGTTTTATATTTTAAAGGAATGGTAAATTACAAAGTTTCTAACGAACATTTGATGTTAAATGTTTCGAGGCTCTGAATCAGCTGATGACCTGGCATAACCCTTACGGTGCGGCTGCCCAGCAAAATCCCCCCAGGCACTTCCCGGTCCACGATTTTGAACTCGACTGAGGTATTTCCTTTGTGGTCCAGAAAAAGTGTATCCAGCTTTTCGATCAGGTCTTCGCGGATACTTTCCAGGGGAATTTTCAAACAGAGTTTGGAACTGATGGTGGCAAACACGTCCTCCAGAAATTTCACATCCCCGATTTTGAGTTCGAATACGTTGGGATCTCTCCAGGAGGCGCGGTAATTGCCCGACACGTACAGCATACTGTTGATGCCTGCGTAGCCATTGAATTTGGCAAAATCATCGTTGAAAAGGGCGATTTCCATGGCTCCAGAGAAATCTTCCAGGGTAAAAATGGAATACTTGGCACCCTTCTTGGTCATACCCTGGCGGTATTTGGTTACCACCCCGGCCAGTTTGACCTCCTTGCCCTGCATGCGCTCAATGTTGGCAATCGAGGTATTGCAATAGCTTTGAATCTGCAGTTTGTAATCGTCGAGGGGGTGACCGGAAAGGAAGAAGCCAATCACATCCTTCTCGAAATTGAGGCGATCCATGAGGGGCCATTCTTCCGCATCAGGGATGCGGGGCGGCCCGCCAAAAGCCACTTCTGTAGTCATGCCAAACAAAGAAGCCTGGGCTGATGCCTTCTCGGCCTGCAGTTTGTTGCCAATGCTGAGGGCTTTTTCCAGCACAGTGGAGGCCCCATCCAGTTCCTGAAAGTACTGGGAACGGTTCATGACTCCTTCCAGGGAGTCGAAGGCCCCTGCATAGGCCAGGTTTTCCAGCACTTTGCGGTTGAGCGCGCCCGAAGGCACGCGGGAAGTCAGGTCGAAAATACTTTCGTAAGGACCGTTTTTCTCCCTTTCCTCAATGATGGAGTCGCAGGCGCCGCCGCCCACGCCTTTGATGGCTTCCATGCCAAAACGAATCTGCCCCGTTTTATTGACCGAAAAAAGGCGTTTGGATTCATTCACGTCAGGCTGAAGCACCTCAATGCCCATGCGGCGACATTCCTCAATGAAAAAGGTGATCTTGGTGATGTCGCTCACGTTGTGGGTAAGCACTGCAGCCATGTATTCGGCCGGGTAATGGGCTTTCATGTAACCCGTGCGGAAAGCAAGTACAGAATAAGCGGCCGCGTGAGACTTGTTGAAACCGTAGGAGGCAAATTTTGCCATGGTATCAAACACGTCCTCTGCATTTTTCTTCTCCACTCCATTCGCAACAGCACCTTCCACGAAGCGGGCCTTTTCCATGGCCATTACGTCGTGCTTTTTCTTACCCATGGCCCGGCGCAGCAAGTCGGCTTGTCCGAGTGAGTACTGAGCCATTTTCTGCGCCACCTGCATGATCTGTTCCTGATAGACCATGATGCCGTTGGTGTTTTGCAGAATGGGTTCCAGCATGGGGTGAGGATACTCCGTAACTTCGCGGCCGTGTTTGCGGTTGATGAAGGTGGGAATATTGTCCATCGGGCCCGGACGATACAAGGCGTTCATCGCAATCAGGTCCTCGATATTGGTGGGCTTGAGCTGCTTGAGGTACTTGCGCATGCCGTCGGACTCGAACTGGAAAGTAGCTACCGTGTCGCCCCGCTGATACAACTCGTAAGTCTTGAGATCGTCGAGGGAAATTTGTTCCGGGTCAATGACCACTCCGTGATTTTCCTTCACCAGATGCACGGCGGTTTTGATGATGGAAAGGGTTTTCAGACCCAGAAAGTCCATTTTCAGCAAGCCGCACATCTCGTTATTGGGACCATCGTACTGGGTCACAATGGCGTCGTCCTTGGCCTTTGAAATGGGAACGTAGTTCGTGACATCCTCGGGGGTAATGATCACGGCGCAGGCGTGGACTCCAGTATGGCGGGCGGTGCCCTCCAGGGTACGCGCGAAGCGCATCATCTTCCTGATTTCAGGATTTTTATCGTCAAAAAGGGCTTCCAGTTCGTGGGCAAAATCCGGATTCTCATTGGGATCCATGGATTTTTTGAAGGTCATGCCCGGCTTTTCAGGAATGAGTTTGGCAATGCGGTTAACCTCAGCCAGGGGAATATTGAGGGTTCTGCCCACGTCGCGGAGCGCCGTTTTGGCGCCCATGGTACCGTAGGTAATGACCTGACTCACGCAATTTCGGCCATACTGATCCACCACGTAGTCGATTACCTCCTGGCGGCCCTCATCGTCAAAGTCGATGTCGATATCAGGGGGGCTCACCCTTTCGGGGTTGAGAAATCGTTCGAAAAGCAACTGGTAGTGAATCGGGTCCACGTCGATGATTCCCAGGGCATAGGCCACCACCGAGCCAGCCGCCGAACCCCGGCCGGGCCCCACGTACACCCCACGGTTGCGGGCCTCCGTGGTAAATGACTGCACGATAAGGAAGTAGCCCGCATAACCCATCTTTTTAATGATGTTAAGCTCGTGCTGAATTCGCTCTGAAATGTCGCTGCTCATCTCAGGATAGCGTCTTTTCGCCCGCTCCCAGACCATGGCGGCCAGGTATTCGTCCATGTCCTTGTATTGAGGTGGGACAGGGTAATTGGGCAAAAACATTTCAGACTGAAGGGAAATATTCTCGCATTTGCTCAATACTTCAATCGTATTGGCCAGCGCCTCGGGCACATCCGCAAACAACTGCCCCATTTCATCGGGCGTCTTGAAGTAGAAGTTGGGATTGAGGTTGTTGTAATCGTCGGTAAAGCGAAAACGGTTGGGATCGCTGTAGTCTGAGGCCGTTTGCAGAGCCAGGAGCAAGTCGTGGGCCTCGCTGTCTTCCTTGTTGACGTAGTGCACGTCGTTGGTGGCAATGACAGGCACGTTGTACTTTTTGGACCAACGCAGGAGCACCTGGTTGCATTTTTCCATGTCGCCCAGGTTGTGGCGCTGGATTTCCACGTAGTAATCTTCGCCAAACAGGTCCAGATACCACTGGAAGAGTTTTTCCGCTTCCTCCTCCCCTTTCTCAATGATGGCGCGGTTCACTTCTGAGGCCAGACAACAGGTGGAGGCAATCAGGCCTTCTGAGTGTTTGGCCAGGGTCTCCTTGTCGATGCGCGGCTTGTAATAATAGCCGTCTGTGAAGCCGTAGGAGCAAAGTTTGACCAGGTTTTGGTAGCCTTTCTTATTCTTGGCCAGGAGAATCTGGTGGTAGCGTTTATTTTCTTTGGTCTTGACCGAAACAGGGTCGGCAGTGATGTAAAATTCGCAGCCAATGATGGCTTTGATGCCTTTTCGCTCGCAGGTGGTCACAAATTTGGGCACCCCAAACATGTTGCCGTGGTCAGTGATGGCCACGCCGGGCATTCCACAATCACAGGCTTTATCGACGAGGTCGGTAATTTTTGCGGCTCCATCGAGGAGGCTGAACTCGGTGTGATTGTGAAGATGTACAAAATCGGGCATAGCTGCGGGTTATCAAATTGGCCTTTAAAGTTAGGGGAAAGGACAGGCGGAATTTGAATTGGTTTTTCCACAGGGTGTGCGTGGAGGAAGGGTTTAGAAGGACGGGGTTGGGAGGACGGGTGCGGGAGGACGGGGTTGGGGGGACGGGTGCGGGGAGAAATTTCAGGGAAAGGATTAGAAAGAGGGCGACAGGAGTAAAGAATAAAAAGGGCAGATTAGGGAGGCCTGTCGACAATCACATTAACATTCATCCAGAAAGGCGCTTAAGGATTTTTTCTTCAGTTTCCCGCTTTGGAAATTACGGGCTTCAGCAAATCCTGCCTGAAGACTCTCCTTCATGGATTTGTATTCAAAAATCGCCTTTATTTCACTTTGCAGTTTCTCCCAATCCTTGATAGAAATCAGAACTGCCTTTTTACGGCCGTTCTCATCAGTCACAAACTGCACAGGTATTTTATCAATTGTCTTCGACATAATAAGTTAAATATACGGAAACTCTGCCTTTTTATGTTTCAATTTTGGATTTCAGATCATACGAATCTCAAGCCATCTTTCACGGGAAAGAAATTTGGGGTAAAATGAACATCGCGCTTTTCCTAATGTCAGGAGAAGTATGAGGTTAGCCTCGAATTCTATTCTTGATTTCCTTTCATCCAAAATCTAAAACGTACAAAATTATTCATATTCCCTACTTCTCCTTTCAGAATGGTTGTATATTTTCACTGTGAATCCCAATCCTCTGCCTATGACCCGCCTGATCAACCTTCTGAAACGCATTGCAAGCTGGAAAACCCTGTTGCCCCTGCTGGCGCTTTACTTTTTTTTCAACGGATACCTGCTCAATAATGCGGAAAAACGCATGAATGAACTGGCTGGATCAGAAGTTGGAGTGATCGACCTGACTTTTGGGTTCAATCCCCAAAAGACCCTCGACATGGTCGCCGCCTACGGCGACGAAGGACGTGCTTATTATGCCCGCACAGAATTGACCACAGACATTGCCTATCCGGTCATTTATGCCTTTCTCTTTGGCATTATCCTCATGCTGCTCTACAAAAACACCCGTTTGGAAAAGATCAGTGCGCTGCCTTTTCTGACCATGCTGTTCGATTTTGCCGAAAATGCCACCATTGTCACCCTGCTCAACTCCCACCCCAATGTTTCTGGCATGGTTGCCAACCTCTGTGAAGTCTTCAAATTGCTGAAATGGGGCTCTATCATGATCATGTTGCTGCTGATCCTGGGCGGACTGATCAGTCTGATTTTTCGTAGAAAAGCGGCTAAAGCCTGAAAATGACCTTGTTTTCAAGGGGTTTTACAATAAAACAAGCCGTTACGTGACCCAAATTTTTACTCACCCATGCCTTACCAAATCTACGTTGTCGAGCTAAACAAAAAGGTATTTACTGAAAATGCCCGTTTTCGCGCGGCCAATCCCCAATTCAACGGGGTGCTCGAATGTCTGTATGTGGGGATGACCAGCAAAACTCCCAAAGAGCGCTACACCCAACATAAAACGGGCTATGTCAATAAAAAAGGGCATAACCTGTCGTCCAGCATCGTGCGCAAATACGGCATGTACCTGCGGCCCAGCCTGTACAACCACATTGGCCCCATCGCCACCCGGGCCGAGGCCCTCAAAATGGAAGAAAAACTGGCCCTGGAGCTGCGCAGGCAGCGTTATGCGGTTTGGTTTAATTGACAATGAAAGAAAAGCAGCATCTAAAAACCAAGAAAATCGACCAAATCCAGTTAATAATCCCACCTTCGCAATTATCTCACATTTTTTCCGAACAAAATCCCCGGTCGTTTGTAATTGTAAAACGGGCAGCCAAATCCATGTGTATGGTGAAAGACCAAAACCGAAAAACCAAAGCTTAATTCAAAAATCCGTGCGATAATTGTTAAGCTTTTCCGGCTGAAAAGCCCGTTTTTTCATGCCCATGCACCTTTGATCAGACTTTTCTGCATGACTTCAGTCAAAATAATCCAGCCCAAACCTCCTCACAAGGGGTTAATTCGCCTATCAGGCTTATTGATGTTGGCCCTGGCCAGCCTCCTGCATCCCCTTCATTCCATTGCTCAATCACCTGATAAAGACAGCCTTCTGAGCGAAGTGCCCCTCAGCAGCGCCATCAGCTACGCCCTCAAAAGGCAGCCCCTGATCCGCCAGTCCGAACTCAATGAAGAGATCACCCGCCACCAGATTCGCAGCAAACTTTCTGCCTGGTATCCACAGGTCAATTTCAATTTCAATTACCAACACAACTTCCTGGTTCCCACCACTTTGATCGGGGGAAACGTGATCAAACTGGGTTCTAATAATATCTCAGGTGGACAATTTTCGGCCAGTCAGAATATTTTCAACCGCGACGTGCTCCTGGCCAGCCAAACCCGCCACAATGTGCTCCTGCAGGCCCGGCAGGCCACCAGCAGCAACAAAATCGACCTCGCGGTCAGTGTGACCAAGGCCTTTTACGACATCCTTTCCACCCTGCAGCAGATTCAGGTGGCAGAATCCAACATTGAGCGCATCGAATGCAGCCTCAAAGATGCTGTCAACCAGTACAAGGCCGGGATTACGGATAAAATCGATTATAAAAGGGCAACCATTACCCTGAACAATACCAAAGCGGCCCGCAAAAATTACCAGGAACTGCTGACTTCCAAAATGACCCGCCTCAAAAGCCTGATGAATTATCCGGCCGATGCCGACCTGAATCTGGTCTGGGACAGCAACCAACTGGAACAGGAAATTTTGCTCGACACCCTGCAGGCTCCTGATTACACCGCCCGCATCGAGTACCGCCAGCTGGAAACCCAGGGAAAATTGCTCAGCGCCATGGTTCGTTATAATAAATGGAGCTTTTTGCCCACCATTTCGGCCAACGGAGCTTACAACCTTTATTTCCAGAATAACGAACTCAGCCAGCTGTACAATCGCAATTACCCCAATGCCTTCGCCGCCTTTACCCTTGGATTTCCCATATTTCAGGGTGGAAAGCGTCGGGAGAATCTGGCTGCCACCCAACTCGAACTGCAAAGAAACAACCTCAGCCTGATTTCCCTCAAAAACGAAGTAAATGCCGCCTATGCCCAGGCGCTGGCCGTTTACAAAAACAATCTCTATAATTTTGAAACCCTGCGCGAAAACGTGGCCCTGGCCCAGGAAGTGTACGACATTTTGCAAATGCAATACCGCGCCGGGATCAAAACCTATCTGGAAGTGATCGCTGCCGAAACCGACCTGCGCACCGCCCAAATCAATTATTATAATGCCCTGTATCAGCTTCTGGCCAGCAAAGTGGATGTGCAGAAAGCCCTGGGCCAGATCAATTACTAAAGAATTTCCCTTCCTGCAATGAATAAAGTGTTTTCCATAAAAACTCAACTTTCCGCAGCTTTGGCTGCGGTTCTGCTCACTGCCTGCGGCCAGAAGCCAGCCACTCCTCCCCCGGGTCCGCCAGTGGCACAGGTTTCAGTAGAAGAGGTAAAATACGTCCCCGCGACCTGGTTCGACGAATATCCCGGCACGGTGGTGGCCCTCAACCAGATCGAATTGAGGCCCCAGGTGAGTGGATTTATCTCGGGAGTCCATTTCAGCGACGGAGCCCGGGTCAAAAAGGGCCAGACTCTGTACACCATTGACGATCAGCTCTACGAGGCCAATTACCAGCAGGCCGTGGCCAATCTGGAAGTTCAGAAAGCCAATCTGGCCAAAGCCCGCCGCGACTCGGCCCGCTACCATGAGCTGGCGGCCAGCGATGCCATCGCCCGGCAATTGGTGGACAATGCAGATGCAGCCCTGGAAGTGAGCAAAAAGCAAGTCCAGGCAGCCAAAGCCAACATTCTGGCCATGAAAACCAATGTAAACTACACCGTGGTCAAGGCCCCTTTCGACGGGGTGATTGGCATCTCGCGGGTCAAAACAGGCGCCGCAGTTTCCGCTGGCCAGACCATCCTCAACACGGTTTCCTCAGAAGGAGAGATGGCGGTCGATTTCAACATTGATCAGAAGGAAATTTTCCGCTTCTCCACCCTTTTGCAGGAAAAACCCGCCACCCAAGACTCTACCTTTCGGCTGGCTTTTGGCAAAGACGCCTACCCCAATCCCGGGCGGCTGGCTCTGCTGGACCGGGCGGTAAATCCCCAGACCGGCACCCTGAAAGCCAGGTTGATTTTTCCCAATCCCAAAAATCTGCTGGTGGACGGCATGACAGGTACGGTAAAAGTCAGGAGGAATAATGCCCAAAAATCGATCCTTATTCCTTATAAGGCAGTAACCGAGCAATTGGGCGAATATTTTGTGTATGTACCCAACGACAGCAACACCGTTTCCCAGCGCAAAGTCATTCCCGGCAAACAAATCGGACGCGACGTCGTGATCGACGAGGGCCTCAGTGAAGGTGAAAAAGTCGTGGTGGAAGGGGTACAAAACCTGCGCGAAGGCAGCAAAATCAATTCGGCACCGCCCGCCGCCCAGACCAATCCGGCCAAATAGGCCATTCAAAGGCAGCATGGCAAAAGAAATTCAGGCATGATCGCAGATATATTCATCAAAAGGCCCGTTACGGCCATCGTTATTTCCGTGGTAATCGTACTGGTTGGATTGATCTCCTTATCCAATCTGCCGGTCGCCCAGTACCCGGACATTACCCCGCCCACCGTGACCATCGCGGGAAATTTTACGGGCGCTGACGCGGAAACCGTTGAACAGACCACCACCACGGCCATCGAAACCCAGGTCAACGGGGTGCCTGGCATGACTTACATGTCGAGCAACAGCACTTCCAGCGGGCAAAGTTCCATCAACGTGAATTTTGAAATTGGCACAGATGTCAATAATGCCGCGGTGGAAGTGCAAAACCGGGTCAGTGTGGCCCTGCCTGCCCTGCCCGATGCGGTCAAGCGCCTCGGACTCACCGTACGCAAGCGCAATCCCAGCATCATGGTGGCCCTGGCTTTGTATTCGCCCAATGGCACCCACGACGCCACCTTCATCGGGAATTACGCCAATATCTACGTCAAAGATGCCCTTCAGCGGGTAAAAGGAGTGGGCGACATCGTATCCCGGGCCGATGACTTTGGCATGCGGGTCTGGCTCAATCCCGAAAAGCTGGCCAATCTGGGCCTGTCAACCACTGACATTCTCAATGCGCTCCGCGACCAGAACCTGCAAATTGCAGCAGGAACCGTGGGCGGCAATCCCCAATCTTCACAGCAAGCCTTTGAATACAGCATCCTGACCAACAGCCGCATCAATACACCCAAAGAATTTGAGCAAATCATCGTCAGGAGCGAACCCGCAACGGGCACTGTGGTCTATCTCAGGGATGTAGCCCGGGTGGAATTGGGTAAATTCGACTACGGAACCAATGCCTTTGTAAATGGCAAACCCGCAGCTTTCGTTCTGATCTACCAGGCGCCCGGGGCCAATGCCTTGTCCACCTTCGAAGGCATCAATGAAGCCCTCACCAAACTCAAGAAGACTTTCCCCAAGGATATCGACTACCTGATGCCGCTCGAAACGGTTACTGTGGTAAAGGTTTCCATGGAAGAGGTGCTGATTACCCTGCTGGAAGCCCTTTTGCTGGTGGTTTTTGTGGTATTTCTCTTTCTGCAAAGCTGGCGTGCCACGCTGATTCCCGTACTTGCCATCCCCGTTTCACTGATCGGCACCTTTATCCTGTTCATTCCCTTTGGCTTTACCATCAACACCCTCACCCTTTTTGCCTTCGTACTCGCGATCGGGATTGTGGTGGACGACGCCATTGTGGTGGTGGAAGCGGTGCAACACCACATCGATCAGCATAAATTATCTCCCAAAGAAGCCACCCAACGGGCCATGAAAGAGATTTCAGGTCCGGTCATTGCCATCGCCCTGATTCTGGCCGCGGTGTTTGTGCCTGTGGGATTTATACCCGGCATTGTGGGTCGCCTCTATCAGCAGTTTGCCATCACCATCGCCGTTTCGGTCATCATTTCGGCCTTTGTGGCCCTTTCCCTGACTCCCGCATTATGTTCGCTCATGCTGAAGCCCTCCAAAGGAGAAAATGCAAGAAAGAATCTTTTGGATCGGTTTTTTGCCTGGTTCAATGGGGGTTTTGAGCGGGTAAATAAATCTTATACCCGGGGCGTGGGCAAATGGATCAAGGCTACCCCGCTGGTATTGGTCATGCTGTCCTGCCTTTTTGTGGGATTATTTTTCCTCTTCCAAAACAAGCCTTCTGGCTTCATCCCCACCGAGGACGAAGGTCGTCTCTACGTGACCTATGAATTGCCCGAAGCAGCTTCCACCACCCGCAGCAAGGATATGCTGCTGGAAATCCAGAAACGCATCAGAACCATTCCCGGGGTGAAAACCGTGGGTGGTCTGGCCGGCCTCAACATCGTGACCTTTGCCAATAAGTCCAATGCGGGCACCATTTTCGTCCTGCTCGAACCCTGGGCTCAGCGAACCAGCAAAGAACTGCAGGCCAGCAGCATCCAGGCACAGATTCAAAAGATCACGGGCGACATCAAAGAGGCCCGCATCATGGTGATCGGTCCGCCTGCCATTCCCGGTCTGGGCGCCACTTCAGGATTTTCATTTGAACTGCAGCAAACCACCAGCACGGATAATATCAGTCAGTTTGAGGGCGTGGCAAGGAAATTTCTGGGCACCCTGAATCAGCGACCCGAAATTGCCCGCGCATTTACCTTTTTCACCACCCGCACCCCCAGTTACCAGGTGGATGTGGACAAGGAAAAAGCCCGTAAACTGGGCGTCAGTGTGGCGGATGTGTACGGTACGCTTTCCACCCTGCTGGGCAGCAGTTATGTAAACGATTTCAACCTTTACGGCCGCAATTTCAGGGTGGTGGCCCAGGCCGACAGCAGTTATCGTGGCTCAGTGGATGAATTGAATAAATACTATGTGCGCAATGCAAGCGGGGAAATGGTCCCCCTGGGAGCCCTGATTACCCATCGGGTCACGGAAAGTCCCTCCCTGATCACCCACTACAACATTTACCGCTCCATCAGCATCAACGGGGTGGCAGCCCCCGGCTTCAGCAGCGGGCAGGCCATTCAGGCCATTCAGGAGGTGGCGGCCACGGATTTGCCTGAAGGGTATAATTTCGAATTTTCCGGCCTCAGCCGTGAGGAAGTTTCTGCGGGAAGCAGTTCGGCCATGATATTTGGCATCTCTCTGCTTTTCGTATTCCTCTTTCTGGCAGCCCTTTACGAAAGCTGGTCTGTACCCTTTTCCGTGCTGTTTGCCGTGCCCATCGGGGCCTTTGGCTCCATCCTCACCCTGACTTTTATCCCCAGTCTCAGCAATAACATCTACGCCCAGATCGGGCTGATCACCCTGATTGGTCTGGCCGCCAAAAACGCCATTCTGATCGTGGAATTTGCCAAGGAGCGGGTGGACCGTGGGGTGGAAGTGGTGGCCGCCACTCTGGAAGCAGTGAATCTGCGCCTGCGGCCCATCATCATGACTTCCATGGCGTTTATTCTGGGGGTACTGCCACTGGCCTTTGCCACAGGTGCCGCGGCCGAATCCCGCAAAACGATTGGCTGGACAGTATTTGGAGGCATGGTTTCTGCCACCACCCTGGCCATCTTTGTGGTGCCCGTGCTGTTTGTGCTGATCACCAAAATTGCCAACCGCAAAAACCATCAGCAAGAATCTCAGGGCGGGTCCACCGCAGAAGACTGAGCCTTTTTGGTCAGGAGAGAAATTTACCTCAACAGGGTCACGGTGCCTGAACGGTCCACCTTTTTGCCGTTGCGGGCCACTCCGTGGAAAGTCCAGGCATAAACGCCCTCCTGCACATGCTGATCGTGAAAACGACCGTCCCAGGCGTCTGTTTGAGATTTTCCCTCGAAAATCAACATGCCCCAACGGTCGAAAATCTGCAAGTCCCAGGAAGCAAATTCCAGGAAGGTATAACCCCTGAATTCATCGTTATTGTGGTCCTCATTGGGGGTGAAAGCCGTGGGAAAGAATACATTTCCCCGCACAATCGTAATCAGGCATTGGGTGGCGGTATCCTGACATCCAGCCTCGTTGCGGGCAATCAGGCCCACACAATATTCCCCCGTTTCCTTGTAACGATGGTCCGGATTTTCCTCCCGGCTGTAATTCCCGTCTCCAAAGGTCCAGACATAATTATTTGCATTCTGGGATTGATTTTGAAAAATGACCAGGGCATCTTCAATCCAAATCTCGGCCGGAATGGCCGGGTCAGAGGCAAAGGCAGCGATCGGGGGCTCGGTCAGCGAAATGGATTCTGAATGGAAATCAGTACAGCCCAGGGCATCTGACACGGTGAGCGAAACCGTGAAATTGCCTGCATTGGCAAAGGTATGCGCAGGTTCGAACTGAGTGGACTGATTTCCATCCCCAAAATTCCAGCTGTAATTCAGGGCGTCCTTGGAATGATTGATCACCTGCATATCAAAGGGCAGCCTGCATGGGTCCAGATCCAGCCCAAAAAGAGCCAGCGGATTATTGCCCGGACTCACAGTCGCAAATTTGCTCAGCAGACAACCATTGGCATCCTTCACCCAAAGGGTGTAACCACCTGGTCCCAGGTTGGAAAAAGTGCCTGAATTCTGGAAGTTGATTCCGTCCATGGAGTAGGTAAAAGGTGGGGTGCCTGCGGTCGCAGTCATGGTAAGGCTGCCGTCCGCATCTCCCTCGCAGGTTTCAGGCTTGATCTGGCTGATCACCCCGTTGACGTCCCCATTGGAATTGAGTTGCACATTGAGGGTGGAAATACAGCCATTAACGTCCTGGACCTGAAAATCGTAACTGCCAGGGCTGAGATTGGCGAAATTGGGCGAAAAAGTAAGCGCACCGCCCACATATCCGTACTGGTATTGTCCCGTGCCGCCGGTCGCAGTCAGGGTAATCAGTCCATTATTCTCTCCACAGGTGGGCTGTACCACATTGGCCGTGCTCAGAACCAGTTGCAAAGGTTGGGTAAGGGTAATGGTGGTGGATGTTTTACAACCGTTTCCATCCTGCAACCAAAACGTGTGCACTCCCGCAGCAAGGCCGGAAAACTGGTTGGAGTTTTGCCAGGTGATATTATTGGCAGAAAACTGGAAGGGGGGCGTACCTGCAGATGCCCCGAAGGTAACCGCTCCGTTATTTCCCCCAAAGCAGGAAACATTCCCCAAAAGAGAAGAACCAAAACCCACCGCAGGCGGCGAGCCAATCACAAAGGCCACACTGTCCATGCAGCCCGCACTGTCGGTCACATAACCCATGTAACTACCCGAGGAAAGGCCGGTAAAATTCCCTGAATTTTGCCAGTTGATTCCATCAATGGAATATTGGAAGGGAGGAATCCCGATGAGTTGACCCAGGAACACGCTTCCGTCGCCGTCGCCTGCGCAGGTTTCATCCGTGGTATTCAGCAAGGCGATCATGCCCGAAGGACAACAATGGATGACCACCCCAAGGGTACTGTCGGCGCTCTGACAACCAGAAACGGGGTCGGTATAGGTATATTTGATCCAGTGATTTCCTATGCCCGCCAGGGTTGGGTCAAAGGTATTTCCCACCACTCCCGTACCAGAAAACACTCCCCCTGCGGGCCAACCGCTCAGGTTAACTGGCAGGGCTGTGTCGCACAGGCTGGGAGGAACAGGGTCCACATAGACGTTAACAGGATAATTGATATTAAACACAAACGGGCTGACCGTCGTGGCTCCACCCACCACCGCATTTTGGATTATATTCCCCTGATAATAAAGATGATAGACTGAATCGGGATTCACGCATACCAGGTTTGAGTCGGGACAATTTGCGAAAACCATGCACAATTTTTCTCCGCCCCCGCTGGAAACCAGGCTCATCACTTGTGGGGTGGTGCTGGCCACACAACCCATACACCCCTGAATATCCACCTTGATTTTAACCGTGACCCCATCCACAGAGTAATCGTAACCGTCAATCTGGTCGGGAAGCACAAAAGTACCTCCACCTGCAAGCTTGATATTGGGGACCAGTGAAGTCGATAAATCTACCTGGTGAGGGGTCAGAAATTGAGGCAAAGGCGCATCAGGAGAAGGAATTACGAACAAAGTATCTGAGCGGCGTTTCTGAAAATAAAAATGTCCGTCATAGCTCGACTGAATGCCCGCAATGGGACGGTTGGTGGTATCGCAGGTGACGGATGCCGTAAAATTACAACCCTGTCCGGAAGTGGAATTATATACCATGCCAGGAGGAGATTGGGCCTGCAAACGCACGGCATAAGGATACGGGGTGTTCAGGTCAATCTGTCCCAGGTAAGTGACGTTATTAAAATTTCCTGCCACATATCCGCCTCCTGTAAAGTACAAATATTGCCCTGAAGGACTGAATTCAATGTCCTGAACCTTCTTTTCCAGGTTTCTCAGAAAAAACACCTGATTATTGCTGAAGCCTATGCTTTGCACGGAGGCTGGGGTTAGCACAATTCCGGCGGGATCGGGTTGCAAAATCAGACTCCCGAGACTCACCATCTGATAGGCTCCAACTGCATTGGAAAACAGATTCGCATCCCAAATGATCAGGTCAGTCAGGTTGGCAGATTGATTGCGGTAAATCACAGCAAGTTTATTCTGTTGCCAGTTAAGTTCAATGGGTGACCCGGAAATGGTCAGGTTCCAGTAAGGAACAGAGACATTGCCCGTATTTGCATCCCACTGGATCGAATTCTTGTCCACCACAAACCTGTCGAGCGAAGTCAGACTTGACGTATTGCGGCGGCAGAGGTAAAGGAAATGGTCGTAGGGGTTGCCCGGGGTGGATTTGGACAGGGCCTGGCCGTGGGTGTAGGTTTGCATCACGTTATTCCCGTCAAGCAGGGGCTGATCTTTTACCAAAAAGGATAAAATATCGCATTCAAACTTGATTTTGGAGTAATAAATATTTGCCGGGGTGTAAACGCTGGCATCGTAATTACTGTAAATCACATAGTACTGGTTGGAGGTTTCCGGAACCCGGATTACACTCATCTCCGACGAGGCCGAAGCCCTTCCGTTCATTCCATTGCCCGGATTCAGGACCGTTCCATTGGGTCGCACGCAAAATAATTGATTGGGGCCGGGATTGTCAGAATACAGTAAATAAAATTCCACCTGCCCGCACTCATTCATTGCAGCGGCCCCGGCTCCTGCGCCTCCGTTTCCCCCGAAGGGAACCGTGCTGCCCGTCGGGCCGCTCCAGTCCACCACCGAGCAAATGCTGGGGTTGATGCTTCCCATCACCCAATGTTTGATACCCAAACCTGTGGAAATTGGGGGCTGCGGCGCCACATTTACCTGAGCAGTCCCCGAAAAAGTACCCGTACAATTTGCGTCACTGAAAGCAGTCAGGGTATAAGTGGTTGAAATAATGGGTGAAACGTAGATGTAATGGGGCGAACTCGTGACCCCGGTTACATTAAAAGTAGTGGTTCCGTCGGTGTAGGAAAAATTCCACGGGGGGGTGCCGGTCAGGTCGAAGTGGAGAAAGGCTCCGTTACCGGCCACAATATTGGCGTTGCCGCTGATTACCGCGGTGGGCGGACCAACGGTAATATATCCTGCTTTGGTTTCCGTGCTGTTGCCTATGGCATTGGATGCGACCAGGGTCACCGCGTAGGTGCCCGGGGTGTTATAGGTAATGGTGGGGTTCTGCAGGGCAGAAGTGCCCGGCGTTCCGCCGGGAAAAGTCCATGCCCAACTTGTTGGATTGCCCAGACTCTGATCGGTAAAGCTAACCGTGCTGCCCGTACAAACTGTAAGGGGAGTACCCGAAAAATCGGCCGTGGGAGCGCCCAAACCACAGTTACTGCTGTTCAGAGCGGTCATGGGGCCGGGACCGCAGGCCATGGTGCCCGTGCTGCGGGTCATTACGTAAAGTCCACCCGCAATTTCGCAAGAGGCCAGCAGATTGCGCTTGGCCACCCCCGGCGCCACCGAGGCATGCATGGGAGCCAGGGTATTGATCACGTGACCCAGTTGGTGACCGTGACCCAATTCGTGGAGAGCCACCGTTTCGAAGTCAAATTCGTTGGAAGCAGGCATAGCCGGGCCAAACTGCCAGGTGAAATTGGGCTGAAAAGCAATGTCCAGGTTGGTCACAAACCATTCAGTATTGCCTCCGTTCTGGCAGGAGCCATAAAAACTCCAGCAAACACCCAAAACGCCGGGCGGAAGGCTGGTGCTCCAAAAGCAGGTGTTTACCCCGTCGGCCGCATTGGTGGCTATGTTGGTATTCGCGCCAATGTCCCAGTTGATGAAGGTATTGCAGCGCCAGGTGCTGAGAGCCCGCTCGAAGGAAGCCGTGGCATTGGCGTTGGTGGCAAAGGTGTTATTATAATGCCAGGTAATGCCCCCCGCGCCATTATCGTTGCGGTGACGATTTTGGAAGGCAAACCCGCCGCTGCTCACGTTGAGGTGATTATAATCTATGGTCAGGGTTGAGGGGGAATTTGAAGTGCCGCCCACCCCGCTGACCACAGAAAAAATCCCCGTGCCTGCCGAAGCGGGCACTTCCAGGGTGATCTGGGTGTTGCTCCAGGACAAAATCTGACTGGGCAGGGCTGATACAGGTCCGCCGCCAGCATTGGCGGTGGGAAAAGTCACCTGCCCGGGACTGCCCCCGAATCCGTTTCCGTTGATGGTGAGGACAGTCTGGGTGCCTGCGGTGAGGGTGGTGGGTGAAAATGAGCTGATGGAAGGCGGGGGAGGATAGGCGCCAGGTCCTACATTGAGGAAGTTGCCGCTGCCCACCTGCTGATTTTGGGTGGAGATCTGGGCAACTGCGCTGCGGGCGGCTCCCAGGCCGTTGAAAGTTATAAAAGGCGTAAAGCCTTTTTTCAGACGCAAATCGTAATAAATCACAGATTGAGGTCCCACAGACATTGCCCAGGTGCTGATATTTTTCACCCCGGTCATGGCATTACCCGAAACATGGTCGAGAAAATAAATGCCTTTTTGTCCGTGAAAAAGGTTGGGAGCAGGATAAATCTCCAGTTTTTCGCCTGCCACCTGGCCACCTTCCTGGATGAATTTCAATTGGGTGCCGGCCAGATTGCCTTTCAGGATTGCATTGACCGCCAGGGTATATTCGGTAAAAATGGTGCGATGGGCAGGATCCCAGGCGCTGTGGGTTTGAATGACTTCTGCTTCAACCACCAGGTCAGAAAGGGCGACCCGCTGCGTGAGGGGAATTTCCACCAACAGACATTCCTGGGCAAATAGGTTTAATCCAAAAAGTAAGCAAAAGGAAAGGATGATCAGGCTCTTCATCATGAAAAAATCAATTATCGTGTGGTCAGCAAAGGGATAGTTAATTTACGATCCAAACCCGAGCCAGCCAAACCATTTATCCGTTAAAAAATACCATTTTAACAAGATTACCGACGGTTTGGGACGGGGAGGCAAATTTCTCTCAGGTTCCATTTGAGGTAATGCGATTTTTGTGGACCACCACGGATGCTTTTCAGGAAGTTCAGGCTTGCGTACAGCACCTGAAAATTTAATTAATTGGAATCTGTACCATTAACCAAACGATCTATCCTCCAATCCGCTCTGCTCCGCAGTAAATATTAAAACGATCCTGCCGCAAAAACCCAATCAGGGTCATGCCCGAAGCAGCGGCGGTGTCCACCGCCAGACTGGACGCGGCCCCTACCGAGGCCATGATGGGAATGCCGGCCCGTACCGCTTTTTGCACCAACTCAAATCCCGCCCGGCCACTGACCCACAGCACGCCCTCGCTCAGAGGGACCTTTCCTGCATACAAACTGGCCCCGATCAGTTTGTCCACGGCATTATGGCGGCCAATGTCCTCACGGATCAGCAATGGCTTGCCGGCCAGATCAAACAGAACCGCGGCATGAATGCCGCCCGTATGCTTAAAAACCGTTTGCTGTTGCTGCATGGACTCACTGAGCCCCAGAATAAAATCTGCATTTACCCGCGGAAATCCAGACTGAAGCACGGGACAAGACGACATTTGCAGGGCTTCAATGGAGGCTTTTCCGCATACCCCGCAGCTTGAATTGGCATAAAAATTTCGTTGCAAAGCTTCCCCATCAAATTCCACCCATGGCTCAAGCCGCACCACCACCACATTTCCCTCTTCCTCCTCGCTTTTGACGTCGAGGCAGTAGCGCACATCCTGCACATCCTCAGCAGATTGGATGATCCCTTCGCCGTACAAAAATCCCACCGCCAACTCGAAATCATGGCCCGGGGTTCGCATGGTCACGGAGAGATTCATTTTGCGGCGTCCGCTTTCCGGCCCGTACCAGATCTGGATTTCCATGGGCTCTTCCACCGCCAGCAGGTCGGGCACAGCCTCAGATTGGCCTCCTTTAACCCGTTGAATCTGAATGGGATGAACAGAAGTGGATTTCATGTGAATTCTTTGTGGGAATTTAACCAAAAAATCAGGACAAATGGAATTTCGATCCTTCCTTCAAATTTTGTACCTTCGGGTCGTATGAAAACTTCGACCCTTTTTGCCCTTTGGGCAGTTATTTTTATTGGATTATCTGCCCCCGCTTTTGCTCAGTCTCCCGGCCCACTGGACGCGGAAGAATTGAAATTCAAAAAAACCTACCGTTCACTTGACCGGGCCCTCGCTGAGCCCGAACAGGTGTTCAAACTTTCCCTGATTGAGCAGGATCTGAAAGCATTGCCTGCAGAAATTGGCAAGCTCAAAAACCTGCAGATCCTTTATTTGAACTCCAACAAACTGAAGGAACTGCCCGAGGAACTGGGTAACTGCAAAAACCTGCAGGTGATCAATTTGTACAAAAACAAATTGACCGAAATCCCCCCGTTTCTGGGTAAATTCAAGCACCTGGAGGAAATTTACCTGGGCCACAACAAGATTGTGACGGCTCCCATCTGGATCGGCCAGCTGCGCCACGTAAAACTGATGGACATGACCTCCAATCCCTTGTACTTTTCCGAAATTGCTTACCTTAAAAAGCAGTTGCCGACCACGGCCATGTCCTTTTAAGGAGTATTTCCCTTACTCTATCCAATCTTTGGAATATCCTTCCATCAGTTCGAGGTAGGTACGCACCTGCGCGGCCACCTGCTCATCGTTTCCGCTGCCCCGTCGCATGGCGGTGACCTTGGCGCGTACGTTGGCCATGTAGCATTTATAAAAGGCAAACAGTTGGGGATGAAAAAAATCGTCTGGCGGGGAGAATGCAGCCAGCCAGGAAGTCAGAAAATGATTGGCCAGGTCTGAATAATGGCGGGCTTCGAGGTCCATGCAAAGGAAAGCCACCTCGTGCAGCACATCTATCTGGCGGAATTCATCGCTGAATTCGATACAATCAAAAATCACGGGGTCGGGATAGAGAAAAATATTCCCGCAATGCAGGTCCCCATGGCAATCCCGCACAAATCCGCGGCGAATGCGGTTGTAAAACAATCCCTCATGACGCAGCAAAAACTGATCGGCCCGGGCGATCATATCCTCCACCCTTTGGTGCCATTCCTGCCCCAGCAATAATTCAATGTCGTTTTCTTCGGACCGCAGGTCATTGAAAAGAGGAATGAGGCGGGCAGCAGTTTCTCCATGGGAAATCACCTCAGCTTTTTGGTGAAAACGGGCCAATATCCGGGCCAGAGATTCCATTTGCGCATTCTCCACCCGCCCCAATCTGAGCTGGTTAACCATTTCCAGACGGGAATCGAGGCGCTTCATCTCAACCACATAATCCACGATTTTTCCATTTCCCGGCCCGATATACAGCATTTTACCCTCGCTTCGTACCGGCTGCACGGCCAGATACACCTCTGGAGCCAGACGCTGATTGAGCTGCAATTCTCGCCCACAATACCGTTGACGATCCTCCAGGGAACTAAAATCCAAAAAGGGCAATTTGACCGGCCTTTTGGCCTTCCAGGCCCGCTCCGCGGACAGGATAACCCATGAAATATGGGTTTCAATCACCTCCCCCTGCCCTTCGGGCAGGTTCAGGGCCAGCCGGTCAATTTCGTCGCGGGTCATGCCTTTGGGATAATAAATTTCTTCCCGTCGCCCCAAATATATTGAATCGCCTCCCCAATCATGCGATCCACATCCTCATCGTCCGACGACAATTCCAGATGAGGAAAACGGGGCGGCTCATAAGCAGCTTTCAACTTCAGGTACACCTGCCAATCCGCATCTGAGTGGTCGCGGGGCACGCTCACCCTTTTTCGGGTGAGATTTTCCCCGGCCTGAACCCGAATCCAGTGGGCTTGAGCTCCCACGGCACGGGCCGCCTGCTCAAAGCGATCCCGCAGGGATTGCTGGTAAAAGGTGGCGTCGAGCACCAAAGGCAGGCCTTGCTGAACAGCCTGCTGCATGCGCGCTTCGAGCGCACGATAAACGGCTTCTTTTTCTGCGGGGGAATATTGAGGCTGTGGAAAAATCTCCTTGCGGACCAGGTCACTGGAAAGATACACGCCCTGAATAGCCGGGGCAAAACGGGAGGCAAAATAGCTTTTGCCCGATCCCGGCAGCCCCATGACAAAAATCACCATGGGAGGTTCTTCCTTCATAGTATTGGGCATGAGTAACGAGTAATCAGCAACGAGCCGCGGGTGCAAATCCCACAAGCCAAATGGTTGTTGGTTGTTGGCAACCGTAAACCGTAAACCGTACTCCCGATTGCTATCGGGAGTAAGCCGTCTTAATCCTGGGCTACAGAGTGCTCTTTGCGGATTTTTTCCTGAATGGTTTGCAGGGCGTGGATTACTGTTTCGGGGCGGGGAGGACAACCGGGAATATACACATCCACGGGGAGGAAGGTGTCAACCCCCTGAACCACACCGTACACGCGGTGCATACCGCCGGTGGAAGCGCAGGCGCCCATGGCAATACACCATTTGGGATCGGGCATCTGGTCCCAGATCCTTTTGACCGCATGGGCCATTTTGTAAGTACACCAGCCGGCCACAATCATCAGGTCGGCCTGGCGGGGAGAAAAGCGGAAAACCTCGCTGCCAAAGCGGGAAACGTCGAAACGGGGTCCGGCGAAAGCCATCATCTCAATGGCGCAGCAGGCCAGCCCCATAGGCATGGGCCAAACGGCATTGGAGCGGCCCCAGTTGGTGAGCGCATCCACAGATGTTAAAAGAAAACCTTGTTTGGCGAGTGCTTTTTCTAAACCCATAGCAATTATACTTTACTGAGATTGCTCCCAGATCTAATTCGTGAATGATTAATCCCAGTCCAGACCGCCTTTTTTCAGGATATAAATGTAGCCCACAAAGAGGATGGCGACAAAGACCAACATTTCCACCAGCGGAAATGAGCCATAAGCGGCTTCGAGTTCTTTGTACTGCACTGCCCAGGGATACATAAACACAATCTCGATGTCGAACAGGATGAAGAGCATGGCTACCAGATAAAACTTGATGGAGAAACGCTCATGGGCTGTTCCCACCGGGTCCATACCGCTCTCGTAGGCGGATTCCTTAATCTTATTGGGACGCAGGGGACCTAAAACACGGGAGGCTCCGGTCAGCAAAAATGCCACCGCACCAGCAATGATGATGAGAATGATGAGGGGTAAATATTCTCCAATTGGGCCAAATTCTTCCATTCTGCTCGTGGATTAATGAAGCGTAATATTAAACAAATTTATTTACAAAAGGGTATATGCACAAGGAATTTTGAGGAAAAAAAGGCCTCTGTAAAATGGTCTCCCAGGGGAAATAAACGGCTTTGGGGGGCAATTTTCTTCGCCTCGGCCAACAACTCATCAGCTTCCCCACCTTTGAGATAGAGCATCCCGTTTCGCAGGGAATTCTGATTGCGGCAATGGATCTTTCGCTTTACCCAATGGGCAATTTCCTCTACCCGGGTTACAGCTCTTCCGGTTACAAAATCGAATTCACCCTTCACCTGCTCCGCCCTTTGTACACTAAAGGATACATTCCCCAACCCACATTCCTGTACAATATTCTCTACAACTTTTATCTTCTTGGCAATAGAATCCACCAGGTGAAACTGTACCTCAGGAAAGGCGATGGCCAGGGGAATGCCTGGAAATCCGCCTCCCGTTCCCACATCCATGACCCGGGTTTCCGGGGCAAATTCGATGGCTGTGAGCCCGCCCAATGCATGTAAAAAGTGCCTTTCAGCCAGATTATCTATATCCTTGCGGCTGATTACGTTGATCTGGGGATTCCAAAAAAGGTAGGCCTGGAAGGCTTTTTCAAACTGCTCAATCTGCAGTTCGGAAAACCGCTGCGGAAAATATTTTTCCAGCAATAATTTTAAACCTGTAAATTCTGGCATCCTTCTTGGCAATTGAATTTCAGACAAACATAAACAAATGGAGGTTGTCATGAAAAAACTAATATTAACCGTACTTGCTCTTGTTTTGGTAACCGCAGTCAACGCCCAGGGCGGACGTGGTTACAGTGGAACCCATCATTCCGGAGGTGGCCATGGCCAGCCTGCCCGCCCCGGAACCGGCTATCATCAGACTCAGACCCCTAACCGTGGAACCGGATATTATCACGGCCATGCCAACGGAGCCCGCTATAACGGCGCGGTTCAATCAGGCCGAAACTACGGATATGGCTATCCCAGCCCCCGTTATGCCGCTCCCGCCCACACCTGTACCGGCTATTGCGGCGCACACGGCCACTACCGTCAGACCCGCAATGTGTACCGTTACTATAACGGACGCCACTGCAACGTAGTCGAAGGCTACTACTGGGTTCCCGGACGCTACGTGTACAACCGCGGATGCAACACCTGGATGGATGGCTACTGGGAATGGAGGGTCATTCGCTAAAAAAACTGCCTTAACGGGTCCCGGGTAGTGATTTTCACTGCCCGGACCTCTTTGGGGAATTTTCGGCACGAAATTTGGACATGAAACTTTGACGCATAATTACATCCTCATGAAAAAGTTTTCCATACTCGCATTGCTCCTGACCGGAATCATCACTTCAGGAATAGCCCAGCGCCCGCAAAGCAATTCCCGCCCGATGCCATCCCATTCAGGACAGACTGTGACCCGCTCAGCTGCTCCCCAAAGAACAGCCCCACAGGCCACCGTAAGAACGTCTTCCACTCCTTCACGGAGTTATTCTGCTCCTTCATCAGGATCAGTCAACCGGGCACCGGTCAGCGCGTCACGTCCCACCCAATCCTACCAGGGTGGTGGTGGAAATACCCGTCCGGCCACCGTAAATCAGGCTCCACCCCGCAACACGGGAAGCCAGTTTAACTCAACCCCGACTCAGTCCCGACCGACTTATTCGGGCGGACAAACCAGCGGAAACACATCCCCCAATTACGCTCAACCCCGGAACCAGGGCTATTCCAATCAAACCCAGACTCCGCCCACGCGTACGGGATACAATACCGCACCCACCCGGACCAACAGCAGCACCTTCAACGGAAACAGCTATTCAGGCCCGACCCAAACCAGCCCCAGGGGGAATAACAACAACCAGACTATTTCAGGCGGCAACTACGCAGGACCCGGCCAAACCACCCCCAGGAACAATCCCAGCCAAAGCTACAGCACCACTCCGCGGACCACGACCACTACCCAGGGTACTCCCCGCGGCACCACGGGCAACAGCTTCAACACGACTCCCAGGAGCGATTATGGCTACACCCAGCCCCGCGGTACCACCAATGGCACCATTACCACTGCTCCCAGGGGCAACGCCCTGACCGACGGCAGCGGCGGCTCCACCACTCCCACCCGGGGTGGCAATAACGGAACCGTAAGCAATAATAATGGCGGAACCCGGGGAGGAACTATGGTCATCTGCGTAAACATGAACCAGGCGACCGGACTGGGCACCACCATGGTAATCGACGAATCTCAGTGGCCCCACTACCAGGCCATGGGAGCCAGCCCGACCCCCTGCCGCAACCTGCCTGCAGGTAACGTGGTGGCTGGTGGTTCACAAAACACAGGAGTGCGCCCCCCGGTTTCTGCCTCAGGTGGAAGCGGCGGCGGTCACATCGCCGGGCACCAGACTGCCACCGGCCAAAGCGGAACCGTCATCGACCACGGATCAGGAAACCCAGGCGTAACCGTGCATAACGGCTCTGGAAACGTGGCTCCCGGCTCTATCGCCGACAATCACGGCCACGGAAACGGCGGCTACAACACGGGGGGGAATAATGGCGGCAATAATGGCGGCGGTTACGGACACGGCCATAACGGCGGCTACGTAACGGGCAACGCAGGCTGCAGCAGTCATGGCTGGACCGGCGGATACGTCAGCACGGGCGGCTACTATAATAACGGATACGGCGGCTCCTGCCCCAGCGGCGGCTGGATGACCAGCTACGGATATTACAACACCGTTTCCTACAACTACTGTCCCCAGGTATTTTACGGCTACGGATGCCCCGCGCCTTCCAATGGCTGGATTTACTACCGCGACTACTCCCGCGACTGCAACAGCTGCAACCAGTACTACTACGTACCCTGCCGCCAGCTGGTCTGGGAAAGAGGCAACCGCCGGGTGCGCATCGAGCACTCAGATTGCGGCACCTTCCACTGGAAGATCATCGAGCGCAGGGTTTGGAACCCCGGCTACTGGGCCATGGGCGGTGCCTACGGACGCACCTGGGTGAGCGCAGGCTGGAGCTGGAGAGTGATCAGAGAATATCAGGTTTACCACGGGCCAAATTGCGAAATCTGCTACGGCAACTGGTGGTACTTCTAAAGAAGATATCTAAAAGGAACCTCTACAAACGATGAAGATCAAGGCGGAC
>JACJYV010000015.1 GCA_020635905.1 Bacteroidia bacterium
TCAGGGGATTCCCAATCGCCCGTCGAGAAATGAGTGGAGAGGGGCGACGTGGGATGCGCATTTCTTTTTTGATAATTCAATTTTTCCGATCGAGTACAGATTTGATTTGAATGCTCCTTTGAAGCAGCGTCCTGTGCCGTTTTTGATCCAAGGAAACCCAGGAGTTCCCGTAAATATATTTCCAAGTAGCATTGACGCTCCTGACAACCAATGGGGCTGTCCTGAATACTAAAAGGAAATCATGTATCTTTATACCTGTTGATGAACATTAGAAGAGCCATATTTTTACAAATTGCTTTACTTTTCCTGGTATTTGGGAAAGTCGCAGCCCAAAATCAGGACATTCATTGGTTTGTGGGGGATTCCCTGATTTTGGATTTTCATAGCTCTCCTCCTTCATTACAAAAGGTTGCAAATTTACAAAGCCTTGAGGCGGCATCTGCTATTTCTGACCAAAAGGGAAATCTTCTGTTTTATTCGAATGGCGTTGATATAATGAACCAAAAATATTCCTTATTAGATGGTTGGGTATCAGGTTCAATTGATTATTCAACTGCTAATTTAGTTACTTATGGCACTAACTTAATCCCCTACTCAGATTCAATTTGCTTTAATTTTCACAGTGTGGCAAACCTGCAAAATTACTCTGTTTCCATATTTCAAACGAGAATTGAAGTTAAGGATGGTTTTCCATTTGGAATTGTAACCTCCAAAGACAATTTCATAATAAGAGATGTTACAGAAAGGTTTGGGTTCGCAAAACATGCGAATGGAAAAGATTGGTGGGGAGTTTGCCATCAAATAGATACTGATATGTTTTACCTATTAAGAATTACGGAATCAGGGGCCGTGAAGGTTGATTCTTTTGCCGTAGGATCTGATAACATTCCTCAACTTCCTTATGGTCTATTTGAGGGAGAGTTTTGCTTTTCAAAAACTGGTGACAAATTTGCAATGGTTTCTGCTCTCGGATTAGTTGAAATTTTTTCCTTTGATCGTTGTACAGGTGAGATTTTAAAAAAAAGTGAAATCAGAAAACTTCCCATAGGAAGGAATCTATTTTACGGTCTTAGTTTTTCTCCCAACTCTCTTTTCCTATATCTTTCTGACATTTATGGACAAGACACGACTTTTTTAAAGCAATATGAAGTAAATGCCCCCCAAATCTTAAATTCAGAAGTGGTAGTTTGGAAAGGGGCGTTCGCAAATAACCCAAATAAAATAGAAGCCTTGCTCCAACATGAACTTGCACCCGATGGAAAAATATACATCGTACATTACGACCCTTACGATCCAATTCCCCAAACCACCCTTGGAGTAATCCACAATCCAGATGCTCCTGGTCTTGCCTGCGATTTTCGCCCCTATGATTACTCACTTCTTCCAGGCAAGGCCCGCGCAGGCCTCCCGAACAACCCCAACTACAACCTCGGCCCATTGGTATCCCAGCCTGCGGACGCAGGCCCGGACCAAACCCTGGTCTGCTACGGCGATGGGGTGACCCTGGGCGTGCCCGACACCACGGGCCGCATGGCCTTTGCCTGGTCGCCCGGCTACGGCCTGAGCGACAGTACTGCCGCCCAACCCATTGCAAATCCCGAACACTCCGTGACCTATACGCTCACAGTCACAGACACCAGCCTGCCTGCACATTGCCAGGGCCCCGACCGGGACGAAGTGACCGTCACCGTGGATTGCGAACCCGAAATCCAAAACGTGCTCACCCTCAATCATGACGGCATCAACGAGACCTTGCGCATCAGGTATCTGCAACCCGGCAGTAGCTTCGCGGTCTTCGACCGCTGGGGCCATCAGTTGTATGCCACCTCCAACTACAACCAGGACTGGCCCCAACAGCCCGATCTATTGCGGGAAGGGGTGTATTTTTGGATCGTGAAAGCGCCTGAGTTGGTGGGCAGCCCGGAGGGAGGCAAGAGTTATGCGGGAAGTGTGACGGTGCTGAGGTGAATGGCTGTGCGAGCGGCGGTTGCGACTGACTGCAGGAGCACGGAACCCCTGCGACAAAGTCGCCGCTATGCGGGAAGAGCGCGACCCCGACGAAGTCGCATAGGCGTCAACTTAAGGGTTTAGAGGTCACGCAATCCCGATAGCTATCCGGGATCGCAAAGGGGGTGTTTTCTGCGTTTCGTGGGTTGAAGAGAGCAAATACCGAAAGCGTTAGGTACGCAAAGCTAAAATGCAATTAAACCGTTCTGCTTGGCGATCCCGATTGCTGTCGGAATTGCCACCCCAACCCACGCAATCCCGAAAGCATTCGGGAGGGCCGAAAAATCTGTGGTTTTCCAGGAAGTGTTTTATGATTCTCCCCTGACCGAAGACAGTAACCTGGGCATGCCCCTGGAACCCGAAATCTACCAGGGGGAATATATCCTGCTCTGGAACAGTTCGGACGAACGGATCGACCTCTCAGGCTGGACGGTGGAAAACGAGGAAAGCAGCGAAACCAAACACCTGAGCGGTTATCTGGACCCAGGTGAACGTATGCTCCTCGCCAATTCAGATGACGGGGATCTGGATCACTTCTATGCAGCGACCCAGTTGCCCCTGACCATCATCAATGATTCGACTTTCATCAAAGTCTATTTTGAGGATTCCCTCACGCTCTGGGACAATGGCGGACAATTGCGCCTCAAAAACGCCAGTGGGGATGTGGAAGATGCGGTGGACTACGGTTCTGTATATAATCTGGAAGCAGAAAATGATTTTGTACCGGATTCTCTCTTAGATTCGTTATATTTACGTAATTCATTGAGCACCGTGCGCAGAACCTCCATATCAGCAGTTGAGCCACCCCAGGGTGATTACGAGCCAGACAAGCCCGATCCACACGTGGATCCGCTCCCCAATTATGGTGGAGAGAGTTTCGGACGTAGGCCTGGAGAGAAACTTTATGAGCTTAAAAACCACTTGGGTAACGTACTGGCTGTGGTTTCTGATTTGAAGCTGGGGCAGGATGATTTTACGGCAGATACCGCACAGTATTATTTTGCGCAGCTGATGTCTGCGCAGGATTATTATCCCTTTGGATGGTTACAACCCAATCGGAAATGGAATAATCCAGATTATCGGTATGGGTTCAATGGTAAAGAGAAGGATGATGAATGGAGTGGGAATGGGAATAATTTGGATTATGGATTTAGGATGCAGGATACGCGGTTGGGAAGGTTTTTGAGTGTAGATCCATTGGCAGCTGACTTTCCGTGGTATACTCCCTATCAGTTCGCAGGGAATAAACCTATTAATTCTATAGATCTGGATGGTTTAGAGGATAAAATCGCCATATATCAAGAGCAAGGAGATGGAACGAAGATCAAGGTCTATTCTGCAGAAGATTTTGATGGGCCACTTGGCAAAGGAACGTATGTAGCGGTTATTAGTTCAGATGGAACAACTTTTACTGAAAATTTTACCCCAGGTTCAGAGAATCCAATTAGTAGTTTTGAAGAAAGTGGGGTTTCCGTTGAACGTTGGGGAAACGGCATGAGACTTAATGCACGTCTAGTTGAGAAAACTAGTGAATTAATGCTTGTTGATTTAGGATTTGATAAAGATAAGGTAGAACAAGATGTTCAGATACTAGAGTCTGACAATCATGCCTTTAAATCTAAATTTTCAACTCTAGAAAATGCTGAAGATTATATTTCCGATTGGGAGCCTGCTAAGAAGTCTTCGCCACATAAATCAGAGACTTCAAGAATTTCTCCCGAAGTAAATGAATCGAATCTACTTTTGAAATATTATGATGGTGCTTCAGACCCAAATGATGATGCACCACCGCATTTAGGAATTGACCATGAGGGATTCGCTGATCATGTTTGGAATGACTATTTAGGGGCAGAAAGCAAAAATGTAGGAGCAGAGAATGCACAGAAATTTCTTGAAACTAAAAAGGCACAGAAGGAATAGTAAAAAATGCCATTGTTGAGATAAAATGAAAAAGTATATCTTATTTTACTTTTATATTTTGATCCTATTGCTAGGACTGAACCTTTGTGGGTTCCTTGTGTACTATTGTTTTGGTTTTGGCTTTGCTCCATGGGACATTGGACGATTTTTTTTCCCCTTATTTTATGTCTTGCTGATTGGATTACTTCAGGTTCACAAGTGGTATTATTTTTTCTCCTTTATTAAATCCATTGGAGTTTTATGTCTTCTATTGCAAAAAAATCTGCAAACTTCTGATTTGGTTATGGATATTTACCAAGGTATTTATGGCTGTTATGATTGGTTATTGTTGGTTTTTGAAAAGCTTTTAACATGCCAACTCTATAGCGAGATAATAATAGATTGTCTTATCATCATGGTCTTAGATATTTTGATATTCAAATTAGTTGAAAAAAGAACAATAAGGCGATTTAGTGCTGCGAGGTTGCTATAAGCAAGGCATCGTTTCTGCAAACCCTGTAATAACCCTCACGAAAACGCTTGTCTTGTCTTATAGTTCTGAATCACATTATCAATCAGGAAGAATAGCTTTTCCTTGGTCTCGGGATCGAGGTTTTGGATGTCCTCGATCCGGTGCAAGACGTCTTTGTCGTAGCTGGATATCTGGTCTTTTTCGTTATATTTACGTAATTCATTGACCACTGTGCGCAGAACCTCCATATCAGCAGTTGAGCCACCCCAGGGTGATTACGAGCCAGATAAGCCCGATCCACATGTGGATCCGCTGCCCAATTATGGTGGAGAGAGTTTCGGGCGTACGCCTGGAGAGAAGCTCTATGAGTTTAAGAATCACTTGAGCAACGTGCTGGCTGTGATTTCTGATCTGAAGCTGGGGCAGGATGATTTTACGGCAGATACCGCACAGTATTATTATGCATAGTTGATGTCTGCGCAGGATTATCCCACAGGGACCACCTTGTGGTTATCCTTTGGATGGTTACAACCCAATCGGAAATGGAATAATCCGAGTTACAGGTATGGGTTCAACTCGCAAGAAAAGGTTGACGAAATATCCGGTACAGGAAATCACTATACGGCCATGTTCTGGGAATACGACAGCAGACTGGGAAGACGCCGGAACATAGACCCAGTTGATAAACCTTGGGAGAGTTCATACGCAGCATTTTTAGGAAACCCCATAAGAGTGATTGACCCTAATGGTGATGATGGTTATGTAGATGAAGATGGGAATTATTTAGGTAACGAGGGAGCGAATAAAGAAGGAGAGAGTTATCAAACGGTAAGAGTGATCCAAAAAGATAAATGGACATCTCTGGTAGGTGATAATACTGAATTTTCTGAAGACTTAATCACAGATTTACGTTCCTCGGATAATAGCACTGAATTGAGCAGTTATTACAAGGGTATCAACATATCTAGTGACGTTAAGAAACAACTTAAAGAGTCGGGGGTAGCTGTGAATTACGTTTCCGTTATGACAGAGTGGGTGCGCAATGAAAGTGATAATACAATCTTTGTTAAACCCGAAGAAGGTTCGGAGCCTGTGGAAATAAAGCCGAATACATCCCTATATGCACCCATTGATGGTGTTGCAGCCCCTCATGTTAAAAAAGATCAGGTTTATAAAGTTTCTGACGGTTTGACTACAAAAGTCACTAATAAGGAAGTAGACCCAAGTGTATTATTGACAGATGACGGTATTGGTGTTTTAAAAGCAACTCTTGGTTATTGGATAAAAGCTGGTTGGTTAGAAAAAGCCCCAGACTCAGGCTGGGATAAAATATTTGAAAAATCAAAGAGCAAGTGATGCGTTTGAAATCAGTCATCAAAAATACTTGTGGTTGTTTGTTTTTTGCATTCCTGTATGGATGTGGAAGTAATTGTAACTATTCTGAAAAAGTAACTGCTTCCAACATCCTAAGGGTTGATCTTGGGATGAGTGAAAATCAGGTCGTTGAATTGTTGGGTCCTCCGGTTCGTGGGTACAAGCGTGATTTACAATCATACACTTTTGAGTACACCGAAAAGGGAAAATCATATTATCCTATGGTATGGGTACATTTTGATACTTCTGGTAGTGTAAATAATGTATATGTGAAGTACTACAGCTTAATTGATGACAAAGGTATTTACGGACTTACAAAGGAAGGTAATAACAAAAAGCAATGGGGTGAAGATGTATTAAAGGAAATAATAAGATAGTACTGTTGTGTGAACGAACTATAGGACGCCCTGCACCACCCACGCAAACCCTGGAATAAAGCGTCCCTTATAAGGACAGGTTTGATAATCAGGGTGTTGAAAATGGCTTTAATTTCAGTGATCAAAATTGGCTGTGGGTTGAAGATTATTTCTTAATTCCTATTTTGGGGGCGCTGAATTTTATTTGCAACCCCCGCAGTTTCGCTTGCGGTTCCCTGCACCACCCACGCAAACACTGGAATAAAGCGTTCCTTATAAGGACATGTGTGATAATCAGGGTGTTGAAAATGGCTTTAATTTCAGTGATCAAAATTGGCTGTGGATTGAAGATTATTTCTTAATTCCTATTTTAGGGGCGCTGAATTTTATTTGCAACCCCCGCATCCCGATAGCTATCGCATGCGCGTCAACTTAATCATACAACTTGCTGTTTATCAACAAATTGATATTTATTTATTGACTTTGGGGTAAGGGAGAGAGTAAATAAAATAGGGGTTCCCTATCCTTCCCACTTTACCACAAATGAAGATGAATAAAAGCAACCCCTATGAATCACTTAATTTAAGCGAGGAAACTCTCAGAAAAAAGATTTCTGAATTAAATGTTGATAATTTGGCCCGGTCAAAGGACATTGCCTGGGCACCCAGGACACCCAAAAAAGTGTATGCCTCGGCCTTATTGTTCGCTTTATTTCGGAGTTTAACCCGATCGCAGTATGGCGGATCCTTGCTCAGTTATGCAAGCACTATTGCATTGGACAATTTAGCCCAGCCCCACTCAAAAAATTTCCTTTCGCGGGAATCCGTTCGCAAGCGATTGAATAAAAGTTTTGTAAAACTCCTTCTTGAATTGGTTAAGGTCTTAATTGGGTCAAAAATGAAAGATTTTACCCAGAAGCTGACTTCTGGAAGCAAGGCAGAAAGTAGTCTCTTTGATCATTTTAACTGTATTTATTTGCAGGACAGCACCTGCATAGGACTGGATGACAAACTGTTTGAGTTCTTCAAGGGAAATTACAGCAGGGGGGAGAGGAAATCAGTGGCAAAAATAGATTTGATCTTCGAACTAAATTCCTCTACCTGCAAAAAACTTGATCTGAAGGGCTACAACAAAAATGACCAAAGTGCTGCCATGGAGATTATCCCCTTGCTGCAACCCGGAAATTTGGTAATCAGGGATTTAGGATATTTCACCCTGGGTGGTTTGGAGGCAATTCAAAAAGCTGGAGCACATTTTCTCAGCAGATATCGTTACGGAACCGACTGCCTGAACCCGAAAACGGGCAAGAAAATTCACCTTGCCCACCTTCTGCAAAAGAAGAAAGTATTGGACATGGAAATTTTGCTTGGGGCCAGGAAAAAATTAAAATGCAGATTAATCGCAATTCCATTACCAGATTCAGTTGCGGAAGAAAAGCGCAGAAAGGCAAAAAAGGACCGGCACGCTTCAGCAAATCATAGTGAGGATTATCTATTGCTGTTAGGTTGGAAGATATTCGTTACCTCGGTTGGGAAGGATGTCTGGGACATTGGGCAGGCAAAACTGGCCTATCAGGCAAGGTGGCAAATTGAAATCATTTTCAAATCCTGGAAAAGCCATTTAAATCTTGAGAATCTCAATAATCAAGGCCAAAAGTGTCCGGAAGCAGTAAAATCAAAGTTTTGGGCAGCCCTGATATTTATCTTGCTATTTGTATTCAAATTTTATCAGGAAATCAGGTGGCACGGTTTCGAGAAAACAGGGAAGCATCTCAGTATCATAAAACTGACTCAATTCCTTTCTTTGAATCTGGAAACAGTTCTGAAATTTCTCTCAAATCCAAAATTACCAGACCTGATAGCCTATTGCTGTTCTTATGAAAAAAGGCTTAATAGGCTGAATCTAACCCAGAAATTCTTAGGACAGGGACTAAACTCAACGTTAAGTTGACGCCTATGCGATAGCTATCGGGACCGCTTGCGGTTCCTTTCAACCCTCATTCTTCGCGCTTCTTCTAGTTTTTCGGGCACGTGGAGATCCTTGAGCTCCATTCCTGCGTAGGCTTCTGAAGGCGTCAGGCCCTTTAGCTGACCGTGGGGGCGGTGTTCATTGTAATCCTCGATAGCCTCGGAAATGTGTTTTTGCATTTGCTCCGCTGAATGAATGGAATGCAGATAGAGAGTAAGCACCCGGCTAACCCCATCTAATTTAGCGGCCTGATTTTCCGGATTTTTGGTGCATGGAAAAAACAACGCATTTAATCCCTGCCCTGGCCGATTCCCGGCTTGGCAGGCGAACCTCCGAAGAAATGTTCCCTTTGATTGAGTCCCAGGCGTCAAGTGGTTTGAGTCAGCGGCAGTTTTGTGAGGAAAGTGGGATTTCTGCGCACGTTTTCACTTACTGGCTGCGCAAATACAGAGTAACCCGAAGCGTTAATTCTGGCTTTTTGCGGCTCCCGGCACCTTCAAGTGGTCCTTCAGCCCCGATTCTTCTGGTTCTACACGGTGGGCATCGGTTGGAGTTTAGTGACAGGATTTCTCCCTGCTGGGTTGCTGAGTTGGTGCGAGAACTGAGCTGAAATGTGGGTCTTTGGAAGTCGCCGGTTTTTTCTTTGGCGCGGGGTTACGGATATGCGTAAGTCCTTCAATGGTCTTTCTGCAATTGTTCGCAATGAAATGGGTGGACAATTAATGAGCGGAGACATATTTATTTTCGCCAATCGCCGCAGGGACAGGATCAAGCTTTTGTTGTGGGATCGGACGGGGTTCGTGATCTGGTACAAGCGCCTGGAGCAGGGAACTTTTGAGATTCCCCAAAGCGGGACGGGAGAGGTAAGCGAAGCTCAGTTGGTGCTGATCCTGGAAGGGATCGAACTGGGGTCGGTTAGGCATCGGAAAAGATACATTCATCATTGATTATCAACGATTTTTGTTGAAAAATGGGCAATGAAAATCATTTTTAAACAGCCAATTTCAGGCTGTGAACGCAGCAGTACTGGTCCAGGAAAACGCCCGATTGGTGGCCAAGGTATCCCGGCTCGAAGCCCAGGTATCGGAGTTATTGCGCATAATCCATGGCCGTTCCAGCGAGCGGGTTGTCCCTGAGCCGCCCGCAGGGCAGATGGCTTTGTTTCCCGCCGATGGGGAAGCAGAAAAAACCGCAGCTCCTGCTGAGAAAGAGGAAATCAGCTATGAGCGAACCAAAGTCCGCAAAGAGAAGCCCTTCCGTCAGTTTCTTCCCGACGACCTTCCGCACGAGGAGATCGTGGTAAAGCCCGATTTCGATACTGCCGGACTGGTGATCATCGGCAAAGAGGTTACCAAAGAACTGGAATGGATCCCTGGTAGTTTTAAGGTGGTTTGCTACATCCGCTACAAATACGCGGATCCGAACCGGGAGGAGGCTGGGGTGAAGATTGCCCCCTTACCATCGCGTCCCATCGAAAAGGCCATCGCAGGGGCAGGTCTGCTTGCGCAGATCATCATCGACAAGTTCGTTGACCACTTGCCCTTTTACCGGCAGGCCCGGCGATTCCGCCGGGCGGGATTCAACATCCCGCTTTCTACTCTGGAAGGCTGGTTTAACCAATCCTGCGATCTGTTGACTATGCTTTATGACCTGCTGCTTGCCCATGTTTCCGGAGCGGATTACCTTCAGGGCGACGAGACTCCGCTCAGGGTAATGTGTAGCCTGATAAAGGGGAAGACCCACCTGGGGTATCACTGGATTTACCACGCCCCGGCAAAAAAGCTGGCAGTATTCGACTACCGAAAGGGCAGAAACCGGGCAGGCCCGCAAGAACGACTGAAGGAATTCAGAGGTTGGCTGCAAACCGATGGTTACTCCGTTTATGATGGGTTCGAAAAGCAGGACGGCATCCGCCTGATCGGTTGCTGGGCGCATGCACGCAGATATTTTGAACGCGCGTTGACCGTTTACCCGGATCACGCCGGGAGGATGATCTCATGGATCCGGGCGCTGTACGCGATTGAGCGCAGCTCGAGGGAGGGAAATCTCCCGCCCGAACAACGAAAGAAGCTCAGGGTAAGTCTGTCACTTCCCATCCTGAAAAATATCGCCGGATGGTTGGTGGAGATGGAAATCAATCCGGTCTTCCTGCCTAAAGACCCATTGGGGAAGGCGCATACATACCTGCGCAACCGCTTCGATTACCTGCTCCGCTACCTCGAAGAGGGAAGGCTGGAAATTGACAATAATCTTGCCGAGAATCTGATCCGCCCCATTGCCGTCGGGCGGAAGAATTACCTGTTTGCCGGTTCCCATCGGGGGGCCAAAAGGGCCGCTATGATTTATTCCCTTACAGCATCCTGCAAACTCAACGCAATAGACCCCTTCCTCTACCTAAAGGACGTGCTCACACGACTTCCCAACCATAACATCCAAAACCTGCACGAATTACTCCCCTGCAATTGGGAACCGCTCAAAAATTGACCGTTATGTCTAAGAAATACATCTCCTATTCTGATCAACTCGCCAGATTTATTGAACCCATTCTGGATAGGGAGGGGGAAGACCAGGAATCACTCCTCTTCAAAGCTCAGATGGGCATGGTGGCCTGGAATTACTGCCTGTCCCAGGACCATGACTTCATACCCTACGCAAAGATGGGAGCAACCGATGCCTACCAAAGGGCTGCTGCACAAAGCACAAAATGGGAAAAATGGATGAAGGGGTTGGTCCTGCGCAAACGGGCAAAATTCTCACAGTACACAAACTTCCTCGTCCTGGCGGAGATCAAGGACAAACCCGATGGGTCACAAACACTATATGTAGAGTCTGCTCCGCTGGAGATTATGATGGGAAGACTACCGGAGTAGAAAATTAAGGGGTGGGGTTGGCCGGGTGCTTACGATAGAGATAACGGTACTTCAAAGTCTTATTGAAGGCCTCAACCATGCTGTTGGATTGAAGAATATCGCCCTGGGCGATGAGTTTTCGAATGGGAAGGGGATGTTCTGCAAGCGTGCTTTCGACCAGTTGGGCGTTATTTTCAGAACCGCCGTCAACGATCAGGGAAGGGATTACCTCTTTCAGTTGTTCGCCCAAGGCCATCCAGGCTTTTTTTAACACTTCGACAGATCCCTGGGCAGAAAGCTTATCCGCCACCGTCCAAGCCAATATTTTCCTCGAAAAATTATCCATCAGAATGTGGATGTAATGCTTCACCCCAATCTGGGTTTTGAACACAGTTACATCCAGGTGCCAGTATTCGTTAGGCTGGGTGGCGCGCAGGCCTTCGATTTGGCGGTCACGCTTGCAGGGCAGCGGTCTGCGAATGACGAGCAGGCGGTTATACTTGTACCAGGTGCTCAGGGAAAGGGAAACAATGCCTTCCCGCAGGGCGTACCAGGCTACCGAGCAAACGGGCCATTGCATGAGATCGGGGTCGGTGAGCAATGCTTTGATGCGGACCACTTCACCCGTGGTGGCTTGGTTGGGGCGGCGTTTGAGACAGAGGAATTCGAAGGATTCAGGACAGGGATGCTTTACCCTTACCAGCCAGTCTTGCCAGGTGGATCGTGAAATGCGGAAAATCCGGATCGATTTTCCGGGTCTAAGGGTATTAGAAGCCTTTAGAACAGCATTCACAATATCAGATTTGGCTTTTCGAAGTCTTTCAGAAACTCCTGCAACTTGAAATACGATCTGCTGAAAGGTCAGGAACAGCCGCAAATAAGCCCGAAAGGTTCTTTGGGCAGCCTTGTGCTTTGCAAAAGATTGGAGTAATTCCAGCTTTTCGCTGCATATATCATTCAATTCGCTCCCAAAGTATTTTTCATTCACCTCACAGCGCCATCGAAGAATATTGCTTCTGGGAATCTGGGTTTGAATACCCTGGGGCAATGCAGCTTCCAACCCCTTGCGGTAAAGATGTTTAACCGCAGTGTCATAGCATATCCTGTTTTGCATATTCCAACAATTCAAAATTTCAAACCAACCTGACGAAAAAAAGGGTGGACCATAAGATCCACCCTATATTTCAATCAGAAAGAATGACTTCAGGTCCCCTCAAATGATCATTCAAGCTTGATGAGCTTCCTGGCTATGTTTTCATCTCCAAAATCAACGAGGATGAAGTAAACGCCTGCGGGAAGATCGCTCATAGAGATAGTTGTGGTGGTTGTCTTTCCAGCTTCCACCTGCCGCCAGAGTTTGCCTCTCAAGTCAAAGATCCTGAAGGTTTGGGCAGGTCTTTCAGCATCCACCTGGATGTTCAGTTCGTTGCGGAAAGGATTGGGATATACGCTGAATCCTGCTGCCAGGTCTTCCTGGGTGAAATATCCGCTTCTTTTGTGATATCCGGGGATGGTATCTCCGCAAATGATGGTATCCGCATCAAGGGTATCCACTGCAAGGTCAAAAGTATCAATGTTGATGGAATATTTAACCGCCGAAGGCGACCATGATAGGATCGAATCGTGGTAATATTGGGGAGTGGTGAACACACTGTCGTGACAGGCAGTAAACCCGGGGTGATCGGTCTTCACAGTCCATGCATCCTGGTTGGCCGCCCCAAAACTCAGGGTACCTCCACCATTGAGCGCCCCCCCGTCTGAGGTTTGTACAAAATGCCTGAACTCATCATCCAGAGTATCTCCGTAAACATGAAACCATTTCAGGGCTCCTGCTGGTCCCAGTTTCCCCCCCAAATCTTCTTCCTTTCCCTCAAATATTCCGTAATTTCGCTCCATGACCCCCGGCACTGCGCGCGCATACCTTCCGTTTATCTTCTTATTGTGGCTTTTGTTTGCCCTGGCGGTGCTGGTGCTCTGGTTGATCCCCGTTTTCCTGGATGAAAATCTGCCCGGCAGCCTCACCACTTATTTTGCCTTCAGAAATTCCCTCACTTTTGCGGTGCTTGCCTGGACCATGGCCCTGTCTGTGATTTCTCTTTCCGACAAAAAGGGCCTGTCCGCCCTTTGGAGCAGTTCTCTGGGCTTTCACCTGTGCAATTTTGGTTTTGGCCTGGGCGTGTACTGGATTTCCAATCCCGTTTACACCGGGCATTTACTGCCGCTCAGGCTGCTGCCTTTACTGCTTGCCCTGCTTTCCCTCATCATGGCCGCAGGCCTGCTGGCCCGGCAACGCAAACTGGTGCATAACCCCTGGCATGGCCCCGTTTTGGGGGTGCTGGGCCTTCTGTTTGTCTGGTGTCTGCTCGAAGGAGGCTTTTTGTTTGTCAGTCGCTCACATGCCAATAATGCCAGCCTCGCTTCGCGCCGCTGGTTTGCGCAAAACTGGCGCCTCAATGACCAGGGCTTCCGCGAAGATGCCGCCCGCTATGCCCAGGGCGGCAAACGGGTGCTGGTGCTGGGCGATTCTTTCACTGCGGGCCACGGGGTGGCCGAAGTGGAATCCTTCCCGGCTGTGCTCGAAAAATATCTCTGCCAGCAAAACGAAAAGGTTTGGGTGCACAACCTGGGTGCGGTGGGGGCAGGCCCGGTGGAGTCCCTGGAAAATCTCCGGGATTTTCCTCTCCCGGGCGACCTGATCTTGCTCCAGTGGTTTGTCAACGACCTGGATGATGCCTTTACCCAGGTCTCAGGTACCCATCCTCCCCAACCCGACTCGCTGAACTGGCTGGTGCAGCACTCACAGCCCCTGAATTACCTGCATTTTTCACGTCCCGACCCTGAAGTTGGCCGTGCTTATCTGGATTTTTTACAGAACGCATTCGACTCAGAAGCGGCCCTGCAGCAACATTTTCAGGACCTGGATCAGATTCTTAGTTATGCGCAGGCAAAGGAAATCCCCGTCCTGGTGGTGATTTTTCCCTTTTTGCAGGACTATCATTTGTTGGAAAAAGGGATTGATCATGTGAAATATCATTTTGTGCAGGAGGGAGTGGAGGTGCTGGACGTGCGGGCGATGGCCTCCGATTGGGAACCTGCGGCCAGAATAGTAAATTCGGGCGATGGTCACCCCAGCCCGGCTCTGCATGCAGTGGTGGGGGAGGAATTGGGAAAAATCATTGAAACAAAACCGTGGCTCAGGTAACCGAAAAAGATCCCCGCAATTTCTGGCAGGCCTATGTGCCCGCCTTTCTGGCCTTGCTGGTCAATCCCATTACCCAGAAGGCCCTTTTCCCTGGATATCACCCCGATCATGTGCATTTGGCGGTCCTGTTTTTTGACCTTTACTGCTTTGCCCTGACTGCGGTGATTTATTTTTCCCGCCCCGGTTTCAGGGTATTGTACCGCACCCGGGCTGGTTTCAATTTGTTGTTGTCTGCCTTTTTTCTGGTCGGGGTTTTTCTCACCAATCCCCTTTCTCCGGGCCATTTGCAATGGTTAAGGGTAATATTCCTGCTGGCAGGCGGCATATTCGTCTTTCGGGCCTTCATCATTGGGGTGGTCAAAAATGAGGGCCTTTCCCGAATGCTCAAGAACCTGGGTTCGGCCCTGGCGGGCCTGGTGGGCATCCTCCTCCTGCTGGAAGCGGTGTTCATGTTTGTGCCCAAAACCATTGGCTCCTCCCGCAATCTCAGCAGCAGATTATGGTTTGACTGGTACTGGAAGCCGCTCAATTCCCAGGGCTTCCGCGATGCAGAGCCCGCAGAGTCCAGCCGCAAAAAGGTCTTTTTCCTGGGCGATTCCTTTACCGCGGGTCAGGGCATCGAGCACCCTGCCGATCGCTTTCCCGATCTTTACCAGTCCCGCATGGGAGATCAGTTTCAGGTGCAGATTCTGGCCGATTGCGGGGCCAATTCCGCCATGCAATTGAAGTATCTCATGGATTATCCCCTTGCTCCTGACGCGCTGGTGCTGGCCTGGTTTGTGAATGACATTGAAGGGGCAGCCACGGCAGAAGGACTTGATTTTCAACCCCAACTTTCCCTCTTCGACCAGGGTGTTTTCCAGTTTATCATCAACCGTTCCTATCTGCTGAGCTTTGTGTATGGCACCTGGCCGCGCACCACGGATTTTGGTTACGGCGAATTTTTTGCCCGTGCCTGGTCCAAGCCCTACATTGTGGAGCGGCACCTGGCCCAGCTGGATCAGTTTGCCAAATACAGCCAGGCCCGGCGGATTCCCTTTCAGGTCATCCTTTTTCCGCGTTTACGTGATCCAAAGGGTTCGGCTCCCTACCTGAAAGTGGTACGGGATCATTTGCAGGAAATGGATATCCCCACCCTCGACCTGACCCCGGTGGTGGAGTCCGTGCCGCTGCCTGAGCGGGTGGTGAGCCGCTACGACGATCATCCCGGTCCTGCTCTCCACGCCCAAGTGGCGGAAAAGCTGGTGGACTGGGTGTCCTGGTAAAATTTCGGAGAAATTTTCGGGTTACTGTCCCGGCAGGGCGATCTTCGAGGGATTTTCCTGACGGATTATGATTTCCTTGCCCAGCACCTGTTCCAGCAATTCGCGGTTTTCCATGGCGGCTGCGATCTCGATGTCGATCATTTGCTCGGCATAGACGGTGATCTCGAAATGGGTTTCCGTTTCGTTGAGGCGAACATACTGCACCAGCCCGCGGTGCCCGCGGTCGAGGTTGTCGGCGATGCGTAAAATGCCTGCCAGCAGGCTCACCATGGAGCGGTCTTCCGTGCGCAGAATCTTGAAATGCAGGTGATCCCGCGTGGGCGGACTCTTGCGGTGGTAGCGCACAATATTGCCGATCACCACCAGTTCGTCGCTGGAAAATCCGGGCAGATTGCTGTTCATGATCATGTACTGACCATGCTTGTGGTGGCCCGAACGGTTGAGAAAATGGCCAATGTCGTGCAGCAGGCAGCTGTATTTCAGCATTTCCCGCTCACGTGAACCAAAATTATAGCGGTTTTTCACCTGATCGAAGATCTGGATGGCCAGTTCGCTGACCTTCACCGCGTGGTTTTCGTCGAATTTGAATTGCTTGCCAAAACTCATGACGTTTTTGGCCCGCACATTGCGCTCGGCGGAGCCCAGCAGATGAAACATGCGCTGCTTTTTCTCCTCGATGGAGCGGAAAAGGATACCCTCTTTGAGCGCGTAACTGGAGATCATGACCTCTTTGGCCTTGAGTTCGGTGAGGAAAAATTTCAGGAAAATGGATCCCATCACGATCATATCCACCCGCATGGGTTCCATGCCCTGCATGGTCATGCGTTCTGCCTGGGTCATGGTGATCATGCGTCGGTACAGCTGATCAAATTCGGTGCGGTTGAATCGGTAACTGTTGAGGTTGGAGGCGGAACGAATGTCGCCCTTTTCGTGGGCGATCAGGCTGCCCAGCGTCTCAAAGGTGCCCGAGGAACCCACAATCAGCCCGATATCAAATTCCTTCAATTCTTCCAATAATCCCCCGACCTGCGAACGGATCAGATCCTGGGTCGCGGTGACCTGTTTTTTGGAAATGGGATCCTCGGGGGAGATGGTTTCGAGCAGGCGGGCCGCCCCGATATTGAGGGAACGCAGCAACTGCGCCCGGTTTTCGTAGGTCACGATGAATTCGACTGAACCACCCCCAATGTCGATCAGCAGGCTGTATTTATCGTAGGGAATTTGCACCCCGCTACGCACTCCTTCGAAAATGAGGGCCGCTTCTTCGTTGCCATTGATGATGCGGATATTGATTCCGGCCTGTTCCCGTGCGGCCTGCACAAACTCTTTTCCATTGGATGCGCTGCGGATGGCCGAGGTGGCAAAGGCATATACTTTGGTGGCCCCGCGGGAGTTGAGCAGGGTTCTGAATTTTTTAAGCGCCCGGATACCTCGTGTAAAAGCTTTATTTGCTATCTTGCCCGCCGTAATGCCCCCTTCCCCCAGCTTTACAGGTTCCTTGAACTTCTCTTTTATTACAAAATCGTCGCGTTCATTTAATTCGGCCAACAATAAATGAAAGGTGTTGGTGCCCAGGTCAATGACGGCTACGGTTTCTGTATTCATAGGGAGACAAAGTTAATTAGTTTATTTACCTCGAAAAACCATATTTGTTCACAAGGGTTTGCATAAAGCATGGAATTTTTCCTCAAGTATAAAAGGCTCTTCTTATATGCAGTGATTGCAGTCACGGTGGTGATGGGCTACGGCCTTACCCTGATTGGCACGGACTTCAGTTTTGATTCCTTTTTCCCCCGGGATGAGGAATTTGAATTCTACGAAGAGTTCAAAAAGAGCTTTCCCAGCGAAACGAATCAGTATTTTATCGCCATTGAAAACGACGGAAAGGACGTGCTGGACGCGAAATTTCTGGAGGAAGTGGATTCTTTGTTTCAGCAGTTTGGACGGTTGAAAAATGTGGATACCGTGTTCAGTCCCATTCACCTGCCCTGGCTGCAACGTACCCCGGGCGGGGTGAAAAGCGAAAATATGGTGGATTACAGTTCGCCCGAAGCCCTGGAACTGACCCGTGAACGGCTGGCGGCGGATACTGCGATTGCCGTGAACTTTTTTGCCCGGAATAATACCATCATCTGCGGCATGGTCTCTCTGAAGGAGGAACTGCAGGATTTTCCCGAGCGCGACACCCTGACCTGGCATCTTGAAAATGTCATTTACAATCTGCCCCATAAAGGCATTGTGACCGGGGTGCCTGCCATTCGTACGGCTTTTATCGTCAAGATCAACCAGGAAAGCCTGCTCTTTATTTCCCTTTCTATCGTGCTTACCTTCATCATTCTCATCCTCACTTACCGCAGTTTTTGGGGAGTGGTGGTGCCCATGATCGGGGTGCTCACCACGGTGGCCTGGACCATGGGCATCATGGGGTTGTTTGATAAGAAAATTGACCTGATGTTCATGCTGTTGCCCACCATCATGTTTGTGGTGGCGACCTCGGCCCTGGTGCATCTGGTGACCAAATACATTCAGGAATTGCAGACGGGTAAAACCCGTCAGGAGGCCATTGCCTCTACGATTCGCAAAATCGGGGCCGCCATTCTGCTGACCAACGTTACCACCGCGATTGGCTTTGCCTCTCTTTCCATTTCCAAGATCCCACCCATGCGGGATTTTGGGATTTTTTCGGCTCTGGGAGTTATGATTGCCTTTTTCATCGCCATGGTGATCGGGCCCAATGTGCTGACTTCTATTCCGCCCGAGCGTATCGCCAATAAAAAAGGGGTGGGAAATTCGAAGATTTGGGAGCGGATGCTGGCCTGGATCAATGATTTTACCGAAAATCGCCGCGCCCTGGTCATGATTGCTTTTGGGGTGATCATAGGGATTTCTGCGGTGGGCATGTCGCTGATTTCCTTCAATACCTATCTGCTCGAAGATATGCCGCGCCACGACAAGGTGTACACCAGTCTGGCCTATCTGGAAGAAAATTTCTTTGGCATGAGTCCCCTGGAACTGGCCGTGGTGATGAAAAATGGGCATAAAATCACCGACCTGGAGGTTTTGGAAGAGCTCGACCAGGTGGAAGCCTACGTGAGGACCCAGACCAAGGTAAGTCCTTTCTTTTCGCCAGGTGCCATCCTCAAAAATGCCAACCGTCTCAACCATTTTGGCCGCAATAAATATTATGCCCTGCCCAATAAGCAGGAAAAAGTGGATGAAATCCTCAGTTTTGCCATCGCCTCAGGAGGCGAAAAAGTGCTGCAGGCCGTCATGACCAAAGATTATTCCCTGGGACGGGTCAGCGCCCGCATCAATGATCTGGGCACGGATAATTTCCACGCCCTCAACGATTCCATTACCCATTTTGCCCGCACCCATACCGACACCACCAAGTTTGAGATTCGCATGACGGGCACCGCGGTTTTGGCTGAGCACAACGTGCTTTACTTCCGCCAGGCCCTCTTTTATGGTCTGCTCATGGCTTTCATTGTGGTGGGTTCGATTATGGGATTCCTCTTCAAATCCTGGAAAATGCTCTTCGTGGCCCTCATTCCCAACCTGATTCCCGTGCTTTTCTGTGCCGGGATGATGGGTATTCTGGGCATCACCCTGACCACCGCAGCTTCCATCATCTTTGTGATTTCCTTCGGCATTGCGGTGGATGACACGATCCACTTCCTCAGCCGTTTCAAGCAGGAGATCGGGGGTGGGGCCACCATCAACCGCGCCATCCGCAACACCATGCTGGGTACGGGCAAAGCCCTGATTATCACCACCGTGATCCTGACCGGGGGATTTGTCATGCTCACCCTCTCCAACTTTGGCGGCGTGTTCGTGGTGGGGTTATTTGTCTGCCTGACTCTCTCCATGGGACTGCTGGCTGATATTTTCCTGTTGCCCGTCCTGCTCAGGTGGGTGTACAGCAAGGAAATCAAAGCCCAGCAGGAAATGGAAAAGGAATAAGTTTTTCGGTTACGCGAACAATCACTATTTTTAGGCGTTTTTTAGAAAAATACAACGAATAAAATCGAATGGCTGAAATCATTGAAATGCCCAAGCTGAGTGACACCATGCAGGAAGGTGTAATTGCCGCATGGCACAAAAAAGTGGGCGATACGGTTTCTTCTGGGGAATTGCTGGCTGAGGTGGAGACGGATAAAGCAACCATGGAGCTGGAGTCTTTTTACGATGGGACCCTGCTCTACGTAGCCGCCGGGGATGGCGGATCCATCCCGATTGGTGAGTTGATGGCCATTATTGGCAATAAAGGTGAGAATGTCGATCAATTGATCGCAGACTATAAAGCTAAAAAAGGTGGCAAAGCTGCTGCTCCTGCGGCCAAACCTGAGGCTGAAAAAGTAGCCGAGGTGGCCGTGAGCAATGCCGCAACCGCGGTGGACAGCCACGCAGAAGCAGTCGTTTCCAACGGAAACGGTTCCCGTACCAAGGCTTCGCCCCTGGCCAAGGCCATGGCCAAGGAACAGGGCATCGACATTGCCCACCTGGCTGGCACCGGCGACGGAGGCCGCATCGTGAAACGCGATATCGAGGCATTCCTCGAATCGGGTGGCGCTGCGGCTGCGGGTCAGCCTGCATTTTCGGGTGCGGCCGTGGGCCGCGAAGGTTACCGCGACGAAGTCGCGAGCCAGATGCGCAAAACCATTGCCCGCCGCCTGGCCGAAAGCAAATTCACTGCGCCTCACTTCTACCTCACCATGGAGATCGACATGGCCTACGCCTGGAAAGTGCGCGAGGACCTCAATGCGGTTTCTCCGGTCAAATTGTCTTTCAACGACCTGATCGTCAAGGCCTGTGCTTCGGCCCTGAAAAAGCATCCTGCCGTGAACGCCTCCTGGCTGGGTGACCGCATCCGTTATTATGACCATGTACACATTGGGGTGGCTGTGGCTGTGCCCGATGGATTGATCGTGCCCGTGGTACGCTTTGCAGACAGCAAAGGCCTGGCCCAGATTTCCACGGAGACCAAAGCGCTGGCCGAAAAGGCCCGCGACAAAAAACTCCAGCCCGCCGACTGGGAGGGCAATACCTTCACCATCTCCAACCTGGGGATGTTTGGTATCGAGGAATTTACGGCCATCATCAACCCGCCAGATGCCTGCATCCTGGCGGTGGGTGCCATCCGCGACGTCCCCGTGGTAAAAGAAGGCCAAATCGTACCCGGCAAAACCATGAAAGTAACCATGTCCTGCGACCACCGCGTGGTGGACGGCGCTGTGGGCTCTGCCTTCCTGCAAACCCTGAAAGGGTATCTGGAAAATCCCGCCCGGATTTTGATCTGAGTTTAGGGGAGAGTTGGGTGTTTTGGGGTGGAGCTTCCTGATGGGGGGAGTATGGGCGTTTGTTTGAGGGAATTTGCTTGAAGAAATCCGCAACTTTCGCCTTGATCCAATCTATCTAACTAAATTTCCTCCCTAACTTCATTCCCAACTTTTAACCCTTCTCCCCATGAGAAACCTGGTATTTTTTATGCATGCTTCCCTGGACGGTTTTGTGGCCGGTCCACAGGGAGAGATGAACTGGATCAAACTGAGCCCGGAAATGATGGACTTTGTGGCCACCATGACCGCCGGGGCCGACTCAGCCCTTTACGGGCGGGTAACTTACCAGTTGATGGAAAGTTACTGGCCCACCGCCCCTCAGCAACCCAATCCAACCCAGCATACCCTCGACCATGCCAAGTGGTATGCGCAGGTGCACAAAGTGGTTTTGTCACGCACCCTCAACCATGCCAATCTGGTCAATACCCTGGTGCTCAACGAAAACCTGAGCGAACGCATTCTTGAATTGAAACAGCAAACCGGCAAAAATATCCTGATTTTTGGCAGTCCCGCCGCTTCGCATTCCCTTCTGAATCTCGGCCTGATCGACGAGTTCTACATTTTTGTCAACCCCATCATCCTGGGAAAAGGCATGCCTCTCTTCAAAGACGTGATGGAGAAAATTCCCCTCGAACTGACCGAAACCAAAGTCTTTGGCAATGGGGTGGTGCTGTTGCATTATAAGAAGGAGGTTTCCTGAAGCAGGCAAATCCTTGCAAAAACAAAAATTACATTCGTTTTACCTTAATTTACATACCTGAGGAGGGGTTTGGGAAAAAGTTCAGGTACCTTGGTCCCAACCAAATTTTGAAAAAATGAAAAAGTTAATTTTTGCTACCATGTTTGCCCTGGGTCTGGGCCTGTTTATTTCCTGCGCTTCCGAAGAGGATAATGTGCAAAATGATTTACCTGAAACAGTCGTGGCAGGCGATTCGGTGAAAAAGGAGGAACCACACCCGTACGGTGGCTGGTATTGCCCGGATAATTTGCGTGGCTTCCCGCCTGTGAATATCGCCGACTGGAAAAATGTGCCCGTGGTGAACGGAAGATTGGCCACCCTGGAGGAAACCCGCAATGGCTCTTCCCTGATCCATGTGGATACTGAAAAGTATCCGAATGCCAAACCCCTGGATATGACCATGCCCAAACTGGCCCGCTATTTCAATCATTCTTCAGGCAAGGATGAAATTGTGATCGTGATTCAGGCCTTAAATGTTCAAAATGACTCCATTGTGGGCTTCAGGTACCTGAACGGCGGCAACGGTAGCGCATGGTTGAAAGAGGTCAGATTTCTTTCAGAAGAAGAAATTGCAAAAATCCCCTCATCCAGATTTGTGGCCTTTACCCAGAACATTCAGGCTTTTCCGGCTGAAATTTATGAAGTTCTGACCAGCCCAAAATACAGTCAGGCCCTGCAGGATGTTTTTGATAAAGGGCATTCCCTCCCGGCCGACTGGAAGAAATCCTCCAAATTGAATTTCATTTATCCCCAAAGGGGTAAGGTTACCGCGGAGTTTGGGGGAGATGTATTTGGCAGTCGTTACATTCAGATTGATTCAGAAGAGGGGGAAAACCAGTATGTTGAAAAAGTCTTTTTATTGGAGACTCAACCCCTGAAAAGCACGGATATGCAGGTGGTTTTTGGTCCTTATGGCGGAGATTTTGAAGTACAGAAAGCCCTTATTACCAGGTGGGCCCAGAAAGTGAAGGAATTGAGTGAGGGGGAATGAGGCGTGCGGATGAGGTAGGATGGTTTTGAATGATCCGGATTACGGAGATCAGGTTAATTGAAATGCCGCCCCGAAAGGGGCGGCTTTTGTGGGCTACTTTTGTCAAAAATCAGATTATTGAAAGTAAAATCAATCGGCCTGTGTCAACGAAATTGTTCAGAATAATTGCTAAGTATTCCATCCTGTTTCTAAATTGTTGTTTCAATGAGACTTCACTCCAGTTTCGACCTATCCCAACCCGGGATTACCTTTGATGAAGCGACGAAAACCATTTTCCACCCTTCTGGTACGGTATTGTTTAGGTGGGATACAGAAAATCGGGTTCAGTACCTGAATTATGAAAATGGAGAACCCAAGATCATTTATTTTGAGGAGTCAGACCTGGCATTAGTTTATGCGAGAGATGGTCATTCCGTTTCAAGCCAATCCAAAATGGAGGAGAAAATCACATTTTATGACCTGTATCTAAACTCCCTGATGGCTGAAGAGGATGAAAACATCGATCATCTGATTATTGGTTATTATTGGGATTTAAAATCAGTAGATAATGAGTCCGCCATCAAATTGCTGGAAGACTTGATCAGGCAGGGAAATCCCAACCTCAAGGCAATAGCCCTTCGAATTACCGCAAACCTGAAAGTCAGTGAATGTTATGAAGCAGTCTTATATGAGTTAACCAATGAAACTCCCCTGATACCCAGTTGGGATAAATATGACCGCATTCCAGAGCTAAATAAACCTGAAGAATCCATTGGAGAGTTGGCTAAAAATGTGTTAGAAAGGCTGAGGAAGGGGGATTAGGCTTGCTTTTCTTGAAGGTGGGATTTTTCGATGAAATGAATCCTAACCTCGTCCCTGTCCCCCCAACTTCGTCCCCCAAAAACTCACCCTCCCGCCATCCTCACCAGCTTCACATACCCCGCATTCCCGGGATATTCCCTCACCAGCCTGCGTGCATACTTCAGGCAGGTGGCTTTATCTCCTGTGTTCAGGTAGAGGGAAGCCAGGTTGGCCAGGGCAGTTTCAGAGTCGGGATCCAGGGCCAGGGCGCGGAGGAAGTCTTTTTCGGCCAGGTCCATTTTGTTTTGCAGTACATAGGCAAATCCGCGGTTGTTGAAGGCCGTGCTGTTGGAAGGGGCATACTGAATCAACTGATTGAGGATAAGCAGGGCGCGGTCAAGGGAATTCTGATTGATCAGCAGCCCGGCGAGTTTGTTGCGGAAATCAATCCTTTCGCGGGCCAGGTCAGTGGCCTTTTGATAATTTTGAATAGCCAGGTCCAGCTTGCCCGTTTCTTTGTAGGCTTCCCCAATCCGGGCCCAGGTCCAGGGATCGGGATAGTCCTCAGATTGTTTTTGGGCAAATTCTGCCAACTCAGCAAAACTCTGGCGCAGGTAAAGGGCCCTGATCCAGGCTTCCTTCCATTCCGTGTTATGGTCAGAGACCCGCTTCAGGTTGGCGAAGGCCGAGTCGAGAAAATGCGGCAGGGGATCGAACTGTTCGTAATGGGTGAGGTAACCGCGGGCCAGCAGCAGGGGAGTGGGAAGGGCCGTGGTGCGACATTCCAGCCTGAGGTAGGAGGATATTTTGGCGGGATCATTTTCAGGGTTGGGCTCGGCCCGGGGAATGCGGATATTGTGGTCAGTGATGCGGACGTGGGGAATGTCGATCGAGCCGGAATTGGGCATGTGGCAGGTATGGCAATCGCTTTCAGGGCCTGCTTTGGTGCACATTTTCTGGTCAGGTTGCTGGTGGCAATTGAGGCAGGACTGGCGGTAATGATCCTGTCCCAACTGGTGAATGGGTTGGTGTGGATCGTGGCAGCTGATGCAGGTCAGGGCATTTTTCTGGCCCTGAGTGGATATGAAGCACCTGCTCATGCGCATGCGGTCGGCCTGGGAGGCCATGATGAAGCTCTGCACCGTATCGCCCGTGCGGGGCAGGAATACATCCACGGTCTGATTGAGCGGCTGTCCCGGGCGGAAATCATAGAAGTCTTTGCCCTGGCTCAGGACCGCTGTTCCCTGCAGGTGACAACGCTGGCAGACGTCCATCAGCAGGTCCGCAGATAGTTTGCCCGGATTGACAATGCTGTAATCAATTTCCTCGGCAATGTTGACCATTTTACCAGCCTGCATTTTTGCCACATGCACTTCTCCTGGTCCGTGACAACGTTCGCAACCAATCCCTTCAGGCACATAGGTGAATTTATTTCCCGAACCCTCCACATAACCCGAAATCCCATTATGACACGACATGCACTCGGATTCAATTTTGCGGTCAAAGCGGGAATTGGCCCCGTTTTCGAATCCAGGGGGCAGGTCCCAGTGGCCTTTTTGGGTGTACCAGGTCAGGGGCATTTGGTAAAAATACCCGTTTTCTTCCCGCATGTGAGAATTGGTATGCTGCCCTGAACCTACGATGTAGTCGATTTTTTCCAGGCGTTTGTGCATCGTATCCCGTCCTTCGAGTCGAAATTCAAGGATAAATAATTCCTCCCCGCGGGCAAACGGCAGGTAGTACAGGTTCAAATGGTTATCGTAAACGGGTTTGATATGGTCCCACTGGGCTGCGCTGTTCGATCGGGTGGCCTTTTTGAACGAATGCCCCATTTCGCTTTGGGTGAAGGAATCGTATTGCAGTTTGTGACAAACCCCGCAGGTGTCGCGGCCCAGGTAATGAACGCTTGGATCCCAGTTCTGGTAGCCGTCGCCATTTCGTTCCAGGTTTTCCAGATAATTGGGGTTTTTACCTGTATTTTGGAGATCACATCCTACCCAAAGCAGCAAAATCAGCCCTGCCAGGGTTGGTATGGCCAGGTTCCAAATCTGTCCCATGGTGGGTTTGAACTTCATCAGTTTAAAATTACCCCGTTTTTCTGAAAAAAAACAGGGCTTCCTGTGGAAGCCCTGTTATAAAGAAAAGCCTGGTAATGTATTTTGAGGTCACTTCTA
>JACJYV010000016.1 GCA_020635905.1 Bacteroidia bacterium
GTGAAGTAGCAGAAATAATTGCAGGTGGAGATAAACCAAAAATATTTAGTGAAAATAAAAGTGATCTAAATAATATACCTGTATTTGCTAATGCAGAAAAAAAATGTGGCTTAATGGGTTATACAGATAACCCAAGAATAGTTGAATCAGCCGTAACAGTAGCTGCAAGAGGTTCAAATGTAGGGTTTGTAGCTGTAAGAAAAGAACCTTTTTTTCCTGTTGTCAGGTTACTTACTTTAATTCCAAACAAAGAACGACTGGATGTGGATTATCTTTTCTATAATCTAAAACAAAATCGTCCAAATGGCACTGGTTCTGGACAACCACAAATTACGATTCCTGATATTTCAAAGAGAAGTATTTCATTACCATCTCTTCTTAATCAACAGAAAACGGCAAAAATCCTCTCCTCCCTCGACGCCAAAATCGAACTCAACCACAAGATCAACGCCGAGTTGGAGGCCATGGCCAAGCTGATCTACGACTATTGGTTTGTGCAGTTTGATTTCCCCAATGCCGAGGGCAAGCCTTACAAAGCTTCTGGTGGGAAGATGGTGTATAATGAGGTGCTGAAGCGGGAGATCCCGGAGGGATGGGGGGGTGGTGCAATCAAAAATCTTTTTTGCATTAACCCTTCCTTAAAATTACAAATTGGAACTGATGCGAGTTACATTGATATGGGATCACTGCCAAACAATGGCTTTATTACAGAAATCCCATTATCCAAAGAATTTAATGGGGGAATGAAGTTTCAAAATGGCGATGTGCTAATTGCCAGAATTACTCCTTGCTTAGAAAACGGAAAGACAGGTTTGGTAACGTTTTTGAAAAGTGATGAGGTTGGGTTTGGTTCGACGGAATTCATTGTGTTAAGGGGAAAAGAAATGCCTCTGAGCTGTTTCGGAGCCAACCTGGCCAGATCGGATGTTTTTAGAAAATATGCAATTCAGAATATGATAGGAACATCTGGCCGTAAAAGAGTAGATGCAAAAAGTATTGAGGTATTTAAATTACCCATCCCGCCAAAATCACTTTTGGAACGGTTTGAGAGAATTGTTCACCCCTATTTTGAAATTGAAACGAATAATTCCCTCCAAAACCAAAAACTTGCCGAGCTGCGCGACTGGCTTTTGCCGATGTTGATGAATGGGCAGGTGACGGTGAAGGAGGCGGAGGAAGTGGTGTCGGGGGAACGAAGTATTTAAATGGTCATTATCCTAAAAAAACGAAGAAGTAGGACATTCATTCTTTTCAAGGAATAAAAAAAATGAGCGGATTCAGAATTACCAACGTAACCATCAAGGGCCAGTTGTATCATTTTTCACCTGACCAAATTGAAGTAGATCCGAATGAGCAGGATCGCCCATACTTAACCCTAATAATTGGGTCAAACGCCACAGGTAAGAGCAGTCTGATGCGGGATGTCATCAATATTTTTCGGAGGAATTATAGTAGCAATGTAGGTCGGGAAAGGCCACCTCTTTTCAATGTGGATTTCTCAATGAATGGAAAGGTCCACTCCATTTCCCAATCCGAAAAGGACAGTGTTTTTAGAGACTCGAATGGGCAAATGCCATCCCAAGTGATATCCTTGTCAAACAGTTTATTTGATAAATTCCCTTCAGAAGCCCAGTCCGATGATAAATTTTATCAATACATTGGTATCAGAAGTAATACCCCGGCTCATTCCCGTACCCCCATTTACGAACTCCTCGATACACTGAATGAAAACACTTCCAAGCAACGTTTTTCGGAAAAAGTGGTTCATATCGCCAAGATTCTGGGCATGAACCCGTTTTTTGAACTTTTTATTGAGCCTGTAAAAAGCAATCAAAGTCGATGGGAACAGCTTGTTGAGCAGTCGAAAAATCCCGAATCATTAAAAAACTTTTTTATCGGTCAAAAAGAGGAAACAAAGTCAGCCAAAGTTAAAAACCAAATCAATGACCTTGGATTCATGGAGTATTTAGCGAATGCCTTGAAAAACTCAATAATTCCAGCAATTCAAAGTAGTGGTAATATTTATTACAAGCTTGATTTTGAAAAGAAAAATGTAGGAGAAAAATTCAGGGACGCATATGATCCGATTTCCTTTTTGAGGAGAATTAACTACGTTCGCTATTCGGAAATAAAGGTCCAAAAGAAAGGGCTGCCAAACCCAATTAACATTTGGGATTTCAGTTCGGGCGAAATCAGTTTGCTAATTAATCTTGTTCGTCTGGCAGGTGAGGTTCGCCCGAATTCTTTGATTTTTATAGATGAACCTGAATTGAGTTTGCATCCTAATTGGCAAATGAAATACGTAGAAACCCTAAGGGAATTCTTAAAACAGGTTCCTGGTTGTCACGTTGTAATTGCTACCCATTCTCATTTCATGGTTACAGACTTAAAGCCCAGTTGGTCGTCGATTTTGGCTCTCAGAAAAAATGAATTCTATGAAGTCGAGGTGGAAAACATTCCCTATTCCACTTTCGGGTGGTCCCCTGAGAATATTCTTTATAATGTCTTTGAATTGCCAACCGTACGAAACCATTATTTTGAAATGGACATTCGGAACCTTTTAAGCCTTATTGCAGAAAAGTCAGACGATAAGGAAAAAATAGAAGATTTGTTGAAAAGTATTACTCGATTTCAGATTCACGAGGATGACCCCCTGAATTTGGTGATTCAACAAGCTGAAAAATATCTCAAAAATATCACATGAAAATATATATACGGTTTCAAAATCTGGATAACCCTATTAGTCTTTCTCAGAATGACCAAACCTTTGCATCAAGGCTTTTGGTAGAGGATGTACCTTGGGATGGAGAAATCAAAGTTTGTACCTTAAAAAATGCGAAATACAGGCGGGAAGAATTGAAGGAGAAAATAAAGCGTAAATTATTGAGAAATCAAGGAGAATACTGCATTTATTGTGGGCTCCATTTTGAAATCTCTCCTAATCCTGAAATTGATCACATCGCTTTAAAGTCAAGGTTTAAGGAACAGTCATTTGAGCCAGAAAACCTTGTGCTTGCATGCCAAACTTGCAATGGGAGGTCCAGGAAGGGAAAACGTCACATTGTAATCGACCCTAACGCTGGTTTTGTAAAGGAGAACTATAAGATCATCCACCCTTACTGGGATGATATGTTTGATCATATAGAGTTTAGTGTGAATGATTCAGACCTTTTGTTGAGTGTGAAGGATAGTTCTGAAAAAGGGGATTTCAACATTAAAGTATTCAAGCTGATGGATACAGGTCCGGTAATTCTACGGGGTGGATTAATCATGAGGATGGAAAAAGGGCTTGGGTTAGCAAAAGAAAAACTGATTGAGCGCATTGTTTTAAATCCCCCATCTCCCATTATTTGAGTAATTATTCATTAATCTATAATTGGGATGAAAGAGTTTAAACCAAAACCGTATAAATCAAGTAAAAATTGATGAAAACCGTATTAGCTTTAGGCATGGGTATTTTGGTTTCCTTTATGTAAAGGGTAAAGATAGGGAGAAATGACTAAAAGATCGATGACCTTAAAAAGGTATGGCCCGCCAGTTACTTTATTCCTTTTAGCGATCATTTGAAAGTAAGGCGATTACTTTACTTGGTTTTCTTTTGGATTTAGCAGAAAATGTGTACTTTGTTTCTTTGATCAACTGATCTGCCTGCATTCTAATAAATCACAATGGCAACATTCATCCTCCAATGCCAATATCCTTTTTGGCTACCCAATAAGGCTTTGTTTCATACTCAGATCCGAAGAATTAGGCTTGAAATTTTTCAGGATTGGAAAAATCAACTTGGGAACAAGAATGAAGTGTATAATCAAAAAAATATCTTTGAGGCCCCCCGGGATTTGATCCGCGATTTGGATTGGAAAATCGTGGGTTTTGAGAATGAGGAAAGCAGTGAAACCGAATTGCTTAATTCCAGTCCTTTTCCCGTAAATTTTGCCGCAACAAAGGGTGGGGTTTTGGTGGGTAAAAAGTCTTATTCCATTTCAAAAGTGAAAGATTCTACCGCCTCCGTTAAACCTGAAGAGGGCGGAATAACTTTGCCGCAAGTGCTCTCTATCCCTGATGAGGGTACTGGCCATGCTCAACCCAACGGTAAGGCAAAGTTGCAAGTACCCAATGAGGCAAATCCAATTTTTACTGCTTTATTAAATAAATTCTCAACGGAACTGAATACTATTAATCACGGAAATGCCCACTTTGACCTGGAATTAAAAGAAATAAGCTTTGAAATTTCTTTTCTTGACTGGAGTCTGGGGATGATTTCAATCTCATTTAAGACAGAATTAAAAAATTGGGGGAATAAAACCTCCATAGAGAAAATAAAGGATTTAGGGGAGGTTATGCAAAACATATTTACTGAGTCATATAAGGATTTAGAGAGCGTAAAAGGAATATTAAATGATAAAAGTCGATGTTTTAAGTTTATTGGAAATGATGAACATAATATTGATGAAATTTTACCCAAGGAAGAGGAGAAGGCCGGGAAAGAAGAGACTTCTGTGAATCCCCTAAGCGAAATTAGGAAAAGAATAAGAGAATCCTTAAAAAGAAGGGGAGGGTTTAAAAATCCATTTTTCATTTTCTTGGTAGAGATTATTCAGGAATTTTCAAGCCGTTGTTCAATTGACCTGAAAAATTTAAAAAATTACGGTCCTTTGGTTACTGACGGGTCAAACGGGCATTTCTTCGACACTCAATTAGAGATCGAAAAGGAATATAAATGGGTTTGGGAAATGTGTCCCTTCTGGAAAAACAAATTAGAAAGACTTAAGTCCAAGGATGAAAACAAAATTCCACCCTTCAATGAAGCTATTCGGCTCCCATTTGTTTCCATGAATTTTTTATTTTTTCTAAACAAGGGAGAAAATTCCAATAAAGACGACTTAGACGTTTTGGTAAAGGATGGTCCGCAACAAAAGGGAAATCAGAATAATCCAGACCAACATTTTGATGAGAACACCGGGATCAAACAATTTGGGGCTGGGTTTGATGGAAATTACCTTGTAATCTCGAACTCAGATTCTCAGTTGCCAAGTTCGCCATTTGAAGATTCAGGTAAAAATTCTAACGGAACTCCCCCCCATAAACTTAAAAAATACTTATTCCTTATATACTTAGGTAACATTTACTTTAGTGGGTTAGATCGTATCCAATCTCATCTGGTATCCAGAAATGGGTTGCATGTTGAGTTGATGGGCAAGGTTGCATCAGGAGCTTTTGTGTTTTCTCCAGACTCTGTTGAAAGAGAAATTCAAAGAATGGAGTCAATGAAAATCGCCATTGAAACAATTCTTCAGGAATCTTCAACTGTATTTTTGTGCGACAATCACTACTATCGTACGATGTATGAGGGTATCAGGAAAAGTTTACATTTTGATAGTCTTGCCCAAAACGTACGGGAGCAATTGCCTTCCCTCATTGAAGATCTCAATTCTGACAATCAAAAACGGCAAGCAGAAAGTCTTTCCGGCTTGAGATATATAACCATGGTCTCCTTGGCTACTTCAGTTATTGGGTTTTTCCATGATTTATTTGGAATTAAATATCCTGAATTGTGGGATATTTTGGTCCACAAAGGAGTGCTTTGGAGGTTTCCCTCTGAATGCGAGAGTTTCAGGAAAGGGTTCAATGGGTTTCTGGTAATTTTTGGGGGGCTTATCATTTTAGGCCTAATTTACAACGGCTTTCGAAGCGCCTACTCAAAGAAAAACATCTTCTACCTATTTGGGAGGGAGGTTTCTGCCATCATATTCTGGATTTTTACAGGCATTTTAAGGTTAGCGATGAGTATTGTAAAATTAGTTTCTTTAGGAAAAAATTTGTTTTCAAAAAGGAATAAAAGGGGCAGGAAAGACTCTGGTCTACCCGTAGGATAAGTGGTTGCATGTAGTTTTATGGCTTCGTGCTTTAAGGTTTTCTCAGGACTGGTTGCTTTCTTCATAAAGGTAAAATATCGTTTGCCCATCAGCATACAATCCATTTAACTCACCCCCTCCCCAGTAAACAATCCCTTTCCCAAAAATCCCCATACCAAATCTTCCTTTCCCCCTCCCTTTTTCGCTTCAAAACCCTATATTTACACCTCAACCAAATCCAACAGATGAAAAAGATTCTCTTTTTATTTTTCTTTCTGACATTGGGGCTGGGGTGGATCGCTACACCCGATTTTCCAATTCAGACCACCCTCGCTGCCCCTCCTGCTAAAGATCCCATTCCCCGGCCTGTCGTAGTCAAGGTGCTCAACCTGGCCAGCATTGATTCTGGCATTCCTTATCAAACGCTAATCGACGCCTACGACAATGGCGGCTGTAGCGTGAGCTATGAATTTATTAATCCTCAAGGTAATTGTTTCCTAGTGAAGTACACAAGTGGCGGCGGGTTGCTAATCCTCGTGATTGAATCTAATTTGTAGCCTTCAGCCATGCAATCGGGTCAAAATACAATTTGACTCTTTGCTCAAATGGATCGGTCAACAAAGCTTCTATTTCCTCCGTAAATTCAGAGGTGATCCTTGCCTTTTCGGCCTCTGGAAATGGTGCTTTCCGGAAAAAGGACATCATTCTGGTTTCGAATTCAAAAATCCGCCTTCCGTTCCATCGTTCCATTTCTCTGATTTGACGGGTCAGCAGACTAAATTCTCCCATTTCATAGTAAACACACATCAGGAGAATGCGGGCCATGTTTTGCAGATCAACCCGGACCTTTGTATTCTTTACCTCTGTGATTTGGTTCAGCCAAATTTTGGCCTGCCTGAGGTTTTGATTGGTGAATAATACAATTGCCAACGAGAATTGGGCAAGAAGTTTGTCTTCGAGGCGAAGATTTTTATCAAACTGAACCAATCCCCTTTCCACATCCTTTATAAGATGGATGGCCTTTTGGGCTTCCCCTAAGTAAAGCAATGTAGCCATTTGGCCAACTACCAAACCCCTCCAAACCCTGGCTTCAATTCGTTGGCTTCGGGTTTTGATGGTTGAGACACGCTTAAGAATCTTGTTTGCCTCCTCCTGTTTCTTATTCAAAACCAGAATCAACCCGTAATTGGTCAGAGAATCAACGTAAAGGGCGGTGTATTCCGTAATCAGGTGGGAGTGGGCATCAAATATTTCAATTGCTGCTTTTACCTCACACTCTGATTCTTTGTATTTGCCCAGGAAAAACCAGCAGGAATAGCGCAAAATATGGTAGTACAATTGCGAGGTATAACACTCGGCTTTCTTATGGTCCGCCAACATGGGATGCTTCAAAATAGGATCAATCAATTTAAGTTCGATTGACCCTCGGGCGGCATAAAATTCCCGCAAGGTGAGGTAAGAAGTGTCGTAGAGATTTTGATAAACGTGAATTTCGCTTTGTTTCAGGTTGAAAAGGGAAACATCCATGTTTATTTGGGTTATCTCTCCTGAAACCCGTTCCAGATCTTCGAAATCCACCCAGGCCCGCGAACGAAGGTGATAAATTCGAATCGCAATATCAAAATACTCAGAATCAATCGCCTGTTGCGCAAGTTTGGCCAATTTGATTTCACTGGGCTTTTGTCCGATTCTGATCATTTCCCGGATTCCCTGAAGCTCTTTTTCAAGCAGGCTCCTGGGATTATCGCTGTTCGAGATCAGAGAACCAATGATCCGGTCAAATAATTGACCTTTGGTCCGGGACAGGTTGCTCAGGTGACTGAATTTGGAGCGCAGATTTACGTTTGTCCAGACACCTTTTTTCAGTTCGTCCTGTATGTCCTGATAAAGTTTCCAGTACTCAATATCATTGACCTCTTTTTGAAGCACAGTCGATTGGACAAAGCTTTTGAAGGCCAGTTTTGCCCGCTGATTAAGGCTTGCTACCAAAGAAAATAATGGATCAACTTTATCCATTGTCAGGGTAAAATTTTTGTCTGTTTGTGACAAATATATCAAATCAGGGCCAATTCCCAAAAATAACCTTAGGGTAATTATTTGTGATAATTGGTTTTGTTCGGCCTGGACCTATTTCGATGTTTGTACAGTTGAATGGATGTTCATTGAAACTAACGAACGAAGGAAGGACAATTGCTGTTTCAGGGTTGTTCGTCGTGTGTTTCCCTCATCAGAGGGATTCCCGGAAATTTCCGGGATTGGACTCATTTCCTTCCCCCACGGGAAGGAGTGAGCCAGGCGATCTGAAAAGATTGTCTGGCTCACTCCGACCCTTTTCTCCCAACTGCTTGCTATCCAGCGCCCAAACCTAAACCGTTTTTTGACTTAGCCACCTGTTCCGGCCTTCGCCGGGCAGGTGACCTATGTCCTGTTGAAATCAACCAAAAGCATGAAGCATCTAACGTACATCCCCATTTTGCTCTTTTGCGCCCGTGCCGCCTGCGGGCAATGCGACCCTTCTTTTTTTGCTTATAGCGACACCGCCTTTTGCGCCAAGGAAGACACCGTCACTCCTTTGGTGCTTTCGTCGGCCAATGGCGTATTCTATTCTTCACCCTTCGGCCTCAATCTTGAATCCAATGGCACCATTATCCTGACCAATTCCCTGCCCGGAAACTATTCCATCCTCCTGGTCATGCAGGACAGTTGCAGCAATTCCTTTACTCAAAAGCTGACCATTTTTCCCGCGGAATTTGCCGATTTCAGCTATCCAGACTCATTTTTCTGCACCACGGAGCCCATTCAGTTTCCCAATTTTTCAGGCACAAATGGGGGCTGGTTTTGGGCTGGACCAGGGCTCGCGGTGGATAGCCTCAGTGGGGCAATTCACCCAGCCCAGAGTGTTGGCGGTCAGTACGATGTGCATTACCGCAGTCCTGGATTTTGCTTTGCAGAAGACCTTTTTACGGTGGCCATCGAGGAAGTCCCCCCTGCCTTTTTGCTCAACACGGCACCCTTCAATACCACTTGCCAGGGCAATTCCATTGAATTTCTGGCGGGTGGTGGCCAGTCCTTCCAGTTTTGGTACGGCGACAGCCTGCTTCAGTCCTGGTCGGGACTCAACCAATATGAGAGTGCGCAATTGCCACCCGGAGAGCAAGACCTTTGGGTGGAAGTGCAATCCAACCAGGGATGCATTGGCCGCGATACCAATTCCATCAGGATCATTCCACTAACCCTTCTGCCTGAAAAGCTTTATCCCGAAACGGTCAACGGATCAGGGGAATTTACCATCACGGGCACCACCAACCTGAATGCAGCCCAGGTTCACTGGTGGATCAATGCCCCGGCTGCCGACCTGATCTCGGGTGCGACTTCGCCCCTTACCTCCACCAACGGAGCCTGGAGCCTGCCCCTGCAATTTGTCCTGCACGATCCAATCACCCCTGCGGATGTGAAAGTGTTCTTGCAAGGAGAATTTGAGGGCTGCACCGGGCCAATTGACACCCTTTCCCTGACCCTCATGCCCAGCCAGTCCGATCTGTTCATTCCTGGCATCCTCACCCCCAACGGAGACGGCCACAATGACCAGTGGGAAATTCGCTTTACGGGTGAGGGAAACGAGGAAAATTACCGGGTGGAGGTCTTCAACCGGGCGGGTGGAAGAGTCCATGTTCAACATGGCTTTCAGGCTACCTGGACGGGTGAAAATCTTCCCGGCGGGGTGTATTGGTATGTAATCAAAGACATGCGGAATCAGGAAACGGTTGCCACAGGCGGCCTGACCATCAAAAGGTAAAGTAATTCCCCTAACCACCTAAAACCATCAAAACGAATGGCCCCGAATCAGAAAATCCCCAAAATCCTCATTGGCGAACTTATCAAAAAGGTAAGCAAGGAGAAACGCATTGGACCGACCGAACTTGGGCAATTGGTCAATACTTCCAAGCAGAACATTTACGGCATATTCAAGCGAAAATCCATTGATACAGACTCTCTGCTGACTTTTTCGAAAACCCTTGAATACGATTTTTTCAAGGAATTTTCCAAAAAGCTCGGTTACCAGAAAGCCCCCGTCCATCCCGATGCAAAACTGCTTGAAAAGATCGCCGAACAGGAAAAGGAACTAATTCTGCTAAGGAAAGTGGTAGCCCTTCAGGACGAAAAATTAAAGGAAAGGCAGTTCAGGAGCCATTGAAAGGAGGGAAATAATGGAGGAAATAAAGATCAGATTCAGGTTGCTGAAAGATGGGGAAGAATCCAGCCTCATTGAGGGGGAGATGAAGGTGAATGACACAGAGATGGGGGAGGAATTTTGGGCCTATTGGGAAAATCATCTGACCTCACATAATCCCAGAGCGTGGATGCTGGAATATTTCGCAGGTGGGGAACTCCTTTGGTCGAATGCACAAAGACCGCAGCTGATCACGGAGGGCGGCCAGCAGAAATCTCCCGGAAAGTCAAATCAATCAAATTCTAAACCTTAATAATTGATCACCATGAACGTCGAAAAAGTTGAACCCCGCAAAGCCTCCTTTGGCAGTGACCTGCAAACTCAGGAATCCCTTCCGGGCCGCAGTCTGGCTCCGCCACCGTTTGAACTGAAAACAGAAGAAGATGAAAAGGGAGAGCAAAAAGAGGGGAATTTCCTTGGGGAAGCCATTGGGAAAAAGGGCGCGAATAATCCAAAAGACCTGCGCAAATTGGGAACCTACCTGCTTCAGGCAGGCGCTCCACTCTTTCTGGTTGCAAAACTCATGGACCCCAGCGAAAACGGAATATGGATCGAACGGTACCAAAAGGAAGTCCTTGGCTGGAAAAGGACCGATGGCACTGCTGATCCGGACGGAACCACAATCAAAGCCATGCTGGCTCTCCAGGGACGTGAAATCGTCGAAAGTTGGTTTCAACCCCAAAATGAAGTAGCAGGAGAGTCAACCGAGGAAAAAGTTAGTGCAAATGAGGGGCAATCGGCTAAAGGTAGCGGCAGGAAAGCAGAAAAGGGTATGGCCTCCATTGGCAGGAAAAAGGATATTCCCACGGTTTTAAGCGCAAGCCAATACTTCAGCGCCTATACCCAGGCCGGACAAAGCGTTCCCCTGTCCTTTCTGAAAAGCAATATGGGGACTTACGCCACGGAATCCGGGTACCGGGATTCGGGTTGTTATCAAACCTGTCGCTACACCCTGATCCAGGCGGGCTTTACCCCAGGCGACAAATCCACCACAAAATACATGGTGGAAGCAGGCTCGAAAGGCGAAAAAGGAACGAAAGGATTTCAAAAATGGATCAAAGGGCCTTCTGCCGAATTCGATGCGGGCAAATCCCGCCTGGATGCCTTACTGGAGGCAAAAAAGCCCGCTATCATTGGAGTGAACCGCGACGACCAGAACACAAGATGGACCAATACCCACCGCGATGGCGGGGTAAGTCCTTCAGATCACTACGTGATTGTGGTGGGCCGCATGCAACTGGAGGACGGTTCAACCGCCTACCAGTATTACGACCCGGCCCGCTGGAGTGTGGCCAAAGGAACTTCTCCCCAAAATCTGCTGATCGTAAAAAATGGTATGATAAAAGCGGAAGGATATGATAATTTTACCTACACCATGTCTGAAGTCAGAAATACCACGCAAAAATGAACATGAAAAATATCCTACACCTTGCCCTTGCAATAATAATGACTGGTATGTTTGCTGCGGGCTGCAAATCCCCGGCAACCCCGTCTTATGCCGATCAGTTCAAACCCTTTTCGGGGAGTGAAATTCACTTCTCCTACGAAAACCTCGATCCAGCCATCGCTTCCCCCTTCGGGGAAGGCATGGTCCACCCCATTGGCAAGCTCCAAATAGATCAAGCCACCATCACCCTGGTCAACACCCTGGACGAAGAAAACCCCGAGGCAGGCGGCTACATCTACGCCGAACTCCTGGACGGCGACCAGCGCCTCGACAAACTCGAAGTCGCCAGTGGCAAAACCGGATATTCGGTCTGGTCGGAAGTGAGGATGCCTGCCATCAAAGTCCATTACCAGGCCGGAGAATCCGGCGAAATCCATACCCTCACTACTTACCAAGTGGGGGCGGATTCCTTCCTCCAGGTGGAACACCTGGAGGGGGTGAAGTAGGGTTTGGGAGTAATTGGTTTCAAAATAAATACAGTCCTGCACAGAAAGCTGAACGTTTTCAAAATCCCGTGCCAAACTCACCACCAGTTTCGGAAAAGGTAATTTTGTTTCGGAAATGTTTCGGAAGGGAGTTGGGGAAGGGGTGAAAATGGGGTTTGGGGAGTGATTGGGGTGGTTTTTGGGGGTTGGGGGGAGATTTTCAACACAAAGACACAAAGTTCGCAAAGTTTTTTTGGGGGGAAGCTTCCGCTTTTTGGGGAGCTGACCGCTGATAGCTTGGGCCATAGGCCCCCTAAGGGGCCGCTAAAACCTCCGGTTTTTAGCGGCTGAAGCGGGCAAATACCCCGGCGGGGAGTTTGCGGCCGGAGTCTTCTTCGAGGCAGAGTTCGCCGAGTTCGGTGAGGTGGCTGGTTTCGGGGCCGAAGTGGGTGGAGATGAGGTTGCCCAGGACCAGGGGAGAATAGCCGAGAGAATAGGCGTTGAATACCAGGAAGGAGTTTTTGGGGGCCAGGATTTCGGATACAGAGCCAATCATTTCATTGATCATTTCGTCCAGCTTCCACTTTTCGCCTTTGGGGCCGTGTCCCCAGGCGGGGGGATCGAGGATGATGCCGTTGTACTGGCGTCCGCGTTTGGCTTCTTTCTTCACGAATTTGAAGGCGTCCTCTACCAGCCAGCGAATGTCTTTCAGGCCGGATTCTTCCATGTTGACGTTGGCCCAGTTGACGACCTGGCGGATGGAGTCGCAATGGATGACGTCTGCGCCTCCGGCGCGGGCAGCGAGGGAGGCTCCGCCTGTGTAGGCGAAAAGGTTGAGGACGGAGGCCTGGGGTATTTTCTGGCAGGCCTGGTAAATGTATTCCCAGTTGATGGCCTGCTCGGGAAAGATGCCCACATGTTTGAACCCGGTGAGGCCCAGGCGAAACTTCAGATTGAGTCCCTGGTGGCGGTACTGGACGTACCACTGGTCGGGCATTTCGGCGGGATTGCGTTCCCAGTTTCCGGATGCGCTGCCGTCGGGGATAAAGGTGGCGTGGGCGCGGGCGGCCCATTCTTTTTCGGTGAGGGTCTTGCCCCAAACTGCCTGTGGTTCAGGTCGGCGCAGCACGAAGCGGCCAAATTGTTCCAGCTTTTCGAAACCGCCTGTATCAATTAAGCGATAGTCTTTCCAGTGGTTGGCAGAGAGTAGTTTCATTAATAATCCGGCAAGTTTCAGAGATAAATTAAGGGAAATTTTTTGTAATTAGCAGTCCGATTTTTTAAATTGATAGATTGAACGATTCATGAAATCAATGGGTATTACGTCCATGATAAAAGAACTAACCCTCACCAGACTGGATGAGATCACTGATAAGGAAAGCAAGCTGGTCCTGTTCAACGACGATGTTAATACATTTGACTGGGTGATACAAAGCCTGATTTCCGTGTGTGATCACACCGCCGAGCAGGCAGAGCAATGTGCTGTGCTGGTGCATTTTAAAGGAAAATATCCGGTAAAGCTTGGACCCAAGGACGACCTTATTCCCCGTTGTTCTGCCCTGCTTGACAGGGGATTAAACGCTGAAGTCCAATAAATATCTTGCAGGAATTTTCTCATAACATTATTGTTGATTCAATTAATGTCCGTTACTATGAGGCAGGGACGGGTGAGCCCCTTGTTTTCCTGCACGGATTTTGTGAAACGTCAGAAATTTTTGAGTTACTGATCCCCGATTTGAGCAAAAGCTACCGGGTGGTTTGTATTGATTTGCCCGGGCACGGCGATACGGGTATGATTCCGGGAATGCATCACCTGGAGGAGGTAGCCCGCTGGCTGAATAAGGTGCTCAAGGCGCTGGGGCTGGTGAAGCCTGCTTTGGTGGGTCATTCGCTGGGTGGTTATATCGGGCTGGCCTATGCAGAGATTTTTCCCAAGAAACTGAAGGGCATTTGCCTTTTTCACTCCACGGCCGGGCGTGACTCTGATTCGCGGCGTGACAGCCGTAACAAAACGTTGCGTTTTGTGGAAAAGCATGGGGCTTATCCATTTATCCGTTCATTTGTACCTTCTTTGTTTGCCTCTATGCAGACTGAGATGATTGAGCGCATGTTTGAGATTGCCTCACACACCAATAAGGAAGCTATTCTGGCTTTTACGGAGGCTATGCGCGACCGCAACGACCGGGTGCATGTGCTGGAAGGGCTGAATATCCCCGTTTTGTTTATCATCGGGGGGCATGATGAGTTTGTTTCCAAGAATCAAAGCCGGCAGGAGATGCTGAAAGCCCGGAAGGGCAACAGTTGCTTTCTGGAGAGTGCAGGACACGCAGGTTTTTATGAGGCACCTGAGAAGGTGATCAAGGCGTTGAGGGGGTTTATGGAGGAGTGCCAGCGGGATAATGATTGACAGTTTGGGGTTTGCTGAACTGAAAACTGTAAACCGTAATCCGTTCCAGAATTTTCTTACCTTTGCGCCATGGAATCGGTCCATAAATCCGGCTTTGTGGCCATCATTGGCAAACCCAACGCAGGGAAATCCACCCTGCTCAATGCCCTCATGGGCAAGAAAATGGTCATTGCCACCCACAAACCCCAAACCACCCGCCACCGCATCCTCGGCATTCTCAGCACAGACGACTTTCAGGTCGTCTTTTCTGATACCCCGGGGGTGATCAAACCCAGTTCGGGTCTGCAAAAAGCCATGATGCGCTTTGTGGACCAGTCTTTCGAGGATGCCGACCTCATTCTCCTCCTGATTGACGTCAATGAGAAATTTCCCGAGGATATTCTTATGGAAATGATGGGCAATTCGGTCATCCCCATTATCCTCGTGATCAACAAAATCGACGAAGCCAGCGAGGAAAAAATCGCCCAGCGCGAAGCCGAGATCAAGGATCATGTGGAAGTGGTGGATACGATTCACATTTCGGCCCTGCGGAAACGTAACCTGACCGAACTGATGGGCAAAATCCTGGATAATCTGGACGAAGGTCCTGCCTGGTTTCCCAAAGATTCCCTGTCAGACCGTCCCGAAAGGTTTTTTGTGACGGAGATCGTGCGGGAAAAAATATTCCTCAACCTCAGTGAAGAATTGCCCTACTCGACCCAGGTCGTGGTGCAGGAATTCAAAGAGGAGGAGGATATCATTCGCATCGTGGCCGATATCCATGTGGACCGCAAAAGCCAGAAAGGTATGGTGATCGGCAAGGGCGGTTCCATGATCAAAAAGATCGGCAGCGAAGCCCGCTACGATCTGGAAGAGTTTTTTGCAAAAAGAGTTTTTCTCGAACTGTATGTTCGGGTGACGGAAGGCTGGAGAGAAAGCAATTTCCGTCTGAAGGATTTTGGATATATGGAATAGGCAGCAAGCCTCAGGCCCAAAGCCCTCAGGCATGCGACTACCTGAACGTCGCACCCAAAGGCTTGAAGCTTGAAGCCAGCAGCTGGAAGCTAAAAAAATTATGAGCGGAATCGCAGCAATCATAGGCAGACCCAACGTTGGAAAGAGCACTTTTTTCAATCGTCTGATTGAGTCGCGCAAAGCCATCGTGGACGACCAGTCGGGTGTGACCCGCGACCGCCACTACGGCCTGGCCCAGTGGAACGGGGTCACCTTTTCCGTGATTGACACGGGCGGATATGTACCCGAATCTGAAGATATTTTCGAAAAAGCCATCCGCGAGCAGGTGCACATTGCCATGGAGGAAGCCGACCTGTTGCTGTTTCTGGTGGATGTGACCAGCGGGCTCATGCCCATGGACGAGGAATTTGCCGCCATCGTGCGCCGTTCCAAAAAGCCCGTTTTTCTGGTGGCCAACAAAACAGATACCCACGAGCGCCGCAACGACGCCCTGGAGTTTTATTCCCTCGGCCTGGGAGAAATCTACCCTGTTTCCGCCGTCAATGGCACCGGCACGGGCGACCTCCTGGATGCCGTGATCGAAGCCCTGCCCGACAAGGCAGAGCCTTTCGAAGAGGATCTGCCCAAACTGGCTTTTGTGGGACGCCCCAACGTGGGGAAATCATCCATTGTGAATGCCCTGCTGGGCCGGGTGGAAAACATCGTGACCCCCATTGCCGGCACCACCCGCGACACCCTGCATACCCGCTACCAGGCCTTTGGCCACGACATCTACCTGGTGGATACTGCGGGACTGCGCAAGCGGGCCAAGGTAAACGAAAACGTGGAGTTTTATTCCACCCTGCGCTCCATCCGCGCGATTGAGGAATGCGATGTGGCCATTCTGATGATCGACGCCACCCTTGGCATGGAAGCCCAGGACCTGGCCATCCTCAACCAGATCGAAAAGCAACGCAAAGGCCTTGTTATCGTGGTCAATAAGTGGGACCTGGTGGAAAAGGAGACCAATACGGCCAAGGCTTATACCCAGGTCATCGAGGAGCGAATCAAGCCCCTGAGCGGCATTCCCATCATATTTGTGTCTGTGGTCGAAAAACAGCGGGTACTCAAAGTGCTGGAAACCGCCATGGAGGTCTATCTGGCCAAGAAAAAGATGATCCCTACCTCCCAGCTGAACGAAGTGATGCTGGATGCGATCGAGCGCTACAAACCGCCGGCCCACCGGGGACGATTTATCCGCATCAAGTACATCACCCAGGTGCCCGGTTCCATCCCGACGTTTCTCTTTTTCTGCAACCACCCCAAGCACATCAAAGAGAATTACAAACGCTACCTGGAAAACCAACTCAGAGAGAATTTCGGCTTTCAGGGAACGCCTATCAACGTATTTTTCAGGGAGAAGTAGGGAACGGTTTGGGGGAAAAATCGTAGATTAGGTTATTATGAATGCAAAATCCCCCAGTACGGATCTTGAAAAACTTCAATTGCTTCTGCAAATAGCAAGGAATTTTGGTTTTGATGTTGAAAAAACCTCAAATGGAATTGAAATTATTCTTGAAAATCGCCCCCAAAACCATCATAAAATACAAAAACGCGTAGGTTTCCTACCGAAAGGATCAATGGTAATGATGCCTGGATTTGATGATCCATTAGAGGATTTCGAGGAATACATGTAAATGGACATACTTATTGATACCCATATTTTCATCTGGGCAAGTCAAAATGACTCTCAACTTTCCCAAACTGCCAAAGAAGAATTACAAAACCCTCTCAACGAAATTTATCTGAGTGCTGCGAGTATTTGGGAAATGTCCATTAAGGTGGGAATTGGGAAATTGGTCCTTCTTGAACCTTTGGCCCGTTATCTGGAGAATGCGATATTGGATGGATACAAAATATTACCAGTGAATGAAAATCATGCCCTGTTCGTAGCAAACCTTCCCTATCCAAGTAGTTCACACAAGGATCCTTTTGATAGAATGTTAATTGCACAAGCCATAAAGGAAAATTTTTCTTTTATTTCTGCTGATAAGGCTTTTGATTTTTATGGGGTCAAAAGAATTTGGTAAAAAATCTATTTCCTTCCCTCACTCCCCCCACATCTCCTCCCCGCTCAGCACCCTCCGCCCCCGATCCGTCAGCCTGACGGCTGACTCACTGATCTCCAACAGCCCCGGACTCAATTTTTGCGCATACTCCTCCACCATCAGGTCGCCGCAGCCAAAAATATCGTCCTGGATCAAAAAGTCGCGCACCAGGTGACGGAAAGGCATTTCCCCGCCCTGGCCCACCACAATCTTCAACAAAATCTCTTCGATGGCATTCAAGCCGTTTTTGGTGGAAGGAAAGCGGGAAAAATGTGCTGAAATGGCCTGAGGCAGATAGGGAAATTTGGGATGAATCTCCATTTGTATTTCCAGCAACTTCACAGGATCGGGATTGCAATAGGCCTGCCAGACCCGTTGCGCATAGCGCAGGTCTGTGCTCATGAGCGTCACCCGCTCCAGAAAAGCCGCGCCCAACTGGGCCGGGCTCAATTGCCCCAAACCCTTGAAACCCGGCACTTCAGGATGCGAATTCATGCATACCAGCGAAACCCGCAACGGCTTGCGCACCCGTTCCAGAATTTGGGTCAGCACAAAAATCAGATTGATCTGGCACACCAGGTCATGCTCAAACCAGAGGCAAACCTCCTGGTAATTTTCCAGGTGATCCAGTTTTGCAAGTTCAGCCAGCACCATATTGTCGTAAGTGGCGCCTTCTCCAAAGGTATCGTCAATGAATTGCTGCCGGATTTTCCAGAATTCCTGCGGGGAATTTGTCTGGGGAGCAGGTCCTTCGGACATCAGTTCACGCCAGATCAGGCGGTCTCCCTGGAGGTTTCCCTGTTCGAACACATGAGCCAGGCCGTCGCCGTTGAGAATGTGTAGCAACATACGCTTATAATCCGCCAGTTACGCCCATGGAAGACGCGCTGCCTGCCGCATCGCTGCCCCCGACTGCGCCAATGTATTCGTAAAAACCAGCATTGGTGTGGCCGTGCTCCCACCACTGAGCTTCCCGTCCGCTGGAATAGTGCTCTGGATTGGCCGCGTACAATTCTTCCCGGTTTTCGTACCGCCAGTTGGCGCTGGGACGGGTTTCCCCGCCTTCCTCGATCATGCTGCCGCCGCCCGCATTGGATTCCAGGGGCGAATCCACATGACCTTCAGCATCGCGGTGTGCATGGCTGCCATGACCCGGATTTTCGGGTGGAATCAGACTGACGTGGCCTGCAAATCTGACTCCAACAGCTGTGATGATGACCAGCCGCCCGGCATTGGCCCGCTCCTGGGCCTGATCGGGCCCGGCCAATCTGCGCCAGTAGCGGCTGCCCCGGCGACTCGCAGTAAACTCGGCAAAGGAATCCGCATTTCCGCCTGGAATAGCACGTTCGCTTACTCCCATCGACCTCAGCACGTCCCACACATAAATATTACAGAAAGTGGTGTCGCCAGTTGGACGGTAACGCTCGCTTTGTGCAGGGTTAAGGGTATTGATCACCGCGTATTCATTTGCTGTAAACAGCACCCGACGAGCTGCCTCAGCCAACGCGGGCGAACCCTGGGCTGTGGCCAGCTGTTGGGCTCCCAATACCTGACCTGCGGTAACCCCGGGACCAGCCAGGCGGGCAATTTCCGCTTCGCGGTGCTGGTGAAAGGCATCCCGCAAAGTGGGCGAATCCTCCTCCGTCTCCACAGGAGTCAGATGTGAACCCCGCCAACTGCCTTCCTCTCCTTCCTCATAACCCTCACGGTCCCAGGCCACATGATCGTAGCGACCCGGCCCCTGGTCGGGGTGACTGGCCAGTGCCATAGCCTCGTCATCCACGCGGATACTTTCCTCGCCCAGGGTAAAAGCCTGATTAATCGCCGTTTCAGTCTGATTTCCCACAAATTCCGCCACATTTTCCCCGCCGCCTGCATTATAAATGGCAGTCAAAATATTCCTGACCGGGGCTGAACCAGGCGCAGGAGTGGTATGCAGACATTCGCCTTCCCCGGCCACATACCTTTGGATGGGCGAGCCACCTTCTCCTGGCAAACCAGGCCCGTCATCCAGCTGAAAAGCGGGCGGGGCCAAACTGCGACCTTCCATTTCTCCACCTTCTGTTGAAGTTTCTGATTGAACTGACTGCTTTTGTAGGGGAATTTTTTGATCCTGCATGGTCTGAAATGATTAAAAATGAATGATTGGCGCTTGATCGGGACAAATACGCTTTTGCTCAATATAAGGAATTCTGAAGGAAAAAATTTTTGAAATGAACTTCGCAGGGCGGGTAAATGTGTCGGCAGAAAATATAATCCACATTTATCCCAAAAACAGATAACACTTCAAATTCCAATTGGTTATTTTTGCAGCCAAACCATTTTTTTACCCAAAACACGGCCCATGACCACCCGTCAGTTTATCGTAATCGGAATTTCAATTGCCCTGTTGGGAATTGGATTCGGCGGAAAAATATTTCTGGCCTCTTTCAAGGAAGAACAAAAGAAAACACCTCCCAGAGAAAATATTCGCTCTGTGGAAGCGGTTCCTGTGAAATACAAGGAACTCGAAACGGAATTGCGGGCTTTCGGCCGGGTAGGCTCGGCCCAGCCCGTGGACATTATGGCTGAAGTAGCGGGAAAAATCCTGGAAGGGGATGTGCCTTTGAAAAAAGGCCAGAACTTCAGCCAGGGTACAACCCTGGTGCGGCTCGACAAGGAGGAAGCCTCCCTCAATCTGCTGGCGCAGAAAAGTAATTTTCTGCGCACCCTGGCGGGCATCCTGCCCGACATCAAGGTAGATTATGCCGAACGCCTGCCAGTCTGGCAAAGCTATTTTGAATCACTTGACGTGAGCAAATCCTTTCCCGAACTGCCCCAGGGACAAAGCGCCCGCGAAAAGACTTTTCTGGCTTCCCGGGGTATTCTGAGCGAATTTTACTCCATACGCAGCGCTGAGGAGAGACTGAGCAAATATGTGATTACGGCTCCCTACACGGGCAGCTTCACCGACGTTTTCCTTGAAAAAGGCAGCTTTGCCAATCCAGGAACCCGCATTGCCCACATTATTCGCACTGACAAACTCGAGCTGGAAGCTCCCATTCGTTCAGAAGATGTGCAATGGGTCAAAAAGGGAACCATTGTGAACGTCAATTCAGAAGATGGCAAATATCAATGGCAGGGCCTGGTTTCACGGGTGGGATCTCAGGTTAATCCCGCCACCCAATCCGTGAATGTGTTCATCACTGTAGCCGCCAACAAAGAAGCGCAACTGTACGAAGGGCTCTATCTGGAAGCGGTCATTCCGGGTAAGGTGCTGCGCAAATCCATGGAAATTCCCCGCAAAGCCGTGATGAACCGTAACCAGGTATTTGTAGTGGAAGGCGAAAGGCTGGTCAGGAAGGAAATTGTGGTTGAAAAGGTCAATCCCACCACCATCTTTTTCTCGGGACTGGATGAAGGCACCCAACTGGTACTTGATCCGCCGGTAAATGCCATGGAAAACATGAAAGTAACCATCGCCGCCAAATGATCAGGTCCATTGTAACCACCTTCGTCAAGTACCCCGCCTACTCCTGGATCGTCATGTTTGTGATCCTGGGCGCGGGCGCGTTGTCCTACCTGAGCATCAAAAAATCGTTTTTCCCCGAACTGAAATCCCACAATGTGATGGTGACCGTGGCCTACCCGGGCGCCTCGCCCGAGGAGATGGAAGAAGGGGTGGTCCTGAAAGTGGAAGAAGCCATCAAAGGAATTGAAGGGATCGAAAAAGTGACCTCCGTTTCCCAGGAAAATACGGCTACCATTACCATTCAGGGCTTTCAAAAGTATAATGCAGATGTGCTCCTGACCGATGTCAAAAACGCGGTGGACCGCATCAACTCCTTTCCCGTGGATGCGGAAAAGCCCGTTGTTTTCAAGGCAAAAGCCTTTGACGCTGCCGCCAACCTGGTGGTACAGGGCAACACGGATCTGGCTTCGCTGAAGATATTTGCCGAGCGCATCGAGGACGATTTTCTGGCCTCAGGCCTGATCTCCCAGGTGGAAGTGCGTGGGGTGCCCAACCCGGAAATCTCCATAGAAGTCCCCGAGGAAATTCTGCTGCGCTACAACCTCACTTTTGAGGAAATCGGTAATGCCGTGCGCCAGAACAACCGCGACATTTCTGCAGGCTCAGTCAAGGCGCGGGACGAAGAAGTGCTGATTCGTTCCCGCAATAAATCCTACTCGGCCAATGGCATTGGAGACATCATTCTGCGGACCCAGGCCGACGGCAATATCATTCGCATTGGCGACATCGCCCAGGTCAGGGAACAATTCGCAGACGATCCCAACAAAACCCTCTACAACGGCAAAAACGCGGTCAGCATCAATATTTCGAAGCTTCCTGAAGAGGATCTGATCAAAATCACGGATTTCATCAAGACCTACGTGGCAGAATTCAACGCCACCAATTCCGCGGTTCAGCTCACCATCACCAACGACCGTTCCATTGGTCTGAACCAGCGACTCGATCTGCTGAAGAAAAACGGAGGCGCAGGTTTGATTCTGGTGCTCATTACCCTGGGACTTTTCATGAATGCCCGTCTTTCCTTTTGGGTTGGCATGGGAATTCCCTTTTCCTTTCTGGGCATGTTTATTATTGCCGCCCTTGCCGGGATCACCATCAACATGATTTCCCTTTTTGGGATGATTCTGGTGGTGGGAATTCTGGTGGATGACGGGATTGTGGTGGGGGAAAACGTGTACAGCGAAATTGAAAAAGGCCGTTCGGGTTACTGGGCCGCCATTCATGGCTCCCTGGATGTATTACCCTCGGTCTTTACCTCCGTTTCCACCACCATTGTGGCCTTCGTGCCCTTCTTCTTTCTGGAAGGGAGAATTGGGGAATTTATTTCACAAATGGCTCTGGTGGTAATTGCCTGTCTGGCCTGGTCGATGGTGGAATGTACTTTTATTCTGCCTGCTCACCTGGCCCATGCGCCCAAGAATGCGAAACTGCGTACGCCTCCTCTCGATCCTTTGCTCAATTTCCTGCGCTTCAGGATTTACAAACCCGTAATTGAAACCATTCTCACTTACAAATATGCCGCAGTCGCCGGGGTAATCGCCCTGTTTATGATGATCTCAGGTGCATTTCAGGGAGGATTGATCCAAACCACTTTTTTCCCCGACATTGAAGGCGACGAAACCACCGTTTCCCTCGTTCTCAAGCCGGGCACCCGCGAAAATGTGACCGAAGATTACCTCAAGCGCATCGAACAAAGTGTCTGGGAGGTCAATGCCGAACTGAGAGATTCCTTTAAACTTGATTCCATCATTGAGAGTACCCGCCTCGATATTGGCACCTCGGGCACTGAGTCTGGCGGCCATACAGGCAAACTGGATGTGGCATTCATGGACGGCGAAGATCGCCCTGTATCTCAGGGAACCCTTGAATCCATGATCCGGGAAAAAATTAAAGGCATTACTGGCGCAGAAAAGCTGACCGTGGGAGGCCGCAGAATTTTTGGCAAACCCGTTTCCATCGCCATGATGGGTCGCGACCTGGTCGAACTGGAGGCAGCCAAGGAAGCCCTCAAAATGGCTCTGGAGTCATTCCCCACCCTCAAAGACGTCACGGACAATGACGTGAGCGGCAAGCGGGAAGTGCGCCTCAAACTCAAACCCAGGGCCTTTGTGTTGGGTCTCGATCACGGGTCAATTACCCGTCAGGTGCGCCAGGGGTTCTTTGGAGAAGAAGTGCAACGCCTGCAATCCGGGCGGGATGAAGTGCGGGTCTGGGTACGTTATCCTGAAAGCGACCGGGTCAGCATTGGCAAGCTGGAAGAGATGAAGATCAAAACTCCCGACGGCAGGCAAATTCCTTTCCTTGAAGTTGCAGATTACGAAATTGGTCGCGGGATTGTGAATATCAACCACTTCAACGGATCGCGTGAAATCAGGGTGGAAGCTGAAGTGGCGGTGCCAAACACCCCCGTTCCGCCCATTCTGGCTGAGGTCCGCGACTCAATCATGCCAGGTATCCTGGCCAATTTCCCCGGGGTGCGGGTTTCCTACGAGGGTCAGGCTGCAGAAAACAGCAACTTCAGCAGTTCGGGTGGCATCTGGTTTCCCATTGCCTTCGTTACCATGGCCCTGCTGATCACATTGTCCTTCCGCTCCTTCTGGCAGGCCCTCATCATCATGCTGATGATTCCCCTGGGCATGGCAGGTGCCTTCCTGGGTCACGGACTGGAAGGAAAACCTGTTTCCATTTTATCTATTTACGGATTGCTGGCCTTGTCAGGGATCATTATCAACGATGCCGTGGTGCTGTTGCACAGGTATAATCAGTTTGTGGCCGAAGGCATGGAAGTCCGCAAGGCGGTGATCAATGCGGGAGTATCCCGCTTCCGGGCCATCATGCTCACCTCCGTGACCACGGTGGTGGGTTTGTACCCCCTGATTTTGGAAAAAAGCCGTCAGGCTCAGTTTTTGATCCCCATGGCCATTTCCGTGGCTTATGGCGTACTGCTGGGAACCCTGTTCCTGCTGCTGTTTTTCCCAGTATTGATTCTGATTCTGAATGACATCCGGGTCTTTCTCAACTGGTTGTGGTATGGCGGCAAAATTGATCCCAATTCCCTGGAACCCGCCCGCAAAGATGCGGTCAAAGAAGCGGCCCGCCAGGCTGAGAAACAAGCGGCCGAAGCCAAACTGGCCCCGCCCAGGCAATACTCGCCAGTCGAAGACTGGCCGGTGGAATTCCCCAAAGGCCCCGATCCCCTCAAATCCATTGAGGACTTTATGAATGGAGATTGATTGCGAATTAACCACAGAGGTCACGGAGAAATTTGGGCAAAATGGAAGTTAGGGACATGGTAACGCAAAG
>JACJYV010000017.1 GCA_020635905.1 Bacteroidia bacterium
TCTACCACACTGGAAAATAAACCTTTAAATCACAGTGCTTTGCAAACTTGGCTTTTCAATGTACCCCGGAAATGTACCCCAGTTTTGTGGGTGCTTATTCCGCAATTTCTATTTCGATATCTTCATCCCCAAACAAGTCTTTAGATACCTTGGTCATGTTAAAAAGGGGAAACCGGATCGCTCCAAATCCCCCAGTCGCTAATAGAGTGGTCACAACAGACCTTAAATAAGGTAGTAGAACAGTAAGTGCATTAAGTTTCAAAAATGCCTGGAGTGTGGTTGGGTCAACCTCAGCGGTATTGAACCGAAACGCACCTGCTAACGAACAGCTGAGATTAAGAAACTCAGTCTCATGATCTTGGTCAGGCGGCTTATTCGATAACTTAATGATTAGCTTAAGACCTACTATGTAAACGCCTTGGCTCTTGAAATATGTAGGTGTGGCTGCCTCAAATTGAAAGGAGAGACCATCAGAAATCGGACCATCGTACATTACAAGTTCAAGGCCTGGATACATCTTAAAGGAGAGTTCATCCACCTTATAATGAATCAATTGGAAATCCGCAATCATGCTGCCTCACCAATAGATTTGTCTTTCATTTCTGCCATTGTGTGAAATTCAAACCCACTCGACATTGCTATTACCCTTGTTTGGGATTTCGTGTCTTTTTGAAAGAGCTCCATTTTACCCCCGATTGAAAAATCCAAATTCAGGGTCATTTTGAATGCACCGCCCATTGCCCAAAAGCTTGATTTGGGAACATGCTGGCCTTCGCGCAAAAACTGAAACAACTCATTAGTAGTTGCAGGTATGCCGCCGTTAACGAAAAATTCCGACCAATCGCTTTTTGGCCTCTGCCGAATCTCTTCGGCAACCCTATGGGGATCCCGGATTACTTCTTGTTTCAATTCTTGTAGTGCGCGCCTAATTTCCTCAGTGTTCATGATTTCAAGCCCTCAACGCTGGTGATTGTCACAATCGATTTGCACTTTGCAAGCAACGATATTGGCTTATTTCCTTTATAGTTTCGGATTCTTGGGGCTGGTATGGAGACGTAACTCCTAACCAGTAATATCTTGTTCCCAAGCAATTTTTCAAGCCTCTCAACAATCCAATCATACATTCTATCAGAAGGTACGGTTATTTCGGAGCTTACGAAGGCATCCACCATTCCCTTGACCGCAGTATCCAGCATATCCAAAAAATTCTGACCTGCAACGGTCAAATCGCAGAATATTATTGCAATGGAAATGTCTCCGTCATACCGCCCAGCCGCAACTTTTTGAGCATGCCAATCCGTTGCTAATTCCCGCCATCCCTCCTGCTTTTCCCAGATATATATACCAGCACCCAGCTTACCCTGTGGGGAGAGTTCAAAACCTTCAGCCAGTATTTTTGCCGCACATTTGTTACTGGTTCCATGACATCCGGATATTGTGATTTTCGCCATTCTGGGTCTTTCTTTAGGAAATAGGTTATTTCATTATAAGAAAGAGTTAAGACAAGCCAACCTTAAAAGTCCGTTTTCACAAAAAATCCTCTGGTAGGTCTTCGCTGGTTACTTCGTTTTCTTCGTGGTTGATGGTGGGCGGTCTTCGGCCCCATCGATCGGGCCAGCGCCGTTCAAGGATGGTCATTGCTGCTTGCCAGTCGCGTTTGGTTTCGCGGATGATTTCCTGTTCCACCATGACGGGCACCCATTCACCTTGCTCATTCTGTTGGTTCACAAACTTCTGTTTCACCCGCTCAACCGTGTAACCCAAGGCAGCAGTGCGTACCACTTGAACCAAGGCCTGTTCGGCTTCGGCGTTTGCCTTTTTTATGGTGTCTACAAAGTCCTGTATCTTCCGGCTGTTTTGCGCCCTGGTTCCGTTCATCCATGCGTAAACCGTTGAACGCGGCATGCCTGCCACCTCAAGGGCGGTCTGCATGTAATGGCCCGATTTGAGCAATTCTATGACCTGGTTTGCTTTGACCGAATCCAATGAAATGGGGCGCCCGGTTTTGGTCGTTTTAGCCATGGTTGGGCTGTCCATTTGTGATTAAAACGAATGGGCTTTGTGATCGGTTGCAATTAACCGAAAGGCCCGGGCGTTTTCCCATGCGGGTCATTTCCCACCAGCGAATGGCCGCTATGTTGCCGGCAACTGCTTTTTCAAAAAGGGCGCAACCAACGGCCATTTGCGCGAATGCTTCACCCCTTTCTAAGGCGCTCATTAAATCGGGGTTTTCATGGCGCACCCTGCGCAAGGTGGCTTCGCTGATTCCCAACAATTCAGCCACCATGGAGCGAGTAAAACCCATCGCCCCGGCCCGCTCAACAATGGCTAATTCTTCTGGTGTGAATGTGCGTTTCGGTCTGCTCATTTGTTCCTTTAGGCACCCCAGGTACCATGGCGGGGGTGGGGTCCTTTACTTAGCCCTGGCATTGTCAAATTTATATGCATACAAGTCGGAGTGCAAATCCTTGCACCAAACCCCGCCCACCTTGGTTGATTCTGGCCCGGCTGCATAGCCTTGGCCTTGTGCATTTTTTTTGCATATTACGAGAACAGCGCGCCAGGATGGCCCAGCGCGCTTTGGGTTGGTTAGTCTGTTGGACTGGTTAGGCGTTGAACGAATGAGGCGTGGTGGTCCAGGTGCTCAAACGCTTTGTTGTAGGCTGCCATGGCTTCCTTGCTCAGCATTCGGAGTAGGGAAGGCGGGCAAATGTAACGCTCATCCAATTGGTCATGGGCCAATATTTGGATCAGGCCTAGCCATTCACCCAGGGCCGTTAGGTTGTTCATACTTTCGGTCAAGTCTTTCATGCGATCAGGTCCTTTCGATGGAGTAACAGCCAATATGCGATGAGGCAGGCATCAGCGCGCCCGTGGTGTTTCTTAAGCCTCAGATAAGGCTCTGAGGAAGGGATTAAACGTTTGGCTGCTTGAATACTGCGCGTTTTGTTTTGGCCGTCTGTGTGGGCAAACACGCCTTTCTGCCAGGCCTGCGGGGTCACCAGCTCAAACGGAATGCCGAGACAAGCCAGCACACCGGTTAAAGCGCCCGTTTCGAAGCCAAACCGAAAAGTGGAGCTCACACCCTGGCCCGGCATTGCGGAAACCCGCTCGACGGCTCCAAGTATGGATTCAGAAGGAAAGGACGATAGCCAAGCGCTTGCACTGTGCGGACCCTCCCAATCCTCAATGCCCACCACTTGGCCGGAAGTGTTCAGCAGGCAAAGCGCGCCCGTTGCGCCCGGGTCACAACCTAAGATCAGCATGAAAACACTTCCTTTCTAGGGTTGCGCCCTGTTGCGCTACTCGTTGCGGCATAAACACTTGTAAATGCTTGGTTTTTCGTTTGTGTGTTGCGGGGGGTTGCGCTCATTGTTGCACCCCTTTTATTTGTGTTGCGCGTTGCGGGTCCTTAGGGGTACGCAACGCGCAACGGTCCAGCTTTTCAAGCCGTCTTGAGATGTTGGATTTGTGAAGGCCCACCATGCGGGCAATTTCAGTCACAGTTTTGCCCTGTTCCTTCAAATCAAGGATTTGGTCGTTAATTTCGAACGTGGAATGCTCCCATTCCCATTTGCGTTCGCCTGATTCAGTGGTAGTTAGCCAGGTATAAACCGGGCGGGCTTGGTCGTCGTGGAGTTGGCGCGACTTTTCAAAGTTGATAATGAAGGCTGCACCCTGATCGGTGGTGTAGTCTTTGGGCCGTTTGAGGCTCAGGGATAGGTCCAGGCTGTCTTCCTTCTTGGAGGCGCCCCGTTGGGTTCCACCTTTGCCCTCATGGTGAACCAGCAGCACGCTATAGCCTTTTGAGCGCAAAGAGATTAACCAGGTCGTGAAGGGTTGCCAATCATCGCCTTCATTCTCCTTGACCGATCGGACCAAGCTGGAAAGGTTGTCGATGATAATTAGTTTGGTTTCGGGTCTGAAGTGCTCTTCTAATGCCTTCCGGCCCTTATGGGTGCCCAAGTCAGGCATTGCGCCCGTTTGGCGGTCAGGCGTGACGATTAGAAACATTCCAGGCTTCACCGGTTCATAGTTTCGTGCTGCCGCTTCAATCCGTTCCTGAATCTCAGAACCACACATTTCCCCATCGATGAACAACACGCCGTTTGGTTCGGGCGCGGTCCACTTGAGGAAGGGCCCACCGGTGGCAACGGCCAAAGCCATTTCCAGAACAAGCTGGGTTTTGCCAATGCCCCGGAAGGCATGAACCATGGCCAAGGCGCGTTCGTATAGGAGGCCCTCCAATAGGAAGGCCCTGGGTGGAAATTCGTGTAAGAGAAAATCGGTTAAATCATCGACCACAATGGGTGGGTCGACGGGTTCGGGTAACAATTCGGCATAATTTGACATGGTGGGGTTGGGGTTTTGGGGTTCAGTCATGCACGCACCCCGCACCATTCCAAAATATCCTGCAGTTTGCGGCCCTGGCAGTGCGAATGCGGGCAGCCCCAGACGGGCCAGAATCCGTCCGTGTGCAAAATGTAGGCATCCAAGCTGGGCTTTTGGTCTGAGTGCTCCTGGTGCCAGGGGCAAACCGTACGCCAGCGCCGTGCGCCCTGGTAAGCGCTAACTTCCTTGACCTGTAACCCTTGATCACTAATTAGACGGGCAAGGTCGAGGGTTTTGAAGTCTATGGCTATTTTGTGCAGCCATTGGGACTTGGACAACGGGCGCGGGTTGGGTTTGGGTTGGGGCTTCATCATGAATTGGTCAGGGTCGATCAGTGCGCCTTTATTGATCCAGACTTGCGGGCGCTTGCCGTAGCGGGTTTGTGGCCATAGGTACATGCGGGCAACGTCCAGGGTTGCTGGCATATCCACCAAGCCAGGTTCAGCCAAGCCCGTTTGCAGGGTGAAGCCGTAAATCAAATTTGCCCATTGATTCGGTTTGACCGGGCGCTTCAGGAACAGGACCACCCGATAGCGCCATTGGTTTTCCGAATGGGACCACGTTTCATGGATAACGAAATAGTAGGCCTTTAGCTTATTGCGGAACCAGTCTGCATGGCGTGGCCGGCCTTTGTTGTCGATATCCAGCACAATGAGGCCCAGGTTTTTAACGTTTTTGGTGCTGCGGGTGGTGCCCGGTTGAAATGTGGCTGGACAAAATGCCGCCGCCGTTCGTTTGTCTTCCGGGTCCTTGGGTTTGTAAGTTCGGGTGAACATTTCGGCTAACTGGTCGGGGGTTGCCTTGAAATGGTGAGGGATGGTTGTGCGTAGGTCTTTGAAGCAGGATAGGGTGTATTCCACATTTGCGGTAGAATAGGTTGAGTTTTCTTTAGTCGAAAATTCCCGGCCGTGGTGCTGCGCCAACAGTTGCCACGGCCATTCTTTTGTAATCATTGGTGTTCTCCTTTTTCGATTTGTTCAATGAGGGTGCGGATATCTTCGGCCCGCCACATGGTGCACCGGCCAAGCTTGACGGGTTTGGGAAAGCGCCCGGTTTGGCAGCCCCTCCACCAGCAGCTTTTCCCCACTGGGACCAACCTCAAAACTTGAGGTAACCTTAGAAATCCATGGATAGCTTCGTTAGCCATTGCGTTTTCTCCTTTTCAGAATTGTTCGGTGCAGTGTCTTACTGTCCGATAATCAATCCTGAACCAGGGAAACGGAGAAAACTACTGATTGAAAATCAGGAATTCAATCAGGGTTTTTTGACCTTCAATTTCCTGCCCTTTCGAAATACCCGAACCTTGAATTCCTCGGGCAAGAGCTGCAGAATTTCTTCAACGTCTTCTTCATTCCAGGTCGAATATTTTTCGGTGAAATGGTTTTTTATTCGTGCTCGCAAATCTTTTTGAACATAGTAAATTTTCTGAATTGTAAGCGGATCAACGCCTGCATTTTGGGTCACACAAATTATCTCGCAGGCCAAATCAATTGGTAGGCCAAAATAGTTAAAAAAACACACCCCTTTTAAAAGCCTAATATTCCGCACACACTCGATATCCTTGCTACCCCATGCTCCATATAACTTCTTTAAGCCCAGGCACTCGTCTAAAGACTCTGTTCCTCCATTTTTCAGATACACTTTGAATCCATCCAACAAATACAGAGACACCCATTCAGGAATCTTGTTTCCTGTTTCAGAAAACCAGACAAAAGCTTGCAGAGCTCGATAGGTTGAACCATCCCTAAACTCAGATTCGAGCTTATCTGAGAGGGGTTTCGGGTTTTGAAAAGCTCCGCCAAGTGCTGAAAGTACCTCTGTATCAAAACTCCCCTCTATGAATGGGTTTGGGTTGTTCCAGAATAACTCCAAGTCTTCATGGTGGATATTTGGTCGAAGGTTCTTTTTGTCGTCCTTTTTTTCCATCCAATTTCCAATCTATTGCATAAGGGCTACTTGTCCTAAATAATCAGCCCAGGCTTGCATCATGCGTTTGCGCTCTTCCAGGTGTTTGGTGCGATTGTAGGCGCGCCCAAGTGGGTCTTTGACCGTATGGGCCAATTGGTGCTCGATCAGCTCAGGACGGAAGCCCAGGACCTCATCTAATAGGGTTCGGGCAATTGCGCGGAAACCATGAACACTCATCTCGTGTTTTTCAATGCCCAGGCGCCGCAATGCTGCCAAAAGGGCATTGTCGGAAATGGGGCGGGAGCCATCCGGGGTGCGATAGGAGGCGAACACGTAGCGCCCGTGCCCGGTTAATGGGTACAGGTGGCGCAGGATGGCCACGGCTTGACGCGACAAGGGCACAATGTGGGATGTTTGGGTTTTGGTGGCTATGAAGCGCCATTCTGCCTTGTCCAGGTCGATATCGGCCCATTCTGCCTGCCTGAGCTCGCCAGGTCGCACAAACACCAATGGGGCAAGCTGGAGGGCCGCCTTTACGGTGAACGTGCCCTCATAGCCATCTATGATGCGCAGGAATTGGCCTAATTGTTCCGGGTTGGTGATAGCTGCAAAATGTTGGGATTTGGTTGGCGCAATCGCGCCCTTTAAGTCGGCGGAAATATCCCGTTCGGCCCGGCCCGTTGCAATCGCATAGCGGAACACTTGCCCGCAATTCTGCATGGCCCGGTGTGCCGTTTCCACGGCCCCGCGTTCCTCGATCTTGCGCAGGACCTGGAGCAGTTCGGGCGCTTTGAGCTCTGCAATGGGGCGCGCCCCGATCCAGGGGAAAATATCGCGTTCCAATCTGCGAATAATGCGGTCGGCGTGTTTGGGCACCCATGAGGGTTTTTGCTTGAGGAACCATTCGCGGGCAATCGTTTCAAAACTATCGGCCCCACTATCGGCCACCTTTTGGGCTTGCTTCTGTTGGCAAGGGTCAATGCCGCGGGCCAGGTCCTCTAGGATGCGGTCGCGTTCTCGGCGCGCTTCGGCCAGGGTCAAACCGGGGTATTCCCGCAACGTCAAAAGCTTTTCCTTGCCTTCGTTGGTGTACCGCATCCGCCAAAGTTTGCCACCAGACGGGGTGATCAAAAGAAATAACCCCTTTTGATCATAGAGCTTGTACGGTTTTGTCCGTGGCTTTGCATTGCGAATTGCTATGTCACTGTTGATCATAAAGCAAAACCTCCCAGTAACTTAGGCCAAAAACTGGGGTACATTGCTTTTCAGAAACCCATGTACCCCGGAAATGTACCCCACTTTTGGGGTGGCTTAAATGGGTTTAGGGTACACCAACTTGGACATGCGAACATAAAAAAACCCTTTGGTGGTGCGGGTTTCGTGGATTTCTATGGATGAGCAGAAACTAGGTAATGGTGGAGGCGCCGGGAATCGAACCCGGGTCCGAGAACCGTCCCCATCAACGTTTACGTGTGTTTCCCCAGTTCAATGTCGGATGGAAGAGGTTAACCGGGGCCAAAACTCAACCATCCCCACCCAGTAAGTCTCGTCAACCGGTCCCTAGGTCCAAACCGGCAAACCAGCCTGTAATCGTATGACAACCATTTTGGAGCCACAGGCAACTCCGGATGGCCGGCAGCCTTTATTTAGGCTGCGAGTGCGAGATTGTTATCTGCAGTTACTTTAAGTGCACTTGTTTTACGAGTCCCGTGCAACTCGACACGTGGTTCATGGTTCATGTATCCCCGTCGAAACCTTGTCGCCCCCACTTTCTGCTGAAAAATAACTGCCCCCGACTGGGGCAGTGGCTCAATATAAGGAGCTTATCACCGTTTGTCAAATGGATGGAGGGTAAGGTCTTATGGGTTTTTTTTGTCCTTAAGGTCGCAACGGACTTTATTCTGATTGTTTATTTCTCATCAGACTCGGCGTTATGGCTGGCACAGCAGGATCAGAAAATCCGTCCGACACCCTTGTCTTCATTCCATAGCTAAAGCCCGCAATTTGAGGGGGCTCCAAGGATGAATACTTGGCCGTTCAGGGCATCTTGGACCCTGAGCGAAATTTGGTAATATTGAGTGCGTCCTCTGCTTCGAATGGTTAAAAGTCGGACCTGAAATTTCGACACTTTCATTCCGGATCTGTTGAGATGGAATTCTTTGGGAGCACACATGAAATTATGGCAGGGTGGAATTTTGCTCAGCGTGGGGTTGGGGGGTCTTTTCGTTTTCCTTAATTCAGGTCCCATGAATCAGGTGTGGAATCGAGATCGGTTGAATCCTGGCGGACGCACGGTCGCAGGCTATCTTTCCGCACTGGAGCATGAATCCCTGGAGTACGTCCATTTTCTGGAAGTAGTATTCCTCGGCGCCACTGCGGTTCAGGAAGTAAACCTGCCGCGTGACTGGAAAATCGTGTCCTCAGAATTCAAGGAAAACGCCTACTATTTGGTAAAAGTGGAAGGCAAAAACACAGCAGGCCTTCAACAGACCTATTTGTTTAAGGTCCAACACGTGCCCAGCGCCGACAAGCTGCAAATTGTGGACAGTTGCTATTATCTCAAGCTGCCACCAGCTCCCAATACGGATAAGCGATGGGACTTGGAACGCTTCATTGAACTTCGCGGCGTGCGGAGGGCCAATTAAACCTGCATATCTATGGCATGTTTGAAGAAATCGGAAAATATTTTTAGCCTGAAAATTGAGCGAGGATTTAGTTTTCCCTATGGCAGGAATCCTGTAAGTTTGAATGGTCCAACGATTTGAATAAGTTGGGGGTTAATTTGGGGAAACGTGATCGGTTTTGGGAGAATCTCCCGTTCAATGGAGAGGACCAGATTTTATGGCCCGAAGATCCAGAAGAAAGGAACAATTTGATTCGGGATGTCTTTGGGGCAAAAGTAATTGGCGCCGTGGAATTCATCCTGCAAAAGAATTTGGAAATCGCCGCTGGCAAACCACCCATTCCTGGCGAAAACAACTATAAAAAGGAGGAGGCCAGGAGGCGGGTTTTTGCAGAAATGACAGATGCACATCGCAGTGAAATTAGCACTCTGCTGCGCGAAACATGTTTTTCGAGTCTGTATTGGATGCTGGTCAAATTAAAGGGTTTCCCCGGTGGTGATGTGGACTTCACAGTAACACCATACAATGCTGAAGGTGAAACCCTGCCTAAAGTCGGCCTCAAGGAAACGGAACTCTACTTTTTGTATTTCGATTGGATCAAAAAATTCAGTGATCTCAGCTTGGAATAGCTGCGGATCCCCTTAGTTACTGGAGGAATTGTGAATGAACCCAAAATGGTGGTTGAATCGGTTTCGCCGAATGGCAATGTTCAGGCTTTTGTGGAGCAGGATGATCGGGTAGCGTACTTTTACTTGTGGGGCGGGGCCGATAGCTCTTTTGGTACGCGGTCCTGCTGGGTGCGCAACCTACAACCCGGCTATGCTAATCCAGCCCAAATGGCCGAGGCTATGCAAGCAGGACGCGCACCCATGCTGGATCGCAGCTCCTGTTCCCATCCTCAAGGCGCTAGGCCCTTAACTGCGGAGCATTTGCGGATTGTCTGGTTCGAAGAAGGTGATGCAGCGGCTTTGCTGGAAGGTGAGGAGGTGTTAGCGGTCATTCCCGGCTGGAGTGGCCAATCGGGTTTTCACGGGTACGCTCGCGATTGCCTTCGTGAAACGCCAGTCGCCTGGCCGCTTGCCTGTGCTTTCGACGTTTTGAGCGCTCGAATTCAGCAGGCAGACGCCTTCTGGCAATCGTGGGATGGCGGGCATAATCCCTGGCCTCCCCTGCAAGACGCGCTATTAAATGCCTACGCACCTTTGGGTCAACATTCAAACTACTACGCAATTGATGGTCAACAATGGCCGCCCAAAGCGTTACTGCGTTTCTCTGTTCAGGATAAGGTTGTTTTGATATCGGCTGGTGTCTCCTTGCGCCCGCAACCAACAGTTGAATCCTATTTTGAGGATCCATCGCCCAAGCGCCGAACCGAATTGGCGATCTGCCTTGCTCCGCCGTTTGCGGAAAACGAAAGCGTCTTAACGGTGGCGTCATATATCAGCGGTCAGGCGGGATTGCCTTGGGCCCATTTCACTTGGCTGGGCGCTGGCCACACGATGCCTTGTGATGCGTTTCAAGGCGGGCCAGGCCGAGAATTCTCCTTCGTTTTGCTGGTGTCGTCGCCACCCGGCGCACCAACCCTCCACATGCCCAGCTTTCGCGGTGATCCGGTTAGCCTCCTGTGGCTGGTACCCATCACCGATTCCGAGCGCCTCCTCGCTCAAGAGCAGGGAAGTGTTGCTTTGATGCAACGCCTATGG
>JACJYV010000018.1 GCA_020635905.1 Bacteroidia bacterium
CCCGAAAAAGGAGGGGTTCTGGCAGCGTCCAGTCAAAAATGGGAGGGACCCGCGCAGTGGGGGGAACCGGGTTTTGACTTGACGCGATAAGCCAGGTTCACGCCTTAGGATTCGAAACTAAAGGGGGAAGGTCTAAAAAACGCGAAGGGTCCAAACCCAAGACCCAACCCACGGAGTACGGATATTTAATGGTAGGTAAGGTCTCTTTCACCTAAGGTACGGAACCTTCCTAGCGTTTGACGAAAAAAGAGGCCCGGTGAAGGGGTGTGTCGCGCATGAGATCTTGGGGCGTTGCGGGGTGTCCCCGCAGAAGGGGGGAGTGAAAAACACCAGGTTGAAGCGAGGGGAAGGCGTTCCCCACACATGTCCTTAATCCTTAAAAAGCGTCACCTTATGTTTCTCGGCCAGGTGGCAAAGGGTTTGTTTGAGTGCCTCGCTCACGTTGGATTTTCCGTTGATCAGCCGGCTTAAATGACTCGGATCGACGGGTATCGCTCTTGCCAGCTCTGCTGCACTCCCAAACCTCTGAATGAGGCTTTCCCAAGGCTCCGGGTATATTTTTCGGGTGAGCTGTGGCTTGGGTTTTGGATGAAATTTGATTTTTGGAAGCCGCAAATGTGCCCGGCTGGCAATGTACCGCAACCACCTCTGCGATCGTCCGCTTAGTTCGGATAAATGGGTGACGTCCCAAAGAGTTTCTGCCATAAGAAAAAAATGCAATTCCAAGTTAACCCTGGGGCATTTTACAGATCTTGCACTTACCCAAGGGGGCTGAGAAAAAATGCAGTGGGTTCCCGCATGGATTACCCAGTCCTTCGCGCAAAAAGAATTCCAAATTGACCCTTTCCTGATAAAGGGTGAACCAATCCAAGGCCAGACCTCCAATATAGGTCTCCACCGCCTGGGTTTCATTTTTGCCAAGCGGTAACGTAAATACCCGGGACGGATTGTCTCTAAAAGAGAACGGAACGTCTCTTCATTCATCAAAAAGGTTGACGCTTGAAGTTGCTGATCCACCCGGAGTTGGATCTCCTCCTTGGGTAGAGTTGCCAAGACTGGGTCGATTTTGAGGGGAAAACCATCACACAGAGCAAAACTTCCCCATGGATAGCAATGCAGAGCTGGCCCTTTCATACGGACCTGGTTTCAATATCAATTTTGATTTCTATATCCTGCAAAAATTTTTCAACATTAAAATCCCTTAAATAGGCATCCAGTGCCCAACGCTCTATGTCTTCATTCGCTTCATCTCTGGATAAAAACTCAGACTGTTCCCCAAAAATCAGGTTGCCTTCGCTGTCTATGGCAATTCCTCTTTCCTCATACTCAGATTCCCAATCGATTTCATCCGAGTGGATGCCGATGGGGATACATGCCTGATTTTCATTTAGCCAGATGTCATCAAAGACAATCGATGCTTGCACAACGGATTTTGTTTGGGGATCCCACTCAAATTTTAGGAACTGGTTTCTGCCAGGCTCTACAATGCCCACATTTTTTAGCGCTTCTAAAATAACGTAAGCGGTCGTTAATCTGCAGGGGGGATTGTTGGGAGTATCGAATCGGCAGGTGCGTTGTTTTGCAGGCCGGTGAGGAGGTGGTTGAGGTAGCGGTCGGGTTTCCAGCCGTTGGCTTTGGCCGTTTCGACCAAAGAGAACCAGGTGGCCAGGGCGTGGGCGCCGGCGGGTGTGTTGGCAAAAAGCCAGTTTTTGCGGCCGAGGGCAAAGGGGCGGACTTTGTTTTCCAGGGGGTTATTGTCGAGAGTCATG
>JACJYV010000019.1 GCA_020635905.1 Bacteroidia bacterium
GGATTTAGAAACCTGAAATTAATCATGTTGTGCAGGCCGTTTTGGTCATCGTTCTCAACTAATGGTTAGAAGTTGGTTAGACTTACAAAAACAAATTCAAATTATGGGACACAGTATTTTACCTACCGTTCATGCGCATCTGGACAGCCACAAACGCCCTTCAGATGGCTTTTCTAAATTCTGGATCAGGGTTGACATTGGGGGCGCAAAAAGGCTTTATCCTACTTCCACCAAGGGGGACCGGGAGTTATACATGGATCGTGCTTTTTGGGTGAATGAAAAAGATCCAGAAACGGGGCGAAAATTGAAAAATAAGCGCATCAGTCACAGCAAGGGGAACCGCGATTCTAAACGAATCGAACGCATCCTGAACTCGAAGATCAAGGAAATGGATGATTTGATTGAGAAACTTGCCAAAACTGAAATGGCCATTACCCATGACCTTTTACAACGACTTTGGGGAAGAAAGGATGCACAAACCTTTTCAGCCTATGCAAAGGCATGGTACGAGGATTTTGCAGATTCGCGGGGCCACAAGCCAAAATCAAGAAAATCATTTGAGACATTATTGAAAGCAATTACCCAATTTGAGGAATTTGCAGGCCCTGTAAGGTTACCCCAGATTTCTGTGGATTGGCTCAGACAGTTTCAAAACTGGCTTTTCCGGGAAGAGGGGAAAGACGAAAATGGGAAGGTGACCGGAAAAGGATATTCTGATTCTACCGCTGGCAGAGCCATGCGCAGAGTTGGCACCATTCTGCGCTATGCCCATCTGGAAGGAGAAATTTCGCGCAATGTGTTTGACGAATTTTCAATGCGGGGGTTTTATTCCCGCGAAGAGGCCTGCATTGGTTCTTTCCTCGAAAAGGATGAATTACAACGCTTGCAGGAAGCCTACGCCAACCGTGAACTGGAAGTTCTGGTGCCCCAAACCAAAGGCAGGGTTAGCAATTTTGGCACTGTGTTACATGAGAGATTGGCAATTATCCTCTTTGGAGTTTATTCAGGATTGCGTTTCTCCGACCTTCAAAAGGTTGCCAACCGCCACCCGGACGTAAGTTTTGGTAAAACGCATTTGAGTGTAACAACTGAGAAAACTGGTGCGCCTGTTCGACTGTATATCACTGAACGGCTGCGGGAGGTTGCAAATCTTGGTCAGGAAGGAAGCGTTTTTAAGGTCAAAATGGGCAACAACGCAAACCTGAATAATAACCTTCGGAAAATCTGTTCACTTTTGGGCATTACAAAGCACGTATCCATTCACAGCTTGCGGAGGACTTTTGCGACCTACCTGCTCAATGAGGGGGTACGCATGAAGATCGTTTCCACTTTGGCCGGGCATTCATCAGTTCTAACCACAGAACGCCACTATGCAAAGGTTGCAGACAATTCTTTGGACGAAGCCATGAAGATGTTTGATGTTGAGCAACCCTTAATTCAGCCCAGTGAAGTCAATCCCTTTTTGCAGGATGTAGCCGAATTGATCCAGGCCAATCCGGGTCTGAAAATCCCAGAACGGCTCAGGTTGCAAATGGAAAGACTGAAG
>JACJYV010000002.1 GCA_020635905.1 Bacteroidia bacterium
GTCGCGAAGTTCAGGTATCCCACAATGCGTTGGTTGGAGGGTGCAAAGTTCCCAAAGGTTGGGGGTTAAAGAATCAGATTGAGTTAAATATTATGAATGAAAACGAAATATCTTCCATAGTAATAGGCGCGGCAATCAAGGTCCACAAAACTTTGGGGCCTGGTCTATTGGAAAAAGCATATCAGGAATGTCTTTGCCATGAATTAATTAAGGCAGGTCTCAAGGTGGAAAAGGAAGTTCCTATGCCTTTGATCTATCAGGAAATTAAGCTTGACCTTGGTTACAGACTGGATTTGCTGGTTGAAAATAAATTAGTGATAGAATTGAAGGCAGTAGAAGAGGTTAATGACACTCATAAAGCTCAGATTCTCACTTATCTAAAATTGGGAGGTTATAAATTAGGGTTATTGCTGAATTTCAATGTAGTTATGCTGAAGGAAGGAATTTTCAGGGTCGTAAATGGTTTGGAAGAATAAAAAAAGAATGATGAAAAACTCACGCTACAGCTTTGCGAACTTTGCCATTCAGTGCCCACCTATGCGGGCCCTAAAATCTTTGCGAACTTTGCGATACAAAAAAGCATGGTCCGGGGTTCTTTTCTGCCTTTTTGCCTTCATCTCCCTGAGCGCCCAGCAACCCCTTTCACTCGCGCAGGCCATTGAAATGGGCCTGGAGAAAAATTTCGACATCCGTCTCGGCGAAGCCCGCACCGACCTCGCGGCCAACAACAACACCTGGGGCGCGGCAGGCCGCTGGCCCTCCATTGGCCTCACCATCAATTCCAACAACCGCGGCTCCAACGTGGACAACCCCGCCTCCTTCCTCAACGGAAATTTCAGCAACATCAGCGGCACAGGCCGGGTGGACCTCAACTGGACCCTCTTCGAGGGTTTCAAAGTGGGAATTACCAAGGAAAAGCTCGAACAACTCGAACAACTCAGCGAAGGAAATGCGGCCCTGGTGGTCGAAAACTCCCTCCAAGCCATCATCCTGGGCTATTACACCGTTTTACTGGAAAAAGAAAGAATGGAGGTTTTTCGCAAAAACCTCAAACTCTCCCGCGACCGCTTCAATTACCTCGACTCCAAACGCGAACTGGGCAGCGGCACCACCTTCGACCTGCTGCAATTCAAAAATGCCTACCTGAACGATTCCTCTGCCGTCCTGCTGCAAACCCTCAACTACCGCAACAGCCTGCGCAACCTCAATCTCCTGTTGGGACAGGAGCCTGAAAAAGTCTGGTCCCTGACCCAGACCCTGGAAGCCAACCCCCAAAACTGGGCCCTGAGCAAGCTCCAGGAGTCCCTGGCCGCCAATAACACCAACCTCAAAAACCAGTACCTCAACCTGGAAATCCTCCAGAAAGACATTGACATCGCCAAAACCAGCCTGTATCCCAGGCTGGACATGAACCTGGGCTCTTCCTATACGCCCAACCGTTTTTACCGGGCCGACCTTGGCGCCATCATTGGTAAAACCTTCGATTATTACGCCAATTTCACCCTCAGTTACACCCTGTTCAATGGCGGAAATATCAAGCGCAACATTGAAAGCACCCGCCTCAACCAACGGTTGGGCCAGCTCACCATCCAGCAGATGAAATTCTCGCTCAACAGCCAACTGGTGAGCATTTACGAATTGTATGGCACCCGCAAACAACTGCTTGGTCTCAGCGCAGCCTCCCTCGAAACCGCGGCCCTGAACCTCGAAATGGCCGAGGACAAATTCAAACTGGGATTGATCAATTCATTTGATTACCGCGACATCCAGCGGGCCCACCTCGCCGCAGCCCTGCTGCGGCTCGAAGCCATCTACAGCCTCAAAGATGCTGAAGTGCAAATTCTCCGCCTGACAGGCGGCATTCTGGACGTAAAAGAATAGTAAAACAATTCTGGCTTATGTTTGGGCTTCCTGAAGCCAACTAACTTTCTAAATCAATCCAGAGGATTGAAGCCGCAAAGCGGGGATATTTTTTGGCGAAGCCAACCAGGGTGGGGTGGACTTGCCAAAACCAGGGGGCGGCATTGAGCGAGGGGTCCCGGATAGCTATCGGGAGGGCGGCTGGGGGCCTTGTGTGCTGGGTCAGTGGTGTGAGGGGGCAGGGTTTAGGTTTTGGCGCTTTTTGCTTCTTTTTCTAACAAATCGACCAAAGGGAGATTCACGAGTACCTTTGAAAAACAATAAACCTACGAGTAAAGAAGGCCCGCCCGGCCAGGGCGCCCCAAAAATTAACCAACAAATTCAAATTTTGCGACAACAAGTTGTCGCTAACACAATCCTAAGGGCCCTATAGTACAGACAGTGCATGCATTGTCTCCTTTCCCCCCTACCCCTTCCTGGCCACTGCAATCGCATCCAGCTCCTCATAAAAAGCCTGCCCGTACCTGCGAACCAACGAATCCTTCAGGAAACGATACACGGGCACCTTCAACTGACTACCCAGCGCACAGGCCGGGTCACAAATATCCCAGCGATGATAATTGAGGGCCTCTACCCCATGCCCCAGGTTTACAACCCGGATAGGATACAACTGGCAGGAAATTGGTTTGCGAAAACTGATTTTGCCATCCGCCCAGGCCTTTTCGATCCCACAAGTCGCCACCCCGTTCTCAAAAACCGTGTAAACACATTCCTTTCCCTGAATGATGGGCGTCTCAAAATCGCCAAAATGAGGGTCTTCGACCCATTTTCCCTTCTTTTTGATGGTGCGCAGGCCCTTTTCGGGCAGGTAGGGAGCAACCGTTGAAAAAATTTCATCCAGAATCGCTGTTTCCTCCTTCAGCAATGGAGCTCCCGCATCACCCTCCACACAACAAGCGCCCTTGCAGGCGTTGAGGTCGCACACAAAATGCTCCTCCAGGAGTTCCTCACTGATAAGAATATCGCCGATCATGATCATGGGGCGAAGTTAGGGAAAATCCGGCAACAAGTTACAGCAGGGCCCGCACCGCCGATTTTTCTCCCAGACGCAGTTCCTCCCCTTCCAGACCCGTCAAAAGGTTCAGTCCCGGGCGTTTACCGGGCAAAAAACTCCCCAAATCCTGTGAAAAGCCCAGGGCCATGGCCCCGTGCAAGGTGGCCCAGGTCAGAATCTCTGCCGTGGCCAGCCGGGGAAAACACCTTTGCAGGGTCCGCATCTCATCCAGGATAGAAAGCTGGTCATTGGAGGCCAGACTGTCTGTGCCCAGACAGAACCTGACCCCTGCATCCAGCAGACCAGGCACATCAGGCAGGGCTTGCTCAATGTACAAATTGGCCTTTACACAAAGGCAATACCAGGGATCGGGATGCAGGGCCATGGTGGCCCGGGCCTGGGCAGGTTCTGTAAAAGTATTATGCACAAAAATCATCCGCACCCCGTCTTTGACCAAAGGATAAAACACCTCCAGAGAGGCTTTCCCAGGAGGCATCCAACCCGATAAATCAATGCCCAGGTGGTCATACAGGCCCCTGAGCGGCCCCGTACCTTGTTTGAAAAATTCATCCTCAGCCAAACTCTCCTGGTTGTGGATACTGGAGAGGCGGGAATGCTTCCCCTCGTACTCCATAATCGCCGAAAATAATTTCGGCGACACAGAATAGGGCGCATGCGGCGCAAATCCGGCCGAATTTCCATTCCCCACGGGAACCTCAGCCAGCAAGACCTGCCCTTTTTCCAGCACCATATCAGCCCGCTCAGGTAGCAAACCAATCAGCTCCACAAAAGTGTGGTAGCGCAAATTCCCCTCCTCCTTCAGCCCAAACGATTCTGCCAAATTCGAAATATCACCCACTGCCACGATGCCTGCCGCTTTCATCTCCTGCTCCGCCCGTACCATGGCTGCCCTTCGCTCACCCTCCTCCACCGTAAAACGGGCCGCCATCAGCTTTTGCGCAAACGCAGCCAACCCTGTTCCCCGCGGAATCATTCCTGCCAGATGAGAAAGCTCCAGGTGACAATGCGCATTCACAAAACCCGGGGCCAGCACTCCTTCCAGCGCAATCGCCTCCGCAGGCACTTCCTTCACGCTCCGTTCGAGGCGCAGCACCTTGCCCGTCTCATCCAGATGCAAAAGACAATGGGGCTCAAAACCCTGGGGCGTGAAAATCAGATCAGCAGTAAAAATAGGCATAGGGCAAAATCAACCCCCAAAATACGGGCTTTCCTGCTCAATTGAAACCCATTCCTGCCTGCAATTCCATTTCACGCCCCCGGAAATTATCCCTGTTTGATAAACTGCGCATCGATCACCAGCCGCACCTTGTCCGAAACCACGATATTTCCCGCCTCAGTTACTGCACTCCAGCTCAAACCAAAATCCTTGCGATTGATTTCACCCGAAATCTCAAAACCCGCCTTGGTTTGACCGTAAGGGTCCACTGCGATCCCGTTAAAATCCACATCCAGGGTCACTTCCCTGGTCACCTCGCGGATGGTCAGGTCGCCGGTCAGCTTGTGCCCGTCAAAACCTTTGGATTGAAAAGTAATGGAGGGATACTGGGCTCCATTGAAAAAATCATTCGATTTCAGGTGGTTGTCGCGGTCGCTGTTTGCCGTGTTGATCGAGTTTGCGTCAATCGACACCTGAATATTCGCATGCTTAAAATCGTCGCCCTGGCTGTCCACCGTCGCCTCAAAACGATCAAAATGCCCGCGCACAGTCGAGATCATCATGTGTTTTACCTTAAAAGCCACTTCAGAGTGAGCGGCGTCAATTGCCCATTTGGTTTTTGTTTGGGTTTCCATAGTGTTCAATTTTAATGGTGAAAAGAGAAAAATGTATTTACATGTTTAAACATGAATTTTATGAAAATGTTTCAACTTTGTCAAAAATATCCGCAAATAACTGATTACCAAGTAAATAAAACCCCAAGCCAATTGATCTTTGAAAACTTTGTGACCTTTGTGTTAAAAAATATCATGGGCAGGTCCCGCACCGCCTTCCGGCCCGGGCGGGTCGGTCCATTGAGGGGTTCCGTACCCTGAAGGGGCACCCGGCCCTCGCAAAAGCAGGCTCAGGCCGGCCCTCCATGCACCTCCTGCAGCTGCTTCGCAGCACCAACGTAAACAAATGAAATCAGCGAACTTCAAAAACGATGAAGTTCAAAGCAGAGGCAGGTGAAGAAAGCGCAGTTTACTACCGTAAATGAGCATTTATAAATCAGCTCCAACGTAGAGATTTGAAGTTTTTCCTGTCGTTAACTATTCCAATTGAATCTCTGGGAACCTCTAAAAACAAAGAAGATCAAGGCGGACGCAGGTGAAGAAAGCGGAGTTTACTACCGTAAATGAGCATTTCTGAACCAAGTCCAACGCAGAGATTCGAAGTTTTTAGAGGTGACCTACAATACAACTACCTGGTTCTTCAGCAAATCCTCCAGCGATTCCCGCTTACGAATCAGATGATCCTGCCCTTCGTGCAGCAGCACCTCCGCTGGCCGGGGCCGCGAATTATAATTACTGGCCATCTCCATCCCATAGGCCCCCGCATTGCGGAAAGCCAGAATATCCCCTTCCCGCACCTCTTTCAGGCTGCGGTCCCAACCAAAAGTATCTGTCTCACAGATATTGCCCACCACGGTGTAGATACGGTCAATCCCTTCGGGATTGGACAGATTCTCGATGTGGTGATACGCATCGTACATCATGGGACGGATCAGGTGATTGAAACCCGAATCCACACCCGCAAAAACCGTGGCCGTGGTGGTTTTGATCACGTTAACCTTGGTCAGGAAGGTGCCCGCCTCAGAAACCAGAAATTTGCCCGGCTCAAACCAAAGCTCCAGATCCCGGCCATACTGACGGCAAAATTCATTGAACGAACCCGACAATTCCCGTCCCAGACTTTCGATATTGGTGGAATGCCCGCCCGGCTCGTAGGGCACCTTGAAGCCCGATCCCAGGTCCAGAAATTTCAGGTCGTCAAATTTGGAAGCCACATCATACAGGATTTCCACCCCCCGCAGGAACACCTCCACGTCCAGAATCTCTGAACCTGTGTGCATGTGCAGTCCCTGCACCCTGATGCCTGTGGACTTGATCACCCGTTCGAGGTGCCGCATCTGGTAGATGCTGATTCCAAATTTGGAATCAATGTGCCCGGTGGAAATTTTATAATTTCCGCCCGCCATGATGTGCGGATTGAGCCGCACACAGACCGGCACAGAGTTTCCGTACCTGTGCCCAAACTGCTCCAGAATGGAGATATTGTCAATATTGATATTGACTCCCAGAGCTACCGCAGAGGCAATTTCCTCAATCGACACACAATTGGGGGTAAAAATGATGTCTTTGGGCTTAAAGCCTGCCTTCAAACCTAGTTCCACTTCATTCACCGAAACCGTATCCAGCCCCGAACCCATGGAGTGCAGCAGCTTGAGGATATTGAGGTTGGTGAGCGCCTTGCAGGCATACATAAAACGGGCGCGGGTACCTGAAAACGCCTGGCTCAGGCGCTCGTACTGCCTCCTGATCACGGCCGAGTCGTACAGATACAGCGGGGTGCCGTACTTCTGGGCCAATTCCGGGAAATTATACTCTGACATGCGGGTTAAGTTTAGGGGAATTCTGAAAAGGCTGAAAATAGAGGAGGAGGGTAGCCAAGAAAGCGGAGCGGGCATGCATTTCTAAACCAGGTCCAGCCATGAGATTAACAGTTTTCAGAGGTTCCCGTTAAAAAAAAGGGCGGACTCATCATCCACCCTTCTGTTGTTTCTGTCATTAAGATCAACCACCAGATGCGAGGGCTTCAGCACCGGCCACGATCTCAAGGATCTCCGTGGTGATGGCAGCCTGACGGGCGCGGTTGTATTTAAGCTTCAGATCGCGCAGCAATTCTGCTGCGTTCTCCGTGGCGTTGTCCATGGCGGTCATACGTGCTCCCTGCTCACCTGCATTCGATTCCAAAACAGCCTTAAAAAGCTGTATTTTCAGACTTTTGGGAATGAGATCAGAAAGGATTTCGCCTTGGGCAGGTTCGAAAATGTAGTCGGCATTATGGCCGGATTTTCCACCTTCGGCTTCGGCCTTCAGGGGCAGATAATTTTCCAGGGTCCGGCTTTGCACCACAGCGTTCTTGAACTCATTGAAGATCAGGTCCACCTTGTCCCAGCGGCCTTCTGCAAAACCGTCCATCACCATCTGTGCTACTTCAGCCACGTCTTCAAACTCCACCGTTTTGCCGAAAACATCATACTGTTTTCCGCCCACGATGTTGTAATTGCGACGCTTGAAAAATTCAAAGGCCTTTTTACCCATGAACAGCATCTCAAGATTTCCAGCTTCATATTGAGCTTTGTAATTCTCTTCAATGGTATTCAGGGCAAATTTGATCAGGTTTCCGTTGAAGCCGCCGCACAGGCCGCGGTTGGAGGTTACCACGATCAGCAAAACCTTATTTACTTCTCTGACCTGGGCAAACGGGCTGTCAATGGGCTCGCTCACATTGGAGCTGATATCGTCCATGATCTCCTGCAGCTTGCGGGCATAAGGACGCATCCGGATAATGGCATCCTGAGCACGGCGCAGCTTGGAAGCCGCCACCATTTTCATGGCCCGCGTCATTTGCTGGGTGGTCATTACCGACTTGATCCGGCCACGTATTTCCTTGAGATTAGCCATTTCTTTTAGCTGTTGGGTTTTAGCAGTTAGGTTTTAGGAATTGGGAAGGATCAACCAAATTCCCAACTCCTAACCCCCAAAACCTGATTAATATTGACCTGCGAGTTCTTTCGCAACCGTTTCGAGTACGCTGGTTTCGTTGTCGGTAAATTTACCAGCCCGAATAGCGTCGAGGGTACCGCGGTGTTTGTGCTCCAGAATGTCCAGGTAATCTTTTTCAAATTTCCGGATCTTGTCCACGGGTACGTTACTCAACAGTCCCTGGGTACCCGCATAGATGATAGCCACCTGGTGTTCCACCAGGAAGGGATCGTACTGGGGCTGCTTCAGGATTTCAACCAGACGCTTACCCCTTTCCAGCTGACGGAGGGTGGTTGCGTCGAGGTCGGAACCAAATTTAGAGAAAGCTTCCAGTTCGCGGTACTGGGCCAGGTCCAGTTTCAGGGTACCAGCCACTTTCTTCATGGACTTGATCTGAGCGGAACCACCTACCCGGGATACAGACACCCCTACGTTGATAGCGGGGCGCACACCAGAGTTGAAGAGGTTGGTTTCGAGGAAGATCTGACCGTCGGTAATGGAGATCACGTTGGTCGGGATATAGGCGGAAACGTCACCAGCCTGAGTTTCGATGATGGGCAGAGCGGTCAGAGATCCACCACCTTTCACCATTCCCTGAAATGATTCGGGCAGGTCGTTCATCTGAGAAGCAATCTGGTCGTTGGCGATGATTTTGGCCGCACGTTCGAGCAGACGGCTGTGCAGGTAGAATACGTCACCAGGGTAAGCCTCACGTCCGGGAGGACGACGCAGCAGCAGGGACACCTCACGGTAAGCCACGGCCTGCTTGGAAAGGTCGTCATAGATTACCAGGGCGTGACGTCCTGTATCGCGGAAAAATTCTCCAATGGCGGCACCTGCGAAAGGAGCGAAGTACTGGAGGGGAGTGGGTGAGGAAGCAGGAGCTGCCACCACCACGGTATATTTCATCGCGCCGGCTTTCTCCAGGGTCTGCACTACCTGGGCCACGGTGGATCCTTTCTGTCCGGAAGCCACGTAGATACAGTAAACGGGCTCGCCTTTTTCGTAAAACTCTTTCTGGTTGATGATGGTGTCGATTACCACCGCGGTTTTACCCGTCTGGCGGTCACCAATCACCAGTTCGCGCTGGCCGCGCCCAATCGGAACCATGGAGTCGATGGCTTTGATCCCGGTCTGGAGGGGCTCATTCACAGGCTGACGGTAAATTACCCCGGGAGCTTTACGCTCGAAGGGAGAATCATACAGATCGCCGGTGATGGGGCCTTTTCCGTCGATGGGCTCACCGAGGGGATCGATAACGCGGCCGATCAAAGGCTCACCTACTTTAAGGGATGCGATTTTGCCCGTACGTTTTACCGTATCACCTTCTTTGATTCCTTCGGAATCACCAAAAAGTACTGCACCCACGTTGTCTTCTTCGAGGTTGAGTACCATGCCTTTAAGTCCGTTGTCGAACTCAATGAGCTCACCAGCCTGGACTTTGGAAAGGCCGTATATCCTGGCAATACCGTCACCAATCTGGAGTACGGTGCCTACTTCTTCGAGCTGTGCTTCTGACTTGAATCCGGAAAGTTGTTCTCTCAGGATCGCGGAAACTTCATCTGGTCTTACTTCTACCATTTTCTTCTCGGATTAAACTTTATCGATGTATGGATTTTTCTCAAATTCTTGCTTCAGTTTACGGATGGAAGATGAGATGCTTCCGTCGTAAAGGAGGTCACCTACCCGGAGTACGAAGCCGCCAATCAGTTCGGGATCCACTTTTTCTTCGAGTTCGAAAGTGGTTCCCAGGTCTTTTTCGACCTGGGCCAGAACCTGAGCTTTTTGTGCAGGGGTAAGAGGAGAGGCACTGGTGAGAACACCACGGGTGATGTTCTTTTCCTTGTCATGGAGATCAAGAAACACCTGAGCAATATCACGCAGGTAGGGCTCGCGTTTTTTGCTGACGATGATCTCCACAAACATGCGGGTGATCTTCGACTTAAAATGCGGGCCAAACACCAGGTTGATGATGTTTTGCTTTTTATCGGAAAAGATAAGCGGGCTTTTCAACATGGCCACGAAATCAGAATTTTGAGCGCAGACCTGTTCGATCAGCAAAAAATCCTGATAAACATCTTTCAACTCGCCTTTTTCTTTGGCCAGTTCAAGGATGGATTTCGCGTACCTGTTCCCTAATCTTAATTCAATCATGGGATTAATTCAAATGAAGGTCGTCGATCATCTGGTCAACCACAGCCTGCTTTTGGTCTTTGTCTGCAAGCTCTTTGCGCAGCAGTTTTTCAGCTATTTGCAGAGAGAGCATGCCTACCTGGTTTTTAATCTCAGTGATGGCGCGCATTTTTTCAGACTGAATCTCGTCGCGGGTTTGAGCCATGATGCGGTCGGCCTCTTCCTTGGCTTCAGTGCGGGCTTCGTTGATCATGGACTCCTTCATTTCGCGGGCTTCCTTGAGGATCACTTCACGCTCGGCACGGGCCTCACGCAAAATTTTCTCGTTTTCGGATTTCAGGTTTTGCATTTCATCGCGGGCTTTTTGAGCTTCCTGCAATGAATTTTCAATTCCTTCTTCCCGTTTTTTGAGCGCTTCGAGAATGGGCTTCCAGGCAAACTTCTTCAACAGGAAGAAGAATATGAGGAAGATAACGAGGGCCCAGACAAACAGCCCCAATTTGGGCATTATAACTTCCATATCGCTTGGTTTTCTTTTTTAGTTGTACAATCAGAAACAAGGGTAATGCAGGCCGGGGCATTCCCCCGGCCTGTTGCATTACTTAACCGAGTGCGATCAGCAGACAAACAACTTCTGCGAAGAGGGCAACACCCTCAACGAAAGCTGCAGTAAGGATCATGTTACCGCGGATTTCACCGGCAGCTTCGGGTTGACGGGCAATGCCTTCAACAGCTGAACCTGCCAGACGTCCGATACCGATTCCGGCACCAATGGCAGCGAGTCCTGCTCCAATGCCTGCACCTGCTAATGCTTCCATAATGTTTTATTTAATAATGGTTTAAAAATTTACTTATCAATGGTGATCGTCGTGATCGTGATCGTGGGTTTCCATGGCCTGACCGATGAAAACAGCGGTCAGCAAGGCGAATACATAAGCCTGAATGATCGCAACGATCATTTCCAGGGCAAAGATTGCCGTAGTAAAGGCAACTGCAACCGGGGCAGTACCCCAGCCTGCGGCTGGGACCGCGCCATTTTTACCCAATATGAAGATCAGACTGATCAAAGACAGCACCATAAAGTGGCCTGCCGTAATGTTTGCAAAAAGACGGATGGCGAGCGCCGTGGGCTTCACGATCAAACCAATCATTTCCACGATCATCATCAGGAATTTGATTGGAACGGGTACCCCGGGGAACCAGAAAATGTGCAACCAGAAATCCTTGGTCGAGTTGGCCAGGATCAGGATAAAGGTAATCAACGCCAGGGCGATGGTTACGCTGGTGCTGCCTGCAATGTTGGAGTTAAAGGGAGTGAGACCCAGCAGGTTCGAAAACCAGATAAAGAAAAACAGGGTCAGCAGATAAGGAGTGTATTTATCTGCTTTTTTACCCAGATATACCCGGGCAATGTCGTCACGCACAAACATGACGATGGGCTCCATGAAGGACTGAATTCCTTTGGGAGCATGGTCTTCGTTTTTCTTATAGCCTTTGGCCACTGCCATGAATATCAGCAACAGCACCAGACCAATGAGGATCATTTGAAAAGAGGTACGGGTGAGTGAGAAGTCCAGAATGGTGGGCCCGTGTGGCTCAACTTCAACTCCAGCATGTTCTTCAGCGGCTTCTTCAATTGCTTCCAACACCTCTGGCCCGCCATGATTCGCCTCCTCTTCAGGGGCTTGTCCAAGCAAATACAATTCGCCCTCGGCTATCTCATATCCATTTTCATGGGCCGCTGAAGACATAAAAAACTGAATTCCTTTTTCAGAATTATAGATCAACCAGGGCAGGGGAATTTCCAGGTGAAAATACTCTGTTTCTCCACTTTCACATTTTCCCACGGGAAAAGAGGCGATGTGCCAGTTGTGGTTGTCGGTAATGTGGTGCATGACCTCATTAGACGGCTTTACGTCCGGGTTCTCACAATGCTCTGCGTGATTGGCACGGAGCCCTGTATTTGCAAACAGCAAAAGGAAAAATGCTGCGGCGGTTAAAGCGGCCTTAAACATGTTTTTGAATGTATTTTTGTGCCCCATACAATGCCGGGTTTTTCAAATTCGGGCGCAAATTACAACAATTAGACTTAAGGTCAAATGTGCAGTAAAAAAAATTACAAAATGGGGTTTTTGAGCCGTTTTGGGCAAAATTTTCGGCACGGTAAAGATAATAAATTTTCAGGGATTTGTCAGGCAGTATTACCCATAAAAGGGATTAAAATATGACCTTCCCAATCCCTTAAATCCAACCATAAATACAGGGATTTCACAAGATCAATTTGCGGGATAATGAGAAAATGAAATCAACCTAAAAACCATTCCCCAAACCCTGTCCCGAACGCGCTAATCCCCAATCTCTATCATCTAAAATCTCAAATCTCTGGACTAAAGCCTAACGACTCAGGTAGAATAAGCCCGCTCCGCGGTCATTTCACCGCGAATGTTGCGCTGCATCAGGTATTTTACCTTTTCGACATCGTCGTATTTGCCCATGAGGTACATCATTTTGGTGATGGCCGCTTCCGTGGTAAGGTCGGCACCGTTGAGCACACCCGACTGAAGCAGGTATTTGGAAGTGGCATAACGTCCCATGTCAACCGTGCCGGCCGTACATTGGGTGATATTCACCACGATCTTGCCCTGAAGCACACCTTCGCGGATGGTTTCGATCAGGGCGGGTTCGGTAGGCAGATTGCCCGATCCGTAACTTTCGATCACTATGCCCTTGATTTCGGGCTTCAACATGATGGCTTCCAGCACGGGGTAGGAGATTCCCGGAAAAAATTTCTTGAGGGCAACGTTCAGTTCGAGCTTTTCCTGGACCCGGAAGGGAATACCTTTATAGGCATCTTCTGGCGTGGGGCGGAAGTAGCGAAAATGCACACCCGCTTCGGCAATGGGACGGAAATTGGGGGAACGGAAGGCACCAAATACGTCTGCATGAACCTTTTTAGCCCGGTTGGCCCGAAACAGTTTGTATTCAAAGTAAATGGCTACTTCTTTGATTGGCTGGTCAGGGTGAGCCGCAATTTCGAAGGCAGATTCCAGATTTTCCTTTGCATCCGTCCGAATCTCTCCAATTGGCAACTGAGAACCTGTGATAATCACAGGTTTATCGAGCCCTTCGAGCATAAAACTCAAAGCCGAACCTGTATAAGCCATGGTATCAGATCCGTGGAGGATGACAAAACCATCGAATTCCTGGTAGCGGGTTTGAATAATGCGGGCGATCTGCACCCAGATGGCCGGGCCGATATTGGAAGAATCTAAGGGAGGATTAAAGCTGTGAACTTCGATGTCGGCTCCCAGCTTGGCCAACTCCGGGAATACGGATTCCACATCCACAAAGTCGAAGGGCTCATAATGGCCTTCAGGGGATAAAATCATTCCGATGGTACCACCGGAATAGATCATTAAGATCTTTTTTCTGGGTGCCATTCAGCAGAATAGTTGCAGGAACGGCTTATTGCTCGGTGATGGTCCAGGTCAAACCGAACAGGATACCGCCATTCATGTTGGTGGTGGCGGGCCTGGTGTCAGAATAGAATTTCTTGATTACAGGAATTCCGTTTTCCAGTTCGCGGTAAGTTGCATTTTTATTCTCAGCATCCACCAGACTGTAATCAGCACGGATGCGGACATTGGCCATGATGTTATAGGTGAGTTTTACGTCAACCCCAATTTCACCCACGGGTCCGTAATCGTACCAGCGGTGCTGACGGTATTCAGAAGGCCAGTCCAGAATATTGGAATACAATTCCTGATCGGGTACGTAAGTCTGATCGTCATTATAATAACGTGCTTTCACCAGCAATCCGGCCTGAAAACCTCCGTACATGGAGAAAATCACTTTGGAAAGGCGGGTATTGGTATTGAAGCCAATCATGATGGGCACTTTTAGGTAGTGCATGCGCTGATTGTGGGTAACGATGTCGCGCAGGGCGTTTTTGCTTTGCCATCTTTGTCCCTGCAGGGAGTAGATGATATTGGTGCGGACCCCGAAATGCTGGGTAAAATTGTAACCAGCGCTACCACCTGCGGCCATTCCGAAGGTGATTCTGTGGGAATACACATCCTTTGCCGCTGCGGCGTCGTCGGCATTATACATCCAGGTATTTTGGGGCAAGGCAAAAAAGCCAAGTTTCAGACCTTTCTGAGCCTGCACCAAAGAAGGCGCGAGGAATCCAGCCAAAAGCAAAAACAAAAACAGGACGGACCTCATTTTCATAGGTTTGGAATATGTTGATAACTGGGTCGTTTTCTAAACAGACAAATCTAAAATTAATTTCAATAGGAAGCAAAATATTCACCTCCAGCGGCAAATAAACGGGGTTTATTTGTTAGATTTGGCCTCTGAACACGTTTTTAAGCTTTCCACATGTTACTTGAGATACATCCTGACAATCCACAGGAGCGGCACATCCGACGTGCGGTGGAATGCCTGCGTGACGGAGGGGTGATCATTTACCCGACCGACACCGTTTACGGCCTTGGATGCGACATCAATAATAAGAAAGCGTTTGAGCGGATTTGCAAAATCAGGGGAATCAAACCCGACAAAGCCCGCTTTTCCTGTATCTGTGAGGATTTCAAACGGATCGGGGCCTACGGAAGCCACATTTCGACCAGCACCTACAAGCTGATGCGCCGCCTTTTGCCCGGACCTTACACCTTTATTCTGGAGGCTTCCCGGGAAGTGCCCCGCCATTTTCGCCAGCGCGAAAAAAATGTGGGTATCCGCATGCCCGACCACAAGGTGCCCCTGATGCTCACTGAAATGCTCGGAAATCCAATCGTGACCACTTCCCTCAAGGCCGACGACGAATTGCTCGAGTACCTGACCGATCCCGAAATGATTCACAAGGATTTCGCCCACGAGGTGGATCTGTTCATCGACAGTGGTTTTGGGGGCAACATTCCTTCCACCATTCTGGATATGACGGAAGGCGATACCCCAGTGGTAATTCGCGAAGGGCTGGGCAGCATTGACATCCTTTAAATTGTTTTCCCGTAACAACTCCCTGAAATGAGCGATTCTAAAAATATTTCTCCCATTCTCCGGTCCCTCAGGGAAGATATGCAGGTGATCGGGCCTTTTTTGAGGGATTTTTCCCGGCAGGTAATTCTGGATGGCATTTCAGAATACCCGGTTTATGTGGCCAGCTTTGAGCCCCCGGTTTTGGGCAAGCCTTTCTTCGATCGCATGACCCACAAGCTGAACTGGTATTATAATGCATCCATTCTGGAGGAATTCGTAAATAAGAAAGTCGTCAACCGCGACAAAGTCGATGAATTTATGGACACCTTTGGTGACCCTGAGGAGCGGGCCTGCATTCTGATCACCCTGGAAAATGAAGCCTCCTTCCTCTTTATTCCCTATCAGGCAGAGGAGGAAGAGGATTAATTTCTTATATTAGATTTACGATTCACCATAAGGATCCCGGATTCTCCTATCCTTCATGCACTAAATTATCCGGATATGCTTCGCTTAGCCTTATTTGCCTGCTTTTACATCCTTTTTTCGGGCGGAATCTTCGCTCAAAGCATTATTTTGAACGGAGATTTCGAGTCCTATTCCAATTGCCCCACAGGTAACAGCCAGTTTCCTTATGTAAATAACTGGACCGACGGGGTGTTGAGTTCCGATTATATCAATTGTGCCTACACGGGCTGGTCTCCCCACATTGGAGGAGCTTACCAGGGAACAGGATATGTGGGCGGAGCCAGTTACGGAAATTCGGTAGGAGCGGCTGAAGGTTATTGCACCTCACCCACTGTTCCCTTTATCGCCGGACAAGCCTACCGTTTCAGGCTTTATACCAAAATGTCGAATGGCGGCAGTTATAACCAGGTATGCGGGGGCGTTTGCTTCTATGGACGTATGAACGCTCCGCCGCCACAAACCGGGGTTCACCCTGCAAATGTGGCCGGCGCCACCCTGATTGGCTGTACTCCCACCGTTTCCAATACGACCTGGGCCGTGGTACAGACCACCTTCGTTCCAACCGCCAACTTCACCTGGCTGCAAGTCACAGAAGGCACAGCCACCACCTCAGCCAATTGTCGCCAGTACATTTACATTGATTCTTTCAGCGTCACTCCCGCCAGCATTCTCAATGCCGCCAACATCAGCTTTCTGGCCGAGGAAGTTGAAGACGGAGTCAGAGTCAATTGGGTGGTCTCAGACGAAGCCCAGATTCAGAGCTTTGAGGTGGAACGTAAAGGTGATGTGGGAGAATTTCAAAGAATTCATTCCCAAAACGCTGGAGGAACTCTTTCCTACGATTTTCTGGATGAAAACAGACCCCTGTCTGATTATCATTTTTACCGGGTACGCCAGATTAACACGGACGGTTCTGAGGTTTTTTCGCCCATACTCAAAGTGAAAGCAAAAGACCCGGCTGAGTTTATGGCCTCCGTCAACCCCAATCCATTTGCCGGGACAGGAACCCTGGAAATTTCCCTCCCACGGGAAGGTCGGGTCAACTGGCAAATCTACAACCTGGAAGGGAAAACCGTGCTGAATGAGGTGGATTTCAAAAGTAAGGGAACCCATTCAATTCAGCTTGATATGAAAGACCAAAAGCCCGGAATTTATTTACTGAGGGTTATTTTTGAGGACAAAGTCCTCAATTCCCGCCTGGTGGAATTGGAGTAGTAACCGGGTAAGATTCAGAAAAATTTTCCCTAAAAATCCGGCTTTCCGCAAAGGAGAGGCTGAATTCCATGTCAAACGCCCTTTTTTTCGCCTTTCAGGGGCAGGCAAAGGGAAATAATTTTTATATTAAACTTTGATTTTCTGTAAATTGCGAGCGAGGGATTTTTAAAGAACTTTTCAAATTTTTACGGCTCGGTTATGTTACGATACATTGTTTTAGCCATTCTTTTGGGGGGAATTTATCTTGCTGGTTCGACACAAAGTTTGGTAATCGACGGAGGCTTCGAAGCCTTCTCCTCTTGCCCCAATGCCAACGGACAGTTGAGTCGCCTGACCAACTGGACAGACGCGGTTCTAAGCTCAGACTATATGAATTGTGCCTATAACGGATGGGCGCCTCATATTGGCGGAGCTTTTGAAGGCACCGGCTTCGCCGGCAATGCCACCTATGGCGACCCTTCGGGCGCCTCTGAGTCCTTCGGCCAATTTCTGAGTACAAACATGGTGGCTGGTCAGCCCTATCGCTTCAGGCTGTACGCCAAGCGTGCCTCGACCGGCCCCAACGCAAATAATTGCGGCGGGGTTTGCTTCTACGGGCGCACCAATGCCCCACCGCTTGCGGTGGGCTCCCACCCTTCTCTCAACGGAAGCTCACCCATCGGGTGCATGTCCACCGTGAGCAACACGACCTGGGCCGTATTTCAGGGCTATTATGTGCCTACGGGCAATTTTACCTTCGTGGAGCTCACCAACGGAACCACAGCCACCTCGGCCAGCTGCCTGCAATACATTTACGTGGATTCTTTCAGTATCGTACCTTCTACCCTGCTCGACGGAGCAAATATCCGCTTTCAGGTTGGCAAGGAAAAGGATGAAATCCGGGTGAATTGGGGAGTGGAAAACGAACGGCAGATCAGCCGTTTTGAGGTGGAAAAAAAGACAGAAAACACGGAATTCACCAAAATTGCCAGCCAGGCTGCGGGTGGTTTGGATGATTATTCCTTCATCGACCGCCAGCGCTCTGGGCCCGGATATGTTTTCTACCGCATCCACCAAATCAACCTGGACGGATCAGATTCCTACTCTCCCGTACTGAAAGTGGAGCCAGGCGAGCCCGAAAGTTTTGCGGTCGTGGTTTCACCCAATCCTGTGCCGCAAAACGGAGCTTTGAATTTTACCCTGCCCGAAGAGGGACGGGTTTTCTGGCAAATCTATAATGTGGCCGGGCAATTGGTGCAGGAAAATCAGCAAATGATGGCCGCAGGCGAAAACTCCATCCAATTGGATATGGCCAACCAGATTCCCGGAATCTACTTCCTGAAAGCCAGCTTTCAGGATCAGACTCTGAACAGCAAGTTCATGGTGGAATAATCCCGCTTTTCAGCGGTTGTGGACCGTCATGGCCCGGTCTATACCCAGGATTACAAAATCCAGCACTGCAGCCTCAGCTTTGTCCAGCAGGGCTGGCATTTCCTTTTGCTCCTCTGCGGAAAAATCAGACAGAACATAATCCACCTGGCGGCCGGGACCAAAATCATTCCCCACGCCAAAACGCAATCTGGGGTAATTCTGGGTGCCCATCACCTCAATGATATTTCCCAGGCCATTATGACCGCCGTTTGATCCCGAGGCCTTCATCCTCAGTTTTCCAAAAGGCAGGGCGATGTCGTCCGTAATAACCAGGGTTTGGGAAGGCTCCAGATTGTGCTTTTGCAGGTGAAAACGATAGGCTTTGCCGCTCAGGTTCATGTAAGTGCCCGGCTTGAGCAGGATTAATTTTTTGCCTTTGTGGTTTAGGGTCAGGGTGTGGCCATAGCGGTCCCCCTCAAATTGCTTGTCCCGTTTTTGCGCCATGTGATCAAGCACCATAAACCCGATGTTATGGCGGTTTTTCAAGTATTGAGGCTCAGGATTTCCAAGTCCAATGATCAGATATTTCATAGCTGGGTCGGTTGTATCCCGGGAACGGGAAAAAAGCTTTTGCAGGAATTGCATCGCGCAAAAATACAAAACAGAATAAAAAAGTCGGCCCCAAGGTGCCGACTTTTCAGGAAAACCCTGCAAAGCAGGATTCAGATTTCTCAGATTATTTTTTCTTACCGCCTTCTTTTTCAGCTTTTTTAGCTGCAGCCATGGCTTCTTTGGCAGCCCTTGGAATTTCGATTGCCGCAACCCCGCGGGATTTGGAAGTGGTAATGTTCAGGTCGCCAAAGTCAACGTCGGCAACTTTGATGGTGCGGCCCAGGCCCAGGTTGGTGATGTCCACGTCCACAGTTTCGGGCAGGTTGAAAGGAATGCCTCTCACATTGATTTTGCGGATCAGGGTGATCAGACGTCCACCTTCGCGCACGCCTTTGGCAGTGCCGGTCAGTTTTACGGGCAGTGACACTTCCACGGGGGTGGAATCGCTGATTTCAACGAAATCCATGTGGATCACGGTGTCGAGCGTGGGGTGAAACTGTGAATCTTTCAGGATGGCCTGGTGGGATTTTCCGTCCAGATCAATCTTGTAGATAAAGGTATTGGCAGAAGCGAGTGCGCGGTCAACTTCCAGCATTTTCAACGAGAAATGCACGGGCTCTCCATTGCCATACATTACACAGGGAACCATTCCGCTTTTGCGGATTTGTTTATTTTCTGCTTTCCCACTTACTGAACGGGGGGATGCCGCAATTTCAATCGTTTTCATCTTTGTCCTCTAACTTATGAATAATGAGCTAATGGATTCGTAATTATTGATCTTGCTGAATGCCTTGGCAAAAACCGGGGCAATGCTCAATACTTTGATCTTTTTCGAAGCCTTTTTCAATGGAATGGTGTCTGTGGTTACCAGTTCCAAAAGTTTTGATTTTTGGATCCGTTCGTAGGCTTCACCTGAAAGCACAGGGTGAGTGATCACGGCCCGGACAGAAAGGGCGCCTTCATCCATGAGGTGGTCGGCGGCTTTGGTCAGGGTGCCAGCGGTGTCTGCGATATCGTCAACCAGAATCACATTTTTACCCTTTACCTCCCCGATTACCTGCATGGAAGATACCTGATTGGCCCGCTCACGGTGCTTGTCAATCACGATCATGTCGGCTTTCAGGAATTTGGCATAGGCGCGTGCCCGCTTGGTTCCACCCGTATCAGGAGACGCTATGGCCAGATTTTCCAGGGCCAGAGATTCCAGATAGGGAAAAAATACCGCGGTTGCATCCAGGTGATCCAGGGGAATATCAAAAAAGCCCTGAATCTGACCTGCGTGCAGGTCCATGGTAATGATGCGATTGGCGCCAGCCGTGGTTAGGAGATTGGCCATGAGCTTAGCCCCGATGGGAGCCCGGGGCTTGTCTTTGCGATCCTGGCGGGCATACCCAAAATAAGGCATCACCACATTGATCTGCTTGGCCGAAGCACGTTTAGCCGCATCAATCATCAGGAGGAGCTCCATGATGTTATCAGACGGGGAAAAAGTGCTTTGAATCAGGAAAACATTATCGCCACGAATGGACTCGTCGAATGTTGGCTCAATCTCTCCATCGCTGAAACGAATAACGGACAGGTCTCCGAGCTTCGTGCCGAAGTAGTCAGATATTGTTTCCGCAAGATACTTTGATGCCGTACCTGAAAATATTTTTACTTCGGATGCCATTCAACTTAATTGTTGCCCAGGAAGGATTCGAACCCTCACCGACTGGACCAAAACCAGCTGTCCTACCTTTAGACGACCGGGCAATACCCTAAGGGGAGGACAAAGGTACTAAACTGTTTGTACAGTAGTCAAGACTTTTGTGGAAAAAAAACAGAAATTTTAATTCAGGCTCCAGGAAAGCATAAATTTCCGGCCTTCTTTTTGCAAAATCAGCCAGTAAATCCCCCTTTCCAGCCCGTTTGGACTGATTTCCATTTTGGCGGGTCCCGAAATTTTTCGTTCCAATTTTTTCCAGACTTCCTGTCCCAGGGCATTCAAAAGGGTCAAACTGACCTCTCCTTCAGCCTCCATTTCGAAATTGAGGAAAGAGGTGCCCGCAGATGGATTGGGGTAAAGAAAAATTTCTTCAGAATGTCCTCTCCCATCCCGAAAAATCTGGACCAAATCTGAATAAACCTGATCCCCATTCTGATCCAGAAAAGCGGCCCGGTAAAACCATTGGTCAGGCGACATTTGATTTACTTCTGCATCAAGCCAGGTATAGGATTTTTCTTCTAAACTCGTCTGAAAAATCTGGTCGAATAAAATCCCATCTGCCGAACGTTCCAGCCAGGTCATTTCAGCCGTTTGATCAGTGATTGCGTTCCATTTCAATTCCACTCCATCTGCCTTCCAATCGCCTTGCAACCCGATTTCTGCAAGGGGCAACAGTCCGCAATTGTCGGTGGAAACCACGTCAGGGGCATTGAAAACTTCTGAAGTGGAAGTGACGCCGCCTCCATATTCAATTCCAGAGGTATTCAATTCATAAAAGACAGGCATAAATTCAATCCCGTATTCAAAGCTGAAATAATACCTGTAATCATTGGTGGGCTCGGCTATGCTGCCGCCTGCCAGGTCGCAACTGATGTATTGCACAGAATAATACAGCCAGCCCGGCCCGCTGTAGGAATTATCTTTGGACATGACCGCGCTCTGCCAACCCATGGAAGGCGCAAAAAAATGAACCTTGGGAAAGGCAAAATTGATTTCCTGCTCAGAAACCACGGCAAAGACCACCCGCTCACTCTCGCCCGGGCCAAAAGTCTGGGTGACCGCGTCCCCGTCATCTGCTTCGCTGGTCCAGGTTGGAGGGATATTGATGGAATTGTCGAGTTCGAGTTCCACCCCTTTCTCTGCATTGTGGTTGCCCGTGGTGCCTGCATCCTGCCCGTATCCGCTGCTCAGGGGCTGGTTCCAGAAACTGATCCCGCAGGGAACCATGGTACTGTACCCGTCGTTGTCGGCCCGGAAAGTGAAGTCATCCACCCAGGCAAAAGGCACACCCGAAACTCCCCCCTCGAAAAGTACCCTGAACTTGAAGCCGCTGTGAAACCAGGCGCTGTTGACGTTGGGGGCTGAGGTGTAATAATAATTTCCCGGGCTGGAGGTGCTTTTATAAGCGGTAAAACAGTAATAATTGAAGGGCAAGGCCGAAGATATGTAGTCGTCGGGGCCGCTCCAAACCGAGCCCAGGTCGTCGCGCAGGCTTTGCACGGTCTGCCAGGCGCTGCCATCCCAGATTTGCAAGCGCAGGCGGTCGCTGAAACTCCAGGTATCCCCCCCGCCCGTGCCGGGCGAGGAACTTTTGGCGTAAAAACTGATTTTCAGGTTTTCCGCATTGGTCATGTCGATCACGGGCGATTCGATCCACTCGTTGCGGTCCAGCCTTACGTAGTACACATTGGCCTGATTGGCCGGAAAGGCTTCCGTTTTATTGGTATTCCCATTCCAGCCGCCAGCGGGTACCAGATTCAGGGTGGCGCCGCCGCCGAGCACCCAGGGACCGCAGGTGGGGCAATTCTCGTCCCCGTCATTGCCCAAAAAGTCGAGCAGCAGATCGTTGTCGTTGAAATTATCCGCCCATTTCACCTTGAAAGAAGCAGATGAATTTCCACAGACCTTTATATCATCCAGGTAAAAAGTTTGGGAGGAGGAATTGGAGGTAAATCTCAGGTAAATGGTTTGCCCGGCGTAGGCATCCAGATTGGCGGAATATGGGCTGCACACCCCGCCCGTATTGGGCAGGGTCAGGGTCTGAACCAGAGAGGTGCCACAGCTGGCTCCCGTACGCACCTGAATGGTTGGCAGGGAAAAAGTCTGGTTGAAGGAGTAATTCAGGTCCAGGGTGAATCCCGTGGAGGGAATGGCCAGGGCCAAGGTGGTCACGGACACAAACCCGCTCATGGCATAGGCGTAATCGCTGGCGCCAGAGCAGGGACCTGTGCTGGTATTGAAGCTGCTGGGGGAATTGATGCGACAGGCCGAAGGCCAGTTGGTGGCATCTATGCTGGTGAAGGCCGTACCAAAATTTTCATCCAGCAGGCAGGTGGGGCCACCTCCGCCGCCCACATCCACGACCACATCGTCGAAGTAGAAGGTGGCAGAGCTGGTATTGGACCTGAAACGCAGGTAAATGGTCTGGCCCGCGTAGGCGCTCAGGCTTACAGATTGGGGCGTACAGGCGCCAGAGGTATTGGTGAGGGTAACCGTTTGCTGCAAAGTGGTGCCACAGGTGGCACCTGTGCGAATCTCCACCGCAGGAAAGCTGAAGGTGAGGTTAAAAGCGTAACTGAATGTCAGTTGGTAGCCCGCGGCAGGAATGGTGATGGCCTGGGTGGTGACATAACTTCCCAATCCGCTCAGGCTGTACTCGTAATCCCCTGCTCCCGCACAACCTCCTACGGAGGTATTGAATGAACTGGCGCTCCCGCCCCGGCAGGCCGTAGGCCATTTTACCGTACTGATATTGCCGAATGCTGTGCCAAAATCCTCCGTGAAAAGCTGGGCTTTTCCCTGAATGGAAAAAGCAATCAGCAAAAGGATAATGCCTGTACGAATTTTCATGAATTGCCTGTTATCATTAAAGATAGGCAATTATTCAAATTTTTGCTGCAAAGGCTGAAAAGTGAAGAGAGTTTACCCTCCACCAAACAGCCTTCCAGCCATTTTTAATTATTCAGACCATGAGTCTGAAGGGTTAGAAGCGTCCGCCAAAATGGAGGCCTACAATGTAACCCACCCCTACGAGGGGTTTGGGTTCTGCATTAATCAGACCCGTTGCGCCAATACCTGCGTTTGCTCCCATGTAAAACCCTTTGGTCGCCATAAATGAAACTCCATTATTGAAATAGGCGCCCAAAATTGTTACCTGGACAGTTCGGGTGGTCCATCCTGAAATTTTTGTGTAATCAATTAACCCTCCGTACAAGGCGGGCCCCAGGTAATAACTCCACCTTTGTTGCCCAAAGGGATAGAAATTCAGGTGGCAGCCTGCGGCGGCATAACGGGCTGCCCAGCCATACTCAATCGGGACTTTTATTCCCATTTTCCCCTGAGAAATAATCCTTTCATAGGAAATGGTGCCCGTTGAAAAAACCACATTCAAAGGATTTACAGAAATGATATTCTTTCCGTATTCGGGTGTTTCCTGTTGCTTTTTTTCCTTTACATCTTCCACCACTTTTCCGTAATCCTCCGTTTCGCCATTGCCATACCGTATCTGGCTGATCTGGCTTTTCTTTACTACATAATCAGGTCCGTCCAGATAAGATTCCTTTTTGTACCTGATCACATCGGGGCCTACTTCCATGATTTTGGCTTTCACTTCGTCCCCGTTTTTCATCTGAATAACGTCCTGGGCAAAGGAAAAACAAGGCAATAAGCCAGCGACTAACAAAGTCAGAAATAATGTTTTCATCGTAAATGGGTTAAGTTGGATTCAAAGGTCCTGTTTTGGACTGTTTCAGGGCATTAAGCTACGCTTTTTCCACCTTCCACCAAACAAAAAGGCCACAAAAAGTATTTGCGGCCTCTTGCAGTTTTATGTAATTCAGATTTACTGGAGGGTAAACCTGATCCTGAATCCCACACTGGTAAAGGAGGTGGGGAAGGAAGTTGAAATGTAGGGACGGTTCACGTTTTGCTCCAGGAACAACATGACGTTCATGCGCTGATTCACCGTGTAATCGATGGTTGGCTTCAGAATGAAGGTGAAGTTACCTCCGTTCAGACCCTGGGTTTCTTGAGAATCCAGCTTGCGGTTACGGGTTTTGCGGTCGCGAATGGTCATTTCCAGACGTGCATTCAGGCTGTTTTTCAGGTTGATGTCGCGGCCAAACAGATGGAGGGTCTTGTTGAGCTTGTCTTTGCGCCAGGTCAGAGACAGGGTCACGTCCTGGGTGCGGGTCTCATTCAACTGGGCGCTCACCAGGTTGAAATTGAGGTTACGGGAAGTTTTGTAATCAAATCCTGTGCTCAATCCGTTATTCCAGGTCATGTTTACCCCCACCAACGGAGCAAAGCTTTCCGTGATGCTGATGGTCTGAATGATATTCTGAGATTGGTAGTTCCAGACATCAATGGTCGTATCCGGGCTCAGGAGGTAATTTTTCTCCAGGGTGTAGCGCTGGTTGCCGACTTCTGAAAATTCCTGGAATTTGAGGTTGGAGGAATAACTTCCCACTGAGTAAGAGCCGCGGTAAGCGTGCTTGAGGGTGATCTGGTTAAATACTTTTTTCAGGCCGGGCAGGTTCTGTAATCCGTTCCAGTTTACCTGCCAGTTGGGCAGCGGCAAGGCCGGGAAGGCGGTCAGGCCGATACTGGAAGCCTTTCCTGGCCCATAGGCTGCAAGGAAGGCAGGAATCAGTACATCCTGGGAAGATCCTGTGTAGCCATTGCGGTAAATGCTGTTTACCAGGGTATTGGAAGCATTGATTTCGGGGTCAACAATCCCGTCTGCATCCTGGCGTGCTCCCAGACGATTGGAGATCACACTGCGATTATTGCTGAATTCCTGCCAGGCTTTGGAGAAGGGGTCATCCACTTTATTGGGTTCAAAAGCAGTTCCCATAAAAATGTAGGAAATCTGATACTGACCCGTCAGCAGCTGGTTGTCCATCACGTGGTGGGAAGTGGTATCGTCAAAGCGAATGAGACTGTTGTAATTCTCTGACCTGGATTTATTGACGTTCAGGTCAATTTTCAGGTTTTTGAACAGGGTCATAGAGGTGCGGCCGGTCAGCTGCTCATTCATGGTTTGGGCAAATGAGGCCGAAAGTCTGGGATCTCGGGAGAGCCAGCCCTGGTTGGTGCCGCGGTCGAGGAGCACATTTCGGTCAACCTGCCAACCCGCCAGAAAGTCGTACCCAGGTGGAATAATGGTTGATTTGAAAAAGCTGTCCGTGGAGGCAGTACCCGGGTCCACATAATAATAGTGGTTAAAATCCATCCCAAAGTTGTCCGTATTGGGCAGATAACCAGGAAGGAGGGTACTGTTGGTCAGGTTGTAGGTCAGGTCCACGTTTTTGACGCTGGCAATGATATTGACCAGTTCCTTGCCTGCCAGTTTGAGGAAGTAAAAAGGATCTGCCTTGGTGGTATCAGATTCTTCCTTTTCATTTTTAACCGTAGGTTTGGGCTTGGTGGCCGGCGTGTTACGCCGCCCGCCTTGCTGGCCCGCATCCACCCAGTTTTTCACCCCGGGAATCAGGCTGTAGAAGTTGTTCATGTTCAACCTTACGTTACCCTGAATACCCCGCTGGTTGCCCAGGGTGTTCCCGATGGTTGGCAGGTTGTCGGGTGCGGCCGTCCAGTTCATGGAGCCGTTATAATTCACGGTACCACTGATCCATTTGGTGAATTTCCACTGGTCGAAGGGCAACACATAATTCACGGTGAGCGAATGGTTGTAGGTCGTGGTACGACCCATGTTGATCAGGTGATCCTTTCCATTCTGGTACAACCCCCTGAAATTACCCAGGGTATCAAACTTGTGGCTCAGACTGCGGCGTCCAAAGCTCAGCAGGTTGTCCCAGATGGAGTCGTTATTGGCTACCCGCAGGTTGCCATTGGGCAGAATGGTATCCCGCACATAAATATCCCGCAGAGGTTCATCCACCCGCCCTGTGTTGGAGGCGTTGAAGTTGAAGCTCAGACTCTTGGTCAAATCCCAACGCAGGCGGTAATTGCGGTTGATGATGAAATTGCGGAAATAATTGGTCGCCAGCGGCTTCTGTCCGGGTGCAGGTGAACGGTAATTATTCTCTTCAAAACTACGGTTGCCGCTGATGTCCATGGACAAAGATTTGGGCCCCAGGTAGAAGTTAAAGGAAGAAATGGGATTCTTGGCTTTCCACTTTTTGAAGGGCTGAATCAACTTGGGTTTGAAGTTGTAACTGTACTGGATAGAGGCCCTGTGATTAACCTGATACCTTGACTCGATCTGGTAATCACGGGAGAAAACCTCACTCACAGAGAAGCTCACGGCAAAGTTTTCCACGTCCCAGAAGCGGGGTTGACGGGGCTTATTATCTTTTTTCTTGTCTTCCGTGCCTTTACTTCCCTCCTCTTTGGGCGGACCTGGACGGTTGGTATTGGCACCAGGTTTGGCCTGCACCCGGGTTTTGCGAATGTTATTGAGGGAAATACTGCGGTTACGCTGGTAGGTTTGCAGGGATTGTTTTACTGAGTCGCGGTCCCCGTTATTCTCGTTGAAGAGGGTCAGGTAATCGTTTTTCAGCACGTCCGTTTCCTGGGGATTGAACTGGGGATTCACCACCCGCTCGCCATAGGTTGCATATACAGGCAATTCAATACCCCATTTCGTGGGAAAGAATTTACCCATATTCAGGTTGGCGGATACGTCGTACTGGTCCACAAATTCGCGGCTGCGGGCATTGATGCGCTGCTCCAGTCCGCCAAAGCCAGGAGTACGGTGCAGGCCTGAGGCAGAGATGTTACCCAGATCGGCCAGTTTGATGTTGACCCTGGCAGTTGCCGCCATCCCTGCTTTTTCGTTAAAATCAACCACCCGCAACTCGTTGACCCAGGTTTCCACGCAAATGGGTCCGTTGCCATCGTCGGGGTTACGCAAGCCCACCATCATGGTGCGCACTTCGCTCAGTTTGGGCGTCCCCCGTACATATATTTTATGGCCGGGACGGCTTACTTCCTGTCCTGAGTTGATGTAATCCTGGAGAATCACGTCCAGTTCCTCACCCCAGCGGGCGGTCACAATCTCAGGTTTTCCCTGGTCCACGCTTTGCTTGGTGCGGGCGCTTTTGGCCAGGTTGAGCCAGTCCATCACCAAGTCAATCTGGTTCTCCTGCAGCCACACATCCGTGTTGATGGTGGATCCATAGATTCCTGCATCAGGAGGAGTCAGGGGAATTTCGTACTCGTAGTAGTTTTCATTATTGTCCGTCCCCAGACGAATGAAGAAGGATGCATCTCCTTTGTTCTGGAAGTTGGAGGTGATGGCATCATCAGGATCGCCTGGCTCAGCGTGCACCCACAGTTTCACCCGCTTATAGGAGCGCAAGTCAAATCGCTGGGGCAGCAACTTGTAAGCGGCCCGGGCATCTCCATCCTGCAGGTAGCATGATTTGAGCACCATGGCCTGCTCGTTTTGCAGTACGCCCTGCTGCTGGATACCACCCACGATCTGCTGGCGCAGTACGTTCGGGGGAACCACGTATGGGAAGGGAGATTTCTCGCTGTTTTCCTCAATGTTCACTGTTCCAATCTGGAAGCTGGTGAGGGGATCATTGGGGCCGCCATTGATGATCTCGTCTTCTTTGCCCAGGTAATCTTTATAAGTCCTCCAGCTGGTGGACACGAGTTGCAGTTTTCCAAAACGCAGGATTACATCATCCTCAAACCCGGTCAGGTACATCCTGACGAAGTCAATGGATTTGAAGTTGGTGATGTTGTTGATGGAGGTACCTGAGGAAAGTGGAATCCTGAACTGATACCAGGAAACTTTTTCCTTGCTCTTATTGGGCAATTCCACTTCAGCCACCCGCTTGTCCACCGCAAATCCTGACAGGTTTTCGAGTTCGCTTTTGCTGAGTTTGATGCGGTATTCCCAGTAACGCTCCGTTTTGTTAAGGGTCAGGTCACCGTTAAGGTCTTCTGTATCGGGGTTAGCCGAGCCCTGGGTGGAATATCCGTTCTGGCTGGCCTCATTACCCGCAGGCGTGTTGCCTTCCGTGCCGTTGACATTGAGGTAGCGCTCCAGAATGCCCGCCTGTACGGCGTCATAGTCATCGCCCCTGAAATATTTATAGTTGTCGTTTGAAGGGTCAGCGGCCACACTGGCAAAGGCATTGGCCGTAATTACGTTCTGCAGTGAATCCAAAAAATCCTTGAAGAAAGCGGGTTCGTCCTCGTCCCTGACCCCGTCAAGACCTGCATCCTGGTAGGAACGGGCTTCCACGTCGTTGCTGAAAGCTGGCGTGGTGGGAGGAGTTTTGGGTACAATACCCCAATCTGTGGTATCCGTGGTAGAGTAGTCCCCTTTTTCAGGAAGTCCGTTTTCCACCGCGCGGCCACCATCAGGCAGTACGTCCTCACTGACCTTTCCCAGGTTGATAAACAGTTCCCCGTCGTTGCTGGGATTATCAATGAAGGGATCAAGCAGCCAGAATTCAAGGAATTCGTAGTTGCTGGCCTCAAAGTCCGTGCTGGCATTGGTTTTACGCATGATCCCGGCCCAGTTCTCATCAGGACGTTTCATGAGCCCGTTTTGCTTGAGCTTGGAGGGATCAGTTACGTAGTTATAAGGTCCACGCTGGGTGGGAATGTAGTGCAAATCGAGGGTGCGCAGCAGGTTATCGCCTACCACCACGTCTTTTTTCGGGAAAATTTCCTGGGGACCTACCTGGCGGGTGTAGTGGTTGCTCAGGTCATCGTCGGGAAAATCAGCCACTGTGTTGCCATAGTAGAAGTTGGGATCAATGCTGTACCAGGCAAGTTTCGCACGGGAAAATCCACTTGAGCGTGTATTGGCATACACCAGCGACGGATCGTAAAGGTCGTTATTTCCGTTATTTCCGGGGAAAGAAGCCAGGAACCAGGTCCTGTTTCCAGAGAGGTCAAAAGGAGTTTTGGCGCTCTCAAAGTCGTCCAGATAAGCAATTCCCTCCTCCACATTGCCATTTTCGTCTTTCACCGCGATGGAATTGGGGTGGCCGGGCAGCAGACCTGCCACTTCGCCCGCTCCTGTGATGCTGGAAATTTCCTTGGTCTGAATAAGTGGCAGCTTGTCCACCCACTTGGTCAGCAGGTTGGATTCCTTGCGCAACACCACGTCTGCACCCACAATGGTATTGGAAATGGGCTCATCCCCAATGTTGATTTTGTTGGTAAGGGGACGTTCATTGAGGTGAAGCACGGTGGCTCCCAACTGAATGTCTTTGTTGAAGTTGAAGTCAAAACGGGTACCCACCAGGGTTTTGGACTGGATACCAAAGAGGGTATTGGTTTCAAAGGTTACCCTGATCTGCTGACCAGAGGTCAGCAGACCCTGATTCAGAATTTTGACCCGCCCGATCTGGTAATCCACCTGATAATCTGTTCCTTCCTGCAGGGTCATCCCGTTGGCAGTTACCACCACTGAACCCTGGGTGATGTTGAGGGCATTGAGTGAAATGTCTGAACTGCTGGCAGATTTATAGGATCCCTTGAATACGTAGCGGTCCACATCCTGGTGCAGTTGCTGCGCATCCATTTTGGTTTTGCGATAGAGTTGGGGGAAGGCGTAAGTGGCAGAATCTTCGGCCCCGCCTCCCATTTTCTTCACCAGAAAATCCCCAAAGGGCTCAATGACCGGGAAAATAATCATTCCCTTGTCGGCCATGATGGTCACGCCTTCAATAAAGTCAAATTTGTTGTCGGGGCTGGGGGTGCTGTTATTGGTGAGTTTGTCCACGTTGAACACCTGAAGCAGGGGCACATCTTTGATGGGCGAACCTGGCAATACCGTACGGTCACCTGCGCTGGTGGGCGACTGGTAGTAAATCTGGAAGTCGAAATTATCCGGACGCAACCCAAAACCGCCAATGTTGTAGATGTTTTTCATCATCAGGTCCCAACCCGGGTAGGCCACTCCATTATAGGTAGGCTGCACGGAGGACGGCTTCAGCATTTTGAGATAAAGCAATTCGTTTTGCTCCACGGGCTTGTCCTGTGAAAATTCACCCACCTGGAAAGTCTGACCATTTACCATATACTGGTAGGCCACAAACAGCACCTGGTTGGGTTGCAACTGCGAGTTGAGAGAGATATATCCCAACTGTGGGTGGAAGGTGTAATCCTGACCCTGCTGCAGCATGCGCATGTTTTCCACTTTCTCGTAGTCCACCCCGTTCACCATGCCCAAACCATTGATGGAATCCCCGAGGAAGGCATCAATTTTGGACTTTTTCCGTACGTTGGGATCGGTCGTCAGCAGCTGATAGAGGGTGTTGACGTCGTTGTCGGGGTAATAGGGGGACTTGGCGCTGTTTTGAAATTTGGGATTGAATACGTTTCCAATTCCTTTATCAGGAGTCTTTTGCAATTCCTGTTCACCCAAATCCAGAAAGCCCACTGCGTTACGGTTGTTGACGATGGAAGCGTTATTGGAGTTGGTCTGCCAGACTTCAATACGGGTGATTCTGTAGCCTGAATTGATGTTGGAAAGGTTTTCCAGGGCATAATCGTAACGGCTGCGGAAATGGTGAGCCATAAAAAAGTGACGGTTGTCGTCGTAGTCGTCGGCCCTTTTTTCGTAATCTGTAACCTGCGATCCACCTTCTACGTTTACAGATTGAGTCTTACCTTTCTGTTGTGAGGCGATGGCCGTCACGAGCACGGGACCAAATTTCATGGCGACTTTGATCCCAAACAGGTTTTGTCCACCCTGAATCAGCGATCCTTTCAGGGGAAGGCTCACATTACCTGCTTCAATGGTCTGCAGAATCTCGTCTTCAGAGCCATTATGCTGGATTTTGAACTGGTTTTCAAAGTCAAAGGTGGCTTCTGTATCCCAGTTGGCATTGAGGCGCAGTTTATTCCCGATTTTTCCCACTACGTTCAACTGGATCTGCTGATCAAAGTTGAAGTTGGCGGTACGTTGCTGACGCAGAGGCAACGAAGGGTTTTTCATGCGGTTCATGTCCATGGAGAATTCCAGCAAAGCCGTTCCATTGGGACGAATTTCCACCGCGCCACCTCCAAATATATCGTTCAGTTTGGGATCGTTTACAGGTATGGTGAAGCCCAGACCTGCAGGTTTGCCATCGTCATTGGTATTTCCCTGCTTGGTTTTCCAGTAATCTTTCATGCCCTGCTGGCGGCGAATTTCCATGTAATCTTCCATGGAAAGGTATGACGGGGGTTTTACATCAATTCCGCCCACCTGCTCGTGGATGTTGAAGCCGTCGCTGTCGTCATCCAGGTCATAAATGGTTTGGTAATTGGAAGGGGGATTCAGTTGAAATGTGCCTCCACCCTGGGTGGCGGGATCTCCTGCTCCCGGATTGTGCCCTGGGGGCGAATCCACAGGATAGACGGGATTGAGGAAGGAAAGGGCAGTCGAATCCGTACGGGAGTTCGTTTTCTTCACAGGCTTTTTTCCCATGAAGGAGTCTGTCTTCATCACGAAGAGGGATGAGAACAAGGAAACGATTATGGCTATTGCGTAGTTAGACAAAACGAATTCTTTACCTTTAGTTTAAGGGGGCCAAATTTAGTTTAAAATGATGAAAAATGGCGGGTAAAGAATCTATTCGATAGGCTGAATGAGTTGAATTGTCTTTTTTAATGAAGGATCAAATTTACATTGAATACAAATATAATCAAAGCCGCATAGACGCGAAAGGTAAAAAATACCACCCTAACGGTCACTGTTTCGTGCATGGAAAATAAATTGCCCTAAACTAACGCTCGTCCGGGGATTTTATTGGAAACGGATCAGTTGGAGCGGAGGGCCAGTTTGATGATCTGCTCGATAGTGACGCCATCGCCCTGCTCGCTCATGATCTTGTCCACCCGTTTTTCGCTGTCAGCTTTGCTAAACCCGAGGGCAATCAGCGCCTGCACGGATTCGAGGCGCAGGGGACCCATGGCGCTGCCCGACGTTTCGTCTGATTCCAGCTTGAGCTTTCCTTTGAGTTCGAGGATAATGCGGCCAGCAGTTTTGGCCCCAATGCCTTTGACCCGCTTGAGCAGACCCAGATCTTCCATTTGAATGGCTCTCTCCAGTTCCTGGGGGCTGATGCTCGACAGAATGGTCAGGGCCGTATTTCCCCCCACCCCGGAAATTGAAATCAGCTGGATAAACAGGTTTTTCTCAGCCAGGCTGGAAAATCCAAATAAGGTATGAGAATCCTCCTTGACCATGAAGTAGGTATGCAGCTTCACGGCTTCATTATTCCCGATTTTTGAATAGGTGTTCAGGGAAATTTTCACCTCGTACCCGATTCCTCCCACTTCAATGATGACAAAAGTGGGTTCTTTGTGGGCAAGTTTTCCGTTGAGATAGGCAATCATCAGTCTTTGGGTTTGGTTTGAGCGTCCACCACGGCAATGGCGGTCATATTGACAATGTCCCGGACCGAACTGCCGAGAGACAGAATGTGAACGGGTTTTTTCATGCCCAGGACCACAGGTCCGATCAGTTCGGCATTGCCAAGCTCTTCCATGAGCTTGTAGGCAATGTTGCCGGCCATCAGGTTAGGGAAAATAAAGGTATTGGCTCCCTGGTCGGCCAGCTGGCTGAAACTGTAATTCTCTTTGAGAATGTCCTTGCGCAGGGCAATATCTGCCTGAATGTCGCCATCCACGATCAGGTTGGGGTAGCGATCCTGCAGTATGCGGGTTGCCTCGATAATGGGCTCTGTATTCTGGTCAATATTGCTGCCAAAATTGGAGTAGGAGACCATGGCAATGCGCGGCACGATGTTCAGGGATTGAATGGCCTGGGCCGACAGACGGGCAATTTCCACCAGGTCCTCCGCGGTTGGATTTTTATTGACGGTGGTGTCTGCAAAGAAGAATGGACCTTTATTGGTTTTGAGAATGTGCATGCCTGCCACCAGTTTCGCCCCTTTCTGGCGCCCGATCACCTGCAGCGCCGGGCGGATACAGGTGGGATAGTTTTTGGTCAGTCCCGAGATAAAGGCATCTGCCACCCCAACTTCCGTCATCATGATTCCAAAATAGTTGCGGTCGCGCATCAGTTTGATGGAATCGTGGAGGGTAAGGCCCTTGCGCTTGCGCTTTTCGTAGAGGTGACGTCCGTATAATTCGGCCTGAATGTCCTCTTTCAGCGGATCCACGATGGAAATGTCGCCCAGGTCAAGGTCATTTTCCTCAATCAGTTCGGCAATGCGCTTTTTATTTCCCAGCAATACTGGAGTGGCGATGCGTTCGTCGTGAATGATCTGGGCGGCTTTTAGTATTTTATAGGTGTCAGCATTGGCAAAAACCACCCTTTTGGGATTTTTCTGGGCTTTCTGAATGATTCTGCGGGTCAGACCTTCATACAATCCCACCCGTTCCTGCAACTGAATTTCATATTCTGAAAAACTGGCAATGGGTTTGCGGGCCACCCCCGACTCCATCGCGGCCCGCGCTACTGCCACACTGATGCGGGTAATCAGGCGGGGGTCCATGGGTTTGGGAATGAGGTATTCGCGCCCGAATTTGAGATTTCTTTCAGAGTAAGCAATGTTTACCTCCTCAGGAACTGGCTCATGAGCCAGTTCAGCCAAAGCCCGCGAAGCGGCCACTTTCATGGCCTCATTGATTTCTGAGGCGCGAACGTCGAGGGCCCCGCGGAAAATGTAGGGAAAGCCTAACACATTATTGACCTGGTTGGCATAATCGCTGCGGCCTGTGGCCATGATCGCATCCTTGCGCACGGCGTGCACCAGTTCGGGCTTGATTTCAGGTTCGGGATTGGCCAGGGCCAGCACAATGGGATCGGGCGCCATTACTTTGATCAGTTCCTGCCCAATAATCCCCCCGGCTGACAGGCCCAAAAACACATCTGCATCAGTAAAAGCTTCCAGCAGAGTGATTTCTTTGTCTGCGGGATGGGCGTATTCCTTGCGATAAGGATCGAGGTCCTTGCGGCCCAGGTGAATGAAGCCATCCACATCAAACATGTAAATATTTTCGCGGCGGGCTCCCATTTCAAGGTACAGATTGCAACAGGAAAGTGCAGCTGCACCCGCCCCGCTGACCACGAATTTGGCGTTGGAAATTTTCTTTTTAGCCAGTTGCAGGGCATTGACCAGGGCCGCGGCAGAAATGATGGCCGTTCCGTGCTGGTCGTCGTGCATGATGGGAATATTCATCTCGGCCCGTAGCCTGCGCTCAATTTCAAAAGCCTCGGGCGCTTTGATGTCTTCCAGGTTGATGCCACCAAAGGTGGGCTCCAGGGCCTTGACCACCATGATAAATTCTTCCACAGTATTGGCGCTGATCTCTATGTCGAATACGTCAATTCCCGCAAATTTCTTGAAAAGCACTCCTTTGCCCTCCATCACGGGTTTGGCCGCTTCAGGGCCGATATTTCCCAGTCCCAGCACGGCTGTACCGTTGGTCAAAACGGCTACCAGGTTTCCTTTGATCGTGTAATCGTAAACAGCCTCTTTATTGGCGGCGATTTCCAGACAGGGATAGGCTACGCCCGGGCTGTAAGCAAGCGAAAGGTCTCTCTGGGTGGAAACGGGTTTGGACGATTCCACCCCGATTTTTCCTTTGGGGGCCCGGCTGTGATAACTGAGGGCATCCTCTTTGCGAATATTCATAAGTATTGCAACAGGTTGAGCAATTGGTGGGAGCGGGAATTGAGGATTAACTCAATTCTCTTTTCCGTTGGCAAAGATAAGGAAAGATCAATGAGTCTGAAGGGAATGATTTTAATCCACGCCAAACTGCAGTCTCATGGTAATGGTGGCAGTTTTCAGGTTCTGATTTTTCTCAAAAAAAATTTTCTGCAAGGGGTAACATTCCGCGCAGGGTGGGATAAAGGGTAAAATTCATTTCATCACCTTAAAGAAAAACCAATATGTCATCATCAACCTCAACAAAAGCATCCACCAGTACGGGAGAATTTAACCCAGGAGTAGGCAAAGCAGCCCAGGGAGGATCAATTGCCGTTTTGGGAAGTACGCTCTATTATTTCGTGCCAGATTCAAATAACAAGCTCAAGATCTGCACCTGCGATGTTTCGGGAATTCAGAGCACTGGCGACTACAACGGCGTCACTTCCTCCAGCAAGTGGTCTGATTACCAACTCAACAGCAAGGTTAGCAACTCGAACAAGGCAAATTTTGTTACGAAATTTTGCCCTGCTGTGGTTGCGACCTCCAGTAATTTGTGGTTTTTCTGGACGGATACCCACAATAATCAGGTTTATGCCGCATCTTTTGACGGTCTTTCCACCTGGTCGGCTACCGCAATCCAACTCACCACCCTCGATGGCAACAGCACCACCAACCTTACCACCAGCTCAAGCATTTGTGCCAACGTATTCGGGGACAAAATTGCCCTCAATTGGTTCAATACTTCCAGCAGTTTAATTCATACTGCAATTTTCGATCCTGCCGCATTAGATACCACCAATAATCTCTGGCAAGGCACGGAAGGACTGAAACTGGATCCATCCACTTACAGCAAAAGCGTTGATTCAACCTACTTTGCCATCAGCACCAATTGGTTTAGCCAGGGTTCAGACGGAAATTACCTGGTGGCATCCCTTTATTCTTCCAAACACAACGAGGCGAAAGCAATCATTGTACCCATTGATGAAAACGGCAACCCCACCTCCAACAGTTCCAGCGATGGCTTTGGCATGGATACCGTGTCCTGTTCGCGCGGATTTACAGTAAGCAGGGACCCGGCGGGGAGAATTTACGGTATCTGCGCCACCAATGACTCCAGTCACGACCTGCAGTATTGCACCCTCAATACTTTCCAGTCATTTGCCAGTGGAGCCAAGCCAAACCTCAGCTGGGGCACTATGGGAAATATTTTTGGCGGGACCCGGGACAGCCAAATGCCAATCACCACTTTTTTCCTGCTGGGAAATCAGGGAACGGGTACACGGACTCTGGCCAATAATGAGGGTGACATCCACGATTTCAATAATTGCACCACCTATGTGGCCTACCAGTTTGTTCTGTATGCAGATGGCAGCAAGTCCAATAATGGGTACCCGATTCAGTGTCAGGTGGGTGAATACGGGACTTCCTACGTGATCCCCAATTACAGCTCCATGGTTCCTCTCGAAAGTGTGAGAAACAATTATACCCTGAGTATGATTTTCGATCCATTTCCCTTCCCCAATCAAAACATTGGCTCCAAAATACCCGGGGAAACCGTGATTTCCTATACTTACGGCGCCACCAGCGAAACCAGCAACTCCGTTCAGGGAAATTATCAGATTCTCTTTGGCATCAAAGGAAGCCTGAGCACCACCAAAGGCCTGGGACCCGCCCTGAATGAAGATTTCTCCACTGGCCCTTCCTCTTCCTTTTCCAACACAGAACTGACCAAATCCCTGACTGGCTGGTCCATGAATACGGGCATCGTGATGGGACAAAACGGTCAAAACCAGGTCAGCACCAAAGGAAGGTTCGACGGCCATACCCTGCTTACCATTGGCCAGACTGCGGCGGTATTTTATGGCATGAATGGTTCCGCGGTCAATGGAGTTTCGGCCCCGCTTTTCAACTCGCTGGTCCCCGTTCCGGGCATGGGAAGTTATGCCACCTCGGGTACTTATGATGTGTTCACCGCCAACCCGGGAGATATCCAGTCCTACTCAGAGACCAACATCAATGCGACCATGGCGGCCAGGTATAATGCGCTTCCCTCCAACATCCAGGCCCTTTTTGATGAGGGTTACGCCACCAATTACATTGAAAACGTGATTTCCCCCAATGCAGTGGAGATTTCCCCTGGCATGAACTACCTGGAATTCACCATTTCTCCCAACGGAGGCTCCCAGCCCAGCTATTCCCAGATTCAGGAAGTTTTCTCTTCCATCGGGCTTATCATTCAGTCCAGCCTGTATGTCGGGGTGGGTTATGGAGAAGAGGTTTCTTTGTTTGGTTTGGGTGAGTCCACCTCAGGCGCGTTGACCGCAGGGTTTGAATACAACCTGAGCCTGAGCGAAACCTCCACCTCCACCCAGGGGTGGGGCATCAGCTCCCAGTACACCTATCCCAACAACGTGCCAGGATCTTATCGCTACACCGTTCGCATGTACATTTGCAAACCCAGCGATTTGTGGGTCAATGAAATCCAGTACATGGCTACCAACGTCGAAGATTTCGACCGGATCGAATGGAGCAGTTCTGCTCCTTTGAAAATCATGTTTGTGGTGGATGGAATCAGTTTGAATTCCTGATCTCAATTTTCAATTGCTTTCAGAAACCGTCCGGCTTGCCGGGCGGTTTTTTAGCTTTCTCTGGCTTTTTTCATCAGGAAAAAAACCTCCAGACCAGTGAATACCAGGTAAGCCCCCAGAAAACTGACCGCAAAGGGAATGGCCATTTCAGATATTTTCCAGGAAACGAGAAATATTCCCGCAATGCCAGTGAACATTTTAATGAATACACTTCCCATGAGGTAACCCGTAAACATTTTGGGATTACTTTCCAGGGAATTATAGACGATAAAATAACCTATGAGACTGGTGAGGGAAGTGATGGAAATGGCGATCAGGGAAAATTTCGCTTCGCGTGGACCCGGATCAGAGCTGACCAAAAACCAGGCCAGAACGAGCAGAACGGCGGTTAATCCCAGGTGTAAGGCGGCAAATTTGATGGGCTTCATGTCAGGTCAGGATTTTCGGGAAAATTTTACAACAAGCCAAACCATGGCCATGATGATACTGCTGATTGCCAGCCCGAGGGTAAACCAGGGGGTTTGATTTCCAACCCATTTGTCGAGGTACCAGCCTCCAAAGGAAAAAAGACCAATGAATGCGACCAGTTGGAAGCCCAACCCAACCCATCTGAGATACTCGTGGTGAGCTGACGGCTGGGGTGATTTATTGGTTGACGGCGGTTTTTTCAATCGAGGCGAGCGGAGAGGGTTTATTGGCGCGACCATTATTGCCGACAATGCTCTGAATTTTGCCGGCTTCCCTTTCGATTACTTCTTCTACGTTCTCAGGGGCTTTGTCAAGCACAGATTTGGCTTCAGCGCCCATGCGGCAGGATCCCGAAAAGGAAGCGCCAATCTGTACCGCCAGTTTCTGGGTGTAAATGTCTCCCACGATCCTTCCCTTTTCGTGCAGTTGCAGGAGTTCGCGAATCACAACCGTCCCCTTCACTTCCCCCGAAATATTTGCATTTCTGGCGTCCACATTCCCTTCCACATAACCATTCTCCCCGATCACCAGCTTGGAATTGCAGGTCACCGTTCCGATAATCTTTCCTTCAACCCGAATATCCCCCTTGGTGGTGATATTCCCCACGATGACGGTACCTTTCGAGATTGTATTCAGAACGTTTTCAGTTGACATGGTTTGATTCCCTTTAGACTTGTTATTTCCTAACATACAAATTTTTAATTTAAAATCATGTACTCATTTGGGTCAACGGGCTGGCCCTGATACCACAATTCGAAATGAAGGTGGGGTCCGGTTGAATTTTCACCCGAATTTCCAATCACCGCAATCGCTTCGCCCGCGAAAACTTTGGATCCAACTTTTTTATAAATCTGGCTGTTATGTTTATAGAAAGAGACCAGGTTATTGCCATGGTGGATACCAATCACATAACCCGTTTGGTTGCTGTATTCTGAAAAAATCACAAAACCATCAGCCACACTCAGGATCAGGGCCTTTTCGTCGGCCACGATGTCCACCCCAAAATGGCTGTTGGCGGCTTTGAATGCATTGGTCACGATCCCGTTGACGGGCGGCAGCAGATTGGGCACGCCTTTGACCGTCTTATACCCCACAAGCTCACGGGGCTGTGGCTGGCCTTCAGGAACGCCTGCGCCATCGCTGTCCTGAAAATGCGGGTGTTCCTCGGGATTGGGATAGTCGTAGTTATTGGCCTCGTTGGCCTCTGCGATTTCCTGGTGCGTCCCCGGCAAATTGAAGGACCCGTCTGCATCTCCAAATACGATTCTGAGGCTGTTCAGCATAGAATCCTGGTGACTAACCTGGGCTTCCAGACGGGCCACCTGATCTTTTTGAACAGCGTATTTTTCTTCCAGTTCGGGGTTGGTGTAGCCGGGAATGGCTTCACGAATGAACGGAGTGTAAATAATGGTAGAGGCTGTGCCTGCGATTACGGCAAGGCAAAAAGCACTAAACAGAATCCATAACAGGACAGGCCGCACTATAAGCAGGCGGGACTGGCCCAGGGACTCGTGGTCTATGAACTGAACTCTGTATTTCTTTTTAAACCTGGCCTGGATTTTCTCCCACATAGGTTTTCGGCTTGATTCGCTAAATTCAGTATATTTGCAAGGGTATGAATTTATTTTTGCCCTTTAAGTCAGCTACATTAATGCTAACTTGCAGCTTATAATTTTATTTGATCAACCGCGTTTTTAATTCGTTGAAATACAAAAATACATATTTTCTGGGACTTCTGGTCATATCGCTGACCTTCTTTTCCTGTGGAAAACAGCGAAAAAATCTGGTTTCCCGTACCTATCACAGGACAACCACCCTTTTTAACTGGTATTACAACGGTGAACGCGTTTGGAAAGAAGGCGTTTTGCAGATTGAAGGCTCCTTCAAAGTGCCCCCTGAGGGCTTTGTGCCCATTTTGTATTTCGGCGACGAGCAATCTGCTTCTGCAGCCTACGGCAACTTTGATCAGTCCATTGAAAAGGCTGAAACAGCCATCTACAAGCACGATCAGGACAAGAATGTCTGGATCGACAATTGCCGCTTTCTGATTGGTAGAAACTGGTTTTACAAAAAGGATTATTTCCTGGCCTCCACCAATTTTGAATATATCATCAAAACCTGGCCCAAATCCAGGATCATTCCCGACGTCAAAATCTGGCTGGCCAAAACCTATTTCATGAGCGACCGCGGTCCCATGGCCCGCAAACTGATTGATGAGGAAATTTCCAAAATGGACCTCAAAAAGCGTCAGCAGGGCGAACTGGCTTTGCTCGAAGCCACCATGCTCATGAAGGAAAAGGATTATGAAGGCGCCAGCAAAATCCTGCAAAAAAATCTCAAAAATTTCCGTGGCAGGATCAACCGTGCCCGGGTACACTTTTTCCTCGCCCAAATGTATGCCCAGCAGGGAAAATTTGCCCGCGCCTACGAACATTACCGCAAGGTGACCCGCATGAACACGGATTACGGCATCATTTTCAATGCGAAAATCCAGTCTGTGCGGCTTCTGATCGAAAACCAGCAAGGGGAAGACGACACCAAGAAAATCTTCCGCAGCCTAAAAAGAATGCTCCGCGACGATAAAAACGTGGATTTTCAGGATCAGATTCTGTACGAAATTGCCCTTCTGGAATACAAGCACGACAATTTCAAGCAGGCAGTTTACTGGCTGCGCGAATCTGTGGCGGCCAGCACCACCAACCAGCGCCAGAAAGCCCTTTCCTACTACAAAGCTGGTCAGATTTACTTTTACGACCTGCACGACTTTACCCGCGCAGAAGCCTATTTCGACAGTGCTTCAACCTCAATTAGCCCTGAGGCGCCCGAGTATAAGGTCATTACCTCCATTGGTAAAACCCTGAAGGAATATGTGAGCTACACCCATACCATTCACTATCAGGACAGTATGGTTTACCTGGCCGGACTTTCAGAAGCTGATCAAAAACGTCAGGTGGAGCGGATCAAAGCCAAAGAAAAACAGGCCAAAATGCAGAAGGAACAGGAGGATCGCGAGGCTGAAAACAGGCTCAATAACCCCAATTTCAACGATCCATTCAATCAGAATAAGCAAACCGTGTCGGGATTTTACTTTGACAGTCCTGAGGCGGTCAATTCGGGCAGGCTCGAATTTCAGCGAATATGGGGGGTGCGAAAGAACGAGGACAACTGGAACCGTAAGGTGAAGGATTTCGTTTTCAATAACGATGAACCAGAGAAGAAAGACTCGGTCAAGGTGGATTCAAATCTGGTGAAGGAGTTCGGGGACGATTACAAATACTACAAGGATATTCCCAAAAACGAGCAGGAAATCGCGGCTGCGCACAATGATATCCGTAACGCCATGTTCAGTCTTGGGAATTTGTTTGATAAAAAACTCGAGCTACCCGACTCGGCCATCGTGGTTTTCAATAAGCTGATCAAACGTTATCCCGATTCTGAGCAGGCGCTGAAAGCGAAATTTGCCCTGTATAATATTTACTCCAAAATTGATCCCTACCTCGCCAGCGAATACAAGGATCAGATTTGCGATAAATATCCTGAAAGCATTTATTGCAAACTGCTGAATGGAGAGGATGTTTTTGCTGAACTGAATTCGGAAATGCTTGATTTCCAGTCAGCTTATAACGCATTGTACGCTACATTTTCCAATAAGGATTACAAGACGGTGCTTAGCTTTAGTAATTTCTTGTTGGAAAAATATCCCAAACGGCCGGAAATTGCCCAGGTACTTTACCTGCGTGGTCTCAGTTATGGCTATCTGGGTGTAAAAGACAGTCTTAAATCATGCTACACGCGTTTGGTAAAGCGATACCCTTCCTCAGAGCAGGCTCCTGTTGCCCAGCGTACCCTCGATTTGATGAACGGAACCAGCGAGGCGACACTTGAGAAAGAAGAGCCCGGAAATAAGGAAACGGGTGATGCCAGCGATCTGGCCGAAGAAGAAAATGGCGAATCCAACCCTATGTACAAAGGATTTGCAAAAGCTCCCAAAAAAGGCGAACGGGTTTTTGTGGTGATGCTGCTCGACAAGGCCAATGTGGAATCCAACGAGTTGAAAGTCAAAATTTCCACCTTCAACAGTAAGCTTTTCAAGAATGAAAGGCTGTCCACCAGCATCTTCTTTTACCAGCAGAAATATCACCTCGCCTACATAAGTCAGTTCAACAGCATGGAATTGGCCTTAAATTATATTAATATTGCCAAATCTGATGGCGAGATAAACCCACTTTTCAAATCTGACACTGACCGTATCATGTTTATTACCCCAAATAATTTTAAAACAGCCTACGGAAAAAAACGGTTTGAAGACTATTACGATTACTACATCAATGTTATCTTGCCTTCGCTTGGTAAATAATTAATCGGGTCAGGAATGGAGCAAAAGGCAAAACCGTCTTTCCTTAAATTCAGGTTGATCATACTGGGAATGGTTTTGGCGGGAGTCGCCGGGGTAATTGCCATTGTTTTAATTGCCGCCAACGATCTGCCCGACATGCGCGAGATCGACAATCCCAATAACGATCTTTCCACCCAGATCTACACTTCAGACGGCAAACTCATCCGGAGTTTTTACACGGAAAAAAACAGGCTCAGCGTGCCCCTGAGCGAGATTTCTGAACATGTCCTCAATGCCCTGATCGCAGCCGAGGACATTCGTTTTTACCGCCATTCAGGAATTGACCAGAATGCATTTTTTGCCATTGCCAAGGATCTGGCCATGGGTAAAAAGACCCGGGGTGGGTCCACCATTTCCATGCAGCTGGCCCGTAACCTGTACGACAAAGTAGGCCGCGAGCGCACCATGTTCAGGAAGTTGAAAGAAATGATCGTGGCCGTGATCATTGAGCGAAAATACACCAAGGAAGAAATTCTGGCTTCTTACCTCAACACAGTTTCCTTTTTTGGAAATACCTATGGCATTGAAAACGGGGCCAAAATCTATTTCAAAAAGCCAGCATCCATGCTCAATCCCGAGGAAGCTGCCTTCCTGGTTGGATTGCTGAAAGGGACGGAGTATTATAATCCCAAAAAACATTACGACCGGGCCCTGAACCGCCGCAACACCATCCTTAACCAGATGGAGGAGTACGGCTTTCTTGATCCCGTTGAGGCCGACAGCCTGAAAAACACGGAGATCAATCTCACCAAATTCTCCAAAGACGACCACAATGTGGGCCTGGCGGCCTACTTCACTGAGCACCTGCGCCTCTTTTTGAACGACTGGTGCAAGGAAAATGATCTCAATCTCTACACAGACGGACTCAGGGTGTACACCACCATTGATTCGCGCATGCAAAAGTATGCCGAGGAGGCGGCGGAAGAGCACCTTTCCGAACTTCAAACCATCTTTGACAAGCACATAAAGGGCCGCGAAGCCTGGATCAAGGACACAACCATCCTTGTCAGAGCCATGCGGCAGTCGGCCCGCTGGAATGCTGGCATCACGGCCAAAAAGACCTCCAAAGAGATCAGAAAGGAATTCGACAAGCCCGTGGCCATGCAACTTTTCCGTTGGAAACAGGAGCCGCTGGATACGATCATGACCCCGCTGGATTCCATCAAATATTACTCCCGTTTTCTGGAAACGGGCTTTGTATCCATGGATCCCTCCAATGGACAAATCAAGGCCTGGGTTGGCGGAATTGATCACCGTTTCTTCAAATACGACCACGTTTACCAGGGCAAAAGACAGGTGGGATCCACCTTCAAACCTTTTGTGTACACGGCCGCCTTTGATAACGGATTCACGCCCTGCAGCAAGGAACTTAACCAGCCCGTATTCTTCTACGACAACGAGGGAGAGCTCAAATGGGCTCCCAAAAATGCCGACGGCAAAGTGGGTGGCTACATGACGCTGCGCAAGGGGCTTGCCACCTCCACCAACCTGATCACGGCCCGGGTGATGAAAAAAATCGGGGCAGAAATCGTGTGCCAGTACGCCCGCAACATGGGTATCCAGACTACCCTGGAATGCGTTCCTTCGCTTGCGCTGGGCACGACCGACCTGAGCGTGTACGAACTGACCGGGGCCTACGGCACCTTTGTCAACCAGGGCGTCTGGAATGAGCCCATGTTTATCACCCGCATTGAGGACAAAAACGGAAACGTATTGCAGGAATTTGTGGGTGAAAAGCGGGAAGCAATCAATGAAAATACCGCTTTCCTGATGCTGAACATGCTGATGGGCGTGGTGGATGAACGGGGAGGAACAGCAGGCCGCCTGCGCTTCCGTTACAAATTCACCAACCAGATGGGAGGCAAAACGGGCACCACTCAGAATCACTCAGACGGATGGTTTATGGGCGTAACGCCCTATCTCGTTTCGGGAACCTGGGTGGGTTGCAGCGACCGCAGCATGCGTTTTCGCAGTTTGGAATATGGTCAGGGCGCAGCCCTGGCTCTCCCTATTTTCGGGTTGTATATGCAAAAAGTCTACGCAGATTCGACCATAGCGCTTCCCAAAGATCCATTTGTGAAGCCCCGGGGCATGAAATTGAATCTCGATTGTGCCAGCCAGGAGGATGGAAATATGTCGCCTTTCGAGGAGTGGAATGACACCCCCGAGAAAAAGAATAATAAATCCGTGATGGACTTCGATGAATGAGGTGAATGACAGCCACCATTCAGAGCCCATAAAGGCCACCCTTAAAACCCTTCCCGATGACCCGGGTGTTTACAAATTCATTGATGCGAAGGGCACGATTCTCTACATTGGCAAAGCCAAAAACCTGAAGAAAAGGGTCAGCAGTTACTTTCTGGCGGGGCGCGGCCACAGCTACCGTATCCAAACCCTGGTTCGCAAAGCAGAAGACATCCAGTACACCGTCACAAACAGCGAAGCTGAGGCATTGCTGCTGGAAAATAACCTGATCAAACAGGTTCAACCCAGGTATAATATCAACCTCAAGGACGGGAAAACCTATCCCTACATTTGCGTAAAGAACGAACCGTTTCCCCGGATTTTTCCCACCCGCAAAAAGATTTCGGACGGATCGCGCTATTATGGGCCTTTCGCAAATGTGAAGGGCATGAACGCCATCCTGGATTTGATTCGGTTGAATTTCAAGGTTCGCACCTGTAATCTCAATCTCACTCCCGAAAATATCCAGGCCAAAAAATTCAGGGTTTGTCTCGAATACCAGATTGGCAACTGCGGCGGTCCTTGCGAGGGGCTGGTGGCTGAAAGCGAGTATGATGCCAACATTGAGCAGATTGAGAAAATCCTGAAAGGAAATTTTGAGCCTTTGATGCGACAGTTGAAGGAGGAAATGGAAGAAAGGGCGGAAAATTATGAATATGAAAAGGCTGAGGTAATTCGTCAAAAGATTGAGCGAATTTCAAGTTACAGAAGGAATTCCATCTTTTCAGAAACCGTCCGCGACGCTGAAGTGCTCGCCATCGATACACTCAATGATCTAACCATTGTCAACCACCTGAAGATGGTGAACGGCACCATAATTCAAACGCACTCCTGGGAATTTCGTCGCAAAGAGCAGGAGGAAGACGACGAAATCATGCGCGCCGTGCTTTCGCACCTGATTTTCAATTATGACGATTTTGGTAAAGAAGTTTATACCAATCTGGAATTTGACACGGAGGAATTTGGGGAAAGAGTCAAAATTACCTGCCCGCAGCGGGGCGACAAAAAGCGTTTGGTGGATTTGTCCCTGAAAAATTGCAAAGTATTACTCGAAGAAAAAGTGATCAAGCAAAATTTCCGCAAGACCAACACTACCTACCAATCTACCCTGGAAAGGCTCCAGCAGGATTTACACCTGAAAGAGCTGCCCAATCACATCGAGTGCTTCGACAACTCCAACCTGCAGGGAACATTTCCTGTAGCTTCTCTCGTGGTTTTCAAACAAGGTAAGCCTGCCAAAAACGATTACAGACACTTTAAGATCAAAACTGTGGAGGGGCCAAATGACTTTGCTTCTATGAAGGAAATTGTCACCCGCAGGTATAAAAGGCTTCTGGACGAAGAATCACCTTTGCCCAACCTCGTGATCGTGGATGGGGGAAAAGGCCAGCTAAGCAGCGCGGCAGAGGCCCTGGAAGAGTTGGGAATCACTACCAGGCTACCTATAATAGGGATCGCCAAAAGGCTGGAGGAGATTTACGTTCCCAATGATTCCTTTCCTTTGTATCTGGACAAGCGAAGCACCAGCCTCAAACTGATTCAGCAATTAAGGAATGAAGCCCATCGCTTCGCCATTACGTTCCACCGCAACCTGCGCAGCAAAGCGGGAATTTCCACCATGCTGACCAACATCAAAGGAATCGGGGATAAAACTGCCAAAGAATTGCTCAGAGAATTCCGCAGTATCAAAAAAATCGAGGAAGAAGGTGAAGAAAAGGTGGGAGCAATTATCGGGGCATCCAAGGCCCGCATTCTCTTTGAAGCCCTGGAAAAGGGCGAAATCTGATAAAAAATCAAAGCACAAAAAAACCCGCGATTGCTCGCGGGTCTTTTATTTCTATCCAATGGATCTTAGTAGCTCCAGAGGTGGTGTTCAAATTCAACCAGTTGGTTGCGACGGAAATCAGCTTCTTCAAGTGATTTAACCCCGCGGCCTGATACGTTGAAGATTACACTGTTGAAAAGGCGGAGTTCAAAAATTTCACGAAGGTTCCGGTACTCGGCATCGTTAAATTTGTTTTTCCACTGGGTGTCTTCAAGGGTTTCCAGAACTTCACTGTAGCGGAAAACCACGAAGTTTTTATCGGGAAGAGTTTCTCCAATATCAACCCATACCAAACGGATGAATTCGATATCGTAGATCATGTCTGAACGGTTTTTATCGAAGATACGGTCTTCAATAAATTCAATTACAGATTCAAATGGAGCAAGACTAAAGTCTTCAGCACCAGCTCCGGCTCCTCCAAAGGGATCAGTATCACCTTCGAGATCATCGAAACCGCCTTCGTCTTCGAATCCGAAATCATCACCACCCAGGTCTCCACCTGCATCAAAGTCGTCCATTCCGCCGTCTTCGGTACCCCAGTCATCTCCACCAGCGTCGCCGCCACCTTCAATCTCCTGAGCCCACTTGACCACGTCGTCGTAGGTAAGAGATTTGGTAAGGCTGTCTGGGTGATAAGCCAGGTACTTTCCGGATTTCAACCCGTTGATCAGGGCTGAAATGATTCCCTGGGTTTCCCCATGAGCGGAATTTGTGTAGAGAGAAAGGTCTTCTGCTTCCCGAAGAGGAGCATTGATTTTCTCATCCAGGTCAATCCGGTTAACCACTTTCCGTCTCCAGAAGTGATCTTCAACCCTGGGGGGAATCCGGGAGGCCTGCAGAATAGGATGGACGGACTGAGCATACATCTGGAGTCCGAACCCTCCAACCACCATCAAAATTGCCAAGAAAAACAGTCGTTTCATGATATTACTTGGATTTTACTTAATAACTGCACCAATGTACAGGTCCCTGTCTGAAAAGTTTTCTTCGATCTTGGAGTTCTGGAAGTTGATCCGGTAAACTTTGTCGATCTTGAAGTAGATTTTGGTACCAGGGGTATCGCCTTTCAACTTGTTACCAAGTTCGACAGGTATACCTTTGGTTCCGTCACGACCAGCACCGCTGAAAGATCCAACTTTAGAAGGAGCACCCAATGAACGCTGAGACAAAAGGTCAACGTTGGAGATGAGATACCTTGCATCGCTGGGGAGAGCGGAGAGGAAGTCGCTGTCAGGCTTCACCAGAACCACGCAATTTGACTTGCTGGAAATAGGTGCAGCTCCGTTATACTCTTTACCATTAACCAGCAACAGAATGTCTGGCTTGGGAGGCTTGATAACCTTATAAGAGATATCGTCGATTTTAATGTTCTGACCGTTCGTGTTGGATGATACGGAGAGTACGCAGGTACGTCCGGTCGGCACGATGGTCACTTTACGCTTATCAGAGGTGCTGGGGATAACCGATGCACTTGAGGCGGCGAATACAGGGTTGTAAAGGTCACCCAGAGCAGGTACGTCAACGTTCAGCGCGTTACCACAGTTCCAGTAAAGGTTCTGCACAGAAGCGGAGGTAATTACCACCTCAGGTTTACGCACTTTGAACTTACCGTCCACCTTGAGTTCTTCTATACCACCGTCAGCTCTTGGCACTTTAATAATTGCCTGATAGCTTTGCTCTTTCTCGTTGGTTCCCTTGGCGAAACCACCCGTGGCCTGAAGGGTCATGGTAGCACTGTTGCCATCGGGAGAGGTTTGAATTGATCCGGAACCACTGAATTCAGGCTTGATCTCAGAAGAGGACATAGCCACGAAGAGGTTGGTCTCAAATTTCATACCTGCTGCAACAACCTGGGATACAGGTGCAGAGATTGCGATCAGAGAGTCAATTTTAAAGGTAACAGCACCCAGTTTGGCTTTCAGGAAGGTCAGAAGTTCGTATTCAACTTCGTTCACGTCCATTTTGAATTTCTCCAGCATAGCGAGGTCGGCAACAACCGGCTTGCTATGGAAGGTGAAATATTCCCAGGGCTTACTTTTGTTTTCTGATGAGGAAGGAACATCAGGATTGTCTTTGGGATCAACCGCGATTTCCTCAAATTTTACATCATATTGTCCGGCAGTATCGTACTTAGCCAGGAAGTCATTTGCCCATTGGGACAGACCGTTGAGTTCACCGCGGAGCTTAATAGCTTCGCCATCACCACGACCGCCGTTGGCATCGTCTTTACCTGCACCCATCCAGAACTGATAGTTAGCTTCAGTTTCTGATTTCTTTTCGATTTCTCCGGTTTCAGGATCTTTGGCACCGATTTCGGGTCCTTCCAACTTTTCAATCAGTCCGTCAATATACTTGACGATTGAGTTGGTTTTATCGTTTACTTCGGCGGCCAGATCTTTCACGTAGGCATTTTTGGTATTGCCTTGTTCAATTTCTTCATTGACTTTGGCAATAATCGCTTCCTTCGTGTCGTCATTCTTCTGAGAAAATTTCTCAGAAGAGCTTCTCAGGGAGTCCCGCAGGCTTTGGAAAGCCTCCAGAATCTCCGCGCTTACGTTCAAGGCCAGAAGGGCGGTCAACACGAGGTACATCATGTTGATCATCTTCTGTCTTGGGGATATATTACCACCTGCCATAATGCAAATCTATTTTATTTACAACAGCAGGGGCTTAAGCGTTTCCGCCCGTATTACCACTCATAGCGGAAAGCATTCCACCATAAACACTGTTGAGTTTCTTAATATTATTGGTAAGCTGGGCAACCTGGTCTTTGTAGACTTCGGTATCATCGGCAACGTTCATCATGTTTTTCATTGCCTGGGCCAGACTTCCGTAGAATTGATTCAAGCTCTTAATGTGTGCCTGGGTGTCCTGCAATTCGAGTTCGTAGGCAGCATTGAGAGATGAAAGATTTTTGGTGACCAACGTGATTTGCTCATGGTAGTTCTGGGCATCACCAGCGGCTTCCCCTACTGAAGAAGCCAGATTGCTCATGGCATCAACAGTGTGAGAGTATCCCTGGCTCAGTTCGTTCATCTTGCCGGAAGCATGACGTACGTTCTGGGCATACTCAGAAGTTGCAACAGTTGCGTCTTCAATATTGGCGAGGTTGGAAACATTGTCTTTCAGGGAGGTGAGTGAACCCTTCAGTGATTCAAACAAATCCGGGGTGATTTCAATTTCAGACATTTGCTTACCGGCGAGGGAGAGAGCCTCTTCAGCGTTGAACTCTGAACCTTCGTCATTGTCAAATGAGAAATCTTCATCATAATCCTCATTCAACTGAGGATAAACCCTGCCCCAATCCAACTCCTGATGGAGTGGTTCGAAAGCGGAAACCATGAATACAAGTACTTCCGTACCCATACCCAGGATCAACATTTCGTTTGCACCGGGCCAGTGCATAATTTTAAACAGAGCTCCGCCGATTACGATTGCGGCTCCCAATCCATAGACGTACTTCATGATCAGTTTGAACGTCCTGGATTCCAAAAATCCTTTCTTTTTAGCCATTGCTAACTTCTCCTTAGTTAAGAATTAATACTATCAAAAAAACCTAAGAAAACCTGATAATCTGGGGTTATTTCCTTATTACAGGCAAAAGGGAGCGGCCAGCTCCCAATTTGATTAGAAGCTGGCAGCACCAGAGCGTCCGATGAGGGTAACCACACTACGGAATCCAATGAAGGATTTGGTTGTGTCGGCATACTCATAGGTACGGGTACCACATGACAGGAAGTATCCAATGTCTTTCCAGGATCCACCACGGATAACTTTGCGGATCTTGGCACCTCCGGGTACGCGCTCCTGTTGTTTGTACTTGGGATCGCGGAACACGGGGTTCAGGTCATGGGAATAAATATATCCTGTTTCTTCGAAATCGTCTTCACACCACTCGGCAACGTTGCCTGGCATACACCACAGACCGTAGTCGTTGGGCCAGTAGGAACGTACAGGGCAGGTGTACTCATAGTTGTCGGCGATATAGTCACCACGTCCAGGCTTGAAGTTAGCCAGGAAACAACCTTTGGAGTTGCGGATGTAAGGACCTTCCCATGGGTAGATTTTGTGCTCGAAGCCACCACGGGAAGCATATTCCCATTCGGCTTCGGTGGGCAAACGGAAACGCGGCAGGGGCGGCATTTCAATTTGTGCACGATAATCATTGTAATGGGCGGTTCTCCAACGGCAGAACTCAGAGGCAGCATACCAGTTTACGCCAACTACAGGATAGTCGTCGAAGGCAGGGTGCCAGTAATAGTTTTCCGTGAGAGGTTCATTGTACGCGAAAACGAAGTCACGCATCCAAACCATGGTGTCGGGATAGACCAGCTCCGCAACGTCTGCGGGAAGGGTATCCATAGCCATGGTGATGAACTGCCGATACTCATTGTTAGTGATCTCAGTGTCATCCATGTAAAATGCGCTGATCGTAATCTGTTTGTTGTGAGCTATTTGAGAATAGTTCACATCCTGGTCGTTCTGGCCTAAGTGAAAACTGCCAGGGGGGATTACCACCATCCCATAAGGCGTCGGCTGATCCCATTTCGGGCGGTTCATCACACCAGTGAGTTCACCGTTTTTTCCCGTCTTTTTTCCTCCAAAGAGGGAACAGCCTGTCGCAATAAATGAAGCTGCGATTACTACGAGCAAAATCCTTTTCATAGCAGACCAATTAATAATTTTCTGAATACAGAGTGCCTATTGCTTACGAATTTACAAATTATCAACCAATTTTCAAATAAAGCCTCATTAAATTTTACAATTAGTTCTATAACTAATAGTTTATAAGTAATGATATGCTTGATTTGATAATTTATTAGTTTATTTTTCTGGCATCCCCCGGGTATCCAATTTAGGAGCAATGTTCCTGATCAGAGTAGGGAATGTGTAGGATACAATCAATTCGTGGGACCCGGATGTAAACGATGACAGTTTTGACACCGTGTAATCATAGGAATATCCAATGAAGAGACTGGTATTAGCATTGAACCCAACGATTCCACTGAAGGAGTCATGGTTTCGGTATACGTTACCCCGGTAGTTAAGCCCAAATACCATCGGGCTCACGTAGAGGTTTAGGGTCAGATCAGTTTGCCAGGAAGCAAGGTCAGTACGGATAAATGTACTTGGTTGCAGATAGATAGTTGATCCGAGCTGGAAGGTTCCACCCATGGAAAAGTTAAATCCGCGGTGCAGACGCGTAACCCCGTTCAAGCCAAAAGCTTTGTTAAGCTTGGGCTCAAGCAGGTGAGAAGCAGAAAGTCCAACGTAGAAACGATCCTGTGGGTAGGCGGTAGAGGTCAGATTGGGCATTTTAACATGAAAATACAAGCCTGCTCCAAGATCCCCGACCATCCCGCTTTGGGCGTAAGCCGTTCCGGGCGCACCGATCAGAGGATCAGTGCCAAGATCAGAGTTGTAAATCCAGGTACCAATCAGTGACTTTTGCAGAAGTCCGCCACTGACACCTATGTTAAGGCGGCTGCGCTGCCCAAACTGAAGGTGATAGGCATACTGAAATTGTGCACCGAAGGTCCGCATTGTACCAAGTCCGTCACCGATCACGGTTCCGCCAATACCACTGCTGATTCCCTCTAAAAAGCCATTTACACTTGCGGTTGCGGTCTGGGGTGCGCCGTTTATTCCGACCCACTGAGAACGTCCGAGCAAGGTAACATTGGTCGCTTCAAGAGAACCAACATAAGCGGGATTGAGCGCCTGCCGGTTAAACATGTACATGGTGTACTGCGGGTCCATCTGTGCAATCGCAACTGACGACATTAGAGTCGGAATTGCAAGAATGATTAGAAGCAGGTTTCTCATGAATGAATGTCCTGTGAAAATTAGGTAGTGAATTTGTGCATTAATATTTTAATATGCAAATTTTTTGAAACCAAGGGCGATAGTTTTCCTGATAATCCTGGTTCAAAAATTTCCATTTTCATGCCCCTTTGCTGATATTTTTCAAATAATGTTCAATGGCAGCAGTCATTGAAGGCATATTTGGTTTGGGGGCTTCGATTTCAACGGTCAATCCTGCTTCCTGGGCGGCTTTTGTAGTAGTCGGGCCAAAAGCAGCCACTGCAGTGTCGTGATTTTTCCATTCGGGGAAATTCTTGACCAGGGCTTCCACCCCGGCGGGAGAATAAAAGCAGATCAGATCATACTTTTTGTCCTCGAGGTCAGAAAGATCGCTTGGAACCGTATTATAAATTATCGCTTTGGAATAATTTATTGAGTTCTCATCCATCCAGTCGGTCAGCTGCGGGGTATGTACACTGCTGCACGGAAAGATATATTTATCCTTCATGTGCTTTTTCATGAGCACGATGAGATCGCTGATGGACCGCTCCCCTACAAATAACTTACGCTTACGGATGGTAATATATTTTTGCAGGTACTTTGCAGTGCCTTCTGCAACACAAAAATATTTCATTTCCGCGGGGAGTTCGACCTTGAGGTCCTTCAGAATTCTGAAATAGTGGTCGATGGCAAAGCGGCTGGTAAAGATTACGGCCGTAAAATCCAGTGGATTCACATTTTGCTTGCGAAATTCATTCAGGGAAACCCCTTCGATCTGAATGAACTTCCGAAAATCCAATTCGAGCTTGTACTTTTCAGCGAGCTTGAAATAAGGCGAATTTTCGTCCGTAGGCTTTGGTTGAGAAATAAGAACAGTTTTAATTTCCTTTTTATGCATTTAGGATTGTCCCCCTTCTTTGTTAAATAAATCTTTTGCCAGTTCGCTGCCCAGCTTTTCAGGCTGCCCAGCAAACCCATCCCGGGTTCCCCGCAAAACCTTTTTCCCGTCCTGCTCCACTACCCCGGCCTGGAGAGAAATTATTTCCCCGATCACCGTGGCCAGTGCAAAAACGGGTTCCTGAGACGATTTCCGGATGGTCCGCTCAAATGCCAGTTCGCACTTTACGGCATTTTCTGTGGCCGGATGATTCAACACCGTTCTCAGGTCTGACTGCCTGCAGTTTCCCGTTCGACCAACAATTGCCCATGCTCCCTGTCCTCCCTGCGGGGTAAATGACACTGGATTCAGCTTCTGCACCACGAGGTGCGTGAGCCCATTTTGCTTTACTTCCGCTATTCCGGAAAGTATGCCATCAAAATCTCCGGATTCCATTCCGTGAAACATATTCTCAAGGGGCTCAGGAATCAGTTTGACTTTTACCTGAGGCGCAAAGTGATGTAAATATGCTTTCCGAAGATCTGAATTGGTTGCAATTACAATTTCAGTTGACAAGTTCTCAAGATCAGCTTCTTTGCGGGGCGAAATGATTACTTCGCGAACGTCTTCCCGCTTCAGGATTGAAATTACTTCTAATCCCAAAGGGAGTGGTTCCAGCATTTGACTGGCTGGCATGAGCCAGATATCAACGGCTTTCTCAAAATAAGACGGATCGAAATAACTGATCCCGGATCTGAAACGTTTTGTTTCAGAATTTGTCTCAAAAATAATCGGGTTGCTGGTCGTTTGGAAAAGAACTGATTCTACCTCAATGTCATTTTCGCCAAGCAACTCCATGACCCTTTTTACCTGTGATGAGACAGGTTTTCCTTCACCTGCTCCAAGCAAAATTTTCATAAAGTTGCTTTATTTACAAAAGGATCAACCAAGGTAGAATTTCCAAGCTGCAAATATACAAAATTTTCAAACTCAGACTAACAGAGCTCAAGAGATTTAAACCCTGAAAAGTGCTGATCCATTTTCGGACGAAAAAGACGACAAAAAAGGCCTGCCAAGCCACCAGAAGTACATTTTGGAAAACATCTCCCCCATAAAAAATAAACCAGGCCGGCAGGATCAGCAAAAAATTGAAAGGAAGGGAAGAGAAAATATCCAGATTCTGAATCTGTGACGGCTGAAATTTGAGTCGAAAAACGAAGGAAACCAGGCTCACAAATGAGTATTTCAGAAAGGAAATTGCCCCCACAAAGATCAGTGACCAGAAGACCAGTCCGGCCAGGGTCTGGTTGCCAGGATACACCATCTGATAAGCCAGACTGTCTGAGGTCAGGACGTTCAGTTTTTCAAACTGACCGGTGCACTGAAGGTAATAGGCATAAGAGGCCATACCTGTAGCCAGAGTCAGCATACAAAAGGCATTGATGAGATAGGTTTGAAAGCCTTTGAGGAATTTATTCTGACGAATCAGGTCGAGGTAAATTTTCGCTTTGGAAAGGTATTCGAAGACGGAATCAAACAAACGGTTGCTCAGAGAGCGAAATACAATCACTCCCACCAGGGGAAAGAGCAAAAATAGCACCAGCGGGGTTTGCACCGGGGTTTTCACCCAGGAATCCGCGGGCTCCTCCCGCGGAAAAAAGCCACCCGCGAACTCCGTTCGCTCTCCCCGGGCATCCTTCCAGAATTTCCGGGGAAATTCTGCCCCACCTGTGGGGTAATAATTATACCAGGCGACCTGGCTCACGGCATCCAGCTTTGCCACCCGTTTAAAACCCAGACTGGCCGCAGCCTGCAAAAACCTGCTGGGTGGCTCGAAAGGAAACCACAGGTTGCGACACCCTGAATGGCCGATCTCGGCCAGGGCAAACAGAAATGCATGCATTTCTGAACCAAAGCCAGTATCCACTGGCCAGGCCGCATACACCACGGCCGAGTCGGCGGCTGAGATCATGGGCATTTCCTGCGGAAATGACCGAACGGAATCCTGCACCAGCAGGTAGCCTTTGCGGGTAATGCCCAAAAATATTTCAGGATAAAATTCATGCACCGGGCCCTTGCGACCCAGCCGCACATGCAGCCAGTTTTGCCCTCCTTCAAGGTCCAACCACTCCTTATATATAGGGAACAAAAATTCTCCGAAGGGATCCTCAGTTATTCCCAGCAATTTTCCGTTGAATTCGACCTCAGCCGACCAGGCCAACCCCTGCAAATAGAGATAAAGGGTGTCGGGGCAAACTGAATCTGGCGGGGGTGAAAGCAGGTGGGTGAATTCCATCTGGCGACGGCCCGAAACCACAAAGGGCACCTGCATCGCAGCTCCGCCGGGAGCCAGCCACTCCCCTTCAAGGGTTTGGACCGGGCGCAAACCCAGGGTTAACCAGCTGTTGGCCACGGTGGAGGGAACTGGATTTTGACCTGGCAGGGCATGCCCTGCCAGCAAAAGGCAACCCAGCAGCCAAACTGCCAGCCAGCTATGGAGGAAAATTCCCCGCATCCGTTTCCTTATTCTTTGCATGAACAGGGGTAAAATTAACAAGAATACATTCTTACCCGAATAAATTAATCCACCACAATTCAAGCCAACTGCGTACAAAAGCCTCCTTTTGCAGCGCCTGCAGGTTGGGAACGAGGGAAATCAACAATAACAAACCCAGCAGCCCTTTACCCCAATGGGATTTGCCCAGCTTTTCGATCACGGGAAGGCCCATAAACATGAGAATGGGCATGAAATGAATGAACCAGCGCATGCCAATACACCAACCCCCGTAATTATAGGTTCTGAATACAAAATAAATCACCAGCAAGGCCATTCCCCCCAGCAACAAGCCAAAAAACCGCGCATGGGGCAGATTATAGCGATTTTTCCAGAAAATTCCCCCCAATAAACCCAGAACCAGGACCGGGCTCATGGAAAAAAGGCCGTGGTGACCCAGCAAGACATGAAAGGCATAAATCAATTTGGGCTCATGGGTCAGGTCGTGCGATTCGGGATGGAGCCAGTAACTTCCTTCATAATAATACACCCCGCTTTGCAGATAAAACGGCTTTATGCTTCCTGAGATTTGGTAGAGAATTACCGACTGAATTACAAAAGGCAGCAGCCCACAGGCTGCGGTCAGCAAGGCCAGACGGGGATTTTTCAGCAGCAACTGCACTCCAAAAATCCCCCCAAAAACCAAACCAGGCAGTTCGATCGACCCCGCATAGCCCAAAATCAAACCCAAAACCGCATAGTGCTTCCAGGACTTTTGCGCCTCCCCATGCAGAATCTGATAGCTGAGAAAAAAAGCGAGGAAATACAAAACCGCCGCAGGAGTATGATTGGTGATGGTAACTGCATATCCAAAAGGCAAAATCCCGAGGGAAAGGCAGAGCATGAGCCAGGACAGGGTAAAATTATCCCGGGTAAACTGCCGGGCAAAGACCAGCGCCATCCAGAGCATGAGCAGATAGGGCAAAACCTGGTTCAGCAACACCAGATAGTGCACAAAAAAGACCTGTTTATCGAAAAAATTCCAGCCCGTCAGCCAGGCCAGAGGCTTCGCCTCCAGGAACATGAGCAGCGGATAATTGGGTGGTTTGGAGGAAAAACGGTTTTCTTCCACCATCACTGCATCAATGGAAGGCTCGAAACGGCTGCTGTCTGTGCCGTTGCTGTGTACCCAGGTGCCCGCATCCACCAGCCGCTCCACCGTAATGATCCGCGAACGTGGGTTGGTGGTCAGGCGGTTGCGGGTAAAAGTGAAAATGACCAGCACAATGCCCGCGGCCAAAATCAGCAGCACGGGCAGGCGATGCCCGTCCCAGATCATTTTCAGATGTGTAAAAAGCCTGCGCACGCCCAAAGGTCAGGAATTTTTAAGAAAATTCCGTGATTCCCTTGGATGTGGTGGGAATGCAATCTAAGCTGAACGATAAATTGCACTTTGGCTTTGCGCTCTTCGCTCCCTTCAACCCACGAAACGCGGAAAACAACCCCTTTGCGTCCTTCGCGAGACCTTTAAACACTTAAGTTCACGCCCAGGAAACAATTTTTCCCTACAATTTCACTTTCCTACCCCCACCATTCACCCAATCTCCTCTGAAAAACAATAAATTTGCAGCATGAACATCAGAATTGGATTTGGCTACGACGTACACCGTCTCACCACGGACCGCAAACTCATCCTGGGTGGGGTGGAAATACCTTTCGAACTGGGCTTGCTGGGCCACTCAGATGCAGACGTGCTGCTGCATGCCATTTGCGACGCGCTCCTTGGCGCGGCCAATCTCCGCGACATTGGCTTTCATTTTCCCGACACGGACCCAAACTACAAAAACGCTGACAGTAAAATCCTACTGCGGGATTCATACCAACTGGTGAAAAAAGAGGGATACACCCTCGGCAACCTGGATTGCACCATCATTGCCGAAAAGCCCAAAATCAATCCCCACGTCCCCGAAATGCGGAAAATAATTGCCGACATCCTCGACACTTCCATCAACAACATCTCCATCAAAGCCACCACCAATGAGCAGCTCGATGCCATTGGCAACCTCAAAGGCATCGCCGTTCACGCCGTGGCTCTCATCGTATCCGGGGTGTCAGAGTCGCGTTTCAGTTTCTGAGTGTAGATTTCCACCTTATTGGAAAGGTGAAAGGCCTCCTGCCGCGATCGCATATTATAATACAGCACTGAGTAAAAAATAGATTGCAGGGGCACCAGCAACAGCACGTTCACCATGGGCACAGTGAAGAGAATCACCCCCATGATCCAGGTTCCCGTCTCACCAAATTCGGCGAATAGATTATTACTCCCCATCGTCAGCGACAATCCAAGCAGGGCAATAATCACAAATAAAACTACCAGCGAGAGGGTAAACACCAACACGATCAACATGCCCAACCCCGAGGCGGTCGCCACCACCCAGAATTTTTGCCGCGCCAGTTGCAGGTTGCGGCTCACCACCCCCAGAAACGTCTTTCGTTCCTCCACCAGAATCGCAGGCGCCATACCCACAAACAGCGAATACAAGGCCACCACTGAAAAAAGCCAGGCAAAACTCCCGATCAAGGGGATAAAAATCATCACCACCAGCACAGTCGCGGCCAGGGAATAAAACAAATTCCCCATGATCTTAACTGGAATGAATTGCAAAGTCTTCCTGCTGATGCCCTTGCGCAAGGCCTGGAGCCAGGTGATTTCCCGGTCACGGATCAGATACGAAGTATAATATTGCAGGCAAATGTCCGCATAGAGGGCGGGAATGCTGACCAGCAGGGTGTTGATGATCAGAAAATTCGCATACATCCCTTCCACATCCGTAATCGCAAACTTATCAAACAGCGATTTCAGGCTAAAATCAATGATTCCCAATATATACAACCCCACAACAAGCAAAAATGGAATCCCAAAACTCACGAGACAGATCATGAGATAGGGATAATACCTGTGCCTGAACACATACAGCGTACGGTCCAGCATATTGGGAATATTCAAAACTCCGGGTATATCCGAGCCTTTAAACATAGTTCAGCAAAAAGGGATTGGTACGCCGCTCCTGCCCCACCGTGGTTGGATTTCCATGACCAGAATACACCTCCACCTCGTCGCCCAGTGGCAAAATCACCTCGCGAATGGTTTTCATCAGCACGGGCATCGACCCGCCTGGCAGGTCCGTACGGCCAATGCTCCCCTCAAACAGCACATCCCCACTGAAAATCACCTGCGCCTCCCGTGCAAAAAAGCTCACATGTCCGGCAGAATGTCCGGGTGTAAACAGCACCTCAAACTTCGTATTTCCAAATTCCACCACATCTCCCCCGTTCAGCAACTCATCGGGCTCAGGACTCTGGATATAATTCACCCCAAAAAGGTGGGCAGCCATTTTCGCGCCCTCCAGATTATACAAATCCTTTTCAGGCACCAGCAGCGGCCCCCCAAAAGTCGTTTTGCAAAAAGAATTTCCGAAAATGTGGTCGATATGACAGTGTGTATTGAGGATTTTCACCACCTTCAACCCCATGCGGCCAATAAAATCAGCCAGCCGTTGCTCCTCCGCCCGCCCGTAGCAGCCCGGATCCACAATCACCGCCTCCAGAGAATCATCCCACACCACGTAGGTATTCTCCGAAAAAGGACTGAAAACAAATGATTCAAATTTCATAATCTTCTTTTTAGCTGCGAGCTTCAGGCTGCGAGCTGCGAGCCCTCATTTTGGCATTCGCCAAATAATCTTCATTTAAGAAAAGGGTTGCCCTCAAAAGCGGAGCTTTTCCCTTAAAAAAACCTCTGTGATCTTTGTGGCCTTTGCGTTGAAAACCCTACTCAAAGCGAAGCATTCCCATCAAAAAACCTCCTGGCCCCTATAATGGACTCTGTGCCTCTGTGTTAAAAAAACTCCCCTTCACCCAAAGAACTGCCTTAATTTCCAAAAAATCACTTTAATCACAAAATACAACTAAATTGACCCCCAACAGTTAAAAAATTAACCCATCAGGCCTTGCCCAAAACCCAAACCATACTCATCGCAGGCGGTGGACTCGCCGGCACCTTCCTCGCGGCGGCACTCTGCCGCCGGGGAAACTCCGTCGTGCTCGCCGACACCCACCTGCCTGGCGCCGCCACCCCTGTGGCCGCCGGCCTTTTCAACATCATTACGGGCCGCCTCGCCTCCAAAACCTGGATGGCCGACACCCTCCTCTCCTTCCTCAACGAATTTTTCCGCCAACCCCCTTTCGACTCCCTGGCGCACCTGCTCCACCATACGCCCATTTACCGTCCCTTCAAAAATATCTTTGAGTATAACGAATGGACAGGCAAATCCGCCGACCCCGCTTTCAGCGGGATCGTGGAGATCCAGGATGGGCCACTCCAGCCCGATCAGCTCGACAACCCCCATGGCGGACTCTGGATCCGCCCCTGCGGCTGGATTGATGCTGCCACCCTGTGCCAGCAAATGCAAAACCTGCTGGTCAGCCAGTTTGGCCTGCAGATCGTGCCCCACTTCCTGGATGCATCCCAAATTGACCTAAAACAAAATCAGGTTCGCCTGGGTGAAATCACCTTCACCTTCGACCACCTTGTTTTCGCCGAAGGATACAGAAGCGTGGAAAATGCACTTTTCCCGGGCATGGACCTCCGTCCTCTCAAAGGCGAAATTCTCGAAATAGAAATTCCCGGCCTGGAAATCGACTTTGTCCTTTCCAAAAAAATCTACCTGATTCCCCTCGGAAATCACCGCTTCGTCACAGGCGCCACTTACGACCGCGACTACGCCAATCCAGATCCCACTGAAGCAGGCACCCAGATTCTTCAGCAACAACTCGAGGCCGCAATCCGCCTGCCTTACAAGACATTACACCGCCGCGCGGGTATCCGTCCAACCACCCCCAACCGCCGCCCCATCCTGGGAACCCATCCTGAATATCCACGTATTCACCTTTTCAACGGAATGGGTACCAAAGGAATGTTGCAGGCACCCTATTTTGCAGACCAAATGGCACAATATCTCGAAGGAAAATCCGATATTCTTAATAGAGACATTGTGCTCGAACGGGTTTTCCCGAAAAATCCGTAAATTCAATCTTCACATGCATAAACGGACCACCATATTTCTGCTTTTGCTCACCTTTTTCGGGATGCAACTCCCCGCCCAGATGCTGGGCGAAAGGGAAGGAAAGCAAATCGTAAACAATAAAGAGTTTGCGTGGAAAGAAATTGGCACTGTCAATTTTGATGTGCATTACTATGCCGACGATCCCCTGCTGGCTGAGCAGGTGGCAAAATATGCCGAAGAAGCCCTCTACCAGGTTTCGGCCCTGCTCGACTACCGCCACAAAGAGCGCTTTGCGCTCTGGGTCTATACCCATGAGTACGACCTCCTGCAATCCAATCAGTTTGGCCGCGACGAAAGCAAACGGCAGGGAGTCAATCCTCTGCTCAACAACAGCGGCAGCCTGGTCTATCCGGGTTCTATGAACCAGTTGCGGGCCACGGTGCGGGCCGAAGTGGCGCATTTGCTGCTCAAAGAATTTTACTACGGGGGAGGCATCCAGGTTTCCGTACAAAATCAGGTGCTGCTGCATACGCCTGATTGGTTTGTACAGGGCTTTTCCGACTTTGTGGGCAAAGGCTGGACCTTCGAGGACGAAATGTACATGTCGAGCCTCAACCGCGAAAACCTGGTCAATTATGCCGTGGAAGGCAACGATTACATCAATCGGGTGACCCGCAAATCCATCTGGTTTTACATCAGCAAACAGTACGGCAACGAAAAATTATCTGAAATTTTCTACATGACCCGCCTCACCCGCTCCGTGGAAGGCGGCATCATCACCGTGCTGGGCATTACCCTCAAAACCCTGACCGAACGCTGGCGCGAATTCATGCTGGGCCGCATGTCGGCCAATGCTGAAAATAGGGTGGATTTCACCTCTCTTTCCAAAAAAATCAATCTTTCGCCTAAAGACGAGCTGATCTCACATGCAGTCAATCCCGTCTCGGGTGAAGTGGCTCTTTTCCTCATGCGCAGGGGAAAACAACGGGTGGAAATCTATGCTCCTGAAAAACGAACCTTTCGCGAAACGGGTATCAAAGGGGGATTTGCCACAGAACAAATGGAGGAATTTCACCTGAAAGTCCCCATGTCATGGAGCCGCGACGGTCGCTTTCTGCTTACCATGGTGTTCGACAACGGGTTTGAAAAAATGACCCTTTATGATTCCAAAAACGGAGCCATCAGCAGCATTCCTTACCAGCCCATGGTTGACCGCGTATTGGGCTTCGACTGGACTCCCGGCGAAAATCTGGCCATTGTGTCTGCTTTGAAAAACGGGCAGGTGGACCTTTTCTACCACAAGCCGGGCACCAACCAGTTTCGCCAGATCACAGACGATGGCTTCGACAAGCTTTCCCCCGTGGTGAGTCCCGACGGGCAGTACGTTTACTTTTCGTCCAATCGCGACTCCATCCATCCCAAATCTGGTACACTTGATTATCTCGTTTACCGCAATTTCCTGGATATTTTCCGCCTGGATCTGAACGACAAGGAAGCGGTGGCAGAACCTGTCACCCAAACGGATGAGGTAAATGAATACCCCCTTTATTTTGCCAGCAGCTTCGAACTGGTTTTCCTTTCAGACGAGCCCGGCATTTATAATCTGGTCAAACGAAATGTATTTCTGGGTGATGTGACCCGCCTTACCAATGTTTTACAGGGATTCTACCAGGTTTCGCTCAGCGATTCCATGGTGTGGTTTTCCACCCCGATCAAAGGCAGATTAGAACTTTTTGGCAGCCCGGCTCAGTCTATGCTGGCCGAGCATTCCCTCAATATTACCGACCTGCGCTTCCTCAAGCATCTTGCCTGGCAGGAAATGCTGAAAAAAGAGAAGAACAAGGACATTGTCATTGTGCCCGAACCCGTCAGGGAACTTCCCACCCTGGTTTTGGATACGCCCGTGGTGAAACCAGATTCTCCCGCCACCAAAGAACCCGTCAAATTCTACGTGTTTGATGAAGAAGAGGACGGCAATAATAAGCCAGACAATCGCACCAAACGTCCCAGCACGAGAAGCATTCTGAAAAAACAGGAGAAAAAGGAGGAGAAGAATTTCAATGACGTGGTGACACATAATCCCAGCCGTTCCAAAAACAAATGGGCTTCTGATTACATCAGCACCATGGTTGGATTCAGTCCGCCCTGGTATGGACATAAGTACAAGACTCTGCTCAATATCCTGGCCGAAGTGGGCATCAGCGATTTGCAGGGAAATCACCGCATCATTGCGGGTATCCGCCCTTACCTCTTCAACTTCAAGAGTTCTGATTTTCATGTGAATTACACTTACCTGAAAAAACGAACAGACCTCTTTGTGGGCCTGCGGCAGCGCACGCGCTACCTCAACACCACTTCCCCTTTCCAAAACGATTTTCACATCCGTTATTACGGATTTGATCTCAACGCTGGAGCCATTTATCCAATCAACCGTTTCACCAGCATTTCTGCCCGCACCCAGCTCACCTATGCAAGGCGTTACGATCTGGATTACACCTTTCCTCCCGACAGCATCAACCTGGATGGAGCCGACCTCGTGCCCGGGGTAGGGGTCAATTTCCTCTTCGACGATACCCGGCAGCAGGACGGATTTACCCTTTCGGGGATGCGGGCCGAGGCAGATCTGAGTGCTAATTATTCGATTGGAAACAAGTCCATGCAGTTTGCCACCCTCCGTCTGGATCTGAGAAAATACACCCCCGTGTTTGGAAAAATTGTGCTGGCGACCCGCCTGGCCGCCGGGGGTAGCATTGGACCCAATCCGCAGCGCTTCTACATGGGCGGGGTGGACAATATGCTCTCAGGCATCCAAAACGGGGCAGATATGCCCCTCAACAATCAAACCTGGGTTTCCAGTTTCTCCTTCATGGACTACATCACCCCCATGCGGGGCTTTCTCTATAATGCCCGCAACGGATCCAAGTATGTGGCTGCCAATGCAGAATTCCGCATCCCCATTTCCCGCATGATTTCCCAAACCCTCAATTCCAATCCCATTTACAACCTGGAATTCATTCCCTTTTTCGACATTGGCACCATCTGGGACAAGGGAAATCCGCTTTCGCAGAAGAATCCCATCAACAACGATCCCATCATTTCCCCGCCGCTCACCATCAACGTGCAGACCCTCAAAAGTCCCTTCCTGATCGGGTTTGGATCGGGGGTCAGGTTTACTTTGATTGGCTATTCTGCCCGCGCAGATCTGGCCTGGGGGATGGAAGATTATACCATTCAAAAACCAAGAATTCAGCTATCTTTGGGCAAGAATTTTTAATTCTTCCAGTTATAGTTGATTTCTAAAAGCAACTCTCCCAATTTTTCCGCGCATGCGGGACTCACCATTGCCGCGGTCATTTACGGCATCAATTATTTCACCCTCAAATTTTCTCTCAACGAAGGTGTTCACCCCTGGGCTATTCTTTCCCTGCGCAGCCTGACCGGCCTGATTGCTTTTTCTTCCCTGCAGATTTTTTTCATCCGTGAGTGGGTCAAAGTGAGAAAAGACCTGCTCAGATTGATGGCCTGCGCCTTTTTTGGAGTTTCTTTCAACCAGTTTTTCTTTTTGTGGGGAATCAGCAAAACCACTCAGATCAACGCCGGGGTGTTGATGATCATGGCGCCTGCCTTCGTATTCCTGATTGCTTTCCTGCTCAGGCAGGAGCAATTCAGCTGGAATAAGGTGGGAGGGCTGGCCCTGGCCTTTGTGGGTGCCTTTTTGCTGATCCAGGATAACGCGGGAGCCAATTTCTCCATTGGCAACCAAAGCCTGGTCGGCGACCTGATGATCATCGCCAATGCGGCCAGCTACGGCATGTATCTGGTGCTGGTGCGGCCGCTCGTGCTGAAATACAATACTTTTACCATTGTCTTTTACCTCTTCCTCTTTGGCTCCTTCATCAACATTCCACTTGGAGCTTCAGAGGTATTTTCCACGGATTTCCAGGCCCTGACCTGGCAGGGCTGGCTGGGCATTTTCTGGATCCTGATCCTGACCACCCTGGTGGTTTATTTCATCAACGCCTGGGCGATGAAGCGGGTTCCCTCCTCGTCTGTGGGGATGTATGTATTTGGACAGCCCGTTTTTGTCACCTTATTTTCGGCCATTTTCATTTCAGGCTCAGTGAGCCTGGTCAAGGTGTTTTTCATTTTGATGATTATTGGCGGGGTGTTTTGGGTTACGAGACGGTAGTCGTTAGCCTTTAGTCCTGAGTCCTTAGAGGTTAGATATGAGATTGTTAGATTTTAGAGATGGGGGATTCTATTTCCTGCTTCGCCTTTCGGGCTGTGGAGTCATTACCTGGGTTGATTTTGGAATGGATAAAAAAACCCTTCCCAAAATGGGAAGGGCTCTGCTATAAATGGACATTCGATGAAAATCAGTTCAGATCATCCGCATTTGGAGTGACCGCAGCTTTTGCAGTTCAGGCAGCCTTCTTCGTACACGAGGGAGGGTTGTGAACAGTTAGGGCAGGTATTTTCGGCGGGTTTGGTTCCGTCTGGAATGAATTTCTTGAGGGAACGCACCACACCTTTTTTCCAGGTGTTGAGGGTTTCGTCGCTGAGGTGAAGGTTGTCAACCATATCCACCACAAAGCTCAGTGGCATGCCGTGACGCAACACACCTGAAATCAGTTTGGCGTAGTTCCAGTACTCCTGGTTGAAGGTACGGCTCAGCCCCTCAATGGTGGTTTTGAAGCCGTGGCTGTCCTGGTACTGGAAGTCGTAGCGGGTTTTGCCATCTTCAGAACGGCTCTTGATCACCCAACCTTTGTCCACGAAGGAAAGAATCTGGAAGGATTCCTGGGCAGGACCCGTGAAAATCTCGTACGGACGACCATCCAGCAGACCAATTACTGCAATCCACTTTTCCTTCTCGTTATTGAAACGCACGATTTCTGCTTCCAGTTTCTTAGGACGCTTGGGCGCATTGGTTTCGAGGAAGCGGGTAATGACTTCTTCCTCCTCTTTGGTTTCCTTTTTGGAGATCAGAACCCCGCTGCGTGAGCCGTCGCGGTACACGGTGATGCCTTTGCAACCTACTTCCCAACCCGTGGTGTAGATTTTATTCACCATTTCTTCCGTGATCTCGTTGGGCACGTTTACGGTCACGCTGATGGAGTGATCCACCCATTTCTGAATGGCTCCCTGCAGACGTACTTTTTCCACCCAATCCACATCATTGGCCGTGGCGCCAAAGTAAGGGGATTTCTCAATGATCTTGTCCAGATCTTCCTTTTTCATGGCTGCTACCTGAGCCACGTCATATCCGTTTACTTCCAGCCATACCTGGAATTTGTGGTGGAATACGTTGTACTCTTCCCAGGAATCGCCCACTTCGTCCACGAAGTCAACCCGTGACTGTTGGTCATTGGGGTTCACTTTCTTGCGGCGGCTGTATGAAACCATGAAGGCAGGCTCAACTCCAGACGAAGTCTGAGTCATGAGGCTGGTGGTACCCGTGGGCGCTACGGTCAGCAGTGCGATGTTGCGGCGGCCGTATTTCACCATGTCTTTGTAGAGCTGCTCGTCCGCTTCGCGGATGCGCTTGATCATGGGATTGTCGTACTCGCGCTTGGCGTCATACACCTCAAATGCGCCACGGTCACGGGCCATTTCCACGGAGGAACGGTAAGCCGAGAGGGCCAGCAGTTTGTGGATTTTGGTGGAATAATCTGTGGCTTCGGGAGTACCATACTTCAGACCCAGTGCAGCGAGCATGTCGCCTTCAGCGGTGATTCCCACCCCGGTACGACGGCCCTGCACGGCCTTGATCTTGATTTTTTCCCACAGCATCCACTCCGTGCGCTTGGTTTCTTCGCTTTCAGGATCAGCTTTGATCTTGTCGAGGATGCGGTCGATTTTTTCCAGTTCCAGATCCACGATATCGTCCATGATGCGCTGGGCCATTTTCACATGGTCCACAAACAGTTCATGGTTGAAGGTGGCATTTTCGGTGAACGGATTTTCTACATAATTATACAGATTGACTGCGATCAAACGGCAGCTGTCGTAGGGACAGAGGGGGATTTCACCACAGGGATTGGTGGAAACCGTTTTGAAGCCGAGGTCGGCATAGCAATCTGGAATGGACTCATCAATGATGGTGTCCCAGAAAAGGATGCCGGGCTCGGCAGATTTCCAGGCATTGTGAATGATTTTCTCCCACAGTTTACGGGCATTCACCGTATTGGTGTACATGGGAGTATCAGAATCAATGGGATATTTTTGTACGTAGTCTTTGTCCTCCTTAACGGCCTGCATGAATTCATTGTCGATGCGCACAGACACGTTGGCCCCGGTCACTTTGGTGCCGTCCATTTTGGCGTCAATGAATTTCTCAGCGTCGGGGTGCTTGATGGAAACTGACAACATCAATGCACCACGGCGGCCATCCTGGGCAACTTCGCGGGTGGAATTGGAATAACGCTCCATGAAGGGCACAATTCCTGTGGAGGTAAGGGCGCTGTTTTTAACCGGGCTTCCTTTGGGACGGATGTGAGAAAGGTCGTGACCCACGCCGCCCCGACGCTTCATCAACTGAACCTGTTCTTCATCAATCTTCATTACGCCTCCGTAGGAGTCGGAATTTCCAGCCACCCCAATTACAAAGCAATTGGAGAGAGAACCAATCTGGAAATCGTTGCCGATTCCAGTCATGGGTCCACCCTGGGGCACAATGAATTTGAAGTCCTGAAACACGCTGAAAATTTCCTCTTCAGTCAGCGGGTTCGGGTAATTAGCTTCAACACGGGCAATTTCGCGGGCCATGCGACGGTGCATGTCGTTGGGATCCTTTTCGTAAATGTTTCCGTCTGAATCTTTGAGGGCATACTTATTAATCCAAACTGAAGCAGCCAGTTCATCACCTTTGAAATAAATGGTGGATGCGGCAAGAGCTTCATCATAAGAATAAGTGGTGGTCTGGGAAACCTTGGCCTCAGGGCTAATCTGGGCGGTTTCCTCCGGGAGGGCTACAATTTCTTCAACGGCAGTAGGTTCGATAACTGGGGCTGAGCCGTTTGTCGGGGCTTCGAAAATAGTTTCTTTCATCCTATTAAATAAGATTATTCAGTTTAGTATAAGAACAAAGCGTCATGGTTGTGACTGATCTAATAATTATTGCCTTTGCGTTTCAGGGCATTGGCGGGGGGCATTTCTCCGGGTCTTGGTTCAAGCAGATTGGAATCAGATTGAAAGGAATCGGGTTCCATCCAGGGAAAAGGATTTACAGAGCCGTACACCCGGGGCTGGCCGAGGGCAACCAGCAGGCGGTCGGCTTCAAATTCAATGAAGGTGGTCACCATCAGCGGATCGAGCCCAATGCCTGAGACAGGCAAGGCATCCACCACCAGTTCTTTTTCAAGGGCTACAGCCGAAGTGATGATCTCCAGGATCCTGGCGGCAGACAATGGATGTACGAGTAATCCGTGGAGCCTGCCGGCAAAATCGCGGTGAATGCGGCGATCACGTGACACAAGGTCGTTGGCGTAGGTCAATCCCGGGAAAAGTTCTTCCCGCTGCAGCCAGTAAAAACTGCTGCGCACGAGGCTTCCAAAAATCCCTTCCAGGGTAGCCAGGGCCACCAGCCTTTCGGCCAGAGAGTTTTCAGGAGCGGTGTAGTCTTCCACCCATTGAATCCTTCTTTCAAAAACTGATTCTTCGCTTACCTTTTCCACCACCTTCTCAATCTTCTCCCTACTCTCCAGATAGGCTTCCAGCAAGCGGCACCAGGTTTCGAAATGGATATTTTCTTTAACCTTTTGAAATGCAAAAAAAGAACGTGTCTCAGGAAGGTCCACTTCCTGCAAAAACTGATTCAGCAACTGGTGCTTCATCCCCTGATCCCCCTCCAGAATCCATACCATCGCACAAGCCAGAAATCCGCGACCTTCTGCATGGAAATTATCCCAATCAGCCAGGTCGGGTCCTGCATCCACCTCGTCGGCTGTCCAAAAGGCGGCCTCAGCCTCCTTATAGAGACTCCACAGGTTCGGATGTTGGACAGGAAAACCCTGGTTTTGCGCTGCGTTTTCCTTAAAAATGGGCTCCATATACTTAATCCAGTGTCATTAAATAATCCACACACAAATCTTTCCCACCAGAAAATTCATTCTGATTAAATTTTACTGAATTGGCTGGTAAAAATTCGGCCGGGGTAAGACCGGGCTACAAGGTTAGTACATATCAAAATAAAATGAGGTGAGGTTTTTCAACAGTAATTTTTCACCTTTTTATTAAGGACTTAGAAAACAGTCATTTGGCCTGTTGATAGAAAATTTTAAAAATTTTCTCAGGGTTTTTCTTGCGAAAATCGGCCCGTTTTTTAACTCCTTGTTACGACTGTATTAACCCATAGATAACTGACCTTAACAGATGCTTAAAAATTTTCACCAAACCAGAATTCTCAGTTGATAATCCGTTCTCGTAGAATTCAAATTTACCCCTGAACATGGCCGGGGAAAAGGACCACTTTCCACAGATTGGTGTGGGTTATATATTATTTGAAACACTCCCCTTTCAATTCGCCTTTGTGAGCGATTCTGGTGGGTTTAAAGGAGTTACAACATGAAAAATATTTTTGGATAAGTTTTTTGGAGCGGATTCCGGGCTCAGGGAAGCAGTCCTTCCACCGCAATGATGGGGTTGGGAGAGAAACATAAAATGAAAATAATGATGGCAATCCAGCCCACAATTTTCCTCCCGCGATCGAGGGGATGTTCATAATGTGCCCGGGGATGATCGAGGCCAATCAGGCGCACGGCCAGCAGAGAATAGATCAGCCAGACATAGCCAGGTTCAATTCCACCACTCAGAAAATTCACCAATCCCTGAATGATAAACAATCCAACGGCACCTCCCACGATCCAGATCCAGGGACGATCACCAAGCAGACGCTGAAACACAAACACCAAAAACATGAGGTAAAGTCCCGGGCCCCAAAGCTGATCCCAGCCTGAAAATTCCACCAGTCCTGTGCCGCCAAACGAAAGCAAAACCAGCACCGTGACCCGCGAAATTATCCCTGCACGCCTTGCCCCAAAAAGGCCATAAACCACATGTCCTCCGTCCAGCTGCCCAATGGGCAGCAGATTGAGGGCCGTGAAGAAAAGGGTGAGGAAGCCCACAAACAGCAAAGGATAATGCATCAGTTCAAAATCAGGCGGAATGCGGTTAGGATCCGTGGCAAAAATCCATTTAAAAAGTTCAAACAGCAGGCTGGTTCCGATTTTGATATATCCATCTGGTGGATAAATCTCCTTTTCACCCGTCTCTTCATTGACCACCTCCTGCGGACCGGGATAATACTGCAATTCTTCCCCCGTAGGAATGCGATGATACATGGTTTCATACTGGGGATGGATGGAAAAAATCTTTTCTTCCAACGGAGGCAGGGTGGAAAACCCGATGATCAGAATGATCAGCGACACCACAAATCCAGCCAAAGGCCCGGCCACCCCGATATCAAAAAACTTTTTGGTTGAGGAAGGTACCTCGCGAATGCGGATCACAGCTCCAAAGGAGCCAATATTCATGGTGAGAATGGGAATAAAAATGGGAATGTAATAGGGAAGCGAACATTTCACCTTGTGATAAACGGACGTAAAGTAATGGCCGAATTCGTGGAAAGTAAGAAAAGCCAGGAAAGCAGCCGAGTGGGGAATTCCCTTCCAGATTTCGTGAAAATGCAAAAATCCATCTGGCTCCTTATCCATCAGGCCGAGGTCATCCAGAATATTGAGCAGCCAGACATGGCCGGTCGCCAGTTCAGCGCCCGCCAGCATGGTGGTGAAAACCGTGAAAACGAACAATAAAATGTGCAGCCAGTAACGCTGTGGGTTTTTATCCATTTTCGAAAGGCTGAAATTGATTTAATTTGTTCCAGTAATGTCGGCAAATAACCTGCGAACCGGGCTTTTGGGTTGAAAAACCGCCTGAGTTTGCAGCAAAAAAGCTGATGCACATATCCACATTTGCCCTAATCATTCAGAACAAATGTATTCGAAACTCCGGGAAAAACAAATGAGTGAAACCGTAAATACAGAAGTCCAGGCCTTTTGGAAACAACTCCAACCTCAATCAGAAGCAGAGCGACCCTGGCTCTTCAACGGGCTTTCATCTAAGGTCAGGGGGTGGTCCACCAAGGATATTTTTGCCCAGGCCAATTGCCTGGCCGCCTTTCTCATGGCCCGCGGTCTGCGGGCCGGACAGTCAGTAGTGATAAGGATGAAAGACGATCCTTTGTATCTGGTGCTGGACCTGGCCCTGCAGTTTGCCGGGGCCATCAACATCACCCTGCCCGGGCTGGCCACCAACGAGCTGCTGATCAGCACAGCCCGCCATACTCACCCGAGTTTCTTTTTCCTTGACCAGGCCGACGGCCTGGAAACCACCCCTGGATTTGCAGAAATCAAAACGGATATGATCGGCCTGCTCATGCTGAATGACGAGGTCGAAAATATGAATCCCGAAAAATTATTTACCCTCGACCGGGCCCTCGTGATTGGCAAGGCAGATTGGCGGGAAAATGCGGCCGGGATGAATGCAGCCAAAGGCAGCCGCAAACTCAAGGACGTTTATGCCCGGATTGGAGACGAACTGAAAGAAATTTCCTACGAAAAACTAATTGCAGATGCCGAGCATGCACGCAATCTGCTGAATGAAAACGGTGGAAAAACCGTTTGGTTCATTACTGATCCTTCCAGTTACTGGAGGAGAATCATGGGCTGCTTCGCCACCCTGATGAATCGCCCCCATTCCCGCGTAATCCAGGAAAATACATTTACCCTGCCCATTCAATTTGATCCCGCGCCAGAATCTGTCTTCGTGACCCCGGAATTTTTGCGCCTTCAATTCGAATTCATTGGAAAAAAACTTTTAGGCAAAAACGGAGCCGTCACGCCCAAATTCACCAAAGCCCTCGAAACCGCGATCAGACGGCGGGAAGCTATCGAACAAGGCAAAAAGCCAGGATTGATTGTGCAGACCAAATACAGCATGGCCCAAAGCTCCATTTTCAGCAAAGCCCGCAAAGCCTTTGGACCCAAATGCAAAATTATTTTTCTGGACGATGGCTACCTCGACCTGGAGGTGAGGCATTTCTTCGAAGACGCTGGTTTTAAACTGGTCTGACCGTAATTATTCCTCCGCCAGGAATGGATAGCGGTAATCTTTGGCCGGCACAAAATTTTCCTTGATGGTGCGCGGACTTGCCCAGCGAATCAGGTTGAGGTAAGAACCCGCTTTATCGTTGGTTCCCGAACCGCGGGCGCCGCCAAAAGGCTGTTGTCCCACCACGGCGCCCGTGGGCTTGTCGTTGATGTAGAAGTTGCCAGCACTGTGCTCCAGCAACTGTGAACCCCGGTGAATCGCGTAGCGATCCTGGGCAAAAAGAGCGCCCGTCAGGGCGTAAGGGCTGGTTTGGTCCAGCAGACCAATGGTTTCCTCCCACTTATCATCTTCGTACTCATACACCGTCAGCACGGGTCCAAAAATCTCCTCGCACATCGTCAGCGACTTGGGATTATTGGTCTTGACAATGGTGGGCTCGATGAAATACCCTTTGGACTTATCATAATTGCCGCCGGCAATGACCTCAGAATCAGGGCTGGCTTTGGCCCGGTCGATGTAGGAAGCGATTTTATCAAATGATCTTTCGTCAATCACCGCGTTGATAAAGTTGCGGAAATCGAGGGGAGAACCCATTTTCATGGTTTTGAGGTCGGCCAGGACCCGGCTCATGACATCTACGTAGATGGAACGGGGGATGTAGGCCCGGCTGGAAGCTGAACATTTTTGCCCCTGATATTCGAAACTGCCGCGTGAAATGGCCACCGCGAGGGCTTCCACATCCGCGCTGGGGTGCGCAAAGATGAAATCTTTGCCCCCTGTTTCGCCCACCACCCTTGGATAGGAGCGGTAGCGGGAAATATTATTGCCAATGGTTTTCCAGAGATGCTGAAACACCCCGGTCGAACCCGTGAAATGCAATCCTGCAAAGTCGGGATGATTGAAAATCACCTCGCCTGCCTCAGGACCATCCACAAAAACCAGGTTGATCACCCCGTCGGGTACGCCCGCTTCACGGAATACTTCCATCAGCACCTGGGCTGAATAAATCTGAGAATCCGCAGGTTTCCAGACCACGGTATTGCCCATCATGGCCGGGGCCGAGGAAAGGTTGGCGCAGATAGAGGTAAAATTAAAGGGGCTCAAAGCAAAAATAAATCCTTCCAACGGACGGTACTCCAGCCTGTTCCAGATGGTTTTGGGAGAAACGTCGGGTTGTTGACGATAAATCCCTTCCATATAATAGACATTGAAACGCCAGAAGTCGGCCAGTTCTGCCACGGCGTCAATCTCGGCCTGGTACACGTTTTTGCTCTGGGCCAGCATGGTCGCAGCATTGAGCCGGGCCCGGTAAGGGCCTGAAATCAGGTCGGCAGCCTTCAGAAAAACGGAGGCGCGTTGCTCCCAGGGAAGAGCGGCCCAGGCGGCTTTGGCCTGCAGCGCGGCATCAATGGCAGATTTCACATGGGAGGCATCCCCGCGGTAGTAATGCCCGATCACATGCTGGTGATCGTGGGGAGGCGAAAGGGGAATTTTGGTCCCGCTTCTGACTTCCTTACCGCCAATGAACATGGGAATGTCCATCACCGAGCCATTCATTTCGGCCAGAGCTTTTTTGAGCTCTGCCTTTTCCGGGCTGCCGGGTGCATAGGACAATACGGGTTCATTTACGGGAACAGGAACTGAAAATATGCCGTTACTCATGCCTTTCGCTTTTGAAGTTTGAACTGGAATGCAAATTAAAGAATGAAGGGGCAAAAAAAAACCTGCCACCGTCTGTAGGTGACATTTATTACAATTTAAGCATAGAGAATCAATGGGAGATCACGATGCGGCGCACATCGCTGCGCACGCCATCGTTCACCTTGAGGAAATAAACCCCGTCTTCGAGGTTGGAGGTGGGAACGGACATCACATTTTTGCCGGGTTCCATTTGAGCCTGATCAGACCAGGCAACTCTTCCCACCAGATCAAACAAAAGGAGATGCGCATGGCCAAATTCATTGAAATTGAGAGCCACCGTCAGTTCTCTGCCCTTTTCCACGGGGTTAGGATATACACTTTGAATAAGGAGATCGTCCGGATCAAAATATACTTCAATCACGGGGGACAAGGAAGAACGTCCGTTTTGATCAATTTCCTGCATGCGGTAAAAGGAAGCACCATAGTAGGGGTCAGTATCAATGGCTTCGTATTTCAGCCTGCGGCTGGAATTTCCTGCTGCAGGGATACTGGAAAGGCTTTCGAAGATTTGACCATCTTTGGAGCGCTGAATCCTGAATTCGCGGCTGTTGGTCTGGGAATCCGTAGTCCAGTCCAGGTGAACAACCCGCCCAGCCTGGTATCCTGAAAAATCAGCATACTTTGCAGCCAGCACACAGTTATTGGGAAGGGTATTGCTCTCTGGCATCACCAGATTATACATTACTGAACCATCTTGTCCGGCCTGGGCTCCCTGGGAGGTTCCTCCGCAGGTACCGTTTTGATCAATTCCAGCGGCGCCGCCGCCAAAGTCAATGATTCCTATATTGGGTGCGGGAATTCCTCCTCCTGACATCCAGACCACGCCACCGCCACCGCCACCGCCGGGACCCATACAGTTGTCCACGTTGGAAGGCGAATGATTGGCGCCGTCGCCACCATCCACCAGCAAACGATGCAAATCCGTGTACACCCCAACATCCAGCAGAATGGTTCCACCAGCTCCGCCACCTGATCCTGCATCCGCAGCGGAAAGGATGCCGTCGTCGCCACCCACCAGCTGCAATTTATTTCTGCCACGGTAGGTGCCCGCCCTGACAATCAGGATTCCACCTCCGTTTCCACCTTTAAAACTGGTGGCATTATTATCATGTCCGGCTCCTCCGCCGCTACCGAGGAAAATCCTGTTTTCTGCATTAGTATAAATGGAAGACATTCCAAGTCCGCCTACACCCGGATATAATCCGTTGGAAATTCCGGGATAAGGGCACCAGAAAGCAGTATAAGGAAGGCGTTGACCTCCGTTTCCTCCCCCGCCAAAATTTCCGCCGCCAGCGCCGCCTGAATTGTGGTCATTACCTCCACCTCCTCCAGATACCTGTTTCCCACGGCCACCGTCCTTATTGGTGATAAAAAGACCAATTCCTTCTCCTTTTGGAGCGCCCCGTCCGGTTGCAGATTTGGAATAATAGTAGCCGGGATAATCACTTCCACATCCGGAGGAATTATTCTGCAACTGATAATACCCTCTGAAGCCCAATCCATTGAGATTGATAGAGGATCCTGTTCTCAAATCCAGCAATCCCTGCACCTCCAAAGCCAGAATCCCGCCTTTGCAACCATCAAAGGGCATGGCGGTAAGGGCTCCCGTAATGTTGGCATTCACGTATTGAGGCACGCGAACCAACTGCACGGTTCCGCTTGGCTGGTAGTCGTTCAGAAACTGATACTGGAATTTGATTTCATTGCCTGTGATGCTGGAAATGGTCACCCATTCGTATTTTCCAGCTGAGTGATAATTAATCACGTTTCCATAAGAGGCAGAATTGCTTTGATCGTATTCTGCACCCTGCATTTGGATCAGGATGCATCGGTCGCCTGCGGCAAAAGCAGCGGAGTTATCAACGGTCACTTTATTGCCCACACAGTCAAAATCGAGCACGCAGGCATAGTCATTGATCACCCCACCCGGGATGGTCGCCGTTTGCCCTGAGACAAATATGTTCAGGATTAAAACAAAAAAAGAGAATAAGCTGATGCTTTTAAGCTTCATAACCTTTTGACCGATCGATTCGCAAAGCACAATTCTGCAGCTTTGGATTTCTCCAATTATAAAAGTACGATTATTTAATTCCTTTCTCAAATGACTTCCCCCAAATTAGGTCATTAGTGGATAAAATGTGGGAAAAAAGCGACGATATGGTCCTTTTTCCAGGATTAATATTCGGTTAGGAAACGCATAAATTTCCTTTTGGCAACTGGCAGCAGACTCTGGGATTCCGGGAAAATAATCTCAGAAATCACTGTGAAAGCTGCCGGGTTGGGCAGGTGTTTCCGGCTGCGGATCAGATCGATTTTCATGGATTCAAAAGTATTCCTGATGCTCCAGTCAAAACTGCGTATAAACTCCGTTTGCAAACCGCGGTATTTTTCCCTGGCATTTTCAAATAAGGTGACCTTGTATTCATAAGCTTTCACCTCTTTGCTGCTCCCGCCTTTGAACAGTAGGTATCCCTCATTTCTGATCAGCGGCATGATGCCCAATGGCTCAATTTCGAGTCCGTTTTCAATGAATTCATAAATCTCCTTTCCCTCTTCCACTGCTCCTTTCAATCTGGGAAGGGAATAATCCACGATTTGCTCTATTTCCAAAAGTTGCTCGTCGTCCCTGATTTTGGGCACATATTCAAGTTGAATGCGCTCCAGATCAATTTTTTTAAGCTCTTTGGGAAACATATCCCTGATTTTTTGCTTTTCCTCCCGAAAAGAAACCAGGTTGCGGTAATGAAAAACCAGGTCAGAGAATGCAGGGTAAAGCAGCGTCTGATCAAATTGCTCTTTTACTCCTTTCAGATAAGCCAGCAGGGTATATTTTTTCAATTCAAAATCGACCCAGCCTTCCGTAAACCAATTCGAATTCAAATCCTTCATAAGCCCGGAATTTTAATGTCTGAACGAGAATATAACGGATTATTTCCGCTTTTCGTAACAGTCCCCTCAAATTTCCTGCCAAAACAATTGAATTCTCCTACAAAACCTCCCAAAACAAACGAAGCAAACCCGCGCACGGATTTGCTTCGCAAATGTATCTTATTCCTGAAAAGGGCTCAGACCTCGAACAACAGTCGGGCAGGATCTTCCAGAAATTCCTTCACTTTATAAAGAAAACTCACGGCCTCCTTACCGTCCACGATGCGGTGATCGTATGACAGGGCCAGGTACATGATGGGGCGGATTTTCACCTCTCCATTGATGGCCACCGGGCGGTCCACGATGTTGTGCATACCCAAAATAGCGCTCTGGGGCGGATTGAGGATGGGCGTGGAAAGCATGGAACCAAATATTCCACCATTGGTGATGGTAAAGGTGCCTCCCGTCATGTCATCAATGGAAATGGCATTTTCCCGCGCCTTCAAAGCATATGCCATGATAGCCTGCTCAATCTGAGCAAAGGTCAACTGTTCAGCGTTGCGTATGCAGGGAACCACCAGTCCGCGGCCGGTACTAACTGCGATGCCGAGGTCAACGTAGTCGTGATACACGATTTCCTGGCCGTCGATCTGGGCATTGATGCCGGGATAAAATTTGATGGCCTCAGTCACGGCTTTGGAGAAAAAGGACATAAAGCCCAGTCCAACGCCATGCTTTTCTTTGAATTTATCCTTGTATTTATCGCGCAAAGCCTTGATTTCGAACATATCCACCTCGTTGAAGGTGGTGAGCATGGCAGTTTCGTTTTTCACAGTGACCAGGCGATCCGCAATTTTGCGGCGCAGCATGCTCATTTTTTCGCGGCGGGTATCGCGCGAACCGCTCATGGAGGGAGTAGCCACAGGGGCCTGAGCAGCAGCTTTTTCTTTGCCATTGTCCGCCGCGGGAGCAGTTTTGGCCGCAGGAGTATGGGTCAGCACGTCCGTTTTGGTCACCCGTCCACCGCGGCCTGTACCTTCAATGGAGCCAGCGTCCATGCCTTTTTCCTTCATCAGCTTTTCAGCTGAGGGAGAGGGCACGCCTGCGGCAAAGCTTTTGACTTCGGCAGGTTGCTGAACTGCAACTTCTTTGGTTTCGGGCGCTTTGACCGCTTCTTCCTTGGGTTTGGAAGCGCCGCCAGAGGCAGAGGTATCAATGGTTGCGATCACGTCGCCCACCGCCACCGTATCACCGTCTTTGGCCTTGATGTGAATTACGCCATCATCCTCGGCATTGACGGTCAGGGTGGCTTTATCAGAATTGATCTCCACCAGTTCGCTGTCCATTTCGACAAAATCCCCGTCCGCAACCAACCAGGTCCGTATCTCTACTTCTGTGATGGATTCACCGGGACTTGGAACCTTTACTTCAATGATCATTGCTTCTTTAATAAAGTTTATTTCTGGGCTAAAATGGCCTTTCCGTTGCCGACCTTTTCGTCGGGAACAATGTCAAAAGACCGGTTAACTATGTATTGCTGCTGAGATTCGTGCTGCTTTTTGTAGCCAGTGGCCGGGCTGGAATTTTCCTTGCGGCTGATCACATCGATCTCAGGTTTGAATTCGCGGAAATGACGCAGAATGAAAGGCCAGGCTCCCATATTGGAAGGCTCTTCCTGCACCCATACCCATTTGGCTCCCTTGTACTTGGCAAACAACTTTTCAAGTTGTTTCATGGGAAGGGGATAAAGTTGCTCCATACGCACGATGGCAACATCCTTGCGGTTGGATTCCGTTTGCTGGGCCAGCAGTTCGTAGAAGATTTTACCGTTGCAAAGCAGCACTTTCTTCACCCCTTTGCCATTGGCAGGCACAAAATTGTCGTCCAGAATTTCCTGGAAGCCGTGGTCGCTGAAATCAGACAGCGGACTGACCGCCTGGGGATGCCTGAGCAGACTTTTGGGCGTAAATACGATCAGCGGGGTGCGGAAAGGACGAATCAACTGACGGCGCAGCAGGTGGAAATGGTTGGCCGGGGTGGTCGGATTGGCCACAATCATATTATTGGCTGCACATAACTCCAGAAAGCGTTCCATTCTGGCGGATGAGTGCTCGGGGCCTTGTCCTTCAAAGCCATGGGGCAGGAACATGGTGAGTCCGCTGAAGCGTTTCCATTTGGTCTGCGCGGAGGAAATGTACTGATCAATAATGATCTGGGCGCCGTTCACGAAATCACCAAACTGGGCTTCCCAGATCACCAGGGTGTCGGGAGCTGACCAGGAATATCCATATTCAAAGCCCAAAACTGCATATTCGCTGAGCAGGGAGTTGAATATTTCAAATTTCCCCTGCCCCTCGGCCACATGTTGCAGTGGCACATATTCGTCTTCTGTATTATTGACCCGCAATACGGCGTGGCGGTGAGCAAAGGTGCCCCTTTCCACATCCTGACCAGATACCCGGACATTATAACCTTCGGTTACCAGGGTGGCATAGGCCAGCAATTCACCCAATGCCCAGTCGAGTTTATCCGTTTCCAGCATGGTTTTACGGTTCTCGAAGATCTTTTCGATTTTTTCATAAAAGACCTTATCTGAAGGCAGATTAACCAGCTTTTCGGCAATGGGCTTCAATTTTTTCAGCTCCACTGCAGTTTTGACCGGCGCTTCAAACGCACCCGGATCGGCTACGTGAATGTGGCTCCAGCCGCTCTGGTCAAAGCCATATTCCACCGTTTTCTGGGCCTGCTTTACTTCCTTCAGGCGTTCCTGCAAAAACCTTTTAAAACTCTTTTCCATCTCGCGGGCCAGATTCGCCTCGACACCACCCATTTTCATGAGACGGTCAAAGTAAATCTCGCGGGGATCTTTGTGGTTTTCGATGGCCTTGTAGAGCGTAGGCTGGGTAAAACGGGGCTCATCTGCCTCGTTGTGACCATGTCTGCGGTAACAAAGCAGGTCAATGAATACATCTTTTTTGAATTCCTGGCGGAATTCCATGGCGAGCTCGATGGCAAAAACGAGGGCCTCCACATCGTCACCGTTCACATGGAAAATGGGACAACGGGTGATTTTGGCCACGTCTGTACAATAGGTACTGGTGCGGGCGTCGAGGTAATTGGTGGTGAAACCCACCTGGTTATTGATCACCACGTGCACGGTTCCACCAGCTGAATAAGCTTCCAGTTCGGCCATTTGCACCACTTCGTACACCACTCCCTGAGCAGCCACGGCAGCATCGCCGTGAATCAGGATGGGCACCAGTTTGGAGCTGTCGCCGTTGTATTTGAGATCGATTTTGGCCCGGGCTATCCCTTCAGCCACGGGATCCACAGATTCAAGGTGAGAGGGGTTGGGGCAGAGGGAAATGTGGGCAACATCGCCTTTTTCCGTGGTCACATCGGCGCCAAAGCCCATGTGGTATTTTACGTCGCCTTCAAACAGACTGACATCGTCGTTGAGGAATCCTTCAAATTCGGAGAAAATATCATCGTAAGTCTTGCCCAGGATATTGGCGAGTACGTTGAGGCGGCCGCGGTGGGCCATCCCGATGATAAATTCTTCCACACCCAGATCCGTCCCTTTTTCAATGATGGCATCGAGGGCAGGAATGAGAGTTTCGGCTCCTTCAAGGGAAAAACGTTTCTGACCTACGTACTTACTGCCCAGAAAAGTTTCAAAGGCAACAGCCTGGTTGAGCTTTTTGAGAATGTGTTTGCGTTGCTCCAGGGTAAAATCAGGCGTATTGCGGGATTTTTCCATTCTGGAGGTAAACCAATCCACCATTTCGGGGCTGCGCAGGTGATCTGTTTCAGCACCAATGGATTCACAGTAGGTTTTTTCAAGCAAAGCCACGATGGCTTTGAGGGGAGCGGGTCCGATCCCAACTTCGTTTCCGGCATGAAATACCGTCTCCAGATCAGATTTATCCAGACCAAAATTGGCAATATCCAGAGTGGGAGAGTATTTTCTCCGTTCCCTGACGGGGTTGGTATTGGTAAAAAGATGGCCTCTCTGGCGGTAAGCGTGGATGAGATTCAGCACGTTGATCTCTTTCAATACGCCTTCGTGAGGAACCTGAGGTGCTTCGCCGTAATTGGTACGGGCAAATTCGAACCCTTCAAAAAACTTGCGCCACCCGAATTCCACACTTTCGGGTTCCTGCAGATATTGCTCGTACATATTCTGAACGTACGCGCCATCGGCATTGCTCAAATAAGATAAGTTGCCAGACATGGAAGTCAGGTTTATGGTGACTGAATATGCTTAAGCCGTGGCAAAGGAAGCTTTGCTGACGATTCTCGCTTCAAATTCGCTTCTGAAATGGATCAGCGCTGACCTGATGGGCCAGGCAGTGGCATCGGCCAGGGCGCATACAGTCCGTCCTTCCATGGTGTCGCAAAGCTCGAGGAGCAAATCCAGGTCTTTGGTCTCGCCGCGGTTTTCGACGAATTTGCGCAGAATTTTCACAAACCAGCCTGTTCCTTCGCGGCAGGGAGTACACTGTCCGCAGGATTCGTGGTCGTAAAATTTGGCGATCCGGTAAGAAAATTTAACCATGTCCGTATCCTCGTCCAGCACACACAGTCCGGAGGTACCCATTACCGAACCTACGGTTCGGAGGGAGTCGGCATCCATGGTAAGGCCGCCGTGAACCATTTCGGCGGTAAGCAGGGGGCAGGAGGATCCGCCCGGGCTGACCGCTTTGAGTTTTTTATTATTGCGCATCCCTCCGCCCACTTCGTAGATCATGTCAGTGATCTTCATGCCGGTGGGGTATTCATACACCCCGGGGCGGTTGATGTGGCCGGAAAGTCCGTAGAGGACGGGGCCGGGATGGGCAGGTGCGCCAATGGAAGACCACCATTTTGCACCATTTTTGATCACCAGAGGCACATTGGCCAGGGTCTCAATGTTGTTGATGGTGGTGGGTTTTCCCCACAGACCAAACTGAGCCGGGAACGGCGGTTTGGAACGGGGATAAGGGCGCTTGCCTTCGAGTGATTCCATGAGGGAAGTTTCTTCCCCGCAGATATAGGCTCCACCTCCTTTGTGCACGAATATGTCGAGATCAAAACCTGATCCCATGATGTTTTTACCAAGCATGCCTTTGGCATAGGCCTGGTCAACGGCTTCCTGGAATTTGTCGATCCAGTCGGCAAATTCACCCCGCATATAGACATAAGCGGCATCCATTTGCATGGCGTAGCAGGCAATGGTGGCTCCCTCGATGAAAAGGTGGGGATTGAACATAAAAATACGGCGGTCCTTGAAGGTTCCCGGCTCGGATTCGTCCCCGTTGCAGGCCAGATAGCGGGGCAGCCCCTCCACTTTGGGAGGCATAAATGACCATTTCAGTCCGGCATTGAAACCAGCGCCGCCGCGGCCACGGATATTGGCTGCCTTGACTTCGTCGGTCACGGACTTGGGGTTCCATTTTCCAGAGGTCAAAACCTCTTTCAATTGCTCGTAACCCCCGTTTTTCTGGTAAACGTCTATCTGGTTAAGATTGGGAATGTCCGGGATAAGGACTTTCGTATAATTTCTCCAATTTTCCATTTCAGGTAATCCAAATGAATTTAAGGTTTAAAGGTAGGAAAGATTTTCGAAAATCGCCTCTGAGCACCTTAAAAATTACATCTTTTGCTGTCCTGACCTGATAACCCCGACCGATACTGAAAAGTTCGGGAAAACTGGATTTTGGAATTGAAATTTCAGGATTTTCAGGAAGCGACCTCGGTGGCTTCCGTTGCCGGGCTGGCTGGCTCTTCGGCTGGCTCAGCCTTTTTGCTTTCTGACGCCATGGCCGAATTGGTCAGGTGGGTTTTGTGAAAGCGGCTCTGGAATACGAGAATGGTAATTATCCCAATGGATATAGCCATGTCGGCGATGTTGAAAATGGGCCAAAGCTGATAGCCTTTTCCGCCAAAAATGGGTACCCAATTGGGGATGTAGTGGAATCCGAGATCGAAGTAAAACATGTCCACCACGCGGCCAAACATGAACCCGCCTTCGTAATCGTTGATGCTGCTGTAGAAGATGCCGTAAAACATCCTGTCCATGATATTGCCGGCTGCACCTCCCAGAATGAGGGCCACAAACCAGGGCAGAGGTGAGCGGAATTTTGCTGCCCGCCAGAGGAAATATATGATGAGAAAGAGGGCAAAAAAGGAAAAGAGGGAGAGAATCACCTTGGCGGTTGCGTCGGGCAGGCCCGGAATCAGGTTGGTGAAGGTAAGGCCAAAGGCCGCTCCTTTGTTTTCGGTAAAATGGATTTTGAAAAATTCACCCAGCAGATTGACCTCTTCCCCAGGTTGTAAATTGACTTTAACCAGCATTTTTACCAGCTGATCGAGCAAAAAGACTCCAACGGCCAGTAAAAAGTACTTTAATAGCCGTGGGGAGGAAGGTTTGAGCGGAGAATCAGTCATCAATTCCTGTTCAGAGTCAAAAAAGGGCTTCAAAGCAGGTGACCCTGAAGCCCGTTATTTTTCAGTTTCAGGATTAATTTTCTTCGGTACGGGGGCCGCGGTCGTACTGCTGCATTTTGGCCTCCATGGAAGATTCAGTGTGGGGAACGATGCGCAGACGCTCTTTAGAAATCAACTTTCCGGTCACTTTGCAACGGCCATAGGTGCCATTTTCAATTCTGACCAAAGCACGCTCCAGATTGGAGATAAATTTTTTCTGTCTTGACAGGAACATTTCCGTTTGCTCCTTGTCTGAGGTATCGCTGCCAAAGTCGGTCAGGTTGTAGCCGTCAGCGGCATTTTCATTGGCCTCCTTCATACTTGTAACGAGGCTGTTCAATTCGTCCCGCGCTTCCTCAAGCTTGTTCTCGATGATAATTCTGAACTCCTCGAGTTCTGATTTGGTGTAGAAATTCTTTTCTTTTTTTTCTTCAGCCATGATTACTTCTGAATTAAAATTGTTCCAATTGACTGGTTCACCTCGATCTCATTTCCTGTTTCCAGGCTGGATACGAGAGATAACGTGTTTGTTAAAGTTTCGGTGCAAATATAATCTAAAAATTCTTTTATAGCCTTGTCCCAGACAGGGTTATGGGTAAGTTGCACATTAATGCGGTCAGACACCTCAAAACCCAGATCCTTGCGCAAATTCTGAATTCTGTTTACCAACTCACGGGCCACGCCCTCGTTGATCAGGTCCTCGCTGAGGGTGATGTCGAGAGCCACCGTGACCTTGCCGTCGGTCGCGACCGACCAGCCGGGAATATCCGCGCTCACGATCTCCACTTCTTCCCGTAAAAGTTGGTAGGTAAAACTTCCTGTCGGCTGGGCTTTATCAGTAATTGTAAGGTATATAGAATCATTCCTTTCTAGTTCTCTTACTTCATGATTTTGAAGGCTACCTGTTGCTTGTGAAATCAGATTTAAATTCAAGCCTAAACTACCAACTTTGGGACCAAGGATTCGAAAGTTAGGCTTTGCCTTTCTTACTAATACCTCTGAATCTTCTGGAACAAGTTCCAGATCTTTCACGTTGACCTCGGCCAGGATCAGATCCTTCACATTTTCCAACTGGGCTTTCATCTGGTCGCTGTTCACGGGCACCATAATGCGTGACAGAGGCTGCCTGATTTTCAGGGCCACTTCCTTGCGCTTGCGGATGCTGTGAGTTAAAGATGAAATCCGCTGGGCCAATTCCATACGCTCTTCCAGATCGAGGTCGATTTCTTCTTCGCGTACCACTGGAAGGCGGGTGAGGTGGACAGATTCTGCAGAATCAAGGCCGGTCACGCGGTTCAGGTCGCGGAAAAGCCAGTCGCTGTAGAAAGGTGCGATGGGCGACATGAGCTGGGCCACGGTGACCAGGCATTCGTACAGGGTCTGAAAGGCCGACAATTTGTCTTTGCCAGATTCTCCTTTCCAGAAACGGCGGCGCGACTGGCGCACATACCAGTTGGAAAGGTTGTCCACCACAAAGGAATCTATCGCACGGATGGCCTTCGTGGGTTCGTAGGCATTCAGATCGGCCTGCACGGACTTGTTGAGGCTGCTGAGCAGAGACATGATCCAGCGATCAATCTCTGACCTTTCAGCCACGGGGATGCGCTCCTCACTGAAATCAAACTGATCCAGATTGGCATAGAGCGCAAAGAAATTATAGGTATTGTACAGGGTGCCAAAGAATTTCCGCATGGAATCCTGCAAAATTTCCTCATTGAATTTGAGGTTTTCCCAAGGAGAGGAATTTCCCATCATGTACCAGCGCGTGGCATCAGCCCCGTACTTGGACAAAGTGATGAAGGGATCGACCGTGTTACCCAGTCGTTTGGACATTTTCCGCCCAAACTTATCCAGCACCAGGCCATGTGAAAGCACATTTTTATAGGCCACACTATCTTCCAGCATCACCGCGATGGCATGCAGGGTAAAAAACCATCCGCGGGTCTGATCCACCCCTTCAGCAATGAAGTCGGCGGGGAAACGGCGTTTGAATTCGTCCTGATTTTCGAAGGGAAAATGCCATTGGGCAAAAGGCATGGCACCCGAATCAAACCAGACGTCGATGAGGTCCTTTTCACGGTGCATGGGCTGGCCGCTTTCGCTGACCAGAATGATATCGTCCACAAAAGGACGGTGCAGGTCAAGATTATCGTCGAAACGGGAGAGGATGGAAGCAGGGCAAACACCTGCAGCCACGGCTTTCTCCACCTCCCCACGCAATTCGGCAATGGAACCCATGCATTTCTGCTCCTTCATGTCCTCCGTGGCCCAAACAGGCAATGGAATGCCCCAGTAACGGGAGCGGGACAGGTTCCAGTCCACCAGATTTTCGAGCCAGTTGCCGAAACGGCCCGTTCCAGTGGAAGCGGGCTGCCAGTTGATGGTCTGGTTCAAAGCCACCAGGCGGTCTTTGACCGCGGTGGTGCGCACAAACCAGCTGTCAAGCGGGTAATAGAGCACAGGCTTGTCCGTCCGCCAGCAGTGGGGATAGGTGTGGATGTACTTTTCTACTTTGAAGGCCCGGTTTTCGGTCTTCAGTTTGATGGCAATATCAATGTCGGGATTGCTCCAATTGGGATCGTCCTTGTAATTTTTGACGTAGCGGCCGGCAAATTCGCCCATTTCAGCCACGAATTTACCCGTACGGTCCACCAGCGGGCTGGGATTTCCCTCTTCATCTTCCACCCAAAGACCCTTGATCCCATTTTGCTGACCCACCCGAAAGTCGTCTGCGCCAAAGGTCGGGGCAATGTGTACAATGCCCGTTCCATCTGTGGTGGTGACAAAGTCACCCAGGATAACCCGCAAGGCGTTTTCTTCTGGTTTGACGTATGGCAGGAGTTGCTCGTAACGGATGCCCTCCAGCTGAGACCCCGTGAAAGTACCTGTGATGGCAAATTCCTTCAGATCCTTGCCGAATTTGGCCAATCCTTTGCCATTTACCATCTCTCCCTCGACCGCAAAATAGGCTGAAAAGCGATCTTTGGCCAGGATCACGGTCACGGGCAATTCAGTATAGGGATTGACCGTTTCGACCCGCAGGTAGCTGATGTTTTTGCCCATGGCCAGGGCCGTATTGGAGGGCAAGGTCCAGGGGGTGGTGGTCCAGGCGAGGAAAAATACCTCTTCGTCAGGGCGGGAATAGAGAAATTCTGATTTTGCATCCCGCACAGCTTTGAACTGACCCACAATGGTGGTGTCTGTAACTTCTTTATAGGTGTCAGGCTGGTTGAGTTCGTGTGAACTCAGACCCGTGCCTGCGGCCGGGGAGAAGGGCTGGATTGTAAATCCTTTATACAGAAAATCCTTCTCGTACAGTCTTTTGAGCAGATTCCAAACGGATTCAATGTATTCGTTTTCAAAGGTGATATAGGGATTTTCCAGATCGACCCAATAACCCATTTTCTCGGTCAGATCATCCCAGATATCCTTGAACCTGAGCACGTCGGCCCGGCACTCCTTATTATAATCTTCAATGGAAATGGTTTTCCCAATATCTTCCTTGGTAATGCCCAGCTTTTTCTCCACCTGCAATTCGATGGGCAAACCATGGGTATCCCAGCCGCCTTTGCGGGGCACCTGGTAACCTGAGAGGGTTTTGAAGCGGCAGAAAATGTCCTTCACCGTGCGGGCCATTACGTGGTGAATGCCCGGCACGCCGTTGGCCGAGGGGGGACCTTCGTAAAATGAAAATATGGGGCTGCCTTCGCGGGAGCTTACGCTTTGCCCGAAAATATCGTTCTTCTTCCAGAATTCGAGGATTTCCTGGTCAATTTCCGGAAGATTCAGCTGTGAATGTTCTTTATACTTCGTCTTCATTTCCGGTTTCGTTAACTTCTGCATCTTCGCTGCTGATCAATTCTTTGATGGCTTCAAATTCTTCCTTTTCTTCCTCAAAATCTGTGAGGTAGCTTTCCGAGACTTTATCCGTGTCTTTGTTGAGAGAAAGGAGTAACGTTGGGAGCAACAAAAGGTTGCTGAAAAGGGCAATTAATATGGTGATTGCAGTTAATGTTCCCAGCGCCTGGGTGCTTCCGAACGTTGAAAAGGCAAATATACCAAATCCAAGTAATAATATGATGGAGGTGTAGATCATGCTGATTCCCGTATCCTTGTAGGCGTTGGAAACTGCATTTCTCACGTTATCGCCCGTTTTTCGGGCAAGTCTGAACCTGGCCAGGAAGTGAATGGTGTCATCCACGGAGATGCCAAAGGCTACTGAAAAGATCAGGGCAGTGGAAGGTTTCAGGGTAATGCCCGCAAAGCCCATGATTCCTGCAGTGAGCAGCATGGGCATCATGTTTGGCAAGAGGCTGATAATCACCATTTTTCCTGAACCAAACAGCAGGGCCATGAGAATGGCTATCACCACAAAGGCCAGAATGAGACTTTGGATCAGGTTGAAGATCAGGTATTCGTTGCCTTTGATGAAGATCTTGGTGGTGCCCGTTATTTTGGTTTTGTCGGCAAAATCCACTTTCCCTTCGCCAGAAACCACTTCGTAAACGGAATCTGAGGTGGCCACAAAGCGGTCTCCTTCCTCCAGTTTTTCCTTACCGTATTTGATTTCGAAATCCTCATCCCCAAACAGGCGATACTCCTCCCCTTTTTCCAGTTCTCCTGACTCTATGTTGGTGATGAAGATGTCGTTGATCTCCTTCTGAATTTCTCCAATGATTTCACCCATGCGAATGGAACCCACGTCCTTGATATTGCCCTTGATGCGGGTTTTGGCATAGGTGGAATCCACGATGGTGGAGATCAGATTATTGGTGCTCATTCCGTCGGCGGACTTTTTGGAATAGAGCAGGATAAAATTCATCTCTTCCCGGTCGGGAAGCTTGTATTCTGAGGGAGCCCCGTTATAAAAGGCCTGTCGCCCAAATTTGAGCATGTCAACCACTGAAACCGTGCGGGAAATTTCAGGGATGTTGGAGATACGGTCCTGTAGTTCCTCAATCTTTTTCAGCACGGCCGTCTTTTTGAGGCCCTGTTTGCGCCGGGTATTGATCACGATCTCAAAAGGCATCACCCCCTTGAAATTGGATTCGAGAAATTTCAGGTCTGAATAAATGGCATCTCCTTTGGGCAGATCATCCACCATATAAGAGATGGGCTGCATTTTGGAAAGCCCGATTACCCCAAACACGATCAACACCAAAGAGACTCCATAGATGATGGGGCGGCGGGTTTGCACCGTGGTATCCAGGAAGTTGATGATGGAGCTCATGCCCTTGCGATCCGTGTGCTTGAGGTGACGGTAGCTCGGGGGAGGCAGATAGCTGTAAATAATGGGGATCAGGAGCAGTGAAATGAAAAAGGTCACCACCACGCTGAGACCGGCCACCACCCCAAATTCCTGCAACATCTGAATGTCCGTGGTGGCCAGCACCAAAAAACCAACTGCGGTGGTGGCATTGGTCATCACGGTTACGATGCCGATCTTCTGGATGACCAGCACCAGCGATTTGATTTTATTCCGGGTTCTTTTGAACTCGAAATGGTATTTATTGAGCAGATAAATACTATTGGGAATGCCAATCACCACGATCAGCGAAGGAATAAGCGCAGTTAGGATGGTGGTTTTGTACTCGAATAAGCCCAAAAGTCCCAGGGTCCAGATCACCACAATGCCAATGACCAGCAGGGGGAAAATCACGGCTTTGAAGGAGCGGAAAAACCAGAACAGGGTCAGGGCCGTGATCAGAATGGCGCCGATCAGGAAAATGGTCATTTCCCTGGGCATGTGCTTGCGGATGTACACCCGCACATAAGGCAGGCCCGCATAATGCGCCTTGATGCCCAATTCTTTAGCGTGGCGGTTGGCGACATTGATGATGTCGTCCACGATGCGGATTTTTTCAGGCGAATCCAGCCTTTCACGGTCAATGTTGACCGCCACCACGGTGGCGTTCAGGGTATCATTCAGGATCAGTCCTTTATAAAAAGGCAAATCCAGGATGCGGTCACGGATTGAATCCACAGCTTCCTGGGTGGGAAGCGGTGCAGTAGTCAGGCGGCCCAGAAAAAACTTTTCGTTTTCACGGTCCTTCACGATTTCCATCAGGGTGGTCACACTCAGCACTGAGTTTACACCGTCCACTTCCTTCAGGTCATCTGAAAGCTTGAATATGCCATTAAAAACATCTTTGTTGAAGATATTGCCTTTGAGTCCAATGATCAGGGTGTTGCCGTCTTCCCCGAATTCTTCCTTGAATTTCAGGTAATCAATGTACTCAGGATCGTTTTTGGGAATGATTTTGGCAAAATCGTGGGAGGTTTCTGTACTGCGGTTTAGCCACATAAAGAGAGTGGCCAATCCCACGACAATGAGAATGGGGATCCGTTGCCTCAGTATAAAGGCTGCAATTTTACGCCAGCCGTGTCCCATAAAGAGCGACAAAGTTAAAAAAACAGACTACTTTTCCCACCATTCTTCCTCGCTTTCTTCCACGTTTAGCATTTCCCAGATTTTGTCTTTCAATACATCCAGTCCCTGATGGGCCACGGCACTGAAAAAAATCAGGTTTTCACCCTTAAAATCACGGATAATTTCTTTTTTTCTTTTTTCGTCGAGGAGGTCTGATTTGGAGATGGAGAGGAGGCGATTCTTCTCAATTAACTCAGGATCATAAGCTTCGAGCTCACCCAGCAGGGTTTTGAATTCCTTTTTGGGATTGGGACTGTCGGCCGGGATGAGGAAGAGCAAAACAGAATTGCGCTCGATGTGGCGCAGAAATCTCACCCCAAGTCCTTTTCCCTCTGAGGCCCCTTCAATAATTCCGGGAATGTCGGCCATGACAAAGGACTTGTAGTCCCTGTATTTGACGATGCCCAGATTGGGCACCAGGGTGGTGAAGGGGTAATCCCCGATTTTAGGCTTGGCCGCCGTGACCACACTGAGCAGGGTTGATTTGCCCGCATTTGGAAATCCCACCAATCCCACATCAGCCAGCACTTTCAGTTCGAGCACCACCACCCGCTCCTCGCCTTCAATGCCTGGCTGGGCATACTCGGGGGTCTGGTTGGTGGATTTTTTGAAATGAAAATTTCCCAATCCTCCCTGACCACCGTGAAGAATGACGATGCGTTCGCCCTGGTTTTTGATTTCCCCCAGCATTTCGCCCGTTTCATCGTCCATGGCCACCGTGCCCAGGGGCACTTTGATGATTTCATCCTTGCCACTTTTGCCGGTTTTGAGCCGCGATCCGCCCGGATTGCCATTATCTGCCGCAATGTGCTTGCGGTATTTCAGATCGAGCAGAGTCCAGAGGTTGCTGTCGCCTTCCAGCACAATATCGCCGCCTTTGCCGCCGTCTCCGCCGTCTGGTCCACCCTGGGGCACGTGTTTTTCACGGCGCCAGGATATGCTGCCGGGCCCTCCCGAACCGCTGCGGAAGTAGATGCGTACATGATCAACAAAGGGATGGGGAGGCATTTTTTTTAGGAGAGATCAGATGTCAGATTGAGAGATGTCAGATTTTAGAGATAGGGGATTATTTTGCAGAATCCAGCACGGCGGAAATTCTTTCAAAAATCTCCTCCACGGATCCAATCCCGTTGATATTGGCCAGTTTGCCTTGTTTCCCATAATAGGAAGCCACGGGCAGGGTTTTGTTCGTGTACTCTTTGATACGATTTTGAATCACTTCGCGGGTATCATCTGCGCGTCCCTGATCCTCAGCTCTTTTCAGCAATCTGGTGACCAATTCTTCCTCGTCAACTGCCATGCTCACACAAATATTGATGGGATTTCCATTGGCATTCAGGAGGGCGTCGAGGGCCTCGGCCTGTGGAATGGTGCGGGGAAATCCGTCGAAGATGAAGCCTGCAGCATCAGGATTTTGCTGGAGACGCTCCTCGATGAGGGCGATCACGATCTCGTCGGAAACAAGGTTTCCGGCATCCATGATGGCAGCGACACGCTTGCCCAGTTCGGTGCCGGCCGCTTTGGCGGCCCGCAGCATATCACCCGTGGAAAGGTGCATGAGCTTGTATTTCTCGATCACATTGACGGCCTGGGTGCCTTTTCCCGCACCTGGAGGGCCAAAAAGTACGATATTCAACATATTGGTTATTCTTTTTTCCAAATGAGGGGCTAAAGTTACGGTAAGCATTCCTTCCATTCAACAAAATGGAACAGTTTTGCAGGTTTTGCGGGAAGGAAAGACAAAATATTTCTTTACAAGCCATGAAAACGTGCTTTGAGGCCATTTGGTTTCCCCTTTGACCGATCAGAAAGGCAAAAAATTTCCTCTTTATTCACTTTCCTTATTTCCCCTAACCTTTTTCCGACTAATTTTGTGGAGGATTTCCGCCGAATAGTGGGCAAATAATCGAATTAATATTCAGATAATTAGCATATCTTGTTTAAAGGAAATTCTGAAAAAACCTTTGGCGAAGAATCTGGTTTCATTTCCATCGTTCTTTGCCTGAGACATAAACTTTTTTTTCGCTCTAATTCGTTTAGATTTTAATGAGCCAATTTGATCACGACGACTACGAGGGTTACTCAGATGCGCAGGTTCTTCACCTGGTTCGCCGTTTTGAGGAAATGCTCGACAATAACAAACACTACTTTTTCGATCTTGCCACCATAGACGAGATCTATTTTTACTATATCAGGGAAAATGCTCCCGAAAAGGCGATCAAACTGATTGATTTTGCCCTGGAACAACATCCCACCAACGACGAATTGTACTTCAAAAAATCGTCTGCCCTCTATGATCTGGGCAAATACGAGGATGCCAAAATTTTTATTCAACGGGCCCTCGAACTGAATCCTTACCAGGAAGAATACAAATTTCTGCTGGCCGAGATTTTCAATTCCACCGGGAATTATGAAATGGCCATTCTGGAACTGGAAAAGCTGGTGGCAATTTCTGAAGATCCGTCTGAGGTCTATTTTCAGATGGGAAATATTGCGGTTTTGACCGGCGAATTGCAGGAGGCTGAAGGCTATTTCCGTCAGGCGCTGGATATAGAACCCGATTTTGAGGATTGTCTCTTTGAGCTGGCTTTTTGCCTGGAAGGTCAGGAAAAACTGAGCGAAGGGGTGCGTCTGTATGAAAAATACCTGGATGACAATCCGTTTTCGCAGTTGGTTTGGTATAATCTGGGGATTCTCTATGCCCGGGCAGGTTTGTATGAAAATGCAGTGGATGCCTACGATTTTGCCATCGCCATTGACGAGACTTTTTCGTCAGCCTATTTTAATAAAGGCCATGCGCTGATGGAAATGGGCAAGTACGACGCGGCGCTGCGCTCCTTTTTGGATACCGCGGTGCAGGAAAAAGCTGATACCAGCGTCCTGTTCAATATTGCCGAGTGCTACGAGGAACTGGACAATCTGCCCATGGCGATCCGTTATTTCAAAAAGTGCTCAGATTCTTCACCCGAGTATCCTGAAACCTGGATCAGGCTGGGGCAATGCAGTGAGGAACAGGGCCGTTTCGTAGAGGCCATCCATTATTATAAGAAATCACTTTCCCTGAATTCCACCAATTTCAGGGCCTGGGCGGCCACTGGCCGCGCAGAATATAAACTTGGCAACGCGGTCTCTGCGTTTGAATCCCTGCAAAAAGCGCTTTCCCTCAATCCCCACGACCTCGACATCTGGATCGACTGGGGCGAAATGCTGAACGAAGACAATAATACCATGGGCGCCATTTCCTTTCTGGAAGAAGGAATCAAAGCCCTGCCCGACAAGGCAGAGTTGTTTTACCAGTGCGCGGCCTACTGTTTTCAGGAATCTCAGCTGAAGCGGGGTATGACCCTGCTCGAGAACGGGTTGTTGCTCGATTACGACAAGCATTACATTTTATTTGATATATTTGCGGACTTAAAGAATATCCCGCTGGTTAGGGATCTGATCAATCAATACCGCAAGTAATCACATGAATATTCCAATGAATAATCTCCCCGACCGCAGCCAGAAGCCGCGCAATGCTGGTCTGACCATGGTCATGGACAAAGGCCTGAGTGTACGGGAAGCAGAAGACTTCCTGAGTGTGGCGGGTGACTATACAGACATGATCAAACTTGGCTGGAATACGGCCCTGGTTACGCCCAATCTGGAGGCCAAACTGGCTGTTTACCGTGCTGCGGGGATTCCTTTCTACTTTGGTGGCACCATGTTCGAATCCTTTGTGATTCGCAACCAGGTGGATGAATACCGCCGCCTGCTGGATAAATATCAGGTGCCCATGGTGGAAGTTTCTGATGGCAGCATTGACATGAAAACGGACGATAAGCTGAATTATATCCGTGAGTTTGCCAAAAACTACCGTGTGCTTTCAGAAGTGGGGAGCAAAGATGAGAATAAGGAACTGGCTCCCTATCAGTGGGTGAAAATGATGAATGAGGAACTGGAAGCTGGAAGCTGGAAGGTGATTGCTGAGGCCCGCGAAAGCGGGACTGTGGGAGTTTTTTCCCAGTCAGGCAGCGCCAAGCAAGGCCTGGTGGATGAAATTTTGCACTACGTAAATAACGACAACCTCCTCTGGGAAGCTCCCCTGAAATCTCAGCAGGTCTGGTTTATCAAGAAAATGGGTTGCAACGTCAACCTGGGGAATATCGCTCCCGCGGAGGTAATCCCGGTCGAAACCCTGCGTCTGGGTCTGCGGGGAGATACTTTCTTTACATTTCTTAAGTGAGAAATTAGATTTTAGAGGGTTAGATGATAGATTTTAGCTAGCATAGGCCAAACCACCACTATCTAAAATCTAACATCTCTTAATCTAACATCTCACTTCACCACTGGATATCCTTTGGATATCCAGCCATTCATGCCGCCCTGCACGTTATTGACTTTTTCAAAACCCATTTCAGACATGATGTTGCAGGCTTTGCCGCTGCGTCCGCCTACGGCGCACACCACCACATACTCTTTGGATTTGTCGAGCTGGGCTATCTTTTCTTTGAAGTCGCTGGACTGATAATTGATTTTTTGGGCACCTTCGGCCACGCCGCCTGCCCATTCCTCGGGCGTACGTACATCCAGCAGGACGAAGTCCTGACCAGCATCCACCATGGCTTTGAAATCATCCACCTGGATTTGTTTCACTTCAGCTTTTTTCACAGAGGCTTCTGTTCCTGAATTGCCATTTGGGGTGGATTGGCTGCAACCCTGGAGAAAAAATCCACCAACCAGCAGCAGCATCAAAAGTGAGGACAGTTTTTTCATGGGATTAATTTTCATCTTCATTCTTTTTTGAATCTCTTTTGGACCTGAACGAAAGCCCGATTCCAGCCAGGGACAAGCCAATTGCACTTCCCCGGGCCAGGCTCCACCACGGACTGGAGTCGATGGGGCAACCCTGGGTACATCCCGAAAAATTCCAGTAAATCACCCCACCCACGGCACCCAAAAGGCCCAGGGCAAGGTATATTTTGTGGTCTTTGGACAGAATCCAGCTTTTCATGCTACAAAGAACGGAAGTTTTGAGCAGTTTGTTTGTGATAAAAGTAGCATAACGCCCAAGGGCGTTAGTCCTGAGTCGTAAGTCCTTAGATGTGAGAGATTAGAGGCTAAGATTGCAACCGTAAACTGTAATCCCGATAGCCATCGGGAGTAAACCGTTTACAAAGCATAATGCTTATCAATCACCTTCTCCGCGAGGGTCAGATCGAGTTGGTCGGGGGAATCGAGGCCCTGGGCCAGTTCCAGCAGGATTTTCTGGTTGATGGCGTGGCGGGTTTGGGCTTCGGCGTAAGGCACGCGCATGAAAGAGACAGCCTCGTAGCGGCTGAGGTATTTTTCGGGGAAATGTTCTTCCAGTTTGTGCTCGATTTTTTTGCGAAATACCCAATCAGGATCGGCAGTGAGGTCGCGCATCTCGATGTAATTGTCGAGGGCCATGTCGGCGATGGCGTTGGAATTGGCGATGCGGCGCTGCTGGTAATGGGCAAAAACTTCGTCCCAGCCCTGATCGCCAAATTCGTCCAGACAGGCGTTCAGCTCAGTGCAATCCTCGAAAGCGGCATTCATGCCCTGTCCAAAGAAGGGAACCACGGCGTGGCAGGCGTCGCCCATGAGGGTGGCAGCGCCTTCAAAGCTCCATGGATTGGTGCGGATGGTGACCAGGGTACCCGTGGGATTTTCGAAAAAATCATTGACCAGGCCCGGCATGTGGGGCACCACGTCGGGAAATTGTTGGTTGAAGAAAGCCGTGACTTTTTCGGGGGTCGTAAGCGAGTCAAATCCGTTTTCGCCTCCAAAACCCAAAAAGAGCGTCACGGTAAAGCTGCCATCCAGATTGGGCAGGGCAATGAGCATGTATTTGCCCCGTGGCCAGATGTGGAGGGCATTTTTGGCAATGCGATGGCTGCCGTCAGAATTGGGGGGAATGGTGAGTTCCTTGTAGCCATGGTCCAGGTATTGCTGGGAAAAACTGACCCGTGGCATAAAAATCAGGGATTTGCGCACGCCCGAAAAGGCGCCGTCTGCACCCAGGATGGTTTGTCCGCTCACTGCATATTCCCGCCCCGTGACTTCGTCACGGAGTTCGGCAGTTTTCTTTTCAAAATCAATGCCCAGACACCTTTGGTTGAAGTGGAAAGTGATGTTGGGGTGGGCCTCTGCCCGGGTCATAAGGCGCATGTTGAGGTCGCCACGGGAGACAGAATTAATGGCCTTGTTGGGGTCCTTGCTGTACGGCTGGAAATCCTGATTTCCTTCCAGGTCATGAATCATGCGGCCGGGCATGGGGATGCTGATGGAAAGGATTTCCTGATCCATGCCTACCTGGCGCAGGGCGTGAAGCCCGCGCACGGAAAGGGCCAGGTTGATGGATTTTCCCGCTGAAATATCCACTTTTCGCATGTCAGGACGGCGCTCGTACACTTCCACTTTGTGGCCGCGCTGAGCGAGGTAAACGGCCATGAGCGAACCTGCCAGACCTGCCCCAAACAACAGGATGGGCTGGTCTTTGGAAACGGGATATTTAGAATTCATGGGAAATAAATTTGCCCCAAATTACAAAATTGAATCAGAAAAAGGGGATGACCTTTGTCATGGGAGGGGGATAAAAAAAATCAGGGCCGCGGTTGAGCGACCCTAAATCTTTGCTTTTTGTTTCGTAAATCCTTGCCTGAAACTAAGCAAATTTTATAAAAAACCACTCTCTTTTGAGCTAAACAGTCATTTTTAGAGGATGAGTGGTGTGGGTGGATCAACTCTTGTGTAAATGGTCACGCAAAGTTCGCCAAGATTTTTTGGCCCTCCCGAAGGCTTTCGCATAGGCGTCAACTTAGTGGGAAATCAACCTAAAAGGGTCTGTATCGCAATCCCGATAGAAATCGGGATCGCCAAGATTTTTGGACCCTCCCGAATGCTTTCGGGATTCCGTTGGCTGAGGTGGCAAATACCGAAAGCGTTCGGTACGCTAAGCAAGCCTTTTTAAATACGTTTTGTCTTTGGGATCTTTGCTCCCTTCAACCCACAAAATGCGGAAAACAACCCCTTTGCGGCCTTTGCGTGACCTTTAAACCCTTAAGTTGACGCGCATGCGAAGGCTTTCGGGATTGCGTGGGGTGGGATGGTTCCGAAAGCATTCGGAAGACGCCAAGCTGGACGGATTTATTTCATTTCAACTTTGCGACCTTTGCTCCCTTCAACCCACGAAACGCGGAAAACAACCCCTTTGCGAGCTTTGCGTGACATCTTAACCCTCACTCCCTTCCAGTTTCCTCAGGCTGCGACCTGGTCGCGGGGCGAAAGCCAGAAGTTGTTGTAGCCGTTGCCAATGGTCACGGTCAGTTGCTGCTGCTGGATCAGCTCCAGAATAGCCAGAAAGCCAAAAACAACGTAGATTTTTTCAGGAACTTCCGTTACCAGACTGACGAAATCCATTTTCTTTTTGCCCTGAATGCGGGTCATGACCGTGTCCTTGAGCTGGTCCAGGGTATAGGGATAGCTGCGGATCACGTGGCGGGGCGCCTCCATTTTGTCTTTGTGGCGGTTCCACACCCGGCGAAAGGTTTTCATCAGGCTGTAGAGATCAATTCCCACCAATTCATCACCTGGAAATTCAGATTTGAGCAATTCCTTTTCCTCTTTTTTGGCGTAGCCGCGGGGGGCCTGCTGCAGGTAAGTTTCTTCCATCAGGCGCAGGTCTTCCATCACGGCTTTGTAGCGCTTGTATTCCAGCAGACGGTTTACCAATTCCGTACGGGGGTCTTCCACGGTGCCGTCTTCTTTGATTACAGGACGTGGCAGGAGCATTTTGGCTTTGATCTTCATCAGGGTGGCAGCCACCAGGATAAATTCTGAAGCCACCTCCATGTTGAGGGATTCGAAGGTGTGAATGTAGTTCAGGAAATCGTTGGTGATGGTCGAGATGGGGATATCGTGAATATCCAGTTCGTCGCGCTCGATAAAAAACAGCAACAGATCGAAAGGTCCCTCAAACTGGGGAAGGCTGATCTGGTATATGTCGGGGTTAACTATGGGCTGCACTTCAGTTTACGGTTTACGGTTTGGTGGTTGTTGATTACTTTAAAATTCTTTTGGGTTTGGGGCTGTCAACAATTGCCGTGGATATCGTGTTACACTTTTCCACACCTTTTGGGGCAGCGGGGGTTTTTAGTTTAATTTAATCATTTTCAGATAATTAGCAGTGAATAATGTGGGTTATTGACTACTTATTTTCTGGTCCTGTCTTCGAAAATCAGCAGGGAATGTTAGTTATTCAAGGAAAACTTATGCACAAATTCCCAAGTTCGGGTGGTAATTTTCCGGTCAGATTCATTTGATCAAAACAGCATGCAAAGAACGCTCAAAGATTATGCTTTAATCACGCTGCGGGGTTTGGGAATGGGAGCCGCGGATGTGGTGCCCGGGGTGTCGGGAGGTACGATTGCATTCATTTCAGGGATCTATGAGGAATTGATCAATTCGATCAAATCTGTGGATCATAACGCAGTCAAGACCCTCTTCAAACAGGGACCAGTTGCCTTCTGGAAACACATCAACGGGAGTTTTCTGGCTGCGCTCTTTCTGGGGATCGGGATCAGCATCCTCTCACTGGCCAAGCTGCTCAGCTACCTGATGGACACCTACCCCACCCTCTTGTGGGGCTTTTTCTTTGGCCTGATCGTGGCCTCGGCCGTGTATGTGGCCACCAAAATCAAAAAATGGAATGTGACCACGGTGGTGTCGCTGGTGGTGGGGATCGGGGTGGCTTATTTTATCACCTCGCTGACCCAAACCCAGACGCCTGAGGCGCCCTGGTTTGTCTTTTTGTCGGGGGTGATCGCGATCTGCGCCATGATTCTGCCCGGGATTTCAGGCTCGTTTTTGCTGGTAATCCTGGGCAAATACAAATATATCATCAACGCGGTCAAGGAACTGGATCTGGTGACTTTGCTGACTTTTGCGGCGGGTTGTTTTGTGGGCTTGATCAGCTTTTCGCATGTGCTGTCCTGGCTTTTCAAAAAATACCACGACCTCACGGTGGCGCTGCTCACAGGCTTCATGGTGGGTTCACTGAATAAGGTTTGGCCCTGGAAAAACACCCTTGAAACCTACCTCAACAGCCACGGGGAGGAAGTTCCCCTGGTGCAGGAAAATGTGCTGCCCGGCGGATTTACAGAAGGCGAGCCTTACACACTGGGAGTGATCGGGCTGGCAGTGGCTGGCTTTTTGCTGGTGCTGGTAATCGAACGCCTGGGCAAACAAAAGCTCTCCCAATGAAATTTCGCACGGAATTGGCGGTCCCGCAGGGCCCTTTTTCCCTGAATTATGAAAGTCAGATTCTCGCGGTGGGCTCCTGCTTTGCCGACCGCATGGGTTTGCGCCTGGTGGAAAATAAATTTCAGGCCCAGGTCAATCCGTTTGGGGTGATTTTCAATCCTTTGTCTTTGATCAGGCTGCTGAAAGCAGCCCTGAGTCGCGACCTGACTTTGGGAGAATCCCTGTTTGAAAACCAGGGCCTGTGGCACTCTTTTGATTTCCATTCTGAGTTCTCGCATCCCCAACGTGAGGTGGTGAAACAGGCCATTGAGGACAGCCTGGAGGTGACGGGCGCTTTTTTGCGCAAGGCAGAGGTGGTGATTCTGACTTTGGGTACGGCCAGGGTATATCGCAGCCGTGAGACGCAGGAAATTGTGGCCAACTGCCACAAGGTGCCTCAAAGCCAGTTTGAGGCTGAACTGCTCAGGCCTGAGCAGATTGTGCAGGAAATTCGTGAATTTCAGGCGGCCTGGCTGCAGGTGCAACCTGCAGGGAAGATCCTGCTCACGGTGAGCCCGGTGCGACATGTGAAAGACGGGCTGGAAAGCAATGCGGTGAGCAAAAGCATTTTGCGCTATGCCTGCCAGCTGGCAGTGGACAGCCTGGAAGGAGTGGCCTATTTTCCGGCCTACGAGCTGGTCCTGGACGACCTGCGGGACTATCGTTTTTTCAAAAAAGATCTGATTCACCCCAATGACATGGCCGAGGACTATGTGTGGGATAAATTTTGCCGCAGTTATATGACGGCTGATACGCTGGCCGTGATGGAAGCCTGGCAAAAGGTGAAAGCAGGGCTGGAGCACCGTCCGTTTCACGGGGGGAGCGAAGCTCACCGTGCTTTTTTGCAGGATTTGCTGCACAAGATGGAGGCCCTGCAGGGCAGGATGGATCTGGGGGAGGAGATGGCCCATCTCCGCGGGCAATTATGAACCCGGGGCCGCGAAGCGGCTAAGGCGTGAAGGATACGGAGGGCCGCGGCGAGCCTGCTGGTGCGAGCCGCGGGTGCGCAGCACGGAACCCCGCAGGAGCCTGACCCGAGGGTAGCCTGCATGCAGGCCGAGGGGCACGCCCAAAATCAATCCTGAATCCTTTTTAATATTGTAGTTTACTGGGTTTGCCCGGCGATGATATTATTTCCGGGGGTATTATTATAAGCCCAGGAACGGATGGTAAACTCCATGTACCCGGCATCGGGCGAGGAAGAAGTCGTAACCCAGCCATCCTGATGGAGGCGGATCCAGCCCAGATGGATGTCAGTGCCCTTTCTGAGCCGTACGGGGAGATATTCATTTATACCATTGAAGGTATGGCCCTGGGTATTGTAGGAGCAGCTGTAATAGTAAATGCCGCCCTCGTCCCCCCAGTAGTAATCAGTGGGCAGTTGCTGGAGAATGGAATCGCCCGAAATGAGGGAAACGGTATTTCCCCAGGGAGGGGTATTGTTTTTTAGCAGCAGGGAGGCGTCTGAATGCAGGGTGCGGACCGTGGTGGAAAAATTGACGTGACTGGTAAAGGTGCAATTGCTGTGAATGTATTCCAGGTTAAATTCCACGTCATTTTGGCTGTCGCCATCCAGGTCGATCTGATAGGATGCGAGGTAAACAGAGTCGGAAATAACTCTGAGAACCGTATCTGGAATGTCAACAAAAGTGATACTGTCGGGTACGGCCGTCGGGGTGTAATAACTGATTGGATCTTCTGCACCAGAACTACAGGAGGAGAGCAGCCACCCGAGGGCGGACAGCAGAAAGGCGGTGATTTGTACGGGTTTCATGACTTTTTAAGTTAACAAAGGCACTTTCGCTGGCGAAAGTGTTGAGGGTTTGTAAATGTGCGGAGGAGGTTCCGCTACCTGGGGCAGTAAAGGCATGGCTGATTTCGCTTCGAAAACTGACGAGCAACACTACAAAAAGCAGGATAAGGCTGGTCTGTTTGCAAAGCTGAATCATACCCTAAGATAGGGAGAAGTGAAGATGGGGGAAAGCTCAAAGGGAAAACTTCTTACGCACCCAGGGGCGCGGGGAGGTAGCAAAAAAGGGGGAAAAGCTATTGGAGGCAGTTATTTGCGAATCTGGCCAGCGAAGATATCGTTGTCGTGGGCGCGGTTGTAAGCCCAGCCCCTGATCTCGAGGTCGAAGGTCATGCGCAGGGGGCTTTGAGATACGATCTGAGGCTGAAGTTGGGAAATCTGAATCCAGGCCAGGTGATTGCCATCGTTTTGTATGTATTTGACGGGCAGATATTCTTCGTTGGCAAACTGGGAGATGTAGGTTCCTGCGGAACAATCGTTTTCGAACAGGATGCTGCCTGAAACCCAGTGATCGTTGATGGAGGTGTCGGCAGGGAGCGGATCGGAATTGAGTTGAGCAATGCTGATGGTATCGCCGTATTCCAGTTGGAGGAGGGAAGCGCCTGAGGGATACTGTGCAGCCAGGAAGGTATTGGCTTTGAGGGAGGTAATCTCTGTTTTGAAGGAAAAGGAAGTATCCTGGGCGCAGGTATCGGGTGCAAAACTGAGGGAAAAGAGCAGGTCGTTGCTCCCGTTATTGTCGAGGTCGAATTTTTTGGAAAGGGTGGACGGACCGGTCTCTGTATCGAGGTGTACGGCAAATCCGGGCGAACTAAGGACAAAGATCATGTCGTCTGGCTGATCATTGGGATGATGCGAGACAGGGTCTTCACCTTGTTGCTGGCATCCTGCCAGCAAAATCAGAGCGCATGTAAGAACAAGGTAGGTTAGTTGTTTAAGGCGTCTCATGGGTACAAAAATACCCTATTTACATTCTAAATAAAAATCTGGCAATATTTTTCGCCTTGAGAAGAATTCAGGACAAATACAGATCAATTGGAGCCTTCTGGCTCAGGTTCGGCATCCTTTTTCTTTTTTTCCCGTTCGGCCTTGCGGTCGGTTTCCAGGGTCACTTCCGTGCCGTCTTTGATCTGCTTGGTGAGCACCAGATAGGGGCCTGTGATCACAGTTTCGCCGCCATTGAGACCTGATTTGATGCGGATGTATTTGTCGTCTGAAATGCCCGTGGTCACTTCTTTTTCTTTGGCTACGCCATCTTCCAGCACAAATACCACTTCCTGGAGGTCGTTTTTCACTTTTTCCTCGCCTGCTGGCCCGGCCTCGGCCTCTGTTTTCTTGATGGTCACGGCCTGAATGGGCACAGAAAGCACATTGTCTTCGCGGTCGGTAAAAATATCGACCTGGGCGCTCATGCCGGGCCTGAAGGGACTTTTTTCTTCAGTCAGGCCCCGCATGACTTCGGGGTCTTTGATGTAGGAGTTGCGGTCGATCACGACTTTTACTTCAAAATTGGTGATCTGGTCAGTGGAGCCAAGGGCGGAAACGGTGGCCGAGTAGGCGATTTCAGAGACTTTCCCCTTGAATTTTTTGTCCTCGAAGGCATCCACCTCAATGACAGCCGAGTCGCCAATGGAAAGGTTGATGATGTCGTTTTCGTTGATGTCCACCTTTACTTCCATGACAGACAAGTCGGCGATACGCATGATTTCCGTGCCGCTCATCTGAATGGTCCCCACCACACGCTCGCCCTTTTCGACCAGAACCTGGGTCACGGTGCCGCTCATGGAGGCGTAGATGTTGGTGCGATTGAGGTTTTGGCGGGCCTGCTTGAGGGAGGCCTCGGCGCTTTTCATGGTGAAAAAGGAAGCTTCCACCCGCTGTTTGGCAGAGGAGTACTGGGAGCGGGAGACGTCGGTCAGGAGTTTGGCATTTTCCCACTCCATTTTGGAAATGACCTGCTGCTTGTAGAGTTCGTTGGTGCGCTGGTAGCTGGCTGAATCCTGCAGATGTTTGGCGTAGGCTTGTCCCAGGTCGGCCTTGGCCGACATGTAGTTGGCCTTGGAGGTGTTGAGAGAAGCCTGGGCCTGCTCGAGGGCTGAGCGGTAATTTTCGGGCTGAATGGTGACCAGAAGGTCGCCTTCTTTCACTTTGTCGCCTTCTTTGAAGTAGAGTTCCACAATTTCCCCTGACACGTCGGGGGCGATTTTCACTTCAGTCGCAGGCTGAATGACGCCCGATTCGGAAACGGAGGACAGGATGGTGCGGGTTGTGACAGTTTCCACCTCCACCTGAATATTGTCTTTCTTCTTCAGGACCATCAAAACGACCACCACCACCAGGGTAAGTCCAAGTCCAATGATCCACCAGAGAGTGGATTTCTTTTTTCTTTGCGTGCGTGTATCAGCCATGGAAACGCTTTAAATATTGAGAGGTTTTTGGTTTTACGTTCGGTTAAAATTTCAATGGATTTCCCTGATAGACATCCAAAACTGCCTTTTTCAGGATGAAATCGTATTTGGCATTGAGCAATTCTATCTCGGCCAGATTTTTATCGTTGAGGGTTTTGCTGTAGGAATAATAATCCACCAGTCCTTTGGAAAATTTGACTTCTGCATACTGATACGCCTCTTCCAGGGCCTTCAGGCTTTCGGTGGTGGCAGCATATTTTTCGGCAGATGATTTCATATCGAGGTAGGCGGTCTGGATGTTTTTTTCCAGCATGTTGCGCTGGTTATTATACTCCAGGCGGGCATTTCTCAGGCTGATTTGACTCAACTGCACGGAGGTATGGGTCTGTAAACGGTTAAAAACCGGGATATTCATGGACAGGGTTACCCCCTGGCGAAAGTTGTCGGGAAGTTGCTCAAAATAAGGAACCTGCACCCGCTGAAAGGTCTCGGGATCGAGCACTCCGTTGGAGGAATAGCTGGTATAAAGGCCGCCATTCAGGGTGATGGAGGGATAGCGCAGGGCCTGGGTGGCTTTGAGATTGTACTCAGAGGCATTGATTTTGGCCTCCTGCTGTCTGATTTCGGGCATGGTGCTGAGGGCAGTCTGGTAAATCTGCTCCAGAGGAGCCACGGTTCCATCCAGCTGAATGGCGCTTACCTGGGGAATTTCGAGCTCGAATTCGACTTCGGGGTCCATTTCCATCAGCTGGGCCAGGGCCAGCTGGCCTTTGGCGAGGATGCTCCTCGCATTGACTACGGCCAGGTTTTCGCTGGCCACCTGCGATTTGAGGCTGTACACTTCAGATTGGGTCAGCACGCCTGCTTTGTATTGAATTTCAACTTTTTCAAGCTGTTTTTGGGCAATTTCGAACCTTTTTTCGGCAATTCTGAGATTTTCCCTGCCATAAACCACCTGAAAAAAATTGTAAGCCACGTTGGTGGTCAGATCGTTTTTCATGCGCTGGATGGCGTATTCAGAGGCAGCCAGGTCTTCGCGTTTGGCCTTCATGTTGAAGTGGTTGCGCAATCCGTTGAAAAGGGTCACGCTGGAGGATAAACTGATGTTGGAGGAGCCTGTGGAAGCGGTCACAGGACGGAATACGTTCATGTCAAAGGTGCGTCCCCAGGATTGGGAATAGCTCCAGTTTCCGTTCAGATTGGGCAAAAACTCATATTTGGTTTGCTGGTAATTGGCCTCGGCCGATTGCCGGGAGAAGTCCAGCTGAAGCAGCTGTATGTTTTTTTCGAGGGCAATGGCAATGCATTTCTCCAGACTCAGAACCTGCTGGGCTTTGCCGGGAATTTGCAGGGTAAGAAGCAGCAAAAAGATGAGGGGTAAAATTTTCAATCTCATACTTTTAATTTTAGAACGGCCATTTGCAGAATTTCCTGAAATCTCAAAGGTCAATATTGGGGATGTATTCTACGTGAATTACCCACTTGAGGTGCTGTAAATACTGCAGGGTGATCGATTCTATGCCCGAATCCATTTCAATTACCCATTTGGCATTCTGGTTTCTGGCGCTGCGATCCACGGTCATGGTTGCGATATTGCATCCGTCATTGGCTACGATGTTGGTTACGAAGGCGATGGAGCCTTTTACATCGTGGGCATCAATGACCAGCGTATGCTGCTGAGCCGTGAAATTGCACTTAAATCCATCTATCCCGGTTATTGAAATCAGGCCACCGCCTCTTGAAATACCCAGAACCTCAACTTTTCTGTTTTCGCCCGTTGCCTCCACTTTGATCGTGTTGGGATGTAAATGAGAAGCATTGGAAACTGACCTGAATACGTATTCAATCCCTTTTTGTTTCGCAATTTCAAGCGCTTCGCGGATGCGGTCGTCGTCAGTTTTGAAGTCGAGTAGTCCGGCCATGATGGCGCGGTCGCTGCCGTGGCCTTCAAAGGTGCGGGCAAATGAATTATAAAATGTAATGGTGACCTTTTGGGGGATTTGCCCGAGGATGCGACGAGCCACGCGACCTATTCTAACCACCCCGGCGGTATGGGAGCTTGAGGGCCCGATCATGATGGGTCCGATCATGTCGAAGATGCTGCTGCGGTCAGACATTTATTCATTCGCTTGGGGTTCAACTTCGCAAGGTGCGAATTTCGGTGCACATTTTAAAAAGAATAATGGGAGCCACTAAAAACTTGGAATCTCTGGGTTGGACCTGGTTCAGAAATGGTCATTTACTTTACAAAAGTGCGCTTTCTTTACCTGCTTCCGCCCTGATCTTCTTTATTTAAAGAGTTTCCTTAATAAAAGCGGGTAAACGATTAAATAAATTTGGGTAAATGAACTTTAGAAATATTAGTAATTAAAAAATTATTACTATCTTCAACTTCGTTTTTTGATAAGGGTTGGGTTGGAATGAGAATTTAAAAGAAATTCGGGCCTCTTTAATTGATTTGTTAACAAAAGAGGTTTTATGGTTGGATTATTTTTATTAGTCCGTGGACTTTTAAAAAAATTTGCCTATATTTACTGAAGATTATTTTTCTGGTCATTTTGCTTGCACCTTATTTAAAAGTTTTGCGATTGGTTTTTGATTGTAAATGAATCATCCCGCATCTATGTTGAAAAAACAATTCCGAGCATTTTTGGCTGCGGTCGTGGTTATGGGTTTTTGGTCGTCCGTGCTAGCACAGGATCCTCATTACACTCAGTTCTATGCTAACCAGCAGTTGCTCAGTCCCGCATTCGCAGGTGCAGGCTCCGGTCCCCGGGTCGCCTTGAACTATCGCGCCCAATGGGTTGCGATTCCTGGATCCTACCGTCAAATGGGCGCTGGGTATGATCAACCCCTTTACTTTGGCCGTTCGGTCCAGGGTTTCGGATTCCAATTACACAACGACAAAGCCGGGGAAGGCAATCTTTCCAAGCTTGACCTGACCGCAAACTATTCGTTTGCAATCCAGATGGGGGATGCTCGCAACCCTCATTATTTGCGTTTGGGCCTGGGAGCAGGCGTTCAGCAATCCAGTATCGACATGACCAAGCTTCGCTTTGGGGATCAGATCGATACAGAAGAAGGATTCATCTACGCCACCAACGAAAAGCTCTCTTCCATTACCCGCTTTACTCCTGATGTTAATTTTGGAATGGCCTGGTATAATAAATTTGCCTGGGTCAGCGCCTCTGTGCACCACATTACGGAGCCCAGCCAGGTATTCAAAATTACTCCAAACGTTCCCGGAAGCATTAATACCAAATGGCCCCGCAAGTACACCCTGACCGGTGGTATTGCAATCCCGGCCGGACCCATGAACAATCCCGATGCAGTGACCATTTCTCCTGCATTTTTGTTCATGTCACAAAGAAATTTCAACCAGTTGGCACTTGGAACCTACGTACACATCAAACCCATCGTGTTTGGTGCCTGGTACCGCGCCAACTTTAATAATTATCTCAACCAGGCATTCGCCAGCGACATGATCGCAGGTTTGGTTGGCTTCAAAGAAGGTATTTTCAGTGTGGGCTACTCCTACGATTATACCATCTCCCGCCTTTCCAACCGCATCAGCGGTGGCTCTCACGAGATTGCGCTGATCATCGAATTCGATTCTGATCCAAAATCTCACTTCAGACATCACAGTTTGCCTTGTCCGAGATTCTAAAAAGATTTATATTTGGCACTTAATTTTATAAACAGGCGTTTTGGTTTTGTAAATCCTTAATCTATAACAACAATGAAAAACAAGAGTCTGCTGTACCTCTTTTTGTTGCTGGCAATGGGAACCTTCGCAGGATGCGGTGGTAACAACAACATTAACTTCGTTGGTAAAGCCAGTACCAAGACCGGTATGAAGTACAATGAAGATGATGGATTCCAGGTTAAAAATTTCCGGGGAATGGAGCCAGCTCCCGGAATGATCTTCATTCAGGGTGGTACCATGATCATGGGCGGTGGTGAAAAAGACATCGAGTTCGCTGAAAACAACCGCGAACGCCAGATCACGGTTCACAGTTTCTACATGGATGAGACCGAAGTTGCAAACGTGGACTGGAAAGAATTCCTGTTCTACATCAATCGCGACTCTGGTGAAGCCATGTTTACCAAACTGTATCCTGATACAACTGTTTGGCTGCGTGACCTCGCATTCAACGATCCTTATTCACAGTACTATTACAGCCACATTGCCTTCAATACTTACCCGGTGGTAGGTATCAACTGGCACCAGGCCAACGAGTACTGCAAGTGGCGTACTGCCATTGTTAACCAGAATATTCGTGAAGCTGATCCCGAAGCAGTACTTTATCCTGCTTACCGTCTGCCCACCGAAGCTGAATGGGAATATGCCGCACGCGGCCTCCTCGAACAGGAAAACTACCCCTGGGAAGGAAAATCTCTCCGCGATGCCCAAGGTAAATTCCGTGCCAACTTCAAGCGTGGACGAGGTGATTACGCTGGCTGGGCTGGTGGAGATGGTCGTCACTATACTGACGGTTACATGATCACCGCTCCCGTGCGTTCATTCTACCCCAACGATTTTGGTCTGTACAACATGGCTGGAAACGTTTGCGAGTGGACCATGGATACCTACCGTTCTCTGAACTACGAAGACGTTGAAGATCTGAACCCCAACCGTCGTAAAGGTAAAACTGAAATTCGTCCTGACGTATGGCTGGATGACGTTGTGTACGGTGAGCCCGATGGAAACGGTCCTGCTTCATTGCTGTGGAACCCTGACCCGAACGCCCCCACCAACAACATCTTTGATAACATCAAAGTTTACCGTGGTGGTTCCTGGGCCGACGTTGCCTACTTCCTGACTCCTGGCTCACGCCGCTTCTACAATGGCGACTCTTCTTCTGCCATGATCGGAATGCGCTGCGCCATGATCCGTCTGGGAAGCCCCTTCTAAGATTAGGAAAACCAAAATATAAAAGGGAGGCATTTGCCTCCCTTTATTTTTTTACCCAAATTCAGAAATGACTGCTTCAGAAGAATTCCTCAGCTTTCTGCTCGAAAAAAAGATTGATGCCAAGGCATTTTTCCAGTATCTCGGGCCTGAATTCAGGCAAATGGATCTGGAATTTGCCCAGCTCGGGAAAAAATCCTTTGACCAGCAAAAGAAATTCTTCCTGAACAACCTCAGACTGATGTACCCGGCTCCCGTTTCAGAGGAAATTCCCGTAGAAACTCCCAAACCTGTCCGGCCCAAACCCATTATTCCCCGACCTCCTGCCCCGGGCACCAGTTAATCCTTTTCCTATCCTGGGAAAATCTTTTAAATTGTGCCCGGAAACTTTCTTCCCCAACCTATACAGATCTTAATGTCAAAAATAAATTTCTCAACTTTTTACCTGGAAAATGGCCTCAAAGTGCTTGTACATGAGGATCACTCCATTCCAAAAGTTGTACTGGACGTTGTTTACAAAGTGGGAGCCAGGGATGAAGATCCTTCTCTGACGGGTTTTGCGCATCTGTTTGAACACCTGATGTTTGGGGGAAGCAGGAATATCCCTCAGTTTGATACCCCTTTACAGCGTGCCGGGGGCGATAATAATGCCTTCACAAATAACGATCTCACCAATTACTACATCAGTCTGCCTTCTAATCAGGTTGAAACTGCCTTCTGGCTGGAATCTGACCGCATGCTGGAACTGGACTTTTCCCAGAAAAGCCTGGATGTACAGAAAAGCGTGGTGATCGAGGAATTCAAGCAGAGATATCTGAACAAACCCTACGGGGATGCCCACCTGATCCTGCGGAAAACCCATTTTAAGGTTCACCCCTACCGCTGGCCCACCATTGGCATGGACATTTCCCATATTGAAGGTGCCACCCTGGATGCCGTGAAGGACTTTTTTTATGGGTTTTATGCTCCCAATAATGCCACTCTGGTCCTGGCGGGAGATATTACCCTGGATCAGGCCCGCCGACTTTCGGAAAAATGGTTTGGACCGATTCCCCGCCGCGAACTCAAAAAACACAACCTTCCCGTTGAACCTCCCCAGACAGAAGCGAGGTCGGAAACTGTTTACCGCGACGTACCCTTTCCTGCGGTTTATAAAATGTTCCACATTCCCGGCAAAAATGACCCGGGTTACTACCCGGCCGACCTGATTACGGATCTCCTTTCGCATGGCCGTGCTTCGCGGCTTTATCAAACCTTGGTGATTGAAAAGCAGTTGGTTTCCAGTGTGCGGGCCTTCAGTTGGGGTGCCCACGACCCGGGTATGATTTCCCTGGACGCCACGCTGGCCAAAGGCGTGGAACCAGCACAGTACGACGAGGCCCTGGCCCAATTGCTGGAAGAAGTGCAGGAATTGGAGGAGGCCGAGGTTGTGCGCATTAAAAATGCGATCGAAACCCATAATATTCTGGAAAAAACCACCATCCTGAACCGCGCGGTGGGATTGGCCGTCAGCGACGCTCAGGGAGATCCCGACCTGATCAATACTGCAATTGACAACTATCTAAAAATTCCGGTGGACGAACTGAAGGAAAGCGCCCGAAAAATTCTCGCTCCTTCCAATTGCTCCACCCTGTATTATATGCCCAACCATGCAAAATAATATTCTGAACCGCATTCACCCACCATCCCTTCAACCCCTGAGAAAGGCCCTTTTTCCACTGGTGGAAGAAGTAAAGCTCAATAACGGAATACCCGTTTTTTTGATTCCCTTTGGATCGCAGGAAGTGGTGGAAATCCGGCTGGTGGGTCGGGGTGGAAAATCATTTGAACAGGTAACGGGAGTTTCAGGTATCGCAACCAAAATGCTGCTGGAAGGCACCAAAAGCTATTCTTCCCTTGAATTTGCCCGTAAACTCGATGAGTTTGGAGCCTTTTTGCAGGTGGATACGGGATACGAATATGCAGGACTTTCCCTGACCTGCCTGGAAAAACATCTGGAGAATACCCTGCCTCTGCTGGCTATGGCCATGCTGGAGCCTACCTTTCCCGAAGATGAATTCACCAAACTCAAAAAACGAACCCTCCAGAATCTGGAGGTCGAGGCTCAGAAAACGAGCCATGTAGCCCGGCAGGAATTTGCCCGTGGCATTTTTGGGGATTTTCACCCTTATGGCAGCCCCATTACAGCGGACGTGTTGGAAAAAGTGGAACTCGAACACCTGGTTGCCCACCACAAGCGGACCAATTCTGCTGCCAATTTTACCCTGGTCATTTCAGGAAAGTACAACCGCGACAAGCTGATTTCGATTCTTAACCGCGAATTTGGGCAGGCAGAAATGGCCCCCAAAGAAGATTTCCTTCCACTTTCAGCTTCGCTGGCCAGCCAGACGCCCGGACAGGCCCAAAAAGGATTTGATTTCCACAACATGCCCGATTCCATGCAAGCCACTATTCGGGTGGGACATAAGGCTTTTGCCCGAAATCATCCCGATTACTATCCCATGCAGCTGGTAACCACCATCCTGGGAGGGTACTTTGGCTCGCGGCTCATGAGTAATATTCGTGAGGACAAGGGTTACACTTATGGCATTTATGCGGGTTGGATTGGACTCAAATATGATGGCCTGTTTGTGATTCAGACGGATGTGGGAGTGGACTACATGCATCCCACCCTGAAAGAAATCAGATTTGAGCTGGACAGGTTGCTCCAGGACGGCACCAACGAGGATGAACTGGATCTGGTCAAGAATTATATGCTGGGCAAAGCGGCCTCAGCCTGGGAAACACCCTCCCAGATTGCAGAGGTGGTGACCAATTCAGTAATTGGGGAATTGCCCTTCAGCAACATTGACGAGCGCTTCGACATCATTCAAGCTATGACGGTGGAAGATGTGAGCGACCTGGCCCGGAAATATTTCCGGCCCGATGAGCTGCTGGAAACGGTAAGCGGGGCTCACCGCGAAAAGCAGGATTGACGAAAATTATTTTTCGTAGGAATAGAAACCGCGGCCGGTCTTGCGCCCAAACTGGCCTGCATCCACTTTCTTTTGTTGCAGACGGCTCGGACGGAACCTGGGTTCCTGAAAAAAGGCATTAAACAGAGACTTGGTCACCTCGTGATTGGTCTCAATCCCAATCAGATCCATCAGTTTGAAAGGTCCCATGCGAAAGCCGCTGCTTTCCAGCAGACGGTCGATGGCCTCAATGGAAGCACCATTCTCCTCGGCAATGCGCAGGCTCTCCACGTAAAATGGCCGCGCAACCCGATTCACGATAAAGCCAGGTTCATCTTTGACAAACACAGGCTTCTTGTGCATTTTCTGAGCCAGATCATAAATCAGTTGAGCCACCCAGTCGGCGGTCATTTCCCCGGAAATCACCTCCACCAGTTGCATGAGAGGCGCTGGGTTGAAAAAATGCATCCCCACCACCATTTCGGGCCTTTTCAGACCTGCCGCAATGCGGGTAATGGGAATGGTGGAGGTATTGGAAGCGATGATGGTATCGGGCGAATTGATGGCCTCCACTTCGGAAAGCACCTTTTGCTTCAGATCAGGATTTTCAGGAATGGCCTCAATGATCACATCCCCGATAATATCCGTGGAATTCGAAGTGTATTTTACCCGACCCAGGATCTCGGGCATTTCTGCTTCAGAGATTTTACCCCTTTCGACCGACTTTTTGAGAAAATCTTCAATGTATGCGGCCGACTCATCCAGCATTTTCTGGTTGATGTCGAATAAAATGCAATTGAAGCCGTCTCGGGCGGCCACCAGGGCAATGCCCCGACCCATTACCCCGGCTCCTATCACGGCCAGAGACCTGATTTCATCTAAAGTTTTCATGGCTGGATCATTTCAAATTGTTCCAAAAAGCGCACATCGTTCTGGGAAAGAATCCGCAGATCGGGAATACCATAATTCATCATGGCAATCCTCTCCACTCCCATGCCAAAGGCGTAGCCAGAATATTTCTTAGGGTCAATGCCGCAATTCTCCAAAACAGCCGGATCCACCATTCCACAACCCAGAATTTCCACCCAGCCAGAGTATTTACAGACATTACAACCCTTGCCATGACAAATATTACAGCTCACATCCACTTCCGCACTGATCTCCGTAAAGGGAAAATAGGAAGGGCGCAGTTTAATTTTCGTGCCTTCGCCAAACATTTGCTGGGCAAAATAAAACAGCACCTGCTTCAGATCGGGAAAGCTCACATTTTCATCCACATACAACCCCTCGACCTGGTGAAAAAACACGTGTGAACGCGAGGAAACGGCCTCATTGCGATAACAACGGCCGGGAGCCAGAATGCGAATCGGGGGTTTGGAAGTTTCCATCACCCGTGACTGCACGTTGGAAGTGTGGGTCCGCAGCACCATGGCCGGATCCATGCTGATATAAAAAGTGTCCTGCATGTCGCGGGCAGGATGGCTTTCCGCAATGTTCAGCGCCCCGAAATTATGCCAGTCGTCCTCAATGTCCGGCCCCTCGGCAATGGCAAAGCCCAGTCGGCCAAAAATTTCCAGCATGCGATTGAGGGTAAGGCTGACAGGGTGACGCGATCCTTTGAAATGGGGATTGCCGGGCAGACTCAGGTCCTCGGGCTGATTGCCTTTCACCTTGACCGGGGCAGCATCCTGAAGGGCCTGCTGCTTCTCCATGGCCAGATTTTTCAGCTCATTCAGCACCTTGCCAAAAGCCGCCTTTTCCTCACGGGGCATATTGCGAAAATCATCAAACATGATCTGCACAATTCCCTTTTTGCCGGAATACTTCTGTTTGAACTCTTCAGAACTTCCGGAAAATCCTTCAATTTCGGCCCGAATTTGATCAATCTTTTCTTTCATGGTTCCAAAAATAAGGAAAGCTGCCCATAAATTGGGGGAATCCTTACCTAATGACCAAAAAAATTCCGAAATTTAAGGGTAGCGCGTGTCAGTTGACCTCCTTTCCTGCCCGGAATTGCGGGCCCTGACATATACAAACAGGAATATGGGAAAGCTTCTGCATCTGTCCGAAGGAGAACTTCAAACGGTATTCTGGGAAATCTGGGCCCAGGAACAGGGCTACCTTTATTCGCTTTGCCTCAAATGGATGGGTAATTCAACGGACGCTGAGGATGCCCTGAGCAGCGCCATGATCAAAGCCTGGGAAAAACTCCCCCAGCACTACACAGAAATCAATAATCTGAAAAGTTGGTTATCGAAAGTTACCTATAACCACTGCATGGATTTGCACCGTCTGGCAGCACGCCGGCCAGGTTCGCACGAAAATATTGACGAGGTGCTGGGGCGGGAACGCGAAGGTGCGGGTATGGCCGAATCGCCCGAAGATATGATCATGCGGCGCGAAATGTACTCCAACCTGCACCGCGTTATCCAAACGCTGCCTGAGGCTCTGCAACAACCCATGGCCCTGCGTTGTTTCGAGGATCTGCCTTACCGCCAGATTGCCCGGGAACTCAAGCTGACTCCTGAAAATGCCCGAAAAAGGGTGCAGAAGGCCAGGAAAATGATCTCAGAGAAAATGGATCAGCCCGAACAACGGGCGTCAGGCCCCGAAATTCTTCAAATCCCAGAAAACACAACCCTGAGAGCTGTTTCAGGACCTTCAAGGGAAATACCTCCATTTCCCCCTCAGCCCTGGCGCATCCTGGTAAAACAAAACGGAAAAGCCACCTGCGAGGCTTTCATTTTTCTGCATGATAAACCCCGTCGCCTGGAACAAAAGAAATCCACCCTGATCAATTACGTGGCAGGACACCCAGGTGGATGGATCAAGCGGCTGGAACTCGGCGAATTATGTCTTGCCATGGGAGATTGGGAAGAGGCCTGGGAGGAATTTTCTTACGTCCTGCAAAAGCGGCCCGACCAGCATGGGATCCGGGCAAAACTGATTTACCTGGCTCTTCACCTCCAAAAAGATAAAGCAGGGGCAGAACTGGCCCGCGAAGGCCTTGACCAGGTGAGCGAAAAAAGCGCCAAAGCATTCCTTTCAGGATGCGCCCATTTGCTGGAAGGCAGCCCTGAAGTGGCATTGGAGCTTTTCAGAGAATGCATGGCTGCCGACCCTTATCATCCTCAACTGGCATTTTGGATTCCTGTTGCGCTGGAAAGAATTGCGGGGGGATTTCCTTTGCTGAACTTTCTCGAAAAACAATTTGAAAATAATCCCAAAAACCTGTTTATCCTGCTCCAATATGCAAAGACCCTGACGGAGTGCGGCCGCCACGAGGTTGCCCGGGCTGTTCTGCATTTTGGCCTTACTCATTTCCCAGATTCTGCACCCCTGCAAATCAAAATCGCCCTCCACGAAGGACTGGAAGTGGGAGATCAGTTTCGCAAACAATTGAATCGTCTGCCCGAAAATTCGGAAATCGCATATTTGAAGGCCGGGTTGCAGGCTCGCGCAGGCAAAAGCACGTCGGGACTGAAAATACTGGAAAAATTTATCGCCCATCATCCTGAGTTACAAGCGGCCCGCCTCAATCTGATTCAACATATTTTACGCCATGGTCCGTTGAGCCAGTTGCCCAAAGCTTTGAAAAACCACCTTCCCCATTTTCACGGACGGGAAGAAATTTCATCACTTTGTCTGATTTTACCTGAAATTGACCTGGATGGAAATCTTGCCCGCCAAATATTCAGGAAACTGGATGACCTGGGATTTTCAAATTGGAAAATCTCCCTGGCCAAAGGATATGCAGCCCAACAGGCAGGTCAGCCAGCCGAAATCTGGGAAAAATTTCTGGACCAGGCTCTCAGCGAACAGAAAGAGCTGCCCCTTTGTTTCCTGAAGGCAGCTGAAATTTTTCTAAAGGCTGGAAATTACATGCGGGCCATTGCCCTTGCCCGCAAGAGTTTGAACATCCTGCCTCCTGATGCCCGCGGGCTCGCCGCACGGGGACACCTCTGTCTGGCGGCCAGCCTGGAAAAATTATCGGCCGGGGAAATGCTGCAGCACCTGCAAAAGGTGCACCTGCACAGCCAGCAAATGGCAAGCCCTGTCCCGGGGCTGGGTCTTTTTTACCGCGGAGAAGCGGCTTTTCTGGCGGGAGATTATGGAATTGCAGCCGAATTCTACTATATGGCCCTGGATCTGGGCCTGCCTTTTCCCTGGAAATCACGGGCCCTGGCTGGCACGGAGTTTCGGCCTGCCTCCAAACAGGAGGAATAATCACCTAACTCAACATTTTCACATTTTGTCCTCTGAAAACGTCTAAGGGAAACCTGCGGGTCGAATGCAAAAAAGATGGGCAAAAATCAGGAACCTGAAAGAGATAAACGGACTCCCCACGCCAACGGGGACAGAAGATCAGACCGAAAACCCGACCATAAATCCGGGAAAGGGGATGAAGGGGAAAAGCATCCCAGCAAAAAGGAAAATCCTGAGAAAAAGGATCAGTAATCTCTCAGAACGGGGTGATTACACCAACTGGAAGCGTTTTTTGCAAATGCGGGTGGAGGTGAGCAGGGAAAGTTCGTAATTTCCTTCAGAAAAATTCCCCAAATCCAGGTTGACTTTGTTTTGTCCGACCCTGCTTTGCACGTGGTCTTCAAAAACAACTTTACCAGAACGGGTGATCAGCAAGGCAACGGGCGTAGCCTGACGGGCAAAAAAGTGAACAAACCCAGGTTTGCGGGATTCGACCGCGAGGGAGGTTAAAGAAATTTCAGCTTCGTCAGAATAATTGACTGTGGTGGACATCGTGAATAGCGATTTACATAACGGGTTACGAAAATATGCTATTCCCCTGAATTTCAGATGAATTTTCGACGAATGAAACTTAATTTGGGATGAATTTCTGTAAATAATTGGCCCGTTTCACAATAAAATTCACCTCGAGGTCAAAACCTGTTCTTTTCAGTGCAGGCTGGCTACATTGGATTGGAAATCACCCCATTGAGGATCGGACAATTGTACCCGATAAAATTTGTAACCAGACCGGGAAGAATCCACAAACGAAAACCCCTGAGGCGAACGCAATAATTTCGAGGCTGGCTGGTCTTTAATGGTTAAAAAATTTCGCCCGTCGTGACTTCCTGAAACCCGAAACGCAGCTGATACAGGCGTTTCACGGGAAATCCACTCCAGCTTTACGCTTTCATTTTGGGCCCGGGCTTTCAGATGAGCAATCTCAGGCGAAGGGCCTGGTCCGCAAAGGGTCAATTGCTCTTGCTCTTCACTTTGGATAAAAATTTCGCCCCTGCCGGAAAAATGGTCTTCCTCCAAGGCCGGGGAACGTGGGATAAAAAACTCAGTTTCAGATGTGGAAGGGGCCGAAATCTGCTTTTCCAGCGGAAAAATGGAGGAAAGCAGCAGCCCAGACAAGAGAAAAAGAGCGAAAACGATTCCAAGGAATCCGTAAATCTCTTTCATGATCAACGCGAAGATAAAGATTGTTAGAAACTTGCACTAAATGGTAAAATGAGTTGGATAAAGGATAATTTAAGGCAATTTTCGGGAGGGGAAAATAATAATTCGTGCCGGGCTGAGAAGGAGGAGTTAGAATTGGTACAATTTTGGAGGCGATTCCTTCCGGGAGGTTTGCATTTGCCAAAAAAGAACGTCTCCTTCAACACTTATCCCCAAAATGAGTCAGGAAAGGTTTTGTTTTAAAAAGTTAATTTTTTCAAGGGCTTCTCCTTCAAAATCCCTTCCAGGGTGCACTTCTGAGCCATGAAAGATTTCTCCTGAAATTCAGAATTTTTCCAGCCTCAATTTAAATGCTTATTTTTACCATATGATTTCCTTGCAAAACAACCCTTTGCTTTCAAAATTGACCCCAAATTTCTCCCTTTCCAGATTCCTGGTGCTGACCCTGATTTTTATCAGCGCAGGTTGGGGTTCGGGTAATCTGTTTGCTCAGTATCATCTGGGAGAAATTGGTCTGACCGCTGGTGGCGGGGCAGCCCTTCCCCTGAGTCCTCAGGGGTTGAAGACTGGCCTGGGTTTGAACGGTACTTTGTTTTATTCCCACTGGTCCTGTGGCAAACGCTATGGCTACCACGCCACGGTGGGCTATACCTGGCTGGGCTACGCCCAGAAATCAGGTCAGGAATTTCTGCCCTATTTTACTTCTTCCCAAAACGACGGGGCCATTCGTACTTCCTATGTGCATGCAGGGTTTTATTTTAAGCTGCGCAAAAACGAGTTTGTCCGCAATCAGGAGACTTCCTACCTGATGGGAGCCAGATTTCACCTGCTGGCGCAAGCCCAGGGCAGAAATATTACAGGAAATTCAACCTCTTTGTCCAATAAGGCCAACCTGCTGGTTCCAGCCATCCACCTGGCGGTTTGGTTCAAGCGAAAAATCAAAAAACAGGCCTTCTATGTGGCACCTGGCATGGATATTTTGCTTTTGGCTCAGTTGAGAGGTGCGTCAGAAAATCTCATTTCCCTCTATCCTCACCTCAATCTGGGCTATACTTTCTGGAATTCCAAAATGCCCCGATTTAAGAAGTAAGCGTAAGGGAATCCTCCGATCATTCTCTGTTTTAAAACACTGATTCTCTGGGTCCTCGGTTTGTGGTGCGGAAAAATACCTGGTGTCGCTTATTGGAAGCATCATTTCGAAAAATTAAAAAATCAAACTAAAACGACCTGCTTAGCGATCTTCGCCACTCCACCCAACGCAACGTGGACCCAGGATTCTATGCGACCTCTGCGATACCTAACCATCTAACCCAACCCTCACCCCCAAAATAGACCTGGGCCAGAACGATGTCCGGCCCAGGATTTTTAAAAGATATTTGGTTTGCCCGTTCAGAATCCGAAAGAGTGGAATTCCTTCTCACCTTCGGGGTTGTATCCTTCAACGGTAACTCTTCCATCCGCGTTGTCCATGGCTTTTTCCACTTCCTCAATGGAATCCACAGGCTTGCGATTGAGTTTGGTAATAATAAATCCTTCGGGGATTTCCATTTTCTTGAGCACGCCACCGTCAATGCGACGGACTTTAACGCCTTGCCTGATGCCCAGTTTGCTTTTTTCAGCTGAGGTAAGATTCACAATCTCACCACCCAGCATATTTTTACTGGAAGCTATTTCATCTTTCTTCACCAGACGGGTTTCACCGTTCAGGTTGCGCAGTTTCACGGATTGGGACTTCAGGTTGTCGCCGCGGTAAAAATTGACCGCCACTTCGTCGCCAGGGCGTTTTTGGCCAATCACTTCCTGCAATTCGGCCGTATTACCCACTGCAATTCCATCAATGGAGACAATCACGTCGCCCGACTCAATGCCCGAGGAAGCGGCTGCTCCGTTGGGCAGTACCCGGTCCACGTAAACGCCTTCAAGGGTAGCCAGGTCTTTGTCTTTGGCGAAAACCTGGTCAATGTCACGGATTTGCACGCCCAGAATTCCTTTCTGCACGGTTCCAAATTCCTTGAGATCGGCCACGATCTTGCGCACCAGGTTACTGGGCACGGCAAAGGAATATCCAGCGTAAGAACCTGTTTCTGAGGCAATCGCGGTATTGATCCCGACCAGCTGGCCTTTGGTATTGATCAAAGCGCCACCTGAGTTGCCCGGGTTTACGGCGGCATCTGTTTGGATAAAGGATTCGATCGAGTAATTCTGACCTTTGAGCAGATTCAGGCTGCGGCCTTTGGCAGAGACAATCCCGGCGGTCACGGTGGAGGTGAGGTTGAAGGGGTTGCCCACGGCCAGTACCCATTCCCCGATCTGGACCTGGTCTGAGTTGCCAAATTCCAGGAAAGGCAGGCCTGCCTCCTCAATTTTGACCAGAGCCAGGTCAGTGGTTGGGTCGGCGCCCACCACAGTTCCCTTAAAGGTACGCTTGTCCTGCAGCACCACCTCGATCTCCTTCGCATCGTCGATCACGTGGTTGTTGGTGGCAATGTAGCCATCCTGGGAGATGATCACCCCGGACCCGGCAGATTGCCTGGGCCCCATCTGGCCGGGAAAGCCAAACAGATCCTTCCAGGGATCATTTGTGCTTTGGCTTTCGCCATAGCTGGACTTGATGTGGACCACGGCCGGGGTCGAGAGGCTGGACGCCTGCACAAAGTCAGGTGTTTCAACCACATGAGCGCCAGTTGAAGTCGTGAGATTGACCCGTTGAACGGGGGATTCTATGATTTGGGGAGGTTGGTTTTCCTGGGTCAGGACGATGGCTCCTGCACCCACGGCGGCACCAAAAGCCGCGATCAGAAAAGTTCCAATGGTTTTTTTCATGTCAGTTTTTCTTTTCGGTAAAGTTTTAACGAATGAAATTGGAATGTGGTTTCAGACGTGTTGATAAAACGGACGACAGGGTGGGATTATTTTGTAAAAATGCCTCTCCTTCGTGGGTGATTTTCGGGCTGTTCGTTTAAATTTTCCCACAAAAAAATCCTGCCTCCTGAAAATGAGGGGCAAAAATTTTGCACTAAAAATGGGGAGGGAAGGGAATAATCCCCGGGAATTTTAATCAGAGGTCCAAAAACTTAATATCCTCCTGCGCCTTGTGATAATCATCCATTTGCCCGATGTCAATCCAGTATTCCAGCAGGGGGAAAGTGGAAACCTTCAGGCCTGCCTCAATGGCTTTTTCGATCAGGTCAATGGCATCAAAGCGGGTGTCACGGGGAATCAGTTCCAGCACTTCCTGTTTGATGAAGTACATACCCGTGTTGATGTAATAGGTATAATTGGGTTTTTCCTTGATGGAGCGCACCACATTTCCGTTGTCCATTTCGAGAATCCCGTAGGGAAGATTGACGCGGTAGGGAATGGAAGCCACGGCAATGTCCGCATCCTGCTCCAGAAAAAATGCATAAAAACGCTCAAAATTGATGGTGGTCAGCAGGTCGCCGTTGATTACCAGAATGTCCGTAAAGCGAAATTCCTCTTTCAGGGCCACCCCGCCAATGGTGCCGAGGGGAGAATTTTCAAACAGGTACTGAATATCCAGCCCCCGCTTTTCTCCATCGCCAAAATAGGCTTCCACCTGTTCGCCCAGGTAATTGAGGCAAAAAGTAAAATTTCTGATCCCGATTTTTTGCAGGCGGTCGATCTGGTATTCCACAATGGGTTTCATGCCCACCTGGAGCAAAGGTTTGGGACAGGAATCGGTCAGAGGTTTCAACCTTTCGCCGCGGCCTCCAGCCATAACCACCACCTCAAAGGGCAACAGGGAAGGCCGGGCAGAGTTTTCTTTCCTGGTTTGAGTCCCGATTTCATTCGGGAGAGATTTTCCTGTTGCTGTGGAATGGGAAATGCGAAGCAGTTTAATTTCTTTCATTCAAATAAGATTCACATCCTGCAATGTACATTGGTTGACTATGCTGCAGCTTCAGACAAATTCCAAAGCATAAATATAACGAATAAAATTCGTATTTTTATTATGATTTCCCACGTTACAATTGGGTTACAGAGATTACTTTTGCGGGGAATTATCATTTATACATGGTCCATTTAGACGAAAAATTAGACAAAACCGGGATTGAAAAAGCAGTTCTGGTCGGGGTTTGGAACCGTAAAAATCCAGAGGAAAAGGTGCGGGATTATCTGGACGAACTGACTTTGCTGACGGAAACGGCAGGTGCCCAAACCATGAAAATCTTCATGCAAAAGGTTGAAAAGCTCAATTCTGCGACCCTGCTGGGTTCAGGAAAGCTGGAAGAAATCAAGGCCTATGTGGACGAGGAAAAAATTGATCTGGTGGTATTTGACGAAGATTTGAGTCCGTCTCAGGTTCGCAATATCGACAAGATTCTCAATGTCAAAGTGCTGGATCGCAGCGGAATTATCCTGCATATTTTTTCCGAGCGGGCACGTACCGCCCAGGCCCGCGCCCAGGTGGACCTGGCCCAGCTCCAGTACATGCTGCCCCGCCTCACAGGTCTGTGGACCCACTTGTCCAAGCAAAAAGGGGGTATCGGGCTCAAGGGAGCAGGGGAAAAGGAGATTGAAACGGACCGCAGGATTATCCGGGACAAGATTTCCCTGCTGAAGAAGCAACTGGAAAAAATCGACAAGCAAAATGCAACCCGTCGCAAGGACCGCGCAGAAATGATCCGCGTTTCCCTGGTCGGCTATACCAACGCAGGCAAATCCACCCTCATGAATACCCTGGCCAAGTCAGATGTATTTGCCGAGGACAAACTGTTTGCCACGCTCGACACCACCGTGCGCAAACTGGTCTGGGAAAATATTCCTTTCCTGATTTCAGATACGGTTGGATTTATCCGCAAACTGCCCCACGGACTGATCGAATGCTTCAAATCCACCCTGGATGAAGCCCGCGAGTCAGACATCCTGTTGCATGTGGTGGACCTTTCTCACCCGGGTTTTCAGGACCAGATTCGCACGGTTAATGAAACCCTTTCTGAGCTGGGCGCAAACCAAAAGAGCACTTTGGTGGTTTTCAATAAAATTGACCGCCTTTCTCCCGAAGAACTCGCCGAAATGAAGGAATCGTACATGAAGAAGGAAAATATGCCTGCAGTATTCGTTTCTGCGGCCAATCGCCTCAATCTGGAAGAACTTCGGGAACATTTGCTGGAAGAAGTCAAGCAAATGTACAGTGTGCGTTACCCTTTCGCGGCGCACCAGGGCTGGTCACAATACAAAGAATAGCATGGCCGAAGAAATTGTCAACCGCATTGCCCTGAGCCCCCTGGTCACCTATGATCTGGCGGACCTTTACACGCCCGGGGAAAGGGTTTTTCTGGATATTAAGGAACAGTTGTTCATGGAGCAATTGCTGCGCGAAAAGGATTTTCGCGCTTACATAGCTTCTGAAGACTGGGAAAAATACCGCGGCAAACATGTGGCCGTGGGTTGCAGTGTGGATGCGATCATTCCCGTTTGGGCCTACATGATGCTGGCTACCCAGCTCGAACCCGTGGCCGCCAGCGTGGTCTTTGGCGACCTGGCCGAATTGGAAAAACAGCTTTTTCTGCACAAACTGGCCCAACTTGATTTCACCCGGTTTGAAGGAAAAAAAGTGGTGATCAAAGGCTGTGGCGACATTCACATTCCTGAATCCGTGTTTGTGGAGGCCACCCGTCGCTTCCGTCAGGTTGCCAGCAAAATTATGTACGGGGAGCCCTGCTCTACTGTACCTGTTTGGAAAAAGTAGGATTCCCAAGGGTGGTGGTCAAGGACATGTCCTTGCCTTACAAAACCAGGTATATTCCCGATTTTAGATCTATTCTTCAGCCACCTCACAACCCGACCAATCAGGAGTTGTTTCTCCATTTTCAGCCGCGATGTATTCATAGATAGCCTGGATGTCATCTGAGGTGAAGTAAGGGAACGGGGTCATCTGGGTTCTGTTATATTCCTTATACACGGCTAAAGCAATGGGATCGCCACTTGCAATCATTTTTGGACTGTTTTGGGTAAAATCAATCAACCACTGGCAACCGCGCTTTTCGGTCATGTTGGTGAGGGCAGGCCCGATCATGTCCCGGTCCGTTTTGTGGCAGACTGAACAGTGTTCGATAAAGAGCATGCGCCCCTTATTACAGCAGGGGTTGGCGGTAAACCACAATCGTTGCATCATGGCCTGCTCCTCTGTGTGTTGTTCCAGCCTTTTTCGCTCTTTAAATAAGGATTGCTGGTACTCCAGATCCACCTTTATCTCAGCTGATCTGGCGAAACCTGAGGTTTGAGCCAGGGCTGCTTTGAATTCCTTTGGGGTAGCGAGGGTAAGGGTGAATTCCCGTAAAAAAGGTTTTTCACCGTACAGCCAGAACAGTTGAGTCGCCACATAGCGCTCTTTTCCTTTGAAACCCACTACAACCCCGCTGGCATTTTCCTGTTTAGGCAAAGGATTTTGATCAAGGGGATTGGCTCCGTAGAAAAATTTTTGCTGATCATCTGAATTGAGGCGGGTCACCACCTGCCGCGAAGGCAAAATCAGATAGGCATAAACCTGATCCATTTCAGGGCCATTGGTTACGGAAAATTCAAGCTGCTGATAATTCCAGTTTTTGGGGGCCACGCCCGTATCCACGTTGGTCCAGCCGAGGCGGGTCAGTTCAAATCCGTAGGATTCCATGCGGGTGCGCTCACGGTCAATGAGCAACTCCTGATATTCTGCCAGGGTTTCTTCTGCAATTTGATTGGATTTTTCAAATTCCTCGCGGGCTTTTTCCTGAACCTTGTGCAGCTTTTCCCCGATGCGTTCCCGTTTACTTTCCACATACTCCTTCAAACCCGGGCCGTATTTCTTCCCGTTTTGCACCCGGGTAAGTCTTTGCCCGGCAAAGGCCTCAAATTCATCCTGAAAATTGCTGCCACTCAAGCTCTTTGCAATAGCATCGTCAATTTTCCAGAGGTCTTCATTGATGTGTTCAAGGTAGAAATCCACCAATTCGTAGCGACAACTTTGCCAGATCACCCGTAACCTGGCTTCGAATTCGCGGGTGGAAATGAGGGAATTCTGAAACTTATTGCTTTTCAGAACTTTGATCAGGGCAGGATCAATCCCACATTTTTCGGGCCTGGATGGCTGGCGAAATTCAATGGTAGTGTCAGTTACTTCATCCGAACTTAACCAGTACCTGGTCAAAGTTCTTTCATTCAGCTCCCGGGGAATGAAAATTTCCTTGCGAATGTACTCCCAGGTGGAAAGGGCATAAAAAAGGCTGTCTTTGAGTTCAGGACTGGCTGATTTGTACTTCCTGTAAGGCAGGGATTTTTCAAGTTCAGATTCGAAATTGGGGGGATAAAAGTTCAGCAAATCCAGGTCAACTGCGGTAAGGGACCTTTCCATGGGCTCGGGATTGACCCAATCCATGCTGCCGTCAGGGGCACGAATTCCCGCGTAAACCTGCATACCTGGCTGCCGGCCGGGAGTGGGAATCTCCACATAAATGGGGTTATTGGGGTCAACTGTGAGCTGAAGACCATCTTTGGTTTGAGCATTGAGAAACAGCATGCCACCCGATTGCAGCAACATACCACCCGAAGTGGTGGTGAGATTAGCCGCCACCATATCGTCTAATCCCAAAGCTTCCAGCAGTTCGAGTTGCACGGGCTCCTTCACGGGATTTCCATTCCCATCCACCAGACTGCCTTCGGGGATAATGACCAGCACGCCTGCTTTTCCTACCACGGTATTGTCCTGCCGTGGATCAATTTCAAAAAGCTGGGTTTCAGGCAGAAAGTCCTTAAACGGATCTTCAGGACTTACTTTGTGCACGGGGTCTGCGGGAACCAATGGGGAAGTGCAACGCAGGAGGGTCAGGGCCCAAAACAGGCAAAGGAAAATTGAAAGGCTACGGATTTTCATGGTGGTCAGGTTAATTTCAGGGAAATGTTTTTAAAAATAACACAATTGTTCCCGAATGTTACAGGAATTACATTTTCCCAGGATTCTGCCGCCGTATTTTCTTTCATGTTGCAATGAATATAAACTTCGTTTCAGGGGCATTGCAGATCAAAAAAAGCCTCGTATCATTGTCCAGAGGCCAAAAACAAGGCCCATTAACCAACTAAAAATTAAAAAATTAAAGTCATGGGAAATCAAACGAACGCAACCATCTACCAACTGATGGAAGACGGAAAAGAAAAAGACATCATCCAAAAACACACGGAAGACAGCAGCCTGGAAGGTCGCTTTATGACCATCAATGGCAAGCAAATGTTGAACTTTGGTTCATGTGGGTATTTGGGAATAGAATTCGAGGAAACCCTGAAAGAGGGAGCCCGCAAGGCCCTCGATGCCTACGGCACCCAGTTTTCCAGCTCAAGGGCCTACCTGTCCATTGGACTGGTGAAAGAGGTTGAAGATAAAATGGAAGAATTATTCGGTCAGCCAGTCATCATTACGGCCAGCACCACCATGGGTCACCTGGCTACTCTCCCTGTGATCGTTGAGGACGAGGACGCCGTAATTCTGGATATGCAGGCCCATACCAGCATTCAGATGGCCGTTCAGTTGCTGAAAGCCCGCGGGATCAACATTACCATCATTCGCCACAACGACATGGACGCTCTGGAAGCCAAAGTAGCAGAATTGAAGGTAAAGCATAAAAAGATCTGGTATATGGCGGACGGTGTGTATTCTATGTATGGGGATTTTGCCCCCCTGGACCGCCTGCAGGAAATGCTGAACACCATTCCTGAATTTCACCTCTACATTGACGACGCCCACGGCATGGGTTGGACGGGCGAAAACGGCACGGGTTATGTTCGCAGCCAGATTGCTCACCACGAGCGCATGGTTATGGCCACTTCCATGAATAAATCTTTTGCAGCCGCAGGAGGGTGCATGATTTTCCCCAACGAAGAAATGCGCAAGCGGGTTTTGCACTGTGGTGGAACCCTGATCTTTTCTGGCCCGATTCAGCCACCCATGCTCGGGGTAGCCCTGGCCTCAGCCAGGTTACACCTGAGCCCTGAAATCACCAGGTACCAACAAAAGCTGGCTGAACTGACCGCTCACATGAACCAACGCCTCAATGAAGCAGGGTTGCCCCAATTCATGGAAACGGAAAGCCCCCTCTTTTTCATTCCGCTGGGCCTGCCCCGGGTGGTAAGCAAATTCGTCAAGCGGATGAAGCAGGACGGATTCTGGATCAATGCTGCCGCTTTCCCGGCTACGCCCATGAAACGGGGAGGTCTTCGTTTCATGACCAACGGCCACCTGACCAAAGCAGATATTGATGCCCTGGTAAACCGCATTGCTGTGCATTTCCAAAACATGCTTACCGAAGAGGGAATTACCTGCAAAGAAATTGCCCGCAACTTCCAAATCCCTGAATTTGAACTCAAAACCATCCCCAGCCAGACTCCCGTAATCAGGTTGAAAAAGGTAACCGAGCTGGAGCCAGTCCACAAACGGACCATCAGCCACCTGGATCCTGTGGAATGGGACGCGTTGCACGCCAGCAACGGAACCCTTTCCCACACCGTGTTGCAATCCCTGGAATCCGTTTTTGCAAAGGGAGATTCTCCTGAAAATCAGTGGGACTTCCATTACTTTCAGGTGAAAGACGATTTTGGAAAAACTGTTCTCTCCACCTTTTACACTGCCGTGCTGGTCAAAGACGATATGTTTGCCCCGGCCGCCGTCTCTGAGGTCATTGAGAAAAAACGCAAAAGTGATCCGCTGTTCCTCAATTCAAAAGTGGTAATGCTGGGCTCCATGATTACCAAAGGCCAAATCCTTTTTGTTGATCGTGAACACCCACAGTGGAAAATGGCTCTGCAGATGTTGATCGACCAGATGCAGGAAACCGTGGCGAAAGTGAATGCAGCTCAGTTGATGTTGCGCGAATTTTATGGCCAGATTGACGAAGAATTACGCAAAACCATGCTGGAAATGGGATTCACCGCTCTCCAACTGCCCAATAACGTATCCATGCAACTCGGCTGGAAAAGCCAGGAAGAATATGAAGAAAGGCTCAGCGGGCGCTATCGTTCCGATCTGCGCAGAGAGATCTTGAAGTTCGAAGACCAATTTGAGGTGGTAACCAGCAAACCCGCGGGTGAAGAGGAATTACAGGATTGTTACCAACTTTATCTCAACGTATTCGAACGCTCTTTCCAGATGAACGTCCATCAGCTCCCCCTTGACTATTTCCGCATGATGCGGGCCCACGACAGCTTTGACATCATTCGCCTGTTCCTCAAAGACGATCCACGGGGTTCAGAAGGCCGCAAACCTGTCGGGGTAATGTTCAGCTACTTTGAAAAAGGCACCTATCACGCCATGATCGTAGGCATTGACTACGAATTCAACCAAAGCACGGGCGTTTATAAGCAGGCGCTTTATCAGACCGCCCAAAGAGCCAATGACATTGGCGCCACTCACCTGGACCTCGCCTTTACGGCAGAACTGGTGAAGAAGAAAGTGGGTGCAACCCCCGAATCCTGCTGGGCTTTTATCCAGATCATGGACAGCTTCAACCTGCAGGTGATCGAAAGCATGGGCCGCGATGCCAAAGCCAGTTAAAGGTCGGGCGTCAGGCCTGGTTTTCAAACCTGCGCAAGCCTTGATCCCCAACATTTCAGGTCAGACTCACACCTGATGTCCGGGCACTCATTCCCTTGATTTCCCTGAGTTTTAATACAAAAAAATCCCCGCCACAATGGACGGGGATTTTTGTTTAGTGGACCTGAAGTTGGAATTTCCAATCCCTGACTACAGCCATTTTGAACGTGGACTGCAAACAGGAAACCGTTTCAACCTCCAAACTCCTATCCTTTGAAGACATGCACAGGATTGCCGCGTTCCAGCAAAAAATGCTGGCTCCATTCCTCCATGATGCGATTTTGCTCCTGCTCCACCACAAAATCAGCCAGAGCTTTGGCGAAGCGCTCGCGGGCGAGCTTGCGGTTTTGCAACTGGCTGCGCGACTCGCTGCAGGTGATGGTCAGACCACTCGGACGGTGAATCAGCCGCACGGCAGATTCCACTTTGTTGCGGTGCTGTCCGCCGGGTCCTGAAGCCTTGAACGTCTGGAATTCGAGGTCAGAATCCTTCCAGGACAGCTGCCGCTCAGTTTCCATCCAGGCGAGGCCCACAAACCAGTTTTTGCGTTTGTGGAATTTGCGAAATCTGCTTTTGCCGATCCATTGCACCGTGCCACTCCATTGAGCGATGAATTCACGGGAAGGATGGCCTTCCACCTGCAATAAAACCGAGGCCAAAGTGCCTGGCTCAGGCCCTTTGTCGCTGCGGATGGTGGTCAGTTTCAGGCCTTCGGCCTGAAAAGCTTCCTTCACTTTGGCCGCCAGTTGGGCCACCACCCAGCAGCATTCCACCGGGCCACGCCCGGAGGTAATCAATAAATATCGTGCAGGGACTTGTCCCTGCGGGGAAAAATTGCCCATAAAATCAGGTTAGAATTGAAATAAAGCAGGAAGTGTCCATCCCGGAAACAGGATTATCCCTGGAAAAAATCCCGCAAAAAAGGACGATATGTTATTGAGGTTGCCGCATGGGGCCTCCTTTCAGGCGAAAGGATTGGTGAGGCGAAGATAAGTGTGGAAAGAGATTCTGAGGGGATTTTCTGAACGAATGGTCAGAATTGCGGGGCAAGCTGTGACTTTCAGGACTGGATCAGCCCTCAATCATCATCCTGGTCATCCCAGGCATCATCAAAGCGCTGGTCGGCATTGCGCTGACGGGTCATTTCCTTTTCGATTTTGGCCAGGCGTTTTTCTTCCATGAAACCCATTTTTACCGCATGCTGGGCAGCTTCCAGGGAATTTTTCACTTTGAGCATGTGAATTCCTTCGGAATTCGCCAGATCGATCACGGGTTGCACCCGTTTGTTTTGGTCCTTGTCGCGGGCGTCGCGCAGGTAAACCGCCAAAATGCGGTCAGGATGGGCCTTGGCCAGGTCGTAATAGATAAAAGCATCGTACTGGCCTGTGTCGCCGATGAGGATGAAATTGAGCCAGGGATACGTGGAGAAAATGTCCTCAATGATGCGTTTTTTGTGGGAACCGTGAGAAGAAGCGCTGTTTTTGGCATCATCCCGCCCAAAATCCCGCAACTGCACAGGCCCCATGGGAATTTTATTCAGTTCGATGAAATCGTAAATAAGGTAGAAAAGGTTCCAGGGGCCGCTGGAAACATAGAAAAATGGATTGGGACCCTTATCACGGGGGCCTTTCACCAGGGCGCGGTAAAACCTGCTTACACCTTTGAAGGCTACCCGGGTCAGGGAATTATTGGTCATGGTGACCCACACCATTTTGGTGATACTGGTCGCTCCCGTGTACATGATGGTGTCGTCCACGTCAGAGATTACCCCAAAATCTGCGTCTTTGGGAGGGATAAAAATCTGGCCCGAAAATTCGGGCACCTCTTTGAAAGTGACGGGCGAATCGACCAGGGTGACCTGGTATTTGTGGGGGCCGTGATCAGGATCCAGGGGTTTTTCAAGGGGAAATTCCAGGGAAAAGAAGCCTTCCTCGTCGGTATGCACCCGCACGCTTTGGCCGGCAATGGTCACCTCCACCAAAGCAAAAGGCACTTCCCGACTACCCATTCTTTTGTACACCCGCACAAAATTTTCCCAGACAGAGTCTTCCTTGCTTGATTTTTTGATCCCGCGATCCTCCAGCACCCGCCCCTGAATGTAAGCCTTTTCGTCGTTTGCCCGGCAATTATAGCACGCGATGAAGAGCTTCTCGCTCGTCTTCATCCGCTTCTTTAATTTTTTGGCCAGCTCCTCGTAATTCTCTGGATTTATTTTCTCTGAAGCCATAACCCGGATTGTTTGTGAACTAAACCTGTCTTTTCCCGCACAAAATTAATCAATTACACAGGCTTTTTTTGCCTTCTGACAATTTGCCCGCCGAATTTTTTGTATGCCTTCCATTGGTCAGGGGAAATTCTACATTCATCGAATATTATCTGGTTTTCAATGAAATTCAGTTAATTTATAGATTGATGTAATTCCAATATGTTGGATTACAGGAGCTTTTCAATTGAACACACACAGATGTTGGGACTACCCTCGCAAAAATCCTGCCTGATTTTTTATCTCCTGCTCCTGAGCCCCTTGCTGGCTTTTGTGCAAAACGGAGTGGTGAAAGGATGGGTGAAAGATGATTTTGGCGTCCTGCCCGGGGCCGAACTGGCTATTGAAGGCACCAAATTCACCATCAATGCCGATCTCCAGGGAAATTTCCGCTGGGAACTTCCGCCCGGACAATACAACCTGATCGCAGGATTTCCCCTTTACAAATCCCAAACCCAGTCCGTAAAAATCGAGGCGGGAAAGGAAGTGGAGGCCAATTTCACCCTGGAACTTAAAACTTCGAGTCCCATAGAGGTGACGGTTGGTTCAAGGGCTCATCCCCGTTCCCTGATGGAGACCGCGGTTCCTGTGGATGTAATTTCTCCTGAAGACATCACCCAATCCACCCAACTCGAACTGGGCCAGATTCTGGAATACATTTCCCCTTCGTTTTACTCTGTGCCTCAAACCATTGCAGATGGCACGGACCATTCTGATCCTGCCACCCTGCGGGGCCTCGGGCCTGACCAGTTGCTGGTTTTGATCAACGGAAAACGCAGGCACACCAGTTCACTGATCAATGTGAACGGTACGGTAGGAAAAGGCTCCGTGGGCACGGACCTTAATGCCATTCCTGTGTCGGCCATTGACCGGATTGAGATTTTGCGGGACGGAGCAGCTGCCCAATACGGCTCAGATGCGATTGCGGGGGTGATCAACATTATCCTGAAAGACGAAATTGATCAGGGAAATATCGCTTTCAGTTCTGCCCTCAACTCGGCCGGCGACGGATTGGAAACAGTGGTCTCGGGCAATTACGGATTTGCAGTAGGCAATTCAGGTTTTCTTTCGCTTACCGCAGAATTTCGCGACCGCGGAGCCACCAACCGCGCGGGCGATTATACCGGGAATGTATATTCTCTGAATGACAGCCTGGATGCGCAGCTCATTGCCGACAGCAATTTTTTTGGTCAAACGGGTTTTCAAAACAAGCAGATCATGGAAATTGGCAATGCGGCCACCCGCAACTCTGCCGTTTTCATGAACGGGGTAATTCCCATCAATGACCAGGCCGAGTTTTATGCGCATGGAGGGTTTAATTTCAGAATTGGAGAAGCCCATGGCTTTTATCGCCTGCCTATCGACCGGACCAAAGTCGTGCCAGAAATTTACCCCAATGGGTTTTCTCCCTTGTTGCATACGGACATTCTGGACCAGTCTATGTGTGCAGGGGTGAGGGGAAAATCGGGCAACTGGAATCTTGATTTCAGCAATACATTTGGCTCGAATCGCTTCAGCACGGCGGTCAAAAACTCGAATAATGCCTCCATGGGAACGGCTTCGCCGACCAATTTTTCCACGGGAGGCTTTGCCTACCGTCAGAATAACACCAATTTTGGAGTGAGCCGCACCTTCGACTGGCTTCAGTCAGTGAACCTGGCTTTTGGCGGGTTGTTGCGGGTCGAAAATTATCAGATATTTTCGGGTGAGGAATCCAGTTGGAAGGATTATGGCGATACGGCGATTGTGGGAGGCGACACCCTCAACAAGGAAGCCGGCGCCCAGATGTTTCCCGGCCTGCAGCCGGAAAATGAATTGAATAAGTTCCGCACCAACACCGCAAGCTACATTGATCTGGAGGCGAATATTACCCAAAAACTCATGGTCGGTGCCGCAGCCCGCTACGAACTGTACAGCGATTTTGGCAATAACCTGACCTATAAAATTGTAAGCAGATACCGTCTCAACAAGTATTTCAGCCTGCGGGGCGGGTACTCTACGGGGCTCAGGGCGCCATCGCTGGCCCAGGTTTATTTCAATAATATCGGGGTGCAGTTCATTGATGGAAATGCGCTTTCTGTCGGCACCTTCAACAACCAGAGCGCGGTGACCCGCGCTTTTGGGATTGGCCCGCTCAAGCCTGAACTTTCCCGCCACCTCAGCGGGGGTTTTACCACAGAACTGGCAGAGGGATTCAGCTTTACCCTCGACGGCTACCTCATTCTCATTCAGGACAGGATTGTCCTTTCAGGCCGCCTGGCCGAGGGATTTGATTCCATTCTGGATCCTTTGAATACAGGCGCAGCCCAGTTTTTCACCAATGCGATCAACACCCGTACCCAGGGACTGGATGCGGTGATCACCTGGCGCAGGCAACTGAAAGACGGTCATTTCAAAATTTCCCTGGCCGGCAACCTTACCCAAACCCGTCTCAAAGGTGATATTCAGGTAAATTCGACCGAAAACATCCCTGATTCCGTTCTTTTCAACCGTGAAGAAGTTTCACGGATTGAAGTGGCCCAACCCAATTTCAAGGTCATTGGCATAGCCAGCTATAAGACAGGAAAACTGAGTTTCCGTCTGCAAAGCACCCTGTTTGGTAGGGTCAAATACATTCATCCCGACGATGCAAACCCTGCCAGCTGGGTTCTCAATCAATACACGGGCCAGTTGGAAAGCCGGGATCAGGTTTTCAGGCCCAAACTTCTGACCGACCTTTCCCTGAATTACCAGATTTTCAAAAACCTCACCTGGACCCTGGGCTGCAATAACCTGTTCAATGTCTATCCCGACCCGCAAAAACACTCGGCCAACGTGGATGAAGGACGATTTGTGTACAGTCGCAGGGTGCAGCAATTTGGGGTGAAAGGCGCACAATTTCTGGTCAGGTTAAATCTCAGCATCTGAAGCACCGCGGCATGATCCAACCCCGAAATAGCAACTCCCGCCAACAGATTTCGATTCTGCTGGGGTTTTGTTTGTGGGGAATTTTACTGCCCTTCCTTTCCTTTGCCCAAAACGACAAAGATGAAAAGGTGCTGCGCATGAAAAAGTCCATTTTGATTTTCAATTTCGGACAACAGATCCAATGGCCGCCCAACTCCCTGGGAAGCGAATTCAGAATTGGGGTATTGGGTGAAAATCCCCTGACCGAAGATTTGAAGGCACTTTCCGCGGCTCGCACCATCAAAGGCCGCAAGGTCAGGGTCAGTTCATTTCGTACGCTGCCCATTTCCCAAAAAGTGGATCTGCTCTTTGTGGATCGCGATTATAATTTCGACATCAAACAGGTGCTGGACATGGTGACGGGCACTTATACCCTGGTGGTGGGCGAAAATTACGAATTCAACCAGTCCATGCTCAATCTGGTGCGGGTCGAATCCAACATCCTCTATGAGCTCAACGAAAAACTTCTGCGCAAGGAAGGCCTGTTGGTCAATTCAGTGTTGCTGGAAAATGCCATTACCTCAGCCGACCGCTGGCAGGATTTGTATGCCAAATCTGAACAATCGCTCGAAATGGAGCGCCAGACCGTGCTTGAACAAAAAGCTCTGCTCAAGGAACAGGATGAAAGGCTGGAACGCCAGCAGCAGTCGCTGAGGGGCCAAACCCGCCAAATCCAAAACCAACAGGCCACCCTCGACAGCCAGTTGGTGCAACTCCAGCTTCAACTGGACAAGATTGAAGGTCAGAAACTGCAAATAAAGACCCAGGAAGACAGAATCAGCTCTTTCAATCAGGAGATCGGGAAGATCATCGCCCAGAAAGAAAGACAGGAACAACAACTCCAGGAAAAAATTGCCCTGCTGGCAGGTTTCGAAAAACAGATTCTGGCCCAGAGAAAAGACATTGAAAAGCAAAAAGAGGAGGTTGCGTCGCGGGTGAATCTGATCCATTCCCAAAACGAGGAAATCATGGCTCAGGGAAAAAAGATTGAAGAACAACGGGAGGAATTGGGGGCTCAGGTACACGAATTGCATTCCAAAGAGCAGATTGTGTATCTCCTGATCGCCCTGATCGTGTTAACGGTTTTTATGGTGGTGATTCTGATTCGGGGAGGGCGCAACCGCAAACTGGCCAACGTGGCTTTGACCCAGAAAAATAATGCCATTGCCCTGCAAAAAGAGCAACTGGAACGGGCCAATCTGGAGCTGGGACAATTTGCCTACGTTGCCTCCCACGACCTGCAGGAGCCTTTGCGCACGGTGGCCAACTTCGTGAATGTACTTCAGGAAGACTATGGACCGCAATTTGACGAACAGGCAAGTCAGTATTTCAATCTGATCACAGATTCCACCACCCGCATGAAAGCCCTGGTCAAGGATCTGCTCGACTATTCCCGCATCGGGCGGGAGCGGGATTTTGTGAACGTTGATCTCAATCAACTCATTAAGGAGATCCGTACGGATCTCGACTCCCTGATCCGTGAAAACGGAGCTCAAATCCAGACGGATGACCTGCCGGTCATTCCCGGCTCGGCCACAGACCTGCGGCTGCTGTTTCAGAACCTGCTGAATAATGCCATCAAGTTTTCCCGGCCGGGTATTTCACCTCAGATCAGGATCTCGGCCACTCCACAAGGAGAAAGCTGGATTCTGGCGGTCAAGGACAACGGGATTGGAATTGAGGAGAAATTCCATGAAAAGATATTCATCATATTTCAGCGCCTGCACAATAAAAATGAGTACCAGGGCACAGGCATCGGGCTGGCTCATTGTAAAAAAATTGTAGATTTACACCGGGGAAAGATCTGGGTGGAATCCATTCCAGAGCAGGGAAGTACGTTTTTTGTTTCATTGCCGGCCAAAAACCTTCCAAATCAGGAAAGCTATGTTACCTAAGCTCAATGCCATCATGCTCATCGACGACGACCTCGCCGACAACATGTATCATTCCCGCATCATCAAAAAAGCGGGTTGTGCCGACCATATTCTGGTACTGGATAAGCCTGAAGAAGCCCTTTCCTATCTTCAGAATCAGGATGGAATCCAGCCAGACCTTATTTTCCTTGACATCAACATGCCGCGCATGAATGGCTGGGAGTTTCTGGATCGTTTCCGTCAACTACCCGAAAACCAGAATAATCCTGCCATCGTGGTCATGCTCACCACATCCCTCAATCCAGACGACGCCAAAAAAGCGGGCCAGATCGACCTCGTTTCCAAATTTCTGGCCAAACCATTGACTCCTGAAGCGCTGGAAGAAGTTTTGCGCACCCATTTTGGGGAATAATTTTTTACGGAAGCAGGGAGATTAATTTCGGGAGAAATAGTTTTTCAATTCGGGCAGGTTGTAGCCATTCAGAATATCGCGGCAAAGGGAGGCAAAAGAGGGATCATCTAAAGGTTGAGCCAGGTATTTCGCCGCATACTCACGGGCAATGTCGTAATTTCCCGCCTCCAGGGCGGCATGAATCACCACCTTTTGCGCCTTTACCTGATCAGGAAATTGCATCTGGTCCAGAAGCAGGGCATATTCCAGTGATTTCTCATAATCGCCCAGCAGAAAATAGCATTCCATGGCCTTTTGAATCACATTTCCATCCCGTGGATTGTACTCAATGGCCCGCTGAAACCACGGAAGGGCTTTGGGGTAATCACCTTTGATGCGGGAAAGATATTCTCCCTGACGAATAAAAAAACGGGAGAATTCGGGATCATTGGCGGGCAGAGCCAGCGGTTCGAGCCGCTGAATCATCAATTCCATTTTCCTGAAAATGGAATCTTCGTTCTGGTATTGCATCTTCAGGGCCTGCACCTCATCAATAAAAGTCCATTCGTAATAGGTTTGAAAATTGCGGTAAGAAAGAGATTCAATGCGCCTGCCGTGGGGGACTGGATTGGGGTGAATGATAAAAAAGGGAATTCCCAGGAGGAAAAGAGCCAGTAATCCCGGAAAAAGCTGACGGGCAAACTTCTCATCCAGTCTGTTGCATTGCTTTAACACCACCGCGGCCAGCACCAGCAAAATTACTCCTGGCAAACTGAACAAATCCCAGTCAATGGGCATGGACAGCAGGGGATTGGTGGCAAAGAAAAGGGCTGCAAACAGAACCAGAACCAGCAAAACGGTGGTAAAGACAGGAGAATTGAAATTGAATTTTCTGCGAAAGATGCCCCAACCCGAGAAAACGATCACCCAGGCCAGCGGCGACCACAGCAGCATGATCTGGAAAAAATCAAAGATATGGGCCAGACTGAGCAGGTTGTAGCGGTCGAGGGGAGGATCAGGGGAAAAGAGAGGCAAAAAAAGCCTTTCCAGGGCTGAATTGACCTCCAGGAGGCGACGTTCGTCGCGGTGATCTTCAAATACAAAAAAGTAAGCCAGCAGCCCCACCACCAGCGAGGGCAGGATTACGAAAAGAAGGATGTTCCTGAGTTTGAACACCCGTTCAAACTTCATCTCTTTTGGCAGGAAAAGATTAGCATAAACCAAAACCATGGGCAAGCCCAACAAAATGCCCAGGGCATGCAACTTCAGCACGAGAAACCAGCAGGGCAGCAGAAGCCAAAAAAAGATTTTTTTGCCTTCCTCCAGATACAAAACCATGGCCACGGACCACCAAAGCAGAGACAGCAAAACGGGAGCGTAAATCTCTGTGTGGCCAAAAAAATTGAGCAAAAAAGGCGCTCCCAGCCCCGCCAGGGCCAGGAAATGAAAGGAAACTCCTTCCTTCAGGTACCTGCGCAAAAACCACAGCCAGCTGAAGACAAAAAGCACCCCACACCCCGTATCCATCCAGCGAAAGGCCTCGTGATAGGTGATTTGAAAAATCCAGGCCAGGTAGGTGACCATGGCCAGAATGGTATTTTGCCCGTCCCAGGGGGCCAGCCCAAAACTAAACAGCGCCTCGCTGGCTTTGTCGGGAATGGCGGACGGAACCTGAGGCAGAAAGCTCACAAACTTGACCGCATCCCCGTAATGATCCATGGCAATGGGAAAGGAATGCATGAGGAGACCCGCCCCCAAACTGAGCACAGAAATCACCCCCCAGGAAGAAAAATTGATTTTCTCCAACTGCAAACGATCTCCAAAAACCAGGGACAGGATAGCCAGAATGGCGAAGAGCAGCTGCAGAGGCAAGGGAATAAAGGCCAGGAAATGCGTTCCCCACCAGGTTTCAGGCAACAGAACTCCCAGCAGATAAAACAGGACAAATAAGATTGAAATTCCCCTGATCAGCAGTTTGGGTTGGGTATGCAAACTATCCCTGGCCATGCCTTCTGTCTCATTGGCGGGAATACACGCGGTATTTTCCGGCTTTGGTCTCGTTATAATGGGCAAAAAGCAGGGGCATGCGTTCGCGAATCTGGGGGAATAACCTGAAGCCGGGCTCGTCGCGGTCGATGATCACGTCGGGAGGCAGGTCCCGAAAGGTACGAAAAACCCGCGAAGCGGGTTCGCGGCTGGAAAGGATCTTGTGCTGGTCACTGTGACTGAAGAGGTCGAATTTGTAATAGGCCACGGAAAAATTGGTATAGCGGCCATAGGCAGGAACCCCCAGTCTGTAATACAGATCAGGCTCAAAATCAAGGATCAGCACTCCGTTCTCAATCTCTCCCGGGTCCACGTAGTGGGTGAGAATATGGGCCTGGTTCAATTCCTTCTGCTTGCCCTTTACCCAGCCATCCTCACTGACAAACCTGTCCACAAAAGCAAAAGTCTGGGGGAAGGCTGCGACCATGAAATGGCCGAAAGTGATAACGGGCCAGACCAGGCCCGCCAGAATCAGCAGAGAGGCAATCCAGTAACGTATGCGCAGGTCGTGCAGTTTGGATACATAAATAACCAGCGGGGGAATGATCAGGTAGAAATAATGCAGGTACAGGCGTCCCGCACCCGGCAAAAGGGTAAAAACAGAAGCCCCCAGCCAAAACAGCAGGATGGATTCGATCTTGCGGATGCGAATGGCATAAGTAAAACTCTGCAATCTGAAATGCACCACCACGATGCCTGCAATCAGCATAAAAACTCCCCAGAGCTTGAAATACTGGCCCAAATTGGAAAGGGGAGTAGATTCTTCGCCTGGATTCGTACCAATGAAGATGTAATCCAGATTATACAAAATCCCCAGATCCCAGTACTCGGGCAGGGCCCCTGAAAAGTAAATGATGGTGAGAATGACGATGATGGAAAATAAAAATCCACCTATGAAGGACATCACATCAGAGAGGCGGGGCGTCCAGGTGACCAGGTAGCCCACAATGACGCCCAGGAAAAGCATGATGGCCTGGTACTTGATCATGAAACTGAGCCCTATCAGGATTCCCGCCAGAAACAGATGCCAGCCATTTTCTGGAGCCCGTTCCCGCACATTGAACACCTGGTTGAAAGCCAGAATCACAGGCAGGATCATCAGTTGTTCTCCGTTGAGTTCCTGGCAATACCAGGGTATGGAAATCAGCAACAGAAAGAGAAAGGCGGGTAAAATGGAAAAATTCTTGAGGAATTTGTTTTCCATCACCATCTGATTGAGAATGACGGCCGAGATAAACAGATACAGAATGGTGAAAATGCGAATGGCCACGAAGGCACCTGAGCCAAACAGCCAAACAAACAGGGTATATACCCATACAATGACGGGGGGTTTATTGTCCCAGGTATCCACATACTGGGTGCCGCCTTCCACAATTTCCTGGGCGGCCAGCATGTAGTAGGATTCGTCCGTTCCAAAATACTGGGGATGAAAGGAGGGCAGGCGCAACAGGATCACGCATACCAGGAGGAATCCGTAAACAAAGGGGTTATTATAGGAGAAAATCTTCAGCACAAAAAAAGGGCAGTTGAATTCAACTGCCCTTAAAATTAAGTCATTTAATTCAAATTATAACTCGAACTTATGCCGATAGTCCTTCACATCGGCAATCTCGCGCAGTCCCTGGAAGATTTTATTCTCCACGCCGGACTTTTTCTGGAACCCAATGGTCATTTTGCGGGTTTCCACATCCGTTTGCTGCATTTCTGGAGCTTCAGTTATATTATCTATTTTGATCACGTAAACGCCAGACATGCCTTTGAGGGGAGCGCTTACCTGATTGAGTTGCATGGCGGAGATTTTGCCAATGATGTAGGGATCAGAGCCAATCACAGGAATGCTGGATGAATTGAAGCTGATGCCTGAAGCTGATTGCTTGTAGGCGCCCTGTCCGTAAGCAGTTACGATTTCGTCGAGGTTGGTGGAGGAAATGCCGTTAAGTTTCTCCATGATCATCTCAGCCTTCTTCTGGTTCAGGACGGGAGTGGTGATCTGCTCACGCACATCTTCCAGGGTCTGGTATCCTTTCTGGGAAATTTCGCCAACCTGAGCCACCACATACGCATTTTCCGTTTCCAGAATGGATTCAGAAATCAGGTTGCTTTCTTCCTGAGCCAGGGCCCATCTGATTACAGGGCGGGCACCCTCCAGACCAGAAATGGTGGTGGAGCTGGAAGTCAGGGCGGGCTTGGTAACGGCGACGTTGATGCCAGGAGAATCCATGGAGGCCTCGTCGAGGCTGCCTTTGGCAATGGCTTTGCCAGCAAAGCGGGAAGCTTCCTTGAAGATGGTCTTCAGGGTGTTGGTACCTGCGTAAATCTCTTTCCTCACGGAAGCCACGTTGAGTTTCTTATTGGTGCGGGCCTGCAGTTCCACAATGTGGAAGCCCTGATCAGATTTGGCTACAAAGCGCTCGCCCACTTTGGCTTTGGCTACGTCCTTGTCGAATTTGGGACCAAAGCCCGTTGAGCTACCCAGCCAGCCCAGGTAACCACCTTTTTTGCTGGTGGTCTGATCTTCTGACTTTTCGCTGGCCATCTGGGCGAAGTTATCTGCATTGACGTCTTTCAGCAGGTCTTTGGCAGCTTTCTCAGCAGCCGTGGTGTCTGCTTTTTCAAATCCTTTGACTTTGATCAGGATGTGACGCAGACGGACATATTCGTCTTTGCCTTCGCGGGTATTCATGATTTTGAATACGTTGAAGTTTCCACCATCCAGGATGGGGCCGTAGAGTTTACCTTTGGTGGGGTTATCAATCTGGCGACCCAGTTCCAGGGGCAGGTTGTTGAGGGCTACAAAATTGGAGTCCCAACGGCCATTATAATTCACCAGGAAGGTGGTGTCGTTGAAAGCTGTATCTGTCTCACCCATGTTCCAGGCGGTCAGCATTTTATTGATGCCAGTTACAGAAGCAGCAGTATCTTCTTTGCTGGGGGTTTTGAGGAACTTCACATAACGCAGGGTCACTTCGTTTTCCTTGCGATATTCTTCACGGTGCTCGTTCAGGTAAGCTTTGAGATCAGCGTCCGTTACGGTGACCTGATCGTCGGGAATTACACTGTAGTTTACGGCTACGTAGGAGATATCTGCCTTGCGGTTTTCATTGGCATACTGGCGACGGGCTTCATTGGATGATACGAAGGTGCCGTTTTTCACCAGACCAAAGTATTTGTCGCGGAGACGATTCTGGTAAATGTATTCCTCCAGAGATTTCATGAAGTCAATGAAATCGGCCTGCTGCTGGCTCTGGATGTCCTGGGGATCCATTTCCATCATGTTGAGGGCCTGACGCACGTAGGCCTGATTGAAGCGGCCAGTGGAATCTTTGAAGGAGGCAATGGTACGGATTACTGAGTTCGGGGGAGGATTGAGGAAGAGGGAGAAAAGCTCGTCGCCAGGTACATCCACGCCAGCGCTTTTGTATTCCCTTTCGAAAATCAGCTGATTTACATATCCTTCCCAGGTGCTCTGCGCGATGGCAGTACGTTCCTCATCCGTGTTGGCGGTCTGGTTGGAAAGGTTTTGCTGGTACAAGGCATAAAATGCGTCGTAGTTGACGGGCTTGCCATACACCTCACCAATGTCCCTTTTATCTCCGTTTGGGTTAAGGCTCTTAAAAAGGTCGGTCAGAATAAAGGCGACCATTGCGACCCCTATTGTGACGATCAAAAGGCCTGCATTCGACCTTATTTTTTGCATCATTGCCATAGTTCCAGAAGCATTAAAAAACGATAATTATAGCTATAATTTGAGCCCCGCAAGTTACAGGCTGCCAGATAAAAAACAAAATTTTAAAGTGGGGAATTTATTCCTTGTCCAGCAGTTCTACTTTCAGGGTATTTATCTTGTTTTCCGAGGCATCCACCACAGTAAAACGGTAATTTTCTATTTCAAATGACTCTTCCACCCCGGGGATACTTTCCAGGTGGTAGGTCACCAGGCCCCCGAGTGTATTGTATTCACCCTCAGGCAGATCAAATCCATGAGCTTTGTTGAGGTCGTCCACTTCGAGGCGGGCGCTGAACATCCAGGTCTTTTCGTCAATGCGTTTTTCAAGCAATTCCTCCGTCTCCTCGTCGTGCTCGTCGTCTATCTCGCCAAAGACTTCCTCCACCAGGTCTTCCATGGTCACGATGCCTTCCGTGCCGCCAAATTCATCCACCACGATGGCCAGGCTCTTCCTTTTCTGGGTAAATTCGCTCAGGAGCACATTCCCGGGCATGGATTCGGGCACCATAAGCACGGGCTGGATCACGTCGCTCAGGCTTTTGGGCTTTTTGAACATGGAGGAGGAATGTGCATACCCCAGGATCTGGTCGAGGGTTTCGTTATAGATGATGATCTTGGACAATTCCGTTTCCAGAAATTTGTCGAGCAATCCGTCGAGGCCCTCTTCCTGGTCGATGGCCTGGATCTCGGTACGGGGCACCATGCAGTCGCGGGCACGGATGTTGTTGAAATCCATGGCGTTGATAAACATCTCGGCGTCGATTTCGGCAGCGGCATCGCCTTCTTCTTTGGAGCCAAAGAGGAGGGTTTCCTTGATGAAGAGGTCGAGGTCTTTTTTGGAGAATTCTATTTCCTCGTCTTCGTAATCGAGGCGCAACACTTTGCGCAGCAGGAATTTGGAGAGGCCGTTGATGACCACCACCACGGGTCCGAAGAGGAAGTAAAACACATTGAGCACAGGTGCGGTCTGGTTGACCCGGGCGTCGGCATTGAGCCTGAAAAAGGCTTTGGGGAGGTATTCACCCAGAAACAGAATGACAGAGGTCGAGATCACGGTTTGCAGCACGATGTTGAGGTAGCCGCTGTGGCTCACGTAGGGCAGGCTGGCCAGTACGGGTTCGAGGAGCTTGCCAAAGTAGATGCCGTAGATCACGAGGGCCAGGTTGTTGCCCACCAGAATGGTGGTGATCACGCGGGGAGTGTTTTTTACGAAGTTGGAGAGGATGAGGCCCGTACGGCTCCCCTGCTTGGATTTGAGCTCAATCTTGAGCTTGCTGGCCGAGAAGAAGGCGATTTCGCTTCCTGAAAAGAAGGCTGAAAAGATCAGCATCAGGAGGGTGATGGCAATAAACCAGATCGAGTCCATGGCCAGGTGATCAGTCGGCGGCATCTTCTTCCATTTTGCGCAGTTCGGCGGCTTCTCTCTTTTCCATGGCTTTGCGCTGCCGCCTGCGGAAGGAGAACATGAAGGAGGTTACCACCACGGAAACCAGGATCATGATGATCTGCACGTCTTTGAAATTGGCAAATCCAGTGGCCAGAATCACCACCAGTACCACCGCAGCCGCCAGATAAATGTACTCTATGTATTTCATTCGTCGGTATTCAGGTTTACAATCCCACGAATTGAAAAGATCCTGTATTCTGAAAAGTCGGCGTTGGCTTCGAGACTGTCTCCGTAGATGATCTGCTCTTTGGTGCGAATGGTCACAAACTCGTGGGTCCAGATCATGTCGCGCTCCTTGTCCCAGAAAAGTTCCTCTGAGGTAAGTCTTTCATTTTCATAATTGGTGATCACCACATCTCCCCTGGCCGAGGCGACCCCGCTTTTCATGTCCATGGTGCCTTCGTAGGCGGTCAGCTGGCTTTCGATCTGTCCGGTGGGATTGTAAAAATACAGGGTGAGTCCTTCGTCAAAAAAGCTGACCAGTTCCTCGTCGATCTTCTTCTCGATCACGTGGGAGGCCTCCAGGCGGGCCTGAATTACGGCAGAGTCTGAGTAAAGGTAAGTGACGTTGAATGCCTCCTGAAGGGGAATATCTTCCTCCAGTTCTTTCATGTTTTCCTTGTCCTCCCTGGTGGTCGAACAGGCTGCCAGGCCCAGGGCTATGAGGAGAAGTAGTATCTTTTTCATGGAATCGTGGCGCAAATTACGAAAAAAGCTGCTTTATGAATAACGCAGGAAGGTGGATGGTGGTAAATTATTGGGGAATAATTTTGGGAGATGTCCGCTGGGGTGGGTTTATTAAACACAGAGAACCACAGAGCCAACTGGAATGGTCAGGAGGTTTTTCAGTTTTAGGGTTTGGTTTTAACACAAAGTTCGACAAGAATCACAAAGTTAATGAGGTTAGTCGTTGCTGTGTTTGTTTGACACAGACCCATGCCAAAGGCACTCCCCAGGAAGAGAATATTTTAGTAGTAAGGGGTTATTTATTGGAAAGCCTTTGCATAGGGGTGGCATCCTGAATGGTTTCGGAAACTGACTGCTGACCGCTGATTGCTGACCACTATAAAATGGGAAGCTTAGCTTTAAGGAATCAGGATAGGATAGATAAAGGAGGGGTAAGGGATTACTATGCAGTTACCAGGGGATTACCATGGGGTTTTACCATCTGAATACCATAGGAATACCATGGGAAAACCATGGGAAAACATTAAGAAACCCCGGGTTGGGAAGAAGTGAGTTGTGGTGTGAATTTGAAAGATAGGGATTTTGGTTCTGAAGGGGACAGGAAATCGGCATAATTTTCTAATTTATGGGTAAAATTTTTGAAGCATGGTCAAATTCACCTTCTTTTTGCTGGCTTTTTTGTGTTTGCTGGTTTCGTTGGCAGATGCACAAAATGTGGGCAATATGGGCACGGAAGCGGAATCGCCCCATCAAACGAGGCAAAATTCCCGCCCGGCTGCCCCCAAATCCACGGCGGTTAAGCCAGCCTTCTCCCCCACCCGCCTGAAAGGCGGGAGATTCAGGGCAATGCCCGTTCCCGCGCCCCGCAACTGGGCCCAATCCTGGGGCTGGGGATTGCTGATTGGCGGGGTGGTGGCCCTCATTCTGCTGATCATTGCCGCCATCCTGCTGCCTCCTCTGGGGGAGCTGCTGGCCTATTTTTTCGCTACTATGATTGTGGGAGCTATTCTGGGAGGAATTTTGCTGCTGCTGATCGACAGGGGCTGGCGAAACCGTCCCCGGCACAGAAGTTGGTTTGGCCGCAGGGGAGGAAGTTCTCCTCCTGAAAAGCGCCCCGACGACCGGGCCAACCGTTATGCAAAAATCATCATGATCTCTACCGCAGTGATGATCCTGTATGTGCTGATCCGTGCCTTTCTTCACCTTCCCATCGGCCCCCTTACCATCGCCCTTCTGATTGCAGTTATGGTTGCCTTAGTGGCTTTTTCCATCCTGCTGATGTTCATGGAAAACAAACCCCGCCCAAACTGGCTTTATTACTGACAAGCTTTCCCGGGTTATGCTGACAAATTTATCCTTCACCACATCTGCGTTAAAATTTTACCAATCTTTGCCTCACTTTAAGGACCTTTCAAAATGAAAAATCTGCTTCTTTGCTTTGCATTTCTGGCTTTGGGACTGTTTTTGCAGGCTCAGACCTTTGGTCCGCCCCTTGGCTGGAAGGACCTGAATGGGATTTATAACGGATATTCTGTGGCTGGACTCAAGGCCATTCAGGAGAACCCCGGCATCAGATTCCCTGAAAACATGAGTCGCATCCATTTGAGGGTCAAAAACGGCAAGGGCACCCTGGCTGAAGTCCCAAACCCGGCTTATCACGGACCAACTGAATTCCAAAAGGAAATCAGCAAGGGAAAATGCCGGCTGGAGGGAGATAGTCTGATCGTCAGGATTACGGTGAGGAAAGTTCAGCACAAGCGGTTCAGGCTCAAGCCCAAGGACCAATATGAATACCATTTCGGGATCGAATTGAAGGATACGGATGTCTTTCTGGAAGACCGGGATCAGGTTACCAATTTTATGCGCGAGCGGGGCACGGATGTGAAGTGGGGGAAGCTGGTCAGGTAAGGAAATTGGGGGATTTACGGCAACTTATGGTTGCCTGAGCTGATACTTCCGGCCAGTGGCCGGTTTATACTCACCCGGCCTTTGGCCACCCTCTCTCCCCGAAGGAAAGAGGGTCCCAGATTTTGAAAATCAATGAATTAACCTGCTTTCATCCTGAAAAAAGGCAGGTACGGCGAATGCCCGGGCACAGGTAATCATTCCCGCAGGGTGGCCGGTTTCTTTGGGTTGAATCAGAAGGGAAAGGGAATTCTCCTCAGTCTGGTTTTTTATAGGAATCCAGCACGATGGCGCGGCCCTGGGGGCCTTCGTTGCAGACCAGATCGAAAACGGAGAGGTCTTCTTCAAAGGCCCTGAAGATCTGGGGATAATGGACGGGCTGAAAAAAATCGGGATGGGTTTTGCCTGTGCGGTCCCATTTGCCGCGGTAATCTGTCTCCACTTCGTCTTTGCCGAGGTAGCGGTCAGACAGGGTAAATTCAAAGTCAAGCTGCAGCCACCCGCGTACCAGTTCGATGGATTTGAGGCTCAGATCGAGCAAAAATTCATGCTTTTCGGTGAAAAAAGGGCTGATATCGTCTTCGTAATATTCGAAATAGGGGGAGGAACGGTAAGCCGTTTCGAGGGTGCGAAAATGGATTTTCTGCCAGTCTTCTGCATAGGAAATGCGGCTTTGGTGCAGGGGGGTATTCTCTCCCGAGCGCAGCACGGGCAGGGTCAGAGGCAGGATACGGTTGGGATCCTGGATGCGCATGCGGTTGAATAATTGCTGCTTCCTGAAGTGGGAATGGCGGTCGAGGACGATCTCTTTTTCATGGGCAGCGGCAGCAAACCATGAAATCGGGGGGAAATAAAAAACAGGAAAGATTTTCATATTCTGGGTAAATTTAACACAAACAAAGGTTCAGAGAAAAGTAAACAGAGGCTGCGGGGTGAATTTTTTCCCACAATTTCCGTTCTTACCTTTGCATTTGAATTTTAAAACCATGACGATGAATAGGATCTCAATTCTGATCTGGGTAATGTGGCTGGGATTTGCCGGGGGATTTTGCTCCCTGGCCAAGGCGGGCGGGGTGGATTACGCAGTGGATGTGTTTGCTTTCCGGGACGCCAAGGGGCAGCCTTACCTGGAAGTTCATACCAAAATCGATGCGGCCACCCTTGCTTACTCTGCCATTCAGGGTGGAGGTTACCAGGGTGAAGTGGATGTGCTAATTTTTTTGCAGGAAGCCGGGGTGGAAACCGGGGCTGAAGCCAATGCGCTGCGGGTCAATCTGAAAACGCCAGTGGTGAAGGATACTGCCCGCGCAAATCTGGTGCAATTGCTGGTGGACGTGCGTAAAATTCCGGCGGAGGAAGGCAAATATACCCTGACAGGATTTCTCAAAGACAAGGGAGACGCCGCCCAGAAAGAATACAGTTTTGAACGGGAACTGGTGATTAATCCCCCCGCCGAAAATGGTTTGTCTTTCAGCAATGTGCTTTTTCTGGATAAATTTGAACGGACGAAGGATAAACTTCCCTATTCCCGTTACGGATTTGATGTCCTGACCCGCATCCCTGACAATTATTACGAAAACAAGGATTCTCTCCTTTTTTACGTGGAGTTGTATAATGTGCCTGGTCTGGATGCCAATGAAAATTATTTCCTGCATACCTACATTACCCAGGCCAACGACACGGAGAAACTGGAGAAATATAAGCGAACGGTTAAGAAAAAGTGCGCCAAACTGGACCTTTATTCTGCTTCGTTTGACATTTCCGATCTGCCCTCTCAAACCTATTTTCTCAATTTTGAACTCTACAGCCAGCAAAGTCAACTGGTGGGTACGCTGAGCAAAAAATTCTATGTGATCAACGACAAGTTTTCGGTGGATTACAGTCAGTCTGCGGATGCCTTTGAGCGGATTTTTGGCATTGCTGAAAGTGATCTGGACAAGTATATTCCCGCCCTGGCCTACATCAGCACCAATACGGAAAAGGATTTCGTGAAATCGCTGAATACTTTCGAGGAAAAGAAAAACTATTTTCTCACTTTCTGGGAAAAACGCAAGGAGGAAGAGGCTGACAGCCCGGCCAGGCCCTGGATGGAATACAAAGCCCGCATGGATTATGCCAATGAGAATTATCGGTCTTTCAAGGTTCCAGGCTGGAAAACTGACCGTGGAAGGGTGATTCTGACCTATGGTCCTCCCAATAACGTGGACTATTACCCCATGGGAGAATGGCGCTATCCTTATGAAATCTGGACTTACAACCGCCTGCGCATTCAGAATAACGTGAAATTTGTGTTCTGGGATGTGGATCTGGCGACCAATTCCTACCCGTTGCTTCACTCTGACCTGCGGGGTGAAGTGAATAACCCCCGCTGGAAGCTGGATCTGTTGCGCCGTACCGCCCAGGATGGCAATATGGATAATGTGGACGAAATGGGGAACACCCGGGAGCGCTGAGCCGGGTGGCGGGTTTCCTTTACTACCCGGTTTTCTGGTGGCTGACTCTGGTGAGCCTGTTGCCCATGCCCGTATTGCATGCCATCAGCAGCTTTTGGGCTTTCATGCTTGAGCATGTGATCAGGTACCGCTTCGCGGTGGTAAGCAAAAATCTTTCTGATTCCTTTCCCGAAAAATCTCAGTCAGAGATTGCGGCTATCAGAAGGCGTTTTTACCGGGGTTTCTGTGATGTGGTGTTTGAGACGATCAAGCTGATGACTATTTCCGGCCGGGAACTGAAGCGCAGGGTGGTCCATAATAATCCTGAGGTGATTCCTGAAATGGTGGCTCACGGAGGAGGGGGAATCGCCATTTTTGCCCACTACGCCAACTGGGAATGGCTCGGATCGGGTCTGGGCCTGCAACTTCCTTTCAAAACCACGGGCATTTATAAACCCCTGAGCAATCAGCTGTTTGACCGACTGGTGCTGCATATCCGCACCCGGCTGGTGAACGACATGGTACCCATGAATCAGGCGTACAGGGAAAGTCTTTCCCGTCTCAGGGGACAGGAATACATTGCTTTTCTGGGCGATCAGAATCCCACGCCGGGAGGCAAGATGTATTTTACTTCTTTTCTGGGACGTCCGGCGGCTTTTACCCTGGGCATTGCCACCATTGCGGTGAAGCTGCGTTGCCCGGTCTGGTATTTTGATATTCAGCGGGTGAAAAGGGGCCACTATTCGGTCATGTTGAGGAATATCCCTTACGAGGATCTGCTGGATGATCCGGGCACGGCAGCCGAAAAGATCACGGACCGCCACGTGGCGGTTCTGGAGGGGATTATCAGGCACGACCCGTCGGCCTGGTTGTGGTCTCACCGCAGATGGAAACACCGCCCCAGGGCGGGGGATCGCCTTTCTGAGACCCTGGAAAGGAATTCGAACTGAAGGAGCCTGCCAAAACTTCGAATCTTTTCGCTGGGTCTGATCTTCATTGTTTTTAGAGTTGCGCTGAACAAGAAGTTATCTATTTTTGTTACCTTTGCACAGATTTCAGATCAGCTGATTCGGGTCGGGTTGAAGTTTGAGATTTCCTGTGAAATTGACTTTTTTCCCGGATTTGAATCCCGCCCCTGAAATCGCCCGTAAACAATCGGGACATCTACAAACCAAAAAACCATCGGGTATGTTAAATTTTGCTGACATGTTTGGGAAGATCAAGGAGATGCAGGAGGAAATGAGAAAAGCCCGCGAAAAACTCGACGATATCATTGTTGAGTCTGAGGCAGGCGGCGGAATGGTGCGGGTGAAAGCCAATGCCAACCGTAAAATCCTCAAACTGACCATTGATCCTGACATTATTGATCCCAAAGACCCCGAAATCATGGAAGATCTCATCGCCGCTGCGGTCAATAAGGTGCTCGAAAAAGCCGAAAAGACTGCTCAGGAGGAAATCCAGAAGATTTCCAGCGACCTGATGCCCAATATCCCTGGTTTGGATATGGGTAAACTCGGACTCTGATTTTTGCGATGGAGCCTGCGGTTACGATCCTGATCCTGAATTGGAACGGTAAATCTTTTCTGGAAAAATTTCTGCCCTCTGTCCTGGCGACCGATTACAGCAATTTTCAGGTGCTGCTGGCCGACAACGGCTCCACGGATGATTCTGTGGCCCTGGTCAGTTCTGCTTTTCCAAAGGTAAAGGTGCTGGAATTGGGTCAAAACTGGGGATTTACCACAGGCAATAATAAGGCGCTGGAGCAGATTGACACGCCCTATTTCGTGCTGCTCAACAGTGATGTGGAAGTGGATTCCGGCTGGCTCCGTCCGCTGGTGGAGATGGCTGAAACGGACCCCAATATTGCTTCCATTCAGCCCAAGATCCGCCAGTATAACCGTAAGACGGCTTTTGAGTATGCAGGCGCCGCGGGCGGCTGGATTGACCGCTTTGGCTATCCTTTCTGTCAGGGCAGGATCTTTGAGGATTTTGAGGAGGACGAGGGACAGTATGACCGCCCGGCGGAAATTTTCTGGGCCACGGGGGCCTGTTGCCTGGTGCGCAAATCTGTAACGGACCGGATCGGTCTGTTTGAGGACCGTTTTTTTGCGCACTGGGAGGAAATAGATTTTTGCTGGCGGGCCCGCAACTACGGCTACAAGATTATGTATTGCCCTTCAAGTGTGGTGTATCATGTGGGAGGCGGCACTTTGAAGAAGGAAAATCCCCGCAAAACTTTTCTCAACGCCCATAACAGTCTGGCAACGCTGCTGATGAATTATCCCATGCCCCAGGCCCTGATCAAGGTGTATATCCGTCTGGTGCTGGACGGGGTCTGGGCAGCCAAAGCCCTCACCGCAGGTGAGTTTAAGACCATTCTGGCCATTCTCAAATCCCACTGGAGCTTCTTTTTTGAAATTCCCTTCTGGCTGAAAAGGAGAAGGCAGAAATATCGTGATCTGAAGAATTTTACCGTGAATAAAACGGCTGTTTACCAGGGCAGCATCGTGTGGAAGCACTTTGGCCGCGGACTGAAAAAGTTTTCAGAGTTGGGTTTGTAGGCGAAAGCTACTCTTTCATCAATTCGTCTGACTCGAGGTCGAAGACCATTTCCGAAAAACGCCATTCGAACCATTCGTTGAATAATTCCCAGGTGCGCTCCTGAGGCCAGTCTTCCTCGTCTTCCCACTGGCCGGAAAGCTCATTTTCAAATATGTGCTGAAAGTGTTTTTTCACCACCCGCTCAATGGAGCCCGGTCCGATATTGTCGCGGATGAGGTAAGCGGTGGAGTAATTCATTTCCGCGGCCGGCAATTCCAGATCGGGAGTCAGGTCGGCGCTCCAGGTGTAGAATGGGGAGCGGGGCGAAACGGTAAGGACCCCCCGGTTGACCAGGGACAATCCGTTTTCAGGCAGGATGGATTCACTCATGGGGATTTGTTTTCCTGCTTTAAGATAATAAAAAAGGGCGACCTGAGCCGCCCTTTCCATTTTTTTGCTGGTTTCTATTAATAAAAACCTTCCATTTTGATACCATTGGCTACGCGCTTGATACCTACGATGTAGGCAGCCAGACGCATGGAGCAATTGTATTCTTTGTGGGTATTAAACACATCTTCGAAAGCCGTGGTGAGTACGGGATCGGTTTTTTCGTTGATCTCTTCTTCCGTGTAGTAGTGACCGCGACGGTTTTGCACCCATTCCAGGTAGGAGACGGTTACCCCGCCTGCGTTGGCCAGGATATCGGGTACGATCATGATGCCTTTGGCATCCAGAATTTTGTCGGCAGAAGAGGAGCAGGGTCCGTTGGCACCTTCCACGATCAGTTTGGCTTTGATGTTGGCAGCGTTCTGATCGGTGATCTGGTCTTCCAGAGCGGCAGGTACGAGTACGTCCACATCCAGTTCGAGCAGGGCTTCGTTGGTAATTTTGGTACCACCAGAGTAGCCGGCCAGGGTGCCTTTGTTGCGCTCAGCGTAAGAGATGGCAGCTTCCACGTCGAGTCCGTCGTGGTTGTAGTAAGCGCCGCTTACGTCGGAAATGGCGACGATCTTCAGACCTTTCTGGCTGAGCAGACGGGCAGCCCAGGAGCCTACGTTTCCAAATCCCTGTACTGCGCAGGAAAGTTTTTTGGGATCGAGACCCATTTTCTCAATGGCGCAGAGGGCAGTGATCATTACCCCGCGGCCGGTTGCGGCCACACGTCCTTTGGAACCACCCAGGTTGAGGGGTTTTCCGGTAACCACACCTGGCTCATGGCCGAAGGTCCGTGAATACTCGTGGAAAATCCAGGCCATTTCACGACCGCTGGTACCCATGTCGGGAGCGGGAATGTCAGAGTTTTCACCGAAAACGTCTTTCAGGGCCCGGGTATAGGCACGGGTCAGTCTTTCGAGTTCGTCTTCGCTGCGGTGGGAAGGATCGACAATGATGCCACCTTTACCTCCGCCGTAGGGCAAGCCAACAATGGCGCATTTGAGGGTCATCCAACCCGCCAGTGCTTTTACTTCTTCCTCGTTTACGAACCGTGCGTAACGGATACCTCCCTTGGAGGGGCCGAGTACGGTCGAGTGGATAACACGATAACCCTGATAAACCTTTACCTTGCCGTTGTCAAGTTTGATGGGCAGGTTTACCGAAATGATCTTTTCCGGCACGGAAATGATCTGACGATAGCGGTCTTCGAGATTGATAATGTCGGCTGCTGCATTGAATCTTGCAAGCAGTGAATCATAGGGAGAACCCTGATCCTGCTGCCGACTTGGAGTTTTTACCGTTGACATATTATATCATTTTAATACAAGGGCTGCTAAATTAATTAATTCGCATGAATTCAGACAATAATTATTCTGCGAATTCAACTTAATGTCTCAATGCCAGCAGTTAAGGCACTTTTTACCCTGCAAAATAATTTTCAAGCAGCTGGTAAATATACAGGATGGGAATGGCCAGAAATAATCCGTCGAAGCGGTCGAGTAATCCGCCGTGTCCGGGGAGGATGCTGCCCGAATCTTTGATATCAAGGCTGCGCTTGAACATAGATTCCACGAGATCTCCCAACTGAGAGACCACGGCCAGGATGCCGGCCACGATGAACCAGTTCCAGCCCACAGGCCAGTAAATGTGAAAAACGGTGGCCAATCCGAATACACCCACCACGCCGGTAATGGACCCTTCCCAGGTTTTCTTGGGACTGATCCGCTCAAAAAGTTTGTGTTTCCCCATGAACCGTCCGCCGAAATAGGCGGCGGTATCGGTCATCCAGGTGAGAAAGAGGATTCCCAGGGGAATTCTGTAACCATATTCTCCATACTCATGCCCTGCTCCCGGAAAAAATCCGGCCTGGGCTGAGGCGCCGTCGGCAAATCCCATCCTGAAATAAAATATGAAAGGGATGAAGGTATAGATTCCACCCACCACCAGCAAGGCCACAGACTTGACCGGGTCAGGATCGTTTTTGTAATACAGGGAAATGATGGCGATCAGGGGGAAAAGGAAGGCAGTCAGGCCGAGCCCGGCTGAAAAGGGGATTTCCACCCAATGCTGCCAGGCGTTGATCTCCACCAGCCAGAAAATGAGCATAAAAAAGAGGCTGGTATAGGCGGCAAACTTATTGCGAATCCCGGTCACCCGGTAAAATTCGTCGGTGGCCAGCATGGAGATCAGTACAGAAAAGAAAACCAGTCCCCAGGGGGAAAGCAACATGACAGCCAGAATGGCGCTGGCGCCAATCACACCCGTCAGTAATCGTTTGGTAAGATTATTCATTCAAATCCTGTTTTCCTCAAACACTGCAGACGGATCAATCGCTGAAGAATTGTCCGCAGGCGCAGATTTCAGGCCCAATCTAAGGAAAAGAAAAAACAATACCCCGGTTATGGCCAGGGAAATAAGGGAAAGCCAGAGCGGAAAGCCCACAGATTGATCCAGTTCGACGTCGCCAAACCAGCCTGCAATGATCATGGCCGCCACGATGACGTTGAGGGCATTATTCACAAAATGGGCCAGGATCGAGGTCCAGAGGCTGCCAGAATAGAGAAAAAGGTAACCCATGACGACCCCGAGGAGAAAGCGGGAAAAAAATCCGAGGAACTGAAAGTGGATCACAGAAAAAATAAAGCCCGTCAGCCAGACTGCGACATGGGGATTCATTTTGCGGGCCAGGGTTTGCTGCAAAAATCCGCGGAAGAAAATTTCCTCCCCCAGAGCAGCCAGCAGCCCAATCACCATGATGTTGCTGAAGATGCCCAAAAAGGAAATATCGCTCAACAGGGCGCTCACGGTTTTGAAATTGGTTTCTTCCATGGATTCAATGGATTCTTCCAGGAGTTTCCAGCCCGTGGGCAGGGAAAAGGTTTCTGCATCAAACTGAATGGATTCGACCAGGGGAATGGAGGCGATTATGACCAGCACCGCGAGCCAGAGTTGTTTGGGAGAATAGGGGCTGGATTTGAGTTTGAGCACCTCGAGGGGTTGGGTGGATTCGAACCGGGCCCAGAGAAAACCCGCCAGGGCAAAGGTGAGCAGGGTGGAAATGCCTTGTCCCCAGCGCAATATGTGCATTTTGCCCAGGTCGCCCGATTCAATGAGTTGATTCAGGAATCCCGGATCCAGAATTCTGACTCCTGCCGCCGCCAGCATGGCGGAAAGCAGGATGGAACCCACCACCATCCCGGCCACCAAAAACACCATCCCAAGGGCCAGGGAAACCCCAAAAGGCTGGTTAAAACGGTAAGAATTTTTCATGCAGGTTCAGTCTGACTGGATTTATTCGTATTTTTGCAAATTAATTTAAAAGTTCTTCCGCACAAATAAACTAAAACAGAACGACGTTGAGAGAAGGAATTTAATTTCCGTTGAGGCGGGTTCTGCTCAAGATGGTAAAAATTGCCGACATTGAAATAGGGGAAAAGCCCCTGCTGCTGGCTCCCATGGAGGATGTCAGCGACCCCCCGTTTCGGGTGCTGTGTAAGGAACAGGGCGCGGATTTGGTTTTCACAGAATTTATCTCGGTGGAAGGTTTGATCCGCGACGCCCAAAAGTCCGTGCAAAAGCTGGATATATACCCGGGAGAACGCCCGGTGGGCATTCAGATTTTTGGCGAAAACATCGATTCTATGCGGGAAGCCACCAAATGGGTGGAAAGGGCGGAGCCTGAAATTCTGGATATCAATTACGGTTGCCCGGTGAAACAGGTGGCTGGCAGGGGGGCGGGAGCAGGAATTTTGCGGGAACCCGACAAGATGGAGCGCATGACCCGCGAGATTGTCAACGCGACTCACCTCCCGGTCACGGTCAAGACCCGCCTGGGCTGGGACGACAACAGCATCATCATTCAGGAAGTGGCCCTGCGCCTGCAGGATGCAGGTATCAAGGCACTGACTATTCACGGGCGCACCCGCTGCCAGATGTATAAAGGCTGCGCTGACTGGGGCCCGATTCAGGGCGTCAAGGAGCACAGAGATATCGAAATACCCATTTTTGGAAACGGAGACGTGGATTCTCCGCAAAAAGCCAAACAAATGCTGGACACCTACGGGGTGGACGGGATCATGATTGGCCGGGCCTCGATTGGAAATCCGTGGATCTTCCGCGAAATCCGTCATTACCTCAACACGGGTGAGTTGCTGGATCCGCCCACGCTCGAAGAGCGGGTGGAGGTGTGCAAAAGGCACCTGACCATGAGCCTGGACTGGAAAGGACCCCGTCAGGGTGTGGTGGAAATGCGGCGGCACTACACCAATTATTTCAAGGGAATTCCCAATTTTAAACCCGTGAGAACCAAACTGGTAACTTCTGAAGACCCTGCAGAATTATTCGACACGCTCGAACAGATCCAGGAAATCTTTCAGATGGAACCAAATTTGTCTTAAATAAGTTTTTAATGTAGATTATTGTGTTAATTTTGTATTTCAAGAGGTAATTCTAAGCTAGTGAATCGAACTCATTTCAAATTAATTGCTACCAATATGAGGCTTCTTTCTTTTGTCCTTGTTGCCTTTTTCGGATTTTGTTTATCCGTTTCTGCGCAAAACGTGGACGTCAATTCGGTGGTGGCCGATCCAATGACCTTTACCTTTAATGACGGAAAGCACACCGTGCATGGGTACATCTACTCCGTTCTGGAAAAATCTACTTCCTGCTGCGGTAACGATGCGATCTATCTCGAAGTGGTTTTTGACCAGACGGGTAAAGTGATCTCAACCAAAACCCTGACCGGTAAAAATGACTGTTACAAGCAATCTGTAAAAGACATTATCCGCAATGTGCGTTGGGATGCTTCCGGAGTTAAGTCTTCCAAGACGATCTACTTCGAAGTGCGACCCATCATTCCTTGTTCTGGTTCAGGCAATGAAAACGTGTATAAACCCGTTCCCCTTACCCTCGACAACACCTCCACGGTGGCTTCCACCGGCGGCAATGACGACATGGGTGACGATGATATGGGCACCGGCGACGATGACCTTGCAGTAGGCGACGACGACGATATGGGTACCGGAAATGACGACATGGGTACGGGTGACGACGACATGGGCACCGGGGATGATGATGATGTGGCAGTAGGCGGTGACGACATGGGCGATGATGATATGGGCACCGGCGATGACGACCTCAGCACCGGCGACGATCAGGACGACATGATGGCCGGAGACGACGGTGGTTTCCTTTCTGATGATCCGGGTGCGGGTAAAACCACTGTGACCACCACCAAAACTAAAACGGAAACCCATGACGATGGATGGGCTAACATGTACGACGACGACAATACCACAGCCAATGCAGGTGACAACTCCAACTCCAATGTTGCGACCACCAAAACCAATACTGCGGTAAATAATACCAAAACCACCACCAAAACTGCCGGGACCAACCTGCCCAATCAGGCTGGATATTCTTATAACAGCACGGGCAATAAAGATCCCGACCAGTCTCACGCTGAAACTTTCAAAAATATGGCTCCTCCCCCGGTGGCTACCCCCAACTGGGCCAGCGACGAAAGCCGTATTGCTGTGTTGATCAAGCAGAGTCTGCGTCGCAACGGTGTTTGCGGTCTGGCTCAGTCTCTGATCGAACTGACGGTGGATCCCCAGGGCAACGTGATCAACCACAATATCCTGAAGTCAAATTCTGATCAGGTTTCCAAGCTGATCCCTGACGTACTTAAGGAAGTGAAATTCCAGCCCCAGCCTCAGGCCCGCTTCAATTATGTCACCTATATCCAGTTCAAAACGGATATCATGTGCCAGACCGAAGCCAAGCGCCCCCCGGTTGATCTGGACACGGTTCAGGATTACATCATTATCGACAAATAAGAATTACTCCACAATTCACAAAATAAAAAAGGGATCCGTTTGGATCCCTTTTTTTATGTCTGTCAGTAATTGAGATCAGTTATCCTCCACCTTCCCTTTCACGCAGCCACAGGTGCCACCGTGGGCCGCTGCGATATTTTCGCAATTGGTTTTGCCCTCATCACGAACCGACTTCCTTCCACAGGATTCCGCCTCATACAGGACCTCACCCTGGGTGTCGAGCGCGGTGCAGGTTTCACACTTCACACAGGAACTCAGGCCCAGCAGTACAAGGGAGGCAAGGTTCAGGAAAAAAGAATGCTTTTTCATAGGGAATGTGCGTTAAGGACCAATGGTCTGAAAGGAACCTGTAAAAACTTCGAATCTCCGGGTTGAGTCTGGCTCAAAGATGCTCAAATACGGTGGTAACCTGCGATTTCTTTACCTGCCTATGCCCTGATCTTCTTTGTTTTTAGGTGTTCCCTGAAATTAAAACGATTCGCAGACGGAATTTATTCCGCACCAAAATTTACAATAAAGAATTTGTGACGCAAAATCGGGGAAGGAAATCTTAAGGGAAATGAGGTTGATAGCTCCTGTGAAAGAGAATTATTTCAGACTCCTGCAGGCGGAAAATTCAATTACTTCTCAGGAGCAGCTTCCGGGGAAGCTATGGTGAAGTTGTTGCGGCGGGCAAATTCAAGCTGGGCTTCGATGTACTTCGCGTCATAGATGGGTTCGCTTTGCTGAAGATCGCCATAGAGCTCTGAAATGCGGGCCTCCTGGGCCGGGGTGGGTGACTCGGTAAACATGAGCTCAAACATCTCGGGGTAGGTTTCTGCATACATTTTGCGGTAAAAACGAAACAGGCCGAGGGCGCCCGCTTTGAATCCTTCGCCCGAAGGATAAGGTTGAGCGGCTTCCACCTCAGCAATGGCTGCATCCGTGACCTGAATCAGTTCGGCCAGCATAGCCAAAACCTGGTCTAGGGTGGTATTCTTATCCTGAAGGGCCAGCAGCACGATCTGGTAATTGATACTGATCTTTTCCTGGGCGCCCACCACAAAATCATTGTAATCAACCGCATGCTCAAAAACAGGGGTCTGGGCCTGCGCAGTTGTGTGGTTCAGAAAAAAGCTTCCCAAAAGGAGCAGGAGGGTTGTGGCACAGGAGAATTTTACTTTTTTCATGGAAATGGAAGGTTATTCCTGGGAGGAAAATTAGCAAATATCATGCAAGAAACGGCCCAAGCCGGAAAAAAGATCAGACCAGTACAGGAAAATTCCCGGTTTCCTGCAAGGCCTTCTGCAGGGCGGGTGAAAGGAAGGAGATCAATCCTTCAGCGGTCACACCTTCCTGTCCGGCTTCGGCGGCCAGCAAATCACCTGCAAGTCCGTGCAGGTACACGCCCATCAAAGCAGCCTCCTGCGGGGTGTAGCCCTGAGCCAGCCAGGCCGTAATGGCACCCGTCAGTACATCGCCTGAGCCTGCGGTGGCCATGCCTGCATTTCCACTGCAGTTGACCCAGGTATCCCCATTGGGGAAGGCAATGACGGTGCCTGCCCCTTTGAGCACCACAATCACTTTGCGGCGGGCGGCCAGTTCCTCCGCCAGTTCCAGGCGGTGGCTTTGCACTTCCTGCACGCCTGTGAGGCGGGCCATTTCCCCGGGATGGGGGGTCAGGATGGTATTTTCGGGCAATAAGTCCCAGAGTTCAGGATTTTCGGACAGCAGATTCAGGGCGTCCGCATCCAACACCAATGGGCCCTGCCAGGCGAACAACATGGCCCGCACAAAGCCGAGGGTTTGTGCATTTTTATCCAGGCCCGGGCCGATGGCCAGGGCTGAGGTATGCAAGCCCGCTTCCTGCCAGACGGCAACCGCACCTGCTTCCAGATATGCCTGATCTTCATTGCCAAAGGAACGGTTCATGACTTCCGCGGTCTCGCGGTAGAGGGCGCAACGGGCCGAACCCGGCACCAGGGCCGTACTCAGTCCGGCTCCCATGTGGAGGGCACTGCGGGCGGCGAGTACGATGGCGCCGGCCATGCTCTTGCTGCCGCCTGCCAGCCAGGCGTGGCCATGACTGCCTTTGTGGGAGTCGGTTGCCCGGCCGCGATAATGCTGACGGATGAATTCGTGGGTGAGTAACCTGCGTTTTATTCCCAAACCATCCACCACTTCTGGCCGGATGCCAATCTCCACCACCCTGATTTCCCCGCAGTAATTGGCGGCGGGAGTAAGAAAATGGCAGATTTTGGGGAGGGCAAAGGTGCAGGTAAAGCGGGCCGGGATGGGCTCATTCATCAGGTTACCCGTGTCAGAACTGAGACCAGAAGGGAGATCTATGGCCACCGCAGGAAATTCCCGTCCGCGGAAATAGGCCACCAGTTCAGCCAGCGGGCCCCTCAGGGTGGAATTCACTCCCGTACCCAGCAGAGCATCGACGACCAGGGTTTGGGCAGGCAATTCCTGAAAGAGGTCTTCTGCGGTCCCCGCTTCATATTGTATTACCCTGGGTTGGAGGTGGCGGAGGTGCTTCCAGTTGATGCCTGCATCACCCTGCCAGGTTTCGGGATCATGGGGGCAGATGATGCGGACCTGCTTTTGCCAGCCCATGAGGTAGCGGGCAATGACCAGGCCGTCGCCGCCATTATTACCGGGCCCGGCCAGGATCAGATAGAGGTCCTGATTGGGGAAATCCTGAATTATTTGTTCCGCAGATTTCCGTCCGGCAGTTTCCATGAGAAGAATTCCCGGAAAGTCAAAGGTTTCGATCATGACCTGATCGGTCCTGCGAATCTGTTGGGTGTCAGCCAGGAACATTTTGGGAAAGGGTTTGAGCCAGGGCGGAAATTTCATTCAGCAGATACTCATTCTTCCCATCCTCCAGGGCATTGCCAAGCACAATCAGGTCAGCGCCTGCTTTGTAAATCCTTTCTGCCTCGGCCTGGGTTCTGATGCCTCCCCCCACAATCAGGGGGATTTCAACTGACTGCCGCACGGCCTGGATCATTTCGGTGGAAATGGACCGCTCGGCTCCACTGCCGCCTTCGAGATAAATGGCCTTCAGGCCGAGCATTTCTCCCGCCATGGCGGTGCAGGCAGCTATTTCGGGCTTGTCGCCCGGGATGGGAAAGGTGCCGCTCATGTAATGGGCGCTGGTGGGGCGTCCTGAATCGATCAGCATGTAGCCCGTGGGAACCACTTCGAGGCCCGCCCGTCTGATCATGGGTGCGGCCACCACCTGGTTGCCAATCAGCATTTCGGGATTGCGGCCACTGATGAGGGAAAGAAAGAGGATTCCGTCTGCGCCAGGCACCACCTGAAGGGCATTTCCTGGAAAAATCACCACGGGAGCGATCTCATATTTTCGCAATTCGGGAATGAGGCGGCCCATGCGGTCGTGGGTCAGGAGACTCCCTCCCACCAGAATCAATCCGGGCCCCGCTTCGCTGAGGGAAAGCATCAGTTCGGGTACTTCACTCAGCGGCACATGATCGGGATCGATGAGCACGGCAAATGACTTTTTGCCTGAAGAGCGAAGGTCCTGAAGAAATTGATTGATCTGCATGCGGTGCATTTATGCGAAGTTAGCAATAATTTACGATCTGATTTTCAGGCTGGCTGCCCCACATTACTTTAATTTGCTTAAGTTTGCCCAACTCAATTTGAAATTTATGATCAGCGAAGCAACCCGCCTCATCCACGAAAGAGACCTGCGCGACATTGAATCGGCCCTGGTTCCCCTGGGTTCGATTAAGACCAAATTCTTTGAACCTTCAGAAGGAATTCCCTTTCACTCGCTGCTGGTGTATTTTGGGGACGACGAAAAAGGCCGTGCGCGTTACCTCAACCTGATCTTTCTGGCTCTGGCTGAAGGGGAATTTGACTCGGTCAAGATGCTGCAGTATTATTTTGAATTCCCTTTTGAGGTAAATCCTGAATACACGGAATCTCTGCGGACTTTATTTACTTCGCTGAATCTGGCTATTCCCTTCGGGCACTTTGGGATCAAAGGGGAACAGACCCCGATCTGGCGCTATGTGCAGGTGATGCCTGTGGACGCCAAATTCGATCTGGGCACCGTTCATGAGGTGCTTTCTTTCATTTCTTTTATTCTGGATTCTAATTTCCCGGAAATCGAGCAGGCTGCAGGTTTTTAACCTCACCTTTAAAAACTTCGAATCTCATCGTTGGAGGTGGTTCAGAAATGCTCATTTACCCAGGAAAGCTGCGCTTTCTTCGCCGCCGTCCACCCTGATCTTCTGTGTTTTTAAAGGTGACGTTGTTCTGATCAAGCCCTGTCCGGAATTTTTTCCAGGGTCTCAAGCAGAAACCCCCAGAACTTTTGTACGGAACTGATCTGGACCTTTTCGTCGGGTGAGTGTGCGCCCCGGATGTTGGGTCCGAAGGAAATCATTTCCATTTTCGGGTAGTTGGTGCCCAGAATTCCACATTCCAGACCGGCGTGGCAGGCCATGACATGGGCTTTTTCTTTGAAACGCTCCTGGTAGATATCGCTCATGATTCGGACGATGGCTGCGCTGGGCCGGGGCGTCCAGCCGGGATAAGCGCCACTGGTGGATATGGTGGCACCTGATAACTGAAGGCAGGCAGATATGGCATCGGCCAGATCCTGCTTTTCGGTATCGACGGAGGAGCGGGTAAGGCATTGCACAGAAAATGCCCCTTCCTTAATCAGCACCCGGGAAAGGTTATTGGAGGTTTGCACCAGGTCCTCAATGTCGGGACTCATGCGGTATATGCCATTGGGACAGGCGTAAATGGAGCGGAGGATTTTGTACTGGAAGTCACGGTTCAGGGCCGGACCGCTGGCGCTCACGGGAGTCAGCAGGACTTTCAGATCGGGATCGGTGGTCCCGTTCTCGCTTTTATAAATTGCGGCAATTTCTCCAATAAAGGCTTCGAAAGCAGCTTTATGGTCTGCGGAGACAGCCAGCTCTGCATGTGACTCGCGGGGAATGGCATTCCTGAGTCCGCCTCCGTCCACGGAGATAACGCATGCGCCAAACTTTTCAACTGCACGGAACAGCAGGCGGTTCATCAGCTTATTGGCATTGGCCCGTCCGCGGTGAATATCCATGCCTGAGTGACCTCCGGTCAGACCTTTGACGTCCACCCGAAAGGTGGACCAGCCAGCGGGAACGGGCTCGGTGGCATAGGTGCCGGTCGCGGTCACATCGATCCCACCGGCGCAGCCGATGGTCAGTTCGTCGTCGTCTTCCGTATCCAGATTGAGCATAATGTCGGCGGCGAGGAGGCCTCCTTTCAGGCCCATGGCGCCAGTCATGCCGGTTTCTTCATCTATGGTGAAGAGGGCTTCGAGGGGGGGATGGGGAATGTCTTTGGAGGCCAGAATGGCCATGATGGAGGCCACTCCGATTCCGTTGTCAGAACCGAGGGTGGTGCCTTCGGCCTTTACCCAGTCACCGTCCACATACATGCGGATTCCTTCGGTGTCAAAATCAAATTTTGTATCCGCATTCTTCTGATGCACCATGTCGAGGTGGCTCTGCAATACCACGGTTAGGCGGTTTTCCATGCCTTTGGTGGCTGGCTTTTTGATAATCACGTTCCCAACTTCGTCCACCAGGGTGGGGAGACCGAGGTCTTCGCCAAACTTTTTGACAAAGGCAATGACCCTTTCCTCCTTTTTGGAGGGGCGTGGAACGGCATTCAGATCGGCGAAATGGTTCCACATCTCTTGGGGTTCGAGATTTCTTACGTCAGTACTCATAGGGTTTAGTTTAGTAGCAATTAGAATATATTACGGTTGGCAAAATGTTGCGACTCAATTCAATAATCATCAAAATCGTCATCCAGATCTCCTTCATAATACTCTGCCATGGGCATGAAGTAATGATCCACCCAGCCCGTTTCAAATCTTTCCCCCAGTCCTTCGGGTATTTCGGTATGGACCAGGGTGATGCGGGTACCCTCTTCGGTTTCGTCGAGGAGGATTTCCAGGCGGGAATCTTCGCTGGTTTCGGGAAATTCAGAAGTGCGCCAGGCCTGCACTATGCGTGAATAGGGTTCCAGAATCAGGTTTTTACCTTCAATATATCCTTCCCAGGCCGTAAATCTGCCGCCTTCGGTGGGGTCAATTTCGGCGGTGCCACCGCTGAATTCTGAATGCTCTTCGCTATCGAGCCAGCCGTTGTACAATTCTTCCCTGCTGATGGGCAAAACGGTACTTACTTCAAGTCTTTCCAGCATTTCTTCCTGTTTTTGAGACGTTTTTTTTAAAATCTCCTGAAAGATACAAAACCTGAGAATGAAACGAAGTAAGATTGCGATTTTCGAAGGGGAATTTAAGCCTATGGCATAAAAAAGCCGGGCCAATTTGGATGACCCGGCTTTATGCTGATTTCAGAACAGCTTAGTACTTCACGATCTTACGTGAGAGATGTTTGCCGTCCTGGCGATAGTTGAGGAAATAAACCCCTTTGGCAACCTGGCCGAGGTCGAAAGTGGTTTGGTAGGTTCCACCCTGGAGTACTACCTGACGATCCAGCAGCACCACTCCGTTCATGGCCACCAAAGTCAGAATTCCGGCTTCTCCGCCCGCACAATGTGAGCAGGAAATCCTCACGGAAAGATCCTGGTGGGTCGGGTTGGGGAAGGCTTCGAAATCCACTCCGGTCAGGAGGAATTCACCCGAAATGGCCACCAGGGTATCCACAAAGACGATGGAATTACAGCTGGCCACATTGCCATTCACATCCGTATGGGTCAGGGTCACGGTATTGGGACCGAGATTGGCCATGGTAAAGGTGTTGGGGGTCACGGTGGGGTTGCCGGCCAGACCACAATTATCCGTGCTGCCGTTTTCGACATTGAGGGGAGTGATGTTGGCCACCCCGTTGTTGAGGTAAACGGTATCGTTCTTACACAACACCGTAGGTGGAATGGTGTCGATCACGTCAATCTTAACCGCACAGGTATCCTGATTGCCGGAGGGATCGGTGACGGTGAGAACGGCCTGGAGGCTGGGTCCCACGTCGTTGCAACTGAAGGTGGTGTCACTCAGCGAAAGGGTCAGTGAGCAATTGTCCGTGCTGCCGTTGTCAACTTCTGTGGCGGTCAATGCGCCATCACCATTTCCATCCAGATAGACAATCACATCCTGGCAGGATGCAACCGGCTTCAGGGTATCTTCCACCGTGACCAAAGAGGTACAGGAAGAAGAATTTCCAGAGGCATCGGTCTGGGTCAGGGTCACCGTGTTTACACCCGCATCACCACACCCAAAGATGGACTGGCTGGTAGCGCTGGCGGCAATGCTGCAATTGTCGGTGCTACCTCCGTCGATGTCATTGGCGGTAAGCAGGGCGGATCCGACAGAATTCAGATACAGGGTAATGTCCTGACAGAGGGCTGCGGGTGCCGTGCTGTCAATGACGGTAATGGTGGCCGAACAGGTGGATGAATTGGCGCTCGAATCCGTTACGGTAAGGACTTCGGTCAGGGTGCCCAGATTGGTGCAGGTGTAGGTACCTCCGCTGAGGGAAAGGATGATTCCACTGCAATTGTCTGAACTCCCTGCATCCACATCGCCGGGCTGTACGGTTGCGTTCCCACTTCCGTCGAGATACACACTGATGTTCTGGCAACTGGCCTGGGGGGCAGTGGTATCGGAAACAGTAATGGTAGCCTGGCAGGTGGAGATATTGCCTTCCGTGTCGGGCACGGTGAGGGTAACCTGGGTGGGAGTGCCTGCATCCTGGCAGGTGAAAGATCCGTTGGAGATGCTCAGGGTACCCAGGGTACAGTTGTCTGTGCTGCCACCGTCCACATCACCCGCCAGCAGGGTGGCGGTGCCGTTGGTACCCAGGTAAAGGGTAACGTTCTGGCAAACGGCAGCAGGAGCGGTGGTGTCTTCCACGGTGATGGTAGCCACACAGGTCCCTGCATTGCTGTTGACATCAGTCACAGTCAGGGTTTCTGAATTGGTACCCAGATCCTGGCAGGAGAATGAGGTCTGGCTCAGGGACAATCCTGATATACCACAGGCGTCGGTGCTGCCACCATCCACGTCTTGTGGAGTAATGGTAGCGCTACCGCTTCCGTCGAGGTAAAGGGTCAGGTTGGTACATGAGGCAACGGGGGCCACGGTGTCGCTTACGGTGATGATGGAGGTACAGGATGATGAATTTCCGTTTCCATCGGGCACAGTCAGGACTTCGGTATTGGCACCCACTTCCGTACAGGTGTAGGATCCGCCGGTCATGCTCAACGTACCAACAGAACAGTTGTCTGTGCTGCCGCCGTCAATGTCATTGGCGGTCACAGTTGCGCTGCCCAGACTGTTGAGGTACACGGTGATATTCTGGCAAACGGCCAAAGGCGCGGTGCTGTCCGTGACGGTGATGATGGTGGTACAGGTGGAACTGTTGCCATTGGCATCGGGTACGGTCAGGGTTTCGGTATTGGCGCCAAGGTTGTTGCACAGGTAAACTCCGCCACTGAGTGACAGGGTGCCCAGGCTGCAGTTATCCGAACTGCCCGCATCAACGGTGGAAGCAGATACGGTGACGCTGCCCGAACCATTGAGATATACCGTCACATCCTGACAACTAGCTACGGGAGCTGTGCTGTCGGTCACGGTGATGTTGGTGGCGCAGGTAGATGAATTACCACTTCCGTCTGATACAGATAAGGTTTCTGCATTGACACCGACATCGTTACAGTTGAATGAGGTGGTGCTCAGGAGTATGGAGCCGATTGCGCAATTGTCACTGCTGCCGTTGTCAACATCTCCCGAACTGACGGAGGCGCTGCCGCTGCCATCCAGAAATACGGTAATGTCCTGGCATGAAGCCAAAGGCGCGGTGCTGTCGGTCACGGTGATGATGGTGGTACAGGAGGAACTGTTGCCATTGACATCGGGCACGGTCAGGACTTCGGTGTTGGCACCGATGTTTGAGCAGGTATAGGAACCACCAGTCAGGCTGAGAGTACCCAGAGAACAGTTGTCGCTGCTGCCGGCATCCACATCGTTGCTGGTGACGGATACGTTGCCGGATCCATCCAGGTACACGGTGATATTCTGGCAAACGGCCGAAGGCGCGGTGCTGTCCGTCACGGTGATGATGGAGGTACAGGATGAGCTGTTGCCATTGGCATCAGGCACGGTCAGGGTTTCAGTATTGGCACCGATGTTGGAGCAGGTGTAGGAACCGCCGCTGAGGGACAAAGTGCCGAGTGAGCAATTGTCGCTGCTGCCCGCATCCACAGTGGAAGCTGACACAGTGACGCTGCCCGAACCATTCAGATACACCGTCACATCCTGGCAGCTGGCTACGGGAGCGGTGCTGTCGGTCACGGTGATGATGGTCGAGCAGGTGGCAGAATTGCCGCTGCCGTCCATGACGGTCAGGGTTTCGGTGTTGGCACCTACATTGGAGCAGGTGAAGGAAGTGGTGCTCAGGCTCGATGAACTGATCGCACAGTTGTCGCTGCTGCCATTGTCAACGTCTCCTGTACTCACAGAAGCGCTGCCACTGCCATCCAAAAATATGGTGAGGTTTTGGCATGAGGCCAAAGGCGCGGTGCTGTCAGTCACGGTGACCGTGGAGGTACAGGTGGCAGAATTGCCACTGGCGTCGGATACAGTCAGGACTTCAGTATTGGCACCCACGTTGGAGCAGGTGTAAGATCCACCACTGATAGAAAGGCTGCTGACCGCACAGTTGTCGCTGCTGCCCGCGTCCACATCGCCGGAGACGATGCTTGCATTACCTGATCCGTCGAGATAGACGGTGAGATTCTGGCAAACGGCCGAAGGCGCGGTGCTGTCCGTAACGGTGATGATGGTGGTACAGGATGAGCTGTTGCCATTGGCATCGGGTACGGTCAGGGTTTCAGTATTGGCCCCGATGTTGGAGCAGGTGTAAGAACCGCCGCTGAGGGACAAAGTGCCGAGTGAGCAATTGTCGCTGCTGCCCGCATCCACAGTGGAAGCTGACACGGTGACGCTGCCCGAACCATTCAGATATACGGTCACATCCTGGCAGCTGGCTACAGGAGCGGTGCTGTCGGTCACGGTGATGATGGTCGAGCAGGTGGCAGAATTGCCGCTGCCGTCCATGACGGTCAGGGTTTCGGTGTTGGCACCTACGTTGGAACAGGTGAAGGAGGTGGTGCTCAGGCTCGATGAACTGATCGCACAGTTGTCGCTGCTGCCATTGTCAACGTCTCCTGTGCTCACAGAAGCGCTGCCACTGCCATCCAAAAATACGGTGAGGTTCTGGCATGAGGCCAAAGGCGCTGTGCTGTCAATCACGGTGACCGTGGAAGTACAGGTGGCAGAATTGCCGCTGGCGTCGGATACAGTCAGGACTTCAGTATTGGCACCCACGTTGGAGCAGGTGTAAGATCCACCACTGATAGAAAGGCTGCTGACCGCACAGTTGTCGCTGCTGCCCGCGTCCACATCGCCGGAGACGATGCTTGCACTGCCTGATCCGTCGAGATAGACGGTGAGATTCTGGCAAACGGCCGAAGGCGCGGTGCTGTCCGTGACGGTGATGATGGTGGTACAGGATGAGCTGTTGCCATTGGCATCGGGTACGGTCAGGGTTTCAGTATTGGCGCCGATGTTGGAGCAGGTGTAGGAACCACCGCTGAGGGACAAAGTGCCGAGTGAGCAATTGTCGCTGCTGCCCGCATCCACAGTGGAAGCAGATACGGTGACGCTGCCTGAACCATTCAGATATACGGTTACATCCTGGCAGCTGGCTACGGGAGCGGTGCTGTCGGTCACGGTGATGATGGTCGAGCAGGTGGCAGAATTGCCGCTGCCGTCCATGACGGTCAGGGTTTCGGTGTTGGCACCTACGTTGGAGCAGGAGAAAGAAGTGGTGCTCAGGCTCGATGAACTGATCGCGCAGTTGTCGCTGCTGCCATTGTCAACCTGTACGGCGAGGGCGGTGGCGTTGCCACTTCCGTTCAGATACAGCGTGATGTTCTGGCAGGCGGCCGTTGGAGCTGTGCTGTCAATCACGGTGACCGTGGAAGTACAGGTGGCAGAATTGCCGCTGGCGTCGGATACAGTCAGGACCTCGGTGTTGGCACCTACGTTGGAGCAGGTGTAAGATCCACCACTGATAGAAAGGCTGCTGACCGCACAGTTGTCGCTGCTGCCCGCGTCCACATCGCCGGAGACGACGCTTGCACTCCCCGATCCGTCGAGATAGACGGTGAGATTCTGGCAAACGGCTGAAGGCGCGGTGCTGTCCGTGACGGTGATGATGGTGGTACAGGTGGAACTGTTGCCATTGGCATCGGGTACGGTCAGGGTTTCAGTATTGGCGCCGATGTTGGAGCAGGTGTAGGAACCACCGCTGAGGGACAAAGTGCCGAGTGAGCAATTGTCGCTGCTGCCCGCATCCACAGTGGAAGCAGATACGGTGACGCTGCCTGAACCATTCAGATATACGGTTACATCCTGGCAGCTGGCTACGGGAGCGGTGCTGTCGGTCACGGTGATGATGGTGGAGCAGGTGGCAGAATTGCCGCTGCCGTCCATGACGGTCAGGGTTTCGGTGTTGGCACCTACATTGGAACAGGTGAAGGAGGTGGTGCTCAGGCTCGATGAACTGATCGCACAGTTGTCGCTGCTGCCATTGTCAACGTCTCCTGTGCTCACAGAAGCGCTGCCACTGCCATCCAAAAAAACGGTGAGGTTTTGGCATGAGGCCAAAGGCGCAGTGCTGTCAGTCACGGTGACCGTGGAGGTACAGGTGGCAGAATTGCCGCTGGCGTCGGATACAGTCAGGACTTCAGTATTGGCACCCACGTTGGAGCAGGTGTAAGATCCACCACTGATGGAAAGGCTGCTGACCGCACAGTTGTCGCTGCTGCCCGCATCCACATCGCCGGAAACGATGCTTGCACTCCCTGATCCGTCGAGATAGACGGTGAGATTCTGGCAAACGGCCGAAGGCGCGGTGCTGTCCGTAACGGTGATGATGGTGGTACAGGATGAGCTGTTGCCATTGGCATCGGGTACGGTCAGGGTTTCAGTATTGGCCCCGATGTTGGAGCAGGTGTAGGAACCGCCGCTGAGGGACAAAGTGCCGAGTGAGCAATTGTCGCTGCTGCCCGCATCCACAGTGGAAGCTGACACAGTGACGCTGCCCGAACCATTCAGATATACGGTCACATCCTGGCAGCTGGCTACGGGAGCGGTGCTGTCGGTCACGGTGATGATGGTGGAGCAGGTGGCAGAATTGCCGCTGCCGTCCATGACGGTCAGGGTTTCGGTGTTGGCACCTACGTTGGAGCAGGAGAAAGAAGTGGTGCTCAGGCTCGATGAACTGATCGCGCAGTTGTCGCTGCTGCCATTGTCAACCTGTACGGCGAGGGCGGTGGCGTTGCCACTTCCGTTCAGATACAGCGTGATGTTCTGGCAGGCGGCCGTTGGGGCGGTGCTGTCAATCACGGTGACCGTGGAAGTACAGGTGGCAGAATTGCCGCTGGCGTCGGATACAGTCAGGACCTCGGTGTTGGCACCCACGTTGGAGCAGGTGTAAGATCCACCACTGATAGAAAGGCTGCTGACCGCACAGTTGTCGCTGCTGCCCGCGTCCACATCGCCGGAAACGATGCTTGCACTCCCTGATCCGTCGAGATAGACGGTGAGATTCTGGCAAACGGCCGAAGGCGCGGTGCTGTCCGTAACGGTGATGATGGTGGTACAGGATGAGCTGTTGCCATTGGCATCGGGTACGGTCAGGGTTTCAGTATTGGCACCGATGTTGGAGCAGGTGTAGGAACCGCCGCTGAGGGACAGGGTACTGAGGGTACAGTTGTCGCTGCTGCCAGCATCCACGGTTGCGGGTGAAACGGTTACTGTGCCCGAACCATTCAGAAAGACGGTTACGTTCTGGCAGGAGGCTACCGGAGAAACGGTGTCATTCACCGTGATGGTGGTAGTACAGGTAGAGGAATTTCCACCCGGATCGGTTACCGTCAGGGTTTGGGAGGTAGATCCAATGTTGCTGCAGCTGAAGGTGGTTTGGGGCAGGGAGTAAGTGAGACTGCCGGAGCAATTGTCGGTGCTGCCAGCGTCCACGTCAGATCCGTTTATGGTTGCAGTGCCGGATCCATTCAGGAAAAGGGTTATATCCTGGCAGGAGGCAACGGGTCCGGTGGTATCCTGAACTGAGATTGACACGCTGCAGGTTCCGGTATTGCCACTTCCGTCGGTTACGGTCAGGGTATAGGAATTTGTTCCTGCATTGGTACAGGTGAAACTGGTCTGGGAAAGAGAATAGGAGGCGATGGAGCAGTTGTCGGTGCTGCCATTGTCCGCATCTGTATCGGTAAGAGTGGCATTTCCTGAACCATCGAGATATACGGTAAGGCTGGAAACGCAGGTTGCAGTGGGGGAATTGGTATCAACCACGGTAACGATGGAACTGCAGGAGGCAGAATTCGCATTGAAATCCGTTACAGTCAGGGTTGAGGTGTTTGCACCAATGTTGGAGCAATTGAAGGAGCTGGGACTGGCTACATAGGTATCAATCCCGATATTGTCCGTGGAACCCCCATCGATGTCTGTTCCGGTGATGGTGGCACTTCCTGACCCATCCAGATATACGGATATATTCTGGCAAACGGCAGTGGGAGGTGTGGTGTCGGAGGTGGAGAATTGCTGGTAATAAACTCCATACTCGCTGGAATCGTGGGTGGCAGTGGAATTGGTGAGACCATCCTGCCAGGTTACGACCAGGTTAGAATCGTTGTGACACCAGGCCACGGCAGGAGCCTGCTGGAAGTCGGTGGTACGGGTGTTGACCTGGGTTTCTGCCCCAAATTTACTGGCGGTCGCTTCATAGGTCTGCAGGTACACGCCTTCGTAGCTTCCATCCTGTCCGTAAGAATTCCAGGCTATGGCAAATCTGCCTTCGCGGGTTACGGTAATGCGGGGATTGTCCTGGCTGCCCGAGGTGGTGGAATTTACTTTGAACACACCACCCTGGGCCGTTCCCGAACTGTTATAGCGGCGGGCATAAATGCCTTCCTGGCTTCCGTCCTGGTCGCGGCTGGCCCAAACGATGATGAAGTTGCCATCGACATCCATTTCCACGGAGGGATCGGTCTGGTTATTGGCCGTTGAGGTATTGACCAGAAACTGGCTGCCCACGGGGCTGCCAGTGGTACCGTCCACCATCTGGGCATAAATCCCCATGGTGGAGCCGGAATTGTCCCCATATCCCTGCCATACGATGATTCCGTTTCCGGCAGAATCGAGGGCGATGTCGGGCATGCCCTGATAGCCTGCAGTGTCGGTATTCACGAGCCAGGCACTCTGAATTGAAGAACCTGAGGAATTATAAAAGCGGGCATAAATCCCAAATCCGTCTCCGTCATTTTCAGAATCCATGAAAACCACGCCGTAGTTTCCGGCGTCGTCCATGGCTACGCGGCTGCGAAACTGGGAGCCCGTCTGGGTGTTATTGGCTCTGCCTTCTCCAATGACGGCACTTCCCGTGTTGTCGTAGAGGCGTTGCCATACGCCATACTGGTCTGCATCCTGGCCATAGGAACTCCAGGTGACGACGTAAGAGCCGTTGGGGTTCATGTCGATATCGGGATATCGCTGTCCGTTGGTAGTAGTGGAGTTGATTTTGGTTTCGCTGCCGTTGGCGGTTCCATTGGCAAGGAAACGTTGCAGGTAGATTCCATAGTCGGATCCATCCTGGGCAAAGCTTTCCCATACGATGGCAAAATTCCCTGAATCATCGATTCCAATGGAGGGATTTTGCTGGGAATTGCTGGTGGTGGTATTGACTATGGTTTCGGTTCCACTGGTCCCTGGTTGGGCATATAGAGACAGATTCACCAAAAGAAGCAGCGCGAGCATGATTGCCTGGATGGAAAAGGAACTGGCATTTCCTTTCCATTTGCGCAACCGCCTTGTTTCCGGTGTTTCTGTTCTCGTTATAAATATTTGCATGTGCTTCTTTTTTAACGGTTGTAAGTGATGGGCTGCTGTTCAGCACCGGTGCCTGCTTTGGCCTCCAGGGCATTGAGGCGGGCATTGAGTTGGAGGAATGCTTCCTCATACTGGTTCAGCCTGCTTTCCTGCTGTGAGATCAGCTGGTCGCGCTCTTCCACTTTTTGGCTGAGTTCCTGAACGGCTTTCACGAGGGGCACCACAAACTCTGCGTAGCGAAGACCATAAATTTCTCCGTCATTGGCCGGCACTTTCACCCCACTGAATTCAAAGTCTGCATCTTTGGCTGCCTGCTCCACTTCCTGGGCGATGAACCCGGTATAGCGAATGGCGGCTTTGGCTTTGAGGGCAGACTGGATGGCGGGGGGAAGATTATCACCCATTTGTTTTTGCAGGGCGAGGAGATCAAAGTTGTAGGTTACGGGACGCAGGCGATTGATGAAATCCAGCCCGGACACGTTTTCGCACACGTTGGTTTTGAATCTTCCGTCGGAGGTGGCAGTCCAGTTGACGATGCCCCCGATGGATGCGGTGGAGGAGTTGCCAATGTACACTTCGTTGGCAGCAGTGAGGGTGGCTCCGTAGCCAATGGCAATGGAGTTGGAGCCCGATACGTTGGAGCTGGCTCCAATGGCGATGGAGTAATCGGTGGAGGCGGTGGCGCTGTCACCTATGGCCACAGCGTAGCTGCCTGCTACGGAATTGAGGTTACCCAGGCCTACGGACTGGATTCCGGTTACAGTGCAGGACTGGCCAATGCCGACGGATCTGGCACCGGAGACGGTGGCCATGTAACCCACAGCCACAGCATGGTTGGCGGAGGCTGAAGCCTGGCGGCCGAGCCCCACCACCCCGGTGGCGGTAGCCTGAGCAATGTAGCCGAGGGCTATACTTCCGGTTCCGGTGGCATCGGACTCATTCCCGAGTGAAATTGCGTACTGGGAACTTCCCCTTGCATTATAGCCGAGAGCCACTACGTCGTTATTATCGGCGCTGGTGTAAGCGCCCAGGAAGGTACAACGGCTGCGGATGGTGGAGTTGAAGTCTGCGAAGGCCCCCATCCCTACGTTGTCTTCTCCCTGGCGGTTTACGTCGCCGCAGGATGCGCCCACGTAGGTGTTGCGGTTGGCATCGTTGGTGTTGTTGGTACGGTTGTTGTCCCAGCCGGCAAACCAGCCCACAAAGGTATTGAAGTCGGCATGCTCGGTGGCCGCCCCGGCCGCCTGGCCAATGAAGGTGTTTTTGAAGCCGTCACCGACGTCAGTACCGGCAGAGTCGCCCATACAGGTATTCCGGTAGCCGGTTTCAATGTCGTACCCGGCATCATTTCCGACGGCGGTATTGCGGTGACCTGAAGTACAGGAACGACCTGCATCCCGGCCTACAAAGGTGTTTTCAAAGCCGTCCTCGTTATTATAGCCGGCGTCTTCCCCGATGAACACATTTCGGGATCCTGTAGTATTGTGAAAACCGGATTCTTCTCCCACGAAGGTGTTGTCAGTTCCGCTGGTGTTGTAGTAACCGGACAGGGTACCCATGAAGGTATTGTCAGTGTTGGTGTTGTAATACCCGGCCTGGGTTCCGACAAAGGTATTGTCGGAGCCGGTGGTATTGGTGTAGCCAGTTTCTTTACCGATATACACATTTTGGGAACTGGTGGATGCGGTATAGCCCGCTCTCATACCCACCATGGTGTTATCGCTTCCGGTGGAAATGTTTGTTCCGGCGGAGTCGCCCAGGAATACGTTGTTGTCACCTGAGGTAATGCTGGATCCGGCACCTGTTCCGAGTGATTCATTGAGAGTTTGGGTAAATATGCTGCCTGCGCTGAGGAGCAGTATCCCGAGGATAAGTAAGTGTTTCATATATCTGAGTTTATTGATCAAAGGACCTGGTATTTCAATTTTATAAAAGTATGGGTCAGTTTCCTTAAATTAAATCAGGCTCGTTGCATTGATTTTCATTTATGTTACATTTCTCCCGGGCCCGGCTTTTCTTTCCGGGCGAGGTAACTGACATTTTGTTAATCGTTGTTTCGTTTCAAACCTCCCCTTCCAGTTCCTGGATAGCCAGCCAGGCCATCATGCCGGTGGAAAGGCGTAATGCGTCTTCGTCTATATTAAACAAGGGCGTATGCAGCCCATGGTTAATTCCTTTGGATATATTCCGCGTGCCGAGGCGGTAAAAACAGCCGGGAATTTCCTGGGTGTACCAGGCAAAATCTTCGGCAGCCATCCAGATGTCGAGGTCAATGATGTTCTCCTCACCCACATAAGATGCCGCTGCGGCCCTGGCTCTTGCGGTCAGTTCCTCATTATTTTTTAATACGGGGTATCCGAGCCGAATTTCCAGGTCGGCTTCGCCGCCCATGCTTTTGGCTAGGGCGTGGACAATTTCACGGATGCGCTGGTGGGCGAGGGCCCTCCACTCTTCGTTCATGGCCCGGAAGGTGCCTTCGAGGTACACTTCATCGGGGATGATGTTGGTGGCTCCGTTGGCAATCATTTTGCCGAAGGAAAGCACGGAGGGATAGCGGGGATCCATGGTGCGGCTGACCACAGTCTGCAGGGCCGTGATGATCTGGGCGGTGATAGTGACCGGATCTATGAAGTTTTGGGGCTGGGCTGCATGGCCGCCTTTGCCTTTGACGGTGAGGTAGATTTCGTCGGCTGAGGCCATGTAGATGCCTTTGCGAAAGCCGAATTTGCCCTGGTCTATGAAGGGCATAACGTGCTGACCGAGGATGCCACCCACGCGGGGATTTTCCAGGACTCCTTCGCGGATCATGACCGAGGCTCCGCCCGGCAGCCGCTCTTCAGAAGGTTGGAAGAGTAGTTTGATGGTGCCTTTGATGTGGGGCTTCAGCTGGCTGAGGATGCGGGCGGTACCCAGCAGGGAACTGGTGTGGACATCGTGTCCGCAGGCATGCATTTTGCCCGGGTTGCGAGAGATGTAGTCCACTTCGTTGGCTTCCAGGATGGGCAAGGCATCCATGTCGGCCCGAAGGGCGATGGTTTTTCCGGGAAGTTCGCCTTCGATCAGTCCTACCACGCCAGTTTTGGCGATGTTGTCCTGAAAGGGTATGCCGAGGCCGCTGAGTTGTGCTTTGACCAGGGCACTGGTTTCGTATTCTTCGAAGGAAAGTTCAGGATTGGCATGGATCTGCCGACGGAGGTCCACTATTTCGGCGAAAATGTCGCTGGAAAGGTTTTGTATTTTTTCCTTTATCTCCACGGTTAGTTGGGGTTTAACCTCCTGATTTCTGCAAAATTAAGGAATGCTGGGGGAACTTGGGCTATGATGGGGGGAGAATTTTGGGGGTGAGGGGGTTTTAAACACGGAGAACTACATGCCAAAGGCACTCACATGGAGGAGAGCACAAAGGTTTTTTGGGGGGGTAACACAGAGAAGGGGTTTTTGAACACAGAGGCACAGAGTCAATAGGAATGGTCAGGAGTTTTCTAATGGAAAGCTTCCGCTTTGGGTGGGGGATTAACCACTGAGTTCACAGAGTTTTTTGGAGGACACGGAGAATTTTTGATGGAAAGTTTCCGCTTTTGGGGGTGGTTTAACACAAAGGCACAAAGAGCACAAAGTTTTTTTGGGGAAGGGGTTTTAAACACGGAGGCACATGCCAAAGGCACTCCTATGGAGGAGTCAGTAGGAATGGTCAGGAGGTTTCTAATGGAAAGCTTCCGCTTTGGGTGGGGGATTAATCACTGAGTTCACAGAGTTTTTTGGAGGACACGGAGAATTTTTGATGGAAAGTTTCCGCTTTTGGGGGTGGTTCAACACAAAGGCACAAAGAGCACAAAGTTTTTTTGGGGAAGGGGTTTTAAACACGGAGGCACATGCCAAAGGCACTCCTATGGAGGAGTCAGTAGGAATGGTCAGGAGGTTTCTAATGGAAAGCTTCCGCTTTGGGTGGGGGATTAACCACTGAGTTCACAGAGTTTTTTGGAGGACACGGAGACCCTGTTGATTTTTTTGAGGGGAAGCTTCCGCTTTGGGGTGGGGATTGAAACGCATCGGCATTTACAAATGCCTTTTATTCTGATTTGGTGGGTTTCAGGTTAAGGTTGGGGGTTGTCAGGGATTGGTAATTTGCCTGCAGGGGATCGGCAAGGTATCTGTAAGGGATCTGGGATATTTGAAAGTTAGGTTAAGTGTACTCTAAGTGTACCTGATCTATACTTTATTATTATTTGAACCATACTTTAACTATACGTGAAATATGCTTGAAGCATACTTAAACCACGGGCGAACCACGGGTGAACCACCGCTCAACTACGGGTGAACTATGTAATTTTTTGTTTTGGGGAAGGGGTTAAATTTTGGAGGACGGGTGCGGGGACGGGGACGGGTGCGAGTGCGGGGACGGGATTTTTTGGAAACAACATGGTCGTTTCCTTGGGGGGATATTTGGCGGCTTGCTGCCTGGGCCTGAGGCCACCCTGTGGGGAAGGTTGTTGCTTGAAGCTTTAGATTAACCCATCCGCAATTTTTACGTACATTTGCACCGCCTTAGGGCAATTGTATCAATTATTTAAAAACGGAAGAAAATGATTTCCAACGAAGAAGAGGTTAAAAGACCCTTAAACTTCATCGAAGAAAAGATCGAAGCCGATCTGGCGAGCGGACGCACCCAAACGGTGGTGACCCGCTTTCCGCCCGAACCCAATGGTTACCTCCACATTGGCCATGCAAAGTCAATTGTGGTAAATTTTGGCCTCGCTCAACAATATGGCGGAAAAACCAACCTTCGTTTTGATGATACCAATCCGGAAGCTGAGGACCAGGAGTTTGTGGACGGGATCATGAAGGATGTGTCCTGGCTGGGCTATGAGTGGGCAGGTGAACCCCTGTACGCCTCTGATTATTTTCAGCAACTGTATGACTTTACGGTCTATCTGATGAAGGCCGGCAAAGCCTATGTGGACGATTCGACCCAGGAGGAAATTGCCGCCCAGCGGGGTATTCCGACCGAGCCGGGGACCGAAAGTCCTTACCGTAACCGCAGTGTGGAGGAAAACCTCGATCTGCTGGAACGGATGAATAAGGGTGAGTTTGAAAAGGGCAGCAAGGTGGTGAGGGCCAAACTGGATATGGCTTCGCCCAATATGCACATGCGCGACCCGATCATGTACCGTATTCTGAAGGCACACCACCACCGTACGGGTGATAAGTGGGGCATCTACCCGATGTATGACTGGGCCCACGGGCAAAGCGATGCGATCGAAGGGATCAGCCACTCGCTGTGTACGCTGGAGTTTGAGGTGCACCGGCCCCTGTATGACTGGTACCTGGATCAGCTTCCTCCCTTTAACCCCCGCCCCTATCAGACGGAGTTTTCACGCCTCAATCTGAACTATATGGTGATGAGCAAACGTAGCCTGAAAAAGCTGGTGCTCAGGGGTTATGTGAACGGGTGGGATGATCCGCGCATGCCCACGATTGCAGGACTGCGCCGCCGCGGATATACGCCTGCCTCAATCCGCAATTTTGCAGAAGCGGTGGGTCTGACCCGGCAGAAGTCTATCACGGATATGAGTTTCCTGGAATTCCATATTCGCCAGGATCTGAATAAGACGGCAGCCCGGGTAATGGCGGTGATCGATCCGCTGAAGGTGATCGTGACCAACTGGCCGGAAGGTAAGGTGGAATGGCTGGAGGTGGAAAATAATCCCGAGGATCCGGAAAGCGGGTCACGCAAGATTCCATTCTCCCGCGAGCTGTTTATTGAGGCGGAAGATTTTATGGAGGATGCACCCAAGAATTTCTTCCGGCTTTCGCCGGGCGGTGAGGTACGTCTGAAGGGAGCCTATGCGATCCAGTGTCAGGACTTCGTGAAGGACGAAAACGGCAAGGTGGTGGAATTGCATTGCACCTACGATCCGGCTACCAAAAGTGGCCAGGATACCACAGGCCGCAAGATCAAAGGAGTGCTGCACTATGTGTCGGCCTCGGAGGCCATTTCAGTGGAGGCACGTCTCTATGAGCGCCTTTTCAATGTGGAAGACCCCACGGGCGATACGGAGGATGCTTTCCTGGACAACCTGAATCCGGATTCTCTCCACATTGTGCAAAATGTAATGGCGGAACCCAGTCTGGCCACGGCGCAGGTGGGAGATAAATTCCAGTTTATGCGGAAGGGTTATTTCTGTGTGGACCCTGATTCCACCCCCGGAAAGCTGATTTTTAACCGCACCGTGACCCTCAAGGACAGCTGGGCCAAAAGCAACTAATTATCAGCAAGTTAGGCTTTCGACCAAAGGCCTTAATTTCTCGATGAATTTCGATTCCAGATAGCAATCCGCGTCATTCGCGGGTTGCAATTTTTCGTATATTTGATCTGAACTTCCAACTAACCTGAATAAGAAGGCCGCTCACACGCTTCACACTTCTTAATTCCCTTCGGGAAATAAAATGAAAACCCAGAGAACTGTTTTCTTTGCCCTGATTCTATTGCCCAGTTTTTTCCTTTTTTTCTTTCCGCTTCAATCCTTCTCCCAAACCGTTACCTTCACCTTTACCTCGGGTGAGCCCAGTTGTATCGGGGCGGCCAACGGCTGGATCCGGATTGTGCCGGCGGGAGGTGTACGCCCCTATTCGTTTTCGGTGGATAATGGGGCCACCTGGAGTCTGCAACCCAATTTTCTGACTCTGACCGCAGGAAATTATACCATTGTGGTCAAGGATTTTAACGGAATTTTTGCACCTCCGCAATACACCACGATCCTCAATCCGCCGAAGATTACCTACACGGTGGCGACTACAGGAGTTACCTGCGCAGGTTACACCAACGGTACGATCACCATTACGGCCGCAGGTGGTACTCCTCCTTATAAATACTCAATTAACGATGGTGCGACTTATAGTACCAGTAACGTTTTCTATAATCTGGCCCCCTCGTCGGGATACAGAATCCGGGTGAAGGATGCCAAGCTCTGTGTGTCGGACTGGATCGGAGCCACAGTGTCGTCGCTGACTCCTGTACTCACCAATTTCCAGAAAACTCCTGTTTCCTGTAAGGGTGGCAGTGATGGTACGATTACGGTTTCGGCTTCGGGCGGTAACCACGGCTACGAGTACTCGATCGACGGAGGCGCCAATTACCAGGCTTCGCCTTTGTTTACCGGGCTTGCCGCGGGGACTTATGTGGCCACGGCCCGTGACCTGAAGGGTTGCCCGGGCAGCCTGGTGAATGTGCTGATTACGGAACCCGCAGCCATTAACCTTACGCTGAGTGCGCCGGTGAATTCTTTTGGATATAACCTGAGCTGCAATTCTGCCAATGGTCAGCCCAATGGCAAGGCCACGGTGGCTGCCACAGGCGGGACGGCGCCTTATTCTTTCTTCTGGGGGAACGGGGAAACGGGTTCGCAGGCGAATTACCTGCCCGCTGGTCTGGCTACGGTGACCCTGACCGATGCCAAGGGTTGTATGGCATCAGGCAGCATTACGCTGACCGAGCCCCCGGAATTGCAATCCCAGCCCGACGAATGCCGGGTTGTGACTCCGGGTTACGGTCCGAGGGCCTGCACGAGTCTTTCCATGATTCCGGCGGTGGGGGGAATTTCACCCTATACCCCGATCTGGTCGAACGGACAATTGCTGCGGGCGATTTTGGTGTGCCCCACCCAAAATACGGTGTACTCGCTTACCATCACGGATGCGGCGGGCTGTCAGGATGTGACCCAGTTTAATGTGTTTGTGGTGGATGTGGTGTGTGGTACGATTGACGATCCCAAGGTGAGTGTGTGCCATGTGCCTCCGGGAAACCCCAACGGGGCGAGCACGATATGTATTGATGCGGGTGAGGTGCAGGATCACCTGGGGCAGGGTCCCAATCACCCCGGGTGCAGGCTGGGGCCTTGTGAGGTGGCCGATCCGTGTGGTGGTTTTTAGCCAAGGCATGCCCTGGCTGTATTATTGGAAGATGGTTGCCACATGGTGGGGCCTGAAACTCGAAGCTTGCGGCTTGTAGCTTGAAGCTAATAAAGAACTAACTGCTTCTTTTTCATATATCTGATTCTTTTTTGTAGCAAATTTTGAAAGCTCCCGGCCTATGGGGGCTTTCTTTTTACAGGCGAATCATTTTATGGGTTTCAGAGATTCCCTGGCCGTGGAGGTGAAGGAAGAAAACGCCTGAAGGAAGAGAGGCGGGCAAATCCAATTGGTTGTGGCCGGGTTGGAGATTGGTGATTTGGAGGATTTTGCCTTGGGCATTAAGGATTTGCACGTGAACGGATTCAGAGAAAGTCGTGGTAATTCCGACGCGGTCGGTGACCGGGTTGGGAAAAGCCAACAGCCCCGGAAAGGTTGGCTTTGGCTCGCTGCCAAGGGGAAGGTCAAGCTGGTAGAGGGAGCCGAGATCACCGCCCGAGTAAAGGCTGGAACCGCCTGCGCTGAGGACGGTCTGGGCTTCAGCTGTGAGGTAATCCAGTTGCCAGGTGTTGCCGGAATCCGAGGTCACAAAAATGTGGCCCTCGAGGGTATTGACGTAGCCAAGGGCTCCGTTGACAAAGTGCATGGATTGGGGAGTGGCGTTGGAATCCACCCAAATCTGGGGATGGAGGGTATCCCAGGAGGCGCCGCCATCCTGGGAGCGGTACAGGCGGGGCGCGATGAAGGGTGCGTAGCTGTTGGCCAGGGCGAATATGTGGTTGAATTCGGGGTAGGAAATCTGGGTGATCTGGGAGTTCCAGTCGGTGAAATCGCTGAAGTTCCAGGTGGCGCCGCCATCGTTGGTGGTAAATACGCCGCCTGTGTAAGCGAAGGTGCCATCCCAGGTGCCGAAGGCAGCCTGCTGGCTACCCGAGGTGGCCATACACAAACCAGATTCCATGCCGAGGGATATGGTGTCCCAGGTGGCGCCACCGTCGGTGGTGGCATATTGGTTGGAGCCCACGAGGAAATTTCCTTTCAGGGGATTCCAAAAGCGAAGTACGGAATTACCGTAGCCTGCATCCTGGATGTTGGGGCTCACGTCGGTCCAGTTTTGTCCGCCGTTGGTGGTTTTGTAAACATGGCATTCGAGGACAGATCCATTGCTGTAACGGCCCGAAAGGTAGCCGTTGAGGGCATCCACAAAGTCCATGCTTTGGTAATCTCCCGCATGGGGCAGGGCCACGGTGGTCCAGGTTTGTCCGCCGTCGGTGGTGGCGATGAATCGCTGGGTGGACAGCGACTGTGGATCTGGCATCAGGGCGAAGCCCTGGAGGTCGCTGACAAAATCAAGTTCAAGAAATTCCTGGTATACGTTGGTGTTTATGGGCTGCCATTGGGCAGCCAGGGTGAAGGGCAGGAAGCAGAGCAGGGCAAGCAGATTTTTCAAAGGAGTTGATGTCATTTCAGGGCTGTTTTCCCGAAGATAATCATTTCCGTGGGAGGTGGTTTCTGACAATTCTGGCTTTGGGGTTGGAAAGGTGTTTTTGTCGTTCGTAAAGCAAAAAGTACTCCTGGTAAAGGCAAAGGGTGCGTTCCTCAATTGGTGGTTTCGCGGGAGAAAGGGATTTTTTACCTTGGATCATATTTGTTTAACCTAAGTGAACCCGCATCCTTTTTAACCTAAATGCCTGCTGACGGTCCATTCTTCCCCCTTCGGGGGTGGGGAATGATTCTGACAGAAGGCGAACCTCAGAGAAAGGCGAACTCACCCGCCTTCGGCTGCCCTCTCTCACGAAAGAGGGCACCTTTTTTTAAAGGAGGATCGAAACCCCGGCCCTGCGGGCCGGGAAGCAGAGGCCAACTAACAACTATATTTTGGTTTTGGGCAACTTCTGCTACCAGTTTCCCCGGTACGGCTGACCGTAAACCTTATTCTGATAGGGGTTATTTTGAGGTTGGTTTTGATACTGCCAAGATTGGTTTTGGCTCCGCTCCAATTCCATTTTACGGTCAGAGAAGGGAGTTTTGAGCCTTCTGACCATCAACGCGGCTTGAAAGGGCAGGTATTCCCCAAAACGGGTGAACTCCTGTTCAAATATCTGGTGATCCAGCAATGCTTTGACCAGTTCCTTGTCTGAATCAATTTGCATTTCGCAACGGTCCTGGGTGTCCCAGATGGTCAGGATTGCATATCTGATCTTCCCAAAGGGGTTGGCCGCCGTTTTGGAAGTGGGGTCCTGGTATTCTGCCCAGCTTACTTTCAGGATTATGTTTCCTTTCAGGTCTTTGACGGCTTTTTCCTGGCTGAAAAACTCCGTTTCAATGCTACATAAGTCCCTGCCGTCCACATAGGCTTTGTCGCCAATGGTGTAGATGTTTTGGGCAGAAAGCGTAAAAAATGAATTGAGGCAAAGCCAGGCAAACAGGAATAGTTTTTGGATTTTCATCTTGTATGTGGTTAAGGTTTGAAATTTTATGATGGAACCTCAAAAAACTTTGAATCTCTGCGTTGGACTTGATTCAGAAATGCTCATTTACCTTAGTAAACTGCGCTTTCTTCACCTGCGTCCGCCTTGATCTTCTTTGTTTTTCGAGGCTCCATAAATGGTGAATGCAGATTCAATTGAGTGAGGATGTAGGGAAATGATTCAGCGGATCTTTGGGTTCCTTGAGCAGGTGAGGATTCTTTTCGGCGGAAAAGACCAACTGAAACTCCTCGAAAAGCTGGATTTGGAAGGCTTCAATGCGGGGATCGTCCAAAAAGATACGCCAACCCTGCCACGCCAGCATGGCCAGGGTTTTGCTGGTGGTGCGGGAACGCAATTCGGCGGGATTTTTGCCCTGCTGTTTCATTTTGAGGTGGAGTAGCCAGTTTAGTTGTTCGTGGGGCATTCAGGCTTTTTTAAGGGTTGAGGGCGAAATTTAATGCCTTCTTTTTCCAGCAAGGTGAGTTGCAGTTGATTGATCCTTTTGAGGTACTCCATTTCCCTTTCCAGGGCTTTTAATTCTTCTCTTAATGGCTCTGAAGGGAGCGATCCTTCCAATTCGCGGGCGAGCAATTCGAAAAAGTTGAATTCCAAAGCCAGAGAAATGGTCCTCAATAAGCCTGAATCCAGATTTTCTCTGCGGAAAATGCCATAAATGTTTTGCTTGGAAGTATTGATCATTTCGCCAAGTTCTGTGGGGCCAATGCGGAGTTCCTTGCTACGGAGTTTTATTTTTTCGCCGATATGCATTTTTTGAGATGTTAGATTGTTAGAGGATAGATTTTAGATTGTTGAGGCTCGAAGCTTGAGGCTTGTAGCTTGCAGCTATCAAAAGCTACCTCCTGATAGTCACTCCTCCGCTGGCCACATCGCCTTCAAGGCTGCTCACCACGTACCAGTACACCCCATCGGGAAGGCCTGATCCGTTCCAGCCGGGGGAAAGTCCTTCCTGCCTGAATACGGGGCCGCCCGCGCGGTTGAAGACCGTGATCTGGTACTGGTCGGGTTGGATGTGGTCCAGGTAGCGGATTTCCCAGCCGTCATTTTTGCCGTCGCCGTTGGGGGTGATCAGGCCGGGAATGAATATATCTGAAATGGTGGGCATGAAGGTTATGGACAGGGTGTCAGTTTCGCCATTGCAGCCTGCAAGCTCTGGTTGCAGATAAAAGGTCACTTTGGCGGGAGTATTGGGGTTGACCAATTCGAAATCCGTGCTCAGGGAAAAACTGCCTGCCTGGGCTTTTACGAAGGTGGGAGAGGTATTTTTCAGGCTGGCAGCGGATTCCTGCACCTCAAACCACCAATGCACCCACGCGGTATCCAGGCTTGTCTGGCCCGAAATGCTCCAACTGGCTTCGCTGGTTACGGTTTGAGGGGATTGCAGGTCTATGATTTCGGGACGGGGACGCACGGTTACGGTGAGCGAATCTCTGGCTTCGCACCCTCCCGGATCTGCGCTGGCCAGCACAGTTATTTGGGCTCCATTGGCAAGACCTTGGCCGGGCGTGAACTGACCCAGCGGGGTCCAAAGCTGGGCAATGGAATCACCCACATAAAACAGGTAACGGTCTGCACCCGTGGCGAAAAAGGTGATTTCCTCCCCTTCACAAATCGTTTCGTTGTCTGCGGTGGAAACGAGGGCAATTTCAGGACTTTGGTGGATGGTCAGGGGCAAGATGGTTTCCTGTGAACAAACCCCGCCCGAGGTGTATTTAATCAGGTAATAGCCGGGCAGGATGTCGCTCAAATCCAGGGTGCCCAGGGTGGAATCCACAAAGGTCAGGCCCGAATCTGCGGTGCTGAAACTTCCTGTTCCACTGTTCAGGTTTTGGGGAGCAATGATCTGGTCTGCGGTGCAGTATTCGCTTTGGGGGTAATGCAGATCAAGGGGGAAGGCGTAGTGAATCGTAACCAGGGAGCCGTTGGAACTGTCGGTGCAGGAGCCGGGCGGGTAATAGCGGATCAGGTAGGTGCCGGGTGGGGTGGCAGAAAGGTCAATCTGCCCGGTGTAGGCCGAGGTAAATACCAGACTGGAGGGGAAGGCTTGAAAGGTGCCACCCAGAGGGCCGGAAACCACGGGCGCGGGATCGTCCTGCCAGGGACAGTAGTCGGCTTGGGCGTAGGTCACCGAAACAGAGTTGGAGGGTTCGAGGATGGAAACCAGGGCCAGACTGCTGTCTGAGCATTGCCCGTTTTGGCCTGCCACCCGATACTGAATCAGGCAGGAATCACCTGCCTGAGAGGCAGAAAGATCAATCTCCCCGGTGAGGGAATCCACCCAGCCATTGCCCCAGAATACAGAAAATACCCCGCCCGTATCCCCCAGTATCTGAGGGTACGGGTTGGGGTCGTTGACACAAAACACCGACGGAAAATATTGAAAGGCAGGATTGGCCTGCGGATTGATCTGAAAGGTAAACGTACTGGTGTCGGGGCAGGGCGATAGGGTGTGGTACGAAACCTCAAAGGTGCCCGTATTGCTTTGGGATGGATCGAAAAAGCCAGTCAGAGTATCCAGGGCCAACCCGGCGGGAGTTGCATTAAAAAGTCCGCCTCCCTGACCCAGGATTACGGGAGCCCCCAGCACGTCGCCGTTGCAATAGGTGGTGTCGGGATAGTAAAAGGCTGCACTGGTTTTGGGTTGCAGGTGAAGGATAGCCACGGAGGAGTCCGGGCAGGTGCCCGAGGTGGTATGCAGGACCAGATAGACCCCAACCGGGCTGGAAGCCAGGTCGATTTCGCCCGTCTGGGCATTCACAAACTGCAAAAACCCGGTGGGTTCGCTGAATATCCCGGCATTCAGGGCTACAGGCAGGGGATTGGCTCCCTGATTCTGGCAGATCAGCGGGGGATAGGTGAAAAATGCGTTGGGGGCAGGTACAATTTTGATCTGCACCGTGTCAGTATCTGCACAGGCCGTACCCACAGAGTAACAAATCTCAAAAACCCCAGGGCTGGAAGCCGACAGGTCGATTTGACCTGTCAGGCTGTCCAGCAAGGGGCCGGGGCCACATGAGAAAAAACTACCACCCAAATCACCCAAAATGATCGCCGCAGGGTCGGGTTCGTTGCCGCAAAAGGAAGAGTCAGGATAAAAAAAGTTTGCGTTGGCCTGGGTTTGAATTGAGATGGAATATTGGGCCGTATCAGGGCATGGACCTGTTACAGTATATTCGACGGGGAAAATTCCACTTGCCGACAAGGAAACATTTATTTGCCCATTGGTGCTGTCGATCGCCAAACCCGTAGGGCCGTGAAAGACCCCGCCCGTGTCACCCAGCAAAATGGGAGATTCCACTTGTCCGGGTTTGCAGAAAGCCGAGTCGCCGTAAGCAAAGCTGGCATCGCTGGCAGCCAGCAAAGTGACCTGCCCGGAATAGAAATTCTGGCAACTGTCATTCACCAGAAAACCGATATTATAGGTGCCGGGCGAGGAATTTGCAAGATCAATGGCTCCCCAACCCGTGATCGAAATGCCCGGACTGGAGGCAATAAAGTAGGCATTGGGGGTGGAAACCGTGTCCGGCAGGGCAGTGCCAGCGCCCAGGCAAATGGGGCTGGAATAGGCAAAAAAGGCGGGATCGCAGGCAAGGGCCTGCCCGGCCCAGGGTATGAGCGTAGTGAGCAGAAATATGTATTTCATTATACTTTAGGTTTTTATCGAATTTACCTTTTCGGTCTGTTACTCGCGGAAATGAAATTCCTTAGATACCTGAAATCATCACAAATGAGATTGAATTTTCCTTGATTCAGTTTTTTAACTCCAAAGCTTCCTTCGAATAGTTGGGAAAGAACCGGAGGGTGTCAATTTCTGAAACTGGTTCAAAAGTAGAATCTTGCCAGACCGAAAGTTGGAAAAGGGTTGCAATTAAAGCGAGATCATTAATATTTTCGGTAAAAATGCCTCTCAATTGCCGTAAAAGGAGACTGTCATTTCTCCTGAAAATTAGTGCACTTTCATAAAAAGTTGCCACTATTCCTGTTTCCTCTGAATCGGTCTCCTCAGTCAGAAATCCAGAACTTGCAATTTCAGTCTGAATGTTATTGACAAAGGATTTGGTTTCAAGGTCATACAATTTCATAGAAACGGAAGTTCCCGAATACCCCTGGTAATCCTCCCTGAAATAGCCGACAAACCTTTTGTTTAGCTTGTGGTAACCCAAAGGCCGAAAAATATCATAAGGATCGCCCAACTCTGAGGCTTTCTCCCTTGAAATAAAACTATCTGCAAAACCAATGGCTTTATCTCTGGTTCGGTTCATGCTAAACTTCAAGGTGTCCCCAGTCAATTGGGGGTAGATTTCCGTCAATGGAAGATCATCGACGGACGACTCGGGTTTACACGAAAATTGCATTAGCGCAATCAGCAAGAAGCCCATCAATTTATAGGGTGTGGACATGGATATGGTTGTCATTATCTGGGAAAATATATGAAACTTCTTTTAATATTTCAGCAGCCAGGGCTGGATTTACAAAATAGACCAGGGCTGATTTTTGGACAGGAACCTTTTTCTCATTTGTGGTCCATCCTAAAGTGTACTTCTTTTCCAGTTCTTTCTTTTCTTCTTCATTCTCCTTTCCAGTAAAAGCCTGGGCCAATTTCCACTTGTTCCCCTTTAATTCAGTCCATCCGTAGGTAGAGGTATAAAGATCAGAAAATCCCCAATACCAGCCCTCAACTGTTCCCGGACTTTCCAGATTTTCAGCTATTTTTTTCTTCTTTTGAATGTCCTGATCGGACTTGAAAAATTCACCCTGTGCTGGCAGCCCAACCCCAAAATTCCCATCAGGCAAATCTCTCAGCCACTGAAGAACTGATTTTGGGTCATTTTCAAAATCGAGGCCATTTATGTCAATTGCACCACCGTCTGTATGAGGTTTCTTGTCCCTGCCAAGCATAAAACTCCCAAGGGTAACCGTGCTTTTTTCTCCGCCAGCATTCAGGTAACGGTTGATTCTTTTCTGAACCACTTTGAAAATGGTGGGCAATGAAGGAATCACCGGGTCGTTGGCGGGATCTTTGACCAAAGCAATTTCTTCGCCATCCCTGATCTTCTCCCAGTTTTTCCGGGCATTTCCACCGTTGAATAATACAAACCCAGCTTCGTCGGCCATTTTCAGGACCCAGGTAGCATAATCCTGATTTGTCTCCGGGGTCTCAAGGATAAAGGCGGTCAACTTTTCGCGCTCCTCCTTTGAGATCAGGGCAGCTTTTTCAGGATCACTTTCAATTGCGGCGGGAAAATCTGCATTAAAGTCCTGGGGATTGGTAGCTCCCTTGTTCAATTCTGCCATGATTTTCCCCTCCCGGGCAGCTTTCGCGCCTTTCAGGGCTCCTTTGGTCGCATTTCCTCCATTTTCAGGCTCATTTGGGGGGTTTTCAACAGTTGATAGCTGGTTTTTCGACCCTGAAGCAGTTAAGGCAGTCTCAGCTTTTCCTTTCAGGGCATTTGCACGTGGATTTTGGGAAAAACCTTCCTTTCTCAGATGATTTTTTACATTGATTCCGGGAATGATGATTTTTTCACGGGCGTAAAAAAACTGATTGCCTGCAGGACCATGCAATTTGTCTTGATTCACTTCCAAAAGTTTGTTGAGTGGAATCCCGAATTTTTGGGCAATTCCGACTGGGTTTTCCCCGCTCAAAACCTGATATTCATTTTCTCCATCTTCATCTTCGTGGGTAGTGGGAGCAAATGGGGGTGGCATGCATGACCTGCCGGGGTTAATGTTGGCCAGGTTTCTCTGACCTTGCATGCCTTGGTTCTCTTTTTCTGAATTTGCCTGATGTTGCATTACGGTTTTGGTTTAAGGGTGGTAACTAAATTTTCGCCCTCCACCGTTTCCGGGGCAAGGGGTGGGTTTCGTCTGATCTGTTCTTTCATGCGATTCAAATTAAAAGGTTACTGTTACTGAGGTGCGGTTTTGCACTTCCCTCCAAAGCTACTTTCAGAAGTTGCGTTTGTAAAGGACCAGTTTACGAGTGGTACCCGTAGAGACATGAGTGGTACCCCTGCGGAAATAAGCGGTCACGGAAGTCACCAGAAAACGGTCACTTTTTTGCCCGGAAATCTGAAATTTTGAGTGGCATGGTGGCCTCAATTTCAAAAGGGGAATATCCCATTTGGCAGGTTCCTGCCGGGGGAGGTTTGGTGGAGAAATCAAATGGACAATTCATAACTACTTACGGTTTTGGTTGCACAATATTCCGTCGTCTCCTGCCCTCCCGCTTGCCACGAGAGGAGCAGGGGTTACAACGGTATAGGTTCGCGCGTCTGGCAGTTGACAAAAAGAACGGGTCAGTTAATGGGTCAAAAAACGGTTAATTCAAGCATGGGGGTGATTCCCCCTCTCCCGAAAATCGGGAGAGAGGTTTGAAAAGAATCAAAAATCACCCTCAAAAACACTACTGTTGGTTGCCCACGAGGCCGCCCGCGTGGTTAGAAGTTAGAAAAACGTGGTCGGGGCTAAGCCTCATGGGTCCGACAACCAACTAATATGCTTTCCGCATTACCTGGCTAAAGGTGTAGTGCGGTTTCCAGCGGCCCGCAAGGTCTGCGAGGCTTTGGCATGATTGGAAATTTTGATAAATTTCCGTGCGTTTTGTAATTCATGCCTATTCCCCATTTTCCCTACGGGCCCGTCCCAATAAATCAGGACTATGTTTCACTGTTGGTTGATTCATCTGCTCCAGAACGAGAAGATGTTGAGTTGTTTTTTACTGTCTTTGGGTAAAGTTCATTTGAATTTAACTTTTTAGGAAACCAATATTTTTCTATTTTCACGTAGCTCCCCAATAGGCCACGAGACAAGTAATATAAAGAGAGATTTAAAGTGAGAAATCCTGATAAATATACTTTTTGGCTAATTCAATCAATGAATCAGGAGGAGCACGATTATTTTGTTTGGCACGCCCAAAGGGATACACAGGATCGGAAATATTTTGACCTGTATCTCAAAATCAGAAATCAGAAAAAATATGATGAGGGCGCCTTGGTAGAACAGTTTGGAAAAAACGGGTTTTCTGAATTAAAGCGAAGGTTACGGAAAAGGATAGCCCAACTCATCGCCCGCCTTGAGGGCGATTTCGAGGAATCAACCCAGGATGGGATAAGAGAGATACAGGTTTATATCGGAAAACAGCTTTTTAAGCCAGCTTTGAAACTTTTAAATTCTCTTTACAAAAAGGTTGAAGAGAATGAAGAATTCTTAGAGCAACTACAATTATTAGAGCTGAAACGAATCATCTTATTCCATTTAGTAGATTCAAAAAAGTACGAAATAAATCTCAAGGAATTAGATGGATTCTATGAAAATACCTTGGAAGCACTTTCAAACCTCTCAGCCTTAAAAAGACTGCGGCGCTGGGAATTCTCAATTAGCCGCAAAAAAAATTATGCAAGAGGCGAAATTGATTCTCAAAAGGCAAAAGATCTTTTGCAAAATCCATTGCTGAATGAAAACGCGATACCAAAATCAAAAAAGGCCATTGTTGAAGCGGTTTATTTGAAAAGTGAGCTCCACCATTTCTTGAGAAACTTCACTGAAGCGAAATTAGGAAACCAGCGATTGATGGAAGTTTTCGCGTCAAATCCATTCCTTGAAAAAGAGTATTCAAGGGAATGGGTAAAGTGTCATTTCAATTATTATGGCTATTTATTTTTGGAAAATAAATTCGAAGCTGCAAGGAGCATTCTTTACAAACTAAAAGAGAAGTTCGCCGAAAAGAAGGCAATAAAGGAGGAATTCTGGTATAATTATTACATCTTCTGGGTATTGTTTATTGAAAAGACAAAGGATAAAAAAGCTTTTGAAGACCTTCAGGGTGAGATTGATACATTTCTTGAATCCAAACAACTTGAAAAATATGACCTTCATTATTATAACTTCCATTTTTTCTATTCAAAAGCAATGTTCGAGTTGGGTAAAACGAAGGAAATGTGTCAGCATCTAAATTTAACCATAATTGCAAACCCAAAATTCGAGGTAAAAGAAGATTGCCAGGCGTTTGCCAGAATTTTATGGATTATTGGTCAATTTGAATTAGGGAACTATGATCTTATCAACCAGCTAATTCGGTCAACGAAGCGATTTTTAGGGAAGGTCAGTGGTTATCAAAAATTGGAAAGTATCTTTTTCAGGAGAATCACCAGCTATAACCCACATCTCTCTCAATCTGATACCCAAAAGTATTATCAAGAATTTTTAGACGAAATCCTGAATTCCGTAATAGGTGATGATCTTAAATGGGCCTCAAATTTCTTTGATATTCCGAATTGGTTAAAGAATAAGTTTGCGCAGCCTCAGTAATCGTCTAAAACAACAATGATTGAATTCCCTCCATATTCAACCCGAAAACTCATTTCTCCATTGGGGTAAACCCCAATGCAAGTTACCTTGCAATTTTTATTGTAATACTCACTCAACAAAACCTGAAAAGGGGTACTCAGTGGCGCTTGGGCCTCATAGAGCACCCTGTAAACATAAGAAATCGGGATGGAAGGTGGTGGAGTCTGTACCTGCTGCTGGCTGGGGCCTGAGACCGATCCTGTGGTGGTTGTGGTCTGAGCATTCATGGAAAAGGACAGGCACAGCAAAAAGGCAACCAAGAAAAGGGCCTTGCAAAGTAACTTTTTCATTATACTGGATTAAAATTCAAAACGCATCCTCAATATCGGGATTTTTGCCGGGATGGGGAAATGATTTTGTAGAGAGGAATTAGGAGGATAGTTGGGCTTTGGAAATTCCTGGAATTGTCCGAAATTACACCAGGCTATTTCAAGCTGCATTTCGGGTTAGTTTTTGGGAATTGACACAGGGTGACAAGAGAGGTCTTTAGCTTGCTTTGAACTAAGGCCCTCATTGCCTCCAAATCAGATTGGGAAATTTGCATTGTTGGTCACTGAGAGTACCAGAATTCATTATTATTTAAATACCTTTTCACACCAAAACGATGAAAGTAAAGAAAATTACCCATTTCATCCTGGGCCTGATCCTTGGCCTGTATGGAAATCTATCCTCCCAGCCCGTTTTTGTGAATACCCAATGGGCCAAATCCCATGGAAATCCGGGCTCTCATTCTCAGGTTTCTTCCCAAATTGCCCCCAATGGCAATTTATTTGTTCTCTCCAACCAATTGCAGGGGCAAAATACCCGTATTTTGTTGACCTGCCTGGCCTCTGACGGAACCCAGCTTTGGCAACAAACCAATCCCGGTCAGGCTACCACCGGGCAGAATGTGTGGGGCGATTACGGGGTGGACCTTGCCCTTGACGCAGGAGGAAATGTATATACCTGCGGGGCACAGCACAACGGTCAAAATTATGACTACCTGGTTACAAAGTATTCCCCCACGGGTGCCTTCCTGTGGCAAAAGGTGATGAACGGGTCAGGAAACGGAGACGATATTCCCGCCGCCATCGAAACCGGGCCCTCCGGGCAGGTTTTCGTAACCGGAACCAGTTTTGGGAACAGTTCTTTGCAGGATATGGTAACCCTTTGCCTTTCTGAAATTAATGGTCAGATCGTTTGGCTTGCCCGCTATGACCTCAATAATAAGGAAGAGGAAGCGGTGGATCTGGGAATAGATTCCAATGGTGACATTTTGGTTTGTGGAAATACCGCTCAAAATACAGGTGATGCCGACTTTGTACTGTTGAAATACTCTGCCGCGAATGGATTTCAAATAGCCGCTGCACAGCACGCCAGTCCTGGTGCCGGGCTCGACCGCCCTTCAGAAATGGTCATATCTGCCGCCAACCAGTATTATTTGGTGGGAACGGCTTACACGGACCTCCCCGATAAGGACATCAAGCTGATCGCTTTCAGTAAAAATATGCAGGTGCTCTGGGCCAAATACCTGAATCACGCAGGTGGAGCGGATGAGGGAGCCGCAATCTGCCTTGATCCGGGTGGAAACCCGGTAATTACCGGACATTTTTCCAAGCCGGGTGGGGGCAGCGATCTGGTGGTGGGAAAGTTCAAGGGGAGCAATGGTGCCCAAATGTGGATGCACAACCGTACCGCGCTGGTGGACCAGGAAATCGCTCAGGGGCACAAAATTACCGTGGATGCAGCAGGGAACCTGTATGCGACCGGTGAAGTGGACCAAAAAGGCTCCCACAATTTTATCACCCTGGCCCTGGACGGGGGAGGAACCCTGCGCTGGGAAAAACTCTGGAACAGCCCTGGTAGTGGGCAGGATGCAGGCAGGGCAATTCAGATCAGCGGAAAAGCGGTTTATGTAAGTGGAAACTCCTATGGAGCCGCCTCTACCACCACTACCGTAAAATACCTGCAAAAAGAAAAAAACGACGCCATCATTTACTCCTCCAATGGCGATCCGGCCTTTGCGGCCCACGACCTGATCGTACGCCTCGATACCTCGGCCATCATCCGGGCCGCGGTAAACAACCGGGGATTTGAAGCAGGCACCCTGGATGATTTTGTGAAGCCCGGCCCGGCGGCCCAGTTACGCGCTGCCATTGCGGCTTTATGCCAATCAGCCAATTGCGACATATCTGTATTCAAGATATTCAGGCAATTGCGCACCGATGACGTTTCCACCGTTTCCCGCCTGGGCGACACCATTCCTATCCCTCACTTTTGGGCTACCCTGTTATTTGAGTTTCCTCCTGCCGTGGATGTAGCCCATGCTGCGGATTCACTGAATGCCCTTTTTCCCCTGGTAAAATATACCCAACCCAATGTGGCCATCGGACTCAATTCGGTCAATGATCCGTTATACATTGAGCAATCCTCCCTTCATCCAACTCCCCACAACGACACCGCACACATCAATGTGGAGCCTGCCTGGGCTCTGGAAACGGGTAAGCGCTTTGTAAAGGCAGGTGTATTTGACTCAGGAATAAAGTGGAATCATGAAGATTTTGGAGATGGGACCGCAAATGGGACAAAGGTGGAAGGGTGGAATTTTGAGACAAATTCCAATTTAAAATCTTTGGCCAACAACGACAACCTGAATCACGGCACCCCCGTGGCTGGCATTATTGGAGCCATCAGGAATAATAACAAGGGGGTAGCAGGTATCGCGGGGGGAAATGATCCTACCGGAACCAATCTGGATAGCGCAGGAGTCTCGCTTTTTGGAATGAAAATACTGGATGGATGGTTTTTCGGCTATGTGGTTTTAAACTATGTAGCGGATGCAATGGTTACCTCCTGTATTGATGACCCCACGAAAGATTATGCCTATGGGCTTCATGTCCAAAGTCACAGTTGGCACATCCATGAAGGTTTTGATATTTATTTTACGGATACAAATCTTACCCTGCTTAGTAATACTTCCAAAATAACTTCTACAAATCAATTCTCTTTTCTGGTGTTCATTTGATTATGCACTTTATTTTTACCCGGTTCATAACTGAAGGTCAAAAATCTTCAGATTTTGAGTTTCTTTCATGCTGTGAAAGAAGATTATTCACATGAGATAAAGATGCTGATGCAATTGCATTACAGCCGTTTAGGGGAAAGAGATCGCAGACATTACGCTGCATTGGAATCATTAAAGCTCGGCAGGGGCGGGATCACCTACATTTGCAAGGTGTTGGGAGTTGACCGTGGAACGGTTATCCGCGGCCGCAAGGAACTCATGGAGGACGCTGATTCCTCGCAGGTTGCCCCCGGCCGACAGCGTAAAGGCGGAGGTGGCAGAAAAAAAAACGATTCGCGATCCAGAAATTAAGCGATTACTGATCGCTCTCATAGAAGAGCATAAGGCGGGCAGCCCCACCGATAGCAATGTCTATTGGATAAGTCTCAAACCTTGGTCCATTGCCCGGATGTTGTGGGAAAGGCATCAGATTAAGCTCAGCAATGGCATTGTCAAACGGCAGCTAAAGGAATTGGGTTATGGCTATCGCAAACAATCCAAACAGTTGCCCACCGGCCATTATGCAAGGCGCGATGAACAGTTCAAAATTATATGCTTGCTGGTATCGATCATGGGTTCGCAGAGCCCGGTTTTGAGCATCGATTGCAAGAAAAAGGAGCAACTGGGAAATCTTTATCGTGCGGGAAAATGCTATTGTACCCAGGCTGTCAATGTTTACGACCATGATTACCAGCATCTTTCTGAAGGGAAAGTAATCCCGCATGGAATCTATGACCTGAAGGCCAACCAAGGCTACATATCCATTGGCTCAAGTGGTGAAACGGCCGACTTTATCATAGACAACCTGCTTTGGTGGTGGTGGAATTATGGCATTCATCAATACCCTGATGCCCGCAACATTGTGCTATTGTGCGATGCCGGCGGGGCCAATTCCTACCGCCATCATATTTTCAAGCACAGGCTCATGGAGTTTGCCAGGGAAACAGGACTCTCGGTGATCGTATGCCATTACCCCCCTTATTGCTCCAAATGGAACCCGATCGAGCATCGTTTGTTCAGCCAGGTCCATAAAGCAATCGAGGGAGTGGTGTTTACAGACTACCCAACCGTGAAAAAACTCATCGAAAAAACCTCCACCCAAACCGGGCTAACGGTCGTGGTCAGGTTGAACCTGAAAGAATATGAAAAGGGGATCAAAGTTGATAAAAGCCAGATCGATCCCAACCGCATCTCATTCCACCCCCAAATACCCGAACTCAACTACAGAATTTATCCGTAATTGGGGATATTATTTTGGAAGTGTTACTTACAGAAGCCGTTCATTTCGTAAATAGGGCAAAGGTAACCTGCGTGGTTGCCAGAGGAAACGAAGGATTTGCCCAACCTCAGAATTCCATGTCCTACCCCGCAGTCATTGACGACGATTGGATCCTTTGTGTAGGAGGGACTGGTACAGATGGCAATTATATGGATGGATTTGGGCAAGATGAAGATAATTTTGCAGCTTCCAAGGGATGGGAAATTGATGTCGCTGCCCCCGCGACCTCAGACCTGATTCGCTCCACCATAACCAACGGAGGGTATCATCTCTTTAATGGCACTTCAGCTGCTGCGCCACATGTTTCAGGAACGGTTGGACTTTTGCTGAGTTACCTGAACCATCCATTCCCCCATTACGACAACCTTTCCCCGGAAGATTGTGAGGAAGTATTGCAAATGACGGCTCTGGACGTTAATTACAAGGTTCAACCTGGGGTTGATCCTCTTATTGGTTATGGCCGTCTTGATGCAGGCAAGGCCCTAAGGCAAGTGAGCAAGGCGGGCTATAAGCTGGCCCATTACGGCACAGATGCCTTTTTCAACACAAAAACCCTTAGCCTCCATAGCCAAAACGATACCATCCTGCTTAAGGAAAGATATGAAAATGCCGCAAGCCAATGGTTTAAACCCGCTTATCCCTATGTGGTCAATACCTGGAGGATTGAGGCCCGCGTGTATCACAGCCTGCCCGTGTTTGATACCCTGATTGCCGCCTGGCCCAGGCCCAGTTCCTCCAACCTGCTGCCATTATTTGATGGCCAAAATACCCTCCTGGCCCGGGAACGCATCTCTCTTGATGCTGTCAATCAGTTCTATGCTGATCTGTCCGGCTACGTCTATCAGGTAAGCGACACCGCAGGAAATAACCTCGGATGGTGGCCCTTTGATACCAGTCTGGCTCAGGCTCAACTCACTTATTCTTTGTTGCTGGTCGATACCACCATTGCCATTGCGCGGGACAAGCCTCTGGCTTCATCACCCGTTCAGATTTATCCCAACCCAACCCGGGAAAGACAGACCCTCAGTCTGGAGACTGCATCTGAAGGAAATCTTCAGATCACCCTTTATGATCTTCAGGGACGTCTCATGCGGCGCTTATATGAGGGAAAGGTAGGTGCGGACCGGAAGGTACTCAATTTTTCCCTGGAAGGATTGCCCGCCGGGATGTATATTTACCATATAAACATCAATGATCAGGTACATACCCTGAAAGCCGTTAAACAGTAAGCGGAAAAACGGAGCCTGAAGGGCTTCTTTTAGGCTCCGTTTTTATTTTCAGATATCCATGAAAACAAACAAACTGCTTATTTTCATTTCATTTCTACTCCTGCTCAGTTGCGAGCAGCCGCAGCCCTGGCCTAACCAGCTTGAGCCCTGCTCAGACATTCAGTATTATCAATTTTCAGATCCTGGGTATGACAGGATTTACATGTCATTCAAACCTCACAGTGTGGTAGGACCCTTTTTTTTCGATGCGGAAAGGTACGAATACAGCGATCCAACCTTCAATCCACATAATCCTATGGAGTTTGCCTACGCCAGAGCGGACACTCAGTTTTGGGGTTTGGATGGAGAAATCTGGACTTATAATTTCTGCGATGGCCGCTCCCGGAAGATAGCAGATAACCTTTACTATAATCTGGATTGGGGTGCAAATGGGTGGCTGCTATATACAGGTACTGGCCATCAAATCTTCAAAATCAAGGCCAATGGGGACAGCCTGACTCAACTTACCAATAAGTCTGGCTACAACCGGGCAGGAAAATGGAACCCATCGGGAGAGCTTTTTTTTAATGACCGCGATTTTTCAACTGAAATTTTGAATGAAAATGGACAAGTTCTCAATTCAATTCTTACCCAACCATTTGGCCCCATTGATTGGATTAACGATTCGACAATATTAGGGTGGAGAGATCAAAATTTTTACTCCCTGAACATCAATTCCGAAAAAATAACCAGCTTAAATACCTCTCCTACCTGTGCATCATGCCCTTATATTTTTAATCCCGAAGCCAACTGTTGTTATGTTTCCATGCGATTTGGTCCGCAAAAGGGATTATTGCGATATTCCTTGGACGGCAGTAATACGGTTGACACAGTTGCTAAAATGTACCCCAGCTACATGTATGAATTAGGTGATTACCATTCCAAAACCCAGAAATTTCTCATAGGATTAGACCGCCAGGCATGGCGGGATTCCCTGAAAGATCAACGCTGGACCTGGAGCAATATCATATTAATGAATTCAGACGGTTCTGGGGAGCGGATGGTAAATCTGGAATAGGCGGAATTGAAGAAATTTGGGATAATATTTTTTGCATTCCTTCTACTCCTGCTCAGTTGCGAGCAGCCGCAGCCCTGGCCTAACCGGCCTGAGCCCTGCTCAGACATCACTTATTTTCAGTTGAGCACAGCTGAATACGACCGCATTTACAGGTCCATGTTTTCTCCCAGCCCTATTGGCCCTTTTTTTTATTTCGTTGAAGATTTCACTTTTGCCAATCCCGTTTTCAACCCCAATAACCCCTACGAAATGGCCTACATCCGGGAGGACGAAAACAAATCTGGAATTGAGGACGAAATCTGGACCTTCAATTTTTGCACTGGCAGGGCTCAGAAGCTGGCGGACAATTTTTATTACAATCTCGATTGGGGAACCAATGGCTGGCTGCTTTATACAGGTACTGGCCATCAAATCTTCAAAATCAAGGCCAACGGGGACAGCCTGACCCAACTGACAAACAAGTCAGGCTACAACAGAGCGGGAAAATGGAACCCATCAGGAAATCTCTTTTCCAACGACCGAAGCTCTGGGGCAGAAATTGCGAATGTGGATGGACTGGTTGTGAAAAAAATTACCACTAACCCATTCGGGCCCATTGATTGGATGGATGACACCACCCTTTTCGGCTGGCGAACCAATAACTTTTATTCACTAAGTCTGAATTCAGAAACTCTCACCAGATTGAATTCTTCCTGGACCTGTTCTACCTGCCCCTATGCCCTCGACCAATCCACCCGAGCTTGCTATTTATCCCAAACCCATGCCCCTCAATTATTACTCAAATACCATTTGGATGGAAGCAACCGGGTGGATACAGTGTTGCATACCGCAATCAGCTATCAATTGTATGCGGGTGACTACCAGCCTGAAACCGACAAACTAGTTTTTGGATTGTCCCGGCAATTCTGGAAAGATTCTATCCTGAATCAGCGTTACCTTCATAGAGATATTTTGATCATGAATGGAGATGGCTCGGGTCAACGCATTGTAAATCTGGAATAGTCGGCATTGAAGAAATTTGGGATAATTTTTTTTGCATTCCTTCTACTCCTCCTCAGTTGCGAGCAGCCTCAGCCCTGGCCTTACCAGCCTGAGCCCTGCTCAGACATTCAGTATTATCAAACCCTGTCCAAAAGGAAAGTAAACCCTTGTCAAAAAGATAGGAAACCTATTTCAGGGAGGGACAAGAATCCAATCATTGGTTCAAAAACAAACTCCTATTGGCAAGATTGAGGAAATTAAATTGACATTGAAGGATATTGAAAATATGAATGATTATTTATCCCCTACAACCCTTATAATATTTTATTTCAAAGGTTGAATGGTAGCAAAGTTTAAAGGTTCCTTCTGTTAATCTAAATATCTCTATCAATTGAATTAATAAAAGTCCCTCTCCAATACTCAACCGTAATCGTGATATCCCCATTCGAGTAAATGGCAATTTGAAATTCTTGCTTTAATACTCATTTTGTAATACCTGAAATGGCGTATTCAGCGGTACCTGGGCTTCATACAGCACCCGGTAAACATAGCTGATTGGAATTGAGGGCGGAGGTGTTTGAATTTGTTGCTGGCTGGGACCCGAAACGGTGCCGGTGGTAGTGGTGGTCTGGGCCTGAAGAGAAAACGCGGCACAAAATAATAAGCCAAACAAGCAGAGGGCCTTGCAAAGTAACTTTTTCATCGGGTTGGTTTAAATTTTCAATAAGCACCCTCAATATCGGGATTTTTGGCGGGATGGGGAAATGATTTTGTGGGGTGGAATTAGGAGGATAGAACGATTAGATATAATCAACTCTCTAAACTTCCAATTTGCTGAAATTTTAAAGTGCCTGGTTTCTAACAATTGTCAAAACACAATCTACACCACTTTGGTGGTGGAAAGTGAAAAACTTCCATTTGCCTTTTTGGGGAGGAGAACCGCTTGGCTCGTTTACTTTGAATCCTGATTTTTTCTTTTTCTGATCGACTTGTAAACCCAAACCCCTGCTCAGATCAGCGCACCGCCAATCAGCAGAATTTGAAACACCCCCCAAAGGATTAGTTTCCAGTTTACTATGGTCCGGGGAAAGTGGTATAATTCAAATGCGGAAATAAATTTCCGCCTTTTTCATAATTTTGAAGTTACCACACTCTAAAACTATGCGTAAATCTACCACTTTTCCCGGACAGTAATAAAACCAAGTATAAAAATCGCCCCTTGATTCAATTGAAGGGTAATAATCTGATCTTAGTTGTCGCAGGTTTTCAAGATGTTCTGCACCCGAATATTGCGTACCTTGAGTTCCTATCAATTCTTGATTGGGCTGCGCTTTCTTCACCTGCGTCCGGATTGATTTTCATCATTTTTAGACTTCCTCAAAATAAGGAACCCGCATCCTTTTTAACCTAGATGCCTGCTGACGGTGCATTCTTCCCCCTTCGGGGGTGGGGCAGGATTCTGACAGAAGGCGAACCTCAGAGAAAGTCTCCCGAAACGGGGGGCTTTTTTATGGGGTGGGGTTCGATTTCCCCCGGCCAGGCATCCCCACCTCAATTTTTTCAATCTTCACCTCCCCTGCCTGCATTTCGACCCAGGTAAAAAACACTTCGCTGCCCTGGGCACCCATGCCGGTGCGCACGGTGATCATGCCATCTTTTTCCCCTTTGAATTCTCCTTCACCATAATCTCCGTCGAATACATAATCCACCTGTTCAAACCAGGGTTGGAGGTCTTCCCAATCGTAACCTTTGAGGTGCATGGTGGGCATGCGGGTATAATCTTTTTTTCCTTTCATCCAGGGTTGATGGTGGGTGAATACGAGCAGGGGAAGATTGGTATCACTTTGAGCCAGGGAGGTCTGGAAATGCAGAATGATGCCCGAAAGGGAGTCGTTGGAATTGTAAAGGAGGTAATTGGCGGCCCGGTCTTTGAAAAAGGTCTGGTAATACCCAATGCGTTGCCCGTAAGCAGCCCAGGATTTTTGCAGGTTGCTGTCCACGCCCGCGGAAACTTCGTTGACATACATGAGGTCGTGGTTGCCAGGGCTGTAATAAATGGGGCAACCCGCTTTCTGAAAGCCTTGCTGGGCCCGTTTCCATTCCCAGTCCACATTGGTCCAGACCATGTCGCCGAGCACAAACAGGTAATCGGGTTCGCGGCGGTGAATTTCCTCCATGAGCTGGTTGAATGCGCTGGTATCGCGGGCCACGTAATAGGTGTGACCAATCACGGCGAAGCGCACGGGTTGGGGATTTCCACAGGAAAAAAGCAGCAGGAGGAGGAAGCCCAGACCGGGAAGGATCTGTTTCATGGCAGGTTATTCTCCCTGAATGTCGATGGATTCGAGGTGTATGATGGAGAATAATTTCTGGACAAAATCCCCGTCCACCCCGAGTTCGTCGGCTTTGCGGGTTACGTGTTCCACGATCTCAGCCCAGCGGTTGTACTGGTAGAAAGGCAAATTATTCTCCAGCTTCAGCACCCCAATGCGTTTGGAAATCTCCATGCGCTCGGCCAGGACCTCCATGAGCCGCTCGTCTGCTTCGTCGATGGCCGCCCGCAGGTATTGCATGCGGGTATGGTAGGTAAGGTTAGAGGTGGTGGGTTGCTTGAAACGCAGTTTGGCCAGCAGGTCGCGCAGATCTTTGGGGGTCAGCTGCTGTTTGGCATCTGAGAGGGCCCTGGAAGGATCAACGTGAGATTCGATCATGAGGCCTTCGTAGCCAAGGTCAAGGGCTTTCTGGGAAATGGTGTAAATGTATCCGCGCACGCCTGAGATGTGGCTGGGATCGCAGATCAGGGGTATGTCGGGAAATTTGGCTTTGAGGTCAATGGGGATTTCCCAGAGGGGTGAGTTGCGCAGCACGGTTTTGCCGTAAACGGCAAAACCCCGGTGACAGGCCATGACTTGTCCCACGTCGGCCCGCAGGATGCGCTCGAGGGCACCCACCCACAAATCCAGGTCCGGATTGATGGGATTTTTCACCATGACAGGCACTTTCACACCTCTCAGGGCATCGGCAATTTCCTGTACAGTAAAGGGGTTGACGCTGGTGCGGGCCCCGATCCAAAGCATGTCCACATCGTGTCGCAGGGCAGCCTCTACGTGGCTGGTATTGGCCACTTCGACGGCAGTTTTCATGCCGAATTCGCTCTTCACAGTCTGCAACCAGGAAAGGGCCTTTTTGCCGACTCCGGCAAAACTGTCGGGATTGGTGCGGGGTTTCCAGATGCCGGCCCGGAAATAGGATATGCCCTGATCGGCCAGGCCGCGGGCAGTGTCCAATACCTGTTGCTCAGACTCTGCGCTGCAGGGACCCGAGATCAGGAGGGGGCTGAACCCCTCTTCTTCCCCGGTCAGTGATCCGGGCTTTGTATCCGTGAGAGAAAGTGACATTTACTGAGGCATTGGACCCATATAACTGACAAAGTTAACCAAAGTTTCCGGTTTTTTTATTCCCGGTCATTTTCCATTTAAATTCACAGAATAAAATGAATTAAAACTGTTTTTCGTTAGGATTTAGTAGCCGGAATTTCCATTTTCGTTTATCGTGAAACTGCTCAGACCCATTCTATTTCTTTTGTTGATTATGACCTTTTCCCTGCGGGGAATGGGCCAAAGTGCGGTTGCATCCATCGACAAAGGGGTAAAGTTTTACAACTCCGGACAGTATAATGATGCGATGCAGCATTTCCGGGATGCGTTGCAGTTTGAACCCAACAATGAAGATGCCACGCTCTATCTGGGCCTGTGTCTGGGGCAAAAGAAGGATTATAAAGGCGCCTTCAAACAATTCAAACTGGCGGCCAAACTTAACCCTAAAAATGCGGAGCCCTGGTTGCACCGCGGGCTGCTGGAACAGGAAATGGGCAAATTCAAACCTTCCCTCCGTTCGTATGATAAAGCACTGCGGATCAAACCCGATTATGCGGATGCATGGTATAATTCGGGGGTGGTGTACTTTCACCTGAAAAAGTGGAATGAATCTGCCGAAAACCTGCGCAAAGCCGCCGATCTCGATCCCCTCGATCCCGATCCCATTCTGCAACTGGGCAATGTGGGTTTTCAGACGGGCGATCTCAAAACAGCCATTGATTATTATACCCAAACCCTCGAGCTGAACGACAAGCAGTTTGTGGCCTGGTTTAACCGTGCGCGTTCCCTTTCCCATCTGGGTGATTTGTACGGGGCACTCAAGGATTATACCGCGGCTTTAGAGATTTCCAAAGATTATGACACCTACCTCAACCGCGGGATTGTTTCCACCCAGTTGAATCTGCCCAATGAGGCCATTCAGGATTTCAATCAGGCCATTGCCCTGGATACCAACCGCTCAGAGGCTTTTTATAACCGGGGCTATGTCTATTTCAAGACCCGAAACAGCGAGCCCTCCCGGCTTGATTTTCGCAAGGTCGTATTCCGTGACCCGGCCGACCCTGAGGCGTGGTATTTTCTGGGGCGCATTGCGTTGCAGGAAGGCGACCACGATAAGGCTTTGGTTTTGTTTAATAAATCCATCGAGGCCAATAAAAAGTATGGACCTTCGTGGCTGCAGCGGGGCGATACCCAACTGGCCATGCTGGAGGAGAAGGCTGCCTGCAAGGATTGGAAAAAAGCTTTCAAACTGGGAGATCCTGATTTGAAACGGGCCGCCACGGAGCGGATGCAGATGCATTGCGGGAAGTGAGGGTGGTACGGTTTTCAGTTTACGGTTTACGGTTACAAACGAAAGCTTCCGCTTCGGGTTGGGGTTTTAACCCAAAGTCATAAAGTTCACAGAGATTTACCTGATTCGGGTTGCTTTTAGGGAAGCATCCGCCACAGGATAGGATCCACAGGTCACAAAGATTTCTCCTGGCCTTGCCAATTCTGAAGGTTCGAAGGCAGGACGAGCGGGCTCCCTTTTTCTAAAGGAGTGACCATACCCGAGGCTCGCAGCTTAAAGCTAAAATCCCTTAGGGAATTTTGTAGGCGAAGCCGAGGGAGAAAATCTGTCCTCTTTTGCTTTCAGAGAAGGTTACGTCGGGGAGACCGTCGCGGCGGTAAACGCGCTTGAAGGCGGGGTTCAGGAGGTTCTGGGCACGGAAGGTCAATGACCAGTATTCTCCCAGCGACTTGGACACGTAGAAGTCCAGGCTGTTGCGGGGAATTTCGTAGATGTTGGGCGTACCTTTGGAGCCAACGGCTGCGATGCGGGGTCCGAATACGTTGAAGACGAGGCTGCTGGTAAGTCCCAGGGTGTCGTTGGTGTAGGACATTTCCGCATTCACGGTGAAGGGAGACTGGCCAAACATGGGCCGGGTGTCTTTGGCGCTGGGGTCGGTCTCGCGGATGGCGTACAGCTCGGAAGGATCAATGGTATAGGCAGAGTGGATGAGGCTCATGTTACCTCCCACCCGGAAATTTGCCAGTTTGGGGTGAATGAAATCCAGTCCTTTTTTGAATTCCACTTCAATTCCGTACAGTTTGGCGTTGTCCACGTTGCGCAGATTCAGCTCGGTATTGGCCGCAGAAGGAGCCACCACCCGTTCAATGGGATTGGTGAAATTTTTGTAGAAGGCGCTGAAGGAGAAAATCTCCATGGAGCGGGGATACATTTCCCAACGCAGGTCCAGGTTATCGACCAGGGTACGGGTCAGGTTGGGATTGCCCACCAGGGCATAATCACCCACGAAGTCGAAGCTGGCAAAAGGAGCCAGTTCCCGGAAGAAGGGACGACCAATGGTGCGGGTCACGCTGGCGCGGATGTTCATATTCTCCCGGGGAGAATAAATCAGATTCACAGAAGGAAGCACGTCGTGAGCCACAATTTCTGCCGCGGCCAACTGACGGTCCAGACTGGCTACGTGGATGAAAGTTCCTTCGTAGCGTGCTCCCAGAATGGTTTTCAGTTTGGGGGTAACGGGCAGGATGGTCATGGCGTAGGCCGCCATGATCTTTTGTGATCCGTCGTAGTTGTTGCGGGCCTGGGTGGCATCGTTCACAACGTTGCCGTAGTTGTAAATGGTGCCGCTGGGGGTCTGGGTGGTGCCAATGACTCCCATGTTTTCCTGTGAAAGGTAGTCGGCGGGATCTCCGTTGTAGTTGATGTTGCCGGATACGTTGACGATTTCGAGGCGACGCTCGCGGAAGAAGCGGTCACGCATGGTGTAGGCTCCGCCGAATTTCAGCTTGCTTTCCAGTCCTTTCCACTGGTTGAAGGGCAATTCGAAATTGACCCGTGAATCCAGGTTATTTTCCTGCAGATCGCGGTAGAATCTGGAAGGGTTATTATACAAGGCGGGCTGAAGCTGGTAGATGGTGTCACCGTTCAACACGTGGTAGTCGTTGGAGAAAAAGCGCAGATCAGGGGTCTCCTGGCGGGAAATGGAATAGGATCCGATCCAGTCGATTTTGAAGTTATTGGCGTTGGCAAACAGGTGATCGCCCTGGGCCTGCATGACATTGATGGAACGCTGCAGGTAGCCCACGGTGCGGGTCTGGAAGGTAAGTGAAGGATCGTCTTCGGGAATGCCGCCTTCCAGGTATTTGGCAAATGATTCCCCACTCTGATTGCGGAGATAATTGAGGCTCAGTTTGTGGTTAGGGCTGGGTTTGAAGGAAACTTTGGCCATTCCACCCAGCAGCACTTCACGCGATCCTTCAATCTTATTGAGGTTGCGGTCTTCGATCAGGGTAATGTCGTGGGCTGCAGAGTCATAGATGGCATGGTAACGGCCTTCTGTACCACGGTCGAAGTAGTTTTCACGCAGGCGGTAAGATACGTTTGCGATGAAGCCGAGGGGCTTGTCACCTCCAACCAGCCATTGATTTCCGATGCTGAAATTGTGGCTTTGATTGAGGAAGGAGTTTTTCTGAACTGGATTTACCGGGGTGGTCAGCGATTTGCTGGCAGCGTCGAGGGTGGCAGCCACTTCAGGATCTGAAAAGGAAAGGCTGGGCACTTTGCCCTGGTTGATCACGGCCGGAAAGGCGCGGGTGCCGTCGTCCATGCCGAGCCAGTCGAGGCTGCTGCCCTGGTCGAGGGCCAGGTTGTTGCGCAGGGAAGCCTGGGTGTTGAATCCCAGGGTGGTGGAGTAGCGCACGGTAAATTTGTCGGGGAAATCGCGGGTTTCGATGTTTACCAGACCACCAGTAAAGCTGGCCGGCAGATCGGGGGTAAAGGTTTTGTAAACCGTGAGATTGTCGATCAGAGAGGTGGGAAAAAGGTCCATCTGGATGGTATTCCTTTCGGGGTCCAGACCGGGAATCTCGGCACCGTTGAGGAAGCCTTTGTTGTAGCGGTCTCCCAGACCGCGTACGTAGATGTATTTGCCATCTTCCACGGTCAGGCCTACGATCCTGCGCACGGCGGCGCCAGCATCCGAGTCGCCGGTACGACGCAATTGTTGATTGGATATGCCATCCACCACGTTTACGGAGCGTCTTTGCACCACCAGCATGCGGTTTTCGGTGCTGTTGTCAACTTTGGCAGTAAGGACTACAGTATTTTGCTCGCCTTCATCGCCCAGATCTGGATTCATGATGAAGTCGCGGGAGTAGATGTCTCCGGTCTTTACTTCTATGTTCTGGACTTCCAGGGTCAGGTAATTCAGGTAGCTGATCACCAGGCGGTATTTTCCGGCGGCCACATTGGCGATGTTAAAGTTGCCTTCGAGATCAGTGTAAGCCCCACCCCTGAGGGTACTGTCCTGAAATATGCGGACCGTGGCACCGATCATTGCTTCCCCATTATCCCCGTCGGTTACCCTTCCGCGGATGGTGCCCTGGGCAAAGATGCTGGTCAGGGCGAAGAAGAAAGCGGTAAAAAGCAGTAATTCTTTGATTTTCATCATGATTTTAAAGAATTTAAATCGCCTGCAAGAACGTGGAAAGGGGTAAAAGGGAAATGAGAGAAGGGTTAATTAATCGTGAATTTGAGTTAAGGGGATTTTGGATTTGTTCACATTAAATTAAACATCGGTGAGACCTCTATGGGTCCCACCGATGTCAGGAGTATAAAAAGGATTTTAGGAGTCCCTTTGGGGTTATTCTACCAGTCCCAGTTCGTCGAGAGCAGTCCAGCCGAGGAGCCAGTTGGTGGTTCCGAAAGCGCCTTTGTACGCCGCAGCATCGTACCAGGTGTCGGTGGCAGATGTGGCAGACATGGTGTTGGACGGGATGGGGTTGAAGGAGGAGATGCCTCCGTCGGTTCCGGTGCGGGTCACAGAGATGCCGGGATCGGCTACGCTGTTGCTGGCAGAGGAGAAGTAATTTTTGAGGGCAGCCACAGCAGCCAGGGAGTCCGTTGCATCAGATCCGGGGCCTTCAATTTTGAAGATGTCGTCAGCTACGTTTCCGGCCACGTTGTAGAATACGTTGTTTTCCAGAACGAGGGTTCCTGCGTTGAAGCGGTTGTATGAATCTTCGCCGCTGGCGAGGTTTTCGATGTCAATGCCTTTGGCATATTCTACCCAGATGGAGTTGTGGTATTCTCCACCGGCATTGTCGCGGAAGGTGCAGGCACGGGTTCCCTGGGCAGCGCCACGTCCAATGTAGGTAGCGTTATAGATTACGGGGTGAGCGTAGGGAGTTCCGTCTTCAGGAGAGGTTCCACCATCGTGCTCGCCACCACGGTCACCCACGGCTCCCTGAACAGCAAGCCAGAACTGGCCTTTGCCGCGGAATCCTTCGTCGTAGTCGAATCCGTCGTCACCGCAGAATGCGGAAACGATGTATTTGATCTGGGGAGCTCCACCGAAGATTTCCATGCCGTCGTCGGCATTGGAGAAGATTTCGATGTGATTGATGGTGGTTCCGGAGCCTACGCCACCGAGGGTGAGGCCATTGATTTCGTTACCAGCTCCGATATCGGTTCCGCCGTAGCGGATGGAGATGTAGGAAAGTTTACCGGAGTTGTCGGTGTCGTCGGATCCGCCATAGAGACCGCGGGGCTCAGAGGTGGGGATACCTTCGATGGCGGTTTCGCCGGGAGCAGAGTTGAGGATGGCTTTACCCAGCACGATCAAACCACCCCAGAGGCCGTTGGTGCCTGCCGGAATGTCGTTGGGATCGCTGATTTTGTCGGTGGCAGCGGTGAAGATGATAGGCTCAGAGGCGGTTCCTTCAGCCAGGAGAGTACCACCGCGGGCCACGATGAGGGCAGATGCGTCAGCGCCAGCGCCAGCTTTGCCCTTGATTACGGTTCCGGGTTCGATGGTCAGGGTTTGTCCGTCGTTTACGAAGCAAAAGCCATCAAGGAGGTAAATTTTGTCTTTGGTCCAGGTGGTGGTTCCGATTCCCGATCCGTCGTCGGTGATGGTTACCACGCCGGTAAATCCGCCGTCGTATGAGCATGATCCGTCGTCTTTTTTGGCGTCGGGATCGTAGTTATCTGCAGTGGGATCTGTACAGCCCTTGGGGCTGCAACCAGAAAAAGCAAGCCCAAGGCCTGCAAATGCCAGTAAAAAAAGTGTAAGCCTAAGATTTTTCATTGCTGTAATCTATTTTTTTCAATTCAAAATGAAACTGTCTGAAAGACAGTGCAAGATTAGTGTCGGGCAATGAATGAAAATGGTAGTAAAGTTTAAGAGATCGTGAAACTTGAAATGGCAAACCCGGTGAAAAGTGAACTTAAGGTTAATCGGAATTAACATTATTTTCCATTACGGTGGTTGGGGGATTGGAAGAGGCCCTTTTGATGTGGGTTTAACCACAGAGGGCGCCGAGGGATTACAGAGGTCACAGAGTTTTTTGCTGCAAAGCTTCTGCTTTGAGGGTTGGCTGACGGCTGATGGCCAGAGATTTGGGATTAATAAAAATTCCCCGAAACGAGAGTTCCGGGGAATTTTGATTTTCAGAATGGCAAGGATTATTCCAGATACCCGCCTTCGTCGAGGAAAGTCCAGCCGAGGAGCCAGTTATCCACTCCGTCGAATGCGCCGCGATATACAGCGGGAGTGAAATAGCCATCCGACGGAACGGTGGCCCCGGCCAGTACGGCCGAATTCTGGGGCAAAGGATTCAGGGTTCCGTTGCGGGTACGGCTGATGCTGATCAATGGGTCGGCAATGGAGTTAAGGGCCACACCAAAATATCCGGTCAGGGTATCGGCGGCGGCCTGAAGGGTGCCCGCAGGTACGGTGCCATTGGCCAGGGGTACCAGACAGGTGGCAGCAGTATTGCTGCCTACATTCCAGAATACGTTGGTGTAAAATCTGATTTTACCTCCATTGAACTGGTCGATGGCATCGGGGTTGTTTTGCGATACCGCAATCTGGATTCCTTTGCCATGGTCGATGAAGATACTGTTGTGATATTCTCCCTGGGTGTTTTCCTGGAAAACGGCAGTCGGCAGGTTGTCTCCCTGGCCCCGTCCGATATGGGTGGCATTATAAACCACAGGGTGAGAATAGAGGTTACCCGCACCGCCTGAATTGTCGCCGGCGTATTCACCTTTGATTCCGTCCTGGATAGAAAACCAGAATTGACCTTTGCCACGGTATCCGTTTTCGGTAACGAAGCAATCGTCACCGTTGAAGGCGGAGATCATGTATTTGGAGCTGGTAGCACCCCCGTTAAATCTGATTCCGTCGTCGCCCGAAAAGATGACCTCCACATGGTGGATATCCGTACTGGAACCTACCCCGGCCAGATTAAGGCCGGCCAGTTTGGAGGTTCCGCCAATGCTGCCACCCGCATAGCGGATAGATACATAGCTGAGGATACCCGAATTATCGGCATCGTTTTGGCCTCCGTATTTTCCCCGGGTTTCGTTGGCGGGGATTCCATCGAACTGCTCCGTAAAGAGGGTGGCGTTGAGACGTCCGTTTCCAAGCAATATCAATCCACCCCAAAGCCCGCGGGTTCCTTCCACAATCTCGTCGTTGCGATCGAGGTTATCACTTTCTGCGGTAAAGATGATGGGAGAATTGGGGGTGCCGTTGGCATTGATGACGCCTCCCTGGGCTACAATGAGAGCAGTTGCGCCTGCGCCGGTATCGGCTTTGCATTTGATGATGGTGCCTGGCTCAATGGTCAGGGTCTGGCCGCTGTTCACATAAACCAATCCCTCGAGCACATAGATATTCTCGTTGCGCCAGGTAACGGTGCCCACGCCGGAGCCATCGTCCACCACATTGATCAGGGAAGTTGCCCCGCGATCGTATATACAACCATCGTTTTTGGTGGCATCGGGTTCAAAATTTTGCGCTTTAGGGTCGGTACACCCTTTTTTTCCGCATCCTGAAACAAATATTAATGCGGCAAAGGCCAGCGGAAGCAAAAAAAGTATTCGTTTGTATCCCATGTTTGTTTTGGGTAAGGCCCGTAAATAATTTCTCTTTTCCCTTACAGGATGGCGCAATGACTATCCCCAAGTATCAAACTTAAGGAATTCAGGAGAATTTCGAAAGGAAAAAGGAAGGGATTGATGGTTTCAGGGAGTGTTCCTGACTTTGCCCAGGCAGGCCTGGTAGCGGTGAATGGTTTCTTCCAGACCGAGATACAGAGCGTCGCAAACCAAAGCGTGGCCTATGGAAACTTCTTCGAGGTGAGGCACCTGCTGGTTGAACCAGTGAAGGTTGTGAAGATCGAGATCGTGACCCGCATTCAGGCCCAGTCCAAGGGAATGGGCCAGTTTGGCGGCTTCGCGGTAGGGTGCAACAGCTGCCTCACGGTCGTGGTGGTACTGTTCGGCGTAGGGACCTGTGTATAATTCTATGCGATCAGTGCCCGTGGCGGGAGCCGCCTTGATCATTTCCAGGTCGGTTTCGATGAAGATGGAAGTCCTGACCCCGGCTTTTTTGATGCGGGCAATCACTTTTTTGAGAAAATCAGCATGGGTAATGGTATCCCAGCCTTCACTGGAGGTGAGCGCTCCCGGAGGATCGGGCACCAGGGTAGCCTGGGCCGGTCTCACCTCTTCGATCATTTTCAGGAATTCTTCTGAGGGATAGCCTTCGACATTGAACTCGACCGGGAGGGCGGGTTTCAGTTCATACACGTCGGCTTTGCGGATGTGGCGCTCGTCGGGGCGGGGGTGAACGGTGATGCCGTCAGCGCCGAAGCGGATCAGGTCGTGAGCCACCTGGAGCAGGTGGGGATTATTGCCGCCGCGTGAGTTGCGGATGAGGGCTATTTTGTTGACGTTGACAGATAGCTGGGTCATGTCTGATCGATTTTGATTGCTGATACGGAAGTTTTAGCGGGAAGTTTTCATTTGGAAGAGATCATTTGGCGGAATTTTTCCAGTTCCAGATACAGGCGGGAAACGGGTAATCCCACTACATTATAATAGTCACCTTCGATGCGCTCTATGCCCACCATGCCTATCCATTCCTGAATGCCGTAGCTGCCGGCTTTGTCATATGGTTTGTACACCTCTATATAGTGGTCTATGGTTTGGTCGGACAGGGGACGAAATGTAACGCGGGTGGTTTCGGCAAAGGTATGGTAATGATCCTTCCAGCGAAAGCAAACTCCCGAGATGACAAGGTGGGTTTTTCCGGATAATTCCAGCAGCATGGCCCGGGCTTCGGCAGAATCGGCGGGCTTGGCCAGGATTTTCTCTCCCAGCAGGACAATGGTATCGGCGGTGATGACGATGCGGTTTTGGGCGTGGTCGTCGTAACTGGCGGCTTTGTGGCGGGCCAGATAAGCGGCAGCATCAGGCCCGGGCACTTCGGGGGGCAGGGTTTCGTCCACCTCGCGGGTGAATACCTCAAATGGTAATTCCAGGTCCTGAAGCAGGGCTTTGCGGCGTGGTGACTGCGAAGCAAGCATCAAAGGGGGTGTTATTGTCATTTTCGTCGATGGATGCGAAAATCAATCCGCAGATTACTTTGGGATAGAAATAGGTTGATTTCTGAGGCATGAGCGCTCCCGTGTTGCAGACGGCCATCATGTCGTCCATGGTGAGGCCACCCACGATAAAGGCCACGGCTTCGTGTGATTCATTGGCTTCCCGCACCGCGGTGCTGTAGTCTTTCTGGTACTCGATCTGCTGGGAAAAAGTCTGGCGCTCATAGGGAATGCCAAAGATGCGGTCGAAAACGAAGTAATGAAGTACGGAGTATTCGAGTTTTTTGACGGCTTCAGGCAGAGCCAGGGGATTGTCGCGCACGGGATCAGTTTCGGGGCGGAGGGAGATCAGGTACTGGTTTCCGCCGACCACCAGACCGAAGGTGTTTTTCTTCCTGCGGACTTCCTCGTAGAGGGGTTGTTTGGATTTGGATACGTCCTGGATGGTAAACCAGGGGTCGAAGCGGCGCAGCAATCCTTTGGCAGTCTGGGGGTGGCCGGGGGTACGAAGTACCCGGTGGATGGGCAGGATGCGCAGGTCGTCGGAGTGGAGGTTGGTGAGGTACATGAGGTGATAGTTCACCATGGGATCTCCGGGCAGGTTGCCCATTTTCTTTTGCAGGGCCTGGCTGCTGGCCAGGCGGTGGTGGCCGTCGGCAAGGTAGATTTTGCGCTCGCGCATGGCCGCAATGAAGCGGTCGATGTCGGCTTTGTGCTGCACAATGGCCAGCTTGTTGTTGACGCCCTGGTAGTCGAGGTACTGGTAGCGGGGATGCTCCATGTATTCGTCCATGAGTTTTTCGAGGGAAAAATCAGGATCAGAATAGAGCCCGTGGGTGGGCGACACGTTGAGGCGGGTGCGCTCCAGGAGCTCCATGCGGTCGGACACGGAGTGGGATATGGTGTCTTCGTGGAGGACCACGTCGCCTGCATTTTCGGTATCGTGGATGCGAACCATGGAGACAAAGCCTTTGCGCACGTATTTTTGGGGTTCGCCGTAAAGGAAAAATTCCTGATAATAGATGTAGATGGCCGGCAGGGCATCCTGGCGCAGGATTTTTTCTTCGCGCCAGTGGTGGAGTTTGGCCACGGCATCGTCCATGGAGCGGGGCACAGAGAGGTGGATGGAGTTGTTGGGGATTTGGTAAAGTTTTTCCAATTCCTCTTTGCTCACCACGTCGAAGAGGGGCGAAAACTTGAGGTTGATGTCGGCGATGACTTCCTCGTTGTAGCGCAGGGCGCGGAATGGTCTGATGACGGCCATGACAGGCGCAAAGGTAATAATTTTCTCTCAGCTGCAAGGTTCAGGCTGCGAGCTTCTGGCTGCAAGCTGCAAGCTATCATGTTTTGGTTGACAAAGGGGGATTTCCTGGAGATGAAACTGACCGCTGAGTGCTGATAGCTGATAGCTTCTCGCAACGCGAGAGCCTGGGTTTTGGGCCTTGGCTGGTGTGGGAACCGTGTGCCGGGGACGATATACGACCGGCACACGGGTAGCGGGGAGTTGCAGGGACAGCAGGCACAGCCCCCGAAGGTGTTAAGGAGATTCGTGACTGGGCAATTTTTAAGCCCATTGTACCTTAATTACTCCCACTTTCAGGGATTCGCTTCTCTTCAGGTGATTTTTAGGTATCGCAAAGGACGCCAAGAGGTCGTTTTCCGCGATCCGTGGGTTGAAAGTGCGAAGATCGCTAAGCAGGACGGTTTTACTCCATTCTGGCAGCAACCCGGCCATCTCCTTACCTAACTCACCAACTCAGCTTCGGGCTTTTTGGTCTCCACAGCCTTGCGTTTGAAGGGGCGGATGATGAGGCGGGTGCCTTTGTCGTAGGTGAGGTAGCTCCAGAACCAGTTGATGAAGACCACCAGTTTGTTGCGGAAGCCGGCCAGGTACATGAGGTGCACCAGCATCCAGGCGAGCCAGGCGATGGAGCCGCTGAGGCGGATATTTTTGACGTCCACCACGGCTTTGTTGCGGCCAATGGTGGCCATGGAGCCCTTGTCGAAGTATTTGAAGGGCTTTTGCGGCCGCCCGAAGATCATGCTGAGGATGTTGCGCGACAGCAGGCGGGCCTGTTGAATGGCGGCAGGCGCGACCTGGGGATGTCCCTGGGGGTAGTTTTCGTCGGTGAGCATGAGGCAGACGTCGCCGATGGCAAAAACGTTGGTGTAGCCTTCGACCTGGTTGTACTCGTTGACGCGAAGACGACCGCCCCGGCCTGCGGCGTGCAAGACGCCTTCTATGCCGTTGCCAATGATGCCCGCGCTCCAGATCACGGTGGAGGAGGGAAGGATTTTGCCGGTGGAGGTGGTAACGGTTTCGCCGTCGAAACTTTCCACTTTGGTGTCGAGCCAGAGATTGACATCCAGCTTTTTGAGGGCCTGGGCTGCGTTTTTGGAGGCCTCTTCAGACATGGAGGCCAGTACGGCCGGGCCAGCCTCGATGAGGTGGATGTGCATCCTGCGGATGTCGAGTTCGGGATAGTCGGCGGGGAGAATGTGGTTTTTCAATTCGCCAAGGGCACCTGCGGTCTCGACGCCCGTGGGTCCTGCGCCAACGACTACGAAGTTCATGAGGGCTTCGCGCTTTTCGAGGTCGGGTGTGAGGAGGGCGGCTTCAAAATTTTGCAGGATGAGGCTGCGCAGGTCGAGGGCTTCGGGAATGTCTTTCATGCCGAGGCAGTGGCGCTCGATCTGGGCATTGCCAAAGAAATTGGTGCGTGACCCGGTGGCGATCACGAGGTAATCGTAGGTAATGCTGCCAATGGAGGTGAATACGGTCCGGATTTCGGGATCGATGCGCTGTACTTCAGCCATGCGAAAATGGAAATTTTCGTAGCGTTTGAAGAGTTTGCGCAGGGGAAAGGCGATGGAATCGGGTTCCAGTCCGCCCGTGGCTACCTGGTAAAGCAGGGGTTGGAAGGTGTGGTAGTTGTTTTTGTCGAACATGACCACCTGAACAGGTTGGTCTTTGAGTGACTGGGCGAGATTTATGCCTCCAAATCCGCCGCCAATCACGACGACTCTGGGGAGATTGATATCAGGTACGTTGACTTTCATGTGTACCTCCGTGTTTGTTGTATGTTGGTGGCGAAATTGCCTGTAAAATGGAGTCTTTTGTACGTTTGGGCGGTGAAATAGTTGGTTATTTGCGCGGCTTTAGGGTCATTATTATTTCGTGGTCGTCGGCGCCCGTGGCTTCGAAGCCTGCGTTGGAAAATAGGTACTGGGCCCAGATGTTGTTTACAGCCATGGAGGCACGGATTTCGGCACAATCTTTTTTGCGGGTGAGCAGTTCGACCAGCAATTCGAGGGCCTTGCTGCCCACGCCCTGCTGCTGTGATTCCTGATCGACCATGATGCGGTTGATCCAGCAGACGCCGTTCCAGTTGCAGTACATGGCGAAACCCACGGTGCGGTCGTTTTTCTGGATGGCGAGGGGGGTGCAGCCGGGATCGAATTTGGACTGGGCAATGGAAAAGAGGTTGGAGGGAAGGAATTCCTCCTGTCCGGGGGCGGGTTGGAGGGAGATGACTTCTTCCCAGTTGAAGCGGTTGAGGGGGATGAGTTGGACAGACATGGCCTAGTGTAAATTTTCCAGCAACTCTTTGCTTTCGTCGCTGAGTTCGATTTCCTGACGGACGGCCACCTGGCCGTCCGTGACATCCACATGCTGGATTTTTTTGCCTCCGTCTTTCTGTTTGAAGGTAAGGAAGCATTTATCGTTGTCGCGCCACTCAATTTCCACCGTCTCGGCATTGAGGTCGGCAGCCACGAATTCGAAGGAAAAGTCTTTTTCCCCTTTTTCGGTTTTGACCAGACAGGTGACCATGATGGGATCCAGTTTGAAGGTTTTGGAGCCTGAAATGGTGATTTCGCGGTTTCCCTGGGGGGAAACGGTGTGAATGCTATCAATGTCGCCTGCCATGCAGGAAAACAGAGCCAGGCTCAGAAAGAGGAGGGCGGGGAGAAGGAGGGAATTTTTCATATCAGTTTATTTTTTGAAACTATGGCTACAAATTCTTTGAGGTAAAAGGGCTCAAAGGTGAGCAGATCTGCGAATTCTGAGGTTTGGAATTTGGTCCAGGCATTGCGACCCATGCCGCGGGCGGTGGACAGGTTGTGGTCGAGGATGATGGCGTTGGGGTGTTGGAGAATTTCTCTGCATTTGGCGGCGCCATTGCCGGTAAATATGACTTTCCCGGATTCAAGCAGGTCGGCAAAGGAATTTTCTTCCACCACCACGGCCTCCACTTCGGTGAGGCGCTGGCCCTGAGCGTCGAAGGTGGCGGTATAAACTTCCATGCGGCGGGCGTCGATCATGGGTACGATTTGGGCGCCCAGTTCGGTGGCCAGGGGAACGACCTCGCTGGCGAGGGCGTCGAGGCTACCCACGGATATGAGGGGTATATCAAGGGCCATGCACAATCCTTTGGCCGTGGAAACTCCCACCCGCAGACCCGTATAGCTGCCCGGTCCTTTGGATACGGCCACCGCGGACAAGTCCGCGGGCTGCAATTCCAGGTCATGCAACAGGGTGTTGACCATGGGAGTGAGCAGGCGGGCGTGGCGGTTTTGGCCAAAAAATTCGAGGTTGCCCAGTAATTCAGGCCCGGCAAAGATGGCCACAGAGCTGACCGAGGTGGCCGTTTCGAGGGCCAGGATCAGGGGTTGGCGGGTTTCCGGGGTTTTCTTTTTTGCGGTCATCTGCAATTTGACTTCCTGCCGAAGGCAGGGGGATTTGGTTTGCGGGCAATTTACATAATTCCTGTGTTGTATGCTTATAACGGTTTTGTTGTTGGTGGTTACAGGTGATTAGTTCTGAGTTGTTAGTTGTTAGTTCCTGTTGGGAATTTTGGATTTGGGCAAAGCACGCGTACCACTTTGGTCTTTGGGAAGGAAGTTTGGGGAAGATATACTTACTTTGTGGTCTGATTTTCTGAGATGCATATCCATCATTATACCCTGGTTCAACTGGCAGATTTTATCCGCGCCCACCTACTGGGCGGGGAGGTGGTGGAATGCTTTACCCAGGAGAAAAACGAATTGGTGATCGGGCTGGGCGCCCCTGATTTTCAACTGTTCCTGAAGGTGAAATGTGGTGGTCCCCTGCCCTACATCTGGCCCCAGGACGAATACCACAAGGCACGCAAAAATGTGCTGCCCCTGTTTCAGGATGTGGTGGGCTACCCGCTCACCCACGTACGGGTGGTACCCTACGAGCGGGTGCTGATCCTGCAGTTTGGGCAGCGTGATCTGGTGCTGAAAATGCATGGCATCCAGTCCAATGTGCTGTACAGGGAGCAAAGGACAGTGAAATCCATTTTCCGCAATAACCTGGAACTGGACTGGGATTTCGTCGAGAAAGGCGGGCAATGGCAGGCAGATCAGGAAGTGGATCCTGTGGATCTGGCAGCCTCCCTGCGGGAGATTTGTCCGGTGCTGGATGGCAATTTTGCAGAGCGCCTCGACCGTCTGATTGATGCAGGAGAATCCCCCCAAAAAGCCCTGGACGATACGGTGGACGTTGCCCAAACAGAGGGTTATTTCCTGAGAAAAAAGAAAAGCAAAATCCAGTTTTTGCTTTTTGATCCCCTGGACGGACAATCCTTTCCGCTGGAAGGCAATATCAAAGAAGGCCTGGACCTGTTTCTCCGGGCCTGGAGCCTGCAATATTTTTACGAAAAGCAGTATGACGAGGCCAGAAAATCGCTGGAAGCCCCGGTAAAAAAGCTTGAAGGCCAGATTGCACGTTACCGCGAAAGCATTGAACTGATTGAAAACAGCCGCAGTTCAGAGGAAATTGGCTCATTGCTGATGGCCAACCTGCATGCCCTGAAGCCCAATCAGGAGAAGGTGGAATTATTTGATTTTTATACCAACGGGCAAATTGAAATCAAACTGGATCCACGGCTGAATCCACAAAAGAATGCGGAAAGGTATTTTCTCAAACAAAAAAAGCGCAAAAGCCAGGTAAAGCATTTGCTCATACAGATTGGGCAGTTGGAGGAGGAATTATTTCCCAAAATGGAATTGCTGGAAGAATTTGAGGCGCTGCCGCGTCCCGCGGATTTGGCTTTGAGTGGGGAAGGGGTGGACATTACGCCCATGAAGTCGTTGCGCAAGTTTCGCAAATCCTTTGCCGACGAACTGGAAGCAGGTAAAAAGGGGGGCAAAAACCAGAAAAGTCCTTTTCTGGAATTTGAAAAGGATGGCTACCTGATCTGGGTGGGCCGCAACGCCAAAAATAACGATCAACTGACCCTGCATCAGGCCCGCAAGGAGGATATCTGGCTGCATGCCAAGGATGTGACGGGTTCGCACGTGGTGGTGCGTAATCCTCAGGGCAAACCGCTGCCCAAACCTGTGCTGGAATTTGCGGCGGCATTGGCGGCTTTTTTTTCCAAACGCAAAACGGATACCCTGGTGCCTGTGAGCTACACGCCGCGCAAGCATGTGCGCAAGCGCAAGGGAGATGCGGCAGGTGCGGTGGTGGTGGACCGGGAACAGGTGATTCTGGTGGAGCCCAAACGGGAAGGGTGAAAGGCAAATCCATCCATTTGTCTATATTTAAGGTAATTTCTGAAACTGAATATGCAAAGCGAAGCAATAGCCGAACGAATGGACGAAGTCAGGCAGGCCCTGCGTCACCTGCGGGGCCGGAATTTGTTTCGGGGTACGGACCTGTATCTGTTGCCCAAAAAGCAGGTGCGTCTGCAGGCTGAAGCGCGGGGCGCCGCCCGGCACAGCGGGGAAGTGGTAATTCACCTGACCGAAACCGAGTTGGAGTTGTGGGCGGAGGAAGTGCCGGGCAGCCGGAAATTTTACCTCAAAGATTACGAAATGAATCTGGAACGCTTTCTGGAAGCCATTCTGGAGGTGGTGCGTGGCAATTCTTATTTGCATACCAACAGCCAGTCGGCGGATTACCGCAAAAAATAAATCAGACAGGGTAATTTCTCTGATATACCTCTGCGTGACCCCTGACCACTTAAGTTGACGCCTATGCGAAAGCTTTGCGATCTTTGCCCCCTTCAACCCCCGAAACACGGAAAACACCCCCTTTGCGGTCCCGGATAGCTATCGGGATTGCGTGACCCTTGACCACTTAAGTTGATGCGCAGGGCAAATATTCCAGGCGGAATTTTGGCAGGATTGCATTAGATATTGAGGATTTTTAGGGAAAATTCCCTTATCTTTAATCTTACGGTACAAATCCAATTAAAATGAAATTCTCTACCACGATACTTTCTGTTTCCCTGGCCTGCCTCTTTCTGCTGGCCTTCAGTTCTGCTTTTGCCCAACCCCGGGAGGTTCCCCAAGCCCTGAAAGGCAGTTTTGCAGTCATGTTTCCCGATGCTCAAAATCTGGACTGGGCTGTAAAAGACGATGGTTTCGAATGCGAATTCACGGTCAACGGACTGGAATCTGAAGTCAAATACGACCTTAGTGGAAATATTCTGGTAGTGGAACGTGGTCTGAAAGAGGACGAACTGCCAGTGGAAGTGGCCAGTTATATCAGCGCCCATTTCCCCGAGCTTTCCTTCATGGAAGCCTCAGAAGTAGTGGAAGGCGAAGTAACCGTTTACGAAGTGGATCTGGAAGGCAACGGTGTGGAAACCGAACTGCTTTTCAGTTCAACTGGCCAGTTGCTGCATTCTGAGCAGGAAAGTCTGGAGGATTAATTTCGTCTGACGGGCGGTTTGAGGGGAGTTTCCCGGGTAACCCTGTGAATCTCAGCGGGCAACCCTTCCCTGCATTTAACACTTTACCTTCAATCCGGGATTATTTTTCCCAAACTTTGGCTATATTGTAATGCTTTTTCCAACTTATGGATTGTTTTTCCGTAAGGGGACAATGGATCATTCAAATTAACATCAAACAAAAATGGGATTATTCAATTTTATCAAAGGACAATTCATCGACATCATTGAGTGGGTTGACCCCTCCCGCGACACCATTCTCTGGAAATATCCTGACCAGGACAAGGAGATCAAAATGGGCGCTCAACTGATCGTGCGTGAATCTCAGGTTGGATTTTTCATCAATGAGGGCAAAGCTGCCGACGTGTACCAACCCGGCCGCCACGAGCTCACCACCCGCAACATGCCCATCCTGTCCGACCTCCGCGGCTGGAAATACGGCTTTGAGTCACCTTTCAAATGTGACGCTTACTTCATCAATACCCGACAGTTTGTCGATAATAAATGGGGTACTCCGTCCCCCGTGTATATTCCTGATGCCAAATTTGGCCAGGTGGAAATCCGCGCCTTTGGCGCTTTCAATTTCCGGGTGGTTGACGCCGTCAATTTCTTCCGCGAATTTGCAGGCACAGACCCCAAAGTGACGGTTGAGGAGCTCGCTCCCACCCTGCGTGGCAAACTGATTGATAAATTCACAGAAGTGGTGGCCGAAATGGCCGGCGAAGGACTGAGTTTCGTACAATTGCAGGCCAATAAGTCTGAATTTGCCAAAGCCCTGAAGCCCCGCATCGACGAGTACTTCCACGGATTTGGTTTGGAAATCACCGATTTCCAAATTCAGAGCATCACCCTGCCTCCTGAAGTCAACGAATTCCTGCGCAAAAATACCCAGATGAACATGGTGGGCGATATGAATCGTTTCACCCAGTTTCAGGCCGCCAAATCCATGGAAGATGCCGCCAAAAACGGGGGCGGAATGGCCCAGCCCGGCATGGACATGGCCAGCATGATGATGGCCAATATGATGATGCAAAACATGCAGAATCAACAACAAAATCAGCCGCAGAACCAGCAAAACCAGAATCAGGGAGGCGGGGCCCAGCAAATGAGCCGCGACGAAGTGATGAAAACGCTGAAGGAACTGGGCGAATTGAAATCCATGGGGGTACTCACGGAGGAAGAATTCAACGCCAAGAAAACTGAGTTGCTGAGTAAATTGTAGGAGAGCGAATAGCTTTCGGCGATCAGCTGTCAGCTTTATGAATATAAATCTTAAATTAGCAGGGGGCGGAAGTCCCCTGTTTTTTTGCTGAAGATATGAGTCAGGTTTTTTTAGAGATAACGGCTGAGGAATTTTTGACCTTGATAAACAGGGCCTTTAGTATTGCAGTCCCTGGAAGGAACCCAGGGTCCATATTTACACAGGAGGAAGTAAAATTATTAGCCAACGGAATATTTAACAGAACAGGATTTGAAACCTTGGGTCATCTTGAAAACAATCTTCTCCATGGAAAAAGTTTAGAGCGTGTCGGGAATATTAAGGTTGAAAAGTATTTAATTGATGGCCTAATAAAATACCTAGACATCAATGGATCCTTTCCTGTTGTAATTCAAAGTTTTAGAATTATTGACCCAATAAACTTTACTATTGAAGATAGTCATCCCACTGCAAAAATTGATAAAATAACCATTCATTCCCTTTTTTCAATTTCATTAATTGAGATTCTGGATTTGGGCTTAAAAAAGGAAATTTACTTTTTGGGAGAAAATGGTGATGGAAAAACCCTGTTTCTTCAAGGAATTGCCCTTGCCTTAAAAGGGTCAAAAAAAGTAGGAAGAATCGTCGATTTCATTAAGGAAAGTGAAAATGAAGTTCAGGCAAGTGTAATGCTAACCAATGGTTTGGTATTTTCATTTTCAATGGAAAATGGAAAACACGACGAAACCCTAAAGGATTTCTTCGCCTACGGCGTGCACAGAAACAGAATTGGCAACACCCAGGAAGACTCCCTGGGTTACCTGACCTTATTTGATCAGAATTCCGTCTTGAATGATCCCATTTTATGGCTCAAAGATCTCTATACCCGAGATTTAGAAAAATTTAGGGACAAAGGGAATGGAAAGGAATCCCTGAATCTGGAAGTTGCTAAGGAGATTCTGGTCAATGTTTTGGACGAGAATGTCACCATTGAGGTTTCTTCTGAGGGGGTTTTCTTCCTTGAAAGGGGGACCTCAGTCAAATTCAACCAACTCTCAGACGGTTACAGAAGCGTGGTTTCCTGGGTGTGTGATCTTTTGTCCAGACTGGCCACCAACCAGCCCCAGGTGAAATCTATTCAGGAATTTGAAGGGATTGTGCTGGTAGATGAAATCGGGCTGTACCTGCATCCCAAATGGCAATACCAGATTGTGCGCAAACTGCGGGATTGGTTCCCCAAAATCCAGTGGTTTTTTACCACGCATAGTCCCACGGTGGTGCTGGGCGCTTCAGACGATGCTGTATTTTATCGTTTGTACAAGGAAGACGGGGTAACCAAGATCTCTGAACCCTTAAAGGATATTTCAGAATATACTGCCAACAGCATTCTCACCTCGCCGCTTTTTGGATTGCCTTCTGCCATGGCCAAAGCTGCGGATGAGGAGGATTTGCAGAAATTCAGCAGCGACGACTACGTTTACAAAAAGATTCACGATCAGATTGCCGAGGAGATCAGAACCAACCCGGGTATGGTGGACGAAGATGTGATGAAAAAGGTCAGGGCTCAACTGGCTGAATTGCGCAAGGGAAAATGATCAGGGTTGAAAAGGATTTGACCAAAGTACCCGCTTCTCTGTTGGATAAGGACAGAATTGAAGCCTTTCAGTCCAATGTGGCCAATAAAGCATATTCAAGCAAGGATCATTTATACAAGGGAAAAGACGTCAAAGATGCACTCGATCGAATTTATCATAAGAAGTGTGCTTTTTGTGAAAAGAAATTACTGGATACTGCCAGGCATGTAGAACATTACAGGCCCAAGCGCAACAAAAAGGTAAAGAAATGCGATGCCACTTATGCTTATTTCTGGCTTTCGTTCAGCTGGGATAATTTGCTCCTGGCGTGTGCAGAGTGCAATGTAAAAAAGGGGAATTGTTTCGACATTGAGGGAGAAAGGGCTGAATATAAGGGAGAGAGTTTGCCTGATCTGCAACAAAACGTTCAATCTTATGCCAATAAGGAAAAGCCAAAAATGATCCATCCCGAATTCGAGGAAGATCTGGAAGAAAAATTCTCATTTGACATAAATTCCAGGTTGCAATCATCTGACCCTCGTTTCCTTTATACTATAGATGGTTGCGAATTAAACCGGGATGAATTGATAGAAAGAAGGATCAGTTATTTGAATGACCTGAAAAATAACCTGAACGATTCATTTAAACTATTCTCAGGAAATGGAGATTGGGGTTATTTCCAAAAGGATGTGGAGGAATTTGTCCGTAAAACGAAACCAGAAGAGGAATTTTTTGCCTGGAAGAGGACCATCTTGAAAAATGTAAGAACATTTCTGGCCAATCACCCCACCAACCCTGATTTTAACGATGTGATCGAACTTGCCTTTTTTAAGTTCCTGCCTGGGGAATTTAATCCAGCCTAGAAATACCGCGGCGACTTAAACTTCTGTCTTTCTTTGCCCAGGTCGAGGCTGAGGAAAATCTCGTGGGAACCCACTGTAAACATACGCATAGCAGTGAGGGAGTAATCAAAGGCGTAGCCCAGCCGCACCTGCGGTCCCAGGCGCACCATGACCATGCCCAGAAAACCGTCGCCTGTGCGGTAGGTTGCGCCCACTTCCACCAGATTGCGCAAAAAGACAGATAGATTCAGATCTGCTTCCAGGGGGGCGCCCTCTACATACTTGAGCAAAAAGGAGGGTTTCAATTGCACGTCTTCAGACAATTTGACCACCAGGCCTGAGGTGAGGTAGTAATGTCTTCTGAGTTGAGGAAGGGGCTTGCCTTCGGCCTGCACGCTGAAGTTTTGGGCGGGATCGTAACTGATGATCTGCGGCACAGAGAATCCGGCATAAAATCGGTCGGTATGCATGAAAAATCCAGCCCCCAGATTGGGCAAAACGGTATTATTGACCCCGTCCGCATAAACCACATCATTCTGATCCCAATAGGTAAGTTGGGTAAAATCCGAACGGTACCACGATCCGCCCAGGCGCAGGCCCAGGCTGTAGCGCATCCCTTTGGGATTGCCGAGGTGAAAAGCCAGATCCCCTGAAAGGGAAACGCGGTTGGTCACACCTATGTGGTCATTCAAGACAATCCAACCCAGGCCCAGGCCTGAATTTTTGGCCGGGCCCTCGCCCGAAAAAACCTGGGTGGTGGGAGCCCCCCTCCCCTTCAGCCACTGGCTGCGGTGAAGGAAATTCATCTGCATCCATTTGCCATGACCCGCATAGCCCGGATTGAGATAATGCCCGGTGAGCATGTACTGGGAAAACATAGGGTCCTGCTGGGACCAACCTTTCAGTCCAATTCCTCCACAAAGCAGGAACAACCACAGGACGATATGGAATTTTCGCTTCATCGCCTGAGATCTACAAAGTCCTGGAGAGGCTGTTCGCCATTATTGAGCTTGAGGATGACCATATAGGTGCCGTCGGGCAGGGGCTGACCTCCGTTATTGCGGCCATCCCATTCATTCAGATAACCTTCACGGGAATACACCACATTACCCCAGCGGCTGATTACCTGGAATTCATTTTCGGGATAATTTTCAATACCCTGAATGATGAAATAATCGTTGCTGCCGTCCTGATTGGGGGTAAAACCAGTAGGCATGACCAGATCCGCAGGCGGGCAGGAATCTGAAATCAGAATCAGGGTGTCAGACCAGACACAATTGCCCTGGGAAACGGTCCAGACGACCTCAAACTGCCCCACGGGGCTGGTCAGTTGGGTGGCTGCCGCAGTCGCGGCAGAAAAAACCGGGCCCGACGGGCTTACCGTCCACAGTCCGCTCATGCCCGAGGGGATGGGTGTACCCGAAAGGGACAACGTACCTGCACAAAGCTGGGTGTCGGCCCCGGCAAAGATATTGGGAGGCAGGGGTGTGCTCACCACAGCCCAGGCCGAATCCTGGCATCCATTGGAATCGGTCACGATGATCATGTACAGGCCGGGCGCCAGGGCTACGGCCAGGGAATTGGTCTGTCCGTCAGACCAGAGGTACTGGAGCGGCGGGGTCCCCCCGCTGATCAATCCCAGGATGGAGCCATCGCTTTCGGTCAGGCAGGACGCATCTGCAACCTGAAACTGAATCAACAGACTGTCAGGATCGGTCAGGGTGTAAGTTTCGGTATGAAAGCAACCCACCGAGTCATGAACGATCAGGGTGTAAACTCCGGCGGTTAAGCCGCCCGGATTCGAAAGAGTGGACCCATTCGACCAGTTATAATTGTAGGGCGGGGTTCCTCCTGAGGGAGTTACACTTATCGATCCCATTTTGTCGCCCGCACAGAGATTGGGAACCAGGGAATAACTCAATGAAATACTCAGATTTGCCAAAACCACAAAAGAATCCGTCGCAACACATCCATTGGAATCAGTGACCATTACAACATTCATCCCGGGCGGCAGGTTGGTTAGATCCTGGGTGCTGGCCCCGTTGGACCATTGGTAGGTATATGGGGGTTGGCCACCTGAAACCGTGAGATCGAGGGTGCCCGAGGTATCTCCATTGCAAAGTGCGGGAGTGGTAACTGCGGTGAGAAGGATGGTGACCGCCTGAGAGATCAGGAAGGAGTCAACCCGAACACAGCCTGCAGAGTCGGTCAGGGTAAGGGTGTAATTGCCGGATGGAATGCCGCTCAGATCTTCTGTAGCAGCCCCATTGGACCACAGAAATTTATAGGGTGCAAATCCCCCGCTGACGGACACATCGAGTGCCCCGGAGCTGTCTCCATTGCAAAGGACATCCATGACCATGCAACTGAGGGCAAGGGCCGAAGGCTCGGTAATCTGCCAGGAAGAAGCCCCCATACAACCATTGGAATCTGTCACCAAAACAGAATATAATCCGGCTGGAAGTGTATTCAGGTCTTCGGTAATTGCGCCGTTCGACCAACTAAAGGTGTAAGGCAGCACACCTCCGCTCACCACCAGATCAATGGCACCCGTGCTGTCTCCATTGCAGGCAACCTGGCTGAGGGCCGTGCTCAGGGACAGGACCTGAGATTGGGGAACATAAAAGGAATCCAGCAAAATACACCCGTTGGAATCTGACAATTCCACTGAATAAGGTCCGGCCATGAGGCCGGTGAGATCTTCCGTGGTGTCGCCGCTGGACCAGGAAAAGGCATAGGGCAGGATTCCACCTGAGGGAGTCAGGTCAATTCCTCCGTTGCTGTCGCCAAAGCAAAGCACATTTTGCACCAGATTGCTGAGAGCCAGGGGTAAAGGATCAATCAACTGAGTGGTATCACTGAGCTGGCAACCCAAAGAATCGGTCACGTCAAGGATGTAGGTGCCCGCAGGTAGGGAATCAATCAGGGCGCTTGCCGCGCCCGTATTCCACAACAGGGTGTAGGGCGGGGTTCCGCCCGAAATCAGGGCTTCCAGAATTCCATTGGAATCCCCATTGCATAAAACCTGGGTTGCCAGGATTGAAATGGCCAAAGGACCCGGCTCCGTCAGGGTAAAGGAATCCGTGAGGGTGCAACCCACAGAATCGGTCACGGTGACCGAATATCCCCCGGCCGGAAGGCCGGAAATGGAGGATGTGGTGGGTCCATTTGACCAGAGTAAAGCCAGATTGCCCAATCCTCCCGAGGGGGTTAGTTGAATCTGTCCGTTGGAAAATCCATTGCAGGTTGGGTTTTGCGTTACGGCAGGAATGCTGAGCAAAGGCGATTTCGCCACTTTTACACTCACTGTCTGGGCCGGGCAAAGTGAATTGGACATTCCATCCGAAACCGTAACTGAGTAGCTGTCGGGCAGGGTCACAAACAGAGAGTCATTATTCCCCAATACATTCCCCATTCCATCCCGCCAGACGATGGTATAATTACTGTCTCCCCCAGCCACCGTGGTGCGCAGCCAGATTCCCGAATCCGCAGCACAGAAAGTCGTGTCCCCGGGAAATACAGCCACCTGCAGGCTGTCATAAACGTGGATGCTGATGGTATCGCAATAGGTGGCAACCATGGTGCAGGCGCCACCCGGGGACACACCACATACCTGGTAATCAATGTTGGAGGGGGCGGAACCGTCTGGTATCAGGATCGGGTTCCAACTGGAAGTATCGCTCAGCAGGTGATTCCAGGTTCCGGGCGGGCCGGGCGAAATGGATTGCCAGGCAATGGACGTTGAATCAAATGAAACTCCCTGCAACTGAAGATCGCAACCCACCCTGACCGAATCAAAGGGTGGCAGCGCTGGCATGCCGGGAATAGAGGTGATGGTAAAGGCATAGGGGTTGACCCCCGAGCGGCAAAAGGTCGCGTAATAGGTCCCTCCCCCGGCAGCGCAGTAAACGGAATCTTCCAGCAGGGTAAAAAAGCAGTTTACCTTGAAAGAATCCACCACAACCCCGGTGTCAATGTGAATCGAAAAACCCACTGCACCCGGATCCAGGGTAATTTCAAAAACCATGCAGGTGATGAGCGGGGTGGGTAATCCGCAGCAGCTTCCCTGGCGAAAGGTCTGTGGAATGGAAAATGTACCTGCAGGCTGGCCGGTCAGGTTGACCACTATGTGTGGAACGGTAAGGTCACAGGGAAATCCCTGGGATTTCAGGGGATTAAAAAGGGGAAGAAAAAAGGGCAAAATCAAAACCAAAAGAAACCGCTTCCTGCATTTTTCAGACAGGAAAAACTGTTGGATTTGATTCTTGAAAGATATTTTCACTTCGACCAATTTTTAAATTGGCCTGATTGTTAAAATGGAGTTGGTCTGATCAAAGATAAAAACAAAATTAATTCATTCCACCACTCAGGAGGGTAAGATTTGTTTAAAAAGTTCAGTCCCTCAATAATTTGGAGGAAACGGAATTGTTTTGGTATTGGATTTTCAGAAAATAGAGGCCTTTCCCGATCCCCGAAATTTGCAGGGTAGTAAGTTTCGAATCCGGAAGAACTTCAATCAGGACCCTGCCCAGTGCGTCATGCAGGGTGATTTTCTCAGGAATGAAGTAAGTTTCGATGGAAACCTGATCTTTTGCCGGGTTGGGGTAAATCTGAATTTGGGACAAAATATCCTCTGTCAGGCCGATTACCACCCCGGGCGAAACGGAATCTGTCGCGGAGCAGCCATTTGCGTCGTTTACGGTCACGGTATAGGATTGATTGCCGCTCAGGTTGGAAATGGTCTGGGTGGTTCCTCCACCCGGGCTCCAGGCATAGGTATAGGGAGGATTGCCGCCTGATGGGGTGGCAGTCGCAGTCGCATCCATGTTTGAATTGTGCTCAGGCGTGGAACTCATGGTCAGGGTAAATCCGCTTCCCTGGCCCACGTTCTCAGAACCCATGGCAGTACAACCTTTGGAATCGGTCACGGTGACGTTATATGCGCCAGGTGCCAGACCCGAAATATCCTGGGTGGTGGCCGAGTTATTCCATACATAGGTGTAGGGGGCAGTTCCCCCCGTGACCGTCAGGTCGATGGCCCCGTTGCTGACCCCCGGGCAACTTGCATCCGTGGCTGCGAAATTGAGAGAAAGGGGCAAGGGATCATTCAATGTGGCACTATCAGAAAGGGCGCAACCGTTATTATCTGTGACAGTTACCACAAAGGTGCCTGCACTCAGACCCGAAATATCCTGGGTGGTGGCAGAATTGCTCCAGCTGTAGGTAAAGGGACTGGTCCCGCCGCTTACGGTCAGGTCAATGGCGCCATTGGCCCCGCCTGCACAACTGATCAGAGTCAGCACGAAAGAAAGGGAGTTGATCCCACCCACCTGTGAAACGGTGAAGGTGTCTTTGGCGGTGCAACCACCTGAATCGGTTACGGTCACGATGTAGTTTCCAGCCGCAAGATTCATGAGGTCTTCAGTGGTGGCTGCATTATTCCACAAGAAGGTAAAAGGCGCATTTCCAGCCACGGTCAGGTCAATGGCCCCGCTGTTGGAGCCGCAGGCCGTGGGGGTAACCGTGCCGCTGGTGGAAATTTGTCCTGCAGATCCCACCACCACGGTATCCGTGTAGGTCACACTACCCGAATCGGTCACGGTCACCACGTAGGTGCCTGCGGCGAGGTTGGTAATGGTGTCTGTGGTCGCATTATTGGACCAGAGCACAGTATAGGGTCCGGCGCACCCTTTGATATGCACAAAGGCGCTGCCATCAGCATTGGCTCCACAGGATGCATCCGTGCCACCCGTGGTGAGGTTGGTGCCCGGCGCTGATTGAAAAATCCCGGCAGTTCCGGGCGAACCTTTGTCTGTATTTCCGTTCATGGCGAAGCTGGGCTCCCGCAAAGTCGCTTCCACCCAAAAGGATCCAATTGCATTATCGTCACCATCGCAACCCGTAAAAACCATGGACTTTCCATTAGGGTCCGGGAAAGTCAGTCCGTTATCCCACTGAATGCTGTCGATCACGGTTCCGTTGGGCAGGGCGATAATCATTTCATCGATGCCGTTGCCAATGGCCGTGCTGCCAGACGACCACTGATAATCCACGTGGTAGCCTCCATTGGTGGCCGTGTCCGCATTTACCCCAAAAACCAGATATCCCCCGGCCGCAATCATCAGGGGACCGCCGTTATTGATGGTATCCAGATCAAGATCTTTGTCGCGGATAATCCACCCGTTCATGTCAATGGCGGCATTGGTGGTATTGCGCACTTCAAACCATTCGCTTACTGCGTCGGCCAGGTCGGCAGGATTTTGCATGACTTCCACCACCTGAATGTCGCCAGGAGATTGGGCAAAGGAGAAAAAAGCGAGCAGGAGCAGAAAAGAGAGAGAAAATATCCGTTTCATGGTTTGAATTTATTTCCAGTCCAATTTACGGGATTTCTAAAGAATAAACGAGGGAAGGGGAACGGATGGAGTCCATTCCAGGTCAAATTCACATTTTTTTCATGGCAGATTTTACAACCCTGGATCAGAATTCAGGCATCAGGTACGCTTTTCGAATCCACGGAAATGCGGATATATTGAATCAGGATTATTATATTTAAGAAAGCGGAACCTTTAAAAACAACTTTGCACCCATCATGATTCACAAACTCATCACCTTCCTTTGCCTTGCCTGGCTGGCTTCACCTTTGCTCGCCAATAACATTCAGGTTTCCAATCTCACCCTCAGCTCTTCAGATGCAACCCAGGATTTCGCCATGATCAGCCTTACCCTGAGTTGGGAAAACTCCTGGCTGGATGTTGAAAACCACGATGCAGCCTGGGTCTTTCTCAAATATCGGCCCACGGGCAGCAATGGAGCCTGGAGCCATGCGACCCTGCATTATGTGGATGGCACCAATGACGGACACGTGATTCCCCTGGCTGGCACCGTGAATACTTCGTCCGACGGAAAAGGAGTCTTTATTTATCGTTCGGGGACTGGCAGCGGCAATTTCAGTCTGGCCAATGTAGAACTGCGCTGGGATTACGGCACGGATGGCCTGGCCGACAACGCCACGGTGGAAATCGCAGCCCATGCCATTGAAATGGTCTATGTTCCAGGCGGAAGCTTTTGGCTGGGAGATGGAAGCACAAGTGCGGAATACGGTCAGTTTGAGGATGGAATCAGTGGAAATGCCCTGCAAATTACTTCGGAAGGGGCCCTGACCCTGGGAGGTGGAGGCAGCGGGAGTGTGGGCAACCGCAATACCAACGGCATGGCCAACGACGGCCTTTTTTCCCTGCCAGGCGTTTCGACCGACGATTTCAACGATCTGACCACCCAAACTCTGCCCGCGACCTTTCCCAAGGGTTTTCAGGCGTTTTACTGCATGAAATATGAAATCACCCAGGGACAATACGTCGAATTTTTGAATGAAATTGATTCCGCTCAGTTCCTCAATCGCTACGATCCGCTCAATTATTCCACCAGTCACGGCGGATTCGGGACCACCCGCTACAACATCACAGGCACCTGGCCCAATATGACCACCATTACGCCCTGCCTGCCCTCTACCTATGTGGAGTGGTACGATGCCGTTGCCTACGCCGACTGGGCAGGGCTGCGCCCCATGACGGAATTCGAGTTCGAAAAGGCGGCGCGGGGACCTTCTCTGCCTGTGCCCGACGAATATGCCTGGGGCAATACAAACATTGCGACCAGCAGCTATTTTACCATCACGAATCAGAATGGCCTCAATGAAGCCATTGGAGTCAATTACAGCACCACCGCAGGCAATGCCTGGTACAGCACGACCATTGGTTTCAACGCCCCAGTCAGGGTGGGCATTTTTGCCGCCCATCCTGCCAACACGGGCCGGGTGACCTCGGGGGCCTCCTATTGGGGCCTTTTCGAACTCAGCGGACATTGCTGGGAAAGAGCCGTTTCTGTTGGCAGGCCCGAAGGGCGTGGCTTTACTGGCAGTCATGGCGACGGCAATCTGAATGCCCTTGGCAATGCAGACAATCCCGACTGGCCCGGATTCACAACCGGAATCGGGGTGGACCATGCGGTGGGAGGCGGCTACCGCGGGGGCGCCTTCAACTTTCCCAATCCCACCCAACCCAACCTGCAGGTATCTTCCCGCATTGTGGCCACGGCATTTTATAATACCCGCTATTTCGATGATGCAGTTCGGTTTGTCCGCACTGCTCCCTGATCAACCCTTAAATTAACTCAACCCATGAAACTTATTCAATCACAACCTCTTGCAAGATTCATCATTTCAGCGATCTTTTTGATCCTGCTTAATTTTTCGGCTTTTCAGGGAAAGGCTCAGGGTAAATTTTTTGGCGGAGATGGCTGCGGATATGCTGTAAGCAAAGCCACCGTCAACCTGCAAACCCTGGCGGTGGATCCAAATCCGGGACAGGAGGGTCATTTTGAGGCAAATTTGCCGGAAAATTCCCCAGTGCGTTGGTTTCCTAACCCGGCCAGGGGGGTGCTCCATTTCGAAAATTTATCAGGGAAAGAATTTTCCCTGCTTTTATTGAGTCCTGAAGGGAAGGTTTTGGGTAGCTGGAATACGATCGGAGGCGAATCGGGCCAGATTGAGGTGAGTGGATTTGCAGCAGGACTGTATTTTCTGCGGGTAATCAGCGGGGGAAAAAGCGAAGTCAGCAAGATTGTGCTGGAATGAGGAAGGGATTAAAATCAATTCTTTGGGTTATTGCTCTGCCCTGGCTGATCCTGAGTCTGGCAGGATGCAAAACCCGGGTATTTGTGGAGGAGCAAAACGGGGTAAAATGCACGGTCACCCTGAGCGATGGGGCCAGAATGCGCGCCAGCGGGCACAGTTACAAGGTGAGGGAAAATACCCTGATCGAAATCCGCTGCAACTGCGGGCTGAAAACCTCGCCCTTCCTGGTAGCCAATTATGGCGGATTCAGGCACCCTGAGCGCGTTGGCTACCTGCCTCTGAATGAGGCCCAAAATGCCCATCCCTTTCGCCTGACCGACCTGACCTGCCCGCCTGGAAACGGGGACAGCCGGGGAGAAGCCAGTGAATTTGGCACGGAACTGTTGTTTTTGCCGGGCGACAGCGCAACTTCCCGTTCCGTTTTTCTGAAATTTTTCCTTCCCGATCCCATAGAGGTTTGCAACCGTCCCTGAAGAGGAATTATTCGCCATCAGATTGATTGGAAAGACCCTGAAGCCGAGTTTTTTTGTTCCCTGGAAAAAATATTTACAAATAAATCCACTTTTCTTTGCAGGGAATTCAAAAAGGCTTATCTTTGCATCCCCCTTCACGGGGAATTGACATAGATAATACCAGTATTAAAAATACATTGCGGGGTGGAGCAGCTGGTAGCTCGTCGGGCTCATAACCCGAAGGTCACAGGTTCGAATCCTGTCCCCGCTACAACCCCAACCGGGTAACCCCTGTAAGTCAAGCACTTACGGGGGTTTTTGTTTTTGCGGGGACAGTACGGGGACACTTTCAGAGGTTTGACACCTGATTTCCTTTTCTTACATCCCGTCCGAAAAAGAAAGGACCGGAGACTAATCCGGCCCTTTGGAGGAAACAAAGCATGGAGCCCCGAAAGAACTAATCCCGGCCCACCTTCAGACGGGCAGAAGTTGGACGGGCTTAAACAGTACTGATTTCTTTGAGCAATTCGGCCAGATAATAAACGGCCTCTGACCGGGTGGGGGTCATGGGTTGGTCGTCCGCTTTGGTTAGCTCCTGAATTGCGGTAATGGTCGCGGCGTGGAGGTCTGTTAAATACTCCCTTGGTGATGTGGTCTTGATTCTGATAACAAGGTGTTGGGTTGTAAATTCTGTCATGCCTATTGTGATTTCTTTCTTTCCTGATCGTACATTTTCACAAATGTAATAATAATGTCCCATAAATGGGACCACAAAAGATTTCAATTTCAGTCATATTGCGTCAATGGGCGAAACTACTGACGTTGATTGGGAATTTATTAAGGCAATAGGTCGTAGGATTGTCGCTTTGCGGAAAAGTCAAAAACTATCTCAGTTTGATCTTGCTGTAAAGGTTGGGATTGAGCGGTCACAAATGGGAAGGATTGAGCGCGGGGAGATTAATACCACCGTGAACACGCTGAAAAAGGTTGCTGAAGGGTTGGAGATTGAAATTGGGGAGCTGTTTGAGAAATATTAAATCTGCACAAATACGCTGCACAAAAACGTTTTTTAATAATCCTTAGATCAGAATGAGTTATTCTACCCCATTTTATGTTTTAAGCTTATTCCCAAAATTGGTTGGACGTTGTCAAAACAATGTCTTGCTCGGTTTAAGGTTAATCGAAAAAATTGAACGATTTCCTGATCCAACCAAAGAAGAAATAATGCTTTTCCAAATGATTCTTAATGAACATCTCAACGATATTAATGAGAGCAAATTGAAATTCAAAAGATGGATACTTAAGAATGGTTTCGAAGACATTCATAATTACTTCCGCAATACATTGGAAAGAATATATGAATATAAAAAATTAGAAAATAAACCCGATGGATTGCCTCTTAGTGAGATCGAGGAGATCAGAGAAAGATATATGAAGTCTGCAAATCGTTTCGGGTTTCCAGACTTAGTTAAGGAGGTTGAAAAACTGTTATCAACCCCTCTCGAATTAAAATCTAATTTGCTTTCAATAAATTCTGCAAGAAATTGTTTTGTTCATCGAAACGGAATCGTTGGACCTGAGGATATTAATAACCAAGGAAATGCGAGCTTAGAAATAATTGTTAACCGATTTATAGTATATTTTGAGACACCAACCGGAGAGGAAATTGTGGCTGAAATTGGAGTTCCTGGGCCAGAAAATTCCCCCTTAAAACTTCGCAGGGAAGAAGGACGTTTTGAATTCAGGCTGGGTGAAGAAATCAACCTGTCATTAAAGAACTTTCTTGAAATACTACAAACCTGCATCGTTTTTAATTCAGAGATTAGTGTTTTGCTCGATACCAAAGTAAATTAATGAATTAAGTTCTCTCAGTTAAAGTAACCAATTCTTTTACGCTTGGTCTGCATTGCTGAAAAACTCATTTTTTTATTGAAAAAAGGCCGCATAAATGGCAAAATAATTGGGCGATCAGTTTGATCTGGGAAACATAAAATTTCCAGGACAGTCCGAATACTTCGCCGCAAACTTGAACACGTCAATATAGGTCTTGATTGCTTGCATATTTCCGTGCATCGCTTCACCTATCAGGAGGTCAAGCATTCCAAAAAACGCAAGCCTGTATTTATTCACCTCATCCCCGAAAAACTCATTCTGTGAAAATTCCCTCAGGTGGTTGGTAATGGTCACGCGGGAAATGCCTGTTTCTTTGCCGATTTGGGCAACGCTGGGCATGCAGTTCTTTTCACCAATACAGGAGAGTATTGCAGCCTTGATTCGCTTGTGGTTAACCTCCCAATCATGTCTGCGCTGTCCTTTCTGAAAGTAAGCCCAAACAGATTCAATCTGTTTTTTCAATTCCGGATCGCTACCGTCCCTGATAGTGTCAGTCACTCTCAACAATTCGACAATGTCTTTAGATTCCAACATTGCCCAAAATTCGTGGTGCTCCATTTTTCCTTTCCTGATAACGGCGGTCACGGCTTCGGGCAGATCGGCGGGCAGGCCCGTTAATCCGGTTTTGAGGGCACGTGCTTCTTTTAGTGATTCGACCATGAGAATGTAAAGTTTTGTAAAGTTTATAATCATCGAAACGAAGTCAGGGAAATGATTGAAAAAGGCTGATTCCCAAATACGTTCCAAATTTCCTTTTCCGATAATTCCGGGGATTATTGCGCGGGTTGCTATCCTGATTCCTGCAACGCTTTGAGCAAAAGATTGCATCCCGGCGGCGGTCTGAAATGTCGCAAGCACAAACCTTGCAAGCCCTGGTTGAGGTGGTCGGGGTTGGGTACCTTTCTAACCATACATCTGAATTGTTAATTTGGTACAAATCAGGATTTTCGGACCCGGTTAATTTGGTACTGATTTTTTGTGAATTTGAATCCCAACGGTTGAGGAATTCCGCTACCTGGGTCAGGATTCCAGGGGGCGTGTCAAGTAGCCCCTGCCATTCAACCAAAACGGAATTTTTGAGTTGGTCTTGCAGCGTTTCAGGCTGATACTTCCTGACAATATCCCTGAAACGGCGGCGGCGGTTGTCGCGTGTCCGGGTGTTTAATTCCTTGAGGTCCGACCAGTAGCGGGGATATTGTGCAACCTTAAAGAAATCCCGCTCAGGCTTGCTCATTCTTTTGAGGTCTATACGGTGGTCATTCATCAGGAGATCGTCTATTACACGGCCTAAAATGGCTTCTATTTGTCGCAGTTTGTCCTGGTCTAAAAGATCGGCCACATACTTGATTCCTACCTCAGCCAAAAAAATCATTTTCTTTACCTGAATTTCGAACCGAATGACATTACCCGGCTGATTAAATTGGCGGGCCTTATCGTAAATTTTGAGGTTATACCTCTGTGACCTGGCTTTTATTCCCAATCCCTCAATAACAGAATCAAAAACAATGAATTCTTTTCCTTTAAAGGTCAGGAGGGCTTTTTGCAACTGTCTGAAAGAAAGTGGGAAGTTGTGAAGGTTTACCCCAAATTCGACGTTATGCAATTCTGCCCTGAGCGGGTTCACGCCGAAACGGTCAGAAAATTCACGGATGGAATAGAAAAGTTCACGGTAGGGAAACGGGGCAAAATTGGTGCCGTCCTGGTGGTACTTATGCAATGATCCTGCCCAAAACACGTCCTGCCCTGTTTTGCAAGTCATGGTCATATCCCTGAATTTGGGCTCAACTTCATTGAATTGAATATCCCCTAATTCAAGATCAAGTGGAGGTCTGAGCCATAAATCCGGGTGGTGGAATAGATAGTTGGGATTTCGACCCGGTTCGGTTATCTTTACGAAGTCAACCATTTACTTTTGTCGGTGATGGTTGAATAAATAGACACCGCGAAGGGAGGCCCATAAAGCCTCCTTTTGCATTCATCCAGGTTGTGAACTGGTTCACCGGACCTTTGCCCTGGTTGCGGCCTCCATGACCTCAGACCGTTTAAAACGAATCATTCCGCCGATGCGGTGAAATTGGATTTCTCCCTTCATTTTGCGGCGGTGCAAGGTGGGCTTGCTGATCTTGAGCAAAGCACACGTTTCCTCTGTGGTTAAAAATTCTTCCTGGTCCTGGTTGGTTACAGATAACAGGCGGTTTTCGATCCGCTCAAGGCGTTCGGTGATCTCTTTTATTTCCTGGTGGGTAGTTATGACAATGTCTTGCATCGAAATTTTATTTAATTCTTTGCAAGGTCAATCTTTCGATAAAATCGGGCACAGGTGGGAATGAGAAAGAGACTTTTTGATTTTTACCGTAGCTGGTTTTCAGCCTTTTAGGGAATCCAGGGCGTTTCTTACTGTTTGTCTGAAATAGTCTTTTTCATCATGGTACCCTCCAAGGTACATTTCGGATTCCGGGTAAGGGGCAATTATCTGAAACTCAACGCAGATTTTCCCTGTGATAATTTGGCGAACATAATCAGATACGCCCGCACCTAACAAGCCCTCAAACAGGCGGTAAATCTCTTGTATGTGAACTTTGCGATATTTGGGACGGTCCAAATTGGGCCTTGCATTTTGATCCAGGTAATTAAATGAGGCAACAACCAAAAGTTTCCCAAATTTGCGGACCGAATTTTCTGAGGAAAAGGGTTCATATCCCTGCTCTGTCATAAAATCGAAAACGTTTTTTATCTGCTGATTCCATTCGTTTTGAAATTCATTCGTCAATGGTTTTTCGTCGTCTTCAATGCCCGAAAGGCAAGCCCTGATCGCCTGAATTGTTTGTTCTGCACTTCCTATCCCTTCAACATATACCGGGCTTGAAAACGGCTCTTTTGCGGCAATCCAGGAGATCCGAAACAGAATTTCCTGAAGGGTATTCCATTTGTCCGCATAAACCTCAACAAAGCGGTCAGTAATGCCCCGCGTTTCTTTTGCTTTGCCTGTGCTCAGACGCATTTTTTTTCGCTCCATGGTGATAACGTAAAAGCCCGCCGAAGCGAATCCCGGCGGGCGTGGTGGTTTAATCTTACCTCAGTTCGGGATAACTCCAAGTTCAGAAAAGTGTACAATTATTTGATTTTGTGACCTTTAGGTCTGGGAAAGTGCCCAATGATTCCCAAAAGGAACCTCCTAAGTTGTTGATGTCCGTCAATAAACAAAGAAGGTTACCATTTTGGAAGAGCAAATTATTAATATTTTCTGTGATATGGACGAGTTCTGGAAAGAATTTGAGCCTATATATCATCAACGGTTTCTCGCCTGCGAGGGCAAACGCCCCAATCGGAAAACGAGTTTGTCAATGGCTGAAATCATGACCATTTTGGCTTTTTTCCATGTCAAGGGCTTCCGCTGCTTTAAGCATTACTATATCGAATATGTTTCTGAGCACATGCGAGATCTGTTTCCTGATTTGGTGTCTTATTCGCGCTTCGTCGAACTTACTCCCCGGGCACTATTTCCCTTGATGTATTATCAACTTCTGGTCCAAAAAGCAGAACAGACGGGGATTGCCTACATTGATAGTACGACCCTGGCAGTCTGCAGGAATCAACGGATTCACAATCACAAGGTATTCAAAAACTTAGCTGATCGAGGGAAGAGCTCAATGGGGTGGTTTTATGGTTTCAAATTGCACCTGATCGTCAATGACCAGGGCGGTATTCTGGCATGGTGCCTTACTCCAGGCAATGTTTCGGATAAAGATGTTAAGACAGTGACCAGCCTGGCAAAGGGACTCCAGGGAAAGCTCTTCGCTGATAAAGGATACATATCCAGGAATCTTTTCGAGCCCTTATTCGAACAAGGGCTGCAACTCATCACCAAAATCCAAAAGAACATGAAAAATAAACTCATGCCCATGGTTGATCAGCTCTTGCTCCGCAAACGGGCCATCATAGAAACCATTATCGATCAGTTGAAAAACATCTCGCAAATTCAACATACACGGCACAGAAGCCCATTAAATTTCATGGTCAATATCACCGCCGGACTGGTGGCCTATGGATTCTACCCAAACAAACCTTCGGTAAGATTCGGACGAAATGAATTTTTACCGCTTGAGTTGTAAATTTATCCCGAACTCAGGTTAATCTTGAATTATACGGCCTTGCGCGGGCCTTTCATCCAGGCGGCGCGTAGTTCTGTTTTCTTCACTTCGCTGACCAACTTGATGTATTTTTTGAAAATCTTGTAGCTCTTATGTCCGGTAATCTCCATGACCACTTCAGGACGCATTCCCTTTTCCAGGGAGAGGGTTACAAATGTACGCCGTCCGCAATGGGTGGAAATGAAGTCATACTTAGGTTTTGAAACCTTGAGGGATTGGCTACCTCTGTATTTCGTGATAGTTACAGGGCTGTTAATCCCCGCAATTTTACCCAATTCCTTCAGGTAATCATTGGTTTTTTGGTTGGAAATTACAGGCAAAGGACGGTCCTGATTCGCATATTTAGCAAGGATTTCCAGGGCTTGAGGTAGCAGGGGAACAATGATATTATCCTTCGTTTTTTCTGTGGTTAAATGCCATTCATCCCCGTGAATATCTTCCCGCCTAAACCCCTTAATATCGCCGAAACGTTGACCTGTGAAACATGCAAAACAAAAAACGTCCCGGACACTTGCCAACTTTTCATTTTTGCTCAGATCGAGAGATAACAAACTTTCCAATTCTTCATTGGTCAGATAGATAATATCAGCGGGTTCGTCAAATACAGGGAATCTTTCAAAATCCTTGCGTGAATTATAATCCATAATGGTCGCCCAATACAGAAAAGTTTTCAAGGTCATTACCTGTTTGCCTGTGGTGTTATTAATCAATCCAAGGTCATTTTGCAGGTAGCCTGTGAAATGGTCAAAAAACCGCTGGTCAATTCCTTCAAAAGTAATCTTGCGGTTGAATTTCAATTCATACCTTTTGAGGTGGTTCAAAAACCCTGAATAGCGTTTCAAAGTTCCCGCTTTAAGTTTCAGCCTCATTACCTGCATGAATTCATTATAAGCCTGAAAGAAGTCAACCGTTGAAAAATCCCCATTCACCTTGCTGGCAACACGGTCACAAATGGCCGTCCAGGTAATTTCCTCATTAGCAAGCTTCATTTCCGCTTCTGTATTCAGCACATCTGCCTTGAGAGAGCGAAGGCGGGCATTGAAATCAGAATAACCGGGTCCGTACGATTTTTTAACCGGGTTTTCTTTGTTACCCTGGTCCCAATGTTTTGGGTTCACACGCTCAGACAGGTAAAATTTTTTCCGGCTTGCGGCCATTGCGAAAGTCAGGATTAGGGTAGTTTCTGAACTGTGCTTGTCCTTGAGAATGAAATTTACTTTTGCCATTTTGAATGAATTTGAGGTTGAATAAATAGACATGACAAATATAAATATTCGTGGGGACAGTACGGGGACACTTTTGTGACTTCTCCTGACTATTCCTGACATGCAATGAAATAAAAAAAGGCTCCAAAATGCCCATTTGAACCAATTTCGCATTCATCTTGAATCACCAAAAAACAAGGGTTAGAATCCTGTCCCCGCTACAACCCCAACCGGGTAACCCCTGTAAGTCAAGCACTTACGGGGGTTTTTGTTTTCGTTGGACAGTACGGAGGTGAGTAGCAAAAGCGGGGCATTGCCTGGGATGTCCGGTGGGGATCGTATGAATTTGGGGTTGGCGGCTAACACATGAGCCGCTGTTAGCTGTTCGGGATTCTATTTTACGTGTTCAAAAGTTATCCTTCACAAGTTTTTCGATTGTTTTTCCGTGTTTTGAATTCCAATTTTACCACTTTAACCGCTATTGCTCTTATACAATGTTGTTTGCCCGTGCTTTTTCTTTGTCCGTGCGTTGGGGCAGCAATACTCTTTGGCAAGTTTTGGCTTGCGGGTAGACTTTGAGCGACTTGCAAATGTGTATGGTTGTGGGTGTTAGGAATTATATTTATCATAAATATCTCTCAAAAAGTGAAACCCTTTCTCCCCGTGCAAAAGGCATATTTTATCTGCAATGTTATTTAACCCCTTGTCATACAGACTTTCTACGATTGCTTGAAGTTTTCCTCTTGAAATATCATAATTCACCTCTTTTTTGAATATTTCTATTAAAATGTTCCCAACTTTTTCAGGGCAATTATTTATGTACTTTGATAGCGACTCTATTATTGAATATCGATCTCGCTGATTTATGTGAACAGCAGAATTCAGTAATATTTCATACAATTCATCATCTATTTCTTCGACACTATATAACCATTTGCAGCAACCTGAAAGAATATATGAGTCGAGTTCTTTATCCTCCATTTTGATTGCTTTGTAATAAAGTGCAACCCAAAACGGTTTGATTTTGGGAGTGACGCTTTTCTCAAACGGAAACCGAGGACTCCAGAAGAAATAAATTAAGCTTGATAAAACATTTTCGCTTTTTGAGTTTATCAATGTTTGAATAATATCCTTGTCGATACCAATAGATTCAAATTCGTATAAATAAGCTGTACAAATCTGCTGTATCAAACTGTTCTTTGCTTCACCAACTATAAGGTTATTTGATAAGGCCTCCTGAAGATGAGAGCCTTCCATGAATAATTTGAAGTGTATTCTGTTTGGCCGTCTATGATAAAAGAAATAACCACTAATAGATGCCGACCAGTTTGTTTTAGAGTCCAAAGGAAATAGTTTATTAAAGTTTTGGATCATCCAATTTTCGTCTAGGTAGTGGATATTTGGTAAAAATTGTCCGATTACATAAAAGAGTAGAGGATTATCATCTTTTGATTCAATATTTTGTGTTATCAACACCTGAACATCATTATCCCAACGATCACTCTCTTTTCCTTCTAAGCGAGCCAATCTTAATGAATATTGAAATAGGGTCATAAAGATCTTTCCCTTCGAGTTATTGAGCACAGTCATTGATAGATCTGAATAATCAAAAACAGGGTAATTGTCATTTTTGAGAATATTGAACAAAATCTCTTTGACTATCGGAAGATCCTCTGGCTTAAATGCATGATTATCGTTTTGAAGACCATTTTCAATAAAGGAAATTAGGCTTGAAACTAACCAGCGACAATAGTTGTCATCAGAGTTGTGCGATGCCCAAAACTCTTCTTTCTGAATTATTTCTAATACAACATTAAATACCTCCGTACATTCAAACTCCTTATTTTCATCTCTCCAACTTTCACCAAGTCCTCTTATCCAAGAATATTGTATTTGTGATGGAGCCTCAAACATTGGCGTAATGTCAACTATATACTTATCCGGATTTTTGCGAACTGTCATCGTAAGCATATCAATTAGTCCATCCTCTGATGGCCCCATGAAATCATGATGTTGTTGATTAAAATCAAGGTAATAACAGATTATTTCTTCCAAGCTCATTTCATCAATCTCATTCATTGTGAGAGGCGAAATGTTTCCTGTCAGACTTGAATGCCATGAGTCAAAGCCAGGATGTTCAACATCAGCATCATTTACTTTATCGAGTTCCTTTATTATTTCTGTCACTTTTTCAGATCCACTTGGTAATAAGGAAGTGAGCCACTCTTTTTTTCGATATGCTAAAGACCGTTCAATTTTATCACGGTCATCTTGAAACTCTTCAGGTATGTAGTATTCCTTTGAATTGATCCAATCAATTATTTGGCCTATCTCTTGACCAGAAAAGTTTGAGGAATGTTCTTTGAGCAATTCATAAACCTCATGTTTGGTAAGTGTTAGGTCTAAGGGGTTACCTAAGTTCCAGAAAAAATCTTTAAACTCATTATATCTGATACGAATAGTATGAACTGCAATTCGGCTAAAGATTGGATGCTCTTTAAGAAAGAGTTCCTTTAATATGTTGGCTACATCTTTTGAATCTAATTTCTCAAGCGTGTCTCGTAAAAGATAAACTAATTGACAGTCATACCTGTCGGTGAATGAAGTTTGTTCATGGTTTTCAATTGCAGGAATCGAAATATTGTTAAAAGAAGATTTATCTATCTCAATAACTTCATTAATTTTTTGCAAGCTAATGTTCAAAATATCTATTCCGAGAATGGTAATTAACTTCTCCTTGAAATCAGATAGTATTCTTTGAAATTCATAACTTCTGAATATTGAATGAACTTTTTCAAATGTGTCTTCAATAACTCTATGAGTTAGCAGTACTTCAAGGCTTTTTAACAATAAGTCCTTGTTACCTATTGATATGAATCTTTCCAATAGGTCATTAAAACTATGTCCAATTAAACCATCCCATTTACTTGTGAGGCCAATTTTTATATATTCAAAATGCCTGTCATCTAGATATTCTTCAGGCAGTGTACAAATAAGCTTGAATACGGTATAATCAGTTCTGTAGTTCTCAACTCTTTGCCCATCCTCATCTCTAAATTGAGATATGCTATCAATAATTCTAACTAGCGACTCTGTTGTATCCTTATCTGGTTTTTTTAGGTTTTGTCTTGCAACTTCTTCAAGATAGGTCAGTACAGCCCAATAAGGCATAGAAAAAAATCCAGGATTATCTTCAGCCTCTACTGGTTCTGGATTTTTCGAACCAACAAAATATTCTTCCTTTTCAAGAAATAACAGCCATTGTCTATGTTTTAAGCCATTGAAAAAATATAAAAATCTGGAATCCTCTTTAAGCAAATTTGGCAAAGCATTTAAAACCTCTTTAGAAGGCTCAGTCATCCTGAGGATACCATCTAAACGATCAGCAATTGCATAGTAATTGCCAACTAAGAATGCCAGAATATCTTCAAATTGGTGCCATAAATTGTCAAAAGCTTCTTTTTCCCTCGGATCTTTCCAAACACCGTGACGATGAGCATATTTTGGGAATTGCTTTGCAACTTTATACCAGTGCTTAACAAACTCGGTTTCGTCATCTAAGCCTAAAGAATGGATTATAGATTCTTTATGACCGATTTTCCTATTTAATGGTCTTGAGCACTCTTCGCAAAGCTCTATATCTTCAAGGCTTTTGGGTGTCAGTATATCACGCAATCCACTTTCAATTTCCCTTGATAGATGGCCAAGTAAATATGGTTTGGTATCCAAATCCATTTCAGACAATGTCACGCCATCATGGTAGAAAGCAGCAATCTCTGTTCCTATTGAACTTAGGCCTTTATGAATTTCTAATTGACGGTCGGTCATTTCAATATCTTGTTAGCGTTGGCAAAAAATAGCTCTTTTGGTTTTTCAGCTTTTGCTTGTGTGTTGGCAAAAACCAAATGTGCTATTTGTGCGGTTGGCTTTTTCAGCATGGCATACAACGGTTTGCGGCTTGGCGTAGTGGGGGCTTTTCAGCACAAAACTTCCTACGAAGTCGAAAGTTCAAATTTAGCACAAATGTTCATACGAAGCATGTCCGCCCCCATTACGCCAAACCGCTGTTATGTGCTGCCTTTCTTTTCATTCGTTTTGATGTCTTTCGTTAATGTCGCAGGTTAAACAACTTAATGCACAAAGGAACAAGTCCGATTGAAACAGCTATGAAAATTGCTACTCTCACATAGTTAAGAGTCTGCCAAAGCGATGTTCGGTTAATTAGGTCTTTTGCCAATGATGGCGATTCTGCTACTTTTTGAAAGTCTATAATGTTCGGTGCAAAATAGGAAAGTGTCCAAACCCTAACTGCAAAATGCAAGGCAAATAAAATCAATAGCCAATTTCTTACGGGGTCAATTTTCCAACAAAAAATAATGGCGAGTATGAAAGTGATTTCGTGTAATGAATGAAATACAATCCAAAAAATTTTCAAACTTGCTCCTTGTCCGTCTAATAATAATTTGAAATTGTCAGGTGGTGAAGCCGTCCACTTAGGAACAAACACAAGCGTTTCAAAAATTTGTGCTCCGTTCATTAAAAAATAAATGAGTGTCGTAATACAAAGCCATATTTCGGCTCTTGTCAAGTATGATGCTGTGATATTTTCCATTTTAGTCATTTTATTTGTTGTTTAAATTGTAGGTTGTTTCGTTCATTATAGCTGTTGCTTCTAAAAAATATCGTTCAATAATTTGAATTTCTTTTTCTGTAAACGAAGCGATTAGCTTAGCCGTTTTTTGTTGTAATTCGCTGAAAATAGGTTGAAGGAGTTTCATACTGTTTTCAGGATTGGGAATGATTATCACTTTCCGTCTGTCGTCCTTTGTAAACTGCCTTTTTAATAGTTTTTTCTTTTCCAAACGGTCTATTAAACCCGTAACTGCACCTGTTGTCAGTCCTGTAAGTTTAGAAATGTCGCCTGCGGTTAGTTCTTTGTGTTGAAGTATAAGTCCCAAATACTTATGGTCTGCACCCGACAAACCTGCTTTTCGGGCAATGGCTTCGTGCATAAAAATAGAAGCGTCAGAATATTGTCGGCTTGCAGTTCTGAACTTGTCAACTATGTTGTCTGTTTGTTTTTTGTTCATGTTCTAAATATCTTAGTCACGAAGATAAATAGCCTCTAAACAATGATCCTAATACTTTGAGTAGATTTTTTAGAATTTCTTAAAATTGTCGGTCGGTCGGAAGTTAGTGCGGTGGTCGGTCAAGGTTGCACATAACTACCGTATAAACGAAGTCCTTTTATCTTGAAAAGATAAGCAATCCAACGATTCATTGCTCCAAAAATTCGTTTATTCCTGGTTTTCCAGATATATAGACGAAGGTTGGCCGCCACTAAAGGTCATCCAGCGGTGAGGCCGGCTTCCGGTTCCTCGCCACATGGGTATACACCTCCGTGGTCTTGATGCTCGCTTGCCCGAGTGCGTCCTGGATGTAGCGGATGTCCATGCCCGACTCTAGCAAAGGCGTGGCGTAGTAAAAATTGATGAGCAGTTGGCCCGGGTTTCAAAGGCCAAAAGTCATATTCCGCGGAGCGGCTGCCCCATGCTCCCCGGGAGCCCAATCAGAGATTTTTCCCAAACCCTCCCCTCAATTGGTTTTGAACATGAGATAAAGCGTGTTCAGGTCTTCCTGGGCCGCCAGGCGTCGCCTGATTTCACGAATAAACTCGTTGGCTGGATCGATCTGAAGGTAGCTGTCGCAGACTTGCAGGGCATGCTGCCATTCGCCCGCCATGATGAGGGTATGGATCGCGACCTTATTGGCGCGGGCTTCAGTTGGATATTTACAGGCCACCACCCAGTCGGCCAGGGTTGCGGCTTCAGGATATCGTTTCAGGTAAAAATAATTGATGAGGAGGTGATAATTATTCTCACACAGGTGCATGGAGGCACGGTAGGCTTCCTGAAAATAACTCAGGGAGCGCTCATAATCCTTGGTTTCGGAAAAATACCAGCGCCCCGCGGTGTAAAGGATGCGCGCAAACTCGATGTCGTTGCCCATGACCGCATGAGGACGCAATTCGGCAATGATTTGCTCCAGATCGGCCTGGCCAGAAGCGGGATCGGGATTCAGGTGGACGCCATTGAGCACACAGGAACTCGAACCCAGCCAGTAGGTTTTGAATTCGCGCAGGGATTTGCTTTGGAGTCTCTTGCAGAGGGGTTCCTGGCGGGCATTGACGTAAAAAGTGACCAAACTGAAGAGGGAAAGTCCCAATACAGGGCCCAGAAGGAGGCGGGGAAAGGGGATTTCGCGCAACTGACCGAGCAGAATCAACAAAAAAACCAGCAACCAGACCCCGGGAATGGAAAAAAGGTCCCAGTCGTGGGGCATAGAAAGGAGGGGGTTGAGCACGAAAAAGAGGGGAAGATAGATGAGCAGCAGCGTGCCTGCCACCACCAGCAGGGGATCGTTCCAGCGAATCTGGCGGCGGAAAAGCAGCAAAACGGCTCCCAAAAGAAATATTCCTGCTGCAGACCAGCCAAAGGGAAGCTGGAAAAAATCCCAGAGATGGGCCGGGCTGAAGAGGTTGTAGCGGTCGAGGGGCGCTGGTTCTGAACTTTGCAGAGGCAAAAAGGTAACCTGAGTCAATGTGTCGGCCTGATAGCTGCGCACGGAATGGAAGCGTTGCAGAAACAGGAAGTAAATGACCCCACCCGCCAGGTAAACTGGCAGCAGGATGAAGGGAAACACCCGTTTCCAGTGCAGAAATCCTTTCAGAAAGTGGAATCTGCCCGCAAGCAGGTGCAGGCTGGCCAGAAACAGGCCTGCAGAAAGCATGTAGCCCGTGATGTGAAACTTCATGCAAAGAATGAGCAGCGGAAAAAGTCCCACATAATACCCGACTTTGCCCGAGCGGAAATACAAAACCAACACCAGCATGAAAGCCAGTCCCAGGGTGATGATGCCAGCATACACCTCCACATGGCCGAAAAAGTTTTGCAAAAACGGGGCAAAGAGGCCCAAAATGGCGGCGGGCCACCACCAGTCGCTGCGGGAAAGCAGGGCCTGACATAAACGCAGCCAAAGAAAAATGAAAAGGCCCCCAAAAAGGTAGTCCCAAAGGCGGATGGACTGGTAAATGGGGATGTCGAGCAGCCAGGAAAACAGGCCAAAGAGGCCCATGCTGGTGCCTGAGCCCAGCTTGGAGTCGGTAAAATCAAAGGACCACAGCTTGTGGATGGGCCCCTCAGTCAGGCTTTGCACCGCCTGCTCGCGGCTTTGCAGGAAAAAAGGGGCATCGCCGTAATAATCCTGGAAAATGGGAAATATGTAAAAGGGAATGGCCCAGAGGAAGGCAAAGAGCAGGGCCATTTTCCAGTCGGACAGCAGTTGAGGAAGGCGGGTTGTGAAGGCAGGAGTGGAATCTCCTGCAAAAGGCCAGGGAAAGGCCAATACCAACCAGGAAGCCAGCAAGCCCAGCACGATTTTGAGGGGGACAGGCAAAAACAACCAGTAATGCACGGCCCAGAAGGAATCTGGAAAAAAGGCGGACAGCCCAAAAAAGGTCAGCAATATTGCCCCCCAGACCCGGATCCAAGCCGTTTTTCCCGATTCTGAAACCAACATGCAGACAATTTAATAAGAACATCGCCCATATTGAAAACAGGCGGGCTTTCTGTCTGTTATTATTTCAGAAAACCTCTAAAAACAAAGAAGATCAAGGCGGATGAGTTACAGAAAGCGGAGTTTACCAGGGTAAATGAGCATTTCTGCAACAAATCCAACGAAGAGATTCAAAGTTTTTAGATGTTCACTTTAAATAAACCCGTAAATTGCGCCGCTTATGGCTTTGACCCTGACCGATATACAAGCACCTATTGCGGACGAACTGACGCACTTTCACAAGTACTTCCGTTCGGCCATGAAAAGCCGTGTGATGCTGCTGGATAAAATCATGCAGTATCTGGTGAAACGCAAGGGCAAAGAAATGCGGCCCATGTTTGTGCTGCTGTCGGCCAACCTGTGCGGGGGCATCACGGCGCCCACCTACCGCGGGGCAGCCCTGGTGGAATTGCTCCACACCGCGACCCTGGTGCACGACGATGTGGTGGACGACTCTGAAGAACGGCGCGGTTTTTTCTCGATCAATGCCCTTTGGAAAAATAAGATTGCGGTTTTGGTGGGGGATTTTCTCCTTTCGCGGGGCCTGCTGATGTCGCTGGAACACGACGATTTTCAGTTGCTGAAAATTGTCTCCAATGCGGTCAAGCTGATGAGCGAGGGGGAATTGCTGCAAATCGAAAAGGCCCGCAAACTCAACATTGACGAACCCGTCTATTTTGAGATCATCCGCCAGAAAACGGCTTCATTGATTGCGTCCTGCACGGAGTGCGGGGCGGCCAGTGCCACAGACGACAAGGCTGTGATCGAAAAAATGCGCCTCTTTGGCGAGAAAGTGGGTATCGCTTTCCAGATCCGCGACGATCTTTTCGACTATGGCACCCAGGACGTGGGCAAGCCGCTCGGCATCGACATCAAGGAAAAGAAAATGACCCTGCCCCTGATTCATACCCTCAACAAGTCGAGCTGGGGCGAACGGAGGAAGGTGATCAACATCATTCGCAACCACAATACAGACAAAAAGAAGGTGGATTGGGTGATTGATTTCGTGAAACGCAATGGGGGAATCGAGTATTCTGAAAATGTAATGCAGGAATATATCCGCGAAGCCAAAGCCATTCTGAGCGAATTTCCCGAATCAGAAAGCCGCAAATCCATGTTTGACCTGATCGAATACACGGTCGCCCGCCAGAAATAAGGCCATATTGATCTCATGTCTCCTGAAAAAATCATAGAAGCGCTCATCTTTGTCTCGGACACGCCTGTGAGGCCGGCCCAGGTGGAGGAGTTGTTTCAGCAGGAGGAATTTGAAGGCATGGAAATGAACGAAACGCAGGCCACGGAGATCATGGAAACCCTGCTGGATAAGTTCAAATCAGACGAATTTCCCTATGAATTGCGGCGGATTGGAGGGGGATACCAGTTTTTTTCGAAGAAGGAGTACTATCCCTACCTGCACCAGGCCGCGGTTTTGAAAAACCGCAAAAAGCTGTCACGGGCTGCGCTGGAAACCCTGGCTATCATCGCCTACCGTCAGCCCGTGACCAAAACGGAAGTGGAATACATCCGCGGAGTGAATTGCGATTATGCGGTCAAAATATTGCTGGAGAAAAAGCTGATTGAGATTACGGGCCGTTCAGATGCGCCCGGGCGTCCGTTGCTCTACTCCACCTCGGATTTCTTCATGGAATATTTTGGCATCAATGACCTGAAAGATCTGCCCAAACTGGATGAATTCAATATTGACGAATCAGAATTCCAGGAGCAATTCAAGATTTATCTGGAGGACAGCGAGGAATTGAAGGAAGTGCTGGACGAGATCAAGGACCAGCACCCGGGAGCCAACCCCTCTGATAATTGATCAATGACTATCTGGCTTTCAACCCGGGTTGAAGGCCCTCAAATGTAAACACCATGGCCAAGAAAGGTAATTTCGATAAATTCATTTCCAAAGGTAAACCCGAGAAAAAGTCCCCGCCCGAGAAGCGGAAAAAAAAGGCGGACCCCAAACCTGCCCGCAAGCCTGCGGGGGCTAAAGCGATCAAGTCGCAGAGCCTGGCTTCCAATGAGCCTGTGCGGCTCAATAAGTACATTGCCCTGGCGGGAATTTGTTCCCGCCGGGATGCAGATGCCCTGATTGCCGAAGGCAAGGTGAAGGTGAACGGCAAGGTGGTGACAGAAATGGGCATGAAAATCGATCCTGCCATTGACAAGGTGGTTTATCAGGGAAAATCTCTTATTCCCCAGAATTTCACCTATTTTCTGATGAATAAACCCAAAAACCACATCACCACCCTGAGTGATGAGCAGGGCCGCAAGACGGTGATGGACATCATCACCATCTATACCAGCGAGCGGGTTTTTCCCGTGGGCAGGCTGGACCGCAACACCACGGGGTTGCTGGTTTTCACCAACGACGGCCAACTGGCCGAGAAGATGACCCATCCCTCTTACCAGGTGAAAAAGGTGTACCACGTCTCGCTCGACCAACCCTTGCAGGAGGTTCACGCCCTGGCCTTGCAGCAAGGCATCAAGCTGGAAGATGGGGTCGCCAAAGTCGATCGCATTGATCTGGTGGAGGGCCATGGCCCGACCGAGATCGGGGTGGAGATCCATAGTGGCAAAAACCGCATTGTGCGGCGCATGTTTGAGCACCTGGGCTACCAGGTGCTGCGTCTGGACCGGGTGGCCATCGGCCCCCTGACCAAGAAAAACCTGCCCAGGGGGCGTTGCCGCCCCCTGACGGAGAAGGAAGTTTCGTTTTTGAGAATGATTAAGTGAGGGTATCCCCCCGCCGCAGCCGTACGGCCAGGCGGTATTTCCGCCATTTTTCCCAGCTTTCGATGCGGGAGATGTTCCAGCCTGCGCGGAAATCGAGGAATCCTCCCCGCAACAAATAGCCCCTGAGCCAGCGGGCCAAAGGACTGAGAATGGCATACAGCCACAGCATTTTTTTATCTGAAGCTGCCAGTTGTTGGGCACCCAGGCGGGCGTATTTATCCGCCCGCTCCCAATGTTCCTGCACCGTGTAATAGGAATGGTGCTCCAGGTCCCCTCTCAGGGTTTTGACCGCCAGCCCGGGGGCAGATTCCAGGTATTCATGCACATAATCACCCTTCCAGACCGCTTTTTCCTTTGGAAAAACCCGCAACCTCACATCAGGATACCAATTGCCGTGGCGAATCCAGCGGCCGCAATAATTATTGAGGCGATTGAATGCATAGCCGCCTTCGAGGTGTTCCTTTTCCAGCAAAAGGATCGTGCGCAGCTCACCCGAGAGGGATTCGTCGGCATCAATCCATAAAATGTGGCTGAAGCGGGCCAGGGAGTTCCCGTAATTCTTTGCTTCGGCATAGCCCTTCCATTCCCGGGTCAGAAACTTTACCCCAAAATTGCGGCAAATTTCGGCCGTTTGATCCTCGCTGAAGGAGTCAATTATGATCACCTCATCTGCGATGTCTTTCAGGGAAGAGAGACACCGTCCAATGTTTTTTTCTTCATTTTTGGTGATGATGACCGCCGAGATGCCCTGCATATATTGCGAAGGTAGAGAAAATTTTTCCCCAGGGAAAATCCCCTTTTTTCCGGGCTCAGGATAGATTTAAAGTAAAAAAGATGAAATGTGTGTGGAAATGTGCAGAATTTCCAGAGAACCTTCTTCGTTGTTGTAAGTAAATTTAGTTTCAGTATCAACCATAACCATGCCCTATGAACGCGATCATCATCAGATTTGACTTTCACGATCCAAACCCGATTAAATCGAGCGATTTGATTGGTCTGCTGCGTCAAACTTACGGCGGCGCTGTGAGCCTGATCGCCCAGGGAACCATTTTCCTGGATACTTACGATTCACCCGAAGTGGTATATTCCCTCATTGGAGACCTCTTTACCTTCGACGACAAATTATTCGTGGGTGAGTTGGGCGAATACCAAAGCTTACATCACATAACGCGGGTGGCTCCTTCTATGCGAAGGGTTGCTATCTGATTCGGAAATCCTTGTAGGGGTTTTCATTTCTGGGGGCGGCATGCTGTGATGCCGCCCCCTCTTTTTTGGCGACCTCAAAAAGCAAAGAATATCAAGGCGGACGCAGATTCAGAAAGCGGAGTTTACCAGGGTAAATGAGCATTTCTGAACCAAGTCCAACGCAGAGATTCAAAGCTTTTTGAGGTCGCCTTATTCGATTACTTCAAACTTCAGCGTATTAGTCCGCCGACGGGCATGCAGGGGCATACTTGCGGTCGTAATCACGATGTCGCCGCGGGTGACCAGCTTTTTCTTGCGCAGCAATTCCGTCACATCATACAAAGTATCGTCCGTGGATACGGCCTGATCGTAATAAAAGGCGCGCACGCCCCAGACCAGACTCAGGATGTTGAGCAGCTTGCGATTTTCCGTGAAGATGTAGATATAGGCCTTGGGACGGCATTTTGACAGCTGAAAAGCCGTATAGCCCGACACGGTCATGCCCGTGATGGCCTCTGCATCCATGTCCATGGCCAGTTTGCAACCCGACACAATCAGGGTATCGTTGAGGAATGTCTCAGAGGAAATCCTTGATTTGAGGTTTTTGAAATAAATATTGGCCCCGTTTTCAATAGAAGTCAGGATTTTCACGATGGAGCGCACCACCTCAGTGGGGTATTTTCCTACGGAAGTCTCGCCGCTGAGCATGACCGCATCCGCGCCGTCCATGACGGCATTGGCCACGTCCGAGGCTTCAGCCCGGGTGGGACGACGGTTGGTGATCATGGATTCCATCATCTGGGTTGCCACGATCACAGGCTTGGCCCGCTCGTTGCACTTGGAAATGATGGTCTTTTGCCACATGGGCACATCTTCCAGATTGATTTCCACCCCCATATCGCCGCGGGCTACCATGATCCCATCTGAGGCGTCGATGATCTCGTCGATGTTTTTGAGCGCTTCGGGCTTTTCGATTTTGGCAATGACCCGGGCGCCGCTACCCGCTTCCGTTATCATTTTCTTCAGATCCTTCACTTCCCGCGGGTTGCGCACGAAGGAAAGGGCGATCCAGTCTGCGTCGTGGGCAATGGCAAAGCGGATGTCGCGGATGTCTTTCTCAGTTATGGAAGGCAGTGAAATGTTGGTGAAAGGCAGATTTACGCCCTTTTTACTTGAAATCTCATCTCCATGCAGCACTTCGAGCTTTACCAGATCCTTCTTATTGGTTTCCTTCACCAGCAATTCCACCTTGCCATCGTCCACCAGAATCAATTCACCCGGATTCACGTCCTCGGCAAAGGTTTCGTACTGCATGGGCAGCACATTTCCATCCTGAACCGTAATGGAGGAATTGAGAAAAACGATGTCGCCGGGCTTGATGGGAAATGGCTTTTCCAGCAATCCCACCCTGATTTTGGGACCCTGCATATCGGCCAGGATGGCCACATTGGTTTCGAGTTCCTCGTTGAGTTCGCGCAGGGTTTTAATGACCTGAAGGTGGTATTCATGCGTTCCATGCGAAAAATTCAGCCTGGCCACGTCCATCCCGGCGAGGATGAGATCGCGGAGGGCTTCCTTTGATTCAGATACCGGCCCAATCGTGCAAACGATCTTGGTGCGGTTAAAAGTTATTTCTTTCAAGGTATCAGCTTGTTTATGTCCTGTTGAGAAGAGAGATCTATTGCCAGCGAAATTACGGCAATTTTATTGAGGCTGGCCTTTAATTTAGGTAAATCAGGGGTTAAATCTTTGAGAGGTTTGATGATAAACCAGAAACGAAACTCCCGGGCCATGCGGGGGATTTTCTTGTCGTTGCGGTTATTTTCCAGGAGAAAATACTCAAAATTACTGTCCGTTTCGCGGTCAGAATAGCCTTCTCTTTCCCCTGCAAATTCGGGAGATTCGGCGGCCAGATTCAACTCAAGCTCCTGATTTATTTCCCAGCAGAGTTTCCAGATTTTCTCGTTGGAGGCGACTCCAAACACAAATCCGGGGTTCTCCACCTCCAATTTGATATATTTCTTCTTGCTCAAGGCCTGTGATTTTTGCTAAAATAGAAAAATCCCACGTGGATTTGATTGCATGCTGTTAAAAAGTATTATATTTGCCGGTGAATTTGAGGGGAATATTTCGTTTCCCTCGGTAATTAACGGTTTTATTCAATCATCTAAAACAAAGATAAGATGTCTGAAATTGCTGATAAAGTAAAAACAATTATCATTGACAAGTTGGGTGTCGAAGCATCCGAAGTTACTCCTGAAGCCAGCTTCGCGAACGATCTGGGAGCCGACTCCCTTGACACCGTCGAACTCATCATGGAATTCGAAAAAGAATTCAACATCAACATTCCTGATGAAGCTGCTGAGAAGATTGTGACTGTCGGGAATGCCATCAGTTACCTGGAATCTAACAGCGGAAAGTAATTTATGGCTTTGCGCAGGGTAGTGGTTACTGGCCTTGGAGCCGTAACACCGCTTGGAAATGATGTTCCCTCCTACTGGGAAGGTCTGGTTAATGGAAAAAGTGGTGCGGCGCAAATCACCCGATTTGATGCCAGTAAATTCAAAACCCAGTTTGCATGTGAAGTTAAGGGTTTCAACCCTGAAGACTACATTGACAGAAGGGAATCCAGAAGAATGGATCCCTTCTGTCATTATGCTTTGGTATCTGCCGATCAGGCGATGGCAGATTCAGGCATTGATCTTTCCCAAACGAACCTTTACAGGTTTGGCGTAATCATGGGCTCAGGTATTGGTGGTCTCCAGACTTTCCTGGACGAGATCACTGAATTTGCCCGCGGAGACGGAACGCCCCGTTTCAATCCTTTCTTTATCCCGAAGATGATCATTGACATCGCACCGGGACACATCTCAATCAAATACGGGCTCAAAGGGCCCAATTATTCCTGCGTATCTGCTTGTGCTACTTCCAGCAACAGCATTATCGACGCATTTCATCTGATCCGGCATGGCAATGCCGACCTCATGCTGGCTGGTGGCTCTGAAGCTGCGGTCAATGAGGCCGGAATTGGTGGGTTCAACGCCATGAAAGCTTTGTCCACCCGGAATGATGATCCCTCCACGGCCAGCCGGCCGTTCGATCTGGACCGGGACGGGTTTGTCCTGGGCGAGGGTGGCGGATGTTTGCTCTTGGAAGAACTCGAACACGCACTCGCGCGGGGAGCTAAAATATATGCAGAAATTGGCGGGGCAGGCATGACAGCCGACGCCCACCACATTACTGCCCCCCATCCCGAAGGGGAAGGCGCAGCCAGGGTAATGGCGGAAACACTGAAGGACGCAAACATTTCTCCCGTGGAAATCGACTACATCAACGTGCATGGCACCTCGACTCCCCTGGGCGATATCGCAGAAACTTTGGCCATCAAACATGTGTTTGCTGACCATGCCTCCAAACTCAGTATTAGTTCCACCAAGTCCATGACTGGCCACCTCCTGGGTGCCGCTGGCGTGATCGAAGCAATTGCTTCCATTCTCGCCATCAAAAACGGAATCGTACCTCCCACCATCAACCATTTTACGGATGACCCGGAGTGCGATCTCGATTACACTTTCAACAAAGCAGTCAAAAAAGACTTGAAAGCTGCGCTTAGTAACACCTTTGGTTTTGGCGGCCACAACGCCTGCCTGGTGTTCAAAAAGTGGAACTAAAAATGAGACCAATTGCTTAAGGCAGTTTACATTCGCTATTTCTCTAAAGACAAAGAGTTTGCGCGACAGGTAAGCATGATCACCGGGTTCATGCCAAGAGAGATATTCCTGTATCAACTCGCGTTGAAGCATTCGTCTCTGGTGAAAAGCCGCAAAACCAGTGCCCGCGAGTGCAACGAGCGCCTCGAATTTTTGGGTGACACCATTCTCGACTCGGTCATTTCTGAATATCTGTTCAAGATCTATCCCCTGGAAGACGAAGGCTTTCTGACCGAAATGCGTTCCAAGATCGTGAATCGCAATTCCCTCAACCAGATTTGCCGCCAACTGAAGCTGGATGTGCTGATTCAGTTCAATAAGGGCCGCAACGGGCAGGTGAGCAAGTACATGTACGGCGACGCGCTGGAAGCCTTCATTGGCGCGGTTTACCTCGACCTCGGGTTCAAGCGTACCAAGAGATTTGTGCTCAGCAAGATTATTTCCAATCACATTGACCTCAAAAAGACGGAAAACGTAGTTTACAACTACAAATCCATCCTGCTGGAATATGTGCAGAAGGAAAAGCTGGAGGAAATCATCTACGAGGTGGTGGCCGAAAAAGGCGAAGGAAAAAACAAGTTTTTCCAGGTGCAGGTCAGGATTGGGGAGAAAGTCTATGGAACGGGCGACGGGTCCAAGAAGAAAATTGCCGAGCAAAATGCTTCTGAAGTTGCTTTGCTGGCCATGAATGTGATCAATTCAGAAGGACAGATCCTCAGCAATCTGAGCGGAAACGGCAATGGCCGCGATTCTGACCATTGAATTGAGCCCAATTTATTCAAGTTTTGAATCTTACGGCTGAGTGAGGCTCAAATCCTGATTTTCCTCAACACTTCGTCTTTGTAAGTCTTGCTTACCGGAATCAGTTTTCCGTTAATTTCCAGGGAATTACCCATCATAGATTCAACCTTATCCAGAGCTACAATCCAGCTTTTGTGCACCCGTAAAAAACTTCCCTCAGGCAATTCCTCCATCAGGCCTTTCATAGAAGCCAGGGTCACGTAGCGCTTGTCGCGGGTGCTGATGCGCACATACTCGCGCAATCCCTCAATGTGCAGGATGTCGGCAAAGACAATGCGCTCCAGTTTGTGGCCGGTCGAGACAAAGAAATGCGTTTTCTCGGCAAGATTTCCCTGATTTGACCCACTTTGAGCCCTGCGTTTCAATTCCACAAAATCCCCCGCTTTATTGACCGCCTGAATGAAGCGATCCAAGGGAATGGGTTTCAGCAAATAATCCAATACATCCAGTTGGTAGCCTTCCAGCGCATATTCTGAATAGGCAGTGGTGAAGATCACGGCTGGCTTTTGCCTGAGGTTACGCAGCAGGTCGAGCCCGGTCAGGTCGGGCATCTGAATATCCAGAAACATGAGATCAACTTCGAGTTCCTGCAGGGTCTGCATGGCTTCCATGGCATTTTCACACACTTTTACCAGCTCAAGCTGGGGAATTTTGGACACATAATCCTGCAATAATACCCGGGCCGGGTACTCGTCGTCCACGATGATGCATTTCATATTGGGGTTCATGATTCTTCCACAGGGGATAAATTCAACTTCAGAATGGCTTCAAATTGCGTTTCACCTTTCATGAGCTTCAGTTGGTGGCGACCTGGATAAAGCAATTCCAGCCTCTTTTTGATGTTTTCCAGGCCGACTCCGCTGGTTTTGTCCTTCATGGGATTGGTTTTGCCAAGGCTGTTGCCCATGGAAAATTCCAGTTGACCGGGCTCGATTTTCAATTCTCCTTTCACCCAACCGTCCGCCTCGTGGCTCACATTTCCATGCTTGAAGGCATTCTCCAAAAAGGGAATAAACAACATGGGTTCAATGAAAATCCCCTCCACCTGGCCATTTACCTTCAATTCCACATTTTGCTTACGGCCTTTCTTCAGGTCCTGCATGGCAATGAAGTCCCGCAGATAATCCAGTTCTTCCTGCAAATTTACCCTCGATTTCCGGGTCGCTTCAAGCATGTAGCGCATCATATTGGACAGCTTCATCACCGTGGGAGCCGTTTCGGGCGAGCCCGTGTAGGCCTGGGTGTAGATCATGTTGAGCACATTGAAGAGGAAATGGGGATTGACCTGAGATTGCAAAAAGCGCAGATCTGCTTCCAGCTTGGCCGATTCCAGTTCCTGGGCCTGCATGCGTTTCTGGTACCATTCATCAATAAATCTGGCCAGAGAGGACACCACCAGCACCAGAAAAGAGGTCAGGAAAATGACCGACAAATGCTGGGCAGAAAGAGGTTCAAGCCCGATCAGGGGTTTCAGTAGCAAGGTGGCTTCAATCCAGGCCCGCAATACGCCCACTCCAAACCAGGCAATCAGCAATAGCAGAAAGTAAACAGGAACATTATTGCGAAACAGGAAACGGTTGAGCAGATAAAAATTGATGTACACCAGACTGGCCTGAAGAAAAATGATGACCACACTCCTTAGCAATGCCTTGGGGAAGTCAAGTAATTCGCTGAGAATGACTGAACTGAGGAGAAAATAAGCCGCCCAGAAAACCAGATGAAAAATCCAGGGATGCTTGCGGTAAATAAAATTCACCAGCTTTCCCGTGCGGGTAAAGATGGGGCGTTCGCCCGAAATTATACCTGGAAGCTGCGAATTGGAAAACATGCACCAATAAGTTCAAAGTTCCATCCATCTGCAAATTTTCTCAACGAAATCCCCCTGACTTTCAACCAAATTGAACCCGCCCGATCAACGCTCGACCACATAGATCACCTGCCTGAAAAAGACCAGCGTGCGAAAATCTTCCCTGAAAGTCAGTTGCAGCCCCAGCTTTTCAAATAACTGCCGCCACTGGGCATCATTTTTATTGGTGTGGGGGTGCCCTTCAAACTCCAGATTCACCAGACTGTCTGTGAAGAAAGTGAGTTCTTTCTGGAGCTCATTATGGTAAATGTCTTCCATGATCACCACTTTGGGGGCCACCCGCAGGGCTTCCCGCAAAACTGCCTCAGGATCTGGAGTATGGTGCAGCACGGTAATCAAAAGCGCACAATTAAACTGACTGTCGGCAAACGGGAGTCGCTTTCCGTCATAAATCACGGGCCTGATTTCCTCAAACAGAGAAATATCCTTTACATCCACGGTTTGTACAGGGATGCCTGCCTGACCCAAAACAAGGGCAATTCCCCCGTGTCCCGTGCCAATATCGAGGGTATTTTCGCCGGGCGAGAGATGTTTCAATATTCGCTCCTGCTTGATTTTCAACCTGGGAGGGATGGTTTTCTTCAACCATGACCTGAGGCGGGGACGGGTTAAAACCCACTCAGACAGGTTCATACCGCGGTTGCGAATGGCCACTTCATACCAGACAAAGGCAAACAGAATCAGGTATTCCAACCCAATCACCAGCCAGCTTTCCTGGTAGCTTTGCTCGTGGTAAGTGAGGTAGGTGAAGGGAATCAGGAATGACCAGAGAATGGGAAAACGCCAGCGGGAAACGGCGGCCAGAAACACAAAGGTGGTGATGTACCAGGGATGCACGGTACTGGCCAGAAAGTAGTATAAACTGAGGCAAAACAGCATCCAAACGGCCCAGGAAGCCCAGGGGGCAATTGTTTCCTTTTCACGCCAGGCTTGCCAGAGAATGAGGGCTGCAATCAGCAGGGGAAATATCCTGCCCAGCAGCAGGTTGATGCCCGTAAACCAGAGTGGTTTGGAAATCAGGTAATAAATGGAGGCATTGAATTCAAATTTCTGGAAATACAGGTTGACGCTGGTGAAAAAGTTCTTCAGGGTTGTCAGGTCAAAATAAGGTGCAAACTGGACTGTGAGGGCCAATCCAACCAAAAGGCCAAAAAGCAGGGCTTTTTGCCAACCCAACCTTTTCAGCAGAAAAGGCATGAACATGAGGGGGATGAGCTTTGCTCCCACCGCCAGCGAAAAGGCCACTGCGGCCAGCGGCAAAATCTTTTTCTGGAGAAGAAATAAGGAGGCGGCCAGGAAAAATATCATCAAGACCTCAAAGTGCAGATTGGCCGACAATTCTATGATAACCAGCGGATTGAGGGTATAAAGCAAAGTTGATTTGCGGGATAGTCCAAAAGAGCGGGCCAGGCGGGGCAACAGCAAAATGGTACCCACTTCCGCCAGAAAGGTAACGGCCTTCATGCCCATCACCGCGCCATTCAGGTCATGGGGCGAAAGTTTACAGCCCAGCCAGAATATCCATTGCAAAAACGGGGGATAGACGCTGAAGTATTCTTTGGAATTGAGTTGGGCAAAAAGCTCAGGCGTAAGACCTGCAACCTGATTGCCTGCAATCAGTTCAGAAGGCAGATGCGAATAGGGGTTGAGGCCCGCTTCCATCAGTCGTCCATCCCAGACAAAGCGGTAAAAATCATCAGACAGGGCAGGCAGGGCAAAGATCAGGGCGAATCTGATGGCAATTCCCAGGGCTGAAAGGGGAAAAAAGTCACGCTGGTCGTCTGACCAGCGCAGGATGCCCCAAAGGGAAATGAACGGCAACAGGTAAAGGAGAATTACCCGGGGAAAATTTGTCACCTGGGTTTGCCAGGCCAACAGGTAAAAACTGGCGACCGCCAGGGCAGCCAGCGCATAAACTCTGAAAGCTGTATTGCGGGATACCCCCTCAGCCAGCATAGCGGGAGTGTGCGACCGAGTAATAGAATATCGCCCCAAATCCGCAACAAAGCATGAAATGGAAAGGAATCATGCCGTAATCTTCCCAAATAATTCCCAAAACCAGGGCGGAACCAAAATAGAGGCACAGCAATCCTTCCACCAGGGTCATGATGGAAATGGCATGAGACAGGTACTTTTTGTCCGAAAATTTATCCTTCACATCCGTAATACTGAATTTTGGCGTGCGGATAAACGGGCTCTTGAAACCCAGATAGCCTTCCAGAGTGGCCCAGGCATTGTGCAGGGACAGCCCCATGGAGACGGCCAGAAAGAGGGGGAAAGTAGAAATGAATTTCCAAAACCGTTTGGGACCCGATAATTTTTCACGGTTCATGCGGGACGTCCAGAAAAAGATCACCAGCGACACCAGGCTGAGCATGAACACGGACGCATATTTGAAAAATTCGTTGAATTCGGGTTGGTAATGCTTGATGGAAAGCAGGGGAAAACTGAGCAGGGCAGTCAGCAGGATGCAGATGAACAGCATGCTGTTCATGAGGTGGAAAGTAGCGTGCAACTTGGTGGCAAAGGGGATTCTGGCCCGCAGCACGCTGCCCAGATTTTTGCGGGCGACCTCGGCCGCACCTTTGGTCCAGCGAAATTGCTGGCTCTTGATTGCGGGCATGGCCACGGGTAGTTCGGCAGGTGAAACCTGGTCTTCCAGGAAGACAAATTTCCAGCCTTTGAGCTGAGCGCGGTAGCTCAGGTCCAGATCCTCGGTCAGGGTATCAGACTGCCAGCCCCCTGCTTCGGCAATGCAGGCCCTGCGCCACACTCCTGCCGTTCCATTGAAATTGATAAAATGTCCGGCTGCGTAGCGCCCTTTTTGCTCCACACTGAAGTGGGCATCCAGCGCAAAAGCCTGCAGACGGGTCAGCAGGCTGTAATTTTCATTGATATGGCCCCAGCGGGTTTGCACCACCCCGGTTTTTTCGTCGGCAAAGTGGGGCAGGGTTTGTTTCAAAAAGTCGGGACCAGGCACAAAATCTGCATCAAAGATGGCTATGAATTCCCCTTTGGCAGATTCCATTCCATATTGCAGCGCACCCGCCTTGAATCCTTCCCGTTTCGGCCTCAGTACCTGGCTCACCTGAATTCCTTTTGCTTTCAATTCCTCCACTTTGGCCGCCACAATTTCCAGGGTTTCGTCGTTGGAATCGTCGAGCACCTGAATTTCATAGCGGTCTTTGGGGTAATCAAAAGCTGCCACGGCTTCCATGAGACGCTCAATCACATAGATTTCATTAAAAATAGGTAGTTGGACGGTCACAAAGGGAAATTCGCTCAGTTCTTTGCGCGGCGCCTCAACCTTGCTTTGGCTGATCTTTTTGCGCTCACGTACATAGCTGATTACCAGATTGATCTGCACGATGCTGTAGAGCAGGATAAATCCCAGCGCCAGTGTGTAGAGTATGATCAGGATAATCCCCAGCATGATTGCAATTCAGAGCTTACAAATATCTGAAAATTGTGTACAAAATCTTATACCCGGCCATGAACGTTCCCTTAATCGTGCCTGTGATTTTTGAAACCCCAATCCTGCGACGATAATCCACCGAAACTTCCGTGCATTTCATTTTCTTTTTGGCTGCTTTGAGCTGCATTTCCACCGTCCAGCCATAGGTGGTGTCCACCATGCCGATCTCCATGAGGCTGCTCCATCTGATGGCCCGAAATGGACCCAGATCCGTGAATTTTACCCCATAAAACCAACGCAACAGGGTGGTGGCCAGCCAGTTGCCGAAGATTTGTTGCGGAGCCATGGCCCCCTTTTCCCGTTCCCCCAATTCCCGGGAGCCAATCACCAGGTCGTAGCCATCTTCAATGATGGGGCGCACCAGTTGGGGCAATTGCTCGGGATGATCAGAATAATCTCCATCCAGAAAAACGATGATGTCAGGACGTTCGTCCATGGGTTTTTGGCGGGCATAATCTATGCCCTTGAGGCAGGCGAAGCCATATCCACGGCGGTCTTCACGCAGGACAGTCGCTCCCGCGTTGCGGGCATTCACTTCCGTGGCATCCGTGGAGGAGTTATTCACCACCACCACTTCCCTGACCCAGTCTTTGGGAATATCACCCACCACCTTGCCAATGCTCTCAGCTTCATTGAATGCGGGAATGATCACCAGCACTTTTTCCTTCATCCCGCGAATTTAGAACTTTTTAGCTGAATTAAACATTCACTTTCACATCGTCTGCACTGATGGAAATGGGGTTCAGATCGTTGATCCTGCCCTCAGTGGGTCCGTTTTCGAGATTGAGCACGCCCCGCGGACATACTGCAGAACAAATGCCGCAGCCCACACAGGAAGCCCGCACGATATTTTGTCCCCTTTGGGCGTAGGATTTCACGTCAATGCCCATTTCACAATGGGTACTACAATTTCCGCAGGAAATGCACTGTCCGCCGTTGGTGGTGATGCGAAAGCGGGAGAAATATCTCTGTAAAATGCCCAGAATCGCCGCCTGAGGACAGCCAAAGCGGCACCAGACCCGTGAGCCCAGAATGGGATAAAATCCTGTTCCCACCACGCCGGCAAAGATGGATCCAATCACGAATCCGTAGCCTTTTTGCAGGTCGTATTTCAGGGTATCTCCCAGAAAACTAAATTTCCAGTCCAGGAGCAACAGGAGTGTAACCAGAGTAATCAAAACCAGTACGCTGTAAATCAGCACCCGCTCCACTTTCCAGGCTTTCAGTGATTTGTTGGAAAGGTGACGGAAGCTGTCACCTGCGGTTTCAGCCAGGCCTCCGCAGCCGCAGACCCAGGAGCAATACCACCTTTTCCCGAAAAAGTAGGTCAGCACGGGCACTCCCACAAAGGTGAGCACCACAGACCAGGCCACTACAAATTTGGAAAAGGCATGTCCATCCCATTTGGAAAGAAAATCGGGCCAGAGATTGCTGTAACCCAAAGGCCAGAAGTAGGAGAAATAATGCTCGAAAATCTGATCGTTGGATTGGCTCATTTTGGCCAGAAAAGCAGGCAGCAAAAAGGCAATCACCAACTGGAAAAAACTCACGGAAATGGTGCGGATCAACTGGTAGCGGTTGTGACGATACTTCATGGCGAAGCGAACGCCCATCACCAGCACCAGGAAGGTGTACAGGATGGTATAGGTCATCCAGGGGGAAACTACTTCTCCGTTTTCCACCCCGTGCTTGCCAGTGACGGCATAAACCAGGGGATCAGCCGCTGCAATCAGTCCGTAGAGATTGTGGGGAAACCAGTACAGTACAACATAAAATCCGGTAAAAATGATGGTCATGATCCAGGCAATGCTGCCGCCTGGTTTGGTGGCTGCAGAATGGAACAGACCGTTATTTTTGATGCCCGCCGGGCCCATGCCAAACGCACTTGTGAAATATAGAATGGCCCCCAATGAGGGCACCACAAAGACCAGGATAAACATGAGCCAGTTGGGCGAATTGAAATTTTGGGTAAAGAGAATCAATCCCACCACGCCCACCACGCCCAGTACAATGACCAGCATTTGGTGCCGCTGAAAGTTCATCAGGCCCAGAATACCAGCAATGATGAGAGGGGCCAGGGCAAAACCCAGCCGCAGGGGGGGATACATCTGGGCTGTGCTCAGCAAATTGATAAAAAGAGCCAGTATGCCCAGCCCGATCATCAGGCCGCCGGCCCGCTCAATGGGTTTCATTTGAGAGGGCGGGGTGATTGACATTGAATAATCTGTACGATCCATTATGTTCAGGGATTGGAGTTCAAAAGTGATTTGTGATTAACCAAAAATAAGTTTACTGAGGCTGCTGCGGGATTTCAGCTTAAGCTTGCTGCCTGTTTGCTGGTTGTACATCCTGACCAGGTGACCTTCGTAGGTACTGAAAAATTCAGGATCAAAATTGGCAGCACTGAGATGGGTGAGCACATGTTCAAGGTCCTGCTCTCCGTCGATCCATTTCTCACAGACTTTGTGGCGGAAACGAATTCCCATGGTATTGAAGCCCGTCACGACCTGATCCTGCTTGCGGTAATTGATGCGAATGGATTTCCGTCCTTCGGGATGCTCCCAATAGAGCGATTCCACCCCTTCCTCGGGGAAGGCAGAAACCCGACCGTAGGTCTGGTACTCAATGTCAAAGAATTTGGCCGAATTGAACCAGGTGGCAGGTTTATAGGCCGTCTTTTTGCCCGTAATGGTCAGGGCCACGGTTTCGCCGTGCATTTTACCCGTGTACCACACCTGCTCCAGCAAGGTACGCCCCGGAAGTGGAACCCGAAACTCAGCACAATCACCTATTGCATAGACATTTGGCACACTGGTTTCAAAGTAATCATTCACCTTGATTCCGCGGTTGATTTCCAGTCCTGTGTCTTTGAGAAAATCTACATTGGGACTTACTCCCGCGGTCAGACCAACCCACTGACAGGGAATTTCTTCATTTTTGCTGGTGATCACGGCGCGGACCCGGCCCGTTTCATCGGGCAGTATTTCCAGCAGGCTGGTGCCCAGCTGAAGGTCCACATGGTGCTCGCCAATGTGACGGTTAACCATGGCACTTTCCTCAGGAGGCAATACTCCATTCCAGTAACTGGGTTCACGCACCAGGAAAGTCACTTTTTTATGACGCGAAAGCAGCATTTCCACCATTTCGATCCCGATCAGACCGCCGCCTACGACCACAGCCTGGTCGATGCCTTTGGTGTACTCTTCCATGTAATCGAGGTCCTGAAGGGAAACCAATCCACCCACCCCGCGCAGGTCCTGGCCTTTCCAGCCAAATTTATTGAAGCGCGAGCCTGTGGCCAGGATCAGCACATCGTAGTCCACTGTCTTTCCGTTGGACAGATTAAGCTTCTGGTTTTGGAAATCCACTTTTTCCACGTAGGCCTGAATGAGGCCAATGCGGTTTTTCTCCCAGAAATAATCCTCGTAGGGCTTGATATCCTGGTAGCGCTGGTGCCCCATGTACACATACATGAGCGCGGTGCGAGAGAAAAAATGTTTGGATTCAGCAGAGATGATGGTAATGGGACAATCACTGCGCTTGCGGATATAGCGGGCCGCAGTGACGCCAGAAATCCCATTGCCGATGATTACGACATTTGGTTTCGACATAGAAGGTAAATTTCCAAATTCAATTTAAAACGGACCTTTCCTGAAAGGGGGTGGGCTGCGAATCTGTTCGGATTGCCACACAAATACCCGCTTTCCCTAACAATTTAGGAAAAAAACGGATGCATTGCCTCACCTTTTCAAATTGAGGAATGAATTGAGATTTGGAAATCAAAAAATAGCGGATGGAAGACCTATTCCCGGTGAAATTCTTCTGTGTCGTTCAGTTTTTCCTGATCGGGATCTTCTGTGGTATGCACATTGCGGCGGGCCTTGGGCTTTTTGACCCGGTCGGGTACCACGAAGGCGCCGGGAAAATGCTTGCGAATCTCGTTGCAGTACTGGTTGGCAGCATTGCGATTGACAAAATCTCCCACCCGGATGCGGAAAGTAGGCTGCACCCAGAGACGGTAGGAGGGCATTTCTGAATAGAATTCAATGAAATCCGCACGGGTTTCGTTGGCCTCGTTGAGGTTGCCGCCGGCATAAATCTGTACCCTGTACCCTTCCATCAACTCACCCTGGTCCCAGTTTTGGGATTTTGTAAGCAGACGGTCGAGTTTGGGGTCGCAATCTATGCTCACATCGCCCTCTCCGTGACCTGCTTCCATATTATGGGTGCCCGAGCCATTGGATTTGAGGTCGGGATTGCCGTCTTTGGGATAAGAGAACTCGACTTTTTCGCGGAAATCATCCACAGAAACGGTTTCATTCTCCTCGTATTGGGAATAAGCCAGGCCGGGTATGAGCAACCCTGCGGCCAGAAAGGAAAGGCCTGCAAAGCGGAATATGGTTCGTTTCAGGTAATTATGCATCTTATTCCAAACGATAAATTGAACTGCAAATTACATTCCGGATTTTCATTTTCAGCCTGAGGTAATCCACAACCTGCTCAAAATGATTGCCCAGAATGCTTATCGCTTCTTGCGGCGATCCATTTCGCGGCGCTCACGGCGGCTGACCGGGCGTTCTTCCTGCTCGCCACGGTTGGTGGCCATGGCGGCAGTTTCTTCCCTGCGGGCCTGCTCCAGTGCATCGTGACGGGCTTTCAGCTTGCTGAAGTCGTCGCGTTTTACGTCCTGCTGACCTGAAGCCTTGGCGCTTTCCTGATCTCCCACCTGGATGCTGGACTTCAGAATGGTGGAGATTACCTCACGGTTCACGTCGTCGAGCATTTTCTTGAACAACTCGTAGGATTCGAATTTATAGACCAGCAGGGGATCTTTCTGTTCGAATACCGCGTTTTGCACGGAAGTTCTCAGTTCGTCCATTTCGCGCAGGTGGTTTTTCCACTTCTCGTCCACCACGGCCAGCATGATGGTTTTTTCCAGGGCCCGTGGCACATCCTCTCCCTGAGACTCAATCGCCGCATCCAACTCCAGCACTACTGGAATCACTTTGTGCCCGTCGGTAAAGTCAATGCGCACCAGTTCGACTTCAGGGCGTTTCTCACGGATATTGAGCAGGCCCTGGAGGGTGGTTTCAGCAAATAATCTGCGCTTGCGGTCAAAGTACTGCTGGGCATTCTGGAATAACTTGGTGGCAATTTCGTCCTGGCGCAGGTTGCCCATTTCCTCGTCTGTCACTTTGGGATCGAGGGCCAGCAGACGCAGGCTTTCCATGCGCATGCCCTCGGCATCCAGGAAAGGGTAATGGTTACTTGTAATGTTCTCGCAGAGATCGGCCAGCATATTGTCGAGGTCGATGCGGAAACGATCGCCAAAGAGGGCATTGCGGCGGCGGCGGTACACCACTTCGCGCTGGCTGTTCATGACGTCGTCGTATTCGAGCAGGCGCTTCCTTTGGGAGAAGTTGTTTTCCTCCACCTTTTTCTGGGCATTGGTGATGGATTTGGTGATCATACTATGCTGAATCACCTCTCCTTCCTTGATCCCCAAACGGTCCATGATGCGGGCGATCCGCTCTGAACCAAAGAGGCGCATGAGGTCGTCTTCGAGGGAAACGAAAAACTGGGATGATCCCGGGTCTCCCTGGCGGCCGGCCCGGCCGCGCAACTGGCGATCCACCCGACGTGACTCGTGGCGCTCCGTACCAATGATGGCCAAACCGCCCGACGGGATCACTCCTTCGCCCAGCTTGATGTCCGTTCCCCGGCCAGCCATGTTGGTGGCGATGGTCACGGTGCCTGCTTTACCAGCGGCAGCCACCACTTCAGCTTCCTGCTGGTGACGCTTGGCGTTGAGCACGTTGTGCTCTATTTTCTTCATGCGCAGCATGCGGCTGAGCAATTCGGATACTTCCACTGAGGTGGTACCGACCAGTACTGGTCGCTTTTCCTGGTTGACCAGGGTTTCAATCTCGTCTATTACCGCGTTATATTTTTCGCGTTTGGTTTTGTACACCAGGTCTTCCCGGTCGTCGCGCACAATGGGACGGTTGGTGGGAATGACGGTCACGTCGAGTTTGTAGATTTCGTAAAATTCGGCTGCTTCCGTTTCAGCAGTACCCGTCATACCCGAAAGTTTGTGGTACATCCTGAAATAGTTTTGCAGGGTTACCGTGGCAAAGGTCTGGGTGGCAGCCTCTACTTTCACGTTTTCCTTGGCTTCGATGGCCTGGTGCAAGCCGTCTGAATAGCGACGTCCGGCCAGTACGCGGCCGGTTTGTTCGTCCACGATCTTGACCTTGCCTTCATCCACGATGTATTCCACGTCCTTTTCGAAAAGGGCGTAGGCTTTCACCAACTGGTTGATGGTGTGGAGGCGTTCTGATTTTTCTGCAAATTCCCGGGACAACTCGTCCTTTTTCAGCAGATTTTCGCGCTCAGAAAGATCTTTATTATTGTCAATTTCGATCAGGGCGCCGGCCACGTCGGGAATTACGAAGAGGTTTTCGTCCTCTCCATGCTCGGTAATCAGGTCGCGCCCCTTGTCGGTGAGTTCCACCTGATTGTTCTTGTCGTCGATCACAAAGTAGAGGGCATCGTCCGCGATGTGCATGTTCTTGGACTTGTCCTGCATGTAGTAGCTTTCGATCTTTTGCAGGGCCGATTTCATGCCGGGCTCTGAGAGGAATTTGATCAGGGCGCTGTGGCGGGGCAATCCGCGGTGAACCCGGAAAAGAGCCGTGGCGGCGTTATGTGCTTCTTCCTTATTTTCGGAATTGATGTTCTTCTTGGCTTCCGCCAGAAAATCGTTGGCCAGCTGGCGCTGGGCCTTGATCAGGCGCTCAATGCGGGGCTTGAGCTGGTGAAATTCGTGGATATCACCTTTGGGCACGGGGCCTGAGATAATCAACGGAGTCCGCGCTTCGTCGATCAGCACGGAGTCGATCTCGTCGATGATGGCGTAGTGGTGTTTGCGCTGTACGAGGTACCCGGCATTGGTGACCATGTTGTCGCGGAGGTAGTCGAAGCCAAACTCGTTATTGGTACCGTAGGTAATGTCGGCATTATAGGCGGCGCGGCGCTCGTCTGAGTTGGGTTCGTGCAGGTCGATGCAATCGACGGTGAGTCCGTGAAACTCGAAGAGGGGTGCGTTCCATTCTGCGTCCCTTCGGGCGAGGTAGTTGTTTACCGTCACCACGTGTACGCCCAGCCCGGCCAGGGCATTCAGGTACACAGGCAGGGTTGCGACCAGGGTCTTTCCTTCACCCGTGGCCATCTCAGCGATTTTTCCCTGATGCAGCACCACCCCGCCAATCAACTGCACATCGTAGTGAACCATGTTCCACTCGATTTCTCCGCCAGCGGCCATCCAGGTATTGCTCCAGATAGCCCAATCTCCGTCAATGGAGACATTTTGTTTCTCGCCTGCGATCTTGCGGTCCCAGTCAGTGGCTTTTACCCGCAGTTGTTTATTTTCTGAAAGGCGCTTAGCAGTGGATTTTACCACGGCAAAAGCCTCGGGCAGCAGTTCCATGAGCACCTGCTCCACCTGCTCATCCCTTTTTTCTTTCAGTTTATCAATCTGATTGAAGAGTTCTTCCTTTTGCTGAATGTCTCTTTCCAGGTTGGCTTTGCGGGAAAGTTCGTTGATAGACGAATTCACTTCAGAAAGAGTCTGGCTGATTCTGGCTTTGAAATCAGCGGTTTTGGCGCGAAGGTCATCGTCTGAGGCCTGGGCGAGCTTTCCAAATTCTGCGTTGATTTTGTCAACGAAGGGAGATAGTTCTTTGAGGTCTTTCCCTTTTTTGTCTCCGAAAAGCTTGGTAAGAAATTTTAACATAAGATCGCGATCTTTTAACAGGCGGTAAAATTAATTAAAATAGCCCAAAAAGCTAAGTATTGAGGCTATAAAGACGGGTAATCGTCGAATTTAGTTCGCATTTGGCGGGATTTTGAGAATGTTCAGGAAAAATGCGCCTGAATGACTCCCAGAAGGTCCGGATGCATGCGGGGATTGCACGCTGCAATTTGTCTGCCAAAAAGCGTATTACTGCCTCCCGAAAAATCCGTAACCCGGCCCCCGGCCTCTTCCACCAGCAGGATTCCAGCCGCAATATCCCACGGATTGAGGGTTGTTTCGTAGTATCCGTCGAATCTGCCGCAGGCCACCCAGGCCATGTCGAGGGCGGCCGAGCCAAATCTGCGAATGGCCTGCACCTGCTGCAAAATGTCGTAAAGGACTGCCAATAAGACAGTATTTCTGTCAGATTTGTTGTAGGGGAACCCGGTAGCCATGAGGGCCGAACCCAGGTTCGGACAGTCGGATACGTGGATGGGGCTACCATTCAGGAAGGCACCTTTTCCTTTTTGGGCCATAAATAATTCGTCCCGCGCCACATCATACACGATGCCCAGGATGGTTTCTTCTTCATACTGAAGGGCGAGTGAGATGGAATACTGGGGCACGCCGTGCACAAAGTTGGTGGTGCCGTCGAGGGGGTCTATGATCCAGCGAAAAGGGTTGGTCCCTTTCAGCTCGCCACCCTCCTCACGGATAAACCCTGAGCCAGGTAAGATGGTAAGGCAACCCTCGGTCAATTGTTTTTCGGCGTTTTTGTCCACGTAGGAAACGAGGTCATTGGCGCCCTTGCGTTCCACCTTTTCCGGGGAAAACCCAGCCGCTTCGCGGCGGATGAATTCACCCGTTTCCAGCACCAGTTGTTTGATTTGCGCTATCTGTTGTGCGTTAATTTCCATGGCACAAAATGAGCGCTATTTGCCCGAAAATGCAAGCTCAGAATATGATCTTTTGTCCACCTGCGTCCCAGGCAGCCACAATTGCATTCCTGAATTTTTCAGGCTGATATTCTTCTTTGAAGAGGGTGGTGATGCATTTGTCGCCGAGGGCGTCGCCCATGCCCAGGGGTCTGCGCCTGAGGGTGGCTTCATGGGTGAATCCCAGTTTGCGGGGTATGCCCGAACTGGCTTCGTTTTCGGGTTGGTAATGTATTTCTATGCGGTCCAGCTCCGAAATTTCAAACCCCACTTTCACCAGGGCAGTGGCGGCTTCGAGGGCAAGTCCTTTGCGCACATGGTTGGCCTGCGTCCAGTAACCTATTTCACAGCCTCCGTAACCTACTCTTTTGACAAGGGCAATGGTGCCCATGATCTCAGTTTCTTCTTTATTGAACCAGGCGTACCAATATCCCTGATCAGAATCAAATTCGGCGCGGAAGGCACGAATTCGTTCCACTTTGACGCTCAGTTCCGTAGGCTCGTGGTGGGCCCAGGGCATGAAAGGCTTGAGGTGTTCGATGCTGGAATCGATGGCCGACTTGAGTAAACGGGCTTCATCGGGTCGGGGGCAGCGCAGGATCATGCGGGGCGTTTCGATGCGGTAGGGAGGGGTTTTCATGGTCTTGTGGGGTTCGGAGAGGGCAATTTATTTATTTACCAGCAAAGAAGCGGGGAAATTTCTGGTGAAGACCAAGGCCGGGCAGAAAGGGCAGGCCAAGGATCAGGAGAAGGCTCAACCAGGCGGCCCAATAGCCCAGGTAATCTCCATGCTCAACATAAAAAGTAGGTTCACTGCGCAGGCTCACCTGCTGGTCAATAACGGCTTCCTCCCACCAGGCGGTGGGCTGGTGTATGCCGCCGCGGGCATCCACAAACATGGAACGGCCCGTATTGGCACAGCGAATGAGGTCGCGTCGGTTTTCTATGGCCCGCAGGCGGGCAAATGAGGCGTGCTGGACATAGCCCGAGCTGTGGCCCCACCAGCCGTCGTTGGTGATGATGGCCAGAACTGAGGCACCTTCAAGGGTTTGCTTGCGCACAAAATCCCCGAATTCGGATTCGTAACAAATCATGATGCCGATTTTTTCCTCGTTTTTGAGGTTGAGGGGATGAGATTCGAAGGGTAATCCGTAACTGAAATTGCCGGTCAGGTCCACTCCCAGGAGGTTGCTGAGACTGCGGAGGAAAGGCAGGAAGGGCATTCTCTCCACCATGGGCACCAGTTTTGATTTCTGAAAGGTCTGGCTTTCCTCGTCGGGCCGCATCAGGAGGGCGCTGTTGCAGTAGTCGCGCCAGGTTCCGTTGCGCATTTTCACCGCGGCGGCAGTGATGCGGCTGTCGGGCGATTGGTCCCTGATCTCAGTAAAACCCGTGAGCAGGGCGATGTTGTGGTCATCCACGATTTCCCAGAGGGGTTGCATGAGCAGTTCGGTGCGCAATCTGTCTTTCTGAATGGCTTTGGGAATGGCTGACTCAGGCAGCAATACCAGATCCAGGGAATCAAGTCCGGGTTGGAGAATGAGGGAGCGAAAGCGTTGGATGTGCTGTTCGCGGGTGAGATTTTCGGTGAGGTAAAAGGGATCTATGTTGGGTTGGATGATGCGGGCTTTGAGGGTGCCATGGGTTTTGAATACTTCCCGCTGGGGGGAGAGCAGGAGTGGGTTGAGGGCCAGGGGCCATAGCAGCCACAGGGCAGGCAGGATCCAATGTATGGGCTTAATTCTTTTGTGGATCTGGTACTGCCTGATGAGTTGATACACAAGGAAATTGGTGATGAGGATGAAAAGAGAAATCCCTTCCACCCCGGTGAATTCAGCATACTGGATAAGGGCCGGCACGTCGGCCAGGGCATGGCCGAGGGTGAGCCAGGACCAGGTGAGTTCCCAGCGGAAATGCAGGTGCTCGAAGGCCAGCCAAAAGACGATGAGGCAGAGGGTGGCAGGCAGGGGGGAAAGAATGCGCCGGATGCGCCCGTAGTATTGGAAGGGGATGGCCATGAGGGCCGGGTTGATGAATATGGCGGCGAGACCACCTGAAAGGTAGGTGAGGGCTTCGCCCGGGGTGCTGGCACCTTGAACTGTAAAGGTGAGCCAGTAGCATCCCATGAGATTCCAGATGAAAAAGGCGAGATAGGAGTAGCGAAAGATTTGGGCATTGCCCGAGATGATGCGGCGGCGGTACAGCACGCGTGGGATTCGCTGGCGGGTGATGCGGGAAAAGAGAAAGCGGACCGGGAAGGTGAAGACGCGGATGGAGGACAAAATCAGCCACTTAACCGGAAAGAAGACCCAGTCTTCGAATACGCGTGAGGGGGTGGATTCGACCAGAAAAAAGAGGGGCACAAATCCGAGGAAGGAAAGAAAATGCAGGGGAGATGGCGGCCAGGACAGGCCGAGCATGAGTCCTGAACCCAGGACCAGCAGGTAAGGCTTATTCCTTGCCAGCCAGTATAATGACCATTTCCCCTTTGACGGTTCCATTCTCAAAATGTCTGATCACTTCCTGCAATGTGCCCCGCACAAATTCTTCGTGAATTTTGGTGAGCTCACGCGCGACCACGACTTTTCGTTCGGGCCCGTAATAAGTTACAAATTCTGCCAGGGTTTTCAAGATGCGGTGAGGAGATTCGTAAAATATGACCGTGCGGGTTTCGTCCTGCAAAAACCGCAGGCGGGTCTGGCGGCCCTTTTTCTGGGGCAGAAATCCTTCGAAAACAAATTTGTCGCAGGGGAGCCCGCTGCCCACCAGGGCGGGCAGGAAAGCGGCGGGTCCGGGCAGGACTTCGAATTCCAGTCCTGCGGCCAGGGCGGCCTGCACCACCATGTACCCGGGATCGGAGATGCCGGGCATGCCTGCATCTGATACAACGGCCAGGATTTTGTCCTCAGCGATGACCTGCTCCACCAGAAAAGCGGCTTTGGTGTGCTCGTTGTGGGCATGGAGGGAGGTCATGGGCACCTTGATCTCGTAGTGTTGCAGGAGTTTGACCGTCTGCCGGGTATCTTCGGCGGCGATGAGGGTGGCTTCGCGCAGGATGCGCAAGGCGCGGAAGGTGATGTCTTCCAGGTTGCCTATGGGGGTCGGGACGAGGTAGAGTTTCGCCATGGGGCGAAGTTAGGAAATTTTGGGGTTTGATTTTTAACCTGGGCAGCTACGGAGATTTGGGGGGGATTTAACCACAGAGATCGGGAGGGGTACGGAGTTCACGGAGTTTTTTGGGAGGGGAAGCTTCCGCTTTTGTGGAGGGTTTTACCTTTGAGGACAGGTGCCACAGGCACTCCTGTGGAGGTGTTTTTGGAGGTTCCCGAATCCGGGCACCTGGGGTAAGAGGACCAAGGGCGAAAGGTAAAGATTGCCGGGGGCTTGTCGCCTGAAGCCAATACAAAGAGGCGGAACAGCGGTTGGGGCATGGCGCTGCAAGGGATCCGGAAGATATCTGCAAGGGATCTGTAAGGGATCTGGGATACTTGAAAGTTAGGTGATCTTTAGGTGATTCTTAGCTGAATGATGGTTCAACTATACTTCAAGCTTACTTGAACCTTACTTCAGACATAGTTAAAGCACGGCTGAAGTATACTTTAACTACGGCTGAACTATACGGAAACCACGGGTGAACCACGGGTAAACTATGGGTGAAACCCTAAAGAACCCGTTTTCCGGGATGGGCATTTTTTTGTGGGATTGGGGTGGGGTACCCCGATCCTATCCGAACAACTATTGAGGTTTGTACCCGGCTCAGAGGGTTTTTTCGTACTCGAGATGCTCAAGGGGTAAAAAAGCGAAGCGTTTTACTTTGGCCAGCCTGATGGCCCGGAGGTACTGAATGACGTCTGCCCAGGGGGCCTGAGGGTCGGTAGTCAGCCAGATGATGGTTTCGGTTTGGGTGGTTTTCAGGATGGGTTGTAATTCGGGAAGGAGTTGCGTCAGGGCCACGGTTTTTGCGGGGAAGGCGACTTGTCCACCTGCATCGAGGTTGAGGCGGAGCAGCCCGTAATTTTCAACGGAGGAGGAGTCCAGAAATACATTTTTGAATTCAATGGGAGGGGGAGGTATTTCCAGGTCTGTGATGGATTCGGTAGCCGGGTTATCCAGGGGAATGAGTGGTCCGGGCGCAAGGGGAATGGCACCCTCCCCGAACCTTTGCCGGAAATATTCATCGTTCAACGGGCCGATCATGATTGTCTGAAAAGCCACCTGTTGTTCACTGGTTTTGGCGGCCACCTGAAATCTGAAGCGGTTGACGTGAATTACCTGAAAGGCGGTAATCAGGTCGGATACTGCGCGGAATGGCAGGTCCTGATCTGCTGCGATGACCACTCCTGGCGTGGTTAGCCTTTTTAGTTGGTGAAGGGTGTTGGATTTGTGGATCATTTCACGCAATTGGGCCAGGGCAAATTCTTCTTCCATGCATTCGCCTGTCTCGCTGCAGGTAAGCCAGCGGTAAACGGACCCGGCGGGAGATTGGGTGACTTCGATAAAATCGCCTTGAGGGTCGCCCGGGATGATTTCGGCCTCTGTATCCAAGGGTAATTTGACGTCTTTTGCGGTGCGCAGCCAGAGGAAGCCTGCGTTTTCAGCAGGCGTGCAGCCCAGGGCCAGCATCAGGCAAACCAGAACGGGGAGAAGAGTTTGGGTTTTCATGGGTTTTCAGGATGGGTTCAGTGGAAAGTTAGGTTCATATTGGGAGGAAACCAATACTTCAGAAATAGACTTCCATGGAATTTTCTGCCAAAAACCCTCTTTATGAAAATAACCATTTTCCCTGGAAAGGAAAGACATGCAGGTTGATCATTCAAAAAGAGACTGATTATTCTTATCTTAAAATTTCTATGCCCCCTAAATTTATTCATACCATTTTTGAAACCTGGTTTCACAGCTATTATACTTCCCTGTGTCGTGCAGCCTATTCTGTTTTAAAAGATTCTGGTCGGGCAGAGGATGTAGTCCAGGATGTTTTTTTGAAATTATGGGACAAGCAGGATGAACTTGACATCAAAAGTTCGCCAGGTGGCTACCTGTACCGTGCGGTTATTCATGCTGCCCTGAATGCTCTACCCAAAGAACAATCTATCCGCAGTAATGTAGCGGAATTCCCCGAAACAGAGACCATTAACCCTGTCAACACCGATAGTGAAATTCTGGCTGAGGAGCTTGAGGGGGCTTTGCTCAATGCCCTTAAATTATTGCCCGAAGGTTGCTCGACAGTTTTTGTAATGAGTCGTTTCAGGCAAATGTCCTACACAGAGATTGCGGCAGAACTGGATATTTCTCCCAAAACGGTAGAAAATCAAATGGGAAAATCTCTCAGGTTGCTGCGTGAGCACTTAAAAAATTGGTTGTGAAAATGTCTTTTTTGATCCTTACAGAAGGATTTTGAAAAAAATGAGGTCAGGCGTAGGGGTGTCCCCCGTTTTTTTCTGTCATATAAGCAGATACTCTTATGAACGTTGATCCACATATCGAAATTCTGGCTGCCAAAGTATTGGCGGGCGAAGCTTCTCCAGAAGATGAGACCACCCTCGCGGAATGGGAACAGGCAAACCCGGAAAATCGTGCCCACCTCGCGGACCTTAAAAAAATCTGGGCCATGGGCCCTCGCTCCCTTGCTACATACGCTCCTGACTTCGTCCGTGGGTGGAGGGAATTTCAAAACAAAAAGCAGGCAGCGCCTGATCCCCAAAAATTTCCTTCCTCCACTTCACGTCCCCAGTCCATCCCGTTACTCAGGAAGTATGGGTGGCAAATGGCCGCAGCGGTTTTGGCACTATTGGTAATATCCTTTTTGGTTTGGCCGGGCAGACCAGGCAATGACCAGGAAATGCTCACCTTCAAAGCTGAAGGAAATCAGGAGCAGATTACTTTGGCTGATGGGAGTCAGGTCTGGCTGCGTGAAGGAAGCAGCCTCATGTATCCAGCCAGCTTTGACCCGGCCGGGAGGGAGGTGGAACTCAAAGGGGAGGCTTACTTTGAGGTGACGCACAATCCTGACCAGCCTTTTTCTGTTCTCGCCAATGGAACCCGTACCCGGGTTTTGGGTACCACTTTTCAGCTGTTGGCCCCAAATGAAAGCCCCAAAATTGAGGTACGATTATTTTCGGGGAAAGTGGAATTTTCTGCTCAAAAAACTGCGGAAAAAACCCTGCTGGAGCCTGGCCAGAAAGCTGTACTGGAGTCAGGTACAGGAAAGATGGAAAAATCTGACCTGAGCCTGGAGGAAGCCAGTGGGATGCAATGGATGCAGGCCGAAAAAGTTTACCAAAATGAAGCCTTATTGCAAGTGGTCGAAGACCTTCAGTCATTCTATGGAATTCCAGTGAAATGGGAAAATCCCCCCGGGCTGGATTGCACTTTCCAGGGCAGTCTTGCCCTGGGAAATCTGCACGAAAATCTGAACGACTTACAAACGGCATTTTCCCTGACCTGGAATTTCGAAAACCATCTGATCACCCTTTACGGTCATCCTTGTCCATGAAAAAGCCCATTTTCATACTACTGATAGCCACAGGTGTGTGGTTTACGGCCGGGCAGCTTGCCGGGCAAAATCTCAGGGCCGATTACCAGGAATTGCAGGTCACGGAGGCACCCCTGAAAGAAGTATTGCAAAAGCTTGAAAAAATCTGGAAAGTCAGATTTAACTTCAGCCCGTCCAGAATCAACCCCGATCAGCGGATCACTCTCAGGCTTCAGCCCTCCACCCTTGTCCAGACCCTCGACTCTCTGGGGAAAAAGGGTGAATTTTCCTGGAAGATGAAAGAGGCAAAAATATGGCTGATTCCTGCTCCGCCTACCGTTGTCAGGTCCGTTGAAAAATTAGGAAAAGTACTGGGAAAGATCACTGACCAGGAAACTCACGAACCCGTAGCTGATGCAATGGTATGGCTGGTTAATGACCGCCAGTGCCTCCATACCCTGAGCGATGAAAACGGAACCTGGAAATTTGACTCCGTTACTACCGGGCAATACCAGTTGCAAATCAGGCACCTTTCCAATGAGCCCTGGGGAGAAATGATCAGGGTCGAATCGGGTGAAACGCTGGAAATTCAGTCGGGGTTAAAGTCAAGGGAAGAAATAATCGTGGTGAATATCCGTGAAAGCAAAACAAGCGAAAGCATACCCACGGGTAAAGTGGTGTTCGATCAGGAAAATTGCAGCAGAATACAGGGGATAGAGTACGATCCTTTGGGGGCGGCCAGATTATTGCCAGGGGTAAATGCCATTGGAGGCGTTTTTTCCTCCTCAGAATTCAGTGTACACGGGGGGCTGCCAGACGAAAACCAGTATTTGGTGGACAATGTCCCAGTTTATATGCCATTCTATGCTACAGGCCGATCCATATTCAATGGAGATGCCTTTGAAGGCATTGAATTTCATACTGCGGGTTTTCCCGCCCGTTATGGAGGAGCCCTTTCTTCTATCACCAATTTTCAAACCCGAAAGGGAGACATGGAAAAATTCAGAGGCAGCGCAGGGCTCAATTTCAATAGCCTTAACCTGCAGCTGGAGGGACCGGTCGTTTCGGAAAAAATTTCCTTCATGGTGGCTGCAAGAGGAAATCCACTTCACAGAGCGGTATTCTACGATGAAAATTATATTTTCCCTTCCTTCAATGATTGGAATATTAATATAACCGCGAAAGCAGACCCCCAAAACCTGTTTTCATTTACTGGTCTGATCGCCAATTCAGGACTTAAAAAAGCAAGACTAAATCCCCGCCCCGGGGATCCCATAACCGCCTTCCTCAATGGGAATAATGCAATTTTTACCTTTCAGTGGTTACATGTGCCCAATGAAAAGCTCAGCAACCGGGCAAATCTCTACCTTCAGGGTTTTGATCAGCGCCAAATCATCCCCGGACTGTACGACCGCTACCAGCAAAAGAAAATGGTCGGTCTTCGCGATGACCTTTGCTTCATGCCCTGGCAAAATGGCTGGTTCAGGGCAGGAATAAGCCTGGATGGCATTGTGGATTTGAATGAGGGATATTTTCTGGCCGACCCCTACGACCGCGATCTGGGAAATCCTGACAAAGATTCCATCCAACTGGATACCTTTAGTGCTGGATTGCGAAGCACTTTGTATCTGCTTTATGAAGGCAAAATCAATTCCTGGCTGAGTGGAAACCTGGGATTCATAGTAGAGGGCGATCAGGTTACAGACCAAACCACCCTTTCTCCACGGCTATTATTGCAGGCCCGTGTGGGTTCAGGCAATACCTTGAGAGCCTCCCTGGGTCAGTACCGTCAAAATGCACCCCTGCTGGTCTCATACCCAGGATTGCAGCCTGGAATGGCAGAATTTTACGGCCTGGGTTTTTGCCGGGTAATGAAGTTTCCCCTGACTTTTGATGCACTTGCCTGGTACAAAAAATATGAACTGCTCCCGATCCGTGATGCAGCCTATCACTTCGACAATCAGGGGAAAGGAAGGGCCTGGGGGCTCGACCTGCGGCTCGCCCGTGAAACAGGATTGTTGAGAGGCAGTGTGGCCTGCACCTGGAGCCAGGCCTGGCGAAGGGATCATTTGCAGACCCAGGAAAATCCCTTTCGTTTTGACGTACGTCAAAACCTGAACCTTGCCGTCTCCCTGGTCCCCGTAAACCAGCACAGGTGGTGGGTTCCTGCTCAAACCACCCTGGTCTTTCACTACTCTACTGGTATGCCATTTACCCCTGTGCTGGGGCAGGATATTCTGCAAAATCAGCTAATCTGGGGCGAGCCCAATTCACAAAGATTTACCCCCAATCATTATCTGAATCTCAGACTTTGTTGGGAGGTGAAAACAGGAAAACATGGATTGGACAGAGTTGAGTGGTTTGTGGATGTCTGGAACCTCTATAATCAACGCTCAGGACAAGCCTGGGCCTATCAATACAACCCCCAAACAGAATTCAGGGGCAGCCTGATTCGCCAGACCGGGATCCTGGTCTGGCCTGGGCTGAAATGGAAATTTAACCCCCATTAAAAACCAAAAAGCACGCTAAAAAGAAGCAGAAAAAAGTAAAAACCTTTAGTCTCCCTCAATTCCAACGGAATTGAATGAAACTCCTTTTAGGTCTTTTTTCAAAAAGTCCAAAAAGGAAACAGGAAAGCTATGTCCCCCAAAATGAAAACTCAATAACTCATTAAAACCTCAAAAACCATTAAAATTATGAAACAGAAAATCTTAAAAGCCCTGTTATTGTTTGCCATGCTGACCACGACAGGCAAAGGAAAAGTTTTCGCTCAAACCACTCCAACAGATCATTGGCAGATGCAAGGCTATACAGGTCTGCCCTATGGAGGCATGGGCAACTGGGCCGCTCAAATGGCCGATCTGGACAACGATGGCAATCTGGATATTTACCTGGCTCTTGAACAGGGGCCTGACCGGGTTCTGCTGGGAAACGGGCAGGGAAATTTTGGAGAATTCAACATCAGCAATGAAAGCTGGAACCCCGACCAGAGCTCCCATGCCATAGAACTGAAAGACCTCAACGGAGATGGCTATCCTGATTTTGTCATTGGAAGAAGCCCTTACAACGGGGGCACCTATGCCGACCCTTCTGCCCCTGACAGGCTCGTATTGAATTATGGAAACGGCCAATTCAAGGACATTACTTCATACCTCCACAGCGAAACAATTGACCAGCAAAATTACACCATGGGAGTGGCCGTGGCTGACTTCAATGCAGACGGATTTGACGACATCGTGATGGTAAACGGGGGTGTCAAATACCTGATCAATGTAGAAACATTTACCCCTGTAAACTGGCTGACAAGCCAGTTAGATGAAAAAATGCAAAACGATCTGTATCTGGGAAATCCATCCCAGCCTACGGCTGACTCTGTAAACCAGTTTTACTCAGCCTCAGTTTCGTCCGGATTTGGGCTGGTTCCTGATCTGGCCACGGATGTAATTGTGCGTGATTTCAATGGAGATGGCTACCCTGACATATTTGTCAGTTGCTTTTACCATAAACCAATTACCGCGGCCCTGCATCGCTACGACTCCTCTTATTATCAATGCAAACTGTATTTGAACGATGCCCAGAATCCCGGTCATTTTACCTGGGACCGAACCATGTTTCCAGACACCCTGATACCCGCCACATCCGTGGATGCAGGTGATTTCAATGGCGACGGAACCCAGGATCTGTTGATCACTACAGAATCAAGAGCCAAGAATCCCGCGGGTCAGGATTTTACCTACATGAAATCCATCCTGTATCAAAATGCAGCCAACACCATATTTATTCCCGTTCAGTCTTTTTCCTCAACCTCTACAGGCTCAACTTCCAGTTTCGACGGTCACCTTGCAGATTTCAATAACGACGGCAAACTGGATGTCTTCTGTGCTGGAATAAGCAGCATGCTCTTTTTGCAAAATTCTGCCTCTGTCTTTGTGGACCGCAGCGATCTGCTTCCACTGCACCCGGCAGGCAACCAACCCTTTACCTTCCAGAGCTATGGAGCAGCCACAGGCGACGTGGACCACAACGGAATGCGGGATATTGTGTTGATGAATACCTTTGAGCAGGTTCGTTTACATCTGCAATTGCCCAATGGAAAATTTGTGGACACCACGTCCACCAACCTCCCCCCCGATGGAGAAGATACCCAGGACGCACTGTTGGCAGATCTGGATGGAGATGGTGACCTCGATGTTTTCAAAGTGAATCTGGCTGACTATAATAATCCCTCACTATACCTGCAAAATGGCCTGAAAAACGGATATCCCTGGTTTGGAGACCATGGAAATTACGTTCCTCACCAGGGAATTTCTGAAAATCGCGGCGTATCATCCGCAGATGCAGACGGCGACGGCGACCTGGATTTGTTGGTGTCTGGGGTCAATGGACTCAAACTTTACCGCAACGATGGTTCCAATATCTGGACAGATGTTACCACTGCATGGCTTCCCACGGGATTCATGAATTTGGGCTTTGGCAGGGCTGAGTTCGTGGATTACGATGGAAACAACCAGATGGAAATATTTCTTCCCGCAGAAAATATCTGGCTGAATAATAAAATGCTTCAGTGGAATCCGTCAACCCAAAAATTGGTTGACAAAACAAGTCTGCTTCCATCTGATTTGTTTTATTCTGGCCGGGATGTCGCATTTGCAGATATCAATAATGATGGAAAACAGGACTTTGTGGTAGCCAATTACCAGGGTAAAAGTTTCCTTTACTATTCGAACCCTGCAGGCAATGCGTACTCCCGCCTTGAGTTGGCCCTTAGTCTTTCATCAGTGGCCTGTGCATTTGGGGATGTGGATGGAGACGGTTATGATGACATTGTGCTGGTCACCAAGTCCAACACACAGCCCTCCTACGTTTACTTCAGAAATCCTGCGATCACCTCCACCCCAACCTTTAATCCATACCCCATTTCCGGCACTATGGACGAAAATGCAGAGGTGGCCCTTTGGGATCTTGACCAAAATGGTGCCATGGAAATAATCCTGGCCGGGCGAAACAAAAATCAGGTATTTTCTTCAAATCCATCACGGACCTTCACAGACCAAACGACCTTTTACTTTCCGAACGAAAAGGAATTGAGTTCCGCGCATGCAGTCAGGTTGGCCGACATGAATAACGATGGAGTGGTGGACGTTTACTTTGCCCGTGACAATCAGGATGTACTTTTTTACGGAGTAAATTCAGTAATTGGTGGAAAAACCCGTTTCCAGCGGGAGGAGCCAGAAATGGTGGTTTGGCCCAATCCTGCCTCAAAAACCCTGAATCTTCGCCTTTTTCTTGAAAAATCAGGTTCTGTAAATCTGGCTTTGCTGGACGAGGCTGGACGTGTGGTAATGGGCAGGTCCTATCCTGACCAAAGGTCTGGAAACCTTGAAATCACCCTTGACCTTGGACAATTCTCCCTGCAATCGGGAATTTATATCCTGAAAACAGAAGGCCCGGCAGGAGTCACTACCCGAAAGATCATCGTACAAAAACCCTGAGTACCAAATCAGATCCTTCAAACACCGCACCCTGCATTATGTTCAGGGTGCGGTTTTTGCTTTACAAAAACCTGCCCTCCTCTGCCATGCCTTATCCTGACTACGCCACCTTGCGGCCTTGTGTATAAAGTCGGGCGGGCAATTCGTTATTTTGCAGTTATGAATATCCTACGCCGATTTTCTTTTCTGATGCTGTTGCTGGCACTTGCAGGCCATGTTTTTTCCCAGGATTCTCCCGAACTGAAGCTTTTGAAGCAGGAAATCACGGCGCTGAGCAACGATCCCACTTTGAAATATGCAGGGCTGGGGATCTGCGTGCTGGACCGGGAAACGGGTAAAATGCTGGCCGGGCATAATGAAAATATGTCGCTGCTGACCGCCTCGACCATGAAGGTGATCACTTCGGGAGCCGCGATGTCTATTTTGGGGCCGGATTTTCGCTTCCGCACTTTTCTGGAATATGACGGGGTGATCACGGCCGACAGCACCCTGAAGGGGAATCTCTACCTGCGGGGAAACGGGGACCCCACCCTGGGCGCAGGACGGATTACGGGCAACCCCGATCACGACGAGATGTTGCAAATCTGGGTGAATGAGGTGAAAAAAGCCGGGATCCAACGGATTGAAGGGTGTGTGGTGGGTGATGCTTCTATTTTTGAGGACGCTATGCCCGTAAGCACCTGGCCCTGGATCGACATGGGCAATTATTATGCTGCGGGGGCCTGCGGGCTGTCTTTCAATGAAAATCTCTATTACCTCTTTTTCAAAACCGGTAAAACCGGGGCTGCCACCGAACTGATTCGGACCGAGCCGGACATGAAGGATATCACGTTTGTGAATGAGATCACCGCAGGGGCGGCCGGCACGGGAGATAATGGATTTGTGTACGGGGCGCCATATACGTATCTGCGGCATCTGCGGGGCACTTTGCCGCCCAATCAGGCTGAATTTTCGATCAAAGGGTCGCTGCCCGATCCGGCCTGGTACGCGGCGCGGGCTCTTTCCAACCGTCTGAATGCCGCAGGTATCAGCACTTCGGGAGCGGCCACCACTTTGCGCCAGCAGATACTGGGGGGCGAAAAGACAGGGTTTGCCCGCAAGGAAATTTTTGTGCACCAGAGCCCGGAGCTGTCGAAAATAGTGTATTGGCTCAATAAAAAGAGTATCAATCTGTATGCGGAATCGCTGCTGAAATATCTGGGTCATTTTGTGGCCAATGAAGGCAGTACCTCCAAAGGTGCGGATGTGGTGGTGGGATTTTGGGCTAAAAAAGGAGTGGACACGCAGGGGATGTTTATGGCGGATGGCAGCGGCCTCTCACGGAGTAACGGGGTGACGCCACTGCAGATGGCTTCTATTTTGCGGTATATGAGTCAGGATAAGCATTTTTTGCCGTTTTATGAGTCTTTGCCGCGGGCAGGAGTGGCTACGGATCCGGGTTCGTTGCGGGACCTGTGTACAGGAACGGTGGCAGCCAATAATCTGCGGGCCAAAAGCGGGTTTATCTCGCGGGTGCGGGGGTACGGGGGCTATGTGAAGGACCAAAGCGACCGGGAACTGGTGTTTGCGCTGCTGGCGAATAATTATACGTGTTCGAATGGGCAAATCCGGCATAAGCTGGAGCGGATCATGGTGAAGATTGCAGAGTTGAGGTAGGTAGTTGTTAGTTGTAAGTTCTGAGTTTTTAGTTCCCACAGGGGGCTTTGGCGTGAGTTGTGAGGGGAATTTCGGGCATAAAAAAACCGGCCGTGATGGCCGGTTTGGAGTCGGGGTGAGAGGATTCGAACCTCCGGCCTCGTCGTCCCGAACGACGCGCGCTACCGGACTGCGCTACACCCCGGTTTTGGAAAGCAAATTTAATGGTTTTTTTAGATGTTGGACAGGGATTTTGAGATTTTGGGGGAAAGGGGATGGAAGTTGTGGTTTTTGGGGGTGGTTTTTTAACACAGAGAACCACAGAGTCAGTAGAAGTGGTCAGGAGTTTTTTCTAAGCTTTCGCTTGGGAGAATCTGTTGGGGTGGTTTTTTCAACACAAAGACACGAAGTTCGCAAAGAATTTCAGGGGAAAGCTTCCGCTTTGCGGGTGTTCCCGCTGGGGTGGGGGTTTTCAACACAAAGGCACGAAGTTTGCAAAGAATTTCAGGGGAAAGCTTCCGCTTTGGGGGTGTTCCCGCTGGGGTGTTTTTTTTAACACAGAGAACCACAGAGTCCGCTGGTGTGGTCAGGAGATTTATGGGGAAGCTTCCGCTTTTGGGGGTCTTTCCGCTGGAGTGGGGTTTTTAACACAGAGAACCACAGAGTCAGTAGAAGTGGTCAGGAGTTTTTTCTAAGCTTTCGCTTGGGAGAATCTGTTGGGGTGGTTTTTTCAACACAAAGACACGAAGTTCGCAAAGAATTTCAGGGGAAAGCTTCCGCTTTGCGGGTCTTTCCGCTGGAGTGGGGTTTTTTTAACACAAAGACACTAAGAACACAAAGTTTTTTTATTTGAAGCTTTCGCTTTGAGGGAAGGTTTTACTACAAAGGGACTGGGAGGGCACAGAGCCGATTTGCCTTTTGCAATACAGGAACGCCCGAAGCTCACAGCCAGAAGCTCGCCGCTGAAACCTTATAGCGCATTGGGGGCTTCGTGGATCATGAGGGAGATGTGGAGGTGGTCGGCGGTGCCGACGTGGCGGAGGGTATGGAAGCCCATGAGCTTGAAATACAGCTGCAGGGTCTGGTTGCGGAATTCGCTGCGCTCTTTTACGCGGAGGTCCACGGCATGGACATATCCTGTGCTTTGCTTGAAATGCAGGGAATTTTTGAGTTCGCGCAGGCCGACTTTGGCGTAGTCGCCGTGGGAGCGTTGCAGGTCGGTGATGAGCAGGTTTTGGTCGAAGAGGGTCACGGTGCTGAGCCCCATCCGCAGGATGGGGTGGAGGGCGCCGTAATCTTTCTTGATTTGTTCGGTTTTGGCGTTGTCGCCCGAGATGTACAGGATACCGTAGCCGGCAAAGACTGCCATGATCAGCCCGGCGATCCACATTTTCACTTTGAGGGCGCCGCCCGAGATTTTCTTTTTGCCAATCAGCTTTTTCCAGCCCCAACTGAGATAAATGAAGATCACTATACCCGCCGCAGCCAGGCTCAGCCCAAGGGCGGCCCAGGGATTCCAGTTGTATTGGGCGTAAAGGAATACGGCTCCCCTCACCAGGACAAAAAAGGGCAATCCCACCAGAAAAATGAGTTTGAAGGGGAAAATCAAGGCCCGAAGGAGGAAAGGGAGTTTCATGGCGGGGATTTTACGGTTTTTGGCAGGGGAAAGTTAAGGAGGAATTGCGAGTGTGTGAAAGGGGGTTTTACCAAGGAGATTTTACCACGAAGGTCACGGAGATTTTTGGAGGTCACAGAGAGGAATGGTGCTTTTGGGGTGAAGTTTTAAACACAGAGGCACAGAGTACACTGGAGTGGTTAAGAGGTTTTTATGGGGAATTTCCTAGTTGACGGGGTTTTTAACACAAAGACACAAAGAGCTCAAAGTTTTTTTATTGGAAGTTTCCGCCTCTATGGTGGTTTTTTAACACAGAGAACCACAGAGCCCAGATTGGTGGTCAGGAGTTTTTTTGATGGAAAAGGATTGCTTTTTGTGGAAGCTCGTGGCTCGCAGCTTGTGGCTAAAAGCTGATTAAGGAATAACCAGCTTGAGGACTCCTTTGGGGTGGCGGAGGAGGTAAATTCCGGGACGGTAGGTGTGCAGGTCAAGTTGGGTGATTTGGAGATGGGAGGCGATTTTCTGACCCAGGGGGTTGAATATTTCCAGATTGGTGGGTTGGGAGAGGTATAAAATATCGCCCGGGTTGGGATTGGGCCAGGCGATGAGGTCGGGTTGGGATGTGGGGGGCTTCTGGTTGGAGGAATTGGGGGTGGGTTGGGTGAAGGCGACCCAGGGTTCCTGGCCGTCCTGCTGACGGCCCCAGGAGACATTGCTTTGCTGAGGACCAAAGACCACATGGTCGATCAGGAGAAACTGATCGCCCGATTTTTGAAATAAAGCCAGCTCCTCGCCGTCTTTGGAAAGCTTGAAATGGGTGTGCAGGGCGCCCTGTTCGGGCTGGGCGTCTGCCCAGACCAGGGTAAAGCCGCCCGGCGGCAGTTGGAGTAGCGGGAAATGCCATTTTCCGGGTTGGGTGAAGTCGTCGCTGAGGTAAATTTGCCCCAAACCCACAGCCTGAGTCCCCGCATTATATATTTCTATCCAGTCCTCCCTTTGGCCAAATTCATCTGAAATTCCACTTGAATTGGATGCCATCAATTCATTGATTTTCAATTTGATTTCACTATACCTCAAATCCATCATCAGGGGTTCGCAGGGCTCCACCACCGTATCCCCGCCATTGAAAGCCTGGTATTGAAAAGCGAAAGAATCAATCCAAGAGGCAAAAGAAAATTCCACCCCATACACCCCGTCGCCAGGCAATTGATCGCCATGCAAACCGTCGTCGAACATAGGCTGGGGGAGCAAAGGACCGTCATTCTGGCTCAATAAGAGATTCACCTGAGCAGGATTTCCTTCCACGCGGGCGTGAAAGGTGAGCTCTTTTTCCGCAGTGCGGGAAAATTGGGCATGATTGAGCACCAGCAAATCAGGATTCAGGGGATCCAGCTGGCCTTGAAGGGAAGAGACACGCAAATCCAGGTATTCGGCAATACCCCAGGCGACCTGTCCGCCCCAGGCTGTATCAAGGGAAGCGTAAAAATCAGCGCTGTCGAAACCATAATCCAGGGGATAATAGGGATCGATCTCCACAGAGGGGCCAATCAGGGCCTGAAACTCTAAAGCGCGGGCCCGAATGGTATCAGGATGGAGGACGGTTTGGGCGTACAGATTCAGGTAATGGGTAAATTCAGCACGATATTCAGGCACCTGCAACAAGCGAAAGTAAAGGGGACGGTTGCCCGTTTGCCAGCTATACGGATCACGCGCAGTCCAGTCTTTGCCAATCCAATCCACTCCCAGGGTATTGTCGAGGTCATAGGGAATGTACTCAAAGCGGCCCGAGCGCTGGTTGTGGTAGAGGTAATAATTATTCTGATTGTAAATATATCCATCCCAATTGCCCGTGAGCACATCAAATGCAGCCACTTTCAGGTATTCATCTGCATTGAAAACGGGATCCAGGGCGCATTTCAACTGAGGAATGGGAGTATTATTGAGGAGGGAAATGAAGGCAGACAGGTCTGAATAGTCGGCCACGGCCTCATTGGTGAGGAGGTCATACACGGGCCTTCCATTGACCTGCAGTTTGTACAACTCAGGATTTTCGCCCAGATAAGCCAGATCAGCAGGATAAAGGCATTTGAACAAATTGCCCTGTCCGTCGTCGTTGAAGCGGCTGGCGGCAAACTCGCGGTCGATGTGCTCGGCGTTGAGGTACACCCCGTGGTAGGCCCCGTTGATATAAAAGCGCACAAAACTGGTGCGGGAACCCGGCAGACCCATTTTTCGCAGAGATTCCCAACTAAGGCGGGCCCGCATGAGCGAAGGATCGTTGTGCTCGCCATTGAGGTTCATTTTATCAATGCCGTGAAATTCAAAACCCGGCTGGAAAGCATTGAAGGAGATTTTGAATGATTTTTTCTGGGCGCCCAGAGAGGTATTGCCACGCAGGCGCAGTCCCACCAGGTCGAGGGTGTCGGTCAGGACAGAACTTTGGTAAATGAAACGGGCGGGAAAATCGTGGTCTTTGGCGTACTGGAGGTTGTCCAGCATGAAAGTGAGGCTGTCTGGGTCAATTTCAAGGTAAACGGAGGCCACTTCATTTTGCAGAAAGAGGGGGCCGTTGGGGGGAAGAATGGGTTGGGAGAAGGCAGAACCCGACAGCAGCAGCAAAGCCAGAATGAAGATTCGGGGTAATAAGGGCTTATTTAATCTGCATAAAAACATTCATGGGTTAAGGAAAATTTCTCTACTCCTCCTTCAACTGATAAATGGCCCGCAACCCACGACCGCCTTCGGCGTAGTCGAGGCCATAACCCACCACAAAGTGGTTGGGGATGGAAAAGCCAATGATATCCGGGGGGATCTCATATTTGTAGGCATCCTCCTTGAACAGCAGGGTGACGGTGCGCACGGAGGCCATTTTGTAGGAATCGAGGGTTTTGATCAGCCAGTCGAGGGTGCGGCCCGTGTCCACAATATCTTCCACGATGATCACTTCTTTGCCCTCGAGGTCCGCATCCAGGCCAATCAGTTCGTTGATCTGACCGCTGCTTTCCATTTCGTTGCCGTAGGAAGAGACCCGGATGAAGTGGAGTTCCACATCGAGTTCCATGGCTTTGACCAGATCGGCCGCAAAAACAAAGGATCCTTTGAGCACCACAATCAGGGCCGGGCGTTTGCCGCGAAAGAGCACATCCAGCTCGCGGGCCAGCTCTTTTACCCTTGCCTGAATCTCTTCTTCAGAAAGATATTCCCCGAATACCTTATCGTTTATTTGAACTTCATCCATGCGTAAAATTAGGGACTGGAAGCGCAATCAACAACTTTTCCTGATTGTTAATTGTTAGTTACGAATAGAAATATTTTTTGCCCTAAATTTGCGGCGAGATTCAACACTAAAAACCTCCCAAAGTGAGCGATTCCATCAAACACGAGTGCGGCATTGGCCTGATTCGTCTCCTCAAACCCCTTTCCTATTATGAGAAAAAGTACGGTTCTGCCCTCTGGGGGCTGAACAAGATGTTTCTCCTGATGGAAAAACAGCACAATCGCGGGCAGGACGGGGCAGGTCTGGCTTCGATCAAGCTGGAAGTGGAGCCCGGACAACCTTATCTGAGGCGGCTACGGAATAACGATCCCAACCCGTGGATGAACGTGGTCAAAACCCTGAATGCCAAGCTGGAGGAGTTGAAAATCAAGCACGGCGACAACTGGAATTCGGTGGATGTGCTGCAACGGGATTTCAATTATTCGGGCGAATTGCTGATGGCCCACCTGCGCTACGGCACCCACGGCGACAATACCATCAGCGCGGTTCATCCCGTGATCCGCAGCAATAACTGGCGCTCGCGCAGCCTGGTGGTGGCCGGCAACTTCAACCTCACCAACGTCAAATTCCTCTTTGATTACCTGGTGGAACTGGGGCAGCACCCCCGCTACGTGAGCGACACAGAAACGGTGCTTGAGCGGATCGGGCACTTCCTGGACGAGGAAAATGAACGCCTGTTTCGCAAATTCAAGGAACTGGGCTATTCCAACCGCGAAATCTCTGACCTGATTGCTGAGGAACTCGACATTCGCCGCATCCTTTCGCGGGCCGCCTCCAAATGGGATGGTGGCTACGTGATGGCTGGATTGATTGGCTCGGGAGATGCTTTTGTGGCCCGTGATCCCCACGGAATCCGGCCCTGCTTTTACTACAAAAACGACGAATTTGTGGTGGTGGCTTCGGAAAGACCGTGTATTTCAACGGTTTTTAACCTCGATTATGAAGCTATTCAGGAACTGGCCCCGGGCAGTGCGCTGATCGTCAAGAAGAATGGAGAGGTAAGTGAGAAAAAATATACGGAGCCTCAGAAAAAACTGAGCTGTTCCTTTGAGCGAATCTACTTTTCCCGCGGAAATGACCCGGACATCTATAATGAGCGCATGGAACTGGGGAATCTGCTGGTACCCAAAATCCTGAAAGCCATCAATTACGACCTGGAAAACACGGTTTTTGGCTACATTCCCAATACGGCGGAAACTTCTTTCTGGGGCATGCTGCGTGGGATCGAAAAGTGGATGAATAAGCGCAAGGTGGAGCAAATCCGGGAGAAAAACGGCAAACTGACCGACGAGGACCTGGAAAATATCCTGATGGCCCGCCCCCGGGTGGGCAAGCTGGTGCTGAAAGATATCAAGCTGCGCACCTTCATCACGGACGATCTGCACCGCGACGAACTCGTCGCGCATGTGTATGACGTGACCCACGGCATCGCCCGGGCCGGCATCGACACGCTGGTCTGCATCGACGATTCCATCGTGCGGGGCACCACTTTGCGGCAGAGCATTTTGCGCATTCTGGACCGCCTCAAGCCCAAAAAGATCATCATTGTTTCTTCCGCCCCGCAAATCCGTTTTCCCGATTGCTACGGGATCGACATGTCGCAAATCGAGCGGTTTGTGGCCTTTCAGGCGGCCATTGCCCTGCTCAAAGACCGCGGTCTGAATCATCGCATTGGCGAAATCTACCGCGAATGCCGGGCGCTGGAAAAAGCCGAATTGCTGCACACGCGAAACGTGGTCAAGGAGATTTATGAGCCCTTCACGGAAGACGAGATTTCACGCAAGATTTCAGAACTGCTCACACCGCGGGATTTGAATTGTCAGGTGGAAATTGTCTATCAACCCCTGGAAAATTTGTCCAAAGCTATTCCCCATCACCTCGGCGACTGGTATTTCAGTGGTGATTTCCCCACCCCCGGCGGAAATAAAGTGACCAACCGCGCCTTTTTGAACTATATGGAAGGGGTGAAAGAGCGGGCATATTAAACGGTTTGCAGTTTACAGTTACAAATTTTAGTGGAGGGGTTTTTGGGGGTAACGCGAAGGTCGCAAAGAAGTTGTTTTCCCTGTTTCGTGGGTTGAAGGGAGCAATCCCGAAAGCTTTCGGGAGCGCAAAGCTGAAATGAAATAAATCCGTCCAGCTTGGCGTTCTTTGCCACCCCAACCAACGTAATCCGGGCACTAAAATCTTGGCGAACTTTGCGTTACAAAACCTTCCTGCCATTATTATTCTGTAAGTTTGCAAGGTTGCCAATGCTTCCAGGAGTAAACTGCAAACCGTAATCCGTATCTTTTCCCGAAAATTTCTAATTTTGGTCAACATACGTGGGCTACTTAACGTTATTGTAACAATTGTCATGACAAAATTCTACGCATACTTCAGCCTTGGAATGGGGGTTTTCTTTGTCCTCGCGGCCATTTTGGTGGCTTTGCATCCTCCCAAGATCTTCGCCGAGCCTCCCCATGCCCGTTATCTGGCTGCTTTCATCATCTTTGGCTATGCCGTTTTCAGGCTGATGCGGGCTGGAAAGTCTATGAAAGCCATGAATTCCACCAAAAATGATCCCGAGGCCTGAGCATGAAGATTCGTCCGGGCATATTTCTCATCCTGATTTTACTGCTTGCCTCCGCGGCCCAAAGCCAGGAGGTGGTGGCCACCCTTGAACTGGGCAAGCGGGAAGCCGTGCCCCGTTTTGTGACTTTTTCACGCAAGGACAGGGGCATTGTGACCCTCGGCAACATGACCCAGCGCTCCAGCCGCTACATTGGCCTGATGAAGTACGATTCTGACCTGAATAGGCAATGGACCAAGCAGGTTTTGGAACAAAACGGACGTAAAAATCTGGATTTTATGACCGTGCTGGGGAATAATATTCTGGTCTTCGTGACCGAGTCATTTCCCCGCAAAAACCTGATCCAGACCTATTATTATAAATTTGACCTCAACGGAAATTTGCTCAAGGAAATGGAATCCATCTCCGAACTTTCCAACGAGAAAAAGTACAACGCCGAGCTGAAATATGTGCTTTCCATCAACCAGAAGACCCTGTTGTGCTACAAAAACCTGAATACTGAAAACCAGAATGAAAAGCTGGTGTATAATGTGTTTTTCAACGAAGGGGAATCCATGGTCAGCGGCGAGATTTCTGTGCCCTACCCCGACGATAAGTTTGAGGTGATCCAGATGCGGGTGGCCAACGACGGCACGGTTTACATCATGGGCAAATACTTTCTGGAAAACAGGATTCGCACCCCCCAGGATTATTATTACACCATTTTCAGACATGAACCCGGCACGGATGAGGTGGTGGAAATGCCGGTCGGATTTTCGGATAAGTACATTACGGACCTCACTTTCAAAGTAGATCCCGGCGAAAATCTCTACATTGCGGGCTTTTACTCTAACCGCAGCACCAACGAGATCATCGGCACCATTTACCAAAAGCTGAACCCTTCAGGAGATTCTGAGGTGAGTATGATGCAGGAATTTGATGCGGCCTTTCTGGCTGAATTTCTTTCTGATCGTCAAATCGACCGCGGGGCCGAGTTGCGCTATTTTTATCTGGACAATATCATCCTGCGCTCAGACGGCGGGGTGTTGCTGATTGCGGAGAAATATTATACCACCTACAATTCCTACCTCGACATTTACGGTTACTGGGTCGATCAGAAAATCCATCACTACGACGAGATCATCATTCACTCCGTTTCCAACCGCGGCGAACTCGAATGGAGTTCGGTCGTGCCCAAGCGCCAATCTTCTGAAAATAATGCCACCCTTTCCTATCAGGACATCATCACGGCCGAAAATATTTACCTGGTTTATGACTATCGCCCGAAAAGGAGTCCGCGCACCATTTACTATAATGTGGTGGGCATGAATGGCAAGGTCGATCCCCGTGAACCCCTGATGTCTGACCAGCTGAAAAATGTGAATTTCTTCCCGCGCTCCTCCGCGCAGATCAGCAACAGCGAAGCCCTTTTGCTTTTCAACAAAGACAAAGGGAGGGTGACTGTGATCGCGAAAGTGAGGTTTGATTAATTGAAGATTTTAGGCTCTTAGGGCGTCGAAAGCGACAACAAGTTGTCGCAAAGTTTAAATTTGGTGGTTAATTTTTGGGGTGCCCTGGCCGGGCGGGCCTTCTTTTTTAGAAAAAGAAGCAAAAAGCGCCAAAACCTAAACCCTGCCCCATCACACCACGGGCCCAGCACACAAGGCCACCTGCCGCCCACTCCCATCCCTCAAGGCCGCCCCCTGGTTTTGGCAAGGCCACCCCACCCTGGTTGGCTTCGCCAAAAAATACCCCCGCATAGCGGCTTCAATCCTCTGGATTGATTTAGATGGTTAGATGATAGATTTTAGAGAGGAGTGGTCAGCCCTTACCTTACAGAGCTTGGAGGTGTAGAGCAGCAGGGGAATTCAGATGGTTAGTTGATAGATTTTATAGAGAAGTGGTCAGCCCAAATGGGGTTGGGCCAAACCTGGCTTTAACCCGCAACATCTAAAATCTAACATCTGATTTCTAAAATCTAATCTCTAACATCTAACCCAAAAACCCTATTTTGCAGCCCAATGGCTGATTCCAATCTGATCCATCGTTTGCGTGCCTGGCCTTTTGAACAAAAGGCTGTGCTGGTGGCTGTGCTGACTTTGCTGGCCTGGCTGGCGGGTGCATTCGTGGATGTGATGGAGGTGGATGCAGCTCAGTATGCGGCCATGTCGCGCTTCATGTTGGAGCAGGATTCCTGGCTGGAATTGTATAACCGCGGGGTTCCCTATCTGGATAAACCTCCCTTGATTTTTTGGGCTACAGCCCTGTCCTTCAAGCTACTGGGCATTTCAAATTTTGCCTTTAAACTGCCTTCCCTGCTATTTTCTCTCCTGACCATTTTCTCCACCTGGAGACTGGCGCGGCGGTTTTACCAACCAGTCACGGCCTGGACGGCCGCCCTGATGCTGGCCACCTGTCAGGCATTTTTTCTCATGAATCAGGACGTAAAAACGGATATGTATCTCATGGCAGGAATCCTGCTAACCGTGTGGCAGGTCACGGCTTTCAGGCTCGACGGAAGGTGGTGGAATTTGCTGCTGGCCGGGGTTGGGATCGGGATTGGGATGCTGAGCAAAGGTCCCTTGGGACTGGTGGCGCCCGGGCTGGCCCTGGGCTTTGATTTTGTGGTGCGCCGCGACTGGAAAGGTCTTTTCAACTGGCGCTGGCTGGCGGTTATTCCCGTGGTGGGCCTGATGCTTTGGCCCATGTGTCAGGGATTGTGGTGGCAGTTTGGGAAAGAGGGAATTGAATTTTTCTTCTGGACCCAGAGTTTTGGCCGCATCACAGGCGACAGCGAGTGGCATAATTCGGCTGATCCTTTTTTTCTGGTGCACACCTTTGCCTGGGCCTTTTTGCCGTGGACTTTTTTGCTGCTGCCAGCCCTCTGGGACAAATTCAAGGGGCTTTGGCAAAAGAAATTCAGGCCTGGTCAGGGCGAATTTATTTCCTTGGGGGGATTTATCCTGCTGATGGTGGCTTTGTCACTTTCCCGCTTCAAGCTGCCGCATTATATCTTTGTGGTGGCGCCTTTTGCGGCAATCTTATCTGCAGAGTGGGTGGAAAATGCCCTGAACAGCCGTCCCAAATTCCTGAAGGTGATGGCAGTGGCCCTGTTGGTCATGGCTCTGCTGATTCTTGCGGGCAGCGGGCTGCTTTTGGGCTGGGCATTTCCCACGCCCCAGGCTTTCTGGCTGATTGGCGGCGGCACGGTTTTGGTGTTGTTGGGCTTTTTGTTTAGTGGAGACGCCCGCCAGAAGATCATTTTACCCGTGGGAACGGCCATTGCGACCTTCAATCTGGTTCTGAATCTGTATTTCTATCCCCAACTGCTGAATTATCAATCCATTATTCCTGCTATTCGCAAGGTGGAGGAACTGGGTTTCCAGAAGGATCGTTTTTATGCTTACCATGTGGGGGGTTATTCCTGGGAATTTTACGGCGGGACCGTTTATCACAATTTACCCGACTGGTGGGCGGTGCAAAAGATCATGCCTCTGTTTGATTTCATGTGTCTGGCCAATGACGAGGGCAAAGCAGAACTGGATTTCAATCACGTGCCCTATGAAATCATTGAAACCTATGACCACCATCCTGCGCAGCGGATTTCAGGGAAATTTCTGAACCCGAATACCCGGGCCAAAGTGGTCAAAAAGACCTATCTGCTGAAAGTTCCCAGGGGATTTTGGGGGCAATAAGGGAATCAGTTTTCGCCCAGGAGGAAGGAAGGCTTGCGGGATGCTTTTTTCAGTCCAAATGGCTCAACGGAATGTTTCTGGATGTGATTGACGGCTTCTTCCACTGAATCTGTGACCAGCATGAGATCTGTGTCGCCCGGGCTGATGGTGCCGGCCTCGACCATGTAATTCATGAAATCAATGAGCTTGCCCCAGTACTCCGTGCCCATCAACACCACGGGAAAATTGGAAATTTTGCCCGTTTGCACCAGAGTCAGGGTTTCGTAGCACTCGTCCATGGTGCCAAAGCCGCCCGGCATGATGATGAATCCGTAGGAATACTTAAGCATCAGCACTTTGCGCACAAAAAAGTATTTGAAATTGGCCCAACGATGCATGTATTTATTGGGATCCTGCTCAAAGGGAAGGAGAATATTGCAACCCACGGACCTGCCACCCGCTTCTTTGGCCCCGCGGTTGGCGGCTTCCATCACCCCGGGTCCACCTCCTGTCATGACCGCGAAGCCTGCTTCTGCCACAGCTTTGCCAATTCTGCGGGATTCTTCGTACCACCTGCTGCCCTCTTTGAATCTGGCCGAGCCAAATACGCTGACGCAAGGGCCCACAAAATGTAGTTTTCGGAAACCACGGATAAATTCGGCCATAACCCGCAGGGTAAACATGAATTCTGCCACCCGCGAACGGGGACCCTCGAGGAAAAAACGGGGTTCTGCGATATTTTTTTGTTCAACCTGAACGATTTGAGAAACGTTTTTGGGGGCCATAACCTTGATTTTTGGTAAATGTAAGGAGTTTCCCACAAGATCAAAATAATTCTCCTCCCCCGATTCAGGTGTTTATTTACCCTTGCAAAAGCCTCAAATCAAGGAATTCAGGCGGGAAATAAACATTTTTACCAGATTGACGTTTGATGTTGAAAAGCCGGGCAAGAATTGGAAAAAAAAGGATTTTTCATTACTTTTGCAGGCAGTTTTGGAATAAGTAAAGCACTGTTTTGAATATTTTTAACGCTTCATACGGTTTTTCTTCGCTCAAGGACATTATCCTCTCCGATGGTGGGCATGCCTATGCTGAAACCAATCTGAGCAATTTCCTGGTCGAACCCACCAACGCCATCACGGCGTTGATCTTCTTCTTTGTGGCCGTATTCTGGCTGCTCAGATTGCGGAAAATGTATAAAAAATACATGTTTCTGGCTGTTTCCATGGCGGTTTTGGTAATTGGCGGACTGGGTGGAGCCCTTTTTCACGGCTTCCGTTCCCATGAGCTGTTCCTCCTGATGGACGTGGTGCCGATTTACGGGCTGGCAGTTGCTTCTGCCGTCTGGCTCTGGTACCGCATTCTGCCCAGCTGGACCTGGATGGCCCCTATTCTGGGGATTTTCCTGATCATCCACTTTTACCTTATTCCCGGCACGGGGTGGGAACAGGCGGCCAAAAACTCTGCTGAATATCTGAATCTTACGGCTACGCTGCTCTTCCCGCTGGTTGCGGTTTTGGTCAAAACCAAATTCCGTTACTATAAATTTGCCCTGGGAGCCCTGATGTTTTTTGCGGCGGCCATCACTTTCCGCATCTCTGACTGGGATCTGGTTTCCAATATTTCCATTGGAACTCACTTTCTCTGGCACGTATTCGGGGCGATTGCCTGTGCACTTTTTGCCGAATACCTTTTCCGCCTGATGACCCTCCGTCTGCGCGCGTTGCGCCGCGGGGTTAAGTTTGACGCGGAGTAATTCCTTCCAGATTTCCGACTTCCGTTTCTGGCTCATTCTTTTTTGCTTCCAGGTATCTGGCCTGCTTTTCTTTGATCTGCTCGAAAGTCTCTTCGTACTTTTTGTGGTTGGTGCCCATGATGCGGTCCCAAATGTTGAAGTAGAGCCCGTAATTGCACTGGTATAATTTGTGGTGCATGTTGTGGTGGGTGGATGTATTCAACCATTTGGTGAAGTGACCGCGGGTAAATCCACTGGGAAACAACTCGTAACCCAGGTGTCCGATCACGTTGAAAGTCATCTGGTAAAGCCCGACAATGATGATGGTGGAGATGTGCATGGGAAAGAGGAATACAGCCAGAGGCAGAAATCCAAATTCGAAAATGGCCTCTACGGGATGAAAGGAAAAAGCCGCCCACGGGGTTGGGTTATGGGAAAGGTGATGCACTTTGTGCACGTGTTTGAAGATCCTGGGATGGTGCATCAGACGGTGCGTCCAGTAAAACCAGGTGTCGTGCAGGAAAATCAGTCCAATCGTGCCCAAAGTAAAGCCCGGCCAGCCAATCTCAGAAAAATCCATGGTCAGCTGGGTGTAACCGCGTACATAAGCCCAGATCAGCAAGGTTTTGAGCAGAGCAAAAATGGCAATGGAAAGCACTGAATATTTGATCTCCGTTTTGATGTTTTTGGCCGTGGGCCATTTTTCCTGGATTTTGAGGTACAGCCAGTCCCGCTTTTTGAAAACATAGAACAAAAGAAAGGCAGTGCCCGAAAAAAGGAAATAGCGGGCGGTAAGGCGGAAAAAGGTGTAAACTCCTCCCCAAAAGCCGGGATCAAGCTGGAAAGATTGGATGTTTTCGAAGTCCATGGTGAAATTGTTTTGTGATTTTTGGGGAATACGCTTCAAAGGTGGGGAATGGATTCATGGGAAGCAGGGAGATTCAACCAAATCGGGAATTTCTTCAACCAAATGAGGGATTTGGGGAATGAGGCGCTTCCGCTTTATTGGGGTTCAACCACAGAGATAAGGAGGGAAACGGAGGTCACAGAGTTTTTTGAAGGGAAAGCTTTGGCTTTGAGGGATGGGTTCAACACAAAGTTCTCAAAGGGTCGCGAAGGACACCAAGGCTTTTGAAAGATGAAGCTTGCGCCTCTACTGGATTGTCTGACCACTGAATGCTGACCGCTGATAGCTGAATGCTTGCTGCTTGAAACTAAATGATTTAATTTGGTGGACTAATGCTTAACAGGATGAAAAATATCTGTGTTTTCTGTGGTTCGAATGTGGGGACTGATCCAAATTTTGAAAAGGCGGCCCGGGAACTTGGGGCTTTGATTGCGCAATCCGGGCGGGGACTGGTGTATGGCGGCGGCGCAGTGGGTTTGATGGGTGTGGTGGCCAACGCGGTGATGCAACATGGAGGCAGGGTGATTGGGGTAATTCCTGATTTTCTGAACCAGAAGGAAATTGGGCACAAGGGACTGACCGAATTGATTGAAGTGAAATCCATGCACGAGCGGAAGCTGAAAATGGCCGAACTGGCGGATGGATTCATCGCCCTTCCGGGCGGAATTGGCACCCTGGAAGAGCTGGCTGAGGTGTTTACCTGGGCCCAGCTGGGCATTCATGATAATCCCGTGGCTTTGCTGAATGTCAACGGGTTTTACGATCCGCTGGTACAAATGCTTCAAGTCATGGTGGAGAGAAGATTCCTCAACGAATTGACTTATAACATGTTGATTGAATCAGATTCTCCCGCAGATCTGCTGACCAAAATGGAAAGCTATCAAGCACCCCAGGTTTATAAGTGGCTGGATAAAAAGCAATCCTGAACGGATTTTATTCACCGAAACTGGTTGATCACCATTTTATGGTCCACACTTTCTGATACGGCAAAAACCTCCAGCTCTCCCTGAGAATTCACCACCACCCCGCCGCCCATGCGAAAGCTGGCTCCTTTCGCGCATTTCATTTCACGGTGTGCCACCTTGCGCAAAATCTGCTGGTCAGGCGTTTCCGCCTGCCAGTTGAGTTCGAAAAGGTCCATGACATTTTTTCCGTTTTGTTTGCCCAGGCCAATCGCATACACCTTCCCTGCCTGATCAGCCACCAGATTGAGATTCTGATATGCAGGAAATTCCGCGTCAATCCAACCTGATTTATCTGCCTCGTCCACATTCAGGTGATGGATTCGGGTGAATTTTGAATCCTCATTGAGGGGTACGCCCGCCTCACTGAGGTACAAATCCACGGTTTTGCAATCCCAGGAGCCCGTCACAATCAGAAAGCGACCGTCTTTGAGTTGGAGCAGACCATTTTCACCTGCGGTGGACTCTTTCTCCGTGCCCTGGCGGGCAATTTTGATCCCTTGCTCCAAATTTCCCGACAAGGCGTTTTCCAGATCGTAAAGGCGCACAAAAGAGGCATCTTTTTTATTCGCATCCTCGATCCCCACCACCAGCCAGTTGCCTGCCACCTGAATTCCGCCCGCATGACTGAAGGGAGGAGCAAATTTCAGCACATAATCATGCTGGGCCAGCCAGTCGTCTTTGGCTTTGGCCACCGCAATGTACCCGTACTCATTACCGCTCCCGGAAAAAATCCAGTAGCGTTCCTTGCCCTTGTAATACATCTGGATTCCCTGGGCATGACCGCCCGTGGAAAGTTCGGGTCCCTGCCATTTCATTTGCAAAACCTTCGGTTTGGAGGGAAGATTCTGGAAGGACTCCTGTACATTTTTCAGCAGGGGAACCTGGGCCTGCAGCTGAAAGGCAGCCAGGATCAGCAGGGGAAAAAGGATTTTTTTGAGGGGATTTGGGTGAATTTTCATCTTTTTTTACATTTTTTTAATTTTTTTTCGGCCGTTTATATTTACCAAAACCACTTTCCATTCCAAAAACAGGTCGCGGCCCGGACATTTTTGCAAAACAGGCCCAAATTGACTTTCCAGGCCGTTTTTGAGAGGAGAAATTGCCCAATAAGAACAAGCTTAAGTTACCAAAATCAAGGATAAATTGCCTCTGAAAGGTCCAAATACTGCCGTTTTAAATTTACCAAACGATTTTTTTTTCCATGGAATATTTTGACCCACCCTGCACCTTTGTAGGGCAATGTAATTTTTTCTCATACTAGCCTTTCGTTCTTTATTATTTTTCCCAAAACTAACACATCGGACATATCCTGAATGACGGCAAATTCTTGCCGTCATTTCAGGCCGATTGTTTGGCCGGGGCTTGTCCCCAGCGATGAACAGCCTTTAACTAACCAGCAAGCAAAGAGTCAACAACCAGTTAAGGGAATCGCATCAGGCCAACCCAAAAATGTTCCTGATACTCCACCAAGGATGCTTAAGAACCCTCCTTTGGAAATAAACGGATAATGGGTTGTTTTTAAAACGGATGTGGGCAGGAAGCAATTTCTGAGACCGGGTCCGGGATAATCTCAACTGGCTTTAGCGGCAAAACAGGCACTAACGTTTTTCTCTTGTAGTTAACCATTATCCAGCAATACCTCTTTATGGCGAAGCCATAAACACGTACCACTTTGAATATTTTTCCTGATTATTGGTTGATTGATTGTAAAACAGGGCGTCCCCAACGCCCTGTTCTTTTTTTGTACCCTGCTGATCTCAGAGCGAGAGTATGGCGCCCGCAAGCAGGCATCCCCCAAAATGCAAGCCCAGAAACGGCAGAGAACGCCACTCCGGGCGTTTTTGGATCAGTGAGGCCGCTCCCAGGAGCGGCAGATAAATAAGCAGGGCCGCCAAAGCCGCCACAAACAGACCCTGGCTGAGTAAATCCACACCCACCTTTTCGAACAGGAGGGCCAGTCCAAAACAGACCACCCATTTGACTCCCAGACCAGGCAACAGACTGATGAAGAAGTTCTTTTTCCGTTTCTCCCCTTCCCCAAACATCCAGGACGAATTCCAAATCAGGCCCAGCAAATAATAGGCGAGAGCCGCCAGGGTCACCCACCCAAAATCCACAGATTCAATCAGTTGAATTATCATGCCTTCTTTCAAGCCGCCTGAAATTATACCATACGCTTTGAGAGGTCTTTATTGGTTCAGGCCGTGCTCAGAAATGAGCCAAACCAGGGCTGCCATGGTGGCAGATCCCAACTCCAGTTCCCGCTTATTGACATTTTCAAACACGTCGTTGGCGCAGTGATGGTAGTCGAAATAGCGCTGGGAGTCGGGCACCAGTCCCACCAGGGGAATGCCATGGGAGCGAAACGGGCTGATATCCACCCCGCCGTAGCCCGGGTGAATGGTATGAACGAAATAAGGTTCCAGCAGGTCCTGCCAGTCCTGGAGATAGGTGATCTGGTCGGGCGACCCGTCAATGCTGAAGCCGCGGGGCGAAAACCCACCCCGGTCTGATTCAAGACCTGCAATGTGCTTTTCGCCCTTTTCGCGGGCGATTTCCTCGTATTTGAGGGCCCCTTTCATGCCGTTTTCCTCGTTGATGAAGAGCACCGCGCGAATGGTTCGCTTGGGCTTCAGGCCCAATGCCTTGATGATGCGCAGCACTTCCATGCTTTGCACTATGCCAGCCCCGTCGTCGTGAGCGCCTTCGCCCAGATCCCAGGAGTCGAGGTGACCCCCGATTACGATGATTTCGTTCGGAAATTCAGATCCCCTGATCTCGCCCACCACGTTATGCGAAGGTGCGTCGGGCAGGGTCTGGCAGGTGGTGCGAAAATGAAAATTCAGGTTGGGGGACTGACGCAACAGCCTTGAGAGCAATTCGGCCCCATTTGTACTGATGGCCACGGCCGGAATTTTGGGAATGGTATCCACATAGCGCATGGCGCCCGTGTGGGGAAAATCGTCGAGGCTGTGGGTCATGGATCGTACCACGGTCCCAATGGCGCCATATTTGGCGGCTTCGACGGCACCCGAGCTGCGCTGGTCCACGCAGGAACCATAAGCCTGGAAGGCGTCGATGAATTTGGGATCAAAGGGACGGTTGTAGAATACGATTTTACCTTCAATCTTTTTGCGGCCCAGTTTTTCCAGGTCTTTCAGGCTTTGCACCTCAATCACCTGCGCAGTCAGGCCGCTTTTTCCCGTTCCCACCGAACCTCCCAGGGCGCAAATGGGCACTTCCTGCCGTTTGAGACCGGGCGCTGCAATGAAGGCATTTTCCTTCTCGCCCCGTTCCCAGTGAGGCACCATCACATCCTGCAACCAGACTTTGTCAGCGCCCAGCTTTTCCATCACTTCCTTGCCCCAGGTCACAGCTTTGGCCGCACCTTCTGAGCCGCTCAGGCGGTGACCGATCACTTTGCAAAGGTAGCGCAGGTTGTCATAGCATTGACCGTGCACCAGGACTTCTTCATAAATGGACTTCACCATCTTCTGGTCGTCCGTCAGGGGCGCCTCCTCGCCCTCTGTCTGGGCAAAAGAAATGGCCGGCAGTAAAAGGGCAAGCAGAAAAACCGGGTATCTGAAAAAATTCATGCAGAAAGATAATCAGATTTTTTTTGAGATCGAATTTGAGAGCCCAACAATGTAGGGAATTCAGAAAAAAGCTCCCGGATGCAGATTTTCATTATCTTCGCGAATATGATTTTAACCGGGGTCTTTTTTGTCCTGGGGTTTGTGGCCCTGATCAAGGGTGCGGACCTGTTGGTGAAAGGCGCTTCCTCGATTGCGAAGCGCCTGAATGTTTCTGACCTCGTGGTAGGTCTGACCGTGGTTAGCCTGGGCACTTCCGCCCCCGAACTGGTGGTGAACGTGCTGGCCAGCATCAACGGCAGTTCTGACCTGGCCGTAGGCAACGTTTTCGGCAGTAATATCGTGAACGTCTTCCTGATCGTGGGGGTTTCGGCCATTATCTGCGATCTGCCGGTCAAGCGCAATACTTTTCTTTCAGAAATTCCCTTTACCCTGACCGCCGCGGTGGCAGTGGGTTTTCTGGCCAATGCGACCCTTTTTCCCGGGGAGGACGCCCTGACCATCAGCCGGCTGGATGGGGCCATTCTGATCGGGATGTTTATCCTGTTTGTGGGCTACATTTACGATCTGGCCAAAAATGAGGTTCAGTTGGGCCCGGTCGAAAAGGTGGAATTGCTGCCTATTCCCAAATCTCTCCTCTTTCTGGGTCTGGGCATTGCAGGCTTGTTTTTCGGGGGAAAATGGATTGTGGACGGGGCGGTGGAAGGCGCCCGTTTTCTGGGCATGTCTGAAAGTTTTATCGGCCTCACGGTGGTGGCAGTTGGCACCTCACTGCCCGAACTGGTGACCTCTGCCGTAGCTGCTTATAAGAAGAATACAGACATTGCCCTGGGCAATATTCTGGGTTCCAATATTTTTAACCTGCTTTGGGTGTTGGGGGTAAGTGCAGCCATTCGCCCCCTGCCATTCAACGTCACCAATAACGAGGACATTCTTGTTATCGTTTTGTCGAGTGTGCTGCTGATTCTGGCCCTTCCCATTGGCAAAAAGAAAAACACCATCGAGCGCAGAGACGGGATTATTCTGGTGCTGGCTTATATTGGGTACACGGTGTATTTGGTGAGCAGGGGATAGGTTGGGGAGTCGTTAGTCGTGAGAGGTGAGATGTGAGATGTGAGATGTCAGAGATGGGGGAATTCTCTTTTGCCTGATCCCCAGATTTCTACCGCCACTTCAAACCTCTTCACCCCGGTCGGGCGGGGGGATGGTGTAGCGAATTTCGGGGGTGGCGTCAGAGGGTTGGTCCTCGGGATGGACGCGGGGCTCAAAATAGGTTTCGTGGTAATTCCAGGGTGCGGTTTCGTCGCGGGGATCGTATTCGGGTTCGTCTTCCCAGGAATATTTTTTGCGGGGCACCCGCCCGATTTTGCGCAGGGCAAAGGCCACGGCCAGCCCGGCCAGGGCGCCAAAAAGGTGAGATTCCCAGGAAACTTCTGTCTTGATTGAGGGAAATATGCCTGAAACCATTCCCCCGTACAATACCACCACCACAAAGGAAAGCGCCAGGCTTCGCAGGTCTTTGCGAAAGACCCCGCTGAACAGCAAAAAGGCCGCCAGGCCGTAAATCACCCCACTGATCCCAATGTGATAGGAGGTGCGGGCGCCTACCCATACCCAAAGTCCGGTCATGAGGTAAATCCAGGAAAAGGCCCGGAAAGCCACTTTGCGGTAAAAAAAGATGAGACCCGTCAGCAGCACAAACAGGGGGCCCGAATTGAAGAGCAGGTGCTTCCAGTCTCCATGGACCAGGGGGCCGGTCAGGATGCCTGTCAGGCCAGTGAGTTTGCGCGGCAAAATTCCAAAATGGCTGAAATCCAATCCAAAGGCAGATTCAACCCCAAAAACGATCCACAAAACCAGCACCAAGCTACCCGAAAGGAGCAGGGCTCCAATGAGGTTTTGCTTTTCCAGGTTGTGCTCTGTTTCAGACATGTTTGGATTTTGGATGCTAAGGTATAACGCCCGGAACTGCAATTAGGTTGCCAAAGCAGGAGAAGCGGCCATAATGGCAGGATTTGGGTGGTGGGAATTAAGTTACGCAAAGATTTTTATGATAAACCCAAAAATTTAACAGAATTTTTCCCTTCCAGGTACTTCACCTTGTTGAACTTTTCGCCCCTTTGGATGAGGGTAAAAGCGATTTTGATGATCTCGTTTATGATCTCATTCAGGACCGAAAAAGGATGCTTTTTTTGAACTTCCGTTCGGTAAATGTACCAATTATGGAATATGCGTCCGGGATGGATGAGGCTCATTGCCCCCATGAATAGGAGCGATTTTGCTTTTCTGTTTCCTGTTTTATAGACTCTGGGTCTCACCTTGTACTTCCCCGATCCCTTGCTGAATGGGGCCGAAGCAATGAATGAGGCGAAACTCTTGAAGTCTTTTATCTTTTTAAAGCCACAAGTGTGAATTAGGATCATGGTTGCACAAACCTTCCCAATTCCTGGGACGGATTTGAGTATTGTATGCCAGGAGCTTAATTGGGCTGAACTTTTGATCAGAGCCTCAATTTCATCCTCCACAAGTTGAATTCGATTCTGGAAAAATTCAATTGTCTCCCGGTAAACTTTTGCTCCCATGGCAGAAGGATCTGCAAGGTCAAGGTTGGACAATTCCCGATTAAGGAACTGGGTCTGGGATTTGACCAATTGTTTCCTGAGCAGGGAAAGGGCACGGAGTTTGGCTTCTTCCTTCGAGTCGGGCTCAAATCGCCTGGCCTGGTCACTGAAGCGGGCAGCAAACTCACAGAGGCGCTCTGCTGAGTCCTGATCATCGCTGTGGCGGCGAATGTCTGGAGAGAATTTATGGATCACCAGCGGACTAACCACCCAGGCGAAATAACCTTCCCCACTAAGCAGGCGGGTAATCCTGTCAATGTAGTTGCCGGTGTGTTCCATGCAAATCAAAGTGGATTCCTGGGTTAGGTTTTCCTTGACCATCCATTCAATGAATAGATGAATCCCCGGGATGGAGTTTGGAAATTGTTGTTGGGAACTGCTGCCATCCTCTTTGCGAACGACCAAATCAAATACCTCTTTTGAGATGTCGATTCCTACGAAACTGTTGAATTTCATAACTTAGCGTTTAATTATTTTTTTAAGATTGTGGCCACTTGTTAACCAGACCTATGTATGGTGATAGGTTCATGGATTTTTATCGGGTTTTTCAAGTGGAGGGAGCAGGTCAATCTTTGCTGAGGCTCGAAGCCTAGAACGCAAGCCTGCTCCCTTTTCCACAATTAACAGCTTCAAATTTATTAACATTGTTTTGTTAATGATTTGAATCCTTTAAACTAATAGATCGCTAAGATTTTTGGGTCCGCGTTTTGTTGGTTGGGATGGCAAAGGACGCCAAGCTGGTCGTATTATTTGCATTTTGTCTTTGGGACCTTTGCCCTTTTCAACCCACAAAACGCAGAAAACAACCCCTTTGCGATCTCTGCGTTCCCCTTTTATCACCCCTAATTTCCAGTGCTGTCCTTTTGCAGGAAGCCTTTTACGCCTTTGAATAAATCCTTGCCTTTTTCTTTGAGTTCGTCGCCCTTCTCCAGCAAGGCTTCGCCTTGCTTTGCCAATCCATCGGGCGTGACGTACTGGGCGATCTGGTTGTATTCCTCCACCAGATCATCGCCCAGGTTGAACAGGGCTTTGCCAGGCCCCGTGGACTCGATTTGCTGGTGCCAATCCACGTCTCCCGCATAAGAAACGATCATTTTCACCACCAGTTCGCCCATGAACCATTTGTCAAAAATCATGTTCATGGCCTTGCCTGGCTCGCGCTCATTTACATAGCCCTCAATTTCCGTGACGAATTCTTTCTCGCGGTTGCCCAGTACTTCACTTTGCTTCAATTTGCCGAGATAGGAAAGCGCCCGGGCGTTGTCTTCCTGATAAAGGCTCACATAAGCGCCAATGGCCCACACGATTTCGCCCTCCAGCCCGATGGTTTCTGCATCCTGCAAAAAGGCTCCCAGGTCCTCCATGGAGCCTTCTTCATCGCCAATTCTGTAACGGGCCACCCCGCGCAACAAGGCCCCGGGCAGGTGATACTGGGCATATTTTTGTTCGTCAGAATTGGCATTGGTGCCCCCAAAAACGGGCTCTGCACTTTGAGCGATCAGGGCATCGCGGTAAACGTCCACCGCGGAAAGGTACATGGTGGCTTCGTATTCGCTGAGATAGTTATAATCCTCCTTCATGAACACGGCAGAACGCACTGCATAACTGCCCAAAACCAGGATGGGATCTTCCAGTTCGGCGGGGCGCAACAAGGAAACTTCGTAAAAAGCCAGCTCGGCAGGCGCCTGCTGGGAGGCCAGCAGCAAGACTGCCAGTAAGGCATGCTCATGAGAATTGGTGTACCAGGCAAAATCTGATTGCGTGCCCGTGGATACATCATAAACGGGCTGCAGATTTTGGAGAATGGTGGGAAATTCGTCCTCATCCACCTTTTCCAGGGCTTTTTCCAGTTCGTAAAATTCCTTTGCAAAGGTCCAATAATCTCCAATAGACCAGGTTTCGGCCGTGTAAGCCGTGGTGTCTGTATTTGATTCCCTGGAAAGCAGATCAAAGCCCAGGAGATAGAGGTCGCGGGCATCCCAGGCTGTGTTGGCGGATTCGACCACTTTTTCGCGCTCCTCACGGTTGGAAGCTGAAGTCATCTGAGCCCTGGGCAAGCCCCTGAGGGCTACTTTGAAACCTATGTAAAGGGAAACTTTGGTTCCTTTCAGGCGTTCGGCCAGTTCGCGGCGCTCACGTTCGAGGGGATCTTCTTTTTTGCCGCAGCCTGTAAAAATTGCCAGGGAAAGCGCAATCAATAAAAAGGATAAGCTCAGTTTTTGCATGAAAGTCAATTCAATCTGGTTTGAGGGCAAATTTCCTGAAGTTGGTAAGTTTGTCTGTGCTGATCAGTTGCACGCCCGAACTGAGGAGCCATTTCCAGACTTTTTCATTTTCGGGTGAGGCCCAGAATCGAAGCTGGCGGCCTTCTGTTTCGGCTTTTTGTGCCATTTCTTTCAGGAGTAAATCGTCTTTTTCGGGAACTTCACCTTTGCCTTGCCAAGAAAACAGGCTGCCGTACCGTTCGCTGATGCGGGGCATGAGGTCGGCGCCCCATTCTCCTCCCAGGTCGCCCGGACGTCCGTCAAGGGTGACGAAGCGGTCGTACTCGTTGGCGAGTTCAGCGGCTGGTGGCTCGGCGCCTGAAATGTTGATGATGACCGGACCGGGTATCTGAATGCCATTTTCCCAATGGGTAAACATTTCTTCGTAGGGTTTCATTTTTTCCAGCAACACGGCATAGGTTTCCCCGCCCGTTTTGAAATCCACCATGAGGGTCAGAGGCTGCCTGGAACCAGCAAAAACATGGCCTCCGTTTTTCTGAATCAGTTCCTGCAAGGGTTTGAAATACAGGTTTTGGATGTTTTTCTCCAGATTGGGAACAGGCGGGTGCAGATGAGCCACCACCAATTCTCCCTGAATGAGATGCACATCCACTTCAATGCTGCAAAAACCCGCGTCCAGTGCATCAAAAAGGGGCCTTTTGTGCAGATAATCGTTGTGGGCATGCGCCTGGGGCAGCAATTTCAGGGGATTGGTCTGGGCCTGAGAGGAAATACTCAAAACCAATATGCCGGAAAGGAGGAGGAAAATTTGACTAATCCTCTTCGAAAAAAGATTCAGATTCGGGGCTTGCATCTTGCTGGGAAAAGCGAATGAAACCTGCTTTCATTCTTTGGTAAAGAAACTGAATTCCCGCAGGAATTAAAAACAGCAAAAACAATCCCAGCGCTAAAATCAGATAGGAAAGAGCGCCTTCAGAGGAATAGCCCCAACCCGCAGCGGCCCACAGCATTTGAGGAGCAAAAATCAGCAGGAGAATCAGTTTTTTCATGGGTGTGTCCTTTGCAAGGCTAATCCAAAGGGGTAACCTGTCTTAGAATACGAATTCTCAGGGGGAAAATTATTCAGGAAAAGACCTCGGCAAATACTTCCAGAGAGCCAGGCTCGCGAAATCCGTCCAGGTGAATGCGGTAATATTGGAGCATCTGGCGGATGAGTTCCCGCTTTTGGGGATTGTTGAAATTGATTTCGAGGCAGGTTGCGAGATTGGCCCGCAGCATTTGCAGCATGAGGTAATCTGCTTTTTCCTCAGAAGGACTGTTGCTAAGGGTGCCGTTGGTCAGGTTGAAGAAAACGGGTTTTTCGGGGTAGGCCACTTCGTCCTGGGGCTGAAAGCCCAGATAGCGCGGCAATTGCACGAGGTAGTACAGAAAAAGGTTGATGGGGTGGGTGTCTGTCTCGTCAATGGCGATGAGAATGGCTTTGAGAAACTCGTACAAAGGCACATTCTGCTCTTCCACCTCCCGCACAGCCTGATCAAATATTTCGATCACGGGCAGTCCCAGGGCAATTTTTCGGGGATTGACCTGCAACTGGTGAAAGTAATGGTGATTGCTGCTTTCCGTGATCTGTTGCAGATCACGGCTGTCTTTGTGGTAATACACCATGTCGATGTTGGACATGGGTTGGTAATAGCTGTGGCGGTTGCGGGCCCGGGGCGCCCGGGCGCCCTGGACGATGAAGCTGGCTTTGCCGTATTCGCGGGTATAGACCGTGGTCAGTAAGCTCGTTTCCCGGTATTTGCGGGTGTGGAGTACGATGCCTTCGGTCTTGCGGATCACATCAAAAAGTTGGCAGCGGAGGCAATGACGGCCGGCGCCAGACGCAGGGCCACCTGTAATACGGGTTTTTCTTCCTCAAACACGGAGGCAAGTTTCTGGTAGTCTTCTTCTGAGCTGACCGCTTTTTTCTCCTTTCCCAGGGGCGACATGCTGTTTTCAGGGAAAACCACCACTTCATCCACCCCAAATTCTTTGCGAATCACATTCAGCACCTCTACAGGATCAGCTTCCACACTGCCAATGCCGTTTTCGGCCAGGGGATTCATGATGAAGAGTTCCAGATTGCCCATCAGGTCGCGGACAAAGTCCGCGCGAAAGGTGATGGTGCCATCATTTTGCTTCTTGAGAATGGTACGCTGATCGCCCGAAAAGGCATTATTTACTACGTAAGCTTCTGAAAGCAGCGCCGAAAGGCGCTTGGTCACAAAGCGGGTATCCTCGATATGAGACCCAAAATGGTCGTGTAAAAGTAAGGTGGGTTCGTTGCACTTGAAGGAATGGACCAGGTCGTGGATGAATTTCTTATCCCTGAGATTGGCCTGAGACAGAAAAATAAGTTTCATAATTGATTTTGATTGATTGATGCAGGCGGTCCTGATTTTTCGGGCCCAAATATATTAACATTTGCCCCCAAAAAACCTCCCGTTAAAGGATTATTTCCACCTTCCCTTTAAAAATACGGATTTGCATTTCAATTATTGAAATGTAAGCAGGATAAAGGACGGGATTTTAACCAAAATCTTACCCGCCCAGAGCCTGAAAATCATTCCTGATTGAGGATGGTCACTTTGGTGTAACCTGCTTTGCGGCCTTCTTTGTCGGCCACCATGACCACGTAAATCCCGGATTTCACCCGGTTGCCCCATTGGTCGCGGGCGTCCCAGGTGGCCTGCCCTCCATTGGAATCCATTTCCCGCACGAGCTGGCCATTCGTATTGACAATCTTCACTTTGGCCTCCGCGACCGAGCCGCGAATGGTAATTAGTCCGTCAAAATCAGACATAACGGGGTTGGGAAATACGTATAATTCTTCTGAATTGGCTTTGCCCTCAATGGCGTCGCCCATGAAGCTGATCAGACCCTCTTCCGTGCCAATGAATACCTCACCCGTACTGGGTTCAACGGCAATGGTATTGATCACATCAGAAAAAATGGGACTGTTTTCCGTGGTAAAGTGATACACCTGCTCCGTGCCGTCCTCGCTGATCAGATAGACCCCGTTATTGGTGCCAATCCATTTGCGATTGGCGCCATCCACGGTGATACAAAGCACCTTCTGGCTTTTCATGAGGCATTGATTTTCAAACACAGGGCAGGATCCGTCTGAGAAATTGGAAGTAAATATGGAGTAGGGATCGTAAAAAACATGCACTCCGTCGCCCGTGCCCACCCAAATGTGGCCATTGAGATCGACCACCGCGCTCAGCACGTCGTTGGTGGGCAGGGCCCCGTTCCCGATCGAATTGCTCACCTTTCGCAACTGGTCGTCGCTGGTGACGTCGAAAGTGCCGTTTTCGTTGAAAACGTAAATCCCCACCTGGTCATTGATGACCCACTTATTGTCGAGTTCGTCGATGACCAGGTCTGTGGGGCGACCGCCGCTCAGTTTGTAATTATACCAGGCGCCCGCCTTGGTTCTCACCTGCAGGAGGTGGTCTGAATCCTGAAGCACAATCAGCACCCAAAGGTTGCCTTTGCTGTCGAGGGCCAGGTCGCTGACCCTCAGGTCGAAGGGAAAAGTGTCACGATTGCCCAGAATACCCGAATTGTAAGGAGTATAACTGTCGATCACCTCCCCGTTTTTGAGCACCAGCACGCCTTCCCCGCAGGACCCAAGGTAGCATTTGCCCGTTGCAGGGTCGTAGCAGGCGGCAGAAAAGTCGCGGTACAGGGTATCGTCCAGAATCTTGTCGCGGTGATTGAGAATTTTCCAACCGTCGGTTGGGGTGTGGTAATAAATGCCACTTTGGTCAAAGTAGCGGTAGGTGCCGGCGCGCCCCTTGGGCGCAATGTAAAATTCGCCCGCTCCGGCCACGATTTTTGCGACATAATTATTGGTGGGCCCTTCGGGATTGACTTTGGAAAATGCACCTGCCTTGAAGCGCAGCAATCCTACGTCAGAGTCGGCAATCCAGATGAAATCCTGGTGGCCATAGGCCGCAATCTGGCGGCCACCATTGTCCACCAGCACCAGGCTGTCGCCTGGATAGAGGGCCTCACTGAAGGTTTGATAACCGCCCACCAAAATGTCGTTTTCAGCATGAAAAAAACCGTAGGTATGCACCCCCATGGGCGCAGTTTCCCAGATAGATCCGTTTTTGCGAAAAACGGTATCTTCCACCACGGCATAAACCATGTTGTGGGCCTGGGTTACAAACTTTACATTTCCCCCGGGCAGGGTACCACCCGAAATCCGCTTCCAGGCATTGGGATCGGCCAGATTGGGATGATTGAGCGGGGCGGTGTAAAGTCCTGAATCGCCCATGGCCAGGAAAAGGGAATCGTGAAAAATGGTGAGATCGTAAACTTCACTGCCCGTGTTCAGGCGGGAAATTTTGGGATAGGAACTGCGGGTCTCTTTTTTCACCACATCATAGGCCACCACCCCAAATTTTGTTGCGATGTACAATATGTCGCCCTGGGCATGAAAACGGTTGATTCCTTTGGAGGTGTAATTTTCCGAACGTTTAATATCTGTGATAAAGGTGATTTCGCCAGAGGAGATGTCCGAAAAATAATTGATCATCCCGTTATCGTATCCCACAAAAATATGCTGGGAAGAAGGGTCATAATAAATGGTATTGGAATTATTGCCACTCAATCCGTCAATGGTGGAATAGGTTTTGATTTTAAAATTATTGATGTCGTAGGTATAGAGTCCACCGCGGGAAATCACATGCAGGAGCGACCCTTTTTTGACCATTCCTTTGGGATAATGATGGCTGGAATAGGAAGTCCAGGTGCCAATGGGGGCAACCTGCTGGGCCTGCAGGCCCAGGCTGAGGATCAGTAAAAGACCGGGAAGGAGAAAAATTCGCTTGATTAGCTTCATTCTGATTTTTTCCTGAAAAACGGATTTAATTCAGTTTCAAAAATAAGAAACGAATCGCAGGAATACAGGGTAAAAAGGATTCTCTTAGTCCTTCTGCACGACATTACCCGAAAAGGTGGTCATTTGAGGTTGAAAATCCGTCTTTGCAAGGCCGTTTTCGGGAGATTCAGTCCCTAATTTCCTCCTACATAACGAAATCCCTTGAGTAAAATTTCCAGATCAAGCTCGGGGGAGTAGGATCGTGCATAGTGCCGGTCGAGCCCGGCCGAGTAATCGCCTGTGTTTTTACCCCGTTTGTGCACACGGTGCAACATATTGAGCACTCCCTGCTTGATTTCAGGCAGGCCTTCAGGATGCAGACGGATGTAGCCCACAAGGTGATATTCGCCTCTGAGTACATTCCAGAGGTTGCGCAGGGCTTTTCCCGGTTTGCGGTAAAGCCAGAAAGTGAGCGGATAGATCAAAAGCAGGAAAATGCTTGTGAGCAGGTCGAAGCTGCGCTTCTTGGCCAGGAGGTCTTTGCGGGCCAGATTGAAGGAAAAACCGCTGTACAACGAGGAATGAATGACCTGGGGACCCACCAGATAATCTGCGCCTGAGGGCACAATTTTATAATCCATGGATTTGTTTTCCAGGCCCGCCATGATGTTGATGATGCGCTGAAAACTGAGACTTTTATTGGAAAAAATCACTTCGTCCACTTTGTAAACGGAGATTATTTCCCCCAACTGCGCCACCTGGCCTATATTTTGGTAAGAATCTGTTTGAGGAATTTCGCCCGTCAACACCGTACCCAGCACTTCCACGGGATAATTCAATTCCCCCCTGATCAGCTTACGAATGCGACCGCCCTCTTCCTCATCGCCCACGATTACGGCCCTTTTTCTGGCCTCCTCTGTGAAAAAGAAATTCCCTTTATCCAGCAGATTGATGAGTCCTCGGGTAGTGAGAGCCAGGAAAATGGTGGCAATGGAGGACAATCCCACAATAGCGCGGGAAAAATTGATGTCCTTAAATATATAGCTGACCGTGGCGATGGCAATGAAGCCTGAAAAGCCCGCAGTAAGAATGGGACGGATGCGAAATGGTTTTTTATAGGCGCCAAAGGACCACAAAAAGAAGACGAAGATCACGGAATAAATGGGCGCCGCCACCAGGTCAAAGGTCAGGGGATATTGCCCGTCTTCTCCTTCTATATAATTGGCCCGAAATTCCCAATACTCCTTGATCCCGAAAATCGCACCATAAATCAGGGCGGTTTCCATCAGGGGAAAGGCGATTTTTTTCCAGAGACGGTTGAGTACGGCAATGCTGGCCCGAAAGTAGATGGCAAGATGAATGAGCAGGATAAAAAGCTGTTGACCGCCGCTGTGAAAGTGTTTTTTGGCAAATATGATCATGGCGTTATAAAAAACGCGCACGTAATTCAGGCTGCCCTTTTTGGTGGATTCTCCTTTATAATGGATAATCTGGGTGTCGGCAAAATAATAATTTTCATACCCTCCCTGAATCACACGGTAGGAAAGGTCAATGTCCTCTCCATACATGAAAAAAGTTTCGTCCAGCAGACCGACCTTGTCCAGGGCTTCCTTGCGCAGGAGCATAAAGGCTCCTGAAAGCACCTCCACGGGGTTGTTTTCGTCCACGCTGAGGTGGGTGGCATAATATCTGCCAAAGCGTTTGCTTTTGGGAAAAAGGCGGGAAATCCCGAAAATCTTGTAAAAAGCCACCCAGGGATAAGGCACACCCCGCTTGGATTCAGGCAGAAACTTTCCCTGCCCGTCGATCATTTTCACCCCCAGAGCACCCGCCTTGGGCGTTTCCTCCATGAAATTCACCACTTTGTGAAAGGTCTCTTCCTCGACTACTGTATCTGGATTGAGCAGGAGAACGTATTTTCCGTTGGAGATGCGAATGGCCTGGTTATTGGCGGTGGAGAAGCCTACATTGACCTGGTTGTCGATCAGTTGAACCCAGGGAAATTTTTCGGCCACCATCTGCTGGCTTCCGTCCACTGAGTTATTGTCCACCACAAAAACCTCTGCTTCCAGCCCCATCATCGCCTTTTCGACCGAGAGCAGGCATTGCTCCAGGAAGTGCTTGACGTTGTAGTTGACGATGATGACCGAAAGCTGCATGTCAATGGCTGTTTTCGGGGGTTGGGGAGAATAAAGTGCGGTTCATAATAGACCGTGCCAGGGTGATTTCGTCGGTAAATTCCAGGTCACTGCCGACCGGGATGCCGCGGGCAATGCTGGAAATGCGCAGGTTATAATCCTGAAGTTTGCGGGAAATGTAAAATGCAGTGGTGTCACCCTCCAGATTGGCCGCAAAGGCAAAAATGATTTCTTTGACCTCGCCTTCCTTCGTTTTTTGCAACAGGGGGTCGATATTGAGAGAGCTGGGCCGAATGCCCATCAGTGGGTTGATCAGGCCTCCCAGCACGTGGTAGCGTCCCTGAAACTGGTTGGTGTTTTCGAGGGCAATTACGTCCTTGCAGTCCTCCACCACGCAAATTTGCGAGGGGTCGCGGCGGGGATTGGAACAGATCTGACACATGGAATCGTCGGAAATATTTCCACAGGAATCACAATAGCGAATGTCTCTGCGCAGGGAAATGATGGCTCCGCCCAAAAGTTCTGCATCACTTTCGGGTTGCCTGAGCAGGTGCAAAGCGAGCCTGAGAGCGGTTTTTTTGCCGATTCCCGGAAGTTTTGACAGCTCAGAAACAGCCGATTCAATTACCTTGGATGGGTATTCCATAATTTTTTCCCGGAAGAAAATTGATCATTCTTCCCTTCCGACCTTTTTGCCGCCCTAAATTAGTAAAATCTGTTGAGAGTGTTGGATTTCAGGCGATGGGATTTTGGAGTAAAAAATTTCCCCCTATTGCAATTGGAAGCCAGAGTCTATTTTTAATTGACGTTTGGAAAGAGAATATTTCTTTGAAAATCGCAGACAACCCCCTAATTTCATACTTCCCGGAAAAATTAACCTAATAAGACCAAAATAATGCCCAATTCCCGGAGAAATTTCCTTAAAAGTGTCGGTGGCTTCGCGGGGGCACTCACCTTTAGTTCGCTGTGGGATAAACTTTACGCAGCCGAATTCGACTCCAGAATCAATAAAATTTCGCATTTGTCGCCCGAAGAAGTGGCTACGGATGAGGACTTTTGGGCCTGGGTGCAAAACAGCTATACAGTTTCAGCCAGTCTGGTCAATCTCAATAATGGCGGGGTAAGCCCTCAACCCAAAGTGGTGCAGGAGGCCTTCGAGCGCTACAATCGCCTCAGCAACGAAGCTCCCTCCTTTTTTATGTGGCGCACGCTGGATTTTTCAAGGGAAGCTGTTCGTTCAGATTTGGCCGCAATTTTGGGTTGTGACCCGGAGGAGGTCGCGGTTCAACGTAATACCACAGAAGCCCTGGCCAATATTATTTTCGGTCTGCCTCTTTCCAAAGGAGACGAAGTGGTGCTTAGCAAACACGATTACCCCAATATGATCAATGCCTGGAAGCAACGCGAGAAACGGGACGGCATTGTATTGAAATGGGTCGGGCATGAAGTGATGAGCGAAAATGCAGATGAATTGGTGAAAAGGTATGTGGATCAATTCAGCAAGAAGACCAAAATCCTGCATCTGACCCACATGATCAACTGGACCGGCCAACTTATGCCTGCCCAAAGGATTGTGGAAAAGGCTCATGCTCAGGGTATCAAGGTCATTCTGGATGCAGCCCATACTTTCGCCCACCTTGAGTTCAATATCAACGAAATCAAAGCTGATTTCCTGGGAACCAGTCTGCACAAATGGTTGTGCGCTCCCTTTGGATCGGGCATGATTTACGTCAGGAAGGAACATATCCCCGATATCTGGCCGCTCATGTCCGCGCCTGATCCTCAGGAAGATAATATCCGTAAGTTCGAGCATCTTGGCACCCGTTCCTTTCCAACAGAACAGGCCATTGGTATGGCGATTAAATTTCACCATACCATCGGGGGGGCAAGAAAAGAGGCGCGACTGCGTTATTTGAAAGATTACTGGATTAACCGCGCGAAGGAAATTCCAAAAGTGAGAATCCATACCTCCCAGTTGCCTGAATTTTCGGGTGCAATCGGCCTTTTCTCCATTGATGGGGTGGATTCCACTGAAATTGGAAAAATCCTGCAAAACGACTATCTTATCCATACCACCACCATCATCTGGGAAAATATTGATGGCGTCCGGGTGACTCCCAACGTTTATACTTCCACCCGCGAACTGGACAAACTGGTGGCTGCAATTCAAAAAATAAGTGAATCCAATTAATTTGAGGTACATTTTGAGACAAACTCTCCTCGGGGGCATGTTGCTTTTTGCCTTCCAGGCAGGAATGTCCCAAATCTGGGCCGGGCTCAATGGCGGACCTGCGCTGGGCCGCACCCTGGATGGATTTGCCATGATTCAACCCCATAATCAGGAGTGGCTTTCGGTCACGGCCAGTGGGGGATTCACCTTTCCCGGGCCTTTTTTCCTGCATCCTTTTTCAAATGATTGCCTCAAAAAAAACCACCATTCAGGATCCCATTTTCGGGTGGGCTTTCGCAATAACCTGATGAGCGGCCGTCAGAACCCAGCCTGGGGTCACCACCAGAGCCATTTTTTCTGGGGTATGAATCTGGTGATTTCAAAATATAAAGAGTGGGCTGAAAATGACGGGTGCTATCCGGGTGAACCCATGGGTACCATTTCCCGTAGCCAGGTACTGGCCGGGGGAGCTGTGTTGGCTGGCTATGCCTGGAATCTGGTGCCCTTTACCCGCGACAAAAATCTTTTTCTTGACCTTGGCGTGCAGTTTGGCCTGCCCATTGATCCACAGGCAGGATTTTTGGGAAAATTGAATTATATCCCGGGATTGGGTTATGGAAAATCAGGCGTGACGGGCTGGGGCACCAATTTTGAATTTATCGCGATTCTGCGCTATGAGGTATTTCATGGCAGATATGCCTATAATAAACCCAAAAAGGTGAAACATTAATCCAGGGCGCTCAGCTCGCTTTGCACAAAATCGCAAAGCTCACGGATGTACTCTTCTGAAAAATCGAATTTGATGCCTGCGGCCTCGTAAATGCGGGGGATGGTGGTGGTATAACCCAGAGAAAGCGCATCCAGATATTGCTGCAATCCTTTTTCAGGGTCCATTTTGCAGTTGCGCCAGATTGCAATCGCTCCCAGTTGGGCCATGCCATACTCAATGTAATAAAAAGGCATTTCAAAAATATGTACCTGTTTGTGCCACATGGTTTCCAACTCGCCCGGACAATTTTCCCAGCTTACGCTGTGTCCGTGGTAGCGGTGATAAATGCTCATCCACTCCTGCTCGCGCTCTGCGTGGGTGTGATCAGGATGGTCGTACACCCATTTTTGGAAGGCGTCCACTGCACCAATCCAGGGCAGAAGGGTAAGGGTACGGGTGATTTGCTCGCGCTTGGCCCGTTTCAGGTCCGCTTCATTGTCGTAAAAAATATGGTAATGGTCCAGGGCGATCAGCTCCATGGCCATGGCAGCCAGCTCTGCGACCTCTGAGGGCACATTTTTCAGGTCGATGATGGGCAGATGGTGAGACAAAAACGCGTGAATGGAATGTCCCGCCTCGTGTACGATGGTGGTAAGGTCGGCCTGGGTGCCTACGGCATTCATGAAAATGAAGGGCACGCCCGTTTCGGCCATGCGGTAGCTGAAAGCGCCAGGGGCTTTGCCCACCCGCGATTCCAGATCCACAAAACCCAGATGCCGCATTTCCCGCAACATGTCTCCCAGTTCGGGCCTGAGAGTTTCGAACAAAATCACGGTCTTGTCCCACATCTCGGCCGCAGAAGCGAAGGGACGCAGGGGTTCTGAACCATAAATATTGACTGTCAGATCCCAGGGTTCCAGAACCTCAAGCTTCAGTTTATCTTTGCGGGTCTTCAGAATGGAAGCATAAACAGGCTTGACCACCTTCTCGATGGAGTTGCGAAACTGGTCACAATCGTCCTGGGAGTAATCAAAACGGCCCAGTTCCTTGAAGGTAAAAGCGGTAAAGGAGGAAAAACCTGCATTGCGGGCCACCTGGTGCCGCAATTTGAGCAACTGGTCAAAAATGTCATCCAGTTCGGCTCGTTTGGAGGTTCGGGCCGCAGAAATTTTGCGGAAAACTTCCTCCCTGACAGTGCGGTCTGTTTCTTCCAGCAGCGAAGCTGCGCGGGGAAGGGAATAATTTTCTCCTCCAAATTCGACGGAGAGCCCACCAATCAGCGCTGAATATTTCTGTCCAAGGGACCTGATTTCTGTATTGAGGGGAATATTTTCGTCGCGGTATATTTCAATGCTCTTGCGGATCTCGCGAATCATGGTCAGGTATTTTTCCTGATCGAGGGCTGAGAGGGCGGGTGAATGGAAGAATTTCTTTTTCAGTTCCTGAAAAAGGGGAAGCAAGTGTGGCAATGAATTCCGCAAAAAATCCTGAAAACGGCTGGTCACCTCTGCATCGTGGGTATCGCAACAGGAAAGAATTTTGAGCCAGGCATAATCTTCTTCCACGGCCGAGTCCAGTTCGCTGTACTTCAGCAACCAGCTTTCCATCTGGTCGGCATCCACTACCTCTTCCTGCAGCAGTTCATCAAAGTACGGCTGCAAATCTTCCCATTGCGAGGCTACAAAATCGACGGGAAGGAATTTTCTGAAACTCTTGCGAGGAATGTTGACAACAGGAACCATAAAACACAACAGACTGGTAAATGGCTCAATTTAAGCAAATTCCCACGGAATCAAACTTTTCGCAGGATTGAAAAGCAGAAATGAGGCAAGGTAAATTAATCTTTGCCCGGATTTTGCAAATCCGGAAAAAGCCGGGTCAGGAAAAGGATTTCTCTGATTGACTCAAATCCGTCAGCCAAAATTTCCGCAATGCAAATAATTCCTTATTTTTAGCCAGATTAAGCCGAAAAATGCCCTTGTCGCAACCATTTCGTTTGTACAAGCCTGTTTAAAAACAACTACCCATCATGGAAAGAATCCGGGAACTATACCTGTCGTTCAACAAAAACGAAAAAAAACACCTGAAGAGTTACCTGAGTTCCCTCCACACCAAAGGTGAAAACAAGGCCCTGGAACTGATTGAAATGCTGGATAAATCCAGCAATATTTCCCAGGAAGATGCTTCCAAAGCACTTTATGGAAACCCCAAAAGCAAGGCTTTTATCATGATGAAGTCCCGCCTGCACGAACGCATGCTGGAGATTCTTTCCCTGAGCCTGACCCTCAGCAGCAATGAGGGAGCCTGGGGCAGAAGCTATTCCATTGAGCGACTGAAACTGTTCAAGGAAATGACTTATGCTGCCTTGTTGAAACAGAGGGGTTTGAAGGAACAGGCCATGGAACTTTTTCAAAAGTCCTACGATTCGGCAGTGGAACTTGGCCTGCCAGAAATGGCCGTTTCGGCCCTGATCAGCCTGCGGCACCACTACGCGACTTTCAACCAGGAACTTTACGACGACATTTCCCAGCGCATCAATCTGGCGTTTGAAGAATACATCATGGACACCCTGGCCCAGGGAGCCCACGACAGGTTTCGCTCACTTTACGGCCTGAAGGCCCAGTACGACGAACCCAGAAAATGGCTGGAAGAAAACCTCCCTCCACTGATGGAGAAGCTGGGCGACCGCGACTTTCCCCGGGCAAAGTTTTTTATCAATCACCTGAAAATCAATTACTACAACTTCATCAAGGATTATGAAAATTGCAAGCAAACCCTGCTGGAGACCATTGAGCTGATCAAAAAATCAAAGTGGTTTCATGGCAAGGCCCAGCTGATCATTCCCTACATTCACCTGGCTATGCTGGAACTGAATTTTATGAATACGCGGGAAGCCATTCAGTATGCCAAAATTGCCGAACAGGACCAGGAAGACCCGGGCAATATGAATCACCAGGTGATTTTGCTGATCAAAACCTATGCCCTGCTTCACCAGGGAAACCTGAAAGAGGCCCGGGAAACCCTGCTCGAACTGGAACAATTCAGCGACAAATTCATGTTCTCCCTTAACTGGGGCATGATGCATTTTCTGCGGGCAACCCTCAATTTCATTGAGCAAGATTATGAACTGGCTTTGCAAAATCTGGAAAGTGTAAACAACCTCTCCTTTGACAAGGAGGGCTGGATTACGGGCATCAAAATTCTGGAAATTCTGATCAATATTGACACGGATAACCTGGATCAGGCCACGGCCAAGATCGAAAGTTTGCGCAAACACGTGACCAAATATGAGGTGGAAGACCGGGCCAAAATCATTTACCAACTGCTGGCAGGTTTCGAAAAAACAGGTTATGATTTCAGTCAGCCGGTCAGAAATGAAAAGGAATTATTGCGCATCATTGAAGAGGTAAATCACTGGATTCCTTCGGGTTACGAAACCATTCGCTTTCACAAATGGTTTAAATACAAACGGGGTCTGGACGGGGTAACCCACCGCGATATTTATGTGATCGGGCCGGGTGAAAAAGTGAAGTGAGCCTGATTGCCCGTTCCAAATGTGGGAAGCCTGTCTGTAATTCCGTGGAATTGGCCTAAATTCTTTAACTTTGAGGGCTGATCAAAACTTCGGATTATGGAAAAGATTGCTCCTTACCAACCCAAACATAAAGTGCGTCTGGTCACCGCGGCCTCCCTTTTCGACGGACATGACGCTGCCATCAACATCATGCGCCGCATCATGCAGTCAACTGGGGCAGAAGTAATTCACCTCGGCCACAACCGCTCGGTCAAGGAAATCGTGGATTGCGCCATTCAGGAAGATGCCCAGGGGATCGCGATTACCTCTTACCAGGGCGGGCACGTGGAGTATTTCAAATACATGAAAGACCTGCTCAAAGAACGGGGCGCCGGGCACATCAAGATTTTTGGAGGCGGCGGGGGAACCATTCTGCCCGAGGAGATTAAGGAACTGCACGAGTACGGCATTGACCGCATTTACCATCCCGACGACGGCCGCTCCATGGGTCTGCAGGGCATGATCAATGAAGTGATCCGCGAGTGCGATTATGCCAACGACAACTCCATTCACCCCGAAAGTGTGGTCAATCTGACCAAAAAAGATCCCGGGTTCATCGCCAGGGTAATCACCATTCTGGAAAATGAAGGCAAATATGCTGAAGCCTTTGAAAAGGAAATTGAAAAATTCAGCCACAACAAAAAGGCACCTATTCTGGGAATCACTGGCACAGGTGGAGCGGGAAAATCCTCTCTGACAGATGAGTTGGTGCGCCGCTTTTTGCTGGATTTTCCCGAAAAAACCGTGGCTGTTTTGTCCATTGACCCCAGCAAACGTAAAACGGGCGGGGCTCTGCTCGGCGATCGCATTCGCATGAATGCCATTTTCAACGACCGGGTCTATATGCGCTCCATGGCGACCCGCCGCGCCAATTTTGCCACCAATAAATCCGTGGGAGATGTGCTGAAGGTCTATAAAGCTGCAGGCTTTGACTTTATCATCGTGGAAACGGCGGGCATTGGTCAAAGCGACTCAGCCATCACGGATGTGGCCGAGGTGGCCCTTTATGTGATGACCCCTGAATTTGGCGCCGCTTCCCAACTGGAAAAGATCGACATGCTCGATTTTGCCGACCTGGTGGCCATCAATAAATTTGACAAAAGGGGCGCTCTGGATGCCCTGAGAGACGTCAGAAAGCAATTTCAGCGCAATAACGGACTTTGGGAAACTCCCGTGGACGACATGCCTGTGCATGGCACGATTGCTTCTCAGTTCAACGACCCGGGCACCAATAAACTCTACCGCACCCTGATGGATATCGTGGTGGCCAAAACGGGGGCTGATCTCAATTCGAATCTGGATGCGCCCGAGGAAATGAGCGAGAAGATTTACATCATTCCTCCCGACCGGGTGCGTTACCTGGCTGAAATTGCCGAGGAAAGTGACCGTTATAATGAATGGGTGGCGAAACAATGCGGCATTGCCCGGCAAATGTTTCAGTTGCATGGTGCCATGCAGCAACTGGAAAAATTAAATTCTACCCAGCAAACAGGTCTCGATAACCTTAAAAGCCTTTACCAAAAACTTGCTGATGACCAGGATGGGGTTTGCAAACGCATTCTGGAAGATTGGGATCACAAAAAAGCCAGTTATCAGGGAGAATTTTTTACTTATCAGGTTCGGGGAAAGGAAATTAAAGTCAAAAATTTCACCGAATCTCTTTCCCACACCCAGGTGCCCAAAGTATCCCTGCCCCGTTATGAGGATTGGGGAGAAATATTGCGCTGGGTGTTGACGGAAAATGTGCCGGGCGAATTTCCCTTTGCCGCAGGAGTGTATCCGTTCAAGCGTACGGGCGAAGACCCCACCCGCATGTTTGCGGGTGAAGGTGGACCCGAGCGAACCAACCGCCGTTTTCACTACGTGAGCCTGGGCATGCCTGCGGCCCGCCTTTCCACTGCATTTGACTCGGTCACGCTGTACGGTGAAGATCCAGATTACCGTCCTGATATTTATGGAAAAATTGGCAATTCAGGGGTTTCCATCGCCTCCCTCGACGATGCCAAAAGGCTTTACAGCGGATTTGACCTTTGCAAAGTGAGCACTTCTGTTTCCATGACCATCAACGGGCCTGCCCCCATGTTGCTGGCTTTTTATATGAATACGGCCATTGATCAGCAGTGTGAAAAATACATTCGGGAAAATGGTCTGGAAGCCGAAGTCAGGGCAAAAATCGCTCAAATTTATGCGGAAAAGGGCATTCCCCAACCAACCTACCGCACCGAACTTCCTGAAGGAAACGACGGTCTGGGTCTGATGCTGCTGGGCGTAACGGGCGATCAGGTGCTGCCTGCAGACGTTTATCAAAAAATCAGGGCAGAAGCGATTTCCACCACCCGCGGAACGGTGCAAGCCGACATTCTAAAAGAAGATCAGGCTCAGAATACCTGCATTTTCTCTACGGAATTTGCCCTGCGTATGATGGGCGACATCCAGCAATACTTCATCGACCACAAGGTGCGGAATTTTTATTCCGTTTCCATATCGGGCTATCACATCGCAGAAGCGGGCGCCAATCCGATCAGCCAGCTGGCTTTTACCCTTTCCAACGGGTTTACCTACGTGGAATATTACCTCAGCCGCGGCATGCACATCGACGATTTTGCGCCCAATCTGTCCTTTTTCTACAGCAACGGCATGGATCCTGAGTACTCGGTCATTGGGCGGGTTGCACGGCGTATCTGGGCCAAGGCCATGAAGAATAAATACGGCGCGAACGAACGTTCGCAGATGCATAAGTACCACATTCAGACCAGCGGACGTTCGTTGCACGCCCAGGAAATTGCCTTCAACGACATTCGCACCACTCTGCAGGCGCTTTATGCCATCTACGACAACTGCAACTCCCTGCATACCAATGCCTACGACGAGGCCATCACCACTCCAACAGAGGAATCTGTGCGCCGGGCCATGGCCATTCAGCTCATCATCAATAAGGAACTGGGCCTGGCCACCAACGAAAATCCCATGCAGGGATCATTTATCATCGAGGAACTGACCGAACTGGTTGAAGAAGCCGTGCTGGCCGAATTTCGCCGCATCACGGAACGAGGCGGGGTATTGGGAGCCATGGAAACCATGTACCAGCGCAGCAAAATTCAGGAGGAATCGCTTTACTACGAAACGATGAAGCACACGGGGGAACTGCCCCTGGTTGGGGTCAATACTTTCCTCAATGACGAAGGCTCGCCCACCATTATTCCAGCTGAAGTAATTCGTTCGACCACGGAAGAAAAAGAATTGCAAATCAAAGACATACGTACTTTGCAAAAAGCAAATGCAGCCCGCTCGAAGGCAGCTCTGCAAAACCTGAAGGAAACAGCCATCCGCAACGGAAACGTTTTCGAATCCCTGATGGATGCCGCCAAGGTTTGTTCCCTGGGTGAAATGACCCATGCCTTGTACGAAGTGGGCGGGCAGTACAGAAGGAATATGTAAGGAGCTACAAGCTTCAACCCATTGAAATAAAAATGCTTTCTACCTCCTATAAGGTCGTTTATGTAACTTTTAGCTTGCTCCTTTGCCTTGCGACCCAGGCTTTCGCCCAGGACACGCTGGGATATGAGGTTCATTTGCAGGGAAATCCGGCATATGCGGGCCGGAATTACTGGGGATTGGATCTGGGATTTCGACTTGCCACCAAGGTCATGGTGAAAGATAAATTTACGGTTGACCTGTGGTATCAGCGGCCGTACAACCGCACCATTGATGGGTCGCTGAGTGCAGATACAGTTTCAGAAAATCAGAATGATTTTCTGCGGGCTATGGAAGCGGGTGGTACTTTTGGCTGGCACCTGGGCCAGCGGGAAGATGAAGCAGGAAACTCTTCCTACTGGACGGCCAGGGCGGGATTTTCCTGGTTTCAGGCGGTGGTGGACGCCCATTATTTTGATATGGCAGCTGTAAATGCTGCCTACAACACGACTTTTTCAATCCCAGACAAGCACACCAATCTGCAGGTCCCCGCCATCAGCCTGGGTGGCAGCCGGGTGTTGAAGCAACAGGGGAAATTTTTTCGTGAAACCTGGTTTTATGCAGACCTGCTGGTCGCCCCGGCCATTCTGGCCGAGGATCTGGAACTGTACGGCACATTTTATTCCCTGCGAAAAACTGCGGGTGCTTTGAAACGCAGGCCCCTGGGCCTGCGGGCTGGGGTAACCCATGCCATTTTTCTGTGGGACCAGGCCGGCCTGAATTTGCATGTGGAGGCCGGGACCCGGCCGGGCCTGAATACCTTCGTGGCTGGCGACGGCCTGAAAAATTTCTATTTGCTGGGTAGCGCCGGGTTGTGGATCAGGATTGGAAAATAGGTTATTCAGATTGCCCGGAAACCGCTGGCTTTTTCATCATGATCGCAGATATGATCAGGGAAAGGAAAATCCCAATCAAAAGCACGGTCACAAACATGAGCGCTCCCTGAAATACGGGGTTGGTGTAAAAATCAGGCAGATTTTTCATTTGTTCAGTCATGGCATCCAGCTGGGCCTGGGTGGCGCCGCCCTTTTTCATTTGCTCCATGTAGCCCTGGGTGAGTTTTTCGTTGAGATCAGGATCAATCACTGTATAAAGGAGTATGGTAAAAATTCCAAACACGAAGCCAGCCACGGCAGAAACGGTTAGCCCGCTCAGAAAGGCCTTTCCGTAGGAAAGTCCATTTTCCTGGTTTTCTCTGCGTATCACACGGTGGGTCAGCACAATGCCCACGCTTACGCTGATGATCATGGAGGCGTAGCCGACCACTTCGCTCATGGAATAATTCAGGTTTCCCCCCAGGGCGTAAAAAGAGATCAGGAAGACAAAAACCATGGCAGTGCCCATGATCAGACCAAATTTTAATGCGTTTTTCATAATTGATTTTTTAGTGAATCTGTCTCAAATCACGGGAAAGGAATTAAAAATTCGCTCACCCAAAAGTATGATTCCACAAAATTCAACCCAAATCACCCAAAAGAATGACTGGCTCAGGGCAGTACCCCCAACTCCTTGGCTTTTTGCACGGCCTGGGTCCTGCGTTTCACGTCCAGTTTTTGGTAAATGTTGGAGGTGTGGGTTTTAACCGTATTCAATGAAACAAAAAGTTTATCTGAAATTTCCTGATTCGACATTCCTTCCGCGATCAGTTTCAGCACATCCAGTTCTCTTTCACTCAGATCCGTTTCGCCTGCAATTAAATTGATTTCCCCTTTTTCCTCCTTTTGAGAAATCTGTTCTGCCTCCTGTCTGCGCTTCATCCAGATCATCCCTGCGGCCAGTCCGCCAGCCAGAAAGAGCACGGCAACGCCGCCCAGATAGATTTCAAGCGGGATGCGGGCAGAAAAATAGGTGACCTCAAGCGCCTTCAGCGAAACCAGGACCAATCCCAGTACCCCTCCAATGATGATGGCAATTCTTTTGCCCATTAAACTCCCAGGGCCCTGGCCAAAAACTGCTTCATGGGCTTGCCTGCCGCGTACAATTCCATCATTTTATCGGCCAGCTTGCCATTGGTGATGAATTTGGGGTCAATGACTGCGAAATAATAGAATCCCTTATTATAAAGGAGAGGTTGTTTTTCCGCGGCCGCGGCAAATTCGGGAGGCAGACGCTTATTTTTCTCACCCTGTACCGTTCCAAAAGCCTTTTTGAAGCCAGATTCCTGCAAAACTCGCTCAAATTCTGCTGCATTTTCCATGATAAAAGTGCGCACCTGGTGCAAATCCTCTTTCTCCAACTGGTAAAGTCCGCCATAAAAACGGGCCTCATCAGCTTTTACCTCAAAATATACCCCGGGATAAACCAGTTCCTTGCGCCCGCCCCGACTGATCACAGCTGACATGGACGTTTTATAAGGAGTTTTATCTGCCGAAAAACGCACATCACGATTGATGCGAAACATGGCTTGCCTGGCTTCAATTTTCACCTCTGGATCGTCTTCCGCGACCCGTTTGATCATCTCTTCCGTGAAAGCTGTAAAAGGCTTTTTCACGAAATTTTCGTAGCGCTTTTTATTGGCCAGAAACCAGTCGCGGTGATTATTGGCGGCCAGTTCGTTCATAAAATCGATGTATTCCTGGGTGAAAAATGCCATGGTGTTTTGTTTTTGGGTGGAACGAGAAAATCTGTTTTCAATATTGCCTAAAATCCTGGAAAAAAGTAAAAATTATCTGGTTCTGCTCAAGAGTGAGCCACATTAAAAAACCCATTTGAATCTGAACCTGAGGCGTCCCATCAGCTGTTTTGGGAAAATATTCTGCCGGAAAAATGGATTTTGGCCATGAAAAAATCTCCTTAAAAGCTTCCAACGTTCACAATCATTCCTGATAAATGGGATAATAAGTCAAGAAGTTATATTTTTGACGGTAATTTTTGAAAATATGATCGATCTGAACGGAAAATCAATATTAGTGACGGGTGGCACGGGTTCATTCGGGAAAATGTTTGTGAAAACGGTTTTTGAAAAATTCCCCAATGTAAAACGGCTGGTGATTTTTTCCCGTGACGAATTGAAGCAATTCGAAATGCAGCAGCAGTTTCCTGCTTCAAAATACCCTGCAATCCGCTTTTTTATTGGTGACGTGAGGGACAAGGACCGGGTTTACCGTGCCTTTGAGGGGGTGGACATTGTGGTGCATGCTGCGGCTCTGAAACAGGTTCCAGCAGCTGAATACAATCCCATGGAGTGCATCAAAACCAATGTGCTGGGTGCGGAAAATATCGTGAATGCCGCCATGGACAAGGGTATCAAAAAGGTGGTAGCCCTCTCGACCGACAAGGCCTGTGCGCCCATCAACCTCTATGGCGCCACCAAATTGTGCTCTGATAAATTATTCATTGCCGCCAATAACATGAAAGGCTACCGCGACATCACTTTTTCCGTGGTGCGCTATGGCAATGTGATTGGCTCCCGCGGCTCTGTGGTGCCATTTTTCCTGAAAAAACGTGACAGTGGCGTGCTGCCAATTACCCATGAGCAAATGACCCGTTTCAATATTTCTCTGCAGGGAGGAGTTGATCTGGTGATGTATGCCCTTGAAAATGCCTGGGGAGGAGAATTATTTGTACCCAAAATTCCTTCCTACCGCATCCTGGATCTGGCTGAAGCCATTGGCCCAGAGTGTGAAAAAACCGTGATTGGCATCCGTCCGGGCGAAAAAATCCACGAGGAAATGATCACCGTGACCGATTCCCTCAATACCTACGAGCTGGATAAATATCTGGTGATCGTGCCCGCAGAGCCGCGCTGGAATCTGAATGACTGGAAATCCAAATTCAATGCGAAAGACGTTCCCGAAGGATTCAGTTATAATTCAGGTGACAACGATGATTTCCTGACTGTGGAACAGATTCGCCAGCAAATCGTAGAACACGTGGACCCCAATTTTACGGTTTGAAAATGAATCCCATACCTTACGGCCGCCAGCATATCACTCCCGAGGATATCCAGGCTGTTACCGAGACCTTATTGTCTGATTACCTCACGACCGGCCCCAAAGTGGCCGAATTTGAGGAAGCTTTTTGCCAGTACATTGGTTGCAAATACGCGGTGGCCCTGGCCAACGGAACTGCAGCCCTGCATCTGGCAGCTCTGGCCTTGGGGGTAAAACCCGGCCAGAAAGTGATCACCACGCCCATCACCTTTGCCGCATCCGCCAATTGTGTGCGTTACTGTGGAGGGGAGGTCGAATTTGTGGATATTGATCCTGACACCTTTTTGATTGACTTGAAAAAGGTACGCAAACTGCTGGAAAGCCATCCCAAAGGCACGTATTCGGGCCTTATTCCCGTGGATCTGGCAGGATATCCTGTCAACCTTGAGGAGGCCAGGGAACTTGCTGACGAATTTGGTCTGTGGATTCTGGAAGATGCCTGCCACGCTCCAGGAGGCTTTTTTAAAGATTCCAAAGGAGTGGAAGCCCGTTGTGGAGACAGCCGCTACGCTGATGCGGCCATTTTTTCCTTTCACCCGGTCAAACACATTGCTTCGGGCGAAGGTGGGATGATTACCACCAATAATGAGGCCTTATATAAGGAGTTGCTGGTCCTGCGGACCCATGGCATCACCCGCGATGAATCCATTTATCACCAGGAAAACCATGGTGGCTGGTACCACGAAATGCAAATTCTGGGCTATAATTACCGCCTCACAGACTTTCAGTGTGCCCTGGGTTTGAGCCAGCTGAAGCGGGCAGATGAAGGGATGATACGTCGTCATGAAATTGCCCGTACCTATGATCAGGCCTTTGCCAATACCCTGGTAACGAGGCCATTTGTGGAAGAAGGAATTGGCCACGCCTATCACCTGTATGTGATTCAGGTGGAGGACCGTAAAGGTTTGTACGACCATTTGCGGGCCAATCAGATTTATGCCCAGGTGCACTATATTCCCTGCCATACCCATCCTTATTATCAATCTCTGGGTTGGAAATGGGGAGATTTTCCGCTGGCCGAAAATTATTACCATCATTGCCTGAGCCTGCCCATGTATCCCTCTCTGACTGCTGAAGAGCAGGCTTTTGTGATCGAAAAAGTCCTCGAATTCACGGAGAAATAATGGGAAAAATTGCACTGGGAACGGTTCAGTTTGGGCTAAACTACGGGATCAATAATTCTGGAGGACAAATTCCTGAAGACGAAGTTGGGAGAATTCTGGAATTGGCTGCTCAGGGTGGAATTGAGGTGCTGGATACAGCTGCAGCCTACGGAAACAGTGAGGATGTTTTAGGTAAAAGCCTGACTAAGTTGGGAAAATCCTTCAAAATTGTATCCAAACTGGCCCCGGGCAGTAAGGCTGATTTTGTCAAAACTTCCTTCTCCAATTCTCTGCAAAAGCTGAACCAGGAATCATTACACGGATTTTTAATTCACCATTTCCAAAACCTGAAGGACGATCCTCAAATCTGGCCTGAAATGCGCAAATTGCAACAATCAGGCAAGGTAAAGCGGGTGGGAATTTCCTTGTACCATCCTCATGAGGCGGAGTTTTTGTGGAAACAAGGCATTGATTTTCAAATTGTTCAGGTGCCTTACAGCATCTTTGACCAACGGTTTGAAAAAGTGTTTCCCGAAATGAAAAAACGGGGAGTGGAAATCCACGTCAGATCCGTCTTTTTGCAGGGATTATTTTTCAAAAATCCCGCCCAACTGCCAGCCCACTTTCAAAGTGTAAAAAACAAAATTGACCGGCTTCAGCATTTGGCAAGGAGTAATGGATTCTCCATCGCCGACCTTTGCCTGGGCTTCGCCCTGAATAATTCTTTCATTGATCAGGTTGTAATCGGGGTGGATTCGCTGAAAAATCTGGAAGAAAATCTGGCCGTAAACTCCAGGCTTGAATCCATGAAAGTGCTGGAATGGGAATTGAAGGGAATGAGCGAAGAAAATGAAGGAATTATTTTGCCCGTGAATTGGGTGCTTGATTAAAAAAACAACTATTTTAGGGTATGGAAAGGGATACCCTTCGCTTGGGTGTAATTGGAATGAGTGATGGCAATGGCCATCCTTACTCGTGGTCGGCCATTTTCAATGGATATGACAAAGGCCCCATGTCAGAATGCCCTTTTCCCGTAATTCCAGACTATCTTTCCCGCCAATCCTTTCCTCAGGACGCAATTCCTGGAGCAAATGTTACCCACGTCTGGACTCAAAGCAGGGATATTTCCCATCACATTGCCGCCGCAGCCCGCATTCCCCACGTTGTCGATCACCTGACAGATATGATTGGAGAAGTGGATGCTGTTTTGTTGGCCCGCGACGACGGGGAGCGCCATGTTGAAATGGCATTGCCCTTTCTGGATGCCGGAGTTCCACTTTACATCGACAAACCCATTGCCTTGAATCGCAAGGATTTGGATATTTTACTCGATGCCCGAAAAGGCCCTGAGAGCTTATTTTCCTGTTCCGCATTGCGCTATTCTCCCGAACTTCAGTTATCTGCAGAGGATCGCGGCAGGCTGGGTGAAATCCAGATGGTGGTGGCCACCGTGATGAAAAGCTGGGAAAAATATGCCGTTCACCTGATTGAGCCTGTGCTTAATCTGATTGGACATGAACGGGTTTTGCAAAATCACTCGATTCTGGGTAATGCTGACCACCGTACCTGTTATTTTCAGTGGGAGGATGGGATTGAAACAGTTTTCATAACTACTGGTAATACATTTTCTCCTCTTAAAATTTCCGTTTTTGGCAGCAAAGGTCATAAGGAATTGCTTTTCACAGATTCTTTCACGGCTTTCAAAAGAGCGCTGGAAATTTTTGTGGATGATTACCTGCTAAACAAAACTGCCAGTACGCCTGATTCATTTTATTACAGCGCAGTTGATCTCATCGAAGCGGGAGTAAAAACCTATGCATAAATCCCAGACCATATTCATTACAGGTGGTACAGGTAAAATTGGCAGCAGACTGGTGCGTCATTTTCTGGGTCAGGGAGATACTGTGGTGATCAGCAGCCGCGGCATTGAAAGTGCACGTGCGTTGTCGCCTGAATTATTTGGAAAAAGTCTTTTTGCAGTTGAAGTAGACCTTGAAGCAGATGGAGCTGAAAAGGTTATTTCAGCGCAGTTACAATCTCAGGGATTATACCCTGACGTTCTTATACACAACGCCCGCAATGTGGCCAACCTCGCGGTTGGTGAAGACGGGATTTCGCGGAAATCGGCTTTTGCGGCCGAATACATGATGGCAGTCGCCATTCCGTATTTGATAACCATGGAGTTGGTCAACGCGAACGGTTCTAAATTGAATAATGTAATCCATATCGCCTCCATGTATGGGGTTGTGCCCCCCAATCCAGGCTTGTATGATGATCCTGCCCGCCAGGCGCCCATTCAGTATGGGACTGCCAAAGCAGGTATGATTCATCTTACCAAGGAGTTGGCGGTGAGACTTGCACCGCAAGGGATTCGCGTCAATGCGATTTCCTACGGTGGGGTGGAAGGCCGGGTGAGCGCAGACTTTTTGGCGCGCTATTCCAGTCTTCTTCCCATGGGCCGCATGCTTCGCGAAGACGAAGTCGCCGGCCCCGCAGGATTTCTCGCCTCCGACGCCTCGTCTGGAATGACCGGTCACAACCTGATATTTGACGGTGGATGGAGCGTATGGTGATATTTTGGATTTATGAAGATTATTGCAGAAAGTGCTTCAAATCACAATGGAAGTATTGAGTATTTATTGAAACTTGCTGAGTTTTCGAAAAGCGCAGGGGCAAATTACTTCACTTTTCAAATAATTGATTTAGACTCTTTTTGTGAACCAGAATATGAACGGAGGATGATCGTTGAAAAGATAATTATTCCTCAAGCTTCCTGGACCGTATTAGTTGAGTTTTGCACCCAAATTGGGCTAGAAATAATACCTTGTCCCCTAGATATGAAATCCCTTAATTTCATTTCAAATTTCAAGTTTGATTTTATTAAAGTTCATGCGACAGATTTATTAAATACCCCGCTATTAGAAAGGATTAGTACCCTAGATTACAAAATTATACTTGAAACCCAATGTGCAACCATTTCTGATATTGAGTATGCAATTTCAATCTTGGGGTATTCCAAAATTGAATGTATTATGCATGGATTTAGCAATTATCCAACGGAAGGAGAAGATTTGAATTTAGGTGCAATTAATGATATCAGGGAGAGATTCTCAATTCCTGTAGGAATTGCCGATCATTCTTTAGATATTGAGGGTATCCCCTTGCTCTCATTAGGCATGGGAATTAAGTACTTAGAAAAGCATATTACTTGCAATAGAAACGATAGGAATTATGATTGGCAAGTTTCTCTAAATCCTGATGAGTTTAAACTAATGGTCCTTTTTTTACTGAAATACGAAAAAACTTTCGGGAAGGGGATTAAGCACCCTGTAAATAGTGAGTTGGAATTTAGAAATATTTTATATAAACGGTACGTAAAGAAAAAAGGTCATCTGGAGGTAAAAAGGAGTGATACTGGCTATTCTTTTCATGCCTTTTATTATTTGAATTTCAAACCAGACAGGGTTATCGCAACAATTATTGCGAGATTGAAAAGTAAGAGACTTCGGCAAAAGATTTTTCTTCCCCTTAAGAACGATTCCATTATTTTTGATCTAGCTGAAAGGCTGAAAAATTCAAGATTATTGGCGAAAGCCATAATAGCAACATCCTTTCTCGATGAAGATTCCAAAATAATTTCCGAATGTGATAAACGTGGGCAATTCCATTTTTCAGGCGATCCATTAATTGTAATTCATAGGATGCTGACCGTTTGTGAATCGGAAAGATCAAGAGGGGTTTTTCGAATAACAGGAGATAACCCTTTTACCGACCCATTTTTAATGGATGAAATGATACAGTTATTTCTTGAAAATAATCTCGATTATGTAAGAGCAGGAAATGTTCCCTTGGGGGTATCTGCTGAATTATATTCCATTTCTTATTTACAGAAATTATACCAAGAAATGGAGGATCCTAGAAACTCTGAGTATTTAACTTGGTATGTAATTCAAGATCGAAATGCGAAAAAAGGCATCGTTGCAATAAATTTAAACGATAGAAACTATTCAAATTTTTCCCTAACTGTTGACACAATTGAAGATTATCATCGCGCCCTGATGCTAATTGAAAAGGTCGAAAGAAAAAAATTTTCAGAAATTAATCTAATTGACATTTTATCAAATCTAAGATTCCTTTCTCCAATAAATAAAAATTATATAATTAAGCTACCAAGGGGTACTGAAATTACTTTCGGCGAATTTATTTCCCTCCAAGAAAATCAAAACTTTTCTGCAAAAAAAACCATCGCCGCCGCACTCCTCCAATCCCGAATCGACAATGGCGAAGATTTGGTTTAGGGCGGATGGAAATGCAAAAATAGGCTTGGGACACCTCATGCGATGCAGTTCCATCGCATCGCTTCTGCAGCTCCCGGCTACTTTGGCCGTGAGGGAGCCCGGAAAAGAGGTAAAAAAGCTCCTGAAAGGAGCTTTTGAGGGAATGGTTGTCATGAAATCCTCCGCCAATGTGGAAAAATTTACCTCCTTTTTGCAGCCCAATGACCTGGTCATATTGGATGGATACAATTTCAATCCAACCTACCAACAAAAAATTCTGGACAAAGGAGCCAAAATCATCTCGATCGATGATACGGCGCTTTTTCCTTACCTGGGGAATGCAGTCATCAACCACGGAGGGGGCCTCTCTCCAGGCGAATTCCACCTGGCTCCCAACACCCAGCTTTACCTGGGACCAAAATTCGCCATGCTTCGCATGGCTTTTTTGAAGGCTCCCGCCCAACCCAGAAAAATCAATTCCATTGAAAGCATTTTCATCGCTTTGGGGGGAGCTGATCCTGAAAATAAAACCCTTAGGATATTGAATTCAATAGCGGGACTGCAAAGCCAATTGCAGGTACATGTGGTGATGGGCGCAGCCAATCTCAACCGTTTCAGCATCGAAAAATTTGCCCGGGAAAATCCCCAAATCAGAATTCAACTCCATTACAGCCTTTCTGCGGAAAGCATGGTTGAACTACTGCAAAATTGCCAGATTGCCATTACCCCAGCCAGTACCATGTCATACGAAGCCTGCTGCGCAGGCCTGGGATTGATTGTCCTGCAAACTGCAGACAACCAGGCCCGAATCTTCAATTTTCTACAGGAAAAACAAATGGCACTGGGCGTGCCAACTGGTGAAAATGAAATGAACCTTCTGCCCGAATTGCTTACAGATTTGATCCGTAACCCTCAAAAAGTCAACCAAATGATTCAAAGCCAGCGGGAACATTTCGACGGAAAATCTGCGGAACGAATCAAAGAAATCATCCTGAACATCTTCGAATCCTGATCCCCTTCCCTTTTAGCCTTGCGGGTGTGGGCAATTCACAACTTCTCCTTAAATTAGCACCTTGATTTTTAAAGGTTCCTTCAAACAAACCCTTTGGGGGATTGAGAGCATGATAAAAGACATTCAAATAGGCAAATTTACCATTGGAGAGGGCCATGCACCTTTCTGCATCGCAGAAATGTCGGGCAATCACAATCAATCGCTCGAAAGAGCCCTCGAAATCGTGGATGCAGCCGCGGCCACGGGTGCCCATGCCCTCAAATTGCAAACCTATACCGCGGATACCATCACCATGGATGTCCGCAACGAGTATTTTACCATAGAAGATCCCAATTCACTGTGGGCCGGCAAAAATCTTTACGACCTTTATCAGGAAGCCTACACCCCATGGGAATGGCACGAACCCATTTTCAATCGTGCCCGTGAACACGGCATGGAAGTGTTCAGCACTCCTTTTGATGATACTGCGGTCGATTTTCTGGAAACTTTGGGCGTAAATGCCTATAAAGTAGCGAGTTTCGAAAATACCGACCATCCCCTCATCCGTAAAATTGCCTCCAAAGGCAAACCCATCATCATGTCCACGGGTGCCGCTTCTGTTCAGGATATCTCCGAATCCGTAAAAGTAATGAGGGACGCAGGCTGCGAGGACATCATTCTCCTCAAATGTACCAGCACCTATCCTGCAACCCCTGAAAATTCAAATCTGAATACCATCCCGGTCATGCGGGAAGTATTCAATTGTCACATTGGCCTTTCAGACCACACCATGGGCGTGGGTTCGCCCATCGCGGCGACTGCCCTGGGAGCCCGGGTAATTGAAAAGCATTTTACCCTGCGCCGCGCAGATGGAGGAGTTGATTCTGCCTTTTCCCTCGAACCAGAAGAATTCAAGACCATGGTCATTGAGACAGAAAGAGCATTTCTCGCCATGGGTAAAGTGCAATTCAACGTGCAGGAAGTCGAAAAGAAAAGCCTCAAATTCAAACGGTCCATCTTCATTGAAAAAGACATTCAACCAGGAGAACCCTTCACCACAGAAAATATTCGCGTCATCAGACCAGGTTACGGACTTGAACCAAAATTCTTTGACCTCGTATTGGGAAGGCAGGCTTCAAAAAATCTCAAAAGAGGTCAGCCATTAACCTGGGACGATCTGATTTAATTCGCTTCAAGCAACACGAAAAATGAGTAAAATAAAATTCGCCATCATTGGCTTTGGATACATCGGGAAACGACACGCTGAAATCATCAAGGGGCATCCTGATTGCGAATTGCTGGCTGTCTGCGACATAGCCAGTGAAAAAAGAGCCGCAGCTGACGCTTTTGGCGTGCCAGCCTACAGCAGTGCTGAAGAACTGCTCAAAAACACACCAGATGCCCAGGTGGTCACAGTTTGTACCCCCAACGGGCTCCATGCCGAACATGCCCTGCTGGCCTTACGCGACAAGCGTCACGTGGTGATTGAGAAACCCATGGGCATGACCAAAGCGGCCTGCGAAGAAGTGCTTTTCACCAGCCTGCAAATGAGCAAACTCGTGTTTTGTGTAATGCAAAACCGTTACAGTCCCACCAGTGTCTGGCTCAAAGAAGTCATCGACAAAAAACTTCTGGGCAAAATTCACATGGTCCAGACCAATTGCTACTGGAACCGCGACGACCGCTATTACGGAAAATCTGCCTGGAAAGGCAGCCTGGAGCTTGACGGCGGGCCTCTCTTCACTCAGTTCAGCCACTTCATGGACATCATGTACTGGCTTTTCGGGGACATTTCAGACATTGAAGCCAAATTTGCCGACTTCAACCACCAAAACAATACCGAATTTGAAGACTCTGGCTATGTCAATTTCAAATTCATCAATGGAGGTATGGGCACCTTCAACTACTCCACTGCAGTCTGGGACAAAAATTTTGAAAGTTCAATCACCATCATAGGTGAAAAAGGCACGGTAAAAGTTGGCGGGCAATACATGGAAGTGGCCGAATACACCCACATCGAGGACTACGTGATGCCTGAATTGCCGCCAGCCAATCCGCCAAACGACTACGGAATTTACAAAGGCAGCGCGGCCAACCACCATTACATTTTCGAAAATGTGGTGGACACTATCCGCGGCAATTCCACCATCACCACCAATGCGCTGGAAGGCTTGAAAATCGTGGAGATCATTGAACGGATCTACAAGCGCCGCAACCTGAAAACCATCAAAGGCGAAAAATAATTTCGCCGCCAAAGAATAAAGAAAAAATACATATTTAGGTTGGTTGCATTATTCTAATTTGTAACTTTGAAGCCCACTCTATTCAAGGCACAAAGTGTCAGATCCATTTCAAATCCATTGCCTGGGAAGTAAAATCAGCTTTCCGTGCAAAGTGATTTCCGACCAAATTCTGGTCTGAAAGCCATTTTGTCTGCCCGATAACCCAATTCTCAGGCGGCAAAACAACCTGCCATACAAAACCAAATCTAAACCGTAGGCCAGCCCCCAGGGGCTGGCTCTTTTTTAAACTTTCCTCAGAAATTCACTTTTCGTAATTTGGCAACCTGAAAAATCGTTTACCACCTGATGAAACAAATCTACATTTCCTTTCTGCTGGCCTTTCTGATTCTGACCTCCGTGAGTTCACTTTCAGCCCAGTCGTTTTACGACCAGGGAATCAACGCCACTGACAACCTGCAAAAGGTGGAATTCTTCACCCGCGCCCTCGAAAAAGAGAAAAAAGACAACTGGACCTACTATCGCCGCGGCTGGGCCTATTATTCCCTCCACAACTACTCCCGGGCCCTTTCCGACTTCAAGGCCGCCCTCAATGCCGAAGGCAACCTCGACGATTCCTATACTTACACCGGCATCGCCTGGGTCTATTACGACCTGCGCGATTACGACCTTTGCGAGCAAAACGCCAAAAAATCTCTCGAACTTCGGGCTGACAATTACAGCGCCTACAACATCCTGGGCTGGGCCGCCGCAGGCAATGAAAATTACGACAAAGCCCTCGAAAATTTCACCAAATACATCAATCTCAAGCCCGACTCATACATTGGTTACTCAGACCGCTCCTACATTTACCTCATCAAAGGCGATTACAACAACGTGCTCAAAGATTGCGAAAAAGCCCTTTCCCTGGAACCTGGCTACGACCGCATCATCGAGCGCAAGGCCCTGGCTCTCCTCCGTTTGGGTCGCGAAGACGAAGGCATCAAACTCATCAAAGACAAAATCGACTTCAAAGCCAACGACCCCATCTCAATGTCTGAGATTGGCAACCTTTTCTACCGGGCAGGAGATTACCGTGGGGCCATTGAGTTTCACGATCGCGGCATCCACATCTACGAAACCAAAATCAAAGAGGATCCCAAGTTCATCACCATTCACAAAGAGGACATTTACAACATTTACATGTCCCGCGGCGATGCCTATGAGGCCCTCAGCGAACTCCCCCACGCACTGCAAAATTACAGCCGTGCGACCCAGATTGACGCCAAAAACTACCGCGCCTGGATCGAAATTGGCGAAACCCAGACCTTCCAAAACAACTACCGCGAGGCCGTGGCCGCTTACGAACGCGCCTTCTCCCTCAAACCCGACCTCAAAGACGGCTGGGTCAATCTGGGTTACTGCTACGACCACCTCAACGACCGCCAGAAAGCCATCAACGCCTACACCCGCGGCATCCAGGCCGATCCCGAAAACGGACTCCTGTACAACAACCGCGGATTTGCCTACCTGGAAGAAAAACAATACGAAAAATCCAAAGCCGACCTCGAAAAAGCCATCCAGGTAGAGCCAGCCATGGTCATGTCGCACGTCAGTCTGGGCGAATATTACTACGAAGTGAAGCAGTACGAAGCCGCCATCCGCAAACTCGACGAAGCCATCAAAATGGAAAATGGCTCACTTAAAGCCTATGCCCAGGCCTGGTACAAGCGCGGGCTCACCAACATGGCCCGGGAAGATTACAAAACGGCCATTTCCGACTTCCAGGAGTGCCTCAATCTCCAACCCGACCGGGCCGAAGCCTGGCAGTACAAAGGCATTTCCAATTACAAAATCAAAGAAAACTGCAAAGCTTACCTCGACCTCAAAAAGGCCCTCGAAGCCGACCAGAAAAACAAAGAAAAAGAAGCCAAAGAGGCCGCCCTTTACCTCGCCAAACTCACCCGCAACCCCTGCAACGAATAATTTCTCTCCCTTACCAAAGGGGGCACAGCTTCAAATAATAACTGAAAAGTGAATGATTTGGGCGTATCCCCGTGGCCTGGCTGCCTGCGGCATCCCGGCCCCGGGGTCGGTCCCTTGAGGGGTTCTCCCGAAAACATTCGGGATCCGTCGGGTCGCCCTGCTTTCCGCAGATTGCGCCCCGACCGCCCGCCGCAGTGGCGGGCGCCCTCCAGGCACCTTACGCAATCAGGGCTTCCAGCCCCTGCCCACCCCCGGAAAAAGACAGGTTGATTTCATCAAAATGCTGGCCACAGGCCACACCCCGCCTCAATCCTCAATCTCAATATTCGTCGAATTATACACCTCAAAAGGCAGGGGAAATTCCGCAAAAACCACTTCCTTATCCTTGATCTTCACCGTAAAAATCACTTCCCGGCCTTCCTCATACACCTTCGGGTCATACGCAGGGTCGATCATCTGATTATCCACCACCAACAGCTTGCCAGCTTTTTCCTCTGCTGCGTACAATCCGTCCACAAAATCATCTTTCAGAGAGTCGCTGGAGGTAAGGTAGGCCAGCGTCTGAGGCGACATTTGCAGGCCCAGATCAGTCAGAATCATGAAGGCATCCGCCCCTTCATAATACACATCCCGGGTAATCTTTCCCTTCCAGCTCTTAATCACACGGGTCAATCTTTTTAAATTCGACATAGCTTATGGATTTATTTGTTTTAACACTACGGAATCCTGATACAAAACGATGTCCAGACCCGACATATCTTCCCTGAAAGTAACGCTTTGCTGCTCCCAGAAACTTCCCCCAATCCTGTTTCCCGAAACCTGCACCTGATAGCGACCGGGAATCAGATGGAGATCCACCTGGGCAGTATCAATCGTGGCGCTGTCAGGAATCCGCAAAATCGCCGAAATCCGGTCCACAAACACATGCAACTGGGTCACGGGAGACTCAGGCGAGCCATTTCTGACCGCCAGATGGTACTTTTTCTTTAATCCCGCCTGAACTTTGGCGTTATAATCCAGGATCAGTTTCAGCATCGCAGCATAATCAGCCTGGAATTTTTCCTCCACAAACAGATTGCCCGAATCTGAAATCTGCTGGCTTTTCTCCCCCCAGCTCAACCATACAGAAGTTCCCCCCCGGTCATAGACCTCTCCTTCATCGCGGGATCGAATCCTCAACACCCGCAATTCTCTCAGCTTTTGGTAAAAATCATCCAGCTCTCCTGCAGAATTGGCCACCACGGTGCGGGTTTTCTTCCCGTTCAGGAAAATAATGTCCACCGTACTGTCGGGACGGATGGTCACCTGCTGGCTTTCGGGCAGCATGCCGCCTCCTTCAAAGTACTCCACCCGAAAATCGGCCGGGCGGGTTTCAGGCAATCTGGGGCCGCTGTCGCAGGCCAGAAGAAATCCTGCCAAAAGGAAGATGAGATATTTGGGCATGCCCAAATTTAGGAAAAATAACTATTTTGAGGGGGCAGAATTCCAAACCATCCTGTCTGGCTTTTCATGAAAAACAACTTCATTTTGATTGCCTTAGCCCTGCTGATTTTTTCCGCCTGCGGAAACAGGCAGCGAGAGGACGAAAACCTGGATTACATCGCCAGCAGCCTGGATTACAGTTCGGGCAAGCTGCAAAACGGCCATAATTTCTGGATTGATGGCTACCAGGAGATTGATTCCACCTCTGATTACCTGCTTTTTCCCCTTTGGCTGGGGGTGGCAAGCAAGGGAAAACGCAGCATCAGTCCCTCGCGCAACAACATGGCGGCTCAGAATTCTTACTGGAATCTCCTTTTTTATAATCCACTCACCCGCGAAAAACATCTCCTTCTGGAGGGCAAGGCCGTAATTCTTTCCTTCAGCGCATTTCAATCCCCCAAAAATCCTGTTGCCAATCAACTCATGTTTTATCAGGTCATTCGCAACGACTTCAATGGCGACGGACAATTGGATTATAAAGATCCGGTCCAGTTATTCGTTTCAGACAAGAATGGAAATAATTTTCGGCCTCTGACTCCTCCCGACCGCGATCTGGTAGGATGGCAGATTTACCGCCAAACCCCCATCCTGATTGCAGAACTGCTGGAAGACGCCAATAACGACAGCCTCTTCAACCAAAAGGACCCCCGCGATTTTCTGCGCATTGACCTGAGCAACGGCCAATTGGGCGAACCAGCGTTTGAGCCAGGATTTCTGGATGAGCTTGAAAAAGAAATGAAACAAAATTTTCCGCCCGCGGATGAATAAGACCACCGTTCTCGAACAGCTGGAAGCCTACCAGCCCACCCATGCCGAAGACCGCCGCTTCAAAGCGGAAATGATTCACTTCGTGAATGCTCATCATGACTTCGCTTCGCGCCACAATCCCGCAGGTCACCTGACCGCCTCGGCCTGGATGGTGAATCCCGACAGGAGCCAGGTCTTGCTCCTGCATCACCGCAAGCTCAACCTTTGGTTGCAGCCCGGGGGTCACATCGAGGACGATGCCTCGTTGCTGGCCGCTGCCCTGCGCGAAGCGCGGGAAGAAACTGGCCTCACCTCTTTAATAGAAGTTTCTCCTGAAATATTTGACCTGGACATTCATCTCATTCCCGCCCGCAAGCAGGATCCAGAGCATCCCCACCTCGACGTGCGCTTTCTGCTGGAGGCCGATCCCGGCGAACCCCTCATCCTAACGCCCGAATCCAACCAACTCCGTTGGTTCAGCCGCGCAGAGATCCAAAATATGGATCTGGATTGGTCAGTATTGCGCATGCTGGAAAAAGTTTAGCCTCGCTGAAAAAAAATTCGTGCTTTTTTCTGGCTAATTTTCCCATTCAACCCCTTTTTGATCCCACGGATTATGGCTTTCCCAAAGCCGCGGACAGGCGATTTGCAAAAAACGCAACACATTCAAGGTATCACTGTATAAAGTTGCAAAAATCGCAATCAGGTGAAAAAACCATCCAAAATTCGCCAAACAAAGCCGAAAAATAGCCCGTACTTAGTGTTGTAGAACGGCAGCAACCACTACAAACAACCAAACAAATTAGTTCATTGATCATCCTTTGAAACATTCAACAACCTCCTAAAAATTGTTCTTCCAAAATTTTTAACAAACCTTTTTACCACAACAACAACCTACAAACACCCTTTTTTAAAACCATCCAACAACCAAACCTTTTAGTCCATAACAACAACCTACAAACAACCTCGCAATTTTTAACCAAACAACAACCAAACCTTTAGCAAACGACCCATAACACAACCTTAACTGACCGTTTCTTTTTTACAAACCTTTTTTTTGAAATTGTTCTTCCTTATCAACCGCCGCCCCCTCCTTCCTCGGGGCGGTTATGGTTTTTATAGCCTTTCCATTTTTTCTTCACCCTTCTCCCAAATCTTCCTAAATTGCCCCAAATTTCGAATTTATGCACAGAACTAACACTTGCGGCGAACTTCGCCTTGCCGATCAGGGAAAAAAAGTAACCCTTTCAGGGTGGGTCCAGAAAGTACGTGACCTCGGTCACATGGTCTTCGTGGACCTGCGCGACCGCTACGGCATCACCCAGATCAATGTGCCTTCTGATAATGCAAAACTTTACGAAACTGCCAACAAACTGGGCCGCGAATTTGTGGTCAAAGTGACGGGCACGGTCAAAGAAAGGGAGAGCAAGAATAAAAATATCCCCACGGGTGACATCGAAATTGATCCCGAATCCATCACCATCCTCAATCAGGCCAAACTGCCCCCCTTCAAAATCGAAGACGACACGGACGGAGGGGAAGAATTACGCATGCAGTACCGTTTCCTGGATCTGCGCCGCGGACCCGTGCAGCGCAACCTGGCTCTGCGGCACCGCATCTCCATGGAAACCCGCAAATACCTGGATAGCCAGGGATTTCTGGACATTGAAACTCCCTACATGATCAAGTCCACGCCTGAAGGCGCGCGTGACTTCGTGGTGCCTTCGCGCATGAATCCCGGGCAGTTTTATGCCCTGCCTCAGTCTCCCCAGACCTTCAAGCAGTTGCTGATGGTGGCGGGCTACGACCGCTATTACCAGATCGTGCGCTGCTTCCGCGACGAGGACCTGCGGGCCGACCGCCAGCCCGAGTTCACCCAGATCGACTGCGAGATGGCTTTTGTGGAAATGGAAGACGTGCTCAACACCTTCGAGGGACTGACCAAATACCTTTTCAAATCTGTGAAAGGGCTGGATATGGCCGATTTTCCGCGCATTACTTATGCGGAAGCCATGAAAAAATACGGCTCAGACAAGCCAGACATTCGCTTTGGTATGGAGTTCGTGGAGATGAATTCCTTTGCGCAAAACAAAGGTTTTGTGGTGTTTGACAATGCCGAACTGGTGGTGGGAATCAATGCCAAGGGCTGTTCAGAATATACGCGCAAGGAACTGGATGCCCTCACGGACTGGGTAAAACGTCCCCAAATCGGGATGCAGGGCCTGATTTACCTCAAATACAACCTGGATGGAAGCCTGAAATCTTCTGTAGATAAATTCTTTGATCAGGAAGCTTTGCAAGGCTGGGCTCTGGCCTTTAATGCCCAACCCGGCGACCTGATCCTGGTTTTGGCGGGAAATGTGGAAAAAACCCGCAAGGCTTTGGGCGAACTTCGCCTGGAAATGGGCAATCGCCTGGGCTTGCGCAAGCCTGATCACTACCAGCCCCTGTGGGTGCTGGATTTTCCGCTTCTGGAGCTGGACGAGGAAAGCGGCCGCTGGCACGCCATGCACCACCCTTTCACTTCACCACTGCCCGAAGACCTTGAGCTGATCAACACGGATCCTGGAAAAGTACGCGCCAATGCCTACGACCTCACTCTGAACGGGGTGGAAGTGGGAGGGGGCTCCATTCGAATCCATGACCGCAAACTGCAGGCCCGTATGTTTGAATTGCTTGGCTTCACGCCCGAGCAGGCTGAGGCTCAGTTTGGCTTCCTCCTGGGAGCTTTTGAGTACGGTGCGCCACCACACGGTGGCATAGCCTTCGGGTTTGACCGCCTGTGCGCCCTGCTGGGCGGCACGGAAATCATCCGCGACTTTATCGCCTTCCCCAAAAACAACTCAGGTCGCGACGTGATGATCGATGCGCCTGCGCCGCTGGACCTGGCTCAGCTCGACGAGCTGTTTTTGGCCGTGAAGCCTTTGGATAAAGGCTGATTTTTCGGCCAACGATTTATAAGCAAGGGCGGGTTTCTAACACAAAGACCACAAAGGAAACGCAGAGAATCCTGTGACTGGGTCACTCTTGTGAATGAGTGTACTGCATGGGAATAGATACTTCTTAAGGTTTAATTTAAAGTTTTGAGGTTCCAAAGATGGATTACAAGTGTTTTGAGTGAACCTCCCCCGGGTGTAGCTTATCAAATACCCGCTTCCCTTCCTGCAAAAAATCGAGAAACGCAGCCGCATAAGGATTATAGCCCCGGGGTTGGGTCATATTGCGCAAGTCGTAATCCACAATTGCATACCAGGGCTGGGCAATGACGTGGTAAAGTTGTTTTTCGATCTGAAAATTTCTGGCACCCAGGGTTTTAACTTCTTTCCCATTGACCATTTCGGGTTTGTCGAGGGGAGTAGAATCGTATGCATAGAGGGCAATAATCACAAATTCATCTGCAAGGTAATTTCCCACGCGGGATTTGTTTTCAATTTCCTTTTCTACCCAGGGCGGCAGGGAACTTGAGGTATGGCCCGTAAAATACAAAAAGGCAGGCACGTTCCAGCTTTGGCTGTAATTGAGCCCTTCTTCCAGGTCATAGAAAAAACAGACTCCAGGTAACGGGATTTCCTTTGGTAAAAAGATTTCCTCATACTTTCGTGTGGGCAGGTCGCAAACCCGTTCCCCGACAGGAATTTCAGGCTTCAGGGTGGGACGGCAGGAAAATTCCAGACAAAGCAACAGAACTCCAAAGACCCGCAAAATCCAATTGCAGGTCAATCTGGATTGAAAAGGTGAAGTCATTTCCCTATTTCAGGGGTTCACCATGAACTTTTTCAAAAGTTGCTTTCCCGTCCTGGAGGAAGTTGAGGTACTCCTTCACATTGGGATTGTAGCCGCGGGGCCGCACCATGTTGTTGAGGTCGTAATCAACCACGGCATAGTAGGGCTGGGCAATGGTATTATAGAGCAATTTCTGGAGTTGGAAATTTTTGGTGCCAATGCTGCGCACTTTTTTGCCGCCAATGGTTTCTGCTTCCTCCAGTTCGCCGTCTTCATCTGCATAGAGGGAAATCATGATGAAATCCTCTTTGAGGGCTTTGGCCACTTCAGGTCTGTGCCAGACCCGGTTTTCCATCTCGCGGCAATTGGCGCAGGTGTGACCCGTAAAGTCCAGGAAAACAGGACGGTTCCAGAGGCGGGCGTATTCGAGTCCTTCTTCCAGATCGTAGAAAGTGCAGAAGCCGTGGGCTTCTTTTTCTTCGAAAATATCGTAGTATTTGCGGTCGGGCAACTGGCAGATTTCCCCGTTCAACATCCCGGGATTCATCTCTTTCAGGCCGAGAATTTTCACCCCAATGTCGCGGTTCTGGGGTGGGAGCAGACCCGAAATAGCAGGCAACTGTGCGCCCCACAGGCCGGGTGCAAGGTACATGACAAAGCTGAAGGAAAAAATAGCCAGCACCAGCTGTGGAACGGAAATTTTACCTCCCTCACTGTCGCCGGGCAGCTTGATTTTACCTATCAGGTATAAGCCCAGCAAAAAGAAAACCACGATCCAGATGCCAATGAAAAGTTCGCGGTCGAGCAGGTGCCATTTCAGGATCAGGTCGGTCTGGGAGAGGAATTTCATGCCGAGGGCGATTTCCAGGAAGCCCAGCACCACTTTCACGGAATTGAGCCAGCCGCCAGATTTGGGCATGGAATTCATCCAGCCTGGGAAGATGGCGAAGAGGGCAAATGGAATGGCCAATGCTGAGCTAAAGCCCAGCATGGAAACAGTGGGTCCCCACAGGGAGCCATCTGCGGCCTCAATCAGAGCCGTGCCCACCAGGGGGCCCGTACAACTGAAACTGACTACAGCCAGGGTCAGCGCCATGAAAAAGATACCCAACAAGCCGCCGCGGTCACTTTTCTGATCCATTTTATTGGCCCACGAACTCGGCAGGGTGATCTCAAACATGCCAAAGAAGGAGAGGGCGAAGACAAACAGCAGGGTGAAAAATCCGAGGTTTACCCAGGGATTGATGGACATGAGGTAAAGGAAATCATCCCCAAAAACCACTGAAACGAACAGGCCGATCGCGGTGTAAATGAAGATGATAAAAAAGGCATAGGTCAATGCGTTGCGAATGCCTTTGGCCCTATTCGAGCTGGACTTGGTGAAAAATGAAACCGTGAGGGGAATCATGGGGAAAACGCAGGGCGTAAACACGGCTGCGAAGCCAAAAAGGAAGGCCTGGAGGAACAGCCACCAGTAGCTGGTGTCTTTCTCCTGTTTTTTGGCTTCAGCTGCGCTTTCGCCTTCCACGGCCAGGCCGCCTGCGGCGGCTTCATTGCGGGCCGTCTGGGAATCCAGACGCTCATTCAGGCTTTTCATTTCAGCCTGATTTTCAGCATCCACCGCGGCTTTGCGGGGGATGATATTGCCACGCTGGTCAATTCTGGAATTGTACAGCACACTCTCAATGCAGCCTTTGCAATCGCCTATGGCCGCAGGGTCGCCGCTTTGAACTGTTTCTGAATCTGTGTTTTCTTTGGGATCATTCCCCTCCACTTTGCCCGGCTCGCCGCATTCAGGACCCTTTGCTTTGAATTTCCAGGTGAAAGGCAGGGAGGGAAATCGGCATTGTCCTCCACTTTCAGGATCCACACAAATCTGATAACCAAAAGCGCCTTCGAGTTCGACGGTAGCGCAGGTGATTTTGAAATCCTGGCTGAAAGACACGTCGTGTTGCTTGAAGTAGCGCACCGTATCTTCCATGATATCATCCCAGTAGGCAGTTGCAACATTTTTGTCGCGCATGCTGCCCGACTTGACCAACCCTTTGGTTTCCTTGGCAAAAATTTTGAATTCTGTGGCGCTATAGCCCATGCCACCCGGGGCAGGCTTGGCTGAATAGATGTGCCAGCGGTCTTCTTTGACGTGACCTGAAAAGGTCACGGTAAAAATATCCCCGACCTTCAGGTCGGCCGGGTTTTTGGAAACAGCATATTTCCAATCCGTGATTTCGGCATTATCCGTATCAAAAACGGGATTTTGCCCCCAAACGGTCGCCCAACCCAGGACGAAAAGCAAAAGAAAACCAGAAAAAATGCCTTTTTTCATGCCAGCTCTTATTTTTTTACTTTTTCTTTGAAACCAAACTCATTTGATCCCGGCATACATCCCATGTCGTTGCAAACCCCGTATTCCAGCAAGCCTTCGGCTTCAAAGCATTTTTGAGTCACCACGGCCTTTTGGTAAAAGGTCACCCGACCGTGGTATTCATATACTTCCGTTTCAAAAATGTCGTCATACGCCGTATGCAGGTCGCCATCTTTTTCGGCCAGGCCACCCACCAGTTTGAGACCCTTGGTTTTAGTAAAGGTGAGGGTGGTGATCAGCGGACCATCTTTTTCCGTGGGCTTGGAGGAATAAGTGTGGTATCCGTCGGGAATTTCGCATTTGAAGACCAGAGAAACCGTGTCCCCAACCTGAAATGAACCCTGGGATTCCACTGAATTTTTCCACTTCAATTCACCCTGTGCCTGCAGGCCAGCGGGCAAAAAGCAGGAAAAGCCAATTAAAATGAGTGCAGCCGGGAATTGAAACCAGTTCATGGGAAGGTATTTACTTAAACGGATAAAAGGCTTTCCAGCATATAAACCCCGTCAATATTTTTCAGAATGGGGTCAGCGGCCCGCTCGGGGTGAGGCATCATGCCAAATACATTGCGGCCTTTGTTGGTGATACCTACAATATTATTGAGCGATCCGTTGGGATTGGAGCCTTCACTTTGCTGGCCTTTTTCGTCGCAATAGCGAAACAGCACCCGGTCTTCGTCCTCAATACGTTTCAGGGTATCCTGATCGCAGAAAAAATTGCCCTCACCGTGGGCAATGGGGATTTTGTAGGCACGATCCTCCAGTTTGCGGGTCAGAATGGTGTTTTTGGTGGCAGGTTTGATCCAGACGTTTTTGCACACAAAACTCATGGTGTTGTTGTGGATCAGCGCCCCGTCGAGCAGGTGAGCCTCGGTCAGAATCTGAAAACCATTGCAAATGCCCATCACGTAGCCGCCGCGCTCAGCATGGCGAATCACCTCGTTCATAATGGGTGAAAAGCGGGCGATAGCCCCCGATCTCAGGTAGTCTCCGTAGGAAAATCCACCTGGAAGAAATACGAAATCGCAACCTTGCAAATCCGTGTCTTTGTGCCAGAGATTGACCACCTCCTGGCCGAGGTTTTCGCGCAGGGTGAAGATCAAATCTTCATCACAATTGCTGCCCGGGAAAGTAATTACGCCAAATTTCATGTTTCGATTTTTGGGAAAGGTCAAAAATAAGGATTTATCCCAGATAATGCGACCAGGCAGGCACAACTTGGAGCGGTCAATGGATAAAATAACAGTTTGATCGAAAAAATCACCCGTTTGTCCCCTAATCCGTCCATCCTTTCAAAAAACATTGTAACTTAGAAATTCCGCAAAATTGAGCTGGTAATGAACCTGAGCCGTTACAAATACTATTTTTCTGTCCTGCTTTTTCTTCTGATTTCCCGTGTTGCAATGGCGGGTGATGGTCATGCCCATTTCGACCAACCTGCAGCCGCGAATTCTGCCACAGTGAAGTTCATTGAAAACCTGGGTCAATGGCATCAGAATATCCTTTTTCAGGCCGATTTGCCGGGGGGAAGGGTGTTTTTGGAGCGAAATCGCCTTTTATACAACTTTTACAGCAACGAAAACTTCCACGACCAGTTTTTTCATACCCGTGGCAAGGAAGCCCTGGTGCTGGATCGTCACAACTTTTTCATGCATTTTGAAGGGGCAAATCTGCCTGCCAGCGTCTCAGGACAACAAAAACAACCCGAATACCACAATTATTTTCTGGGCAGTGATGAGAGCAAATGGAGGGGCAACGTAGGCTTGTATAAAGGCGTTTATTACGAAGAAATTTATCCGGGAATTGACCTGGGCTTTCAGGGTCTGGATCGGGCGTTCAAGTACGAATTTTATGTGCAAAAAGGTGGCGACCCAAGTCAGATTCAGCTCAAATTTGAAGGATTAAGCGATATCTGGTTGGAGGAAGGGAATCTTCACCTGAAAACTACCCTCAATGAGATCATCGAACAGGCGCCTGTGGCTTACCAGCACCTGGGTTGCGATGGAAAAGTTCCCGTGGAATGCCATTTTAAGCTGGATGGGGATGTAATTACCTTTGAATTTCCCCAGGGATATAATAAAAATGTGGAGTTGGTCATTGACCCAACCCTCATCTTTGGAACTTTTACAGGATCTTTTGCCGACAATTTTGGCTATACCGCGACTTACGACAATAACGGAAACCTTTACGCAGGCGGGGTGGCCTTTGGCCAGGGTTACGACACTACTGCAGGGGCCTTTCAGACAATTTTTGGCGGAGGTGGATTTGGCGGTCTTTTTGGCCCGATTGACATTTCCATTACAAAATTCAATCCTGTGGGAACGGCTCTGGTGTATTCAACCTTTTTAGGAGGTTCCGCTAACGAACAGCCTCATTCCATGATTGTTACACCAACAGGTGAGCTGCTGGTCACAGGCCGGACCTACTCCACAAACTTTCCGGTAACTGCGGGTGCTTTCCAGGGGGCTAACGGAGGCTCGGCCGACATTACCGTGACCAAATTCAATGCCGCAGGCAGCGCCCTGATTGGTTCTACCTACATTGGAGGTAGTGCTGAAGATGCAGTGAACGTGACCACAGTTTTTGGGGGAAATTCTCTGAAATACAATTACGGAGACGACGCCCGCAGCGAAATCATGCTGGATGCGGCCAATAACGTGTATGTGGCCACCGAGACCAAATCCGCGAACTTTCCAATCACCACAGGAGCGGCTCAGGCCACCTTTGGTGGCATTCAGGATGGCGTGGTTTTCAGAATGAATCCCAACCTGACCGCGCTGAACTGGTCCACTTTCCTGGGTGGATCTGCCAACGATGGGGCTTATTCAGTAAAGGTGGATGCGGCGGGAAATGCCTACGTATGCGGCGGAACCGCAAGTACGAACTTCCCTGTCACCAACGGAAGCACCAATAATGGAGGCATTGATGGCTACATTGCCATTATCAATAACACGGGCACGGCGATCACGGCGGCTACCTACGTGGGAACTTCAGCCTACGATCAGACTTATTTTCTGGAGCTTGACCTCGCAGGCGACATTTATGTGGTGGGGCAGACTTTGGGAAATTATCCTGTAAGCGCAGGGGTGTACAACAATGCAGGAGGAACCCAATTCATCCATAAGTTTAGTTCCAGCCTGAACAGCATTTTTTCCACCCGCTTTGGTTCGGGAACCTCAGTGGTAAATATTTCTCCCACTGCCTTTCTGGTGGATATCTGCGGATACATCTACGTGTCTGGCTGGGGTGGAGGAACGAATCATGCGGGCACAGGCACCACCAATGGCATGCCCATTACCGCCAATGCATTCCAAAACACCACAGACGGCTCTGACCTTTACCTGATGGTATTGCAACCCAATGCAGCTGGTCTGGAATATGGTACATTTTTCGGCGGCCCCATCAGTGAAGAGCATGTGGATGGTGGCACCAGCCGCTTCAATAAGGATCTGGAAGTGTATCAGGCCGTTTGTGCAGGTTGCGGGGGAAATTCTGATTTTCCCACCACGCCTGGCGCCTGGTCGGCCACCAATAACGCACCTCCCGGGAGGTGCAACGAGGGTCTGTTCAAATTCAAATTTGATGCCCAGACCATTGTGGCGGATTTCAACTCAAGTGTGCAGGCAGGTTGCGCTCCCTATCCCGCAACCTTCACCAACAACAGTACAGGCGGTGTAAGCTTCCTCTGGACCTTTGGCGACGGCAGCACAGACACGGCCGTTAATCCAATTCACACCTATACCGTGGCCGACACCTATGTGGTCCATCTTTACATCATAGATTCTTCCTCCTGCAATGTGGTGGATTCAACTGCAGACACGGTTTTTGTGTATGATGTGCCCACGGTGGCCATTTCTGGAGATACCTCAGGGTGTAATGGCGCTCCTGTGCCTTTGATGGCCTCGGGCGGAACCAGCTACCTTTGGAAACCCGCCGCGGGATTGTCCAATCCCAACATTGCCAATCCGTGGGCTTCGCCCACAGGAACCACCGTTTACACAGTCATTGTCTCCAACCCGGGAGGGTGTATGGACTCCTCGACCGTGACCGTCACGGTCTCCAATTTCGATGCAGAGGCGGGTGTGACCACCTCTTTCTGCGAAGGAAGCGGGGGCGCCCAGTTACTTGGGGGCGGAGTGGGAAGCACGGCCACACCTTTCTGGTTTGAATGGTGGTGCGATTCCTCCCAAACCAATTGCGGCATTGATTCCATCAACGACAACGATCCCAATGTGAATCCCACCCAGACCACCACCTATTACCTGCAGGTCACCGACTGGAATGGCTGCAAAAGCCGGGTGGATTCAGTGGTGGTAACGGTTTTGAAAAATCCCATCGTAGATGCGGGGCCCGATGTGGCCATTTGTGCGCCCAATGCGCCCGGCTCCCTGATCGGGGCTACGGTGACCAACCCGGGTGACGCCCCGGGGCCTTATATTTTTGCCTGGTCTCCCGCGGCGGGTCTCAACGACAGTACCTACGCCAATCCCTATGCCCGACCTGATTCAACCACCATTTACACCTGTATTGTGACCTCCTCAGGCAACGGCTGCACCAGCTTTGTGACCACGGTGGACAGTCTCAGTTCTATCGTGGTGACGGTCAAACCCATGCCCATTGCCTACGGAGGCCCTGACCAGGACGTTTGCTACCTGGATTCTGTGCTCTTGCCGGGTATCGGGTACGGAGCCGGCCCGGCGTACGCCTATCAATGGAGCCCGGCCACGGGCCTGGCAGATTCCAGTCAGCCCAATCCCAAGGCGTCGCCGCCGCAAACCATTGAGTATTATCTCACCGTGTGGTCCAATGGCTGCCCGAGCATTGCAGATACAGTGGTTGTGAATGTGCATACCCTGCCAACGGCAGATGCAGGTCCGTTTCGCGACGCCTGTCGCGGGGATTCTGTCCTCCTGGACGGAGAGGCCGACGGTGATTCCACTTCCACGGCCTATCAGTATCACTGGATTCCCGGTTTGGGTCTGAATGCAAATAATCTGGAAGACCCCATGGCCAGCCCCGACACCTCCACGATGTATTATCTGGAAGTGATCAGCAGTTGGGGCTGTCACAGCCCCTGGGACTCTGTGCAGGTTTATCTCAAACCTACTCCTTATGCCGAGGCAGGTGAAAACCGCATCCTCTGCTTTGGGGATTCCACTCAATTGCAGGGAAGTATTTATTATAACGGCACTGATCCCGTGGCCAATCCAAGTCAGATTTGGTACACCTGGTCACCTCCTGCGGGCATCGCTGATGTGCACAATCCCACTTCCATGGTATTGCCCACCACGGCTTATTACTACCTGCAGGTGCAGTACAATACCTGCTTTACCCGCGACAGTGTGCTGATCACGGTTTTTCCTGATCTGAATCTGCAGGCTGGCATTGATACGAGTGTGATTTGCAGCGGCGATTCTGTGCAATTATTCGCCAGTGGCGGCCTCGGCAATGCAGAATTTGCCTGGAACCCACCTTTGGGGCTGAGCAATGCCGGAATTGCCAACCCTAAAGCTTCGCCTCAAACAAGTACAGTTTATCAGCTCATCATCAGGGAATCTGAGTGTGCGGATACCACGGAAATTCCCCTGGAAGTGATTCCAACCCCCGTGGCTTCTTATGTGAATTCGTTGCCCTCGGGCTGTGCTCCGCTGGATGTGAGTTTTCTGGAAACCTCCACAGATGCCATCAACTGGATCTGGAATTTTGGGGACGGCAGTCCGGTCGCCAATACGGCCAATCCTCTGCACACCTTTACGGTGCCCGGCACCTATTGGGTCACCCTGACTGCGGTCGGGCCGGGAAATTGTCGCAGCGAAGCTGCTTTGACTCAGGTAACCGTGAACCAGGCCGGCCTGGCAGAATTTTCCTCTGATCCGACCTATCCCTCCACCCTCATGCTGCCTTCTGGGCGAGTGCAGTTTACGGACCTGAGCCAGGAAGCCACTTCCTGGTACTGGGATTTTGGAGACGGAAGTACCTCGGGCGAAGCCAATCCCGCGCATGCATTTCCTATCAATGTGGAGGGAATTTACTACGTAACCCTGCGCATCACGGATGAAAGTGGATGCGTAAATGAAGTCACCCATGGCCCTTACACGGTGATGTCGCCCGAATTAATGATCCCCAATGTGTTTTCGCCCAATGGAGACGGCAATAACGATCTCTTTCTGGTGAATTACACGGGTTCGCAGCCTTTTGTGCTTCAGATATACGACCGCTGGGGCAGAATTCACTTCCAGACCCGCAACAAAAACGAAGGCTGGAGCGGAGTCAGTTCGGCCGAACTGATGGAAGGAAACAACCTCGCTGAAGGCGTTTATTTCTACCAGGTCACCATTGGAGACAAAGAGTACACGGGTTCGCTGACTTTGTTAAGGTAATTTCCCAAAACCCATAAAAAAGCCGGGCCATCCTGAGACGACCCGGCCTGATTGTTCCACTAAAATGGATTAATTGTTTCTGGCCAGAATTTCGGCGTATTTCTTTTTGTCCTTCAGGATTTTCACCGCGTCTGAAATGTGATTGTCGAGGTCAAAGGAAGCCTCAATTTCACCTTTTTTGTAGTAGTAGCGGGTAACAATCTCCGTTTTCAGGATTTTGCTAATCTCGTCTTTGAAGGCCCGCAGGTCATTTCCTTTTTCGCGGGCAATCTTGGTTTTGATCGATTCCAGATCAGATTGCAGATCATCTTCATAAGACTCTTCCACCATCAATTCCTTCAGTTTTTCAATTTCCTTCTCGGTTTTGGTCTCGAATTCAAAATTCTTAGACTTCACAAAAGCTTCAAAATCGTTGAAAATCTGATCCGTGATTTTGAACTCGCGGGCAGCAGGAATTTCGGGATGAATCACCCTGAAATGGGTCGCAAAGTCGAAGATCATGTTCTGGCGAATCAGCTCACGGGTCACGGTATGATATTCGGGCAATTTCACCTCCAGATCGGGCTCGATGCCGCCACCGTCGTAAACAGTGCGTCCGTTGGCTGTTTTGAAGGCTTTTTTGAGGCTGTCCGGAATTTTTACCACTGATCCGTCCTCGTCGCGCTCACCGTAATTGATGGCCTGGATGCAACGTCCGGAGGGAGTGTAGTATTTGGCAGTGGTGATTTTCAGCTGGGTGTTATAGCTCAGCGGACGGGTGGTCTGAACCAGGCCTTTGCCAAAGGAACGTTGTCCCAGAATTACCCCGCGATCCAGATCCTGCATTACCCCTGAAACGATCTCAGAAGCTGAAGCAGAACGACGGTTGATCAGTACGGCCAGGGGAATTTCCGTATCCACGGGATTATTTTTGCCCTGATAAACTTTGAGCGAACCTTCGATTTTACCGCGGGTTTCCACAATGGTTTCACCCTGGGGTACGAACAGGTTGGAAATATCCACTGCTTCAAAAAGGAGTCCGCCCGGGTTGGCCCGCAGGTCGAGGATCATGCCTTTCAGGGCTGGATTATCTTTTTTGAGGGATTCGAAGGCATGTTTCACTTCATTGGAGGCGTCGCGGGTGAAGCCAGTGAGCGAAATGTAACCAATTTCGTTGTCCACCATGCCAAAGTAAGGCACGTTATCAATTTTGATCTCTTCACGGATCACGTCAAAATCCATGGGTTTATCCACTCCTTCGCGCACAATTTTCAGTTTTAATGCAGTCTGAGGCTGCCCACGAAGCAGGTTGCGCACATCCACGGTCTGAGAATTGTCGGGATTGATAACTTCCTGATCTATCTGAATGATTTCATCGCCCGCCATGAGACCCGCTTTCTGCGCAGGATAGTTGAAATAGGGCTCACTGATGATGATGCGATTGTCGCGCTTACCAATCACGGCCCCGATTCCGCCATATTGCCCGGTGGACATGAAACGGTAATCTTCGATTTCGCTGGCGCTGATGAAGGTGGTGTAGGGATCGAGGCCTTCGAGCATGGCGTCAATGCCAGAGCGCATGAATTTGTTGGGATCGATGTCGTCCACGTAGAAAGAATTCACTTCCCGGTAGAGCTTCCCGAAAATGTCGAGATTCTTGCTGATTTCGAAGTAGTTGTCGATGGGAGCAACTACGTTGCCCGAAAAACCCACGCTGAGAAACAGCATAAGGGCAGCGATGACAAGGTAACGTTTGCGAAAAATCATTCCTGACTTCATAATGGGTTGCTTAGACTGATATAGGCGAAAAGTAGGGGACCATTTTACCTTTTTGTGAGGAAAGGTTTCAATTTAATACGTTTCCGGGAGAATTCTGGTACCTGAGCTTTTAAAAAAACTTTGAAAAGCACTTTTTATTAAAGGAAAAACCGCTCAATGTGGATGCGTATGGTCGTGATTTTCGTCGTGGGGCAGGTGGGTATGACCGGCCTTGGGAGGTACAGGATCCATTCCGTGACCGCCCCAGGGGTGACAGCGGGAAATGCGCTTGATGCCCAGCCAGGTGCCTTTGAAGGGTCCGTGAATTTTGACCGCCTCGATCATATAATTGGAACAGGTGGGATAATAGCGGCAGGCAGCGGGAAAAAGAGGTGAAATGGCTCCCTGGTAGAAGCGCACCATTCCCAAAACTATGTAGCTGAATATTTTCAAACTCTGGCCGCCAGGCGTTTTAGAAGTTCAATGGTATCTGCTTCAACCTGCTCATACCCGGAAAGTTCATGGGGCATGTAGTTGATCATGAGTACGAGGTTGCGTCCCGATTGTTCGAGAGGAGTGTAAATGAGATGTTTTTGCAGGCGAAAAGCTTCTCTCAGGAGTCGCTTGATGCGGTTGCGGTCGTGGGCCCGTTTGAATTTGCGGCGGGATACGCCGAAGGCGACCATGCAATAATGGGTGAGGTATTCGGGAGGGTAATCGAAGGTGTATATAACAGAAAGGCTTCCATTGCGGAAGCGCTTACCCTCTGCGAAAAGGAGTTCAAATCCTTTTCGCTTTTTGAGTCTTTCTTTTTTACCAAGTGTAAACCGCACGGAATTCTGCGGTTCGTTGCCAGTCAACCGACTTATCCTTTGTGACGTTTTTCGTCACTGACAGTCAGCCTTTTACGACCTTTGGCGCGGCGTGAAGCAAGCACTTTACGACCGTTTTTGTCGGCCATTCTGGCGCGGAATCCATGCTTGTTTCTGCGCTTTCTGTTGCTTGGCTGATACGTCCTTTTCATAGCGTTTTTTCTTTATAGCTTCTAAATGAGGACCGCAAAAATAGGAATTTTTTGGTTGGGGGCAATGGAAAGTGAGAAAATTTCCGTGAAATATTCTCAGATTTTTGCAAAAAGATCCCGATCAGTCCCCGCCAAAGCTTTTGCTGCCCACTCCATAGGGATGAGAGGGGAAATTATCGTCGGGCTCAGCCAGCAGATCCTCGGGTAAACCTTGCTGTTCCGTGCGATCGTGGATCATTTCTTCAACCGCCTGCAAAAAATCTTCAGGAGTGACTTCCTGTTCTGAATCAATGCCATTTTCAAGCAGCCACACCTCAGCCGACCTGCGAAAATGATCGGCTTTGAAGGCAAACCACTCTTTCCTGACTTCGGGCAGGCGGTCGAGGGTGTGTCGAAAACGGTCAAAGGGGCGATGCAGGGTAAGGCTCTCGGCCAGTTTGTCTTTTTCCCGGCTTTGGGAAAGGCTGTTGACAAAGGAATTCATCACCTGAAAGGACTCTTTGGATGAATTGGCACGAATCTCAATGAAATCATCCCCAAAAAACAGGTCTGGAATGATGTCTTCCCAGGGAGGAGAGTAGAGGTCGTATTTGGAAAAAGTATTGATCACCCAGGTACGAACATTTAAAAAATGTCGCATTCCGTGGCCATCCAGCGCATAGGCCACTCCCCTGATCAAATCTTTACTTTTCATAAAGGCCGCTGAGATTTTCCGGCACGAGTCTCTGCAGGAGATTCACATCCCCTGCCAACTTCCTGAAGAGGATAAATCAGACTCATTTTCCATCGCTCTCATCCATCATTCTAATAAATTCACTCACTAATTTATAATAAAAAATCCCCCACTTCCATTACGCAGCAGATTTTCTGGTCTGAAGCCAATTTCCCTGGTCAAGTTCTTTTATAAAAGGGTAAGAGTGTGTATCTTATATCCTGGCTTCGTAACACACACTCCCGGTTTTACATATTAAATTATTGGCTTATGCGCAGATCAATTCTTTTCCTGGCGGCTATTCTTATGCTCGCCGGATTCAGCAACCGCGTTTATGCAAACGCATTGGTAATCTCTAATTTATCCAGAGATTCAGCTGCCCAGACTGTAACCTTTCATATTCAATGGAATAACAGTTGGCGGGTGGACTCCTCGGGCTCCCCATACAACTGGGATGCTGCCTGGGTTTTCGTGAAATTCCGTCCTTGCGGGGCGGCTTCCACCACTCCGTGGACCCACGGAAAAATCGATCCCAATGCAGGATCGAATGCTTTTGGCAGCTTGCAGCCACATGCAACGGGCTTTGCTTCAGGATTTTATCCCGACTCAAACGGTGTCATGTTGCGCAGACCAGGCAATGGAATTTATCCCAATGCCGCGGCCTCGACCATTACCCTGAAAATCGATAACATATCCAGCGTCGGACAATATGATGTTAAGGTATTTGGCATTGAAATGGTTTATATTCCACAGGAAGCGTATTATCTGGGAATCTCTACCAATTACTATACCTTCAGCGACGGCGCAGGCAATCCTCTTTTGATCAATTCTGAAAACGGATTTACCCTCTATAACGCCAATTCCAACAACACGAACTGGCTTTATCAGAGTTCTGCAATGCCGAATTCCTTTCCCAAGGGATTCAAGCCCTTTTACTGTATGAAGTACGAAATCAGTGAGGGTCAGTATGCAGCCTTCCTCAATACCATTACCAGCCCGGCCCAGCTCAATCGTTTTCCGGCCAATTACTACGTTTACCGCAACCGCCTGAACGACAACGGCACCCCGCCCAATATCTACATTGCCGAGCGGGAAGACCGGGCCCAGAATTACCTGAGTTTTGACGACGTGGCTTCCTATCTGGACTGGTCATGTCTGCGCTTCATGACGGAACTGGAATACGAAAAAATTTGCCGGGGCACGGCACCTTCTGTTTTGGATGAATACGCCTGGGGCACCAATACCATCGGGCAGGCCCAGACCATTTCCACCGCGCCTGAAGACGGCACGGAAACTATTTTTGCCCCCACCAATGCCAATGCTTCTTATCAGAACTACCTCTATAACGGGGGTGATGGCGACCGGGGACCCCTCAGGGTGGGCATTTATGCCAAACCTACCAGCAACAGCCGCATTGCCACGGGCTCGGCTTACTATGGGGTGATGGAAATGAGCGGAAATGTGATCGAACCTGTAATTGATTTCAGGTACACGGCTTTCGACGGACAATGGGGTGATGGCTACATTACTTCTGCAGGTGCCTTTGACGTGCCCAACTGGCCCAATGCCGGGCTTGGTTTTGGCTGGAGAGGAGGCGATTTCTACAACAGCGTATTGTATCTGAAAGTTTCTCAGCGCCAGTACAACGGCCGTTCAGATTATTCCAGTCGCTACCAGTACACGGGTGGCAGGGGCCTTCGCTGATCATTTACGGTTGAATCACTGAAAGTTTGAGACGAATCCGTCCATACCTGATTTTTATATTCCTTTTTGGGGGAGTAGGGGCGCTTTTTGCCCAGGCGCCTCCCAACGACAATTGCGCAAATGCCACCTTGATACCCATTGCAGGCAATGGATGGCACTACGGCTCTTTTATCAGTGATACAGTGGATATTACCAGCGCCACTTTGCAGTTTGGCGAATTTGTCCACCCGGCCCAGGTGGCTCAGGACAAATCTGTCTGGTATAAATTTTCCATTCCCACCACCCGCAACGTGCGGATCATCCTCAAGCAGACTGGCCCGCCCTATGCCCTGGCTCCCACCCAGGCCGGCTGGACGCTTTACCGCACCCAGAATTGCTTTCCCACCATCGTGGATGTGGTGGATCCGCCCATTCTGAACATTGAGGGCTATACCCACGAATGTCTCAAGCAGGGCGATTACCTGATCCATGTGACCAGTGAGTTATTTGCCAGTGGTCAGATTTTCATGGAATTGCAGGTCAGTGCTTCAACGGCCAATGAAACCAAATACGATTATACCTCTGGTCCTTATAACTTTGGAGTAGTTTCGGGAACTCAGTTTGTGCCCGCTTCACTGAATCATTTCTATGATATGGGCTGTCAATCCGTGGATTCGCTGGAAATTCTTTGCCCGGACAGCGGCTATACCCAGTCAACCTGGCATGTATTTACCACAGATAATTTCGTGGATTACATCCGCTTTGAGCTGACGGAGGACCCCTTTAATACCCTCATTCCAGGCACCCGGACCTGGGGTTACCGCCTCTACGAGGGCAATTGCATTCTGGACCCCATTCCCGACGATGGCCCGGGTCTGAACACGGTGGATTCCTGCAAAGTGCTCTCCATTACAACCCAAAATCAGTACGCCACCACCTTTTACCCCTGTCAACTCAAGCCCAACACCACTTATTCCATCCAGTTGACGGGACCCACCATGTACGCCAACCAAATCAATGTGCGGATGTACGAAGTAGGCTTTCAGCCAACCATTTCCCCTGACCCAACTTCGATTCCTCCCGTTCACCAACTGGGGATTCTGCCTTTCAATTCCACAGTTTCCCTGACAGATTATTTTGCCTGTAATGCAGTTTTAGACAGCAACCTGTGTGGAACCGTGGTGCCAGATACGGTGATTTATAACGGGCAGGTCTATGACATGAATTATTGGGGCACGTTTGAACTGACCTCAGACGCGAATGTGAATTTCAATCTCACAGAATTTTCCTGGCAGCCCGATCCGCTGATCCGTATTTTTCAGGGGGATGTGATGACGGGGGGATGTAATTTGCTTCTTTACACCACTTTTTCGAATTATTTGTATAATAATTGCCTTCCCGCGGGAAAATACAGTGTGCAGATTCTGGGCAAACTCAATCCTCCACAAGCCCACACCATTTATTCCAACCTGGGCAAAGGGGTGCGGCTGGATATTTTTGTGGATCAGGTTGCGCCTATGGCCTTTGGTTTATTTACGCCCCAGGAAATTGACTCCATCAACGGTGGATTGCCATTGGTTTCGGGTAATACCTATAATTCCCAGAACGACTACTTTGACTGCCGTCTCACCCCGCTGCCCGCGGGTGATCTGTGCGGCGCGGCCAACGACCGCGTGATTTATCGCCTGATTCAGGTGAATCAGGATGGGATTCTCACCGTAGGTGGCGGCAACTGGACGCGGTTTCGCTACCGTTTGTACCGCGGCGATGCCAGCTCATTGCCCATTGTGGGCAATGAAATTCAGGGACTGGTGGACCAGGCAGGGTGCCAGACCACCTACTGGCCCTTCAAGGTGTGCGTCACCCCTGGCTACTATACCCTGGCCACGATCGGCGATCTCTCGGATGTGAAATACGGGGACAAGCCCTGGATCAGGTTTGAGAGCTTTCCGCCCACTCAGTTTACGACTCCTGCGACAGGTGAATTGCTGGATACGCTGGGTTTTACCAATGCGACGGTGGTGGCCACCCCCACCCGTTTCAATTGCACAGACAATCCTGATACGATTCTGGGTTATCTGCCCTGCAGCAACGCTCCCAAGACCATTTACCGTGAATTTTACCTGGATTCGCCCCAGTTGGTGACGTTTACCAGTAATTACACTGCCTACGGAACCTATGGCAGCGGGGTGGTTCACCGCATTTTCAATGGCCGCATCAGCCAGAATACCCTGACGGGCCTGCACCGCAATTGCTTTTCGAATTTTACGGAATGCATGCAGCCTGGTTGGTACACGGTAGTCACTTATGGATATGGCCAGACATTCAATAATCCTCCCTACACCACGGGAGTGGGAGCCAGTATCGGGGATCTGACGGGTTTCACCCTGACTATCAACCCAAGCCTGCAAAAATTCGGGACTTTTGCCACCGCAGAGCAGGTCAACAGCGGAAATACCATTTCCTGGGCGCCCGATTATCCGGGTGGACACACCCCCAAAATTCCCAAAAATTACAAAACCTATACCCTGGGCACAGAGTATTGGGTTTGCGCGGATAACCTGCCATTTGAGCCGGGCATTTCGCCCTGCTTGCCCAGCCACAACCGGGTCAGTTACCGGGTATTTACCCTGGGCAAAGCCTCCCATGTGTATATCACGGGACTCAATCCCTATCCTTATACCCATCAGTCGCGCCTGTACCAGGGCGACATTACGGGATTGGTGCCTCCGTTTACCGTCATTCAGGAATGCATCTCAGATCAGATGCGACTTTGCCTGCAACCGGGCACCTATACCCTGGTCACCTTCGCGGGCGACGCCCACATCGGGCAGACCATGACGCCTTCCATCTATCTGGATTCTCTGGGAGTCTCCAAATTTGACCATGCCCTGCATGCTTATGATTTTGACAGTATTCCCAATAATTCCACGGAATACCGTGGCAAAATCACGGACCCGCCGGGTCCGTATGGCCGGGTACCCAGCACGGATTTTTTCCTTTGTACCACCACCGCCGAGATCACAGACCCGGTCAATGTATGTCCCATCGGGCAGGCTCCTCCGGGCAGCGCCCTGCCCAATCCCACCAATCCGCGGCAAAACCTGTGGTACACCTTCACGGTGGAAGGCCCGGGACTGGTGGAAGTAGGCGTTTACAACCAGACTTTGGGCAAACCCACCCGTTCGCCCTTTGCGGTCTATCACAGCGACGACCTCAACTTCCCGGCCATCACTGACTCCACCCTGGCCAGCGGCCTGAGCATGGTGGCCACCAGCACTACGTGGTATTGCGGAAATTATCAAAAAGTGAGTTTTTACCGCGACCCCTGTACTGCGATTACCAAAGAGAGATATTATGTGCTGGTGGATCGCTACAGCTACGGGGAACCCAACACCCAGATTGAGGTGGGCGTGACCTTCAGTCCGGCGCCGCCGGCCTTTGTGCAATACAACCATTATTCCCAGGCCAATGCCATCAACGGCAATCCAACCACCCAATGCAACGGCCCCTATCCCGTGGACAGCCTGTATGCGGGCACTTTTACGGGTTGTCAGGGCAATTTGAATTGTGCGACCAAAGACCCGACCGACCAGAATACCTGCGGTACCAAAACTTTGTGGTACACTTTTGTGGTGGAAGGAACGGGCAAAATCCGCATCAATTACGACCGCCCGGGCAATATCACCACCTTCAACGACAACGACATTCAGCTTTACAAGCAACTGGTCACGGGAGATTCAACCTCCTCTGGCCTGGTGCGGGTGCCGCTCAGCGCACTCAATTATAATAATAACCCCGACTTCAACCCAGGCACCAATTATCTCTGGGGCGAGGGCTGTATGAGTCCGGGACGGTATTACATCATGTTTACGGGGTGTAATTTTCCAACGGAAACGGTGGTGCCCCGCATCTGGTTGCTGCCTCAGCAGGGCGACCTGTGCAGCGATCCCCTGGTCCTGAATGTGGATTCATCGGGCACTTTTAGCGCGACTGCGCACGTGGATTGCTTTACCATTGGGGAGGCGCCCGGCGAAAATGGCACCAACATGGGCTGCCTTGGAGGCCCGGTCGGGTATAAATCTGCCTGGTTTAAGGTCAATATGAACGACACGGTGAAGATGGATATTGACATCCAGATCGAGGAATTTACCAATGTGACCGGCGGCCAGATCAAGTACCGCATTGCCAACGGGGATTGTAATTACATGACCTTTGACAACTGCGTTTCCGAAGGGGTATTTGTGATTTTGAACCTGAAATGTCGCCCGGCGGGACCTCTGTGGGTGCAGGTGGTTATGCCCGATTATACTTCAGACAGTATTCGCCTGAACGTGACTGCCACTGAGGTTAACGATACTTCCTGTATTGCCATTGATCCCAATGCGCCGCGGGCCGATTTTGATGTAGTGGCAGGTTGTTTTGATGTGCCCGTGCAATTTCTCAATTCGTCCACTTCAGGACCGGGCGTGACCTACTACTGGGATTTTGGGGACGGATACAGTTCCACCGTGGCCAACCCCATCCATCAATACGCAGTGCCTGATACCTATCTGGTCTGGCTGGCGGTGGATAATGGTATTCTTCAGGATACCCTTTACCGCAATGTGATCGTTTATCAACGGCCTTATCCCAATTTTACCATCAGTCCCAGCCCGACGTATTTTGTGGGGAATAATCTCACCTTTACGGACATTTCGACCCAGGTAATCCCCTCAGGAACTTATTTCTGGGATTTCTGCGCCGGGCCTTCGCCCTGCGGGGCTTCCATTCCCAGCTATGCCGGGCCCAATCCGCCGCCTGTCTCCTGGTCGCTGGCAGGCCCCAAGAAGGTGTGTCTCACCATCGTGAATGGCTATTGTGACAGTGTCACCTGCTTTGATATTTTCGTGTACGACACGACCATTTTTGCGGGTGGATCCTATGACGGGCACGGGGTGCAATACCTCACGGACTCCTGCCTGATTACCGAGCAAAATGTTTTTGCGGGCGGTCCCTACGACGGGCATAGCAGCCAGTACCTGACTGATGGTTGCACCAAATTCAACGTGAATATCTTTGCAGGTGGACCCTACGACGGACATTCGAGCCAGTATCTGACCGATTCCTGTTCCAAATTCAACATCAATGTGTATGCTGGCGGGCCCTACGATGGGCATAATCATGCTTCCCTCAACGGGGGATGCCCGGGCTCGGGCATCAATATCTTTGCCGGGGGTCCCTATGACGGAGATGCAGACCAATTGCTGGCCGCCTACTGCCCGAATGCTTCGCCCAATGTATATGCAGGCGGGCCGTATGATGGACATGGGGTGATTGAAATTCAGGGAAATTGTACTTCTCTGGAAATGAATGTATTTGCAGGAGGTTCGTACGATGGGTTTGATTTTGTGGAAATGTATTGCGACACCATCCCTGTTTACCCTCCTGACACAAATTTTTGTGACAGTTGTTTTTATGCGGGAGGAGCCTACGACGGCGCGGCCGTGGCCGAATTGTGGGCTGGTTGCCCCATTCCCATTGCCAATGTTTTTGCAGGCGGACCTTATGACGGGCATGCCTACGATTTCCTTACCAATGCCTGTTCTTCCCAGCCCGTCAATCTTTTTGCAGGCGGACCTTACGACGGACATGGCTCGGCTTACCTCACAGACAGTTGCAGCAAGTTTGTGATCAATCTCTTTGCGGGCGGGCCTTACGATGGTCACGCAAATCAATACCTGACTGATTCATGCAGCAAGTTTGTGATCAATCTCTTTGCGGGTGGACCTTACGATGGTCACTCTTTCCAGTATCTGACCGACAGCTGTAGTAAATTCCTGATCAATCTTTTTGCAGGCGGTCCCTATGACGGACATTCCTACGGGCACATTTTCCCCAATGCGCCTCAGCCTTTCTTTGCCCAATCAGATACCATTTGCGTAGGCTATGCCTCCACCCTGACCTCCTCCGCACCTACCAACTGGTTTACCTGGAATGGAAATTATGTCTGGGAAGCGGGTGTCAGCTCCACCTACACTACTCCTGTCTTTTATCAGGCAGGCACCTATAATTTCTGGGTGGACAATCCTTTCATTTGCGAAAAAGTACTTGTTCAGGTCACGGTGCTTGACACCCTGGCTCATCCTGACTTTGTGTTTAATCCGGGTTGTCCGGGCGATTCCACCTTCTTTACCAACCAGAGCATTGTGCCGGGTCCGCCCCAGCCTTCCATTGGAACTTCGGGTTTCCCTATCTTCCAATTGGGCGCCACGGGCGTGCCGCCCGGGCCAGCTTCGATCAGCTTTTCTTCCTCTCAGTACCTCACTTACAGCAAGCTCACCAACGGAGTCAACGACCAGCAAAACGGCTGGACGGCCAATAACAGCGGGCCCTCCACCCAATGGGTGCAATGGCAGTACCTGACGCCCAAGTCTGTGAGCCGTTTTTACTACTGGCCACGCAATAACTGCTGTGCCAATGCCGGGCCGACCGCGCTGCGGCTTTACTACGACGACGGCTCGGGCTGGGTGCTGGTCAAAACCTGGGCACCCAATTATCCTTCCAATGCCAATTTTGATACGGGCACTTTCTTCGAAACGGCCAATATTTATGCCCAGCGCTGGAAGCTGGAGGTGGATGTGCTGGTAGCCAATGCGCCTTCCTGGGGTGAATTCCAGGTATTTGCCAGTGACCCCACCGTAGGTGGGAATGCCTATTGGGATTTTGGAGACGGATTTACCTCCACCACTTTTGATCCCATCCATTTGTACGGTTCGGCCGGCACTTATAATGTCAACCTGGTCATGGACGTGCCAGGCATGCTATGTGTGAATGGAATCTCCAAACCCATCACCATTGACGACTGCGGGTTGTTGCCCCTTACCCAAAATCTGCTCAGCGGGCATTTTGATGCTGAGCATGAACTTATTCCGTTGAAGTGGGAAGTGGAAGGCAATTTCTCGACCGCTTTCCTGCGCAAACTGGCCGACGGAGGTTGGGTGAATCTGGCTGAATTTGAGTACAAAGGCTCGCCCGCCTATTTACACGACGATCTGAATCCCTTATTCAATTCGCCCAACATTTACCAGGTGATGGCCTTTGACCAGAACGGGCACCTGACTTATTCGAATACGATTGAGATTTTGGCGGAAAAGGAATTGCAGCAGGAAATTATCCTCTATCCCAACCCGGTTGAGCAGGCAACTTTTGTAAATCTGCTGATGAAATTTCCCAAAGATGCCCAGGTTGAGATTGGGGTGGTCAATCTGCTCGGCCAACGGGTGCTGGACCTGCCGCAACTGAAGTATTCCAAAGGAACCCACCGCCTGAAACTGAATATTGCCGGCCTGGCCCAGGCTACTTACTTTGTTTCCGTACGGGTCAACGGGCAAATGTATTTCCGCAAAATGGTCGTGATCGGGGATTAAAATTGCTGAACAATTAGCCCTTCAATTGCTTTGGGATTTTACTCGATTTCATCCATTTCAAAAGGAAATTCCGCTTCCTCATAATCTGCAATTTTATCAGAAAGCTGATCCAACTCTATAAACTCGGGAGATTCAGGATCTGTATCATTTCCAACGATTAATAAGAGCTCTTCAAGTCTTTCGAGAGCTTTTTCATACTCTGTTTCGTTTGCAAATTTTTCCATTTGTTTCTAATTAGTTTCACGGTTTGTCCCGTCCCACAAATCTTTCTTCACCTTTCAGAAATGAAATGGCCCGGGCTACATTGCGGTCCACACTTTCTTCACTTTTCAGGTTGGCGATATAGCGCACAATTTCCTTTTGGCGGGAAGGTGACAGGCCCTCAAACACGGTCTTTGCCTCCTGGTTTTCGTCCAGGGCCAGTTCCAGTTTGGGATGCATGGGAATGTCGCGGGGCACAGGATCGAATGACAGCTCAAAGGAGGCGAAATCGCCGACCGTGGTTTGGGTTGCGTCACGCATGGGACCATTGAGGTAGAGCCGCCAGGCGCCGCTGTATTTTACCAGGGTCTGAATGAAGGGGTGGTGATCGATTTTGCCCCGCACGGGAATGGGTCCTTTATTTTTGCCTGCCTGGTTGAAAATCCCCAACAAAACTTCTTCTGGAAGAAACACATAAGGATTGACCCCAATTATTTCGATCTCTGCGCTGAAGGTGAATTTTTCGGGGTTCATGGAATCAAGTTGGTTAATTCTCAAATTTAATCCTTTCCCAATTTATTCAATTCCCCTGACACAAAGGAAATTCCCCCTACTGAACGACCAGATTACTGTCCTTCACCACGTATTTACCCCCGTTGAATTGCAGTACAACGGTTTCTTTGAATTCGCCAATGTCGCTGCCGTCTGTTTTGCCGCGCAGGGGTTTGGTGCCCGAAGAGGTCAGTTTGAGGTCGAAATGCTCTTTATTTTTGCCGGGTACGAACTCGAATTTGGTATCAAAGGCGTAAGCGAGTTCGGGGTGATTGTCTTCGAAATAATATCCATCATTGGAATACTGGGTGGGGCGGTCAATCAACAGTCCAAATTTATCGCCAGATAGTCCCAATAGCCGAATGCCACCTTCGGTAAATCCCTGGGAGGTGTAACCGTAATTAAATAACACGGCATACGATTCAGGACCAATTTTCACGAATTCTGAAGGAGGCAATTCGCCCCAGGCGCCCACCGTACCCAGATTTTTTTGCAGGGCTTCCACGAACCAGTCTCCCCCGATTTCTCCAAACTGCACCAATCCCAAAATGGGAGCGCAGGCATGACATGACTCCCAGCCGTCGCCCATGCGCCCCGCGGTGGCGGTTACCAGCATCACTTTTTTGCCTTCTACAGTGGAAAAGGGAAAGTTGGCCGTGGCTTTGGTGTACAGGTTGCCCTCCTCGTCCATCTTTTCAGAGAATTCCTCCTTCTCACTCACGCGACAAATCCATTTCGAACATTCCATGTCCTTATCGTAATAGCCATAAACCACTTCCATGGCCTTTTCGACCGTAAATTCACCCTGAATAAATTTGGGATCTGCATTGGAATCCGTGGCATCGGGCAGGGTATGAATATTCAGCGATCCCGGATCCTCGATCACGGTGATAAGGGTGTCGCCGCCATGGTGGGTTTTGTCGGTCACGGAAACATCCCCACAGGCCACAAAAAACAGGACTGAAAAGCTAAAAAGGGCGAATGAAATACGGTTCATGGTCAAAATTTTCCCAAAAGTCTGAAATCTGCGAGATTTTGCAAGCAAATCTGTACAATATTTGACTGGAAAACATTGATCCTGGAAGTAATCAGGCATTCTTTTTTCTAATTACGGGCAATCCCGGTCGAATCAACCACTTCAAAGGCATCTTCTGGCGGAAATATCCCCATGGATTCATAAAATACAGTCTGAATCTGCTGCCTGATCCTGAGCGAATTGATCAGCTGATTGCGGGCGCTGGGATGTACCCGGTTGGAGAGGAATACGAAGGTGAGTTTGTATTTGGGATCGGCCCAGACGGCACAACCCGTAAAGCCCGTGTGACCGAAGGTTTCGCGGGAGGCGCTGGATGAACAAATACTAGGCGAAGACACTTTCAAGGGCGGCATATCAAAGCCCAAACCGCGGTGACCGTCATATCTTTTTACAAATTTGTCCACGGTCTTTTTGGAAAAATACTGCACTCCCCCATACTCGCCCCCGTTCAGGAGTAATTGCATGAGAATGGCCAGATCGTGGGCCGAGGCAAAAAGTCCCGCCTGTCCGCTTACCCCGCCCCAGAGCGCGGCAGCCATGTCGTGTACGTATCCGTGCACCATCTGACGACGGTAAAACCGGTCGTTTTCCGTTGGAATAATGCGATCTTCTTCAAATCTCTTGCGGGGCAAATAGCAGGCCTGTTGCAGGCCCAAAGGTTGATAAAAGCGTTCAGAAACCAGTTGATCCAGCTTTTTGTCGTAAAGCTTTTCCATCACGCGGTACATGAGAAAATAGCCGAGGTCTGAATAAACATACCTGCCTTTCGTCCAGAGCTTGCGCTTTTTGATGCGCTCCCAAATGGTATCCCGCCAGACCGGATTTAGGTAAAGCTTTTCCGCCACCTGCAGGGTGTGGCTGCTGTCGCGTTTGGTGGAATAATATTTCCTTTTGATGGAATCCGCGCTGTCGATCACGGTATAAAAGAAATACACGGGCAGGGCTTCGGGCAGGCCTGAGGTATGGGTCAGAATCTGATCAATGCGGGCCACCCCAATGGCGCTGGAATCCAGATCGGGCAGGTAAGCTGCCAGGGTGCTGTCCAGGGAAATCTTCTTTTCCTCGTAGGCCAGCATGGTGGCCAGGGTGGTGGAGGCGATTTTGGTTATGGAAGCCACGTCGTAGAGGTCGTCTGTGCGCACCCGCTGCTTGCGGTCGTAGCTGTGGTAGCCAAAAGATTTTTCGTAAATAATCTTTCCGTTTCGTGCGGCCAGAATCTGACAACCCGGAAAAACTCCCTTGCTGATGGCGTCCCAGGCCAGCGAATCCACCTTCAGTAATACTTCTGGATCCATGCCCACTTCGCGGGGCACGGTGTATTTCATGCGCACAGGTCCGCGGCAATCCATCCCGTCGGCCTGGCAAAAGGTGGCTCCCGCATCTGACCAAAGGCGTCCCCGCACGGCTACTCCTCCAAAGAGTGCCTGCGCAGCCAGCTGCTGGGTGATTTCGCGGTCATCGACCGCATCGAGCAAAGTCTGGGCAAAGCCCAACTTGCATACCTGAGGTGAACCACCGAAGGTGGTAATAATCAATCTGTTTTGATGCTGCAATTCCTGTAAAAATTCAACCAGATTACCCTTCAATGTGTCAGCGCCAGCGTGGAGCCCTACAATGACAAAGTCAAATTCTTCCAGCTTTTTCAAGTGATTGTTGAGCTCGCTTTGTGAAAATCGTGAGCTAAGGTTGAAATGCTCCATGGCATAATAACGGGCCAGCATCTCCTGAAAGGGCGTTTTTTGTGCATTGCCAATGCTCAGGCTGGCCACTTTCTCCTCATGCAAAGTAGGAAAGGGAATGCGTTGTTTATCATTGCGCAGCAGGGTGAGACTCGCCTCGGTGATGCTACGCCCGAGTATTTCGGGAATGAAGGCAAAACGGGTGGAATCACCCGTGAGAATGGAATCAGGCGCAGCCGCGAGAGTAAATTTATGCGCCAGCACCTGAGCCGCTTTTTCTTCCAGAAAAAGGCGTTTAATGCGGCGGCGGGTAACGGCATCGACCAAAGATTGTACAATTTTTTCTTCATTTCCGTGCGCAATAACGATATCCAATCCTCCTTCCAATACAGCCGGCAGGCTGTCGGGGCGACCTTCATATTTGCAAAGCGTCAGTCCCTGTCCATAAATGGGCCACCCATCCCGAAAAAGGATTGCATTGGTACTGTCGGGCGTGAGGTAATTGCCAATGGGAATGCCCGCATCATGCATGCCGAGGGAAAAAGCGGGCGGAAAAAGCGCCGTCTGCCCGGGCAGTTCCAGGTTGATCCCCATTTCTGTAAAAAGGGTGCCAAAATAATAGCCTGTAGTGTAGAGGAGAGAATCATCCCGCACAGACAAAAATGCAGGCAGGCGGGGAAAAGCGGGGTGAATGCGGGGCGCATTGGGTTCGGAAATGGCAAAAATGAGGGGAAATGGAGCGATGGAGCGAAAATAATTGCTTAGCAGAGCCGTCTGTCCGGGGCTGGCCCCGGGCAGCAGCACCCCGCCCGTCCTCTGACTGCGGATCAGGCTCGCCATGCGGTCAATGCTGACCGAATCTGTATCCTGTTCTGAAAGAATCAACTGCCCAATCAGAGCTTCCAGGGGAAGAGTTTTTACCACGGAATCGGCCCAGGCCCGGGCTTTGTCGTTGGAAACGGGAACGGGCTCTTCCTCAGACATGAAGTATTGGGCCAGCACGAATCCCAGCAAAATCAACAAGGCTGCTACAACAAAATAATGGCCTCTGCCCATGGTTCAGGTATGTTTGGTCGCGTCAAAACGCATTTAAAGTTACAAAATTCGGGGGGCAATGCTGGAAAATTTTAGGCAGGGGCGACTTAGCCGAACATTTCTTATTTTTGCCTCAATTCAGAATTAACTCCTGAGCATGAAGTACACGTTGTTTTTTGATAATCCCCAAACCCAACTCATTCGGGTGCAGGTGGAATGCGAGGCCCGCGCCGGACAATCCTTTACCCTTACCCTGCCTTATTTCCGCCCGGGGCGCTATGAGCAGGCCGTTTATTATGAAAATATCTCAGGAGGCGAAGCCCGCGATTCAGCCGGAAAACCCGTTCCTTCCCTCAAAATCACCACCCATGCCTGGAGAGTTACCCCTTTCAGCGACGGTCAGGTATTTTTCACCTATTACTATTATGCCAACGAGCAAAATGCAGGTTCCAGTTGGTTTGGTGATGGATACATTTATGTGAACGGGGTTAATTTATTGGTTTACACGGACAATGACCTGAATTCTCCCTGCGAATTGGTATTGGGAATGAAAGAAGCCTGGCCTATGGCCGGCAGTCTGAAAAGAGTGGGAAATACCCTTTATGCGGAAAATTTCCATGAAATCGTGGATGCACCCTTCATTCTTTCCAAATCCCTGCAAAATAAGCGCTATTCCTGCGGGGGAGTGACTTTTCACCTGTGGTTTCAGGGTGCCTGCAAGCCCGATACGGCTCGTATGCTGGCCGAATTTTCCGCCTTCAGCGACGCTCAGATCAGGATGTTTGGTGGTTTCCCGGCCGATGAATATCACTTTCTCTTCATCATGCTGGATACGCCCTATTACCATGGGGTCGAACACCAAAAATCCACCGTGATTGTACTTGGACCAGGCTATAAACTAACGGATCCTGCGCTCTATCCTGAATTTCTGGGAATCAGCAGCCACGAGTTGTTTCATGCCTGGAATGTGAAAGCCATTCGTCCCCTCGACATGCAGCCCTACGACTATTCGGGGCCGCAGTATTCCCGCCTCCATTATGTGACTGAGGGCGTGACCACCTATTACGGCGACCTCATGTTGCTCAAATCAGGAGTTTGGGGTCTGGATGAATTTGTTTCCAATTTCAACGCCTCCAACCTGGCCCGCCACTATAATAACGAAGGCTGGAAGTATGTCAGTCTGGAGGAATCGTCTTTTGAAAGCTGGGTGACCGGCTACAAAAAAACCGGGGTTCCCAACCGCAAAATCTCATTTTACACCAAAGGGGCCATTGTGGCGTTGTTGCTGGATGTGGAGATTCGCCGTCATAGCCAAAATGCGGCCAGCCTGGACAATGTGATGCGGGAAATGTATGACCGTTTTGGCAAAACTGGCAAAGGTTATACCCGGTCAGATTACCAAACGATCGCAGAATCTTTTGCGGGAGAATCCCTGGAAGATTTTTTCAATACTTACATAAGTGGCACGGACGACGTGACCCCGGCTTTGCAGGAGGCGGCTGCTTATCTGGGCTTCAGCCTGCAGCAGCGTCCTTATGCCTCAGCCAATCTGGCTCTCTGGGGCTTTGCCACCAAAACAGAAAACGGCAAGGAAATCGTCAATAACCTTGTTTCTGACGGACCAGCCGCCCTGGCGGGGATTCGATTCGACGATACCATTTTCGCCATCAATGGTTTGCTGGTGGAGGGCAATCTGCGCCAACTGACTGACTTTTTTGCAGAGGAAACGGAACTGAAGGTGCATTATTTTCACCAGAATCGTCTGCGAGAGGTGCTACTCATTCGCACGGAAGGCGAGTTTTATGGTCCCTGGGAATTGCAGATGATGCCTTTCCTGACTCCCGAGCAACGAACCAACCAGGAAAACTGGCGGAAAATTCTTTTGTAATCCAGGTTTGCATGGCCAAAAAGAAAAAAGGAAAAGCTGGTAAATCCGCCCCGTCAGCTGAGCGAAAGGCCCAGGGAACGGTGATCAGGTCCACGGGCAAGCATTATCAGGTACGGCTGGAGGCGGGTGAGATGGTGGAATGCCGTCTGAGAGGCCGCATGCGGATGGACGGGATCAAGAGTACCAATCCGGTGGCCGTGGGGGATCATGTGGAAGTGCTGGTTTCGGGTGAAGAAAGCATGATCACCGGGCTGCTGCCCCGGCAAAATTATGTGCTGCGCAAGGCGCGCAATCTTTCCAAGCGGGTACACATCCTGTGTGCCAATGTGGATCAGGCCCTGATTTTATTTACGATCGATCACCCGGTCACCACCCTGGGTTATGTGGATCGGCTGTTGGTTTCGTGTGAGGCTTATGGGGTGACGCCTGTGCTGGTTTTCAATAAAGTGGACCTGCTGGACAGCGAGGAGAAACAGCAAAAGCTGGATGATTTTCAGGAAATCTATGACTGGGTTGGCTACAAGACGCTGGTGCTTTCAGCAATTCAGGAAGAATACGCGGCCCAGGTGCGGGAACTGCTGAAAGACAAGGTATCCTTTCTGGTTGGCCGCTCAGGAGCGGGCAAATCTACCCTGGTCAACCTGGCGGAGCCAGGTTTGAATCTCAAAACCGGACATGTGTCCGAATTTTCGGGGCGTGGCACGCACACCACCACTTTTGCAGAAATGTTTCCCCTGGAACAGGGCGGCTGGATCATTGATTCGCCGGGTTTCAAAGAAATGGAGATATACGACATTGAAAAGCACGAACTTTCTCATTTCTTTCCCGAAATGTTGCCCCTGCTGGACCAGTGTAAATTTCACAATTGTACCCACGATATGGAGCCTGGTTGTGCGGTCAAGGCCGAGGTGGAAACGGGGAAGGTGCCTGATAGTCGTTATCATACCTACCTGAGTATGCTGGCTGAAATTGAGGCCAATAAGGAGGGGTATTGAGAATTGGTTTTTTCAACACAAAGTCACAAAGATCGCAAAGTTTTTTTATTGGAAGTTTCCGCCTCTATGGTGGTTTTTTAACACATGCCAAAGGCACTCCCATGGAGGAGAACCACAGAGCCCAGATTGGTGGTCAGGAGTTTTTTTGATGGAAAGCTTTCGCTTTGGAGGGAAGCTTGGGCCAAAAGCCCACCTTTGGGGTAGCTTGATGCTATAAAAAAATCCCGGCCTGAATCAGGCCGGGATTTTTTATTACCAACTTCGGCTTAGCGAAGCAGTTTGAAGTCGAAGGGAATGGTAACCCAAACTTTGATGGGCTGACCAGCCTGGATGCCGGGGGTGAATTCCAGATTCTGGATCTGGGCTTCCACCGCTTTGGTGAGGATCGGGTGAGGATTTTTCACCACGATGTGTTTCTCGTATTTTCCGTTTTTACCCACGAGGATACGGAGAATTACCTTACCTTCAATTTCGGCTTCCTTGGCGGCGGGAGGATACCCGATCAATTTCTTGATGTTGTCCATGTTTACCGGACCGGGTTCTTTTTCCACCATGATAAAGGCGTTTGGATCCGGATCAGGCTCGGGAGCCTCGATCGCTTCCACCACACCCACGGCATCAATTTCACCGAAGTCGTAGCCCACATCTTCCCCTTCAATGTCCTCGGTTCCAATGTTTTCCTCTTCCTTGATGTCGTCCATCTCGTTGATGGTAACTTCCTCGATGATTTCCTCATCGGGTTTGGGCACAGGAACTTTGAATTCGATGGTTTTGATCGGAGGGGGCACATCCACCACCGGGGGTGGCTCCACTTCATCGATAGAAGGCGGTGGAGGCAAATCCATCATGTTGATGACGATGTTGCGATCAATGGTTTCCTCTTCAGGAGACAATCTGCTGATGAGGGCCATAATCCAGGGTAGCATCACCACCAACACGAAAAACGCAATTCCAATCGCTGCCGCAATGGCAAGGAAGGAATTGTAATTTTTTCGCAATTGATACGCGCCATAACCTTGCTCACGGTTTTCAAAAACCATTTCGTCAAGGTCGGCGAGAACTACATTTGGGTTATCCATTTTCGTGAGGTTAAGATTGCTGCTAACAGCTTTTACAATCTATTACGATAAACAATTTAAAATTATTTGACGAATTCATCAAATCCGTGGTCCACAATCAGGGTGCTGTCCACCTCGGTGAGCTTGGTCAACGCATATTTCGGCGTTTGGGTGATGCTCATTTCATCGAGAATATCCACTACGTTTTTGTACTTGGAATTTTCGGTGGGCTTAAGCACTACGATCGGGTCCCAGCATCCGCCCGTGGTTTCCTTGCCTTTACAGTTGGGAACCCCTGGCTTGTGAATGTGATCCATCAGGATTTTACGGATTCCCGTGTCTGAAAAATTGGTTTTTTTCACCTCGGGGTCAGTAATCCCAAAATAGTAGTAGATGCGGTCGTTTTTACCCATGATGACGGTTAGCACCTTGGATTCTTTTACATCCACATCCACATCTTTCGGATCTTTTTTGGGCGGAACGTTGAGTTCCATCACCTTCGGGGTTGCCATGGTAGTGGTGAGAATGAAGAAGGTAAGGAGAAGGAAGGCCACGTCAACCATTGCGGTCATGTCTATTCGCGTGGACCTCTTCTTGGGTTTACCTTTTCCACCGCCACTATCCTTTTGCATCATTTCTGCCATAGCACAACTCCTTTCTTTTTATTCAAATTCCTGAAAAGGGCCTTATTTTAAACCTTTTTTGTCCAGAAATTCAATGTCTTGTTCAGTAATTTCAGAAAGCGCATATTTTTTCGCGCCGGTTATTTCCATTTCATCCAGAATATTCACCACGGTGGCGTATTTGGAATTTTCCGTTGGCTTGATGGAGATGATCAGGTCATTTACGGTGGCTATGTTCTGGTAAATCCTGGCCCGCACCTCGTTCAAGGTAGAGGTTTGCACGGATTCTGGGTCACAGCCGGTGAAATGATGAAACATTCCATCCTGTCCGGGAAAAATCGTCATCACCTTGGAGCAGGCCAGATCAACCGGGCTGTTTTTGGGTGTGGCGATCTCCATCATTTTGGGATTGGCCAGGGTGGTGGTCAGGATAAAGAACGTAAGCAAGAGAAAGGCTACATCGACCATTGCGGTCATGTCAACACGGACGGAGCGCCGTTGCCGGCCTTTTCTCCCTCCAGTATTATTTTCGATGCTTGCCATAACTCCGGGTTTGGTTTGGGTTAATTTTTTGAAACGGATTTACTCGGCGCCTTCGCCGCCAGGAGCGGCTTCGAGGTCGGTGATCAGGTTGAATTTGTTGATATTCCAATCCTGAAGAGTGGAAATCACATCCTGAATGGCCGGGTAAGGCGAGTTTTGGTCACCTTTGATTGCGAAACGGGTTCTGACGTTCGCGGTCCGTCCGTAAAGGATCCAACGCTTGAGATCATTGTCTGCAGGGTCCTTGAAGAAGTAGGGATACTGCACACCTTTCTGTTCGTATTCTTTCATTTGTTCCTTGGTACCACTCAACCAGGTTGCGATTTCCTTGAGCGGAACTCCCACACTGGTTTGCAGGATAAAAAACTGTCTTCCCTCGGCGCTGGCGGTGAAGCCGTAGTCGGCTTCAATCTTGTCGAGTACGCCAGCCCGGCTGGGAATATCTGCGAATCCGACGAAACACCTTCCGGTTGCATCCACATTGATGGTCATCATGTCTGTGGGTGTAATTTCGGTGGTGGAGGTAGAACTTGGAGTATCTACAACCACTTTTTCGTCGGGGCGGAAAGTCGTGGTAAGGATGAAGAACGTAAGCAACAGAAAGGCGACGTCAACCATGGCTGTCATGTCAATGACGGGCACATGTCTTTTTGGTTTTACCTTAGGCATATCGACCTTTCTTTTTGAGGTTTAACGAATTCCCTGAGAAACAAAGTGTTATCGGGAAAAACAACTTACTTGGCCTTCATGTCAAAGGTCTGGATAATGCTGTATCCGCCTTCGTCAATACGGTAGGTAAGAGCGTCGATTTGTGAGGTAAAGAAGTTGTACATCACGATGGCTACCAGAGAGTTGAAGATACCAAAGGCGGTATTTACAAGAGCCTCAGAGATACCAGTTGCCAGTGCAGAAGCGTCGGGAGCACCTGCGGTGGAAAGCGCGGAGAAGGCCCGGATCATCCCGAGTACCGTTCCAAACAGACCCACCAATACCCCTACGGCCACGATGGTAGCCAGGATGGGCAGGTTGCGCTCGAGCATGGGCAGTTCCAGGTTGGTGGCTTCTTCCAGTTCGGACTGGATAGCCAGTTTCTTCTGGTCTTTGTCCATTTCCTGGTTTCCAACCACGGAAGAATATTTTTCGAGACCTGATTTCAGTACGTTGGCCACGGAGCCAGCCTGACGATCACAAAGATCAATGGCACCAGAGGTGTCGCCGTCATGAAGGGCCATGCGGATTTTTTTCACAAACACGTCAATGGATCCTTTTCCAGAGGCTTTGGTCAGGGTAATGAAGCGCTCAATGGAAAAGACAATTACCATGATGGTCAGCGTCATACCAATCGGGATGATGAAACCACCTTTGTAAACGATACCGAGGATATTTCCGGGAAGGGGATCCTTGGTGGGATCATTGTCCTGGAAGTTTCCTTCATCGCCAAAAATCAAGTAAAAAACAGCGTGGGCAATGGCTGCAGCCACGATGATGACCAGGATCGGGAAGAGGCTTTTCAAAGGGCTCGCCTTCTTTACTTCTACACCTCCTCCAATGTTGGAATCAAATTCAGTACTCATGGGTTTTTGAATATTAATTGTTCAATTCAGACCAGACTTTAAGGATTAAAATCCAAAAAAGAGCCCTAAAATATTTTGAAATGTTGTGATACGCAAGGCTTTTCTCAAATTTTACCTTTTTGGGTCCGTCTGTGTAAGGACTACGCCAAGTAACGACAAAATATTGATTGCCTTGTCAGTCTTATCAAAGGATTGATTACAGGCTTTGGGGGGCTTTTTTGGTGCAAATTTTTTTGCCCCAATCCCATTAACCCAACCCCTGAATCGCAGTCAGATGGCTCCAATCATTTTGCAACTTCGTTGCAAAACGAAGGCAATTCGGGTTCATTCCTGTACAAAACCACCCATTCGTTACACAGAAATGCATGAAAATGACCCTGAAAAGAGATGGTTTTTACCCGAAAAAATCGAATTTCTGAAAGAATCAGGTTGTTTTGAGCCTGGCAAGGATGCGCTGAATTTCACCTTCCCGGTCCCAAAACCAGTTGCGCGACCACACCCTATGCACTTTCCAGCCGCGGCTTTCGAGCAGATTTACCCGGTAAATTTCTCTTTCCTTGGCGCTTTTTCCTGAAAAATAATTGGGGCCTTCGCATTCGATGCCCAGCAGGTAATCTTTGCTGTCGCCCGCAGCCTGGATGGCCAGATCAAGTTTGTAATTGGTGTCGCCCACCTGGCGAATCACGGTGAGGCCTTCGGCCTCCAATGCCCGGGCCACCTGGTCGGCCAGGAGATTGCGGCCGCCCGCTTCGCGGTCGGCCGTGGCACCCTGAATCAGGGCTTTGCTGCCTGAAAGACCATCCAGCAGGGTCTGCTGCTGGGTTTTGTCGTCGAGGGTCACCGCGCGTGCATATTCCAGGTATTTGCGAAACAGGCGCGGTCCGGGATGCTTTGCATCTTCCACTTCAAAGGTTTCGGGCTCCACCGAGCACAGCACATACACTTTCTGGCGGGCCCGGGTTATGGCCACATTGAGGCGGTTTTGTCCGCCCGCCTGGCTCAACAGGCCAAAATGGCTAACCATACGACCGGAACGGTCGCGGGCGTAGCCCACTGAAAAGATGATCACATCCCGCTCGTCACCCTGCACATTTTCAATATTCTTGACAAAAATTCCCTGCCGCTCCTCCTGTTCAGTCCGTTCCAGGGCCTGATAAAGCAAAGCCAGGTCTTCTTTCTGGCCGCTCATCTGCATTTCCAGCAGGCGGCGGTCGATGATGTCGCGGATCAGTTCCTGCTGGTGAAAGTTGAAGGTGACCACCCCGATGGAGGGACGGTCGGCCCGCCTGACCAGCTTCAGGATCAGATCGACCACGGCTTCGCCCTCGGACCGGTTGGAATTGCGTTCCCAGACGCCATTCTCCACTTTGATCCACTCGATGGGCGGCAGATTGACCGGGTCGTGGTGGGCAGGAGGAATGACATTCAGGCGACCTTCATAAAAGGCATGATTGGAAAAATTAATCAATTCTTCCTCGCGGCTGCGGTAGTGCCAACTCAGTTTGGATTCGTGAAACACATTTTTGGCCAAATCCAGCACACTTTCCACTTCGAGGGCCATTTCATTTTCATAAAAGGCATTTTCACCCTCCTCCACTTTCACGGAATAGAGGTCAAAGGGCGGCAATTGCTTTTCGTCGCCCGCAATCACACAATTATCACCCCGCAACATGATGGGAAAAGCCCGCTCAACATAGCATTGGGAGGCTTCGTCGAATATGACCAGATCGAAAAATTTGGTTTCCATGGGAAAAATGGCCGCCACAGATTCGGGTGAAGCCAGCCAGCAGGGCATCAGGGTGCTCAATCCTTCGTTCCAGAATTCACTCACCAACTTGCGTACTGACCACACCAGCCGTTTTTTATTGACCTGGTGGGCTATTTCACGGTAGGTAACGGGATTGCCCAGACGATTCACTTTGATATTCCCCACGATATTTTCGCGAAGTTTGTGGTGAATCAGCCCGGTCACGTTCTTCTGGCGCTCGGTAATTTTGTGACGGTAATCAAGCCAGTTTTTTTCCATGCGTTTGCTGGAAACTTCTCCCAGATTGGGGTCGCGGGCCTCCGTATCCTCAATCCAGGCCAGGTAAAAGGAGTTGCGGACTTTCTTCAGAAAATCAGCTTCATTGGCTTTGGTAAATCCGGCCATGGATGGCAGCAGAACTTCCAGCACTTCTTTTTCCTGAATTGAAAATCCGGCTACAAAGGCATCCAGGGCCCGCAAATCCTCAAAATCATGGGCAAAACTCTGGGTCAGGGCTTGTACGGGCTCAGCAGCAAGCGAAGGTTTGGCTACGGCCTGAACGAGGGGTTGGAATTGGGCAGTATGCAGAATTTCGCCCCAAAAGCGGGTTTGTTGCTGCAGTTTTTGGGTAAATTCCTCCAACTTACCCATCATTTTCAGGGCTTTTTCGGCTTGTTTGGAGTCGAATTTTCCAGCAGAAAGGCGGGGTTGAAGGGGGGTGAAAAGGGTTTCTTTTTCGAGGTAAGTGAAAAATTCCAGGGAATTTCGCTTGCGCTCCAGCCAGGCGTTCAGGGCAGAAACGGGTTCCGTGAGGGGAAGATCATTGAAAAAGGCCTGTTCTTCCACTTTCAGATAATGCTTCATCAGGGAATCCAGGGCTGAAACTTCCTTTTTCAAAAGGGAAAGGTTTTTAGCATTGTATTCCAGCTTTCTGAATTCGAGGATTTTCTTCAGATACCAGCGTGCTTTGAGCCATTTGAGAGAAAAAAATCTGCCCAGAGATTCCTTTTGCCGTTCAAAATTCTCAAAATGTTCTTTCAGATCGAGGTAATGGCTCCATTCCTGCTCAGACAAAATCTGAAATCCCGCCATGCGGCCAAACCATTTTTCAAATCCATCCAGGGCCTTTTTGACCTCTTTGGGTTTGAGTTTTTCGGTAAAATAATCCTCAAAATCCTCCCTCAGCTCTTTTTGCTCCAGTTGCGCGTACCACTCCCTGACTTGCGTCAGGTCGCGTTCATTTTGCCCTGCATCCAACTGATCGCCTTTCAGGTCGCCAAACTGCAGCCAGCTCTGATGCAAAGCATCCACTTCTGCGGGCAATTTTTCAAGCCTTTCTTTGATTTCCTGCTTTTTCCCAAATCCGTATTTGGCAAAATTCACCCGCTGATACCAGGGATGGGAGGGTTGGAGAATTTCGGCAAATTCCACCCATTCATCGAGTTTGGTAAGCAAGGCTTCGAGGGCATCCAGGTCGAATTTTCGTTCCAGACCTTTGAGCAAGAATAATTCCTCCCTTGCTTCGGCCTTCAGATACAATTCGTGCATGCTCAGGCCAAATTCCCTTACTTTTTTGAGGGACTGAAACAGCTCTTCGTAGAAATGATTATAGGTGTCAGTCTCGCGGGAAAGGCGTTTCAGATTGTGTTCCCAGCTGGTTTTAGTCAGATCTCCCAGTTCGGCGGCATAGCTTTCAATACTTTCAATCTGCTGGCTGATGCGGGCAAAAATCCCGGTGCGGTCGGCCCGGAAATCGTGCACCAAAGCCGCGTAGCGGTGAAGATCCAGTTCGGCCAGACGGTGATAGACCACGTCGAGTGCGGCCCGTTTCTGGGATACCACCAGCACCCGCAGACCGCGGGCCATGGCGTCGGCAATGAGGTTGAGGATCACCTGCGATTTGCCCGTGCCTGGTGGCCCATGCAGCACGATAGAATGCCCGTTTTTGACTTTCAGCAGGGCTTCTTCCTGGCTTTGGTCCACAGAAGTGACGAAAAAACGGTGCTCTTCCCGAATGTAAGGATCAGGTTCTGCAGATGGCTTCTGGATGCGCAGGTAATTTTCGACCGAAAACTGAGCCGGATCGCGTTCAAGGAGGTCGTAATCCTGCATGAGGGCCGAATCTGACTGGGGAAATATGCCCAGAATGGCGTGGGACTGCAATTTCAGGGAACCAACCTGAAATTTCTCCATGCGGTCCTTATTATAATCGTAAAAGAGGTCGAGTTTGAACTGAAAAAGGTCGGGATTGAAATTGATGCCAATCTCATTTTCCTTGAAAAAGGCATACAACCAGTTCAAAAAGGCCTGAATATCGGGAAAATGGTCTGGATGGGTTTCCCAGAATTCGCGGGAAAGGCGTACCTGCTGAAATTTCTCGTAGGCGAGAAAAAAGGTTTTATTGAACTGAATGTCCTCATCGGGGCTGGCCACCAGTCGCCAACGGGGCGAATGAGAATAGTCGCGCTCCAGCCGCACGGGAAAAAGACATATGGGGCAACGTGCCAACCCGCCATCCAGAAAACGTCCTTCCACGAAAGGATAGCCCACAAACAGGTCGTAGGAGCCGCTTTCCTCGCTGATAGTATTGACCTCGCGGTAAATACGATTCAGGCGACGGTCCATCAGGTTGATTTTTTCATCCCGCGGATCGAGGCGACGGATCAGGGTGCTGCGACGGCCACTGATGATTTTTTCCAGAATTTTTTCGGCGGGTTCATCGTCAAAAAAATCGAGGGTCTTGAGGTCTGCATCCTGCACAGACGACAACCTCTGCAGCTTCAGGGAGCGGTTTCCCTGGCTGAGGTTGGTAAGCCGTAGCTTGTATTGGTGGAGGATGCTTTGCATGGAAGTTGAATTTCAAAAACTGAAGGTGCAGGCCGGGGTTAGTCCCGGACCTTGCCCAGGTCGAGTTCCACGGCGGTGGCGGGCCGCACGGCCACCACTTTTCCGCGGAAGCGGACCCGCTGACCAGCCAGCGGGTGGTTGAAGTCCATGTTGACGGTCTGGTCGTTTACTTCAGTAATCACGCCAAAAATGGTTTGACCTTCTCCGTCGACCATGGGAAGACTGCTGCCCACTTCCAGGCTGCCTTCGGGCGCCTGGTCGAATAATGTTTTGGCCAGCAATTGCACCAGCTGAGGATCATAAACGCCGTAAGTGACCTCGGGCGGCAGGACAATGTCGAACTTCTGTCCGGCTTCGAGACCTTTTAATTCGGCCTCCAGGGCCGGAAAAATCTGGTTGATGCCAAAAATAAACCTGAAAGGCGCTTCCTCGCTGATCTGGTCGATGACCTCGCCATCTTCCATCAGCATCTCGTACGCCAGGCTCACTACGGTACGGGTATCTGTTTTCATGGGCCAAATTTCGTTAAAGGGAATGGCATTGACAAAATATACGGTTTGCAGTTTACGGTTTACGGTTACGGTTTGCAGAAATAGCAATGCAACTCAGAACTAACAACTACCAACCAAAAACCAATAACCAATCAAAAACCACCAACCAACTCAGGACTTTGGGCATTATTCCTTAATTTGCAATCAGTTTTGTATGGAATAATAAGGGTTATGAAAATTACGACAATCTTTTTTCGCCCGGTTTGGGTGACCTTTTTTACGGCCTTTCTGCTATTGAATGGCTTCAGCGTCCGGGCTCAGGATACTATTAAAGTATGTGAATACAACCTGCTTCAGTATGGCGTTACAGGTTTTGGGTGCATTGCACTTTCCACCAAGGACCCTTATCTGACCAATATTATGACTGAGATTCGCCCGGATTTGCTGGGGGTGAACGAGCTGGGTTCCAATTCCATTTATGCCGACCGCATTCTGACCCAGATTCTGCAACCCATCAATCCGGCCTATGCACGCGCCAACCTGACGAATAATGCAGGTTCTGACATCACCAACATGCTGTTTTATAATTCAGATGTGCTGGGCCTGAAATATCAGAAGGTGATCAACCACTCCCTGCGTGACCTGAATTTCTATAATCTGTATTATAAGGCCGCCGACCTGGCCACCAATACGGACACCGTTTTCATCAATGTGGTGGTCGCTCACCTCAAAGCTGGTTCTGACCCCAGCGACGCCACCACCCGGGCCAACCAGACCCAGACCATCATGGCTTACCTCAATGCCCTGGGCCTGGACGACAACCTGATCATTCTGGGTGATTTCAACCTGCAAACCTCTTCTGAAACTGCTTTTCAGAACATGGTGAATCATTCGAATACCAAAATCAAAATGTATGACCCGGTCAACAGCCCGGGCAACTGGAATTATAATTCAGTCTTTGCCTGTCTGCATACCCAGTCCACCATGGATTCGCCCATAGGCTGCGGATCGGGCGGCGGTCTGGATGATCGCTTCGACTTCATCCTGATCAACGATGCAGTCAAAAGCAATACCTATGACCTGCAATACATCAACGGGTCATTTCACCCCTTTGGCAATGATTGCCAGCATTTTAACAAAGCCATCAATAACCCCACCAATACCGCGGTAAGTTCGACCGTAGCCAACTCCCTGAAAGCCTTTTCCGACCACCTGCCTACGGTGATGGAACTCAAGGTTGCCCGCGAACCTGCGGTGGGAATTGGAGAGCCGCGGGCTTTCCTGAAAGGCATTGGGGTGGATATTCTGGGAAATCCCCTGGAAAATGAATTGCGTTTTCGCATTCGAAACCTGGGTGCCGAAACCGCCGCTTTGCGGCTGTGGGTCACCGACCTGAACGGTCGCACCTTGCTGGGTGAGCAACTGAATGCTCCTGCAGGTAGCAGCCAGTATGCTTATGCCGCGGGCCCCTGGGCATCGGGCATGTATTTGCTGAGAATCGAAGATTCCAAAGGCAACTTTGCGGTTAAAAAGTTGATAAAAAGATAACGGGCATTTAATATGACCCGGAGGATCGTCCGTTTAAATTTGCGCCTCCAATGAAGCGATTACTGGCTTACCTGACATTTTCACTCATTCTGCTTCCCGGTTTCGGCCAGGTTCAGACAGAATGTGCGGAAGCTGTCACCTCGGCCGGGAGTTTTGCCCTTACCGTGACCCACAACGGACTGATCGGGAACGCCTTCAGTGGAAATTACGACATCAATGGCTGGCCTTCGGGCGAATATCCCCGCAATTCGGGCATTGAGCACGTTTTCGACGGCGGTTTCTGGGCGGGCGCCCGCATCAACGGAGTGGACACCCGGGTTACCAGTGCGGCCGCAGATGCGCCCGGCGGTTACAGTCCCGGCGCAGCCGGGTTTGAAATGTACGCACCTGTGGGGCAGTGTATTGAAATCCGTTCCTCCCTTTTCGACCACCCTAATTTCGATCCTGAAGCCGTTTCTCACCAGGATTTCGTCACCTATTTTGCCGATTCGGGCCTCAAAGTGCCCGGCACCAATACCCAGATTGGAATTCAGTCAGATCCGCACGTGCCTCTGAATCTGGGGGTGGATTTTCAGGCTTATAACTGGAATTTCGCCTTTGCAGACTATTTCGTGATCTTCAACCTGCATGTCACCAACATTGGTCCCAATTCCCTGAACGACCTTTACCTGGGTTACTGGGCCGATCTGGTGGTTCGCAACACCAATCTTCCTTCTGCCCAGCCCGTGGGGGTGGGTTCTGCCTTTTATAATAAAGGTGGCAACGGATATCTGGATTCGCTTTACCTGGCTTACGAATTTGACGCAGCGGGCGAACCCGAATTTACCCGTTCCTACGGAGGCATAATGTTTCTGGGCGCGGAAAATAATGTAAAATTCTTCCATCCGCGGGTGGATACCAGTTTCAAATGCAATTATAATACCTGGCAATTCCAAAATTCGACCAGCCCCATTTACTTCTCCCCCAACGACGATAATGAGCGCTACTCCAAAATGGTTTTGGGGCTCAATCAGAATGCTGGCTGGGAAAGCCAGATCCGGGCTCAGATCCGCACTCCCAATAACCGTACGAATCTCATTTCAGTCGGACCTTTTGGAAATCTCCTCCCCGGACAATCGATCGACATTGCCTTTGCGGTAATCTGTGCCAAAATGAGCGATGACGGCAACCCTGCGGGTGCGGATACGGACGAACAGCGGGCCCTGCTGGCCAAAAATGCCTCCTGGGCTGTGACGGCTTATAACGGGGAGGATACCAATGGAAATGGCGTGCTCGATCCGGGCGAAGACCGGGACGGGGACGGTAAGATTGACCGTTACATCCTGCCCGCACCTCCTGACATTCCCCAGACCAAAATCGTGCCCACAGACCATTCCATTGAAGTTTATTGGGGAAAAAATGCAGAGAAAACCATTGATCCCATTTCCAAGAAGCAGGATTTTGAGGGATATCGCATTTATAAAACCCAGGTGGGCTACGATGTGAAGAGCAATGCTTCCATCGCGGAAAAGCTGAAACTGGTGGCCGAATACGACTCTCTGGGAGATAAAATCTTTCTGGAAACAGGTTTTGACAAAATCAGACTGAAAACCCCGGTCAAATTCGAAGGGGATACAACTCAATACTGGTACAAATACGAATTTTCGGGCATCACCAACGGCTGGCAGCATGCGGTAGCCGTCACGGCCTTTGACCAGGGCGATCCTGAAAATAATCTGGGCTCTCTGGAGTCGAGCAACCTGGCCAACCTGAAGCTGGCCTTTCCCGGCAAATCGGGCAACGACGGATTCGCCAACGGAGAACCCTTCGTGTACCCGAATCCTTACTACGCAGGCGCTTCCTGGGAAGGAAGCAGCACCCTCGAAGAGGACCGCAAAATCATTTTTGCCAATCTGCCTTCGCAATGCGAAGTGCGGATCTACACCGTGGCAGGTGATTTTGTGGACATGTTCGAGCACAACCAGGACTATAACGGCGACGATATCCGTTGGTTTGACACCTATTCCAATCCCGACCAAACCACCTTCTCAGGAGGTGAGCACGCCTGGGATTTACTCTCAAAAGACAATCAGATAATTGCCCGGGGCATCTATCTTTTCTCGGTAAAAGACCTCAGCACGGGCAAACTTTTTCAAGGAAAATTTGTGGTTATTAAATAACGACTTCGGTTATGAAAAAACTTTTACTCCTGTTTACATTGCTTCTTGTTCTTGGAACCGGCCTACAGGCTCAGACCTACCCGGTGATGACCATTGACACCATCCAATCTCCCATTGATCTCAGCAACTGCCGCGACAGCTCCAAATATACGGGCGATACGGTGATCGTGTATGGGGTTGCTATCATGGAAGGTGGAATTGCCCAGGCGGCCGGCGGCCGCAACGTCTGGATCCAGGATGGAGCCGGACCCTGGGCCGGACTGGACGTCTACGGCAGCAGCGGCAATGTGATTGCCCCCACCGACATCCTCGACTTCAACGCAGGCGACTCTGTGGCAATAACCGGGGTGATCGGGGAATATTTCGGGGAAACAGAATTCATCCCCCTCTCCGCCATCAAGCTGGCCACCAACCGCCCGGTTTACAGCAATGTGGTTTCGGTCTGCGACCTCAATGATGCCCAACAGAATAATAATATTCAGGCGGGTGAGCAGTGGGAAGGAACCCTGGTTGAAATCCAGAATGTGACCGTGGTCTCCGTGGATTTCTTTTCAGGTGGAAACCGGGTGAGCTTTTATGTGCAGGACCAGAATGGCTGCCGGGTCAATATCAGCGACCGCTTCCTGGTACAGCGTCTGCCCGCCAACGGCGGCACTTTCGTGCCTCCTACTGTGGGTGACCAGTTTTGCTCCATCAAAGGGGTACTGACCCACTCCAAGAACTTTTGCGGCGGTGGAACCGGCCGTGGTTATGAAATCTGGCCTTTCGACACCTCACACTACCAGATTTGCAGCGCCGCTCCTTCCATTTACAGCACCACCCGCAATATTTCCTGCCCTTCCAGCACGGACACGGTGAAAATCACCTGCGATATTCTGGACAGCGACGGAATTTCTTCTGCAAAATTATTCTATGCGACCGGGGTAAACTGCACCGCTCCCTATACTTCTGTAAACCTGATCAACACGGGTGGAAACAGCTACCTGGGCGCTATTCCTCCCCAACCTGATGGTACTTTCGTAAAATACTACATTGAAGCGACCGACACGGGCAATAACACTTCACAGATTCCTTCCATCAGCAACGGATCTGATCCCCGTTTTTACCGCGTAAATAACGACGGATGTACCATTTACGACATCCAGTTTGTGCCCAGCTGTTTCTCTTCTGATAAATCAGGCTATGACGGTCTTTCCGTGACCATTGACGGGGTAGTAACTGCCTCAGCCGAGCCCAACAACCTGGGAACGGTATTCATCCAGCAGGAAAACCAGATCGAATGGGCCGGGATCATGGCCACGGGTTCGGCCACCCTGGCCAACCTCAAAATCGGCGACAAAGTGGAATTGCAGGGCGATGTGAAGGAAGCTTTCTTCATTACAGGACTGGAAAACGTCTCCTCTGTAAGCGTTTTGGGCACAGGGACCATCACCCCCGTAACCATGGAGCCCCAGAATTTCACCACTTACAACTTTGCCACCACCGAGCAATTCGAACACATGCTGATCACCCTGGCGGCCGCCAACAGCGATCCCCTTTATGTGGTTGAAAAAAGCGCAGATGGAAGCTCTAATTTTGCCGAATACCGGGTTGGATTGGATCAGTTTGATCCCAGCAATGGATGCCGGGTGCAGGCCGGTCGTCAGACCAGCAGCTCCATCGCCTCCAATAACGTATCCTACATCAACGATTCCATCTGGATCATTGACGGTGGCGCCCTTCTGGTTGATCCCTGCGTCGTAAATGAAGGAACTGAATTCCAGACCATCACCGGGATCATGTACTACAGTTTCAGCAACTGGAAACTCCTGCCCCGCAATAATAACGACTACTCGGGTGGATATGCTGATCAATGCCCGCTGGGATTCTCCCGCAATCCAGGCTTTGAGCTCGGTCATTTCCTGGTATATCCCAACCCCGCTCAAAACCAGCTGAATCTGGATTATGATCTGGCCAATCCAGTATCTGGCATCGTGGAGATCCGCGATCTCATGGGCCGGGTCATGCTGACCGACCAACTGAACGGAAGCCGCGGCACCCTGCATCTGAATACTTCAGGACTGAATGCAGGCACTTATGTGCTGAATTTCCGCGAAGCCAGTGGGTCACGCAGCTGGAATGCGAAGTTTGTTCTGGTAAAATAATCCTGACAAATCTTTTTGAAGCAAAAATTCAAATATCTGATGCCTTTGTTGCTGGCTCTCACTCTGGGAGCCTGCAACAAAGGCACTTTGCTGGATAACCTGCCGCCCGAAACCCGGATTTTTGTGCAGGAAATCAACCTGACCGGGCCGGACCGCCTGACCAGCGAAGTGACGCTGCACTGGAGCGGCGACGATCAGGACGGATATTTGAAAGGGTTTGAATTCTCCTTTGACAATTCAAACTGGACCTTTACCACCTCGCCCGACTCGACTTTCAAATTCGATCTGGCAGGCGGGTCTGACACCCTCGACATTGATTTTTATGTGCGGGCCATTGACAATAAAGACCTGGCTGACCCAACGCCTGCTTATCTGAAGGTCCCGATCCGCAACTCGCCCCCCGTGGCCCGTTTCGACAGCCTGGTGCAGATGCCAGATACGGCTTTCTGCCTGTTTACGGCTCTGATCAATCTTTCTGATCCTGACGGTGACGAATCCATTGACAGCCTGTTTTTCAAGATCAATAACGGGCCCTGGTACCCTCTGGCGCCCAAACATACCTTCCTGACTGTGGTTCCCAACGATCCAACTGCCAGCGGACCCGTCAGTGCAAAGATTTATTCAGGTCCTGAATTGACCCTGCTTTCCAAGCCCATCACAGGCTTTGAATTATCTGCCCAAAACACCCTCTACGTGCGGGCCCGCGACAATGCAGGGCTGGAAAGTGCGATTGATACTTCCAAAATTATCTTCGCCAAACGCAAAAAATCAGACTTTCTGATCATCGACAGCCACGCAGGTTACGGCTCTCCCTTCCTGATGGATCCTGAATTTATCTATCGCCCCATTTTCCAAACCCTGGGCCTGAGTTACGATTACGTGGAGATTCAGAAAGGAAATGCCAAAAATCTTCCGCCCTTTTTCTACCCCACTTTCGGGCTTTACATGAATCTGTTTGACAAGGTATTCTGGTTTTCGGACAAAAAGCTGAAAAACGGGTCCCTTTACATGGAAATTGGGGCAGTGGCCATTCAGGAATACATCAACCAGGGCGGAAAAATTATTCTGTCCTGTCCTCTGCCAGCAGCGTTTGAAAACAGTTCTGTGATCACCCAGTTTGCGCCCATGGATAGTATTTCGTCCTCGCCAGGCACCACAGAACTGGTGAACGGAAAAGGCATGACGCCCTATGGAAGTTATGCGGCGAATTTCGATACCCTTTATCCGCAGTTTCCGATCTCGGGTATTGAGCCATTTTATCCCTCAGACAGCGCCAATATCATGTTTACGGCCCAGGTAACGCCTGACAATGGCTGGCAGGGCACCAATATCGTGGGAGCCCGCAGTACCTACCAGGGCCATACCAGTCAGGTATTTTTCACCCTCGAACTCAATTTACTGAATAACGATCCTGCAGCCCTCGAAAAACTGTTTCAGGAAATCATGACCAATGAGTTTAACTGGTAAGTCATATCGGGCTAATTTTCAGGTGATGCAAAGCCTGAGAGGAGCGGGAATTTTCCTGCTGATCCTGCTGGGGCTGGCCACCCGTCTGCTGGCCCAGGATACTGGCACCCTGACGGGTAAGGTTTTTGAATCGGGCACCAAAGTGCCTTTGGGAGGCGCCAAAGTGGTTCTGGTGGGTACTTACCAGGGTGCGTTGACCGACGAAGAAGGCAATTTTACCATCAAAGGGATCAAACCTGGCGACTACTCGATCCGCATTTCCATGATCGAATATTCGGATAAACTGATTCACGGAGTCACTATTAATGCAGGGCAGAATGCCCCTTTGTCGATCAGCATGGGAACCATGCTGGAAGGGGTAGTGATCGAGGGAGAGCCCAATTTGGTGGATCTGGAATCGGGCAAATCTGAGGTGGTGATCGGCGCGGAAGATATCGGGGAAATGAATGTGCAAAAGGTGCAGGATGTGGTGAAAATGCAGGTGGGAATCTCTGAAAATCCGGACGGGATACAGATTCGCGGGGGACGGGTTTACGAAACTGGTTACAAAATCGGGGATCTTGGCATTGACGCCAACGACCCCCTCGCAGGTACAGGCTTTGGGGTGGATGTGGGATCCAACAGTATCGAGGAAATCGAGGTGACCACGGGTGGTGGTGATGCAGATATGGGGAATTCCTCTTCGGGTATCATCAAAACCCGCATTCGTGAAGGGGGCAGCAAATATGATTTTGCAGGCAGCTATTTCCGGGATAATCTGGGATTCAATAAAAATCAGGGCATGAGCTGGAATACAGATGTGCTGAATGTGGCTTTCAGTGGACCTGTTCCTTTCACCAAAAAGAAAGTGCTCTTTTTCCTCTCGGCCAAAGGCGAACTGACGGACGAATATTTCAACATCACCGCCGACCAACTGCACAGTTCTCTTTTCAGCAACCGCGGCCCCTGGGCCAACGATTCTGTGTGGGCGCCCCGCCAAAGCAATTCCTGGGGAAATACGGTCAAAGTGACCTGGAATGTGAAGCCAGGCATGAAAGTTTCTGTTTCGAATATTCACTCTCTCAACATCAACCAGAGCACCCGCTCGCTGCAGATCATTGGCAATAACTCCCTGGTGCAACCCGGCTTTCAGTATCCCTATAGCCTGGATCTGGACAATGCCAATACCTATACCCACCAGTCGAACCTGACTTTGGTGGAATTCAAGACCATTTTTGCAGAAAAATGGTCCTTTTCCGCCGGCCTGGGCCGGCTCTATACCAACCTGCGGGCCGACGCCAACGGAAGACCCTTCCGTGAATCCACCGTCGATCGTATCTACGATCCGGCTTCCATCGTGACCGACCCGGTCACGGTGTACAACCCCAACGATTCCGTTTCCTACGTGTTTCCCGGCCCGGGACTGTATAATAATGGCGGGATCGCCACCCTCTGGCACGACCATTATGCCGCAGAATACACCCTGAAATACAAATTCAGCCGCTCGAGCAATAATAAAGTACATTATTTCAGCTTTGGTCAGGAGCACAAGGAGCAGGCTTTCCAATGGATCGACGTCACCCGCCCCTGGGTGGGAGCGCCCATCATCATTGGCAACGACACGACTCCTTCCACCCGCATTGGAGCTTCCAGCGACGTCTGGAAAGCCAATCCCGCCATGGGTGCTTTCTATGCCCAGGATGAAATCCGTTATAAGGGAATCATTGCTTCCGTGGGGATCAGGTTTGAATACTGGGCGCCGGGCAAATTCATTGATACAACCATCGTGAAAGCCAATGCGCCCGTCACGGAGCAGACGAAGGAAGATTATTTCAAACAAACCGCACCCTTTGCCGGACGCCGCTGGAAAGCCCGATTACTACCCAAACTGAGGGTTTCCTTCCCCATTTCCTCCAATAACGTCCTCTACTTCAACTACGGACATTCGACCCGTCTGCCACACCCCCGCTTCCTCTACGCTGGTTTGGACCCTGTTTACCAGGATCGCTCTTTCCTTTCGAATCTGGGAAATCCCAACCTGAATCCTGAGGTGACGGTGTCGTACGAAGTGGGGATCAAATCTCAGTTGACCAAAGACCTGGCGCTGACAGTCACGGCCTTTTACAACGACAAATTCGACTACATTGTGAGCCGCCGCCTGCTGATCCGCGATCAGACCGGCCGTTTCGTGGAAAAAGTGTTTTACATTAACCAGGATTATGCCCGCATCCGTGGACTTGAATTAGGCATTCAACGCAGGATAGGCAAGTGGTTGAAAGTGAGTGCCAATGCAGCTTATCAGATTGCTACGGGTAAATCAAATTCGGCCGCAGAATCAGAATTGCAGATCAAAACCCAGGGCTACGTTTCCACCACCAAGGAGCAATATCTGGCCTGGGACCGTCCTTTTGACCTGAAAGGCAACCTGATTTTCAAACCCGACAGCACAGTGAGGCTGTTTGGGCTCAGTCTGGAGGGCTTTCGGGTATTCCTGAGCGCGACCTTCAAATCTGGATTGCGTTACACGCCCTACGTGCTGGTCGATACCCTCCCTTCGGGAAGGCCGAGATATGATCAGGTCGCAGACCAACCCTATTCCAAAATTGGGTCTCCCTGGTTTTGGGCCGACCTGCGCATCAGCCGCGACTTTCACTTTGGAGACAAAAGCTACCTTTCCCTCAGCGTCGAATTTCAAAACATTTTCAATAATAAGAACAGCCAGATCATCAACGGGGTGACGGGCACGGCCTACCGCGACGGCGATCCTTTGCCGCTTGGCTACCGCGATCCCACCTACCCCGACCCGCAGGACAACGGCCTGCCGCCCACCAATCCTGCCCGATACATGCAACCCCGTCACTTTTTAATTGGGGCCAGCTGGAAATTCTGATGAAAAAAGGGATCACATATCTGCTGTTGCTTGGCTTGGCTTTTGTAAGTGCCAGGGCGCAACTGATTCCCCGTCTGGGTGGTCAGCGGGCGGGTATTTCTGCCCTTACCTTTCTGAAAATTGATGTGAGTCCGCGGTCCTCAGCTTTGTCATCCGCCAATATTTGTCTGGATGGGGATGCATATTCGACCTACACCAACCCGGCTTCTATGGCCCAGGTGGAAAATCTTTCCTTCGCGGCCGCCAACACCTTCTGGGTGGCGGGCATCAATCATGCCTTTCTTTCATCCGTGATTCCTACCAAAAACGGCAATTTCGGGGTTTCACTCACCAGCCTGACCACGGGCAAAATGGAGCGTCGCACGGAATTTCAGCCTGATGGTACAGGTGAATATTTTTATGCCAGCAATACCGCGGTTGGATTGAGCTATGCGAAGCAACTGACCGACATGTTTTCCTACGGGGTCACGCTCAAGTATGTGAACGAATCTCTGGCCGAATTTCAGGCCAATACTGCGGTGGTCGATCTGGGATTTTTGTACCGTACGGATTTCAAAGACCTCAAATTTGCAGTGGTTTTGCAGAGTTTTGGGTTGAATTCAAAGTTAAAAGGTACTTATCAGCAGGACGATATTTCCATTGTCAATAAACCCGTTACCCTGGAATCATATCCTGCGCCTACCCTGTTTCAGTTGGGGGTCTCCATGGTGCCCTTCAGAAACGAACAAATGTCGCTGACCACGGCCCTGCAGCTCAATCACCCCAACGACAACGCAGAAAATATCCGTCTGGGAGCGGAATTTGAATACCGTCAACTGTTCTTTTTCCGGGCAGGTTACAAGATCAATGTGAAAGATCAGGTATTCCCCACCTTCGGTGCGGGATTGCAAATGCGGGTGGGTGGCAACCCCCTCAAATTCGATTATGGCGTGGATCCCACCCGTTATCTGGGTTGGGTGCACCGGGTTGGATTGTCTGTTTATTTTTCCGGAAAACGTGAAAAAGGAGGTCAGGATGCACAAGAATAACCGACTGATGAAAGGCATTTCCCTGCTGATTGTGGCCCTGCTGATGCTGCCGGGCTGTGAAGGTTTTTTCGGCAAAAAAACAGATGCCTCCTTCATTGATGAACCCCAATTCGACAATAAACAGGTGGCTTTTGTACCCGTCCAACCCGTTTTGGATGGATTTGTGGAGCCAGTGGATGTGGTGGCGGGTTACGACGAATTGCTTTATGTGGTGGATGGAGGTACGGAGGAAATTATTTCCCACGACCTGGCGGGCAACGAAATTGCCCGTTTTACGGTGCCTGGCATCAAGGCCATGGCCCAGGACCGCAGCCTGGACCTGCTGGCTCTGGGCACCCTCGACACGGTGATCAATAATTCGTCCGTCAAGCTGGCCTGTATTTATCGTATTGATCAGAAGGGTGCTCTGGGTTACGGTTTAAAATTTGCCAAAATTGTACGAAAGGTCATTCAACCCTTTTATTACAAGGCCAATTTCGACAAGAGCAAAGATCCTCTGGTAAACTTCAACGGGATTGCCATCATGTACGACAACTGGTACTACGTGACCCGCAGCGGACCCAATAAATCAGCGCTTTACGGCCCCGACGATGCAGTGCTGCTCTTCAATGCTGAGGATAAATTCCTGACCACTATCACCATCCAGACTTCGTCTGGCTTTTTCACGGATTATTTCAAATCCCCCTTTGGCATTACGGGCCTGGCCCAGCCTCCCCAGTGGGTTTCTGATCCCTTCCGTGAAGACCGCGATTTTATTTTTACCTCCACTTCTGCTACCACGGCCCTCAAAGTGCAGTACATTGATGTGATGGACAGCGACAACGGCATTTCCTACACGGTTCGCGATCTGGCCGTGGGCGACAGCAGCCAGGCTGCGGGATTTTTGTACAAACCCTATCGATTTGGTTCAGCCCTGGACATTACCTATTCGGGTGACGGGCGCAATTATATTTTCATTGTGGATGCAGAAAAAGATTCCCTTTACCACTTCACCAGCGACGGAAAAGAGGGGGTTCAGCCACCTGCAGGGTCGAATGAAACTAAAAATATCAAGGTTTCCTTTGGTGGCACAGGAGATGGCCTGACCCAGTTCAATCAGCCGCGGGCGGTAACCTATTTGCGTCGCATTTTGTATGTGGCTGATGCGGGTAACGGACGGGTGCTGCGCTTCCAGCTGACCACGGATTTTCAATAAAATTTACGGGGGTAAATAAACCCCGGATTTTCATAACTTTGTTGCACAAAGGTTAGTCAAAAAGATATGCCAGGATTATCCCAACGCGGGCAGCAAATGCCCGAATCTCCGATCCGTAAATTGGTTCCCTATGCCGAGGCGGCAAAAAAGAAAGGGGTCCATGTTTATCACCTGAACATCGGGCAACCTGATATTGAAACCCCGCCCGTATTTTTTGAGGCCATTGCCAAGGCCAACCTCAAAGTCGTGGAATACAGTCACTCAGCTGGTTTGGAATCGTTTCGCCAGGCCGTACTCGACTATTACGAGCGCAAAGGCATTCACGGATTGGGTCAGCAGCACATCATCACCACCACGGGCGCCTCAGAAGCCCTGCGTTTTGCCTTTATGTCCTGTTTTGATCCCGGGGATGAGGTGATTATTCCTGAGCCATTTTATGCAAATTATAACGGATTTGCCCTTGAAGCTGGGGTAAAAGTGGTGCCTATCACCACCCGGATTGAGGAGAATTTTGACCTGCCTGAAATTGAAGAATTTCAGGCCCTGATTACTCCCCGTACCCGCGCCATTCTGATTTGCAATCCCAGCAATCCGACCGGCAAGCTGTATGACCTGGATGATCTGGAAAAACTCCGTGATGTGGTGAAAAAACATAATCTCTACCTGTTTGCAGATGAGGTTTACCGTGAATTTGCCTACGACGGACGCATTCACCACTCGACTCTGAACCTGGAAGGAATCGAGGAGAATGTGGTCGTATTTGACTCCATTTCCAAGCGGTTTTCCGCCTGTGGAGCCCGGGTGGGCAGCCTGATTTCCCGCAATTCAAAATTCATCAGCGTGGCCATGAAGTACGCCCAGGCCCGGCTTTCTCCTCCCACTCTGGGACAAATTGGGGCCGAAGCCATGTACAAACTGCCCGATTCTTACTATCAGATTGCCATCAACGAATACGTTTCCCGCCGCGATTGCCTTTTCCGGGCTTTGGGCGAGATTCCGGGAGTCATGGTGCCCCACGTTTCGGGCGCCTTCTACATGGTGGTAAGGCTGCCTGTGGATGATGCAGATAAATTCTGCCAGTGGATGCTCGAATCCTTCAGCTTTGAAGGAGGCACCTGCATGATGGCGCCTGCGGCCGGATTTTATGCCACGCCCGGACTGGGCCGGGACGAGGTACGTATCGCCTACGTACTGAAAGAATCTGAGCTGGAAAAAGCCATGAAATGTCTGGCTGCCGGGCTGCTGGCCTATCCGGGTACGACTGTGCCCGAACTGTCCGGCAAAAAGGCCAACTGAGGCAGTGGCCGGAATTTACGTTCATATTCCCTTTTGCCGTCAGGCATGTACTTATTGTGATTTCCATTTTTCCACCGTCCTGAACCTCAAAAAGGGACTGCTGGAAGGTTTATTGCATGAGATTTCCATCAGAAATGCTTTTTTCCGTCCGGGAGAGGAACTAAAAACCCTTTACTTCGGGGGCGGTACCCCCAGCCTCCTCGAACTGAACGAACTGGAGGTCGTACTTGACCAACTGAAACGCCATTTCAACCTTGACCACGTGCAGGAAATTACCCTGGAAGCCAATCCTGACGACCTTTCCCCCGCCTATGTGGAAGGGTTAAGGGAATTGGGGATCAATCGCCTGAGTATTGGTATTCAATCCTTTCGGGAAGATGACCTCAGGCTGATTAACAGGTCGCACACGGCAAGTCAAAGCAAATCAGCGGTTAAGAATGCAAAAGCGGCAGGCTTTGAAAACATCAGTCTGGACCTGATCTATGGCATTCCTGGCCTGAGTATGGCGGCCTGGGAGGATAACCTGGGCGAAGCCCTGGAACTGAAGGTGCCGCATATTTCGGCTTATGCCCTGACCGTGGAACCCAAAACGGCTCTGGCCCACCAGGTAAAAACCCACAAAGTGCGGGTCGCAAACGACGAGGACTATTTGTCTCAATTTGAAAAAATGATCCTGGAACTGGAAAAGGCGGGCCTGGAGCATTACGAACTGAGCAATTTTGCCCGGCCGGGCTTCCGCTCCCGCCACAATTCCAGCTACTGGAAAGGATTGCCCTACCTGGGACTTGGTCCATCGGCCCATTCCTATCAGAAAGGGGAACGCAGTTGGAATGTGGCCAATAATGCGCTTTATATCAAAGAGCTTTCCCGCGGCAACCTGCCTCTGCAGGAATCTGAGGTTCTGACCCCCATCGACCAGTTCAATGAATATGTGATGACCCGCCTGCGGATTTCAGAGGGAATCAACGAGGACGAACTGGCTGCCCGATTCGGGTTTGGATGGAATGAGGAGCAGTTGGAAGTGATTGGCTTTTACCAGCAATCAGGGCATATTTTGCCTGGGGAAGGGAAAGTCAGGCTGAGTCTGGAGGGGAAATTTATTTCTGACAGGATTATCTCAGAGTTGTTTTTGGGGAATGACGATTTTTGATAAAGGTCTTTTGGGCTGCGAGCATACATATTTGGGAAGCCAAATCATCATAGAAAAATCTTTGTGTCTTTGTGTTAAAATCCCCCACAAATCCCTAATTGCCATTCAACTCAAAACTGACTAAATTTCGGCATGGCGAGAGATCCAAAACACAGTTTTTTTGAGGATGTATGGGAAGTGGCGCGGCTCATTCCCGCGGGTCGGGTGACTTCCTACGGGGCCATTGCCAAATACCTGGGCACGGGCATGAGTGCCCGCATGGTGGGCTGGGCCATGAATGGCTGTCCGGGTGATGTGCCCGCGCAAAGGGTGCTCAACCGTCTGGGCCTGCTCACGGGAAAACATCACTTTTCCGCAGATACTCCCATGGAAGTCCTGCTTGAGGCAGAAGGCATTAAAGTTGTGAATGACAGGGTGATAGATTTCGAAAAACTCTTCTGGGATCCCGCAAAAGAGCTGGAAATTTAATTGATAAATTTGTACCCGACCCCTTTGACGGTCTGGATGTAGTCTTTGCCGATCCGCTGGCGGATGCGGCGAATGTGCACATCAATGGTGCGATCGACCACAATCACATTATTGCCCCAGACATTTTCGAGAATCTTTTCGCGGGTAATGACTTTATTGGGGTTGGAAGCCAGCAAAAAAAGCAATTCAAATTCTTTTTTGGGCAATTTGATTTCTTCATCGCCCATGATCATGAGGTAGCGGCTTTTGTCAATGATCACATCGTCAAACTCCAGAATGTCGGGCTCGCCGACCACCTTGCGCCGCTGGAGCGACTCCAGGCGCTTGAGCAGGCTACGCATTTTGACGGGCTTCACCACATAATCATCTGCGCCTGCGTCAAAGCCAGCCACTTCTGAGTACTCTTCCCCACGGGCAGAAAGGATGATAATGATGGTTTTTTGGAATTGGGGCAAAGATCTCAGGCGGGTGCAAAGTTCGATTCCGTCCATGCCGGGCATCATGATATCCAGCAAAATGAAATCTGGCAAAAACTGTTTGGCCTTCTCCAGGCCCTTTTCCCCATCCCTGGCCTTTTCCACTTCGTATCCTTCCATTTCAAGACGATACTGAAGCAGTTCCAGGATGTCTTTTTCATCGTCAACGATCAGAATTTTCTTTGCACTCATGCCAGATTATTTAATGCAAGATTAGTCTCTGTCTGTGAGTATTGTATTGGGGAAATGTTAATCTTCTGTAAAATTGACGCGAGCAAACCGTTTCAAATTTTACCTGTATGTTTCAAAATTACCATCTTATAAATGGCTGCGACGGTTAGCGAATCCCGGATTTTGCCCGATTCCACCTCCTGAAAAGCCTCTTCCAGGTTGATTTGCCTGATTTTCAACTCTTCTGTATCCTCAGGATCAGATTCTCCCTGGGTTAAATCTGTGGCCAGATAGACGATTGCCTTTTCATCAGAAACAGAATTGGACAAATCCATTTCCACGATCACTTCATAATTTTGCGCCGTCAAACCCGTCTCTTCCTTCAGTTCGCGCTGCGCTGCGGCCAAAGGAGATTCACTGAGTGGACCGCCGCCTTCGGGAATTTCCCACGAATAATACCCCAACGGATAACGGTACTGCCCGACCAGCCAGATTTTGCCGTCGGCATAGGGCACCACGCCTATGGCGAGGTTTTTGAAGCTCACCACCCCGTAAATCCCGGGATTTCCTTTGGGATTAAGCACCTGGTGCTCGGTGACATTGATCCAGGGGTTGTCGTATTTTTCGTCTTTGGAAAGGAGGGTCCAGGGGTTCATTTTTGTGAGATATTAGATTGGTAGATATTAGATTTGAGAGATGTTAGATTTTAGAGATGAGTCGCTTAGGACATTTTTTGCAAAGACATCTTGTAGTATTTCCTGTTTGGCAGGCCCAGGGCATGCCTTGGGTCCACAAAATGCAAATCTTCTTCTGCCCGCGAAGCGGCGGCAATCTTTTGGATTGACTTAGTCATTAGATTTGAAGTAGTTTTTAGTGGATGGGCTACGACATGTCGTAGCCTTACCTGGGGTGGAAAGTTACCCGTTTTGGGGATTTGTATGAAATCAAATTCCATCTGGAAGCTTAGTTTGCCTCAAAATTTTTTCCTTTTTGAAAAAATTTTTGAGTTTGACTTTCTTATTCCTTAAATAATGCCCAAATCTGAGGTGATTGGATATCTAAAGCAAATATGGCACTGGATTTACAACACGAACCCGGAAAGCTGGAAGCGGGCCTGGACGAGGCCGGGCGGGGATGCCTGGCCGGACCTGTAGTGGCTGCAGCAGTACTTTTGCCGCCTGATTTTTCCCATCCTCTGCTGAATGATTCCAAGCAACTTTCAGAAAAAAAGCGTCTGCTGCTCAAAGAAGTGGTCGAAAATGAGGCCCTGGCCTGGAATGTAGGCATTATTTCTGCCGGCCGAATCGACCAGATCAACATCCTCAATGCCTCGTACGAGGCCATGCACGAGGCCGTGACCGGCCTCTCTCTTCAACCTGAAAGCCTGCTGGTGGATGGAAACAGGTTTCGACCTTATCAGGGCATTCCCCACAAATGCATGATCAAAGGAGACGGTCGTTTTATGAATATTGCCGCCGCGTCCATTCTGGCCAAAACCTACCGCGACGAATTAATGGAGATTCTGGCCGGGGAATTTCCCGAATACGACTGGCAGCAGAATAAGGGATACCCAACTAAAAAACATAAATTAGCGATCGCCGCCCACGGTCTGACCCCCTATCACAGGGTCACTTTTAATTATACTCAAAACCTAACCCTTTTCGACGTATGAGTCAATTTGAAAAAGAGCTGGAGCTCAAATCTGAAGAAGAACTGGAAGCGCTGGCCCTTCAATTCAAGGACAAAATCAACCTGGAAACAGAAGAAATTCTGTCTTCTGAGCAAATCAGGGAAATGTTTCATTACCATTCCACCCTGCTGGCTTTGGGCGAAATCCGTTCAGCGGCCGACCTTCATGCCGCCATTCGCCCCCACATTGATCGCCTGATTGCCTCTGGAAATGAGCCAGAAGCCTCCCGTGACCTGCTGACGGACTGGGTTTTTGTGTTGGTGAATACCGTGGAGGAAGCCCGCGATTCTTTTGTTTCCCTGCCCCATTACCAGGAAATTTTCGCTGCTTTTGATGAACTGGGGGACGGAATTTATCCTAAAAAACTGAAAACAGGCCTGCAAATGGGCCACCACTATAAGTACTGGATCACGATTGGGGGCCTGCCTGAAAACCTGTCTGACGAAGACCGTGAGTTTTTGGAAGATGCCGCGGATAATTGGGTGGATGGAGTGGAAAATGCGATTGAAAGCCTGGAAGAAAGCGAAGAATGGGACAAGGTAGCCGATCTCAAAAAAGCCATGTACCGTTTTTACCTGCATGGAAAACGTCCCAATGAGGCCATTGCCACCCTGAAAGAACTGATTGAGGTGACTCCTCAAACCAGCACTTATCATCCTGCAGATGTGGGAGATCTTTACCTTGACCTGGGAAAATTATTCACCCAACACAGCAAATGGGCGGCTGCGATCAAATATTTTGAAAAAGCCCGTGAGATTTACGAGGAATTGGGTGACGATTTCGAATTATTCACCATGCAGGCCGAAGGCTGGATCGCGGAAGCAGAAAAAATGATGGGCTAAAAGGACTCCTCGTCTTTGGGGAATTGCTCTTCATCTTCCGTGCCGGTCGCAGGTTCGGGCGAACTGCTTCCTCCCTTTTTCCAGATCAATCTGGCAATGGAAAACACCATCCACTGAAAAAATGCATTGACCACCTGAATAACCTGAAAACTTCCATAGGAATGATCGAGCAGGTAGTCGAATCTGGGATGAAATAAGCTCAGGGGAAGACCAAAAGTGTATTTGAAAATCCTGTAAATCACCAACTGGGTTTCGTTTACATCATCGTACTCGATGTCGGCCCAGATCAGGGCAAGAAATACGGCGGTATTCAGCAGGGCCAGTAAAATCCAGCCTCTGATCCATTTCCAGATCTTCCGCTTGTCGCCCATACTGAGATCAGCGAATCAGGGCCCGGGCAGGCACGCCTACATAGGTTTTTCCGGCTTCCAGAGGTGAATTTACCACTGCACCAGCGCCAATGATGGCTCCGTCGCCCACCCGGGTGCCTGGCAGAAGGGCTGCACCCGTACCCACTTCCACACCCCGGCCCAGCTGGCAATTGCCACTCAGGTTGGCCCCGGGATGAATGGTGGTAAAATCACCCAGTATATTGTCGTGACCTACGGTCGCATTGAGGTTTACGATCACATGCTGACCCAGATTGACCTGCACCGTCAGGCGGGCACCTGCACAAATGATACAGCCCTGCCCGATGCGCACGGAATCTGATTTACTCACGGAGGGATGCACCAAAGCCGCAGATTTGAAGCCACGCAGGGCATATTTTTCCACTACCTGCCGACGAATGGCTGGATTTCCAATGGCCCCAACGATGTAAGCATCGCTGGCGCTGAGGTGTTCAAACACCCAGTCGTCGTCGCCCAGCACGGGTGGACCAGCAAAGGAGGAAGGAAATTCATGCTCCTGGTCAGGCCCGACAAAGCCGAGTATTTTGAAAAGGGGAAGCGAGGAAGCTGCATTCATCTCGCGGATCAGCCACACGACTTCGCGGGCAAAACCACCAGTTCCAAGGATTATCAGTTTTTTCATGGGAATAATGTTATGAGTAAGGTAGAATGTAACCTCTTATTTAAGTGATTTTAGGGAAATAAAAAAACCCAAATCCCACAGATTCTTACCGCTGGCCTGTTTTTAACTGACCCGACATTTCCGCATTTTTTTACCCTGATTTTTCCCACTTCCCGGCGGCCAGCTGAGCAACAAACTGAACAGTTTACATGAGGCGGTGGAAAACGTTGATTTACAATATTTTGATTCCGCAGGAGTTGAATATATGTTTGTTTAGGAAATCCCATTTTTTTCAAAGCAAATGAAGAAAAAGCATTTTTTACATCTTTTCCAGCGCTGCATCCTGGCCATGCTGTTGGGTGGATTTGTGCTGATGGGATGTAATCCCAAAAAGACCGTCCAGAAATATTCCTATCAATGGAAGCGGGATGTGCCCGTTAAAAACAACTCCACGGATAATACGGACGACCCGGGCGAACTGTCAGAAGCTACGGGAGAATCGTCAGTTAAAGGAGTTTCGGCCACGGTAAATAAAGTTTTGAAAGAAGCCAGTTCCTACCTGGGCACGCCGTACAAGTACGGCGGCCAGGCCCGCTCAGGCATTGACTGCTCGGGTCTGACTCAGACCGCCTGGGCCAAAGTGGGCGTACAACTGGCCCGCAGTTCGCGTGACCAAAGCGATGATGGCAAGGAAGTGGGGCGCAAAAAGATTCTCCCGGGAGATCTGGTTTTCTTCTCGGCTTATAAAAACGGAAAAATCGACCATGTGGGTCTGGTGACTGAGGTAAACGGGGATGAAGTGACTTTCATTCATGCCACGGTGAGCAAAGGTGTGCGTTACGATCGCCTCGATCTGGACTACTGGTCAGAGAGATACATGACCGCCCGCAGGGTGGAATAAAATTTAGAACATTCGCCAGTTTTACTATGTACTTTTTTGTCCCGGGCCGTGGGGGTCCGGGATTTTTTTGTGAATTTTCAAAATCTGCAAATCTCTTCGTGGGGCTTGGCTCAGAAATGCTCATTCACCAAAGTAAACTCCGCTTTCTTCACCTGCTCCCGCCCTGATATTCTTTGCTTTTGAAAATCCACTCAGGAATAACTGGGTTCGGGCTCTTCGTAGATTTTTTCCAGATAGTCCTGAAAATCCATGGGCGGGAAGATTTCCAGGAAAATCACCCGGCCTGAGTCCTGAGAGAAAGCCAGTCCATGCTCGGCAAACACGACGTGTTTGGCAGTTTTGCCCGTGCGGGAAGGCAGTATTTCGGGTGCTTTGTCGAAATAATTTTTGATTGCCTCGGGAGAAAGATTGGCAAGGGCGGTCGGGGAAATAACGTAAATCAAAACGAGGTTTTGATCCACGAAATAAAAGCGGGCCGGATTGGCCTGGCGGTTGAAAAGGCGGGTAAGGCCGTTTAACTTCTGGTAACTCACCCCAAGCTCGATGTGATTGCTGTTGATCCCGACTTTTTGCTTCAGTTCTTCATAAGAAAGATCCTTGAAGGCCAGCCATTGTTCCAATGTTCTCGTGGGGTTTTCCATTTCGCTTCACTCTGATAGTCACAGGTCCGGATCAGGATTTACCGGCACGAATGCCGGTTTTCAGAAGGTTATAAACTGATTCGGGATTACAAAATTAATCATTCCCCGCGAAAAATTTTAGGGAGTTTGCCTGTTTGCAATGGATTTTGCCAGAAAAGGGGCGATTTTGGGCAGAATTTCCGTCAATTTCACCCAATTCTACGCAAATCCTGCCTCCTCAGAGCCAGCTCACCACGACATTTTGCAGGCGGATGGTCATTTCATGGGGGGCAGGAACCTGGCCCCCAAAATAGGGATGGAGCAAATAGCCAATAAAGCAGGCTTTCTCCAGGGTGTACTGGTGATAAATTTCCCGATCCATCTCAATATCCACCAGCAGATCCGTGCGACGGATCATGAAATGATGGACTTCCCCGGGCAGGCCCGGGCCAAGCAATCTGTGCTCCATTTTGCCAGGAGCCGTGTAAACATAGGAGTGAAACCAGAATTTTTCCCCGTCAGCATGCCAGCCAATGCGGGCCGAAGCTCCCTGGTGGAAGCCAAAGGAAAAGCCAAACAGTTTGTTGATCTGAGGCGGATTTTGAGTTGGGGTGTAAAGACAGGACTCATCCAGCAGGGCATCAAATTCCATCCTGGTCTTGAAGGCGATCAGGTTGGTGCGGTCGGTGCCAAAGTGCCGGCCTTCGCGGATGATGTAGGTCAGGTTGCGCATTTTTTTGCAGCCCCCAAACGCCCAAAGGCGAGCTTTGGGCTTTTAATTTACAGGTTTGAAAACCTGGGTTTACTTTTTCAAAGGCAGTTTTGCCTTTTTGTCCACCCGTACCACAGGATAACGATTGTGGACCTTTTCTTTGTATTTGGAGCGCTGATAAATGAAGTCGAGCTGGGCCCGGCTGTTATTGGCCAGGGCGGTGTCGCTGGCCTTGGCCGTATTGAGGGCTTCCAGAATGGAGGGATTTTCGGCGACGATCTTTTCCGCTTCATTTTCAAAAATATAGGCCGAGAAGTATTCTTTTTGGAAGAGAATTTCATCGAAAAATCCCCAACTGAACCAGGAATCCGGGCCTTCAGCCTCCAAAGTCTCCACGATATAACGGTTGGTTTCGCCCTGATTGGTGTAGATTACATAATCTCCCGCAAAGAAACGGCATTTTTCCGTGGCCTTATTCAGTTTGGTATTGTAATGCAGATAATGCCCTTCATACGCATAGGGAGTTGATTCATAAGACTGAATACGACTCACTTCTGCATCAATTTCTATGTCTTCAGAAAGTTGTTTGACCTCCACCCCGCTGATTTTCATGCGGTCCACCACTTCACTCCAGGCCTGGGGCACGATGTAGGCTTCGGGTTTGGTGACTTTCAACTCGGCCGTGTAGGTGTCGTAATAGGGAATGTCGCGTTTCCAGGCGCGGTCGCGGTCGTACCAGAGGCGATCCATGCCCGTGATTTTGCTTTTTTTGTAGCTGGCCGTGTAGCCCGTAAAGGGGATTTTATTGGGATTGGTCGTTTTTAGCTTCCATTTCAACACAAATTCTTCCTGACTGGAGGCAGATTTAATGGCTTCGTCGCGGGCCCGCTGAATAAATACCCGGTCACGGTTCACGGTTTTCAGCAGGCTCAGCATGAAGATATAGGTCGATTCCACCCGGTCTTCAAAGGATTTGAGCATGTGGGCCTCGGTCGTAAATCCAATCGTATTCCAGAGGGAGGCATAACCTGTGGAGTAACGGGGCAAATCCATGAACGCCACAATCCCCGAATCTGGAGTTTCCTTGTAGGTATCCACATAGGGGCAGGTCTGATAATCAGATTTGCCCATGGCGTCGTACAGGTCGGGCACCATGGTCTTGGTCATGTATTCGGCCAGAGCGGGCTGCATTTTGTCTTTCTGGGTGTGAATGAGGGTGAGGGTATAGGGATAATCTGCCCCGTCGCTGGTGTGGGTGTCGATCAACACATCGGGCCGCCAGGTCTGAAAAGCCTTTTGAAAGGCGCGGGCATTGCGGGAATCTGCCTTGATAAAGTCGCGGTTGAGATCCAGGTTGCGTCCGTTGCCCCGAAAACCCTGTTCCTCGGGTCCCACCTGGTTGGCCCGGGTGCAGCAACTGCGGTTCAGCGATCCTCCAATATTATACACGGGAATGACCAGCACCACCAGATTATCCAGCAGAGGTGCATAGGCATTGTCCGTGGCCAGGTCGCGCACCATCATCATACTGGCATCCACCCCGCAGGACTCACCCGCATGTATGCCATTGATTACCATCACAAAACGCTTCTTCTCTTTACGTAACACATCAGGTATGGTCACGCCGTTTCCGGTCACCACCACCACTTCGAGGGGCTTTCCCACATCCGTGGACCCGTAATTGATGATCTTCACTTTTTTGGTACTGGATTCCAGTTCGCGATAAAAGGCCATCGCCTGATCGTAGGTCGCAGACTTTTTGTATTCAGAATCCTCGTAGGGAGTTTGTGCAAAAATCGGCTGCAACAACAGGGTGAAGGAAAGGAGAAGAAGGAGTTTGTACATATTTTCTATGAGATGTTAGACGGTCAGATGGTTAGATGTTAGACTGGTAGATGATAGATTTTAGAGGTTAGTCTTTAGTCGTGAGTCTTTAGTTAAACAAAGGATCAGACGTTGATTTCCACGAATCTCTGTAATCTGACATCTGAAATTCTAAAATCTAACCTAAAAACAAATCTAATTATTTTTGCGCCTCGAAAAAATCCAGCACGGGTTTCACTTCTGAATTCCAGTAGTTGTAATCGTGTTGGGCAGAGTCGGGCAAATTGAGCCTGATTTGCAGATTGGGTTGGGCGGCATGGAGGGAATCGTTATACACCTGGGTTTGATTTTGGGGTACGACTTTATCCAGACCGCCGTGGCCGAGGTAAAGAGGTGTTTTGAATTTTTTTACCTGCCTCACTGGGTTATCCCCGCCACTCCAGCGATCGGGAAATTGTTCCAATTCCCCGTAAAATCCCCGCATGAGATTATCGCCGGGCAAGAGCCGCTGATCATAATCACCCGAAAGCGCTGCACATCCTTTGAACAAACCCGGCAGCTTGTAGGCGGTCATGACCGCTCCACGCGCGCCCGTGGAAAGTCCCATCACAAAATTGTTTTGCTCAGGCTTCAGCAGGCACAGGCTGTCCTGCAAGCCGGGGATCAGGGTATCCCAGAGCCAGGTGCCCGTAGGAAAGGTGCGCCAGTCGGGCCGGGTTTCAGGGTAATTCTGACTTTGATAAGTGCTTTTTCCCATTTCGGGGCGAATCAGGGCATAGCCCCGTTGCAGGGCTTCCGTGCACAGGGAAGAGTTTTCGCACCAGTCGTTGCGGGAAAAGTTCCAGCCCGGCAAAATCAGCAGATTTCCCCTTTGGGGAGAATCTGGGACCTGAATTTCCACTGGAAAACGGAATTGATTCAGGGTAAAATCCCCACTTTGTGGCTGACAGGGCGCTGGCTCACTCACTTCTTCCTTTTGGGGAGGCGGATTTTTACACCCGTTGCCTGCCAGTAATGCGGCCAGCAATATTAACCCCTGAAACAGCCTGAAAACGGATTTCATCTTCAATTATCCCTGTTTCCATTCCAGCATCTCGTCCATGGTATTGGTCGAAACGGAGTGGTAATTGGGTCGGGCTTTGGTGTAGATTTCCAGGGCGCGGGCTTTTTGTCCGTGGTCGAGCAGCTGTTTGTAAAGGGGTTTCAGGAATTTGCGGCGACCCACAGAGACCAGAAAGGCTTCCAATGCATCGTCAGCGGGTTTGTACTGGTGACGAATGGTGTGCATAAACCAGGCGGCCAGGATTTCTTTATTGCCAGATTGGGTAAAGCCAAAGGCGGCATCCAGTTGGGCCAGCTGGGCAGAGGTCAGTTCTGCGGGCAGGTGACGAATGAAATGCAACCACTCGTGGGTGGTCCATTCCGTGGTGGCCAGGTCTTTGGCCGCCGTGCCATTCTGCCAGGCAGCCAGGGCTTCATCCACTTTGGTAAAGCGGTCAGATACAGGTACGGATACGTTGTCGGGGATGCCCGGGCTGTACACCCAGTCATTGATGCGGATTTTTTCGGCCATGCCCGGCACGTCTTTGAAAAGGGTATTCTCTACATGCTTGATAAATGCCTCCGTGGTCATGACTTTGAAGGCATTGGAGTTGAAATAATCCTTGAGAAAGGCGTCAAATTTTTCGCGGCCAGCCGTCTCCTCCATCAGGCGCAGCAGGCAATAGCCTTTTTCGTAAGCAATGTCCGTCATGCCATCGTCGGGATTGCGGCCGGTCAGGGCCAGCTTGAGGTCCGTGTCAGGATTGTCAGCGCCCAGGTCGGCCACGGTTTCCTGCAGATCCTGGTAGCCAAGCAGCGCCAGCATTTCTGAGTAGCTGCGACCCGAAATGGCCTCCATGATGCGGCGCTCGAAATACACAGTAAATCCTTCATTGAGCCAGAAATCGTCCCAGGTGGCATTGGTGACCAGGTTGCCCGACCAGCTGTGAGCCAGCTCGTGGGCTACCAGAGAGGTGAGGCTGCGGTCGCCCGCCAGGATGGTGGGCGTGGCGAAGGTCAGGCGGGGATTTTCCATCCCGCCAAAGGGAAAGCTGGGCGGCAGCACAATCAGATCATACTGGTCCCAGCGATATTTTCCGTACAGATTTTCGGCCGCGACCAGCATGTCCTCCATTTCGCCAAATTCATAAACAGACCGCTCCAGCATGGATGGTTCTGCATAAACGCCCGTGTGCTCACCCACAGACTGGAAAGCCAGATCGCCCACGGAAAGGGCCATGAGGTAAGCGGGAATGGGTTGATCCATTTTGAAGGTATAAATCCCCGTGTCGTTTTTCTCGCGGGGATTTTCGGCGCTCATGACCGCCAGCAGTTCTTTGGGAACCTGCACGGTGGCATTATAGGTGAAACGGATGCCCGGTCCGTCCTGAATGGGGATCCAGGTCCGGGCCAGAATGGCCTGGGATTGGGTAAAGAGGAAAGGATGAACTTTGCCCGCTGTCTGCACAGGGTTGAGCCATTGCAGGGCTTCCGCGCCGGGATTGGTGGCAAATTCTATGGCCACCACCTTGGTTTCAGGGGTAATGTCAACTTCCAGGGGACGGCCCAGAAATTCGACTTCGTCTCCCAGTTTCCAGGTCAATTCGCCCGAAAAATTCTTATCCGTGCCCACGCGCTTGATGTTCAGGTCGCGGGTATCAAAATAAATCTTGTTGGTGCCGGTCTTGTTTTCAAGGTCGTAAGTAGCGGTGCCAGTAATCTGCTTGTGCTCAAAATCGACCTTGATGTCGAGGTCAAGGTGGGTAATGGCGGCTTCCGCGGGTTTGGCGAAGGTATGAACGTCGTTGAATTCCATTTTGTAATCGTCTTGGGGTGAATCCTTTTCTTTGGGCTGTCCGTTGCAACCCAAAAGGATAAGCGCTCCCAAAACAGGAGCAAAAATCATTCTGGAAAATTTCATATTCATCATGGATCTGAGATTGGGGCCAATTTACAAAAATCAGCGGCTTGACCCAATGCGGAAAACATCCCCTCCTGTTACTCCTCCTTCACCGTGGTTAGGTTATCCATGGGAATGAGGTATTTCTTGCCATTGCTTTCGTCAAAAAGCACATAGTTTCCGTCTTCAATTTTGAAATCCAGGCCCGAGCCCGTGGTGAGATTGGCAGGATTGCAGTCGCAGGAAAATGACTGGTATTCAGTCAGGTCTGAGGTTTTGTAAAGGGTAACTTCGTTACCAGATTTTTCCGCCAGCAGGTTTTTGCTCAGCAGGGTACCATTTCCATCCGTTCCTTTGAGAAATGCGCCTTTCTGATCGAGATTCACCACTTTGCCTTCCACATAAAAGCCTTTTCCACCGTGGGTGGCAAACAGGGGAGTTCCCTCCTCGATATTGGCATTGAAAAAGACATTCCCCTGAAAATCCAGAATTTCCAATTGGGCGCCAAAGGTATCGTAATTGTCATCACCGTTCCAGAAGGTGAGGATGAGACGGCCTCTTTTTTCATCCACAGCCACGATTTTGGGCTCCCGCACGCCATAATCTGTATTGATGCCCAGTTTTTCAGGCAAAAAACTCGCCTTAAACAGTTGCTCGTGACCCGAATGCAATTCAAAATCCACCTGAACCAGATAACCCTTTTCCGCATTGGGTCCATCAGGGGGGCCAAACCCGTAGGTGGTTTGAAGGTGATAATCGCCCAAATCAGTGGCGAAATTTTCCTCAGATGCCACCACGGGTTCGTCGTCTTCTGCCGCTTGGGTTAATTCATCTGACGAAGAAGCAGGCATTTCCATGTTTTCATTTTCTGCCACGTTTTCATTCGTGGAAGAGGGCTGGTTGCAGCTCAAAAGGGTAAATAACCCAAGGTTCAGGATAAGGATATGAAATTTCATACAGGTGAATTTGGGGTAAATTACAAAAATCAATTTCAGGTGGAAACTGTTCTTGGTACAGGGTGGCGGTTTTAAGGAAAATTTGTAATTTGGTTGGGTATAAATGCGGCTGAATTTTGACGCGAGGTGTCTGAAGCGGGCCGTATATTGAAAAGAATAAAAACATTAATAAGACCACTATGAGCAAGTTAGCGCCCAAGGGCTTTTTCGACTACATCCTGATCATTTTCATGGTTATTTTCTTTGGTTTGATCATTTATACCCTGGCTACTGGAGATTCTCCTTTTGACCAGCTGGGTCTTGATCCCATGTGGACCACCATTGCCACGGGTGGAGTTATTGTCCTGATTGGGGTGATTTACCGCCTTACCCGCAAATAATTTTGCTTAAGAAACTGACGGCCAGGAACGGGATTCCGTTCCTGGCTTCTTTTTAAAAATCATTCCAATGAAACAAAGTATTTTCATTTTAATCCTCCTTTTGCTCACTTTTTCCTGCAAAAATGCTCCCCAGAAAACGGAGGACAAGGATTTGGAGGTGGTTAAAAAATTGTATGAAAACTACCTGGAAGGCGAAATCAAAAAGTGTGAACTGAACGGAAAAACCTACTACGTAGGTTCCCTCAATGCACCCGATGCAGGCAGCGAGATTTTTGACGCCAAAGGCCAGAAGGCCGGGGTTTGTTACTATAATACCAACCAGGTGGATCCACTTTGCGGCCAATTGGATGACGGGGGCAACTGCGAGGTGGTTTACCGCATGGGACAGAATATCTGGGGCAAGGAAGCCGTGGATAAATATGGATTGGGGAATTGAGCTGAGGCTACCCAAATGGGCCAACCTGGCGATTCCGCTGTTTTTGCTGGCCCTGAATCTGGCGTTGAAGTGGTTGTATCTGGATCATTTTGAAATTGCGCTGGACGAACCTTTCACCATTTTTCACAGTCAAAAATCGCCCGCAGAGATCATTCAGGTCCTGAAAGGGTATAATAATCCCCCTCTTTTCGAATTGCTGCTGCATTTCTGGATCAAACTGGGAGGTATCTCCCCGGGATGGGTGCGCCTGCTGCCCCTGTTTTTGTCCAGCCTGACCGTGGTGGTGATCTGGTTGCTTGGCAGTCGCCACCTCAGCTCCCTCACAGGACTGGGCGCAGGCCTGCTGTACAGCTTTTCAAGCTATGGAGTCTATGTGGCCCACGACACGCGGGCCTATCCGCTCATGATTTTGCTAAGTGCCCTCACGGTGCTGCTGTTTCTGGAGGCTGTGCAACAGCCCCAAGCCAAACTCAGGTGGGCAGGCTTGTTTCTGAGCGGAATGCTGCTGCTTTACACCCATTACATGGGTTTTTTTGTGATGCTGGCGCTGGCCCTCACGGTCGTCTTGCACCCGCAAACCCGCAAAAAGGCAGTTTTACTGCCTTTTCTGGTCTTGGGACTGGCCATGGTGGTGGCCTACCTGCCCCAACTGGGGATCATGGTGGAGCGATATGGCAAAAGTGTGGGGGTGCACTGGGTAAAAGCCTCCTCTCTGGATGGCCTGTATGAGTGCCTGCGCTTCTTTTCGAGTTCGCCCGTAATGGCCACGGTCACTCTGGGGGTATTGGCAGGTGCGGGAATCCGCTGGATTTTGCAAAGAAAGCAGGCGAAGCCTGGTTTTTCGCCCGCCTGGCTGGTTTTTCTATTGCTTTTCCCCCTCATGTACCTGCTGGTATTCCTGATTGGCTTTAAGATGCCCCTCTTTTACCACAAGTATGTTTCCTTCGTTTTGCCTTTTTACTTTTTGGTGGTTGCAGAGGCGACCAGGAAGCTTTTTCCTAAAAAAATCAATCTGGCCGCCCTGGGGCTGCTGGTGATGGGCATGGCCGCTTCTGTGAACCTGAAACCCGATCACAAACTACGCTGGAAGCCCTTGATGGAAAATGCCCGCGCGGAGCTGAACCAGGGCGCCTGCCTGGTGGTTTTTCCCGTTTGGCTGGATGTGACCGTGGCTTATCATTATGATCCTGACGTATTTAGCCAGACCGAACGTTTGCACGAGGCGCTGCACGAAAAGGGAATTTACCCGGTTTTCACCAAAGAAAATGCGGAAGAAATTCCCTGGAATAATTACACCAAAGCCCTTTTCCTGAAATCTGAATGGGACTCCTACGACCCGAATGGAGAGGTGCAGGGTGTTATTAACTCCCATTTTCCCAAATTGCAGGAAGAACAGGCCTATCACAATATGCGACTACAGTTTCGAGAACGGGAAAACTGAGGTGTGAGGGTCACGCAATCGTGCAAGAAAGGCGAGCACCAGAGGTGCGTCTCCCAGGTAGGGAAGTTTCTTCCCGAAAATTGAGCCCGGGAGGGGCGGCTCCTCCGCGTAAAGTTGAAAGGATTCGCCCCGCCGGGGCTTTTACCACAAGTAGTACAATTCCTTACTATCTAATAATTACTCCAAAATCTTTGTGATTCTATATTACTTTGCGATCTTGGCGTTACCTCTGAACCCTAAGGAATCCTGAATTTTACTTCAGAATAGACCTCGCGATCACAATGCGTTGCACTTCGCTGGTGCCTTCGTAAATCTCCGTGATTTTGGCGTCGCGCATCATGCGCTCTACGTGGTATTCCTGCACATAGCCATTGCCACCGTGGATTTGCACTGCTTCTGAAGTAACCTTCATCGCAGTTTTTGAGGCGTACAGTTTGGCCATGGCCGACTGGGTGGAGTAATCCAATCCCTGATCTTTGAGCCAGGCAGCTTTCAGGGTGAGCATGCGGGCTGCTTCCCACTCTGTATTCATGTCGGCCAGCTTGAACTGGATGGCCTGGTGGTTCATGATCTCCGTGCCAAAGGCCTTGCGCACTTTGGAGTAGTCACGGGCGCGCATGAATGCGCCTTTGGTGATGCCCAGGGCCTGGGCCGCAATGCCAATCCGTCCACCATTGAGGGTATTCATGGCAAATTTGAATCCAAATCCCTCTTCACCCACACGGTTTTCTTTGGGAACTTTCACGTCGGAAAACTGAAGGGTATGGGTGTCAGAGGAACGGATTCCCATTTTATGCTCTTTGGGACCAATGAAAAATCCTTCCTGGCCGCGCTCAATGATGAGACAATTAATGCCGCGGTGACCTTTTTCGCGGTCTGTCTGGGCAATCACCAGGTAAATATCTGCGTTGCCGCCGTTGGTGATCCAGTTTTTGGTACCGTTGACCAGGTAGTGGTCACCCATATCCGCCGCTTCTGTGCGCTGTGAAGTGGCGTCAGAACCCGCTTCAGGCTCAGAAAGGCAGAAAGCGCCCAGTTTCTGACCCGTAGCCAGGGGCACGAGGTATTTCTGTTTTTGCTCTTCTGTGCCGTATTTTTCCAGTCCCCAGCAAACCAGGGAGTTATTGACTGACATAATCACACCTGCAGAAGCATCCACGGCAGAGATTTCCTCCATCGCCAGCACGTAGGAAATGGTATCCATGCCGCCGCCGCCATATTTGGGATCGACCATCATACCCATGAATCCCAATTCACCCATTTGCCTCACCTCCTCTTTGGGAAATCGCTGGGTTTCGTCGCGCTCAATGGCGGTGGGAGCCAGGACATTCTCCGCAAAATCCCGGGCGCCTTGCTGGATCATCAGGTGTTCTTCAGTCAATTCGAAATGCATATTCTTCCTGTTTTGGTGTGCCTTCAGTTGACAGATTTTCCGGGCAACTCTAAAAACTTCGAATCTCCTCGTTGGACTTGGCCTTCTTTGTTTTTAGAGGTACCCTTCTGTCGGCGGGTAAAGTTATGATTTTTTCAAAAATTAACCCCGCGCATTTTCAAATTGTTCTGCATGCAGACTAAATCCTCATTATCAACAGGTTATATTTTGGCCACAAAACCCTCTTTTCCAATTCCTTAGAATTAAGTATATTGATTCTTGTTATGAGAAAAAAGATTGGACTGGTTCTGGCAGGTGGTGGTGCACGCGGAATCGCACACATTGGCGTGTTGAAGGCGCTGCAGGAAGCAGGCATTGTGCCCGACGTTATTTCAGGATCCAGTGCGGGCGCCATTGCTGGCGCTTTTTTCTGTGCGGGATTTACCCCCGATCAAATGCTGGAGACGATGAAATCGTCGGGATATATCCGCAATCTGCGGCCTGGAATTGGTTTTGCGGGTCTGATCCGCAGCAAATCGTACCGCGGACTTTACCGCAAATACCTGGGTGAAGTCAAGTCATTTGAGGATCTGCAACGCAAACTGTATATCTGCGTGACCAATCTCAACACGGGTCTGGTGGAGTACGTTCATTCGGGCGAGATTCTGGATGTGGTGATTGCTTCCTCGGCTATTCCAGTGATTTTTACCCCCCTTCAGATTGGCGACGATGTCTATTCTGATGGCGGCATTTTGAATAATTTTCCCATCGAACCTTTGGAAGACGAGGGTTGTGATGTGATAATTGGGGTTGAGGTGAATCCTTTGCGCAGGGAGGAAAATGTGTCGTCTATGAAGCAGGTGCTGGAACGGACTTTGGTTCTGTCTGTGCGGGAAAATTCGCGTGAGCGCAAAAAAAGGGCAGACTTTGTTTTTGAACCCCACGCATTGAGTCAGTTCAATGTGTTTGATATGCGACGTGCAGACCAGATCTTTGAAGTAGGCTACCGCGAAGCGAAGGAATCCATCCATAATTCCAGCTTTTTGCGCAATCTGGCGAAGGAGTTGAAGGGGGAAAAGGTGGCAGAAGAAGGGGAATTAGAAATCAGGAATCAGGTTGTTTGAGGGATTTTAAGCTGGAAAACACTCAACTTTCATTTTTCGAAAATCTCTTGGGAGGATATTTTAAATTTTTCATAACCTCGTCGTGTGGGGTGAACCCTGCATTTCCATGCAAATCAATCTGCGCACTTCGTTTCAATATTTCAGCTTTATAAGCTTCAGGAATTCCTTCCCACCCAGTTTCATCCTCCAATTGATTTTCCAAAATGGATTTAATCTGAATCAGGATTCCTTCATCCTTTGAGTCATCTAACAATTGCCAAATCTGTCTTTTCAATTCTGCAATCGACATTTGCATCTCCTTTTTCTAAAAATAAGGAATCCTCAGGAACAGCCCTTCTGAAGTGCATCAATTTGATATTTACCCTTAGGCAAGGATTTCTAAACTTCACCCCAGAGTTTTTCGGGATCTTGCTTGTTTTGAAAAAAGGAAATCAGAACCAGTTCGCTTTGATTGATTTCAAAATACATGGTCACATGTCTGGTAATTAATCTTGATCTGATTTCAGGATTTTTCTTAACCAGGTTTGATATTCTGGGATTTGTCCTTATTTGAAAGAGGGTTTGGTTTGTTTTGTCTATAAACTTTTTACTTGACCTTTCTCCCCAAATTTTTTCCAAATAATAAAGAATTTCCCCGAACTGAATCTCAGCCCTTTTGGACCAGATCAAGCGGTAATTCATAAATCAAGACCATACTTGCGGGCAACTTCTTCGTGAGGAATAATATCAATGCCCTTTTTTGCCTTTTCTGAGGCATCTAACATGGCTTCCCTTTCCTCTAAAGGAAGGCTTTCCCAGGAAAGTTCAGGTTGGTATTCGAGATAATCCCTGATCGTTTGGAGTAAAACAGGATCATTACTTTCTGAAATCAACCTCCAAAGGTCCGTTTTCAATTCTGCAATCGACATTTGCATCTCCTTTTTCTAAAAATACGAATTTTCAGGGAATAAAATTTCCTCAATAACTCTTGAAATAGTAATTGGCGCCCAGGTTCCAGACCGTTTTGGACATGCCCACGGGTTTTTCGCTTACCACAAAGTGCCCCCCAAAGCCGGAGCGAACCTCGGCGGTCAGGCCAAAATGCCTGAGAAAACAAAACTCCACGCCCAAGAGGGCGCTGGCAAATATCTGGAAACGGGGATTGCCAATGGAAGGAAATTCATTCACTTCCAGCAAGCGTCCTTCCCGAATGTCAAACTTGTACTCGGCAAAGTCGATTTTGGTGCGCGGTCCAAAGCCAAAATCACCTTCCGCGCCCACGTAGAGGCGGAAAAATTTGGCCACCATGCGGGTGGATTGCATGAATGACACCCCTGCAAAGACCATGCGGGTATTTTCGATTGCCGAACGTCCAAAAGAAGTATCGCCCGTTTCGAATAAGCTGGTGTACACCAGGGTATCAGAGCGGAAAGTATAGGTCAGATTGACCCTGAGTTGAGATTTTTTGTTGGGATTGGCGAATTTTACCCAGGCGCCTGTCTGCCAGAATCCAGGGGTAAAAGCCAGGCGGGAATAATTGTCCCAGTCTGAATAAAGAGGCAGGCCCGAACTTGCATTCATCAGCATCACTTCGTGGCTGTAACCTTCAAAATACTGGGAAAGACCATCCATATAGCCTCCCCCCGCTCCGTAAAGGTGCCACTTTTTGAGGGAATCCGTCTGGCCGAAGGCCAGCTGTCCCCACAACAGGAATATCATCCACCCGTATTTCACTTCATGCGCTGATCAATGGGCTTCCAGCCAGTTGTGTCCTGTCCCCATTTCCACCTTCATCTTTACGTCAAAGGACATGGCGTGTTCCATTTTCTCTTTTACCAGAGCTTTGATCTGATCCAGTTCGTTTTTATCCACTTCAAACAGCAATTCGTCGTGCACCTGCAACAGCATCCGCGACTTGAATTTGCCTTCCTGAAGGGCACGGTGGATGTTGATCATTGCGATTTTGATCAAATCAGCGGCAGAGCCCTGTACGGGCATGTTGATGGCGTTGCGCTCGGCAAAGCCACGCACGGTTTGGTTCTGCGAATTGATATCGGGCAGGTAACGGCGGCGGCCGGTCACCGTCTGGGCATATCCGTGGTCGCGGGCAAACTGGATGGATTCATCCATGTAGGCCTTGATGCGCGGATATTTCGACCAGTAAGCATCTATGATTTCTGCGGCTTCCGTGCGTGAAATGCCCAGTCGCTGAGCCAGGCCAAAGGCCGAAATTCCATAAATAATACCAAAATTGACCATTTTGGCTTTGGAGCGCATGTCTGAGGTGACCTCTTCCATGGCCACTCCAAAAACTTTGGAGGCAGTGGCTTTGTGAATGTCGTGGTCAAGGTTGAAGTCCTCGATCATGCCGGGGTCGCGGCTCAGGGAAGCCATGAGGCGCAATTCCACCTGGGAATAATCCGCGGCCAGCAGCACAAAATTGTCTCCATCTGCGATGAACGCCTTGCGCACCTCGCGGCCTTCGTCGCTGCGAATGGGTATATTCTGCAGGTTGGGATTATTGGAGCTGAGGCGACCCGTGGCGGCCACAGCCTGACTGTAAGTGGTGTGTACCCGGCCTGTGTGGGGATTCACCAGTTTGGGCAGGGCGTCCACGTAGGTGGAGATCAGTTTGCCGAGGCTGCGGAAACGCAAGACTTTGGCCGGCAATTCGTGCTCTTCAGCCAGTTTGACCAGAATATCCTCAGAGGTCGAATATTGGCCCGTCTTGGTTTTTTTGCCTTTGGCCAGTTGGAGTTTTTCGAAAATCACCTCGCCCAGTTGTTTGGGAGAATTGATATTGAATTTCACTCCCGCCAACTGATGGATTTCTTTTTCCACCTCATTGAGCAGTTGGGTTAATTCCGTGGAATACTCAGCCAGAAAATTTGCATCTATTTTGATGCCGTAGGTTTCCATCTGGGCCAGCACGGGCACCAAAGGCATTTCAATGGTTTCAAAAACTGATTTCTGATCCCCTTCCAGACCTTTTTCCAGTTCCAGTTTCAGGTCCAGGGTGATGTCGGCATCCTCGCAGGAATAGGCAACCAGATCTTCCATCTTCACCTGCCGCATGGAGAGCTGCCCCTTGCCCGATTTTCCAATCAGGGAAGTGATGGAAATGGGCTCGTAATTGAGCAGTTCGCGAGCCAGGGCGTCCATGTTGTGCTTGCGGTCGGGATTGATCACGTAGGATGCCAGCATGGTATCAAACATGGGACCGTCCACTTCAATGCCATTATTTTTCAGCACCAGAAGGTCGAATTTGAGGTTTTGAGCCACTTTCAACACCTCTTTGGAGGTAAAAGCCTGGTGCAGGGGAGCAATTTTGTCGCGGGGCGAAACGGGACTTTTCTCGGGAAAATGAATGAAAAAGGCTTCGCCTGGTTTTACACTGATCTGCAGTGAGATAATTTCATCCTGGAGCGGGTCGAGACCCGTGGTTTCAGTGTCAAAAGACATGATCCCGGCCTGCATGATCTTCTCAGCCAGAGATTTGAGCCCGGCTTCGTCATTCACCACGGTGTAGGTATGGGGGCGGGCTTCCAGCTTTTTGAAGCCCAGGCCCTTGTCGGGCGCAAATACAGGAGCGGGAGTATCCACCACGTTGCCAAAAAGATCGTGTTGCTGAGGCTGACCCGCTGTAAATACAGGACTGGCCAGAATGCGCTGGGCGGTGGTGGTGAATTCGAGCTCTTTCATGAGCTCCATCAGGGCCTTGCGGTCGGGATTTCCGACCAGCAGGTGATCCTCAGACCAGTCCACAGGCACATCAATTTTGATGGTGGCCAGCCTTTTGGATAAAATCCCCTGTTGTCCAAATTCTATCACAGATTCACGGATAGAATTTTTGGTGATCTCTTCGGCGCGGGCCACGATTTCCTCCACGGAACCAAAGGTTTCGATCAGTTCGATCGCGGTTTTGTCCCCGATTTTGGGAATGCCTGGGATATTATCCACTTTATCGCCCTTCAGGCCGAGGAAATCAATCACTTTTTCAGGTGGAACGCCCATATTTTCCTTCACCCCTGCGGGGTTCAGAATTTCAATGCCGTTGCCCATGCGGGCGGGTTTATACAAAAACACCTTGTCGGTCACCAACTGAGCGTAATCTTTATCAGGCGTGACCATATAGACTTCATAGCCGTGGCTTTCCGCCTTTTTGGCCATGGTGCCGATCAGGTCGTCGGCCTCAAATCCGTCCTTGACCAGAATGGGAATATTGAGGGCCTTCAATAATTGCTTTACCAAAGGGATCGCAACTATAATATCCTCAGGCACTTCCTGACGACCAGCCTTGTATTCTGGAAATTCCTCGTGTCGAAAAGTCGGGGCTGAGGTGTCGAAAGCCACTGCGATGTGGGTGGCTCCCTGGTTGTTGAGCACATCCAGCAGACTGTTGGTAAAGCCAAAAACAGCTGAGGTATTCACTCCTTTGGAGGTGATGCGCGGGGCGCGGATAAAGGCAAAATGGGCCCGGTAAATCAGGGCCATGGCATCCAGCAGAAAGAGCTTTTTGTCACTCATGAAAATTGTTTTGCGATGGCAATATGGGGTAAATGGACCGTTTAAACGGAGGGTTAAGGTAGGAATTTTTCAATTAGCAATGAAGCGCGGGCCGGGTTCAATTTCATTTGATTCCCTCAAAACTCACAACTCACCTGTTTTGGTAAAGGTGCACCAGCAACTGTCTTTGAGGGCATCCACCTGAATGGCGGTTTTGAGTTCAAGGCTCACGCCTTCGCCCTGGACCAGGGTTCCTTCACCCGAAACAATCAGCTTTTTGCCGTTCGCTCCCAGTAAAATTTGATTTTCGATCGTAGCAGTGATGCCTTTGGCCGTAACTGCGACTGAATCCATGGCACCTTTCAGATCACGCCAACCATGAAAATTATTGATCCAAATGGCCAGTACATCCGTTTCAGACTGCTCGATGGACAGGTCGTAAAAAGTGCGGCCAGCCTTTTTGCAGGAGTCCTTGGCGCTGTATTTTCCGGTCCAGACCTGGGTTGACCGTGCCTGACAGGTTTTGCCTTCCCAGCCGTCCGGGCAAAAGCAGTTGCCTTTTTCGCAGGTGCCGCCGTTCAGACAGGTAATGGTTTTGCACTTTTCATTGGTTTCGCACAATGGACCCGCAAATCCGGGGGCGCATTCGCATTTTCCGCCCACACAGTTTCCGCCGTTCTGACAGCGAATATCCTCACAGGAATCACCCGGGTTGCAGGCAATCAGGAGAGAAACGAGTAAAAAGCAGTAAAAGAAGAGAATTCTGGGCATTTTGATTCTGTTTTAAGGATGGTTCACCAGAGGAATTCAGGTTCTGAAATCGGGGAATCTGACTTTCGCTTCAAAAGCTAAATATATCGAAAATCAGGATATTCCGGGGCAAAATACAAGGAAATAGATTGATTTTTGACTAAACGGACCTATATTAAAGGCCAAATTGCTTCAAACCAAAAATCCACTTACCATGGCCGTCAGCGCAAAAAAATTCAACGAAAATCTCAGTTCACTGAACGCAAGCATAGACACTTTAAAAGGTCCCCTCAAAACGGTTGCTTTTCACCCTCAGAAAGATCAGAGCGTCCTGGCTCAAATCGTCCGTGACCTGAAAGGCATGGAGCACGTGTTGGAATCTCCTTCCCGCATTTCTTCCACTCTCAAAACCATTGACCAAACTTTGGGCGGCCTGAAAAATACCCTGGAAGGCGTTTCTGGTCTGAAGGAAATGAAAAAAGTGGCGGAAAAAATGGCTAAAAACATTGATTCCTTCCAGAAAAAAATTGATCCCGCCACGGAAAAAGCCAGCGATTTTGAGTTGAAAGTTGCGGATTCCTATAAACAAATTTCCAGTTTCAGGGCTGCGCTTGAAAACCTTTACAGCGTCCTGGATGGCTTCCAGAAAGGACTTGTTTCCTACGGAAAAGTGATTGCGGCCACGGAAGAATGTGTCGCTGCTGCGCCTGACGAGGAGACCAAAAAGGAAATGAGCGGTCAGCTGGCCTCAGTTACCAAAGATTCTGACAAAGCTGTTTCTGAGGTAAGTGCTGTGCTGAATACCTTTCTGACCAGCGCTGAAGGTTTGCGGGATCACATTCAAAAGGAAATTAATCCGTTGATCGAGCCCATTGGCTCCCTGGACGATCTTTCTGCCGATTTTGAAGATAATCTGGATGCCCTGATCGCCCCCATGGACGAACTGCGCAATCTGTTGAATTCAGGTTTCAGCCACACATTCAAATATCCTGCCCCGACCTGGTCAAATCCCACCCGTACCAAAACCCGCACCATCAGCATCAGTGTGGATACTATCATGGAAGGCGCTGAAAAAGTGGAAGCCACCATTGAAGAAGCCCTTTCCAAAACCGTTTGGGAGGCTTTGAAAATGGTAGGTCTGGAAAAAAACATCAAAACCATGATGAAAAAGGGCGAAAGCACGGTCAATGGTTTGTTGAAAAAGACGGATCTTGAATTCAAATTCAGCCTGGCGGGTTTGGATAAAATGGGTGCCAATTTGAATAAACTGGAAGCCAAAATCGCCGAATTGCCTGCTGCTTTTGGTGGAATTGACCTGACGGCTCCTGAAGCTGCTATCAATGGCTTTGCCAGCATTCCTCCCCTGATGGAAACCCTCAATTCTGACTGCAAAAAGGCCAAAAAACGGAAATAAGCCGTTTTCCTCTTATTTTTTTACTTTTTCAAGCAGACTGCTCATCAGCGGTCCATTCACGAGTTGGGTGATGCCTTCCTGCTGCACGATGTCCTGCACGGCCCAGTCGTGGTTGTAGGGAATGCGGGAATAAATCTGCTGGCGGGGATTGAAAATGACCAAAGAAGTGCGGTTGGAATCAATGGTAATGAAGTTTTCGCCCATCTGGACACTGTTTTGCAGCCATTCCAGTTCTCCCAGTTCGGCTGGCTTGCCAGCCAGCCCGGCAAAATCATAGCGGATTTCTTCCGCTGGATTCCCAATCACGACCTCGCCCGAGCCCGTGGAGGTTGCAAAAAATTTGCCCTGCAAATTTCGCCCTCCATGCGGGGTTTTCAGCCCGCCCAGCACCTTTCGGGCTTCGCCCGAAGCCATGTCAATCGCATACACTGCGCCTTCATGAAAAAAGGTGGCCAGCAACTGGCCCGGATTTTCCGTGTCGTAGCACACGGAATTGATGAATGCAGCCCGTTTTGCCGTAGGCAAAACCTGGGCCTGCGGATCAGAGATCAGCAGGTGGTGGATTTCCTGGCGGGCGAATTCGGCCGCTTCTGCGGGCTTGCGGGTCAGGCGAATCTCTGAGTTGGTGGCCGGATCATGGGCAATCTGGAAGCCATTTTCCCAACCAAACCATTCCCAGGTTACCTCCAGGGTATGCAAATCAAATTCGAACAAACAATCCAACCCCGAGGATGCCACCACAAAACGCGTGCGATCTGGGTTAAAATCAAGGGTATGAATGTAGCTGAACCAGGGATGGGTCATGCTGCGGGTTCCCTGAGGCGTAGCCAGGTAAATGGTGTTTTCTGAGGAAATTCCCAATAAATCGCCTTGAACCTGAATGCCACGGGGCTCAGCCAGGGTTGCCAGCACCCGTTCCTCCACAATTTTTCCCCCTTCAATCGCCACATACACCAGACCACCTTCGCTTACCTTGCGCCGTTCAACGGAGCCTGCCTTGCCGGATTTGTTCTGCTTGGAAGCAATATATCGTTGGCGAATCGCTTGTAAATCAAAGCTTTTGACCGTCAGCAATAGTTCCAGTCGAGGATAAAAATCATCGCGGTTGACAAAGGTATCCAGCTTTATTCTTTCTGTTTTCATGCAGTCAGTTGGTCAAGGATTTGGGCCAGCAGGCCGGTCTGGGAATAGCGGGAATATTTTTTGAAGCCCTCCTGGTTGTCTTTGACCTGGATTTTGCCATTGGCCAGCCATTGGTTGAACTTTTCCAGCAGGATTTCCTGCATTTTTTCCCCGTTCTGGTAGTCGATCATGGGGCCTTTGCCTGCACTTTCCAAAACCTGGCTTGCGTCGCCATCTGCCGGGCCAATGCAAAGCATGGGCGTCTGACAGGCCATATTTTCGAAGATTTTTCCCGTAATGATGCCGCGGTTTCCCTTGGTTTGGGGGATGGGAAAAAGGAGCATGCCCGCTCCACCCATTTTGGCGGTGGCCTCAGCATGAGACACAAATCCATTGACCTGCAAATTGGACTCTAATCCTGCCTGTTTCAGATTTTCCAGCACAGATCCATCAATTTTACCCGTAAACTCCAACCTGAAGTATTGCCTGAAATCAGCATTTGTATCAATCAGATTTTTAAGCACTTGCCACAATACGGGGAGATTCTGGTTGGGTTTGAAATTGCCAATGTATTCCAGGGTAAAAAACTCCGTTTTAAGAGGCTCTCCCTGGTAAATGTCTTCTTCGTCGTAGCCGTTATACAGCACCTCAATTTTGCGGGCCCGGGCTTCAAATTCCCGTTTCAAACCCAGAGAAACCGTCAGGGTGGTGTCGGCTGTGGCCAGTACTTCAGTTTCCAGCTTGCGGTCTTTTTCCAGGGTTTTGGCTGTTCTGGGCAGAAATTCGTAAATAAACAGGTCGGTCCAGGGGTCGCGAAAGTCCGCAATCCAGGGCAATCCAAATTCCTTTTGCAGGGCCAGACCCGTCAGGTGGGTGCTGTGAGGCGGTCCTGTGGTGATAATTGCCTTTACAGCATGGCTTTGGATGATTTTCCGCCCCTCTTTGATGGCAAATTTCTTCCAGCCCACCCGCGCATCGGGGATAAACCAGTTGCCGCGCACATGGCGGGCAAATCTTTGAAACAGGGATTTGGAAGTGCCAATTCCTGTCATACCCGAGGGAATCTGCTTGCCCTTTTTTCCCCTCAGCAAATTATACCAGGTAAACGGCTCAAAGGTATTGGTTTTGAATACCTCAACCTCTGCGGGAATATCAGCTTCCAGGGTATAATCCAGGGTAGGATAACTTCCATTTTTGACCGTGACGATGATGGGTTGCCAACCAAATTCACCCAGAAACTTGGAAAATTTCAAAAAGCGCTGCACTCCCGCACCCCCGGCCGGCGGCCAGTAATAGGTGAATATGAGAACGCTCTTCTTCATAGATGTCAGATTTGGAGATTTTAGATGACAGATCAGACGAATAATCCCACCCTATCTGAAATCTAAAATCTTACCGTCTAATATCTTTTTCCTTGATTATTTCCTGCAAATACACCCCGTAGCCTGATTTGAGGTATTTTTCGGCGAGTTTTTTCATCTGGGGCACGTCAATGTAACCCATTCTGAAGGCAACTTCCTCGATGCAGCCAATTTTCAGGCCCTGCCTTTCCTCAATGATCTGGACAAAATTTCCCGCCTGAAGCAGGGATTCGTGGGTGCCCGTGTCGAGCCAGGCCGTGCCGCGGGTGAGGATGGATACACGCAGTTTGCCCTGCTCCAGGTAGATTTTATTGATGTCCGTGATTTCCAGTTCGCCCCTGGGAGAAGGTTTGAGGTTTTTGGCGATTTCAACCACGTTTTTGTCGTAATAGTAAATGCCCGGCACCGCGAAGGAACTTTTGGGATTTTTGGGTTTTTCCTCGATCGAAATGGCCTGACCCCCTTTGTCAAATTCCACTACGCCATAGCGTTCGGGATCACTGACGTGGTAGGCAAAAACCATGCCTCCACCCTCTTCGCGCACGGTTTGGGCCGCATTTTGCAGCACTTTGGAAAGGTTGGCGCCGTAGAAAATGTTATCCCCCAAAATCAAGGCCGCATCGTCGCCGTCAATGAACTTTTCCCCAATGGTAAAGGCCTGGGCCAGGCCTTTGGGCTCGGGCTGAATGGCGTATTCTATGCGCATCCCCAGATCACTGCCATCTCCAAACATGGTCTCAAAGAGGCTGGTATGCTCAGGAGTGGATATGATCAGCACTTCCCGTATGCCCGAAATCATCAGGGTCGAGAGGGGGTAATAGATCATGGGCTTGTCGTACACGGGCATGAGCTGCTTGCTGATAGCCAGCGTCAGGGGGTGTAAGCGGGTGCCGGACCCGCCGGCGAGGATTATGCCTTTCATTTTTTATTAGATTTCAGATGGTGAGATTTTAGAATTCAGAGAGTTGTGTTAAATCACCTGCATCTAAATTCTATTATCTAATTTCTCACATCTGTTTGTCTCACATCTCCCCGAAGGGCGAACTAAATTCAGCAAAACTGCTGTTCAGTTTATCTTTATCTGATATTTCAATGCCTTCTGTGAGGCCCCAGTCAATGTTGAGATCGGGGTCGTTCCACATGAGGCCGCCTTCGGCGTCTTTGTGGTAGAAGTTGGTGCATTTATAATGAAAAATACATTCTTCTGAAAGCACCACAAAGCCGTGGGCAAAGCCAGGAGGAACGTACAACATTTTGTGGTTATCCCCGGAAAGATCCACCCAGTAGGTCTGGCCATAATGGGGTGAACCTTTGCGAATGTCCACCGCGACATCGCGGGCCAGCCCTTTGAGCACGGAAACGAGCTTGCCCTGGGCATAGGGAGGGGCCTGAAAATGCAGTCCCCGCAACACGCCGCGGGTGGAAAAGCTCAGGTTGTCCTGCACAAATTCTGCCTCAATCCCAACCTGGGCGGCAAAGTCTTTTTTATTATAGGATTCCTTGAAATACCCCCGCGCATCGGGAAAATGCCGGGCCTGGATCAGAATCAATCCGGGTATGGGTTCTTCAAGCTTGGTGAACGGCATGAACCTTTCCTTTGAAATAGTCAATCGTGATTTGCAATCCGTCTTTGCGATCCACTTTGGGTTCCCAACCCAGCAAAGAGCGGGCTTTGGTAATGTCGGGCTGCCGTACCTTGGGATCGTCCATGGGCAAATCTTTGAAGATGATTTTGCTTTCAGTACCCGTGATGCGGATGATCTCTCTGGCAAAATCAAGAATTGAAATCTCGTCGGGATTACCAATATTGACCGGGTCCGTGTGGTCACTGTGCAGCAGGCGGTAAATTCCTTCGACCAGATCGTCCACATAGCAAAAGCTGCGGGTCTGGCTGCCATCCCCAAACACGGTAATGTCTTCGCCACGCAGGGCCTGGCCCACAAATGCGGGCAGAGCGCGGCCATCGTCGAGGCGCATGCGGGGGCCATAGGTATTGAAAATGCGCACAATGCGGGTTTCCACTCCGTGGAAACGGTGGTAGGCCATGGTCATGGCTTCCATGAAGCGTTTGGCTTCGTCGTACACGCCGCGGGGCCCGATAGGATTGACATTGCCCCAGTATTCTTCCTTTTGGGGATGAATTTCGGGATCGCCATAGACCTCAGAGGTGGAGGCAATCAGGATGCGGGCCTTTTTGGCTTTGGCCAGGCCCAGCAGCTTGTGGGTGCCCAGGGAACCCACTTTGAGGGTCTGGATGGGCATTTTCAGGTAATCAATGGGGCTGGCCGGCGAGGCAAAATGCAGGATATAATCCAGATTTCCTTCCACATAGACAAACTCGGTCACGTCGTGGTGGATGAATTTGAAATTGGGCTTGCCAATCAGGTGAGCGATGTTGTCCGGACTTCCCGTGAGGAAATTATCCATCACAATCACATCATACCCGCCGTTGACGAAACGGTCGGCCAGGTGGGAGCCCAGGAATCCTGCTCCACCTGTGATAAGTATTCTTCCTTTCAGACCCGCGCTCATGCTTTTACCCGGGCGTCAACGGTTTGGCGGCCAATGGACGCATAAAAGAATCCCATCTGACTCATCTGGTCAAGGTCGTACACGTTGCGTCCGTCGAATACCACGGGCTCTTTGAGCAGGGCCTTTACCTTGTCGAAATCAGGGCTGCGGAATTCATTCCACTCGGTCACAATCAGCAGGGCGTCGGCCCCTTTGAGCGCGTCATACTGGTTTTCCACCATGTCAAATTTCAGGTCGGTGTACATCCTGACCTGCTCCATGGCTTCGGGATCAAATCCCTGCACTTTGGCACCCATTTCGAGGAGTTTTTCGACAATCACCAGGGCAGGTGCTTCGCGGATATCGTCTGTATTGGGTTTGAAGGCCAGTCCCCACACGGCAAAGGTTTTGCCGCTCAGGTTAGTGCCATACTGGCTGATCACTTTTTCGATCAAAACAGATTTTTGTACCTGATTGACCCTCATGACTGCTTCCAGGATGCTGAAGTCATAGCCGTAAGCCATGGAGGTTTTGTAGAGGGCTGATACGTCTTTGGGAAAGCAGGATCCGCCATAACCCACCCCCGCAAAAAGAAAGCGTTTGCCAATGCGGGAATCTGAACCAATGCCCCTGCGCACCATATCCACGTCCGCACCCACCTTCTCGCACAGGTTGGCAATTTCATTCATGAATGAGATTTTGGTGGCCAGGAAGGAGTTGGCGGCATATTTGGTCAGCTCTGAGCTGCGCTCATTCATGAATATGATGGGGTTGCCCGAAAGTACGAAGGGGCGGTAGAGTTTTTCGAGCACTTTGCGGGCGCGGTCAGACTGGGTGCCAATCACCACCCGTTCGGGTTTCATGAAATCTTCCACTGCAGCGCCTTCCCGCAAAAATTCGGGGTTGGAAACCACGTCAAAATCGACGTGGGCATGGGCGGCAATGGTTTCGCGCACCTTGTCAGCGGTACCCACAGGCACGGTGGACTTATTGACGATCACTTTGTAGCTGGTCATCATGGGGCCGATTTTGCGGGCCACGTCCAGCACATACTGGAGATCTGCGGAGCCGTCTTCGCGGGGAGGGGTGGGCAAAGCCAGGAAAATCACCTCAGCATGGTCCACGGCTTTTTTGAGGTCGTCTGTAAAAGTAAGTCTTCCTTCTTTGATATTGCGCTCGAAGAGCACTTCCAGGCCGGGCTCATAAATGGGGATGATCCCCGCTTTCAACTTGGCAAGTTTATCCTGGTTATTGTCAACGCAGATGACGTTGTTTCCAGACTCTGCGAAGCAGGTGCCTCCCACAAGTCCAACATAACCAGTTCCGATTACAGAAACATTCATGAACGATTGTATTTCAATTATTGGTTATAGCATTCCAAAAAATGGTTTGCAATATAGTCAATTTGTGCTTCATCCAACTCTGAATGCATGGGCAGACTGATCACCTGGCCAGTCAGTTCTTCGGTCAGGGGCAAATCGCCTTCTTTACAGGCATCAGAGAGGTAGGCTTCCTGCAGGTGGAGGGGCACAGGATAGTAAATCATGGAAGGAATTCCGCGTTCCTGGAGGGCTTTTTGCATGGCGTCGCGTTTGGCCCGGCCTTCCAGGATGCGAACGGTGTACTGGTGGAATACGTGGGTGGCATTGGCGGGAATGTGGGGAGTAATCAACCCTTTCACTCCTGCGAAGCGGGCGTTGTAACCAGCAGCTGCCGCATTCCTGACCTTATTGTATTCATTGAGGTGACGGAGCTTAATGTCCAGAACAGCAGCCTGCATGGAATCCAGACGGCTGTTTACCCCAATGGATGAATGGTAGTATCTAACCTTGGATCCGTGGTTGCAGATTTCCAGCAATTTGGCTCCCAAAACGTCGTCGTTGGTGAAGATGGCCCCGCCGTCGCCGTAGGCGCCCAGGTTTTTGCTGGGATAGAAGGAAGTAGTACCAATGTCGCCCAGGGTGCCTGATTTTCCTTTGCGACCATCTGAAAAGGTGTAATCACTGCCAATGGATTGGGCTGCGTCTTCCACCACGAAGAGGTTGTGCTTTTTGGCAATGTTGTTGATGGCCTCCATGTCGGCCGTAAGGCCGTAGAGGTGTACGGGAATGATGCAACGGGTGCGGGGCGTAATGGCAGCCTCAATTTTGGCCGGGTCGAGGGTATAGGTGGCGGGATCAATGTCCACAAACACGGGTTTGAGGCCCAGCAGGGCAATAACTTCGGCCGTGGCTACGAAGGTGAAGGCCGCGGTGATGACTTCGTCGCCGGGTTTCAGGTCGAGGGCCATGAGCGCCACCTGGAGGGCATCTGTACCATTCCCGCAGGGAATGACGTATTTTACGCCCAAATATTCAGCCAGATTCGCCTTGAAACTCTGCACCCAGGGACCGTTAATAAATTGCCCGGAGGTAATTACTTTCAGCACTTCCCGGTCCACTTCTTCCTGGATCTTGCGGTATTGGCCGAGCACATCGACCATTTGAATTTGCATTTTTGTTTCTGCCATTATTTTTAGGTGTTAGGAATCAGGGGTTGGGTATTAGGAATTTCTGGAAATAATCTAACTCCCAGGGCCTGAAAACCCATCCTTCATTCTTCTAATTTTACAACTTCATCTACAATTAACCTGTATTTTTGCCCGCTTTCCGGACATTTGGCGTAGCCTTCGTCGTCGAATTTCAGCCTGTGTCCGTATTCGCTGATCCATCCCAACTGCCGGCCAGGATTGCCGACAATCAGGGCGTAAGGACGCACGTCTTTGGTCACCACGGCGCCTGCGCCAATGAAGGCATATTTTCCAATGCGATTTCCGCAAATGATGGTGGCATTCGCTCCCACACTCGCCCCTTTTTCGACGATGGTTTCCTTGAATTCATTTTTGCGCTGCACGGCACTCCGTGGGTTGATCACATTGGTAAATACCATGGAGGGACCGAGAAAAACGTCGTCTTCGCAGGTAACTCCAGTGTAAATGGAGACATTATTCTGCACCCGCACATTATTCCCCAACGTCACATTTGAACTCACCAGCACATTCTGGCCCAGTACGCAATCTTCACCCAGGCGGGAATTTTTCATGACGTGGCAAAAGTGCCAGATTTTGGTCCCCTTGCCGATTTCGCAAGGTTCATCTACATAAGCAGATTCGTGCACAAAGTAGGATTTCTCCCCTGTCATACGCAGGTATTGGGTTGATTCATTATTTTTAGGCAAATTTCCTTTTTGAAATAAAACCCGTCCCAAGTGTGTTATGGAAGACAGGTATTTGATTTGGGAAATTCACTGATAAAGAACTTTTTTTACGGGATCAACTGAGATTCGTTTGAAAAAATTTCTTTTCAGCAATGATTCTCAAGCTCAACCCTTTGGAAGGGCGAAATTAAAGAATTTGGCATGAAATCGCGCATAAGCAGCTTATTATTTTTCCTTTTCATCCTCACCACAGCCTCACTGAAGGCGCAGGTCAGCATCAGCGACTCTGCGATTGGTTTTGGGATGATCAACATGGAATATTATGCGAGCGCACCCGGGGGTGACCTTAAGGACCGTTTTGGGTTTACCAATACCATGGGAGCCAGCATTGGCTGGAAATGGCCCAGTAATTTTTATGTGCTGGGAAGCTGGCAGGGGCTGTTTGGCAACCAGGTGAAGGACTCGGTCGGGTGGAATGTGATGACCATGCTCTATAACGTGGAACGCAACGCCTATAACGGCCTGATTCCGGGTACAGACGGCAAACTGACCGAGGTCAGGTTTTATGAACGGGGCTATGTAATTCCGTTGGTGGTGGGGAAAATTTTTCCCATTTCTCCAGCTAATCCCAACAGTGGACTCTATGTGGAAGCAGGCACCCAGTTTATCCAGCATAAGATTCATCTGGAAGCCATCGGGCAGGATGCGCCCGCAGTAGCCAAGCCTTATAATAAAGGCTACGACCGCCTCACCAACGGACTTGGTCTGGTGGAAGGCTTTGGCTTTCGCTATTTTTCCCGCAATCGCCTGGTCAACTTTCACCTGGGCATGCAATTTTCGCAGAATTTCACCAAAAGCCGCCGCAGCGTCAACCTCGACTCAGGCCAGACCGAATTTCCCAACCGTCTGGATTTGCTCTACGGCTTCAAGCTGGGCTGGACCTTTTTGATTTACAATCAGGCGGCGGATAAGGAGTATTATTATTGAGATTTTAGAGCGCTTCGCTGTGAGATTTTCGATGTGAGAGAGGGGTGGTTAGATGTAGTTGAGAATTGGGGTTAGTGTAAAGCGCAGAGGAGACGGGTTGACAATAAAATTTTTGCCAAGTTTTTGACAATAAAAATATTGTTACTACATTTATGACAATAAATCTATTGTCATAAATGAAAAACGTAGTCGGACAAACCCCCAGAGGAAAAGATTTTTACAAGCGCCCCAAGCTGATAGAGAAATTTTACCGTCGTCTTGAAAGCGGCTCTAACTTATATATGGCAGCCCCAAGACGGGTAGGAAAGACTTCCATTATGCGCTTTTTGGAGGATCAGCCTCGGGAGGGATTCGAATTTGTATATGTTTTCGTAGAGGCCATTGATGATCCTGAAGAATTTTTCCAGGAATTATTTATCAAACTATTGAGAAGCAATGCAATTTCGGCAGCATCCAAACGACTGGAACAATCCAAGACTTTTGGTAAAAGTATCTTAGGGCGAATAAAGAGCATTACAATTCTTGGTCAAGGAATTGAACTGAATGATGGTGAAAAAATTACCTTTCACGAGGCACTTGAAAATCTGGTTTCGAAATTAGAGCCCGTGGACAAGAAAATCGTCATTATGATCGACGAGTTTCCGCAGGTCATTGAGAACATCAGTGAAAAGCAAGGAAATGAGGTTGCTGAAAAATTCCTAAGAACCAATCGTGGATTGAGGCAAAGTGCCAATCAAAATATCCAGTTTATTTATACAGGTTCCATTGGCCTGCCAGTAGTAGTCAAAAAATTTTCCTCACTGGCCGTGATCAATGATTTGAATATCATTGAAGTTCCCCCTCTTTCCGAGAAGGAAGCACTGGATTTTAGCCAGAAAATTCTGAAAGAATATTCCCTGGAAATTGAGCAGGAGGTAATCCCCCATTTGCTTCAAAAAGTGGAGTGGTTGATTCCCCATTTCCTTCAACTCGCTATTCAGGAATTAATTGACATTTATGAAAGCAAAGAGAAGACAATCACACCCAAAGATGTGGATGATGCCATTTCAAAAATGGTAAACCTGCGAAACAACATCTATTTTGAGTCTTATTTCACCCGCCTTGAAAGCAGGTTTTCGGCCACAGAATATAAGTTTGCCCTGAAAATATTGGGTCTGATTGCCGAACAAAATGATTTAGACAAATCTGAGATTCTAACCCTCGCCACGAAGTCAAAGGTTCCTGAAAAAGGAGCCCGGGTTTTGGAATCCCTCGAATTCGACGGATACATCACCCCTCTTGACAAAAAATATCGCTTCACTTCGCCCATCCTGCAATTGTGGTGGAAAAAATACGTCTCAGAATAACTCAACTCACCATGGTACAAAGAACAGTCGCCTCCATTTATAATCCTGGTAACCTTTCCAAAGAAAAGTTGCATGATTCCTTTGTGGTTCGTCTTCCCAAATTCGAACGCATTTTCAAAGACATCAAAGATGCTGATATGTCTGTGCCTCAGCAACATTACCTGATTGAAGGCCAGAGGGGTATGGGCAAAACCAGTATGCTGCTGAAACTGGCTTACAGCATCCAGGATGATCCTGAGCTGAACCAGGTTTTGCTCCCAGTGATTTTCAATGAGGAGGAATACAGCATTTCAAAACTGTACAAAATGTGGGAAAAGGTCGCTGAAATTCTTTCTGATAAAGAGCCTGGGTTTTCCAATCTCCACGATGAAATGGATGATTTGTACGACAAGCTCAAAGACGAGGAATTGTACGAAAAAGCCGCTTTTGAACTCCTGATCCAGCGCGCCAGAAAGGAAGACAAGAAACTCATTCTCTTCATTGACAACTTTGGAGACATTTTTTCCAAATTCGACAAACACGAAAACCAGCGCTTGCGTGAGGTGCTCACCACCTGTGCCGACCTGCGCCTGATTGCGGCCTCTTCTGTGGTCATGGAAGCCTTTTTTGATTATAAAGAGCCTTTGTTTGAGTTTTTCAAACGGGAAAAGCTTCAAGGTTTAAGTCGAAAAGAAGCAGATGCCTTATTACTCAAACTTGGAGAGGATTACAAACAGGAGCAAATTAAAACTATTCTTGAAGAACAACCCGGTCGGGTGGAGGCCCTGCGCAGAATTACAGGGGGGGTGATTCGCACCATGGTGCTCATGTTTGAAATCTTTGTGGATTACGAAAAAGGAGAGGCATTTGAGGATCTGGAAAAGATTCTGGACCGGGTAACTCCTTTGTACAAGCACAGAATGGACGATCTGCCTGCTCAGCAGCAAACCATCGTGAATGTCATTGCCTTGCAATGGGATGCCATTTCCACCAAAGAGATTGCCGAAAAAACCCGATTGGCCAGCAAAGTAGTTTCCGCCCAACTGAGCCAATTGGTGGATAATGACATTGTGGAAAAAGTGCCAACCAATACCAAAAACCACCTTTACAGAATAAAAGAGCGGTTTTTCAATATTTGGTACCTGATGCGCCAGGGCAGAAGAAACGACAAGCAAAGGGTGGTCTGGTTAACCCGCTTTTTTGAAGATTGGTGTGATGAGATTGGGATTGTAGATCGGGCAAGGAAGCATGTGGAGGCTTTGAAAGGTGGTTTATATGATGTGATGGCAGGATTGGATTTGAGTCTGGCACTGAGTTCTGCAAAACATTTGCCCACAGAAGAACGATCTGAGCTTGTTTTCGAGACGCTTAAATTTTTAAAATCTAAATCCCCTGACTTGCTTAAATCTTATTCCAGAAGCGAATTTGATGGTGAACAGGATTTGAACTTATTAAGTAGGGTGATGTTAAAACAGTACCAGGAAAATAAAACAGCTTTTGATGGCATGAATCCCCTCGAAAAAAAGCAACTATTCGTAAATATGGCGCTTTTATCTCTTGAGGAAGACAATCAGGAAATCGCGACCGAACTCATTTGGAGGCTCAGTGATGGTAATTCTAAAAGGTATTTCATTTTGCTTTCGGGACTTTTTATTAAAACAAAAAGGTGGGAAATCCTTTTTGAATTAGGAATAATGGCTGCTAGCCAATCCCAAAAAATTGTTGCGTTTATGGTTGCCCAAGTTCTTTATGGAGTAGAAAAAGATATGGCACTTCATCTAATGACGAGTTTAGCTAATAATGAATTTTGGCCAGCTCTTTTTTTCCAAATAATGAATTTCGAAGGAACGAAAACAGATATCAAGAATCTTTATGAGACTGAATTTAATTCATCGCTAAAGTATGTCTATATCAATCAGAAATTTATCCAATCTCTTAATCCACAAAAAAATACAACAGATCTTCTTAACTCAATTGGTTCTGAATTAATTTCCCAGTGGTTGGCCAAATTAATCAAATTCGACTTCTTCGAAGAAGCCAAATCAGAAATCATAGAAACTGAAAGACGGGGGCTTTTGAATCTGGACGATGTATTCCTTCAACTTCTTGCAAAAAAAGAATTCTCCCAACTCGCAAACTTCTTCACCTCCCCCCAGGGCGAAGCCCTTCACCTCAAAGACCGCTTCAAGCCCATTTGGTACGCCCTTATGTACTACATGCAGGATGAGTACCCGAACGAATACCTGAAAATGGGTCCCGAACTGGAGGAAACAGTAAAGGAAATCATCGCGGAGGTGGAGAAAAGGGCGGTAGATTATGCGTAGGATCATTGAGAGGTGAAACAGAAAGGTTTGTCGCTTTTTCGTTGATTTTTAGCCAATACAACCGTTCACAATTCTGACGGCTAACTGGCCTTTTTGTTTGAATTTATTTCAATTTTTACTTACTTAAGCCCAGCAAGTGTTGTGTATTACCGTTTTCTGTACAATTTAACTTAATACCTGAATTACCATGAAGAGAATCTTATTCCTATCCGCAATTTTATTGTTTAATATTTGCCTTGGGCTGGCTCAGGTCAATCCTGTTCCTATGGGAAGATCAGGTGATATTTTCACCATCACTGAATTGGAAGCCAACAGCCTGATCGCAGATGATTCCCTGAACACGGTTATTTTTATTCACAGACAAGATGATTCGCAAAATTCGGGATCAGAATATCTGCTGAGATATGACTACTCAACAGATGGGGGCGCCAGCTTTACTTCAAACATTGGTCCTCTGAATCCCAATTTAACCGTGAATACAGCTTATCCACAGGCTGCTTTATTCAACCCGGCTGGTAATACCACCCCTTCCAATGCCAAACTGATCTGGTTGGCAGGTGGATTGGGCAGCCAGCTTCCTGATGGCCACATTGCAGGGGCCTGTTCCTTAGGTTCCAGTACAAGTTCAGAACACTACAATTTCACGGGAGGGAAAGCAGACCTTTATCCAATGGGTTTTTGCCAGGGAAAACATGGAGAATACTGGGCTGTATCCAGCAAACTCACCCCTTCATTTAATGGAATTGACTCAGTTTATGTTTTCAAAGGTACTTATTCCAGCAGTTCACAGGATGTTCAATGGAGCATTCAAACGCAGAAATTTGCCAACAACTTTAAGGCCTGGAATAACGGAAATCCCATTTATTATGGCATGAATGCAGCTTTTTCACCCAAAGGTGACACAGGTTGGGTAGCCTGGTTGGGAGATCTTAACGGCGGGCATGATTCCCTGCTTTCCCCAATTTTCATGAGAAGTACAAATGGAGGTACAACCTGGGGAAATCCTGTTGAAATTGACTTACGTCAATTTGCCTGGATCAAGGACACCCTGACTTCTTTTTGGATGGATGGAAATGGCAATCCCTTAGGTACCGGACGTCCAACCACGGGTTTTGATTGTGACCTGGTGGTGGATGTATATGGTAATCCTCATCTTATTACAGTGATTGGAAATGGAACGCTCTCTGGCAATCAGAATCCTCCCCAATATTCAATTTTCAGTGCTCACGAGAAGTTTATGGCTGATATTACCTCTACTGATGGAGGGCAAACCTGGGAGGTGGTATATCTGGCTCCTGTGCTAACTTTCAGGGGAGAATTTGGCAAGCCAGATGCTCAAGGCGATAGGTTATACATGGATAATTGTCCTCAGATTTCACGCAACCGGAAAGGTACCCACATTTTTTACGGCTGGGTAGATTCAGACACCATCCTGATAGGGTTTGGCGAGCAAAGAAATATGGCTCCCAATTTCATAACCACTGCCTATCGGGTCACGGACGGATACAGAACTTGTTTTCGAAATATTACCGCGTCAGACTGTCTTTTACTAAAATAGCTATACAACTTTCGCAACCTTGAAAGTGATGGCAAAATCAAAAAGTAATTCAAATTCTAAAAAAGATTTAAGTGTTCAACATCGAAAGTCGCCTGCTGTTAAGCGAATGATTGTTGAGTTGGTAGATTCAGGTAAAATGACTGGCATTGAGGCATCCCAAAAATACGGGGTCAGTACGTATGCAATTCAGCAGTGGCGTTCTGTGGTCGCTGCGGGACGTAGCCTGGTTACTCGGCAATACGACAAAGCTCTCAAGCTGCGGATAATTCATGAGATTAATTCTGGTTTGTTGACTATTGAAGAGGCTGTTAAGAAGTACGATATCAACTATGTGCAAGTAATTCACCGTTGGATGAAAGCAGCGGAGTTATCATCTTGTTCCCCTATGTCAAAACCGTCCCAAACAGGCAGTGAGAAGCCTGAAACAGAATCCTTGGAATCCGAGAACGCACGTTTGCGCAAAGAACTTGAAGATGCCAAACTAAGAGTTCTGGGCCTTGAGTCCCTAATTGAAGTGGCTGAGGAGGAGCTTGAGATAAAAATCAGAAAAAAGTCTGGTACCAAACAGTTGAAAAAATGAAAGAGCGTTACTCCCAGCTCTCCATAGAGAGATTGTGTGGACTGTTTGGTAAAAGTCGCCTGGCATATTATGACCGAAATAGGCGCAAAAATGCACAAATCAAAGATTACACCTTGGTTCTTGAAATGGTACGGCTAATTCGCAAGGACCAACCCCGGATTGGCACCCCGAAGTTGCATCACATGCTGAAAACTAAGCTCGAATTAGAAGGCATCAAAATGGGACGAGATGGTTTACATGCTCTATTGGCCTCATACCAGATGACGGTTCGCCCTCTGAGGCGATATCGTCCCAAGACAACCTGGAGCGACCACTGGATGCGAAAGTGGCCCAACCAGATTAAAGACTTCCAAACGAACGGCCCCAATCAATTATGGGTGTCTGACATCACTTACATCAGGCTTAAAGGTGATTTTTGTTTTCTCTTCCTTATCACAGATGCTTACTCGCACAAAATTGTAGGTTGGGCATTGGAGATGACCATGGGCCATGAAGGGGCTATTACGGCTTTAAAAATGGCGCTAAATCAGTGGAAGGACCGCAAGGATTGCTTGATCCATCATTCAGATCGTGGGTCCCAGTATTGTTGTGACAACTACGTTAAAACGCTTCAGGCAGCCGGGATCTCTGTCAGTATGACCCAAAGCGGTGATCCACGCGAAAACGCAGTTGCAGAAAGGGTAAATGGCATCCTAAAGGTTGAAATGGGGTTGAACGTTAAATTCGAAACTCTCATTGGAGCAAAGCGGGCATCGGGGCGCAAAATCGACATTTACAACCATGATCGGCCCCACCTGAGTTGCGATATGATGGCTCCTGCCGAAGCCCACCAAACCTCGGGCCCTCTAAAAAAACGATGGAAAAATACGCGCACAAGAAACCAGCGAAAGGAGGCGCAGGAAAAAACCACAGGATCAGTGGCTCTGCCCGCGGGCAGAGCCACTGATCCTGAAGTCCCTGTATAGCTATTTTAGTAAGAGGGATTTTAAGTGTTTAGCTATTCCAGTAATAGGAAATAAAAATGTATAGTTATATTAGTGTTAAACAAGAAGGTTGTATAGTTATTTTAGGGAAGGACAGACCCAATATGGAAAAATGTAATTCTTTATCCCAAAGCCAGCCCTGTTTCTTTTGACTTTGGAGGTGGATATGAAGTTCCAATTGTATTTGCAGAAATGCTTACCAATGACCAGAATGCGCCCAATCGCTTTCGTTACCTGGGCAATGATGTTATCTGGTATGATTCAGATTTCTATCCTCCCTCAAGCTTCAATCTTAGCTGGACAGGTAGTTGCTATGGAACGGGTTGCACTACTCCCGTCGCCTCCTTCAACAATTCGGCAAATAATCTGGCGTACACCTTTACCGCTGGAACCCTTGGAGGAGCCACCTCCTGGGCCTGGGATTTTGGCGATGGTGGAACATCCACCCAGCAAAACCCTTCTCATACCTATGCTTCTGCAGGTACCTACACGGTGTGTCTGGTGGTAAGCAATGCCTGCGGGGCTGATACCATTTGCAATTCCATCACGACCGGGTGCAATTCTCCTGTGGCTGCATATTCGTACAATTTTAATGGATTCACAGTGACATTCACTGACCAATCTTCTGACAATCCAACTTCCTGGGATTGGGACTTTGGGGATGGTACCACCAGCACCCAGCAAAACCCTGTTCATACGTACACTCAGGGAGGCATTTTCAACGTCTGCCTGACTTCTACAAATTCTTGCGGTGCAGGAACTGATTGCCAATCCGTGAAAATTCTTCTCCTTTCAGATCCAAAACCCTTTCAGGGAAGGCCTGAAATTTCACTTTATCCCAACCCAACCAATAGTCTGCTGAATTTGAAGGTTAGCAACTGGCAATATGAAGGACCTGTTCAGATTTTGGTTTTGAATGCCCTGGGTCAAACCATTCGCAAGGAAAACTTTTCTTTCAATTCCCTTAATTGGACCACTCAATTGGATTTATCCAATGAAACCAAGGGTGTCTATTTTCTTCAAATCAAATCAAACCAGAATTCTGTAACCCGAAAATTTATTCTAAACTGATTTTTAACTCATACGATTTTTCAGCAAGGGAGGTAATTTGCCTCCCTTGTTGTTATGATTATGGGTGAAGGTACATTTAAATTAACCTCAGTTCGGGATAACTCCAAGTTCAGAAAAGTGTACAATTATTTGATTTTGTGACCTTTAGGTCTGGGAAAGTGCCCAATGATTCCCAAAAGGAACCTCCTAAGTTGTTGATGTCCGTCAATAAACAAAGAAGGTTACCATTTTGGAAGAGCAAATTATTAATATTTTCTGTGATATGGACGAGTTCTGGAAAGAATTTGAGCCTATATATCATCAACGGTTTCTCGCCTGCGAGGGCAAACGCCCCAATCGGAAAACGAGTTTGTCAATGGCTGAAATCATGACCATTTTGGCTTTTTTCCATGTCAAGGGCTTCCGCTGCTTTAAGCATTACTATATCGAATATGTTTCTGAGCACATGCGAGATCTGTTTCCTGATTTGGTGTCTTATTCGCGCTTCGTCGAACTTACTCCCCGGGCACTATTTCCCTTGATGTATTATCAACTTCTGGTCCAAAAAGCAGAACAGACGGGGATTGCCTACATTGATAGTACGACCCTGGCAGTCTGCAGGAATCAACGGATTCACAATCACAAGGTATTCAAAAACTTAGCTGATCGAGGGAAGAGCTCAATGGGGTGGTTTTATGGTTTCAAATTGCACCTGATCGTCAATGACCAGGGCGGTATTCTGGCATGGTGCCTTACTCCAGGCAATGTTTCGGATAAAGATGTTAAGACAGTGACCAGCCTGGCAAAGGGACTCCAGGGAAAGCTCTTCGCTGATAAAGGATACATATCCAGGAATCTTTTCGAGCCCTTATTCGAACAAGGGCTGCAACTCATCACCAAAATCCAAAAGAACATGAAAAATAAACTCATGCCCATGGTTGATCAGCTCTTGCTCCGCAAACGGGCCATCATAGAAACCATTATCGATCAGTTGAAAAACATCTCGCAAATTCAACATACACGGCACAGAAGCCCATTAAATTTCATGGTCAATATCACCGCCGGACTGGTGGCCTATGGATTCTACCCAAACAAACCTTCGGTAAGATTCGGACGAAATGAATTTTTACCGCTTGAGTTGTAAATTTATCCCGAACTCAGGTTAAATTAATACGCAATCATTTCCCACCTCTAATCATCCAAGACTTTTAGAGGTGAGATTTTAGATGTGAGATAGAAGTCGTTACCAATCGGACCTCCCCTCTCTATCATCTACCAACTAATCATCTCACATCTGTATCAGCTACATAAACAAACCCATTAAACACCTGACACAGGTATAATTTCCCTTCAAACAGGATCGCAGTAGAGCAGGCGGAAATGTTATTTCCGTCGTCCATGAAGATGCGTTTATAATCTTTGTTGGCGATGTCAACCGTGTAGATCCAGGAGGGGGAAAGGGCTTCAGGCTCTTTGCGATGTTTGAGAAATTTGCCGTTTTCGGGGTGTCGGGGCACGATCAGGGTGTTTTCATCCACAAAATCGAGGTTGTCGAGGCCCTGCAGGCCTTCGACCAGCAGCTCCCGGTCCACCAGGTTGCCATTGGGGTCAATGTTCCATTTCCAGACCTTCCCACCTGCGGTGGTGGCGCAATACAGCCGGTCGCCCTGCACCCGAATGCCATTGGCATAGCGCAATTTGTCGGCCACAAAGGACCATTTTCCATCTTTGTACATGACGATGGAGGAAGATTTGGCGCCTGTGAGAAATTTCACGATCATTCCAAATCCATAACCAAAGTCGTTGCCTGCATAAATGCGGCCGTCGGGCGTGGCCGTCACGTCGTTGGGAGAGAGCAGGTGCTCAGGGTCACCCAGGAAATGGATCAGCTCCAGGTGATCGGCAAACACTTCGTAAATAAGGATGTACTGGGTGGGATCGTCTTCAGAAAGGCCATGGGAAATGGCGTAGATCAGGTTTTTGCCCTCATTATTGCGTACGATGTCGAGTCCGTGCAGGTGGATTTTCCAGCCTTCGGGTTCGCCCGTGCGGGGCAGAATTTTGGCTTCCTTCTCGCCAATGTTCAAGGCGTAAAATTCGGCCGAATACGGCTCACCCTTGCGGCGCTGGGTGCAGGCAATTATCAGGCGCGGGGCGCCTGTGAGGGTGTCGAGGACCATGTCCTCGGGGCCGGGTCCCACGGGAACGGCGTAGCCGTTCTGAGCAAGCAACTGTCCGCAGGACAGGAGAAAAAGGAGGGCGAGGAAGGAAAATGTCCTTTGCATGATGTTCATGGAATGTATTTTGGACTGTAAATTTAACCAACCCATTTGAAATACTTACCTTGCGTTTTCCCCATGGATCCCGTGCGCCACATCATCCGCCAAAAAGTCTTTTACCTGGCCATTGCCCTGGTCTTTGTGGTGCAGTATATTCTCCTGATTGCCAGTACACCCCTATACGAACTCGACACCAATTCCTATGTCCAGGGCATGTTCAGCTGGAGTATTTACCACAATCCCTTTGGCAACCTCTTTTTTGGCGCCCTGACCAAAATCTGGCCCGACCTCTGGTTCGTAATTTCCATGCAAATCCTGCTTTATGCCTGCTGTGTGAGCTTTTTTTTATTCAGTCTCAAAATCAGATCCTTGGGGCTTTTTATGCTGGCTTTGCTGCTGGCCGCTATTGAACCCGTCACCACATTTTATAATTTTTCCCTCATCTCAGACAGCTCCTTTACCAGCTTTGTACTGCTTTTCAGCGGCCTGCTCATTTTGTATCTGGAAAAACCCAGCTGGCAGGGAGCCCTGCTTTTTGGAGCCGCGGTGGGGCTGGCTTTTCTGGCCCGCCTTTCGGCCAATATTTTCCTGCCCCTCTTTGGATTGATTCTGCTGGTACCCGCAACTTCCTGGCGAAATAAAGTCCGCGATCTTTTGCTGGGCATTCTGCCCTTTGCAGCCAGCTATTTCTTTGTGCTGATCGGGCAAAGCCTGATCAATGAGGGGGGACTTTACACTGTAAAAGGACGGGTTTTGTGGGATTTTGTGAGTTCGCAATACGATCCTGATGAAATTGATGCGCCTCAGTTTGAGGCGTATGTGAATCCCTACATTTTCCCAAATGGACAACTGGAGCCGTTGCGTGAAAAGCGCCGCGAACTGGCTTATCTGGGTTACAAGGATTGTCAGGCAGCACGGGAAGCCGCGGGCGAGCCCGTGGGTAAGGCCATTTTACAATGCGACAGCCTTTGGGGCGCAGCCGCTCAGCAAATCAGTGCGAAGCACTTCTGGCAGGCAGAAAGGCAATTTGTACAGGACAATTTTGCCGACATCCACGGAAGAAATTACCTGGAATACCGCTTCACGCCCGGCCTGCATTATTACCATCCTGAAGCAGAAAATCAGTACATAGACAGCGTCATGAAAGCCGTTTACGGCTTCTCCCTGGCCAAAAGCCACGAAAACATCCCCAAAATCTGGACCAGCACGGATTTCCTCAACGTGTATGTACCCATTTTGTACTGGATCCTTTTTGCTACGGCCTTGTTAGGGGGAATTTTATGGCTGAAAGATCGCAGCCGCTGGCGAATCCTGATTCCCGCACTCGTGATCGCCATTCCCTTTCTCTTTCACCTCGTTTATATCTCCTACAGATTGAGGTTCATTGCCCCTTATCTGGTTTTGGGAATTGGATTAATTGTCTTCTTGGTAGATTTTAGATTTAGAGATTTTAGAAGATAGATAGGGATGGTCAGGCTTTTTCAACCTGAATTCCTCCATTCCTAATCAAAAACTCATTAAATTTTACCCCATAACCCAAACCCACCACTCTCTGAAATCTAAAGTCTCCTATCTAAAATCTATCCTCTGACCATCTAAAATCTAAAAAAATGAATATCCTCTTCCCCGGCCGCCATCACCTCCTCACGGATTTCCAGTTCAAATACCTGTATCGCATCGTGGAAAACGGATTGGAATTTGAGCCAGATATTGACGGCAAACCCCTGGGAATCAAAGAAAAGGTGACCCGCATCATCTTTCCCGTGACTTCTGCCAATCACTCCAACACCCGACGAAATCCCGTTCCCTTTCACCTGCGGGCCATGGCCCTGCTGGATTTTGGCCAGGAACTGCGCACGGAAACCTTTGTTTTTGGGATTGATGACGTGGGACATCTGGATGATTTTGCGGCTTATACCCTGAAAAAAATCCACCATGAAAGCGAGGGCCAGATTGACCTGACTCCTGAAAACTGTCTGGTGGCCTGTTCGTCGCCTGTGTTTGAAATGTATGAGCAACACGGGTTTCGCATTTTGCCTGTGGAACGGATGGAGCGCGGCAGCCTGAAAATGCTGGACAAAACGCCCTGGGAAATCGTGGAAGCCATTGCCCGGGCGGGTGAAAAATGGCAAAGCGACCGCATGATCATGAACGACATGCACATTGGTTCTCACCTGATCTGGTCCAAATATCGTCTGGGCGCCAAGGTGCAGATGCTTTTCAACGACGACATCATTGGCGCGGACGGCGACCTGACCGAGACCCGCGATTACAACAGCTATGTGCGACAGATGGACGATATTGCCGAGTTGAAATTCCGCGAAACGGCGCCTTTCATCCAGCCTGGACGCATTGGCGACATTGGCTGCGCGGTGGGATCCTGGATCAAACTGGCCTGTCGGGAGGAGGGTTTGAGAGAATGCGATTTCTTTGGGATCGAGGTTTCGCGCAAACTTTATCAGGAATGCATTGCCCGCAAAGAGCGCGGCGATTTTGGCAGTCCCTACATCTTTTTTTCCCAGAAAAACGCGGTCACGGGCCTGGCTTTTGATGCGGGTTCAATGAATACCATTCACACTTCTTCCCTCACCCACGAGATCGAATCCTACGGAGACCGCGAAGATTTATACCAATTCATCCAGAATCGCTACGACGAACTGGCCCCGGGCGGGCTCTGGATCAACCGCGACGTGATCGGGCCAGAGGATCCTGAAAAAGTGGTTTTGTTGAAATTGAATGATACTGACGGAGCCAATGAAAACTGGGAAAAGGAATTTTCAAACCGCGACGAACTGGCCGCCTTCCTGCGCGGACTTTCCACCAGAAGCCGTTTTTTGCGTTTTGCCAGAGATTTCAGGGCGGGAAGTGAAGGGAGAATTGTATTTGAATGGAAAAAAACGGAAGAAGGAGAATTTGCCCAAATGACCCTGCGCGACGCCATGGAATTCATTTCCAAAAAAGATTACGCGGACAACTGGCAAAGCGAAATGCACGAACGATTCTGCTTCTGGCGCTACGAGGATTACAAAAATGCCCTGGAGAAGACGGGCTTCCACATCACCCCCAATTCCAAACCCTACACCAACACCTGGCTGGTCGAAAACCGTTACCGCGGCCACGCCGACCTGTTTGAGGAGGTGAAAGGCAAAATTATTCCCCTTCCCTACCCCGTCACCCACATGATGATGATCGGGGCCAAGCGGGTTTGAAAATTTTTTATATATTATTTGTATATTATATTTTTTTTGTATATAATTGTACGATCATTTTTTTCAACACAATTCAGTAAAACCTATTACCATGAACCGTCCAAATGCAAAAATTCAATTTTGGCCAAGGTGCCAAAATATTTTACAACATGATTATGGTTGCAAACTTGAAAAAAGGACTTGAGGATCTCCTGATTGAAAAGGATCGATTCTCGTCTGAAGAAGTTTTAAAAATTCAATTTTGGATTTCTCAACTCAGTGAATTTGAGGCAGAAAACCTCCTCCAGAGTAAAAAAACAGAAGAAACAAATAAAAATGGGGCTGGCTGGAAAAAAGCAGAAAGAACCGCACTATTGATGAAGATGGGGAAGGATTTTTTTGACATGATTTGGTTTATTGTCAAATTTTTTGGTGGAGGACCCTGATGGTCCCGCAAAATTTTAAATATGAATTTAGGTTTTTCTATAAAAGATATTCGCAACAGGCGTGGCCTTAGCCAGGCTGCACTTGCTCAACAATGTGAAACTACACAGGAGTACATTTCCAATCTGGAACGCGGTAAACAAACCCCATCCAAAGAAATGCTGGATAAAATTTCAGATGTATTGAATGTTCCTGCTGAAGTCATCTACTTATTCTCACTCGATGGGGAAAATGTCCCTGAGGATAAGAAGTCGCTCTACGAATCTATAGTTCCCCAATTCAAAGAAGCATTAGAAGAGCTATTTGAATTGAAGGATTAATAAATGATAATCTCAAAAACTAAAAGCCCTTTGGTAATCCCGAAGGGCTTTCTTTTTAGGATAATTCAACTCCCTAAAACTTTGGATTAATTTCCATAATTTAACTAATCATAAAAACCTTAACCTCCTGATTATCTGTGAACTCTGTGTCCTCTGTGGTAAAATTCCTAACATGATGATTCCCATTATCATTGGTGATTTGCCAGAAACAGCCTTTGATCTTTGATGATCGGGGCCAAGCGGGTTTGAGATAAATTACATAACTTGTCGCCCGATTTTGATGACAATCACATGATCCATAAAAATGTAATCCTGGTGCTTGCACCCCACACGGACGACGGCGAACTGGGCTGCGGCGGCACGATCGCCCGCCTGGTGGCCGAAGGCAAAGAAGTTCACTACGTGGCGTTTTCTATTTGCGAAAAATCCGTGCCCGCAGGTCTGCCCGCCAATACGCTGGAAATTGAAGTAAAAGCCGCCACCCGCGAGCTGGGCATCCCCGAAAATCAACTCCACATCCTGGATTACGACGTACGCACTTTCCCCCAGTTTCGCCAGGAAATTCTGGAAGACATGGTGAAATTGCGCTCCAAAATCAAACCTGATCTGGTCATCCTGCCCGCACCTACGGACATACACCAGGATCACGCCACCATTTCTCAGGAAGGTATCCGCGCTTTCAAAAATGCCTCCATTCTGGGTTATGAGATGCCCTGGAACAACATCACTTTTCACGCCCGCTCCTACGTGACCCTGCAGGAAAGCGACGTGCAAGCCAAAGTGCGGGCCTGCGCCCAGTACAAAAGTCAGGGTTTTCGCCCCTACATGCAGGAAACCTTTATCCGCTCCATGTTGAGCGTACGCGGCATTGCCATTGGCAAGGAATATGCCGAGGCGTTTGACGTGGTGAGGTGGATGTTGTAAAAAAACGGACCTCCCTGGCTTCAGAAAGGTCCGTTAATTGAATTCAGCTAATTTTTCAGGCCTCCTCTTCCTCAGAACTCCCTTCCCCTTTGACTTCCTTGTAGATCGTAAATCCAAGCGAGCCCAATACCAGAATCAGCAGGATAATGGAGGAGGCGAGTGAAATACTCTCGCCCGTGTAATAGCTGGTGGGCTCAAAACGGAATTCGATTTTGTGCTGTCCTTTAGGTACGATCATACCACGCAGCACCCAGTTGACCCGGAAATGGCTCACTTTATTGCCGTCCACATAGGCGTTCCAGCCTTTATTGTCATTATAGTAAATGTCTGAAAAGACGGCCAGTTGGTCTTTGGAGGTGGAGGACTCATACACCAGTTCATCGGGCGCGTAGCTGGTCAGCTTGATGGTGGCCGTACTGTCCAGAGAAGGCACGAAGTTGCCTACCTTATCTTTCATTTTGGACTCATCAATGACTGCGGTTTCACCTACTTTCAAGCCAGTAAGCGCGGCAATTTCCTCATCTGGATTTTTTACCCATTGGATATTCTCCACAAACCAGGCATTGCCCATGGCGCCCGGATTTCTGGCAGGTGCGACTTTGTCGCCCCGTTTCTGAATCACATACTTCGTATTGAGCATGTCGAGCACCGCCGGATTGATCTGACCAGAAAGATGGCGCTCAATCATGTCCTGATAGCGTCTCAACTTGGCCGGGTGATAACCTCCAATGTGATTGTGGAAGTAGGAAGTACGGGCGTCGTTGAAGGTATTGGTGGTGAGATTCAAAACCCTGAAATAAGGATCCGGATCGGCCAGAATCTGCTGATCCACCTGGGTGGGCTGATCCTGAGCCATGCGGTCACGCTTTTTGATAAAAGCTTCCTCGTTGAGGAAACGGGCATTCACGCTCCACAGGTCGAAAACCAGAAGGAGGGCCAGCACGGGCAAGACCACATTCACCTTGATTTTCTCCAGAATAAACAGATACAAAGCCGCGGCCGCAATCAAAATAATGACCAGACTGCGCAGGGCATCTGCCCGCAACATGCTCAGACGGTCGTCCTGCAGGGCATTCATCAGGTCTTGCAACTGAGGATCCGTGCGCTTCAGTCCGTACATGCGGCCAAGGTTGTCGAGGTCCATATTGCCGCTGGTAAAATCAAACATGATGGGCGCCGCAATCCACAACAGAAGCAACATCCCCCCTGCAATACCTGTCGCAATGAGAAACTTCACCCTCAAATCATCTCTTCCCTGATCATTTTTAGCCTTTTCCAGAAATTTGGCCAGGCCCACAAAAGCCAGCAAAGGCAGGGTAAATTCTGCCACCACCAACCACATGGCCGGCGCCCTGAACTTATTAAAGAGCGGAAAATGGTAGAAAAATAATTCTGACAGGGCTGGAAAGTTTCGTCCCCAGGAAAACATGATGGTCAGAACGGTAACAGGAACGGCCCACCAAATGGTTTTTGCATCCAGGAAAAATAATCCCAACACAAAAAGGAAAAAGATCAGGGCGCCAATATACACGGGACCAGAAGTGAAGGGCTGATCTCCCCAATAAGTGGGGTATTTGTCCTTGATCTGGTTGGCCGCCTGCTGGCCGTATTTTTTCTTGACCAGTTCGTAGGTCTCAGAATCCTTGCCAATGGGCTGCTGGCTTTGACCGCCATACAGGTTGGGAACCACTATGGTGAAGGTTTCACCCACCCCATAGCTCCAGCGGAAAGCATATTCAATATCCAGACCGTTTGATTTTTTCTCAGCTTCGCTGGCCGTGGCGGGAGGAGTCAGTTCAGATTTTCCCCGAATCGTCTCCTTGCCATATTCATAGGTGGTCCAGAGTCGGGACACGTTGGGCCCCACCCCCAGCAAACCTGCAAGAGCCAGCACAGCCACAGATTTACCCAATTCAACTAGCTTTTTGTCTTTGATCATTTGCACTGCGTAGACCACCCCAATGGCTCCCAGCACAAAGAGAAAGTAATAGGTGATCTGAAGGTGGTTGGAGGTAATTTGCAGGGCCGTAAAAAGTGCAGTCAGGGCTCCTCCCAGCAAATATCTTCCCTTGAAGACCAGCAAAATTCCCCCAATCAGAGGCGGAATCATAGCCAGAGCCCAGATTTTGGTATTATGTCCCGCATCCAGGGCGATGAAAAAGTAGGTCGAAAAAGTATAGCCAAAAGCCCCCATGGCCGCAATCCAGGGATTTTTCTGCATGACCATCATCAGGATGAAAAATCCAATGAACATCCAGAACAAAAACCCAATGGGGTGAGGCAGGCCCAGACGCAGGATCAGCTGCACGGGTTTCATCAGGTTGCCGGGATATTTGGCACCCATCTGGTAGGTGGGCATCCCCGAAAACTGGACATTTGTCCAGAGGGCTTCCTTGCCGGTTTTTTCCCGCCATTCAGAGACCTCGCGGTGCATCCCCTCAGATTGGTAAATATCGTGTTGGAATAATTCCTTTCCTTCGAGCACAGGCTTGAAGTAGATCATCAAAATGACCAGCATCGCACCCAGAGCGACGAGATAAGGAATCAGTTTTTTAAAGTCAAATTGGGGAGCAGTGCTTTGGCTTTCCTGTTTCATTCTAAAGGGTTAAAGGCAAATCAAGCAAAAATATTCAATTTTAACGAAAAACATAGAGCAAACGCGGGATTGGATTTGCTATTGTTTTATTTCAAGGACTGAAAAAAATAAATCCCAGCGTCCTGAACACACAGCCCGCTGAAAGGTTGGCACCCGGACATATATCCCTGCTTTTCCTGATCAGGGAAGATTTGACTTAAAATGATCTTTTTAGAATAGCAGTTCTTTACTAACTTAAGCAAAAACGGGGAAATGAGACCTTTAACTTATTTGCTGATTCTGATCTTCCTTGCCAGCGGAAATTTCATTTCCGCACAATCCAACCTTGGCCCCGACCTTCGTCAGGCCCTGCAGGCGGACCCGCCTGCAAAGGATTACCGCGTGCTGATCCAGCTCTACAGTCCCCTCGATCTGGAAGCCATGACCCTGAACTTCAGGGAAAATCACACCCCCGCCACCGTACGCTGGCAACAGGTGATAAGAGCCCTGATGAATCAGGCTCAATTCTCTCAAAATCAACTGGATCAGGACCTTCATCTCAATGGAATTTTATTGCAGAATTGCCACAAATTCTGGATCACCAATGCCTGGGTCGCCCGGGCCGACCGACCTGCTATTCAGTTTCTGGCCAACCATCCCCTTGTAGAATACATCGAACTGGAAAGCGCCTGGCTGGCCCGACCCATCGAGCAGCCCCGCCCTGCTTCCATAGAAACCCGTACCGTGGGTGGACATGAAATCGGGTTGGAGCGGGTCAAGGCCCACAAACTCTGGAAAATGGGTTACACGGGCAAAGGGCGCATTTCCATGAGCCTTGATACGGGGGTCTGGACCGAGCATCCTGCCATTGGAGGGCGCTTCCTGGGCAATTTTCTCCCCTTGTCTCAAACCTGGTTTGGCCTTGACTTTGTCACGCCGCTCGACAAGGAAGGCAGCCACGGCACCCATACCCTGGGCATCGCCCTCGGCCTCGACGAGGCCAACGCAGATACCATTGGCATGGCCTTTGGCGCCTACTGGATCGCCTCGGACGTGGTGGCCACAGATTTGGCCAAATTACACCCCCTGTCCGACTTTCTGCTGGCTTTTGAGTGGGCCATCAATCCCGACGGCGACACGACCACCACTTCAGACGTACCCGACGCCATCAACAACAGCTGGGGATTTTTCATCCCCACTGACACCAATATGTGTACCAGCACGGTCAGCGCCACCTTCGACGCACTGGAAGCCGCGGGCATCGCCAATGTATTTTCGGCCGGCAACGACGGGCCGGGTGCAGGCACGGTTTCCTACCCTCAGCATGTCAGCAACGGGCTGGTCAATACCCTGACCGTGGGCGCTCTGGATGGCAATAACCCCAGCCTGCCCATCGCCGCATTTTCCAGCCGCGGTCCCACGATTTGTCCCCGCACGGGTTCCCTGTTGATCAAACCTGAGGTGAGCGCACCCGGGGTAAATGTCCGTTCCTCGGTCGGAAAAGGGGGCTATGCTGTGTACAGCGGCACTTCCATGGCGGCGCCCCACGTCACAGGCGCCGTGGTGTTACTCAAAGAAGCCTTCCCAACGGTGGCAGGCGACGAGATATTGCTGGCTCTTTACAATAGCGCCATTGACCTGGGTACCCCGGGCGAAGACAATGCCTACGGCATGGGTGTGATTGATGTGGAAGCGGCTTTCAATTACCTTTCCCAAACCTACACGCCTCTACCCCCTTCCTCTCCCAACTGGGATCTGGCCATTGTGAAGGTGCTGGAACCTGCGGAAGAATTTCTCTGCGACACGGTGATTTATCCTCAAATTGTGATCGAAAATCTGGGCAATAACCCCCTTACCAATGCTACGATTACCTTTTCCCTGAACGGCGGCGCAGTGCAAGCCCAAAGCTGGAGCGGAAATCTGACCTCCAACCAGCGCGATACCCTGACTTTGCCTGGCATTGCGGTCCCAAATTCAGGTTCCAACGAACTCTTTGTGCGGGCAATTCCAGGATCGGGCGCGACAGAGCAGGATACCATCAACAACCGCAGGTATTTCCGTTTTTGGCGGCAAGCCCTGTATAATTATCCTTTTTCCGAAGGATTTGAAACCGTGGATTTGAATAACGGCGACTGGCACATTATTAACGAGGACGCCGAAATCACCTGGGATACCCTGGCCACGGGTGGAATTGCGGGCAGCACCAAATCTGCTTACCTGAATTTTGCAGATTATTTGCCCAAAATCCTGCAACGCGACGATCTGCTCAGCGCAGAAATCAGCATTCCTGATACAGGCGCCATCACCCTGACTTTCAAAGTAGCTTACCAGCACAGACATAATATTTTCAGCGATTCGCTGCAGGTCTGGGGCAGCACGGATTGCGGCCTTTCCTGGACGGGTCCCCTGTACTACAAAGGCGGGGCCGACCTCAGCACCCACGATACAGTGACGGTGAAATTTATTCCCAGCCGTCCCTCACACTGGCGCACGGAATACGTGGACCTTTCGGGTTTTGCAGGAAGTGAAAACCTGATTCTGAAATGGGTGGGAATCAATAATAAAGGCAATTACCTCTTTGTGGACGACATCAACCTGTATGCAGGGGCGCAGGTGGGGATCAGCCAGCAAATGTTGGCATCCCGCTTTGAAATTTATCCCAATCCCACCCAACAAAACGTGAACCTGAAGTTGCCTGAGTCATGGAAGGGACAGATGGTGAAAGTTTCGCTCCTGGACATTACGGGAAGGTTTTTGCAGAATTGGGAATTACTACCTGACGCAGGCAATGAAGCCCGTATTTCTGTAAATGGGTGGCCTGCAGGCATGTACTTTGTGCAGGTTTGTCAGCGGGGAAATTGCCTGACCCGCAAATTACTGAAGCAATGAAAAGGCCCTGAAAGCCAACCATGGGGAAATTTTCCCGTAAAAAATCTCACCATGTCACAAACTGAATTGAGCCTTGCCCCTTACCGTCCCGCCGAAATCTGGAGACTGACCCAACCCATGTATTCGCAACCCGAGCCCCTTTTTCGGGATACTTTGATGTACCTGTTTTCGTGCAGCGCCCTCAAACTGATTCTGGTCAGAGAAAATCCCGACCCGGCCGTGGCCCACAAACTTACTTTCCCTTATGTGGCCAAAGGACCAGAATTCGACAAGATTGAAGCCCGCAGTTATGAACGGGTCATACTGGAACCCATGACAGAGTTTTCAGACAAGGTGCTGTTGCGCAATTTTGTGCTTGATTTCTCCCGCGGACACAATCTGGAGGACTTCAAAAAGGTCCTGAATGAATCCCTCAAAAAGAATGGATTGGTGCACGGCATGAATCTTTTCGGGTTTCCCAATAAAACCAGATTGGGTAAAAACGTTGCCTCCCTGGCCGACGATCTGATCCAACAAGGCAAGGAAATTGGGCGAAAAATGCAGGAAAAAAAACCTGTCAACCCCGGGTATCTGAAAGATCTGTTTGCAAAAATGGGCCACCATTTGCTGCTGCTGGAGGATTTTCCCTTCAAAAAGATCCGCGAACTAGGGGGTTCCTTTCAGGATGTAATTGGTTTTGAAGCAGGTTTTTTTGATGAGGAAAAACCTGATTTTCCCGATTTGAATGTGCTGGTCAATTTGAAATCACTGGATAATGTGATCCTTTCCGCCCTGAAAAAAGGTTCTGAATCCAATTTCACCAATGATGGACTATTCAGAGGTGGGTTGAATTTTAAGAATTATTGAGATTGTGATTTTGATTGTAACGCAATCCCGATAGCTATACCATGCGCGTCAACTTAGTGGAAATTCAGCCTAATATGATCAGTATCGCAATCCCGATAGAAATCGGGATCGCCAAGAATTTTGGGCCCAGATTACGTGGGTTGGGGTGGCAAAGTTCGCTAAGCTGGACGTTTTATTTGCTTATTGCCTTTGCGATCTTTGCTCTCTCCAACCCACGAAACGAGGAAAACAACCCCTTTGCGCCCTTTGCGTGACCTTTAAGCCCTTAAGTTGACGCCTATGCGATAGCTATACGGGAGCGCCAAGATTTTTGGGCCCATAATGTGTTGGTTGCAATGGCATAGAGCGCAAAGCTGGACGGTTTATTGCTTTTTAGCTTGGCGATCTTTGCTCCCTTCAACCCACGAAACGCGGAAAACAACCCCTTTGCGATCTCTGCGTGACCCCTTAACCCTTAAGTTGGCGCCTATGCGAATGCTTTGGGATCTTTGCCCACCTCAACCCACGAAACGCGGAAAACAACCCCTTTGCGCCCTTTGCGTGACCCCACTACCCTTAAGTTTGAGTTTTGCTCAACAGCCAGCTTTCCTCGATCAAAGGTTGAGTTCCCGCCACTTCCTGGCTGAGTTCATGCAAAGATTCCTTCCCCTTTTCCCGGGCCCGAAAAATGCGGGCCGCCAGGTCCACAAAGTTGAGATAGGCCCTGCGATTTGCTTCTGAGACAAGTTTATTGCGCTTGAGGTAAATTTTAAATGCGGCAATCAGGGAAAGGAGAGCTTCTGTGTCGCCGCGCTCAAAGTAGATTTTGACCATCATGCGGCGGGTGTCGAGTGAATAAAAAATGTCCGAAAATTCCACCTGGTTGAGCAGGCGCAGGGCCTGGTCAAACTGGCCACGGTGATAATTGAGGTTGGCCATATTATAGGCCAGACTGGTTTCCCGAAATTCAGGTTCGAGGTGTTCAATCTGGGCAGGAATGAAATCTGCGGTCCAGTCGAGCTCGCCCAGGCGCAGAGCCAGGGTAATGATATTTTTGAAATCCCAGGGCGAAAGCAAGCCTTTTTCGTCGTACAAAATGCCCGTTTCGAGCGATTGACGGTAAATTTCAAACAACTCTTTCTGAAATTCAGGATGGCCTTGCTTGATGCGTTTGATACAATAATTCTGGGCGTAAAAGGAAATTTCGCGGAATTCAAGGGCGGGAAAATGGGATTGATATTTGACCATGAGCGACTTGAGACGCCAGAAGTGTTCCGCATTTTCGCTGTCGCTGAGAATGAGCAAAACCTGCCTGTAAACAGCCACGGGCGGAATTTCATTATAGGGATACAAATCCAGATAGGCCATCAGTTCGTCCACCAGACGCAGGTCGTAGGGCACACTCAGAATCTGGCGACGGTTAATGAGTTCGCAGCTGAGCTTTAGTTTTTGGGTCAGGTAAAAGTGATCCAGGTGATCGACGGCCTCCTGCAGGTTCTGGTCAAAAGTGCGCAGATTGGTTTTGTGAAAATGTTCTGCCCCAATTTCAGCCAACAGGTAACGCTGATAATAAAAATGCTGGCTGGGTTGTTCGCCGGGTTTGAGGGTTTGCTGAAACTGTTTGCGGATGTGGAGATAGTGCTTTTCCAGGTTGCGGGCATTGCAGGCCTGGAGAATGTGCAGGGGCTCCATGCCCGAAGTTTCACGGTAAAATTGTTGTCCCAGATAAGATTCAGCCAGTTTGAGCAAAAAACTCATGAGGTAGCCAAATTCCTTCTCATCAAAGGGTTTTTGGGGAAATAATTCTGCCCAAATCGCCTCCTGACCAAATTTTCCGGCAAAAATTTCCTCGCGATGGGAACGAATTACCGCGAAAAAATCCTGCAATTCTGGTCGCTTATTGAAAAAGGGCGAGGCCACAAATTCTCCAAACAACCTGAAGTCGCGGGCCAGGAAGGTTTGAAAGATCTCAATCAGTTTACTGCCGGTCATATTTTTTTCAGAAAAAGGAAAAGTTGATTTGAAAAAATTCTTGGAAAATGACTTTATATGTTCGGGAAAAATCGTTTCAAAATTCAATATAAACTAATTTTATTGAAAAACATTCTGATAAAAATTCCTGGAAAATGGCGAAAATTGTATTTCTCCAACCCCGGGAGTTTGGGTACTTTTACCTGACAGAAGAAATAAGTCACGGAAAAAACACATCATTCTCCATGAAAAACTTATTCGCCATTATAGCTTGTTCGCTTTTTTATATTGGTCTCGCGGCCCAGGTTACGGTCTGGCCGGGGGATGCAAATAATAACGGAACAGCCAATCATTTCGACCTGCTTTTTGTAGGTCAGGGGTACGGAACGACGGGTTTTCCGCGAAATTCCGTTTCCAATGTCTGGGCTCCCCAGACCCTTCAGGGACCCTGGAATATTGCTTTGCCTCAGAGCGGGATCGATTACGGCTACCTCGATTGCAACGGAGATGGCACCATCAATTCTCTGGATGTGCCAGCCATTGAACAGAATTTTGGCCTGATTCATGGAAATGTCCTGCCCGACAACGTGCCTGCTCCTACTTTCGCCGGGGCGCTGATGGTCTTTCAGTTTCCCTTTGACTCCCTTCCGTCGGGCTCCACGGATACGGTTGACATTGTGCTGGGCACAGGTGGCGCAGTGCTGGATTCTTTGTATTCCATGGCCTTTTCCATCTCGTATGATACCTCACTGGTGGACTCCATTTATCCTATCACGCTTGGTTCAGGACTGGCTTCCCCCATTGACACCCTGATTTCCGTGGATTTTCTTTCCAAAAGCAATGGCAGATTTGATTTTGCCATCTCCCGCACCAATCAGGTCAATATTTCCATTACGGGCACCGTGCCTGTGGTTTCCCTTGGCCTGGTCATGGTTGACAACCTGAAAACTGCGGTCACCAGCAAAATGCTGAACCTGACTTTTGAAAATGCAGTCGCCCTGACCTCAAAAGAGACCTACATCCCCCTCAATCCCGCTTCTGATTCCGTTACAGTTTTTACAGGTGTGGATGAATTGCAATCTTTCCAACCTCAGATCTCTGTCTTTCAATCCCGCGAATGGATTGATGTCCAAAGCTCCAACACCCGGGTCCAAGGGCTGGATTTGGTGGATCTGTCGGGCAAAAATCTGTGCTCCACGCATTCTGAGCAACAAAACAGGATATTCACTGGTCAGATTCCCCAGGGTATTTACCTGCTCAGAATTCATACTTCCAAAGGAATTTTTACCCAAAAAATGATCATTCTATAATCTTCATAACACAGCTATGAAACATTTGCTATCCTTACTTGCCTTGATTGTTTTCTTCCCGGCCTTTCTGATGTCTCAGACCTGGACGGTGACCATTTGCGGTCAGGTGACCGACCAAACCAGCGGAAATCCCGTGGCTGGCCAGGCCGTAACCATCAACGTTCCCACTCTCCAGGGAGGCGGTGCCGTTTACTCCTATAATAATACAGTGTACACAGACCCAAGCGGAAATTATTGCGACACGCTGGTCATTCCTGCTGGAATCACCCAGGGCACAGCCACCGTTTCCACCATTGGTTGCAACTCTGTTTACAGCATTTCAATTGGCTTTTTCAATGCGCCTTCAGGCAATAATTTTGGCAACGCCAACCTGCAAATCTGCACCAACGGGGGCGGGGGCGGAAACTGCGTAGCCTCATTTTCCTACGGTTCCTCCTTTGTGGGCTACACCTTTACCAATAATTCCACTGGCAGCACTTCGTGCTTCTGGGATTTTGGAGACGGGTCCACCTCCACTTCCTGCAATCCCACCCACGCCTACAGCAGCCCGGGCACCTACACGGTTTGCCTGATCATTCAGTGCGCCTCTGGCGCGGATACCACCTGCACCAGCATCACCTACGGTGGCGGCGGAGGCGGATCTTCGGCCATCACAGGTATGGTGCTGATCCCCAACACGGGTCAGGGCACGCCCGCCACCCTGGCTGAAGTATTCCTGATCGTGTACGATACGGCCAACGGAGGTACCCTCACGGCTGTGGATACCACCACGGTCAGCCCCCAGGGAACTTTCGTGTTCAGTAACGTTGCCAACGGAGATTATCTGGTCAAAGCCGCCCTGCTGCCTTCCTCCTCTTACTATGCAGGCTACCTGCCCACTTATTTTGGCAACAGCCTCTTCTGGAGCGGCGCCACCACCATTTCTGTCACCGCCAACATGTCCTACTCGGCCAGTATTCTTCTCTCGGCCGGCAATAATCCTGGCGGACCTGGTTTTGTGGGAGGATTGGTTTCACAAGGCGCGAACAAAACCCACGGCGTAGGCGATCCCCTCGACCATGTGCAGGTCATGGTGCTCGACCTGACGGATGCCCCTGTGCAATACACCTACACCAACGCCAACGGTGAATTCAATTTTACCAACCTCGCCTATGGTACCTACAAGATTTACATTGAGGAATTTGGCAAAGTGACCACGCCTTATCTGGTGACCCTTTCCGCCCAAAATCCGGGTGTAACCGATCTCATGTTCCATGTACACTCTGGCAGTGTGGCTCTGGGTGCGAATACCCTGCTTCACCAGACCGACCGCGCCATTCGGGTATTCCCCAATCCGGTCAAAGAGGCTGTTTACGTGGGATTTGAGTTGGAAAATGCAGGTGAAGTTTCCGTCCAGATCATGGATCTGCAAGGCAAAATCCTGAGCACTGAAACAGGAGTATTTGGCCCGGGCAAACAACAGATCACCCTGGATTGCCAATCCATTTCAGCCGGCGTTTACTTCGTAAAATTCATCCACGAGGATCAAATTCAGATCAGCAAACTGCTGAAACAATAAGTCGAATTTCAATCGTAAAAAAAGCCCGCCTGTTGCATGGCGGGCTTTTTTATTTAGCGCACGATCAGCTTGCGCACCAATCTTCCTCCACCTGTTTCCAGCAGCACAAAATAGGTGCCCTGGGCCCAATCAAAATCCAGTTCAAGCTTTCCATCAGGGGCAAAATCGTACGATTTTGCCCAGATCACTTTGCCACTGAGATCAGTGGCCAGCATGCGACCCGGGCCGGGTTCGATTCCCTTCCAGGAAAGAGCCAGGTGACCCTGGCTCGGGTTGGGATACAGGTGAAATTCCCTGAAATCCTCTTCTGCAAAGCCAATGGAAACAATGGTGACTGTCTTGCAAACCGTGTCCGTACATCTCTCGGCCGACCAGGCCACCAGGCACACCTGGTAGGTGCCATCTGCCCCATAAGTGTGGACGGGCGATGTAGTGGTATCTGTATTCCCGTCTCCAAAATCCCAGCTGTAAGCAGCTGCACCCGCAGAGGCATTGCTAAAGGTGGCCGTTTTATTGGTGGAAGAAAAGGTAAAATCAGCCAGAGGCGTGGTGTAGAGTGAAACCGTAACTGAATCATAACCCGTGCAGCCCGTGGAAATTTCCGTCACGGCTAGAATGTAACCCAGATTGCCCGGAGGGTTGGCCACAGGATTTGCCACCGTGTCGCTGCTCAATCCCAAAGGAGGATTCCAGCTGTACAAAAAGCCAGACTGGGCTGCCACCCCGATTTGCACAGAACTACCTGCGCAATAACCTGTGTCCGGGCCAGCCTGGGCATTGGGCAAGGGTTTGATAGCCACCTGCACAGTATCTTTGGCAGTGCAGCCATTGGCCGTGGTGGTCGCGGTCAATATGTAAGCCGTTGGCGCCCCGGGGCAGGCGGAAGGATTGGATGAGGTGGGACTGGAAAGACCGCTGGTCGGCGACCAGCTGTAAGTTACGCCCGCGGTGGCGGTCGCCCCCAGGTTTACGCAGCCGCCTGCACAGGCGGCAGTGTCAGGACCAGCCTCAGCCAACGGATTGGCATTGACGGTCAGGTCCATAGTGTCTTTTTGGGAGCAACCCGTGGAAGTTTGGGACACGGTGACCACATACTGGCTGTTCCCCGTGGGACAGGCTGTGGGTTGGGCAATATTGGTGGCGCTCAGGCTGGTCGCAGGCGACCAGCTGTAGGTGTAGCCAGTCACGGCAGCCGTGCCAATGGTGGTGCAGGCACCTTCACAAACTGCAGCATCTGGTCCTGCATCCGCTGCGGGCAACTGGTTGACGGTCACGGTTACGTTATCTGTTCCAGAACAGGTACCGTTGGTGGTGGTCAGGGTATAAGTGGTGGTTGAGGTAGGGCAAGCAGTTGGGAAAGAAGAAGTTGGGTTGCTCAGCCCCGTGGTGGGCGACCAGGAATAGGTGTAGGTGGGCACAGGCGGCACTCCCAGATTGGCGCAACTTCCCGCACAAACGGTGGCATCATTGCCTGCCTGGGCAACGGGGGTTTGGTTTACGGTCACTGTGACCGTAGAGGTGGCTGTGCAGTTGGCGACTCCCGTAGTGTTGGTCACGGTGAGGGTGTAGGTGGTGCTGCTGCTTGGGGAAGCCGTGGGTTGGGCAATGTTTGCGTTATTGAGCCCGGTTGCGGGCGACCAGGAATATGACCGGCCGGAAACGGCCGGGGTGCCGATTTGCACGGAATTTCCCGAGCAAATGGTCTGGTTGCTGCCCGCATTGGCCACAGGCACGGCTTCCACGGAAATGTAAATGGAATCTTTGTCCTGACAACCCAGTGAATTGGTCACATTCACACTGTAACCCGCCACGGCCACAATATTCGGGGGAGTAAAAACCGGATTGGAAATCGAGGCATTGCTGAGGAAAAAGTTGGGAGACCAGGTATAAGAAGTACCACCTGAAGCATTCAACTGGTAGGTGCTGCCAATACAAACTCCGCCGTCCGGACCAGCATTTGCAAATTCATAACAAATGGTTTGCTGGCACCCCGTTCCACCCGTGGCCGCGGTAAATCCCCAGAAAACCAGGGTATTTCCCCCAAAAATCGTGGAACGGATATTATTTACATAACTCAAACGCAGGGCCCCGTTGAAATAAATATCCAGATTATTGGTAACGGGAGTCCAGACAATGCGAAATTTCCGGCAAACTCCGTCTGCAATGTTGGCGCCCGAAGAAAGCGCTGCAACGGGTCCTGCCAAAGCAGAAGTCATTACCCCGTTGCCATGAACGGCGATGTGATCCTGGGCAATATCCGCCAGTCCCGCACCTGAATTGTCCCACAAGTCGAGCTCCACTGCCAGTGAAGGGCTGATGGGAATGGGGGACCCAAATCCCAAACCACTCCCTGCTCCTCCCTGAACACTGGTTCCTGTCGTTTGCAACACAAAAGCAGCCCCGTCAGCCCCGTTGGGAGTGGCCGTGTAGTGAAAGGTGAAATCAAAGGGATTGTTCAGATTGATGGTTTGGGTGTTCCAGATGGTTCCCTTTTTATTGGTGAGGTTGGGAGTGAGTTGCCAGCAGTTATTACCCAGAGAAATGGCATCTCCGTTGGTGGTAAAGGTTTGGGCAAACAGAAAAGGACCAGCAAAAACACAGCAGAACAAGGTCAGAATGACCTTTTTGGTAATTTTTCTCATGAGATTTTTGGGTATAATCAGTTTATGGTTTGAAAACAGAAAATGAAACTGCGCAATCAATTATTGCGTCAGGATACCAGCCCGTTGAATGAATTTACGCAATTTTTCGAAAAGGACCTCTGACCCTGGCCAAAAACAAGGATAAATTCCTTGCTTTGCGTACATTTACGCCTGAAAAAATTCATTCCTCCATGAGCGATAATAAAATAATCTACAGTATGTATAAGGTGGGTAAACTTTACCCCCCCAATAAACAGGTCCTGAAGGACATTTCTTTGTCTTACTTCTACGGCGCCAAAATCGGGGTACTTGGTCTGAACGGATCAGGCAAAAGCTCGCTTTTGAAAATCATGGCGGGAATTGACACAGAATTTCAGGGCGAAGCTGTATTGAGCGACGGTTATTCTGTAGGCTATCTCGAGCAAAATCCCCAACTGGATCCTGAAAAAACCGTCAAACAGGTGGTGATGGAAGGTGCAGGCGAAGTGGCCCGTTTGCTGCAGGAATACGAAGAAATCAGCCTGAAATTTGGAGAAATGCTGAATCCTGACGAAATGGATAAACTCATTGAGCGTCAGGGAGTGGTGCAGGACAAAATTGAAGCCCTCGATGGCTGGAACCTGGATACCAAACTGGGCATCGCCATGGACGCCCTCAACTGCCCCCCCGACGACCAGAAAGTGGGAGTCCTTTCAGGGGGTGAAAAACGCCGGGTTGCGCTTTGCCGCCTGCTGATTCAGGAGCCAGACATTCTCCTGCTCGACGAACCTACCAACCACCTGGACGCGGAATCCATTCACTGGCTCGAACGACACCTGCAAAATTACAAGGGAACAGTCATTGCCGTAACCCACGACCGCTACTTCCTGGACAATGTGGCTGGCTGGATTCTCGAACTTGACCGTGGACGGGGAATTCCCTGGAAAGGAAATTACTCTTCCTGGCTGGAACAGAAACAGCATCGCCTCGATCAGGAGCAAAAGCAGGAATCCAAGCGCCAGAAAACCCTGGAAAGGGAGTTGGAGTGGATTCGCATGACGCCCAAAGCCAAGCAAACCAAAAGCAAGGCCCGCCTCAGCGCCTATACCAAACTGGCCAGCGAAGAAGGCCTCGAAAAAGAAAAACACCTCGAAATTTTCATCCCGCCCGGGCCCCGTCTGGGCAATGTGGTGATCAACGCCGAAGGCGTGAGCAAAGCATATGGCGACCGCCTGCTGTTTGAAAACCTGAGTTTCATGTTGCCCCCTGGCTCCATTCTGGGCATCATTGGTCCCAACGGCGCAGGTAAATCCACTTTGCTCAACCTGATTACCCAAAAGGAAAAAGCTGATTCTGGGAATTTTGAAGTGGGCTCCACCGTGAAACTCGCCTATGTGGATCAGGAGCACGAAGTGCTCAATCCCGAGGAAACGGTATTCGAAGCCATCACAGGCGGACATGAAAACATGGTTCTGGGCAACCACGAAGTAAACGGCCGTGCCTATGTGGCCCGTTTCAATTTCGCTGGTTCAGATCAATCCAAAAAAGTGAGCATGCTGTCGGGGGGTGAGCGCAACCGTCTGCATCTGGCCCGTATTCTTAAATCAGGTGCTAACGTATTACTTCTGGACGAACCTACCAACGATTTGGATATTAATACGTTGCGTGCTTTGGAGGAAGGTATCGAAAACTTTGGAGGCTCAGTGATTGTGGTTTCTCACGACCGCTGGTTTCTGGACAGGATTTGCACCCACATTCTCGCTTTTGAAGGCAATTCGCAGGTATATTTCTTTGAAGGGGGATTCTCTGACTACGAAGAAAACCGCAAGCAACGCCTGGGAGGCGACCGTCCCACCCGTCTGAAATACAAAAAACTTATCCATTGACATCATGAAGTTCAAATCCAACATCATCACTATTCTGGGCCTGACCCTGGTTCTTTTGCTCAGCAGTTCCTGCTTCGACATTTACGAAAAAATCCATTTCAACCAGGATGGATCCGGACATGCCGAGTATAAAGTGGATATGTCAAAAATGGTTTCCATGATTGACATGATGAGCGGCCTTGACGAGGACAAGGAAGAGGGCGAAAGTGAAGAAGGGGATGAAGAAGGGGAAGGAGAAGACAGCAAGGAAAGTTTTGATGAATCCATGGCTGAGACTATGACCGAAACCATGGAGCGGCTGCGCAATATTCCCGGCATTTCCAATGTCAAACAAATTGAAGGTGAACGGGGCGTTTATGGCTGGAGCTACGACTTTGCCTACATTGAAGCCCTGAATGTGGCAGCAGGAGAAGGCAATGGCACTGACCTTGGTGGCATGGGCATGGGCAACCTCAACATGAATGCAGGTACCAAGGCATTATTCGTTCAGAAAGGCAAAAAGCTGATCCGTCAGTTTGCTGAAATCGACGATACCAAAGATGGTAGCTCAGACGAAGACATGGAGTCTGTGAAGTTCATGTTCAAGGAAGCTCAATTCTACATGGACTACACTTTTGATGCGCCCGTGAAAAATATCAAAGTGAAACCCAAAAAGGACATCAATCATTCCATCTCGGGTAAGCAGGTGAAATTCCAGTTTTCATTTCTGGACGCGCTCGAATCCAAAGGCAAAGACGTCTATACTATCAGCACCAAATAAGCCCCGGCTAAAGGCTCTGAGATTTGCATAAAAATCTGTTATCCGTACTGCGGATCAGAATATTCAAAAATAACGCGCTTAAATTCGCCTGATTATTCTGGCCCACCTTTGAAAAGTGGCCCAAATTGGGGATTTAGGCTAATTTTTGACCCGAATTAGTGCATGGAAATTTTCGCCTCATCAAATCCATTCCCGAACCGTTTTTTCACTTTGCGGGAAATTGCAGGCGCCATTCTCATATTTCTGCTTTGCTGGCTGGCCCTCGGGCACCTCGCCTGGTATGGCTGGGACATTGGACACAAGTTCCCCATTTCGAAAACCTGGCCCGTGAAAATCATGGGTCTGGATTTCAAACACAGCAAAGGCCAATGGATTTTTGCTTTCGCCCAACCCCTGATCCTGTTGGTATTTTTGCGCACCCTGATCCAATTCAGATTTCATTGGGTGCTTTCCATCCTGTTTGGGATGGGTATGATTTTTTTCAGCAATCTCACCCACAGTTGGGACCAGGGTTTTGTCATGCCTCATTCGGGAAGTTCTGCCTATTATGCGGATGTGGGTCGGGTGAATGGTCTGCTTGATTTCATTTCCAGCTATAATGAAATTCAACCTCAACTTTCCATCCACTCACGTACCCATCCTCCCGGGGCCGTGCTCACTTTCCGCCTGCTCGACTGGTTGGGATTTGGGAATAAAGGCATGATTTCCGTCTGGATCCTGCTTTTTGCGGGGGTAATTTCGGGAACATTCCTCAATCGTTTTCTGCAAAAGCAGGTTGATCGTACCACCGCGGGCTTCCTCACTTTCCTCTATTTTCTGATTCCTGCAGTCCTGATTTATTACGTTTCCTGTCTGGATGCCCTGATTGCGGCCTACACGGTGGGATTCATATTTTTTCTTTCGGTCGAAAGAATCTGGTTGAGCATCATTGGGTTGAGTGCCTTCATCTTCCTTTTCTCTTTCACCAATTTTGCTTTTTTATTTTTAATCCCCGTTTTGGGAGCCTGGGAAATTTTCGTGAAAAAAAATTTCCTTCGCACCCTTACCACAGTTTCAGTTATAGTGTTGATTTATCTGGGAATGTATTATCTCCTGGGATACAATTATCTGAAATCATTTGAAGTAGCCAGGTATTTCGAAGATCCCGATCCTTTGCCTCTGGCCGAACGGCTGCCCGATTACTTCTGGGGACGGGCCATGGATTTAGGAGAAATCCTCATTTTTGCCGGCCCATTTTTCCTGATGCTGCTTTGGAAAAGCCTCAAACCACTCTGGAAAGAGAAAAAAAGCACATTTTTGCTTATTTCCTTTAGCCTGCTTTCCCTGGTCGCGGTATTTTTGGGTGGAGCCTATAAAGTGGGAGAAACGGGCCGGGCCTGCCTCTTCATATTTCCCTTTTTGTTCCTTTCCCTCACAGGTCATTTTGCTGGTCGAAAAATAAAAAATGAGGAAGCGTATCTCCTGGCGGGATTATTTTTCATCAATGGATTGCTGATGCAGTTTTTCGGCGATTTTTTCTGGTAAAAAAGTTGCTTTCCCTGAAAGAAAATTAAAAAATAGACGTTTCTAAAAAGAAACTAATTTCTTAGTTTTATAGAAGGTTTATTTTTTGAAAAGTACTTTTACACCTGATATACCCATGAAAAAATTTACTTTATTTTTCCTGCTCGCTTTCTTTGCTTTTGCCTTTGCTTCTGCTCAAGCCACTGAAACTGCCGATCCCAATGTGGAAAGCGGCCCCAAAGGTATTTTTGAGTGGAGCGCCACTACCCACGACTTTGGCGACATTGATCAGGGCATTCCTGTAACTCACCGTTTCAGCTTCAAAAATACGGGTACTGTGCCGTTGAATGTGAAAGAGGTAAAACGTACCTGCGGGTGCACCAACACAGATTGGAGCAAAGAGCCCATCGCTCCAGGTGCTGAAGGTTTTGTGGAAGCTACCTTCAATGCAGCTGCTCCCGGCAAGTTCCACAAAGGAATCACGGTGGAATCTGACAGCGACACTCCTTTTATGACCATCTTTTTCGAAGGAAATGTGGTGAAAAAGGAAGAAATGAACCTGAATGGAAATTCCATCATGGACAGCGGCAATCCGAACAATCAATAAAAATTTTCATGTCAAATAAATTACTTACTGAGTTGGAACTCAGGGTAATGAATATTCTCTGGGATCTGAAACAGGCCTTTGTGAAAGACATTATTTCCAAATGGCCTGAAGAGCCCGTTCCAGCTTATAATACCGTTTCCACCATCATCCGCATCCTGGAAGAAAAGGGCTTTGTGGACCACGAAGCTTTTGGGCGGTCTCACCGCTATTTTGCACGGGTCAAACGGGGGCAATATCGCAGCCGCCTCCTCAATAATGTGGTGGAAAACGCATTTTCCGGCTCGTTGAGCAGTCTGGTTTCAACCCTTGTCGATAATAAGGAAATATCTGACCAGGAGCTGGCCGATCTGAGAAATCTCATTGACCAAAAACTCAAATCATGATTGCCTGGCTGATCACCTCCATGCTACTTTCCATTACCGGGATGCTGATCTACCTCCCGGCGGTGAAACTGGTTTCGTCCCCGCGGCACAGAAAACTATTTCTGTACTCCGTACTGGGTTTGAGTCTGATCCTGCCATTTTTCATTCACAGCCATCCCCATACCCACGAATTTCAGCCCAATCCTTTTCAACCTTCTGAGTTTGCGGCCAACGCCTACATTCCCCAGACCGTGGAAGAGTATTGCCACTGCGAGGAGCCGGGTAAAGGGGAAATGATTCTTTACAAAGCCAGCATGGTTTATGATTTTTTCCTGGAGCATAATCAGGAACTAATGGTTTTGCCGGCGATAATTGCCTTCATTTTGCTTTTGAGGCTGTTTTGTCAGGTTAGGGTGCTGCGTCATCTGACCCGCGGAGCTGAAGCAAAGACCATTCGGGTTTCCCGCCAAAAGATCAATCTGCTGCGCACCGCGCACAAAATTCCCGCCGCCTCATTTTTCCTGATTCGCCCTTATATGATCTGGAATCCTGTTCTGGATGGATTGGGCAAACTGGAGCGCAAAGCGGTCATGGCCCACGAGATTTCACACCTGAAGCAGTTCAATACCTGGGAGGAAATTTTCCTTCAGTTATTGCAGACGATCTGGTTGCTGAACCCGGCCTATTATATGATGAGATTCGAGTTCAGAAAGCTCAGCGAATTCATTGCGGATGATGCTGCCCTGGAATCAGGGATCAGTGGCCGCGAGTATGCCCTGCTGTTGCTGAAATTGAAAACGCAGCCCCTTCCCCTTGGCAGTCAGGGAATTTCAGGCTCTCTGCTCAAGCAAAGAATTGAACGGATTGCCTTACCTGTCTCAAAAAGAAGCCCCTGGGTGTTGCCACTGCTGGCCCTTACCTTTCTCACCCTGGTGGGTGTCAATCACTTCTCCAAAACTGTGATTGAGGATCAGATGGAAGATCTTGAGATTTACGAATATCTTTCCCATACCAACAAAACCACTGGAAAAACTGCCTTTTGCAAATCCTGCACCTACGAAAAGGTTTTGGGCACTTCAGGCGAAGGTGATTCCCTTGAAAGTTTATGAAAAAATGGCTCAAATGGGCCGGATACCTGATTTTTATCCTTCTTTTGCTGGCGGTCACCGCGGAAATCACCGTCAGGTTGATGGGCTACCAGCCCTGGAGTCCTCCCTTGCGCAACAGTGCTTCGCCTGACGGCAAACCATTTTTCCTGCACCATGAAACCTACGGTTTCCTGCCTGATCCCGCCGCCCGCCTTTACACCCTCAACGACCAGCTCACTTTCCACACCCAACACAACAAGGAGGGCTTTCGCCTCACCAGCCAAATTGAAAATGACACCCTGAAGCGGGATGAAATCTGGATTTTGGGTGGATCCTTTACCTATGGCTGGGGCATTGAGACGGAAGAATCCTTTCCTTTTTTATTGCAAAACCAATTGCCTGAGCTGAAAATCAGGAATTTTGGGGTGCCCGCCTTCGGGCCGCATCAGTCATTTGATCTGCTGCATAATCAACTCGGGCAGAGTCCAAAACCCAAAATGGTTGTACTGGCTTATGCTTCCTTTCACAATCAGCGGGTAACCTGCAATGATTTCTGGCTCAAGGCTTTGGCCGGCCTGCAAGCCACGGAGGGATTTTACTATCCCTGGTTCAGGCTTGAAAACGGAGAGCAAAAAAGAGGCATGCAAAAGGTGGCCTATCATCCCCTGCCCGGACAAAAGATTTCAGCCTTTGTGCACTTTCTGGAAATTCAGGGGAATCATGCCCAGGAAAAAAACCTGCAAAGCTTTCAAACCACCCGGGAATTGCTGGAAGACATGGTGGATTTTTGCAGGGAAAACCAGATTACTTTTTGTCTGGCTGGTCTGGAACCCGATGCTGAAACGGTTGCTATGCTGGATTATTTCAGGCAGATGGATGGAGTGGTCGTTTGCGATATTTCTGTAGATCGCTCTGAACCTGGCATGAGTCTGGAACCCATTGATCCACACCCCAGCGCGGCAGCCCATGAAATTTATGCGGAAAAGCTGGTCAATTGCCTTTTAGAGCTTCCCTTCAGTAAACCACCAGGTCCACCATTTTGACGGAGCGGCCATAATCGTCTGAATAAACATTCAGACGGTAACTTCCCGGCTCGGTCAAAATCAGTTTTTCCGACCATTGGTCGGCATAGTAGGGAAATTCAGGAGCGGGAACTGGTTCGCAATCCATTTTTTCTTTGCGATGCAGGCTGAAAACAATTTCCCGGTCCCGCAATCCAAAGGTGCGAAAGACTCCAAATTTATCGCCAAATCTCGCGCTGAAATCCATGGAAACGGGAATTCCCCTGCGGGCTTCCTCCAAACTTATTGAATCAGGTGCATGAAATACCAGATCGGCAAAGGGCTCTTTGTCTTTGCGTGGTTTGCAGGGAATTTGTCTCAGTTTGAAATTTTTTTCCAGAAATTTTTCCCGCACTGTGACCGCAAAAAGGGTGTCACTGAAATAACCTTCTGATTCACAAATCAGGTCGTAAGTGCCTTTTTTCAGATTTTCAATCTCATATTTTCCTTCCAGATCGGCCAGGTCGCCCAGAAAGGTGCCCTGCACAAATACCTTTCCCCCTGGAACGGGCTCACCCGTTTCCTGGTCTGTTATGGTACCAAAGAGAGTGCTTTTTTGCCCGAAAATTGAATTGAAAAGCAACAAAACCAACCCCAATGAGATCAGCAACCTCATTTCGACCGTTTGCGGATAATTTCCATGAAATCATTCACCCGTTTTGCATCCACCCCATTTTGAGCCAATCCACCTTCCTTGAAACAGGAGCCCACGATGAAAGCATCAGCCAGGGGAAAGTAAGATTCGACATTCTCATGCGTAACTCCACTGCCAATCAGAATGGGTAAATGCGAATTTTGACGGACTTTGATCAGGTCTTTTTCGTCGGTCGGGTGGCCGGTGCCGCTGCCCGAAACGATCAATCCTTCCACCATGCCCCTTTCGGCCAGGTCCCTGGCCTCCTGCTCAATGGCCATCCCGGCCAGGGGCACGGCATGCTTGACCGCCACGTCGGCAAAAACAGAAATTTTTGCCCGCAGATTGCTGATCAGGCGCAAGGTTTCCCAGGCCCGGGTCTGGATGATGCCCTGATCGGTCACCGCCGCACCCATGTGAATATTGACCCGGATATACTCTGCGCCCACTGCAGCTGCAATGGCCACCGCGGCAGATGCATCATTTCTCAGGACATTGATGCCCAGGGATTGACCCTGAAGTACATTTTTCACTTCCCGGCTGACCGCTGCCATGGCCGCCACCGTTTCGTGAGGTACCCGATCTGTGTAAAAAGGAATGTCACCAAAATTCTCAATGATAATGCTGTCCACGCCCGCGTCCACGAAAATTTTCGCTTCGCGAAGGGCACGGTCATAGACTGCATCCAGATTGCCGTCGTAGCGGGGCGCACCCGGGAGAGGCAACAGATGAATGACGGCAATTACTGGCCGGGAAGAGGCTTGGGGGAAAATCTGCCGGAATTGAGGGGTCAATTCAACGTACGTTTTTCCTCAACCACGCGGTACGACTCAACAATGTCCCCTATTTTGAGATCATTATACTTGTCGATCTGGATACCACATTCGTAACCCTGAACCACGTCTTTGACGTCGTCTTTGAAACGCTTGATAGAAGCCAGTTTTCCGTCGTAGATTACGATACCATCGCGGATCAGGCGCACCGGGTCGTTGCGGTTGATTTTGCCCGAAGTAACGTAGGATCCACCCACCGTACCCACTTTGGTAATCTTGAAGACTTCGCGGATTTCGATGGTTCCGTTGATCTCTTCTTTCATTTCGGGAGAAAGCATTCCTTCCATTGCATCCTTCACGTCGTTGATTACGTCGTAGATGATGGAGTAGAGACGAATGTCAATTCCTTCACTTTCAGCGAGATTGCGGGCCTGGGCACTGGGTCTTACCTGGAAACCCACGATGATGGCGTCAGAAGCAGAAGCGAGGTTGACGTCAGATTCAGAAATCTGACCGACACCTTTGAGGATGATATTTACCTCAAGTTCCTCGGTTGAGAGTTTCAACAAGGAGTCGGCCAATGCTTCGATCGAACCATCCACGTCACCTTTGATGATCACGTTAAGCTGCTGGAAATCTCCCAACGCTTTGCGGCGAGCCAATACTTCAAGCGTAATGTGCTTCTTCTGGCGCAAAGCCTGTTGACGATAGAGTTCCTGGCGCTTATTGCTGATTTCTTTGGCCTTCTTCTCGCTTTCGTAAACGATGAAGTTATCACCAGCCTGAGGAACACCCGTCAAACCAAGTACCTGTACAGGCATGGACGGACCAGCTTCCCTGATTTTGTTGCCCCTTTCGTCGTGCATGGCTTTCACTTTACAGAAGTGAATTCCTGCAACCAGGGTATCTCCCATTTTCAGGGTACCGTTTTGCACCAGGAAGGTGGAAACCACACCACGTCCTTTGTCAAGACGGGCTTCAACCACAGTTCCGCGTGCAACTTTCTTATCATTGGCCTTCAGTTCGAGCAATTCTGCTTCGAGCAGTACTTTTTCGAGGAGTTCTTCCACTCCTTTTCCTGATTTGGCCGAGATTTCCTGAGACTGATATTTTCCACCCCAATCTTCCGTCAGAATATTCATTTGAGAAAGTTGCTCACGGATTTTGTCCGGGTTGGCGTTGGGCTTATCAATTTTGTTGATCGCAAAAACCATGGGAGCTCCCGCTGCCTGAGCATGGGTGATGGCTTCCTTGGTTTGAGGCATTACCGCGTCGTCTGCGGCGATCACGATGATCACAATGTCGGTGACTTTGGCACCGCGGGCACGCATGGCGGTAAAGGCTTCGTGACCCGGGGTATCGAGGAAGGTAATTTTCTTCTCGTTTTCCAGATTTACAGCGTAAGCGCCGATGTGCTGGGTAATACCCCCGGCCTCACCCGCAATTACGTTGGCTTTACGAACGTAGTCGAGCAAGGAGGTCTTACCATGGTCAACGTGACCCATCACGGTTACAATGGGCGGACGGGAATCGGTGTCTTCCTCTTCCTCTTCCAGCTCGTCGTCCATTTCCGTTTCAGTGATGGAGACCCATTTTACTTCGTAACCATATTCTTCTGCGAGCAATACGATCACGTCAGCTTCCAGGCGCTGGTTGATGGAAACGAACATTCCCAGTTCCATACACTTGGTGATGATCTCATTCACCTGAACATCAAGCAGTCCCGCAAGCTCATTTGCAGTGATGAATTCGGTGACTTCAAGCACCATGGCCTCATCGGCTGCTCTTTGCGCTTCGCGGTCGCGCCTTTGGGCATCTTCGTCCCTTTTGGCCCTTCTGCGCCGCTGGCCTGTACGGCCGGCTTTTTTGTTGATGTCGGCCAGAGTCTGGCGAATCTGCTTCTGGATTTCGTCCTCAGAGAGGTCTTCTTTCCGCTTTTTGGACAGGTCAACCCCTTTTTTGCCAGGTCCTGACCCTGCTCCGGATTCTGCTTTTTTGACCGGAGTGGTTTTGGGATCCACTGCGGCGGGCTTTTTGCGTTTGCGGCGGCGTTTCCGTTTGGTTTTATCGCCATCCTCGCCCTCGTCACCTCCGTCTTTTTTGACCGTAACTTTCTTCTTGTCACCGGGCAATTCGATTTTGCCCAATACAGTGAGACCGGAAAGTCTGGGTACGCTGTCCGCAGCGCGGATCACGTCGTCTTTGACGACTTCGGTTTTTTCGGGCTCAACCGGGGTTTTGGGCTCAACTTTGGCGACTGGTGCTTCAGTTGTGGTTTTGGCTTCGGCCACAGGTTGGGAAACTTCCTTTTTCTCAGGAATTTCAGGCTCAGCCTTCTTTTCTTCCCTTTTGGGCTCCTGGCTGGTTACAGGAGTTTTCTCGGCCGGGCGTTTGTTTTTGTTTTTGTTGAAAACGTCCAGATCAATTTTGCCCAGAATTTTCAGGCCGCCTGTTTCTTTTTCGGCAGGCTGACTTTCCTGGGGGGTCTCTGGCTTTTCAACTTCTTTGGGAGCAACCGTTTTATTCGCAGTGGAAAAGAGTGACTTCTCCAGATTTGGAATAATGGGTTTGCTGGTTGTCTCCTCTTTTTCGGGAGCTTCCGATTTTTTGGGACCGCCAAAAAGGAGGTCACTTCTCAGCTGTTCGGCTGAGAGGATATCCTCTTCCTCGTTGGGGGTTTCCTCAATTACATTGAGGGTTTCGTTCTTTTTCTCCCGGATCTGTTCTGCCTTTTCCTTCAGCATTTTCTCCGAGGCAAAATCCTGAAGGAGGATATTATACATCCCTTCATCCAATTTTTCATTTGGACTAGAGGATACGTCATATCCTTTGGCCACGAGATGGTCGGCCAGGGTGGAAATCCCGACGTTCAGCTCTTTAGCAACTTTAAAAAATCTGTATACCTTTTTTTCTTCTGGCATATAAGATTAACCGCATTCAATTTTACTCTTCTTCAAACTCCTCGCGAAGAATACTCAATACCTCTTCAATGGTTTCCACATCAAGGTCAGTTCTTCGTTCGAGGTCAGCGACCGAGAGATCAAGGACGCTTTTGGCGGTGTCACATCCAATCCCTTTCAGGATATTGATGATCCAACCGTCTATTTCATCGGCAAATTCATCCAAATCCACATCCTCCTCGTCCGGATCCATTTCACGGAAGACGTCGATGTTGAAATTGGTGAGTTTACTCGCAAGTTTAATATTGAGGCCATTTTTACCAATGGCGAGTGATACCTGATCAGGTTTGAGGTACACAGCTGCATTTCCGCGGGCTTCATCCAGTTTGATGGAGGTAATCTTCGCGGGACTGAGTGCCCTCTGAATATACAACTGATCGTTGGAGGTGTAGTTGATTACGTCGATGTTTTCGTTGCGCAATTCACGCACGATTCCATGGATACGTGATCCTTTCATCCCTACGCAGGCGCCCACGGGATCGATGCGGTCGTCGTAGCTTTCCACTGCCACTTTGGCCCGCTCGCCGGGTTCGCGTACGATTCCTTTGATGGTGATCAGACCATCATAAATTTCGGGTACTTCCTGTTCGAATAATTTTTCGAGGAAGAGGGGGCTGGCCCTTGAAACGAGAATAAATGGATTCCCGTTTCTCATTTCCACATTCTGAACGACGGCGCGAATGGTGTCTCCTTTGCGGAAACGGTCTTTTGGGATCTGCTCGTTCTTGGGAAGGATCAGTTCGTTTCCTTCGTGGATCACCATGATCTCATTTCTCCAGATCTGGTAAACTTCACCTACGATGATTTCACCAATGATTTCCTGGTATTGTTCAAAGATGACGTTCTTTTCAAGATCGCGCACCTTTTGGGTCAAAGTCTGTTTGGCGGTCTGCACCATTTTCCGTCCGAAGGTGAGGAAGTCAATTTCCTCGGCCATGAGATCTCCAATCTCATAATCTTCGTCGATGGTGAGCGCTTCAGAAAGGCTGATTTGCTTGGTTTCATCCTCCACCTCTCCGTCTTCCACAATTTCTCTTTCGCGGAAAGCCTGGATGTCTCCTTTGTCCACGTTGACGATTACTTCAAAATTTTCGTCAGATCCATATTTTTTGCGGATCATGGTACGGAATACATCTTCGAGCACGCCCATCAGGGTTGCTCTGTCAATATTTTTGAACCTGGAAAACTCTGAAAACGTTTCGACCAGGTCAATTTTATTTGCCGATATCTTCTTCTTGGCCATAATGTTATTTGAACGACACTAAGACTTTTGCTTGTTTTATTTCAACAAATGGAATTTCAATCTGAGAAGGATCTTCTTCGGCCCCGGTTGTTTCTTTTTTATTTTTCTTTTTGGGGGCCACTTCGAGGCGAATCAAAGATTCGTCTGCGAAAATCAGTTTTCCTTCTGTTTCTTTTCCGTCGTTAAGGGTTACTTTCAGACTGCGGCCAACATTTTTAAGGTACTGGCGGTGCAATTTGAGGGGCGACCCCACTCCGGGAGAACTAACCTCAAGGGTATAGGTGATTTCCAGGTCACCTGATTCATCGAGGTATCTGCTTATTTTTCGACTTAAGCGCGTGATATCGGGCAGGGAAATCCCTTCGTCGGTATCAACCAGGATGGACAGGATGCTACGTTTACTCTGGTGGAGTGCGATTTCGATAATAAAGGCTTCAGGAGTTGCTTCCTGAATAATATTCCTGATCTTTTCTTCGATCGCCGGGTCTAGCATCCAGTTTTTTTAAATGAAAAACAGGGAGAAACTCTCCCTGACCATCCGTTGCTTCTTGAAAAAAGCCCTCAAATATACCCTTTAATATTAATCTTTCAAAAATCTCCTGTTATTAATGTGGATAAAGTAGGATTTGTTGCATTTTTAAGGTCCTGATTCTTAATGAATGAATGACAGGCAACTGATACTGAAAACGGCTGAATGGCTGCAGGACCGCTGGGGAGTGGTATTGCCCGAAAATTCGGCTGAATATGACCAGCGGGAAGAATTGATCCGTTTTTTGATTCCCCGGCTGAAATATTTTCTGGAACACGAATTCGAATTTTTGGTAAATACCATGTACAGACTGGATGTTTCAGAAGCAAAATTTCATCAGGCGCTTGCCGGAAAAGATACTGATCAGATCGCCGGCCAGCTGGCAGAAATCGTATTGGACCGGGAAATTCAACGCATGGAAACCAGGATTCGTTACAGTCAGAATAATTCAACCAAAGATTGATTTGAACTCATTTTTCAGCAGATATCAAACGCATTTCAGGGAAACCCTGAAACTGACCTGGCCGGTCGTGATCGGCCAGCTGGGTCACATCGGCATCAGCCTGGCTGATAACACCATGATTGGAAATCTGGGTTATAAGTACCTGGCGGCAGCTTCCATTGCCAACGGCTTCTTTTTTCTGATCCTGGTGCCCGGCATGGGACTGAGTATGGCCACCACGCCACTCGTGGCGGAGGCGGTCACAGACAAGGAAGCCTGTAAAAATCTTTTCAACCAGAGTTTCTGGGTCAATTTTTTTGCCAGCCTGGTACTGGCTGCCCTTTGCTGGTCAGGCGTGTACCTGGTTCCATTTCTGGATCAGCCGGCAGAAATTGTGCCCATGGTGGGCAGCTACCTGAAAATTCTGGCGGTGAGCATCATCCCCAGCATGGTTTTCCTGACCTATAAACAATTCATAGAAGGGCTTTCCCAAATGCGGCCGGCCATGTTTATCATGGTTTCCGTGGTTTTGGCCAACGTGGGTCTCAATTATTTGCTGATCTACGGCAAATTTGGTTTTCCCGAACTGGGCCTGGACGGGGCCGGCTGGGCCACCCTGATCTCGCGCATCTACGGGATGCTGGCCCTGGGCGCCTTTGTGATTTTCAGTCCCCGTTTTAAGGAATACAAGCCCTGGCCCTATATTTCAAACATTGGATACAGCCTGGCCAAAAAAATTCTTTCCATTGGCATTCCCAGCAGTTTGCAATATTTTTTCGAAGTGGGCGCTTTTACGGCCTCTGCACTGTTGGCTGGCCTGATCGGGAGTAAAGCGCTGGCAGCGCATCAGCTGGCTATTCACCTTTCTTCTATTACCTACAGCATTGCCCTGGGTATTTCCTCTGCCGCAGCCATCCGTGTAGCCAACGCCAAAGGCGAACAAAATCTGATTGGCATGCGCATGGCGGGTTTCAGCTCTGTTTTTCTGGGCATCCTGTTTATGTGCTGTTGCGCCATCATTTTTGTACTGGGACGAAATCTGATTCCTGAACTCTATCTGAGCGATCCCGAGGTTCTGCAGATTACCGCCATTCTTTTGCTTATCGCGGCCCTGTTTCAGATCAGTGATGGCGTACAAGCCATCACGATTGGTGCCCTGCGCGGCCTCACGGATGTGAAAATTCCTGCAGTCATGACCTTTATTGCTTACTGGGTGCTGGGTCTGCCCATTGGCTGGATCCTGGGCATTCTGCTCGACTGGGGTGTGGAAGGGATCTGGGTGGGAATTTCGCTTGGATTGACCTTTTCGGCCATCTTTCTCGTGCTCAGATTCAGGTATATGACCCGCAAGGCAAATATTCTGGCCTGAGTTTTTCCAAGGAAAATTTTTTTACCACCGAGGCCACAGAGAGGGTTTGAGCTCATATTTTCGGGCACAAAACGCAAGAGTTCACAGAGCTGTATCGGCGAAAATGCTCTTTGTCCTCAATTTTTAAGCCTTATCTTTATTCTAAAAAAAAATCATAAACCACTGATTCTCTGTGATCTCTGTGGTTAAACTTTCATATAGCAGCCCCCTGTGTGAAGCTTTCCTCTTAAGAACAACATCGTTACAGGATTCCTCCTCTCAACCCACGAAACGCGGAAAACCCCCCTTTGCGGCCTTTGCGTGACCTTTAAACCCTTAAGTTGACGCGCATGGGATAGCTATCGGGATTGCGTTACGCAAAAACCTTAAAACAACTTCTTTGCAACATTTACGTTACCTATTAACTCAATAACTGGCGTCTCCTTCGTATAAAGGCCCTTTGGCCCATTTCCGAAAGTCAGGCTAAATCGCTATTTTTGGTATTGTTGTTGATATCATCTGAGAAAAATACATTTATAATGAAACGTTTATTCAGCTTATCCTTACTCGTTGCTTTGGTTGGCTTCTTTACACTTCAGGGTTTCAGGACCACGGAGACAACCAATACAGAAGAAATTGAATGGATTTCTTTTGAAGAAGCCGTGAAAAGGAGCGAAACCAGCAAAAAGAAAATCATCATTGACGTGTACACGGATTGGTGCGGCTGGTGTAAAAAAATGGACAAAGCTACTTTCCAGGTGGATGGCATTGCCCGCTATGTCAACGCCAATTACCATGCCGTGCGTTTTGATGCCGAGCAAAAAGAGGAGATCGTTTTTGGAGGCAAAACCTACAGCTTTGTTCCCCAGGGCAACCGCGGATACCACGAGCTGGCCGCTGCGCTGCTCAACGGCCGCATGAGCTACCCGACGGTGGTTTTTCTGGATGAAAATTTCAACATGATTCAGCCTCTGCCTGGTTACAAAGGCCCAGAAGACATGGAGCGCATTCTCCACTTTTATGGTGACAACGCTTTCAAAGAAATTACCTGGGACGAATTTGCCCAGAGCTTCACTTCGCAACTTTAAGTTAACCCTCAAAAAAATTTAAGAAAGGTCGCTTGCAGCGGCCTTTTTTTATTTCGTTTCGTGCGCGTAGCACTGATTTCAATAATAGTCAAGAGCCATTCACCAAAATGATAACTTTCCATAAGTGCTGATAATCAGGCTCTCCCCTTCCACACATTTTGGGTAAAACCTATGGAAAACTCAGGTGCAAAAAATCCGCTGTTCACTTGCAAAATATTTTTCTCAGACAGGTTTTCCCTCTTTGTTTCGAACATTGAAATACAACAAAAAAGTTAATTTAATTTGAACAAGATGTTAGCGGAAATTCACGTGTGAATTTATTCCGTTGATATTGAAATCCACCAAATGTTCAAATGTGAATATTTCAGTTAAGAGAATGAGACTTAAGAGAATAAAACTTTTTTGATTGTGAACAATTTTTTAGAATTGTGCGTAACGAGAAATCCAAGGGTTGAAAAAATGAATTATCCCCACAATTCACAGCCCTAATACTATTAAAAAGAATTTTAAAAAAAGAAGATGTTGGTATATAAGACTGTGGAAGAAAAAATGAAGCGGATCGATAAGGTCGGCTTCCTGGACCTCGACATTGATCCCACCCTGGATCTCTTTGAGGAAATTGAAAAACTGAAAAAAGAAAAAAACGCCATCCTGCTGGCGCATTATTATCAGGAAGGCGATATCCAGGACGTCGCAGATTTCGTGGGCGATTCCCTGGGCCTGGCTCAGCAGGCCGCAAAGACGGATGCCGAAATCATCGTTTTCGCCGGCGTGCACTTCATGGCCGAAACGGCCAAGATTCTGAATCCGCACAAGACCGTGCTCCTGCCCGACCTCAATGCCGGCTGCAGTCTTTCAGATTCCTGTCCGCCCGAAAAATTTGCCGCCTGGAAGGCTGCGAATTATCCCGACCACAAAGTCGTGACTTACATCAACTGCTCGGCGGCCCTCAAAGCCATGAGCGACGTGATCGTGACCAGCTCCAATGCGATTGGGGTGGTGGAATCTTTCCCGAAAGATGAAAAACTGATTTTTGCGCCAGACAAAAATCTGGGCGCTTACGTTGCGGAAAAAACCGGCCGCGATCTGGTGCTGTGGAACGGTTCCTGCATGGTGCACGAGATTTTCAGCTATAAAAAAGCAGTTGAATTAAAAACCCGTCATCCACAGGCCCAGCTGATTGCCCATCCTGAATGCGAATCTCATATCCTCGAACTGGCCGATTTCATTGGTTCAACCACTGGTTTATTGAAATACACGCAAAAATCTGATTGCAAAGAATTTATTGTGCTTACTGAATCAGGAATTTTGCACAAAATGCGCAAAGAATCTCCTGACAAAATCTTCCATGCCGGCCTGAGCGACTCTACCTGTGCCTGCAACGATTGTCCGCACATGAAGCTGAATACCATGGAAAAACTGTACATCTGTCTGAAGTATGGAGCTCCTGAAGTGACCGTGGAAGCTGAAACCAGCAAAAAAGCTTTGCTGCCTATTCAACGCATGCTTGATATCAGCGCCAAACTGGGTTTGTAGCCTTCGTCCAACTTTTTATTGAATGTTCTCCTGAAAGGAAATTCTTTTTCGGGCAATAATCCTTTAGCTTTGTGCTTTTCAAAAGTTTCAACAGAAATTTTCCAGCATGAGTGATGTATTTCCTGAAGATTTGACCCCCATCAGTGAATTGGGCGAATTTGGTCTGATCGAAAAACTGACTTCACCTTTTCGCATTCGCCGGCCGGCCACTTTGAAAGCAGTGGGCGACGATGCCGCCGTTTACCGGGTTGGAAATGGAAAAGTGCATGTGGTTTCCACGGATTTGTTGATGGAAGGCATTCACTTTGATCTGACTTACGCTCCGTTGAAACATGTTGGTTATAAAGCAGTTATTGTAAATCTGAGTGATATTTATGCGATGAACGCCATGCCGTTTGGCATCACGGTTTCCATTGCCATGAGCAACAGATTTACTCTCGAAGCGATGGAAGCTTTTTACGAAGGAGTTAAAGTTGCCTGCGATGAACATAATGTGGATCTGCTGGGTGGAGATACTTCCAGTTCGCATACAGGATTGTGCATTTCAATTACAGCATTGGGTGAAGCAGACGAGGATAAAGTGGTGTATCGCAACGGGGCCCGGGAAAATAATCTCATTTGTGTGAGCGGTGATCTGGGTGGAGGTTATGCAGGATTGAATGTGCTCGAAAGGGAAAAAAGAGCTTTTCTGGCCAATCCAGATCTGCAGCCAGAGCTGGTGGGTTATGACTATGTGGTGGGACGGGTTTTGAAACCAGAAGCCCGTCGGCCTGTGATCGAAGTACTTGAAAAAGAAGGCATTCTGCCTACTTCCATGATTGATATCAGTGATGGCCTCACTTCAGAGTTGTATCACATTTGCAATCACTCCCGCACGGGAGCCACCATTTACGAAGAGAAATTGCCTATTGATCCAGAAACCTGGAAAGTGGCCGAGGAATTCAAAATTTCTGCTTCAACCTTTGCCCTGAATGGCGGCGACGATTACGAATTGCTTTTCACCGTGAAACTTGAAGACTTTGACAAAGTCTCCCGCATCAGCGAAATTCATGTAATTGGGCACATCACAGAGCCCAGCCAGGGAGTCAACATGGTCCTCCGTTCAGGCGGCGTGGTCGAGCTGGAAGCCCAGGGCTGGCAACATTTTTCCAGTGAGAAATGAGATTTTGAGATTTCAGATGTCAGACTATACTAAATTACATCCATCTCTTAAATCTAATTTCTAATCATCTAAAATCTACCAGAATGATTTCAATCGTCTCTTACAACATCAATGGAATCCGGGCTGCGGTCAATCGTGGATTGTTTGACTGGGTTGGGAAGAAAAATCCAGACATCATTTGCTTTCAGGAACTGAAGGCCTGGCCCGACCAGGTGGGAGACGATATTCTGAAACCCCTGGGTTATAATTCCTGGTGGCACCATGCCACCTCAAAGAAGGGCTATTCAGGCGTAGCCATTTATTCCAAAATCGAACCCAAACACGTGGAGATTGGCTGCGGCATGGAAAAGTACGACCAGGAAGGCCGCGTGATTCGGGCTGATTTCAATGATTTTTCTGTGATTTCGCTGTATCTGCCATCAGGTACCACGGGCGATGTGCGCCAGGATTTCAAAGAAGAATTCATGGATGACTTCTACCATTACATCCAGGATTTGAAAAAATCCATTCCCAATCTCATCATTTGCGGGGATTATAATATTTGCCACAAGGAAATTGACATTCACAATCCGTCAGGCAATAAGAATAATTCGGGCTTTCTGCCCCATGAGCGCGAATGGGTTACCAAATTTCTGGAAGGAGGATTTACAGACAGTTTTCGCAAATTCAACCAGGGTCCTGACCAGTACACCTGGTGGACTTTCCGGGCAGGCGCCCGGGGCAATAACAAAGGCTGGCGCATTGATTATCAGATGGTTTCCAACGAAATGGCCGACCGTTGTGTGGATGCCCGCATCCATGCAGATGCTGTTCATTCAGACCATTGCCCCATTGAATTGATTATTAAGTGAGATGTCAGACGTTTAGATGACAGATGTCAGAGATGAGCCAACAGAGATGGGTTCAATTTGTTTTTCTTCAAACCTGTCTAAAATCTATTATCTAACAGCCTAATATCTTTATATTTATACTTTTCCCCCGAAAAAATCGTAGGGAGTAAAAGGTTTGAACACTGTGGATAGAAACGAAAATACTCTTGTAGGACACATACAGGCATTTCGTAAGAAATACTATGCCAATCAGATCCTGCGCGGCTCCATTTTTCTCTTGCTCATCGTCAGCTCGATTCTGTTTATTTCCATCCTGGGAGAAGGTTTGCTGGGTTTTTCCAGTGGAGTTCGAACGGGATTATTCTTTGGCCTCTTAACTGTCTTTCTGCTCGTATTGGGCAGAATGGTACTTTGGCCATTGTCCAAAATGGTCAACCTGTCTCAGGGCCTGACTGACATGGAGATTGCCCGCATCGTACGCCGTCATTTTCCCAACATCGACGACAAGCTGATCAATCTGCTGGAACTGAAAGGCAATTCCTCAGAAAATAACGCTCTGGCCATTGCGGCCATTGAGCAGAAAACCAATGAGTTGGCTCCCGTTCCCTTTGCCAATGCCATCAATTTTCGGGTCAATTTCAAGTACGCCCGTTATCTGCTGGTGCCGCTCTTGCTGTTTGCCCTCTTTTTCATCGTCACTCCCAGGTTGATGATGGATGGTTCGACCCGTCTCATCAACTTCAAGAAAGAATTTGTTGCACCTCCCCCCTTCTCCATTCAGATCCAAAACCACCCTGATCAGCTGATTGCTGGCCAGGATTACAAACTGCAGACCCATTTGAAGGGCGAGGAACTTCCCAAAGAATTGTATCTCTACCTCAAAAAGGATTCTGAAGAAGAATTTGTCAGCTATCCCATGAACAGTGAAATGGCGGATAAATTTTTCTATGAGTTCAATGATTTGAAGGAAAATTTTGAATACTTCATTGGAAATGAGAAGGTTAAGTCAGATAAACTGGATGTGACCGTACTCAAAAGACCTTCCATCAAGCGTTTCAGGGTTTTGGTGGAATACCCGGGTTATACGGGATTGGGTACAGACACCCTTTCCGAAAACATTGGAGACTTTAAAGTGCTGAAAGGCAGTAAATTAACCTGGATGCTGGAAGCTGCTGGCGACCTCGACCGGGTGGTTTACGTTGGCCGTGATACGAGTAAATTTACCCTGAGTGAAAACGGAGAATTTTACCAGCACCAGCGCCGTCTGCTGGAGGATGAGCAGTATTTCATTTCACTTACTTCCAAACAGCGCATCCAGAACATTGATACCGTTCGTTACCACATTGACGTGATCACGGACCGTTTTCCTTCCGTGTTTGTGGACAGCCCGGGTCAGGATTTCCAGGCAGATTTCAATATGAGCATGCCCCTGGATTTCGAGATTTCTGATGACTATGGTTTTTCCAAACTGTCTCTTTTTTACCGTTTTGTGGATTCTGAAAACGACGACAAAAAGACAGACGACTATCAGGAAGTTTCCCTGGATGTGAAGAAACGCGAATTATTGCAGCGCAAAGCCTTTGAACTCGATCTGGACGGATTGGGCATGGAGGAAGGCGACCGGGTTGAATATTTCATCAAAGTCTGGGACAACGATTTCATCACGGGTCCCAAGTTCAGTGTATCGTCCGTTTTTACCATCAATTATCTGAGTCTGGAAGAGAAGTACGAGGAAGCGGGTGAGAACCAGGAAAAGATGGATAAGATGCTGAAGGAAATGCAGGAGAAGGCTGAGGAGTTGAACGAGGGTTATAAGAAAATGGAAGAGAAATTGCTCAACCAGAAAAAACTCTCCTATGACGACCGCAAGGAATTGAAAAAGATGCTGGAGCAGCAACAATCTGTGCGGGAAGAAATGTCTATGCTGCAAAAGGAGTTGGAGAAGAATAAGGAAATGCTGGAAAACAACTCCATGATCTCTCAGCGCACCCTGGAGAAATACGAAAAGCTCAATGATTTCCTCAAAGACATGGACAATCCCAAGCTGGACGAGATGATGAAGAAAATGCAGGAGAACATGGAGAAGCTCGATCCTGAGGACATCAAAAAGAATCTGGAGCAGATGAAACTGGACGAGGAGGAAATTGAGAAATCCATAGAGCGCACCATGGAACTGCTCAAGCAACTCGAAGTGCAGCAGAAGATAGAAGAAACCCTCAATAAGCTTGAAAATCTCAAAGACAAGCAGGAAATGCTGAATGAGAAGCTGGAGGATACCAACAAGAATAACAAAGAGGCCATGGACAAACTGGCCGAAAAGCAGAAGGAGTTGGAGAAGGAAATGGAGAAGATCAAGGAGGAATTGAAGGAACTGGAGGAGATGAAGAAAGACACGGAAACTCCTGATGAAGAGGAAATGGGCGATCTGGAAAAGGATGCAGAGGAAACCCAGGAGGATATGCAGGAGTCTGAGCAGCAGATGCAGGAAGGCAAAAAGAAGGAAGGATCTGAATCTCAGAAGAATGCGCAGAAGAAAATGGAGCAGATGATCCAGAAACTGCAGGACATGCAGTTTGGAGATATGCAGCAGCAGGATCAGGCCAACCTGGACAATCTGCGGGAAATCCTCGAAAACCTGCTGGCTCTCTCCTTTGATCAGGAAGATCTGCGTGACGAAGTCAAGGAGTTGCGCTATGGAGATCCTCAGCTGGTCAAGAAAGGTCAATCCCAAAAGGAACTGCAGGACGACATGGAAATGGTGCAGGACAGTCTGGAGGAATTGGCCAAAAAGGTATTTGAGATCGAAAAATTCATCCTGGACGAATCTGGCAAAGCTGTGGAAGCCATGGAAAGTTCCCAGGATTTCATTCGCAATAAGCAGACCAATGAAGTGGTGAATCGCCAGACCCAGGCCATGACCAGCATCAACAACCTGGCCAATATGCTATCAGACGTAATGCAATCCATGCAACAGCAGATGAAAAGCAATAAACCAGGTCAGGGTATGTGCAAAAAACCGGGCGGAAATGGCAAGCCCAGTATGCAGCAATTGGGCAAGCAGCAGGGCAAACTGAACGGTCAGATGCAGGAAATGCTCAAAGGCATGGAAGGTGGCAAAGGAACGGATCCTGGTAAACTGGCCAAAATGGCGGCTGAACAGGAAGCCATTCGCAAAGCGCTTCAGGAAGCGCACGATCAAATCCAGAAAGAAGGGGGCAAAGCCCTGGGCAGTCTGGGTCAGATTGCCAGTGACATGAAAGACACGGAGGATGAGCTGAAACGCAATAACATCACCCGCGAAACCCTCAACCGTCAGCAGCAGATTCTCAATCGTCTGCTGGATGCCACCAAGGCTGTGCGGGAGAAAGAAGAATTCGAAAACCGCCGTCAGTCCACCACTGGAAACGACGAGGATCGGGTTTCTCCTGAGGAATTGAGCAAGGAAGAATACAAAAATATGCTGCGCCAGGAGTTGCTGAAGTCAAACCAACTGGAGTACTCCAACGACTTCATTATCCTGATTGAGAAATATTTCAAGTTGCTGGACAAAGGCAATTGATGAAATCAACCTGATAAAAAGAGCGCTCATTTGGGCGCTCTTTTTTTGTGGGGAAAAAATTTGCTGAAAACCCTGCGCAACTTTTATGCGTTTTGTTTTAATTGGCAGCAGCATTGACTTTCTTCGACGATTATTTTATAAATTGAACCATCATTTTAGAAAACGCCAGCCTGCAAATCTGCTTTGCTATGGAAAAAGAACTTGCGATAAGTAGTTCGCCCGAGAATATCCGCCACGTAGAGGCCCTGATTGATGAAGTTCGCGACGTACTTCACTTCAAGGATGATGTATATGGAAACGTAATGGTAGCCATGACGGAGGCGGTCAATAATGGAATTGTACACGGAAACAGCTCGGATATCAGCAAAAAGGTATTCGTAAAAGTAAGTCTGATCAACCAGTATTGTCTGTTGATCACGGTCGAGGACGAAGGTCCAGGATTTGATCCTGATGCGCTGAGCGATCCAACCGCACCCGAAAACATTGAGAAAATCGGGGGAAGAGGAGTATTTCTCATGCAGCATCTCTCAGACGAGATCACCTTTTCCAATGAGGGGCGTCGGGTTGAAATGATCTTTAATATCTGATATGGCAGGTATGATTGAATTCCTGAACGAAGACACAGAGTTTGAAATCGGGAATGGGGAGTTTGTCAGTCAGTGGATCGAGCAAATCATCCTTCGTCACAAGCACAAGCTCCAGGAAGTATCCATCATTTTTTGTTCAGATGAGTATCTGTTGCAGATGAACAAAGAGCATCTGAACCACGATTATTACACGGACGTCATCACCTTTCCTTACGGCCTTCCCAATTCGCGCGAAATTTCAGGAGATATTTTTATCTCCGTGGATCGGGTCAAAGACAATGCGGCCCAACGAAAAATTCATCCCATCGACGAATTACACCGCGTGATTATTCATGGAGTTTTGCATTTGCTGGGCTTCGACGACAAGGACGAGGCTTCAGAAGCTGAAATGCGGAAAGAAGAAGATTTAGCTTTATCTTTGCGGATGTTTTGAATCTGTGAAATTGTTCCACGTGGAACAATGGAAACATGAGGAGAAAAATGTTCCACGTGGAACATTAAAAAGTAAAATTTGAATGGTCGCGTTTTGAAGATATCTGCCTGAAATTTCAGGAAGTGCTCCCTGTCTCAGCGAAAGCTCCCGAAAACAGAAGAATCCAGAAGCGCGAATTTTTGCAGGCAAAGTAATATGTTTCCTGAATACGATGTAATAGTGGTAGGCGCGGGCCATGCAGGATGTGAAGCTGCTGCCGCTGCTGCCAACCTGGGTCAGAAGACCCTGTTGGTCACCATGAATATGAATACCATTGCCCAGATGTCGTGCAACCCCGCCATGGGCGGCGTGGCCAAAGGACAACTGGTTCGCGAAATTGATGCCCTCGGGGGTTACTCTGGAATCGTTACAGACCAGACCATGATTCAGTTTCGCATGCTCAACCGTTCCAAAGGACCCGCTATGTGGAGTCCACGGGCTCAGTCAGACCGCATGCGCTTCGCTGAGGCCTGGCGCCTCAAGCTGGAGCAAACTGAAAATCTTGATTTCTGGCAGGAAATGGTGGGCGGACTCGAAGTCAAAGACGGAAGGGTAGTGGGCGTGCGCACAGGCATGGGACTCGTAATTCCCGGAAAATCCGTCATTCTCACCAATGGAACTTTTCTCAATGGCATCATCCACATTGGCGAAAAACAGTTTGGAGGAGGTCGCGCGGGAGAAAAATCTGCCACTGGAATCACAGAGCAACTGGTCGAACTGGGTTTTCGTGCAGGTCGCATGAAGACCGGAACTCCTCCCCGCCTCGATGGCCGCTCCATCAACTGGTCGCTGCTCGAAGAGCAGCCCGGCGACGAAGTGGCTGAAAAATTCTCTTTCACGGATACCCCACGCCTGACCAAACAGCGCCCCTGCCACATAGGCTATACCAATCCCGAAGTACATGCCATTCTGGAAACAGGCTTTCATGCCTCTCCCATGTTTGCCGGCCGCATCCAGGGGATCGGGCCCCGTTACTGTCCTTCTATTGAAGATAAATTGGTGCGCTTCTCAGATAAAACCCGCCACCAGTTGTTTGTAGAGCCCGAAGGCTGGGATACCGTGGAAATCTATCTCAATGGATTTTCCTCTTCGCTCCCTGAAGACGTGCAGTACAAAGCCCTGCGCAAAATCGTGGGCTTTGAGAATGTGCGCATGTTCCGTCCTGGTTACGCGATTGAATATGATTTCTTCCCGCCCGATCAGGTCAAACTCACCCTGGAAACCCAGCTGGTGGAAAACCTTTATTTTGCCGGCCAGATCAACGGAACCACGGGTTATGAAGAGGCAGCCTGCCAGGGACTGATGGCCGGCATCAATGCTGCGCTCAAGAATAAAGAACAGGATCCTTTCATCCTCAAAAGGGATGAAGCCTACATTGGAGTGCTGATCGACGACCTGGTCAATAAAGGCACAGAAGAGCCTTATCGCATGTTTACCAGCCGGGCCGAGTATCGCATTTTGCTCCGTCAGGACAATGCTGACCTGCGCCTCACAGAAAAAAGCTATGCCCTGGGCCTGGCTGATGAAGCCCGTTACCAGCGACTCAAAGAGAAAAAAGAAAGTATGGAAGTTTTGCTCAAAGCCATGGAAAAAGTTTCCCTGGAACCTGAGCAGATCAATCCCGTACTGGAACGGATCGAAAGTTCGCCCCTGAACCAGAAGGTGAAAGCAGGCTCTGTGATTACCCGACCCAACGTAACCCTGGATATGATTCTGGAAGCGAGCCCCGAATTGAGGGAAATTGCCCGCGACATGGAGCCCGAGTTCCTGGAGCAGGTGGAAATTGGCATGAAGTATGAAGGCTATATCCGCAAGGAAAAAGAGCTGGCCGATAAAATGATTCGTCTGGATGATATTATCCTGCCCGAGAAATTTGATTATCGCAAACTGAAATCGCTTTCCTGGGAAGGTCGTGAAAAGCTTGAAAAAGTTCGCCCCGCAAGTCTCGGTCAGGCCTCCCGCATCAGTGGAGTTACCCCGGCAGATATTTCAGTACTCATGGTTTATATTGGCAGATAATCAGCTGAATGAAAAAATACGATCAATGCCCCATCTGCGGCTCTGAAAACATTTCCTTTAAACTGGAGGCCAAAGATTATACCGTTTCCGGCAAATTTTTCCGCATATCCCAATGCCGAAATTGTACCCTGCGCTTTACCAATCCCGTGCCCGAACAAGAGGAAATAGGGTACTATTACCAGTCTGACGAGTACATTTCCCATTCCAATACCTCCAAAGGCTTCATCAACAAAGCCTATCAGATTGTCAGGGGCATAACTCTTAATTCCAAGCAAAAGCTGGTAATCCGCAGTTCGGGGAAGAGGCAAGGCAAAATTCTGGATGTGGGATGTGGTACGGGGGAATTTCTGAATAAGATGAAAGAAGCTGGCTGGACCACCCAGGGGATTGAGCCCGAGGATAGCGCCCGCAAAATGGCCTCGGAAAATTTTGGGCTGACCGTGGAAGAACCTGCGAAATTCTTTGAATTTTCTGAAGCAGAATTTGATGTGATCACCATGTGGCACGTGTTGGAACACGTGCACCAGCTTGATGAATACATCGCCAACCTGAAGCGGCTGCTCAAACCCAACGGAACCCTCATCATTGCTGTGCCCAACTACCAGTCGCACGACGCCAAGAAATACAGAATGGTCTGGGCCGCCTACGATGTACCCCGCCACCTTTACCACTTTTCAGTTGAGGCAATGAATTATCTGATGGGTCGTTTTGGATTTGTAATCAGCAAAATAAAAATGATGCCCTTTGATTCCTTCTACGTCTCAATGCTGAGTGAAAAGAACAGTGAAGGATCCATGTTGCTGGGCATTTGGGTGGGATTTGTTTCCTGGGTGAAAGCCGTCTTCAGGCACGAAAAGTGCAGTTCCCTCATTTACATCATCCACAAAAGCGAAGCTTGAAGTTTTCGGGTGATAAACTGAGATTTCTAATTATTCTGCTGATAATCAGTCTAATACCTTCATTTTATTTGCAAGCCCAAACCACCAATGAGCAGGCTTTTCATCAACTGATGCAAAAATGGACAGGCTGGTATAATGGTTCCTTCAAAGAAATTCAGGGATTTACCACTCCTTACCTCCAGTCTTTCTTTAAATCTGATTCAAATTCGACCACGGATCTTTTCATTCAGGATCCTGAAATCAGTTTCAGGAAATTGGGCAAAAGGGAATATCTGCGAAATTTGAGCGTTACACTCGTTTATCAGGATTCCACGGAACACGAATTTACTTTGTCCAGCAAAGACACCATTCCCGCAGACATGATTTCCAGGGTGCGAAAGACCAGGCATCATCCCCTGCGGGGTGAGGATCCCCGTTGGGCAAAAAAATATCTTTTTCCTGCAGTTGGAATCCTCGCTGGTATATCAACTGTGGTCACTTTATTTTACCTTCGCAGTCAATGAAGCGCTTTCTTCGCATACCCCATTCCTGGACCGCCTTTATCCTGGCGGTTGGCCTGGCCGCGGCCTGTGCCAGCGAAGGTAGTTTGACGGGTGGCGACAAGGATGTGGATGGACCTGTGGTGGAGGGCACCTATCCAGAAACGGGTACCCTCAATAATCTGGACCGCGAGATTGTCTTTACCTTCGATGAGTTTCTGAAGCAGGGCAGTTACGCGGATGAAGTTTTTATTTCGCCCGTTCAGGAGACAAAGCCTGAGATTGTGACTGGTCTCAAAAAGATCAAAATCAAGCTGAAGGACGATCTGCGTCCCAATACAACTTACGTGATCACCCTGGGTACGGGAGTCAAGGACGATCAGGAAGGCAATAAGATGGCCAAGCCTTATACCCTGGCCTTCAGCACGGGTGCCACCCTGGACAGTATGGAGATCAGCGGGAAGGTGATCGACCCGAAAACGGGAGCAGGGGAGGAGAATTTTACCATGTTGCTTTACCCTGCAGACGAAATTTCCGGGGATTCCATCTGGAACAGGCGGCCTGTGTATTCTTCTCTCACGGATGAGGAGGGGAAGTTCAAGCTCAGGTATCTTTCGCGCCAGAGTTACCGCATTTATGCGGTGAAGGACGGGGACCGCAACTTCAAGTACAATTCCGTTTCAGAAAAAATCGCCATAGCGTCGGGTTCCCTGATCGAATTTCCTGACAGCGCCGACGGCGCAGAAGTCACCCTGCAAAGCACCATCCCGGACAATGTGGCTCCCTTTCCCCGTTCGGCCAAGTGGATCAATGACAAAACTGTAGTGGTGGATTTCAAGGAAGATATTCCCCTGACCTTTAAAGGTGATTCCCTGCAAATTTACACTACTGATACCTTAGGCTCTGACCCTCAGTTGGTTAGTGGTTTCAATAAGCTGATCAAAGACAAGACCAAAATCTTTTTACAAACTTCGCGGGCCAAAGAGGAATACGTATTAATCCAATTCAAAAACCTGGTTGATTCCCTTGGAAATAAGCGGGATACCTTCATTCAGATCAACCCCAACAAGATCTCAAAGGATTACGAAAAGCAGATAATTCTCCAACCTGACCTGGACGAGATTACTTTAAAGTATAAGTTCAATTTTACCTATCCATTGCGTTCATACCTAAATGGATTGCAGTACGAAATCAGGGACACGGTCAGCAAGAAAAGTCTCACCAGCACCTACAAAAATGACAATTTTGTCATGGAAATTGCCCTGGAGGAATATCCCAAAAAGAAAACCGTGCTCGAAGTGACCTTTCAGAAGGGCATTCAATTTCGCAGCGGCAACAGCAGTGATACCACTGTGACCTTTTTCCTCAATACCAAAGATTTAGAAAATTTGGGTGGATTGTCTGGTAAGGTCAATGACGAAGAATTGCCGGGCAACTGGATCCTCTTTCTTCAAAATGAAAAAGGAAAAACCGTGCGTCGGGCAGGCGAGAATTTTGCCTTTCAGGGATTGGATCCCGGCAAATATACCTTCTGGATGTTTGACGACGCAGATTCCAACGGAGTTTACACCCCGGGAAGCCTGCATCCCTATCGTCTGCCTGAAAAAGTATTTATTGACAGCAATCCAGTTGAGGTGCGGGCCAACTGGCAGGTGGAAGACCATAAAGTAGTGGTACAAAAGACCTTCAAGCCTTCAAAATCTGCCTCAGGAGGTGGAAAAAAGGGAAGTACTGCAGGCAAACGTTCCTCAGCAGGAAAAAATTAACCCCTGAGCCGTTCGGCCAGAGACAAAATCTGCTGCATGTGATCTTCCAGGCGCAGGCCCTTCAGGCGGGCAAAATCAGGATCAATCGTAAATTGTTCCACGCGGAAATCCCGCACTGCTCTGAGCCAGTTTTCAGGCTCCAGATTATCCAAAACCAGCCCCTCTTTGGCAGAAACAATTTCAGCTGCGCCGACCCGGGTTGAAACCAGCACAGGGGTGCCACACAGAATGCTCTCGGCCACAATCTGGCCGTAGGGTTCGTACACAGAAGGATGAATGGTAGCCGCGGCCGCGGCATAAAGCTCCTGGGTTTCGCGTACAAAACCCAGAAATTTCACATTGGGCAAGCCACTGCGTACAGGCGGATCGCCTGCAATGATCAGCTCCACGGGTTCGTTTTGCAGCTGGGCAAAAATTTCCAGCAGCAAGGGCAAGCCCTTGCGTTTGTGCCCCGTGGAAACAAAAAGAAATGACCTTTTTGCTGGATCCAGGCCATATTTTTGCTGAAATTCTGCCTTCCTTTCTTTCAACCCTCCGTGAAAACGGTTGATATCAGCAGGAGGATAAAGCACCTGAACGCGGGATTCTTCCACCCCAAAATACTGCATCACCTCCCGTTTCATCATTTGCGAAGCGGCCAGAATAAATCTGGAATGCTGGTACGCAGATTCGTCCAGGGCGATTTCTATTTTGTCTTTGGCATTGAGATCCGTTTTGCCAATCGCAGCCAGATACCCAGGGTGATTTCCAGGGGCCAGCACCACATCCTGGTGAGAAGTGCGTCCCAGTGAAAGGCTGAAATCAAATTTTTCCTGAGCCATATAACGACCCAACCAGCGGTCGAAATACAGATGGCTTTTTCGTTTGGGAAACCGCCAGTGACGCGCCTTGACCAACGTGATCCCTTTGGGAATTTCGATCTCGCGGGAGAGTTTGGAAATAATGACCGTCACCTCGTGCCCTTCGCGGATAAGGTAATCAATGTAACTGAAAAGCCGGGTTTCCAACCCGCCTTTGAGCAACATGCGATAATGGATCAGGGCGATTTTCATTTGAGGATCAAATGCCCGATGCTGCAATCTTTCTCCCCTGAAACAGGCATAATCTGCACAAAATCAAAAGTTGTGCGTGATACAGAATCTGGCAAATGAATATCGTAAACGGCCATGCCTGCATTCAGGCTGTCGGTCGGGCCTACTTCGTAGCGTACAAGTTTTCGTGCGCCGCTCATGACCGAAATTTCAAATTTGCTGTTGTGATTGAGGCTGAGATTCATCAGGGTATCGCTCCGCGGATACATCAGATCCACGGTCAGACCCTTGTCTGGATTGATCAGCATGGTATCAAATCCCTTGGAAGGATACCTGGCTTTTTTGGCAGACCTCAGTTCTGGTGAAGTGGCCAGATCCCTGTATTCCACCACATCCTGCCACCTTTCCTGGATGATCAGGTGATCAAAATGCCCCAAATTCATTTGCAGGATGGTTTTGAACCTTTCCCCGGTCCATATTTTTCCCGAAACAATGAGTTTCATTTTGTTATAAAACTGCGAAAGTTCCCGGTCCTGAATCAGGTTGGTTTCTGAGCGAAGAGATTGGATGTAGCCCTGGGGAATCAGGCGGTGAAAATGCCCGATCCGCCAGCCTTTGGAATCTTTGCACGGCAATCTGGCCAGCAAAGGATCGACCAAAGCGTAATAATCCACATAATGATAGGTGGCTCCTTTCAGAAATCCCCAATAACCAACTCCGTAGGCCACCCGGTAAAATTCAGCCTTCACTTTCTCTGGCATTTTCTGGTCCTTCCAGGGAGAAACCAGGTTTTTGACCCGTTTTTTGGAAAAAAGACCCAGATTTTCATAGTAGAAAATCTTTTCATCCACCACCCCACTGAGGGGAACCGTCAGATCCTTGCGGGCTTTTTTCTCCTTGTCCATGAAATATTCCCCGTCGCAATAAATGGGGCTTTCAGCCTTCATCAGACTGATTATCGCCACGAGAATCAGCACAGGCAGGCAGTAACGTAATTTCACTTCGAGGCGGGAAAGGAGGAGAATACTCAGCAAAAACGGTCCCGTCAGCCAGCGACCTGCCATGAAATCGCCTCCCACATTGATGGTGTAGATCACGTAAAGTAAAATTCCGACTGCAAAAGGCCACAAATTTCGCCTTCCTCTGAATAGCACAGAAAAAATTCCCAGGCCTGTGAGCAAAGGAGTTATGGGGTCCATCTTAAAGGATTCTATGAAGTAAAGAAGACCCTGTCTCCACAGGTCCATCTTTTCGATGCCTACATTCAGCTTTGAGTAAGCCGTATTGGGGAAAGGAAAGCCATAATACACGAGTGAGAAGACCTCCCAGGCCAGAAAAGGCAGAAATCCCGACAAAATGACCAGCAAAGTTTTGAATCTTTCCTCACTTTGATACAATTCCCGCAACAGGTAGGGAAGGTAAAAAATGAGGGTATCCATGCGGGTGAAGGTGGCCAGACCAGCGATCAGCGCCAGCACAAACAAAGGAGGTTTATACAATTTCTGACTTTGCAGAAAAAAGATCACCAGAAATAAATGGGTCAGGGGATTTTCAAGGCCCGAAGTGGAATAATCCATGAAGGCTTTGGAAAAAGTAATGGCCAAAAGGCAAATGATACCCAGATGCAGGGAGCGGGTGGTCAGTGAAATCATGATCACTGCGGCCAGGGTGAGCAAAATTCCAGGCACCAGCAAAGTGAAATATGCTTCGTTGGTCAAAGCATAAATGGGTGTAATCAATAAAGCCCAGAGCGGGTGGGTAAAACTTTGCACCCGTTCACCTGCATTATACCCAAAACCCAGCCCATGCACCAGGTTGTCGATGCTGCGCATGGTAATCAGACTGTCGTCGCAAATCCAGGCGTTTCTCAGGAGGATGAAAATAAAAAACCCAAGGGCCAGCACCCAAAAAAGGGGGAACCAGTTTGGCAAACTAAGTCGTTCGGGGTCAATGGGTTTTTCAGTCATCGGGTGAATCAGTTTTCAAAATTGAGAATAAAATCAGCCAATAGAAAACGATTTGCCTTTTTAACCCACCTATTTCTGAAAGATTGATTGTGAATTGTCTCTTTTTTGGATCGTTTTGGTAAATTCAATCCATGAAATTCAAAATCCTCATTCCTGCGATGCTGACCTTGTTTCTGCTGCAGGCCTGTACAAATTCCACGGATTCTCACGCTCCTTCAGATGCCCTGCATTCATCTGCTGCAGACGGGGCTTCGACCCAGGATTCTGGCGGAAAGTGGGAATATTACTCCAATTCGCGCTTTGGGTTTTGTCTGAATTACCCGGCTTTTCTCCTTTCGCCTGGCGAAGAACCCACCAATAACGACGGCATGCGTTTTGCCACCCGCGACGGATCTTCCTCCCTGGCTGCCTGGGGTGAAAATATGTTGCTGAATGAAACCATCCCCCTGGAATTTGAAGAAAGATCGCAGGATGGTTTTGAATTCGACGGCCGCAAACGCAGGGTCACCTACAAAAAACTGGGAGAAGATTGGTTTGCAGTAAGCGGCTTCCTCGACGAAAAGGTCATTTTTTATCGCAAAGTGATCCAGGGTGAGGGCCTGACCTTTTATGAAATTGAATTTCTTTACCCATCTGCTGAAAAGGAGCAATGGGATGCAATCGTGGATCGGGTGCTGGCTTCCTGGCCCGACTGCAATTCCTGAAAATTATTTAATATCCTCAGTAAAATGTCCTCCGTGTACGCCCTGAGAGGATTTTTTCTCGTTAAATGCTTTTGAACCACCTTTGGGAATAGAAAGCGAGGTCCAGTTGCTGCCACAAATCATTTTGCCCAGATACACCATCTGACCCACGTGATACGCGTAGTGATCCATCTGACGGTTGATCGCTTCCACCACACTGTGCTCCTGGTTGCGAATCAGCACGGTTCGCTCCAGATCGTCGGGGGTAAGTTCGTACATGACCTGCATCACACAGTCCCAGCCTTCCTTCCATTTGGCCACCACTTCCTCGGGCGAATCCAGATTCACTTCAAACTCAGCATCGCGGTCCCGCCAGGATTTTTCCCCGTCTGAATGCAGAAAATCTGTCCAGCGCGACAGCATATTTCCCCACAGGTGCCGCACCAAAACTGCCAGGCTGTTGCTTTCCTGGTCGGGCGACCAGAAATACTGCGCACGTGGAACCTGCTGCAAAGTTTTTTCGCCCAGGTAGCGGTAATATTCAAATTGCCTGCGGGCTGATTCGAGGTAGATTTCCTTCATAATTGATTCTTGTCTTACGTATTGGTCAATTTTGCACGTTTTTTGTTTAAACTCAAATCACTAACTTACTATTTAACCAAAAAACCAGGCGACCATGAAAAAAACCGTCATTCCCGTGATTGCCCTCCTTATTTGTCTGTCTCAGGTGAATTTCGTTCAGGCTCAGCAGAAGAATAATGTGGTAAAAGTTGCTCCTCTTTCATTGATCGTCCTGACCGGAAATCTGCAGTACGAACGAATGATCAAAGAGAATATGTCCCTGAATCTGGGGGCGTATTATGGCGGACTTGGCTTTGATATCCGCACCCAAAACACGACCCAGAACTATCATTTCAAATGGATGGGTATTACGCCTGAATTGAGGTTTTATTTGCTCGGTCATGGCGCACCCGACGGATTATATATAGGGCCTTATTTACGTTTTCGCCGCTCTACCATTGAGTGGAACCAGGAGGAAAATGACGCCTTTGGCGATCCTTTTATTTCTCACGTGAAACTGCGCTTCCTCACCGCGGGTTTTGGGGGCGTGGTTGGCTACCAGGCGCTGGTGGGCGATGTGGTGACCTTCGATACTTACCTCGGGCTGGGCTATAATGCCAGCTTTCTCAAAATCAAGCAAAATTCAGGAAACAGTGCGCTGAATATTCTCGATGTGATTGACTTTCAGGGGTTTGCTATCCGCCCTGGCTTTACGATTGGGGTGGCATTTTAAAGAAATAATATACAAGTCATTCAGAAAAAGTGTAAAAGACTCATTTTTAAAATTCTTTGTATCGAGTATATTTGTTAAAGTCAAAATTGCCTCTTAAACAGGGCATTAACTGGCCAAAATTGCCTTTCGGAAAAATAAATGGCATTTCAGAAATTACAGTTGCATAAACCCGAAACGGGTTTTGAGGCATTTATTTTGCCTGAAGTTCCTTTTCAAAGCAGCTTATGCAAGATCAGAGCTGCTGTCTCATTTAACTTAAAACAAACACTTTTATGAATTTCAAACTTACCCTTCCCCTCAAATTGAAAACTTCCCTGACCGGAATTCTTCTCCTTTCCCTTTTGGTGCTTGGGCAAAATGTCTTTTCACAAGTTCGGGGCGAACGGACACATACCCGGCCCACTGAGTCAGGTGGAAGCAATACAGAGACCAGAAGTTCCACCCAGGATGCCCGGACGGCCCGCAACCAGGGGCTTTCTGACCGGGATAATGCCTCCAAAGAAATCAACTCCAAATATGAAGCCTTCATTGGACCATTGCGCTATGTCAAAGACTTTTTGAAAACCTCCTCAGGCGACCGTTTTGGTGATTTTGTCAATGGTCTGAAGGATCTGGAGAGCCAGGGCGTGACCCTCAAATCCATTGGGGAAATGGTAAATAATGGCGAGGAAGAAGCCAAAGCCCAGGAACTGGGCGGAATGCCCGCCCGTTACGAAGTAAAAAATAAATTATACCCCGGAATTCAGGCCGCGCTCTCCAAAACCGGCGACAGCAACAGCAATCTGGATCAGATGGATGAAAAGCTGAAACAAGCCAACGAAGATGCCAAAAATGCCAAAATAGGGGACGCAAATGCCTCTGCCTACGCCGCCAAAGTGCAGGAATATTACGAGGGAATGGTCCTTTTTTCAAAATTCACCAATAACGACGCCACCGCAGATTCCTATCGCCAAAAAGCGGAAGCACTCAATAACTCCGTGAAATCTGAACTCAATGCCAAATTTGCCCAATACCGCGAGGGCCAATACCACAAAGATCACGGAGCCAGCCTGGCCGTAGTTTCCAAAAACGGGGTTACCACCTCCAGCATTTCAGATGGCGCCACCACCGAAAAAATCCTGATCGATGGAAAAACTCCCACCCACATTTTTGTCTTCTTCGACCTGCCTGCCCAAACTTATGCCGGCCGCGGAGCGGGCGACCTGACCCTGGTGGAAACCGGAAAAGATTATACGGACATCAGTTATGTGCTCGACAAAAGCGCAACCCTGGTCTGGAAAGACAACCAAAAAGCAGCCATCAAATTCACCCTGTTTCCATCTGCTGATTTTTCGGATTTCGATTACGTCCCCAGCGGAATTTATCAATCCGGATTTTATGACCGCCTGGCTGGTAGCCTCCCCGTGGGAGAAACCCGGAAATTCACCCTTTATGCCCTGGACGGAAAACTCAAAAAGGATGTAACCGTGGAAATGACTTCCTCAGGGAAAGAATATTTGCTGAGCCTGCAAAAGAAAATGGATGCTTACCGTGCCGAAAGCATGCGCATGTCCAAACCCGGCATGTCAGATCCGGCCCTGGAAGCTGAAATCGGCAAATTATACCAGGCCAAAAATCCGGATGCAAAACAAATTGTGCGGGTGGTAATTCCAGCCAAACAATGGTTTATTGAGAAAAATGCTCTGGACGTACCCCTGAATAAAAACATTGGCGCAGAAATAGCCTTCAAGGATGCCAATGGAAATTGCTTCTGGAAAGGCATTGGCGTACTTCGCGACTACCAGGGCAATGGAAATTATGCCAGTCAAATCCGCCTTTCAGATAATCGTTGGAGTCCAAGTCCCATGAATTGCGCCAACGTCAATAAATAAATTCCTCCACTCGCATCCACCAAGCGAAACAGTAAAAGCGGGCTTTCAGAACGGCTGAAAGCCCGTTTTTTTATCTGTTGTCACCACCCTATTACCCCTCCCCCGAAAAAAAGTCCGTTTCATTTTATGGAAATTGCCCGATTCCGGCACCGTAGAGGTACAAACTGCCCAAATACCAACCAAACCACCCCGATGTTATCGCATTGGAGTAAACTTAAGAGGAATTTCACCACAGAGATCACAGAGGATCAGAAGTTTATTTTTGTTTTTTGCATAAGGATAATGCTTAAAATTTGAGGACACAGAGCATTTTCGCCGATTTGGCTCTGTGAACTCTTCCGTTTTGTGCCCGGAAATATGAGTTCAAACCCTCTCCGTGGCCTCCGTGGTTAAAAAACGCCTAAGTTTACGCGCATACGATGTCATCGGGATCAAAACCCAAAGTTTGTACCCATGCGAAAACCCGTATTAACCTCATTAGCGCTTGTTGTTTTACTCACATTAACCTCACTGGCCTTCGGCCAGCAAATGGCAATCCAGGCGGCCCGCCAGGCAAAAGTCGCGGCATTCACCGCGTACGCAGAAGCCCTGGATGGTGAGCGCACCTACCTCCATACAGACCGCCCACGCTACCTGCCTGGGCAGGATATCTGGTTCCAGGCTTATCTCCGCGCTGACGCCGATCTTACTCCCGCCCATAAATCAGGAATTTTACACGTGGAACTTTTCGACCCACGTGGAACCCTGGTGCAGAGGATTGATCTCGGGCTGAAAAAAGGCGTGGCTTCGGGCGATTTTCACCTGAATCCAGATGCTGCAGGAGGTTTGTACAAATTGCGGGCCAGCACCGTTTGGCAACAAAACGAAGAAGATCCCTTTTACTTTGAAAAGGAACTGACGGTGAGCAAAGCCGTTTACCCGGCACTCAAACTCAAAATGGATCTCGACCGGGAGGCCTATGGCCCAGGCGATGAAGTGATCGCCGAGGTCAAACTGGAGGATTTGCAAAACCGCATCCTGGCTGATAAAGAAGTTGCATTTTCGGTCAATCTGGCTGGTCGCGAATATCAAACGGGGAGCGTGCGCTCCCAGGGAAATGGCAAAGCCTTTGTCGTCTTTCAACTACCTCAGGTCCTCACCAATTCCGACGGATTGGTCAATGTGATTGTGCACCACGAAGGCAAATCAGAATCCATCTCCCGCTCCATTCCCATCATTCTCAATGACTTGCGGGTGGAATTATTTCCCGAAGGAGGTGATCTGGTGGCGGGCCTGCCCGCACGGGTGGCCTTTCAGGCCTGGAATGAGCACAACAAACCCGCTGACTTCAGCGGGAAACTGGTGGATGGTCAGGGCCGAACCCTGACCGAATTTGACAGCTACCACATGGGCATAGGCGCTTTCAGTTTCACTCCTGAAGCGGGGGTAAAATACGCAGTTCAGGTTACCCGTCCGGCCGGGGTGGCCGGCATTTTTGCCCTGCCCCCGGCCCTTGAGACTGGATTTTCCCTCACGGTAGAACAACCGCAAGGATCGTATTTGCCGGTCAGGATTCAGACCAGTCAACCTGATCAGGGTGTATTCCTGATTGCCCAGATGCGGGGCAAGATTTATCACAGCCAGGCACTGGCGGAAGGTCAGAGTATCCGCGAAGTGAATATTCCCCTCAGGGAAATGCCTGCAGGTGTACTCCAGATCACTTTGTATAATATCAATGGTTACGGACTGGCCGAGCGGCTGGCATTTGTAAACAAGGACAAATTGCTCGATCTGCAAATAGAAACGGACAAGGAAGAATATCTGCCCCGCGAAAAAGTTACCCTAAAAATCAAAACCCGGGATCAATCAGGTAAGGCACTGCCCGCTCAGGTGTCCTTGGCCGTGGTCAATGACAAGGTGCTCTCCTTTGCCGACGACAAGCAAAGCACCCTGCTTTCTGCTTTGCTGCTGGAAGCTGACCTTAAAGGCAGTGTGCACGAGCCCCGTTTTTATTTTGATCCTGAGGAAGAAAAAGCCGACCAGGCCCTGGATTTTCTGCTCATGACCCGCGGCTGGCGCAAATTTGAATGGCGCAAGGTCGATGATCTGCCTGTGGCCAAAGTGGATGCTGAGACGGGGGTCATTGCAGGGTATGTTTACGACTGGAAGGGAAAACCCATGGAGGGTGTAGAGGTAAGCTCCAATATTAGCACGGAAAATTATGAAGTTTTCACCGACGCAACCGGAAAGTTTCTGTTGGAACCTGGGTTGGATCTGGGTGGATCGAGGTATTTCAACCTGCGAAAAAAGGGCTATCAGTCCGTGGTACTGAGTTTTGCTCAGGCCAGACAACAAAACCCCGTTATTTTTCTGGTGCCTGAAGGGGAACAAATTTCCTTCTACAATCAGGGTTATAGCAATCCCGGAAATAAGATTTTTTATTCAGACTCGTATTTCGGCCAGAATTTTTACAATTATTATTCAAGTGTTCCCCTGAAATACGTCCTGCAATCCAATACTTCAGAAGTACAGAAAATTGCCACCCCCAGGGTGGACATGGATCAGCAAATGGCTCAGGTTCAAGTGGTTAAAAAAGAACCAGAGCTGATTCAGGCATCTACCTCCAATTTTCCGGGAAGTGCGGCAGTCAGTCGCAATACGGTAAGCATTCAGGCTGATCGAATCGTGGGTGTTCAGGAGGTGGAATTTGAGGAAGATGTGCAACTTGAGTCTGTGGTGATAACTGCAGGTCGGCATATCTCCATGCAAAACTGCTTGTCTCGCGAAGTAATCCATTATGTAGATATGAATAACTGGGAATATGGTCCCTGGAGAAGTGGTTATGTGCAGTACCATGTGGACGGAGTGGACGTTTGGGTGGGAGATGGCCTGGGAATTTACTTGCAGGATGTGCCGAATCTGGGTAACTGGAACTTGCCTCCCCCCAAAACTCAACCTCCCTTCCTGAAAAATCAAAAGGAAATCCAGGAAAAAATCGGGGCCAGCCCGGTAATTGCTTCAGGTGAGGCCCTGGGACGGGTGAGATATCGCGTACTGGTTGGAAAGAAAGGGCAAATCAAAGCAATTGTGCCATTACAGGCGGGTGATCCTGCGCTGTTTGATGCAGCCAAATGGTACCTGCCTGAACTGGATTTCAAACCCGGCTGGGTTCATGGAAGTCGAAGTGATATCTGGACCTCGGTGGAATTTGCTTTTATTCCAGCGGGAGCCCAGCCCGTAAATGTCCAGGCAGTCTCCAATTTTTATCAGGCGCGGATATTTTCTGCCCCGGTTTATGCCACCACCAACCAGACAGGACCCCGAACGGATTACCGCGAAACCCTTTTCTGGAAAGGGGATATCACCACGGACGAAAACGGAGAGGCTGAAGTAAATTTTTACAACTCAGACGAAGTTACTTCCTTTAGAGCCACGGCAGAGGGAATTTCTGAAAGTGGATTGCCCGGCCGGGCTGAGCACACCTTCCACACTTTACTGCCTCTGGCCATGGATGTGCGCATCCCCCATTCCGTTTCCACTTCAGATCTGGTGCGCATTCCGCTGACCCTGAAAAATAATACGGATGCAGAAATCAGTGGAGCAATCCAGGTGAAATACCCGAAATCCTGGCAGGTGAACGGCGAACTGCCCGCTTCAGTCAATGTGTCGGCCGGGGAGGTTCGGGTGGAATATCTGGATTTCCGCATCCTGCCGGGCAGCGAATCGGCCCAACTGACGGTTTCACTCGAAGCCAGCGGCATGAAAGAATCCGTGAGCCGTACGGTCTGGACCGAGAAGAAAGGATTTCCGCAGGAAGTATTTGTGTCGGGCATCGATCTCGACCAGGCCTGGGACCTTACCGTGAACGAACCCCTGGAAGGAAGCATGCAGGCCAGCCTGACTGCTTTCCCAAATGTGATTTCGGAAGCGATGGAAAGCATGAAATCCATGTTAAGAAGGCCCACGGGCTGCTTTGAGCAAACGACATCCTCCAACTGGCCCAACCTGCTGGTGACCCGCTACCTGATCGAATCGGGCATCGACGACCATGCGACCAAAAAACAAGCCATCCAGTATCTGGAAGAAGGCTATAATCGTCTGGCTGGCTTCGAGGCTCCCACGGGTGGATTTGATTGGTTTGGACGGACCCCGGGCAACCTGCGTCTTTCGGTTTACGGACTGTTGCAGTTTTCGCTGCAGGACCAACTGATTGGCGGGGTGAGCCAACCCATGATGAACCGCACCCGTGAGTGGGTGCTCAGTCACCGCGACGGAAAAGGAAATTTCGTGGCTCCTACCCAGCATGACCTGCATTTCTCCAACCTTCAACTTGGGGGCAGTCAGCAGGATATTACGAATTGCTACGTGCTGTTTGCCCTGGCCCGTTCTGGTTATCAGGATTTGGAAAGGGAGTTGAATTTTGCCCTGGAAAATGCCCGTGCAAATCAGGATCCCTATCAGGTGAGCCTGCTGGCCAATGCCTGTCTGGCGCTGGGATTGGAAACTGAAGCAAATGCAATGATCAGGATATTGCTGAAAACCCAAAATAATGAAGGAAACTGGACCGGGAAAGTGGCCACCATGGTGGGTTCGACTGGAAAACCATTGGATATTGAGAGTACAGCGCTGGCTTGTGTGGCTTTGATGAAGGGGAATAATCCCGATCATCGGGGGGCGATTGAATTGGGAATTCGATGGCTGCAAAAGGAACGCAATGGTTTTGGAGCCTATGGCCCGACCCAAACCACGGTGCAGGCCATGGAGGCCATGACTGACTACAGCCTGTTTTCAAAGGCTGACCGCGAAGCGGGCAAGATAGAGTTGACCGTGAACGGGCAGGTGGTGGATGTGGTGGAATACTCTGCCTACCAGCGAAAGGCCATTGAGTTTGAGGATTGGTCCAAAAACCTGAAAGTGGGCAAAAACCGCATCCGGGTGCGGTATCTGGGAACCAAAAAGGCGTTGCCTTTTGCTTTGGGAATATCCTGGCAGACCAATCTTCCCACCAGTGCCGCGAATCTTCCGCTGACTTTGGATACCCGCCTCTCTGCCACCACGGCTAAAGTGGGTGAAACGGTGCGCCTGACCGCCACCCTCAAAAATCAGGAAAACAGCAGACTTGGCTGTCCCATTGCCCTGATTGGTATTCCTGGCGGCCTGTCCGTACAGGACTGGCAGTTGAAAGAGCTGAAGGAAAAAGGCCAGTTTGATTTTTATGAGCTGAAGGGCCAGTATGTGATTTTGTATTACGAATACATGGAAGGCCGCAAGGTGGAGGAAATCAACCTGGATCTGAAGGCCGAAGTGCCCGGACAGTTTGAGGCGCCTGCTTCTTCTGCCTATCCCTACTATAACGACACGGAAAAGGATTGGGCCAGTGCGGGAAAAATTGTGGTGAATCCTTAGTCGCAGGAAAGGATGTGGAGAGTCTGGAGTCATAGTTACGCAAAGAACGCAAAGATATTTTGGGCCCTCCCGAACGCTTTCGGGATTACGTTGGGTGAGGTTGCAAAGTGCGCAAAGCGAAACGGTTCATTTTCATCTTGCTTAGCGATCTTTGCTCTCTTCAACCTACGAAATGCGGATAACTGAGGCTTTGCGCACTTTGCGAGACTCAAAAACACTTAGGCTGAAGCTTAAATGAGGGAAAAGGATTTCCCGAAAAGTGAAACGAAGAACCATTTTAAATATCTTGTTTTCGAAGGCCAGCTATTTTGCCCCCCTGCTGGCCTTCTTTTTTTGCCCGTATAGGGCGGATTTTTTCACGGCGGGGGACATTTGGGCTGTGGGGATGATCAAAAGACGGATCCCAATGTTCAATTAACAAATGGCAGTTAACAATTAACAATTTTGGAATTTCTGAGTGAGACCCGTTCACCCTTGATTTTAAAGGTCCCTTATGTTATTGGACATTTTTCCAAAAATCCAATCTTATTCTAATCTCTCACTTCTCAGGACTAACGACTCAAGACTATTGACTATACCCCAGCAAATCGAGCAGCCAGGCGTATTCCAGGGCCACCAGTTTGAGGCGGCTGAAACGGCCGGCTTTGCCGCTGTGCCCCGATTCCATGTCGCAATGGAAAAGCAACTGATTGTGGTCCGTTTTCATTTCGCGGAGTTTGGCCACGTACTTGGCGGGTTCCCAGTACTGCACCTGAGAATCTGTATAGCCCGTGGTAACCAGCATGTTAGGATAATCCTGGGCTTTGATCTGGTCGTAGGGCGAGTAGGACTTGATGTAGTCGTAATATTCTTTGTCATTGGGATTGCCCCACTCTGAGTATTCGCCTGTGGTGAGCGGGATGCTGGTATCGAGCATGGTGGTGACGACATCCACAAAAGGCACGGCCGAAAGTACGCCTTTGAACAGGTCTGGTCGTAGATTGCAAATGGCACCCATGAGGAGTCCGCCCGCGCTGCCGCCTGAGACGATCATTTTTTCGCGGGAGGTGTATTTTTCATCTTCGAGGTATTCGGCACAGGCGATAAAGTCGGTGAAAGTGTTGATTTTGTTGAGCATGCGGCCCTGTTCATACCAGAAGCGTCCCATTTCCTGTCCGCCGCGAATGTGGGCAATGGCGTAGCTGAAGCCGCGGTCGAGCAGGCTGAGGCGTACAGAACTGAATACGGGATCGTAGCTGTAACCGTAGGAACCGTAACCTGTGAGAAACATGGGTTGGGATCCGTCGCGTTTGAAGCCTTTTTTGTACACGAGGGAGATGGGCACCTCCGTGCCGTCGCTGGCTTTGGCCCAGAGCCGCTCAGACTGGTAGTTGGCGGGATCGAAATCGCCGAGCACTTCCGTACGCTTGAGCAAGGTCTGGGTCTTGCTGTTCATGTCGTAGTCGTAAACGGAGGTGGGAGTGGTGAGCGAATTATAGGAAAAGCGCAGGATACTGGTTTTGAAATCGGGATTGGCGTCGAACTCGATGGAGTAAACAGGCTCGTCGAAGCGGATGTAATGATCTGAGCCCGTGGTCTGGTTCATGATGCGAAAAGAGGTCTGGGCGCGGCTGCGCTCTTCGAGCACCAGGTGGTCTGAAAATACCTGGATGCCTTCCAGCAGGGTGTGGGGACGGTGGGCCACCACTTCTTTCCAGTTTTCTTTGCCCGTAGCGTTGACCGGGGTTTCCATGAGGCGGAAATTTTTGGCTTCCCAGTTGGTCACGATGTAGAATTTGTCTTCGAAATGGGAGACGGCGTACTCGTGGTTGTCTTCGCGGGGCAGAATGATGCGGAAATCCCCGTTGGGTTTTTTGGAATCGAGTACGCGGTACTCAGTCGAATTGGTTGAATGGCAACCAATCATGATGTATTCCTTGGATTTGGAGCGGGTGACGAAGGTGGAGAAGGTCTCGTCTGCCTCGTGAAACACTTCCACATCCTGCTCTGCGGGGGTACCCAGGGTGTGACGGAAGATTTTGTAGGAGCGGAGGGCGTCGTCTTTCTGGGAATAGAAAATGGTTTTGTTGTCGGCGGCCCAGGCGAATGCTCCCGTGGTATTGGGGACTTCGTCGGCCAGGAAGTCGCCTGTTTCCAGGTTGCGGAAGCGAAGCGAATACTGGCGACGCCCGGTGATGTCCTGGCCGAAGGCCAGGATGTTTTGTTCGAAGGAAACTGCCAACCCAACAGCAGCGTAGTAATCGTGACCTTCGGCCAATTCGTTGACATTCAAAATAATATCTTCTGCTGCTTCAAGGCTTTCTTTTTTGCGGCAGTAGATGGGATATTCTTTGCCCTCCTCGAAACGGCTGTAGTAAAAATAGTCGTCGAGGCGGTAGGGTACGGACAGGTCGGTCTGCTTGATGCGGGCCACCATTTCGTTGTACAGGTCTTCCTGAAACTGTTTGGTGTGGGCCATCTGGGCATCGCAGTAGGCATTTTCCTGGTTGAGAGCCTCAATGACGGCGGGAGCATCCCGTTCGTTCATCCAGTAATAATTGTCGATGCGGGTATCTCCGTGGATGGTGAGTTCCTTTGGAATTTTGTTGGCTACGGGAGCGGACATGCGTTCTGATTTTGGGTTACAGGAGTGCAAAAAAACAAAACTCCCCAATACGATGAAAGGGGATAGGAGGCGGTATAGTAAATGTTTTTCCACAGATTTGGATTTGTTCTGGGGGAAGTACGGGTTTTTTGGGAAATGTTCCGAAGAATTTCGTGCTATTTTGGAAGGTGGGGTGAAGTTTAAGGACGGAGATTTTAGGCAAGGGCCAGGCTGGCTTCGGGGTTTTCTTTTTTGTATTTGTCGATCTGGCGGTGCATGACGTAGAACCACAAGGGGGGCAGGAGGGAAAGGAGTACCATGCCAGGATAGCCGGTGGGCATCTGGGGGGCATCTTCGAAATGGCGGAGGACCTGGTAGGGGCGGGATGCCCGGAAATGGTGGTCGGAATGGCGGCTCAGTTCGAATAAGATCATGCGACCCAGGATGTGGTTGCTGTTCCAGGAATGGCAGGGCTTGACCGTTTCGTAGTATTTTCCATCCACTTTCTGGCGCTGCAGGCCGTAATGCTCAATGTAATTGACCGTTTCGAGCAGGAGGAAGCCCATGACGGCGGCGGCAACAAAATACAGCATGGTCATGAGGTTGAAGGCCAGGTAAACCGCGAGGATGGCCCCGGCCTGGATCAGGTGGTACCAGATCATTTCGTTGTGGAGGGACAGAAAGGCATGGCCTTTCTTTTTCAAACGGGCGGCTTCCAGCCGCCAGGCAGAAATGTAGCTGTTGACCACGGAGCGAAACCAGAAGGTGTACACAATCTCACCCCGCCGCGAAGAGGCGGGATCTTCGGGGGTGGATACATTTTTGTGGTGCCCGCGGTTGTGCTCAATGAAAAAATGCATGTAGAGGGTGGTCAGGAGCATGGATTTGGACAAAAACTGCTCGAACCTGGTGTTTCTGTGGCCCAGTTCATGGGCCACATTGATGGCGATGGCTCCGCATATCGTGCCCATGGCCAGTACCCGGCCCGCAAGTTCCCAGCTTTGCAACCCCTCCTGGTTGATTGAAAAGAAAAACAAAATGAGCAACCCAAACTGGGCTGGCACCAGTGACCAGATCATCAGATCGTACAATTTGTCTTTGCGCACGATCTCTTCCTCCACCTTGCTCAGGTTATCCGTATTCGCAGGCAGAAAAAATTCCACCGCGACCACTACCCCAAACACATAAATGATCCCCGACCAGGTCCACCAGCCATCCAGCAAAAAGGAAGTAAGGCCCACGGCGATGCCCGTGTAAACCATGAGGTATTTGAAGGGACGGAGGGCGAGGTTTTTCATTTAGTCAGATGTTAGATTTTTAGATTTTAGATAATTAGATAAATGTTAGAGAGGACTCGTTAGAAGTTAGTCCTTAGTCGTGAGTTTTGTTTGTAGGGCTACGACATGTCGTAGCCTTACAATTTGAGGGTACTATTCCAGGTCATGCCTGTTTTTTTCCTCCTTGATTCCCTGATGACGCATTATCTTTAGGATCAGAGTTTAAAATACAAAAAATTCTGAAAAATTTGGCAAAAGGGCTTGAATGGGCAAACGCCACAATTGGGTGAGACAAGGGATTCCAGGTCTGCGCTATATCTGTCATCTAAAATCTCACAATCTATTTTCTAACCAAAGCAACCCTTTTCAGACTTTGTGCATTTATGGGTAAAAAGGCACCCTGATATTTGCCAGCTGTGATTGAAGAACATCTCATAAAAAAATGCCGCAAGCAGGACCGCCAGGCCCAGAAAGCTCTCTATGAGCATTTTGAAGCCCGGATGTTCAGGTTATGCTTCAGGTACCTCAACCAGCAACAAGACACCGAGGATGTGTTGTTGGCTGGATTCCTCAAAGTATTCAGCGCGTTGGATACTTTCGACTACCGGGGCCCCGGTAGTCTGGAGGCCTGGATCAGCCGCATCATGGTCAACGAATCGTTGATGGCCCTGCGCAGGCAAAAGCGCCTGCGATTTGAAGAAGGCGGCGCACCCCTGCCCGAACAAGCCAGCCAGCACCGTACAGATGGTCCGCTGAACGCGGAAGACATCTACAACCTGATCCGGGCCCTGCCCGATGGCTACCGCACGGTTTTCAACCTGTATGCCATTGAAGGGTATAAGCACGAGGAAATCGCCGACCAGCTCGGGATCAGCCCCGGCACTTCCAAATCACAGCTGAGCAAAGCCAGAGCCTTACTCCAAGAATGGTTAAGTCAAAACGGAATTCATCATGAAAACGAATATAGATTCATTCATAAAGGAACAGATTGCTGAACTGGAGGGAGTGCCCGCCGGAATTGAGCGCAACCGTTCCCACACCTGGGACCGCATCCAGCAGGAGCTGGATCAAAAACCTGCCCGCCGCCCGTTGTGGGGCTGGATGGCCGCCGCTGGTCTGGCCCTGCTTGCCACACTTTCTTTCCTGCTGGTACAAAGGCAGGAACCCGTTAACCTGGCCATCAACTATTCCACGGGAGACTCTCTGGTGGTTTTTACCCAAACCCAAAATCCTCAACCCATTCAACAGGAACAAACCCTGCGCAACCAGGATCAGAAACAAAATGAGCCTTTCCTAACGGAAAAATCTCTGGATAGAGGTAAGGGAATTATGCCCCAGGTCAGCCAGAGCGACCAATCCACCCTTTTCAGGAATTTAAAAGGCAGGTCTGATCAACAGTACATTCAGAATAATACGGTGGGAAAACTGGGTGAGCAAATGCACCTGAATACCAAATGGGAATCTTCCAATTTCGCCTTTCAGGATCAGGTCACCAGCGGAACCACTCTTTCATCCAACCAAAGCTTCTCCTCCGTAAATAGCACAGTGTCTGTGCCAAACGGGCAAAGTGGCGCCTATACCTATCAATGGTCGCCCAACACTTCGGGGGTAATCCTCCCGTCCAGCGGCACCTATCAGGTAGGTGTGATCACGGGCGGCACCCCGGCTGAATATGGAGATTTGACGGGGGGTGTGGTTTCAATGAATGTAATTGGAAACGGGGTAAAAACCAATCAATCCGAACCTGTTGGCCTTGGATTAACCACCCCCTCTACAGTAACCGTAGATGGGAATCTGGTTGCGCTCTTTTCAAATGACGGTGAAAAAGCCAAACAAAAGCAAGGCTGGGAGGACCCCAACGCAGTGGAAGAATACGCTCCCATTTACGAAAATTCTTTTCTGGCTGTTCAGCAGGAGCCGCTCAGCACTTTCTCAATCGACGTGGACCGCGCTTCTTACGCCAATATGCGCCGCTTTCTCAACAGCAATCAGCTTCCCGCCCCGGACGTGATCCGTATCGAGGAAATGGTGAATTATTTTCATTACGATTATAAAGAACCCAAAGATCAGCACCCGTTCAACGTGATCACCGAGGTGTCCACCTGTCCCTGGCAACCCGACCACCGCCTGGTGCATATCGGTCTGCAGGGCAAAAAAATCCAGACCGATAATCTGCCCGCCACCAACCTGGTTTTCCTGATTGATGTGAGCGGTTCGATGGACTCAGAAGATAAACTGGGTCTGCTCAAACAATCCTTTACCCTGCTGACCGAGCAATTGCGCAAACAGGACCGGGTGGCCATGGTGGTGTATGCAGGAGCGGCCGGTGTGGTGCTACCCTCTACTCCGGGCGACCAAAAGGAAACTATTCTCAATGCCCTGAATAACCTGACCGCGGGTGGCTCGACCGCAGGAGGCGCCGGGATCGAACTGGCCTATAAAATTGCCAAAGACAATTTTATCCCTGGAGGCAATAACCGCATCGTACTGGCCACTGACGGCGATTTTAACGTGGGAATCAACAGCGAATCCGGCCTGGAAGATCTGATCGTGCAGAAGCGCAAAGGCGGGGTTTTCCTTTCCGTGCTGGGTTTTGGGATGGGCAATTATAAGGATTCCAAAATGGAAATCCTGGCCGACAAGGGTAACGGCAATTATGCCTACATCGACGGATTGATGGAAGCCCAAAAAACCCTGGTGAGTGAGTTTGGGGGCACCATGTTTGCCATCGCCAAGGACGTGAAACTGCAGATTGAGTTTAATCCTGCCCAGGTCAAGGGCTATCGCCTGATCGGCTACGAAAACCGGGCTCTGCGCAACGAAGATTTCGCCAACGACAAGATCGATGCAGGCGAACTGGGGGAAGGGCATACCGTTACCGCTCTTTATGAGATCATTCCTGCGGGCTCAAAGGAAGAAATTCCGGGCTTCGAGCCCCTGAAATATCAAAGCCAGCAAAACTGGGGCAATTCTTCCGACGAAATGCTGACCGTGAAACTGCGCTACAAAAAACCCGACGGCGAGAAAAGCATTCTCCTGGCTCATGAACTGGTGGATGACAAGCAAGGTATCATCCAGAGTTCCAACAACTTCCGCTGGTCGGCTGCGGTGGCTTCCTTTGGGATGGTGCTGCGGGGCTCGGCTCACAAAGGGCAAAGCAATTGCGACCTGGTGCTGAAGCTGGCGCAAAGCGCTGCGGGCAAGGATGCTGAGGGCTACCGGGCGGAATTTATCACCCTGGTGCAGAAGGCAAAGTTGCTGATGGAGTTGAAAAATGTGGAGGTGAGGGATAAATAGGTGGTGGTTTTTTTAAACACAGAGGCACAGAGTCAATAGGAGTGGTTAGGAGGTTTTGAGGGGGATTGGGAAGCTTCCGCTTCTTAAGGTGGTTTTAACACAAAGTGCTCAAAGGTTCGCGAAGGACACAGAGGTTTTTCGATGGGAAGCTTCCGCTTTTGGGGAGCTCTTAACAAGAACACAAAGACCATTTAGCCTTTTGCTTGCGGGTCGCAGCAAAAAAGAAAAGCCTCCCGAAGGGGAGGCCTTTTCTTTTTAAGGGTAGGAAGAATTACTTTTTGAAAATGTAACGGGTGATGAAAATGCCTTCTCCGTCTTGCTTGCCGGCATCGCTTTCCACTCCGCTGACCACATGCATCAGGCTCCAGCCGTCGGCAGACATTTTGTTGAGCACATCTGTGATCAGGGCGTCGTTGGAGGCAATGTTCTGAAAATTGATCCCGGTCAGAGAGTAGAAATTCAGCAACTTGGTCTCGTTGAAGGCATCAATCTTCGCATCAGACCGCTTTACAGATCCCTGGTCTGAGTCCTTGCCGCTGGTGCGGGAGGTGGTGAACTCGTCGGCATTGAGCTCTGTGGTGGTTTCAATGAGGCGTGAACGTCCCAATCCGCCGGGAATGATAGATTCAACTGTGGTGATCACCTTGTACTGGGTCTGAGCAGCGAGCTCGCCGACAAATAAAGCGGCAAACAACGCGAAAAATAAAATCTTTTTCATGGTTTTGAATGATAAGGTATAAGTGAAAAATTTCAGATTTCACTTTACAATTTTCGGGCCAGGGCGGAGGTGGGTGAGAATTTTGAGCAGGATTTTATAAATTTTTTTTGGGGGGAGGGAGTTTGGGTTTTTCAACACAAAGACACAAAGAGCGCAAAGTACACTGAGAATCAGAGGGTAATGTTTTTTGTGTAAGGTCGGGACAGGTCCTGACAGGGTGGTATGTTGGGTGAAAAATTTTAACACAGGACACAGAGAACACAGAGAATCAGTGGGTTATGTTTTTTGTGTAAGGTCAGGACAGGTCCTGACCGGATTGTAGGTTGGGAGGGATTTATTAACCACAGTGTGTTTTTTTCAACTCAAAGTTCCCAAAGGCCACCAAGGCTTTGAGAATTGACGCTTTCGCTTGTTTGAGTTGGCTGACTACTGACCGCTTAAAAAACTATGCCCAGGTCTGGCCGTAGGGGGTCCATTTTACACGGACCTGGGTGTTGGAGAGGGCAACCCGCTCTCCAGGGTGTTGGGGGTGAGCCAGAGAGCCGCTGAGGCTGGCGGTCAGGACGCCGTTTTCTTCCGAAAAGGCGCTGATTTGCAGGCCGCGCTGCTCCAGCTCGGCAAAAATTTCCAGGATATTCTGGTCAATGCCTATCTGGATGAAATCCATTTTCAGGTGAAAGCCTGTGTCGGCCAGATGGCCTTCGGGGGTGTCACTGAGGTTGGCCACATCGACCCCAAACTGCAGATTGCGGGTGCTTTTGCGGTTTTCGATCACTTCCTGCACATGGTGGCCCAGGGTGTCCTGCACACAGACCCAGTCCATGTCGTCCATGGTGGCCTGGCCCGAAATGTCCACCAGCAGGCGGGCCGTGTCGGCTTTGCGAACTTTTTGGTGGGCGAAGGCATCGAGACCATCTGTGAGCCAGAGCATGGCAGCCAGTAAAGCAAGGGGAAGGAAAAAGAGTACTTTTTTATTCATCATAATTGGGGATTGACCGGGGGTTTGGATTGGGTGGCAGTCTGGGTTGAGACTTGTTTGGGACCAGAAATGAAACCAAAAATGGCCCCGAATATGCCGCCCAGAATATGGGCAAACTGCGATATATTATCGTCCTGAAAGGCACGTACCACTTCCTGCCCGATAAAAAGGATTACCACCAGGATAAAAGTGAGGGGTATGGTGCCCGATTTGAAGTTGGTGAATGAACTGAGCAAAATCATCATGAAGACAATTCCACTTGCGCCAAGTCCGCCGTGGTCCCAGAACATGATGTCGAGAATGGCGGTAATAATTGCGGTCACCACCATCATAAACAGGAGGCTCAGGGAGCCAAATTTTTCTTCCAGCATGGGCCCGATCAGCAGAATGATGGAAAAATTTCCCAAGAGGTGGGCCCAGTTGGCGTGGCCCATGGTGCTGGATACCAGCCTGAAATAATCCATGGGATTGCCAAAATCAAACACCCCGCGGGTCATAAAATAGGGCTTGAGGGTGCAATCCATAAAATTCGCCTCCGAACAACCCGTCACTGTGTCAACCAGCAATACCAGGGTGCTGATAAGCGAAAAGGTGAGGACAACCGGGGCATTATAGGTGAGTTTCATGGAGAAAAGATAAGAAAAAACTGTGTTGATTAAACGGTTTTTTGTGGAGAATGGTATTTCACAAGCCCCGTTAAATGCCTTTTTCAACTCAATTCCCTATATTCGTAACCTACGTAACCGGGAAGCATGCACACTACGATCCAAAGGTTGTCCCTCATTTTATTGTTCCTGATTCCGCTGATCGGTCTGCAGGCCCAGAGTCTGTTTCAGAAAGTTTACCACGATTATGATATCCGCACCTACGACGTAGTGGAATTGCCCGCAGGCGGATTTGTGATCTCGGGACTGGCAGGCGACTCGACCACCAACCTGCAATCAGCTATGATCGCCCGCCTCAGTTGTGCGGGAAAAATCGAGTGGGTGCGCACTTTTGGCCAGGCCAGCGCCACAGGCGCCACCAGCGGCAACATTATCCTCGACGACGACGGCAACCTGGTGGCGATTCACAACCGCAGCTTCACCGGCGATTTTGATGCCTTGGTGATTAAGATTGATCAAAGTGGAAACACCATCTGGCAGCGCACAGTGGGTGGCACCAATTCAGACGCGGGCCTTTCCCTGATCCAGACTTCAGACGGTGGTTACGTGGTTTCGGGATTTACGCGGAGTTTTTTGTCGAATTCTACTTCCTTTCAGAATATTTACCTCTTCAAACTCGACAAGGGAGGCAATCTGCTCTGGACCCAAAGCTACGGGGTGGATGCGGGGCAAAGCCAGGCCGACGAGGTGGTGGAAGCTCCCGACGGAGGGTTGGTGATGGTGGGAAGAACGTTCGTGCGGGGATATTTTCACGCGTTCATCATGAAAACCAGCAGCACGGGCGTGGCTCAGTGGGTGAAAGCCTACGGGGGAGATAATGCCTCCACCCAGGGTCTCGACATTGTGAATACAGCCGACGGCGGCTTTGCTATCACGGGCTTTACCTCGATTGCCAACGGATCCTGGAATGCCAATAACGACCTTTTTGTAATCAAAACGGATGGAAATGGCGACACCCTCTGGACCCGCATTTTCACCAACAGCTTTACCCAGGGGCCGACCGACCGCGAACTGGGCTACCAGCTGATCGAGGCCCACGACGGAAATCTGGCGGTGGTGGGAATCACTTACTCCTTCCCCTTCACGGGTTTTGTTTCCAAAAAACTCTTTCTGGTGAGGGTGGATATCACTTCAGGTCAGAAAATGATGGCCAAAACTTATGGGAAAGGCAACGACGATTATCCTTCCATTCACCCCACGACAGACGGTGGCTACGCCCTGATAGGATTCACAGGCCAGCCTTCCTATAATATGGTGGGTCCGTTTGGCGGCTACCTGATCCGCATGGATGACACCTACAGCAGCGGCTTTGGCTGCGATGAGGCGGACGTGACCAACGGAACTTTTGCCATTCCGCCGGGATTTTGGGTGTTTGATACCACTTTTGCGAATACCAGCGGGGGTACAGCTGCGCCCGCCACCACCAATGATCCCTACACCTTGCAGGAATACACGGTCTGCAAAAACTGGACGGACATTGAGATTGCCACCCAAAACGATACCATTTGTCCGGGTGAAACGGCCTGGATCATCGCCACCACCGACCCGCAAACCGTGGTCTATTGGTATGCTTCAGACACCTCTGATTCGATCGTTTATACGGGCGATACTTTCCCCGTGCCTGACCTGACAGGCACGGTCACCTATTATGCGGAAGCCCTGGGCGGTCCCGATTGCGATACGGTGCGCACCCCGGCCACCATTACTTTTCTGGGAATTCCCCCGATCAATATTACCGCCGATCCCAATCCGGCCGTTTATCCTGAGGTCACGGTTGATTTCACCTCCTCCAACCACGACGGAATTTCCACCTGGCACTGGAGTTTTGCCGATGGAGATAGCTCGATTGTGCCCGATCCTACCCATACCTACGCAGACCCGGGCCTTTACGAAGTGGTGCTCGATCTGATGGACACTTCGGGCTGCCCCCAGACCCATCCTATTCTGGTGGATGTGCAAGGAGATACCCTGGGCATTCCCAATGTGCTGACCCCCAATGGAGACGGATTCAACGATTTGCTAACAGCGCAGCATTTTGGCATCACCAGCTTTACCATTGTGGTGTTTGATCGCTGGGGCAGGCAACATTACCAATCCAATACCAAAGAATTTCAGTGGGACGCAAAAAACGAGTTGGGAATCCCGCTGAATGAGGGGGTTTATTATTATATTGTGAAGGGAGAAACGTATCTTGGTGAAGAAAAGCAATTTGCAGGCAATCTTACCATTCTTCGATAAAATCAATTACCCCAACTTTTGTTTTCCTGAATCTGCATGTCCAAACCTGAATTACCATCCCCTGTTTTTGTGTCTCTGAGTGGAATTTCCATTTCCTGGGCGCTGAAATCGTTGCGAAAACTCTGGTATGTGCCCCCGGTGGTGGCGTTGCTTTCCATGCTGATGCTGGTGGGAACTCATTTCCGCAACGGCCAGGGATATAAGGCTATGGCAGCCCTGCAAATGCCCGAAAAAATTGCCCGGGAAGAAAAGCTGGTGCTTGAATCGCGCGACCTGCAACTCAAAACCCTGGAAAATAATCCCCGCCTTACCCTCTATTTCAAACCCGACATTCCCCAATTCCAGATTCCTTTCAAAATCAAATTTCCCAGCGAACTGAGGGCCCTTTACGATCAGGAGTTCATGGTTAATTTCCTTTCTGATCAGCTTTTTGAAGTCAGTTGGGAAGATAAAAATGGAGTGCAAACCCAGTCGGGTGGATTCGGGATCCCCTTTGAGATCATGGGTCAGAACCTGCGGTTCGACTATAATGCGGGCGTGCCCAAACCCCAAAAGGGAGATAATTTCACCTTTGAGCTGGCGGCTCCCCGCCGTTTTTTGCTGGACAATTCGGGCGCACTGAAGGTGGCAAACGAAAAACAAACAGCCTCCATGATTCGCATTTCCTTTTTTGACCCAGATGCAGTGCGGGCCCGGGATTTTGTGGAATCCCTGATTTCAACCTACCGCGAACAGCGCCTCGTGGCTCAACGCGATACCCTGGAAAAGAAAGTGAAAATGATTCAGGAGGAGCTTGAATCACAGGAAGGAGTACTGGGCCTGGGCGAGGAAGAGGAATTGCCCCCTGCGATCAAAAAGGAATACCTCGAGCTGGAATCGGAAAGCCAGATTGCGCGGGAGTCTCTGCTCAGTCTGGAAAACAGGCGCAGCAAACTGGATTTCAGAATCAATCAACTGGAAAAACTGAAACGGGGGTCTCTTGATTTGAACGAGGAGGAAATTGCCCTGGTTTTTGCCAGCGAAAACCAGCACCTGGTGCCTTTGCAAAGGGCCTGGTCGCAATATGATTCCCTTGCCAAAGCCTTTGACGCGGGTAACCCGGGTCAGGCCGGGCAGACTTTCGAACAATTGGAAGCGCTACAGCAAAGCGTCATGAATCTGGCGACTGAATCCTGGCGGCAGGACCGGCTGGCGCTTAATGTTTTGGGGCGGCAGATTCGGGATCGGGAGAAAAAGTATGAGGTTTTCTTGAACGAAAAAAGCGAATTACTCTATTACACATCCGGCACCACCCTGGGAGAAAAGCGCTCTCTGATTCATTGGGGAAGGTATCCGGGCATTTTCCAAACCTGGTTGAAAACCAAAGAACGGCTGGCCGCCGTCAGTCCCGGGTTTTCCCTGCTCGAAACACCCCACCTGACCCGCATTCCCATGCGTTCACAACTGATCAATAGCAGCATTTTAGGACTTTTGGGTGGCTTTTTTCTGGGAATTGTGCTGACCCTGGTGCTTTCGCTGGGTACTCCCCGCCTCAATCATATCTCCCAACTGTCAGGATTGAGCCACCTGGAATACATTCCTGAAACCCAAAATGATTTTGTCGAGCAAACCGTTTCGTGGGTGGAAATTCATTGTCCCGAATTTCCCAAACTAATCGCTCTGCACAGCTATGAGGAGCGCCCCGAAAGGGAACGGGTGGCCACGGAATTGATGAAAAAATACCTGGAAATGGGGAAAACCGTGAGACTTCATTCCTGGGATGCCCACATTCACCCAGGCGAAAAAGGCAGTTCCCTCAATTCTCCCCCTCTGCTCAGCCCGGTCGCCTGGTCCGAACTCAAAACCAGCTGGGGAAGGGAAGCAGAGGTTACCATTCTGATCAATCGTCCCCTGGGCAAGCAGATCAGCGCCCGCATTCCTCAGCAGGTCGCAGACGTCAACCTGCTGATTACCAAAAAAGAAACCACCCGTCGCGCAGATCTGCGTGCGCTAGACCAATCCCTGGAAGGGATTGTGGGGGTGTTGATGATTTCCTGATTGAGCAAAGATATTCCCCCAAAACAAAATCCCCCAGCCGTTTCGCCAGGGGATTCTATAAAAATGTTGTTGATTTGCTTACTTGCGCACATCAATTCTGCGGGTCCAGCTTTCGCTGCCGTTGCTCAGACGCACCAGATAAATGCCATTGGCAAAATCATGGAGAGGCAATTGAATCTGCCCTTCAGGATTATTACCCAGCGAACGATTCAGCAACTGCTGCCCGGTGGCAGAATAAATATTCAGGGTCAGTTCTCCTCCTGAGGACACGGCATATTCCAGATTGATCTGGTGGGTGGCCGGGTTGGGATAAACTTTTACCAGACTGGACACTTCTTCCTCAATTCCCACCGCCAGCACGGTCTGACAATTGGTGTTGGAGCCACAATCCGTGGTATTGGCGGAGAGACATACGTTGAAAGTACCCGTGGTGGCATAGGTATGCGATGGACTTGCCTGAGTGGCAGTGGAGCCATCCCCAAAGTCCCATACGTAAGTGTTGCCGCCGGTAGAGGTGTTGGTGAAGTTTACCACAGGCCCGCTGGCGGTATAGGTAAACGATGCCTGTGGATTCACGCAGGTTACCACCACTGTCTTGCAGGTCGTGGAGCTGATACATCCGTTGGAAACCGTCTGGCAAACCGTATAGGTGCCAAAACTGGTGTAGGTATGGGTTGGGTTTTGCTGGGAAGAAGTGCTGCTGCCGTCCCCGAAATTCCAGGACCAGGTAGTAGCATTGGTGGAACCATCCGTAAAGCTGAGGGTAAGTCCGTTGCCAGCAAAGCTGAAAGAGCTGGTGGGTGCAGGGCAGGTCACCGTGACCGTCTGGCAATTGGAGGTGGTGCCGCAGGCGTCACCCGCCTGGAGGCAAACCACATAAGAGCCGGCCGAGGTATAGCTATGCACGGGGTTTTGCTGGGTGGATGTACCTCCATCTCCAAAGCTCCAGGTCCAGGTGGTGGGGGTACCCGTGGACTGGTCGGCAAAGGTCACCGTGCTGACGGAGGTGGTGAATCCAAAGGCCGCCTGAGGTGCGGTACAGGTGATCACCACCGTCTGACAGGAAGTATTGCTCCCGCAGGAACTGGTGGCAACCAGACATACGTTATAAGTGCCGGTGGCGGAATAGGTATGGGTGGGATTTTGCAGGGAGGAAGTGCTTCCATCCCCAAAACTCCACTGCCAGCTGGTGGGGCTGTTGGTGCTTTGATCGGTGAAGGTGGCAGCCAGCCCGCTTGAGCTTTGGTTAAAGGCTGCGGTTGGCGAATTGCAGGTGGTGGCGGTCACGCTGTGACATACAGAGTCGGTGCCGCAGGCGCTGTTGGCTACCAGACACACGGTGTAGGTGCCGGCTGCTGCATAGGTATGGGTGGGATTTTGCTGGGTGGATGTATTTCCATCCCCAAAACTCCAAAGCCAGCTGGTGGGATTTCCGGTGGAGCTTTCCGTAAATGTGGAGGTCAGGGAGGCTTGTGATGAAGAGAAAGCAGCCACAGGACCCGCACTAACGGTCACAGTCACGCTGGAGGTGTCTGATTTGCAGCCCACATTGTCCACCACATTCAGGTAGTAAGTACCTGCATTGGTAACTGTGGTGGTGCTGGACGTGCCTCCGTTCGACCAGATATACGAAGATCCCGAAGTGCCGCTGGCCAGGGTGAGGGGTGAACCTGCACAGGTGGAAAGTGGGCCGGGAGGAGTAATATTGGACGAGAAGGGTGTGCAAATGGTATGCTGGGTGGTATTGGTAATGACCGCCGGGTTAAAATCAAAATAGATATGGGCCGTATTTTTGATCACATCTCCATGCACGAGGCCGGGTTTTCTTTTGATGGAATATTCCAGATAACCATGGCTCAGGGGCTCACTGGCGTTGCTGTCCAGGAGATTGATGTTCTCAAAATAGAATTCCATGGCGCCCTTGCCGGTCATGGTAAAGACGTAGGGATGGCTGGAGCCCCTCAGGTCTATGGTGGCTGGATCGAGCAGGGTGTCAAGTGTATCTCTGACGGAGATGTTAAATGCCGTATCTGTACCCGTATTCTGAAAGCGGATATGGTAGGTAAGCAAGGTATCGTTCATTCCAATCTGATCCACGGTATCCTTATTTTCAGGGAACATCAGACGTTTATCATTTGGGTCGCAGGATCCCTGGATAACCCGGTTAAGCAGGGCATGGTTATTTTGGGTAATTGCATCCGTTCCACCCGGCACCACCCAGGTCTGGTAGGTCAGTTGCTGACCCAGGGAAACGGTTGGTAGGGTTGGGATGGTCCCGATTAATTGAACGTCGAAATATGAAGAAGGTGACATCCCAGACACGTTATAAAACAGGGTATCGTTCACTATTGAATTTGGTGCAGGGGTGGATATGAAAGTGGTAACGTTTGGGGGAAGAATCTTCAGGACAGAAGCAGAGCTGGTGGTATTTCCCAAATTCTGCACCTTTCCCCAAATTATATGGCTGAAGCCGGGACGGGGGATATTGGTGGTAATCAGGGTCCTGAGGTCATAATACGGAATTACGTCCAGGGGATGGGAAGGCGCCTGAACCGTGTCCCCGGCTACCGTCAGGGTAACATTTACTGAACCTCCTGTACATGCGTTTGCATAGCCCGGGATGGATTGCACTGTTACACTATAACTCCCAATCGGCACCCACAATCCATAATCTCCATTGCTGTTGGTGGTAGCGGTATATCCTCCGGGAGAAATTGTTACCACTTTATTATTCATTGGCACGTCACCAGCGTCCATGATACAGTTGGTGTTATTATCGCGGAATACATTCCCCACCAGGAAGCCGTAGCTTTGTCCGCCACCTGTAGGGTTAATGGTGAAAAGGTTACCGCTCAGGGGCGCAAGGCTGTAGGCATTAACGGCATAATCTCCGAAAATAGTCGGCCCTACAGGCAGATTAAAACTGGCCAGCAAGGTGGTGTTATTCAGGGCGTTAATGCTGGAAGCCGGAATTTTAATGTTTCCTTTTTTCAATTCCACTCCCGTGGCTGAAGTGAAATTGGTACCCGAACCTGAAATGGTCACATTGAGACTGGCCCCCATATTTGCGTTGTTGGGGGTGATTCCAGTGATGGTCTGGGCGAAAGAACTTCCTGTTATGAGGAAAAGCAGCAAGAAATAGACAGTAATTTTTTGAAGCATGTGGCTGGATATGACTTAGGTTAATATACAATTTTTGCGAATGTTTTTCGCATTGAGATTCTGAAAATGCCTGCTTTGCCGGGAAAATGATTTCCCGCCTGTCAAAATTACAGTTTGAGGGTCAGAATTGCAATGGTAAATATGGTTGTTTGTTGTGACGCGAGGCCTTTGGCTGGGGTTGGTGCAATTGACTGGAAAAACAAACTCCCCCGACAGGCGTGCCGGGGGAGTTTGCTGAGAGCTTTATTGAATTCGATTACCTACGCACCTCGATCCTTTGGGTCCAGCTTTGGGTGGCGTGGCTGAGGCGGGCCACGTAGATGCCATTCGCCAGATGATGCAACGGCAGTTGAATGCTTCCCTGAGGGGTATTTCCCCATGAACGATCCATTACCTTTTGTCCCGTAACGGCATAAATTTCCAGGCTCAGTTCGCCTCCAGGGTTGACGGCATATTCGAGATTGATCAGGTCGGATGCGGGGTTGGGCCAGGCCAGCATTTTTCCAGCCGGAACCATTTCTTCGTTGCCCACGAAAGTAACCACCACCGTATCACACCAGGTAGTGGGGCCACAAGGACCGCCTCCGGCGGTCAGACAGACAAAAAAGCTGCCAGCAGATACAAAGCTGTGGGTAGGATTCTGCACTGAAGCCGTGTTTCCATCGCCAAAATCCCAGGCCCAGGTACTGGGGCCGCCTGTCGAGGCGTCTGTAAAAGTTACAGTGCCACCATTGTCCACATAGGTGAAATCGGCATTGGTGGGCGTACCCGCAGCCAGGTTGTAAAACGCAGTATCAGATACACACTGGTTGACGTCGGTCACGATACACCAGACCAGGCCGGGGGCATTGATCAGGACGAAGGGTGAAGTAGAGCCTGTGGACCAGTTGTAAGTGGAGGTGGTGGTCATGCCGTTCACCAGCAAGGTGGTGCTTTGCCCGGGACAAAGGGCGGTCACCGTACCACCTATATAAATGGAGTCGGGATTGACACAACGGGAAGATTGGGCTTTTACACCCAGCACTCCTATCAGAGAAAGCAGGAAAAGGATTGTAATTTTTTGTCTCATAACCACTTATTTTTCTTCTCGGACCCGAAATTTAGGGCTCGCCTCTATTTTTTCCTAACCCGATACCCATATTTCACACTTCCTTAAGGAAACCTCTAAAAACTTCGAACCTCTGCGATGGACTTGGTTCAATAGACAATTGGCAAAGAACAATTATCAATTAACAAACTGCGCTTTCTTCACCTGGGTCCGCCTCGATCTTCTTTGTTTTTTGAGGTCCCCTTAAAGCAGGAAGGGAGAGAGAATTGCGTTTTCAGGGAAAAGGTTCTCCTGCAAATTTCACCACAAATTCCAGGCCAAAAGCTCTCAAAACCTGATTTCACCCAGAACCCGATCGGTTTCGTCGTATTCAAAGCCTTTGGATATAAGGTAATTTCTTACCTTTTCACGGGTTTCATGCGGGTCGCTCAATCCCAGCAGGGCACCTTTCTTTTTGGCCAGTTCACGCAAGGTTTTCTGGTAATCTTCCTCCTCCAACTCCTCTTGCAGAGCAAATTCAATCAGCTTTTCGTCGATTTGCTTCGCCCGCAGCCCTTGCCTGATTTTAATGCGGCCCCAATCTTTCATGCGAAATTTGCCGCCCACATAACTCCTGGCATAGCGCTCTTCATTCAAAAAATCCTGGTCCAGCAATTCGACAATCACTTCTTCGCGCAATTCCTCCGGGCAACCCAGTTCGTACAATTTTTGGGAAACCTCCTGCACACAGCGCTCACGATAGGCGCAAAATCGCATGAGTTTAGGCAGGTAAAATTTAGAAGATTCCATCTGAAAACTGTGCGAAAAGCTTCAGTCCACAAGTATTATCCCTTGCAGCCTGCAGCTTGCCGCTGGCAGCCAATAATTTACATGTGAATGGATCGCTTGCCGGTCGCATCCATGGCGGCCTCCTTGATGGATTCAGAGAAGGTGGGGTGCGCATGGGAGAAGATGGCAAAATCCTCGGCTGAGCCGCGGTATTCGAGCCCGGCGACGCCCTCCATGATCATGTCCGCGGCACGCGGCCCGATGATGTGCATGCCGAGCATCTCGTCTGTCTCCTTGTGGGCGAGGATTTTTACAAATCCGTCTGTGTCCATGGAAGCACGGGCCCGGCCGCTGGCGCGGAAGGGGAATGAGCCACTCTTATAAGGAATGCCTTCTGCTTTGAGTTCTTCCTCGGTGTAGCCAACACCGGCCACTTCGGGCCAGGTATATACCACCCCGGGAATGGCGCGGTAATTGATGTGGGGATGCTGTCCGGCCATTTTTTCGGCTACAAAAACGCCTTCTTCTGAGGCTTTGTGGGCCAGCATGGCGCCTTTGATCACATCGCCAATGGCATAAATGCCGGGCACGTTGGTCTGGAGGTCGCCGTCCACGGCGATGCGGCCGCGCTCGTCCATGTTCACCCCGGCCTTGTCGAGGCCGAGATTGTCAGTATAAGGCTTGCGGCCAGTGGCTACCAGGCAGTATTCACCCTTGAATTCCACGGGTTCGCCTTTGGCGTTGTCGGCGGTGACGGTCACCCCTTTGGCAGAAGCCACGGCGCCGGTCACTTTGTGTTTGAAGAAAAATTCAACTCCCAGGTCTTTCTTCATTACTTTGGTAATCTCCTTACCCAGAGCGCCATCCATGCCTCCAATTGAAGAATCAGTGTATTCAATGACCTGAACTTTGGTGCCCAAACGGGCAAAAACGGAACCCATTTCCAGACCAATTACACCCGCCCCGATCACCAGCAGGGTTTTGGGCAGTTTGGTGATTTCCAGGGCCTCCGTGGAGGAAATGATGCGCTTTTTGTCGATCACCACATTGGGAATAGAAGCAGGTTTGGAGCCGGTCGCAATGATCACTTTGTCGGTGGAAAGGGTGGCAGAAGCTTTCCCGCTGCCTTTATCGGCCAACACCTCAATGGTTTTGGCATCCACAAAACGGCCGTGGCCGGTGAATACGTCAATCTTGTTTTTCTTCATCAGGAAGGCGACGCCGCCCGTGGTTTGGTTTACCACATCTGCCTTGCGCTTCACCATCTGGGGCAGATTCAGACGGATTCCAGATACTTCAATGCCCTGCTCTTTGAATTTGTGGTGGGCGTCGTGGAAATGGTGGCTGGAATCCAGCATGGCTTTGGAAGGGATGCAACCCACATTCAGGCAGGTGCCTCCCAGGCTGGCATAGCGCTCGATGATGGCGGTTTTGAAGCCAAGCTGGGCACAACGGATGGCGGCTACGTAGCCCCCGGGACCAGATCCAATGACGATAACGTCGTATTTATTCTCTGCCATGATGTTATTTATTGAAAAATCAGTCCAAAATTATTCTAATCTGTTTCCAATTCCAACAAAAATGCCCCCCAAAAGGTTATTTAACCATTCGAAACCTGCATATTTATTCCTGAATAAGTTTAGGCCCGCCTGCTTGACATTGGGTAGCATTGAAGCTATTTTTGGGAGCTTAATTTTATCACTTAAACCCAGACAATTCCCATATATGCGCAAAATCACAGATACATTTGCCTGGTCCGTGGGGAAAAAAATGATCATGGCCCTGACCGGCCTTTTTCTGATTACCTTCCTGATCGAGCACCTGATGGGTAATTTGCTCATTCTCGTTGACGAGCAATACTTCCTCCTCTATGCAGAATTTATGGGATCGACCCTGAATATCCCCATCCGCGTGATGGAGATTGTGCTTTTCCTTGGTTTTGCAGTTCACATTGTGGACGGACTCATGCTTGCGAAGCAAAATAATGCCGCCCGCAGCCAGAAATACGCGGTGAAAGCCGGAAACAAGAATTCAACCTGGTTTTCGCGCAACATGCACTGGACTGGTATCGTGATGCTGACCTTCCTCATTCTGCACCTCATCTCCTTTTTCATTGAAGCCCGTTTTGGCATTGATGTGGATGTGGTGGGAGCCAGCTCCAAATACACGGTGGGGGAGGAAGTCAATCTCTATCAAAAGGTAATTTCCCATTTTCAGGTGCTGTGGTATGTGATCATTTACGTGGCTGCCATGATCTTTATGGGATTTCACCTGGTACATGGATTCCAAAGCGCTTTCCAGACCATGGGATGGCGCCACAAAAAATACTTCCCTCTGGTAAAAATCATTGGGCTTGGCTTTGCCATCGTGGTGCCTCTGGCTTATGCCTGCATTCCACTCGTAGTTTTCCTGAAATATTAATTGGATCAAAAAACAATTATGGCTTTTCCAACTGCAGTTAATTCGCAAGTAACCGATGCCAGGATTCCCGAAGGTCCGCTGGACGAAAAATGGGTTTCTTATAAATCAAAGGTAAAACTGGTCAGCCCCGCCAATAAGCGGCGCATCGACATCATCGTGGTGGGCACAGGTCTGGCTGGCGCCTCTGCCGCGGCCACTTTGGGAGAATTGGGGTATAATGTGAAGACTTTCTGCTTCCAGGACAGTCCCCGCCGGGCCCACAGTATTGCCGCCCAGGGTGGGATCAACGCCGCCAAAAACTACCAAAACGACGGTGACTCCGTTTACCGCCTTTTTTACGATACGATCAAAGGTGGCGATTACCGTTCACGCGAAGCCAACGTGCACCGTCTGGCCGAGGTAAGCGCCAATATCATTGACCAGTGCGTGGCTCAGGGCGTGCCCTTTGCCCGCGAGTACGGCGGACTCCTTTCCAACCGCTCCTTTGGAGGGGTGCAGGTGTCGCGTACGTTTTACGCCCGCGGACAGACCGGACAGCAGTTGTTGCTGGGTGCCTACGGAGCCCTTTCCCGTCAGATTGCAGCCGGCACGGTGAAAATGTACAACCGTCATGAAATGATGGATGTGGTGATCGTGGACGGCATTGCCCGCGGAATCATTGCCCGCAACCTGGTGACAGGTGAAATCGAGCGTCACTCGGCCCACGCCGTGGTATTGGCCTCAGGAGGCTACGGAAACGTATTCTTCCTCTCCACCAACGCCATGGGCTCCAATGTGTCTGCCACCTGGAAGGCCCATCGTCGCGGCGCACTTTTTGGCAATCCCTGCTACGTGCAGGTACACCCCACCTGTATTCCCGTTTCGGGCGACTACCAATCCAAACTGACCCTCATGTCAGAATCTCTCCGCAACGACGGACGGGTTTGGGTGCCGGCCAAAAAGGGCGATAACCGCCCGGCCAGTCAGATTCCTGAAAACGAGCGGGATTATTATCTGGAGCGGATTTATCCTGCCTTTGGCAACCTGGTGCCCCGCGACGTGGCCGCCCGGGCAGCCAAATACCGTTGCGACGAAGGCTATGGCCTGGCTCCTTCGGGTTATGCGGTTTACCTCGACTTTGACGACGCAATCAAGCGTCTGGGCAAAGATGTGGTGGAAGCCCGCTACGGCAACCTTTTTGAAATGTATGAAAAGATCACGGGGGAAAATCCCTATGTGACTCCCATGAAAATCTACCCGGCCATTCACTATACCATGGGCGGTCTCTGGGTGGATTACGAATTGCAAACCAATATCAAAGGTCTGTATGCCGTAGGCGAAGCCAATTTCTCTGACCACGGAGCCAATCGTCTGGGCGCATCTGCCCTCATGCAGGGTCTGGCCGACGGATATTTTGTGCTGCCTTACACCATGGGAACCTTCCTTTCCAGCCAGATTCGTACCACCAAACCCTCGACCGATGATCCTGCTTTTGTGGAAGCAGAAAAACAGGTGAAGGACCGCATCAATCAGTTGCTTAACATCAAAGGCACCAAATCTGTAGATCATTTCCACAAGGCACTGGGCCATGTGATGTGGGACAAAGTCGGGTTGTCGCGCTCTGAAGCGGGCCTCAAAGAGGCCATCGCTGAGATTCAGGCCATTCGGGCCGAATTCTGGAAAGATGTGCGGGTGCCTGGCAGCGCCAATGAGTTCAATCCCGAACTGGAAAAAGCAGGACGGGTGGCCGATTTCCTTGAACTGGGCGAACTGATGGCCAAAGATGCACTTACCCGCAACGAGTCCTGCGGCGGTCACTTCAGGGAAGAATTTCAGACCGAAGACGGGGAAGCCCGCCGGGTGGATGAGGAATTCCAGAAGGTATTCGCCTGGGAATATGGCGGAGAAAATCAGGATCCGATCCTGCATGCAGAAGATTTGAAATTTGAAGTTGTTACTCCCACCACCCGGAGTTATAAATAAAATCAGCTATGAAACTGAATTTGAAAGTTTGGCGGCAGAAAAACGATAAAACCGCCGGAAAATTCGAGACATACGTGCTGGACGGCGTCAATACCCACATGTCCTTTCTGGAAATGATGGACGTATTGAACGAAAAGCTGATCACAGAAGGCAAAGATCCTGTGGCCTTCGACCACGATTGCCGGGAAGGCATCTGCGGGATGTGCAGCATGGTGATCGATGGAAGACCCCACGGGCCGAACAGTGGCACCACCACCTGCCAGCTGCACATGCGTTTTTACAAGGAAGGAGATACCATTACCATTGAGCCCTTCCGGGCCAATGCCTTCCCCATCATCAAGGACCTGGTGGTCGATCGCTCTGCTTTCGACAAGATCATCCAGAGTGGTGGCTTTATCTCCGTGGACACGGGTCAGGCCCAGGACGGGAATTCCATTCCCGTACGTCAGGCCGACTCGATCGCATCCATGGATGCGGCGGAATGCATTGGCTGCGGCGCCTGCGTGGCCGCCTGCAAGAATGCCAGCGCCATGCTTTTCGTGAGCGCCAAAGTATCTCACCTGGGGCTGCTGCCCCAGGGCCAGGCCGAGCGCCACGAGCGGGTGCTCAACATGGTGAAAACCATGGACGAAGCCGGATTTGGAAACTGCTCCAACACAGGAGCCTGTGAAGTGGAGTGCCCTAAAGGCATTTCTATCACCAATATAGCCCGCTTAAACAGAGATTATTATAAAGCAAGTTTGATTTCTGAAGTATAACCGAATTGTTATATTTGCCTAATGAAAAAAATTGCCGCATCCTTCGTCATGATTTTGGCTCTGGCCCAAATCTGCTTTGCTCAGGACCAGATCAATGAACGGGTCACTGAAGTAACAACCGTAATTGAGGAACAATTTCCCCAATTGGAAAAATTTGCCGAACAACTCGGAAAACACCGGGTGGAATTGGAAGAACGCGCCATCGTGCTCAAGTACCACAAAGGTAACAAAGAGGTTACCGAAGCCACCAACTCTGCCATCAGACGAATCGAAGAGTATAATAACGGTGGAAACGCCAAGATTTCTGAATTCGAATCTGTATGGTACGATCAGATGGACAACGTACTGAAAATTTATACCCGCTATGGCGAAATGCGCGAATCCAGCGGCGGCGGCGCCACGGATCTCGATGCATTCGTAAAAAGACACCGCGAATACATGGACCTGATGACGGCTGTACAGCAGGATCTGTCCTTTATCGCAGCTGACTGCGCCTACCTGCGTCAGTAACAAAAGAAAATCTGAAAGAGGCCATCCTGATTGCGGGATGGCCTTTTTATTTGGCTTAAATTTCCTGAAATTGGGGCCTGAACTGCAGGGCACCTCTAAAAACTTTGAATCTCTGCGTTGGACTCGTTTCAGAAATGCTCATTTACCTCAGTAAACTCCGCTTTCTTCAACACCGTCCGCCTTGACCTTCTTTGTTTTTAGAGGTTCCCGGTTCCCTGAATTTTTTCGGAAATTCGCAATGAACTCAAGCTCAAAAACCCTATGAGAAAGCTGTTTCCTCTCCTGCTGGCAACCCTGATCGTGGTCTGTTTCTCCGCCTGTGGTGGCGGAAACAAAGAGCAAATCAGCAAGAAAACGGACATTACCCTGAAAGTCAACGGCCTGCAGCCCGGCTGGATGAAACTGATCGGGACCATTGGCAGCCAGAATTTTCTGGTGGATACCCTGCTGGCCGATGCAAACGGGGTCATTCACCTGAAGCGTGACTCGGTCCTGCCGGGTGGCTTTTACTGGGTTGGATTGCCGGGTGATACCTATATTCAGATGATCCTGGACAAGGATCAGGAATTTTCCATGGCTACGGATGTATTTGGCATCAATGCCCAGATGAAGGTGGAGGGCAGTCTCGACAACGAATTGCTCTACGATAACCTGCGGTTTGAGGACCAGTTTCGCATCAGATATGACTCACTTACCGCGGCCCTGAACAGCAAAACCAAGGGAACGCCCGAATACAAAGATGTGGAAGACCGTCAAAAGGCCATGATCGAGCAAAGGAGAAATCACATCAAGCATTTCGAGGATCAATATCCCAATTCATTCTTTACCATCTACAAACTGGCCGGCCAGAATCCTGAACTGAAGGAGGTTTATCTGGCAGATGGGGTGACTTTGGACGAACAAAAGCAGGTGTATCTCTACAGAAATGAGTTTTGGGATAATGTGGATTTTGCGGACGAACGCCTCTTGCGCACGCCTGTGCTCAATAATAAGCTCACCCGCTACCTCAATGAGCTGGTGGACCGCCAGCCTGATTCTTTGGTAAAATACTGCGACTGGCTGATCACCAAGTCTGAAGCAAACCGTGAAGTGTTCAAGTTTTTTGCCAATCAGATTGCGATCAAATATGAAAAATCGGACGTAATGGGCGGCCACGCGGTGTTTGTGCATGTGATCGACAAATTTTTCACGGATCAGAAGGCGTTTTGGTCGAATGCTGAGGAACTGGGCAAAATCCGCAAGCTGGCCAATGAAATGCGGCCCAGCCTGATCGGCAAAGTGGCCCAGGATATCACCTGCTTCAATACCAGCGGTCAGAAAGAGTCACTCTACGACCTCAAATCCAAACTGATTGTGCTCTATATGTACTCCTACAGCTGCGAGCATTGCCAGGAGCGCACCCCCGACATGGTGAAAGTGTATAACGAATACAAAAATAAGGGGCTGGACGTGTATGCCCTGTGTGTGGATGTGGAGGACGCTCCCTGGCGTAAATTTATCCAGGATTACGGCACTACTGCCTGGCATAACGTGATTGATCCCAAATTTGAAAGTGAATTCTACAAGAAATACCACGTGGACATTACACCTGAAGTATACGTTATCCGAAACTCAGATAAGGTGATCATTGCCAAAGACTTACATCCAAATCAGCTGCCTGATTTGCTGGACCGTGAACTGCCGAAATTGTAAAAAAAGCCCTTGGAAAGGTAAAACTGAGCAGGAAAAGGTGATTTGTATCATTTGCGACAAACCCTTTTTTGAATTAATTTGTTAGAATTCAGGGTGCACAGGCTTCAGGAGAATTTCAAGAAATGGATTCTGTGAAAGTCTGAACATTTCCCGAAATAATCCACCGTGACGACAGGGTCAATCATACACACATTTCTGGCCAGGATTTCGAATCCCGTCCAGGCCTTTGCAAAAGAAAAATCAAAATGAAACGGTTGATTTACCCACTTGTTGCGCTTTTTTTCCTGGCAGGTTGCTACGGATACGAGGATCCCGGGCCTGTGATCAATTACAAAAACAATCCAGTGGACAATGGTCCCACACCTTATGATCTGGTTATTCCCGCAGGGCTCCCCCCCATGGATATACCCGCGGACAACCCCATGACGGTGGAAGGCATCGCCCTGGGGCGAAAACTGTTTTACGACCCCATCCTTTCCAAAGACAGCACCCAATCCTGCTCCAGTTGCCACAACCAGAGCCACGGATTTACGGACAATGGCAAGAAATTCAGCGTAGGCATCGACGGAATGGAAGGCAATATGAATGCCATGGCCATCATCAACGTGGGCTGGTCAGAGGAATTTTTCTGGAACGGAAGGGAGACAGGATTGGAGGCCCAGGCCTTTCAACCCGTGATCAATCCCCTGGAAATGCACGACGACTGGGATAATGTACTGTACAAATTGCAAAGACATCCCGAGTACCCCCTTCTGTTTGAAGACGCATTTGGCACCCAAACCATCACCTCTGATCTGGCCACCAAGGCCATTTCCCAGTTTGAGCGCACCATCATTTCGGGAAATTCTGAGTACGACAAATTTCGCCGCTTCGAGCCTTCAGCAGGGTTTGGACAGTCAGAATTCAATGGCTACCAGATTTTTTTCAGCGAACGGGGCGACTGCTTTCATTGTCACAGCAAGGACCTGCTGGCCGACAACAGCTACCATAATAACGGCATTGACAGCGTGTATGACGACACCAACTGGGGTAGATTTGAAATCACCCAGGACAGTGTGGATCTGGGCAAATTCAAAACCCCGACCCTGCGCAACATAGAATTTACCGCTCCCTACATGCACGACGGCCGTTTTGCCACTTTGGAAGAGGTGGTTGAGCATTATAATTCGGGCGTAAAAGTTTCTCCCACGGTGGATCCCATCATGACCAAACCCGGCAAGGAATTCGGACTGCAGCTCTCCGCTCAGGACAAAGCCGATCTGGTGGCATTTTTAAAATCCTTTTCCGATCCCAACTTCCTCAGCAACCCCGATTTTTCGGACCCCAATCCCTGAAAAGCCAGAAATTGGTAAGCTGTAAATTGCCTCAAATTCACCAAAAACAGACTAAAAGTCAGGTTTGAAATAATTAACATCTACTTGAAATAAATTTGTTTTTTATCCGGGCAATCTGTGTTAATTTGATGATTCTGAAAAGGTAAGCGGCAACACTTGATACTGATAAACCACCCTGTTTTTACATTAATTGTCAACCTGGCAACCGTAAGTTATGAGAATCAATTTTCTTTCATTTGGTGGAATAACAGTTATTCTGCTCCTTTTCGCTGGCTCCATTTCTGCCCAGAACGTGGGTATCGGCACCAATACCCCTGACGCTTCAGCCAAGCTCGATCTGTCCGACGCCAACCGCGGTCTGCTGTTGCCCCGGGTTTCATTGGTCGCCGTCAATAATGGAACCACCCCGGTCAGTTCGCCCGCCACGGGACTGCTGGTCTGGAACACCAATGCGGGTATCACAGGTGGCAGCGGCACGGGCTTCTATTACTGGGATGGATCACTTTGGCAAAAGTTGGAACCTGGCACCAGTGTACTCGGCAATGACTGGCTCCTGACCGGCAACTCGGGCACCAATGAACTGGTGAATTTTGTGGGTACCCTGGACGGTGAAGATCTGGCTTTCCGCACCAATAACACGGAAAACATGCGTATCAACATCAATGGCAACGTAGGAATTGGCACCCAGGTCAATACAGCCCGTCTCTACGTTAACCTGCCCAACACGGATAATACCACCAATTACGGCATATTCAATAACTACGACGGTGCCGACAACGGCACCACCTATGCCATGCGCAACCACAATTTTGGCAGCAGTACCGCGGTCAAGTACGGGTTGTATAACGAAGTAAACTCAGACGGAACGGGCGGCCGCTACGGTATATACAACCTTACCGCCCTCAACACGGCTTCCATCAGCGCCAGCCGCGGATTTTACAATCGCCTGGATGCTTACGGCTCAGCCAGCAATTCCTCAGACCATTACGGGATCCAAAACCAGATCAATACCAACGGAAACGGAACCACTTCAGGCAATATTTATGGCATCTGGACCAATATTGACTACGACCATCCCGGCGACCACTATGGCAACTGGATGAATCTGGAGTCGAATGCTACCTATAACAGCAATAATTACGCAAACTACAACCTGCTCGACGGCAATGGCGACGGCACGCTGTACGGAGTTTACACAGACCTGGCTTCGACGGGTACAGGAGTGAAATACGGCATGCTCAATACCTTTGCCGACGCCCAGGGCACCAAATACGGGGTTCGCAACGAAATATTGAATAACACCCTGTCTGGCACAACCTACGGGGTTTACAATTACATTTATAATAATTCCAATACTTCCTCCAAATTCGGGGTGTATAACAACCTTTCCTCCAACGAAGGGTACCTCTACGGCTCCTACAACTACGTAAGTCAGCTTTCCACCAGCACCTCTTCCCTTTACGGTGTGTATGGCTATGCCAGTTCGACCGGGTTGGGCACCCACTACGGCGGCTACTTCTACGGATACGGGGATGGAAATTATGCCGTTTATGGCTCTAATTCGCATTCGACCGGTTGGGCAGGGTATTATGTGGGGAATTTCTACGCGGACGGAAATGCAATTTTCAATGAATCCGGCACGAGCGACCATGATTTCCGCATTGAAACCGACACCCGCACCCACGGATTCTTCTCAGATTCTGACGAAAATCTTGTGCGTTTTGGTACCAGTTATACCGGCAGCGACTACCAGAACGGCAGTACCATTAACTCCACCGTGGTGGATTACGTGGTGGATTTTGACGATGACAACATTACGGGCACCGCCATCGGGATTGGTTCGGTGGAATATCTGCTGGATATGTCTTCAGAAACGACCATCAACAACCGTTTCTCGCCTTCAGTTGACAATACCTACGACCTGGGTTCACCCACCCTGCGCTGGGACGATGTGTACGCCACCAATGGCACGATTGTAACCTCTGACCTGCGGGAAAAAACCCAGGTGAGCGATCTGAAATACGGATTGGCCCAGATCATGGCTTTGCATCCTGTCACCTACAAATGGAAAAATAACCTGATTGGCAGCACGGTCATGCGGGAAGATCAGAAAGAACTCAAACTGGGCCTGATCGCTCAGGAAGTGCAAAAAGTGGTGCCCGAAGTGGTGCAGACCCACGACTGGCGGGTCACCAGCGAGGAACATCCTGATCAGTACGAACTGGTGGAAAATGAGCGCCTGGGCATGTCTTACCACGAATTGATTCCCGTGCTGATCAAGGGCATGCAGGAACAGCAGGCCCAGATTGAAGCCCTGAAAAAAGAGATTGAAACCCTGAAAGCAGCAAAGTAAGGAGGATCAATCATGAAAAAACTGAATATCAGTCCTCATATCCTGCTGATGCTGCTGTTTACCGCGGCCTTCCTTCCCCTGGCCGCCCAGCACAATAACGAATTGTATAATAACGGTACCACAATTTATAACAGCACCACCATTGCGGTCAAAGGTGATGTGCACATGGCAGGCGGCACCCTCACCAATAACGGAACGATCAAGGTGGGCGGGAATATGTATTCCAGCAATACTTTCCAGCAACGGGGCGCGGGTACCACCCGTCTGCAAAATGACAATGTAAATGTGGGCCAGACCCAGTTTATCCAGGGAAGCTACGCAGTGCGGGGCGGCCAAAGCCAGATCGGGGTCAATGACGGCTCATTTTACAACCTCGAACTGGCCAATGATCAGGGTATTGTGTGGCTGAATGGCACGGGCTATGTGGCCGACGTGCGGAATCGGGTTGATTTTTATGCGGCGGGAACGGGACCTGTAAACAGAATTATTACTGATAATCCTTCTGCCTTGCCCGCCAATGGATCGGGATATGATGCCGTTTTCGGAATCATGAATGCCAATCCCAGCCATGCTGCCACCATGCTGAACAACACGGTGGACAGTTGGGGAAATTCCTCGGCAGTGGATAATGGCTATGTGCAGGGCAAGCTCAGGCGGGCGATTTCTGCCTCGGGCGGACAATATGGCTATGTGCTTGGCCTCGAACCCGCGGGCGCAGGCGCCCAGCGGGGCATGCAATATGTGCACCTCGATTTTCAGCCAGGCAATAACTACGATGTGGTGAGCGGCTATTTTGAAACGGGCAGCCCCAACGTGATCCCCGGCAACCCCATTGAATGCGGCTTCCATGTGACCTATTTTGGAGGAGCAGATCACGGAGAATGGATGTTTGAAGACATTACCACCACGGGCACGGGAAATTATGAAATCAAAGTCTGGCCCCAGGACGATAACTTTCTTCCTGCCCCGGTCTGGTTCATTACCAAAAACGACGCCATTGCCGGCACATTGGGCGATTGCGGGCCCAGTCCCGTGGGACTTGACCGGGCGGGCTTCAACGGATTTTCAGCTTTTGGGGTAGCCGCAGGCATTACCCTTTTCCCGGTGGAACTGATCAGCCTCAAAGCCACTCCCATCCACAATCAGTATATCAGGGTGGATTGGTACACGGGTAAGGAAGAAGGCTCCAGCCATTTTGAAGTGGAGCGGTCGCTGGATGCGCAGACTTTCGGGTTCATTGGCAGTGTGCCAGCCGCAGGCAGTTCGGCCATCCCCCTCGATTACCACCTCGACGACTGGAACGCCCTGCCGGACATTGATTATTTTTACCGCCTGAAAATGGTCGATCTGGATGGAAAATTCGATTATACCGAAACCGTGAAGGCCCGTCTGGAACCCGGCGACGAATATTTCAGCATCAATGTCTATCCCAATCCCGTGGGGTCTGAGGACCTGATTGTGGATCTGCGGCTGAAGGATGCGGAAGAAATTCAGTTTTCCGTATTCAATGCCATTGGACAGAATATCTACGCCCGCAAGATTTCCCTGCAGGGAGGACTGAACCAGGTGAGTCTGCCCACAGACCAGCTTTCGGCTGGCACCTACATGCTGCGGGTGGAAGGCAAAGACTTTGTGGCCGGGCAAAAAATCCTGAAGATCAGATAAGCTTTTGGCTTAAAATCCGAAGAATTTCGCGATACTTTTGCCCGCATCTTCAAACATACCTTCCACCTCTTTGGCTGCATAGCCTGCTCCTTTGAGAATCCCTTTTACCGCGTCATCGCTAAATTTCAGGGAGTCTTTCAGGATTTTCTTGGAATCATCTGCATTCAGCTTGAAGGTATTTTTCAGCAGTTTCCCAACCTCTTCGGCAGGTTTACCAATGTCCTTCAGGGTTTTGGCAGCATCTTCCGCATTCAGTTTGAAGGTATTCTTGAGAGCCTTACCCAGATCGTCAGTAGAAAATCCGACCGAACTGAGTGCCTTGGATACATCTTTGGCGGATTTTCCCAATCCACTTTTTAGCATGCCCGCGATTTGCTCGCTGCTCTTGCCCATGTTCTTGAAGATCTTCGCCTGACTTTCAGTATTCACTTTGAATACCTTCGAGAGGGCATTGCCCACCTCGTTCATGGATTTTCCGGCAGAACTGAGGACTCTGGCTGCATCTTCGCCCGTGTGTTTGAAGGCGCTGCCCAGGGCTTTTGCTGCCTCTTCAGTGGAATGACCGATTTTTCCCATGGTTTTGACCATGGTTTGGGGATCCTGACTGAATACATCCTTGAGGGCGCCGCCAATTTTCTCCGCCGTTTCACCCGCAGCTTTAAGGGTTTTGGCCGCGGTTTCCCCACTCTGTTTGAACACGTCTTTGAGCGCCCCCCCGATGGAATTGGTATCAATACCAGCGGCTTTGAGCAGTTTGGTTGCACCTTCGGCCGTTTCCTTGAAGGCATTTTTCAAAGCCTTGGCCGTGTCGTTGACTGCACCTTCGGCCCATTTGATCGCGCCGCTGGCCACATTTTTCAACCACTCTGCGGCATCGCTGAACATACTGCCGATATATTCCATGGGTTTCTTGATCAATTCGTCCTTGATCATTTCAAGCAACGCTGCGGCATCCGTAGGTATATTGTTGACGGCCAGCGTAATATCAAATCCTACCCCGTTGATTTTGAAATGGGCTTTGATGGAGCCTGAAAATTTACCGTCCCGGATTTTGATGTTGAGGCTGGCGCCAATGTCCAGGCTGATGCGGATGTTTTCAGAAACTTTTACCCCGCCAATTTTGATTTCGCCAAAGTCAATGTCCGTACTCCAGTCAAAGCCCACGCTGCCTTCCAGCAACAGTTGTTTATTTTCCTGGGAAAGATACATTTTGAGGTAGGCACCCAGAAAGCGGCCGTCCACCATGATGTATTCATCGCTGATGATGGCTTTGGCAGAGGCCAGTTTTACGCTTCCTATGGCTACCAGGGCATTGCCGCTGAGGTAGAATTTATCTTTCTGGATCAATCCTTCCATGGTACCGTTCACGCTGACCGGCCAACTGGAGGGAAAGAGGGTCAGATCGCCTTTGAACCAGAAAGTATCGTCCACGAGGCGAATGTCGCCCTGAAAAATGCGGTGGCCAAGCATGGCCAGGTGGGTGTGGCCGAGTACCTGAATGGCAGCATTTTCAACCTGCTGGGGCGCCTGCACCAGGGTCCAGGCTGCACCCGAAATGGTGCCGGGAGCGCTGTAACCCGTGCGGTCAGAAATATAGGTGCCCGAACCTTTGCTCATACTCCAGCAGGCCACCAGGTCATTTTCATTGCCCTGCATGGTGCGGAACATATTCGACTGAATATCATCCGTGCTTCGGGCAGATTTCCAGAGTCGCACTTCGTCGATGGAGCCTTTGAAATGGTTGCCTTTGCCATTTTTGGCCAGCAGGAGGGGTTCTTTACCTTTGGAAAATTTGACTGATCTGGTAGCCGTTTCCGACAACTGACCATTGACGTAAAGACTGCATTTTTTGCCATCGTCGGTCAGGGCAATGTGGTTCCACACCTCCCAATCCACTTTGTGACTGCTGCGGACCACTTTATCCCCGTCATGGTATTCAATTTGTCCGTACTTATTCAGCCAGAGATTGTGCACTGAATCTTCTTTGGAAAGGATGCAGACCGTTTTGCTGATGGTTTCGGGGCGAATCCAGGTTTCGACTGAGTAAACAGATTCCTGCTGGGCATCGCTGTTGGGCAGGATGACGTAGTCGTCTTTGCCGTCGAAAGTGAGGCCGAGGGGCTGCAGGTGGAATGGATCGTTCCAAACAGGATCACTGATGACGCCGTCGGCACCCTGCACTTTCTCCTGGGCAATGGACCCACCCCCTTCATCCAGCGGCCACCAGGCCCGGATGCCCGATTTTTTCACATCCAGGGGCTTGTGCATGGTTTCACGGATGGTTTCCGCGGTTTGCACTCCCTCAAATATTCTGACCTCGGCCAGGGTGCCTCCAAAAGCCTGTTTGGAGTTGACCTGACCTCTGGAGTCCAGGTCCTGGCCCAGACTGAAGGTGCACATCATGGTGGGTAGCATATTGCCCTTGGCAAGGTTGACCTTTTTGGTCTGATCCCCATCCAGATAGAACAGGGCTTCGCCCGTTTTGGAGGTCCAGGATACGGCCAGATGGTGCCAGCGGCCGTCCTGCAGGTTGATGCCGCTGGCGGCAGAATTTCCGTTGACATAAAGGGTCAGGTTTTTGGAATTGGCCAGGCCGAGTCCGTGGGTCACGATGCCTTTCAGGGGATTGGCAGCATTCATTCCATTGAAATTGATCAAGGTGCCCGATTCGTCTTCTGAACTGGTTTTCACCCAAAGCTGGAGGGTAAAATCCTGATCGGGGATGAGTTTATTGCCAGAAGTGATGACCGCGCTCGAACTGCCATTGAAGGTAAGGCCAGTCAGGCTGATGGCATTTTCAACTTCTTCTCTGGCGCCCCATTCCGCTCCTTTGAGTGCGGCCTGCAGGCCGTTGACTTTGTCGGGGGCAAAACTTCCGTGCCCTTCTTCGAAGGGCCAGTAAGCGGCCAGGCCTTTTTCCGTTCCTTTGAGTTTTTTGAAACGATCTGAATTGATTTCGGCCGCGGAGCGTGCGCGGTTCCAGAGCCTGAGTTCATCAATTTGTCCGTTGAATTTGCCACACCAGCCATCGGCCAGGGTCAGCGGCATATTGCTTTTGGCCACTGGTTCGAGATCCATTTTCCGGGAGAAGGTGTTTTTGCCATTGATATACCAATAGATCATTTTTGCCTCCACATCCCGAACCACGGCTATATGCGACCATTCTCCATTTTTGATCGCTCCGTTTGATTTGATTCCCTGATACGGTTTCGAATTTTTCCCGGCTTTTCCATAGTAATAATTGAGGCTTCCGTCGGGCTCGAGAGAAATGCCGCCTTCGCCGCCATAAGCTTTGCCTACCAGCACACTGCGGCCCGGGTTTTCAACGGGTTTTACCCAAAATTCGATGGTTTGGTCTCCCGTTTGCTGCAATTCAGGGCAATTTGACACGACTGCTGAGGCTTTTGATCCGTCGAATCTCAATCCGTCGAGCTGGATGCGGTCGGCCTGAATCCAGGAGGGATTATAAATCACCCCGTGATTGCGTCCGCAAATATCCACCGCCGTGTCGCCGTAACCCGTCTGGAACCTCCAGCAACTGACCAGATTTTTTTCCGTGCCATCGAGCTTGCTGTACATTTCCGTCTGGATTTCAGTCGCGGTTCTGGCTCCTTTCCACAGGCGAATTTCACCCATCTGACCTCTGAACATGGTGTTTTTATTTCCTGCACCGTCGAGGTTACAACCAAAGAAAAGGGGATTGCGCTCCACGATCATGGCCTTGGTTTCCTCCCTTACCAGGGCTTCGCCGTTGACGTAGGTGACGGCGGTCTTGCCATTATTGACGATGGCCACATGGTTCCACTCATTCCATTTGATGGCCCCGTTGGGCGTATTGGAAATTCCGTCGTTATTTTTGTCCTCCGTTTTGAAGCGGTGATGTACAAATCCGTTTTGGTGGATAAAGATGCAGTAATTGCGGCCGGGTTTGCCGGCAATACCAGCCCAGTTGCCCGTGGGATCGCCCGTGGGTTTTACCCAGACTTCCAGGGTGTATTTATCCAGGGCCAGGCTGTCGCTGTCGGGAATGCGAACCCAGGTATTTTCGCCGTCAAAGTTGAGGGCCAGGGGCGTGCCTGCAGGCAGATCGGCCACTTCCAGTCCGTTGTAGGTGGGTTGAGGCATGATCAGTTTACCGCCCGAATCAATCACAGGGGTATTGACTGCCACCACACCTTTGAGTTCGACCTCGATCATTTTGGCAATTTCACCCGAGAACTTGAAGCCCGTGGTAAAGCCCATGCTGCGGGAAGCGGCCAATCCAAATACGGCTTCCAGCTTCAGAATGGCCAGGTCGGCTTCGCCCCGGACAAAGGCTATGATGCCCTCTTCGTTTTGGGCACCTTTGCTTTCAGTGGAAACGGTGGGCAATACATCGAGAAAATCCTGCTTGTCGCTGTCGCTCAGCTTCATTTTCTTGAAGGCTCCGTCGCGGAATTCCTGGGGCGTGGTCAGCATCCAGTCGGCATCAAATTTCATGAAGCCAAATTTGGTTTCGGCGCTGCCCACCCTTTGATTGATGGGAATGGACTGAATCAGGTCGTTGATGGAGAGGAATTTGAGGAAGTTCATCCCGCTGGCGATTCCCTTCCAGGCGCTCACCTCCACGGATTTGCCTTCCGTGCCCAGCACTTTTCCGCCCAGATATTCTGGCAGTCTCAGGTTGTTATTTCCCACATCCAGCACGAGGTCGAAGCCACCAGGTGCGTGATCAGGGTCCAGCCTGACTTTGGGATCTGAGAAAAATTCTTTGAGCGTGGAAAGCAAGGTGGTGGCACCGCCCAGATCAGGCGCAGGCAGGCTGAGGTGGGTCTGTATGCCCACGCCTTCCAGTCCCATGGATTCCATGCCAATGCGGTCGTAGAAAATAGGCAGTGGAATGGGCACACCTGCAGAAAGCGGGATCACCATGTACAGGTTTTCGAAAATCAACCTGCGCTGGAGTTCATCTGAAGTAGGCAGGGGGAATCCTTCGTCCGTGGGCAAAGCCAGTGAAAGGGCCAGGGTGCCGAGGTCGTAGGAATCAGTGTGTCCGTCGATGTGGAGGAAAAACAGGCCACCCGAGATCAGGGTGGTGAAACTGAGTTCGCGCAGCTCGATGCCCACCAGGCCGGGCATGGTGATGGCCCCGGGAATCATGGCCGGGTACAGGATGCGAACGGGAGTTTCTCCCGTTTTGAGTCCCATAGTGTAGCGACCCGCAGGTGAAAATCCGAATTTGAATTCGAGCTTTTCGGGCACATCTATATGCAGATACTGTTTGAAAGTATCGGGGAACCGTTCAAGCAAATCTCCCGTGCCCGTGATCACATCTTTGATCTCATTGGGAATGCTGCCGCCTTTTTCCAGGAATTTGATCAGGTCATCCGTATTGAAATTTCCGTTTTCATCCACCAGATGCACTTTGTCGAGAGGCAGTTTGGAGGGGATGATTTTCCCGACTTCTTCCAGGTCCATGGAGTTGAACATGTTTTTCAGGAAGGTGAGGGGAATGCTCAGGGGACGGGTAATCTCCACTCCCCCGCCTGCTTCGAAATACTGGGTAAGAGCATCGTACTTGAGGGTGGGCATTTTCATGCGCATGGCTCCCGATTCGCCCAGATCTATGTCGATCCAGGATTCGCCCGAGATGGATACTGCATTGGCTCCCATGAAAGGGGAGGTCAGGAATTGCAGATCAAACTGGGTGCGGGAAACGGTGAGCTTGGTGCGGGAGAGGGAAAGCAGATTGCCTTCCGTGTATTCGCGGAACATTTTGGAGCCGAGGGCGGCATTGAGTTCGGAGGGGAAGCCGAGCCCGACTTCCAGGCTGAGGCCAATTACGGGCCTGATTTCTATACCCACTTCCACGATTTGCACCACGAGATCGCCCAGGCTCTGCGAGCCTGCTTTGCCCAGACTGATGTGGATGGGGTCGGTGAGTTCGCGGGCGCCAATGGAGACTTTGTCTTTGCTGGCGGTGAGGGTGGCGCGCAATTTTTTGGGCAGTACTTCATCCAGCCAGCCCGGCATGCCGGAAAAGCTGCAATCCACCATGGCATTGAAAGCCCAGCTGGTCTGGCCTTTTTCTTTCAGCATGCCGATCTGGAATACGCCAATGCTGAGCGCGGAATTGTCTCCACCCGGAAAGTCGATTTTGAGGGTGGCGTCTTCTTTATTTGGATTGAAAACGAGCCCTTTACTGCCGTCCTCGCGGCTGTAGGCATTCATATATCCCCCAAGTTCGAAGAGGTTGTCCAGCTCAAGGCTGGAATTGATCCTCACATCCCAATAGACTACGTTCTTGCCACCTTCTGCCGGGCGGCGGTCGCTGGTAATATCGAGTTGGGAGAAAGTGAGTCCACCCAGGCCTTTCACCCGGATGAGATCAATCTCAGGAGTGGCTTTGGCGGTAAGTTTGAAAACCTGCTTGGAATTGAGTTTTTCGTAAGAAGCCTGGAGATAGATTTCTTCGTCGAAGAGGGTGGCGGTTCCGCCACCGCCCAGTTTCCAGCCGCTGTTGGTTTGGTACTCGAAGAGGAAATTGAAATTTCCGAGGGTAAAATCCTGGGCAATTTCTGCAGGTCCCGTGCCCTGAAGGCTGAGCTTGACCACCATTTTCTGGGTGGAACCCGTGCCCGTGCGGTTGAAATTGAATTCGCAGGTGGTATCCAGCTTGCTGCCTTCGCCCGGGAGTTGTTCCCAGTTGACTTTGGTGGTGCCTTTCAGACCGAATTCTTTGCTGGAACTGTTGAAGGTAACGGCCAGCTCTTCGAAGATGATTTCGGGCAATTCTTCAGGCAATTCTTCCTCCATCACCTGAGCCCAGAAGGTTTTCAGGTTGAGGTCGCGCAGAGTGGTGGCAAAATCAATGCCCTTATTCATGGAGCCCGAAATGAGGGCCGTGGCTTCTCCCAGGGTAAATTCGGCCAGGAATGCTCCTTTCATCCCCTGTTGCTTGTCGTAGCTGCCGTTGAGACCAATGGCCGAAATCTCGAAATTGGTCTTGCCTATGGGATAGGAAAGCAGGTCCTCCATTCGGAGCTGAAGGCTGAAGTTTTTGTCCTTGGGGCTGGCATAGAAACTGAACTGGGTGATGGTCATTTCGGGAATCTCGCCCACTGAGGGGTAAAATTCCTGAATGATGTCGCCCAGAGGCATGGTTTCTCCCCCGGGCAGACCGCCATAAACAGAGTAATCGGGATAGGATGCATAGAGGGCCAGGTTGGAGCCGCCAATCCCGATCAGGCCGGAAAGGGTGAGGCCAAATCTGCGGGTTTTGCTGTTGAAGGGATTGAACACCCCTACCCCAAGGCCCACTTTTTCGAGGATGATTTTTTCCTCCACAATGGTCCAGTTGACGGGATAACTTACGCCCGCGGTGACATACTCAAGGGATTTGGAAGTAAGATTGACCGTAAATCCCACATATTCAAGGGCGAGTCCTTGTTGTCCTTCTTCAACGGTCAGGTTTTCGGGCAGGTTTTCTGATACGTCATCCCCTCCCATAACGGAGCCCAGGGAGGAAAGCCCACCCAGGCTTGCATCCTGGAAAGTGGCATAAAAATCAAAGCGCAAATCCTGGTCGTCCTGGGAGTATTTGCCCATGATGGTAACCGGATTGTCGAGCAAGACCGTTTCGCCTGCGATAAATATGCCGTCTCCTTTGAAAATTCCCGTATCGGGATCATTTTGTTCGTCGTAAAGACGGTTTTTGATGTAAATGCGCTGGTTATTGAGTTCGAAGGGCAGATCCACCTCTCCTTTGGGGATTTCTCCCGTGAGGCGAATGCCGAGAAATTTGAACAGATCAGGCGAAGCCTGATACTCCTGGATCGGTCCCGATACCATGACCGGGCCTTCGGCCCCGGTGAAGGTCTGCAGGTTCATGAGGGCCCCCATGAAAAATAATTCCCCCACAAAATTCAGCCCTGGAACCAGGTCAGCTTTGTACTCTTCGCTGTAATGGGCCTGGTTGGTGAATACGAGATTGCAGGCGCCCCAGGAAATTTCATCGAGGATGGTTGATTTGAATCGATTTTCCTGACTTGCTTCATTTGCATTAACCCTTTCAGGCAAATCCTCAAAAGAAGTGGAAAATTTCCATTCAGAAGGAACCCTGATGCCAATGGTTACAAGTAATTCATCCTGATTCGTGGTGGCGATGAAAGTAACTTCTGAGTCGTCAATATTAAGAAGGCTGGAAGTTCCGTATAATTTGAGAAAATCGTTGTTGGTCGAACGTTCCCAACTGAGACAGGTCAAATCAATCAATGAAGTTTGGAAAACATCTTCCATGATTTTGATCAATTCAGCCGAACCAGTGAAATCCTGATCCAGGTCTATGACCATATATTTATCGTAAACGCCTATTGCGTCATATTTTTGAAGGAGATATTGGAGTGACATGAGAGTTTAATTGGGGGTGAAATGAAGTTTTGAAATGTCAATCAGGGTCATTGTAAATGTTGGACTCAACAACGGGCACATTAATATCGTACACTTTGCCTTTTTTGATGGCTCTGAATTCCTTTGCATCATATTCTAACCTAAATCCATTAATTTTTTGTTTTATAGTGGTTGAAGGGCTATCAGGAAACCACCCGTAATAATAATTGGATCTGTAACTGTTTGATGTCATCAGGACATCCTCTATGGTGGAAAATCTTACAAATGATTTCAAAGGACTATCGAGTTCAATTATTTTCGCTCCAAGCGTCTTGTCATAAATTTTCCTGGCATTCTCACTATCAATATTATGAACTTCTCCAGTGGTGAGAGCCACATGGGCAGAATCTCCAAAAATTATGACGCAACCTGGAGGAATATGTTCAGGAGTTGGTACGGGAGGAAGATTGAGGTACTTTTTGGGATCGTTTCCTTCCGGAAGGGATCCCTTACTTGAAGGATCTGCATAATAAAGCGCATTCTTTTTTATCTCCTCCACAAAGGTCATTTGAGGTCCGCCATCGCTGGCCAGGGTATTCCCATTTGAAAGCGCCCAAAATATCCATTCCCTGGAAACTACTCCTGATCTCCAGGCGGTATAGAGGACGGCCTCCCAGCAGTTCAGCGCAAATGGAATTTCCATATCTCGCATTAACCATTGAAAAAAGGGGTATTCAGTTGTCGCCCTTATATGAAACCTAAAGGCCTTACCGTATTCCAACCAGGTTTGTGGTTTTTCTTCCAATAAAATTGTACGGGTACTTTTGCGGGTCAAAATGGGCACATTCTTTTTAGATTTTTCCTTTTTTAATTGGGCCTTCTGTTCATTAACTTCCTTTACTTTTCGATTATGAAATGATGAATAATCATGTTCCCAGTCATCTTTTGAATTTTTGGCTATTTCCAATTGGTATTTCATTTCTTTCACATGGGCCATTCCCAAATCAAATCTTCTGGCATCACGATTAAGAGCTTTAAAATCAGTATACTCTTTTTCGGTATTTTCTATTTTTTTCAGAATATCAAGGATGGGAGTATTGGGAAGATCATGTTCCTTTTTCAACAGATCATACAAAGCATTCAAAGTTTTATTTTCATTCCCCACCTTGATATCAAACTGCAGCACTCCTTCCCAAAAACGGGCTTTTTCCAAAGCCCGGGGTTGATCTTCCTCTGCCAGAGGCTGCATCATCAGCCAACCCATCAGATCGGCTTCGGCTTCCAGGCAGGGATCGTCGTTGACGGGCAATCCGTTTTGGAAACGGGTGGCTTTTACCCGGCCCTGCAACTGCTGCACCACGTGCCAGAGTTCGTGGGGGAGAGAACTTTCGGCACCCGGGCCGAGATGGATTTCAGCGCCCCGGGCCAGGGCCTTCGCCCCAAATTTGGCGGGGAAAGGTGAGTTATACTTAACCCTGACTGCTGAAAGGTCAAATCCGCTGAAATGCTCACCAGATCTGCGCAATTGGGCAGGCAGCTGGCTAAAGCCAGGGTTGCCCTTTGCGACAGAAGGGCAAATTTTTTCAGGCGCAAAATTGCGCTCCATTGGGTTCAATGCAGAATACATAGGGTTTATGGGGTTTTAATTTTTAATTCTGTCCTGTTGCTGCAGGACTTGTTCTTCCTGTTCGAAAAACCAGGTTTGGAGGGTCCTGATTTTGCCTTATCAATTGAAGTTATTGAAATTTTTCCCTGCGAAAAAGTTTTACTTACCCAACGTGCCAATATTGACAAAGAAAGCAACATCAATACCATTTGGGTCTGGATTCCCTGAAAATCCACCTAAAAAAATGCCCCCGATCACCTAAGACCGGGGGCAATTCCTGTAAACCTGCTGAAAGGCTTACTTGCCGAACAATTCATTCACTTTGTTCCAGTTTACCACATTGAACCAGGAGGCAATGTAGTCGGGACGGCGGTTTTGGTAATTGAGGTAGTAGGCATGTTCCCACACGTCGAGACCGAGGATGGGAGTTCCGCCGCAGCCAGCGCCTTCCACGTCCATGAGGGGATTGTCCTGGTTGGCGGTGGAGCAAATCTCCAGGCGACCGTCGCTGTGCTTGCACAGCCAGGCCCAGCCAGAGCCAAAACGGGTGCCAGCAGCATTGGAAAATTGCTGTTTGAAATCCGCAAAGGAGCCAAAAGTCTTGTTGATCGCAGCCCCGACTGCGCCGTCAGCTTCGCCGCCGGCACCCGGACCCATGATTTCCCAAAACAAACGGTGGTTGTAGTAACCGCCTCCATTATTGCGAACGGCCATGCTGGCTTTGGAAATATTCTTGAGAATGGACTCAATAGACTGATTTTCCAGAGGCGTGCCGGCAATGGCGTTATTGAGGTTATTGGTATATCCGGCGTGGTGCTTGCTGTGGTGGATTTCCATGGTACGCGCGTCGATATGGGGCTCGAGAGCGTCGTATGCGTAGGGGAGTTTGGGTAATTCGAAAGCCATATTCTTAATGGGTTATTTGTGAGAAATTAAAGAAGTTAAAAATAGAAATTTATCTCCGTAGGTAAAACCCGAATCACCTGAGATTGTTTGGGAAATACCAGAGGGGGGAAGTGAGTCGTTAGTTAGAAGATGTCAGATTTTTAGATGGCAGATGTTAGAGAGGGTTAGAAATGAGATGTTTGAAATCAGACGATTGAGATTGGTTGCATTGGAAATTTTATCCTTTAAATCCTACCTATGAACAAACTGTTGCTCGTTCCCCTTCTTTTGCTGGCTCTGGTTGGAACTTCTGCTTGTAATTCAGCATATCAGGTCAGGAAAAAACCAGCCCCAACGAAAGGAGCCGGCATTTTCAAGCACAAAAAGAAAAAATCCAATTGTGGGTGTACGTATTGGGAAATACAGCCTGTAGAATGCAGAACGCAGGTTGGGTAATGCTTGCTTTGGGCAGGATCAAAGGGTGAAATTGTATTTCCCTTCCATCCTTGAACCGTGGAAAAGAGATCACATTTTTCGGCCAGGTTGGTTAACTTTGAAAAGAGTTTAACGATAAGTCTATGAGCAGGGACGATCTTGAATACTCCTAACTGACGCCCTTAATCATAGACCTGTGTTAACGCCATTTTTTTACTTAGCTTTCCCTATTTTTCTCCAACTTAAACCCGAAATGAAATTTCACTCCTCATTCTGAATCTGGGATTATCAACATTTCGATCACAAAAGCCATGTAGGGCAATAAGAAAAAGCAAAATTTTGGTTAATTTGAATAAATAAATTTTTTGCCCAAAAGTGGTTTGCAAACTAATTATTGATGACAATTTCGTACATAGACCAAGAAACAAGAAGTCTTTGCAACTCGATTGTTACTCCATCCAAGCCATTTACATCTGAGGAGATTGAAGAAATACGTGCGCACCTTGCAGATTTAAAAGCCGCACAAAATTTGTACGATGCCCCTGTTGATTATTTGATAATTAATGGTGTGGAAAATGATGACTCTTCCTTACATTTAGCCATGGATATTGGAAGAGTTCAAATTCGTTGTAGAATAATAAATAAACTCTCATACCCAAACCCCGAAGAAGTCACAAGGCTTCTGATTACTAAAATCTTCATTCCTGAATTGGAGAAAACTTCAAATTTCAAAAGGATTGACCTATGATTGCTAATAGATCTTTCAATGAAGAAGTACAATGGGTTTCTCCACCGAGTGAAACCATCCTTCGATTATTACACAATAAACGAGTTAGTTTTTATTCATTTAGGGAACAACTCCAGTTAAGTCAAGCCGATTTTTTTGATCTAATCCATGATAAGCTTGAGATCAATTCTAATATTGCAAAACGCTTAAGCAAAACTCTGGGGAGTAGCGAAACCTTTTGGATTAATCGATACCAAGAATTTACCGAGTATGTTACCTTCTCTAACAATGAGATACAGAAGGAAAATAGGCCGTTTTTAAATTCTCTTTCAAAGATTCGACACACAGAAATCAATTCATTAGCAGATAACTTTAAGGTCTCAACCCTTGAACACTTGATAATGGATTATTTTGAAATGCCTCAAGTATTATATAGTAGGAGCCAAACGGTCGAGCCCTCCCCAGCATCATTGGCGAATTGGATGAGGGAATGTGAACTAACTGCGGAATCTGTCCTTTTAAACAAGAGAATCCCTTTCTTCGGTTTAGAGAATCTCGAAAGAACCATTCCTGAGATTGTTTCACATAGCAAGGTTAATAATGTTCTGAAAGTTATTCCAAAGATAAAGGAAGCATTAAATAGTGTTGGAGTAATTCTTGTTCTAAGCCCCAGTGATAAGGGACTCGGAGTGTCTGGATTTACAAAAAGACTATTTAAAAAATACAGATTAGTCGTAGTAACAGATAGGTTCAAGAACAATGCAGCATTTTGGTTTACTTTATTACATGAATTGGCGCATTGTTTGCTTCATCAATTAGACCAAACTTTGATTCACTATTCAGATGACGAATTCATATTAGCAAATTCGTCGTCGAACAAGCTTCATGAAGAAGAGGAAGCAAATGAATATGTAGAATCTCTATTATTTCCTCCCGAGTTAAGGTCACAATTGGGTTTTGCAAGTAGATCATATAAATCACTAATTAAACTTGCAGTGAAATATGAAATTCCAGCTTCTCTGGTGGCTGCTCAAATCCATAGGACACAGCTTGCCCCTTATAGTTATTTCAGGAAAGTTTACCAACCAGTAGAATTTCAATCCATTAGCTAGCCAAAATATCTAATGTGTCTAATTGGGGACTTCTGCCAATTGCAAATTGAATCCTCCAATACTTGAGCGAGCATATAAATATTTGAATTCGCGCTAAACCAATCCAAAAGTTCGTCCCCAAGAGAGATTGCAAGGCTTTTTTCCGGGGAAGTTACTCCCGCATAAAATAGCATATCCTTCAATGCGCTCAGAGGCCCAGTGCTATGTGCCTGGTACATTGAAACCGGTTCATCTACATATAAGCGACATTTACAAAGGTTACATGTGAAGTCAAAAGCCGCCATTCTTCCAAAATTGGGCACTTTTAATGCATTTAGGTATACCTTATGGAAATTTTGGTTTACAGGAGCCCTAAACAAAGCCAGATTTTTAAGAAAGAAATCAAAGGAAAACAAGATACCTTTATTTCCTTCTAATGATTTTTTTGTGTATTTCCTGTGATTAGAATAGTTCGCATTCTGGAAAAGATTTCTTCCTTTAAGAAAATCAAAATACTCCTCTCTATCTTTTAGGATTCCCTCAACTGTAATCAAAGTATTGTCTTCTCGGAAAGTAGCCTGGTTGAAGAGCCTCCATTTGGAAAGATTGCTTTTCCCAAAATAAGTAGCTAGGTAGACAAACCAAATTCTGGTATCAGTCGACAGGGACAATCTTTGGGCAAGCGTATAAGGGTTTGATGTATGGAAATAGGGTAGCCCCAATTTTTCCCCATTTGTTGCCCGCCTTGAATATGTTCTAAAGATTTCAACCCTCCTAATACTATCTATTGTTTGATGGGACAGACTGTCGATCATCTCTTCCGAAAATTTTGCCCCTAAAAGATCACGGATTGCGTTTATCCAAAGTATTTTTATTAGTCCAACTGTCATAATTATTTTTTATTTGTTCAAGCTATTGGCAGCAATTGATTTCATCCCTTCAGTCTGAAATAAAGATAGCCAATCTTCTGGGGATTCTTTAGAGTACTTTTTCTTTGAGAACAATGCATAATCTGCCCAGTACGGGGGAATCTCCGATTCATATTGGGTTTTTCCTTTATTTCTAAAAGCAGAAATAATGAACCGTATTATATCATCACTTACTGTAGGCATTGAGGGCATATTAAGTGGATCAAATAAGCCCTCATTTAAATAGTCATTAATGTTATCTATAAATTTTTCGTAAATGTGCATTGATGTGCAAATGTGAGAATAATGACCTATCTCAAAACCAAGCTTTACGGCTACCATTTCCTGAAGCATCGTAAAGCAAAATACATCATGGGGAAGCCCAAAAAAGGCATCGTTACTTCTCATGAATGTGGTAAGATTAAGTCTGTCATTTCTCAATATAAAGTGAAGCCCAATTGTACAAGGGGGACTTGAGTGAGGGTTTTCTCTTACCCTAAAGTCTGAACTTTCACTTATTAAAAGATATGCTTGTTTAGTTTCGGGCCTAGACCTGATTTGATCGCAAATCCTTTCAAATTGAGAAATACCGTTTGCTTGTGTCCCAAATATTCTTGGGCCATATGCACCAAGTACTTTCCCGTCTTTGGAGTCTTCTTTTTTATAATCTGAAATATACGGTTTGATAAATTCTAAATCTGCCTCTCCAGACAAATACCACGCAAATTCCGCAAATTTACTAATCACAAGCCTTCTTTCAAGGGAATGAGAGGTTCTTGCCCGTGGGTTTTCCAGTGTTGCAGCAAAGTTATTTATCTCTTTTATACTTCCTCTTTTTCCCTTCACTATGTGGCCATTTTCAATAATATGGGAATAAGTTTGGTGAAGAAAATCATCAAGGGTTTCGAAAGATGGGAGGGTAAAAGATTTATTCATATACCATTATATGGCATTAAATATATCAATTAGCATTACATTGTAATAATACTAATCCACTAAATTTTCAATCGCCAGATCACACCAATAAGCCTTGACTGTAACTTACAAACCTTCCGTTTATGGCCGAATTAGAAAACCCATCTGAATTCCTTTTTTATGGAGCCAACAAGGTTGCCGTAATGGTCCGGGCCGAGTCCGTTTGGGCTTCTCAAAAAAATCTTGCCCTGATTTTTGGGGTTGACCGAACCGTAATCACCAAACACCTCCAAAATATTTTTGAATGCGGCGAATTGGACAAAAATTCAGTTAGTGCAAAAATTGCACATACTGCCCCAGATGGCAAAACCTATAACACAATGTTTTATAATCTGGATGCGATGCTTTCAGTTGGATACCGCGTAAACTCCATTCAGGCAACTCAATTCAGGATTTGGGCAACCTCTGTTCTAAAAGAATATCTCCTAAAAGGGTTTGCACTGGATGATGACAGAGTCCGGGCCGCCGTTTGCTGAATTTATCCCCAATTTAAACTCAGAAGGCAAAGCTGAAGCATAAAAAAGAGGTCCTGAATGGGACCTCCTTTTTAGATTCTTGTAAATTTTTACTGCCGCGAAATCCTCTTTCTGAATCGAGTCCAACGCATATATTCTGAGTTTTTAGAGGCTCCCTTAGTTATTGCCCAGGATCAACGGCATTCCATCCTTCCCGCTGCCAATCACCACCACTTTGGAGTTATTGGAATTGGCCAGCTCTTTGGTGGCTTCGATGCCCTGCCATTTCAGCAGTTTGTCGTTCAGACCGTTGGAAACGATTTCCTGAAAATCTTTGATCCCCTGAGCCTCAATGCGTTTACGCTCAGCCTCTTTGGTTTCCTTGACCAGTTTGAAGTCGTATTCGGCCGCTTCCTGCTCCTGCTTCAGCTTGGATTCGATCGCAGTCTGAATGGTTTGAGGCAGGCGCACCGACCGGATCAGCACCGCGTCGATCACAATGTGTTTTTTGGACAGGCCAAGATCCGTATTTTCAAAAATCTCGGTTTGGATATCGTCGCGCTTGGTGGAGTACAATTCTTCGGGCAGATATTTCCCGATCACCTGGCGGGTGGCCGAACGTATTTCAGGGATAATCAGTTTGGATTCGTAAGTGGTGCCAATCTCGTCGTGCAACATGCCCACTTCATTTTCGATCACCTTGTAACGAAAGGACAGATCCACATGAATGGTCAGACCGTTTTTGGCCAAAACGTCCATTTCTTCGGTCTTTTCCAGAATGCGGGTGTCGTAGATGTACATGGTGTTCCAGGGTGCCACTACGTGAAAACCCTGCCCGTACACATGTTCCTTGTCGAGACCTCCTCCAAATTTTTTGAATAATACGCCGGTGAAGCCGGCATCAATGGTGACAAAGCTGCTGGTGCTGAAGATCAGAACTAAAATCAGACCAAAGGCAGCCACGCCAAGAATAACGGGTACTTTTTTGTTTTTCATTTAATCGTGGGTGTAAATATGGTTAATAAAAAAGTGTTTGGGTAGTGCATCTTACGGGCGCTGTTCGGAAAGGTTGGAAATTTCGCCCATGCAAAAGTCCCGTTTTTTCATCCTGAAACACCTCTCAGCATGACAAAACGGGACTTTTTTCTGACCTGAAAAAAGGAATCAGGTGATGGCGAAATCGAATTGTGAGATTTTAAAGGCTTCTTTTGGCACTTTATAATCCACTTTCAGATCGCGGAGGATATCGTACTCTGCTTTGAGTTTGGCAAAGATGTCTTTGTGCTCGCGGTAGGAAACTTCCTGGCCCATACTGCGCAGGATTTGGGCAATGATCTGCCAGCTGGGCAATACGTCAAATACGTTTTCCAGATTTCTCCACTTGTCAACCGCGACTGCGGCTTTGTCGAGACGGCTTTTGGAAAGGCGCATCCACATTTCGGGAGTCATTTGCTGGATTTCCTTGGCCATTTTGGTGACCTGGGGAATTCCTTTGTAATTGATGTAAGTACCTTCACCTTCAATCGCGGTCGCGGCAGGCAGAATCCAGTCCAGTTTTTCAAAAACTGGCTGGTACTGATTGGCGTGAGCCACCACATGCACATTTTCCAACTCGTTATAGAGCAATCCAAAAGCGCGGTCATTTTCCAGAGAATACAGGAATTTGATATCTCCGTGCTTCAACTTAGACTGAAGGTGTTCCAGGGTAATGGCATGGAATCCAAGCAGTTCGCAAGCAGCCGCATTGGGCGTACGATCATCCTGGATGAGCCAGTCGTCCCCATAGCCCGGACGGACGTCAGAAACGTAGTGAATGCTGGTAACTCCCACTTTTTTGGCCAGCTGGGCCAGCATGTAATTGCTCTCCAGAGAGGCATAAGCTGATCCAAGGAAGAAAATATGACCTTCCTGGGATTTGAGCAGTTTGCCGATTTTGGCCAGGCCCTCCACAAAATCCACGGGCACATCTCCTTTGGATTTCACCCCTGAAACCCGCTTCTCGTTATACATATCCGTATTGAGGCGGTGGGCATCGGGCATCCAGTAGTCGTTCACCGCGAGGTTTTCGCGGGGAGTGATGCGCATTACTTTATTATCGCGGACCCAGACGTTGGTATTGGTGCCCGTGCTGTCGTTCATGTCAATGGAAGGAGTGTAGGACATTTCCCATACCCGGGCCGCAAAGCGGAAATCGCGGGAAGTAAGGGCGCCCACCGGGCAGAGGTCGATCACATTCATCGAATACGGATCGTCGAATTGCTTGCCAGGAGCGGTGGAAGGATAGTTTTTCTCTCCACGTCCGGCGATGGAAAGCTGGTGGGTTTCGGAAATTTCCTCTGTAAAACGGGTGCAGCGGGTGCAATTGATGCAGCGCTCGGCATCCAGGATCACATTGGGACCCAGTTCGACCCGCTTGGGACGGTGGGCTTTGGCGGTGGTGAAACGGGAGCCTTCAGGTCCGTATTTATAAGTCCAGATTTGCAGCGGACATTCACCTGCCTGATCGCAAATGGGGCAATCCAGGGGGTGATTGATCAGCATGTATTCCAGCACGCCTTCCTGCATTTTCTTCACCTCGGGGCTGGTACGGTTGGTCCGCACCACCATGTCGGGCGAAATGCTCTGGTTGCAGGAGGTAGCCGGCTTGCGTCCCCACATGATCTGGGGCGTGCCATCCTCATTCATAACCGGGGCACCTGTTGCACGATCTTTTACGGGGAATCCCACTTCCACCAGACACATCCGACAGTTGGTCGGGGAGCTCATGGCTGGGTGATAGCAGAAGTAGGGGATCTCGATGCCGTTGTCGATACACCACTGAAGAAGGCGGGGATTGCCTTCGTATTCGTATGTCTTGCCGTCGATGACGAAATTTGGCATAAGGAATAGACTTTACTTTGTCCTTAAAAAATCAAAAGAAACCAAAAATAAGTTCTTTTTATTTAGAAAAAAAGGGATTCAGGTGCATAATTTGATGGACCGGGGTCGGGCAGAATTGATCCCCTAAAATCCATCCCCGATCAGGGCCTTTTTTCCCGTTCCCGGGATTTCAGCCGACCAGATATTTTTACGATCGAGTTGCACAGAATCGCAGGGAAATTCAGGATCAAATGCATGCAAAAAATGGGATTCTCCCTGCAGGGAAGTCATTTTCACGGGAAAAGGAAGCTCGTTACACACCCAGAATTCTCTTCCTGAGGGCAGCAATCGCAGGCGAATTTTTCCCTCTTTGACCGCAGTTTCCAGTCCGTCGAGGGTGTTTCTGATCCCGCGGGCTGAGTTCAGCAAAAATTCCCGGTCGAATTTGAAGAGAAAAAACTCCTCTTGCAGAAAGGTTTCCCGCAGTTTCAAATCCGTTTCCAGTGAATCCAGAAATTCTTCCACCTGACCTGGCTGGCTGTAGCGAAACAAGTGGAAATAATACCTCTCCAGAAAAAGCTCGTCTGTATAAAATGGAGCATCCATCAATTCTGAATAGCGCCCGTCGATGTGGAGCCCGCTGGCCTGAAATCCAGAAAAAGGCCCCTGAAACTGCATGGTGAGGTCCGTGCCCGGATAGCCGTCATAGACCAGAGGCTCCAGTTTGGCGGTGATGGGATTGAAATACCAGCGTTGGTTGTGCCAGATCAGGGAGTGAAAGGCGCGAAAGAGGTCCGTGGCCGCGTGCCGCTTCGCGGCCCGGTCCAGATCAAACAGTTCGCGGTGCGGACGCAAGCGAAAACGGGCCTGATTGAGCAGGCTTTGGGCCTGCAAAAATTGGGCATGAAAGATTGGTTCATTCACCTGATCCTCTCCAAATGCCTCCACCGTGGCCGCCGCAAATACAGGCAACTCGCAGGCCGGTTCCAGCCCCAGGGTCAATTCAGCTGCCCGGATTTCCCAGACTCCCGCTTCAGACAATTTGACCAGCGGACCGGGAATTCTATGTTGAGCTTCCAGCAATTCTGAAGTAAAATGCTCTTCCAGGGCGTAAATTCCCAAATCCTGCTCGTTGAGTTGCAGGTGAATGAAATCATAGCGGGTGGTGAGAATGTCTTCCTGGTGGAGAAACTGGTGAAACAGCCATTCCATGAGAAAGTTGCGGGATTCTGGATTTTGCAGGGAAAAGGTTTTCAGTCCCCGCCAGGCACGTCCTTCCCCGATTTTGATCCGGTAAGACCATTTTTCGCCCCGCAAATGGTCAGGCCAGTCTCCTTTGAGCCGAATTTTGACCGGCATTTCGCCAGCTTCATCCTTCAGCATTCCGTCCACCCAATCGCCTTCGGCGGTTTGCAGCACCCCAATGCGCAGGGCTTCGTCTCGCTTGGCTTTGAGCCTGCGCAGATTTCCGTCTGAAATCTGCAGGGTCAGGGAATGGAGGCCAGGATTGCGGTCTTCAGAGATAAATTCTGGGGAACGGGGACGAAAAAGCACCACAAAAACGGCCAGCAGGGCCAGCAGAAAAAGGCCGGGCGCAAGCCAGGAGCGGCTGCCCTTACCCGTTTTCATCGCTCAGATTGAAACTGACCTGAGGAGAAATGCTGCGCAAGGCTTCCTTGAGTTGCTGAATGGTTTGCAGATTTTCGCTGTGACAAAGCAGCCTCCATTTGTCCTGTTGAGGCCCTGCGTGAAATTCCAGCAGGATGTAATTGGGCAAAATGAGGTTGAATTGGTCGTGAAGGGCGGAAATATGGCCTGCGGGACAGGTGATCTCCAGCAAATGCGCCTGCAATACTTTGCCGTTGGTCCAGCGGCGGAGAGCGATCAGCGCCAGGATCAGGATTACCGCGAATGTGGTGACCACACCTTGCCCGGTTCCCGCACCCAGGCCGATGGCCAGGGTGAGAAAGAGAAAATTCAGTCCTTCCAGACTCGGAATGGCCGCACGGTAACGCACCACAGACATGGCTCCCACCAGTCCCAGGGCCAGCGCTACAGAACTGGAAAACACGGAAGCCAGCATGGACATGGCCAACGCCAGCGGCAAAAATGCCCGCGCCAGCTTGCGACTCCCCGCAGGGTGATCGGCCATTTTCAGGTAAAATACACGGGTCAGGCCCGCCAGGAGCAGACTCAGCAGCAGGCGCCCCAATACCTCCCAGGGATCAACTGAGGTGGATATCAGATATGTGAGTTGTTCGGGCAAGGTCTGAGCTGATCAAACGACGGTCATGAGAACGCCCATCACGTATTTGGAATTTTTCCCGACTCTGAAGGGCAATCCCCTTGAAAATTCTTTCCAGCTTTCATCCCACTTGTCGTCGTATTTCACTTCCAACACAATGGCAGGGTCCTCAGGGAAAAAATCGGGCACCCGGGGAGAAAATTCCATGGAATGAAAGCGCAGTTTTCGGTCGATGGTTACGCGGAAGCGACCGCAAAACGATTGCAGGTAAGAGCGTTGATAGGTATTCAGCAGCACGGGACCCAAGGGAAGGGTGCTTTGCACATTTCTTCGAATCCAGGCCCTCATTTCGTCCAGATTGCCCATTTTCAGGTCTTCTGCAATAGAATTCTGAATCTTAAAGCCCAGTTCGTTGTGCTTCGCCTTGATCTCCAGGATCAGGTTGCGGGCCGGGTCGAGTTCCTCACCATACCAACGCAGACGATATTTGCGGCGATCGCCCACTCCGTCGAGGTTTTCCGTGAAGAAAGCCAGATCGGGGGTATCGAGGTAAATATTATTCACCTGACGGTCGGGAAACAGTTCAGAAAATCCCAATGGATGAGACTCAATGATGTTGCGCACCACTTCGTAGGTGTGATTTTCGAGACGATATTTTCTTTCGTGGCGCAGGTTCACTTGTTTCCTTGTATTTCTTGTTCACCCAGTTTCAAAAATGAGCCCAGTTCGATGGTGTGCAGGGTACGCACATCGCTGACATCGTACTGGGTCACAAATATTTTTGCAGGCCCGTATTCGGGTTTTTTGCGGTAGCAGGCAAAGCCCTGGTCCACATTTTTCAGGGAAACATATTCCACCGTAACCTGGGAAAGGTCTTTGGAGGCAATGCCCAGCACCGCGCCATCCACATACAGTGATTTCACTTCAATGGTGGATTCTTCTCCTGCACTCAACCCCTTGTCGTGTGAATTTTCCACTTTGCAATTGATGATGTAGATTTTCGAGCCCGAAAAGTCCATCCCGTCGTTGCCCGTTTCATGGAAAACGCAATCCATGACCCGACCTTCAGAAAAGTCAGAGTCGAATCCGTCAAAAGGAGTATTGGAAATCAGCGAACTCTTCAAATCAAAATTGCAACGCACCAGATTCAGGCCGTCCTCGCAGTGGTTGTTGAGGAATTTGCAATGCTCAATGTCCACTTTGGATTCGTAAAAAGTCACTGCGCCCGTCAGTCCCCAGCCTTTATAGGTGAGGGTGGTAAAGTCGGAAAACTGCACATACCTGAGCATGGATTGTTCCCAGACCTGCAACACGGTAAAGCCGTTGGCGCTTTGGTCAGAGGAACGGATGAGAATGGGCAATTCTTCTTCCCCAATCAGGTAGAGGGGCGATTTGGAGATAAATTTGGCCTGTTTCACAAAATCCAGATCTGTGCCTGCCACCATGCGAACGGTGTATCCTTCGGGAATGATCACATCATGGTCAACGGTGTGTTTGCCGGGTTTGAAGTGGATTTCCTTGTCTTTTACCTCGTAAAGCGGGTTGGAAACGGGTTTGGCGCCGTCAAATAATTCTTGCTGGGCGGTGAAGGCCATGGGTGCACTCCAGGGCAGGACTTTCACGGAAAAGACCGAATCCATGCCGGGAATGGTGAAAAACAGGAAATTTCCTTTGGCCGCCGCATCAAATTCCACAAAGTCAGGAGGTAGCTGATTGCCAAAGGCAGGCAGGTAAATTTCCTCCTTCAGCGGGCTGTCAGCCCGGTTTTCAAGTCGGCCCAGGCCGGTCAGATTCACAGGGAGGCAATGCCAGTTGAATACCTTATAATGGTGGTTGTTTCCATTTTTGCCTTCGTAATAAACCTTGACCGACGATTCTTTGAACGGAAACATGATCTCGCGAATCTCTTTGGCATTTTTCTCGATGAAATTGCGGTCGTAGGTGTAGTCCTTGAATTCCTTTTTGATCAGGGCTTCGCGCAGATCCAGGTCCTTGGAAATCGATGCCATGAAGCTGGATACATAGGCTGGATCTGTGATTTTCAACAACTCACGTACGTATCGTTCTACAAAAGCTTTATCCAGAAACCAGCGCTGAAACATGTTTTCGCGGTAGGAAGGATGCTGGTATTTGAGGTTGCGGGCGTAGCCAATGAATGGTCGCTGAATCCATTTAAGAGGGCCGTTGCTGGTATATCCGTCAAAGCCAATGGGTTCCAGTTTTTCGGTAATGGGATTATAATAAAAGCGCTGATTGTGCCAGATAAAGCCGTGATGGGCCTGGCAAATGTCCACCATGGCCGAATAATTGGTGAGCCTTTCCAGGTCGAAAATATCCCCCACATCCCGGTTCGAATACATGTATTCGAACATGAGGTTGCGGGCCATTTCAAATTCCTTGCTGAGGGTGCTGTCGGCCAGGGTACGGGCCTCTTTGAAGGCTTCCACCGTGGCGGCCTCCGTGACGGGCATGCGGTAGAGAATTTCCGAAGTATTTTGCTGCTGCACATCGAGCACGTCCCAGAATCCCACTTCAGAAAATTTCACTATGGGACCTTCGCGGCGGTAGCTGTATTCGGGCAATTGTTTTTCGAAATGCTCTTCCCAGGCGTAAACCCCGAGGCTTTTGCCGTTGAGTTTCACGTTGAGGAAATCGTAGCGCGGAGCCAGCACGTCTTCCTGACGCAGCAATTTGTGGTAGACCCATTCGTCCAGAAAGGAACGGGAGCGGGGAGATTGTACGGAAAAGGTAATCAGCCTGTTCCAGGCGTAGCCTTCCTTCATTTCGATGCGAAACGACCATTTATCACCCACCAGGTGGTCGGTCCAGTCGCCCTTGAGGCGGATCTTGGCGGGCATTTTGCCCTCTTTCACCTCCAGCTCTGCCTTGACCCAGTCGTCTTCGCCCTGCTTCAGGATTCCAATAGACATTGCCTGAGCCCGGATTTTCCGTAATTTTTCCACCCCTTTGTCATCCACCACAATGTTCATGATGGGAAGACTGTCCGCTGAGTAGGTAGGATATTGAGATTCGCGGGCCCGGCGCAGGCGACGAATGGTGAGGTCGTCAAACCAGGCAGCTGGCTTATCGGGATTGAAAGCGTAAATCTTCATTTTGGGATCTGTGATCCCCTCAGGAATGACCACCTCGATGGTCAGAGATTCCCAGCCTTTGGTGCGGTCGCCATAGTTGGTGGTGGCATTGGCATAAAGTCCCCAGTTGGCATCCACCACGAGATTGCCCGTACCTGCATTGCTGTGCACCAATACGGAGATTTCCAGGACTTCGCCCGGAATCAGGTCGCTGGTTTCCAGCCCGATACCAAAGGGATTTTCCTCGTCAACCCGGGAGGAATATTTGCCTGAATATTTGAATTCGTCGTTGCGGGTTTTTCCGTTCAGGTACTGGAGATCGTTTTTCCCCAGAAAAACGGACTGACCGCCGCCCACATCCAGGATATTTTCTGCGTCGCAGTAAAATTCAGAAGGAGCCACCGCTGGTTTTTCGCGGTAGGTGAAGGCCCATAATAATAAAAAGAATACAACTGCTGCCCCGCCGACGGCCAGCAATTTTCGGCGAAGAGATGAAAGGTTGCGAGCACGTTCGCGAATGATCATACTGCGATACTGCGCTGCTCGATGAAGGAAAGTGAGGAAGCGGAATCGAGTTCCATGAGTTTGGTGCGGGCAGTTTCAATTTGGGCCAGGCTGCTGGCTTCCACCACAAAGGAAATGGTCATGCGGTCGCCGCTGTCGTCCACCCTTTTGAGTTCCACCAAAGGAAAAGTCGCACTCAGGATGTCGCTGATGGCCTTCATGTCTTTGGAGGAAGTGCTGATATTGACAGACATGTTTTCCGTGGATTTGAATACCCCTTTGCCATTGATGGCGGCCTGGACGAACAGGAAAATGAGAATCACCACGAAAGCCACAATCGCAATCACAATCTGATTGGCGCCAGCGGCCAAACCAATGCCGATGGTGAAGAAAAGGAAAGTCAGTTCCTCAGGATCTTTGATGGCGGAACGGAAACGTACGATGGAGAGGGCACCTACCAATCCCAGCGACAAGGCGAGGGACGATTTCACGATGGTGATAATCAGCATGGTGGTGAGGGCCAGGGGGAGGAAATTGCGGGCGAACCGCTTTCGGTTGGAGAGAGAATTGCCGAATTTGATGTAAAACCAGGCAAGTGTTCCTGCCAGAACTGCGGTAATCAACAGGTTCAGGCTGAATTCAAACCAGTTGGTATTTTGAAAGGAACCTGAAATTTCCTGAATGTATTGTTCGAATTTTAACATTTTCCCTAACTAATTGTATCCTGAACGGATTTTGGCCTAATATTTGCCAAAGTAAGGAAAAGAAAATAAAACAAACAACGGTCATTTGAACGCGTATAAACCATGCAAATGCGTTGATTTTTAAATAATTCGGTTTGAATTCTGAGGATTCAATAGAGAAAAAGAAGAGAATTTGTATTTTTATCCCAAATAACCCCAATTATGAAAATGCTTTTAAAAATATCCGGACTCACCCTTTTCCTTTTGCTTTCTGTATTTGCTGCGCCCACAATCCAGGCTCAAACTGCGGCTGAACCCGGAATGCATTTCCATCACGGGACCTGGGCAGAGGCTTTGGCGAAGGCCAAAAAGGAGAATAAACTGGTTTTCGTAGATGCTTATGCCAGCTGGTGTGGTCCCTGCCGCATGATGAGCAGCCAGGTATTTGTGGACGAAAGCGTTGGAAATTTCTACAATAAGAATTTTGTGAACGTAAAAATGGACATGGAAAAAGGGGAAGGACCCGGTCTGGCCCGCACCTGGGGCATCCGCGCCTATCCTACCCTGATGGTCTTCAACGGAGACGGCAAGGAAGTCTATCGCCAACTGGGCGGTCTGCGTGTTCCCGATTTCCTCAATTTTGGACAACAAGGCTTGGCGGCTGGCAGTAAATAGCCCCGCTAACCCTTTTCAGGCTATACATGAAATATTTTTTTGTTTTTTTTCCTCCTCCAGTTTGGGGGAGGTTTTTTTTAGGTGCTTCAAAAAGCTTCGAATCTCTGCGTTGGACCTTGCTTTATCGTCAATTAGCAAATATCAATTAACAAACTGCGCTTTCTTCTTCTGAGTCCGCCTTTACCTTATTTTAAGGATTCCTTTTTTCATTCCCGCACATATACCCTCCGCACCCGCGGACTGATGCCGCTCAGGATTTCGTAGGCGATGGTGCCTGCACCCCCGGCCAGGGCCTCGACCGATTGAAAAGCCTGGCCCTGCGGGCCAAAGAGCACCACTTCGTCGCCTGCGGCGACGCCAGGAATATCCGTGACGTCAAGCATGAGCATGTCCATGCATACCCGACCGATCACGGGAGCCAGCTTGCCGTGAACCAGAAATGAAACCCGCCCGTTGCTGAGGGCGCGGGGTATGCCATCGGCGTAGCCGATGGGGAGGGTGGCTATGCGGGAGACCCGCTCCGTGACCTGGCTGCGCCCGTAGCCAATGGAGGTGCCGGCCGGATATTCGTTGAGTTGGGAAATGATGGTGTGGAGGCTGCCCACTTCCTGTAATTCAGGAAATGGTAGTCCGGGTACGGGCGAGAGCCCGTAGAGGCCCAGGCCCAGCCTCACCATGTCGAGGGAATATTCAGGAAAACGCAGGATGCCTGCAGTATTGAGGATGTGGCGCAGGGGCTTGTAAGACAAGGCTTTTTCCAGTTGATCGGCGAAGCCGGTCAGAGTCTGAACCTGGGCGTGGGAGTAGGCATCCTCGTCGGATTCGTCGGCAGCAGCCAGGTGGGAGAATACAGAAACCACCCGCAGGGCGGGATGGTCGGCCAGAAAAGCCTGGATGGTGATCAGTTCGGCCGGGCGAAAGCCCAGGCGATGCATGCCCGTCTCCACTTTGAGGTGAACTTTCATCTGGGTTGCACCCAGCATTTTGCCGGTCGCCAGGTATTTTTTCAGAAAATCGAGGCTGTACACTTCGGGTTCGAGGTCGAAGTGAAAGAGCTGCTCGATCCCTGTCTGGTCGGGATTCATGACCATGATCGGCCGCGAGATGTTGCGGGTGCGCAGGGCGATGCCCTCGGAAAGGTAGGCCACCGCGAGGTAGTCGATGCCGTCTCGCTCGAGGGCCTGTGCGATCTCCCAGGTGCCTGAGCCGTAGGCGAAGGCCTTGACCATGGCCATGATTTTGGTGCCGCGGGGTACAAGGCTGCGGAAAAACCGCAGGTTTCCGCTCAGGTGATTGAGATTGACCTTGAATAAGGTGGCATTTACCCGGCGGCTGAGGTAGGGAATGATTTTTTCCAGTTCAAATCTGCGGGCTCCCTTGAGCAGTACCGTTTTGTTGCGAAAGCGCTGGTAATCAAATTCCCTGAGGAAATCTTCTGTGGTGGCGTACGCGTCCATATTTCCCTGCGAAATTTGCTGGAATACGGGCCCAATCAGGATGATATTTTCATTGCCGAGCATTTTGACTGCTTCCTGCAATACCTCTTGCTGTATTTTTTCCTGCATCTGGCCCTGGTGCTCGAGGTCAGAGAGAATAAGGGCTTTGCCGGGTTGAAATTCGTCTGAAAAGAGGAGGGAAAAGGCGTTGTGGATGGAGGACAGGTCGGCGTTGTAGGCGTCGTTGATGATGGTGATCTCTGGATTGTCTGAGATGAGGTCCATGCGCATGGACACGGCCTGGAGTTTTTCCAGGCCTTCCTGAATTTCGGGGAAGCTGAGGCGAAAGTGGCGGGCCACCAATATGGCCAACAGGCCATTTTCGAGGTCGGCCTGGCTGCCCAGGCCGAGTTTCAGAAAATGGATTTCACCCTGGTCCTGCAGCTGGATTTCCCAGCTGTTTTTCTTTTCCACGGCTGAAATCAGCCGGATTGAGGCAGAGGAGTCGCGTCCTATGGTGATGAGGGGCAGATTGAGGTTCTGGAGGTGCTTCAGCACCAGGGGATCGTCGGCAGTGGCGAAGACAGCCTGACAAGCCTGGAAAAGCTTTAGCTTTTCCAGGAGTTTGGCCTCTTTTGCAGGGAATCCTTCTTCGTGGGCATCGCCAAAGTGGGTGAGCAGTCCCAGTTGGGGCTGAATCATGACCTGGAGGGCCTCCATTTCGCCCGGGCGGGAAATGCCCGCTTCGAATATGCCGAGGCGAGCAGCAGGATTGAGTTGCAGGAGGGAAAGGGGCACGCCCACCTGGCTGTTGTAGCTTTTGGGGCTTTTGACGATCAAAAGGGTTTTATCCAGCAGAGTGGAAATCCACTCTTTGACGATGGTCTTGCCATTGGAGCCAGTGATGGCGAGCAAGGGCAGGCTGAAGCGCTGGCGGTGAAAGGTGGCAAACTGCTGCAAGGCGGCCAGGGTATCGGGCACCTGGATGTAGTTGCAGCCCTCAGGCACCTGGTGCGGATCGGATACGAGGTAATTGTGGACTCCTTTTTCAAAGGCATTGTCGATGAACTGGTGTCCGTCGCGTTTTTCGCCTTTGAGTGCCACGAAAAGGGTTTGGGCGGGACGGAATACCTGGCGGCTGTCGAAGACGACGGATTGAACGGGTTCGGCAGCTTGTCGGATGACGGCCCGGGTGCCGAGGATTTCGGCTATTTCCTGGAGGGTATATGGCGTGCCAATCATTGCGGGTGAAAATTAAGGATTATTTGGACATGGTGGGCGGGAAGGATTGAAAGGTTGCAATTGGATTTATTTAATATTTTAGTCCATAAATCGTGACGACTTTTCTTTTTTATGAAAAATTTTGATCCTAAAATCCATCACCGCAGGTCAATTCGGTTGAAAGGCTATGATTATTCGCAGGACGGTTTGTATTTCATTACCATCTGTTGTCAGGACCAGGTTTGCAGATTTGGTAAGGTGGTTGACGATGAAATGGTTTTGAATGATTTCGGGCAGATTGCATATCTGGAATGGGTGAAGTTGGGGGCGCGATTTGAAAATTTTGAGTTGGATGTTTTTCAGATTATGCCCAACCATGTGCATGGAATTATTGGTTTGAGGGATGGAATGGGTAGGGGAGATTTCGATGCAAGGGATTTGGGGGCAGGGGATTTGAAGAATTTGGAAGCCTCGGATTTGGGGGCAGGGGTAAACCCTGCCCGTACGGGAGAAAATGATGAGAATGGGATGAAAAGGAAGGAGAGGGCTTCTGTTTCGGATATTGTAGGGGCTTATAAGTCTCTGGTGGCAAATGGATGTCTGGCTCTTTGTAAATCGAAGGGGGAAAGGCTTGGCAAATTGTGGCATCGGAATTATTATGAGCATATTATCCGTGATGAACGAGCCTATCGAAATATTTCAGAATACATTATTCAAAATCCCGCCCGATGGAAACAGGATAAGTTTTTCTGGGAGTCAGAGGTGTCATGATTGGGGGAAAGGGTCGTGATGTGAATTTCCAGCTTGGGGTTTTGGAACTTTTTCATGGAATGACGGGTGCAGCAGGGATGTGAAGGGCCGCGGCCCACTTGCTGGTGTGGGCCGTGGGTGCGAGCCTGTGAGCACGGAACCCCTGAGGAGCCCGGCCCGCCCTGGCCGAAGAATTCGGGGGCGGGGCTGCCCAAATAATCACCAATAAAAACTTTGAATCTCTGGATTGGACTTGTTTGTTTTTAGCGGCTCACTTATGGATTTATTCCCTTATTTTGAGAAAAATTGAGCTTATGATGCGTTGGTTTGCGGTTTTGCTGATCGGATGTTGCACTTTTTTGCCGGGTTTGAGTCAGGCAAAGGAGACGAAAATCTCGTTGCCGCAGGAGATCGGGCGGATTTCCAGATGGGCCATGCAGCGACGCATTGACAAGCAAGGTTCGTTGGAAAAGGCGGCTGAACACGAGCACTGGAGTTGGGGCGGCGGGGTGCTGATGTTTGGGCTGGTGCGGGCTCACCGGGTCACGCAGGACGAAAATATCATTCGTTTTGTGCAGCATTGGGCGGATTTTCACTACGAGGAAGGCTTTCCGCTCAACCATACGGACCGCATTATGCCGGCCGGGGTGATCGCAGAAATGATTCTGGAAGGCAAGCTGCCAACCCGCTATGACGCGGTGCTGAAGCTGTCGTACGACTATCTGATGGCCGGAAAACGGGTGGTGCGCGGTTGCCGGGATGCGGACGGGAAACGGAAAAAGGTGCAACTGGAATTTCGGGGTCGTTCGTGGCTGGATGATCTGTTTATGTGCGGTATGTTTATGACCCGCTACGCGGAAATGACGGGCTCGCAGGAACTGATGGATCGGGTGGCGAACCAGTTTTTGGCTCATCTGGACCTGCTGCAATGTCACGGCGAGGCGCGGGTACTCAATCACGGACAATGGCTGGGCAGGAATGGGCGGCCGTTTTTGCCGTCGGGTGAGGTGGCCTGGGCCCGGGCGAATGGCTGGTATCTGGCCGCGACGGCCGATTTTTTGATGAAAAATCCCGCGGATAACCCCAAAAGGGCGGCCATGCTGCGCTATTTTCAGGAGATCATGGCAGAGATTCCTCAATATCAGTTGGAATCCGGGTTGTTTCCGACGGTTTTGGACAAGCCTTCGAGTTACGGGGAGGTGGCGGCTACGGCCCTGTTTGTGTATGCTTCTGCGGCAGGGCTAAGGCAGGGCTGGCTGAAGGGGGATCAGTATTATGTGCTGATGCACAGGGGGTTGCAGGCGATCATGGAAAATGTGGATGCGAACGGGCAGGTGGTGGGGATCTCGGCGGGTACGCCTGTGTTGCCAACCCCGCGGCTGTATGAGGCGATCAATCGCGGGACCTGGCCCTGGGGGGAGGGTGCGGTGCTTCTGGCTCTGGTGGAGGTGCTGGATTTGGTGAAAGCGGGGAAAATCGGGGATTCTGAGGTGGAGAGGGCGTTTTGGGGCGGTTTTTTAAACACAGAGGCACAGAGTCAATAGGGTTGGTCAGGAGGTTTTTTTGATGGGAAGCTTTCGCTTTTGGGGGAGGTTTTAACACAAAGACACAAAGTTTTTTTGGGGGATGGAAAGCTTCCGTTTTTATTTTTGGTTTTAAACCACAGAGGACGCGGAGGGCACAGAGATTTATTGCTTGAATGTGAAAGCTTTCGCTTTTTTGGGGTTTTTAACACTAATATGCACATGCCAAGGGCACTCCTACGGAGAAGAACCCAAAGAGCAGGGGGTGAATTGAAAGCTACTGCTTTATTGGCGGTTTTTAACACAAAGGGGAAGGAAAAATGCAGGGAGGGGGCGATAGCCTGCTTGATGGAAGCTCGAAGCTCGTAGCTTGAAGCTCGCAGCTAAAATTAAGGATTTTGCGCTTGTCCGGCGGCCCACTCGTTGTACATGGAGACCATGGTCTGGGTGTCGTCGTAGGTGAAATTTTTGTTTTTGATTTTGGAGGGGAGTTCGGGATGGTCGGCGAAAAGTTGTGCCATTTCGCGGCGGAAGGCGAAGGCGTCTTCTTTGACCAGCCAGGGGCCGGCTTCGCCGCGCTTGACGTACAGGTTGGGATGCTTTTCCTGGTTGTAAAGATTGGAACCGTAGTACATGTAAAGGCAGACCTCGCCTTTTTCCAGGAGTTTGAGAAAGCCGCAACGGCGCTCCACAAAGTTGTTTTGGATCACTTCAAAGCAATCGGGTACATATACCTGATCGCCCACCATGTAGCCTTTGATATTTTTGAGCTTGAATTTGGTGTACTGATCTTTCTGATCTTTTTTGAAATACAGATAATTGTAGTCGCTGCGGACCAGTCCATACAAGGTGTCGCCCTCATCTTTGATGAGGTAGCCAGGGGTGTACTTCTGGGCGAAGGTGCTGGCTCCTGTACCCAGCAGCAAAAGGAGGATTATCAGCTGAAGCGCTTTCATGCGGCTAATATTACGAAATTTTGGGGAGACTGGGAATTCCCTTTTGAATCCGCCTGCTTGTTTATTTCTTTGCAGGAATGAATGCGCGGAATATGGCTGCCAATACTCCTGCCAAAATCCTGATTTTGAGGCTCAGTTCGATCGGGGACATTGTGCTGACCACGCCCGTGATCCGCAGTCTGCGCAAGTGTTTTCCTGAGGCAGAAATTCATTTTCTGACCAAATCTGTCTTTCACGACATCCTGAAATTCAATCCTTATCTGGATAAAATTCACCTTTTTGATAAGCAAAAAGGGCTGGATGCCACCCTGAGCGAGCTCAGGCAGGAGGAGTTTGAGGTCATCCTTGACCTGCACCACAACCTGCGAACCTTGCGGATCGGGATGGGGCTGGATATTCCCCGCCACACCTTTCCCAAGCTGAATACGGAGAAATTTTTGCTGACTAACTGAAGGTCAACCGCCTGCCAGACCTGCATATTGTGGAACGGTATGCCAAAACCCTGGAGCCGCTGGGTTGTAAGCTGGATGGGGAAGGGCTGGATTTTTTTTGCGGGGAAGCGGCAGAAAAGTCGGCAGATGAGATTTTGGGGGAATGTAATTTCAGTAGCCAGCCCGTAGCCATGGTTTTGGGTGGCAATTTTGCCACCAAGAAATGGCCGGCAGAATACGCCGCCCCGTTGCTGAACCAGCTGGGACAGGCAGTGATCCTCTTCGGCGGTCCCGCCGAAGCAGCAGAAGCCGGGCAAATCGCTGCGGATTTGCAGGTTCCTTTCCTGAACGCCGCCGGGCGTTTTGATTTGCTTACTTCCGCAGCTTTGCTGCGGAAATGCCGCCTCAGTATCGCCAACGATACGGGTTTTATGCATATTTCGGCCGCTTTTGGGCTGCGCACAGTTTCAATCTGGGGCAATACGGTGCCTGAATTTGGAATGTATCCCTACCACACAGAGCACCTGATTCTGGAAGAAAAAGGACTTGCCTGCCGCCCCTGCTCCAAGCTGGGGCATGCCGCCTGCCCGAAAGGGCATTTTGACTGCATGCGCAGGATTACGCCAGAGCGGGTTTTAGGGGAGATGCGTAGGGTGGGCTGGGTATGAGGCAGGGGTTGGGTAGTGGGCGTTAGGTATTGGGATTTTGGATTCAGGCTAAATGTAATTTTTTTGCAAACTCAGGACTCCTCTCTAAGGACTTACGACTACTTCATGCCGTCAATCCACTCACGGATGAGGGCGACGCCCTCAATGTGGGTCATTTTGCGGCCCAGTTCGGGCATCATGATACCAGGATCGGTCGAGGCCATGCGAAAAGGCAGAATGGAGTTTTCGGCATCACCCGCCACAATGCCATACTGTCGTCCGCCTGAGCCGCGGCCCGCGGCGATGGGTGGCTTGCCCAGCCCAAGGAAGCTGAGGTCGGTCTGGTGAATGTCGAGGTACATGCCCGAGGTATTGGCCGGGCCTTTGGGATTGTGGCAATGTCCACAGTTGATATCCAGGTAGATGCGGGCCCGGTCTTCAAGCGATCCTGAGGCAGGATCGTTCCAGACGGGAGCTTTGGGGGCCTGGTCCAGGCCCGGAAAATCAGCCAGGATGCCTGCTTCCTGCCAGTATTCCAGTTGGTTGTGGGTCTTGCCGGCCTGGCTGTAAGCCAGGTCGCCATTCAGCTGTCGGGCCGCAGGCCCGATGGGTCCGATTTCTTCGTATTGCTTGTGGCAGCTTTTGCATTGGTTTTGGTTGGGCACCACATAATTCAGCTTTTGCTTTTTACCGTCCTCATCCACCCATTGGATGTCGCGGCGACCGCCTGCCACCTCCAGGGTGGCTTCGGTTTGCTTTTCATCCCAGATGTAGGGCCAGGTGGCCCAACCGTTTTCCTCGTGGATCAAAACCCGGGTTTCGATCAGAAAACGGCCCTTTTCGGGCTTTCTTTTGTCTTTGTAATACCAAAAAGTCTTGAAGATTTTGGTTCCCACGGGAAAGTCGAAAACGTACATTTCGTTATAGGTGGCTTTGGCGCCCGGGGGCAGCATGACAAAGCGGGATTTTTCGGCGTAGTCAGAGAAGAGGGGAGTATTGAGGTTGTAGGGGATCACACCCGGGGCTGGATTCAGTTCGGCAATAGGCCCTGCGAAGGCCTTGTATTCGGAAAGTTTCAGGGGAGGCATTTTGCCTTCCGTCTGGAAATATGGGGGCAAATTTGCCCCCAGAAGCAGGGTTGAAAAGGCGAAAAGTATGAAAAAGGCTTTTTTCATTTTTTGCTCCATTCGAGCTCGCGGCTGCAATCGTACAGAGAAAGGTCGTGGCTGATGTTTTTAAAGCCATTTTCAGCATCCAGATTGGCAAATCTGGCGTTGCCGTTGTTGCGGATGCAGATTTCGTATTTTTCTTTCAGTTTCCCTGATTCGTCGCGGGCATTTTCGGGTTCCGTGCCATCGACCAGAATTTCAGGTACATTTCTTTTGAATTTCAACCACAGCAATTTGCCGATCCTTCCCTGCAGGGTTGGATTCTGGTGCTTGCGGGTAATATCATTGTCGTGGATGTAGATGCCGTAGGCATAGGGATCGTAGAGACTGTCTTTGTGTTTTTGCTCGGTTATGAACCAGGAAATGACGGAAACGCAGGCTGTTTTTTGCTCGTGGATTTCATTGTCATACACCTCAATCTGCTTGCCGGCCATCACCATCATGCCCTGTTCCTTTGGGAACTTTTCCCACGATATTGCCCTTGGGAGCAAAGTTTTTGTAGTTGTTGTGGTTGATTTTATTGCCGTAAACTTTCACAAATCCTCCGTTTTTACTTTGAGACCGGGCATGTCAAACACCAGAATTCCGCCCGTATTGTCTATGGCTTCGCATCCGGTCACTTCGGCCCGGATACAATTCTCAATTTCTATGCCAGCCACATTTCCCCAGGCTTTGCAGCCCCTAACCATCACATCTGTGCTCTGACCCACATAGATTCCTGCATCAGAGGCGCCCCGGGCATGGCAATCTTCCACCAGCACGTGTCCGCACTGCACAGGGTAAAAACCGTAAGACCCGTTGGTCTTTTTGGGCTTGCCCGACCAGTCGGTCTTCATTCTCCTGAAAGTCACGCCCTCCGTTCCCTGCACTTTGATGGCATCACCCTTGGAATCCACAATGGTGAAATCTTCCAGGGTAATCTGGGTGCAATCTGTGATTTTCAGGCCTTCGGCCCCATCTGCCTGGTTTTTAAAGGAAAGAATGGTTTTATCCATGCCAGCTCCTTTGATGGTCACATTTTTCTTGCCGTCCATGGAAAGGCTGCCCTGAAAATGGAATTTTCCTGCGGGAATTTCCACCACTGCGCCATCCTCGGCCATGATGAGTTTGGTTTGCAGTTCTTTTTCAATGTCCTGAAATCCTTTTTGGGCAAAGCCGGTCAGGACAAGAAGGGAAAAGGCAATAAATACCAGGGAAGTACGCATGTTGATCTTTCTAACGGTGAGCTTCAAATTTAGAAAAATCAGGTTACACAACCAGACGATTCGGAGAAGGAAAGGGCTAAGTATTTTATAATTGGTCTATTCTGAAAGATTTTGACCTTCAGATGGTATGAGCCTGAATGTTTTGTATCGCTAAGATCGCCAAGCTGGACCGTTTAATTGCATCTTAGCTTTGCGCTCTTTGCTCCCTCCAACCCACGAAACGCGGAAAACAACCCCTTTGCGAGCTTTGCGTGACCCCTTTACCTTCAATGAGAATCCGCCTAAGATTGCGATATAAAAACCCCTCTATGATGCCCAAAATGAGGTTTTTGGCCAAATAAACCCTTCATGTTTCGAGTTACTGTGTAATAAAGGCAAAAAAAAGCCTCTTTTTTAAGCAAAGGAATTGAGTATATTTCGGAATTAATCCCTTAGACCTCTTATGACGAATAGATCCATTACAAACCTTCTTTTGCTTTTTGTTATCCTGTTGAGTGCCTGTAAACCTGATGAAAATGTCTATTCAGACGCTGGAAATCACTTTTATGTACAATTTGACGGACGCACACTGGAGGCTCCCAGAGAGGACGGTCCCGACTATAAATTCAGTTCGCTCAATAATTACAACATTGGCTCGATCGACGGAAAAACCCGTCTGTTTTTTGCCACTTCCTGCAATCCCAACATCCACGACCAGGAACGTTTCGAGATTAAATTGAATGTTGTCGCGGATACGACGATTCTGACCCGTTCCGTGGAGTACGGCAGCTATTTTACCAATGAAAACGATTTCCGCAAGGAATTCAAAATGGGTATTCAGGACTTTGCCCTGGACGAAGACACTTCCCACGGGTTCATTTTCACCTACATCGACCAGAACGCCACGGAATACTCGACCAGCCTTTCCCGCAACGGCAAGGAAAAAACGGGTATCATTCCTGACTCATCCAATACCCTGGAAATTACGGACATCATCGAACTCAATGAACCAGACGGAGTTCTGGCCTATTGGGTAACCTTTAAGTTCAGCTGCCGGGTATATAACTGGTGGGGAAAAACCAAGTTGATGGAAAACGGCGAATTCAAGGGCAAATTCCGTTACAGGATTTCCCAGTAATTTTTCGCCTGGGTTTTGCTTTTTGTCTGACCCTCAAACTAATTTTATGTACAAAAGAACCTTATTCAATTGCTCTTTCGGCTTGCTTGTATGCGTGCTGATACTTTTTTCCTGTGATGTAAAAAAAGTTACCGTCATTCCCGGAGAAACGTTTTCTGCCACCCTGGGTGGAGTGCAATACGATATTCCCGGCGATGCATTTCCTGACGGTCTCCTTTCCATTGGTCATGGCGCAGGTACGGTGGGAGACCCTTCTAAATACAAAATGACTTTCGACGCCCACATCAAGCCAAGCGTTTTTACTTTCGAAGCCATTACCCTGACTTTCATGGTGATAACCGACACGATCAAAATCCAGGAAGTAAGCGGAACCAAATACTTTATTTCCCCCGAGGATCTGAGAGCCGTTTTCGTGAAGGGGCCCCAAGGCTATTCTTCAGACATTTGCGAAATTGAAGGGGTGGAAGTGTCCTGGTATGATCCCAATCAGGTGAAATGGTCTACTTCCTGGAGCGAGTGCGGGGTGCAAAAACCCATAGGAATGCCGCCCTACGATGATTTTAACTTTGAGATCACCGAAATCCGTGAAGCCCCCAACGACAGGAGACAAAGGGAAATAAAACTCAAAATTGATTTTGATTGCACCCTCTACAATGCCAACGGCGATTCTGTGCGGTTGGAAAACGGCAAATTCGACGGACCCATCGCCGCTTTTTGAGATTGGGTTCGGGTAATAATTTCCTTTCATAAGCACCAACCAATCGTCCGGGACCAAAAATTTTTGAAATTTTCTGGGAGTTTGGCCGGGAAAAGGTAATATGGGCTTTGGTTTCACGGTCCAATATTTTCGTCATGCGCAACCTCCTTTTTCTGCTCCTGTTTTCTCTCCTTTCCTTCCATTCTTCCTTCGCCCAATACGGAATTGATCCCCAAAACATCACCATCGCGCGGGACAAATGGGGCACGCCCCACATTTTTGGGAAGACGGATGCCGAAGCTGCCTACGGGCTGGCCTGGGCCAATTCTGAAGATAATTTTGCCGTGCTGCAGGAAGTGATCGTCACCGTGACTGGCGAGGCAGCCCGCTATAAAGGCAAGGAAGGCGCCATTTCTGACTTTTTTGTGCATGCGATTGGAGCCAAAGAACTGATTGAGGAAAATTATGAAACGGCCATTACCCCCGAATACAAACGCTATCTGGAAGGGTATTGCCAGGGTTTCAACGATTACGCCAAGGCCCATCCCGATCAGGTAATTTTTCCGAAAATTTTCCCCACCCAACCCAAAGATCTGCTGTATGCTTTTGTGGTGAGCTTTGCGGCGCTTTCGGGGGTTGCTGGAGCAGTGGAGAATGCAGTCAAGGGAAAATTTGACAAAGAACCCGTGGCATTTGGGTCGAACGCATTTGCTTTTTCCCCTGCCAAAACGGAAGACGGACGCACTTACCTGTGTATCAATCCCCATTTCAGACTGGAAGGACCGTTTTCATTTTACGAAGCCCATATCGCCAGTGAGGAAGGATTGAATATCACAGGTGCCATTTTTCAGGGCGGACCTTCGATATTCATGGGCAATAATAAGGATCTGGGCTGGGGCATGACCTGGAATTATTTTGACCGGGTGGATGTTTTTAAACTGAAAATGCATCCTAAAAAGAAAGGCTGGTATGAGCTGGATGGGCAATATCTCAAATTGCGCAAACGGCCAGTCTGGCTCAAGGTGAAGGTGGGTAAATTGGTGGTTCCCGTGCAAAAAACCACCTGGTGGAGTGAACATGGCCCGGTTTTGGAATCCAAAAACGGGGATTTTTATGCGATTCGGGCGGGCGCCTTTCAGAATATTGGAGCCGGGCAGGAATTTTACTACATGGACAAGGCCACCAATTATGATGAATTCAAAAAAGCCCTTGACCAGCAATGCATTGCCATGTTCAATATCGTGTATGCAGACCGGGAAGGCAATATTTACTACGTAAGCAACGGACTCATGCCCAATCGCAATCCGTCGTATGATTACCAGAAAGTGGTGCCCGGGCACAAATCTGACGCCATCTGGAAGAGCTGCATTTCTGTGGACAGCCTGCCCCATGTGTTCAATCCTGACTGCGGGTATGTTTATAACACGAATAACACCGTGTACCATGCCACCTGCGAGGGGGAAAACGACGATCCCAACCGCCTGCCAAAATGGGCAGACGAGCGCTTTATGGGCGATAATAACCGTTCCACCCGTCTGAAAGAGCAGATTGAGGAGCGGGATAAAGTTTCATTTGAGTACATGAAGGCGATCAAATTCGACAATCGCATTTCCCGCAACACCCATTTTTTCTCCACGGTCAAACCCATGCTGGAAATCGATCCCCTCAAATATCCTGACCTGGCCGAGCAAATCGAATTTATCAAAGGTTGGGACCTGCAGGCTGATCTTGACAGCCGCGAAGCGGCTTATTATGAAGTGGCGCTCCACCACCTGTTCGACAAAAAAGGCTATGGCGACGGCGCCTTTATCCGCGGGGTCACAGCCACGGAGGATGATTTTGTGGAATCTATCCGGTTCGCCAAAAACTGGCTCATGGAGCATCATGGCACCTGGAAAATTCCCCTCATGACCCTTCATCGCTACGCCCACGGTGGCAAAACGTACCCCAGCTATGGCTTTCCAGACGTGCTGGCAGCCAGCTATGCCGAGCCCGACAGCGACGGCACCTTTCACATGATGTACGGCGACACCTACATTCAGTTTGTATCCTTTGGCAAAGACGGTCCCGAGCGGATTGAATCCCTGCTGCCCTACGGTCCGCAGGTAGATCAACCTCAATATGAAAATCAACTCAACATGTACAATCGCCTGGAAACCAAGCCCATGTCACTGGATAAGGAGCAGGTTTTGAAGGAAGCGAAGAAAGTGTATCATCCGGGGGAGTAGTCGTTGGTCGTTTTAGATATGAGATGTTAGATTTTAGATGTTGGGGATTTCAAGACTAATAACAACATCTGTTCAAATAGGATAATCCATCTCAATCGTGCTCTGCTTCGCAGCGGCGGAAAAATATAAACTGCTTGATCATGCGGTAGCGGCCGTCAGGTTTCCACCTGAGGGCCAGGGAGGCCACAATCTCTGTGGCTTCTGAATCCACTTCGTTGTCGATGCGCACCTCGGGCATGACCTGCCCTTTGTCGTTGCGGGCCAGATAAATCTTGGCCCAGTGAAAATCACCCTCCTGGAATCTTTCCTGGAAAATGTCTTTCAGCAGGAGGAAAAAATCATTTTCCTCAATCAGATCCTGGCCCCAGTCTTCGGGCTGCATATTGCCCTGCAGGGGTCCTGGCAGCACATGCCAGTGGCCAGGCGTCAGCAAATCGAACGATTTGAAATCCAGTTCGGGGAAATAATAGCCTTGCAGGCCGTGGTCAAGGGCCTCGATCAGGCCCTCTTTAAAGATCATGCTGGCCTGCCAGAGCGCGTCTGTGCGGGAATGTCCAAACGAAACCAGGGTATCAATCACACCTTCGTCGGGCAAAAAGGGATGGCTGATTTGCAAACCCAGGTGCATGCTGTAGATGCCGTTTCCCGACTCCTGTTCCTCTCTCAGCAGGGGAGTAAGGCTGAAACCCTTTTGCAACTGCACCATGCCGGGTTCCTCTGAGGGCAACGTGGCGAAACCAGATTGCTGCAACACCGTGGTCAGCACCTGGAGAAATTCGGGATCCTGATAAATATTACTCATTGGTCTGGATTTTAAATCCTGATCATCATGTGGGCACGGATGCTGAAATTATTCATTTTGCCCCAGTTTCTGTGGGTGGTACGGTCCTGAAGACCGTCATGATAGTTAAGACGCCAAAATCCGTCGATGCGGAAAATCTTGAAGATATTGGCCAGGCCTACCCCCACTTCCATGTAGGGCTCGCGGTCGGGTGCTTTGATAAACTGACCGGGAAAGCCAATGGCGGACTGCGCTGGAATGTTATTGATCTGACGGTTGGCGTCGGTCAGGGTGCCCCAGGCCGCACGGAAAGTGAGAATCTCTTTCAGCCCCAGCTTGCGCAATAAGGGAAGTTTATTCCAGACCAGGCCCTGAAGGTGATGCTCAAGCAGCACCGTGGCGTAGCGATCGGCCGTAAATTCGTAATAATTCAGCATATTGAACCCTACCTGACGCAGCACCCAGGTCTGGTTGCCGCTGAATACGTTCAGGGAAGGGTAAGGCAATTGCCCAAAAATCTGACCTGCTTCAATGTTGTATTTCAAAATGCCCAGGCGACCCAGGGTCCATTTGTTTTTCATTTTGATCCACACTTTGTGGTAATCAAACTGGCTGCCCAGCAAGCCTTTGAATCCGTAGGCGTAGCCTGCATAAAATATGGGATATTTGGAACCCAGGTAAATCCTGTTGCCACTGCTGACGATGTAATCCTCTTTAAAAGATACCCGGATATCGGCCCCGACTTCAGCGATGGAATATTTTTTCTGATAATTTCCATTATCGTCTTCATACAGGAAAGGAAAGGTGGAAGTGGGTTCAAATGCCCTGGTTTTCAAGTGCAATCCACCCGAAAGACCCCGCGAAACATCTGCATTGAGTTCGAGGAGATTTTCGTCGTAATAATTCAACTGAGTGAGCGGAACCCGTCTGAAAGCCGTTTCAAACAGACTCGTGCCTTCGTCCAGAAAGTCCACAAAGCCCACCTGTTCGACCTCATAAGTCTTCCTGGCCACGATTTCGAGCTTGGGTTTGATGCGGAGACGGTATTTGGCCTCAGCCAGATATTTGAAGCGCTGGTCGCGAAAGCCGTAGGCCAGATGTCCGCCCAGATAGAGACGCTTGCTGAAACTGGGCAAGGTGTAAATCCCGCATCTGACCCGCCAGCCTTCGGCGCGGTTGTTGCCCAGCAGATAGTAATAAGGTCCTACCTCAAAATACTTGAATTCCTTGGTGCCGTAGGCAATCAGGAAGATCCAGTTGACATAGCGGTCAAGCAGGCCTGTGGTTTGCAGAGAATCAATCCATTTCATGCCCAGGGCCTCGCTTTGGTCGAGGGGAGAGCGGCGTGCCTGTTCCCAAAAATCCTCGGTCTGGCTGTCGGCCCCTGATTTGATTTCCAGTACTTCCTGGTCGAAAAATTCCTGGGGTTTGGGTTGATTCAGCTTATAATCGTACAAATAGGCGCTGGTGCGGCCAATCAGCCCCACTCCGTCACCTCCCTTGCGCTTGGTAATGCCGTTTTGAAAATCCACTTCCAAATCGAGCACGGTAGGCACCCAAAATCCCTCCTGTTTTTTGTATTCCTGGCGAATGCGAAAATCCTCAATGAAGTTGATATTGGGGTCGCTGTTCATGGAAAGATCAATGCGATTGATGGCCCAGTCCTTGTTGTCGATGTACATGGTGCCCTTGAACAGGAGGCTGTAGGGCCTTTTGGGCAGAATGGAAAGCCCAAAAATGGTGTCGCGACCGTCTATTTCCGCATTGATGATCTGGAAATCGTAATCCAAGAGGGCTGATTCCGCCACAGGAGAGAGGAATTGCCGCTCCTGCAATTTCACATGATTGTCATAAATATCAATTTGTAAAACCATGGAATTGAGCAGGTTATAGGCATTTCCCTCCTTCATTCCTGTAGCTCTGACCGCCAGAATTTCTTCTTTTTTGTGACCGGGCTTTTTGTAGTAAAACCGACTGACAGATTCTGAGAAAAAGACGGCCAGGTCAAATTTGGAGGTATCTGTGTGGGTCGAATCAAAATACACCCCAGAGATCACGTTTTTGGCGCCCTTGAGCACAAAATTATTCAGATACTTGTCGGTGAGCTTGTCCATGGTAAGGACCAGCTTATTATAGGACTCGTATTCGAAAGCGTCGATCTTGTCCATGCGGTTGTGCTTTTTGTTTTTCACCGCATTTTTCACAATTCTGATCGCAGGATTGACATATTTGGATGTGATCAGCACCTCGTCGAGTTGGGCGGAAATGGGTTTCATCTCCAGAATGAGCCCAATCAGGCCAGCTGTATCGACAGTGATGGTATCCAGGTAAGGGCGGTAGCCGGGCGTTTTGGCAATTAGCGAATAGGTGCCGGCCGGGGCAAAAATGGTAAATTCCCCATCCAGATTTGAATTCACGCCAAATTCTGTATTATTCAGATAGACTGAAATGAGGGGCATGCGCTCGTAGGATTCGCCGTCAACCACCGTGCCCGAAATTTTTACTTTTTGTGCGTTTGCCACGAAGCCCGCCAAAATCAGGATGGCGAAAAGGCCCCATTTGAAGGGGAAATCAGTACCGTTGTTACCAATTTTCATGTTTAGGGAGATAAAAATAAGGATTTTTCTGATGGACAGGCCTTTTTGGGAAAGATTGTGTAAAACTTGCACCTTACGGTAATCAATTATTAATTGGTGCATGTAAGCCGACCCATGAAAAAGCAGGTTCCCATTCCCCACCTTACGCCCCGCAAGCGGAAATTAAATTTGTCGTTTTCGCTTCTGCTGGCCTTGTTGGCGGGAATGCTGTTTGCGGGTTCCGTGGTGGCTCAGTTTCCACCCACCTGGCAGACGTTGGCGGGTGCCCTGGGTGGCGGATTCTTACTGGGAGGGGTTATTTATGCCTTTTTCACCCGCAAGTATCAAACCCGTGACAAGATTGAACTGGCTGATTTTCCCCAGAAATGGAGGGGCATGCTGGCCAGTCGGGTTCCTTTTTATAATGCGCTGGACCCTGCTGAAAAAATCAAATTTGAGAATGAAATTCAGGTTTTTTTGCACGAGGTGAGAATTACGGGCATCCGCACCTCCATCGACGATGAAATCCGTCTGTTGGTCGCGTCCAGTGCGGTGATCCCCATTTTTGGTTTTCCAGAGTGGGAATATGCAGATCTGGGGGAAATTCTGATTTATCCTGAAAATTTTGACGCAGATTTTCAAATGGGAAGTGGCAAACGGGTGCTGGGCATGGTCGGCAGTGGCGGCGCCATGGAACGGGTCATGATTTTGTCCAAACCTGCTTTGGAACACGGTTTTCAGGATGCGCGGGACAAGAAAAATGTGGCGGTGCATGAATTTGCCCATCTCATCGACAAGGCCGACGGATCGATTGACGGGGTGCCCCGCGCCTGGCTGGATCCCGAATGGATTCGCCCCTGGGAGAAGCTCATGGAGCAAAAAATGGCGGAAATTGTGGCCGGAAATTCAGACATCAATCCCTATGGAGCGACTGCGCCCCAGGAATTTTTTGCGGTGGTCAGCGAGTATTTTTTTGAGGCGCCGCAGATTCTGCAAGACAGGCATCCACAGTTGTATGCTCTGTTGGAAAGGATTTTTCACCAGGATACCCGTTCGCGTTATGCCCGTGCGGCGCGGGAGATGTTTCGCCCCTATGGCGCCCGGATTGGGCGCAATGCGCCCTGCCCCTGCGGAAGCGGGAAAAAGTATAAGCAGTGTTGTTTGGGTTAGGTAGATGTTAGATGGGGAGATTTTAGTCCCTCAGGGCATTTTTGGCGGCAACAAATTGCCTCTAATTGTAGGGCCAGGAAATTTCCTGGCCTTACACGAGGATGGGCCATTCCCGCATGTCGGCTTCAATCCTCTGGATTGATTTAGATTTTAGGGAGGGGGGATGGGTGCCGATTTCCAGTAAATATTTCATTTCAAAAATCGTTAACTTAGAATCATGGACATGCTAAGTCGAAAATATGCCCTGATTGAATGGTTGGTGAAGGTGGAAAATCCCGACCTTATTACCCAGGTTGAGAAAATTTATGAATCCAGCCAACCCAACGATCAGGATTGGTGGGATGATCTGTCTGAAGATGAAAAGTTGGGCATTGCAGAAGGAATTGAAGAATTAGATCAGGGGGATAGCTTTTCGTATGAGGAGGTTAGAAAGGGAATTCGGGAGAAGTTTGGGATTTGAGGATGTATTCTGAATAAAAGGAATTCCCCCCAACCTAATTTTTAATCCTAACCGGAAAAAGGAACTTCCCTCTTTTTTGGCGAAATTTGTGAATAGAATTACCTTTAAGGAAACGGCCGAAAATGAAGATTTGCTCCATTCACATCAAAGGATTCCAACAATTTCAGGACACCTATCTGGATTTTACCGACCCCGAAACGGGTGAGCCCGCTGAGAAGATTTGCTTCATTGGCCCCAATGGGACAGGGAAGAGTACGATTTTGGAGTTGATCTCTACTATCATTCGATCAGGATCTGCCATTAAGGGCATAAAAATTCCATATTTATTGGTTGAATTCCGTCTTAAAAACAGAAAGATTATCTGCTTTTATTCTGAAAATAATCCCATGATGGGAAACTCCGTTCTTGGACTCACCCATGCCGCTTATTTTAAAGAAAATATCAAAAATGTAGCAGATTGGAAAAACAAACTTCTTGTTGAAAAAAGGCAAGGCTTTTTTCCAACCTTCCGGGACGAAATAATTCCCTTCCTTATCAAAGGGTCTGAATTGGACGAATTAAGGAACGATCTGACTTTTTCGGAGAACTCCACAGATCTTCTGATTTACTCTCCATGTGAATCGTCTAAGAATTCCCACATAGAAATCTCTGATGTCCCTGAAACCAACCTAAATCATGCTCTCGATCTGTTTGAGCATTTTCCCTATTATCATATTGTATCGGGAGAAACAGCAAATGAATTTTGGAGATTATTGGTATTTCTGATTAAAAAAAGAGAAAAAGATAAGTTAGACCTCCAATCCCTTTCCGAGAATCAGGACAAAACAATTGGTCAATTTGAAAAGGAGTTTGACAATGGCCATCCTAATATATTGGATGTTCTCGGCAAGATTTGGAATAAAATTCTGGCTCCTGCAAATCTGGAATTTGATATTGACGGTGCTAAAAAACCCATTCAACTTAATGATAACCTCAAGGCCTATATTAAGGTGAAAAGCACGGGTAATGGCTTGCAATACAACCAGCTTTCAACGGGAATTCGCGACGTTATCTTTCGGATTGGACACATGAATTCCCTTTACTTCAACCGCGAAATCAAACGGGGATTTTTGCTTGTGGATGAGCCTGAGAATTATTTATTCCCAAATTTCCTTTACGGTTTAATTGATTCCTATTTGGAAATGGTACGAGACATAAATAATGAAAATAATACCCAATTATTTATGGCGACCCATAGCCCTATCATTGCTGCTCAGTTTAAGCCATACGAAAGAATTATCTTAAACTGGGAAAGTGATGGGGTTGTAACAGCAAAAAAAGGCAAGGCTGCTGAAGGAGATGATCCAAATGACTTGCTTTTGATCGATTTTAATTTACCCCAACTTATGCAAAAAAAAGGCCAGGAAATGTGGAAAGAATACCTCAATCTTCTTAACCAACTCAGGCATACGGAGGCAAAGTCTGAAAAAATGGCGCTTGCCGCAAAAATTAACACCATTGGTCGGGCTTACAATTTTGGTGAGAATGAAGTTTCTGACTAAAAACTCTGATTCAGATATCCTGAGAGACAATCTGGTTTACAGAAAAAATCGATCCCAGGAAAATGCCATATTGAAAGAAAGACTGCTTTTGGAGCAGAAAAACTTTTGCGCGTACACAGAAAAGTATGTTGAAGAATTGGATTCTGTGGAAGTAGAGCACTTTAATTCTGCGCTAAAAAAAACCGGGGATGATTATTTCAATTATTACGCAGTCATCCGTGATGCAAACCTCCGCAAGAAGGATGAAAAGTATGTGGGTGCATCTTTCTTCTCCAGTTTATTTTTTCAAAAACCCGGTGCCTTTGAATTGAGGGTTAAATTCTTTCCCAAATCAGGAGAATATGCCATTCTGGATTTAAATGATAGGGAAGCTGACGATTTGATCGATTTTCTCGGCTTCAACGACTTTTCCCTGGTTAATCAAAGAACACGCCATTTAAAACGATTGAAAGCAACATTTGAAAGGGGGCGCTTTGACCGGTCTGAAATAGTAGAGTATTTTCAGGAAAATCCGCATGACCTCTCCTTCATCACCGCCATCGAGGCCGAATTCAACCTTGACCTGTCAGAATTTTACACCTGACCTAAAAAAAACCGCGCCTTGCGGCGCGGTCACAAATAACCTGACTCTGAATGGTTGTCTCCTCAGAAAAGATCTGAGAAGGATTTTTTCAAATTCTCGATGGATTTTTCCAGGTCGGCATTGAATGCCTCCATTTTTTCCTTGCCTACTTTTTCAGCGGCTTCCAACTGGGCGCGAAACTCGTTCAGTTTGTCCGACAGCTCGTGTTTCTTTTCGGCAACTTCGTCGCGGCCTTCGTATTTGCCCAGCTCAAACTGCACCCGCAGCGATTCCAGCTTGGCTTTGAACTGCTCAATGGTGGCATTCCATTCCTCGTTCACCTTGCCGTAGGCATTTTCCAGAGCGGCTTTGAGGCGGGCGATGGTATCCAGCATTTTTTTCTTTTGTGCTTCGTAAAGCTCTTTCGTTTCGGCCCGGCCCAGGGCCAGTTGCACGCTCAGTTCGTCGATCTCGGCCAGGATGTCGGTCAGAAATTCGTCGTTCAGACCTTTTTCTGCGTCCACCTTGGATTTGATTTCCTGAATAAAGTCTTTGAATTTGGCTTTTTGAGCTTCAAATTCATCCAAAGCCTCTTTCTGGCCCAGAGAAAACTGCAGTTTTACTTCTTCCAAAGTGGCTTTCCAGGCATCCATGGAGGCTTGCCATACTTCTTTGTGACGTTCAAATTCACGCAGCCAAACGTTTTTTTCTTCCATTTTTTTATCTGTTAAAGGGATTTTTCACTTGTGACAACAAAGATACGGGGTTATCGTCAACAAATCTAATGACCCCAATTCCCTGAAAAAATGACCTGGGTCAATTCCTTGATTTTGGGAAAAATCAAAATGACCAGAGTTGGACAAGCCACCCCTGGTCATTCGTTTTATAGCGGAAATTAATGCAGGATTTCGATTTTGCGGATCAGGGTGCCCGTGGGGGAATTGACCTGGAGGAAATAAATTCCCGCGCCAAACCTCTTCAGATCAAGTTCCAAGGTGGAATGCATCACCCGGCCGACATTTTCATGGAGCAACACCTGCCCCTGAATGGACAGCAATTCCAGGGAAATGGCCTCTGCTGATTCCATTTCCAATTCAACAAACAGGTGCCCGGGTGCAGGATTGGGCCAGACCGTAACTTTTCCACCTGGAAGACCATTTTCTGCACCTGTCAGCAGCAAGGGTTCGCAAACCGTGTCCATTCCACAGTCGTTTTCCGTGGTCAGGCAAACGTTGAAGGCGCCCTGGGTCGCAAAAGTGTGGGTTGGATTTTGCAAAGCAGAGGTGTTTCCGTCTCCAAAATCCCAGTTCCAGACCGTAGGTGAATTGGTGCTCTGGTCTGTAAAATTCACCTGGTTTCCATTGGAAATCCAACTGAAAGCAGAGGTTGGTACAGGACAACTGACGGTCACTGTCTGACAACTGGTATCCGGCCCGCAGGTGCCCGTCACGATCAGGCACACCTGATAATTTCCGCTGGTTGCATAGGTATGGGTGGGATTTTGCAGAGTCGAGGTGCCGCCGTCTCCAAAATTCCACTTCCAGTTGATAATAGTGCCGGTCGAATTATCCGTAAATGCAATATTTTGCTGGGTTCCTGAGTAAGAAAACGCTGAACTTACGGTTGGTTTCAGGGTAACTGTGACCGTGTGCGTATCTGAAGGACAGCCAAAATTATCCACGGTGAAAAGAGAGTAACTCCCGGCCGAATCTACCGTGATTTGCCCCACGGAATCGCCCGTTGACCATATATAAGCGCTGGCTGAATTCTGGGAATACAGGGTAATGCTTCCTCCCGGGCAAATTTTCGGGTTTGGGGGAGTGATTTGGGCAGCATAGGAGTTGCAAATGGTGGTGCGGGTGGTGTTGGTGATGACCGCAGGATTGAAATCAAAATAAATGTATGCTGTGTTTTCAATTTTCGTGCCGTGGGCCAGGCCTGGTTTTCTGTTGATCTTGTACTTGATCCAGCCATGTGAGCCGGGCTCGTTTGCATTGCTGTCGGGCAATAAAATATTGGGGAAAATCCAGTCCACGATACCACTGTCCACATCCAGCTGATAAGGGTGGCTGGTGCCCGTCACCGTGAGGGTGGAAAGATCCAGGCTGGGATCGATCGTGTCCAGCACATGCAGGTTATAGGCCGTGGCAGTGCCTGTATTTTGAAAACGGATCTGATAGGTCAGCACCGAGTCATTCTGAGGGATGGCGCCTTCGGGACCATACCCTTCTGGCCAGACTTTTTTGTCGTTGGGATCGTAGGAAAAAACGATCGGGGAATAGGAGTAATCGTAATTATTGGCTGGATTGATATCTGACTGCACGGTGGTAACAGTAGCTGTGGTTTGATATCCTCCCCAAAAAATCACCGGACATTCGGAAAAAAGTAAAATGTTCTGGGCAACGCCATACCCAAGGTTGGTGAAATTATAGATCAGGGTGTCATTTACCACAGAAGTCCAGGCCGGGAGGCTGGTCAGATTCATTAAACTATTTGACGGGGAAGTCAATACTTTCACCACCCCAGAAGCTGGAGCGTGTCCCTGATTAAAGAAACCCACAGCCTGGTAAACTGTAAATCCAGCCTGGAATTGCCCGGTGGAAACACTCACCACCATGTCCACCACCTGATTGGGTACCAACGAAATGCTCACGGGAACGGTGTCACCAATGGTGGTCAGGTTGGCGGTGACATTTGTGAGACAGGTATGATACCCGACAGAATTGGGATCGGTAATGGTATAATTTCCCAGAGGAAGCCAGATACCAAAATTTCCATTGGGGTCGGTGGAAACGGTGATATTTCCGGGATTAATATTCAGGATTTTGCTGCCAAGAGGATAATCCACTCCATTTTTCTGGCAATCGCCATTATCATCATGGTAAACGTGCCCTTCGAGATAGGAAGTGTTTCCTCCCGCGGCATTGGTAATGGTAAAACCTCCATTATAGACTCCAAAAGTGCAATTTTGCGAATAGTCCTCAATTTTTACATTATAAGTTCCAAGGCTGGATTGGCCGGCTGGCAGGTTAAAAGTCGCGGTCAGGTTGGTGCCGGAATTAACCAGGACGAAAGTAGAATTGATATTGGGTCCGGGACCACCATATAATCTGACCACTTCTGCCGGAGTGGCGCAACTGGCCCAGTAATCCACTCCTGATCCCGTAATATTGACCGAAAGGGTTTGTCCTGCCTGTCCGTAAGCGGGAGTAATGTTGGTAATAAGCTGAGCTGTCGATAATCCGGGAAGGAAAATCAGCAAAAGCAAAAGGGGCAAAGCGAAGGTTTTTGTCAGGTGAGGTAACATAAGATTCTGAGCAATTGGATCAGTTTTGTTTTGAATACCGGGTTCAAGAAAGCACTTTTCTTCCAATTAATCACTTTTCAGGTCAATACATTTTTCGGGATTTGTAGGAAAAATTTATCCAAATAAACTCATAAAACATTGTTATTCAATTATTTAAAAATTGTTTTGTTTATGGAATGTCGCACGGATTTTCCTTTTCCCCCATCCCCATCTTCGATTTGACCACATCCAGGTATTGCTTGCGTTCCCGTTTTTTGGAATGAGGCTCAAATCCGCATAAAGTTTGCAAAGCGTCCTCATTGCGGCCCAGATTGAAGTAAACCGCGGCCAGATTCAGGTACACATCTTCAAAATCGGGGTAGAGGGCCAGGGTTTCAAGGTAAAGCTGAATGGCTTTTTCGTGCTCTCCTGCGACTTCGTACGAAGTCGCTTCATTATTCATCACATGCGGATGCCAGGGGTGAATTTTTCGGGCTTCCCGAAAGTCATTGGCCGCTTCAGCATTTTTTCCCAGGCTGAAAGCCGCAACCCCACGGTACCAGGCAATTGGGGTTCCTGAAACGGTTTCCAGGTTATTCCACCAGGATTTTCCCTTGTCTGACTCGCGGATCACTCCCTGCCAGTTCTGGGTTGAACGGGCGGTCAGCATTTTGGCGATGTGAGTCTCTGATTGCGACCGTTTAAAGGAAATAAAAAATGAAATTCCCGCCAGCAGCACAAAAACTGGCAGGATCAGCAGTCCTTTTCCCGAAATTTTGCCCCCTTTAGCAGGTTTCAGGCGCAAATGCAATCCCAGAATGCCCGCTGAAATCACCCACATCAGTCCATGGATGAAGACCCGCTCTTTGGGAAAGCCAAAGCATGAAATGAGCAGGTAGGCGACCATCCCTGCGGCCAAAATGGCCGCGGCAAGTCTATCCTGGCGGGAGGAACTCCCGCGGATCACCTGCAGGGCCAGCCACAGGGGCAGGAGCAGGAGGCCCAGATAGCCCAACAGGCCCGAAGGGCCTGTTTCGGTCAGCACCCAGAGGTAATCGTTGTGGGGGCGTTTGAAATATTTGGTGGCGTATTGGGTCACATAGCCCTTCACCCCGTATTGCAGGATTTCCACTTTCCAATTGCGCAGCCCAACTCCCAAGAATGGATGTTTTTGGGCCAGTTCAACGGAATAATTCCACAAAATCAGCCGTTCCTCCACACTGCTCATGTTGTCTTCCATGTTTTTGCCTTTTTGGGTGATCCAGGTCCACTTTTGACCCACATCCTTGCCCGGAATTTTGAAAAATCCCAACCCCAGAACCACCATAAATGCCAGCAAATAAACGGGAATAAGCACTTTTTTACGCAGATAAACGGGAGGTACTGCATACCAGGCCCGCCAGATCACAGGTCCACCCAGGAAAATGAATCCCACCAATCCCACCCAAACTCCCCTGGACGAACCCAGAAAAATAGCCACCAGACACAGCAAAACAGAGGTCGCAGCCAACAGCTTTTGCTTTTTATCATTCCCGAAAATCAGCAATCCTGAAAATGGCAGACACATGAGCAGGGCCTCAGAAAACAGGTTTTTGTTGACAAAAGTGCTGGCCGGGTATTCAGGTGAGGGCAAAAAGGAAAATCCCAGTTCAAAGTATTGCAAAATCCCGATCAGGGCATGGACCAATCCCGCAAGGGAAATTCCCAGTGAAATCCAGCTCAGAAATCTTCCTTCACCCACCATGGCCTGAAGCATTAAAAAGAAGAAAAGCAGAAACAGAGCCATATTGGCCAGTTCAAACACGGCCTCAGACAGATTTCTGGCCACGGTCAGGGAAAGGGCTCCTGCCAAAAAGTAAACTAATGCGGCAATCCAAAAGGCACGGGGAGGAAGATTCAGGGTGATTTCGCGGCGGCGGACAAACAGACTGGCGAAGCCAGTCATGACGAGAGCAGCCAGGGTCATAAAGCGCGGCAACAAGCCCGGGTCAATCAGGGATTGACTGAACAAAAAACTCAAAGTGGGGAAAATTCCTGCCAAAAGCAGGTAAAACCAGGAGCTTTTAAGGGAAAACGAGGTTGAACTCATGTGGGTGGCGGGTCTTTTGCAAAGTCAATTTAGGAATTAATTGCAAAATCGGCGGCCGTAATAAATGGAGATTCTTTCAGGATGATGAGCCAGGGGGTATTCAAGTTTTTGCAAAACCGTGCCATCCCTGAGGTTGATCAGTGATCTGACTCTGACTGAAGGTATCTTTTCCAGGGATTTTTCTCTTGCCCTTGTTATTGCTTTTTCTCTGAAATCATCCGTGCAGCCACCCCAGTAATACGTAAAATACACTTTCGATCCACCGTAAAAGTTCCCTTCAAAAACATGGCCTGCACCCTCGAGATTGGGAATTTCTGAGCCGGCGGTCAAATAATGTTTGACATAATGGATTCTGGTTTTGACTCGTCCTTTTTCTCCAATATACCCTAATTGCCACCTGCTTATCCTTGCAGATCCCTTACCCAGACTGGCCGAAACGTAATAATCTTTCTCCGCCGTGTCACCCCGTATGACATATCTGGCTTTGGGGGAAATGGTTTTAAAATTGCCGCAATCATCCTCGAAAATGGAATCTTGCAAAAAGAAATATCTGTGAGCCAGGGAGTAGGTTTGTGTTTCGGGAAAATACTCTTCCTGGACAAAAACCATATCTGCGCCCGAAGTGTCCAGGCCAAGGATCAAAGGCGTTAAATCCCGTTTGGAAAACAACGACTCAAAATCCTTTCCATGTTCATTCAGAATATTTGGGGGAAGTTTTTGCACCAAATTTTCTGATTTGCTTTGCAGTTCCCGCACAAAAATACTCCCCTGCGCGTGACAAATTTGCGCAGCCGACCAAAGCAAACAAATCAGGATTATTCTCAGGTTCACAAGCAGAAAATTTGTATAACAGAAAGTTAGGCATTTTAACCACCTTAAGAAAATCACTATTTCTCCTCCTGGCTTGATTTCCTGGTTATTTTCAGCCCTATTCTGCTTTTTAAATCAGGCTAAAACCCGTCCTTTTTGAAAATAGACATCATAAACCTGATCCCAAACAAGGCCGAAATCACAAATCCTCCTACCCCTATCACGGGAATATCGTTCCATTTGGGCGGCAAACCCGACAACACGACCAGAGAAGACCCCACCAGACAAGCCGCAAACACAATGGCAAAGCCAATCCTTTTAGAAAATGCATTCAGCGAATTGGTCAGGGGATCGAGGCCCTTGGCCTCATATTCAATGTGGATTTTCCCCTCTTCCAGCTTATTCAGGACTCCTTTTATGTCCTGGGGCAGGCCGTCGGTCAGGTAAGTCAGCGACTTCACCTTTTCCCAGGCATTTTCGGCCAGTTTGGCCGGCTTATACTTGCGACGGATCAGACGCTCCACGTAGGGCTCCATCTCGTCGATAATATTATAAGACGGGTCCAGCATCAGGCCCACGCCTTCAATCATGACCAGGGCCTTCAGCAACAGCAGCAGGTTGCCTGGAATCTTCATTTTATAGTCAAAAAACAGGATATTCAGCCCTTTCACCACATCACCCCCGTCCAGATTCTCGATCGACAGGCTGGCGTATTCCTCAAAAAAATCGATGATATCGTACTCCAGCTGCACTTTATTGTGCACTTTGGGGTCATTGGAAAACTGGGTCAGCACCTCCATCAGGTGCTTCACGTCGCGGCGGGCCAAAGAAAGCATCAGGTCGCCCAGCATCACCTTGTCGGCCTCGATCACGGTGCCCATCATGCCAAAATCAATGAAACAAACCCGTCCGTCGCGCAGGATGAAAAAATTGCCCGGGTGCGGATCTGCGTGGAAAAATCCGTGGTCAAAAACTTGCTGAAAGTACAATCCAACCCCTTTGACTGCCAGTTCGTGGGGATCAAACCCCATTCCCCGCAAGGTCTCTACCTGAGAAACTTTGACTCCGTCGATGAATTCCATGCACAGAATCTTGCTCGTACACAGTTCGCGAAACAGTTCAGGTACATAAATGTCTGTATTCCCCTCAAAATTTTTCCTGAAACGGATCATGCTGGCCATTTCAGAGGTGAATTTCAATTCGCGGGTCACGGCGCGTTCAAACATGCGCAAAAGGTCCAGTGGCTGAAAAGCGGCCGTTTCGGGGAATCGTTCGAGCATGATCCCGGCCAGGTGCTTCATAATGGCCAGGTCCGCTTCAATGGTTTTGGCCAGATCCTTGCGCATAATCTTCAGAATGGCTTTGCGCCCGTCACGCAGGGTGGCGGTGTGGACCTGGGCAATTGAAGCTGAGGCTAAGGGAGTTAAATTAAACTCTTTGAACAATTCCTCTAAGGGCTTGTCATATTCTTCAGCCAGAATTTCCTTCACCACTTCCTCGCTCATGGGCGGCACCCGATCCTGAAATTTTTCAAATTCACTGATCAGAGCTTCAGGCAACAGGTCGGGACGGTTAGACAAAATCTGCCCAAACTTGATAAAAGTGGTACCCAGTTCCTGGCAGCAAAGGCGAATCCGTTCGTACCGTTCGAGTTCAAAAACAGACTGTCCTTCGCGGGTGGGCACTAAGTGTAAGTTGTTGGGCACCAGATTTTTCAGGGCAGAATGCGCCACCAAGTCCGAAAATCCATACTTGATCAGAATGGAAATAACCTGGCGATAACGGTCTATATGTTTGAGTGTGCTGTGAGAACCGGGTATTTCCATGTGAAATCTCGGGTTAGATGCTGGATTTTCAACTTCGGGAACAATCCCAAAATATTGCCAAGAAAGTATTAAATCTAAGGTTTTTTAATGATATCGGTCATTTATTTCCTCAAACCTGTAAAAATCTCTGCGGCATTTGTCTTTTATCGTGGCTCCAAACTGAAGCTTATTCCCTCCCAAAAACCATGCATCTTTCCCAACCTATCCTTACTTTTAAGCAAACATTCCCGGGCACCATGAAACCAAATCCCATTCACCTCCTGCTGATCGAAGACAACCCGGAATTTGTCCAAACCCTGAAAAAGGAGTACCTCTCTGGCGACCTGGATCTGCAATATCGCCATGCTGCGAGCCTTCATGAAGCCAGTCAGCTGATCGCCCGTGAAATTCCCGATGTGATCCTGCTTGACCTCAACCTTCCAGACAGCAATGGTTTCGAAACCCTCAAGCGCACCCGCGAATCGTGGCCCGACCTGCCCGTGGTGGTACTTACTGCAAGCGGGGTTTCAGGGAAAAAAGCCCTCGAACTGGGCGCCCAGGACTTCCTGACCAAACAGGAACTGCTTCGCTACGATGGTGCCCTGCTTCATCGGGCATTGGGGTATGCCATCGACCGCAAGCAGTTGGAAAAGGAAAAACTGGAATCTGAGATTCTGCTGCTGGAAGCCATGAACAACGCTCCCGTTTCCATCCTGGTTTTGCGCATGCGCGACCGCAAGGTCATTTTTGTAAATGACAGATTTTGCCAGACCCTGGGTTATGAGCGGGAGATCGTACTGGGCAGTCATTCGGGTGGAACTGATCCCTTTCCGCCCGTAGCCTTGCAGAAAATCCTGATGGAATCCCTGCGTGAAGGCAGAGAAACCCGCAATATGGCCCTGCAATTCCCCACGAAAGAAGGAAAAATCGCGGACTTCATTCTCCACGTCAACCAGGCCAATGTGGGCGGCGAGCCCTGCATCATAGCCATCGCCAACGACATCAGTCTGCGGGTAAGGGCCGAAACAGAGCTCGAAAAAGAGCGGTTTTTCAACGAACGAATTCTGGAAACCATGGGCAGTATCCTGGGTGTAATTGACCGGGAAGGAAATCTGGTGCGTTTCAATCGTGCGGGCGAACAAATCAGCGGGTACTCGGCCGGGGAACTGATTGGGAAGAAATTCTGGGAAGTGGTGGTGCCGCCAGAAATGCGGGAGGCTATGCAGGAGGAATTTCCCGGATTGCTGCTCGAGAAAAATCTGCATACCGTCGAGGGCCCCTGGATTGACAAGCAAGGCCGGACGCACATCATTTCCTGGACTTTTTCCAACCTGCCCGACGAGTCGGGACAAACCCGTTTTGTGATCACTTCGGGGGTGGACGTGACCGAACAGCGCAAGCTGGATGTTTCCCTGATGCAGGCATTTGTGGATGGGGAGGAAAATGAACGGAAACGAATGGCTGAGGAACTGCACGATGGAATCGGGCCTGTGATTTCGGGCTCCATTCTCAATCTGGAAAGCATTGACCCGGCCTGTCTGGATGAACAGCAGCACCAAAAACTGGAAACTGCCAAGTCCCTCCTCAAGCGGGCGGCCCGTGAAACACGGGAAATCTCACATAATCTCACCCCTTCGGGGTTGCAGGATTTTGGGCTGGTTTCGGCTCTGGAAGACCTTTGCCATCAATCTCAGACGGAACAGGGTCCGGAAATTTCATTTCAGACTTCGGGAAATCCCGGCCGGTTTTCCACCCAGACCGAGCTCGGTCTGTACCGCATTGCCCAGGAGTTGGTGGCCAACGCCCTGCACCATGCCCGGGCCCGGGAAATTTCCGTGCAGCTGATCCGCCGGGATCCACTGCTGGTGTTGATGGTGGAAGACGATGGCATCGGGTTCCATTTTCCGCCCGACCAGACCGAAGGTCTGGGCCTGCACAACATCCGCACCCGGGCCCGGGCGCTGAGTGGCACCGTCAATATTGACTCCACCCCGGGCAAAGGGACCGCCATCACGGTTGAGATTCCTTTAATCTGAGCTGGGAAATCTGCATCTTTGTTTAATTCCCAGGCCAGATTGGGTGGCACAGGGAAAATTTTCATGCAGGATCAATCCACCAAATCACCCGCAGTTTTTGAAAAATTTACTTCCAGGATCCCCACTCCTACCTGGTTGGCGGCCTTATTGCTCCTTTCTTTGCTCTGCCTCTATCCCACCCTGCAAAACGACTGGGTCAACTGGGACGACGACGAATATGTACTGCAAAACAGGCTGATTCGTGATCTCAGCCCAGCGGGCCTCGTGCATATTTTTGCTACGCCCGAAAAAGTGGGTCTGTACCATCCCCTGACCCTCCTATCACTGGCCATTGACCATCAGATCTGGGGAAATAACGCCTTTGGCTTTCACCTGACCAACCTTTTGCTTCATTTTCTCAACCTGATACTGGTATTTTTCCTGGCCAAAAAACTTCTCAAAAGCCCATTCGCCGCTTTTTTGCTGGCTCTTTTATTTGCCATTCATCCCATGCACCTGGAATCCGTGGCCTGGATTTCGGCTCGCAAGGACCTGCTTTCAGGAGTTTTTTTCTGGGGGGGATTACTCTTTTTTATTCAGTATCTGGAAAATTTCAAACTTAAAACCCTGGGGCTTTGCCTGCTGTTTTTTGTGCTGGCCTTGCTCAGCAAGGCCCTGGTTTTCACCTTTCCAGTGATCCTCCTTCTGTTTGATTTTCGGGTGAAGCGCAGATTCTCCTGGAAATTATGGCAGGAAAAAATTCCTTTTTTCCTGCTGAGTTTGCTTTTCGGCCTGCTGGCCGTACATGGACAACAAGCCAGCGATTCGCTGGCGGAAATCCAACAAATTCCAGTCTGGCAGACCTTTTTTCCGGGTACCTGGAACGTGGTGATCTACCTGGCCAAGGCTTTGGTTCCATTTCATTTGTCTCCCTTTCATCCGTTTCCCCGGGAATTTCACCTCGCCTGGTACATGGTCGCAGCTTCGCTGCTGCTGGGATTGCTGGCGTTTTTCCTGTGGAAATTTCGCAAAACCCACCCCGAATGGATCTTTGCCTTCGCCTTTTTTCTGATTTGCCTGGGGCCTGTGCTGCAAATTCTGCCCTTTGGTAAGGCCATTCAGGCAGAGCGATACACCTATCTGGCCTATTTCGGTCTGTTTTATGGGTTGATTTACTTTTTTGAGCAGATTTTATCCCGTTTCAAATTGAAATGGCCGCTGCTGGCCGTTCTCGCCCTTTGGGTTTTCACCCTGAGCTTCATTACCCACCAAAGAGCCACCATCTGGAAGAACGGAGAAACCCTTTGGACGGAGGTGATTGAAAAATACCCCCAACATTATTTTGGCTACGCCAGCCGGGGTCAATTTCGCCTGGATAGGCTGCATGATCTGGAGGGAGCAGAGGCCGATCTCAGAAAAGCGCTTGACCTGAACCCTGGTTCAGGGCGGGTATGGTATGATCTGGGCCGCCTGGAGGAACAGCAAAAACGCTTTCAGAATGCAATTGGAGATTATAACCAATCCATTAAGTGGGGAGAAGATGCCCACAAGGCCCTGGTCAACCGGGCACGTCTCAGGCTGCAAACGGGGGATGATCCAATGTCTGTATTGCACGATCTGGACCTCGCCCTGGAAATGAAACCTGATTATGCCCTGGCCAAATTGAATCGCGCTACCCTGCTCGAAGCCCTCAACCAAAAGGAAGCCGCCCTGAAAGATTACGATCAGGCCATCCTTCTGGAACCTGATAATGCTGTTTTCTGGCAATACCGCGGATTATTTTACGTCAATAACGGACAGCCTGAGCAGGGTCTGAAAAATTATGACGAGTCTCTGAGGTTGGATTCTTCAGCGGGTAGAACCTGGTATTTGCGGGGAAAAGTGAAGCTCATTTCAGGCCAAAATGAGGCCTCTCAGGCCGATTTTCAAAAGGCGAAGGCCTTGGGATATCCCGTCCCCGCGGAGCTGATTTCCCGATAATTTTCTCCCGCCTTTTTTCCTGACATCCTTACAGCCCCGCCACCTGGGCCTGAAAATTGCGTAACTTAAAGTAAGGTTCAATCAACTCAAAGGTACGCTATGAAAACTCTTCGCAAAGGCAAATTGCCACTTCTGCTCCTCCTGATTCCCTTCTTTGTACAAACGGGTTTCACGCCCCTCAACCCAGGCGATGAGATCGACACCAAGGGCGCCATTGTGAAAGTGGATGGCCAAAAAATCGTCTCGGACGGAATGATCGAAATGGATCGCGACGACACCATCCTTTTCGAAGCTGAAGGCCTTAAACCCAATTCACGGGTGGATTTCAAGGTCAAAAAAATGGGGGTGAGATTTCTCCAGGATTCCTACCAGGTGGATCGTGAGGGAAAAATTAAGGAAATTCTCTACATCCCGGATATGAAAATCAAAGTCAGTGCGTTTGTAAATTATTACAACGCCAAAGGCGAACCCGTGGATTTGAAATTCAAATTCCGCATCATCTGATCAACTGCTTAACCGCTCCCATGGAAACTGCCAGGCTGCATTTTTCAGGTGGGGGCAAATAAACCTCTCCCACGTTCGGAAATCGGGCGTGGGATTTTTTTGTGCTGAAAAGCGGCGGTCTTTGTAGTTTGCAGCATGTCAAACGAAGAGCTCATCCAACTGTCTGATACCCTCAAAGCCGAAGGCGATTTGCGGGCCACCTATTTTTCCCTGGCCAAAGACGAGGACCAAAAACACATGTACCTGCGGGCCAATCGCAGGGGACTGATCTACGCGGCAGCTCAGATGTTGTATGCGGCCGGGGTGCTCGAAGACGGACAGAGTGATGGTCCCCAGCGCTGTGTTTACACGTTTGACTGGGAAGAATTGAGTGAGGAAAGCGAATTTTCCATTGAGCACGTGGAACTGGTGGACGATACGGGCGAGGTGTTGATTCACAAGGAAGTGGAAATCACCATGAAGGATCGCCTGATTGGCTGGGGCTCGATGGCGGTGGTGATCGGGATGCTGGTGGCCCTGATCATTGGCATTGCCACCATTATTCACTGGTTTGTTTAGGCAAAAAAATTCCCGTCCCAGGTAAATTGGGACGGGACAGGTCAGAAGTCCGCATCATAAAGGGTGATCCGGATACTATCGTTTGTCTTAACGCACGCGTTTGAAGTCCGCAAAAAACTTGCCGAGTGCTGCGGCGAAGATGATTGCGATCAGGGTTGCGGCTATAATCAGTTCGGTCATTGGAATGGTTGGGTTGTTGGATCGGTCGTTGAATGGTTAATCAGTTTGCCGGGTTTGAAAGCTAAAGGGTCAGGGTTATTAAAAAATGGTCGGTAAAAATGCCTGTGCTGTCTCTACGGGGGTGGTTTGTCAATCGCTATTTCAAAGTGTCTGTACTATGGATGCAAAGGCTGCACTTTTTCCATATTAATTATTAAAATATTTTCAGGTAAATTGAAAAACCTTCTCAAAATGCGTTTTGAGAAGGTTTCCATTCGTTTTTTGTGATATCTATTCTGAAGTCAGTACTGAAATTCCCGCAGATTCAACTCCACACAAATCATCCGTTTGCATGAAATGAAAAATGCGGAAACGGTAGGTGCCATTTTCGGGAAATACCTGATCCTGGGAAAGGGGCAGGTCAAATTTAGCCCGGTCGCCTGATATATCGCCATACCACTCGCCCGTGACACTCATCAGTTGGTATTCGTAAGGTAATACGCTTTTGGTGCCCGAGGGGGCAATGGCCTCCATGCGGAGGTAGAGGTTATTGAAAGGATAATCCTGATTGAAAGTGACAGGAGCCACAATTTTCACTGATTTTCCGGGTTCAGAATTTTCGAATTCCAGAGAAAGGGTGTCGCTCAGGGCCCAGCAGGCTCCTTCAAATGACTGATCAGTATGGGCCAGAGGCGACTTGCAGCCGCCCGCCCAAAGCATAAGCAGGATTAATCCTGCAAAATTCCCAATCAGTCTTTTTTGCATCAGGACGGATTATCTGGTTTGGGAGGCCCTTTGTCTGGTCCTCCTTCGGGTCGGGGACCACCTCCGCCCGCATTCGGGCCACGGCGATTTCCGCCTCGTCCACGATTATTGCGGTTTTGGCCACCGCGTCCGCGGTTATTACGTCCGCCGCCCTGGCCGCGGTTCTGGTTATTACCTTCTCCTCCCTGATTGGGATTTCCTTCCCCGCCCGTGCGGTTTTCAGCCTGACGGTTTGGGTTTTCCTCCCGCGGCGGACGTCCCTCACCCTGATTGCGGTTTTGAGGTCCCTGATTTCTTCCCCGGCCTCGACCACGGTTTCGGCCTTCATTATTCTGAGGTCCGCCCCTTCTTTCCTGATTTTGAGGATTTCCACCTCCTTCTGCATTTTCAGACCCACCTTTGCGCTCCTGATTCTGCACATTTTCGCCCCTTTCTGCATTCTGGGGACCGCCTTTTCTTTCAGGTCTGGGACCACGACCATCGCGGCCTTCCCTGTTTTGCTGACCTCCCTTGCCTTTGTTTCGCCCTTTTCCCTTGCCTTTGCGCTTGGGATCGGCCCGCAGCACAGATTGACCCACCACGTCCACAAAGTCCATTTCTTCCTCCACCACATCGTCAAGGGCCCGCAGGCTGGCAGGTTTTATACCTTCTTTATTCATGCGCATCATCTCGTTGACATTGTCAACCGTGAGCGGGATCCAGGAGCTTTCGCCCTCATAGCTGAACCACATGATGCGTTTGAAAATATCCGTTTTCTGGTGACGACCCAGGCCGAGCTCGGTCTCGATACGGTCCACATTGGGAATGTCTTCCAGGGCATTGAGATAGGTTTCCAGCTCGAAATTGAGACAGCATTTCAACCTGCCACACTGCCCGGAAATCTTCATCGGGTTGAGGGACAGATTTTGGTAGCGGGCGGCTGAGGTGGAAACGGTTTTGAAATCAGTGAGCCAGGTACTGCAGCAAAGTTCGCGACCGCAGGAGCCAATTCCACCTACCAGACCCGCCTCGTGGCGCAGCCCGATTTGCTTCATTTCCACGCGGATGCGAAATTCATCGGCCAGCATTTTGATCAGACGACGAAAATCGACGCGCTGGTCGGCAATGTAGTAGAATATTGCTTTGGTATTATCCCCCTGAAACTCCACGTCGCTCACTTTCATCTCAAGGTCGATTTCCTTGACGATCTCGCGGGTGCGGATCATGGTGGAAAGCTCCCGTGAACGGGCTTTCTTCAGTTTTTCCAGGTCCTCGTCAAGGGCCAGACGGTAGATTTTGGGGATTCTTTCCTTGGGCTTAACCCGTTTTTTCCTCATTTGCAGAGTGGCGAGCACCCCGCTGAGAGAGATTTGCCCGACATCGAATCCGCGGTCACTTTCCACTACCACCAGATCGCCGGTGATGAGGGGAAGACCATTTGTATTTCTATAGAATCCCTTGCGGGTATTCTTGAACCTGACTTCATAAATCGCCTGATTTTCAGACGTTCCCGGAGGAAGCATGCCGGCAAACCAATCAAATGAATTGAGTTTATTGCATCCCCCGGAACCACAACCTCCGTTGCTGTTGCAACCAGCTGTTGTGGTACCGCATGCGCCCGTAGCGCAGGTTCCACATCCCATTATTCGTACTCCTGTATATTAAGTGGCTGTGGGAAAGGTATTTTCCAGAGCAGGCAGGTAAGTTCCTGGTAAAAGCACAGCTCACGATAGTTCAACAATTTTTGTAAAAAGAACGATTCGTTTTAAAGAACTAAGTTAAGACTTTTCCACTTAAAAGCGAATGTATTCGCAGGGACAATACCGTGAAGACCATTTGCGAATTGGCATTTCTGGCCAGATACATCAGGCTTTCGTCGAGGAGGCGCACGATCTGGTCCACCCCGTTGAGGCGGATAAATTTGCTGAATTTCTGGTGAAAATCGCGTTCCTCGGGGCTGGCCAGGGATATTTCGGCCATGTTAAAGGAAAAAAGCAGGGAATCGCGGATTTTCTGCAGGGCATAGCCCAAAAACATTTTCTGGAATTCCTTGCTTTCCTTGCTGATGTTTTCGACCCATTTCTGAATTTCCCCGTAATCGCCCGCAAAGCTTTGCCGCATCCAGAATTGGTATAATTCGGCCAGGTTACGGTTGGTTTCATTGACCAGGTCCACTGCGCGGGTGATGCTCCCTTCGGAAATCTGACTGACCTGGCCGGCCCGCTCTTCGCTCAATCCGTGTTTTTTCACCAAAAATCCCACCATGTCGTCGTGACTGATCCTGTGCAACTGGATGCGCTGGCAGCGGGAATTGATGGTGGTAAGCAGTTTGGATGGATCTGAAACCGTGAGAATGAGGAGAGTGCGCTCAGGTGGTTCTTCCAATACCTTAAGCAGTGCGTTGGAGCCTTCGGGATTGATCAGTTCAGCATTCCAGAAAATGACCGCTTTGTATTTCGCTTCAAAGGCTTTTAGGGAAAGCTTGCGCTTCAATTCACGAATCTCGCGGATTCTGATCCCCAATTGTTTATTTTCTCCTCCCTGGATTTGCACCCAGTCAGTAAAGGAAAAGTAGGGTTCAGCAAAGAATTTTTCCCTGAATTCAGCAAAGAAATCATCTGAGATCATTTGCTTGCTGTCCACCATTTTGGAAACGACGGGCAGAATAAAGCGTACATCGGGGTGAATTCCCTTGCGGATTTTATGGCAATTGGGACATTTGCCGCATGAATCACGTTCCGTGGGATTGTCGCAATTCATGTATTGCACGATGGCATTGGCGAAGGGCAGGTTGCCCACCCCGGGCTTCCCTTTCAGGATCAGGGCATGGGGCACCCGATTTTCTGCGACTGCCTGAAAAAAGGCATCTTTGGCTTTTTGCTGCCCAATGATCTCCTGAAATTGCATGCTGCAAAGGTACGGGATTGGTTTGGGATTTTTCAAGGAACAATTCACAATCCTGCTGATGCTACGTGGGTTGGATTGGACACCTGAAGTGTTCCAGCCTGGAAGCCCGCAAAACGAGCGTCCCCGGGTGACCTTAGACTTGTGCGAAGAGATTGGCCCATGGCTCTACCCTTTAGGATGAAAATGGAACTGCTTTGGTTTTACCAGGTGGTTAACCTCCAAATCCTACGAAAATGCTGGTTTTCTATATGATTTCTATTTTTTCCTGGCAGCAAAACGTTGAAAATTCCAATCCGTTTATATGCACCAAACCAGTCATGGATTTCATTGAAAGTAGATATTTCCCCGCTCAGTATTTTAACCCGCCCAGCTTTCCCGGTCCAGGGACCGGTACTGGATGGCCTCGGCGATGTGATTTGCCTCAATCGTGGGCGACCCCGCCAGGTCGGCAATGGTGCGCCCTACTTTCGTGATGCGGTCGAATGCCCGGGCCGAAAAACCCAGCCGCTCCATTGCAGTTTTGAGCATGGCTTCGCATTCAGCATTGAGCGGACACAGTTGGCGCACCAGATTGGGAGGCATCATGGCATTGCTGTGAATGCCTGGCTTGTCGCGGAAGCGTTCCGTCTGAATTTCGCGGGCTTTGATTACCCGCTCCCGCACCTGTGAACTCGTTTCTCCCGACCGCCGTGAAGAAAGTTGCTCAAAATTGACTGGCGTTACCTCAATATGCAGGTCAATGCGGTCAAGCAGGGGGCCAGAAATGCGGCCCAGGTAGCGATGTACCAGTTGGGGAGGGCAAATGCACTCTTTGTCGGGGTGGTTGTAGTACCCGCAGGGGCAAGGATTCATGCTCGACACCAGCATAAAATTTGCGGGAAAATCGACCGAACAACGGGCCCGCGAAACGGTGACCCGCCGCTCTTCGAGCGGTTGCCGCATCACTTCCAGCACGGTGCGCTTGAATTCAGGAAGTTCGTCCAGAAACAGGACGCCGTTGTGAGCCAGACTGATTTCGCCGGGTTGGGGATGCCCGCCGCCGCCCACCAATGCTACATCAGAGATGGTGTGGTGGGGCGAACGGAACGGACGGTGGGCAAAAAGTGTGGCATTACTCCCCAGTTTTCCAGCCACAGAATGGATTTTCGTGGTTTCAAGAGCTTCTGTAAGGGTCAGGGGAGGGAGAATGCCAGGTAAGCGCTTGGCCAGCATGGTCTTGCCCGCACCCGGCGGGCCTATCAGTATCACATTATGACCGCCCGCCGCGGCCACCTCGAGGGCCCTTTTGATACTTTCCTGGCCTTTAACATCCGAAAAATCGGCATCCAGCTTCACCTGGGCTTCGTTGAAAATCTGGCGGGTATCTTTGACCAGGGGTTCGATAAACTTTTTCCCGTCGAGAAACTGGGTTGCATCCAGCAAATGGCGAATGGGTATCACCTCCAGTCCGTTGACAATGGCTGCCTCAGAGGCGTTGGCTTCGGGCAGGAGAATGCCCTGAAATCCTTCCTGGCGGGCCTGAATTGCGATGGGCAGAATGCCTTTGACAGGTTGCAAAATACCGTCCAGCGACAATTCGCCCAATAGCATGTACTTTTCGAGGGGCCCTCTTTTGATCTGGCCGCTGGCGGCCAGCACGCCAATGGCAATGGGCAAATCGTAGGCAGAGCCCTCCTTTTTGATGTCGGCGGGCGCAAGATTGATGGTGATGCGCCCTTTGGGATACTCAAAGCCATTGTGCAGAATGGCGTTATAGACCCGGGCGCGGGATTCGCGTACGGCATTGTCGGGCAGGCCCACCATTTCGAATCCAAATGATCCGCCCTGGTTGGTCTCGATGGTAATGGTAAACGCATCCACCCCCTGGACAGCTGCGCTTTGGGTTTTTACTAACATGGTTTGTTCCGTATTTTCTCGGGACTGCTAAGTAAAAACATGATTTTTGAGAATGCAAATTCGGCCAGGGGACCAAAAGCTACAATTTGGCCGGATTTTTGACCGCTTATTTCCGTAGGGGTACCACTCATGGCTCTACGGGTACCACTCATAAAATGGTGCTTGATTTAATTATATTTTCCAGTATGTGATTTCACAATTAGGTAATTTTGTTGATCAGGCCCTTAAAACCTGCCAACTTTTTCCCCTGAACGGGGTTAATCAAAGAAAAAAATCATGAAATTCTTTTCCCTTTTTGCAGCCTTTTTCCTTCTTGTAGCTCTGCAAAATTTATCCGCGCAAAACATGAGCAATACAATTTATCAATTTGACATGGTGAACATTGACGGCGAAACCGTTTCCCTCAGCGACTATCAGGGAAAGGTGGTGCTGATCGTCAATGTGGCTTCCAAGTGTGGTTTGACTCCCCAATACGAGGATCTGGAAAATCTGTACCGCGAATACAAAGACAAGGGTCTGGTGGTGCTGGGCTTTCCTGCCAATAATTTCATGGGACAGGAACCTGGCTCAAACGACGAGATTCACCAGTTTTGCACTTCCATTTATGGGGTTGAATTTCCCATGTTTTCCAAAATTTCAGTCAAGGGCAGGGACAAGCATCCTTTGTACGAATTCCTGACCACCAAAAAACTGAATGGGGTAAATGACGGCGAAGTGAAGTGGAATTTCCAAAAATTCCTGATTGGACGGGATGGAAAGCTGATCAAATCCATTGCGCCTACCACGCGGGTGGTTGAGCCCAAAACCCTGGCCGAAATTCAGGCTTTGCTCAACTGAGTTAGCCCCGCAATTTATCCAGTAAATCGCTGAGCAGGGTTGCTTCAGCATCGTCGAGCTCACTCAGCACGGACTCGAGATCGTTGACCTCCTGATCTAATTTGCTCAGCAATTCCAGTCCCGACTCACTGATTAACACGTCCATTTTGCGACGGTCTTCCTGACAATTTTCCCGGGTAATCCAACCCTTCGTCACGAGGCGATCCAGCAGGCGCGACACATCAGACTGGCGATCCAGCAGGCGGTCGCGGATGAGGGTCAGTGGCGAAGGGTTGGGATATTGCCCGCGTAAAATGCGCAGCACATTATACTGCTGCATGGTTAATCCTGAGCGTTTGAAACTGGCCTGCATCTGGGAAGTCAACCAGTTGTAGGTATAAATGATGTTGATCACAAGTTTCTGCTGCGGATTGCGGAAACTTTTCTGCTTTATTTCATCCTCCAGTTTCATTTTAGCTCAGTTATTTAAATAGGTTTGATAGGCTGGTCTGGCTGGAACAAAGATAAGAAACAAATTTCCGGAAGAAAGTACATTCAAATCAATGATTTCCTGATCCATTACCTGAATAAAGTCGTCTTTCCCAGCTTTTTGACCGTTTTCCAGTTTGAATTCACCTTCAATCACGTAAGCCGCCAGGATTTTCCCCGCAGGAATCTCAATTTGGGCCTTGCCTTCGGCAAAATACCTGCGTTCGAACTGGGCGTCGCCCATCATTTTCAAAGGACTGTTTTCACCTGTGAAATGGATTCTTTTTTCCTGATTCTCCTGGCTTTGGGGAAAGTCATTGCCCGAAAAGTCATCATAGGAAGCAGGCAGTGAAAGGGTGCGGTGCAGGCCCGGATCGATCCAAATCTGAAAGATTTCTGAGTCGGGCCCCAGGCGTTCTGCGTGGGAAACACCCGAGCCTGCGCGTATGATCTGCAAATCACCTTCTTTCAAAGGAATCCACTTTTTCAGCAGGGTATCGTAGTGCTGAATTTCGCCTTTCAATACGTAGGAGAGAATTTCAAAGCCTTTGTGGGGGTGCAGACCAATTTCTCCGCCACCTTTACTGAAAGCGTGAGCCCAGTAAAATAAGGTGGAAAAGGATTTAACTCCGCCCTCTTCCTGAGGAAAACCCACAGGTTTGTTTTCGAGGATGTTGCCCCAGTCAAATGCTCCTTCGGCCTGGTAAGCAACGGGAATGATGTTAACTGCCATAACTATTTGATTAAAGATAAATAAACGGGGATTTCTAAAAACACAGAAGGCCAAGCCCAACGCGGAGATTCCAGGTTTTTAGAGGTCCCCCAAAAGAAAATCCCTGGTCTAAGATCGCTCAAACCAGGGATTCGTGGAAGAAATTCCAGGTTTTATTTTCCCTGAATGAACTCTGCGTTGACCGTGATTTCAACTTCGTCACCCACCAGCACGCCGCCCGTTTCCAGGGTTTTGTTCCACTCCAGTCCAAAATCGCCGCGGCTGATGGTGGAGGTCACTTTCCATCCTGAACGGGTGTTGCCCCAGGGGTCTTTGCCCGTACCGTTGAGTTTGGCCGCGAAGGTCACTTCTTTGGTTACACCGTGCATGGTCAGCTCGCCTTTGATGGTGAATTTTCCCTCAGAAACCCGGTCAAAAGAAGTGCTTTTGAAGGTAATGGTAGGGTATTTTTCAGCGTCAAAGAAGTCGGGCGAAGTGAGGTGGCCGTCGCGCTGCTCATTGTCCGTGTTGATGCTGGCCGTTTGCAGGGTTGCCACCACAGAGCTGCCTGAAAAATCGGGTTTACCCTGCTTGAAGTCGATGGCAAATTCTTTGAACTGACCCGTGGTGGTTGAAATCACCATGTGGGTAATCTCGAAATTCACGCTGGAGTGTGAGTTATCAAGCTTCCAGTTTTGGGCAAAGGTAAATCCTGCGATCAGGATCAGGGCAAGGGTGGTAAAAATGGTCTTTTTCATGATTGTCTTATTTTGTTTGGTATAATGATCAAATCGTGTTCAAATTTACGTGTTTAAACATTAAATGTTATTACTTGGGGCCTGCTGAAAAAGTCACCCACGAACCCCGCCAAATTTCGGCTCTATATGGGCTGTGACTTCAAAATATCCAAATATCTCCCTGATTTGGGCTTTCAATTTCAAAAAGGCTGACCAAAGGTTGCCTCTGGTCCCGATATGGATCAGGTAATTGAAAAAAGTCGAACGTAAGAACCATTCCAGGTTCATTACGAAGAAGATGGCTGCAATCCAGCTTTCACTGGTATCAGACAGGCGGGCCCGGATCTTTCTCAAGCCATAGCCATTTTTGCCTTGGCCAAATTTACCTTCAATCTGGCTGCGCATGTTGTTTTCCTGTTTTTTGAGCTTTTTGAGCTGGATCTCTTCGGGGGCCGGGTTCTTTTTGGGTCTGCCCAGGGCCTTGCCTGAATAGCGGATGCCCCGTTCCTTGAGCCATTTTCGATTCTCCCTGGTCCCATATTTTTGATCTGTGACTACTGATTCGGGGTAATGACCATGCCGTTCGACAAAATCTTTGACCTGGCCCTGCAAGTCGCCCCCTTCATTATAATTGTCCCAATCAATTTTGTGTACTGAGGCAAATCCATCAACCAGACTGACCGAGCTTTTCGATCCGAACTGGACTTTGGGAAAAGCCTTCCCCGTCACTATGGGACGTACCCAGGGCTGATAAATGCTTACGATACGGTCTGAGTGGGTGTGGATTCTGTTTTCATACATGGACTTTTGCTGCTGATAGATGTGTTGAATCACCCAATAAATCTTCAAGTCCCGTTGGGTAAAGCGCTCAAATCGATCGGGATATTGGTCCAAAATCTCATCCAGAATGCCCAGGTCACGCTTGAGATAGCCCAACTGTTTGCGGATCGCCTTTCGAACCGTCCTCTTCGATTTCCTGCTCTGCTTGGCCACAGCCAGGTATTTATTTTTGGCTGCTTTGCGGTAGGTCCTGGGCTTCAATTTTCCCGGAATTGGGACATACAAGAGGTCAATCAAGCGTTCTGCTTCTTCGCGGCTGTCATTGAGCAGGTCCAGGTCAGTAGGGTGTTTGATCATCTGCTCGCTAACCATCGCATCAATGAGCAGCTTGCCTTTTCTTGGCTTTTCACGTAATTCCGCCTCTTTCTTTTCGGCCTCCTGATCATCATCTGAATCGGTCCCACCTCCGTCATTTTTAGGTGGTTCAGGTTCATCCTCTTTGCGCTCAACCAAGCCCGCCTTGATCAAAATCTCTTCATTCAAAGCCTCGAACTGCGCTACTCCCAATCGCTTACGAATGGTTGGGAACAGGCTCGGATCAAAGACAGGCTTATTCGTAAATCGCTCCAAACCAAGAAAATACTGCAAATAAGGGTTTTCCAGAACCTGCTGAATCACCTCCCGATCTGATAGCTTTAGCTTGTGTTTGATGATCACTGCCCCAATCATGATTCTGGCATCCTTGCCTGGAGCTCCCTGGTCAGAACTCATCTTGTGATAATAGATGGAGGCCATCTCGTCCCAGGGAAGGCTTCGGGACAGCTTTACCCAGCGATTTTTAGCATCCAAACCCCGTTCAAAAGGGGATTTGAATAGCTCAAGACTTAGTTGTTTGGGGCTCTTATAACGGATCATGTGCAAAGGTTTTGATCATCTGATGACCATAAGTTTGCACTTTGAGGTATAAAAATCAACACAACTAATTCACATTGAATTGTTTATGACTTTTTCAGTGGACCCTACTTGTTTTTAATTTTTTTGTAATTGACTGGTTTTCAATTTAATAAAATTTCTTGGTGGGTTTGAGAATTTGTGAAATTGAATTTCCATGCCAATTCTTTTGCAGAATTGATGCCGGATTTCAACTCAGGGAGGCAGAATGAGTGAGGGGTCTTTTTCGCTGGGTGAAGCGGTTACTCTGGTAAATAAGTTGGTCAGGAGAATGCGGATTTTGGGGTCGTAGGGAATGGCACCTGTAAAGGAAATTGAACTCGCGTTGAAGACGATGCCACCCGCCGGGTGACGATACCAGCCCAGTTCGGCCCCGCCCCGCCCGTCCCAATCCAGGGCCGGATCGGGATAGACTTCCCCGTTAAAAATGCCTTCGGCATTTTTTCCAGCAGCCACGGTCACCCAGTTGGCCGGGGTGAAAGCATTGGTGCGGTCGATCTCGTGGCCCGAAGCGGCCCCGTATTTTTCCTGCCCCAGCAGGTAACTCCACAGCCCATGAATGCCCAGATAGGAAATGCTGTTGTCGTAAGTGCTGCTTTTCTCTCCAAATAAATCCCCGTTTTTGAGGCCCGTACCTGCCAAAAGCCAGCTGGTGTCTGCTTTTACTTCGTAAGGAGCGTAGGTATGAAAACTCATGAGATGGGTGTGGGTGCCCAAAAGACCCGTTTTTTCGCCCTCTTTGTCAATCCAGCTGTTCCATTCTTCCCGAATCACCTGCATTTTACCCGTCCCGGGCAGAAATTCTGTATTCCAGAAAGCAGTATTTCCCGACAGACAAATGAATGATCCTCCACTTTCCAGGTAGGATTCCAGGTGATCAAACATATTTTCCGACCAGTATTCAGAATGATTCCCAATCACCACAGCTTTGTATTTTTTCATCCAGTCGCCGCTTTGGTGAAAATCCTCGTCTGAGTAGAGGTCGTAGCCCAGGCCAAGGGAATCGAGGAATTTGAGCACGATCCTGTCGCGGGAAATGGATTGGTAATAAATGGGATAATTGACCAAAGTGCGTTTCAAATAAGGATCCGTAGCCTCCAAAGGACGGTTGGTTGAGACGACGTCTGTCGCATTGCGGGTATAAATGGATTGGCCGCCCCAGTAATTATAGGCCTGCCAGGTGTTGGTGGGGAAAATGTAGGCAATTTTATTCGTGATCTGGCCCGTATCAGGATGAACCACAATGCTGCGATAGACCGCGTTTTTCTCTCCCCCCATTCTGATCACGTACCAGCCTGGTTTTTGAGGACGAAAGTTAAAAGTCTTATCCCAGTTCACTCCGTCAATGGAGGCGTGACCTTGGCTGATTTTTTCTGTGACATCCACTTCCTCAGGCGACGGAAAGGAAACCGCGCTGTCGATCGGGTACCAGGCAAATTCGCAAGCGCCTGGTGGAGACATATTTGCCTCGCCGCTCACCTCGTCGCCCAGGGTGTAGGAAAACCTGCCCGTCAGGAAATCCAGACGATTGCCTGTATTGAATTTCAGGTTGAAAATCGTGTGACTGAAGGGCGTGGTATGGTAAAATACCAGGATGAACCAAATGAAAAAGCCAAATCCGGCCAGAATTACCCCACCCGTGATCGCCCGAAATGGCCACTTTTTATAAAATGGTTTTTTTTCGGGAGCGCTCATGGCTCAGGCTACCGTGGATCCGTTATTCACGGGATTAGCCGGGCTGACCAGGGTCAGTTTGCCTTCGCTGTCTTCTGCGAAGAGCAGCATGCCCTGGCTTTCGATCCCGCGAATTTTTCGGGGAGCCAGGTTGGCCAGCAGCAGGGCCTGTTTGCCAATCAGGTCGGCGGGTTTGAAAAATTCGGCCACACCCGAAACCACGGTGCGCACATCGCGGCCCGTATCCACGGTGAGTTTGAGCAGGCGGTCGGCATTGGGGTGTTGCTCGGCCGCGGTGATGGTCACGGCCCGCAGATCCATTTCCTGAAATTTATCAAACGTGGTTTCAGGCTTGAATTCGGCCACTTTCACGGCTTCAGGCGCTCCACCTGCGGCGTTGGCTTTCAGCTTTTCGACCTGGGCTTCAATCACGCTGTCCTCTATTTTATTGAACAAAACCTCTCCCACTGGCCCGATCACGTGGCCTGAAACCAACAGGCTGCTTTGCAGAGCCGTATCCCAGCTTCCACCAACCAGACCCAGACTTTGGGAAATTTTTTCCGCCGTTTCAGGCATGAATGGGCCAAAAGCAAAAGGCAACAGGGCTGCAAGTTGAATGCAGGTCACCATGATGCCTTTGACCGCTTCGGGGTCAGTTTTGATCACCTGCCAGGGCTCAGAGTCGGCCAGGTATTTATTGCCTTTGGTGGCAATGTCCATGGCCGCTTTGAGCGCATCCCTGAAGCGGAAATTTTCGATATTTTGAGCCACTTCGCCCAGCAACTCGCGGGCTTCGCCCAGGATTTGCTCCTGATCTGCGGTCAGTTTTGCCTCTGGCAATTTGCCTTCGTAGTATTTGTGGGTGAGCACCCCCGCCCGGCGAATGAAATTTCCCAAAACGTCAGCCAGATCCTTGTTGCGGCCCTGAAAATCCTTCCAGGTAAAGTCAGAATCCTTTTGTTCGGGCATATTGGCGGTCAGCACATAGCGCATTACGTCCACTTTGTCGGGAAATTCCTCAATGAACTCATGCGCCCAAATGGCCCAGTTGCGGGAAGTGGAGAGTTTTTCCCCCTCCAGATTCAGAAATTCGTTGGCAGGTACGTTTTCGGGCAGGATGTAATCGCCGTGACCCATGAGAATGGCGGGAAAGATGAGGCAATGGAAGACAATATTGTCCTTGCCAATGAAGTGAATCAGGGCCGTATCATCGTCCTGCCACCATTTTTTCCAGTCCTGGTTGTGCTCTTCTGCCCATTCGCGGGTTGCGCTGATGTAACCAATGGGCGCATCAAACCAGACATACAGCACTTTACCTTCGGCGCCTTCAACGGGCACTTTCACTCCCCAGTCGAGGTCGCGGGTGATGGCGCGGGGCTGCAGGCCTTCCTTCAGCCAGGATTTACACTGACCAAATACGTTTCGCTTCCAGTAAGTATGATCTTCCAGAATAAATTTTTCCAGCCTTTCCTGATATTGGTCCAAAGGCAGGTACCAGTGCTTGGTTTCCCGCAATGTGGGCGTAGCGCCTGTAATGGTGGATTTTGGGTCGATCAGATCCGTGGGGCTGAGTGAACTGCCGCATTTTTCGCACTGGTCGCCGTAGGCAGATGGATGCCCACATTTGGGACAGGTGCCCGTCACGAAACGGTCGGCCAGAAACATCTGAGCTTCAGGATCGTAGAGCTGCTCTATGCTTTTCTCAATGAATTTTCCTTCGTTATAAAATTTCAGGAAGAATTCGCTGGCTGTTTCGTGGTGAATTTTTTTAGAAGTGCGGGAAAACACATCAAAATTGATGTTCATGCCTTTGAAGCCCGCGCTGATGATTTCGTAATATTTATCGACCACCTCCTGGGGAGTCAGGTTGTCCTTGCGGGCGCGGATGTTGATGGCCGCCCCGTGTTCGTCTGTGCCGCAGACAAAAAGCACATCGCGACCGCGGGCCCGCAGGTAGCGCACATAAATGTCGGCCGGGATGTAGGCGCCGGCCAGGTGGCCCAGGTGCAGGGGACCGTTGGCATAAGGGAGGGCCGAGGTAACTGTAAATCGTTTGAATGTTTTTGCTGATGTGCTCATAGGCCGCAAATTTAGTAAAAAGGAAGGGATATTTGGGGAATCGGGCAATAGTTTGACATGGGTTGGGTTATACTTTTCTCAATTGCAATTATGCCGCCGGGCTTTTCACCGATTTTGTTAATTTTAGCTCAATGACGAAACCTGTCTCCCGAACCTACCTTTGGCAAGCCTGGCTTTCGGCGGGATTCATCCTTTTGGGAAATCCCCTGACCCTGAAGCTGGGTATTCAGGACGAATTTCTGCGGGAAAAAGCCCTTCCTTTCGTCGTTTTGGTGAATTTATTGCTGCTGATTTGCTTTTTCTACCTCCTGCGCAAACGGGTTTCCCTGCAGGTTCTCTTTCAAACTTCGCCCAACTTCAATTTGTTATTCACAGCCTTCTTTTTTCTGGCTCTTTTTGCCGGAAACCGCATTTTTACCTGCAAATTCAAGCTGATTCGACTGATTCTGCTTTTTTCCCTGCTGGTACAATACACCCGTACCTTTCACCTTTGGGTGGTTAAAAATCCGTTGGAACTTGGGAAAATCATCCGCAACCTGGCAACCCTGGAATATGCGCTGGGGGTGGTTTTTTTGTTGCTGGAAATGATTTTCATGTTTCAGGTGAAATCGCGGGGCGCTTTTCCCGACAGTTTTTCGCAGATCAGCTGGAACAACCGTTATCTGGGGGGATTGAATTCCATGGGCATGCGGGAGCGGGAAATTCCTCCTAAGCATCCTGAAGGCAAAAAAGTTCTTTTTTTGCTGGGTGATTCCTTCGCCTATGGCTGGGGCATTGAAAAAAGGGAGGAGCGCACCTCCGAACTTCTGGCCCAATCAACAGATTATGAGGTGTATAACCTGGGCGTTCCTGGCTCAGATATTGCCAATCAATGGGAAAATCTGGAAAAAATTGGCTGGATACCCGAGCAGATGGTGGTTTTTTGGAACCCCAACGACATTCACCGCCAGGCGCAGGACAATGGGCTCGAACTGGATTTCATTCCCTCCCAAAGCTATCTGGAGGACTGGCCGCATTTTTTGACCCATTATTCTTTCTTCCTCAATTGGTTGAAATGCGAATGGATTCACCATGGCGAGGACGGCGAATATGCGGGTTATTTAAACCGCGCTTTTCAAAACAGGGCAGTTTTCAAGGCCCACATCAACCAGGATTGGGGGCCAGCCGACCGCTTCCTGACCGGCGACAGTCTCAACCGCCCGCTGGCAGTCCTTTTTCCGCTGATGGGCGATGTAAAGGTCTCTCAGCCCTGGCTGAAGGGTATGGAAGAATGGCTTAATTTTCGCGGCTGGGAGGTGCTCAACCTGGCACCTTTGCTTGAGATGGAGCATCCCAAATTATTGACTGTAAATGCATTTGATCAACATCCATCTGCCTGGGTCAATGAGTTTCTGGCCGACACCCTGATCAAAAGATTGAAGCAGACGCCTACAAAAGTGCCTTTGGATTGAAGGCGAGGGCCTTTTTCAAAATCTGATCAAAATGTGAATAGAGATCCCTTTTGGGTGATTTATTGCGACCGGGATTGGCCGTATATTTTTCCAGGGTTTGTCGCCCCCACTGGTAAAACTCCTGGCAATTTTCAGAACAATATAATTTCCCCAGAAAATTTGCCACCTGAAAACTGTACAATTGACCTTTTCCAGCTATAAAAATCCGCGAGGCAGGATCAGAACAATCCCGCTCCAGAATTATTTTCAGATCATTTTCTGGAAGCCTTGTCAAAAGGGAAAGGTTGTCCAGATCAACCCATAGCGACTCTGAAGTAAGGAAGGCAAAAATTTCCTGACCAGTCCGCAGGACGCACGACACAACCTGGTAATCCTTGATTTCGGGCATGACATTTTTGAATTAATTCGCTTTGCAGGTGATTTCAGAGTTCAACCCATAACAATCTTGCAATCTTTAAGCAGAGCGAAAAATTTGTCCACAAAAATCAGAGTGGGCGGAAATAATCCCTTGATAAAAAGGCAGTTCTGGATTTATCAGGAGGATTCGAACCCCTTTGTTGGAAAAAGTTCAGAACCATTTTCTTTTATTATTTTTGTGAAAATGAATAAAGTCATGAGACCAGAACTCAAGATCAGCGAGCTGACCAATTTGCACGATGCACGTTATTGTGCTGCGGTGGGAATCTTTTTGCAGGCGTTTTCCCTGGAACGGGGCAATTCCAAAAAAGTTTCCGTGGAAGTGATCCGTGAAATCCGCCCCTGGTTGTCTGGTCCCGAACTCATTGGTGAGTATGGCTACGACGACCCCGCAGAAATTAAAAGCGATCTGGAGGTGGTTGAATTGGAGCATATTTCTGTTCCACTGGATTATCCCCGTGAAAACCTGGCGCATTTGCCTGGTAAACTGATTTTCCGTTCACAGGAAAATCTGCGGTCAGGGTCAGCAGGCCTGACTTTGATCCAGGAAACGGCGGCAAAATTTCCTTCTGCCTTGTTTGAAATCAGCCTGGACAGTATGGAAGATTCCCTTTGGGATGATCTGGCCGCTCTGGGACTGACGGAACGCTGCATCCTGAAATTTCAGGACCCTGACCCCATCTGGCACTTGCTGCAGAAAAAGGGCGTTCGCCCGTTTGCCTTTTCCCTGGGACCCTGGGTGGAGGAATCCAGTGGCGAACTCGACTACGAATTTTGCGACGAATTCATAGGCAAATTCAACGAACTGCTTCCCGTTTCCTGAAAGGAAATTGCCCGTTCAGAGCCTGGGCATACGGTCCATATCTGCATAGGAGTAGAATCGGGCATTATTACAGACAATGATGTGGTCCATCACCCGTACGTCCATCAACTGGCCGGCCTGGCAAATTTTACGGGTCAGCAGATCATCTTGCTGACTGGGCTGAATATTGGTGCTGGGGTGGTTGTGACCAATGACAATGCGGGGCGAATTGCGCATAATGGCTTGCTTGAAAATCAGGCGCAAATCCACGGTGGTAGAGGTAAGGCCTCCCTGCGAAATGCGCTCTTCGCCCACCAGTTGCAGATTATTATTGAAATAGAGCACATAAAACTCTTCATGGTCGAGGTGACCAATGCGGCTGCGTAAATGGCGGGCCGACATGTTGGATGAAGTGTAATGCAAATCCCTGATTTCCAGCCGGTCAATTCTGCGTCCCAGTTCAAAGGCCGACATGATCGCAGTGGCTTTGGCCCTGCCAATTCCAGGAATTTTCAGTAACTCGCCCAGGGTGGCCGATCCAAATTTCCCCAGACTCCCAAAATGGTCGAGGGTGCGCCGGGCCAGGGCAGTCGCATTTTCAGTCTGGCTGCCAGTACGCAGAATGATGGCCACCAATTCAGAATCCGTGAGGGCATCCATGCCCCGGTCTTCCAGTTTTTCACGGGGCTGGTCCTCTACCCGCCACTCCTTAATGGGTTTGATTTCGTAATATGACATGCCCGAAATTAAACCAGGACATCCAGGTAAAAATGGAAAGCATTTTCAAAAAGTAACGGGCAAAAGCAGGTAATTTTGACTACAACCCTGTCAAAATCCCATTCCAATTCACATTCAAAGCAGTTTTTTCCTGGAAAGAAAAATCAAAAAGTAACATTTCCGAAAAATAAAAAGCATAAAAAAACCTCCCGGGTTTTCGGGAGGTTCTGTTTATCGTTGGGTCAGCGGATCTCAGAGACCGTTGACGTGACGCTGGAGCTTACCTTTGAGGTTAGCTGCTTTGTTTTTGTGGTAAATGTTGTGTTTCACACACTTATCAATGAGAGAAGCAACGCCGGGGAACATTTCGGCGGCTTTGGATGCGTCAGACTCGTTGCGCAGTTTTTTGATGGCAGTACGGGTCGTGGAAAGCTTGAAGCGATTGCGAAGCCTTCTGTGAGCGTTTTGACGAATCCTCTTTTGTGCTGATTTATGATTGGCCATTACTTATCTTTTTCTACTATTCTTGTTTTTAAAGGACTGCAAATATAAATATTTTGGGTTTTCCCCAAAAATAATTTCCAACATATTCACCTACTATTTTTCGTTTTCGGGGAGGAGAGCATCTGAGAAGGGAATTATTTTTCAATTTTTCTGATTTACAGGGTCAAATTTGATTTAAATTCAGGTAAAAAGCACGGTAATCTCTTCCATCCATTCCCCTAAATCAATCAAAATTCGCAAAAACCTTTCCTGCTTCCCTCAAAGCCCGAAATATTTGCCGCACGCACAAACGATTCAGATTGTTTATTCGTTTGAATATTACTAACTCCGCACCTGTTTTGTAGATTTGCTTGCTAAATGGTAATTTAAATCTTCGCTAATCGATTCCTATGGACATCACCAGAAGGATTTCCTTCTCTTTGCCTGCTAAAATACAGGTGCTTTTACTCTTGTTGGGAGTGGTATTTTCCACCTCCAAAGCCACCCACATTATCGGGGCCGACCTTACTTACGAATGCGTTGACGACGTAGAACATATTTACGAGATCACCCTGGTCATGTACCGCGACTGTACGCCGGCCGCTGAAGCTGACTTTGACAGCCCTTTGCATCTGTTTGTATTTGCCAGTAATAACCCGGGCGGCAACTGGGGAACCGTGCAAATGTTCCTCCCGGTCGGAATTCCGCCCGAAATAGAACCCACTGGCTGGGATTCCTGCATGGCTACTCCTTATAACCTGTGTGTGCAAAGAGGTGAATACAAAGTTGATGTGAAGCTCCCTCCCATTCCTGGAGGGTACGACCTGGCCTGGGCCCGCTGCTGCCGCAATGCCAATATCACCAACCTTTTCGCCCCGCTGGACGAAGGCATCACCTTCCTGGCACATGTGCCAGGCCCCGAATTATCCAACTGCAACAGCAGTCCCACCTTCAACAACCTGCTGCCCACCTTTATCTGTGCAGGCACCACTTTCAGCTTTGACCATTCGGCCTCAGACATTGACGGAGATTCCCTGGTTTATCACCTCGTGCATCCTTACACGGGTCTGAATATTTTTGGAGTGGGTGCCGGAAACGGAACCCCTGGTCCCATTGTGGCCCCCTTCAACAACCCCATGGGTCCGCCGCCTTACCAGACGGTGCAGTACCTGAATGGTGCGTACAACGCCCAGAACCCCTTCGGGCCGGGCAGTTTTGCCAATATTGACCTCCAAACGGGTTTTCTGGAATTGCACCCTGCTCAAACTGGCATTTACGTCGTCGCAATTGAGGTGGAAGACTGGCGCAACGGACAATTACTTTCCCGTACCCGCCGCGATTTCCAGATTCATGCCCTCAACTGCCTTCCCCAGGGCGAACCTCCCTTTGCTTATCACGATCTGACCGGGGTGGACACCACTTCCAATGGTATTTCCTCGGCCACTTACAGCAATGACACCATTTATGCCATTGCAGGCACGAACTTTTGCTACATCACTGAGGTGATTGACTCTGTTCTGACCGATAAAGTGATCAGCTTTCCCGTGAGTGGACAGTTTGGGGGAGGATCCTTTTTCCCGCCAGCAGCCAGCTTTTCCATCATACCCGGCACCACCAACCCTGTTTTTGCAGAAATTTGCTGGTCACCAGCCTGCGAATATATCGGGCAGACCATTCCGCTCATCATTGGCGGAAAGGACCAGGCGGGCTGCATCAATACCAACCATGCTTACGACACGGTTTACATTACCATTCTGCCGCCGCCCATTGTGGAGCCCAAAGTGGGATACGACCTGAGTACCACAAATCACAACGGCGACACGATCATTGTACCCGTTGATTCCTCCATGTGCTTCGACTGGTGGGTCACGGATTCACTGGATTCCAATCAGTTGGGTTATAAAATGATTTTCCAGCAGATCGGGGGTTCGGCATTTTCGGCCCCGCCTACCACCCTTACCCGCTTTTCAGACAGTCTGGCCCTCCACACCTGCTGGACAGCCGGGTGCAGTAATATGGGTAAATTGTATCGCCTGACCCTGATTGGGGATGATAATTCGTTTTGTCCACCCGACAATGAGGACCGGGCCATTTTGTACATCCGGGTGCCTTCCTTGCCCAATCCGCCGCCAGTCGTTTACCACGACAGCACGGTCATTTTTGTGAATGACACCTTGTATGTGGACGTGCACAATACCATCTGCTATACTTTTACCGTGAACGATACCTTTCCTTCAGCTGGAATCAGTTATGAATTTGAAATTCAAAACTTAAGCGGACAGGTTCTTGGCTCGCCTAAAGCCAAATTGAATACCCTGATTGACAACGGGGATTCCATCACGGTGGAAGTTTGCTGGACTCCCGCCTGTATCAATGTGAATGAAATGTGGATGCTGATCGCCAAAGGCACCCAGGACAACCGTTGCAATCAGGAAGCGTCGAATTATGACACGGTTTATGTGTTTGTGAACGATGTAATCAATCCGCCCCCGGTTTATACCCGCAATTTCTTCCCGCAGGATATTTTCATTGGCGACACCCTTTTTATTGCGGCAGACAGCGCAGCCTGCTATCAGTTTACCCTGATTGACACGGTGGGCACTTCTTATCTGGAGATTGATTTTGAGGTGCAGCAAATGCCGGGCGGCAATCCTTCAGGGCATACCGTTTCCATCAGCGACAGTATCTGGACCCTGGATGAACTTGCAGGAACGGTTTGCTTTACCCCGGGTTGTGAATACGTCAACCAGCTTTTGCGGGTGGTTTCTGCGGCCAAAGACACCTTTGACTGTACTCCTGATAATTTCCTATTTGACACCATTTACATTCAGGTGAGGGAACCTGACAACCGTCCTCCCACCCTGACCCGCGATCTGAGCGGGCTCAATCTGCTCGATACCATTACCATCAGCGAGCCACCCATTGGGGAAGATTATTGCTTTCATTTTGTCCTGGAAGATCCAGATTCGCTCTGGCATTCCCTGGTGGTTGAAGGCGTTTCCGCTACTTTCAATCCTGAATTTGGCTATGGAAATGAGGCTCAACTGACCTGGACAGGCACCAATCCCCTGCTGATCACGGTTTGCTGGAATCCCAGCTGCTACGAACAATTGCAGGGCTTTGATATGGTGGTGTGCGGCCGCGATACTTCGCGTTGTGCGCTTACGCCTGTGGTGTGCGATTCTATTCGCTTTGAGGTGGAAGCCTGCTCTCTGGACGTGGCCAACGTGTTCACTCCCAATGGGGATGGCTTCAACGAAGTCTTTTTGCCCTTCAATGTGAGCGGGGTGGAATACTATAACATGTGGATTTACGACCGTTGGGGAAATAAAATTTCTCAGCTCAATAATAAAGGTTGGGACGGTTCCATCAACGGGGGCGCCATGGCCAATGAAGGCGTTTATTTTTGGGTGGTGGAATTGCAGTACTGGAGTGGTGAAGGCGAATTGCTCAAGGAAAGACGGGCTGGAAATCTCACCTTGCTGCGCTGACCCATGGAAAATTCATGGGAAGAAGCCATTGAGCGCAAAGCCCTCGAAATATTGACCCAAAGGCCCCGTAAGGGGCTGCAACTGATCCACAAACCCGCTTCGGGTGACTATTCCGCGGTTACAATTTCCATGGATCGCAAGGGCAGACTGAAATGTTTTCGCAGGACCTGGAAACGGCGTTATGATCTTGATCCCAATAACTTTGAACGGGCTCTGGCCACCTATCTTTATTTCGATAAAAATCCACTGGTAACCTATCACACTTTTGGGGTGGAGGAAGAGGAATTTTTTAAATTATACCAGCAGGCAACCCGCACACCTATGCCTCTGGACCCCGAAAGTACATCCTGGGGAATTGACGGAGTGGTGTATGAATTGTGGATTGGAGAACCGTTTTCGGGGATCAATCTCAGGTGGTGGTGGAAATTGCCGGAAAAATGGATGCACCTGAAACCCCTGGTGGATTACCTTTTGATCGCAAGTGAAATTCGGGAATTGCCGCAAGAGGAAGAATGAAAATTCAGACCAGGTGTCCCAATTCAAAAGTCTTTTGGTCAAAGGTCACTCACAATGCAAAATGCATTTTCCCTGCTTGTCGATGAAAGTGTTGCGGCCATTCTCCCAGACGCTGCACATATTGGAAAAGTAATTTCCCGCAGAATCAAATTTTGCAGGAATAATCAGTTGTCCGTGGGTATCCGTAAACCCAAACTTACTTCCTGATCTGATTCTGATGAGATTTTCGAATTCTTCCCCAATTTCATCAAAAGATTGATCTGAAACCCGGTAACTATTTGTTTGTAAATTAATTAACTTCCATTTCTGACCTGATCTTGCTTTCATCACTTGGTCCCCGGCCTGAATCAATTCTGCAAATTGAGGCTCAATCCAGATTTTGCCGTCAGAATGCAGCAGGCCGGATTTTCCGCCCTTGCGAACCAGAAATCCAATTCTCTCCACTTCCTCCACCTGATCATAAGCTGTTTCAGAAAGTGATTTATTTTTTACGTCAAATAATCTTTCCCCTTCCTCACTGCTCAGCAGAATCCAGTTTTCACCCATCGCCACGGCCGATTGATAGATGGGTTTGATTTGCCAGGACCCGTCACGGGCGATGATGCCAGCCTTTCCTTCCTTTTCCACTGCGGCCAGGCCGCTTTTGAAGAGATTTGCTTCCTGAAACTGAGGCGTAAACAGGTATTTACCCTGTTTATCTATGTAGCCAAATTTTCCACCCTGTTTCACCAAAGCCAGCCCTTCGCGGAAGCCTTCTGCATCTTCAAAACGGGGAGAAATGATTTCCTCTCCTTTGCGGTTGATGTAACCGTAAAGATTTCCCCGCTTGATCAGGGCAATTCCTTCAGAAAAATCTCCCGCAAAGGCATACTTAAGGGGTACGAGCCAGTTTCCGTCCAGGTCGATGAAGCCAAAAAGGCTGTCTTTGCGAATCCAGGCCAGGCCTTCGCTCAGTTGTTCAATCCAGAGGTATTCGCAGGGCACGAGTTCTTTGCCCGAATAGTCCACGATGCCCCAGTCGCCTCCGCGCAAGACCCGAAAATGTTTTCCAAAACGATCTACCCGCTGATAATATACGCTGTCTGCGTCAGCAGGTGCATCCTGGTCGTACAATTCGCCCGTGACAGGCACATGTTCAGTGGGTTCGGGAAATTTTATCCTGGAATCGTTCAGGTTTGCGGCATTGAGGATTTGGGTTTTGCCATTTTTGCCCTTCAGGTCCCTTTCAGCCAGATATTCGCCCAGAGCCAATCGTTCAATCAGCCTTTCCAGGTTGGATTTGATGGTGGTATCGGGCGGCGCGTTGAGCAATGCCATTTGGAAGGCCTGGCTGGCGGCCTCCACTTTACCCTGTTGCAGGGCAAATTTTCCTTTAAAATAATGGGCCAGAAACAGGTTGGAGCCTCCTTCCTCCAGCGGGCAGGCGGCCAGCGCCTGATCAAACTGACGGCTCGCATTCAGGGTATCTCCCTTCATCACAGAGGCCAGACCTGCGGTCATGTGCAGGATGCAACTCAGTTCAGGCGTGCTTTCCTGACGCAAAGGAATCGGCGGCTGCATCCCGGCTGGCAATCCCAAATCCATACCCAGACCTTCCCCACCCGCTTCACCTGAAGAATTGGCCTGCGGATCCAGCAACATGTGGAGATTGGCTTCCACCATCATTCTTTCCTTTTCGTCCAGTTGCTGGCTGCCCCAAAGGATGAATTTCATCCCTTTTCCCTCGCCCATTTCAATCGAAAAAGTTCCCGACTGATCGTCTTTTACCGCCTTTCTGATTTCTATGCTTTTCAGCTCTTTCAGATTTTTGCCCAATTCATGGCTCCAATCCTCAACCGGGATTTCAACCGCCTGCTCCTGAGGGACTTCCTGTTCTGATTCGCACCCATAAAAAACCATTGAGACCAGCGGTATCCAGACAGGGAGGAAGGAGAAAGCGGATATTTTACGGGGCGTTTTCATGCGAACATAACGGAGAAAATGGGATTGGTTACAACTTTCAGTCGTCAAAGCGGGGATAATCGCGGGTCCATTTGGCCCCAATGCGGTCAAGGGCCAACCCCAGATAGGGATTCAGGTGGCTCAGGTCGCCTTGTTCTTTGAGTTCCATGAAAATTTCCTCTACCCCGGGCTCGTTTCTGAAGAGGTGAATGGTGTCGAGTACCACCAGTTTGGGGTTGAGCTCATCCTGCGAGAGAAGGACAAATTTATAAAGCGGCAGCACCTCTATAAATCTGGTTTCGCCGCCAAACATCAGAATGGCCAGACGGTCATTTTCGATGTCAATTTCGCGGTATTCGCTGATCAAAACTTCCTCTGTGAAGGGGATGGCTTCAGGCAACAAATCCATTTTTTTGTCCCAGACCCCAATTTCATCGACCATTTTTTTCCCTTCGGGCGAACCAAGGGCCAGCGATTCCAGAAATTCATCTGACAAATGGTGGTGACCACCTGCTTCCTGAATGGCCCGTTTGTGACAGGCGATCCCTGTTTCAGTCCATTCATTGACGGAATGGGCAAAGCCCAGCGTGGTCATGGCATTGGCCAGGCCGTACCAGACATTGGCGTTGGAGGGCTGCACCACCAGACAGCGGGCAAAAAACCAGGCCGCCGACCTGTATTGGCGGTGGGTAAGAAAGGTGATGGCCAGGGATTCGACCTGGGGAGGGCAACTCATGGGTTTTCAGGTTGTTTCAGTAGGAACAAGGGCGAGGATTTCCTCAATGTATTTTCTGTTATTTGACAGACGGGGCACTTTTTGCTGAGCCCCGAGGCGCTCGCCTTCCTTGAGCCAGCGGTAGAAAGTTCCTTCAGGCAATTCGCGCACCAGAGGGAGGGAAAGGGCCATGTCTTTGTAGCGTTTGGCCGCATAATCCTGGTTAACCTCCCTGAGTCTGCGGTCAAGGGTTTGTTTGAATTGATCCAGACTGTCAGGAGGCCTTTCAAATTCGAAAAGCCACTCATGGGCACCCTGGTTGCTTCCCGCAAAATAGACTGGTCCTGCGGTATAGTTCAGCACCACTGCACCCGTTTCTTTGCATGCCTGGGTGACCGCTTCTTCGGCATTTTCCACGATCAGTTCTTCCCCAAAGGCATTGATAAAATGCTTGGTTCGGCCTGTGATCTGGATCAGGGGAGGAGAGAGGCTGGTAAATTTTATGGTATCGCCCGGGATGTAGCGCCAAAGGCCCCCGTTGGTGGTGATGGCCATGGTATAGGTTTTGCCCAATTCCACTTCCTCAATCCCCACTGCGTGGGGATGCTCCTTTTCCATTTCCTCCATGGGAATGAATTCATAATAGATTCCCAGGTCCAGCAATAAAAGCATGTCGCTGCGGTCGGGATAGAGCTGCACCCCAAAAAATCCCTCTGAGGCATTATACACATTATAATACTGCATGTGGTCTGAGGGTACAATGCGGGAAAACTGATCGCGGTAGGGTTCGAAACTCACTCCTCCATGAAAGAAGATCTCGAGATTGGGCCAGATGTCAAGAATATTGCGTTCAGAATTGCCTTTAAGGTCAAAAATGCGGTTGAAAAGCACCCAAATCCAGGTGGGAACCCCAGCCAGACTGGTGATATTTTCATCCATGGCTTCCCGGGCCATGAGATTGATTTTCTCCTCCCATTCATCCATGAGGGCCACTTCTTTGCTGGGCACACTGAAAAACTGGAAGAAAAGCGGCATATTTTCCAGCAAAATGGCACTGATGTCGCCATAATAGCTTTTTGGATTGTATTCTGACTGGATATTATTGCCTGTGATGCCCAGGGCTTTGCCCCTGAACATTTTGGAATCGGGACGATTCTGAAAATAAATGGCCAGCATGTCGCGGCCCGCCGCGTAATGGTTGTCATTGAGGGATTCGCGGGAAACGGGAATCAGCTTGCGGCGATCGTTGGTTGTGCCCGAGGATTTGGAAAACCAAAGGGTTTCACCTGGCCAGACCACGTCCTGCTCACCGCGCAGGGTGCGTTCGATGTAGGGAAAAAATTCCTCGTAGGTGCGCAGAGGTACTCTTTCGCGAAACTCCCTTACATTCTGGATGTCCCGAAAATGATGATCCTGACCAAATTTTGTGCGGGTTCCACGGTCGAGCAGCATGCGAAAAACCTGGGCCTGAATTTCGTCGGGCTGGTCCATAAACTGCTGAATGCGGGTAAAGCGCCGCCTCAAAATTCGGGTTGCTATGGCATTGACAAGAGCCATTTAACGCTTGAGGGTAAATTTTTCGCCCAGATAAACCTTGCGCACCCGCTCATCAGCAGCAAGTTCCTCAGCCGTCCCTGATTTGATCAGCTTTCCTTCAAACAGCAGGTAGGCACGGTTGGTGATGCTGAGGGTCTCATGTACGTTGTGGTCTGTGATCAGTACCCCAATATTTTTCTGGGTAAGCTTGGTTACGATATTCTGAATTTCCTCCACTGCGATCGGATCCACCCCGGCAAAGGGTTCGTCCAGGAGGATAAATTTGGGGTCTGTGGCCAGAGCCCGGGCGATTTCTGTACGTCGGCGTTCACCCCCCGACAGCAGACTACCCATATTTCGACGCACATGGGTCAGGCCAAATTCTTCCAAAAGTTGCTCTGTCTTTTCCTTGCGTTCCTGGCGATTGAGGCGGGTGGCCATTTCCAGAATGGCTTTGATATTGTCCTCGACCGAAAGTTTGCGAAAAACAGAGGCCTCCTGGGCCAGGTAGCCAATTCCCTTTTGGCCCCTTCTGTACATGGGCAAAGGGGTAATGTTTTCATTATCCAGAAAAATTTCACCCGAATTGGGACGAATCAGCCCCACCACCATGTAAAAGGAGGTGGTTTTTCCCGCGCCATTGGGTCCCAGCAAACCCACGATCTCGCCCTGACTTACGCTGAGGCTCACATTATTAACCACGGTGCGGTCGCGGTATTTTTTGAACAGTTCCCGGGCTTCTAATTTCATTTTACTGGTCTTTTTTAAATGGCAGAGCCAATCTTATCATCTTTAGATAAAACTGGCTCCGCCTTTATTTATGATATTTTCCGATCAAAAATGAATCAGCTTACGGGTGATTTGTCCACCCTGGCTGCGCATTCTGACGAAATATACTCCCGGTTTCAGGCTTTCGCCATCCACAATCAGGTCGTGATTTCCTGCTCCGTACATTCCACCAGCCAGTTTACGCACCACACGTCCTGAAAGGTCGATCAGGTCGGCGCTCAGATCACCTGACTGCTGCAGGGTGAAAGAGAGGCGGGCAGAGGTGGAGAATGGGTTGGGGCTGACTTCAAAGGACACATTCTGATTGAATTCGTCTCTTGAAATGGAGGTATCGGGAATGGCGTAGTACACGAGAAATTCGTTGATGTTGTTGCCTACCGCAGTTCCCGTCACGCGGTAAGACACCATCACAGGCAGGGCCTGGGTATTTACATACCACTCGTGGTAGGTGGTTACCGAGTTGGAAATGATGATATTACCAAAGAAGTTGGCCGAATCGCGGATGGTAGCCACATGCTTGACCCGGATGCAGTTGCTGTGAGTTGTTCCATCGGGAACGATCAGGGTACCGTCGGCATCAACCGTGGTTGAAACAGTACCAGTGCGGTAAGCCAGCCCGGCAATGGCTGAGTACTGACCAGCAATGGTATCGTTATAGGTGGTGTTGAAAGTGGTAGGCAGGGTATAACGAAGCCCCTGCTTGGTGTATTTGGCTGAGTTATTCAGGGTCAGACTGTTGTTGACTCCTGTAATAACATAGCTGCCTGTAGTATGATTGAAGTAGGTATAATTTCCCGCACCATCTACTATCCCCACGGTGGAATTGGATCCAAAATCTGCAGCATGAGGCCCGGTAGCGGGATCAATGGCTTTCAAATAGAACGGATCTGTACTGTCAGGAAAGGAACTGAAGTTCCAGGTTTGTCCGGTTCCGGCTGGTCCGGGATCAAATCCTGTAGTGTCAACGAACTGGCAAAATTGCTGGTCGCCGGGTTGTGGCATGAGCGCATCTGTAAGGTTAAACTGCGCCTTCAAATTGTAAAAGGCCACGGCAAGAAGGACTAAAAATGTAATTTTTCTCATAACTAATTTGTCAATTCGGCTAAAAATACGGGATTTCCCGAAATTATAAAATGCTATTTATGTTCTGGTTTTACTTTAAAATGACCACCCGACCCATGGAAAGCAGATTGCCCCGAGACTGAAGGCGGTAAATATAGACTCCTGCTGGAAGGTTTTGCAAGCTGGCCTGTACCCTCGTTTCACCTGCAGAGACCCTGTGAGAGCCAAAAATATCCAACTTTTTGCGACCCATCAGGTCGATCAGGTCAAGCGACATTTCACGACTGACGGGGTTTTGCAGGGTAAAATAAATTTGGTCGCGGGCCGGGTTGGGATAGACGGTGAGAGCAGGTTGGGGCAATTCCAATTCAGGATTTCTGCCCACGAAAATGCCATTGCGGGAATGGAGTAAGCCAATTCCGCTCGCCCCCTGTTTATTCTTTTTGCCCGGGAGATACAAATCAGTATCCACAATATTCAGGCTGAATTCGTTGGCAATTCTGCCTGTGGTACTGACGGCAATGGTGGACCACACGGTGCTATCCCGTTTTTGTAGTTTGACCCGGTCAAATCCATCGTTATAATTATACGCCACCCAGGGATTGCCATATTTGTCCACCTCCAGCTCAATGGGCCGGGGCGAAATACTGGTTCCACTGCTGTCAAGGGTGGTGCGCACCCAGGTGCCTGGCCCCGTTCTTTCGGCAAAGAGAATCCTGAATTTTACTTCATCACAATAGGCAATTCCCACATTTCCTCCCTGCATGAGTTCAATGGAAGCATCACGGCCGAGGATAAGGTTTGAATCCGAATGGATTTCCTCTGTGGTCCAGTTGCCCGGGCTGTTGCGCAAGGCATAATTGACCGATCGGTCACTGCCTTTGTGGTAAACCATGTGCACACGGTTGCTTGCATCCGTGACCAAATCGGGGTACTCGCCCACAGGGGGGCCAACCGTGTCCACAATTTCAAAGGTCCAGTTGCCACCGCTGATGGGGCGGGTGGCATATTTCAGCCAAAGGCTGTCTTCGTCGTACCAGGCCACATGGATGGCATTATTGGCCGAAACGCCCACCTCCACAAATCCTGCGTGGGTGGAGGTATCAATGGTTTCGTAGCTCCAGCCCGAGCCATTGTCAATGGCGAGGCGCAGCCTTTTATCTTTTCCGGCTGAATACACGACCACGGTTTCATTGGAATTTCCTTTGGTGATGGCCGCATGGTTGAATTTCCCTTCTCCCACGGCAATTTCTTCTTCACTTCCCACCCAGATACCCGATGAGATCGAACCGCGGTTCACAAACAGTTTTTTCTCATAAAAACCGTCATAAACCATGTAGGTGGTAGTGTCAACTGCTTCGGGATAGGTCTTGGCATCAAAGAAAATGCCCCGTTCCTGAGAAATGGTAATGGGAACAAAGCTCCAGGCCGAATCTGAAAGGGCCCTTTTGCCTACCATGAGGCGGTCGCCTCCCTCGTCGTAAACTGCCGAATACAAGGTATCCCCGTGTTTGACAAATTTGGCTTTTTCAGAAGCCAGGACTTTGAGCATGGTATCCAGTGCCCAGGTTTGTCCTCCATCATAGGAAGATTCAAAAAGGAAAGCCTCTGAAGTGCCCTCATAATAAGAAAGATAAACTGTATCTGTGCCCACAGGAAGGATGTGGGTATTGGTGCGATGCGGATTAAGGGTGTTGGAAAAGGGCTCTTTGTTAAATTGGAACACATTTCCGGCCGTATCAATCCTGACATAAACCAGGGTGTACCACCAGGGCAGGTTGGGATGGAAAGATAATCCGTACAGGAAGGAGGTGGTGTAAGCTGCATGCAGGTTGCCCACATCATCGTAGGCGGCGCTCACACTTTCCATGGTGAATAGGTTGATATCCGCTCCTGCATTGAAAACGGTATAAATGGTGGGTTGAGAATCCACCACAGAAGGCGTCCAGGTGAGGTTGTCACCTGAATTTTTCATTTGTACAATTTCACGGTTGTAGTAGGAATTGGTGACAATGGATTCATTGCCCTGGGGGTCTTTGAGCAGGGTGATGAATTCGCCGTAACGGTCTCCCCAGGGCAGCGGCGAGCCGCTGCATTTGAAGGTCTTGTTGGGGTAATCGTTGATCTGGTTGACATTCCAGGTGCTACCTGATTTCCAGGCAATGTAGGGCTGAAATTCGTATTTGTTATAATAGCTCCCGCAGGGAGCGATGATATCCAGATCGTACCAGGAAGCAAAAAATACAATCTTGGGTTTCCCATTTGCATCAAAACCCAGGTCGAGGCAATTCTTGATGGATTCTGTCCGGGCCGCATCTCCCCAATTGCCATACTCGCCCCAGCCATTGCCAAACTGGGCCGCGTTATCCGGAATTTGTTCGGTCTGCCAGTTTGAGGGGCCCAGCCTTTTGGCCAGCCGCACCTGAAAATCTCCGTTGATATTTTCGTAATAGGCTATATAGATGGTATCCCCCGGGCCAATAGCCAGGGAAGATTTGAATCCATTCAGACCCGAAGGGTCAATTTTTTCAAAGGTCCAGGGACCACTCACGGGTTTGCGGGCATACATGAGCTTGTCTTCCACCCGCTGCCAGTAACTGATGTGAATGGTGCCCGCGGCATCAATTTCCACATCCGGATTGGCGCCCGACTGACGAATGTCTGTGGCGAGATCAAAGAAATCCCACTGAAGGAAAAACTGAGCACGGAGAGGTGTGGAAAGGAAAAGGACCGCACCAATCAGCAAGCAAGCCGGGAGTATTACTTTACGCATCAATTCAAACGGATGGTCTGAAGTCTTTCAATTTCAATTGAATATAGGTTTTGTCGTTCCAGGTTTTGAAATCAGGCTGAAAGGCAATGTCAATTTCGTCAGGCGATTGTGACAACCATTTGGCCGCCAGTCCAAAACCTATGGCTTCAAAGCTGATTCCATTTTGCAGGAGGTTCAGGCGAAGGTGTTTTTCCTTCAGGATCCTGTAATCTGTTACCCTGACTTTTTCTGCCATAAAAACAGGTTCCATATTGCCCGGGCCAAAAGGACCAAACCTTTTGATCAGGCGAACGAACTTAGGGAGAATATACGAAAAATCCAGCTTAGCTGAAATTTCCAGGATGGCTTCCTTTTGATCCTCCCGGATATCCCGGCTGACCACTTCTTCGAATTTCTCTTTGAATGAAACGATCTGATCGTCTTTTATGGTAAGTCCGGCGGCATATTTATGTCCTCCAAACTGTAAAATGTGGTCTGCACAATCTTCCAGCGCGGCATACAAATCAAAATCGTGCACGCTGCGCCCTGATCCCACCCAGTTTCCGTTGGATTTGGTCAGCAGAATGGTGGGTTTATAATGGGTTTCGATCAGGCGCGAGGCCACAATCCCGATCACGCCTTTGTGCCAGTCATCCTGATAAAGCACCGTGGAACTGCGCTGATTTTCTTTGGGATCGGATTCGATCATGTACAGGGCCTGATCTGTGATCAGGGAATCCAGTTCCTTGCGCTCCTCATTGGAGCCGTTGAGTTCGAGGGCGAAGCCCTCCATTTCGCCTTCCACTCCCTGCAGGAGTTTCACCGCCCGTTTGGCATCACCCAGCCGGCCGGCCGAATTGATCCTTGGACCCAGGAAAAACACCAGGTCTGAAATGTCCCAGGTCCTTTCCACCTGGGAGGTTTCCTTCAGCGCCTGAATGCCCGGCAAAGGATTTTTCTGAATCTTTTCAATCCCAAAATGAGCAAATATCCTGTTTTCGCCCACCACAGGCACGATATCACTGGCAATGCTCAGGGTCACCAGATCACAATAGCGATCAAAAAGATCATAACCCGGGTTCATTTCCGAAAATGCAGGCTCTTTTTTCAATTCGCCCAAAAAACCTTCCAGCAATTTGAAACCAACCCCGGCGGCGCTGAATTCCTTGAAGGGATATGGACAATCAACCCGTTTGGGATTGATGAGGGCCACGGCATCTGGTAAAACAGGTCCGGGCGTATGGTGGTCGCAAATGATCACCTCCACTCCTTTGGTATGGGCATATTTTACCTTGTCTATGGCTTTGGTCCCACAATCGAGGGCCAGCAACAGGGAGGCGCCAATTTTAGCCGCGTAATCTATCCCCTGAAAAGACATTCCATACCCTTCCTTGTAACGGTCGGGAATGTAGATATCATGATCAATTCCCCAATCCTTAAAAAAGAGGGAGAAAAGAGTCACAGAAGTGGTGCCGTCCACATCATAATCTCCAAAAACAAGGATTTTTTCCCGGTTTCTGGACGCTTTCAGCAATCTGGCCACTGCCTTGTCCACGTCTTTCATTTTCCAGGGATCGCCCAGCCCGGAGCGGTCGGGTTTGAAAAAAGCCCGCGCACTTTCAAAATCGTGAACCCCGCGTTGAAGCAGCAGCTCTGCCAGGGGCAATGGAAACGGCTCACCCTGTCCCAACTGATGGGAAAGTTGCCCGGCTTCAACCCGGCGATCTGAATCCGAAATTATCCATCGCATATTATTCAGGTTTGTTTGGTCAAAAGTAGGTAAAATTTTCCTTTCCAACAGTTCAGCAGACAGGCTGAGAACACCAGGTGATAAGCAATTGGATTTGAATTTCGGGCTATACAAGCTTCTCAGGCAGATTTCAGGAAAGGGTGGAAAGTTATATTTAACTTTTTTCAAGAATTTCTGATCATATCATTGGCTCACAACCAATACTTTAGGTACTTTTGAAAGAACGGGTGGAATTTCATCTCAGAATCCCGGTCGCGAACTGAAAATTCTGATTGGCAGACAAATTCGCCCAACGCAAATTGAAACGAATACATGATCCCCGGTCTGTTTTAGGCAAAATTCACATACATTTTTCCCTGAATTGTTTATCTTCATTGACGAAAGTGCAGATACCAACTAAATTTAAACGAAGCATCAGAAATTTTACCTCCCTTCCTGTGGTAAGCAGGACTTCCACACCCCCAATTATTTATTGTGTTTTCGTCTTTTGAGCGCAGATAAATCGCCATGGAGTTGACCGAAAACATACTTCTGCACGTTCAAAACCTTCTGCTGATCGCAGACGAAAATGGGGACATCCTGTATGTAAGTCCCTCGGTCGAAAAAATTCTTGGCTATTCCCCTGAAGAAATGCTTGGCTCAGGCTGGTGGAATCTGAAAAGATCAGCGCCCGGAGAAAATGCCATTTTACGGGAAAATATCGCCAAAATGGCCAAAGGCCAGATGGCGCCCGACACGGGAAGCTATATTAATAAGATCTATACCCGTTCGGGAAAGCCCAAATGGATGATCTGGAACGATTCCCGTCTGGATTCCAACCGCCTGCTGGGAGTAGGAATTGATTATTCACAAACCCGCAAAGAAACCATGACCCAGGAGGTCATTTTCAACATTTCCGAGCGGGCCAATCAGACCGACGATCTGGACAGCCTTTTTCGCTACATGGCGGAAGAGATCATGGGTATTTTCGATACCCGCAATATTTACATTCTCCTCTACGACGAATGGAATGAAAATGTAAAATTCCCCATTTATATCGACGAGGAGTTTCCTGAAGGGCGGAAACTCGAAGGCCCCAAATCAAGGATCAAGGGCGGTCTGACCGAATACACCATCAAAAGCGGCACCCCCAAGCTCTTCAGCCGGGCCGAGATTCAGACCCTGATGGATGCGGGCGAACTCAACCCCATTGGGGACATTCCTACGGTCTGGATGGGTCTGCCGTTGAAATTTGGGGAAAAGATATTTGGCCTGATTGCCTTACAGGATTACGAAATTGAAGCCCTTTTCGACGAAAAGGACCTTGATCTGATGAAATTCATTTCCCGCGAAATTGCCTCAATCCTTGAAAGGAGAGAGCAGCGGCGGGAACTGATGGAAAGCGAGATGCAGTACCGCATTCTCACGGAAAGTCTGTTTGAAGGCATTGCCATCCACAACACAGAGACCATTTTGGTGGGCAATCAGGCCTTTTGTGAAATGTTTGGCTATACCCAGGAAGAGTTGGGAGGTTTGCTGTTGCGGGATCTGGCTACACCCGAATTTCTCATGATGGTCAAAAAGAGCATTGACGAAAAGAGCGACAAGCCTTTTGAAGTGCTGGCCAAAAAACGGGATGGAACCCATTTCTGGGTCGAAACCCTGGGCCGCGACCACATGTGGAAGGGGAAAAAAGTGCGTCTTTCAGCCATTCGCAACATTGACCAGCGCAAACGGGCGGAAGAAGCCCAGGAGGAAGCCAAGCGCGACGCCAAGATCAAAGCCATGATCCAGAACAGCTCTGAGATCATTTCCCTGCTCAACGAAAGCGGCATCATTACCTTTGAAAGCGCCTCCACGGAGCGGATTCTGGGCTATAAATCAGAAGAAAGGGAAGGAAAAAGTTTTACGGATATCATTCATCCAGAAGATCTGGAAACGGTGAACGGGCATTTTGCCAAAGTGCTCAAAAACCCTGAAGCAGTGCTGAAAGTGGAATATCGCCTGCTGAATAATAAAGGCAAATGGCGAAATTTTCAGGCCGTGATGAAAAACCTCCTTTCTGATCCGTTGGTGGGAGGCATCCTGGTAAGTTCTGTGGACATTACTGACCGCAAACGGGCCGAACAAAAAATCAAGGAAAACGAAGCCCGCACCCGCACCATGGTGCAGCATTCGCTTGAAGCCATCGTGCTGATCGACCTGGATAACCATGTTTTCACGGAAGTGAATCCCAAAGCGGAAAAGCTCTTTGGCTATAACCGCAAGGAATTGCTAACCATGGGCCCGCTGGATCTGAGCCCCAGGGTACAGGAAAACGGGAAAAGTTCTCACCTGATGGTGGAGGAAAATCTCAGGCAGGTGCTCAACCAGGGCTCACTCACCTACGAATGGACCCACATCAATAAAAAAGGGGAACCTTTTTCCTGCGAAATTCGCATGGTGATGCTGCCTTCCAGCACGGAACGCATTGCACGGGCCAGCATTCTGGATATTTCTGAGCGAAAGCGCAAAGAAAAAGAGCGCCAGCGCATCGACCGCGAAGTGCGGCACCAAAAAGAAGTATTACTTAAACTCTCGCAAAGTAAGGCATTGATTTCAGGGGATTTGGAAGAATCTATTTCTGAGATCATAGAGAATTCGGGAAAAACGCTGGGCATCTCGCGGGTCAGTATCTGGTTTTTCAACGAATCACATACCCAGCTTACCTGCCACAAATCTTTTCAGAGCAATGGCTCGCCCGGGGTTGAGGGATATACTGCGCCAGTTTCCCTGAAAAACGCCTATTTCAAAACCCTGGAAAAAGAAAGGATCGTCTTTTCGGGCAAAGGCGCAGAAAAAGTGCTGCGCAACAAAGCCAAAAGCATCGAATTTGCCCCGCAGTTTGCGGTCATGGATTCGCCCATCAGGGTGGGAGGCAAAATGGTGGGATTGGTTTCCTTTGAAGACCTGGATCTTGAAAGGATTTGGACACAGGAGGAGCAAAATTTTGCCACCTCCATCGCCGACCTGGCAGCCCTCTCATTTGAGGCCTGGGAACGTGCCCGGGCAGAAAGGCGTCTGCTGGAAAGCGAAGAACGCTTCAAAACCCTTTTTGAGCGTAGCCCTGATGCCATTTTCGTGGAAGACATTGAAGGCAATGTGCTGGATGTGAATGAGGCGGCCTGCAGGCTCCATGAGACCACCCGTGAGCAACTGGTTGGGAAAAATATTGGTAACCTGGTGCCTGAATCCTTTCGCGAGGCGGTGTTGAGTTCCCTGCCCAAGTGGTTTTCGGGCGAAATAACTTATTCTGAAGGATTCAGCGTGACCTTTTCGGGCCGGAAAATTCCGGTCGAGATCCATTCTGGAAAGGTGATTTACAAAGGCAAATCAGCCATTATCCTGCAGGTGCGCGACATTACCCGACGCAAGGAACAGGAAGCCAAGCTGGTGGAATCACGTGAAAAGCTGGCCCGTCAGAATAAAACCCTGCTTGATCTGGCCCACAATCGTCCCATGCATGCGGGCGATATCTATCTGGCTATGCAGGAAATCACCAAAGCGGCCGCCACCACCACCCGCACGGATCGGGTCAGCATCTGGTTTTTTACTGAAAACCGCGATTCCCTGCAGTGCCGCTGTGAGTACAATCTGAATACAGACAGTTTTGATTTTGGTCCCATCATTGAAGTGAAAGACCATAACGAATATTTTAATGCCCTGGCCACTGAAAGGTTTGTCATGGCTTCAGACTCACGGGAAAATGAACTGACGCGGGCCTTTTTTCAGGGAAAATACACGGGTAAAACCACGGCCCTCATTCATGCGCCCATTCGCAGCGGGGGAGATATTCTGGGAATGGTTTCCTTTGAGCAAAACGATGAAATCCGGGATTGGACTACTGAGGAACTGGGTTTTGCAGGCTCTATGGCCGACCTGGTGGCCCTCAGTCTGGAGGAATGGAAGAAACAGAAGGCAGAAGAGGAATTGCTGCAGCGCAATTTCGAACTGGATAACTTCGTGTATCGTGCTTCGCACGATCTCAAGGCGCCCCTCAACTCCGTGATGGGACTCATCTCCCTGATTGAGGAAGAGGACCCGGGCGATGCCATCCGTCAGTACATTTCGCTGATGAACAGGAGCATTCTCAAGCTGGAAGCCTTCATCCTCGACCTGGCTGATTATTCACGCAACGCCCGCCTGGAGATTACTTCCACTGAAATCAATTTTGCCGAAATGGTGCGGGAATCTGTGAACGACCTCAGTTTCATGGAAAATGCGGATAAGACCACCATCAGCATTGACATTGACCAAAAATATCCCTTCTTCTCAGACTCGGTCAGGATCAGCATTATTTTGAATAATTTTATCTCCAATGCGATCAAATACCAGGATCTGGAAAAGGAAAAAGGCCTGGTGGATATTTCCGTGCGGGTAACCCCTGAGTGGGCCACCATTCAGATTACAGACAACGGCCTGGGGATTGCAGAGGAATATCAGGACAAGATTTTCAATATGTTTTTCCGCGCCTCCGTGCAGGCGCACGGCACAGGCCTGGGACTGTACATTGTAAAAGATGCCATTGAAAAGCTCAAAGGCAAGATCAAGGTGCAGTCCAGCCCGGGTGAAGGTTCCACCTTCACCATTCAGTTGCCCAATTTCAGAACACAAAACGAGGATTAGATCCTTATCCCACCAGATCAGATTTCACGGAAGACCACAAAAACTCGGGTGAGTGCGCCACCAGGGGAATGGGATTGGAATCAGGGTTGAGGTCGGGGTCGCAATGGTAACCGTACACGGGATAGATGCGGGTCCATTTTTCCAGATCCATGAAATAGGTGTGACCACGTGAATCAGGCTGATAACTGATTTCATGGAAAATCACAGGATCAGGCAAATTCAAATGATTCAACTCGGCAAAAAGGTAATCGCATTGACCCAGATCGCCCGAATACACGATGGAACTGCTTTGCTCCCGAAACACAAACGCAAATGTATGGAGACCCTCCATGTGGAGACTTTTGGTATCAATGGCAGAAATGTCTCCACGTCCTTCGGGCAGCAATAATAAATTGCAATAAGGTTTAGGATTGACCAGAGACAGGGTAAAAAACAGCCTGACTTTTTCGAGAAATTCGGGATTGGCGCATAAAACTGGCAGGGGACCTTTGCCCAGCACCTTGGAAAAGTAGATGGCCAATGCAGAAAGGCTGCCCACATGATCGTCGTGGAGGTGGGTAATCACCACCTGATCAATTTGGTGGATTGCACCTGAATTTTTCAGAAAGGGGAAAACAGAATGCCCGCAATCAATCAGGGTGCGGACACCCGAGTGACTGACAATGGCGGAGGAATTGACAAGATGGGTGTCAAAGGCCCCGCCAAAACCGAGGAACCTGATTTCCATTGAATTAAATTTTATACAAAATCAAAAATAGATTTGCCTTTAGCAAATTTCCCGAATCTCTTTTGCAAAGGGAAGGCCCAATTCCACCACTTTTCGCCTTCACCAACCGCGAGAAAGCCTTAACTCCCGTTGAGGGTAAATTAACTCGGGAGAATTTTATTTCCTTGTAAATCAACTTCTTGGGTGAAATTCTTCAAAAATATCTCATTTCATAAAATTAATAACTAAAATATTAGTTATATAACTGTTCTTTTAGTTTCAACTCAAATTTATTAAACCTATGAAACCCATTTTCACACTGCTTGCCCTTGCAATTACCCTATTCATTACCTCCTGTGATCCCACTCCTGCAATTTTGAAAAATGAGACTCCCATTCCCAGCCAGGAAGTGAATCTCACCCAGATTCCTGGCCCTGCGGCTGAGGCGACCCCCGTCTCAGAAATGAGCCCCACCTCCATCGGGTGGACTTCTCTCAAAAAAGATTTTGGTAAAGTTGTCCTGGAAGAGGCCCTGGTGCACAAATTCACTTTCAAAAATACGGGTGACCAGCCCCTCAAGCTGCTTAATGTCAAGCCCTCCTGCCAGTGTACTGCTTCCAGCTACACCCGGGAAGAAATTGCCCCTGGAGGCACGGGTTTCGTGGAAGCCACCTTCACTCCCAAAGCGGCAGGCATATTCACCAAAACCCTCACCGTGACCACCAATACGCCCGAAAGAAACCACGTACTCACTTTGACTGGCGAAGGTCAGCAGCCAAACAATTAAGATTTGCCCTGCCAAATCGCAAAACCTTTCTAATGAAAAAACCCGTCCCGCAGTTTCACAAAACTCGCTTTTGAGCTTTGTGATCTTCGGGACGGGTTGGTTTTAAAATTTCCTTAGTGCACGATCAGCTTATCAGTCAGCACCTGTCCATCATCCTTCACTGTAACCAGATAAATGCCTGGTTGAAGATCTTTCAACTCAAATGCGGCCGTATTCCCCTGGAAATCGCTGTGCATCAGCACCTGACCCAGCAGATTGGAGAGAAACGCCTCGGGCCTTCCTTTGCCAGTCTGGCGGTTATACTCCACCAAAACGCGTTCATTGGCCGGGTTGGGGAATAATTTGATTTGATTACTTGCCACTTTCGGGCCGTTTTGAATTCCCAGGAGAGGAGTTTCGCCCAGCATATTCACTCCACCGCGGGCATTCCCAACGATGTAGGTGGGCTGGGTATTATTTTCAATAATCGCCCCGCACGGAGCAGAAAATCCGCCAAAATCCCAGTCAAAAAGGTCGCCCACGTAGGTAAAATTCACATTGGGATTGGAAGTGAGGTCCTCATAAATGAAAACCTGTCCCATCTGGGTGCCTACCAGCAACTCATCAATACTATCCTGATCGTAGTCAATCACAAAGGGCTTGGCGTAACCATCAGAAAAGGTCTGTCCGGGATAATTGTCAATGTTGATCCCGCCCAGGGTATCGTCCATCAGCACAAAATTCGCGGATTGAGCCGTGCCCTGATTTTCAAAATACTTTATCAAACCTGATTTATTGCCAACCAGCAAATCCAGGTCAAGATCACCGTCGAGGTCGTAGAGGTGAGGAGCACTGTGGTCGCCCACGTCAATGCCCTGGTAATTGTCTGTGACATAGGTGAAAACGGCGTTGGAACCAGAAGGAGCTGTATTTTCGTAGTGATAAATCTTGCCAAAACGCTCCCCAAAAAGCATATCCATGTCTCCATCACCATCCAGGTCACCCATGGTGGGCGTGACGTATTCCAGCAAGGCAAAATTGGGGTTGAGGCCGAGGCCGGCCATGTCTGGATTCACCAGCTTAAATTCTGGCTTGGAAGCCGTTCCCATATTCTGATAGAGGAAAAGGGTGGTTTTGGGTGTGGCAGCCCCGCTGTCGTACACCCCATAATTTCCAATCACCATATCCATAAGCCCGTCATGGTTGAAATCAAACAAAGTGGGAGTGGAATTTCCACCCAGCTCGATCATCTGGTCCTGCAAAAAAGCTTCCTGCTGGAAATTGAACACAGGGCTGGCATCTGTATTGGTGTTTTTGTAGTACCAAACCCCGGTTTGATTTTCGTTGCCGCCTGTCACATTGGGAGCCGCGATCAGGTCGCGCTTGCCGTCGCCATTGATGTCAGCATAGAAGGTGGCCACAAAAATGGGAATATTCACAGGCGTGTCGTACTGCGGAAAATGCAGGTAAGCTGTGTCAAAATCTGCAATCTGCATGGTACCCGCGTTATTGAGCGCATACACATCATTGCAACTCACATCGCCAATGATCAGATCCTTTTTTTGATCTGCATTCAGGTCCAGGGCGAGAATGGTGGAGCCCGAATGTGCCCGGGTGCCAAGGATATCAGCCTGTTCATATTTCAGGCGAAAATCATCAATATCATTGGGATTGATCTGCCCTGCACCGCAGGGGGCATCGTTGAGAAAGGCCTGGCAACTGGTGCCTCCTTCATGAAAATGGCCAAAGCAGCTGGATTGCATCAGGAAAGGCAAGGTATCCAGGCCCCATCCTGAGTCAACTGCGACATTTTTGTGAAATTCGATAATTCCGCCCAATACATCCCAGGTAAGGAAATCCAGGTCGCCGTCGTTGTCCACATCAATGATGCCCGGCACGTCAATGCGGGAAGAATACAACTCCAAAGTGAGGGTGGGGAAATATTTACTCAAAATTTTATTCACAGCAAGGCTGAAGCCAAGTTTCCCCGTTTGCCCCATGGTGTTTTTGTACACCCGGATACGGGAATCGTCAGTCCCGGTCCAGATATCTTTATAGCCGTCATTATTATAATCCACCAGCAAAACCCAGGATTGGAGGGTGTCAGGAAAGGAATCAATGTACTCAGGGGCGTATGAATATTCGAAACTGTTTGCATTTCCAGAATACAAAAAGGTGGAAATGCTGTTGTCGGCCCGGTCAAAAATGAACAAATCCTCCTTATTATCTCCATTCAGGTCGATTTTAGAAACCTGCGCGAGATCCAGTCCGCCCGCCCAGGCGTTTTTCAGAATGCTGTTGGACATATCACGCACGACGATGTCGTTGCGGATAGACATACTCTGGGCTCCAAGGAAAGAAAATGAAAGTAAAAGGCAAATTGCAACAAGAAAGCGTGGTGGAATTCTATGGTTCATTTATGAAAAATTAAGTCCTAAATTAAAGCGCGAAATTCAATTGTAATACAACCAAAGTTACTTTTCTTACCCCGGGGAGTTTTTCGAACTTCTTCAGATGAATCGCGGTTTTTTGGTAGTTTTGATCAATAAATTTCGATAGAAACCTGGTATTTGAGGGGGATAATTGTCCCTTGACTTAATTGCTAAAGATACAAATGAAAATCCACAAACCCAATTTGCATGAGGCCTTCAGGATCAGTCGCTCAGTGTGCACAGACACGCGAAAAGTGAAGCCGGGCGACATGTTTTTTGCCCTCAAAGGTCCCAACTTCAATGGCAATGCTTTTGCGGAAAAAGCCCTGGAAACGGGGGCTGCCTGGGTGGTGGTGGATGAGGCAGAATTTCACCATCCCGACGATTCCCGCTATTTTTTGGTGGAAGATGTCTTACTGGCTCTGCAAAACCTGGCCCGTGATTTTCGGCGGGATTTTTCCATCCCCGTCTTTGCCATCACTGGCTCCAACGGCAAAACCACCACCAAAGAACTGATCGCATCCGTGCTACGCACGGGTAAACGGGTCCACGTCACCCAGGGCAACCTCAACAACCACATTGGGGTGCCGCTGACTCTCCTTTCCATGCCCGACGACACAGAAATTGCGATCATTGAAATGGGAGCCAATAAGCCGGGCGACATTGCCGAACTGGCCCACATCGCCGAACCAACCCATGGCATGATCACCAATATTGGGCGGGCCCACCTTGAGCAATTTCTATCTATTGAAGGAGTGCGCAAAACCAAGGGCGAATTATTTGATTTTATCCGTAAATCAGGCGGCATTGCCTTTGTAAACGAGGCCGATCCCATGATTTTGTCCATGGATATGGGCTTTGCCCAATCCGCCACTTTTGGCACGCCTGCCTCAGATTTTTATATCCAAAAGGCAGATTACGGCGATTTTCTTACCCAACTGGAGATCATTTACCCGGGTTCAAACCAGCCCCTGCAACTCAAAAGCGTCCTGATTGGCGAGCACAATGCCCGCAATATTCTGGCCGCGGTGGCCGTGGCCCATTCCTTTGGCATTCGCGGAAAAAATATCCAAAAAGGCATTTCAGAATACCGTCCCACCAACAATCGTACCCAAATGGCCCAGATTGGAGGCATGAATTTTTTGCTGGATGCCTATAATGCCAATCCATCCTCCATGGAAGCAACCATTGCCAGCGTTTTCGGCAAAGACCGGGGAAAGGTAGCCCTCATTCTGGGTGACATGCTGGAATTGGGGGAAAAAGGTCAGGAAATTCACCAGGAATTGATTCGTTTTTGCAATCAGTATCCCGTGGCCCAATTGGTGGGAGTAGGTCCGCTCATGGAAATGGCACTGCCCGAAAGCAAGCACGCCCATCAGTGGTTTCCCGATACACCTGCGGCCCTTCCCGCCATCAAAAGCCTGCTGGCCGGCATGGACTTCGTACTGCTGAAAGGCTCACGGGGAATTGCTCTGGAAGGTCTGCTCAAAGCCTGGGAGGACTGAATGACCCCAGCCAATCCCATTCTGGTTGAAACAACGCGAAGTGGCAAGGTGGAGCAAGTGCACCGTGGGGCCCTGGTCATCATGGGGCGCGACCGCACTTCCCTGCTCACTTTGGGCAATGGAGACCAGTTGGTCTATCCCCGCAGCGCCCTGAAATATTTTCAGGTATTGCCCCTCCTGATGAGCGGAGCGGTCGAAGCCTTCGGCCTCGACGAGGAGGAAATCGCGGTCATGTGTGCTTCCCACAATGGCGAACCCAGGCACCTGGAGGTGGTGCAGCGCATCCTGCGCAAGGCGGAAATATCTGAAGCGCAGCTTCAGTGTGGAGCCCACAATCCCTTGTCTGTCAATAGCTGGGAAGAAATGATTCGCCAGGGTATCCGACCCACCCAACTGCACAATAACTGCTCGGGCAAACATGCAGGCTTCCTGGCTTTGAGTAAATATCTGGGTCATTCACCTGAAAATTACCTTGACCTCGACCACCCCGTGCAAAAAATGGTCCGTGCGGTCGTAGCCAAAATGTGTGGCCTGCCCGAAGATCAACTACACCCGGGTCTGGATGGTTGCTCTGCCCCCAATTATGCCCTGCCCCTGAAAAACCTGGCCCTGGGTTTTCGCAATCTGGCTGAACCTGAAGGAAGCAATTCCTTACAGGAAGCCTGCGCCAGAGTGGTGAAAGCAGTATCCGCCTTTCCTGAAATGGTGGGAGGAGAAAACCGTTATTGCACGGAAATGATGCAGATTTGTGCGCCTAACATCATCGGAAAACTGGGTGCTTCAGGCGTTTATGCCATGACCTTTACGGATCAGAAATTGGGGGTGGCCATCAAAATGGATGACGGCGCCACGGGACCTCAATACACGGTTGCCCAGGAACTGATTCGGGCTACGGGAAGATTTTCAGCCGAAGCCTGCCAGCCATTGCAAAAATACCTGACCACACCCGTGCTCAATTGTGTGGGGCTCGAAGTGGGGGTCACCCGCATTCCAGAGGGAGGGTTGCTGGCCAGCCTGGAAGAATAAATCAAAAATGCGCCTGATTCTCAACATACTTTATTTCCTCACAGACGATGTGCTGGAGGTGAGGTATAAGGAAGGAGGAACCTATCAGGCACCCGGGCTCGAGACCCGCTGGCTGACGGAAAATACTGCCCATGGCACTCACCATACTGTGTTGCTCAAACCAGAGCTGAGCGCCCGCATCGGGAAGGTAACCTTTTCGCTCAGCCAGGAATTTCAGGACACGGACCGGGTCTTTGTCAATGGCTACCAATCCTGGACCGAAAGCCGGGAGTTTACTCCCGGAGAATCCATCCCCAAACTCAAGGGGCCGGGACGGGCCCTGATGGAGCGGGCCGGCGATTACACATTTTTCAATTATTCGGGCCGAAAAGGCGTCTTTCACGGATTTACCTGGTCCTATCTTCGCAATAAGGAGGATGATTTTCTGCTCCTGGGCTCAGTGGACGAATCCACGGGTTACACCATTTACACCTGGGACCTGCCTGCCCACGAGTTGGTGATTCGCAAGGGGATCGACAACCTTGTCATAGACGGAACTTATAAGGTCATGGACCTCTATGTGGGTCAGAGCAAGGAGGAGGAAGTTTTTGGGGATTGGTTCAAAATCCAGGAATTGCCCCGCATCCAGGCCCGGCCTTTGGCCGGCTGGACCAGTTGGTACTACCACTACACCCGCATTTCGGCCGAAATCGTGGAAGCCAACCTCAAGGCTTTTTCCAGCCGCCAGATTCCCCTCGACCTGATCCAGATCGACGATGGCTGGCAGCCCGCCGTAGGCGACTGGCTCGAATCCAACGACAAATTTCCCCTCGGCATGAAAGCCCTGGTGGATTCCATCCACAGTCATGGCTACCAGGCCGGCCTTTGGCTGGCTCCTTTTATTGTGGAGCGCAATTCGGGCATATTCAAAGAACACCGCGACTGGCTCCTTACTTACGATGGGGAGCACCTGGTCAAAGGAGGATTTAATCCACTCTGGGGTGGAGTGCTGAACGGATATTTTTACATCCTCGACCTGCGCAAAACGGAAGTCAGGAAATACCTCACCACAGTCATGGATCAGGTTTTGAATCAGTGGGGATTTGATCTGGTCAAACTGGATTTTCTGTATGCCATTGCCCTGATTCCCCTCTCCAACAAAAGCCGGGGGCAGATCATGTCTGAAGCCATGGACTTTTTACGGGAAATTTGCGGCGAAAAACTCATTCTGGGTTGCGGGGTGCCCCTGGGTCCGTCCTTTGGCAAGGTGGATTATTGCCGCATTGGCTGCGACACCCACCTCAACTGGGAACTCAATATCATGCGCAAAGCGGGTCTGCGGGAGCGAATTTCCACTTTTACCACCCTGCGCGACACCATTGGGCGGCGGCAACTCAATCAGCATGCCTTTCTCAATGACCCCGATGTGTACATTCTGCGCAATGAAAAAACCAAATTATCTGAGGAACAAAAGCTTACCCTTTTCTACGTCAATCAGATATTCGGGTCCATGGTGTTGACCTCAGACGACATTACCACCTACGATGAGGCCACTTTGGCCCTTTATCGCCTGCAATTTCCCGTAAAATTCAGGAAAATTACCCGCGTGGAAGAAGCAGGCCTTTTGAAAAAAGTCTGGTTTGAAATGGAAGACCGCAAATATTTTGCGGCCATCAATCTGGGCGACGAAACTGTTTCAGTTTCGCTGGAAGAGGGCCTTTGGTATGAACGGACTTTGGGATTCATTTCAGGCGCAAAAGAAATTCAACTACCGCCCTATGCCACCCGCTGCTGGTATCTCTGTGGCAAAAAACCGCTGTCTGTTTTCGCATCCACGGCTCACCTTTTCCCGGGCGCAGAAATTAAGTCCCTGGTTCGGGAAGAAGGCGGGATCAAACTCGATCTGGAAGAAAAAAACAGTGGCTTGGGGGAAATTTTCCTTTTGCTCGAAACCGGACAAACTTCAGTCAGAATCAATGGAAAAAAGGTGGAAGCAGAAAATCTGGAAGGAAAAACCGTGGCGCGAATCAGCCTTCAGCAAAATTAGGTTCAGGCTTCAACTGGCGGGCACCCTGTCCGGCTCCTCCGTTGGGAATGCGAATGCGGAACGTCGTACCCACGCCCGGCTCTGATTCAATTCTCACCGAACCTCCCAGATACTCAATGGCCGATTTGGTAATATACAGCCCCAAGCCCGTACCCGTGGATTGAATGGATGCCCGGAAAAACAGATCAAAAACCCGGTGCAGGTGTTCGTGGGGAATCCCAATCCCATTGTCGTCAATCACCAGACGAGCCTCCTTTTCATCCGTTTCAATCTCGATTTTCAGGGTGGCTTTGGGCTTTTTATGGTCCTGGTATTTGACCGAATTCGAAACCAGATTATTGAGCACGATCCCCAAACGCATGGGATCTGAGAGAAATTCACCTTTTTGACGAATATTTCTTTCCAGATCCACCTTTTCTGCCTCATCCATGTAACGCAGATTTTCGACCGCCTCGTTGAGGATTTCTTCAAACTGAATGGGCACGTTTTCGATTTCCAGGCGGGTATTCTGAGAAAATTCGGTCAGTTGGCGGATAAAGGAATCCAGTTTGGAAACGCTGCGATCCATCAGCTGGATGTAGCGCAGAGCACCTTCCAGACTATCTTCGTCCTTGATAATGGAAATCAGGCCCATGATGCTGTTAAGGGGAGCCTTCAGATCGTGCGAAGCACGGTACACAAAGCTGTCCAGCTCGAAATTGCGGGTCACCAGTTCCTTTTCCCGCATTTTTTTCTCAGTAATGTCCAGATAAAAAATGGCCCTGGCTACCTGGCTTCCACGGATCTGAATGGATTTGGAAAAACGTTCCACGTAGCGGCCGTCTTTGAATTCGAGCACCACGTAATAATCCTGGTTGGTAAATTCGGCAACGTTGCGGGTCTGGTCATAATATTCCTCATCGTTTTTCAGCAGATTTCCGCAGTGCGCCATCAATTCTTCATAGGTCGCATCACGCAGAAAATCCGCCGACATTTTCCAGATTTCCAGGTATTTCTCATTCCAGTCGATCACCTTCCGTTCTGGATTGGCAACCAGAATGGCCATTTCAGAGGCTTCAAACAGGGTATTCAGCAGATTGGCCGTCTTTTCGAGCAGCGCTTCAGATTCCTGTTTTTCAAACCTGTCCTTGCCCATGGCAATCAGGTCGGCGTGCGAAGTGGCATACTGCTTTTCGATCAAAGACCAGTTGCGGGCTGCGCTGCGTGCCTCCAGGGTGAGAATGCCCCTCACCTGACCCGAGCGCCAGACTGGCACATGAATGAAGGAAAGCGGCGCTTTTCCATGCAGGGGAGCCAGAAAAACTTCCGGCACTTTTACCTGTTCTGCATCGTTCACAGCAATGATCCTGATCTCGGTCAGGGCTTTGAAATACCCGGGATCCTCCTCCAGGGGCAGCCTTCCCGTCTGGGAAAAATTATCTTCCGCCGCATCGTACCTGCAAACGCAATGCAGGGCCTTTCCCTCTTCGCGCATCAGCCAGATGGAAGCAGAATCCAGGGCAAGCAGTTGGGAAGTCGAGCGGGTAATTTCCTGAAACAACTTATCCAGAATGGCGCGCGTCACCTCCTTTTCTCCCAGATAGCGAATCAGCAAATCATTTTGTCCGCGCAATAATTCTTCCACCTGCATCAGGCTGCGCTCTTTCTCCTTTTGGGAAGTAATGTCAATGAAATTCCACAGGCGGCAAACAGACTGATTTCCCTCTGCCAGGGGTTGTGAGCGTACCCGAAAATAGGTTTCGTCCACCATGGAAATTTCACCGTCCAGAATCTCATTTGGATCGTACAAAATCTGATTGGCGCGGGCAGCCAGTTCAGCGGGCTCCTTGCCATGCTCCCAGCGGATAAATTCACTCACTGCCTTACCCCGCCAATCAGCAGGAATACCCGATTGCTTCCAGATTGCAATCACTTTTTGGTTCAGTTCAATGATCTTTCCATTGAGATCAGAGATCAGAAAACCGTCGCTCCCGCTTTTGAAAACCCCGTCCTGAATGGTGCGGATGCGGGTATGCGAACGTTCCAGGATTTCACGGTAATGGATGCGGTAACCCAGGGCCACATTGGCGATCAGCAGCAAAATGCCAATCAGCATGAGGTACATGCCGGGATTGGTCAGGGGTTTTTCAATGAAAAAACCGGCCATGCCAAAAACCACCAGGCAAAAGACAGAGTAAATAAACATCATGCGGCGGTTGGCCAGGGTAAGCGAGACCGCAAAAATGATAATGAAGGTCGAAGACCTGAGATCGGGGGTCAGGTCATTGACAAATACAAGGTAGCTCCACCACAAGGTGGGCAGGAAGATTACCCAGGAAAAGAAAACCGCGAAATTGTCCCGAATCCTTTTGCTCAGGTAGCTGAGGGCAAAAACCAGCAGAAAAGATCCTCCCAGAATGGCCCGCAAAATAAACGGATCCTCCAGCTTGCCTGAAGTGGCCAGGGCAAAGCCGGGAAAGATGACCGCACAAAGGATGCAGAGGAAACGAAACAACCTCAGTTGATCCTTGAAAGGGGATCCTAATTTTTTAAGGATATTCATTGTTCTGACCGGAAGAAGTTCCGGAATTTCGGGTGTTGTCTGGTTTTTAATTCTTTGGCAGCCTACAAGTTAAGAAAAAAACTGTGGATCAAAAATGCAGCAGGGGCTATTTGAGAATTTTTCAAAATTGACCTGGGTCATTGGCTGAAAGGCGCAGGAATCACAATTTGCAGGAAAAATAAATTCCATGGAAAATACCCTTTCTTCCGACCTCAAACACCAGGAGCACCGCGACTGGATCAGCCTTCTGAACCACTATCAGGACGAGATCAAGTTTTTTCAGAATGAACTTTTTCGGGTGGCTGTCAGCCACCCGGATCTGCCATCCATTCAGGAGCATGTCAACGAGTACCGCGACCTCTTTCACCACAAATTGCGCAAAATCGACGACCTGCGGCACCGCATCGCCACCCATGAAAATCACCTCGCAGCCAGCGGGGAAACCAATCTGAGCGAAATGCACAGCCACGCCCACGTCAGAGACGAAATGCTCGAACTCGAAACGAATTTCGAAAACCTGAAACAGAAATTTCGCCGCTTCGCTTCCCACAACGATTGAGAAGGGGTCAGCCAACCCAGAAAGGGGAAGCTTTTAATTTTCCACAAAAAAAGCCCGCCCCGAAGGGCAGGCCATATGCAAAAACAAAAGCCAGGAAGAAACCAGCTCCTCCTCAGAAAATTCCAACAAACTCCATCGCATTACCCTGCGCGAGAATATTGTAATTTCCATTGAAAAGCTTGTAAAACTCAATTCCCACCACGGTCACCAGACCTGCTGAAGTCGGAACAGTCGGCGATCCCGGGATCGTGGCCGTCAGCGTGGTAGTGCTGCCTACCATACCCTGCACGCTCAGGAAACCGCTTTTCTCGCTTCCATGCAGCCCGTTAAGGTCTGGATTTAAAGGCTCCGGCACCTGGGTCACCGTGTTGAAGACATGATCCGAAAAAATGCATGCACCCAGAATAATCTTGAAATGGGTCGCCCCGTGGGGAGCATTCACATGCACATCCGGGTCAAAATCCGGGATGTCCATCACCACCTCATTCCGCGCCACATTGGGCGTCAGCGAGTGGGGCGCGATAAACCGGTCATCAAGTTCATCACTCCGGTTAAACTGAAATCTGACCAGCATACTCTTATTGGGCATCAGGTCGAAGTTGGTTTGCCCACTGTTTCCGGCACCCAACATCAACATCTGGTAGATCACCTTGCCCAGACGGGTCGTCATCCGGCGGTCACCCATTCCCTTGGCCACCGTCCGGAAACTTTGGCGCAGGGATTTCGCAATCCGTCCCGCGTTCCCAAAATCCCCCATCGCTTCCCGGGTACGTTTATACTCCGGAGAAGTCATAATGCGGTCCTTGGAAACTGAACTGTCCATCCGGGCAAAAGACTTGCCCTCGGAATTAAAGAAAACCACGTCTCCGAGTTTTCCCTGGATATGGAAAAGACTTTTGTTCCTTGCCATAACATTTTAATTTATTATTTTTAAAAAAGTAAAGTTGAATACGTAAATAACCGCATAAGGCAAGGCCCTACGGTAGTGCAGGTAATACCTGACGACAGCACTGTTAGACAACCACGCCCAAATGGAATAAACGTTTCAACCTACAGGTCAGCAGACTCCCGGCACGGAGACTGTTCCCTGGCTGAAAGCAGAGACTGGTTCAAGGTCTCTGCTTTTTCATTTAATCCTGAGCCGCTCTCCCCCAAATCAGGTCACCCCGTACGCTGGTTTCCCGCCTTGTGGAGATCAGGAAGAATCTTTCAAACCCCGCTCACCATCATCCCGACAGTTGGGGCGCTTATTGCAAATCCCTGGGTTAAGATAAACTGCCCTTTTTCCCGGTTCTGCAATGGCATGGCTCAAACGTATAAAATAAAAAATTAAAAATCCAACACCATTTTATAAGCGGTAGCGTTTGAGCAATGAACGGTCACTTTTAAGAAAAAAAAATTCAAAAGGGCCTAATTCGCCCAATTTCGCACTTCTTATTTTAGGTCAAATGATCAAATATTTCAAAAATCTGCCTAAATTCACTCCAAACCCCGATTTTGAATAAACCACCATCCCCTCTATCCTGACTTTAACCCATGAAAGAACCCGTCAAAACCAAAATTCTCCGTCTGGCCTGCGAACAATTCAACCACCATGGCTATCAGACACTCACCTACCGCGAGCTTGCCAACCTGCTGAAGCTCAGCTTTGGCAACCTCACCTACCACTTCCCCACCAAATTAGCCTTACACCGGGCCCTGTTCGCGCAGCAAATCGCCATCTTTCAGGAAGAACTCGCCCTCCTCCAGGACCCCAATCTCACCCTCCCGGCCTTTGTCCAGGCCATGAATCGCATCCACCTCCAAAATTGGAACCTTCGCTTCTTCTGGATCGAGTTACCCTATTTCCTCCGCGCCGATCCCCGCATATCCTCCACCCTGAATCAGGTCCGCGTCCAAAAACTCGAAGCCCTTGAGCCCACCCTCACCCGCTGGATAAATCAGACCTCCTCGTCCTCCCAACTCGCACCCGCACCCCCATACCCCGCACCCGAACCCCCAACCCCGTCCCTAATCCCCGCACCCGCACCCCCAAACCCGTCCCCCAATCCCTCGTCCCCCATAGCCCTCGCTGCCCAAATCGCCCGCTCCCTCCTCACGTTCGAAGAAACCTGGATTTTTTCCCTGTTTATCCTCAGGGAGCCCTTTCAGCCCACCCAGCTCCATGCCATCAACCGCCAGTTTGCCGATCTCCTCCTTCCCTGCATGAACCCCATCGAGCGCACCCGATACCACTATTGGGATTACGAATAAGAGCTCCCCGTACGGGTAGGCTTCACGCCTACCCCAAAATTCCTCCATACGGAAACGACCACATTGTTTCCAAAAAATCCAAATCCGCCCCCCGTAGGGAAACGACCATGTTGTTTCCAAAATGCGCCCAAATCCACCCAATGGAAATCGACCATGTTGTTTCCAAAAAATCCCAACCCCAATCAATCCCGCACCCGTCCCCGCACCCCAACCTCCATCCCCCAGGTCCCCTCTTTTCCCCGAAGAGAGGGGTCGCGCGCTGCGCGGGGGTGAGTTCCCCCCGCTGGCCCCCGGCCAGCCAGATAGCCCCAGCGGGGCGCCACCTCATTCGGGTGTAAACGTCTGAATCTGCCATTTCCAAATCCCGTACTTTCACCACTATTCGCTTTCGACATTAGTGCCAACCTTTAACCTAGTGTCCTGTCAATCCTCAATTGACGGATAAAGCCGTTTGAGTTTGATTCGGGCATCCTTTGTTGTGAAGCGCCAGTTTATTTTGCAGTCCTTCTGGTTTCGGGCATCTTGCCAGGCTTTTACCTCCGTGATAATTTCCCGAAGATTATCGATCCTTCTGTTCAGACATTGACCATTAAGGACGTTCAGCTCAATTTCTGCCATGTTTAGCCAGCTTCCATGTTTGGGTGTATAAACAAATTCAAACCTGTCCCAAACCCGTTTGGCTTCTTCCGGGGCAAAAGCCTCATACAATGAACTTGGATGGTGGGTATTGAGATTGTCCATTACCAATGTGATCTTTTCAGCTTCAGGATAGTCATTGTCCGCAATTTCCCTCACAAATTCTGCCCAATCTTTTTTGGTTTTCCGCTCAGTTACTTTCACCCTCCTCTTTCCTGCCAAAGGCTCGTTCGACATAAAGATATTGCAGGTGCCACATCGCTTATACTCATAATCTATTCTTTTGGGAGCGCCCTTCTTCATTGGGACAGTAACTCTGGTTTCAGAAATGAGTTGCTTGGGTGATTCATCCATGCAAACCACCGGGTTTTTTGCCGAAAAGGGGCGTTTGTAGACATCCAGGACCATTTCCATGTTAGCCACGAATTCCGAATTTTGCTTTGGCGGGATGACCCAGCCCTCAACTTTCCAGGGTTTTAATTCGTTTTTTTAAAAGTTGACGAACCGTTTCATGGGAAATTTTATCCACGTAATTCAATTCTACGGCCTTATCCGCCAACATTCGCAAGGACCATTTGGAAAATCCCTCAGGGGGATCACCACAACTCAACGCGATCAAATGAGCCTCCAAATCCCCGTCAATCTTACTATGGTATTCACGCGAGGACTTTCTGCGACTTAAACAGGCTTCGAGACCTTCCTCAACGAATTGCTTTTTAATCCGGTCAATTGTCCGCATCCCGATCTTCAAAACTTTCGCAATCGCCTCATTGGTAAGCTTTTCAACCTGATACTCGCCCTCATCAGTATTCAGCAAAACATAGGCACTGCGATAAGTTTTGGCACTATGTTTCCCTTTGTGGATGATGGACATCAATTCTTCCCGTTCAGGGGAGGTCAAGGTTACAACGTAAATGTTTGGCATATCTTTTTTTGCAAAGATATGCACAATTTACGTCATTTTAAAATTGACAAGACACTAGGCTAGTTCCATTTTGGAGAGGTAGTAGGTGATTTGCAGTAAATCTTTAGAGGTATGAGACAATCGGCAACTTTCGAAGGGGTAGTATTAACTTTCCTCTTGGTAATAAATTTTATAGAACTTCCTCCCGTCCCTTTCAACCCCTTTTTCTATTAATTTTCTATCTCCATGAATGTAAATCTGAAAATTCTTATCCAATTTGAGAACACTTTTGAAAACCCTTGCCTGCTTTTTTACTGCCTTTGAGGAAATTTCAAAATTATCTGAGAAATTTAGTTCATTCTCGGACCTATACTTTTGGTCAAAACTTCTAAATGAATTTATCAATTCGGAGTCTTGAAAAACTTCTTTTTCAAATGCCTCCTTCTCAAAGGTTTCGTGAGTTTTAAAAAACTCTACTGATCGATTTAGCAAGTCAATCTGGTCGGTCTTGCTATATTCTACATCCCCTCCCAATTGCTTGGTTACAAATTGTTTTGTGATTCCCAAAAACTGATTCGTCTGTTGGTAATCATTCTTTTGGGGTTGAATACTTAAAAAGTCATCTCTCCAATATCGGGCTTCGGTTGTTCTGTTGGTATTGTCTAACGAGTAAACAACAAAACCATCCTCTTTGTCCATGCTAAAAACCAAGCATCCCTTGTCCAGTTTTTGGGGATTAATTCCCTTTTCATCTTTTAAATCAAAACCATTTGGTGTTGGGTTGACCTTTAAAAAAGCATCCTTATTTTCAGATTTAAACAACCCAATACAATCAACCAACTCAACCCCAATCTGACAATCCTTGATAAAAATCAAGCATAGTTCACCTCCTTTAATATGAGGATGTGTGCTGTTGTCATACAAATAGCGAGCGATGTTTTTGGATTGTTCTACAAAGGAATCCAAACGTTGAAAAATGGATTTGGCAAATTGATATACTGGGTTTAAATCCAAAGTAGGCTCAAAATAAAATTGAAAGATTTCCTCGGACTTTAAGCAGTTAGTAACCATGTTCTCTAATAATTCTTCAGTACCCTCAAAGGCAGAGAAGTCTTCGGAAAAACTAACCCCATCCCCATTATTCTTATTTCCAACGTAATGGATAATTAGTTTTTCAATTTTCCCCAATTTGATTTCTTCCATAGATCAACTATTGTAAACGTTTTTTGGAATTAAACCATTTCCTTCAATAAATTCCTCCACTAAGTGAAATTGGATTAAGTTGTTCTCGATCCAGTATTCTTTTGAAGCATGCTCAACCATGAATATTTGAAAATGGCTTTTCTTCTGAATATTTATGTATTCAATAAAGGAGTTTAATAAGGTAAAGGCATCAACGAGTTTTGCTTTATCATCATTTTCACCACTGTAGTAGGGAATACTAGGTTGGTCGATAAATAGGAATCTTGGAACGTGATTTTGATTAAAATTAATCATGTGTTCGTGTAATCCTAAATAAAAACATAAATGCATAAACATGTAGTTGGACTTACTTCCGACATTGTCTAATGGAAATAATTCGTTTGGGGGAACAAGTCGCAAAATCATTTCATCCCCCCTAAATTTAGTCATGAAACCCTTGTAAGAGGGTAGTGATTCAAGTTGATCATAGTTTCTCTGGATACACCCATTTAGATATTCACCCACTAAATATTTTCCTCTTATTTTAGTTTCTTGAAGTTTTTCTAATTCTTCCTTTTCCTCATTCAACCTCTTTTTTATGGTTGAATCAAGGGGCTTTAATTTATGCTGCCTTACCAATTCCTCATATGCATATTTGATTTTTCCAAGTGCAATAAATCTTTCTGCCTGCAAACTGTAATTTTTGTTTACCTCATTAAGCAATTTGATTTTTTTCTCTACTTCAACAAGTCGATCCTTTAATGCCTTTAAATCACCCTTTACTTGAACGGGAATTTTTCTTTTTTTGGCAAGGTTGGTTTTAATTTTTTCAAGGGAATTTTCAAGGGATTCTATAAAGAGTTTTGTTTCATAGGAGTCAACTATTTGATCAGAAAGGTTTTTCCTGAGAAACTCAATTGGTATTAAGCTATCAGCAGATTTTTCAAGGTTTCGTTTATAATTATCAAATTCTGTTTGATATTGATTTATCCCAGCAATTTCAATTTGAAGACTATTTCTTAATTTGTACAGCTCATCAATTTCAGCGAATTGTTTTGAATTATTAGCAATTTCTTTTGTATTCCCAATCACCTCCTCAATAATCATCTGGGCATCTTCTATATTCTCAATATGGTAATCATACTCCAGAAATTTATTTTCTTTGCACCAATCCAAAATGCCAAAAATTCTTGTTTCAAATTTACGTTGAGCAGATTGATTACCCTCCTCTCTTTTATCGAAATTTCTCAAATCTGCCTCAATTTTTAATAGTCTCTCCTTTGCATGGAGGTATTTCAAATCAGTTGCACCAGTCACCAAATCAAACAAGTGCCTTAAAATTGTATCAAATTCTTCTTTTCCGAAAAAGGCAGTATCAAAATAGGTTTCTGCACTTCCAATAATATTCTCAGTAAGGGAACTGAAGATTAGAAAATGCCTGAAGGAAACATTTATGGCAGTCTTGTTAATGTTTTTCTCAATTGGGAATTTTGCTTCAATTGAGACTCGAAACTCCTGGTCTAAAAATGACTTTATTTCTTTAAGTTCACTATTCCTTCCAGGTCGTTCTGGGAACTTGCCAAAATCAAAATAAACGTCCGAGGAAGGGGCTCCATTATATGGAGATTTTCGGATTATGGATATTTCCTTATCATTGATCGAAAATCTTATCCCAAACCACTTGACCTTTTCAACGATTGTATTTGCAATATTGATTTTGGAAGCCAGAAGGCAGTAATCAATAATACTCAAAAAACTTGATTTACCAGTCGTGGCATCTCCCCGGATCACATTTACTTTATTCGGCAAAAACAAAAAGGATTTGGGCGCAGCATGTTCTAAAAAAAACCAAAGCCTTATTTCGTGCAGAGTGAAATTCATAATCTTACGTTTAGAATTTTATATAGCTGGTCGGTCGGATACTTTTCAATTAAGGTCAAGAAACGAGGAGTAATTCCCACCAATTTCTGAAACCGATCACCCATTTCCATTGCCTCGAGACTCAAATTACTTTTGGCACGAATATGATCTCCTATCAAAATTTGACCGCTTTTACTTAATAGCATCAACGAATTAATGGCTACAGGTAATAAAGCTAAAAATCGCTTGTTAAAGGTCACAAATATATTAGGCTGTTGGCTTACAAAATCTTCCAAATCCATCTCGCCTTTTTTTTCTAACCGGCTAACCGTCCTGTCATCTAATAGGAAGGGTAGTACTAAGCATGCACGTGGAATATCCAAGGATTCTACCTTTTGCAAAATGCTTAAAAACAGGCAACTTGCGATTGCTTCATTATTGTAAACATAATAAATATCCTTAACCATTAATTTTTATATTTATTTTCCCAATCTAAATGCCACCCAATTCTGGGTTCATTGGAAAGCACATAAAAGTGCCCGTTAGAAAGTTCAATCCCCAATGGAGAATAACCTGGAATTGCTAACTCCTTTCCTCTTATTGAATCAATCAATTTAATTCCCATTTCTTTAATTTCATTATCCAAGTCAGAAATTAATTCCCCTGATCTGATTCTTTGTTTAATCGATCTGTATTTCGATCTGAATTCATTGTCCCATATCTCACAACAATTATTAGTAAATTCAATAAGTTCGGTTGGAAGAATGTAATTTTGTTCTAGCCAAAATGTAATGCTATTTAATGTTTTAAGCATTTGATAAGTATACTTTACAATTACCCTTGAATCTGAATCTGCATCAATGTCGCCTACTTCAATTAGTTGCCGAATAAAGATCTGATCTTCTAAATTGCCAGGCAAAGGGCCTGGAAACTCTCTTTTTGGCAGCGGCTTTTCCGTGAAAGCGATTTCAAAGCACCTCCCAAATTTTTTATTGAATTCTTCAAAGGAAACTTCAACCTTTTTCCTATTTGAAATATCAATAAATTTCAATGATTGTAAATTTGCAGATAAGCTATCAAATATAACATCAACATATTTTTCCAGCCTTACATTCTCCAAAATCCTTTGTTTTATTTTATCAATTATTCCAATTTCATCTGTTTCAATCGTTAATTTTTTTAAAAATAAAATTTGATATTTTTTCGCAAGGCTAAGGATATTCTGAAAATATTCTACTAAAGTACTATCAGTGGTCTTCTTCTTTAATTCTTTTATTACTCTTATAATTTCTACAAAGTTTTCGTCGGTTTTAAATTTTTTAAGAGCAACCTCAAAATCATTAGTTTTGAGTTTTTTGTTAGTTGCCAGAACAAAAGAGTTCTTGTTGAGAAATTTAGAACTATCACTACTTGCTTTGATAAATCCAACCCAATTGTTTAATGTTTTCCATAAATCATTATCCAGGGTTGTCAAATTTGGAAAATCGCCAGGAGAATCCTTCTTAGAAATTGTATGTTTGGCTTGAAACAAAACAGTTGAGCCATCCGGAAAATCAATATGAACATCGTCCTTTACCTCAAAACCAATTTTCTCGCCAGGTCGCAACCCAAGGGCTAAGTACATAAAATAGTAGAATTGGTAATCGAAGCCTATAGCTATTGGTCCTGCGGTATGTTGCTCTTGTAGGGAGTTGATTTCTGCCATAGCTTCTTTATACTAATAATATTTAGATATTATTTTTGATGGTCATTTGGCAATTCATCATTCCTAATTGCTTCTATTTAGTTAGAATGAACCAAATTGGATTTCCTAATTTAGGAAAAAAGAAATAATGAATTAAATCTAAATCGCATCTTATTCTTTCCACCAATCCCGATGATTAAATCTACATCCGATTGATATTCTGCTAAAAATAAGTGCATTCGTTTCAACAAGGCCGCTCGGACTTTCAACCGAGACAGTGCTTCTGTCAATTTACCATTGACAACTTCGAGAGGAATGACTGGTCTTTATTTATGCCAGCCCCATTGGCATCTGAAATGCGAGCGTACCCGTTCCCATTTACCATGACGAAAACGATAATACCCCTTAACCCGTATTGGTTTGGGACATTGGCATGAATTTGCATGCCTCTTAATGGGTCTTTCCATACCTATAAATACATTTCCCGATACAAATGGAGCCAGGGCCGAGAGAGGGTCACCCAAGGTCGGGTGAGTACTGTCTACAATTTCATTTCCCCTTCTAACCAAAAATCCCGATATCTAGAAGTATAAATTGCGATCACTCCTTCATGAAAAAGACATATTTCCTGTTTTCCATATTGCTCCTGCTGGGTGCAGGCCTCAGCGCCAAGACTACCACCACCACCGGATCAGTCAGTGGACCAACCCAGATCCAGGCCCCACCACCCAGCATCCCGATCTCGTATGTGTACCGGGTATTATACGAAGCCCAGGTACCGCTGAATACGCCCTTCCAGGTATTGCTGAATGAGTATTACAACAAAAATTGCAAGGTTTCCTGCATCGCCATTTACCCAAATGGGGATATGAGTTTCCGGGTGGAGTATGGAGGCGGGGGAGCCGTAATTCTTACTATTGAATCAGATATTTAATCTTTCTGGAATCCCTTTAGCCATTTTGGAAATTTGAAGTAGTGTTTAATTCCTCCTATGTCCTCCTTCAGAAGTAAATCAGGATCAATGGTGAGTTGTTATCCATAAACTCGGTCCACAGATGATATTGATTTCCCAATGAATTTCATCAAACTGGATTCAAAAATTCCCCCAGAATGATACCTTATTCAGGAACCTTTGTCAGTTCTGAACCAGGCTGCCACAGAATCAAAATCCATAAGTCCAGGATGAAATAATAATGCAAATAGCCTCCCCTTCCGGGGAGGCCATCAAAATCCGCCAAAGCTCCGGGCCGTGGCCCGGCTCCATTATTTCGTAACCGTATGATTACAATATGCATTCTCCCCGGAGGGTGAGGCCGCTTTCCGGCAGGTACACCCTCCGCCTGTGGCAAAAGCACAGAGAGAACAGTTGTTCCCACTACAACTTTCGCCCATGTTCACCAGTTTGAGGGCCTTGCCTCCGCCCTGCCCTTCGCTTACTTTGCATTCTGCCCGGAATATCACCGCATTCCCGTCCTGATCGGTTCCTTCGCCCTCCACAAAAGATTGGTGGGTTTCCGCATCCTCGGTAAAGGTGTACTTGCCCTTATTTTGCAGGGGCTGAGCAACAAAGATCTGATCAAACCGGGCAGAAAGCTCACTGGCCACCGGACTCAGGTCATGGAGATCGCTCACCTGAATGCCGTCTGCGGCTTGCTGGCAACCGGCTGCAACCAGCAACAGTACCGCCATAAGGGTAAAAACTGATTTTTTCATAATAGAAGAATTAAGTGTTGTTAAATGATGGTCAGAAAAAAATCACTCAAACCAGCCGGTAAAGCATCCCAGGCTTCGGAATCTTCCTGGCCTCTGATTGCCTCAATAATGCCCAAATGCAATGAATAGAAATCAAAGATAGAAAATTCCGGCCAATCGCCCGGGAAAATCTTGCCCGGCAAAATAATTATATACTTCCCGGAAAGGAATAATTGAATGCCCCTTTCCTATTCGCTTACCCCCCAGCACCCCTCTTTTCCCCGAAGAGAGGGGTCGCGCGCAGCGCGGGGGTGAGTTTATCCCCCTGGCCCCCGGCCAGCAAAAATCCGCACGGAAACGACCATGTTGTTTCCAAAGCTTCCCACCCCATCCTCCCCGTACGGGTAGGCTTCACGCCTACCCAAAAATTCCACTCCACCCCCCCCCACAAAATCATTTCCCCATCCCGCCAAAAATCCCGATATTGAGGGTGCTTATTGAAAATTTAAACCAACCCGATGAAAAAGTTACTTTGCAAGGCCCTCTGCTTGTTTGGCTTATTATTTTGTGCCGCGTTTTCTCTTCAGGCCCAGACCACCACTACCACCGGCACCGTTTCGGGTCCCAGCCAACAACAAATTCAAACACCTCCGCCCTCAATTCCAATCAGCTATGTGTACCGGGTATTGTACGAAGCCCAGGTACCGCTGAATACGCCCTTCCAGGTATTGCTGAATGAGTATTACAACAAAAATTGCAAGGTTTCCTGCATCGCCATTTACCCAAATGGGGACATGAGTTTCAGGGTGGAGTATGGGGGCGGCGTTTCTATTGTGATAATTGATGATGGGTTTTGAACCAATCAGTGAAACTGAAGAAAATAGAATAAGGGTTTTTATCTGGGTTCTTCTCAAGATAATTGTAAAATTTCAATATTAATTCCCTTTGTTTGTTTTGATCACTTGCATGGATAATTTGCCTCAGGAACCGAAAAAAAATAGTTTCCATGTCCCCCCAAAGCGAGTGCTTTTTCAGAAACCTTTGAATAGATCCCATTCTATATTCCAGGGTTTGAAAATCCTTTAATTTCAGGTAAAACAGTAATTCCACTATCCTGGAGAGGCACTGTAAATCCAGGCTATTATTTTCATCTCTTTTGTTAAGAACAATTAGAAGAGTTTTCTTGGCCTTTTGATAGTCCTGTTCTTCAAATAATTGGATGGCCGTAATTAACAAAAGCCTGTAGGTAAATCTTGAAAAGGGCTCTCCCTCAATTTCTTTAATAAACAAGGAAATTTCCTGATTCAAATGCCCCAGGTATTTACCAGCCAGCCTCGAATAGTTCAATGAATTGATTAAAAACAATTCCCGAACTTGAAGATTAAGGCTCGGGGTCTCTGTCAATTTGACATCCAATTTTTGAAGCCATATTTTTGCTTCTGCAAAATTTTTGTCCTTACAATAAAAGGCCGTTATCTGGCTAATTACCATGTAGTAACTTTTGGGAAATTCAGCTTTTAAAAACGGGACGCTTTCGTAAAGTGCAAATAATTTGTTTAGGTATAAAAACGCAGATTCAAAGTTTCTCTTAAAATTTTCAATTCTCGCCTTTTGAAAGTAGAACTCCCTTTTAGCCCTGTTTGACATCGCAGATGATTCGCTTTTGAACAACTCAAGACTGTCAATTGATTCAATAAACTGAAGATCTATTTCTCCTCTTTCATAATGCTTTTTCTTGAATTGGAAATAATGGTCCCAATTCGCTTTCTTAAAAGCCAAAAGATTTTTTGAGAGGGTTTCAGCTTCCAGTATTTCCTTTATTATCTCTTCCCTTTCAGGAATGAACTGATCTTCAGGCAATATCTCCAGATACAGGTCCAACTGAATTTCCAGAAGCCCAATGATTCGGTCAAACCTTTCTTCCTTCCAAAAACCCTTTTTTGCAAAAATGATTTCCCGCCGGGCAAGTTGAAAAAGCCCTCTTTTCTTCAAACAATGAATTAACTCAAATTGCTCGGAAGGTGATCTTTCATTTGATCCGTATGACCTCACCAAAATTCTAAATAGCACATCCTTTAGCTGATTCTTAACTCGTTTGAATTTTACCTTTGGAAAGGATTGGCAAAATTCAAGCTTTATCTCTCCTTCGTCATAAGCGAACTTTGAATCAATAAGATCAAACAAAAATGCATAAATGGGGTAGTTGGGAAGGCTGTTCACCCAATAACGAAAAGAATCCCTTTCTCCTAAACTCAGAGACTTTACAAGATCATATATATAAGAATCAGGGCTTCTCATTTCACAAAAGATACAACTTTTTGGATTTTCATAGATTGAACATTAGAGTTTTTTTTGTTTTTTCTTGTTTGATTTCCTCCCCACCTTTACAACATATTCATTAATCGACAGTAAAGAACAATCCTTCACAAGTTCCCTTTGGGAACCCATCAATCAACCAACATCGGAATAACGTTCTGAAGAAATTCGGAACGGGCCCGTAAGCGAAACGGGGACAAGACATGAACCAATAAGCACGGAAATTTATCAAAATTTCCGATCATGCCAAAGCCCCGCAGACCTTGCAAGACTCCTCCGGAGGCTTGCCCCTTATGGGGCGGGCTACTGAAACCCTGTGGGCCGCCACTCCGTGGTAGCCAGGCACACAGGATAACATAATAGTTGGTTTGTCGGACCCATGAGGCTTAGCCCCGACCACGTTTTTCTAACTTCTAACCCCGTGGGCGGCCTCGTGGGCAACCAACAACTGTGTTTTCTGGCCATGTAATTGGCCCTTTTTTGTAATCCTGAACCGTCGCAACCCCTCTCCCGGTTCCGTCGGGCCAGGAGACGACGAATTATTGTGCAACCAAAACCGTAAAAGAGATGAAATACCAAACCGATCCTGTAAAAAAGAATCCCCTTGCCCCGGAAACCGTCGAGGGCGACACCCTGGGCCAGACCCAGGCACCCCCTGCCTTCGAAGTGGCCGCCGACAGCCTCACCCCGCCGCCCAATGACAGTCTGGGTACAGCCAGCGCAGTCGAAGGGGCCGACAGTCTGTCCACTCATCCATTGGATAGCCTCGGCAATACAGGGCGGGACAGCTTGCCACCCTTTGATCCTGCCAAAAAAGACACCCCGAAAACTCCCCAACCACCCAAACCAGTTGCAAAAGCTCAGGGAAAGGGCCTCTTTGGACAGGAAGTGGGCCTGGGCAAAGCGAACGCCCCCCAGGATGTGTACGCCCTCATGTACCGCCTCGAAGAGATCGGCTTCCTCACCGTGGACGATTGGCAATCCTTTGGAGCCGACAAAACCGGCTGGGAAGCAAACGGCATGCAGGGGCCTTTCCCGGATTGTGCCATCGGCAAGATCATTTGGCGCTACCAGGAAACCATTGGGGTAATAGCCCCTGACGGATATATCACACCTGGCCTCGAGAAAGGAACCGAAGCCGCCCTGATCGCAGGCAAAGGAGGCAAGAAAAAAGATCCATCCCCATCGACACAGACAGGCATAGCTCGCCCCCATGGGGCCTTGTCTCCCACCACCAACCCACTTTCCCCATCGGTACAGACAGGCATAGCTCGCCCCCATGGGGCCTTGTCTCCAGCCACCCCCGATTATGACTGCATCGCCAGAGAAATATTCGAAGCGGGCCAGGGCTGGAATACAGACGAAGAGCGCATTTACACTCACCTGGGCATGATCGAGGGAGGCGGCACACAAGCGGCAGAGCTAAAGAAGAAATTCTGCGAATTATACGACACCGACCTCGAAACCTACCTCAAAAAGGAGTTGTGGGATGTATTTGGGCTGGGAGAGGAAAGCAAGGCATTGGAGGTGTTGAATGGGGGCAGGGAGAAATCTGGACCTGAAAAGGGAGACGCAAAAGAGGAGCTCGAACCAAAAGAAGGTAGTGAATTCATTTGGGGGCCGGTCATTTCACCCAAAGATCATTTCCTGAGTCAGGCGCCTCCCGAAATAAGGACCGATGGAGTAAAAGGAATTTCTGCCGAGGATGCTTTGAAAAATAAAGATGGGACGCCAAACTGGTGGGGCTCCTGCAATGTGACTTGCAAAAAAATATTGAAAAATGCTGGTTTTAAAGCCAAGGGTGCCACAAATGATCGGATTGCAACCATCACAAACGGATCGAGAGATGTTGCCTCAACTTCTAAAGTTGCTTTGGAAGTCCTTGATAACAATCTCGCAAATGGAATGCCAGTATTGGTTGGCGTGGATAAAGGGTATGCAGGACCTAATGATTACCTGACCCAAGGGGGAGAAAAGACTGAATCAGATCATTTCGTTGTTATAATCGGCAAAGGCAAGGACAAATCTGGTAAAATCTTCTATTCATATTTGGATCCTGGGCGCATCGGTGCCGCAGGATATGATCAGGAAGCAAACCGGCTCTATAAAGATCAGGGATTCTCCGAGGGAAGCCTTATTACTGAAAAAGGAAAATTCTCTGATTATGCATACTCCGACAAAAGTGGAAACAAGATTTTTTATACTTTAGCAGAGGTCAGGGGCAGTGAAAAAATAAACTAATAAAAAGAAGAATTATGAAAACATGGATCATTGCTATTCTTTCATTATTACTTTTTGGGTGTAAGGGTGAAAGTGCAGATTATCAGAAACTGATAGGCAATTTCCCGGAAATTAGTCTGCCCCTTAGTTTTAAAGGAACTTCATTCCCTGATGGAAAAGAGTTTTCCGACACTGAACTGGCCAAAATAACAGAAGCATTTAGAATGGAAGCAATTGGAAGGTATTCCAAAAGCCCTGCCACCTTTTTGATTGTAAAAGCTCAGAGAAAAGGAAAAGACTTTTTTGAGAATGAGTCAATCGAATGGGAGAGAAGCGGACTATGGCTGTTTGCCTATGAGCACGGAACCCTCGTAGATAAATTCCAAATAAAGCGAGACGCAGGCCAGGAACCCTTTATGAACGATGTTGAAATCGAAGAAAATTCAATAACACTCAGGGATTTCTGGTTTCAATGGACACCAAGAGGAGATTCTGTAACGGAAGTACTTCCAGAAATGGTTTACAAATATTCAGACGGAAAATTCTCAGAAAAGGAATAAAAAGGGTTTCGTAAAACTCCACTCATCACTTTTTCTGGATTTTTTCTTTGGGCTTAACCCCCAAGCCCGTTTCAGTTCAACTAAACCTAAACAGATTATGAAATACATATTTCTGCTCACTACGCTCATACCCTGGGCCGGGCAGGCCCTTGCCTGCGATCCCGCCTTTTTCGCCTATTCCAGCCCCATTTGCCTGGGCGCTGGCACCGCCCTGCCGGATACGGTTTCCACCCCCAATGCCTACTTTATTGCTTCCAGTCCGGGCATTTCGATCACGGGTTGGGGAGCCATTGACCTTGCAAATTCCTCGCCCGGCACCTATAATATCGGTTTTCTGGTGAATGACAGTTGCCACAATTTCTATTCCGGGCAGGTCACTTTGCTGGCTGCCAGCGATGCCAGCTTTGCCTACAGCGACTCGGTTTTCTGCAAACCCGGACAGGTGGAATCGCCCATTTTGCTGGGTGACACGGGCGGGGTCTTTCACGGCTCTTCGAGTTTGGTGATTGACAGCACCAATGGTCAATTAAATGTTTCCTTGTCGGCAAACGGAACTTTCCAGATTCAATATCTGGTGAGTGGTTCCTGCCCCGATACTTCAAGCTTTACAGTTTCTATCCACACCCAGGCCCAGGCCACCTTTCTTTATCCTGACTCTTCCTTTTGCGGCAACGAACCCGACCCTGCGGCTATCATTTTGGGTGATTTGGGTGGTAGTTTTTTCTCAAGTGGCCCCGGCCCCTTGCTGGACAGCCTGACAGGTCAAATCGACCTGTCGGCTTCCAGCCCTGGGGTTTTTGAGATTTGCTACACCGTGGGCACAGCTTGTGCAGATACCGACACAGTGCAGGTCAAAATTGTGCCTGCCCCCAACGCATTTTTTACCTATCCCCCGCTGATCTGCCAGAATCAGGGAGCCAATCCCCTGCCTGCGGCCCAAAATGCAGGCATATTCAGCGAACCCACCGGATTCTTACAGTTTGTGAATGCCCAGACGGGCGAAATCAACCTGGCTTCCAGCCCGGTGGGGGTCTATCTGGTTCTGCATACCACCATGGGCACCTGCCCGGACTCCTCCGTGGGCATCCTTCACCTGCAACCCAAAACCAGCGCAGCCTTTTACTATCCCGACACCACCTACTGCAACGGCGACGTGCTGGGCGCTCCCGTGATCCTGGGTCAGGGAGGCGGACTTTTTAATGCAACTCCCGCTGGGTTAGCCCTGGATAGCCTGACTGGCTTTTTCGATCCATCCCAAAGCAATACGGGCACCTTTGAGGTTTCGTACCGCACCCTTTCGCCCTGCCCCGACACCAGTACGTTTACCTTTCAGATCAATCCGCAGGCCAATCCTGCCTTTCAATATTTTCCGTCGGTGTTTTGTGTCAACGACCCCAACCCGTACCCTCAGATACTGGGGGATACGGGCGGGGTATTTTCCGTATTCTGGGGCAATGCCTGGGTGGATACCCTGACCGGGGAGATTGATCTTTCCGCCTCCCAGGCGGGCGATTCCTGCCTGATTCAGTATCGGGTGGCAGGCCAAAACGGGCAATGCTCAGACAGCAGTCTGGCCCTGGTTTCCATCCTCGAACCCTCCAACTCTGTATCGGTGACCTATGCCCAAACCGACTACTGCCCCTGGCAGGACGATCCCGCCCCCGTGGTTTCCGGGCCTCTGGGCGGCACCTTCCAGGCCTTTCCCTCCAGTCTGGTATTTACCTCGGCCTACACCGGGCAGATTGATCTTTCCGCCACCCCGCCCGGCACCTACCTGATCCGCTATTACCCGCCCGGCTCCTGCACCGACAGTTCCAACGGCTCCCTGGTTACGATTCACTACGCCTTTCCCCTTGACCTGCATTACCCCCAAGGCGAATACTGCACCGCAGACCAGATCATTGCTCCCCAAAACCTGAACAGTGGAACAGGAAGTTTCAGCACCGCCGATTCGGGCCTGACCTTTGTGGATTCCACCCTGGGCACTCTGGACTTGAGCGACATCCTGCCCGGCTATTACCTCGTCAAATACACCTCGGGCGGGGTTTGTTCACAAGAAACCATTTTGCCCCTCACCATCCACCAAAGTCCTGAAATTGCCCTCGTTTCCACCGCAGACAACGAAACGATTTGTGAAGGAGAGGAAATCACCTTTTTCGCCACGGGTGCAGACCGTTACCTGTTTTATATGGGTGATTCCATTGCCCAGCTTTGGACCCCTGTGGGTCAGTTCACGCCCGGCCAATATCTGAACAATGGAGCCAAAATAACTGTGCTGGCCAGCGCAGATCCCGGCGGGTGCGAAGCCAGAGATTCGCTCACCGTAACCGTGCGTCCCCGTCCCGAAATCATAGACCTGCAATCCCCCCAAACCGTAACCAGCGAAGCCAGTTGGAGCATTTCGGGCCAAACCAGCCTGGACACTGCGCGGGTGCATTGGTGGTTTGAGGTGCAGGAATCCGCCGCCAGTCAGAAAAATACCTCCCCCACCTTCGTAAAGGCTCAAGCAGGCACTTTTTCCCTGAGCACGGATTTCGAATTGGTCAATCCCAATACCCCGGCCAAAGTGACCTTTTTCCTCCAACCCGAACAGGCAGGTTGCAATGGCGAAACGGACACCCTGTCCATAACCTTCATGCCCACCATTTCAGATATTTTCATTCCCGGCCTGATCACCCCCAACGGCGACGGCAAAAATGACGGTTGGGAAATCCGCTACCTGGACCACATCCAACCCGACCAGTACCGGATCACGGTATTCAACCGCGCGGGCGGTCCCGTTTTCAGGCAGGAAGGACTTTCCCCCGGCTGGAACGGGTCAGGCCTGCCCGATGGGGTGTATTGGTACGTGGTGAGCAGCCTTGAAGGCGATGTGGCCAGCGGGGGAGTGACTATCAGGAGGTAACTTTTGATAGCTGCAAGCTTCAAGCCGCGAGCTTCGAGCCTCAAAAATCTAAAATCTATCCTCTAAAAATCTAACATCTCACAAAATGCATATAGGCGAAAAAATCAAACTCCGTAGCAAGGAACTCCGCATTGGCCCCACAGAACTTGGCGAAATGATCAATACTTCCAAGCAAAACATTTATGGCATTTTCCGCAGAGAAAATCTGGATTCAGGCTTATTGAGGACCATTTCTCTGGCTTTGGAATTCAACTTTTTCGAATTGCTCGCCCGCGAATTGGAAGGATCGCTCCCTTCAGAGCCATTAAGAGAAGAATTAAAAGCCCTGGAAAGGGAAATGGAGTACCTCAAAAGGATCAATCAACTGCAACTCACCTTGCTGGAAAAAGAAGGCATTAAGAATCGCTCTCAACCCTTAAAACAGAATTAATGCCGCACGAACAACTAAACTGGCTACTCCACCTCAAAATGAAACAGCAGGGCAAATGTCCCGCCGAGTTACGCTCCCGCACCACCAGCAAAACCCTGGCTATGCTGGCATGGCAGGGCTGGCGCATCTTTTTGGATGATCCCCGCATCGAAGCCTTCCAAATCCAGCTTTTTGAAGAGTTTCAGTTGGTCTTTTCCGCCGAGAAGAATCCCCACCTGCTCAAAGAGCCCAAAGATCCGCTGAATCATTTCCCCAAGTCCTCACTCAATTGAATCTGCATTCACCATTTATGGAGCCTCGAAAAACAAAGAAGATCAAGGCGGACGCAGGTGAAGAAAGCGCAGTTTACTAAGGTAAATGAGCATTTCTGAATCAAGTCCAACGCAGAGATTCAAAGTTTTTTGAGGTTCCATCATAAAATTTCAAACCTTAACCACATACAAGATGAAAATCCAAAAACTATTCCTGTTTGCCTGGCTTTGCCTCAATTCATTTTTTACGCTTTCTGCCCAAAACATCTACACCATTGGCGACAAAGCCTATGTGGACGGCAGGGACTTGTGTAGCATTGAAACGGAGTTTTTCAGCCAGGAAAAAGCCGTCAAAGACCTGAAAGGAAACATAATCCTGAAAGTAAGCTGGGCAGAATACCAGGACCCCACTTCCAAAACGGCGGCCAACCCCTTTGGGAAGATCAGATATGCAATCCTGACCATCTGGGACACCCAGGACCGTTGCGAAATGCAAATTGATTCAGACAAGGAACTGGTCAAAGCATTGCTGGATCACCAGATATTTGAACAGGAGTTCACCCGTTTTGGGGAATACCTGCCCTTTCAAGCCGCGTTGATGGTCAGAAGGCTCAAAACTCCCTTCTCTGACCGTAAAATGGAATTGGAGCGAAGCCAAAACCAATCCTGGCAGTATCAAAACCAACCTCAAAATAACCCCTATCAGAATAAGGTTTACGGTCAGCCGTACTGGGGAAACTGGTAGCAGAAGTTGCCCAAACCCAAAATATAGTTGTTAGTTGGCCTCTGCTTCCCGGCCCGCAGGGCCGGGGGCGGAGTGTTGGCGTAGGTGCCGCACCTGATGGCGCTCCCAAATCACCCCATTCCCATCCCCGGGGCTCACGCCCCGGGCTACAAAAATTCCGCACCTAACGGCGCTACCCCCCTCGTCCTCGTCCTCGTCCTCGTCCCCATCCCCATCCCCATCCCCATCCCCATCCCCATCCCCATCCCCATCCCCATCCCCATCCCCATCCCCATCCCCCATCCCCATCCCCATCCCCATCCCCATCCCCATCCCCCATCCCCATCCCCATCCCCATCCCCATCCCCATCCCCATCCCCATCCCCATCCCCATCCCATCCCCATCCCCTGTCCCCGTCCCCTGCACCCGCACCCGCACCCACACCTCCATCCCCCAGGTCCCCTCTTTCCCCGAAGAGGCGCGCAGTGCGGGGTGAAGTTCCCCTGCTGGCCCCGGCCAGCAAAAGCTCCCCATCGGGCGCCACCCAACCCGCACGGAAACGACCATGTTGTTTCCAAAAATCCATCCCCAATCAATCCTGCACCCGTTCCCGCACCCACACCTCCATCCCCCAGGTCCCCTTTCCCCGAAGAGAGGGGTCGCGCGCAGCGCGGGTGGTGGCCCCAGCCAGCCAAACATCCCGTATAGGAAACGACCATGTTGTTTCCAAAAATCCCATCCCAATCAATCCCGCCGCACCTGTCCCCATCCCCATCCCCATCCCCGTCCTGTCCCTGCACCCCAACCTCCATCCCCAGGTCCCCTCTTTTCCCCGAAGAGAGGGGTCGCGCGCAGCGCGGGGGTGAGTTTATCCCCCTGGCCCCCGGCCAGCCAATCAGCCCCATCGGGGCGCCACCCCAACCCCGCACGGAAACGACCATGTTGTTTCCAAAAAATCCCCCCAAAATTTAACCCCATCCCCAAAACAAAAAAATCCATAGTTCACCCGTAGTTCACCCGTGGTTGAAGCGTGGTTGAGCCGTGGTTCACCCGTAGTTTAAGTATACTTCAAGTATAGTTCAGGCAAGGTTTAAGTAATCATACCGTATAGATCGAGCATACTTTAAGTATAGTTAATATAATTTTCAAGTAAACTATCCGTAAATTATCAGTATACTTGAGCTATAGTTTAAATATTCCAGATCACTTACAGATCACTTGCGGATCACTTACAGATAAATTACCAACCCCGGATAACTCCCAACCTTAACCTGAAACCCACCATGGCAGAATTAAAAGGCATCTTCCCCATCAAAGGCACCATCGACGGATACGTCTTCTATGAATTAAACGGAAAGTTAGTCGTCCGCAGAAAACCTCAAACCTCCAAAAAGAAAATCATGACTCATCCCAATTTCCAAAAGACCCGGGAAAACATGAGCGAATTTGGAGCCTCCACCAAAATGGGAAAATCAATCCGTGCAGGTTGGAATACGGCAAGAACAACCTTCTTTGACTCCACCACCGCCTCACGCCTCACCGGCCTCATAAGAAAAAACATCGTCGCCTATGGTCCGGGCGAAAAAGGTACCAGACTGCTGTCTCTTGCCTGCAACCCGCTCGGCCTGAGAAGCTTTCCTTTTACAAAGAAAAACCTCTTCGAAGATATATTTTTTGCCCCTTACACCCTGACTTCCAACCCGGAACGTACCGCCGTAACCCTCGAAATACCTGAATTGGGCCACGGTTACTTGCCTCAGGACAGCATGAAAGCCCCCTCAGGCGCAACCCATTACCGCCTCTGGCTGCTCGCCAGCACCATATCCGACTTTGCCTTCGACCCTGCGTCCAACCAATACCACCCCTTACATCCCGACCAATCAGAAATATCTGCCCCGGATCGCACCGAATACCTATCCCTCCAGGATGCCACCCGTTTTCCCCTTACCATGAGTGTCAGCCTTCCACAGTTGGACACGCTACCCCCCGGAGTTTCCCTCATCGCCTGCCTCGGACTCGAATTCGCCACCCTCAGGCACAACGAATTTGATCCAATGGTCCAAAACCGCACCATGAAAATCGCAGCCATATTCCCCTGAAACCAAAACCCACCCCCTGGCGGAAACATTCCAATTTCAAGCAATCAGCGGTCAGCAATCACCTTTCAGTTCCAATCAGAAGCTTAAAAAGAAAAACCTCCTGACCACTTCTATTGGCTCCTCCAAAGGAGTGCCCCTGGCATGTGGTAAAAAGCCCCAATAAAGCGGAAGCTTTTCACCCATAAAACTCCTGACCACTCCAGCGGGCTCTGTGCCTCTGTGTTTTAACTTTCCCCAAAGCGGAAGCTTCCCATCAAAATTCTCTGTGAACTCCTCCAAAGGAGTGCCCCTGGCATGTGGTAAAAACCCCCAATAAAGCGGAAGCTTTTCACCCATAAAACTCCTGACCACTCCAGCGGGCTCTGTGCCTCTGTGTTTTAACTGCCCCCAAAGCGGAAGCTTCCCATCAAAATTCTCTGTGAGCTCCTCCAAAGGAGTGCCCTTGGCATGAAAACTCCGTGAACTTTGTGCCTTTGTGTTGAAATCAACCCAAAAATTCCCTCCCCATTTATGGAATCCTCCCCCCAACCGCACCATCCAAACAGAAGGCCCCCAATCCCCCTTCCTAAAAATCAAAAACCATGGAAACCAATCCCATCATCCGCGTGTGGCAAGCCTGGAAAAGCGACTTCCTCCTCATCCTGCTGGCCCTCTCCGTCACCCTGCTGGTAATCAAACCCGCCCGTAACCTTTTCACCCAACCGCATACCCGTCCTTTTGTGTGTGTAATGGAAGTACCCCCTGTGGAGTATGAAGAATATTTTGCCGAAGAAGAAATCCGTGCCATCGATCCCGTTAGTCCGGAACCATTCCTCTGCGGCACGCCCCGCATCCACCAGCAAAACCCCATGCAAGCCAGCCATTAATCCCCCACCATGGCAAAATCCTCTTTCCGCCGCCAAACTGCCTTGGGTCAGGCCGATAGAAATGCCAACTGGGACGACGAAATATTCGCTGGTCGAAACCAGGCCTATGGTGCCTTCCTGCACCGCCGCGAGGCCAATCTCAACCTGTTCAATGCCCTCGTAACCGCCTGTGGCCTGCTGGTCCTGGGTGGATACCTGGCCTGGGACTGGCTGGCCCCGATTCAACCGTCGGCCTCAGGGGAGATAATTTCCTGCCCAATACATCTGGATTTGCCTCCTCTGGAAGAGCCCGGGGAAGAACCCCAACCAGAACTGTACTGGGACCACCTCTTAAGCCGAACCCCGGAAGACCCTTTGTTGTCTTTTTTCAATGTAAAAATGGTGCCGGACAGTGCCATGAGACTTCACTTGGATATTTCGGTCATTCGGGTCATTCCTGTAACTATCCAAAAGTTAAGCCCCCACCAAAATGAATTAATTTCTGAGTGGGCCCAAACCATCACCCAATCCAGTCACAGGAAATTCGTGGAAAGCATTCGCTGGCAGGAACCGGGCAAAATGAGAAATGAAAGGGGAACAGCCAGTTTCACCCTTAAAGTTGCCCCGGAAGGGAAATACCTCACCCATTGGAACGGACCTTACGAAGCAGATCATCAGTTCAGAACCACTCTGCAAAAAAGTTTGCCAGCCTTCCGCGTGCCTCCCATCCCTCCCGAAACTGGCCTGCAATCCGCCCTCCTCCTCCTTAAATGCGCATATTTTTCTGAATATTCCTGGTCTTATTGAGCAAATCAGTTTGTTGATAATCAAGTCCATCCCAAGACATAACCGCGTTTTTTTTCTCTTTTAGCCCAGATTGGCTTATCTTTACTTTTTGAACCTATCCAACAACCAGGTTAAATATCAGAGAAAAAATTATGAAGAAATTTTTTACACTGCTGATCTTGCTCGGCTTTTATTCTTTAAATCAGGCCCAGGTTTACATTCAAACCTATCCTCACTTCGAGGATTTTGAATCTTTCAACACCTGTGGAACCGCCGCTGGCACGGCCTGCGCATTACCCGTCGTATCTGGCTGGGTAAACGCAACCAATGACGATTATGACTGGACCGTTGACGTAGGGGGAACCCCCTCTTCCAACACGGGTCCCGCCGTTGACCACAACCCTGGCACCAGCACAGGAAAGTACCTCTACACCGAAAGTAGTTCACCTGCCAGCCCATCCAAAACCTTTCACCTGCTTACTCCCCGTCTGGATTTCAGCTCCCTGCTCGCCCCCAGCGTAGACTTCTGGTACCACATGATGGGCGGCACCATGGGCACAATGCACCTCGACGTCAGTACCGACCTCGGCACTACCTGGTCACTCGACATCGTACCTGCCTGGACCGACAACCAGAATCTCTGGCAAAAGAAATCAGTTGGCCTCGCAGCCTATGCTGGCGATACCATCATTCTCCGCATCCGGGGCATATCCGGCAGCAGCTTTGAGAGCGACATGGCCGTCGACGATTTCAAATTTTACGAATTGCCTCCCGTTGACCTGGGCGTAACTGCCATCGACAGCCTCAGCAGCGGATGTGGTTTGGGCATGCAAACCGTGGCCATCACCATCACCGCTTTTGGATCCAACACCTACAATGCAGGCACCATGATTCCTGTGGGTTACTCATACGGTGGTACCACCGTACTGGACACCATCACCCTCACCTCCTCCCTGGCTCCCGGTGGCACCGTATCCTACAACTTCCCCGTACAGGCCAACTTCTCTACCCCCAATACCTACAACGTACAGGCCTGGACCTCCATGCCCGGCGATACTTCAAATATGGCCAACGACACCATGTCGGTAACCATTATCAGCATTCCTTTAATCTCAGGACTTCCTTACTTTGAGGATTTTGAATCCAACCAGGGGGGCTGGACCGCTTCCGGTACCAATTCAACCTGGGCCTGGGGTGTTCCTGCCGGAAGCTTCATCAACGGATCCTCCGGATGCGGCAACAGCGCCTGGGTCACCAACCTCACCGGGCCTTATAATAACAGCGAAGTCGCCTACCTGAATTCACCCTGTATCGACTTTTCCGCCATATCTGTGGATCCCACAATTCGCTTCGACCTGATCGTTAATACCGAAACCAGCTATGACAATGTCTGGCTGGAAGTATCCGTCAACGGAGGTACTTCCTTCACCAAAGTGGGAGCCTTTGGTACCGGCATCAATTGGTACAACAACTCTGTCAACAATTACTGGGAAGGAAGCCCCTTCCCCTCAGGCACCTGGTTCCCGGCACAGAACACCCTCACCGGGGTAGCCAACCAGAGCAATGTGGTCATCCGCTTCGTCTTCACCTCCGACGGGTCCGTAACCTATGACGGGGTGGGTGTGGACAATATCACCATCTTCAATACCCTGGATGATATTGCTCCCCTCGCTTTGACTGCACCGGCCAGCGGTTGTGGACTGACCAATGCCGAAACCATATCCTTCACCGTAGTCAATTCCGGAACCTCAACCATCACCTCCGTGCCCGCCTGCTACTCCATCAACAGCGGAGGCTCGGTATGTGATACCTTTGCCGCCAACATCGCCCCCGGTGGAACGGCAACCTTCACCTTTTCCACCCCCGGCGACTTCTCCATGCCCGGCCAAAACAATGTGGAGATCACCACCTATGTGAGTGGAGATGCCATTGCGTGTAACAACATTCTCAATGTCACCGTGAATAACGTGCCTGAAATCTCAACCTTCCCCTACCTCGAAACCTTCGAGAACGGACCTGGGGGTTGGGCTGCTTCCGGAACCAATAACTCATGGGCCTTTGGAACCCCAGCCAAAACCACCATTCAGGGTGCAGGATCAGGCGTAAATGCCTGGGTAACCGGCGGCCTCGGCACCGGCTTCTACCCCAACGGCGAAAACAGCTGGGTAATAGGTCCCTGCTTTGACTTCACCAACCTGCCTGCCAACCCCTGGATCGCCATAAAAGTTTGGTGGAATGCTGAATTCTCCTGGGACGGCTCCAACGTGCAGTACTCTCTTGACTCAGGTGCAACCTGGACCAACGTAGGCCTCTACCTCGATCCCACCAACTGGTACACCGACAACTCCATTGCTGGTAATCCTGGTGGTTCCCAGGAAGGCTGGTCTGGACGTGCCTCCTCCGGCAACGGATCAGGTGGATGGGTGCAGGCCACTCACCCCCTCCCTGCCATTCTTATCGGTCAGCCCTCTGTAATGATGCGTGTGACCTTTGGTTCTGACGGATCCGTAGTGGACGATGGATTTGCATTTGACGACTTTGCCATCGGCACGCCTCAGCAGGTAGCCATCGGCCCCGATACCACGGTATGTGGTGGCTACACTCTCGGTACCAATCAGTCATTTGCCACTTACAATTGGTCAACCGGCGCCACCTCGGCTTCCATCCAGCTCCTCAACACAGGTGGAACTCCCAATGTGGATACCATCATGATCACCGCAGTTGATACCCTGGGCTTCACCAGCCGCGATACCGCCATCCTTACCATTGATCCTGCTCCTTTCGTGGACATCAAGGACACTACTGTGTGCCAGGGCGCTTCTGTGGTATTTGATGCCGGCATGGCCGGACTTACCTACGCCTGGTCTTCAGGGGGAACTTCCCAGACCGAAACCATCTCCACTGCAGGCTCTTACACCCTGTCTCTGGGCATTTCTGGTGGTTGCTCCTATGTAGACTCCTTCATGGTATCCAACTATCAGGTGGTTGATCTCGGTCCCGACTTCAGCTTCTGCTCCGGCGATACCACCACCATTGACGCAGGTGCCTTCGGCTCGACCTTCATGTGGTCAAACAGCGCCACCACCCAAACCATTGATGTGACCGCTCCCGGCGATTACTCTGTAACCGTTACCGACGTACACTCCTGCGTATCTGCTGATACCGTGAATGCAGGCTGGTTTGCCGTGGCCGACCTTGGACCCGACACCTCCGTGTGCAGCGGTTCCTCCCTGACTCTGGATCCCGGCATTGGCGGTGGCACCTACCTCTGGTCCACTTCTGCCACCACTCAGACCATTTCTGTAAATGCTGCCGGAACCTACTCTGTGGATGTAACCGACATCAACGGATGTATGTCCAGCGATGACATCACCGTAGCTGTGGTGGCTGCTCCTGTGGCCAGCTTCACTTTCACCGGCACCCAGACTATCAGCTTCACCGACGGATCGACCGGCAGCATCACTTCCTGGGCCTGGGACTTTGGCGACGGCGGAACCTCCACCGTTCAAAACCCCAGCCACACCTACGCAGCCACTGGCGGTAGCTTCACCGTGACCCTGACCGTAACCGGTCCCTGCGGTAGCAATACCTTCACCCAGACCGTCCTCATCACGGACGCTGCTCCTGATCTTAGCACCTCTGTGAACGTGTTCCCGAACCCCTCCACCGGAAGCTTCCGGGTTGGAATCCAGGGCCTCGCCAATGAGGATGTGAATATCCGCATCAGCAACCTGCATGGTCAATTGGTGCGCACCCTGAGTGCAGCTCACCTCGGCCGTACCGGCGAAATTGAAATCAACCTGAACGATGCTCCCAAAGGCGTCTATCTGGTGGAAGTGAATTTCGAAGGACAGCGCGTGATTCGCAAAATCGTACTCGAATAAACATCCCTCCGCGGATTCAAAAATGTCCTCCCTCACCAGGGAGGACATTTTTTTGCTTTAGAATTCCCATTCCCTTTCTCAAAAGCCCGGTTTGCACCCCCAGGCAACACGCCAGTTTCTCCAAAATCTCAGTGTCCTTTGCGAATCTTTGGGAACTTTGTGTTAAACCTACCCACTGAAGCGAAAGCTTCCCAATCCGCTTCAAAACCTCCTAACCACTCCTTTGGACTCTGTGTCCTTTAGATTCGTCCTAATAAAAAATGTGTCGACTGACTGTTGATTCTTTTGCGAATTTGCAACTGAATCAAACGGTCTGAGGAAGCGAAGGTGAACCAAGCTGTGGCGAAGGCGTCAGGGCCTAAACAGAGATTCAGGACCTTTGCTTCCTTAATGGTCGGCTTCAAATAGAAATTTGGGAAAGACCCAGTAGTAAGGACTTGAAGGGAGCCATTGTCAGACCGTTTTTATTAAAAAAGTATTATGACCCAATTTACAAATTCTATCGGGATTGATGTTTCTAAAAAGACTTTAGACATCTCCATTATGGGCCCAGGCGGAAAAACCGTTCACGCCCAGCAGATCAAAAACAATGTCACCGGGCTCAAGGGCCTGATGAAGAAGCTGAACAAGATTTTAGGTAAGAACTGGAAAGAGGACACCCTTTTTTGCCTTGAACACACCGGGATCTATTGTCGGCCATTTCTTGAATTTTCGCTAAGCGAAGACCTCAAAGTATGGCTGCAACATGCCCTGGAGATCAAAAGGCGTGGGGGAATGACGCGTGGGAAGTCTGATGCGGTGGATGCAGAGCGGATTGCGGAATATGCCTACAGGTATCAGGACAAAGTGGTTCTTTGGGAGGACGAAGGAGATACGATCAGGACATTGAGGACGCTGCTATCATCCAGAAGCAGACTTCAGAAGGCCAAAAATCAATTTGAGGCACCCATGAAAGAGGCCCAGGCAATGGGACTGAAAATGGAGGTGGAGATCATAAAAAGGACTACAAAAGCCACCTTAAAGGCCATTAATAAAGAACTCAAAAGCATCGACAAGGAAATAGAAAAACTCTTGAAAGAGCAATCAGAATTTGCAGAAAAAGCAAAGCTGCTCCTGTCTGTTCCAGGAATCCTTTAGATTCGTCCTAATAAAAAATGTGTCGACTGACTGTTGATTCTTTTGCGAATTTGCAACTGAATCAAACGGTCTGAGGAAGCGAAGGTGAACCAAGCTGTGGCGAAGGCGTCAGGGCCTAAACAGAGATTCAGGACCTTTGCTTCCTTAATGGTCGGCTTCAAATAGAAATTTGGGAAAGACCCAGTAGTAAGGACTTGAAGGGAGCCATTGTCAGACCGTTTTTATTAAAAAAGTATTATGACCCAATTTACAAATTCTATCGGGATTGATGTTTCTAAAAAGACTTTAGACATCTCCATTATGGGCCCAGGCGGAAAAACCGTTCACGCCCAGCAGATCAAAAACAATGTCACCGGGCTCAAGGGCCTGATGAAGAAGCTGAACAAGATTTTAGGTAAGAACTGGAAAGAGGACACCCTTTTTTGCCTTGAACACACCGGGATCTATTGTCGGCCATTTCTTGAATTTTCGCTAAGCGAAGACCTCAAAGTATGGCTGCAACATGCCCTGGAGATCAAAAGGCGTGGGGGAATGACGCGTGGGAAGTCTGATGCGGTGGATGCAGAGCGGATTGCGGAATATGCCTACAGGTATCAGGACAAAGTGGTTCTTTGGGAGGACGAAGGAGATACGATCAGGACATTGAGGACGCTGCTATCATCCAGAAGCAGACTTCAGAAGGCCAAAAATCAATTTGAGGCACCCATGAAAGAGGCCCAGGCAATGGGACTGAAAATGGAGGTGGAGATCATAAAAAGGACTACAAAAGCCACCTTAAAGGCCATTAATAAAGAACTCAAAAGCATCGACAAGGAAATAGAAAAACTCTTGAAAGAGCAATCAGAATTTGCAGAAAAAGCAAAGCTGCTCCTGTCTGTTCCAGGAATCGGTAAAATTACCACTGCATTACTGCTCATCCACACCAAGGGGTTCAAGAATTTTGCATCTGCCAAGCAGGTAGCCACCTACTGTGGAGTAGCCCCCTTCCCAAACCAGTCAGGAAACAGCAATAAACCCAACAGAATATCTCATTTGGCCAACAAAAGCTTGAAAACCGCTCTGCATATGGCGGCAATGTCCGCAATCCAGCATTCACCCGAAATGAAAGCATATTACCTACGAAAACTTCAGGAGGGAAAACTAAAAATGAAGGTTCTCAATGCGGTCAGAAACAAATTGGTTCATCGGGCTTTTGCGGTAGTCAATCGAGGAACACCCTACCAGAAAGAATTTTCTGTAAGAACAGAAAATTTGCCAGGTTAGACTTGGTTTTATCATAGAAATCTCTGTGTTGAAAAAACCTCTCTGAAGCGAAAGCTTCGCATCAAAAAACCTCGGTGTCCTCCTCCCAAAACTCGGTGTCCTCCGTGGTTAAAACTCCCAAAAGCGAAAGCTTCCCATCCTGTTCACTTTAGTAAAATTCCCCAACCACGTAATAACATCCCCGGATAAAAACCCCAGATCTTTCACCATTCCGTCATTTATTCCCCTAAACCCAAATTTCCCCTTCCCCAAACCGCGTAACGAAACCCTCGTTTTGCAAGCTGAAACATTAAAAAATCTCCGTAATTCTATGAAAAGATTTATGGAACCGAACCCAATCTGACACCATCTGATAAAAGTAAAAGCCATGAAAAAGAACGATGTAATTCTCGCCGACCTGAACGAAATCATATTCGAAGGGCGTAATAAAAACTACGGTGGCTATGTGATCCGCAAGGACCACAACAAATATCTGGCCACTGGTCTGGCCATCGTCATGAGCCTGCTCCTGCTGTATGTGATCTGGTTTTTGAGCAACCGCCAGCTGAATCCCGTTTCCGGACCGGACCTTTCAGGATTGATTACCCTCATGGAAGTCAATACGGAAGATTTTGTGGTGCCGAAGGTGGAAGACAAGATCGAAGCTGCCATTGAAAATCCCATCGAAGAAAGCGGACCGGCCGACGATCCCATGCAGGGCACGACCGAAACCAAATACGATAACGTGAATCCCAAAAAGGATGCCCCCGAGAACAGCACCATGACCCTGCAGGATTCCCTGGTTGGCAACCCCTCAGACCGCGATAAAGTGGGCAACGACAGCGCGGGTGTAATGGGTAATAAAGCCGATTCAAGCAAAAGTAAAAATCCCACCATCGTTAAAAAAGCGGAAAATAAGGCCGCCCTGGTGGATCCTGATATCAACGATCCTTTTCTTGACCTGGAAGAAATTCCCTCTACCCTCAATATGGATAAACTGAAAAAGGAAATGGGATTTCCGGCTCAGGCCCGTGAAATTGGCATGGAAGGCAAAGTAATCTTCCGGATTCTGGTGGATGAGAATGGCAATTACAAAGACCATAAAACCATCTACTCCAGCCACAAAATCTTCGAAAACCATGTGGCCCCCCATTTGAAGAAACTCAAATTCAAGCCAGGTAAACAAGCCGGTCATCCGGTCAGAGTCTGGATCAACATTCCGTTCCAGTTTCACCTGATGCGATAGACCATGACTTTTATTCCGCCCTTCAAGGCAAGCCCCCGACCGACCCCTTCCCATGCCCGGGAAGGGGTGTTGGCTTTCTGCAAAGCAGGATTTCTCCTCCTCAGCCTGATTCTGGTGACAGCAATCCCCTTGCTGGCCCAGGTATCGGAAAGTGAAGGCTGGATTGTGAACCCGGTCGAGATTCAGGTGCTCAATTTTGACAGTGTGCGCAAAGCAATTGCCTATCCCCTTCAGGCCATAAAAGATAAAACCGAAGGGCGGGTAATTTTCCGCATTCAAATCAACGCCAGGGGAAAGTATGTGGGTCACGCCCTGCTCAGATCGCCCCATATTGCCCTTACCAAGGCCTGCGAAGCAAAAATCCCCCTGCTTCGCTTTTCTATCCCCCATTTGATTTCTCCTGAAGAACCTGCCTGGCTGAATGTGGTTTTTATTTTCAGATTAAACCCCTGATATTTTTTGGCACAGGATTTGAAATGGTACAGGAAGTTTTGGAGGTAATCTGAAATAATTCTTCTCAATGATTCGTAACTTATTAACCAAAGCAAATACCATGAAAAGCTGGAAAGAAAATATCGTAATTGGCCTGATTTCCCTGAGCGTAAGTCTGCTGGCCGTATCCTTCATTGATTTTTCGCCCAAAGATCAGGCTCAGGAGAACTTTGCCGGGTGTCATTTCAAGCATGGGAAGCACAAACGGCACCACAAAAGAGGGCGACACCACCGCGGTGGCGGAAAACATGGCAGGCACCACGGTCAATACCAGGGCAGGCACCATGGAGGGAATGTACAAATGGGTTGCACCCACAACAACATCCATGAAATTCCTGCGCATTATAATGCCACCAACTGAGTCTGACACCTCAGATTGAATAAGGGGTTCCCATAAAAAAAGGCTGCCAAATAGTTGGCAGCCTTTTTTTTAAATCTTTCAGAATTACCAGGTAAGGGTGATTTGCCCGTTTCCGGTGCGGAGCCCGGCCGTGGTTCCCTTATTGCCGATCATGCCGTCAATGTAGGAAGATCCGCCACCTGCGTGACCATCGGCGCCGGAGCCGCCTCCGCCATACCAGCCGCCGCCGCCGCTGCCGGCGTGACCATTGGGGTGGGTGCCGCTGGCCCCACCAATACCAAATGTGCCCGCGCCTCCTACATACCCGCCTGCGCCTGAGGTACTGAAACCACCTGCCGTCTGGGTGCCACCCGTGGCATTATAGGCTCCACCTCCCGCAGTAGCAGTTCCACTGCCTCCAATCAGACCGCCTCCTGCGCCTCCCAGTCCTGCACAGCCACTGTATTCAGCGCCTCCGCCTCCTCCGGCCACCAGCAGGCGGTCGTTGAGGGTGGTGCCGTTATACCTCAGGTCTGAGGCTCCGCCTCCCCGGGCACAGGTGGTGGTAAAGAGGCACGCTGTTCCGCCTCCGTTCCAGCCGCCCACGTCTCCGGGCTGACCGGCTCCACCCACATACAGCCAAAGGGTATCGCCGCCGTAGGCTACAATCTGGCCATAGGCATATCCTCCCAATCCGCCGAGGATACAGGAATTATTATTGGTGGCGGTGCCGCCCTGGGCGCCCCAGGCTTCCACCAGGATAGTATCCACGCAGGGAGGAACCACAAAGAACTGAACCCCGCCGGTGTAAGCAAAGGTTTGGGTTCCCGATCCGCCACCACCTCCGCTGAAGGAAACATCCACCGAATCCGTACCTACGCAACCATTGGCGTCAGTAACGCTCAGGGTGTAGGTGAGGCCGGAATAGACCACGGTGGGGTTAGCTACGGAAGTGGAAGAAAGGTTGTTCGCTGGCGACCAACTGTAGGTATAAGGCCCCGTGCCTCCTGAAGCAGCCGGATTGCCACCCAGTACCGCAGTATCAGGAGGACAACCGCTGGTGTCCAGCCCCGCATCTGCTACCGGCAGAGGATTCGCCGTCACATCGACCATATCGCTGGAAGTACAGCCATTGGAATCCGTGACCGTAAAAGTGTAGGTCATATTGGAGGAAAGGGTGGCCATGGGATTATTCGCAGTCGTACTCGAAAGGCCGGTTGCAGGGGTCCAGGCCACCGTATAGGTTCCGGAACCGCCGCTGACTGCCGGGTTGCCACCCAACTGCACCTGGCTGCCTTCGCAGCCAGCCTGATCCGCTCCAGCATCTGCAGAAGGAGTGGGAATAACTTCTACATAAACCGTGTCCGAGAAGATAGGGTTACAATCACCCTCGGTCACCTCGGCACGAAACCAGGTAGAGGCGGAAGCTACGGTACACAGGGTATCATGGGTGGCGCCACCCATACTGGTCCAGTTCACCTGATCGGTTGAGGATTGCCACTGAATATCACCCCGGTGGGTGCCCAGGGTAATACAAAAAGATTCGCCCGCACAAACCGGACTTTGAGCCTGAAGGGTACCCGCAAAAACAAGCAGAATCAGCCCCAGGACCTTTATCATTGAATTTTGAATAGGTGTTTTCATGAATTGTATTCCTTTAAATGGGTCTGACTTACTTTTTAACCATGCGGAAAACCGCATTTTGCGTGCCATGGGAGAGGTGAATCAGATACACCCCCGCCGCGTGGTTGCTGAGATCCAGTTGTTTTTGGGCTTGTCCACCCATTACTTTCAACTCGTCTTTTACCACAATCTGTCCCGCCTGATTGGTGATCAAGACCTGGTAAGTGCCGTCGGCCTGGTCTCCCTGCAGGAGCAGATCGAAACGACCTTCGGTCGGGTTGGGGAACATGGTGACCCGCAGGGGCAAACGGTTGGGATCAATGCTCACACAGGTATCCACAATCACCGCGATGGTGTCGCGGGAGGTGCAATTTTCCTGATCGGTCACCGTCAGCAGGTATTGGGTGGTGGCCGCAGGATTGGAATTGGGATTGGCCGCAGTGGCCGAGCTGAGTCCTGTAGTGGGAAACCAGTTGTAGGACAGGGTGCCTGTTCCGCCGCTTGCGGCGGGATTTCCACCCAGGGTGGTGGTGTCGCCCGGGCAAATGGTGGCATCGGCACCAGCCGCGGCCACCAGAGCAGGAGCCTGATTCAGGTTGGCATTAAAGAAAACCTGGGCCCTGGAATATTGTGGCAGGAACCCTAAAACAGCAGTAAGCAAGATTAATAAAAGGGGTGGTATTAAATTTCTCATAAAATATTAAGTGGTGTTTATGTTTATGCATACAAGTTACTAAAAAGCTTGGGTGAATTTTAGGCGGGTCAGGGGTTTGGAGAATTAAAGCTTGAGAATATGCAGTAGGGACCTCTAAAAACCCAGAAGATCAAGGCGGACGCAGGTGAAGAAAGCGCAGTTTACTCCCGTAAATGAGCATTTCTGAACCAAGTCCAACGCAGAGATTCGAAGTTTTTAGAGGTCCCCATTAGTGTGTAATCCCGGGCGGATTTAAATTCAAATAGTCTGGCAAAATTTTCGTTAATTTAATGGTCTGATTCTCAATTCTTCAAGCATGAAACCCATTCTGAACCAGCAAAAGCCCACCATTCCGGAAACCCATAAAGTAGTGGCGGATCTGGATGATATGGTCTTTGAGGACCGCAATAAAGCCTACGGCTCCTATTCTCACCGCAAGGAAACGGGAATCAGGCATTTTAATGCCGTTCTTTTGGGCGGATTGGTCTTTGCCGCAGTCATCTGGGGTTTGAGCATGATGGAAATGGAATCGGCTTCCAAAAGTGAAGATGAGCACAACAACAGCCTCAATCTTTCCTCTCTGGAAAGCCTGGGCAAGGAAAAGAAAAACCTGAAAACGGTGAGCTATAATGGCTCAGGAGTGGATGGCTATAATCCCGTGAATGGGGAAGGCTACGACCTCAAACTGAACGTTTCTTCTGAAGCCGCCCTGCTGGATATGAGTGGCAAGGATGTGGCTGATTGGGAAATGGCCTATAACCTGACTGAAGGCAAAAAGCTGGCCACCAGCCTGCAATTGACCCAACCTGTAACTGTGGATGCTTCTGGAGGATCGGTAAAGGTGAAGGTTTGGGTGGATGAATCCGGCAAAATCGGACGTTATGAGATTCTTTCAGAATCTCCATCAGAACTTGAGTCAGCGCTGGCTTCCACCCTGACCGACAAGCAATTGCCCAGGTTGGTTATTGACGGAAAAGCTACCCCGGCTGTGGTTGAGCTCAGCCTGCATTACGCCATCTGATCTTCCTCCCAGGGAGTCAGTCGGCGGATGATATCCGCCGCCTCTGGAAAACGCGGCAGAATTTCATGCCTGCTTACCAACGCAAAATCATCAAATTCGAACCCGGGAGCCACCACATTGCTCACCAGCGCAAATCCCTTTTCAACCATTGCCCCAAAAGCAGTGCCCCTCGGCACCAGACATTGAAAGGCTTCGCCATTCTCCAGGCCTGGCCCCAGGCACACTTCCTTCCAGTCTTCCTGCCCGAATAAGTAAAGCGAAAGCGGATTTCCCGCATGAAAAAACCAGATTTCATCGGCTTTCAGTCGATGCAGACCCGAGCATTCACCTTCCTGAAGCAGATAATAAATAGTAGTCGAAAGGGCCCGGTCGCCCTTCATTTCAGGATGCAAATCCCGCCCCGAAACCCGCAAATCTGAGCGGTAACATTCGCGGTACCAGCCGCCTTCGTCGGGGAGGGGGGCCAGATTCAGCTTTTCAATCCAGTATTTTCCGTCTTCCATATCGTTGGGTTAGGGTCGTTCACAAAAGTAAAGGAATTTTGAAAAATGGTCGGCTGCAGGGCTTCATTCCTACTCCCGAATTAACGTACTTTACAGCAAATGCTGAATCCCTTCGACGACGAACATTTTATGCGCCGGGCCCTGGCAGAGGCCGAATATGCCTTTGAAAAGGGCGAAGTGCCCATTGGGGCAGTGGTGGTGGCCAACAACCGGGTCATTGGGCGGGGACACAACCAGGTGGAAATGCTGCACGATGCCACTGCACATGCTGAGATGCTGGCCCTGACTGCGGCCAGCGAATTTCTCAATAGCAAATACCTGACCGAATGTACTCTGTACGTGACCATTGAGCCTTGCCCCATGTGCGCGGGAGCCCTGCGCTGGGCCCAGTTGGGACGGGTTGTGTATGGCGCCCATGAACCCAAACACGGCTATAGCCGTTTTGGAGGGGAAATGTTCCATCCCAAAACGGAGATCATGGGCGGAATTTTGGCCGAAGAAGCCGCCGCCCTGATGAAATCATTCTTCCAAAACAAACGCAAATAAAGTCCATTCCCGACTCACTCCATGTCCAAAGACCAACGCCTGCTTCCCTTTGCAATTCTGGTCTTGCTGGCCCTCATCTGGGGCAGTTCCTTTATCTTGATGAAAAAAGGCCTGGAGGCCTTTGATCCCATTCAGCTGGCCATGGCCCGCCTAAGCATTGCGGCAATTGTATTTCTGCCCTTCCTGATCAGCTATCTGCGCAATGTGCCGCGCAAAAAGCTGGTCATTTTGTTTCTATCCGGCCTTTTTGGCAATGGATTGCCCGCATACCTCTTTGCCAAGGCAGAAACTGTGATAGATTCGGCCGTGGCCGGCATTCTCAATGTGCTTTCGCCCCTGGCCATCCTCATTATAGGAGCCGTATTTTTTGGCGCCAAATTTTCCCGTGGGAAAATCTCTGGTGTTCTGTTGGGTTTGGTGGGTGCAGTAATTCTGATTCTGGCCCGGGCGGGTGACGTGGATTTTATCGAAAATGCCCAATACAGTCTTCTGGTGGTGGTGGCCACCCTTTGCTATTCGATTTCCTCCAACCTCATCGCCTACAAACTCAAGGAGTTGAGCCCGGTCATGATCACTACTTTTTCCCTTTCCATGTTGGGGTTTCCCAGTATGATTTACCTGTTTGCCGCCACGGATTTTATGTCAGTCATGCAGACCCACCCCGACGCCTGGTCGTCTTTGGGTTTCATTGCCGTACTTGGCGCCCTGGGTACGGCGGTGGCCGTGGTGATTTTCACCAAATTACTCCAACTGACCGACGCGGTGTTTGCCTCATCCGTGACCTACCTCATCCCCATCGTGGCCCTGGCCTGGGGGCTTTATCGTCACGAACAAATCGTTCCCCTGCAAATTGCAGGCATGGTGGTGATTTTGAGCGGGGTTTATCTGGTCAATCGCAAATAAAAAAACTCAGTTTACAGGCAGAGACTGCAACTTGCGGTAAAGCCTTTTCAGCACAAAGACCCAGCCAAAGGCGTACATTCCTGCTCCCGCATAAAGGAGGCCCAGAATGTCGTGCTCGCGGAGGTGGTAATGATGATAGTCGTAGCTGAAAAGGGAATCGTTGATGTCAATGAAAGCGGCTCCAAAAAAGACAATGAAGGGCAAGGCCACATTGAACAGGATCAGGGAAACAGCTTTGAAGCCTGAGAATTTTTTCAACCTGAAAATGCTGAAAGATTGCCAGCCAGCGAAGAGGAAAACAGCCAGCGCGGCCCAGGAAATGATATTTTCATCCCGACCCAGGTCCATTTCATCCCCGATTACACCCACGATTCCCAGCAAAGGAATCAGGAGCAAACCCGCAATGGTGGCAATCAGGAAATGTTTCAGCGTCACATTTTTGATGATAATCAGCAGTACGGACAGGCAGAAAACGGTAAACAGCAGAGCCAGAATCACATCCCAGTCCACCAGAAAAATATTCCAGTTTTTGGCGTTGGCAATGGCTTGCAGATTGGATTCCACCTCATATTCATTGTCGATCAGATAGCTGTTGTCGTATCTGTTGCCTTCGAAATAATTGGTCAGAATGTCATTCTCATTGAAACTGCCCCAGCCGCCGTATTTGTGGTATAAAGTTTGAAATTTTTCCAGATCAGCCGCCGCTTCCTTCCAGGTTCTCTTGGAGAAATCAAGGTCCATGAGTTCACGTTCTGAAAGCAGATTCGCATCGTAAAAAGAATAGGGAGTGAGGGGAAAAGAATAATATTCCTCATAATTTTCCTCCCGCGGCCGGGCCGTAAACAGCAGGTATCCGCGGTTGAGATCATTGATTTCCTCCACAAATTTTCCCCTGGAAATGGAATTCGACACTTTGAAATTGGTAATCATGCCCGAAGCCCAGGGAATGGACAAAAACATGGAAAGAGCCAGCAGGTTCAGTCCCAAACGTCCAAAATCGCTGAGATTGCCCGCCTTCCCGTAATTTTTCTCTGCGTTGAAAATGAACTGAAACAGGGCCCAGATCACGGCTCCAATCAGCGAAGGAATGAACATGACAAAGAAAAACGTCTCGTAATCAGACGGACTGGCAAAGTTCATGGGAAGCGCCAACTGCCAAAGCGCCACCAGAGAGATCAGGGACACGGCAAAAAAGGCGACATAATGAATTTTGCTCACCCAGATGGCAGGGTGATTTTCAAGCAGATACAGGTCTGCTTTTTTCAAAAAGCCGGGGATTAATTTATTCAGATTACGCATGTTGACGACGGAATAATTTACGGGTGGACTTACTGATTTCACGGAAATAATTGACGGGAATATTCTGATGGACCAGGAATTGCAAAAAATCCTGCCCGGAAAATTCCAGTGGGGTCCTGACCACGGTCAGGTTGCCGGCAAAGGAAATGCCGGCCCGGTCGATGCGGGAAAGTTTTTCCCGCAATTCTCCCTGGGAAAGGGTCGTGGAGATTTCGAAGATATTTTCCTCGCGGCTAACTCCAAATTCGTGGATGGAACCCGCATAAAGTGGCTTTCCGCCTTCCAGAAAGATGATATTATCAGACACATCCTCCACCTCATGCAGTTGCTGCGAACTGATGATAATGGAAATGGGATGCTTCAGAGAAGCGGCCAGATAGCGCAGATCCTGCAAAAACAGGTTGCGGGTATTGATGTCAAGGTTGGCCAGCGGCTCGTCGAGCACCAGCAGGCGCGGATGCCAGACCAGGGCCCGGGCCAGTTCAAAACGGAGTTTATAACCCGTGGAAATTTCGCTCCAGGTGGCATTTTCATACTTACTCAGACCCAGACGGTGAATGATATTTTCCACCTCGCGGCGATTTTCCTTCCCACGGATGCCGTGGATGCTGGCCGCGAACTTCAGATTTTCCTTCAGGTGACCAAACCAGCGGGGCAGCCTTTGAGGAATGTAGGCCACCTCTTCCTTGATGCGATACCAGTCGGGAGTAAGGTTGCCAAGGAAGGGGTAGTATAATTCGCCCTCAGAAGCCGCCAGATCGCCCGCAATGATGCGCAACAACGTGGTTTTTCCATTGCCATTTTCACCCACCACCCCGGTCAGCTCGCCTCGTTTCAGTTCCAGAAAATCCATTTCCAGGGAAAATCCAGACTTCAGACCAGCATAAATTTTTCGAATTCCCTTGCCCGAAAACACGATTTCAAATCCTGGGTCGGGTTCGGCTTCAAATTCAACTGAAGTTTCATCGTCGGGCTCACCTTCCTGAAAGCCAGCTTCCTTTTCCTCCGTGACGGGGGCAAAGGCGGCAAATTCGTCCAGCAGCTTGAGCAAATCAAGCCGCAGGCTGAGAAAAGTGGGATTTCCTGTATCTTTAAAGGCTTCAGCTTCCAGATTATATTTCATTCTGAAATCAACCGTCTGGCGCTGAAGGTCCTCGGGAAGCTCGAAATCCACAGCAAAATCCATCAGGCGACGGGTGCCGAGGCTGAGGTCATTTCCTTCGATCAGGTCGCGGAGCTTAACCAATCTCTGGGTGAAATTTTGGTGCATAAGGTTTGGGTCAGGTATTGAAATACGTTTCATCAACGTTTAAGTTCTTAATATTGGTGTAATAATTGCAGTGATTCCACATAAGTGTCAACCAATTTTGATTAAATGAATGATTTTCGGGGAAAACTGGTCGGGCGGCTGCTCGCTTTGAGTATCCTGGCCGTGGGATGGACTTTTGCAAAGGCCCAAAGCGGATTTACGCCCAAAGCCTGTTGGACTTTCGATCAGGATCCGGTCAATTTCAGCCTGGAACAGGTCCATTTTTTCAAAACGGAAAGCCCGGAAGACCTGGAACTGAACCAGAAGGGAAGGGTAGGAGCCAGCCTTTTATTTACCCGCGAAGACGAGCCCTGGCGCTGTTTTAATCTGGGCCAATCCGAAACTTCGCTCAAGGCCATGACGGTGGAATTGCTGCTCAAAGGCAGCCGCGACTATCAGGGGGGCTCCATTTTCAACTGGAAGGGCCGTATTTCGCTGGAAATGTCCTCCAAGACCCTGCGGGTCGAAGTGGGAACCAGCGGAGAATCCGTCAACCTGATCACCCAGCTGAACGGAGCGCACCGTCTCTCTCCCGGCTACTATGCCGACGGCGATTGGCACCACCTGGTGATTCGGGTGGATGCAGTCAAAGGAACGCTTGATTTATTTGTGGATGGAGAATCTCCCCCCGAAATGAGCACAACTTTCCCCACGGGCCTTAATCTGAACCCGGGTTCCACCTTTTTGCTGGGATCTCAGGCTGAAGGAGCGCGCTTGTCGGGTGAAATCGACGAGTTGGCCATTTACAACCAGGCCCTGCCTGTGAACCTGATTCGTCAGCATTTTCAGGACGCAAGTGAAGGCCTGCATTATTCCAAAAAGATCCAGAAAGACCGTGAAGTAAGCATTGAACCTGTGGCCAGAATGTCATTGGAAAACAAGGACTTCCCTGTGAATTACCCCAATGTGACTGACCGGGCCGAGGACCTGATGAAAGGCTATCCCTGGCCGGGATTCAAGCCAGGAAACCAGCTTCCGCGCAATATTCCCTGGGTGATGGATTGGGAGGAGTTTTGTGGAAATGCACCCAAAGGGGAAGAGGTGGCTTCGGCAGTCGAATTGCAAAAAGAAATGATCCGCAACTGGAATTATGCCCTTCAGGTCGGAAATGTGTGGAAGGCCTCCCGCGAAAAGCAGCTTGATGCCCGCGGATATCTGATCGGCGAATTCATTCGCCTTGCGAATGACCCCGAATTTGAGGCCGTGCCCCGCCTGTTGGTCACCAACTGGCAAATGGCAAAACCTTCTGTTTTGGGAGGAGATGAAGCCCAGCCCCTCATTTCCCAAAGCACCCATCCCGACGACCATTACCTGAAGTTGGTCCAGAAAAAGAAAAATCAGAAGAAAAAACTCAGCTTTGCGGCCCCCCAAAGCCTGGCTTCCCGCGACGGGGAGGTACAAAAGTACCTGGTGAGCGTCATTCTGAAACGGTTGAACCAAAAGCGAATTGACCTGGTGGCAGAAAACGGAGAGGTAAATCCCAAGCATTTTGCCCCTGAACTGATCGAAAATGATGCTGCCCTGATCCGCGACCGCCAGAAAGTGGCTCCCCATTCGAGTTGGGAAGGTTATCAGGCCCTGCGCAAAACGGATTTCAGACGCTCCTATTCCAGCCAGTTCATGAATCTCATCAACCAGACCAATGCGGCCTCGGGCTTTCCTGCGGCAAGGTTGTACTGGTACAACCTTTCAGGGGGCGAGCCAGCTGGCTTCCAATACGACACTTCGGCCACGCTGTTGCCTGTTTTTCAGGGATCGAGGCGGCCTATGCCCTATTTTTATCCCCAGGAGCCCCGCCTTTGGCGGGAGCATAAGCTGGCCACGGCCGGCCTCAACCGCATGATCGAAGGCCGCCAGGCCGAGTTGGCCGCAGGCGACAGCCTGATGTGTCCCATCGTTTCGCCAGGATTCACGGACAGCAAGGGGTATAAAATCCGGGACGAGGAAATGATCCGTCCCGGGCAGTATCTGGGCCTGCTCAAAGTGCTTGCCGCTTTGGGTGCCGACCATTTTGCCCCGTTTGTATATTATAATGTTCCTCCCGGCAGTGGGGTGGAATATCAGCCGGGCTGGCGTACCTGGAAACTGGCTATGCCGTCTTATGCCCAGGCGGTCAGCAGCCGGGCGGCGGAGTTTTTTTATCAGGGAACCCTGCTGGAAGGTGATTATAACGGGGAAAAAGAAGCCCGGAAAAATTATTCTCTTTACTCCTTCAACGCGGGCGGCCTTTCCAATTTTGTGGTGGTGCGGCGCCTGCACGGGCAGAAAAAGTACCTGATTACGGGCACCTGTCAGCCCAATTCCAATTTTGAAGGCAGCGAAAACACGGAAAAGGAAGTTTCTATACTGCTGGATGGAAAGGAAATCCGTTTCAAAATCAGGCGGCAGGGCAGTGTGTACATTTACGACGCCAGCCAATCTGCCCCCGTTTTTTATCAGTTGGATGGCTGGCATGAAGCCTGGGATCCGGGTTGGTGGAGCAAAGAAATTGTGCTTCAGGCAGAATTGTGGGATGAACAATCTGGAAACCCGAGTCTGCAAACGGAAAAGAAAAACAAAGGGCATAATTTTACCGAATTTACCACTTCAGTCTCTGCGAGCGGAAATACCCGTCTCAAATTTCATTTTCAGCCCCGCCATCCCGAACAACTGAAATTGTTGCCCCAGATCAGAATGCGCAAACTGAGCCCGGGAGCGGCCAGCGTTCAGGTGAAGCTGAATGGGGTGAGTTTGGGGAATTTTAATTCCCGCGGCAGCCAGGATTGGGAATGGCAACGCCTGGCCCCTGAAAGCAAATCCGTCTGGGATGCGCAGATCGCCAAAATGCAATTGGGTCAAACCCAAATGGTGGAATTGATCTGGTCAGATGGCGGGTTGGAAATTGACCAACTGGCGCTCAAATATCCCTGAGGTGACAGAGACAATAATTTACTTACCTTTGCTGCGCAAAGGTCGGTATGTATAAACTTTCAGATTACATCGAAAGGGGCAGACGGTTCTTTTGGAACCGCAATTTCCCCCACAGGCGGAAGATTTCCACCCTGATGATTTATGCCACTGACCTGTGCGACAGCCGCTGCCAGCATTGCCTGATCTGGAAAAAACGTCCCGTTCAGTATCTTCCCAAGGAAACCATTTTTGCCCTGATGCAGAATTCCTGCATTACCCCCAATACCAAAGTGGGGCTGGAAGGGGGAGAATTTCTCCTGCACCCTGATTCCCGCGAGATCATGGCCTGGTTTCACCAGCATCACCCCAACTTTGACCTGCTCTCCAATTGCCTCAAACCCGATTCCCTGATTGAAGCTGTGAAGGCCAGTCCGCCCAAACGGCTGTTTATTTCCCTGGATGGCGACAAGGAGACCTATCAGTTTATGAGGGGCAAGGACGGGTACGAAAATGTGATTCGGGTGCTGCGGGAATTGAAAGGAATTGTACCCATTTCCGTCATGTTTTGCCTTTCCCAATGGAACGGGCCTGAAGCCCTGAAGCATGTGACCTCCGTTTGCCGCGAGCACGGCGCCGACCTGCGGGTGGGCGTGTACAGCAACATTGATTTTTTTGATACAGAAGCACAGGCCTATGCAGAGCCCCGCGACTGGAAAATTCCAACTGAAATAAAGGAATTTGCTGAGAATTACGAATACCTTCTCCTCTATAATGAGTGGCGCAAAGGCAAGGTAAAACTGACCTGCAACAGCATCATGGACAGCGCAGTGGTATTACCCAACGGGGATGTGCCCATTTGCCTCAATCTGGATACTGTGCTGGGAAATCTGAAAGAGCATTCCCTGGACGAGATTTTGTATGCCCGGGAAACCCTGGTTACCCTGAAAGACCGTCAGCACAATTGCAACCAGTGCTGGATCAATTTTCACCGCAAATACGACCTCATTCTTTACCGCACCTTTGACAAATATTTTCCCCGCAAAGCAGTCAGCAAAATGTTTGGTTATCATCAATGGAGTGACGATAATAGCATGAATTATTCCCAGGTGATCGCCCATTTGGAAAAACAGAATCAGGCCCTTTCCGACTAAACCCACATGTCACAGGAATCTCCATCAGGCTCCAGATTCATTGCCTATGTGCAACTGCACACGGCAGTTTTGCTGTTTGGTTTTACTGCCATCCTCGGGGCGCTCATTCTGCTGCCCGAGTCGGGCATCGTTTGGTGGCGCATGGGCCTGACCACCTTCAGCTTTCTGCTGATTCCTTCCCTGTATCCTGCACTGCGTAAAATGTCGGTCAAAAGGCTGAAAAAGCTGGTGCTGATCGGCTTCCTGGTTTCCATTCACTGGGCCACCTTTTTTGGAGCCATTAAATTGTCCAATGTCTCCATTACCCTCAGCATTCTGGCCACGGCCACCTTTTTTACCAGCCTGATCGAACCTCTGCTGACGCCCAAAAAATTCCGTCCCCTCGAACTGGGCCTGGGTCTGCTGGTCATTCCCGGGGTGTACCTGATCTATCATACCACGGAATTTTACCTTTGGGGCATTCTGGCGGCCCTGCTTTCCTCCTTTCTGGCGTCCTTGTTTGGGGTGCTGAATAAAAATGAAGTGGAAGTCGCCGACCCCGTGGCCATCACCTTCGTCGAGTTGGGCAGTGGCTGGCTCATGTTTACGCCCCTGGTTCTGATTTACTATTATTATAATCCCGGTCAACCCTTTTTACCAACCTGGTCTGATCTCGGCTACCTGGCCATTCTGGCTTTTCTCTGTACTTCCATAGGATTTCTCTTTTCACTCAAATCCCTCAAAGTGCTGGATGCCTTCAAAGTCAGTCTGACCATCAACCTGGAACCCATTTACGGAATTATCCTGGCCATAGCCCTGCTAAACGAGCATCGCGACCTGAGCTGGAAATTTTATCTGGGTGCGGGAGTTATTTTACTTTCTGTATTTTTGCATCCCCTGCTGGACCGAAAAACAGGGCAGAATTGATGAATCGTGCAAAACCAGATGCCATGGAAATCGGGCAATGTTTTATAGAATTGAGAAAACCCACTGGAAACCAGGGAGCGGGCTTTGCCAGCCCGGAAGCCAAACTTCAGGCCCTCTCAATCATTGCCCAAAATGGAAATCCTGGTTATATCTGGCATCTGATTCCTTTTCTGAAAGAAAATCCCATCCAACAGGAAGTTTGCGATGCCATTGTGGTGTTGTTCAGGAAAATCAAAAACAAAAAGGATTTTTACCCCTTTCTGAAGCATTGTCCCCTCACCAAAGCTGATCTGGATCATTATTTCAGGTACTTTCAGGGGGAGCAATTTTTTACCCTGCTGGCCATTGCCTCTCTCAACGGAAGTGGATTTGTACGGGAAAGAGCGGTGGAAATGCTATCCGTTTCGGGCGATCCAAAAGCCATTCAGTTCCTCATTTACCGCATGGCCGACTGGGTCAGTTCCGTGCGGCAGGCGGCCCTTCTGGGGCTGACCAATTATCGCAAGCCCGAATTTCTGGGAGCGCTGGTCGAAAATCTGGAATTGCTGGATTGGATTCAGGAAGTCGAAAGGGTGGATTTGAGCCGCTTTTATACGGCCATGATGAATTTTATCACCCGGCAAAACCGTGCCTACGTGCTGGATCATTTTACCGAATACCCAGACAAACTGAGGATCATTCTGGCCAGCTACATGGCCCGCGACCTGGGCGAAGGCACCCGTGAAATTGAGCTTTTCATGCAGGATCGGCACTTTCAGATTCGCATGCTGGTGCTGGACCATTTTGGGAAATTATCCCCTGAAAACACCGGGCGCCTCCTGCACGATAAATCGGCCAGTGTGCGTCTGCAAGCCCTGTATCGCCTGAAAAATTCCCCTGAATTTGAAGCCCTGATCCGCAATTATCTGGCCGATTCCTCTGCAGCCATCCGCAATTTTGCCCGTTTTTCCCTCAAATTAACCCGCCCTCAATACGCGGAAATTTACCAGGAAAATCTCAGACAGAATCTTCAGATTGAGGGTTCGCTTTGGGGATTGGCGGAGGTGAAAGCGCTTGAATCTGCTTCCCTGGTGGCGGGATTTCTGCAGCATGAAAAAGCCCGCGTTCGCAAAATGGCCCTGCTGGCTCTGATCAAACTGGACGAGGAAAAGGCCTTTTCTCTGGCTCTCGAAAATCTGGACAGCAATCAGCCGGGTCTGCGCAATGTGGCCATTGAGTTTCTGGCTGGAATGCCGCGGGAGGAGGTGCTGAGCAAAGCCCGCAGGTGTTTCAGAGAAGGAAAACGGACCGTGCAGCTTTCTATGGTCAAATTATTCTACAAAATCGGGGGTTGGAATGTACTGGCTGACCTGATTGAGGGCACCATCCATCCCGATGAAGGGGTGCGCAACCTCAGTCTGCGCCATTTGCAGGCCTGGAAAAAGCGGGCCGTCACTTTGTTTTCCCGCCCTGGTCCCGACGAACTCGAACGTATCAGGGAATCTCTCAAAATGGCACAAAAAGCCCACCAGGAAAACCAGTATTTTCGGGAAAATCCCCTCACTGGCCTGGAATTTTACTTTAGATAGGATTTTTAGATTGAAAGGGGATTAACCCTGAACTTTCACTCCCACCAGGGACTTCACTGCTTTCATAATGGCAGCTTTGTCATATCCACCGTAGGTGTAAAGCTCGTCCTGGGTGCCATGGGGCATCACAATGTCGGGAATGCCGAGGCGTTTGACCCGCGCACTGTAATCGTGATCGGCCATGAATTCCAGGATCGCAGAGCCAAAGCCGCCCACAATGGTATTGTCTTCCACCGTAACCACACGGTCAAAGCGGGAAAATACCTCGTGCAGCAGGTCCTCATCAAGAGGTTTGGCAAAGCGCATGTCAAAATGAGCGGGATAAATGCCTTCGGCATTCAGTTCCTGAATGGCCTGCTGAGCATAATTGCCATGATGGCCAATACTCAGAATGGCCACGCCTTCGCCGTCATTTACCATACGACCTTTTCCGGTCTCAATTTCCTCAAACGGGGTGCGCCATTCGGGCATGACACCCTCGCCGCGGGGATAACGGATGGAGTAAGGACCCGCATTTTTCTCCAGTTGGGCACTGTACATCATGTTGCGCAATTCCTGCTCATTCATGGGTGCAGCCACCACCATATTGGGGATGCAGCGGAAATAGGAAATATCGTAAGCGCCGTGGTGAGTGGGACCATCTGCCCCGGCTACCCCGCCGCGATCCAGACAAAAGACCACATGCAGTTTTTGAATGGCCACGTCGTGAATGACCTGATCGTAGGCCCGCTGCATGAAAGAGGAATAAATATTGCAGAAAGGCACCATGCCCTGGGTAGCCAGCCCGGCGGAGAAGGTAACCGCGTGCTGCTCGGCAATGCCCACGTCAAAGGAGCGCTCAGGCATCTCTTCCAGCATGAATTTCAGGCTGGATCCTGAAGGCATGGCCGGGGTAATGCCCATGATTTTATCGTTCTGTTTGGCCAGTTCGATGATGGTATGGCCAAATACATCCTGATATTTGGGTGGCTTGGCATCCAGAGAAGGCTTTTTTACGGAAAGGCTGGCTCCCGTGATCTTGTCAAACGGACTGGACTGGGCGTGCCACTTGGTCTGGTCGGCTTCGGCCGGGGCAAAGCCCTTGCCTTTGACCGTCACGCAATGCAGCAATTTGGGACCGGGAATCTTTTTCAGGTCATCCAGAATACGCACCAGGTGATTGATGTCGTGACCGTCAATGGGGCCAAAATAGCGGAAACCAAGGGATTCAAACAACATGCCCGGCTTGGACATGTGGCTGGTGAAGGTATCTTCCAGTTTGGAAGCCACTGAGCGGGCCGTGCCGCCAATGCCCTGCAGTTTGCCGAGCAATTTCCACACCTCGTCCCTGATTTTATTATAGGTTTTGGAGGTGGTAATGTCGGTCAGATATTCTTTGAGTGCCCCTACGTTGGGGTCAATAGACATGCAGTTGTCGTTGAGAATCACGATCAGGTTGGCATTTTCTGAACCTGCATGATTCAGGGCTTCAAAAGCCATCCCGCCGGTCATGGCCCCGTCGCCGATTACTGCAATCACGTGACCATCGTCGCCGCGGTCGCGTTTGGCCACGGCCATACCCAAAGCAGCTGAAATGGAGGTGGAGGAATGACCCACTCCAAAGGCATCATACGGTGATTCATCCCGTTTGGGAAAGCCAGAAATGCCGCCGTAGAGACGATTGGTATGAAATTGCTCCCTTCTTCCTGTAATGATTTTGTGGCCGTAGGCCTGGTGTCCCACGTCCCAAACCAGCTGGTCCTGGGGAGTATTGAAGGCATAATGCACGGCAGTGGTAATTTCCACCACGCCCAGGCTGGCCCCGAAATGTCCCCCGTAAAGCGACACATGCTCGATGATGTAATCGCGTAAATCTTTGCAAAAGTCGATCAATTGTTCCTGGCTGAGTTTGCGAAGGTCTTCGGGATAATTGACTTGCGAAAGCAGTGGACCGGGTTGTATCATTATTTGGAATAATTTGAAGAGGAGAATCGTGCTTTAAAAACGATTGAAAACCCAAAAAGGTTTTCAAAGTTTTTGCATTTCATGCTCCGGGACTGCCGGTAAAGATACTTATTCGCTCCATCGTTTCCAAGCTGGTTTTGAGCCGGATGCGAACTGAGTTTTGCAAGATAAAGGCTTTGTTACTGGCTGATTTCCTTTTTGGAAATGGCCAGCAGCCCGAGGAAGGTGAGCAGGCCGTTGAGAGGCAGAATGAGAAAACCCAGATTGAAGCTGGTGAGACTGGGCAGACCCAGGTTGATGAGGAAGGTAAGGACGGGGGCTGCAATGCATACAATCAGCGCCAGGTTGTCGTGAATTTTGATTTTGGTAAATAATCCAAAGGCGTACAGGCCGAGGAGGGGGCCGTAAGTGTAACCAGCTGCAGTAAAAATATTATCAATGATCGCCTTGTCGTTGAGTCCGCGGAAAGTCAGGATCAGCAGGAAAATGATCACAGAGATGGAAAGCTGGACCAGATAGCGGGTTTTGGTGCGGTTCTTAATCTTCTGATCCTTTTCAAAATTCAGGAAATCCACACAAAATGAAGTAGTTAAAGAGGTCAAAGCTGAATCAGCACTTGAATAGGCGGCAGCTATTAATCCCAAAATGAATAGAATACCAATGTAGGGAGGAAAATAATCGAGGGAAAGAATGGGGAATAATTCATCCGTGCGGCGGGCTGCCATTTCTCCTGTATTCACATCCGCGATGCTCAGGGCAAAGTTGCCGTCAGGCCCGGTCAGGCTGACCAGCCCTTCCCGGGTGCCGTACATGTAGAGCAGGGCTCCCAGGGTCAGAAAGGCGAGATTTACAAAAACGAGAACGATACTGAAGGTAAACATGTTTTTCTGGGCTTCGCCCAGGTTGCGGCAGGTCAGGTTTTTTTGCATCATATCCTGATCCAAACCCGTCATTACAATTGCGATAAAAGCCCCGCTGAAAAACTGTTTGAAGAAATTATTTCCCGGTCCCCAATCCCAGAAAAAGGTTTTTGCATATTCGCTTTCACCCACGTTGGAGGCCATTTCCCCAAAATCAAACCCCAACTGATCTTTGATCCACCACACAGAAAGTCCGGCAGAAACCAGCATAAACAGCGTTTGCAGGGTATCCGTCCAGACCACCGTTTTGATCCCGCCACGAAAGGTGTAAATGAAAATCAGGGCAATTGAAATAAAAACGGGCACCACAAAGGGCACATGATAGCCAAATTTTTCCAGGATAAACTGAAATACAATGGCCACCAGAAACAGGCGAAATGAGGCCCCAATGGTGCGGGAAAGCAGGAAAAATCCAGCCCCCGTTTTGTAGGTCATAGTACCAAAGCGTTCTTCCAGATAACCATAGATGGAAGTGAGATTGAGGCGGTAGTACAAAGGCATCAGCACCAGCCCGATTACCGCATAGCCCGCCAGGTAGCCCAAAACCACCTGCATGTAGCTGAAATTGCTGGTCGCCACCCAACCCGGCACGGAAATGAAGGTCACGCCCGAAAGCGAGGCTCCGATCATGCCAAAGGCCACCAGATACCAGGGAGAGGAATTATTTCCTTTGAAGTAGGTGTTTTCGTCGGCTTTGCGGCTGGTCAGGAGGGAAATTCCAAACAGGACGCCGAAATAGCCGAGAATAATAAGCAGTATGGTAAGTCCGGACATGTGTTTTGCGGGGTTTGGCGCAAGTTGGGAAGAATTGAGCGGAATTTCAGACGGCTTGGTCCACAGTTTTTCGGGGAAAGTCTAATTTTTGGGCAAAATTATCTCTTGCCAACTCAATTGACCCAGATTTTCTTCCCAAATACCGTTTTTAGCCTAACGCATATCCCAGCGAGAGGCAAAGCCCCGCACGTCGTAGTGGATAAAGGTATTGTAAATCCCGATTCCACCCTGCTTCATCTTGCCCTGACCGATCAACTGCAGGATTTTTTCCCTCAGTTTGGCCGGGGTGAGATTGGAGGCGGTAATATCGGCAGCCTGTCCGTACAGGTGGCGGCTGTTGGATTCTGAACCTTCCAGGCTACCGTTATAATTGGGCGAGCGATAGCCCGAATTGATGTGAATTGTGCCGGAAATATTGTCAGCCAGCACTTTGAGGTTTTTGATCAATTCGGACATGTTGGGATAGAACGCTTCTGGCAAAGTGGTACCCGCGGAATCATAATAGAGATGCTGGGCATTATTGATTTTGGAATGATTGACCTTGGGCGCTTTTTTGTCCTGGTTGTAATTGGACAGGGTGTTGGAGAATTCTCCTGCCCGGCAGGTGTTCAGCGCGGCCAGGGTTCCTCCTCCCGGATCCACGCGTCCGTCCGCGCCCAGGCCTTTGGCCGTCTGGAAGGAATAAATGGCACCTTTGGTGGCTTTGCCCATGGAGCCGTCGGGCACGGTCTTGAATCCAACCTCCTTGAGCGCGGTCTGGATCTTGATCACGTCCGCCTTTTTATTCACCCCGCCCGTTCCAACGGAAGCTGAAATCGACAAATGGCGATTGGTTTGGCCCTGCCCCCCCGGAGGTGCGGGCGTGGGGGTTGGAGTGGGTGTCGGCGCAGGTGTCGGTGTGGGTGCAGGAGCAGGATTGGTTGCAGCGTTTTTGGTTGGAATTTTGATTTTGGCGCCCACATAGAAATACTGATTGGGAGCTTTTCCGTGAATCTGATCCTTGTTGGCCGAAATGACATCCGCTGCGCTGAGCTTGTATTTCTTAAATTCAGAGCGGTTGGCGATCATGGTGGGAGATTCGCCCTTTTTCACCGTATATGAAATATAAGTTGGACTTGAGCCCCCTCCTGTGGAGGGGGCAGGATTGCCGGGAGCCGGCGTGGAACCGGATTTGGTCAGTTCTTTCCAGGTTTTTCCTCCCGGATCTACCCTTCCGTCCGACCAGCCGAATTTGGCTTTCTGGAAGGCTGTGATTGCTCCAATAGTCTGGGGACCGACCACGCCATCCACCTTGATATTCTGTCCATGGTCCTTCAGTAATTGCTGTACCACCCGCACATCAGCGGCTTTGTTTACTCCGCCCTTGCCGACTGAGGCGGAGATGCCTCCGCCTGTGGACCCACCTCCACCACCTGTGGTGGTGCCGGTAATTTTTACATATTGGGCCGATACCCAACGGTTGGTGCCGATGCGGTACCAGCCGCTTTTGGTTTCATAAATGGTGACCTTGGTTCCCTGTTTCAAAGAGGGGCCAGCCAGGCTGGCGCTGGCCGAACCTGCGGTTCGTACGTTGAGAGCCGAGGCCGTGACCACGCCCTGCTGGGTATTGCCCGGAGGAGTCGGTTCGGGGGTCGGTGGTTTGGGAGTGGTGGTGGGACCGCCGCCAGTGGAACTTCCAGCTGAATTTCCGCCGAGTTGCTGCGGCGAGAGGAACACGCTTTTGAGTTCACCTTTGGCGATGTAGGCGGCGCCGTTTTTGTGATTGGAATCCTTCCACCAGGGGTAGTAGGCGTTGTATTTGAAATTGGTGCCGCCGGCCTGGGATTGCAGGGGACGGAAGTCCCCGTTTTGATTGGTGGCTTTATGTTGGTCACTTTCAGGCAGGATCACATTGATGTGGCCGGCGCTGCCTGCATTTTTATTGGCCGCCGAAATGATCACCAGGTTCCCAGCATTGGCTGCCTGCTGGGCCTTTTGCATGTTGGTTTCTTTCTGCCAGCCAAAATAGGGACCGCCCACCCGGTCGAGCCAGGCATTGAGGGCGTTGGCATTCATTTCCTGGGTGATGCCTTCTCCATAAATGTCCTTGTACTTTTTGCCCTTGCTGGGGTGCATGGTGTCGGGACTCAGGTCCCCATTGAGCATTTTGGGCTCGATGGAAGAGGACCACCAGAGGCGGGGAATGTATCCCCCCATGGCGGTTACCACATCGTAAGTGTAGATGTTGCAATAGGTTTTGCCTGCTCCTTTTTTGTAACGGGAAGCCGTATCCACATCCAGGGCCTCCACCACAGCATACATATTGGCCTTGTACAATTTGATGCGATAATCCTCAGCCTTGGCGTTGTCGCCATTGTCAACAGCTTTTTGGATCTCGGTCAGTACCTTGGCCCGCGTCCATCCCTGCCCAAAGAAAATGGGAATCTGGCGGTCAATTTCAGCGTTGAATTCGTTGGCGTCCGTGGCATTCTGACCATTTTTGGTCCACACATGGCTGACATAGCTGGCGGGATTTTTGTCCCAGTTGAGGCGATCAGCCTTGTCTTTGGGTCGGGAGGAAGTTGAAGGGGGATTTCCTCCTCCGCCCCCGCCAGTATTTCCTCCTCCTCCTCCTCCACCGCCGGTGGAAGGAGTGCCCATGGCTTTGCGCAATTCACGTTCTGTGCTGCGTCCCACGTCGCCATCAGGGGCGCCCAGAATATTGCGCTTTGAATTCTGAAAAGCGCGGATGGCGGCATCTGTATTGGGCAGGTTATTGCCTTTGGTGCTGTCTGACTGAATTTTTGCGTCGGTCAGGTAACCGAGTTGTTTGAGGGCATTTTGCACCCAGGTGAGGTCGGCGGGCACATTGGCTTTGCCTTTTTTCACCGAAGAGGTCAGAATGCGGGAATGATTGGCATAAAACAGCGCATTGAGCGCGTCATTCATTTCGTTGATGAAGCGCTTTTCCACCCCCGCCCGCACGGAGGCACTTGAGCCGCTGAAACGCACCAGAATTCCGTTGGAGTCCTTTCGGCCCCGCTCAGCATAGATCAGCACGATGAGCTCCTCGTCCGTTTTTGCATTGGCATTGGCGGCCCCCAGAGCTTTGGAAAATACATTGGTGCCTGAGCCGTGTTGCACCGCAGTGGACCAGAATACGTCCTGAAGCACCCGGCTGCGTTTGGTTACATCGAATCCCTGTTCAGATTTAACTTTATTGGCGTAGGCATCGAAATATTTGTGCTTGGTGAAGGCGTGCTGAGCTTCCTGGAATTTGGCTGGTTCGCGTTGGGCAATGGCTCTCCAGACATTGGAGAAGGCCGCGGTGCCGGGAGCGTGGTTGCCAAATTCGGGTTTATACTTGGATCCCCAGGTTGAATTGAGGAAGGCCGTGGGAGTGCCCGCATTGGTGGCAAACTGGTAGCTTCCGTAGGAAACTCCCCCGGGATCGCCCTGTCCGCCTGATACGGTGCCGGGATTTCCGTTGCTTTCATATTTTGCAGAAAGGTCTCCCAATTCGCCTTTGCCGTCATACAACCTTTGAATGGGAGCTTTTTTATTCTGACTTACCCCATTGCCACCTGAGCCTGCTCCACTGCTTCCCAGACCGGATTGTTTCCCTTCGGCAGCCATTTTTCCTGCATCGTCCGCTTCCTTTTCAAGTCCCTTGTCGTCGTTGACGGGCATGCCATTGGGGGCCTGGGTGGTGGGTTGCACCCTTCCCTGCCGCTGCTGCACCACGTGAGCCAACTCGTGGCCGATCAGTTCCTGCCCGGATTGGGTATCGGGTTTGAATTGCCCGGGAGCAAAATGCACATCATTGCCCTGGGTATAGGCAAGTGCGCCCACATCTTTGGCCTGGTTGGAATTGGGGTGAAAATTCACATTGCTGAAGTCAGCGCCCATGGAATTCCCCATTTTCCCTTTCACATCTCCGGGCGCACCTGCGTCTCCATGGGTGGATTCGGGCGAAAACGATCCTCCTTCGCCTTCTTTTTTCTGGGCGGTTTCCTCTTCTTCTGCCGGGCTGCTTTGGGGCGCGGTTTTGAGCTGAAAGGCGGGAGGCCTGATGCTGGCGCCATTTTGGGAATTGACCTGGTCAGCCGCCACGGGGGCAGTTGTTTTCTCCTGAAGAATGGAATTGTTCGGAGCCATAGTTCTCTTTGCTTTTAGGGTCAAAGGAAATTAACAATGGCCAAAGGAAATGCAAACCCGGTTTTCACTGGGAAAACGATCGGACTGCGTAAATTTGAATGGATCTGGAGGGGTGGAAACTCGGGTTTCCCTTCTCTTTTATCTTGCTTTCGGGGTTCCAGACCCGTTTTCTTTTGGCTAATTGAAAAATCCGTTCCAAAAATTACAGAAAAGGGCGGTTTCAGTCAAATATAATCAGGAGGTATGTATTGACAGGAAATTACTGCGGCATCTAATCTGGTTGAAGGGGAATTTCTTAAAAATAATCTCAAATCAAAGGGGTAAAAAAGGGGATTCTGGAATAGAATTTGCTATATGAAAACCGGTTTTATTATGTATTTTCGTACGAAAAGTGCCCGTTTGGGCTCCATTGATGAGATCTGTATTTCTACTGATACCATTCTTACTGATTACATTCCTGGCGCAAGCCCAGGAAAAAGTATTGTTTTCGTCTAAAGACGGCCTCACGGTGACGGCCGATATGTACGTGGGAGCCAAGGATGGAGATGTGATTGTGATGTGCCACCAGGCCAGCTTCAGCCGGGGAGAATATGTGGAAACGGCCCAAAAACTGGCGGCAATGGGGTATAATTGTCTGGCTCTGGACCAAAGGTCGGGCGATCAGGTAAATGGAATTCAAAACGAAACCAACGAAAGGGCCCTGGAAAAGGGTCTCCCGACCGGATATCTGGACGCCGAACAGGACATTCTGGCGGCCATTGATTTTACTTTCAAGAATACGGGCAAAAAGGTGATCCTGATGGGCAGTTCCTATTCAGCTTCGCTGGCTTTGAAAATCGGGGCGAAAAGTGACAAAGTGAAAGCGGTCATTGCTTTCAGTCCTGGAGAGTATTTTGGGGATCAGTTGAATCTGGCTGAGACCATCAAAGGCATGAGTAAGCCCGTTTTTATCACTTCTTCCAAAAAAGAAGCCCCCGCGGTCAAAGGCCTTTCCGCAGGCATCCAGTCTGAGAAACTGGTTCAGTTTGTGCCCACGGTCGATGGATTCCATGGCTCAAAAGCCTTGTGGGAGGAAAAAGCAGGCCACGAGGAATACTGGCGGGCTCTGAAGGCATTTCTGGCAGGTTTGCTGGAAGATCACAAGTAAAGGTGGACCTCTAACAACTTCGAATCTCTGCGTTGGACTTGGCTCAATAGACAATTGCCAAAGAACAATTATCAATTAACAAACTGCGCTTTCTTCACCTGCGTCCGCCTTGATCTTCTTTGTTTTTAGAGGTCCCCTAAAGGAGACTTCTTACTACTTGAATCTCTTCCGTGGACCTTTTTCAAAAAAAATTACCTGTCCACTTCGCCCAGCACGAAGTCCATGGAGCCAATGATTGCGATCAGGTCGGCGATTAAAACACCTTTACTTATTTCAGGAATGACGCCCAGGTTGGAAAAGCTGGGAGCACGCACTTTGCAACGTTCGGGAATGTCGCGTTTGCCATCCATGACAAAATAAAACCCCAATTCCCCTTTTGGATTCTCTGCCCGGGCATAAATTTCCTGGGCCTTGGGCCGCGCCTTTGGCGGGCAAAGGTTGCGTGGATCAAAATCCGGGGTGCGCTTGTGCTCTTTCGTGAGCTTTTCCAGGCATTGTTCCACGATTTTCAGAGATTCTCCCACCTCATCCACCCTCACTTTATAGCGGTCCCACACGTCACCCAACTGCCCCATTTCTCCTTTTCCCACACAAACCTGAAAATCCAGTTCGGGATAAACGGAGTAGCCGTCGATCCTGCGCAGATCGTATTTGAGACCAGAGCCACGCAATACGGGGCCTGTACACCCAAAATTGATGGCTACATCCAGCGGCAAAACGCCCACATTGGCCGTTCGGTTGCGGAAAATGGCATTGCCGGTCAGCAAGTTGTTGAGGTCGGCGAGTTTGGGTCTGAAATAGGTTACAAATTCTGCGCAACGCTCCTCAAATCCTGCAGGAAGATCATAAAAAATGCCGCCCACCCAAATGTAATTATAAAGCATGCGGGCTCCTGAAGCCCATTCCAGCAGATTGAGAATGTGCTCGCGGTCGCGGAAGCACCACAAAAAGGGCGTGACTGCCCCGATATCCAATCCAAAAGTGCCAATTGCCACCAGGTGACTGGCGATTCTGTTCAGTTCGCTCACCAGCACGCGGATATATTCCACCCGTTTGGGCAGTTTCCCTTCCAGGTCCATCATTTTCTCCACCCCCATGACAAAGGCGAGGTTATTATTCATGGAAGCCATGTAGTCGAGGCGATCTGTGTAGGGAATGATTTGGGGAATGGGCAAAGACTCGGCATGCTTCTCAAAACAGCGATGCAGGTAGCCAATGTGGGGAATCACCTCCAGCACCACCTCCCCGTCAGTCACCAGTTCCATGCGCAACACGCCGTGGGTACTGGGGTGCTGGGGTCCCATATTGAGGACCATTTCTTCCGAGCTCAGCTCGGAAAGTTGGGTCTTATTGGGCGCGGAGCGCCTGAGCAATTCTGCGTAATCCAGCTCAGTACGTTCGGCGTTGGGGTGTTTTATCATGAGTTTTCAGCTGTCGGCTTTCAGCGGTCAGGGGAAAGACTGGTTGACCACTGAAAACAGGTCTTAGTAATCAATTTTTATGTTGTGGTACTCTTCAGAGGTTTGGTAATCTTTTCTGAGGGGATGTCCTTCCCAGTCTTCGGGCAGGAGGATGCGGCGCAGGTCGGGATGTCCTGCAAACTGGATTCCCGCCAGGTCGTAGGCTTCCCTTTCGTGCCAGTTGGCGGTGCGCCAGATGTCTGTGACCGTGGGAACCACGGGCAGTGGGTCCAGGCTGCGTGGCACCACCACTTTCAAAACCAGGTTGTGACCGCGGGGAATGGAAGTCAGGTGATAGACCACCCCGATTTCATTTTGCTCAGGCCCGTAATCCACCCCGCTCAGGCAGGCCAGAAAATCGAAATAGAAACGGGCATCGTCCCGCAGAAGCAGGCAAATGGCCTGCAAATATTGGGGATCGACCCTCAACCAGGGCTGCAATACCTCGTGGTTGCTTTCCAGGATACAGCCTGAAGCGATTTCCTGCCTGAGTATTTGTTCGATCTCTGTGGATTGCATTTTTTTATTAGATTCAGGATTAAGTTTTCTGGAGCTTCCCTTTTACCCGGGCTTTCTCCTTTTTTATTAATTCTCTGAAATCTGCAAGATCCTTTTCATTCCATGGACTGGAATTTACAGAGAGATCGATTCCTTTGGGTTCTTTGACTAATCCCATGTTATTGCTTGTTAAAATATTTATTTACGAGAATTATTGCATTTTGGGTGTCAAGGTACATCCTCAATCCACGAAAATGTCTTGCACCAAGGGTATTTTGGTAATGTTCGATTAATGAGGTTTTGGAGTCAAAAGCCACGTAACCATCGTAGCCCCGTTCAAATGCAAGTTTACAAGCCCAGGCAAAAAGGTTTCCCGCCACTCCCAGGTAAACTTTATTCCTTCCCTTGTTAAAATTCGAACTTTCAACAAGCTTGATGAATATATGATCTCTTTTATCCTGAAGGCAAATCAATCCGTGAATAATAGTTGGGTTGTTCTCCGTGGTTAGTTGGTAAACTTCGTTTTCTTTTTTCGACAATTCAATTTTCCAATCGAATACCCATTCTCCTTCCACAATATTGAAGTTGGTTTTCTTATCCAACCTCGAAACCACAGTATTAAAAAGCTCGCCTGTAAAACTGTTTTCAATCGAGTTTGTCAATTTATCAACCTCAATCTCCACAGGTATTTTTTTTGAGCGGCTCATCCTAATTTAGTGTTCTAATTTAAAACGTTCATTTAAAGAATAAATTCGGATTTAGGGCAATAATATTTTGTTATTCAGCAGATTATGGGTTAAAAAATAGTTACCTCTCTTCCACAAACATACTTTCCCCGCGAATCTTTTCCTGCAATTTGAGTATCCCCCCAATCAGGGCCTCTGGTCTTGGAGGACAACCCGGCACATAGACATCCACGGGGATAATGCGATCCACTCCTTTGACCACATGGTAGCCATGCTCCCAGTAGGGTCCGCCACAATTCGAACAAGATCCCATGGAAATCACATAGCGGGGTTCGGGCATTTGCTCATACAACCTGCGGATGCGGTCTGCCATTTTGAACGTGACTGTTCCACTGATCAGCAACAAGTCTGACTGGCGGGGAGAAGGGCGGGGGAAAACGCCCATGCGATCCAGGTCATAATGGCTCGCATTGGTGGCCATCATCTCGATGGCACAACAGGCCAACCCAAAGCCCATGGGCCACAGACTGGACAGCCGCGCCCAGTTCAGCAGATCGTCCACCCGGGTCAGAATGACCTTTCCCTGGCCGGTTTTGGTATCGAGAAGTCCCATGGCTACAAGTTAGGAAATTTGCCTTCAGGTATATAAAGGTTGAAGGGGAAATTTGTTTTCGTTCTGGTCAGGCGCGGAATAAAGTAATTCCCTGAAAATGTGGGGATAGAGGATAATGGGACTTCTTTTTGGCCATAATTTTTTCCTCTCAGGCCCGTTCCAATATTTATTTTAACCGCTAATTCCCTATTTTTACTCAAAATAATCCAATATGAAAACCTTACTCATTTTCGCATTTTCTCTTTTCTTAGCCATAGGTCAGTCCTTCGCAGGCGGACCCAATTCCAATCCCCAACCCGTTCTGACCTATCGCATGATCCAGTCTGAAGGTACCAACGCTTCTGCTGTGACCTGGAACCCCAAAGCCGGGTATTATTATACTGTGATCGCCGGCAATGCGGATTATCCTCTTGAGGTATTTGATGCACGTGGCAACGGCGTACGCCAGTACGCTGCCAATTCGGATATGCGCGGGCTTTGGTGGAATGCCAAGGCCAAATCTTTGCAGGGCAATTGTGCCGGCGACAAGGGCTGGATTCAATACGATTGCAATAAAAGCGGCATCCCTACGGGTAACCGCGTAGTCCTCAACTCTGGCCAGAATCAGCCTGATTTCCAATCCGTAGGCACCCTGGGCGACAAAGGCAAAAGTGTGGTTTTCTACCATGCGGGAACCCTTTCCTTTTACAATTCAAAATCCGGCAAAGGAATCAATTCCCTCGAGCTTTCCCTCCCCGTTTCCGGGGCTGATATCAACGCCACTTCGGTCGGTTACACGGGACAGAAAAATTACGAGTACGTGCTGCTTGATTTCATGCGCCGCAAATTGTACTTCTTCAACACCAAAGGCGAATTTACCGGTGAATCTTCCCTGCCCACCAACGCAGTGACCAACAGCATGTTCCGTTTCAGCTTTGCCAACGGAAACGCCTTTCTCTACGACGTGGAGAGCCGCAGTTGGACAGGTTATAAGGTATTTTGATGGGGATTTAATTCCCGAAGCGATAATGGAAATCCAACCTGAGCCAGGGCTCAGGCATGGGTTTTATTGAACTCGGCATACACCTCGGCAGGAATATTCGTCACCTTCGGTGCCGGAATGGGATTGGGCCTGACCCAGTCCAGATCGCCCTTGACCCACACATAGGCCAACCCAATCAGCAGGATTCCCGTGAAGATGAAAATCTCCACCAGGGAAAACCAACCCCAGGCAGGCGCCTGGGCAATCAGCTCCTTGTCGGCAAAAACCGTGGACCAGGGAAAAAGAAAAATGATCTCCACATCGAAGATGAGGAAGATCAGGGCTGCCACATAGAAACGCATGTTGATCTGGATGCGGGCATTGCCCACGGGGTCTTCACCACATTCGTAGGTGGACAGTTTTTCAGGATTGGGGCGATTGGGCGCCAGCAGGCGCGAAAGAATTACTCCACCTACAGTGAAGATGATTCCCCCGATAATGAAGAGCAAAACCGCTCCAAACTGAGATATCTGGCTCGCACCTTCCATCAGAGTCCGGCTTTTGCTTTGATGCTTTGCAGGTGGTGCAGGGCATGAAAATGGGTGAAAAACAGCATTTCACGCACCAGTATTTTGCCCATCAGGGGATGCGGCATCAGGTAGCCATCCAGGTCTTTTTCCGACCATTTTTTCATGCGGTCGGCAAATTTTTCCCCGATTTCATCCCATTGTTTGATCAGGGAAGGCAGATCTTCGCCCTTAGGCCCGATCGGGTTGCCCGTGCCGGGAGCCACATTGTTCAGGCGATCCAGATAGCGCTGATAAGTTTCGTCATAGTTCCGCACAGGACGGTTGGGTTTGCCAAAGGCCAGAAACGTGAGTTTGGGCAATTTCATGCCTGAGGCCACGGGCCGCACGGCCAGCACCATGTGCTCAAATTCCTCGCGAATCGTCCAGCCACCCTCTTTGGCCGTGGCTTCAGGGTCTTTCACCGCAGACAAAACCGCTGATGTTTCTTTGAAAAGGTCGGCCAGGGCCTGAGTAATTTCGGGTTGGGAATGAATCATGATCATTTTGCTTAACCAAATATCTGGGTATCAGGTTCGCCAAACTTAGCAAATTCTCCTTACAAATTTCCTTTCTTCCCTTCCCGATTGTGTTTTGAGGCACCACTGATTAACTTTCGACTCCAATCCAATTTTTGAAGCATGGAACTTACCCCTGAAATCCTTTCCCGCCTGGAACAACTGGAAAAAAAGTATGCCTCCATGGGGCAGGACATGGTTTCCTATCTGGACGGATTATTGTACAGTAATTCGCTCACTTACTGGGAATACATTCACCTGGACACCCTGCTCAGCCTGCAAAATCCCCAAACGGATTTTGAGGATGAGCCCATTTTTATCATGTATCACCAGATCACGGAGCTTTATTTCAGGCTGATTCTGCGTGAACTGGAAGCACTTTGTCTGCGCAATGAAGGCAATCTGGCGGATTGGCTCAAGCGTATTCGTCGGGTGGTGAATTATTTCAAGAACCTGGCCAGCAGCTTTGATGTGATGGTGGAAGGAATGGAATCTGCACAGTTTCTCAAATTTCGCATGGCTCTTTTGCCCGCCAGCGGCTTTCAGTCTGTGCAATACCGCATGATCGAGGTGGCCAGCACCAGCCTGGGCAACCTGGTCAAAACCGGGGTCAGGGACCGCCAGCCACTCGACGCAACCCTGGAGGAATTGTATAATGTGATTTACTGGAAGTACGGAAATATCGAGATGAAAACGGGCAAAAAGACCCTTACACTGCGCATTTTCGAAAAGGAATACGACAAAAAATTGCTCGAAATGGCGGCCACCTACCGTCACCAGAATGTGAATCAAATGTACCTTTCCAGCCATCCTGAGGTGCGGGAAAATGTGGAATTGAAGGAAATTCTCCGCGAATATGACCTGTACGCCAACGTGTTCTGGCCGCTCAGCCATTATAAATCTGCGGTGCGCTACCTCGACCGGGCGCCTGAGGTGATCGAAGCCACGGGCGGCACCAACTGGCAAAAATACCTGCCCCCGCAGTTCCAGAAGGTGATGTTTTTCCCGGAATTGTGGAGCGAAGAAGAGAAAAATGAATGGGGAAAGGCCGGGATTTTGCGCATGTTCAGGGAGAAAGTAGAGACCCGCTGGGGAAAAATTCACTGAAAATCGTATCTTTAAGGTCAATAAACTCCTGGCTCCGGGCGTTTTGAAATTTTGGCATGCTTTGTGCTTTTTATTCAGCAAAAGCATGGTAATATGAAAAAGTTTGTCACCATACTGTCCATTTTAAGCCTGTTTGCTGCCAGCGCAGCCCTGGCGCAAAACCCGGTCAAAGCCAATGTGATGAGCGATGGTACGCCCATGTTCAAAATGGATGACATCATGATCTACGCTGTGGCGCCCACCAAAAGGGAAAAACGCCAGTACGAGCGTCAGGTCAAGCAATTCAATAAACTGCGCTATAATGTGCTCAAAGTATGGCCTTATGCCAACGCAGCGGCCAAAACCCTGAAGGAAATTGAGTCTGAAATTGCCAGCATTCCCGAGGAAAAGCAAAAGGAATACATGAAATCCAAGGAGAAAGCCCTTTTTGGCGAGTATGAAAAGGACATTCGCAATCTTTCCATTTCCCAGGGCAAGATCCTGATCAAACTGATTGACCGCCAGACGGGCAGTCCTACCTACTCGCTGATCAAGGACCTCAAAAACGGTACCTCAGCCTTTTTCTGGCAGGCCATTGGCGGAATTTTCGGCTATAATCTCAAAAAAGAATTCGACGCTGAAGGCGACGACTTCGCGGTGGAAATGATCTGCCGTTCCCTCGAAAACGGATCCAATCCCACCTATTACGATTTCACCGCTGCCAAAAGCAATTCAGGAGCAGGAAATTAAGTGATAAGATTTTGCAAATTTTGATTCCGGAAAAGGTATTTAACCTACCCTTCTCTAAAATCTATTATCTAACAATCTAAAATCTAATTCTCAAAAATCCGTTCCACAATTGCTAACCACTCCTGCCAGCAGGTTGCGGTAGGTCTGGGAAAAAAGCAGACCCAGAAAACGGCCCGTTTCTGAATCCTGGGGATAAAAATGAAAGTCGGGGACTTTCATGTGGGTTTCCTTTTCGTCGGCACAGCCCTCAGCCCAGGCCACTTTGAGGCCTGTTTTGGCATCAAAGACCGAAAACATCATTCTGCCGTTGAGCACGATTTCCTGCTTGTTGATGATGCGGTTGCTGCGCACATACACCACAGGATTTTTGCGGGAACCCAGCATAATGGGATTCACCACCAGAATCAGATCCGTGTGGTTGAAGCCAGGTCCAAGAGAATCCAGGGTATCAGACTGACTGCGAAAGGCGCGGATAAATTCTCTGCCCAGAACGGGATTTTCGTTGAGAAAATAGGCAGAATCTGCCCCTGTGGCACCCGCAAACTGGCCTGACAGTTTTTGCCCCATGGCAATGATGCTTTCCAGTTTGAGGTCTTCCACCACCGCTTCCTTGCCGCGATGGGTTTTCAGAAACTGGGTCAGGGGAATGGCATAATTGCCTGAATAATCAAATCCCTTTTTGGAAAAATAAATCCCAACCGTTTTGCCCTTGAACAAATTATCCTGTGAAAATGCCTGGCCTTGTCCGAAAAGCATTACTGCAATCAGCGTAATCAGAATAACAGTGCGGGACGGGAAGTAATAATTCAAAACTGGACTTAATTATGTTCGATGAGGATTTCCTGGTAAATGCGGCTTTCCTGAACGGGCGTGCCGCTTTGTTCCTCGTAATTTTTGGAGTATTTCTTGATCTTGCCAATGTAAGGCGCATAGACCTCGTAGGCATATTCTTCGATGTAAATTGACCCCGACTGCGACCCGCTCCTGCGAAAAGGGGTTTGCAGCACCACCACACAATTTTCATACGTCTGACCCAGAATGGTCACTGAAGTGTCTGTGCTCAGGTAGCGGTAGGTCTGGGGTTCGTCGGCATTATAAAGGTTGCCGTCCCAGGAAAGCCCTTTGTAAACGGGAAAACGCAGCACCTGGTAGCGGGTATTTCCCTCAATGCGTTCCCCAAAAGTTTCCCCTTTGTATTGGGTCCACAGTTCGCTGTAATTGAAATTATAGACCAGACTTCCCGTGGAATCCGTGGTGTCGGTCGAGGCGTAGATATACAATTTGGACAATTCGCGGCCCATGAGGTCGGTCTCTGTGCCGTTGGCAACCTCCTTTTTCAGGCTGGTAAGCACTTCTCCTCCCCAAATGGGATTGGGGTTGGCGGTGGCAAAAATGGTATCAATCACCTGGTAAATGCGGTATTTTCCCTCATCCATGGGGTAGATGAAAGCCGTATGCGGCTCGATAGGGTCGTAGGTGCGGTTACAGGACACGCCTGACAGCAAGACAATGAGTAAGGTAATTCCCGGGAAAAGGTATCTCATGGTCAAATTTAATAAAAAACGATTTTACCTGCGAAAGATTACAGAAGGGTTCAAATATAAAAGCTTTGTAGCGTTGGGTTGGGTAACGCGAAGGTCGCAAAGGGGGGTTTTTCCGCGATTCGTGGGTTGAAGGGTGCGAAGAGCGCAAAAAAGAGGAGGGGATTTTGTGTAAAAGCAGGGTGGTAGGTGTCAGGGATAAATTGTCTGGGTTCAGGGTAAAAAATCTTTTCCCATAAGGAAGTTGAGCACCAGAGGTGCGTCTTCCAGGTAGGGAAGTTCCTTCCCGAAAATTGAGCCCCGGAGGGGCGGCTCCTTTAACCATAACTGCGTCCATCAGGATTCGCCCCTCCGGGGCTTTTCTCTCACATTACATTTTTCTACCAATGATTCGCCCCGCTGGGGCTATTACGACATATTATTTAATTCCTTGCTATTTTTACCTTCCAATCCAAACCCGTTTTAACCCACCACTTTCCTCATTCCCAAACTAATGCAGAGAAAAATTAGTTTATTCGTGGAAGCAAATCCCTGAAAATGAACCAAAAGCCCGTCAAAGTTGAGCAAAAGCCTGGATTTCTGGCCCGCGTGCGTCGTTTTTTGCCGCCTGCGCCCACAGGAATCGCAATTGGGGTGACTTTTGGGGTCATTGCCCGGCTGGTTTTTGAATCTTTCAAACCCATTTTTGACGGAGCCATGACCATGAGTTTTATGGTGGGTTTGCCTACGGTTTTGGGTGCTTTGACCGTGATTTTGGGCAATGAAAAGCAGCTGGCTGACTGGAAATTCAAGTTTTTTTTGCCCTGGCTGACCATTGCCTCCTTTTTGGTGGTCACCCTGATCGCCCATCTCGAGGGATTTATCTGCGTGGCCATGGCCCTGCCTTTGTGGATTCCCCTGGCAGGATTTGGGGGATTGCTTACAGGATGGCTGGCCAAAAAATACCGCGACCGCAAGAAGGAGACCCTCACTTTTCTCCTGGCCCTGCCCTTTGTGCTGGCTCCCCTCGAAAAGCAGTTGCCGCCGCCCCTCATTCATTATGACGTGACCAAAGAAGCCATTTACCAGGCTGATCCTGCGGAAATCTGGGCCCAGATTACCCGCCCGGGGTCATTTTCTCCCACAGAATTCAGCCCCACCTTTTTCCACTGGATCGGCATTCCCAATCCTCAGGAGGCCAGCCAACCCTTTGACAGTCTGGGCAGCGAGCGGCTGGGGATTTTTGAAAAGGGATTGATTTTCGAAGAAAAAGTCACGGAATGGGTCCCCAATGAGCGTTTCAGCTTTTCCGTGCACATTGATCCCAAAGACGTTCCCCCCACCACCCTCGACGAGCACGTGCTGGTGGGAGGCCGCTATTACGACCTGGAAACTGTTTCCTTCCATCTTATTCCCCTTGAAAATGGCCAGACCCAAGTTGTTTTCAGCAGTCGTCACCGCCTTTCCTCCAATCTCAACCTGTACCTGAAGTTTTGGGTGAATGCCGTGGTGGGATCTTATCAGGACAATTTTTTACAGGTGCTGGAAACACGGCTGGCCCATGAAAATGAAGGGCTCAATGCTCAAAATCTGTAAGTTGATTGATAAAAATTCGCTAATTTGTTTCTCCTTAAACTCCATGATATGAGAAAAATAAAAAACCCTCTGGTGCTCTTCCTGCTTTCCCTGACCGCAATTTCCCTTTCTGCTCAGATGAATTTCGAGGAAGGCAGCTGGGCCGAGGCCAAAGCCAAAGCCGCCAAAGAGCATAAATTCATCTTTGTGGATGCCTACGCCAGCTGGTGCGGGCCTTGCAAGTGGATGGCCAAAAATGTCTTCACCAACGAGGAGGTGGGCGATTTTTATAATAAGAATTTCGTCAATTTTAAGATTGACATGGAGAAAGGCGAAGGCCCCGAACTTGACCAGGAGTGGAAGGTCAATGCTTACCCCACTTACCTGTATTTCAACGGAAAAGGCGAACTCGTGCACCGTACGGGCAGCGCCAAAGAAGCGCCAGATTTTATCCAGGATGGGAAGAATGCCCTAGATCCTGAGACGCAACTGGGCCCCAGGATGAAGCGCTTTGCCGACGGCGACCGCGACCCTGAATTCCTGCGGAATTATGCCCTCATGCTTTCCTCGGCCCTGATGGACACCAAAGATGCTGCGGAAGCCTACCTCAAAACCCAGAAAAAATCTGATCTGAACAGTGCCGAAAACTGGGCCTTCATTCAGCGCATGGTGCATAAATCAGAATCTGAGGAATTCAAATATGTGGCGGCCAATCCTGAGGCATTTGCCAAAGTGGCTGATGGGCGCGCCAATGTGGACGACTACATCATGGGTGTGCTGGATAGTGACATTCAACGGGCGGCCCGCAGCAAAGACGAAAAGAAGCTGGACGAGGTGAAAAAGAATTTTAAGAAGATCATGCCTTCTGAAGCCCAGATGCTTTCTGCCAAAGCTGATTACTATTTTTACTCTCTGGTGCCCGAAAAGGCTGATCAATATGCCAACATCTATCTGAATGATTACTGCAAAGACTGGAGCGAGCTGAATACGGCAGCCTGGAATTCATTCAAGAAGTATGAGGACGAAACTCACCTGAAACAAGCGCTGAAATGGGCGGATAAATCCATTGGGATCGACAAAAACTGGTATAACACGGATACCAAAGCCAATCTGTTGCTGAAGCTTGGCCAACCTGAGGAAGCGCTGAAAGTGGCCGAGGAGTCCATGAAAATCGGCGACGAAGCTGGCGAAGATACCCATGACACGGATGCACTGATTCGGCAGATTCGTTCAGAATTGTAGGGGAAATTCTCACCACAAAAAAAGCCACCCCTTGCGGGGCAGCTTTCTTAACAAGGTTCACTTTCGTCCTCTGACGAAAAAGATTAGTTGGGTTGGATAATCAGCCTTTGCGTAAAACCACCTTTCGAGGTCTCAACCCGTAAAAAATAAACTCCACCCGGATATTTGCCAAGGTCTAAAGTGCCCTGACTTTGCTTTTGCAGATTGTGTTGGGCGAGGGTACGACCCATGGGATCAAAAAGGGTGCAGGAAAAGATTTTTCCGCCTTCCATCCGCAGATTGACCCGCCCGTTTGCAGGATTAGGAAAGACTTCAAGTCCTGACTTTGGATCCAGCGGATTCACAAACCCGTTTTCATTTTGCCACACCACCACGGAGTCTGGATTGGTATTCACAGGAATCACCGTTTCATTCAGGCGCATGAGGGTGATGTCGTATAATTGCAGACTCAATTGTTTGGCCAAAAGTGCCTTTTTGCCCGCAATATCATCCTGCATGACCAGTCCCACGCGGCAAATTTCCCCATAACCAGATTTCTCAGTCTGGTCGTTGCGGCTGATGCCAAAATCGATTTCTCCCTGAGGGTAAAAGGGTTGTTCCAGATGAATCAGGTTGCTGGAGACATTTCCCATCCAGGAATTGGAATAGTCCCAGTAAGCCACGGGTGCCTTCACCAGACTCGTGTCGAAATTGAGGGTAAAGGCGATGCCATAGACCGAATCCGCGAGCAGGGTATCCGTGCCCAAAGAAATGACCAGATCGAGGGTGTCGCCCGCCATGAGGCTGTCGGGCAGGTTTTCAAACCAAAGCAGGGGATCGTTGGGGCCGCCGTTTACGTGGTGGGTTTTGAAATGGGTTTGCCCGTAGTTGAGGGTAATGACGGCAAGGTCAGCCACACCCACCAGGCCATTGCCGTCGCAATCGGCGTGCTTGTAATTGGGGCCGGAGGTGAAGTTTGCCGCCCAGTCGGGACAGGGCTGAGCCTGCCAGTTGGTGCTCGCATTGGGCCGGACTGGCCCGGTCGAGCCAGTGGCGATACCTACCGCGATGACATCCACGTTATTGGCAATCAGGTCTGAGTTGGCGTCGCCCGGCCAGACGGATTCTGCATCTAAAACTGCAGCCCCTTTCGAGGTGCCTGACCACATGGGCCCATTCAGATCAAAACACAAATCCATAACCTTCAGGTTGGGCAAATTGGAATTTGTGGTATTATATTGATCAAAATTTGCTCCACCCAGCCAGTGGAAAATTCCTTTGTTTGTGCCAATCCACAAATCCCCATTGGGATCATTCGCAATGCAATTCAAAGTGTAAAAAGCGGGTAGTTGTGAATTACCAGAAGTAATCGTCGTCCAGTTGGTGCCATCAAAACCTGAAATGGTTCCCGGGAACCTGTGACCCACCCAGACCGTTCCCGAAGGATCCACGCTGATATCCTGAATGGTAATCGAATCCAAACCCGAGTTTTGGTGGTTATAAAAAACCCAATTGGTTCCATCAAAATGCCCCAAACTCTTAAATGCTCCTGCCGTTGCAAACCACAGATCTCCATTTGGAGCAAAAGCCAGCGGTCCAGTCATATTTGAGAAAAGTCCTGAATTTTGGGTATTATAATTTGTCCAGGTAGTTCCATTCCATTTGTAAATACCTCCCGTATCCGAGCTGAGCCAGATATTGCCCGAGGGATCAACTGCGCAATGAGAATAATTCAGGTTTTTGGAAAGCTGGGCCGCGGTATCAGGACGATGGATGGTCCAGCCTGAGCCGTCAAATTCTCCCAAACCCGTTGGAGTTGCCACCCAGATATGATTCTGATTGTCGAAAACCAGGCTGCGTACATTTCGGGTAAAAAAGCTGGTGGTACGGGAACTCCATTTTCGCCAGTTGGTTCCGTTATACTTGGAAATGATGTAATTATTGTGGTCAATGAAATACCTGCTTCCCGAGGGCGTTTGGCAAAGCCGGGTAACTCCATGGTCCAGGCCTGAGTTCCCTGAATTCCAAATGGTCCAGGTGCTGCCATCGAAACTTCCCGCACCAATTGTTGCAGACCCGAAAAGAAGGGTATTTGAACCGACGTAAGTAACTCCACGAATGTTATTATTGGGAAGTGGGCTGTTCGAACTTTTATAATGCGTCCAGGAAGCCCCGTTAAATTCAAAAAAACCGTTATTGGAAAGGGTACCCCAAACCTTACTTACCCCGTCTGAAGCCAGTTCGTAAATTAAATTTGTGGGAAGCCCAGAATTTGCCGCGGTGTAAACAGACCAGTTGGTTCCGTCAAATTTGGAAAGTCCCGTGCCATAAATCGCAACATAGATGGTGTTGCCAATTGAAACCGTGGATCTGACGTCATTGCCCTGGATGGGAGAATTAGAGGTATTAAACAAGGTCCAGTTCGTTCCGTCAAATTTTATCAATCCCGCTGTGGTGCCGAAATACAAGTTTCCGTTTGCTGCAGAATGTCCGTTGTAAACGTATAATCCATTCAGATTCAGGCCAGTATTGGAAGAGTTGTAATAAGTCCAGTTGGTGCCGTCAAATTTTAAAATTCCCCCCAGAAGACCAAACCATTTATTTCCGCTGCCATCTTTGAATAAGGTGTAAACCCTTCCTGAGATGGCGGGGTGATCGTTCTGGTCGTAACGGATGAAGGCCGAACCATCCCAGAGATTGACGCCATCGTTGGATCCGATCCAAAATCCTTCCTGTCCTTCGGGAAGCAATTCACCCCGTGGCTCCTGCAAACCTACCTGAGTTTCGCTGATGTCCTGCCAATTGGTGCCATCAAAAGTAAGCAGGGTGGTGTCTTTGTCCCAGATTCCGCCCGTGTAATAGGGTACGGAATTGACGGCATGCATTCCATTTGAACCCGAAGCAACCAAACTAACGGAATCATACACCATCAGGCTGTTTCCTTTATCATAAACCGTAAAAATATTCCCCCAGGACTGCCCCTGGGCCGAAAAAGCCAGCAGAAGGATTAAAAGCAGAAGTAAGTTGTTTCTTGTGAATTTTTGCATTTTTTGAGTGGTTCTTTATTTATTGCCTCTTTGCATGGTACAAAAGTGCACATTGCGGGCGGGAATTTTAACTACATTTTTGAGCATTTCTGGAGATTTTTCCCTTTATTGAATTCATAATTTGTGGGTTTGGGTTATTTTTTAATTTGATTTTAATCTGTATTTCTGGAAATTTTATTTTGCACGATTCTAAATTAATTCAACTGGCTTCCACCCTTTCTGTGGCCGAACTTCGGCAGTTCGAGGAATTTTGCCGTTCTCCCTTGTTCAACAAACAGGAAGTCCTGGCCCGTTTTGCAGCCCTGATTCGTCGGGAAGCTCCTGATTTTCAAAGCTCTGCCCTGGAACGGGAGAGCCTTTTTGCCGAACTTTTCCCCGGTGAACCCTTCCATTTGCAAAAGCTGTTCGACCATGGCAGCTACCTGCTCAAATTGCTGGAACGATTTCTGGCTGTGGCCGAATTTTTACAAGCACCTCAGGCGGAAGATACCCGAACCCTGACCCAGTTGCGTACCCGCGGGCAACATGCCCTTTTCCGTCGCCGCCTGCGCGAGGCCGCGCAAAAGCTGGAAAAATCGACCCTGCGGGACGAAAACTGGTTTCGCCAGTCCTTCGAACTGGCTTCAGAATCTGAGGCATTTCATGCCCAGGTCACCCAGGAAAACCAGCGCTCCCTGGACGATAACCTGGCGGCCAAGGCTGAAAGCCTGGACGATTATTACCTTGCCTCACGCCTCAAACTGGCCTGCGAAATGGTCAATCGCTCCAATGTGATCGGCGGAAAATTTGATTTGACCTTCCTGAATGGCATTCTCCTCCTCTACCAGGCCCATCAAACCCGCTTAGCAGCCATTCCAGCCATTCAGATTTACTACATCATTCTCCAAACCCTGCTCCATCCCGGGAACAGGGAAAATTATCGTCTCCTGTTGAGCCAACTGGACGAACAGGCCAGTCTTTTTACCCCGGCTGAAGCGCGGGCCATGTACCAGTACGCCCTCAATTACTGCATCCGTCAGATCAATTCGGGCCATCCTGACTTTTTAGGAGAGGTTTTTGAATTGTACAAAAAACAGCTGGAAACGGGTTTGATGCTCGAAAATGGGCGATTGTCGCAGTGGGATTTTAAAAATATCGTTTCTGCAGCCCTGCGCATGGGAGAGATCGACTGGACGGAAAATTTTATCCGCGATTATCTCGAATTTCTGGAACCCGACCTGCAGGAAAATGCATTTGCCTACAATCAGGCCCAACTGGAGTACCAACGCAATAATTTTGGGGAAGTGCTGCGCCTCCTGCAGAGGGTGGAATTCACGGACATTTTTTACCAATTGGGCACCCGTTCGACCCTTCTACGCACTTTTTACGAACTGGAAGAATGGGAATCCCTGCGCTCTCACTTGTCTGCCTTCAGAATCTTTCTGGACCGCACCCGAAAAATGTCTGATTACCAGCGAAAAATCCACAAAAACCTGCTTTCATTTACCCGAAAACTTCTGCGCCTGCGGGAAAATGCTCTTCAATTGTCCCAAAGTCGCCTGATGCAGGAAGTTTCTGATCTGCTGAAAGCGCTTGAAAAGGGCCAGGACACCGCCAATCTGGCCTGGCTCAGGGAGAAAACCCAGGATCTGATTTCGGGATAGAGGATGATTATACCCAAATTTAGGTAGCAGCAAAAAACAGCCTCACCGAATATGGGTAATCAGGGGGAAAACGTTGTCCCTTATTTAAAATCATTCTAAATTAGCCCAAATTTTGAGGCAGCATGGATAGTACCCTGGCGGATTTTCGAAACGGTGAAAAAGGAAGGATCATTTCCTTTGGAAATGCAGACCTGCAGGTCGCCCTGATGAATCTGGGCGTAATTCCGGGCGAAGAATTCGAGCTGGCTCACATCGCTCCTCTGGGAGATCCCATCTCCATTCTGGTCCATGGAACCAAAATTGCCCTGCGCAAAGCCCAGGCGCGGGAGATTATTGCCCTGAAATTCTGATGGCAACCACCCTGAAAATTGCCCTGGCCGGCAACCCGAATTCGGGTAAAACTTCCCTTTTCAATGTCCTGACCGGGCTGAATCAGAAGGTGGGGAACTTTCCGGGTGTGACGGTGGACCGCAAGTTTGGCACCCTGCGTCTCAGGGGCGATCTGCGGGCCACGCTGGTAGATTTGCCCGGCACTTACAGCCTCTACCCAGCTTCGCTGGATGAGGAAATTGCCTCAGAAATTCTGCGTGACGCCCAACACCCGGATCATCCTGATCAGGTGATTTATGTGGCAGACGCCACCAACCTCAGGCGCAGCCTGCAACTCTGTACCCAGATCATGGATCTGGGTATTCCTGTGTTGCTGGCCATCAACATGGCCGACCTGGCGGACAAGGCAAAATTCAAAATCGATGTGCGCGGACTGGAAGCCCACCTGGGTATTCCCGTGGTTTCGCTTTCAGCGCTCAAAAAGACCGGGATTGAGACCCTGAAAAACCGCATTCAGGAAAATCGTCCGCCTGCCCCTCAGCCAGTGTTCAGGATCCCCGAAAGTTTTGTGGCGCCCCTGGCCGAATTTGCCCGCAAGAATGACCTGCGGGGTAATTATACTGCATGGCAAGCCCTGTTGAAACCTGAACTATATCCGGGCATTGCAGGCGATCAGGTGCAGGAATTGCGGGAAAAAATATTTCCCCAGGGCGATCCAGCCAAAACGGCCGATTCCCTGCTGGCCAATGAGATCACAGTCCGTTTTGATTACCTTTCCGAGTTGATGGCGGAAGTGGAAGCCCGTGCTGAGACTCCTGGCGCCCGTTTTTCGGCCCGTCTTGACAATGTTCTCCTCCACGGAGCCTGGGGTTATCTGGGCTTTGTGTTGCTGCTTTTGCTGATTTTTCAGGCGGTTTTTGCCTGGGCAAAGTATCCCATGGACTGGATTGATGCCGGCTTTGCCGAAGGTGGAACCTGGATGGAAGCACATTTGCCTCAGCATTTCCTCAGCGATCTTTTTATCAACGGAATCTGGGCTGGCCTGGGCGGGATCATCATCTTTGTGCCGCAAATTGCCCTTTTATTCATGTTTATAGCCATTCTGGAGGACTCTGGCTACATGTCGCGGGTAGTTTTTCTCATGGATCGCCTCATGCGGCCTTTTGGTTTCAGCGGCAAATCCATCATACCCCTGATTGGCGGCATGGCTTGCGCTGTACCCTCCATCATGATGGCCCGCACTATTCCCAACCGTACGGAGCGCCTGATCACCATTCTGGTTACGCCCCTCATGAGTTGTTCGGCCCGTATTCCCGTTTACACCCTGCTGATTGGCATGTTTGTGCCCGATCAAATGGTGCTGGGCTTCCTGAACCTGCAGGGATTGGTCATGCTGGGCATGTATTTCCTTGGCTTTGCCGCAGCGCTGGCCGTGGCCTGGGTGCTGAAAAAGATGCTCAAATATGGTTCTGATGCCATTTTCTTTACGGAAATGCCCATTTTTCGCATGCCCCGCTGGAAAAACGTAGCTCTGACCATGTTCAACAAATCCAAAACCTTCGTGTTGGAAACGGGAAAAATCATCCTGGTGATCTCCATTGCCCTTTGGTTTTTGGCCAATTATGCCCCGGGTGACAGCTTTCAAAAAATTGACGATAAATATACCCTGCTGAAATCAGATCCCAATCTGTCTGAAGAAGAACTGGCCGAACTGGATCTCAGGCATGATTCTGAAAAACTGAAAACCTCTTATGCGGGTCGCATGGGCAGTTTGCTGGAGCCCGTCATTCGCCCTTTGGGCTTTGACTGGAAGATTGGCATTTCTTTGGTGACTTCCTTCGCGGCCCGCGAAGTTTTTGTGGGAACCATGGCCACCATCTATTCGGTCGGGGATGGCGACGATGCCAAAGGCATTCGCAGCCTGCGCCAGCGCATGCTGGCGGAAAAAGATCCCGAAACGGGCCAGCCCGTTTATACTTTGGCCGTTGCCCTCTCCCTGCTGGTTTTTTATGCCTTTGCCATGCAATGCATGAGCACCCTGGCGGTCGCCAAACGTGAAACTGGTTCCTGGAAATGGACGGGTTTCATGCTGGTGTACATGACGGGGTTGGCTTATTTGGCTTCGCTGGCTGTTTTTCAGCTAATGAGCGTATAGGCTCTAAGGGCGTCGTAAGCGACAACAAGTTGTCGCAAAATTTAAATTTGTGATTAGTTTTTGGGGTGCCCTGGCCGGGCGGGCCTTCTTTACTCGTAGGTTTGTTAGTTTCAAAGGCACTCGTGAATCTCCCCTTGGTCGATTTGTTAGAAAAAGAAGCAAAAAGCGCCAAAACCTAAACCCTGCCCCATCACACCACGGGCCCAGCACACAAGGCCACCTGCCGCCCACTCCCATCCCTCAAGGCCGCCCCCTGGTTTTGGCAAGGCCACCCCACCCTGGTTGGCTTCGCCAAAATACTCCCCCGCTTCGCGGCTTCAATCCTCTGGATTGATTTAGTCCTTAGAGATGAGTCCTGCTTGGGGCTTCCAAATAAAGCCCATTTACCTTTTATCAAAGATTTTGGAGGGCTTTAGCCCTCCAAACAGATCACAAATTCCCCATTTTACCCTCGAAGAATATCTTCAATTGGGGTGGGCTTTAGCCCTCCCCACCCAATGGATGAAATCTCCAAATTTCAATTTAGCACAGGAATAGTAACAGGTTTTACCCCTTCAAAATCTCCACAAATCTCCAGCAATCCTCAAACGAATTGTACAAAGGCACCGCCGCAATACGAATCACATCAGGTTCGCGCCAGTCGCAAATGACCCCGTTTTTTTCCAGGCGATCGAAGATCTGGCGGCCGTTGGCCGAGGTTTGCAGCGAAAGCTGACAGCCCCGCTGCGCGGGGTCTGAAGGTGTAATCAGATTGATGCCCAATCTTTCCAGGTGGGGTTGAAGCAGCCAGTACAGGTAAGCGGAAAGCTTTTCAGACTTGGCCCGCAGGGCAGCCATGCCCGCCTCGTCAAAAATTTCCATGGAGGCCCGCAGGGTGGCCATGGGCAGGATAGGCGCATTGCTCATCTGCCAGGCCTCGGCCGTGGGCATGGGTACAAATTCGTCGGGCATTTTGAAACGGCTGTTTTTGTCGTGTCCCCACCAACCCGCGAAACGGGGAAGGGCCGTATTGCTGCCGTGGCGCTCGTGGATATAAACTGCAGAAACACCCCCGGGGCCTGAATTCAGATATTTATAACTGCACCAGGCTGCAAAATCCACATTCCAGTCGTGCAGGTGGAGGTGCAGATTGCCGGCTGCGTGGGCCAGGTCAAATCCCACCACACAACCTTTGGCGTGGCCTGCCTTGACAATTCGCGGCAGATCAAAGGCTTGCCCCGAGTAATAATTTACCCCGCCGATCAGGATCAGGGCAATGGAGTCACCTTCACGGGCAATGATTTCCTCGATTTCTTCCGTGGGAATCACTGGATTTCCACTTTTTGACCTGAGTACAATCAATCCTTCTTCGGGATCAATGCCATGAAACTTTAGTTGAGATCGCACCGCATATTGATCTGAAGGAAAGGCATTTCCCTCGATCACAATCTTAAATCTCTCTTTGGTGGGACGGTAAAAAGTCACCATCATCAGGTGGAGATTTACGGTCAGGGCATTCATGACCACCACTTCGTTGGGTTGGGCGCCAACCAGGCGGGCCGTAGATTCGGTCAGGAATTCGTGGTAGGGCATCCAGGGATTTTTTGCATGAAAATGTCCTTCAACGCCCAGATTTTCCCAGTCTTTCAGTTCCTGCTCCACATATTTGCGCACAGATTTGGGCTGCAATCCCAGGGAATTTCCGCAAAAGTAGATGGTTTCCTTGCCCTCAGGGGTGCGTGGAATGTGAAAACGGTCGCGAAACCCGGACAGAGGATCCTGGCGATCCATTTCGCGGGCAAATTCTATTCCTGTCTGATACTCCATGATGTGGGAATTTAACGGAATTGAATCGGGTACAACAACGGACGACTGGGCGCTGCATCGGCCACAAAGGGCGCAATCTGCAATTCCAGACAGTAAATTCCGTCCTTCACCTGATTGGGTATGTAAATAAATTCTGTGATGGTTTTGAGCGAATGAGATTCTGCTGAAACTTCCTGACTTCCCTGCGGAATTTCCCAGAAAATATGGTGATTGCTGAGTTTGCCTTCGTCAAAAAGGCGATCCACTGAGGGCATATCCACCAACAAATGCTGCACCCCAAGGTCCGTCAGGTAAGACATGGCCTGATTGGAAAAAAAGGCAGGTGCCTCCTGCATATAATCCTGAAAGCGTTTGCTTTCAGGGTTTGGCAGGGTGCGAATCAGCAAAGCAGTCAGAAATTCAGGGGGAGTTTCCTTCAATGCCAGTTCAAGATCGGCCCGGGTAATGACCCGGTCATGTGGATCAAAAGAAGGCTGATAGCTGTCGTTGGCAGGTGCCTGTGGATTCACGGAAATGACGGTGGCCGGAAATAAGCTTTGTTTCAGGGTTTCCCGAATTGAAATTCGCTCCCGGGCAATGTGCCCGATGCATTCCGTGTGGGTACCGTTGCAGTGGGGGGTGAGTGAATAGGTTTCAAAATTACAACTGCCGCCCCGGCGGGTATCACCTACAAATCCGCCACCTTCAAATGCGGCTGCCGTGGCAAATGGAACTCCGTAGGTATTGGGTTGGGGGCCGTTGAAGTGCAGGGGAACAGAAAGGTCGGTCGCCTGTCCGCCCATGCGATAATTTTTTCCTGCAATGGCAAGGAAAACCTCCATTTTCAGGCGTTTTTGATGGAATCTATCATGCGGCTGGTGGAATATCCCTGCACCAGAGCAATGGTTTGCACCTCGCCGCCATTGTCTTTCACAAATTCATGTCCCACAATTTCCTCCACCGTGTAGTCGTCGCCTTTGACCAGCACATCGGGTTTTACAAAAGTGATCAGTTCCAGCGGGGTGTCCTCCTCAAAAATGATCACTCCCTCCACAAATTCGAGCGCTGCAATCACCCGTGAGCGGCTTTCCTGGTCCTGAATGGGGCGTCCTTCGCCTTTGATGCGGGTCACGGAAGCATCAGAATTTACACCCACCACCAGTCGGGTCCCCAGCAGGGAAGCTTTCTCCAGATAATCCACATGGCCAAGGTGCAACAGATCAAAGCAACCATTGGTGAAAACGATTTTTTCGTCCTTGAGGCGCCATTGCAACAACTTTCGGGCGAGTGCCTCCTTGTCCATGATCTTCGAAGCGGTGGTGTATGTCATTTGATTTTTCAGATTTGGCAGTCTTGCAAACTGTCCGTGAAATTGTACCCAAAAAACGAAGGAATCCACCGAAAATCAAAGAGATAAAAGGAAAAAGGACTAAAATTGGCATGCCAATTGATTTCAGGGGAATATTGGGCTTGCGAAATAGCCCGCGATTTTGGATTTTGATCTGTCAAATTCAGCAAAATGAAGAGAAACGGAATCATTTTTATCGGATTTTTCATGTTTTTGGGCATGCTGGCTCAGGCTCAACCGCAGGAAGACCCGGATCGTCTGGCCTATGAAAAGGACTGGATCAGGTGGGAAGATGCCCTGAAAGCGCCCCAGACGGTGCACAAATTGCTGATCGAGGAGGAGGAAAAGTTTGACTGGAGCGTGCTGGATACCTTTCCCGAACTGGAAGGACTGATTATTCTCGACACCCGCATCAAGGATTTTCATTTTCTTGAAAATCAAACCCGCCTCAAGGTGTTGGAAGTGAGGGGAAATTCCCTGAAAACCCTGGACGGGATCGAAAAATTGCCCCAATTGCGGGAGTTGAGCGTAAATAATAATTTCATCAGCGACATTTCCCTGCTTTCCGGCCTCACGGAGCTCAATTTTCTGCAATTATATGATAATGAGATTGAGGACATTACTCCCCTGGCCGGCATGCATCAATTATTGCAGCTTGAACTTGGACGAAATCCCATCACGAGCATTGAGCCCATCATTGATTTTACTCAGTTGCGCAATTTTTCCGTGTACAAATGCGAAAATATCACCTCTCTGGCTCCCATTCGCGAATTCACTTACCTGACCGATCTCAATATTTCATTTACAGCGGCTGAAGATTTTACCCTCGAATTGCTGGCTGGCATGAAGGATCTGGAAAATCTGCGCATCCAGGGCATTGTGAAGCACAACGACGATCTGCAATTCATTGCCAATCACACCAGTCTCGTGCAACTGACCATGGGTCGCAACGACCCGGTCACGGACATTTCCATGCTCGACAAGCTGGTCAATCTCGAGTATCTCGACATCCACTCCAATAATGTCTCTGATATCTCTGTGGTAAAAAATTACCCCAAGTTGGTCAAATTCGTGATGTACAGAAACCACATCATGGACATCACCCCCCTGGCCGATCATTCTGAGCTTCGCTCCTTATTTATTTACGAGAATCCCATCGTGGATTTTTCTGTGCTTTTCGGCCTGACTTCCCTTCAGTACCTCGATCTCAGTTCGGCCAGCATGAGCGCAAACGATCAGAAACTGCTGAAGCAAACTCTGAAGGATACTAAGATTAGTTTTTATTGAGGGGATGAATTCTTTGTAAATGCATTAGATTTCCAACTTAAGCAATTGAATACCTATCTTTGCCCCCAAAGAAAAAACCATGAAAATCCTTTTGCTTGGGTCGGGTGGCCGCGAACATGCATTTGCCAAATACCTTTCCGCTTCGCCTTCCTGTGAAGTTTTGTTCATTGCGCCTGGTAATGCGGGTACGGCAGCTGAAGGGCAGAATGTGAGCCTGAATGTGAGCGATCACCCTGCCGTAGAGGCTTTTTGCCGCCAGGAAAAGATTGATTTGGTGGTGGTCGGGCCCGAGCAGCCCCTGGTGGAAGGGATTGCAGATTACCTGGAGGCCCGTGGAATTCCCGTTTTGGGTCCAAATCTGCTGGGCGCCCAGCTTGAGGGGAGCAAGGAGTTTTCCAAACGCTTCATGCAAAAGTATGGCATTCCCACGGCGGCTTATCGCTCATTTACCCGCGACCAAAAAGATGCAGCCTTGGCTTATGTGGCAGCCCATTCACTGCCTGTGGTGGTCAAAGCGAGCGGCTTGGCCGCAGGAAAAGGCGTACTGATCTGCGAAACCCATGCTGAAGCTCTCAAAGGGGTGGAAGAAATGCTGAGCGGGGCCTCTTTTGGCGAGTCGGGCGAAACCATTGTAGTGGAGGAGTTTTTGCAGGGCATTGAATTGTCCGTTTTTGTGCTCACAGATGGCAAAAGCTATCAGGTGCTGCCTGAAGCAAAGGATTATAAACGGATCGGGGAAGGCGATACGGGCCTGAATACAGGCGGCATGGGCGCAGTTTCACCCGTTCCTTTTGCCACTTCTGACTTCATGGATAAGGTTTCCCGCAAGATCATTCAGCCCACTTTGGCAGGATTGCAGGCTGAGGGAATCGAGTATAAGGGGTTTATTTTTATCGGGTTGATGAAGGTGGGGGAGGAGCCATTTGTGATTGAGTATAATGCCCGCATGGGCGATCCCGAAACGGAAGCTGTGCTTCCGAGAATTCAATCAGATTTGGCAAAACTCTGTTTTTCAGCAGCTAAAGGAATGTTGCATCAGGAAGTAATTGAGATCAGCGATCTTACTGCTGTGACAGTGATGCTGGTAAGTGGTGGATATCCGGGCGATTATGAAAAAGGCAAAGAAATCAGCGGGTTAGATTTGGTTCAGAATTCAATTATTTTTCATGCAGGGACTAAATTATCTGACGGAAAAGTGGTTACCAACGGAGGCAGGGTAATTGCCCTCACCTCCCTGGCCGACGGCCTGGAGGAAGCCATGCAAAAGTCATTTGAAAGTGCTGAAATGGTGCAATTTGCCGGAAAATATTACCGCCGCGACATTGGGCAGGACCTCCTGAATCTGCAAAAAAATTAACCCATAATTTTTGCCAGGGTTTTATCCAGCTTTTCCAAAGGTACCTTTTTGACTTTACCATTGGGGTACACCACGAAAAGTGCCGGGATGAATTTGTGCTTGAAATGCTTGTCCAGAAAGGGCGTATTGCGGATATCTGGTGGGAAAACCAGTTCCCAGTTCATGTGCAGGGCGCTGGCGGCCTGCTGGCCCGCGGCCTTTTTCTGATCCCAGGAAAGGCTCACAAAACGCACCCCCCTGGGTCCCCATTTGCCTTCCAGCTTTTTGATTTCAGGCATGGCATAAATGCAGGGTTTGCACCAGGAAGCCCAAAAATCGACTACCCAGGGCTGTTCTTTGGGAGTTAAGACATTGGCCTCAAAATCAGCATAGGGCATTTCCTTCAGCTCAACTCCAGATTGGGCAGACAATACGAAGTACTGTCCAAACAAAAGGCCAAAAAGGATTGCCGCGTGTAAGTAAATAGGACTAATTGTTTTCATTTTTGAGGCTCAATGTTTAAATTTACCTGATCGAAACCAATTATGAAACGAGTACTGACCATTTTTCTTTTCATGATTACCCTTTCTTTCTTTGGATTCACCTCTGAGGACGGAAACGGCGTTTCTACCAGTTCCGACATCACACTCCACTTCACATCCACCCTGGTCAGTGGCAATTCCGTAAAGATAGGCTATAAAATTCCTTATGATGGCTATATCGAATTTGATCTTTTTGATCCGGGGGGGGAGAAAATCTGGTACACCTCTTATGTCAGGGAAAAAGGAGAATATTTCCTTGCCCTGCGCAAAGACAAGTTGGAAGAAGGGGTTACCTACACTTACAACTTCTCTTACAAAGGAAAGAAGTACCCCGGAACCTTTAACAACTAAACTTTTGTCCGATTTACTAAACATCAATTAACTGTCTCTTATGCACAGAACCGTCTTTTTTTGCACCTTATTTATCCTGGCTTTACACTTTCAGCCGTTTGCCCAGTGTGGTACCTGCAAAGGTCCTGAAGATATGAAAGTGGATTTCTGTTACGACCTCAAAGACATTCCCAACCGTTGTGCATTATTTGCTGATAAGTCTGAAACTTTCGTGTTGCACAAGGCTGACGCCAAGAAAAATAACAATCTGAGTCTCGCCTTTCCAGGCAAAGACGAGTCCATGGTTTCCTACCTCATAAAGTTGCAGGAAGCCAATAAAAAAACCCTTTCCACCGCCGACATCCTGTTTGTTCAGGCTGCATTGGGTGTGTGGGAAACAGAAAAGAACAAGATCGGCTTTACCACCACCGCCTCAGGACTTGGCTATAAAATCCTGAAACAAGGCGATGGAAAACTCCCTGAAAATGGTAAAAACGTATCTGTTCACTACCATGGTTACCTCGAAAACGGTACCACTTTCGACAACTCCTTTGACCGGGGCCAGCCCATTTCTTTTCCTTTGGGTGTGGGCAGGGTTATCAAAGGCTGGGACGAAGGCATCGCCCTTCTGCCTGTGGGAACAGAAGCCATTCTTCTGATTCCCTCTGAACTTGGCTATGGCTCACGCGGAGCCGGCGCCGCCATCCCGCCCAACTCTACCCTGTTCTTTCGCGTACAGGTAGTCAGCGCGGACTAACTTTTTTCTCTTTTTAACATCGACAAAATGAGTGTAATCAAGGACATGAAGGTCTCCATCAAACGGATTCCTCAATCGAGAATAAGTCAGGTTGATTTTAATAACCTGCCTTTTGGACGCGTTTTTGCCGACCACATGCTGGTTTGCGACTACAAAAACGGAGCCTGGGGTGCGCCCGAAATTATGCCTTACGGAAAATTTGAAATTTTCCCCTGCATCACCGCTCTGCACTACGGTCAGGCCATTTTCGAAGGCATGAAAGCCTTCAAAAATCAGGATGGAGATGCCTGGCTTTTCCGTCCAGAGGAAAATTTCAAGCGCATGAACCTCTCCGCCTGGCGCATGTGCATGCCCGAGATCACCCATGAGATCTTCATTGACGGGCTCAAAGAACTGGTCAGACTTGATTCCAACTGGATTCCCACCCAGGAAGGCGCCTCCCTCTACGTGCGTCCGCACATGTTTGGCACGGACGAATACGTGGGCATCAAACCCTCTGATAACTACAGATTTGTGATCTTCAGCTGCCCGGTGGGCGCCTATTACCCCGAGCCGGTCGGCCTGTGGGCCACCCGCAAGTATGTGCGTGCCAACGAAGGCGGCACAGGCGAGGCCAAAGCAGCCGGAAATTACGCGGCCAGCCTGCTGGGAGCCAGGGAAGCCCGCGACCGCGGTCTCAATAACGTGATGTGGCTCGATGGCCACGACCACGCCTACATTGAGGAGTGCGGCACCATGAACATGTTTTTCGTGATCAACGGAACCGTGGTGACCCCCAACCTTTCGGGTACCATCCTGCATGGCATTACCCGCGACTCCGTGCTGACCCTGCTCGAGGATCATGGCATTCCTGTCGAAGTGCGCCGCGTTTCTATGGCGGAAATCAAAGAGGCTTTTGCCAATGGCACCCTTGAAGAGGCATTTGGAGCTGGTACTGCCGCCACCATTGCCCATGTGGACAGAATTGGTTTTGAAGACGAGCCTCACATGATTCTGCCCAAAATCGAGGACCGCAAAATCAGCAACATGCTGCTGCGCGAGTTGGCTGATATCCGTACTGGACGGATTGAGGACAAACACAACTGGATGGTGAAAATCTGATTTACTTCGTCCTTTTTCCCATACACCTGTGCATGGATAATTTTTGCGGGCTCCCCTGCATTAGCTAATTTTCCGGATTCTGAATCCCCATGCAGCAGAAACTCCTATTTCTTGGATTGATTTTGGTGGCAATTCCCATGCTGGGTCTGACCCAGTGCCGTCTCAATTATGAAGACCTCAAGCCGATCATTTCGCGCTATAATCCCTTTTTTACGGACCACAGTTGGGACGATAATGAAAAAGTGGAAGCGGCCCGCCTTGATCCCTGGCGTCTGCTGATTGTGCGCCAAAAAGGCTGCCTGCGTCACCACGTGCTTTTTACCATGATGATCGACAAGGAGGATATCTATCCTTCCAACCGTTTTTGGGTCAATGAGACCCTGGTCATGATGAAACGCATTTACTTTGACGATGCCGAATACCTGACCTGGAAAAGGCAGTTTGAGGTTGAATTTATCAAACAATTTCTCCTGAATGGACCCAACGTGTTGTTCAATTTTCCTGTGGGCGAACGTACCTTTATCTGCAAAGTGGAAGTGGGCGACTGGGGTGCCAAGATTCGTATGGAAGTGGTGAAATTCATCATTGTGGAGAAAATCAAGCGACCGGGCATCGCCCGCGAGGCCGACGACGGCTGGTTCAAAGGGAGCGAGTGATGACTATTGCATCCTGGCTTCAAACCATTGCATCCGTCCTGTTTGGTATTGGGCTCATTTTTAAGTTACTGTTCTGGCCATTTGCGAATGAATTGATGATTTTCAGCATTCTGCTGGGTATCGTTGGCATGGTTTGGATTCCCTTCTCCAAAAAAGGAATCAAAAAAGGCGATTTGCAGGATTCTGACGAAGAAGACTCCTTTCAGGATGGACAATTTTAACCCCCTCTAAGTATCCCCTTAAACATCATTTTTCAAAACACCCGAAAAACCTCAAAAAGGAAAGGGGAAGCCTCAGGCTTGGGGCGCAATTGTCATTCTGATGGCTTTCTCGGCCCGCGTAAGATGGTAAATAGCCCCGCTGGGGTCTTATTTCCCCGGGCCGAAGATCCAAAAGGCAATTTACCCCTGCAAAAATCACCTCCAATTCACCAAAAACCCACTTTTGAACCTTTTACCATAGTTACCCCAACCCTTGAGCCTGGACCATCCTGGCCTTAGGCTTGACCCCCTCAAGCTTTAGGCTTGGGGTATCCTGGCCTGAAGCCTGACCCCCTCAAGCTTAAAGCTTGGGGTATCCTGGCCCGAGGCTTGACCCCCTCAAGCCTGAAGCTTGGGGTATCCTGGCCCGAAGCTTGACCCCCTCAAGCCTGAAGCTTGGGGTATCCTGGCCCGAAGCTTGGCCCCCCCAAGCTTTAGGCTTGGGGTATCCTGGCCTGAAGCTTGACCCCCTCAGGCCTGAGGCTTGGGGTAATTATGGTTAGGGGTTGGCCAACCAGGCTTCAGGGTTGGGGTATCCAACCTTTAGGGTTCAATTTCCAAGCTTTAGGGTTGGGGTAGGCAAGCTTTAGGGTTCGATTTCCAAGCTTTAGGGTTGGGGTATCCAACTGGAATACCTACATTTAAGTGGACAGTGAGTTAATCCATTAATTAATATCTTTCACCATGTCTACAAACAGAAGAAAATTTGATCGAGAGTTCAAGCTTCGCGTAATAGAGCGGAGTTTTGAAGTGGAAAAAGTAACGGATTTAGCCAAGGAACTTGGGATTCGGCCAGAGTTGATCTACCGGTGGCGTTCCGAGTTAGCTAATCATGGAAAGAATAAGAGTTTTCCAGGTAACGGAAATAAGGCCATGAGCGAAGAGGAACGAGAGATTGATCGCTTACGCAAAGAATTGGCCGATGTAAAATTGGAGCATGAGATCCTAAAAAAGGCCATCGCCATCTTCTCCAGGAAAGACGGGAAAAATTCAAGTTTATAATGGCAAACGTAAAATTTTTCCCCGTTGAGAAGATGTGCAAAGTCCTCAAAGTAAGCCGCCAGGGATACTACCGTTGGTTGAATCGGCCCCCTTCCAAACGAGAGTTGGAAAATGCTGAACTTACGAGGCAGATCAAGAAGATTCATACTGCTTCCAGGCAGAGTTACGGCGCTCCCCGGATTACCCAAACTCTGCGCATGAATGGATATCGTGTGTCCCTTCCCAGAGTTGAACGATTAATGCGCAAAGCTGGGGTTAAGTCAAAGTACAGACGTAAGTATGTGCTCACCACCGATAGCCAGCATAATTTCAGGAGGAGTCCCAATTTGCTTCAACGCCAATTTCAACCAGGCCAGATCTCCCGTGCCTGGGTCTCGGACATTACCTTCATCCGTACAGACCAGGGGTGGTTGTTTCTGACTGTAATCATCGATCTGGGAGATCGAAGAGTGATTGGATGGTCTATGAGCAAAGTGATGACAGCTCAGGACACTGTGGTTGCTGCATTCAGAATGGCAATGAATAACAGAAAGCCACAAGATGGTACCATCTTCCATTCAGATCAGGGGGTTCAATACGCTTGTGAAGAGTTCAGAACCCTGCTTGCCCAAATTTCGGTATTCAGACAAAGCATGAGCCGAAAAGGAGATTGCTGGGATAATGCGGTAGCGGAAGCATTCTTCAAAGGACTCAAAACTGAGGTGATAAACGGAGTCCACTTTCCTACAAGAAACCACGCGGAAAGGGTAATATTTGAGTACATAGAAATATGGTACAATAGGGCACGTCTACATCAAAGCCTCGGTTATCGGAGCCCACAACAGTATTTGGAGTCGATAATAAATGCCAAGGTGGCATGACTAATCTAATTGTCTACTTTTTTGTAGGAATTCCAAACCTTTAGGGTTCAATTTCCAGGCTTTAGGGTTGGGGTAGCCAACCTTTAGGGTTCGATTTCCAGGCTTTAGGGTTGGATTTCAGTCTTTGATCATTTTTGTCAACCTATATCAGGACGGGACAAACTGTAAACCGCAAACCGTAAACCTCCTCACTCGTTTTCCCGCTCCACCCCGTTCAAATCCGGGTTGAAACGGCGGAAGCGCAATACGCCGTAGGCCACGCCGCCATCGACCGTATAGATTTCCAGCAGATCTTTTTTCACCTTTCGAACCAATAACTCGGAATAATCCTCGCCCGATCCATGGCGGAGAAAGACGACCAGACTGGGCTTGAATTTCACTCCGTATGCGGGCTCAATTTCCTCCATTTTGCTCAGCAAAATCTCCTTCGAATCGGTTACTTCCCACACATACTCGTCCGTGCGGTCGTACATGTCGGTGTATTCCGTGCAGGAAAGATCCTCGCGAAACGAATACTCCCAGTACCGCGAACTGCCTTTTTCAATGGAAATGAGGTCATTTTCAACCTCCTCCTCAAAAAGTTGCCAGGCGCCGGTAAACTTTTTTTCCAGTGGTGACTGGGCAAATACAGTTTGCACAAACAGCAGCAAAATCAGGGTCAGGGTAAAGCTCAGATGTTTTTTCATAGAATTTTCAATTGTCTGAATTGGCTAAGCGGAATGGGTAACAAGGGAAATTTCACAAAAATTTCGGCACGGACATAGGGGATGCATCATTTTCCTGTGTCATAGCTACGAGTTCAATTTTCAAATGACCAAGCTATGATACGACAAACCCTTCTCCTTTTGATGTTATTCCTGGCGGTGGGGCCTTTGGCCCCCGCCCAGGGATTTTTCACCATCGACCAGGCCAAAGCCCAAAGCGCAGCCACGGGCAAACCCATTCTGGTGGTTTTTTCCGGATCTGACTGGTGCAAACCCTGCATTTTGCTCAGAAAAAATGTGCTCGACACGGAAACTTTCCACGCCTTTGCTGACACCTCCGTGATCATGCTTCACCTGGATTTTCCCTACCGCAGCAAAAACCAGTTGCCCAAAGCCCAACAAGAGCACAACGACCGCCTGGCCAATCAATTCAATCCCACGGGCAAATTCCCTCTCCTGCTGCTGCTCGATCACCGCCAAAAAGTGCTGCACGAACTCAGCTATGACGGAGAAGACCAGCCCGCCCCCTTCATCGCACGCCTTCAACCCCTGCTTCAACCCCAGCCATGATCTCACACGCACCCACCATGGAAATCCGCGCCCACCACCATACGCTCAAACTGATGGGTTGTCAGTTTGTGCTGACCGCGGTATCAGCCGACAAGCAACTGGCCTGGGATGCCATCCGGGCTGGCGTGGCCGAAATCACCCGCATCGAGGAACTGATCTCGTCGTGGCGGGAAGATTCCTTCACCTCCCTGATCAACCGCAACGCTGGCTACCGCGAGGTAAAAGTGCCCCGCGAACTGCTGGAACTGATTCGCCGCAGCCTCAAAATCTCCGCCCTCACCAAAGGCGCTTTCGACATCTGCGGCAACCTTTCCCGTTTTTACTGGAAGTTTGACGGACGGGAAAATCCCATGCTTTCTCCTGAAAAAATTGCCGAATTGTGCAGCCTGATGGATTACCGCATGATCGAAACGGACCCCGAACGCAGCACGGTCTATCTGCAAAAAGAAGGCATGAAAATCGGTTTTGGGGGAATTGGCAAGGGCTACGCGGCCCTGCGAGCCAAAGAGGTGATGGAAAACATGGGCATCCGGGCAGGACTGATCAATGCCTCGGGCGACCTGATGGCCTGGGGCAATCCTCCCGGCCGGGTGGGCTGGGAAATCAACATTTCCGACCCCGAAGACCGCCGCAAATCCCTGCTGGCATTTGTAATCCCTCATGGCTCGGTGGTCACTTCAGGGAATTATGAAAATTTTACCCTGGTCGATGGCAAAAGGCTTTCCCATATCATCGATCCGCGCACGGGTATGCCCGTGGACGCCCTCAAATGCGTTTCCGTGGTCTGTCCCAACCCCGAATTTGCCGATGCCATGGCGACCGCAGTCTCCGTGCTGGGCCTGGAAGACGGCCTGGAACTGATCAACCTGCTCGACGGAGTGGAAGCCCTCATCATCGACAACGACAATAAAGTACATTGTTCAAACCACCTTAAATCCTTTATCTTATGAAAACCAACCATCTCATCCTGACCCTGCTCCTGCTCCTGACCTTGGCCGGACTGACCTCTTGTGTGCCGGTCAAAGGGTATCAGCGGGCCTACCTCAACGACCCCTGCATGGAACTGAGTCAGAGCAAACTGGATTATTTCGAAACCAATTTTCAAACCTACCGCGAAGGGGCCTCTGGTTCCAACGGGGGCAAAGTGGGAGGAGGTTGCGGATGCAATTGATCATCGTTTCTCTCGCCCTCTTCATCCTGGTGCTGACCCAGGATCTGAAAGCCCAGGTCAAAAAGCGACCCGGACATACCCAGGCTACCCCCGTTCCCGGCGACAGCACGAAACAGGAACTGGTGGACTACGCAACCCCCGGCTGGAATACGGTCAAGGCCGATTTTCTGAGCAGCTATTATGCCCAGGATGGGAATAATTCTCCTGTGACGGGCGGCATTGGCACCGAGCAACTGACCGACTTCACTCAGAAAGTGATTTTGACCATTCCGCTCAAACCCCGCCTGACCCTCAATCTCGACGGAGGTTACGACTATTACACCTCGGCTTCCACGGGCATGATCGACAATATTCGCTCGGGTGAATCTTCTGAAGATATTCGGGTGCATGGCAATGTGGGTCTGACCTATAAACTGAAACCCAAAGAAAGCCTCGGCTTTCGGGTGGGCGGCTCCACGGAATATGATTATAATTCATTTCAGTTTGGGATGAATTACCAGAAGCTGTCCAAAGACGAAAACACCAGTCTGAGCCTTTCGGCCCAGGCCTTCATCGACCAGTGGTCGCTCATTTACCCCAAAGAATTGCGCCACTCAGGCCAATTGCTTCCCACCAACCAGCGGCAGTCCTTCAACGGCTCGCTCACCCTCACCCGGGTGCTGGACAAAAAGACCCAGGTGGCCTTCCAGATCGAGGGCATTTTGATGAATGGATTGCTCAGCACGCCTTTTCACCGGGTATTTTTCCAGGAACAGGCGGCGGCCAAAGTGGAATTTCTGCCCTCCACCCGCTTCAAAGTCCCGGTGGGGATCCGCCTCAACCGCTACGTGAACGACTGGCTGGTGGCCCGGCTTTCTTACCGCTTTTACGTGGATGACTGGGGCATCATGGCCCATACGGCCAGCCTGGAACTGCCGGTCAAGGTGACCCGCTTCTTTACCCTGACGCCCGGCTACCGTTTCCATACCCAAACCGCGGCCAAATATTTTCAGCCTTATGGCGTGCATTCCATCCAGGATCAGTACTACACCTCAGATTACGACCTCTCGGCACTCACCAGCCACTCCGTCGGCCTGGGGGTGGACTACCAGCCGCCGGGTGGAATCTTCAGGGTGAAAATTCCGCAGACCGACCACAAATACATCAAGCTGAGAAATGTAAGCCTGAAGTACAGCCACTACCTGCGCAGCACGGGTCTGAAAGCAGATATCATCAGCTTTGGAATCGGGTTTGATCTTTGACATAGGGGCTTTGGAGGTGGGTGGGTAACGCAAAGTACGCAAAGATTTTTGGGCCCTCCCGAACGCTTTCGGGATTGCGTTGGTTGGGGTGGCAAAGTTCGCTAAGCTGGACGTTTTATTTTCATTCAGCTTTGGGACCTTTGCTCCCTCCAACCCACGAAACGCGGAAAACAACCCCTTTGCGAACTTTGCGTGACCTTTAAGCCCTTAAGTTGACGCCTATGTGATAGCTATCGGGATTGGGTGACCCCTGAACCCAGGAATACCACAAATGCGAGTTTGTTGTGGGTTGAGTTAGAAAACAGACCCCTGTTGGCTCTTTGCATAAAGAAATGCTACTTTGGCTTTTGGTTCAAAACAGGACGAAACCAATCATGTCAAAGGAGCAACCCAGTGATAAACAGTTGATCGGGCAGATCCAAAAAAGCGACAACCACGCCTTCCGGCTGCTGTTTGACCGCTTCTACCGCCTGCTGCTGGGCCTGGCCATGAGCCTGCTGAAAGACCTGGAAATGGCCCGCGACGCGGTCCAGGAGGTATTCTTTCAGATATGGAAAACCCGGGAAACCCTGGAAATCCAGGGCACGGTGGCGGCCTACCTCAAGCAGGCCGTGGTCAACCGTTCTTTGAACCAGTTGCGGCAGAAAAAGCCCTTTTCCGGGCGGGAACCCGACCCGGAAGAAGGAAGCGATGCGCCCACTCCCCTGCAGATTCTGGAGGGAGACGAACTGGGAGCGGTGCTTCAGCGGGCCCTCGATGCCCTGCCCGAACGGTGCAGACTGGTTTTTGTGATGAAGCGCATGGAAGGCAAAAGCCACCAGGAAATCGGGGAATTGCTGAATATTTCGCCCAAAACCATCGAAAACCAGATGACCAAAGCGCTCAGCATCCTCAAAAATGCGGTGCAGGCCTACGAAGAATTTAACCAACGGTAAATCAAAGTCCTGACTTGAAATAACCAGGCTTATGAACGAAGATTTTTACCTCAACCTTTTGTCCCAAAAACTGAGTGGCGAGCTCGGACAGGCAGAATCTGTCCAGCTTGAAGCCTGGCTCAGTGCCTCGGACGAAAACCGGGAAACCGCCCGCCTGGTCGAAAAGGCCTGGCAGGGAACGGGGGATTTGCCTTTGACTGCCACCGTGGACCTGGATGCCGAATTTGCCCGCCTGCAAAAACGGATTGAGCGGGAAAAATCTGCCTCCAATACCACGCCTGCAACTCCCCGGGTGTTGAATTTTCGCTGGCTGGCCGCCGCGGCCGCCGTACTGGTACTGGTGATCGGGGGCTACCTGATCCGTCCTTATCTGGGTGGCGGGGAGCCGCTTTTGATTGAACATTTCGCCGCAGGCGAAGAACTGGAAATCCAGCTGGCCGACCATTCTGACCTGCATTTGCAGCCGGGCAGCAAGCTGTGGGCTCCCGAATCCTTCACGGGCAGGGAACGGAAGGTGAGCATGTCGGGGGAAATTTTCTTTGACATCAGCAAAGATGAAAGCAAGCCCTTTGTGATCGAAGCCGCAGGTGCAGAAGTGCGGGTGCTGGGCACTTCATTTTCTGTCGCCGCCTCCGAAACGGAAGTGCAGGTGCGGGTGCTGAGCGGCCGGGTGAAGTTGAGCGCCCGGGGCAGGGAAACGGAACTGACCGCAGGTGAAAAAGGTGTTTTCCTGCGCACAGAAAATCAGATTTTACCCAAAACTGCCCTGGAGGCCAACGGATTATCCTGGCACACTAAAAAGTTAACCTTTGACGACACAAATCTGAGCCAGGCAATGCTTGAGATTGAAAAATTATACCACATCCACACAAAAATTGAGGCTAAAGAGTTAAATAATTGCAAGCTTTCATCCGTTTTTGATCACCAGGAAGTGAACGAAGTGCTGGAAATAATTGCGACGGTTTACGGCGCCGAAGTGGAGCAGGTGGATGACCATAATTACATCCTCAAAGGAGGAAGTTGCCAATGAAATGGATTGGGTTGGTGGGATTTTTACTCCTTTTTCAACTGGGCTTCGCCCAGTCGCCGCTGGAAATTCGCCTCAACTTTACCGTAAGATTTCTGAATCCCAACCAGGCCCTGACCAGCCTCTCCCAAAAATCGGGGGTGCAAATTTCCTGGTCGGACAATTTTTTCCGGGAGGATGTGCTGCTGGCGCTGGAATACGAGAATGAAACGGTGGAACACATCCTGCAGGGCATTCTGGAAGGATTTGATGTGGATTATAAAGCCACCAACCGCAGGATCATTCTTTTTCGCAAAAAACCCCAAACCTTTACCCTGGCAGGCTACGTGCAGGACGCAGAAACGGGCGAACGCCTGATCTCGGCCACGGTGTTTTGCACCACGACCCAGACGGGCACCTATACCAATGAATATGGCTTTTTCAGCCTGACTCTGCCCGAGGGTCTACACGAATTGCGCACCTCTTATGTGGGTTATGTGCGGCAATTGCAGAAAATCGAATTGAACCAAAACCTCGAAACCCAAATTGGCCTGCTGGCGGCCTCCCCTCTGGAAGATGTGATAATCTACAGCCAGGATAAGCCCGAAAAAATGGTTTCACTGGACGAAAACCGCGCATTGATTCTGCAAAAGGACCTGGTGAAAAATAATCCCGGGCTGGGGGGCGAAGAAGATTATGTGCGTGCGGCGCAAATGCTGCCCGGCATCAGCGGGGGCGTGGACGGTCTTGGCGGGATGAATGTACGTGGCGGCAACGCGGGGCAAAATCTGATGTTGCTCGACGGAGCCACCATTTACATACCCTATCACCAGCTGGGGATTTTTTCGCTGTACAATCCGCGCACCGTGCAGTCGGTCAAATTGCTGAAAGGGAGTTTTCCCGCAAGGTATGGAGGCCGCACGGCCTCGGTCATGGACGTGCGGACCCGCGACGGCAATCAGTATCAATGGCACGCCGAAGGCGGGGCCAATCTGGTCAATGCCAGCCTCCTGCTGGAAGGGCCGCTCCTGGGCAAAAAAGGCTCTGTGATTCTCTCCGGGCGCACTTCTCATACTAATTTCCTGCTGAGCCCGGTCTTTCTGCGCACTTATTTTCAGGCTTCGGGGGCGGAATTACACTCCCGTTTTCATGACCTGACCGGCAAACTCAACTACACATTTTCCCCCAAGGATCGCCTTTATCTGAGTTTTTTCACGGGCAGCGACCATTTTGAAAAGGAGGATGAGCAGGAATCTGTGCAGGGGGGAGAGGAAGATGAATTGAAATTTTCCTGGTGGAATTCCACGGGCGCTCTGCGCTGGAATCACCTGTTCAACGAAAAACTCTTCGCCAACACCAGTATCACCTACAGTTCGTACGGATACGATTATGCCACCCTGACCAAATTTTATTCCCCCGCCAATCCTGACCCAGAGGAAACCTATTTTCTCGACAACCAGTCGGCCAACCGCGATTTGAGTCTCAAATCAGATTTTGACTTCATGGCCCGGCCGGGCCATCTGCTGAAGTTTGGGGGCGGAGTTTCCACCCGCAGATTTTCCCCCGACCTCACCTACCTGGCCGACAGCAGCCAGCAGCTCACCCAGCTGGACACAGGGCAGATTTCCACCCTGCAAAACCTGATTCAGAGCCCGGTCTATCAGGCCGCGGAGGCATACATTTACGGGGAAGAGCAATTCGACCTGGACTCGGTCCTGCAAATCAATGCCGGCCTGCGGGCCAGCTATTTTTTCAACGACGACTCCCCGCTGTTCAATCTGGAACCCCGCCTGCTGGCGCGGGTCAATCTGAATCCCCGCTGGCAAATCTTTGCCTCGGGCTGTCGCATGGTGCAGTACCTGCACCTGGTTTCCAATGTGGCCATGCCCCTGCCCAACGATCTCTGGGTGCCCTCCGCCGACGACATCCACCCCGAAACTTCCTGGCAGGGCGAAGGGGGGATCAACTGGCAGGCCACGTCACAATGGGAGTTTTCGGCCACGGGTTATTTCAGGCAAATGAGCCACCTTTATGCCTATCCTGACTCCTTCAGTTTTCTTCAGGTGGTCAATAACGACGAGCCGCTGGAATATCTTTCTGAAGGAAATGGCCGCGCCTGGGGCGTGGAACTGATGGCGCATTTTACCGGCAAGCAAAACGGAGGCTGGGTATCCTACGTCTATTCCCGCTCAGACCGTCAGTTTGCCGACCAGAATCTGGGCTTGCGTTTTCCCTACGAATACGATCTGCGGCACCAGGTCAGGCTGTTTGCCTTTCAGCAGATCGGCCACAACCTTCAGCTGGGTCTCAACTGGGTATATAATTCGCCCGCCCCCCGCCAAAGTCTGGCTCTGATCCAGTCGGGTATCGGGCTGAATGCCGTGGAGATCAATCCCCCCGGACAAAAAAACCAACTGCGGGCCACGCCCTACCACCGCCTGGACCTGAGCGCCTCCTGGAATTTTCAGGTGGGCAAAAGCCAGCATCGCCTCAAAGCCGGGGTGTATAATGCCTATAATCGCCAGAATGTGGCCTGGTACGGGCCCGGGCCTGGCTCCACCAATCAGTCGCCCATTCCTGCTTTCCCCCTGCGTCCCAATTTTGGGTGGGAAGTGAGGTTTTGAGGGTTGGGCTTTTTTACCACGGAAGACACGGTGTCTGGTTTTTCCCCAAAAAGATTCCTCTTTTGAAATTTTAAGAGATCACAGAGGTTGTGGTGCAAAGAAATATGCAGTGAGCTGAGTTTCCCTTTGAGTTATGTTGGGCAAAATCCTCCTGAATTTATGTACCAAATCAAGGCAGCAAAATGGTTTACTATTCCGTCCTCACCAGGGTATAAATGCCATACACGCCCGGATAATCGACAACGTACAGCTGCAATTTGTTTTTTTTGAGCTTGTGGACATACAACTCCACAGGCGGATCTGGATCCGTTTCCACAAATTGTTTCATGGGTGTCAGGCTGATCATGGCCACAGGAGCAATTTTGAAACTTGATGCCTGGTAAAGGGCCGCAGCTTTTTCCTGAAGCTGCTCGCCGGGACCCAATACTGTATAGGTGTAGCCGCCGGGGCGGGTACTGTGGACAGAAATATCCTCACACAACAAACCCGGCCTGAACCAGTACCCCCAACTGTCGGTGGAGGTCGTTTCCACTTTAAAGCATTCCATGTCCGAATCTTCACTCACCAGTTTCCATTTCCCCACCAGCTGTTTTTCCAGATTGGTTTGGGCATTGAGCGCCCAGGGAGCCAAAAGCAGGCAGACGAGAAGCATTTTGAGGAGTAAATTTTTCATGTTGGATGCCTTCAATTATTCAAAAACCAACCCACAAAGGTAACAGGACTTGGTGTGATGGATTTCGTCATCAAATGTAAAAACCTTTCAGGGTAATTCATCTTCCTCCATTTCCTCCACCATGGCAATTTTTTTATAGTCTTTGTCTTCTTCGTCTCGCACCGAGCGAATCGGGGTCATGAAAATGGGAAAGGAAGTACACAACACAATGATAATCACCAGCAGAGCGATCTTCAGGACCCGTCTGATCTTGCCGGGAGGCTGCCATTTTGGCGGAGCAGGAGATTTTGAAGTGGGAAATTCCATTGGAAACCAAGGGTGCAAGAAGTGTGCCGGGGGAATTTGCTTTTAAATCCCGCTGGATCATGGCAGGAGAAATTCGGAAAACAGGTAGGCGGGCAATTAATTTTCGCCCCATTTTAGTATCTTGATCCTCAACAAAAATCTAACCCGTTGATTCACCCGACCAACAAATCTCTGATCAGGCCTGGCTCAGTTTTGCTGCTTTGCCTTTTTTCCGGGTTGAATCTCTTTCTTTGGGGTCAGTCGGGTACAGTTCCTGATTCGCTTGAAATTGCCCTCGAAAATTCCGAGCCCAACGACAGCAGCCGCTTTGGAATTTTGCTGAATCTGGCCTTTTCCCGCGAACGCACCGCGCCCGACCAATCCGTAAATTACGCCACCCAGGCCCTGGATTTTGCCCTCAGAATCAACGACACCCTGCGCATTGCCAAAGCTGCCCAGCAACTGGGCAATTCCTTTGGCACCCTGGGCTCGCCCACCCGCCAAAAACAGCAGTACCTCAAGGCCCTCGACCTGAGCCGTCACCTGAAATCGAAGGTGCTTGAATCCAAAATCCTCAACAATCTGGGAACCGTCAGCCTGAATGAGGGCAACTACGTAGTGGCCCGCAAATATTTTCAGGAATGCCTGCGGGTCAAGGAGGAAATACAATATCACCACATGGAGGAGGCCGTTTATAATAACCTCGGCAACCTCTACAGCCGCCTGCAGGCATACGATTCTGCGCTTACCTTTTACGGGCTGGCCTTGGATAAATTTCAGCAAACGGGCCACAAAGTGGGCCAATCCATCGTGCTGGCCAACATTGGCAATGTGTACGCCATGAAAAACGAGGCTGAAATGTCTTTGAAATTTTACCGTAAATGTCTGCCCCTGAAAACAGAAACGGGGGACGATTATGGTTTGGCTGAATTGTATTACAACCTGGGAAATTCCTTTTTTCGGGAAGGACAAACAGATTCGGCCAAATATTTTCTCACCCTTGGGCTGTCGTTGAGCAAGGAAATTTCTGCCCTCGAAATGGAAATGATCTGCCATTCAGAGATGGCCAAGGTGTACGAAGGTGAGCAAAACTACCCAAAGGCTTATTTCCATGCTGACCGGGCCCTCATTTTGCTCGATACGCTCAAAGACCAGGAAGGAGTTGCCATGAGTCAGGTCACGGAAATGCGTTTCAATGCCGAGCAAAAAGTGCGTGAACAGGAATTTGAAGCGGCTAAAAATGCCCTGGAACAGGAAGCCAGGCTAAACCGCCAGCGGCTGATGAGTTGGGTGGGATTGCTTTGCGCGGGATTGTTTTTGATCCTGGGGGTGGTGCTTTATCGCCGTTACCGCGAGCGCCGTCAGGTGGCAGAGATTCTGGAAACCCGGGTGCAGGAGCGCACGGCCGAGCTGCAGGCCACAAACGAACAGCTTGAAAATTCCATTGCTGAGACCGAACGGTCCAAAAAGGACCTCAACACCTTCATTTATCATTCTTCCCACGACCTGAAAAGCCCCCTGACCAGCATGCTGGGCCTGATCGACATCAGCGAAGGCATGCTGGACGATCATCCTGCGAAAAAATATCTGGGTATGATCGGGGACCGCACCCGTCACCTCGACAAGCAACTGGAACGGTTGATTGAGCAGGTCAATCTGCAGGGGCGCCCGCCCCGGCTGGAGGAGTTTGATCTGCGGGAACTTTGGGGAGAATTGATGGAAAATCTCGCTGAGGCACCAGGTTTTGGGGAAATGAAATTCGACCTGGAATGCGAATCCCCTTTGATTACCACGGACCGCGATTACCTGAAACTGATCCTGAAAAATCTGATGGTCAATGCGATTGATTTTCGCAAACTCAAAGAGCCCGGGGCCTCCTGTCGGGTGAAATTATTTTACCAAAATGGCACTCCTTTCCTCACGGTTACCGACCAGGGAATTGGAATCTCGCCCGAGGTGGCGGGACGGGTTTGGGAAATGTTTTACCGCGGCAGCAACCAGTCACGCGGTACGGGCATGGGACTTTACACGGTAAAAACTTTTGTGGATTTGCTGGGAGCCCGCATCCAATTCAGTTCCAGTGAAGGCCAGGGCACGGAATTCAAAATTGAATTTCCCAAAATTGACCAAAAACCAATCTGATTTAAAATCCATTCTTTTTACCTTTAGGCCCATCACTAAAAAAAATTCCTATTTGAAATGGCACATCAATACGTTGATCTGGACACCCTGAAATTCATCCTCTATCAGGTACATGATTTGAACAGCACCCTGGAGGCAAGTTACTTTGCCGACCACGACCTTGAATCAGTGGAATTATTTCTGAATTCCATCAAAGATCTGTCCGACCAGGACCTGTACCCCAGTTTCAGGGAAATGGATGAAAAGCCAGCCATTTTCAAAGACCAAACCATTGAGGTTCACCCCAGCGTGGGCACCATGATGAAAAAAGGGGGCGAAATGGGATTGATTTCGGCCATGTTTCCCTATGAATCAGACGGATTTCAATTGCCGGCCAGTGTGCACACTGCGGCCCATTACATCATGGAAGCGGCCAATAACAACCTGCCTGGCTACATTGGCCTGACCCAGGGCGTGGCCGAAATTCTGGTTCATTTTGGCAATCAGGCCCTCAATGAAATCTACGTGCCTAAAATGGCCGCAGGTGAATGGGGCGGCACCATGTGCCTGACCGAGCCCCAGGCGGGCAGTTCCCTGGCCGACATCACCACCTCGGCGCGTCCCACGCCCGAAGGGCACTACCAGATCAAAGGCCAGAAGATCTTCATTTCAGGTGGAGACCATGCCTATGCCAGCAATTTTGTGCACCTCGTGCTGGCAAAAATCGAAGGTGGGCCCGCAGGTACCAAGGGCATTTCTCTCTTTGTGGTGCCCAAATTCAGACCCGAATCCGACGGACAGCTCACCCCCAACGATGTGATCACCACGGGCGATTTTCAAAAACTGGGTCAGAAAGGGTTTTGCACCACCCACCTGATCTTTGGCGAAAACGACAACTGCCGCGGCTGGCTGGTGGGCGAACCCCACCAGGGGCTCAAATACATGTTTCGCATGATGAACGGCGCCCGCATTGCGGTCGGACGAGGCGGGGCGGCTATTTCCATGGCCGCATACCAGGCTTCGCTGGCCTATGCCCGGGAGCGGGCCCAGGGCCGCCCGGTCGCTCAACCCGAGCAAAAAGAGCCCGTTTTGATCATTCATCACCCGGACGTGCGCCGCATGTTATTGCTGCAAAAAGCCGTGTCTGAAGGATCCTTGGGTCTGGTGCTGCTGGCGGCCCGCTACGCGGATCTGGCTGCCACCCACGAAAGTGAAGCAGAAAGGGCAAGGTACCAGCTTCTGCTGGAATTGCTGACGCCCATGGTCAAGACTTATCCCGCCGACATGGGCCTGGTTTCCGTTTCTAACGGGTTGCAGGTTTTGGGCGGATTTGGATTTTGCTCAGAATATATTTTGCAGCAATATTTCCGCGACATCCGCATTTATTCGATCTATGAAGGCACCACGGGCATCCAGTCGCTCGACCTGCTGGGCAGAAAACTGACCATGAAAGGCGGCCAAGGCCTGCAACTGCTGGCTCAGGAAATCGGGGCCACCCTCAAAGCGGCTTCCCAACACGACGAATTGCGTCCCTATGCCGAGATTCTGGGCAGCAAACTACCTCTGACCACCCAGGTGGTGACTTTCCTCATGGGCTTTGCCATGAAAGGCGAAAACGAGCGCTTCGTGGCCGATGCCACCCTCTTCATGGAGTTTCTAAGTACCCAGGTGGTGGCCTGGATCTGGCTCAATATGGCTCTGCACGCCAAAAACGACCTGGTTTCAGGGAACGGAAAATACACCCGCGAATTTTACGAGGCCAAGATCCACACCATGAAATTTTACTTCAAGTACGAATTACCCAAGATCAACGGCCTGGCCGAAGCCATTCTGAACAAAGAAGTTCTGACTCTGGATGGCGGAATGGAAATTTTTGCCTAAAAAAATCCCCGCGGGGATTTTCATTCCGCGGGGATTTTTCAGCGTTGGGTTCATGGGTCAGTTGGAAACCCCGTAATTCACGATGCCGAGCAGCACTCTTTCCCGGCCTTCCATTTTGTAGGCAGCGAGGCTGATATTTTCAGCCTTGGCAACAGGGGTTATGCGAAATTCATTCCAGGCTTTCAGCTTTTCCACTTCCAGGTTTTTGCCTTCCAGAAAAATTTCAGGCTCGGCTTCGCATTGCATGAAGTAATGGGCCTGAATCTCCTGAGATTCGCCCCTTTTCAGCACATCCACCATGGGAAAGGGCATAAAAATGGAAAAATCCGGGTTTGTTTCAGGCAGGCGTCCTTTGAGGGAATAATTGTCGGGGTGGGTGATTTTTTCCTTCCAGGATCCGTTGGGATAAATGGCCTGAAAGTCAAGATCTGCGGTATTGGGTTCCAGGGTCGAAAAGGGGAGGTCCCCGACCTCGTAGATCACTCCCTTTACTTCGTACACCACGGTGACTTTGCCCGTCGTTTTGACGGGCTGCAGATTGAATCCGCCTCCGTTGAGGTCTTCGACCAGGCAGTCGTCAGAGGCCAGTCTGACTATTCCTTCGCTGACACAGGGATTGAGGCGGTCCTGCACCCGGATAATCAGGCGGTTTTTAATGTCGTGGTACAAGACAATTACCCCGCGGGCCTGTCCCACCACGAGATCGCCGCGGCCATCGGCGGTCGTGATATTTTCGGGGGCAGGAACTGCCTGGGCCAGGATACGGGCGGTTGGGGTCAGGAGGCAGGCAAGGGCAAGGAGGAATGGGGCATACGTTTTCATAAGGCAATGTTTTGATTTGGGTTTTGCCTTATAACGGGGGTTTGGGGGAAGGTTACAGGTTGGGATTTTATTTTATGATAATCAGCTTCCCTGAATAGGTTCTCTCATTGAAATTGATTCGATAAAAATAGATCCCTTCAGACCAATTTCCGATTTGTATTTCTGTCTCCCCATTTCCAATTTTTTCATCTTTGAAAATCAACTTTCCATGTGGTTCAAAAATTTCAAGATTTGCATTATTAGTTGTTTGATTCGAAAAAATCAAAAATTGAGAAGCAGGTTGCGGAAAGAATTGAAATTGTGACTGAGTCTCCTCTACCCCCAAAATGCCTGATACAATACCCTCACATTCATTTTGCTCACAAACAAATCCATCTCCCAGGGTCAGGCAGACATAAAAATAGCCTGCAGTTGCATATTGATGAACTGGATTTATGACAGATGAGGTGTCCCCATCTCCAAAGTTCCATAGATAGGGCCAATTTCCAGCCCCTGGAGAGGCAAAAAACTCCACCAAATTTCCAGGTAGCACATTATAAGTAAATGACGGAACTGGTGGAGCATCAATCACATTAAAAATCACGGAATCCGCAAAAGAGCAACCACTATTACTGGCAAGCAATAAAACTTTATGAATACCAGCCTGACTAAAGGAATAGTTAAAACTCGCTAAATTACCCTCTATAGAATCATCAATATACCATTCATAATTTAAACTACTGTAATTTGTCCCTTTAAGTGGGAAAACTTCGCCAACACACCTATTTAGGGGGCTGGTTAAGATTTGAAAAGGAAAGTTACAGCTTTGAAAATCCTTACAAATTGAATCTGTACCGCAATAATTCGAAACTGTAAGACAAACCTTATATTCGCCCGGAAGGCTGAAACCATGCAGGACAGATTTCATATTGCTTTGGGGTTGAGTATTGTCCCCAAAATCCCACAAACCATTTAGCAGCAGCCCCAAACTTGTACTTTGAAAGATAAAAGAAACTCCATATTTCGTGATTGAGAAATCTGCAACAGGAGGTGTACAAGCGATTGTAACCAAAATGCAAACTGAATCAATTCCACAAGCATCAATAACCTTAAGACAGACCTGATAAATTCCACTTGAATCATAAACGTGAACTGGGTTTTGCACGGTGTCCGTTTTACCATCCCCAAAATCCCACAAATAGGTTGTACCTGGAATTCCAGGTCCGTAAAAAACAAGGCTATCATAAAAAGCAGTATAACTTATATCTGCAAGTGTTGTACAGGGGTTATTCTGGCCTTTAATCCCTCCAAATTTCAAGAAAACCCCAGAATCATATACATAATCAGAAACGTCTGCCACCACAATCTGAATATGATAGGATTGGTTTGGTGTTACTGGATAAACTGAGGTGATGGGCAAAGTAAATCCATCGTATTCAAGGCTTACACCATTACAATTTCCCTTAAAATATGAACAATTGACACAGGCATTGGGAGGGCCCTGGCAGTTTCCTGTTCCTTCATTGATACTGTTGATACTTACTGGAATATTAGTACCCGGAATCAGAGGAATATTCTGGGTTCCTGAAATTCCGGGTCCACTTATGAAGATTCCCATGTGATCGTTATAATTTGTATTTACGAACTCATTATACTCCTCTGAACCAAACACATACGTAAAACTCACAAAAGAATCAGAGGGGGTAATATCAAAATCAATAGAGCAAGCATCATGGACCGGAAAAGGAGTCAGGCTAGCGATATTAAAATTGTTGCCACCTGAATTAGAGGTTGAGGCGTTTGTCGCCCAATTCGGACCAGGGATCAAAAACACAGACCCGGAAGTCAAAACCAATCCTGAATCAATGCCTAAACCTGCACCATTATCAACAAACCTGGCGGAAGCACCCGGTAGGCAATTACTCGTTATATTACTGGGATTCAACCCGGGATCCAGCAGTTTTTGGACCAGTATTTGAGTTTGCGCTGTTGTATCAATCAGGATTTGAGCCTGGGATGGATAGAAAACAAATGTAAAAATGGCCAAACAGAGCCACTTTCGGGGAAAAACAGAGTTCATGACAAATAATTAATTTACCATAAACATAGGTAATTTAATTGAATACCTAAACCACAAGTTTAAGTTTAGAATTGCTTTGGGCGATTATTGAATAATTCTCAATTGTAATTACTCCAAATCAACAATCATACCTATTTCACCCGGATCACTTTCTGCTCAAATACCTTCTCACCCGCATGACAGCGCAGCAAATAGCTTCCCGCAGCCAGCTTCAGGGAGCGGGTGTTGAAACTGAGTTCCAGAGGTCCCGGCTTTTGCCATTGGTCGTGCAATTTCCAGGTTTGGGCGCCATTGAGGCTGACCAGCTCGATCCTAACCTGGCCGGCCTGATGTAGTTGAAAGCGCAGATTCAGTTCGTTTTCAAAGGGATTGGGGAAGGTTTCCAGGGCAGAGATCACGGGATTGATATCTGAGGTATTGGAAGTAAGGGTGCCAAATTTGTGAATGGTAAAATCGTCGCCAATCTCGCCCGAGGCTTTGAGGTAGCGTCCGCGCAGGGTATCGTGGTCGGCATCAATGATGAAAGAACCCACGCAGGTATCGCAGCCGTCCCCATAATAATGGCAGGGATAATTGAGCCCGGGACTGGTGGTGGTGCTGGCCGAATTTCCAACCACCACGAAGACCGTTCCCTCAGCGCCATTGACCTGGTTGAGATCCTTTACGTAAGCTTCGCCCAGGCTGTCAGTGCCGCTGCTGCCATCCACGAGCATGGTGGCTGGGTTCCAGGTATTGGCATCGTCGGCGTGGTCTTTGATGAGGTAGGAGCGCTCAAATACATGGCTGTGACCGCAAACCACCAGGTCCACGTTGTACTGATAAAGAATGGGGATGATATTTTCGCGCATGGCCTTCATATACACTTCGTAAAAGGTCCCCGTTTCGTGAGAACCGTCCGTAAAGGGAGGCTGGTGAAAATAGACCACGGTCCAGCGTTTGGTATTCTGGGAAAGATCCTGGTGGAGCCAGTCTGTAAAGGGAGACGAGGTAAAATTGCTGGCGAAGGGATTCACGAGGGGATAGACCCCAATCCAGTCGTTGGTGGAACCTACCACACAGCCGATTTCTGAATTGGCGGCCACAAAGTGTACGTTGCCGAGGTCAAAGGAATAATACGCTTCAGTGCCCGAGGGAACGCCTCCACATTCGCCCTGGGTGGGCACATCCACGATGTCGTAATACGGGCCAGAGTGCTGCAAGGGACTGATGTTGCTGAGCGGAGGGGCAATGGTGGTATAATCGTGATTGCCTGGCACAGGATAAAGGGGCAGCCACTGGAAAATGGAGGGATAAATATCGAATACCTTGGTTTGGAATTCGCTGTCTGTGCCGCTGTCGTAGGCGTTGTCGCCCATCCAGAGCCAGAGATCCGTTTGGGTGTATTCGGGGTGGTTGATGAAGGCGTCACGCACATTCTCCTGGTGGGTATTGGCTTTGCCAAAGTCGCCAATGGCCCATATTTTGACCGGTCCGTCGCTGCCTGTGGGGGGGAAAGTCTTGAAATGGTGGTCGCTGGTGGCGCCGCCCAATACGGCTGAAGTGCTGCCAAATGAATAGAAATACTTGGTGTCGGGGGACAGGCCGGTAATTTCCACGAAGTGGTCGGTCACAGCCGTGGCATCGTCGACCTGGGTGGTGAGGGTGGAAGGGGAAGATCCGTAGGATACCCGGCTGTCGGTAGCCACATCTGTGCGCCAGGCCACCACCATGCTGGTGGGGGTGGGTTTTTGCAGGTAGGGACCGCGGGTCACATTGACCTGGGCAGCCGCAGGCTGCAGGATGGCAAGACAGCAAAGAAAGAAGGCAAATGAAATTTTATACATAATTTTTTCCCTCAGTTAAGGTTTTTCCCCGGACTAATTTACTGCGATTGATTTGTTTATGCAATGACAGGGTGCAGGTGTTCAGGATTTGGAGGATTGCCGGCCTTTGGGGGAATAATCAGGGCATGCGGGCGACCAGAAATTCGGGCAGAAGTTTGAGAATCTGGTAAATGATTTTCCATTTCCAGCCAGGCACTATGGCGAAACCCTTTCCTGCTCTCACGATGTGTCTGGCCACAAATTCGGGTTCCATCATGAGGGATTCGTTGAGTTGCAGGCCTGCATTGATTTTGGTGCGGATGTATCCGCTGATGATCACATTGACCGTCACCTGACGGGGGGCCAGGTGCTGGCGCAAGCCAGCCAGGTAGGTGGTGAAGGCAGCCTTGGTGCTGCCATACATGAAATTGCTGCGGCGTCCCCGGACGCCTGAGAGGGATGAAATCCCGACGATCCGTTTCAGGTTTTTGTTCTCTGGATCATTGGCCAGCAAATTCAGAACAGAAACGGCTCCCGCATAATTTACCTGCATCATTTGCAGGCCGTCGTGAAAATGGTCGAAGACCTCTTCATTGGTGCGGAGAAAGCCTGCGGCATAGACTACAATGGTTGGCTTTTGGGGAAGATTCTGGTAAAACGAATTATGAGAATCAAAGTCAGCCGCGTCGAAAAAGTGAATGGTAAAATTCTCTTCATGTATTTGATTTTCAATTGAGAAAGACTTCAGAGATGAAGTATCACGCGAAGCAGCCATGACCCGAAATCCCTCCTTCAGATACAGCAAAATAGCCTGTTTGGCCACGTCAGAATTGGCGCCAAGCAGGAGAACGGTTTTTTGCCGGGTTTGGGTCATAAAAACGAACTGATTCTACAGAACAGGCAAAGGTATTCAGGGGAAGGTTTTCAATCAAATTTCAGGGGAGATTCTTCGGAAAAGGGGAGAATCTGGGAAATCTTTCTATCAGGGCAGAAGTAAGTAAAGAAAATTACGTGTCGGAAATTTTCAACATTGATACCTAAAAATGGATATAATGTTGGAAAAACACGACAAAAATAATATATTTGGAAAAGTCAAAAGAGATGGATTGGTACAGCATGAGCGACCCGGCCATTGTGCGGGAACTGGGGCACAGAATTCGCCAATTGCGCTTAAACAGGAATCTCACCCAGGCCACCGTGGCCCAAAAAGCTGGAATTAACCGCGGCACCCTGAGCGCCCTCGAAAACGAGGGCTCCTGCACCCTGCTGACCCTCATTCAGGTATTGAGAAGCCTGGAAGAACTCGAAAATCTGGATTTCCTGCTTCCCGACGAAGGTCCAAGCCCCTTACAACTTTCCAGACTGGAGCAAAAAAAACGTCAGCGGGCATCTGCTGAAAAGGATAGTCCTGAACAAAGCCAAAGTGAATGGTAGCGGATATTTTTATCTGGGGGCAAAAGGTCGGGGCCGTGGCCTGGAACGAGCTGCGTGGCTTCGCCCGGATTGAATTCAATCCGGGTTTTGAGGGATCAGGCCTGAATCTGGCTCCATTGCAGATGCCACTTTCCGCAATTCAGCAGGGAAAGCGCCTTTATTCTTTCCCCCATCTACCCAAAGCCACCTTTCGGGGCCTGCCAGGCCTGCTGGCCGACAGCCTCCCTGACGACTTTGGCAACCAGGTCATTGACGCCTGGCTGGCCAGCCAGGGCCGTTCCAAGGCTTCCTTCAACCCCGTCAACCGCCTTTGTTACATCGCTGACCGGGGCATGGGGGCCCTTGAATTTCGCCCCGCCCAATCACCTGCATTCTCTCATTCCACCCCGGTTGAAATCAATCAACTGGTCGACCTGGCAGCCGAAATTCTGGAAGAAAAACGGCAATTCCGTACCCAATTGGGCGATGATGATACCCAGGCCTTGCAAGACATCCTCAAGGTCAGCTCCTCCGCAGGAGGAGCGCGGGCAAAGGCCATTTTGGCCATTCACCCCCAATCGGGCGAGGTCCGTTCGGGGCAGATCGATGCGCCTCCCGGATTTGAGCACTGGCTGCTCAAATTTGATGGAGTTGAGGGCAGCATGCCCAACCAGTATGGCAGAATCGAATTTGCCTATCACCTCATGGCCCGTGCGTGTGGGATCGAAATGGCAGACTGCGAACTGCTGGAGGAAGGCGGGCGGGCTCATTTTATGACCCGGCGTTTTGACCGGCCCGGACAGGGCCGCAAACTGCACCTGCAAACCCTCTGTGCTATTGGCCACCTGGATTATTACCTTCCGTCATCCTACGAACAAGCCTTTCAGGTAGCGCGGGGAATGCTATTACCTGCGCTGGATGCAGAAGAGCTTTTTCGAAGAATGGCTTTCAATGTCATGGCCCGCAACCTGGACGACCACACCAAAAACATTTCCTTTTTCATGGACGAAAAAGGCGTCTGGAGGCTTGCGCCTGCTTACGATCTGGTCTTTGCCTACGGACCCGAATTTACCCGCCACAAAATGTCTGTGAATGGAAAATACAAGGACATTCAAAAGGAGGATTTACTGGCCGTGGGCAAAGAAATGAATATCAAAGGCCGCAAGCGAATTCTGGAAGAAGTCGCAGACGGGATTCGGGATTGGGAAAGCGTTGCCGTGGAGGCAGGGCTCAGTCAGGAACTAACACAAAATATCGGGAAAAGCCATCAGGCTTTTTGGTGAAATCAAACGTGTTGGAAATTTCCAACATTAAAGCCAGAATTTCCTATTAATGATGGTATTTTTCAACACGCATACAACGGATAAAGGGGCCCACCAGAATTCCACAACCATTCCTTTTGGACAATTCAGCAAATTCCCTTAACTAACATAAAAATCATTTCAAATTGAATCCTGTACTTACCTTATCCAATCTGTCCAAAAACTTTGGCAACCTGAAGGCGGTCAATTCTGTCACTTTTTCCGTGGAAAAAGGCAGCGTTTTTGGCATCCTCGGACCCAACGGGTCCGGCAAAACCACCACCCTGGGCATGCTGCTCGGGGTATTGCAGCCCTCAGGCGGGAATTTTTCCTGGTTTGGGGAAGCCCCCTCAGCCGCCAGCCTGAAAAGGATTGGCGCCATTCTGGAAACTCCCAACTTTTACCCCTATCTCTCCGGCAAGGCCAACCTGAAACTGGTGGCGGCTATCAAGGAATGCGGGGAAGATCGGATTGAGGAAGTTTTGCGGCAGGTAAATCTGCTTGACCGGGCCAAAGACAAATTCAGAACCTATTCTCTGGGCATGAAACAGCGCCTGGCACTGGCCGCTGCTCTGCTCAATGAACCTGAAGTATTGGTTCTGGACGAACCCACCAACGGGCTTGACCCACAGGGAATTGCAGAGGTTCGTGAAGTGATCGGACAAATCGCAGATTCAGGCACGACCATCTTGCTGGCCAGCCACCTGCTGGACGAGGTGGAAAAAGTGTGCCGCGAAGTGGCCATTCTCAAAAAAGGAGAATTGCTTTATTGCGGACCTGTGGAAGGCGTCTCCAACGACCTGAGTGCCCAATATGTGGAGCTGAGCGCAGACGACCTGAAAGCCCTGGAGCAGGTACTGAGCAAGCACCCGCAAATTATGCGCATCACCCCCCGCGACAAAGGCCTGATTGCCACTTTCACAGAAACCATTCACGGCGGCGACCTGAACGGATATCTTTTCCAGCAGGGCATTGTGCTCAACCATCTGGCGGTCAGGCAAAAAAGTCTGGAAGCTCAATTCCTTGAACTAACCAATAAAAACCAATGATGCGATTACTGAAAATAGAATGGATTCCCATTCGCCACAATAAATCCATCTGGATCATGCTGGGGCTTTACATGGTGCTGTTTGCCCTGCTTTCGTACGCATTTGACAAATTTGAATTCAATGCAGGAGGCGAAGGTGCCATGTTGCTGAGTCAGTTTAATCTGCTCAAATTTCCCGATGTATGGCCCAATCTGGCCTATCTGGGCAGCTTTTTCAACCTGATTCTGGCCTTTATTGTGATCATGCTGGTCACCAACGAATTTTCTTACCGCACCCTGCGCCAGCACCTGATTGATGGCCTTACCCGGGTTGAGTTTCTGGCCGGAAAATTAATGGTAATCGGGGTTTTGTCTCTTACCCTGACTGTATTTCTGGGCATCATCTCCCTGATTCTGGGCTCTGTGAACAGCCCTTCAGGGGCCATCCCCTGGACAGAGGGCAGCGAATTTCTGGGCGCATTTTTCATCCAAACCTTAGGCTATCTGGTCATGGCTATGTTTTTTGGATTGCTGCTGCGCAAAGCCATCTTCTCTATTGGCTTATTCCTGCTCTATTCCTGGCTGATCGAAAATCTGCCCGGCTGGATTACGGGGTTCGAAATCTTCGATTATCTGCCTGGAAATGCCATGGATGAGCTGATTCCCTCTCCTTTTACCCGTTATCTGGTGTCTGAAACAGCTCCACAATTGCCCCTGGCCAGCCTGGTCGCCACCGTGGTCTGGATTGGGGTCTTTGCAGGTGCCAGCTACCTCCTGATCTCCAAACGGGATTTGTAAAATCAGTCCTGAATAAAACGGGCAGTAATCCTTTCCTCGCTGCTCTGAAGCTGTAAAAAGTAAATTCCTGCAGGCAAATTCAGACCTTCAATTTCATGGGTTGAAGTAACGGATTGATTCAGCAAAACCTGGCCGGTGGCATTGGTGATGGTGGCCCGCTCTGGCTGAAAAGATGGGGGAAATTCAAAACGTAAAGTGCCATTCTGCAATGGGTTGGGCCAGATTTTCACCGTACGGCTGTTCAGTTCCGCATCGCGCGCGGTGGCCGTATTGGTCTGGCGACGGAGGAATTTCCAGATCTCAACTGAGTAGGAAATGTCATTGGTGGGTTTGAAAAGCCAGGTGTGGTCGGCACCGTTTACCTTGTAAAATTCCACCTCTGCGCCGTTTACTGTATTGGGGTAATAATAATGATCCACGGTAAAACCGTCGTTGGCCGTATTGGGCAGCGCGGTGTAAATGGCGGGGGTATCGCAGAGGTTATTGGCTACCCAGTAATCGACCAGTTCCTGGGCATCCATGCCCGACTGGTTGCCCGAAAAGCTCACGGTCTGGTCAGAGGTGCCGTGAAAATGACAGGCAGGCATGGGTCCCCAGGGGTTGCACTGGACCATGTTGCCAATGGTTCCCGAAACGGTGGCAATGGCGGCAATCCTGTCTCCCCGCTGGCAAGCCATGCGATTGCTCATGTAGGCGCCCATGGAAAAGCCCGTGCAGTAAATTCGCGACTGATCAATTTGGTACATGGCAGAAAGGGTATCAGCCACCGCGATCAGAAATCCCACATCGTCCACTCCAGAATTGGGAGAAAAGCCAAACATGGAAGCGCCCGAATTCCACGAAGGTCCCACCAGACTCAGAAATGGGTCTGCATCTGTAAGGGCCTGGGGCGTAACCACAATGAAATTGGCAGTGTCAGAGATTTGGTGAAATCCAACCTGGGAAAAATTGCTCATATTGTCGCCCATGCCATGCAGGGAAAGCAATAGCGGAACGGGCACATTTTGCTGGGCATAAATGGACGGCACGTGAACCAAAAACTGGCGGGTTTTGCCGCCGTAAGACATGGACATTACCTGGGCCCTGGTTGAAAAACACATTGCGCCCAGAAAAGCGATGGTGAGTAAAACTGATCTCATTTTTCCTGATGTTAAAAATTAAAAGTACAAATTATTTCCATGTGGGGAAAAGATCGGACTGACAGAGGGAGCCAACCAATTTATCTGGTCGTTTCTGACAAAATTTAATTCATCCTTACAAAAGGGCTGGAATATCAGATTCAGGATATGGAAATCAGGGTTTTAACGTATCCTAAGTAACGAAACCAATCAAATTAACCATGTCCGATTTTCAAAATGCTAAAAGCCATATCCTTACCCGCCTGGAAAACGAACTGCCTGAATATTTTACCTATCACAACTGCAATCACACCCTTTGTGTCTGGCAGGCAGCCCGGCTCCTGGCAGTGATGGAAGGAATTTCCCCTGAAGAATCTATCCTTTTGCAAACCGCTGCCCTTTTTCACGATTCAGGATTTTTGCTGGACCCTGATGACCATGAAGCCCAAAGCTGCCTCATTGCCCGGAAAACCCTGCCCAAATTTGGCTATTCTGAGGCTAAAATTGATCAGATCTGCGATCTGATTCTGGCCACCAAACTGGGGCATATTCCCCAAAACCACCTTGAAATGATTATTTCTGATGCCGATCTCTTCCACCTGGGAAGCATGAACTCCGCCGACCATTCGGCCCGGCTTTTTCAGGAATTTCAGGCCCGCGGCATTATTTCTTCACTGGATACCTGGCTGGAGATTGAAATCAAATTCTACGAAAACCACTTCTACCACACAGATTCTGCCATGCGCATCAACAGGATTGGTAAACGGGAACATCTGAATTCACTCTACCTGACTCAGGCCATGCAACTCGCTGCCAAAGCCGCCTGATCTTTTTACGGCTGCCAATCCTTGACACACCTGAAACCCGTATGATTCAGGCCTGTATCTGCTGAAGAGCTCATTTTGGAACGGATGCGATAGCCCGTACAGTAAGTATTATTGCACAAAAAACTCCCTCCTTTGACCGCATATTTTTCGGCGAAGGGTTCAAGCGGATCCTGAACCTGTTCTGAAGTCCACTCCCAGACATTGCCGGCCATATCGTATAATCCGTACGCGTTTGCGGGAAATGACCTGACGGGTGCCGTGCCTGCAAAACCATCTTTCAGCGTGTTTTCAGCGGGAAATTTGCCTTGCCACAGGTTGGCCAGGTTGAATTTTTCAGCAGGATCCTCGTTTCCCCAGGGAAATAAAGCCGCTTCTTCCGCACCTGCCGCCGCGATCTCCCATTCCCTTTCCGTGGGAAGACGCTTTCCCGCCCAGGCGGCATAGGCCTGTGCATCGTGCCACGATACCTGCACCACAGGATGGTCTTCCAGCCCGTCAAGGTTGCTTTCAGGACCTTGGGGGTGACGCCAGTTGGCGCCGGGAATCCAGCGCCACCAAAGGTGGGGCGAATTCAGATCGACGGGAAAGGGAGTTTGCTTAAAGACCAGGGCACCCGGCACCAGCAGAGAATCTGCGGGTTTGGGAGTGCCCGGCGGCAGGCCGCGGGCCATTTCTTCCCAATTGATGGGCTTTTCGGCCTCGGTCAGGTAGCCAGTGGCTTCCACAAATGCAGCAAACTGCTGGTTGGTGACTTCCGTTTCATCCATGAAAAAGGCCGGAAATTCCCCGCTGGCGGGGATCAGGACCATGCCTTCTGGCGAAGAGGGATTCCCCTGAACCTTACCCGCCCGATCCTGACAGGAAAAAAGTAGCACCAGTAAGAAGAAGGAAAAAAGTCGTGGCATGTGGCAAATCAGGAAGATTCAACCCAAGTTAATCATTTCCCTTTTTGGGCCCCTATTGTTTTATCATGGCAACCCGAAAGCCAACCCGGGATAAACCTTCGTTCTGAGGAAACCAGGTTCGACTGCCCACCTGAGCCCCGTAGCGATATTCGGCCCAGCTGCCGCCTTTGACCACACGCGGAAAATTGACGTTGTCATACTCTGGTTTGACGTTTTTGGTTTGATCGCATTGATTCAGACGAAAAACGTCCTCTGTCCACTCAGCTACATTTCCAGCCATGTCGTACAGGCCCAGGGGAGTGGGCGGAAATGAACCTACGGGTGAAGTATATTCGTAATTATCCCCGATGTAATCGCTGTGATCGGTCTTCATATTCGCGTAGTACTCGCCTTTAGGAGATTGAACTCTCAATCCAGGCCAGGGATAAATCCGTCTTACAACTACCTCCTTGCCTTTGGGGGTAGGAAATTCCTCACCCTGGGCGGCATACTCCCACTCAGCTTCTGTGGGCAGGCGAAAAGCGGCCTGGGCGGGCCTGCCTTCTTTGGCCAGTTGGTGGTTGTTTGCGCGGGTCAGCCAGTCGCAATAGGCCCTGGCCTGCAGCCAGGAGACTCCCACAACGGGGTATTGGTCGAAGGCGGGATGAAGGAAATAATAGTGAACCAAAGGTTCATTGAAGGCAAAAACAAAGTCCCTGGACCAGCACAGGGTGTCGGGCAGCAGTCCTGCCTCACCAGCCCGCAACTTGAATTTTTTCAGGTAAAATTGGGACGAATCTATATCCTTTTTGCGGGGATTAACCTTTTGCCAGTAAATATCTGCCTCCTCAGGCGAAAACAGGCTGTCCAGCAAAAAATCAATGTACTGACGGTTGGTCACTTCTTTTGCAGAAAGGTAAAAATCAGAAACGGTTACCATTCGGTCCGGGTTATTGGAGGCCGGGATTTCGCCCAGGGCCACATAAGTTTGATTCAGTTTTTCAAAACCAGGATCGTGCCCGAGGTATTTCATGGCAAAACCCTCGACTTTATACTGGTAACCACCTCCCATCGCGAAAGTCCCCCCGGGAATGAGGATCATTTGTTTGCGAATGGTTTTGAGCGTTTGGGCAGGGAGTGATGTCCCAAGAATGAAAATGGAAAGGGTGCAAAGGATGAATGTGCGCATAAAAGAATTGTTAAAAGGTTTTGACAATTCCGATTCTGAAGGAGTAAATCCAATTGGGTAACAGAGGGGATGGTTTGGCCTTGATTCCGGGGAAATTAATTGCAAAGTTGACGGGTCCAGGGAAACTTTTATAATACTGAAGGGTACCTCAACCATAAAAACATGGATTATTTCAGGTTTTCAGAATGCATTCAAATTCCTGTAAATATTTTCTCTCAAATCATCTCTAACCCTGGCCTGCTCTGCATACTGATTCCAGGATTTTACCACAGAATTAATGTGATCAATGATATTCCTGCCCTTTTTTATGTTATTGTCGTTGGCGATTGTCATTAAATCATCTTTAGTAATCCCAAGTCTTTTCCCGTTGACACTTAATGTCTGTTTACTCACCCAGTGATTGGTTGGGTCAAAAGAAAAACACAAGTCGTAGGCTGGGGCCAATCTCCAGTTTTCATTTTTTTTCAAAATGAATGAAAAGTTCTTCGTGTGATCATCGTAGTTGGTGGCCAAAACATTAAATACCATTCTTCTAAACATCTGTTCAGCTTCAGGATAGGTAAGTCGCAATAATCGCATCGTTTGAAAGACCTGCTCATAACTATATCCATACATATCATTAAAGTCATAATGTTGTAATCCACACAGAGACTGGATATGATTTTTTACATTGCCTTCCCTGTCAAAACGCCTGGTCAGGAAATGAGCCCTTCCATTTTCCTCCAGCAATTGACAGTCACTAATTTCGATCCCGCCGTCTTTTGCCATCAAATAATAGGCATATTCCACCCTTCCCCATCCAGAACTTTCTCCAAACTGCTCCCCACTTACCCCATCTAATTTGAGCAACCAATGCCCGAAGCCATCAGGCACATTACCCTGACCAGATCTTACCTCATTTGTTTGGGGGTTAAATGCTATGACAGCTTTGGGGCGGGCACCACCTGCGGATGTTCCGGTTTTTAGCACTTCCATCAATGCCTTTGCCTCACCCTTGCTCAGTGTGGTTGAAAACGCTTCCCGATCATTCAACATTTTTTTTGCCACATCAACCAAACTGCCGATTTCCAGAGAACCACTTTTTGTTCCTTTTTTGAATTGCGCAGGCTCAAATTCCAATGCCCCCATCCCTCTCTTGCCAATAAAACACAATTTTTCCACTGGATTCATGCTGCCTTCTGGCCTTCCTTGCTGAGCTAACCAAATATTAATCAGCCTGTTTCCATACTTGTCTGGCAAAACGTCAGACAATAACCCTGGTAACCCCTTGAAGGTATCTTCCGTTTCATTGCGGCCTTTTCTTAATTCAGGGAAACTATAAATTCGCGTCCCCTGAGATAGCGGCATTTTTAAAGGAGATAATTCCCAATCCTTTTGAATAAATTTGGGTTCGTATTGAAAATATCCCATTTGCTGAGATTCATCCCACCTGATTGCGCCCGCCAGTTCACCCCAAACTTTTACTTCGGCCACGTCTACCATCCTGATTCTATTTTATTGGTACTACCACTTTTCCGGGGCGATGCTTGTTTCCTTTGCTTTTTCCTTAGTTTTGCATACTCAATGGGACTGATTTGATCTTCCACCCTGAATATTTCCATGATATTCAGTAAATCGAGCACCCTCAAAACCTGAATAAGACTATCTAACCTTACTTTCTTCCCCCTTTCCAACAAACTTAAAGTTGAACGGCTTATTCCTGCGGATTCAGCCACTTCTTCTTGTGATTTATTCTGGCTCAATCGATGTGATTGGATAAAATTTCCAATGTTTTCCATTAAAGACTTATCCGACATTTCCCGCCACCTTATGTATGATTTATCATTCATATTAATAATATTAACGTTCATTTGAATAATATCTCATGCAAAAATACAAAAATTACAACAAACATTATTTTGAATGAAAAATCATGCAAATAGACTAAATTACATTTTATTTGAATGAAAAATCATACAACTACTCAGTTTCTCATTCATCCCCCCAAAATACTCAACGAAAAGTCAATATCTTCCGCAAATCTGCAGGAGGGTCGCCAAAACGGTGGGGTATTTTCGTAAGTGGTATAACGGGACGGAGAGGATATTTGTCCAGGGCTTTTTGCACCGTTTCAGCTTCGCAATAAAACACATTGCCCTTCAGATCAAAAATCACCAGATGCCAGGGCAGGTCAGAGACATTGAATACCGTTGGATTCCCTATCCTGATGGCCCCCTGCAAATCTTTGATCAGCATCCAGGCAGTCAGATAGGAATCTTGGGGATCAAAATCGGGCGAGCCGCCCAAAGAGCTCACGAAGACCGGGTTAATGGGCCGCGGATTGGGCAAATAACTCAGCACATCATAATTATAACGCCCGAATTTGGGAATCAACACCAGGGGATCTACAATTCGCTCTTTGCTCAAGGTTATTTCATGCTTGCGGAAATCACCTGCGACAAAAGAATCCCGAGGTGGCGGAGGAGGTGGGGGCGGAGGTGGCAAATCTCCAGGTCCCCGTTTAGTAACTGGCGGACAATCGCATTTGGGTGTGCATTTACTCAAAATGGCCAAACATTTCCCGAGATCCTTGCGATTTCTCTTCATAAAGCCAAGCAGCCCTTTTAAGTCAGTTGGAATCTCATCTTCCCCGGAAATGCAGCGCAGGTAATCCCACAGCTCAAAAAGATTTCTTCCAATTGCTCCCTGATTGTGATCAAAGTACTCCAAATACCTATCCCATTCCGTTTTCAGGCCTTTTTTGCGGTTTTTGGGGGAATAAATTCCTGCTCCACTGCCCATCCATTTCAACCTGACCTTTTTGGTGGTACCTGCATCCCGTAACCTGAAAGTCAGCAGCACTCTGCTTCCCTGTTTTTTAAAGGAAAGAGCGGATAGCGTATCTGTCGCCCATTTGGGTCGGGTCAATGCAGCTGGATATTTGAACCACCAGGGAGAAAGATTCGCATTTTCTTCCTGACTACCTTGGGGGAGGGGCCAAAAGGAAATAAATTGACCTCTTCCTCCTCCCAAACGCCGAATTTCAGGAGTATAAATTAGGTTGTGACAACAAATCCGCGGGGTATTTTCTGGATTGCGGAAAAGGGTGTAAACAAGGTTCAAATCAATCTGCTTTGGGTCAGGAAATTCCCCGGACGAATTCAGCAGGGTGGAAGCCATTTGATTGGCAAAAAAATCATTGCACCTTCCCCCACAACCCGGGCAGGCCCACTTTTTCCCGCTAAGGCTGTCAGGGTCATCAGGATTGGGGTCTTCTTTGGGGTTTTGTTTTGGGTCAGAAACTGTTTGGGGGTTGTCAGGATTTAGGGAAATGCTCTTGCTGTCAGGGGGCAGAACAGGGGAATCTGATTTTTCCTTTTCCTGCAAAGGTTGCGGGAAAATATGGGAATGTTCATTTAATTCTGAACCCATCACCTGCAAATCCTCCCCCCTTTCAGGGATAAATTTCTCCTCCTTTTCCAAAGGTCTCCACCGTTGTTCCACCCCAATAAACTCATAAAATTTCAACCCCTCTGGTACTGAATCAAGGGGATAATTAACCCTCACACTTTTGCCTTCTGCCACAAAAACTGGCTTCCCATGCTGGGTCGCATTCAGATCAAACATTCCTTCGGAATGGTAAACATACCACTTGCCCCGCTCCCAGAAATCCAGACTGATCCCAGCCTCCAGCTGGTCGATTTGGTCAGCATAATTCCTGAAATACAGACTGACCCAACCCTTCAAAGGTTTCCCCTCCCCATCCACCAGTGAATTGGGTTCAATCCAAAATCCCAGGCCACTGCTGTCCTGAAATTCCAAGCCCGTTTCTGCCTGAAATTCATACAAAAATCCCTTCCTGGCTTCGTTCCAGACAGGAGATTTTTGCCAGGTAGCCACCAGATCGACCCTGCGATTCAGCCTGCGGCCTCCCTCGTTTTGATTGTTGCCCAGGGGCGCACCTTCACCCCGGGCTTCCGCCCGGATTTGCTGACTATCCCAACCCATTTCCATCAGTTTCTGACGGACAAAATCGTTGCGCTGCCCGGCGAGCAACAAGTTGCTCTCCGTTGTTCCCACAGAATCTGTAAAGCCAGTCAGAGACCAGACCGCAGAAGGAGGTACCTGTTGAGCCAGGCGGTCGAGAGGGGAAGTGGAATCAGTAATGGATTCCCGAAACGGAAAATAAATTTTCCCGGCAATTTGCAGGGTTTGGGCAGGCAAAGCGCCCATTACCAAAAGGAACAGAAGGGTTAAACAAAGTTTGTGCATCTGACAAATCATTTCCCGGGTAAATCTGGTTGGGTAACAAATCAATGCATCCAATTTTCCCCTTATCAAAAAGGCTGCCCCGGGAGGCAGCCTTCTGATTTAATTTCCTGCGGAAAGCTTGTCTACCACCTTGCGCAATTCCTCCAATTCGCTGCGCAATTGGTTCACTTCCGTTTGCAGCGCCTCTGCCTGATCGGCTTTTTGCTGCAATTCCTGGATTTGCACCTGTTGCTCCTTGATGCCCTGCGTCAGGATGGGAACCAGGCGCACATAATCCATGACCAGAAATTCCTGGTTTTTATTTTGGTGAATCTGGTTGGGGCCAGCTTCTTTGCAAGCCTCAGTATCAAGGGTTTTGGTACGGGTCACCGTGGGAAGCACCTGCTGTACTTCCTGGGCGATAAAGCCAAATTCCTCAGTTGTGCTGAGCCCCAGATAGGGATATTTTTCTGTGTCGTAATTATAGGTAACAGGCCGCAACTGCGTAATCATGGAAAGGGCTGCCTGCATGGGCTGGATATTCTTCTTGGTACGGGCATCTGAAATGGTACCCAAAAACCCGGTATAGCCCAGGTCGTCGTAAAACTCGCCGCCCCAACCTGTATTGGCTCCGCCCCCGTTATACCGTGAGCCGCGCACGCCCGTTCCCTGCCATTCATTGGAAGCGCCGCGCACCCCGATGGTAGCCGCATTGGCGGGTCCGTTATAAATAGCCAACCCAAACACCCCGGCAGGGATGTAGGTGGTGCCGTTATAATCCGTGATTCCTTCAAAGCCATTATAGCCACTGGCAGTGCTGCTGTTACGACTGGCCAGGGCCACACCCGCTGCGTCTGCATTTTCAAAATTGGCCATGGAAGTTGCCCCAACGGCCGCCCCTCCGTTGGTCATATGCAGCATATTGCCAGGAGCAGTAGTGCGAATGCCAATATTTCCCCCAGATTCAATCGTGATGCGGGTATTGGTATTGATGGTGGCGTGACCAATCATGAACTTGTCTGCGTTGCTGTCGTCCACTCCCATGGTGAAAGCCGTCGCGTTATTCAACCTGAACTGAACCACCGGGTCGCCGTTGGCGGCATTATTATTGACAATGATACCGTCCGTGGCGGCATTGCCCTCAACATGCAGTTTCATGGCCGGGGTCGCTATTCCTATCCCCACATTTTGAGCAAAGGCACCGTTGGTTAAAAGCAAAAAAGAAGCAACAAGCAAGGTTGATTTGATTAGTAATTGTTTCATTTAACTCTTTTTTCACGAAATACACCAACTACTAAGATATTCGAAATTTTCGAGAATATATAGCAAAAATGAATACCAACCCGACAAGGATTAAAAAAATCCCGACCACCGAAGGGGCCGGGAAATTAAAGTGGTTTTTATTCAGGAATGTTTCTCAGGTTCCGTTTCGCTGTTTGGTGTTATCAGATCAGAGTTTGAAAGTCATTACCTGTGGCAGGCTCAGTTCATTTCAATTCCTCCTTCGTCCAGTGCGGGAAAAACATTGTCAGGGACCAGCCCCAGCCACACATCAGATCGGGGAGTAAGGAAAATTTCACGGTAAACGGAAGTATTCAACTGACCCAGCGCATCCTGGTAGTCATTGGCAATAAACCAGTCATGGAGACGCAAATGCTGCATTATTTCATTGCGTACCGTTTCGACCGGGGTGCCTTCCTCAATGACTTTGATATCCTGTTCAAGTGCAATTTCGTTCGCATATTTCTGAGGATCTTTGGCTTTGAACAAAGCCCTGCTGTTGTCATCAATTTTCATTTTCAGGCCATAATCAGCTGCCAGCTTCTGCCACAAGGCCAGCTCTTTCCCGTTTTCACCCTCAATCAGTCCCCAGGGATCCAGTGGGACATTGCCGTCGAGTTGTCTTCCCATGGAAGGGATTTTGACCGGGTTGAGGTCTGCGACCTGCCTCAGGATAGGCATTTCCACTCTGGCTTTGCTCATGGTAAATCGCTCAGCTGACAGGGCCGAGGCCAATGGATCAGGGGCTGGCTCCACTGAAATCTCGTTTTCGCGGGCAAAGGCTGCAATTTTTTCACGTTCAGTCTGGTGGAAGGCAAGAATAATCTCGCGAGCCTCCGTGGCTTCCAGTCCTTTGACCTGCTGATAAAGGGCTTCGCCCTTTTGCAACTGAGCCAGAAATGACTCTGGGGTATTCATCCCGGGAATGGCATCCAGGGGTTTGCCATTGGGATCGAGGATATAATGAATGGAGTTGCCCGTAATGGTGCGCTTCAACACGCGGCCATCGCCATAATCAATGGTTACCACAGGCACGGGCCGCTCAGAACTCCAGTGCAGAATGTAATTTTCCCGCATAAATTTGGAAACAGCGGAATTGGCGTACAAAACCGTACGAAACATGCGGGAATTGGCACAACTCAAATCGTCGGTCAGATTGCCGAGCATGCGCAGGGAAAGAATAGGCTTTTGCTCCTTCTGCGCCGCCAATTTAGCCTGGGTTAAATCCGTGTACCAGTAAAGCTGGGCATACCAGGAGTCTTTTTGGCCCGCGATCTGGTCAAGGGTCTGGTGAAGGGAAAGAATTTGATTGCGGTCTTTCTGCAGAAATTCTTCCTCATGGGCTGCGATGAAAAGTTCGATTCCTTCGGGACCAAGGCTCCTCAATTGGGCAATTGCTTCTTTGGCTTCCTGTGCATCCGTGGAAACGGCCCTGGTAGCCAGGTTGCCCACATCAGCATGGATAGCCATCAGCACAATTGGAACCAGCAGCAGGGGGGAGAGAAGCAGGGTTTTCATGTAGGTTGAGATCATGATTTTCAGATTAAGTTTTCCTCAACTTACGGGATAATTGCACCCTGGGAAATGACAACTGAGCGAAGGAACGGGTTGGCGGGGTGAAATGGCGGGATGAGAAACTGAAAAAAAATTCCCTTTCTCCTATAAATCCTCTTTTCTCTTGATTTTTCAAGCGCCAAGAGATTAATTTGCGCAAATTATTATCACCAAAATCAGAATACCGTGGGAAGAGCGTTTGAATACCGCAAAGCCGCCAAAATGGCACGTTGGGGCAAAATGTCCAAATTATTTCCAAAACTGGGTAAAGCCATTACCGTCGCTGCCAAAGAAGGCGGTCAGGACCCGGAAATGAATGCCAAATTGCGTACCGCAATTCAGAATGCCAAGGCCAATAACATGCCCAAGGACAACATTGATGCGGCCATCAAACGGGCCGCAGGCAAGGATGCCCAGGACATTCAGGAACTGAATTACGAAGGCAAAGGCCCTCACGGCGTATTGATTTTCATTGAAGCTGCCACTGAAAATACCAATCGCACCGTAGCCAATGTCAAGGCCTACCTCAGCAAATCAGGAGGTGGACTGGTGCCCACAGGTTCCCTGGAATTCCTTTTTTCACGGCAGGCCGTGTTTCAGTTCAAAGCTTTTGACGGCATGGATCTGGAAGAACTGGAACTGGATCTGATCGACGCAGGCCTGAACAAGATCGAACAGGACGAGGACAACGTCACCGTGTATGGTGAATGGACCAGTTTTGGGGATCTTTCCAAAGCTTTTGAGGAAAAAGGAATTGAGATTACTGAATCTGGCTTGCAGCGTTTCCCCACCAGCCCCGTTTCATTTACGGACGAAGAATTTGCCGACATCACCAAGCTGCTCGACAAACTCGAAGACGACGAGGACATCCAGGCCGTTTACACCAATATGGACTGATCAGTCCACGGTTGACGGTCGATAGTCCACTGTTTTTTGTCCTGATTTTTAACTGCAGTTGTAATCTGCGGGATGGAATCTGCGCAGCATGCGCCTGAATTGCCAGGTGTAACCTGGCCATAAGGTCGTATTCTTTCCCTCCTGATTGACATACCAACTCATGCAGCCACCTACATTCCAGATTGTGCCTTTCAGTCGTTCCTGCACCTCCTGATTAAATTTATCCTGCATCTCCTTTTTCACCTCCACCCGCGTAATCCCTTCTTTTTCCATCGCATCCAGCGCTGACATGATGTACTGTACCTGGCTTTCTATGATGTGGATGATGGAATTATGTCCCAATCCTGTATTTGGCCCGACAACGATAAAAAAATTGGGAAATCCGGCCACGGTGGTTCCCAGATAGGCCTCCCCACCTTTGGCCCATAAATTCCGCAAATCGACCCCATCCCGACCCAAAAACTCAAAGGGCGCCATTTGCTCGGCCGCTTCAAATCCCGTGGCATACACGATCAGATCCACTTCATAGCTTTTGCCAGAACTGGTTTTTATGTGGTTGGAATCCATTTTCAGAATAGATTCCGTTTCCAGCACCACATTTTTTCGGGTCAGCGCAGGATAATAATCATCTGAGCGCAGCACCCTTTTGCAGCCCATGTCATAATCTGGAATGAGCTGCTTGCGCAGGTTGGGATCACGGATCGCCTTGTTCAGATTGCGCAAAGCCATGCGTTTTGCGGTTTTCATCAGGCCGGGAAAGGTCACGAAGGCAATGGCCCTTGATTCAAATTTCCAGTAAAGAGCTTCCCGGGCCAGCTTTTGCATCCAGGGAAATCTGCGGTAACGGTTTCTCCTGGCTTCAGAGACGGGCTTATCCTTTCTGGGCATAACCCAGGGAGGTGTTCGTTGGAATAAAATCAATTCCTTCATCTCGTTTGCAATGGCTGGAACCACCTGAATGGCGCTGGCGCCTGTGCCAATCACCGCCACCCGTTTCCCCTTGAGCGAAATATCGTGCTGCCAGTGCGATGTATGCCAGGACGGCCCGGCAAAATTTTCCCGGCCCGGGATTTCAGGAAGCTTAGCTTTATTCAAAGGACCTGTACTTCCAATTGCAAATCTGGCCCGAAAAATATCCCCCTTTTCCGTTTCAGCCTCCCAAAGTCCCTCCTGCTCCAGCCATTGGGCCTTCACCACATTCTGACCCGTCAGAATGTGCGGCCCCAACCCGTAACGGTCCACACAATGTTCCATGTAAGCCATGATATTATCGTGGGGACTGTAATCCCGCTGCCAGTGGGGCCAGGTCTCAAAGGAATAGGAATACAACAGCGAAGGCACATCACAAGCCGCACCCGGGTAGGTGTTGTCCCGCCAGGTTCCCCCCATTTGATCTCCCCGTTCCAGCACTGCAAAGGAATATTTGCCCTGTTGCTTCAGTTTGATGGCCATACAAAGGCCGGCAAAACCTGCTCCTGTAATCAGCACGTCAAAAAATTGAATGGAACGGGATTCGGTCATGAGCAATTGGAAAGCCTAAGTTTAGACTTTTGTCCTGAAAATCCAAAGGGCAACCAGTTTCAGGCTTACAACCAAAAACTCCCGACTAAAAACCAGTCGGGAGGGAGGTTCCCAAGCGCAAAAAGAAACCAGGGAAACTACGATCAAATGGATCATACATTAAAAAGAATCTTCTAAACTGCGATCTGCATTTCTTCCCGACGATGCTCAGCGACGTAAAGGCGGCAAAGCTTCAGGGTGTTGTAATCAATTCCAAGCACCTGGAAAGCAGCCTTTAATTCAGGAGTCTCGGCCTGACGGAAAAATTCTGCTCCTTTATACAGGACTTTGCTGTCCACATTTTCTTCAATCCAGGGACGCATATCAATTACTCCCTCCTGGTGCAATTTTTCGAGATAATTGTAGATGGTGCTTTCCTTCAGCTCCATTTCCCGTGCAATTTCCCCCACATTCCATCCCTCTTTGAAATAACGGCTTACCACGGCTGCTCTTTCTTCTTGAATGGGACTACTCACCCTTTCAAAGGGCTCTCCACTGGCCATTTTGGCTTTGATTTCTTCCTTTTCATGGATGTGATCAGCAATGGCCTGCAGAATTTCAACCCCCAGATTATCGGCCCTGAAAAGATCCATCCCGGGAATTTTCCTCAATTTGGCTTCCGTGTCGGGGAGTTCCCAGAGGAGGCGGTCCATGGTGTAGCCCGGGATAATTTTATAAGGGGGTTGGCCGGTTTCAGTGGCAAATTCATCCCGGATTCTTCTCAGCGTCACTTCGAGCTGAGCACGGCCGCGATTGTAGCGGATTTTGGAGGCCCAGACCATCGTTTCTGTTGGCTTTTCCAGGAAAGCCATGCCCTGAACGGAAGGCTTGATGGTTTGGGCGAATTTGTCCGTAGCTTCGATCAGGCCCAGGTTGATCATCACACTGAAATGGTTGCGGCAAATTCCCCAGGCGTGGTCTTTGAAATAACCAAAACCTTCGAGCGCCTGCCAATCTTCGCCCACCGTGGGGTCCCCACTCAGAATCCTCACGTTATTGCGCAGGCCCTGGGGTTTTTCGTAAGTGGTCATGGTTTTCAGAATCTCAACACAGGCATCCTGAATGTCAACCTGTTTGTTTCCTTTAAAAAGTTCTTTGGGGTTTGCTTTGCTTGAATTTTTCATCGAATTAAACTTTTAATTTTTTACTTTGAGCAGGGCGACATTGCCCGCCGACAACACAAAGATGCGGGGGCTTTTTCGCCTAAAAATGGAAAGCAAAGGGGCAAAAGTAACAGGCTGGACCCCCCCTGAAGCAGGGTATAAGCAGACATTCCAACCCATTCAACAAACTCACTATCAGAGAATTAACCCTCTGGAAAGAAAATCCAAAAAGTAACATAGTTGAGCCCGAAAAAAAGTTTAAAATTTTTCTAAATTCGTTTCATGCATCCCGTTATTACCCCCGAAGAAATCCAGAAAACTGCGGAGAAAATCCGCCCGTTTATCCATAAAACGCCCGTTTTGACCAGTCGCGCTGTCAATGAACTGACTGGAGCAGAAATTTTTTTTAAGTGTGAAAATTTTCAACGGGTGGGTGCCTTTAAGATGCGGGGAGCGGCTAACGCCCTGGCCTCTTTGACCAGGGCCGAAATGGAAAATGGCGTGGCGACCCACTCCTCTGGCAACCACGCCCAGGCCCTGGCCCTGGCCGCAAAAATGCAGGGCATTCCTGCCTACATCGTCATGCCCGAAAATGCTCCCAGGGTAAAAGTGGAGGCTGTAAAGGGCTACGGAGCGGAAATTACCTTTTGCGAACCCAACCTGGCTGCCCGTGAAAGCACCCTGGTACAGGTGGTAAAAAATACAGGCGCCGCTTTTGTGCATCCCTTCAACGATTATCGCATCATCGCCGGGCAGGCCACCGCGGCATACGAACTGATCGGGGAAGTCCCCGGGCTGGATATCATCATGGCGCCCGTGGGCGGCGGGGGATTACTGAGCGGCACGGCCCTCAGCACTTATTACTTTTCACCTGGCAGCCAGGTGATTGCGGCCGAACCCGCCGGGGCCGACGACGCCAAACGCTCCCTCATTCGCGGGCACATAGTGCCCTCAGAGCATCCCAAAACCATCGCCGACGGCCTGCTGACTTCGCTGGGCGAAAAAACTTTTGAGATCATCCGCACCTATGTAAATGAAATTCTGACTGTGACCGAGGAAAATATCATCCGCGCCATGCGCCTGCATTGGGAACGCATGAAAATCGTGGTGGAACCTTCGGGTGCTGTGCCCCTGGGCGCTTTGCTGGAAAGAAAATCTGACTGGGAGGGCAAAAGAATCGGGGTCATTATCTCTGGCGGCAACGTGGACCTCAATAATTTGCCCTGGTAAAGCGGCCTGACCCTCCTTTTGTACAATTTCCGGGTTTTCTACCCCCTGGTTTGCAACTTCAACTCCAAAAAATATTAATTTACCGCCCAAACACTGCAGCATGGGAGAACACAAAGTCAACAGTAACCAGGATTCGAAGGAATTGCGAAATTTCATGCAGCACCTCTTTAAGGATGTGCGGGCGCTTGAGATCATGGTTGACAATGGCATGATTGAGTCGGGAATTACCCGCATTGGGGCCGAGCAGGAAATGAGCCTGATCACCCCCAACTATCTGCCCTCTCCCACTGCCATGGAATTGCTGGCTAAGATTGACAACCCCCACTTCACCAACGAACTGGCCCGGTTCAACATGGAAGTCAATCTGGATCCCCAGGTTTTCACAGGCGAAGCCCTTTCCAAAATGGAGAAGCAGTTGCGGGATTGCCTTGAATATTTTGACGGTATCTGCGCAGAAATGGGTGTGGATTATGTTCTCACGGGAATCCTGCCCACCATTCGGGAAAGCGACCTTGAACTTGAAAACATGACTCCCAAGCCGAGGTATTTTGCTTTGAACGATGCAATCCTGCGCATGCGGGGTGGAATTCCCATAGAATACCACCTGGAAGGACAGGACCAGCTGATTACCAAGAAAAACTCGGTCATGTTTGAGGCCTGCAACACCAGCTTTCAGGTTCATTACCAGACCTGCGCCGAGGACTTTGTCAGTGCGCACAACTGGGCACAGGCCATTACGGGGCCTGTGCTTTCCTGTGCAACCAATTCGCCCCTCCTCATGGGCAAGCGCCTCTGGCGCGAAACCCGCATTGCCCTTTTCCGCCAGGCGACGGATACCCGCTCCTCCACGGAATACATGCGCGACATCGAACCCAGGGTACATTTTGGCACCCGCTGGCTAGAAAATTCGGTCATGGATCTTTACAAAGAGGATGTGGCCCGCTACCGTGTCCTCGTCAGCAGTGATATTCAGGAAGATGCCCTGGAAGTATTGGAAAAGGGAGGAATTCCCCGGCTCCAGGCCCTCAATCTACACAACGGCACCATTTATAAATGGAACCGTGCCTGCTATGGCATTTCTGAAGGGAAGCCTCACCTGCGCATCGAAAACCGCGTATTGCCCGCAGGGCCAACCATCATCGACGAAATGGCCAATACGGCCTTCTGGCTGGGACTCATGCATGGGCGTCCCAAAGAATACGACAACCTGCCCGCGGTCGCCGACTTTGACTGGACCAAAATGAATTTTGCCCGCGCCACCCGTATGGGTATGGGCGCCATGTTCCGTTGGGTGGACAATAAAGTATATTCAGCCCAGGAACTGATCCTGAATGTCCTGCTGCCTATGGCCCGCGCGGGATTGGAAAAAGCCAAAATCCGCAAAAAGGACATTGACCGCTACCTGACCGTGATCCAGGAGAGGGTGGAAACGGGAAAAACGGGTTCGCAATGGACCCTCGATTCCTATGCCAATCTGCGGAAAAAAGGAACCAAAAATGAAGCCCTGGTGGCCCTGACCGCCGGGATGAAAAAACGCCAAAAATCAAAGCTGCCTGTGCACAAGTGGAGTCAACCCAAAATAGATGAAGCCGGAAGCTGGGTCAACCGCTCCTGGCGCGTGGATCAGGTCATGTCGAGTGACCTGTATTCTGTCAAAGAAAACGATCTGATTGATCTCGTTCCCAACATCATGAGCTGGAAAAACCTGGGTCACGTGCCCGTGGAAAATGAGTCCGGCAAACTGGTGGGACTGGTTACTTCTGGCATGCTGGTCAAATATTACTCCACCCAGCTTTGTGATATAAATAAAGAATCGCCCTCCGTAAAAGAAATAATGGTTACCAAAGTAATCACTGTTTCCCCGGAAACCCTGACCGTAGATGCGATTTCCCTCATGCGCAAACACAAGATTGGCTGTCTTCCTGTCGTGGCAGAAGGCAAAAAGCTGGTCGGGATTGTCACAGAAAGGGATTTTGTAAATGTGGCTGACCATTTTCTCCGGGAATTTCTGGACAATAGTAAACTGAAAAAGTGAATTTAATCCTGGAAAAAACCTCACATACATTGGAGCGGCGCTTCACCCGGATCGTTGGAAAATTCAAGGGAAAACATCCCGGACCTACCGTGATAGCCATAGGCGGATTGCATGGGAATGAACCAACAGGAATTTATGCCATGGAGCGGGCCTTTGAAAAATTGAATTCCCTGCAGGCTGATTTTCATGGAGAGTTTATTGGTTTGGCAGGAAACCTGAAAGCCCTGGAAATGGGTTGCCGCTACCTGGATCAGGATCTTAACCGCATCTGGAATCGCAATGAGATTACCAATGAATTAATCAAACCTGACGGCATTGCAGAATCATCTGAGTTTGCTGAGATCTGGCAAATAATTCGTCAGGCGGCCAAAAAACGCAAAGGTGAAATGGTTTTCATTGATCTGCACACCACTTCCTCTGAAAGTCCTCCCTTTTGCCTGATCGGCGACACGATGCGCAACCGCAGGTTTGTAGCTGATTTTCCCGTTCCTGTAATTCTGGGCCTGGAAGAGCAACTGGAAGGTCCCTTGCTCAGCTATCTCAACGAATTGGGATTTATTTCTTTTGGCTTTGAAGCAGGACAACATTCGGCAGAAATTTCCACCACCAACCACGAAAACATGCTCTGGATGGTGCTTGAAAAAGCAGGTTGTCTGAAAAGGGAAAAAATTCCCTGGTTCGAAAATGCCCGTTCAGAGATTTCTGCCCAAACTCAAAAACTGCAAAAGGTTTTTGAAATCCGTTATCGTCATGGGGTGGTTGAGGGGAATAATTTTATCATGAATCCCGGCTACAGCAATTTCCAAAAGATTCGCAAGGATGAAGAACTGGCCTGGAACCGTATGGGAGCCGTCAAAGCCAAATTGAATGGGCGCATTTTCATGCCGCTTTACCAGCCCCAGGGCGACGATGGTTTTTTTGTAATCAAACGAATTGCGGGTTTCTGGCTGGGAATTTCGGCCATATTGCGCAGTCTGGGTATGTGGCGCATGCTGCCTCTTTTGCCGGGGGTGCGCAAGGATAAAATCCATCCCAATACCCTGGTTCTGAATACCCGCATTGCACGTTTTTTCGGTCGGGAAATATTCCACCTGATGGGTTACCGCAAACGGCGGGCCCTGGGTCAGATGGTTACCTACAGCCGCCGCACCTACGATATTCATCCGCCCGAACTTCCCTGAGCCAGCCGCCATGCGGAAAATCTATTCCTTTGGAATCTCTCTTTACACCCTCGCCATCCGCGTGGCCGCCCTCTTCAATCCCAAGGCAAAAAAGTGGGTACAGGGGCGCAAAAACTGGGAAGCTCAACTCAGGGAAAAAATCTACCTGAACGACCGCTGGATCTGGTTTCACTGTTCTTCTCTGGGCGAATACGAACAAGGCCGCCCTGTGCTGGAAGCCATGCAGGCAGAATTTCCCCATTATAAATACATGGTGACTTTCTTTTCTCCCTCAGGCTACGAGGTGCGGAAAAATTCAATTCAGGCAGGCTATGTGGGCTATCTGCCAGCAGATTCGCCCGCTAATGTGAAAAAATTCCTCGATCTGGTCAGACCGCGGGCTGCATTTTTCATCAAGTACGATCTTTGGGTGAATTATCTTTTGGGGCTGCAGGAACGCAATATTCCCACTTATCTGGTTTCGGCCCTGTTGCAGCCTGAAAGTAAATTTCTGAAAAGCAGGCTGGCCCCGCTTTATGCGCAGGCTTTCAGGAGCTTCAGTCATATTTTCACCCAGGATCAGCCTACGGCTGACCTGCTCCAACCCCTCACAGGCGCAGAGCGCCTGACTGTGGCGGGCGACACCCGCTTTGACCGGGCCGCCATGTTGCCGGGAAATTTCAGGGAAATTCCGCTGATTGCCCACTTTGTCTCAGGCAAATTCTGCGTGATATGCGGCAGCACCTGGCCCAAAGACGAGGAAATTATCCTGGCGGTCCGCCAGGAACTCAGTCACCTGCCCATTCAATGGATTATTGCCCCCCACGAAATTCATCCCGAACACATTGAGCAACGCATTTCCCGGGATTCTGACCACTCGCTTCGCTTTTCCCAGGCCGAAAATCTGAAAGCCACTCATTCCCTGCTCTGGATCGACAATGTGGGCATGCTGAATCGTCTTTATCATTATGCCAACCTCACTTACATTGGCGGCGGATTTGACCAAAGCATCCACAACACCCAGGAACCCGCCGTTTACGGACGCCCCGTAGCCTTTGGACCCAAATTCGAACGATTTCGCGAAGCAGTTGATATGGTAAAGGCTGGTTCGGCTTTTGTAATCAGGGAAAAGGAAGATTTGAAAAATTACATTACCCGCTTTTTTGAGGACCGGGAAGATTTACAGAAGGTCTCCACCCAAAACCGCGAATACATGGCTTCTCAGGCGGGCGCCACCCATAAAATCATGGCCCGCCTTCCGGGCAAATGGTAAAAATTTTCTGAGAGATTTCAGTTGGATTCCTGGGAGGCCCATTTGCGCCAGAGGGCGCTTTCCATCACCAGGGCTGCCGTGGTTGCCACGGGCAAATCTTCCACCTCGCAGGGGTGCTTGCGGTCGTGGGAATGGTCGTGGTTCAGATAACCTGTGGCGCCTGCGCCGCTTGCTTCACGGTCAATGATTTTGAGTTTTTCTTCGTATTTCTCTGGCTCATCCACCACTTCCTTGTCCAGCAGGGGACGAAGGTCGGGCTGGCCTGCATCGACCCAGGCAGTGTACCAGATCATACCCACCCGCATCACAGAAGTGCGCATGCGCCGCTCGACCATGTGATTGAGTTCGTCGTGGTAGCGGGTGCAAAATTCCTGGGAATAAACCTTCATATTCATATTGCCGCGCGACTCAAAGCTGTATTTCATGTCCGAGGGCATGGTTTCGGTCAGGCTTTTTTCAAGTCCAAATACCGTGTCGAGACATAAATGGCTTTCCAGCACGGTTTTCCAGGCCTCTTCCAAAACATCCGTTTCGTATTTCGCCTGACCCACAAAAAAATTATACTTCATGCCAAATATTTCAGGAATACGCGACTCCCACAGGCCGTGAATGCCCTTTTGTCCGGTCATCTGGCCGTTATAATTTTCTGTGGTATGAAGGGGCACGTTGGAATCGCCAACATAATGGCCGAGGTCGGCAGAAATTTTGAGGATGCGGTACGCATCGCAGGCCCGAAAGGCATCGACCAGGCGATAATAGTCTTTCTGAATGTGCCAGGGCACGATTCCGTAGGAAACCAGGGTATCTTCAGTCAGAACATCCACCGCGGTTTTCCATTTGCGGGGCACCATCTGAAAGGGGTATTCTCCATAGTGATCGAGGTCAATGTAATGGCGGGGCGCCTCTCCGTCCACGGCATAGCGGCGTTTGTCGGGATCAACCGCGTGGTCGGTGATGTACTCAATATTTTTCTTGTAAAATTTGAGCATTTCTGGCGGCAGGGTGAAGATCGCCATGCGATTGATGCGCTGGTGTGCCCAAAATCCCCAGGCAAACGACTTCGTAGCCGTACCCAGAATCAGAAAACCAACCAGTAATAGTATTTTATTCATCCTGTTCCGCATTTCAGCTTTCAATTTAACTCCATTTGAGCAAAAATAGTACCAGTAAAAGTAAATTGTGGAGCTGCGGGGATGAAGAATGTGTTAAGGAAAAGGGATTGATTCATTCTGGTATTGATAAATGCGCAATCTCCCCGCAAAAGTTCAAAACCCTGATTGGATAAGTAAATTAATATTTCTTACTTACCTGAAGGGTAAAAGCGATTTGTTCCCGCTTCGGATCTAGTCCCCCCGAATTCGAGGGAATTAAAATTGGGATTATTAATCTGTTCCCAGAGACCCAGGAATTCAATACTATCTTTATTCCTGATCCACTGCTCGATCAGTGATACACCACCGGCAAAACCATTGGCCATATCACTCAGGGAGATGAAATCGGCTTTTTCAATGGAAAGAATTTCGACTTTATTACCATTGACAAGGATTGATCGCTTTTTCTCCCGCTTCATTTTCACTTAAGCTTTTCATTTTCTTTGTGACGCGTAGCGTCACGATTGGTTTTCTTTTCGAGGTTGCGCCTGAGGGCGGCCTCCAGATCCGTGCCCGTCTGGTTGGCGATGCAAATGAGCACAAACATCACATCAGCCAGTTCGTCGCCGAGGTCTTGCCCTTTGTCTGATTCCTTGAAGGATTGCTCGCCGTACATGCGGGCCATGAGTCGGGCAACCTCACCCACTTCTTCAGTAAGAATGGCCATGTTGGTGAGTTCTGAATAATAGCGTACGCCGTAATCCTTAATCCACTGATCGACTATTTTTTGGGCTTCCTGAATGGTCATAATCTATTTTATTATCAAGTAAACGATTTATTTGGGAGGCAGCAAGCAGGAAAAATATGGGGAAATAAACCAGCATGTAACGGTTCTCCACATGATAAAATAATGCAAAGAATAGCAAACGTTCCAGACACATCAGCCACAACAGCAGGGTGATGCCTTTGGGAATCTGTTTGATGAATGGCAATCCCAATCCCGCCAGGTGAACGATCCCTGTAAAAACGCCAAGTGCCAGCCAGGCCAGAAAAGTGAGCCAGCCGGGCAGCGAGGGGGAGGAAAAGGAGTCGGCCCGTTCCGTACGAAAGAGCAGGTAAAAAAATCGCTGAAGCGGCAAAATGAGATTTTGCCGCCAGGGGTGAGCCGCAGCCCGGTTCTGAGCCAGTTGGTCGAGTTCTGCGTCCATGTCGCAGGTGTAGGCAGACGAAGCCTGAATACGCTGCAACAAAGCCTTTTCCTCAGGATTATCAAAGGCCAGATCAGGAATGGGCTCTGCGGTCCCGTCCATGAGGTACCAGGCCGCCACCTTGACGTGGCTTTCTTTGTAATGCCAGGTGTTGAGCCAGCGGTAAAGGCCCCTGGCGCAGGTGCCCTGGCTTTGGTAGTTATCCTCGATAATGAAATTATTGCCCAGGGGCATGAGTACATGCAGGGTATTGAGGTTGCGCAGCATCCAGGGTGCCAGCACCAGAAAGATGGCTGCGCCTGAGACCAGACTGTGAATGAGTTTTTGCCGCAGACTGATTTTTGTGAGCCAGATGGCGACCAGATAAAGCGGAAAAATCATGAGTAATTCGGGACGGAAAAAGAGACCAAGTCCGAGAGCCAGGGCCGAAACCAGGGCCCATTTTCCCGAGCCCGAGCGCAGGTAGCGGGCGAAGGCCCAACTGGACAAAAAAGCCAGACTGGCTGCAGGCAAATCGGGATAGAACTGGGAGGCGTAATAATCAATGACGGGAAAGGCAGCGTAAATGGCCAGGGAAATCAGGTGGATTTTGGGCCGCAGGCGAAAATCGTGCAGGAAAAAATGCAGAATGAGCAGAATGCCCCAGCCAAGCAGAATGTTGGGGAGAAGCATGCCGTAGCTGTGGGGGGAGAAAAATTGGAGGCCAATCCAGATGAGGAAGGGCACGCCGGGCATGCGCCCGGCTTCTGGCTCCACCCCGGGCCCAAACTGGCCCGAGTAAACACCCTCCTCATATAGGTTGGTGGCGTAACGCTGGTAGTCGGCGCCATCGCCGCGGTAGGGATCACCTCCCAGGATCAGGGGCAGGGCCAGCCGCACAAGCAGGCCAAAGGCCAGAATGCCATAAATCCATTTGGGGGGAAGTGATTTCACGGATCAGAAGTCGGGTTGGGCCGAGTCGAGGATGATGGTGACCGGGCCGTCGTTGAGCAGGGAAACCTGCATGTTGGCGCCAAACTCGCCCGTGGCCACGGGCCCGTTGAAGCGTTGACGCAAGTCGGCCAGGAATTTTTCGTAGAGTGGGATGGCTGTTTCGGGCCGCGCGGCCCGAATGTAGGATGGCCGGTTGCCTTTGCGGCTGTCGGCGTGGAGGGTAAACTGGGAAACCACCAGCAGGCCGCCCTGAATGTCTTCGACAGAGAGGTTCATTTTGCCTTCAGCATCGCTGAAGATGCGCAACTGAATGATCTTTTTGATCAGGTAGTCGATGTCGGCCTGGGTGTCTTCGTGGGTGATGCCGAGCAGCACGAGCAGCCCGGGGCCGATCTGGCCATGGATTTGCTGATCAATTTCGACTTTGGCGTGGGTTACTCTCTGGATGATTGCGCGCATTTTTCCGGTTTTCAGTTTTCAGTTTACAGTTTACGGTTATGGTTGTGAGTTGTGAGTTGTGAGTTGTGAGTTCTAAGTTGTGAGTTCTAAGTTGTGAGTTCTAAGTTGTGAGTTGCGAGATTAGTTAAAGGTTCTTTGTTCTTTGCTCATTGTTCTCTGTTCATTGTTCATTGCTCTTTGCTAATTGTTCGGGTTTGGATGTTTCGAAATTAGTGATTTTTGGGGAATGCCTGCATGGGGGATTGAGGCAGGGGGCCTTGGGGCGTGCTGGAAGGAGCGGGGCCTGCTGGCGGGCTGGCACGTATGGGCCGCCAGCAGAGGGTGCGTTGGCGGGGTGAAGGTGTTCGTGGGTGGATTTTGCGGGAGGAAAGAGCCGGGCGCGCCCCACAGCCCCCTGGTGACGGGTGAAGTTGCGTTTTGTTTCCCGGCCCGCCATTTTGGCAAATTTAACCAAATGCCAGTTTTTGCTCTTTTTTGAAAAGGCATTTTGTATTAATTTAATGTTCTGTAAATCCATTAATATCAAAAAATTTACCATGAGAAAAATTTACTTTTTTGCCTTGGCCATGCTTTTGGGTATGGGCCTGAATGCTCAACAAAAGCAGGAAATCACCAACCTGAAGCAGGTTGATGCCGATTTCTCCACCTTGCATAGCTTTTCAAAAACTGCAGGTACCATCGACACAATCACTGATTACCTGGATCGTGCGACAGCTTTTTATCTGCTTAGTTCGCCCAACGGGTATGTACTGGGAACCAGCGATGTGTCTCAGCAAACCGGGGAGCATTATGACCAACTGGGTGCTTCCACCACGGTGACTGAGGTATTTGTTTACTTCGCGCACCTGGAAATCATTGGCACTGGCTCTGACACCATGAGCGTTCACGTGTGGGATGCCTCTACTGATTCTTTGCCCAGCACCCTGGTTGCCTCTGGCGATTTTCTGGTTTCTGATGCGGATACTTCAGGTTTCCCGACTTTTATCACGATTGACAATCCCCAGGCTATCTCGGCCAGCAATGGTTTTGTGGTAACGGTTGAATATGGTGGCGGCAATCTGGATGACACCCTGGTAGTGATGTCAACCAACCCCGTGTCCAGCGGTGGTGGCCCGGACGGCAATGGCGAGCGTCGTTGTGTGCAGTACTATGGTGCCGCTGGTGCCTGGTCACAGGCTGCAAATGTGTGGACGATTGGCGGTCAGAAGTTCAATGCTGACGCACTGATCATTCCTATCGTGGATTATGAGCCTTCTGTTGGGGTTGAGCCCAAACTGCAGGACCACGGTCTGTCTCTGTTTCCCGCTTACCCCAACCCCAGCGCAAGCCAGGTGATGGTGCCTTTCAGCGTAAAAAATGCCGGAAACGTACGTCTGGAAATCTTCAACTCCGTTGGAAAGAAAGTGGCTGAGCCCGTGAATACCTTCATGACGGCTGGCGACCACGAAATTGCGATTGATCTGAACAACCTAAGCAATGGCAAATATTTCTTCATTCTGAACACGGATAATGGCGCTCTGGGCGGCAAATTCACTGTTTTGAAGTAAGACGGTTGTCGTTAGTCCTTAGAGGTGAGAGATTAGATGTCAGATGTCAGATTTGAGATGTTAGATTTTAGAGGATAGAGAATTGATGTTTGGACCTGATTGAAACACCTTTTAGGCATAAAAAAACCTCCCTTCGGGTTAGCTGAAGGGAGGTTTTTTTATGTGCGAATTTTTTAGCGGCCGTATTTGTCGAGGATCTTGAGGGTTACTTCAAAATGTTTGGAAAGGGGCGCCACATACTGACTGGGTTCTTCCTGGCCGGGCAGGGTGAAGGCAATGCCGCGGGCATGGAGCAGGTAAGTTTGATTGACAGAGCTTTCCTCTTCTTCGCGGCTGATTTTGTAGTTGCGTTTGAGTTTGGAGAGGTAAATGTGGTTGCCGCCATACTCTTCGTCGCCAATGATGGGGCAGCCAATGGAGGCCAGGTGAATGCGAATCTGGTGGGTGCGGCCCGTGAGTGGATGGCAACTGAGCAGAGTGTAATCTTTGTAAGTTTCCTCCGTATCTATGACCGTGACTGCTTCCTTGCCCGAACCATGGTTGACCTTGCCCTGGCCTGCCGCGGTCATCAGCACGGGTGCGTCGATCACATATTCTTCAAACTGCCGCACACCTTCCACCAGAGCCAGGTAGTGCTTGATCACTTCGCGTTGCTGAAACTGCAGGTTGACAAAGCGATAGGCTTCGGGATTTTTGGCCAAAACCATGACGCCTGAGGTGAATTTGTCGAGACGGTGGCAGATTTTGGTGCCTGCATGGTAATTCTGCGCCCAGACATGGAGATTAGTTTCACCCGAACGGTCTTCGAGACTGGCCACGCCTGAAGGTTTATTGATCACGATCACGTTTTCATCCTCGAAGAGGATGAGATCGGCAAAGCGGATGAAAGGCTGCTTTTTCTTTTTTGGTTTTAATTCAGGATCCCAATTAGCCATTGTTTTTCTTTGATTTGGTGCCTTGCAGTCTGGTAACGGGGATGGTATTTTCCGACCCAGTTCCAGAATTTCTGGCTGTGGTTCATTTCATGCAGGTGCATGAGTTCGTGGATTACCACGTAATCTATGAGGTGATCTTCCAGGAAGATGAGGTGCCAGTTGAGGTTGATATTGCGAAGGCTGCTGCAGGAGCCCCATTTGGTTTTGTGGTCTTTGACCACGCAACGGTTGTACTCGAGCTCGCAGACAGCGGCCCACTTGTCCAGCTTTTTTTTGAGGTAATGTTCTGAATACGCCCGCAGGGCGTAGTAAAGAAGAAGTTTTTTTCGCTCACGGATGTGTTTTTCGGGGGCGAATATAGAAAAACGCAGAGGCTGGTGGATTTTGAAGGAGGTTTTGGGATGAATGTGATAATCGAGTGGTACGGGTTTTCCGAACAACTCAATCTGGTGGTGGATGTTTTCGAGGAATTTTTCCTTGCGGTCGGCCTGGCGGGAAATGGAGGGAAAATGTTTCTGAATCCAGCGTTCTTTCTCTTTGAGGAATTGCTTTTCAAAATTCCCGAGTTTGCCGTCGCCTGTCTGGATGTGAAGTTCGCCGTTTTCAGAAAATGACAATCTGACCCGCCCCTTTTTGCCTTTGCTGAGCAGAAAGGGAACCGTCAATCCTCCCAAAAGGATGACCCGGTCACTGTCTTCGATGATCATTTTGCTTTGGCGAGTGAAAATGAAAATACTGATCCTTCCCCCACGGTGCTCCTGACCCAGATTTTCTGGTTGTGGGCCTCAATGAGGTGTTTGCAGATGGCCAGGCCCAGGCCTGTGCCTCCTCCCACCCGGCTGCGGCTTTTGTCCACCCGGTAAAAGCGCTCAAAGAGGCGGGCCAGGTGTTCGCGGGCGATGCCCTCGCCCTGGTCCACCACGTTGATAATCGCATGCTCGTCGTCTTCGACGAGCTCGATGGTAATGGTCCCGTGAGGGTCCCCGTATTTGACCGCGTTGTCGATCAGGTTATAAAGCACCTGACGGATGCGGTCTTCGTCGGCGGCCACCATGATCTTTCTGGAACCGTGGTTCTTGATCTTGCAGGTGATCTCGCGGCCTTTTTTATTGAACTTGGTTTCGAGCGAATCCACAATGTCGTGCACCAACTCATTCAGGTCGAAGTTGCGGATCACCATGGCGATTTCACCCGACTCAATCTGGGTGATGACAAGGATATCCTGCACGAGGTGGGAAAGGCGCTCCGAGTGCTTAAAGGCTTTTTGCAGAAATTTGCGGTTGACCTTTTTGTCGTCCATGGCGCCGTCAAGCAGGGTTTCGATGAAACCCTGGATGGCGAAGATGGGGGTTTTCAATTCGTGAGAAACATCCCCCAGAAATTCTTTGCGAAAGGTTTCTATTTCCTTGAGTTTGCGGATTTCCACCTCGGTCTGGGCAGAAATGTTTTTGATTTTGCGGTAAACAAAAAACTCCAGAAAGAGAATGACAATGATAAAGGATATGAGAAAAAGGGCAATGAATTCGAAGAGCGGCCCCACTCCTTCGCCTTCCCCCCAAAGTCCCATCGCCAGGTAGGCAACGGATAGTACGGCGGAAACATACAGGGAAACGAGAATGGAAGGGGGATACTTTTGCTCCATTTATTTCCTGAACTTATACCCTACGCCTTTCACGGTTTCGATATAATCTTTGCCCAGCTTCTCCCGAAGCTTGCGGATGTGCACATCAATGGTGCGGTCCACAACCAGAACGTCTGTGCCCCATACTTTTTCGAGGAGGAGTTCGCGGGGAAATACTTTTCCAGGTTTGGAAGCCAGGAATTCGAGCAATTCGAATTCTTTTTTGGCCAGCCCGATGGGTTTTCCTTCCTGGTAAACCATGTATTCGTCGCGTTTGATCTCCAGATCGTGCACCCGGATCGTGGATTCAGGAGTAGCCTCAGCCACTTTTTCTTTGCCGCGACGCAGCATGGCGTGGATGCGGCTCATGAGAATGCGGGTTTTGATGGGTTTAGCAATATAATCGTCGGCCCCTGCTTCAAAACCAGCCAATTCTGAGTACTCTTCTGAACGGGCAGTGAGGAAGATAATGAAACATTGCTTCCCTTCTTCCATTTCGCGCATACGGCGGCAGGTTTCCACCCCGTCCATGCGGGGCATCATGATGTCGAGCAGCACCAGTTTGGGATTTTCCTCCTTCAGGGTTGCGAGGGCGCTTTCGCCATCACTGGCTCTGAGGACCTGGTATCCTTCCTTTTGAAGATTATATTCCAGTAAGTCGAGAATATCTTCCTCGTCATCTACGATCAGTATTTTCGTTTTGGGCATGAGGAAGCTTTTTGAGGTTTAGGAGTTGAATAATTCTTTGAGTTTTTCTTCGAGGGCCGGGCCGCGCAGATTTTTACCAATGATCTTGCCTTCTTTATCGAGGAGGAAAGTCATGGGAATGGAATTCACACCATAATCCTGGGCAGCTCTGGATTGCCAGAACTGCAGGTCGCTGACATGCTTCCAGACGAGTCCATCCTGCTGAATGGCGGCCATCCAGGCATTTTTCTCTTTGTCGAGGCTCACGCCGAGCACTTCAAATCCTTTGTTGTGGTATTGTTTGTACAACCTCACCACATTGGGGTTTTCGGCGCGGCAGGGGCGGCACCAGCTGGCCCAGAAGTCGATCATAACGTATTTGCCTTTCAGGCTGCTGAGGGTAAGAATGTTGCCATTCTGGTCTGGTAGGCTGATTTCGGGAGGAGTTGCGCCCACGGCAAAGCGACGGATGGCTTCCACCCGAACCTGAAGGTTCTGGGTGAAGGAGGTGGGTTTGGGATATTTCTGCAAAAATTCCTCGGCATAGGGCAAAAACAAATCTGACTGGGCCTGATCCAGGCCCTGAATCACCGCGGAGAGGGCCACCATGTAGGAGGAAGACTGAGGATCAATCTGGCTGAAGGTTTGGTTTACATATTTGCTGATGGAATCAGCTGGTTGTTGCTGCTGAACGAGGTTGAAGACAAATTGTCTGAAGCGATCTCCAAATTGGGGAATGTAGGCCATTTCGCTGTCTTTGAGATCAATCCCGTTGAAAAATGTACGCAGGAAATAATTGGATTCGTTTCCGTAACGGGCCAACATATTGCCGTCGAAAGGCTTGAAGCGAAGCAGGCTTGCAATCTTGCCCAGGTAACCACCAGCGGTAATCACGGAATCCAGAAAGCGGGATTTTTCCTCCTGAATCCTGACCAGATCATTTTGCAACTGGGGCACCATCTGGGGATTGGTGACTGAAAAGGTGCGGATATTCTGAACGACCTGATTGGCTTCGTTATTCTTGCGGGATACTTTGGCGCTGAGGAAAGCGTAGCCCTGATTGGCAGGCGAATTGTCCACTTTGGCAGTTTTGGCCATGTCAAAACAATCTCCCGTAAAGGTAATTTCCTCGTCCGGACCCAAAATGACAATGGAGGCCGAGCGGGGTCCTGTTCCCAGTTGGTAAAACCCATTGTGAGGCACTTTTACGCTCAGGGTGAAGGTGGAGGTCTGCTTTTCCTTCGTTAAGGGCGCGGTGGCAATTTTATGTGCATCATTTCCCACCAGTTCGTACAGAAATACAGAATCGCCAAAACAGTTGGTCATGGTACCATTGATGGTAACTCCACCATCCACAGAGCCGTGACCTCCTGATCCGTTTCCTTTACATCCAGCGAGCGAAAGGCCCCCAATCACCACCAGGGTGGTCAATATCAATGCCCCGAGCTTTTTTGCAGGTTTCAGGACAGAATCAGACTTACTATTATTCATGTATCAATTGATCTCTTCAACAAATATACCACGAACTTACCAAAAGCGAAAATCCGGGTTTTGCGGCCATTCCAACTAAAAAAAACCCGCTCAGAGGCGGGTTCAATGCGTTGGGAGGTTACTCAATGTGCAGCCATTCCTTTTTGGCCAGCAATTCTTCCTTGGTTTCTTCGTAATCCGGATCGGGTACACAGCAATCCACGGGGCAAACAGCGGCGCACTGGGGCTCTTCATGAAAGCCTGTACACTCTGTGCATTTGGTGGGCACAATGTAGTAAACCTCCTGATTGATGGCTTCCTGGGGTTCTTCGGCAGAAATGGACTGGCCATCTCCAAAATCGATCGAACCTTTGAGGTCAGTGCCATCAGAGTATTTCCATTCAGCTGCGGGTTCGTAAATGGCCGTATTCGGACATTCGGGCTCACAGGCTCCGCAGTTGATGCATTCTTCAGTAATGATAATAGCCATAGCTAATTTTTCTTAATCGTTTTCGGGCGCAAATTTAATTCCACTTTTTCTCCCAACCAAACAGTTGGGACAGGAACTTCCCATTTAGCCAAACAAACTGGTAAACGGAATTCCCGGGGATTTGTTTTTTTCGGGAGAAAATCCACATCAAAACGTCTTCAGGCGAGGATTTTTGAGAATTTTATCCGGGAAATGAAGCCCTGCCTGACGATCTTTTATTATCCTGAATTAATCCCGAAATTTGGCGGGTGGAAAATTTAAGCCTGGCCGAACGAATTGAAAAGCTGGGGGCGTTTAAGACGGCCCTGCTTCGTCTTTTGCGGAGCCAGGAGACCCTGGATCTGGCCATTCGCCGCAACCCGTGGTTTTCGGAATGGGATATCAGGGAGGCGGTGAGCCGCTTGTTGCCGTGGTTTGAGGGGAATGAACTGGCAGAATTGGCTTCCAGATATGATTTTTCAAAGGCAGATGCCAAAAATATCGGGATCATCATGGCAGGCAATGTGCCATTGGTGGGTTTTCACGATCTGCTCATGACTCTGCTGGCCGGGCACAGGGCGCTGGTCAAGTATTCGGGCAAGGATAATGTGCTGTTGCCCTGGATTCTGGATCAGGTTTTTGGGATCACTCCTTTTATCAAGGGGCGGGTGCGGGAATTTTCTCCCCGCAAAAAGATCGACCTGCTGCTGGCTACAGGCAGCAATAACACGGCCCGCCAACTGGATTACCAGTTTCGGGATACAAATCGCATCATTCGCAAGAATCGTTTTTCAGTGGCAGTGTTGAGTGGAAACGAAGATGTTGCTGAACTGCGGGGTCTGACGGACGATCTCTTTTTGTATAATGGTATGGGGTGCCGCAACCCCTCTGTATTGCTGATTCCGGCCGGCTATGAACCAGGCCCTTTGTTCGCAGGCTGGGATGAACTACCCGAAGACCGTTTCTCGTCCTGGTACCTCAGCCTGATGCAGCAGGAACTGGCCCTGGCCGATCTGGAGGGCAAAGGCGACTGGAAATGTCGCTGGTTGATCGGGAAACGATTAAGGCAAATTATGCCCGAAGGGCCAGGTTGGCTGGGAGTGGTGGAGTATGCAAATGAGCAGCATTTGGGGGATTTGCTCCAGTTGGTAAAGGATGAATTGCAGGTGGTGGCGGGACGGGAAGTGCTCCTGGGGAAGGCCCAAAGCCCACAAGTGGGCGATTTTGCCGACGGACTGGATACGCTGGAGGTGCTGGCCCGCCTCTGAAAATTACTCCACAACCTGGACCACTCCACTTCGGCGGGCGTCGCCCGCGGCGGTCATTTTGCCATCACGGCTGAGGATGGTGTGAACCCCGCCAAAAAACATGTCATAATCCTTCCACCAGACGAGCTGCTTCAGTTCAGGAAAATCGGGAATTCCAGCGGGAAAGAAGGCTTCCAGATTAAAGGTGCCCTTGTGCCAGTGCATGCGGGGGCCGTTGGCGGCGGCGTGAACGGAGGTCTTGTGGTCGAGCAGGTAGTGCAATACCTGCACGATAGCCCCGGGAATGCGGCCCGCACCGCCTGTGCCCAGTACCACTTCAGGCTTGGAAGCGGGATTGAGCATGATGGTGGGTGCCATCATGGAGGAAAGGCGCACGTTTTCGTTCCAGGAATGGAAGCCTGAGGGCAGGAGGGCGGCCTCGCCCAGCATATTATTGAGCATAAAATCCCAGCCCTTCACGATTTTGCCGCAGCCTTCCCCGTTGGTGGTGGTGACAGAAGCGGCGTTGCCATGCTCATCGAGGATATTGAAATGGGTGGTGCTGCCCCGCTTTTCGTTCTTAGGGTTCAGGTCAGAGGTGGTCAATCCCAGTTTTTCCAGTTGGGAAATGATCATTTCAGGATTTTGGTGGCAGGTATCCATCCAGCTGAGTACTTTTTGCAGGGCGACGACCTGTTCGCGGCTGTGGGGAGCGAAGTTGATCTGTTCTTTTTCGAGCTGGGCCAGGCCCAGGGCGATGAGGCTGCCGCCGATGCTGGGCAAAGGATTGGTGAGCAGGGTGTGCCCGCGGTAGTTGATGCTGAGGGGCTGGCGCCGAATGACCTGGTAAGCGGCAAAGTCTTGGCGGGTGAGCATGCCCCCGCCCTCCTGGCTCTGGCGAACCATTTGCTGCATGAGCTCCCCTTTGTAGAAGAAGTCGGCGCCTTCGCGAACCAGGGCCTCGAAGAGGCTGGCCAGGCCGGGCATGACAAACTGATCGCCCTCTTTGAGGGTGGATCCGTTTTTGAAAAAGAGGGGCCGGGCCAGGGGATCGAGGCTGAGGATGTTGGTGAGCAGGTGCAGATCGTGCTGCTGGAAGTCGTCGACGAGGGCGCCTTCGCGGGCGAAGCGAATGGCAGGTGCGAGGACTTCGCTAAGAGGCAACTGGCCGAGATCGCGGGCGATTTCGAGGGCACCTGCGATACTGCCGGGTACGGCGCACGAGCCCAATCCCACATGGAAGGTTTCTGAAGCTGTGCCGAAATCAATCTCGATGGGGAAAAAGTCGAGGTGTCGCTCTTCGAGCTTTTTTTGTGGGGTCTGCACGAAGAAGTCGTAGAGGAGGGGCTTGCCGGCGGCGGTGTAGCCGGTCATGAATCCGCCGCCGCCAGGCGAGCTCATGGCGGGCTCGGCCACCATGGTGGTGAAAAAGCCAGCCACGGCTGCATCAAAGGCATTGCCGCCCGCTTGGAGGATTTCGGCGGCGGCCCGGGCGGTGGCCGGGTTGCCGGCTGCGATGATGCCTCTTGTTTTCATGGGGAACAAGTTAAGGTTTTTAATATTTCAGGTTGCGTGAGGCATGCGGAGGGCCCGCAGGGGTGCGCAGCACGGAACCCCGTAGCTCGCCGACGCGGGCGAAGCCCGGGGCACGCCCAAACCCACCTCTGCGGCAACTTATTTGCGGCTGAAATCTCCCTGATCGAGGTCTTCGAGGCAAGCCACCAGCAGGTCGATGGAGTGCTGGATGTCGTCTTTGTGGGCCATTTCGATGACGGAGTGAATGTGGCGGGTCGGGATGGAAATGCAACCTGAGATGGAGCCGTATTTGCCTTCGCGCTGGATGGCTGCAGTGTCGGTGCCTCCTCCGGTGAGGATTTCGTTTTGGTAGGGAATTTTGTGTTTTTCGGCGGTTTCGCGCATGAATTTCACCATTCTGGGGTCGGAGATGACGGAGGAATCCATGATTTTGATGGCGGTGCCTTTGCCGAGGGAGGTGATTTTTTCGTGGGCGCTGGCGTCGGGCAGGTCGAAGGCGATGGTGACGTCGAGTCCGAAGCCAAAGTCGGGATTGATGCGGTGGGCCGCCACTTTGGCGCCGCGGATGCCGATCTCTTCCTGCACGGTGAAGACTGCGTAGAGGTCGAAAGCTGGCTGCCTGATGCGACGCAGGGCCTCAATGAGGATGTAAACGGAAAGACGGTTGTCGAGGGATTTGGAGTTGACGCAGTCGCCCATCTCGATGAGGCTGCGCTCGCGGGTCACTACGTCGCCTACGGATACGATCTCTTTTACTTTTTTGGCCTCCATGCCAAAGTCGATGAAGTAATCGCTGATTTTGGGGGCTTTGTTGCGGTCGGCGGGATCCATGATGTGGATGGGCTTGCTGCCCATGACCCCGATGATGTCCTGCTTGCCGTGCACGATGACACGCTGGGCAGTGAGAGTTTTGGGGTCGAATCCACCCAGGGTATGAAAACGGGCGAATCCATCGTCGTCGATGTGGGTGACGATGAAGGAGATTTCGTCCATGTGGGCGGCAACCATGACTTTTTTGTCAGATTTGCCTTTTTTGAGGGCGATGAGGTTGCCGAGGTTATCGATTTCGATGTGGTCTGCGAGTCCTTCTATTTCCTGGAGGACAAGTTTGCGGACGCGCTCTTCGTGGCCGGGAGCGCCGGGTGTTTCGCAGATGGTTTTCAGCAGAGGGATGTTCAGGGACATGAGGCAGTGTATTTATTGACTAATAGGAACCTCTAAAGAGATTGGGCAAAAATAGGTTAATCCTTTGAATTTTGCTTTATCCGGATGCTTTCGCGCCTATTTTTTTGGACAAAAGTGGTATTTGAGCCTGAATTGTTCATTTCTAATGCCCTGAGAGGCCTGGGGGAATGCTTAATTTTGTAAAAAACTTAAGTAAATGATAATCAAAAGAGTATTTGTTGTTTGGCTTTTCCTGACGGTGGTCGTTTTCGCGGGCACTTCGTGTGTTTCCAAGAAGAAATATAATTCGATGGAGACCCTGAAAAATAAGGTCCAGGATATGCTGGACAAGAAGAACAAGCAGACCGCAGACCTGAACGATGAGATCAAGGATCTGGAAAAGCAACTGAAGGATTGTGAAAGCGCCCGCACTGCGTTGGCGGCAGATACGGCCCGTCTGCGGAAATCTTCGCAGGCCTCGGCCGAGAATCTGGCTGAGCTGAAGGCTTCGTGTGAGCGGATGCAGGAAAATTATGACAATCTGAAGAATAAGAGTTCACGGAAAATCCGCGACCTGATCGACGAGCTGGAAGCGCTGCAAGGGAATGTGGGCGCGCTGCAGGCCGACCTGGAGAGCCGCGAGAAGCGCCTGAAGGATGTGGAGCGGAAACTGGCTTTCCGTGATTCGGTGATGAATGCGTTGCAGGACAAGATCACGGGCGCTTTGCTGAATTTCAAGGGCAAGGATCTCTCGGTGGAGGTGAAAAACGGCAAGGTGTATGTGACTTTGTCGAACAGGTTGCTGTTTGCCTCGGGCAGCTGGAAAATCGACACGGAGGGTAAAAAGGCTTTGCAGGACCTGGCAGGTGTGTTGAAGGAACAGCAGGACATCACGATCATGGTGGAAGGCCACACGGATAATGTGCCCGTCTCGAATCTGGGTCAGATCAAGGACAACTGGGACCTGAGTGTGATGCGTTCGACGGAGGTGATCCGGATTTTGACGGGCGAAGGGGTGGACCCCACGCATGTGATTCCGGCAGGACGGGGCGAGTATGTGCCGTTGAAGGCCGACGACTCGAAGGAGTCGCGGGCGGAAAATCGCCGTACGGAGATCGTGCTGACGCCGAATCTGGATGAGTTGTGGAACCTGATCTCCAATAAGTAGGGAACTTCGAAAAACTGCGAATCCCGGCGTTGGACTTGGTTCAGAAATGCTCATTTACGGTAGTAAACTGCGCTTTCTTCTCCTGCGTCCGCCTTGGTCTTCTTTGTTTTTTGAAGTTCCCTGATTCAATGAGCAATTAACAGATAATAATTAACAGGCTGGGGGCTCTGGGTTGGAACTGGTGCTAATTGCTTTCAGAGGTTTCCTCCAGATTAATTTTCTATAAAGAATGGTTGGGGAGTGGCTTGCTCTCCAACCATTTTTATTTTGGTGCGTAAGGTATTGACCTGTTTGTTTTTGGTGCTGGTGATTTGAGTATATTTGCAGGTTAATTTGAAAGAAAATGGGTGTAATTCGCCAGCAAAGTCTTCTCTCCACTCTTTACTCTTACCTGGGTGCTTTGATTGGCTTCGCCAATAAGGTGGTCATTTTTGGGGTTTATCTGAGCACGGAAGAGATCGGGTTGGCGAATATTCTGATGAATGTGAGCCTGATGCTGGCCCCGCTGGGCCAGCTGGGGATGAGCAACACTTTGTTGCGGTATTTTCCGTACTTCCGCAGCAAACAATACAAGCACCACGGTTTGTTTTTTTGGGTGATGGTGGCTCCCCTGGCCGGCATTCTGGCAGTTTTTATTTTTTACTCTCTGGCCCGGCCCTGGCTGCTGGAAATCTGGCTGAAAAAGTCGCCCCTGCTGGCTGAGTACGAGTTTTATATTTTTCCGCTGTTTGTTTTTTCGCTTTACTTCTCCGTGCTGGACAGTTATACGCGGTCTTTGTACAAAACTGTGGTGCCCATTTTCCTGAAGAATATTGCGCAAAGGCTGCTGGTAACGGTGGCTGTTTTGTTGTATGCGTTTGGGTGGGTGAATTTTGCGGAATTTGTGTTTTGGTACATTGCTTTGCTGAGTGCCTCGACCTTGATCATCCTGGCTTATGTGGTTTATTTGAAGGAATTCAATATCAAACCCAATTTGGGCTGGCGCATGCGCCAGCTAGCCTGGAAAATGATTGGCTTTTCGCTTTTCTCTGTATTGGGTTCGTCCAGCACCAACCTTTCTCTTTACATTGATTCGCTGATGATCACCATGTTTCCCAGTTCCACGGGATCATCAGACAGCCTGAGTGATACGGGAGTTTATACAACCATGGTGTTTGTCACGACCCTGATCCTGATTCCCTGGCGGGCGCTGCTGAAGGTGGCGGCTCCGCGGGTGGCTGATCACTGGAAGGACAAAAACATTGTGGCTTTGGATGCGCTGTACAAGCGCACTTCGCTGATTGCTCTGATTCTCGGCATTTACCTTTTCCTGGGCATGTGGATCAACCGCGGTTTTATTATATACCTGACCAAGCCTGAGTTTCAGGCGGGCATGATGGTGATGCTGATCCTGGGACTGAATCGCGTGGTGGAAATGGTGACCGGGTTGAACGGGGTGATTCTCTCAACCTCCAAATACTACAAACTTGATCTGGTCTTCACCCTGGGCCTGGTGGTGGCGGTGATCCTGACTAATTTGTATTTCATTCCCCACATGGGACTGACGGGAGCCGCGCTGGCTACTTTCCTCTCCTTTGCCGGGCTAAACATCGCAAGGTCAGTGTATGTGTGGGCAGTTTATAAAACCCATCCACTTTCGATCAAAATGTTGTGGGTAATGGGTATCTCTGGATTGTGTTACGGGGTGAATTACCTGATCCCTGAAATGAACCCTTATCTCGACATTGTAGTGAGAAGCACCGTTCTGACCGGGATTTTCTGGGGCCTGATCTGGGCGCTGGGCATTTCTGAAGATTTGAACGATATGATAGCTTCAACCTTCAAAAAAGCAGCAAAAGTGCTGGGGTTGCGAAAGGCAGGCTAAAGAGATTTGATGAAGGAAATGGCTCTTTCGGCTACCTTTCCGTCGGTGAGATAGGAATATTTGCGAATAAACTGGCTGTAACGGACTTCATCCACGGCAAAATTATTTTTGACGGCAGCCTGCATTTGAGCATGGAATTCCTCCTGAGTGCGGCTAAGATCTGCCACACCTTCCTTTTGGTATCCCATAAAATCACTGCCAAGGGGATCAATGATAAAGAGCTTTTTCTGAAAGTAAACCGTTTCGACCCCAACAGTGGACGAATAGGTGATCAATGCGCTGCATTGGGAGAGCAGGTGATATAAATCTTCCTTTTGCACGATGGAATAATCTGAAAAACCCGTTTCTGCAGCAAAAGGATCAAAAAAATCGGTTTGAGGATCGCGGGGATGAAGCTTGATGACCAGTTGGAGGTCGGGAAATTCCTTCATGGTCTGAAACAGGATTCGGACGATTCTGTGGTTGAGTCCGACATCGGGAATATTTTGGGCTGCAAAAAGTATAATTGGCTTGGGATTTTTCTCCGAAAATGAACGACTTTTTAATAAATTGTCCCGATATGACATTATTGAGTCCGTTCTGGGCTGTCCACAAAGCACCAAAGAGGCTGGTTTGTAGTTCCCGATTTGGGCAAGTTGACTTGCCCAATGGGTTCCCCAAACGAGGGTGTAGTCTGGAGTGGCACCCAATTGCGTTTCCAGGGGGGTAAAACAATATGCAGGATGCTCTTCATGAATTGTACCATGCTGAATACCAATGCGTTGCATTCCACATGCCAGGGCCGCATCAAGAATGGCTTTGGTTTGCCCTGAATTTTCCCCCGAAGCTGCAATTGTGCGGAGATTTTTTAATTTCTGTAAATATTTAACAAATGAATGGTATTTGATGAGATATATTTTTTCAGGATATAACTCTTTTCGCAGGATGCTTATGATTGCATTTTCCTCCCATGAATTTGCTTGCTTTTCGAGCTCATTCAGCGTCTTTCGAAGGGATTTGAGGGAATCGTTTACCTTCCTGCGGATACTGGAAGATAGCAACCCCTTTAGAATCACGTAATCTGAGAATAGAACGGGTAATTGATTCTCGCGGGAGAAAAGTGGCTTTCCATCATTTTTAGGCCCCTTTTTACGAAACGGAGGCGGGGGATTGTCATCCAGAATCCCAAAATCCTGGTCGGCTTTCTTAACCAAACCACCGAGAAATGGATTGGTCCAATGCCCGTCTTTGGTGCGGGCCAGATTTGCGGGTCTTTGAATGATCAGGTGCTTTACATTTCTGATCCTGCTTAGGTAAAAAAGCCCCAAGAATGACCTGAAGATAGTTTTGAGCACATATTTGAATACTACGGCGATCTGAAATCCGGGCTTTGGAGGGTTTGCAGCAGGGAAACGAAATACTACATTTTCATCTTTCCCGAAATACTCTTCCAGCAATGGATTAGAGGTGAAAACCTCTACTTTGCTGAATTTTTCCAATAGAAACAGGATTTCTGCTTTTTGATAGGAAAGGTCTCTCAGGGCATAAAAAACGTTGAATTTGCTGTGATTCCAAACGTCGGCAACCCCAATTCTCAGGTGTTCGAAGAGAGATTTTCCCGAGAACTGCTTTCCCCCAAAATTGATCACCTGCCTGAAAATACGGGTTGAAATCGCGGCAATTTCGTCTTTCTCCAGGGCTAAAAGTCTTACATTTTCGCCCAAATTTTCCTGTGAAATTTGCCCCAAAGTTCCCAGGAAAAGAGTTTCACTGGCCCGTTCCCGGGCCAGGAGCGTCTTTTCTTCTGAGATTTGGAGATTTCTTTGGATTAAGACTGCATTCACTTGCTTTATTTTACAATCATTGCCTATTTTAACCTTCTCATTTAGGCCATCACAATGCTGCTAAAATGATAAAGGACTTAAAATTGACATTTCTTTTCCGTTTTTCAGGAAAAATTTTTCTTGGGTGGGGCAGAAATGCCGCGACACTTTTGGCCCTATCAATATCCATGTCATTGACTTACAATGACTTATGCGCACAAGAGCCTTCCTATATTCACTACACCACCCGCGATGGATTGCCCAGTTCCACTGTTTACCAAATCATCCAGGACAAAAAGGGATTCATTTGGTTTGCAACTGACGCAGGAGTCTGCCGCTATGACGGCCGGAAATTTAAATCATTTACCACCAAGGATGGGCTGGTTGATGGAGAGATTATCACGATGTTTGCGGATTCGAAAGATAATGTATGGTTTGGTTCGGGAGAAGGTGGAGTTTCTTGTTTCCAAAACGAGTCCTTCTTAAACATAAGAAATAAAAAAATCAGAATAGAAAATAATGTCAAAGATCCAATAGTACATTTTTTTGAAGATAGTGAAGGAATAATATGGGTTGTTCCCTCGAATAACGGACTTGTAATGATTTCTCCAGAAGACTCATTAATATTCTTTACAAAGGAATTTGGTTATTCATTTACACTTGGAAAGGCAATTTGGGAAAAAAATGGTAAAGTTTATTGCCTAACATCCCTGAGTTCAAGTATTGTCCCTCGAAAGAGCTTTATTAATTCAATTATTCCTAAAAAATATCAGTTTTATACTGAAAGTGGGGTTGCTGCAATTTTCAACAATACACTTTTTCGGCCCGTTGGTAATTTAATTATTTCATATAATCTTGATACCTTGGTAGAAAAAAATCTACTTTCGCCAAAAATTGTTTTCCAACAATCTTATCAAGATACTTCTAAATGGGAGAAAGTTAATTCAATTTCTTATGATAATAACCTAGAAGAGTTATGGATAGGATCCGCAAGAAATGGAGCATTTTCAATTTCCTTAAACTCAGATCAGAAATCGACAATAATAAACCTACTTCCACAAAAAAGGATTTCCTCGATTCTTATTGACAAAGAAGGAAACTACTGGTTTTCAACCCTCGATGAAGGGATTTTCTTTCTAGGATCAAGAAATATTACCAAAATATTTTCAAGGCAAGGACAATTACTAAAAAAAATTTCAACAATAATTCCTAATACTTCTCGTCAAGTTTGGATAGGAGCAAATAAAGGCCTATATTTAGTCAAGGAAGAAGACAAAAGTGTCAATATGATAGAAAACAAAGAATATTCATTTAATCCAATAGGCTCACAAAACTTAAGCCGCACGAATTTCTTCTGGGACAACCGCCAAGCATTCTCCATCCAAAACGACAAAATTCAGCAAATTAAAGACATTCCAAGGGGCGCAATTAAACTTATCGATCTTGATCCAGATGGAAACATGATCTGCTCTGTTCACCGCGGTACTTTTGTAAAAAAAAACAACGAATGGAACACCCTCTGGAGGCTTAACAAAGAAAATAAATCACTCAGAACATACGGAATTGAATATTTGTCCCATGACTCCGCTTATATTGGAACCCAGGATGGGTTAAGGCTTTTGGTGGGCGATTCTTTACATGGAAAATTCCCCCATCCTGAGTTGGGCGGCAACATTTCCAAAGTTGAAAAGGATTCTTTTGGCATTGTTTGGGGCATTTCTTCAAATCATGGAGCCTTCTACCAAATCAAAGGAAAAGACTTCGTCTTTGTAACTGAAAAAGACGGAATGCCGGGCTCAAGCTGCAAATCCATTTGCTTTGGCAAGCCAGGGGAAGCCTGGATAGGAACAAATTCCGGCCTCTGTAAGGTCAATTATGATTATACAGGCAAAACAACCAAAGTAACGACGCAATCTTACGACGAGGCCGACGGCCTCCCCTCCAACGAAATTAACGCCCTGGCATACCTTGGCGATTCCATTTTTGTAGGCACAAATGAGGGTCTCGCCGTATTCAATCCCGAGGTACTCAACCGCGAGATTTTGCCACCGCCCACATACATTACCAGATTTTCGATCAATGACATCGACACGACTTATACCAAAGATTTGGTTTTGGGGTACGACCAAAACGATATTCTGATAGAATATACTGGAATTTCCTTCAGAAACAGGAAAAAAGTAGTGTACAGCTACATTCTTGAGGGTGCAGACAAAGAGTGGAAAACAACCCGGTCCGCGCAAATCAAATACCCTTCACTTCCCCCGGGAGATTACAGCTTTAAAGTAATTTCCTCTATTGAAAACAAAATTCAAAGCACCAATATTGCCTCCATCAACTTCAAAATCCTGAAACCATGGTGGCAAACTGCCTGGTTTTATATCATTTGCGGGGTACTTGGTGCAGGTCTTATTTTCCTTTACTTCATCCTGAGAATCAAAAGCATCAGAAGAAGAAATGAGTACGAGATGAGAATCTCAGAACTTCAGTCCAGTGCCCTCAGGCTTCAGATGAACCCCCACTTTATTTTCAACACCCTCAATTCAATCCACTATTTCATCAACAGCAACGATAAAAAATCGGCCAGGCATTACCTTTCCAGCTTTGGAAAGCTGATCAGAGGTCTGCTCGAATATTCCCTCAGGTCTGGAATAATGCTGGAGGAAGAGAAAAATCTCCTCGAGCTGTATTTATCGCTGGAGGCGATTCGCCTCGAAAACAGACTTCAATATTCTGTAGAAATCCCCAAAGAAATTGACGCTTCAAATACTGAAATTCCCGTAATGGCTATTCAGCCATTCGTTGAAAATGCCATCTGGCATGGAATCAGCCACAAAGAAGGTCCTGGCAAAATTACCATTTCATTTTTCAACCAACCCAGACACATTGTTTGCAGGGTGGAAGACGATGGAATTGGACGAAAAAATGCCCAGGGAATTTACCAGGGAAGCAAACACCTTTCCCTCAGCACAAAATCCATCGAGTCTCGTCTGGAAATGATGAACAAAAATACTGGGATTTCTAAATCTGTAGTTTACCACGATCTCCTGGATTCAAATAATCAACCCAGAGGAACCCAGGTGGATATTTATCTGCCCATTGAATTTTAACCTGAATAAAATGATTAGAGCCGTAATAGTTGACGATGAAAGCATGGCCAGAATTTCTCTCAGGACCATGATTGATGATATTTGCCCTAATGTGGATGTTGTGGGCGAGGCAAGTTCAGTCCAGGATGGCATAGAGGTTATCGAATTGAAAAGGCCTGACCTGGTATTTTTGGATGTGCAAATGCCAAAAGGCTCTGGCTTTGACCTGCTCGCACACTACCAGGATCCCCAGTTTAAAATCATTTTTGTCACGTCTTACGACCATTATGCTATCAGAGCGTTTAAAGTGGCAGCCACAGATTATATCCTGAAACCCATTGACGAAAGTGACCTTATGTGTGCTGTTGCCCGGGTGCAGAAGTTGGAAAATGAAACATCAAAAGGAAAAATTATCCAAAATGAAAATCTGGCCACCCTGCTAGGCAACATCAAAGTACAGGACCCTCAAAACATCAAGATTTGCCTGCCCACCTTTGAAGGAATGAGCTTTATCAGGGTCGGGGATATTATCCAGATCAAGTCTGATGGGGCCTATTCCAGATTTTATCTCAAAGACAATTCAAACACCCTCATTTGCAGAAACCTGGGTGAAATAGAGGAATTGATCCCAATTGATTACTTTATCAGGGTACACCGTTCTCACATGGTTGCATCCAATTTTGTGAAAAGCATTAATAAGACCAAAATCCCTTCCATTACCCTTGAGGACGGAACAGAAATCATGATCTCAAGAAGGAAGAAGAATGAGGTAATTGAAAAGATAATTAAGACTTAGGATTCCTGTCACCCAATTTGGGAAGCAGGTAAAGGTAGCACAAAAAGCCCACCACGATCATCATCACCATTTGCGAGGTATGAATCACGAAGGCCAGGCTGGTTCCCAGATTTTGGGCTGCCTCTTCACCAGACATGCCAAGTTGAGCCCAGTATGCCCAAAAGGCCAAAGAAAATGCATAATGGTAGCTGCCAATTCCACCTGGAGAGGGAAATACCATCCCAATCCCTCCCAAAGTGAATGAAATCAAAGCGAAGTAAAACCCAAAGCCACTCGTTTCCTCCAGGGCAAAAAAGCAAACATAGGTCATGAAAACATAGCAAACCCAAATGCCCAGACTGTAAATCAGAAAAAGCCAGCCTCTCTTCATTTTGCGCACACTGATAACAGCCAGCCACAATTCACCCAGAAATTTCACGACCTTCTGAACAAGACCAATTCGCATCAACTGCTTTCTGAAAACCAAAAACAGAATTCCCCCCAAAGCCATCACGCCTGCAGCCACCCACTTCCAGGGAAAACTCGCTGTAGCCGTTGCCCCCGGGTCAACAGGTTGTGAAAATGCCCGCTCCACAATTTTCATGATCTGGTCAAGTTCAAGGAGAAAAACTCCCAGCACCATCGCACCCAAAAATAACAGGTCAAAAACACGGTCTGTAAAAATTGTCCCCAGACTGGTCGAAACGGGAATCCGTTCAGACCTCGCGGTCAGAGATGCCCGCGTCAATTCGCCTGCCCGTGGCAAGGCCAGGTTCACCAGGTAGCCCACCATGACTGAGGCAAACAAGTTTGCAAGCTTGGAAGAATGGCCTGCGGCCTCCAGCAACATTTGCCAACGCAAAGCCCTGAACAAATGGCTCAAAATCGCAATCAGCATGCCCAGTGAAACCCACCAGTAATCAGCCCCCGTAAAAGTCTGCCTGATTTCAGCCAGGGATTGTCCACGGGTTGCAAGCCACAGAAGCCCAACCCCAAGGAGCAGCCCAAGCAAGGATTTCAGGATATTACCAACGTGCTTATTCAAAATTCAATTGATTTTATTCCCAAACGGAGCAGATTCTTTTTTAATGCACCAAAGGTAAAATATTTTCGCATCCCGTGGGGAAATCATCGCCTTCACGGGGAAATTTACTTTTCAAGTAAAGGAAGGTTATCAATCAGACGGGTGGAGCCCAAAAAAGCCGCAATCAGGGCCACGGGTTCCTGCTCACGGGAAAGAGATTTCACCTCTGTTAAGTCAATGGCACTCCTTACATCAAAATAATCCAGCTTCACCAAAGGATACTTAGCCAGATTTGCCTCCACCCTGGCCTGAAGCGCTGCCAAAGATTGGCCTTCCCTGGCTTCCTCCTTCAATTGACTCAAAGTTCTGCTCAGAAAAAGCGCCTGCTTCCTTTCCTCTGCATTCAAATACACATTACGCGAACTCATGGCCAGGCCGTCCACTTCCCGTACAATGGGACAGGGAATAACCTCAATGGGAAAGAATAATTCCTCCACCATCCTTTTGATCACCACCACCTGCTGAAAATCCTTCATGCCAAAATAGGCACGGTCAGGTTGCACAATATTGAATAACTTGCTCACCACCTGCACCACTCCCTCAAAATGACCCGGACGGCTGGTGCCACACAGCATTCCGTTCAGGCTGCGAATCCCAAACAAAATCTCATCCACCTCAAAAGGATAAATATCCCGCTTTTCGGGGGCAAAGATAAAATCCACTCCCACAGCCTCAAGCATCGCCTGGTCGGCAGCCAGGGTACGGGGATATTTGTCAAGATCCTCCCCCGGCCGAAACTGAGTGGGATTAACAAAAATACTGGCCACGGTGATATCATTGTCCTTCACGCTGGCCCGGGCCAGGGAAGCATGCCCTTCGTGTAGTGCGCCCATGGTGGGGACGAATCCAACAGACTTGCCAGAACGGCGCAGAGGCCCAAGGGTATCCCTTAATTCCCGGATGGTATTAATCGTAATCATTTGATTTGTTGGAACACATGAGATTGGAATCGGCCAAGATAAGTATTAATAGATTGTTAATACAAGGAAATTTTCGTATTTTTGCAAAAGATTTACTGTTATTAGACACTGTTCTTAAACAAAAATTTATGGATAAGCTGAAAATCCTTTTCGTTACCGCTGAAATTGATCCCTTCTTAAAAGTTAGTTCCGCCGCAGAATTTGTTCGACTCCTCCCCCAGAAGCTCCAGGAAAAAGGACATGAAATTCGCATTTTGATGCCCAAATTTGGGGTTATCAATGAGCGCAGAAACCGCTTACACGAGGTCGTACGACTCTCCGGGATCAATATCAAGATCGGAGACGAAGAAAAACCGCTTACCATCAAGGTTGCTTCCATTCAAAGTGCCAAACTGCAGGTTTATTTCCTCGATAATGAAGATTATTTCCAAAGGAAATCCGTTTTGACCGATCCTGAGAATAATCACTTCTACGACGACAATGACGAGCGCGCAATTTTCTTTTGCAAAGGCGCCATCGAAACGGTCAAGAAGCTGGGTTGGGCACCCGACATTATCCATTGTCACGATTGGATGACCTCCTTCATTCCGCTTTACCTGCGTACGCATTACAAAGACGACCCGATGTTCAAACACACCAAAGTCGTTTTCACCTTATATAATAACGGATTCGAAGGACCGCTGGCCAAAAACTTCCTGGCCAAAGCAAACATTGACTCAGGATCTGATAATCCCATGGAAAATTACGAACCCTCCTATATCGGGGTTTGTAAAGGCGGGATTTCTCTTGCCGACGTCGTAACCAAGGGCTCGCCCCGCATTGACCAGAAACTTGAGGATTACATTTCTTCTTCTGAAAAAGAAGATTTGTACTTCGATACTAATGACTCGGATTCATACGTTGAAAGTTATCAAAACCTTTACGCGTCGATCTTAAACTAGAGAGCATTGAATAAAAAGAAACTCCCATGGCTGTTCGTGATAATTCCGACAGCCATGGTTTTTTTTGCAGCCTGCAAAGACCAGACCCGCACAGGGCTCGGCATTTTACCCGACGACGACATCGTCAACGCACTTTATTTGGATACCTTTTCCCTTGAAATGCAAACCATCATCCTTGATTCAACCCCTACCTCCAAGTTGAATCATGTGTTGTTTGGAAATGCAATTGACCCCGAATTTGGCAGAATTGACGCCCGGGCCTACCTTCAGTTTGTGCTCCCAAGTTCAAAAGAAGTCAATTTTGGAGATACCAGCAGCATCACCGTGGATTCAGTTTTCCTGAAACTGGACCTTTCAGACGTGTATGGCAGGCATAATAATCCCATCAGAATTCAGGTGTATGAGATCACGGATGATTCCTTCAGCGACACCGTGACCTACTACTCAACTGATCGCCTCAATCTGGACACCACCATCGACCTGGCTCATAACTATCTGGTCGATTTTTCAGATTATGCAGGATTTTTTGACATCAGCATTCCACTTGACCTCTCCCTGGGTAAAAAAATCATCTTCGCGAATACAGATTCCCTGAAGAATAACACCGTGTTTACCCAGTTTTTCAATGGGCTCCACATCCGTGCCACTCCCGTGACCAACGACCAGCGGGAAGCAGGTGCAGTCTATGACCTGGATGTCGTGTCGGGAAATACGAAAATCAGCCTGCATTACCATACCTCTGACACCACGCCCGCCCGTACCTACGAGCTGGTAATGGACGAAGACGCTCCCTGGTTTCACACCCTTACCCGTACTGAAACTTCAGACAAACTTTACGGTCTGACCATCCCCAACACCAAAGACCCGGATACAGAATATCAGTTTATGCAGGAAGGACTGGTTTTGGGAATCGCGGTAAAAGTTCCGCACATCCGTACCCTGAACCCGGTCGGAATCAACCGCGCGGAACTGGTGCTCAAAGTGGATGACTCCTTCTTTGGATCGGGCAGCCGCTATACACCTCCTTCTGAAGTATATCTTTACCTTGCTGACTCCACTGGCCTCGTGCCGGAAGATGCTTCCCTTTTCTCCTCCTTTGTATCTTACAACAGTACAGAAAAGGCATATAAAATCCCCTTGTCCAACAACATCATGCGCATCATCATCGGCCAGCTGGACAATAACGGATTTGTGATCTATCCGGGGGTGCCCGGACTCAGGGGCGACAAGCTCAACCGTGTGGTGCTTGGCGGGACAGGGCATCCCGAACTGGCGCCTGAACTCAGGGTGACTTACACCACCCTGCCGAATTAACATTGCAATCTTTGAGAAAAAATTTATTGAAATAGAGTATGTGTGGTATTGTTGGATATATCGGCTACAGAGATGCTTACCCAATTTTGGTCAACGGTCTGAAAAGACTTGAGTACAGAGGGTATGACAGTGCCGGGATAGCCTTGCTCAACAAAAATCTTGACGTTTACAAAATCAAGGGCAAGGTGAACGATCTGGAGGAATTTGTCGAAGGCAAAAAGCCGGTTGGAACCATCGGCATGGGTCACACCCGCTGGGCCACTCACGGCGTTCCCAACAACATCAATGCTCACCCACACATGTCGAGCAGCAAAAATTTTGCCCTCATCCACAACGGGATCATTGAAAACTACGCCTCGCTGAAAAAAGGACTTCTGGCCCGTGGCTACGAATTTCACAGCGACACAGATACGGAAGTACTGGTTCAATTGATTGATTGGATCTACACCCAGAACCACGTTAGCAGCGAAGAAGCCGTACGGCTGGCCCTGCAGGAAGTGGTGGGAGCTTATGGAATCGTGGTGCTTTGCAAAAATGAGCCCCGTCAGATCATCGCTGCCCGCAAAGGAAGCCCGATTGTGATTGGCATTGGCAAAGACGAGTACTTCGTAGCTTCTGACGCAACCCCTATCATCGAATTCACCAAAGAGGTCATATACCTCAACGACGACGAAGTCGCCATCCTCAACGATGGAGAAATCGTGATCAAGGATATTTATAACCTGGGCAAAACTCCCCACATTGAGACCCTGGAAATGGAGCTGGAAGCTCTGGAAAAGGGAGGTTTCGAGCATTTCATGCTCAAGGAGATTTTCGAGCAGCCCCGCTCCATCATGGACAGCATCCGCGGACGGATCGACCCGGTCTCGGGCCAGGTGAAGCTGGGCGGACTTTCCCAAATCTCTGAGCAGCTCAAAAACGCGCGCCGCCTCATTTTCATCGCCTGTGGTACCAGTTGGCATGCGGGTTTGGTGGGGGAATATCTTTTGGAGGAATTTGCCAGAATCCCTGTGGAAGTGGAGTATGCATCAGAATTCCGCTACCGCAAGCCCATCATCTACTCAGACGACGTAGTAATTGCGATCAGCCAGAGCGGCGAGACCGCTGATACCCTGGCGGCCATGAAGCTGGCCAAGGAAAGCGGCGCCACCGTGATCGCCATTTGTAACGTGGTGGGATCTTCGATTCCCCGCAATAATGACGGCGGGGTTTATACCCACGCAGGACCAGAAATCGGGGTGGCTTCCACCAAGGCTTTCACCGCCCAGGTAAGTGTGATCACCCTTATGGCCCTCTACATCGCCCAGCTGAAGGGCAGTAAAATCGGCAATAAGCGCGAAATTGTGGAAGGTCTGATGAATATCCCGCGCAAAGTGGAGAAGATTCTGGAGGTAAACGACAAAATCATCGCCATCGCGGAAACCTTCAAAAATGCCACCAATTTCCTTTACCTGGGTCGCGGTTACAACTTTCCCGTGGCTCTGGAAGGGGCGCTCAAGCTCAAGGAAATCTCCTATATCCATGCAGAAGGTTATCCCGCTGCGGAGATGAAACACGGCCCGATCGCCCTGATCGACGAGAATATGCCGGTGGTTTTCATTGCCACCAAAGACAGCACTTACGAAAAAGTGGTGAGCAATATCCAGGAAGTGGTGGCCCGCAAAGGGCGCGTAATCGCCATCGTCACCGAAGGTGATCACCAGATCAAGGATCTTGCCGAATTCGTGATCGAAATTCCAGACACTGCGGATTCGCTGGTTCCCCTCCTTTCCGTAATTCCCCTTCAATTGCTCTCCTACCACATCGCAGTCATGCGCGGTTGCAATGTGGATCAGCCGAGGAATCTGGCAAAATCCGTAACGGTGGAATAAGATTTTTTCGGGAAAATCCGCAAATCAGCGGCATTCAAAAAGAATCAGGTCCAAAATGCCCTTGTTGGTTTTGGGTGATAAGTGGGATTGACTTTTATTCCATTTTATCACAATTTCAACGTGGATTTAGCACCCAAAATGCTCCGTCCAAAAAAACAATTTAACCCATAAACCAATGGATGGAACAATCCTCATGATCGGGGCTTCCGGACAAGTAGGCACAGAACTCACAGCCGAACTCCGGGCGCGCTATGGAACAGAAAAAGTAATCGCCACGGATATCACCCCCAATCCAAACCTTCGGGAAAAAGGCCCTTTTTTTATTCTGGATGTTCTGAACCGGGCTCAACTCTATGAAATCGTAACCGCACACAATGTAAAGGTGATTTATCACCTGGCGGCTGTATTGTCTGCGAGCGGAGAGAAAAAGCCCAAATTTGCCTGGAAACTCAACATGGAAGGCCTTTTGAACGTGTTGGATGTGGCCAAAGATCACAAGCTGGACAAAGTGTTCTGGCCCAGTTCGATCGCCGTGTTTGGACCCACGACTCCAAGGAATAATACTCCCCAGGATTCGGTCATGGATCCCAACACCGTTTATGGCATCAGTAAGTTGGCCGGCGAAAGGTGGTGCCAATGGTATTTTGACAACCACGGAGTGGATGTGAGAAGCCTGCGCTACCCTGGTCTGATTGGCTACAAAAGCCTTCCTGGTGGTGGAACCACCGATTATGCCGTGGAAATTTTCTACAAATCTCTGGAAGAGCACAAATACACCTGCTTCCTCAAACCAGATTCCTACCTGCCAATGATGTACATGCCCGACGCTATACGGGCTACCCTCGAACTGATGGACGCACCCGCGGAGCAGGTAAAAATTCGCTCCAGCTATAATCTGGGTGGAATCAGCTTTTCTCCCAAAGAAATTGCCGCTGAGATCCAAAAGCACCAACCCGATTTCAAAATTGAATATAAGCCCGACTTCCGTCAGGCCATTGCCGACTCCTGGCCCAAAAGCATTGACGACAGTCGCGCCATGCAGGACTGGAACTGGAAAAACCAGTACGGCCTGAAGGAAATGGTGGCCGATATGCTGACCCAGATCGGGAAAAAGGTTAAGCCCGTTTCCTGAAGGGAAAAACTTCCTCTACAGGACTCCAATAAAAAACCCGGCCCTGATTGCAGAGCCGGGTTTTTTGTATCATACCTTGGGCTTACTGGCCTTTGGCGGGGATGGTAAATCCTTTTTTCTTGCAGAAATCAATGATTTGCAGAGCGCCTTCATTTTCAGGATCGAGTTCCAGAACTTTGGCCCAGTAGGGCAGTGAAGGCTCACATTGCTCGCCACCGTTCTGGGAATAGTAGTAGAATCCCAGGTATTGAGCAGCTTCCTTGAGGTCTTTCAATTCACGTTCAGGCACGTTTTCCTTCTCAATCAGAGAATTCCAGACTTTCTCATAGAAAGGCTTGGCCAGCCATTCCTTGTTGTCAGGATCGTTGGTGGCGGCGATACGTCCGCGGAAAAGGCTTCCAATATGGGTATTGGTGTATTTTTCCTCGATTTTGGCGTAAATCGCATCTGCGTCCTCGTATTTCTTATCGTAGTAATAAGAATTCGCATAGTAAAACCAATCCTTGAACTTCAGGTCACCAGACTCAGCAAATTTTGCATAAAATTTAGCTGCACCCTCGTAATCTTTGTTCTTGAATGCACTTTCACCCAGATTTCCATAAATCTCAACCCGGGTGGGGTCCAGCGCAATCGCTTTTTCGAATTCGGCCAGAGCCTTATCATCCTCTTTCAGTTGCTGATAAGCTTTACCCATGTACTCGTAGTCGCTGGCCAGAATGTATTTGGGCTTAACCTGGGCAAAATACTTATCCAGATAACCTTTTCCTTTTTCAGGCTGGTTCAGTTCGATGGAGCAGTAGCCCATAACCCGCAGCATAACCAGAGAAATGGTGTCTTTTGAAATGGCTTCCAGGCCTTTCAGCGCACTTTCATAATCGCTCGTGGCAAACAGAAAGTTGTAGTAGCGAATTTCAGCACTCAGGTCGCCTTTGGTCATTTCAACGTACTTCTTGTAGTTTTCCTTCGCGGTTTCAAGCTTGCCCGCTTTGTACCAGAGTTCGCCCATTTCCTTGTAAACAGGAGCGTAGTTGGGATCCACTTTCATGGCTTTGCGGAAATAGTCAGCGCCTTCGTTATACTTTTCCATTTTCACCTGAAGCTGACCTGCACGCAGATAACCCGTGAGGAAATTGGGGTCAACTTTCACGGCATTTTCGTAATTGTCCAGCGCCAGTTCCTTCACCCCCTGAGCCAGGTAAAGGTCACCCAGAGCCACGTAGGCAAATTTATTGTCCTTGTCGAGGCTTTTTACCTGATAGAGAATTTTTTCAGCTGCATCCGTAAACTGACGATCCGTCGAACCCAGGTAGCCGTTGGCAATCCCGATCATGATTTCCGTATCGTTGGTTTTGTTCATTTCAGTGGCTTTGTCGAAGTTTTCTTTGGCTTCGGCAAAATTATTCTCCTTCACAGCCACGGCACCCGCACCAATGAAGTTCCAGGGATAGCGTGCACCGTATTTTTTACCCGTGCTGAAGGCAGCTTTGGCATTGGCAAAAGCGTCCTGGGCAAAATATGACTTCCCGCGGAGGTAATAGAGGCGCTCGTTTTTGGGATCGGCAGCCAGTTTTTCCTCAATCAGCTTCAAAGCCTGTCCATATTCCTCCTGATCCATTGCTTTTTCGATGGACGGAAAACTGGTCTGTGCCCGGAGACCTGACTGTCCTATTAAGAGGACAAACATTGCGGCAAAGAAGGCCAGTTTATTTAGTACTTTAATTTTCATCGTCTTTGGCATTTTCTTTTATATAATCATCAATGTCAGTTGCATTTTCAACTGAGGGGAACTTTACGAGCCTTGGGGGCATGATTTTCGGAACTAATCCCGTTTTCAAAACCACCCGCTGACCCTTCTCCCCTGCTGCAAACGCTACAAACCCCGTGCCCAAACCAGCCCGACCTTCAATGGAGATGGTCAGAATCTCTCTGCGCAAGATGTAGCTTTTGTCGGCAAGGTAGCTCTGGTAAGGTTTATAAAATTTTCCAATTCCATTTCCACTGCTGTCTTCGGCCTCCATCCCCACCAGAATCACCCTGCTCAAAGCCGAATCAACCAGGGCTTCGTCCTGGTCGCTGATCCAGTTCAGGCCGATCACGCCTATCGCACCCGGGTGGTCGCCCACATAATCGATCACATCTTGATTGGAGCCCGCGGAAAAGAGGTTGGCAGGAATACTTCCCCCGCCCATAAAATCCTCCATGAGAAATCTCAAAGAACCCGACCCGGGGTGGTCCACCACAATGGTGATTTTTCCCTGATTTTCCATAATCCCTGATGCGGGATTCAGCTTTTTCCAGGTATCTGTTTGTCCGGCCAGAATGGATTTCAGTTGTGCACGGCTGAGCAGAGAATCCTGATTGGCTTTATTTACCAGAATCCCAATTCCACTCGTTCCAATGGCGTTGACGTCGGGAAAAATTTTCTTTTGCGCGAAATAGGCTTTTTCATCCTCATTGAGTTCACGGCTGGCCACAATCAACCTCACCCGTTCATTGATCAGGTCGTCAAAAGCCTGGGCTTCAGGACGAAAAACCACATTGATTTTGGCCTGGTCGTAAATATTGTGAAAGGCAGACAGCTCGGCCTCGACCAGCGGACGGTAATTTTCATCGGCCCCAATGGTGATTTCGCCCTTGGTCATATTGTCCAGGGGCACTTCTTTTTCGGGATCTTTATTTCCCGAAGAATTACAGGAAACCAACGATCCCACGGCAAACGAGGCGATTGCAAAAATTAAAATGCTGATTTTCATGGTGTCTATGCGGATGGTCATGCCGTAAGAGCAACGAATTTAGTAATATTATTTAGTATTCTCCACTAAAAAGTTGTTAAAAGGACCTGTATGAAATTGACCAATTTATCAAACCCAAAAACACCTAAAACGAGTACAGGAAGGGCTAAAATGACCAAAATGACCTGATAAAAACCGTGTAACGAAAGGCGATTTTTAAAAGCACTTTTGCTGAAGATCAAAACCACTGGAACCCGCAGATAATAGTAGAGAGAAACGACCGTGTTGAGGATGGCGGCCACCAGCAAAGTAAGGAGAAATGGGCTGTTTCCCGCATTTTCGAAGACCGCCAGAAAGATATATAACTTGGCAATGAAGCCTCCCGTGGGAGGCAGGCCGGTCAGGGAGACCAAAAACAGGGTGGACAAAACCGTAATCAGGGGCATGGCCCCGGCCATTCCTTTCAGGCTGTCAATGGAATCAGAGCCAGTTTGCTCCTGAATGATGCCGGCAACCAGAAACAGACCAAAGGTCATGCACAAATAGACGGTGAGGTAAAATGCCACGGAGGCAAATCCAAAGGTGCTGAAGCAAAGCACTCCCAACAGCAGATAACCCGCCTGGGCGATGCCCGAATAAGCGATCATGCGACGCAGGCTTTGCTGCTGCAAAGCCGCCAGATTGCCCAGAGTCATGGACACGATGGCCATCAGGCCGAGCAATAATACCAGATGGTCACGCAAGGGACCTTCGGTCCCGGTCAGGTGCACGAATCTGATCAACATGGCGAAGCCTGCGGCTTTGGGCCCCACAGAAAAGAAGGCCGCCACGGGAAAAGGAGCCCCTTCATAGACATCGGGCGCCCAGAAATGAAAGGGCACGGCACTCACTTTGTAGGCAAAGCCCGCCAGCACAAACAGCAGCATGACCAGGCTGATGGCCGGATCGGCGGCGCCCAGGCGGGCGGTAAATTCCGCGGAACCCGGGTCCAAAGTGCCTGTAATCCCATAAAGCCAGGAGATGCCATAGATCATAAAGCCCGAAGAGAAGGCTCCATAAATAAAATATTTGAGTGAGGCCTCGGCCGATTTGCGGGACGAACGGGTGTAAGCCGTGAGAATGTAGGAGGAAATGGAAACCAGCTCCAGGGCCAGGTACATCATCAGCAGGTTACGGGCCATGCTCATGAGATACATCCCCAACAGCATTCCCATCACCACCAGATAGTATTCCCCTTTACCTCCCGTCACCTTGCGCAAAGTTTCAGAAAAATAGGAAGTCCCAATGGTCAGAATACCCGTCAGCACAAAAAGAAGCCTGAAATACCAGGAAAATCCGTCGGGAACGACCATGTTCAGAAAGGGTAAAACCTCGGGATGGGCAGGATCAGTGAAGGGGTTCTCATAACCCTGAATCAGCAAAATTCCACCTGAAGCCAAAACCACAATCAATCCCAGCAGAGGAACAGAGCCCGGATATTTCTTTCCCCAGATCAACTCGGCCAGCACCATCAGCAAAAGGCCCGCGGTCAGTACCAGTTCGGGGACAAAATGTCCCAGACTGCCGGCCAGGAGGGTGAGCAGGTCTGAAAGGGGATATGACTGGCTTGGGGGCACTTTGCTTGCTTGATTTTAATTTGCCACTTCCAAAACCCTGACCACAAAATCTGAAACGGAAACGTCCGTCATGCCGGTCAGCAGGGTGGGCAACAGCCCGAACACCAGCATCATGACCACCAGGGGAATCAGCATCAAATATTCACGACGATTCAAATCGGGCATAGCAGGATTTCCCTCCACTTTGACCGCGAAGGTTCCAAAAAACATCCTTCTATAGGTCCAGAGGTAATAGGCAGCAGAAAGGAGAATGCCAAATACAGCCAGCGCGGCGAAAATTTTGGGAAACATTTCCACCTGATTGAAACTCCCCAACAGCACCAGCAACTCGGACACAAATGAATTGAGTCCGGGCAGGCCAAAAGAAGCAGCAAAGCTGATCAGGGTCACGGTGGCGTAGCCCGGCATCTGCGACCAAAGCCCCTGGTAACTTGCGATGCGGCGATCGTGGGTGCGGTCGTACACCACGCCCACCAACAGGAAGAGCGCAGCTGACACAATTCCGTGGTTGAACATTTGCAAAATGGCTCCATTCACCCCGGCCGGGTCCAGACTGGCAATGCCCAGCAAGACATAACCCATGTGGGAAATGGAGGAATAGGCGATCAGGCTTTTGAAATCTTTTTGGGACATGGCCACCATGGCCCCGTAAATGATGGAAATCACTCCAAACAGGGCGATCCACCAACTGAAATGAATGCCTCCCTCGGGAAAAATTCCATAGCAAATACGCAGGATTCCGTATCCGCCCACTTTTAGCAGAATGCCCGCCAGGACCACAGAAACCGCGGTAGGCGCCTGCACGTGGGCATCAGGCAGCCAGGTATGGAAGGGAACCATGGGAATTTTGATTGCAAATCCCAGGAAAAGCACCAGAAAGGCCAGCAGACGGGCATCCATGCCCAGCAAATCATTGCCCAGGGCAAAAATACTGCCCGGAATCATATTCAGAAACTGGCCCCCCGGGCCAGCCATCATGTGGTGCATACTGAAAGTATGCACCTGAAATTCGGCAGTCAGACCCGCCCCGCTATGCAACATGGCTTGCAGCATGTCTGGGGTCACCGCCTGGGAGGGGTTCATTTGGTTGAATAATTCGGCTGACTCCACAGGATCAATGAAGCTGAAGCTCAGACCCACCATGATCAGCAGCATGAAAACCGAGCCAAACAGGGTGTAAAGAAAAAATTTGATGGCTGCGTATTCTTTTCGTTCTGCTCCCCAAATCCCGATCAGGAAAAACATGGGCAGCAGCATGAATTCATAAAACAGGTAGAAAAGGAAAAAATCCAGGGCCACAAAGCAACCCAGGGTGGACATATTCAATAGAAGGAAAAGCATGTAGTAGGCTTTGGGCCGTTGTTCCTGATTCCAGGAGGAAATTACCCCCACCAGCATCACGATCACGGTCAAAACCACCATCAAAATGCTGATTCCATCCACCCCCAGTTGATAATTGATATCCAACTGGCCCATTTTCCCCAGATTCATGCGAATCCAGTCTGAGTTTTCCGTCAGGAAATATCCCTGAGAAGCCCCTTTTCCAGCCAGATAGCCAGGAATGACTCCCACAACCAGCACCACGGCCTGAGCCAGGGTGGCGGCCAGGGCAATCCAGCGAAACGCTTTGGCACGCGAGGGCAGGAAGGCCATCGCCAGCATCCCCAACAGGGGCAAAAACACCAATATGGTCAGTATTCCCATGTGATTATCCGGCCGCAAAATAAAACAAATACAGCAGTAACAATAATACTGCTGCCACAGTAAATACCAGCAAAAGCTGCACTTTCCCGGGTTGCACCTTCAGGGCCGCCTGGCCCAGGCGCATCACCACCCCGGCCACCCTGTTTACAATCCCGTCAATGATTCGTGCGTCAAACCAGCCCAGAGCCCCGGAAAGGGATTGCTCCTGACGGTCTTTTCCCGCCGCAAACCAGGCAGCGCCATTGACCGCCCCATCCACGATATTTTTATCAAACCAACCCAGTTGCCGGCAAAACCAGACAAAGGGTCCTGCGATGAATCTTGCATACACCCGGTCAAGATAGAAATGATTGAAAAAGAGATTCGCCCAGAATCCCCTTTTTCCACCTGGCAGAGCCGCATTTCTGTTTTTTCCAAACCTGACCCAGGCCAGAGCTATTCCCCCCAATGCCGCGACCAGAGATGACAAAGCCACAACCAGATGCAGCTCATGGGGCAAATGATTTTCTCCCAAAGCGGGAAACAGCCACGATCCTGCTCCGTCAAAGGGAGAACCAGGTGCCCAGATGATCCAGAACGAGGCCAGAGCCAGCACGGCCATGGGCAGGTACATTTTCAAAGGTGCAGAGGCCAGATGAATTCCTTCAATCCCCTTTTCCTTCAGCTTGCCTTCCAAATGATTTTCCCCAAAAAAGACCAGCAGACCCAAACGGGAGATATAATAGGCCGTCAGCAGGGCCGCAGACATACCCAAAACAGGCATCATCCAATAAATTCCACCTGACTTTTCGGCCATTGCCCAAACTCCCAGCAGGATTCCATCCTTGGAAAGAAATCCTGAAAAGAGGGGAATTCCAGCCAGGGCCGCCCCAAAAACCAGGAAAAAAACGAAGGTTTTGGGCATGATCCTGCGCAAACCTCCCATGATGCGAATATCCTGCACATCAAAAGGCAGGGCTTCGCCCTTTTCTTTCAATTCGTGCTGCACATGGTGCAAACTGTGGATGATCACCCCTGCGGTGAGAAAGAGGCCGCATTTGAAAAATGCATGCGTCAGCAAGTGAAACATGGAATATTCAGGCACTGCGATGCCCATGACCATAAATCCGAGTTGGGAAATGGTGGAATAGGCGAGAATTCGCTTGATATCTGTCTGCACAGTGGCAGAAAGGGCCGCCAGAAAAGCGGTCAGAGCGCCCAGAATCATCAGGGTCATTTTCACTTCGGGGCTCAGCAGGGGCGCAATGCGAAACAGCATGAATACCCCCGCCGCCACCATGGTGGCGGCGTGGATGAGACTGGAAACGGGGGTGGGCCCTTCCATGGCATCGGGCAACCAGATCTGCAAGGGCAGCTGGGCCGACTTGGCCAGGGCCCCACAAATCAGGCAGAAGCCGGCCAGGGTAAGCCAGGCGGGCATGGTGCCCGGCTCCGTCCAGAGGCTGCCTGCCTCGAGCAGCACGGCAAATTCTGTGGTTCGAAAATGCACCAACACAATCAGAATCCCGATCAGAAATCCCACGTCGCCAATTCTGTTCACGATAAAGGCCTTCATACTGGCGGCGGCAGGTCCTTTCTTTTGGTGCCAAAAGCCAATCAGCAGATAGGATGAAAATCCCACCAATTCCCAGAAAATGAACATGGTCAGCAGTCCTGACGACAGCACGATGCCCAGCATGGAAAAGCTGAACAGGCCGAGGTAGGCCCAGTATTTATCCAGGCGGGGATCGCCTTTCATGTATTCCTGGGAAAAAATATGCACCAGCAGGGTAATCAAATTCACCAAAAAGTGCATCAGGGCTGCGGTGCGATCCACCCAAAGGCCCAGGGTAAATCCCATGGAGCCATCCCCGATCTGCATCCAGTTGAGAGTGAGGCGGGCAGAATCCTGGGGATTGAGTTCTCCCCAGAATTGAATCAGCACCCAGCCAGATAGCAGGGTAGCCACACCCAGAAGGCCAGCTGCCATCCAATCCCGCCCTTTGGGTAGTTTTTTCCCAAAAAACACAAACACCAGAAAACTCAGCAAGGGCATGCCCATGGCCAGCAAAACCACCCGCATCAGGTCGGGGTGGGTATTTTGCAGTATGTGGGGCAGCAATTTCATTTATTCGTCGCTGAGGGTGTCTATTTCGTCCAGATTGACGGTGCGATAGCGTTTGTACACGTTCAAAACGATGGCCAGTCCCACGGCGACCTCGGCCGCAGCCAGCACAATCACGAAAAGGGCTGCCATTTGTCCTTCAAACGGATTTACCTGCATGCGCCCAAAGGCCACAAAGTTGAGGTTGGCCGCATTGAGCATCAGTTCGATCCCAATCAGAGCGATCACAGTATTGCGTCGGGTGATCACGGCAAATACTCCCAGACAAAACAGGAAGATTCCAATGATGATATACCAACTGGTTGGGATCATGAGGTGGGATTTTCGGGGGATTCTGATTTACGGGAAATGTAAGCCGCGCCGATCAAAGCGACCAGCAGCAGGATGGAAATCACCTCAAAAGGTAACAGGAAATGGGTCACAGTTTCCAGTCCCAGCGCTTTGGTATCCACCAACTGGGTGGGTGCAGGAGGGGTTTCGGGAAAATTTGCTTTGCCCAGTACATAAAACAGTACGGCCATCAGGCCGCCGGCCACGCCCAGTCCGGGCAGGAGATTGACAATTCCAGAACGGGGCTTCATTTCACGCACTTTGTGCGTGAGCATCACCCCAAACAAGAGCAGAATCAAAATCCCGCCCACATAAATCAGGATCTGAGATACAGCCAGAAATTCCGCCCCTGCCAATACATACAGGGCCGCCATCCCAAACAGGATCACAAACAGCAGAAAGACAGAGTAAACCACATTCCGTGAAATCGCCACCCCCAGTCCCGCCACCAGGGTCAGGGCCGCAAAAAGGATGAAAACGATCATTTCCAGATTCATGTTCCCTCCTCCTTATCTGCTTCGTCGGGCTTTTTCATGATGGGACGCTTCATCATGGGCTTTTTCAGCGCAGGCTTCTCAGGCTTTGCCTGATTTTCCTCCTCACTCTGAGTCTCACTTGCAGGATTGTCCGTGGGTTCACTTTCAGTAACTGGCTTTTTGAGGATGGGCCGCGGCATGAAAGGCTTTTTCAAAACTGGCTTTTCCTGATTTTCCTCATCAGCTTTTTCTTTTGATTCCCCTTCACCTTCTTCTGTCTTTTTAATCACGGGTTTACCCAGGGCTGGCTTTTTCAGGGCAGGTTTTTCGGGAGATTCATCTCCATTTTCTTCTTTCTCAGGAACTTCACGCCGCACCAAAACGGGCTTTTGCTTTAAAACTGGCGCAGCTGCTGCTTTCTCCTGCTTTTTCTTTTCCAGTGAAATCTCTGTTTCCAATCTGACTTTGGCTTCCTCTTCAGGACTCATTCCCCCAAAATGATACACCAGATTATCCCGGTCAAATTCGCTGTAATCATACACCTTGGTCATGATCAGGCACTCTGTCGGGCAAACCGTGGTACACAATCCACAAAACATGCATTTGCCCATGTCAATGTCGAAAACGGGCAGATGCAGGCGCTTCATGGTGCCATCTGAGGTGCGGCCCAGGTCGCCATCCGCGCGGAAAGTCTCAATGGTAATGCAATCCACAGGGCAAATTCGGGCACATTTATCACAGCCAATGCAGTCGTCCGTCTCCATGTGCAGACGGTAGCGCCCCTTGTCGGGCACGGGAATGGTTTCCTGCGGATACTGAATCGTGACGGGTCCCCGGGCTTCTGTAAAATATCCTGGATCCTGCACACCCACTGGTTTCCGCCGCCGCAATCCCTTTCTCAGGTAATTGAAGGTCAGTAACATGCCTTTGACCATGCTGCGAAAAACACGGGATGTGCGAATCAGATATTTGAACAAGCCATTCATCCCTGATACACCTCCAGCAATTTGACGATCCCGGAAATCATGAACAGTAAAAAAGCCAGCGGGGTCAGCACCTTCCAGCTCATTTTCAGAAGTTGGTCCACCCGCAGGCGGGGCAGGGTCCAGCGGATCCACATGTGGGCAAGCACGGCCGCGAAGGCTTTGAGCAGAATCCAAAGGGTGCCCCAGGCTGCGCCTGCGAAGGTGCCGGGTTCGCCTGAAGTCCAGTCGGCCAGGGCAAAAGAGCCCAAATTGGGCAGGGGAGTATTCCATCCACCCAAAAAGACCAAAGCTGCCAGCAGCCCCACCAAAAACATATTGGCGTACTCGGCCAGAAATATGATGGCGAAGCGAAAGCCTGAATATTCCAGGTGAAAGCCCGAAACCAGTTCAGATTCTGCTTCTGGAATATCAAAAGGGGCGCGGTTGCATTCAGCCAGCGAAGCGATAAAATAGATCAGATAAGCCACAATCAAATGGGGATACCTGAAAATGGCCCAACTCACCACCCCGCCAATGGAAGTCACGTCCCAAATGCCCAGGAATAGCACGGGTTCGGGGGAATAAGTGCCCTGAGCGAGAGAAATTTCATGCAGATTGAGGGTGCCGTACATCATTACGGCGGCCAACAAGGTAATTCCCGCGGGAATTTCATAACTGAGAATCTGGGAAACGGAACGCAGGGCACCCAGCAAGGCGTATTTATTATTGGAACCCCAACCCGCCATCAGCAGGCCAATTACGTCCACGGAAACAATCGCCATGATGAAAAGCAGTCCCACATTCAGCAAAGCACCTGTATTGTCGGGGCCAAAAGGAATGGCGGCCAGGCCCGCAAAGACCGAGACGAAGATCACAATGGGCGCGGCCACAAAGAGAATTTTATCCGCGTCTTTGGGGATAATGCCTTCCTTCAACAGGAGTTTCAGAATGTCAGCTGCGGTCTGAAAGAGGCCCAAAGGGCCTGTTTCCATGGGTCCCAAACGATTTTGAATGAATGCAGAAACCTTCCGTTCGGCATAGACAGCCACAAGCGCATACACTGCGATGAAGACCAGGCAGATGACAATGCGGAGTATGAGTGGAAGAAGGTCCAATTCCTGCTGGATTTTAGCCGCAATTTAGGATAAATCAGGGTAAAAAGGGTGCAAACCCGAATTTCATTTTGATAACTTTCGGGAGCAGCTGAAGTTTGGCCGGGAGGGGATTAATTTTCGGCTTTTTGAAAGGAAACGGACTGCCGCAGGAAGAGTTTGGCTCCGTCTTCAAAATTGCGGGAAAAGTCGGATACGAAGTAGGAATGCTCCACCTTGCCTGCTTCATTCATTAGATTTGCTGCGGTAAGGGCATTGCGAATGGCCTCGGCCACCGCCAGGGAGGAATCCACCACCTCGACTTTGTGGGTGAAATTTCGCTTGAAATATTTGGCAATTTCGTCTTTGACCAGGGGGTAGTGGGTGCAGCCCAGAATGAGGGCATCAATGTTGAAAAAGCCCGTATCTGACATGTAAGCCTCGATCACTTCGCGGCTGATGGTATTGTGGAGCCAGCCTTCTTCGATCAGGGGCACCAGCAAAGGCGTCGCTTTTTGCACCACCCGCGCCTCTGGCGCCATTCCTGCAATGGTGCGGGGATACACTCCCGAGGAGATGGTGGTTTTGGTGCCAATCACCCCGATCTGGCGGGATTCACTGTGGGCCAGGGCTTCCCTGGCCGCAGGCTCGATCACGTTGAAAACGGGCAGGCCGCCCGCTTCTGCTATCACCGCATCCAGCGCCACGGCCGAGGCAGTATTACAGGCAATCACAATGGCTTTGACCCCTTTTTTGCACAAAAAACGGGTGATCCCGATCGCATATTCCCGCACCAGTTCGGCAGATTTATCCCCGTAAGGCAGGTGCGCCGTGTCGCCGTAATAAATGATGGACTCGCCGGGCATCAGTTCCTGCATGGCCTTCACGATGGTGAGGCCGCCCAGACCAGAATCAAATACACCAATGGGAAGTCGCGGGTTGCTCATCTGATTGGGTTTTAAACCAAATTGGCCACGCCCGTTACTACAGACATGACCAATCTGATTTTCCTGCCCGGGAATTTATTTTTGTTCTTTGGGAGGAAGGGTAATGCCAAGTTTGGCCGCCATTTTATCCGTGACATCCATGGTTTCGATGCCATAGAGGATGTTCATGCCCGAAGTCTGGTTGAGGATATAGGTGAATCCCCCTTCCTTGGCCACTTCGTTGATCTTTTCCTGGATTTTGTCCAGGATGGGCTGCATGAGTTCCTGTTGCTTGGCCATCAGGCGGTATTCAGATTCCTGAGCAGTATCCTGAATTTCCTTGTCCAGTTTTTGCAATTCTGCTTCAGCAGCCTTCTTTTCGTCTTCAGAGCGCCACCCGTTGACCTGGGTTTTTTCCTGATACTCAGCGTATTTGGTCTGGAAATAGGATTCCTTGCTCTTCAGGGCCTGCTCCAGCTGGGCACCGTACTTCTGCAACTGCTGATTGATTCCCTCAGCAGGCTTGTAGTAGCTCAGCAGCATTTCAATATTGGTGTAGCCAATCTTGGGGTCCTGGGCCTGAAGCAGGCTGTTTACCCCAATCATCAGCAATGCACCTATCAAAAATATTTTGAATTTCTTCATCTGATCTGTTTTTGGGGATTATTCGTTGCCCTTGGGAATCTGAATGCCGAGCGCCGTCATCAGCTTTTCGGTAATGTCATTTTCCTCGGGTCCAAACAGAATGGTGGAAACCCCTGTGCTGGTGGTTTGGTTGAGGATGTAGGTAAATCCGTTGGATTTGGCCACTTCGTCAATTTTATTCTGGAGTTTTTCCAGCACGGGCAACAGAAGCTCTTCCCGTTTTTGCATCAGCTTTTGCTCTGCATCAGCTGCTTCCTTCTGGATTTCCTGATCGAGCTGTTGCAATTCCTTTTGGCGGGATTCATCTTCCGTGGGGGAAAGTTTGTTGGCTTCCCGCAATTCCATGTATTCCTGCAGTTTGGTTTGGGCAAATTGCTGTTTAATCTGAAGTTTTTCAGCCAGTTTTTTCTGATATGTAGCCAGGGTTTGTTCAACCTGTTTGGCCTCTGGCATGTAGGCAAGCACCAATTCAATGTTGGTATAGCCAATCTTTACCTGAGCGAACCCGGTGGTGGAGAGCGCCATCAGGAGGGCCAGAACGGCCAGAATGCTTTTCATTTTCATATTTTCGATTTTAACGGGGCAAAGGTAATAATTATTCCCTTAGTTTTAAACGGGTTGACCCATTACTCCTTAATGCCCATCATGTTTAATACGTCTTTGGTACGGTCATAGAGTGGATTTGCATAGATGATGCCAGTATCCGCGGACTTATCCAGAATGATGTCCAGTTTCTTGCTCTCGGCGATTTTGGCCACAGATTCAAATATCTGATCCTGAATGGGACGGATCTTTTCGTCCTGCAATTTGTACAACTCGCCGTCGTAGCCAAATTTTTCCTTTTTATAGTCTTTGGCTTCCCGCTCCAGGGCAAAGATTTCCTCTTCCCTGGATTTCTTTACGTCATCGGGCAGGAGCACGGCCTCGGCCTGGTAGTCCTTGTATTTCTTCTCAATGACTTTGTATTTTTCTTCCAGATCGGCCTGCCATTTGGCTGAAATCTGATCAATTTCCTGCTGTGCAGCCTGGTAGGCAGGCATTTTTTCCAGAATTGACTGGGAATCAATGTATCCAAATTTCTGGGCAAAGGTCAGATTTCCCAAAAGGATTAACAGGATTCCAAGGGCAAATATCTTTTTCATTCTGTGGTTATTTATTAAAATTCTTGTCCAATCACGAAGTTGAATTGCCATTTGGAGGGCCCTGAAGTGGGAGTCACGGAATCAAATCCATAGCCCAGGTCCACACCCAGCAATCCAATCATGGGTACTACAACTCTTATGCCACCTCCGGCGGCGCGCTTAAGTTCGAATGGTTTGTATTCTTTGAAACCCAGCCAGGAGTTTCCAGCTTCCAGGAAGCCCAGTACCCAAATAGGCGCAGCCTGATTGAGCGTAAGCGGGTAACGCAATTCAATGGAGTATTTATTGAAAATACTGCCGCCCTGCTGGGCTCCGTTTGCCCCGCGGGGACCAATGGCATTGCTCTTGTATCCACGCATGGAGATGAATTCCTGTCCGAAGAAGTTGAACTGGCCAAAGCCGCTGCCGCCCATGTTGAAGCGCTCGAAGGGTGATATTCCGTAGTCAGGATTGTAGGTTCCAAGGAATCCCATTCTGACCTGGGGACGAACGACCAGATTTTTGAACACGGAATAATACCAGGTGGAGGTGAATGACCATTTGTGGTATTCCAGTAATTTAAACTTCTCGTTATCAGGAAGTTTGGAGTAATCCACTTTGGTATTGAACAGCGAATAGGGCGGGGTTCCTTCCACAGAAAGGGAAAGGGTTGAACCCGAACGGGGATACAAAGGAGCATCCACGCTGGTACGGCTGATGGCCTGCTTGAGGGTAAGGATATTGATGAATCCGTCTTCAAAGCTGAGCGAGCCAAAATAGGCGCTCGCGTTGGTCAGGTCGTAGTTTTTATAACCAATGGAAGTCACGGACTGGAAGTAATCGTCCGGAATTTTGAGGCGCTTGCCAAAGTCAATGGAGGTGGAGAGGTTTTTCATCTGAAAACCCGAAGCCGTGGAGCGGTTGATTGAATAGCTTAGACTGGCTCCCAGCGAATTGGGTTTTTTGCCACCCAGCCAGGGCTCCAGGAAGGATACGAAGTAATTTTGCCAGCCCACCCCGTTCATTTGCAGACCTACGGTCAGCTTTTGGCCATCACCCGAAGGCACGGGTCGCCAGGCTTCTGGCTTGAAAAATCGCTTGGTCGAGAAGTTGTTGAAGGCCAGGTTGACCGTGCCCACAAATCCACCAGCGATGACATCGCCAGTATTGGGATCGCGAAGGCGGCCACCCCAACCTCCCTGCACCTGCAGCTGGTCAGAAGGGCGTTCCTCCACCACATACTTGATATCCACCGTACCCGTAGAGGGGTCTGGAATGGGCAGTACGTTCATGTTTTCCTGGTTGAAATAACCCAGGTTCACGATATTCCTTTGAGAGCGGATCAGGTCTGAACGGCTGAATTTCTGTCCAGGCAGGGTGCGTAATTCACGCAGAATGACGTAGTCACTCGTTTTGGTATTCCCCTCAATGATGATTTTGCCAATGGTGGCCTGGGGACCTTCAAATACACGCATCTGAATGTCAATGGAATCCCCCTCCACCAGCACTTCCACCGGGTCAACGTTGAAGAAAAGGTATCCGTCGTCGAGATAAAGGGAACTGATGTCGCCACCCGTGGGGTCGCCCGTCAGGCGGCGGTTAAGTTTTTCTGAATTGTACACATCTCCCTTTTCAATGCCCAAAAACATGCCCAGGGAGTCTCCAGAGTATTTGTAATTTCCGGTCCAGGTGATGTTGCGGTAATAATATTGCTGGCCTTCGAAAATCTTCAATTCAACGTCAATGGACTTATCATCATAGCTTTTAACGGTATCAGAAATGATCTTCGCATCACGGTAACCCATGCTGTTGTAAAAATCCACGATGTTCTGCGTGGAGGCATTCATTTTGCCCGGCAGATATTTCGATCTTGACCAAACCCGCCACCATCTGCGCTCCTTGATATCCTTCATTTTGCGCACCAGTTTGCCATCGCTGTATTCCTGGTTTCCTTCCACCCGCACTTTATTGACCTTAATGCGGGGACCTTTGTCCACTATGATCTTGAGTTCCACCCCATTCGCCATGGTGGAATCAGGGAAACTGATGATGTTTACCTTGGTATTATAATAGCCTTTTTCAACGTAATAATTGCGAATAACCCGGATACCGCGGGTTTCTTTCTCAGGCGTATAAATGGTTCCCCGCACGAAACGTACCTTTTCACGCAGGTCGTCGGCCTGACTTTTGGGAATGGATTTATTGAATCCAAATTTCGAAATACGCGGACGCTCCCCAATCCTGATGACCAGGAAAATCTTCCCGTTGGTAATATTGTCCACTTCCACCCGCACATCTGAAAAAATATTTTGCTTCCAAAGCTTCTTGATGGCGTCTGTAATCTCATTTCCGGGAATAGAAATCACATCTCCCACTTTAAGGCCCGAGTAGGCCACAATGGCAAATTTGTCTGAAAATTCTGTTCCCTCAACGGTTATGCCCCCAATCTCATACTGGGTGGGTCGATTATAATCGATCTCAACCTGGGCCAGCAGCGGGGCCCAAATCAGGCACACAAAAAGGGAAATTAACAGTGCATTCTTCATCAGGCGGTAATTTGTTCTGAGGTTTTTCCGAATCTTCTCTCCCGTCCCTGGTAATTCAGGATGGCTTCAAACAGGTCTTCCCTTCTGAAGTCGGGCCAGAGTTTTTGTGTGATGTAAATTTCGGCATAGGCGATTTCCCAGAGGAGGAAATTGCTGATCCTGAATTCACCTGAAGTGCGGATAAGGAGCTCGGGGTCGGGTAAAAAGCCCGTGCTCATGTGTTGTCTGAGTAAATTTTCGTCGATGTCTTCCGGGGAAATTTCGCCCTGGACAGCCTTGGTGGCCAGTTTGCGAATGGCGGCCAGCATATCCCAGCGCCCACCGTAGCTCAGGGCCAGGGTGAGGGTCATGTGATCGTTGGCGGAAGTTACTTCCATGGATTCTGCCAGATTATTCTGGCAATTGGGGGGCAGGTCCCCGAGATTGCCGATGGCCCGCAGCCTGATTCTGTTTTTCATCAGGGTGGGGGTTTCCTTTTTGATGGTATTGACCAGCAATTCCATCAGGGCATTGACTTCGGCCTGTGGGCGGTTCCAGTTTTCGGTCGAAAATGCATACAAAGTGACATATTTCAACCCGATTTCGGCTGCACCCTCGATGGTGTCGCGAACTGCCTTGATTGCAGATCGGTGACCAAGGATCCGGAGACCCCCTCTCTTGCGCGCCCAGCGGCCGTTGCCATCCATGATGATGGCGACATGCTGGGGCAATTTTTGGGTGTCGATATTATCCCTGATCAGGCTCATTTTCAAATGAAGCGCAATTTACAAAAAGGAATCGTTAAATTCCGGTTACTGAGGCGTTTTTAAGGGTAAAAATAGTTCCCTGCGCTTTGGCTCCCGGCTTTTATAAAGAAAAAGCGTGCCGATCAACTTCGGCACGCTTCTTATATACGTAAATGTATCTCTGATATTATCTGAATTTAGGACATTTTACCCAATCCAGGATGTAAGTCGCAGAAACCATTGACATTACATACCAGTCGTCCTGGGTTTTGTCACCACGAATACCGTTCCAGTACTTGGCTCCTTCAGGGTAAACCGAGCGATCGATACGGTCGGAGAGAAGGTAAGCAGTAGGATCAGAAGCACGGAGGGCGTCCATATCAGGGTATTCACCGCTCACGTCATCGAGGTAATCGGTAAAGGTTTTGCGCATGGCCACTTCGAAGTGGAGGTCAATCCGGTCGGTGAGGCTGTAGCGCAAGCCAACTCCAAAGGGAATGGCAATCTGTACGAGAGAGTAGGGCTGAGGACAGTCGGGGCAACCGGGCAGATATTGTCCTTCGGTGCCGCGGGGCTGCAAATCAATCCATTCGTTACCCAGTTTGGCCTGGGGGTTGAATACAAATGCAGCAATACCACCCACGAGGTAGGGAGTATATTGAGGGCGGAATTTGTATTTTCTGTCGTTGGCAAAGAATTCGTAAGTGAGGCAAAGGCTTGCCTCGGTAATCGGAGAGCGGAAGCTCAAATTCCGACGAATACGGGCTTTGTCAGTTGCAGCCTGCGCATCTGAAGCTTTCATCCAGCCTTGGTTGAAGGCAAGACGCAAACCCATATGGGGATGAAATTTGTAACCGCCTACCAAACCCACACCGGGTTTTGTAAACTTCAGAGTAAAGTTGTCGTCCAGGTCGCCTTTGTAGTTGGTAACCCCGAGGGAGCCTCCAACGTAAAAGTATCGGCTACGGAATTGAGCCGAAGCATCCTGGAAAAACCACATTACCGCCACCAATACAACCAGTAATCTGAAAATTTTCATAGCAAACCGTGATATTACTTATAATTTGTTAACGAAACAGGTAGTTTGGTAATTTTTCACCAAAACAAATATAGCTATCTTTCCCTTAAATAAAAAAGTTATTCACAAATTTTTGAGCTCCCTAAAAATGCGCTTTTCAAGGCGCATTCCGGGTTTTTCGGTAATCCTCCCAATTTCGAGGTCACCCTTGTAAAAGATAAAAGTCGGAATCTTTCTGATTCCCGCTTTGCCCGCTAAACCCTTAACATCCTTCTTCGTCGTGTCAATGGAAACGATTTCCAAATGACTGATTGGAAGGCTGGGTCTCAACTTCAAAAAGCGGGGAACCCACTTTTTGCTGTCGGGACAATACGTACCCAAAAATATGCGAACATCTACCGAATCGCGAATTGTTGCAATGGAGTCCATCCATTCGGATTTGGGCTCATATTTCTCGTTGACCTTTGTTTTCCATTCGCAAGCCTGAAAAAATTCTTCCTGACTGTAATACCCAAGCAGGTATTGTTTATGACAGGAGGAGATTACCAGAACAATCAGCAAAAAGAATAATGCGATTCGGAACTGCATCTGCACAAATTTATTTCGAATTTTAAATTAATCCAACAGGGGAGTCCGTTTATTTTTACTCTTTTCTTACCCCGTCCCTTTCCACCACCAATCCCTTGTTATAATTCATCTGTACAGCCAATTCCGTACCAATTATATCGCAAACCTCAATTTTTATCGCTTTGCTTACCCGGCCAGACATCATCCAGGAGCGTTGTGAGCGAATAATCCAGGATTTTCAGGTTTATTATCAGTTGCGGCGGTCCTTACCCCACATCATGCGCTCGCGCAGGTTGTCGAGATAATTGGAGGAAATGGTGCGCACCAGATTAACCCGAAAATCAGCCTTGCGAATGGCAATTTCAGTCTTTTCGTTGACCAACTCCGTGCGGGTATCCATGGCGACCATGGCCTGACCTGCCCGGGATTCAATTTCAAAAGAAATCACGTACGAGTCAGGAATCAGCACGGGCCTGACCGTGAGCGAATGTGGTGCCACAGGCGTGATCACAAATGCATCTGCGTTGGGATGGATAATGGGACCGCCGCAGGACAGTGAATAGGCAGTTGAGCCCGTGGGGGTGGCTATGATCAGTCCGTCGCCCCAATAGGAATTCAGAAATTCCCCATTGATGTAGGTATGCACGGTGATCATTTCGTTGGAGGAACTTTTGTGGATGGTGAGGTCGTTGAGGCCGTAATTGGTGTTGCCAAACAGTCCTTTGGGATCAGATTCCACACTCATGGCCACCCGCGAATCTATGCGAAACATGCCTTTGACCAGCTCCAGGGTGGTGGATTGCAGATTTTCCTGCAGAGTATTGGTCAGAAAGCCAAGGCGACCAAAATTTACGCCCAGAATGGGCACTTCCGTGGGGCCCACAAAGCGCACCGTATTGAGCAGGGTACCGTCCCCGCCAAAACTGAAGGCAAAATCACAATTTTTCAGGGTTGACTGTTCGGAAAATACCCTTGAATCAATCCAGTCTTTCAATTTTGGATCACGTTCAAGCAACTCCCCTGCGTAATCGTGGTGGATGCGAAACTGAATACCCTGGGCTTCCAGAAACTGGAAAAAATCGCGCAGCACCCCAAGGTCTGTCCTGTCTGTCCAACGGCCCAATATGGCTAATTTCATCTTATGGGTATCTTGGTACCAAACTGAAAGCCAGGTTGCCCCAGCAGATTGCGGGAATATTCAAACCTGATCAGCAGGTCGTACATGGTCAAAAAATTGACCCCAACTCCAGCCGAGGCAAGCATGCGGTCTTTCAGGGTTTGGTCAAAATTACTAAATGTCTCATCCATCACATAACCAAAATCAGAAAAGAGGGTCAGGTACAAGCCAACAGGCAGATCGCGGAATTTTTTCAGGGGAATGTATTTAATATGAACCATTTGCCGGGGGATGAGGGCAAATTTGAGTTCAGCTTTGCTTATGTTGATGAAAGATCCGTCGATTACGTACCGTTCGTAGCCGCGTACATTTTCTCCCCATCCCACGAAAAACTTGTCGAAAAAGGGGACTTTTTTGCCCAACAGGATGAAATTCTGGCTGCCGTAGGCAATATTCCAGCGCTTTGAAAGGGGAATGTGGTGTGAAAATCCCATGCTGATGCGCAAAAAGTGGGCGGTGCCCAACCCGGGCAAGCCAGATTGGCGCAGAATGAAATAGTATTTGTAACCCGAAAGGGGATAGCTGGCCCAGTCGCGCTGATCGTTGCGGTAAGAGAGGTAAATTGAAGGATAATATTCGTTATTGCTGCCCGTGGTCAGGTAACGGTCATTGTATTCAAGAATGGAGTCTGAAGGATTGAAATAATTGAACATCGCACCCAGCAACAGTTTTTTCCGCGGGGTAAATCGTTTGAAAAATTCTACATAACCCAGATGCTGAATCTGCATGGGCGTACCTTTCAGGCGGGCCAATTGCAGGTAGGAGTCCTTGGTGCCAAAGCCAATTTCTTTGTAATTGACATAATTATAACCAAACTCTGCCCCAATTTTGGCTTTGGGAAACAGGAACGGACGCTGATAACCCATGGAAAAGCGACGCGAATAACCCAGTTGTCCATACACGCTCATGTCGTCGTGGCGGCCGGTCAGATTTTCAAAAATGAGGCCCCCGCCATATACCAGGCGATCCAGATCCCTGTTTTGCCACCACTCATTAAAACTCCGTTCCTCAAACGATACATAGGCCACAGGCCAGATGTACCAGCGTTCCCGTACCTCAAATTTCAGGGTCAGAGACGACCCTTCAATCGTATGACTGACGTCCACCCGGGTGAACAGCTGGGTATTGTAGGCGTTATTATAGCAGGATTCCTTGACTTTTTCGAGGTCAGCCAGGGGTATTTGATCCCCCACTTTCACTGGAAGCTCGCGCAAAAGGGTAAAAGATTTGGTGCGCTTATTGCCCGTCACTTCAATGGAATCAAGGGTGAGGATTTGCGACGCCACCAGCTGCCCCCACATTTTGGCAGGAGATAGCAGCAGAATCAGAGCCAGCAGGACAATTTGATATGGTTTAAAGAAGGGACGCAATCAGATCAGGCAAAAATCAGTTGGTTGAAGGGAATTTTTTTTCACTCCCAACCCGAATTTAGCCCAATTTGGTGAAATTAAGAAGCCTCAGCCCCGACAAAGGCATAAAAGGAGGAAGATTTAATGGGAAAGTTATAACGAATGGGATTTCTGCAACCTCACATGCTCAGGTATTTGACCAGGGCTTCAAAGTTTTCGCGGTAATCCTGCAGCTGTTCTGAGTCGAAAATTACGTTGTGAATGTCGTAATTGAAGCGCTCAAAGGTGGCGATCAGGCGGGTGAGTTCGCGCAGATTGAGCTTCAGGGTGACCAGCATGCGCTGAGGATTGCTGGAATTATTGACCGTGAGGCTGAGCACTTTGGCATCGTTGCTTTCGCAAATGCGGCCGATTTCTGAAAGGTGGTAGCCGTTGTGAGGCACTTCCAGCACGATAATGCCGCCAGGTTCATGCACATTAAGGGCCAGAGAAAGGTGCTCCACAATGTCTCTGAGGGTGATCATGCCCAGATAGTGAGAATGATTGTCCATCACAGGCAGGGCATCCAGCTTGTACAGGGCAAACATGCGTGCCACTTCGTAAATGTGGCTGTCTTCAAATACAAAAGTATTTTCAGGGAAAGCCATGGGCACGGCAGCCAGGGTCAGGTCATCACTTTCGACCTCAATCAGATCATCTTCAGAGATGATCCCGGCGAGTTTTTCACCGTCCAGAACTGGCAGGAAATTCACCTTGAACTCCGTCATCCAATTCATTACCCTCCCTACCTTGTCAGTGACCTTGGCCGGGGGAATCGAGTCTGAGATAAGCATCCTGGCGTGCATGGCGAAGAATTTTGGTTTTGAGTTGGTGGGATTGGTTACCCTGATTTTAATCGTCCCATTTTACGGGATTAACGCAAATCTAATGCCTTTGTCAGCGCTAAAAGTATGAAATTTCCTGTGAATTCTTACCTGATTCACGCAACCATGCTGATTATCAAGGGATTTCTTTTCAAAACCAAGCTCAAAATTGTCCTGAAAAGGTGAAAAATCAGCCTGAAGTCAGGGTTAAAACCTGCTCAGACCAGTTTTGCACCATGCCAGGTCCGTCCATACTGAGTACAGATTCGGGATGAAACTGAACGGCTTCCCAAGGCAGGTTGAGGTGACGCATGCCCATGATTTCGCCTTCACGGGTGCGGGCCGAAATCACCCAGTCGGGCGACAGGGTTTCAGGGTCCACCACCAGGGAATGATAACGCATGATTTCCGTGGGATTAGGAACCTGGTGAAATACGCCGCGGCCGTCGTGTTGGATCAGCGAGGTGCGCCCGTGCATGGGCTCAAGAGCATGTTTCAGGCGGCCGCCTGTGGCTTCAGCCATGACCTGCATGCCCATGCAGACACCCAGAACGGGAATTTCAGGGGAAATTTTACCCAAAATTTCCAGGCAAATGCCACTGTCAGCAGGCCGGCCTGGTCCGGGGGAAATCAGCAGTCCACGAATGGACAAACTCAGGGCCTCTGCACAGGTAATTTCATCGTTGCGCTTCACCACCACTTCGGGCAGATAGCGCCGCAACAAATCGACCAGATTCCAGGTGAAGGAATCGTAATTGTCAAGTACCAGCACCATTGCGGGGCTGTTCCTCCGGGGTTGTATCGTCCGAATCACCTCCTTCAGGGGCATTTTCACCCTGAATTTTATCGAAGTATTCGTCCATGTCCTTGAATACGTTTTTGGCAGCCGGGATAAGGCCAATGGAATATTCCATTACTCCCTCGCAATAGGTGGTAAGGAAGGGATAGGCAATGGATTTTCCTTTGGTTTCCTCAGAAATGAAGCCAGCTTTTCCAATCAACCCGATCAGCGATCCAACCAGAAAGGCAAATTTCAATCCACCAAATAAGGCGCCCGAGGCCTGGTTCAGGACGGAAAGATTGGTTTTATCCAACAGAAATTTGAGCATTCTGCCGATGAAAAACACGATGACCAGCACCAGAATAAAGGCCGTCAGGAAGGCCAGGAAGGGTATGACTGCCTCGGGCAACTCAAAATTTTCCTGGTAATAATTGGCGAAAATGAAGGCAAAGCGAAACCCCGCCCAAATACCCAGCACCACGCCAATCAGGCCGGCCACTTCCTTGATGATGCCGTTGGTCCAGCCGCGAATCAGGCCAAAACCAATGCCTATGGCAGCAATGATGTCAATGAAAGTCAGTCCTTCAGGCATTTCAGGAAGCCAGTATTTTTTTCACCATGCCTGAAATGGTACCACCTTCGGCCCTTCCAGCCATTTTTTTGGTGGCCAGGCCCATCACTTTGCCCATGTCTTTCATGCCACTGGCACCCGTTTCAGCAATGATGGCTTTCACTTCAGCTTCAATTTCGGCCTCGGTCAGCGGTTTAGGCAGGAGATTTTCGATCACAGCCAGCTCTTCCTCCTCTGTCTGGGCCAGGTCGTCGCGACCGTTGTCACGAAACTGCTGGGCAGAATCTTTGCGCTGCTTGGCCTGCTTCATGAGCAATTTGAGTTCATCTTCAGAGCTGATGTATCCATTGGCTCCTTCAGCCGTTTCAGCCAGCAAAATGGCTGATTTCACTGCACGGAGAGCCCGCAGGGCTCCCTGGTCTTTGGCACGCATGGCGTCCTTGATCAGGTCAGATATTTTTTCTTTTAAGGTCATTATTGTAAGGGTTTGGTTTCGGAATTCATGAATTCTGTCAGGGGTGCAATTTAATACCAATTTATTAAACCGTCCTACCCAGGCTGCTTTATCCTGAAAAAAAGGATTATGAGTGGGTTTGGGGGCAATCTTTGAGTAACGGGTAACGCAAAGATCGCAAAGACAATATGCAAATAAAACGTCCAGCTTAGCGATCCCGATTGCTATCGGGATTGCCACCACGACCAACGAGACGCGGGTCCAAAAATCTTTGCGTGCTTCGCGTTACTTCACCCCAATTGTCATTTTCTATTAGCCAAAAACCACTGGAACCCACATTTCCTCAAAAAGAAAAACCCCTCTTTCCAATTTCTGGAAAAAGGGGCCTTTCACTTAAAGTTCCTTTTTATTTCCAGGCTTTGGGAATGAGGATCGTGGGATGGGTCTCATTTTTGAAGGACGCGGTGCGCAGCCATTTGTTATTATACACATAGATGCTGGGCACTTCGCTGTAACCAAAATACTCGTCGATCATGTATTCCGTGTCTTTGCAAAAGATGAGATTGTCGTGCTTCACCCCGGCAAAAAAGGTGTCTTTGAAGTTTTGAATGGCATCCATTTCTCCCCAGGAAACCCATACCAGGCTGATTCCCGTGAATTTATCTCCTTTTTCGCCCGGTCCAATGGCTTCAGCCACCCATTTGGCTTCCTGCTGGCAGTGCTCGCAATCTGGATCAAAATAAAAGAAGATCACGGGCATATTCTGAGGCAGCGCCTCAGGTGTTAGCTGGGTTCCGTCCAGATTGGCAAAGGCAAAAGCAGGCAGGGGCGCCATGTCACCTTCCACGGTCACAGCTTTGGGTGTTTCGTGGGCCTGACCATTGACTGCGGGTGCAATCATCAGGAGGAGGGCAAGGGCAAGCAGGCTGAGTTTGGTAAAATTCTTTTTCATATTCTCTGATTTGGCTTTTCTCAGGGGTTTTGAAGGTGTTTTTGCTCTTTGAAACGCTTCAGAACCCGTTTTTATTCTTTTTATGTGCTAATCCATTTTTTGAGGGATGGTATCTATCACCCGTTGTCTTTCCCCGGCCCGCTCCAGAAAATGATTCTGGGCGTTGAGGGGTTTTTCACCTTTGGCAGGGGTTGCCCTGATCCAGGTACCATCACTTTGCAAAATCCGTGCCTTTTGGTTGTCGAGCATCATGTAATTCATAATCGTCTGAATTCGCTCTCTGTGCTCACTTTCCTCAATGGGAAACACCAGTTCAACCCGACGATTGAGGTTGCGCTGCATCAGGTCGGCGCTGCCAATGACCAGTTTTTCCTCTCCCCCGTATTCAAAATAATACACCCGCGGGTGCTCCAGAAAGCGGCCCACGATGCTGCGCACCGTGATATTTTCGCTGATGCCCTTCAGCCCGGGCTTGAGGCAGCAGATTCCCCGAATGATCAATTCTATTTTCACCCCCGCCATGGAAGCCTGATACAGCCGCTGGATCATTTCAGGATCCACGAGGGAATTCATGATCATGCGGATGCGTGAGGGGGTTTCGGCCGTATGCTGGTCGCCGCACTTTTTGATCAGGGCAGAGATTTCCGACCGCATGTTGATGGGCGATATGATGAATTTGCGCCACTCTTTCTGGTTGGAATAGCCGGTCAGGAGGTTAAAGAAGTCTGAACCGTCCTTACCAAAATCCGTGTCACAGGTGAGGTAGCCAAAATCAGAATAGATGCGGGCCGTCTTGTCGTTATAATTTCCCGTCCCCAGATGCAGGTAGCGACGGATGGTGCCCGCTTCACGGCGAATGATCATCAGGATCTTGCAATGGGTCTTCAGACCCAGCAGACCGTACACGACGTTTACGCCCGAGCGCTCCAGTTCCTTGGCCCAGCCAATGTTATTTTCCTCGTCAAAACGGGCCTTCAGCTCAATCAAAGCCGTTACTTGTTTGCCATTGGCCACGGCATCCTTGAGGGCCTGCACAATGGGTGATTTTCCGCTGGTGCGGTATAATGTCTGTTTGATGGCCAGTACTTTGGGGTCGCGGGCCGCTTCCTGCACCAGTTCCACCACATGGTTGAAGCTGTCGTAGGGATGGTAGAGCAGGATGCCCCGTTTGCGAATGGCCGAGAAGATGCTGGACGAACTGGTGATTTCCTCCCGCAGGGCCGGGGTAAATTCAGGATCTTTGATCTCAGGCAAGGGCAGGGACATGAGAAACATGAAGGAAGCCAGGTCGAGGTAGCCCGTGATTTCGTAAATGTCCTCCTCTTTGAGACCAGTGGTTTCGCGTAGAAATCGCTTACTTTCCTCACTCATTTTCTCCTGCAATTCCAGCCTCACCACCGTGCCCAGCCTGCGTTTACGCAATTCCCGCTCGATCAGCTTGAGCAGGTCGTCGGCCTCGGCCTCGGAAAGGTCCATGTCCGCGTTGCGGGTCACCCTGAATTCTGAAACATTCAGGATGCGCATGTTGGGGAAGAGCAAATCAAGGTGATTGGTGATCAGGTCTTCCAGCAGGATAAAATCATGGGGATTTTTGCCAGGTACCTCCACAAAACGATTCAGAATTTGCGGCAGGGGAATCACGGCGATTTTGGGATCTCCCTTTTCAAAAGGTGCCTTCAGTTCCACGATCAGGTTGAGGCCGAGGCTGCGCAACTGGGGAAAAGGGTGAGACGGATCCACGGCCAGGGGGGTAAGCACGGGAAATACCTTTTCCTTGAAATACACCCTCATTTCAGCTTTTTGTTCGGCCCGCAGGGTCACAAAATTGCGGATCCTCAATCCCTTGCGTCGCAAAGCAGGTAAAATATCCTCCAGCAACACCCGCGACTGAATCTCCACATGGGGATGCACCTGGTTGGAGATAGCCACAATCTGTTCCCGCGGACTCATCCCGTCAATGGGCAATTCGTGGATGCGGGCATGGATCTGATCCTTCAAACCCCCCACGCGGATCATAAAAAATTCATCAAGGTTGGAGCTGAATATCGAGATGAATTTCAGCCGTTCCAGAATGGGGTGATGGGTATCCATGGCCTCTTCCAAAACCCGCCAGTTGAACTCCAGCCAACTGAGTTCGCGGTTGAAATAGTATTTGGAATCCTTGAGGTTAATGGCCATGAATGGAGAATATTTTTTGTGGTCTGATTTTTCGGACCCTAAAAATACAAGGTTTTTTTGGCAAAAAAACCCTTAATTTCAGGCGTAAATTGACTTATCCCTTTGCTGAAAGCCCCGCATATCACGTATTTTCCAGCGAATTCCTCTCCTTCTCCAGAGGCAAAATTCTCCATTCTGATCCCCTCCTGGAATAATCTGGAGTACCTGAAATTGTGCGTGGAAAGCATTCTCAAAAACTCCTCTTTTCGCCACCAGTTGATCGTACACGTCAACGAAGGCAGCGAAGGAAGTCTGGACTGGGTGAAGTCTCAGGGCCTGGATTTTACTTATTCTGAACAGAATGCGGGGGTTTGTTTTTCCCTGAATGCCGCCGCCTCCCTGGCCCGCACGGATTACATCGTTTTCATGAACGATGACATGTATGTGTTGCCTGGTTGGGATGAATTTCTCTGGAAAGAGATTGAGGCGGCGGGTAGCGATTATTTTTTCTTTTCGGGCACCATGATCGAACCCTGTGACACAGGCAACGCCTGTGTGCTGGCTCCTTTTGATTTTGGGGGGAATGTGGGGGATTTTCGGGAAAAAGAATTATTGGAGCAGCAGAATCAACTGACCAAAATGGACTGGCAGGGCGCCACCTGGCCGCCCAACGTGGTGCATCGCAGGTTGTGGGAATTGGTGGGTGGCTACAGTGTGGAATTTTCCCCGGGCATGTCGTCTGACCCGGATTTTTCCATGAAATTGTGGCAGGCAGGCGTACGGCTTTTTAAGGGGGTGGGCGCAGCCAAAGTCTATCATTTTCAGGCCAAATCCACGCAAAAGATTACCAAAAATGATGGAAACAGCCAGTTCTTGCAAAAATGGGGGATCACTCAATCCACTTTTTTCAAGTATTTTCTGCGGCGCGGCACAGATTTCGACGGACCGCTGAAGGATACTGAGGAAGATGCGGGTTTGCGCAAAGCCAGGCTAAAATCCAGGATCAAGCGGAAATTTCTCTGAAGAGCTTTTGAGAGTTAGTGCATCCAAAGTTCCCAGGCGGCTTCCGCCTGGGCATGCAGCATGGCGAGTCCGTTTTGGGTGTGGGCCCCGGCTTCACTGCTATTTTTGAGAAAAAGGGTTTCAGCAGGATTATAAACCAGGTCATAGACAAAATGGTCAGGCCCGAGTTGATTAAATGGAATGTTGGGACAACTTGTGGTATCTGGATACATGCCCAGGGGAGTGGTATTGACGATCAGGGAAAATTTGTCTAATCCAACCCCGGGTAGTTGAGCGTAAGTCAGAACCCCCTCCCCCACTTCGTGGCGGGAGCAAAACCAGACTTCGTCCCATTTCAGGACCTCAGCCAGCACAAAATAAACGGCTTTCGCCGCCCCGCCAGTACCCAGGATCAGGGCCGGGCCCTGCATCCCCAGAGAACGCCACTCGTCCAGTGACTGATGAAAACCCACCACATCTGTATTGTAGCCAATCGTTTTTCCATTTTCAAAACCAATCACATTGACCGCCCCAATGGCCTCTGCCACCGGGCTGAGGTGATCCAGCAAAGGCATGATAGCAGATTTGTAGGGAATGGTCACATTGAGGCCCTGCAGATCGGGATGGGCCTCCAGCAAAGCAGGAAAAGAGGAAATATCCTCCAATTCAAAGTTGAGGTATTCGGCCCGAATCCCTTCCTCTGCAAATTTGCGGGTGAAGTAACCCTTTGAAAAGCTGTGGCCGAGTTTTTTGCCAAGGAGTCCGAATTTCATGGAGTGAAGTTAGTGGATTTTGGGAAATTGGGCAGGGTTGGAGGTCGGGTTTGAAGGACGGGTGGGGGTTTGATCAGCTTTTGAATACGTAGCTCAGGCCCAGGTTGAAGGTTTGCCCCGCGCCTGCGGCGCGGCCGGCCACAAAATGGGTGTACAGCAGGTCAAATGTAAATTTGTGGGCCAGAAAGTATTTGGCGCCTGCGCCAAAAGCCAGGTAATAAGATGAAGCAGAATTTGCGCCCAGCCCGAGAGACGGTCCAAATTCACCCAATCCATATACGGTGACCTGGCGGGTGATGAAATAACTGACCAGGGCTTTATTATACACGATCAGGTCGCTTTTGAGAATGGGATATGAACTGCGGCGAATGCGGGGCACATATTCCACCGCGGCAAAGATTTGCATTTTGTTGCGGGCAAAAAGGGCGGTGTAATACACGGAAATCCACCATTGATAACGATCCCACTCCAGAAAGGGCGGGCCCTGCAACTGACCGGCATAGGGGATCCAAAAGGCGGTTTGCAGGGTCAGGTTTTTGTGGGAGCGAATGGGATTGAAGCGGACCTTCGGTCCGAAATAGGAAATGGCCACCCGGGAAGAATCCGAGTTCCTGAAGCGAAAGACATCCAGGGGAGATTGCTCGGGCGGTGCATTCCGCACCGCACGAAGAACAAAATCCAGTCCCACATTCACCTGATTGGAAACAGCGTAATACAAACCCAGATTGCTGGTGAAATAGGTGGAGCGGTCGAGCATGGCCCGCTTTCCGTCTGCATCAAACCAGGCCGTTTGGGTATAGAGGTTATTATATAATTTGATTTCAAACATAGATTTACCCAGCACCACTCCCCCGGCAGAGTAGGCTTGCAGGTTCAGAAAGGGCTCCTCATTGAATGGCTCAGCCGCAACAGAATCTTCCCCCTGGAGAACATTCACTTCCACTGCGGGTTCCGTTTCCACTTGGGAGATTTCAGGAACGATTTCAACCTGGGTACCAGGAACGGCAACGGGAGATTCTTCTTCAGGGCCATCCGTTTCCACTTTTTCCGAAACGACAACACCCGACGGGATCAATTCCTCATCGGGTGTCGCGGTGACTGTTTCAGCCGGGGCTGAGTTGTTTTTTTCTGAAGTCCCTTCCGCAGGAAGGGCGGTTCCCGGGCCAGCAGCCGGGGGCGGAGAGTTTATTTTTTCTGCGGGCCTGGGGTCGCTTACCGCAGGTTTGGTTCCGCCCAGCGGCTCATTGGCAGGGGTCAGTTTTTTTTTATGTTCAATGCCCAGTTGTACTCATAGAAAGTAACCTTGGTATCTGCGGGCAGTTTGGAAGTTCGGTATTTGTTGAGATAATCAAGGAAAGATTTGGCATCGCGGTCAAAATCGGCCTTGTACCACTCGAAAATCTTGGAAATGGCCACCGTGCCGTCACCAGCTTTGATAAACCGGGGATTATTGAGGGCTTTGGTGGTGAGTGCGCTCAGTTGGGTCTCCAGAGTGGCGGGCATAAAAGCTGTATTGGCCAGGGGAGGGCAGCTCAGGGCGCCGCAAACCAGAGCAAAGTGCAGGCGGGAATCAGGGAAGTCCACGCGGAGTTTTTTGTTTTCGATGTCGCTCAGGGTGAGGCTCTGGCCAGCCACCGTATGGGTGTTTTTGTCAAAAATGCCGGGTACATCCGTGGGTTTGGCGATGGGGTAATGGTCCACCACGCTTTTGATCATGAGGATGTTGTAGGCGTTGATCAGGAAAGCCTTTTGCTCTGATTTTCCTACGGTGCTGTAGGGGAAGGAAGCGATCTGGGCCACCAGGGCCTTGAGTTCACCAGGAGATGCTTTGATGGATGTATAACTTACAAGACCATCTGCGTCCACATTTTTACGCAGGAAAGCGTCGGCAGAGGCGAAAAACGGATTTTGCGCCAGGGCGAAGCCAGCGAATAAGATGAGGAACAGGGAACTGAGGACAATTTTTTTCATAAGAATTGTGGGTTGTATGCTCAATTGCGGAAATTCCGTAATCATTTATATTGGCTATATTACAAAATATGGGCCAATTGGAGGAAAGTGATTTGGGGTAAAGGCCTGTTTTGTTTTTCAAATGACATTGTATGGATCAAATCCTAAACGAAATTAAAGGGTGCTCAGTCTGCGCCGCCCACCTCGAATTGGGGCCGAACCCGGTTTTGGCCGCTGCACCCCAAAGCAAAATTGTGATTATTGGCCAGGCCCCGGGCAGAGTGGTCCACCAATCGGGAATTCCCTGGGACGACAAAAGTGGCGACAATCTGCGCCGCTGGCTGGGGATGGACAAGTCCACCTTCTATGACCCAAAGCAGGTGGCGCTGATTCCCATGGGCTTTTGTTTTCCGGGAAAGGGAAAATCAGGAGACCTTCCTCCGCGCACGGAGTGCGCGCCGCTCTGGCATGCCCGGCTCTGGAGCCATTTGCAGGAAGTAAAGCTGACCCTGTTGATTGGGCAGTATGCCCAGGAGTATTATCTGAAGGGCCGGACCCAACCCACTTTGACCGAAACGGTGGAGAGGTTTGAAAATTTTCTGCCGGAATTTTTCACTCTCCCCCATCCTTCGCCCCGCAATAATATCTGGATGAAGAAAAATCCCTGGTTTGGGGAAAAGGTGTTACCCGAATTGAAGAAACGGGTTGAGGTGGCTTTGGGGAATGGCTGATGTTGGTCCCGGGCGAGCAAGCAGAGGCAATTTCTTAATGGAACCTCTAAAAACAAGGAAAATCAAGGCGGAAGCAGGTGAAGAAAGCGCAGTTTGTTAATTGATAATTGTTGTTTGCCAATTGCCTATTGAGCCAGGTTCAACGCAGAGATTCAAAGTTTTTTGAGGTTCCCTTTCCTTAATCAAAGAAATTCCAGTTCAGGCCGAGGATGAAGGTGCGGCCAAGGGCGGGATGGTAGGGCGTATCGTAGTAGCCGGGAACGCCAAGACCTTCCGTGGCGTTGATGAGGCGAAAATGGAGGTGCACCCGCTTAATCTGGAGATTTATGAAGGCATCCAAACGGGCGTAGCCCGTGTAGTAATTGGGCAGATTGTCGAGCTGGGCATACCACTCCTGGGTGCCCGAGTCAAAATACATGGCACGGTAGCCTGTGCGGTAATGCATTTCGAGGCCAATGCGCATAGCTTTGGCAATTTTTGCTTCGCGGGTTTCGAAGAAAAAGGCCGTTTTACCAAAAAAGTTGGGGATGTACTTATTATAATAAATTTCCAGATTGGAACCCGCGGGCGCCTTGCTACCCTGAATGGTGGATTGGTTTTGCAGGTAAAATTTCCCGAAACGAATTCTGAAATTCACCTCCACCCCGCTCCAGGACAGCACATTGCCGGGCAAAGCCTGCAGCACCAGCATGGAGTCGTCGTAAAAAACAGCATTTTCGAGACTGCTGAAAAAGACGTTAAGCCCAAACATGGGAGAGGCGGGATAGGGCTCCTCCCCTTTCAGGGTGCTCCGTCCGGTAAAGGAGGCCCCAACTTTGAGGTGATTGAGCAGGGGATTGCGCAAGGTGGGCACGGATTGAAAAGTGTTGCCGTAGGCCGGCACGTAAAACATCTGAAAGTAGGAGGGATTCCGTGAATTGACCAGATACTCCGCGTTCAGTTCGATGGGCAGGTGAGAAACGTATTCGTACCAGGGCTCTTCTGGATCTTCCTGATCTTTCAGCACTTTTTCCCGAACCAGCACGTGATCGTAGATGCGCGGACCCAGTTTCAGGTTTCCTCCCACATGCAGAAGATTTTCGCCGGGAAAAAGGGTGCTGAGGGTGTTTTTGAAATCGAGGTAACCGTTCACTTCCAGGGGTTTCCCCACAAATCCCGCTTCTCCTGCCACAAAATTAGTGACGCGATTGTCGAAATTTCCGGCACCCACCTGTTTGTATTCTGCATACTGATATTGAATTCCCCCGCGGGCGCCCAGGTAAAAATCGCCTTTCTCAAAGCGGTAACTGGCCGCACCCTTGGCGGAAAAGTGATTCATGAGAATGTATTCATTGACCGAATTGGTGTCAGTAATGGTGACGTAGGCGGGTACGGGAAGTGAATTGCGCTCCTGGGGAAAGGTCGCATCTTCAAATTTCATGTCGTACTTGTCGGCAAGGATATCGGCCAGGATCTGGAATTTATGGGGGGAATGACTGGAATCCTTGTTCACCCGAAACATCTGCAGGAGGCGAGCACCACGGTGAAAACGGCGGTTGAGGTTGCCGGAAAGAAGCACAGGTTGAAAGGCCTTCCCCCACGAGTTTTCATATATTTCGTTGCTGTAAGTCCCGCCGTTGAACTGGTCTTTTTGCTCGTTATACACCGCAGAAAAGAATAATTGATAGCGGTTGTTGAAGGTGTGAATGTGGTTGGAGAAAAAGAGATTGTATTGATCGGTCTCGTTATTGACATACGCGCCCTTAACCCGACGGTGCTTGTAGCCCACGGCCACATTGACAAAAGGCGTGGCATTGGCCGAAACCACTCCGTCGATGATGTTGAGGTTGCGCCCTCCCTGGTCGTAGCGCACATTCACGAAGGGCGTGTGGGTGTCGTAAAATGGAACCTCTGTCTCAAGATTGCGGACATAGGCCTCCTCCGTGCCCAGAATGGGGTTGATGTAGTGTTGGGAAGGAAAAAAAGCCGACTGTACTCCGTAAAGGTAGCGGCGGTAAGGCTTGCCCGTCTGGCCCAGAGTCACGGAAAAACCGGGCAGGCGCTCGAGTTCATCGTAATACTGAAAGTCGGGCAGGTAAGCCCTGGCAGGTGAACGGTAATTGACCATGCGGAAAAATAATTCCGGACTCACGGTTTCCGTATTGGGGAGAATCACGGCCTTTTTGGCAGTATCAAGGTTGCTTGGCAGTGAATCAGGCTCCAGAGTGGCCGACTGGCCGGATTTGGCGTCGTCACTGGGTATTTTGATTTGGGAAAATGCAGATTCTGCTCCTCCCGCAAGAAGAATGATGAACAGGATTGATATGAGCCAGGCTTTTTTCAAGAATTTTCTTCCCGAATCATGCGGCTGAGGATGCGGGTAAGCTTGGGCTCAGATTTCATGGCCACAGCAATGATGTCTTCCACGCTGGCCACTTCGAGGTGATCAGGGTCACAAAGGTCGGTGACCACGGAAATGGCGAAACACTCCAGGCCCATGTGGTTGCACACAATCACTTCAGGCACGGTGGACATGCCCACCACGTCGGCCCCGATCATGCGCAGAAAGCGGTATTCGGCCCGGGTTTCGAGGTTGGGGCCCATCACGGCCACATATACACCTTTGCGAAGGGTGATACCTTCCTCCTGGGCGATTTTCAATGCCAGGGCATTGAGGCGGGGGCTGTAGGGACAGCTCATGTCGGGAAAGCGGGGGCCCAGGTCACTGAGATTGGGGCCGACCAGGGGTGAACTCACCTGCAGGTTGATGTGGTCGTCGATGACCATGAGGTCGCCTTTCTGGTACCCGAGGTTCATGCCGCCTGCGGCATTGGATATATATAAGGTGCGGATGCCGAGCAATTTCAGGATGCGAATGGGGAAGGTGATCTGCTCCATGGAGTAGCCTTCGTAGAGGTGAAAACGGCCCTGCATAGCCACCACCCTTTTTCCGCCAATGCGGCCAAAAATGAGTTTGCCAAAATGGCTTTCCACAGTGCTGATGGGAAAATGCGGGATGAAGTTGTAGGCAATCTCTTTTTCAACTTCAATTTCTCCCACCAGTCCGCCCAGGCCGGTGCCAAGTACGATGCCCACTTCGGGATCGGGTCCGTGCCATTGTTGTCTGATGTATTCGAGGGCTTCAGTTAACTTATTCATGCTTCAAATTTAGTGTCTTATGCAACAGCGCATCGAACTCTTTTTCTCCTGTTTCCCAGGATAATTCAATTTGCAACCAGTATGCACTTGTCAGCCATTTCCCGGAAACTTTTTCGCGGATCCTGAAATAGTCTTTTTCCGTGCATATCAGCCACAAATCCTGCCCGAAAGCCGCCTTTGCGCGCTCAAATTTATCCAAAATTTTATCAAGGTCGGTATTAGTGAACGAATGATGATCGGGGAATTCCATTTTTTCCCGGATTATTCCTCCGTTTGCTTCGATAACGGCATGGAAAGAGGCATTATTGCCGACTCCTGAAAACGCGAAAACACCTTTTTCGCGCAGGTCTGACAGCCCTGGGGCGGGCAACTTGGCATCAAAAGGGCGCAGCCCGACGGGCCGGGGCAGGAGGAAGCCCGTTTTATAGCGGGCATAGCGACGGGAAAGTGCTTCGCGCTCAGCCAGGATAAAAGCTTTGTTGATCAGGAGCATGGAAGCTCTTTTGAGCCCGGAAAGGGGCTCACGTAATCGTCCCACGGGCAAGAGAAAATCACGGTGGGGAGGACGGCTGCCATCGATCATGAGCAGGTCGAGGTCGCGGTGAATGCGGCGGTGCTGGAAGGCATCGTCGAGTACGAGAACACTGCAGGCAGTCTTTTCCTGCAGGATTTTTGCACCCAGGATGCGGTCCTCACATACTGCGACCGGCAGTCCCGGAAATTTGGCGGCCACCTGCAGGGCTTCATCTCCAAATTGAGCTGAGGCGCCAAATTGAGCAGGATCTACCAGGAAAAAACCGCGGGTTTGGCGGCCATAGCCCCGGCTGAGGTAAGCGGGTTGGTAGCCCAGGGCGATCAATTTGCGCAAAATAAGCTCGGCCATGGGGGTTTTACCTGTTCCGCCGGCGGAAATATTTCCCACGGATATCACGGGCAGACCTGCCCGGGCGGGTTGGCGAAGGCCGCTGCTCCAGAGGAAATTTCGCACGGCCATGATCCCGCCATAAAGGAGGGCTAGGGGCAGCAGCAACCATTTCAGAATTTCCACGGTCAATATTAAAGAAAATCAGCCGAATTACGTTCCTTTACAGTGAAAGGAAGCATGGAGCCAGGCTCAGCCACATTTTGCCTGACAATTCCTGCCCAATGACCTGGGTCAGCGTTTGCCGAATTTCAATCTTTTAATTTTAAGCGTTATTTTAGACCCTATGCGAATTGCAATTTACTTACTGGCCCTGACCTGTTTTTTCTGTTTGAATGGAAATTTGCTGGCTCAGGATGAGGACGATGGTAAACCAAAGGTTTATCAGCTTTCGGGTATGGTCCTGAATAAGAGCAATTTTGAACCCATTCCCTATGCCACGGTGCGGATTATCCATACCCGCCGCGGGATCATCGCCAATAACGAGGGATTTTTCAGTATTCCCGTGGTGGAGGAGGACACCCTGATTTTTATGAGTCTGGGACACCGCCCGTCGATCCTGATTATGAAAAATTATCTGGAAAATTATCTGGGCGACAAGAAGTCGCCTTATGTGTATGCGATTAATTATTTGCAGGAGGATACGATTCACCTTCAGGGGGTGACTATTTTTCCCTATGATACTCCCGAGAAACTGAAAACGGCGCTGCTGGCGATGGGAAGTCAGAAGACTCTGGAGGAAAAATATGCCGAGGACAACCTGGACCCAGAGTTGCTGGACGATTTTATTTCCAATATGGAACTCGACAATGACGAACGCTACATTGTGGGGCGGCAGATTTATTACCAGCAGTATCAGCAGAAGAGTATGATGCCTGTGATGCCGCTGTTTGACCCGGTGGCCGTGTATCGCTTGCTGAAATACATTACGGACAAGGCGAAGGAGAAGCGGGAGAAGGATTTGAATTATTGGGAAGACTGAGCTTTGTTTTTTAATGTAAGGCCTTCCCCCGTATAAGGTGGAACACCGGCCTGTGCGAGAGGTGGATGGAGGGGGCCGCAGGCAGACCGCAGGTCCGAGCGATGAGCGAGCCCGGAATACACCGACCCCTCCCGGAGGTCCGGGGATACCGGCTCCGGGAGGGGACTCGCCCATATATTTTACTTCACCTTTTTTCGACGCCAGGGCGCATCTTTTTGCCAGTCGCCGGCCATGATGCAGCCAAAGGGCATGATTTCGTCCACGACTTCTCCCAGGTTGAATTCTTTCATCTGGGCTTTGACGTTTTCGGCGTTTTTGTAGGCGCTGGGCAGTTCGGATATATCGGGATGCCCCGAATAGAAGCGCACGTCGAGTCCGTCGGTCTCGGCGGCCAGAATCGCGGAAACGGTACGTTCGCCCTGGTTGCGGGCATGTTGGGAACGGCTGATGTTGCGGCCAGCTCCGTGAGGCGCAAAGCCCAGGTTGGTTTCAGTGGTCTGGCCTTTCACAATCAACACGGGTTCGCTCATGTTGAGGGGAATCAGGCGCAATCCATCGGGGGTATCGGGCACAAATTCGGCTTTCAAAGGAGTGGCGCCTTTGGCGTGGTAAAAGGTATCGCCGTCTTTGAAGACGAAGTTGTGTTCGTTCCAGAAGCGGTGCACGGGATCGTTGCGCAGTTTCTCCACCGTGGCCTGGTGCAGGACGGTATGGTTGAGTTTGGTCCAGTCGCGGACAAACTGCAGGGCCTCCCAGTAAGCAGCGCCCTCCTCGGTATCGAACGGAATCCAGGCGTTGGTTTTGTGGGTTTTGGGTGAACGATCGCGGCGAAATATCTCTGCGATGTACATGCCTTTGCCATACAGGTTGGCACCAAGTCCGCGGCTGCCATGGTGGGTGACCATGATGGTTTCGCCCGTTTCGCGGGAAGTACCCACGTAGAGGAAATGGTTTCCGTCGCCCTGGGTTCCGAGGTGAGATTTGGCCAGGGAAAGGCTGCGCTGGTTGTTGAGAAAGCTGTTGGCCCGCATTCTTTCTTCGAATTCGGCGGGAAATGCGAACTGGTCGTCGCGGCCACCTCCCCCAAAATGGGTGATGGAATGGGCCGCATCGAGCACCTGGCGGGGATCGACTTTGCCAAAATTGGTCATCATGACCGAGCAGCAGATGTCGGCGGAGTGCATGGCGGGATGGATGGCATTGCGGGTGGCAACCACACCCCCGACCGGAATTTGTCCGACGGAGCCAGTGGGGCAGGCATCGGGCATGATGGCGCCGCTGATGACGGTGGGGGTTTTCATGACCTCACGCATGGTGGCGTGTACGCTTTTGAGGTTGGCGATTTCCTCTTCTGATTCGGCGCGGATGTTGGCGTGGTAAGGCACGTGCTCACGGTGCGGGTCGATGGGCGGAGGCGGAGCCAGTGTTTTGAGGAAGGCGTCGAGTTCGGCGCCTGACAACTGGCGCTCGTTGGCTACCTCGATGGCTTCTTTGAACCATTTTCCAGGGTTGTATCCGAGCTCGATCAGGGTTTTTCCGGTGATGGACATGGGTTTTTTATTTAGAGGTAAAGGTAGGGAGGGGGTGCGCAGTGTTTTTGCGTAGTGGGATTTTTTTTGATTTTTTTCAAAAATCAGGCGTGTCCATGGAAGGCAGTTGGCAAATACAGAAGTGGAACAGCCTTAAATTCGGGGAATATTGTAAGTTTGTAATATAATAACCATCAGGAAGTGAGCAAAATCAGAATTAGGAATTTCGGTCCGGTTAAGCGTGGTTTTATCGGTAAAACTGATTGGATGGAGGTTGGGAAGGTGACGGTTTTCATTGGAAATCAGGGATCGGGTAAAAGCACGGTGGCCAAGCTGATCTCAACTTTCAGCTGGATCGAGAAAGCCCTGACCCGGGGGGATTATGATATCAGTTGGTTTACGCAACCAGGCAGGTTTCAAAATAAGCTTTGTGCTTACCACAGACTGGAAAACTATTTTACGGATCTGGAAGGATCGAATAGGGCCGAGCTGGAATTTCAGGGAGATTCTTACTCTATGTTGTACAAGAACGGTGTTTTTTCGATTGAGGAAAGAAAAAACGGGGCTTATCCTTTGCCCCAAATCATGTATGTTCCTGCGGAAAGAAATTTCATCAGTACGGTGAGGAATCCAAAGCTATTGAAATTAAGTTCGGATTCGCTGATGGAATTTTTGACAGAATTTGAAAACGCCAAGAGCCTTATTAAGGATGCGCTGAAGCTGCCCATCAACGATGCCCATCTGGAATATGATCCTATAAATGACATCACTCAAATCAGGGGCACTGATTATCAGGTTCGACTGGAGGAAGCCTCCAGTGGTTTTCAATCACTGGCACCTTTGTTTCTGGTTTCCTGGTATCTGGCCAACTCAGTAAAAATACAGGCGGAAGACAGCAAGGAGCCCATGAGCCCCGACGAACTTGCCCGCTTCAGGAAAGGTGTCAGTGAAATCTGGTCTAATGAGTCGCTGACCGATGAGCAAAAGCGGGCTGCGCTGTCGGTTCTTTCTTCCAGATTCAACAAAACTGCCTTCGTCAATATTGTGGAAGAACCAGAACAAAATTTGTTTCCCAATTCTCAACGCCACCTGCTCAACGGACTTTTGGCCTTTAATTCCATGAATCAGGGCAACAAACTGATTTTGACCACCCACAGTCCTTACATAATTAATTACCTCAGCCTGGCGATACAGGGAGATGAGCTGAAGCATCTGATTCGCCAATCAGGTCAGACAGACAAGCTGGATCAGCTGAATTCTATCGTCCCCCTGGATTCCACGGTCCAAAGTTCGGATGTGGTCATTTACCAGTTAGACGAAAGAGACGGAAGTATCCGCAAGCTGGAAGATTTTGAAGGAATCCCATCCGACCGAAACTATCTGAACCAACAATTGGGAGAGGGAAACCAACTTTTCGATTCGCTGTTGGAACTTGAGCAGGCTTTATGAAAATTTCCTTTGATTCTGGTCCGTGTCAGGAACCTTCAGTTACCGCAGTCAGGTTTGGAATTTGTGACGACAAAAATCAGAAACCAGCCTTTACCAGTATGGTTAATTCTGACCTTTGGATTGCTACAATTAAAAATGATTTCGCCAAATCCATTATTTTTACCCCGATTGATCATTGCATTCGACTCCAAAAGGAAGGCACAAAGGATGAAGAATCCACCTGCGATGGCATGCTCACTTTTGATGATTCCATTTTTCTGGTTGAATTGAAGGACCAAGGCACAGGGGGTTGGATTTCAGAGGCCAAAAGTCAATTGGAAAACACCCTGAACCTGATGTTGAAATCTGATTTTCCGCTTGAAAAATTCAGGTATAAGAAGGCTTTTGCCTGCAACCGCAAGCACCCTCAATTTCAATCTATTGACAACGAAACCAATAAACGGTTTTTCAGAAAATATGGTTTCCGCCTGGATATCCAGGCGGAAATTCAGATCAAATGATCACCCCACCCTGAACCACCCTGTGATACTCAGCCGGGGCTGGTGACTCAGGAGCACTTCGTGCTCTATTTCAGAACTGCGGAAAAAGACGGCCCGACCGCTCAGGGGAGCGATTTTGGGCGGATTGTCCTCGTTGAGGTAGATGCAGAGTTCGCCGCCATCGCCCTCCTGCCAGTTTTCGGTGAGGTAATTGATGAGGGTGTAAGCCCGTTTCTGATCGCTGCGGAACTGGTCGAGGTGACGCTTGTAAAAGCTGCCCGGGCCGTACCAGGCGTAATGAAATTCATAACCCCGGATGCCTGCGTAGCAGGTGCGGTTCAGGAACTCCACAAATTCGTCAATCAGGTCGAAGAACTGATTTTCGGGGGAAGGCCCGGGGGTGCGGTCGAGCCAGAAGATGCGGTCGTTCCTGACCCCGGGATTTTTGACCAGGCGGGCATTATTGCCTATTCCCGCCATGCGAAGCTGATCGCTGGCATGAAGCGCCAGCAAATTGGTTCTGAGTTGGGCCCGCAGGGCCTCATCCAGAAAGGAGTCGGCCAGACCGACTTTATTTTCCAGAAAGCTATTGATTAAGGAATCAAATTTTGCTTCCATTTCATAAGTGGTTATGAACTCTGAACGGAGATGCTCCGTGAGCGGGGCAAAGGTAGCTTTTTTAAAAATAAAAATGCCACCTGATAAAGCGGCATTTCTATTTCTGCTATAAAGAATAAATCCTTTTTGATAAAAAGAATCAGGCACTTAGAATGAAACAAACTTAACCATTGAATTTTTTCTGCAAGCGTCTGTTTTTCCACAGGAATTCCCGAAAAGGTGGAATACTGTAGCACCTCTGTACAATTTGTTACCAGAATGGATTTATTTTTCTGCGGCAGAAAATTTCGGGGCGGGAATGGGATTTTTGTCCGGGAATTTTGGAGAATTTTGACTATTATTATCCTTTATCCGCCGCAGACACGTTTTGTTTTTACTTTAACCTGATTCTTCAAAGACCACTTGAGTATGAAAAAAACACTACTTTCCCTGCGTCATCTTGTCCTGTTTACTGCCCTCCTGCTGCCTTTCAGCCTGCTTTTGGCCCAACAGCCCCAAAGTCAGGACAAGGTTCAGATCAAAATTGAGAAAAAGGAAAACGGTGAATCGGTCCTGATCGAGGAAACCATTCCCGCCAAATCGGGCGGCACCAGCATCGACGCCATCCTGCAGCAGTACGGCATCGATACAGAGTTTGGCGACCTCCAGGACAACGAAGAGGTGGAAATCATCATCCGCCGCAAGGCCAAAGACGTGACTTCCCAGGATGTACACGTGACCCTGGATATCCAAAAACCCAAGTCTGTCGAGGAAGAACAGACGGGAAAACCCTTTTTGGGTGTTTATTTTGAAAATGGCATTTCACAGGAAAAAGCCCTGGCTCTGGGGATCAAAGATCTTTCCGTGGCTTATGTGACTTCTGTGATCGAAAATACGGGTGCCTCAGATGCCAAATTGCAAATGGGCGACGTGATCACGGCGGTGAACGGGGTTGAAATCCGCCCGGGAGTGGGTCTGCGCGACCTGATTCATACCTACCAGCCAGGCGACAAAGTGACCCTCTCCTACATCCGTGAGGGCAAAGAGAAAAAGGTGAAAGCCAAACTGGGTCAAAAGCCAGTGGAAAACCATTTTTTCCCGGCAAATCAGAACGAAAGCGGTCTCTGGTCCCAATTTGAGGAAGAAGATGCCCCCCAACCCGTACAAAAACCCCGTCTGGGCATTTCAGGCGACCCACGGGTCAATGCAGTCATGGTGGCAGAAGTATTTCCACACAGCACAGCCAGCAAAATTGGGCTGCAGGAAAATGACCTGATCCAAACCTATAATGGCACTCCCATCCACAACTGGAATGACCTCATTCAGGCGGTGCAAAGCACCGAATGCGGCGCGGTGGTGGAAGTGAAGGTTATTCGCGACGGAAACCTTGAAACCCTGAGCGGAACCCTGAGCTGCTATGCCAAAGGAAATTCACCCGAAAGACCCGTTCCCTTTGTCGAAGCCATCCTCTATCCTGAAATGGAAATTCACGTGGTGATCAGAATGGAAAATGTTTCGCCTGAGGAAGTGGCTGAATTGAATAAAGGCCAGGAAGGCGGCGGAATTTCGGCCGAAAACAACCTGCAGGTGGCTGACCTGAAATTTTACCCCAATCCCAATGACGGACGGTTCAGTCTGGAGTTTAATCTGCCGGAAAAAGGCACCACCCAAATCCGCATTTTTGATATGTCGGGGGTAACGATCTACCAGGCCGAATTGAGCGAATTCAGCGGACGTCACCAAAGCAATATTGATATTTCCAGCTTCAGCAAGGGAATTTATTTCCTGCAAATCGAGCAAAATGGGCGTTCCATCAATAAAAAGGTGGTCACCCAGTAAGCGGAAAGCAAGAATAAAAGAGGGGAGGAAATTTTCTTCCCCTTTTTTTGTGCCCCAAACGCAACAAAACCAATTTGAATCACGTTTTTTTAAGTGTATTTATAAGGTTTAGCCGACCTTTTTGCTTTTACCCAACAAACCCTGTTTTTATGAAACCCCATTCTGTAATTGAATTTCGCCAGGCAACCGCCCCGGTTGCGGCCACTCCCACGGCCCATTATGCTGAAAGCGAATCCCAATGGGATTTTTTGGCCTGCACGCACCTGATCGACCATGCGCTGCAATATGAGCGGCACATGAAAGGGAAAAAATCACGGAAGTGATTTTCACTCCCCATCCCAATTGAACAATTTTTGTACACCATTTCAAGCCCGTTGATAACCCAGGCTTAATAATTCGTTCGCATAGCTTTCATTTCACAGAAAAACTTCTTATCTTAAATATGGAACCAGTAGCGCTGGTTTCTGAAAACCTCTTGTTTGACTAATTTCTATTGGAAACCGAATGACCACTTTTGCTGAAAATATCATCGTTAGTTCTGTCACAGATGGCGCAGAAATCTCGAAACCCGATGCATTTGAGTATCAGAATGTTCAGGAGAAGGAATATGACTTTGACAGCCACATTCACCTGATCATGAAAGCCCTCGACTACGAGCAGGCTCAAATCCAGGCAATTCGCTCTTAAAACTGTTGCTTACTCTTTGACGATCCTTTTCACCACACTGCGTTGTCCCTGCTGAATTTCCAGGGCATAAATTCCATTCCCCAATCCATTCAGATTTAGTTTTGCTCCCAGGGAGCCTGCATTCTGCTGTCCTGAAAGCACCAGTCTGCCCCGGCTGTCCCACAAACGCAAGAAAACCATTTCCAGCGCAGGCTGCTCCCAGGTAATTTGAACCTGTTCGCGGGCAGGATTGGGATATAGATTAAGACCGCCAAACAAACCTTCTTCAAAACCCACACCCGTGATCTCAAGTTGGCGGCAAAGCGAATCCGTGCCGCAGGAATTGGTGACCCACTGGCAAGCCAGGTAGGTTCCGGGAGCGGTGTAGGCATGGGTTGGGCTCTGGAAAATAGAAGTACTACCGTCCCCAAAGTCCCAGGACCAGGAAATACCCCAATCAGAAGTGTCACCGAAAATTGCGGTCAACCCGTTTTGGATCACAGAAAAGCCCGCTTCGGGCATATAATTGACGTTCCACTCCACGGTGTCCGTAGCCGTACATGGCCCGTCGGTGACGGTCCAGACAAAGACATGGAGACCGGGCGACATGCCTCCCACCCCGGTGGAAGGCAGATTGGAGGCGGCAATGGTGCCATCGCCCACAACCTGGGTCCAGTGTCCTGAACCCACCAACGGAAAATTGCCGTTGAGCTGAGAAGTATTGGAGCAAACCGCCTTGTCGGGGCCGGCATAGGTGCCCACGGTACCGTAACGCACCAGAATAACCGTGTCAGAAGCGATGCAGGGACCATTTGAAATCTTCCACAGCAAGGTGTTGAGGCCCAGAGTCAGCCCGCTGACCTGGGTGGTGGGGGCATGGGTATTGACAAAATTGGCCGAGCCGCTGAGTACGCTCCAGGTTCCCTGTCCCACATTGGCAGGCTGGGCGCCCATGAAAAAGGGGTAGCTGCACACCGCAGTATTGAGTCCTGCGTCGGCAATGGGTTGAATATTCTGGGAACCCACGGTCACCGTATCATTCAACTGACAGTTGTTGGAATCGGTCAGCTGGAAGCTGTAAGTCCCAGGCGTCAGGCCGCTGACATCTTCCGTGGTGGCCCCATTGGACCACAAATACTGAAAGGGCGGGGTGCCGCCTGTGACGGTCAGGTCAATCGCACCGTCGTTTACGCCAGAGCAGGTTTCGTCGCTGGCGTTGATGGCCGCAGCCAGGGCTGCAGGCTCGCTGATGGTCACAGAATCTGTGATCTGGTTGCCGTAGCGGTCAGAAATGACCACGGAATATGTGCCGGGCGCAAGCCCGGTGGCGGTCTGGGTGGTATCCCCGTTGGACCAGAGATAGGAATAAGGCACTGTACCTCCCGTTGGATAAGCCGTGGCTGTACCATTGGCCGCGCCATTACAGTCGATCTGGGTCAGTGAAACGGAGGAAACCAGGTCGTAAGGGAAGGGGAAATTGGGCCTGAGCACGAAAAGACCATTCAGCACGTCGCTGGCGATGATGGTCCCCGAAGGTAAAAAGGGATAAACTCCCCAGCAGCCATTATACCCCCCATAGGAAGTCGAAACAGTATCCGTATCGTACCAACCTGCGTTCACGGGCGCATAGGGATTGGAAACATCGTAAATCTGCACCCCATCGTGGTAGTAGGAAACCACTGCATACTTTCCGTTGACCAGGGGGTTGTGGGGAATAGACATGGTGTCAGCAGGCGCCAGCAGGGTCGATTTGAAGGTGGAAACCACATTCAGGTTGGAGAGGTCAGAGACGTCCACAATTTTGCAGGGCATGTTGTGGGTTTCATCCAGCATCACCAGGTAGTTTCCGTCTTCCGTGAGCCAGCAGGAATGGTTATAGCCTTTGCCAATGTAAGTAGTTAGTACCCCGATCAGGGAAGGCGAAAGCGGATTGGTATAATCGTAAATATACATGCCCTGATTGCCGCAATTGAAGTAAACGGTATCATTTTGCACAAACAAATCATGGGCATAATGGCCGAGATTGAGGCTGGAAATCAGGGCCGGATTTTCAGGATCCGTGCCAATGTCGAGCAGGATGCAGCCATTGGACTGGGTGGGCGAGCCTACAACATAGAGACGGCCCGCAGGGGCGTCGATGAAAATGTTATGTGAACGGTTGAAAAAAGTGGAAGCATCATAGACCACATGCACAGAATCGGGCAGGTAAGACATGTCCATGATCTGAAGAGTGGAAGTGGAATTTCCCTCGTCTGCCACCCCGTAGCAATATTTGCCGTAGGTTTTGAAGTCGCGGTGGATACAGTAATTATACTTGCCAGCCACACTGTCGCACACCACGGGCGCCGAAGGATTGGTCACGTCAATGAAATAAGTGAAACCAAGTGACCCCATGATGGCGTATTCGCGGTTTTTCACCGTATCTGCCCAACCCCAGATCTCGTTATAGATAATTCCAGAATAGCTTGGCAGAGAATTATTATCCACCCGCCCCAGCAAAGTCATGTTACTGGAAACCTGGGCAGAGGCAAAAAAAGCACAAAAGAGAAGGGGAAGAACCAGAAAATTACGTTTCATAATCTTTTTGCTTCACGGGAAGCCTTTTGATTGATTACATGATATCAGGCTGGAAGTTAAGCAAAAAGGAATTTGTCTTCAATTGACTAAAAAAAATAATGAAAACCTTTCCCCTACCAGAAAAGGCTTGGACAAGATCCTGAAAGGAAATTTTACTTCTCATTCCCCTTTGAGACAATAAAACGAAATGCGAATCTGCCAAAAATTTACAAATCCTACTTTTTCAGGTGCAAATCGCCTCAAAATCAAACCTGTTGGTCAAAATCGGGTTCTATGAATAACGCCTCGGGTGAGGTATCTTGGTCTCAGGAAATTGATTGGATTAAATTTTAAGTGGATTATCTTATGAAAAAAGCGCTGTTTTTCTTCGCCCTGATAGCTGCTTTTGGTAAAATTTCTGCTCAGGCCCCGAAGTGGGTGGACATGATGCAGGACCCCAACGCCATATTTTCTGAAACGGTGGCCGAATTTGAAGCCTACTTTCAGGATCGTCCAACGGGAAAAAGCACAGGTTACAAAGCCTTTCGCCGCTGGCAATGGCACATGCAGGATCATTTGGGTCCCGAGGGAAACCAGTCGGGCTGGCAGAATGTGGTAAAAGAGTTGAATCAATATTACGCTGATCATCCCGAAGCCACGGACAAGCGAAATTCCACCTCAGGCTCGTGGTCTGTAATGGGCCCCACCATTTTGCCCATCGCGTCCGGCCAGCCGGCCGGACTCGGACGAATCACGGCTATCGCCTTCCACCCTACTGATCCCAATACCATTTATGCAGGTGCGCCCGCAGGTGGAATCTGGAAAACCACAGATTACGGCGTAACCTGGAATTATTTCAATAACGGGCTGGCATCCCTTGGGGTTTCCAGCATTGTGGTGCATCCCACCAACCCCAACATTATCTATATAGGCACTGGAGACCGCGACGCGGGCGATTCGCCTGGTCTGGGCGTTTGGCGCACCACCGACGGAGGCAGCACCTGGAATTCATGGAATTCAGGCATGGGCAACCGCACCGTGTATGAGATTATCATGCACCCCTCCAATGCCAACATCATGATTGCGGCCACCAACAACAACATTTATCGCACCGTCAACGGAGGATCCACCTGGACCTTGCAGTTTTCCGGCCACAACTGCAAAGACATGGCCATGAATCCGACCGATCCCAATACGATGTATGCCTGCGGCACCAATTATTACCGCTCCACCGACAACGGCCAAAACTGGACCCAGATCACAACCGGGGTACCAACCGGCATTCAGCGCATGGCTTTGGGCGTTTCCGCCAATAATCCAGCCATAGTATACCTTTTTGCCGGCGATGGCGCGGGGTTTGACGGATTGTATCGCTCCACCAATAGCGGACTTTCCTTTACCCAACGATCCAGCACCCCCAACCTGTTTGGTTATGGCACCACGGGAGGTACGGGCAGTCAGGCCTGGTACGATTGCGTGATGATCGCCGATCCTGCCAATGCCAACCACATTTTCACCGGGGGAGTCAATATCTGGGAATCTGCCGACGGCGGGGTCAACTGGACAATCGCCTCCCATTGGACCGGATCGGGCGGGGTACCGCCTGTACACGCAGATCAGCACGTGATGGAATATTCTCCCCACACAGGTGCCCTTTTCGCCGGCCACGACGGCGGCATCAATTACACCACAGACGGAGGAACAAGCTGGAACGAAATTTCAGACGGCCTGGTCATTTCGCAAATCTATAAATTGGGCCAAAGCCAAACCCTGAAAAGTCTGGTGGTAAATGGTTTTCAGGATAATGGCACCTCTTTTACCCGCAACAGTGTCTGGACACGGTATTTGGGGGGCGACGGTATGGAATGCGCCGTAGATCCCAAGGATTTCAATGTGATTTACGGGGAATACTATTACGGAATCATGGTGCGCTCCCTCGATGGGGGCGCCAGCGGTGGCACCATTGCCGACAACGGGGTAAATGGCATCAACGAAAGCGGGGCCTGGGTCACACCTTTTAAACTCAATCCAATTAACCCTGACACCATGTACCTGGGCATGGCCAATATCTGGCGCTCCTTTAATGTACGGACCGCTCCTGCTTCCAATGCCGTTACCTGGACCCGCATCTCCAATTTCGGCGGCACCAGCACCATCCGCGATCTGGATGTGGCCCGCTCCAATACCAATGTGGTCTATGTGGCGCGCAATGGCACGGACAAATTTTTCCGTTCCAATAATGCCAATGCGGGCGCACCCACCTGGACCAACCTTACGGCCAGCCTGCCCGTCAATAGCACTCCCAAAGACATTGAGGTGCATCCCACCAACCCCAACAAACTCTGGATAGCCATCAATAACGATATTTACCAATCTGTAAATGCGGGTGCAAGCTGGACCCTGTTTTCAGGAACCCTGCCCAATGTGGCCCTCAATTCCATAGTCTTTGACCGCCTGAGCCCGGTGGAAGCCATGTACGTGGGCATGGATGGAGGCGTTTTTTACCGCGACAACACCCTGGCCGACTGGGTCTCCTTTTCCAACGGATTTCCACAGGTGGAAGTCACTGAGTTGGAAATTTATTACGATCCCGAATGCAGGGGCGAAGACATGTTGCGGGCCTCCACCTATGGCCGCGGCCTGTGGGAATCAGACCTGCGCGACCCTGGCACCCTGGCTCCACAGGCATGTTTTACCGCCACTCCCCTGGAAGCCTGCCTGGGCTCAGTGGTTACCTTCGAAGACAAATCCGCCTACAATCCCACTTCCTGGTCATGGAGTATTTCGCCTGCAACTTTCACCTTTGTGAACAGCACCAATGCCAATTCTCAAAATCCTCAGGTAACATTCAGTGCCGCAGGTACCTATAACATTACCCTGACTGCGACCAATGCCAACGGAAACGATGTGGTAGTCAGAAATGGCTACATTACCATTACAGGCAGCCCTTCCGTTTTGCCCATAACAGAAGATTTCGAAACCATGGGTCTCTGTGGCACTGCCAGCGATTGCGGGGTAACGGTTTGCGGCCTGAGCAATGGTTGGGAAAATCTGGTCAATGGCACGGAAGACGACATTGACTGGCGCATCAACGAGGGATCGACCCCTTCGACCGGGACCGGCCCCACCATGGACGCCAACCCGGGCACCATAACGGGAAATTATGCTTACACGGAAGCCTCGGCCTGTTCTGGCAATACCGCCATCATGCTGAGCCCCTGCCTCGACCTGACGGGGGCCGTCAATCCCGAACTGATCTTTTCCTACCACATGTTGGGCAGCAATATGGGTGAACTGCATCTGGACGTACTTTCCGCAGGCAATTGGGTTTTGGACGAAATGACCCCACTTTCCGGCGATCAGGGGGGAGCCTGGCTTGCCCGCACGGTTTCGTTGCTGCCTTATGCGGGCTCTGTGATCAAGATTCGTTTCCGTGGCATCACGGGCGGAGGCTTTGCTTCAGACATTGCCCTGGACAACATGATCATCCGCGAATCACCATCCCTTTCTGCCGGGGCCCTCACCTTTGGAGGAGCCTGGGTACCTCAGAGGGGAAATCTCCTGAAATGGGAATTGTGGCAGAGTCTGAAATTCCAGGATTTTCGGGTGGACAAGCAGCTCAAAAGCGGGGAATTTGTGGAAGTGGGTAAAATTCCGGCAGATGCCGGGGCCAGATACGAATTGCTCGACCCCTCACCCATGGCCGGACTCAACATTTATCGCCTGATTACCCGGGACGAAAACGGCAAGGAAAACCTGGCTGCCACTGCAGAAATTTTCAACGAATTTGGCCAATCCAATCTCGCGGCCTACCCCAATCCCACCGCAGAAAGTCTGAATCTGGAACTGATCTCAGGCGAAAAAGCCAGCGGAATGATCAGACTGGTTGATTTGCGGGGTGTGCAGGTGATGGAAATGCCCATTCAGGTGGAGGAGGGAACCAATCATTATAAACTGGATCTGCAAAGTGTTTCTCCGGGAATCTATTTGCTTCGTTACCGGGAAGAAATCCTTCGAATCGCGGTGCAGCGCTAAAATTTGGGTGGGATTTTCCTAAATTGGAGCCCATGCAGCTCCGCAAACTTCCATTTCTGATATTTTGCCTGGCGCTGGCCTTTCAGTTGCAGGGTCAGCGGTCACTCAATTGGGAAAATCTTGCTCCTTTGCCCCCATCGGCGGGTCAGGAAGTACAGTTGGGATTGGGCGGAGCCTTTTCGGGCACCCATCAGGGAGCTCTCATCCTGGCTGGAGGTTGCAATTTCAGGGAGAAAATGCCCAATTATGGAGGCGCCAAATCCTGGTACAGGGATGTGTATGTCATGGCCGACCCCGAAAGTGCTTCGCCTGCCTGGGTCACCAATCCAGCATGGGAATTGCCCCACAATCTCGCTTATGGGGTGAGTGTCATTACCTCCAACGGAATCTGGCTGATTGGGGGAAATAATGCGGACAGCATTTGCCGTGGAGTGCATCGCCTGAGCTGGAATCCCTCCCAATCAGAAATAAAGCTGGAAAAAATGCCAGCTTTGCCTGTTCCATTGGCCTACGCCGCAGGCGCCCAGGCGGGAAACTGGATTTTCGTGGCCGGCGGCCACGACCAGCAACCCGGGGGTAAACCCACCCAACATTTTTTCGGGATTAATCTGAGCCGGGAAGGGCAGTCTGATTTTGGCTGGGAGGAACTGCCAGCCTGGCCTGGCCCCGAGCGTTACCTGGCCTCTGCCGCAGGGCAGGGCGATGGCTACACCCAGCGGTTTTACCTGTTTGGAGGCGGCCGCTTTGAGGAAAATGGCGAATTTCAGCCCCTTTCTGATGCTTATTCCTACCATCCCGGCGAACGGACCTGGAAAAAACTGGCTCCCTGTTATCCCAAAAACCGGACAGAAAAAGCCAGTTTGGGTGCTCCCACCGTGGCGGTGGGCTCGGGTCATATCCTTCTGATCGGCGGCTCAGACGGCATTCTGACCAAAATGATGGTCTCCATGAATCTGCAGATTGCCAGTATTGAAGCAAAATTAGACACCACCCAAAACCCGGCCGACCGGGCCCGCCTGGATTCCTCCCGCAGTTTCATCCGGGCCAGCCTCAACCGCCTGATCGACAATTTCAACGGATTCAACCCCGAAGTGCTTTCCTACCACACATATGCTGATGTCTGGACCCTGACCGATCTGCTCGAAACTCCCGCCCAGGTGGTGACCAACGCGGTAAAAATCGGGGATCAGATTTTCATTCCTTCGGGAGAAGTTTCAGTTGGCAGACGTACCCCGGGCACCCTGCGGGGAACGTTCAAGCAGCTGAAATCGTTTGGCTGGCTCGATTATAGTGTGATCGGGATTTATTTGCTGGTGCTGGTGGGAATGGGATTATTTTTTTCGGGCCGGGAGAAAACTTCAGACGATTACTTCCGTGCAGGAGGCCGCATTCCCTGGTGGGCGGCGGGACTCAGCATTGTGGGTACGGGCCTGAGCGCCATTTCCTACATGGCCGTTCCCGCCAAGACCTTTTCCACCGACTGGCTTTTCCTTATGCTGAGCATGTCGCAGGCCCTGGTGGCACCCGTGGTGGTGTATTTATTCATTCCCTTTTTCCGGCGACTCAACATCACCTCTGCCTACGAATACCTGGAAAAACGATTCAACCTGGCCACCCGTTTGGTGGGTTCATTGTCCTTCATTCTCTTTCAATTTGGTCGGATTGGGATTGTATTATTTTTGCCCTCACTCGCTCTTTCTGTCGTGACAGGCATGGATATTTACTTTTGTATCCTTGCCATGGGGGTCCTGAGCATCATTTACACGGTGATTGGCGGGGTGGAAGCTGTCATCTGGACGGATGTCTTGCAGGTGGTGGTCCTGTTAGGCGGAGCCATTATTTGTCTTTTTACCATTTTTAATGGCATTGAAGGTGGGTTTTCGGGCATGATGGATATAGCCGCGACCGATCACAAATTCAAAACCTTTGATTTCAGCATGGATCTGAGCACGCCCACATTCTGGGTGGTGCTGGCCGGGGGCTTTGCCACCCACCTGATCATGTACAGCAGCGACCAGACCATGGTGCAGCGCTACCTCACCACCAAAGATGAAAAATCGGCCAAACGGTCCGTCTGGACCTTTATTTCCGTGGCCATACCTTCGGTATTTTTGTTTTTCCTGCTGGGCACGGCCCTGTATGTATTTTACAAAGTGCATCCCGGCAGCATGCTTTCCACCCTGGAAAATAACGACGCCATTCTGCCCTGGTTCATTTCCAGCCAGCTTCCCCGCGGCATGGCCGGCCTGCTGGTCGCAGGTATTTTTGCCGCTTCCATGTCCAGCCTGGATTCTTCTATGAATTCCATTTCGGCGGTGATCACCACGGATTTTTACAAAATCATCTGGAAGGACTCCACAGACAAAAAAGTCCTGCGCTTTGCCAAATGGATCACCCTGCTGGTGGGCCTGATCGGGATGGGTTTTGCCCTGGTGATGGCCGGATTTGAAATCAAATCCCTGTGGGACGAATTCAATAAAGTGTTGGGATTGTTTGCGGGAGGACTGGCCGGGCTTTTTCTGCTGGGCATGCTTACCCAACGCGCCAACGGTGCGGGAGCCCTGACCGGCTTTGCCGCTTCGGCCCTGATCCAGTTTCTGGTCAGTTCCTTTACCGACCTCCATTTTCTGCTGTATGCGCTCAGTGGGATTGTTTCCTGTGTGGCAATCGGGTACCTGGCCAGTTTAATTTTCCGGGCCAAAGCCAAAGATATTTCCGGCATGACCATCCACAACCAGCCCAAAACATGAAACGGAATTTTCCCTGGATAACTTTGTTGATAGTGCTGTCCGCCTGCGGGGGAAGTTCTGCTGTGGAATGGAAGCCTGTGGTGGAAAATGGAAAAGCCGTTTCTGTAATTATGGATTACGATGGCTGGCATGAAGAACCTGGCTACATGTCGGGCGACCGGACTACCAACATGCTTTATGGCCGCTACTCTTTGCGCAACGAAGAATTTCAGGCCGAACTGGAGTTCAGCAGCCATGAAAAAGACGGATTGGAGCCCGTGATGTTTGTGGAATTTGGGGGCAATCACTGTTGGTTTGATTACCGCGAGGGTAATCCCCGCGTTTGGGTGGCCGGACCTGCCTTTGGAGACACCCTTTTTCTGCCTGAAACGGCCCCAAAGCCGGAAAAAGGAGAAAAGGTTAAATTGAGATTTCACCAGTTTGATGACAGCCTGAATATTTTCCTCAATGAAAAATCTGCGCTTAAAACAGCTCTTTTAGACAGTCTGAGAGGCAAAGTGGGCGTTTATACCCGTTATGGTGAAACCCGTTTGTATAATTTCTCCATGTCTGGAAAAATGGATCCCGTGCTGCCCGAATCCTATGCAGACGCCGTTTTCAAAAGGGGAGAATCGGGGTATAATTGCTTTCGTATCCCGGCTTTGGCCCGCACCCCCCAGGGTACCCTGATTGCGGTGTGTGAAGGCAGGAAAAATTCCCGCAGCGATTTTGGGGATGTGGATTTGGTCATGAAACGGAGCACGGACGAGGGAAAATCCTGGGGTCCACTAACCTTGCTGCATGAGGAAGGTGATACGGCCCAAATTGAAATGGGAAATCCTGCGGTGGTTACGAATCAGAAAACGGGCAGGATTCACGTTATTTTTTCCCGGAAAATTGAGATTCTCCTCCACCTGTTCAGCGACGACGAAGGAAAAACCTGGCAGGGCCCCGACACCCTCCACACCCCCGACCAGCGGGGGTTGTATCCCAATCTGGCCATGAATGCCAGCCCGGGCCACGGCATTCAGTTGCAAAGCGGAGCCCATGCGGGGAGATTGCTGGTGCCCGTTTACACACGTTTACCTGATTCGGCCCGCTATCTGGCGCTGGATTCAATGAAAACCTCAGTGATCTTCAGTGACGACGACGGCCGCACCTGGAAGGCCGGGCCCGTGTTTAATCACCCAGGCAGCAACGAAAGTACCGTGGCCGAATTATCTGATGGAAAACTCCTGCTGTTGGTCCGTTTGTTCAAAGGTCCCAAAAAAATCAAATACAAATCCCTCAGCCCCGATGGCGGCGCCACCTGGAGTTCGCTGGAAGAGGTCGCCGACCTCATGGATCCCATCTGCCAGGCCAGCCTGCTGGCCGTGCCGGCTGACCCTGCGGCCGAAGGCCGCCAACTCTTCTTCCTCAATCCGGCCCATCCCGTTTATTACAACCGCTCCCGCCTCACCCTCAAAACCAGTAAAGACGACGGCCGTTCCTGGCAGGAACGGGAAGTGCTCTGGCCGCAAGCCGCCTCATATACTGACATGGTGGACCTGGAAAACGGAAAAGTGGGCTACCTGGCCGAAATTGGGTATCATTTCAATTACGAAGCCATCATTTTCCGCACCTTCTCCCCCGTAAGTCCATCCACAAAATCCGGCCTGCCATGAGTCTTCAGGCAGACATGAGATTTCCATGGAAAAAGCTGATTCCCGGCTTCGCCGGGCTGCTGGCAGCCCTGCTTACTTACTGGCTGGTGCCCGGAACCAGTCACCCCCAGGCACCATTGATGGCGGCCATCACCGTGCTGATGGCCGCCTGGTGGATATTTGAAGTGGTTCCCATCCCGGTCACCTCACTTTTTCCCCTGTTCCTGCTGCCCCTCACTGGCATCGCCGACGTGGCCGAAACGGCCACTTATTATGGAAAGTCCACCATATTTTTGTTTCTGGGCGGATTTTTGCTGGCCCTCGGCCTGCAAAGGTCGGGCGTGCACAAGCGCATCGCCCTCCAGATTGTCTGGCTGGCGGGCAGCCGGCCTTCCGGCCTGGTGCTGGGTTTCATGATCTCCTGCGGATTTCTCAGCATGTGGATTTCCAATACCGCCGCGGTCATGGTCATGCTGCCTATTGCCCTGTCTGTACTCGAACAGGCAAAGGAAATGGGCGCCAAAGGCGGCCTGGGCAATTTTGCCGTATGTCTCATGCTCGGCATTGCCTACTCGGCCGACATTGGCGGCATGGGTACCCTGATTGGCACCCCACCCAACATGATCTATAATGAAATGCTGGGCGAAATATTCCCCGGGGCGCCCAAAACGGGCTTTTTGCCCTGGATGATGATGGGCCTGCCCTTGTCACTTCTGTTTATGACCGGCGGCTGGCTTTTGCTGACCCGGGTAATTTTCAAACTGCCCCGCGAAAGTATTTTCGGGGGCCGCAGCGTCATCAGGCAAATCATCAGCCAGTTGGGTAAGGTAAGACGGGACGAATGGCTTTCTGCCGGGATTTTTGGGTTGGCCGCCCTGCTCTGGATGACTGGCGAGGACCTGGTGCTGGGCGATAATTTCACCCTGCCCGGTTGGCGCAGCAGTTTGGGTCTCACAGAACTGGACGACGCGGGCGTCGCCATCGCCACTGCTGTACTACTTTTTCTGGTGCCCTCGGCCGACCGCCCTGGTCAGGCCCTGATGAACTGGGAAGCTGCGAAGCAGGTTCCCTGGGGCATCTTATTGCTGTTCGGCGGAGGATTCGCCATAGCAGGTGGGTTTACCCATTCAGGGCTTTCAGCCCTGGTGGGAGACCTTTTTGCGGGCCTGACCATCGGCTCGCCTGCCCTTCTGGTGGTGCTGGTTTGCATTTTACTCACCTTCCTTACCGAGGTCACTTCCAACACGGCCATCACCAACCTGGTATTGCCCATTCTGGCCAAAGCGGGGGTTGCCCTGGGATTGGATCCCCGCATTCTCATGATCCCGGCCACCCTTTCGGCCTCCTGTGCCTTCATGATGCCCGTGGCCAGCCCCACCCAGGCCATCGTATTTGGATCGGGCCATGTCTCGATCAAACAAATGGTGCGGGCCGGCATTTGGTTCAATGTGCTGGGGATTATTTTAGTAAGTGCCGTTTTTCTGCTTTGGGGAGGATTGGTTTTGGGAATTGATCTGTCCGAAATCCCCGCCTGGGCGATCAGCGCCACCACGGAATGAAGTTCTATCACATGAATTCGCCCAAATTCAGGATCGCCATTCTTTCCCTGGCATTTTTAACCGCCGCTTCGACCGCCTTTTTCCTCCTTCCACTTTTCTGGAATTTTTCCCTGCTTCTGGGCGGAACAGGCTACGAATTGCTGATTCTGGTGGGATTGATTCTCCTGGCTCTGCTTTTACTCTTCAGGTTCAGAAGTAAAAAAGGTCTGTTGGGATTTTTGCTCTTTTTGATTCTGATTTTGTTTTGGGAAACAGGATTTCTGGTGCTTGAGAATCAATGGCGCAAGCAGGGAGCAGCACCGGGTATGCTGACCGGGACTTTGTCCCGGTCAGTGGAATACAGCGACTCAGTTTACTATGATTCTCTTTTTATCGCAGATGAGTCCGGGATTATGAAGGCCAACCCCCGAATCTGGAATTCACCCCACAACGAATTTGCCCGGGAAAATCACTATTCCATCAATTCTGAGGGCTTTCGTTCCGTCGAATTTCTGCCCGATTCGTTGAGAGATTCCTCCAAAACCACCCTCCTCCTCCTGGGCGATTCCTTTACCTGGGGTTCTTCGGCCGATCCCATTGATTCCTGCTTTGCCGACCGCCTTTCGCAAGCCGGATATCAGGTGTATAACACAGGAATTGGAGGGACGGATCCGTTGCAATACCTGCTGGTAGCCCAAAAATACCTGCCCCGCTTGCGGCCCGACCGCTGCCTGCTGTTTTATGCCCTCGACAACGACCAAATGCGCTTTCCCCGCAAGCCCATCCCCTTTATGCCCTTGTATTACTCAACCAATGCGGGTGGAATCAGTGCCTACACCCACTCCTGCATAGACGGAAAATGGAATGAACCCCAACCCCTCCTTTCGGCCGAGAGGGCCTGGCAATCCCATGTGAAACTGCATACCCTCTTTGGAAAAAACCGTGGATTTTTCGCTGAATTTTGCCGAAAAACCGTGCTTGGAACCCAAATTTGGAAGGTATTTCGTGGTTGCCAGGCCTGTGCCGAATGCCAGGAACCTGAGTTGGATTATTCTCTTGAATACCTGCAAAAAATCAGCTTATTATGCCAGAGCCTTCAAATCCCCTTTCAGATTTACCTCATTCCCAACTCCAACGACACCAAATTCCGTTTACAGGAAAGCCGTCGCCAGGTCAGTATGCTGAGAGAATATTTCGGGGCGAAAATTCCTGATCTGGATTCAGAGGATTACTTCCATGAAATTGATTTCCACCTCAACAACCGTGGCCACCGAAAATTTGCCCGATTTATTCTGCAAAATCTTCCTTCACAACCTCAAATTCCATCCCCGCACAAAAATCATCCCCCAACTTTAAACGATTAAACTATTTTCAACCCAAAAGATGTTTTCCCCTGAATTCATCCAATATTTTCTCTGTCACGCGGAAAATTTCAGACTTTAATTCCTTAAATTTTTGCATGAATTTCATGATCTCATCCAGGATTAATCCGTGTTCGACCCGGTAAGCCGTGGTATCCTGCTCAAATGGATTTTCCAGCAACGCACCCAGGTGCAATTCATGCTGCGTTACCTTTTGCTTCAACCCGGGCAACACCTCATCCTGCCACGCATTCAGGGTTTGAAAAACTTTCCCTGCCCGTTCCACATGCTCCTCCTGCACAAATTCCAGCATATTTTTACTGCTCAGATTCAGCAAAAATTTCACCTCATCCTGCCAAAACGGAATCTCAGAAAGCCATTCCCGGCTGTCGTGGTTCAATTCCTTCAGACTGGCCTGATCCAGATACTCACTCGTGGGGCGCATCAAATATTTCATGATTTCAGTTTTCCCCAAAAGTGCATCCCGCGCAAATTTTTTACAATGAGTTAGGTCATTTTGGAAAAATCGCTCAAAATGGGATCACAAAAAACCAAGAAGATCAAGGCGGACGCTGGTAAATAAAGGGCGGCTTACTCATGTAAATGAGCATTTCTGAGCCAAGTCCAACGATGAGACTCGAAGTTTTTAGATATCCCAAAGGCTGAGCCGTCTGTCCGCACAACCCCCGCGTCCGGAGGGCAGCCAGCAAAAAGCACGGCTGTCTGCCCCCGACCCACATACGCCAAGGCCATTTAATTCCCCCGCAGCCGTTTCACGGCCGCTTTCACATGATCAATGGCATGCTCAATTTCTGCCCCCGTATTGAATCTCCCCAAACTGAAACGAACGCTGGCAATGGCCTCGTCGTCTGCAACTCCCATGGCCGAGAGCACATGAGATGGCTCCATGATGGCCGAAGTGCAGGCCGAACCTGTCGAAACAGCCAGCTGTTTGAGCGCCATGATGAGGGCTTCGCCCTCCACCTGCTCAAAGGAAACGTTGAGGGTATTGGGCAGGCGATTCGCGCCCAAACCATTGACCCGGGTGCCCGGGATTTCCAAAATTCCAGCCTGAAGCTGATCCCTAAGGCCTTCCAGCCGCTGGCTTTCCACGGCCATTCCGTCCTGGCAAAGCTGCAGGGCTTCGCTCATGCCCACGATACCCGGCACATTCAACGTGCCCGAACGGAATCCGTGCTCGTGACCGCCCCCATGTATCTGAGGCGCCACCACTGCGCGGGGGCGTCTTTTGCGCAGATACAAGCCCCCAACTCCCTTGGGGCCATACATCTTATGACCCGAAAAAGTCATCAGATCGATCCCGTCCGCATTCACATCCACGGGCAGTTTGCCCACGGCCTGGGTGGCATCGCTCATGAAAAGGGCACCCTTTTCATGCACAATTTCCGCGATTTCACGCAGGGGGTGGATCACACCCGTTTCGTTATTGGCATACATGACCGCAACCAGCAGGGTCTGGTCTGTAATTGCTGCCCGCAGGGCTTCCAGATCGATCAGTCCCCGCTTATCGACCGGCAAATACGTAACGGAGTGGCCGGTTTTTTCCAGGTATTTGCAGGTGTCGAGCACGGCTTTGTGCTCGGTGGCCACTGTGATCAGGTGGTTGCCCTTGCGGGCATACAGTTCGGCCACGCCCTTGAGGGCCAGGTTGATCGCCTCGGTCGCACCCGAGGTAAAGACGATTTCGTCGGGGCTGTCTGCCCCAATATTCTGAGCCAGAGACTCTCTGGCCATTTTTACCGCTTCTTCGGCTGCCCAGCCGAAGGGATGGGTATTGCTGGCTGCATTTCCGAATTTTTCCGTAAACCAGGGCAGCATTTTTTCCAGCACCCGTGGGTCCACGGGGGTGGTGGCGTTATAATCCAGATAGATGGGAAATTTCATAAGGAGCGGTCAGCATTCAGCGGTCAGCTATCAGGGATTTTCTAACCAGCAAGAAACTGACGGCTGAAAGCTGATAGCTTTCAGCTTAATTTAAACCAACCAGCTCAAACTCAAACACCTCCATGATGGGGTTATGGAGCAGCTTATTGCAGGCTTCCTGCACTTTGGCGCTGGCTTCGTCGCTGGAAGCAGCTTCCAGTTGGAGATGAATCCGCTTGCCTACCCGCAGGTTTTCAACTCCCTGAAAACCCAGGTTATTCAAACCAAGAATGGTGGCCTTACCCTGAGGGTCAAGCAGTTCTTCGCGGGGCATGATATTGATTTTGGCCAGGAATTTCATTTTTTCAGAATGTAATTGTCAACGATTGAAAAGGCGAAATACAAAAGAATGATCAAAGGTACGGCTTTATAGAAAAAGATGATCAGCAAAATTAAGGAAGTCGCCGCAAAGGTATATTTCGCCCAGTTTGCTTTGAAACCGTAGCCCTTGAATTTGAAAGCGATCAATTTGAATTCTGAAACCAGCAGCAGAGAAAACAGGGTCACCAGAGGAATCAGCACCATGGGATGGGTCAGCCAGGACAATAAAGAAGGCGTCAAATCCCACAGGGATTTACCGCGGTTAAACGGGCTGTCATAGGCGAAGATCAGGAACAGGGAAAGGAAGAAAAATGCATTGGCCGGGGTGGCCAATCCGTAAAACACCCCTCCCTGGCGGGTGTCTATGTTGAATTTACCCAGTCTGTAACCAGACAGCACAGGGATCATGATGGCCCAGAGGGCCCAGGGATTGGCAATTCCGGGCACAAAATTCGCTGCCTCAGCAGCATTTTCGACCAGATGCAGCGGACTTCCTGTGTTATTATTCAGTATGGTAAAGGCCATTACCCCGGGCAACACGCCAAAGGTAACCATGTCGGCCAGTGAATCGAGCTGCAGGCCCAAAGGGGAAGCCACTTTGAGAGCCCGGGCCAGAAATCCATCAAAAAAATCAAAAATCATGGCCACAGCCATCAGCCCTGCCACCAGCCAGCCAATGTCTTCAGGCTTGTTGAGCAACACCAGAATGATGGCCGTAAAGCCGCAGGCCAGGTTGCCCAGGGTCAGCGCATTGGGTATCTGGGCCTTAATTTGCATAGAAATTTTGTTCGTCGAGGTATTTCCAGACTGCGTCAGGCACCAGGTAGCGCACTGATTTTTTGGCAGCCAGCAATTCGCGGATGCGGGTAGCCGAGATGTCCAGAAATGGCATATTGAATTGAATCACCTGGGGATACTGGTCAAAGCTGCTGCCGTCCGAGCCCAGGCGGGGATAGACATACACTTTGTAGTAGTTGAGAATGGCCTCGTAATTTTTCCATTTGGAAAAATGCTGGAGGTTGTCTTCACCCATGATGATGGAAAATTCATGCTTGGGATAGCGCTCCCTGAGGGCGGTCAGGGTGTCGATGGTGTAAGAGGGTTTTTCAAGGAAAAACTCAAAATTGGAGGCCCGCAGTTTAAAATTACCTTCCACGGCCATTTCCACCATGCGCAGGCGGTCCACCTCTCCCAAAAGCGAAGCTTTTTTCTTGAAGGGATTCTGGGGCGAAACCATGAACCAGATTTCCTGCAACTCCGTCTCGTTCAGGGCCGACTGGGCGATGATGAGATGTCCGACATGTATAGGATTGAATGATCCAAAAAAGAGGCCGATCTTCATGCTTTGAACTTTTCAGGCGGTTTCCAGGGTGGCAGAAATGATTTGGATGATCTGCCTGCTGGCAAGGTCGAGGTCGTCGTTGACAATGATGCGGTCAAATTCGGGCAGAAAGGTCATTTCATGGCTGGCCTTGGCCAGCCTGCGCTCAATTTCATCCTGGCCTTCCGTGCCCCGCCCTTCGAGGCGGGTGCGCAGCGCTTCCAGACTGGGGGGCTGAATAAAAAAGGAAACCGCGCGGTCGCCAAACTGTTTTTTGATATTGATTCCACCTTTTACATCCACGTCAAATACTACGGAAATTCCCAGATTGAGTTTTTCGGTCACATCCCGGCGCAGGGTTCCGTAAAATCTGCCGGGGTAAACTTCCTCATACTCCACAAATTCGTCTGCCGCAATTTTTTCCTTAAAGGCCTCCACATTCATGAAATGATAATCCCTGCCGTCCACTTCGTGGTTTCGCCGTGGGCGGGTGGTGGCTGATACGGAAAAGGCAAAATCAGGAAAGGCATCCAAAATCCGGTGCACCAGGGTGGTTTTTCCGGCTCCGCTGGGAGCAGAAAAGATGAAAACCCGGCCGGTTGAAGGTGGTATCATGCGGCAAATTTACTGAATATTCCTGACCTGCTCCTTAATCTTCTCCAGCTCTTCCTTCATTTTTACCACAAAAACCTGAATTTCAGCGTCATTGGCTTTGGAACCAATGGTATTGATCTCCCGGCCGATCTCCTGGGCAATGAAGCCCAGTTTCTTGCCATTGCTTTCCTCCTCGTCGAGGGTTTGCACAAAATATTCGAGGTGCTTGGTCAGGCGCACGATCTCCTCATTGATATCCATTTTCTCAATGTAGTAGATCAGTTCCTGTTCAAAACGATTTCCGTCAATGTTGAAACTGTCCTGCAACTCGTTGAGAGTTTGCAGCATGCGGGTCCGCACATTTTCCAGACGGTGCACCAGCCGCTTTTCAATTTCCTTGAGATTGGCATGGATGAGTTCGCAACGGATGCCCAAATCCCTTTCCAGGGCTTTGCCTTCGGCCCGGCGGCTTTCCACCAGCTCTTTGACCGCATTTTGAAAAGCCAGTTCGATCAGTTTCCACTCCTCTGGGTCGGCCTCCTCGGGCTCAGAACTCATGGCGTCGGGCAAGGTCATGAGAAAGCCAAAATCGGGCTCGGAAATGATGCCCATCTCTTCCCGCATACTTTTCAGTTCGCGGACATAAGCCGCCACCAAGGGACGGTTGATGCGCAGGGGATGTTTTTCGGGATTTAATACCTCGACCGTGAGCACTGCACTTATTTTTCCCCGTTTGAGATGCTGGGTGAGCAGATTCCTCAGCACCAACTCATTTTGCATGTAGTTTTTGGGAATTTTGAGATTCAGCTCGACAAACTTGCTGTTCAGCGACTTCAACTCGACGGTAACTTTGTAATTATCAGAAGAGATCGTAAACGATCCGTACCCGGTCATGGATTTAACCATAGTGAACTCTTGGTATTAAATTGAGAAAGGCTAAAGTTAATAGATAGATGTAGAGGAACCAATTGGAAACAGGGTTAGAAATTAATAATCAACTACTAATTCACCCTTGACAATGTCCTGCTTATAATTCAGGGTATAAGAATAGGAGTCTCCAGGGTGAAACGCTGATTTTTTCAGAAGAATCCTGTTTTCTCCGTAAGAATTGATGTATTGGCTTTGCCAGATCTTTTCGCCCATGTCGTTGAAAAGGCGAATTTCCACAATGCCGCTGTAAGGTAGTTCGTAGTTCAATTCCACTACGCTTTCCTTGATGTCATAACCTTTGAATGCAATTTTGGAGTCAACGACGCGGGAACCCTCAGACAGGGATTGTGCCTGTACAGACTGATTTCCTGCCAGCAAAAGCAGGATAAACAGCCCAAAAGCAGGCAGAATAGTCTTCACAATTCGTCGATTGAGGTTCAATGATTAAAACTCAGTTATCCAAAGAAACAAATATACTCGTCAGTTGGTAGATTCTCTAAATACCTCTGAAAAAATTTTCAACATTTTAATAACTTGAACCAAGGTTTATACCCATCTGGTCCCGTTAATTTTTTCTATGAAAAAAACGATCTTATTTCTTTCCTTATTGCTCTGCTTTGGCCTGATTCAGGCCCAGGAGCCCATATCTCAGCAAAAAGTCAGAGACAATACGCCCGAAGTCCATGCCCTGGTCCATGCCACGGTTATTCAACAGCCGGGCAAAAAACTGGACGATGCCACCCTTTTGATCCGCGACGGAAAAATTGAGGCCGTGGGAAAAAATGTCTCCATTCCTGCAGATGCCCTGGTTCACGACCTGAAAGGCCTGTGGATTTTTCCCGGTCTGATCGAGCCCTGGTCAAATTATGGCCTGACCAAACCCGAAAAAGGATCCAAAATGCGCTTCGGCGAAGCGCCTCAGTACGAAAGCAAAACCCAGGGTCCCTGGTCCTGGAACCAGGCGGTCAAGCCTGAGTTCAGGGCGGCTGAAAGCATCATCGAAGATGAAAAAGCTGCCCAGGCCCTGCGAAAGGAAGGGTTCACCACCCTGCAGGTGGTGCCTCTGGACGGAATCTTCCGCGGCACCGCGGCAGTGATCAATCTGGGGAAAGGGAGCCTTTCCAACAACATGCTCAAAGGCAATTCTGCCGCAGCCCTCTCCTTTGACAAAGGCAGTTCCACCCAAAGCTATCCCAGTTCGCTCATGGGTGCCATCGCCCTGATCCGCCAAACCTTCCTCGATCAGTCCTGGTACAGCAGCACCCCGCGGGAAATTACGGGCACCAATCTTTCCCTGGAAGCCCTGGGCGAGCAACTGAAAGGCATGAACCTCCTTTTTGAAGTGTGGGATTATCTGGATATCCCCCGGGCGGCTAAAATTGGCACGGAATTCAGCCGCAAATTCATTTTCAAAGCCTCTGGCCACGAATATCAGCGCCTGGCTGAGATCAAAACTGCCTTTCAGGGCCAGCCAGTAATCGTGCCCCTCAATTTTCAGGCGGCCTATTCCATCCAAACCGTGGCCGACGGCCGCGAAATTCCCCTCAGCGACCTGCGCCAATGGGAATTTGACCCGCAAAACCCGTCCCGTCTGCAAAAAGAGGGCATTTCCATCGCCTTCACCACGGACGGGCTCAAAGCTCCTGCTGACCTCTGGGGCAACCTGCGCAAAGCGATCAAAGCGGGCCTTTCAGAGGACGAGGCCCTGCGGGCTCTGACCCTCAATCCCGCTGCCATTTTGGGATTGCAAAACGAGTTGGGTTCGCTGGAAGCTGGCAAACAGGCCAATTTTGTGGTTTCGTCGGGAAATATTTTTGAAGAAGGCACGGAGATTTTCGAAACCTGGGTCAAAGGAGAAAAATTTGAAGGAATCAACCGTCCACCTTTTGATCTGCGGGGAGAATATGAAGGAGAGTTGGATGCAGAGAAAGTGAGAATTTCCCTGAGTGGCAAAATGAGCGCCCCCAAAGCGACATTCTACCTGGGCAAAGACACCCTGAATGGTACCTGTGAATTTTCCCAAAATCTGATCCATTTCAGCTTCAATCAAAAGGAAAAAGGATTTTTCCGCCTGAGTGGCACCCCGGAAAACGGAAAAATTTCTGGTTATGGGGAGAATCCTGCCGGAAAACGCATTCGCTGGACCGCTACCCGCACGGGTCCCGTAAAAGAAAAAGAAAAGAAGGAAAAAGAGCCCGCCCCGGCGGCAGGCCACCTGACTCTGCCTAACCTGGCCTTTGGCCTGGAAAAACCTGCAGAAGCGGAAAATCTGGTGATTCGCAAGGCCACCCTCTGGACCAATGGCCCCGACGGAATCGTGCAGGAGGGCGATATCTGGATTCAGGAGGGCAAAATCAAAGCCGTGGGCAAAGACCTGAAGGTCAAAGGAGCGGTCGAGCTGGATGGCAAAGGCCTGCATGTGAGCCCGGGCATCATTGACGAGCACTCCCACATTGCCATTTCCCGCGGAGTCAACGAAGGAACCCACAACGTTTCGGCCGAGGTACGGATCGGGGATGTGCTCAATCCCGACGACATCAACATTTACCGCCAACTCAGCGGCGGCGTCACCACCTCCCAGTTGCTGCATGGCTCAGCCAACCCCATTGGCGGACAAAATGAGATTATCAAACTGCGCTGGGGAAGCGGGGCTGAGGAAATGAAATTTGCCCAGGCGCCCGAATTCATCAAATTTGCCCTGGGTGAAAACGTCAAACAGTCCAACTGGGGGGATGCCTTTACCAGCCGTTACCCTCAAACCCGGGCCGGGGTGGAGCAATTGATTCGTGATGCCTTCCAGGCGGCCAAAGACCAGGAAAAACTGGCTGCTGCGGGCAATCCCCTGGCCAAACGCCGAAACCTTCAGTTGGAAACCCTGCGGGAAATTCTGCAAAACAAGCGTTTCATCACCTGCCACTCCTACGTGCAGTCCGAAATCAATATGCTGATGAAACTGGGCGACGAAATGGGTTTCAGGGTCAATACCTTTACCCATATTCTGGAAGGTTATAAAGTGGCGGCCCAAATGAAAGCCCACGGGGTGAATGCCTCCACTTTTTCCGACTGGTGGGCCTATAAATTTGAGGTGATGGACGCCATTCCCTATAACGCAGTCCTCATGGCCAAAGCCGGGATCAACACCTGCATCAATTCTGACGACGCAGAAATGGGTCGTCGCCTCAACCAGGAAGCCGCCAAATCCGTGAAATACGGGGGCATGGCCGAAGAGGACGCCCTAAAAATGGTGACCCTCAATCCCGCCAAAGCCCTGCACATCGACCAATATGTGGGCAGTTTGGAAGTTGGCAAAGACGCTGACCTGGTGGTCTGGTCTGATCACCCGCTCTCCGTGTATGCCGTGGCAAAAATGACCTTTGTGGATGGCCGCCGCCTCTTTGACCGGGACAGCGATCTGGCAATGCGAACCCAGGTGGCGACCGAGCGAACGGCCCTGATCAATAAAATGATGGCCGACAAAGGCGCAGACAAAAAGCCATTTGCGCCCAAAGGCGACGGCAAACTTTACCATTGTGATACCCTTGAAAGCGATTACTGCCATGAATAATACCTTCCGTTTAACCAGCCTGATTTGTCTCCTGATCTCCATTCAGGGCGTAATCGCACAAAGTGTGCCCACCCCCGCGCCTCCGCAGGAGGAACCCATCATTCTGAAAAATGCCACCATCCACGACGGAAAAGGAAAGGTGATTCAGGGGGATGTGTTGCTGCTTAATGGCAAAATCGAAGAAGTGGGCACGGTGACCCAGACTTTCAAGCGCTCCCAGACCATTGATTGCTCGGGAAAACACATTTATCCCGGCCTGATCGCTCCCAATACTGACCTGGGGCTGGTGGAAGTGGAAGCCGTAAGATCTACCCGGGACGTTTCTGAAACAGGTGAAATCAATCCCAATATCCGGGCTCTGGTGGCCTACAACACAGATTCACGGGTTACTCCCACGGTGAAATCCAATGGCATTTTGCTGGCCCAGATCGTGCCCGACGGCGGCCTGATCTCAGGCCGCTCCTCCGTGGTATCCCTGGATGCCTGGAACTGGGAAGATGCCGCCTACCAGGCGGATGAGGGGGTCCACATCCGCTGGCCCAACCTCAATTTCAGGGACAATCCCAACGGACCGCCCCTTGACAAGCAAAAGGAAACCGCAGAAAAACAGCTCAACCAGATGGAAGATGCCCTGAACGATGCGAAATCCTACCAACTGGCCAAAAAATCGGGTTCCCTGAAGGCTACAGACCTGCGCTGGGAGGCCATGATCCCGCTTTTGGAAGGCAAAATCCCCGCCTATGTACATGCCAACACAGAAAAACAAATTGCCTCAGCCCTTGATTTTCAACATCGCCACGGATTCAAAATGGTGTTGGTGGAAGGTGCTGATGCCCATTTGTTTTTGCAGGAACTGAAGGAAAGAAATATCCCGGTCATTCTGCGCAAAACCCATTCTTTGCCCAATCACGAAGACGATGCGGTCGATTTGCCCTATCATTTGCCTGCTTTGCTTTACGAAGCGGGGGTAAATTTTTGCCTGAGCGGATCGGGAAACTGGGATCAGCGCAATCTTCCCTTCCTGGCCGGCACGGCTGCGGCTTACGGACTTCCAAAGGAGGAGGCCCTGGCCGCCATCACTTCCAAAACTGCCCAGATTCTGGGCATTGATTCCCGTACGGGTTCGATCGAACCCGGAAAAGACGCCAATCTGATTGTCTCTGCCGGGGATTTACTGGATATGCGGACTTCCGTGGTGGAAATGGCCTTTTTTCAGGGCAGAAATCTGGATTTGGGAAACCGTCAAAAAGACCTTTATCAAAAATTCGGAAACCGCCCCACAGGCAATTAAAAACGATCATTACAGCTAAATCAGGCCAATTTTTTACAAAAATTGGACCCAAAGAAATTCCCGTTTTGAAAGCGGGAAAAAATTCTGGAAAAATAATCTGAAAATCCTCTTTGACCAGCCTTTAAAAAGATTGGTTCTCTCCGTTTTATGCTATAAATTGCAGGCTATTGCCGTTTTGAACGGCAGGGAAAAGTAATTGAAGCAGTCATTTAGTATTTAAAATAGAATGAGTCCACTTATTACAACACTTATTATCATTGGATTGGCTCTGTTTGTCATCCTGACGGCGGCTGCCTATGCAGTGTATTTTGAGCGCAAAATTTCCGCCTGGATCCAGCAGCGCCCGGGTCCCAACCGGGTAGGTCCGCTTGGATTGCTGCAGCCGCTGGCCGACGTAATCAAGCTTCTGCTCAAGGAAGACATTGTGCCTGAAGCAGGTGATAAGCTCATTCACTTTCTGGCTCCCATCATTTCCGTAACGGTGGCCCTGTCTGCCTACGCGGTTATTCCCTTCTCCCAGGACGTTTACATTTCCGATCCCAACATCGGGGTGCTGTTTATTCTGGCCGCCACCTCTATTGGGGTGTATGGAATCACCCTGGCGGGATGGGCCTCCAACAGCAAATATGCACTCATGGGGGGGATGCGTTCCTCCGCCCAAATGATCAGCTACGAACTTTCCATGGGTATCTCCGTGGTAGGGGTAATTCTGCTGACCAACGCCATCGCACCCGATGGATCCAACTACCTCAGCTTAAAAACTATTGTCGAAGCACAATATCACAGCGCCTGGTTCGTCTTCCTCAATCCAATTGCCATGTTTATTTTCATAACATGTTCATTTGCGGAAACCAACCGTGCTCCCTTCGACCTGGTTGAAGCCGAGCAGGAACTGGTAGGTGGATTCCATACGGAATATTCTTCCATGAAATTCGCCTTGTTCTTTGTGGCAGAATACATCAACATGCTGGTTGCTTCCATGTTCATTACCACCCTGTTCTTCGGAGGATATCTGGGAATCGGGGAAAGCTTTTTCCGGGAAACTGAACTGTGGAATAGTGAAATCTGGCGCAATCTCTGGGGAATCAGCTGGTTTACCCTGAAAACCCTGTTTTTTGCCGGGGTTTTCATCTGGATCCGCTGGACCCTGCCCCGTTTCAAATATAATCAGTTGATGGACATTGGCTGGAAAAGTTTCCTGCCTGTTTCCATCGTCAACCTGATGCTGGTTGCGATCGGCATCTACCTGTATATCAATTACATTCAATAGACAAAGGCCGTAACAATTAAGGTTCCTGGCCGTTATATGAGCTATGGGAAACATGGAATCAAACTTCTCTGACCGGGTAAAGGATGTGATCTCTTACAGCAGAGAGGAAGCCTTGCGCCTCGGGCACGACTACATCGGCCCGGAACATCTCCTGCTTGGCCTTATTCGTGAAGGAGAAGGTAAAGCCATTAAAATCCTGGTGAACCTGGGCGTGGATCTGCAAAAGCTCAGAAAAACCATTGAAAATGCCATCAAAGGCACCATTACCGTGGTCAGTGGAAAAAACCTTCCCCTGACCCGCCAGGCAGAAAAAGTGCTGAAAATCACTTACCTGGAAGCAAAATTAGATAAAAGCAACCTGATCGGAACCGAACACCTGCTCTTGTCCATCCTTCGCGAGGACAATAACATAGCAGCCCAGATTCTCTCCAAATTTGGAGTGACCTACGACGTGTTCCGTTCAGAATTAGACACCAAAGAAGACGTTTCAAAACCGCGTATGTCAATGACCAGTGATCCCGGAGATCCGGGAGAGTACGGCTCATCGGGTTCAGAAAGATCCCGCAAGAGCAGCAAATCCAAAACTCCCGTCCTCGACAATTTCGGACGGGACCTCACCCAGGCCGCCGAAGATGGCCGCCTTGACCCCATCGTGGGGCGTGAAAAGGAAATTGAAAGGGTGGCCCAGATTCTCAGCCGCCGCAAGAAAAACAACCCCGTTCTCATTGGTGAGCCCGGGGTGGGTAAAACCGCCATCGCCGAAGGCCTGGCCCTGCGCATCATTCAGCGCAAAGTGAGCCGCGTGCTTTTCAATAAGCGCATTGTCACCCTCGACATCGCTTCACTCGTGGCTGGTACCAAGTACCGCGGACAGTTTGAAGAGCGGATGAAAGCAGTCATGGCCGAACTGGAAAAATCCCCGGACATTATCCTTTTCATTGACGAATTGCACACCATTGTGGGCGCTGGCGGAGCTTCAGGCTCTCTGGATGCTTCCAACATCTTCAAACCCGCCCTTTCCCGTGGGGATATCCAGTGCATCGGCGCCACCACCCTCGACGAGTACCGTCAGTACATCGAGAAGGATGGCGCACTGGAACGCCGCTTCCAGAAAGTGATGGTGGACCCCACCAACGTGGAGGAAACCCTGCAAATCCTGACCAACATCAAGGAGAAGTACGAAGAACATCACAACGTGGACTATACCGAGGAAGCCACCCGCGCCTGCGTGGTCCTCAGCGACCGCTACATCAGCGACCGTTACTTCCCCGACAAAGCCATCGACGTGCTGGACGAAGCAGGATCCCGGGTACACATCAATAATATCCAGGTTCCCAAAGCTATTCTGGATCTTGAGAAAAAGATCGAGGAAGTGAAGGAACTGAAAAATAAGGTGGTAAAAAGCCAGAAATACGAGGAGGCCGCCCGTCTCCGTGACCAGGAAAAGAAACTCCTGGAAGAACTGGAGCTGCAAAAGGTCATGTGGGAAGAAGAAACCAAGACCAAGCGCTACACCGTGACTGAAGAAGACGTGGCTGCCGTGGTGGGCATGATGACGGGTATTCCCGTAACCAAAATTGCGGCTGGCGAAGCTGAAAAGCTGGTTCACATGGAAGAAGAACTGCAAAAGCGGATCATCGGCCAGAACGAAGCCATTACCAAACTGGTTAAATCCATCAAACGTTCACGCCTGGGCCTGAAAGATCCCAATAAGCCAATTGGATCCTTCCTGTTCCTCGGACAAACTGGTGTTGGTAAAACTGAACTGGCCAAGGCCCTGGCCAGCTACCTGTTCGACAGTGAGGAAGCCCTGATCCGGGTGGATATGAGTGAATACATGGAAAAATTCACCGTTTCCCGTCTGGTTGGAGCGCCTCCCGGCTACGTAGGCTACGAAGAAGGTGGTCAGCTGACCGAAAAAATCCGCCGCAAGCCTTACTCTGTGGTGCTGCTCGACGAGATCGAAAAAGCCCACCCTGATGTGTTCAACATCCTGCTCCAGGTGCTCGACGACGGCATGCTGACTGATGGTCTGGGTCGCAGGATTGACTTCAAAAACACCATTGTGATTATGACCTCCAACGTAGGTGCGCGCGAAGTGAAAGACTTTGGCGCTGGAGTTGGATTCAATACTGCATCCAAAACTTCCCGTTCGTTTGACGCCATCAAGAGCGTGATCGAGGGAGCTTTGAAGCGGGTATTCCGTCCTGAATTCCTCAACCGCGTGGATGATGTCGTATTCTTCAATCCGCTCGAAAAAGAACACATTCTGCAGATCATCGACCTGTCACTCAACAAAGTGTTCAAGCGCATTGAAACCATGGGTTATAAGGTAAAGGTTAGTCAGCCCGCCAAAGAATTCATCGCTGACAAAGGCTATGACCAGCAGTTTGGTGCCCGACCCCTCAACCGCGCCCTGCAAAAATACCTGGAAGATCCCATTGCAGATGAGATTCTGAAAGGATTGAATGAAGGCGAGACCATTGAGGTCGATCTCGACGACAAGAAAACCGAGCTGAAGTTCAAAGTGAAACCCATCAAAGGTGCCAAAAAGAAAGCCTCCAAAGAGGAAGAAGAAGATGGCGCCAGCGAGGAGAAAAAGTGATCTGAATTTTCTTTAATATAAAAAGCCGCCCGATTTGGGCGGCTTTTTTATTTTTTGGAATCTCTTAAAATTTTGAAGCTCAGGATTTGCCTTGATCTTCTATGTTTTAAGAGATTCCTTTCTACATAAAACTTCCTTAGTTGAACATCACCTTGCGGGTGGTGGCACTGTTGGCCGAGATCACCTTCAGCAGATACAGCCCGGCAGGCTCAGTTTCGCGCTGCAGCAGGTAGCTCTGGGCATTGATTCCGTTGATGCGTTTCAGCAGACGGCCCTGGAGGTCGCGCAGCTCGAGTGCCTGGATCAGCTCAGTGGGGTGGTTGAGTACCACAGCCATCTGGTTGGTGGCCGGGTTGGGAGACACGCTCAGGAAGCCTTTCAGAATATCGTCATACACTCCGCTGATGGTGGAGGTATCCAGACCCAGACAGGTTACGATACGGGGGTTGGCGTAACCCATGATGGTATCAATGTAGGCCAGACCTTTGGACTTGGACATGTTGGGGTTGGTCTGAAGACCAGCCTGGTTGTTTACGTGAGAAGTATCCCACCATTCCCAGGGACCAGATTCGAGAGAAGGAGTAAAGAAAGGATAAATACCTTCAACTCCGTTGTTGTGGGCATTGGCACCCATGGTCCAGGGATCTGTCCAGCCTGCAGCAGGAATAGCGTAGCAATCGTTATTGCCATAAGCCTGGTTGATTTTCTGCACATGTCCGCCACCGCTTACGTTCACTACAAACTGCAGGGTGGTGGGCACGATAACCGCACCGTATCCATAGGGAGCGAAGGGGTCTTTCACGCAGTGGAAAGCAACCACAGGAGCGTCGCCGTCTTCGATCCAGGTGGAGTCACCCACTGCACCGCCGAGAGAAACTCCCATGGCAATGTTGGAAGAGTAGGAAGCGTGGTTGGCAATGTTCAGCGGGCGGGTATTGGTACCCCAGATGTTGCCGGAAAGGCTGGTGTCCACATAGGGATTCGCATTCACATCGAGGAATTTGCTCAGCACGATTTCTGAATACTTATCCAGGCTGGCAGCTCCATAGGCCATGTATCCGCCGGTGCCCTGGCCCATCACGATGAATTTGCTGGTGTCAACTCCGTAGGAGTTGGAGTTGGTGGAGTAGTCTTTGCGGAAGTAACGCAGTACGGTACGGGTATCCTGGATACCGCGGTAAGCAGCATTCAGCAGGGTGCCGGTACGAACGTCCTGTGAGGGGGAAACGGGGTTCCATCCCAGACGGTAGTCGTAAACTGCAACCACATAGCCTCTTTTGGCCAGTTGGGTAGCCATTTCAACGGTGGCGCTGTCTCTTTTAGAGCCGGTCGGGGTTCCGTTGGCGGGAGTGGGCAGGAAGCTGCCCGTGTGAGAGAAGACGATCAGTGGACGGTCAGTTTTGGTGTCACCCATGGGGCGGTAAACGTCCATTTTCAGGTCCTCAGAAGCGGGCATACCAGTCAACACGGAAATGTTGGTGGCGTAGGTAATATCTTTTGTCACGCTGGCCGAAGAGAAGATTTCAGTCAGGTAACGTTGCGCATTAGCCTGGGAAAAAGCCCCCAGGAGTAGCAGCAAGGTCAGAAAATGTAAACTTTTTTTCATAACTCCTTTAAGATTAATGATTCAAATAAAAATACAACTTACAAATCATCCAGATCCAGCCTGATGGAAATATAAGCCAGACGGCCGATCGCCGGTCCGCCGTAAACCTGGATTTGCTTTTTATTCAGGATATTGGAAGCTCCAATTTTGAATGTCGTGTGAATTTTGGGCACTGTCTTGCTGATTTGTCCATCAAGCAGGCCGTAGGTGGGCACAGAACCTGTAAACTGAGGCGATCCTTCAAAGAGGAATCCCTGCACCCATTTGTAATTGATATTGAAACCCCAATCGTTCAATTTGAATTTTCCGATTTTGAGGCGAATGTCGCGGGCAGATACCCCAATGTTGAATTTATGGGCCGGGGTATTGAAGGCAGGAATGATCGGATCCTCAGAACCACGCTTGTCAAGTACGTTCCAGGAATAGTTTCCGTTGATCGCGAAGTACTTGGCAAAGAAATAATTCGCGGCCAGCGAAAAGCCCTGGGTGGTCACCCCGTCGTCTGAGTTGGCCGCGATGCGGTAAATATTATTGATGATCACCAACCCGCTCATGGGATCGTAATCTCCGTCAATTCCAAATTTATAACCCAGAAAATCGCGGTAAAAGCTCATGTAATAGCTTGCATCAATGAAAAGTTGCTTGAACCACGTTCCGCGGTAGCCAATCTCAATGGATTTCACTTTCTCAGGCACGACCCGCGGAATATTGATGTACTCCAGGGTATCAGGATTCAGATCCTGAAAGAAGTTATTGAGCGAAGCGGGCGTAATCAACGAATCATAGCCCACTACGTTACCCAGCAGAGTGGCCCGTCCCACGTTGAACTTCAGGTACTGGTCTGAAAGGGTGGGATTGCGAATGGCCGACGAGAAGGAAAGACGGAAAATGTGGCGCGCATCTGCCGTATAAACCACTGAAGCAGCAGGAGATACCAGGAAGGGAAAGTTCTGGTTTTTATCCAGACGGCTGGTGATGTTCACTTTCAGACGTCCGTCCATAAAATTCTTTTCCACCCCGGCATAAATCCCAAATTCAAAATTGGTGATGCGCGAACTGCCCGTGTCACTGAAAATGGTTCCCTGAGAATTGGGAGCGTAAAGGCGGGTATTGCCACCCACAGTGATGTCCATGAATTTGGGGGTGAATTTGTATTCCCCGTGGGCATGGTAGAGAGCGGAACGGTCAAAGAATTTGGTTCCACCTTCTGAATAAGAGGTGAGCGAGGTAACCAGGGCAAAGATGGAATCGTAGGCCGCGGTGCCTGGCTCAATGTAGGGTTGATTATTCGAGAAAATAAATCCCACCCCGTTGGCATACTCGCTGGCTTGCTGGTGCCAGACCACCAGAGAGTCGTGATTGGCAGCCAGAATTTGCTGGGCAGTAGCCAGGTCGAAGGGATTTCCCAGAGACGGCGGCGGCGGCCAGCCTGGCAGAGCTTTCACCTTGGGATTGATATACAGGTTCCAGTAATTCAGGTAATCCGAGAAAAAGTCTTTGTCGTCTTTGACCCGGTTTTGCATCTGGAAGGCGGTAAAAACCGCGTCATAGGAATTGCCCGCATCTTCGTTGGTGGAGTAAGCGCGGAAAAAGAATTTATCCTGCTGACGGATTTCCACCCTGTTCTGGAAAAAGAGAATGTCCTTGAGACTGAATCTGTTTTCGCCCTGATACACCGTGGTGCCTGAACCTATATTAAAGGAGTAAATGGCCTCCGTTTTGGGAGAGAGTTTATAATGCAGTGAGGCATTTCCTTTCAGGTTGCGGGTGTTATAATTTACCAGGTTAATCTCCTCATAGCCGCGACGGTGAAAAATGCCCAGCCCGGGATAAATGATCTGACCCGTCGGGTCAGAAAGGTTGTTTTGACCTTCTGTGATGTTTTCATCCCCGTAACGGTTTACCGCGTCGTAGCCGCCCGGGTTATCCGTACCCACCAGCGACTGAGGTGTGGGGTCCATATTGGTGGCTTCCCAGTCATGGGCCCGCATATAATAGACATTCACTTTGAAAGCGAATTTATCCACGCCCTCCTTGTTTTTAAAAGCATGCGCATAGCGCACCGCACCCTCGAAGAGAGCCCTTTCCCCACCTTTCAGGCTCACCGAAAGTCCCTGATGCACAAAGGGATCCTTGGTCTGCATGCTGATGACCCCGTTGAAGGCGTTGGGCCCAAAATAGGCCGAGCTGGCTCCCTGAACGAGGTCCACCCGCTGAATATCGAGCTCAGGCGCTCCCAGGAAGTTCCCCAGAGAGAAGTTCAGACCAGGTGACTGGTTGTCCACCCCGTCAATGATTTGCAGGGTTCTGACCGGGGAAGTACTGTTAAAACCCCGGGTATTGATTACCTTAAATCCAATACTGGCTGAAGTGAGGTCCACCCCTTTCAGGTTACCCAATCCCGCGTAAAAGTCGGCAGAGGGAGTCTCCTTGATCGACATGGCACTCATGGATTCCACCGTGAGGGGCGATTTCAGGGTTTTTTCCGAAATACTTTGCCCCACAATTTCCACGCCTTCCACTTCCACATCCTGGGGCTGCAATTCCAGTTTCAGGGGTTTATCCAGAGATTTTACCTGAAATACGAGGGAATCATGGGAAATGATGGTCACCAGAATATCAAACGGCGGCTGAAGGGTGGGTTTAAAGGTAAATTTTCCATCCTCATCAGACAGAGCGCCCGCGGTGCCTTTCAACTCACGAACAATTGCTCCCACGATGGGCTCACCCGTGGTGGCATCTTTCAGCTCACCTGAAATCTGGGATTGTCCGAAAAGGGGAATTGTCAGGCAAGCTGTTATTGCCAGAATCAAAAAATTCCTGAGAGTGTTGCTGATCATCGAGTGTCCGATTATAAACAAGTCAGCAAGATAGATTCTTTTGACGTAAGAAATCCCTTGCCAGGCTACATTTTTCTTAACAAATCATTTAGAAATGTCTGTAAAAGAATGCACAAATATAAGTAAAATACAAATAAGTTGAGTCTTTTGAAAATTGAAGGTGACTCAGTTAAGAGAGGCGACAGTCAGGAGTGGGTCGGGACCATGATCTTTTTCCTCTAATTCAGGACTGATACTGGCAAATAATTTGGCGAATCTGGCTGCGATTACCACCAGATCCCTTGCTTCCATCAGCAGGCTGAATACCAAAAGACTGTTACGGGAATTATATTTTTCCAGACGAATACCTTCATTTTGGGATTGAATGGCATCTTCAATCAGGATCAGAATTTCGTTCTTTTTCCCCAGATATAATTCCAGACTTTCAGCCGAAATAGTTTTCTGCGAACCGAGCACCACCGCCAGTTGCCCAATAAAATTTCCCACCTGATCAGCCACGGATCTCACCATCACTTCCTGGCTGGGAACCAGTGGGGCGTGGGTGTTCTCGATATGGGTCACGCAGGCTTTCACGATCAGTTCAGCCGACTGAGCCAGATCCTGATCCAGGTCAAATACCTTGACAAAAGCGGTGGAAAGGTCGTTAGAATCCTCTCCCGAACGCTTGATCAACTGGAAAAGGTGATAACGGGTGCGCTCATTGCGGGATGTGAGTTTGCGGATATCTTTCTTGGATTTGCGAATCAGGGTCAGATCCTCTTCCATCAGCCCGTTGAAGGCATCAGACATGGCTGCCCGGGCCGATTCAAGGCTCTTTTTGACGTCGCGGGCCATCATTTCATGCAGGTTTCTGCGGGAAAGGGTGTCGTTATTGGCCAGCATTTTATCCATTTTGGAAGTCTTGTCGCTTTCTTTATTGTGACTGATGTGGCTGCGCACCATCAGGAGGATGGCCAGGGCCATCAATCCACCCACGGCATACATTCCAAATAACAAAATCAGCACCACAAAGACAGAACACACCGTAAAAGCTATCAGAGCCGTGCCAAACCAGCCTGCCACAACCTGCACCACCCCGGCCACGCGGTAAACTGCGCTGTCGCGGCCCCAGGCCTTGTCGGCGAGGGAAGCACCCATAGCCACCATGAAGGTCACGTAGGTGGTGGAAAGGGGTAATTTGAGTGAAGTTGCAAGGGAAATCAGCATACTGGCCACGGCGAGATTCACGGAAGCACGGATCAGGTCGAAGGCAACCGGATCTTTTTCCGTTTTGGCCAAAGGCAAGGGTTGGAAGTTTTTATCAATTTTTTCGAGGGTTTTCAGGGGAATTCCCTTTACCAAAGCAGATGAAACCATGTAGCTGAAACGAACCAGGGTCTGGCTGAAAAAGCTGGGTCTGAACCGCTCGGCGCCTTCATTCTGACGGCTCAGCTTGAGACTGGTTTCAACCACGGAACGGGCTTTTCTGGATCCCCAAAGGGTCAGTACCATGATCAGACCGGCAATCAGCAGCAACCAGGGATTGGTCTTTACCGGCTCGGCCAGGGAAGTCATCATCAGTTCGTCGGGAGACATGTTGCTGGCCCGCCAGCTGAAAAACGATTCCATTCCCGCAATAGGCACCCCAATGAAATTGACCAGGTCATTGCCGGCAAAGGCCATGGCCAGGGCAAAGGTGCCAAAAAGCACCACAATTTTGAGGATGTTAAATTTCGTGAAGGAAGCCAGCAGCTGGAGAATGAGGGTCCAGAGCACCAGGGATGCGCCTAGAATGGTCAGGGTATGTTCCTTCATCCATTCGTTTTGGGCATCAGACACGAAGGAGGCATGTTTTAGTCCTTTGATGATCAGGAAGTAGGTCATGGCAGTGAGGGCCAGTCCGCCCCAGACAGATCCAAAGTACTTCAGGCGCTTCTCGTACTGAAAGCTGAAGAGAATACGGGACAGATATTGAATCAATGCCCCAAATACAAAGGCAATGACCACAGAAAGCAAAATCCCCGACACGATGGTCAGGGCTGTTTCTCCGTTGATGTAGGAGCTGAGGTGGCTCAGACCTTCGTCTGCGGCCGTCATTTTGATCAATGCCACGGTAGTGGCTGCGCCCAGCAGCTCAAACACGATGGAAACCGTGGTGGAAGTGGGCAGACCGATTGAGTTGAAAAAGTCGAGCAGGATGATATCCGTGAGCATGACCGCCACAAAGACCGCCATGATTTCGGCAAAGGTGAAGGCTTCGGGATGAAAAATGGATTTTCGGGCCACTTCCATCATGCCACTGGAAAAGGTCGCTCCTATGAAAATGCCCACGCTGGCCACGATCATGATGGTGCGCATGGAGGTTACTTTGGAACCAATGGCCGAGTTCAGAAAGTTGACTGCATCGTTGCTCACCCCCACCACCAAATCAGTGATAGCGAGGGCAAAAAGCACGATCACAAGGACCAGATACATGTTTTCCATTGAAACACCTTTACTCCAAAAGTAAGATATGCAGGTGAGTACAGGGGAATATTAATGTTAACTTATCGTTAACATACCTGTTTCAGATGGTGAGGATTTCGGCTTCTTTCTGTTTCAGAATCTCATCCACGCGGGCTCCAAAATCATTGGTGAGTTTTTGGATGGCGTCTTCCCCTCCTTTGATCTCGTCTTCAGATACGCCTTCGTCTTTGAGAGCTTTCAGATCGCTGTTGGAATCGCGGCGGGAGTTGCGGATAGATACCTTGGCATTCTCGCCTTCGGCTTTGGCCTGTCTGACCAGATCGCGGCGGCGTTCTTCCGTAGGGATTGGAACGGGAATAATGATCTTTTCACCATTATTGCTGGGGTTGAGACCCAGGTTTGCGGCAATAATTCCCCTTTCCACGGCTGAGATGGATTTTTTATCGAAGGGATTTACGATCAGGGTACGAGCATCCTGGGTGGAAACGGTAGCTACCTGTTTGAGGGGAGCATTTGCGCCGTAGTATTCCACCACCACCCCGTCGAGCATGGCGGGATTGGCTTTTCCGGCCCTGATTTTGGCCAATTCACGATTGAGGTGATCAATGGCAGCCTCCATGGATTCGCTGGCTGCGTCGAGGATAAAAGATACGTTTTCGTCCATTTCGAAAGATTCTCTTAAGAAACCAAAGTACCCACGGTTTCGCCCTGCACAATGCGCTTCAAGTTGCCGTAGGTGTTAATATTGAACACAATTATAGGTAATTTATTTTCCTGACACAAGGTAAAGGCGGTCATGTCCATGACATTCAACCTGTTGCTGAGCACGTCAGAAAAGGAGATGGTATCGAACTTCTGGGCATTTGCATCCTTTTCAGGATCAGCAGTATAGACCCCGTCCACCTTGGTGCCTTTGAGCACCACGTCCGCCTCGATCTCAATGGCCCGCAGGCTGGCCGCGGTATCTGTGGTAAAAAACGGGTTGCCCGTTCCACCTCCCAGAATGATGATCCTGCCTTTTTCCACGTGACGGATGGCCCGGCGGCGGATATAGGGCTCGCATACTTTCTGGATTTCCACAGCCGACATGACCCGGGTTTTGGCACCTGCTCTTTCGAGAGCGTCCTGAAGGGCCATGGCGTTCATCACGGTGGCCAGCATACCCATGTAGTCGGCCTGGGCGCGGTCCATGCCTCTGGCTTCTCCCTGTACCCCGCGGAAAATATTCCCTCCACCAATCACCACTGCCAATTCCACCCCAAGTTCCTGCACTTCCTTGATCTGGGCAGCATACATGTCAATGGTGGTGGTATCAATACCAAATTCTTTGGGGCCCATCAGGGCTTCGCCGCTCAGTTTCAGGAGTACCCTTTTATATTTCATGGTCTGGATTTTGTTGGAGTTGATGAATAAAAAAGACAAAAAAAAGGAGAGACAATTGCCTCTCCTTTTTATTAAACGGGATTAATTACCGCCCAATTGCATCCTTACGAAGGCTTTTACCTTCAGATTGGGATTGATTTCCTTCAGGTACTGACCTACGGATTTGGAAGAATCCTTCACGTAGTCCTGGCTGAGCAGGGTGCTTTCCTTGAAGAATTTATTGAGTTTGCCTTCGGCAATTTTCTCGATGATGTTTTCGGGCTTGCCTTCCTGACGGGCCTGTTCGCGGCCGATGCGCAGTTCACGCTCTTTGATATCGTCGGGCACAGAGCTGCTGTCGATGGAAACGGGGCTCATGGCAGCAATCTGCATAGCTACGTTTTTGCCAACGGGCTCAATGTCAGTATTTCCAACGCCTTCGAAAGCAACCAGCACACCTACCCGGGCACCCAGGTGAATGTAGTTCACCACGGCTTCTGAATTCAGAGCCACCACGCGACGGAGATCAATTTTCTCTCCAATTCGTCCCATAGCGTCGGTCAGGTGCTGCTCTACAGTGCGGCCATCGCCATAGTCCATGGCTTTGAGGTCGTCCGCGTTCTGAGCATTATTTGCAAATGCAACCTGGAGGATATTTTGTCCAATTCCCTGGAAATCATCGTTACGGGCAACAAAGTCAGTCTCGCTGTTCAGTTCGAGCATTACCCCGGAAGAGAAGTCAGGGGCAGACATTGCAAAGATTGAGCCTTCAGTTGCATCACGGTCCGCGCGTTTATCAGAAACTTTTTGTCCTTTTTTACGCAGAATTTCAACTGCCATTTCAAAATCGCCGCCTGACTCAGTCAGGGCATTTTTACAATCCATCATCGGAGCGCCGGTTTGGGCCCTGAGGGTTGCTACTTCTTTTGCGCTAATTGCCATTTTCCTTTTACTTAATTAATTAAGGATATACTTTTCAAAAAATCGCTGCAAATATAGTAAAGTAATTTGAAAAGAGTTTTGGGAATTTGATTTAAAGTGAGCAATAAAAAACGGGGCCGAAATCCGCGATTTCCCTAACTGAAACCTTAAAAAACAAAGAAGACCAAGGCGGATACAGGTGAAGAAGGCGCAGTTTACTTCTGTAAATGAGCATTTCTGAACCAGGTCCAATGCAGAGATTCGAAGTTTTTAGAGATCCCCTAAATGAATGAAGCCGACCCTGGGGCCGGCTTCATGGAAAATCAAAACCAAACTGCTATCTCAACAAATGAAAATCAAAGGGAATGGTGACCCATACTTTGACGGGTTCGCCTGCCTGGATACCCGGGGTGAATTCCAGGTTGCTGATCTGGGCTTCAACCGCTTTCGTCAGGAGGGGATGGGGATTTCTCACCACCAGGTGACGCTCATATTTGCCGGTCGTGCCGACCAGAATACGCAGGATCACTTTGCCTTCAATTTCGGCTTCCTTGGCCGCAGGCGGGTAACCAATCAGTTTTTTGATATTATCCATGTTTACCGGGCCAGGTTCTTTTTCGACCATGATCCAGGCATTGGGGTCGGGATCTTCCTCGGGTTCTTCGATCACCACATTAACCAGTCCGTCACCGTCGATCTCGTCGAAATTATACCCGTCCACATCACCGTCCACATCGACCACGTCGATGTTATCGACTTCCTTGATGGAATCCATTTCGTTGATGGAAACGTCAATTGGAACCTGATCATCGGGCACTGGCACGGGCACATTGAAGGCAATGGCGGAAATGACCGGGGGCGGCACATCGGGCGGCATCTCGGGAGTAACCTCATCCTCCACCGGGGGAAGGACAATGTCGGTCATCTCAAGCACCACTTTTTTGTTGAGATCTGTTTCCATGCCCGAGGCAGCCAGGAAGTTTTGCCAGACCCAGGGCCCGACCGTGAGGAGGAGAAAAAGGGACATGCCCACAATCAGCGCCCGTCCGAGGCTGCGATTGTAATTTTTACGAAGCATGTACGCTCCGTAGCCGTGGTTTCGTTGTTCGAAAACCATTTCGTCCAAATCGGCGAGAAGGACTGCAGAATTTTTCATAATACTGTGGATTTTGGTGAAACAATGAAAAAAGGGCAGTAAGGCATGTTTTTAAGAATACTTTATCAAAAGGTGCTGGCTTTTGAGGGTTTCCACACGGCGGTTTGAAAAAATTTTTAAATTTTTTTGTGGAGACGTTAAATGGTCTGTTGGGGAGAGTCGGGAACATACAAAACCTCTTCAGGCTGGCAGGGAAAAGTGCTTTAATGCTAAAAAAGATGTATATTTGAGATTAATTCCTTGAATTACAGGATTCAAATAGCGATCTGGAAGAAGCTGTTGCTGGCAACAGCAGCCTTTGTATTCCTGTCAGGCGCCAGCCTGCAGGCGCAGTGGTTGCAGCCGCACCGCTTTCAGTTTGGTATGTCGCTCGGCTTTGGTGGTCTCCACGAATGGGGAAAACCCAGTTTCGACATTCACAAGCACCGTACCACCCTGCGCATTTCTCCCGGCCTTTATTATATGTCGGCAGGCATTACCCAAAAAATTGCCTATTTCAGCCCCAACCGCCGCACAGACCGGGTTTTGATTGGCTCCATTTACTACCACAACGACTGGCTCCTCTCCAACCTTCAGAATAAGGAAGTGAAAAAGGATGTCAATGCGCTGATGTTTATGCCCGGCATTCATGTGGATCTCAACCACCTTGGACAGTATTTTCTGGAAGTTTCGGTGGGATATACCTATGCCTGGGAAAGGAATTTTGATGCGGATCACAGTGTCATCCGGCACCGCCACCACCACATTCCCATGGCTGAAATCCGCATTGGAGGCATTTTCCTCAGCCGCAAGGAACATCACCAGACCTTCAAATACTATCCGCGCGACGTGAAGAAAATCGAGCAGAAAAAACTGAAGTTCAAGTCGAAGTAAGCTGAATGGGCAGGCGCGGGTAAACTTGAGGGCGAAATGGCAATGGCGCCCTTCCCCAACCCACTTTACCTGGCTAAAATTATTACCTTATTTAGATGTTCCCTTTAATTTGAAGCCTGAGGAGCTTATTGTGGGTGACCCCAGCGGGGCGAATCATGGGTAGATTGAGTAATTATTCCCAATTCACGACCCCGTAGGGGGCGAACATAATCCACCCAAAACGTACTGTTCGACCCCTACAGGGTCGGTCTTCTTACAATTAAATTAGCCATTCATGTTTGACCCCGCTGGGGTCACCTTTTTCCCCACAAAATGCACAATGGCATACAAAACCGCGAGTGAAAGTGGCAGTGAAATCCAGACCGGCAGCCCAAGGGCGCCGGGAATGGTACCAAAAAGCACTCCCACTCCGCCCACCGTCAGGGCGTAGGGCAACTGGGTGCGCACATGGTCGATGTGGTTGCACGAACTGGCCAACGAGCTCAGAATGGTGGTGTCTGAAATGGGCGAACAATGGTCGCCCAGCACGGAACCTGCCAGCACACAACTGACCACATTATACAGGATCATCATAGATTCTTCGTAACTCAGACCCGACTCTTGGGAAACGGTCCAGGCGGCAGGAATCATGAGTGGATACAGGATGGCCATGGTACCCCAGGACGAACCCGTGGAAAAGGAAACTGCACCCGCCAGAATGAAGGTCAGGGCGGGCAGCAACCAGGGCGCAAGGCCCAGGCTTTCCAGCCCGGAAGTGATAAAATCTGCAGTATGCAGATGGTCGGTCACATGGGCCAGGGCCCAGGCCATAATCAGGATCAGCATGGCATTGAGCATGGTTTTGAACCCCGAAACCGCGGCTTCAATGGACTGCTCCAGATTCATGATGCGCTGCACCAGAGTCAGCAAAATGGCGGTGGCCACCCCGCAGAGCGACGACCAAAGCAGGGCCGAATAGGAATTGGCATTGCCAATGATGTAGGAGATTTTGCGGGAAAATCCAAGGGCAGGATCGGCCCATTTATCCGCATCCCAACCCGTATAAAGCAGCCCGATTATGGTGCCCACAATGACCACCATTACCGGGATAAAAGCATTCAACCAGTGGGGTTTCACCTCGGTAACAGGCTCCAGATCGTCGAGTTCCTGTTGCTTTTCCCGATCCAGCTTTTTCCCGCTTCCTCCTTCAGCACTCACCTGACCCGTGGTGCGGGCCCGGTTTTCAGCTTTGAGCATGGGGCCAAAATCCCGGTTTTTCAGGATCAGCATGAGCATGAAAGCCAGGGTAAGGATGGGGTAAAAGGAAAATTGCAGGGAACCTATGAAAATACTGTAAGGACTTTCGTCGCCACTCAGCCCAATGGTGCTGATCCCGTCCTTGATGTAACCAAGTTCGGCCCCAATCCAGGTGGTAACAAAGGCAATGGCCGCCACAGGCGCGGCGGTGGAGTCAACAATGTAGGAAAGTTTTTCCCGGGAAATTTTCAGGCGGTCCGTGACCGGCCGCATGGTATTGCCCACCACCAGGGTGTTGGCATAGTCGTCAAAGAAAATGGCCACGCCCAGAAACCAGGTAGCCAACTGCCCGGAACGGGCGTCTTTGGCAATGACGGAAATTTTGTCCACCACACCCTGCATACCTCCGTTGCGGGAAATAATCGCCACCATGGCCCCGATCAGCATGGAAAACACAATTACTGAAACGTGGTCCTTGTCGGCAATGGCATCCAGAATGTAGGTATCAAGCACCGCCAGCAGACCCGACCCAATGCCCAGCACCCCTTTCAGGTACATGTGAATGGTGACCGCACCCACGAAAATGCCCATAAAAAGGGAGGAAATCACTTCGCGGAAAACCAGAGCCATGATGATGGCCAGTAAAGGAGGGATGATGGAAAGCCAAAGGGGAATGGCGGTTATCTTTTTACTGAAATTCGCTTCTGAGAGGGTAAATTCGGCATAATCTGAGAGGACAATTTCAAATTTTGCCAGACCGTTTTCAAACAAAACCTCGCGTTGGGCGCCACAAACAGTCAGTTTCCAGGTTTGGGGATCGTCAAATTTCCAGGGACCCGGGTATTTCAGTTTCACTTCGTGATTTACGCCCTGCATTACAATTTCGGGAACCTCCACTTCGATCAGGCTCAGGTCAGCCACGGGCACGATATGCGCCTCCAGGGAGGTCGGGGCGCTCACAACAGAGTCATTTTCTGACGTATTCCATTCCCAGGATTCGGTCTGGGCACCGAGGGTAAGGTTCAGAAAACAGAAAAGAAAAATTAGCAGGATTCTCCCGAACAGCTTTGACATACTTGATTCTTAAAGGATTTGGAAGAAAGATAAATAAATTTCCCCAATTTGGCCGGAATGGCCCTGATTTTTCCGTTGATAGGCCTTTGAAAGAGCGGGAATAAAAAAATTCCTGCTTAAGAACAGGTTGATTTTCGGCCCTTCAATTTGATTTGCTTAATTTGCCGCTGCAAAAGGAAGTTGGATTGAAAATTCGGGAGAAAAAACGGCCGTGGTGGCAATTTGCCCTGATCTGGACCCTCATTTTGGGGATCCCGACCACGGGTTTTCTGGTTATTCGCAATAATTACAAACGCTGGGGCATGGACCTGCCCGGATTTCCAAATTTTTCTGAAGATGGAATTCCCGTTCTGAACCTGAAAATCGAGAACGACGAGTGGCAAAAGATCATTGCTGTCCGCGAAAAAGCCTTTGAAACAGGCATTCTGGTGGTCAATGACGACGATTGGATCAAAACCCAACTGGAATTCGAAGGCAAAACCGCTCCAGCCAGCATGCGCCTCAAAGGTGACTGGATCGATCACCTGAAAGGCAAAAAATGGTCCTTTCGCATCTCGGTCAAGCCTCCCCTGGCCTGGAACCGTCTCATTACTTTCTCCGTTCAGTCACCCGAAACCCGCGACTTTCTCAATGAATGGGTGTATCACAAACTGCTGGACCGCGAAGGCATTCTCACCACCCGTTACGACTTCATGCACCTACGTCTGAATGGCGCGAGCCGCGGTCTTTACGCCTACGAGGAACATTTCGAAAAACAATTGCCCGAATACCACAAACACCGCGAAGGTCCCATCATTAAATACGCGGAAGATGCACTCTGGAATCTGCGTCAGGTGGAAGCTCTGAGTGGAATCACCTTTATCAACGGACATCGCGTGGTGGCTGCGGCCGACATCCGCCCCTTCAAGGAGGCCCGCACCCTGGCCGATACCAATCTCAGGGCGCAATTTATGATTGCGCAAAACCTGGCTCTGGGCTACAAAAGCCGCATGGGGATCGTATCAGAGACTTTTGATGTGGAACGGCTGGCTCTGTTTTATGCCCTCACTGACCTCACCCGTACTTACCACGGACTGATCTGGCACAACCACAGGTACTATTACAACCCGGTCACAGGTTTGCTCGAACCCGTTGGTTTTGATGGAGATACGGGCGGCAGGTTCAGGGAATTGATGAACGATAAAATCCTGGGGCAGGGCAATGGGGTGGATGGCATGTACATCATTACCAATACCATGGAGGATCGTCAGGTTTGGGATGCCTACATCCGTCACCTGAAAAGGCTGACTGAGCCCGCGTATCTGGAGGAATTCTTCAAAGAAATTGATGCCGATCTCAACTTCAGAGAAAAGCTGATCCAGAAAGAATTCAAGGAATTTACCTACGATCGCACCGCGCTGGCCGACAACGCGACCCTGATCCGCGGGATGATCGACGATCTCAAATTTTTGGGGGAAAAGAAAAAGCCATGATCACTTTCAGCAGAAAAAAACGATTCCCCTGGCGCCCCCTCCTGTTGCCTGCTTTGCTGGTGATCTTGCTGACTGTTTTGTATTTTTTCCATAAAAAGAGCCAATATGGCGGGATTTTACCCCTGTATTGTGGAGCAGAGGAAACTGAGCAAATTCCCGAGCGACTCATGTTCACTGAAAACGGGCACCTTTTTCGCAATGGTGAAACCCAATCTGATGAAAATCCCCGCACTGGAAAATATTCCGCTAAACTCACCCCGCAAAACCTTTTTGGCATTGCCACGGATATTCCCGGCGTCAAGGCGGGCGACGACCTGGTGGCCCGGGTGTGGCGCTATACAGAAGGTGGCTACGGCGTCCTGACGGTGGACGGTGATTGGGGATATTTTCATTCCACCAGTAACCCCGGCCGGGTTGATTCGCGGGGTTGGGAGCAACTGAATATCCGGGTGAAAGTGCCCGAAGGAGTGGAAAACGGCACTTTGCGGGTTTATTGCTGGAATGTGGCTGAGTACAACGGGAATGTTTACTTTGACGATTATGCGGTTTTGCCCATTCATGACAGCCTGGAGTACATTCTGCCCGCCTCAAGCCGGGCGCCCGGCAATCGCCCCGACACCTCTGGAGTTGCTTCCCTGCCAGTGGCTGGCTATCCCTTGCGGGCCCATCTGAATGGAGTTTCTGAGGGAATTACCCGCCTGACTTTGTACAGTGTGAGTGATTTGCCGGTCGAAATTGTAGGTATTGCCAATCCCGGACAGCGGATTGCGCCGCCACGGGAGAAGATCACCCTGCCGCCCTATCGTTTTGAGCGTCCGCCCAAATATTATCCGGCCAACTTCAGCGAAGGCGGCAGCCACATTTTTTACCGGGTGGAAGGATTTGATTCAGTCTTTTCTGAACCCATTTTACCCTGGAAAGCTCCCACTTTGGCCCGCAGCCCGCGCCAGGAACTTTTTTCCGATCTGAAGATCGAATCCAACGACCTTTACGAAGTAAAGGGTGACCAAATCCGTTTTCGGGAAGGAATTCACACGATCCAAAAGCCAGTGATCTTTCCGGCCGGATATGAGATTTATTTCCCTGTAAATGCCTCCTACGACTTCGTGGACAGCGCCTTTTTTATGTCGGCCAGCCCGGTTTTTGCCAGGGAAGTGAAGGGCCATGTGGATATCACCTCTTCAGATCACTCAGCCAAAGGATTTACCGTGCTGCAAGCCAAAACCAAATCTGAGTTGAATTACATGAGTTTTGACGGATTTGGAACCTTCTCTTACAAAGGCTGGAATCTGACCGGGGCAGTGACCTTTTACGAATCTGATGTGGACATGAACCAGGTGTCCTTTTCCAATAACCATTGCGAGGACGGGCTGAATGTGGTGCGCAGCAGGGTAAATGTGGCAGTTAACCTGGAAAATACTGCTTTTGATGCCTTTGACTGCGATTTTTGCACGGGAGAAGTGAAGGCTGAAATTACCAAAGCGGGCAATGACGGACTGGATTTTTCAGGCAGCGAACTGACCATCACCTCCGTGGTGGTGCACGGCGCGGGCGATAAGGGGATCAGTATCGGGGAGGAATGTACGGTCAGGATAGACGAAGCGAACATTTACGGCGCCAATATTGGGTTGGCCTCCAAGGACCTCTCGCAGGTGGATGCAGGGCAGATCCAAACCGTGGATTGCAACATTGGCTTTGCCGCTTATCAGAAAAAACCTGAGTACGGGGGGGGCAGAATGAAGGTGGAGAAATGGATCAAAGAAAATGTGAAAACGCCCCACGCCATTGAAGAAGGATCAGAACTGATCCTGGAAGGCGAAAAAGTCAACACCAAATAATCAGGTTACTTTACCTTGTTTCGTGAACGGAGGGATCTGATTCCCCAACCAAATCGTGCCTGCAGAGAAAGTGTTGGGTACGCAAAAAAGAGGAAGCAATTTGTGGTATCAGTTGAGTAGCGATTGCCGGGGGATATTTTTCGATCTTATGGATATTAATCCTGGCCCACAAGGAAGGTGAGCACAAGAGGTGCGACTCCCAGGTAGGGAGATTCTTTCCCGAAAACTGAGCCCCAGCGGGGCGATTCATGGGTAGAGTAATCGGATAATTGAGAAAAGCCCCTGAGGGGCGAATCCTGACCACATTACGCAGAGGAGCCGCCCCTCCGGGGCTTAATTTTAACGATGAAACTTCCCTACCAAGGAGACGCACCTCTGGTGCTCACATTCCTTGCGGGATTGCGATACTGACCCATTTTAGCCCAGTATTCCCCAAAGTTACCCTGTTCCCCCTGCCTGCCCGAAATGACAGGTTTAAAAAGAATTCTTAAATTGGGGTTTCTTTCACCAATCCAAATCCTATGAGAAAAACATCTATCCTGCTTTTCTGTATCTTGCTTTACGGGCTGGGCTTCGCCCAGACCATGATCCAGGCGCCTTTGCCTGCACATTCATCCGTGTATTCACCCCAGGTCAGGGGCTACTGGTTTACCGCTCCTGACTGCTTTACCATTACCGGGCTTCAGGTTGCCACCGAGGCCGGCACAGGCACCCAAAATATTGCAGTGTGCCGCCTGCCTGCGCCACCACCCCTCTACTCAAGCACCACCAACACTTTTGATGTGCTGTTCCTGACCCAGAATGACCCGACTACGGGCATCATACCCGTGAACCTTCAGATCGAAGCCGGGGATCACATCATGATCATCGGGCAGCGGGGTACCTCCAATTCCTACTCAGCTTCCGGAAGCTGGACCACCACCATCAAAGGCCAAACGGTAAATATTTACCGCTCGGGAATGCAGTTCTCCCTCAACACCACCCCTCCCCAGCAACTCTGGTCTCTGACTTCGGGTAGTGTCAGCCGGGTACACATGTATTACGATTCCCTGATTACCTATAACGCCACCGCCACGGTGGTGAGCGGCACCACGGTTGACTTTACCAACGGCGCCGACACCTCCTTTACCTCAGTTTGGGATTTTGGAGACGGCAATACGGGTACGGGTCCTAACCCACAGCACACCTACGCTGTTTCAGGGGTTTATACTGCCTGCTCCTATATTACCAATGCCTGTGGAACGGATACGGTTTGTGTAACCGTGCCCCTTTGTGCCATTCTTCCCACGGCCAATTACAACAGCACGGTGAGCGGTCTCAGTGCCAGTTTTACGGACAATTCCACCAATGGCACATCTTACTCCTGGGATTTTGGGGACGGAAATTCGGATACCATCGCCAATCCATCTCACACCTACGCTACCTCGGGCTGGTATCAGGTATGCCTGACCACCACCAGCTCCTGCGGAGCCGTTGATACCTACTGTGACTCCGTTTTGGCCTGCGTGGATCCCGTGGCCGCCTGGACCTATCAGGCCCAGGGAGGCGATACCCTGAATTTTACCGACAACTCGACCGATGCCAATGCCTGGGCCTGGGATTTTGGGGACGGAAACACTTCCTCCAGCCAGAATCCTTCCCATGTGTTTGCCGCATCCGGAAATTACACCATTTGCCTGATCGCTTCAGGACTCTGCGGCTCGGACACCACCTGCATGTCGGTCACGGTTTGTGCTGAAGCCTTGTCGGCCGGGTTTGGCTGGTCGGCCAGCGGCGCCCAGGTCACCTTTGCGGACTCCTCCATCGGGGCCAGCGGTTACCTGTGGGATTTTGGCAATGGCAATACCGCCACCACCGCCAATCCCGTGCACACCTACTCCAGCAATGGCGATTTTGTGCCCTGCCTCACCGTTTGGAATGATTGCGGCGACACCACCACCTGGTGCGGCGATACCATCACCATTTGTGAAAGCCCCAGCCCGTCCTTTACCTTCGTAAGCCAAACCAATGGTGATGTGGCCTTCACCCAATCGACCGGCTTTGCCGGGACTTTTGCCTGGGATTTTGGAGACGGAAGCACCAGCACCCAGCCCAATCCCACCCATACCTACACCAGCAACGGGCAGTTTGTTGTTTGTCTGACGGCTACCAACGACTGCGGAAGCACCACGGTTTGTGACACGGTGAATTTGGTAATTATTGGGTTGGATCCGGGAGCGAACGGACTGCTCGTGAGCTGGACGCCCAATCCTTTCTCTCAAAACGCCCAACTGAAGGTGGAAGGCAACTACCAGGAAATGGAAGTGATGCTGTACGACCTGCAGGGCCGCGAAGTCCTCAGGACCCGTGGAACTCAGGGAACCCCGGTTGAGATCAGGCGTGGCAATCTTCCTGCGGGAGCCTACATTTACAAAATCGAAACCAACGACGGCCGCAGCCTGACCGGGCGGGTCGTGGCTCAGTAAAGCGATTTTTCCCAGCGAATTGATTTTTTGTTCGGGATAATTGAAGGAAACAAAAAACCCCTCCTGGCTTTCAGGAGGGGTTTTTTATGGGCGAGAGAAATTTTCTTCAGCAAGCCTTGTCATTGGGGATCACCAGCAGGGGAACCCTGGTTTTGACCGTCATCTGGTTGGTATTGCTTCCCTTGAACAGGCCTTCGAAAAATCCGAGTTTGTGCGGAATCATCACCAGCAGATCGGCCGGAAACTGTTCCAGACCTTCCTGGATACCGTCGCCAACCCGGGGGTTGCTGACGTAGCAATAGGTGTGGCCCACGTCTTTGAGGAGTTTGTCCATGAGCTGCTCCAGCTGGGCGCTGCTTTCCTTTTCGTTGTCGCTGGTATGAACGTGAAAAACCTCCAGTTCAGCTTTAAAATTCCAGACAAATTCCTTCAAAACGCCCAATCCGCAGTCTTCTTTCAGGTAGGAAGATTCGCAGGCATACATGATGCGGTTGATGCCTGTGTACTGAATGTCATTCGGGACGACCAGCAGGGGAAAAAGCATCAGTTTGATTGCAGCAGTGGTGGTATTTCCAAATAATTTGTACTCAGGCAGGTTGCTTTGAATGCCCATCACCACCAGATCGGGGAAATTCGAATTCACATAATCCCTCAAATCAGGAATCGTCTCATTTTGCCTCAGCACCCAACCAACTTTGATCCCAAATTCTTTTTCCAGTTCAACCGCCATTTTCTCCAGAACTTCTTCATTTTTCTGGACCAGGGTATTGACGGTCGAATTCGAAGCAATGGCATTGCTTGCATGGATGTTCAGTTTGAACACGTTGAACAACACCAAATCTGCGCCTGTTTCTTTCGCGATATGGGCGGCGTATTGAACGGCATTATTGGCGGGAGCGGAAAAGTCGGTGGCTACCAGAATCGTTTTCATAATCTTCTTACTTGATATTAAACTTAACTAAAAATTAAGTTAGAATCTTATGATTTTGGTCATAAAAATCCTTTTGCCGGGTAAAAAACCCCATTTCAGAAGGTTCTTCGGGTAGCTTTCAGAAAATTTGACCCTATTTCACCGGCTCAGATCCCATTTCAAGCACCAGTTCACCCCCTTTGGTAATTTCGGAATGGTAGAGAAAGTAACGGTCCAGCTTTTTCTGGTTGAGGGTGAGGCTTTGGATATAAATGTTTTTTTCAGAATTGTTTTTGACCCGGATGGTGAAAGTGCCGCCCGGGTAGTATCTGGAATTGAGGTGAAGGGTAATTTTGTCGAAAATGGGACTGCCAATCTGATACACCGGGTCGTCGGTGACCCCGCCGTCCAATTGAAAAAGGCCGATCTTGTAAAGTACGGCCAGGCTGCCCATCAGACCCTGGTCCTCGTCGCCGCTGTAGCCCGTCTCGGGCGATAGCCCCGACCAAACGCTGCGCACCACTTTGCGCGACCAGTACTGGGTGAGCCAGGGCGCTCCCACTTCGTTGAAAATAAAAGCCGTGTGGATGGAGGGTTGGTTACCGTAATTGATGGGAATGCGGCGGGCCTCCTTTTCCTCCTCTTCGGCATGGGAATCGCCTGCGGTAAATCCCTCTTTTTCAGCCTCACGGAAGGCCTGGTCCAGGCGTTCGATCAGTTTTTCCCTGCCACCCATCAATTCCGCCAGTCCGGCAAAATCGTGGGGCACAAACCAGGTAGCCTGCGCAGCATTCGATTCCACAAAGCCATTTTTGTATTGCAGGGGATCGAAATTATCTTTCCACTCTCCCTTCTCATCTTTGGGGCGGATGTAACCCGTTTCTGGATCGTACAGATTGCGGTAGTTTTGGGAACGTTTGATGAAAGTGTCGTAATCAGCAGTTTTGCCCAGCTTTTTTGCCAGTTGAGCCAGACAATAATCCTGGTAGGCATACTCCAGGGTTTGTCCTGCGCCCTGTTTGTGCACGGCCAGGTTCAGCCGCTCAAGGGGGTAGGGCACGTAGCCTTTTTCGAGGTAAAATTCGATTCCTCCTGCCTTGGCCGACTCGTGCTCGTAGCCCGCCTTGCCCATCATTCCGCCGGGTAAATGGTTTTTCTTCAAACCAGCATAGGCTGTTTCAATGTCAAAATCACGAATTCCCTTCATGTAAGCCGACACAATAAAAGGAGTGGTGCTTGCCCCGGTCATGACGTGGGTGTAATTGCCGCCCGAAGGCCCTCGGGGAATGAGGCCGCCGTCTTTATAGTAGGTGAGCAGGGAATTACAAAAACTGCTGGTCACTTCCGGATAAGCCAGGTGCCAGAGGGTATTGAGGGTCCATTGGGCACCCCAGAAAGAATCTGAGTTGTGGTGGGTAAACTTAGGTTTGCCGTCCGGGCCCAGGGGCAACTGGCGGGCAACGGGCGATTTGCCGGTGTTGTCGATGTAGTGCCCGTCCGCATCGCTGACGATGCGGCGGCCCTGCAGGGCATGCCAAAGGTCGGTATAAAACCGCCTGCGGTCGGTTTCTGTGCCCCCTTCGACCTCAATACGACCTAAAAGGTCGTTCCATTCTGCCTTTGATTCCTCCACCACCCGGTCAAAATCCCAATGGGGCAACTCGGTCTGCATATTTTTCTTTGCTTCCTCCGTGCTCACATAGGAGATAGCCAGTTTCACCCGCAACACTTTGGGATCCCCGACCGGAAAATGAAAATAAGCACCCGCATTACTGCCTTTGACTTCTCGTTTGGCTTCCTGGTAATTGGAACTGCGGTACACATCCATGCCGTGAATGCCCTGGTCGAATTGCAGGTGAAAATAAACAGTGACCGGTTTGGGGCGGCGGTTGGTATTCTTCATCGTGACCTGTCCGCACATCTCCATGTTATTGAGGTATTTGATCTCGGCGTAGCCCATTCCGCTCGGCCCCAGCCGTGAACCCAGATCCATGAGCAATCCTTTGTTGATCGCAGGATATTGTATCCGGTAAAAACCCACCCTTGGAGTCGAAGTGAGTTCCACCCCGATCCCCCATTTTTCGAGGTAGAGTTTGTGGTAACCGGGTTGGATGACTTCTTTTTCGTGGGTAAAATCGGAGGAATAATCGCTGGTATATTTGCTGATATGCTCGTTGAATGGCAGGGGCATGAGGCTGATGCCGCTCATTTGCCAGGCGTGAATGTGGCTGAAGCAGCGTACAGTGGGGGTATTATAGCGGTAACCGCTGCCCCAGGAGCCAAAGCGGTCGGTATCCGGACTGAGGTTGACCATGCCAAAGGGGCGACTGGCCGAGGCGAAGAAAAACCAGCGGCTGTTGGCCGCATCCAGGGCGGGATAGACCAGGTCGGCCGGGCTGGTTTGGGCTGGCAGCAGGCCTGAGAATAGCAGCAGGATTAGCAACAGGGAGCGGAGGGTCATGGAGTGAATTTAGTGAAATTTGCTGATTGGAGTGATTGAGATATGGAGGATGGCAAAAAAATCCGGCCCGGGAATTGGGCCAAAAAAAAAGCCCGGCCCCTTTTGCAGGGACCGGGCTTTGTGAGAAGCGCAGGAAAAATTCCTTACCAGGTGATGATGATCTGGCCGTTGCCCGCCTGCACACCTGCAGTGTTGGTCTGGTTGGTTCCGTTGTTGATGGAACCTCCGCCCCCGCCGCCACGGTCGGGTACAACCCCGATATTGGCGCCTCCGGCTCCGCCGGAGTAACCACCCCCGCCGCCTCCGGCATTACCCCCGGCGCCGCCGCCGCCAAATCCGCCTGAGCCGCCGACCACGCAGTTGCCGGATGGGTCGGTGCCGCCGGCACCTCCGTTGATGAAGGCGAAGCCGCCTCCGTCATTGGATACACCGCCATTGCCCAGCAGACCACCGCCACCTGAACCCGGCCAGCCGCATCCGCTGCTATTGGGGTTGCCGAGATCGCCACCCAGTCCATTGGCGCCGCCGTTGGCCGCATTGATGGTCTGTCCGGCTGGAGTCAGCACGGCATCGTGACCGGGGATGGAGTTATTGTGCTCGGCCCCGCCGCCTCCACCTGCAATGATCAGAGGAATGGTATCCAGGCCCACCACAAAGGAGCCGCCGCCCCCGCCGTAGCCATAATTGACCTGACCTTTTTGTCCGACCAGTATGAGCAGGGTGTCGCCTCCGCTGAGGGCAAAGTCACCTTTCAGGTAGGCGCCTTTGCCCCCCTGATTGGTTCCTGCTGTGGGGCCGCCGCCTTCTGCTCCCCAGGCCTCAATCGTCACCATGCCACCCCCGGCACAGGGGGGTACAATAAAGGTATCGATCTTGCCGGTGTAGGTGAAAGTCATGGTGCCGGAAGTTCCGATTCCGTTGGTGTCAACCATCACGGTGTCCATGCCCGAGCAACCAATGGAATCGGTTACGGTGAGCACATACCAGCCGCTGCCCGAAAGGGTCAGATCCGGATTGGCAACCGTGGAATCTGAAAGACCGGTTCCCGGACTCCAGAGGTAAGTATAAGGAGAGGTGCCACCCCATGCCGCCGGGCTTCCGCCCAGGGTGACCGTGTTGCCAAAGCAGCTTGCCTGGTCGGCGCCTGCGTCGGCAATCACCAGGGAGTCCACCCATACATAGCTCACATCTGACCAAACGGTATCGCAGGAGCCTTCGGTAATGGCTGCCCGGTACCAGGCGCTCTGGGTGGGGATCAGACAAAAGGTATCCTGGGTGGCTCCGGCGGAGTTGGTCCAGGTGGTGCTGTCGGTGGACCACTGCCACTGAATGTCGCCGCGTACTGCGGGCAGGGTGAGGCATACTTTTTCACCCCAACAAACGCTGGTTTGGGCGCTGGCAACTTGCCAGGACCCACTCAGGACCAGCAGAAATGCAATGATGCTGAATATCTTTTTCATGTTGCGGGCCCTCATTTTTGTACTGACATTTTACGAACAAACTGATGCTCGCCCACCAGGAAGTGAACCTGGTAGATTCCACCGCTGAGCAGGGGAAGTGCAAATTCTTCTTCCATGCGTCCCTGCACAGCTTTCACGGTGCGCTCTTCGATCACCTGGCCCTGGAGGTTGGTGATTTTGAGGGTCAGGTCGCCCGTGGGAAATTCTCCTGCCGCCACCGCCCGGAAATTGCCGGAGTTGGGGTTGGGGAAAATGGTAAACTCAATCGGGAGTTTGGGATCGGGCAGGCCCACACAGGTATCCACCGTGACCATGACCGTATCTGAAGCGGTGCAGTTTTTGGCATCAGTCACTGTCACGATGTAGTTGCCGGAAACGGTGGGATGGACGGTCGGACCAGCCAGGCTGGGATCGTTGATCGAGTCGCCGGTCCAGGCGTAGGTGTAGGTGGGTGAACCACCCGATGCAGTTGGGCTGCCGCCGAGATCGGCGGTCATCCAGGGACAAATGGTTTGGTCAAATCCGGCGTTGGCCACCAGGGCCGGCGCCTGAGTTACCCCTACACTGATGTAGGTTTGGGCATTTCCCCAGAGGGAGAGGAAGCAAAAGCAACAAAGAGGAATTAGTAATTTTAGTCTCATACAAATGATTAAAGGGATATACATTGAACAAAGTTACATTTTTTTTCGGGGCCTCTTTCCCCCTCTGGAATAAATTTATATAAAGTATTAATCCCCTATTGCATGGTTTGAAGGGAGTATCTGCACCTCTTTTTAGTATGCATGCATAACATTTTCGGGTGTAATGCGTACCATCCATATCATTTCACAAAACCTGAAAATCTTATGGAAACAAGAAGTTTATCATCCAACACCTCTGCCTGGAATTTTTTGGTCTGGGCTGGATTTGTAATTTCTTTTGCAGCGACTATGATCGGCTTGATTGCTGCCCCGTTATTAATTTGGGTGAAAGCATTTCTGGGAATGGGCATTGTATTTATTACCGTTTCCTGCTTCAGTCTGGCCAAAACTCTGCGCGACGGCCACGAACAGAAGCGCTGGGTAAACCGCATCAACGAAGCCAGGACTGAAAAACTGCTGACAGAAGTTCGGGAGTCCTAAAACTAACTTTTGAAGTTTGTCAAAGGGGTTGGCAAGATTGGCAAAAAAGACCACTGAGATCTCGAAGCAAAAAGAAACCACCGAGATCACGGAGATTTTGGTTTTCCGCCGGGATGGGCACTGAACGGGGGAGGACACAGAGGCAACCGTATCAATGAGCATTGAAAAATTGGTGGGTTTTAACCCGCCAATTCAAAATTCCTTCGTTTCTCATGACCATGCAGGATAAATGAATTAATCCATAGGGGTGGGTTTTAACCCGCCCCTGCCTTTGGAGGAGTTTTTGGTTTTCCGCCAGGGTGCGCACGGAATGGGGGAGGGCACAGAGGTTGTGGGTAATGTTTTAAGCCAGATGCTAACTTTTGAAGTTTGTCACATGGGTTGGCAGGATTGGCAATTTCTTCGCAATTTGATTGCATGAAACCTGTTGTTATCCTGCTGACCCTTGGCCTTTTGATTTCCTGCCATTCGGGTAATACCCCTTCTGAATCTGATTCCCCGGAATACGATGAGGGTGAGCATACAAACACACATGATCCCGCGAACCACCATCCCGGCAAGCGAAAGATGAAATGTGGTCTCTATGCCGACAGCCTTGGAAATGTTTATTTTCCCATGTGGGACGTCATTTCGGAAAGGTCTGCCGATCAATCGTGGATTGAGGATTCGACCGGGAAAAGGATTCCTCTGAATAATCTGATCGACACCTTAACTTTTGAGGGGATGGACAATTATTTCCGTGACAAAAACCACATTTACAATTTCTTTCCCATGTCTGGAGGGGGTACATTTTATATCCTGGATGCGGACCCGGCTACCTTTCAACACCTCGGCTGGGGATTTGGCAAGGATAAAGACCGGGTGTTTTGCAGGGGAGGCTGGGTTGAAACAGCGGATGCCGCAACTTTTAAAGTAATTCCGGATGAATTTCAAAGTGGAGTTTTTCCCGGACTTGCTTTAGACAAAAACATCATTTATGATGGAAATGAACCGTATGATCCCAGTTATAGTGGGGATTTGAAGGATGAAAAGGGCCTGAGAAAATGGCTCCAAGCCCGGGGGAGGGATTTGGGCAATTGACAAGGATCAATGAAAAATTGGTGGGTTTTAACCCATCAATTCCAATGTTACCCGTCTCAATTGGTCATCCTTTGTTAATGGATCAATCCATAGGGGTGGGTTTTAACCCGCCCCTCCAATTTTCTGCCCGGTTAATAACCAGAAATTCCCCTCAATTCCCTTCCAGCACCCTTCTCAGATAATTAATCTGTCCGAGGTGATAGTTGAGGTGGCCGTAGAGGTGGATCAGAAAATAGCCTGTTTCCATGTTGGGTTTGAACCAGGCACTCAGGTCGAGGGGGTAATTTTCGTCCAGATTTGCTGCTTCCAGGCGGGGAATGACCCGACCCAGCATATCGATCACGCCGTCGAGACCGCGCAGCAGATCGGCACGGGGCACACCTTTGGAGGTAAATTCTGACTCGCGGTGGCGGATGTAGCCCGTCTGGCCGAGAACCGCGCCCACGAAGTGGCTCAGGTTGCCGGTCACATGCAGGGCCAGATTGCCGGTCGAATTGGAGATGGTGCCGCTGGTTTTCCAGAGATTGGATTCATCCTGAAAAGCGTTGATTTCGTCCTTGAGACGGCTGAGATCGCGTTGAAACAGTTGCAAAAGGTATTGAGTAGTCATGGGAATGGAGTTAAAGAAGTCAAATTTAACGATTCATCATGGATTTGAAAACGGGCGGGACCGGGGTCCCGAAGGTCATTTTTTTCTTCGAAAAAGGATGGGTAAAAGTGAGGCTGGCCGCATGCAGGGCCAGTCGTTTGAGGCCGGGCGCCTGTCCGCCGTACAGGCGGTCGCCCAACACAGGGTGCCCCTTCTCAGCAAAATGCACCCGGATCTGGTGCTTGCGTCCTGTATGCAGCTGGATTTCCAGCAGGCTGTTTTGGGCAGATTGCTGGATCACCTGATAACCCGTTTTGGCAAATTTGCCTTTAGAAGGATCATTCACAGAGTAAACCTTGTGTACCTGATTTTCCACCAGATAAGAAGTGATTTCCCCTGCTTTGGGCTCGGGATGGCCCTTGACCACGGCAAAATAGGTCTTTTCAAAATCCCCCCAATTGTCCTGCAGGAAGCGTTTGGCCGCCTCTGTTTTGGCGAAAATCAACAGGCCTGAAGTTTCGCGGTCCAGACGGTGCACAATGAAAATGCGGTTGCGGGACTTGGAATTGCCCTTGCGCACATAATTGGTCAGCAGGAAATAGGCGGTTTGCTCCTTTTCGCGGTCCGTACCCATGGTAAGCAGGCCCTCGGCCTTATTCACCACCAGCAGATCGCGGTCCTCATGCAGGATTTCCAGCCCTTTGGGCTGGTGTTTTTTGGATGGGCGGGACGGGTTTTCCTCCATAAAGACCTTGAATTGGAGTTGAAAATTACGGAAAGCGGTGACGAGGTGCAATCTGCCGGGCCATCCTTTGCGGATTTAGGTCTGATTGCCTGAGATTATTTGCTGAATTTCAATTATTTGTAAAAGTTGTTCCGTTTTTGTAAACTGATTTCTGTTTGAATCCAGCACCCTCATGAGCAAAAACAACCCGGAAATTTACATTTCCTATAAAACTGGTGGGAAAAGCGAGCAAATCGCCGACCAATTGCAGCAGGTTTTTGCGAAGCGCGGGTTGACTTTGATCCGCGACAACACCCACATTTCCTACAAGGAGAGTATCCGCAATTTCATGCAAAGGCTGGGCCAGGGACGGTTTGTGATTCTCATCATCAGCAACGATTACCTGAAGTCGAAAAACTGCATGTTTGAGTTGTGCGAAATTCAGGAGCAAAAGAATTTTTACGGGCGGGTTTTTCCCCTGGTGCTGGAAGACGCCAAAATCTACGACCCGGTCGATATCCTGGACTATGTGCATTTCTGGGAAAAGGAAATTGAAACCCTGGAAAACAAAATCCGGGAATCGAAAAGCACGGCGAATCTGCAGGGCATCCGCGAATGGCACGACCACTATGTGAATTTTCGGGAAAAAATTGCCGGCCTCACGGATATGCTGCAGGCCATGAATACCCTCAGTACCCACGGCCACGCAGGCAGCGATTTCAAAGCCCTGATCCAGGCACTTTTTGCCGAGATCAAGCGGGATGCAGAGCAAAATTCAAAATCAGGTAAAGCTGCTGAACCTTCCATCCCGGTCAAAAAGCTACTGGCTTTTGGCCTGCCTCTGCTGGTTTTGATCGCATTGGGAATCATTTTTCTGCCCAAACTGCTTTCTTCAGATCCTTCCCCGCAAGGCGGGGAAGATGATTCGGGCTATTCCGTATTTCAGTCCAACGGAAAATTTGGGTACCTCGATGCCAATCGCAATGTGGTCATTGATGCCCGTTTCGACAAGGCGGGAGAATTTGAAAACGGACTGGCCGAGGTCATGGAAAACGGATTTGAATTTCTGATTGACCTGAAGGGGAAATGCGTGAAATACTGCAATTTTGGTCCGGATCCGGCTGAAATTGAAAATACTGAGTGGGAATCTGCGAAGAAAGCCAATACCGTGCAGGCCTTTAATACCTACCTGCTGGATTGGGAAAATGGCAGCCATGCCGAAGAGGCCCGCAACGCTCTGGCCAAACTCGATCAGGAAGCCTGGGAAGCCGCCCGCCAGACAAATGACATAATCGGGTTTCAGAAATATCTGGATGAATGGCCCGAAGGAAAAAACCGGGAGGAAGCCCAGCGCATGATTGCCAATCTGACCCGCAATGAGGAACAACGAAACTGGGCCAATGTATTGGAAACCAATACCATCGAGCGCTACCGTGAATTTCTGGAATCCAATCCCGGGGGAGAATTTGCCGAACTGGCCAAACAAAAAATCAAGGAGCAGAGACTGGCAGAGGAGTGGGAACGGGCTTTGGAAAAGAACACGGAAAACCAGTATCAGGCGTTTCTCAATAACACCCAGAATCCCGGTTACCGTACAAAAGCCCTGGCTCAGATCCGCAAAATCACCGGCCCCGAAATGGGAACTTACACTTTTGATGGCAAGACTTACCGCACGGTTCGCATTTATGATCAGGTGTGGCTGGCTGAGAATCTGGCGTACGAAACTCCGGGCGAATTTTCCTGGGATCTGAACCTGGATCCGGCCAACCGGGCGGCCTATGGCCGCCTTTATACCTGGCAGGCCGCCGTGAAAGGCTGCCAGGCGCTGGGAAATGGCTGGGAACTCGCCTCAGACGCGGACTGGGTAAAGCTAAAATCTCATTATAATTCGCCCATGGAAGTCTGGAAAGCCCTTGGACCCGGCGGAACCATGCATTTCAATGTTATTTTTTCAGGAAATACGGGGGGAGAATTGTCAAAAAATGCCACCTTCTATAATAAGGATGCCACCAGCGGCTACTGGACCAGCACTCCTTCCCGCATCAATCCAGCCAACTCCATCAACCACTGGTTTACCTACGGACCCCAGGTCTTGATTGGTGATAATTGTCCGCGAAACACGGGCCTGGGATGTCGTTGCATCCGTCGTTAATACTCATTTTGGGGTACACATGGGTTTGATTTAAATATTTTTTCCAAAATAGCCTGAAAATTTGCCTTATGTCCTTGGCAGGGCCAAGTCCATTCCCTAAATTGAAGCGCACTGTAACTAATCCCTCTGAGTTTTATTTGACCTTTATATATGGAGCAAAGGGCCGGAACCTTCAGCCTGAAGGATCGACAGATTTTTCGATTTTCCAACCGTGATTTTGAATCTGCCTTTAAAAGCTGGGGATTCAAAAAGAACTGGAATGCCCTGGCATTGGCCCACGTTTCAGGTGGATTGATGTATTCCAGCTTTTACCTGATCGACTATTTCAAGTTGGGAGAAATGAACTGGCCTGTTTTCTGGGTTCGGGTGGTGGCTTTTCCCCTTTTGCTCATCATGACCGGCAGTCTGATGGCCCTGGGCAGGCTCAAAACCCAGAATCAGCTCAACACCCTGGCCACCTGCACCCTCAGTTCGGCCCATGCGGGCCACTTTTTTATCAGCATGAGCACCCCACAACTCGGCGACCAGTACCTGCTGGTGCTCACCATGGTGTCTCTCCTGTTTACCATCCACCTTTGCGGGATTCAGTTTCGTACTGCCTTCAAAATTTCCGGGGTGGTTCTGATTGCTTTTATCTTAAAGGAGTTGTTCTGGGGGGAATATATCTGGGGTGAATTCGCCTTTAAACTGATGTCCATGGTCTTCTTTGTGATCGCGGGGCTCCTTTCTGGCTTCATGGCCGAGCGCACCCGCCGCCAGGAATTTATGCACCAGCACGACCTGGAAATGCAAAGACAGCACCTCCTTTCCAAAAACAAAGAACTGCAGCAATTTGCCTATATCGCCTCCCACGACCTGCAGGAGCCCCTGCGCACCGTCGCCAGCTTTACCGACCTGCTGGCCAGGGAGCACCAGGAGCAGCTCGACGACCACGGTCGCCAGTTTCTGAGTTTCATCCTCAAGGCCACCTCGCGGATGCAGCGCCTGATCAAGGGATTGCTCGACTATTCGCGCCTGGGTACGGAAAAGAAAATTGTGCTGGTGGACACCCGAAGGGAAGTGGAAGAGGTGATCGCCGATTTGCAGGTGGTGGTCGAAGAAAATCAGGTGGAGTTTGTGCTGGGAAAATTGCCCGTGATATCTTCCTACGAAACGGAGTTTCGGGTGATCATCCAGAATCTGCTCAATAACGCCATCAAATTTTCCCGCAAAGACGTTCCCAATCAAATCTCCGTCTCGGCCCGCAAAATCGGTTCCTTCTGGCAATTTGAGATCGCAGATCAGGGCATTGGCATAGAATCAGAACACCGCGAAAGGATCTTCCTCATCTTCCAGCGCCTGCACAACGAAAGCCAGTATCAGGGCACGGGAATCGGGCTGGCGCACTGTCGCAAGCTGGTCGAATTGCGGGGAGGAAAGATCTGGGTGGAAGCCAACCCGGGCGGAGGCAGTATTTTTTATTTTACCTTACCCATTGAGATCCATGAAAACTAAACTGAAGTCCATTTTACTGATTGACGACGACGAACCCACAAATTTTCTGCACAAACTGGTGATCGAGCGCCTGGATTGTGCGGAGGAAATCATCGTACACCAGGAAGCGGCCCGGGCCTTGGAATTTCTGAAAACGCCGCGAAACGGAACCTTTGCCCAGCCCGATCTGATCTTCCTCGACATCAACATGCCAGCCATGAATGGCTGGGAATTTCTGGACGCCTACCATCAGCTGCCCGGGGAGCAACGAGGCAAAGTGGTGGTGGTGATGCTGACCACTTCCCTCAATCCCGACGACCAGACCCGGGCGGCCACCATCCACGACATCCGCGGATTTCTCTCCAAGCCCCTTTCCATGGAGCTGATGAAGGAAGTATTGCGCAAGTATTTTGGGATAGAGGAGTGAATTTGGGAAGTCGTTTTAGGGAAAGGTATGATAAGGCAGGGTAAAGCATGGGTTTGAAAATATAAGCTTGGGTTTTTTTGTTAAGAGTAAATAACTGCGTACTTTTAAATCAGAAAATCAATTGACCCTGAGCGGGTTAATCCCATCATTTTCTAACCTCAACACATCACAAATGAAAAAATTACCCATCTTATGTATGGTGGCGCTCGCATTGCTGAGCCTGGCCGCCTGTAAAAATGCACCCGGCACCGAAACCCCGGGAAGGAATTGCGGCTCTGCCGACCATTATGCCCAGGCCATAAAAAATCCTGCCATTCAAAAACTGGATCAGGAACTGGAAGTTGCCATTGCCGCGTATGGCAAAGAAAAAGGCAATGATGACGTCAATACCCGGGGTGAACGGATCAGAATTCCTGTAGTGGTTCACGTACTTCACAACGGCGAGGCACACGCTTCAAATATTTCTGATGCCCAGATTCAATCTCAGATTGATGCCATGAATCAGTATTTCCGGGCCACCAATGCAGATATTTCAGGTGTTCCAGCAGCCTGGAATGGCCTGATTCGCGATTCCCGCATAGAGTTTCAGTTGGCGCGCCGCACACCCACCTGCGAAGCCACCAACGGAATCACCCGCCAGCGGGCGGGCAATGTGTTTTACACCAGTTCACTGGAAGATGCAAAATCCACCGCCGCAGGCGGGGTCGATCCCTGGGATACAGACGCCTATCTGAATATCTGGGTGGTCGAAGAACTGCGGAATGGGGCAGGAAGACCCCTGCTGGGATATTCTTCATTCCCTTCTGATCCTGCAAATGAACAGGGATTTGTATCTGAACACCGCTACTTTGGTACCAATGGCACGGGCACTTCTGATCCTTCGTTTGCTATGGGAAAAACCGCTGTGCACGAATTCGGCCATTTTTTCAACCTGAGGCACATTTGGGGCGACGACGACGATAATAGCAGAACATGTGAGTCTCCTGCAGAATGTAATGGAAGCGACCAGGTGGGTGATACCCCCAATCAGGGTGAACGAAATTACGGTACTCCCGCCTTCCCCCTCACGGATTGCTGCACCGCGGATTCACCCGGCGTCATGTTTATCAATTACATGGATTACACGGATGATCCCGGCATGATTATGTTTACCAATGGTCAGGTTGACCGGATGCTTGCCTCCCTCTACACCACCAAAGCCAGCCTGATTGGCTCCTACGGCCTTTACCCTCCGGGCGCCGGCGCCGCTGCCGACCTGCTGATGCTGGATACCCCCGAAGACATGGGCAACGAGCCCAATAATGAATCCACCGTTTTTTATCAGAGCGAAGATATCTGGGTGCGCAACGGAAATGACGGACGAACCAACCAGGAACACCAAAATCCGGCCGGGGGCGCAGGGAATAATGTGTACGTAAGGGTTCGCAATAAAGGCTGCGCCAACTCTGCGGCTGCAACCCTTAAATTGTACTGGGCCAAAGCCTCTGCGGGTCTGAGTTGGGAAAATCCCTGGACCGGGGCCGTCTCCATGGGAGGAGTCGTCATGGGCGGAATTATTGGGGAACAGCCCATTCCTGCCGTGGCAGGAGGTGAGTTTTCCATCTTTGAATTTCCCTGGAATGCTCCCAATCCTGCTGATTACGCCGCCCTGGGCGGCGACAGAAGCCATTTCTGCCTGCTGGCCCGCATCGAAGAGGCTGGGGGAATGACCACTCCCGAAACGGCAGACCTGCATGAAAATGTGAAAGCCAATAACAACATCGCCTGGAAAAACGTGACCATCAGCTCACCTGCGGGTGGCGGCGGACGGGAAGCCTATGCCAGTGCGGCCAATTTTGGTGAAAAAGCCATGGAAACCCGCATCGCCTTCGAGGACGTCCGCGGAGAAGCTTCCCTCTTTCAGGGAAATCAGGTTTATGCAGAACTTGACCCTGTTTTGTACAAAAAGTGGGTTGCAGGAGGAAGGGTCAGCCAAAGCATTGAGGATCTGGGAGAAAATAAAATTCAGATTCTGAAGCCAGGCGCATTCATTGATAAAATTCCCCTGAAGTACAAGGAAATCTATGCCATCCGGGTTTACACCACTCCCACCAAAGCGTATCATAAAAATACGGTCTATTTCCTGAATCTGACTCAGTACAATGCCAAGCGCCTCGTGGGCGGACAGGTATTGATTTTCTGATTTTCAATTCAAAATTTGACCCGCATAATGCCGCTCCAATCCAGGGGCGGCATTATTTTTCAGGTAAAATCCTGGTCAAAGTCCGGGTTGTTTTTAAGGGCGAAATTCCCCCCATTCCAAACCATGAACAAAATTTCCTGATTGTCCCTGAGAGCATTTTTGGCAGGGGAAAATTCTGTTCCAAATTCCCCTTTCCGGCCTGAAATTCCCCCAAATCACCCTCTCCAAATCTCAGGTTGAAAACGGCAAAGGGACAAATCCCCTGAAATGTACATGTGATAATTTTCTGCAATGCTGACCTTGGCAGAGGAATGGCCGGGATCAATTTGGTGCCGGCCGAAAATTGAAAAGAATAAAACCCAATACATTATGCATCCTCTGAATGAATCCACCAAACAGAATCTGGACAAGATCGAACACATCGTTGTGGTGATGTTTGAAAACCGCTCTTTCGATCACATGCTGGGCTTCCTTTACGAAGATTCAGGCAATAAATCGCCCCTTGGGCACGATTTTGAGGGCCTGACCGGGAATGAAAGCAATCCCTACACAGACAAAACCACGGGTGAAACCCGCCAGGTGCCCGTTTACAAAATTCCTGAAGGCGAATTTACCTACTACATGCCCAAGGCAGACCCGGGCGAGGGATTCCCAGCCACCAACGAGCAACTATATGGCACGAATAAACCTCAGTTTCCCTTCACGGGCCAAACCAACCAGGGTTTTGTCAATGATTTTGCCTACTCCTATGTAAACATTGACCAAAAGTATTTCAAACCCAAGGACGGAATTCCCCCCACTTTCCCCAACATCCAGCCTGAAGACATCATGGGCATGTTTACTCCTGCCCAACTGCCCATCCTTTCGGGCCTGGCCAAAGGATTTGCGGTGTGCGACCACTGGTATTGCTCCATTCCCACGGAGACCGTCCCCAACCGTTCATTTCTCCATGCTGCCACCTCTCAGGGCATTTTGCGGGATTCTGATGAACAAACCAAAAAACACTACTTTTACACCGCGCCCACCATCTTTCCCCGCCTCGATCAGGCTAACGTGAGCTGGAAAATTTATGGGTACAACGCATTGCCCCTGGCCCGGGCTTCCACCTCAGACCTGAAGGAAGCTCCCCTCTCGAATTTTGGACTCTATTCTGATTTTCAGCACGATCTCTGGGGCGGGAACCTGGCTTCCTACACCTTTCTGGAGCCGCACTGGGGTCCGTCGGGCAACAGCCAGCATCCGAACTACGATGTGTCCAGTGGGGAAAAATTTCTTTACAACATCTACCAGTCACTGCGCAAATCTGAATACTGGGAAAAGACCCTGCTGGTGGTCACCTACGACGAACACGGAGGCTGTTACGACCACGTGCTGCCTCCTGGCGGGGCCGCTCAGCCCAATGCAGAATCCGTCAACACTCAGTATTACCCCGACGAACCTTTCAAATTCGACCGTTTTGGGGTACGCGTTCCCGCCGTGCTGATCTCGCCTTACATCCAGGCAGGCACCGTGTTCAGGGTACCCGAGGGCACCACTCCCATTGACCATACTTCCGTGCTGGCCACCATTGAAGCCAAATGGAATATCCTGCCTCTGACCGCCCGTGATGCCGCAGCTCCCCACCTGGGTGGCGTGCTGACTCTCGATCAGGCCCGCACCGACGATCCCCTGCAGGGCATTACTCCCCCGGTCAATAAATCGACCTGGAAACCCGCCGACACACCCAGTCACCTGCAACTCGTGCACGCAGGTTATGTACGCCAGCACTACGACTACCGAAGCGAGGACGAATGGAAAAATGACTGCAGTTGGGATACGGGTACGGGAATAGATGCTTATATTCACAAATGGACCAATCACGACCGTCGCTGGGACCGTTATTGAGCCAAATGAAAGAATTAGAAATCAGGAATCAAAAATGAAAAAACCCTTTGAAAGGATACTGATCGTCATGTTCGAAAATCAGTATCGCAGCTACGTGCTTCAGGACCCGATCATGCAAAAAATCGCCGCCGCAGGCGTCAGCATGGACAACTACTTTGGAGCTTTTCACCCCTCCCAAACCAATTACATCGCCTCCCTGGCCGGGGAAGTTTGCGGCGTCACTACTGACAATCCCCCCGTGAGTCCCCTGCTGCAGGAGACCATGGTGGATCTGCTGGAAGCCCGGAAAATCAGTTGGAAAGCCTACATGGAGGCTTATCCCGGGGAGCAATGGAATCCCGTCTGGAAAAAGACCTCCTATTCGGCCGATGATACCCCGCTGACGGAATACCCATCTGGAAATGATGCCGACCTGGCCAGGTACTACCGCAAGCACAATGCATTTGCCTCCTTCCACACCATCCAAAAGGACAAGGACCGCTGGAATAAAATTGTGAGCGAAGTGGAATTTTGGGAGGACATTCAAAAGCAGAATTTGCCGCAGTACAGCTGGTTTACCCCCGATATCTGGAACGACGGCCATTACCTGTTCAATACCCACATTGATACAGATCCCCGCACGGAGCTCATCCCCCAGATTTCCAACTGGCTGAAATACACCTTTTTCGGGAAACTGAAACAGGGGGATGTGCAGGGCGGCGTGCCGCCCGGGGTGGATTACGTGGGCCTCAATCTGGACCTGGATTTATTGCTGTCCGACCCGGAACAGGCCTGGAAAAAATCCCGCGTTCCGTCGGGCACCCTCATCGTCCTGACTTTCGACGAGGCCGATTTCAACGCCAAAGGCTATAACACCAATTACGATGGGCCCAACCAGATCTACACCGTGCTGCTGGGCGACATGATCAAGCCGGGTACTTCTGAGAGCACACCTTTCAATCATTACAGCCTGATGCGTACCATCCAGAAAAATTTTGGATTGGATGATCTGGGTAAAAATGATGCAACGGCCAATTGGCTTCGTTTTCTTTGGAATAAAGAATTTGCCTGGAAAAAGGCCCATTCGACCGCTGCACCCAAAGCAAACTCCCTGGCTGCAGTTCACGCGGGAGGCCGTTACATCGTGTTTACCCAGGGGGCGGAGGGGAATATTCAGGAAATGCGCTTCCACAAAGGAAAATGGTCTGACCCAACTGATACGGGGATCGTCAGTTCCGGACAGATTGCGGTGGCGGCGTTGAAGGAGGAAATCTATCTGGCTTTCATCGGGCAGGATCAGCAACTTTTTCTGACCCATTCCAAAGGAAAAGGCAAATGGTCCGTTCCCTCCCCGCTTGGAATTCAGGGAAATCAATCCCTGGCCCTGGCCTCCTACCACGATACGGGAGATGGCGGGAAGGAGAAAATGATGCTCTGCTGGCAGGGTCAGGACAATTTTATCCGCTACCAGATATTTTCTCATGGGAAGTGGCAACCTGCGGGAGAAGTCGGGCAAATCACGGACGGGAATCTGGCCCTGGGCCAACGCGGGCCGTCTCTCTACCTGGTGTACAAAGATTGGCGTCGCTATGAAATGCGCATGACCAGTTTCAACCTGGCGGCGTTCAATGCTTTCCAGGCCGAAGATTTCCAGGGAAATCCCGACCCGGATAATAATACAACCCAATACCAGTGGTCGCCCGCAGATATGGCCGTGGGGCATTTTTCCCAAAAATTCGAATCCCAACAGGACGATTATAAGTCTTCAGGCGAATTTTCCCTGGCCTCCATAGACGGCGAAATGCACCTGATTTATCACCAGGTTTATCAACCCATCCTCAACGATACCTTTTTCGGCCTGACCGGAATTTTCACCGCGGAAAATCAGGATACCAATGGCTGGGGCACCATCCGCCAGGCCGGCTGGACCGATCCCCAACCTGTTGTGGCCGAAAAGTCAGCCACCCCCGATTTCTGCTTTGCCACAGCCTCGGATGGAGAGCATATTCTGCTGGTCTGGAGTGTGGAAGGTTCGGGAGAATTGAATTACAAAACAGGCGGCTATAATTAACCAAGGACCTCTGAAAGCATCGAATTTCGGGCTTGATCTGAAGTTCCTTGTTTTCAGAGGTTTCCTGCTTTCAAAAACAGAATTTTAAAACATGTTCATATTAAATCAGGCCGCAAAGCGGAAATTCTTTAAAAAAGTAAGGCCAGGACAGGTCCTGGCCCAAACCAGAGGCAAAGCCCTAAAACCTTTTTATAGAATTACCCCCAGCACCTGATACACCTCAAAATCAAAAAGCATGGAAAAACAGGAACAACGAAAATGGTTTTTGCGCCTTTCTGAGGCTCTGACCGGCTACGGGCAATTCCAGTTGGAAGGCACGGGCAATGTGGATGACTTTCTCGCCACCCTGGAAGAGATTGTCAAACCCGACATCACCAACCGCCTCTTGCTGGAATTCAGCAAACTGTGGGAAAATGACAAGGATGGCAATACCCTCGAAGCTGGCATTCGCAATCACCTGATGACAGATCCCCTGCTCGGCCCGGTGGCCCGCAACCTGATCAAACTGTGGTACCTTGGAAGCTGGTACCAGTTGCCTGCCCTCTGGAGGGAAAATTTTGGCAGTCATGCAGGCGATTACGACCACGTGATCTCCCCCCGCTCCTACGTCGAGGGACTTGTCTGGGATGCCATCAAAGCCCACCCGCAGGGAGCCAAACAGCCCGGATTCGGCACCTGGGCCTTTCCACCCGAGGTAGATTAACGCCGAAAATTCAGATTTAAAGATCAAAAATCATGTCCGAAACAAAAGATAAAATATACGATGTGGTGATCGTGGGTTCTGGAATTGCCGGAAGTCTGATCGCCAAATACCTGACCCAAAAGGGAAAAACGGTGCTCCTGCTGGAAGCCGGGACCGGCTCCTACGATCTCAGCCAAAACTGGAAAGACTACCAGGAATACATGAAAACCTTTTTCATGTCGCAGGAAAAAGGGGTGAATTCTGCCTACCCTGTAAACCTGGATGCACCTTCGCCCTCCCTTAACTCGCTTTCCACCCCGCCCGACGACAGTGGGTATTTTGTGCAGATGGGCCCCCAGAATTTTGGCAGCAACTTCGTGCGCATCAATGGCGGCACCACCCAGCACTGGCTGGGCACCTGCCTGCGCATGTTGCCTGACGATTTCAGGATGAAATCCACATATGGAGTGGAGGTTGACTGGCCCATTACCTACGACGATCTCGAAAACTGGTACGGCTTTGCCGAGTACGAGATTGGGGTTTCGGCGGATGTGGATGAACAGGATTATCTGGGCATCAAATTTCCCAAGGGTTACCGCTACCCCATGCGGAAAATTCCCCAAAGCTACCTCGACCAGAAACTGACGGAAGGGTTGAAGGGAAAAACCATTGAATTTGAGAATAAGGAATACCCCGTCAAGGTGGTCAGTACGCCTCAGGGCCGCAACAGCACGCCCGATCCTGATTACCGTCCCGTGGGGTTTGAGCCCACGGAGAAATGGAAAAAAGGTGAAAAAGGCTTTCAGGTGGAAGGCGCGGTCAGTCCCTGGGATCTGGGCGCCAGGTGCGAAGGCAATTCCAATTGCATTCCCATTTGCCCGGTGCAGGCCAAGTACAACGCCACCCGTTCTCTTTTTGGGGCGAAGCGGGAAAATATGGAAGTGAAATTTCAGGCCGTGGCCTCAGAAGTGGAATTCGATCCCGAAACCAACGAGGTCAAAGCCATCTGGTACAAGCGTTACGAGGATAAAAATTCACCTGAATACACCCTCGAAAAAGCTGTGGGCAAAGTGTTTGTGCTGGCCGCCAATGCCATTGAAAATGCCAAACTCATGCTGGCTTCTGAAAAGGAGAAAGCCCATCCCCTCATGGGAAAAAACCTCATGGATCACCCGGTTTTGCTGGGCTGGGGCCTCTTGCCCGAACCCATTGGAGCATTCCGCGGACCGGGTTCCACTTCGGGAATTCCTTCGTTGAGGAATGGAGATTTTCGGAAAAACCGGGCAGCTTTCCGGATTGAAATCGGCAACTGGGGCTGGTCCTGGCCCGATAGTGCACCCTACAAGCCGCTCATTCAGTCTGTGGATGAGTACGGGAGATTTGGCAAAAACCTGCGGGAGACCTTCAAGGCTGAAACCCAGCGTCAGTTCAGGTTTGGCTTCCTGATCGAGCAGGATCCACAGGTCTCCAACAGCGTTACCATCAGTCCCAATTACAAGGATCGCCTCGGCAATTACCGTCCCATCATCAATTACAACTTTTCAGATTACACCAAAAACGGCTTCGTGGCGGCTTTGAAGACCTATAAGGAAATCTTCAAATGGTTGAACGTGGAAAATTATACCAATTACAACCCCAGTGAATCTACCTATTTCGAATATGAAGGAATAGGCTTTTCCTGGGGAGGGGCAGGCCACATCGTGGGCACCCACAAAATGGGTCTCACTGAAAAAGATGGGGTGGTGGACAGCTACCAGCGCAGTTTCGACCATGCCAATCTGTTCATTGCTGGTTGTGGCAGTATGCCCACCATTGGCACTTCCAATCCTACCCTGACCATGGCCGCCCTTTGTTTGCGGACCGCAGCTTAGTAATACTTCCAAAATAACTTCTACAAATCAATTCTCTTTTCTGGTGTTCATTTGATTATGCACTTTATTTTTACCCGGTTCATAACTGAAGGTCAAAAATCTTCAGATTTTGAGTTTCTTTCATGCTGTGAAAGAAGATTATTCACATGAGATAAAGATGCTGATGCAATTGCATTACAGCCGTTTAGGGGAAAGAGATCGCAGACATTACGCTGCATTGGAATCATTAAAGCTCGGCAGGGGCGGGATCACCTACATTTGCAAGGTGTTGGGAGTTGACCGTGGAACGGTTATCCGCGGCCGCAAGGAACTCATGGAGGACGCTGATTCCTCGCAGGTTGCCCCCGGCCGACAGCGTAAAGGCGGAGGTGGCAGAAAAAAAAACGATTCGCGATCCAGAAATTAAGCGATTACTGATCGCTCTCATAGAAGAGCATAAGGCGGGCAGCCCCACCGATAGCAATGTCTATTGGATAAGTCTCAAACCTTGGTCCATTGCCCGGATGTTGTGGGAAAGGCATCAGATTAAGCTCAGCAATGGCATTGTCAAACGGCAGCTAAAGGAATTGGGTTATGGCTATCGCAAACAATCCAAACAGTTGCCCACCGGCCATTATGCAAGGCGCGATGAACAGTTCAAAATTATATGCTTGCTGGTATCGATCATGGGTTCGCAGAGCCCGGTTTTGAGCATCGATTGCAAGAAAAAGGAGCAACTGGGAAATCTTTATCGTGCGGGAAAATGCTATTGTACCCAGGCTGTCAATGTTTACGACCATGATTACCAGCATCTTTCTGAAGGGAAAGTAATCCCGCATGGAATCTATGACCTGAAGGCCAACCAAGGCTACATATCCATTGGCTCAAGTGGTGAAACGGCCGACTTTATCATAGACAACCTGCTTTGGTGGTGGTGGAATTATGGCATTCATCAATACCCTGATGCCCGCAACATTGTGCTATTGTGCGATGCCGGCGGGGCCAATTCCTACCGCCATCATATTTTCAAGCACAGGCTCATGGAGTTTGCCAGGGAAACAGGACTCTCGGTGATCGTATGCCATTACCCCCCTTATTGCTCCAAATGGAACCCGATCGAGCATCGTTTGTTCAGCCAGGTCCATAAAGCAATCGAGGGAGTGGTGTTTACAGACTACCCAACCGTGAAAAAACTCATCGAAAAAACCTCCACCCAAACCGGGCTAACGGTCGTGGTCAGGTTGAACCTGAAAGAATATGAAAAGGGGATCAAAGTTGATAAAAGCCAGATCGATCCCAACCGCATCTCATTCCACCCCCAAATACCCGAACTCAACTACAGAATTTATCCGTAATTGGGGATATTATTTTGGAAGTGTTACTTACATTGAAGACAACTGGAAAAAATTAAGCAAGAAATGAAATCAACTCACCCCAAAAACAAAACCGGGCACATGATCACCACGGTGGAATCGTTGCATGCCCACCTGCAGATCGCCATCGAACTGGAGCTTTCCACCCTGCCTCCCTATCTCAGCGCCATGTACTCCATCAAAGAGGGGTATAATCAGCAGGCTTATGAAGTGATTCGCAGTGTGGTGATGGAGGAAATGCTGCACCTGACCCTGGCGGCCAGCGTGCTCAATGCCGTAGGCGGAAATCCCCTGATTGACCGTCCGCGGCTGGTGCCCACCTACCCCACGGCTTTGCCCTGGAGCAATAACTCATACATCGTGCATTTGCTGAAGTTTTCCCGCCCTGCGATTGAGACTTTTATGCGAATTGAGTTGCCCGCCAAACCAACTGCGCCTCCTCAGCCCATGAATTATAATACCATCGGGCAATTTTATGAAGCCATTGCAGACGGGATCAAATACTTGTATGAAAAGCTCGGGGATAAGCTCTTTTCGGGCAAGGATTACCGCCAGATTGATCCTTCTTCCTATTACGGGGGAGGCGGCAAGGTAATTCCCATACTGGGCTCAGGCAAAGAGAAATACGAGCTGTCACTGAAAGCAATTGACGAAATCGTGAGCGAAGGCGAGGGCCTGGTCATCGATGGGAAACTCCATGTTTACGATGGCGACAGCATGGGTTTTGAGCACCGTCCTGAAATTGCCCACTACTTCAAATTCCGTGAAATCTTTGAAGGCAGATATTACCGCGACGGCGACAGCCCCCACAAACCCACTGGCAAAATCCTGCCCGTGGACTGGACGGAAGCCGCGGTGTACAACATGGGTCCCAATCCCAAAATTGCGGATTATCTGCACTTTCCCGAGTTGTGGGATCTGGCCAATCAGTTCAATACCAGCTACGCAGACCTGCTGAAAACCATCCATTACGCCTTCAACCACGACCCCAAAGGTCACGGAATGGAAGCGATGCCTCCCGCAGAGGTGCTGAAGCATGCCGTAGGCAAAATGTACAAGCTGAAATACCAGGCCGTGGCCCTGATGCGCATTCCCATGCCCGGAAAAGACTATAACGCCGGCCCGACTTTTGAGTTGGGCTGAGCCTGACTAACGGCTGCGGGTGCCCGGTACGGGAATTTCCAGCGAGGTTTTGGAAGGGTCGAAAAGCAGGGTGAAATCGAGCACGGAAAGATGCTCGAAAGCCACCACAGGTGGATTTGGGGTGGGATTGGAAGGACCTCCAGGGCAATTTCCTGAAGGTTTGCAATCACATTTGGCATTGCGGCAGGGGCCGTCGCCGCCCGTGCAACAGAGGGTGCTGTAACAACTCGCGGTGCAGCACTCTTTGTTGCCGTGGCAGACCCCCTTCTCATTTTGTTCAGGCGAGCCGCCGTCTATTGCCACAGGCTCATACACCACCGTAATATTCCCCCGGCCAGAACCCTGCATGGCGAATTGCTGTCCGGGAACCAGACTTTTCCTTTCTGAGCCCAGCCTGGCCAGCCGCACGGAATTGGTGGTGGAATCAGCGGTGGCGCTCGTATTCAGTATCTCCACTTTCGCATCTGTCGCATTGATTTCGTTGGCGCGGATCAGAAACTGCTGGTCTCCCAGGTTGATGAACAGGGTCGCGTTGCTGTCCAGGGTCACGGTTTCCGTCTGGGCATCGGGGTAGGTCAGCGTAAGCTGAACGAGGTGGACGGAGGCGGGAGGCTGGCAGGAAAATAAGGTGGTGAGGAGAGCGAATAGGGTAATTTGGGTGAATGATTTCATGAGGGGAATTGACTGAGGGTGAAAATCCAGGAGGCTGGAGAGGTAATTTAGGCAAATTGAGGGGAATGGGAGAGGAGAAAAATTGGGGACGGGTGTGGGCGTTCGGGTGCGGGAGATTCAGGGTAAAGGATAAGGTTGGTCTTTACTCTTCCATTTTTTTGATTAGCATAAACAGCATTTTGGTCAGGGAGGCATAATCATCTGTGATTGATTCATAAAACACCTCATTTACCTGTTGTTGGTCCAGAATTGCGTCAAAGCAAGCCACGCATTCCAACGCTGATGAACGGGCCGTTACATAGTAATGCCGCTTGTCACGGTTTGAAAATCGTCCGCTTCCTTCGGAAATGTTAAGCGGAACACTCAATGCGGCCCTGGAAAGTTGGTCCCTGAGTTCCTTCCCGATTTGTGGGTTGGCCTGGAGAAATTGAAAAACTTTCTTGTTGATGTTTCTGGCTCTCTTGTAAACCTCAAGTTTTTGGAATGGGAATTTCATGGTTGTTTAGGGTGAAGTTGGGGTTCGGGTATGAGTTCGGGTTCGGGGAACGTCCTTCGTCCTTTGCACCCGAACCCGGAGCAAAAAAAAGGACTCGAATTTCGAGTCCTTTTTTTTGCGGAGAAGGAGGGATTCGAACCCTCGGTACCCTTGCGAGTACACTTGCTTTCCAGGCAAGCCCAATCGACCACTCTGGCACCTCTCCCAATGGGGATACAAATGACGGTAAATTCAAATAATTATGCAAGATGGGAACAAGAATTTACCAAAGACTTGCATTGATTTTATTGCAATGGATTTATTCCCTGAAAAACTGCCTTGAAATGCGGCGGTCGCCAATGTCAGCGATCAGTAAATACTTCCCTTTGGGCAAGGCCTCCGTTACTTTGAGCAGGTTGCGGCTGCCTGCCTGGATGCCATCATTAAACAACAGGGCCACTTCGCAATAGTTTTGGTCCAGCATTTTGAGATTGACCTGCCGGTCGAGGGTGGAAAACAGACGAATGTTGAGTTCGTTGCCACGGGCTCCTGTGCTCCAGAATACTTCCAGGGAAAAATCGGTCAGTTCCTCGCGGGCCTCGATGCGGGTGACGTTGCTTTGGATACGGTTGCCGAAAATATCCAGGTTTTTCAGGCGGTAATAATAGGTCTGATTTTCCTCCACATGGTCGTCGCGCCAGGAAAAGTTCAGCACAGCCCGGCTTTCGGCAATGGCGCTGGTCTTGCCTGCCACTTCAAACTGCTGCCCGTCCGTGCTTCGTTCAACTTCAAATTGCAGGGAATGATCTTCCACCGTAGCCTTCCATTCCAGATTCACGATGCCTTTCTGAAATTCAGCGCTCACATTTTCAAAACTGACCGCAGGCAAAAGATTGGCATTGGAGGCCGTGGGCGCCCAGTTGCCCCCGATCTGAATGAAATGCAGGGCAGGGTCCTCGCCCATGGCCAGACTCCGCCCTTTCCAGAGCGGATCATACTGATTGGGCAGAGAAAAAGAGCGCAATTTTCCGCCCGGCATCAGACAGCGGCCGTTTTCAGGGAGAAAAGGAACCTCGGGAAAGGGGCAAAAGTACATTCCGTCCACGAAGGAGGAATTTTTATTGAGGAGCAAAAAGTAATTGCCGCCTGGAATCGGTCGGGCTGAACGGACCACCAGCCCGCGGGTGTTTTCCAGATCCAGGTCGGGCGCCTGCCGTCCCGGGCGCACATTGCCAATGGAGAAGACGGCCTGTGCCGGCACCACCGTTCCCTGCGGGAATTGAAAGCAATATTCCTGGGTGCTCAGCAGCCAGCCGCTCAGGTCAATGGGCTGTGCAGTGGGATTGAACAGATCAATTCTGTGTTCTGCCTCGCCCTGATACCACCCGGGAATGATCCTCGAAATGTAAATGCCCCGGGCCATGAGCAGGCCGGGGAGGAGGAAGATCGTCAGGGCGATTCGCAGGCGCATGGATTACTGGAGGTACACGATGTGGTCGTGCTTTTTCCCCTTTTTAATCCAGATCAGTTTGCCGTCGAAAAGATTGCTGTGGTTGATTTGTGCGTCAAATGAATCCCAGGCAGCCAGATTGATCTTCAATCCGCCCTGCTGAATCATTCGGCGGGCTTCGCTTTTGGAAGGAAAAGCGCCTGTTTCCACCAGAAAATCCAGAATGGGAATTCCTGCTTCGAGGGCAGATGCATCCACTTTTCCTGAGGGCACTCCTTTGAGAATTTCCTGCAGGTCCTCGAAAGAAACCTCATTCAGGTCTTCGGGATTTTTGGAAAACATCAGGGAAGAGGCGGTTTGGGCTCTTTTCAGGGCTGCTTCTCCGTGCACTCTCACCGTGATTTCCTCAGCCAGGGCTTTCTGCAAAATGCGTGCGCCCGGGTTAGCTTCGTGGTCCACAATCATGGATTCGATCTCTTCCCGGGTTTTGGTGGAGAAAATTTTGATGGATTTTACCACCTCTTCGTCCCCGGCATTCAGCCAAAACTGGTAAAAGGCGTAGGGAGTGGTCATTTTGGGATCGAGCCAGACGTTTCCGCTTTCAGATTTGCCAAATTTGGAGCCGTCGGCCTTGGTGAGCAGGGGAGTGGTAACGGCAAAAGCTTCCCCTCCGCCGAGACGGCGGATGAGCTCGGTGCCGGTGGTGATATTTCCCCACTGATCCGAGCCACCCATCTGCAACTGGCAGCCATATTCTTTGTGCAGGTGATAGTAGTCGTATCCCTGAATCAGTTGGTAGGTGAATTCTGTATAAGAAATTCCCGTATCCATGCGGGTTTTTACCGAATCCTTGGCCTGCATATAATTAACCGTAATGTGCTTGCCCACATCCCGCAGAAAATCCAGCAAACTGAATTGGCTGAACCAGTCGTAATTATTGACCATTTCGGCAGAATTTTCGCCGCAATCAAAGTCCAGAAAATGCTCCAGTTGAGCCCGGGCTTTTTCCTGATTGAAACGAAGTTCTTCGAGGGATAAAATGGGTCTTTCAGAAGCCTTTCCAGAAGGGTCGCCCACCATGCCCGTGGCACCTCCCACCAAAGCCAGCGGTTTGTGCCCACAACGCTGGAAATGCACCAACATCATGATAGTGACCAGGTTACCAATGCCCAAAGAGGGTGCGGTCGGGTCAAAGCCAATATAACCCGTCGCCATGCCTTTGGCCAGCATTTCTTCTGTCCCGGGCACCAGGTTGTGAACCATCCCGCGCCACCTGAGTTCTTCAATGAAATTCATGTTGTTTTAAGAAAATTTTCCGGCTAAATTACATCCTCTTTTGATCTTATGAAAGTTAAACAGGAATCTAGTCTTCGCATGGTCATTTACCTTGCTATTGGTCGGCACGGGTTTTGTCTGAAAGAATTTATTAAAACGAAATTTTTGCTTAACTTTACACCAGATTTATTGGGACCTGTAATTTTTGTTCCAAACTAATTAAATCATCCAGGAAGTTATGAGGTTATCAATTCCGTTTGGGATACTGGCTGGCATTTTTTTCTCTTTGTTTTTCCTCCCCGGTTTTGGCTATGCCCAAAACCCTGGCAAGGCAGCTTATGTACAAGGTGAAAACCTGCGCAAACAAAACAAATGCGACGAAGCTGTATTAAAATACCAGGAGGCGTTTAAACTGGAGCCTGAAAACTACCGGTATTCTTTTGCCGAGGGCAAATGCTACTACAAACTCAAGCAGTATGATCTTGCCATCAGCGCATTTGAGAAAACTGCTTCCGCGAAACCTGATTTTACCGCGGCTTACTCCATTCTGGCTAAAATCTATACCCGTCAAAAGGACTATGGAAAAGCCATTGAGTACTACGACCTTGCAGCCAAATACGAAGACAACAAGGACCGCAAGGTTTCCTACAAGTTGCTCATCGTACAAATGCTGCTTCAGGATGGGAAAACCAATGAAGCCATGAGCCACATCAGTGAGGCCAAAGCAATTGATCCCCAAAACCTGAAAATCCTTTACTACGATGCCAAAATCAGCAACAAGAATGGCGACTACGAAAACGCCAAATCTTCCATGCTGGTTGCAACCCCGCAGTTGAAAGATGCCCCCCCGGCCAAATCGGCCCCCTATTTCTACGAACTGGGTTATGCCTATAACCAGTTGGGAGATTATCAGGGCGCCAAAGCCGCCTGGGACAATGCCAACTTCGGTCCCTATAAAAGCCTGATCGCTCAGCAACTTTCCAAAAACAGCCCTGCTTATTTCTACAAAACGGCTGTTTCCTACTTTACTGCGGGCGAATATTCTCAAGCCGAATCCCAGATCAGCAATGCCCTGGAATTGCAAAATGACTTTCCCCCTGCTACCATCCTGCAAGGTAAGATCGCCAAGAAGCAGGGAAATCTTTCCCAGGCCGCATCTTACTTCAATCAGGCTGCCAACAGCGAAAGCGATCCCGAGAAAAAAGCTCAATTGCTGATGTACGCCCTCACCACCCAGGTGGATGCTGGCGACTTCTCAGGCGCCCTCAGCACAGCCAATAACGTGCTGGCCAGCAGCCCTGGGAATACCACTGCAATGTTTATCAAAGCCCAGGCTCAGTACAAAATGGGCCAATACAGTTCATCCATCTCAACCCTGGAGTCACTGCTGTCCAATCCCAGTCTGGATGCCATGTCCAAAGCCAAGTACAATTTTACCCTGGGTATGGCTGCCAAAAACAACATGGATACCGAAAAAGCCAAGAACGCATTCAAGAATGCGATGGGTGGTCCCTTCAAACCAGCTGCCAAAGCTGAGCTGGACCTCCTCCTTGGAAAAGGATAAGAAATACTTAGGTTTTTAATACTTGAACTGACCGTTCTCTCCGAGGATGGTCAGTTTGTTTTTTGGGGCACCCTCGCAACGGCCCAGGATGCGGGCCTCCACCTTAAACTCTGCACAGAGGTCGATCATTTCTGCGGCGGTTGCCTCGTCTGTATAGACCTCGATCAGGTGACCCATGTTAAATACCCGGTACATCTCCTTCCAGTCTGTGCCAGACTGCTCCTGAATCAGTTTGAAAAGGGGTGGCACGGGAAACATGTTGTCCTTGATCACATGCATGCCTTCCACAAACTTCAAAACCTTGGTCTGGGCACCGCCTGTGCAATGGATCAGGCCCTGGATCTTATCCCGAAAGAGGGGAAAGGCCTTTTTGAAAATCGGCAGGTAGGTACGTGTGGGACTGAGCACCAGTTTGCCCGCGTCGAGGGGCGAACCATCCACCTGCTGGTTCAGCAGCATGCCGCCTGAATAGACCAGCTCCTCTGGCACCAGATTGTCGTAGGTCTCAGGGTATCTGAGAGCGTAGGATTTGGCAAAGACATCGTGGCGGGCGCTGGTCAGGCCATTGCTGCCCATGCCCCCATTATAGGTGGATTCGTAGCTGGCTTGTCCGTAGGAGGAAATCCCCACGATCACCGCCCCGGGCTGGATATGATTCTGAATCACATGCCGTCTCGGCATGCGGCAAAACACGGTGGAATCCACCGCCACAGTGCGCACCAGATCATTGAGGTCGGCGGTCTCGCCGCCCGTGCTGCGGATGTCGATCCCGTGATCGCGCATGCTGGCCAGGAACTCCTCCGTCCCGTCAATGATCTCGGAAACCACTTCCCCCGGAATGCGGAATTTGTTGCGGTTGATAATCGACGAAACCAGGATATTATCCGTGGCGCCCACACAAAGCAGGTCGTCCGTATTCATCACCAGCGCATCCTGCGCAATGCCCCGCCAGACCGAAAGATCCCCAAACTCCTTCCAGTACATGTAGGCCAGCGATGATTTGGTGCCAGCCCCGTCTGCATGCATGATGCTGCACCAATCCGGGTCACCCGCGGAAAGGTCGGGAATGATCTTGCAGAAAGCATTGGGGAAAAGGCCCTTGTCGAGGTTTTGGATGGCCGCGTGAACATCCTCTTTGGCGGACGAAACTCCGCGGCTGCCGTATTTATCTGGCTGAGACATGAAGCTGGTTTTAGTGGTTTTCAAATGACCCTAAAAAGAAACAGGCAAATGTTGCCATTTGCCTGCTTCAATTCAAATTTTTCTTTCAACGTCTGGCTTATTCAAACTGGATCGACTTGATCCTGAATTCGCTTCGACGGTTGATCTGCTCGTCTTCGTCAGACAGTTCGGGGTAGATCAGCAGTTGTGATTCACCGTAACCGTACCAGGTCAGACGCTCACCTTTCACTCCGTTCTCAACCAGGTACTTCACTACAGAAGCAGCACGGCGCTCGGAAAGGCTTTTGTTATAATCTTCGCTACCATTGGAGTCAGTATGAGATCCAATCTCAATTTTGATATTGGAGTTCAGGCTCAGCAGATGGATCAGCTTATTGAGTTCATCCTCAGATTCGGGACGGAGATCAGACTTGTCGAAGTCGTAGTAGATGTGGTTCAGCACGATTGGCACGTCGATCTCGATGCGCTCGAGGAAGATGTCGATGTTTTTCTCCAGATCCGTATCTTCTGTCAGGCCATTGGTGTTGAAGTTTTCTTCGTTGGCCAGGTATTCAGGAGCGTTGGCGATGATTTTGTATTCGCGGTTGGCTTCCAGAGGGAAGTTGTACTCAGCATTCTGGTCGGTTTTGAAGGTATCCAAAGGAACCAGTTGTGGATCTTCGCCGTTGGCGTCCGTTTCGATGATGTAGAGGATGGCCTCAGCAAACGGAACGGGACGCTTGGATTTCTTGTCGCGGATCTGACCGTGGATAGCCACCGTAAACGGAGGCTTGGGCTTGCGTACCGCCATGAAGATATCGTCCTTACCAGAAGTTCCCTCGTTGGTGTTCTGGTAGTTACGGTTAGAGGTAAACATCACGGTGGTATCCTCTTTCAGCCAGATGGCAGCGTAGTCGTCAAAGCTGGAGTTGATCGGGTAACCCAGGTTGATGGGCTCGCCCCAGTTTCCGATTTCACCTTCAGAGTAGAAGATATCGCGACCACCAAACCCTTTTCTTCCGTCAGAAGAGTAGTAGAGTTTGTCAGAGCTTTTGCTGATGTAGGGGCTTACGTCGTCGAAAGGAGTGTTCACCGTAGGACCAGCGTTGATGGGCTCAGACCAGTTTTCACCGTCAAAGGTAGAGTACCAGATGTCCAGTTTACCCCAGCCGCCGTCGCGGTCAGAAACGAAGAACATGGTATTTCCGTCGCTGGAAATGGTGGGCTGAACGTCGTAGGTAGGAACCTTTTTGGTTTTACCGCGGGAGTTAACCACTACCTCTTTGAAACCGTTCACACCTTCGATTTGCTTGGCTTTTTGCCAGGCTTTTTTCTCAGGATCGTACTCAGATTCGTAAATGGAACAACCGTAACCCAGTTTACCAGAGTTACAGATCGTGTAATACATTTTCAGACCATCCGGCGAAAAAGCTGACGATCCGTCATTATTTTTGGTGTTAACTTTTTTGCCCAGGTTTTCAGGAACCCCAAAAGTGGTGTCGTCTTCCATCTTCACCTGCCAGAGGTCTGAGTAGCTGGCTCCCAGACCACCGTACTCACCCAGTCCTTTGGATTCGCCCTTGTGAGTTGTGAACACAATGAAGGAATCCACCCCGTTCTGGTTCAGGAGCGAGGGGAACATATCCAGCGAGGAAGAGTTGAAGTTTACGTCCTTCAGTACAAACTGGGGATCTTTCTGCTTTTCTCCTTCGGCCCACTTACAGCCATCAATTTCCACCTTGGCCCGCTTGTAGTACTCGTCTTTCAGGGGGTAGCTGACTTTGAATTTTTCCAGAACCTCAAGTGCGTCATTATACCTTTCCAGGATTTTATAACAAATCCCCAGCTCGAAGTAGGTCGTGTCGTTCCCTTTGGGTTTCAGACCGATAGCTGCTTCGTAAAACTGAATAGCATCGTTATAATTTTGGAGATACTGATTACACTTAGCAACCCGCAGGTTCGCTCTGTAATTGTTGGGGTCCATGTTCAGGACCTCGCGGTAAAATTTCTCGGCCTCAGAGAAGTCGCGCGCCTTGTAGAGGGCGTCCGCACTTTCCATGGTTTTCGTAATGTTACCTTGTAATTTTTTTGAGCCCTTATCATCAGTATCTACCTGAGCAAGCAAGTTGCTGGTGCTGAAAAATAAGAAAAGTCCCGCCAGCAGCGCGACAGCAGCAAAACGATTCGCTATCATAGTAAATGTAATAACGCGTTTGACAGATTCCAGTGGTTTATGCAAAATAGGCTATTTAACCGTGGACAAACTTAAAAAAATTATTGGATATTATACACCTTTTTAAAATAAAATAAGCCAAAGGAAGGAATCGCAGATCAAAATGATCACTGCACAGAGTACAAAAGAACGAATGGTTGCGCGACCAACTCCTTCAGCTCCCCCGGTCGTGTTGAGCCCCATATAGCAGCCCACCAGAGAGATGATAATACCAAAAATGAAAGACTTAAAAATGCCTCCCATCAGATCTTTTAAAGCGAAATTGGATTTCACCGAATCAAAGAAGATCTCAGGTGAAAGGTCCATAAAGTAATTGGAAACTCCAAATGCTCCAAACACTGCAATAATGACTGCAAATGAAGTCAAAACCGGCATCATTACCGTCAGTCCCAGAAACCGTGGCATTACAATGTAACGAATCGGACTGATGTCCATCGTCCGCAGAGCATCCAGTTGCTCGGTCACCTTCATGGTGCCGATTTCGGCCGTCATACTGGCCCCGATCCTGCCCGAAACCACCAGCGCAGTCAGCACAGGACCCATCTCCATCACAATCGCCCGCGTGGTCTCTTTGCCCATCAGGTCCAGAGACACCAACCCCACAAACTGATAGGCCGCCTGCCAGGCAATAATCGCCCCCGCAAAAAAACCCACCAGTAAAACCAACGGAATAGACTGAACCCCCACATGGTCGAGCTGGTAGAGCACCCGTTCGCGGTCCCGAAACGAAAACCGCAACTTGCCCACCGTAGCGAAAGCCAGGTAGCCGAATCCTCCTATTTGGTCCAGAATATTCATTTTCAAACGAAAATTAACCAAACAAACCTGGACCACCAAACCCGGCTGTTTAATTGCTCCCCCAGACAAAGCCAAACAGGTAACAGGGGCAACTGGCAATGAACAATTACCCGCGTGGTGGTTGTCAGCGGTCAGCATTCAGCCTTCAGTCTCGAATCTCGCAACTCACAACTCACAACTCACAACTCGCAACTCGCAACTCGCAACTCACAACCGTAAACCGCAAACTGTAAACTGTAAACTGTACTCAGGGGGTGCCCCTCCCGGCCTGCGGCCACCGGTCGGGTCGGCGAGCTGCAGGGTTCTCCCGAAAGCTTTCGGGATCCGTGCCGCCCCACCCGAAATCCTTCGCGGGGGGGCGCCACTGCCCTCCAAAGTGTCGGGCACCCTCCGCATGCCTCACCCACCCCTTGGCTTGCCGCCAATTCGGGAAAGGAAACCAGTCAGCTTTCAGCCTTGCAACTCAGAACTCATAACTAACAACTAAATCAATCCAGTGGATTGAAGCCGCGAAGCGGGGATATTTTTTGGCGAAGCCAACCAGTGTGGGGTGGCCTTGCCAAAACCAGGGGGCGGCCTTGAGCGAGGGGAGAGGGCGGCTGTTGGCCTTGTGAGGTGGGTCCGTGGTGTGAGGGGGCAGGGTTTAGGTTTTGGCGCTTTTTGCTTCTTTTTCTAAAAAAGAAGGCCCGCCCGGCCAGGGCAACATAAAGATTAACCACCATCACCAAATTTTGCAACAATTTGTTGTCGCTTACATCACCCTAAGTGCCTAGTAACCCTAATCGCCAATATGTAAACTATAATGGACATTCTGGCCCAAAAATTGCTGAAAAAAATGCAAAAAGTGGATAAATGGGCTACCAACCACTCATTCAGCCAATTACCTTTAAATTTGGAACATTATGCCCAATCTTATGAAATCAAATTTTAGACTCATTTTGATCGCTTCAGCCCTCTTGCTGATCTGCTCAGCCGGACAATTGCAGGCCCAAAAACTCAAAACCATCACCGAGTATTTTCAGGATTCAGCCCGCGCCAAAAAAGTCGAATACGTCTATACCGTCCTCGACAAACCTCCCTACGACATCAAACATGGCACCTATAAATGGTTTTTTGACAACGGAAACGTCAAAGCCCTCACCACCTATGCCGACGGAAATAAAAACGGAAAATTCATCACCTACAACCGCTGGGGCACCAAAAGGGCCGAAGGCACCTTCAAAAACAACCAGCTGATCGGCGAATTCCGCAATTACTTTCCCGGCGGCGGCCTCGACTACGTAGGCAGCTACGAAAACGGCTACCGTCACGGCAGCTGGAAATACTACCACGAAAGCGGAGCCCTCAAAAAAGTGGTCGAGTACAACATGGGCCGCGAAGTAAATCCCGACACCGCCAAAGGCAACTGATCCCCGTTCCATGATCGACCTGATCATCGATCAACCCTCGCCCCGCATCGATTATGCCTGCGACCTGGTATTGGGCCGCATTCTGGGGGTGCGCTGGCGCACCCTCTCCCAACCTGAGCCAGGCGGCGGCCTGGCCATCTGGTACACCCCTGCCAATCCCAAAGACCGTTACCACCTGCCCTGCAATGGCTGGCTGTACGAAAAAGGGCTTCGCCCTTTCATCCCACCCATAGAGCTGGGGCCTGTGCCCCTGCTTTTTCCCCTGCGGCATAGCCATGCCGCCATCCCCTTCGACCTGCTGGCCGCCACCTTTTACCTGGCTACAGAGTACGCCCGCTGGCTCGAACATCCCCGCGACCCCCATGGCCGACCAGATCCTGCGGGATATTTTCCCTGGCAAAACAAACTGCACCAGCTTCCCCTGGTTCACCACTACGCAGACCAGCTCAAAAGCTGGCTGTTGAGCCTGCAGCCTGCATTGCAGTTTCATCCACCCAAGTTTTCCTTTGAAATCGCCATTGATGTGGACCAGCCCTGGCGCTACCTGCACCGCGATGCCCTGGTAAAAACAGGTTCCTGGTTGCGGGACCTGCTCCGCGGAAATCAGGAAGAAAATGCGGCCCGCCGCCTGGCCTTGCGCACGGGCGACGATCCCTATGCGCCTGAAAAATTCCTGGATCTGCTGCCCGTAGAAAAAACGCTCTTCTTCTTTTTGGTGGGCCGCCAAAGTCCGCACGACAACCGCTTTCCCCTTCCGCATCCCGCCTACGAAAAGCTGATCTGCCAGGTCGCAGACCGCGGATTCAGGACGGGCCTTCACCCAAGCTACCTCAGCAGCGACCGCCCCGAAATCATTCCCGCTGAAAAAACTGCCCTGGAAAAAGTCACGGGACAAACCGTGTATGCCCGGCAGCATTTTCTCAAATATCAGTACCCCTCCACCTTTGAGGCACTGCTTGACGCAGGCATTCGCGAAGAATATTCCCTCAGCACCTTCCATGAACCCGGATTTGTGGCTGGTATGGCTGTTCCCTTTCCCTGGTTCAATCTCAAGGAAAACCAGGTGACCCAATTGATTCTCCATCCCTGCATGATCATGGACCGCACCCTGCAGCAATACATGCAGCTTCAGCCCGAAGAGGCAGCAAAGCTGATTCTGAAAATGGCGCAGCAGGTAAAGCGGGCGAATGGAAAATTTGTGCTTAACTTGCACAACGAAACCTTCAGCGAGGTGGCCGAATGGAAGGGTTGGAAATCCATGCTGATTCCCCTCATCGCCCGGCTGAAGGAAATGGAAACGGATGAAGGCAACTTACAGGCAAAATCAGGAGATTGACCGGGCAGAATGGGACCAGTTTGTGGCCCTTTCGCCCCAGGGAACCCTCTATTGCCTGAGCGCTTATCTGGATATCGTGGCTCCTGGTTGGTCTTTGGTTCAATTGCGCGACGAAAAAGGAATCCTGGCCGCCATTCCCCTTCACCTCAAAAAAAAAGGCGGCTACGCTGCCAGTGTCCAACCTCCCTTCAGTCAGTCGTGGGGTGTTTTGCTGCGGCCGCAGGCCGCAGGCAGTCCTTATAATACCTACCGCGACCAAAACCAGCAGGTCAAAGCCCTGCTGGACGCCTTTCCCAAAGTGGACTGGTTCGCCCACGGCTTTTCCCCCGCATTCGAATATCCCCAACCCTTCTTCTGGCAGGAATTTACCTTGCATACCCGCTACACCTGGGTCATTGATCTGGAAAAATCTGAAACGGAGTTGCTGGGCGCCATGCGCAAAACCACCCGCAATCTCATTCGCAATACCCCGGGAAAAATTGTGGAAGCCAGTTCAGAAAAGGAATTGCTGCGCCTGGTCCGTGAAAACCGCGATTCAGGCAAGGTTCTGATCGACGGAACGGCAGAAAAAATGCTGGGAAAAATTTCCCAATGGCTATTGCAAACAGGTCTGGGCTGGATTCTGGAAGTGGAAAACGAGGGAAAAATTCAGGCCGCCGGGCTTTTTGCCAGCTTTCATGGCCGTACCTATTATCTGATGAGCGCCAAAACACCCGGAAATGAGCGGGCGATGTCGCCTTTACTTTGGCATGCCATTTTGAAAGCGAAAAAAACTTCCCGAATTTTCGATTTCGAGGGGTCAATGCTGGAAGGAATCGAACAGTTCTTCCGCGGATTTGGCCCAAGTCCCGTTCCTTATTTATATATTGAAAAAAATCAAATTCCACAGCTTCTCAGATGGATAAAAAACTCTTTGTAGCCGACCGTCAAAATTCGATCTTCAACCAGATCATGAGCGAATTGCGTGATGAGGTGATCCAGCAGGACCGGGCCCGCTTTCGCAGAAATATTGAAAGGGCTTCGCAAATCCTTGCCTATGAAATGAGCAAGGAATTTGTTTTTGAATCGCGGGAAGTAACCACTCCACTGGGTACCCTCGACATGAATCTTCCCTCGCGCCCACCCGTGATCATCTCCGTGCTGCGTGCGGGCGTACCCATGCACAACGGTCTGCTCGAAACCTTCGACCGCGCCGACAGCGGCTTTGTTTCCGCTTACCGCTACCATACCAAAGGCAATGAGTTCATCGTCAAAGTGGAATACCTTTCCTCGCCTTCCCTCGAAGGACGCACCCTTATCCTGGCCGATCCCATGGTGGCCACGGGCAAAAGCATGGTGTTGAGTTACGAAACCCTGGTCGATCAGTACGGGGTACCCGATCAGACCTTCATTGCGGGCATCATTGGCAGCGAACAGGGGGTGGATTATGTGCGGCGCAAAGTGCCCTCTGCACACCTTTATATAGGTTCGATCGACAAAGAACTTACTGCGAAAGCCTACATTGTGCCCGGTTTGGGGGATGCAGGCGACCTGGCTTTTGGCAGCAAAAGCTAATCCGTTTCTTTCTTGAATTTTGCCGCTGATTAAACGAACTTTGCAATCCCCTGCAACGTATCCGGGTGTGTTATTGCTCCGCAGGAAAAATGGAGATTCTTGAATTCATTTCGGTCATGGCCCTGAGCGCATTCAAAATGGTGCCGGGATATGCCCTTGCCAAAGGCGGGTACGACATGACCGTGTTCGAGACTTTCCTTTCCGTGGGGCTGGGCGGCATGATTGGAATTTCGATTTACACCTACTTTGGGGCCAAAATCAGAACCTATTTTCAGAATCGCAGCAAGGCCCGTTCAAATCAGAAGCCGCTTGACCGCAAAAAAATCAAACGGCTGCGTCGCATGATCAAAATCTGGCGCCGCTTCGGGATCTGGGGGATTGCTTTTCTCACCCCGCCCATTCTTTCACCTCCCTTTGGGACGGCCATTTCCCTGGCTTTTGGCGAAAAATCCTATCGCATCATCATCTTTCTGGGCATCAGCACCCTGCTTTGGGCCTTTGCTTTCGCTTTTTTCGGGGATTTGATCACCCAATCCATCCCATTTCTCAACTCTCCCAATTGAATACGCCAGGACCATTTCGCCATATCTTTTTCGACCTGGACCACACACTTTGGGACTTTGAAGCCAATTCTGCCGCCACCCTGGAAGACCTTTTTAAGCGCTACCGTCGCCACATTGGCACGGAAACTGATTTTGATGCCTTTTATTTCCATTATTCCCACGTGAATAAAAACCTCTGGGCGCTTTACCGCGAAGACAAAATCAGCCAGTCTTTCCTGCGCTCCCGCCGTTTTCCCGAGGCTTTTGAAAAAATGGGTTTCACAGCACAGCCCTGGATGGATGAATTTGGCGATGCCTATATAAAGGAGTGTCCCACCCAGGGGCGCCTCATGGACCAGGCCATTCCAGTGCTTGATCGCCTGAAGGAAAAGTATTCCCTCCACATCATCACCAACGGATTCGACGAAACCCAGGGTACCAAACTCAGGTCATCGGGGCTTGAACCGTACTTTCAGCATGTGATTACCTCTCAAATGGCGGCGGCCAAGAAGCCCAACCCCGTGATTTTTGAATTTGCCCTGCAGTTGGCGGGTGCGAGGCGGGAAGAAAGTGCCTTTGTGGGCGACGATTATGAGGCCGACGTAATAGGAGGTCTCGAATTTGGAATTTTTACCGTGTTTTTTAATCCAGATGGGAAAACTAACCCACTGAAATCTCCTGAAGTGAGAAATTTGATCGACTTGGAACGGTATTTTTGATTTTTAAGGGGGTTGATTTTGGAAAAGGGAATTTATGTCGGGGTAAAGGGGGATTGCAAAGTGGAAAAATTAACCCAAAATTCATTTCGATCGCAAAATTCAGATAGGTGCAGTGTAAATGTGGATAAATTTGGTCTGTTCTGGTTTTTGGGTGGGTAAATTTTTTGATTTTCATGTTTTTGTGTTGTGGAATTGCTTACTTTTGCGGCAACAAATATTGACTTTCTTAAATTAACCGGTCAAAAACATGGAAAATACCCGCCACAAGGCATTAGAGGTGATTCAGTCGCGGAAACCTTCGGTTTCCGCCAAACCAGTTGAAAAAGTTTCCGAAATCTTCGGACAACACGTGTTCACCCTGGAAAAGATGAAAACTTATCTGGAGCGTGACATTTACGACCAAATGGCCTACATCATTGAGCACGGTGAAACCCTCGACCGCAGCATCGCGGACAAAGTGGCCAACGCGATCAAGATCTGGGCCATGGAAAAAGGCGCCACTCACTATACCCACTGGTTCCAACCCCTGACCGGCCTTACTGCAGAAAAGCACGATGCTTTCTTCGATCTGGAAAAAGGCGAGCCTGTGGAGCGCTTTTCGGGTGGAAACCTGGCCCAGGCCGAGCCTGATGCCTCTTCCTTCCCCTCTGGCGGCATCCGCAACACCTTTGAAGCCCGCGGTTACACCGCCTGGGATCCCAGCAGCCCGGCATTTATCTTTGAAAACCGTTTTGGCAAGACCCTTTGCATCCCCACCATCTTCGTATCCTACACGGGCGAAGCCCTCGACTTCAAAGCGCCTCTGCTGAAGTCCATGGAAGCCCTCAACCAGGCCGCCGTCCCTGTTTGCCAGCTGTTCGACCGCAATATCACCCGCGTGGTGGCCACCCTCGGCGCCGAGCAGGAATATTTTTTGGTGGATCGTTCCCTTTATGACCTCCGTCCCGACCTCGTACTGACCGGCCGCACCCTGCTCGGACACCGTCCGGCCCGGGGCCAGCAGCTCGACGACCACTACTTTGGCTCCATTTCTGAGCGCGTGTTCGCCTTCATGAAAGAGTTTGAGACCGAAGCTTATAAGCTGGGAATTCCCCTGACCACCCGCCACAACGAGGTTGCACCCAGCCAGTTTGAGTGCGCTCCCATTTTCGAAGAGATCAACGTGGCTGTGGACCACAACCAGCTGCTGATGGACCTGATGGACCGCGTGGCCAGCAACCACAATTTCAAAGTGTTGCTGCACGAAAAACCTTTTGCTGGCATCAACGGATCGGGTAAGCACAACAACTGGTCGATGGGAACCAATACAGGCAAAAACCTGCTTTCTCCTGGTTCCAATCCCAAGGACAACCTCATGTTCCTGACCTTCTTTGTGAATATCATCAAAGCGGTGCATGACCATGCTGACCTGCTCCGCGCCTCCATCGCTTCGGCCAGCAACGACCACCGTCTGGGCGCCAACGAAGCTCCTCCCGCCATTATCTCGGCTTTCATTGGTTCTCAGCTGACCGAAATTCTCGACGAACTTGAGAAACCCAGCCGCAAAAAGCTGGACAATTCGCCCAAATCCTACCTGAAGCTGGGCATCAGCAAGATTCCTGAGATCCTGCTCGACAACACGGACCGCAACCGTACCTCGCCTTTTGCATTCACGGGCAATAAATTCGAATTCCGCGCGGTGGGCTCTTCAGCCAATAACTCCGCTCCTATGACCGTGCTCAATACCATTGTGGCCGATCAGTTGGTGGAATTCAAAAAGACCCTGGAACGCAAAACCACCCGGGGCAAGAAAAAGGAAACTGCCATTCTGGAAATCCTGCGTGCCTACATCAAAGACAGTAAAAATGTGCGTTTTGAAGGAAACGGATACAGCCAGGAGTGGGTGGAAGAAGCCGAGCGCCGCGGTTTGTCCAACATCAAAAAGACTCCCCGCGCCCTGGATGCCTACGTGACGGATTCCTCTCTGCATCTGTTTGCCCGCAGAAACATCTTTACTCCCAAAGAAGCCCATGCCCGCCACGACATCATGCTGGACCACTACATTATGAAGGTGCAGATTGAGGCCCGCGTGCTGGGAGATTTGTGCATGAATCAGGTGATTCCCGCCACCATTTCCTACCTGAATCAGTTACTGAGCAATGTTCAGGCCATGAAAGCGGCTGGTTTGGATAAATCACTTTACGCGGCTCAGACCGAGTTGGTAAGTGAAATTTCAGGTCACCTGAATGCCGTGAAAACCAAAGTGGATCAGTTGGTGGAAAGCCGCAAAAAGGCCAATTCCATTGCAGGAACCCGCGACCGCGCCATCGCCTACGCCGACGAGGTGCTGCCCTTCATTGCCGAGATCCGTTACCACGGCGACAAGCTGGAGTCTCTGGTTTCTGACGAGCTTTGGCCGCTGCCCAAGTACCGCGAAATGCTTTTCCTGCGCTAAGCAATTGGAAAATATGAAAACAGGAAACGGCTCCTTCGGGGGCCGTTTTTTTATTACCTGTCATTTTTTCAACACAAAGACACGAAGTTCGCAAAGTTTTTTTAGGGGAAAGCTTCAGTTTGGGGGTATTAGCTGGAGTGGTTTTTTTAACACAGAGAACCACAGAGCCCAGTTTGGTGGTCAGGAGGTTTTTTAGTGAAAATCTTCCGCTTTTTTGGTGGTTTTTAACACAATAGGGCACGAAGGGACACAAAGAACCCAAAATTTTATAAGTCCTTTTATAGAAATTTAAATGGGATTTCTGAACTCAATATACTTTAATACCAAAATCCACTTCAGGGAATCTCTAAAACAAAGAAGATCAAGGCGGGCGCAGGTGAAGAAAGCGCAGTTTACTCGGGTAAATGAGCATTTCTGAGCCAAGTCCAACGCAGAGATTCGCAGTTTTAGAGGTTCCCCTATTCGATCATCTTATACTTCGCCTTTACCTCGTCAGACAGGAGAGCCAAAAAATGCCACCACTCGGTGTGGATGCCAAAAAATCCGGCGCGGCGCATCACATCGCGCAGCAGATCACGGTTAGCCACCTGCTCAGGCTTGAGCTCGCCGCTGGCCAGCATTTTTGCTTCCAGCTGAGGTTGGGCCAGAGGCCCAAAAAAGTCGAAGGGGGTGCCCATGTCGAGTTCGTGGTTCTGTCCGTCCACGATGGTGAGGTCCACGGCCATGCCGTAATTGTGGATGGAGCCCTCCCAGGGATTGGCCACATAATTGCGCTTGAAAGGAATGTCGAGGGTATCCCACATGATAAACTGAACCCGGCGGGGACGGCAGCCATCAAAGACTTTGAGGTTGTAATCGGGATGAATTTCATGGAGCAGTTGCTGGGCTTTGCCCAGCTTTTGAGCGGCCAGGGGGCGTAAAAAGGCTTTATTCAAATCCCCGTACACATCCATCCCCATGAAATTGTCTGTGGTGCTGTATTTCAGATCCACCCGGATATTGGGATCCACGGTTTGCACATCCACCAGGCCCGAATCGATCATGGTCTGTTCATAAGCTGAAACAGGGGTGGGCTCAGATTTGGAAAAAACCGTGTCGGGGATGCTGTCGGGTAATTGATCGGCCACAATTTGTTCCTTTGAGGTGGGATCTGTACCTACTTTTCTTTTTTCACCTTGCTGGCAGGAGTTCAACAAAATCAGGAGGGACGATATGAAAAGGAATGCTCTGAAACTCATGCAAAATCACTTCACTTCCATATCATAATTCGTATAAATGCCCAGTTTGTCGGTCAGGGAGCGCAAAACGCGGTTGTGGGTGGCCACCATGGCCTCCATTTCTTTGGAGGCAGAGTCCAGATCTGCATTCAGGTCGCCCCAGGTTTTTTTGAACTGTGTCAGGTCAGTGGTGGCAATTCCTTCGGCAATATCTCCGTCCATCACCTTTTTTTCCCACTCGTTGAAAGAAGGCACAGCTTCAGAATAAATCTTTTTTTGGTTGTCGTAATTCACCCGAAAAGAATCCAGTTGGGTGATCAGCTCCTCGTAGGCCGTAATGTCGCGGTAATAAGTCCCGGTTTTGAGGGTGTCTGAGATTTGTCCCAGCAACGGTTTCACCTCGTTAAAATCCTTCTGGAAGCGGGCTTCCATTTGCACCAGATTTCGATCCACGAAATTGAGTTTATTGCCCACGGTGGTCCATTTGGGACCAAAAGTCTTGATCTGGTTGACCAGTTTGATGTCCACTTCGTTGCAGGCAAAGAAGGTCAGCACCAGGGTAAGGGCAGGCAAAAGCCAGGAGATTTTCAGCTTCATAGCGTAAAAGCATTAAGGGCGTATCCAGAGGATATGGCAAGAATAACAAAAGAGAAGGATTAAAAAAAGCCTGATCAGGTGAATTTCAGGGGATTACCTTGAATCATTTTGGGCAGGATTAAATCCCGGGGCCACCAACTGGATACTTTTTTCCTCGATTTTGCGGGGAAAATGATTGTTTGAGCGGTCTGTATCGGGCAATTCACGGTGCGGATCCAACAAAACGGCCACCAATTCTTTTTCACTGACCACCTCTTTTCTCACGACGGGATGGTTCAATCTCCAAATTGAGGCGGGAATCCTGAATTCCTCCCAGCTTCCGTCAGCGTATTTCACTGAAAACAAGATCGGCATGGGGCAACCACCCTTATTTTCAAATGAGATTTGGTAAAAGTTGAGTTTTTTCTGAATCGCTTCCCGGCTGGCTTCAGGCAAGGTTGTAACCCATTGATCATATCTGGCCTTCATTTCGGGCGTGAGTTCTTGTTCTTCTTTGATGGAATAATTGTCCTTCAGGTTGGGAAATTTGTCCGCGTAATAAGTTTTGACTTGCTTGTGGTTGGTGGAAATGGTCAGATTGGAATAATATTCAGCCTCTTCTTTGTCCTTTTTGTCGAGATAAGCACCAGGGTCATTTCCATCCAATTTATACCTGACTACGCCTTCCACGGAAATATCCACCTCGTCTGTTCCATAAAACCAGGCTCTCCAAAACCAGTCCAGATCTACGCCCGAGACGTCCTCCATGGTGCGGAAAAAATCTGCAGGTTCGGGCCTTTTGAACATCCAGCGCTGGGCATAAGCTCTGAAAGCCTGGTCAAAGAGTTTCCTTCCTATGATGGTTTCGCGCAGCATATTGAGACCCACCGCGGTCTTATGATAGGAGGTTCCCCCGTTATCCCTGATCGACTCCACATTGGTCATGATGGGGTTTTTGCGATTTCCCTGCAGATAATCCGTGAGATTGTCGGGCACGCCCCGGCGGGCGGGATAGTCAGGTTCGAATTCCTGTTCGGTCAAAAATTGCAGGAAAGAATTCAATCCCTCGTCCATCCAGGCCCAGCGCCTTTCGTCGCTGTTGACGATCATGGGAAAAAAATTGTGACCCACTTCGTGCATGACCACGGAAATCATGGCATATTTTTCCTGACGGGAATAAATGTCTGGCTTGGAAGGTCGTCCCCCACAAAAAGCCATCATGGGATATTCCATGCCCCACACCGCGCCATGCACTACGGTTGCCTGGGGGTAAGGGTAGGGAAAAGTGTATTTTGAGTAGGTGTTGAGGGTGTGAATGGCAGCGTGTGTGGCAAATTTCGTCCAAAGTAAACCACCCAGGGCCGGGTAAAAGGATTGTACCCGCAAGGGTTTCCCCTCAATGTTTACCTGTGCGGCATCCCAGATAAAGGTTTTGCTGCTGGCAAATGCAAAATCCCGCACATTTCGTGCCTTGTAAACCCAGGTTTTGGACTGATCTGTTTCTGATTTTTCGTTTTCAAACGCTTCCTGATTGGTCACGATGGATTTTACTTCTCCGGGCGTTTCTGCGAGAGAAGCCAGGCGCTGCCGCATTTCCGCACTCAGGACCTGGTTGGGATTTTGCAATTCTCCCGTGGCCGGCACCAGGTGATTGGCTGGCGCGGTAATGCTTACTTCAAAATTGCCAAATTCCAGGGAGAACTCTCCAGGACCCAGAAAGGGCATATTTTGCCAGCCTTTCACATTGTCAAAAGTGCACATGCGGGGGTAAAATTGGGCGATTTCGAACAGGAGTTTGCCATCAAGATCTTCGTAGCCGCTTCTTCCTTCCAGAGTCGCATCGTTGATGGGGTAGCTCCAGGCAATTTGCAATTCCATTTTTTTGCCTGGAAGCAGGGGCTCGGGCAGGTCTATGCGAAAATTGGTGCCCGACAGGGTGAAGGGCAGGGCTTTCCCTTTGCCATCCCGCACATATTCCAGTTTCATTCCACCCTGAAAATTATTTTGGCGCTGGGCCAGTTGCTGGGTTCCCATCCTTTCTGGATAGCCATAATTGGGTTCCCCGAGGTTCGCTTCTGAATCAGGGCGGCGGCAGTTTTGATCGGCCTGCACCCAAAGGTATGAAAGGGAAAAAGGAGAATTATTCTGGTAGGAAATGGTCTCTGTGCCCGAAATGGAGCGTTCTTTTTCATGCAGGGTAACCGCAATTTTATAATCTGCCTGCTGCTGCCAGTAGTCCGGACCCGGGGCGCCCGTAGCCGTACGGCTCAGGTCGGGTGTGGGCCATTCGGCATCCATGGGGAGGAATTTGTTGTCCTGGCCGAAGGCCAGGGTGGCTGCGCAAAGCAGGAATAAAAGGCTTAGCTGGAATTTCATGGTACTGATTTCAAGCCCAAAATTAAGAACTGGCTGGCAAATTGAATTGGCTCAAATGGGTTGCGAAGGAAAAACAGGCTGGTAAAAGGTCTGATTTTGGTAAAATTTACCATGGCGAGCCATAATTGTTGCAATAAATACAAATATATTAAAGGAATGGGAAGGCGTTTTGCAATATTTGCAAAAATTTCCTTAGTTTTAAGCTGAAACTGGAAATCTCATGCAGGAGAAATTTTTCGAAAGACTGAAAGCGGTCATTCCGCCGTCCTATTCTTTGGCGCAGGAAGTGGCTGATCGTTTGGGGATCAGCTCAGACAGTGCCTACCGCAGGTTGCGGGGTGAGACCGAGCTGACCTTCAATGAAGCGGCCAGACTGGCCAGCGAATTTGGTATTTCCCTCGATTCCATGCTGGAAAATGGTTCTGATTCGGTCACGTTTCAGATGAATGGCATGCGTGAGAACAACATGGATTTCACTTCCTATTTCGAAGAAATGCGCAAGGATCTGATGACGGTGGCCGGAATTCCCAATGCCAGCCTGATCTACCTGGCCCGCGAAATTCCCGTTTTTCACTTTTTTCAGGTGCCCGAACTGGCCGCCTTTCGTTTTTATTTCTGGAAAAAAACCTCTGACACCAGCAACCAACTGGAGTCAGAAACTTTCAACCTCAGGAATATCAATCCCGACCAGCTTGAGGTAGCGCGCGACATTTACAAGTATTACCTGCGCATTCCGTCCACGGAGATTTTGTGTGGCGCTTCCCTCAGCAGTTGGATGAAGCAGATCGAATACAGCCTCGAATCAGGTCATTTCGAAAATCCCGACGATGCACTGGTCCTGTTTGAAAAGCTGGAAGACATGGTCAATCACTTCAAACAACAGGCGACTTTTGGGGAAAAATATGTGATCGGGGGCAAACCTCTGGGGAAAAAGGGAAACTTCCAGCTTTTCTCCAATGATGTGGTCAATTCAGAAAATCTGGTGCTGGTTTCATTTGGGGGATCTCAAATCGCCATTCAGCACAGTTTGTATAATTTTCTACGGACCAATGATGTTGCTTTCTGCAATTATGCCCGCCAGACCTTGGACCAGGTCATGCGTAAATCCGTCCTGATCTCAGAAATCTCTGAAAGGGAGCGCAATAAGTATTTCAACCGTCTGCGTTCGGACGTGCGCAAATTCAAAGAAGGAATTCTTTCTTCGGGTTTGCTTTAAGGGGGATTAACTCAATTTGCGGCGCTTGCGCCGCATCAATTGGGGAAAAAGGCCGATAGAAAAAAGGCCCAGGCCCACCCCGGCAAAGACAATTCCTATCATTACCAACTGCTCATTCCACAGGGCTCCCCCTATATCCAGCGGGTTGGAAGGATCGAAATCGGGCAAAACCTCTTCCACTTTGCCTTTCCAGAAAGAAGCCAGTTTGATAAAGCACATGATTTCGCCCGCCAGCATGCCAAATACCCCGCCCAGCAAAAGCGCCTTTTCGTATTCCACTTTCTGACGCACCACCCGCAGGGCGTAAAGTCCGCCCGTGAGGAGCCAGGCGGCGGCAAAAAACATGAACAAAAATCGTTTTGCAGGCAAAAAAGCCAGAAGACTGCCGCCCGTTTTCTCATACATGTATCCGTCGAAGGTCCAGAAAATGGCGGTGAAGCCCAGGCCAATCACGGGCAGGAAATCGATCCAGGGAGATTTTTGATTTAATGTTTTGTCTTCCATTGGTACAATGATACCCTTCCCGCCTCAGAAACAAAAATTTTCTCATATTCTTCGGCCAGTTGGTTTTGCAGTCGCTGAAAATCGGGATTTTCGGCGTAGGTGTCGTCCATGCACCAGGTCAGGATGAAATCGACTCTCCCGCCGGTGGCGGCATATTGTTTCAGATCCACTGCAGGTGGAAGGGCTTCCTGCCCTGGACCCGTGCTAAGGTGTAGATAGGGATTCACTTTTTCATTCCAGATCACCGGAAAAAATCCTGTGTTGCCCTCGTAATTGTCGAACATGACCAGGCTTTTGTCAGCGCCGAGATAGTCGGCAGCATGCACAAAGAGCCAAAGGCCCTTCATAAGCGGGCTGCCGTCCGGCTTTTTACCTGCGTGGGCAAAGGAAAGAGGCAAAACAGTTGACCTTGCGGGAATGTGGACTTTAGCACTGCGAATTTCCTGCACGGCCTTGCCCAGGGCCCGGTAAGTGCCTAGGCGCAATCCGAAAAACAGGCATAAAAAGATGAAAAATGCACCTGGAATAGTTCTTTGCATGCTGTCGTTGAGGGGCATGGAGGTCAGCCAGAGGATGAGGCAGAAAAAGGGGAAAAGCTGGAGGCGCATTTGAATGATGCCCCCGCCCGCCAGGTTGTCGGGCGAGATGAAATAGAGCACAAGCATGAGCATGGAGGCGAATCCAAGGCCGCGGCCCGCGGCCTTGCGGTCCTGAAACAGGCTCAAAAACATGCCAAGCAAAATCAGCAGCCCAAAGGTGAGCAGCACGATTTTGGCCAGCGCACCTTCACTTGGTGGCTGCCAGACCAGGGTGGACATGTGCCACAATTCCAGCAACAGGGTTTTGAATGGCTTGCTTTCGCCCGGATTTCCCATGCCTTTGCGGGCAAGAAACCACAAGAGGATGGCCAGGGCGGGCAGGGCCGTGAGCACCAGGCTGCCGGCCAACTTGAGGTATTTTTCCCAGAAATAGAGGCCTTTGAAACGTTTGGGAATGCCTTCCAGCACAAAATTGTAAAAGGTACTGCCGGCCATGACCAGGCCTGCGGCGACCAGGGTCACGGGATGGGTAAAGTATTGCAGGCAAAACAGCAGGGCCAGCACCAGCAGGGATTTCCAGTTGAATTGATCTTTGTGGCGCAGCCAGTAGCCGATGAGATAAAGGAAAATGCCCAGGCTGAAGCAAAAATTATAAAACCCCATGTGAAAGGGATCGGTAAACAGAAAAGGAAAAAACAGCACAGTCAGGCCTTCCTGTTCTGGATTGACAGACCGGACCGCGAAGCGGGCCCCGAAGGCAAAGAGTAAAACGATGCCCATGAGCAGGAACTTTTCTGCCAGCCAGGCTGGCAAAAAGGAATGCAAGCCAGCCAGCAAAAGATGGCCCAGCCAGTTGGGTTCGGGGTTGGAATTGAGGGTATAATAAGTGGAATAAAAATCCGTGTTGTGTCCCTGCCAGTGATCGAGCAGCACCTTTGCATTGTATAAATGTGTGGGGCCGTCGCCAGTGAGGAAAAAACGGCTTTGCCAGAGGGTGAGCAGCAGGATGACCAGCCCGACCCAAAAGAAGATTTTGCCCAGGTTTTTGGGAAGAAGAAGGCGGGACAAAAAAGAAGGAGTGCTGCTGGCCAAGGGCTTGATTTTCGTAACGGGTTGTAATTTAGGCAGGAGGCTGAACTATTCAAATTCAATAAATGGGTGGGTACCCTGAGAGAATGCCTGAAGCAGATTTCTGAAAATAGGGTCAATTGAGCAGAGGGAAAATTTTAGGGCAATTGCAGACCAGGGTTAATATTTGGCCCTTGCTTCGTAATTTGGGCAGGTGCCTGGATTGAATTCATCTGCCAAATCTGTCTCTGTCTCTGTCTGGTTGTGGACGGGAGGCTTGCTGTTGCTGGCTTTTTTGGCAAGTGAATGGTTTTGGCTGGGAATTTTAGGGCCAGACCCCAGGCTTCTGAAGGGAATCTGGGTTTTTCGGGTGGCGGTAATTTTATTGGGGGGAATGGCTGGCTGGGGCTTGATCTCGAAAAGGAGTCTTTTTGAATTGTTTAGGGAAAACGCATGTTTCAATCTGTTTTTGCTGCTGACTGCCATACTGCTCTTTTTGCTGACCAACCGTTTGCAGCCCGGGCAGCACAAGGTGCTGCGAATGATCTGGGTCATGGCCCTGGCCATGCAGGGCCTGCGGGTTTTTTACCTGGGTGTGGTGAGGCTGAGACTGAAAGGTTGGAAAGCGGGTCTGGCGACTACTTTGTTGGGATTTTTTATGCTTTTTTCCGTGGGAGAAGGCATTTGTATTTTTGTGGCTGAGACCAGCGGCCACCTGCGCACTTTTGCGGCCATCAACTGGGCGCATCGTTACCAAAAGCCCATCAATTCCTGGCGCTACCGCGACCAGGAATACGACTGGCCGGCCCTGGCGGGCCGGAAAAAGATCATGGTTCTGGGTGATTCCTTCACGGAAGGAGCGGGGATCAAACGGGTGGAAGACCGTTTTTCGAATCGTCTGGGCCAAAAGTTGGGCGACGGGTATCTGGTTTTGAATCTGGGACGGGGCGGGGCGGATACGCCCCGTGAACTGGAGCTGCTGGATTCTTTTCCGCAGGTGCCCGACCTGCTGGTTCTGGGCTATTTTGGGAATGACATCCAGGGGCGGGTGCCGCCGGAATTCATGGATGTGCAGCTAAATACTGAGTATTTTTATCTGCCTGAGCCCCTGCGTTTTCTGGTTTACCACAGTCACCTGCTGGACTATCTGTGCTGGAAACTGCCGTGGCCAGCCCGCGGTGATTACCTGGGCGAACTGGCGCGGGCCTACCGCGATCCTGAGATCATGGCCCAGCACCTGCAGGACCTGGGCGCGGTGGCCGACTGGTGCGAAGTCCGCGGGGTGAAAATGGCGGTTTTGATTTTTCCCTTTATGCAGGCAGTGGAACAAAGCTCATTTTTTGCAGAGCCAGTCGGGGGGTATTTTCGGGAGCTGGGTATTCCTGTGCTGGATTTAAGGCCCGTGTTGCAGGGCTATGACCCGGGTGAGTTGGTGGTAAACGGGAATGACGGACACCCGAATGTGTTTGCAAATCACCTGGTGGCAGATACCTTGTTTGGGTTTTTGCGGCAGGGGATCCTGCCGTGAGGTGCGTGAGGCATGCGTAGGGTGCCCGACACTTTGGAGGGCAGTGGCGCCCCCCGCGAAGTATTTCGGGTGGGGCGGCACGGATCCCGAAAACTTTCGGGAGAACCCCGGAGCTCGCCGACCCCGAAGCTTGCTTTCGGGGGCACGCCCAGAAACTTCACCCATGACTCATAGGTGTGGTTATGGTTTTACCACAGAGACCCCGAGGGAAAAAGAGCTCACGGAGAAATTTTGATGGGAAGCTTCCGCTTTTTAAGTTGATTTTAACACAAAGACACAAAGAGCCCAAAGAATTGAGGGGTAATACAGCGCTTCCGCTTTTTGGGGAGGTTAAAACGCAGAGGTACGTGCCAAAGGCACTCCTATGGAGGAGGACACAGGGTTTGGAGCGTCGCTCAGGCTTGCCAAACTGAAGGCTCGCAGCTCGATGCTCAAAACTTGCAGCTCAAAACCTTATCCTCTGACTTTGAGTTTGAGTTCGTTGACTTTGTCGATGATCTCTTCGCGGGTGAGGCTTTTGTAGCGGTCGGGCAGGAGGGAACGGGAGGTACACTCGAGCACCGCGGAGTAGTTCATGAGCTCGACTTCGTCGGGATAGGTGGGCGGCAGGAAGTCGTCGAAAGTCTCCATGATGGTGATGGGCGTGACTTTTTCCTCGCCGCGGGCGGCTGCTTTGAATTTGGCGCGGGTAAGCGCGGCTTCCATGTCGGCGCCTGATGGATTTTTGAGGTCGAGGTAGAAATCCTCGTCAAATTCTTCGACGTTGATGTATTTGAGGCCTGTCTTTTTGAGCATGATTTCGAGCAATTCTTTCTTTTGCTCCACCGTTTCGGGGTAAAAGAGGGCAATATGCTCCTCGGCGCGGCCCTGACGCTTGAAGTCCACGGGCATGAGGTCGGGACGGGCGGTGACCAGAAACCAGATGATTTTGCCGCGGTTGTCTGTATTGGACATGAAGGAAGCCAGCATGGAGAAGATGCGGCTGGACACACCGCTGTCGCCGCCGCCGCTGCGGTTGCCGAGGTAGGCATCAGCTTCGTCGATCATGACCGCCACGGGAGTCATGGCTTCGAGCAGTTTGAGTACCTTTTGGAGGTTGCCTTCAGATTCGCCCTGCCATTTGGAGCGGAAATTTTGCAGCTTGACCATGGGCACGCCAATGTCGTTGGCGAAGCAGGTGATCATGAAGGTTTTGCCTGTGCCCACAGGTCCAGAAACGAGGTAGCCCATGGGCATGACGTCGTCGCGGCCGTTTTTGATGGCCTGGGCGGCTTCCATGAGGTGTTTTTTGGCTTCCTTGTGCCCGGCGACGTTGGCGAGGGAGAATTTGCTTTCCACGAATTCGAGCAATCCCCCGGCTTCCGCCTCGATGATGTCTTTCTTTTGCAGGTTGAGGTCCTCGAAGGAAAATTCGAGGTTGTTTTCGGCAATTTCAGCCAACAACACTTTGAGGTGAACCAGGTTGAGCCCGGCGGTGTTTTTGGCCAGCACTTCAGGAGTCATTTCGAGCAGTTCGCGGATGCGGGGGGTCTGTCCCAGCTCGGTATTGATGAAGTTGAGGCGGTCCTCCTCTGCGGGGTAGGGCACCAGCACCTCGGCATTGTGCGGGTTCTGGGTGTACTGGGTATTGAGGTTGATGATATTCTCCGTGAGCAGGAGAATGGTCATGTCGTTTTGCAGAAAAAGGGATTCTGTGGCCCATTTTTGCAGGAATACCTGGATGTTGCGGTCTTCGGGATTGTACTGTGAAGCCGAGGCCATGGGCACAATGGTTTCCGCGTAATCCACCAGAAAGCAGATGGATTTGCCGTCCATGAGGCGGATGCGGAAATACATTTCAAGCAGGGCGAAAGCCCGCACTGGATCTTTGGGCCAGCCTGTGGAAAAGTTGGTGCCATGGGCAGTATCGTAGGCTTCGAGTGCGCGGGTGAAATCCTTGCGCATTTCGGGCGTCTTGAAACGGATGCCGGTCGCGCGGTCGTAGAAGACGATGAGGTCGCGCTTTTTGAATAATTCATTGACAAAGAAATCCCGCAGCTTGTGGTATATGTCTTTGGCCCCCTCCTTTACATGGATGTAATCGTTGATGTTTCCATGTACGATGAACTGAGAGATAGTTTTGGAGAAATATTTGCGGGCCAGTTCGTTGACCCAGTCGGGATATACTTTCTTTGGTTTAACGGCTTCCATTGAGACGATTTTAGATATAGTGGATTAAAGGTTTCGAATTTACGGAAAAGGAAGGCTTTTGTTCTATCAGATGTTAGATGTCAGATGGTCAGATATCAGATAGGGGTAGCCAGGCTCAAAACAACAGGTTGTTTTGGGCAGGGTCTTGGATACAAAATTGCATCTGGTTGGATTTCGGCTTCGTCTGATATCTGAAATCTCATAATCTGAAATCTAAAACTTTAAAACATTCTTCAGCACTTTGGATTTTTCGCGGCTGGATACGACTTCCTTATTATTGCTGAGGACGATTTTAAAACGATTCCCAAACCAGATCACGATTTCTTTCACGTGGATGAGCCCGATAAGACTTGAACGGTTGACGCGCAGGAATTTGTCGAGGGGCAATTTTTTCTCGAAATAATCGAGGGTCTGGTTCATGGTGTAGGCTTTGTCCATGGTATGGAGAATGGTGTTGCGGTCTTCGACCTCGATCAGCACCACTTCGTCGTAATCGACGAGTTTGTAGCGGTCGAAAGTGGGTATGGGAATTTTATTGGAAAATGGGAGTCTGAGGTCGTCCTCGTTGCCAATTTTCTCAATTTTTTCCTTTTGGGCAGCGTGAAGTTCTGCTTTGGGGCCAGCCAGAATTTTTTCGATGGTGGCCGAAAGCCGGTCTTCGTTGAAAGGTTTGAGCAGGTAGTCGATGGCATTCAGTTCGAAGGCCTTGATGGCGTGCTCGTTGTAGGCAGTGGCAAAAACAATGTAAGTGGGTACGTCGAGGAGATTTTCCGCCACTTCAATGCCGTTGAGGCCGGGCATTTCGATGTCGAGAAAGGCGATATCGGGTTTTTGGGTGCGAATGCTTTCCAGGGCGTCGAGGCCGTTTTCGGCAATGTGAATGATCTCAATCTCCTGGAATTTTCCCAGGAGGCGCTCCATTTTTTTTCGGGCGGGAGCTTCGTCGTCGGCGATAATAACAGTGTACTTACTCATATCTGTGGAGCGGGTTTATTGAGCGGGATTTTCAGGGTTACTTTAGTCCCGTTTCCAGTGTTTTCAAAATACAAAAGATTTTCCATTTGGTAAATTTCCTGGAGGCGGGTGAGGATATTATTCAGGCCAGTGGAGGTATGAACTTTGGCGAGGTCAATGCCCGGGCCGTTGTCTTCGATTTCCACTTCCATGAATCCTTCTTTGGGCTGTGCCACGATAGTAACCCTACCGTCGGCCAGGATTTTGGCGATGCCGTGTTTGATACAATTTTCCACGATGGTCTGAATCACGAAGGCGGGAAATTGAACTTCCATGACTTCAGGATCGAGCTCGTAGTGCACCTGCAGGCGCTTGCCAAAGCGCATTTGCTCGATGTCGAGGTAGGTTTGCACCAGGCTCATCTCGTCGCGCAGGGATACTTTTTTGGCAGCAGAATGTTTGAGGGTATAGCGAAAAATAAAGGCCAGCTTTTCGATGGCGCTTTCTGCGTCGTCGGGATCGTCGTGTATGAGGGAAGAAATGGTGTTGAGGGTGTTGAAGAGAAAATGTGGATTGATCTGGGAGCGCAGGGCGGTAAGATTGGCCTCGTAATTTTTCTCCATGAGGAGTTTTTCCCGCTCGATCAGGTCGAGTACGTCGAGAGTCAGGCGGGTTTGTTGCAGGGCACGGGAAATAAGTTCCAGGTCGGAAAGGTTATACACGCCGCTTTCGCGGCGCCCCAGAAAAAGCCAGCCATGCAGGCGCTCTTTTACCCGGATCAGGTATATGAGATTGACCTGTACCAGAGAGAGCTTTTCCTCTATGGAATCGGGCAATTTGGCTTCAGAAAGTTGCTTGTTGCGGGCCCAGAATCCGCCCGTATTTTCGAGGGCTTCGCGCACCACTTCCAGGTCCCTGGCATCCAGACCCGCCCGCAGGGCGGCGGGATCATCTTCTTTGAGGATGAGTTCGACCAGGGTGGTGCCAAAAAATTTTCCCAATTCGAGTTCCACATCCTGGGCCAGGGCTTCTGAGGAGGTGTGCTGGGGAATTTTCTGGATGAATTCGTTGAAACGGTCCAGCCGTTCCTGCTGGGTCAGTACGAAGTAACGGCGCAGGCGCCCTTCGTTGCGCTGAAAGATGAAGCGCCCGGCCAGGCCCAGCACCACCAGAATCGCAATCTCGAAGAGATTGCGGTAGCGGAACACAATTCCCGCATAATTAAGCAACTCGTGCAGGAGCAGGTAAGTGAATACAACCAACAGGGAAAACAGCAGATACAGAATGGACTGGGTGAGCACCACGCTCACCTTGCCAAATTTCAACTCGCCTGCGGCGAGGTTGACCAATGGAATGAATATGGCTCCGTGAGCCAGAAACAGGGGGATTTCTCCAGGACCACCCAGAAAATCAAGGCCCAGGGTGCCCAGGGTATAGACCAGAAACAGGGGGAAACTCCCCGCCAGGGCCAGGATATGGAAGGTGCGGTCCATGCGGCTGCGGGTCTTCCATTTTTCGGCTACAGACAGGGCCAGCCCTGTGACCACATGCAGGAGAAAAAGCCAGATTTGGGTGGTGATGATGAGGCGGGAGTAGATCCAAAACTGGTTGGAATACACTGCGGCTATGCCCTGAGCGGCCAGGGCCAGCCCGATGGCCAGAGAGGGCAGGGTAAACCAGCGGCTGGATTTTTCGCCCCGGGCCAGCAGGTAAAACCCGCTGTAGATCACCAGCAGCAGGCCGAAGCCTGCGGTGAAAAATTTTTCAAAATTGAGGTGGGTGAGGTCTGTTTCGAGCAACAGGGCCACATGACGGATAAACTGGAAGAGAAAAAGGCCAAGGCCGGTCAGGATGGTGAGCATGAGGAAAATATTTTCCCCCAGCTTGCCCCGCGTCAGCGGGGCCATGATGAGAAAAGTGACCAGGGCCAGAAAGGTTCCCAGGGCCACCATCCAGACAAAAATTCTCCAGAGAAAGCCAGAATCTGCGAAGGTATAGGGTGGTACAAAGCCCAGGCGTATGAATGGGGTCAGGATTTCGGCCTGAAAGGCCCCTGGATCTTTTCGTTCCAGTTGATAAATGAAAACCCGCCCGGGCGGGTTGCGCAGGCACAGGTCTTCGACCATGTCTGCTTTGAAAACTTCGCGGTAGTCGATTTTGCGCAGCAGGTCGCCCTTTTGGATATAGCCATCCCGCAGGTCTGAGTTACCGTCGATGAGGGGATGGATCTGGCTGGCCACGATGCCATTGGGACTGTCTTCCCATTTGACCCAGTCGTTGCCGCCAAAATGGTCGTGTTCAGGAGCGTCGAGTTCGAGCAGCTGCAAGCGGGTGTACTGATTCCAAAAGCTGGCCGTTCCGGCCAGCAGGAGCAGCCAGAGGGTCGTAAAAATCAATAAAACAGCTTTTTTCAGCTTGGTTTGAGCCATTCCTGAGCTTAGGCGTTATGACGAAAGATACAAGGATATTGTGGATTTGAAAAAGGCAGGGCTGGTCTTAAAAAGAAAAAAGCCGGGAAAATCCGGCGCAAAAAAAAAGCTAGGGGACTCAAACACTGTGTGCGAGTCAACCCTAACCCTTGCTCTTGTTGTCGGGGCTTACCCGACAATTCTAATTTAAAAGTTTTTACTTTTTCATCAAAAGGCCGCTGTGCGAACGGTTCGATTTTGGGGCTCAATGGTTGGGATTTTTGCATGAACTGTCACAAAGAAATCTGAACGGTATTTGAAATGTTATTTTTATTCCGTGGAAAAGTGTATATTTCGTTGTAAAACGCTCGTTTTGCGGGAGACCCTACCACTTTTTGCCGTTAATAGGCCCTAATCTTTGCTTTTGATCCCTCGATTTAACCCATCGGGGAGGGTCTCTCCTTTGTGCCTAAAATTTTTTTCTCCTCCTTTTTTCCTTCCAAACCAATCCCCGCCTTTCAGACTCCGTTGAGATTGTAAAAATCACCATTCGGCCCGGATTCGCCTCCATGGAGGGTTTTTCTGCGTAGAATTGTTTATTGATTTTATTTCATAAACCCCAAACACCGAAGGATCGAAACACTTTTTACACTTCAAAATATTTTCACCAACACTAATTGAAGTTTACATGATCTTTCAAACAGTAAAACAAACCTCACTTGCCCTCCTGCTGCTCATTTTCTTTGCTTCCTTCGCAAACGCCCAACTTCGCGTACTGAAACTGAACGATGCCCAATCAGATCTCAGTTTTGTGTCTGAATCAGGACAGGAATTGGGAAGTACTTCGCAGAAGGAAATTCTTATTCCCAATGCCTTTACTCCCAACGGAGACGGCATCAACGACCTTTTTGTGCCTGTTTATCAGGGTGAAATTTCTGATTACCGCCTGGTGATCTTCGACCGTTACGGCCGCCAGATTTTTTCCGCCAATAATCTGAATTCCGCCTGGGACGGCACTTTGCATGGTCAGTCGGTCCACTCGGGCGTGTACATTTACGGCATCACTTTTTCGGACGAAAAAGGCCAGCCTCAATCCCGTTCGGGATCGATTACGCTGCTTCGCTAAGCGAAATCCACTCCTTTATTGCAACCCCATGTTTGTCTTTGAGAGAAAAAGAGACAAAAATGGGGTTGTTGTTTTTGCAGAAAAAGGTGGAGAATCAGGATTTTACTAGCATGGAATCAAGGAGGGATTGGATTGAATTGAGGGAGTCAGAATCAGTTGCTTTCGCTTCCTGGCTGGCTTTTTGGAATAAATCGCCCAGTTTGGAAAATACCTCCAGATTGCTTTGATCTCCTTCCTCGGCCTTGATATTGGCTTTTACTTCGCTTTGGGGACCAAAAACGGCAAGCACGTAGCTTTCTGGTTTAGTCTCAGAACTTTTCCATTGCATCAGAAATAAATTTCCACTTTCACCCAGATTGAGGCTGAAACCTGTTCCAAGTGAAGCATTTTGCCACTTGGGCACGTCATTTCCGCTGAGTGCGAGAAGTTTGTTGAGAAGGCCGAGGCTGTTTTGTGAATTATCGTTCATCTTAATTCTGAGGACAATTGATCCTGGATTTCAGACAATTTACTACAAATATACGACACCTGATAGAGAAAGTTTGTCTTGATTTCCTCGTCAGGAAGCTCATTTCGTTGAATATAACCCTTCAATGCAACTTCAAATTGCCTGTGCTGGTTTACATATTCACTGATGAGATTTTTATGAGATTGCCTTAGCCATTTGTCGCTTTTGATTTTTTCAAGTTTCTGAATGGTATATTCTGATTCGGTAATAAAATGAGAATGCAGGTCATCACCTAATAATTTGTGCATGCCCAAAAGTTTTTCATAGGTACGGGAAATTCTGTTGATCAATTGCTTTTTGAGCAGCTCTGACTGGGCCTCAAGGACTTCAAATTCTCTGCGTTTTTTTACTTCCTTTACAGATTGCAATTGAAAAAATGCAGCCCAGAATCCCGCAATCGTAAAAAGAGCAGATGAAACAGCGATAAAATTAAAAATAAATGGATTTTCAGTAGGGTTCCCGAAAAGAGGAAGCAGGACTCCCAAAGAGATGGAAATAATGACTCCTGCAATCATTATGATAATTGCCAATCTGGTATTCGCTTCGTCCCTGTACGAAGATTTTAGTTCGTTCAACCTTTTAGACCAAAAAGATTCCGAAGGCATTTCAGTTCTTAGTTTACAAAACGGACTCCAAAAATAATCAGATTTTAGGCAAAATTCCCACCTGGATTCAGCTCCAATCTTCCCAGCCCCACTAAAAACCTGAAAATTTTCCCCTGGCTTTTACTTGAGTTTGTTATTTTAATACTTATAAATTTGCAATGGAAACGGAACAGATGAGGGGGGTATAATAAAAAAATAAGGGTTGCGTTAACCCTCACAAATGGAAAAAAACAATACAAAATGGATTTTTGAAAGTGCCCTGGGGGAGATTCGAACTCCCACGCCGTTTCCAGCACCACCCCCTCAAGATGGCGTGTCTACCAGTTTCACCACCAGGGCAAAGGTAAATTTCAGTGACTCGGCTGGGACTCGAACCCAGGACCCTCTCATTAAAAGTGAGATGCTCTACCAACTGAGCTACCGAGTCAATCGATCAAAGATCATTCCTCAAAGAGGAGCACAAAGATAAGGGAGACAAATTAAATGTCAAAAATTATTTCTCGCTTTTTTCATAAAAGTATTTTTCTGGGCATTTTGGCCCTCTGGGGCGGTTTTTTGTGGGCTGATGAGGGTGAAAATCTGTTGACAGCCGGCAATAATGCCTTCGAAAGTGAATCTTATACAGAAGCCCTGGCCGATTATGAGGCCGCTTTTGAGGCGGGTGCCTACACGGAAAAGTCACTTTACCGTCTGGCATTTCTGCAGGAGCAACTTCGCAATTACTCCCGCGCCATCTTTTTTCTCAAAAAAATCCAGCAGGATTTTGGGGGTGACCTGCTCGAAGAAAAAGTGGTGCAGCTCATGCAGAAAAACGGAAGTTCCCACTACCTCACCTCAGATTTCTGGCCGGGCTACTTTCGCTTTTTCCGCAATTATGGCTGGATCATCTGGAGCCTGTTTCTCCTTTCCTTAGCCGCCCTGATCGGGCGGATCGTGGTCAGCCGCGACAAAATACCTGCCTGGGCCTCCTCCCTGACCGGGGTTTTTGCCCCCATTTTTGCGGTTTCCCTCATTACCCTTACCCACTATATCTTTTTTACCCCCGACCGGGCCGTAATTGTACAGGATACCGCATTTTACAGCTTTCCAAGCTATGGGGCTTCCTTTCAGCATGGCAAGCTCAGCCCGGGCGAAACCGTGGATATTGTTGATTCTGAGGATATCTGGGTCAAAGTGGAAGCTGCGGAACACGCCTACTGGATTCCCGCCCGCACGGTGGAACGTCTCTGAAAAAAAGCCCTGTTCATCGTTGGAATCGATCAATTGGTCTAAAAAGGCTTTAGATGCTGCTCATTTGTGCGTATCTTTCCCTTAAACCCATTAAAAAATTCTCCGAATGGACTCAATCCTCAGATTACCACTGGAAGTTTTCTACCCCTATCCCGTAACAGATCAGGAATCTTCCGTCCTCCATTCACTCAAATCAGATTTTAGCGCAAGGTGCGAGGAAATGGTTTACGAAAGCCATGTGCGACCCAATGACCTGCTGCTGACTTCGCCTGAGCGATCCATGATCAGCGAAATGCTTGAATTTCAGAATGAAATCCTGGCTTTGCTGAACCGTACCTGGAACCTTTCCCCCAACTGATTACAGAACAGCCCGCAATTTTCCCCTCCCAACAGACAGAGCGGGATAAATTCCTCAAAAAAACATTATTTCGCCTCTTGAAATAGTTTTGGTTTGTTAAAACCAGAAAAATTTATATCTTAAGGACTGGTTGTCAGCAATTTTTTCGTTGAACCTCTAAAACGAGTATTATTATGTCTAAACTAAGTGCCGTAAAGGGTGACCTGGCCAAACTTGACCGTCACAAATTGGAACTCAGCAGACCTGGGGTATTTATCCTTTACAAATCCAATCTGGGACCTCCCCATTATGTTGGTCGCGATGAGGTTTCCATGTACCTGGGAATGGGCGAATTTCGCAATAATCCCGATTACAAGTATTACAAATTCCTCCCCTGCAAAACAGGTGATGATGCCTACAAATGGGAATGCATTTACTGGCATACTGGGCAGAATACCCTGGACAACTCCGCCGAACGTGGCGGAAAGCACCCCAAAAGACCCGCTGGCTCTACCGTGAAATGTCCCTTCCCGGGCTGCACTGCCGACCATGATCTTGACATTGAAATCACCGCGGTGGTTTTGGACGACCCCTCTGAAGGAAGTTCAGAAGAATAATCCCTGCGTGAAACAGAAAATAGAAGGCCCTTCCCTGGTGGAAGGGTTTTTTTTTAACCCTTGGGGTGAATTCACGTATAGCCTGCAAAACGAATTCATCAATATGGCAACAACTACAACCCAAACTCAGGCCCCCAAAGATTCTGGCTTTTCCTTCAAAATGCTGGTTCGCCTCAGCGGACTTGGAGCGATTGCCGCCCTTTTCCTGCCTTTTTTCAGGCAGGGAGAAGCAAGTCACAGCGCTTTCAGCTTTTTTAAAGGCATTGTCGAAACGGTGAAGGCAGAAGGAGCGGCCAAACTGATCGAAATTCTGAATATTTCTCCCAACCATGAAGGCATCATTGGCCTGGCCCTGGGCGCCTTTCTGACCCTGGTGCCCGTTATATTTGCCCTGACTGGCCTTTATATGCTGATTTTTGGAAAATATGCAGGTGGCCCGCTCACCCTGCTGATCCTCATCCTGCTGGCCGGGTGGCTGGGTTTCATGTTTGGCGGTCCCGCCATTGAGCTGGAGCAAAGCTTTTTTGGATTGATTTCCTTTGGCTTCTGGATCGCAGTAGGTGCGCTGGGTTTGCCCTTCGTGGGAATGTTTTTCCTCGACAAAAGCGTTTGAGGCTCACTCTCACCAATATTCAGGGATAATTTCCCTCAGTTCAATGGCTGGATTTTCAAAATCAGTCGCGAGGTGGGCAGGATAATCCCCATTCCCCAAATCAATTGAAAACACGGGCCAGCTTTGCTGGCCCAGCCAGGCCCTGCGAAAGTCCGTTTCGAGTTGCATCAGGGGCAGGGACAGCCCCCGTCCATCCAACTTGATCACCGCCTCTTTCAGGGTCCAGTACTGAAAAAATTTACCTAAGAGATGCTCCCCTGACCTGATATCTTCCCATTGGCTTTCCGTCATTTGCTTCTGAAAATCCCTGAAATCAATTTGCTGAATTTGCTCCACATCAATTCCCACCCGACCCGCGCGACTCAGGGCACAGACCACCATTTCTCCCGAATGACTCAGATTAAAATCCATATCTCCCGGGATTTCCGGGCGATCCCAGGCGTTGAAAGTCATTTTCTCAGTTAATTCAGGGGACAGGTCAAAGGCCAAAAGTCCCTCTCTGAGCAGCAACTTCCCGACCAGTCCCAAATGGCGGTCCTGCCAGCGGTGATAACGCAGGATTTTTTCCTGCTGCTGAGCGGGCACCAGAGCCAGCAATTCCTGCCATTTTTCAGGGGAAAATGGTTGAGTAATGCGGGAAAACAGAATCAGAACCCGTTTATCCATTTCCAAATCTTTAAAAACCGCGGAAGGTGCAATCCCGCCTTGGGTCGGCGGCGCCTTCCAGACTTCCGTCAGGACGGACCAGAATGGCATTGAGGGCCCCAATGGAAGATCTTTCCTCCACTTTGTGACCCATTTTTTCGAGTTTCTGAACGGTTTTGGGAGTGAGAGTGCCTTTTTCCTGAAAAATTTTATCAGGCAGCCACTGGTGGTGAATCTTCAAAGCGGCCACGGCTTGTTGCATGCCCATGCCAAATTCCACCACATTCAAAAAGGTCTGCATCACATTGGTGATAATGGTTGATCCGCCCGGCGAACCTAACACCATGAATAATTTGTGGTCCTTTTCCACGATGGTCGGGGTCATGGAGCTGAGCATGCGCTTGCCCGGCTGTACTGCGTTGGCCTCCGCACCTACCAGGCCATACATATTGGCCACCCCGGGCTTGGCGCTGAAATCATCCATTTCATTATTCAGGATAAATCCCGCTCCCCGCACAAACACGCACGACCCGTAGGGTCCGTTGATGGTGGTGGTGATGGAAACTGCATTTCCTTTGGCATCCACGATGGAATAATGGGTCGTTTCCGAGCTTTCCTTTTGCCCGGGATTCCCGGCTGTCACTGCTGAACTTGGGGTCGCAAAGTCTGGATTATAGTCAGCCATTCTGGCCTGGAGGTAGGATTCCTCCAGAAGCCCTGCTACGGGAACGGCGTAAAAATCAGGGTCGCCCAGATGAGTGGCGCGATCTGCGTAGGCCCGCCGCATGACTTCCGTCAGGGCATGAATGGTCTGGGGAGAACCCCAGCCCCATTTTTTCAAAGGCATGGATTCCAGCATGCCCAGCATTTGCAGCAGGGCGATGCCCCCGCTGGAAGGTGGCCCCATGCTGATGAGGGAGTATTCCTTGTAATTTCCCACCACAGGATTGCGCCAGGTCGAATGAAAGCTTTCAAGGTCCTGCATGGAAATCAGCCCCTGGCCTGCTTCCATTTCCTTTACGATCAATTCTGCGGTTTCACCCAGATAAAATCCGTCCCGTTTTTGATCGCGGATGCGCTCCAGGGTGCGGGCCAGATCCTCCTGCTTCAGGGTGTCGCCAGCCTTCCAGGGCTGGTGGCGAATCAGGGGCACAGCCAGGGTGTCAGGGTTCAATTCTCTGAATTTGGCTTGCTTGCTGTTGAACCAGTCGGCCTGCAATTGGGTGATGGGAAATCCGTTTCGCGCCAGGTCAATGGCGGGCTGGATCAATTGAGGGAAGGGCAATGAACCTTTGGCTTCGTGCAGGGTAACCATGCCATCCACTGAGCCGGGCACTCCCGCGGCCAGGTGTCCATACACGCTGCGGTCAGGAATGACGTTGCCTGATTTGTCCAGAAACATGTCTCTTTGGGCCTTGGCAGGCGCTTTTTCCCGAAAATCGAGGGTGCCCGTTTTGCCTTTTGCTTCCCGAAAAACCATAAATCCTCCTCCTCCAATATTGCCCGCATAAGGGTAGGCCACTGCCAGGGCAAAATGGGTCGCCACCGCCGCATCAAAAGCATTGCCTCCCTCCTTTAATATATGTGCACCAATGTCTGCGGCTTCAGGATGGTCACATGTCACTGCCGCCTGGCTGGCCGAATAGCTTTTGGTGCGCCCCGCGTAGGGGATAACCGTTCGGCAACTGACCAGAATAAGCAGAATCATAAAAATGGGAAGAGATCGTCGCATAGGGAAAGTTACTTGCTTTGAGCGAGAGCCGCAAGTTTGGATTATGGGTTTATGCGGCCCCTGATCCACCTAAAATTTTCCGTGAATGTCATGGGAAATTCCTTTTCGCAAGGAAAAAATCAAAAAAGCGAATTCTGAAAGCCGCCCGCGATTTTTTGTTCGTGTTCGAGCAGCCATTTTTTGCGGTGCAGTCCGCCTGCATAGCCGGTCAGTTGGCCGTTGCTGCCCACAATGCGGTGACAGGGCACCGCAATGGCAATGGGATTGGCGCCATTCGCCGCGCCTACGGCGCGGACGGATTTGGGATTGCCGATTTTATCGGCCAGATGCTGGTAGCTGGTCGTATGCCCGTAGGGCACATTCTGCAATGCCTGCCATATTTTTTGTTGAAAATCCGTGCCGTGGGTAGCCAGGGGAAAATCAAAATGACGGCGCTGGCCTGCGAAATACTCGCTCAATTGGCTTTGGGCGCTCAGAATCGGGGCCGGCAACTCAGGTGATTCTTCCCCTTTTGCATCAGCAAAGAATATTTCACTTACCCCCAACTCATTCCCCCTGAAACCTAACCAGCCCAGCGGGGTTTCCAGCCAGCCCAATGATTCCTCCCGGGGAGGTATGTTTTCCTTCTTATTCATGGGCCAGGTATTTTACCATAACTTTCGCTTCAGAAGGGCAAAGTTCGGCATATTCCCGCGTACCCTGAATTTCAGAAGGAACTTTTTCGCGGGAAATTTCCCTGAAACCCTGTTTTTCAAAATAAGTCTGGGCTGAAGTGGTGATCAGGTATAATTGCTGGATACCCGTTTCACTTGAATAATTGATCAGTTTGTCGATCATATTCTGGCCGAGGTGCTTGCGGCGAAATTCACGGGCCACGGAAAGAGATCTCAGCAGGCCAAAATTGCCCGCTTTTTGCAAACCAATTGTACCTAAGACCAATTCCTTGAAACGATACAGAAAAAAGCGTTGATTTTGTTCGCCCACATCGTCAAAGGGAAGGCCCGCCTTGGCCAGCATTTCTTTGAGCGCCTCCATATCTTCAGCAGAATTTACAGGTTCCACCAGGGCCTGCTGAAGCGCTTCCTTTCTCATAGATTGCTTGTTGCGGTAATAGGAAAGGAAAAACAGGTAAGCCACCGCCGTACACGCTGCACCAAAAGTCATTATATAACTGTCGTGCAGGCTCGCCAGTGAACTGGCGGCAAAGGCAGAAAGTGCGCTCGCAAAGGAATTGAGCGACTGATTGATGCCAATATATCTGCCCTGAGACTTTCGGTCTGCATTATTGGAGATGATGGTGAGGGTATTGGGAAAGGTAATTCCCTGAAAAATGATCATAATGGGCATGATCAGATAAAGCCAGCCAGGCGTTTCAGGCAGCAACAATAATAAATAGGTCACTGCGAAAAGCGGGGTCAGGAAAAGCAAAATCTGATCGGGCAGAAAACGGCGGGTAAACAACCGCAAAATCAATCCCTGGGAAATGGCTGCATACACCCCGATGGCCGCAAACATGAACCCAACCCCCATTTGGGTGAAAGAGAATTTTTTGACCAGATAAATGGGCAGAAACTGAATGAAAAAGGAAAACCCAAGGGTAAGGATGAAAATCACGGAATAAATGGTGCGCATTTTCCGGTCCGTGAAGGCAATGCCCAGGTTTTCAAAGCCCGAAAGGGCATGAATGGGCGTATTGGCAAATTCGGAAACCGTCTCTGAGAGAAAAAACAGGATAAAGACCACATTGACCAGATTAAAGCCCATGGCCACAAAGACGGGCAGAGTGGGGCCAAAATTGATGTTGATCGTAGGATCGCCCAAAATTCCGCCCAGGAGGGCGCCAAAAATAAATCCCAGGCCACAGGCCACTCCCACCAGACCAAAGTTTTTGGTCTTGTTTTCCTCCGTGCTCACGTCGGCCATGGCCGACTGCACAATGAAAATGCTGCCCCCAAACAACCCCGGCAGAGTCCGGCCAATAAACAGAAACCAGAAATTCTGTTCAATAATTCCCAACCCAAACACAAAAAAACCCAGCGCATTGGCCGTATTGGTGATGATCATGATTTTTTTCCGACCCCAGCGGTCGGAAAGGGTGCCCAGCAAAGGAGCTCCCAGAAAGGTGCTGAGGGCAAAAACCCCCATCAGCATGCCATATAAAAAGGTGCGGTGCTGGGCCGAAACAGATGGATCGAAAATGGTATGGTCTTCGGCGCTGAACAGGGCGGGAACCACAGGAATAATCAGTCCAAAGGCTATAAAGTCAATGAATAAAGCCAGAAAAATAGCCAAAACTGGCTTTTTTTTCATGATTCCCTGGTAGAATTGGCTCTTGGTCATGAACGGGCTTCAGGTAAGTTTCTGGTTGTTGTAATATACGGAATTTCGAAACAAATATTTCGTTCCAAATTTCGGCAATTTTCGGGGCAAACGGGAAGGAATAATTTTCACACCTGTGGATTGGAATGGAGGGATTTTAAGCCATTCCTTCTTATCATGGCTAAATCAGGGTAAAATCCCCGCTCAGGTGTGTACTTATCCTGACATGTACTGTTTTTTGCCTACTCTCAGAGACAAATTTTTGCGTAATTTGAGCGTTAGTTAATTCTAAAGAAAATCCTGAATGGATCATTTGCATAAAAATATTCTCCTCTTGTTTTGCTTTACGCTGGTCAGTCTGGGTTTGTTGCAGGCTCAGCAAGCCAGGAATGTGGCCCCTGTCACCGTAAAATCAAAAGTGATTTCCACCCAGGGAGGCGGCAGTCTTACCCCGGTGTGGAAGGAGAATATGCCTGTTTCTTCCCGGTCAAATCCCCAGGTAATGATCCAGGCTCCATATTTTGAAGGTGCTGGTTTCGATCGGGATCTGGTGAATCTTCCTTATTACGAGGTGCTGGTTCCCGTCAATGAAAATCAGGACCTGACCATTGGTGCAATCAGCCCACAAAACGTAAAAGAGGAGACCGATGAACTGTTTGCTAAAAGTGTAAAAGAGATGGAAATTCAACCCGGGGACGATTATTTTCCAGCCAAACATGTCGTGCTGGGACCCAGGGTGATCAGAAATAAAGCGCATTTCCGCGTGATTCAGGTTTATCCCATTATCGTAAGTGCTGACGGACATTCTTACTTAAAGGCCGAATCTGTTTCATGGTCACTTTCCCGGAAATCGCTTTCTCCCCGTGAAATGGCAAAATACCATCCCGCCAACAAAACCCAGGCCACCAGTTCGGTCCTTTCTTCGGGAACCTGGTACAAAATCGGGGTGACTGAGGAAGGGGTTTATCGTCTGGATTATAACTTTTTGAGCAATCTGGGCATTGATATGAATAACCTGGATCCGCGCAAAATCAGGGTTTTTGGCAATGGAGGGGGCATGTTGCCTCAGACTGTGGGCGATTTTCGCCACGACGATCTGGTCGAAAACAAAGTTTACGTAAGTGGAGAGAGCGACGGCAGTTTTGATGCCAACGATTACCTCATCTTCTACGGCGCCTCGCCCCACGCCTGGAAATATGTGTCCAGCCTGGGCCGCGTGGCCCACTTTTTCAACTGCTATGCAGATACCAATTTCTACTTTCTGAACATAGGTCAGGCCAATGGCGACCGCATTCAGGAAACGCCATCTCAGGGCGGAGTTACCCAGACCCCAACTTATGTTACAAATTATGCCTTCCACGAGCAGGACGAATACAATTCAATCCTTTCAGGAAGGGTCTGGCTGGGTGAAACCTTTGATTTTACCACCTCCCGCGATTATCAATTCTCCGTACCCAATCTGGCGCCTGGTACCAACCTGGATATTATCGCCCGGGTGGGAGCCCGTTCTGCCATCAGTCGCAGCAAGTTTACCATCACTGCAGATGGCAAAAAGGTCTTCGACCTCGATCCTCCCACCGTCAATCCTGACCAGTACGCAGATTATTACTACCGCACGGACTGGGCTGCCAATACCTTCGCCGCTTCCAACGTGGTGGGTTCTGTGCTGGATGTCAACGTAAGTTTTGCCAAAGCAAATGTATCCGCCATTGGATGGCTGGATTTTCTGGAAGTGATTTACAAAAGCCAGCTGAAGATCAATACAGGTTCTGCCTTCTGGTTTTCTGCCGTAGATGGATTTGGCGCGGGTGAGGTGTTTCAATACAATATCACCAATGCTGGAGGCGGGGAAACGGTCTGGAATGTGAGCGATCCTGTGAATGTGCAAAAGCAGGCATATACCACGAGTGGCTCCACCATTTCCTTTGCCGCTAAAGCGGATACCCTGAGCAGGTTTGTGGTGTTTACCGCTAATGACCATAAGACGCCCGTCAGCGCCCGTTCCATAGGCAATCAGGATTTGCACGGCCTCAGCCAGGCAGATATGCTGATTATTTCCCACCCGATGTTCCTTTCTCAGGCCAATACCCTGGCCGAATTTCACCGCAATCAGCTGGGACATACAGTTCACGTGGCCAATATCAATCATGTGTGGAATGAATTTGCCTCAGGACGCATGGACCCGACCGCCATCCGCGATTTCATTCACATGTTCTACGCCCGTTCGACCTCCCAGGCAGATGCACCCAAATATGTGCTCCTTTTTGGGGATGGTTCCTATGACTACAAAGACCGGGTGGCCACGGGTATCACCAATTTTATCCCGACTTACCAGAGCCGCAAATCTCAGCGCCCCACGGATGCATATACCAGCGACGACTACTTTGGGTTTCTGGACGATGGAGAGGGTTTTTGGGGGGAAAATGCTGCCAATGAAGGGGGTGACCCTGATATTCTGGGCCTGGCCGACGGCGATAATGCCGTGCTGACCCATTATCTCGATGTTTCAATTGGCCGCCTGCCTGCGGGTTCTGTGACCGAGGCCAATGTATTGGTGGATAAAATCATCAACTATGCCAATAACCCCGTGGGATTTGGACCCTGGCGCAATCGCCTTCTGTTGGTGGCTGATCACAAGGATCTGGATGGCAATATTCACATCAAGCAGGCTGACAGCTACTCAGGGAAAATTTATGCAAAGAATAAGTGCATCAACATTGATAAGGTCTTTCTTGACAACTACGACCAGGTCAATACTGCCAACGGCGTACGCCACCCTGATGCCAAGGACGAACTGATCACCCGCCTGGATGAAGGCGCTCTGATCGTGAATTACACGGGTCACGGTGGTGAAACGGGTTGGTCCAATTCAAAAATTCTGGAAGTTTCAGACATTCAGAATCTCAGCAACGGGTATAATCTGCCTGCCTTTGTGACCGCTACCTGTGAGTTTGGTCGTTTCGACGATCCTGATCGTCAGTCTGCAGCTGAAAAAGTGCTGGTACAGGACGGCGGGGGATCCATTGCCATGTTTACCACGGTGCGGGTGGTATATTCAGGGCCGAATTTTTACCTGAATACCAATTTCTACGACTATGCCATTTCATTCGACTCTTCCCTGGGCCGCATGCCTACATTGGGTGAGATTTTCATGAAAACCAAGAATGCAAGCTGGCTGGGAGGAATCAATAACCGCTTTTTTACCCTCATGGGCGACCCGGGCCTGACCCTTAATTATCCCAAGCTCAAAGGTGTGATTACCGCCATCAATGGTTCCAATACAGTAAATGGTCAGGTGGATTCACTTCCTTCCCTTTCGCTGGTGACCCTGGAAGGAGAAGTGCGTGACGATCAGGGAAATTTCCTCAGCACCTTCAACGGCGATCTTTCCACCATTGTCTTTGATAAACCCGCGAAATTTATTACAAAAAGGGCCCCCTACACCTTTTACTGGCAGAAAAATAAAATATTCAATGGAGATGGAACCATTACCAATGGCAAATTCACCATTCAGTTTGTAGTGCCCATTGACATTTCCTACGAAAACGGTCTGGGTAAAATCAGTCTTTATTTCCACGACAATGTTACCGACGGCGGCGGCTGCGACTGCGACATTTATGTGGGCGGCACCGGCAATATCGTGGACGATCAGGGCCCCGAACTGGATGTATTCATGAACGATGAAAAATGGGCCGACGGTGGTCTGGTAGGTCCCGACCCGCTCATGCTGGTCAAGTTGTTTGATGAAAACGGGATCAATACAGTAGGTACGGGTATTGGTCACGAACTTACGGGCATCCTCGACGACGACGAGCAGAATGTGTTGATTCTCAACGATTACTATACTGCCAGCAAAAACAGCTACCAGGAAGGGTACATCAATTATCCATTCCAGGATCTGGCCGTGGGCGAGCACAAAGTGCACGTCAAAGTGTGGGACGTGGCCAATAACTCGGCCGAAGGCGGCACCACCTTCATCGTCGCAGACGATGCGGAAATGGCCCTGGGGCATGTATTGAATTACCCCAATCCCTTCACCACCCATACCAAATTCTACATAGAGCACAACCGCAATGGCTCTTTTCTGGACATTCAGGTGAAGATTTTCACTGTTTCAGGCAAGCTGGTTAAATCACTGGATGACTCCATTTTTGCCGAAGGAAACCTCTACTGCGACATGGAATGGGACGGTTTGGATGACTACGGAGATAAAATCGGGCGCGGTGTGTACGTATATCAGGTTTTTCTCAAAGACCACGAAACGGGCGAGAAAGTAAGCAAATTTGAAAAACTCGTCTTGCTGAGGTAGTAAGAATTGCACTCTAATTCCTGAAATTCGGGTGCAATTATTTCAGGGAATTCATTACCTTTGAGATTCAAACCACTCAACAGAAGTCTATCGAAGAATAATTCTACTTTTTTCAACCTTAATCTTTAACTTTGACTCCTTCTACAAAGGAGATGTAGAAAATTATAATTCGAAAAAGATGAGACTTCTTCCCAAATTTTGCCTCATTGCTGCTTTGATCCTGGCTTTTGTGCTGCCCCAATCCGGGTTTGCGCAAACCACCACCACATCCGGGCAGAATATCAGGGCTATAACCACAGCAGTTCCTTTTCTGCTGATTGCTCCCGACTCCCGCCACGGCGCCCTTGGTGAAGCAGGTGTGGCCCTGACCGACGATGCCAATGCAACCCATTGGAACCTTTCCGGGCTGGCTTTCTCCGAAAAACAAATGGGTTTCGGCCTTTCCTATACGCCCTGGCTCCGTCAGCTGGTACCAGATATCAACCTGGCCTACCTGAACGGTTACTATAACATGGGCGATAAAAAAGGCGTGGTAGCCAGTTCGTTGCGCTTTTTCTCCCTTGGCCGCATCATCTTTACCGATGAAAATGCCGTACAGACCGGGGAATTCAACGCCAGTGAATTTGCCCTGGACGCTGGTTATACCCGCAAAGTAACCCAGAACTTCTCCGCGGGCGTCGCCCTGCGCTTCATTTACTCCAACCTGGCGGCCAACGCCCGGGTAGGCGCCCTTGACACCCGTCCGGGTACCTCCATCGCCGGCGACATCAACATGATGTACAACAAAGACTTCTCCATGAAAACGGCGGGTCAGGAACTTCCCGTTCGCTTCCGTTGGGGCCTGAACATCAGCAATATTGGTGCAAAAATTTCCTACACCAACTCCAATAACCGCGACTTTATCCCCACCAACCTCCGTACGGGCTTCCTGCTCCGTGGCAACGTGGACGAGTACAACAGCATTGGCCTCACTGCCGACTTCAATAAGCTGCTCGTTCCCTCCGCAGGTGGCCAGGCCGACAAAACCCTGATCGACGGTATTTTCTCCAGCTTCGGGGATGCCAAAGGCGGCTTCTCTGAAGAACTGGCTGAAATTCAGACTTCAATTGGTTTGGAATACTGGTATAACAACCTTTTTGCCGTTCGCGCAGGCTATTTTTACGAAGACCCCATCAAAGGTGCACGTAAATTCATCACCCTGGGCGCAGGTATCCGTTACCAGGTATTTGGATTGGATTTTGCTTATCTGGCTCCGCTTTCGCAGAACCACCCCCTGCAAAATACCCTCCGTTTCTCCCTGACCTTCGATTTCGACCCGGCAGGCAACATGTAAGAAGAAATTCTCACCATATAAAAAGGGCCACTCCTGCTGCGGGGTGGCCCTTTTCCTTTGTCTGAAATGCAGGTTTTATTGCGGCTGGGGCGCTGGCTGCCCTGATTGGGTGAGGAAGTAAATTCCCACTCCAATCGCAATGATCAGCAGGATCAGAAGGATGACCTTGATGGCAGAAATGGGCTTGCTGCCCCCACTCTTGCCGGTTTGTCCATTGACCAGGAACTGAAAAACCTTGTTTTTGTATTGATAACCTGCGACCCACATGGGCAGCAGAATATGCTTGAAGGTAATATTATGCTTGCGGGTGCTCACCCGCAGATTGCGCTGGGTATCGCCCGGCACCTGCTGCGAACAGGCCTGACGGATGTAATCATCCATCTTGGATTCGGCCACCTGAAAGCCCTCTTTCACATCTTTCTGGTACACTTCCGAGTTCCAGCCCAGGATATACTGACTGTCGAAATTGACCACTTCTTTCAGTTCAAAAGGGTAAACCCGCTCCACCATATTTTGCTCAATTCCATTGGAGCCCACCACCAGCACATCGTCGAAGAAATGCTCGAAATACCCGCTGGCAGGCACCCAGCGGGTGTGCTGTACCTGGCGGGTCTGGGTATTTCCGTCCTTGTCTGTATAGGTTTCCGTGGTGTAATAATGGTAACCAGCCTCCGCAGTCCAGTTGGAGTAGGTCATGGCGTCATAAGTCCAGAAAGGGACATAAACCCCGGCAATTTTCTCCAGGGAAGCAATTTTTTTCAAATCGCCCGGGTGAAACCATCCTTTTTTGATCCACTCCTTGAATTTGTCCAGGGCTTCCTGCTTACGGATTTTGAACGGAATGATGCCCGAAGGCTGAATCACCTTGTCGGCGATGGCGCCTTCATTCACATTGGGAGAGCTGCAAAACGGACAGGAAAAGGACGCTGTTTCAGGACCAACTGCTGTTTCGGCCCCGCAGGAATTGCAGTGAAAAATGCGGGTGGGCGTGCCAAAACCCCTGGGTTGGCCTTCCATGCGCAGGGCTTCATTGAAATCCTGCTCCTGAACCTGATCAGAATCGCCGGATAGGAAACGGGTGTTGCCACAATGCTCACAGGCTAGTTGCTGTAGTTTGGGATCCCAGACCATTTTCGAGCCACAAGCCTCGCAATTGGCAGTGATTACTCGATCCAGATTTTCAGGGGGTAAATTTTCTTCCATAAATTAAAACTGATTTACAAGACCAACGTGAATCCGTCCTCTGGATGGTTGGAAGGTGGTGTTGCCTGCCTGACCGACCGCGTAGGTTACGGAAACTACCCCCGCCCGGGTTTCATAGGCCATGCCCAATCCAACCCCAAGCGGGTGCAATATCGTGGCAGGAGACACTTTATTTTCAAGATAGGCATAATCGCCGAAAAGGAAAATATAGGAATTCTGCTCCAGCAAATATCTGTATTCGGCGGTAAACATGGTGAAAAGATTGGTGAAAAACTGATTTTCATTGAAACCCCGCAGCAACTGCGCACCCCCGACCTGCATCAGGTCGTTTTCGAAATACTGAGGCTGATCCAGCCAGTAGGTAAAGTTGGCCAGGTGGACCACCTGCCGCTTGAAGACCTTCTTATACCAGTCAATGCGAAATGTCGCTTCCCGTTTGGGAGTGGAAAGCTGCAGGTTCGAATACAGATTTTCGTGCAATTTGGGATTGATCCTGATCTTTTTGCGACCCAGGCCCGCATCCATTTTGATCAGAAAACCCCGGGTGGGGTTGAAAATATAGTCCAGGTTGTCAAAGACAAAACCAATGCCATAGGTCTGGTCTGTGGCATCCAGAATGGGCGGCAGGTGAATGGAGTCATTTTCGTATTTGCGGGTGGAAATGAGCGACGAACTGCGGGATTTGTACCAGGTGCGCACTGAAAGATTGGGGTTGAAGGCATAATAGCCTGAAATTTGCAGGTTGCGGGTCAGGAAAAGGGTATCCTGTTTGAGCAGGCTGAATTCAAACTGACCTTTGAGCGGGGTGCCTGCGATATTGGGGTGAAGGTATTCAATATGCAGTTTTTGGGAAGTTCCCACCAGTTTGTCGTAGCGAAAGCGTAAAATTTCTCCCGATTTGAAAAGGGGGCTTACCAGCTGAAAATCAGCCAGACCTGTAAATCTAACCTTGCGGTCCTGGGGGTTGGTAGGGGGAAGAATTCCAATCAAAAGGTCGAATTTTCCTGCTTTGCGCTTTTCCACCTCAAAGGTCAGTTCAGCCTTTTTTCCCGTGGGATCAAATTCAATTTTGGCTGGTTTGACGTTGCGCAGGTAAATGGAATTATTCAAAACCTTGGGCGCATCCTCGATCTGTTTTTGATTGTAAAGGTCGCCCGGATGCAGGTCGATCAGATTCATGAGAAATTTATCCTTCTCCCGGCTGTTGCCAATGAAATGAATGGAATCAATTTTTACCAGATTGCCAGGATGAAAGCGATAGGAAATATCAGATTGAATGGTGTCTGGAGCAGCAGAAATAAAATCCACTTCCAGGCTGTCGAAAATGGCAAAAGGATAACCCGAATTCTGAAACCTGCTCAGCGAAAGGCGCAGGCGCCCTTCCAGATTATCCAGATCAAACGGTGCCCGCTTTTTGACCAGAGAGGTAAAACCTGCTTTTTCGAATTCCACCTCACTGAGCCCAATCAGGTCGATCTGGTGGTAAAAATAACGGGGTCCCACATGACAATGCAGGTTCATTTTCCTGCCCTTTACCTGAAAAGAATCAATGGAAAATTCGCGGTACCCCAAACGCCCCGCCTGGGCTGCAGATTCCGTTTTTCGTTCCACAAATTCCAGGCTGTCGTGCAGACTGTTGAAATTCCTTCTGATTTTTTTGGCCAGCCTGGACGGATCAGAGAAGTCCGTTTCCACTCTTTTTACCTGTTTGAAAACGGAATCCGTTTGGGAAAATGCAGGCAGGGTACTGCAAATCATCCACAGCAATACGCACCAATACACCCTGTCTCTGGTATTCATTACCTAAAAATACGAAACCTGTCCCTGAATATTGAGGGAAAAGCAAGGGGACAATCCTGAATCAAAAGAAATGGATCAGTCGCGCCCGATAAAATCAAAGCGGGTATAGGGCCGCAATACCTCTGGAATGGTCACAGACCCGTCTTCATTCTGGTTATTTTCCAGAATGGAAGCAAAAATGCGGGGCAGAGCCAGGGCGCTGCCATTCAGGGTATGGGGCAAACGGGTTTGGCGGTCAGCATCTTTGTAGCGAAGCTTCAGGCGATTACTCTGAAAGGTCTCAAAATTGGAAATGGAACTCACTTCCAGCCATTGTTCCTGGGCCGCGCTGTACACTTCCATGTCAAAAGTTTTGGCAGAAGTGAATCCCATGTCGCCTCCGCACAGGAGGGCAATACGGAAAGGAAGACCCAGATTTTGCAGCAATCCTTTGACGTGCTCCACCATGGTATCGAGTACCTGATAGGAAATTTCGGGTTCCACCACCTGCACAATTTCGACTTTATCGAATTGGTGGAGACGGTTGAGCCCGCGTACGTGCTTGCCATAGGAGCCTGCCTCGCGGCGGAAACAAGGCGTATAGCCGCAGTTTTTGACCGGCAACTGGCTGTCTTTCAGGATCGTGTCACGATACAGGTTGGTAATGGGCACTTCAGCAGTTGGAATCAGGTACAGATCGTCGATCTGAACGTGGTACATTTGTCCCTCTTTGTCGGGCAGTTGACCTGTGCCGTATCCTGAAGCCTCATTCACCATCAGGGGAGGTTGGATTTCGACATAACCAGCTTTTTCGGCCTCGTCCAGAAAATACTGAATCAGGGCGCGTTGCAACCTGGCTCCTTTACCAATATAGACAGGAAATCCGGCTCCTGAGATCTTTACCCCCAGATCCAGACTCACAATGTCCAGATCTTTGATAAGATCCCAGTGAGGTTTTGCATTGGCAGGCAGGGTTACCTCAATGTCGTTGCGGTAAACAATCTCATTATCCTCAGCGCTTTTGCCTTTAGGCACAGAAGGGTGGGGAGGATTGGGGACGTTGATCAGAATCAGATCCATCTCCTTTTCAATTTTTTCGAGTGATTCCTCGTAAAATTTGATGTCTTCCTTCATCTGCCCCGTCTTTTTCTGGGCCGCGGCAGCTTGTTCTTTTTTACCTTCCTGAATCAGGCGTCCGATGCTTTTTGAAACCGTGTTCATCTCGGCACGCATTCCTTCAAGCCTCGTAATCACCCTCCTCCGTTCAGCGTCAAGACTCAACACTTTATCCAATTCCTCCGCGGCGGAAGCATATCCGCGAATCTGAAGGCGTTCAATTAAAGTGTCTCTGTTTTCACGCAGTTGCTGTAACTCGATCATGGGTTTCAAATTTTCGCTAAATAACAAAAAAGGCCCCAATTAAGTAAAAATATTTGTCCTTTAAAAAATGCTGATATCCTTGCAAAACTTAGCCCAGTTAGTTTAATTTGTAGTTCAAACTCTCTGACGCATCCCGTCACCTCACAGGAGTTTTCTTTTTCAATAGAAATTTATCTCGTTTACAAATCCTACAAGCACGTTTTGTGAATTCTCATAGTTGCTAATCATTAAAATTTATGTACGATATCATTGAGCTTAACAATCTGCTCTTACCTGAGCTTAGGGAGATTGCTAAGGAAGTGGGGATTAAAGAAGTTAAATCCTTGAAAAAACAAGACCTGATTTTCAAGATTCTCGACGAACAATCCCTGATGGCACCCGACCAAATGCCAGAAAAGAAGCCCAAAACCAAGCCCCGGGGACGCGCAGCTGCCAAAGCCAGTTCGCAGGTAGAATTGCCACTGGAACCCGTGATAGAGGAAAAAAAGGAAGAAGCAGGAGAAGAGCGGCCTAAATCCCGGAAAAAAGCTCAACCTGAACCTGAGGTGGAAGAAGCACAGGTGCCTGAAGAAAAACCCCTGCGGGGTCGTGGCGCCCCCAGAAAAGAATCTGCCCCGAAAAAAGAAGAAGAAGCCCCCGTTGAGGAGGCTCCCCAGGAAGAAATTCCCGTTCGTGAAAACCAGGGTTTTGACGATCGCCCCCGCGACGACCGCAACCGCGATTTCAAAAACCGTGGTGACCGTCGAGACAATAATTACAGGAATTACCAATCCCGTGATGATCGCAACCAGGGTCGCGATGACCGTAACGACCGCAATCAACGGGATAACCGCGATGATCGCAATCAGCCCTACGAGCGGAACCAGCGTGACCAACGCGACGACCGTCCGCGCGAACAGCAATTCGACCGCAATCAGCGGGACCAGCGGGATCAGCGTGACGACCGCAACCGCGATCAGCATCCCTATGATCGCAACCGCGACCAGCGCGACGACCGCAACCGCGAGCAAAATTACGACCGCAACCAGAACCAGCGGGAAGAAGGCAACCGCGAATACAGGGACGACCGTCCCATGGAAAAGCGCAAGGAAGAGCGTCCCGTGCGCATTCAGTACGATTTCGACGGCCTGATCAGCAACAGCGGGGTCCTGGAAATTATCACGGAAGGTTACGGATTCCTCCGTTCCCCTGAATATAATTACCTCCCCTCACCTGACGATATCTATGTTTCTCCTTCCCAGATCAAATTATTTGGACTGAAAACAGGGGATACCGTATTCGGGCAAATTCGTCCTCCCAAAGAAGGCGAAAAATTCTTTGCCCTGCTCAAAGTGGATACCATCAACGGCAGCACTCCCCTCCAGGTACGCGACCGCATCTTCTTTGACCACCTGACCCCGATTTTCCCTGACCAGAAATTCAATCTGGAAATGACCAAAAAGCAGGACCTTTCCCTGCGGATTCTCGACCTGTTTGCCCCCATTGGTAAAGGCCAACGGGGATTGATCGTGGCCCAGCCCAAAACGGGTAAAACCATCCTGTTGCAGAAAGTGGCCAATGGTATTGCCACCAACCACCCGGAAGCCTACCTGATCATCCTCCTCATCGACGAACGTCCTGAAGAGGTGACTGACATGGCCCGCAACGTAAATGCCGAGGTAATTGCCTCTACCTTTGACGAGCCCGCCGACCGCCACGTGCATGTGGCCACCATTACCTTGGAAAAAGCCAAGCGTATGGTGGAATGCGGTCATGATGTGATCATTCTGCTCGATTCTATCACCCGTCTGGCCCGGGCTCACAACACAGTGATGCCTGCCTCTGGTAAGATTCTGTCGGGTGGGGTTGACGCCAACGCCCTGCAGCGTCCCAAGCGCTTTTTTGGTGCGGCCCGTAATATAGAAGGTGGCGGCTCGCTTACCATTCTGGCCACGGCGCTGATTGACACGGGTTCCAAAATGGACGAAGTAATCTTTGAAGAATTCAAAGGAACGGGTAACATGGAACTCCAGCTGGATCGCCGCATTGCCAACCGTCGTATCTATCCTGCCATTGACGTGATTGCCTCGGGTACCCGTCGCGAAGACCTGCTGATGGCCCCGGCCGAACTGAGCCGTATCTGGGTGCTGCGTAAATTTATGGCCGACATGAACCCCATTGAAGCCATGGAATTCTGTCAGGAAAGGATGCGCAATACCCGTGATAACAAAGAATTCCTGATGTCCATGAACGGATAAAGAAGCGTTTCCCATGAAAAAAATCAGATTCAGCATATTACTTCTGACCCTGATCGGGCTGCTTTGGGGCTGCAAATCCAATAAAGCTCCCGAAGCGGCCGAAGTCATGGAAAAACTCAAAGGCGCATATTGCGCTGAAGGTTACAGACTGGAATTGAACGAGGATACCACCTTTTATAATTTCAGGGTTCGTTCGGGAATTCTGGAAGGAAAACCTCTCTCAGAAATTTGCCGCGGAGATTATTCCCTGAAATTTGACGAGGCCAAAAAGGAGTGGAACCTGATATTTACCAAGGACAAGGGCCGTACCAAAACTCCCGCCAGTTGCGCTGGAACCGTTTTGGTTTGGTCCAAAAAGGATGGCTACGTGGTGGGTGATTCCATTGTGACCCTGCCCGAGTTGTTTGATGGGGTGGAAGTGGTCAAAGGCAATTGCGATATCTGAGTAAGGATTTGGGATTTCGCCTGGGCTTCTGGTAAGAAATTTTCCCCATTCCTGATCAGCCAAAGTAACTGCTGAGGTTAATACTTAAGGACGTTTACCCCGGATTTCCATCAAAAAGGGATAAATCAACTTTTGTCTCTTACGCCCATCTCTAACATCTACCATCTAAAATCTAACCTCTAAGGACTCACGACTAAGGACTAAAGCCATGAAAATCATCTGCGTCGGTCGGAATTATGCTGCGCACGCAGCAGAACTGGGCAACGAGGTGCCCACCTCTCCTGTGATTTTTTTCAAACCTGATACGGCGGTCTTGCGCAATAACCAGCCTTTTTTCTATCCTGAATACAGCGAGGACATTCATTACGAATGTGAGATTGTATATCGCATAGGGAAAGAAGGGAAGTACGTACAGCGTGAGTTTGCCCGCAATTATCTGGACGGAGTGGGTCTGGGCATAGATTTTACGGCCCGTGATCTGCAAAACGTGGCCAAGTCGGGCGGCCTTCCCTGGACGCTGGCCAAAGGGTTCAATGATTCTGCTCCCGTTTCCAACTTCGAACCGTTGGAAAATTACCCCGATCTCAGTCAGTTGAAATTTGAACTGAAAGTCAACCAGGAAACCCGCCAGCAGGGAGATGCCTCCCTGATGTTGTGGCCCATTGAGCCATTGATTGAGTACATCACCCGCTTTATCACCCTCAAAAAAGGTGATCTGGTATTCACGGGCACTCCCGCAGGCGTGGGCCCGGTGCACAAAGGCGACCGCCTTCAGGGATATCTGGAAGGGAAGGAAATGTTCCATTTCCTGGTGAAGTAAAGAGGCATTCCGTTTCCGGGAATTCCCCGGGTTTGTTTAAGCAGCAGGCGAAAAAGACGTTTTTTTGTTCAAATTCTGATGGATTATTTTCATTAGAATAGTGAGTTATTAACCTGTAATTAAACAAAGAACATGGAAAAAAGAGTTGTATTGATGATTTTGGGCCTTTTTATGGCCTTGAATGGGTTATTCGCCCAGGTACCCCAAAAGGTAAATTACCAGGGAATTGCCCGGGATGGGAATGGAAATCCACTTCTGAATACCCAGGTTGGTTTGCGCCTGACCATTCATGCGGGCGCTCCTGCGGGAACGGTGGTTTTTCAGGAAACCCATTCGCCTTCCACCAATGGATTTGGTCTTTTTAATGTGATTCTGGGGGCTGGAACCCTGGTTTCGGGAAATTTTTCGACCATTCAATGGGGAAGTAATTCCTTCTTTTTTGAAATTGAACTGGATCCCAACGGTGGCACCTCATATACCAGCGTGGGTAATAATCAGCTGATTTCTGTGCCTTATGCCCTGCATGCGCGTACGGTGGAGGTGGATTCTGTCAATGACGCGGATTCTGATCCCCTGAACGAAATCCAGTTTCTGAGTAAGACCGGAAATGTCATTTCCCTCAGTAGCGGGGGCGGGTCCGTGGTTTTGAACGACGACGATCCCACCAATGAATTGCAGACGCTGAGCAAAAGTGGAAACACCATTACCCTGAGTAACGGCGGATCAGTGGTTTTGAACGACGACGATCCCACCAATGAATTGCAAACCCTTTCCATTTCAGGAAACAATCTTTCTCTGAGCAATGGAAACACGGTGACCTTGCCTTCCTCCACTTCTGGCGCAGACAATGACTGGCTTTGGGGTAGCGCTGGAATTCACCACGACTCGCTGAATGTGGGAATTGGGCTTCCTGCCAATTCGAATTACAAATTATTAGTGAATAATAATAATGTTAACACAAGCACCAGATATGGGATCAGAGTAACCCAGTCCAATTTTTTAGGTAGCTCCAGCTATGGAATTTATGCCAGCAACTCTAATTATTACTCGGGAAGTGGCGGGAACAATTATGGTGGTTATTTCCAGGCTTACAATTCCAGCGGCACCTCCGGATCGACTACTTATGGAACGTATTCAGATGCTACAAATCTTGCTTCCGGCAACATTGCATCGTATGGCAGCTATGCGATTGCAGACATTACCGGGTCCGGGACAGGTAATACTTATGGAAACTATTCCAGTTCCAGTAATTATTCTACTATGGATGGGGATGCATTTGGCGGCTATTTTTACGCTTACAGAAATTCCAGCACCCCAGCTTCAGACTCTTACGGATTGTATGCAAATGCCTATTCTTACAGTACCAATTCTGGCCTGAACTACGGAGTTTATGCTACGCACAGCTCAGGCTCAGGAACCCGCTATGCAGGTTATTTCAACGGGTCTGTTTACGCTACTGGTGTGGTGACTACTTCTGATGCCCGGCTGAAAAAAGAAATTCGCCCGTACAGCAGCGCCCTGGTTGCGCTATCCTCTCTCAATGTGTATCGCTACACGTTTGATCAGGAATCCTATCCTACCTTGAATCTGCCTCAGGGTGAACAGGTTGGGTTGATGGCTCAGGAACTGGAAACGACCTTTCCTGCATTGGTGCAAAAAGCCGTGAATCCCAAACTGGAACTGGATGAAGAAGCAGCCAAAGCACAGTTTGGGGAAGGAAATTACACTCTGAATGAAGCAGGCAAGGTGGTTGTGGGGGAAGAAGTGGAATTTAAAGGGGTGAATTACCTCGGGCTGGTGCCGGTCATGGTGCAATCCATCAAGGAACTGAAGCAGCTGGTCGAAGACCAGCAAAAAGAAATTGAGTCATTGAAAAGTGAGGTAAAATCGCTGCAAAGCAAATAAGTTTTCGCGGAATCATACTGGAGTTTTCTTCTCTGTCGTTCTAATTTTCCTAAATTTGGCCTGCAAATGGATGGAAATTTTTATTAGAACAATCCAATGAGGAGAAAACTCCTGTTTTTTTTAGCGGTCAGCGGGCTGGCGATCAGCCTTTTCACATTTTCCGGGTTTGCCAACCATGTGGAGGAGGGGTACTACTTCCCCCTCGACCTGCGTCCCGTGCGTTTGTCGGGCACGTTTGGAGAATTGCGCCCCAATCACTTTCATTCAGGCATTGACGTCAAAACCAATTCTGTGACCGGGCAAAAAGTCTATGCCATCGAGGAAGGATATGTGTATCGCCTGAAAGTCAGTCCCTACGGATTTGGACGGGCGCTTTATCTGCGCCATCCTGACGGCAAATTTTCTGTTTACGCCCACCTCAATGGCTTCGCGCCTCAGTACGAGGAATTCATTTACCAAAAACAATACGCTTCCAAGAAATACGAGCAGGAAATTTACCTGGGCAACGACATGTTTCAGGTCAAAAAAGGGGATTTGATCGCTTTCAGTGGTAATTCTGGCTCCTCAACTGGTCCCCACCTGCACTTTGAAATCCGCGAACCAGACGAAAGGATCATTGATCCCATGAAGGATTACCTCAACCTGATCGCGGATAATATCAAACCCACGGTTTCTGACATTGCCATTGAACCTCTTTCGGCCGGCTCTCGCATCAAAGGAGAGTTCAAAAAGCTGGAAATCAAGCCTCAGGGCGGCAACGGGTTCTACGACGTGCCCGGGGTGATTGAGGTGAACGGCAAAGTTGGGCTGGAATATCATGGCTGGGATGTGCTGGGCGGCGCCCCCAATCAGTGCGGGATCAACAGCGCGGTCCTCTATCTGGACGATGAGGTGATTTTCGAGCTGGCTATTGACCGCTTCAGTTTTGACGAGAAAAAGTATATCAATGTGCACTTTGATTATCCCTATTTCCGGGTGAAACACAACCGTTTTCAACGTTGCTACCTGGAACATGGAAACCAGTTTAATGCCTACAAAAACCTGAAAAATAACGGAGTTATTTACCTGAAGGACGATGCTGTGCATCCTGTGCGGCTGGAACTGAGCGATGCCCACGGCAATAAAACCCTGCTTACGGCCCGGCTCAAACGGGGAAATCCCAAAGTTTCCAGCCTCAGTCCCAATGGCGGGGCGGTAAAATTATCCTCAGAGGTGACCCGCAACGTGCTGAAGGTGACGGTCTCCAACCCCACCAAAACTCATCTGGAAGGGCTGGATCTGCTTTTTCCAGACGGAAAAACTGAGCGGGTCAAGCCTTCTTATTACGATGCGAAGGAAATGATTTTCATTATTTCCCTCAATCGTTTCAATTATCCCAATGCGATCAAGGACCCCGTTTCGGGCAAGCGCCTGCATTACCATTTTGAAAAAATGGTTTTTCCCTTCAAGAATAATATAGTAAAGGTGCAGGAAGCTCAGTTTTACTTTCCGTTTGAAGCCGTTTTTGATACCGTGCACCTGGAGGTTTCGCGTTCTATGGGCAATTTTCGCACCTATTCAGGGATTTTTGAAGTGGGAAATCCCGATCAACCTCTGTTCAAGTCGTTTGTGGTGAGTTTTACCCCCGAAAAAGGAAACGCGACCGATCAGATGGTGGTGGCCACCAAAAACCGTTTTGGAAACTGGGAGTACCTGGGCGGCGAACTGAGTGAGGACGGGGCCGTTTATGCTTCTTCGGGTTATTATGGCACTTTTTGCCTCATGGCCGACAGCACCCCGCCCGTGATTTCGGCGGCAAATTTTTCCGCCGGGAAAAAGATTCCTGCTTCCCAGGGCAGCCTTTCCATCAAAGTTTCAGACGATTTTTCGGGAATTAACAGTGACAAGATTCTGCTTACCCTGGATGGAAACTGGATTCTGGGAGAATTTGACGCCAAAACCAGCAAAGTGAATTATAACTGGAAAGAACGCCCCCTCAATGGCAAACATTATCTGGAGGTAACGGTTTACGATAATGCAGGGAATCCTGCCGAACAAAGTTACAGCATTGAATTTTAAGGTTATGGCGAATGAAATTCTCACCGTGGGTACCCCCGCGCCGGCCGTTGAGGCCAATGACCAGCACGGTAATCCCGTAAAACTGTCTGATTACAAGGGAAGTAAACTCATCCTTTTCTTTTATCCCAAAGACAATACCCCGGGTTGTACCAAAGAAGTTTGCAACCTGCGGGATAATTACGCCTTGCTGCAAAGCAAGGGTTATAAGCTGTTGGGCGTGAGTGTGGACAATGAAAAATCCCACGTCAAATTCATCAACAAATTCGAATTGCCTTTTCCCCTGCTGGCCGATACAGACCAAAAGGTGGTAAATGCATTTGGGGTTTGGCAGGAAAAAAGCATGTACGGACGCACTTATATGGGCACAGTTCGCAGCACCTTTATTATAGATGAAAAGGGAATTATTTCCCACGTCATTACCAAAGTGGATACCAACGCCCATGCAGAACAGATCCTCGCCGAGGTTGGTGGGATCAATTAACAAATCTGGAACGTCTTCTCTGGATCTGGTTTAGAAATGCTCATTTGCTGCGCATTCTTCACTGGCGCTTAGTTTGATTCTCTTTGTTTAAAGAGGCAGATTTTTTATCAAACGAAAATTCTGAAAGGGATTTCGCCCGTCAATTACGGGTAGCCTTTTACAGGGCAGGTCCCGTCCCGGCTTTTATTTTCCGTTTGACTCCTGACAGGCCATAAAAAGTTTTGTTTTGAGCATTCATTTTCTTTTTTTTGTACCCTGTTTAAATTTGAGGTTACTTCAAATGGCTAAGAAGGATAAAATTAATAAAGAAGAGCTCGTTGACGAGGAGATTGTTTATGAAGAAGAGATAATTAAAGGCTCTTCCTCCTCTCAGGCACCGCTCACTTTCTTCGAAAAATACAAGAACATCATTTTTGGTGTGGCTGCAGTTGTGGCAGTAGGATTCATTGGTTACATGTGGTTCAACAGTAACCGCGAGGAGAAAACGGTTGAAGCCAATGACGCCATGGTGCGTGCGGTTATGTACTTTGAGGCCGATTCCACCCGTCTGGCCCTGGAAGGCGACGGACAAAATTCTGGCTTTCTTGATATCATTGATGATTTTGGCGGAACTGCTCCCGGCAACCTGGCCAATTATTACGCAGGTATCTGCTACCTGAAAAGGGGGCAGATCGAGCAGGCCATTGAATACCTCGAAGATTTCAGCAAAGGCGATGACATGGTTGCAGCTTCTGCTTATGCCAGCCTGGGTTATGCCTATGAAGAGCTTCAGGAGTTTGAGAAAGCGGCCAGCTTTTATGAAAAAGCTTCCCGTCTGCCCGAGGAAAATGGCAGCACCACTCCTTTTTATCTGATGGATGCCGCCCGCAATTATGAATCTGCCGGCGACAATGGCAAAGCCCTGGAAATCTACCAGAAAATCAAGAAAAAATTCCCCCTGAGCGACGAAGGCCAGAAAGTGGACAAATACATCGCCAGGCTCGAAAGCTAATGGGCGGTTCGCAGGGACACGACCTTTCCCACATCCGTTACACGGGCGGGAAAAACCACAGCCACGACCGCATTGCGATTGTGGTAAGCAAATGGAATGATAAAATCACCGAAACCCTGTTTTCGGGAGCAAAAGATACTTTGCTGGCAGCCGGAGTCCCGGCTGCAGGCATTTTACGCCGGGACGTTCCCGGCTCCTTCGAATTGCCCACCGGGGCCCAGTTTGCCCTTGATTCCATCAACGGACTGGATGCAGTAATCTGCCTCGGCTGTGTGATTCAGGGTGAAACCCGTCATTTTGAATTCATCAACCAGGCTGTGGCCCAGGGAGTTACCCAGGTCAGTCTGAAGTATAATCGCCCCGTTATCTTTGGGGTGCTGACCCCTGATACCCAGCAACAGGCCGAGGATCGGGCGGGAGGAAAATATGGCAATAAGGGCGAGGAAGCTGCTGTGGCCGCTCTCGACATGATTGATCTGCATCGCCTGGACCGGGATTGAGCCCGGAAAATCCGTTTAATTCACCACTTTTACAAAGTAAAGCCACCTTTCGCCCTGAGCGTCACGGGTGAAAAGTAAGGTTTGATTCCCTCCTTCCTTCAGATTCAGGGCCGTATAGAGGTTTTTGACCGTCAGGTCAAAGTCGCGGCGCATGATCCAGGCTTTTTTGAGGCCTTTTTCGCGGAATAATTTTTTGAGTTGGGCAGGTTTGTAGGAATGAACTTCCTGAATGGCAAATACCCGCCCGGGAAAGTTGGGCGGAATTTCTGCAGAAAAGAGGTAGCCCTGAGGGTGGTTGAGGTTGGTGGGGCAATGTTCCTTTAATCGGGCCTGCAACGCAGGCACGAGGCCTGCTTTGTAAAAAGCCGGGTCAGGCTCGGGAATAAAGGCTGGCTTTTGGTGCAAAAGCATTTCTGCAGAAGGGACGGCGTCCCTGGGTGTGGTCAGCCGGAAAACCTCTCCTTTTCGGGAAACCGTAACTGAAATTTCGTGCAAATTGGTTTGTTCCCGTTGCAGGTGAAACAGCACCTCCTTGACCTCTCCGTCCACGGAGACAACTTCGGCCCGGGTGGTTTGGGGCAATAATCTGAAGCCTTCTTCCAGGTCGAAGAGGGGTGAAACCTTGAGTAAAATGGCTGTAGCCAGCTCCAGCATGCGGTTTTGCAGGACCAGAACATCTGGCTGGCAGTCTTCGAGCAGGAATTTTCGACCCGATTCATCCCGACGGGAGGGATCGGCCAGGATAAAATCAAAGGGTTCACGAGACTCAGCCAGATAAGCTTCTGCGGTGGAATTGATTACTGTGATATTTTTTCGACCCAGAAGCTCAAAATTATAACGGGCATAAGCGGCCCTTTCCGGGTCAGGTTCCAAAGAAATTACTTCCTGAAAATGAAAAGAATGTGCCCAGCTGTCCACTCCCAGACCGCAGGTCAGGTCGAGGAGGCGCCCGCCCTTTTGGGTGGGTTTAAGCAAAGCCGCCACCTGGCCTGAACATTGTTCGAAGGGGACGGCAGGAATCAGGCAACGGGCTTCAAACCAGGCTGGAAGCTTTTTTTGGGCTTTTTGCAGATATTTCAGCTGGGTGGCGAGGGCCGCCCGCATTTGGGGGTCGCCTTCCGCCCGCAGGGCGGCGCGGGCGGGATCTTCAGCCAGATTTTCCTCGATCCAGTTTTTTGCGTAGGTCGAAGTGAGTAAGGATAATATGGTAGAAAAATTAGGCAAAAACAACCAAATTGTTAAATAATATTACACCTGTAAAACAGTTTGTTATCTTTGGCGTAAATAAACTTGTAACCCATAATCGAAGTGCTATGAAACGTATTGCAATTTCCCTGATCGTCCTGCTTGCAGTTGGAATAATTTCCACCTCCTGTTCCACCCAAAGACATACCTGCCAGGCCCACAAGGTGGGAAATCACCTTACGCAAAGGTAAAATTAACTCCTGACTTTAATTACCAAACCATCAAAAGGCCTTTCAGAAAGGTCTTTTTTTGTGAGTGGAAGCTGGAAAATGCCGTATTTTTTTACGGAAATCGTTAAATATTAGGCAGATTTGTAAAAATATTGGATTTTTTATCCTATTTTGTTAGCCTTATTCTAACGAAAGGTTAAAGTTGATAGGTATGAAAAAGAAGCTGATCCTGGTTGCGTTGGTTGCTTTTACGATGTTGGGAGCTATGTCTTGCCGTTCTGGCTCATTTTTCCAGACTTCCCACAGTTGTCAGGCTCAAAAAACCAATAACGCACTTCGTTAATGTCAAAATGGAAGGCTTTGACCACCGCCGGGGATCTTGATCACCTGCGGAAAGAATCCTTTTTGCGTCCCCAATTGATTTTCAAACACAGCACCCGCTGTGGTATTTCGCATGGCGCCCTTGACCGCCTGGAGTCATCTGTAGCCCGTTTGGGCGAAATTTCCGATCTGTATTATTTGGATTTACTCAGTTTTCGCGGTCTGTCAAACCAGATTGCAGAAGATTTTGGCATTCCCCATGCTTCTCCCCAGATTCTGATCATCCAGGAAGGAAAATCAACGTTGAACCTGACCCACTACGGAATTCAGGTGGATTCTATTCTGAAACATATTTCTTAAGGGAACCTCAAAAAACTTCGAATCCCTGGGTTGGACTTGGTTCAATAGACAATTGACAAAGAACAATTATCAATTAGCATACTGCGCTTTCTTCACCTGCGTCCGCCTTAATCTTAATTATGTAAATGGGTTTTTTACCACTGGGACGGAATGCTTGAGCATTCGTAAACTGCAAACTGAAATTTGAAGTAAACCGTAAACTGGATTTACTGATAAATAAACTTCACCTGAGTCAGCAGATCGGGGTGAACGGATTTGGCCACAGGGCAATTGAGTCCTATTTCCTGTATTCTGCGTTTCTCTGAGGCGTCCATGCGGTGGTTTTTGAAAGTAATTTCAATGTTGAGCTGGGCAACCCGCCGGGGGTGTTCGGCCATGATTTTTTCGACCCAACCACTCACTTCCCCAATTTTGAGTCCGGTTTTTTCGGCATGAATTCCCATCACGGTGACCATGCAGGTGATCATGGAAACGGCCAGGAGGTCAGTCGGGGAAAAGGCTTCGCCTTTTCCATGGTTGTCAACCGGGGCATCCGTTACGAGAGCATTACCTGATTTCAGGTGAACCACCCGGGTTCTGAGGTCGCCCTCGTAAGTCAATTCTGCCGTTTTTTTCGCCATAGGATTTTAATTGAGGAGCCAGGGTACGGTCATGGTAAAAGCCGGGATTCTGACTTTGAATTCTTCTTTTTCAGGCAGGCGAATCATGGTGAAATAGCCTTCCATTTTTCCGGTCGGGACCGGAAAATCGCATCCTGATACGTATTCATGCATGCTTCCAGGCTGGATGGTCGGGGTTTGCCCGATCACTCCCGGGCCTTCCACCACCCGGTTTCGTCCCAGGGCATCTGTGATAAACCATTTGCGCCGCAGCAATTGTACGGTGGAGGATGATTCATTGACAATGCGCACCTGATAGGCAAAGACAAACCTTCCGTGTTCAGGCATGGATTCGCCATGCAGATAGGCCGTGCTTACATCTACCCGAATTCCCTGGGTGGTTTTGGAAGAATTTCCGGAAAACATGCCTTAAATATCGTGAGATTTTTTCAGGAATTGAAACCCTGATTCATGAGGTTTGGGCTTTAATTTACCCCTTGCTTCAATACAATCCTACCGCCATCATCACCTGGCTGCAACGATATTCCACCTGAATTCCTGCCTTTTGAGCCAATGAACCCAATTCAAAATTTTCTGCCCCAGGATTGAAAATAAGGCGTTTGGGCTTCAAAGCCAGGACATAATCATAATATTCCCGCTGGTTTTCTGCGTTGAGGTAAACGGTTACGGTGTCTACAGTGCCTGGTTCCAGAACAGGGGGAGCGCCCAGAATGGTGGCCTCCCCAATCTTTCCTCCCGATCGCCCGACCGGCCACACCGGGTGTCCCTCGCGGATCAGGCGTTCCGTAAGCTGGTTCGAATTGCGGTAGGGGTTGCTTGAAGCCCCCAGAATCAGGGTTGGTTTCATACTTTTTTCCATCAACTTCTGAAGTTAGCAGAATGTTCGTTTTCCCCCTGCAACAAAAGTGACTAAAGTCATTTTTGGGGGTGATTCAGGTCATCACAGGTGCAGAATGAACCCCCTATAATTGTAATATAAACTCAAACACAGGAGGAAATTATGCATACGAACATCTCAATTTTCGACAGTATCATCAGAATTATTTTGGGTTCCCTGATTGGAGCCGTTAGTGGAGCTTTTGGCCTTTGGATCGGTGTGATCGCCGTTATTCCAATTGTGACCGGACTTGCTTCCTGGTGCCCGCTCTACGCAATTCTGGGCATCAGCACCGTCAACGCTGAATCTCCCTATGCTTCTGATTCGATCGAAAGCACCGAGGAAAAATACAGAATGGCCAGCTAATCTGGCTTAAAGATATATTTTACCATCCTCATTAATTGGACCGACCTTTAGGCTGCCCTCTCTGGGCAGCCGTTTTTGTTGGCGCCAATCCCAATTGCACAAAAACTATTTTATAGCTAATTTCGTTAACCGATAAACTCAAAGGTTTACCAAAATTCAGCATTATGTTTACGACCACCGAAAAATTTATGACAGTTTCTGATTCTGCCGCCAAACGCATCGCAGTGATTAGAGACCAGGAAGGGAAAGATGATTCCTACGGAGTCAGGGTGGCAGTTTCCGGTGGAGGCTGTTCGGGACTTTCCTATAAAATGGAATTTTCCAATGCGCCTGAAGCAGGTGATCATGTGGTGGAGGACAAGGGAGTAAGGGTTTACATTGAGAAAAAAAGCCTTCTTTACCTGGTGGGAACCGAACTCGATTTTTCGGATGGCCTCAATGGAAAGGGATTTTTCTTCAATAATCCCAACGCATCCCGGACCTGTGCCTGCGGCGAAAGTTTTGCAGTCTGATTTTTATCAGGTTCAGGAGTAACCTTTTTCGGAATCGGCGTTTCCCAATTGGCAGGTAGCCATTAACTTAATTACAGCACCCTATGAAGTCCACGATAACTGAAAATGGCGCCGCCGTCATGGTTCTCGATTCCGTATTCAAGCAGGCCGATTCCAAATTCCCTGAAATTGGTGATAATCTCAATAACCTGCTGACTTCGGGCGGCAGTCAGCCCCTGAATCCGGGTTTCGCGCAGTTTGCCTTTACCATTGCAGTGGCAGCGGTCAATCTGCGGGCAGCTTATGATATTTTTCCACGGGAAAAAGCCGAGCGACTTTTCGTGCACACCATGCGCATTTTTGAAATACAGCTGAAAAATCCCCAGCACCTCGCCGCGGTGACCAATACTATCCGCAAATACATTACGGCTTATAACGAGGGCATTGCCTCCATTCACAACCCGTTGGATCATGTGGCCAATCAGCTCTATTATAATATGGGCCTGAAAAACGTGTCCATTGGGCAGGGGGCCAGCAGATCCATTGCCGCGGCACCCAATATTGTGAAATACCTGGCGACTTCCCTGCTTTCCTTCACGGGAAAATGGGATGCCATGAATTCCAGATACGAAATCCTCGATCCCGACCAGGAGCAGATCTGATGAATTTCGTTTTCTTAACCACGGAGTTCACGGAGGATTAAAAAGGGCACTGAGATTTTTGAACGGCCAGATAATTATTCCCTCCCCCTCAGGCACCTACACCATTAAAACACACATTTGCCACAGACAAGGCATGCCTTGTCTCAGTTTCAATATTAACCAAAAACTTCCCCTGCGATCAGCATAGCCTCATGCAGGGCAGATTTGTCCAGGCCTGAAGGGATATTTTTTGCCTGCAAAAATTCGATCACGGATTCCGTGGCGATATTCCCTACCAAATCATCCTCGGCAAAGGGGCATCCACCAAAACCATTCAAGGCAGAATCAATGCGGCGACACCCGTTATTCCAGGCGGCTTCCAGCTTTTCAATGCGGGTTTCAGGAGTGGAATGAAAATGTGCCCCAATCTCGACCCCGGGAAAGCGTGGAATCAGAGAGGAAAAGAGATGGGCGATACTTTCAGGATGGGCACAGCCAATCGTGTCGGCCAGGGAAATGATCTCTACCCCAAGGTCAGCCATTTTTTCCACCCAATGCGCAGCCAGATCCGGGCTCCAGGCCTCGCCATACGGGTTGCCAAAGCCCATGGAAATGTAAATGACCAGCTTTTTGCCATTTTTCAAAACCAGTTCCTGCATGGCCTGCACCAGGTTGAGGGATTCGGCGATGGTTTTTTGGGTGTTTCTGAGTTGAAAAATTTCAGAAATAGAAAAGGGATAGCCCAGAAAGTCAATTTCCGCGAAGCGGCAGACGTCTTCTGCTCCCCTTTGATTGGCCACAATGGCCAGCAGTTTGGTTTGGGTGGCAGAAAGGTCGAGTTGGGACAAAACCTCTGCAGTGTCGCGGAGTTGGGGAATGGCTTTGGGCGATACAAAACTGCCAAAATCCAGGGTGTCGAAACCCACTTTGAGCAATGCATTGATGTACCTGGCCTTCAGTTCCGTGGGTACAAAGTCGGGAAGTCCCTGCATGGCATCGCGGGGGCATTCGATCATTTTTAACATTGAGGACATGCGGCAAAGATACGAATTGATTATATTCGCCCGAAGAACATGCCCCGCTTAAAGTTGGACATACCCGAACAGCTGCCATTCCGCACGGAAATTCCCGTGAGGATCACGGATCTCAATTACGCCAATCACCTGGGCAACGACCGGGTGCTGACCCTGATGCACGAGGCGCGGGCCCTGTATTTTCTCCATCTGGGTTTTGCCGAACTGGATGCCTTTGGCGTGGGCATGGTGGTGGCAGATGCCGCGATTGTTTTCAAAGCCGAAGGCTTTTATCCCCAGTTACTGATCGCTGAAGTGGGCGCGGGCGATTTTGGCAAGGTGAATTTCGACCTTTACTACCGCCTGATCTTTCAGGATACGGGAAAAGTCATGGCAATGGGAAAAACGGGCATGGTCTGTTATGATTTTTCTGCGCAAAAAGTAAAATCTGTTCCTCCCCAACTCAAAATGCGCCTGGGTGATTGTTGGGAGGTGAAATCATGAAAAATATTCTTTATCGCATCTGGAGTTTGTGGTTTTATTTTCTGTTTGTGGGATTATTCGTCCTGATTTTTCCCTTCTTCTGGATTCTGCTTTCCTTCAAAAAACCCTGGACCCACAATCTGGCTCACAAGATCAATGCCGTCTGGGGCAGATGCATCACCTACGGTGCCCTGGTTTTTACCCGCTCCTATGGTCAGCGCAAACTGGATAAAAATACAGCTTATGTTTTTGCGCCCAATCATTCGAGCTATCTCGACATTCCCGTTTGCAACCTCGCCATTCGCAACCAATTCAGGTTTATGGGCAAGGCCGAACTGAATAAAATCCCGCTGTTTGGCTGGATGTTCAACCGTTTACACGTGGCTGTTCAGCGGGAAAGCAAGATTGGTTCCTATCGCAGCTTCATCAAAGCTCAGCAAAAATTGCAGGAAGGATTGTCTGTTTTGATCTTTCCTGAAGGTACCATTCCTGATAAAAAAAAGGTAACTTTGGGGCGCTTCAAAGACGGCGCATTTCGCCTTGCGGTGGAGAATCAGGTCCCTCTCGTGCCGGTCAGTATCATTGGTACGGACAGGGCGCTCCCCGATGATGGCAAACTGCTTTTGCACCCCGGAAAAGTGAAGGTGATTTTCCATGATCCTATCGAAACCCGGGGCCTGACCCTGGACGACGTGCCCGAACTGAAGCAAAAGGTATTTGACCTCATTCATGTAACTATCGCGCATGGATGACGTTATGGAGTCGCAGGATGGGCTTTTAGTCAGATTCTGCATTCCAAATGGACTTAACAGTGACGGATGAGCAATCTGCAAAACCTGAAGGTTTACCCCCTTCATTTTTTTTATCAGCAACTTGACCGCAAAGACAAATTCCTTTTCGGGATTCTCTTTGCCTGCATTGTTTTTCTGGCTGTTTCCCTGCTTTGGGTAGGTTCAGATCCCATGGGGATGGCCATTTCCGTGACCGAGGTCAGCGACCAGTCGCGGGAGAATATCCCCCTGGCTGAACTCCATGCGCATTACCGCGATCTGGGTTTCAGCATTCCCGCCTATAAAGAGGCCGTTTCCTTTACTGCGGGCCTTATACATGCCAAAACTTTTCTGGTGCCACTCTTCCTGCTGTTTCAGGTGATTGGCTGGTCTTTTCTGCTCGCCGCCTCCACCCGCATCCGCAATTGGGTTTGCTATCCCATTTATCTCGTTTTTGGAATGCACCTCTATTTTTCGGGTTATGGAGCCCTTCTGTCACCAGGAGCGGAAATGATTACCAACGGAGTGATTATCATCGTATTTCTGGCCCTGGCCTTTCTGTTTCAGCAGGAAATTGTGCGGGTGAATTTGTTTGTGCGCACCCTGATCTTCCTGGTACTGTACGGTGGTCTGAATGTGGCCATGTATTTTCTGACCAGTTGGGTGGGTCTCCATCAACTCGCCATCAGTGGGTTTCCCATTTTGCTGCTGGTGGTTTTTTTCTTCCTGTTTTTCATTGGCAATGACCTCACCAACCTGCTGATCTTTGCTGCCACCAATCACAAGGAGCCCAAAAAACGCCTGGGCCTGGGGATTATTTCCGCGATTTATCTCGGGTTACTCGCAATTGAATTCATTCTCTTTCAGGAACACGGCGACCTCGGGCTTTTCAAGCTTAACATTGGATTGCGACCTCTGCATTTATTGGCTCTGATCTCTGTATTCACGGTGGCCACCCAACAAAATATCTATCCCAAAGTCAGGGATCAGTTTCAGGGAAATTCGGGATTTACCATGCTGGTTGCGTCCCTGGTGGTGGTCGCTCTGAGTTCAATCGTGTTTTTCATCTCCCAGGGAGAAATTCTTTACCTGCGCATGATCGAGCGCCACACGATTATTTTCCTTTTCATCACGGGTGTGTTTCATTTCCTTTACCTGCTGATCAATTTCAATAAACTGCTTGAAGATCGGGTGAATATCTACTTCCTGACCCGCATGCCCAAGCGTCTGATGTATTTCTTTGTGGTCATTACCACCCTGCTGGCTGCGTACGGCATGGAGGCCAAGGACAATCGCAAATCCTATAAAATTGCCATGGCTGCTTTTCACAATCTGGAGGGAGATCATACCCTGATTCAAAGTGAGATGGCGGCCGCCCAAATGGTCACTGATTTTGACAATTTTGAAGTGCACAAAGGAGTTTCTGAGGATTACCGTGAACAATCCAGACAGAATTATCAGGATGCCCTGTATTATGCCTCGGGTTCCGTGAAAGCCAATTATAATCTGGGTTGTCTGCTGGTTGGAGAGAAGGGAACGGAGCAAAGGGTGTCAGACCTGTTTCACAATGCAGGCAAGCTGATTGATTTTCCGCATGCGGCCCTGAACCAGGGAAATCTGGTGGCGGCGGTGGGTGACCGTAAATTTGCCAAAAAAGTATTCCGCGACTATCTGAAAAAACGGGACAGCAACCCGTGGATTGCCAATAACCTGGGCATGATATTCCGCAAAGCAGGCCTGCCTGATTCGGCCATTGTTTACCTGCGCGAAGCGCTGCTGGAGGCGCCCAATGAAGGCACTTTGTACGGAAATCTGGCCTTGGTTTATGTGGAGAATGACCGTCCTCAAAATGCGAAGGATTTCTTCGAGGCTGGTTTGAAACTTCACAAAATTTCGCCTTCTCTGGTTACCAATTCACTCTTTTTCGGGACTTTGACCCGCGATTCCGTGGCCATGCCCGACGACCTTTTCTCACGACCCGAATTGGCCGGACGGGAATCTGTGGCGTTCAACCGGGCTCTCTACCTGTATAATAACGGGAAAATGAGTCAGGTGCAGGCCGTGCTGGATGAAATAATGGCCCCAGGGGGCGTTCAGAGCAAGGAAGTTTCCAACGAGGTGCTGTTTCTGGATGGGGTGTTGAAATATGATCGGGGAGATTTGGTGAACGGTATTTCCCGCATGGAATTTCTGGCCGGGACTGATCCGCGTTTTGCCGCGACCGCTTATCATTTCATGGCCCTGCAGTATTTCAAAAACGGATGTCCTGAAATGGCCGCTGAATACTTCCGTAAAGCCGCTGAAAAAGGCCTGGAAGATGATCATTTCTGGGCGGGAGTAATGGAAATTGATGCAGGTAACCACGAGTATGCCCAGAATCAGCTTAACCTGATTCGTGTGCTGTACCCCCACCAGTGGGATGCTGTTTCCCGGGAAATGGGCATGCTGCTGCGGGCTTATGGTCACAGCGATCTGGCGTATACAGAATGGGATTTTGAGGATATGACCTTCAATGAGGCCATGCGCATTGCTCTGTATTCAGATCAGGCGGGCAATACTTTGGGCTTGCTCGACAACTTCCTGACCGCCACCCAACTGGATTCAACTTCCGTCCTGCCTTATCTGGAGTTGGGGAGAATCAACCTGAAAAATCACAATCCCATGGCCATGGCCAACCTGACCGCAGGTCTGCAGATCGACCGCGGCAACCTGCCGCTCTGGGTGGAAATTGGGGAAGCAAAGCTTCAGGCGGGTGACCTGGCAGGTGCGAAGCACCTGGCCGACAGCCTCTTCGAGGCTCATCCCGACGATCGGGGAGCCAGGTTGCTGCTGGCCCGCACGGGCCTGGCTCAGGGCGACACGGCGTCAGCCGTGCAGGAACTTGATTCCCTCGTCAAAGATCATCCCCTGGATGTGGAGATTTACCAAACCCTCGGCGATGTGCTGCGTAAACAAGGTGCCGCCGTGGACGGTTATGGAATTTTTTACCTGGCAACGCAACTAAACAGCAGAAATGCAGTCCTTTGGTATTATCTGGCTGCCTTTGCAAGGCAGCTGGGTCCTTTGGGAGTCCAGGATTGTGGCTCTGCGGCGGTGCGGGCGATCGAATTTTCCTACAGTTCCAAAGAAAAATTGAGGATTGCAGGAGAATTTGCCCGCGAACTCCAGGCCTTATCACAGAAATAAAATTTGCCCATGAAACCCATCATCGAACTTGAAAACATCCGCAAAACCTATACCATGGGGGATGAAACCATTTTTGCACTGGATGATGTGACGGGAAGTATTTATGAAAATCAGTATGTGGCCATCATGGGGCCTTCGGGTTCGGGAAAATCCACTTTGATGAACATTCTGGGCTGTCTGGATACGCCCACTTCGGGCACTTACCGCCTCAATGGGACGGATGTGAGCCGCATGGACGATAACCAACTGGCCGGCATTCGCAACAAGGAAATTGGATTCGTCTTTCAGACTTTTAACCTGCTGCCCCGTTCCACCGCCCTGGAAAATGTGGCTCTGCCCCTGATTTATGCAGGATTTTCACGCCGCGAACGGGAAGACCGGGCCAGCGAAGTGCTGGAAAGTGTGGGCCTGGGATCCAGGATGCACCACCGTCCCAATGAATTGTCGGGTGGTCAGCGCCAAAGGGTGGCCATTGCCCGTGCCCTGGTCAATCGTCCTTCCATGATTCTGGCCGACGAACCTACGGGTAACCTGGATTCCAAGACCTCTTACGAGATCATGGCTTTGCTGGAAGATCTGCATGCCGCGGGCCAAACCATTCTTCTGGTGACCCACGAAGAGGATATTGCCCTGTATGCCCATACCATCATGCGCCTGCGCGACGGCAATATTGAATCCATTGACACCAATGATTCTGTGCGCAGCGCCAAAGGAATTGCCCTGGGAGGAACTGCCTGATTCCATGAAAAAAGCTTTTTCCATTCTCAGCCTGATTCTCCTTTTATTTCAGGCAGCGGCTTTTGGCCAGGATGTTTCCCAACCCGATTTCAAAACTGCCTTCGACCAGGCCAATATTGTGATTTTGGGAAAAGTGATGGATGTGCAATCCAACTGGATTTCCTCGGGCTATAAAATTGTCTTTGAGGTGGAAAAATCCTGGAAACGACCCACGGAAAAATACATCACCCTGAACGTGAAGCCAGAAAATTATCAGCCTGGCATGTTCGCCAAAGGATCAGCCTATCTGGTGTATGCCGAAAAGAAATTCAACCTGCAGACGGGGCTGGGGTATCGCTATTTTGATTCAGCGGCCGCAGGTGCTGATCTGACCCTTTTGGGAGAAGGACTTCCTCCCAGCCAGTCGCCGGGTGCAAAAAACCTGCCATACATCATGACCGCCATGACCATTCTGGGACTGGCTTTGGTCCTGTTTGTGGTCAAAAGGAAAAAGAAATCCTGACCGCTTTCAGATTGGAAATTTAAAATGGCAGGTTAAGGTAAATTTTTTATCAAATTTCCGTGCTTAAAAATGGTATTGTAAACCTGTGTTTATGCCTGCAATTCCGTTGGAATTGCCCATGAAGGCATAGGGGCTGCTTACCACGGGCATCCTGAAATTGGGTTCCACATTCAGGTGCATGCCTTTGAATAATTTCACGGAAAGTCCTCCACTGGCGATGGCGCTCAGCTGGGCAGGTTGCAGGGGAGCATGCTCCACCTTTTCGGTCAGGGTTTGATCGGCGCTGATCTGCTGGGAAGCCTGGTAATTGAGCAGGAAGCTGCCCGAAATGCCGGGATTTACATAAAGGGAAAGGATTTTTCCTTTGAGGAGGTTGTATTTCACTCCTACGGGGATTTCCATGTAGCTGGCCGTAAATTCACCCGAGGGAGTTGAGCGATCTGAAAATGCATTCAGGCTGGAAGCTTCCTCGTAAAAACTGCGGTTCAGCTGATTTCCGTAGTCAGGAACGCCCTTTCTCTGGGTAAACAGCACCCCTGATTCCAGCCCGACCCGGTCATTGAAGCGGACCCCAAAATCCACTCCTGTGGCAAATCCAACCTGGTTTTGCGTGCTACTGGTAATAGACTCGACACTGGTGAAGGGAGATTGGTCGGCCAGTTTATCTGAGGTTCCGCCCATGGCAAAGGCAGGCGAAAAAGAGCCGCCCACGGTCCATTCAGCTTTATTCTTTTTGGAAGATTCGTCCCCGTAGGTAATCCAGCCTTTTGCTTCGGTCGCTTCATCCACCCATTGCAGTTTGGGCATGGGAATATGGCGGTTGGCTTTGGGCTCGTGGTCATAAGGAGAATTGACAGGCAGACTTTGCATAGTGGCCATCGCCACCTGCTGAGCAACGGGAACTTTGTTCCCGGCCTGAATTACGGCCAGCGACTGTATCGCCGGGCGGGAATTATTTTTCCGGGAAACCACGGTTTCTTTGGGCGCCTCAGGGCGCAAAATGGCAGGCAATTGCAGATTGATCTGCGGCAGATCCAGCCCAAAGGCCAGCAATTGATGGCCGGAGGTATGGGCGTTGCCCTTGCCCCCGATCAGGATGCCGATCCCGATGCCCGTAGCCAGCAGCATGAGTGCTGCGGCAGAGGAAAACAACCAGAACATGCCTTTTTTACGGTTTCCGTTCCGGGGAATTTCCTTTTGTATATTTTCCCACACCATGGGCGGGGGAGCCTTTTCCAGGCTGCCCAAACGCTCTCTGAAGAGGGAATCGATTTGGTTATCCTGATATTTCATTGGTTATTTTCTTTTTTTTTGTTTCTCCCCATCTTTCTTCAATCATTTTTTGCAGGCTTTGCCGGGCTCTGGAAAGTTGGGATTTTGAGGTGCCTTCAGAAATTCCCAACTCGTTGGCTATTTCCTGGTGGCTGTATCCTTCAATGGCGTACATGTTAAACACAAGGCGAAAACCATCGGGCAGGTCACGGATCATTTCGAGCAATTCCTGTTCGGCAAACGAACCCTCCACCTGTTCGGGACCCGCTTCATGGGTTGCTTCCTCCAGATCGGTCACCACATACAGGCGGGCCTGGCGCTGGCAGGCACGGATCGCCACATTGACCATCAGCCTGCGAATCCAGCCTTCGAGACTGCCCTCATTCCTGAACTGATCCAGTTTTTCGTACACGCGGATAAATCCGTCCTGCAGGATATCCTGAGCCAGTTGCTCATTTTTGGCGTATCTCAAACACAGGCTGTACATTTTCCCACCGTAATCTTCATAGAGTTGCCGTTGCGCTGCCGGGTTTCCCCGGACACATTCTTTTACCAGTTTCCTCTCGGAATCGATACGCATCGGTCTCATCTGCTCTCAAGATACCTGTTTAGTCCAAACGGTTGCAAACGGGAAAAATTTTTCCCGTAATCAGATCATTGTCGGGGCGCTGCCGAAATCGTTGGCGTTCCTTCGTTATATTTGTTCGACATGCTGAAACGGATTACAATCTGGGGAAAGATTCTGCGGGTGCCCATTCTCCTGCTGGCGGTTTTTGCGGGCTTAAATGCCTTTGGACCCAATCTGAAATCTGAGGAGGAATTGGAGGACTTGAACCCACGGGTCTGGGATTTTGCCAGTTTGAAGAGCGAATTTGGCCAGAATAAGGCCTTACCACCCGGCTATGAGTTGCAGGCCCTGCTGGCTTTGGCCCATTACCCGGCCCTGCGCAATGAGGACATCAGCTTCGAATTTGTAAACAGTCCGTTTGCCCATACCTCCACCCTGGATTTCAAAAGCATTTTGCTGCCCTGGCAAAAGCGGAAGTATCGCATTTACATTAGCACGGATCTACCCGGGGAATTGAAGAATACACTTTTCACTTCCCTGCCGCCTGAAGCTCAGGTTGGGGTGCTGGGGCATGAACTGGCCCATACCCTCGATTATCGCCAACGCAGCAACCTGGGACTGTTTTTGTTGGGAATCAAATACCAGTTCACCCAGATCAAAAAGGAATTTGAGCTAAAAACGGATTTACTGGCTATTCGTCATGGCTTAGGTTGTCAGGTGCTGGCCTGGAGCGAGGCGGTCCATGATCTGCTGGCTCAGGACGGGCGGGGTGAATTATACTTATCACCCGAACAGATTTCCCTGATTCTGGAGTATCCTGAGAGAGATTTCTCCTTTCAACCTGTACTTTTTTCGGGAGGAAACGAATGAAATTCCCCTGGTTTTCCACAGGGCCGACCAAGATTTCAGAAGTTAAATTTCCAAAATAACCGTAATATTAGATTGAATAATCCATTTCAAGACCATGAGTGCAGATGAAACCCTCAAACTGGTAAATATTTCCGAAAGCATTCTGGGGGATGCCCGGGCCTATCTGGAACACCTCCCGCCTGATTCTTATGCAAAGCCACTGGATTTATTATTTGAGGCCAGCATCGGTCAGCACACCCGGCATTTCGTCGAATTTTACCAATGTCTGCTCGCCCAATGCCTGGCTTGTCAGGTCATTGATTATGATCAGCGGGTCAGGGACCGCTCTCTTGAAACGGACCCGGGCGCAGCCCTGGAAGCCATAGAACGTGTGGTCGCGGGCCTGCGTGGGCTCAATCCAGCTGAAAGTCTGCAACTTGAGGCAGATTATGGCCCTGATTCAGGACTCGCAGTTCGGGTACCCACCAACCTGGGCCGGGAACTCATTTATAATATAGAGCACACCGTTCATCACCTGGCCATCATCAAAATTGGCCTGAAATCCATTGCTCCTGATCTGAAACTGCCCGCAGGATTTGGCGTGGCGGCCTCCACCCTTCGTTTTCGCTCATCCATTCAGGCATGAATCCCGCAGTTGAGCGTTCCTATCCTGTAAACCAACCCCTGGCGCGACCTACTTTGTGGGAAAAAATCCGCAAATCAGAGTTTTATGTGCGTTGGAGCAGTTGGGAATACTGGCCCATTTACATCGCCAATATCCCGGTCGTGCTCATCTGGTTGTATTACGCCCTTCGTTCGCGTTCTCTTTTCTTTTTCAGCCGGGCCAATCCCGCCATTGAAACAGGGGGCGTTTTAGGTGAATCCAAAATTAAAATTCTCGATCAGGTACCCCCAAACTGGAAACCCCTGACTCATTTTGCCAGAACAGGTACCACCGCCCAACAAATTGGGTTTTGGATGGAAAATCAAAACCTGAATTTTCCCATTATTTGTAAGCCCAATGTGGGAGAACGCGGTTTTAAAATTGCCAAAATTGAGTCCATCACGGAACTGGAAGCGTATGTAGCCCAGGCCAATTATGATTTTCTGGTCCAGGAATTCGTGGGCTTGCCCATTGAACTGAGCATCATGCACCACCGTTTTCCTGATCAGGAAAAAGGGGCCATTACCTCTGTTTGCATCAAGGAATTTCTTTCCGTGACCGGAAACGGACGTTCGTCCGTGCGCGAACTGATGGCCGACTATCCCCGGGCCATGCTGCAACTGGAGCGTATTGAGCGCGAAAAACCTGCCCTGATGGCACAAATTCCCGCCCTGGGCGAGAAAATTCACCTGGAGCCCATTGGCAATCACTGCCGCGGCACCACCTTCCTCAACGGCAATCACCTGATCAGTCCCCAACTCACGGAGACATTTGATCGGATCAATAAATCTCTGCAGGGAATTTATTTTTGTCGCTACGACCTGAAATGCAATACCCTGGAGGAATTGAAACGGGGTGAAAATCTGAAAATCCTGGAAATCAATGGAGTGGCGGGAGAGCCTGCCCATATTTACGACCCGGGTTATTCCATGATTCAGGCCTACAAGGACATTTATTATAATTGGGGGATCATTTTCCGCATCTGCCGCGAACAGGCCCGAAAGGGCGTTCCTGCCATGACCTGGGCGGAAGCCCGCCAAAGTTTGCGCGCCTACCGCGCCTATCACAAGCACGTCAATAACTGATTTTGCAGATTCTCCTCCACCTCCTGATTGGTGCATTTCTGAGCTTTGTGGGTTCGGCCCCGCCTGGCCTGATCAACCTGACCATCGTGGACATTACCCTGAAACGGGGAATTCGTCTTGCGCTGCTGGCTTCCGTGGGGGCAGGTTTGGTGGAGGGAGTTCAATCCCTGCTGGCGCTGCGATTTACCTGGCTTTTTACGGATGACCCAATTGTAGGGAAAATCATCCAATGGGGTGCAGTTCCTGTTTTTCTGGGTCTGGGAATTTATCATCTTTTGAAAAAACCCGGGGGGGCGAACACGGGAAAAGAGCGAAAATCGGGCTCGGTTTTCTGGCAGGGGGTGGGGGTCAGCGCATTGAATTTGCTGGCCTATCCTTACTGGATTTTTTACGGAAGCTGGCTCCACCTCAATGGCTGGCTGATTCGTGAAACGGGTTACATCATTATCTTTTCTTTGGGAGTGGCTTTAGGAACTTTCTTCTTGCTTTGGGTTTATGGTGCACTTAGCACGGCCATCCTGAAACGATCTGAAAAGATCACCCGGGTAGCCGATCGCGTGATTGGGGTCATCATGCTGGGGTTTGGGATTTGGCAATTGGTCAGGGTTTTGCTGAAAGCTTAAGAATCTGAAATGAAAAGAGCATTAGCCGTAGGAATCGTACTTATGCTGGCCGCCAGGATCGGCTGTTCACAAAACCCTGTTTCTAATCTGGATCTGGGGATCGAATTTCAAGCCTACCCGACCGGGCTGATTCCCGGACTGCGGGCCGATCTGGGTATAGGTGATCGCAACTCCTTTGACCTCAGACTGGGCCTGCAGCTGATTGACCACCAGGATTTTGGGGTGCACGAAAACGAAACGGGCTCTGGGTTTGGATTTTCTCTGGGCTATCGTCGATTTTTGCAGAAAAAGGTGCAGAAAGGGCTCTTTGTTGGATTGAGAAATGATTTTTGGTTCAATGCCATTGACTGGCAGGATGGAATCGGGACTGCGGGTGCGCAGTCGGGCAGGAGTCGGATTATGGTGGTGCAACCCACGGTCAGGCTGGGGTGGTTATTCATCCTGGCACAGGAAAAGCTGGCGCTGGCGCCAGCTGTCTCTTTCGGCTATGAAATCAATGTCATAACCCACGGGGAACCCGTGGGTCAGGGATCTATTCTTTTGGCCGGCCTCACCGCAGTCTGGCGGATTTCCAAAAAGTAAAAAAGCCGGGAGCTACCCGGCTTTTTTCATACACCTCTGTATGGTGACCGATAATACGGATTCGGCCAATCCGAACACTTATCACCAGTCTGGGAATCAAGGTGCTATTTCTCGAGGATCACTTTATGGTGAACCGGACCGTACGGAGTATCCATGGAGAGGAAATATACTCCGGAAGCAAACCCTTGTAGCTGAAAGGTCAGGTTGGTACCTGTGGGTCTGCTCCGGAGTATTTCCTTACCGGAGAGGTCACGGAGAATGACGTCTCCCTCAACAGGGCGATCCAGTTCAATGTGTAGTAAGCCAGCCGTTGGATTAGGAAAGACATTCAGGAAAGATTGGACTGTCGGCTGGACAGGCTCGTTAATTCCATTGAGGATCGCTACCGTATCATGCGTAGTGCCAAAATCAAGTTCTATGCCAGTCGGGGAAATGGCCAGGTACTCGCCCACCTCGATTGGCAGAATTGAATTGTCAGTACGTTTTTCGTCGATATTGTCTATGATAATGAACCCCATCTGAGCCACAACTCCCCACCCCGAAATATTTTGTCCATCTTTTCGCACGATGGCTCCGTCAAGGCTGCCACTGGGGTAAAAGTTTTTGGTCAGGGAAAGGGTTTGGTTTGAATCGCCAATCCAGGAGGAATCATAGCTCAGCCACATCGAACCAGAATCAATCAGAGCCTGATTATAGATGATGGTGAAAGCAATTCCCAGAATGGAATCGACCGGGGTGGAATCTGAACCCAGGGTAATATCGGCCACGAGGGTGTCGCCGTAGTTTACACTGTCCTGTTTGATTCTGATGGAAAGGGAAGGGGTATTGGTGCCCAGCAGACTGATACCCACATTTTTGTAGGTGACCGCAAGCCCATAGTTGAGGGAAATGGCCGTCACGTCATCTTCAGAAATCACCCCGTCTCCATTGCAATCCGCATGCTCATAGCCGGTTTCATCCAGAAACTGCTGAGGCCACTCATCGGCCGACTGGCAGTTCCAGGTGTTGGAGTGGGTGCCGCGGGCTGGTCCCGTGCTGCCAAAGGCCAGGCCCACGTTCAGCAGGTCGCGGTTATTGGCAATCCCGTTTTGATTGGCATCGCCCGGCCACACACAAATTCCCGAGCATACCATGGTATCCGTGAGGGTGACTGGATTCATCCACACCCCAAAACTGTCCACGCTTATCCCTATCGCAGTATCAGCCGGGGTAAATGACTGGCTGGAGTAAGGAATGGTGCCGACTGAGGTGGTGGAATCATAATTGAAGCAGGGCAAAAAGCCTTCGGCATCCGTGGTCATATATACAGAATGAAACCCATTCTGCCCGGAAGATTTTGCTCTCCCGGCCAGATGGATCAATCCTTTTGAATCAAAAACAAGGTCAGTGGCTTCGATTGCGGAAGAGGCAGCAATAGTTGACCCAGAATCAAATTGATGGATATAGTCAAGCGTTCCGTCAGCTTCCATTTTTACCAGACCCTGGAAGCCAAAGCCCTGGTTTCCTGAATTTTCATCCTGGAAGATACCCGCATAGCTCAGGTCTGGGAGTTGCTTCACTTTGCGGATGATGATATCCTCATAGATGCGCACGTTTTGCAGGTTTCCGCTGGTATCAGCAGCAATGAATACCGTGTTGAAGTGATCAACCACACTGTTTTTAGACATTTGGGTCCACCAGTGAATCTGACCGTTCTCACCCGCGGAAAGGGTGGCCCAGGAAATATTGCCGTTCAGATCGATCAGGGTTCCCCAGGTGAAATTACCCTGGGCATCAATCCCGGCCAGATAGGGGTTAGTTGTGCCGCCGTCTTTTAACTCACCGGCAATGGCAAAGCGCTCAGGCGCATATTCCACAATACCGTAAACGTAGGAGAATGGTTGATTGAGGGTTTGGGTCCAGATTACATTTCCGCTGAGGTCCATTCTCATCGCAAAACCCAGCAATGAAACAGGCGAATTCGAACTCAAAACTCCCACCAGGATAATATCCCCCGAAGAAGACTGCACCATTTGAAAGAGGGAAGGTTTGAGCCCTCCCTGGGAGGTGTTGAGTCTGAATAAGCGGTTGATTTCCAGGCTGGAAGAATCAATCAGCATGAGCCAGGAATGCTGGGTGTAGCCTTTTTGATCACTGCCCAGCACTGCAATTTCGCCCGAGTTTAGATTTTTGACCGAATAAAGTATCACCCGGGAGGAATCATCGTCATGGACCATGATGTTGCTTTGGACCGGGTGGCCGAATTTGTCAATTTTGGATATCACAAACCCATGAGTATCAACGCGGGTGGGGTTGGGATAATAGCTATGCAGCACTGCAGAGTGGTTTTCATCCATGCGAAGCATGAAATCCGGAGACAGGCTGGAATCAGGAGTAAGAATGTGCCGGATCACCGGGGACTGAGCTGTGGTTGTCCCCAGTATGCACATTAGCAAGAGCATGCAAATGAAGGTTGGTTTCGTTCTATGTGTCTTGGATTGCATGGTACTAAATTCCGAAAAGCGATTTGTTTCATCAATCATAAAAATTCGCATTTGTAGGAAATTTTTTTTCCATGCGATTGGCTAAATGACTAACTTTCAGAAGTTAACACTATTATTTGTAAAATCAGGAATTGAAATCATCAAAATTATATCTGCTTTTCAATACCCTCGACGAAAAGGAACGTAAGCTATTTAAGGCTTTTGTAAGAACTTCATTTGCCAAAACAACCGACAAGGCGATAGAATTATGCGATTTTTTATGCGAAAATGCTGAGTCTGGGAAGGGAAAGGAGCCTTCCAAGGAAAAAGCATATAAAGTCCTGTTTGGGAAAGGGCCTTATAATGATAGCTCAGTTCGGCTTTTGATGTCTGATCTTTTAAAAGGATTAAATCGCTTTCTTGCCATAATTGCCTTGCAGCAAAATCCTGAATTTGAGCAACTTATGACTCTCAGGCAATGGGGCGAACGAGGGCTCGAACAGTATTTTTTTCGGGAGGTAAAGAAATCAAGGGAAAAGTTCACGAAAAGCGGTGAAATCCAATCCCCTTTATTTGGTTATTTGTTGGAGTCAGAAGTTATCCGTTACCGGGACCAGAATCCAAGGTCTCTCCCCTCACATTTTCAAAATGCAGTTGACGCCCTGGATCAATGGTACATTCTTGAAAAGATCAAATTTGCCTGCACCATGGTGAATAATAGTGCAGTATTGGATACAGAGGTAGATATTCCTTTGTTAAAGGAAATCAGTCGTCATATTGAAGCCATGGGCAACGGTAATTCTCCCTTAATTCTGATTTATTTTAGGATTTTGAAAATGCTTCAGGACCCAGGTTCTCCGCAACAATACACATTGTTTAAAAATTTGTTGCTTGAGTATGCTGGCAATTTGCCGGAAGAGGAATCAAGGGATATTTACACCCTGGCCCAAAATTACTGTATCCGGCAAATAAACAGGGGAAGGGGAGAGTTTTTGGAAGAACTTTTTTTGATTTACGAATCCCTGCTTGAAAGAGGGCTTTTGCTCGAAAACGGCGCACTGTCTCCCTGGCACGTAAAAAACATCACCGCGGTCGCGCTCAGGTTGAAGAAATTCGACTGGACCGCTAAGTTTTTGGAGGAAAAAATTGAATTTGTGGCGCCTCAGTTTCGGCAGAATGCACAGACATATAATCTCGCGAAGTTATATTTTCAGAAAGGTGAATACAGTGAGGTGAAAAAGCTGCTTCTTCAGGTGGAATACGAGGACGTGTTTTACAACCTGGATTCAAAATCCATGCTATTGAAAATCTATTTTGAGGAAGGGGAGGACGTGGCCCTGGATGCGCTTTGCAGGAGCTTTCTGGCCTATATCAAACGCAATAAACTAATCTCGGAGGCCCACCGCACCGTTTACAGAAACCTGGTCAGGTATGTACAGCGGCTCAATCGACTGGATGGTTTGGGTAAAAAACAACTGTCGGACATGTTGGAAGAGGTAGAGTCCAATTCCGCTGTGTCCGACAGTAGCTGGTTAAAAAGAATGATCAGAATTCGAATATCTTCTTAAGCATCCTTGGGCAACATGTGCAGGGTCCATTTTACGTTGTCAGAATCGGTGTAGGTAACCCACATTTCTTTTTCTTTCAGACGCAAAATGGTATAGGTTTCGTTGACGGAGGTGAATCCTGAACCGTCAACCACGGCAATGGTAATGGCGGATTTGTCGTCGGTAAAAGCCCAGTCCCCGGTGTAGAGAATGTCAAAGCCAATCACAGTCAGGGTCAGGCTGCAGTTACCTTCTTTGTAAAAAATAATCTGCTTAACATAATGATCGCCTGTGGTGAGGGTATCGTTTTTGAATTCCTGATCAACAACCCAGGTATTCGCAACCCTTTCCACTTTGGGAATAAAGGAGATAAAAGGGCCATCCTCGTACTTGCAGGAGGTCAACCCGGTTACCACAAACAATGCCAGTAATGCAATGATGGTGAATTTTTTCATATCAGAATAATGGTTTCTATGATGCTGGCAACCCTGCCAACGGGTACAAAGATACGCAATCAGAATAAGTCTGCCAATTGGTTAAATCAGACCTTATCCATGCTGTCCAATCCGAAAGATAATCCCGGATAATATTTTTGGCACAAAATTTGGAACAGCTTCTGTGGCAATCTCTGATTGCCTCCCGTGTTTACTAACCCAAGCCATACGATGAACCATCGCCCAATACTCCTGTGCCTGATTTTGTCGCTTGTCCTGCTCAGCCCCGGGCTGGCCCGGACCGCCCCCTTCCAGCTCGATCATTGGAGCATGGTGCGCCAAACCCACACCAATCAGGAGTATCTGCAGGAATTTCCCTTCACAGAATTCACCCCTCAGTATTTCAATTCCGCCCACGAACTGGTCGCGGCCCGGGAATACCTCGTCCAAAATGGCCGCGATTCCATCGCGGACCCCATCCTGCGGCAAGCCACCAATGTTTACCTGCAGATGTTCCCCTGCAATCCGTCAGATTTCGGGTCCTATGCAGAAAAAGTAACCCTGGGGGAAGATTTATTCAAAATTTGCCAGCAGCAGGACCTGGCCGGACGTGAAACCTTCGAAGGGATTGCCGACCGCCTGCTTAAAAATGTGAGCTACGAATATGAGCAATTGCTCAAGGTCAATCCCAAAGCCTTTTCCAAAGACCAGCAACGCGAACTGGCCGACCGCCTGGGCGCTTTGGCCTACCCGGTAACCCCTCCGCCCCCCTCAGACCTCGAAAAACTCATTATATACATTGGCCAGGGCCAGTGGCACCACATTTGGGAAACCATTTATGGTCGCTACCTCAGTGATCCGTTTATCCTGATCTCCGTAGTGCTCAACCTGCTGCTGGGCTCCTGGTTCACCGCACAAATCCTCTCGAAATTCAGAAAATACGCAACTATCCAAAAGACTAAGTCATGAAGCTATTGATCATTTCACTCCTGACCGCTCTGGGCTTTCCCTTCTTCACTGACCTCGCTCCCAAAGCGGATCATATTCCCGCCAGGCCGGGAATTGAGGATTGTACCTCTTTGAAAACCACCCAAATCTATCACAAGGGATATGTGGAGTGGAACGAAGTTCAGACCCTCGACGGACTGAAATTTGGCGACATGGTTACCCTCAGCCGCCGCGACGGACGGGTAAACGCCAAGTATTTTGCCTCGGGGAGCGTAAGTTCCCGTTTTTCAAGCTGGAAAGCCGGCAAAAATGTGGTGGCCGTTTGCAGCGGCGCCTTCACCGAAGGTTCCTCCTTTTTTCAAAAGCCCGTAGGGCTCACCATCGACGATGGACAAGTCATCAACCGGGTTTTGGACCCCAAAATGGACGGGCTGGTCATCGTGTACGCCACAGGCGGGATTGCCGTCAGTGATCTGGATAATAAATTTCTGGTGCTGGGAGGACAGGATTACGTGGACCTGCGCAGCAGCTTCAAATATTACAGTGATATTGAAAAACGAGTCATCTACCCCCTGAGCTATTTTCTCACCTGGGCCCAGGAAAACCGCGCGACCGTATTTCAAACTCAGTTGCTGGTGTATGAAAATGAGCCTCAAATGGTATATGAAAAAGCCAGAACCGAACAGGCCAACCGCCGCTTTCTCATTCTGGCCCGTGACTTCACCGGAAATCTCAACCACATTATATTCAATGTGTGTGCCTCAGAATATCTGGGTGATGCAACCCATTCGGTCTTCGACCTCCTCAGGCAAAAACTGGGCTATGACGTCATAGCCATGCTCAATCTGGACACGGGCGCCAAAGATCACTTCCAGTTTTACAACGATCTCGGCGGCAAACAACCCGTTTGCCAAGGCGGCCAGTCCATCAGTGAATGTTCCAACCTGATCGCCTACTACTTTGAATAAGCCCATCCCCATAACCGTGCTTCTCCTGCTTTGGGTGACGATGGTCCAGGCTCAGCCGGCCTCCCTCCAAAGCGGGCTCGTGTGCCACTACGCCATGGATGGCGATGGCTCAGACCAGTCGCCCAACGGCATTTCCGCCAACCTGATTGGCGGGGTCAGTAATACTGCGGATCGTTTTGGCAATCCCTGCGGGGCCCTGTTGTTCGATGGAGCTACTGGCTACCTGAGTGCACCTTACCATGCGGCTCTCAACGGAATTCAGCGTGAATTTGCCGTCTCTGTCTGGGCCCGCCTCGATGGCGCCTCCCCCGACGGGTTGTACTGGCTGACCATCGTCTGCCATTCGGATCAGGCCAACGAAACGGATCCCAATCCGCATTTTCGCTTCCAGGCCACTTCCCGAACCGTTTCCATCAACACGGATTTTACCGAAAATGTTGACCTGATTTTTGATTCGGGCAAATGGGCTCACTTTGTGCTCAATTATAACGGGACAACAGTAAAAATGTACCACAATACCCGCGAAGTCTTTACCTGGGCCTATTCCAAAACTCTGACCACCAACACCCAACCCCTGGAAATCGGGCGGGATGTGCCGGGCAAAACGGATTTTTTCCCGGGAGCCATGGACGATCTGAGAATTTATAACCGGGCTTTGACCCAGGCCGAAATCCTGGCGCTTTACCAGGAAAAGCCAGCCCAAACCGGCCTTTCAGGCCTGGAAATGGAATCCTTGCCTGATCTGGTCCTGCCTGCCGAAAGCGGCACCTGCCAGCGGGTGGTGGATTTTACCACTCCCCAGGCCCAGGATCCTTGTGCTTCTGCCACCGTGACCCAAATCAGGGGATTACCCAGTGGATCAGCCTTTCCGGTCGGTAATTCTTCGGTCAAATTCAAAGCCGTGAGCAGCAGAGGCGACATTGCCATGAGCAGCTTTCGCATCACCATTCAGGACCAGGAAGCCCCGCAGGTCAACTGCCCGGCAGATATCCAGGTTCAGGCTGCGCCTGGCCAGAATTCAACCCCTGTGACCTACCCGCCTGCAACTGCAACTGACAATTGCGGGCAGGTTGCTGCGCTACTCAGCGGAGGCCTTCCCTCGGGTTCCTCATTTCCCGCTGGACCCACCCAAATCCTCTTCACCGCCACGGACGCCTCGGGCAACCAGGGGCAATGCACCTTTACCATCACCGTTCAGACTTCGGCAAAACCCGAAATCCTGACCCTCACCTGTCCGCCTGATGTGGTGACCGCGACCGATGCCCGCCGCTGTGATGCAGTGGTCAAATATGCGGCTCCCCAACTGAACGGACCGCGCAATGCGCAGTTGGAAATGGTCAGCGGCCTCAAAAGCGGGCAGAAATTTCCTTCAGGCGAAACCCAGATGGTCTTTTCTGCCACTTCACCCGACGGACAAAAAGCCAATTGCAGCTTTTCGGTAAAAGTGGAAGACCGGGAGGCGCCTTTGGTAAATTGCCCAAAAGACATTGAAATGGAAACGGAAAATGGCCTGCAGGCCAGCCCGGTCGATTATGCGGCAACAACCGCGACCGACAATTGCGGACCCATTACTCCCCAGCGAACCTCTGGATTGGCCAGCGGAGCCGCCTTTCCGCTCGGAACCAGCAAAGTGGTTTATGCCGCCACGGATGCTGCCGGGAATAAGGGTGAATGTACCTTTACGGTAACTCTCAAAGCCCGCCAGAAACAGGAATCCTTGACCATGACCTGCCCCGATAACCTGGTGCTTCCCACCGATCCCGGCCGTTGTGACCGGGTGGTGGACTATCCCGAGCCCGATCTCAGGGCCCCTTCGGGGACTTCCCTGGCCCGCATCACGGGTTTACCCAGTGGAGTTGCCTTCCCGGGAGGAATCACCAACCTGCAGTTTTTGGCCACTACCCCCGACGGAAAAACCGTGGAGTGCGCCTTCACCATTACCATCCGTGATCAGGAACCTCCTCTGGTCACCTGCCCTGAAGATCAGGTGGTGACGGCCCGCAGCGAAGAAAATGAAGCCGTGGTCAATTACCCCCAGGCCCTGGCCAGCGACAACTGCGAAACCACCGGGCCCCAGCTCAAAGAAGGATTGCCAACGGGCTCCGCTTTCCCGGTTGGAAAAACCAAAGTGGAGTTTGTAGCCCTGGATGCCGGCGGAAATTCGGGTAAATGTAGTTTTAAGGTTGAGGTAAAGCCCGCTCCCAAAGCCGCTACCCTGGACCTGAAGTGTCCCGAAAATATCACCGTCAATGCCGATCCCGGACGGTGCGACAAGGTGGTGCTCTTTGCCAATCCTGAAATTGATGGTCCGCAGGGCAGCAAATTGACCTCCCTGAATGCCCTGGTCAGCGGGGATCAGTTTCCCGTGGGAGAGACTACCCTGGTCTTTGAGGCGACTGCTCCGGACGAGCGCAAATACAACTGTAATTTCAGGATCACGGTACTGGATGCCGAGCCTCCGCGCCTGACCTGTCCGGAAGATGTTTCCGTTCAAGTGGATTATGGCTCTGATGGCGGAAAAGTGGATTATCCCGCACCCGACGCAGCGGACAACTGCTCGACTCCCTTGGTGAAAATGACTGCGGGAAAAGATTCAGGCAACCAGTTTCCCCTCGGACAAACCACAGTGAAATTTGTGGCCACGGACGCTTCCAATAATCAGGCCGAATGCTCCTTCAGGGTCATGGTGTCAGGTTTGCCGGAAAAAATTGACGGGGAAAAGGTAACTTACAAGGAGATCGTGGAGATTCCCACCGGAATGTGTACCCTGTACTACTACGACGATGTTGAAAACGACGGCGACGTGGTTTCCATCAATGTGGATGGGGTATGGCGGGTGGAAAAGGCCAGAATTCGCAATAAAACCAAAAACCTCAGCAATACGGACCACATTGAGGTCGCTTTGGAAGAAGGGAAATTGCATTTCGTAGCCTTCAAAGCCATTGACGAGGGAAAAGTACCTACCTGTACCATGAAAATTGCGATCTACGACGAGCGGCACAAGCTGATCAAAGTGTTGGAGGTGCATTCCTCTGCCGACGAAAGTGGAGCCATAATCCTGAAAAGAAAATGAGAGCAAATCTTGCCATAATCGCCCTTTTGATCTTTTGGGGAGGGAATTATTTGCCCGCTCAGACCCAAAAAGAAGGGAAAAAGGTAGCCTGGAAAGACTACCAGGCTGTGATCAAGGAGAATAAACGCCTCAAAGATTCCCTGCGGGTTTCCAAACGGGATTGGGAGCGGAAATTCGACGATCAGGAAGAGGAAATTAAATCCCTTTCCCAGGAACTCGGGACGCTCAAAATCAACCAAAAGGAAGAATCCTCCCGCCGCACCATCATCCTGAACATCCTGGCTGACTCACTTTACAGCCTGGCAGCTCACCAGAAGGATACCGCCCTGGCTGGACGGCTGGTGAAAATGCTCAATCGTGATTTGGGACCACTCACGGGGCGTTCCTTTGACCTGAAACGAAACCTCAGGCCGGGCAGTCAGACCCTGGATTTCCTCAACCAGGAATTTGATATTTTCATACTCGACCTGGCCCGCGATACCCTGCAGCTCTTTTGGCAGGACGGGAAAGGGGAAAATTATTCCAGCATTGGCAACCTGAAAACCAGCCTGGAAAGTCAGGGAAAATCTCCCCTCATGATCACCAATGCAGGCATGTACACCCCCGCGCATGCGCCTCAGGGCCTGTATGTTGAAAATGGGGAGGAGAAAATTCCCCTGGACAAAACTGATGGCGGCGAGCAGAAAGGAATGAATTTTTTCATGTTGCCCAATGGGGTTTTCGGGTTGGATCAGGGAAAATTCTTTGTGGATGATACCCGTGAATACGACCACAAAAATCCCACATTCGCAACCCAATCCGGGCCCATGCTGCTCAAAGACTGGTCCATCCATCCCAAATTCAACCAGGGATCGACCAATAAATACGTGCGCAGTGGGGTGGGGGTAATCAATTCCCATAAAGTGGTTTTTGCCATTTCCCGCCGCCAGGTCAACTTTTATGATTTTGCCTCGCTTTTCCTGAATTATTTTGGCTGCCGCGACGCCCTTTACCTGGACGGGGCCATTTCCAAAATGTGGATTCAGGGCCTCAACGAGGAGCAGGGAGGCAATTTTGGTCCAATCATTTCCGTAATCAAAAAGTAAAATGATGAAAAATATACTTTTGCTGCTGGCTGTTTGCCTGGGCGCCCTGACCCCGGTCCGGGGCCAGGCCACCTTTCGCACAGTAAACCATGCGGGGGTGGATTTTGACTGCTATTCCATTGAGATGGACAGCCTTTCCTTTCAGGCCATGGATTTTTTGCTCAACGACCGCCGCGAGGGATTCGACCGTTTTGTGCAGGGAATGGATGCAAACGGCGTTCCTTTTTTCTGCATGAACGCCGGCATTTATGCCAATGACAGCCTGCATCTGGGATTGCTGGTCCGCAACGGACAGGTACTGATCCAACCCGATTTGGGCGACGGGCAGGGAAATTTTTACCTCAAACCTAACGGGGTTTTTGGCATCACTTCTCAGGGCGAAGCCTTTATTCAGGAGTCAGCCGAATTTACCCGTGGGCCCATCTGGAATGGAAACCTGCCTTACCACGCCACTCAATCTGGTCCCTTGCTGTTGCGCAGGGGTGCGGTCCATCCAGCCTTCAATCCCAATTCGGCCAACAAATTCGTGCGTTGTGGGGTGGGCATCAATACAGATCCTCAAACGGGAACCCAGTTTGCGGTTTTTGTCCGTTCCAAAGGGCCCGTCAACCTGTTTGATTTTGCCCAGGTTTTCAGTGAGAAATTTGGTTGTCAGGATGCCCTTTGCCTCGAAAGCGGGGGCGCAGTCATGCATGTTTCAGATCTGGACCTGGGTGGAAGCCCGCATTTTGTATCCTCTTTCATCATTTTTTATGAAGAATAACCTGATCAACGGAATGATTCTGGCGGTAGCCCTGCTGGTTTCCCTGGCGGGCTGCGAGCGCATTGACGAAAAGCCGTCCCGGGTGGAGCCTGCTCATGAGATCGTGCCTGCACGGGAGACCCTTTCAGTTGTGCCCAGGGAAATTCCCCTGATCCAAACGGGTGGCCGCGAATTGCCCCAGACCGGAAATCTGGCTTTTGGGGAGGTAAATTATCGCTATTTCATCTATGACTCCGAAACGCAGGAGGCCGGCATGGTCTGGAAAAAGGGGGATAAATCCTACCGCAGTCTGAACAGGGTTCGCAAAGAGCTGGGCAAAAAGCTCCTTTTTGCCACCAACGGGGGCATGTATATGGAGGATGGCGCTCCCCTGGGATTGTACATTGAGGAGGGCAGGGAAATGCGCCCGCTTATTACTAAAACCAAGGGCTACGGCAATTTTTACCTGCAACCCAATGGAGTATTTTACCTGAAAGAGAACGGGCAACCCGGACTGTCGGTTACCGCGAAGTTTGACCCAAGGGAAATCAAATTTGCCACCCAATCGGGCCCTATGCTGCTGAGTGGCGGAAAGATGAACCTCAATTTCACGGAAGGATCCACCCATACCCACATCCGCAGCGGGGTGGGCATCACGCCTGAAGGTCAGGCCGTGTTTGTCATCTCTGATCAGTTGGTTAATTTTTATGATTTTGCCCGGTTTTTTCAGGAAGAATTTGCCTGTCGGGATGCCTTATACCTGGATGGATTTGTGTCCAGAATGTACCTCCGCGACCTTCCTCCCCTGGAAATGGGCGGAGATTTTGGGGCTATTATCGTGATTACTGAAAAAGATTCACCAAACAGTTGAGCCATGCAAAGGATAAACCTCATTTTGATTGTCTGCCTGGGCTTGCTCCCGGGACTGATCCGCGCCCAGCAGGTCGCCCACGAAATTCCCTTTCACAAAGACCGGGCTTCCGGCCTGCTCTATGTGGATGCCACCCTCAACGGGGTACAAAAAAGATTCATTTTTGATACGGGCGCCAGCACCATTTCCATCAATGCCGACCTGTATCGTACCCTGGTGAATGCCGGAAAAATCTCTTCGGCGGACGTGGTGGGTAATGTGAATGTGGTAATCGCCAGCGGAAACAGCGTGCCCGGAAAAGTGCTGCGTCTGCGCACGGTGCAACTGGGAAATGTGACCCTCAAAAACGTAGAGGCCATTGTCATGCCGGTCAATGATGCGCCCCTGCTGATCGGGCAAAGCATTTTTTCTCAGTTCGAGACCGTGGCCATTGACTACAAAAACAGCAAAATCAAGCTTGAAAATCCCCGTCAGGAAGATGCTGAAGAGGTCGTGGCCCTGCGGGAGGTCCGTTTTATCCCCTGCTCGCAAGCCCAGACTTCGGAATCCGCCATCATGGCCAACCTGATCCGCGCTGTAGTGAAGGTGGACGATTTTACCGAGGAAGCCAATGTGCCCCCGCCCGCCAAAGCCGTGGACAAACTCAACCCGGGCGTCACGGTGCGCTATTTCGACAACGAAGATTATGACCGGGCTGCCGCCATTGTGGCCAAACTGGAAGCCTCAGGCAGATACCAAGCCGTAGCCCTGGAAAATATGCTCGCATTTTTCAATTACCAGCCTATTTCAGGGTATCTGGAAATTTGGGTGAAGTAAGGGGGGATTAGCTGTTGAGAATCAGTTTCTGAGCCTGAATTCTGGACTTTACCTGGTTCTTCTCATATTTCTTTACCACGTCCTTCATTACGGACTTCACCCGGGTGTTGACTTGGGCAATTTGGGTATGATCAATTAAAGTGTAGTTACCTTCATTGACCGTTTCAAAAGTAATTTTTTCTCTTTTGCTTTTCATCGATCAGGCTAAATTACTATACGAACGATAATTTTGGAAATTATTTCCCAATTCAGCGAAATTGTTTTCAACCATGGTGATGCATCTGTCAGGATATCCCGCGAAGATAAGCGCATCTATACATTCAGAATTTGCTTCCGTTGCATCCATTATTATTAAGCCTGATGCAATTTGGGATTGATATCCCTCTTTTTTATAAACCTCAGCGCACCAAATAAACTTGGGCATTTTTGCTGAAATTATTGTGTATTTGAGAGCGTAGTCCATTTCATACAATGTTGAAATGTGAGATTTGAAAGATCTGCTTGAAGCCAGGAAAAATCTGAAGACAAAATCCTCAGGGAAGGAAAATCCGACGGTTTCATCTTTGATAATTTGAATCAAAAGCTGTTTTGCTACTACTGCCTCTAAATATATTTTAGGATAAAGGGGTACAACTACAGAGTCAATTTTATAGCCTTGAGCATCTGTATCTGAATAATGTTCACCTGGTTTGTCTAAGGAAATCAAGCGGTAGGGTTGGAGGTTATCGTCCTGAACTACATATTTGGATGGCAGATTCGTGGCGTCGATGAATTTTGTTTTTTCCTTTCCCGGAAACTGGATTTCTTCCCGCCTGATATTTTCCCACTCGATAGCGTCCTCGTATTTTTTCCCGATGACAAGAATGGCGTGACCTGCATCATTGCTTTCCAAACCTGCCACGACGGGGATCCCAGATTCAACATAATAATCAATTATGTTTTCAAGAGTTTCTCCGTAAGGGTTTGTCGCATAATATCTGGTCCCAAATCCAAATTCCTTCAACGAATAAGAAACCTGATCCATTGTGAGCCCGGTAGAAGGTAATTGTCTTTCATGGGAATATTTGGTCAGGGTTTGAATGATTTTTGAAGGTAGGGTTGGTTTGTATTCAGGATACTTGTTTCCAAAATATTCCATCAAGCCCCAGATTGTTGTTTCAGCACATGAAATAGTTTCACCATCCTGAGAACTATGGGGAAATCCCTCGGTATTGAATTTTACTCCAAATACCATTGAACTGTCTTTACTTCTGCATATTTTGAAATTGTTATAAGAAAATGCTTCAGGGTTTATGGTTGCCCTTCCAAATAATGCCGTTACTGTTGGGCGAATCACGAAGTACCCTTTATACTTCTTTCGTAATTCTTCGTGATTTTCGGGTTTGAAGAAATCATCCTGACTAATTTCTCCTTCAAATAAAGAAACCCTGATACAATCCCTTTGGTATGTAATATGTTTTGAGGAGTAATATGAGTAATAACTATCGCGAAAGACTTTGTCAACATAGGGAAACTCAATTACACAATAAATATCGTCCCTGATTGGCTCAAGGTATTGATCAATTTTTGATTCCATTTCAGGATCCCGAAAGCTTTCAAGTACGTCTTTCAGAAAATGCCTGTTGATCGTTTCCGAAATAGCATCACATGCCTCATCAATCGGGCATATCTCAAACTCGATATTCGTTGTCATCTAATTGATTTTCCGACAAATTTAGTAAACGGAATTATTTCACCAAATGTGTAAGCAGTGCAATTTCAGATTGAGGGAACCCTTCTAATCCCCGTCACTCAGGATGATACACCCGTTCCGCACTTTTCAGCACCTCCTCCTTATCCAGGGTCACTTTGCGCATCTTTTTCTGGGAATACATTTCCATCTGATCTGTGTAATGCGGGCTGTCGGGTTGGTTGGAGGCGCCAAAGGTGTTGAGTGACCAGATTTCGGGACCTTCGGGAGTGAAGCGCACCAGTTGCATGTAGGAGTCGCCGATCCAGATTTTGCGGGTGCCATTTTGGAATTTTTCAGTGTAAACGGCCCGCAGGATGTCGGGTCCGCCACCCAGGGGCAGGTTCACATCGCCGCGGACGATGCGCTGGACGTCGCCTGTGGTCAGGTCGAGGGTGCCGAAATGCTCCATCAGTTCGGTCTGGGAAAAGCGGATGGCTTCCAGCATTTTTTCCCGCCAGGCGGCCGCATCCTGCTGGTCCTTGGGACGAAAATGTTCGTTGATGTAGTACAAAGCCGTTGCTACGACCGGAAAATCAGGATTTTCCATTTCTGTGCCGCGATCCCAGGCGTTGATGTGACGGATGGCCTCGGCCAGATCGGGCTGATCTTCGGGTTTGAAGCTGAATAAGCCATCCACCTTGAAACCCCGCAAATCCTTGAAATCCCTGGGAAAACGGGTGTCGTACTTGATGTCCCAAAAATCCTGAAAACTGAGTTTATCCCGCCCTTCCATCAATTCATAAAAACGGGTGCTGCGGTTATTTTCCTCCGTATCGTAGGACATGTAGGGATCAAAATCCTTTGGATCCAGGTTTTCGGCTTTGTCTGTGCCCATGAAGGCCGAGTTATTGGTATTAAAGACGTAGCCAGATTTGGGATTGAGGAATTGAACCAGATCTTTGACCGGATAAAATTCATCCCACAACACTTCAGACGAATTCCCTTTTACCACCCCACCCCAGTTGTGACCGGCGGCCCGTTGGGGAATGAGGCCGTTGGCCAGGTAATAGACCGTGTCGTTTTTGTCGCCGTAAATGATGTTGTAGTGGGCCAGGGCCTGCATGTCGAGGGCCTTCCTGAATTCGGTAAAATTGGTGGCCTTGCACATGTAATACCATTGCTGAGACGGGGTGATTTTCATGATCGAACCCATTCTGACCGCAAATACGCCGTTTTCGGCCACGTAGGTAGGTCCAAATTTGCTCCACCAGACCTTGCGCCAGACAGGAATGCGGGTTTTGTGCTTTTTGCCCAATCCCACCACCAGTTTTACCTTGTGCTGCTCCAGTTTGAGCCATTCCCCGTCAAATTTGTACATGTTTTTCTTTTTGGGATGCATTTCCAGGGCAAATACATCCACCCCGTCGTAGCCGCCCGAGGTGTGGGCCCAACCCAGGTAGGGATTGGTGCCAATGTAGGGGGTATTTCCTCCGTGAAACATGGCTCCGTGGATGTTCATCCCCTCCTCGCTGCACACATGGGCTTCGTACCAGGACATGAGCCCCTCCACAGGCTGGTGGGCATTGAGGGCCAGAAATACGTTGCCGTCGTCCGTGATTTGGGAGTTCATGGCAAAGGCATTGGAGCCAATTCCTTCGTGTTTTTTGGCGTTGGAATCAATTACGCCCAGACCCTCTTCAGTTGAGTTCCAGGGATTGGGCATGCGCCCGTCCACGATCCTTCTCAGGGTGCCGTCCACGCCCTGAATCAGGGCAAAAGCCAGCATGTGACCTACGCAGATGTCCTGGGGCGTAATGGGAAAGAGGGATTTGAGGGTGATGCGTTCGGGATGGGCTTTGGCAAATGCATTGGCGCCTGCGGCGTAGGCTTCCAGTACTTTTTTGTATTCGGGAGTAATGTCGCTTTCGTAGCGCTGATTGACCCGGTCGCGCACTCCCATCCAGGCCACGGCAAAGTCCACCTTCACCCCGTCGATGCCAGTCATGGCACCCAGTTTGCCTTTGGTGGCCGCCAGAAACCACTGAGGGAGTTCTGACTCATCCTCCAAAGTAGCCCAGGCCAGCCCGTAGGCCACTTCTGCATCCGTTTTGGCGAAAATATGGGGCACTCCAAAGCTGTCGCGGGCAATGGTGATCTGTGCGGGATCGATGGTTTGGGCTTGCAGGAAGGTGAATGAGAGGCCAAGCCAAAGGAGAATCAGGTAGCGCATGAAGAAGAATTGAATGAGTTGAACCGAAGGTTCAAGTTAAAGAAATCCGGGGAAACGGGCGAAAAGAGGCGGGGCGATATGCCTGATATAATTGGGTTGGACCACAAATGTCGGCGGGAAGCGATAATTCCAGCTTTAAAAATCGATGTTGAGATCGATTTTCAGGCGGGTGGGGGCTTGCATGAGTTGGAGAAACTGGTCCTTGCAACCCAGCAGGGTTTTGGTTTCGCGGGCCGCCAGGGTGGGGTTGCGTCGCCCGAGGGCCTGGTGCAGATTGACGTGGGCATTGGCCACAGTGGTTTCCAGCTTTTGCAGTTGCGGCAAAAGGCGGGCATCGTGGCCAGCCACCGCGATGGCCTTGCGGATTTCCGTTCCGAGCCGCGAGGCGAGGTGATCGACCTCTTCCACACTCATATAAAACCGCTGTTTGGGCTGCCGCTTCATGGGTATAAGTTAAGAAGTTCTGAGTTAAAAAGCTTCAAGCTTCAAGCTGCGAGTTGAATGTTCAGGTTAGCACCTGGAGAACTTATAACTTAGAACTAACAACTAACACCCCCCATTTCCATTTCCCTGAAATTTGCCTTAATTTGAGGCCCAAATCCTTCAGCAATGAAAAAAATATCTCTGATTTTATTCCTTTTGACAGCTTTTTCCGTGACTGGTCTTTCTGCCCAAAGTCTCAACTTCAGCCGGGTGGTGAATATTGCGGGTGATTGCACGGGAGGTACCCGGGTTGATACTGTTCCCGCCGGCAAGATCTGGAAAATTGAAGGTGTAAGAACGGAAGATGTCTATACCTATTTCTCCGCCAATGGCTCCATTTTTACTTTTCAGAATTATTCGACTGATTCTTATATGATTATGCCCCCCGGAGCAACGGGAGGAAATGCGATATTTAACCCAGTCTGGCTGAATTCCAATGCGATGATCAAAAACGAGTGCACTACGGCTCTCAGTTCAGATTATTATTTTTATTCCATCCTGGAATTTGAGGTGGTGCCGTAGGGGATTGGGATTCAAGGAAGCTGCCAACCTGTTTAAGGTCACGTTAATCATAGGGTTTTAACACCAACAAATTGCGGCTTCTGGCTCTGCTCTACCCCTCCACAATCTCTTTGAGCTTTTGCAAAGCTTTGGGCCAGGTCGAGTCAAAATACTCCTGAAAGTCCTCGGTAATGTCCGTTTCCACGCTTACAGTAGTCTTTCCCTGGTTTTCCTGAAAAGAATAATTTTCAAGACCCCCAGCCCATTTCTCCACCTCAGGACCTTCTGTAATTTCGTTTTCCCCATTCAAAATTCCGTAATGGCGAATGGAAACAAACCCACCCGGGATGTTTTCGGCAATTTCTGAAATCATACCACCCCTTTTGCCATTTTCATCTGTGCCCACAAAATACATTTTGGCGCCCTTCTCCCAACTTCCCTCATAGGTCGAAGTAGGATTGAATTCTGCGGTCCATTGCTCGTAGGTGGAAATATTGCCAAGACCCAGCATGGTTTTGTACACCTGCATCGCGGGGGCGTTGATCTCAATTTTGTAGTGGATTTTTTTCATGATTGGGGATTATTTAAGAGAATATTAAGGATGGTCAATTTTCTGATTTGGTTCCAATTTACCTTCCAGATTGACTTCTTGCAACTCTCAGTTCAAAGATTGCGAGCGCCCCCACAATCAAACTTTCACCCAAAATGTAAATCCAACCCAAAATCGTGACCTGCTCCCTGTGAAAAATCATCAATCCTATTGACAAACAGCAATACTGCAGATGGGCAAAGGCGATCATCCTGAGAAATTTTCCGAAATTTTCTTTTAATTTCAGGTAGCAGTAGAAATCAAATATTGCGAACAGGCAGGGCAGGGAAGCCAGGAAATACAGGGTGGGTTGGGGAATGCCAAAAACACTTTCCAACCTGACCAAAACGATTCCCAGCAAAACAGCAGATAAAAGAGCCCCCAATCCGTCGATTAGGAAGAGCTTTTTGGGATGGGAGTTTCCCCATGCAAGGATCCGGGTGATGTTCATTTATGCAGATTAGCTCTGAATTCTCTCCATCTTTACCCCTCACTCAATCTTCACCCGCCGTTTTTCCCCTTCGTCATCGGGGTTGGTCCAGTGATTATATTCAATTGTATTTTCGTCAATGAAAATGGGTCCATCCAGGTACCAGGCGGCAGCCGCCATGCGGAAGGTGGGCAAATCCAGCTTTTGCTTGTGCTCCACTTTTGCCCCGTCGAGGGTCAGGACAAAGAGGCGGGTGCCTTCGGGATAATTGCTGTTCAGGGCAAAAAAAGCCATTTTTCGTCCCGAAGGCGAGAAATCAAAGCTTGAAACGGCCTCCGTGTCATCAAAAAGGGTCGCCAGGGTGGTGATGGCCTTTTCGCGGCAGTCCCAGCGCCCGATCCCCTGAGGATAGGCGAAGTAAATCACTTGCTGGTCCTGGCTCAGGACCAGTTCTGAGGCATAGTTGATTTGCTCCTCGCCCTCGCCTGCGAGGTCGAGCGGGTTTCCCTGCGGATCCAGCAACTGGTAGCTGGTGCCGCCCGAGGCCATCAGGTATTCCAGTTCCATCAGCCTGAAACGGGGCTGGATGGCCAGCATCCGTTTGGTATAGGTCACCTCGCCATGCTGCATGTATTCATCCCACTCGCCCGAAATGAAATTTTTAAAGTAAAGCGGGAATTCATCGACCGCGGGATCAATGTTTTTTTCCGGGATCAGATTGTCCAAAAAGGGATTGGAACCACGAATAGCCAGCTTTTTGCCCTGGGTGTGGAGCATCAGTTTGATCGCCTCTGCTGCCTGATTCAGGCCCGGGAAATGGTAGATAAAACTCGTTTCCATCAGGCCGTCTCCGTCCAGATCAAGCACCTGCAGGCTGTTATTCACCATAACCACCTGGTTGCCTGGCGCGGAAAAATCCTTGATTTCCCACACCTGGTTCAGACTCCCGCCTGCTTCCTTGTACTGGCATACATACAGGTCGTTTTTGCCCTCGGCTTCATGATCGATCCCAGACACCACCAGCCAGGCTTTGCCGCCTTTCTCCTCCCAACTGACCGCCGCCTGAAAATCGCCTTTAAAAATGAGGTCTTTGGGTAAACTGGCCTTGTTTTCCTGGGTCACCCAGGGCGCATCTGTCAGGTTGAGGGTATTGAATTGTCCCCAGCTCTGAGCATTGAGACCAAGCAGCAAACAAAATAGTAGGAGGAGTTTTTTCATAGTTAAACAGTCAAAACGGTTTACGGTTTGCAGTTTACAGTTTTAATTTTGGTAATTAAAGGTCCCAATTCCTTTCTGAATTTATAAGCCAAACTCAAAAAACCTCTGTGTCCTCTTTGTGGCCTTGGTGAACTTTGTGTTAATACCTTTTATCCTCAAAAAGCGAACCCTTTGGTCCCGTCCAGCAATAAGGTGATTCTACCTCGAATAATCCACAATATTTGGTAGAATAAAACTCCCATTTCATTGAAAAGATTCCCCGAAATCCAATTCCCATTTGTTCTTTTGGCAGACCAATAAAAGCAATAATTTTACCTCACAAATGACCCCATGAAAAAAGCCATTTTACACCTTTTTTACCTGCTGCTGGCTTTGCCCCTTTTGGCCCAGGACTTTACCCAGACCATTCGGGGGTCGGTCATTGATACAGATTCCAAATCTCCCCTGGTGGCTGCCACGGTGGTCATCATTGACGCTGAAAAAATCATTGGTGGCGCCTATACAGACGAGGAAGGGCGATTTTCAATCGCCAAAGTACCCATCGGGCGCTATACCATCCGGGTGACTTACCTGGGTTACGAGGAACTTTCTATGCGCAATATCCTGGTTTCCTCGGGCAAGGAAGTGGTGCTCAATCTGGAATTGCAGGAAAAAATCATTCTGGGTGACACGGTGCAAATTGTGGCCGCCAAGCGCACGGAGGCCCAGAATGAAATGGCCACGGTTTCCACCCGGCCTTTTACCATTGAAGAAACCCGCCGCTATGCGGGGTCTCTCAACGACCCGGCCCGCATGGCCCGTAACTTCGCCGGGGTCAATGGCGCCAACGACTCCCGCAACGACATCATCATCCGCGGGAACTCGCCCATGGGCGTACTCTGGCGCCTGGAGGGGATCGACATTCCCAATCCCAACCACTTTTCCACTTTTGGCACCACGGGCGGCCCCATTGGCATGCTCAATAATAATACCCTGGCCAATTCAGACTTTCTGACGGGTGCCTTTCCAGCCGAGTATGGCAACGCCCTGGCGGGCGTTTTCGACCTGAAAATGCGCAAAGGCAACGACCAGGAACACGAATTTCTCGGTCAGTTGGGTATGAACGGGATCGAATTGCTGGCCGAAGGCCCATTTTCGAAGAAAAGCAAAGCCAGCTACCTCTTCAGCTACCGTTATAATAACCTGGCCCTGTTCAAATTTCTGAAAATCAATTTTGGCTCCTCGGCCATTCCCGAATTTCAGGACGCCTCTTTCAAGATCAACGTACCTACTCAAAAAGCGGGAACCTTCTCTGTCTTTGGGGTGGGCGGCCTCAGCGACGCCAAAGTGCTCGACAGTGAGCGCGACACCTCTGATTTTTACGGCCCCGCAGGTACAGATGCCTCGCTTGCTTCGGGTATGTTTGCCACGGGCATTTCCCACCTGCTTCTGCTCGACGACAAATCATTCCTTCGAACCACCCTGGCCTGGTCGGGCACCAAGATGTCGGCTGAGGTGGATACCGTGGACAAGATCACCCACCAACCCGGCGGATTTTACAATAATTATTCCGACCAGAACAAGCTCACCCTCAGCCTTACCTACAACCGCAAATTCAATGCAAGGCATACGGTCAAAGCGGGGGTTTTTGCCGAGCAAATGGCCTTCAACCTGCTCGACAGCGTGTACCTGCAGGCCCTGGGGCGCTGGGTCATGCCCACGGATTTCAAAGGTACCACCCAGCTGATTCAGCCTTATGTGCAGTGGAAATACCGCATCACGGAATCACTGGTGCTCAATGCAGGCCTTCACTACCAGTTTCTGGCTTTCAATTCCTCCCAGTCTCTCGAACCCCGGGTCGGGTTGCGCTGGAGCCTGCCCCACAATCAGGCGCTGGCCGTGGCTTGTGGCAAGCACAGCATGACCCAGCCTATCTTTGTGTATTACCACCAGCGCGAAGATGCCAACGGGAATCTCATCAATTCCAACCACGATCTGGGTTTTACCAAAAGCCAGCACTTTGTGCTCGCTTACGACAATTCCCTGGCAAAAAACCTGCGCCTGCGGGTCGAAACCTATTACCAGATTTTGCACGGGGCGCCGGTCGAGGGCAAAGTGAACAACAGCTTTTCCCTCCTGAATCAGGGGGCGGATTTCTGGTTTGTGGTGCGCGACAGCCTGGTCAATACAGGTCTCGGGCGCAATTATGGTCTGGAATTTACCCTGGAAAAATTTCTCAGCCGCAACTATTACTTCCTGATTACGGCCTCTCTGTACGATTCGCGTTACCAGGGCAGCGACGGAGTCTGGCGCAATACGGCCTTCAACGGCAGGTTTGCAGGGAATATCCTCGGCGGCGCCGACTTCAACCTTAACCAGCGCAAAACCCTGGTTTTGAGTCTCAATGCCAAGGCCACTCTGGCGGGAGGAAAATTATATACGCCCATTGACCAGGCCGCTTCCCAACTGGCAGGCAACGCCGTTTTTCTCGACGATCAGGCCTACAGCAAACAGTTCAAACCCTATTTCCGTTCTGATTTCCGGGTGGCTCTTATGGTCAACAGCAAGAAAGTATCTCAGTCTTTTGCGATTGACATTTCCAACATTTTCAACACCCAAAACCCCATGTTCCAGATCTACGATCCCGACGCCAACGAGCTGCGGGTTGTGAATCAGTTGGGAATTCTTCCTGTGGCGCAGTACAGGATTGAGTTTTGATTTTTTGAAATTTTGGATAGGGAGATTTTAGATTTTAGAGATTGGGGGATAATTGATCCAATGTCGTGTGGTGGCTTAAAGCACAAAGCTTTTTTCAGAAATTTTTTTTAACTTAATTCTGCAAGCACAAACTAAAATGAAAAAAAACACTTTACTACTCGCTGGCTTGCTCTTGTTTTCTTTTCAATTTGTTAACTCCCAAACCTGGCAACCCCTTCGCTTTCAGCAGGATTTGCACTTTTGGGCACCTCAGGACTCCCTCGGCCTGACTGTATTTGTGGATTCACTTGGCTTTGCAGGCAGTGACAGTGTCTTCCACCTCAACAGGCTGATGCTGGATTGTGACACATGCCCGTTTTTTTCAACCTGGCTCGGCCTTCGTAAGTACATGTTGCAAAATCAGCCCTCCATGATTGGGAAAACCATGCGCCTGGACGGCAATGGCAAAGCCGTATTTGAGGGTCCTCATCAAATGGTCTTGTTAACCCGGGCCGGGCCGGGTGCCAGTTGGACCAGTGATACGGCACAGAATATTACTGCCACGATTACAAATGCAGCGTATTTGTCAAATTCTGCCCTCATTTTTGGGCAATCTGACTCCGTTAAAACCATTGTATTCTCCAATCAGGATTCCCTTTTGCTTTCCAAAACTTACGGCATCCTCCGTTTCCCTGCCAATGGAAAGGAATGGGATCTGATCGGCATACCTTCCAAATCATTGGGAGAGAAAATTCCGGGATACTGGGAAATCTTTGATTTGCAACCCGGAGACATGATTGAATATGAGGAGTACGGGACTGCAGGGGGCACCATTCAGGATGAGCATGGCTACCTTTGGAAGCGCAAGCAACTCATCACCAATCGGGTAGTTACCGGGGACACCATTACCCTGACCATGCAGGTAACTGCTCACGAACAAAACAGAGATCACCTGGTCTATACTACTTCCTTTCTGGGGGTTAAAAATGAAACCTGGCAGATTCGCAAAGCGGATTATCCCACCACCCAACAATATCCCTTCCAAAAAACCTATTACGATCCAAATGCGGTGCATTATTGGAAAGGGGCTCCTGATTCCACCTTTGGTTATGACTGCTCTGATCCAACTGCCTACCTGCCTACAAGGGCAAAAAAGGATATAAACGGCCGTTGGAAATTATTATTTGAAAAACTTCCCTATGATGGATGGGGGCAGTATGCATACAGGGATAGTGCAAATACGGATTTGATGCCCATATCACTTTATTACGAAGCAAACTATTGGCGTTATTATACGGAGGGCCTGGGGGTGGAAGCGTTCAAATGGTTTTGTTTTGAAAGCCAGGGACACAGAAATTTGATTGCCTACTCCAAAGGAGGCGATACTGTGGGTGTTTTTACTCCCGACTCTGTTTTGCTGGCTCAGAATCCTCAAATTTCAGCTCAGTTCAGGTTTCAGGTTTTCCCCAATCCTGCCGGGCAACAGGTGAATATTGAAGCAGAATTACCCAGAGGGACTCTTTTAGTATTGAAGGATTTGTTTGGGCGGGAGGTGCGAAAAATTTCCTGGCAAGGCCCTGCGATGAAAATCGATTTGCACGAATTGCCCAATGGTATTTATGTGTTGGTGGCCGACAGGGATGGGATATCCGCTCAGAAAAAACTGGTGGTTAGGCATTGAGTTTTTTGAGGGATGCTAAGTGAAATGGATTAGAACCAAGCAGGCGCGACTTCACAATTGCTCATTGATAATTGCTCTTTGCTAACTGCCCTGCTGTCTCCTCACCCGTGAAAGCGATTCGGGGGTAATGCCCAGGTATGAGGCGATATGGTGCTGAGGAATGCGGTTGATCAGGTTGGGATAGATGCGCAGCATCAGATCATAACGCTCGGGGGCGGTCAGGAACTGCAGGGAATAAATGCGCTCAAGAGCCAGGACATAATTGTGCTCGGCCATGAGCCGCCCCAGTTTTTGCAGGTTGAAACTGCCTTCGTAGAGGGAATCGAGTTGGTCTTTGCGAATGAGCAGGAGGGCGGAATCTTCGAGGAAATGAATGCTCTCGCGGGAGGGTTCATCGTTGAGGAAACTGGCAAAGGAACACACCAGGGGGTTGCGGTTGCCAAAGTTGAAGAAGGAACTGAACTCTTTGTCTTTTTCGATCAAAAAGACCCTGGCCACCCCATCGAGCAAAAAGCCCAGATACTGGCAATGGTCCCCGCTACGGACAAAAAAATCGCCTTTGGCATATCTTCTAAACTGGATTTTTTGGACCAGCCGGTCGAATTCACCATCCTGAAGGACCACAAACCGGTCGAGCAGGGCGCGTAATTGTTGCAGGTGGTGTGATTCCATGGAGTCAATATATGAGATTTTCCGGGAACCTCTAAAAACTTCGAATCTCTGCGTTGGACTTGGTTAAGAAATGCTCATTTACTTTAGTAAACTCCGCTTTCTTCTCCTGCGTCCGCCTTGATCTTCTTTGTTTTTAGAAGTTCCCTGAGGGCAATTGACCGTGTGCAAATAGAAATTACAAACTTCGAATCTCTGGGTTGGACCGGGTTCAATAGTCAATTAGCAAGTATCAATTATCAATTAACAAACCGGGCTTTCTTCTTCTGCGTTCGCCTTGATTTTCTTTGTTTTTAGAGGTTCCCGGGGAAGATTCTGGGTGGAAATAGCCCTGGAGGGGCGGCACCTGGTTCATTCAACCTTTTTCCCGGGCAGGGAACGAGGGCGTGAGGGATCGGAAGGGCCGCGACACACTTGCTGGTGTGTGGCGCGGGTGCGAACCTGAGAGCACGGAACCCCTGGCTGAGCCCGACCCTGCCCTGAGGCCCAGGCCGGGTGCAGGGGCACGCCCACATTTACCCCCCGTTTGGGAAGACAATGAGCTGGAATCTGAAGGCCCATTTCCATTTGAGTTGGTAGCGGGTGAGGCCTGAGCTGGAAAGGAGGTCCTGCAGTTCGCGGCGGGAAAATGCGCGGAGGACGGAGAGGGGCGCGTCGTGACGGACCAGGTAAGAACCGCGGAAGAGCCAGGTGAGAAATTGTATGGAGTAGTATGCCAGGGGGTGACGGTGGAGGTCGTTGATGATGAAACCCATTCTGGTCTGGCGGTGCATCTGGCGAAACAGGGGGATGAGTTCATCGGCGGAAAAGTGGTGGCAAAAGAGGCTGCAGATGGCCAGATCGAATTGGCGGGCCTGAAATTCGGGTGACCAGAGGTCGGCCAGTTCGAAGGTGATTTCGGGGAAATCTTTGGCTTTTTGCTGTGAAAAGCCGATCATGAAGGGATTGGCGTCGATGCCCGTGATCTGTACGGCCAGGCCGCGCTTACGCGCCCATTTGACGATGGTGCGGGGCAGGTCGCCCCCGCCCGTACCCAGATCCACGATCTGAAGGGGTCCATCTTCGGGCCTGCGGCCCTTCAGCAACTGATGGAGCGCATCCAAGACCACCTGATTGCCGCCCAGCAGGCGATTGATCACCTCCAGTTCCTCCAGATTGCGGGCCAGGGCCGCTCCTTCGAGGGAAAGGTCGTCCATGAGTTCGGGTTGGTTGGAACGGCGGGAAAAATCGGGCATATCAGTCCTGGAAGATGATTTGCATAACCCCTGACTCGAGGGTAAGGCCGGGGCCAAAGGCCATGCTCAACAGCCAGCTTTGGTGGTCGGCGGCTTGCAGATGGCGAAGCTTTTCCTTCAACACGAAGAGCACCGTGGCCGACGACATATTTCCATAATGCCTGAGCACATGGTAGCTGGCTGAATTGACCTCTTTGGGCAGGTTGAGGGCCTTTTCCAGGGCCGCCAGGACCCGTACCCCGCCCGGATGGAGGGCAAAATGATCAATCTGGTCTGAACTGACGGGCAAGTTGCCCATGAGGGACTGCAGGGCCTGGTCAGCCACCCCGGCCAGCAGATCGGGTACGTAGGCTGAAAGCCGCATTTCAAAGCCTGTGTCGATGATTTTCCAGGCCATGTCGCTTTCCCCTTCGGGGATCAGCTGACAAAAAAAGGCCTCCAGGCTGTAATTCCAGCCACTTCGTGGCTGATTTTCGACCAGTACTGCGGCTGCGCCGTCGGCAAAGAGGGAATTGGCCAGGAGCTGGTCTTTGCTGTTGTCTTTTTGCAGGTGGAGGGAACAAAGTTCCACGGATACGATCAGGACCCGGGCCTGCGGCCGGGCCTTTACCACGGCGTCCGCCATTTTGAGGGCATTGAATGCTGCGTAGCAGCCCATGAAATTGATGCAGGTACGTTCGACCGAGCCGCTCAGGCCGAGGGCTTTCACCAGGTCGATGTCGAGGCCTGGAGCATACATGCCCGTGCAACTCACCGTGATGAGGTGGGTGATGCCCGCAAGATCTTCTGATTTGAGGCCGTCGTTGACGGCCGCCACTGCAAGGGGGCAGGCTTCGCGACGGTAGAGGTCCATGCGGGCCGCAGTGGTGGGAAAGGGTTCGAGGTCTTCGTTGGGTGGAAAAAGGGAATGTCCGTTGGGGGAAATGAAATCATCCAGCACGGAATAGCGCTCGCGGATGCCAGTGGCCCGGTAAAGGGCCTGCACTTTGCGGCTGGTTTCCTCGTCGCGGGCCACGGTCCGCGACATGAATTCGGCCGCTTTGCGCTGCGGAATTTTATAGGCTGGAACCGCCGTTCCAATGCGGGTAATAAAGGACCTTGGTTTTGGGGACATTTTCTGCTTTATTTGATTCTCTGCTTATGATAACAAAATCCTCGATCCTTCATCTTCGTATTCCCTTTTCCATCTTTCTGATGCCTGTTTTTTCATTTGCCTTAAGTCAGGCAAAGGAAGTTAACTGGCTGGAGGCGGGCCTTGTTTTCGTGATCCTGCACCTTTTTCTGTATCCGGCCAGCAATGGCTTCAACAGCTATTTTGACCGGGACGAAGATAGCATAGGCGGACTGGAAAAACCACCCCGGGTGGAAAATGATCTGCTGTGGCTTTCTCTGGGCCTGGATGCGGTGGCTCTGGGGCTGGCAGGTTGGTTGAGTTGGAAGTTTGCGCTCATGTTGCTGATTTACGGGTTGATTTCCAAGGCTTACAGTTGGGACAAGATTCGCCTCAAGGCGTTGCCTGTGACGGGTTGGCTGGCGGTGGGACTCTTTCAGGGAGCATTTACGTATCTGGCCTGCCTTTTGGTTTTTAATCATTGGGATTTTGTGGATTTGCTCCAGGCGGAAGCCTGGCTTCCTGCCCTGCTGACCTCGCTTTTGCTGATGGGGTCCTACCCCATGACCCAGGTTTACCAGCATGCAGAAGACGGTCGCCGGGGCGACCGCACCCTCAGCAGAATGCTGGGCATCCGGGGCACCTTTCATTTCACAGCCCTCTTTTTCCTCGGCGCCAATGCCGGATTTTTTTATTATTTCCTGCATTTTCATACGCTGTGGCATTTCCTGGCCTTTCAGGCCTTTTTGTTTCCCACTTTGGTGTATTTTGGGCTGTGGTACCTGCGGGTGCGCAAAGATGAAAATGCCGCGGATTTCAAATCCACCATGCGGCTGAATGTGATCTCCTCGATCTGTATGATCCTTTATTTTACCCTTTTGACCTTCTGGCCCTGGGCTACCGCAGCAGGGTGACCGTTCCGGTCAGGCGGCGCTCCACCGTGCGGATGACTCCCGTGCCGGAAAATTGCACCACATAAAAATAGACGCCTGGCGTGGCAAGATTGCTCCCGTATTTTCCATCCCAGCGGTCATGGATGTCGTGCGACTCCCAAATCTTGTGTCCCCAGCGGTCAAAAATAACCAGTTCATACCAGTTTACCTGGCAGTCGCTGTTCACTTCGAGCCCGAAGGTCTCGTTGAAATCATCATAATTGGGGGTGAGCACATTAGGCATGAAAACCTCGCATTCGCATTCCTCTGTATCCAGTAGAATTTCGGCCTCCTCCGTACCGCAGCGGTTGCTGATTTCTACCAGATATGCGCCGGAATCTGTCAGGGCCCGGAACGGGCCCGTGAAACCATCCTGCCATAGGTAGTTCATGCCCGACTGAGAAATATCCACGAGCAGGGATTCTCCCTTGCAAATCAGTTCCTCCCGGCCAGGCACTGGATGGGGGGGAGTTTTTCGGCTGATCTGAATGGTGTCTGAGCCTTCGCAGGCCGGCTTGGCGGCCGAGATCCAGTAGGTTCCCGGCTCAGTCGTCTGGTTGAAAGATTGGGTACTGCCATCCCACCAGGAAAAAACCGCGCCCGGAATGGAAAAATTCCAAAACAGGGTGTCGCCAAGGCAAAGGGCCGTGTCCGGGCCCAGATACAAGGTTGCACCCAGTCCTGAATCCACCACCAGGGTGTCTTTGTTCAGGCAGCTGTCTGTTTTGAAATTCACTATGTAAACGCCGGGAGAGGAAATCCAGATTCCGGGCTGAGTGGCACCTGTGTTCCACAGGAAATTGGTAGCTCCCGCCACGCTTGCGTTGGCGTAAAAGGAATCTCCCGGACACATGGATGTATCTTTTCCCAGGATATATCCATAGGGTGACTGGTTTTTGATCACGATGGTATCCCTCCAGAAACAACAATTTTCTTCCACTTCCACCCAGTAGGTGCCGGCCGTCGAAACCTGCAGCACAGGCCCTGTGCTGCCGTCAGACCAAAGATAGGAGGTGGCATTCACCTGGGGATCGAGCAGAATGGGGGTTCCTGTACAATGAAACTGGTCGGGTCCCAATCCAAACCCGGGGAGGGGCTCACATGGATTGGGCAGGGTAACAGAACCCGTTCCCTGCAATGCAGTACCGTACGTTACAGGATTGTTTTGGGTAATGAAAGGGTAAAATCCATCCTGCGGATTGGAAATGACATTATACGGCACCTGCACATCTATGACATCCACTCCGCAACTTACCTCTCCGTTCAAATCAGCTTTCATGAAAAAAATGTCCCGGTCTCCTCCATTGACCTCAATTGTTCCAACCGCGTACAGGAATCCGTTTCTGATCAGAGCCGAGTGGTTGTTTCTGTAGTTCAGCCCCAGGCTATTGCCTGGGCTGTCATAGGATTTTCCCCACAAGGGTACTCCTTTTTTATCTGTTTTGAACAGGAACAAGCCAATGGGTTGATCCTGATTGCTTCCCCAAACCAGAAATCCATCGTTCACCACCAAAACATCCCGCACCAGGGTCATTCCTGATCCCATAAAAGGATATTTTTTGGCCCAGCCAATATTTCCGTTTTTGTCCAGTGAGAAAAGTCCGGGGGTAAAGTTAGAGGATGTTCCACTGAAATCGCCTTCCATCCCTACAATCAGGGAGTCCCCGTCCAGGGCAAAGTTGCCACTGTACAGGCGGGCCGTTTGCAATGGAGGCAATACGTACATGCGTGACCAATGAGGGCTCCCTTGCAGGGAAAAGCGGCTCAAACAAGGCCGGGAGGCCTGTAGATTCAGATCAGCTGCCATTCCCCGACCCAAAACATACAGGTTCCCCCCGTCGATCAGGGGGTAGTGAAAATCATCCAGACTGTAATAAGACCGGGTGAAGACCGGGGTTTCCCAGACTTTGTTCCCGTTGCTTGCATCAATACCCCGCAAAAAGCCATTCATTTCCGCCCCGGGGTTGTTGCCTCCCAGGACAATGTATTCATTTGCGTTTTTCTCCACGATACTGAGAAAAACCGTGTAGCTGGAATTGGTATTGCGGTGCGCCCAGAGCAGGTTTCCATTCAGGTCGATTTTGAAATAAAATGACTGAGAATTCGCTCCCTGAGTGCATTCTCCTACTCCAATAATATTATTGTCTGACGTGATCCGCAGTGAATTGACCCGCTCTGCACACAAACCGGGCAAAAACCTGTACCACTTACTCCAGATGCGGTCCCCGTTTGAGTTCAGTTTCATCACCAGGGTCGAGTCACCCCACCATCCTCCCACATAAAAATTGTCATTTGCATCACAGGCCATAGAAACCGGCCCCTCAAAATGCCCGTCAACCCCCAAAACCCGAAAAAAAGTCTGGCCGCAAACCATACTTCCCCAAAAGGAAAGCAAAACAAGGCTCAGGCAAATTTTCCGGAATTCCATAAATTGATTTAATCCTCAAAATACGAAAAAAACCACATACCAGAACTGTCAACCTGACTCACAACCACCAACCACCTCCCCATGCGTCTGCCTCACCACCCACCTTGAAACTCCCGGCATCGCCTTAAACATCCGCACAAAACCCTCCGTTACCGTCGGGTTGCCAAAAAATCCCTGCACCGTGCGACCCACCCGCAGGCGGGTGCCAAACTCCTGCCGCCAGGCCCGGGAATAACTGGCTTCCAGCCCCGCGCGGTCCGTTTTTTCTTCAAAAAAGGGAATAATCTGCTCAGAGAGCAGCTTTGCCGCATGGATGGCCATGGCCATCCCGTTTCCGCACAGGGGGGCAATCATGCCCCCTGAGTCACCCGCCATCAGAATGCCCTGCTCGATCAGCGGCTTGGGCGCAAACGAAATTTCATTGATCACCTGCGGCTTCTCGTACAGGTATTCCGCCGAACTCAAAATCCGCCGCAAATGCGGATTTTCACTCAGCAAATTCTTTTCCAGATCAGGAATATTGCCATATTTCCTCACCTGCTCCCGCGAAACCAGATAGCACAGACACACCCGGTCGCCCTCCACCCGCGAAATCCCGCAATAGCCGTCCCTGAAATTGTGCAACTGAATCAGATCCGCCGCATGATCGATCCGTAAATGGTGTTTTACCCCCACCCAGGGAGAGCGCGAACTGAAAAATTTCCGTTTCAGCACCGCATCCAGATTCGATCGTTTCCCCTGGGCACCTATCACCAGCCTGCCTGGTAGCCGTTCATTTTTTCCCGTTTCCACCTCAAAAAAATCACCCTTCCGTTCGACTCCCACCACCTTTTCGCCCAGCAAAAAATTCGCCCCATGCTTTTGTGCCAGCAGATACAATTGCTCATCCAGGCTGTACCTCGACAGTCCAAATCCCCCCAGATCCAGCTTCAGTTCCAGTTGCGTACCCCGCGGCGAGGTCAGCCCAAACCTGGAAATCGCCACTGCGCCATGCGCAAACGGGTCAAAACCAATAGATTGTAAAAAAGGCAGCGTCTCGTTCGACACATATTCGCCGCACACCCGATGAAACGGATACACATTTTTCTCGATCACCGCCACGTCCAGTCCCGCCCCCGACAACAGCCGGGCACTCACCAGCCCCGCGAGGCCTCCACCAACGATGATCACGTCATGCATGCCCCGTAAAGCTATCAAATTGCTTTCAGATCAGCTAAAGTGGGGAATTTTTTGGGCGTATCCCTCCGAAATCTTCGGAGGGTCGGTCCCTTCTGGGGTTCTCCCGAAAACATTCGGGATCCGTGCCGCCCCACCCAAAATCCTTTGCGGGGGGCGCCACTGCCCTCCAAAGTGTCGGGCACCCGCCAGGCACCTTACGCAAACGAAGCATCCGGGCCCGCCACCCTACTTTTATCCCGGAAGTATGGTCAATTGCCCCGTTCTCATTAAATTATAGCCCAAAAGCATAAAAAACCATCCCCCATGCAACTCATCACCCCCAAATCCAGACCTTTACCCAAGGGCACCCCCAAAAACCATGAATCTCAGCGTTGGACTTGTTTCAGAAATGCTCATTTACTCCGCTTTCTTCAGCTATGTCCGCCCTGACCAGCTTTGTTTTTGGAAGGCCTCTACCAATAACCTTTTCAACTCAAAACCTAAAATTCACAACCCGGAACTGTAAACCGTAAACCGCAAACCGAATATATGCATCGCCAATTGCTCCTGCTGATCTTCCTGTTGCCAGCCCTTTCCTGGGTACATGGACAGGCATTTCCGGTGCGCAAAAATGGAAAATGGGGCCTGGTCGACTCCCTGGGTGCACCTGTGGTCCAACCTGCCTACGACGGTATCCCCTCTCTCTACCGTGACCGCGCCGTCACCGTGGTGGACGGAAAATACGGCCTGATCACCTTCGATGGTACCCTGCTCGTACCTCACGCTTATACCTGGCTGGAAGAAAAAATCCCCGGCCTGGTCTGGGTCAACCAGGCGCCTCCCTGTGCAGAAGAGCCCTGTCCGGGCGGAAAATGGGGCCTCATCAACCTCAACCGTGGCACAGAACTTTCCCCCCGCTATGATTTGATCGAAAATTTCGCGGGCCGTCTGGCCCGCACCAACATCGGCGGCTATTGTGACTACGACACCTGCCAGGGAGGAAAATGGGGGTTGGTCAACCGTTCTGGAGCAGAAGTGATCGAGGCGCAGTATGAGGACCTACGCATTTCAGAAGGGCGCGAAGCCATCTTCAAAGATGTCAATGGCTGGGGCCTGATGGATACCCTTGGTCAGGTGGTGATCGAGCCTCAGTGGGAGGCTCTGGAAAGGATCGCCCCCTTTGCCCTGCGTATGCAGCGGGGACAGCGATGGGGGCTGCTCGACAACCGCGGAAAAGAGATCATCCCGCCTGTCTGGCGCAACCTTACCTATGCCGGGCACGGATTTTTTGCCATTCAGGGATCCAATCACTGGGGCATGATCGACAGCCTGGGCAAAGAAATTTTACCCGAAAAATTCGACAACGTGCGCGCCATCGCTCCCAACTGGCTGGCTTACCGCGCTGGCTACTACTGGGGCCTGGCCAATGGCAAAGGACAACTTATCGGGCAACCCATGTGGCAGGGCATAGATACTGCCGCCAAAGATTATGCCATCATTCGCCTCGAAAATAAAGTGGGCATGATCAATGCCCGCGGCCAGAAAGTGATGCCCGTGAAATTCGACGAAATCACAGAGATCAAACCCAATCTTTACCTTGGCCGGGTCGAGGGAGCCCTGCGCTGGTTCAACGAACGGGGCGAGCAAACCCGCCGCGTGGTCTTCGATTACATAGGTCCATTCAACGACAATCACATTGCCAAAGTGCGGCACCAGGGTCGCTGGGGCCTGGTCAACGATCAGGGCACCCTCATTGCCCCCCTCGAACATGAAAAAGTTTACATTTATATGACCGCGGCCCGCGGCTTCAAAAATGGAACATGGGAGTATTACTACTTCGACCAGGAAGGCGCACCCTCCAACGTTAGGCGTATCGTCCTGATCAGAGACCAGGAAATAGATTCCTCAGAGCGGTTTTTTGAGGGAAATGCCTCCACTGTGGGATGGTATTTTGCCTCGGGGGCCCGAAAATGGGGCCTGCGCAATCCCCAAACCAACGCCGTTCTGATTCGTCCCACCTATGACCGCGTACAACTCGTGCCCAATTCTCCCATCACCCTGGTGGATGTTCCCGGCCCGAATAACGGCATCAAAAAAGGAGTGGTGGATCACCGTTCTGGCAAGGAGTTGCTCGAACCCAGCCTGCGCGAAGTTCAGCTCGAAGATTTTTCAACTCACGAAGTGGCCCGGGTGGTACTTGGCAATGGCGAACACGCCCTGTTGGGTCGCCGCGGCAACCTGATCTCCTTTCGCAAATGTGCTTACATTGGCGATTTTCAGGAAGGGCTGGCCCGCATCAACCTGGGGGGCGTTATCACTTCCGCCGAAGACGTACCTTCCCTCGACAGCCTGGGTTCGACCTCAAAGTCAGATCCGGTTACCGGGCGTCAATACCAGGAGATTACCTATTGCGAGGGCGGATTATGGGGGTTTGTGGATGATCGCGGCAACCTGGTCCGGGAACCTGTTTTTTCCTACTGCCGCAATTTTGAAAACGGACTTTGCCGGGCCAGAGGCCAGGAAGGAAGGTGGGGTCTGATCGACCGCTCTTTTCAATGGATCATCCGCCCCGCATACAGTTCCATCGTGGAAATGAATGTCCAGGGCGACCGCCGCCTGTTTCGCGTTGGCAATGCCCAATCCAAATGTGGATTCATCAATGCAGAAGGTCGCATGGTGCTCGATCCTGTATTTCAGGATGCAGGCGACTTTTCCGAAGGGAAAGTAAAGGTAAAGCAAGATTCTCTGTGGGGTTTTGCCGACACCAGCGGCGCTTGGGTGGTGGAGCCCCGCTTCCCTGAAGTGGAAAATTTTAAAGGGGGATTTGCCCGGGTGAGATTTCGCAAAGGCTGGGCTTTTGTGTCCGCCCAGGGGAGTTTGCTCAATGAAATTCCCTTTCTTCGCGCCCGCGACTTTTCAGACGGACTGGCCTGCGTCCAATCAGGATCTGCCTTTGGCTATTTAAACCCGGACGGCAAATTCAGCATAGAACCCGAATTCAGCCAGGCTTTTGATTTTCAAAACGGCCTGGCCATTGCCAAACGCAAAACCACCTTTGGCCTGATTGATAAACAGGGAAAATGGGTTTTAAAACCCCGCTTTTTTTCTATATCACCCTTTGAAAATGGCACGGCCATCATCCAGGAAGAGGAAAAGTGGGGCATGATTGACTCCGTTGGCAATCTTTTATTTACCCCCCGATTTACCGAAATCCATCCTTATTATAACGGGCTGGCTAGGGTCCGCTCGGGACTGAGCCAGGGTTTTATCAATTACAAAGGAGAGGAAGTAATTCCCCTCCAGTTTCCCAATGCAGGCGATTTTTCTGAAGGATTTGCTGCAGTTTATGAACAAAGCCGCTGGGGATTCATTGACACGACCGGCCGGGAAGTGATCAGGCGGGAATACGGGGGAGTTCGGGCCTTTCGGGAACAGCGGGCGGCTGTCAGCCGCAACAGCAAATGGGGTTTCATCAATCCCCGGGGAGAAGTAGCGGTGCCGCTCAGCTACGACAAGGTGCGGGACTTCAGCGAAGGCCGCGCCGCGGTCCTGACCAATGGCAAAGGCTGGGGCTTTGTGAATGAAGGCTCCGTGCTGGTGGTACGCGAAGGATATGATGAGGTAGGCGATTTTCGCCAGGGCCTGGCCCTGGTGCGCAAGGGAAATAAGTGGGGCATGATCGATCGCTATGGCACTTTTGTGACCCCCGTCAAGTACGATGAGATAGGAAAATATGCCGAGGGTCTGGTCAGGGTGAAACAGGAGCAAATCTTTGGCGTGATTGACGCAAGTGGAGTGGAAGTGGTGCCCGTCAGTTTCGACATCCTCAAAAAGAATCAATCCCTGATCCAGGTGGAGAAAGGCGACCAGATGGGCTACCTATCCCAGTCGGGCGACTGGATCTGGAATCTTTCCCGTTGAACGCATTTACTTTTCCAAGATTAATGAAAGGGAATTTTGGAGCTTTATTTCTGATCCTTCCAATCCCAAAAATCATCCCAAATAAAAAGGCGGACTTTGCAGCCCGCCTTCTTTATTTACTCAAATATTGCTTTCAGTCTTAGCGCACCAGAGTAATGGTTCCTGATTTCTCAAACTTGTACCCGTCGTAAGCCGTGGCGCGGATGGCGTAGGCATACACACCTTCGGGCAGTTTCTGACCGCTGGCATCTGTTCCATCCCAGGAAAAGTTGATGTTGGTGGTTTGGTAAATCACCTTACCCCAACGGTCCATGATCATCATTTCGAAATTCTCGATCAGACGGTGACCCACAAAGAATTCGTCGTTTACGTTGTCGCCATTCGGGGTGAAGGCATTGGGTACATAAAGACGGATTCTCTGATCCACAGTGATGTATTCGTACTGGGTGAAGGTGTATTCACAACCATTTTCGTCAATCAGGGTCAGAGTAACCGTGTATTCTCCCTGCTGGGTGTACTGGTGTACAGGATTAGGTGAGGAAGAAGTGGTTCCATCGCCAAAGTCCCAGAAGTAAGCCACGATGTCCACGTTGGGATTCGTCTGGGCATAATTGAATTCTGCGATGGCATTGGGAATTTCCAGTTGAGTCTGGTCAGCCACGAAGTTTCCACCAGGATAAGGCAATACTTCAACATACACGGGGATCTTGTTGGATTTACAACCCCACTGATCCAGCATGCCTACCCAGTAGGTCATGTCGTTGGAAAGCGGAGGTGTATTATACTTGGGACCCACGTTGAATGGATTGGTTCCATCCTGGGTGTAATACCACTCTACGGTCATGCCGTTGGGGATGTTGGTCACCCGTGGGGTGCCAGCGAATCCAAGACAAACTGAGTCATACACTCCCACCAGCGGGTTGATGGCTTCCACCTCGACCGGGATGGTCACGGTGTTTTTACAGCTTCTGGAGGAGGTAACGGTCAGGGTTACGTTATAGGTGTAACCTACGGGGTAATTGTGAGTAGGGTTGGCGATGTTGGAGGTGTTGTTCACCCCGCTCGGGGGATCGCCAAAGTTCCAGCTTGAAGCATCCAGGGTGGTTCCGTAGGGATCATTCAGGGTGGAAGTGTTCTGGAATTCAGTAATGCTGTTGAAGCACTTATTGGTCCAGGTGAAATCTGCTTCGGGCTCTGGCCAAACGGCTACGGCTTTCTCCTTGCTGTTCACACATCCGTTTCCGTCGGTCACGGTCAGGGTTACGTTATAGAAGCCGGGATTTGCGTAAGTGTGGGCCGTATTCTGGGTGGTGGCAGAAGCGTTGTCGCCAAAATCCCAACCATAAATCTGAATGATTCCGGGGGTGGTATTGGTGAAGGAGTTTTGCAGACCTTCGCAGACGTTGGTAAAGGTAAAGTCTGGTTGAGGCAGCGAATTCACCGTTACACTCTTGGTCACCGTATCGCGACATCCATTGCTGGAGGTGATGATAAGGGTGGCATTATAGGTGCCCGGAGCTGTGTACACGTGAGCAGAATTTTTGGTGGTGGACTGGTTCTGGAATCCGCTGTTGGGATCGCCAAAGTTCCAGCTCCAGCCAGTCACCAATCCGTTGGGATCGGAAGAAAGGTCAGTGAAGGAGGTGGGCTGCAGATAGCAGGCCGTGCTGTTCAGGAAATTAGCAGAAGGAGCATCGTACACATTGACCGTATAGGAAACGGGCAGACCTGAGCAGGTGCCTACTGAAGGAACAACAAAAACGGTGGTGTTATTCTGCAGGTTAGGCAGGGTAATGGTCTGGTTGGTGGAACCCGTGCTCCACAGCCAGGAAGTTCCTCCTACAACCGTGAGGGTTGCATTTCCGCCCGGGCAAACATCGCTGGTACCGCTGACAATGGCAGTGGGGCCCTGAGATACGTTCACAGTGAACAGGGCGGGTGCGCTGGCGCAGCCATTGTCGATGACGGTTACTGAGTAAGTTGTGGATACGGCAGGGCTAACCGTAATGGATGCCGTGGTATCACCTGTGCTCCAGAGGAAAGAAGTACCACCTGAGGCGGTCAGAGTAGAGCTGCTTCCGTCACAAATATTCGCAGTTCCCACAATGCTCGCAGTAGGAGTGGGGTAAACCACAACCGTAGCGTAGTCCATGGAGGTACAGAAACCGTCGTTGGCGGTCTGGGTGAATACAGTGGTAACCGGGCTGCCTGAAACTGTTTGCTGGAAGGTGGGGGAAGAAACCGTTGTGCTGCTCAATCCTGTACCCGGAGACCAGAGGTAGGTCTGGCCTGAGATTGCAGGACCACCCAAAGGAGTAGAGTAACCAGAGCAGATGGAAACATCCGGGCCTGCGTCTGCAGTAGGACCAGTGGTCACAACTACGGTGTCAGGAATTACCTGGAAACAGCCATTATTATCTGAAATGGTAACTGAGGTATAATACGTTCCCGGACTCGGGAAGGTATGAGTCATGTTTTGATTGGTATTATTCGGGTTTTGTGGAATGTTACCCGTACCGTTCCAAAGATATGTATAAGGTCCTGTACCCGCGCTTCCAGGGTTAGCGGTAAACGCCACGTCTGTACAACCGATCGAGGACCATCCCGCCGAGGCTCCCAGGAGACCTCCTATCACATTAACCTTAATGGTAAACTGGTTTTGCCCAAGCAAAGGACAGGCATCGTCCTGCATGGTTACCAGGAAGGTGTAAAAACCAATGGCATTGGGAGTCCACTGCAGGGTAACGGAGGGGTTGGTACCCACAATGGTGTCCTGAATGCTGGGGTTACCAGTTTGGTAGAAGGAAGCACCAGAAATGTTGGAGTTCCAGAAAGCGGTAACAATATCGCCCGTGTTGGCGTCAGTAATGGGGAAATCAATTGTGAAGTTGGTACCCAGACATACGGTTACTTCAAAAGGACCGTTGATGATACCATTGGAGAGGTTGGTCAGACCCGTGGTGGTCGGCGGAGCGTTATTACAGGCCAGAACGGTGATCTGAATATCGCGCACGATGTTGTCAATAATTTGTCCGTTTCGCCACTCATATACATACACACAGAGAACAGCAACCAGGGCGTTGCCCGGGTTGGGCGAAAGGGTGATGTCACCCGTAACGGGGTCAATACTAACGGTCCAGGAGGGTCCAAGAGGAGCATTCGCGCTAAAACCAGAAGCATAAGTTACGGACTGGTTAGCACCCTGGTAGCAGGGACCGAGGGCGTAGGAAAGAGAGTCGCCATCCGGGTCATAAGCTCCCTGGTTGAAGGTAAATGATTGACCTGCACATACATAGGGTACAGGAGGGTTGGTAAATTGAGGGGAGCTGTTGCAGGTGGAGAGGGTCGTGTTGAGAACGGTCGAACCCGTGTACATATTCTGACTTCCTGCGTTGCTCAGTGAAGTAATGTTTGAATTTCGGCAACAGCCATCCCAGGTGATGGTAAATGAGCAGTTACCCGCGTTACAAATGTTATAATCGCGCCACCAGTAGTATTCTTCCACTCCGGGGAAACTTCCGTTGGAGCAGTTGGTGGTTTGAGTAGGACAAACCGGGGTTACCTCGGTCGTTACCTGGGCAGACCAGTTTCCGATCGGGGTGGGAGCGGCGCAGCCGCTCACGCTGGGAACAAAGTTGATGGTATTGGCAATACCAGTAGTTCCGCCGCAATCCCTGTAGGCCCTCAAATGTACCCTGATGGTACAGTTGTTCAAGCACTCATAGGTCATATCCACTCCTTTCATGTGAGATGCGGATGCATTCTGAAAGAAAAAGGGTATGGTAAAAAGCAGAAAAGCAAATGTCCTTAATATTCCGTTCTTCATGCCCAAAGTTTAAATAGTGGTACTAAGAATAATCAAAAATAATAATGGTGGTTCAGGATTACAATTTTCTAAAAAAACCACCACATTTTAGCCGTCATCCGACTCAGTGGTAATTTTCAAGATTTGGCTGGTAAAATTCCGGGTTTAACCGGGATTCCCCTTTGCCTGTAATCTTTTGTCCTGCTCAAAATTGCTCCCTGCTCAGGTGTTGGATTACTTGTACGCCTAAATCCCCAAATTCAAGGCTTTCAGCAGGTTATGGACTTTACTGAAATCCCGGAATAACTCGCAAATTACAATTTTTTTCCATGCTTTCAAAGAAAGATGGCCCAGTCAGACATGGGGCCAAACTGTATGTTTTGCCGTTTGAACGGTTCGGGGCGGGTCCGGCTTGAAATTTCCTTTTTTAGGCCTGGACCAGGATCGGGCTCAACAGAATAATTCAATTAAAATCGCCTGCAATACCCATATCGTAAGGGAAATATTTTTTCTGAAAAAAAGCAGCGTCCTTGTTTGGGCTGAAAAGATTAGATAAATTTGATCATGCAAATTCTAAAGTCAAAAGTCAATTGGTTTTTTTCAACAGAATGTAGATTGGGGTTGTGGGGAAATGGGTTTACCGGTCAGGTCCTATTTTCAACAGAATAATTTTCAATTAATCCCAAACAACCCGATTTAATTACAGCTCAGGGAACAAACCTTGGTGCTCAATTAAAAATAATCTATTTTTGTTCGACTTAGACCCTACTTTGGAAAGAATTTTTACTTCAATAAAGGACATGAAGAAAGTTCATTTAATTTTTAGCCTGCTTTTGCTAACAATGATTGTTGGATTTTCCAACGTTAAAGCCTCCCACAACATGGGGGTGGATCTCACCTACGAATGTCTCAACAACTGTACCATTCGTGTGCACCTGCGGGCCTACCGGGACTGTAGTGGTATTTCCACCATTCCTGCAAACTTAACTTTTACTCCCGCACCCGGACAATCCGGATGTATCGCACCCGCACCTGTTACCGCCTGGTCCGCTCAGTTGACCACGGAAGTGACTCCCATTTGCCCCACCGCATTCACAAAGTGTACCAACAGTGGTGCCTCGATCAATGGGGTGCAGGAATTTTACTGGTGGAGGGATTATGATATCTGCTCGGCCACATGTTCATTATATGTCATGTCCTTTTCGGATTGTTGCCGCAACGGAGCCATTACAACCGGACCGTCGGGCAACATCTTTATCAATGCGACCACCCTCAACACTTCGGTAACCCCTTGTAACTCATCACCCCAGTTTTCGAACCCACCTGTACCTTATATATGCCTCGGCAATACCTTCGTGTTCAACCAGGGTGCCTTTGACCCGGACGGGGACTCACTCGTTTACTATCTCGGCCCCTGTTCGACCGCGGCAAGTACCCCGGTTACGTACACGGGCGGCGCCAGTCCGACCTCGCCTCTGGGACCAGATTGGACCGTCGTCATGGACTCTGCCACGGGTGACATTACCATTACGCCTACTCCCGGAAGTATTCAGGTAGCTGTAATGTGCGTTTACGTACAGGAGTGGCGGAATGGCCAATTGATCAATACCATTGTGAGGGACATGCAGATCACGGTGCTAAACTGTGCCAATACTAACCCCTACATAGAGGTGGATACGGTCATAGGGGGTACCCAGCCGAATCCAAACCAGTTTGAATTTTATACGTGTACCGGCTCGAATTTCTCTCTGAATATATTGGGCTGGGATGCAGACTCGGTAGCGGGGCCCAGCGGGCCTGCTCAGAATATATGTATGTTCTGGGATAAGAATATTCCTGGGGCGCATTTCTTCAGCTGTACCAATCCCAACGACTCGGACACGGTTTGCTCGCCTCCCATCCCGATTTGCGCCACCTTTCAGTGGAATCCGATGGTTCCGGGCAAGTACACATTCCTGGTAACTATTATAGACGATGGCTGTCCCATTCTTGGGGTCGGTCAGTACACCTTCGTGATACACGTCGGGGGGCTTGTGGTGAGTCACACCCTGAATGTGCCGGGGTGCGGGCCGGTTGATTTATGCGCGTCGGCCATAGGTAATGAACCAATCACCTTTAACTGGACGGGCAGCGGAGGGCTCTCGACAAATCCCAACCACACGGATTCGTGCTTTCAGCACACATATCCGGGGCCGGGGACGTACCCGCTACAGCTCACCGTTACAGACTCGGTGGGGTGTCCCCTCATTCAGCTGGACACCGTAATTATTCCTCAAACCACCGTGGCCAATGCAGGAAGTGACATCAGCTACTGTTCTGGTTCAACAGGTAACCTGGGTGGTCCGCCCACTCCCAATGAAATCTATCAATGGATTCCGACCACGGGGCTCAACGACCCCAGCTTGTCAAATCCCACCGTAACCCTTACCAATACGGGACTTACACCCCAGGTGATAACTTATATTATCATCGCCACGGATACATCCACCTCCTGTGTGGACATGGATACTGTGCTGGTTACGGTTTATCCCATTCCCGTTGCACAATTCATCATGCCTCCGTCTGTTTGTCAGTACGACCAGGTGAATGTGACCTATACAGGTCCCAATGGTCCTTCTGCTACCTATAACTGGAATTTTGGTTCTGGTGCAATTCCTCCCACAGCCACAGGTATTGGCCCTCATACGGTCAATTGGCAAACTGCAGGTAATAAAGGTGTAACCCTGACTGTCAGTCAGTTTGGCTGTACCTCGCCGACTTTCACGGACTCAATAACGGTATTCCCGCAACCCATTGCGTCGATTGCATCCGTGGCGGGACAGTGTATCCAGGGAAATTTATTTAACTTCATCAATACAGGAACCTACCAGTCCAATGCAACCTTTGCCTGGACTTTCTTCCCCGATGCAGTTATTCCTGCCAGTGTGGCCGAAAATCCGACCGGAATTGAATTCACTACTTCAGGAGGCAAATACGCTACCCTGCAAATCACTGAAAATGGATGTGTGAGTAACACAGATACGATTCAGTTCCAGGTATTCCCCATGCCATCCTCTTCCTGGATTGTGGTGGGAAGTCCGCAGTGTCAGTCTGACAATAATTACTGCTTCAACAGCACGGGTGTTAATAATGGTCCTTCGGCCACCTATGCCTGGTCCTTTACAGATGCCACTCCCGCAACCTCCACGGCTACCAACCCCTGCGGTATTGTATTCAACGATTGCGGCTGGAAGAATGTCACCCTGACTGTAACCGAAAATGGTTGTTCCACAACCACGGTGGATTCCATTTTCATCCTTTGCAATCCTGATATTGATGCCGGCCTCAATGTTTCCTTCTGCGAAGGTTCAGGCGGCGCTCAACTGGTAGGCACCATTACAGGGGGTACTCCCCAGTACTACTGGACCTGGTGGTGCGATTCTGCCGCAACCTGGTGCGGACTTGACTCGGTCAACGACAATGACCCCATTGCTAATCCCACCCAAACCACCTGGTATTATGTGCAGATCGTTGACTTCAACGGTTGTACCTCCAATATCGACTCTGCTCTGGTTACGGTATTGCCCCGCCCCATTGTGGATGCCGGCCCGGACATGTACATCTGTGCCGACAGCGCACCCTGTACCATTCTGCAGGCTTCCATCACCGGCGCTCCCGGGCCTTACTCTTACCAATGGTCACCCGCAGCGGGTCTGAACAGCGACACCATTCTCAATCCATGTGCAAGGCCGGATACCACCACGATTTATACCCTGGTGGTGACTTCTCTTAGCAATGGTTGCAGCAGTAATACCACCACTGTGGATTCCAATTCTACGGTTACGGTTCACGTTCAGCCGCTCCCGATCGCCCATGCGCATTCTGCGCCTGAAACAGACATCTGTCTTGGAGACAGTGTGGAATTGCAGGGATATGGTTACGGAGCAGGCCCGAACTACATTTACCAATGGTCTCCCGCCTCAGGATTAAGCTCAGTCAACGTGCCCAATCCAAAGGCTTCGCCTTCTCAAACCACAGATTATATCCTGACGGTTTGGTCTAATTCCTGCCCCAGCTACGGAGATACGGTTACCGTAAATGTTCATACCAATCCCACCGTGGATGCAGGTCCCGTGGTTGAAATCTGTCTGGGTGAAAATGGCCAGCTCGACGGCGAAGCCTTTGGAGATCCCACTTCGACCGGATATTCATTCTACTGGTGGCCCAATACAGGCTTTGTAAGCAATGTGATCGACGAGAACCCCTGGGTTAGCCCGCCGACCACCACTACTTACTACGTAATCGCCACCTCTTCCTGGGGTTGTGAGAGTGCAATTGACTCCACCCAACTGGTGGTCAAGCCCAGCCCGATTGCCGAAGCTGGAGAAAATCAGATCATTTGTGAAGGCATGGAAACTCAGTTGCTGGGATCCTATACCTCCACCACTGGCATGCCCCCAGCCAACCAGGTATATTACCAGTGGTCGCCCTCTGACAGTCTGTCCAACACCACAGTGCTGCAGCCCATGGCTGATCCCACGGTATCCACCACCTATACCCTGACGGTAACCTACAACCTTTGTACCTCTACTGACGAGGTTCTGATCACGGTGATTCCCGGGTTGAATGCCCAGGCAGATCGCGATACCAGTGTAATCTGTGGTGGCGACTCAGTTGGAATTTACTCTTCAGGTGGCCTGGGTGCTGCAACCTTCACCTGGATTCCTGCTGCAGGTGTGGCCGACCCACATTCACCCAACACCATGGCTTCACCCAGCGTGAGCACGGTTTACCAGATTGTACTGGAAGAAGGAGGCTGTACTGATACGGCAGAAGTTTCCATTGATGTGATTCCCTCCCCCACGGTGGCTTACATCAACTCCCCACCCACGGGTTGTGTGCCCTTTGATGTAAACTTCCTGGAACTGACCAGTGATGCAGTGGCCTGGACCTGGAATTTTGGTGACGGTTCGCCCGTTTCCAATGCCCAGAATCCGACCCACACCTTTACCGAGCCCGGCTCCTACACCGTAACCCTGACTGGTTACAGCGCAGGAAACTGTGACGCCACGGCTTCCACCACGGTGGTGCTGGTTCAGGATACGGCCACGGCTGATTTCTCCTCCAACCCGAACCACCCTGCTTCCCTGCCACTGCCCAACTCGTCTGTGCAGTTTACGGATCTTTCCGTAGGGGCTTCCAGCTGGTTCTGGGATTTTGGAGACGGATTCACCTCCAGCGTGGAGAATCCAGGCCACATGTATGCTGCACCCGGCGAGTATTGGGTGACCCTGTCTGTGACCAATGCCAACGGATGTGTGACGGAAGTAATGCACGGTCCTTTCATTGTGACTGCGCCTGAACTCTTCATCCCGAACGTATTCACGCCCAACGGAGACGGATTCAACGACGAATTCGTGGTGAATTACACGGGTTCACAGCCATTCACCATGACCATTACGGACCGCTGGGGAGTTGAGCACTTCTCTTCCCGCGACAAGAACGAAGGTTGGAAAGGCAACAGCTCCAGCCCGCTCTTCTCAGGAAATGCAATGCCCGAAGGTGTTTACTACTACCGCATCCAGATTGGTAGCAAGACATTTGTGGGTGATTTTACCATGCTGAGATAATAAGCCTCATAAGCAGGCGTTCAACAGGAGGGAATTTTAGGGTTCCCTCCTGTTTTTTTATACGAAAAAATGCATTTTTGTACCGTGAAGAAGCTCCTGACAATCATGATCGCCCTGGGCCTGGCCTGTTCCTCCCATCTGTTTGGGCAGGATAAAGCCAGCTTCAGAATTGGAAAACTGAAGTACGAAGGAGGCGGGGATTGGTATGCCAACCCAACTTCACTGCCCAATTTGCTGAAATTTCTAAAAGAGAATTCAACGGTGCAGGTCGGTCCAGAAGAAGAAACTGTGGAGGCGGGTGGAACGCAGATATTCCAGTATCCTTACGTATATATGACTGGTCACGGAAACGTGGCATTTACAGATGCTGAAGCGGAAAATTTGCGGAAATACCTGATTTCAGGTGGATTTTTGCACATTGACGATAATTACGGCATGGACAAATACATCCGCCGGGAAATGAAAAAAGTGTTTCCTGAGCTCGAATTTGTGGCTTTGCCGTTCTCCCACGGTATCTACCACATGCAGTATGATTTCAAAAACGGATTGCCCAAGATACACGAACATGACGGATTGCCGCCCGAAGGGTTGGGCTTGATCTACGAAGGGCGCCTGGTGACATTTTATACCTATGAATGTGACCTGGGAGATGGCTGGGAGGATTCAGATGTGCATAATGACCCGGAAGATGTGCGGCAAAAAGCACTTGAAATGGGGGTTAACATCATTTTGTGGGCTTTGTTAAACTGAGACAGAGCCTATGATGAAATCTTACCTTGCGCTTTTCCTTACTATAATCATTTTTTTTCCGGGCATCCAGGCTCAGCCTCTGGCTGAGGAGGATTATCTGCCCGACGACAACGACCTGCCTCTCAATTATGCGCATTATTTGCTCCCCAATGGCCTCGAACTCCTGACCATACGGGATTCCTCTGCCCCCTTGCTTACCCTGCATGCAGTGGTCAGGGGATTTGAAACCTATGAAACGGAGCAAAATGACGGCGCTGCCTGGTTAATTTCCCGGCTGGTGACCCAGGCAAATGAAGAGTTTTTCATCGCCGAAATGGTGCGGGACGAAGCCCGCCAGTCGGGAATCTGGTACAACAGTTGGTTGAACGGAGGCAATCTGCACATTCACCTGAGTTTTCCGCCCAGGTTCATCCACCCCGCGCTGCAATGGCTGAGTTCGGTCGTGAACGGGCCGGTCTTTGATGTGGATGAATTGAAAAAGGAATTGAAAGAAGTGGCCGCTGACCTGCAGCAGGCCGAGGAAGATCCCGAATATTTTTTGCGCAAGGACCTGGAAAAAGATGTCTGGGGAAGTAAAATCTACGGAAAATCTCTCTGGCCCGATTACGAAACGGTTTCCCGTCTCACTTCTGAGGATTTGAAACAGTATCGCAAAGCCAATCTCAGACCAGACCGTACTCTGATTATTGCAGGTGGCTGGCTGAACAGTCCTGAGGTAAAGGACGCGGTGGACCAGTATTTCTCAGGTTGGGAAAGTCCAAAGGACAAATCCTATTTGGAAAGTGAGGCTTTGCCTCCCGTGGGACGTGTATTGCTGCGCAATGAACTGGCTCATGAGCCTGTATTTCTGGCTGGCTGGATCGGGCCAGGAGTGGCAGAGGAGCCGCGCACCGTGCGTCAGGCCCAACTTTTTACCTACATGAGCAGCTTGCCGGGCAGTCCGTTGCATGAGCGATTTATTCAGACGGGGTTGGCGACTTCGGCCACCCTGGAGTTTTATCCGGGCAGAAATGAAAGCCTGCTTTTGTTTCGGGTAAAAGCAGAAGAGCAGCGGGCAGTTGAATGCCTGAAACTGGCGGATATGGAAGTGGAGCGTTTGAAGGAGGGTGAATATTGCAATGACAGCCTGATGAAAGTCGCTGTGTCGAGGCTGAGATGGCAGGAATTATTTTCCCGGGAAAAATTGAGTGGCTATGTGGCCGAACTGGCCGATTGGTGGGCCTGGTCGGGCAGATTTGCCCGACTGAGCTTTGGCAATGAGATTGGCTTTCTGACCGGGGGAGATCTGCGCAATTTCAGCCGCAAATACCTCGATCCCTTTGACGTGAGTTCGGGCATGCTGTGTACCTCACAGGTGGCCAAAGATTTACCCAATACTTCCTTTGTGGCCCTGGTCGAACCTAAGGATAAGCCAAAGGAAAAGGAATTGGCTGTGGTACCCGTTGAGAAAAAGCCGTCCTTTGCTGAAGAAGCCAAAAAGCTATCCAATTATCAGATTCATTTCGAACTGAATTCCTTCGTGCCCGACAAAGATTCGCGGGAATCTCTTTCCTTTATAGCCCAGTTTCTGAATCAGTTTCCCCAGCAAAAAGTCTATTTGGACGGTCACGCAGACACCCAGGGGGATGCGGGCTACAACATGGTCCTTTCCAAAAAGAGGTCTGAGGCAGTGCGGCAGTATCTGGTGGAAAATTTTCGGGTAAGCCCCGACCAGCTGCAGGTGAGGGGATTTGGCGAAACGCAACCAGCCTTTGTGGAAGATTCAGACGAAAACCGCGCCAAAAACCGTCGGGTGGAGGTTGTGCCATTCAAAACGGAAGGAGGTAAGCCATGAAAATCAGGATTTACCTCCTGCTGTGGTTGACCGTGATGATGGCCTTTTCCTGTGATTCGGGCCGCACAGTCAGGAAAAAGTTGTATAAATCCCTGAATACAGAAATCAGCACCTTCAATTTTGAGGGATTGGAAGTGGTGATTTGTCCCCGTAATAAGGATGTGGTTTCGGCAGGATTATTTGTACGGGGCGGCACTGCGAATTATCTGCAAAAGCTGGAAGGAATTGAACACCTGGCTATGAAAACCGCCGTTGAGGGTGGTTCCGTCCTTTATTCACCCCTTGAGTACAACCAAAGTCTGGAAAATCTCGGGGCCACGGTGGCTGCGCAGGCGGGACAGGATTATTCTGTGATTTCCTTTCGCTGTCCTGCGGAGAATTTCACTTTTGCCTGGGCCTTATTTGCACAGGCAATTCTGAATCCCTCCTTTGATCCTGACCTGTTTGATCGCATCAAAAACGAAGAAATCCGCAAACAGATTAATAAAACCTCATCCCCGGGAGTGACTGCTTTCCGCACGGCACTGGAAGATTTTTATGCCCGTTTGCACTATGCGCTGAAACCATCTGGCAGTCCTGAGAGCCTGCAGGCTCTGACTGTGACCCAGGCCAGGGAATATTATCATGCCCTGCTGGGCAAAGCCCGCCTGGTGCTGGTGATTGCTGGTCCGCTCGATCAGGAAAAGGTGGAAGAGCACTTGGGACAAACCCTTTCAGACCTCCCTCCAGGATACTGGAAACCTTCGGATACGATACCTGTGCCTGTTTTGGAAAGTGGATTTGTGTCAATGGAAGCCAATGAAGGTGAAGAAGAGGTGATCGGGATTTTTTCTGCCCCGTTGGCGGGAAGTCGCGAAGCGCTGGCCTTTGAATTGGCTATGTTGGCCCTGAATGAGCACCTGGATCCCGAAGGGACGGGTCGCACCGTGGCGGGATATCTGCCCTGGAGGGAGGGTTGTGGCTACCTGAGAATCAAATCAAATAATCTGGCCGGGCAAACGGGGAAAATTGTGCAGGAGCTGAATCTGGTGCTGGAGGAGGGATTTTCTGAACGGGAAATAGAGGAGGCCCAGGCTTTGCTGCATACGGCCAAAGCCCTGCAGGCCGAAACCAGTGCGGGAACTGTGGAAATGCTGGGGCGCGCCACGCTGGAGGGCGATTGGAGAAATTTTGCCATCCTTTGGAAAGAAATTCCCACCCTTAAAAAGAAAACCGTGGATGCTGAATTTCGTCAATGGATCAGGGGAATCAAATGGTATGCATTTGCCTCCGCGGGTACGATTGATCCTGAAATCCTCAAACTCAGGCTCAAATGAGAGGTTGGCTGATATGGATGCTTGGGTTTCTGACCCTTGCCGGCTGTCACGGGACAGTCAGAGAAAAATTATTGAATGGGATGGAGGGTAAAATCATGGCCTGGAATCAGCTTGTGGAGGAAAATCAAACAATTTTTGAAAACGGATTTCTGCAACAGGAAAAATTGTATCAGGCAATCCGCGACTCTTTTTATACTGCCATTCAACGCGACAGTTCGACCAGCCGGGAATTGCGGGATTGGTTGAAAGCGAGGGAAGAATTTTACCAACTGGGCAGACGAACCACTCTGGAAGCCAGGTCATTTATCGGTCAGACGACATCCTGGTTGGAAGGCGCCCGCAGCAATGGCCTTTCAGGTGGCACGGTTAAAGAAACCTGGGAAAACCGCGAGCGGGAATGGGAAGGAATCAGGGCTAAACAGGTGAAGGTGGAATTGAAAGCAAAAATATTAAGCGAAAAGTTGGGTGAAATTCGTTTGAAAGGTAAGCTCCTGAGTCTGAAAAAGGCTTCCGTGTGGTTGCCGCCCAGTTACCCGGCAACAAATTGAGTCTTAGGACGTTTCCTTTGAAAATGCGTGAATTATTACATAAAAGGTACTATTTTTACCGTCTTATAAAAAACAGGGATACCAATTGGGGACCGTTATGAAGCACAAATATTTTTACTATTTCGCGATTTTGATCCTGCTGGCCAGCAGTTGCAAGAAGATTTCGAGCCACGACGAGATCAGGAAGATTGAGGAGATGGAGGCGAATGTGAATGAGGCCCGGCTTTCACCCGGCCCCCGCGACCTTGAGCCCTTCCGGGCTCTTGCAGAAGCCTACGTCACTTTCGTGGACAAATACCCCGAAGCACCCGAAAGCCCTGATTACCTCTTCAAAGCAGGAGAGCTTTATTCCCAGGAACTGGGTCAGCTGGATCGCTCCATTGAGCTTTTCAGCCGCAATTACGAGCAGTATCCCAACCACGAAACTGCTTCTCACGCCCTTTTTCTGAAGGCTTATTTGTATAATAACACCCTCAAGGATCTGGTAAATGCCGAGAAAACCTACCGTGAATTTTTGCGCAAATACCCCGACCACGAACTGGCCCGCTCCGCTCAGTTTGAGCTGGATCAGCTGGGTATTCCCGACGATGAATTGCTGCGCAGGCTGCAAAGCGGAAATCTGGCCGATACCACGGCAAAACAGAATCCCTGACCCGTTTTGGCGCAAAAGTAAACCTTTAGTAATTGCAGGTTTTTTTCGTATTTTTGAGTTATTCCTTTGCCTATTAAATCTCTAATCAATGAAATCAGGCCGTTTTCTCTACTTTCTGTTGCTGATCGTAATTGCTTTCTCCAGTTGTAAAAAGGATGATTACACCCCCATCGACCGGGGCAATTCCTATCTGCACATTGTGAGTGGCGCCAAAGCCGATACCTTCAACGTGGTATTTGATTACCTGAATGCAGACACCCGGGTAATTGCAGGCTTTTATGAAAACAGAAATTGGCCCCTGACCGGCTACGCCGATCTGGAAGCGGGAGGCACCCCCGACGAATATGGCAACGGTAAAATCTACCTGCTGGCCATTCGCGACAGCTTCCTGCATAATCTTTACGATACCCTGATGTACAAGCGCCCCATCGAACTTCAGGAAGGCAAAAAATCGTCTGTCTGCTTCGCAGACAGCGGTGGAATGCTGGCCATGGCCTTTTTCTCTGACGAAGTCAGTACGCCTGCGGCCACTTCAGCCACAGTCCGCTTCATCAACCTGAAAGAAGCGATTCCCTCGGGCGGGCTGCGCTCCACGGATACCTCGATCAACCTGACGGCTGATTTTCTAAAAGCCAGTAGCTTTGTGACCATCCCGGCCGGCACTTACGACCTCGAAGCCCTGGATGGCAGCGGGGGAGTGGTAACCAGCCGCAATAATGTAACCTTTGGAGGTGGCGGAATTTTTTCCATCTACCACAATGGCAACAGCATCGAATTTTACCGCCACTGAGCGATCTGAAAAGTCATAAAAAAACGGCGGACCATTTACGGTCCGCCGTTTTTGTTTTGCTCAACAGCTTATTTTTTGATGGGATATTTCCGGGCCATGGCCTCGGCCACGGGGATTTTTTCCTTCAGTTTTTTGATGCGGGTCGCATCTGAGGGGTGGGTGCTCAGAAATTCAGGGGGAGCACCTCCACCTGATTTGGCGGCCATTCTTTCCCAGAAAGGAACGGCTTCATGGGGATTATAACCTGCCATAGCCATAAAGTACAGCCCCATCTCATCTGCTTCAGATTCATGCATGCGGCTGAAAGGGAGCAGGATGCCCACCTGAGCGCCGATGCCCACGGCCTGCAAAAATGCATTGCGGGTAGCTTCTGGTTTTTGGGAGAGGGCCACATCCAGGGCAGTGATACCCACCTGAGCAGCCAGTCCCTGGCTCATGCGTTCGTTGCCGTGGTTGGCAATGGCGTGTGAAATTTCGTGCCCCATCACCACGGCTAGTCCGTCTGCATTTTTGGCAATGGGAAGCAATCCCGTGTAAACCACAACCTTGCCGCCGGGCATACACCAGGCATTCACCTGTGGGTCTTCCACCAGGTTGAACTCCCAGGCGTAGCCTGCAAGGAGTTTTGTCTTGCCCGTTTTGGTGAAATAATTTTCAACTGCCTTCTGAATATTTTTGCCCACCGTCTTCACCAGATTGGTATTGGCCTGGTCTGTGCTGAGTTTGTGCTCGCTCAGAAATTGCTTGTAGCTGGTAAAACTCATGGAATTCAGGGTGGATTTGGGCACCATTTTCATTTGCTTGCGCCCGGTAATGGGGACCCGCTGGCAGGCAACCAGGGTTACCACCACCCCAATCAGTAAAATCAGATATCTACGCATTTTGAACTGGTTTTTGGTTTTTTCAAAAATGGCAAAAATACCCGTCAATGACCTCATTTTTCGACGAGCAAATATTTTACAAGGATAAATGTAAGCCTGGAATCAGTTCAGGTTGAGGTAGGGGGAAAGCTTTTTGCCAATGGATTCGATCTGGACCATGTTGCGCAGGAAGGGCAGGTTGATGGCAGGTTTGCTTTCAGGCAGAAACTCGTAATAGGGTTTTCCGGCCATTTCAGCGGGAAAAAGAATATTGGATTGGAAATCTGTGGACATCTGCAGGCGGGGATGGTCCAAGCCACCCAAAATGCCTCTCAAATCGGCCAGTACCTCGAAAAGTCCTTCTGCATAAGCAGGGATGTCGAGCGGTTTTTTGATGCCTTTGACGATGAAAGTGAAGAAGTAATCGGCGCCCAAAGCACCAGGCTCTGCACTGAATTCCCCAATCATGCGAATTTCCTCGATGCGAAACTGAAATTTATTCCCCTCCATAAAGTAGTGGATGGTCTCGCCATTCAGATAAATGCGGGCATCGAAAGTATTTTGGGATCTGTTCATCTGCTGCAGAGTTATTGTGATCGATGGAACTTTCAAACCTGTGCGGGCCACAGTTTCAAGCGGAACAGTTTCAAACGGCTCAGGATATGAAGTAATGGGCGAAGAACTTCTCATAAATTAAGATAATTTTAAGATTTCCCAGACTTTGGCGGCGCTGCTGTCCCAGGAAAAGGCTGATTTTCTTTCCCTTCCCTTGTGGATAAGCGCAGCCCGGTAGCCGGGGTCCGTGGAGATTTTTTCCAATCCAGCGGCAATTTCTGAAGGTTTCAGAGGGTCCACGAGGCAGGCGGCCTCGCCTGCGACCTCGGGCATGGAGGTGACATTGCTGCAAAGAATGGCGGTTTCGGCCTGCATGGCCTCAACCAGGGGCAACCCAAACCCCTCAAAATAAGGAACGTAGCACAGAGCTTCTGAGGCTCCATAAAGCTGATTGAGCTCGAGGTCGCTCACATAACCTGTAAAATGGATATCTTCCTTGTAGTCAGAGTGGGCGTAACTGTGGATAACTTTGACCGTGTCCCAGGCCTTTCTCCCGACCAGCAGCAGACGGTGAGGCAAGCCCGTTTTTTGTTTGAAGAGATTGAATCCCTCGATCAGATTATTCAGGTTTTTCCGGGGATGAATGGCTCCCACGAAGTGGAAAAAGGGTTTTCCCTCCGAAAACCGGGCGCGGATTTCTGCTTTTTCCTGCTCTGAAACGGGAAAGAAAATGTCCGAACAGGCATTATACACCACAGAAATTTTGTCCGGATCCTCCCTGAACTGCGCAATCACATCCTGGCGGGTATATTCGCTGACCGTAATGATTTTGCGGGCACGGTGCGAGAATTGCGGAAAAAACTTGTGGTAATAGGCTGCTTCAGCGGGTTTGACGTCCTGGGGATAATGCATAAAAGCCAGGTCATGGAAAACCGCCACCTGCGGAACCCGGGTCCGCAGGGAAAGAAACCCGTCGGGGGAGAAAAACACGTCAGGTTTGAGTTTGCGCAGCATGCGGGTCACAGACCAGTCAAACCAGATGCGAAAAAGGATGGGATGCCTTGCGGGCGGCGGCAGGTGATAGCCCTTTACATTGGCGGCCGGGATGAATGATGGATCAAACGGGCGGTCAAAGAAAAAGGAAAAGCGGGCTTCAGGATGATTTTGCACCATTCTGCGCACAATTTCCCAGGTAAAACGGCCCATGCCCTCCAGTTTGTCCTTCATCAGGAAACGGGTATTGACTGCGATATGGGGGCCGGTTTTCACGGGGCAAAGTAACCACCCCAAAGCCAGACTTCACAAACTTTTCGATGGATTTATTTTAATTCCTGACCAAACTTCAGCAATCCCGCTCCAAGACTCATGCCGGCCAGGGCAATTCCTGCAATTCCTGAGACTGCCCACCAGGGTAAAGCGGTCAGGGTCAGGCCATAGAAGAGGCCAAAAAAGAGGGCGCTGATCAGGAAAATTTTGCCCAGATTCCCGAAAGAAACATTATAAGGCAATTTCACCTGAATATATACCACGTAGGTGATGCTGAGGAAGATGTAGCTGCCCAGGGTGGTCCAGGCAGAGGCCACCGCGCCGTAGGCAGGAATGAAGATATAATTGAAGGCGATATTGATGAAGATGCCAATGAAGATCATCCAACTGACGAATTTTTCGTGGTTGGTGGAGGTGAGGAGGGTGCTGAAAATGGCAAAAATGCCGTTGACGATCACAGAAAGGAAGAGAATGCGCAGACATTGGGCCATGATTTCCAGCTCCAGGGTTGTGGAATTGGTAAAGAGAAAGAGGAGTTTTTCCGCATAAAACCAGACAAATACCCCGGAAAAAATCATGGGAATGGCGGCTAATCCCTGTCCAAAATCAAGCAGGCGTTTCTGGCCGGGAAAATCCTTGATATGGAAGGAAAATTTCGCGAAAAATATGGGCAAAATCGTCCAAAGGTACATCATGACTGCATCCACCCAGCGGTAAGCACCTGCATAAAGGCCATTTTCATGGTCGCCAGCCATGCTTTTGAGCATCACCTGGTCCACCTTGTCCATGACCGAGTACATGATGGTAACCACGGCAAAGGGCAGGCTGTCTTTGAGCAACTGGGAAATTTCAGCGACTTTGAATCCAGGTTTGATCCAGCCAAACATTTTCAGGATGAAAAAATAGAGCAGGACCATGGAAACGGCGACAGAAATGAGTCCCGCAATGACGTAGGAGTTGAGGGAAATTTCCTTTTGCCAGAGCAGGAAAATCACGATCAGCAAAAGAATGAGGCGATCGAAAATGGAGGCCACCGCGTCGATGCGAAAGTGCTGAAAGGCCTGAAAAGTAGCCCGAAAAAAGAATATGATCTGGACCAGGGCCTGGGCCAGACACAGGATTACCAGATAAATTAGCTCCTGCGAACTATATCCCAAAATCCAACCCACACCCAGCATAAAGAGGGGATAGAGCACAGCCAGTACAATTTTGACCGTGAAAAGACTGGGAAAAAGGGATTTCAGCAACGACTGATTCCCGGCAATGGTTTTGGTGGCGTACTGATTGAGGCCCAGATCAGAAAAGGCAATGAAAAGAAATCCCAGGGCATATAAACCTGCATACAATCCAAAATCGTCGTGCCCAATCTCATCCTGGACCATATTATTCACCAGAATCCAGGCCGATTTGATGACCAGATTCAGGATGACCGCGAGACTGATATTTGTGAAAAGGCTTTTAATGGGCTGGTTTTTGGCTGTCAATTTACATAACAAATACAAAACCCTGATTTAAAAAAACGGGTTTGAGCGCCAGGGAAGGGTTGCAAAAGAATTGCCTGTTAGTTTTTGGAAATAATGGGGATATTTGCACCTGCTGATGTTGATCCAACAGGGAATATCGTTGACCAGGCGCGTTCTGTCTGATAAGCGGGTACTTTTTGTACTGGCCTCCATCTGCTATCTGATGGTGATTTACTACGGCATTACCCGTAAAAATGAATACACCTTCGCGGTTCCCTTCGGGTTGTTGCTGGTCTATATGGCCATCGACAATTTCAGGAATGTGTGGTACCTGGCTTTGCTGCTAATGCCCCTTTCGTTTGATCTTTCAGACCGCATTCCAGGCGCCAGTATCACTTTCCCCACGGATTTGCTGGCTTTGGGCCTGATTGGAGCTTTGGTCATACGCATGTTGCTGGACAGAAATTCCTACGCAGCCCTTTTTAACCACTCCCTGACCTGGCTGCTGGCCATTTATCTGGTCTGGATGCTTCTTTCGGCCATTTTATCGCCCATGCCTTTGGTTGGGATCAAGTGGGTTTTGCGGGCTTTCTGGATGGTGGGATGTTTTTATGTGCTTTCCACTGTGATCTTTTCCCAACCCAAAACCATTGTCTATTTCTTCTGGCTGATTGGGGTGGGCTTTGCCCTGGCCATGATGATTATCATTGCCAAATACGTGGTGCAGGGGCGAAATCCCTTTGGATTGCGTTTCAATCCCACCCCTGTTTTTCGCGATCACACCTTATTTGGAGCGTTTACCACCTTTTTTGTGCCAATTTTTACCCTGTTCATTTTTCGGGGAAATTTCAGCCGCTCATTTCGCATTGGCAGCGCCATTTTGCTGATGTTTATCCTGATGGGACTTTTCTTTTCCTACTCAAGGGGCGCCTGGGCCAGTACTTTTATCGGGCTGGCGGGAATGTATATGTTGATCATCCGCAAGTGGATTCTGGGCCGCATCATTCCCATTTCGCTGGGATTGATCGTCATTGCCGGGCTGGCCGTCAGTTACATACAGGAGCGGGCCAGCCGCAACAAGGCGGTTTCGCGGGAGAGTTTTGAGGAGCACATTGCCTCCATGACCAATTTCTCGACCGATCATTCCAATACAGAACGCATCAATCGCTGGATTTCGGCCATCCACATGGGCCAGGACCGCCCCATTTTTGGTTATGGACCCGGCAGTTACATGTTTGTTTATGGTGATTATCAGCTGAGTAAATACAGAACTCCGGTTTCAACCAACCGTGGCGACAACGGCACGGCGCATAATGAGTGGTTGCTGGCTTTTTCGGAAATGGGCTATCCAGGCTTTTTTCTGACCATTTTGCTCTTCCTCTGGCCTGTTTACTGCGGTTTCAGAGGTTATTTCAGGACGAAGGAGGTCAATGTGCGCTTGATTTATCTCGGGCTGACTTTTGGATTGATTACTTATACCATTCACGCGCTGGTGAATAATTTTCTGGATCAGGATAAGATATCCGTTACATTTTTCGGCATTCTGGCCGTGATTACTGCGCTCGACCTGCGCTATGCACGAGCCAGGGAGGCTGCCTCTCCCGGGCTGGCCTGAAGTTTTTCCAATAAGACACAAGGGGACCTCTGGCAACTTCGAATCTCTTCGTTGGATTTGATTCAGAAATGCTCATTTACCCTGGTAAACTGCGCTTTCTTCACCTGGGCCCGCCTTGGTTTTTTGGGGTTTTCAGGTGTTCACACAATATTAATCAGTTGAAACAGGGGGGATTTTTTTTCACTCCTGGCCTTTGGATTTTGGTCGGGCGCCAGGGGAAAAGGGGAGATTATGTCTGATAATGGTGTGAATTCGGGGATAAACCAGGGCTTTAGTAGCTTCTTTAAGGGTTCCCTGCTGGTTTTCTGGCAAATTTTCCCAAAAAACTGCAAAGATTGTATGTAATAAAAAGCGTGTAAGATTCGAAAAATGTTAAAAATGTTTTCGCCTGATTTTTGCCTAAAATGATCTAAAATGTGAAAATTTGGCTGATATGGCGTTTTGGGTGGGAATATTTGTTGGTAAAAAACATATTATGAGCCAAGTTCCGGGTGTAAGAATTATGTGGTTTATTCAAATTTTTTTCTTACCTTTAAAACAGATTCATAAAATTTGATTTTTTAATCGGGACTTTTCTACCCAGTTTTCAACTAAACCCATTTTCCGTAATAAATTCAGTTCTTTTGGTTTATTAATCTTTTAAAAAAAACCACTATGAAAAAGCTAATGTTTATTAAATGCTTCGTCATTTGTCTCGGTTTGTTTTTCGCAGTTGGGAGTGTAAGCGCCCAGCAGGTAACCGGAAACAATCCTGGTCCGGCCAGCAAGACTGCTGACCAGGCCAAAAAGGAAATGATGGAAAAAAGTACGCCTGACTATAAGAAGCAGGCTCACTACACAGAAAAAGCAGGTGTCACCCTGCTGCCAGGCTATGTAGCTACTGGAAACAAAGCTGTTGATGAGGCAAATTATCAGGCAGCTAAAGCGAAATTCATTAAGGACAATGAAGCCGAATACCATCGGCTGATGAAACTTGATGCAAGCAACCGGAGCGGCGCTATCACCGTCACTGCCAAGCAAGTTCAGCCTACTGGACTGCATTAATCATTTGTTTCACTTAATGAGAACTTAAGATTATGAAAAAATTAATATCTACACTCTGTTTGGCGGTTGCTTTTTGCATTTCCGGCCTCACTGTGAATGCTCAGTCCTGTGATGATATTTTCACCAATATCACTGCAAACTCCTCTTTCTACAACCTGAGCTTCAACGGTGATATTCTGTTTGACGGTGCAACCTGCGGACCCCTCTTCATTACCCCTGCGAACGTAATCGTAACAGGTGACCTCGTCCTGTTCAACGTTGCCTGTGGCAATACCTACACCTGGACTACCTGTGGTCTGGTTAGCTTTGACTCCTATATCCGTATTTGGAACGCTTCTGACCTTACTCTGCAGGCTTCCAATGACGACGATTTTGGATGTGGTGCCAATATCTTTGCCTCCACCCTCACCTGGCTGGCTACTTTTGACGGTTCCATCTGGCTGTCTGTTAACCAGTGGCCCTGCAACCCTGCCAACCAGCTCAACTACGACCTGCTGATGCAGTGCGTTCCTGGTCAGGGTTGTGTAACTCCTGCCAACGACGACGTTTGTGGTGCTGAGTTTATGGGAACTCCTGCAATTGGATCACCCGTTTCTGCAAGCTGGGATAATACTTTTGCTTCCGCTGACGGACCTTCTCCTGGTCCTGGAACGGTTGGACCTGGTCCTTCCTGCGACGCGCTTGACGGATGGTGTTCATTCGAAACCATCGTTGATAACGACCTCTGGTTTACCTTCATCGCTCCTCCTTCTGGAAACGTTGACATCGAAACCATCACCGACGACCTGTTTGGTGACACCCAGATAGCTCTGTGGCAAATCGACGACTGCTTCTCTGCAGCTCTGAGCGCAGTTGAAATTGCAGCCAACGACGACGGCGGTACCGTATTTATGTCCCGTCTGTTTGATCAGTGTGGTTACATCACCCTGACTCCTGGTGAGCTTTACTATATCCAGGTTGATGGTTATGCAGGCTGGACCGGAACTGGTGTGGTTGAAGTACGCGAAGTTGCTGCTGGCGGACCCACCCCGAACGACGATCCATGCGATGCTGAAGTTATTCCTTCTGTAGCTCCTGGTTCATCCACCACGGTTGCCTTCAATAACGCTTGTGCCAATCCTTCTGCTGCTTCTCCCGGAGCCGGTACCGTTGGTGCATTCCCCAGCTGTGACGCTATCGACGGATGGTGTTCTTTCGAAACTGTAGCTCAGAACGACGTATGGTTCTCTTACACTGTTCCTGCCGGATCAGGTGGAACCATCAACTTCGCCAGCTCTTTCGATCTGTCTCCTTTTGATACTCAGATTGCCGTTTGGAGTGCCAATGGCGACTGCAGCAATATCTCTGGCTACACCGAACTCGGCGCTAACGACGACGGTGGAAACCTGTTCTCTTCTTCTCTGACCCTCGACTGCCTTGAGCCCGGTACCACCGTACTCATCCAGGTTGACGGTTTCAGTGGCACCGAAGGTTCTGGTACGGTTACCATTACCGATCTGGGTGTTGCTCCTCTCGAAGCTGACGGCGGCGAGTGCCAGACCGTTTACTACGGATACACTTACACCGGCAACTTTGGTTGCACCGAACTGAATGGTACGGCTATGGGTGGTGTGGCTGGTTACACCTACCAGTGGTTTGACAACAACGGTAACGTGGTTGGAACTACCGCTTCTATCACCGTTTGCCCCGCAGTTGATACCTGGTACACTCTGTGTGTAACTGATCAGCGTGGTTGCACCGTTTGTGACGATACCCCGACCTACGTACAGTCTATCGACGTTCGTTGTGGTGTGAATGAAAAACAACTCACCCACAAAGTAAGTGTGTGCCACGTTCCTCCCGGAAACCCTGGTAATGCTCACACCATCTGCATTGACTATCACGGTGTTCCTGCCCACATCGATCCCAGCATCGGACACTCCGGCTGCTTCCTCGGTCCTTGTGATCAGCTTACCTGCGACGGTCAGCCTCTGCTCTCCGGCTCCAGTAAAACTGCCAGTGCCGAAGCTAACGGTTATGTTGTAGAAGCATTCCCTAACCCGTTCTCTGCCCTTACCTCCATTCAGTTCACTTTCCAGAACGATGAAAAAGTAACCGTTGAGGTTTACGACATCACTGGCTCTAAAGTAGCTACCCTCTTCCAGGGTACTGTAATGGGTGGTCTGATCAACGTGGTTGACTTTGATGGTACTCAGCTTGGTTCAGGTGTTTACATCTACCGTATCTCCACCGAGAGCGGCAAAGTTGCCACCGACAAACTCTACCTGATGAAATAATATCAGTTTGATTAGTCTTCATAAGAAACAGGCGCCTCCATTGGGGGCGCCTGTTTTGTTTTTGGGAAATTCCGGATTCGGGGGATTATCTGAGGGTTTTAATTTTGCTCTTTGGATAATTCTGCAATTTTACCTCAAATTCTTACCTGTAAAAATTCGATAAATACGGATTAGATGGATAAGTTGGGGTTCGAAAATATTGCGATTTGGGTGTATTTGGCTTGTTTTTGAAAGTCATTCAAAATTTGAATTAAAAAAATGGGTAATTACACGAATAAAATAATGTAAAAAGGTATAAAATTCTTGCATGTCATATTATCACTCCCTATATTTGAACTGTGATTCGATACGGATCTCTGTAAGGCCAACAAAAATTAAAAGTTTTAGCCAGATCAAGCCAGGAATAATCATCCGGTTGAGATTTCAATCACTCGGTTTTTAATTTAGGAGAAACAAAATGAAACTTTCGAAAATTGCTTTAATCTGTTTTGCTCTGCTCGCAGCAGTAAATTTTGGTTGCAAGCCCGATAAAGTAAAGCCCAATGGAAATGACATGGGCGCATTTGCCAATGCTACGGGAAGCAGCAACTCATCCTCCACTGTGCATGAGGCTCCCACCCCCGGTTGTGGGAATGACCTCTCAGGCCAGCTGGCAATGGATTACCTTGGAATGGCTTATCCTCTTCCAGGTACAGAATATATCATGGCCAACGACGAGTCTGATCTGTTTATTCAGCTCAAGGCTATGCCAGGCTGGGTATTCTCCCGCGTAGCTCTCCAGGCCATGCCTGCAGGTTCTATGCCTCCCATGGATGGAAATGGCAAAGTAGATGCCACTCAGTTTGATGCAGTTGAAGAGCTGACCAGCCCCAGCAACTGGTACATGTGGAAGATTTCCATGACCGAACTGGAAGAAATGATGGCCTATTGCTCCTGCGCCAAACTGGTTAACTCCAATAACCCTGCTCAGGTGTTCAGTGTATGGTTTAATGGTAAGCCCATTGAAACCGCTGGCGGTTTCACCATCGATTACCAACTGGGTCTGCAGAATTGCCCCGGTGCTCAGGCTTCCTGGATTGGATCCTGCGGAATTCCTTCAGTAGGACCCGGAGCCGATCTCTCTCCCTATGTTTGTGGTAACCCCAAAGCTGGAAAAGTGAACGTATGTCACCTTCCTCCCGGTAACCCCGAAAACATGCAGGAGATTTGTATCTCCACCAACGCACTGCCTTCACACATCATTGATTTCAAACCCGCTAACAACCCCTGCATGGGTCACCACAGTGGATGCCACCTGGGTCCCTGCGATCCTTGCGGACCCGGATCAACGGCTGAGCACGCTGCTGCCGAACCCGGCAACTGCCCCGGAAACTGAAGTAATTGAGTTTTTCAATATTAAAGCCGCCCTGTTACAGCAGGGCGGCTTTTTTCATTCTATAGGTTGGGCTCCTGGGGAGAGGGCGTGGTAAGGGTAAGGGTGTGGGTTTTGATCCTGCCGCCACCAGGGGTGGTGGCGTTTTTGTATTGTATGAGAATCAGGTGCTGCGCTCCATTCCCTGGATTTTTAAAAAATGGAAAGAACTCCATTTTTTTTGTCAGGGCTTTTCTGTTGGAAAAGTTTGGGAGGATTGAGAAAATGGATGATCAGTATGAAAACGGGCTGGAGGGCACAGGAAAATTTCATTTCCAGCCTTCTATTGTGGATAAAGTCTGAAAGATATAACTGATTTCTTAAAATATTTAATAATTCTTACATGTAAATAAGGTTAATTTTTTAATAATTCTGATCATCATTGTCTGGGTTAAAAACAGGTCAAAAAAGCATTTCTGGACAATTTTGGACGCTATGGGTTAATTTTTTATCATTTTGGCATTCGAAATTTATTTTAAATCTTACTTCTTTTATTTGAATTTTATTTAAAATTATTACATCTTTACTGTCAAGCAAATCATTCGATTTTTACAGTTACCATTTTTTGACGAATTAATCAAACGGATCCCTTGGATGGGATTCACAGGAGAATTTATTAACCACTCAAAATCAGTTTAGAAATGAAATTATCCAGACTCGTATTTTTAGTTGTGGTTGCGATTGCAACCATAGCTTTGGGTTGTAAGCCCGACAAGGTTTCCCCTAAAAATGGCCCTGATATGGGCGCATTCAACGCAACGGAATATGGTTCAGGTACATCAGGAGCTCACGAGGCACCAGAGCCAGGTTGTTCCAACGCTATGACAGGTACGCTGGTGCTCGATTATCTGGGCAACGCCTACCCTGTGACCGGCGCTACTTACATTCTCGTAAACGATGAAACCCATTTCTATGCAGAAATCAAAGCCGTAGCCGGCTGGGGTTTCTCTGAAGTGGCGTTTGATGCAATGACTGAAGGCGTTGACCCGCCCAAGGATATTAACGGAATGACCGACATGGCTGGCTTTACTTCCTACACCCAGCTTTCTCCCAACGTTTCCTGGTATGGATGGAAAGTTCCCATGGAAGAATTCCAGCAATTGATGAATGTGGCTGTGGCCGCCCGCCTGGTTAACAGCACCAACCCTGCGCAAAACTTTGTGGTTTGGCTGAACGGAGCTCATGTGCCCAACTCAGGTGGTTTCACCATCGATTACCAGCTTTCAATGGTTAACTGTATGAATGCCTGTGAACCCTGGATCGATGCCACTGTTAATCCTTGTGTTTCTGCTCCCCCGGCCTGCCAGATCCCTTCTGTAGCTCCTGGTGCCGACCTGAGCGAGTATGCCTGTGGCAATCCCAATGCCGGCAAAGTAACGGTATGCCACTTCCCTCCTGGCAATCCTGAAAACATGCAGGAAATCTGCATCTCCACCAACGCTCTGCCTGCCCACATCATCGACTTCAAGCCAGCCAACGATCCCTGCATGGGTCACCACAGTGGCTGCCACCTGGGTTCATGTGATCCCTGTGGACCTGGAAGCAGCGCAGATCATGCCGCGAGCATCGTGAGCAACTGCCCCGGTAACTGATAAAACGGGAATTTTTCCCTCATTGAAAAGCCGTTCCGAATATTCGGGGCGGCTTTTTTCTTTACCTGAAATTAGCTGTACTTTTGCAGGGAAATGAGTTTCGTTACGGAAGTTGGTGCCCTCCTGAAGAAGGAAATTCTTCTGGAATGGAAGCAGAAATACGCTATCAATGGCCTGCTTTTGTACGTTGCGTCCATGGTATTTGTAATTGCCCTGGCTTTCAGACAGGAAATCAGTCCCGTGGCCTGGAATGTGGTTTTCTGGATCATCATGCTTTTTGTGGCTATCAATGCCATTGCCAAAAGTTTTATGGGTGAAAGTGAGGGACAATCCCTTTACCTCTACACCCTGGCTGGCCCCCACGCGGTTTTGGCCTCCAAAATGCTCTATAATGCCCTTCTGATGGTGATTACGGGGTTTATCACCTTGTTTGCCTTCGTCTTTTTTTCACCCGTGCACATGGGAGATCCCTGGATGTATTGCGGGGTGGTACTGTTGGGGGGATTGGGCTTTGCTGCGAACCTGACCCTGGTCTCAGCCATCGCTTCGCGGGCTCAGAATAAGGCCACCTTGCTGGCCGTTTTGAGCTTTCCACTCACCATTCCCATGCTCCTGACCGCCATCAGCGCTGGCAAAAATGCCATTGATGGTCTGGACCGATCTTTTTCTTTGGATGAACTGCTCTTTTTAGGAGTGTTTATTGTGATAATTGCCATGGTATCGTTTATTTTGTTTCCGTTTCTTTGGAGGGAATGAAAAAAGGAAAATTAATCCGTACCGCCTACAAGGCAATGTCCGTTCTGCTGATCGGATTTGGATTGATTTATGGCCTGACCATGCCCATTCCAGCCATTCCCATGCTGGGTCACTCCTGGAGAAACCTGCTTTATCACGTCCCCATGTGGTACACCCAGATCATCCTGCTGTTGGTATCGGGCTGGCACAGCATCCAGTACCTGCAGAAGGCGAAGCCAGAATCTGACATTCGGGCCGCGCAAGCGGCCAGTGTGGGCATTATGTTTGGCATTCTGGGGCTGGTGACTGGCATTGTCTGGTCAAGGGTTACCTGGGGAGCGGCCATGGCCAACGACAACTTTTCGGCCTGGTGGGCCTGGGATCCCAAGCAAATTTTTGCTCTGATTCTGCTGCTGATCTACCTGGCTTATTTTCTGTTGCGGGACTCATTCAACGAGCCCACCCAAAAAGCCAAAATCTCGGCCGTGTACAACATTTTTGGCGCCGCCCTGATCATTCCCATGTACTACATCATTCCCAAGGCCATGGGCGGATTGCACCCGGGTTCAGGGGAGGAAGGAATCATGGCCACCCTGGGAAATCTGGGCAGCTACCGCGCCATTTTTTACCCCGTGGTCCTTGGCTTTATTTTGCTGGCCGTCTGGATCTGGGAGATTCGGGTGCGGTTCAGGATCGCAGAACATAAAATATTGGAGGCTGACCTATGACCAGTTTGATAGCACTGACCACCCAGGCCTGGGTGATGTTGCAGCGGGAAAACGAATTGCTTTTCCGTAGCGATAAGATTTACACCGTGCTGGTGGTGGTATCGCTGATCTTTTCAGGTCTGATTGTTTACCTTTTCCTGACCGATCGCAAGGTGGGAAAACTGGAAAAACAGGTCGAAGATATGGTGAAAAATTCAAACACTGAGGGAGAGGAATCCGTTTAAATAACAGAGAGGAACGTTATGAAAAAGATCAATTTAACATTACTGATTGCCCTGGCTGTGGTTGCTGCCATTGCCTTTACCGGGCTTTTTGTGGCCGACACCGTAGGTGGCGCCAGCGTCTATACTGACTTTGCCTCGGCCCGTACCCTGAAGGGAAAGGTGCACGTAATTGGCGAATGGACCAAAAAAGATCAGGTCAATTACAACAGCGATGCTGACATCACGGATTTCTGGATGCAGGACTCGCTTTCTAATGTGACTCAGGTACGGCTGCACGATCCTCTGCCCCCCAATTTTGGAGATGCAGAAAAGGTGGTTGTGATCGGCGAATATCAAAACGACATTTTTGAAGCGGATAAAATCCTGATGAAATGCCCTTCCAAGTATGAGCCTGAGATTGGAACAGGCGGTGGCACTGCCATGAAAGGTGAGGGTTTCAAATAATCCATGGACTTTCTGAGCGGGGGAACGATCGGCGAACTGTTTGCGGGGCTGGCTTTTGCCAGTGCATTGGTCGCAACCCTGGCTTTCTTTTTTGCTGAGTCGAGGCCAGCGATTGAGAAACGACCCTGGGAGAAACTTGCCCTGGGTGGATTTTTTCTCCACGCCGCAGGCGTGGTGGGAGTGGTCGTCACGCTGTTTTACCTCATATATTCCCATCAGTACCAGTACCATTATGTCTGGAGCCATTCTTCGAATGAGCTGCCCGTTTATTACATGATTTCATGTTTTTGGGAAGGGCAGGAAGGAAGCTTCCTGCTGTGGTCGTTCTGGCATTCGTTTTTGGGAATCATTTTGATTATAGGCGGCGGCAAGTGGAGAAACATGGTTTTGGGGGTGATTTCCTCCGTAGAACTCATCATCTCCTCCATGACCCTGGGCATTTATCTCAACGAAAGTATTGTGCTGGTGGTGCTGGTTTTGACTTTTCTGGGACCAGGTATCTTTTTGGGGTATCGTTACTTCAAACCCACTCAGGGCGAAATTTACAAAGGTAAATTCCATTTTATTGCCTTTGCGCTTGGCCTGGCTGGATTGGGGCTGGTAATAAGCGGTCAATCTGGCTTTTATGGTGACTGGTCTTTCAGTGACCTGTTCGCAGGAGGAACGGGGACCCTGCTTGGCATAGCTTTTCTGATTGTGGCGGGCCTTTTGCTGGCCTTACTGATCAGTTTCATCACAAATCTTTGGGGAAATCAGGCAGGTTCGCGCCACCTGAGCGGACTGGAAATATTGGCAGGGATGTTCACGGGAGCCCTTACTCTGGGTGTTTTACTGGCAGAAACGGGTGCCTGGAAAATCGGGAGCTCACCCTTTATCCTGCTGAAGGATGCCAATCCCAATGCGCCCATCTTTACCATGAATCCTGATTTTGTGCCTGCAAATGGCTCAGGATTAAATCCCCTGCTGCAAAATTACTGGATGGTTATCCATCCTCCCACTCTTTTCCTCGGCTTCGCCTCCACCGTGGTGCCATTTGCCTTCGTCATTTCCGGCCTCATCAAGCGTCAATACCACGAATGGATTCGACCTGCCACTCCCTGGACCATATTTTCAGTTTGCTTTCTGGGAATCGGGATCATCATGGGCGGCTACTGGGCTTACGAAACCCTCAATTTTGGCGGCTACTGGAATTGGGATCCCGTCGAAAATGCTTCTCTGGTCCCCTGGCTGATAGGCATCGCCTCCATTCACGGCATGTTGGCTTACCGCAAGTCCAAAACCTTCCTCAGGTTGACCATGGTGCTGGTTATATTCACCTTTTTGCTGGTGCTGTACAGCACATTTCTCACCCGAAGCGGCATTCTGGGAGATACATCTGTCCACTCCTTTACGGATTTGGGTCTGGCCGGACAATTGCTGGTTTTGTTGCTGGTCTATTTTGTTTCTGTCTTTTTCCTGTTTTTGGAGAGATGGAAGGATATTCCCGACAGCCGAACTTCCATTTCCTTCTGGTCAAAGGAGTTTTTCCTCTTCCTGGGCACATTGATTTTCATCTTTTCAGGTTTGGGAATTACCATTTCCACTTCCATTCCCGTTATCAATAAAATTCTGGGTACCTCCCTGGCCCCGCCACTGGAGGTCACCTTTTTCTACTTTCGCTGGAATGTCTGGTTCGCCATTCTCATGGGCGTTTTTTCGGGTATTGGTCAATTCCTTTTCTGGACCAAAGTTGAGAAGGAAGCCCTGGGTAAGGCCATTTTCCGTCCTTTCCTGCTGGCCATGCTGAGCGCATCCGTGATCATTGTGGCCATCGCGGTGGCCAGAATGGATTTTGCCTTCAACAGCGACTACCGCGAATGGCTGGAAGTGGCTGGGTTGAGCGATAGCTTGGTAAAAAAATTATCCAAATACCTGCAATTCGGGCTGTATATCTTCTCAGATGAACTGCTGCTCGCCAGTTCCCTCTTTACCATTTTCGCCAACCTCGACATCATGATCAGGATCGTGCGCAAAAACTGGAAGAGTATGAAAGTGCTGGGAGGATCGCTGGCGCACATTGGATTTGGGTTGATGCTGGTTGGCGTGCTTTTCTCGTCGGGATTTGATTCCATCGTTTCCAAAAATCTCACCCCCAACGAACTCGCCTTTTTTGAGGAAGATGACCGCCGCGACAACGTTTTGCTGCAAAAAAACAAGCCCCGTCTGATCAATGGCTATCTGGCCACCTACATTGGCAAAAGCGAGGCTGAAGCCCCCATTTCTGATCTGAGGATTTTGGAGGAAGATGAGAATTCCTTTAAACTCAGCTTCGAAGACAAAAAATCAGAGACATTCGCCCTGGTCTTGCCCAAAATGGATTTTCTGGATATCAAAGACGGAAAACCTGAAATTGATCTGGAATACACCCGCGAATACCTTGAAGAGGTGCTTGATTTTGTCCGTCCTGACCACATCAACAAGCGCAATCTCTACGGAATTGATTTCATTGAGACCTTCGATCAGGACGACCAGGTGCGGCTGGATACTGCCCGGCGATTTACCCTTTATCCCGAAACAGAGGTAAATACCTCGAACAACAGCATCCTGCCTCACCCTTCCCGCAAGATTTTTGCAGGTCGTGACCTGTACGTACACATCACCACCATCCCTTCCAACGAGGATTTTCAACCTCAGTTTCTGCGTCGCTCATTCGGCATGGCCCTGGGCGATACCGTGAAGGTTGGCTCTATGCAGCTTCGTCTGAAAGAAGTTGTGCCCGAAGACAGTACCCGCAGGTATGAGCTCATCGCCAGGGCGGTCATTGAGGTGGATACGGGAGGGAAAACCTTCAGGGTGGAGCCCCGCTACCGTATTTCCAGGAATGGAATCCCCCGGGCTGGCAACGTCTATCTGAAGGAACTGAGCATGGTGGTGCAATTCGCGGGCATTGACCCTCAGCGTGGCCTGATGCTTATCAATGTGCAGCAGCAGATGACTTTTCCTGAAGATTATGTGGTGATGAACGCCATCCACAAACCTTATATCAATGTCCTCTGGCTGGGCACTTTTGTGCTGGTGGCCGGCTTTGGGCTGGCCTTTTATCGCCGCTGGAAGGAGCGTTAAACTTACTATTCTTTGGTACGAGCCTTATGGTATCACAATTTGTGATACCATGTTTGTAAGTCGCTGTTTATCAATGTGTTAACTGGTTTTGTTTTGGGGAATTTTCAACCCTTTTGGCTTTTCTTATCCCATTTTATGGTATCACAATTTGTGATACCATGTTCATAAGTAATTGCTTTTCAATTGATTGTGTTAATTGATTGGTGAATTGGAAATCCCGCTTTGGCGCGGATAAAAATTTTAAGGTATCACAAATTGTGATACCATGTTCATAATCTATTGAAATTTAGCGGTTTGAGCCTATGTGGTCTGTCCGAACGGGACCAGGTTAAGAATTTTTCTTGAAGAAAATTCCCCTTCAACTATGTTACTTTTTCATTTTTCTTTCCACGTGCAATAGGCTCAGTGAGCCAAATTTCCCAGCCAGAGTTTCTGAACCTATCATTGAAACGGCAAATTTCATGTTACCTTTTGAAATTTCGTTCCATTTTATTTTTCACCTGCCCCTTTAGTTTTGAATCATTCTTAATCCTTAAAAAATTAAGGGATCACAAATTGTGATACCATGTTTGTAAAGTCATGATAAATAATCAATTAGCAGCCACGCTGCCCTCGCTCATTTTCAATTTCCGGGGCCAAAAGGTCATGGTGGACATTCATCTTTCCCTCTTGTACGAGGTCGAAACCCGAACCCTGAAGCAGGCGGTGAAACGAAACATTGAAAGATTTCCTGAAGATTTCATGTTTGAGTTGAACCGCGAAGAAATTCACCTGCTCGTGACCCAAAATGTGATCCCCAATAAAAAGCAGTTGGGGGGCGCCAAACCCATGGTATTCACAGAGCAGGGAGTTGCCATGCTTTCCTCTGTGCTTCGCTCAGAGAAATCCGTGCAAATCAACATTGAGATCATGCGGGCTTTTGCCAGGTACCGGGCGGTATTACTCGACAACCAAACCCTTCGCACTGAACTCATGGCCCTGGATGACAGGATCACCCAGGTTTTCAGATTTTTGCTGGAAAAAATTGACGCCATGCAAAACCGCAATGCAAAACGGACAATTGTGGGATTCAAACCTCCCAAAGTGTGAAAAGATGCTCTTGCAGATCCCAATCTCTTCTGTCAATTTTGGGAACTGATTGACATGGGCAAACTCATTTACATTACTTTGGTCCTCATTTTTTCGGGTCTGACTCAGGCTCAGCAACCTGAATTTGAGCTTTCCCCTCGCCAAATGAGGGATTTCAAGGTGAAATCCCTGCAAGTCAGGGTGGACACCTGCAAAGCTGACCTCCAGTTTCCGCCCAACCCTATTTTTGAGGCGTGGTTTGATACTTCGGGACAGTTGACCCGCTCAAATTTTTATGCAAAAGATCTGGTTTGGGAGGTATCCAAATCTGTGTATCACCGTTCGGACTCCGTGGAGGTGGTGGTGACTACGGACAGTACCCTTGACGGCATTGATTTTATGCGAAGCACAGAGCACAGAATTTCTGTGAGGGAGACTTTTCATGGGAGGGAAATCCAGGAAGAGGAGCAATTATTGGAATCACCTGAATTATTTCTTCGCAGAAAATGTGCCCAGTATGATCAGGAGGGGCGAATATTGGTGGAAGAATCTGAGTTTGAATCTCTTTTTCAGGCTGGTTTACAGGTTAGGCGGGAGCTTTATTCGTATTCTAAAAAAGGAGAATTGCTGGGCAAAACTGTCTGGGCAAGTGATGAAAAAGGGGAATTAAAAATGATCTCCCAATCTGTCTTTGAAAGCAAAAAGCGGGGCAAATTACTGGTGGAAACCATTTCGACCTCTTCGAGGTCAAAGTCTGCCCCACTGCAAACCCAAACGGTGGAAAGTGAATTTGACAAGGATGGACGTCTGGTCAAAAAGGTGGAATCCAACCCATCCCAAACCTTTGAGTATGTCTATGCGGAAAATGGAATTCGCCTTTCTGAAACCTGTTTTAATGGAAAGGGCGAACTCATATTCAGATTTGTATTTGTGTGGGAATATTGGTGAGAATGGAGCTTAATTGGCAACGAAATTTCTAAATTGAGGCATGAAACCTGTTATCACAGTTGGATTTATTGGCGCGGGAAATCTGGCCTGGAATATGGCTCACAACCTGCCTGAGCACTATTCCATAGAGCAGGTCATTGCGAAAACTCCCGCCAAGGCTGCTGCATTTGCAAAGGAATTTTCAGTCCCGTTGAAGGACCTTTCCCTCTCAGCCCTGCACCCAGACCTTGATTTGGTGATTTTGGCCACGCCCGATCACAGTCTGGCTGAATTGGCCCGTGAACTTGGTCCCTTTGCCGGCCCCCGTACGGCATTTATACATGCTTCAGGAACCACTCCTCTCTCAGCTTTGGATCCCCTTGGAAAGCGCACGGGCGTGCTTTGGCCCATGCAAACCCTGCGTCAGGATCGCCTGACTACGTTTGAGGGGGTGCCCCTGTTTATTGAGGCGCATGAGGAGATTCGCAGCCAGGTGCGTGACCTTGCCTTCAGCCTTTCAGATAAAGTGATCTATCTTTCCTCAGAAGACCGTTTGAAAATGCATTGTGGAGCCGTGATGGCTGGAAATTTCAGTACCCTGATGCTGGAGCTGGCCCTGCGGGCCACTCAGGGTTTGCCGGGGGTGAGCCCTGCCATTTTCGAACCTCTTATCAGGCGAAGCCTGAATAACGCCCTGGAAACCACCCCGCGGGAAGCCATGACGGGTCCGGCCCGCCGTAACGATCAGGTTACCATGGAGCAACATCTGGAATTATTGGGCAAAATTGATCCTGAACTGGCCACTTTATACCAGGCTCTTTCTGCTCAAATCCAAAAAATGTATGCAGAATGAAAAATTCCTCCATCTTTGATGCGGATTTTTAAACACCAGTCGGCCTCCTGCGTTTTTCAAATAATCATACCTTTGCATAAAGCCTGATTCTATGTTTACAGGAATTGTAGAAGCTGTGGGGGAAATTGCCTCCGTGATCGAAGAGGGGACCAATCGCATTTTTCGCATTGCGGCCGTAACCAGCGAAACCCTGAAAGTCGATCAAAGTATCGCCCACAACGGGGTCTGTCTGACCGTGACCGAACTATATGAAAATGTGCCGGGCGGCTCTAAATCCTATTCCGTGACGGCTGTCAGGGAGACCCTGGAGAAGACGGATTTGGGTAGTTGGAGACCGGGAGCCAAGGTGAACCTGGAGCGCTGCCTGCGTGCAGGTGACCGCCTGGACGGTCACTTTGTGCAAGGGCATGTGGATACGGTGGGAAAGGTGCGAAAAATCAATGAAGTGGGCGGCTCCTGGATGGTGGAAATTGAATTTCCCGAAAAATTTAAAGGTCTCCTGGTGGACAAGGGCTCAATTTGTGTGAATGGGGTGAGCCTTACGGTGGTCGAATCGCATGCTGATTGGTTTTCCGTGACCATCATCCCCTTCACCTGGGAGCACACCCAGTTTCACACCCTGAAGGAAGGATGCCCTGTCAATCTGGAGTTTGATATCCTGGGGAAATATATTTTGAAGAATTTTCAGAGTAGGGATTGAGTGTTGATTTCTATAAATTAAACCTGTGAAAGATCGCCTCGTCATCAAAAATTTTGGCCCAATCCGTGACCTTGACATTGAGTTGAAGGATGTGATGATTTTTATTGGACCTCAGGGGTCTGGGAAGAGTACGATTGCAAAGGTGATTTCCTTAATCAGAGATAAAACTCTCTCAGTTGGGCTTTTGGAAGAATTGAAAAACTTTCAACTTGAAATTGACCTTTTTAAAGGAGCAGAAATTCAGTATTCATATAAAGGAAGAGTATTAGAATTCAGGGCTTCTCCTTTGAACCATTTGGATGGTAATCATGGAGATTCAAAAACCTTTCAAACTCAGTACATACCAGCTGAAAGAGGGTTTTTGCCACATTTAGTTGAGACCTCGCTTGCCTTTCAGGATGAAGGAGTTCCCCTCCCAAAGACTTTATTAAGATTTGGTTCCTTATTTCAAAAGGCCCGTTTTTACATTTCTGAAATCCATATTAATGGAACTGGACTCACGTATAAATTCAAAAATGGCCAGGATCGAGTATTTCATAATGAAACAGAAAGCATAAGTTTAGTAAACAGTGCCAGCGGGATTCAGGCTTTGCTTCCTATGGTGTTGGTAATAGAGTATTTGGTTACTAAAAATGGCAAAGAAGGCAATACCTTTGTAATTGAGGAGCCTGAATTGAATTTGTATCCCACCACCCAAAAAGCCCTAACGGAAAATCTGGTGGAAAAATGTACTCACGGCCATAATAAGCTCATTCTCACAACCCATAGTCCTTATATTTTGACCTCGCTTGACAACCTCATTTTAGCTCACAACATCGTTCGGGAAAAGCCTGAATTGAGGGAAGAAGTGGCAAAAATAGTTCCCGAAGAGCAGTGGCTTGATTTTGATCGGGTAGGAGTTTGGTACGTGGATAAGGGTACGGCCACCTCAATTCTTGATAAGGATTTTCGCTCGATTGGTGCCAACAAAATTGATGATGTTTCAGAGGAGATTGGGACTGTTTTTGACCAGTTAACAGCTCTTCGCTATCAGGAGGAAAGGGCCTGAGATGAGTTGTCAGGATTTGAAAAACCAATTGGGTGGCGATGATAAATGCTATTCAACCCAAACCACCGCGAAAGAAAATAACAAAGAGTTCAGAATTGAGCGGGTGTCTGATAAAAAGGAATCAATTTGTCGTGTCCAGATTGACGCATGCTTGAATTCAGATCAAAGGTCCAGAAAGTGTGATTTTCTCTTTTTCAGAGTCAAAACTGACGATCCTTACTTTGTGGAATTGAAGGGGACGGATGTTTTGCATGCAGTTTCCCAAATCAAAGAAACCGTTAATTGGGTGAAAAAATATAAGGCTCTGCGCAAGGAGAATGTTTATGGGTTTATCGTTGGGGGATCAATTCCCAAGTCGGCAAACCAGAAATTCAGGCTATTGCAACAAGAATTTCAAAGGGATCTTGGCAAAGAATTGAAACGGGAAACAGACAAAATGATAAAAAGGCTGTAGCCTTCTATTTCTCGCCTGGCCTGGTTTTGGGCAGGGCAATTTTCCCGAATTTATTCTCCCCTTCTTTGATCGAATAAGTACCACCCGGGGTTAGGTCAGTGAAAATCTGCTGGGAGCCCGAAGGCCAGTCGATCGTGACTTTGTCCAGGCTTTCAATTTTGCCGAGGCCAATCGAAGTGGTAAAGGGTGCTGAACCCATGCTGCTCCCCATGCCCACTACCCGATGGATCATGCGCGGAGTGCCTTCGTCTTTCACCCAAATGGTAATTTTGGCCCCGATTGCTGAACGGTTGGAGCTCACGCCCTCCAGATTAAAATTGATCCAGCTTGCTGTCTTGTTGCCGGGATTCAGGAAAACCTTGTTGGCAGAGGCGTCGCCATCAAAGTAGCCCCCACAGTTCAACACCAGATCTATGTCTCCGTCATTATCCAGGTCGCCTGCGGCGATCTCATTGGTCTTATCCCACACCCCGGTCAGGGTGGTGGTGGAAACCTCCTCAAATGCTTTGCCATTGATATTTCTGAGATAAGCATTGGGGACCAGCATTTCATAACCCGGGCCTCCCGTGCCAAAATACAGATCCATCCAACCGTCGTTGTCGAGATCTGCCGCAGTCAGGCCCATGGTGGGAATGGTTCTGTTGAAGCCCATAACCCCAGCCAGCTCATTGAATGAGCCGTCCTGGCGATTGATATAAACCTTTGGGGGATTTGCGGTTTTGCGGTCCTTGCGGAAATAATCTGTAAAGACGTCGCTGATTTCCATGGTATAGCCCGGGACCACGAGGTCAAGCCAACCGTCGTTATTGATGTCGAGGGCCACCGCAGACCAGCTTTGGTCGGGACCAGCCACGTGGGCTTTTTGCGCCACTTCCACAAAAGTAAGCTGACCTTTTTTGTTGACTCCCTGGTTGTGGTACAATTTGTTGGGGCCATTGAAAATGGACAGGTACAAATCTACCCAGCCGTCGTTGTCATAATCAAACGCCACCGCGCCCTTAACCATGGCATTCACTTCAATCCCGCAAGCTTTGGCCTGATCCTCAAAATTGGTGCTGTTCGAATTGAGGAAAAGTTCGCAGTAATGATCTCCCAGGGATTGCTCTGAGTTGAATTCATTCCCTACAAACAGATCCGTCAGTCCATCTTTGTTGAAGTCTGCAAAACAGGCCGTGTGACTGGGATGCATGGACAGCAGGCCAGAAGATTGGGTTACATCCGTGAACGTGCCGTCGCCGTTATTGCGCAAAAGGGAATTGGGTTGGTTGACGAAATCAGGAATGAACCCTCCCCGCACGAGGTAAATGTCGGGGTAATTGTCATTATTATAATCAGCAATAATGGCATTACAACCCCCCGTGATACCTGTGAGGCCAGCTTTTTCGGTCAGGTCTTTGAACTTTCCCGTTTCATCCTGCAGATAAAGCCGCACATTTTCATTGAGCTTCATGGAGGTGGTGAAGATATCCTGCAGACCGTCGTCGTTGAAATCCTGCATCAGGATGCCTCCTGCATGGCCTTTTTCCTTCAATCCCATGCCCTGAGAAATTTCCTTGAATGGCTGCAAAGAATTATCCGTCTGGAATTTCTGGAAATCAATGACCTGGGTTTGGGAAAGCCCCTGGGGGTAAGAATTGGCAAACAAATGGGCCAGGTTATACATCCAGAGCAATTTGGGGTCGTTGGGGGTAATCCTGAGGGCACTTTGAAAGTGCTGCACAGAGGCTTCCGCCCCTTGCCCCTGCCCGAAGGCGGCCATAGCCAGCAAAGTGAAGCGCTGAGCCTGGAAGGCACTGTTTTCAGGTGCGGGATCGGACAGTCGCGGGTCGCTGATCTGGTAAAAATACAGGGCCGCGCTGTCGCCCTTGCCGGCCAGGGAATACTGCAAACCCAGATTCAACCGCGCCGTATTCAGGGCGTCCTGGCTTTTCTTTTTGCGGTTGGCCAGCTCGTACTGATTTTTCCAGTATTTGATTCCTTTGAGGTTGTTGAAAGGATTGGCAGGAAAGGAATCTACCTTTTCAATGGCCTGAAGCACTTCAGGCATGTTCTGGGCATGGAGTGGGGAAGTGAAAAGGAGGAGTATCCCGGGCGCCCAGACGAACAGCCATTTAATCTTTTTCATAATTTGAAGGTACATTTCTTTGCCGGCCAATTGGTAAATTAATGAAGCTAATTTAGTGATGATTATGGTGATGAACGGATGACCTGGCGGACAGATTGATTTTTGGGGGATGAATTTTCTGTGGTTCAGCTTTATTTTCCTCAATCAGGTAAAATTGGTCCATCTCCAATTCCCTGAACACCTGATTTTTGCCTGAAACTGGCCAGAATATTTCCACCTGTATCACCTTTTCTGCCTGGCCTAACCCAATTTCAAGGTCCAGAGAATTGGTACCAAAGCTGCCTCCTGTGCCCACCCATTGATAAACTGTCCTTTGAGTACCTTGCTCCAGAAAAGTTGCCGCAACTTTGGTTCCTATGGCGGCGCGGTTGGTCTCAACGCCCTGAAGCCTCAGATTGAGCCAGTGATTCTTGTTTCCCGGGTTTTGAAAAAGGAGATTGGAAAAATTATCCGTATCCAGAAATCCCCCCACATTGACATACAAATCCTCGTCTCCATCCCGGTCCAGATCTCCAAAGGCCACTCCATGACCTTTTTGCAGGTGCCCGGTGGCGGTTGCGGTAGTGATATCCTGAAAGGATTTTCCCTCTGCATTGCGCAATAACAGGTTTGGGATCAGGCCGGCAAGGTCGGGAAAGCCAGTGGCGCAATAAATATCCTGAAATCCATCTGAATCAATGTCACCGAAGTTCAGGCCCATGGAGTATATCGTACGGTCCAGTCCTGCTTCCCGCCCCATTTCCCTGAAAGTTCCATCCCTTTGATTGAGGTAAAGTCTGGGGCGAAAGGGAGCATTTTGGCGGCCAAGATAGTCGCGGGAAATTTCTTCCAACTCGGTCCCGTAGGAGGAAACGAACAAATCCTGCCAGCCATCATTATTGAAATCAAAGAAAAAGCAGGGAAAACTGAATACAGGTTCGCGAACCCCGGCCTTGCCGCCCACTTCTTCGAAGTGGGGAAGTCCCTGCGGATCCGGACCCAGATTGTGAAACAACAGGTTGCTGTCCCCGTAGCAGGAAAGGTAAAGGTCGGGCCAGCCATCGTTGTCATAATCGCCCCAAACCACTCCTTTCACATATTTATTGACCCTGATTCCCACCTGACTTGCAACATCTTCAAAGGTCCCATCCTCCTTCCCTATAAATAATTCGGAAAAATGATCCTGAAACTGGTGGTCATCCAGAGGAGGTTGGTGCTCATTGCCGATGAAAAGATCCAGAATTCCGTCGCGGTTGAAATCAGCGAAAGCAGCTGTCTGGGTGGGTTGATAAGTCAGCAGGCCAGAGGTTTGGGTGACGTCGGTAAAATGGCCGTTTCCTTCATTTCTCAAAAGTGAATTGGGCAAATTGCCCGCTTCTTTCAGCCAGCCTCCCCGCAAAATGAAAATATCCAAAAATCCATCATTATTATAGTCCGTCTGGATGGCATTGCAACCTCCTCTGGCGCTGGGTAAAACGGAATCAGAATGGACCGCCAGAAAGGTCCCGTTTTCCTGAAGGTAAAACAGAGATCCATTTTCATCCAGCTTGAAGGATGAGGAAAACAGGTCGGGAATTTCATCCTGATTAAAATCACCCATGCATGCCCCGCCCAGATGTCCGTCGGCCCCGACCCCGGTTTCACCCGCAATTTCCCTGAATTTTCCGCCAGACCAGGGAGCGTCAAAAAAATTGAAATCCAGCAAAAATTCCGTTGGAACCTGAGCGGGATATTCGCCCAGGGTCATGTAAGCAATATTGAGCAGCCAGCGGCTGGCCAGGTTTTCGGGATTGGTTTTCAGGGAAGCCAGCAACCAGGGAAGGGCTTCCCGTGAACCTTCAGGATTGAGGTGAAAGGCCTTTTCGGAAAAGGGCAGGATGCACGATTCGGCCTGGTGATTTTCACGGCAGTTCAATATTTCACCTTTTCGCAGGGAAATCAGCCCCATGAACATCTGATATTTTGAAAGTGAGGATTTGAATTCGGGCGAATTCGAATTTTCAGCCCTGGGCTCAAGTAGTAATCCATAGAAATGGGCCGAATCCAGCATGCCCGCGCCAAGTGCCTGACTGGCAAGACCGTAAAGGAGAGTATTTTTTTGGTTTTGCAGGTCAATTCCCTTTTGCAAAAGGGTTTGAAACTCTTCGCTTCCTTTGTCTGTGACGGTTAAAAGTGAGTCCTGGGTCCTTTTTGCTTGTTTCCAGGCCTTAAATTCTCTTTGATAATAAGCGAATCCCTGTACATTATGGGTAAAATTGACCGGAAAACTATCCTCTGCCGCCAGACGATTCAATTCATTCACCATGAACGGAGTGGAATTGACAGGTTCCTCTGTGCAGGAAAAACTCCCCCAAATCAGGATCAGGAGAATCAGCAGCGATCCGTTGGTGGAATTGGGAAGCAAATTTTTCAGAATTTTGGGGTCACCTGGTGAAACGGAATCAAGGGGTAAATCAGCCTAAAAATAAGCAATAATTCCCCCATCAGCCAGAAATGAGGGGTAGCCTGATTGCGAAAAAATCATTTGTGGGCATTTTTCTATCTTTGTTTAAATCCCTGAAAAAAGGTCCTATGCAAGAGGAAAAATTTTGGAGCCAAAGCCCCAGGAAAAGCAAATTCATGATTGCCTGTTTGGCGCTGATTTTTCTGTGGGGATGTCGTCCGGCGGCTCCAAAGCCTGAAGGTCCGTTATTTCGCCCGGTTACGGCAGATTCTTCGGGATTTACCTTTCAAAACATCCTCCATGAAACAGAGGAATTCAATCTGCTGAATTACACCTACATGTACAGTGGAGGTGGAGTTGGGATTGGGGATTTTGACCAGGACGGTCTGCCCGATATTCTGATGGGAAGTAACCAGGAGGTCAGCAGGATTTTTCGCAACCTGGGGGGAATGCATTTTGAGGATAAAACTTTGGGATCGGGTCTGGCAGATACCACAGGCTGGACCACGGGCACGGTAATTGCAGATGTGAACGGAGACGGCCTGCCTGATATTTATTTGTGTCGCGCCGGTTTGGGAGACGAAAATGAGCGCAGCAATCTCCTGTATCTGAATCAGGGAAATTTTGTGTTTCGGGAAGCGGCCAAAGAATGGGGGATTGCCGATCATGGACTTTCGGTCCAGGCGGCTTTTTTCGACAAGGACCACGACGGGGATCTGGATTTGTTTGTGGTGAACCATCCGCGGGAATTTCATGTGGTGAATTCTCTGCTTTATCAAAAAGGATTGGAGGGACGGACCTATGGGGAGGACAAATTATACGAAAATCAGGGGGATCATTTTACGGATGTTTCGGCCCAAAGTGGCATCCTCCCCGACAAGGCCTTCGGCCTTTCGCTGGCTATGGGCGATTTCAACGGAGATGGCTTGACCGACATTCATGTCTCCAATGACTTTTGGCAACCCGATTATTTCTACCTGAACCAGGGGGATGGAACTTTCAAAGAAAGTCTGGACTCCTTTTTTCGCCATGTGAGCCTCTTTTCCATGGGCAGCGACCTGGCCGACCTCAACAACGACGGATTGCCCGATTTGGTGGCGGTAGACATGCTTCCCGAGGATAATTTTCGGCAAAAGTGTAAAAATGTTCCTTTCCCTGTTTTCCTTTACGAAGCGCTGGACAGGTTTGGCTATAAGCAACAGGTGGGAAGGAACGTATTGCAATTGCAAAACGAGGACGGCAGCTTTTCTGAAATCGGGCAGATGGCCGGTATCTCGAATACGGATTGGGCCTGGACGCCTCTCCTGGCAGATTTTGACGGGGACGGAAACCGCGACCTCTTTGTGGCCACGGGCATGAAGCGCGACATGAACGACCTTGATTACATGCGCCTCAAATTCGACAGTGACGTCAATAAGGTCTCCTACACCCTGCCCAATAAACTGGAGTTGCTCGATTCTATGCCCCGCTCCCGCCTGCCCAATTATGCCTACCGCAACCGGGGCGACCTCACTTTTGAGGATGTTTCCCTCACCTGGGGCCTGGGACAGGCGCTTACCAGCAACGGCGCCGCCTATGCAGATCTGGACCGGGACGGTGACCTTGATCTGGTGGTGAATAACCTGGATACCCTGGCTTTTTTGTTTGAAAATCAATCCAATCCTCAAAATTTCCTCGAGCTTTCTGCCAAAGGGAAGGCGAAAAATCCCTTTGGGATTGGGCTGAAGGCCTGGCTTTTTCAGGGTGAAAAAGCTCAGTATGCAGAAGTGGGAAATGCCCGTGGATTTCAGTCCTGTACCTCGCCTGAGCTCGTTTTTGGCCTCAAAGAGGCCAAAATTGATAGCTTGGCGGTGGAATGGCCGGGCGGCGCCCGGCAGGTGCTGATCCAACCCAAACCGGGCAGTCTGGTGGTGAGTGAAGACGAGGCCACAGTTTCACCCGGCCGGAAAAAATCCTTCCAGCCCATTTTTAAACTGGCTGAAAACACTCCCGATTTTCTTCACCAGGAAAATGATTTCAACGATTTTCTGGGAGGCAGAATTTTGCCCTGGATGCTTTCACGGGAAGGCCCGGGCCTGGCCGTGGGAGATTTGAATGGAGACCAGAGAGAGGATATTTTAATTGGCGGGGCCGCAGGCCAAAAGGCTGGTATTTATTTTCAGGAGGAGGGGGGAGAATTTTTGCAAAAGGAGATTCCCGGCTACTCTGATCCACTTTTTGAAGAGCAGGGCATTCTGATTTTTGATGCAGACAACGACGGGGATCAGGATGTATTTGTGGCCTCGGGAAGCAATGAGTTTGAAAAAAATAGTCCTTTTTCTGAAGATCGCCTGCTGCTGAATGATGGACAGGGCAATCTTTCCTGGTCTGAAGAGGGATTCCCGCTGTTGAGGATGGCAACAAGTTCGGTCACGGCAGAGGATTTTGACCAGGACGGTGATCTGGATCTTTTTGTGTGCGGGAGAATGAAAAATAAAGCCTACGCTGTGCCTGTGCAAAGCATGCTGTTTCAAAATAATAGAGGCAAATTCAGCAATGTGACCCGGGAGGTTTTTGGGGATTCGTTGGTGGGCAATGTCCGGGCCAGCCTTTGGCTGGATTATGACCAGGATGGCTGGAAAGACCTGCTATTGGCGGGAGAATTCATGCCGTTGCGGCTTTTCAGAAATGAAAAAGGAAAATTTCGGGAAGTTACCCGCGAAGCGGGCCTGTCCGCTGTCACGGGTCTGTGGCGCAGCCTTCAGGCGGGCGATTTCGACAACGATGGAGACATTGATTTTGTGGCTGGAAATTTGGGATTAAATTCCACCTACAAAGCCACTCCCGCCAACCCGATGGTGATGTACGTTTCGGATTTTAACCGCGACGGGTTGGTTGATCCCATCCTTACCTATTCCATCAAAGGCGTGCAGGCGCCTTTTGTGACCCGCGATGTATTTTGCACCCAATTACCCGAATTCAATAATAAATTTCTGACTTATGAAAGTTTTGCCCGCGCTTCTCTGGAAGAGACTTTTGGCCGTGAGGCCCTGGAAAAGGCGCTGAAACTTGAAGCCAATTCTCTGGTCAGTACCTTTTTCCTGAACGAAAATGGAAAATTTCGCGGAATTCCTCTCCCCAATGAAGCACAGATTGCCCCCGTTTTTGGTATGCTGGCTCTGGATGTGAATGAGGATTCCTTTCTGGATCTGGTTTTGTGTGGGAATTCTAATTCGCATTATTACGAACAAGGTTCGCTGGATGCCTCGCTGGGATTGATTTTGCTGGGCCAGGGCAACGGAACCTTCAAACCCTTGGGTTATTCCCAAAGCGGGTTTCGGGTGGACGGAGATGCCAAGGCCATGGCTCTTCTTTATAATGCAGGCCTGAGGAAGTTTCAGATCATCATTACCCAAAATAACGGACCCCTGAAATCATTTCTGCTGGAAACGAACGCCCAGCCTTTCCATTGGGAAACTGGTGATGCATGGGCAGAATTGATTTTTTCCAATGGCAAAAAGCGCCGCCTGGAATGCAGAAGAGGGGAAGGATATTTGTCGCAATCAGGAACGGTTGTGCCTTTGCCTGCGGGGTTGAAGGCAATTAAAGTGCATTCTATTGGAGGAAAGGTGCGGGAAATTAATTTTTGAATTTCAGATGTTCGAAAGTCCAGTTTCCCACGGCTGATCCCTGCTGAATACCCAAAATACGGGCGGGCTCGTAGTGAATTCCTCCAAAAACCCTCGACATGGCAGCTTCGTCTGAAGCCTGATAAAACGAGCCGTAGGTCCGGGCAGGATTATTGAAGGGCACATTTACAGAATCTACATAGGCAAAATTTTCACCATAAAGCAAGGTGAGAACCGTGGAAGAACTACGGGAAATGGCGCTGTGACCGCTGGTATGTTCAGGAAACATGGGGGTTTCCAAAAAGGGGCGCCAGTCAGGATCAATGTACAGATTGATATAAGTTTCCGGGCGGATCAGGTCGGTCTGGTATTTGGTGGCCCACACACTGATGAAGGTGTCGTAAAGCCCAATGGCCACCCGGGTATAGGTCTCAGAAGTGGCAAAAGCATCTGCATCTGCGTACCGTGCCGCCGTCCCGGCGATGCCCATCCAGTGTCCGCCCGGGGTAAGCTGGCGCTTGACTCCCATGAGGTGAGCCCGGCTCACCGTCACCTGTGGATTACAATCCCAAAAGCGGGCAATAATTTTTTCCTCGTCTGTGAGGTGATTGACGGCTTCATAAACGTGGTTGGCCAGTCCATAAAAGGCGGAATTTTTGTCCGTGGAAAAAACCTCGCAGGGATAATTGGCAAACTGACGGGCAGAATCCAGCACCAGGGTGCGCATTTTCATCCAGTGAGGCTCAATGGCATCGCCGTAGGAGGGAGGGGTGGGAACCCATTTGCCCGGAATTTTTGAGGGTTGAAAACGGGGCATGGTGCGGGTCTGTTTGTAATTGTCTTTGGAAGCCCACTCCTTGATTCCAGCCGCAATTTTATCTCCAAATTCGACAGATTCGTTATAAATTTTTTCATCCACAATCTCTGCCTTCAACTCAGTAAGCAACTTTTCTTCCACCTTGTCGAGGATGTGATCGCGGTACACCACTTCCACTCCCATGCGGCAAAAGGCACGCACCATGGAAACCCGAAAATCATAGATTTTTCCTGCTTCAGGCTGGGGCAATTGCTCCAGTCCGTTGATCTGGCCCGCCAGGGAACGGTAGTCGGGCGAAGCGGGTTGGAGGGCTTCGTAGCCGGCAATATTGGCATAGGCGTAGGAACGGGATGCCACAGGTGGGGTAAATCCATCCTGAATGATGGCCTCAGAAAGCTGCTCATTTAATTCGTGGACGTAGCGGGCAGAAGATTTCCAGTCGATCTCTTTCCTTTCCGAGGGTTTGCAGGAAGAAAGCAGGCAAATGATCACCCAAAGCCCTCCAACATATTTTGCTGACCTGTACATGAATCAAAAGTAAAAAATTAATGGGAAAATGGCCTTGTCACCCAAAGTTTGGGCTCAGACTTCGTTGGGATGGACCTGATCGAGGAAAAATTTCCCAACCAGGTTGCAAATATGCTCGATTTCGTGGTTTTGAATGCTGTAATACAAAGGCAAGCGAACGAGGCGCTGGCTTTCCAGTTGGGTATGCTGGTCGCTGCCGTGAAAACGACTGGTTTTCAATCCGAATTCTGTATCATGAAGCGGAACGTAATGAAAAGTAGCCAGTGCGCCTTTCCGCCTGAAAAACTCGCTGAAGGCATCCCGCTGGGCCTTGTTTTGCATTTTCAGGTAAAAAATATGCGCATTATGGTGGGTATCTGACGGAATCTGAGGCAAATTAAACCCAAATTTTTCAGCCAGGGGTTTGAGACGGTGGAAATAAAAATTCCAGTCAGACAGTCTTTTTTGTGTGATTTCTAAGGCTTTTTCAAGTTGCCCGTAAAGATAGGCCGCCTGAATTTCCGACAATTTGAAATTCGAACCCAGGTCAACCCAGTGATAGAAGTTGGATTTTCCGGCCAGAAACTGTTTTTTGTTGGTGCCATTTTCAAATAAAATATCCGCCCGGTCGATGAAACGGTCGTCATTGAGGATCAATAATCCTCCCTGGATACAGGTCAGGTTTTTCATCTGATCAAAACTGATGCAGCCCAGATCTCCCATGGTGCCGAGGTATTTTCCCTGATATTTTGCCATTATCCCCTGGGCCGCATCCTCTACCAGATAAAGACCGTGCTTTTGGGTAAGGGCCTGCATTGCTTCCATGTCGCAACTGACGCCTGCATAATGCACCACCACAATGGCCTTGGTTTTGGGAGTGATGGCCGCCTCAATCAGATTGGGATCCAGATTCATGTCTTCCCGTCTTACATCCGTAAAAACGGGAATTGCGCCCCGCAAGACAAAGGCATTGGCCGCAGAAACAAAGGCATAGGAGGGCAAAATCACCTCGTCGCCGGGCTGGATGTCGAGCAGGAGGGCCGACAATTCCAGTGAATGGGTGCAGGATTTGGTCAGTAAAACGGGCTTTCCATATTCACTTTCAAACCATTCCGTGCAAAGCTGGGTGTATTTTCCCTCGTTGAGCAGCCCGGGATTATTGAGCAGGTTGTCCACGTGAATCCGTTCATTCCCGGTAAAAGTGGGGATGTTCAGGGGAATTTGAATGGATGGAATTTTGGAATTCACCCCTGAAAATAGTAAAAATATCCCGTTCAGGTGGGAATGTTTTGCGCAAGGTAACCCGCCCAGCCATGAGCGTGGAATTCTCCATTTTGTCCGCGCAGGGTGAATATTATTCTACCCCCCTTTTCATGGGTTTGGATGCGTGAAAACCAACATTGGTCAGCGGAAAGGCCATGAGAAACAGGGTGAAATTTGCCTTCGTGGATTTGAATTTGATCTGGAATGGCTTTCCTCAGCATGCTGAGGGCCTTTTCCAGGTTGTCAACGGGTTCTTTCAATTGAATGACTTCCTTTTTGCCCCAGTTTAATAAAGGGTTCAGGGTAAGGTTGAGGTAGGTACCCACGGGGCGGGCCTGGGTTTGTAAAATGGGCCGCAGGCTGGAAAAATTCTGGAAAACTACATCGTTTTCAAAGTACTTCAACCCCTGTCCACGGGCATAATCCTGCAAAAAACGCATGATCTCGCGGGCGTAGCCCTTGCCTCTGTATTCGGGCAAGATGCCATACAGAATTCCTTCAAAGGCTTCGCCTTCGTGGTTTCCAAGGACAAAACCGAGCCAGTTTTGACTTTTTCTGAGCAACCAGCAACGTCCGTTGGGACGTTGGACGGGGTGAAATCCGGTCGCATACAGGGCGCTGGCCCTGACAAATTTTTCAGCAGGAATGAGGAAATCAATCTCAGGATTGGGATAATTGGTGGCGGTACGGGCCTCAACCACGGTTTTGACCAAAGGCATAAATTCTGCTTCCAGATCGGGGGTATAGGGGATAAATTCAATTTCACCCGTCACTTTTTCCGAAATGGTTTGAGTCAGATCAACCTGATTGCGAACGATGATGCTGTAAATCTGCCAGGGAAATCCTGTGGCGTCCAGATTCTGGAAAAGGGGCTCCCAGGTGGAATTGACCTTCAGTTTGCACAGGTCGAATTCCCCCGCCAGGATTTCACGGACCAGGGTCCGTGGATCAAAATTTTCCAGACGGTCAGTCCGGGCGACTTTCAGGCCCAGAATTTCGCTTTCCTGAGAAGAAAAATGCAGGATGTTCATTCAGTCAACTCCTCAATCTGATAATTTACCTTGCGGCCCTTTTTCAGTTTAGTATGCAAAATAGACCCAATTAACAGAAGTAAAAGGGTTCCACCCAGAAAAATACTGGACCAGAGTTCTGGTTTCTCTATTTCATGGAGAAAATATCTGGCCCAAAAGAATAATGTACCCGGCAAAAAGAGAAAGAAAAGGGTGATGATGGTGTTTTTGGTCATGTAGAGGATGAACGGGCGGTAATACCTGACCAGTTTGGTCAGGGAATAGCCAGAGGAGCCCGCTTTGCGGGCTTCGTGTCTGACCTGGATGTGGGACATCTGCTTTGGCGAAATTTCCCATAGATAAAAAAGATGTTTGCCTGATCCTTCCTGAAACAGCTCCCTGTCCATCAATCTCAAAGTGGTGAAAAAGTTGATTTTGCGGTATTTTCGCATGAAAACAGAATGAAAAAAGAATTTCCCCAGGCCCACCCAAAAGTCGTGCGAAGGGCCATGTTTTCTATCTTCAGGGTCTCCAAATACGATTTTTGCACCCGTTTTTTTCTTTTGGGCGATTAATTTGGGCAACTCTTCGGGTGGATACTGCAGGTCGTCGTCGAGGGTGAAAATGAATTTCCCCCGGGCGTTTGCCATTCCGCAGGTGGTGGCGGCAATTTGTCCTGAATTTTCCTTCAGGCGAATTCCCCTTACTCTGCCTTCCTTCAGACTTTTCAATATTTCCCAGGAATCATCCGTGCTGCGATCATCCACCAGAATGATTTCAAATTCTTCTCCCAAATTCTCAAAAGTATGAACCAGCCTCTCTACCAACTCAGCAAGGGTGGCAGCGCTATTGTACACAGGCACTACGATACTGTATTGTGGGCTGCCGGTCATGGGGTTCCCTTTACCTGGCCTTGACGACTCATTGGGGTTGGGGGGGGCACCAATAAATTATACAGCACTTTCCGTTTTGGAAGGATAAAACTGCGCTTTTCCTTCAGTCACGGAGACGTTGGCCGGGGTATTCTGGGTGGAAAATTTATTTTTTGACCAAACCCGCAACACCTGATACACCTGTTTCCAGGTCAGGTTGATGTATTTGTTGAGGTAGTACAGATAATACACCCCAAAGAGGGCTTCCAGGGCAAAACGGGCGTTCCAATCCACCAGTTTCAGGAGAGGTTTTTTCATCCAGGGAAAGCTCACGATCAGAGAAAATACCCTTTGCAGGTTGATTCGTTTCTGCAAATCTTTATTGTCCTCGTCGTAACGGTCGTAAAAGGAGACGCCAAGCTCTTCAGAAACAGATTCTGTGAAGAATTTGTGCTCGACCGCGTACTGTTGCAATTCTGTGTTGGGGTAAGGCTGATAGACGAAGCAATTCGCATAATAGGGCTTGATCCTGAGGTTCAGTTCGAGGGTTTCGAGCGCCATTTCATAGGTTTCGCCCGGGAGACCGATCATGTTGAGTGTCAGGTATTTGATGCCATATTTGCGGGCCAGGTCAGCGGCGAGGATGATGTCCTCGTTTTTGGTTTCCCGTTTCATGACCGTATTGCGGTATTCTTCGTTACCACATTCCACGGCCAGCCCGAGCAGCCCGTGGTTGGTATTGGCCAGGTCAGCTACATATTCCTCCTTCATGAATCGCTCGATGCGAATAGCGCCCGCCCATTTCAGGGTGCCGTTTTTCAGGGCTGAAATGCCCCTTAGAATCTTGCGGGTGCGGGTACGATTATTGCCAAAGTGGTCTTCCACAAACTGCACCTGGGTCTTGACCGGCGACCATTCCAGGCATTGAGCGACCTCGGCGAGGATATTTTCGGCAGAACGCTGGCGAACAAAATTTCCCTGGCCTTTGAAAATCTCCTTGGCTGTGGGAATAAAGCAGTAGGAGCAGGTATAAGGGCAGCCACGGCTGCCCATGAGTGGAAATGTGGTACGCGACTCGATGGACGGATATTTCCAGTACATCTGGCGATCAGGAAAAGGGAGCTCGTCCAGCGGGTCGATCAGCTTGGCTTTGTCTGTACGTTTGATAGACCCGTCTTTTTCCTTGAACCAAAGTCCCTCAATGGAGGTGTCGATCTGGCCTGCATCAAGGGAATCACAGAGGCGGCCCATGGCAATTTCCCCTTCTCCCGTACAAATCATATCCACGGCGTCAAATTCAATGGTTTTCTGGGGATTGGTATACACGTGAACGCCCCCAAAAATGATGGGAACATCCATATTTTCCTTGATTTTGCGGGCCATGTTGATGGACCATTTGAAGCTGCCTGTCAGGGTGGAAAATCCAATCAGGTCGGGTTTGGCTTCGGCAAGCTTTTCAAATAATTGAGGCTCCAGCGCCTCAATCAGGACGTCACAGGAGTGCCCCTTCGATTGAATGTAGGAGCTGATATACATAACCCCGAAGTATTCGTAAGCTATGTCCTGGACAAATATGACTTTGGCCATAATTTTATATTAAGGACTTAATTGGACCGTTTTTGAACCGTACTAAAATTACTTAATATGCATTAGGATAAAAAATCCTTTTGTGGAAATGAGTTATTCTGGAAATGAGGCCTAAGGAGGTCAGATCAGGAGGTCCTTCAACTTTTGGATGGGACCCGGGAAAAGGAATGGTTCCATTTCTGTTTTATTTATTGTTTTTCCTGGCCCTCTTTCTGCAGTTTCCTTTGTCCGGGTCCCTGCCCGGGAATATGGATACCTGGCTTTATCTGGCCGAATTTAACCTGTATGGAAATCAGTTGCTCAGTTTTCTGGGGTTAGCGCCAGATGCAGTGCCCAATTTTCCTGAAGGGAATATCAGTTTGTATGGTGAGCCTTGTTATGGCCCGGGGTTGGTTTTCCTGTTGGTAAAGCTTTTTGTAAGGTCTGATTTGTGGTCCTGGTATGTTTTTATTTCCCTGCTTTTCTCCTCGTCAGCATACGGTGCATTTCTGCTGGCAGATGAGTTTGTGAAGGACAAAAAATCTTCCCTGCTGGCTGGGTTTTTTTTCGCCTCCTCCAATTTTGCCCTGGCCTCCCTGGATCAACCCAATGCATTTGCCTTTTTTCCCGCTTTTGTGTGTCTCACTTTTTTGATTCGTTTTTTGAAAAGGCAAAAAAGGAATCACCTGATCTGGGCCATGCTGGCGGGCGGGCTGCAGGTCTGGTTTTCGAGCTATATTTTCGTTTTCCTTTCCCTGATTATGGGTTTAATCCTGCTTTCCCGCTTCAGGGCAATTTGGAAAAACAGACCAGTTTGGGCTCCTTTATTGACCTGGAGTTGGATTTTCATTTTGTTGGCCCTTCCTTTTGTCTGGCTTTTTGTTTGGAAGTCCCGAATGCCAGAGGTTTACCGTGAAATCCATACCCTTGACCTGCTTCAGTTATTAAGTCTGGACCCGATCGATCTTTTACGACCTTTGCCCCGAAACCTGATCTATCCAGCCCAGAGTCAATTTGAGGGAACTGAATTATACCAATGGCGATCGGCCCATTTGGGAATTCTGGTCTGGATATTTGCCATTTTGGGAGTTTGGAAATCGGGGAAAACCAATTTTGGTTGGGTTTTGGTGGGACTTGCCGGGCTGTTTCTTGCCATGGGGCCTTTGGTTGAATTGGGGAATTATCAAATCAACTCCCCCATGAAATGGATATACCTTTGGATTCCTCCCTTGAAGTACCTTAAGCATATCAGCCGGGCCTTTTTTATGTGCTCACTGGCTCTATCTTTTTTCGCAGCTGAGGGTGTTTTGGTGATTTCGCAAAGGTTTGGGAAACGATTCTTTGGGGCGGTTTTGTTGATTTTGTTGATTTTCTGGATTGAAAATGTTCCTGCGGGGTTGGAGAAATTTTCTTCCCGAAAATTTTTGGACCTTCCCCCGGAACTGACCGACAAACTGCGATCCAATCGGGAGGGTACAGTCCTTTTTCTCCCAGCTTACGCTCCGTTTTTTCCTGAGGAAAATTCCCCCGAAAAGGAATACGAAAACGGACGCAGGATGGAATACATTTACATGTACTGGCAAACCCAAATTATGCATAACAGTCCCAATGCGGCCAACAGCTACATTCCAGTGCAAAGGCAAAAGCTGCAGGAGGAAATTGATTTGTTTCGCGAAAGTGGAAATCCATCCAGGCTGATTAACCTCAATCAGTTGGGTTGGGTCGTAGTTTCAAAATCTGCTTCCTTGTGGAATGGAGATAATCTGGTCGAAAAATTTCTGTCTCCGGGCCTGGGGCAATTGGAATTCAGCAATGAGAAATTTGCCCTTATCAGGGTGATAAAGGGGCCATTTCCCTGAACTGATAATAATCAAAGTCCATAGGTTCCTGAAAAAAAGAGTACCGGATTTGGGACAGGCGGGAGTCTGGAAGGATTTTCTGGAATTTGTAAGGAACGCCATAGAGAACTTCAAAATATTCCTCCAGCAGGTCAATTCTGTATTTTGAATGGACAAAAACCACATTTTCCCGGTTTTCATAGAGACAGGAAAAAAATTCGGGCCAGTCGTTTTGAGGGCAAATTTGTTTTTGTGATTCCAGAAAAGAGTGCATGATCTGAGACCAGTATTCGCCAAACGCCAGGTTTTTATTTTGGGGGGCTATAGGTTGATGGCACGCAAGCGGCTTTCCATGGAGGGCCGACATAGTCAGGATGTCATATAAAAGGATTTTTCCGGGAAAAGCTTTTTTCAACTCCTGAATGGCCAGTCTTTTGGTCTCGTTTTCCTGTTTGTATTCGTCAGCCAACTGATGCAGATCCACCAATCTCCAGCTCGCCAGGACAGTCAGCGCCAGCAGAGCCACCCACTGAACTGCCTTTGGAAACCCGAAGGGTTTTGCCTCGTTGGAATGTGCTTGCAGGCCAACCCACGATAAACTCAGGATAAAAAAGATGAGGGAAGGAGCCAGAATGCGGTCTTCCATTTTGATAAATATGGCAGGAATCAGAATGGTGCCCAGAAATAATCCTGACAACAGCCCAAATCTGATGAAAAGTTGTCTTCTGTTTCCTGATCCCTGATATAAAAATCCACCCGTCAATATGACGGAAAGGGACAACATAATCAGGTTTTTCCAAAACCAGTTTAATGAAGTATGGTACTCCCTGAAAGTGTACCTTGATTTTTCATATTCATCATACAAATTATGCCGCCAATTGCCCAGCACCCTCCCCGAAAAGGAAGAGACTGCCCCGGCCCGCTCAAAAAAGGCCTGGTCAAATTGGGTTGAATCCTGAAAATACCACATTTGCAGGGCCCTGAGCCTGATACTGTCCTCACGCGTTGCGGGAAACCCCGGCTGATAATTCGAACCATCCAGGGTATTCCAGATGGCCGGCCATTTTTGTTCGAATTTTACTTTCTCTTCGCTTTTGAACAAAAACTCTCCTGTCTGATGTAAGAGTATGACAGACATTATTACCACAAGCACTGAAATGACCTGTTTTTTGTTTTTGGGAGAAATGAAAAATAAAAGCAGCAGGGAAAAAAAAGCCAGGGGTATAACTGTGGTTTCGGGCCTGATCAGGTAACCGCAGACAAAAAGGAGGGTGAAAAGGAAAAATTTGAGGCTTTTTCGCGGAATTTCCCTGTCGTAAATGGCCAGATCAGCCAGACAAAAAAGTGAGGCTCCTGCGAGGAGCAAGCCAGAGCGGGTGATGTTGAGGAGAAATACATTTTCCAACAAAATTCCCCCAAAGATTAAAAGGAGCAGAAGGGTGATTTTCCAGGGAGCGACTTTGGCCCGGGTAAGCATCCTGTTTATGAAATAAAACAGGTTGAAGACTGCGCCTAAAATTGAGACAAAGAGCAATAAACCAAACCAGGGTACGGAGGGAAATCTGGCGTAAAGCCAGGCGATTATCTGAGAAAATCCACGCAGATAAAGGTAGAAATCGGGAACTGGCCTTGCAGAAAATTCCCCTCTGAGATAGTTGTCGATGATTGAGTCATCCATCCAGCCATAATAAAATCCGAAAGTAATCCAGGTCAGGACAAAGCAGATCAGGGGGAGAATCACCTGATTTATTGTCTGAAACGGGCTGGCTTTCAGTATATTAAAGGCTTTTATTTCAGGCAAATTTCAAAAAATCAAATTCCAAAAATAATCCACTGCAACTCAGGCTTTTCAAACCTGAAGGAAAGTTAACTAAATTCTTCACATCAGGAGGTTGTGGCTGACCTTGTTACTTCCTTCTCCCCCAAAAGAACCCTCCCAATCCCAAAATTCCCAATCCCAAAGGGAGGCCAAACACGAAAAACATGTTCAGTTGAAGCAACAGGGAAATCACCACCACCCCAACCAAAGCCAGTCCCTGCCAGGCCCAAAATGGGCGGCTGATGATGCCGGGCGCAGGGGATTGGGCGGGAATTTTATCCGTGAAAAGAATAAGCAAAGCGGGCAAATCCCAGACCAGCAACCAGGTGGTGGCCAGCAGCATCAGTCCCGTGACCACGGGAGTGCCGTGAAAGCCGTAGGAGAGGGTGATGATAAAAATATTGAGGATGATGCCAAAAAAGATCAGTGCGCCTACGCGGGCAAATCGCTGGGTGGCCAGTAATACCCCCGCCAGGATTTGGGTCCAGCCAATGAATTTCCAGTAAAATCCAGAATCCATCATGACCCGAAAAAATTGCTGAATGGGCTCCAGATCCTGAATGGGTGCGCTGTGAGCGCCCAGCAAATCCACCTTTCCGCCCAGTTTGCCCATGCCAATGGCCGCAATGATGAAAGCCAGCCCGATCAGGTAGCGCAGGTAAATGGTGAAAAGTTGCGGCAGGGTGAATTGCTTCAGACGGGTGATTAACTTCAGGAGGGCCATGGATTTTCTTTAGAAAGACGGGCCAGGGGAGAATTGGTTTTATGAAACTGAAAAAGCCGCCAGGTTTCAGTAAAGATTGTCAATTTTTCCCTGGCTCAATTCAATTAAAAAACGACAAAAATGGCTCACTTTCAGATCATCTTCGGGTCGAAAGGCGTAGAAGTGATAATTTCCTTCCTCAAAAACTTCCAAAACCCAGACACTTCCGTCCCGCACCCCGCGGCTGATTTTTTCGTGAGGTTTTTGGAAAAAATTCAGGGCATGCAGGCTGTCGCGTAGTTGATCGCACATTTCCGCATTCAGATTGGTTTTGGATTCGAGGGCCAGGCTGGCTGGTTTGTAAATGGGGGAGCCATTTTGGTTGAATTCCTCAAAAATCGCAAGGCGATTTTTGATCAGTTTGGGCGGCCTTTTCCCTTTCAGGAGTTTGAAAGTGGCAAATCCCATCTTAAAATCGTCATCCACACGGATAATAACCGTGGGGTCCAGAGAGCGCAGCAAGGTCAGCCTGACCTGAGTTCGGCAACCCGATTTTTTGGACAAAACGGGTTCATCAGAAACCTTGACAAGGTTTCTGAAAAAAGTAAGGTTGCGCTCCTTTGAGTTGGCAATCTGGGGAAGATTTTGGGAAAAGACCTTTCCCTTGCCCATCCAGGCTACCAGGAAAAGAGAAATAAGGAGAATTTGGTTTTTCAGGGTTGTGGGAATTGAGGTTGGGATTAAGTTAGGGAAAATTCTTTGCAAATGATTTCATGGTGGTCGCTTCGAACCCCAGGGAAATTTTTCAGAAAAAATCAGATTCTGCATTATCAGGCCGCACTTCCATTCTCGCAAAATTCAACTTTCAATCCAGATATTATTGAGCAAAAAGCAGGACAAAAAATCAATCCCTCCCTTTCGCAAAATAAACCTGCCAACTCTTCTCCCCCTTTTCCCACATTTCCTCCAGGTCGAGATAGTCCTTGTACGTGTCCATGGATTTCCAGAAACCGTGGTGTTTGAAGGCAAATAATTGATTTTCGTCCGCCAACTGGCGGAAAGTTTCCCTTTCCAGGGTATGGTCGTCGGCGAGATATTGGAAAATTTCCCGCTGGAACACAAAAAATCCGCCGTTGATCCACATGTCGAGGCGGGGTTTTTCGCGGAAGGAAAGGACTTCGTCTCCGTGATTGAGATCGAGCACCCCGTATTGCAGGGTGGGGGCAAATGCAGTCAGGGTGGCGATTTTGCCGCGCTCCTGGTGAGCTTCCAGCAATTCCCCCAAATCCACATCTGAAAGTCCGTCGGCATAGGTGGCGAAGAAAGCGGCCTCCTCAATCAGGTGGCGGATGCGGAAAATGCGCCCTCCCGTAGGCGTGGATTCACCTGTGTAAACAAAACTGATTTGCCAGGGCAGCCCCCCTTCCTCAAATTCGAGGTGTTTCACATATTGCGCATCTTCCCAGTACCTGCCTTTTCCTCCGAATCGCTCCACAAAGTACCCGGTAATCATCTCGCTTTTATACCCCAGACAAAGGATAAACTGCGTGTGACCGTGGTGGGCATAATGCTGCATGATGTGCCACAGGATGGGTTCGCCCCCGATGGCCACCATGGGTTTGGGCACCTCCGTGCTGTGGTCGCGCATTCTGCGCCCTTCGCCTCCTGAAAGGATTACGGTCTTCATTTGGGGTAAATATAATTATATTTGTTGGGATGCCTTCGGGCGATTTCAGGGTTTATCATTGATTAGAATCCATGTTTGAAGGGGTATTCAAAAGCAAAAAAGTTTTCATCACAGGCCACACAGGCTTCAAAGGCGCCTGGCTGACCCTGTGGCTGCAAACCCTGGGTGCCGAGGTTGCGGGTTTTTCAGCGGGTATTCCCACAGAACCTTCCTTGTTTTCTCTGCTAAATTTGTCCTCCACCCTGCATGATCTGAGGGGTGATATCCGCGACCAGGCGGCCCTGCAACAGGCTATTCTGACGGCCCAACCCGATTTTGTCTTTCATCTGGCGGCGCAGGCCATTGTCAGTACATCCTATCAGCAACCTGTGGATACGTTTTCGGCCAATGTGATGGGAACGGTGCACGTTTTGGATGCTTTGCGCAAGCTGGATAAACCTTGCACGGCCATTATCGTGACCAGTGATAAGTGTTATGAGAATCGCGAATGGGAATTTGGCTACCGCGAATCTGATCCGTTGGGCGGAAAGGACCCATACAGTGCTTCCAAGGCGGCTGCCGAGTTGGCCATAAATGCCTGGTACCACAGTTTTTTTCAGGATTCGGGGGTGAGGGTGCTGTCTGTGCGCTCGGGAAATGTGATTGGAGGTGGGGACTGGGCGCCCAACCGGGTGGTGCCCGATTGTATTCGTTCCTGGCAGGAGGGACGTCCCGTGGTATTGCGTAGCCCGGGAGCCATTCGTCCCTGGCAACATGTGCTCGAACCCTTGGCGGGGTACCTGCTGGCCGCTCAGCATGGCAGCACTAATCCAGGGCTCAACGGCCAGGCCTTCAATTTTGGCCCGCGACCCGATCAGACTTGTTCTGTGGAAGATATGGTAAAGGGTTTGGCCAGGCATTGGCCGGGATTGAAGGAGGAAAATGCCTTTATCACAACTCCCAACCTTGAATTCAAAGAATCCCGCCTGCTGAAACTCAGTTGGGAAAAAGCCTGGCAGGACCTGGGCTGGAAACCCAAACTGGTCCTGCAGACCACCCTGAAAATGACCGCAGAATGGTATCAGGCTCTGGAAAGTGGTTTGCGAGAAAACGATTTGCGGGAATTTACCCTGAGGCAAATTCGGGAGTTTTGATCGAAAAGAAAGCTTGTAAATAAGATGAATCCATAAACTAATCCCTTTGGATTAAACGTTGAACGGGAAATTGCTTAACTTTAGATGTATGGATAATTATATGCATTACATTGAGGTTAATCCGGATATTATGCTCGGAAAACCTGTTGTAAAAGGGACCAGAATCACGGTTGAACAGATTCTGGAAGACCTGTCAGCGGGGGTATCTGTTGAGGAATTACTAAAAGCACATCCCAGATTAAAGTTGGAGGCCATCCGGGCTACCCTGGCCTTTGCTGCTGACGCAATAAAAGGCGAGAGGTCATATCCAATGGCACTATGAAATTTATTGCAGATGAAGGTGTTGATGCTTCAATCGTGTTTATTTTACGAGAACATGAATATGATGTGACTTACGTTGCGGAATTTGAGGCTGGTGCGACGGATTCTGAGGTAATGAATTTTTCAAATCAGGAGAAGCGCATTCTGATAACAAGGGACAAAGATTTCGGAGAATTGGTTTTTAGGCTGAAAAAAGTTCATTCTGGAATCATCCTTGATCGCATGGCACGATTCGATGCGAAAACCAAAGCCAAAATTATCCTGGAAGTGGTAATTCAATATAGCCAGGAATTGCTGGGCTCCTACACTGTTATTCAACCAGGAAACGTTAGAATTCGAAAAATAGAATAAAGCTTCACTTTTATTCATTTGCCTTAATTGGAGCACCCGATTTTCCTTTAGGAGAGCAGCAGAAAAGTGCGATTGAAGGCGAATTTTGTGTTCTTTGGGAACTTTGTGTTAATTTTCCTGAAAGGTCTGGATGAGGAATGCGAAAACCCGCCATTTACATAGCCGACTTGCGTCACAACTACCAGGGCGTCATCTCCACAGATGCCATGCCGCTGGCGGCAGGCTACCTCAAAGCCGTCCTGGACCGTGACCTGTCCGAGGTGGAAAGCGAGGCTTTCGCCTACCCGGGCGACTTGCTGGAAGCCATGCAGAACCGTCCTCCTGCGGCCCTGCTGCTCACCAATTACATGTGGAACGAGGCCCTGAATCTGCATTTTGCAGCCCACGCCAAAGCCCTGAATCCAGGTTGCCTCACCATTTTGGGAGGTCCCAATCTGCCCATTGAGGACGATCGCAAGATCAAATATTTGCGCAGCAAACCTTATCTGGACATCTATTGCACGGGGGAAGGTGATTTCTGGGTTGCGCAGGTGTTGGGGAAATTTCTGGAGCATAATCTTTCCATTCCTGCCTTGCTGAAAGAGGAAATCCACTCAGCACTGTACCGCAGGGACGGCGAAATCGTGGTCACGCCCATTCAGCCCCGCACCCGCAATCTCGACGAAATTCCCTCTCCCTGGCTCAGCGGGGTTATGGATAAATTTTTTGACGGGCGCCTGGCGCCCTTGTGGGAAACCAACCGCGGCTGCCCCTTTACTTGTACCTTTTGCGTGCAGGGCACGGGCTGGTACACCAAGGTGAACTATTTTTCCATGGAAAGAATCCAGGCCGAGGTGGATCACATTGGGCAACTCATTGCCCGCCACAGTCCCAACCAGAAAATGCTGCGCATTGCCGATCCCAATTATGGCATGTTTAAACGTGACATAGAGATTTCAGCCTGGCTGGGCGAAGCCCAGCAAAAATACAACTGGCCCCTCCTGATCGACGCCACCACGGGCAAAAATCAGGCGGAAAACATCATTCAGTCCATCGAAAAAGTAAACGGGGCCCTGGCCATGTACCAGGCCGTGCAATCGCTGGATACCTCTGTGCTGGAAAATATCAAGCGGAAAAACATCAAACTGGAAACCTACGAGGACATTCAGATCCACATTCGTGGACGTGGTTTGCGCAGCAGCTCTGACCTCATTCTGGGCCTGCCCGGCGAAAGTCTGCAATCCCACCTCCATTCCCTGGAAAAGCTGATCAATTCGGGCACCCACAAACTCAATAATTTTCAGGCCATGCTCTTGCTGGGTTCTGAACTGGAAATGCTGGAAGCCCGCCAACGCTACGGCTTTCAAACCCGTTTTCGCATGTTGCCCAAAAATTTTGGCGAGTACGGCGGACAGCGGGTGGTGGGGATCGAGGAAATTATCGTCTCCACTGACACCCTTTCCTTTGCAGATTATTTGCAGGCCCGGGTTCATCACCTGGCGATCTCTGTTTTCTGGAATGAGTCACGTTTTCAGGAACTGGTGGAATTTTGCGAAAGCTTTGGGCTGACTCGCTGGGATTGGCTGCGCGAAGTGGTGGTGCAAATGCAGCATTTTCCGGCCATGCAGGAGCTTTTGCAGGGATTTTTGGCTGAGACTAAAGGGGAATTATTTGCCACGGAAGCTGAAGCGCGGGAATTTTATTTGCAGGAAGAAAACTGGCAAAAGCTGGAAAGCAATCAGATCGGGGACAATCTGATCTACAAATACCGTGCATTGGGTTCATTTTGGTATTGGGAAGCTGTGGTGAAATGCGCATTTGCCGCGGCTCAAAATCTGCTGACCCATGCAGGCAGGGAGTTTCCTCTTCAGTTCTGGCAGGAACTTGAAGAGTTCTTTTACCTGCGTCATGCACACGGGCGCACCCGTGAGGACCTGCTGGCCCCGGCCCGGGCCCATTTTACCTACGATCTGGGCTCCTGGTTGCAGGCAGGCATGCCTGCAGATCCTGAACTATTCAGGTTTGCTTCCCCCCAAGCCCTCGATTTTGCCCTTTCTCCCGAGCACCAAACCAACATCCGGGCAGCGCTCGAAACCTGGGGCTACGATCCAGCCACTTTTTCCATGCTGGTCAAAAGAATGCGGGAATCCTGGCAGGTCAGGGAAGTAAAAAAAATTGCAAAAAAAGGTCGGGTGGGATTATCTTTATAACCAGAACCTTATCCTGACCTAAAAGAAAATTCCCTTGGGTGTTTTGCCAACATCATCAAAATTTATTTTAATTGCCCTCCTCGTCATTTGGGGGCAATGGAGCGGCATGCAGGCACAAGGCCCTTTTTTTCAGCATTTTCAGGTGGAAGACGGGTTGGCTCAGCAAACCGTCTATTCCATTTTGCAGGATTCCAAAGGCTATCTTTGGTTTGGCTCGGCCATGGGCGTTTCACGTTTTAATGGACTTCGCTTTGAGGTATTTACCAAGGAAGATGGCCTGGCTGAGGAGGAGATTTACAAGATTTTTGAGGATTCGCGGGGTAGAATTTGGTTCAATGGCGAAAAGAATCTTTCCTGGTACGAGGAGGGGAAATTTCACAATTTCAGGGATACGCTCAACGGGAAATTCTCCATTCAGGGAATTTTCAGGGGCTTTTACGAACATACCAACGGAGACATTTACATTGGCACCCACCACGAAGGAGCCCTCATCGTCCGGGCTGACGGTCGCCTGGAAAAATTGTCCTATACAGATGAATCTCAGAACTGTATCTCCACTTTTATGCCCGGCCCTGCGGGCACGGTCAGGGTGATAAGCAAGGCGGGCGCCTTTCTGGTGGATGAGGTCACGGGCGAGTACCGCGACCATGCCAATGAGGAGGTCCGCATGGGCAGAGTCTCTTTTTTTCACCACACCCGAACGGGTGAAATCTACGAAGGGTTGTTTCAGGATTTGTTCAGAATTGATTCCACCTCCCGCACAAAAGTTGATCCCGGGCCATTGACCCAAGACCTGAAGCGCATCAATTTTATCTACGAATCTCCTTCGGGCGACTTGTGGCTGGGAACCGTGGGAGGAGCATTCAGAATCAGGAATAAGATTTTTTCCGAGGAAAATATCACTCAATTTTTGCCGGCCGAACGCATTTCAGCCATCCTGCAGGACCAGGAAGGGAATTTTTGGTTTTCAACCCTGGACCACGGATTGTTTTTTGCACCCAGTTTGGCTGTAAATTTGTACGCCAATGAAGATTGTTTCGCGGTGGATCGCACCGTGAGTGTGGGCAAAAATCAGGCGGGAGACGTGTTTGTGGGAGGATTGGGGGGATATTATTCCTGCATTTCAGGTAATAAGATCTCCCGTTACCAACTGACGGATTTTCTCATTCCCAACGGGCAAAACGTGATCAAACGCATTCGCACCAGCCCCGAGGGCGATGCCTGGCTGATCAGCGACGACATGGTGACCCGTATCAGGGAGGGCAAAGCCACCAATTTTTTCCTTTCAGGCAATATGAAAGACCTGGTTTGGGATTCGCAGGGCAATCTTATCTGGTCCACCAACCGCCACGTTTACCGCATGCCTGCCGCAGATCTGGAGAATTTTCGCACCCATCCCAACACCCAGGGAAAGGAGTGGTACGAGCGGTTTATTGAGGAAAAACTGGTTACATATTCCATATTTCCGGGTTGGTCGAATGGGATACTCGTGGATGCGGGCGGAAAAATCTGGATCAACAGTGACCAGGGATTATTTGTGGTCAAAGGCAAACAAATCAGGTCGCTGGCTGAACAGATTCCCCAAAATATGCAGGGCCCAATCCTGGATATGGTTGAAATCTTGCCCGGGGTGGTGGCCATTCTGGTTTCGTCGCGCGGGCTGATGTTAATGACGGAAAATCAACTTTTTACCCTTTCCTCAGGTTCCATTTTGCCCCGTTCCCTCTCCCGCATGCAGGCAGATGGCAAAGGAAATCTCTGGCTCAGCTCCAATGAAGGATTATTCAGACTCAGTCCAGATCCCCACAAAGGATTAAAAGTTGAACACATTGGAATTCAGGACGGTCTGGCTTCGCCTGTCACGGAAGATTTGCTGGTGGATGGAGACCTGTTGTGGACTGTTTCTCCCAAAGGAGTCATTCAGATTGATCTGGCCGAATTTTCCCGTAAACCCTACCTGCCTCCTGTTTTCATTGAGCGGGTTACAGAGGAATCTTCAGGTCGGCCTGTATCACTGAACGAGACCCTTTCCCACACCCAAAACAACCTCAAAATTGCTTACGTGGGGCTTTCATTCCGCAATCGCAATCACCTTTTTTACAAATACAGGCTCAGGGGGCTTTCGGGCAATTGGAACATTACCCAAAACCCAGATGTGGTTTTTTTGGCGCTGCCGCCTGGAAAATACACTTTTGAAATCGTGGCAGGTTCGCCCCGCACGGGTTGGAGCGAAAAACCTGCGGTTTTCAGCTTCTATATTCAGCCTGCGCTCTGGCAGCGCTGGTGGTTTTGGGCGCTCGTATTCCTTGCGCTGACCAGCCTGGTTTGGAGCTTTTTGTATTACCGTTTCAAAGCGTTGCGTGAACGTGCCCAACTCATTCAAAAAACCGCTGAATCAGAGCAAAAGGCCCTGCGTGCTCAAATGACGCCTCATTTTATTTTCAATTCCCTCAACTCCATCCAACAACTGATTTCCGACGAAAACCGGGTGGAAGCCCTGAGATTTACCTCAAAGTTTTCACGGCTGATGCGCCGCATCATGGAAAATTCCCGCCACAAATTCATAACCCTCAGCGAGGAGATCGAAACCCTGCGCCTTTACCTGGAGATTGAATCCCTGCGCTTTGAGCAAAAATTCAATTTTGAGATTGGCCTTTCTCCCGAAATCGATGCGGAGGACATTGAAATTCCACCCATGATCATTCAGCCTTACGTGGAAAATTCCATCTGGCATGGCCTGCTGCACAAGGACGGGGGCGGACTGATCTCCATTCAGTTGAAGCTGGAGGGGGATTTTCTGATTTGCTATATTGAGGACAATGGGATTGGGCGTAAGGCTTCGGGAGATTTGAAAAGCAAACACGACCAGAAACACGCTTCCGTGGGCATGGCCCTCACCCTGGAAAGACTGGAATTGCTGGGCTCCGCGGGCAACCTTAAAAGCTCTGTTCAGGTGGTCGATTTGCACCATCCTGACGGCTCTCCAGCGGGTACCCGGGTCGAATTATATATTTTTATTGCCTGAAAACGAACAGTTATGGATACAAAAATCAGAACCCTGGTCATCGACGATGAAGATAAAAGCCGCAAATATCTGCGGCAAATGCTGACCGAATTTTGCCCTGAAGTGGAAGTGGTGGGGGAAGCAGATTCCATGCTTTCGGGTCTGGAGGCCATCGCGGAATTCAATCCCCAGTTGGTTTTTCTGGATATAAAAATGCCTCACGGAACGGGTTTTGATTTGCTGGAACGCATTGAGGAATACGATTTTGAAGTGATTTTTACCACGGCTCACGACAATTATGCGATCAAAGCCATCCGTTTTTCTGCCCTGGATTATTTGCTCAAACCCATTGACATTGACGAACTTCAGGCCGCGGTAGCCAAGGTGAAAAAGAAAATTTCCAGCCAGTCTTCTGCCCTCGACAACCAATTGAAAATGTTTTTTGCCAACCTGAAAAACCAGGGACGGAAGAATAAACAAGTAGCTTTGCCCACCAACGAGGGCATTTTCTTCATGCCTCTGGAAGATATCCTGCGTTGCGAAGCGGACGGTTCATATACCCGCATTTACCGCACCAATAAGGAGGAAATTCTGATTTCCAAAAACCTGAAAGAGGTGGAAGGATTGCTGGATGAAATGGAATTTTGCCGCGTGCACAAATCACACCTGATTGGGCTGGCCCATGTGGTGCGTTATGTGAAAGGCAAGGGCGGGGAGGCCATCATGTCAGACGGCACGAGGGTGGAAGTTTCAATTCGCAAACGTGAAGAGTTGCTGGAAAAGCTGATGAGCAGGTAATTTTGACGGAATTCAGGGGAATTTCACTCAGGGTTCAGGATATTCCAAAAGCGCTTGCTGCAAACCGTTCCAGTCTTTGATTTCCGTAAAACTGCGCATTTTCAGGATTTGCAAAGCTTCGGGCTGGCTCCAGTCCAATTGTTCCATCAAAGATGAGCCATATATCACCCGCAGGGTTCCATTTTCAGAAATGCCGGCCAGAATTTGGGGATAATCAGGAGATAATTTCACGAAAAATTCCCCTTCTTCGTTGATCAGGGAATAAATCACGGTTTTTTTCTCAGGCATAATGACCGCCACTTCACCTTTCAGGCCCAGATCGGCCTCCGTCTCATCCTGAAAACGAAGTTTGTAGCTGGGAAGTCCGTCGTCAGCAAGTTGATTGCCAATATTCCACACACCCGAATGATCAATCCTGAAAACCAGTTGCAGGGCCAGGCTGTCGGAAATTTCCAGTGAATCCACTGATGCCACAGGAAGTTGGGGGGAAAGTTCCCAGCTTTGGGAATTGGGGTTCAGAAAGTAAAGATTTTGAACGGCAGATGGATCGTTTTGCGAGATAAGGTGAATTTCAATGGTCTTGCCAGATTGCAATTTCAGAGGTTTGCCCAAGGCATAGATTTCAAAATCCAGCAAAGCCAGCGAGCTCAGGTGAGCCTTGCGATTGGTATCCGAGACCAGGCGAATGCCTGAGGCAAAAATTTCCCGGGCTTCGCCCAGGACGCGGTATTCCAGCCGGGCTTCGCCCGTCATTTCCCCAAATGCAAATGCAGGAATTTGCATAATAACCCCATCTCCCAGGTCCAGACGGCTGTTTTCCTCCAGTTTGAAATTCAGCTGGCTGAAGGGAGGCACAGCTTCTGGCAGGGGCGGCCGCACGACCGCACCTTCACGGGCTTTGCTCCGTCCGTGCTCAATCCATCTTTCCTCCTCCACGGCCCGCCAGACCAGTACCCCGATCACAATCACCAGCACCACCCCCAGAAAAATCCGGGGATTTTTATACAACGGTTTGCGATGAAGCTGCTTGGCCGCCACCTCGTAATTGCCCATCAGGCTTTCGAAATTTTTGTGGCGGTTGATGCGGTCATCGCCCGGGAGCGGATTGCCCACGTTTACCTTGATTTTTCGCCTCCCTATGTCTTTCTGCTCACTCATTCTGTGCTCCTTTTTTCCTCCATTTTCTTGCGCATGCGCATGAGAATCCGTCCGCAACGCACCTTGGCGTTGGTTTCGCTCAGGCCCAGGATGTAGGCCACTTCCTGAAACGGCCGCTTTTCAAAGTAGCGCATTTCGATCAGCTGCAGGTCAGATTCTGAAAGCTCTTCCAGGGTTTCCAGCAGCGCCTCGCGGAATTCATCCACCAGATCGCTGCCCTCTTCTTCAGCCACCGCGGCCAGCACCCGTTCCACACCATCCTTCTCTATTGAAACTGAACGTTCCTTTTTCTGGTCCCTGAAATGCTGGCTCACTTCGTTGCTGGCAATCCTGTACAACCAGGCCGAAAAGGGCACGCCCTTGTATTCAAATTTCGGCAAGGCCAGCATGGCCTTCAGAAAAACCTGGGAAGTCACATCCCCGCAGGTATCCTCATCGCCTGTACGCTTGTAAACGAACAGGAATATTTGCTTGTAATATTTTTCATACAACACCCCAAACCGCTGCGGGTTTTGCTTTGCCGCTTCGATCTGTTTCAGTTCTTCCAGAAGAGCTTCCTGGCTGATGGTTTTGGGGGCGCTCATGTGCTGTTGTGGTCAGAAGTGCGGAAAATGGGTATGAATACAATTTTCCGCTTTCCTTCTTCTGATCAGGTAACTCAGTTTTGGCAGGAAGTTACAGTCTGCATGAGGAATTCAGAAATTTATTTCATTGAAACCTCCAAAAACTTCGAATCTCTGCGTTGGACTTGGCTCAGAAATGCTCATTTACTTCCTTCCCTTGAATAACTCCAATTGCCCCCCTTGCGCACTGCAGTCTGATGCCTTAACTTGAAGTATGAAATTTGGCAAAGTTGAAAGTATCACTGGGATCGATTTCAGGTTGCCTCCTGATCCTGAAGGAACGGAAGAAATCCTGGGTCGCTTCAAAAAAGACCCAAAACGGGTCCCGCAGCTGTATTTTGGCTCGCCCGTCTGGACCTGCAAGGATTGGGTGGGAGATTTGTTTCCCCCCAAAACCAAACCTGCAGATTATCTTTTTCACTACTCCCGCCAGCTGACTTCCGTGGAACTGAACTCCATGTTTTACCGCATTCCTCCCGCTACCACCCTGGAAAAATGGCGTGAAACTGCGCCAGAAGGCTTTCTCTTTTGTCCCAAAATCAATCAACTGATCAGCCAGTACCCCAACCTGCGCGGTCCTGAAGGCATGACCGAGGATTTTATTTCGGCGGCCAGGATGTTGGAACCCCGTCTGGGAATGACCTTTTTGCAATTGCCGCCCGCCTTTGGACCTGATCGCCTGGATCATTTGCAGCGTTTTTTGCAGGAATGGCCCCGTGATCTGGAGTTGGGGGTTGAATTTCGCCATCCTGATTGGTTTGAAACGGACGCAGGCTTTGCCCTGCTGGAGTCTTTTGGTAAAACGGCTGTGATCACAGATACTGCAGGCCGGCGGGATGTACTGCACATGCGCCTCACTGCGCCTAAAGTGCTGGTGCGCTGGGCCGGAAATAATCTGCATCCCACAGATTACGCCCGTCTGGATGAATGGATCGAACGCATTGGAAAATGGCTGCGGGCGGGCTTGCAGACCGTTTATTTTTTCATTCATGTGCCCGAAGAGCACCTGGGGCCTCAATTGGTGAATTATTTTATCGAAAAAATCAATGCCCGCGAAGGCCTGCAACTCAAACCCTGGAAATCGTTTCGGGAAGCGACGCTGTTTTAGGAAAATTTCAGGAACAACTTCCGCGGATATTTTACCTGACAAAATTCAGCACAAAAAAACGGGAACCCTGAGGATCCCCGTTTGGGTTATTAATCTGATTTTATTGCTTGGTCCAGACTGCGGTGCAGTTGGTGATAACGCTTCCGTTTGGCGGCCTGACGTAGTTCAGTTCCAGGCGGAAAGTATCTTTCCCGGTCACGTTTCCATAAAAGCTGGAAATGGGCCCACCTGAGATTTCATTCTCAAGGTTGACGGTTTCGCGGTTGTAAATGGAGGCTTCCACACTGATCTGGTTGGGGGCGTTGACTGAGCTGAAGGCAAAATTGACGATGTCCAGGGTGGTGTCGGCGGTGACAGTGCCTGTGTAGCTGTTGGTTCCAAACTGTGAAGTTTCCTCTACGGAGTAAGTGCCGAGCAGTTGTTGGTTGCCGTAGGTAACGGTCACGTAGCGGGTTGCGGAATTGGAGTTGCCTGACTGATCCTGGGAGAAGTAGGTGAGGTGATAAACGCCCGGGTCGGTGGCGGCAGTAATGGTACCTGTATTGGGAACAGGGAAGTAGCTCACGGTTACATCTGTGGTGATGTCGCCGTCTTCGTTGTCGATGGCCGTAACGCCGGGATCTGTGAAAGGTTCACCTACGAAGTGGGTAATATCATCGCTGCCCAAAAGGGTAACCACGGGTGGTTCACCATCAATTTTACAGCCTGAAAATAGGGTTACCGCTCCCCAAATAAGGAGCAGGCTGGAGAGAATCTGTTTTTTCATTTGGATTTATTAATGAGAAAAAAACAGCCAGCCTCAGTATTAATCAGTGGGTCAGTGCCTGAAAACTAAAAATATAAAAAACCTTTATATCTGCCAATCCTGTTGGAAATTATTTTGAAAAGAATTCCCAACTTAAAATCCCTTATTTCTTAACTGGAGCCTGAAGTACAGTTCCACATTCGCTGCAGGTACGCAATTCCTCAGAGGCATAAAATTTCTCAAATACGGGCTGCATTTGGGTGACAATGTTTTCGAGGAAAAAATATTCCTCATATAATTTGTGGTTGCAATTGGGGCAATACCATTGTAAACCGTCGGTCATGCCAGGCTGACGCACCTTCTCAATCACCAGACCGACCCCGTTTTCCATCCGCTGGGGAGAATGGGGGATTTTGCCTGGCAGTAGGAAAATTTCGCCTTCACGAATGGGAATGTCCTGAGATTTGCCCTCATTTTGAATGCGCAACACCATTTCGCCCTCCAATTGGTAGAAAAATTCCTCACTTTCGTTGTAATGATAATCCGTGCGGGAATTTGGACCGCCCACCACCATTACAATGAAGTCATCGACCTCTGTCCAGATCTGTTTATTGCCCACAGGTGGCTTAAGCAGGTGGCGGTTTTCGTCAATCCATTTCTTGAAATTTAAGGGGCTGAAGCTGGCCATTTTAATTTTATTAAAGTTTAAGGGTCAACAGAAGTGAAAGTATTTACCCGATGGCGGGTGGTTGACTGCAAGGTAAATTAAATAAAAACCCTGCAAATTTCCCTGAATTTCCCCAGGTTCTTTCCATCTGCCTTACTTTTCTTAAATTAGCTGAATAACCCTGATTTATGAAGAAACTCGCCCTCCATTGGAAAATTATCATCGGCATGGCCTTTGGCGTACTGTTTGCGACCTTGTCGAGTTGGCTGGGCTGGAGCAAATTTACCCTCGACTGGATTGACCCGTTTGGGGTGATTTTTTTGCGCATGCTCAAGCTGATTGCTGTGCCCCTGGTGCTGTTTTCCATTATTGCCGGGGTTTCCGGGCTGGCAGACATCCGCAAGATTGGTCGCATAGGAGGTAAAACCCTGGGAATGTACCTGGTGACCACGGTTTTTGCGGTGAGTCTGGGGCTTTTGCTGGTGAATGTGATCAATCCTGGCGGTTTTTTGGATGATGATACCCTGAAATCCAACCGCATCAATTATGAAATCTGGGCAGCCAAAAATAATGTGGAGCTGGTGGATGATAAGAAATTGTGGGACGGAATGAGCGAGGACGGTTACAAGGAGGTGACCAATGATCAGGTTCAGCAAAAGCAGGGAATTGTGGAGAAGGAAAAGGAAAAAGGTCCGTTGCAGCCCCTGGTGGACATGGTTCCTGACAATGTTTTTGTGTCGCTTACGGATAACGGACTCATGCTTCAGGTCATTTTCTTTGGAATATTTTTTGGAATTACCCTGGCCCTGATCGACAAGGAAAAAGCGGGTCCGTTGATAAAATTTGTGGATGGGGTGAATGAGGTTTTTCTGAAAATGGTGGACCTGGTCATGCAGGGAGCGCCCTTTTTTGTGTTTGCTCTGATTGCAGGCGTGGTTTCCAAACTGGCGGGAGATGATCCTGCCAAAGTGTTGGAGATTTTCAAGGGATTGTCCGTTTACTCCCTCGTGGTGGTGCTGGGCCTGATGATCATGATTTTCCTGGTCTATCCCGGGTTGGTGATTTTGTTCAGCAAAAAGCTGACTTACCGCCAGTTTTTCAAATCCATGGCACCCGCCCAGCTGATGGCCTTTTCGACCAGTAGCTCCGCTGCCACCTTGCCCGTGACCATTGAATGTGTGAATGAAAATCTCAAAGTGAGCAAGGAGGTTTCCTCCTTTGTGCTTCCCATTGGGGCCACGGTAAATATGGATGGCACCAGCCTTTACCAGGCGGTGGCAGTGATTTTCCTGGCTCAGTTTCACATGATCGACCTGAGCCTCGGGGCTCAGCTCACCATCATCCTGACCGCCACTTTGGCTTCCATTGGCTCGGCCGCCGTGCCGAGCGCGGGGCTGATCATGCTCATGATCGTGCTCGAATCTGTAGGACTCAATCCAGCCTGGATTGCCATCATTTTCCCCGTGGACCGCATTCTGGACATGTGCCGCACTGTGGTCAACGTGACGGGAGACGCCACGGTTTCCACCATCATTGCCAGCACGGAAGGACAGCTGGGAGATCACCGTCAATGAGCCTGTTTTCAGCTCTCAAAAGGCGTCGAAAGTGGATTTTACTGGCTTTTTTGCTGGTGATTCTGGTTGGATTTTTGCTGCCCCAGCCTTTTTCAAATCCAGTCGAGGGCGCAACCTCAGCTGACTGGAATCCTCAATCTTTCTGGTATTATCCGTGGGGAAAATCAGGCACCCACAAAGGCGTGGATATTTTTGCCAGAGAAGGAACTACGGTTAATTCGTCCACTCCCGGTCTGGTGGTTTTTTGCGGGCAGATCAGCATGGGTGGTAATGTGGTGGTGGTGCTGGGCCCCAAATGGCGCCTGCATTATTATGCGCATTTGCAGGAAATTCATACCTCTGTTTTGAGTCGGGTGGGACGGAAGGACAAAATTGGTACCGTGGGCACCACGGGCAATGCTGCGGGCAAGCCTCCTCATCTGCATTATTCCATTGCCACGATTTTTCCCTACCCCTGGAAAATTGACGGTTCGCCCCAGGGCTGGAAAAAGATGTTCATTCTCAATCCCCAACCTTACCTTTAAGCCGCAATCAGCCTTTCCCCACCATGCCTTCGAGCATGGCTTTGAAATTGTTGTTGGTTTCCTTGTCGCGCAGATCTTTGAGAAACTGCGTTACCCCAGGCTCATCCATGAAGCTGCCCAGCGAGCGGGCCGCACTCAGACGGACCCACCAGGCTGATTCGCCCCCGGCAAAATCCTCCATGAGTTTGATGCCTTTGGCTTTGGTTTCATTGTCGGCCTCTTTGAGGTAAGCGGCAAAGCCAGCCAGCAATTGGAATTTTTCCATCCCGTCGGGTTCGTTCAGCAGAAGATTTTCAACCACAGGATAGGACTCGGGCAGTTTGGCTTCGAGAAAGAGATCGGCCACGGTCCAGGCCAGGGAAGGATTGGTTATTTTTTGAAATTCGCGGGCTTTGGCAATGGCGGCTTCGGGATCAATTTTGTAAAGGGTTTTCAGGGCATTGTCCACCACGGCGTAGCTGCTGTCGTTGAGAGCGGTGAGAAGCACCTGCTTGTCTTCGGTCGAAGCGCTCTGGTTTTCTCCAGTGGTGTATTCACCAATCAGGTGCACAGCCGCCCGGCGCACGCTTGCTTTGCGATCATTGACCGCAATTTTGCGGGCTGCTTTCAGGATTTCAGGGCGCAGGTCGCCCTCGTAGATTTCAAGGCCGCTCACGGCCTTTTGACGGATGGCCCAGAAGGGGTCGCTGGTCAGCTGAAGGTAGCCTTTGGCTACATTTTCATCCCCGATTTGCAGGGCCAGCTTTTTAAAAGCTTCTGCTTTTTGTACATAATTGCTGCCCTGGGTCAGTTGAAGGGTCCATTCTGCGTCTGTTTTCTTTTCAAAAACATCGCCCAGCAGGATTTTGTCTGCATCAAACACGACGTAGTCGGGTTTGAGGTTGAAATTGTAAACGTAGGTGGTGTCGGCCGAATTCAATTCCACAGATTCCACCTGATGATTTCCACTTCTTACAAATTCGATTTTGGTGGGAATGCGGTAAATGGGCGAATATTCAGGATCCTGGGCCTGATTTACCTTGATCAGCATTTGTTTGGCCACCTCATCCCAAACGTATTCCACCCTGATTTCCGGGTGTCCCCTTTGCAAAAACCACTGATCAAAAAACCAGTTCAAATCCTGGCCAGTTACGTCCTCAAAAGCCAGGCGTAATTCATCAATTTCTACATCTGAAAAGGCATTTTTATTGAGATACTGCTTCAGGGATTCAAAAAAAGCTTCATCACCCACCAAATTGCGCAGCATGTGCAGCACCCGTCCACCTTTCTGGTAGGAGTGGGCGTCGAACATGTCTTCCTGGTGGCGGTAATGGTAGCGAATCAGGGGTTCGCGCTTGCGGGCTGATTCCATGAGATACACTTCCAGATCGAAATGGAGGTGGTGGTCTGCGTCGTCTTTTCCGTGTTTGAATTCCTGCCAGAGATATTCTCCATAGGTGGCAAATGACTCATTCAGGGGCAGATTAGACCAGCTTTCGCAGGTCACCAGGTCGCCAAACCAATGGTGGAACATTTCGTGGGCGATGATATTTTCATTATTGCCGTCGAGCAGCGCGCGGGAATCTTTGTTGAGAAACGGACCGTGAATAACGGCCGTGGTGTTTTCCATGGCGCCTGAAACGAAGTCGCGCACCACCACCTGGCTGAATTTGCTCCAGGGATAGGTTACGCCCAGACGGTCTGAGAAAAATTGCAGCATTTCTGTGGTGTTGGCAAACATATCTGCGGCGTATTTCCCATAATCCTGCTCCACGTAGAAATCCACTGGAATGCCGTTCCATTTCTGGTGAGTGACAGAAAATTCGCCAATAGCCATCATAAACAGGTAGGGAGCGTGGGGCAATTCCATTTTCCAGTAATCTGTGCGGGTGCCGTCCGGGTTGTTTTGCTGGTTGATCAGGATGCCGTTGCAGAGGGTAACCATCTTGTCCTCCACCGTGATGTAGGTTTCCTGGGTGGTGCGTTCGTTGGGCGAATCAATGGTGGGAAACCAGCAGGAGGAGGACTGGGTTTCGCCCTGGGTCCAGATCTGGCGGGGTTTGTTGGGCGTTTTGCCCTCAGGATTGATGAAATAGAGCCCTTTGGCGTCCGTGATTGCATTTGAACCTTCTTCCTCCAGTTCGTTGGGCTTGGCCACGTACTCGATCAGCAGGGTCAGTTCGTCCTGCTTTTTGTAATCTTTTGCAAATTCCAAATGAATAACTTTTCCGTCGTAGGTGTATTTTACAGAAGCTTCCTCCCCGTCCACAATGCGTTTTACATTCTTCAGTTCAAAGCCTTTGGCGTCCAGATCCAGGGTGTGGGTGGTGTAAAAATAGGGAGACAATTTAAGCCAGGCCTTGCCGATCAGGTGCTGTTTGGCCCAGTCGAAGCGCACGTCGAGCTTGGTGTGTTTGAGGTCCCAGGTGCGGGTGCGCGAAGGCTGGTAAGGCTGAGGATCAGGCAACCATTTGGGAGCTTTTTTGGTGACAGGCTTGCTGGCGGTTTCCTGGGTGCCTGCTGAGGCAGTTGCAGACGAGCTGGAATTGTTGCTGGTGGCCTTTTTGGAGCTGGTGCAACCTGCCACAAAAATCAGGACGATGGAAAGGAGGAAGAGGACTCGTTTCATTTTGGAATTCAAGCGATTTCTTGAGAAATTGGACGCAAATAGGGGAATATTCCCCGTTTTCACAATATACCTTCGACACAGCAGCATGTTTGACGCACAAGTTAATGGACAGTTTGATTTTCAGGTAAGTACCTCGGGTGCTTCCTTTGAACTGAACGGCCAGCCCGTGGAGCTCGATCTGACCCGTTCGGGCCACGATTCTTTCCATGTTTTGTATCAGGGCTACTCCTATAATTTATTTCTGGAAGACCTGAACCGCGAAGACAAAACCGTGGTTTTCCGCATCAATGGCAAGCGGGCCGAGGTAAAACTGACCACAGAACTGGATCGCATGCTGAAGGAACTGGGGATGGATAATCTGGGAGCGCAAAAAGCTTCGAGCGTGAAAGCACCCATGCCTGGTCTGATCCATTCCGTCCATGTCAAGGCAGGTGACACGGTGAAAAAAGGAGATCAGTTGCTGATTCTGGAAGCCATGAAAATGGAAAACGTGATCAAATCTCCCGCAGATGGGGTGATTGCGAAAGTCAGCGCCGTGGCTGGTGCGACCGTGGACAAGGGGGAATTGCTGGTTTCGTTTGAGAAATGAGGGGGTAGTCTTTAGTCGTTAGATGTGAGATTTTAGATTTTAGAGAATTGGGGTTAGCTGGAGCAGAAGCTTATGGAGAATCACTTAAAATACGTTGAGATCAAAAACTTCAAATCCATCAAGGATTTGCGGTTGGAATGTGGACGCATCAATGTATTTGTGGGCAAACCCAATGTGGGGAAGTCGAATATTCTGGAAGCGATTGGGTTGTTGGGGGCTTGTATTTATCCTATGCCACAAAAGTTTGGGGAAGGAATTGTGCGCTATGAAGATTTTTCAAATCTGATCACGGACAAAAGCAGGTCTGTGATTTGTTCCTTGGAAACTAATTCAATTGGGTATGCCATCAAGCCGTTCTTGTCTGATGGGAGTTTCGTTGTAGCGCAGGTTGAAAAAGGCTTTGATCAATTGAGGCCATTTCTTAGTGAAGAGTTTGTTTATGGAAATGACTTAATCACTTCTTTCCTCAATAATAGCAATAAGGGAACGGATGGGCTTTATTGGTTAGGAGAAGTAGACAATAAAGGAAACTATAACCAAAAGTATTCCAACCATGATTATCGAAATCCGATAAAAAAGTATTCCTTTCAAGGCATTGATTTTAATGGATTGGGGCGCTATCCTAATCCTTTTTCGCTTTTCCATCCTTACGGACCAAATCTTTTTGAGGTAGTAAGTAATCACGATGGATTGGCAGATGAGGTGACGGGATTTTTTAAGGAATATGGATTAGATTTCGTTTTCGACCTGGAAGACAGGACATTTAAAATTTCCAGAAGGGAAGGGAATAAGGTTTTCTGGATTCCCTTTTCCCTCTCAGCCGACACCCTGCAAAGAATGATCTTCTACAAAGCGGCAATTGCTTCCAACCAAAATTCCGTTTTGATTTTTGAGGAACCTGAATCCCATTCATTTCCCCCCTATATCCGTCAACTGGCCCTCGATATTGCCGGGGATTCCAGCAACCAGTATTTCATTGCCTCTCACAATCCCTACATGGTCAATACCCTGATCGAGAAAACGGATTTGAACGACATTCATGTGTTTTGGGTGGATTATGAGGATTATCAAACCAAAATCTGGAAGCTTACCCAGGACGATATCTCAGAATGGCTGGACTGGGGAATAGATATTTTTTTCAATACAGATTGGATCAAAAGCAAGCATGGAGTGGAGTAGAATTCTGCCCGAGTGCTATGCGGATACCTGCCTGGTTCGGGTGCTGATCAGGGAAAATGTTACCAACCACAATTGCAGCAAGGGGCAGGTTGCAAACCTGATGAGGGATAATAAAAGGTTGCAAAGCAAGGCCCTGGGAATTGTGGACCATGACCCCACCCGGAAAAATGTCCCCAATTATTTCAAAACCTTTCAACTGGTCGAGGAAAGCCATGATCTCAGAAAATTAAAGCACCCGGAAAAAAATCAATATTTGATCGAAATTTGCCCGGCATTTGAAACCTGGATTTTGAATTGTGCTGAATTGGTCAACTACACAAAAGGGATGGATTTAAACCAATTAAAAAAGCTGACCAAAACCATGAAATCCACGGACGATCCCGTCCTTAAACAATACCTCCAGGTTCTGCTGGACAAAAAGTCACCTCCTGTATTGACCCTTCAGGAATGGATTATTGATCTCATGGAGTGAAAGTCAGGTTCGCTCAATCCCTGTAACCCCGGGTACAATTCACTTTTATCCCCAATCCGTAAACTGATTTTTCCCTATCTTTGCGGAAAATGAATTTAACTATGAAAAAAATCGTATTATTCCTGACTGTGGCCCTGCTGGCTGTGGCTTGCAGCAGCAATAAAGATCTCACACATTTTGGCGAAAAGATCAAAGAATCAGGTGCAGTGGCCTCTTCTGAAATTCCGGCCATGATGGCCGGCAAGGATAGCATGGAAGTGAAGGTTCAGGGACCCGTCACCTCAGTATGCCAGGTAAAAGGCTGCTGGATGAAAATGGATCTCGGACAGGATCAAACCATGATGGTGCGCTTCAAGGATTATGGCTTTTTTGTGCCCAAGGATGCTTCTGGCAAAACCGCAGTGGCCGAAGGTTGGGCTTACCGTCAGGTGATTCCTGTGGAGGAATTGCGTCACTATGCCGAAGATGCAGGCAAATCTCAGGATGAAATCATGGCCATCACTGAGCCCCAGGAACAACTGACTTTCCTCGCCAAAGGCGTTATTTTAAAATAGATTTTAGGCCCAGGCTAAAACAAGACTGCATCAGTTTGGTTATTTTGCCTGAATCTGACTCCTGAAATCACAAAACTTAAAGTATGAATACAGCTACCCAGGCCCTCAGCTTCCTCGCGGAACTGGGCATACAAGACAAAAATCCCTGCTGGTTTACCGGGCAGGAATCCGGCCACGCCGCATCGGGCAATTACGTGACCATTCACAGTGCCGCAGACGGACAGCCACTGGGCTCCGTGCAAATGTGTGGTGCCGCCGAGTATAATGGCGTGATGGAAAAGGCCGAAGCCGCTTTCAAATCCTGGCGGACCGTGCCCGCTCCCAAACGGGGCGAAATCGTGCGACAAATGGGCGATGCTCTGCGCAAATACAAGGAGCCTCTGGGCAAGCTGGTTTCCCTCGAAATGGGAAAAATCTACCAGGAGGGCCTGGGCGAAGTGCAGGAAATGATCGACATCTGCGACTTTGCCGTGGGACTTTCCCGCCAATTGTATGGCCTGACCATGAAATCTGAGCGCCCTCAGCACCGCATGTATGAGCAGTGGCAGCCGTTGGGCGTGGTGGGAATCATCTCTGCCTTTAATTTTCCCGTGGCCGTTTGGGCCTGGAATTCCATGATCGCCGTCATTTGCGGGGACGTCTCTGTGTGGAAACCCAGCGAAAAAACTCCCCTGACTGCGATTGCCTGCATGCACATCATTCAGGATGTGCTGCGCGCCAATAATCTGCCCGAGGGGATCATGAGTGTGGTGGTGGGCGACCGCGAAGTGGGCGAACTGATGTCGAATGACCCGCGGGTGCCGCTGGTGTCTGCGACGGGTTCCACCCGCATGGGCAAAGCCGTGGCTCAGGCCACTGCGGCCCGACTGGGCCGCAGCCTGCTCGAACTGGGTGGCAATAATGCCATCATCATCACTCCAGCCGCAAGGCTGGAACTGGCTTTGCCAGCCGTGATTTTTGGTTCCGTAGGAACCTGCGGACAGCGATGCACCTCCACCCGCAGGCTGATCATCCACGAAAGCATTTACGACAAGGTCAAAGAAAATCTGGTCAATGCCTATAAAACCCTGACTTCCCGCATTGGCCATCCGCTGGATGCACATACCCTGATCGGGCCGCTGGTCGATCGGGCTGCCGTATCCATGATGCAGGACCGTCTGCAAAAGGTTCAGGCCGAAGGCGGAAAGGTGGTTTTTGGTGGCGAAGTATTGAGTGGCGAAGGTTATGAAACCGGGACTTACGTGGTGCCAGCCATCGTGGAAGCCCGCAACGAATTTGACTCGGTGCAGCACGAGACTTTTGCTCCCATTTTGTACCTGCTGAAATACAATTCCATGGAGGAGGCCATCGCCATTCAGAATGGTGTTCCCCAGGGACTTTCCTCCGCAATTTTTTCGGATAATATCCGTGAAACGGAATTGTTCCTGAGCCAGGCTGGCTCGGATTGCGGGATTGCCAACGTAAACATTGGTACCTCAGGTGCCGAAATTGGCGGTGCCTTTGGCGGCGAGAAGGAAACGGGCGGCGGTCGCGAATCTGGCTCTGACGCATGGAAGGCCTATATGCGTCGGCAGACCAATACGATCAACTGGTCGGCGGAACTGCCGCTGGCCCAGGGCATCAAATTTGATATCTGAGAAGATCTCAGTTTTCACTTTAGGCCGTTGATCTTCCCCAAATCAGTTTGGCAGGTCAACGGCTTTTTTGTGAAGGAATTTTCAGGGGAATTTCCTGATTTTGAATTGGGGGACAACCCAATTCTCTGATACAAATGAACCATGAAGACGAATAAAATCCTGCTTTTTTTGTTCTGTTTCGGCATGGGAACGGGCCTGGTCCGGGCTCAAACCATCAAAACCTATCCGGACGTGTGGTTCCTGAGCCTTACCCAGATGGAACTGGGCTCCAAATGGCGGGCGGGTCTCGAATTGCATCACCGTCGCACTTTTTGGGTGAATGAAAGGTTGCAAAGTTTGGTGCGGCCCTTCATGGAATACAAAGCTGCGCCCGGGCTGAATCTTGCAGTGGGGTATTCCTTCATTTTGAGTCATCCCTTCGATCCGGCATTGCCTTACGACAGGCCCGAGCACAATTTTTGGGAGCAGGCCACCCTGTCGCATCAGATCGGGAAATTCAAAATTTATCATCGAAACCGTCTGGAGCATCGTTTCAGCGGGGTCATGACGCAGACGGTGGAGGGCAATTATGTGGTGGAACGCCATACTTTTTCGAATCGTTTTCGCTATCGCCTGATTGTGAGGCTGGATCTTTCGGCAAAATGGTTTTTGATTGCGTTTGATGAACTTTGGGTGAATTTCAACGGAAAGATGCAATTGACCTCCTTTGACCGCAACTGGATGTTTGGGGCGGTGGGGTATAAATTTTGGTCGGAAAAGGGCAATGTGCAACTTGGCTATTTGCATCAGTGGATTCAGACGAGTCCAAGCACATTTGAGCGGCACCCTACGGTGCAATTGGTGTTTCAGTACGATATCTGAGGGCGAAGCCCTTTCTGTGGCCGCCGCAGGCGGCGGGGTTGAGGGGCCTTGGCCGGTGTGGGATGCAGGTGACGGGGACGATATACGACCGGCACCTGCAGCAGCGCGGGCTGGCGGGACAGCGGGCTCAGCCCCCCGCGACACAGTCGTCGGCCGTTTTCAGGAAGCAATTTTGCTTCCCCGGGTTTTATTCTCAGGGTAAAAGAGATTGAAAACTATACCACCGAAACAAGTATTCATAGTGATATTATTGGGATCAAATTATATACACCCCATAGAAAGGTCCATTATTTTTGAAAGACACCAAGGCTTAAATCAGATTGTATAAGATTGTTTGTGGATGGCACTTATCGAAAAAACCGTATTTTTACCTTAAACCTGGCGCTTATATGAAGCTCTCCCGTATTTATATAGAGGAATTTAATCAATTCAAGGATTTCGATCTTGATTTGAGATACCCAGTTGATCATCCTGATCCAGCGAAGGCAGGCAAGCCTTTGGAGAAGATTTGTATCATTGGTCAGAGCGGAACGGGAAAGACAACCTTACTGGAATTGATTTGGAAATACAGACCTGGTGCATCATCAGATTCTCCCATTCAACTACCTTCAATTACCCCAACGAAAGGGAGAATAGAACTGAGCTATGAAATTGGGGATATTGGAGGTGTGATCGGCCAAAGTCCGGGCAAAATGGTTGGGGCTGGCTATGGTGGGAAAAAAGGGTCGGGTGTAAAGTTGAAACTCGATGATATTGATGAAAAAACGAGAACAAATATCCTTTATTTCCCCACTCAAATGGCTTCAATCATTCCGGACCAAAAGCCGCAAAAGCCTTCAGGGATTCCCACATTTGAGGAATTTGTGCGGGATAATCGACCAAAGGAAGACCTAGGTCCCAAGTCGTTTGCATTTGTGGTCAATCAGGAGGGCGCGGTCTTGGTGTGGGCGGAGTTGATGAAGGGTTTTCGCAAATACCATGACCAACAGGATTTTTTTCTCCGCGAAATAGGGAGAGCTGCCAGCCTTGGGGCCAATGGAAATGAGGATTTTATCCAATGGCAAAGGAGATACGAACAATGGAAAAAAGAAACGCCAAATCCATATGTTGAAATTGGTGAAAAATTTCTTGATCCTTTACTGAAACAATTCAACCTCCGCATTGTCAAAAACCCGAAATGGAAAACAAGCGAGGACCTCAACGTCATTCAACTGGAAACGCTTGGTGGAAAACCAATCTCGAGCCCTTATTTGAGTTCTGGTGCGAAAAATCTGATTCTAACATCAATTCCAATCTTTTTCCTGAAACCCGAAAACGCAATTCTGTTATTCGACCAACCAGAAACCTCCTTCTACCCTGATACCCAACGTAAACTCGTGGAGGCTTACCAAAGTATGACAGTGGACTCACAGCTTATCTTTGCCACTCACTCTCCCTTTTTGCTTTCATCATTTGAGCCGTGGGAAATCGTGGAATTGAAGTATAACGAAGAAACGGGATACGTTTATCGGGAATTGTATCACGAAAAGGGAAGGGGCCAAAGTGTGAATGATTTCGAATTCAATCCCCAATATTTGAGCTGGGAGTCTATCATTCACAAAGTGTTTGATATCTATGAGGAAGGAAATCCTTTAAGGGAGGAAGCCAAAAAACGTCTTGCTGCCTTAGGGGCGGAACTGCGTCTTATTGCAGAGAAGGCGGAAATCAATTCCCCAAGGGGAAAAAGGAAGTTGGAGGAATACGAGGAATTGGCAGAAAAACTGGATATCTGGTCATCAACCGATCCACAGAACCCGTATGCGCAGGCTAGATAAGACTGAACCACTTTGCCTGGAATACGTTCAGTGGGTAAAGGAAATGGAGGAAAAGGGTGAAAAACATCCACCCCTGCGTTCCCAGCATCAGTTTTACGATTGCGTTTTTATGGATCTCCTTCGGCGACAAAAAGGTTGTTGTGCCTATACTGAAATCAAATTACGCGGTGATGAAAGGGAGTATCAACCTGACAAATTTAAAAATGGGACTTATAATGGAGCTCGAAGTCATGAGGGGGAATTAGAACACTTTGCGGGTTCACTGAAAGAAGAAAAGGCATGGCTCTGGGATAATCTTTTCGTGGCCCATGAGAAAGTAAATAAATCCAAACCAAAGTCAAGAGATGGAGATCCAATCCTGAAACCAGATACTAAGGAATACGATCCTGACGAACTTCTTCATTATGATCTTGTGACGCACCAATTCACCGCAAAAGACCGGGAGGGTCGTAATCCAGATGAGAAAGAGCGGATAAATCAGGCGATTGAAGATCTGAAGATAAATCTGCCGCTGATAGTGGCAGAACGAAGAAAAATTATTTCCAAACTTCTGAACCGGATTTCCCTGGGAGTTGCCAATGTCGAAACGGATCAATTTTTTACCGCCTTTGAAATGGCAAAATCACGCGGCCAAAACCCTGCAGAATCCCAAAAGTTGGCATGACACGTGATACTTTGATTGCAATAAATTAAAGATTTGGGGATGAAAGGACGTTCTTTCCTATATTCATAGCCAATCTTTCATATCAAAATCGCACAGGCATGCTTGATTGAATGGTATTTTGACCCGAAAATTATCTTTAAACCCAAACCCACTTTTATTGAATTTCCCTTATGACTCAGCCCCAATCAGATGCTCAAAATGACCTGCTGGCCCTGGTGACCACCAAAATGCCATTTGGGAAGTATAAGGACCGGGTGCTGGCGGATCTGCCAGAGCACTATCTGGTGTGGTATCACGCGAAGGGTTTTCCGCCGGGGAAGTTGGGGCGGTTGCTGGGTCTGGCGTATGAGATCAGGTTGAATGGGTTGGAGTATTTGTTGAAGCCGCTGCGGGGGAAGTGATTGTATTCTCAACACAAAGTCACAAAGGTCGCAAAGTTTTTTGGGGGATGGGAAGCTTTCGCTTTTGGGGTTATTTTTTAAACACAGGCCACAGAGTCATCTGGAGTGGTCAGGAGGTTTTTGGGGGATTGAAAGCTTCCGCTTTTATGTTGGGTTTTAACCACGGAGGACGCAGAGGACACGGAGATTTATGGGGGAGGGAATGCTCACTCTTGGGGGATCTCGATTCTCGAAAACTTGACCTCGCTTCCCGCTTGACTGAAACTCGTTGCTTTCGCCCGCTACTTTTTGGAAATTGAGGCATGGAATTTATCAGTATCAATCCTTTTGATGGACGGGAAGTGGGTCGGCAACTGGCGCATGGAGAAGCGGAAACGCAGGAAATTTTGGATCGGGCTGGGAAGGCGTTTTTGGAATGGCGAAAGGTTTCGTTGACGGAACGGGCGGCGTTGATGGCGCGTGCGGGACAGGTTTTGCGGGAAAATGCGCCGAAGTATGCCCGCATGATTACCCTTGAAATGGGGAAACCCATTACGGAATCGCTGGCGGAGGTGCAAAAATGTGCCTGGGTTTGTGATTATTATGCGGAAAATGCGGCCCGTTTTCTGGAACACGAAGTCATTCAGACGGAGGCCCGCGCCAGTTTTGTGCGGTTTGATCCCATTGGGGCGGTGCTGGCCATTATGCCCTGGAATTTTCCCTTCTGGCAGGTTTTTCGATTTGCTGCGCCAACCCTCACGGCGGGAAATGTGGGCCTGCTCAAGCATGCCACCAATGTACTGGGCTGCGCCAGGATGATTGAGGAGGTTTTTCAGGAAGCGGGTTTTCCGGACGGGGTGTTTCAGAATCTGTTTATTCACCACGACCAGACGGAAGCAGTGATTGCCCACCCCGCGGTGAAGGCCGTGACCCTGACGGGCAGCGAACGGGCGGGCAGCTCGGTGGCGGCTTTGGCAGGAAAATATCTGAAAAAATCGCTGCTGGAACTGGGCGGGAGCAATGCGTTTATGGTGTGGGAGGATGCGGATCTGGACCAGGTGGTTCAAACGGCGGTCACGGCCCGCATGCTGAACAGCGGCCAAAGTTGCATTGCGGCCAAGCGTTTCATTTTGCTGGACGGGATTTACGATGAATTTGTGACCCGATTTACCCGGGCGGTGGCAAAACTGAGGTCGGGAGATCCTTTGGATCCCCAAACCCAGGTCGGGCCGCTGGCCCGCAAAGATCTGGCCGACGCCCTGCAATCGCAGGTGCAACGGTCGTTGGCGGCAGGAGCCACACTGGTGTACGGGGGTGGCCAACGGGAGGCGTGGCACGAGCCGACTATTTTGGGGGAAGTAAGGCCAGGCATGGCGGCCTTTGAGGAGGAAACTTTTGGGCCGCTGGCGGCCCTGATCCGGGCGGGGAGCCTGGAGGAGGCTTTTGAGCTGGCCGAAAGGTCAGCTTTTGGCCTGGGGGTGACGGTCTGCACCCGGGATACAGAAAAGGCCATTTCCATGGCCGGGGAAGTCAGTGACGGAGCTTATTTCGTGAATGAGCTGGTGAAATCTGACCCCAGATTGCCCTTTGGAGGGCAAAAAAGGTCGGGGTATGGCCGGGAACTGGCCCGGGATGGCATGCTGGAATTTGTGAACCGTAAAGTGGTGTTTGTGAAGTGAGGATGTGGGAGTAGCCTGAGGTGGCGACTTACTGAAAAGTGAAAATTTTTTCCATTAAAGGTTAAAATTCCGCGGGAAGTGTTAAATTTTTTCCATTATAACGCCATATTTGATAAATATTTTCCACTAAAAACCAAAAGTGTTAAATTTTTTCCACTAAAAATCGATCCATTTCCCCTTACAATGTCTTCACCACTTCTTCCCAGATATGCTCTTTGATGACCCTGATCTGGTGCTTTTTGGCCAGGGTCAGGGCAGTTTTGGGAGGTTTTTCGCCTACAATCAGGAAATTATCTTTTTCATTGAACTTCTGGGAGACCACTGCGCCCAATTTGCGGGCCATGGTTTCAAGGTTCCCTTTGGATTCTTTCATTTTGCCGGCAAAAAACACCCTTTTTTCTGCGAACAGCTTTCTGTAGGTTTTATTCAGCAAATCCATCCACTGCTTTTCGTTCAGGGTATGGATGTTGTGTTTTTTGGCCGCAGCCAGTTTTTCGTTTCCTGGATTTTCGCCAATGATCAACAAATCCGTTTTGCCCGAGGCCGAATCCACGAAGCGACCGCCCAGGGCCTCGACTTTTTCAGCCTGAATGGTGCGGGGCTCGGCCAGTTTGCCTGTAAAAACGATGGTTTTGCCATCCAGTCCGCCCGTAAGCTTGCGTTTGCGTTTTTCAACCTTGACTTGTTTGGCTTCCTTCTCGACCAGTTTTTTGTCGCGGGTTTTGGTTTCAATGCCCAGGAGGTTGAGGAATTTTTCCCACAGACTTTCATCCATTTCCTCTGCTTCCTGGAGCATTTTGCCGGTTTTCAGGGAAATGGCATTGAGGATCAGTTGGGCATTTTCGCTCTTGGCGCTCCCTTTCCAGCCCATAAATTTAACCGCCTGAAACCGCTTGAATCCAAAAGGAATTTCCACCTCGTTGAGCATCACAGGCACCAGGATGTTGCGATCCCGGGCTTCCAGGGCCTCTTCTATGACCCAGTCTGACTGAACAGAATTTTTTGACCAAAGCACCAGGATGCAGCGCGCACTGTCGAGGGCCTTGCTGATTTCCTTGTCGAATTTGCTTCCCGGCGGGATTTTCTTGTCCCACCAGGGATCGAAACCTGCACCTTCCAGTAGTTTGGCAAACATCTGCGCGTGTTTCAGGTCTTTGCAGGAATAGCTGATAAATACTTTGCTCATGGGTGAAATAGTTGGTTGGTCAAAATACAAATTCGGTCCCAGAGCGCAAAACGAGCCTTAATCCAGGCCTTCCACGGCCAAAACTTCGTTTTTGTGGTATTTATTCCTGTATTCGAGGGGAGTGAGGCCGGTGATTTTCCTGAAAACGGTGCGAAAAGCCTTGCTGTCCGTGTAGCCCACATCAAACATCACTTCGTTGATGTTTTTGAGACTGCTTTCAAAACTGCGTTTGGCGGCCTCGATTTTCACCCGCTGGATGTATTCCACCACCGTATTATTGGTTGCGTTTTTGAATCTGCGCTCAAAACTGCGTCTGCCCACGGAAACCATGTCGGCAAGGTCGGCAATGGTGATTTTTTCCTGAAAATTTTCCTCGATAAAAAGCTGGGCGGTCAGGATATCAGCATCTTCGTGGTTTTTCTGGCCTTCAAACATCATGAAAGCGGCCTGGCTGTCGCGGTCGATGTCAATCGCAAAAAACTTGGCTGCCAGAATGGCCGTATCGCGGTCCGTGTATTTTTCGACCAGATACAAGAGCAGGGCCCAGTAAGAATTGGCACCCCCGCTCGAATAAATGCCGTTTTCCTCGGTAATGATGGCTCCATCCACCAGTTCCACCTGGGGAAACATGCTCCTGAACTGGTTGGCTGAATTCCAGTGCGAGGAACATTTTTTGCCGTCGAGGAGCCCTGTGGAGGCGAGCAGGAAAGAACCAATGCACAGTGAAGCCAATTCTGCGCCTTTTCTGTGCTGCTCAATGATCCAGGGGATGAATTCTTCGTTCTGTTTCAGGGCATTTGCCATATCGCCGCTCAGGGCAGGAATGAGGATCAGGTCCGTTTTTTCGACCTCATGGAGCAATTTTTCAGGAAAAACTGCATAGAGGCTGTTTTCCAGCCTCACTTCCCGGCTCAGCCCAACCAGTTGCACCTTGAAAAGGGGCTGCCTGCCCGACACCTGCAAAAACTGGTTGACCGCTTTGAAGACATAGTGCGGATCAGCAATCGCCTCGATGACCGCGGTTTCGGGAATGAGGATGGATACATTTTTCATGGTACCAATTTATGAAATACACGTGTCATAATCAGCCCGCGGGATTGTCGTTTTTGCACAAGGTAATTTTCAAAAAGAATCCTGAATTTTGTATTAACTCATTTACTAAAAACTAAAATGGAAAATCCCAATCCCATCAGCATTACGATTGAAGCAACCGTAAATGTACCCCTTGAAAAAGCCTGGCAGGTCTGGACTGAAAGCGATCACATTGTAAACTGGAATTTTGCCTCAGATGACTGGCATTGTCCCATGTCAAGCAACGACTTGCGGCCGGGCGGCCGTTTTGGAGCTCAGATGGCGGCCAAAGACGGCAGTTTTGCCTTCGAATTCTGGGGCTTTCACGACGAAGTCGTTCACCATGAACTGATTGCCAGTACCTTGGGCGACGGCCGCAAAATGAAAGTTACTTTTGAAAATCTGGGAAATCAGACCCGGGTGGTGGAAACTTTCCATGCAGAATCTCAAAATCCGGTCGAAATGCAGCGTGGCGGGTGGCAATCCATTCTCAATAATTATAAGAGGTATGCAGAATCCATTTCCTGAACTCGACCAGCCCATATTTCCTGCCCTTTGGTTTGATAATAATGCCCGCGAAGCGGCAGATTTCTACGGCACAGTTTTTCCGGATTCCAGAATCCTTTCCGACATTCCTGTGGCGGTGAATTTCGAATTGTGGGGCCAGAAATTTATGGGAATAAACGGCGGACCCATGTTTAAAATCACTCCTTCCATCTCATTTTATGTGGTTTTTGACACGGAAGCAGAGGTGGTGGCAGCCTGGGAAAAGCTGAGCGAAGGCGGAAAGGTGATGATGGCACTGGATAAATATTTCTGGAGCGACAAATACGGCTGGGTGGAAGACAGATTTGGCGTAAGCTGGCAACTGGCTCTCGGCAAGTTTGAATGTACAGATCAGCGCATCTTACCCTGTTTGCTGTTTACGGGGGAAAATTTTGGCCGGGCTGAAGCAGCCATTCATTTTTACCAGAAAACGTTTCCCAATACTGAAATCCTGTCCCTGCAAAAATACGGGGAAGAAGCCGGGCCTGCGGCCGGGAAGGTGCTGTTTTCCCAGATCAACCTGGACAAAACCGTTTTCATCCTCATGGATGGCCCGGGTGAGCATGCTTTTCACTTCAATGAGGCTGTTTCCTTCTCAGTGGGATGCGCCAATCAGGAGGAAATTGATTATTACTGGGAAACCCTCAAAGAAGGAGGCAGCGAACAGCAATGTGGTTGGCTCAAGGATAAATTTGGGGTTTCCTGGCAAATTGTTCCCTCTGTGCTGGGCAAACTCATGGACGATTCGTCCAAAAGACAGGCGGTGGTGGATGCCTTCCTGAAAATGAAAAAATTTGACCTGGAGGCCCTGCTTGCGGTCTGAAACTGAAAGTATGCAGATCCATTCCTACCTTACTTTCAGCGGCAATTGCCGTGAGGCCATGACCTTTTACCAGCAATGTCTGGGCGGCGAACTGGTGTTTCAAACCATTGGGGAATCCCCTTTGGCGGCAAAAATGCCGCCAAAAATGAAGGAATGCATCCTGCATGCCACCCTGACCCGTGAAGGCATGATTCTGATGGGGTCAGACATGACGCCACAAAATGGATTGGTCAGGGGGAATGCAGTTTCCATGAGCCTGAATTGCGGCAGTGAGGATGAGATCAGGAATTGTTATGACAAGCTATCTGCAGGTGGCCGGGCCGATCACCCCCTGGAAAATACCTTCTGGGGTGCACTTTTCGGCGATCTGACAGATCGCTATGGCAACCACTGGCTTCTGAATTATGAACGATCCCAATTTCATTGAAATTGGCGAAATCAGAAAACATTCACGATCCTCATAGCGTCACCATTTTTCTGCAAAAGCTGGCTACGCCAGGTTGAAAAGTAAATTTATCCTGTCAATTATCTTAAAATCTAAATCAAAAAATAATGGCACGTACCTGTACTTATCTCAACTTTCCCCGGCAGACCGAGGAAGCATTTCTCTTTTACCAGTCCGTCTTTGGCGGCGAATTTGCCGGCAACGGAGTGGCCCGCTTTGGTGATTTTCCACCTCCTCCTGGTGCACCCCAACTGGCTGATGCCGACAAAAACCTGATCATGCACATTGAGCTGCCCATTTTGGGCGGACACGTGCTCATGGGCACGGATGCACCCGAAAGTATGGGTTTCCATGTGAATTTTGGCAATAATTCCTACATCATGCTCGAACCCGATCACGTGGACGATGCCAAACGACTGTTCAGCGCACTTTCCGCAGGCGGAAAGGTGACCGCAGAACTGCAGGAAATGTTCTGGGGAGCCTGGTATGGCACTTTTTCAGACAAATTCGGGGTGCAGTGGATGATTAATTGTCCGGTCAAATGAACTCTTCAGTATCGGACATAGACGCCTACATTGCTGAGTTTCCGCTGGAAACCCAAAGGCTTTTGCAAGCTATGCGGGAAACCATTCAGGCGGCCGCTCCGGCTGCCACGGAAAAAATCAGCTATGGCATGCCCACCTTTTATCTGAAAGGAAACCTGGTGCACTTTGCCGCTTTCAAAAACCACATTGGTTTTTATTCCACTCCTTCGGGCCACTCTGAATTTGAGCAGGAATTGTCCCGTTACAAAGGAGGCAAAGGTTCGGTCCAGTTTCCTCTGAATGAACCCCTGCCGCTGGATCTGGTGCGCAGAATGGTGGAATTTCGGGCAAATCAGAATCTGGAAAGAGCCCGGGCCAAAGGCAAGAAGTAGCCCGTCAGATATTTTTGAACCAAATGGTCCGCCGCATTTCAGGGAAATGGGGCGGACTTTTTTTATGCAGTTTGTTCTTCCGGGAAAATGCCGAAAACAGGTCCTGAAAAATATTTTTGAAAACTGAGAAAAGTCATCTTCTTATCCGAAAATTCTCCTAATTTTTACCTCAGGAAATCAGAATTGTAAAAAGACAAAATCTCCCCGGTCAACCACCCACGGCTCTGATTCCCGATTGTATTTTTTGTAATGAATCATCCTATGAAACGATTTTTGCCATTATTGGTGATTGCGCTGTTGCTGCTGACGGGCTGTCCCCCAAAACCTCAAAAAGGTTTGCTCTCTCCTCCCATTGTTGATCCTGAATTATATGGATGCGCCACTGCGGTTACAGTCAGCGGGTTTGTGCCCGGGGCGGTGATAGATATCTATGCCAATGGAAACATACATTTGGGGGGAGGCCCCTCAGATGCTCCCTACGGACAAAGCTTTAAGGTCTCCCCCGCTTTGGTGGTCGGACAGGTAATAACCGCCACCCAGACTTTTGGGGGGATAGTAAGTGATTTTTCGGCACCCGTGACAGTGAAAAGTTACCGGGAGGATCACCCGGAGGGCTATGGAAAACCTAAGCTTAACAAGCCCATCTATAATTGCGGAGGTGCAATTTCAGTGTCCAATCTTGCCAAGGGAGGATTGGTCAAGGTATTCGCAGATGGGGTTCAGGTTGGCTCCGTTGATGGATGTGGTGTTGGGCAATGGGTTTCGGTAAGTCCGGACTTTGCCACGAACCAAAAGATATCGGCTACGGTTACCCTCTGCAATAAGGAAAGCCCCTCTTCTGACACCGTGGTTGTCATAAAAGAACCAAATTCCCTCCCAACTCTTCAAATCAAAGAAATCTACGAAAACGGGACGACCTGCTCGATATCCAATATCATTAACGGGGCGGAAGTCACGGTTTTTAATGGGCAGACACAAATCTCACAGGATAAATACCCGGGTGGGGCCCAGATCGTAAGACTAAATCCAGCGGTTCACGCGGGGGATGAAATTACCGCAATTCAAAAACTTTGCAATACAGTCAGCGATACTTCCCCACCCTCGGTTGTGCTGCCATGTAGTGCTCTTCCCGCACCCGTATTGGGGCAAATTTGTCCCGGGGACAAGTCTGTCAAGATCAGTGGAACAGTGCCAGAGGCCCATATTCAGGTGTACAGAGACGGAGTTCTGGCGGCAGATGGAGGAGGAAATGAAGTTGTGTTGTTTTATCCGGCAGCTCTGGGAGAGAATTTCTCCGCAACCCAAAGCCTGGGGACCTGTGTAAGCAAGCCTTCTGTCGCACTGGCGGTGGGATGTGGTAAAACGGAAATGTTGCCTCCTTTAATTCATAACGGAGGAAGAGCAGTGGCGGTGGCAGTTAACCCACTGGATGATCACCAGATTGTGGTAGCCTCAGAGACTGGGGGACTTTTTCGCAGCCTCGACCGGGGAAAATACTGGACCCAGGTGACAGGAAATGCTACTTTTCGTTTTACAGATGTTACCTACCTACCCTTTGCCCCTGGCGTAATTCTGGCAACTGCAAGTAAAGATAGTCGCAAAATAAGCGGTGGAGGAATCTGGCGCAGTACAGACGATGGTGACACCTGGAAGAGGATTCAGGTAAGCACTCCAAGTCCCAATTGTAAAAAAACAATTTCGGGCTATGCTTTGTCTGTTGATCGCAAGAGCAAGCGTGTATGGGCCGGAACCAGTTGCGGATTGGCATCGAGTGAGGATAATGGTGCGACCTGGAAATACCTCGATGCCAGCCAATCAAATGGATACAATAATGAAAAAATCTATGCAGTGCAAAGTCCTCATCCTGATACCCTTGTAGTGGTTACACCCTCAGGGGTAATGGTATCCGGGGATGGAGGACAAAATTTTACCCTCTCTCTCAATGGAATACCTGAGGATAGAAAATCAGGTTTGCACAATCAGTTAGCTATTTCTCCAAGGGATTTCAACCATATTTACTGGGCGTTCAACTATAAGCATGGTGGCGAAGAAGATGGCTACCACACCCTGTATCAATCAGTGGATTTTGGCGAAAACTGGAAAGAAGTTTATAGCATTAAGGATAGGCCCAATCGTCCGCCCTTTGTCAGGATCAGCTATGATATAAAAGGTGATGCCCAAAAATATGAAGTTTATTGGGGGGATGGGGCGACTGTTTTCAGAAGAGGGAGGGTCAGTAAGGGGGCAAATGGAAAATTTAGCTTAGAGGAAATTATGGTTTCTGACCACGGGGACGTTCAGGATGTAGGATTTGCCCAGGACAGCACGGCTCCCCTTTTACTTTTGTCTGATGGTGGTTTGCATAAAACCACTGACGGTGGAGCCCTTTGGGAAATGACAGGCAGCGGAACTTTTGGTTATAATGCCTTACAAATAACAGAGGTGACAGGCCAATTCCATGAAAATGACTCCGAGGCAGATTTATATTTTGGAACTCAGGACAATTTTATCTGGGCTTCCAGCGACTATGGGAAAACCTGGCCCGAACATAAAGGAGGGGAAGGGTTTTATCTCAACGTCATGAGGGATTTCTACCCTTCAGATGTGACCAGGGTAACTGCCCGCTCCTGTGGAAATTGCAAAAATGTAATTTCAAAGCCCATTTTCTCTGATTATAAAAAATTTAATAATCCTCAGGACAGTGTTGGATACCCAAAATTACTCAAGCCTGGTTACTACATCCAGAATTCGATACCAAAAGGAACCCAGAAAAATTCCTTTCAGCTGACTTCTGATAATGGGGATAACTGGAAAATTAACCATGAATATTTGGAAAAACCCAGAGACCTGCCCAAGGTTGTGGGTGCATTGGATAATCCTGTTTTATATACTGCAGCAACCTTTCCGGGTACAACTCCAGAAAATCAGGAATTGATCCAGATTAAGAAAATCACCCAGGTTTTGGGCCCGGGCACTCCCATAGTTTCAGATATTACAGGATTCGGCAGCCTGGGCGCATTTAAAACAGAATTTGCAGTTTATAAGCCCTTTGGGGTTGATCCTGGAAATCCTGATTATGTGATTGTTCCGGATATGGTGGATAAGCTTGTCAAAATCTCTGAGGACGGAGGTACCACCTGGACCCCGGATTCTATTATCTCCTTCCTTGTTACGGGAAATGGAGAGTATAAATTTAACTGGGACCAATTCAGCCAGGTATCTGCCCTGGCAGTAAATCCGGATTGCCCCAACCAGATTCTGGTAGGAACTCAGGAAGTGGGCATATTTGTAACCTACAACCGCGGCAAGACCTGGGGCAGGGTTTTTGGAACAGAGGTAATCCCCTTTGTTTCCTCCTTTTTCTTTGCCCACGATGGGGAAGTAATTGTTTCGTCCTACGGCAGAAGTCTCTGGAAACTTCACCTGCCCTGCCATGGTAAGCCCGAATTCCCCTCCAGCCAGAAAATAATTGCTGGTCCCTCCCTCTACGACCGCGGCACCAAAATTCCGCTCAATTCTATTCACGATCCTGCTTCTACGCCCAAATTTGGCTGGTTTCTGCTGAAAGGAGGAGAAATCCTGGATTATTCCCTTCAGTCTGAAACGGGCCTGGTGCAGGAAGTGGTCATTTCAGGGGGCGAATTTCAGGGCGTAACCTGGGATGGCAAGCCTCTGGAAACACCCTTCAGGATTGCACAGGGCAAGGATAAAGGGCAGTTTGCAGGAGATCAGGGATTGCTGGCAGAATTAAAAGGTGAAGTGCGGGTGAAGGGGTTGCTATTGGAGGATAAAGTTTTGCGTGCTCCCCTCCTGGCGACTCAGGACGTTACTCCCGGACAATTGCCGCAGCAGGCTCCCAAACGTCCCTACATTTCAATCCAAAGTCAGGAAAGGGAAGGGACCCTGGTTGGACTTTTTGAACCCATTCAGGTCAAAGGTTACCACTTTCAGCCTGGTGCACCGCTCGAAATATGGATTGACGAAGCGCCCATCAGGCTGCAAACCCAACCTGTGATTGATAATACAGGTAAATTTTCCCTGAGTATCCCGCAAAGGCTGGAAGCGGGAGGTCATACCCTGTTGGTAAGTCAGAAATCTGGAGATCAGGTAGTCCGGGATGCAGAATCATTCTTTATTCCCGATCACGAAGACTGAGATGGATTGGAAAATGGGGCCTTCGGCAAAAAGCTTCAGGCCACCACCAGGTAGGCCCCTTTGATCTCCGTGCAACGGTAGAGAAAATCGCTCAGCGCCTGAAAGGTAAGGGCTGGATTGGTTCCTTCCTGAGAGGAAGCGCCGTCCAGCGCGGCCAGAATGTCGGCTTGGGGAATCTGCAAAAGTGCCTGCACCAGAGGTGGAAGCTGATCTGGGGGAATGTAGCGGGTTTTGGGGGCCTTTTTGAACAGCTGATTTTGCTCGGCCATGGAAAGGCGGTTGAATTCCTCACTGTCCAGGTCGATGGCATTGAGGTAATTGGGTGGCAAAAAGAGGGATTTGCCCAGCCAGCCCAGGGTTGCATTAAGAAATTCGGCCAGATATGGCAGGGCATCCCCGGGAGTAAACCAATCCATGGAATGTTTGACCAAACTTACCTCCTCTCCCCGTTGCAGTGACCGGTCGAGATCACGGAATGAGTCAGAACTGAGGCAGTGAAACGTAATTGTACTATCCGGACCTTCCATCATTTTCATCTGGTTTGGGGAAGAACTCCCTGATTCGGGGCAGGAAATTTCCGGGGAAACCGCGAACAGGGCCTGAAACACAAATTACAAACTTTCCCGGGCGGCTTCCCACTCCACCCTGCAGGCCAAAGATGCAAATTTTCTCCTCTTTCCGACTCCTTGATTTGCACATCCAGCCCTCCTGCACAGACCTTTATGGTGGACAGAATTTGATTGGGGGCGAGGAAAGGGAGACCTGAAAAATCCTGTGGAAAGGCTTTGCCAAAATCCCTGCTCCAGGTCACATTTTTGCAATTGAAATGTGGTTTAAATCAATGTTTTACAGGAGTTTGAGCCTTCTGAAGAGGTAGATAGCAAGGGGAATTGGAATTTTTCGGGAGAATTACCTTTGAAATTGACAAAAAATCAAACATTACTGACTCCCAATACTTTGTAACCTCCTCATTATTACATAACTTAGAGTTTACTATCGGTTAACATTCCGTATTAGAATTTTCAAGTTTCAAAAGGAAATCATTTAAATCAATGAATCAAAAGATCAAACTTTCATTGTTGCTCTTTGTGGCATTGTGTACAGGAGTATTGCAAGCTCAGAACGTAGGTATTGGAACCGCAACTCCGCTTGCAAAACTCCATGTGGCAGGTAATGCCCGAATCAACAGCCTGGCCGGGGTAGGCACCCGTATGGTGGCATCTGATGTCAACGGAACCCTGGTCAATATCGCAGCGGGAACCACGGGTCAGGTCCTGACCCAAACCGTGGGCGGACCCGCCTGGCAAAACGCAGGTGGTGGCTGGCTCACCACCGGAAATGCAGGCACCAACGTTGCCACCAATTTTATGGGCAGTACGGACAACAACTCCGTTGCTTTTCGCACCAATAACATTGAGACCTTCCGCATGACCAACGGTCAGCGGGTGGGGATTGGTATCACCGCTCCTACGGTAAAGCTCGAGGTGAGCTCAGGAACCGGCGACGCCGTATTTGGGCACAGTTCGAGTGTGGGTGGCTACCTGGGCTACGAAACCAACTTCAGCATTGGCACACCCGCTCAGAACCTGAACGGCGCCGGGGTTTACGCCAGCAACCCTGCGGCAGGTTATACCTCCATTTTTGGGCAATCCACGGGTTCGGCCACCGTAGCCGCCATGATTTCTTATTCCAATGTCTGGATGGCCGCTTACAACTACGTGGATAATTCTTCAGGAACTTATAACCCTTCTGCCTGCTACAACCAGCTGAACGTTACCAGCACCACGCTGGGGGGATTTCAGGCCGCACTGCGCGGTTACAGCGATAAAGGAACCACCTCCGGAAACATTGGTTATACCATTGGTACTTACGGAACTGCTGTTGCTCAGAATCAGGATGGAATGGGAGCCGTAGGCAACGCATTTTGCAGCGGCGGTCTTTCCTTTGGTGGATATTTTGAAGGAAATAACTACACGGGTACCAACTACGCTTACGCTTACGTGGGCGGAACCGCCAACGGGGGGGTAACCCTGCGCAAGATCATTGGTTCAGGAACTGTATCTGAGATCATTCCCACTGCCAACCACGGCCGCATTACCCTTACTGCGCCCGAATCGCCTGAATACTGGTATCAGGATTATGGAACGGTGGAACTGGTCAACGGCCAGGCTCACGTGGACCTCGATCCCATCACCGCTGACATCATCGTGGTGGACAAAGACAACCCGATCCGGGTGTTTGCCACTCCTGTAAATATGCTTTACTTCAACGGTGTAACCGTCATGAACCAGACTGCGACCGGCTTTGATCTGGTGGAACTGAACGGAGGCAACCACAGTGGAGAATTGCATTATCAACTGGTAATGAAACCCAAAACCAATTTTGGGGAAGGTCGTTATCCTCAGGCTCCCGGCCCGGGCTATCTCAAACCCGACCTCGAACCTGCCGCCGCCAAAGCAGCCAATCAGCCCAAAGCTGGTCAGGTATTTCGCTGGCCTTCAGACCAGGAACAGTATGGCTACGATCCTGCTGAAATGGTTGGCATAGGCGACCGCGTGCCTGCAGGCCCACATGCGGGCAAAATCAAAGTGGGTGAAGGGAAATTCATCGACTATGTTCCCGCTGAGAAGCCAGCCAACTAAGTAAAGGGGACCTCTAAAAACTTCGAATCTCGGCGTTGGACTTGGTTCAGAAATGCTCATTTACCGAAGTAAACTGCGCTTTCTTCACCTGCGTCCGCCTTGATCTTCTTTGTTTTTAGAGGTCCCCTGGAATCTTTTTTGACCTCTAAAAACTTTGAATCTCTGCGTTGGACACGGTTCAGAAATGCTCATTTACCTAAGTAAACTGCGTTTTCTTCACCTGCCCCCGCCTTGATCTTCTTTGTTTTTAGAGGTCCCCTGGAATCTTTTTTGACCTCTAAAAACTTCGAATCTCTGCGTTGGGTTTGGTTCAGAAACGCTCATTACCAAAGTAAACTACGCTTTCTTTATCTGCCCCCGCCTGGATCTTCTTTGTTTTTAGAGGTCCCCTGAATTTTGAATTCAGAATTGCCCTTCCTTTGTGGTGAAGCCATGGAGGAAGGGTTTTTTATTGGGGATGGCAAGGGAAATCTGATTTGCGGGAAGGGGTGGGACGGGCCTGTGGGTGGAGAAGCGGCACCAGGGATACGGAGGGTGCCGAATTTTCGGCAGTGCAAGGCACGGAGCGCAGCGAACCCCGCAGTAGCCCGACCCGACCTGTGAGGCGAAGCCTGGGAGGGTGGTGCCCAAATCATTTTCAAACCCATGGACAGAGACCAGGCAGGCAGATTTGTAATTATGTAGGGAATACTATCAATTTTCGCCCATTTGATCTTTATGAGGCCGTTTTTAAAACATCCTTTCCTATATTGATTCCGTTAATAAAAGAGGGTTCATACAGCTCATGAAAAAAATAATCAATCTGCTCGCCTTCCTGCTGGTGTTTCAGGCAGGCTTTGCTCACCAGGGGGGCCATGCCCCCGATCATCTGAAAACCTGGCATTGCCAGGATGGAAGCCCGGCTGCCCTGGGCACCCTGCTCATGATCCGTGATCAAACTGCCTTTATCGAAGACGATCACGGAAAAGTGATTCCCCTCGCCCTGGACGAGCTTTCTGCTCCCGACCAGCAGGTAGCCCTGGCAAAGCAGGATCGCATCAAACGCCTGAACGGAGTCGCAATGCCGACCCTTACCCATGAGCATCATTCGCATTTTCCCTGGTCATCAGTGCTTTTTTATGGCGCAATTCTGCTGGTCCTGGGCTTATCTGCCTACAGATTTTCCCGCATCACGGCAGGCAAAAGCTGGCAATTCAGGACTACGGGATTTGCAGGAATGGCATTGCTGGTGGTATTTATCTCCTGCAAAAAAGATGATATCACCGACATTCTCGGTCCCAATGACACCATGGAAATGGCAGCTTCCTTTGCTCCCTATTCGAATGTGAGCACCAGTTTTGACAGCGATTATTTCTATGTGGAATCAGACGGACTGGCCGAACATGAAATGATGGTGAATATCACGGCCTGGATTGCCCAGGTGCCCACTCCCCAGCCTTACACGGGCTCCAATGCCTGGTCCATTCCTATCCAGCCTGTTTATGCAGACAATCCCCTTGCGATTGAGGATGAAATGCAAAACGGAGGTATTGCCCTGGCGGTAAACGGAATTCCAATTTTCAATCCCATCAATGCTTCGGGGCTGATCTCCAAAGACATTGGCGAGTTGGACGATTACGGCGGACATTCTGGCCGGGGCGACGATTACCATTACCACGCCGCTCCCCTTCATTTGGAAAGCACTTCGGGCACCATGCCCATAGCCTGGGCCCTCGACGGGTTCCCCGTCTATGGCAGCAAAGAGCCCGACGGCTCGGCCATGGAATCTCTCGACGCGTATCATGGTCACAGCGATGGCGAGGGAGGTTACCACTACCACGGTACCAACGATTACCCCTTCGTGATCGGGGCCATGCGGGGTGAAGTTACCCTCAATCCCAACACGACCTCGCCCCAGACCCAGATCATTCCCCAGCCGGGAATCCCTGCCCTGCGTCCCAATCCGCACGGTATCAACAGCGACAACCTGATCATTACGGCCTGTACGCCCAATGGCAATGGCAACGGGTACCTGCTGGAATACACCTCGCAGAACCTGCCCGGCTCCGTGGAGTACAGCTGGGATGCCAGCGGACTCTACACCTTTATTTTCCATGACATCAACGGCAACGTGACTACGGAAACCTTTCAACGATAATCACAGGGACTTTAAAACTCAAAAAAATGAAACCATCCATTCTGTTTCTGACCCTTTTCCTGATCCTGGCTTTTTCTGCCTGCAAAAAGGACGACATAGACGAGCCTGGCGAATTTACCCTGACCAGCAGCGCAGTGGTCAATGGAGAAATCCTCGATGAATTCAAATGCGAAACCAAGGTGAATGACGTCGAAAATTCCATTCCCCTGGCCTGGAGCAACGTGCCTGAGGCGGCCAAGTCGCTGGCCATCATGATGTATCATTATCCCAATCCTGCGGATACCATCAATCTGAATTCCTATTTGCTGCTGTGGGACATTGACCCTTCCGTGACGGAGATGCCTTACGGAACCGCGGATGACGGCCCCTGGTTCATGGGTTCGAATAAAGACGGCACGGCCATTTCCTACACTTCGCCCTGCTCTCAGGGCACAGGCACCCACGAATACCACATCACCATTTATGCCCTGTCGGCCACGCCTTCGACCCTGCCCGACAGCAGTTCTCTGGCCGTGGATTACGCCACCCTGAAGGCCGCCATCAGCACGGTCACGGTGGTGGACAAAACCACCCTTACTTTCAATTCAGTCAATTAACCAACTCACTCATGCACATGAAAGTAAAACACTTTTTTTCCGCCCTGGTGCTGGTCATTCTGACCGGGAACCTGGCTTCGGGCCAATATACAGGCACAGGCAGTGTGACCCAGGGGCTGGCTACCACCACCACCACCAACCTGCTCAATTGCGGTCGCGTGGCGGGCATTGGCACCATTACGGCTACGGACAATACTGTCTGGACGGTACCTGCCGTGGTGCATTATGCGGATAATAATTATCCTTTTGCTTCGGACATGTACAATCCCTGCACCATGGTGCAGTATGCGACTTCTTCGGCTGCCGTGGCTGCTTTGGACCCGGCCGACATTGTGGAAGTGGATGCAGGCGGGGAAGTGATCACGGCTTTCGTCTTTGCCGACAACTACTTTGAAATGTACATCAACGGGGTGTTTGTGGGCAAGGACAATGTTCCTTTTACGGATTTCAACTCAGATATCGTGCAGTTTCGGGTGAATCCCCCTTTTACCATTGCCATGCTGCTGGTGGATTGGGAGGAAAATCTGGGCTTGGGCTCAGAGAATAATGCGGGATTTTCCTATCACCCGGGCGACGGCGGCATGGTGGCCGTGTTCAAAAACGCTGCAGGCGACATTATTGCGACCACGGGCAGCGAATGGAAGGCCCAGACCTATTACACCGCACCTATTACCGACCTGACCTGTCCCACAGAAAGCGGGACCCAGCGGCTCAGCAATAATTGCAGCACTGCGGGCACCAATAACGGCTCCAACTACTACGGTTTGCACTGGGCCCGCCCCGCTGACTGGGAAAAGGAAAACTTCAATGACGCCAGCTGGCCGGCGGCCCATATCTACACCAATAATGAAATTGGGGTCAATAATAAGTCGGCCTACACCAATTTTACCGACATTTTCGACGCCTCTGCCAACGATGCCGAGTTTATCTGGTCGAGTAATGTGATCCTCGACAACGAAGTGCTGGTGCGTTACACGGTTACTTCCACCACCATTGGGATTGGAGAAGATCTGCAGGAGCAAAAATTCGAACTGTTCCCCAATCCCGCCCGCGGGCAAGTGAAAATCAGGCTGGATGCAGACCAGCAGGCAGGCACGATCAGCTTTTTCAATACCCTTGGCACCAAAGTGCTGCAACAACCGTTGCGCGGCCCTGAGCAAACCGTGGAACTGGGACAGCTTCCTCCCGGGGCCTACATTGTGGAGATCAGGCTGGAAAATGGGGCTACCGGGTATCAGAAGATGCTGAAGTTGTAGGAAAGTGGGGTAGGAGGGGATTTGCCTTGAGAAAGCGGCAGCAGGGATTGGACCTGCTGCCGCTTTTTGGGTTTAAAGAACAGTTTACCTGAGGGCAGGCAGCTATTAAAGGCAAGCTTCCTTGATGCCTTCCTTATCCTTTTGTTCTGAAAACAGAGGTTTCAAAATCTTCAACGGACTTTATCCAATCTGCCGGAATTTTACTTTCATCCGTTGACATAATGGTAATTCCTCCCACAATGGCGCAAATCGTATCCCGGTCTCCCAATGCTGAAACTGCTTTCCAAATTGCACTTTCAAAATCCCGTAGATTGTAAGCCGCACACCAAATGCAAAATGGAACCGTATCCTGGGCCGTCATATTTATTCCGTTGCCCAGAATCGTCTTCACCGTTTCAATGCTATAGGAATAGGGTACAGACAGACTTTTATTGATTTTTGATTTTGTATCTGAGTCGGGCAGGGCATCGCGAACAATTTGAATAAAATCCAAAGGGTCGATTTGAGATTGATGAATTCTGGTTTCAGTAGCGAGCCCAGCTGCACGGGCCACGGCAATTGCTCCCGCGATCCCTTCCAGGTTGTAGTGGGTTACTTCGGCAGATTTAACCGCTTGTTTCTCTATTTCACCTGGCTGGTCGAAAAAATAAGCCCCAATCGGACTGGCCCGCATGGCTCCCCCATTTCCCATGGACCCCATTCCGTCGAAAACGGATTTTGACAGCAATTCCCAATCCTCCCCGTTTTCGATCGCTCTCAGAATTCTTCTCGCAGTAGCTCCGTAACCGCGGTTGGGATCTTTTGCATGGTTTTGGGCAAATTGGACGGCTAACTTTTCTCTTTCAATTTTACCGTATTGCTCAAGTTGCTCCAATACCGCGATGGTCATAACTGTATCATCCGTGAACTCCCAGGCAGTTGGTGGAATGGTTCTTTCTCGCAGATGACGTTCAATTTCCTTTTCAACTCCGAAAAAACTTTCTCCAAAAGCGTCACCCATTGAGACACCCCAAAGCGATTTTCTTGCAAGTTCTGTTCTTTTTGTGGAGTTCATTATTTTGACGAATGGTTGGTGCAATTATCAATTTTACTAAACTCCACCTGCAAAGTCCCTTCTTTATTCGCAATCCAGGTGTAACGAGGCTGTCCATCCTGGCCCCTTACGATCAAATTTTCGGGTTTCACCTTTACATTCGTTTTTGTATACCTGCAAACATATTTTGGTTTTTGGGATAGAAACCTTTTTTTCTTGTACATAACAAATCCAGAAGTCCCTCCAGGGCTTAACCCGATTAACCCAATGTTTACGGTATCCTGTTCCAAATTGATATTGATTATCTCATGTTTGGGATATCCTATTTGGGTAAACTCTAAGCTTTCTCCGTTTTGAATATCAAGGTGAAATCTCCCATTCGCGTCGGTTACCATACCCTTCGATCCTGACTTTACAATTATTTCGGGCAGTGTTTCTCCCGTTTCCCGATCGATAACGGTTCCAATTAATGTTTGGGCATCGCAAAAATTACCTGCCAGGAAAAATAACATTATGGGAAGAAGGTTTTTCATGGATGGTTTTAACATTGGCTCTGGGGTAAGGAATTGTGTAGCCATTTCAATTTATTCCAATTAACTGATTGTCAGCCTTTCTGGCTTTTCCAGTTTTGCTGTCAATAATAATCGTCTCAGCAATTCGACCGCCTTGGATTTCGCTCCATCTATGTATTTCCCAATACATTCTCCCTTCAGAATAGGTTTGTTGTACCTCAATATCGGGCATTATGAAACCATTTTCTCTGGCGATTTCAATTGCACCGTAGTATGAGATTGGGAACTTCTTTTCGTAATCAACAATGCTGTCCAAATTTCCATGGTAAGAGTAATATTTCCATTCTCCAATGTGGTGATGGTTTGATGTTGTCATTTTGCCGACCTCTTTGAGTTGACCATTTTCATAAAACTCTTTCCATAAATCTACTTTAATTCTCTTATCTGAGATTGCTTCAATGTATAACTTTCCATTGTTGTGCCTTCTTCTTACAACGGCGAAATGGAGGCTATCAAAGTAAACTCTTTCACCCAAATCATCTTTCACCGTGTCCGCTCCCGTACTCAAGACCATACTGTCTTTAGCTGAGTGAGTTTCCAAAGTTTGGTCGGATTGCCTGTTGCGCAAACAGGATGTGATCAATAACAATAAAAATATCTTGGATAGATTCTTCATTTCATTTTGGCTCTAAAGCTATGTCTATGAGCAGAGGCGATCCTGAATATTCCTACTGATGCCCTTGCTCTATAGGCCTGTGTTAAGTCCATTTTTATTACTTATTTCCCCCCAAAATCACCATTTTCTGTTGTCGCCATTTCGTGGAATCCTTAATTATCATAAAGTAGATCCCTTTAGGAATACCTTTAAGTGAGTAATAGGCGGGGGCGGAAGGGTTTTGGATTTTTTCCCGGCGAACCCAACGCCCTTGCATATCCAAAAACTCAACGGTTACCATATCATCCCATTCAGAATTGATCTCAATCCAACAATAATCTCCAGCTGGATTTGGGTATGCAATTCTACAACTTGGACCACATTCAGTGGGTGAAATGGTGTTAATGGTAGAGTTTGTCCTGACCGGTTCGTTAAAATCAAAATAGATGTTCACCGAATTCGGAAATTCATGAAAATCAGGAAGAAGAGGATCAAGTTTTATCCTGTATATTATGAAACCATTTGACTCAAGTTGGTTTGCCCCGGAATCGGGAAGTAAAATATTATCAAATGTAAATACAAGTTTCCTGTTACCTGTAGAGGAAACCTCGCAATCATGACTGATCCCCAAAATTTCAATCGTTTTAATATCCAATCCTAATGGAATTTCATCAGTTACTACCACCCGGAACGCAGTATTGGTTCCCGTATTCTGGAACCTGATTTTGTAAACAAGATGATCCTGGTCTCTGCCTATATATCCTCTTTGTCCCAGGCCTCTTGGTTCAACCCGAAGATCGTTTGGATCATAGGACCCTGTGGTTGTGTCTTCTAAAATGAGCGTATTATCAACTGGCACCAAATCTCCGGGAATCGGGTTGATTGTTATTTGGTTTGAAACGGCATCGCCTAATGGTGTGGAGGCACTCAAGGTTGTATTTATCTTTATCTGCCCAAATTGGAAGGGATGGAATAAGTTCAAATTCCAGGTGAGTTGGTTTCCCTGGATATTGGTTGGGGGCGGAGTCGATGAATTAAAGGTCAATAAAGAGTCCAGGCTCACAGAAATATTTGAATTAACCGCTTGAGTACCGAAGTTGCCATAAACCAAATTAAATCCAACGTTGAAGCCAGGCATAAAGGCTGTATGAGTCCCCTGAATAAATAAATCTGGTCCAACAAGGAATGGAATCATTCCAAAATTGTTTCCAGCACAAGTTGAATCAGGCTGTAAGTTAATATTTATGGTATCAATTTGACAGGAATGGGACCATGCAGGAGGCTGGGGGTGAGTTATAGAATACTGACCGGAATACTTAGCGAGAGAATAATCCCCATTTGCCTTTGTAAAATACAAATCGTCGCTATTTACCAGGATTGGTTGGTATGGGTAAGCTGGTTCATTGATCTCAGGAGTACAGGAATTATTCCCATCCAGGTACACTTTCCCAAGAATATTCGGCTCGCAGTCAATACAATATTTACGAATTCGGAATTCTTGAATTGTAGAAGGAGATGGGGGTTTTCTCCTTAAATAGGCTAAGTAAAAACTTCCTAATGGGTCTGCTATCAAGCTTTTGAAAGTCCAATTTAATTCATCAACATCGGGAATAAGGTCATTTCCTATATGGTTTCCATTTTGATCGAAAACGGAGACAAAAGCAGGAGGCCAATTGATCCCATTTTGAATATCAGTTGTTCCATTGATCACCACAAACTTATCCCCAATTACTAATAAGTCGAACACATCCAAAGATGCATTTAGGATTCCCAACTCAGCTGAGCTTTCCCACAATAAATTTCCGCTGAGATCCTTTTTGACCAAAAAAACCTCATTCCCTGCTCTTTTTACGAAATAAATAGAACTATCCGGTCCAAGAGCAGTGCCTGTTCTGGGGAGGAGGTTTCCCAATGGTTTGTCAACCAGCTTGTTTCCTGAAGAATCAAATTTGAGAAAGCTATCTCCTGTTTGCCGGACCAAATAGGTGTTTTTCGATTCATCAATAAGAATATCTGCTGAATGATATTGAGGAGAGGAAACATCTTTCATCCATAATTGGTTGCCAGCAGTATCCAAACAATAAAGGTGATTTAAGTGCCATGGTATATAGCGATGATAGACCATCACACGACCTTTTTTAGCTTCAATATTTCCTGTGGTATTGTATTGGTCAGCTTTTGACCATGAACGATGCCATCTCAGGTTTCCGTTAATATCGAATTTAAAAACATTCAGAATTTCAATATTTGCGGAATCAGTTCTGAAAAGCGTATACGTATTTCCTTTTTCATCTGTGGATGCATCCCTGAATTGAATCTCTTGATTCCAACACATTGATTTCGTGAGTAATGAATCCCCTGTCAGACTCACCTTTAAGCACCTAAGGCAGCCATCATAGCTCCTTTCCAGGTAAAGGTAGGATGAATCTGGAAGGATAGTAGTGTAAATCAGACTTTCATATGAATCTGAAATCTTTAAACCTCGTTTCCATTCAACAGTTCCTTCGGGTGATAACCTGATAATGTTTACTGGAGGGACTGAATTTGAGGGAAATAGGTTGTGTTTTCCAAAATACCCATAGATATTTCCATCCGCATCAATATCAAGGCCAGGATATGAATAGGTACTTCCCAGAGTAAACTCTCCCATCTTGGCTTCCCACATGCGATAGATTTGAGAAAAAACCATCAAAGGAAGAAATAGCAGAACTCCACAAAAGATGATTTTTATTCGGGTCATTTTTGGCACTTTTTACAGTTTAGTAAGTTTTTGTGAATTTTTTCAAAATTTCAATGTTTTTCTCTCTTGGACTTAACGACACGTTTAGCCGGGGTGCGAGCGGAGCGAGCATCTAGTGTCTCGTCAATCTTCAATTGACGGATAAAGCCGTTTGAGTTTGATTCGGGCATCCTTTGTTGTGAAGCGCCAGTTTATTTTGCAGTCCTTCTGGTTTCGGGCATCTTGCCAGGCTTTTACCTCCCTGATAATTTCCTGAAGATTATCGATCCTTCTGTTCAGACATTGACCATTAAGGACGTTCAGCTCAATTTCTGCCATGTTTAGCCAGCTTCCATGTTTGGGTGTATAAACAAATTCAAACCTGTCCCAAACCCGTTTGGCTTCTTCCGGGGCAAAAGCCTCATACAATGAACTTGGATGGTGGGTATTGAGATTGTCCATTACCAATGTGATCTTTTCAGCTTCAGGATAGTCATTGTCCGCAATTTCCCTCACAAATTCTGCCCAATCTTTTTTGGTTTTTCCGCTCAGTTACTTTCACCCTCCTCTTTCCTGCCAAAGGCTCGTTCGACATAAAGATATTGCAGGTGCCACATCGCTTATACTCATAATCTATTCTTTTGGGAGCGCCCTTCTTCATTGGGACAGTAACTCTGGTTTCAGAAATGAGTTGCTTGGGTGATTCATCCATGCAAACCACCGGGTTTTTTGCCGAAAAGGGCGTTTGTAGACATCCAGGACCATTTCCATGTTAGTACGAATTCCGAATTTTGCTTTGGCGGGATGACCCAGCCCTCAACTTTCCAGGGTTTTAATTCGTTTTTTAAAAGTTGACGAACCGTTTCATGGGAAATTTTATCCACGTAATTCAATTCTACGGCCTTATCCGCCAACATTCGCAAGGACCATTTGGAAAATCCCTCAGGGGGATCACCACAACTCAACGCGATCAAATGAGCCTCCAAATCCCCGTCAATCTTACTATGGTATTCACGCGAGGACTTTCTGCGACTTAAACAGGCTTCGAGACCTTCTTCAACGAATTGCTTTTTAATCCGGTCAATTGTCCGCATCCCGATCTTCAAAACTTTCGCAATCGCCTCATTGGTAAGCTTTTCAACCTGATACTCGCCCTCATCAGTATTCAGCAAAACATAGGCACTGCGATAAGTTTTGGCACTATGTTTCCCTTTGTGGATGATGGACATCAATTCTTCCCGTTCAGGGGAGGTCAAGGTTACAACGTAAATGTTTGGCATATCTTTTTTTGCAAAGATAGGCACAATTTACGTCATTTTAAAATTGACAAGACACTAGGCTACACCTGTGTTGTGCTCATTTTCTTAGATTCCATTAAAATCAATTGCAATCAAATCGATCAAGTGATCTGGGAACAATATTTTTGGCATGTTTAATCTTGAGAAAATCGGCAGATTATTGCCTTGAAGAATTATGTCACCATTTGCATAAGTTGCATGAATAACATTCGACTTTCTGAAGTAATCTTTGGGAATTTTATTCCTTGCGAATGGATTATGAAAGAGAAACAACCCATCAGTTAGCTCTTCAGGGTTTTCTTTAGTCACTTCTTGTATTTTGAAAAATGGAGGTTCGTAATCATTTCGAATATTAATCAGTCTATTGGGAGTTGAAGAGATTCCATTTAGGGATATCAAGAGCGAGGTCAGTTTTCCCAGGGTTGTGGTACACGAAAAAAGTATTCCTGAAATATGTTCAAAAGAAGAATTTTTAAACAATCCTATCCGAATTTCAGAATCCGTTCCAGGTTTGGTTATTTCTCCAGTTGTGGCATAGGTGTTACTTAGAGGCCTATAATACGTAAGCACCCGGCTAACCCCATCTAATTTAGCGGCCTGATTTTCCGGATTTTTGGTGCATGGAAAAAACAACGCATTTAATCCCTGCCCTGGCCGATTCCCGGCTTGGCAGGCGAACCTCCGAAGAAATGTTCCCTTTGATTGAGTCCCAGGCGTCAAGTGGTTTGAGTCAGCGGCAGTTTTGTGAGGAAAGTGGGATTTCTGCGCACGTTTTCACTTACTGGCTGCGCAAATACAGAGTAACCCGAAGCGTTAATTCTGGCTTTTTGCGGCTCCCGGCACCTTCAAGTGGTCCTTCAGCCCCGATTCTTCTGGTTCTACACGGTGGGCATCGGTTGGAGTTTAGTGACAGGATTTCTCCCTGCTGGGTTGCTGAGTTGGTGCGAGAACTGAGCTGAAATGTGGGTCTTTGGAAGTCGCCGGTTTTTCTTTGGCGCGGGGTTACGGATATGCGTAAGTCCTTCAATGGTCTTTCTGCAATTGTTCGCAATGAAATGGGTGGACAATTAATGAGCGGAGACATATTTATTTTCGCCAATCGCCGCAGGGACAGGATCAAGCTTTTGTTGTGGGATCGGACGGGGTTCGTGATCTGGTACAAGCGCCTGGAGCAGGGAACTTTTGAGATTCCCCAAAGCGGGACGGGAGAGGTAAGCGAAGCTCAGTTGGTGCTGATCCTGGAAGGGATCGAACTGGGGTCAATTAGGCATCGGAAAGATACATTCATCATTGATTATCAACGATTTTTGTTGAAAAATGGGCAATGAAAATCATTTTTAAACAGCCAATTTCAGGCTGTGAACGCAGCAGTACTGGTCAGGAAAACGCCCTTGATTGGTGGCCAAGGTATCCCGGCTCGAAGCCCAGGTATCGGAGTTATTGCGCATAATCCATGGCCGTTCCAGCGAGCGGGTTGTCCCTGAGCCGCCCGCAGATGCAGATGGCTTTGTTTCCCGCCGATGGGGAAGCAGAAAAAACCGCAGCTCCTGCTGAGAAAGAGAAATCAGCTATATGAGCGAACCAAAGTCCGCAAAGAGAAGCCCTTCCGTCAGTTTCTTCCCGACGACCTTCCACTGAGGGATCGTGGTAAAGCCCGATTTCGATACTGCCGGACTGGTGATCATCGGCAAAGAGGTTACCAAAGAACTGGAATGGATCCCTATTGTGGTTTTAAGGTGGTTTGCTACATCCGCTACTAAATACGCGGATCCGAACCGGGAGGAGGCTGGGGTGAAGATTGCCCCCTTACCATCGCGTCCCATCGAAAAGGCCATCGCAGGGCAGGTCTGCTTGCGCAGATCATCATCGACAAGTTCGTTGACCACTTGCCCTTTTACCGGCAGGCCCGGCGATTCCGCCGGGCGGGATTCAACATCCGCTTTCTACTCTGGAAGGCTGGTTTAACCAATCCTGCGATCTGTTGACTATGCTTTATGACCTGCTGCTTGCCCATGTTTCCGGAGCGGATTACCTTCAGGGCGACGAGACTCCGCTCAGGGGTAATGTGTAGCCTGATAAAGGGAAGACCCACCTGGGGTATCACTGGATTTACCACGCCCCGGCAAAAAAGCTGGCAGTATTCGACTACCGAAAGGGCAGAAACCGGGCAGGCCCGCAAGAACGACTGAAGGAATTCAGAGGTTGGCTGCAAACCGATGGTTACTCCGTTTATGATGGGTTCGAAAAGCAGGACGGCATCCGCCTGATCGGTTGCTGGGCGCATGCACGCAGATATTTTGAACGCGCGTTGACCGTTTACCCGGATCACGCGGGAGGATGATCTCATGGATCCGGGCGCTGTACGCGATTGAGCGCAGCTCGAGGGAGGAAATCTCCCGCCCGAACAACGAAAGAAGCTCAGGGTAAGTCTGTCACTTCCCCATCCTGAAAAATATCGCCGGATGGTTGGTGGAGATGGAAATCAATCCGGTCTTCCTGCCTAAAGACCCATTGGGAAGGCGCATACATACCTGCGCAACCGCTTCGATTACCTGCTCCGCTACCTCGAAGAGGAAGGCTGGAAATTGACAATAATCTTGCCGAGAATCTGATCCGCCCCATTGCCGTCGGGCGGAAGAATTACCTGTTTGCCGGTTCCCATCAGGGGCCAAAGGGCCGCTATGATTTATTCCCTTACAGCATCCTGCAAACTCAACGCAATAGACCCTTCCTCTACCTAAAGGACGTGCTCACACGACTTCCCAACCATAACATCCAAAACCTGCACGAATTACTCCCCTGCAATTGGGAACCGCTCAAAAATTGACCGTTATGTCTAAGAAATACATCTCCTATTCTGATCAACTCGCCAGATTTATTGAACCCATTCTGGATAGGGAGGGGAAGACCAGGAATCACTCCTCTTCAAAGCTCAGATGGGCATGGTGGCCTGGAATTACTGCCTGTCCCAGGACCATGACTTCATACCCTACGCAAAGATGGGAGCAACCGATGCCTACCAAAGGGCTGCTGCACAAAGCACAAAATGGGAAAAATGGATGAAGGGGTTGGTCCTGCGCAAACGGGCAAAATTCTCACAGTACACAAACTTCCTCGTCCTGGCGGAGATCAAGGACAAACCCGATGGGTCACAAACACTATATGTAGAGTCTGCTCCGCTGGAGATTATGATGGGAAGACTACCGGAGTAGAAAATTAAAGGGTGGGGTTGGCCGGGTGCTTACATCCAGGGGACTTTTGGTGCCTTCAAATATTTTGGTGGTGACGTGGTTGTAAATCTTAATTGTTTTACTGCTTGCATGCCCTCATAAGGTTTGGATATACGTAAGCACCCGGCCAACCCCACCCCTTAATTTTCTACTCCGGTAGTCTTCCCATCATAATCTCCAGCGGAGCAGACTCTACATATAGTGTTTGTGACCCATCGGGTTTGTCCTTGATCTCCGCCAGGACGAGGAAGTTTGTGTACTGTGAGAATTTTGCCCGTTTGCGCAGGACCAACCCCTTCATCCATTTTTCCCATTTTGTGCTTTGTGCAGCAGCCTGGAATTCCTACAAAAAAGTAGACAATTAGATTAGTCATGCCACCTTGGCATTTATTATCGACTCCAAATACTGTTGTGGGCTCCGATAACCGAGGCTTTGATGTAGACGTGCCCTATTGTACCATATTTCTATGTACTCAAATATTACCCTTTCCGCGTGGTTTCTTGTAGGAAAGTGGACTCCGTTTATCACCTCAGTTTTGAGTCCTTTGAAGAATGCTTCCGCTACCGCATTATCCCAGCAATCTCCTTTTCGGCTCATGCTTTGTCTGAATACCGAAATTTGGGCAAGCAGGGTTCTGAACTCTTCACAAGCGTATTGAACCCCTGATCTGAATGGAAGATGGTACCATCTTGTGGCTTTCTGTTATTCATTGCCATTCTGAATGCAGCAACCACAGTGTCCTGAGCTGTCATCACTTTGCTCATAGACCATCCAATCACTCTTCGATCTCCCAGATCGATGATTACAGATCAGAAAACAACCACCCTGGTCTGTACGGATGAAGGTAATGTCCGAGACCCAGGCACGGGAGATCTGGCCTGGTTGAAATTGGCGTTGAAGCAAATTGGGACTCCTCCTGAAATTATGCTGGCTATCGGTGGTGAGCACATACTTACGTCTGTGCTTTGACTTAACCCCAGCTTTGCGCATTAATCGTTCAACTCTGGGAAGGGACACACGATATCCATTCATGCGCAGAGTTTGGGTAATCCGGGAGCGCCGTAACTCTGCCTGGAAGCAGTATGAATCTTCTTGATCTGCCTCGTAAGTTCAGCATTTTCCAACTCTCGTTTGGAAGGGGCCGATTCAACCAACGGTAGTATCCCTGGCGGCTTACTTTGAGGACTTTGCATCTTCTCAACGGGGAAAAATTTTACGTTTGCCATTATAAACTTGAATTTTTCCGTCTTTCCTGGAGAAGATGGCGATGGCCTTTTAGATCTCATGCTCCAATTTTACATCGGCCAATTCTTTGCGTAAGCGATCAATCTCTCGTTCCTCTTCGCTCATGGCCTTATTTCCGTTACCTGGAAAACTCTTATTCTTTCCATGATTAGCTAACTCGGAACGCCACCGGTAGATCAACTCTGGCCGAATCCCAAGTTCCTTGGCTAAATCCGTTACTTTTTCCACTTCAAAACTCCGCTCTATTACGCGAAGCTTGAACTCTCGATCAAATTTTCTTCTGTTTGTAGACATGGTGAAAGATATTAATTAATGGATTAACTCACTGTCCACTTAAATGTAGGTATTCCAGCCCTTTGGTAGGCATCGGTTGCTCCCATCTTTGCGTAGGGTATGAAGTCATGGTCCTGGGACAGGCAGTAATTCCAGGCCACCATGCCCATCTGAGCTTTGAAGAGGAGTGATTCCTGGTCTTCCCCCTCCCTATCCAGAATGGGTTCAATAAATCTGGCGAGTTGATCAGAATAGGAGATGTATTTCTTAGACATAACGGTCAATTTTTGAGCGGTTCCCAATTGCAGGGGAGTAATTCGTGCAGGTTTTGGATGTTATGGTTGGGAAGTCGTGTGAGCACGTCCTTTAGGTAGAGGAAGGGGTCTATTGCGTTGAGTTTGCAGGATGCTGTAAGGAATAAATCATAGCGGCCCTTTTGGCCTGATGGGAACCGGCAAACAGGTAATTCTTCCGCCCGACGGCAATGGGGCGGATCAGATTCTCGGCAAGATTATTGTCAATTTCCAGCCTTCCCTCTTCGAGGTAGCGGAGCAGGTAATCGAAGCGGTTGCGCAGGTATGTATGCGCCTTCCCCAATGGGTCTTTAGGCAGGAAGACCGGATTGATTTCCATCTCCACCAACCATCCGGCGATATTTTTCAGGATGGGAAGTGACAGACTTACCCTGAGCTTCTTTCGTTGTTCGGGCGGGAGATTTCCCTCCCTCGAGCTGCGCTCAATCGCGTACAGCGCCCGGATCCATGAGATCATCCTCCCGGCGTGATCCGGGTAAACGGTCAACGCGCGTTCAAAATATCTGCGTGCATGCGCCCAGCAACCGATCAGGCGGATGCCGTCCTGCTTTTCGAACCCATCATAAACGGAGTAACCATCGGTTTGCAGCCAACCTCTGAATTCCTTCAGTCGTTCTTGCGGGCCTGCCCGGTTTCTGCCCTTTCGGTAGTCGAATACTGCCAGCTTTTTGCCGGGGCGTGGTAAATCCAGTGATACCCCAGGTGGGTCTTCCCTTTATCAGGCTACACATTACCCTGAGCGGAGTCTCGTCGCCCTGAAGGTAATCCGCTCCGGAAACATGGGCAAGCAGCAGGTCATAAAGCATAGTCAACAGATCGCAGGATTGGTTAAACCAGCCTTCCAGAGTAGAAAGCGGATGTTGAATCCCGCCCGGCGGAATCGCCGGGCCTGCCGGTAAAAGGGCAAGTGGTCAACGAACTTGTCGATGATGATCTGCGCAAGCAGACCTGCCCTGCGATGGCCTTTTCGATGGGACGCGATGGTAAAGGGGCAATCTTCACCCCAGCCTCCTCCGGTTCGGATCCGCGTATTTGTAGCGGATGTAGCAAACCACCTTAAAACTACCAGGATCCATTCCAGTTCTTTGGTAACCTCTTTGCCGATGATCACCAGTCCGGCAGTATCGAAATCGGGCTTTACCACGATCTCCTCGTGCGGAAGGTCGTCAGGAAGAAACTGACGGAAGGGCTTCTCTTTGCGGACTTTGGTTCGCTCATAGCTGATTCCTCTTTCTCAGCAGGAGCTGCGGGTTTTCTGCTTCCCCATCGGCGGGAAACAAAGCCATCTGCCCTGCGGGCGGCTCAGGGACAACCCGCTCGCTGGAACGGCCATGGATTATGCGCAATAACTCCGATACCTGGGCTTCGAGCCGGGATACCTTGGCCACCAATCGGGCGTTTTCCTGGACCAGTACTGCTGCGTTCACAGCCTGAAATTGGCTGTTTAAAAATGATTTTCATTGCCCATTTTCAACAAAAATCGTTGATAATCAATGATGAATGTATCTTTTCCGATGCCTAACCGACCCCAGTTCGATCCCTTCCAGGATCAGCACCAACTGAGCTTCGCTTACCTCTCCCGTCCCGCTTTGGGGAATCTCAAAAGTTCCCTGCTCCAGGCGCTTGTACCAGATCACGAACCCCGTCCGATCCCACAACAAAAGCTTGATCCTGTCCCTGCGGCGATTGGCGAAAATAAATATGTCTCCGCTCATTAATTGTCCACCCATTTCATTGCGAACAATTGCAGAAAGACCATTGAAGGACTTACGCATATCCGTAACCCCGCGCCAAAGAAAAAACCGGCGACTTCCAAAGACCCACATTTCAGCTCAGTTCTCGCACCAACTCAGCAACCCAGCAGGGAGAAATCCTGTCACTAAACTCCAACCGATGCCCACCGTGTAGAACCAGAAGAATCGGGGCTGAAGGACCACTTGAAGGTGCCGGGAGCCGCAAAAAGCCAGAATTAACGCTTCGGGTTACTCTGTATTTGCGCAGCCAGTAAGTGAAAACGTGCGCAGAAATCCCACTTTCCTCACAAAACTGCCGCTGACTCAAACCACTTGACGCCTGGGACTCAATCAAAGGGAACATTTCTTCGGAGGTTCGCCTGCCAAGCCGGGAATCGGCCAGGGCAGGGATTAAATGCGTTGTTTTTTCCATGCACCAAAAATCCGGAAAATCAGGCCGCTAAATTAGATGGGGTTAGCCGGGTGCTTACGGATATACCGCAAGTCGTTGTCTGCCTCGGGGAGATGCGTTGCAAAACTGTGGCGTAAGGTGTGGGGAGATGCCTTTTTCCTGATCCCAACTGTATGCGCTGCAATATTTACGATTTGGTCAACGCTTCTACCGGAATACTGACCACTATCCTTCACCTCAAATAAATATTTCTGAGGCCGCCATACAAGCCCATATTTTCGCCGAATTTTTAAAATTCATTCCCCCAAGGTTTCCCATCCCCCTGCGAAGCCCCTTGCACCAGGGATCGGAAGGGCTGGCGCCTGCCTGCTTTCGCGGGCGGCAGGTGCGAACCCCGTGAGCACGGAACCCCTGGCTGAGCCCGGCCCGCCTGTACGGGAGAATCCCGCGGCGGGGGTGCCCAAAACCCACTCCCACCAACCCTTCTCAACTCCGCTCAAAGCATCCCCTTTGGAAAAATTTCCGTGTTTTTTCTTTGAAAGTGTTAACTTGACACTATGAAACCAGGGAATGGGCAAAACAGGGCGGTCATACGGGATGTATATCCGTCCATTGACGGTGGATTTTACCCGATCAAGCGGGTCACGGGCGAATGGGTGAATGTGTGGGCAGATGTGCTGGCCGACGGCCACGACCTGCTCAATGCCTCCCTGGCCTGGCGGCACGAGTCTGAAACGGATTGGCAGGAAGCGCCCGCGCAGGCGATCGGGCAAAACCGCTGGCACGGCAAATTTCAGGTCACGCGGCAGGGATTTTACCAGTACCGTTTTCGCGGCTGGATCGATTATGCCCAGACCTGGCAGAAGGGAATCGGGAAAAAGATCGCCGCAGGCCTGGAAGTGGGGGTGGAACTGCTGGAGGGAATTCCCTTTTTGCAGCATTTGTTGGGTGTGGTGGAGGAGGAACACCAGGTGTTTGTGAAGGAGTGCAAGGCAGAATTTTCGGTCGGAAAATCGAATCCTGAAGCCCACCTGCTGGCTACCAGTCCGCGGCTGGCCGAACTGTTTGCCCGGTATCCGTACCGTCCCTTTATGGCCCAAAGCGCGGATGATACCCGCGTGTGGGTGGATCGTGAAAAGGCCCGTTTCAGTACCTGGTACGAATTTTTTCCGCGCTCCGCGTCGTCTGTTCCCGGTCAGCACGGCACCTTCGCCGACTGTGAAAAAATCCTGCCGCGGGTGGCGGAAATGGGTTTTGATACCTTGTATTTTCCGCCCGTGCACCCCATTGGGGAGGTCGACCGCAAGGGCAAAAACGATAAAACCGTGGCCGATCCGGGCGATGTGGGAAGCTGCTGGGGCATTGGCTCGCGGCACGGAGGTCATACCAGCCTGCACCCCGATCTGGGCGATTTGAAATCGTTTCAGAAGCTGGTGAAAACGGCCAAAGGGCTGGGCATTGAGATTGCGATGGACCTGGCGCTGCAATGCGCTCCCGACCACCCCTGGGTGAAAGAGCACCCCGCCTGGTTCAAGCAACGGCCCGACGGGACGGTGCAATTCGCGGAAAATCCGCCGAAAAAATACCAGGATATTTATCCCATTTTTTTCGAGTCTGAGGATTGGGAAAATTTGTGGGACGAGATTCTGAAGGTGGTGATGTTCTGGATTGACAAGGGAATCCGGGTATTCAGGGTGGATAATCCGCACACGAAGCCCATTCCTTTCTGGCACTGGCTGATCGGGGAAGTGAGAAAGGTTCACCCGGATATTATTTTCCTTTCTGAGGCCTTTACTTTGCCCAAAATCATGCTGGAACTGGCCAAGGCGGGCTTTACCCAGAGCTATACCTACTTTACCTGGCGCAACAGCAAGGACGAACTGATTCAGTACCTGAACGAACTGACCCAGGGCCCCGTGAGCGAGGTGTTTCGCCCCAATTTCTGGCCCAATACGCCCGACATCAATCCCTATCCCCTGCAAAATCCTTCTGAACCACTCTACCTGACCCGCTACTTTCTGGCGGCGACTCTGAGCAGCAATGTGGGGGTTTACGGGCCTGTGTATGAGCAAATGGTGCATCAGTCGGTGCCCGGCAGGGAGGAGTATTACGATTCGGAAAAATACGCCGTTCGTCACTGGGACTGGGATTTGCGCAATAACATCACCCACCTGATGACCCGGGTGAATCAGGCCCGCAAGGACCAAAAAGCCCTGCAGCAGACCAATCAAATCCGTTTTTGCCACCTGGAAAATTCGAATCTGCTGGCTTTTCTGAAAACGGGCGAAGACGATTCGCAGGTGCTGGCCGTGGTGAATCTGGATCCCAATCAATCGCATCACGGGGAACTTCACCTGCCCTACGACTGGTTGAAAGTGGGGCATAATGCCCAATATCAGGTCCGTGACCTGATGAGTGAAGCCAGCTACAGTTGGCAGGGTGAGCGCCACTTCGTGGCCCTCAATCCCGACTGGCCCTTCCACTTGTTTGAAATCAAAGGGTGAGCAGATGAACTGGCAGGAACTGACAAAATCCAATCCTGAATTTGGCGAATTTATTCGCCTGAATATCCGTCCCTATCTCTTCAAAAGCCGCTGGTACGCGGGAAAAGCCAGTCTGGACAAGACCATTCTGGTGGATCACCTCATGCCCATGGATTTCCACGGGGAGCGGTTTTATATCCTGATCATTGAGATTTTGTACGAAGAAGGGCTGGTGCACAACTACATTTTGCCCCTGGCGCTGATGCCAGCCGAGGCTCAGGTGGAGGAAAATGCCCGCATTGCGGCCTGGCCAGACGGCAGGCATATTTTGGTTGATGCCGTTTTTGTGGAGAAATTTCGCACCGCCCTGATGGACCTGCTGCTGAATCAGCGGGAATATCCTTTTGGCACCGGCCACCTGCAAATCGAAACAGGCAAAGCCCTGCGGGAGTCGGGCCTGAAAACACCGGTCACTTCCCAGCTCGCCAAAGGCGAGCAAAGCAATACCTCCATCATCTATGCAGATCAGTTTTACCTGAAAATCTACCGCCGTCTTTTCCGGGAGGAAAACCCGGATATTCAGATGAACCAGCAGCTTTCAGAGCGGTCCAATTTTGCCCACGTGCCCGCTTTTGGGGCTTCCATTACCTGGAAACGGCCCAAAATCTACGATATTTCACTGGCCCTGATGCAGCAAAAGGTGGAGAACAAGGGCGATGCCTGGACCTGGATGCTGGATGAAATCCAGCACTTTTTTGACCGGGCAGGCGGATATGCAAACGGAGTGGCAGCCTTGCCGCAAACGGCGCTTTTTGAGCCGCGGCCTGCCGCGGATCTGCCACAGTTATTTGTCGAAAATACCCGCCAGGCCTTCCGTGAGGGCATTGTGAGGCTGGCCGAACGCACTGCAGATATGCACATCAGCCTGTCGCAGGAACGGATCAACCGCAATTTTATCCGCAAAGATTATAACAGCGACTACACGGTCTGGATCAAAAACAGATTGATTCACCAGTTCAATTCCCGCTATGCGCTGCTGGACAAGCAGATGTCGAAGCTGGCGGGGAAATCGCTGGAGTACGCCCAGTTTTTCTACCAGATGAAAACGGAGATCAAAAACAGGATTTATTCCTTTGATTATCTGGATCTGAGCGGCACCCGCATCCGCATTCACGGCGACTACCACCTGGGACAGGTCCTGTGGACTGGGGATGATTTCATCATCCTGGATTTTGAGGGGGAACCCGAAGCGACCATCCATGACCGCAAGGTCAAGCAGAGCCCGCTCAAAGATGTGGCAGGGATGTTTCGCTCCTTCCATTATGCGATTTACGCCCACCTTTTTGCCCGCAACCAGGAAAATCCTGAAAGCCTGTTTGAGTTGGGTGAATGGATGTACGAGTGGATGACCTCCCTTTTCCTGCATACGTATCTCGAAAAAGCCTACGGAAGCCCCATGAATATTGGCTACAAACAGGAAATCAATTATCTGTTGAAATATCACCTGCTGGAAAAAGCCATTTACGAGCTGGGCTATGAACTCAATGCCCGTCCCGACTGGTCTGTGATTCCCCTGCGGGGAATTTATGTATTGCTGAAGGAGGAAGACCATGAATAAGATCCAACCACACAGTCTGTTTACAGATTTTGACCTGGACCTGTTCCGGGCAGGAAAGCATTTTCGGCTATACGAAAAAATGGGTTCTCACCCGTTGGAGGTGGAGGGCAAGGCAGGTACCTACTTTGCCGTGTATGCTCCCGCCGCCAAAAGTGTGGGGGTGATTGGGAATTTCAACGGGTGGAACGCCCGTGATCACCAGCTTTTTGTGCGGTGGGATGGATCAGGCATCTGGGAAGGATTTTTGCCGGGCATTGGCCATGGCGAAGCCTACAAGTACCAGATTACCTCAGACCACACCGCGAATCCCATTGAGAAAGGGGATCCTTTTGCCCGCTTCTGGGAACATCCGCCCCGTACGGCCACCATTATCTGGGATAAAAAATACACCTGGAAGGACAGCGGCTGGATGAAAAAACGGGCGGCCCACAATTCCCTGCAGGCGCCTATGACCGTCTATGAGGTGCATCTGGCCAGTTGGAAACGTAAAGGGGAAAATGAATATCTGACCTGGGAGGAAATGGGGCAGGATCTGGTGGATTATTGCCGGGAAATGAAATTCACCCACGTGGAATTCATGCCGGTGATGGAGTACCCCTACGATCCTTCCTGGGGCTACCAGATTGTGGGCTATTTTGCGCCCACATCCCGCTTTGGGGAGCCCGAAGGACTGAAAAAAGTGGTGGACGTGCTCCACCAAAAAGGGATTGGGGTCCTGCTGGACTGGGTGCCTTCGCACTTTCCTTCAGATGCCCACGGCCTCGCCCAATTCGACGGCACCCATGTGTACGAGCATCCTGATCCGCGCAAAGGCTACCATCCCGACTGGAAAAGTCTCATTTTCAATTACGGACGCCCGGAAGTGCGTTCCTTTCTCATTTCCAATGCGCTTTTCTGGCTGGATCAGTATCATGCCGACGGCCTGCGGGTGGATGCCGTGGCCAGTATGCTGTATCTGGATTATTCCCGCAACCATGGAGAGTGGGAGCCCAATCAATATGGCGGTCGGGAAAATCTGGACGCCATTCTTTTCATGAAGGACCTCAACCAGGCCATTTATGAGAATTATCCTGACGTGCAGTCTGTGGCGGAGGAAAGCACTGCTTTCCCCCTGGTGACCCGCCCCGTGGAAGCAGGGGGATTGGGATTTGGGCAAAAATGGATGATGGGCTGGATGCACGACACGCTGGAATATTTCAAAAAAGATCCCGTTTACCGCCAGTATCACCAGGGCGACCTGAGCAATACCCTGCTTTATGCATTTTCTGAAAGCTACGTGTTGCCCCTGAGTCACGACGAAGTCGTGCATGGGAAGGGCAGTCTGCTCGGGCGCATGCCCGGCGACGACTGGCAGCGATTCGCCAATCTGCGGGCGCTTTACGGCTGGATGTACACCCATCCCGGGTCCAAACTGCTGTTTATGGGAGGTGAATTTGCTCAGTCGGGCGAATGGAAATTTGACCGCAGCCTGGACTGGCATTTGCTCGATTACGCTCCTCATCAGGGAGTGCAGACTTGTCTGAAGGTCCTCAACCAATTGTACCAGAAAACCCCGGCCCTGTATGAAAGGGCTTATTCACCTGAAGGCTTTGAATGGATTGATTTTCAGGACTCCCAAAATTCTGTGTATGCCTTTATCCGCATGGGAAATTCGCCCGGCGATCATGTTATTTCCATCCTGAACCTCACGCCCAATACCCACCAGGGGTATAAGCTCGGCTGTCCCACTGACCAGCAATGGAAGGTGATTTTTGACAGCGACGACAAAAAATTCGGGGGCAGCGGCCACCTGAAAAAGAAACAATTTGCCAGCCAGTCTGGTGGCTGGCATGGCCGGTCATTTCACCTCGAACTGACCCTGCCACCTTTGGCCTGCCTTATTCTTCAACCCATTGATTGATTCCCATGAACTTTCAACACAATCCCGTATCGACCGATCCACATAATACAGATTTTTTTCCTGGCGGCGTCAGTGATGTCAAGCGGGATGGAGCCACCATTCTGTTTCGTTCAGAACGGGGCGTCATGCTGCGCCTGCAGGCCGTTTCAGACTCTGTGATTCGTCTGTGTTACGCCACAGAGGGGTTCTTTGATGCGGATTTTTCCTACGCGATCTACAAAGATTACGAAAGCAGTTTTGCCCACCTCGAACTTACGGAGGAGGAAACAGGTTGGTCAGTGACCACGGCCACGGTCCAGGTCAGGGTATCGCGCAGTGATATGCGGGTGGCTTTTTTCAGCGTGGATGGCGGCATTGAGATCAACCGCGACGAGAAGGGATTTCACTGGGAACCTCATCCAGAATTTGGGGGCAACATTGTGAAAATGAGCAAGCACGTGTACCCGGGCGAGCATTACTTTGGCCTGGGCGACAAGGCGACCTCCATGAATCTGCGCGGCAAGCGCTTCATGAACTGGGCCACGGACGAGTATGGTTTTGGGGTGGAACGTGATCCCCTGTACAAGGCCATTCCATTTTACATTGGGGTGCAGCAACAGAAGGCCTACGGGATTTTCTTTGACAATACCTTCAAATCCTATTTTGATTTTGCCAGCGAACGCAAAACAGCCACCAGCTTCTGGGCTCACGGCGGGCAGATGAATTATTACTTCATTTATGGTCCTGACGCCATTTCTGTGGTGGAACGCTATACCAATCTCACGGGCAAGCCAGAGTTGCCTCCCAAGTGGGCCCTGGGTTATCATCAGTGCAAATGGAGCTATTACCCGGAAGAAAAAGTAAGGGAAATTGCCCGTGAATTCCGCGAGCGACAGATTCCCTGTGATGCCCTTTACCTCGACATTGATTATATGGACGGGTACCGTTGCTTTACCTGGGACAAGGAAAAATTTCCCGAGCCTACCCAAATGATCTCAGATCTGGCCCGCGACGGCTACAAAGTGGTGACCATCATCGATCCCGGGATCAAAATCGACCGCAATTACTGGGTTTTCAACGAGGGATTTGAGAAAGGATATTTCTGCAAACGCGCTGACGGGGTGAATATGAAGGGCAAAGTGTGGCCGGGCGACTGCTATTTTCCTGATTTTACCCGTCCTGAAGTGCGCGAATGGTGGGCAGGTCTTTTCAAGGGATTGATTGCCGAAAACGGGATTCGCGGCATCTGGAACGACATGAACGAGCCAGCCATTTTTGAGGTGGAATCCAAAACTTTCCCGGGCGACGTGCGCCACAATTACGACGGACACGATTGCAGCCACCGCAAGGCGCATAATGTGTTTGGTATGCAAATGGCCCGCGCGACCTTTCACGGGGTCAAAAATTTTGCCCGTCCCAACCGTCCCTTTATCATTACGCGCTCAGCTTACAGCGGCACCCAGCGCTACTCAGCCAGCTGGACGGGCGACAACATTGCCTCCTGGGAGCACCTGTGGGTGGCCAATATGCAGTGCCAGCGCATGAGCATCAGCGGATTTTCTTTCATTGGCTCAGACATTGGTGGCTTTACCGAGCACCCCACCAGCGAACTGTACACCCGCTGGATTCAGCTGGCGGTCTTTCATCCATTGATGCGCACGCACAGTTCGGGTGATCATGGCGACCAGGAGCCCTGGTCGTTTAGTCCGGCTTCGCTTGCCATCACCAAGAAATTTATTGAATTGCGCTACCGTTTGCTGCCCTACCAGTACACCACTTTCTGGACCTATGTGACCACGGGAACGCCCATGTTGCGGCCTCTCTCCCTCGTTCACATGGATGATCCCAATGCGTTGAATCGCAACGACGAGTTTTTTTCGGGCCAGCACCTGCTGGTGGCTCCCGTGGTGGAGGCGGGCGCGGAATCGCGCTACGTGTATTTCCCGCAAGGAAAATGGTATAATTATTTTACCCACGAAATCCTGTCTCAACCCGGGGAGCAACGGGTGGCCGCGCCATTGGAGCTGATGCCTCTCTTTGTACGGGCAGGAGCCGTCATTCCCCAGTATCCTGTGATGCAGTATGTGGATGAAAGGCCTCTGGACAAAATGGAATTGTGGGTGTATTACTCCACGGAGCGGGTGCAAAGTGAGTTGTACGAAGACGAAGGCGATGGCTACGAATACAGAAAAGGGGTTTTCAATCACAAGGTATTTACCACCCGCGGCACAGACAAAAGCCAGCTATTGGGGCAAAATGTGCGCGGCAAATTCAGGGAATCCTACGAAATCTATGAGATCCACCTGGTGGGACTGCCTTTTGTGCCTTCTAAAGTGAGTCTCGACGATCTGGAAATCGAGGTGGATTTTCACCAGGGGGAGAATGGTCACTGGGTGGTGGAAGTGCCACGTCAGTTTGATGTGCTGAAGGTGGAGTAGGCTTTCAAGAATTTTTTGAAATGATTTGGTAAATGGGCCTCGGCTGCCTGTGGGACAGTAGCGGGCGGCTTTGCTTTTCGCCGGCCGCTATCTGGCAGGGTTGGGAGGTGCGGACAGGCAGGCAAGCCCGCGTTTGGACAATCAAATGGGCAAATTTTTGACCTTTTTCATCAGTTTTTTTGCCCTTGCCACCTTTTCGGGGAATAATTCCTTGTCCTTTATCTCATTTGCCACCACAGCAATCCTGGCCCGAGACTCTTCTGACATGGGAAGAACGAATTTGGATTTCAATATTTGACTTTTGGTGGCCATGAGTATTATCTAATTTAGTTTAAATTTTTCTAAAAACGAAAATCCCAAGATAATCTGTATTGGGAATATACTGAACTAACGATGGTTTTTTCTCGTTTGTATATCCAAAGAAGATATATTCTCTGGTCAATTCAATAAAGTGCTTATCCACGAAATATCGATACGTTTTGATTCGTCTATTGAAATTTTTGCAATCAACTTTACAATTTTTGTAACAGGTTTTTTGGCATTCAGATTTGAATTCATCCTGGCTATCACTTCCCTGTACCCAAATCGCTGCGTTTTTGTTGATTTCAAAGAAAAGAGGAATAGAATTTAAAACAGTGTTGAAAACCTTTCTCATGTCTCCATTATTGCTGTTAATGTCATCTAAAATCTCTCCGTTTTCCTCATTATAATCGCCAAAGCCAAGATTGTAAATCTTGCGTCCATTTCGTTGAGCAATTAAAGTATATTCAATTGCTTTGATTATGGTTTTGACTCCATTGCTCTCGAAAAGGAATTTAATTTTTTCCCCCCTTTCTACAAGTTGGGTTTCGTAAATTGAAATATTATTCAAGTTGAAAAAGGTCTGGTTTGAAGGGTAAATTTAGTGGTAAATTTCCCATCAGGAATGGAATGTTGGGCAATTATTAATTTCCTTTCAATATACTAAAGGTGTAATCCATCTCGCCATTTTTTGATTTCCACGAGCCGGAGTTTCACCCCCTTTTGTTTTCCCATGCATTCGAGACCGCACTCAGGGGTTTTTCCCTGGTCTTGGTTGCCAGTAAATTTGATTTAAAAATTCCGCCTTATTTTTCAGCCTCAGATTCAATCCCAATCTCAACCCCGCACAAATTCATACTTTTCAGCAAGTTTCCATCCTCCATAGAAAAGATCAATGCTGGTTTTTCAGGCCCTCGGGTGCCAGAATAAATAGATTCCACCCCCAGAATTTCGAACCTCATCCATTTTCCTTCTGCCTCAATCAGGGCCCAATCTCCCATGGAAATGGATTTATTATCTAAAATTTTCCCCGAGACCACAAAACCCCTGGAAGTAAGCATAAAAGTGTTTTCAACCAGGAATTTGGCTGCTTTCAATTTTTGTCTTTCAACATGGTAAGCGTATAATTCAGCTTACCATCGTTTGATTTCCAGGAGCCGAGGGCTTCGCCCCCTTCCAGATTTCCCAGACATTCGAGACCTCCGTCGGCAGTTTCTCCTTCGTCTTCGTAGCCCACAAATTTGATCTGGAAAACGCCGTCATACTTGTCGTCGCCGGGCTCATTGAGGGTAGCTTCAAAAGCTCTGGTGCAGGGTTGATCCCAGGTGCCGTCCTCATAAGTGCCGTCCAGCGGGCGCTTGTTCTGGTCCAACTGGTTATAGCCCGAAAGGTGACCGTTTTCGACTTTTTCGATCACCACGGTCAGTTTTTTGCCGCCCATTTCGCCCTTCCAGGTGCCCAGCATGACAATTTGGGCCTCGTCGGGCTCGGGCTTTTTCTGAATGGGCTCCACTTTTTCGGGTTGAGGTGTTTCAGTCTGGGGGGATTCAGTGGTGTTTTTGGGGCCGCAGCTTTGCAGGAAAGTAAAAAGGATCAGCAGAGAAAGGAGTGCTTTGGATTTCATGGAATGAATTTTTGAGTTTGATGGCTCAATTTCTGTTTTTGGGAGAATTATGGCAAGGTATTTTGACATCAGGGTTCGAAAAAATGTTGTTCGGCGAAAAGCTGGCAACCATTTTGGGCAAAAATCTTTAACATGGGTTCGTTTCTGCTGTCTGTGCTGCCCACATAGGATTCACAACCCAGTTGTTTCAACTGGTGCAGGCCCAAAAGATGGAGACTTTTGCCAAGTCCTTTCCCTCTGAATGGGGGTAAAATTCCAATGTAATTGATTGATCCTGAATATATTTTGGATTGGTGGTTAAGGTCTTTTCTCAGGTTAAGGACCCCAATCAAATGATTTTCAATAATGACTGCGTGGAGAAGGTCCTCGTCCCAGAGTTCGCCAATCTCTGTTTTCTCATTTTCATAAAATTCTGCAGGGGTGAGGCTGGTCAGGTTCACCATGGGGTCACCCTGCTGGCATGCGAAATACAGGCTTTGAAAATCGGCCAAAATCATCTCTGAGGCAGGCTTGAGTTTGAAATCATGCAAAGGATCAGCCAGGGCCAGCAAATCGCTTTTGAAAAGGTATTTAATTCCCTGAAAATGAAAATCACTCTCCTTCATTAATTCAAGAACAGCCAGGGTCCGCTCGAGCTTCATCACCACTACTTTTGACTGATGGCTCTTGCAATGATGGTAAAAGTGTTTTCTCAATTCCTGAAGCAATTCTTTTTCCAAATCAGGCTTCTGAACGGTCAGTTTTCCCAGGGCTAAATCTTGTTTTGGTTGATTTTCAGGCCAGCCAAACTGGCCAGTTCTTCGCCCTGCTGTTTGATGGAAAACAGAATTCGTTCATCTGTTTCAGTTTTTTCCAACTCGTAATTTTGCATTTCCTTTGATTTCAGGGGTTTCGCAATTCCCACAGCCACGCATCTCCAATTTCGTGGTCCTGCACGATGCGGGCAAAGGCAAAGCCGTTTTTTTGCAGGATTTGGGTGGAGGCATTGTGCTCAGGAGCAGTTTTGGCCGTAATCAGTAGCTGAGGGTCGCTTTTTTGGGCAATTTGAACCAGCTCACGACAGGCAAAGGAGGCGATTCCCTTGCCTTCATGCGGCTGAAAGGTCCAGTAGGCAAGCTCCACCCTTCCATCAAGCGGCGGTCCCGTGAATCCACAGGAACCCACCACTTCGTGGTGGTGAATGATGAAATAGCCCGTCCAGGGCGGCTGGTAGCCAACCTGAGGATAATACTCTGCATAAATTTCGAACAGTTGCATGGCGCCTGGCGAGGCGAAGAGGGGATCTGAACGGTCTTCAGTCAGGGTGATGGCGAGGAGGTGCATGGTGTGTGCAGGACTGTTTGTTTCAAAATGAAAAAGTAATCAATAATTCCTGAAATGTTGAATTGGGCTTGGAAGATATTTGATTTCAAAAAATGCAGCACCTTTCACGAAAAAAACATTCTCCCAAAAAGGGCCTTTTGGGTGTTTTGGGAGCGATTTTGGAAAATTCCCATAAAAAGGTTTCAAAAAAAATAATTTCCAGAATGGAATTTTCAGAGGATTCAACTCATTTAAGTGCATAAGATCAATTCGTGTACCACCAAAAAACTCTCCTATGAATTGCTCTCAAAAACCTTCCGTCATACGGATCTGTATCTCTGAACTTCAGGGAAGTACTCCGTTGCAAGTCGTCACATAATATTTTTCCGGGCAGGTTTTTTCTGAAAAGCTCAGACCCGGGAAAATGAAGATCATGCTGAAAAATACCCTTTCCATTTCGGGATTGTGCCCGGACAGGGGCGCTGTTCCTTTGGAAACTGTTTTTTAATTAACCTTAACCAATTCAATTATGAAAATTAACCATTTTGTTATCGTGATGGCCACTTTGGTGGCGCTGTTTCTCTCCTCCTGTCGTCCGGAAACGGATGAGGTGATCACTTCAACTCAGGGAAATGACCTTTCGCGTCACTTCAAAAAGTACTCGATTGTGGATTTTTCAGCAAACGAGCTTTTCAGCACGGTTGAAGGTGCAAATAAACAAGCTTTCCTTGACCTCAAATTGCCCAAAGGAGATGGTGCATTCTGGACTGTTTCCGTAACTCGTGACGACCTTCTGGCTGAAGATTTCGTGGCTGAAAGGGACGGGGAAACCATGAAATCTGGTTTCAGTACAGCTGATATTCTGACCCTGGAAGGCTTTCAGAATGGTAATCCTGCTGATCAGGTCGCACTGGTGGTGACCCGGGAATTTGCAGGGGGGACGATTCTTGAGAATGGGGTGGTATGGCATTTGGAACCCCTGATGATGTATCAGCCAGAAGCAAGCCTGGATAAGTACATTGTCTATTCAGAGGAAGCGGTCATTTCTTCGGGTGAGAAAGTTTGTGAAACCATTGATTCTCCTGCAGGATTGTCTGATTCAGATGGATTGGGCACTATTGAGGAAAGTGACAAAGCGGCTTCTTGCTGGAACCTGGAAATCAGGATCCATGGTGATTATGAGTTTTACCAGCAGGCCAGTTATAATTACAATCTGGCTGTATTTGCAATTCTGGTGCACATGAATAATGCAGAGTTGAAATACACCCCACTGAACACGGATTTCTCGATTTTAAGTGTGTCCATTCTTACTGCTCCTCAAAACGCATTGTATTATCCAAAATCCAGTAACGTGGGTACGCTTTTGCAACAAACCCGTGATTTTTGGAATTTTTTTCAAGCTAATACCAAAAAGGATCTCGTTATTCTTTTTACCGGAAAAAACACGGGAATTTATGGCGGGAAGGCTTATCTCGCTTCTGTTTGCAAGTACAGTAATCAATATTCCTACGCAGTAGTACGGAATTATCCAGGAGAAAACTCCCTGATGGCCAATATTATTGCGCATGAAGTTGGGCACACCCTGGGAGCTACCCACCCCAATGATCCCTACGTTTACAACTTTTGTGCGGATGGTCTTTGTGCAAATTATAATGGTACTCCCAATGAAATCATGAATTCAATTTCAAGCTACAATTCGTCAGAGTTTTCTGCTTGCTCACTCAAGGAAATGGCCTGTCATATATTCTTTAATCATGCTTGCCTCAATACGGCTAACTGCCATTAGGGGTCAATATTCGTACTTTTGAAGTCAACGGAAACTCTCAAAAAACCATGCAGCCTCTGTCCGGGTTGCATGGTTTTTTTATTAGGATTAATTCAGTTATGCTCGATCAGCAATTCCTGATAAACCCGGCTTTCCTTCTGGATTGTGTAATTCTGGATTTCGATATTTTTAGTGTACTTTTTGATCTTGCCAACGTGGGGGGCATAAATTTCGTAGGCAAATTTTTCAATGTAAAGAGGTCCACCACGTGGAACTGGCTCATGGAATGGTTGTTGCAAAACCATGACACAATGCGGGTAGGTTTTGCCCAAAATCGTTACTGTGGTATCTGTGTTGAGATAGGTGTAAGTTTGGGAATCTTCTGCATTAAACAGGTTGCCATCCCAGGTCAGACCTGGATAAACGGGAAACTTCAGGGCCAGATAGCGCACATTTCCTTCAGTTCTTTCCCCAAATTGATTCCCCTGATATTGTGTCCAGAGCTGTTCAAAGGTAAAATTGTAAATGTAATTTCCCACATTATCCAGGGTATCAGGGGAGGTAAGCACCTCAAGTCGGGCAACTTCTCGCCCAAGCAGATCAGTTTCCGTGCCTTGTGAAATTTCCTTCTTCAGGTAAGTCTGGTCTTCGCCTCCCCATGATTTTGGACTGGATGTTTCGTAAAGGGTATCAATGACCTGATAAATCCTGTATTTTCCGCTTTCATTGGGAAAAATCAGCTGGCTTTCGGGAGAAAGTGGATCAAATGTGCGATTACAGCCCAGAGCCATGCCAAGCAGAATCAACCCTGTCAGAAACATCATTTTTTGACGCATGGTTTAATTTAGGGAAATTCTGCAAAGGAAGAAACTGCCTTTAGGGATTCATGGCCATGGAAGTGCGATCCTCTCCCTCGCAGGCAAATTCTTCCACCCTGCCGTCTTTGAAGGTTACTTTCACTTTGAGCGAGGGTGCATCATGGCCAATCAATTGAGTTTGAAATCCGTTTTGGGCCGAGTAGCGGGTGGTGAAATCATTCTGACTGTCTTCCTGAAAAGTGCCGTTCAGATGCAGATAACCCACAGATTTGATCTGGGAAAGGGTTGATGGCGAACCTTCCAGCCGCACAGACCAGGTGTAAGCAGGGCCGTTGCCATTCGTGCCATGCGCATTGTTTTTACCCCGCACAAAAGCCAGTTGTAGTTGGGTGTTTGGGTGGAAACCGGGAGATGCATTCCAGGCCAGGTCTTTCGTCGCAGCTATCCCCGGGATTGTGTAAATGGTCATTTCAGAATTATATTCTTCAGGAATCTGGCCGATTTTCCAGTTCGGGGAAGTCGTTTCCACATAATAATATTTTCGCCCCTCCCAGGTGAGATAGGATCCCTTCAGACCACTGACCGCAACTCCTGTGGCCATGTGCCCTCTTGGATTGAGTAAAATGGAGGAAATGCCCATGTCGCGCAGCAGGGAAGCAAGCAAAATAGCCGTATCCTCACAATCTCCCCCCTGATCAACCAGGGTTTCAATGGGGTATTTGGGATATTCGGGACTGGTCGTTTCTTTCTGATATTCGAGCGACTGGACAAAGGCAATCACAAATCCGGCCGTTTCCCATTCCGTAAATCCGGCATTTTTACAAAAGGTTTTCAACTCCCTGACCATGGGTTTCAGCACGGGAAAGGCGGGATGTTCGGCCGTGAATAGTCCATACTGGCTGTGTCGCGGAAGGGAACGGTAATGGCTAAGGGCAGCTCTGCTGAAATCATTTTCCAGACTGTAGGTTTTACCCTGATAAGTCCACTCATAGGTGCGGAGAATCGTCTTTTCAGGAGAGAGATTCTGGGCAAACAGGCTGAAGGGAAGGAAAAATACCAGGTAAAGAAGGATTTGTAATTTGAGTGAATAGGTCATGGCCTGGAATTTTGGGTTGGTCTGGGAAATGCAGATCAATTTTCGGGCCAGAAAAAGGAGAAGGGATTTAAAGGGGATGGGAATTTTAGATCAAAGGTCTTAGAAACATTCCTCTTCGTGGGAATCTTCCAGCCTCAGGGCGCCACCCAGGGCAATCACCAGCTGTTGCCCGGCCTGTTGGGCTTCCTCCAGCGTGGAGTAAGTTTGGAGCCTGAAGGCCTTGCGGCCTTGCTTCACCTGAAGCTCCATCCGTCCCGTTGGGCTTCCTTCCACCTTTTCAGGCCAGATTTCAAAAACGAAATCTCCTTTGTGAAGATCCACCTCTTTTTCGATCCTGGTTTTCAGTCCCAGGAAAAAATGTCGGGTTTCGAGTGATTTGTCCTGCAGGTTGGCCCTGATTTGTTCGGTAATGGCGAGGCCAAGTACAATCAACAAAAAAGCCAGGAATATTCCTGGCTGCGATGTTTTGACGAAGGCAAAGACTCCAAGTAAAAGGCCCCAAAGCGTGAGTTGCAATTGGGGCCATTCCGTTCGGATTATTTTGGGTGGAGGTTCAGTTATTTCTTCTTTCATTTTCTCCCGTTTACGGATTTCAGCCCAAATTGTTCCCAATTCTAAAATCTCACCACCCTCGTCTAAGGACTCCTGCCTGACGACTAACAACTCCAAAGGAAACAGGCCGCTTCGCGGGAAAAATTTACCATTTGAACTGGTTTTGGTAAGCCCAAGGCATGCCCTGGGCCTACAAATTTTGGAATGGGATGTTTTTGTAAAACAAAAACCTATAAAATCTAAATCAATCCATGGGATTGAAGCCGCAATGCTGGAATGGCCCATCCCCGTGTAAGGCCAGGAAATTTCCCGGACCTACAATCTATCCTTGCCCAACCCCTAACCTCTAAAATCTAAAATCTCACGACTCACATCTAAGGACTAACGACTCCCGACTCTATTTCGACTTCTTCACAAACTTCGTCAGGATTACAATCTTCTGGCCTTCGACCCGACCTTCAATGTGCTCGTGGTTGTCGTGAACCAGGGTGATATTGCGCACCGCGGTGCCGCGCTTGGCCGTAAAATTCGCCCCTTTCACATCCAGGCTCTGGATCAGGGTGACCGTGTCGCCGTTTTCGAGCACATTGCCATTGCTGTCCACATGTTTTGGCATTTCCTCCCCGCTTTCCGTCAGGCCCGCTTTGGCCCATTGCGAAGTGGCCTCGTCGAGGTACATCATTTCCAGCAAATCCAGCGGCCAGCCTTCGCCTTTGAGCTGGTTGAGCATGCGCCAGGCCATGACCTGCACTGCGGGCACCGGGCTCCACATGCTGTCATTCAGACAGCGCCAGTGATTGGGGTCCACCTTTTCCGCGTCCAGTAGTTGCTCCTCGCAGGTTGGGCAAATGTAAATGTGGCTGTCGCTGCTCTGATCGGGGCTGCCGGGAACCCAAAATACCTTCAGGTCGCCGCTGGCGCCGCAAAGTTCACAAACGGATCCGCTGCGGGCTTCAAGTTCTTGCGCTATGCTCATGCTTTTTTCAATAATTCTCCCGCGAATATCGCAAAAAGATTTTTACCCGAAGATGACTTAGCTCAGTGGCGATTGTTATCGGGATCTGATTTAGTAAAATTCCCCAAATCCTAACACCTAAAACCCAGCATCCAATACCTAAAATCTAAATCAATCCAGAGGATTGAAGCCGCTATGCGGGGGTATTTTTGGCGAAGCCAACCAGGGTGGGGTGGCCTTGCCAAAACCAGGGGGCGGCCTTGAGCGAGGGGAGTGGGCGGCTGGTGGGCTTGTGCGACGGGTCAGAGGTGTGAGGGGGCAGGGTTTAGGTTTTGGCGCTTTTTGCTTCTTTTTCTAAAAAAGAAGGCCCGCCCGGCCAGGGCACCCCAAAAACTAATCACAAATTTAAATTTTGCGACAACTTGTTGTCGCTTACGACGCCCTAAGAGCCTAAAGCCCAACACCTAAAACCCAATACCCAATTCCTCCCCCACTAAACCAAATTCTCAACCAAATCGACCAATCCCTCAGTGGAGTGCAAAATTCTCAACGATTTGACTAATTTACTTCCAGAATATGTCGGACATTCCCAAACCCATCTTTGAGAGAGCCATGAAGGGTCTGAAAATCTTGCTTTTCCTTGCCTTTTGGGCAGGAGGAAGTCTGGTTTTTGGGCAAAATACTGATTCCTTGCTGCAGGTTACCCAAACCTCCAACGATCCCGCCGCCCGGGCTTCTGCCTATCAACTGCTTTCCCGCTCCTACCGCAATATCAACCTGGATTCATCAGCCATGTTCATCGACCTGGCCCGCAAGGAAGCCAGAGCCGCAGGCGACAAAGCCTTGTATTACCGCATCGAAAATTCCGCGGGAGCCCTTTCCTGGATGCAGGGCGACCTTAAAAAGGCCGACCAAACTTTTAGGGGAGCCCTCAAATACTGGGAAAGTCAAAAGGATTCCAACGAAATCAGCCGCCTCTCTCTGAACATAGGAACGGTATGCCAGGCCCAACATAAAAATGAAGATGCAATCCACTTTTACAGAAAGGCTTACAGTATCGCAACTCAACAAAGAAATAAACTGATTCAGGCCCAAAGTTCAGGTGGAATTGGGATCGTTTTCTTTCAGATGCGGGAGGTGGACAGCATGAATTATTACCACAAACGGACCCTTGGATTTTTTCGGGAAATGAATGATTCCACCAATCTTGGACGCACTTACACCAACCTGGGATTGTACAACAGCGAACTGGGCAACAGTTTTGAAGCCCGGGAAAATTACCTGAAAGCGCTGGATTACCTCGAGGGATCGTCTGAAACGGGATTGATCGGCAACAGCAACGAAGGATTGGGCAGCCTGGAATTCAGAACGGGCAATTACGACAAGGCCGTGAAATACTTTCTGACCGCCCGCAAATACTATGAAAAACTGGGTTGGAAGGTGAAAATTGCCAGTCTGAATGTGAAAATTGGTTCCTGTTTTGATACCTGGGGACGTACTGAAGCGGCGCGGGCTTATTTCCGCATGGCTTATGAGTCGGCGGCAGAATTGAAGGAATATAATATCCAGGCCGCGGCCCTGGCCAGTTTGGCGGGCCTGAATCTCAAGGCGGGAGCCCCCGCCAAAGCCATTGACCAATACCGTGAATCCATCTCTATCAGCCAAAAGGCCGTGGTTCAGGGAGATAATTTCTCCAATCACCTGGGCCTGGGACGAGCCTTTCACCAATTGGGCCAGGAAGATTCGGCCACCAGTTACCTCTCCCAGGCGCTCGCGGATGCCCGCGACCGCAAGAATGAAACCCAGTCTGGGGCTGTATTTCTCGAAATGGCCCGCCTCAAACTCGACAAGCAGCTTTATCCCGCCTGCCTTCAACTACTGGATTCGTCCGAAACCTGGTACTCCATTACGCGTCAAAGCCAGGGCATTCACGACGTGAATCTCCTGCGCAGCCAGTGTTACGAAGGCATGGGCGACTTTGTCAAAGCCCTGAATGCCAGCCGCGAAGCAGATCGCTGGCGCGACAGCATGTTTACCCAAAGCTCGACCGAGCAATTGCTGGAACTTGAAGCCCGCTACTGGTCTGAGCGCAAGGAATACAGCCTGGAACTGGCCACAAAGAATGAGGCCCTGCGTGCCGCGGAGGCAGAACGAGCCCTGGAAGCCACTTCCAGATTGGCCGCCCAACGCAATATGCTCCTGCTGGCTTTTGGATTTTTGATTGTGCTGGCCCTGCTGCTTTATTATCTGGCGGCTCAGCGTCGCAAAAACCGCTACAAATTGCGGGTAAGTGAGATGCGCCTGCAAACCATGCGGGCCCAGATGAATCCCCATTTCATTTTCAACGCCCTGGGTTCAGTGCAAATGCTGATCAATACCCAGAATGTGAAGGAGGCCAATCTGTACCTGTCCAAATTTGCCCGTTTGCTGCGCGGAATCATGGAAACTTCCTCCAAAACCAGCCTGACGGTAGAGCAGGAAAAGGAAGTACTGGAATTGTACATCGAGCTGGAGGCCCTGCGCTTCAAATTCAATTACGAAATTCTGGTGGATGAAAATCTGGAGTCATCTATGGTGCAAATTCCGGCTATGGTGATCCAGCCCTTTGTGGAGAATGCAATCAAGCACGGCATGCAGGGAGTTGCGGGCAAGGGACGCTTGCTGGTGCAGTTTCTGGACCGTGACCAGGATGTGCTGTGCATTGTCGAAGACAATGGAGTGGGGCGCGAGGCTGCGGCCAAAAATTCCCGGCCAAACCTCAGCGGGTTGTCCATCAGCACGGGCATCATCAGGGAAAGGCTGCGCCTGATGTCGCCCAGCCGCACTGACAGATTGAAAATCACGGACGTAATGTCCCCCGAAGGCGATCCTTGTGGTACCCGGGTTGAGATTTATTTACCCAAAATCTAAATTTCCATGCAAAAGATCAGAAGTATCATCGTTGAGGATGAGCAGGACAATCGCCTGAATCTGAAGGTCATGCTGCAAAGCTACTGTCCGAATATCGAGGTGGTGGCTGAGGCCGAAAATGTGGCGGAGGGACTGAAAACTATCCGTCAGTACCAGCCTGAACTGGTTTTTCTGGATGTGGAAATGCCAGACGGGTCGGGATTTGATTTGCTGGCGAGAGTGGGGAAACCTGATTTTAGGGTGATTTTTGTGACTGCCTACTCGCAGTATGCGATCAAAGCCATCAAGTTCAATGCGATGGATTACATTCTGAAACCCATTGATATTTCCGAGCTCTGCCTGGCGGTGGACAAGGTGAGTCATAATATGAAAAATAATGACTCGATTGAGTTGATTCAGAATCTGTTGGGCAATATTCAGCACCGCGACCTGCAGTCGCGGAGGATACCCCTGGCCAGCGCAGATTCCCTGCGCATGGTGGAACTCAGCCAGGTGGTGCGCCTCCAGGGTGAAAATAATTACACCCGTTTTTTCCTGGCCGACGGCACCAATATTCTGGTTTCCAAAACCCTCAAAGACTACGATTCCATGCTGGAATCCAATGATTTTATCCGGGTGCACCAAAGCCACATCGTGAATCTGAGCTTTGTGAAGTCATTTATCAAAACAGATGGCGGCTATCTGGTGATGGAGGATGGAAGTGAAGTGGGGGTTTCCCGGGCCAAGAAGCAGGATCTCCTGGACAGATTATATGGAGGGTGATTTCTGGTCTGCCGGGGGACCTTCGGGCTGCGGGGCCCCGAATGCCAGCCCTGCTTTTGGCTGGCTTTTCGGGGGAAGGGTGGCCTGTGCGGGCAGAACGTCAGTTCCCCGGCAGCAGGGTTAAGGGAACCGCCAGCAATTATTCGTGGCAGAAAGGAATCAGCCGAAATTAATTTTCACCGCCCCCCTGACCTGAAATCTTCAATTCAAACCTGGTGAAATTTTACCTGCATACCTTCCAGAAAACGGCGCAGATACTGGTCGTTGCAATGGCGAAAATGTTTGTGCCCTGGCTGGCGAAAGAAGGCTGAAAGCTCAGGTTTGCTGATTTTGACCTCGGCCAGGCCGAATATTTCCTGCAAATCCTCCTCGATGAGGTTAAGGGCAATTTTGATTTTGCGCAGAATGAGGTTATTGTTCAGGCGTTTTTCAGGTTCGGGCATGGGACCATCTTTGGGCCCGCGTTTGAGCGTGATGAATCCGTTGAGGAAGGTGGCGAGCAGGCGGTCGTTGAGGAGTTTGAAGGCGGGATCTTCGTCGCGTTTGAGCCAGTCGCTGATTTCTGCGCGGGTCACTTCTTTGCCACCCAGACCAAAAGTGGCGATCATTTTGTCGTCGTTGAGGTCGAAGGTGTAGCGAATGCGGCGAAGGACGTCGTTATTATTCATGGGAAAAGGTCAGGACTTATTTTTCAACGATTTTGAATTCCACCCGACGGTTGAGCTGGCGGCCTTCGTCTGTGTCGTTGGTAGCTACGGGAACGGTCTCGCCGTAACCTTTGGCCGTGATTCTTTTTTCTGCCGTCCCCTGCTGGGTCAGGTAAGTCCTCACGGAGTTGGCCCTTTGGTCGGACAGGATCTGGTTTGCTTCGTCGGCGCCCACATTGTCGGTGTGGCCGGCCAGCTCGATGGTAATACCCGGGTTGTCTTTCAGCAGTTTCACCACCCGGTCGAGCTCGGGAAAGGAGGCCGGCAGCAGCTCAGACTTGCCTGATTCGAAGAATACGTTGTTGAGGCGCACCACTTCGCCCACTTCGATCGGGGCCAGGTAAAGGTCGCGGGTGATCTCCTGGTAGGCCGACACGCTGGACAGGTCAATGTTTTCGGTCACGGCGTAAAATCCGTCGGCCTGGGCCATGAATCCGTAGTGCTTGCCATAGGGAAGCACGATTTTGTAGCTGCCGTTTTGGGGCTCAGAGCTGGCTTTCCCAATTTCCTGACCTGTTCCCAGGTCCTCGTAGGAGATGCCTGCCATAAGCGGCGCATTGGTCTTTTTGTTGAGCACGCGGCCGCTGATGAGCACAATGGGATCGGGTTGGTGGGATTTGTCGAGGGGAATGCGAATGACGTCGCTGGAGCCATAGCTGTCGTCGTACTTGACCAGATAGGCATAATCGCCCTTGGCGGCGATGGAAAAATCCGAGTCAAAACCGTCAGAGTTGATCTCTGCACCGAGGTTTTCGGGCGTGGTCCAGTTGGTCCAGCTATCGTCGAGGCGGCGGGTTACGAAAATGTCGTTATTGCCAAATCCCCCATGCCCGTCTGAGGAAAAGTAGAGGGTTTTGCCGTCTGCAGCAAGAAAGGGGGCGTATTCGTACTTTTTGGTGTTGAGGGTTTTTCCCATGTTGAGCGGCTCAGAAAAGGTGTTTTCGCTGGTCTGAAACGATACATAAAGATCGTGGTTGCCGACTTTTTTGGGCCCTTCAATGGCCATGAGCAATACTTTTCCGTCATTGGAAAGGAAATAGTCTGCGTTATTGGCCTTGTTTTCGAGGTTGGTGATGGAAATGCTTTGGGGCATGCTCCAGCCGTTGGCGGTGCGATAGGAGCGGGATACCCCTGAGCCGTCGTTATCCCCGTTGGCATCGTAGTGATTGGAAAGAATGGCCGTATTGCCGTCGGGCATGATGGCCACCACCCAGTTATAGCCCTTATTATTCCAGGGCTTACCCATGGTTTTGCCCGGGCTCCATTCGCCGTCTGCGTTCAGTTCTGAGTACCAGATGTCCTGGTCGTCGTCTTTCACATCGCGGCCTTCCGCGCTGGGGTGGCCCTCCACGGAGTAGTACAGCGTCCGTCCACCAGGACTGATGCGGGGGCCGAGTTCGGGCAATTCTGAGTTAATGGCCGGGCCCAGATTTTCGACTTTGATGGGGAAATATATTTTGGTGGGAGAATCAGCGATCCCAATCCCGTCAATGCCACTCCAGGTTTCCATGGCTCTGGGTTCACCCGTGATTTTTACCCCGTGCACTTCGTAATTGGTATAGGGAAATTCGACCTGAAGCAACCTTTTGGGACCCGAATATGGTTTAGGTGCAGATTCGTAAACCCGGGTTTCTTTTCCCGCTGCATCCAGCAGGTAAATGCCCGTTATGGATCCGGGAGTGAAATTTTCTGCCACCAGTACCCGGTTGGCTTTCTGTGGATTACAAAACTTGACTGTAAGAAACACTTCACCTTCTGCACGGTCGTCTTCCTTCTCACGAAAACCAAAAAGATAACAGTAGGAGGAGGCGCGGGGCCGGGTTTGAAACACGTCAGGGGCTCCCAATGCCATTTTTGAGGAATAATTCTCGACTTCGTACTGCTGGGAACAGGCGGTCACTTCGCAGGCCCATTGTACTTTTTCAAAATTGTCCTGAGCCCGGAGGAATAAAAAAGGGAGAAAAAATAGGGTGGTAAAAGCTGTTTTCATGGCGTGAAAAATGTGAGAACTGAGACGAAATTTAATCAAAAGAGATTTTATATATGTAATTTTTTGCCTTTCCATTTCCCGAAAAAGGGTTGATGAAAAACCATCAATTGAAGAGCTGAATCAGGATCAGAAATTAACGAATCAGAAACTGTCGAAGCGGCGCAGGCGATTTTGGGCCGCGGTAAGTTCATTTTGCAGGGAATCAATCTTTTCCAACAGGTTGAAAACCACGTCGATCCCCTCAGGGTTGATATGGAGTTCGTGGTGGAGGCGAATCATTTTTTCGAGGTCGCAGAGGGCATCGTGGTGAAGGAAACGATCGTCTTCAATCTGGGTAATCTCCACCAGGCCGAGTTCCACAAGGTGAGTGACGAAGGCCATTTCGATCTGGTAATGGTGGCACACCAACTTTACGGGTATGTAATGCTCGTTGCTCATGGGTTTCTGAGTTTGGCGAGTTCGGCAAATAATTCTTTTTCACGCGGGGTGAGATGGGTCGGCAGGACAATCTGGTAGGTGATGTAGAAATCTCCAAATTCTCCTTCTTTTTTATAGACAGGAAAGCCCTTGCCTTTCAGTTTGACCTGGGTTCCGTTGGGTGTTTCAGGCTTGACTTTGAGTTTTACCTTGCCGTCAAAGGTCTCCACCGTGATTTCACCTCCCAAAAGCGCCACATACAAATCCAGACTCACGGTTGTATGCAGGTTATTGCCATCCAGTTTGAAATGGGTGTCGTTTATAATGTTGAATTTGATGTGGAGATCCCCGTTGGGACCGCCGTTGACGCCTTCGCCCCCGTAGCCTTTGATCTTGATTACCTGTCCGTTGCTGATACCCGCGGGGATGGTGATGCGTATGCTTTTTCCGTTGACGGTGAGGGTTCGTTTGTGGGTGGAATAAACGTCGCGCAGATTGAGCTGCAAATCAGCCGAAAGATCCTGTCCTCTGTATTTCACTCTGCCTCCTCTGTTGCCTGCTGCCCGGCCTCCAAACATGGAGGCGAAGAAATCTGAGAAATCATCTTCCGTAAATCCGCCTGAATATTGCTGGCCACCGCCCCGGGAACGTTGTTGTTGCTGCTGTCTGCGGGCATTTTCGATTTCGTCGGCATGCTTCCAGTCCTTTCCGTATTTGTCATATTTGGCGCGGTTTTCGGCATTGCTCAATACCTCGTTGGCTTCGTTGATTTCCTTGAATTTTTGTTCCGCCGTTTTGTCGTCGGGATTGAGATCGGGGTGATATTTTCGGGCAAGCTTGCGGAATGCCTTTTTGATATCGGCCTCAGGTGCGTTTTTGGCGACGCCCAGTACTTTGTAATAATCTATGAATGCCATTGATGTCAGCGTTCTGTTTGCGGCAATCTGTACGAAAACAGACCCACGCAGGTTTCGGGGCTAAGTTAAGAGAAATGGGGAGGAGAATCAATGATTTAGGCTGTCAGCGGTCTGCGGTCAGCTTTCAGAAATCGATGTACTTTTTTGTAAGTTCGTCTTCCAAAACTTGTTTGTGGTCAAAATTGTCCTGGTCATTAACCTTTACTGAGCCCTTCAATGATTTTACTCCAGAAGTTAATTTTATTTCAGAAAATTGATTTTCGGTTGCTGTAAGTCTGAGTAGAAATTCCTCAACAATATTTGAAAGGCTACTTCCTTGAGATTTTGCGTATAATTTTGACTTGCTGATTAAGGCAGGATCAAGGGTCAAAGTAAGTTTGGTTTTCATGGTTTCTGATTTTGTTTAAATACAATTTAGGTTGGTTAAGTTAAAGGTTGCAAAAACCTAAATTTATTTCCCTCCCTGTTGCCACGCATAGGGCACAACCCGGTGGGTTGAACTTCCATCCTCGTACAGGTCAACGATCACGTAGGCCGGGGGAAATTCCTGGTAATTTCCACCCCACCAGCCGCCGCAAACTGCGCCATTGCACAGGTATTTTACTCCCAGATATTCGACCGCGTCCTGCAAATGAATGTGTCCGCTGAGGCAGATTTTCACGTTGGGAAAATCTTTGAAAATGTCTTTGACCTGGCGTCCATCCAGATGCATCCAGGCGCCGGGTACATTCCACCTGCCCGATTTTTCATTGTCTCCGTCAAAAAAGGCGCAAAAACAGATGATGGGAATGTGCGAAAGCACACAAACAGGAGTCTGGGGATTCACTCCTTCCAGATCTTCCCGCAGCCAGCGAAGTTGTTCCTCGCCAAAAAGCGCCGTATAGCCACGGACCTTGGCATGGGTCATGGAATCCAGCACGATAAAGTGCCAGCCACCCTGGTCGAAGCTGTAGTAGCGCCCCTTCATGCCAAACTGGTCCAGGGCCCAGTCTTTGCCGTAATTCGGGTCTTTTTGGGGCTCTTTGGGCAACGACCAGCCCCAGATATCGTGATTGCCCAGGCAATTATACATGGGGAGTTTGAGGGTCGAGTCCAGAATTTCATGCCACAATTTCCACTCTTCGCTCACTTCTGACTTTGTTCTGCCTAATGCATCCATGATCGAGTCGCCCCCGTTGAGGATAAAATCCACGCCTTCTTCTGCATGCACAGCCTTGAAGGCCGCTTCCATTCCATAAGGGGCTTTGCCTTTGGGTTGCACATGGATGTCGGTCATGTGGGCGATACGCAGCACTCGTTTGGCGGATTGGGGCTTGGAAAAGGCATTCAGAGGAAGGGCCAATCCAGCGGCTGCGCCTGCCGCCAGGGAACCAGTTTTGAGAAAGTCGCGTCGTTTCATGGGAAATTAAATTCTAATTTTTCCAGACCTGCCACACATTTCCACGTTTGGACCAGACGATCCTGCGGATCTCACCCTGATCGTTGGGGGCAAATTCCATGCGGCGACCTTCGTCCAGATTGAAAAAGGTGTGGCCCGGGCCGGGCTCCATGCGAAAAGCATTGCGGAATTCAGGATTGCATTTGAGATAACCCTGACAGGCAGTGATTTCCACTTTTTTGCCCACCAGGGCACTGTCGCCCAGATTGGAGGGATCGAATATGTAGGTGCCTGCATACTGTCGCAGGTCGGCTTTGCTGCGCTCCCTGCGAATGGGTTTGGCTTCCACCCTGGCCAGCGCGCGGAGTACATCGTACCAGGGCGTGGCATAATTGATCAGCTTTTTGCCCAGCCTGACAATGACTGTATTGGTGGTGGGCGACACGTAAACGAATTGCCCGATGAGCCCTTCCCCATAAAAATCGATCTGCTCGGCCGAGGTGTACCAGCAATACTGATAGCGGTCGCGGGCGCCTTCGAGGGTATCGAGCGCGGTGGCATCGCAAATCCAGTTTTCGGGCACCAGGCAGGAACCTTTGCAAATGCCCTGATTCAGGAAAAGCAAGCCAAAGCGGGCAAAGTCGCGGGCATGGGCATTGAGGCAGCAAAATGCCTTTTCCTCGCCCCCTTCGTGGTCGAGGCTCCAGGTGGCATCTGATTCCATGCCGGCGGGAATCCAGATTTTTTCTTCGAGGTATTGAGCCAGGGGTTTGCCCGTGGCTTTGACCAGAATCCTCCCCAGAATCTGGGTATTGGTGTTGACGTAGCGGAAACGGGTGCCGGGCGGATATTGCCCCTGGAGGTGACGCAGGGTTTTTTCCAGATCGGGCCCGTAGTAGAGTCGCCCGATGCCATTGATGAGGTTGGCTGGCGATTCATGGGGGCGGATTCCAGAGGTCATCTGCAGCAGATGCCTGATTTTAAGCCGGGCCAGCAGGCTGTCATTTTTCAGTTCGGGCAGAAAATCTGCCGCAAGCTGATCCACACTTTGGATGGCTCCTTCGTGGATGGCAATTCCCACCAGGGTGGATACGAATACCTTGGCCAGCGAAAAGGTGGTAAAGGTGGAGTTCTGATCCTGATCGGGACTGTAATATTCATGCACCAGGGTATCGCCGTGCAGGACCAGAAAAGCGGTGGTGCCGGTTTTACGGAAAAATTCTTCGGGCGTATCGCCCGGGTGGTATTTGTCGCCCATGGCCCATGTGGCGGGATCGGGCAGGGGCTGCTGGAAGCCTTCCAGCAGGGGGTAAGGCTGGTCAGGTGCATGGACCGTGCGGCTGGGAAAAATGCGGTAATCGTTGACTCCGGGGGCATTATAGATGGTCGAGCGCCACACTGCCGTGCAGGAAGACATCGCCAAAGAGAGTAAAAGAAGGGTTATGGAGTTGAGGATTTTCATCTGGCAGCCCGAAATTAGTTAAAAAAGATTTTCTTTGGGAGGTAACCCGGGTCGGGGATTGCTTTTTCCCAACTGAATGATCTTTGTGACGGATAAAAGACCGTTTGGGGAATTCAATTTGCTTACCCGTTGAAATGGGGTGCAGGCTGCAACAAAAGGTAAACCAGAATTCCCAGTCCCAGCAAAGCTGGGAGGAGAAATAGCAGGGCTTTGCCCTTGGTGATGCTGCGATGATACAGAGCCAGTCCGGCCCCGCAGAAAAACAAAGTGGCCTGACAGAACCTGTACACCAGAGGTGAGAGGGTGTAACCCAGCGAGGATTTGCCCAGCCATTCGGCCTGGGTTTTGAGCGACCAGGGGGCGAAGCCGGCAAAATATACCAGAATCAGCAAGCTGATCCAGCCAATGGCCAGGGCAGGGATTTCTCCCCTGATTTCCTTTTTTTCTGCCAGCATCCAGACTGCAAGCAGCACCAGGGTGCTGCCCAGGGTCCAGAGGAAACGGACCAGCGCATGGCCCGGAGGGCCAAAGAAAATTCCCGGCTCTGCCACTGCCACAAAAGCCTGGCTCAGAAAGTGAAAAATCAGCCCGAAAATCAACGCCAACAGCGGCAAAATGGATTTTCTGGCCATGTCAGATCACTCCGTTGGCTTTGGCTTCTCTTTCCAGCATTTTCAGAAATTTAAGCGCCATTTTCAGGGAAACTGACTTGATTTCCATTTTTTGCAAGACCGCTGTGACACCACTTTCCACCAGCAGGCCCCATCCAACCCGTTTTTCCCGCCAGACACAACCAAATTTATATATGCTGCTGGTGAGAATTGCGGCATTGCCGCCGGTCAGAAGGGATCCGGAGGCGGTGCTGAGGCCGTATTGGGCAAACATATTTTCGAGGGCTTTCCTGCGTTTGGGTTTGAAGGAATCAGCCCCCAGCTTTTGCACCCCGTAATATCCGTTGATGACCTGATAAAGATTATTGGCCGATTCATTGTCCACTTCCTCATAAGCGCCCCAGGCATCTATATCAGCCAGCAAATCAGACTCAGGAGCGCGGGAATTATAGTAAAATTCCAGCCTTTCCTCCTCAGAATGCAGTTTTTTCTCCATATCGTCAGAGGTTTTCATCACCATGTCAGTCGCGGCAGCTCCAATGTCGCCTGCCCAGGTGGCAGCCGCATCGCTGGGTCCCGCATCACTGGAATACCAGGGCCCCGACGACGACTTGCGCCGATCTTTCTGGTAAGCATCCAGCCCCACAATGAAGTGGTACATGTCCACAATTTCCCCATTGGGAGTCATGACGCCCTGGGCCGAATCGAGGATTTGGAAAAACTGGTGGGTATCCGGGCGGTTGTCCTGGTAATAATCTCCTGAATCCGTGCCAATGATGGTGTCGAAAGGCAGGTCGCTGCTGTGGCACATTTGCCTGAGTTTGGTCACCTTGGCCTTGATATCCAGATTATAGGTCATGATGTCAAAGAGGGCAATCTGCGACATGAAGGCGTCCCAGGTCACGTACAGGTTGAGAGCCGCTTCGCTCACCCAGGCTTCCTGGTTGGCCATTAAAGCCATGGCCTCGGCATTGCCGCTTTTGGAAACTTCGTCCTTTTTGGTGCCGGTTACCCGTTCGTAATCCGTGGCATTCTTAAATTTGACCTTAAACCACACGATGTCACTGCCTGTGCCTTTTCCGGTCACCACGATGGGCATGCTGCTGCCGTCGAGTTGGCCGATAATCAGGGAAGAAGTGGTGTTTCCGGCCCTCAGGCTGTAAAGCGAAGGTCCGGTGCTGCCGGCCACCGTTCCCGTGGTGGTTTGTGATACAGACATCCCGACCACAGATTCCATCACCCGGTTATAATCTTCCTCGTCTGAAAACACCTGCTGTAAATGCATGACCAGCGGAGTGCGTGAAATGAGGTTGTAGGCGCTGCTTAATTGTTGAAATCCGCCCCCGGGAGGAACTTTGACCATGATTTTGACCACTTCATCCACCCTTTGTTCGCCGTTGAGTTCAGTATTCAGCTCCTGAGCCAAGGCATTATAATCTGTGGACCGCTGCACGGAAGATCCTGCAGTTTGGGCCGAACCCGAAGGCGAGGTCTTTACCTTTTCTCCGCGGGCCGCCTGGGCTCCTTGCTGATCTGCTTCTTTTTCCAGACCCGGGTCGTCGTTGATGGGAGCACCCGATTTGGCCTGTACGGTGGGTTTTACCCGGCCTTCCCGCTGCTGAACCACGTGTGAGAGCTCATGCCCGAGCAGGGCCTGTCCCGAATTGGATTCTGGATTGAATTTGCCGGGGGCAAAGCCAATGTTATTGCCCTGGGCGAAGGCCTGGGCGCCCATTTCGGTCGCTTCTGAAGAATTGGCGTCGATATTTACATTGGAAAAATCATGGCCGAAGCTGTTTTCCATTTTGGCCTGAATGTGGCCGGGAAGATTGCCCGAATTGCCACTTCCTCCACCCTCAGAGGGAGAATCGCCGGGAGAATCGACCGCAAGCTGAAAAGGAGGGGGAGCAAGTTGCTGTCCCTGGATTTCATTTTCTTCCTTCAACTGCGTGGGTTGGGATTGGGTTTGTTGTTTGAGGGTTTCCTTCATGGGTGCAGAATTAAGAGGGTTAAACAAAGGAAGACGCATTTGATACGCCTGAAATACGGTCTAAAAATAGGAAATCCAGCGGAGAAATTGGCCTGAATTCCTTTGAAAATCCTTCATGGAAACGAAAAAACAGATTTGATTGGCCGGATTTTGAACCAGATTCAGGAAGTAGGAATTCGATTCGCATTATTTTCAAACCCACTCAAAATCTTAAAATATTTGCCGAATATCAGCATTGAATGTGGGATGGGGTTAATTCCCGAATTTTAATAAGTTAATTTTTGGGGAAATTTGAGTGAAATTTACCTGGACTTTTCTCTGTTAGAATTGCATTTACCAGACCTAACCTGAACCCCCAAACAAATTCTCCCGAAAAGTTGAATCCTTGCTTGGGATACCATTTCTTTTAGTACCTTTGTCTGGCAAATATCAATTCAATATTTGCTATGTCCCAATCTCCCAAAATTGTATTAGACGGTCTCACCTACGACGACGTCCTCCTCATCCCGGCTTACTCCGAAATTCTGCCACGTGAGGTGGATTTGCGTACCCGCCTGACCCGTGACATTCACCTGAATATTCCGGTGGTAACTGCGGCAATGGACACAGTTACCGAATATCAGATGGCGATTGCGATTGCCCAGGAAGGCGGTTTGGGTTTTATTCACAAGAATATGAGCATTGAAGCCCAGGCCGAGCATGTCCGTCGGGTGAAGCGCTCTGAAAGCGGCCTGATCATCGATCCCATTACCCTGAGCCCGGATGATACCCTGAAAACAGCGGGCCGGATTATGGCCGAAAATCGCATTGGGGGAATTCCTGTGGTGGACCAAAATTTCAAACTGGTGGGCATCATCACCAACCGCGACCTCCGTTTTCAGGAGTACGACGATCGCAAGGTCAGGGAGCTGATGACGAAGGAAAATCTGATTACGGCTCCCGAGGGCACCACCCTGGAGCAGGCCGAAGCCACCCTGACCCGTTACAAGATTGAAAAATTGCCTGTGGTGGACAATGCCGGCAAACTGATCGGCCTGATCACCTACAAGGACATTCTGAAAAAACAGAATTTCCCCCTGGCCTGCAAAGACGACTATGGTCGTCTGCGGGTGGGAGCTGCGGTGGGCGTAACCTCCAATACCCTGGAGCGCATTGATGCGCTCAACCGCGCTGCGGTCGATGTGCTGACCGTGGATACGGCTCATGGCCATTCCCGCGGCGTGCTCGACATGGTGCGACTGATCAAATCTGAGTATCCTGATTTGCAGATTGTGGCCGGAAACGTGGCCACCGCTGAAGCCGCTGCGGCTCTGATCGCGGCTGGCGCTGACGGGATCAAAGTAGGGGTGGGCCCCGGAAGTATCTGCACCACCCGGGTGGTGGCCGGGGTGGGCGTACCACAACTTTCGGCCATCATGGAAGCTGCCCGGGCCTGCGGCCCGGCAGGAGTGCCCCTCATCGCTGATGGCGGGATCAAATATTCGGGTGATATACCCAAGGCCATCGCCGCAGGCGCCGACTCCATCATGGCCGGCAACCTGTTTGCCGGCACGGAGGAAAGCCCGGGAGAAACCATTCTTTTCCAGGGCAGAAAATTCAAAAGCTACCGCGGCATGGGCTCGATCGAGGCCATGAAAGACGGTTCGAAGGACCGTTACTTTCAGGACGTGGAAGCAGATATCCGCAAACTGGTTCCCGAAGGAATTGTGGGCCGGGTGCCTTTCAAAGGTTCGCTGGGCGAAGTGGTGTATCAGTTGGTGGGCGGCTTGCGGGCCAGCATGGGCTACTGCGGCGCTCCCGATATCCAGGCCCTGCAACAGGCCAGCTTTGTCCGCATTACCGCAGCCAGCCTGCGGGAAAGCCATCCCCACGATGTGACCATCACCAAGGAAGCTCCCAACTATTCAGTAAATTGATTTGAATATTCTGAGCAGATACAGATACACACTGTTTTTTCTGCTGGGAATTATTTCCTGGCTACTGGTGCTTGGTTTCAATATTATTTCCACTGTAGCCAATTTTCACCCTGCCAATAACGTCAAAGTAGAATTTCCAGAATTCTGGGTGGCAGGAATTTATGCCCTCTTTTTGGCGGCCAACCTGTTTCTGGTTCGGACAGGCGTGGGAAGGATCGAGAAATGGGATGTGATAGATTTGCTCTGGAAATTGCTGGTGGTGGGGATTTCGGGCATTGCCATTACCTTTCTCTTTCAAATCCTGAATTTTTACCTCCAGGATCGTGCCATTGGCAAGATCATTCACCCCGTGGTGGACTCAGTCAAGCTGTACGCCTTTGTAATTTTCTCGGGATCGGCAGTATTTATTTATAGAAAACTCATCTTCTACCAGAAAACCAAAACCAAAATTCTGCTCTGGCGGACTTTTGAAGGGCTTTTGCTGGTGGGATTTCTGATGTTGTTTTATCCGGCTTCCCAATCCAAAGAGCCAAGTGTGCCCAGCCTGCTGCTGGGCTATCTGCGTTCGGGGCTGGTGCCAGCCTTTTTCATCCTGTCGCTGGTCATATCTGCCAACGTCAACTGGTCGGCCTACCTCAACTTCAACCAGAAACTCAAGAGCCTCTTTTTGCTCTTTGTGATTTCCCTGCTTTTTGTGGCCTACCTGCTGGCTTTTCCCGAAGGATTATTTGACCTGGATAGCGGCCGGGGTCTGCTGGATCTTTTGCTGAAGTCAGAAATGGTGCTGGCCATGGTGTTTTTCTTCCCGCTGATTTACACCATATTTTCGGCCCTCGTTCTGATTTTCAATCTCCCGACTTCGTCGGTTTTTGAGCAAAGAAGTTCTGAAATTGCCTCCTTTCAGCGCATCAATCAGTCGATTCAGGCCAACCTGGATCTCAACGAAATCCTCAATACCCTGCTCGATGCAAGTCTGCTCACCTCCAACAGTTCGGCCGGGTGGGTGGAAGCCGCCCGCAAAAAGGAAGGAGGTGGCCACGAGTTTGACCGCATCCACGCCAAGCATGTGAGCAAGGAGGAGGTGGATGAAATCCGCGACCGGCTCAACATTTCGCAGGAAGTTCTGAAGGGACTCGATGCTTATCAGGTACAGAATTTCAAAAAGGAAAAAAGCCTGAAAGGCTTGAAGTCCAAGTTCAGGAGCCTGGTGGCCATTCCCATTGTGTCGCGCGACAATGCAATCGGGGTGGTGTATTTGCTCCAGGAACTGACCGCTTCCTACGAGGACGACACGATTTCCTCGTTGAAAGCCTTCGCAGAGCAGGCCGCAATTGCCTACGAGAATACCCAGCTGATGCGACAATCCATTGAGTTTGAAAGATTCAGGGAACAGATTCGTATCGCCAAACAGGTGCAGGAACAAATTCTGCCCAAGAAGCTGCCCGCAAGTCCCAAAGTGGAATTTTTTGCCGTGACCCAGGATGCAGAGGAGATTGGGGGAGATTTTTACGACGTGCTGGAATATGCGCCCGGCAAGTTCAGGGTGGCCATTGGGGATGTCTCGGGCAAGGGCACGGAGGCCGCGTTTTACATGGCCGAAACCAAAGGGATTTTTCAGGCTCTGGCCCGTCAGGAACTTCCCGTGCGGGATTTTATCATCAAATCCAACGGCGCCCTGCACCACTGTTTGCAGGAAGATGCCTTTATGACCCTCACATACCTGCAGGTCGATACGGAAACCCAGACCCTGGAAATGATGCGTGCCGGCCACGTTCCCGCCCTTTTTTACCACGCCCAAAACGATCAGCTGACCTACCACGAAAAAGGAACCATGGGTTTGGGAATAATTGGTAACCCTGTTTACGCAAACTACGTAGGAGAGCCCGAAATCCTCTCATTCCAAAAAGGCGATATCCTCCTGTTGTACACAGATGGAATCGTCGAAGCTTTCAGCGCTGAAAAAGAAGAATTTGGCTACGACCGGCTGAAGGAAGGGGTTTACCGTTCGCGGAAAGAATCCTCCCAAACCATTGCGAAGAATTTGCTGGACCAGGTGAAAAGTTTTACCGGCGGGGTGCTGGACGACGATTACACCATCTTAGTGATCAGGTTTTTATAAACAATTTTGACCCTCAATCGTAGATAGAAGAGATAAACATGGAGATAAAAGAAAAAGTATTTGAGAATTATACCACCCTGATTCCGGTGGGTGAAATTGACGCAAGCTCGTCGATGGATATGGATGCCATGATCTGGAAAATGATTGACCACCAGCGTTTCAACATCCACATTGATTGCAGCGAATTGCAATATATTTCCAGTGCGGGTTTGGGCGTGTTTATCTCGTTTTTAGAGGAATTGAAGACTGGCGGAGGCAAATTTGTTTTTTCGGGAATGTCGGAAAGCGTTTATAAAACCTTCTCTCTGCTGGGCCTTCAGCAAATTTTAAGCATTGTTAATACTGCCGACGAAGCGGCAGCAGAATTCGAAGTATAATGGCACATTACCGCGCTACATGTTCGCTGAAATGCCTTGCCGGAATCCGGGAATTTGTCCGGGAGGAATTGAGCAAGCTGGGCATTCAGGAAGAAATGGCCAACCAACTGGTGCTGGTAGTGGATGAGGCATGTACCAATTCGATCCTGCACCAGCACCGCAACGACGGAATTTCCCAGTTTGATCTTTATATCCGCATGTCGGGCGCCAAACTGATGTTTGAGATCCACGACAAGGGAGAGCCTTTTCCCATTGATGAATACAAGCCCAAGGAGCTCAACGACATCGTGGCCATGCGCATCCACGGCGGCCTGGGCATCAACCTGATTCACAAGATCATGGACAAGGTGGAAGTGGATCGTAAAAAAGGCCATTTTGCCTACCGTTTCATCAAAATCGTTCCCCGGGTTGCCACCAACGAGTAGCCTTTCTTACAGCCAGATTTTTCCTTTAAAACTCCTCCTGGGAGTAATTTCCTTTTACAATCAATAATTTTTCCCTGAAAAAGAATGCCCCGAAAAAATTCCGGGACATCCAAAAGGGGTTAAAGCAGGTTCGGTCTGAAGCAGGCGAACAAGGACGTTACGTTGTGTTAAACCAAGGTAAAATGCGTTGCTCCAGCGGCAAAATTTGGGGAGCGTCAAAAATCGATGTGGCAAAGGTGTGAATAGGGAAATAAAATTTCGCACCCAATTCACAAACGACAGGTTTGGCGGCATGAACCGCAGGTACGGGTTAATGAGGGGAAATTTTACGATGGAAAATTAAATACCCAGCAATTCGAAAAAGGCGGCGCGGTATTGTCTGCCCAGAGGAATCTGGGAGCCGTCTTTCATCAGAATGTAGCCTCCCTCCGTGCGGACATAGCTTTTCAGCTCATTCAGGTTGATCAGGTGAGATTTATGGCAACGAAAAAAGTGATTGGGAATCAGTTTTTCTTCCAGACTACCCAGGTTTTTGGAGACCAGCAGACTGCCACCTTTGACCAGATGAACGTGGGTGTAATTGCCTTCAGATTCACAACGGGAAATCTCATCCATCCTGCAAACGATCACTTCGTTTTGCATGGGAAGGGTGAGGGTCGCAGCAACAGGAGAATGGGTGGGATGAGCGGTTTTTGTTTTGAGCCGTTCAATGGCTCTTTTCAAATCTTCTGGGTCCACAGGCTTGAGCAGGAAGTCGAAGGCTTCCTTGCGCAGGGCGGGAATGGCATATTTCATGTGGGCCGTAATGAAAATCACCTGCAGATTCGGGTGGGTCTGGCGGATTTTTTCCAGTAACATAAACCCCGTTTCCTGGCCCATTTCCACATCCAGAAACAACAAATCCGGCGGATTTGAACTGATCAGACTGACGGCATCCTGCAGGGTGTGGGCAAATCCCAGGACCTGAAGATCGGGCTCAAAGTACCATTGGATAATCCGTTGCAGGTTTTCAATGGCTGCCACTTCATCATCTACAATAATACATTTGATCATGGCCCTAATTTAGCGGTAAATCAAGAATTACCCGCGTACCCGGAAACTCTTTTTCCGCTGGAAAAGCTTTTTCAAAGCTGACTTTCCCCTTTTCTCTGCCAAAAACTAAAAGGCGCTCCTCCATGATATCAATTGCGAGTGAAGTCTTCTCCACCCCTTCCTGCCGACTTTCCCCGCTTTGCATTCCCTTGCCGTTGTCCTCAATTTCGATCCTCAGCCTCTGTTCGTGCCTGCTTACCCGGATCAGAATCTTTCCCCTGCGGGGAAATTGGTCAGGAAAGGCGTGCAGCACGCAATTTTCCGCAAATGGCTGGACCAGCATGGGCAAAACCTTCAGTGAGCGCAAATTTTCCGGGCAATCAATTTCAAAATCGAAAGTATTGCGCCGCAATTGTTCCAGTTCCAGATAAGTATCCAGAAAATCGAGTTCCCGTCCCAGATCCACCCAATTTTCCCGCGAGTATTCCAGGGTCAGGCGCATGAGTTTGGAGAATTTGGCCAGATAGAAATGGGCCGATTTCTGGTCATTTCCCCCGATGAAATTGCTGATTGAATTCAGAACGTTGAAGAAAAAATGGGGATTGATCTGCAACTGGAGGGCTTTCAAATTGAGCTGATCAATCTTTTGCCGGGTTCTGATACGGTTTCTCAAAATCACCACGCCGGCAATCAGCACCAAAACCAGGGCCAGAGCCAGGGCCAGAACCACGAAAAAACGAATGTTTTGCATCTTGATTTCCGCCGCCTGGGCTTCCTGTTCCAGCAGCAACACCTTTTTCTCAGATTCGTTGGCGCGGTATTTTCGTTCGTATTCCAGAATGGCCCGCTGATTTTTCTCAGAATAAAGCTTGTCCCTGAAAATAATGTAGTTATTGAATTGCTCCTGGGCTCCCGGATCTTTTTGCAGCGAGGCCCTGAGCACCAGTTCCAGCGCCTCAATTTTGCTCAGTTCCTGGTTGAGGCTGTCCACAATCTGATAGGCTTGCATACCCGCTTCCCGGGCCCGCTGATAGTCGCCCTGTTGCAGATAAACTTCCCCCAGATAGATAAAAACCTGGTTGAAAGACTCCACTGCCTCCGGGCTGGGATTTTGTTTGAAGAGGGAATCAACTGCCGTTTCAAGCATTAATTGGGCCCGTTTCAGGTTTCCCCGAGAAGATTCGGCCTTGGCCATGAGGGCCAGGGTGTACATGGCTTCGTCGCGGTTGCCCAGATGGGAATACTGCTTTTGGGCCAGAGAAAGGTATTTGAAAGCGGAATCATAGGCATCCACCTGCAAAAAGCACACTCCAAGATTGCGGATTCCGTAGGCCTTATTATAAGGATGCCGGGCACCATCCAGGATCTGGTCTGCCTTTCGGGCGGCCCGCAGGGCCGCCGGGTAATCTTCCACATCCTGGTAAGCCAGCGACAGCTCAATCTGGCAGTATTGAAGTCGCAGAGAATCCTGCAACGATTCCGCCACCACCGAGGCAGAGTCGAGAAATTTGATCTGCGTGGGAAAATCTCCCCGCAAACCGCAGGCAAACCCGCGGTTGAGGTAATAATCAATGCGGTCGGCTTCCAGGCCACCTTTCAGCAGGGGCAGGATCAGATCCAGAAAACTGTCCACCTTGAAATGGTTATTGAGGTGGCGGTTGAGGCGGCAATTCTGAACCTTGACCAGAATCGCTGTGTCCTGACGGGTCAGGGCCTTTTGTTCCAGAATATACAGCAGGCTGTCTGCCTTTTTGCTGGAGGGCGATTGCATCATCAGTTCACTGATCTCATCCAGAGTTCGCACCCTTTCCTTTTGCCAGTCTTCCTGGGCAGGCAGCCATTCAAACCTGCCCGTTACCAAAACCGCCAGGATCAACACCCATTTCATAATCCCGGCCCGCCACTTAATTTCAATCATGCACGAAATTTAAGGGTTTTCGACAGGAAGTGTCTCATTTATATTCCCATGGATTCCCTATCTTTGACCCCATGAAGCCCTCAGATGAATTGATCGTCCGGCAGGTGCGGGCAGGAAATAAAAAGGCATTTGAATCCATTTTCCATGCCCATTATGCGGGGCTTTGCAGATTTGCCACCCAAATCGTGCAGGATGCTGAGGTGGCCGAAGAACTGGTTCAGGATTTTTTTGTGGGATTTTGGGAAAGGCGTGACCAATTGGAAGCCCTGCAGTCCCTTTCTTCCTATTTCCACACCTCGATTCGCAATGCCAGTCTCAATCACCTCAAACACCTGAAAGTCCGGGCTGCGCACCAGGCCCATGTACTGCATCAGGCTGAAGCCGGGGAAAGGACGGTGGAGGAATTTCTGGCCGGGGAGGAATTGAGCCGCAGAATATCCGAAACCGTGGAAACCCTGCCCGACAGGTGTCGGGAGGTATTCCTGCTGAGCCGTCACGACGGCCTCAAATATGGCGAAATCGCCGAAAAACTCAACATTTCCATCAAAACGGTGGAAGTACAAATGGGCAAAGCCTTGAAGATCATGCGGGAAAACCTGAGCGATCTCTTGCCCATTTTTCTCATGTTCATCTTTTTCTGTAAATATTTTTGGGATTGGATAAGGGTAATCTGATTCTGAATTGTCTTAAGTGTGAGTCCTATGAAAGACAACCCTGAAATCACGGTCAACTACGAGCAGGTCGCAAAATACCTGTCCGCAGAAAGCAGCCCGGCCGAAAGCCAGGCGCTGGAGACCTGGCTGGCGGAATCGCCAGCCAATCAGGCTGAATTTGACCGCTTGCTGGCCCTCTGGATGGCCGCCCAACCCCGGGTAAAGGTAAATACGGCTGCCGCCTGGCAGAAAGTAAATGCCCGCACCCGGGTTCAGGCAACCCGACCCTCCTGGTTTCGCCGCTACCGTTTGCCACTGGCTGCGGCCAGTCTGGCGCTCCTGGCCCTGGCCGCCCTCCTGTTCAACCCCGGGGTTGAACAGAAAATGCTGGCCACCAAAACAGGAGACCAGACCCGGGTGGTGACCCTCAGCGACGGCACCACCGTGACCCTCAACAAAAATTCCGAGCTCCTTTACCCGGAAGCCTTCGCCGCGGACCAGCGACAGGTGACCCTCAAAGGAGAAGCTTTTTTCGCGGTGCACCGCGACGAAAAAGCCCCCTTCACCATCCTGGCTGAAGGTGCGGAAGTGACCGTTTTGGGCACAGAGTTCAACGTGAAAACGGGAACGGAACAGGTCGAGGTGCTGGTGGAAAGCGGCAAGGTCAGTCTGGCGGCGCACGAGGAAAAGGCGCAGCCCGTGATTTTGGAAGCCGGGGAAAAAGGTCAGTTTGACCGCAAAACCCGGGCAGTTGTCGAAAGTGAGACGGACAATTTGAACGCACTTTACTGGCGCACAGGCCGCCTCGAATTCAGGGATGAAAGCCTGAATCAGGTGATTCCCGAACTGGAAGCCTTGTTTGCCGTGAAAATCAGTCTGGAGAAGCCCGAATTGGGGAACTGCCTGCTGACCGGCACTTACGAAGAGCGTGAAATTGAATCTGTCCTCACGGGGATTACCCAGACATTCAATCTTCAATTAACAGAAACAGATGAAAACCTCTACCTTATTTCAGGAGAAGGCTGTCATTAAAATTATCCGCACGGCCCTTTCCTGTACCCTTTTGCTTAGCTTCCTGTTTGCTTTTACCCGCTTGCAGGCCCAGGACTGGCCCCTCAACCGCAGGGTATCCCTGGATATCCGCAACAAACCACTCGAAGAGGTGCTGTTTACCCTCAGCCGCACCGCCAATTTCAATATCTCCTATAATGCGCGCATCCTGGCGGGCGACAGCCTGGTTTCCCTCTCGGCCCACGACATCATGGTCAAAGATGCTTTGGGTCAATTGCTGGATGAGCGTTACGAATTCAAGGCCATTGGCAATCACCTGATCATTCAGAAGAGAATTGTGCTTCTGCCTGAGGCACCCAAGCCCCAGAAATGGATCCTCAAAGGCTACATTGTGCATGCGATCAATCATTCGCCCATTGCCGAGGCCACCATTTATGAAGATTCACGCGGCCGCACTGCCCTGACCGGAGAAGACGGGTCCTTCAGCCTGCAGATTCCCTGGACCGAAAAAGGGGTGGCCCTTTCTGTGACCCGCATTGGCTACCGCGATACGGTGGTGGTCCTGCGGCCTGAACAGGAACTGCTGGTGACCCTGGGCCTGGTGCCGGTCAACGAAGTTGAGCTGATCCCCGCCCAGACCGTGGCCTCGGTCAGTTCCGGACCGCGGGTGGAAGACATGCGCTTTGTGGGCCTGATCGTGCCCGCCCGTCAGCGCCGCCTTTCGGAAAATATCATGCTGGCCCTGCGCAAAATTCCCATTCAGTTTTCCCTTTTGCCCTCGGTTTCCACCAACGGCGGCCTGAATGGAGGCATGGACAATATCCTTTCTGTGAATCTGCTGGCGGGTTATTCCAACGGTGTGCGCGGAGTGGAAGTGGGCGGATTGGTAAATGTGAACCGTCAGGACATGTACGGAGTGCAGGCGGCTGGTCTGGGCAACGTAGTGGGCGGACGGGTACGTGGCGCCCAGGGAGGCGGTCTCTTCAATGTGGTGGAAGGCAATTTTGTGGGAGCGCAGGGCTCGGGCTTCATCAATATTGTGGGAGCCAGCATGAACGGAGTGCAAGGCGCAGGCTTTATGAATATTGTGGATGGCAACATGAGCCTGGCTCAGGCTGCCGGCTTCATGAATATTGTGGGCGGAGATCTCAACGGGGTTCAGGGCTCTGGCTTTATGAATATCACGGGGGGAAGAGTGCGGGGCGTGCAGGGCACGGGCTTCATGAATATTGCGGGTGGCAATACCGTCGGGGTGCAGGTGGCAGGATTTGGCAACATCAGCGAGACCCTGAACGGCATCCAGGTGGGTGGCTTTATGAATATTGATGGCGAAAAAAGCCACGGCATACAGGTGGCAGGGGCAGTGAACGTGAGCGGTGGTGCTCCCAACCTTCAGGTGGCTGGTCTGGTGAATGTGGCTCAGAAAGTCCAGGGATTGCAGGTGGGTCTGATCAACGTGGCCGACACCATGCAGGGCCTTGCCATAGGCTTGCTCAATATCAGCCGCAATGGATTGGTGAAAGCGGAAATTTCCGGAAATGAATACCTGCATACCATGATCCGGCTCAAGAGCGGCAGCCGTGCCCTGTATTACATCCTGGGATTTGGCACCAGCCGTCCCTGGGGCGCAGCCCAGGAAGGGTACCTGGCCGGCCTGGGTTCCAATGCAACCTTCGGGCGATTCTTCTGGGAAAATGAACTGACTGCCACGCAGATGGCCTGGGTGAACGGACATTTTATCAATGATCTGAATATGGTGACCTCCTTTACCAGTACGGTTGGCTACCGCATTTCAGGTCCGTTTGAGATCTTTGCCGGGCCCTCTTTCAATATGTTGCTGGCCGGACAGACCGCTATGCAGACCCCCATCACCCAGCCCCTTCCCACGGTGATGGACGAAATTTCAGGCTCGGTGATCCGCTCGGGATGGATTGGCTTCAAGGCAGGTGTGCAGATGAACCTGAACGGAGCCTGGCAGAACGGGGGCAAAAAACGCAATAAAGAAGTGGAGGCACCCAAGGAGTTTATCCAGCATCCTGCCGATGAACCTGAGGAAGAAGGGGACCTCTAAAAACTTCGAATCTCTGCGTTGGGCTTGGTTCAGAAATGCTCATTTACGGGAGTAAACTGCGCTTTCTTTACCTGCGCCCGCCTTGACCTTCTTTGCTTTTAAAGGTCCCCAAAAGGTAGGTGGTAAAATTTTAAGGGGGCGAAAGCCCCCTTTTTTATTGCTGACAAGCCCAAAGGATCATTCTACCCAATATTTCCGCCCCTCTTGAAAAAAATTTAAGAAAAATCTCTTCCCGCATAAGGGTAAACTCTGGCTGAGTTGTCTTATCCATGAACCAAACAATTAATCATCATGTTCAACACAAAAAATAATACCATGAAATTTAAATCACTTACCCTGATGGCGGCTTTGGCCATCATGTTGCTGGTCAGCAGCTGCGGAAAATCTTTCATCTGTGTGCAGGCAGGCAATGCCGAATCCACCCAGACCTTCGACTTACCCCCCTTCCAGGGTTTTGAAATGTGCGTGGGCGCCGACGTGGAAGTCTCCCAGGGCACCCAGTCATTTGAGGTTTCAGGCCCCACCAATCTGATCGAAAATCTGAAGCTGGACGTCAATAACGGCATCCTCAATATTGATTACGACAAATGCGTGAGCAGTTCCAAAGACCTGACCATCAAAATCAGTCTGCCCGAATTGCAGCAGGCCAGCATTTCAGGTTCAGGAAACATCCAGGGCATGACCGCCTTTGATGCTGCTTCCGAAGTGAAACTGGTGATCAGCGGCTCGGGCAATATCTCCCTGGAGGCTTATGCCACCAGCATTGATTCCCGTATTTCAGGGGCAGGCGACGTGAACCTGAGCGGAACAGCAGATAATTTCAGCACCAAAATCTCCGGCTCAGGCAACATCAAATCCTATGATCTCCTGAGCAAAACCTGCACGGTGAAAGTCTCCGGCTCCGGCAAACATGAAGTAAATGTAGAAAGCAGCCTATCCGTGGATATCAGCGGCAGTGGCAATGTTTATTATAAAGGTCTGCCTGCCATCACCACTTCGATTTCGGGGTCGGGGCAGATTGTCAGCACCAATTAACGGAAAGCTCAAAAAACTTCGAATCTCTGCGTTGGACCTGGCTCAGAAATGCTCATTTACCTCAGTAAACTCCGCTTTCTTCACGCCCTGATGTTCTTTGTTTTTTGAGCTTCCCTTGGTGGTTATCCTTAGCCAGAAGGGCTCGAAGGTAGTCCCGGAGGGACGGCACCTTTGTAGCCCGGGGCGTGAGCCCCGGGAATATGCCGCAAAGTGGAAAGAGCCCCAGCGGGGCGGTACCTGACCTTTATGGTGGATTCCCATACAGAGGTGCCGCCCCTCTGGGGCTCAATCTTCTGTCCGTCCCATGACCCGGGGCTAATGCCCCGGGCTACAGAGCTTTCGCCCCTCTGGGGCTCCCCGCCTGTTCCGGGGAACAGGGATTTGATCTTTGAACCTGTTGAGAAATGCTCATTTACCTCAGCAAACTCCGCTTTCTTCACTTGTGTTCGCCTTAATCTTTTTTGTTTTTTGAGCTTCCATCCAAATAGTCGGATCACAGATAGTTGTTGTTACAGCAAGGCCGGGAGAAATCCCGGCCTTTTTTGTCCCTGACCCCCTGGTTGGAAATGCACGTGTAACCCTTACGGGTCATTATACCCCAACCTTCCATCCATTAATTCCCTATATTTGGATATGTCCGATTTCAAACCTGCCTCCGCCTCACATACGGTCATGACCGAGCTCATGATCCCTTCCTATGCCAATTTCAGCGGCAAGATTCATGGGGGCATTGTGCTGAGTCTGATGGACAAAGTGGCCTATGCCTGCGCCTCCAAGCATGCCCGGGGCTATTGCGTGACCGTCTCGGTGGATACGGTCGATTTTCGGGAGCCCATTGAGGTGGGGGAATTGCTGTCGCTGCATGCCTCGGTGAATTATGTGGGGCGCAGCAGCATGGTGGTGGGCATCCGGGTCACTGCGGAGGATGTGAGCAAGGGCGTGGTGCGCCATACCAATACTTCCTACTTTACCATGGTGGCCAAGGGCGAAGACAATCAACCGCGGGAGGTGCCAGGCCTGCTGCTGGAAACGGAGGAGGAATTGCGCCGCTACATTGAGGCGATCAAACGGATCGAACTGAAGGAGCATTACCGCGATGCTTTTGACAATGAGCGCAGCGGTCTGAATCTGGATGCGCAGTTGCATTTGCTGGAAGGCAGGCGGTGCCAGCTGGCCGAAGGCCTGTTTGGGCAGGAAGGCCGCAGGACGGATAAGTAGGGGGCGAAGTAACTAAGTGGAATAGCGGGCCAGGATGGGTCAGTATCGCAATCCCGATAGAAATCGGGATCGCCAAGAATTTTGGGCCCTCCCGAACGCTTTCGGGATTACGTTGGCTGGAGTGGCAAAAAACGCCAAGCTGGACGGATTTGTTTCATTTCAGCTTTGGGAACTTTGCTCCCTTCAACCAACGAAACGCGGAAAACACCCCCTTTGCGGCCTTTGCGTGACCTTTAAACCCTTAAGTTGACGCGCATGCGATAGTCAATCCTGATCGCTAAGCTGGACGTTTTATTTTCATTCAGCTTTGGGAACTTTGCTCCCTTCAACCCACGAAATGCGGAAAACAACCCCTTTGCGGCCTTTGCGTGACCTCTAATCCCTAAGCCGGGGGGCAGCCCCAACCCCTTCCCTCAATCTTCGCTTTCCCGGGCCAGTTGGGCGAAACGATGCAAATCCGTGGCCTCGAAGGTCCATTCGGGCGTATTCAATTCCCCCGTAAAATTTGCGCTGTACCAGGGGCTGAGGTCGCGGGAGTTGGGATTTTTAAGCAGGTGAAATTCCTGGGCGGGCATGTAGCTCTGCGCCAGCAGAAAGAGTTTTTGTCCGGTCTCATTTTGGGCCACATCGAGGATCAGGACCGCGTGTCCGGGGTGGCCGCCCTGAATGAAGACGTCGCCCGGCTGCAGGTCGGTGAGGTAGATGGGCAGCATTTCCTTTTCGAGGGAAGCCGTGCCTGCATAATTGAAAATATTGTCCATGTAGGCGCGAAAACTGGCGTGAGAATCATCTGGAGCGGCTTTTTGCTGCCAGGAAACCTGGTTGCCATTGACCACGGGCCGCTGACCTTTGCGCCACTTTTCGAAGCCCACTTCAAAACCATTGGTGTAATTGAAATGGATGTCGCGGTAATCCTGCAGGGAATAGAGGTATTCGGCCCGCATGCGCATGACCGCATCCGCACATTGCTGCAGGTCGCGGGTGCCCACATCGAGATCGACCACCGCGGCGTGCACATCCTGGCGGCTTTTGGGTTGTCCGTTGTATAATTTCACTTCGGGAAGACCGGGTTTGAGGGGCAGATAACGCAGCCAGTTGGCAAAACTTCCCTTTTGCACCGGCACCCGCTGATAGCCCGCAGGCGTGGAAATGCGGCAAAAAAGGCTGTTTTGGGGATCATAAGTGGTCAGCCATTTGTATTGGGCAGATACGGTTTCGGGACAATTCTGAACGGGGGTATCAGCCCCGGTGGAGACCTGAAGCGTGGTTTCGGGTGTATTTGCGGGTTGGGAAGGAGACTGGCAAGCCGCGAAGCCAGTCAGCAAGGCGAGGATCAGGGTAAGCAGGATGGGTGGTGCAGGCATAATGGAAGGATACGGTTTTTGGAAAGGCGGGGTTGTGCAGGAGTGATTTCAGGGGATTGGCTGAGGGGAAATAAAAAAGGTTCCCTCTGGCCGGAGGGAACCTTAATTGGGCGAAAATGAAAAGAATGATTTAGGGGGACCACTAAAAACTTCGAATTTCTGCGTTGGACTGGGTTCGGAAATGCTCATTTACTCAGGTAAACTCCGCTTTCCTCACCTGCGTCCACCTTGATCTTCATCGTTTTTAGAGGCCCCCTTTAAAGAACCTTTAAAAGCGGATGCCAAACCCGGTACGCAGGTTGACGAAGCTGTTGAAGTTGTTGGAGAATCCGCCACCCGTGCCCGCGGGACCAAATTGCTGGGTAAGAGCCAGGGGCTGGAGCGGGGTGGCAATGTCGAAGAAAAACCGTCTGCCCAGGTTGATTTCCATGCCGGGCACGATTTTCGGAATAAAGGCCAAAGACTGGTAGCGCTCACTGCCGTTGAAGGCTGGCAGACTTCCTGCGCCCAGGTGCAGATCAGCTCCCACCCCCAGATAAGGCTGAAATACGGCGTTGCGATTGGGACGGATAAACCATTCCCACTCGTAACCCGCGTTCAGGCGCATGTCCCAAAAGGACTGGGCCAGCCCGGCTCCAAAGCGCACGGAGGCATCGAGGCGATGCTGAAACTGGCGGCTTTTGTGAAGTTTGAGGGCCAGGATGGGCAGGTTGGTGTGCACGGAGGCCTGGTTGCCATAGACCAGAAACTGGGTGTTGATGGAGATCAAAAGGGCGGTGCCCTTTTCGGGAAGTTTGAGGGGTTCTTTCTCACGGGGAGCTTTTTGGCAAATTCCCAGGTAGGGAGCGAGAAAGATCAGGACGATAAATGCTTTCAGGGTTTGCTTCATCTGCAAGAGTTTTTTCAATGATTTTTTGGAAAGTACAGGTGGGTGAAGCAGTGGGTGGTGTGGGGGTAAGATACCTGAGGGGGGCGGGAGGTTGCATGTGGGGGAAATTTGGGCACGGGCTCCTCTGGATGGTTTTAGGCAAAGCGATGTTCTGGCTTGAGTATGGGTGTTATAAAGCCAGGGCATGCTCAGGCTTTACTGAATAGAGGTTTTGAGGTGCCGCCCCTATGGGGGCTCTGGTAATTGGGGCATTCTTTTCCCGGGGCTGACGCCCCGGGCTACTGAGGTTGCGCCCCGGAGGGGCTATTTGGCTGGCCAGGGCCAGCGGAGATTTTTGGACGGGAGCCAAGGCCCCAAGGAGACAAGCTATGCCCTGGCTTTACTAAATGGAGGCTATGAGGTGCCGCCCCTATGGGGGCTCTGGTAATTGGGGCATTCTTTTCCCGGGGCTGACGCCCCGGGCTACTTAGGTTGCGCCCCGATGGGGCTATTTGGCTGGCCAGGGCCAGCGGAGATTTTTGGACGGGAGCCAAGGCCCCAAGGAGACAAGCTATGCCCTGGCTTTACAAAATGGAGGCTATGAGGTACCGCCCCTATGGGGGCTCTGGTTTCTGGGGCATTCTTTTCCCGGGGCTGACGCCCCGGGCTACTGAGGTTGCGCCCCGCTGGGGCTATTTGGCTGGCCAGGGCCAGCGGAGATTTTTGGACGAGAGCCAAGGCCTCAAGGAGCCAAGCTATCCCCTGGTTTTACAAACTGCCGCCTATTTCACCCAAAAAACTTCCTCAGGAAAGTTCCTTTTTGGGGAGGAGGGCGTTGGCGATGGCTTTTTCGAGGGGCAGGGTAAAGTTGCGGTTGCGGCAGCGCCACTGGGCCAGGATTTCGAGGGGCTTGAGCAGCAGGGGATTATTGCGGCCGGCCAGACGGTTGTAAAATTTGAAATTCTGGATCATGGTGAATTTCTCGGGGGTGACCCAGGGGCCCGATGAACCCACGTAGTCGAAATTGGCCCACTCTTCGAGGGTTTTGGGCAGCTTATAGCCCTGACTCACCACCTGGGTGGTGATGGCCGAGCCCGGATAGGGTTTGAAGAAAAAGATTGGGGTGGTAAAATCGGGGGACATGAGGCTGAGCTGGTGGGCCATTTCCAGGGAATTGACCACACTTTCTTCGGTTTCGCCCGGAAATCCGACGATAAAGGGGAAAATGGCTCCGATTCCCAATTCGGCGCAGCGCTTCGCGCTGTGCCAGACCTGCTCAATTTTGATGTCCTTTTTGAGCCAGTCCATCATTTCCTGAGATCCCGATTCGACCCCGATCAATACCCGCCGCAAACCTGAACGCTTGACCAGGGCAAAATCCTCGTCGGTGAGGCGGTAGCCCTGATCGGCCCGCATGGTGCCGGCCCAGGTGGTTTTGATCTCCCGCGCCAGCAGTTGTTCGCTGACGCCCTGCACCCGCTTGACGTAGGTAAAGAATGTTTCGTCCTGGAAATTGAGGTCGGTAAATCCGTGTTTTTTATGCAGATAACCCAGTTCCTCGCCCATCCTTTCGGGTTCAATGGCGGTGAATTTGCGGCTGAAAACGAAGGGATCGGCGCAAAAGGTGCAGCGGAAAAAACATCCCGTGGAGGAGATGTAATCCATCTGGGGTTTGCCCTTTTTGCGGAAATATTTTTCGACCTCAATCAGGTTGTAATTCACAGGAGGCAGGGCATTCATGTCTTCCAGATCCCGGGCGGGATTGCGGATGATTTCCTCTCCCGAGCGGTAACAGAGACCTTTGACCCCAACGGGAAGTTCGCCTGCGGCGAAACTTTCGACCAGTTCGCGGAAGGTGCCTTCCCCCTGGCCCTGCACCGTGACGTCCACGGAGGGCTCTTCGCGCAGAATGGCTTCGGGGAAAATGGAGGGGTGCCAGCCGCCCCAGACGATTTTCAGGTTGGGATTGCGACCGCGGGCGGCCCGGCTGATTTTCAGGGCGTCGCGGATAGGCGCTCCGGTCAGCACGGTGACACCCAGGCAAAGGGCGTCGTCCACATGGGAAAGCACTGCGGAAAGGGCATTTTCCTCCAGGCGACCGTCGATCAGGATGACTTCGTAGCGGCTGGGGTCCAGGGCAGAACCTATGGCCATGAGCGCCAAAGGCATGTCAAAAAACACGGCCTTGGGGTTGTACAGTATGATTTTTTTGCGGCTTGCAGGACCCATTCCACGAAAGTACATAGTTTTTGGGGATTTTCAGCCCGCATAGGCAGGTGTTGTTGTGAATGATGGATCATTCTATCCATGTGAGACCCCTGCGGGGTCTTTTTTTGGGGCCATCGGCCCGGGAGGGGGTTTTGTGCCTGATAAAATCTACCCCAATTCGCTCAGAACCCGCTTTTGAACCTTTAACCATAAGTACCCCAACCCTTGAGCCTGGACTATCCTGGCCTGAGGCTTGCCCCCCCCAAGCTTCAGGCTTGGGGTATCCTGGCCCGAGGCTTGACCCCCTCAAGCTTCAGGCTTGGGGTATCCTGGCCTGAGGCTTGACCCCCCCAGGCTTCAGGCTTGGGGTATCCTGGCCCGAGGCTTGACCCCCCCAGGCTTTAAGCTTGGGGTATCCTGGCCCAAAGCTTGGCCCCCCCAAGCTTCAGGCTTGGGGTATCCTGGCCTGAGGCTTGACCCCCCCAAGCCTCAGGCTTTGGGTAATTATGGTTAGGGGTTGGCCAACCAGGCATCAGGGTTGGGGTAACCAACCTTCAGGGTTCAATTTCCAACCTTTAGGGTTGGGGTAGTCAAGCTTTAGGGTTCAGTTTTGAACCTTTAGGGTTGGGGTAACCATGCTCCAGGGTTCAGTTTTGAACCTTTAGGGTTGGGGTAGTCAAGCTTCAGGGTTCAATTTCCAACCTTTAGGGTTGGGGTAACCAGGCTTTAGGGTTCAGTTTTGAACCTTTAGGGTTGGGGTAACCAGGCTTTAGGGTTCAATTTCCAACCTTTAGGGTTGGGGTAACCAGGCTTCAGGGTTCAATTTTTGCCTGAAGTAAAACTTGAATAGATTAATACAAATAGTTTGAAAATCAATTTTTTATATAAAATAGAAGCCGCGCAACAAAGAGCCTGGCTCTCTGTGCGCGGTCTTCAGCTAGAATCGGGATCTTTAGATGCCCAGGGCTATGCGGAGGTCCTCCGGGTTGTGAATCCCTTCCACTGCCTGTAAGGCGAGTGTGACCTTGTTTTCTTTGCGGATGGTGGCCTGGTCGAGGGCCTTGAAGTCTTTGGGGCTGAATACTGCAAACTCTTGATTGGGCAGTACAACCACAAATGCATTAAGTTCATTGAAAACGAAACCAATTCGTTCCGTTCTGTTCATCGGGTAGGGGAGGCAGGCCCGCATCTGTCCGACGAAGTGGAAAACGGTCAGGTCTTTGACGTCGATTTCCGGATGGGAAGGCAGTTCGATTTTGATGCGGGGTTGCACCAGGTCGGACCGGGTCAGGATGCGGTCACAGTTGTATCCTCCCCACTGGCTTATATCGAAGTGGCGGGTGAGATCTGCCTGCATGGCCATCCAGCGTTCCTTTTCATCCCGTGCGGCCTTGGCCTTCTGGTAGGCGTCGAGTCGCAGGTTGAATTTTTTCAATTCTTTGGCATAATCTTCTGCATTGAGGATCGGACGCACAGGAGTCGAAAAGGATTTGCGCTTATTCTTCAGTTCCAGGGTGTAAAGGCCGCTTTCGGCATCTTTCACTTTCAGGGAGGCTTCAGACCAGGCCTCTCCAAAAATCCACTGGTTTTCTTCCAACTGTGCCACATCCTGGTATTCCCACTGTACATCTTTATAGGTTCTCAGTTCGGGGAATTGTTCGTAGTCCACCGCGAAGTCCAGTACCTTCTGGGTTTGACCTTTCAGAATGGGTTTGCGGGGTTCGGCGGGCAATTCCTGCAACTGAGATTTGGCCAGGGCTTTTTCCACGTTGGGCACGATATCCGCCACCCCAATGTCGGTCCAGCCATGTCCGCTGGCCTCGTCGAGGTAGTAGAGGCGGTGGTCTTTTTCGTCGGTGAAGGAGGCCAGGTCGATGCCGATGGATTTGCCTTCGGCAAAGAAAATTTCCTCCCCGTTTTGAGATCCGCGAATCTCGTTCATACCTGCGGTCTGGAAGTCGGCCAGCGTATCGCCGCTGTGGTACTTCATGGTGATTCCGCTCAGCAGCAGGTCGGCAGCATCGTGAAATTCACGGTACTTCAGTTCGACCGGGCCGGTGATGGGGGCGCCCATTTTGTCCACGAAAGTGTGGGGCGGCACGGTGATCACGGTTCCGTTGTCGAGACGGATGGTTTTACCTTTCTCTGCATTGAAAGTGAAGGTCATGAAGGGCACGTCTGCTTCAGGTACAGGGGGCTGTATGAGCAGGGGCGGCGCCCCGGAGTTTTGGTCGTTGCCTACGACCAATTCGTGTCCTGGCTCCAGCACGGTGTCGGGTTTGGATTGATCTTTATCCCCTTGCAGGGCAAAAAATGCAACCGTTCCCATAACGCCGGCCGTAACCACGGCGGCAGCCCATTTGATTAAGGCGCCGGCTTTGGCACCTGCGGATGCACCGCCACCTTGTCCACCGTTGCCGCCATCGGGCCCGTTTCCAGGTCCTGTGTTGGGCAACTGACTTTGGATCTTATCCCAAAGATCATGGCTTGGTTCCAGCGAATCCAAATTTTCCCGGTTCTGCTGAATGAGTTTTTCCAGCTTATTATACATATGCTTTCGCAATTAAAATTTCACGTAATTTTTTCTTTGCCCGGTGGTACTGGGACTTGGAGGTGGACTCAGAAATGTCCAGGATGTGGGCGATTTCCTCGTGGTTATACCCTTCGATGAGGAAGAGAGAAAGCACGAGGCGAAACCCTTCAGGCAATTCATCAATGCCCCTTTTGACCTGTTCCACCGTCCAGTCCTGATCGGCATCTCCTTCATAAGAATCGTCAGCGGGTTGGTGGTAGTCTTCGAGGGGAGTCAGTTGAAGGCGGCGTTTTTTCAGCGCATCAATGCTTTTATTGATCACGATCCGCTTGAGCCAGGCTCCAAAGGTGGATTCTCCCTTGAAGCGGTGAATTCCGGTAAAAGCATCGACAAAGGCTTCCTGCAATACGTCTTCCGCTTCTGCGGGGTCATTTACAATCCGGTTGGCGGTATTGAGCATGGCTTTGACGTAGCGCTGGTACACTTCGAACTGTGCCTTTCGGTTTCCGGCCCTCAGCTTTTCGATCATCTGATCCTGTTGGGTGGTCGCTTGTAATTCCATAGTAATTTGTACCATCTGCAATCAAGGTCTTTCATCAGCGGGAAAGGTTGCAGAGAATTCTTAAAAATTTACAAAAAAAGTTACCCAGTTACCATTTCCCATTCCAGTTGGTTCGCAGTCAATGATTTTTGCAACCAGAGTGCAATTCAATTCAACCACTCTCCTATTTGAAGGAAGGTTTTTTCCCCACTTTTGAATTGTTCAACTGATTATTCAAACTTATCTCTACGATTATGAAAACCACTCAAAAAATTATCAGCCTTGCCCTTCTTGCTTTGATCATTTTGTCGGGATGTTCCACCCAGGAAGATCTTTTGAAAAATGATGTCATCATGGGAGCCACGGTCAGCCCCCTGCAGATTGCCGAACATGCCACTCAGGCTATTTTGGATGCTACCGAACCTATTACCCCTGCCTGCGACAAGACCCATTTCAGAATTACTGACACTGAAAAGGTGATTCAACTGGCCAAAATCAGCGAGAAATGTACTGCACCTGCGGGGCGCATTACCCAACTGACCGACATTGAATTTCTGGAAGGTGATGAGACTTTGCTGACGGGGGAGATTGTGATTGACCATGTACGTCAAAGGTTGGTTCTGATCACGGAAGGCGCCAGCTTCATCCTGGAAATGTCTCACGACGAATTGTTGGCTATTGTGGTGGAGGGCTGCGATTTGCAAATCCAGGATCCGATCGGCTTCGAAGTGCCCGGCATTTTCCAAACCACTTCGCTGGTTGGTGAATGGGTGAGCGATGATGCCCGCGGTGTGACCCTGATCTCTTTCAATATTAATGCTGAAATGCTTTATGGAGAGGAAATTACCCGCCCGACTGAAGGGATAGCCACCCGCAGGCCTATTCAGATGACCTCTGGCACCGAAGCCACTCTGATGATCGGAACCGAAGCTGAAGGCGATTCACAACAGTTTCTGGTGAAAGTACAAAGCCGCGAAAGCATCACCTTCCTGAGCGAATCTGCCCAGACCGAGATTGTCTTCACGCTGAAGGACCCATCCACCCTGATGCTGGAAATAAGGGAACTGGAAATGGGCGTGGTGCAGGTGCAGGAGTTTCACGCCAATCCCTGATCAGGACTGATCATTGAATTCATCACACATTTGTGGTTTTCAATATCTTGCAGAAAGGAGCCTTCGGGCTCCTTTCCTGTTTCAGGCAGAATGGATTTTGGTAAGATGGAAGGGGGTTTAAATCTCCTTCCATTTGCCTTTTTTCAGGCCGGAGAATTTGTGGGTGGTGGGATTATAACTGATGTCTTCGTATTTGAACTTCAGGTAGGATTCGGCCATTCCATCTGAGTAGGTTGAGTAAAGGCCGTTTTGTTTCACCTTATACTTATTGTCGAAAGTGCCCTGGCCAAGCAGGACAATTTCGTCGTACTGGCAGGAAAGCAGGGGTTTGAGGGTTTTATAATCGATTTTTAGCAGACCTTTTTTGCCCCCTGATTCAGTGTGAAGGTACACGTCGCGCTCTCCCATCTCAAAACGGGTGATTTTTCCGGGGGGAAGCTCCTCTTCAAATTCTTTGCCAATGGAAAGAAAATACTGAAAAAGCAGCAGTTTGCGGCTGCTTCCTTCCTGACACTCAAAATAATAACGGGCACCAAAGGTGCCATAACCTGTGGCGACCCTTTCCACCTTCTCATATCTGGGAGGGGTTAGTTCATGGCCATCCAGAGCAACGATCCCCCATTTGCCTCCCCTCATGTACAGGGTCAGCGGACTTTTGTCGAAGGGCAGGAGTTTTTCAAAAGTGCCCATGACCAGAGGTTGATTCCAGTGGTCGTAAAAAGATCCGTCCCGGGCCTGGTAGCCGCTTTCCTGCAGGATTTGCAGCATTTGGTGGGCCTTCGGACTTTCAGTCTTCAGATTTTTGTAGGCGTCCATCACTTCCTTGCGAAACCAGGTCAGACTGTTTTGATCCACCTGAAGGACATTGCGGAAGTACTCCCAGTTGGAGGCGGCCAGATTTTCCTCGTTGCTTTTGCGGAAATCAATGTTTACTTCGTGGGGATACACCTGCAATAAACGATACAGAAGCGGATAGGACTGGTTGCTGTTGGCCAGTTGGAGGAGGTTGAGGGAGGTGGTTGAATTCCAGTAATCCCCTTTGGGGCGCTGAATATTGTGGTCGAAATCCAGATTTGCATCCAGGGCTTTGACAAAAGCCAGGTCCTCAGAGGTGTAGTCCGTGCTCTTTTTCAGGGCCAGGTGGTACACTTTCATCGTATTGGTTTCTTTGGGGGAAAGTTTTCCGCCCAGCATTTCCCGCAAAACCACGTCCCAGGCCTCCACATAATCCGCCGGGGTTTTGCCCGTCTTGTCTTTTTTGTCGAGGGGCACGCCCTTGCTTTTCAGATAGGTTAAGATTTCAAGGTCTTTGGAAGGTACGGCCAGATGCAGCAAATTTTGCCCGTTGCGGTCGCTTACGGCCCAGTCCCAGGTGAGGGTATTGCCGAAGGCCATGGCAAGCCGGGGATTTTTACCAGCCACGGCCTGCTGCAGGAGGTTGTGCCCCTGAGAATCCCGGTAGTCGAAGCCGGCTCCGTGCTCTTTGAGCGCCAGAATAAACCGCTCGTAATCCAGCTGGCTGGGGAGCAGGGGCCCCAGGGCCACAAAGCCGGTTTGGGTATGAGGAGAAGAAGCCAGCATTCGCTCTGCTTTCAGTCCGTCGCTTTTGGCGGGAAAGCAGCCCACTTCATTGAGTTGTTTTTCAAAAAATGCCTCGTCGTGACCAAAGGAATAGGCTGCCAGCCTGTACATGGATTTGTGGTAGCCATATTTTTGGGTAAACCAGTCAATATACTCCGGGAATTTTTTAAGAAAGGCAGTGGTAATTGCGCTTTCCTGGTCTTCGAATTTGGATTTTCCTGACAGGGCCTCCATGATCTGGGTGCTGTTGCGGTTGGAGGAATTTTCCATGAATATATCCCACCAGTTGATGTCTGCCCGGAGGCTGGCTGTTTTGGCAATCAGGACCAGGAGAAACTGGTCGCGGTTTTCGCTTTGTTCGTTTTGCAGGGCCTCAGAAAGCAGGGTATAGGCCTGGACGTTGTTTCCCCGGTGGGTGAGGCGGTCCAGCACGGAAATAAGTACTTTGCCCGGAAACCAACCCCGCCGCATGGGAGTCCGGGATGTCACATCCCATCCTGTGCACTCGCAGGGATAACCCAGGTCAATTCTGGCTTTCATTTCCTCGTAAAAATTTCCGGTCAGCAGGTTATACATTTCCGTACAGCGGGCCGAGTCAAGGGAGGAAGTCGCCTGACTGAAGGTGCTTGACCAGGTCAGGAGAAACAGCAGGAACAGAAAGACTGTGCAGGGGTGCTTCATGGGGATGAGTTTTTGTCCAATATAATATTTTCAGGGAAATGATTGGCGTAAAGCACAGCTAAAGGGAATACTTGCCGACACTCTTGATTTTATCACCCTGAAAATGAGCATTGTCTTCTGTGATATTAAAATAAATTATGGAAATTTGTACCCTCAAGGTATCCCAAAGAGAGTCAGTTAATAAATTACCCGATCATGCCCGATCCGAAAACCAAAGCTCCTGTTTCAGAGACCGAGTCCAATCCCTACGCCTACGGTGACGAAACCACCGTTTGCCTGGCTCCGCCAGAATTTGATCCTCAGGTATGCGAGGACAATGGCGAAAATTCGGGCCTGGAAGGTGAGGGAGAATCCTGCCAGATGGTCGATCCTTTTGCGCCTGCGGCCTGCATGGATGGAGATCCTGATCCCATTGCAGCGGCCATTGGAACGGCGGTGGCCAATACCAAAAATGGCTGGGCCCGCAAAACCCTGAGCGGACTGGAAAGTACCCTGGTTGCGACCCGCAATATTCTCAAGGGTGCCGAAACCCAGAATCCGCCCCCCGGCTCCCTGTATCACCCCGATACCTACGCAGGCTGGGACCTGAAAAAAGGCGATCTCAAAAATCTGGATCTGCTTTTCCAGGCCATTCATGGCGAGGATACCGCCAAGAAAAGGCTGGGCTACCTCAAGACCGCCAAAGGCGGTCTGAAAGGAATCCTGGATCAGGTGAAGCGCTTTTCCAAATCCAAAGATTACAGCAAGCTGCCGGGTTACCTAGATCTGCAAAAAGCGGTGGACGAAGGTATTTCGGATAAATTTACCGCAGTGCAAACCGCCATTGAAGCCACCATGCCCGTGGCCGAGCGTCCTTCCACCAAGGCGAAATCAAGCGGCAGCGGCAATGTGAGCAGCTCAAAAGGCTTCAATAAAGAGAAAATCACAGATCATACCAAGCTTCCCGGGCTGGCTGCGCCCACGGGTCCTGCTCCCGCAGAAGGATCGCTGGAAGCCCAGGTTGAAGCCAATATGGCTTCAGATTTTCAGATCGTGGATGCCAGCGTGGAGGATTTTCTGTATGTCAATCTGCCCGAACTGATCGCAGGAAAAGGCAAAATGAAAACCGCCAAAAAGGCCTGGGCCCTGATTCGCAATTACCGCAACAGTGTGCTGAATCCGCTTTACGGCGAATATGTGAAGGATCCCGAAAATGTGGGGAAAAAGGAGGCGTACGAGGCCGCATTGGCCAATATGGAAAAAGAGATAGGTCCGCAGGTACGGGCCATTGCCCGGGCCTGGTGGGCCACAGATGTGGAAGGAATCACCAACCTCACCGCAGAAAGCACGAATATCGGCAAAGATCTGGGGCAGAATCTGGAAAGTATTGCCACCGCTACGGCCCAGCCCGAATTTGATCCCGCCACCCTCGATACCACAGGCCTGAAAGAATCTCTGGGCAGCCTCAAGAAACGGATTCAGGGCGTGCGCAGCTCTTCAGAAGATGTGGGTATGAGCGAGGCAGACGAAAAGTACTGTCTCAATAAAGGCTATACTGCCATGGTCGAAACAGGAAGCGCCCTCAAGGTGCTCGGCAAGAAAAAGCTGACTTCCGGCGACCTCACCAAACTTTCGGGCCACATTCAAAAAGCGATTGACCACCAAAAACTGGTCTCTGAAAAGCTGGAAATCGCCAAAGCTGCGGCAGTGGCCAAAAATGACAGCCTCAAAGACATCATTGACCGCATCAATGACCCGGAAAAAACTCCGTTGGTGAAAGAGGTGAAGCGCCACAAAGTTTCGGTGAAATTTACGGGCAAGGAAGGAAACGAAACCACTGCTTCCTACAACACCAAGCCCGAATCCACCATTGGCATCTACGAAGATGTGTGGTCGCCCATGTCCATTTCGGACCAGAAAGGCAGTTTCAACCGCCCGACGGGCGGTGAAAGGGGAGCCCAGGTGTACCGCGACCTGAAAGGTAATCATGGATTCCCCGAAGGGGAAGCCAAAGTGCTGGGCTCCGTGGCCGTGGGCGAAGGCGATTTTCACAGCATCAACACCGTGGACATCATGCGCATCAGTCTGGGCTTTATCCAGTTTGCCGGCGCCTCCTTCGTGGGTCTGTTGGGCGACCTGAAAAAGGCCGATCCCGCCTACTACCAGAAGCAATTTGCCAATTACGGCATCCTGATCAACGACGGAAAGTCGAAGATGCCCAAAATCACCACCCGCGACACCCGCTTCAAGCCAGGCCAGCAGGTGGACCATCCGGCGGAGGAGCACAATAAAAATCTGGGTAAAATCGTGGTGTACGACCACCAAAACCGGGTTTGGGTCAGCGGACTGGAAGCCATGGCGGTCCTGCAGTCAGATCCCCGCTACCTCACCCTGATCCAGTCATCCGCGGGTGATGTAGAAATGAAGCTGGCCCAGGTCAACCGGGCCCGTTTTGGCTACCTGCATCCTGTGCGCAAAACCACTGTTTCCTATGCCGATCTTGGGTTGGTGGATCCCGATCTTCCCGAAGGCTCCAAAAAGAAGAGCGATAAGAAGGTGAAAATCAGCGATGTGATGAATAACGAAGTGGCCATTTATGCGGCTACTGCCTGGGGTATCGCAGCCGGACCGGCCAAAGGACAATCGCTGGCCCGCAAATTCCTGATTGGCTTTGTCAAGGAAAAAGGCATCAAGACGATCGAGGAACTCAAAGGCATCAGTCAGACCGAACTGGCCGAATACGTGCGCCGCACCCACGATTCCAGCACCTGGTCGCGCCCCGACAAACTGGGCGAAGCCCTGGGCAGCCCCCTCAGCAAGTCTGAGTACATTGGGAATCCGTGATCCGCGAATGCGGGGAATGATTTAACGGTCAGGACTTTTTTTGCGCAGAAAGTGATTTGAAGGGTGATTCGTGCAACCTTTCAAATTTACGGGAGACTCTTGAAGGATAATTATTCCATTTAAGAAACGTCCCAAATTCTGTCATGAAAACCAATCTGTTTATTCTTATAGCATTTCCCTGCTCTCTCCTGCTTTATTCCTTTACCTTTTTTCCCGGCCTTCCCCAAGGCTGGCACAAATCGGGCAATATGGCCGACCAGTACGATATGGGAATGGATTATGAAGTCCTGCAATCAGGCAAAGGAGCTGCATTTATTGCCTCCAAAGCGGAAAAAATCAAAGGTTTTGGCACCCTGATGCAAACCTGTTCGGCTGAAAAACACCTGGGCAAAAAGATCAGGTTGTCGGGATTTATGAAAACGGATCACGTGAAAGGCTGGGCGGGCCTTTGGCTGCGGGTGGATGATAAATATTCTGAGCATCCCCTGAGATTTGACAATATGCAAAACCGTCCCGTCAAAGGAACAACTGACTGGAAGAAATACGAAATAGAACTGGATGTGCCGGTTTATAGTTCCAATCTTAATTTTGGAGCGTTGCTGGTGGGAACAGGCCGAATCTGGTTTGATGAAATTAAGATTGAGATTCTGGGTGATATGGGGAAAATCCCGACTTCTGAAGAAATTTTGGATGCACCCTTCAATCTTCAGTTTGAAAATTGACCGGTAATGCGGTCCCGGGCAAATTTCTCAGGTAGATTTCTCCGAATCAGCCCTTCTGCGGGCATTGATTTCCATCAGAAGTGCATTGACCCGTGAAGCCAGGGTCCAGTTTTCCTCCCAATGCGCAGGATTGAAAAATCCACCTAATTCACCTGCCATTTTTTGCAGCAAGGGCAGGGCAAATCCTGACAGGGTGCGGTCATCGGCCAGACCAACCATGGTTTTACACAGGGCCTCCCGCTCATTTTCAGGCAATTTGCGAATCATCTCAATGATAGGCTCGGGTTGGGTGGAGGCAAATGGAACCAGGGCCGAGGCCAGGGCCTGCACCCCCATTTGGCCCGCTGAATATCGTTCCCACAAAGCGGCCAGCTTTTCTTCGGGAGAAAGGTCCGGATCTGAAGGATCGGCCTGTAAGAGATTCTGTGGAGGATTTTCCTTTTCGGGATAGGTAATCAGGGGATGAGATTTTTCCAAATCAGGGGAAGCTGATTCCTGTTCAGCCGCCGGGAGCGGATTCTCAGGATCGAAATGGACTCTTTCCTGATTCGGTTTTTTCTGGGTATGGGGTAATGGCTTTTCTGAATTTTCGGGCAGCATGTTGCCAAATGGCGTACTGCGACCAGAATTTTCAGGGCCTGATTTTTCCTTTTTGGGCTCTTCCCGTTCTTCCTCCACCGGGGAAAAGAAACCCGGACCACCCGATTTTTCTTCCTTTTTGGGATTTTTTTCGGGCATTCCCTCATTCGCCACCTGAAACGGTAGAACGGATTGCATTTCTTCCTTTTTCAGTTCCAGGGGATTTTCCTTGCTGCCTTTTTCGGGTTCCATGGTCAATCCTCCGGATTTTGGTATTTATGAAGCTCCGCCTCGTCGGGCAGGGGAACGCCCTGCTGCATCCAGGGGCGCAGGGTTTCAACCAACGCAGGATCGATTTTGCGCAGCAAAGGCATGAGCGCCAGAAAGGTGGCGATATTCTCCGGGCTGTGCCAGACGCCGGCAAAGGCGTCGCAACTCAGGGGCCAGGCGCAGCCTTCGAGGTTGGCCTCGCGAAAATCAGCTCCTTTGAGATTGCATTCCGAAAAAATGGTGTGCACCAGTTGGGCCTGCCTGAACGAGGTAAATTCCAGTTCTGCCTTGCGAAAAATGGCCCGGGTAAGGTTGGCACCCGTAAAATCTGCTTTGGAAAGGTCAGCGTAGCTGAAGTCGGCCTCGGTGAGAATGGCCCGGGTGAAATTGAATTTCCGCAAATCACAATCGCGGAAATCAGCCTGGTGAATGATTACTCCCTGCAGGTTGGGTGCGTATGTTTCCCACTCCCGGGGTCCCAGAATCTTCATCAGTTTTCGACCGTGAATGTCATTTCAAAATGACCTTCTTTCTCCGTGCCTTCCATCTGAAGTTCATTTTTCAAACTGAGATCCACCTTGCCTTTGACTTTGCCGTTTTGCTTTTCCAGGGTGAGATTCCCCTTCGGGGCAAAATCGAGAAAGGTGATCATGTGAAAACCCGCCTTGTAGCATGCTTTGCTTTCGGGAATGGGCAGTTGGAAGGTATGAGACCCGTCAGGAACCGCGTTCAGGTCGATCAGAAATTCTTCGGCGAAGCGATTGTCTGACCGGAAAAAAGACTTTCTGTTTTGCTGGGTAATGACCAGCACAAAGTGATCCCCTTCCACAATCCTGCATTTCTCGGGCTGATCTGGAACAAATTCGAGTTGCTTATTGCTCAGTAATCTGGCGCTGTTGCGTTGCATTTGATTTCCGTTTATACATCCTGCAAAACCTCCCCAAAATACGATACCTGCGATCAGGATCAAAAATATTGGGTTTCTGCTTTTGACCATGGAGATTTATCTGGCCGACCTTCCATTGGCTTCCATGGCAAAGGAAGCGTAGCTGTCTGCGTTATTCATGGCGTCTTTGCGGGAAAGGGTGGCATACTCGCTCTGCCATACGTAGGCCTTGTCGGCTACGCCCGTGAAGCGGTGAGCCACCTCGTGGATGATGGTCCCAATCTGGGTTTCCTCAGATGAATTTTGGTAAAGCGGGAATACGATATGAATCTTGCCCACATGCCAGAAAAGGAATTTATAAACGTACCCGAGGGTATTGCCGGCCTCATTTTCCACTTCAAAATTGATTCCCGTGTCGAGGTGCGATTTGATGGTGCGCATCTTTTTGAGAATTTCTTTGACATGGTCCCCGTCTGTGGTGTGAAAATGCCGTTGCAGCAGGGCTTTGGTGCCAGCATCCATCTTTTTGGGGTCCGCGGCGGCGGTTGCAAGCTTATTGATGGCAACAGACATGATGGGCCTGGCTTTGTCGAATGCCTTCTGAATGATGGCTTCCTGCGCTGGCGTCGCGTCAGCGTAAGAATTTTTGGGCGTGGGATCCTTTTTCTGGACCGTTTCCTCAGACTCATCCTCCTTGCGTTGCACGGGATCGGTCTGAAGCTGAAAGGGAGGCGGCGCCAGGGTTTTGCCCATGGTCTGGGTCTGATTGCCTGCGAATCCGTTTTCCTTGTTCTCTTTTTCCTGTACGGGATTTTCCCGTTTGGCCTGGGTACTCATCTGAATTGAATTTTTTGAAATGGGTGGCTATAAATTTAGGAAAAATTGACAGATTATTCAACCCGAAAGCCCATCCCTGAGACAATTGCCAATTTCTGCCTGCTCCGCGGATGAAGTGACTCTCCCAGCCTTTCTGAGGGGCCTCATTTTCGCTTAAATCTGCATTTTACCCCTGTTTTGCGTACCTTTGCCTGTATATGATGAACGAAATTGAAAATATTGAACTGACTTATTTGAGTCTCACCGACTATACTGAGCTGAAGGAGGCGATGATAGAATCCTACACCAATATGCCCGATTCATATTGGAAGGAACACCACATTGAAGCGCTGATCAGCCGTTTTCCAGAGGGGCAGGTGGTGATCAAGGTCAATAACCACATTGCAGGCTGTGCGCTTTCCATCATCGTGGATTATGCAAAGTTTGGAGACGGACATACCTACAAGGAAATCACGGGAAATTATACCTTCAAGACCCATACCAAAGACGGGGATGTTTTATACGGCATTGATATTTTCATCAAGCCCGAATTTCGGGGTCTGAGACTGGGTCGCCGCCTGTATGATTACCGCAAGGAACTGTGCGAACGGCTCAATCTGCGGGGAGTTGCCTTTGGCGGCAGGATTCCCAGTTACCACAAATACGCGGATGAGATTTCACCCCGGGAGTACATTGAACGGGTCAGGAGAAAGGAAATTCACGACCCAGTGCTCAATTTTCAGATTTCCAACGACTTTCACCCCACCCGCATCATGACCAATTATCTGGAGGGCGACAAGGCCTCCCGGGATTATGCCGTGCTGCTGGAATGGGACAATATCTACTATGAAAAGCAAACCCAGAAAGCCAGTGTAATCAAAAAAGTGGTTCGTTTGGGACTGATTCAATGGCAAATGCGGTCTTACCGTACCCTGGAGGATCTGATTCAGCAGGTGGAGTTTTTTGTGGATGCCGTTTCGGGTTACCGCTCAGATTTTGCGCTTTTTCCCGAGTTTTTCAATGCGCCCCTCATGGCGGAAAATAATCACCTTTCTGAGCCTGAAGCGATCCGCGAACTGGCCCGCCATACAGGTGCCCTGGTGAAGAAATTTTCCGAGCTGGCTATTTCCTACAACATCAATATCATCACGGGCAGCATGCCCGAGATTCGCAATGATCTACTTTATAATGTAGGATACCTCTGCAAACGCGACGGCACGGTGGAAGGCTACGAAAAAATACACGTCACCCCCGACGAGGCCCGCGTCTGGGGCATGCAGGTAGGCAAAAAACTGAAAGTTTTTGATACAGATTGCGGCAAGATCGGCATTCTGATTTGTTACGATGTGGAATTTCCTGAACTCAGCCGCCTCCTGGCCGACGATGGAATGGATATTCTCTTTGTGCCCTTCCTCACAGATACCCAAAACGGATATTCGCGGGTGCGGCATTGCGCCCAGGCCCGCGCCATTGAAAATGAGTGCTATGTGGCCATTGCAGGCAGCGTGGGCAACCTGCCCAAAGTGCACAACATGGACATCCAGTTTGCCCAATCCATGGTCTTTACGCCCTGCGATTTCGCCTTCCCCACCAATGGCATCAAGGCCGAGGCCACACCCAACACAGAAATGATCCTCATCGCAGATGTGGATCTGGATCTGCTGAGAGAACTGAACCAGTTTGGCAGCGTACGCAACCTCAAGGACCGCAGAAAGGATATTTATGATCTGAGGAAGGTGTAGGGGGATCACCCCGGATCTTCTCTACCGCCCATGCCGCTCACTCACCTCAATATCCAGGGACTGTCCGCCACTCAAGTGGCGGAAGCAAGGGCAAAATATGGCGCAAACCGCCTCGAATTCAAAAAGGAGAACCCCGTCTGGGAAGCAATCAAAGACCTGGCCAAAGAGCCCATGGTGCTGTTGCTGCTGGTCGCTTCACTCCTCTATTTCGTCAATGGTGACTGGGGCGACGGCATTTTTCTGGCCACGGCCATTGTGTTGGTGGCCGCTATTTCACTTTACCAGGACAAGCGCAGCCGCAATGCCCTGGAAAAACTGAAAAGTTTTTCCCAACCCGCCTGCAAGGTGATCAGGGACGGAGCCGTGGTGGAAATCGGGACGGAGGAGCTGGTCATGGGGGATTGTCTGATGGTGGAGGAAGGCACCATCATCGCTGCCGACGGGGAGATTCTGCATTCCAACGATTTTTCAGTCAATGAGTCCATCCTGACGGGCGAGTCACTTTCCGTTTTCAAGGATTCCACTGCGGAAAACCGTCAGGTTTTCCGGGGCACCACCGTGGCCAGCGGTCTGGCCCTGGTGCAGGTGACTGCCATTGGCAATGAAACCCGCTGGGGTGAGATCGGCCTGAGCCTGCAGAAAGTGGAGGAAGAGAAAACCCCTCTGGAAAAGCAAATCAACAACTTTGTAAAGAAAATGGTCTTTGCAGGCGGGGTGGTTTTTCTGATTGTCTGGGGAATCAATTTTTTCGAAAGCCGCGATTTTCTGGATAGCCTGCTGAAGGCCCTGACTCTGGCCATGAGCATCCTGCCTGAAGAAATTCCCGTGGCCTTCACCACTTTCATGGCCCTCGGCGCCTGGCGCCTCATGAAAATGGGGATCGTGGTCAAGCAAATGAAAACCGTGGAGACCCTGGGCAGCGCCACCGTGATCTGTACGGATAAGACCGGGACTATCACCGAAAACAGAATGAACCTGGCCAGGTTGTTTGTTCCCGCAGAAGGGCGAATTATCGCCCCGGATCAGCCTTTGAGGGAGGCCGAAAAGGAACTGATCTCCTTCGCCATGTGGGCCAGCGAACCCATTCCCTTCGATCCCATGGAGGTGGCCTTGCATGAAGCCTACACCCAACTGATCGGCGGCGAGGACCGGCTGCATTTTCAAATGCAGCACGAATATCCCCTGGGCGGCAGGCCGCCCATGATGACCCATGTATTCGCCAATGCCGAAGGCAGGCGAATTATCGCAGCCAAAGGGGCGCCCGAGGCCCTGATCCGGGTTTCCAATCTGGGCGAAGCCCGGGTCAAGGAGGTGGAAGCAGCGATCGAAACTCTTACAAAAGATGGCTATCGGGTGCTGGGAGTGGGGGAATCACTTTTTGAAGGGGAAGATTTTCCGGGTGAGCAACAGGAACTCAAATTCGGGTTCAAAGGCATCATCGCCTTTTACGATCCCCCCAAAGCCAACATCAGCGAGGTATTCAGCCAGTTTTACCAGGCAGGCATCGAGGTCAAGATTGTGACCGGCGACAATGCCAATACCACCCGGGCCATCGCCCGGGAGATTGATTTTCAGGGCTTTGAAAAAGCCCTGAATGGCGACGAGCTCATGGAAATGAGCGAGGCCGAACTGGAGGCCAGGGTGGCCGACACCCGGATTTTCACCCGAATGTTTCCGGAAGCCAAGCTTAGGATCATCAATGCGCTGAAAGCCAATAAAGAAATAGTGGCCATGACCGGTGACGGGATCAATGACGGTCCCGCATTGAAGTCGGCACATATTGGAATTGCCATGGGGGAAAAGGGCACCGAAATTGCCAAACAGGCCGCCTCCCTGATTCTGCTGGAAGACGACCTGTCGAAAATGGTGGATGCAGTCGCTATGGGAAGAAAGATTTACAGCAACCTGAAAAAGGCGATCCAGTACATCATTTCCATTCACCTGCCCATTATTCTGGTGATATTTCTGCCATTGGCCCTGGGCTGGATTTATCCGAATATTTTTTCCCCCATACACATCATTTTCATGGAGCTGATCATGGGACCTACCTGTTCCATCATTTATGAAAACGAACCCATGGAAAAAGATACCATGCTCCAAAAGCCAAGGCCCTTCAGCAGCACCTTTTTCAGCGGCCGCGAACTGCTTACCAGCCTGATTCAGGGCCTGGCCATTGCGGCGGCGGCACTATTTATCTATCGCTATGGGGTGGATCAGGAATGGGCAGAAGGTCAGGTGCGGGCCATGGTATTTACGGTGCTGATCTCGGCCAATATTTTCCTTACCCTGGTCAACCGTTCCTTTTACTATTCAGTACTTACCACCCTCAGGTATAAAAACCGCCTGTTACCAATGATGATTGGCATAACTGTGGTCCTCACGGCATCGCTCATTTACATCCCGCCCCTGGCCCGCTTTTTTCAGTTTGAAACTCCCGACTTGAAACAGCTTGGCCTCAGTATCCTGGCAGGTTTTGCCGGGGTGATCTGGTTTGAAGGGGTAAAAGGATGGAAAAGGCGTTCCGCGCGGAACATTCCCGACAAGAAGTAAGTGGTATGAAAAATAAAAAATTGCGGATTCTCCTCCCGGGTATCCTGATGCTCATGCAGGGCCTGATTTTGTCAGCCCAAAGCAACAAACAGCCTTTTCGCAAAGCCCTGCTGGACCTGGCCAATGCTGAAACCACCAATGCTGCCGTCATTTTGCGGGAGGTGGGCAAATACAAATTTGAACAGTATGTGGATGTGACTGATCCCAAAAACGTCTGTGAAGACCTCAACACAGTGGTCCATGAAAGTTGCCACGAACTGAACGATCTGGTGGCCGACCGCGACCCGTCCTGGGAGTATGACGCGGGCTACTTTATCGCAGAAGGGGTGGAAATACCCGTCAAAAAAGGCCCCGTTTACAATTCCATTGCCCTCAACGCTTTTGTTACGGACAGTTTGCAGAAGAAAATATTCAGGTACAAGACCTATATCGGGGAAAAGGACGGCATGTATATCAGCTCACAATCCAGCGGAATTTATGGCATGCTCGACGAGTTTGATGCCTATTATCAGGGCACGTTGGCCAGCTACGAATTGTACGATTATTATTACAAAAACCGCTGCCATGGCTTTGAGGATGAAATGGCCTGGGCCGAATACCTGAAGGAGGTTACGTCCACCCATTATGCCTTTTACGAATTCAGAATATTCATCTCCTGGTACCTGCAGTACGCCCGGCTGAAACACCCCGAAGTGTATGAAACCTGCATGGCCAATACCCGTCTGCGCCTCGCCTTCACCCTGATCAACGATGCCTACGCCCGTCTGATCGACGATTATTACGCCCGCCTGGACCAATTGGTAAAGGATCTGAACCAGGAGGGAGAAAAGGTGGAAGTGAAAATAGGTAGCTTTGGCTCCATCATGTTTACGGTGTACAAAGCCAATGGAAGGGGTTCTTCAGGCACAGGCATCCATGAGGACGATGTCATCTTCCTCAGGAGTTTACTGGAGGCACCCGAACATCAGGTTCTGGAAGAATTCAGGCTGGAAGGCGCAACCATGGAAAATTTTCGGGATTTTTTGTGAGGATTACTCCGTTTCTTCTGCCTCATCCTCAATGCCCAAGGCCTTTTTGCGTTCCTTCAGCAATCCAGCCACGTCAAGGGTCTGACCTTCCAGGTCCTTGCTCACAATCAGCAGCACCTGCTTTTTGCCTTTGTACTTAAACAGGATTTTTTGTCCCAAAGCCAGATCCACCGCGCTGTTTGACATGGGCGAAAGGTTGGGATTCATCACCCCGGGAATAATCAGGGGGATGGATTTCAGGGTTTTGTTGTGCAAAGTGAAGCTGGCGCTTTTGTCGCCGCCAGGCAGAGAGTTGTCAGCATTTGCGATGGAAATGCTGAACAAGAGAGCAAAAGCAAGCAAGAATGAGGCGAGAATTGATTTCATAAGTTAAATGTTATCCTGAAATAACTGATTCCCTGCAAAGATGTTTTGAATGGCTCGAAATCAGTACGGGTGGCAGTTCCAGGTTTGGAATTACCTTTGAAAAAACGCATTTTAAGCCTCAACATTTAACCAGAAACCCATGAGCATCACCCGCGACGTAGTCAGATACGGCCAAAGAGCCCTTCAATATCCTGAATTTGCCCAAAACGGAATCATTGACCAGCGCATGCAATATCGCCTGGATCAGATTCTGCAGGGCCGCAAAGCCGAATTATCCCCCAATCACTGCGACGCCATCCTGAGTGGGGGCCGTGAACGCAAACTGGTGGCCTTCATTCAGTTGCTGGCCAAAGACCAGAAAATCGAGACCGGCGCCATTGATGGACTCTGGGGCCCCATGACGGATTTTGCCTACGGCAGTCTGGTGTATCTGGAAGAGCATGGCAAATTGCCCGATCCCTGGCGCGATATTCCCCCCAATCCGGCCAATCCAAACGGCTGGCCCGTGGAGAAAGAAGCTGATCTGGTCAAATTTTACGGCGAGGTGGGTACCCATCTGACCAGTGTGGACGTGCCTTATACCCTCAAAATCAACTGGGATGTCGGCCAGAAAGTAAATCGCTTTACCTGTCACGAAAAGGTGGCTAGCTCCGTGGTGCGGGTCCTGACCAAAGTGAAAAACCACTATGGGGTGGAGCGCATTGCTCAGCTTCACCTGGATCTTTGGGGCGGATGTTATAACAAACGCAAAAAGCGGGGCGGCACCCAGTGGTCAACCCATGCCTGGGGCATTGCCATAGATTTTGACACGGAACGCAATAAACTTGAGTGGGGCCGCGATCAGGCCGCCTTTGCCCGTCCTGAGTATGATCGCTGGTGGGAATTCTGGGAAGAAGAAGGCTGGGTAAGTCTGGGACGCGTGGCCAATTACGACTGGATGCATGTGCAGGCCGCACGCAGGTAGGTTGGGTGAAAACTCCTGACGGCAGTAGGGTGACAAATCTTTAAAAAATGATGAAAAGGTGCCTGTTGGGCTCGAAAAGGAGATTTTGATTTTGGTAAAAATTTAATCGCAGGGCCATCCACAACCTCCTCAGAAATAAAAAAATAGCTTTTTAAAATAACAGTCTTAAAAAGTCGTATTTTGCTTCCGTTATCCTCTCTGAGCCAGTGGCTTAATTTGAAGCTGGATTAAGGGATTTTTATTCAAATTCAATTTATTAACATGAACATTTTTGTAGCAAAACTTAATTATTCTACCAGCAGCGAAACATTGCAGGAATTATTTGAGCAATTCGGTCAGGTTGACAGTGCCAAAGTAATCATGGACCGCGAAACTGGTAAATCCAAAGGATTCGGATTTGTCGAAATGCCAGATGATTCTGAAGGAAATGAAGCCATTTCCAATCTGAATGATTCCGTTGTGGATGGAAACCAAATCGTAGTGAAAGTTGCTACTCCCCGTGAAGATCGCGGTGGTGGAGGCGGCGGACGCGGTGGCTACGGTGGAGGTGGACGTTCTGGTGGAGGCGGTGGACGCGGCGGCTACGGTGGTGGCGGACGCTCTGGCGGTGGCGGCTACGGCGGTGGCGGTGGACGCGATGGCGGACGCGGCGGCTACGGTGGTGGCGGCGGACGTTACTAAGAGTCCCCCAACCCAAAAGAAGAACTTTCCCGATCGCAGTTTTGCGAACTACCATAATAAAAGCCCGGAGAATCCAGAATTCTTCGGGCTTTTGCTTTTCGGGGCAGGCCCCTGGTAAAAATTTCTCTCCAATTTGACCTGGATCATTTTTTGCCTTGTTCTCACTGCCCATCTTCGGGAAAAAAGTATGAGAACCATTGCCATTTTCCTCGCCTTTTCCCTGACAGGTATTTTTGGCCTTCAGGCCCAGCTTTACCAGCCTGGAAACCTTAATTTTTCCCTCGGCACCTCCCTGTTGCACAGCACAGGCCTCAATCTGCCCGTTGAGTTAAGGGGCGAATACGGGATCATGAAATATGCCTCGGCGGGAGTGTATTTTTCCTGGGGCACGGCCCTGGAAAAGGAAGTCTGGTTTACCTACGCCAACGGCGGCTGGTTGTGGGCCGACAAGCGGGTAAACTGGTTTTTTCCCGGCGCCTGCGCCACCCTGCACCTCTGGGACCTGGCTGGATTGCAAAAGAAATTTCCCGAAGTTCACCACACAGACGTCTATGTGACCGGCTTTTTGGGAGCGCGGATCGGCAAGACCACCATTCCCCAAAATCCGCTCGATAACTTCAATTTTTTCGTCAAACGCAAACTGAAGGCCGGCCTGGTGGCCGGGATTCGTTACGAAGTAAAGGCCCCTTTTCAGGTTTACACGGAAGTAGGATACGGCCCCACAGGCTGGGTGATGTTTGGGTTGGGATATACACTGGGGTTGAAGAAATGACAGTTTACATCTACGGTCTACGGTTTGCGGTTTACAGTTGAATTCTGATTGAATTTCGACAGGAGACCTCATAAACCAAAGAAGACCGGGTCCAACGAGGAAATTCGAAGTATCCATCAAAAAAAAGGTGCAGAGGAAAACTCCTTTGCACCTTTTACTATGAAGTGAAAAATCTCAGGAAAGAGATTTTTTCAATCTTTCAAACTGATCCAGTTCAGACTGGTCGAAGTCGCCGTCGGCCATATAAACGCTCATGGCATCGTGCAGGGCTTCGTCAACTGCGTCCGCATCCAGATCGTGGGCATTTTTATAGGCCAGGGCAGGGGCCAGCATGGCCGCGTTGAAAGCGGCAAACATTTTTTCGAAGGTTGCCTCTCCGGCTGTCTCCTTGATATGCTCAATTTCGGCTTCCTCAATCACACCGTCTGCGGCAGCGGCTACAATCATCAGATAGCAGCTAAAATCTTCTTTGGTCCAGGAGTTAATTGCAGTACTCATAGGGCGAAAACATTGGGTTAGTAAATGAATGAATTTAAATATAAGACTTTTTTTTATCCTTCCGCTACGGGAGCAAGTAAAGTTCGTGGAAAATCAGCCTAATATGATCAGTATCGCAATCCCGATAGAAATCGGGATCGCCAAGATCTTTGGGCCCTCCCGAATGCTTTCGGGATTTCGTTGGCTGGGATGGTTCCGAAAGCATTCGGAAGACGCTAAGCTGGACCGTTTTATTGCATTTTGTCTTTGCGTCCTTCGCTCTCTTCAACCCACGAAACGCGGAAAACAACCCCTTTGCGCACTTCGCGTGACCCTTAACCCTTATGCTTAGGCCCAGACTCTTCTATGGAAGAACGGCTTTCCTCTTTTTGAAAAGCAAAACGGATTTATTTTCCTTCAACACCTCCCATTCGACCGAATTTCTGAATTCCTCCACCTTGCGTTTGTACTCGTCGGGCGAGGCGGGATAGACTTCGGGGGTGTTCAACAAAAAGATATACTCAGCATCCTCCACCCGTGGAAAAAGGTAAATGTATTTCCGCATGGCCAGGTGGGGCACGGCTGTATTCTGAGCAGAAACTTTCGATTCTGCAGGGATTAATTTCAGGGCTTCATAAGCCTCTGCGGGTTCAAACAGCGGCTGCTGATAGTGCATCCGTGCATAGAAATGGGTGGTTTCAGGAAAATAATTCAGCGGTTTGCGGTATTCAAACCAATACACGGCAGCCCAAAGGGTAAACCCCACAGCCAGCAATCCCAATCCAGTCGCCACCCTCCGTCGCGGGATTTTGAGGATCAGGTCCCAGGTGGCCAGGGTGAGCACAGGCACAAATTCGATGGAATAATGGTGGCTGAGGCCCCATTTCTCGGGTTCGTCGTGCCAGAATTTCTGGGCCATCACAGGCAGCAGCATGAGCAGGTACTGGGGTCTGAGCAGGAGGGCGATCCCGCCCGACCAGAGCATCATTTTGAAAACCTCCCCTTTGGCTCCATTCCAGGCAGGATTGCCTGATGGATTCTCCCAGAAAAGCCGCAAGGCTTTGAGTGGATCAGTCAGGAGGGTGCGAAGCACCTCTCCCATATTTTCTCCCAGGCCATGGTATTTGAAATGGATATAACTTCCCACCCCGCCCGAAAGCCAGGGAATCATCCATTTGACCACGATCACAAAGTAAATGCCAGCCCCCAGGGCGAGAGCCATTCCCTGAAAAAACTGTCTTCTGTTTTTGAGGTTCAGCAGTGCCGCGCCCGCGGCGGTGGCTGCCATCCAGAGGGCCATATTCTCCTTGCACATAATGGCCAGGATAAAGTAAATCAGCGATTTCTTCCACCTGCCAGCCAAAAAATGGTGCAAAAACCAGGGCAGCAGCATGGCCGCCAGCACATTATTATGGTAATCAAAACTCAGGGCCCCAAAATTTCCCCAGATCAGCCCAAACTGCAACATGGCCAGCAGGGGCAGCCAGCTATTTCCACTCCGCTCTTCCACGAAACGGTAGGCGCCGTAAGCACCAAACAAAATGGCCGCAATTTGCAGCAGGATGGCCGTCCAGGAACCAAATAGCAGGCGCAAGGGCGCCAGCAGCAGCAAAATGGGTTCAAAATGGTCCCCCAACGGACAGGTCAGCGCCGTGCGCCAGTATCCGAGCGAAAAGTCACAAAGGCGAAAATGCGAGTAGTCAAAAAACACCTTATTATACCAGCCCAGATCATAGGCGTGGGTGCGAAACAGGTAATGATTGACCAGAGAAATGGAGGCATACACACCCAACAGGGCCAGACTCACCGTCCAAAGGAGGAATTTTTGGGTTGGGGTACGGTAATTGAGGCTGCTATGGGTGCGGAAATTCAATCCAGTTGATTTTCCCGCAAATTAAGGAAAGTATCTGGCTTTGAGAATGGAAATGGATTTCTATAATCTGCTCCCAAACGGATCGTACTCGCGTCAACTTATAGAAAAAACGAGTGAAAATGGTCAGTATCGCAATCCCGATAGAAATCGGGATCGCCAAGATCTTTGGGCCCTCCCGAATGCTTTCGGGATTACGTTGGTCGTGGTGGCAAAGGACGCCAAGCTGGACGGATTTATTACATTTTAGCTTTGCGCTCTTTGCTCTCCTCAACCCACGAAACGCGGAAAACAACCCCTTTGCGGCCTCTGCGTGCCCCATCAACCCATGAGTTTACGCCTATGCGACCAGATCAGGGTGGAAAATCCTCCAGGGGAGAATACCTGACTCCACGTTTGCCCCGCAGGGCGCCATCATAATCCGGGGCTTTGAGCAAATCATCGTAGCCGGGAGGCCTTTTCAATTTGAGAAATGAAGCCACATAAGCTTCGCCCGTCATGGAATCGTAATGGATGATATTATAACGGGCCTGCAGTGTTTGCACCAGATTGAACACGATGAACACACCCGCCATTACCCAGGCCAGGATTTTTCCGCTGGGTACTTTGCGACCAAAACGGTAATAAAATGCACAAAGAGGAATGCCCAGCAGGCCGTAATAGTCGATCATGGGGCGCATGCCAAAGGAGCCGCCATACCACCAGCACCACCACGAACTGATCACATAAATTCCTGTGAGCAGGATAGCCACCACTGCCAGCAGGTAGGATTTGGCTTCCTTGCGCAAAAACCAGATCCCAATCAGGGACAAAATCATCACGGGTGTATAAAGCAGCCAGCCTTTGCGCCAGCTGAACATCACTTCCACCACCCGCGGATCAGTCCAGAAAAATCCCTGATCGCGGTAAGAATAATAAAGCCAACTCCCCGTCATGTACTTCCAGTAAAACAGTTGGGGGAGACAAACAAGTAGTATCATCACAGGAATCCAGGCTACTTTTCGCCAATGATCAATCAGCAACTGAACCCGGTCCCGGATATGATCTTTATTATAAATGCCATACAGCAAGGGGAAAAGCCAGATGATCAGTTGAGTGGGACGAATCAGCACCACCCAGCCGCCCATCAGACCCATCAGCAGCGCCATGCCCAGGGTGGGTTTTTTGACAAAACGGATGCTGAAGTAGATGAACATGGTGACCAGGCAAAAAAGGTAGGCATGTGACATGGCTGCCGCCGTGGTGGTGTAATAATAAAGGTTGGTGCCAAAGAGAATGGTGAGCAGGGTCAGGGAAACGATCCGCGAAGACCACACCCGTACCAATATTCTGGACAGGAAATACAATCCCAGCAAGGTGTAAAATATGCTGCTGAGCTGAATCATGAAGCGGTAAGGCAGGGAAAACCCGTCTGCGGGATGGGTGTCAGAAACTTTAGCCCAGATATGACCCACCAGAAAAAAAGGTGCGTAGGCATAGGCCATGCCCATGGTGTATTTCTGGACCCTGCCACCGTTTTTGGCAGTTTTTCCCCAAAACCTGTTGCCCAAAACCGAGTCGCCCTGAGCAAATTTCATGGAGACATCGCCATAGATAAAGGTCGCCGGAAGATATCCGTAGTACTGGATAATGTCTGACTCAATTACACTTTCCGTTTTGTACCTTCCAATGTTAAAAAAGGAAACGATCAAAATGAGGAAAGAGATCCCAAGTGTGAGCCTTACCCAGCTAAATTTTAGGTTTTCAGCCATAAATGTAGGACGCCAAAGCTACTGCTTCGGTTGGTTTGGCATGGAGAGTTAAGCGACGGTGATTGCCTGACTGATTGGATGGTTTGGTCATTGCATTTTACAATTTCCCGGCCAAACAATCAATCTCTATTATCCTCCAATTCTTTCTTACCTTTTTCATTTTCGTGAGTTTGTTTTTCGTTCGTATTTGAGTCAGCCACGATGTAAAGTGGCCGTTGTTTTACGTTGTGGCTGATGCGGGCGATGTATTCGCCAATGATTCCAATCCCGATCAGTTGAATTCCCCCGATAAACAGGATACTTACCATTTCCGAGGCCCAGCCTTTTTCATAATCCCCCGTCACCAGGCGGGAATACAGCGCATACAGGATCAGTAAAAAAGCCACTCCCGAAACCAGAAATCCGGCCATGGTGGTCAGTTTGAGGGGATAATCTGAAAAGGAAGTAATCCCGTCCAGGGCAAAACGGATCATCTTGGAATAAGTATAGCCTGTTTCGCCGGCATGCCGTTGGTCGCGGTCGTATTCAATGTAAGTTTGGCGAAAGCCAATCCAGGAAATCTGTCCCCGTAAAAATTTATGCTGCTCAGGCATTTGCTTCAGCACATTGACCACCTTGCGGTCCATGATGCGGAAATCGCCCGTATCAAGGGGGATGTCGATCGAGGTAATGCGCGACAGCAGACGGTAAAACAGTTTGGCCGTGAATTTCTTCAAAAAACCTTCCCCTTTGCGGGCCCTGCGCCGTGCATACACCACTTCAAAGCCTTCTTTGTGGCGGGCATACAGGTCACCAATCAGCTCGGGGGGATCCTGCAGATCGGCATCAATGATGACGATGGCTTTGCCAATCGAGTGGTCCAGCCCGGCGGTGACCGCGATCTGGTGACCAAAGTTGCGGCTGAAGTCCAGGTACTTCACCCTTGGGTCGCGGCGGCCAAGTTCCCGCAGCAGTTCCATGGATTTGTCGCGGCTCCCGTCGTTGACAAACATCATTTCCCAATCCACCTTCATGCCATCCAGCACGCCTTTGAGGCGGTCGTACAGCAGGGGAATATTTCCCTCTTCATTATAGATTGGAATCACGACCGAAAGGTCCATAGGGCTACATTTCTGAGCAAACGGCTAAAATTACCATATAATTTTGAATTTTCAACGGCATGCCGACCTACAGGCATGAGCTTCCGCTTAGGGGGACTTTTACCACAGAGAGCACAGAGAATCAGTGGTTTATGATTGCTTTTAGAATAAAGATAATGCTTAAAATTTGAGGACACAGAGTATTTTCGCCGCCATCGCTCAGTGAACTCTTACGCATTGTGCCCGGAAATATGAGTTCAAACACTCTCCGTGGCCTCAGTGGTTCAAATCTCTCACCTAAAACGGCAAAAAGCTTTTCAGGCGAGCAAAATCCAGGCTGAAGTTGATTTGATTGGAAAAAGCACGGAAATCCGCGGGAGCGCCTCCATAGACCGAGCCCACCACGGGCAGATTGACCACCAGAAAATCCCGGAAAAAGTGAACTGCCACACCCGCATCATACTGGAGGGGGTAACCTGGCGGCAAATAGCTTCGTCCATAGCCCACATCCGCAAACACCCTGACCCAGCGCAGGAAACTGACCGGCACCTGGGTATCCAGATTGGCGGCCACCACAAAACGATCAAAACTGAGACCCGTGAGGGTACGGAAGGCGCCGTGGTCGCGGACCACTTGCTGATTCAGCCAGGTACTGTTATCCCAGCGGTCGAGGAGAATATTCTGTGCAAAAGGGTCTTTGCTGCCTGAAAGGCGGTACTGCAACAGCCAGGGAGCTGGTTTGTCGCCCACCATGCCGCCTGCAAACAGGCGCAGGTGAAAGGCATTGCGTCGCCAAAAAGTTCCGTAATAATTTCCGGTCACTGAGGCGCGGTAAGATTTGACCGTCACATTGCCACCCGCCTCCATTTTGATGGTTTTAAAGACCCCCAATTTGCGTTGGGTCCACAGATAGACTGCCTGGCCAAAGATGGGTTTTTGGTAGCCCGGAAAATTATACTCCCCGTTTTCGCGGTAACCCAGGTGATACAAACTCAGGGTCAGGTATTGCCGCCAGGACTGGCGCAAATTACGGGGCATGAAGGTGAATTCCAGGTAATTATGGGTGCGCAGGATGTTGGAAAAGAGGGAGGTGCGGGAATGAAATTCGATTTTCTGGAAAACAGTTTTGGGCAACCAACGAAAGGTAAGGCCAGCGGAACCTGCCAGATCCTTGTTTTTGAACCCGTACATGGGCATGAAGTGGAAGGAAAAGGCCTGGCTGGGGAAGAAATTGTGGTGCAAAAGTGCTCCCAGCATAAATCCGTCTGTGGTATTATACCCCACTGCTGGCAGGTAATTGACCGCAAACTCCTTTTCACTGGGCAGGGAGTAGAGAAATCTGAATTTGAGGGGACGCCCCTGACGAAACAGTCCACCCGCCCGCAGACGATTATTTCCCATTCTCACCTCGGGCAGATACTGGTTGGAATTTACGATTGCATGGTGAAAGGGAATCTTAGTGGAAAGTTGGGTTTTTCCCGAAAAAACGGGGGTTTTCAGGGTTTGCAACACGCTGTCATTCTTTGCATAAAGCGTTACGGAAACAGGCAGGGCAATCCCGCTTTTGTTTTTCACCTTCAGATTCCCCTGGCGAAAGCCACTCAGTTTAAAATTGATCTTGTCTTTTCCAGGCAGCAATCCATCAAAAAACCAACCCAGATCCTGTCCGCTGGTTTTTTCAAAAACTGCCTTGATATCCTCAGGTCGGGGGTGACGAAATTTCCACTGATCAAAATAGGCATGCATGCAGCGGTCAAAAACATCCCGCCCCAGCATTTCTTCCAGATAACGAAACGTACGCGCGGTCTTCATATAGACCATGGTGCCGTAGTTGGTATTGGTAAATTCCTCAGAAGTAAGGGTTACGGGCTGATCCACATTTTCGCCTGCGCCCAGGAGATAGCCATAACGTTGCAGGGAGGAATGATTCAAATCCAGATGCAAAAATTTGGGTATGCCGTAAATTTCCCCGCCCAGGGTGTCTCCGTGAGTCTGAATCCAGTAACGGTTTTCATAGTAAGAATTGATCCCCTCATCCATCCAGGGATTTGTTCTTTCATCCGAACCCAGAATGCCGTAAAACCAGTTGTGTCCCACTTCGTGGGCTGTAACCTCATCCAGGCTTTCCGCACTTCCACCTGCACCCAGGACCGTAATGTTGGGATATTCCATGCCTGCGCCTGCGCTCAGGGCTCCATCCACGGCTGTGGCATGGTTGTAAGGATAATCGCCCACCCAGAGAGAATAATAGTAAACGGAATTTCGCAGGTAATCGAGGTCATTTTTCCAGAATTCACGTTCACCCTGGTTGAAAAGAGCAACAATGCGCACTTTTTTGCCACTGGCCAGGGTCACGCTGTCGCTGAGAATGAAATAATCCTTGTCGCAAAACCAGGCAAAATCATGGACATTTTCCTGGTGAAAATGCAGGGTTTTCATCTCCCGCGCCCGGTCGTGGGGAAACAGCGATTCAGAATCCTCGGCCAGGTCGTCCTGGCGCAGCAGCAGACGGGAAAGACTTTCCCGTTTGGCCAGCCAGACCCATTCAGGATCATTTTTGGGCAAATCGCCCGTGGCACCCACCATGTAATCGCCCGGCAGGGTGATGTACACATCGAAGGAGCCAAATTCAGAGTAAAATTCGCCCTGATCGAGGTAATAGATGGGATTCCAGCCATGCTGATCGTAAACTGCGGGCTTGGGAAACCATTGGGTAAGCTGGTATTGCTGATCAATGTGGCCGAGTCTGGAGAAGGAATCGGGGATTTTTACCCGAAAAGGGGTGTGAAAAGTAAGACTTTGACCCGGTTTCAGCGGCTGAGGCAATGTAACGTGGGCCACATCAGGATTGTCCTGCCAAAACGTCCAGGGCACTTTTTCCCCGTCAATTTCAAAAGTCAGGCTGTCAATAAAACCACGATTTTCGGCATCTGCATATTCGAAACGGGTGGAAAAACTCTCCCGTTTCTGCCGGGCAAAAGCCGTGGTATTGTCGCGGTAGGCGTTGGGCCAAATGTGAATGTAAAGTTCATTGAGAACGTCGGGAGAATTATTGGTGTAAACCAGGGTCTCCTGACCGCGCAAAAAATGCCTCTGGTCATCCAGGGTGACGTGAATCTCGTAGGCAACTTTTTGTTGAAAATAATCTGACTGAGCCTTTATAACACCCAGGAAGGGAATTACAGAAAGGGCCAGCAACATTAAAAATGTCTTCATACAGTTCGCATAAGCTCTCTTCAAATTACAAATGATTTTCAAAAATCAGTACTTTATCAGCTTTCGTATTTCGGGGAAATCCGGTTTTTGGATTACCATGAAATAATTTCCCGCAGATAAGTCGCTGATATTGAGGCGAATTTCTTCCTCTCTTTGCACCTGAATTTCTCTGAGTATGATTCCCAGACTGTTGGTCAGTTGGATTTTTCCGGCAAATGGTTCCGCAAATCTCACTTCCACCCAATCCCCTGCGGGGTTGGGAAATACCTCCCAGCTTCCCGCCTGCAATTCTTCCCGATCCAGGCAAACGCTCACCGTGACCTGGCTCGAATTGCTGCAACCCTGCCCGTCGGTCACGGTCACCTCATACACCCCGGCCAGACTGGCCCAGATGGTTTGGGAAGCGGCTCCCGTATTCCAGACATAGCTGGCAAAGCCAGCGCCTGCATCCAGTTGCACGGAGTCACCTGCAGGGCAGATCAGGGTGTCACCCTGAATTTGCACCGCGGGCCGGCTCACCACCAGGTCCACCCCGTTGTCAGCCCCCAGAAAAACAGGAGATTTGGAGCGGATCCGCATGCGGTAATGCTGCCCTTCGGGCAGATTGGCAGGCAGATTTCCCGAAAAAGTGCCTCCCGTAGGCGAAGTAATCGTATCCAGCATCCAGGGCAGGCCAAAGGCGCCCGAACTGTCAGACAATTCGAGATAATAGCTGTTGGGATTGTCCAGACAGCCCCAGACTTCAAGTTGGGCCGTGAAAGGGGCTCCCGGGCAAAAAATCTGAGGCGTGACTGAGGTCAGATTGAGTTCAGTGGCCGTGCAGTATTTGGCAAAAAAGATGTCTTCAAATCCTTTGCTGATCACCGTGTCAGCGCCAAAGGCAGCTTTGGAGGTAAACTGGCCCGTGGTATAGCCGTTGCCAAACTGATCCATGGTGGCTCCCAGCCCGATTTCAGCATCGTTGATGCCGGTCACTTCTGCCCAGAGCACATTCCAGGCTGTATCCAGACCAATGAAAAAGGCGTCGTTGGCACCCGTGGCCTGCAAGGTGAAATTTCCGGCGGTAAAAGTTCCGTCCACGGTACCTGAAAGGACGATGCGGCTGTCACGGGCGAAACTCATTTCGCCCAGAGATTCGCTGGCGGCTGAGCCCCAGCTTTTTGCATCCACAGGATTTCCCGCAGGATCGAGCCGGGCCACCCAGATATCTTCCAGACCTGCCGAGGTCAGCACCTGATTGCCAAAGGTCACATTATTCAAAAAATATCCTGCAATTACGATATTCCCCTGACTATCCACTTCGAGCCCTTTCAGGGTTTGATTTCCCGCACCCGGATACGACTTTGACCATAGGTGAACCCCAGTTTGGGAATATTTGACCAGAAAAATATCTTTTCCCCCGGCGCTGACCAGGGTATCTCCGTCAAAAAAAGCCGTTCCTTCGAAAACTCCCGCCACAACCACATCGCCGTTGGGCGTGACAGCCACGTGGGCGTTATCTTCATTGCCTGTGCCCCCCATCCCGGTCCCCCAGATCATTTGTCCCTGCGGATCCAACCTGACCAGATATACATCGTCCTGACCTTTGGTTTGCAGGGTGTCCTGATCGAGATAGACCAGCCCGTCATAAATACCTACGGCGTAGCTGTAACCTGAAGGGTCGGCGGCAATGTCAGTGGAGAGGGTGTAAACCGTGCCATCAATGATGCGGATCCATTGCATGTTGGCGTTTGCGCCATATTTTGCAATGATGCCATCCAGCAGGTGACGGCTGCCGTTGGCCCCGCTGTGCCCACTGTGGGCGCTGCCACCCGGGCTCAGGTAGAGGTTGGCCTGGGCCGCCAAAAAGACATTTCCCTGTCCGTCGATCGAAAGGGCGTTGCCTTTATCCGTTCCACTGCCTCCCATGCGTTGCACCCATTGAAAAACCCCGGCCGAATTATACTTGGCAATGAACACATCCCCGCCTCCTGCGCTGGTCATGGGGTACATGTCGAAAAAGGCAAATTTGCGGTGGGTGCCCGTGATGTACACATTTCCCTGCTGATCCACGGCCATGGCCCGGCCCTCTTCGGGGTAGTACACCCCGCCAGCTGATCTGGCCCAGTCCCAGGACTGGGCCTGCAAGCGGAAACCGCCTCCTGTGCAAAGAAAGAGTATGGCTAATAAGAAAAATGCGACCTGATTTTTCATCCTTCTAAAATACCACTTTTTCTGGCAGGAAATCAGGGATGGAGGCGACAATTTGGGGGAAAATGTTTCTCCTGCAGGGACAAACAAATTGCAGGAAAAAAAGTTGATTCTGCATGCAAAACCCTTCGGCACTCACTTTTTTCTGGTTTCGCAGAGACCTGCGGCTGGAAGATAATCATGGTTTGTTTCAGGCCCTCAAAAGCGGGAATCCCGTTCAGCCACTTTTTATTCTGGATTCCAATATTCTCAGCCAGCTGGAAGATCCACGAGATCGTCGGGTGGAGTTTATTTACCAGCACCTGCAAAAACTGGATGCTGAACTGCGAAAACTGGGCAGCGGACTTTGGGTGGAGCACGGTTCCCCCCAGGAAGTTTGGTCGAGACTCACGAAAGAGTTGCCCATCGCGAAAGTTTTTACCAATCACGATTACGAACCTTATGCCCAAACCCGGGATGCTGAAATCGGGAATTTGCTTGGTTCGAAAGAAATTGAATTCAGGACGTTCAAGGATCAGGTCATTTTTGAAAAGTCAGAAGTGGTCAAGGATGACGGGTTGCCCTACACTGTTTTTACCCCCTACAGCCGCAAATGGAAGGCCCGCCTGCAGGAAGATCCTATTCAGTTTTACTCAACTCTATCTTTGACTGGCAATTTTCGCCAGGGGGAAGTTCCTCCCATGCCCTCTCTGGAAAGCATTGGTTTTGCACCTTCAGGAGCTGTTTTTCCGGGAGAATCCCTGGACCGTGATTTGGTCAGAAATTATGCAGCTCAGCGCGACATTCCCTCCATTCGCGGAACCAGCCGTCTCAGTGTACACCTGCGTTTTGGCACGGTCAGCATTCGCAAACTGGTGCTGGAAGCCCGGTCGCTTTCTGAAAGCTGGCTCAATGAGCTGATCTGGCGGGAATTTTATCAAATGATTCTCTGGCATTTTCCCCATGTGGTCAACGGAGCCTTTCGCAGCAAATACGATCACATTAAATGGCGGCATGACGAAGGTGAATTTTTGCGCTGGTGCGAAGGCCGTACGGGTTACCCTTTGGTGGATGCAGGGATGCGTGAACTGAATGCTACCGGGTTCATGCACAACCGGGTGCGCATGGTGACAGCCAGCTTTCTGACCAAGCATTTGTTGATCGACTGGCGCTGGGGAGAGGCTTATTTCGCTGAAAAACTGCTCGACTTTGATCTGGCTTCCAATAACGGAGGCTGGCAGTGGGCGGCTGGAACAGGTTGCGATGCGGCGCCCTATTTCCGCATTTTCAATCCTGAATCACAGATGAAAAAGTTTGATCCCAAAGGGAAATACGTCCGGCATTGGGTGCCTGAATTTGGCACGCCTGCTTATCCGCGTCCTGTGGTGGAGCATAGCTTTGCCCGTGAACGTTGTCTGGCCGTTTTTAAGGAAGGACTGGAAGGATAATCTGCAAATTTTCAGCCTTGCAGTTTCAAATCAGGGCTTCAGGGTGATGGAGTAGGGGTCCACACTCAGTTCGCGTTTCCAGCCGGGCACCAGGTCCAGGGTGGTCAGGTCGATCAGGGTGAGGTAACCATTGCGGCCGCCACAGGCTGAGGTGTGGTGAGGCGCGGGTCCATTCTGATTCTGATTGCGGTTGGCCACTGCCACCCAGCCCTGCACTTCGTCCACGATCATGGCGTGGGGTTGGATGCCGGTAAAAACATGCTTCACCAGAGACAAATTATTATAGTCGATGATGGCCACTGAGCCCGGCCCGGTAAAATTGGTCACATCTTCCATACAACTTACAAAAGCCAGTCCTTTGGAGGACGAAAAGGCAAATTCTGAAGGATCATTTCCCACCCCAATCGCTGCGAGCAGACTGTCGTTGGCTGCATTATAGATGCGCACCTCGTTGGTGCCCTGGCAACTGACCAGATATTTGCTCCCATCAGGCGTGAAAGCCACTTCGTGGGCATTGAAATTGGCCCCGTTGGGTGATGGGACATATTGTTCGAGGGGGATTTCATCCAGGGCCGAAGGCATGGGGGGCGAGGTGATCTCAAGTTTGTAAAGGTTATTGCCCACCTGCTGAGTCACGTAAACGGCTTTGAAATCGGGCTGCACCGTGGACCCGTGAGGCAGCGCCGTAACATTGACCGTGCCCTCCAGGGTAAAGGTTTCGAGGTTGGCAATGGCAATTTTCTGACTGTTGAAGGCCACGCAGTAGGCATATTTTCCGTCGGGTGAAAGACTGATGGTATTCCAGTCCCCAAAGCCAATATTTACTTTGCCCACCAGCGAATCAGTGGCCGTACTATAACACTCGATGAAAGGATTATTCGAAAGAAAAACCACGTACCAGTAGTTTCCATCCGGGCTCACCCTCATCATGTGGGGACTTTCCGTGTATCCGTCGATCATTCCAATGTTGAAATAGCGCATCACCAGGCCCGTGGCCGGGTCCATTTTGGCGACCAGATCGCAACCCTGATTGGCAATATACCAGGCCCGGCTGCTGCTGGTCCACTTGATGTCGCCCTCGTATCCCGGGGCGCCCTGGTTGATCCAGTCGTGGATGGCCATGATCTGATCGTGAGTCAGGGGATCGCCATTGAGAGGCATGGTAGGCTCAAGCACGATACCCTGGGAAGAATCTGTATTGATAAAATAGGTGAGAAAACTCTGATCGGCCCTAAAGGGAACCACGGCAGCCCCGGCTTTGGACCCGGCAAACATGTTTTCCCAGGTAGTGAGATTCAGCCCGGCTGCCGTCACTGCGCTCTGATCGTTGTGACAGCCCGAAGTGGCGCACTGTTTGATCATGATTTCCGCAATTTCCTGGGGATAGCCTCCGTAGGGAGCTTTCAGTTCGTCGTCCTTTTTACAGGAGGCCAAAGTCAGGAGAGCAAGCAGGGTGATGAGCGAAAAGCGTTTCATTTTTTACTCCGTGACCGGTACATTGATGGTCAGTTGATCTTTGTTTCCGTCGATGTGGACAGGAATGCCTCCCACCACAGGAAGACTGATGGTGGAGTCATAGCCTGATCCAAAGAAGAAATAATCTCCCCGCTTCAACTCACTCACGGTATAAGCGCCAAATTCATCTGCTTCCACTGAGGCATCATACAGGGCCGCATCCGTTCCCGGACTTTCGGTCGCATCAAATTTGATGTAAACGGTGGCATTGGGAATGGCCTTGGAATGGTGTCTGACCAGGCCAGTTACCTGGGCATTTCCGCCAAATCCTTCTTTGCCGCAACCTGAAAGGGCCGCCAGGCCAAAGACAGCAAACATCATCAATAATGTGATTTTCGTTTTCATGGGAAGAGATTTTCTTGAACAGAATCCAATTTACAGGATTAATACGTTTGAAAAGGGATTAAATTACCGTTGCACCACGATCTTTTTGCTGGCCACCATCCCATCCTGACCTTTGATTTTCAGGAAAAAGACACCCATGGCAAGCGGATCTGTGGAAAATGAAAAGCGATTTTTCCCGCCTTTGGCCCGGTCGGCCCAAAGCAGCATCACCTGGCGGCCCTGCAGGTCGTACAGCGCCACTTCCAGATCCATGGATTTTTCCAGATCAAATTCCACCGTGACGAATTCGCTTGCGGGATTCGGCCAGGATTCCACGGTCACAGGCGACCGTTTGATTTCTTCTTCCACGCCCACACTGGGCGGGGCTTTCACCTCAGAGATCCAGGTTCCTGGATCTGTATTGGATTTGGCCCAGGTGCCCGAAACCCAGACGGTGCCCGGCTCATTATATTTCCGTTGGCAGCCCGAATAATCGCCCCAACGCTCGGCCGTACCACTCAATACGTTGATGTAATTGTCTCCTTTTTTCAAAGTCAGGCGCTCAGAATGGTCCGTTCCATCAAAGTAAATGGCGCTGAAACCAGCCGAAGTATCCACGCTGGCATGATTGAAGCCAATCATGGCCGAATTGTCTGTGGATGAATTCCCCGTGTAAGCAATGTTGGGATAGCCATAATCCAGGGTTGAATCCCCCAAAACCGTACCTGAAACATCCATGGTCGAGGAAACATTGTCAATGATCCCATGGTAAAAGCCAGCCAGTCCGTTGTCGGGATTGACGCAATTGCCCACAAACTGGATTTTATCATTTTCAATGAAGCCTCCCAGCCAGCGGGCGTCATTGGTTTGCAGGTATTGGTTGAATTTCTGATGTGCCGCGGGCGGCATGCCATAAGGAGTGCTGCTTTTTTTCACATCCACGTTGAGGGCTGCGCCGGGTGCACCCAGGGTATCGGTCAGGTGAAGGATAAAAACAGAATCGTTGGAGGCGTCGAAATTGCGGTTGGAAAGGAAGTAGATGTCGGGCCCCACGGTGGTGGAACCGCTCTGAATGGGCAGCAGATTGCGAATGGGTCGGCCCCCGTATTTGATATTGCTCCAGAGGGAGAGGTTAAGGGAATCGCCATTATAACCATTGTCTTTGTCGATCTGCCAGATGATGGACTGGCTGAAACCCAGTTGCCATGAAAGTCCGGGAATAAGGAGATTGCCCGTGATAAAAAACTCCTTGTCGGTCATGCCAATGATGGGATAATCGGTCCAGGTGGTATCGTTGAGTGGATTTCCTTCCAGGGCGTAGAGGTTCCAGTTGCCCGTGGGGTCGTTGGTTTGGGAGAAAGCCAGGATAATTTTGGAAGTGGTTTCGGTGAATCCGTTCAGAAAGACCATGATGAAACGGTCGGCTTTGGGATCGTAGGTAACCTTGGGATCGTATTTGGAATTGGGAATGCCCAGTGCGCTGGAAAAATTGGCGAGGGAAACGATCTTCACGTTATTGCTGTTGGGCGCATCGTACATGAAAATGTTGGTGTTGATCACGGAGACCAGCATGCCATCGTCAGAAATGGCGCAATCGTTGTCGTTGGGCACGCTTTGGGCGTAGCTATTGCCCACAAAATTGGTGCCCTGGGTGGGTTTGGGGGCGGTTCCCTGGGTTTTATGAGATGCCCCGGGCTGAGGTTGGTAATTGGCAAAAATTTCTTCTTTGCGGCTCAGGAGCCAGGAACGGTAGCTGCTGCCTCCTGGAAAGGGAGCTTCCAGGTTCACCATTTGAGGAAAATAATCGGGCCCGAGTTGCGATACATTGACGGTGGCCGTTTTGGCAATGCGGGGCAGAGCGACCTGCTCAGGTTGCTGGGCCAGGGCCAGGGTGGACGAGGCGGTCAGGAGGGCAAGGGCCAAAATTATTCTTCTCATTTCTGGATCAATTATTAATCAACGGATCAGTACAGGCACTAATCCTTCCCTAATTTACCCTTCCCGCCCATCTTCTCAAAATGGGTTGATTAATTGGAGGAGAAATTGGTCATGCGGGTAGCTTTCCTTGCGATCAGGAGCGCCCTTCGCCCAATGCAGTTCAGATTAAGGGTCAAAAGAATGAAAAGTAAAATTGAATTTCTTATTTCACTCAAAAAACTCCAGCGGACCCTGGTTATTACCCACCAGGAAGATGGTTTTACCATTTCCTGATTTGAGAGCCAAAATTTGGCGGGAGTCTGAATTGAGGTAAAAACCTGATTGGGAAGCGGATAAGGCACGGAATTTCCCCTCGCCTTCGCCCAGCAATATCAGTCCACGGCCGGCATCCTCCCGACCCAGGTCGGGGCTGGTGTCAAAGTGGTTGCCCACCAGGACCAGATCGGGCTTGCCGTCAGCATTCAGGTCACGAACCAGCAGGTCTTTGAGCGGAAACATCTGAGCTTCAGGATTCAGGGGAATCTGTGTAAATTTTCCCTTGCCATCGTTCAGCAATACCAGCGATTGAACCTGTTTCAGATACCATTTGGGAGCTGAGGACCATTTTTCCGGCCCAACCACTTCTTCTGAGGTTGCATAGGAATAGGATTTATAGGTATTGAACCTCCCCCTGAGTCCGGGTGCCTGGGTGGTGATCTGATCGAGTGAATATTTGGGGTATAATTTTCCGTCAGGAAAATAATAGGAGATCATACTTTCCACCGCCCCGTTTCCATCCAAATCTGACTGAGACAGCACGCCCGGGCTGCCTGCTGATACGCGGTAGGGAGAATTGGTGCCGCGGTTGCCCGCGATGATATCCAGATCGCCATCCTGGTCGATATCGACCTGCTCCAGGCTGTACCAAAGGCCATCTGATTGAGCCAATCCCCACTTTTCCGTCTCATCCACCCATTTTCCGCCCACCTGGCCCAGTACCCCAATGGGTTGCCAGGCCCGGGCAAGTACCAGTTCTGGTTTGCCATCCTGGTTGAGGTCAGAGGCCAGCACATCGTGCACCAGTCCCAGATCACCTTCATTGGGCAGGGAGGATGAAAGAGTAAATTTGCCCTGGTTGTTGATCAGCATGCAGGACCTCCCTCCGCGGGGATACTGACCCATCAGGGCTGCGCCTCCCACAAAAATATCCGGGTCGCCGTCCCCGTCAAAATCTGCACTGACCGCACTTTCGGCGGGAGAAGTCCAGGCAGGCAGGGCTTCTGAAGCAAAAGTAAAATTCCCCCGGCCATCATTGAGATAAAGGCGAAGGCCATAATTTTCAGGCTTGTCCGTTTCATGGAATCCGCTGGTGACAAAAAGGTCCAGATCCCCGTCACCATCTGTATCCAGAAAAATGCTTTTGCCATCCTTTTTGTTTTGGTGTTGGTTGAATTCAGGTTGAGCAGAAAGTTGGAATTTCCCATTTTTGCCTTGCAGGTACAATTTTCCAGGAGTTCCCGAACCACCCCCAAAGTAGAAATCGTCAAGCCCATCGCCATTTACATCAGCTCTTGCCAGCCAGGGGCCCATTTGAGAAATGGCATTTTCCAGCAACCCATCTGATTTGAAGTCAACAAATGCGCTTTCCTGGTGCAACACTGGCGGATTATCCAGGCCGACCTTTTGGGTTAACAATGCCGAAGCAAGGGCTTTGCCCACAAGGACGGTATCCCGTCCGTTTTCGGGCGTAACAACCAGTTTCTGGTCGGGAGATACCTGGTCGAGGACTTTGGTTTTTCCATTGGGCCATTGCACCACCACTTTCAGGGGAGCCTTGTTTTCTCCCAGGCCAAAATTAAACCCATGATCCACACAACTCAGAAAACCCCGGCAGGGATATAACTCCTGGTACTGGGTTTCCCCTCCTCCCACGACCCAGATTTTTGCGCCTTCGGCGAATGGGTTTTCCTTCGGCCCCTTTAGTTCCAGGGCCAGATAGTGCTTGTCGGGTTGAGTTTCACGGCTTTGATTTTTATACAGAAAGGAAGCCTGATTAAAATTATTCACCACCAAATCCAGATCGCCATCCTGGTCCAGATCTCCGTAGGCCGCGCCATTGGAAAAACTGTTTTGGCCAAGCCCCCAGGCAGTGCTTACATTTTTGAATTGCAGCCCGTCTTCATTGTGATACATGTAATTGGTGAGGGGAGTGGAAGGAACGGAACTCAGCAACTCCATTTTTCGCACAAACTGGGGCCCACCACTTTTGCGGATAATGTCGGGCGAGGTGTACTTGATGTAATCCATGTCGGTCACATCACGGGCGTATCCGTTGGTGACAAACAGGTCTTTGCGTCCGTCGTTGTCGAAATCGGCCAGCAGGGGCGCCCAGCTCCAGTCTGTGTAGGCCACGCCGGCAAACTTGGCCACTTCGCTGAAGGCGCCCTGCCCGTTATTGATCTGGAGGCAGTTTCCTTCGACCTGGTAATGGAGTTTGTATTCTGCGATGGATTGGAAAATATCATAAGGGGCAAAGCCCCGCAATTGCTTTTGCCGGTAATTTTCTTCTGAAACCATATCCGTGGTCACGATATCGGGCAGGCCGTCATTATTATAATCTGCGATGTCCGAACCCATCGAATTTTTACTGATATGCATCATCATGGATTCGATCTGGTCCGCAAATGTGCCATCACCCTGATTGATATACAGGTGATCTTTGGTGGCATAGTCTGATGTGACATATATATCAGGACGATTATCCTGGTTGATATCACCAATGGTGGCGCTCAGGGTGTAATCGTAGGTCATGAGCCCGGCGGGAATGGTCACGTCCGTGAAGGTGTTATTGCCCTCATTGCGGTATAATTTATTGGAAAAATAGGTGTATTGCAGGCCTTTTTCCTGCCTCATGCGGGCAAGTTCTCCTTTCCATTCACGCTCGGGAATGATGTATAGCACATTCTGAAAGTCAGCCCGGTGATTGATCAGGAACATGTCGAGGTCGCCATCGCCGTCGTAATCAAAGAAACTGGCATGATTGGAAAATCCGGGATCGTCCAGGCCAAAATCCTTTCCCTTTTCGGTAAAGGTCAGGTCCTGGTTGTTGATGAAGAGGAGGTTGCGCCGCTGTTGAGGGTCTGCATAAAAGGATTTGCACAGGTAAATATCCAGAAATCCGTCTGCGTTTACATCGGCGAGGGTTATGCCTGTTTGAAAGGCATTGGTGAGCACCCTGGCGCTTTCGGTAATATCCCGGAATTTCAAATTGCCTTCGTTCAGAAAAACCCGGGCTCCATAGAGATTTCCCCCCATCACAATTTCAGGAAGTCCGTCATTATTCAGGTCGCCAATGGCCACTCCCGAGCCGTTATAGTAGTATTCATAAGCCATCACATTCATATCCTCATTCTCCACCACGTTATTCTGGTAATTAAAGCCGGAGGAAGTGGGATCTAACAAGGAAAAAACAGGAGTGATTTTTTCAGTTTCGGGGGTTTTCCCTGGCAAATTCTCCTGGTTTTTACCACAGGAAAGGAAAACCAGGGAGATCAGAAATGCTGGAATCCAGTTAGTTTGATTCATTTTTACTTTTTTCAGAGGGCCATTGATTGAGGTGATAATTGGCAACATTTCTTCCCAGTTGCATGCCGTCGTCCAGGGCTTTGATAAAGTGAATTCCACCATAAAAACGGCTGTCAGAAACTTCCTGCACTGCCCCTGAAAGGGAGGTGAATTTTCGGGGTGGATAGCCAAAAGGAACTTCAGAGCTGTCTGTAAATGCAATCTCATCCCCAAAACGGGCCGCCAGAATGGTGGCCGAAGCGGCAGAGACAGTACTGTGTCCGCTGGGATATTCGGGGAAAGCCGGCGTGACCAGAAAAGGTTTCCAGTTGGGATCCAGGTTGTCGAGGATCACGGTTACAGGGCGGATGGAATGAAAATAATATTTGGCTTCCCAGGAGGTGATAAATGCATCGTGCATGGCCAGGGCCATCTGGCAATAAATCCGGGCAGCTTCCCGCAGTTCCAGCTTTTCCCGTTTGGCAAATCCCCGGCAGATATTCATCCAGTGACCACCCGGGGTTAATTTTTTTTCAATGGTGGTGGCATGTCCTTCGTGAATGGGAACCACGGAATTATCGTCCCAATGGCGGGCAATGGCAGTTTCCTCCTCGGTCAGGTTGCGGGTTTTCTTCAAAAGGGAATCAAACTGCAACATGAAATCACTGTTGGGATCAAGGCTGTAGTCATAAGGCCCTTCGGGCCGAAATTGCATTCCTGAATCCAGCAGAAAAGGACGGATAATATTCCAGTGCGGCTCCAGCGCATCCATGTAATCCTGCGGGGTGGGTCGCCATTGTCCTTCCTCCTGAAGCAGGGTGTAACGGGGCATACTGCGGGTAACGGGATACCCGTCGCCATTCATCCAGGGGATAAATGCATCTGTAAACTGTTTGGTGGTTTCCTCCTCAGCCTCAATTTCCTGATCGCTCCAGCCATTTTTCTTCTGAAGGTCCTTCCACCTGGCAAATTCCTCGTCCAGATTGGTATCCGTATAAACCAACTGGCGTCCAATGTGGTAAATTCCAATTCCGGCGCGTACGGCTCTCACCTTAAAATCGGGAGAGGAGGCTGCTTTGGGCATTTCGGAAAGATGTGCGGGGAAAAGGGTAGCCCGTTCAACCGAGTCAGAAAGCAAATAATAATAGGCGAGATTGGAATAAGCATAGATGCGGGCGGCCACCGGCGGATTGAATCCATCATGGATAATGGCTTCATCCAGGGCCTGATTCCACTCGTGAATTTCGTGTGAACCGGGTTCTTTATGGCTTTCCCGTGGCCTGCAGGAGGAAAGGAGGGTCACGCTTACCCCGGCCAGGATAATCAGAAGGGTTGTTCTCATATTCAAATTTAGTAAACTATTGAAAACCCCGGAAAAAGATTGCGTTTTAAGAGAAGTTATCGGATTGAAAATCAGCGCAGATCACCTCCTTTGGGACAGATTATTTGGTGGGATTCCTTCACCCCGAAAAGTAATTGTAAATTGGGCCTGAATCCCGGGCAAACAAGTGGACCCCATGAAACAGTTTTTCAGGTTAATTTTTCTATCCATGCTTCTGGCGGCTTGTCGGGGATCAGAATCTGCCCGCATTTCAACCCCTGATGATTCTGTCCGGGAGCGCATGCAAAAAGACATCGAATTTCTGGCTTCGCCAGATATGGGGGGCCGTCCGGCTGGCTCTGAGTACGAAAAAATGGCCTCCAGCTACCTGAAGGCCTCCCTGAAGCAAGCCGGCCTGAAACCCAAAGGCTTGCCCTTTCGGGTGGAAAGGGAGGGCGAAGCCGCCCTCGATTGCGAAAATATTTTCGCTTTTCTGGACCACAAGGCCGACAGCACCATCCTGATCAGCGCCCATTACGACCATCTGGGACTGGGCAGCGGCAAGTCGCTTGAAATAAGGGGCGAGGGCATTCACCCCGGGGCAGACGACAATGCCAGCGGGGTGGCAATTTTGCTGGAACTGGCCCGGGCCATGGCCCGGGAGAAAAAGGGAAAATATAATGTGGCCTTCGTGGCCTTTTCAGCCCATGAAATCGGGCGTTACGGGGTGCAGGATTTTTTGAAAAATCCCCTGTTGAATCAGCAAAAGTGGAAACTTTGCCTCAACCTCGACATGGTGGGAAGACTCAATGAGCGAAGCAATACCTTGAAATTGAGTGTTTGTCAGCAATTTCCCGGGCTTTTCCGCCTGGAAAATCTGGGTACAGAGGCCGGATTGAAAATCCGGCCAGACCTGGAAGGAGAAGTCGAAAACGACTATTCTATTCTTTGCGAGGCGGGCCTGCCTGCGATTTCCCTGACCACAGGTATTCATGACGATTACCATCGCCGGGGTGACACCCCGGCAAAAATCAATTACGCTGGCATGGAAAAAATACTTGGCTATTGCCGCCTTATAATGGGATTTTGATTTTCGGCAATTAGATTTCTGATAAATAAAAAAAGCCGCCCTGGATTTCAGGGCGGCTTTTTTTATGATTTCAGATGGAATTATTTACCGGCTGAATGGGGTTCAATTTTTACTCCCATTTTGGGTTGTGCGCTGGCAGGGATCGTTCCAAACTTGAGGGTTGATCCATCCCACCACATACCTTCTGCAGCACTTTCCTTGTTGCCATCGTCATACATAACCTTTTTGAGGTTGTTGTCGAAAGAACCTTCGCGTACCACGGCAGGAATTTCAGCACTGGTGCGGGCATCCACCCGGTCGCCTACGGCGATCCAGGAGATTTCCACCGAGCTGTTTCCATTATTTTGTTCGGTTACAGTAAATCCACCTTTATCGACGGAAGAAATGTAAACTCCGTTGCAGGGACCCATGGGGGAAGCAGTTACTACTGGAGCTTCGCCCAGCAGGGCCTGATATTCAGCGTCGAAAGCTACATAGGCAGTTCCGTTAACCAGGGTAACTTTTCCTTTTTTGTAAACCACTACGTCAGGAGAAGTTACGGAGTAAGCTGCACTGCGCTGCTCGCCGTTGGAAACGATTTCAACGTTTTTACCAGAGGTATAAACATCTCCAAGGTTGTAAGATGCAAAAAGCTCGCCGGCATTCAGCTGACCGATCACGCTACCGCGGGAAACAGTACCTACGAGGTCGCCGAAAAAGCCACCACCAATACCGGACATATCTTTGGTGGGCAGGTAACCAGTACCACTTGCGTATCCGGCGGAACCATAAACGCCATAGGTGGCAGATCCACTTGATTTGTATCCAAGAGATCCCCAGTAGGATCCATCGTAGCGTGCACCCATGACACCACCCGTGCGGGTATAGTCGTTCCAGGAGTGACCAACCGTACCAAAGGCATAAATGTCACCCCAGTAGTTGTAGCCAGCTACTGCGCTGTTTGAACCTGCGGCGCTGTAAGCAGAACCGTCGTTTTGGGTATCGCGGGTACGGTAACCGTAAATAGTGGCTTGTCCGTCGCCGGTAGCGGTAAGCTGGGTACGTACTACGTTAAGGTAGTAAGCAGCAGTGGGGGCTGCACCAATTGCAGTGGTGGTTGCGTCGTCGCGGAACTGGGAGTTGCCGCCGGTAGTGGCTGCAGTGAATTTAACCAGGTAGTTGGCGGTACCGTTGATGTTGGCTGAGCCAGCAGGGCCGGCAGGACCAGCGGGGCCGGCAGCACCCGTAGCTCCGGTTGCGCCAGTGGCTCCGGTCGGACCAGCAGGACCGGCAGGACCAGTAGCTCCGGCAGGGCCGGTTGCACCGGCAGGGCCAGCAGGACCAGTGGCACCTGTAGCTCCGGTGGGACCAGCAGGACCGGCAGGACCAGCAGGCCCGGCAGGACCCATGGGGCCAATGGCACCCGTATCACCGGGAACACCCTGGGGACCGGCAGGACCAGCGGGGCCCATGGGGCCTACTGCACCGGTATCGCCAGCAACACCCTGGGGACCCTGAGGACCAGTCGGACCGGCAGGTCCGGCAGGACCAGCGGGGCCGGGAGTGCCGCTGTTTTCAGCATACAATGCATAAGGAACGCTCAGCAGTTGCTGGGTTCCGAGGGTGGTGTAGGAAGTACCACCTGAAGCGTCCATGGCTACTTCGATGAAGTAAGGGCCGGTGCTCCAGTTGATGCTGGCGAAGGTGCCGGTAACAGCAGTTCCGCCCCCAATGGCCACATTCAGCAGACCAATGTTGGAGGTGGTAACAGCATGGGTTTCAGCATACACCACGGTACCTGTGGCTGTTGTCTGGCGAATGGAAAGCTTAAGACCTACCGCCTGGGAGGGCAGGATATTGCCTGAACCGTCGCGGGCGACGGCCTGGTAATTGAACTTGCTGGGTGCCTGGGCCTGAAGCAGGCCGGCCATCATCAGCAAAGTCAGTGCAAAAAGTAAATATTTTGATTTCATAGTAATCTCTTGAACATTAGTTGGAAAGTTTCAAAAAGGTAAAATTCTTCACCGGATCGCCGTTGGCTCTGTTGACCCGCAGGAAGTATTTTCCGTCGGAAATGTTCTGAACATCCAGGGAAAGCTCTTTGCGAAATTTCCTGGAATCAAAAACGATTTGGCCCAATGCATTGAAAACCGACACTTCCAGTTCTTCATCGCTCGTGGTTTCGAGGTTCAGAAACTGCTGGGCCGGGTTGGGGAAGAGGTTAATCGAATAAGATTCGATGATCTCTTCAACGCCAACAATATCAATTTTGGGTTGATTGAATCCCTGGGTTAGCACGTTCCCAGAGGAAGACAAGGTTGAGGTGGCAACTTCACCGATGGTGAATTCCATCCCTCCTGAGGCACCCGAGAAAGACCTGCCGCCATTGGCAACTACCTGGGGACTCAGGGTTTGGGAAAAGACTGCAGAAAATCCCGCAATCCCCCCGAAGATTAATAGTAATTTCTTCATCTTGAGTCTAAAAAAATTTAAAAAAATCTGGGGTACAAGAACCTGTGGCTCTTCACTTCTTGACAGGACGTGGAATGTTGGGGTTCTCATACTTTTCTCAGGTTGAATTTAGTGAATTTTTAGCAATTTTTGAGGATTTTTTAAATAATTCTTAACCCAAAAACAACCTAACCATCAATTTGACCCTTTCAGGCCACTTTCGGTAAACAAATTGAATTTTTGATCTGAGTTTAGTCTTTCTCACCCCCCGTTTAGGATATTTTTGCAGGAAAGTAGTTGTAAATTCGCCTCCATGAGATTTGAAGAGTATGCAATTGCCGGGGAATTAAAGCGCAGTCTGGGTGAATTCGGCTATCAGAAACCCACGGATATTCAGTTCAGGGCTATTCCCTCAATCCTAAAAGGAGAAGACGTGCTGGCTATTGCCCAGACCGGAACCGGAAAAACTGCCGCCTTCGCAATTCCGGTCCTGCAACTGATTCACCAGCAGAAAAAAGACCGGCAGGCCCCCTTTCTGCGGGCCATTATACTGGCTCCCACCCATGAACTGGCCCGCCAGATTCATGAGGTATTTCAGCAACTGGGCAAATATTCCAAAGTCATCTCCCTGTGCCTGACCGGCGGGGTGGACCAGGCGCCGCAGATTGCGGCCTTAAAAAAAGGAGTCGATGTGCTCATCGCCACTCCCGGACGCATGTTCGACCTGATCAGTCAGGGATTTATCAAACCCGACAAAGTCGGGATTCTGGTCCTCGACGAAGCCGACCACATGCTCGACCTGGGTTTCATCAAGGATATTCAGGACCTGACCCGTCTGCTGCCCCGCAAACGTCAGACCCTCTTTTTCTCAGCCACCATTGATGCGGCCATCAAGAAAGTGGCCTATTCTCTGGTTCACAACCCGATTCGCATTCAGATTTCCCCCAAAAATCCGGTCGCCAAAAACATCGACCACCGGGTGGCCTTCATTGGCATGGACGAAAAACGCTTTTTTCTGGAACGTCTGGTGCACGAAAACCCTGACAGCAGGATCATTGCTTTTGTACGCACCATTGTGCGGGCCGAGCGGGTGGTGGCGGCTATGTCCAGGGTGGGAATTGAAGCCCAATCCATTCACCGTGAAAAGGAGGAGGCCGACCGCATGCAGGTGATGGAAAATTTCAAATTGGGCAAAGTCAAACTGTTGATTGCCACTGACATCAGCGCCCGCGGCATCGACATCCCCAACGTGGATTTTGTGATCAATTACGATCTGCCCGAACAGGCCCAGAACTACGTGCATCGGGTGGGCCGCACGGGAAGGGGAAAGGAAAAAGGGCTGGCCATTTCTTTTTGCAGTCCCGGGGAAAAGCCCGTTTTAGAGGAAATTGAATCCTTCCTGCAAAAACCTATTCTGGTGCTGGAAATTCATCCCGAAGATTACCGTGAAACTCTGCAAATGGCCCTCGACCCAAATGAAGACTGGAAATCTCTGCTGAAAGAGGCGGAAGAAGGCGAAAAAGGAGGTAAAAAAACCCGCAAGGACTCCTCCAATAAGAAGAAAGCCCGCAAAAAAGGGAAATGAAGGTTGAAGTCGGGTAAACTTTCCCTCAGATTATCCTATGGAAAAATTCTTTTGCGCTGAACCTGAATTGGTCGTGCTGAGTTGGTTTGCCGTAATTACAACCTGGTAATTGCCATTCTCAGGCAGGGTGAGCAGGCCCGCAAACTGGCTGTTGATTTCAAATTTGAGGGGAATGGGAGGCTGTTGTTTTCCACCCGGACCCGTAATAGTGGCAAACACCGTAAAATCGCCGGGCAGCCAGGGAGAATTATCATTGATTTCGCAGCCGCACATCATGGTCACCTTGGCTCGAATCCGCGCCTGATTCTGAAATACCACAATCTCGGGTTGCACCCACAAGCCAGGCACCACAACGACCAACCCCGGGCCGGAATTTCCATGCACCCCAGGGGTGATCCAATGGGTTTGAGAAACCACCTGATCGCCCTGCTCAGGCGGCAAAGGCACCTGCACCTTTACCTCCACCAAAGTTGGCCCATTCAGATTGAAGGAGGCAGGAAACATAACTGTCTGGGGCGAAGCTTCCACCCAGTTGATGGTGTAGGTGGTGACTGGGGGTACATCCTGATCATTGACCTCGGGGGTGATGATAGGGTAGGGCGTGACGTTGGCATTCATGTCCTGGGTGCGGGTGCCTGAGTTGCCATCGTTGGTGAAACCAGAGGCCAGGGTGGTTTTTTTAACCACGTCATTGAGGGTGATGATTGCGCCTCCAAAGCTGTCGGGGCCCAAAAACATGCCTCCTTTGGCCTGGACCCGCAAAATCATTTGCGTATTATTTTTCATGGGTGAAGTTTGAAATTTCAAAGTGAATTTACCTGAATCCGGGAATTTTTACCCAAAATTCTGGCAACAAATTGGGTGAAAAGCTAAAGGAAACCTCTAAAAACAAAGAAGATCAAGGCGGATGCAGGTAAAGAAAGCGCAGTTTACTTCCTGAAATGAGCATTTCTGAGCCAAATCCAACGCAGAGATTCGAAGTTTTGAAAGGTTTCCTAAAATTTAAGCAGCTTCAGCCGCAGGCTGGCCCGGTTGACCGGCCCATCCTCCACTGTCATGTCTTCGTCGATTTTGATCCAGACTCCCACGGGGAGCTTTTTTTCCAGCAGGAGTTCCTGCCGGCAAAACCAGGAGTAGCCGGTCGGATTTTCCCGGGCGAAGCCCGGCAGGACGGAGGGTGCGTTGAAGTGCTTTTCTGGGGAAGAAAAGGTTGGTTTCAGGATCGAAAATCCCTCAGATGCTTTTGGGGTAAAACTTTGGGTCAGAAAACGGGGACTCTGGGCGGCAAGATTTCCAGCCAGCAAAAGCAAAAATGCGATGGTCCACGTGGTTTTCATACCAGAAATTTAAAAGACTATCCTATGGGAACCTCAAAAAACAAAGAATATCAAGGCGGACGCGGGTGAAGAAAGCGCAGTTTACTCCCGTAAATGAGCATTTCTGAACCAGGTCCAACGCAGAAATTCGAAGTTTTTCGAGGTTCCTCCCATCCTGAACCTTTGGTTCAGATCAGGCTCAACCCGCAGCCAGATAACCAATCAGGCGCAATCCCTGTTCCTGTTCCTCAAAATAGAAAAACAGGGCCATGCCCATTTCATTCCCCTCGTCGTCGTAGCCCGTTTCCTCGTACCCAAATTCCTTGACCCTGATCCCGTTATAATCCGAATCCTTCAACAGGTCATAATCCGTACCTCCCATGGCCACCACCACCTCGGGTGAACTCATATCCAGCAGATTCTGTGCATCGATTTCATCCCCACTGATCAGGGCCTGCAGCCCTTTCACATCCTTTCGCTCATAGGCAGTTTTGAAATCAGACCAGTCATTGATGTACTGACTCAGGTCAGGGGTAACGGGTTGGGGCATGGAAATTTGCTCTGACTGACCCCTTGTGGATTCAGATTCGTGCTTTGCATTGGAACATCCAAATTGAACCAGGGCAGTTAAAGAGGCAATCAGAATAAGTCTGGAAGATATTTTCATGGGTAAATCAATGGTTTTTATCCAAAAATCGGGTTTATGGATGAATTTTGCTACGAAATTTTTGTCTCCGTTTTTTGAGTTCCTGGTCAATGGTCAGGATGAATTTTACCGAAAATCAGCGGCTGGCCCAAAAGAAAACAGCCCGTGCGACCTTCCACACGGGCTGTTTGAATGGCTGATTGATTCACCAACCAGTCAAAAATTACTTACCGATCACCAGCCTTCTCACCATCTGGCGATCCGCAGAACTGATTTTCAGGAAGTAAATTCCTGCAGAAAGGTGGCTCAGATCAACCTGTTTGTGCAGTTCCCGGGCATGATTTTCATGGGCTTGCCAAAGCAGCTTACCCATGGGATCCAGGATTTGCAAATCCAGAGAGGCGTGGGCTGGGCTCTGGAAGGAAATGGAAATTTTTCCTGCACTTGGGTTTGGGAAAACAGAAAGGCTTGCGCCTGCCCACCCGTCTTCAATCCCTTCAACAATTACATCAACCGAATCACAGAAAGTGTTGACACACCCCATATTGGAGGTTCCCGTCAGGCAAACCACATACACTCCTGAAACTGAATAGAAATTGGTTGGATTTTCCAGGGTGGAGACATTGCCATCTCCAAAATCCCAGGCCCAGGAAATGGCGCCTGTCGAGGTGCTGGTGAAACTCACGGATCCAATGTTGTCAACGTAAGTAAAGCCAACCGTGGGAAGGGGAGCCACTATGACCTGAACACTATCCACGGAGGTGCAATTATTCGAATCAGTCACGGTAAGAGCATAGACCGTGGTGGAAGTGGGGGATACCGTCACAGTAGCTCCTGAGAGGGAGCCTGGGTTCCAGCTGTAGGTAAATGGAGGCGTGCCTGATGTGGCAAAGCCGTTGAGGGTGGCGTCGTCTGCCTCACAAATGGTTTCATCCGGTCCTGCAGTTGCGATGGGCGAGGGATTTACCACCACATCCAGGGTCGCGCTGCCGTTGCTGCAACCCGCATTGTCGGTTACCCATACCCCGTACTGGGTGTTTGAGGTCGGACTGACGGAAATACTCTGGGTGGTTTGCCCGCCGGGGCTCCACAGGTAAGTGTAAGCAGGGGTTCCCCCCGAAACCTGGGCATTGAGGGTGGAGGTTGTACCCGAACAATGGGCCGCCGGCCCGGAAATTTGTACAGTTGGATTGGCATTCACATCCAGCAAAATGGCGCTGCTGGTGTCGCTGCCCACAATATTGCTGACGATACAGGTATAGCTGCCTGAGTCGGCCACCACGGCAGAATCCAGCACCAAAGTACTGCTGGTTGCTCCGCTGATATCCTGGCCGTTCAGTTGCCACTGGTAGGAAAGGCCTGCGCCCGAGGACTGCACCATGAGGGCTGTGCTGTCACCTTCGCAAACCGTATCGTTGGCCGAGGTGGATGTAATGGAAGGCGCAACCAGGCAAACGAATTCCACACTATCCACCTGGTAATTTTCGCTGCCAGTCTGCTTGCCCAGCATGAACCGCAGGCCGGTGGAAGGATCGAGGGTCTGGGTATAGGTACTTGAAGTGCCCTGGATAGAACTTCCCTGGAAGGTGGAATCAAGGGTGGTGACGGCCTGATTAGAGATATTCAACGTCAAATCCACCACGTAGGTATCGTTGATATTGGTGCCGCATGATCCGTTGCAACTGGTGAGGGAGGTATAGGTCAGGGTAAAGGTTGTGCCCCCCGAAAGGGTGCCGTCAACCTTGAAGTGGTTCATGCCGTCATTGGCCAGGAAGCCGCAAAAGTTGGTGCCATTGCCATCCGTGAAGCCCATAATCGGGTCGTTATCACTGGTAATCCGTTTCATGTACAGGCGAATGTTGGTGGAAAGGGTGGCGTTGGAGGCATAGGTCCCGCTGGGAACAATGGGAATAAACATCAGAATCTGGTCACTGGAAGTGTTGCCCCAAAACTGGCTGGTACCAACCGTGGTGGGCTGAGTGGTGGGAAAGGTGACGCCAGGATAATTTCCGAGGTCAGCTCCATGGACCACGCATTGGGCGGAGGCACGGGAGGGAATTCCGGGAAGTAAACCCAGGGTGAGCAGGAGGGCTAAAGCAAGTTTTGTGAGATAATTCTTCTTAATCGTAAAATTTAAATTCATCGTTAAACTATTTGTTTGATCATTATAAAAGCTGATTACTGAGCCACCCGTTAAAAAAATAACTGAATTGGTGGCATGGACGACCTCCACAAGACAGTTGACGGGCGGAAATTATTACTTCACCTCAAGGCGGTCAGCCCGGCCCGGGATTTTTCGTGGTTAAGGGTGATCCAATTCCAAATCTACAATTTTTCGGATATAAAATCCCCTTAATCAGAACCTGGCGCCATGGAAAGCAGCCGTAGAACGTTCCAGTGATTTCCTCAATTTCTGTCTTAAAATTTTGCCAAAGATGAGGAAGGCTTTTTCACCCGCTCCAATCTTCCTAACTTCAGGTATGAAACATTTCCTATTCATCCTCCTGGCTCTGGGATTGATCTTTGGCTTTTTCCAGGCAAATGCTCAGAATCTGGTTCCCGCGATTACCAATGTGCTGGCCACGGCCGACACCGCCAATCACCGCATCGACGTGACCTTCGACCTGGCCGATCCCGAATCAGACCCCATGGAGGTCTGGTTGCAGGCCTCCGCTGACAGCGGAAAGTCCTGGATTGTGCCTGTGGATTCTGTGCAGGGCGACGCAGGCATGAGCATCAGCAGCGGAACAGGAAAAATGATTTCCTGGTATTACGACCCGGCCACGCTGGCCGGCTTTGGCTTTGGCCTGACCAGCCTTCGGCTGCGGGTGATTGCAGACGACCATCTGCCCATTGACCTGCAAGACATTGTGGACCAGGTGGACAGCCAGCAGGTGGTCAATGACCTGCTTCAGCTGGAAGGCATTCGCCACCGCACCGGCAATCTGCCTCACCTCGAAGAAACCAAAGACAGTCTGGAAGCCCGTCTGGCGGCCCGCGACCTGCATCCGTACAGGCAGGGAGGCACTTTTGGCAGTTATCAAACAGAGAATGTGATTGGTTTGGCCTCTGGAACCCGTTTTCCCCGCAAAACCTGGATGATTTCGGGTCATTTTGACTCAGTGGCCATTTCACCCGGCGCAGACGACAATGGCTCCGCCGTGGTGACCGTGCTGGAAGCCATTCGCATCATTTCCAAATACCAGACCAAGCACTCCGTGCGCTATTTCTTTTTCGACATCGAGGAAGCGGGCCTGATTGGCAGCAAGCAGTACCTGGCCAGCGGCGTGCCGCCCTGGGAAGAAATGCAGGGCCTGCTCAACATGGACGGAATCGGCTATTACAGCAATCAGCCAGGCTCCCAGAGCCTGCCTACGGGCTTCAACATCCTTTTCCCCACCCAAACCAGCCAGATCCAGGCCGATTCATCCCGCGGCAATTTCATCAACAGCATCGTCAACACGGCTTCCTCCCAACTCGATTCTATTTTCGTGGCGCTGGCCGCCACGTACCAGCCCGCCCTGAAAGTCATCAGCCTGGAAACACCCGGCACGGGCACTGCCACCCAGGACCTGCGCCGCAGCGACCACGCGCCTTTTTGGGATGAGGGCGTTCCTGCCATTTTCCTCTCCGACGGAGCCAATTTCCGCAATCCCAACTACCACACCAGCCACGACTCGGTCAGTACCCTCGACTTTCCATTCCTGCTGAAAAACATCCGGGTGATTGTGACCATGCTGGCCGAACGGGCCGGGCTGGAGCACAGTGCCACCACCCAAAGCAATGACGTGCAGATCCAGTTGCCCCTTTCCCGGGTAGCCCAATTGCAGATGGTTCAGCCAGAGCTGACCATTTTTCCGAACCCGACTTCAGGCCAGGTGCATTTCAGGGTAACTCTGCCTGAGCCGGGCGAAGCCCGGATCAAAATTCTTGACCACCATGGCCACCTTCTCCACACATTGCCTTCCAGGCAGATGACAGCCGGCGAAAATCTGATTTCCTGGTCAGGAAATCTTCCCCCAGACCAGTATGTGGTGGCTTTGGAGGTGAACGGAAAGCAGGTTTTTGCCCCCCTGGTGGTGGTACGGTAAAGCTAAAATCTACCTTGAATTAACTTCCGTTTCACAACCCGGGTTGGTTACAATTTCAATCTGGTTGTATTTATTTTTCTTATTTTTGAATAAAGGAATGGTGCCAGGCAGCCATTTTCCTTTTCCCAATCAACCATACTCCGGGAATGAAACAACTCAAAAGCTTCATCTTACTTGCTCTTTTCGCGCTTCACACCTTCGGTTTGCAGGCTCAAAATCTACTTCCCAGTCCCTTTGCCTATCCCTCCTGCGGTTTTGCCGCTCCCCCCACGGGATACGTGACCTGCGTAGGCTCACCCGATTGCGCCGCCAGCCGCTGCACCGTCCCCGCAGGATGTTCAGGTCAGGCTGTCATGTGCTTCGGGGAATCATTTTCCTATGTATTGCCCACCCCTTTGTCCATCGGGCAGGCCTACGACATCTCCATGAGTGTCTCCACCGGCCACCTGGGAGCAGCCAGCATCATCACTGGAAACCACACCTTTCAGATTGTGGGCACGAGCTTTGTGCCGCCTACCTGCGGGTCCAGTTCCTACGGTTCAATTTGCAGCGTGGCGGGCGGACAGGTCCTGCTGACCGGCACGGTCAATACGATTGGCTGGGTATTCTTCCAGAATACCTTCACCGCCACCTCGGCCATATCCCGCATCACCATCACCAATTGTGACGGCACCGGCAACGGCGGCAATATCTTTTGTTCACCCGTACTGACCAGCAGCATCCTGGGGCCGGTGGAAATTGAGCATTTTGGAGGCGATTTCCGGGATTGTCAGGTCGATCTGGAATGGACCACCTCCTCCACCAGCCCTGAAATCAGCCGTTTTGACGTCTTTCGCACAGGAGAAAAAGAAAATCGCACCCTGATTGGCACCGTGGAGGCTCATTCCGTATCCGGCGCCCATACCTTTCGTTTTACCGACCCCAACCCTGGTCAGTCCGGGTTTTACCAACTGGAATCAGTGGGCCTTTCCGGCCAGAAAAGCCAGTCTCAGGTAGTCGAAATCCGGGAAAATTGCTCCTCCCGGGGTTTGGAAATCCAGTCGAATCCGGTTTCGGGGAATACGGCCCGGATATTTTACAATCCTTCCACTTCAGGCGGGATGCTTCGCATCCTCGACATGACCGGCCGCCAGGTGTATGAAACCACCCTGGAAGGAAATGAGGGATCAGGCTCCCTCCAGGTGGATTTGACCGGCTGGAAGCCGGGTATTTATTTCATCTCCACCTCCGGTGGAGAATTGAAAAAAATGTACCTGATGAAATAAAATCCCCTTAATTACCCCGCAAAGAGGCCATGTCGACCACAAAGCGGTAGCGCACATCGCTTTTCAGCATGCGCTCGTAGGCCTGGTTGATGTCCTGCATGCGGATGAGCTCAATTTCTGAAACAATGTTGTGCTCCCCGCAAAAATCCAGCATTTCCTGGGTCTCAGCAATGCCCCCAATCAGGGAGCCAGACACAGATTTCCGTCCCAGCACCAGGGGCACGGTGTTGAGCATGGGCTCCAGGCCACCCAAAAATCCCACCAGCACCAGGGTCCCGCTGACTTTCAGGGTGCTGATGTAGGGATTGAGGTCATGCACGTAGGGCACCGTGTCGATGATCAGGTCAAATTTTCCTCTCACGGCTTTCATTTGCTCTGCATCCGTGGAAATCACCACCTCGCTGGCACCCAGTTCCAGCGCATCCTGCGTTTTGCCCACCGACCTTGAAAACAAGGTCACTTCAGCTCCCAGGCCTTTGGCCAGCTTGATGGCCATGTGGCCCAGTCCGCCCAGGCCGGTCACGGCCACTTTACTGCCTTTGCCCACTTTCCAGTGGCGCAGGGGCGACCAGACCGTGATGCCCGCACACAGCAGCGGCGCCGCAGCAGCCAGATCCAGATTGGCGGGAACCTTGAGCACGAAGTGCTCGTCCACCACGATCTTTTCAGAATATCCCCCAAAAGTGTGGCCCCCCAGGTGCTTGTCCCGCCCGTTATAGGTACCCACCATGCCCGTGGTACAGTACTGCTCCAGATCCTGGCGACAGTTTTCACAGGTCCGGCAGGAACCCACCAGACAGCCCACCGCGGCAAAATCGCCCACTTTCAATTTGGAAACTTCCGTTCCCACCCGTGTCACGCGGCCCACGATCTCGTGGCCGGGCACCGCCGGGTAGATGGTTCCGCCCCAGTCGTTGCGGGCCGTATGCAGGTCGCTGTGACACACCCCGCAGTACAAAATTTCGATTTCGATATCCTTATCCGTCACCGTGCGACGGTTGATGTTCATGGTCACCAGATCAGCCGTAGCGGCCGGGGTACCATAAGCTTTGACGTTTTGCATTTCCATGAAGAATTGATTTACAGATTGAGGCTGCAAATTAAAGGAATTTTTCAAGCTGCAAGGTATGAGCTTCGAGCTTCAGGCTGCGAGCTGCGAGCACTTCCATTTGGCCAGCCAAATAGTATTACCCGCAAGAAGCGTAAGCTTCCCATTCAAACAAAAACCTCTGTGTCCTCCTCCAAAGGAGTGCCCTTGGCACGTGGTTAAAACCCAACATAAAAGCGGAAGCTTTCCCATTCCCCCAACAACCTCCTGACCACTCCAAATGACTCTGTGCCTCTGTGTTTTTTATAGCTCCCAAAAACGGAAGCTTCCCCATTCAAGCAAAAATCTCTGTGTCCTCCTAAGTTTCGTGCCCACAACAACGGACCCCTAAAAACTCTGTGTCCTCGGTGGTTAAAACCCAACATAAAAGCGGAAGCTTTCCCATTCCCCCAACAACCTCCTGACCACTCCAAATGACTCTGTGCCTCTGTGTTTTTTAAATCCCTCAAAAGCGGAAGCTTTCCCATTTTCCTCCCCAAATCCCACCAATGGTTTTGATCCTCCCACTCACTTGCCTAAATTTGAAGTCTTTTTATCAGCTCAAAATTCAGTTGCATGATTTTATTGCCCTTCAATGCGAAGTCTCTGCTTTTACCCCTTTACCTCAGCCTCTGTCTGCTGGTTTGGATGCAGCTCCCGGCCCAAAACCAACCCGTGTACCAGACTGCCGTGGTAAAGGGCAAAATGATGGACCTGAATTCCCCCCAGTTCCAGATGGTGGACCTGACCGAAACGGGCGCCTTTCGGCGCGCCGTCATGAATCACCAGACCGGGCCCGACAGCAGCTTTCGCCTCCAGATCAATCTCAACGGAGCCACCTACATCCGGATCGGAGCCAACGAGCTCTACGTAAACCCCGGCGACAGCATCAACGGGCTGTTTTATGCCCAGGGCGCTGGCCGCAAATCCCGCTTCAGCGGACGTGGTTCAGCCGCCTGCGAGTACCTCAAAACCAATCCCTCTCTCACCAGCGGCAGCTACCTCATCCAGATTCCCCAGGATGAACTCATGACCTACCGCGAAGATCCCAAACAACTCGAAGCCCGCGTGCTCACCCTGGCCGATGCCCGCCGCAAAATGCTGAACGAAACCCCCGACCTCGACGAGAGTTTCCGCTCCTTCGAAAACGCCCGCATCGACGCCGACATCATCAATTCTCTCCTCGCTTACCCCGACTTTTACGTGTCGCGTCCCTCCGTACAGGGCAGCAAAGCCGAAAAACTCCTCCTTTACGACCAGCTATTTGGCCAGATGCTGCCCCTCATCCTTCCCCGCATCGAAAGCATCAACCAGGGACAGTTTCTCAACCTCGAAAACTGCCGCGAAGTGCTTTACAAGCTCAACGAGAAGCAGGACAAAACCCAGAAATTTCAATACCCCTGGCAGGGTTATGTGCGGTCCTGGTACCTCACCCGCCTCATCCTCCAGTCCATTGGCAGCGCCAGCATCTCTCAGATCAGCTCAGAAGTAGAGCGCCTCAAAGGCCTCAATGCCCTGGCCCCCAACCACGTGGTGATCCTCGATGCAGCCCTCGAGCCTTTCAAAAACCTGCTTCCCGGCGCGCCCGCCATGGATTTCAAAGTCGAGGATACCCACGGCAAAGTATATTCCCTCAGCGCCTTCAAAGGCCAGGTCATCGTCATCGACTTCTGGGCCACCTGGTGCGGACCCTGCCGCATGGAGGCGCCTCACTTCGAGCGCATCAAAGAGCAGTTTCCCGACATGAAATTCCTCTCCATCTCCACCGACCGCGACAAAGACAAGTGGCTGAATTTCGTGAATCAGAAGCCCAGCCAGGAAGGACATTTTCACGTGGTGGGCAACGATTACGGCACCTACCAGGTCACCAGCATCCCCCGTTTCATGGTCATCAACAAAGATTTCACCCTGGCCGATTCCTACGCCCAGCGCCCTTCAGGCAACCTGGCTGCCTACCTCAAAGGCCTCCAGTAACAGAAAAAAATCAGGTTTTCTCTCCACTTCCCTGCAAGGGTGAAGGGGTTTTGGGCGTGCCCCCGGGGCCGCGGCTTCGCCTGCCGCCCCGGGGTCGGGCTGCGTTGGGCTCACTGGCGTTCGGTGCTTTCGCCTCCCACCAGCCCCCACACGCACCAGGCCCGTTGCATCCCTCACGCATTTTTTGACCGATTTCATCGGTCATAGGATCATTTTCATTCAGGATAAATCTTGCCCCGGCATGTTTGACCATTCCAAAACTGTAAACCGCAACGAAGTCCCTCCTTTGGAGATCGTTATCGCATAGGCGTGAACTTAGGGGACATTTTATTGAATACGATGAGGCATTACAAATCCCGGAAAGCTCCCATTTTCGGATCCAGGACCCGAAAAAGCAGACCCCGTTGGGGTCCAACACAAATAGACTGAACCCATTTGCTCAATTCACGACCCCGTTGGGGTCGAACATAATCAACACCAGTGCAAAACATTAGCGCATGGTTCGACCCCTACAGGGTCGGTCTTCATTAAATCAACTTTGCTATTAATGTTTGACCCCTACAGGGTCATAAACAAGATACTCCCCCATCCTCAAATGGAAAAATGTCCCATTTCATTTGCACATTTTTACTCCAGAAAAGGGGGGATATGTAATTGGTTCCCTATTACAGCGAAAACTAAGTTGATTCCTATGAGAAAGCTTTAGAGAGTAAACCGCGAACAGAACTCAGGCCAAAGGCCCCCCTTCTCCAAAGGAGCGACCTTGTCGTGGGGCAACTCAGAACTTCCAACTATGAAACTGTAAACCGCAAACCGTAAACCGGTCTTGCAAATCCCCGAATCACTCCTTTAATTGGCGTAACATGGCAGCCATCTTCGTGGGCATATATCTTCTGGCCAACCTGGGCGTGGGCTGGTGGGCTTCCCGGCGGGTGAAGTCGGTCAACGACTATGTGCTGGCGGGCCGCAGGCTGCCGCTTTTCATGGCCTCCTCGGCCCTGTTTGCCACCTGGTTTGGCTCGGAAACCGTGCTCGGGGCTTCCTCTGAATTCATGGAGCACGGCTTGCTGGGGGTGATCGAAGACCCCTTTGGCGCTGCCCTTTGCCTCTTTCTGGTGGGGCTCCTGTTTGCCCGCAAACTGTACCGCCTCAACATCCTCACCTTCAGCGATTATTTCGGTCAGCGCTTTGGCAAGCGTTCAGAATACCTGTCGGCCCTGCTGCTGGTGCCTTCCTATTTTGGCTGGATCGCAGCACAGTTGGTGGCCATGGGCATCATCCTTCACACCCTCACTGGCATTCCCCTCGGGTACGGAATTGGACTTTGCACGGTCATTGTGGTGTTTTACACCTATCTGGGCGGTATGTGGGCAGTGGCCATTACCGATTTTGTGCAGACGGTAGTCATCATTCTGGGACTGGCCGCTCTCGCGGTGAGTATGCTGGTGGAGGCGGGCGGTTGGCAAAATGTGGTGGATGCACAGCCCAAAGGCTTTTTCAATTTCCTGCCTCCGGCAGGGTGGACGCCCGGACTCGAATATTTCGCCGCCTGGATCACCATCGGCCTGGGATCCATCCCTCAGCAGGATGTGTTTCAGCGGGTGATGTCGGCCAAAAGTGAGAAAACCGCCATCCGGGCCTCCTTTCTGGGCTCGGGTATGTATCTGGTGATTGCCTTTTTGCCCCTGGTAATTGCCCTCACGGGCAAATTCCTTTATCCCGATCTCTCTCCCGGCGACAGCCAGTTGTTTTTGCCGCGGGTGGTGCTGGCCCATGCCCATCCGGCCATGCAGGTCTTGTTTTTTGGCGCCCTGCTTTCGGCCATCCTCAGCACGACCAGCGGGGCGGTGCTGGCCCCTGCGGTGGTACTGGCCGAAAATCTGCTGAGTCCCCTCATGCGCCGCGATGACAACCGCCATTTGCTGGGATGGATGCGTGGCAGCGTGGCCGTGGTGGCGGTATTTTCCGCCGGACTCGCCATGCTGAAAAGCAATATTTACGAACTGGTAGGCGAAAGTTCGGCTTTCAGCCTGGTCTCACTTTTTGTCCCCCTCACCGCGGGCCTCTACTGGAAGCGTGCCAACGCCACGGGCGCCCTGCTTTCCATGGTGCTGGGCTTCGGCAGTTGGATTGTGTTTGAAAGGTTGGAAGGCCCCACGCCCACCCTGATCTGGGCCACTCTTATTTCTTTGGTCGGAATGGTGGTGGGCAGCCTGGCCTCGGATTGGGTGAAACGGGGTCGGGGATGAAGGATGGAGTTTGGGGTTTGGGTTCGGGTTTGGAGGACGGGCAATAGGGTTCGGGATTGCCACATGGTGGTGCCTTTGGCAAGGACGGGTGCGGGGTTGGAAATTGAACCCTAAAGCTTGATTAACCCAACCCTAAAGGTTCAGAATTGAACCCTAAAGCCTGGTTTACCCAACCCCTGAACCATAGATGCCCCAACCTTTGGGCCTCGCAATTGAACCCTTGAACCTTGAATACCCCAACCCTCAGGCTTGATATATGCATGCCCAAACCATCGACCTGCCAACCTCCAACCCTAATTACCTCAACCCCTGACCATAATTGATCTAACCTTCAAAGGTTAATTACCCCGGGCTTCAGGGTTGCCCCCTCAGGGCTCCGGGCTTGGTCTGGTAATGCTTTGGGCCGGGGGAACCCAACCCCTGAACCATAGTTACACTAACCTCTGAACCATCCTTACCCCAACCTTTGGGCCTGATACTTTCAGGCTTTGGGCTTCGAAACTGAACCTTTGCACCATAGATGCCCCGGGCTTCAGGCTTGCCCCTTCAAGGGTCAAAGCCTGGGTACCTTAACCTTTACACCCTGGATATTCCATGCCTGAGGCTTGACCCATTCAGGCTTTCGGTCGGGATAAGTTATGTTAAAAGGTTGGGGCAATTGTGGTAAAAGGATGAAAAGAGCCTGAACGGGGCTGCGGGGTGGTTTTTTAATGCGACCGCGCTGCGGTCGTGGTTCTCAATTCCAAATCGTTGGCTACAATAATATGACCGCGCTGCGGTCAGCCCACTTTGCCGGAATAATCGCAGGTACGCATCCAATCTCAACTGAGTCCGAAGGGCGAAAATGGACCCTGGAAGGGCGAATCCTGCTGAGAGGGTTTAGGAGCCGCCCCTCTGGGGCTCATTTCAACCTTTCTGGTTGGGTTTCTACCCGGGAGGTGCCCCTCCGGGGCTTTTCCGCAGGCCGTCGGCCTGCGGTTGGGGAACTCACCCCTGCGCTTCGCGCTTCCCCTCTCTGCCGGAAACGGCAAAGAGGGGACCGGGCCTTTGGCCAGGGATGTTTCCTTACAAATGACGTGGTTTGGGTGCCTGAAAAGGGGGGCTTTAGCCCCCGGGTAAATGCGAAGCATTCTTCAGCTTTCTGGCAACGCCCGGAGGTATTTTGTGCCGAAGGTTGACAAAGGAATTCATCAGGGGTGGGTTTTAACCCAGCCCTAACCCAGGTTCAATGTGAGGAGGGGCGGCGTGGGCCTGAGGGTGGGGCGGCGGCATGAGGGACCAGAGCGGCGCGCCAGCGGCCCAGGGGGCGGAGCAAAGCGAACCCGCGGCAGGGCCCGGCCTCCCGGATTCGGCCGCAGGCCGCCGGGAGTGCATGCCCAAATTTAGCTTCGAGCCACGAGCTGCGGGCATTTTTTAATCGTAGACCGCTCCTTCAATTCTTTCCCGCATTCCCCCAAATATTCTCATCTTTGCCGGGAACTCAATTATTTTTGTCAAATGACCTTCACCTCTCCCGATTTCAGCAGCGATTACGCTGTGGTAAATGGCTTGCGCATGTACTACGAGATTCACGGCGTGGGCAGGCCCCTGGTGCTGATTCACGGTGGGGGATCGACCCTGGAATCCACTTTTGCACAGGTGATTCCCCTTTTCGCCGGGAACAGACAGGTGATCGCAGTGGAATTACAAGCCCACGGACGAACCGCGGACCGGGATGCAGACCTTTCTTTCGAACAGGATGCCGACGATGCGGCCGCGCTGCTCACCCATCTGGGGATCGACCAGGCCGATGTCCTGGGTTTCAGTAACGGTGGCACCACGGCGTTGCAGATGGCCCTTCGCCACCCACAAATGGTGAGGCGCCTCATTCTGGCCTCGGCCCTGGCCCGCCGCGACGGTATGCCCGACTGGTTTTGGGGATTTATGGAAAATGCCAGCCTGCAAAATATGCCCCAGGCCCTGCAGGAGGCTTACCTGAAGGTCGCGCCCGATCCGGCAGGTTTGCAGATTATGCATGACCGGGATGCATTCAGGATGGTCCATTTTCGAGACATTCCCACTGAAAAAATTCAGGCTCTGCAAGTCCCCACCCTGATCATCAATGGCGATCAGGACGTGGTCACTCCCGATCATGCCCTCTGGCTGCAGCGGCAAATTCCCAACAGCCGGCTGGCTATCCTGCCGGGTGGCCATGGCGAATACCTGGGTGAAATCACCACCCTGAAGGCTGGATTCCGGGCTGAAGACCTGCTGGCCGTGCGGGTGGTGGAGATGTTTTTGCAGGGAGAAGGTTGATTGGCCTAAACCAGAGTTAAAGGATTTCTTTTGCCCTGCTTGGCCAAAAATCGTAGTTTCAACCCTCACTAAGTTTGATTCCAAAAGCAAAAGCTCATGCAAAAACTTGCCAATTACGTTCAGGGAAAATGGATCGAGGGAGACGGCGAAGGCCACCCCATTTATGACGCCGTGACCGGCGAGGTCTTTTTGCGGTACTCCACCGAAGGCCTGGATATTCCCGGCATCCTCGAATATGGACGCAAAGTGGGCAACCCGGCCTTGCGCAAGATGACTTTTTTTGAGCGGGGACTGATGCTGAAAAAGCTGGCCCTCCATCTTTTCGACCTGAAGGAAAAGTTCTACGAACTGAGCTACCGCACGGGCGCCACCCGCCGCGACAGTTGGGTGGATATCGAAGGGGGAATTGGGAACCTTTTTGCCAATGCCTCCCTGCGCCGCAAATTTGCCAACCAAACCTTCCACGTGGAGGGTGAACCAATCGACCTGAGCCGCGGGGGCGGATTCATGGGACACCACATCATGGTGCCCAGGGAAGGCGTGGCGGTGCACATCAATGCCTATAATTTTCCGGTGTGGGGCATGCTGGAAAAGACCGCCGTAAACTGGATGGCCGGCATGCCGGCCGTGGTCAAGCCCGCCCCCTCCACCAGCTACCTCACCGAGGCAGTGGTTCGCGAAATCATCCAATCGGGCATTCTACCCGAAGGAGCCCTGCAATTGCTTTGCGGCGAGGTTTATACCATTCTCGATACCGTCACCTCCCAGGATGTGGTCACCTTCACAGGTTCGGCCACCACGGGTCGCCTGCTCAAATCGCACCGCCGCATCATCGACGAAGCTGTTCCTTTCAACATGGAGGCCGATTCCCTCAATTCCTCCGTACTCGGACCCGATGCCGTGCCGGGCACCCCGGAATTTGACCTGTTTATCAAAGAGGTGCGCAACGAGATCACCATGAAATGTGGGCAGCGCTGTACCGCGATCCGCCGCATCATGGTGCCCGAAAATCTGGTGGAAGATGTACAAATCGCCCTGGGACAAGGTCTGGAAAAAACCACCATTGGCGATCCCCGCCAAAAAGGGGTGCGCATGGGGGCCCTGGTCAGCCGCGAGCAGGTGGAAGAGGTGAGAAGCCGGGTAAAAGAACTGACCAAAACCGCCGAAATCGTGTATGGTAGTCTGGATTCTGCCGAACTGGTTCATGCAGATTACGGTAAGGGAGCATTTTTGAGCCCCATTTTGCTGCGCGAAAACGACCCCATGCGCAACCACGGGGTGCATGAGATCGAGGCCTTTGGCCCGGTTAGTTCGATAGTGCCCTACAAGGATCTCGACCAGGCCATCGAACTGACCAAAATGGGCAAGGGCTCGCTGGTGTGCTCGATCGCCACCGCCGACGACAAAATCGCCCGCGATTTTACGGTGGGCGCGGCGACCCATCACGGCCGCATTCTGGTGCTGAACCGCGAAAGCGCAGTGAACTCCACGGGCCACGGATCACCGCTGGCTACCCTGGTGCACGGTGGTCCCGGGCGTGCAGGTGGCGGCGAAGAAATGGGCGGCATGCGGGGAGTAATGCATTATCTGCAGCGTTGCGCCATTCAGGGAAGTCCCACCACGGTGACGGCCATTACGGGGATTTTTCAGCAGGGAGCCCACTACACGGATGCGCCCGAGCACCCCTTCAGATACCATTTTGAAGATATTCAGCCCGGCATGTCGATCAAAACCCACAAACGGACGGTGACCGACATGGATATTATCGCTTTTGGCAACGTCACCTGGGATCATTTTTACGCCCACACGGATATCACTTCGCTCGGTGGCACCATTTTCGAAAAACGGACTGCCCACGGGTATTTCATTCTTTCTGCCGCCGCAGGCCTCTTTGTGTACCCCAATAAAGGACCTGTGATTGCCAATTACGGTCTGGACGAATGCCGTTTTCTGCGCCCTATTTATCATAACGACACCCTCTATGTGCGCCTGACTTGCAAAGAAAAGGTGGAACGCGACAGCAAAGGCAAGGAATTGCCGGCCGGGGTGGTGAAATGGCATGTGGAGGTTTTTGACCAGTACGATGAGTTGGTGGCCACGGCCATAATCCTGACCCTGGTGCAAAAACGCTGCCCCCTGATTGAGGTGAGCAAGCACAGTCTGCCCCTCTTTCTGGAAAAACTGAAAGCAGATACCCCGGCGAAATTTGGCAAAATGACGGCTCAGCACATGGTGGAGCACCTTCGTTATTACCTGAAGGTGGCCCTGGGCCAGATCACTCAGCCCCTGGTGACCAAAGAAGAAATGCTGGAAGCATTTCAGGATTCGCTGTATACTTACCGCAAATTCCCCAAAGGCACCCACGATCCCGAGTTGAAGGAAGGCAATATGCGGGAACTGGAATTTGACTCACTCGAAGCGGCCAAAAAGGCATTCCTCGAAACCTTCGCTGAATACGAACTCCACTACATTGATCACATGGACTTTGAAGCCACCCACCCCGTGTTTGGTTCCATGAACAAAGAAAAGTGGGATCTTTTCAACCGCAAGCATTATCAGCACCATTTTGAGCAATTTGGATTGGTTTAAGTCAGTTCGAAATGTCCGGGCGCGGCGTTACGCCTGGTTCTCAAAGGTTCAGGTTCACTTTCTCCAACCTGCGCAAGCCTCGATCCCGAACATTTCGAATCAGATTACAGGATTTTGGAAGCCCATTAAAAAATCAGCACAATAGAAAATGTCAGAAACAGCCTACGTCAAAACAGAAGTGAGTGAGTCCATTGGGACGATTACTTTTTTCCACCCTTCGCACAATTCCCTGCCGGGCAATATCCTGCGCGAACTGGCCGAAGCTATTCAGGCGGCAGGCAAAAATGAGGAGATTCGGGTGATCGTCCTGCGAAGCGGGGGAGAGCGCACTTTTTGTGCCGGGGCCAGTTTCAATGAATTGATCGGGATTGAGGATTTTGAGACGGGAAAAGCCTTTTTTATGGGCTTTGCCCGGGTGATCAATGCCTGTCGCACCTGCCCGAAGATCATCCTGGGACGGGTACAGGGCAAAGCTGTGGGCGGCGGCGTAGGTGTGGCTGCCGCGGTGGATTACTGTTTTGCCACCAAATTTGCCGAAGTAAAACTGAGCGAACTGGCGGTGGGCATCGGCCCCTTTGTGGTAGGGCCGGCGGTGCAGCGCAAAGTGGGCACCTCGGCATTTTCCCAGATGGCCATCAATGCCACTACCTTTTATTCCGCGGAATGGGCCCGCAGCAAAGGCCTGTATATGGATATTTTTGATTCTGCCGCCGAAATGGATGCAGCCATTTTCGATCTGGCCCGCACCCTGGTCGATTCCAATCCCGAAGCCCAATCCCTGATCAAAAAAGTATCCTGGGAAGGCACGGACCATTGGGATGAACTGCTGGAACAGCGCGCCGAAATGAGCGGCAGACTGGTGCTGAGCGATTACACCAAGACGGTGCTGGCGAAGTACAGGCAGGGGTGAGGAGGTGTTATCCATTAAGGTGAGCCCATTGTGAGCCCATTCATATGGCCACAAAACAGCAAAATGACCTTGGTTTCAGTTGTTTTTCTCAAAATTAATCAGGAAATGAGCCCAATGTGAGCCCATTTAAAACATATATAGTTCCTGCCCCGGTATTCCCTGATTTTTTAATCCAATTTTTCCCAAGTTCTGAAAGGTACCTTGTAGCAGTGGCTTTGCTTACATTACAAAGAGCCTGAACCTCAGAATTGGAAATACTTCCTTTTTCCTGAATAAAGAGGACTATGCTCCTGAATTCGGCCTTCAACCCTGAGTCTTTGAGCCAGCTATTAGTGTATTTGATTAACTCAACCTGAAAATCTGAATTGCTGCTGGAAAAAATTGGAGGCGCAATTTTATGCTCTTTACAGGAATCAATAATCTTGATTGTACCCCTTCCCCAGGACTCAACATAACCTACTCTAAAAAATGTATTGGCAATATCTGGATTAAAGGGTCTTGAAGGATGCTTCCTGGCCAACTTCTCTACAGTCCAACTTTCAGGCAATTGACCGTCATTCCAGAAAATAATTCTATTCGGGTAAACGCTAATTTGAATTGGAATTCCGCTGCTGTAATCCTTGTGGATAATCGCGTTAATTAAACATTCCCGAATTGCTTCCTCAGGAAAGTTATAACGTTCATGCCTGATTCCGTCTTGAAATGAAATAATTGCCTGGCTGTATTTGGTTCTAAGTAAATCAAATGCTATTTCTGTCTGCTCCAGAAGATTCCCTCTAACCTCATCCTGAAATTTTAGATCAGAATCTGTTTCAAAAAAACCAATTTTAATGTAAGATCCGGATACAAATTTTTCAGGTTTAGGATGAAATAGCAATACTGCTGCCCGTTTAAGAATATTTTCTCCCTCCGACCAAAGTTGAAGACTTTCGAGTATTTCTTGATTTGTTCCTTCCAAATCTTCAACTTTTAGACGATTGCTTTTTGCAGCTTTCACCCTGAACAAATCAAAAGTGCCACTTTTCAAATCCTGAATTCTTACATTTGGCACTGGGATTCCATCCCATTTTTTCCCTTGCCTTTGGAACAAAAACTTTGTCAGGCTATCTCCTTTTAATTCCTGAAGGGTACTACCTGATCTATAATAGTATCTGCCTCTGAGACTTATAGGAAAAGGATAAGGTTCAACTACTATTTCCAGAAAATCAGCTCCTTCCTCTGTTTTCAAATTTACATCAATCATCAACCCCAGGAGGTCTCTGGCCTGATTAGGAATATCCTCCAACAATTTTCTTGCGTTTGTAAGGTGCCGCACTTTTCCAGAATCATTCTTTCCAATAAACAAGGTGCCTCCCTTAGCGTTTGCAAAACCGCATATCCATTTGAAATAATCATTATGCCAAGACTCTTTCCACTCAATATTTTGGGATTCTTTACTCATATAACTCAAAATTTCTGTAATAATCTGATGCTCGAAGAGGTGAAAGCAATTATTAAATTTGAGGAACTCAATATCATATTTTTTGTCGGCAACATTAGGTGAAAAGTAAAACTTTCATAATAATCCGCACTTTCAAGCCCTACAAAAAGATTCTTTTCAGGTTACTTTTCCAGAAGACAAACAGGAATCCCTTCATCGCATGACATTTCTCACCAACCTTTCACCGGTATTTTCCTATTTTTGAAATGATACCCGGGCGTTTGCCCTTCATTTTTCACCCTAAATGATCCCCCAATGAAAAACTCTGCCTCCAAATGGGCCAAAAGCACCAAGGCCTACCGCGAACTGAAAAAGCAAATCAAAAACGATGAGGCTTTTGCGTATGCCTTGCAGGCATCGCTCATGATTGCCAGCGAGAAGGCCTGGAGCCAGCTCGACGCAGACCTTTATAACGCACTGAATGATGTGTTTCAGGGAAATGGCTGGCCCACCACGCCCGAAGATTACCTGGATTATATCGCACAATATCTGGTGCTGATCCCCAACGAAATGGACGACCCGGAATATCCCGATGCCTGGACCAGCGACGACAGCCAGAATGGCTACAACCAAAAAGTCTATGATCTGCTTTGCCAGTTCTATTTTTTGGTGGATCAACCCCTGCCCGGTCTGGAATTTACTTTGCAGGATTACCGCAAGGATGGTTTCGTTTTTGCCGACTGGCTGCGCGATTTTGCCATTGACTGGGGCAAATTTCTGGACACGCCAGAGTCCTTTCCGCTGTGGGCCAAGGCCTCCTTTTTTGCCAATCCCATGTACAACATGCCGCTCTACCAGCAGAATGCGGGTCAGTGGAACAGCTTCAACCAGTTTTTTTACCGGGAATTCAATGGTGCGGATAAAAAAGGCCATTCGCCCCTGCGTCCCATTGCGGAACCCGACAATAATAATGCGATCATTTCCCCCGCAGATTGCACCTACAAAATGGAGTATCCCATTGACGACCAGGGCAATGTGCTGGGTCTGAATGGCAAACCCACCAACCTGAAGCTGAAGCACACCCATACGGTTTTCAATGTGAAGGAACTGCTGGACAATGACAAGCTGGCGGAAAATTTCTACGGCGGCACCTTTGTGCATTATTTCCTCGGTCCTTTTGATTACCACAGGTTTCACTCGCCCATCTCTGGAAAGGTGAAAGAAATCAAAGCTGTGCAGGGCAAGGTGTTTCTGGCGGTGAACCTGACCAGCGACGGACAGTTTGATGCACCCGACAGTTCGGAAGGAGGCTATGAATTTCAACAGGCCCGCGGCGTGTTTGTGGTGGACGGTGGGGATCCTGTGGGTATGGTGGCAGCCATTCCCATTGGCATGGCCCAGGTATCGGGGGTGGACATGTACAGCAAAAAGCTGAAAGGCAAAGAAGTGGCCAAAGGAGATGAATTTGGCCGTTTTATGTTTGGTGGCTCAGACATCATCATGCTGTTTGGCAAAAATCCCGACCTCTACCTCTGGAGAAACGATCCCGGTCACAACCCCATTCACTTCCAGTTTGGGCAGGTGGCGGCTTACTGGAAGGTCAAAAAGCAGAATTGAGGACTGATCGCCTCATTGGCATGCTACAGGAGATCCCGGTCTGATTATCAGGTCGGGATTTCTTATTTCCCGGCCTCAGCCAGGTATTTTCTCAAATTGGACTGGCTGACAAAGCTGAGGTCCGCTTCGCGGATCTCCTCAACTCTGGCCCATTGGATGGCCGCACACTTGCGGGGCTCCAGAATCACAGGCTCTCCCGCCACCAGGCGGGCGAGGTAGGTGATGGACAGCCAGTGCTGTCCTTCGTCGGGGAGGATGTGGTCCACCACATCCAGCATGCGCTCCACCTCAATGCGAATGCCCAGTTCCTCCTCCACTTCGCGCACCACAGCCTGCTCGCAGGTCTCCCCAAATTCCACCGTCCCGCCCGGAAATTCCCACTTGCCGGCCTCATTATTGGTGTCGGGACCCCGTTGAGCCAGCAACACCTTCCCTTCCGCGTTGAATACCATGGCGCCCGTTCCCACGCCGATATAGTCTTTTCCTTTTTTCATGTAGGGGTTGTTTTGGAGAATTTTGAATGGGTGAAAATAGGGAATTTTGGTGTGGGTTGGGATTTCTGGGATCAAATGAAGGATGAGAAATAATTCATCCCTATTGAGGATACTCAAAAGCATCCTTGATTTCTCAGTCCCCCATCACTCCACCACCACCTGAAAATGAAAAAATTCCCCCACAATTTTGGCCTGGTTGAAGTAGATGCCCTGGATGAGCATTTTTCTAATCCAGACATTTGGCCATTCAGGACTTTTCGTTTGGGACGGGAAAAATGACGGTTCAGCCTGCAAATTGAATCATCCATAAGGTTCAGCGGCTTTACTGAACCCCCAAAAACCAATTTTCTTTCTTTCTCAACCTTGACACAAGGCGTCAATTCTCCCCCGTAATTTCAGAGAAACAAATTCCTCTGAATTAAAAATGACTCGCAAAAATTTGATCAAACTCATTCTTCTGCTCCCTTTTTGGGGGGTAAATTTTGCCTTCTCCCAGGACAGTAATGCGCCTGCCATCCCTCATATTGAAATCCAACCCATGGTCAAAACCGAGACCTTCGTGCATACCGAGCAGGACGGCAAATTTACCCGTTATCAATGGAGCGGCGCTTTTGAGCTGAAACAGGAAGCCGGGCGGGTCAGCCTTTCCGGAAAATTCACCCTGCCTTCCATTCCTTCAGTCAGGTTACCGCTGCTGCTGTGGGTGGAGGAGGATGCCTCTCAATTGGCACCACAGGAAGATGTACATCTTTCCTGCCGCAGCCGCACCTGGGGCGAATGGACTCCCCAAAACACCCAAATCCGGGTCACGGAGCATGGCGGCAGGCTGGCTTTGGTGGTCGATCAGCTTCCCGCGGAATCGCAGCCCGTTACGGTGTATTTTGAAGGGGAAAGCTGGGAGGTGGGGGAATGAGGTTTCAATAAGGATAATGTCTCAGGCTGGACTGTTTGTCGTTGTAGCATCTGAAATCCGTTTGGGGAATGTGCAGGATGGTGCTGAGAAAGGTGAGGGTTTTCATGTCCATCGAGCGGATACGAACATAGGGGAGGTATAAGAAGGAAAAAAGCGGTGCTATATTCACCCTTTGTAGATATTTTCAACTGCTGCAACTACTTTAGATTTAACATCTTCCCAGGTTAGATCAATCAAAACCTCAGGGTCAAATTCAGTTTCTGCGTCGTCAAAATAACAAAGGCTTTTCAAAACATAAAAAGGTAGTTCCTTCTTTGTTTTCTCTTTGAAGAAATCTAGGATTTCATTCAATGAGAATTGCTTTAAAAGGACAGCAATATCAAAAAAGTCCTTTTTTGATCCCCGATTCGATACTGCGATAATTTTCATTGCTGCAACATCTTCAAGTGAGGCCATTCGGATTCCTTCCATTTCCACAATGGGTCTGATCAATGGATAGGGGAACCGTAATACATCCACTTTGATATCTCTTACCTTGAAAGCATAAAAGTAATCCTGATCAGATAGAGGTTGAACTGGTTCATTAAGCTCTGAAAGAAATTGATTTTTATCAGGTAATTCAGAGCCGAATAAGTCAAGATCAATGGAAATCCGGTGACCCAATTGAAGTGCCAATGCGGTGCCTCCAACCAGATTCATTTCAGCCAGGGACGGGAGTTCCATCAACCTTTTCAATAAGGCCAGAGTTCCTGGATAGACGGCGGCGTGTTGGAGCATCTGAATTCTTCTTTTGGAACGTGGTAAATGGTGCTCAAAAAATTAAGCGTCCGGCGATCCAGGTACCTTGCACCCATCATCTCTTTTAAGATCCGGTCATGCCCATAATACTCCTGGATCTGCCGAACCTCGGGTAACGTGCCACGTGTAAGGACACGCTCGATTACCTGGCGCGCATTTTTTTCAAAATCCACCTTGTCCGGATCCGTATCCCAAAATAAATGTCGGCTCAATTTCATCAGTACCAAATTAACGAAAATTGCTGATCAAAGGGTATCAACGGGACGGGAAATAAAAAAGAGGTCAAAGCCGCCTCTCAATCTATCTGAACGCCATCAGACTCTCCCCTCAATTGCGTAAGTTTGGCGGGTATGGAATTCAAAGTTGCACTTCAGACCATTTTTCATTGTTCGCTGGAGCGGGCTTTCAAATCTCCCATGCTGTGCGACGTCAGCAAGGTGCACACCGGGTACGGCATCATGCCCCGGGTCACTCATACCACGGATGACGCCAACTGGGGACAACCCGGCTCCAGCAAAAAGATATTCGTAGCGCCCTCCCTGACCCATAAGGGCGGTTTTGGTTCCATTGACACTGTGCTCGAACGGCGGGAAAACGAATACTGGAAGATCGAAGTCAGCCAGTTTCAGACCTGGATGCTGGGTTTTACCCGTTTTACGGGCGAATGGGCTACCCGCGAAATTGCCCCCAACCAAATCCAGGTGAACTACACCTACACGCTCCATGCCAGCCAACCCCTGCTTTACCCCTTCAACTGGCTATTTGCCAAAACCTTCTGGAGGCGCTACATGTGGCAGGTAACCGAAAATATCCGCAAAATGGCGGAAGGGGATGAGGCGTTTTTGTATGAGTAGGGAGGATTTTCTTCCCAATACAGGATGTGAAGCATGTCCTCAATATTTTGATTTGCAATCACTTATGACTTGTTTTTGGTCTCCAGGTAACCCATTAGCAACCAAGACATTAGCTTTTTATGAACATGTTTTCGCCCATTTAATTTTTTATATTTGAGCAATGAAATTGGATAAGCAATTCTCTGAGATTTATTCACTGATCGTTTCTGCGCGGGAACGGGCCTTCCATGCGGTCAATACGGAGCTGATAGGCTTGTACTGGAAAATAGGGGAATACATAAGTAAACGGGTTGACTCCTCTGAATGGGGAAAGGGTATCGTTGAGAACCTTGCTGGCTATTTGAACAGGCAAGAACCTGATCTGAAAGGTTTTTCTTCCCGAAACCTTTGGCGGATGAAGCAATTCTTTGAGACCTACAACGGATACCCAAATCTGTCACCACTGGTGACACAATTAAGCTGGACAAACAATTTGATCTTGCTTTCGAGACCAAAAACCCCAGAAGAGCGGGAATTCTATTTGAAACTTGCGATCAAAGAGAATTATTCAAAGAGAGAATTAGAACGTCAAATAAACGCATTTACCTATGAGCGATCTCTGAAAAACTCAAAACTGTCACCAGTGGTGAGAGAAATTCATCCTGCCTTGAAACAACACTTCCGGGACACTTATGTATTGGATTTTTTAAATTTATCTGAAGGACATAATGAAAAAGACCTTCAAAAAGCAATCATCCAAAACCTCAAGCAATTCATTCTGGAATTTGGCAAGGACTTCGCCTTCGTGGGAAATGAGTATCGCATTCAGGTAGGTAATTCTGACTTCTTCATCGACCTCTTGTTCTATCACCGTGAGTTGCAATGCCTCGTGGCCTTTGAACTCAAAATCGATAAGTTCCAGCCTGAGTTCCTGGGAAAAATGAATTTTTACCTGGAGGCCCTGGACAGGGATGTAAAAAAAGACCACGAAAACCCGAGCGTTGGGATCATTTTATGCAAAGACAAGGATCACGAAGTGGTCGAGTATGCCTTGAGCAGAACCCTCTCCCCGACCATGGTGGCTGCCTACCACACCAAGTTGATCGAGAAGTCAAAACTGGAAGCGAAATTGCACGAATTGTTTGAGAATTTACCCAATAGACCTGACGATGAAATATGAGGGAATATTTTCGTGGCCCGGGAAAAAGTGAGTAACGAATCAGCAGCCAAAAGGGTGAAAAAGTTTGCCAAAAGCATGGAAAAACCCCATAATACATTCCATGTGAGCGCTTTATGCGTCAATTACTTCTGTATTATTCGCCTGATTTATAGCGGGTTACATATGCTCTGGCAGCAGAATGGTTGCGGTTATTGGGGAAGAAAGGCAAGCAAAGGAAAATATAATATGGATAATCGTCATTGGGGGGCATAACCAAAGGGCAAATTCTGTTTCGGTGCAAAATTATTTTTCATGGGATTTCGTTATCTTTGACAAGGAACAAGATTTTCAGAATGAGTAGTGCAGAAATAAAAATGGACATTATCCGCCTCATCGACCAGGTTGAGGACAACGATAAACTCAAGATGGCTTATCGGAAATTGCTGAACTTCTTAGGGACCAGTGATTCCCAGCATCCAATAATAAATGAGCAACTCGAAGAATCTCTTAATATTTCTCTGAAACAGATGGAAGACGGAAAGGTCATTCCCCATGAGGAAGTGATGGCCAAATACCGTACTAAATACGGTCGTTAACCATGAATGTGATTTGGTCCGAACGAGCTGAATGGGAATTTGCTCAAAATTTGGAATACCTTGAAAAGGAATGGGGGTTTAAATCTGCCGCTGATTTTTTTGAAGCGTTCAACGAACAAATCGAATTCATTAAATCCAATCCCTCCCGTTTGCAATTTCATGATCAGAAAAGGAACATTCAAAAGTGTCATGTGGTAAAACAGATAACAATTTATTATACCTAAGTAATACTTCCAAAATAACTTCTACAAATCAATTCTCTTTTCTGGTGTTCATTTGATTATGCACTTTATTTTTACCCGGTTCATAACTGAAGGTCAAAAATCTTCAGATTTTGAGTTTCTTTCATGCTGTGAAAGAAGATTATTCACATGAGATAAAGATGCTGATGCAATTGCATTACAGCCGTTTAGGGGAAAGAGATCGCAGACATTACGCTGCATTGGAATCATTAAAGCTCGGCAGGGGCGGGATCACCTACATTTGCAAGGTGTTGGGAGTTGACCGTGGAACGGTTATCCGCGGCCGCAAGGAACTCATGGAGGACGCTGATTCCTCGCAGGTTGCCCCCGGCCGACAGCGTAAAGGCGGAGGTGGCAGAAAAAAAAACGATTCGCGATCCAGAAATTAAGCGATTACTGATCGCTCTCATAGAAGAGCATAAGGCGGGCAGCCCCACCGATAGCAATGTCTATTGGATAAGTCTCAAACCTTGGTCCATTGCCCGGATGTTGTGGGAAAGGCATCAGATTAAGCTCAGCAATGGCATTGTCAAACGGCAGCTAAAGGAATTGGGTTATGGCTATCGCAAACAATCCAAACAGTTGCCCACCGGCCATTATGCAAGGCGCGATGAACAGTTCAAAATTATATGCTTGCTGGTATCGATCATGGGTTCGCAGAGCCCGGTTTTGAGCATCGATTGCAAGAAAAAGGAGCAACTGGGAAATCTTTATCGTGCGGGAAAATGCTATTGTACCCAGGCTGTCAATGTTTACGACCATGATTACCAGCATCTTTCTGAAGGGAAAGTAATCCCGCATGGAATCTATGACCTGAAGGCCAACCAAGGCTACATATCCATTGGCTCAAGTGGTGAAACGGCCGACTTTATCATAGACAACCTGCTTTGGTGGTGGTGGAATTATGGCATTCATCAATACCCTGATGCCCGCAACATTGTGCTATTGTGCGATGCCGGCGGGGCCAATTCCTACCGCCATCATATTTTCAAGCACAGGCTCATGGAGTTTGCCAGGGAAACAGGACTCTCGGTGATCGTATGCCATTACCCCCCTTATTGCTCCAAATGGAACCCGATCGAGCATCGTTTGTTCAGCCAGGTCCATAAAGCAATCGAGGGAGTGGTGTTTACAGACTACCCAACCGTGAAAAAACTCATCGAAAAAACCTCCACCCAAACCGGGCTAACGGTCGTGGTCAGGTTGAACCTGAAAGAATATGAAAAGGGGATCAAAGTTGATAAAAGCCAGATCGATCCCAACCGCATCTCATTCCACCCCCAAATACCCGAACTCAACTACAGAATTTATCCGTAATTGGGGATATTATTTTGGAAGTGTTACTAAGAGGGCCAGGATATTTATTTACTTTCAGTTTTTAATAATTGGCAAAGCACTATGAGATTGGATTTTTAGTGGATGGTATGCCCATCTGCAATTAGTTTCAAAGGCGATTGATATTCCCCCAAAAGATAAAAATATAATGATGAATTTCGAGGACCTGAAGCAGTAGACGGGCTTCAGGTTGATTGGTTGGGGAAATGAGTTGACTTGTTACTTTTTGCTATCCGGGTACAATACTCTGGACAGTTTTTCAGACAGTCGTGATTTAAACTGTAAAAAAGTAGGTGCCACGCTCAAGCCAAAAAAGACGAGCATGGCACCATGCATATTATCACTTCAATAGTAGTGAGTGGGCTCCAGTTGAGCAAACCTCAAAGAGATTTTCTTCTGACATTTTTTTCCACGCTTTTCATTATTCGTGGAAAAGCTACCATCGCCAACCTTGCCCGGCACAGCGGCCTTTCGGAACGGACTTTCCGGCGCAACTACCGTAAGGTATGGGGTTTCAACCGCCTCAACGCCTTGTTGCTCGACCTTCTGTCCCCTGGAGAATGTATCGCGGCCATAGATGCCACCACTATCCCGAAAGCCGGGCGCAAGACCTTTGGGGTGGGCTGGTTTTGGAGTGGATCCCGCAACAGCATGATCAAAGGGCTGGAGGTATCCTGCATTGCAATCGTTTCGATGCACTTGCGGACGGCTTTCGCCTTGTCGGCCCGACAAACGCCCGCCGCCACCCGCAAACTTTCGAGGATAGACCATTACCTCAAGCAGGTTCAGGCATGCAAAAGACAGTTGCGCAAACGGGTGAAATACCTTGTTGGTGACGGGTTTTACAGCAAGAAGGAGTTCATAGACGGCGTGATCGGGATCGGGATCGACTTCATCGGCAGGCTCAGGCAGGATTCCAATATGCGCTACATCTACAAGGGCCCACATGAGAAGCGGCCAGGCGCAAGGAGGAAGTACAGCGGGAAATTCATGGGAATACACAAGCGTAGGTTCAGAAAGGTCGGCGAGATTGACGAACAAACCCACCTGTACAGTTGCCTCATGTACCACGTAGGCTTCAAGCGCAGTTTGCTGGTCGTGGCATTGCTCAATACCCGGACACAGAAGTACCTCCTGCTTTTCAGCACAGACACCCAGGCATGTCCCGAAAAAGTTCTGGAGTATTATTCGACCAGGTTTCAGATCGAATTCCTTTTCCGCGACGCCAAGCAGCACACAGGCTTGGAAGATTGCCAGTCACGCGACAAGCAGGCACTCGATTTCCATTTCAATGCCAGCCTGACCGCAGTCAACATCGCAAAGTTGGAGATCCTCAGCAAGCACGCCGACCAAAAGCAAGGCCCCATTTCAATATCCGATTTCAAGACTGCCCTGTTCAACCGATTCTGGCTCAACCGAATTATTTCAAAGTTGGATTTGCAACCAGACATCGTAATAAATCACCCCAACTATCAGAGCTTATTAGAATTCGGGGTCATCGCGTCGTAAATTGTCCGGAGTATTGCGGGTAACGAAATGGTAGCAAAAAACTTCAACTTTTGATCAATTTTCCGACCAAAATCGTCCTGTTTTCCTTCTTTTAGCTGCTTTTGCATCCCTTACTTCCCAATACAAAACTTCGAAAAAATATTCCCCAGCACCTCATCCGTAGTAATCTCCCCCGTGATGCTCCCCAAATGGTGGATCGCATGCCGGATGTCAATCGCCACCAACTCCTGACTTAAGCCGGCCAGGATGGCGTTTTCGGCCTCAGAAAGGGATGCGGTCGCCGCACGCAGCGCCTGGTAATGCCGCAGGTTGGAAATGATCACGTTTTCTTCGGCGTTCGAACTGCCGACCCCGGCTTGCAGCAGGGCCGCTTTCAGTTGGTCGATGCCGTTATTTTCTTTGGCGGATATGGCCAATTCGTGGCCGGGGATGGTTTTTTGGAAACGCTCAAACAGGTTGTCGTGGAGTTGCCAGGCCTGGTCCCATTTGTTGCCGACCACCAGGATTTCCAGGCCTTCTTTGCGGAGTTTTTCCAGATCGGCTTCCTTTTCGGCCTGGGGCGTTCCCAGCACGTCATAGACATAAAGCAGGATGCGGGCTTTGCCGATCGACTCCATGGTGCGCTGCACCCCGATCGCTTCGATCTGGTCCTGGGCCTCGCGCCAAAAAGGAAATTCACGTAGTTTTCATGTGCCAGATAATTGAAGGAAATGCTTGAATGCGGACCGTTTACCCGCACAATAGCATATCCTTCCGTCCCGGTAATTTTGGTTGAAGAATTGATGGCCACATTCTGGGACCACAAAACCTGAATGGGTTTGTTGAATTCAATGGGTACGGAGATGGCGGCTTGTCCGATGGAAGCAAACACCAAAACAGGATTCAAAAGGGGCTGACCAAATGACAAAGTGTTTTGGGAAATGTTCACATTGCGGATCACGGGGTTGGGGTTAGGCACTCCAAATGTGGACGGAAAAATAGAATGCCCGAAAACGGAACTGGTCGGGCTGGACCCGGAGGAGGTATTATAGGTGTAGGGAACTCCGTTGATGGTGCCTGCTAAATCCCGCTAAACTGACCCACCTAATCCTACCAAACTGACCCACCTGTTCCTGTGAAAGTGATCCACCCCTTGGGCCTTTTCTATCGGATTAAAATTAGGTAAAAATATCTTGATTCAAAGAACGATTCTTCTGGTGTTTCAGGTGCTTCTGATTTTGCGCAAAGATTCTCCTTTGAGTTCGATTCTGTGAGCTTGGTGAACGAGCCGGTCGAGAACGGCATCTGCGATGGTTTTTTCTTCGATGACTTCGTGCCATTTGGGCACAGGTAGTTGTGAGGCAATGAGGGTGGACCTTCTTCCGTGACGGTCTTCGATGATTTCCAGCAGACCGAGTCGTGCTTTTCCGTCGATTGGTTCCAGACCAAAGTCGTCAAGGATGAGCAGATCCATGCGTTCGAGCTTGCGCACGAAGGTTGGATAGGAGCCGTCTGCCTTGGCCATTTTGAGTATTTCAAAGAGTTTTCGGCAGTTGAAGTACTTGACGCGCTTTCCTTTCAGACATGCCTGGTGGCCGAGCGCGGAGGCCAGGAAGCTTTTACCTGTTCCGGTGGGGCCCGTGATCAGGATGTTCTCTCCCCGGTCCAGGTAGGAGCAATCGGCCAGTCGCAGGGCCTGATTTTTGTCCAGGTTTCGCGGGGTGTGGAAGTCGGTTTCCTCGATGGAAGCTGGGTAACGAAAGCGGGCCGAGCGTAGACAGCGTAGGGTTTTGCGTTGTTGTCGATCATTGAACTCAGCCTCGACGAGTTGGGCGATGAGTTCATCGGGGGTGAGGGCAGTGTTCTGAGCGGAGCGAAGCAGGGCTTCAAAGGCGTTGAACATGCCCAGAAGGCGCATTTCCTTCATTTGACTGAGTGTCGCATTGTTGTTCATAGTGATATTGAATTTTAGTTGTAATAGTCTTTTCCGCGGATGTTGTCATGGAAAGGGAGTCGGTATTGGGATTCGTTTGGGGCCTCGGGTTGGGTATCTTCCATGTGGTGATGAAGGGTGTTTTTGACGAAGCGATAACTGTACTGGTTGAAGTCAATGGCACGCTGGGCAGCCTTTTCGAGTCGTTTTTGGCCAATTTTTTTGTCCTTGGACATATTCAGTAGCCCGAGGCATGATTTAAAGGCTTGCTCGGGATGTGCCTTCCCGTTGAGAATGCGGGTGATCAGTTCGCGGGTATGGGGACCGATGGTGGCTGCCCAACGGATGAAGCGCTCAGGGTGCCATTCTGCGCGAAAATTATGGGAGGAGGGCATGTGATGGGCTTGGGTAGAGTAGCCGTAGGCTTTGCGCTCTCGCAAATGAAAAGCGATCCGACTGTGATTGAGGTGGATTTCGACGTGTTTGGCCGAGAAAAAGACATCTACCTTCTTGCCGATATGGGCAAATGGAACGCTGTAATAGTGTTTATCGGCTCCCAACCAGACGTGGCTGTTCTGGTAGACCGTTGCTTTGGTGTGGGTCTTTGGTTCCCAGCGATGGGCCGGCAAAGGGCTCAATTGGTCTTTTTCGATTTGCAAAAACAGGTCCCGGCGGCTGTAATCGCGGTGCTGGAAGGGCTTTTGGTTGTGTCCTTCCAGGTGGGAGCGAATGGCTTGGTTGAGTTCGCGCAACGAGGTAAAGCTTTGGTTGCGAAGCGGCGCATAAATGCGGCGATAGGCCAGTTTCACCCCACCTTCAGCCAATGACTTGTCTTTGGGTTTGTAGGGCCTTGCAGGCAGGATTGAGGTGCCGTAATGTCGGCCAAAGGCTGCCAGATCAGGGTTGAGTTCAGGCTCATATTTGTCGGTTTTGGTGACCGCCGACTTGAGGTTGTCTGGGACAATGGCCGCAGGTACCCCACCAAAATAATCCAATGCATTGGCCAGGGCCAGCAAAAAGTCACCTTTTTGCTGACTCTCAACCGCTTCAACATACATCAGCTGGCTCGCACCTAATACGGCCACAAACACCTCCATATCCCGCATTTCACCCGTTTGGGGATCCACCACAGAGAGTTTCTTCCCCGCAAAATCAACGAAGAGTTTGTCGCCTGCTTTGTGTTCCTGTAACACTTCCAAAATAATATCCCCAATTACGGATAAATTCTGTAGTTGAGTTCGGGTATTTGGGGGTGGAATGAGATGCGGTTGGGATCGATCTGGCTTTTATCAACTTTGATCCCCTTTTCATATTCTTTCAGGTTCAACCTGACCACGACCGTTAGCCCGGTTTGGGTGGAGGTTTTTTCGATGAGTTTTTTCACGGTTGGGTAGTCTGTAAACACCACTCCCTCGATTGCTTTATGGACCTGGCTGAACAAACGATGCTCGATCGGGTTCCATTTGGAGCAATAAGGGGGGTAATGGCATACGATCACCGAGAGTCCTGTTTCCCTGGCAAACTCCATGAGCCTGTGCTTGAAAATATGATGGCGGTAGGAATTGGCCCCGCCGGCATCGCACAATAGCACAATGTTGCGGGCATCAGGGTATTGATGAATGCCATAATTCCACCACCACCAAAGCAGGTTGTCTATGATAAAGTCGGCCGTTTCACCACTTGAGCCAATGGATATGTAGCCTTGGTTGGCCTTCAGGTCATAGATTCCATGCGGGATTACTTTCCCTTCAGAAAGATGCTGGTAATCATGGTCGTAAACATTGACAGCCTGGGTACAATAGCATTTTCCCGCACGATAAAGATTTCCCAGTTGCTCCTTTTTCTTGCAATCGATGCTCAAAACCGGGCTCTGCGAACCCATGATCGATACCAGCAAGCATATAATTTTGAACTGTTCATCGCGCCTTGCATAATGGCCGGTGGGCAACTGTTTGGATTGTTTGCGATAGCCATAACCCAATTCCTTTAGCTGCCGTTTGACAATGCCATTGCTGAGCTTAATCTGATGCCTTTCCCACAACATCCGGGCAATGGACCAAGGTTTGAGACTTATCCAATAGACATTGCTATCGGTGGGGCTGCCCGCCTTATGCTCTTCTATGAGAGCGATCAGTAATCGCTTAATTTCTGGATCGCGAATCGTTTTTTTTTCTGCCACCTCCGCCTTTACGCTGTCGGCCGGGGGCAACCTGCGAGGAATCAGCGTCCTCCATGAGTTCCTTGCGGCCGCGGATAACCGTTCCACGGTCAACTCCCAACACCTTGCAAATGTAGGTGATCCCGCCCCTGCCGAGCTTTAATGATTCCAATGCAGCGTAATGTCTGCGATCTCTTTCCCCTAAACGGCTGTAATGCAATTGCATCAGCATCTTTATCTCATGTGAATAATCTTCTTTCACAGCATGAAAGAAACTCAAAATCTGAAGATTTTTGACCTTCAGTTATGAACCGGGTAAAAATAAAGTGCATAATCAAATGAACACCAGAAAAGAGAATTGATTTGTAGAAGTTATTTTGGAAGTATTACCCTGCGGCATAGATACCGCTGATTTCTTCATCCAGAGCTGAAAATGGTGGCAAAAACGCCCATAACTGTAGCCATTTCGCTCTTCCTGCCGATATTCCTCCCACAAAGTCCAGCGCGTAACCCCGACCCGTTTGAGCTCCTTCTCCATTTCAGGAAAGCACTGTTTCAGCCGAATCAGCCGCTCATCGGCCGGATCTCCACTCCGCTCTACCAACCCCTGCAAACGTGCCTCATCAAGTTCAGAGAGCTCTTCAAACTTCATCCCACTCTGTTCAAGCAGAAACAGGTATTTCTTTACTGTGTTACGCGAAATGCCCAGATGAGCAGCCATTTGACGGCGGCTATCGCCCCTGAGATGCATCATGATCAATTGCTTAATGGTTTCCATGCCTTTTCTTTTATTGGCCATAAATCGAACTTCTTTGAGTTAATAGAAGCCCGAAATTATGGGATAGAAAAGACCGGTCAGGGTGGATCACTTTGCCAGGAATGGGTGGCTCACTTTGGCAGGAATGGGTGGGTCACTTTGCCGGGAATCCCTGGATCACTTTGCCGGGAATGGGTGGGTCAGTTTCCGCAGGAATGGGTGGGTCACATTGCCAGGATTTTCCAGTGCCGGTCGCAACCGAGAAATTGGAGTTGAAGGTGGGGGCATTTGACCAAAAAAACTGCGAACATTGGCCAGATACCATCGAATTCATTCCCAGCAAAATCAAAACGAGGAATAAACTCAACCTTGGTGTTGAAGTAATAGCTCTTATAGTTGTTAATATTAGGTGATAAATAGCTTTCTAAATTCAATAAAAGCCTAAAATAGCGAAAATTTCGAAGTGGAGAAATGATCTTATAAACCTTTTTTTTAATTTGTGTAGAATAGTTGCTCCAGGGTTGCTGATTTTCACCATTTCGCGCTATAGGTGCGGTTTTGGAATGTTAAGGCCACCCATTAATTTTTTCACTTTTCCGGAAATTTGTAGATTATAAAGAGGGATAAAATGTGGGTTTGGGATTGTTTGGGTGTTTGGTGTTTTTTTGGGAAAAGTATTGGGAAACTATTATGCGGTTGGAGAAAGCAATTGTCCTTAACCCTGAAGTTCCCCAAACACTTCTATTTCTTGGTTGGACCTGCCACCATTAAGGAGACCCTTAAAATGCCTCCAAAGTACGGGAAAATGAAAATCAATGGGATGTTAGCGCCATCTATACCTTGTTGGAAACGTTGAGAAACGGGTGCTATTCACATTTTGACCAACTTCTTTACAATAGTTTTTTCTCCAATAAATTTGAGAAAATAAATCCCCGCTCCGTATTCCTCCCCGATATCGATGTGGAGTTTATTTTGAACGGGCAAGTCCACGGGCAAATCTTCTATAACTTGCCCGTGGACATCAAAAATTAATAATTTCTGAATTAAATTTGGCTCTCCTTTTATTTCGATTTCGTAAGAACCGGCAGAGGGGTTTGGATATACTGAAACAGTATTTGTTTGGACCATTTCGTGGTTAGTCGTGTTGCTGCAAAGCGCCAGGTACTTATTGTTTAGCTCCAGGCAAATATCCTTATTAATCAAATTGTTTATTCCCATAACCAAGTTGGGAACACTGTCGTTTTTTGTCGTAACAAGGGGATAATCAGCTTTTATGTAATAATGCCCAATGTTCACCATTGGGAAATAGTATAAACCATTTGCATCGGTTTTTTCATGGTCCAAAACGTCACCGTTGGCCGAGTCAATAATGAAAATATTTATTCCTGGTACCGAGTCCCCAAAGCTTAACATATGGAAAATACCGGCTTCTACGGTTCCGGCATAAAGACCCGGGCCCCCTTGATTGTACCCGTACCTGGCCATGAAATCATGTACAATTGGGGTGTTTGATAACAAAAATGGTTTTGCGAAATTCCAAAACAGGGTAGTATCGGCATACGTTGGCAAAGAAGTTGGGTAAGATGATGAGTCTGGCTCAACTTTTATGTAAAATACAGATTCCTGAACAAAGCAAAACTCATATTTTCCCGCAGAGTTGGTCAGAGTGGAATCAACAAAATTCAATTTCACCAAGACCGAATCATAGGTAATTAAATAAACTTTTTGGTTGATCAAGGGATTACCCCAAGGTGATTTAATGATCCCTTGGAGGTAACCCAACGAGTCATAAGTAACATAAACGCTGTCATAACCCAGGCAACCATTTGCGTCTGTCACCTCCAGATAATATAAACCAGGAATTGAGGTCGAATAATTCTGATTGGTATCAAGGGAGTTTCCATTACTGAACCAATTATATGTTGAATATCCAGCTTCCCCCATCAACAAAATCGGTTGAGGGTCACATAGCTTCAATTGATTGGTGAGGCCTGAAATAAGCGGGAGGTAATTCCGTGAAGTATCCAAGACAACCTCAATGGAGTCTATGTACTGGCAACCGGAAGAGTCAGAACCAAACAAATAGTAAGTTCCGGGAGACGATGTTGTAAGGGATTGGGCGGTCCCACCATTAGACCATGAGTAACTGGCCAATCCCCATGCTCCGTAAAGTGTGGCAGATTGGTTATTGCAAATTGAAACTGGTCCTAGGGTTATTATTATTTGTTGATATTGAGGTGGAGAGTTGCTAATGATCACGCTTCCCCAAACTGTGTCGATGGGGCCAAGCAAATTTGAAACAATTACCTGCCAGGAAAATGTTCCTCCAAATGGATAAATATGGGAAATACTCTGTCCCATGCCATTTAACCCTCCCGCCCCAGTCCACTGGTAGGAATATGGATTCCCGGTTCCACATGAACTTGCAACAAAATTTGCGGATTGGCAAAAACCTGGACTCACATTGATTGAAAATCCGGGGTTTTGTGTAGCAATGATGGTCAGATATTTATCTGTTGTCAAGGTCCATGGACACTGACTGTCCTTTGCTTTTACCCTGAAATGATAGGTTCCACTTGCCGGAGGGGCAAAACAAAATCTGGCATTTGCTGATTGACCTATCAACGTATCCTGGAGACTTGGATTTCCTGTATCGGCAAAAGTTGCACCCAAAAGACTTTGGTCCCATGAAAATGTAATTGTATCGGTCGAATCCAGGTCTGTTGCATAAAGGTCGAAGCAAAATGAACCACATGCAAACAAAGTGTCGCCCATGCTGTAAGCGTTTCCCGAAACATTGGAAATGCTGGATATTGATGGAGGATTGATAGGGCCACAGTTCAAGGCCCTGACTTGAATTTCCCTAAAGGTAGTGCCCAAAAGGGTTCCGTTCCGATATTCATCAACATAAAAACAAACTGTGCCTATTTGGGTACTTCCAGGGGTTGGAAGGATGGTCAATAATCCTGTTGCGGAATCCAAAGAAAAATCCCAATCTGCCCCCAGGGGTGAGGTCGGCGAGTATCCTGTTCCATAGGTGGCAGGAGTAAAAGAATTGTTTGAAAATCCATTATAACACATACCCAAATAGTAAACCAGGGAATCTCCATCCGGATCAAAGGCACCTTGATCAATTTGAAGTGGAGTGCCCAGGCAAATTGCAACGAGAGGTTCCTGGTTAAAAATGGGAGAATTGTTGGAGCTTGGGTTGGGGATGGGTAAAGTTTGCCAGGATAAAAGAGGGCCAGAAACCCCTGAAGTAATTATTGGACTCCTGCAGCAGCCGGTCCAAAAAATCCCCCATTCGCAACTCGTGTCTGCAATACAAATATCGTAGTCCCTGTACCAATGGTATTCCTGGACGCCATGTTGCCCGTTTATGTTTGAGCACAGGGATTGACCTGGACATGCGGGGGTAATGTCAGAAATGACAATTGGTGACCAGTTGGAGATCGGACTTGGAGGAGTTGAGTTATTATTACAATTTGTTCCTGAAACGGGTAAAAAGGAAATATTGCTATTTATAGTAGTAAGTCCATAACAATCTCTGTATGCGCGCAGGTGAACTCTGATCGTACAATTGCTAACGCATTCATAAGTTATTTCTGCTCCCATGTGGTGACTTCCCATACAGAATAAAGGAGAAGACAGAGGCAAGAGAAATATAGCAAAATAGAGGTAGGATTTTCTCATTTTTACACAATGGTGGTGGCTAATAAACATGAATTTACAGTTTTTTCTGATTTTTCGAGAATTCTTGATGCGATTTAGCATTCACCATCAACAGGAGATTTACACCAATCAATCAATTTCGGGGAAAACTCTCCCTTCCAAATTTCCTTACCTATGCCTACCCTTAAAAAATCAACTCTCCCCTAAATCCTCTCATACTTCTCTCCGTTGAACTCAAAATATATTGTCTCGTTCACCTGCACGTTATTGGGTTGGTCATTATCCAGGTACATTGGCTCTCCGATCTCGGTGCCTTTGCGGGAATATTTGATGGGATACCATTTTTTGCCAGGTTTGGGGGTCAATTCAATGGTCCCGGACCATTCGGGGTAGTTTTCTTCGGCATTCATGTAAAACCAGTGGGTCAGGTTAGCGAAGACCACCTGCATGGTGTCATCCACTACAGCAACGTAAGAGTTGCCTTCGTTGTGCTCGCCGGTGCCGCCGTAGGAAAGGGGAAAGTCAAGCCCCCAATTATTTTCTCCCAATTGGATCAGAGTTGGGCTTGCCTGCTGGCCGTATTCGCCCATTTCTTTGGCAAACCTTTGGCTGACTTTCAATTCCCAGAGGTTACCTTTTCGCTCAAACCAGTGAAAACCAAGTTTGGCGCTGTACACGTGGGCGTTCCAATCCACCCCTGCTTTGGTATCAATGATTTGGCTGACCAGGTATGCACCGTAGCCTTCTTCCATGGGGTAAACTTCACTGAACAGTACATTGGAAATCAAATCTGTGTCAAGGAGGTCTTCCTTTGAATTGGTCCAGATGGTTTCCGACTCAACCAGGTACTTTTCCTGGTCGTTGAAAGACCAGATCGAGGTTTGTGATTCTTCATCCCAGTTGCCAAAAATAAGGTTCATGGCTTTTGCAAGGGTAAAAGCACCCTCAAACGAGTTGGATGGCTTTGTGGGTGGATAGGAAATGGAAACCGCTGAACTCAGGGTAGAGGACATGCTGTCAGAAATGCCCGCCGCCCCTGGCTGACGGCAGGCAAAAACAAGCAGGGCGACCGATAATGCGAAATACAATGGGAGAAGCGGCTTCATGTACAAAGAAATGTTTCTATTCAAGTTAATAAAAGATCAAGAAGAAAGCACCTGAAAATTGTTGGGGATGAAGATTTTAGTGCTAACATTTTTTGTGCAAGGTTTTGAAATTGAGGAACAGGAGGGGATTGTGGGTGGAGATTAAGGCTGAGTTTTTCAAAATTTCCAATTACTCCTGCAGAATAGCCTCAAAAAACCGCCCCCCAAATCCAAAATCCAGCTTTCCATCCTTCAAGATTGAGTCCGAAAGGGCTTTACAAGTTTCGCCAGATGTTTGAAGGAAGGCCCCCGTCAACTCTTTCCTTACTGGCCCAGGATATAATAATACCCCTTTCTTAGCCCCATAGTACTGGTTATAGACAAAAACCTGACGCAAATCATCCATAGAAGCGGTCAAGCTTCCAGGCATTTTCCACTTGGTATCGATCACAATGCTTTTTAATCCGGATGAAGGGTTTCTGGGCTCAAGGACAATATCAGGTTTCAGGTTCCTGACCCGCCGCCCTTCTGGCTTGAAGAAATTCTTTTCGTATTGAGCGCAGACCTTGTATAGATCCTGTTTGACTTTCCGCAAAGATTGTTCCACATAACTTTCCCAGAGTTTATTCATGTCAAACATGATGGCCAAAACTTCATTCTGCCCCCGAACCAAGTCCGGATGATAGTTCAACAGGATGAGTCTGGCGATTTCGATTGCATTGCGGTACCCTTCTGATTTTCGGTTGAATTGGATTTTCTCAAAGGTGGCATCAGAAACAGAAAGGTCTTCCAATTCGGGAAAATCCAGCAACAACCTGCCAATGGTTCCGGAAAGGGCAGGGTTTGTGTTAATGGATTTAAGGACTTTCAGGGCTTTTCTCAGGATTTGGTTCAGCAAATGCGCCTTGTCGTAAATGGTATGACAGGTGTGAAACCTTTCCGCATGTACCAGGTTGTGGCGAATTTGCCGGGCGAACATCAATCGGCCTTTTATAGCCAATTGGTTGGCCTCCCTTTTACGGTAGGTTTTGATCAATCCCTCCCGCATCAGTTGCGAAACCTCGTTGAGGAACAATTCAATATAGAGGTCCAAAATTGAATTGGATTTCAAATTCAACCCAGCGGTTGAGGGTGCTTTCATGTTGATCAGCCCGACAGTTTGCAACATGTCGATCAAAACCCGCTGCCAGTCGCAGTCGGCCTCCACTTTATCAATCTTAGGCAAAACCTCAATGGTAAGATCCCCTACCCGGATCACCCCTACCCATTCGGTAAACTTTACCCCTTTATGAATCAAGGAGTAATAGGGGAAATCATTGGGACGGTAAAACCTTTGCAGCGCAAGTAAAAGGGGATCATCAATCCTTGGGAAGATCAGCTTTTCATGCTCGAATTTTCGAACGGGATCATTTTTGCCTGCCATGCTAAACCCGGAGTAATTGATTCAGAGCTTTCTGAAAATCATCGTCCTCCATTTCCATGACGTTTACGAGTTCAAGGACAGGTCGACTTAGAAGATTAGGCAAGGCATCATGGTGAAATTCAGCGAAAAGGTCCTCCGAACTTTCCTCCTCATGCGCTTTGGGATCTTTGAAAAAACCTGGACCAATCACCAGACCAATTTTGGCAAAATCGCCAAAAAAGTATTCCTGCAATAGAGGAATGATCTTGTTGTGAAAGACCATTTTCAGGCCCTCCAGGGATTTAATGCCTAAGAAATAGGAATGGCCGATCAGGTGATCTTTGTCCAATAATTTCAGGATGCGGCGATTGATGGTTTCGAGGAGCCATTGTAAGTCGGGCCCTTTGGAAAATTGATTGGTTTTACCTGTAAATTCTACAGATTCCAAAAGGGCAATTTGTTTTACACTTGGCGCATTTTCATCCCGCATCTTATCCCAAATTTCTTGCTTTTGTTCATTGGTCCAATTCTCAGGGGCTCCGATTTCCTGGAAGAGATCTTCTTCATTTTCCTTGTAAGGGGACTCATCCCAACCCATTTTTTTGTGATCCCACCATAACTGCCAGACTTTCCTGGCGGGTGAGGCAAGCAACTCAGGTTTGGGAGGCATTTCTTCGAAATGAAACCTGCGCCTAAGGGCTGTATCCAACGCTTCCACCGACCTGTCCGCGGTATTCATTGTGCCGATGAGATAAAGATTTTCCGGCACCGAAAAAACATCCTTGGAATAGGGCAGAATAACCTGGAGTGCTTCTTTTTTTCCTTCCCTTTTATCGGGTTCGATCAGGGTGATCAATTCCCCAAAAATCTGGGCGATGTTGCCACGATTGATCTCGTCAATGATCAGCACAAACCTGGGCTTTTCTTTCGGTGATACCTGGGTGCCGGAAGGGAGGGAAGTGGTAAAAAAGTCCTTTTTGATTTGTTCTGACTTCAGTTTGTAAATGGTCTTTTGCATGAAGGCACGTTCATACAGTTTTTCGACCGGAATGTCTTCGTCCTTGACCAACCAATTTACCTTGCGGAAATGATGAAAACCAATTTCAGAGTCTTCAATAAACTCATATTCGCCTGTGACTTTTCCAATCGCACGGGCTGTGAGATTTCCATTGGAAACCACCACATAGTGCCCTACTTTGAGATAGACCGCAAACTGATTGATAAAGGTAAGTGCCGAACTTCCCAAATTGTTGTCTTTGACCAGTTTCTTAATTTCCTTTTCACTTTTGCCGGTAAAATCAATGTCCTCTCCCCACCCCATAGAAATATAGCCGTTATCCATGCAATAGCGATAAATGTCAGTGTCCTCTTCGAGGGTACTATTTCCCAAAGAAATCTTGAAAAACTGGGCCTTGACCATTTCGGAATCAGGAATGTGAATGGCACCTTTGATTTTCTCCTCATTCAGCTTTTGGTGGCTCGAAGCAATTTGAGCCAATTGTTTGAAAATGCCTGGCTGGGTCCTGTATTTCAGATAGGTGTCATTGTCCTCGGGATCGAGGGGCTTAATACCTTCGATGAAATCCTCATAGGCAAAGGCTTGATGGAAGGTACAAAAGGCTATCCTGCCATTGAAGTTTTTCATGTCATCAAAGAGCAACTGGTCAAAACGGGCTTTCAGGGCACTTCGACCTTCTTCTGTATGCGGGTCATTTTCATAATAAAACTCAGGGTCAACGATGGAAATGGCCTTGCTGATTGTGTTGTAGGTCTTGCCCGTTCCAGGAGGGCCAAACAAAATCTGATTGAGAGGTTCGGATGATTCCCGCTTTCCGAAAGGCGTTTCTATTGGAACTTCCTGAGAGGTCTCGGGATTTACCCCGTCTGCATATCCAACCCAAAGCCTTTCGCAAAATTCGAAGAATTCTCCTCCCCTTCTCTGGCCCAGTATGTATCTGTGCAAGGCAGAAATAGCCCTGCGCCGTGGATTTTCCATGCCCAGGTTTTGGGCGGCGTGTTGCAAAGCTTCGGGTTTAAAAATATTGACCACCTGAAGGTTGGAATAAAGAAAAGCGACCTTCCATTTATAGGCCATGGCCAACCCGATCTCATCAATGGCTTCCAGATTACCCGCTTCGGCTGCCCGTGCCAACTCCACCAGACGCTCACGGATTGTTTCAAAGGCTTCATCCCGGGTCGAGCCATATTTACCCACCCAGCCATATTCCCCATCCGTGAGGTAACCGTTGCGGGTTTCCTGGGATTGGGTGTTGCGGCGACGGTAAATGCCAAACTTATAGGAAGAACCGCCCCAAATGCTGCCCAGGTCATTGGTTTGGGCTTCCACCCAATAGCAAAAGGAGTTTTTATCCAGATTTGTGTAATCTTCCAGGTTTAGGTTTTCCAGGCGGGAGATGGGCCATTCGGTCAGGAAGGCGGCTTTTAATTCGTAGGGTGTCATGAAATTGTTTGTCTTTGTGTTAAGATATTACAATTTGTTCGTATTCCGTGGCGGAAAAGGGAAATTCAGTATCTATGGTTTTGACTTCTTCGAAAGTGAGGTTGTAAAGGCGATAAACCATGGCATCGATTGCGTGCTCCTCGACTTCAGTTTCCCGTCCATTTGCCTTTTTGGCCATAACCTCATTTACTGCCTGGGAAAAAATCTCGTCTGTTTTTGAGGAGACCTTTTTGGGCAAAGGGAAGGGATTGAGGTAATTACTTTTCATCCTTCTTGCGTCTCCCTGAAGGGTGTCCCCAGTGTTATAAAGAAACCACCAAAACAGGGAACTGTTAATTATTGATCCCAAAAACTCATAGGACTCATCTACATAGGGGAATTTGATCAAAGAGTAAACTGTGGTTGAATGATATAGCTTGGAATTATTCAAAGTGACATTAGGATGATCCGAGCAAATTTCCATGGAGGACAATTTGTCCCTGTCAAACTTGGTTCTGTTTTTGGGATAAATATATCCAAACCAGTGAGACATTTTTCCTGCCTTTCCACTTTCTCTTTTCTTGAACTCATCCTCGTTTTCAATGACAAAATCATAAGTCCTCCGGTAATTTGATCGAAGCTCATTCAGGGAAACCTCTTTAACATTTTCTCCATCCACTAAATAGGGAAAAAAGACATAAGTCTGAGTTTCCAATTTTTTGTAACGGTGTACATCCCTTCCTTTTAGCAAGGGTTTGAACAGATCGGCCTCAAGTGTATAATCTTTGTCGGCCAGAACGTTGAATCCAGTGATCAAACCGTTTTCAATGACTGCATTTTCCAGAAAGTAAAGCTTGTCCTTACTCGTAGCGATCCCTTGAAAAATATCCTCGAAAACATCTTCGATTTTTTTTGAATCATCATAGATCTTACTGAAAATCAAATATTCGTCTGAATCATTAAAGAAAATCCATTGATTTGTGCCGTAAAGCTTTGATGCTATTTTCAATTGATCATAAAGGATGGTGGAGTACTTTCCTTCGTTCTCCATCAGGGCATAATAATCAGACTTGAAGGGGAATTTCTGGCAAAGGAATCCTTCATTGGGGCGTTTACTGAAAAATGCGATGCAGGTATAGGTATCAGCATCATTGAAAACCATATTTGCTCCAAAATGGGCAATCTTGTCAATATATTTCCCCTTAATCAGGAAATCACGGAATGATTCTCCACTTGCTGCATTGAAAAACTTATGGGGAAAAATGAAGGCATTTTGGCATTCATTCGCAGAAAGAGTTTTCGCAGCCAATTCAAAAAAGATATTCGCAAGGTCGTAGGACTTATTTGCCACCTCGAATTTGGCTTCCAGAAAGGGTTTGTCCTCCTTGAAATTCTTGGTGATTTCCTGCACCCGCATGTAGGGAGGATTGGCAATTACAATATCAAACCCCTTTTTCTCTGCAAACATCTCATTCATCACCTCCGGAAAATCCAGCTGCCAGTCGAAATGCTGGAAAGGTTGGTCGGGCTTTGCCAACAAGTCCTGACACCGCGCTATTTGAGCATCGTATTGGTCTAGTTGAGCCTCTATTGCGTCGTTCTCCTTTTCCTCCTTTTTGGAGAGAAAGAAACCGGAATTAAAAGGATTTCTCTCCTGGTACCTGGCTTTGGAATAAGTCAGTTGGGCCTGGAGCAGTTTCAGCTTTTCTTCCCGGATCTCATTGGAAATCCCCCCTTTGGCGGCTAATCCGGCATTGAAAAACTCTTTTTGCTTGTCCACTACCGCTTGTAAACCTGCTTTGACCTTTTTGGCCAGTTCGTTGATCTGTTTGGCGGTCTCACTGAGTTGGTCGTGGATCTGTGATTGCAGCTGAATGTCCCAATCAATCTCCAAAACTTCCCCTTCAAATTTACTGAGCAGGGAATTGCCCACCACGATCTTATAGTCGAAGTTGGGCAGGGGCCGGGGTTCTTCCTCATCCACGATGAGGGACAACCAGAAGCGCAGGCGGGCAATGTCCACCGCGCCTGCGTCAATGTCCACTCCGTAAATGGAGTTTTGGATGATGTCGAGCTTGACCTTGGCGGGTTGCCAATGATCACTTTCAATCTGCCAGGTATCCTTGACCGAATCGGGTTTGTTGTCCCAGATGCATTCCACGGCCTGAAAAATCTCCTGGAGAATGCCCATGGGAAAGGCTCCCGATCCGATGGCGGGATCGCAGATTTTCACTTCCCGCAAGGCTTGCAGGATTTCATCTTCGATGTCCAGTTGGCTGATTCCCCCGGTCAGTTGGTCCTTGATAAAGTCAGAAATAGCCGGGCGTAGTTCATCTTCCGGCCCCTCGACTTTGGTGAGCAGGTGTTCGATCAGGCATTCCTGGCACATGAAGTGCACAATACGCTTGGGCGTATAGTAAGCCCCTTTTTCCTTATTGTCTTCGAGGAGGTTTTCGAAGATGTGGCCCAGCATTTCGGGGTCCACTGCGATGGTGTGGTCGCCTGGGCTGTCTTCGTCAACCGTGAAGTTGTACGAGTTGAGAAAGTCGAGAAATCCGCGGGAGTTTTGGGCAGAGGTCCGGTTGCTTTGAGGTTGTTCCTTGTAATCGGGGTTGCAGAAATAGTGAGCGGGAAAATTGAGGTCTTTTACCCCGGACCTCACGTCCACCGGACTCATGTCAAAGAGGCCGCCATTCAGGAAGGGGACCTGGGTTTGGCTGCCGTCGGGCAAGGTAAATTCGTTGTTTGCCCGATCCGGCTGGTTGAGGGCATAAAAAAAGAGGGGGATCAGTCCTTTTTTGTAATAATTTTCTTTGTCGCTCAATAGGTCAAAAATAGCCTGGATGAGGTTTTGTTTTTTCTCTGGATCCGTTTCAATGGGGGCCTGCATCCAGCCCTTTTTCTGGACAAAGTAAAGGAAAACCAGGCGGCCCAACATTTTCTTTGCAAAATCCCGGGCGCCTTTTTCGCTTTCTTCTTTCGTTCCCGGAAAAATTTCTTTCAGATTCGGGTACGGCTTTCCGGTTGTTTTTTCCTGCCATTTGCTGCCGTCTTTCACCAATCTTTTTCCAGTCAGGAATTCGACAAAGTTTTGGTAATGCTCTTTGTACTCGTCAAAGAAGGCTTTGGAAACCGGCTCCACGGCGAAGGCCTTCAGGATGTCGTCGAGGGTGGCGTCACCTGCCTTTGAGATCAGAGAGAAAAGGCGATCCGCCGGAGTTTTGCAGGTCTCGCTGGGGCCTACCAGGAAAGTGTAGCGGTGGGGATGGGTTTCTTCTTTACTGAATCCTTGTTCATCATCCCAACTGGACTTTTTGGATAGAAAAGCCAGGCGCCACTGTGGATTTCCCTCCTGGAAAAAGGCGATGAAAGCTCCATCGGTGACATCCGGAACAATTTCGGCTTGAATAAGGTTTCGTAATGACACCCGGTTTCGTGCAAAATTGATGTTTTTGTCTTTTTTTAATTCGACCACAAAAAAAGCAAACTCCCTGTAGTCCTTTGTAGAAACCGTTCCAATCTTCTTTCCGTCGTTTACGAAAGTTTCGTACGGTTTTGTGTCCTGGTAAATGGGTTCCGGGGCAATGAAAAAATTCCTCTGCGGAAAGATTGCAGAGATAATTTCACGGAAATTTTCCCCGGAAAATTCCGCCTTCAGTTTACGTTCAAGTTCTCTTTTTTCCATGATCAGGAGAATGATTCAGATATTATGATCCTTGGCAGGGTTCGTTTGAGTTCCTTTTTGCTTCTGTGTTTGTCGGGTTGTTGTTCCTCATCTTCCATTGAGCCGTTCAAAAGTGGGTACGCATTCAAAATGTCAATCAGGCGGGCAAAGCTTTCGGCTCGCTTAAGATTTTCCTTCTGGACTTGTTTGATCAGTTGATTGACTTGTCTGGGCAATTTCTGGAATTTTCCTTTACGTATGGCAGCCTTTGCTGCAATTAATATTTCTTTTTCCATTTCGTTGGCGAATTCATGGCGAAAAGCATTACCGATGAAGGAAATCGCCCGGGAATCGTTGGGGCCTAATTGAACTGATATCTTTTCGCCCAATGCTTTGAGGCCTTCCTCCCGCTTGAACTGATCAACTGCAATGTTGATGTGTTCGTGGTGTTTGGGGTGCAGGGGGACGGATCGTTCGGTAATATGGGCTTCAAATTTCTGAGCGGCCTCTACAAAGGTGAGTTCCTCGAAGCGGCTATCGGGGAATATATAGAAAAAGCTGTCCCGTTTCAGGTTTTTCACGAATGAAATGGTTCCACCCTTCTGGATTTTGTCCTTTCGGCCACACCTGGCCCTGAGGGGAACCTGGTCTTTGATTCGTTTGAATTCGTCAGGATTTTCCTCTCTGAACCTACGCAGAAACTGAAGGTAAACCAATCGCTCGTCGCGCTCCTCCTCGGGCACTTTTTCGAAAAGTCCATAGGAGTCAAATTCCTCTTCCTGGGAATATATCTGGCTGTCTTCTCCCAGAGCTGAATGAAAAGCCTGCAACTTCATGTAGGCCTTTTTGTTGAGCTCGATCTCATTGTCTGCCTGAAGGGTGGGAAAGAAATTATAGATGTATATTTTATCGGATTCGGTCCCAATTCGGTTAACCCTTCCTATTCGCTGCATGAGTCGGGTTGCATTCCAGGGGATATCATAGTTGAGGATAACATTGGCCCGGTGCATGTTTACCCCTTCAGCCAGGACTTCGGTGGTAATAATGATGTCGTAGTCATTTTTTTGACTGGCCAGGGCCCGGTTGGCGTCGAAATTGTAGGCAACATCGTCGGCCTTGTCTTTTTGATTAGAGCTGTTGACCGAAAGCACCCGGTCAAATCCGTCCTCTGCCAACCTTTCAGACAGGTAATCTGTGGTTTCCTTGGATTCAGAAAAAATGACCAATTTCCCTTTATCATTAATGGATGGCTCCAACAACTCTGTTTTCAATCGCTTTACAAATTCATCGTACTTGGGATCGCAGGTGACTCGGTCCCATTTCGCAACCAGGTCCACCAAAATCCTTTGGTCATTATACATCCCATCTATGAACTCCTGATCAAAGTCATCTTTCGCAAAAGCCTGGATGATATCCGGGTCATTCATTTCGATCAGCAATTGCTCAAGCTCGTCTTCGTTGTTCTCCATGATAAACTCTGTGACCTTCAATTTTGGGGCGATGAATACCCGGTCGCTTTCCAGCATTTTGATCATGGCGGTATTTGCATTCAAATACCTTTTCAGGCTCATTTTGAAAGCATGGAAGCTGCTGTCGATCCGTTTTACGAGCAGAGTTTTCATGATCATGGCCAGGGAATGGGAAATCACTTCTGCTCTTCGGTTGAAGAATTTATCCTGGACGGATTTAGGCAGGAACCTGATGGCCTGGTAGCGGTAATATTTGATTCCGGTTTGAGTATCCTTGATTAGCTCGAGGGATTGATCATAAAGCTCATTTAATTCATCATCCAGTTGATACAAAATCTGTTTGGGGGGGATGATATCCGGAAACTTCAGGCCTTGTTCCAGAATATCGGTCCAGTATTCTGGAGTATTTTTAATGTCGGTTCGGGTTCTGCGAACGACAACTGGCTCAAGGACTTTTACCCGGATTTCATCGTATATTTTTTTTATCCCAGAGAATATTTCAGCCTGGGGCATGGTTTTACTTTTTTTCAGGCGGTTATATTCGTCAATCAGAGGTCTGAAAAAATGCTGCAAGCTTCCCACCTCAAGGGTGGAATGCTTTGAATCCTGAAAAAGGTATAATTGATTTCGTATATCATCCGGTTTATTATTTAGCGGGGTTGCGGTAACCAGAATCACTTTTTTCAAGTTTGATCCATCCGGCGCCTTTCGCTTTCGTGGGGTTTTGCAAAGTTTCTGCAGTTGGTTGAACCTTTCTGACTCATCACTGCGAAACTTGTGAGCTTCATCCACAATGATTAAATCGTAATCCTCAGGATGCCGAATGGTATGGAGGCTTCCATTGGTCACGTATTCCACATTTGGCACATCGAAATCCCGGATGGTTTTTCGCCAGTTTCGTTCCAAAGGCGGTGGATGGATGATCAGGGTTTTGGTTCGATAGCCGTTTGAGTAATAGAATTTTTTGGCGATTTGGGTGGCCACGATGGTTTTTCCAAGGCCCACCACGTCTGCCAGAATAAAACCGTTGTGTTTCCTCAGTTTATTGTAACCGTCATTTACTGCATCGACCTGGTAGCGAAGTCTTTTGTAGCCTCTTGGGACATCTCCAACTGATTCGGGATCATATTCAATACTACTTCCAAAATATTCAGTGAGCAATTTGATGTAAATCTCAAATGGAGAATATTTATCACTCAGGTACGTTGAGTCCTTCAGCCCTTCCACTTCCCCGGGAATAATTTCAATTGCCTCCTGCCATAATTCCTCAAAAGTTTTTAAGGCAAAAGCAACATCGTCAAAATCCCTGAGCTCGACATTAAATTCAAAGTTTTTTTCCAATCCGGCTTCAGATAAATTGGAAGAGCCCGTGATGACTGAGCCACTGTGGTGTTCATTGAAGTTTTCTGGCCGAAAAATGTAAATTTTGGAATGGAGTTCTTTGCTGGGGTGTGCTTTGATTTTGAGTTTTCCGCTAATAATATCTTCTACAAAGCCAATAATGCCCTCCTCCACCTCTTTTTCATAGGACGATTCCTGAATATCTTTATTTAATTCAGATAAAAATTCTTCCCGGGTAACTTCTGCATTGAAATTAAATTCGAGACCCTTTCTGGCTGCCTCAGAAATCAGGTGATCTACATCTATACCCACCAAAATCCTTATCTCTGCCACCTTGTCCAAAAATGGACGTATCCGAAAGTATCCCGACGACCTGAAAAAGCCAACCAATGCATCAAAAAAGTGGACATTTTGGTGCTCAAAAATCCCCTTGAATTTATTTAAAAGGGTGTTTCTATCTTTGTTGGTAAAAAATTTGGTCGCCATTGGGGGTAAATTTACTTTTTTGAAAGGAATAGTTGAGACCCAGTTTTTCACAATTCAAAGTAGGAAAAACATATAAAATACATTATTCCCTTCCCCTTACTTCCCAATACAAAACTTCGAAAAAATATTCCCCAGCACCTCATCCGTAGTAATCTCCCCCGTGATGCTCCCCAAATGGTGGATCGCATGCCGGATGTCAATCGCCACCAACTCCTGACTTAAGCCGGCCAGGATGGCGTTTTCGGCCTCAGAAAGGGATGCGGTCGCCGCCCGCAGGGCCTGGTAATGCCGCAGGTTGGAAATGATGACGTTCTCTTCCGCGTTCGAACTGCCGACCCCGGCTTGAAGCAGGGCCGCTTTCAGTTGCTCGATGCCGTTATTTTCTTTGGCGGATATGGCCAATTCGTGGCCGGGGATGGTTTTTTGGAAACGCTCAAACAGGTTGTCGTGGAGTTGCCAGGCCTGGTCCCATTTGTTGCCGACCACCAGGATTTCCAGGCCTTCTTTGCGGAGTTTTTCCAGATCGGCTTCCTTTTCGGCCTGGGGCGTTCCCAGCACGTCATAGACATAAAGCAGGATGCGGGCTTTGCCGATCGACTCCATGGTGCGCTGCACCCCGATCGCTTCGATCTGGTCCTGGGCCTCGCGGATGCCCGCGGTGTCAATCAGGCGAAATTTCACCCCTTCGATCACCAGCGACTCCTCGATCGTGTCGCGGGTGGTGCCGGGTATGTCCGAAACGATGGCCCGCTCCTCCTGCAATAGGGTGTTGAGCAGGGTGGATTTACCTGCATTGGGACGGCCCGCGATCACGGTCACGATACCTTCCTTGATCGCATTACCCAGACGAAAGGTTTCCGCCAGGCGGGTGGTCATGGCACTGATGCGCTGGATCAGTTGCAGCAACTGCGTGCGGTCTGCGAATTCCACATCTTCCTCCCCAAAATCCAGTTCAAGTTCGAGCAGGCTGGTGAAATTCAGCAATTCGTGGCGCAATTTGCCAATTTCGTCTGAGACGCCGCCCCGCATCTGCTTGAAAGCGATCTCGTGGGCTTTGGCGGAAGTAGAGGCGATCAGATCGGCCACGGCCTCGGCCTGGGCCAGGTCCATGGCGCCGTTGAGGAAGGCCCGTTGGGTAAATTCGCCCGCCAGGGCGGGACGGGCACCTGCCGAGACCAGCAAATTGAGGGCTTCAGCCAGGATATACGGACTGCCATGAAAGGAAATTTCCACTGTATCCTCCCGCGTGTAAGACCGTGGACCACGAAACACACTCAGCAAAACCTCGTCCAGCACCTCACCAGAAGGCAGCAGCACCTGGCCAAAATGCAGGGAATACCCGGGAGCATGCAGGATATTTTTGGAAAACACCCCATTCACAATCGCAATGGCTTCGGGACCCGAAATGCGCACCACCCCGATCGCCCCCGACCCCGCCGGGGTGGACAGCGCCACAATGGTATCCTCATGTGCTTGTCTGGACATGCCCGCAAATTACGAAATCAGTTTACCGTTTGCTCCTGATAGACATTGAATAGGCGTCAACTTTGGGGGGATTTTACCACAGAGGACACAGAGATCACAGAGAATCAGTGGTTTATGTTTGTATTTCAAATTAAGAAAATGCAAAATAATTGAGGACACAGAGTAATTTCGCGGGTATATCTCTTCGAACTCTTCCGTTTAGTGCCCGGAAATGGACAGTTTACGGTTTACCGTTCTGAAGTGGTCAAAAGTAAGGTCAGGACAGGTCCTGACCGAAAGTTAACGGTTTACGGTTTACAGTTCTGAAGTGGTCAAAAGTAAGGTCAGGATAAATCCTGACCGAAAAAAGCAGTTTGAATTATTAATCCTGACCGCTCTCAGCTCAAAGCGCGGGCCAAAGGGCCCCCCATGTGGTAGCGCGGGCCAAAGGCCCCACTATGTGGAAGCTCGAAGCTTGCAGCTCGCAGCTCCCTTACCGACAATTCTTCTCAATCAACCCCTCCACTTCGGGCCCATACATCCGCAAAAATCCTTTTTCGCGGGCGGTTTGCAGGTCCTTGCAGGCATCGTCCATTTTTTTCCAGTCGAGATAGACCAGGGCGCGGTTGCGGTAGGCGTAGCTGTTTTCCGGGTCGAGGTGGATTGACTGATTGATATCTTTGAGCGCACCGTAATTATCGCCCAGCCTGAATTTGATGTGGCCGCGGTTGCTCCAGGGAAAGGCGGATTTGGGATCCAGGCGAATGATGCGGTTGAAAATTTCCAGGGCTTTTTCATATTGCTTCAATTCTCCCAGGATGAAAGCGTAATTATTCAGGTATCCTAAATCCTCAGAATAAGCTGCCACCAATTTTTCCGAATAGGGGAGCGCTTCGGGAAACATATCTTTGAACAGGTAATAGGTACACCAAAGCCGGGCCGTGATCAGGTGATCAGGGTCAACCTGATCGGCTTCCCGGGCAATTTTTTGAAAAGTATCAAAATCCTTTTCATCATAATACCAGTCAGATTTGGCCAGCAAGCCTTTCAATTTCACTTCTGGATCATCAGAGGCAATCATTTTGCGACAAAGGGGAAAGGCACGGGCCGTATCACGGAGGTGGAGATATTGCCAGGTCAGTTTGTTTAGAATATTCTGATCCTGAAGGTCGTTTTGATGAGCTTTTTCCAGCATGGCCCCGATTTCGTCGTTCAGGGTATCCCGTTTATCGCTTCCAGCCCGGAGAGCCATCAGCATTTCAGCCTTTTTCAGGGGTATTTCTGCATTTTCAGGATGTTTTTCCATCCCTTCATCCAGCAAGGCGAGCGCTTTCTCCACATCCCCTTTCAGGGATTGATCTATGCTCATCATAATGAAAAAATCCACAGTTTGGGCCTTGGAAATGCCTTGGGCAAGTCCCAATACCAGGGTCAGGGTGATGATTTTTAAGGTTGTTTTCATGGGTCAGTCCTCCTCGCTGGATTGGATAAAGTGCTCAAACATTTTCTTGGGCTTCCATTTCACATACTCCTTGTCCCAGGCCATCCAGGTAGAGATTTCCCCTGAAGTCAGCTGTTTGGGATCGAGGGGAAAGGGGCCGACCATGCCCACATAAGTCACCAATGCACCTGCCCAGGAAGAATATTTCGCATGAATCAGAAAATAGCGCCCCACCTGGCCATCAACCTCAATTTCCTTTGCGGCCACTACATCCATAAAATCAGGAAACTCGTCCTGATATTCCAGTTCTTCGGCCAGGTAGCATTCGGCAAAATAGGCCTGAGTGGCAAAACGGGTAGGAAACTGATCCTCCATTTTAAATTTTTTCAGACCCAGGTACAGATCACGTGCCATCAGCCAGGTATTGGCCACATCATTGATGGTGTCCTCCGCGACCGGGTAATTATTTTTGAGCAGGGGAGGAATGATCAGCCTTTTCAGATACCTCATGGTATCGTTGAGGGCGTGCTCAATGATCTGGCGGGAAGTGTCGTCTATTTCCATGCGGCAGAGCAATTCGATCGCATTGCCGGCATGCCAGGAACGGGGCCGCAGGGAGTCGGGTGTATCAGGATTCTGATAGGCCCTGGCCACACGAATCAGGTTGGATCTCACGGAGTTGAGGGGTTCCAGAGGAATAATCTCTTTATCGAGGGCATTGATGACGTGGTCCAGGTAGCGTCCCTGAAAAAAGGGTTCATCCACCCGGCTCAGGAGGGCGGGATAAAGTCCGGGCATCAGTTCCAGTGAATCCTCCAGATAATTGAATACCCGGTAAGATTCCTGGCCTTCGACCTCAAGCTTTTGCAGAAGTTCCACTGCCTCAGCGATGCTTTCGACGGTTTGTTCATCCATAAGGTCCCTGATCAGAGAGACCTGAACCCCGGGAGGGAAGCTGCTTCTGATCCCGCGGATAAATGTGTCGTTCTTTTCTGGATGTAGCTGGAGGTAACCCTTCAGCAGGGCCAGACGGATGTCGCAATTGCCCGAGTCCTCGGCGGGATAGGATTTTTGCAACGCCGTTTTCAGGCGGGGCAAATGGGTGGAATCCCAGTAGTAATTTTCGAGGGCAAGCAGGGCATTTTCCCGGTTGGGCAGGCTGGTGTCGGACAAGGTGGTCAGAATCAGGTCGAGTTTGTCGCTGAAGGGGTCAAAATCAGGAGTCTTGCCCGTGAGCTGGAAGCTGTTGAGAAATTCCCCTGATATTCTCTCAGGCTCTTTGGATGCAGGCGACCAGGAATATATTTCATACATCCAGGGTCCGCGAATCAGAATCCGGGTAGCCCGGTAAAGGTTGGCTTTTTTGTATTTGCCACGAACCTCCAGGATTTTTCCCCCGCCTTCTTTTCCTTCGTCCCATTTCACCGCTGGATTTTCGAGATCATCAGACAGATTTTCCAGGAAATTATACCACGAGAAAACAGAATCCGCGTTGGGAAAGGTGGTGAAGGGGGTAAAGAAATTGACCGAAACCCCGTAATTGACCCCGGAAAGGGAATCAAAGAAGTAATGGGTCACGGTGGAATCCAGAAAAGGAGTGCTGTTCCAGTAAGTTTCTGTGTCCAGGGTATCGACCTTGATGCGCATGATGCCGGGTGAATTTACCTCAAATCCGTATTTTTCACTGCTGAAAGGCTCCATTCTGGTCTGAATAAAGGGAGAAAAGTGAAATGTGTCAAAGTAGGGATCGTGGATCAGGTCTTCTTTTGCGTTTTTCTCCTGTGTATGGATTACCACGAGGTGGCAGAGGTAGCCACCCCGCAGGAAAATCTTCCCTGCAGAGGTCTCCCGGCCGTTTTTCTCCCGCGAATACCACAAGCCGCGGAATCCGTCTTCCTCAATCCAGATACTCTGGCGGGCCTGACCCAGACGGGTGGTATCGCCGCGCGAGAGGATGGTGGAAAAGTACACAGAATCATCCTCCAGAATGAAGCCAGGAGCATAATTTACCAATTGAGCCAGGTAAAATTTCCCGCTGATATCATCATAGCTATTGACCATGGTCATGGGGCATTTGCCGATCTTGGGCACATCAAGCACAGAGTGGGTTTTGGTGGCTTTGCCGGGAAGGGAGCACACAAATATATCAGGACCCAGGACAAACTCTTTCCAGTCGCCCGAAATACGGTCAATGAGTTTCACCGAATTCAAAAACCGTTCTGCATTGCCATTTCCCTTTTGCGTTTCGTGGTATTCTGTAATAAAACTGTAAAGCACCCCTTCGCTGCTCAACATGAGTTTGCCCTGCAGAAAGCGGTGTGTTTCAGGAATTTCGGCCAGAAATTCGCGGTAGAATCCCTGCTCAAATTTGTATTCTTCTGACCTGAGCATGGTGCCATCGCGATTTTCCACCGCCTTGTTGGTCGCATTCAACAGCGCTTCTTTTAGTTTGGCCTTGCTGGTTTTGGCGCCGGGTTTATAATCTTTGCCAAAAGCCAGGTAATTGGTTCCTGTGCCCTGATCTGTGGCCATGTGCATTTTCATGATGCCCAGACTGAGATGCAATTCTTCTGCCGTGGCCGGCATATCCACCTGAAATCCGTTTTCGGGCACTTTGCGGGTAATCCATTCCAGTTTTACCTCGGGCGAGCTGAACTGATAGGGAGCCTCCCCGCGGCTCCAGGTGGCTTTCACCCGTCGCAGGGTATAGCCTTTTTCCTGCAGGAGATGAATGATCCCCATGTCGCCGCACAGGTGGGCCGAACCCGCCACACAAAAGGAGGGACCTTCTTTGGAAAGTCGCATAATGGTCTCCACCATTTGCACATTCCGTTCGTCGAGCAACATGTTTTTGAAATTTTTGTCGTACTCCACGATCTGGCAAATGGTCTCCAGATCCCCCCTGCCATATACATTGATAAAGCGGTCCATGTACTCGTGGCTGAGTGACCTGCGGATTTCTGTTTCGAGGTAATATTTTTTTTCCTCCTCCTGGCTCTCAGAGATTTCTTCCTGCTTGATTTCTTTCTTCCCTTCGATCATATCCAGGGTTGACGAGACGGTTTCCAGACTTTCCACCCGTTTGCCGTGACCGCGGGCCAGACCAAAAAGGTAGGCATCCAGGAAGGTGGGATAGGAGTAATCTCCCTTGTACAACTGTGATTGCAGCATGGGGCGCACATACCACGGACGATCTTTGGAAACGCCCGCAAAAGGCGAATCGTCTCCCATTTTGAAGCGCTCGAACTCCTGTCTCAGCTGACGGGTATCCAGAGCATTTTGCATCAGGGCCGTGATATTGTCTGATTTCTGTTTTTGGAACAGCATTTTGGTCAGGGAGTCGGGGTGAATCTCCATGGCAAAAATCTTGCACTGATCCAGCAACAAAAGGACGGAATCGGGGAAATTGAACACCCGTTCGTCCGAAACGTGCATGCTTCCCATCACATAGGAAGGCTGAGTCAGACCATTTCCACTTATTTCCCAGAGCAACCCGTATTCAGGCGGATTCTGGGCGAAGGTTTTTGTTAAACAAATGAGCACCAGGCAGCAAAGGCTGGAGGCACTAATTGAAAATAATTTCATGCGTAAGGCTAAATAATCAGGTTAATCAAATATAGCGAAAATTCTGAATTGGCAAAACCTTGTCCCGCCCTGACCGCAAGCGGTCAGAATTGGCTCTGGAGGTCACTTTTCAGGGCTTCAATTGAAGGGTTTTGGGGGATCGCAAAGCACGCAAAGGGCTTGTTTTTCGCGTTTCTTGGGTTGGAGGGAGCAATCCCGAAAGCTTTCGGGATCGCAAAGGCAGAGTGCTATAAAAAGCAGAGTGCAATAAAAAACCGTCCAGCTTAGCGTATTCCGAATGCTTTCGGAACCACTCCAACCAACGAAATCCCGAAAGCATTCGGGAGGGCCCAAGAATCTTGGCGGTCTTTGCGATACGAATCATTTTAGAACGTTTTTGGACAAAATTGCTGGGATTGTGAAGCATTCCCCCAGGCCCGGCAACCCAATATTTTCGCAGACGTAAAAATCCACATATTAACAGCCCGCCCATTTACTTCCCGATAAATAATTCCTCATATTTGTCAAAAATCCGGGCTGTCCTTTTGGGGCAGCTGGCCCATGGAAAACAGGATTGAATTGCTTGAAAACCCCGAATCTTACAGCCCAAAGCTCTCTGCCAGCGGCCGGATACCCACATGAGTGCCATTAAAAAACTTGCCAGTCAGACCGCCATTTACGGGCTCAGTTCGATTTTCGGGCGGGTGGTGGTTTGGGGGCTCACGCCCATTTATACGGGATTGATGAACCCGGGCGAGTATGGGATTTTTTCCGACCTCTATACCTTTGTGACTTATTTTCTGGTGATCCTGACCTTTGGGATGGAAACCACCTTTTTCCGTTACTCTTCTGATGAAAAAATTGGCGACCGGGCCTATAACCAGGCTTTCCTGTTTGTGGGAATGCTTTCCAGCCTGTTTGTACTGGTCACGGCGCTGGCATACGTGCCTCTGGCCGGGTTGGCAGGCTACGAAACCCGCCCAGAACTGGTTCTCATGGTCATATTCATCCTGTTTATGGATGTTTCGACCTCTCTGCCCATGGCCAAATTGCGTTACGACGAGCGGCCCATGGTTTTCGCGGCCATTTCCCTTTCCTCCATCGCCCTCAACGTGGGGTTGAATTTGTTTTTCTATGTTGTATTGAAGAAAACCACTTCAGACTACGTCTTCATTTCAAATCTGGTGGCTTCCGCCTTCAAAATGGTGCTGCTGGTGACCTTCAGCCTGCCTCTGACCGTAATCTGGGCCAAATTGGGGGCCTTTGGGAAAAAACTGGCCGGGGTAAACGTTTTGCCCACCAGCCTCAAACCCGAAATCAAATTGCTGCGCCCCATGGCCATGTTTGGCTTTTATATCATGCTGGCCGGGCTGTCGGGTATGCTCAACCAAAACAGCGACATCACCTTTCTCAAACGAATCTGGGAGGACGGGGCAAAGTTTCTCGGCCATGCCCGCTCGGGCGAGGAGATGGTGGGATTTCTCTCTGCAGGCAAAAAACTGGCTGTGATCGTGGCCCTTTTTACCCAGGCTTTTCGCTATGCCGCCGAGCCCTTCTTTTTCAAAGAAGCCCTCAAAAAAGATTCCCGCGAAACTTTCGCCCGGGTATTTCACCTCTTTATGATGGCGGGCATTTACGTTTTTCTGTGGGTGGGCAGCTTTGCAGAGGAATTTGTTTCAGTTAAAATTCTTGGCTTTCAGCTCATTGACGAGCGTTACTGGGATGGTTTGACTGCCATTCCCTGGCTGCTGGCCGCCTTCATTCTGGGTGGGGCCTACACCAACATCTCCATTTGGTTCAAGCTGACTAAACAGGTCCGTTTCGGCCTGTTATTCTCCATCGTGGGCACCCTGGTCATAGTTGGGTTACACTTCATTCTCATCCCATCCTATGGCCTGATTGGCAGTTCCATTGCCATGATGACCGGCTATGTGGTGATGGTGATTCTGGTATTTTCCTTTGGCCAGAAATATTACCCCATTCCCTACAAAATCGGGCGCATCGCCCTCTATTCTGCCCTGGTACTGGTGGCGTTTACCCTCAACAAACTCCTGGGAGTCGATGGAATTCTTTCCATGGTGTTCCTGAAAAAACTCCTCATTACCGTAGCCGTTTTAGGCGGAATTCTTTTGATCGAGAAAAAAAATCCCACTTTCCCCAGCCAAAAACCACCTGAGGATGAACCTGAGGAGCCCCAGGCTCCTCCCCGGGAAAACAGAAGCCGGGAATAGGTCTATTCCACCAGGGCATAACCCACCAGTTTGAAATCGCGGCGGTTTTTCTCCTCCTGAAATATCAGTTGTGGGTTGTCCACGGTAATCACCATGACCCGCTGTCTGCGGCCCTTGTGCAGGATTTCCGCCCGATCCTCGGGCGCCAGCAAGACCATTTCATAAATGATGCCATTGCGGGAAAGCGGCTTTTCCAAAGTCAGAACCATGTAACCCGTGCCCTCGTTGAGGGCAATTCGTTCCGTGATTTTGCCCCGCAGGGGCAAAGCCGGGGCCAGCTTGCCCGATTTTCGGGAAGGCAGCAGGGTCAGTTCCAGGCCAAGGGCCTGGTTGTGGTCGAGTCCTGCGCCTTTACGCAGCAATTTCAGGGCCTCCCAGGCCCCGGGGCGCACATCCATGCGGCTCAGTTGAATGGCCGCAAAGGCCATCAGGTAGCTGCCCGAAGCCAGGTTGTAGAAAAACTGGTTGTTTGCCTCGCTCACATTATAAATCAGGCCCATACCCAGGTACTCAAACATGAGTACCGCGGTCAGGCCGAGGGCCAGCTGACCGCCCAGAATACGCATGCCGGGCAGGCGGCTGCGGTCCAGCCAGGGCGAAATATTGAGGGCATTATTGAACATGATGGCCAGAAAAACCACATTTATAAAAAGAAACCCTGTACTGATCAGTGAAAAATCTGCAGTCGATTTGCTGACCAGCCAGAAGTCATAAAATCCGTGGCTCAGGGCCGCCAGCAACAGAAAAAGTGGCAGGAACTGCCACGCAGGCCGCTGATAACGCCATTTGGCCAGGATCAACCCGTAAGCCACCAGGCAGGCGTCAAAGAGGTGCCCGATACTGGCCGAAAGCGCCCGAGCATGGATGATGTAACTGTGGGCCGGGTCGATGTACAGGAGATTTTCCACAAAAGCAAACCCCAGAGCCGAAGCCCCGGCATAAATGAGGTAGTCCACGGCCTCGTCGGCCTGGCGGAAAATGTACACCACCAGGAAAAAGGGCAGGAATTTTACCAATTCCTCCACCAGCCCAATGGCCAGCACAGAATACCCCAGGTCATGCCAGAAGTGGCCGTTCAGATTATAATTCCCGTAAAAAAGCAACACATCAGACATGGGCTCGACCAGCCAGGAAAATAAACCTCCCAGCACCACGGTGGAAATCATCCAGAACCACTTTTCCTTGCGAAAGGCATCCACTTTGCGCAAGTAAGCCACCCAGACCACCAAAATGAGCAGGGCACCCAGAAATCCTGTCAGATTCAGGGATTTTTGCAAATGGCTGAACACAGCCTGATAATAATCCACCAATTTCCCCTGTTTGAGGGAAACCTCCCGTTTGATGGGCATGGGGATATAGTCCCGCACTACGGGATCATTCAGCTTGTGGGCCAAAAATTCAAGTCGGCCTTCGTGATACAGTTTCCAGGCCATCACAGCATAGGCGCCTTCCACATATCCCTGTTGCTCAATTTCTCTCCCCAGAAAGATCTTACCCAGGTAGTCAGGATTCATGCCCCTGAATTCCACAAAACGGGGCGGAATTTCTGCCATTTTAAACAGGGTCTTGCCTACCAGAAAGTTGCCATATTTGACCCGCTCCTTTGCCAGTGGCATCAGACGGATTAATGCCTCTTCGTATTCTCCCTGGTGAAAATGGAACATTCCCATGCCCAGCGGGTGGATGTTTTTCATGCCGGGAACCGTATCCAGATCGCGGTAATAAAAATTCACATCCCATTCCCGCCGAAAATCACGGCCCTCCCGGGTTACCCAACTGGCAGGCTGGGCGTACATGGCCTCAACCCATTGGTAATTCAGATCCAGATTGGCTGGATCATGCTTCATCAGGGCCTTTTGGCCTTTTTCAACCCAATGGGCCTCGTCACGCAGCTTGCCAAGCTCCACCATTTCCTGCGCGGTCGAAAACCTTTCCGCTGGAATGAAGGCATTCCCAATCCCCAAAACGAGGACCACAAGGAAGAAAGAGCGCAAAAGACCATCGCGGAAGGCAAATTTGGAGAAGGATTCTCCTCCCTTGCTGTGGGCCGGAAAAATCCGGTACAGATAGGCCAGATATGCCACCACCACCAGAAAAATCAGGTAAATCCACAGCAGGGTAAAAACCCATTCCCGGGCGAAAATGGTGAGCAGAATAAACAAAACAAGGGTGACCAGGGTTCCGGCTAACAGGTATTTCTTTATCATTCAGGTGTTGTATGGTGATCAGGTAGCAATTTTATACGGGCCAATTCCTGAAATCGTTTTGAAAATCGTCCCTGTAAGTGATCGAAATGGTGTCAACTAAAGGGTTGAAATGTCACGCAAAGGACGCGAAGGGAATGTTTTCCGCGTTTCGTTGGTTGAAGAGAGCAATCCAGCGACGAAGTCGCTCATTTGGAGATAGGTTTCGCATAGGCGTCACCTTAGTGGGAATTTTACCACAGAGAACACAGAGAACACAGAGAATCAGTGGTTTATGTTTTTATTTCAGAAAAAGATAATGCAAAATAATTGAGGACACAGAGGATTTTCACCAGTATAGCTCTGTGAACTCTTCCATTTTGTGCATCCTCTCTGTGGCCTCCGTGGTAATGAAAAACGCTTATAGTTTCGCGCACAAACAGGCAGCCAGGGCAAAATCAGGAAATGTGATAACTTTGAACATGGCGAAATTTTCCTGTCTGACCGCTTTTCTATTGCTAATTTTTAATCTGAGCAAAAGTCAGGTGCCGCCCCTTTCCACTCAGGGGGGCAAAATAGTCGATGCACAGGGAAAGGTAATTCAGTTTCGGGGAGTGAACTGGTGGGGCGCCAATGGCAGTCTGATGCCCTATGGAGACAGCCACAAGGATGGCACGGATACCCACGGAATGCCCTTTGGGCTGCATCTGCAAAGGATTGAGGTGATGGCAGAGGCGATCAAAGATTTTGGGTTCAATGCGGTGAGATTGCCTTTTTCCAATGAAATGCTGCACAGCCAGGAACCTATGGAGCCCGCCTGGGTGGGCCCCAATTACGAACTGGCGGGCAAAACCCCGCTGCAGGTGCTTGACCGGGTGATCGAAATCCTGACGGAAAAGGAACTGATGGTCTTGCTGAATAACCACTCGACCACCACTCACTGGTGCTGCGGCTACGATTTCAACGGGCTGTGGTATGGCCGCAATGGCTTTTGGTCGCAAACCACGGAGGATTGGATTGGGGATTGGGAAATGCTGACCCGTCGCTACCAAAATAACCCGATGGTGGTGGGTGCAGACCTGCGCAACGAGGTCAGGCCGCGGCGGGGCAGAGTGCTGCCCCTGCCTGTGAATCCCAACTGGGGCCGCAAAAACCAGCGCGACTGGCACCGTGCCGCCACCCGGGCGGGTGACGCCATTCACCGCATCAACCCCGACTGGCTCATCGTGGTGGAAGGCATCAATGCCCGCACCCTCTGGCTTACCCGGCTGCAGTTTCCCCATCTGAAGCCCGTAAAAAAGCATCCCATCGAGCTGAAAATCCCCCGGAAACTGGTCTATGAGGTGCATAATTATGCCTTCAACTGGGATCGTGGGAACCTGTTGCGCCGCAAAAAGATGGTGACCTACGGTCAGTTGGATTCCCTCGCCCGCAGGGCGAGATATGAGGAAAACTGGGGCTTCGTCACCCGGGATTCGTTTCCCCACCAGGCCCCGGTCATCCTGGGCGAACTGGGCTGCAGCGGCACTTCAGACGATGCTGGTCCTTATCTCCGTGACCTGAGCGGTTACCTGCACGAAAACGGCCTGGGCTTTTTCTGGTGGACCCTCGAAGAAGATGTGGACAATCCGGGCTCCTTTGGGATCATGAATCCTGCTTTGGACCGTATCAATGTGGATCAGGACTGGCGTTGGGATCATTTGCAAAAACTGTTTCAGGAGTGAATTATCCCAATTCACGGACCCATTATTCCTCCTGAACCCCAAACAAAAAGGGAGCCACCCTTTTGAGGCAGCTCCCACTTAGCAGCGAAAGAGTTTTGCTTATTTGACGAGGGAGGAAGCGAAAGTACCAACTGCAACTCCACCACCTGCGGGATCATTTCCGCCCCCCACAATGGTGACCACAACCCCGACCACAAACCCGGCCAAATCAGCCCAGAATTTGCCTCCTTTGCGGAGTTTGCCTTTTTGAGCAAAGAAATCGTCCTGAGAACGGGCATCCCAATACATCACAGAGTGCTTGGCAATGGCGATTGCGCCCAGCATTTCGACTTTGTCCTGTTTGTTCAGCTCGTTGGAAATCAGCACTTTGGCCACCAGTTTGGCGAGTTTCCTTTCAAACTCTGCCTGGCTTTTGGAAGTCAGCAGAATGTCTTCCAGGCTGGTGTAAATTTCGGCTTTTTTGCCGTTCAGGGTTCCCAGATATTCGGCAAAAGCGGCGTAGCCATCCTCCGCGATTTTCATCACGGGAACGTAAATGTCCTTCCAGGCCAGAAAATCAGAAGTTTTCAGATCGTAACGACCCGCAAAGTAGGTCACAATCCGTCCGTAGGAAGTTTCCAGTTCGGACAGATTTTGGGTACCCAAAAATTCCAAACCTTTATTGTGGCCGCGGCCGATTTCTTCCAGAGGATTCAGATCGCAATCCAGGGTTTTCCAGACGGCCATCGTGTCAAAACAATTACAGGGAGCTTGTCCACATCCATTCATGTTGCACATAATTTTAAAATTTAAGGTTTAATTGAAGTCAGTTTTGATATTCCCACCGTTGGGATCCCTGACTTTCTTTATTAAATATACGCGGGCAATTTGACACCTTGTGTCAGTTGAAAACAGGAATAATGACGGATCAAAATAAATCTGATTTCTGCTCTGAAACCTGATTTGAGGCGGATTTTGCTGAGAAAATCCACCTCTTTTTATGACAGTTTTTCAATATCCACGGTCCCGGGCTGAATTTTTCGAAAAAAGCCATTATTTTGAAGGAGATTTCAGGCCATTCCCGAAACAAATCAGATCATGAGCACTCAGGACCCAAAGTCAGGCAATCACGAAGATCAATCTCAGACAGGCGATTCGGGCGTTTTTTCTTTCGGGGGAATGGAAAAAGAGGGCGAAGCCGTCAGCATCCTGCCCAGGATCAAAGTGGATTATTCTCACCCCATGTACAAAAATGATGCGGGCCGGGATTTTTTGGGGGATGAACTTCCAGATGGCGTGACCCTGTCCGAAGATCAGTTGCCGATCACGAAGCCGCTTTTTGAAGATCTGATGGTGTGTTTTGCTGCAGACAAGGGCGATTCCTACGAATTGCTCCAGAATGGCATTCTGAAACACAATCCTCACCTGAATGCTGAGGTGCTTTACCAGGCCAGTATAGAAAGTGTGATTGCCGAAATCGGGGGAGAAATTCAGGTCAACGGAGACCCCAACCACATCGTGATGGTCACGGCAGGCGGTAATTTTGAGGCTACGCTGATTTTGGTGGATGATTTCTGGGAACAGATGAAAAGTTTTTTCGGGGAAAAAATGGTGGTGGCCATCCCGGCCAAAGACCTGCTGCTCATTTGCAGGGAATCCAATAAGGAAGCCATTTCTGAGCTAAAGGAAGGCGTGCGCCGCCTGTTCGAAAACCCCGACACCCACGGGGTATTGTCCAAAGGACTTTACCTCAAAGAGGTGGGTAAGCGTGAAATGAAACTGATCGATCAGGCTTTTTAAGCCCGCTTACATTCTTTTGCCCGAAAATTCCCGGAAAAAGGAGATATTCCCCTTCCAAATCCAATAACTGCTATGAAAAAAATCCTGTTTTCCCTTTCCCTGCTGATCCTGATTGCTCAAACTTCGTTTGCCGATGCCTGGGACGCCCTGACTCCCGAACAGGCCGAGGAAGTTGTGACGTATTTGATTCGCAATCCCTTTATCCTTGATTACTGCGATTGTTGCGACAATGGGGATGTGTATTTGCTGAAAGTGTTGCGGGCTGATATTGTGCCTTGTTCCTGGGACGACGAGAAGAAAAGTGTGGTGGTGCAGGCCGTGCAGATCGGGCAGTTGGAGCGAAACGGCAGCTATCCCAGCGCTTACCGTTGCCAGCCGCTCAATGAAAAAGTGGAATACACCATCACCATGAATTACACCTTCGTGTACTCAGCTTGCGGCAACTGGGCGGTGCCCTTTTTCAAGGAGGTAGCCTACCCGGAAAATCATGTTTGCGCAGGTGCGACCCGCTTCCCCGATCCCGCCGAAAACGACATCCAGGACCGCGACTACAAAGCCTGGTTCGAAAAAACCGGGATGTAAATCAAGGGGTACATTTGTACCAGGGTTCAACACAGGCAATCAGCGGTTAGCAGTCAGCAATCAGCCCCTGAAAGCCTTCGTAAATGGTTTAGAGGTCACGCAAAGCTCGCAAAGGGGTTGTTTTCCGCGTTTCGTGGGTTGAAGGGAGCAAAGATCCCAAAGACAAAACGTATTTAAAAGGGCTCTCTTAGCGTTCTTTGCCACCTCAGCCAACGGAATATGGGTCCAAAAATCTTGGCGATCTTTGCGATACTGATCATCTTAGGCTGTTTTTCAACTAAGTTGACGCGCATGCGAAAGCATTCCGGGCAGCAGCCAGTCAGCACAGATCAACAAATGCATCCAGAAGAATACCCCTTACTCCCTTTCCGGGAAATTCAGTTCCAGGCCGATCCGGCCGTTAAAGGATTGCTGCCTGAACATGCCATTGACGTCTTTGAGCATGGAAATTTTGTATTCTGATTCGACATTCAGCGACACCCCCAGGATATTAAAGCGGGTACCAAAGCCCACCATGGGACCAAAATTGGCGGTTGGGCTGTGGAAATTGACGTCGGGTTTAATCCAAATGTTTTCAGACTGTATCAGGTCAAACCCGGTGTGATTCAGGGCGTAGATTTTGGAGAAAAATCCGCCTCCGTACACATAGCAGCCGCTTTTGCGGTCAAGATCATACTGGAAGGCCACCGGGATTTGCACCTGCTTGAACTGACGCACCGAACGGTAGAAGTAAAGCGTTTGGTCAGCCCCTGATGAAATCTTTGCCTGGAAATCGAGCAGCAGGCTGCCCGACATATATTGAGCCCCCACCCGCAGGGTGGACTGGCGGCCCAGGGCCAGATTTACATTCAGTCCTGCGGCCAGGTTGCCTTTGGTGGAGACGGAGGTGTAGTACAAATCATCGACGGTGTAACCGTTGCCCGGATTGGCGATGAAATTGCCAAAAATCAGCGGGCGGTTATAGCCCACATTGAGGCCAACTGAAACCAGCCTGAACAGGCGGGTGGGTTGGGCAGAGCGGGGCCTGGCCTGGGTGCCGCCAATCTCATGTCCGAAGGCGAGCTGAGGTAATGCAGACCAGAAAACCCTATGGGAATTTGGGTTTACCGGGTAAACCGTAAAACCCGCCTTGAGCAGGTAACCCGAGGCGGGAATACGATACACGTAATTGAGGGATACGCCATTGACAGGCTTTTTATAGGAGCCCAGCTTCCTGAAGACGGGATTCCTGAATCCAATATACGAGGAAACCTCCAGCGCATGCTGGTCATTCAGTTTCAGGGAGGTACCCAGCCCCAGCAGGATGCTGGGTGCAAATTCCGGATCAGAGGTGCTGGCATAAGCATCTGCTCCCTCATAAGACAAGGCCACGGGAAAGCCCACCTGGGCCGAAACCGTAAAGCGCGATTGGTGCAGAAAATGATATTGATAGGTGGGGGTTAAGGTGAGGTATGGCCCGAACAGCTCTCCATAAATGGCATGATGGGGATAACGAACGGGATTTTGGGCCTGGCTGCCAGTGATTAAAACCAGCAAGACCAAAAGGGTAAGTGCAAATCGTGACATAGGGTTTAATTCAGGTTAAAAAATGTGATTCAGGATAAAGCTACAAAGGATTTTTTACCTGTACCCGAAAATTTGAGAAATCTCTTACCTGTTCAAGCTATGATTGGCTAGAAAAAATGCCTTTGATCCTAATTTTTTTGTCTGAAATTGAGCTCCAATCCGACCCTCGCGCTGATAGATTGCTGCCTGAACATTCCGTTCACATCCCTGAGCAGGCAAAGCTTATACTCACCTTCGAAATTCAGGGACAATCCTTCCAGATCAAGGCGGTCACCGAAGCCCAGCATGGGCCCAAAGTTGTTTAGGGGGCTGTGGTAATTGATCCAGGGGGGGATTTGGATGCCATTTGCCTGGAGAATTTCAAACCCTTGGTGCCTGAGTTTGGTGGTGCGTGAAAAAAATGCGCCTCCGTAAAGGTAGCAGCCACTGACGGGGGTGAAGTCAAATTGAAAGGCGACGGGAATATGTACCTGATCAAAGCGGCGAATCGAGCGGTAGAAATAATCGGTCTGCCCGCCTCCACTAAGATGGGTCATGAAATCAAGCAGCAAAGATCCTTTGACATATTGGGCGCCCAGCCGCAGGCTGGTATTGTGGCCGAGGGCCAGATTGAAATTGAGGCCAAGGGCCACGTGTGCCTCGGTGGAAACGGAACTGTAAAAGACCTCTGCCTCCGTATAGGGGCTGGGGGGTACGGGCAGAAACTGGCCCAGAATCACAGGATTGTTGACCCCCAGGCTGAGTCCCAGGTGAACCAGTCTGAAGCGCCTGACCGGCAGGTCAGGCTGGTGGGGTTCCCCAAATTCATGGCCAATTGAGATCTGGGGGAAATAGCCCCACTGGATATCGTTGCGGGGCACATCGAAATAGGAGAAGGTCGTGAAGCCTGCTTTGAGCAAAAACCCGGTGTGGGGTTGACGGTACACGTAGTTGAGGGAAAGTGCGCGGGATTTGGGGTAATAGGGTTCGATTTTGGGGAAGAGCGGATTGCGAAAAGTAAAGTAGGTGGATAATTCCAGCCCATTGCGGTCATTTATCTTCCAGGTGCCTGCCACACCCAGGTGGTAACTTGGAATCACCAGGGAGGCAGTGCCCTGCGACCAGGTGTAGTAGGATTGCATGGCATGGGGGATGGGGAGACCAAAACGGCCGGCCAGGATATAGCGGGGTTTGTGTAAAAAGTAATATTCGTAAGTGGGGGTGAATGATTCGTTGCTGCCCAGCAATTCGCCATAAACCGCGTGGCGGGGATATTTCAGGACATCCTGGGTCAGGCCCAATTGGGCCGCGGCCAGCAAAAACAACAAGGTAAATACCGTTTTTGTCATAAGGTTCTGGAATCCATGGGATGAAATGGATACTGCTCAAAGATAAAAAGGAATTTTTGATGCGGGGAGGTGAGGTAAAAATTCTCTTACCTGGTCAGGTAGCCCAAATCTCCTGATACCGTGGGAAATTGGCTGGATACCCGCAGGGGATAAATAATGCGACCGCGCTGCGGTCGCTCCACTGCCAGGGATCAGCGGATATGGCCGCATTGAAGTGGATTTTCTGACAGGATTTTCAATCACGAAGGCTTTTTCATTGGGGTGGGTTTTGACCCACCCCAACCATGCGTGAGGTGGCTGGAGGGCGCCCGCCCCGTTGGCGGGCGGTGCCGCCCCCCGCAAAGGATTTTGGGTGGGGCGGCACGGATCCCGAAAGCTTTCGGGAGACCCCCGCAAGACGCCGACCCCGAAGCCGGAGCGGAAAGCGAGCGGCATTCGGGGGCACGCCCTACACAAAACCTACTTAGAAATTACCTCTCAGACCAGGGTAAGATCGCAGGCGGTGAGGTTGAGGAAGGCCTGACTGCGGTTGCTGATGGCTTTTTGGTCGATTTTCAGGAGACGTTCGGGGCCGAAGGCTTCCACGCAGAAGCTGGCCATGGTGCTGCCAATGATGACCGCATTTTTCATGTTTTCGAAGCTGAGGTCGCCGGTGCGGGCCAGGTAGCCAATGAAGCCGCCTGCGAAGGAATCGCCTGCACCCGTGGGGTCGAATACTTCTTCCAGCGGCAAAGCGGGCGCATAAAAGACCTGATCGTTGTGAAAGAGAAGGGCTCCGTGCTCGCCTTTTTTGATCACCAGATATTTGGGGCCCATACCCATGATTTTGCGGGCTGCCTTGACCAGGCTGTATTCGCCGGAAAGCTGTCGGGCCTCCTCGTCGTTGATGGTGAGCACGTCCACCAGTTTGATGGTTTCCTTGAGGCTGTCGAGGGCGATGTCCATCCAGAAATTCATGGTGTCCATGACGATGAGTTTGGGACGGCGTTTGAGTCGCTGGATCACGGTGCGCTGCACGTCGGGGGTGAGGTTGCCGAGCATGAGGTAATCGCAGTTCTGGTAGGAATCGGGAATGACGGGGTCAAAATTGGCCAGTACATTCAGTTCGGTCACCAGGGTGTCGCGTGAGTTTAGGTCGTTGTGGTACCTGCCCGACCAGAAAAAGGATTTTTCGCCGGCTTTGATCTGCAATCCGTCGGTATTGACTCCGTGCTCCTGCATGGTGCGGATGTCGGCGGCGGGGAAATCGTCGCCCACCACGGCAACCAGGTTGACGGGCTTTCTGAAGTAGCTGGCCGCCAGGGAGATATAGGTGGCAGCCCCCCCGATGATTTTATCGGTTTTGCCAAAGGGGGTTTCAATTGCGTCGAAGGCGACACTTCCAACAACAAGCAGGCTCATAGTTTTCTGTTTTATGCGGGCAAAGATATGCCAACAATTCAGTAAATTCAATTTTGGAGTAATAATCACTTGAATATGAATCAAACCCGACAATTTTCCCTCTTTTGGGCCCTGATTTTGCTTTTTTGCAGCGCCCGCTCGCAGGTGGTGTTTCTGGATTCTGCCTTTGCCGTGCGGCACGAAACCGTCTTTTACGGGGCGCCCGTGAACTACCGCGGTTGCGTGGATTCCCTGTTTATGGACCTCTACAAGCCGGTCAATGCGTTTGAAAACCGTCCCATTGTGATCCTGATGCATGGTGGCTCTTTTGTGGCCGGGGGCAAAACGGCTCCCAATCTGGTGCGGCTGGGCGACTCCCTGGCGGCGCGGGGCTACGTGACTGCCTCGATCGAGTACCGTCTGGGGCACCACATTGTGCCCAATCTGTCTCCCTCTTTCGGGTGCCTGATTTTTCAGGGCCTGACCGGCATCACCCTCGATGCCTGCGCCTATCCGGCCGATACGGCCGAGCAGGTGCGGGCCCTCTACCGGGCCATGCAGGATTGCAAGGGAGCCATCCGCTTCCTGAAAGGCCGCTCGGCCGTGGACTCCACCGACCACAACCGGGTGTTTATCGGGGGAGAAAGTGCGGGCGGATTTGTGGCCCTGGCTGCGGGTACCCTGGACCGGGAAGCCGAAAAACCTGCGGCCTGCGGTGCCCTGGGCAATGCCCCCATTCCTTCAGGTCCGGTGGTGTGCAATCTCAATAATCCATGCGGCACCACCAGCTACGCCCGGCCCGATCTGGGCAGTGTGCGGGGCGACCTGAACCTGAATGGTGAAACGGACGAGGTGGTTGGCATCCTCAGTTTTGCGGGCGGCATCATGGACCCGACGGTGCTCGACACCAATGTGAGCCATCCCCGCATGTACATTTACCACCAGGAGTGCGACCCCGTGGTGCCAGCTGACCGGGAAAAAATCTACTACCGCGTAAATAACTGCGTGTATTGCTCGGGTTGTCCGGTGATCGGGAATGTCAATAAATCTTCGGGAGGCTTTGCCCTGCTCGATTATAATCAGAATCTGCCCGGTTCCGGGCAGTACGATATGTGGGAGGACACCATTCACAACGGGGGACCTGTGAGTTGCTATTACGGTCTGTGGGGACCCTCGACCTCCACCTGTCCGCAGCCGCTCAATACCTGCCGCTACTGCGGCAATACCCTCTACAGCCAGTGTCACAACCTCATTCTCACCCCGGCCCGCATGGATTCCATTTCCCGTTTTTTGTATGAGGGCACCCCGATTACCAGTGTTCCTGAGACCGGCTGGAAGCCGGTGGTTTATCCCAACCCCTTTGCCGACGAACTGGTGGTGCGGGGACCTGAGCTGGAAAGGGTGGTGGTGTATGACCTGCAGGGCAGGATGATGAGTACGCTGCCGGGACACGGCAGCATACAGGTTAGGGTGCCGACCGGCATGCTGTCCGATGGTTTGTACCTGCTGGAAGTGCTTGGGGTTGAGGGAGAAAGGTGGGTGCAGAAGGTGGTGAAAGGAAGCGGCATGTGACCTGGCCTTGCCCTTTGTGGGGCGGGGGAATGGAAAAGATGCAAATTCCCTCAAAAAAAATGCAAAAAAGGTTTGCATAAGATTTGGGAAGCTTTTAATTTTGTCTCCCTCAATTCAGCGTTCTTTTCGAAATGAATTGAATATTCCTCCTTAGCTCAGCTGGTTAGAGCGGTTGACTGTTAATCAATAGGTCCTTGGTTCGAGCCCAAGAGGGGGAGCAGAAAGCCGGAAATGAAAGTTTCCGGCTTTTTTGTTGGGGGGATTTCTGGTTAGAGCGGCCCCGATTCATTCCATGCGCGTCAACTTAAGGGTTTAGAGGTCACGCAAAGCTCGCAAAGGGGTTGTTTTCCGCGTTTCGTTGGTTGAAGAGAGCAAAGAGCGCAAAGCAAAAATGCAATTAAACCGTTCAGCTTGGCGAACTTTGCCACTCCAACCCACGCAATCCCGAAAGCGTTCGGGAGGGCCAAAAAATCTTGGCGATCTATTAGTTTAAAGGATTCAAATCATTAACAAAACAATGTTAATAAATTTGAAGCTGTTAATTGTGGAAAAGGGAGCAGGCTTGCGTTCTAGGCTTCGAGCCTCAGCAAAGATTGACCTGCTCCCTCCACTTGAAAAACCCGATAAAAATCCATGAACCTATCACCATACATAGGTCTGGTTAACAAGTGGCCACAATCTTAAAAAAATAATTAAACGCTAAGTTATGAAATTCAACAGTTTCGTAGGAATCGACATCTCAAAAGAGGTATTTGATTTGGTCGTTCGCAAAGAGGATGGCAGCAGTTCCCAACAACAATTTCCAAACTCCATCCCGGGGATTCATCTATTCATTGAATGGATGGTCAAGGAAAACCTAACCCAGGAATCCACTTTGATTTGCATGGAACACACCGGCAACTACATTGACAGGATTACCCGCCTGCTTAGTGGGGAAGGTTATTTCGCCTGGGTGGTTAGTCCGCTGGTGATCCATAAATTCTCTCCAGACATTCGCCGCCACAGCGATGATCAGGACTCAGCAGAGCGCCTCTGTGAGTTTGCTGCCCGCTTCAGTGACCAGGCCAGGCGATTTGAGCCCGACTCGAAGGAAGAAGCCAAACTCCGTGCCCTTTCCCTGCTCAGGAAACAATTGGTCAAATCCCAGACCCAGTTCCTTAATCGGGAATTGTCCAACCTTGACCTTGCAGATCCTTCTGCCATGGGAGCAAAAGTTTACCGGGAGACAATTGAATTTTTCCAGAATCGAATTCAACTTGTGGAGGATGAAATTGAGGCTCTGATCAAAAGTTCAGCCCAATTAAGCTCCTGGCATACAATACTCAAATCCGTCCCAGGAATTGGGAAGGTTTGTGCAACCATGATCCTAATTCACACTTGTGGCTTTAAAAAGATAAAAGACTTCAAGAGTTTCGCCTCATTCATTGCTTCGGCCCCATTCAGCAAGGGATCGGGGAAGTACAAGGTGAGACCCAGAGTCTATAAAACAGGAAACAGAAAAGCAAAATCGCTCCTATTCATGGGGGCAATGAGCCTCATCCATCCCGGACGCATATTCCATAATTGGTACATTTACCGAACGGAAGTTCAAAAAAAGCATCCTTTTTCGGTCCTGAATGAGATCATAAACGAGATCATCAAAATCGCTTTTACCCTCATCCAAAGGGGCGAAAAGTTCAACAAGGTGAAGTACCTGGAAGGGAAAAATTCTGTTAAATTTTTGGGTTTATCATAAAAATCTTTGCGATACTGATCATCTTAGGCTGTTTTTCCACTAAGTTGACGCCTATGCGATTCATCGGGGTAGGTCCCTGGTTCGGGGCCAGGAGGGGAAAAAGCAGGAATCACCAGTTTACCCAATAAGCGTAAGCTTCCTATCAAAAAACTCTTAACCACTCCAGATGACTCCGTGCCTCTGTGTTTTTACCTCCCCCAAAGCGGAAGCTTCCAATCCCCTAAAAAACTTTGTGATCTTGGTGACTTTGTGCTGAAATAAACCCCAAAGCGAAAGCTTCCCATCAAAAAAAACTCTTGACCACTCCAGATGACTCTGTGCCTCTGTATTTGAAAAAAATCTCTCAAGCGTAAGCTTCCCATCAAAAATTCTCTGTGCCCTCTGAAAACTCTGTGTTCTCAGTGGTAAAAACTGCCAATAAAGCGGAAGCTTTCAATTCCTTAAAAAACTTTGGGATCTTGGTGCCTTTGTGTTGAAATAAACCCCAAAGCGAAAGCTTCCCCTCCAAAAACCTCCTGACCACCAAAATGGGCTCTGTGCCTCTGTGTTGGAAAAATAGTCCTTAAAGCGAAAGCTTCCCATCAAAAATTCTCTGTGCCCTCCTAAAACTCTGTGTTCTCAGTAGTAAAAACTGCCAATAAAGCGAAAGCTTCCCATCCCTTAAAAAACTTTGTGATCTTGGTGCCTTTGTGTTGAAATAAACCCAAAAGCGGAAGCTTTCCATCAAAAAAACTCTTGACCACTCCAAATGACTCTGTGCCTCTGTGTTGAAAAAATAACCCCAAAAGCAAAACCACCCATCCTCAAATCCACCCTTTGCACAGGTCACAAAAATCCCGATATTTCGAAATGAACAAAACGACCCATCCCAACATGCGCAAAATCAAATCCTTCCTCTCCGCAACTTTCCGGGCCATGGCTTGCCTGGCTGTACTCACAGGTGCCCTCAACCTCCTCCAGGCCCAAAATTCCGGCAACTTTACCGACCTCAACGAGGCCCTCAAAAAGCCCGATGACGTCACCCTGCTCAATCTTTCCAAGCAGAAACTGGGCAAACTACCCGAAAGCCTCGGAGATTTGCACCGCCTGCATACCCTCGACATCTCGGGCAATAACCTGAGTGTCCTGCCTGCCCGCTTCGTGGATCTGGCCAGCCTCAAAGTACTGATCCTCGACGACAACCAGTTCAAATCACTGCCCGAGTGCCTTTGCCAGATTCCCGAACTCAGGGTTATCAAGGCCAACAACAACCAGCTGGAGAGCATCCCCGATTGCATCACCTCGCGGCTCACCCTCGAAGAGTTGCGCTTCAGCAACAACAAACTGACTTCACTCCCTGAGGAGATTGGAAAACTCGACAACCTGAAAATCCTGAATGCCGACAAAAATGAATTCAGCGAACTTTCCGTATCTCTCAAAGGCATGATCCGTTTGCAGGAACTCTACTTCGACGACAACAAATTTACCGAAATCCCCGCCGCCATCTGCGAACTGAATGCCCTCAAAAAGCTCTCCTTCTGGAACAACCAGATCACAACCTGGCCCGAGTGCATCGGCAATCTCAAACAGCTGAAATGGTTCCGCCTCATGGGCAATCCCCTCGACAAAAAAGCCATGAAAGGCCTCGAAAAAGCATTCGACAAAGACCAGGTCAGGATTTTGTTTGAGTAAATCCCTGAATCATCTACCCATTGGCGTGGGAAGGTAATTTTCATATCAGGTAAATATATTTGAAAGAGTAGGGGGTGCCCCTCGGCCCAAAGGGCCTCGGGTCGGGCTGTCCAGGGGTTCTCCCGAATGCTTTCGGGATCCGTGCGATGCACCGCTTCGCGCCCTTCCCATCCCTCACCCAACCATTCCCCCCCAACCCAATCCCGCACCCGAACTCAAACCCGAACTCACACCTCTCCCCAACCCAATCCCGCACCCGTCCCCAAACCCGAACCCAATTCCCAAACCCGTCCTTCCTTTCCTCCCTCCCCTCAAAACCCGCACCCAAAAAGATTTTGGGCGCCCGACCTTTGGGATATCACAACCCAAAAGCCAAATTTCACCGCTTCAACGGGTGCGAATCCAGGATCAGGACTCAAAGACCAATTCCCTGTTCCCAGGAACAGGTGGCAAGCCCCAGCGGGGCGACAAATTAGTAGCCAGGGGCGTACGCCCCTGGTCAGGGAGTGAACAGGTCGTTGAGCCCCTTCGGGGCGACACCTGCAAAATGGGATCAACAATACAGGTCAGGTAATGCCCCTACGGGGCTCTTTCCCTCTTGCTGCCCTCTTCCCGGGGTTCACACCCCGGGCTACCAAGGTGAGGTCCCTCAGGGACTGCCTTCGAGCCCTTTGGTCTTAGGGTAAACTTCAAGGGACCTCAAAAAAAAGGAGATCAGGGAATACAAGGTGCTGAACCCTCAAAGACCAATTTCCTGTTCCCTGGAACAGGTGGGAAGCCCCGCTGGGGCGACAAATTAGTAGCCTGGGGCGTAAGCCCCAGGTCAGGGAGTGAACAGGTGGTTGAGCCCCTTCGGGGCGGCACCAACAAAATGGTATCCACAATACAGGTCAGGTACCGCCCCTATGGGGCTCTTTCCCTCCTGCTGCCCTCTTCCCGGGGTTCACACCCCGGGCTACCAAGGTGCCGTCCCAACGGGACTCCTTTCGAGCCCTTTGGTCCCAGGGTACACTTCGGGGGACCTCAAAAAACAAAAGAGATCAAGGCGGATGCAGGTGAAGAAAGCGCAGTTTACTCAGGTAAATGAGCATTTCTTCATCTGCGTCCAAGGCAGAGATCCGAAGATTTTTGAGGTCCCCATTTAAAAAATGGCCCAAAAATGTGAACACATCCAAAGCCCTTTCATCCTCAAATTGTTCAATCACAACCCAAAACCCAACTATTATGAAAGCATTACTGAAAGCCGCTGCAGCAAACGTGATCAAACAAATTTTCCTGACCCTCCTATTCCTCGGGTTTTTTATCCCTTCGTTTGCCCAGGATATCATCTACAAAAAAGACGGGAGTGTGATCCACGCCAAAATCCAGGAGGTCACAGAGACCGCGGTCCGCTACCGCCGCCACAATAACCCCAACGGACCCACCTACACCGACCTGCGAAACAAGCTGATCAAAATCGTGTATGAATCTGGCGGGGAGGACATTTATGATCAGCGGGCCGCAGCCAAACTCACAGCCTGGGAGGCCAGCAAGGACAGCCTGGGCAATGCCGCTCCCCTCGATCTCAGCAGTTCCAGTTTTGTTTATGCAGAGTTGCTGGGTATCAGCGGCATTCTCTCCATCAATTACGAAGGGCAACTGGCCAAAGACGGCCCCGTCCATTTGTATGGCCGGCTCGGATTGGGCTTTTCCAATGCTTCCCTCCACGTGCCCCACGGCTTCCTGCTGGGCTTCGGGAGTGATGCCAGCCAACTCGAATTAGGCATCAATGGAGCTTTCATCAGCCGTTTTCGCACCAACCCACAGAAAGCAGACGATGCATTTTCCTTCCTCCATGGAGACGGTGAATTCCGCTATTCCATTTCGCCCTCCCTGGGGTACCGCTATCAAAATCCCGATGGATTTTTCTTCAAATTCTATGTACCCCTGATCATATCCAAAGACAATTTCGGCATCGGGGGGCGCTACGATTACATCCCCACCTCCATTTCAACCAACTCCTGGGGTTTGCCCTACACAGATTATAAAAAAGTCGAAAAACCCGGCCGCTGGGGCGTCACCCCCTGGATCGGCTTTGGATTGGGCTACTCATTCTGACCATTGATTATCGGGTAAACAGACTTTCCCCAATAGATTTTATCATAAGGCCAACATCTGTTGGTCTTTTTGCTTTATCTGAGAAATTGGACACAGAAGAGCCTGATATTTGAAAACAGGGATTAAGGAGATGCTGGAATTAACCCCAAAATCACGTGGAATTTTAATCCTAATTGAGTTTTCAATCAGAAACCAAAAGCAGTTTCGGTCAGATCTCTAAGCTGAAAATCAGATTTCCAATCTCTTCCTGATTTCCCTGATAAATCTCTTTCAGGTTGGGTGCCTGGGTTTTGGGTTTTTTAACCAATTCAAAGAATTTTGAAATCTGAGGCGAGGCATTTAAAACTGTAATTTTACTTTCGCCAAATTCCTCAACTTCCTTGATAAACTGATCGGCAAAGGATCTGGAAATAAAATCTACCCCCGCAAAGTCAATCTCTATGGTATCTGCGCTGGTTGGAATATTGGGCAATAGCTCTCTGGCTGCCTGCCTTGAGCTGACAGAATTTCCATATATTTTCTGAATTTCAATTCGTAACATCAGATTTTTTGCCATTTATACGAAGGTAATCAAATAACGTATTTATGGATATTAAATTTTCCACCTTTATAATCTGGAATTCTAAAAATTACGATCGTCCCCTCCCAAAAGGTTTTGGTTTGGTATATGTTTTCCACTACGAGTTGATCCTTGTTTTTCCCTTTTACATAAATTGCGTCACCCGACCACAGCATAAAAACACCTCCCAATCCTTCAGTAAGTAGCTTTAATGTAGTAGGAATACCATATCCACGCTGGATTCCATCATATTTAGTCGAAATTCCTGAAAGTGCACTTAAAATTGCTTCTCTGTGGGTGGTTATGGCTAATCTTTCTGCCTTTTGGTAGGAGCCCAACAAAGAAATTCCTGAATCAGAAATGCAAAGGTCCAGGTATCCCTTGGATCTGAAATGCTGTCCCATCATCCAGCCATTGATGGCCTGAGAATGTTCGATGATGTTGTCAGTAATTTCTGAAATCAAATAACTGATTCCTCCTGTGATGTCCTGAGATAAATTAAGTTGAGATTTCAATAACCTCATTGTTCCCGAAAGTAATTTTTCTCTTTGATTTGTGCTCCCAACTCCCCTGCACGGAAACTTAATAATGGGCAGGTAGCTTTTGGGTCCAAATTGATTCAGGTCCACTTCCCAATCAGGATTAACAGACGGATCGAGCCCGGCAGGAAATTTTACGGTATTAAAATATGCCTTTGAATTTTGATTTTGAGGCGGAGTGAGAATTATTTTAACATTTCTTCCTTCGATTTTGTCTATAAAACAGGATATGGGCAGTAAAAAGAAAGGTGCAGCCCAACCACAATTTCCGAAGTCGAGTTCAATTTCACTTTCCTCTTCCAAAATTAAGCCCTCAATTTTTTGAATGATCTCAAAAAAGTATGCAAGCTGGTTTGAGATTAAGTCTGAATTGGATGGAATAACGGTGATTTTTGACATTTTTAGGATTGCAGATTCTGGCAATAAAATTCCCTAAAGAAACAAAAAGAATAAGACAAATCCGTAATGTGTTGAATTGGATTTTGGACCAATTTACCTGGAGGTTAAAGGCATTTCAACCTGAAATCACCCCCATCACTCCCCCTCCAGATACCCCTTGGCCACCAACTTCGTAAACACCTCCGCTCCCCGGCGATTGAAGTGGGATTGATCAAAGTAATTCTCAGGAGCATACAGCTCGGGGAAATCAGCCGGATGATTGAGGCTCAGGCAGTTTGCCGGGGGGATTTTTGCAGCCAGTGAAGTGTGCCGCACCATGCGCGGCGGATAAAGGAAGATCAATTTCACCTGCTGCTCCTCCGCCAGACGAATAAGATCCAGCATCTTGTTCAGGTAGGTGTGGGGGTAATCTTCCGGGTCTGAATCGTTTTTTTCGCGGAGCAGATCGCCGGAAATTTGAGCGAGATAGGCCTCCTTCCCTTCCTGTTGGGACCTTTTTTCGAGCTTTTTCTTTTTGTTGGGAGAACCCAGGGCCATTTCGTCGTCGAGGGAGAAGTAGCCATTGCCCGCCGGACCCAGCAATTTCGGCGGCCCATTGCCAATCAGGTCACTTTCCGAGTATTTCAGCATGTTTTTCAGCAGCCCCACCTTGAAAAACCTGCGCCAGGCCGCCGCGCGGTAGTTGGGAATGAAATGCTCCTGCCCCAACTCAGTGAAGTAATCCCGCACAAAAAACCAGGTGCCCGGATTGAGGAAGTAATAATGCTTCACGTACAGCTTTTCCGGGGGCGGAATTTGCTTGGGGCTTTGCAATTCGAAAAAAACCGTAGTGCCGGGCGTCAGGTCATCCTGAAGAAAATTTTCCAGAAAAGCCAACGCTTCGGGCACATAGATCCCTGCAAAGCCCAGGTTAAAAGACTTGCGTCCCGTGATCGAATCAAAAGTCGCGGGATTGATCTGGCGATACACCCGGCTCGACCCAATGAAAAATGTATCAAAGTCCTTCTTGTGTTGCTTCAGGTAAACCATCTTGGTTTTCAGGGGAACATTGCCCCAGTAATAGGGCACCAGCCATTCCGAGGCCTGCAGCAAGGCAAAACCCAGCATGGCCAGGCCCAACAGCCCGCCCCCCAACCACTTCAGTATCTTTTTCAGGCGCTTCACAATCGAACTTAGTGAGCCGTCGGGGAAAATCAAAGGGGGAAATGTGGGGAAGGTCCCGCCGCAAATCAAGTTTAATTCAGGAACGGAAGTGGTTTTTTTCAGAGGATTTATTAAATTGTTAATCCAAAATTATGGTGGGTCACCCTCACAAAGTTGTGAAAGTGAATGACTGGAAGCACAATTTTGCAGGCCGCTTTCAGACACCAATTTGGGGTTAGCCAGGGCAACATCCAAACCAGCCTGATTTCAGCCGCTTAAAGCCTTCCAACTGATTAACGCTGTTGTTTAACGAATACAAGAAAATGACCATGAAAAGCATTTTTGGCCTGTTGGTATTTTCCATGATAACCGTGGCCTCCTTTGCTCAACAAATTCATCCCGATTACCTGGATGGACAACTTTATTGGAGGGTAAAAGCGAATGAGCAGGCAGTTCTGATGGATTCGGTACTGGCAGTTTACCAAATACAGGCCGTCGAGGCACCCTTTCAGAAACTTTCCTTTGCCGGGTTGAAGGGCCGGGAGGAGCTGGACATTCTGGGGCGCACCTACCGCATCCGTTTCAGCAACTATGCAAAAATCAATGGGTTGGCCTCCTACCTTACCTCGCTTTCAAAAACAGACCTGGTAGAAAAGGTCCCTTTGGTGAAGACCTTTTATACCCCAAACGACCCCCAGTTTGCTTCGCAATATAATCTGGCTACCATCAATGCACCTGCCGCCTGGAACCTCTCCCTGGGTAACCCCAATGTGCGGGTGGCAGTGGTGGATGATGCCGTGCGTACCTCGCACCAGGATCTGGCTCCCAGCATTTGGGTGAACCCGGGAGAAATTCCCGGGAATGGACTGGACGACGATTTCAATGGCTACATTGACGATGTGAGCGGATATGATGTGGCCGACAACGACAACGATCCCATGCCGCCTCTGGCTTTTGCCACCAGCAGTGTTTATACCCATGGCACCCATTGCGCAGGGATTGTAGCCGCCGCCACTGACAATGCAACCGGCATTGCCTCCATTGGATTTGGGTTGAAGATTATTCCCGTAAAATGCAATAATGATGCGACCCCCGGTCCCAGCCTGCCCGCTGCCTGGGACGGAGTGACCTATGCAATCTCTGTATTGCCCGAAGTCATCAGTCTCTCCTGGGGTGGGCCTGCCTACTCAGCCACCAACCAGACCCTGATCAACCTGGCCTATGCCAATGATATCATCGTGGTGGCCGCCGCGGGCAACAGCAACGTCAATACCCCCATGTATCCCGCCTCCTATAACCATGTGATTTCGGTGGCGGCCACCGACCAGACCGACACCCGGGCCAGCTTTTCCAATTACGGCCCCACCGTGGATGTTTCCGCCCCGGGAGTGGGCATCCTTTCCACCCTGGCTGGAAATAACAGCGATTATGGCCTCCTTTCGGGCACCTCCATGGCTTGCCCCCTGGTGGCTGGGTTGTGTGGATTGATGAAATCCTATAACCCCTTAAAAACAGTGGACCAAATCGACAGCTGCCTCAGAGCTACCGCCGACAATATTGACCTGCAAAACCCCGGGTTTATCGGGCAGTTGGGAGCGGGCCGGGTCAATGCCCTCAATGCCCTGCTTTGTGTTTCTGGAACCCCCGTAGCCAATTTTGTACCCGACACCGATCAGCCCTGTCCCGGTCAGAATGTGCAGTTCACCGACCAATCCTACGGATCTCCCACGACCTGGGCCTGGCAGTTTCCGGGTGGCGTTCCCGCCACCTCCTCCCTGCAAAATCCCCTGGTCAATTATCCGGTTGCGGGCGTTTATCCCTGTACCCTCATCGTGAGCAATGTCGCGGGCATCGATACCATGATCTATCATGACATCACGGTTGCAATCCCTTCCGCCAATTTAAGTGGCGGAGGCCTGATCAATCCCGGCTCACCTGCCTTTCTTACCGTCAATTTTACCGGCTCCCCTCCTTATTCAATCATATACACAGACGGCGTGACCAATTTTCCCCTGAGTGGAATAATGTCCAGCCCCTTTACTTTCCCGGTTAACCCCCTGGTAACCACCAATTACACCCTGGTCAGCATGGCAAGCAGCCAATGTGCCGGAACGGTATCAGGTTCAGCCCTGGTGGATATCAGTACGGGTTGTGCAGCCCAGGTCAGCTTTCAGGATATTTTGGGAGGATCATCCATGGACAACCCAAATTCTGTCCGTCAAACCCCCGATTGTGGCTACCTGGTGGCCGGATCTTCCTTTTCCTTCGGCACGGGCCTGTATGATGCAGTCCTTGCGAAATACGATTTGAATGGAAATTTCCTGTGGTATAAAACCTATGGTGAGGCCCTCGACAACACCATATTCTACGATGCCATCCCGGTTTCCAATGGCTATGTAGCCGTGGGTGGGCGTTCTGCCAATAACCAATCCCGCATGTATGTGGTCAAAACTGACCTGAATGGGGTTTTGCTCTGGCACCGCACCATCCAGTATGTATCTGGTGGCGGCACGATTGGTGCCTTTGCCTGGGAGGCAGTGGAAATGGCAAATGGGGATATCGCCCTCGCAGGAGGAGGAGCACATGCCAATTTCAACGACAATGGCCGGTTGATGATGCGCCTGAATTCCATCACGGGGGCCACCATTTGGGAAACGAATTTCCAGGTCAACGACTTCGAGTATGAATATGGAATAACCCGTACTGCCGGCCAGGGCCTCATTGGCTCTGGTTTCAGCCGCTCTGTCGGGGTGACCTCAGGTCTTTACGACATGAGCCTCATCGAACGCACCGGGGCGGGCGCCCTGGTTTGGTCAAAAAATTATGGGGGTCCCCAAAATGAATATGCCTACGACCACGTCAGGCTCCCCGACCAGGGATTCATCGTGGTCGGCAAGACCGAAGGGTTTTCGGCCTCCGTCTCTGATATTATGGCGATCAGAACAGATTCTGCCGGGAATTTGATCTGGGCAAAAACATACAGCCGGCCTGCGGCCGATGTCGCCTGGAAAATTGTACCCGGCTGCAATGGCAAATACTTCATTGGAGGGTCCAGCCGCTCGCCGGGCAATGGCAACGATGGCCTGCTTTTCCAGATTGACATCATGGGAAATGTGCTTTGGGCAGAAACCGTCGGTGGGATATTGGATGATGGCGATCAGATTGGCCTGGGTCCAACCGGCGATTGCGGATGCATTTATGCCATGAGTACCCTCAGTTATGGGGTGGGTGAAAATGACATGCTCATCCTGAAAACCGACAGTTTGGGCAATGCAGGTTGCCATACAGATCCAGTGGTATTGACCGTCACCAACATTACCCCCAATGTCATTAACGCAAGCCCAACCTATTCCGGATTTGCATCCACTTCGCCCGTATTTACCACCATTGAGCAAAGCCATATCCCCTCCCGCCCGGACGATATTTGTGATGCCTGTGGTTTCCCGGTAGCTGACTTCGATTACGTTACGAATGTTTTAAGCCTTACCGCCATTGATGGTTCTGTCAATGGAGTAAGCTGGAAATGGGATTTTGGGGATGGCTCTCCAACCGACACCCTGCGCAATGCCGTTCATGTGTTTCCCGGCCCCGGCGTTTACACAGTTACCCTGATTGTCACCAGTTCCTGCGGAAGTGACACCACTGCCAAAACGGTCACCATCACCGGGTTGAATGAATGCCTCCATGTTTATCAGCCGGGCCCGGTGAAAGGAATTGACGCCTTTGTATTCTCCCGCGATGATACCCGCAATACGAATTACGGAAGCCACCCTTACCACATGGTAATGACCTGGACATTCAGCGGAAACCTGGGCACCAGCCGCGCCCACCAGTACTTTGACCTTAGCAAAATTTGCAATTCTGCCACCCTGCTTGACGGTCGCTATTCGGTCTTTTACAACACGGTCCTGGGGCAGCCTCATTCAGGGGCAAACACGGGAACCATGTCGCGGTGTACCACTCCCTGGGATGAATATGCCATTACCTGGCTCAATCAGCCCACCACCACCCCTACCAATGCAGCCGCAGTCCCGCTGTTAACCGGGTCGGTCAATCTGGTCAATCTCAACGTGACCCCTCTCTTTCAGGACCTGATTTCCGGACCCAATTATGGATTCCAGTGGAGACATAATGTAGAAGGCACCTACCGCCGTACCATCATGCTGTCCAGTGATTGGCCCATACAGGAGGAGCGCCCCAGACTGGAACTCAGGTTTGATCCTATCTTTGCTTATGCCACCGTGCAACCCGGCGGCAGCCACCAGGTCACAATCTGTCCGGGCGACAGTGTGCAGCTGAACCTTGCCGGCTATTTGAATTCAGGCACCACCAGCGGTCCCTCTGTGGCCACCAAATATCTTTGGGTACCCTCCACGGGCTTGAGTTGCGACACCTGCCCCAATCCCAAAGCCTCGCCCGATTCCACCCTCACCTACAAGGCCGTGGCCTATAACTGCCCCAGTTGCGCCGACATCGATACGATCCGGGTTACCGTGAGCCAGGTTTGGGTCGAAGCACCCAATCAAATTTTGTGTACCGGGGATTCAGTGCAAATGAATGCCTTTCACCCCATTCCCGGCACCCATTTTACCTGGACACCCCCCGGCACCATTTTTCCCACCAATGTGCAAAACCCCAATGCCTTCCCGACTGTCCCGACCTGGTATTATGTCACCGCCGTCGATACCGTCAATAATTGCGTCACCTCAGATTCTGCCCTGGTTCTGACCGGAGCCGCTTCCCCCTTGCCCACCTTAATCAACGACACCACCGTTTCCTGTGACCAGGGCACCATCATATTTCCTTTGAACCCGGATTTTATCCCGATTGGGAGCGATTATTATGAATGGAATCTCCCGGCCAACATCACCCCGGATCCCAATTCCCCCAGTTCTGATGCCATCATCAACACCAATGTTTCCCCCGTTTCCTATAAATTCATCCTGAAGGTAACCAATGAATTTGGCTGCGAAACAGTGGACAGCGTTACCGTAAATGTGCCCTCCTGCCTGCCCGTGACCCTGTTTAGTTTCACCGGCCAAAAAGTGGAAGGCGGCAATTTCCTCGAGTGGGCCACCGAACCCGGGGTTGAGGCAGGACTATTTGAACTGGAACGGAGTGCAGATGGAAGCACCTTTGAACTCCTGAACACGCAAAATCCGCATGCAAATCAGGCCCAGTTTCAGACTTACAGCTTCATGGACCCCAACCCATTTCCGGGCGACAACTTTTATCGCCTAAAAATCACCGACCTGAATGGAGCCAGCCAGTATTCAGAAATCATCCTCCTCAGCCAGGACCTGGAAATGCGGGTGAGCCTCTACCCCAATCCCGGCAAAGACCGGATTTGGCTGAAAGCCGAACGCGAATTGGAGGATGCCAGGGTTCGGATTATGAGCCTCAGCGGGCAGGTGGTGCTGGAAAGAAATAACCTGAATGGCAGGCAGGTTGCCCTGAATTGCAGCCCCCTGGCACGCGGCGCCTACTTCCTCGAACTGGCGGAAAAAGGCCACGTTTACCGGTTTAAATTGGTGTTGCAGTAGGGGGAGTAAATGGTGAGCCGCGTGGAGGTTCATTTTCCAAACAACCATCCCCCTAACACAAGGGGGGATCTTTCGCTTTTACCTTCAAAATGTCTCCTTCCACCCTTCGGCTATTTTTCACTATTCCCGGGCTCTGTGAGTTGTTCAAATTCCAATTTCATTTTTGCTCTGAGTGATTCGTCCTCCAACTCATCTAACTGAACATTCTCAGACAGATCATCCAGATAATCTATTAATAAACCGGCAGGCCCGGCAAAATAGCTGGTCGGCGGCCCTTCAAAGGTTCTGTTATTAAAGGTAAGCCAGATACTGATCCTGGGAGCAGGCCGGGTAGTATTGCAAATTATGGTTGGATGTTTCCAGATCAAACTCTTTTTCGCCAACCAAGTCAGGCGGGAAAATTGAAAGGGGGAGAGTTGTCCTGAAAGGAATTTCTCTGGAACGGTATCTGATTCCCAGGGACGTTCAGCCCGGGGCTCAAACATATATACTTTTCCTGCCTGGTCTGCCTGTAGCAAATAACTACTATAAATGGGATTGAAAACAAAAAACTTCAAAGGGCTAAAATCAAACCTTTTGGGGGCGATTTGGGCAAGGTTTTTCAAGCGATACTTTTTGTGTCCTTCCACAATCCTGGCCGATACCTCGTCTGCAGGCAGCAGAGTGATAGATTTTGAATTTTGTGATTTCACCTTAAAGCAAATTTGCTTAATCCCCGAATCCTCTCTTGAATACCATTTTTCTCCCAGGGCCAGGGTATCTCCTTTCCACTGAACCAGATACTCCCGGACTCCATACCCGTAATCGTAAAGTGCAGAATCTCCATTTACCTGTAGGTAATGCCAGTTTTTTCCCAGCCATTCAATGCTGTCCATCCCCGTAACCTGGGCATTCAAATTGGCCAATCCAATGAAAACCAAAATTGCCGCAATGATTATTCTTATTCCCATTTATTCCACGCTCAGACTTGGGTAAATCTGCTTTGTTTCCAGATCAATTTCTTCCCCCCGCGGCCCAGCATTCTATTACCCTGGGCATAAAGAATGATTCCCAAAAACGGAAAGTATGTTTTTCCAGGTTCTCAACCACCTTTTTGAAATCTCTTTTTTCACAATAATATTCAATAACGTGTATTCTGTAATCATACCAGTGGGAGTTTTTTTCAGTCAGATCCAGCACCTGTTCCAGCTTGGGAATGCTCTTCAGACTGCGCATAATGTAGTAATTCAGGTCAGAAAACACTTCGTTTGAGGGAGATTTTTGGAAATCATCCAGGGCAGACTGAAATATTGCATCCACCCGGTCTGATTTTCCATATAACCGTTCTGAAGAGGCAATTGTCAATTCGTTGATCCAATTGGTTGAAGTTCCCCGGAAAATTTCCACCAATTCATCAAAGCCATTTTTAATCGCTCCATCCAGTAAAAATCTGCTGACCTTAAAGTTCCCCTCCGCCTGACTCAGGGTTTGCTCCAGCAGGGTTCTTTCGTTAAGCCAGGTGAAAACTTCCAACAAAGATTCAATATTTTTTTTCTTTTGAGCGGGGTCTTTTTCATTGGGAATCTCTTCCAAAACCCTTGAAGCCAGGGAAAGTAACTGCTGCCGATCCTCATTTTGAGCAACCGCGGCAGAGTATTTCAGGTTGTGCAATCCAAAGGCAGAATGCCACCAGCCATCCATCTCGCGGAGATAATAATCGTAGAATGCGGCCAGATCATCCGGTCGGTGCAGAGCAAAAATCTCATTGGCTATTCCTTCCATCATGTCCTTTTTATCTTCCTCAACGACCCGGATGAGCAAATGAATGAGAGGCCAATCTCTGAGTTCAATTAAAGCAGTGATCAGCTGTGTAGCCAGGTTGCTTCGATGTCCAAACTCTCCCCCGGGTGTTTTCCCCAAAACTGCCCACATTTCCAAATGCCATCCTTTTTTTACAAATGCAGGTAATCTTTTTTTCAAAGAAAAGCTGGTGGATAATCCAAAACTGATGGGTGCCCACAAGCTGATCATTTTTCTCAGCATAATCAGGTCATCCATCTCCACCATGGCGTCCAAAACATCGAAGAAATAATCAGGGACCTGGAAAATTTTCAAACGAATACAATTTTCAATGGCTTCATTCCGCTTTACTTCATTGCCGGCCATATACCAAACCCGGGCAAGATTGAGCCAATTGATCACAAGGAATAAAAAATCTGATTTGTCTTCGCCAGTCAGCTCGGTCTCTTTCAATTGCAACCCTTGAGCAATTTTGTCCAGCTGAAGGTAACTTTGCTCCTTGTCACCCCTCTTGATCAACTGCCTGGCGATTTCAAATTCCAGTTGAAAAGTATAATATTCGTTTGCCCCATCCTGCAGAAGTTCCTTGCCCCACCCGATAAACCCGGCTGCAACAACGGACGCTGCGAGGTGGCTGCTGTCGTATTCTTCGCCGTGGTCCTTCCAGGAAGGAAATTTTTCGAAAAGTATCCTGTCCCATTCCAACAAATGCTCTATTTCTGAACGAAGGTTATTGAATTCAGGGTTCTCCATTTCTTGTCAATATCAGGATTAATTGAACCAAATATACATCATATTCACCCTGCAACCACCCCCACACCCCCCAAAATTCACCCTTTCTCCCCAACCACCCTCGATGAAATACAGGAATCCAACATCTTCTTCCCCGAAACACTCCTGAGTGACTTGCGATTGCACTTTACCCGGGATGAATTAGCCAGCACGAAGGTTTCTTTGTTCTTTGTCATAAGGTGAAAGGGGGCAATTAATGGGCCTTCCTGAATTTGAATCAAACCCAAAATAGCCATATTCAGGTTAATTTCCTCATATTACCCAATCCCCCCAATCTGCATTTAGCTTCGGGCTGCCAGCTTCCCCAAAGTGGAGGGTTTCAACCCTCCACTCTGATTCCAGAACCCTGGCCGCAGGCCATAATCCATGGTAGGCATCACGGCCCCAATAAGCCCAATTCATTCCATAGGGGTGGGTTTTAACCCTCCCCTATGATTCAGACATACATCCATGGTAGGCATCACGGCCCCAATAAGCCCAATCCATTCCATAGCGGTGGGTTTTAACCCTCCACTATCTTTGCACGTGCCTCTACCTAACTGGGAGTGGGGATGTATAAATAAAGGTTGAAATTCCTCGGGTACCCCTCTTTGCCGCACTCGGGAGAGAGGGGTCGCGCGCAGCGCGGGGGTGAGTTTTTCAAACCCGGCCGCAGGCCATCCATCCACCATACGGGTGGGCTCTAAGCCCACCCAAAAATTCCTGATTCATTCCATAGGGGTGGGTTCTTCAGTCCCTTCGGGATGGTCCCTCCCCGCCAAATATTGCCCAATTCCCCCGGTACCCCTCTTTGCCGCACTCGGGAGAGAGGGGTCGCGAGCAGCGCGGGGGTGAGTTTTTCAAACCCGGCCGCAGGCCATCCATCCACCATACGGGTGGGCCCTAAGCCCACCCAAAAATTCCTGATTCATTCCATAGCGGTGGATTCTTTAATCCTGGAATACCTACATTTAAGTGGACAGTGAGTTAATCCATTAATTAATATCTTTCACCATGTCTACAAACAGAAGAAAATTTGATCGAGAGTTCAAGCTTCGCGTAATAGAGCGGAGTTTTGAAGTGGAAAAAGTAACGGATTTAGCCAAGGAACTTGGGATTCGGCCAGAGTTGATCTACCGGTGGCGTTCCGAGTTAGCTAATCATGGAAAGAATAAGAGTTTTCCAGGTAACGGAAATAAGGCCATGAGCGAAGAGGAACGAGAGATTGATCGCTTACGCAAAGAATTGGCCGATGTAAAATTGGAGCATGAGATCCTAAAAAAGGCCATCGCCATCTTCTCCAGGAAAGACGGGAAAAATTCAAGTTTATAATGGCAAACGTAAAATTTTTCCCCGTTGAGAAGATGTGCAAAGTCCTCAAAGTAAGCCGCCAGGGATACTACCGTTGGTTGAATCGGCCCCCTTCCAAACGAGAGTTGGAAAATGCTGAACTTACGAGGCAGATCAAGAAGATTCATACTGCTTCCAGGCAGAGTTACGGCGCTCCCCGGATTACCCAAACTCTGCGCATGAATGGATATCGTGTGTCCCTTCCCAGAGTTGAACGATTAATGCGCAAAGCTGGGGTTAAGTCAAAGTACAGACGTAAGTATGTGCTCACCACCGATAGCCAGCATAATTTCAGGAGGAGTCCCAATTTGCTTCAACGCCAATTTCAACCAGGCCAGATCTCCCGTGCCTGGGTCTCGGACATTACCTTCATCCGTACAGACCAGGGGTGGTTGTTTCTGACTGTAATCATCGATCTGGGAGATCGAAGAGTGATTGGATGGTCTATGAGCAAAGTGATGACAGCTCAGGACACTGTGGTTGCTGCATTCAGAATGGCAATGAATAACAGAAAGCCACAAGATGGTACCATCTTCCATTCAGATCAGGGGGTTCAATACGCTTGTGAAGAGTTCAGAACCCTGCTTGCCCAAATTTCGGTATTCAGACAAAGCATGAGCCGAAAAGGAGATTGCTGGGATAATGCGGTAGCGGAAGCATTCTTCAAAGGACTCAAAACTGAGGTGATAAACGGAGTCCACTTTCCTACAAGAAACCACGCGGAAAGGGTAATATTTGAGTACATAGAAATATGGTACAATAGGGCACGTCTACATCAAAGCCTCGGTTATCGGAGCCCACAACAGTATTTGGAGTCGATAATAAATGCCAAGGTGGCATGACTAATCTAATTGTCTACTTTTTTGTAGGAATTCCATCCCTTCGGGATGGTCCCTCCCCGCCAAATATTGCCCAATTCCCCCAGTACCCCTCTTTGCCGCACCCGGGAGAGAGGGGTCGCGCGCAGCGCGGGGGTGAGTTTTTCAAACCCGGCCAAAGGCCCCCCTTCTCCGAAGGAGCGACTTTGTCGTGGGGCAATTCGCAGCTCAAAAAAATATTCACACCCCCAATCAACCAACCAAACACTCAAATGCGTAAATTAGCAATACCCCCCGCCCGGGGACAAAAAAACCTGCAACTTTCCTCCAAAAATCGTAGGTTACTCAATAGTTACTTAATAGTTCCCCAATAGGTCCTCAATAACAACTCAATAGAAGACCCCTTGACACTTGCTTACAGGGCCGTTGCTGGGAGCATCCAAAACTTGTTCTGAAGCAGTTCAGAACAACCTGACCTGAATACCAATGGCAAAACTGAAAGGAATCTTCAAGTTTACCGGTAGCCTCGATGGCTACACCGTGTACAAACTCAACGGAGAGTACATCATCCGCAAAAAAGGCGTGGTCGCCAAAGAACGCATCCTTCGGGATGATGAGTTCAAAGGCCAGCGCGAAACCATGTCTGAATTTGGGGGTGCGGCTACCATGGGAAAGGCCATCCGCACCGGTTGGGCGGTCGCCCGGGAAACCTTTGGTGCCAAACGCATGGCACCTGTCTTGCAGGGTATCATCAAATCCAAAATCGCTCCCCAGGGCGAAGGCCCCAAAGGACAGCGGCAGTTGTCCATCCGCAACAACCCGGGGGTTCTCCTCAATTTTCCCTTCAACCCCCGTTATCTGTTTCACCTGTGTTGTAACCTGCCTGTCAATCTGGCTACCCACCCTGAGCGAAACGCAGCCACCCTCACCATACCCCGGGCAAAGTCGGATGAACCAGCCCGTGCCCTGGTAAAAGCCCCCTCAGGGGCAACCCATTACCGGATTTGGCTCCTTATAAATACCATCTCCGATTACCACTACCATCCCGAAAAACAATCATACGTACCTGTCTGCCCGACAGAAAATGAAAAATACGCACTTGCCCGCACTGACTTTCTCCCCGTTGACTCTCCTTTGACCGAAGACCTGGTCCTCACCGCCACCCTCAACGACCTGTCGCAGGTATCCCCTGATGTATCCGTTATTGCCTGCATCGGCATAGAGTACAGCCAGAAAACGCACCAGACCTATAACAACCTGGTCCAGCAAACCTCCATGAAAGTAGCCGCCATCTTTTGATCCCGCGTCAGACGCCGCAGTTCCGTACTTCTTCTTCCTTCCAGCCTGCCCATGCCGAACGCAACCCATCCGCCATTCTGATGGGTTTCACACCTGCCCCAAAATCCACCAGCCCGATCCCCCATACCCCTCTTTGCCGCACACGGGAGAGAGGGGTCGCGCATAGCGCGGGGGTGAGTTTTTCAAACCCGGCCACAGGCCATCCATCCACCCTCCGGGTGGGCTCTAAGCCCACCCAAAAATTCCTGATCCATTCCATAGGGGTGGGTTCTTCAATCCCTTCGGGATGGTCCCTCCCCGCCAAATATTGCCCAATTCCCCCGGTACCCCTCTTTGCCGCACCCGGGAGAGAGGGGTCGCGCGCAGCGCGGGGGTGAGTTTTCCCGTAAGCGGAAGCTTAATCCCCCAGCCTCACCCCAGCGCGGCCATGGCCGCCGCATAATCAGGCTCCTGCCCAATCTCGGGCACCTGCTCGGTATAGGTCACGATCCCTTCGGGGTTGATCACCACCACCGCCCGCGACATCAGACCGGCCATATTGCCCGTCGTCATCAGCACATGGTAGGCATCCGAAAAAGAAGAATTGCGGAATTCGGAAGCAGAAATAACGTCTTTGAGACCCTCAGCCCCGCAGAAACGGGCATGGGCAAAAGGAAGGTCTTTCGAAACGCAGATCACCACCGTATTTTCCAGGTTCTGAACTTCCTGATTGAAGCGGCGGGTGGAGGCTGCACAGATCCCCGTATCGATGCTGGGGAAGATATTCAGGATCACAGTTTTCCCCTGGAATTCATCCAGCGTGAAATTGCTCAGATTGGTTTTGGTGAGGGTGAAATTGGGAGCTTTGCTGCCTTTGGCAGGCAGATTGCCAGCCGTTTCGATCGGATTTCCTTTAAGTGTGATTGAAGCCATGTAATATTTTTTGAGTTCTTTAACTAATGAAGCAGGGGTTTTGTTTGCAAGATTTTTATGCGTTTTGTCGCCGGAAATTAAGGATCATTCCCCGGAAATCAACCTTTTCCACATTCTCTGTTTTCGACTGTCAAAGATAAAAAAAATTAAAAAAGCGCATTTCCCTTCCATTTAACTATGAAATAGAAATTTTTTAGTGCATATTTAATCCTACTAATCATTTTCGGACAAGGAAAGTTCTTCATTTACTAACATTTTAATTGGGTGATTCCGGGCTAATGTCCTGAAAGTAATTCATTTAAACTGTTGAAATATTGCGCAACTTAAATCGTGTAGCTTGATCGTGAAATTTATACCTCTAACCCTCTTCAGAACGGCAATATTCCTGCTGTTTCTGACTCCCTGGGTGGCTGCTCAGGGGCAGTGTACGCTGAGTCCTCCGCTTGATCTTGGCCCGGACACCACTGGTTGCGAAACCAGTCCCTTCCTGCTCGATGCCGGCGCTCCCTACGCCAGTTACAGCTGGAACAGCGGCCAAACCACCCAAACCATCACGGTGGACAGTACCGGCATGTATGTGGTCACTGTGACCGATACCGCAGGTTGTACCGGCTCCGATACCGTTCAGTTTACCGCCTTCCCCGACCCCGTGGTCGATCTCGGGCCAGACATTGATACCTGCAATACCCCCCTGGTCATCATAGACGCAGGCATCGCGGGTGGCAGTTACGTCTGGAACGACAACACCACCCAGCAGACCCTGGGCATCACCACCGACGGAACCTATTATGTACAGGTAACGGTCAATGGTTGCTCCGCCTCGGATACGGTCGACGTGGCATTTCACCTCAGCGATCCCGCCTTCAGCCTCGGCACCGGACCCATGTTTTGCCTGGGCTTTTCCGATACCCTCGACGGGGGCTCACAATGGTATTCCTGGGCCTGGAACACCGGCGACACCTCCCAAAGCATTGTGGTGACCGACTCCGGATTTTACCAGGTGACCGTGACCAACCAGTGGGGTTGTGTAACCAACTCCTTCCCCGTATGGGTAACCGTCTGGCCTGGTCCGGCTCAACCCGTGATCACCGGCAACTCCCTGGGCATCACCACCGACCCGGCCACCTCCTGGCAGTGGTACCTCAATGGCAGTCCCATCGTGGGCGCCACCTCCCAAAGCTACATCCCCACCCTGGCCGGCACCTACACCGTGGAAGTCACCGACGCCAACGGATGCGTGTCTGTACTCAGCCTGCCCTTTGAAGTGATCTTCGAAATCGACGAAACCCAGATCACCCAGTTGGTAAGCCCCAATGGCGACGGAGTAAACGACTATTTCGTGATCCCCGAACTGATCAATTTCCCCATCAACGAACTGATCATCATGAACCGCTACGGCATGACGGTCTATCAGACGGAAAATTACGCCAATACCTGGGATGGCCTCACCAACGACGGAAAACAGGTCCCCGAAGGAACCCTTTATTACCTGCTCGACATCAAAAACGATGGCAAGCCCTTCACTGGTTTTTTTCAACTGATTCGGTGATCTCCAAAAATTGACCCCCAATGAGAAAGTTTATACTAATTCCCTTACTGATCATCATCGGGTTTGGACTGAAAGCCCAGCAGGATCCCCAGTACAGCCAGTACATGTTCAATGGCCTGGTACTGAACCCCGCCTATGCAGGCAACCTCAGCCACCTCAATGTAACCCTGATTGCCCGCGAACAGTGGGTGGGAATCCCCGGGCGGCCCCGTACCCAGTCCCTTGCCATTGACGGACCCTCCCGCAACCGCAAGCATGGATTTGGCGGAGTGATCGTCAACGACGTGGCCGGTAAAATGCACGACCTGAGAATCTCAGGTTCCTATGCTTACCGCATCCATTTCACTCAGAATGCCATCCTTTCCATGGGCCTGCAACTCTCCATGGACAACATCAACACCAATTTCACCAAATTGTATGTCGATGACCCCAGCGATGCCACCATTTCCACCAATACCGTGAATGGCTGGGCCTTTAACACAGGCGCAGGACTTTTCTTCCAGAACAAAGTGTTCTTTGCCGGATTTTCCATGCCCGAGATTCTGACCAATAACCTGGCCAAGGCTCCCTACCTCATGCGTCAGGACCGCAACTACCTCGCCACCGCGGGAGTAATCCTGAAACTGGGCGACCAGGTCAAACTCAGACCCTCCACCCTGCTCAAAATCAATACCGAAGTAGGTATGCAGGCCGATATCAATCTCCTGGCCGTACTCAAAGACAAATACTGGTTTGGCGGATCCTACCGCACCAGCGATGCCATCGTGCTCATGACCCAGTGGCAGATATCACCTCAGTGGCGCGTGGGCTACGCCTACGACCTCACCACCTCGCCTCTCCGCACCCGGAGCTCGGGATCACATGAGATCGTGCTCAACTTCGAATTGAACTACGAAAAAGAATCTCAGGTCAACCCAAGGTTTTTTAGATAACAGGAAAAACGGAATTCTCATCCGAATCAAATGAAACTTACAAAATTTATAGTCTTTCTGCTGCTGGGATTGGGCTTTGGGGCAAATGTCTTTGCCCAGGAACCCATCTATACCAACGCAGATGATGCCTACATGGATGGCAAATACAAAGATGCCATTCGCCTGTACGAAAAATCCCTGGAGAAAAAGCCCAACCCGGGAAACATGCGCAAGCTGGCAGATTGCTACCACATCCTGAGAAACTTTCCCAAAGCCCTCGAGTGGTTTGAAAAACTCTGCGACACAGACAGCGCCAATACCCGCGACCACCTCATGCTCGCCAAAATGCTCAAAACAGCATCCCGTTACGACGAAGCTGAACTGCAGGCCGACCGTTACCTCAAATCAGGCGGAAATGCCGAAACGGCCGGGCTCATCAAGCGTTCCTGCGAATTCTCCCGCGAAGCCCTGGCCGGCGAAACGGGATTCACCATCACTCCCACCGATTTCAACTCAGAAGAATCTGACTTCGCCCCCGTGCTCTACGGAAAAGGATTGGTATTCACCTCCAACCGCGAGCACGGCTCACTCGTCACCTGGACCGACGAAAAAACCGGGGCCCTTTTCCACGACCTTTACTACGTGGATCTCTCCAAATCACCCTCAGAAGTGGCCCCTCTCGACGGACCCATCAACTCCAACCTCAACGATGCGGCCGCCACCTTTACCCTGGACGAAAACATCACCTACTTCACCCGTAACCGCACCATTTCCCGCAAGGAACTGCGCAAGGACAAGGCCGTAGGCACCCTCAACATTTTCGAATCGACCTACGATGGCAAGAAATGGAAGGGAACCCGCAAACTCAAATTCAATGCAGACGAATACTCCACCGGTCACCCCACCATCTCGGAAGATGGCCAGATGCTGTTTTTCGTCTCTGATGCCCCTGGCGGACAGGGAGGAGCCGACATCTACGTGAGCTATAAAAAAGGAGATACCTGGGGCAAGCCCGAAAACCTCGGACCGGAAATCAATACCCCCGAGGATGAAATGTTTCCCATGTTCTACAAGAATAACGTCCTCTTTTTTGCCACTGAAGGTCATGAAGGCCTGGGCGGACTGGACGTGTTTTATGTAACCTACATCGATGGCAAATGGGGAGCAGTGAAAAATCCCGGTTACCCGCTGAATTCCCCCTACGACGATTTCGGAATAACAGTGACCACTTTGGGTTCCACCGGCTACATCTCTTCCAACCGCCCCGGCGGCAAAGGACAGGACGACATCTACTACTTCAAATCCCGTCCTAAAATCCTGGGAACCGTGGCCGATGCCACCACCAATGAGCCCCTCGAAGAAGTGAAAGTGGTGATCGAAGACGGAACCGGCACCAGCCAGACCCTGTCCTCAGATGCCAAAGGCGAATTTTCCACCTTCACCCAGCAGAAGATTACCCTCATGGTGCGCACCTCCAAAGACGACTACGAAGAAGGCAAGCACATCATCAAGGCCCAGGACGTGGGCGCCCTTTGGGAAATCCGGGTGGATCTGAAACTGATACCCAAAAGCCTCTTTACTGTGGAAGGATTTGTCACTGACAGCATCACTGGCAATATCCTGGAAGGTGTCACGGTCTCCGTAATGGAACAAAAAGACGCCCGCGATGATGTCACCAAAGAAGACGGCAGTTACAAAGTAAAACTCGGCAAAGTGCCCGCCACCTACTATGTCAGCTATCAGAAGGACGGTTATGTGCCTGTGATCCGAAGCTTCGACACCAAAGGACTTGAGCGCAAGAAATTTATCATGGATGTGGCCATGGTCCCTGGTCGTGGGTACATTATCGAAGCCTCTGTGGTTGACAAGAGCACCCGCATGCCCGTACCCGGGATGAAGATCATCGAAATGACTGCGGCGGAGGATTCCATGCTGCAAAGGATCACCACCGACGAAGGTGGCCGCTGTCTCATGGTGGGCAATCCCGAATTGCAAACCTATCTGATCACCCAGACCAGCAAAAAATACTTCTCCGACCGCCAGGACGTACCCCAGATGGGCCGCAACAGCGGTCCCAAGGTAACCGTGCAACTGGAAGTGTCGCCATACGAAACCGGCGGGGTGGTCCAGACCGTTTACTTTGACTACGACCGGGCCAAAGTGACCCGCAAAGCAAGATCTCTCATCACTCCCCTGATCTACTTCCTCACGGATAATCCCGAAACGCAGGTAGAACTTGCCGGCCATACCGACAGCCGGGGCAGTGATTCATATAACCTGAAACTGTCTCAGCGTCGTGCCGATGCGGTCAAGGAATTCATTGCAGAAAAAGGAGTGGATCCGTCCCGTATCACCACTGTGGGTTACGGCGAAAGCAGACTCGCAGAAAATTGCCCCGATGGGGTGGATTGCTCCGAGGACCAGCATTATGAAAATCGTCGCTGTGAAATGCGGGTAATTGGCCTCGATGCCAAAGTTCCTGATATGAGTGCAGCTGATAAAATGGGACAGGAATAGTCTCAGGCCAATAAAATATCGGATCGGGTTACAAAAAAACAACCTTGAATTCAGCGTAGAATTCACTAAATTGTTGGTACGTAAACGCGACGATAAGGGGATAAGGCGGATACACTTGTGTTTTTTAAGAACGGGCCGGAATTGCTCTGGCTCAGGCTGTTGTGATTAGTAATAATGAGAAAAACTTACCGCTATGAGGAAGCTATACCAAAATCTCACTGTAATAACCTGCACATTTCTCTGGGGAATCAGTTCCCTCTGGGGACAGGCCACGGTGTCCTGCCCTTCCAATATAACCGTGAATGCGGCTAACGGACAATGTGGAGCCAACGTCTCCTATTCTGCTCCCTCGGCCAGCTGTTCGGGCGGGGGTACCACCACCGTGACCTTCAACTACACCGGCGCTGTGCAGACCTGGGTCGTACCTCCGGGGGTAACCTCAGTGAGTATCCAGTGCTATGGCGCTCAAGGGCGTTCCAATCAGGCCAGTATTTTGGGAGGTAAAGGAGGATATTCCACCGGTACCCGGGCTGTGACTCCTGGCTCAACCGTCTATGTAAACGTAGGCGGTGGAGGGGGGATTTCAACCGCAGGTGGATTTAACGGCGGTGGAAATGCCGGAACCTCACCCTGTACCCAGGCTCTGGGCGGTGGTGGCGGCGGTGCCTCTGACGTCCGTGTAGGCGGCTCGGCCCTGGGCAACCGGGTGATCGTGGCTGGCGGCGGCGGTGGCGCAGGCGGACAACGTCTGATCAACTGTGGCCGGGGAACCGGCGGCGGTGGCGGCGGCGGCTACTATGGCGGCGGCGGCGGTGCCGGATGGCCGGGAATTCCTCCCGGAGGACCCGTACCGACCGGTGGCACCCAGTCTGGCGGTGGATCCGGCGGAGTAACCACCTGGACAGGTGGCGGACCCACTAACGGTGCCGCAGGTACCCTGGGGAACGGAGGAAAAGGAGGAGATGAAGAATCATCCGCCCAGTTTGGCAGTGCCACCGCTCAGCCCGGTGGCTACGGTGGTGGCACCACCGGCCAGAATGGCCTCTACAACTCAGCCAACGACTGGACCGGCCAGAGTGGAGCCGGAGGATCGGGTTACATTGGTGGCGTCACCGGCGGCAGCATGCTCAGCAACAACCGTTCCGGCAACGGACTGGTGACCATCACTTATACCGTGGTTTATACCCCCACCGTCACCCAGACCGGCGGCGGCAGCAGTGGAGCCTTCTTCCCCGTAGGCAGTACCACCAATGCATTTACCGCCAGCTGCCCGGTCGGAAGCAACTCTTCCTGTAGCTTTACCGTGACCGTAATCGACAATCAGAATCCCACCATTACCTGCCCCGCCAACATGACGGTGAACGCCGCTTCCGGTCAGTGTTCTGCAGTGGTAACCTATTCCGTGACCTCAACCGACAATTGCCCCGGTCAGACCGTGAGCAAAACTGCCGGCCTGAACAGTGGAGCCACCTTCCCCGTAGGCACCACTTCCAACTCCTACAAAGTAACCGATGCCTCAGGCAAAACGGCCACCTGTTCCTTCAACGTGACCGTGGTTGACAACCAGAATCCGACCATCACCTGTCCGTCAAACATTACGGCCAACGCAGCCAGCGGCTCCTGTACCGCCAACGTTACCTACAGCGTCACCTCGGCAGACAACTGCCCCGGCCAGACTGTATCCAAAACCGCCGGACTGAACAGCGGCGCGGCCTTCCCCGTGGGTTCCACCACCAATACCTACACGGTGACCGATGCCTACGGGCACGTGGCCAGCTGCAGCTTTACTGTGACGGTGGTGGACAACCAGAACCCGACCATTACCTGCCCGGCCAACATCACCGCTAATGCCGCTTCCGGCCAGTGCTCCGCCAACGTCACCTATTCGGTCAGCTCGGCCGACAACTGTGTGGGCGCCAGCCAGAGCCAGACCGCAGGTCTGGCCAGTGGAGCCGCCTTCCCGGTGGGCACCACCACCAATTCATTCAAAGTGACCGATGCTTCCGGGCACATAGCCACCTGCAGTTTCAGTGTGACTGTGGTGGACAACCAGAATCCCACCGTGACCTGCCCCGCCAACATGACCGTGAACAACACTTCAGGTCAGTGCTCGGCCACCGTCACCTATGCGTTAAGTTCTGCAGACAACTGTCCCGGACAAACCGTGAGCCAGAGCGCTGGTCTGCCCAGCCTCGCAACCTTCCCCGTAGGTACCACCACCAATTCTTTCGTGGTAACCGATGGTGCGGGTCACACCTCCACCTGCTCCTTTAACATCACGGTGGTGGATAATCAAAATCCGACCATTACCTGCCCGGCCAACATGACCGTGAATGCCACTTCGGGCCAGTGCTCCGCTCCCGTAACTTACTCAGTAACTTCCGCCGACAACTGCCCCGGCCAGACCATCAGTAAAACTGCGGGCCTGTCCAGTGGCGCCACTTTCCCGGTAGGTACAACCTCCAACACCTGGAAAGCCACCGATGCAGCCGGAAATATTGCCAACTGTACCTTTACCGTGACCGTGGTGGACAACCAGAATCCGACCATCACCTGTCCCTCCAATATCTCGGTAAATGCCTCCTCAGGTGGATGTACGGCCAACGTTACCTATTCCATTTCCTCCGCCGATAACTGTCCCGGACAGACCGTCAGCCAGGGAGGTGGAATGGCAAGCGGGGCAGCCTTCCCCACCGGCACCACCACGAACACCTTCACGGTGACCGATGCTTCCGGAAACACTGCGACCTGCAGTTTCACTGTTTCCGTGACCGATAACCAAAATCCGACCATCACCTGTCCGGCCAATATCACGGTAAACGCCACCTCCGGACAATGCTCGGCTCCGGTTTCTTACTCGGTAACCTCAGCAGATAACTGCGTGGGTGCCAGCCAGGCCCAGACCGGCGGTCTGGCCAGTGGAGCTGCCTTCCCCGTGGGCACCACCACCAATGCCTTCACCGTGACCGATGCGGCCAGCAATACCGCCAGCTGCAGTTTCTCGGTGACCGTAATCGACAATCAGAATCCGACCATTACCTGTCCTTCCAACATCACCGTGAATAATGCCACCGGACAATGTGCGGCCAACGTAACCTATTCGGTTTCCACTGCAGATAACTGTCCTGGTCAGGCCCTGTCCCAAAGTGCCGGACTGGCCAGCAGCGCATCCTTCCCTGTGGGCACCACCACCAACTCATTCCTGGTGACCGATGCTTCCGGAAATACGGCCAACTGCTCCTTCAACGTAACCGTGGTTGACAATCAGAATCCGACCATTACCTGTCCGGCCAACATCTCGATTACACCCAATGCGAATAACTGCTCGCCTGCGGTAACCTGGACCACCCCGGTTTCCGGAGACAACTGCGGGGTGACCACCTCCAACCAGACCCACACTTCCGGTTCGAGCTTCTCACCTGGCACCACCACCGTAACCTACACCGTGGGTGATGCAGCCGGTAACACCAGTAGCTGCAGCTTTACCGTGAGCATTGTGCCTACTCCGCTGGTCCTTTCCCTGACTCCCTCCGTATTCAATTGCGGAACCAACCTTTCCTGTAACGGAGACAACAGCGGTTCGCTTTCTGTGACTGCCACGGGAGGTTGTGAACCCTATTCCTACTCCTGGAGCAACGGGCCTACCACCTCCTCCATTACCGGACTTTCCGCGCAGAAGTATGTGGTAACTGTGACCGACAATAACGGAACCGTGAAGAAGGATTCACTTACCCTGACCGAACCCACCCCGCTCACCGGCTCCATCAATGCGCCTCCCGGCGTGTGCGGACCCCTGGGTACCACGGGTTTCACCGACCTGACCGTCAGTGGCGGCTCCAATTGCCAGGCTTACAGCTACAGCTGGACCGGACCTGGCTCATTTACCGCCTCCACCGAGGACCTGAGCAATTTGCCTGCGGGTATCTACTCTGTGGTTGCCACCGATGCCAACGGCTGTACCTATAACGGATCGGTTAACATTGTCCTCTTCCAGTTGCCGGTGGCCAATCTCGGTGCCGACTCCACCATTTGCGATGGCAGCACCCACATCCTGAATCCGGGATCTTTCTCGGGCTACCTCTGGCAAAACAATTCCACTGCAGCCACCCTGCCCGTTACCTCCGCCGGACTTTACTGGTCTGAAGTAACCGATGCCAATGGCTGTCAGGACCGGGATTCCATTGTGATTTCCGTGCATACGGTGGCTCCGACCACCCATACCTACAGTGAAACTGTTCCACTTTGCCAGAATGATACGGCAGTAATCACCGCAAATTCGGGTTATTCCTCCTATCTCTGGGCAGGCCCTGTGGTGATTGGAACCATCTTTACCAATGATAATGTGCCTGTGACTTCACCTGGCGGCGCCATTACCCTGACGGTTTCCGATGCGACCGGATGTGCCAGAACGGATACCATTGTCGTTCCCTTTGTGAACCAGCCCGATCCCAACCCGTCCATTACCCCTGATCCGGGCATTCTGTGCCCCGGCGGTCAGGATACGCTGGATGCAGGAGCAGGCTACACAACCTATGCCTGGAGCACCGGCGCCACCACCCGCACCATCATTGTGAATACAGCAGGTTCCTATTCTGTGGAAGTAACCAACTCCTTTGGTTGCGGTGAAGCAGACGATGTGGCAGCCATCAATGTGCCCGCGCCAGTACCCGTGATTACCCAATCAAACGATACCCTGTACTGTCAGACCGGATTTGCATCTTATCAGTGGGCCATCAACGGAACTCCGCTGGCCTTCGCCACCAACTCATTCTACGTTCCGCCCGTAACCGGACAGTATTCGGTAACTGTGGTGGATGGAAACGGATGTGTGGGTACTGCGACCTTTGATGTGACGGTGGGTGTGGAGGAAAATGCAGATTTCGCCGGATTGGAAGTATTCCCCAACCCCACGGAAGGTTACCTCAACATCCGTCCCTTTACCCCGATTGGCAAGAAAGTTGAAATCCGGGTATTCGACATGTACGGAAAAATCATCCGTCAATTCGGTCTGGATAACCTCACCCACGATGTGACCCTCAACCTGACGGATCTCTCCAAAGGGGTGTATGTTCTCACCATCAGCACCGACAACTCCAGTTTCGTAAGAAAGATTATCCTCGAATAATTACCTTAATTCCGGACGATTTCTGCCCTTTTTCAAGGTCAGGGTCGTCCGGAATGGTTTTTAAGGGCTGCGCCCCGGTCTTCCCGGATCGGATTGGAAAAATATTGTGGATGAAATGTTTGCAAAGTGAAGTAAGAATTCTGGGTTAAATCAATTAAATTTAGCTTTGATGAATATTTAGAAAAAGCATGATGAAGAACTTTTACTCTTTTACCCTCTTAATTTGCTCGTTTTTTACCTCAGGAACATTACTTTGGGGACAGGCAACTGTATCCTGTCCATCCAATATCACCGTGAACGCGGCCTCCGGGCAGTGCGGTGCCAACGTTTCCTTTTCCGCCCCAACCGCCAGCTGCGCGGGCGGCGGAACCAACACGGTGACCTTCAACTATACCGGCGCTGTGCAAACCTGGACCGTACCGGCCGGGGTTACCTCCATTAATATCAAATGTTACGGCGGACAAGGCCGCGCCAACCAGGCCAACATCCTGGGCGGTAAAGGCGGCTACGCCACCGGCAACCGTACCGTGACCCCTTTATCAACCGTCTATGTGTATGTCGGTGGAGGGGGAGGAATCTCTACCACTGGCGGCTTTAACGGTGGTGGCAATGCCGGAACCTCTCCCTGTACCCAGGCCCTCGCAGGCGGTGGCGGCGGTGGTTCCGACGTGCGCATTGGCGGCACGGCCCTGGGCAACCGGGTAATCGTAGCCGGTGGTGGTGGCGGTGCGGGTGGACAGCGACTGATCAACTGTGGCCGGGGAACCGGCGGCGGTGGCGGTGGCGGCTATTACGGCGGCGGCGGCGGAGCTGGCTGGCCGGGAGTGCCTCCCGGTGGCGCAGTTCCAACCGGCGGATCCCAGTCTTCTGGCGGATCCGGCGGAGTAACCACCTGGACAGCAGGCGGTCCGACCAATGGCGCAGCTGGTGGCCTTGGGGTCGGAGGTAAAGGAGGAAATGAAGAATCATCTGCCCAGTTTGGCAGTGCCACGGCCCAGCCCGGCGGCTACGGTGGTGGCACCACCGGCCAGAATGGCCTTTATAACTCAGCCAACGACTGGACCGGTCAGAGTGGCGCCGGAGGCTCCGGCTACATCGGTGGGGTGACCAGCGGCAGCATGCTCAATAATCAGCAATCCGGCAACGGTCTGGTGACCATTACTTATACAGTGGCTTATACACCCACCGTGACCCAGACTGGTGGCAGCAGCAGCGGCGCCTTCTTCCCCGTGGGCAGCACCACCAACGCCTTTACGGCCAGCTGTCCGGTTGGAAGCAATTCTTCCTGCAGCTTTACCGTAACCGTGGTTGACAATCAGAATCCGACCATTACCTGCCCGGCCAACATGACGGTGAATGCCGCTTCCGGACAGTGCTCGGCCGTGGTAACCTACTCGGTAACTTCTGCCGACAATTGCCCCGGCCAGACGGTAAGCAAAACCGCCGGACTGAATAGTGGAGCCACCTTCCCCGTAGGCACTACTTCGAATTCCTACAAAGTAACCGATGCCTCTGGAAAAACGGCCACCTGTTCCTTCAACGTGACTGTGGTGGACAATCAAAATCCCTCGATTACCTGTCCTTCCAACATCACCCTGAATGCAGCCTCAGGAAGTTGTACCGCGGTGGCCACTTATTCAGTTTCCTCCTCGGACAACTGTCCCGGCCAGACGGTCAGCCAGGGAACTGGCCTGCCCAGCGGGGCTTCCTTCCCCACCGGCACAACCCCAAATACTTTCGTGGTAACGGATGCCGCCGGTCACGTGGCCAGTTGTGCCTTCACCGTAACCGTGACCGATAACCAGAATCCGACCATTACCTGCCCCGGTAATATCACCGTGAGCGCCAGCAATGGTCAGTGTTCTGCCCCGGTCAGTTTCAGCGTTTCCTCTGCTGACAACTGTGTGGGATCCACCCAAAGCCAGTCTGCCGGACTGGCCAGCGGAGCGAATTTCCCCGTAGGCGTCACCACCAATTCCTTTACCGTGACGGATGCAGCCAGCAATACGGCCAACTGCAGTTTCACCGTAACCGTGGTGGACAACCAGAATCCCGCGATTACCTGCCCTGCGAACATCACGGTGAATAATGCCACCGGCCAGTGCGCCGCCAACGTTACTTATTCGGTTACCTCATCCGACAACTGTCCCGGGCAAACGGTAAGCCAAAGTGCGGGTCTGGCCAGCACGGCCTCCTTCCCGGTTGGTACCACCACCAACACCTTCCTGGTCACGGACGCACACAGCAATACCAATAACTGTTCCTTTACTGTAACCGTGGTGGACAACGAATCTCCTGTGATCACCTGTCCTGCCAATATCTCGGTGAATGCCTCTTCCAATAACTGTTCTCCCATAGTGACCTGGACTTCGCCATCACCCACTGACAACTGTGCGATTACCACCCAGACCCAGACCCATAACTCTGGTTCCAGCTTTCCGCCCGGTAACACCACGGTTACCTACACGGTAGGGGACGCAGCCGGAAATTCAACCAGTTGCAGCTTCACCGTCAGTGTGGTTCCCACCCCGCTGGTGCTGTCTTTGACTCCCACTGTTTATGCCTGCGGAACCAATCTGGCCTGTAACGGCGACAACAGCGGATCGATCACCGTAACTGCCACCGGCGGCTGCGAGCCTTATTCTTACTCCTGGAGCAACGGTGGCACCACCGCCACCATCAACGGACTTTCTGCCATCAAATATGTGGTCACGGTTACGGACAATAACAGTATCGTGAAAAAGGACTCAATTACCCTGACCCAGCCCGCGGCCATCACCGGCTCCATTCAGGCTCCTCCCGGCGTGTGCGGTCCGGCCACCACCGGCTTCACCGACCTGACCGTAGGCGGCGGTGCCACCTGCCAGTCGTATCTCTACGACTGGACCGGACCAGGCTCCTTTACTGCCAACACCGAAGACCTGACCAACCTGGGTTCGGGTACCTTTGCCGTTATCGTTACCGATGCCAATGGATGTACCTTTGAGGATTCAGTTAACATTGCCCTCTTTTCCCTTCCCGTGGCAAATCTGGGAGCAGATTCGACTATTTGTGATGGCAGTACCCACATCCTGAATCCCGGATCATTTTCTGCTTATCTCTGGCAGAATAATGCTACCTCACCCACGCTTCCCGTTTCGACCGCCGGAACCTACTGGACTGAAGTGACTGATGCCAATGGATGTCAGGACCGGGATACAATTGAGATTGCGGTGCATACGGTTACTCCCACCACCCAGACCTACAGTGAAACGGTGCCCCTGTGCCAGGCCGATACCGCCACCATCACCGCGACTCCCGGCTATTCCAGCTACCTCTGGGCCGGACCTGTGGTGATTGGTACTGTGCTGACCAATAACAGTGTGGATGTGACCTCGCCCGGGGGAGACATTTACCTCACCATTTCCGATACCACAGGTTGTGCCCGCACCGATACCATCACGGTTCCCTTTGTCAATCAGCCCGATCCCAATCCTTCCATTCTGCCCGATCCCGGAATCCTGTGTCCCGGTGGTCAGGATACCCTGGATGCGGGGGCCGGATATGCGACCTACGCCTGGAGCACGGGAGCCACCACCCGCACCATCATTGTGAATACGGCCGGAACCTATTCTGTGGAAGTGACCAACTCTTTCGGATGTGGCGAAGCCGACGACGTGACCGCCATCAATGTACCCGCCCCGGTGCCGGTAATTACCCAGTCCAATGATACCCTGTTCTGCCAGACTGGCTTTGCCAAGTATCAGTGGGCCATCAATGGCACTCCATTGGCCTTTGCCACCAATTACTACTACATTCCCCCGGTATCCGGACAGTATTCGGTAACTGTAATTGACGCCAATGGCTGTACCGGGACTGCCACCTTTGATGTAACCGTGGGGATCAGTGAGAATCAGGATTTTGCCGGACTGGAAGTATTCCCCAACCCCACCGAAGGCTACCTCAATATCCGTCCCTACACCCCCATCGGGAAGGAAGTGGATATGACCATCTTTGATATGTTTGGTAAACTGGTGAAGCAATATCACCACCAGAATCTGACCAAAGATGAGACCCTGAATCTGACTGATCTGGCCAAAGGAGTTTACGTGCTGACCATCACCACCGACAATTCTCGTTTCGTCAGAAAGATCATCCTGGAATAAAAAACCCTTCGGGAAACGAAAGGCCGGGTCACCTGATCCGGCCTTTTTTTGTGCTGTTTGGAATCGGGTGATAAAGGGGACCTCTAAAAACTTCGAATCTCTGCGTTGGGCTTGGTTAAGAAATGCTCATTTACCTGAGTAAACTGCGCTTTCTTTACCTGCGCCCGCCTTGACCTTCTTTGTTTTTAGAGGTCCCCTAAAGATAAATGGGGAATCTTTTTGCGCGAGTTCGGTTCTTGGGGGAATGTCCTTGATTTCCTGTAAAATTCGTTTTATTTGATTAAATTTAGGAGACAAAATTAAGATCTGGTATAATGAGAAAACTTTACTTTACCTTCCTCATACTTTTACTTGCCCTTTACCCCGCAGTCACACCCCTTTTCGGACAGGCTACGATTTCCTGTCCTTCGAATATCACGGTGAATGCGACTTCGGGACAATGCGGGGCCGTGGTGAGTTACACTGCGCCTTCGGGCACCTGTCCCACGGGCGGCACCCAATCCACCACCTTTTCCTTTACGGGTTCGCTTGCCACCTGGACCGTTCCCGCGGGAGTAACCAGCGCGAGATTTGAAGCCTGGGGTGGACAAGGAGGAAACGAAACCTGGGGTGGAACGGACTTTTACGGAGGAAAAGGAGCCTACATGAGCGGTGACTTTGCTGTATCAGGTGGGCAGGTGTATAAAATAATGGTAGGTGCCGTCGGGATGACCGGTTCGGTCGGCGGTGGGGGAGGCGGAAGCTTTATCGCCACTTCGGGCAATGCTCCCCGGCTGGTAGCCGGGGGAGGAGGAGGCGCCTCTTCAGACCAGGATGGGGTGGATGCTCCCACCACCAATAACGGAACCAAAGACGGATTGGGCGCCGGGACAGGCGGAACTGCCGGAAGCGGCGGAGGAGTATGCGGGCTCAACCAGAATGACGGCGGCGGCGGCGGCGGATTCTACGGAGACGGAGCGACTGCCAATACGGGCGGCACCACCAACGGAGGATTTGGAGGCAAATCCTTTGTCAACGGCGGGGCCGGTGGCCCCGGTGGCCGCCTCGACAATGCCTGCACCCAGGATGCCGACGGTGGATATGGCGGCGGCGGCGGAACCACCTGCTACACCGTAGGTGGCGGCGGCGGGGGAGGATACTCCGGCGGAGCCGGAGGACAGCACTACAACAACTGTGTGACCGGCGCCGTACCCCGGGCCGGGGGTGGAGCCGGAGGCAGCTACAACAGCGGCACCAGCCAGAATAACATTGCGGGCAACCGCTCCGGAAATGGCCAGGTAAAAATTACCTGGACCGTGCCTTCCACACCCACCATTTCCCAAACCACCGGTTCCGGTTCGGGGGTATTCTTCCCCGTGGGTACCACCACCAATACTTTCTCGGCCAGCTGCCCTTCGGGCAGCCCTGCAACCTGCAGCTTTAACGTGACGGTGGTGGACAACCAGAATCCGACCATTACCTGCCCGGCCAACATTACCGCCAATGCGGCTTCCGGCCAGTGCGGCGCCAACGTCACCTACTCGGTCACATCATCCGACAATTGTGCCGGTCAGACCACTTCCAAAACTGCCGGACTGAACAGCGGATCATTATTCCCGGTTGGCACCACCACCAATTCCTGGAAAGCCACCGATGCGGCCGGGAATGTTGCAAACTGCAGCTTCAACGTGACCGTGGTGGACAACCAGAATCCGACCATCACCTGTCCCTCCAACATGACGGTCAATGCCGGGTCTGGTGGATGTACTGCCGTGGTAACTTATTCCGTCACCTCAGCCGACAATTGCAGCGGTCAATCTGTGAATCAGCTTGCCGGGATGGCCAGCGGGGCCTCCTTCCCCGCAGGTACCACCACCAACACCTGGAGAGCAACCGACGCATCCGGAAATATTGCCAATTGCAGCTTCAATGTGACGGTGGTGGACAATCAAAATCCGACCATCACCTGTCCTTCCAACATCACCGCCAATGCGGCCAGCGGACAGTGCTCGGCCGTGGTAACCTATTCGGTCACCTCAGCCGACAATTGCAGCGGCCAATCTGTGAGCCAGCTTGCCGGTTTGGCCAGCGGCGCTTCCTTCCCCGTAGGCACCACCAGCAACACCTTCAAGGTGACCGATGCCTCCGGCAACGTAGCCAACTGCGGTTTCAACGTAACAGTCAATGATAATCAGAATCCGACCATTACCTGCCCGGCAAACATTACGGCCAATGCAAGCAGCGGTCAGTGTGCCGCGGTGGTGACCTATTCTGTAACCTCTGCCGACAATTGCAGCGGTCAGACTGTGAGCCAGCTAACGGGTCTGGCCAGCGGGGCCTCTTTCCCCGTGGGCACCACCTCCAATACCTACAAGGCCACAGATGCGGCCGGCAATGTGGCCAACTGCGGCTTCAACGTGACGGTGGTGGACAATCAGAATCCCACCATTACCTGCCCCTCCAATATCACAGTCAATGCTGCCTCCAATAATTGCACCCCCAACGTTACCTGGACCGCTCCCACTTCAGGAGATAATTGCGGCATTACCACCAATTCCCAAAGCCATACTTCTGGTTCTGCATTTTCTCCCGGCACCACCACTGTGACCTATACCGTGGGCGATGCCGCCGGAAATTCGGGCAGTTGCAGCTTTACGGTGAGTGTAGTTCCAGCCCCGTTAGTATTGTCATTCTCCAAATCCACCTTCAACTGCGGATATAACGTAAGCTGCAATGGAGCTACCAACGGCACCGCCGGGGTGACCGTGACTGGCGGATGCGAGCCCTACACCTACGCCTGGAGCAACAGTTCCACCAATGCCAACCTCTCAGGGCTTGCCGCAGGTACCTATACCCTGACGGTGACCGACAATAACGGAGCCACCTCCAATGGATCTGTGACCCTGACTGAGCCATCTGTCCTCAGTTCATCCCTAACCTCTCCTCCTGGCGTGTGTGGGCCAAATGCCAATAACGGATTTGTGGATCTGACCGTGGCAGGCGGAGCGAGCTGCCAGGCTTACAGCTTCAGCTGGACCGGCCCGGGCTCCTTCACCGCCAATACGGAAGACCTCAACAACATCAGCATAGGCACGTACATGGTGGCCATCACCGATGCGAATGGTTGCGGCCTCACGGATACCGTTACCCTCAATGCTTATACCCTGCCCGTGGCTGATCTGGGCGCCGACACCACCATTTGCGATGGTTCCACCTACAACCTCAATCCCGGCTCCTTCGCCTCTTACCTCTGGCAGGACAATTCGACCGGATCCAGCTTGCCCGTCACCGTGGCAGGACTTTACTGGTCTGAAATAACTGACGCCAATGGGTGCCAGGACCGCGACTCGGTGGTAATTTCCGTCCATACCGTGACGGCTCCCACCTGGACTTCGAGCGAGACCCTGCCCTTGTGCCAGAGCGACACCGCCACGCTGACCGCCAGTGCAGGCTATTCCAGCTACCTGTGGAGCGGCACCAACCTGATTGGAGCGCTGAACAATGCCTCCGTAGATGTGGTTTCACCGGGCGGAAATGTCAATCTGAGCGTGAGCGACCAGACCGGTTGTGTGCGCACGGATGTAATCACCATTCCCTTCGTCAATCAGCCGGATCCCAACCCGGTGATCATGCCCAATCCTGGAATCCTGTGCCCTGGTGGTGAGGATCTGATGGACGCAGGCGCCGGTTTTGCCTCTTATCTGTGGAATACGGGTGCCGCTACCCAGACCATCACGGTCAACACCGCAGGAACCTATTCCGTGGAAGTGACCAACAGCGCAGGTTGCGGCGAAATTGCAACCGCCTCCGCCATCAGCGTGCCCGGGCCCAATCCTGTGATTACCCAATCCAATGATACCCTGTGGGTGCAAATCGGATTTGTAACCTACCAGTGGTCCATCAACGGCACTCCCCTGGCCTTTGCCACCCAAAACTTCTACGTGCCCCCCGTGAGCGGACAGTACTCCGTCACCGTGGTGGATGGCAACGGCTGTTCTGCCACTGTCACCTTCGATGTGACCGTGGGACTGGAAGAAGGAGCGGTATTTGCCGGACTGGAAGTATTCCCCAACCCCACAGACGGAATATTGACCATTCGTCCCTATGCCCCGGTGCGTCAGGAAGTGGAAGTGCGGATTTTTGATCTTTATGGCAAAATCGTGCAGCAACGCCGCATGGCCGAACTCACCACCGATCAGCGCCTCGACCTGACCAACCTGGCCGCCGGAATTTACATCCTGGATCTGGCCACGGAGCAGGGCAAATTCACCCGCAAAATCATGGTGCAGTAAACTTCACGGTCTCTGATAAAATCCCGCAGTTCAGTTATTGGGCTGCGGGATTTTCTTTGGCGGTAATGGCCAGCCCGATCAGTCCGCAACCAAACAAAATGGAGCCCGCCACAAAAGGAAACCCGGCTCCCACCAGGTCTTCCATACGCGCCGACCATAAAAAGACAAAACAAAACAGCATGCCAAACAGTCCCGCCGCCATGGAAATAAGGCAGGCAGCCAGGATCGCAGGTTTTATGATTTTTGGATTCATGGGGTTGGGGTTTTAGGAATTGGTGGGAAAGATAGGGAAAATTTGGGGGGATGGGAGAATAGTATTTTAGGTGAAAGGGAGATCAGGATTTTTTGAGCGGTGACCAGAGATATAGTAAATCACTCGGTCCTTTTGAAATTGTGGTCGGAATAAGGTTGGAAAAACCTGACAAATATGTCAGGTGGGGTAAAAAATTGGCCAAAATTGACCGCTTATTTCCCAAACGCTACCGCTTATAAAATGGCTATGATTTTTAATTTTTTTTACAGTAGGTTTGAAAGGAAATTTTTGCTGGTCAAAAAGCCTGAATAAACTTAAAAAAACATCTCAGTTATGACGCCAAAAATGAACTTTTATATTGGCCCGATTATTTCGGTAATTCTCCTATTGGTTATGATAGCAGGAGGCTGCAAAAGAGAATCCTGTTTTGACGGAAAACGAAATCAGAATGAAATAGGCGTAGATTGCGGCGGGGATTGTCCGGCCTGCCCAAATTGCGTAGACGGAATAAAAAATGGTGATGAGGAGGGAGTGGATTGCGGAGGTATTTGTCCTCCCTGTCCTGCTCCTGAAACGTGTTCAGATGGAATAAAAAATCAGGATGAGACCGGAATTGATTGCGGGGGCGTTTGTCCGCCTTGCGTTGCTTCCTTAGTTTATGACAGCGTGGTATTTGATGTTGACCATGCATTTTTTGCTTTGGATGGGAGTATGACCCAGCCTGTGGATTCTTTTACCGCCAAAACCATTGTGCCCCAAATTGGGCTGGTTTACAGTTTTAATTATGGAGGGTTTATAAATAACAAAGTTGCATTTCAGGATCCTTCCACCCGGGCGGTATTGGGATACTCAGATGTGACCGTTTTACCCTGGCTTTCGGGGTGTGAAGAAATCAATATTTACAGCTTGCTGAAAGATTCTATCTGGGCCTATAAAGAACAATTTTTAGCTGATGAGCAATTGATTGCGGAATTAATCAAGAATCCCAATTTTTCCCGTCTGGCATTGCACGATGTCTATCCTGATGGGAAAAATATAGGTGGAGATAAGGATCAATTATCCCATTTGGGGAATTCCTGGGAGAATCTTATGATTTTTGATCCCTTTGGTATTGAAATCGTTTCCAGCCAAAAGTATGGAATCGTTTTTATCCGGGATGACCAGGAAAAAAGTGGTCCCGGACCGTGGCCGGAATTGGCAGTTCCTCCCTACAGAGTCAAAGTTGATATTTACATGCAACATTGAAATCCGGCCAGAGAATTGATTGAAATGATGAAAAAACAGAAATGAAATAAGCTATTTGGTTGAATGAATCGACCGCCTTTTTATTAAGAAAATTTAGACTGAAATAAACCTAATAACGATAAATGATTGCCTTATGAAAGCAATACAGGTACTTTTTGTGCTCATTTTTCTTGGCCATAGCCTTTGGAGCCAGACCCTCAGGGTGGATTTTACCAACCTGAAGACAGATCGGTTTCATCTGACAGCCCCCGGAGTTTCAAACCTTGAATCCAATGATTCACCCCGCAGCTACCTCCTGAATGGCCCGGGTGAATGCCTCGTGCGACTCGCTCCCCATTTGCCGAACGGACACCGGGTAAAATTTGAAATTGACAGCCTGGGCCTGGTATTTCCAGTCTTTTGGCAAAAGACAGGTGATGACGAGTGGCAGGAATTGCCCGGACAGTTTTTTGATTACAATATTACTGGCAATTCGTTGAAGATAAAGGACCTGCCTGGGCCTGGGGAATTGCCGAAACTTTATGGGCTTGCATTGCCAGGCAAGGCAAAGGCGTTACAGCATCATTTTGATTTCCCGAAAATTGATTCTATTCCTCGTCAGGGTATCTCTCTTGACCCGGGAATAGGGGTAATTCACATACCCAGGCTGAATAGCCAACTTGGGTTGCTCGTTGTTCCTTACACCTTGCGCCAGCCTGGATACGAGCCGCCAGGAGTTGATGCTGGCCCCTCAGGAAATGATGTGCAATCGATTGGGAGGATTCCTCTGCCCTCCTTACAATTGGGTTTTCACGTAAACGTTGCCCCCCCGTCATCTGATAAGCGGGATCATCCCAGAGGTTACGAGAACCCCAATCCAGACAGTACGCGAAATGATTCAAATCAATGGATTATCCCGGTCATTTTACCTGTGGGAGGAGGTGAGTCGGAGAAGGAAAACAAAACCACTCCGCCAGTTTATGTCTTGCTAAAGCGAAAGCTGGATGGAGGGTATATCAAACTGGATCAACATAAGCTACACTTCAAATATGAGGGAGAATACAACGATGGCGCACTCTTTTTCGAGGTTTTTGATATGTCCCGCCACACGGTTTCCCTGCCAGGCCAAACCCTTAATAAAGTGAATGGAGACAATCGCCTGGATCTCGATTTTACCGGAATTGCCCCCGGATTCTACACCCTCGAAGTAACCAATGAAAAATCAGAACAATTCTATATCCGCTTCCAAAACGACTGACATGAAAACAAATAATTCAACCCACAAAATCCGCACCCACAAAGGCTGGGTGAAAACAATAGCCAGGACCTTATTGGTGGCCTTGGTCTGGCAGATATTCTTCCCTTTGGGGGCCCTGGCGCTTACGGGCGGCCCAACCACCCCCGAAGTGCAAACCTTCGCCCAGATAGATCAGACGGGTATGGTGGACCCTTTTACAGGTGACTTTTCCTATAATATTCCCTTGCTGGATGTTGGGGGATATCCGGTTAACCTGATTTATAATGCCGGAATTTCGATGGATCAGGAAGCTTCCTGGGTGGGACTGGGCTGGAACCTGAATGTGGGCTCCATTACCCGAAATATGCGTGGCATCCCGGACGATTTTAAGGGGGATGAGATAAAATACGGGTATAATATCAAAGAAAACGTCACGGTAGGGATGAAAACGGACAGTGAATTTGAGGCAATTGGTTTGGGGATGGATGAGATATTGAAAATTGGTCTAAGCCCTGGAATAGGAGTCTATTATAATAATTATCGTGGATTGGGTTTCCAAAAGACTTTGGATATTTCACTGAGTGCCGCAATAGGGTCAAAGTCCAATGGGGTTTTGGGGCTTGGATTAAATTCCGACTCGCAAAATGGTTTTTCTGTCTCGCCATCATTGTCTTTCAGGGCAATAATTGAGGAGGATAAAAATTCAATTACAGCCGGACTTTTTACCTCTGTAAACTCCCGTAGTGGTGCGAAGCAGCTAAATGTTTCCGCAGATATCCTTTCGGCTCAATCCGATAATATAGCCTCCCTGGGGGGGGGCACTTTTCAAGCTGCACCTTCCTATACTCCCCCGGGGAAATTCCCATTTACGACCACTGACGTCTACAGAAATATGAAAATTAATCCAGAGGCAAACCACCTGTTTGCGGGGGGGAAAGTGGTTGGTTATTCAACATTACAGGAGCTTACCTATAAGGAAATTTCTAACGAGTCTTATGGATTCATATTTGAATCACAAGCCCAGAACCGAAATGATGTAATTCTGGATAAAAACCTGGAGAAAGATGGAGAATTCGGTCCAAAAACTCCCCTGCTTCCAATATTGAACCACACCTATGATGCCTTTCAGGTAACTGGGCATGGAATTTCTGGTCAGTTTAGGGCCGTAAATGGGGGAAGTAGTGTTCATGCAGATCCCTACACGGTTTCAAATGGTGGAAGTTACTCATTGGGCAATGAATCCGGATTTGGTCAGGATTTGAAATTAGGGATCAATTTGAGAATAATAGCGAATGAAAATGCTTCCGGCCGCTGGGAAGCGGGTAACATGATTCCCTTTGCCAAAGGGCATTCACATCTGGCCGGGTCCCCTGAATTTGAACCTGCAACATTCAAGTTTATTGGAGAATTTGAAAAGACGGATGCTTCTCTTTGGAACGGCATTCATCAGGATAAAGCAGTGCGAATGGCGTTGGATCATAACTCCTATGCTGCCTGGGGGAAAAATCAATGGGCAACCTCGACTTCAAATATCAATGGCTTAACTCAGGTAAACAGCCAGATAGCCAGGGAGAGTCGTCTCGAGCGCCAAAAAAATATCAGTTGGTTGTCTGCGGCAGAGGCTAAAAAGGCAGCCTTACAGAAAACTATTCAGGTGGACCTTTTGAGTGGTACAGGCGTGATTGGGCAATATAATTTTGACCGGAATGGTACTGGTACATTAAACATTAAGGACCACCATATTTCGGAATTTAAAGTGACGGATGAATCAGGTGGAAGGTATGTTTACGGCCTCCCTGCATATAATATTTCGCAAAAAGATGTTTCCTTCAGGGTTGAGAAGGACAAGCCTACTGGCAACTATGGCAATATTTACTCTGAAGGAATTGTCGAGTATGAGACCGGAATTAATCCGGATAACTCAATAAATAATACCAAAGGCCGGGACCAATATTTTTCTTCCACAGAAATCCCGCCTTATGCATACGCATGGCATCTTACCAGCTACCTTTCTGCGGATTACGAAGATGTAACCCAGGATGGCCCAACTCCGGATGATTTGGGAAATTATGTGTTATTCAACTATTCCAAAATAGCTGGCGATTACCACTGGCGGTTTCCTTACGCGGAAAATGAAAATGAAGCCAAGTTTGATTATGGCTTTTTTACTACAGAAGACGATGATAAAGGGCATTATAGTTACGGAGTCAAAGAAGTTTATTATCCCAGGTCGATCGAAACCAGGGATTATGTTGCAGAGTTTAGCGTGTCTCCCCGCCCGGATGCCCTGGAAGTGGTAAATGAGGATGGAGGAAAAGGCACGAAATCCCTTTATCAATTAAACGAAATCCGTCTTTTCAGTAAGACAGAAAGGACAAAGTTTGGGGTAAATGCCAAACCTCTGCAAAAGGTAAACTTCACCTACGATGACCACTTATGTCCGGGCATTCCAAATCATTCAGGAACCTCAGGCGGAAAGCTTACCTTAACCAAAGTTGAAATTACCTACCGGGATTCCAATAAAGGAAAATTGAATCCTTATGAATTTACCTATTCGACTTTTAATCCCGGATACAACTTCAAGGGGTACGACCGCTGGGGCTATTTCGCACCTCCCATCATTACCAATGCCTTGCCTGACAATGCCCAATGGCCCTATGCAGAGCAGAATAAAAGTCAGGCGGATCTCTATGCATCAGCCTGGAATCTGACCCGGATTGACCTTCCCTCGGGAGGGGCAATTGAAGTTGAATACGAATCAGATGATTATGGATATGTGCAGGATAAAAAGGCCATGCGGATGTTCAGGCTGGCGGGTATCAGTAATCAGGTGAATGATCCTCAGGCATATCAGAATAACAAATTATTTATCAGAAATAATCAAAACGGGGATGATGAACAAAAAGTCCTCTTTTTTGATCTGGAGGAGCCCGTTAGCGGGTCATTTGCCGATCCGGATGAATTCATTCGAACCCAATACCTTGAAGGGGTGGACCCCAACCTATATTTCAGGTGTTTTGTGGATCTTACTGGCAAGGGGGACTTTGAATACATTCCCGGATATGCCGAAATCGAGAAGGATGCCCAGGGTAAGCTGGTTGCAGGGGTGGATCCAAACAGTACTGATGTAAATGGAAATTTCCTGAAAGGGTATGTCAAGTTGAAATCCGTTGGGATTGGGGATAATGATAATTCTAACCTGCAGGTAAATCCAATTTCCAAGGCGGCCTGGCAAACAGCCCGGATTTACCTGCCAAAATTGGTGTATCCGGGATATAATGGAGACCTGAATGATCCGGCAAGTGTGATCCAAGGTCTGGTCGGCATGATTCCTGATATCAAGGAACTTTGGCGAGGCTTTAACCGGAAACTCCGCAACAAAGATTTTGGTCAGATTATCCAGCTTGACAACAGTTGGGTCCGCCTTCAGGATCCGAATTATACCAAGTTGGGGGGAGGACACAGGGTGAAAACCCTTAAAGTCTTTGATAATTGGAATCAAATGGCAACCGGAGAGCAGGGCGCGGTTTACGGCCAGGAATATTATTATACCCAACTTCTTCCAATGTCCCGTGACTATGACGGCAGTGGCAGGCTGGACACCCTGGAGGTTAGTTCTGGCGTGAGCTCCTATGAACCATTGATTGGTGGGGATGAAAACCCCTTTCGGATTCCTTTGGAATGGGTGGAGGTGAACAAACTTGCGCCTGACGATCGGTTTTATGTGGAAGAACCCATGGGTGAATCTTTCATGCCCTATCCGGTTGTTGGTTACAGCCGTGTGTTGATTCGAAACCTTCAGTATCAGGATGTGAAGCGCAATGCAACTGGTTACACGGTAAGCGAGTTTTTCACGGCAAAAGATTACCCAACCCTGCTGAAAAATACCGGGAAGGGTGATATTCGCAAGAAGGGCGAATTTATGCCTCCACTATTCGCGGCATATTATACCGACCATTACACCGCCACCCAGGGGTATTTGATTGAGCGAAATGACATGCACGGTAAGCCCAAAGCAAATTGGGTGTACCCCGAACCACAGGATTTTGTGTTCAATACTCCAACCAAAAATAACCTGAAAGGCTATAATCCCTCTGTTTCACTTGAAAAACCACTTTCAGGGGTTGAATATTATTATCAGACAAAAATAAAGTATGGGAAACAGGCCCTTGACAATCTGGTTCCTTTAGTAAACAGGGATGGAACAGTTGAAAATGTTCTGATCAATACCATGGTGGATTTTTCCACTGAATTCAGAGAAGTTTACCAGCATACCGGCGGAGTTGGTATTGGGGTGAATCTTGATCTTTCCACTCCACCATCTATCCCAATTCCAACCGGATTCCCAAGCATAACTGATCAGGAACTTCAGGCCCAAATCGCATCCACCACCAAATTGCTTGATGTAGCAGCGGTTTTGGAGAAAGTAATTGTGTGGGACCGACAGGCAAATGTTCCCAATGAAACCCTTGCTTTTGATGCCATTAGCGGATCCCCTGTCATTACCCGTACCCTGGATGAATTTCATCAGTATGTTTACGATGTCTCCCTGCCAGCATGGTGGGCGTATGACCGGATGGGCCATTCATTCAAAAATGCTGACCTTTTCCTTGAAGCCCAGGAATTGGGAGTGAGTTTCCTTTCTGTATCAATGGGAAAAATGATTCTTCCATCAGCCTACCCTGCCGGAAATTTCTTTACCCTGGGAGATGAAGTAATTCTTCAGGATGATAATGGGAGTTGGACAAAACCCTATTGGGTGGTCCACATCAATGCCAGTAATCCCCTGGTGAAAAATGAGATTTATCTGGTTGACGAAAATGGAAAGGTTCTGCCAGGAACACCGGCATTGAACGGGGTGAAAATAATTCGTTCTGGCAGAAGAAATCATTTGGGCGCGACCATGGAAACTGTGCGATGCAAAAAAAATCCATTGACTTATAATTCGAATGGAGCGCCCGTTGGGTTGAATCTGGCTTTGGTTGAGCACCATGCTTTGGCCGCGGGGGCTGTTGAGTATTCTGAAAACTGGCAAATGAACTGCGGCAACCAGAATGACTTTGTATCTCCTGCAAATGCGATCAAACTAACCGGGAACTGCTACATGAATGCCTTGTTGAATTTGCTGAATGATCTGGTTCATAATGGTAAATTGATCACTCTGCCAGGGCCGGATGAATCTCTCGTGGGATATTCAAATTATTATTCTTCAGGATTATACAGTGAGGTTGATCAACTCCACGCAAATGGAAACAGTGCTACGAACGGACATTGCTGGAGAGGACAATTGGGTCAGGGGAATCCCAATCAGTATCTGAATGGAACAATTCTGGATTGCGCAACCGGGGAACCTCTCTGTTCTGTAAACCTCGAAATCACGAACGTTCCACAAAGTAATGGAAATATCCTTTGCGATTTTAGCCTGCTTGGAAACCTCCAGTCAATTGCATATGTTGGTCCGGGGCAGGTTGATTTTGAGATTACCGGATCTTGTCCTTCTTATCCGTCAATCCAAATAAATGCCAGCACTTCCTGTTTTGACCCGGCCCCTTGCGGAGGAGGTGGTGGTTCTGGAAGTGGATCAGATCCCTTCGTTTTTTGTGCCTATTCCCAGGACTCTCTGATCAATCCTTATCTTCATGGAATATTGGGTCACTGGCGTCCAAAGCGGAGCTTTGGATACTTGGAGGATCGCAGTTACATGCAGGCAACCACTTCTGTTCGCACTGATGGGTATCTGGATCAATACCTTCCATATTGGAATAATAATTCTGGAAACTGGCAACCCAATCCCGGAAATGATCCAAGATGGCAGTTTTCCGCAGAAATCACCAAAATAAATGAGCGGGGGATGAAGGTGGAAGAGGTGGACCCGATCGGCAATTATTCCGCCGCCCTGACCGGCTATGGGAACTCCCTGGTTACCGCCGCTGGAAATAATGCCAAACTTCGTCAGATTGCATTTGATGGATTTGAAGACTACACATTAAGGGACGATCAGGCTGATTGTCGAAGGACTCATCTTGACTTTGTGGAATTCCGGAACATGCTGGATGCTTCCGTTGCCCATACCGGAAAAGTAAGCCTGAAAGTACCTTCCAGCGGAACCCAGGTGAGCGTGAAAAGTAAGCTGACTCCCTGTTTGCCTGAGAATGTGACCATCCCTGAATATGATTTAAGGGAATGCGATTGTCAGGAGGCATTTTCTCCCGATGCCGGAAAAGAATATGTCGTCTCGGCCTGGGTAAGGTCGGATAACCCAGGGAATCCCCTGACAGCGACTTCATTTACGGGACCCAAAATTAGGGTGAACTTTCTGGATGCTGCTGAAGTCCCTCTACCCGGGGGGGCAATCGCCTCCCTTTATCCTGCAGGAATAGTGGTTGAAGGGTGGCAGAAAATTGAAGGCATTATTGAAATTCCTGCTGCGGCTGAGAATATTAAGCTGGATCTGCTCAGTACAACCGGAACCTCGTGGTTTGATGATATCCGGATCCACCCCAAAGAGGGGAATATGATCTCCTATGTATATGATGCTCACAATCGTCGCCTGATGGCCCAGCTGGACGAGAATAATTTTGCGTCCTTTTACGAATATGATGCCGAGGGAGGGCTGGTCAGGGTTAAAAAAGAAACCCTTGAGGGTGTTTTTACCCTGCAGGAAAGCCGGACTAATCTTCACAAATAATTTAAGCCAAAGTTAACCTGTAAAGCCATGAACAGAATGTTCTCAAAAAATACACCATTTGGGTTGGGGAATCTTTTCTCTGCACTTCTGCTTTCCCTGATATTATTAAGCCCATTTTCAGGAAAAGCAGGGGAGGTCGGTTTCAATAAGCGAATGTCCGGCCAGGATCTGGTGGTGGGCGCTATCCTTGAAAACGTCCACGATGCCTATCCGGATCCAACACCCTTTAATACCCTTTGGAAGGGGAATACTCAATACGATGATGTTTCAAACCGGGTCATCCTGGGCATAGACCACAGCAATCCGACCCTCTTCCCTTCAGCATTTACAGTAACTCTCTATCTTCAGGTAAGAAGTTGGAATGAAAGTGGCCAGTTCAGTTCCCAGAATAAATCACTTTCTGTATCCTATAATCAGGCCGCTGGACAGGTAGAGAAAGACAAATCAGTTTTGGTCTTCAATAACGGCCACAAAACAGAGGTTGAAATTCTTTATTATACTGTTTCAGGGGGTAGCTATGCATCCATTCCGGACAATGTTTACCTCGAAAATGAAATCATTATCAACCGTTACGATGCCTTCAACTCTGTTGCGGGGACGACCCTTGACGTCAGTCGCTTGTATGTTTATCCGGATGATGAGCTGGAGGTAAGATGGGATTTTGTGCCGGGGGCGGAGAAGTATGATTTGGAATGGACTTTTGTCTCCACAGCAGGCTATACCTCTCAGCAAATACCCAACCTCGAATATGATTTTCAGAATAATGCAACCCGGGTCCGCCTGTCTGAAAACTATTTCCGGATTCCCCTTACTTACGAAGATGGATATTTGATTTACAGGATCAGGGCAGTTGGATATCAGGGCGTGGACCGAAACCAACCCGTTCACAGCAACTGGACGGATGTACAAATTGGAGGAAGTAGTGGGAGTTTGCAAAGTGTCCAGGCACAGGCAAATCACCATTGGGTGGTCAGCTGGCATGAGCCCGATTTGAATTGGCAGGGAAGCATGACTTTTGCTGAAGAGGGAAGACACTCCACCTCGGTTGCTTATTTCGATGGGACCCTTCGGCAACGCCAGGCAGTAACCCAAAATCGCGAGGAGCATACTGCGGTGGTTGGTGAAACATTTTATGACCACCAGGGAAGGCCCGCGGTGCAAACTTTGCCCGTTCCTGCGTTTCAACCTGCCTTAAAATACCATCAAAATTTTACCCTGAGCGGAGGCATCGGTGGAGGGCGTTTTAGTAGGAATGATTTTGATCTTTCTACCAATGGAACCTGCGATCTGGTGCTAAACCCTGTTCAGGGGATCAGTGGTCCAGGAAAATACTATTCTGATAATTCCCTCTCCGAGTATTCCACGGGTTATTTTGCCACCACGGCCACCACGGAGCAATTCCGTATGCAGCAATTTGTCCCGGATGCGGATGGTTTTCCCTTCGTGCAAACTACCTACATGCCGGATAATACCGGGCGAATCCGCACTCAATCTGGTGCTGGAGGAGCCCATAAAACAGGAAGCGGACATGAAAGCAAATATTTTTATGGAGATGCAGAACAGGAGGATCTTGACCGATTGCTGGGATCAGAAGCCGGATTTTCAACCCATTACCGGAAAAATATGGTGGTGGATGCAAATGGGCAGGTGGCTGTTTCCTACCTCGACCCTGCTGGACGGGTGGTTGTTTCAGCCTTAGGCGGTGAGTCCCCCAATTCCCTTATTCCCCTGGATAATAATGTGCTCAGAACACTGACCAAGGATTTGCTCACCGCTCAGGAAACAAACCTGGATGCGGGGACTTTGGTTGCAACCCGGGAGTTTTTGGTGGTAAATGAAGGGACCCATACCTTTGATTACGAGATGACCGGAGAACAATTCACCCGGGACTGCATTAGCAACCCTAATTTCTGTTATGATTGTATTTATGATCTTGAGATTTCAGTAAAGGATGATTGTGGTCATGAAGTACTGGATGGGGGCGCTCCTTTTAAGGCCAGAATTGGGAATATCAGTTATGATAATCGTTGTTTAATCAATCCCCTCACATTCGATCTCACGCCTTACGGGGGATCCCTTCAAGCTTCCAATCTGGCCATTGGCAAATATTCAGTAACCAAAAAGCTTACGGTGGTGGAGGAAGCCCTTCAGGCCTACCTTGATTTGTATTTAACCGATAATACCTGTTTACTTGGGGCCTGCTGAAAAAGTCACCCACGAACCCCGCCAAATTTCGGCTCTATATGGGCTGTGACTTCAAAATATCCAAATATCTCCCTGATTTGGGCTTTCAATTTCAAAAAGGCTGACCAAAGGTTGCCTCTGGTCCCGATATGGATCAGGTAATTGAAAAAAGTCGAACGTAAGAACCATTCCAGGTTCATTACGAAGAAGATGGCTGCAATCCAGCTTTCACTGGTATCAGACAGGCGGGCCCGGATCTTTCTCAAGCCATAGCCATTTTTGCCTTGGCCAAATTTACCTTCAATCTGGCTGCGCATGTTGTTTTCCTGTTTTTTGAGCTTTTTGAGCTGGATCTCTTCGGGGGCCGGGTTCTTTTTGGGTCTGCCCAGGGCCTTGCCTGAATAGCGGATGCCCCGTTCCTTGAGCCATTTTCGATTCTCCCTGGTCCCATATTTTTGATCTGTGACTACTGATTCGGGGTAATGACCATGCCGTTCGACAAAATCTTTGACCTGGCCCTGCAAGTCGCCCCCTTCATTATAATTGTCCCAATCAATTTTGTGTACTGAGGCAAATCCATCAACCAGACTGACCGAGCTTTTCGATCCGAACTGGACTTTGGGAAAAGCCTTCCCCGTCACTATGGGACGTACCCAGGGCTGATAAATGCTTACGATACGGTCTGAGTGGGTGTGGATTCTGTTTTCATACATGGACTTTTGCTGCTGATAGATGTGTTGAATCACCCAATAAATCTTCAAGTCCCGTTGGGTAAAGCGCTCAAATCGATCGGGATATTGGTCCAAAATCTCATCCAGAATGCCCAGGTCACGCTTGAGATAGCCCAACTGTTTGCGGATCGCCTTTCGAACCGTCCTCTTCGATTTCCTGCTCTGCTTGGCCACAGCCAGGTATTTATTTTTGGCTGCTTTGCGGTAGGTCCTGGGCTTCAATTTTCCCGGAATTGGGACATACAAGAGGTCAATCAAGCGTTCTGCTTCTTCGCGGCTGTCATTGAGCAGGTCCAGGTCAGTAGGGTGTTTGATCATCTGCTCGCTAACCATCGCATCAATGAGCAGCTTGCCTTTTCTTGGCTTTTCACGTAATTCCGCCTCTTTCTTTTCGGCCTCCTGATCATCATCTGAATCGGTCCCACCTCCGTCATTTTTAGGTGGTTCAGGTTCATCCTCTTTGCGCTCAACCAAGCCCGCCTTGATCAAAATCTCTTCATTCAAAGCCTCGAACTGCGCTACTCCCAATCGCTTACGAATGGTTGGGAACAGGCTCGGATCAAAGACAGGCTTATTCGTAAATCGCTCCAAACCAAGAAAATACTGCAAATAAGGGTTTTCCAGAACCTGCTGAATCACCTCCCGATCTGATAGCTTTAGCTTGTGTTTGATGATCACTGCCCCAATCATGATTCTGGCATCCTTGCCTGGAGCTCCCTGGTCAGAACTCATCTTGTGATAATAGATGGAGGCCATCTCGTCCCAGGGAAGGCTTCGGGACAGCTTTACCCAGCGATTTTTAGCATCCAAACCCCGTTCAAAAGGGGATTTGAATAGCTCAAGACTTAGTTGTTTGGGGCTCTTATAACGGATCATGTGCAAAGGTTTTGATCATCTGATGACCATAAGTTTGCACTTTGAGGTATAAAAATCAACACAACTAATTCACATTGAATTGTTTATGACTTTTTCAGTGGACCCTACTTGATTTTGATTATTTCCTGGATGACGAAATGGCAAACATTGATACCAGTGGCTGCCATCTGAGTTGTGAGGATTGTCCTCGTGAAGGAGAACCTATAAATGACGGGCAAAGCTATGATCCTTACGCCTGCGATACCTCCTGTAAAGTAAACTGGTGCGAGTACCTCTATCAAACCATGCTGGATGATGTAAGTTTGGGTGGACAGTATGGATTGGTTGATTTTGGGGCTGGTCCAAAATCAGTTACAGCAGTCGATGCTCTTTCCATCTTCTCGGGATCAAATTGCTTTTCCACCCCTGGTGGGGCACCAACCATCGCGCCCTGGCAACATCCCTGTACAGGATACCAGAATGGGGATGGTACACCATCCCTGATTACCCGCGCGGATGGAAGTGTGGTTTCTCCCGAAAATTCGACCCTGCCTGAGTTTATTGCCAACTGGCAACCCTCCTGGGCGAAATCACTGGTTTGCTACCACCCGGAGTATTGCGCTTATGAATATTGTCAGTCTCTTGACGGAAGTCATGACTATTATACGGATATGCTCGGCACTGATACCTACACCTCTGCCGAAGTTCAGGGATTTTTGAATCCCATCGGGTCTTCGACCTTCAACTTTAATATCAATCTGACGGATCCGTTTTTTGACAATAATCTATCCGCCTATAATGAAATCTTTGCCAAATTAAACAACTTCAAACCCACAGGCATGCCTGGCGGCCCCATTACCATGTGGGAAGCCGCTGCCCAGTCAGTGAATTGCCCGGCGGGAAGTGCACCCTGCAATCCTGTCTTTGGCTCGAACCCCAATACCCAGGACGAAGAATGGAAAATGTTTCGCATGTTTTATATTTCCGCGGTCCAGTTGATTCAGGAAAATTACATGGATCCGGATTGCAAAAGTAAAATTGACCTGATTGGATCATCCGCTTCATGTAATTTGGCAAGTTGGGGCCCAAAAACGAGGCGAACTTACGATTTTGCCACCAGTATTGATGGGGTGGATTTAACGAATTACTATTCCATCATCCAGAATGGACCTATCAAAGTACAGGCCCAGATTCAGGCTCACTGCCAGACTACCTGCGAATCTTATATTCCTGTCTGGAAACTCAATCTGGCAAACAGCAATTGTTTCAGCAATTGCGGATTTATAAGCGGAGCCATTGAGGATGACTTTTATGATGCACTGGCTGGTGTATGCGCTCTGGGGTGTGATGCAGGTAACTCTCTGGGGTCATCCACCACTGCTCCTGGTGCCCAGTATTGCGACAATTTTGGGTGCTATACATCCTTTGAGGAGGTGTTTGCGAATTATTTCCCGAACTGTTTTGCTCCAAACTCTCTTACCATGGATTGTGCCTGGGAGGTTTTAAATTTTCCCAGAAGTTATGGTCATAATTCTGTTGAAAATGAGCCATGCGTAATTAAAAACTTGAAATGGTCTGAATCATTTGAAAGTGTTTCATCACCCACCTGGATTTCTGACCTGTCCTTTCTCATCAATGATTGCGATGAAAACTGTAAGTCTCTATCCATGGGTACTTCGGTTAATTGTACCACAAATTTTTACAATCAGTCCGGGACTTGTCTGATTGGGAATGATGCTGTTTGCCATCATCCAACGTTTTGGCAGGGCAAAGCGGCTTTTCCAGATCAGCCCAACTCCCAATTCATGATGGTAAATGGTAAGGACACCTGTACTTCGGCCCCCTGTGCCGGTTGGAAAGTATGGGAGAAAAGCATTCCGGTTGGTCCTCCTTATGAGTACGAATTTTCCTTTTGGGTAAAGAATCTGGATAATAAATACACTTATCCTGCGGGTTGGAAGGATCCGAAACTGGAAATCAGGGTGAATGGAAGCCCCATTACGGGTGTAATAAGCGTTTGGCCAGGGAGTTCCTGGACTCAAATTAAAGGAACCTGGATGGGATCCGGACCCGGAACCACTGCCTTGGTGAGTATTTTCTCTTATCAGTATTCATCCCAAAATGACTTTGGTATAGATGAAATTGAGGCAAAATCATTGGGAGGAGATTGTTGTCTTAGGTGTGCCCAACTTTACACCTCCATTTCTGATATTTCTCTTTTGTACGGGGCAGGAATCGGTCATCCCAATTTCTGGCCAATTGCCACAACATATATGAATCAATTTTACGGGTTCAATTATGGTCAAAGTGACTACGAAGAAATGTACGATCAATGCACCAATGCAGGCCCTGATGATTCGCTGTTGGTAGTCTGCCCAATTGACCACGAGGGTGAATTTGAATACTTCAACCCCTGCGTCCAGGATGCCATGAATAATGCCTGGTCCAACGCTACTCAGCGCTACGATGATTACCTTCAGGGAGTAAAAGCAGATTTTCGCAGATCCTATACCGAAAAATGCCTGGAAGCCGCAGAGCGATTCGAACGCTATTACAGCGAAAGCGAATATCAATATACCCTCTATTACTATGACCTGGCTGGAAACCTGATTCAAACCGTACCCCCCGAAGGGGTGACTCCCATCGTGACCAAAGCCCTGCTTGATCAGGCCGAGGACTATCGCAACTACCACTCAGATCTGCAGGCAGATCAGGACCAGGTTGTACAGCCTCCTTGTCCCAATCCCCCGTGTTTGCCCCAACCCCCGGTTGCCGTGCATCCTGACCACGGGCTTCAAACCCGTTATGAATTCAATTCTCTGAATCAGGTGGCCGAAACTTCCACCCCGGATCGGGGAACCACAAAATTCTGGTACGATAATCTGGGGCGGCCTGTTTACAGTCAGGATGCACGCCAGGCTGCTCAACCCACCCAGGATTACTCCTACACCCTGTATGATGCCCTGGGCAGACCCATTGAAGCCGGACAGCTCAAATCTGGCCAGAACAGTGGCACCACCTCCTTTTTACAAAAATCCTTCCTGATTGGAGGAAATAACCTGAGCACCATTGCCAATAGTGAAAATCAGTTTGTTCGCACCTGGTACGATGTCCAGGGTTCTATCCCGACCGGTCTGCTGGTTCAGGAAAATCTTCGCAACCGGGTGGCCAGTATTGAATACCACGACTTGCCCGGCCAGGGAGCAAAATATGCCTCTCATTACAGCTATGATGCCCACGGCAATGTCAAAGACCTGATCCAGGAAATCAAGGCTCTTCAGTTTCTCGGACAGGAATACAAACACATGGAGTATGACTATGACCTGGTGGGTGGAAATGTGAATGTATTTCGGTATCAGCCTGGCAAGGTGGACCAGTGGTTGCATCGCTATTACTACGACGACAACCTGCGCCTGAAGCTGGTGGAAACCAGCCGCAATGGAGTTACCTGGGATCGGGAAGCAAAATATTTTTACTATCTGCACGGACCCCTCGCCCGGGTTGAAACCGGCCATGATAAGGTTCAGGGGCAGGACTATTATTACACCATTCAGGGATGGCTGCGCGGCATGAACAGCGGCACCCTCAACGAAAGCCGTGACCCTGCCCGCGATGGATATACGGGCACCTCCAATTGGGTGGACAGCCGCATAGGACGGGACGAAATTGGTTTCGAATTGGGGTATTTTAAGGGGGACTACACCCCCATCAATGCCTACCTCCCGGCCAACCAGCCAATTACGGGCATTCAGCCAGGTGTGCCGCTGGATGTGGATCAGGTTGATTTGTATAATGGCAACATCTCTTACCTCGTTTCTGCTATCCGCAAGTTTATGACCAATCCCGGCGATATTCCCTTGTTTAAGCGGTATCGTTATGACCAACTGAACCGCATCAAGGAGATGCAGGTATGGGAAGACCAGGGCCTGGTGGCGAATAATATGTGGCGAAACTCTGCAGCTTCCGTTCCCAAATACCGCACCAGTTATTCCTTTGACCGGAATGGAAACCTGCTCAACCTGACCCGCAATGCAGGAACCGGCGCAGCCATGGACAATCTGAGCTATCATTACGCTTCCACCAATGGTATGCTGAATAATAACCGTCTCCTGCACGTGAATGATGCGGTCAGTCCCACCGGGTTGGACGATCTTCAGGATCAGGGGACCTATGTGGCGGGCAACAGTTCCACCCATAACTATGCCTATGACGAAACCGGCAATCTGGTTCGTGATACCAAAGAAAATATTTCCAACATTCAATGGAATCTCTCGGGCAAAGTTTCCAAAATCACCAAAACCGCAGGCTCACTCGGGTCCATTGAGTTTGGCTACGATGCCATGGGCATGCGGATTGAGAAATCCACTCAAAATGCAGGTTTGGGAGCCAATGACCCCAAAGACTACACTTACTACGTGCATGATGCCCAGGGCACACCCATTGCGATGTACACCCGCGAAGTGGTCAATGGCAACTCTACCGAGTACCGCCTGACCGAACTTGGAATCTTTGGTTCCAAACGGATTGGGATGCTACGAGAAGACCTGCTGATTGAGACCATGCCCTATGGAGGAGGTGGGGGCGGAGGCACCAAAGCACCCGCAGAAGGAAGCTCCAACGATCTGGCCACCAGCAGCCAGCAAACCTACAAAGTCGAGCCCATCCCCGGCTCTGGCCCGCTGGTGACCTCCCTGATCTTCGATCACCGCATCGGTGAGCGCATGTACGAACTGAGCGAGCACCGCGGCAATGTGTGGAGTGTTGTCACCGACCGCAGAATCCCCAAAGATATTAATGCAAATTCCCTCGCTGATTACTATCTTGCTGATAACATTAGTTCTTTGGATTATTATCCTTTTGGAATGCAGATGCCAGGGAGAGAGTACTCAGGTGATGAATACAGATATGGTTTCCAGGGCCAGGAGAGGGATGATGAGGTAAATGGTAACGGCAATAGCTGGAACTACAAGTACCGCATGCACGATCCGCGGGTGGGGAGGTTCTTTGCGGTGGATCCGTTGGCTCCAAAATATCCGCATTATTCATCTTTCTCCTTTTCAGGAAATCAAGTAATCGATGCAATTGAAATGGAAGGATTGGAACCTTGGGGGGCGGTTTTAAGGTGGGGAAGGATTTTTGAACCTACATTATCCTTACCAAGAATTGCACTTCCAGTCCCGCCAAGAGTCCCCATTCCTCGAATAGCAATTCCTAACATTGAACAATTAGTTCCTGAATCTCCCTCTATGCCTCAGTTCCTCAGAGGACCAGGCGGCAGCATTGAGATTCCGCGGGGAGTGGATGTTGATATTTCACCTGAGGCCATAAGAATTCCAAGCATGGATATTGAAATAATCTATGGCCAAAGGGGCACGACAAATATTGGCACACTTGACGACCCAATGTATAAGGATGGTTATAAAACCAAAAAGACTTCAAAGGAGTTTAATGAAAAGGTAAAGGACAATGTACCCGACTGGGCAGATGGGCATCAACCAAGAATTGGGGAATCAGGGAAGCAGTTCGCAAAAAGGTTAATGGATGCGCAAAAAGGAGAAGGGAATTGGAAGGATACGGGCCCAGGATCCGAATTTAGTAAAATCAAAAAATGGGGAGATAACCATTTCAAAAGTCAATTCTTTATTCAAGATGAAAAGATATGGAATGAGATAAAGGATGATTTTGAAAGCTATGATAAAGATTTAGACGATTACAAGGAACAGATGAAGGAGTATCGAAAGAGAAATCCCTTTGTCGCAGAATCATAGAATAAGTTAAGAAAATGGAAGATGTTTTTTTGGTTTGGCATACGCATATAGATGAAGACTTGCGGGGTGGAGAAGATGTAAAGTTTATTGGAGTGTTTAGCACGGAAGCAAAAGCATTGGAAATAATTGAAAAATTCAAGTTATTACCTGGGTTTATGGAACAGCCAGAAAATTTTGAAATCTCAATCAACGAGATAAATAAATGTGGTTGGGAGGAAGGGTTTTTTACCTACGAACCTCCAGATTAACTATAGAGGAAATGCATTTTCTACAATAGAAGAATAGTATCCCCCAATAGTAAGAAAATTTCCTGCTTTTTAGTAAATGTTTCCTTTGAAATACTGGATTTTATCCCCATGCCCAAAAACCTCTCCCAAATCCTCCTCCTCGCCGCCTTCCTCACCCTCCTCACCGCCTCCTGCGCCAAAAGCCCAACCGCGTGCTTCTCGCCCTCACAGACCACTTCCATCCTGAAGGACACCGTCCACTTCACCAATTGTTCCCTGCATGCCGGGAGTTATAACTGGGAGTTTGGCGACGGCAAGGTATCTCTGGAGGAAAATCCCGTGCATGTGTATGCGGCACCAGGCACCTACGAAGTGAAACTCTGGGCCTTCGCCGCCAAGGGCAGCGAAATGGAGACCACCACCCAAACCATCACCGTAGTGCCACAAAATCACCGCTTCGCGGGGACTTACACAGTCACGGATACCTGGTGTGATTGGGGCGATCCCGCCAATTTCACCCTCACCATCACGCCCCTGGGCGAGGACTCCCTCATCATTGGAAACTTCGCCCACCGCTTCGATGCACTCAAAGCCTGGATCACCCCCAAAGCCGACAGCCTCTACCTGGTGCGTGAAGTCGGCATCCTGGACCGCGACGGCCACCAATGGGATATCCACCGCTCATCTGCCCGCCGCGCAGGCGACACCCTTTACCTGTATTCCTGGATCAGCGACGCATTTCACAGCAACCAGTACACCTGGTGGCGCTGCCGCGAGACGGCGGTGAAGTGAGGTGGGACAATTGGGTGGGGAGGTTCTTTGCAGTGGATCCGCTGGCGGGGAAGTATCCGCATAACTCGGTTTATGCGTTTAGTGAGAATCGGGTAGTGGATGGGGTTGAGTTAGAGGGGTTGGAAGTAATGTTAACCAAATTTGACCCAGGATATAAGGGTACATCATGGCCAACTATTCAGCTCAGCGTGAAAATTTCAGTTGGGGCAAAAGCGTCTCTAAAAGTTGACGTAGGTGGGGCAAAAATTGGCGGTGCTTTGAATTTTGCAAGTCAGGATGTGTTGAAGGTAGTTTTATCTTCAGATATTGATCAATCAAAAATCAGCTCAGAGCTATATGAATGGGTTAATGAAGGAAAGTTTTCGTATCACAAGGGGGCAAAGTTCAATATTTAAACATTACTGCTGGTGCCGAGCTTACTACGACGGAGGAAACCACAACAGTAGGTAACGAAGGCTCGTCAGTAGGGCTTAAAGGCTATCGCCAGGGTTTAGAGGGGCCTCAGAGAAAATTAACGAAGATTACCCAAATTCAAAGTGGAAGTTTTTCTGTTGGAGTTTCTCCTCTGTCTTTAAATGGAGATGGTAGAAAAAAACAATAGTTTTAATTCCAGAAGTAGGTATGCCTATGAGATCAGTAGAAGAGTCAAAGCCAGAATTTGGAATTGGGCTTTCAAAATCTACGGAAGGTAATGCAAGTACTTCCCAAACATCAGAGAAATCTGGGACAGTAATTGAAGCTGAAGTTGGCCTTGGGATGATAGCAACTGTGAAATTGACGATAAAATAATAATCCAAAAATGAAAATTTTGAGAATAACTCCAATCGCTTTCTATTTTCTGATTCCTTTTTGGGTTGGATGCTCGGAAAAATCGCCTCGAATTGAAATTCCCATTTCACCCAAAAGAATGGAAGTTTTTAAAAATGATCTGCAAAGGAATATGGCAGGTGTCATAATTGACTCTATTCGCGGGTTAAGAATTGAGGAGGAAAATGATAAATACAATTATTTTTACCTTAAAGTAAAAAGTGAAGATTCGTTATCTGAAATCTCGGAAATTACACGAAAATGTGCGGAAATTATTTCATTTTGCCAACCTTTTAGGATTGATTTAATCATCGACAATTACGAAGATTCAAAAGAGGATTTTGGATATTCCTTTAATTCCCAAACTCAACAAATATCCATAGATTGGGAAGAAAATTGCTTTGATAATTACGCCCCTGTATACAAAGAAATGCTGGATTCAATTGGGATTTGGGATGAGGTTTCACAGGAGAATCAAAAATAAGGCTTGAACCTGCTACATTTACAATTATTAGAAGGCCAATAAAAAGAACAGGAGGGGCTTATGGCTTTTATAAGTTTGAAAATGACACACTTCCTGTTATGGAAGTGCTAAAAGAAATTCGGAAAAATAATGTAGCAGTAAACTTTCCGCATCCTCAAAAGAAATTTCCAAAAACCATCCCCCATGCCCAAAATCCCCCAAATCCTCCTTGCCGCATTCCTTACCCTCCTGGCCGCTTCCTGCGCTAAGGACCCAGACAGATACAGCCTCAACGGGATGGAAAAAGACGGCGAGTGGAGCGATATGGGAAATCGGGTTGCCAGAAAAAATGAACTGGCAAACACTATTCAGACTTTTTCACTTCCAGGTCGTTCAGATGGGGCGCAGATCAACAAATTCAAACTAATTTCTAAAAAGTGATACATCAAAAAGCAATGAAAATGTACCTTTTTGTTTTCTTATTTTGTTTTCTCGTTTCCAGTGGCTGTTATTATTCTCCTGGGACATTTGAATGGACTAATTCAGGTGACAACATTTATTCAATGCGAATTGAACGAAAAAAGAAGGCTGTGAAAATTGATATTTACGGCAAGATCGAAATGCCTGGATATTCTGATCTTGTTTATTTTAAATGTGAATCAGATTCCTTTGAAACTTATCAGCAAAACATTTACATAAGCTGCAAAAATTCCTTCCTTGGTTCACGGGATTTGGAGAAATTTCCTGATTCCATACTGGAAATTGATGAGTGGGAAAAAGGTGTATTACCCGCAAATTTTTATCTGAAGGTTGATGATGACTGTGGGATAGTGGGGACGTATGTTTCAAACATGAATCTGGGAAACAGCAATGAATGTAAATTGGAATTTAGGGGGCAACCTGGAGGATTGAGCTGCGATGATTTCATGGGTGTTATGGAAGTAATGAGGATTGAATGAAGCGTACCAATTTTGATTGGGGGGAATCTCCCTTTTCCCTCAATGTCTCCCATGCAAAGCCTAAAGTATTCCAAACAAACTGCATCGTCCTGAAATTCCTTTACACCCCACAAGAATATTTAACATAATTCTAAAAATATACCAACCTTCACCAGATGAAATTTAATAAAATCAAGTACTGGCTGTCCGGGAAAAGTAGTATTATTGATTTTGAGATCGAAACCTGGATTCTCCCCGAAAAGGATGTTGTTTTGAGTTCTTCCCGAATTGCCAAAATTCGTCTGAGCAAGGGTGAGGTAAGTTTGAATTCAATAAATACAGCCCATAAAAATTATTGAATGGAGATGGAGTTATTTGGTTTAAAAATCCCGGAAATAATCTTAACCAAAATGAAAAATAATCTTTGGAAAAGCCCACCTGGAGACGTGGTTCGAAACCTTTGCCCAGGCTATGAAGGCTTTGCTCCAATATTTTTCTCAATTGATCAAATCAGATTTGAAACAGAGGCTTTTTATGCAATTGCGGCCGGGGACGAAAATCTTAATCCCTGGAATAGAAATGTGATTGGCGTAATTATTAATGGGAAATTTCCTGGCCTGATCAGACCAGAAAAATTATTAATGATTGGAAGTTGTGGAGCTGATGAACCAATAGCACTTTATTATTTGGAAAGTCAGGAAACCCCTGTGGTAGTTTATGAAGATTGGACTGGAACTGTTCCTTTTTGGCATCAAATTGCTCCCAATATTGAAACATTTTTAGAGATGTGTGGAATTGGATAATATAAAAACTTAGGACTATGAAAAATGAATCAGATATTCTTTCCCTTTTGCAAGATAGATTTTCTTTTCTGGAAGAACTTGGATTTGAGGAGAATCAAAGCAATTCGGAAAAATCACTTAGTAATACTTCCAAAATAACTTCTACAAATCAATTCTCTTTTCTGGTGTTCATTTGATTATGCACTTTATTTTTACCCGGTTCATAACTGAAGGTCAAAAATCTTCAGATTTTGAGTTTCTTTCATGCTGTGAAAGAAGATTATTCACATGAGATAAAGATGCTGATGCAATTGCATTACAGCCGTTTAGGGGAAAGAGATCGCAGACATTACGCTGCATTGGAATCATTAAAGCTCGGCAGGGGCGGGATCACCTACATTTGCAAGGTGTTGGGAGTTGACCGTGGAACGGTTATCCGCGGCCGCAAGGAACTCATGGAGGACGCTGATTCCTCGCAGGTTGCCCCCGGCCGACAGCGTAAAGGCGGAGGTGGCAGAAAAAAAAACGATTCGCGATCCAGAAATTAAGCGATTACTGATCGCTCTCATAGAAGAGCATAAGGCGGGCAGCCCCACCGATAGCAATGTCTATTGGATAAGTCTCAAACCTTGGTCCATTGCCCGGATGTTGTGGGAAAGGCATCAGATTAAGCTCAGCAATGGCATTGTCAAACGGCAGCTAAAGGAATTGGGTTATGGCTATCGCAAACAATCCAAACAGTTGCCCACCGGCCATTATGCAAGGCGCGATGAACAGTTCAAAATTATATGCTTGCTGGTATCGATCATGGGTTCGCAGAGCCCGGTTTTGAGCATCGATTGCAAGAAAAAGGAGCAACTGGGAAATCTTTATCGTGCGGGAAAATGCTATTGTACCCAGGCTGTCAATGTTTACGACCATGATTACCAGCATCTTTCTGAAGGGAAAGTAATCCCGCATGGAATCTATGACCTGAAGGCCAACCAAGGCTACATATCCATTGGCTCAAGTGGTGAAACGGCCGACTTTATCATAGACAACCTGCTTTGGTGGTGGTGGAATTATGGCATTCATCAATACCCTGATGCCCGCAACATTGTGCTATTGTGCGATGCCGGCGGGGCCAATTCCTACCGCCATCATATTTTCAAGCACAGGCTCATGGAGTTTGCCAGGGAAACAGGACTCTCGGTGATCGTATGCCATTACCCCCCTTATTGCTCCAAATGGAACCCGATCGAGCATCGTTTGTTCAGCCAGGTCCATAAAGCAATCGAGGGAGTGGTGTTTACAGACTACCCAACCGTGAAAAAACTCATCGAAAAAACCTCCACCCAAACCGGGCTAACGGTCGTGGTCAGGTTGAACCTGAAAGAATATGAAAAGGGGATCAAAGTTGATAAAAGCCAGATCGATCCCAACCGCATCTCATTCCACCCCCAAATACCCGAACTCAACTACAGAATTTATCCGTAATTGGGGATATTATTTTGGAAGTGTTACTTAGCGGAAACATGAAGTACACTCTGGCTTTTAATAACTCCACTAAAAAGAGAGAAATTAGATTGACGTATATTGACAATCAGATTTTTAAAGAGCATCAGTTGGTGGTTATTATTACCCGTCTGCCTTATAAAAATGAATTGGATAAACTGGTCCTCGAAGATTATTTTACTGAAAAGCAGAAGTATCTAAATTATCAAAGTTCAGTTTCTGAGGATTCGTCCCTGATTGATTTTGTAAGTTCTCAGGCTACGTTTATCAAAGAGCATGCAATGTCAATTTTGATAGGTGAAGAGTGGTATTCTGGAAAGTCTTCAGAATGGAGGTGATGCCATTGGGGGGACGCTACGGGTACACAGGAAATGCTCCACATGATGGGATTGTTATGGAAATACTCCTAAATCAATCTGAAATGCCGGCCGGGTTTCACTATCCGCCAGAGTTTTTGGCAATCGTCAGACAAAAGCTTTTGGATTTTGACCCCTGGATCATCCTCACAAAGGAAAGGCTGAGAACCAGAACCCAAGGGTTGAGGGAAAGGTATCCTGCCAGAGAATTGGTGCCAATCGCGAAACGGGAGTACAATGATGATCTGGCTTGTTTTGAGAAAAACAAAGGCGTGGTGATCATCCATGATTTCGCCAGCCCCGGATTTGAAGGGGGACAAACGCACATCCCCTTTTGGGATTGGCTCAGGTTGGCATTGGAGGATATAATTGCGTATAATTCGTAGGAGGATTTTATTTTTGAGGTAAAGGATTCCCCTGTCCAGGCTTCTCATGAAACTGAAAAAAGAGAAAGGTCATATCCCGAACTGATGCAAAAAAGAAGTCAACCAGCATAAACCCAGACAGATAAAACATGAAATTAGAATATTTAGAAAATACGGGAGACGTTGAACATGAATTTGTCATCAGATTATTTCATTTCTCAGAGGAAGACCTGGCTGTTTTGGTGGAAGCTTTAGATTCATTTTTGCAACACCCGGCCCGGGGTTTGAGGATTGATCAACTGGAAGTTTTGGAGGAAACGGATTTGACCCTGGAATTCCAGGTATCTGAAATGGATTTTGGAATAAAGTGCATCAGACACAGGGTTTTCGAATGTGGGCTGAGCAGGGAATCTTATCTTTTGATACGGGATAAATTACTTTATTTCATAAATGTGGAGGGATCTGGTTATTATTGGCTGGTGGAATCTGAATACGATCTGTTGCTATCCGAGGGAGGAGGGTGGTAGGGATTTTGCCCTTCTCTTTTAGATTATTTTGCCGCTGGTAACCCCAGTACCTCGCCTCTTTCAGATAACAAAAGTCTTCAGGGGTCTTTATAGGGTGATTTCTGTCGAATTTTGGGGAATGTTTATGATTTTTCCCTTTGCATCTGTTACCAAAGGCGAAATATTATCAAACACAAACAGCAAATAAAATGGAAGAAAAAAATTACTCCACGGAGGTGGAAAAGCAATTTTCAGAGCCCCGCACATCCTCCCCATCCCGCAAAACCCGCCTGCATTCCTCAAAAAAATTCCCCTCCCTGCCTTCTTCGGCAAAGAGGGGAATCCGTTCTTCCTGTGGGTTGGTGGGCGCTAATCCCTTATTTTATAATCAGTTTTTCAGAAATCACCTTCCCATCCACATTCACCACCACCTGATAGATGCCCGCGGTCAGGCCCGCGGTGCGCAGGGGCAGGGTCTGGGGACCAGTCAGTTGGCCATAGCTGCGTTCCCACATCACCCGACCCATCAGGTCGGTGATTTGCAGGCTTACCTCCTGTCCGCCATCCAGATCCACCACCGCGAAAGCATCGCCTGAAGTGGGGTTGGGATAAAGTTTCACCTTTTGGTCGGGACCATTCAGGTAAGTAACCGGGCCCTGGTCGGCACCCAGGATAAATCCGTTATTGACCGCATCCCCGATATTGGTGAAGCTGGCGTTTTCAATCTGTCCGTTGGGCGCAATGATCATGCCCACAATGTGCATTTGGTTTTCATCCCAATCCACGGGCAGGGTAAAGGTGAAATTATGGGTGTAGGAGGATCCCGAAGAGATCGAAGTGGGGAAGCTGCCGGGCATGCCGTCAAATTGGGGGCTGAGCGCCCGGGCCACAAAGTCATAGACCATCTGAGCAGCAGGCACCGTAAAAGGAAGATTCTCAAACCCGCCCATGGGGCCATTTCCACCCCCTGAATAGGCATTAGACTGGTTATAACCCGAACCCGTGCCGGTCACGCTGTCTTCGGTGAGCACGCAGGCAATGCGGTAATCTCCTGTCACAGAGGAGTTCCAGGTGGAGGTGATCGAAACTTTGAGTTCACGGGTATTGGAATCCCAGAGGGCTCCGTTGACCGGGATAGCCGCAGGCGTAACCTGCAACTGCGATTCAATATCGAGCAGCATGTCTGAAGGGTCCTGGTCACCCAGGCGATCCACCAGCGAACTGGGGTACCCTGAAATCAGGTTTCCAACCCCGGCGTCGTAATCTGCCACCGTCATGGGGTCGCCATTGTGCACCGCGATGGGGGCAAAAAAGCCCTGGTACTTGCTGTTCCAGCGGGCCATGAAGACCGCACCCCGCGGGCACCACTGGCACCAGGTGCCGGTCGCCTCTTCGCCCACCACGATCTTGCCCGGCGCAGGCACAATCGGGTTGACCGTCTGGGCGAGGGTATCGTCGCCGGAATCACCGTCCTGGCCCATGCCGTTGGCGTTGCTCACGATGCCCCATGCGGTATTGGTACCGCTCACCAGGGTCACGGGAGAGGAAAATTCCACCTGGGTGGAAGCCAGGGAAGCCAGGCTGAGCCCGCTTACGTTTTCGGTAATGGTGGAGCCATTATAGGTGAGTTTCAGGTCAAAGGAATTCAGGGTATTGACCCCCACGTTTTTGACCGTCACCACGGGGTAAATGGATTGTCCGGCAACGCTGCCCACCATATCCACCCCGGAAACACCCGCATTGAGGTTGGGCAGGGTATAAGTGGTGTGGTTAAAACTCACATCATCCACATAAAAGGAACTGCCCGCGGTAGGGTAAAGGTCGATGGTGGCGATAGAGTTATTGGGATTATTCCAGGTGCCCTGGGAGATACCGTCGATGTAGAATTGCCAGGAGCCGAGGGTGAGGTTGGCGACCAGTTTGAGGGTAAACCAGCTGCCAGGCGTATAACTGCCTGTGGCCAGGCCGTCCATGGAGATGCCGCCGCCGCTCATATTGCAGTTGAGGGTCCAGGCGGTGCCAGCCACCGGGCTGGCCTGGATGTTGAAATAGCCGTTTTTGCCGGAGGGAACCATGAAGTCGGCCTGAAAAGTGAAGATGCCCGAAGTGTAGGTATTGCCAAACTTCAGGATCACATCCTGGGGACCGCCGCTGGAAGAGGTGGCATTGAAGTACAGGGAATTGCTGCCGCTGCTGGCTTGCGCATTGGTCACCTTCACGTCCTCGCTGGTGCCCGGCGCATTGCTCCAGGTAGTCCAGTAGGTCGAATTGACCACGCCCATGTAGTCGTTTACGTTATAGGACTCAAAGTCGTCCGAGTAAATCTGGGCCTGCAGCCCGAGGGAGCAAACCATTACAAGCAGAAAGAGGTAAATTTTTCTCATAACACTTAATTTTGGATAATCATCAGATGGTGATGGGTGTAAGTTAGGAAATCTCAGGGAGAAATGGGTAAAACCGGGGAGAGGATTGTTGGGGGTGAATCAAAGCAAAAATTCAGGCTTAATCTGGTTGGAGGTTGCAGGATTCATTTCCTTTTATTGTAACATTATCAGGAAATGGGCGTTAATTTGGAGATTATTACCCGCATTTCCCCCGGCAACCAACCAGACAAGCAAGCATTTTGAATCCGCCCGTTGATCCCGTTGGGAGGGCTACATAAAAATATTGCGCATGCGTACCTGTATTTTGCTCTGTTTGTTGGTTTTGATTTTCGGTCTGTCCTCGTTTGCCCAGGTCACAATTTCGGGCACCGTGATCGAAAAATCCACCCAATCTCCCCTCGAATACGCCACCGTGGTGTTGAAAACGGAAAAGGATTCGGCCTTTGTACAAGGCACGGTGACCAATACGGAAGGGCGCTACTCACTGCCCAATGTAAAACCCGGGAGCTACCTGCTGCTGGTCACCTACCTCGGCTATGAGCAGGTATTGCAACCCTTGTTTGTGGGTTCCCTCAGCAATTTTCTCGAAGTGCCGGCCCTGGAAATTGCCGAAGTCAGCACCAGCCTGGAAGGGGTGGAAATCACCGCCAAACAGGACGAAGTGGGAGGAAAACTGGATAAAAAGACCTTCAATCTGGAGGACAATTTCAGTCAGAGCGGGGGATCTGTGCTGCAAGCCATGCAAAACCTGCCCGGGGTCACCGTGCAGGATGGAAAGGTACAGCTGCGGGGCAACGACCGGGTTGCCGTTTTGATCGACGGAAAGCAAACCGCGCTCACGGGCTTTGGCAGTCAGACCGGGCTGGACAATATTCCGGCTTCCAACATCGAACGGATTGAGATCATCAACAATCCCTCGGCCAAATTCGATGCCAATGGCAATGCGGGCATCATCAACATCATTTACAAAAAGAATAAAAAGGAAGGCTTCAATGGCAAGGTGGGACTGGCTGGCGGATTGGGGGCCCTCTGGGTGCGTCAGGCCAATCTGCCCGACATTCGCCCGCAGTATGTGCGGACCCCCAAGGTCAATCCTTCTGTTTCGTTGAATTACCGCAAAAACAAGGTCAATGCCTTTATTCAGGCCGATTATCTCTACACGGAAACCCTGAATAAGAATGAATTTGTGACCCGTTATTACGACGACGGCACCATCATTCAGCAGCAAAGCAAGCGCAATCGCAATACCCATTTTCTCACTTCCAAAGCGGGTTTTGACTACCAGATCAACGACCACAACATGCTGACCATTTCAGGTTTGTATGGCATGGAAAAGATCATTGACCGGGGTGATGAGCCTTTTTTCAATGAAAATCTCACCCAAAGGCTGCGCCTTTGGCAGTTTCTCGAAGACGAACTCAAAACCACGGTGGTGGCCACTGCATCCTTCCAGCACAAATTCCGCGAACCCGGCCATTACTTCAACACGGGCTTCAATTACACCTACCACCGCGAAAACGAAAAATACTTTTTCGACAATATCCTGCCCACTTTTACCGGGCACGACGCATTCAAACTCATCTCAGATGAAAATGTGGCCGACTTCAACTTCGACTACGTGCGCCCCCTGAAATATGGCAGGGTGGAGGGTGGAGTGAAATTTCGCCGCAGGATCATTCCCACGGATATGCTGTTCATCCCCGGTCTCAATTCAGCTCTGGACACCAATGCGGGCGGCTGGGCCACTTACAAAGAGACCATCCCCGCGGTGTACGGCAATTACGTCTATGAAAGCAAAAAAGTGGAAGCGGAAGTAGGGCTGAGGGTCGAGTATGTGGGTCTGCGTTACGAGGTGAATCCCGGGCACAATACCTATTCCAGTGGAGGTTATAATTACACCCAGCCCTTTCCCAACGTGCGTCTGGCCTGGAAAATCAACGACCGCCACAAGCTGTCTGTCTTTTTCAACCGCCGGGTGGATCGCCCCAACGAGGTGGATATCCGCATTTTCCCCAAGTACGACGACGCGGAAATCATCAAAGTGGGCAATCCCAACCTCAGGCCGCAGTTTACCAACTCGGTCGAACTGGGCTACAAAACCACCTGGGAAGGCGGTTACTTTTACAGCGCGGCTTACCACCGTTTCGCCAACGGCACCATTACCCGCATCTCCAGCACCGTGCCCGGCAGCACCCTGATCTACGCCATTTTCCAGAACGTCAATAAGAGCTATAACACGGGTCTGGAAGTGGTGTTTTCGCAGGATGTTTCCAAAATTTTCTCCTTCAACCTCAACGGAAATGTGTACCGCAACCAGATCGACAGCTTCACCGTGGTGAATTTGTATCCCATTACCCATACTTTTTCCGCTCCCACCCAGGAAATCTGGTCAGGAAATGCACGTCTGAACGGTACTTTTCACTTTCCCCACCAGTGGGATGTGCAGTTTTCGGCCATTTACCTGGCTCCTGACCTCATTCCCCAGGGCACCATGCAGGCCCGCTATTCCCTCAATCTGGGCGTGAAAAAGACCCTCCAAAAAGGCAATGGAGAACTTTTCCTCAATGCCAACGACCTCCTCAACACCCTGGTGATCCGCCAGCGAATCCAGGGAGATGGCTTTTATTACACCTCGCAAAATTATTACGAAACCCAGGTCGTGCGGGTAGGGTACAGTTATAAGTTATAGTTAGTTTTAAGTTGTGAGTTGTGAGTTCCCACATGGTGATGCCATTGGCATAAGTTGCGCGTTGGAGTTTGGGTAATTTTTCTTTTCTGTAATCAGGGTTGGAAGTACAATTAGTTTACCTCACAAAAAAATCCCGACCCTCTCTCGGGGCCGGGATTCGACAATGGTGATTTGTTTGTGAAGTGCCTGCTTTAGAATTTTCCTTCTTCCAGATTTTGGGTTTCCGTGTAGGCTTGTTCGAGGGTGCGCATGCCTTTAGGTTCGTTGGTTTCGGGGCGAAGTTCGATGACGAACATTTCAGGATCGCCTTTTTCCAGGTAAGTGATCAGATCCACTTGCTGGTCCTGCACATTTACAGCGTAGCTTTGGCCAGCCAGGTTGCCCACACGGATGATACCAAAGTTTTTCTCAGGAAATTTTCCGCTCGCATCTCTCCATACCAGTTGCAGGGATTCCAGTTTGCGGGTTACCCCTGAAGCAGTTTTGCTGAAGGTGTAGCGGGCTTCCATGGTGTGGGTCAGGGCATCTTTGGCATCTGCCCAGACTTGTGAGTTTTTGATTTCGGCCAGATCCTGCTCCTCAATCTGGTAAATGGTGCGAAGTTCATTTTCAGCGCTGATCACTTTGTTTTCATAAGGATCTTCCAGGGGCATTTTTCCGGCAAACAGATCCTGCACGATTTGCTGCAAAGCCGGGCGAATGGTTGCCCCGTTCACGAGGGCGCGGGTCATGCCTTCCTCATCTCCCGTCATGTAATCCAGATCGGGCACCGTAGTTTCGAGGGGAAAGCGAATTCTGGCCGTGGTGGTGCGGACTTCCTGGTTGGGATCCAGCCCTTCGGGGGTCTGGACCGTTTCTTCACAGCCGCTCAGGGTACTTACCAGGAGGACAATAGCGAGCATTAAGATTCCATTGATCTTTTTCATGACTTATTCGTTTTGAGTTTTTGGTGTGTTCAGGACTGCGCCTGTGCACTAAAGACTGTGCCCAAAACGAAAGGTTGCACGAGAGATCAAAAAAATCAGGCAGTGGTCAATTCTTTTCTGCGGATGTACTCCTCGAAGCCAATCATTTTGTCCACCATACCCTCGGGAACCAGCTCAATCACGCGGTTGGCGACCGTATTCATGATCTGGAAGTCGTGGGAAGTGAAGATCATGCAACCTTCAAATTCCTGCATCCCGTTGTTGAGGGCGGTAACAGATTCGAGGTCGAGGTGGTTGGTGGGTTCGTCGAGCAGGAGGAAATTGGGGTGGCTGAGCATGATGCGTGAAAGCATGCAACGCACTTTTTCGCCCCCGGAAAGGACCCCGCTATTTTTGTAAACTTCTTCTCCCGAGAAAAACATCCTGCCCAGGAAGCCGCGGATAAATTGTTCATCCTTTTCTTTCGAAAACTGGCGGAGCCAGTCGACCAGGTTGAGGTCATTTTCCCCGGTAAAAAACTCAGAGTTGTCGTTGGGCAGGTAACCCATCTGGATGGTTTGCCCCCACTCAATGGTGCCCGTGTCGGGTTGGGTTTTGCCTCCCAGCACATCAAATAGAGCCGTAATTGCACCTGATTCCTTGCCAATGAGAGCGATTTTGTCTTCGCGTCCCATAGAGAAGGTGATATTGGAGAAAAGCAGGTCCCCGGCTTCGTTGCGTTTGCTGAGGTTGCTGACATGGAGAATTTGTCCCCCGGGTGCACGCTCAGGCTGGAATTTGATGAAAGGGTATTTGCGGCTGGAGGGTTGGATTTCGTCGAAATCCAGTTTTTCCAGAGCTTTTTTGCGGCTGGTGGCCTGCTTGGACTTGGAAGCGTTGGCGCTGAAGCGGGCCACGAATTCCTGCAATTCCTTTTTGCGGGCCTCGATCTTTTTGTTTTTCTGGTCACGCTGGCGGGCCACCAACTGACTTGATTCATACCAGAAGGTATAGTTACCCGTCACCATGCGAATCTTGGAAAAGTCAATATCCACCATGTGGGTGCAGACCATGTCCAGGAAATAACGGTCGTGTGAGACCAGGATCACGGTGTTTTTGAAATCTGCGAGGAAGTCGGCCAGCCAGGCAATGGTGCGGGCGTCCAGGTCGTTGGTAGGTTCATCGAGCAGCAGCAGGTCGGGCTCCCCAAAAAGGGCCTGGGCCAGCAGGACCTTCACCTTTTCTGCACCCGTCATGTCCTTCATGAGTTTGTGGTGCTTGTCGTCGGTAATGCCCATGTTGCTGAGCAATTCACCTGCGTCACTTTCCGCATTCCAGCCCCCCATTTCGCCAAATTTTTCCTCCAGTTCAGCGGCCCGCAGGTAGTCTGCCTCGTCCGCATCGGGATTCATGTAAATGGCGTTTTTATCCTCCATGATCTGCATGAGCTTGGAGTGACCCATGATCACGGTTTTCAGCACTTCCTCTTCCTCATACTCAAAGTGATCCTGCTTGAGTACTGCCATGCGTACATCTTTGTCGAGGGCCACATGGCCGCGCGAAGGGTCGATTTCGCCGGTCAGGATTTTGAGAAATGTGGATTTCCCGGCTCCGTTGGCGCCAATTACCCCGTAGCAGTTGCCACGGGTAAATTTCAGGTTGACGTCGTCAAAGAGGACTCTTTTTCCGTATTGCAGGCCGATGTCGCTGACTGTGAGCATAGTTTTTGCTTTAATTTGAAAGAATTGGCGAGTGCCGCCCCACCTTTTGGACCGCAAAATTACGATTAATGATTGGGAATTCCTTGGGGAATGGTTTTTATAATTGGGAACAGGTTATTCTCTGACCTTTTCTCCTGTCTCCATTTTCTGCAAAAATTTGCGCGCCACCAGCGAGGTGAAAAGTCGGGCGCCTTTTTCATTCAGGTGCTCTTTGTCAAAATGATATTGGGTTTGGTATAATTCGGGATATTCGCGGGGATCGTTGAAATTGAGGAGGTTGGAGGACGGAATTTGCCGGGTCAGGGCCGAAAATCCCTGCAATGCGGGTGGGTAAAGAATCAACAGCTTCACTTCCCGGGCTTCAGCCCGGCTGATCAGATCCAGAAGTTTATCCAGATAAACCCGGCTGTACACCTCAGGCAGATAATCTGCCTTTTCGATTTCCAGTCTCTTTTCGAGAGCCAGCAGGTTTTTATTTTTATTAGGTTGGTCAAACCTTCTTTGTAATCCCTTTTGCTGCTCAGGTTTCCCCCTGACCATTTCCTGATCCAAAGCATAAAACCCATTCCCCAGTGGACCCATAATCAGCGGCGTATCCAGGGCCAGACTGTCGTCCGTGTAGGTCAGCAACTCCTTCAGCATGCCTGTTTTCAGGGTTTTGTGCAGGAAAGCACGGGTATAATTGGGGATTTTGTCTGGTTTGCGAAGCTCCTGAAAGTAATCGCGGATGAAAAGGTACTGACCCGTGGAAAGTGGGTAAGTTCGACGGGTGTCCAGCTTTTCGGGAGGCGCCATGTGCTGAATGGCCTGCAATTCAAAAATGATCACCATGCCCGGACTCAGGTTGTCTTCCAGGAGATGCTCCAGAAAATAGAAATTTTCTGGCGGCAGGAAGCCGGGCACTCCCAGATTCATGGATTTGCGGTGGGTCAGCGAATCGAAAACCATGGGATCAAGTTGGCGATACACCCGGCTGGAGCCCACAAACCAGGTGTCATATTCATTCCAATGCTTTTTGGTATAGATCATTTTGGTCCGCAGCATGAAATCGCCCCAATAATACGGCACCCGCCATTCTGTCGCCTGCAACAGGAGGAAAAGGATTATCACCAGCCCCGTCAGCCAGGCCAACCACTTAAAAAGTCGCTTTTTCAGGATTTTATTCAGGGGGTTCACATTCGAAATTAATTATTTCAGGAGTGATTTCAAAAGGGAGGAAACGGGGTGTATGAATTCTCTTGTCATAGGCCCTGACTCCTTCACGCGCGTAAGCTTTTGGTGAGAATGAGCTTAATTGGTTGGAAATCCTGTCGGGAATGGTTTGGGAAAGGCAAGGAATTAGCCAGTTTACGCGAATAGCCCCCGCGGGGCGTATCCTGGGTAGAACAAGCAGATGAGGAAAAAAGCCCTGGAGGGGCGAATCCTGAACTCATCCCAGGGAGGAGCCGCCCCTCTGGGGCTCAATTTTCGGGAAGAAACTTCCCTACCCAGGAGACGCACCTCTGGTGCTTATTTTCCTTGTGGATTAGAAATCTTTTACCCGGAAATTTACATCCTTTTCCCTGACGAGCTTTAACCTTATTTCTAGCCCGAACCTCCAAACTCTGTGTCCTCTTTTTTGTTTGTATTCTGGTTCTCCGTGAACTCCGTGGTAAAAATGCATTCCATCTCTCTCAAAAATCCCAATTTCTCCCGAAATTCACCCCGTGAACAAATTTCAAAACGTCGATTTTGGCTCGGTGGAGGAGTTTTTGGATTTTCTGCCAGACCATGAACGGGCCATCACAGAACTGCTTCGCAGTCTGGTGCTGGAATGCGTGCCAGAGGCCAAAGAAAAGCTGAGTTTCAACGTGCCGTTTTATCACCGTCATTACAGCCTGGCCTTTATCTGGCCGGGCTCTGTACAGTGGGGCGCCCAACCCCGCGAAGGCGTGCAGCTGGGCTTCGCCCAGGGTTATCTGATCGAAGACGATCTTCACTGGCTCGAACGCGGCACCCGCAAGCAGGTTTACTGGAAGACTTTTTACCAGATGAAAGAGATTGATCCCGACCTGGTGCGGGCCTATCTTTATGCCGCGGTGGAGATTGACGGGGAATTGTGGCGCCAGAAAAATGCATCCCGCAAAAAATGAGCAGGCGCCCGGTTTCCCGCAGCGCCTGCCTCTAAATTCCAACCTCAATAAAGTTTACCTCAGGCCGTGATCTTCCAGTTTTCCACCTGGTAGTATTTTTTCTCCTCAGAGATGTGGGAGGTCCCGACAATGCGAAACCAGTTGTCATACAGCTGCACATTGAAAGGGCGCTCTGCTCCATCGTCGGTTTTCATGCCCCATTCAATTTTTTCCGTGAAGAAAAGGTTTCCCTCGGAATCCAGAAAAGAGACAGTCCAGTAGTCTTCGCCGTGATGGAAAGTCTTAACCTCAAAGGTGCCGGAAGAGCCATTTTTTCCAATGAAATTGGCCGTGTTGGTCGTCACGCCTGACTCCTCATTATAATGCTGGACAGATGCGTTTGAAATGCTACCATCAGTTTTATTCTCGATGATAAATTTGCCTGAATATGATTTGCTCATAATTGAAAATGATTTATGGTTAAAAAATGAATGGTTAAAGTTTGATTAGCTGCTCAGGAAACGCTGAACCTGGGTACGGGAATTTTGACCGTCAGCGATTTCCATTCGATTGCCCGTTGGAGTTTCTTTTGCAATAACCCGGCAAAGCCCTTCAGGTAAGTTTTGGCCGTGAGGGGCACCAGCATCAGCATGCCATTTCCTTTGGCATAGTCGGGATTGTGCTGCAGGTAATACTGAATCCAGGGGTCCTTGCGGCTGGCGATGCGGTCGGCCAGCACCTGGCTTTCCTTCACCTGCCAGCCTACTTTGCAGGTAAATTCGCTGCCCGTTTCAGCGGACTGGATGTGGAGGCGCTCTTTGAGAAAATCAAAAGTGCTTTTGATTTTGGCTGGCATTTGTTTTTCAGGGTGCGGCCAGACCTCGGGCAACTGGGCCAGGCCCAGGCGATAAGGCGTGGGGTGTACTGGCGTAGCCAGGAAGTAAGCCTTGCGGCCCGGGTGCCGCAGTTGAAAGGCAAAAGCATTTTTGATGAGCGTGGGCAGGGTCAGGTTGTAGCGGCGGTAATTGGGCAGAAAGCCTACTTCTGTGCGAATCACATAGGGATCGCGGCGTGATTTTCCGGTCTCAAAAACCTGAAAGCTCATGTAGCCAGCGTCGTTGCCTTCCTGGTCCTGGTAAAGACGGATGCGGGTGAGTTTTGAGTTGGGCTCAATGACATATTTGCGAAAATCTGCTTTGGATACGCCCTGGAAGATCTGCTGGTGGATCAGGTAGAGGCGGTCGGTTAAATCAGCTTTTTCGGGGTTGGAGAGGGTTGCAGGGTGAATGATCTGGATGTTGAATGGAGATTTCATGGTGTTATTTTTTAAAAAGTTGAGGCATGGTTTTCCCCGGCCACCCCAAAGGGGCGGCAGAGAAAACATGGAAATTGTTATTCAGAGGTTTTTAGGGAGTGATTTATCTGAAGAGGTTTTTGAAGAAGGCGACGATCTTGTCGATGAGCTTTTCAAACCAGGATTTTGAATCCTCAGGGATGGTTTGATTCTGTTCGGCTGAGTCCTCACTTTGGGTATTTCCACCTTGCGGGTCTGGCTCTGGCAAGATTTCTTCCACATAATCAATGCCTACGCCTTCATTTTGAGCATTATGGGGCGAAGTCACCTTGGTTATGCCCGTAATTTTGAACCCAACGTAGCCATCAGTTTCCTGGGTTGCCAGGCCAAATCCAACTTCAAGCACATAAAAGTTGAGGTCATCTTTGTGCACAGCACCCAGTTTGGTGATTTGGGCAGGATTTTCATCGACAAAATAACAAAATGTGAAAGCGGGGTCACCCGGGCGCCCGGCCACTTCTTCCACGTGATAAAAACAGCGAAAGGTGGTTTTTAAGTCTCCACCTGAAACTTCAACCTTTACCCCGTGAATAGTTCCGTTTTTGATTTTCTCAAGGTCACTGACCATGGGCATGGGTTTGGTTTCGATTTCCACCTTTTCATTTGCCTTCAATTCCAGTCCTGGAAATTCACCTCCAACCACTTGCCGGGCCAAACTGACAGGAAGCTGTGCCGGGGACAGACCGGCTGGATTAAGGGTCGCAAAATGAATGGACGTCTCGGGCTTGGGATCGATGATGATATCCCCGATTACGAGTCCACCATCTTTGTTATTGGTGATTTCAATTGAAATGACTTTTTCATCAAATGGTCTGACCTGCTGAATTTGGGCATCATTTACCTGATTCGCTGAATTTTGGTAATCTTCAGGACCCACGATGTAATATTTCAATCCACGGGGATCATCGGGCTGAAATTCGCTGCTCAAAAAGAAAAAATATACCTCCCAAAGCACAAATCCACTATTGGGATTTTTTTGTACCGCGGGCCATTTATAGGTTGTAAAATAATCCCTTATTTCAAACCTGAAGCCATTTCTCCAATCCGCTTCACTGTTTAGTACCGGGATATCCCCTGATACGTCCCCAGCCTTTTGAATTTCCCAAATGCCATTGGGTCCGTCCAGATTCAGGGAGGATAAATCTCTGGTCGTGTATTCATCAAAAAAGAGAATTGATTCTCCACCTTCTACGTTGGGGTAGGAGAGCCTTTTTACTTTCCAGGAGTGGTTTCGGATTCTGACCGCGTTGTACCCACTGGGCATTGTTTCTGACATAGTTTTTGAGTTATTGGAGTGGAATTTAATTACATCTCAAAAGTAACTATATGAATCGGGCAATGCGTACAATAAATTTCAAATTATTTCATCTCTAAAATGAATATTATGATTTAATTTGGGTTTTTTATTGATTTTGGGTGGGAATTTATTTCACTTCTAACATAAATGGAACAAGGAAAGGAATTGTTTTTTCTGATCAAAAGCCTGAAAAAATCTGAGAAAAGGTATTTCAAGCGCTTCTCAGAATTTGGTTCAGGCAAAAAAACCACCCAATCCACCCAGCTTTTCGACCTGATTGAAAAGATGGATTCCTGGAATGAATCTCAATTAGAGGCCAGTCTGCCTGCGGGCATGCTCCCCAACCAATTGCCCGTATTGCAAACCCGCCTTTTTGAGTTGATCCTGCGCACCTTGCGCATGACCCAGGACCCGGAAGACATCGACCGGCAGCTTCGCCTTTTGCTGGCCGACATCGAAATTCTGCTGGAAAGGGAAATCTATCCTGCGGCAGAGAAAAAACTGCGCAAGGCCATCCTGCTGGCCCAAAAGTTTGGGCGCAAGGAAATTCTGCTGGAATTATACCGCCAGGAATACAACCTCTTTCTGACTTCCAATCAGCCTGGCACGGATCAAAAGGCACTGAATCAACTGCCCGAACGCATCAAGACTGCCCAAAGCCTGCTGGAGCTGACCCGCGCGGAAGCGTACGAAGCAACCTCAAAATTGCGGCTGCGCAATAAATCACGCAAAGAAGCCCTTCTCTTTGACCCCATGCTGGAGGAATTTCAGGCGGAATCTCTGCTCATCCAGGTTTCCAGCGAACCTGAATTCAGAACCTGGAGCTTCATACTACGGGGGTTGGCCCTTGAAAAATACAATCAGGGCGATTTGCGCAAGGCTTTTGATTCATTTTCGAAATTACTGGAAGCCTGGGAGAGCCGCCCCGAATGGATCGGGCAACATGCTGAGGATTTTTTCTCCATTCTCAATAATTACCTGGGCTTTGCAATCTGGCTGGGAGAGGAAAAACTGTTCATGGAAAAAATCAGGTCCCTGGATGGATTGAGCATGAAAAAGGCGAACCAGCAAACTGAAGTAGAATTTATTTTACTGACCAAAGAACTGAGTTTCAGCATCAATTTTCGGGGATTTGAGGAAGGCATGAAAGCAGTGGAAAAGGCAGGCTTCTGGCTGGATCAACAAAATACCCTTGCCGTGGCCCACGATTTGAGTATCAGCTATAATTGCATTTCATTTTTGTTTATGCACGGGGAATTTCGGCTGGCTCACCGCTGGCTTTTGCGCATTCTGAACGCCCCCGGGAAATCTGAGCGAAAAGACATCCGCGAATTTGCCCGGGTTTTTCAAATTCTCCTTCAGTTTGAGTTGGGCAACCCCGATTTGCAGGAATATTTGCTTCGCTCCTCCCAAAGATATTTCCAGCGCAACGACCAATACAGTGACCTGGAACGACTGCTGATCACCTTTTTTAAGAATCAGGAGAAAACCATGCCCGGATCATTTGAGGAAATGGAAGCCCTGAGGGGTTTGCAGAAGGGGCTGGTTGATCTCAGGGCACAAAACAAAGGACTTCCGTTGCTCGGCGAAAATGAATTGAGCTACTGGATCGAAAGTAAACTCAGGGGAATGAAAATCCGTGATTATTTTGAGGAGTTGAAAAAACAAAATTCCTCCTGACCTAAATCTCACATTATTTCTTTGTCCCAACCCAATTCATCCCTAATTTTGCCTTTCATGGCAGACAAAATCATCTACATAGACCGGGAAACTGGCAAGGAAATCACGGAAAATGTGCCCGGCGGCAAAGCCCTGCGCTTCATGTACCACAATGCCTTCGGCAAACTCGGGCTGCATGCCGTGATCAAACGCAAGCTGCTTTCGGGCATGGCGGGCCGCTACATGGACGCCAAACGCAGCCGCAGACACATTGCTCCCTTTCTGGAAAAGCACCAGCTCGATTTGTCTGATTATGTGGTGCCTCAGGAAGGATTCCGCACCTTCAACGACTTTTTTTACCGCAAAGTCAAGCCGGGTGCCCGGCCCATTGGCGAAGGACTGGTTTCACCTGCCGACGGCAAGGTGGTGGCCTTTCAGCGCATTGAGGAAAACACCAAATTTTTCATCAAAGGTTTCGAATTCAGCCCTATAGACTTCCTGAAGGACAAAAAACTGGCTCACCACTACCACGGCGGGGCCATGGTCATTGTGCGGCTCGCTCCCGTGGATTATCACCGTTTTCACTTTCCTGCGGCCGGCAAAGCCGGCAAATCCGTGCTGATCAAAGGCAAATATTACAGCGTTTCGCCCATTGCCCTCAAAAACAGCCTCAAAATTTTCGTACAGAACATCCGCGAATACTGCCTGCTGGAAACGGCCGAATTTGGCAAGGTGATCATTTCTGAAGTGGGCGCCACCATGGTGGGCAGCATTGTACAAACCTACGAACCCGATTCCATGGTCGATAAGGGCCAGGAAAAAGGATATTTCGCCTTTGGCGGCTCCACTGTGGTGCTGCTCTTCGAGCCCGGCAAAGTGATCCTCGACCAGGATTTGCTCGATAATTCGGCCCGCGGCATAGAAATGCAGGTCAAAATGGGCGCCCGCATTGGAATGCCCGGGTGAGTTCACATCATAAAAAACTGACTTTGTAAATTGACAGGGCATCCGGGCCCAAAACTGGAAGCAGTAGTTCCCCGGACCGGGAAATGGCCCAGTCTCCTGCGGGTTGCAGGATATATTGCAGTTGAAGTTCCTGATCGGCAGACGGTGAAAAGGGTTTTAATTCTTCTGATAAAGAATTGTATTCCAGCCAGTTGATGCTCAGATCGCTGCCGTTCCTGCCATGAATATAAAACAGATTTCCTTCCTGACTGACCAGTTTCCAAATGGGTTGATGGCATTGGGTTTGGATCTTTTCGGGAATGGAAATGACCCTGACTTCTTTATTATCGCTTTCGGGATTATACTTATAAACCTTAAGGGTAAGGTTTTCGCGGTCCCAATCTGAAATCAATAGTGAATTTGAATTTGTTTCGGGAAGCAAATTATCCAGTTTGATTTTGAAAGCCGTCGCCCCGTTCCTTTGAATGCAACCCATCTCAAACCCCGAGACCCCATAACCACGACCTTTAGAATCTGTTCCCCAGGGCAGGGCCAGTAAGCCGAAAAGTTCCTGGTTTCCGTCGGCAATGGTTTTCACTTTTGTCTCCAGATCCACACTGACCCAGTTGCGCATGCCTGTTTCTTCGTCATAGGACACGTAATGGGCTTCATCCCTGGAAGAGGGGAAAATGCGTTCCCAATCTGCAGGTCCTTTGAGCACTTCCAGAAATTCTGAGCCGTCTTTGGCCCATTGTTGCAGGCTTGTTTTTTCCGGGGAATGGTATTCTGCCCACAGCATACCCTCACAAAAATGGATGTGGGTCAATTCAGGGGCAATGGCCTTTTTCCAAACCAGATTCCCGCTCCCATCCCAGGCTGCCAGGTAGTGGCTTTTATCTGCAAATTCAACCAATGCGTAAATTTGCCCGCTTTCATCCGCAACTGCCTCAAGGATAAAGGGACTTTCCGAGTCGGGAAATTTCAGGGAAAGAGTTTGGAAAACCTTGCCTTCTCCATTCAGGCGGTACAATTCTGCGTCCCTGCGGATATAAATTGTCCCGTCGGGTGATTGTATGATATTAACCCATTGCCTGATTTTTGGGCCAGGCTTCGCCGTCCCTAAAAAAGAACCCGGATCTGCAACCAGGCCAGACGGAATTCCAACAGGGGAATCCCATTTCAAATGATAAATTTCCTGAATGTGAAGGCTGGAAAGCCAGCCAGGGATCGAAATAGAATCTGTCATCTGCAGGGGGGATTTTTTTAAACCATGTTGATTTTCGGGCTTACAGGAACCCAAAAGTAAAGGAAAGAGAATCAGGAAAATCCCTCTTACCATCCGGCCGGGCCAAAAGTGATTGGGTTGGGCTCCATGCTAAGCGCTTTCATCCAGTCTGCCAACGATTCAATGGAAGTGTCCTGGGTTTTGCCTTTTTTTACGGAATCAATTTTGCCGCTGGCAATGGCAGATTGAACCGTAGCGGGTGAATAATCAGAAGGGGGCCAAAAGCTGTAAACCTTTTCTTTGCCACCAGATGTACTACCCTGGGCAATGACCACGTGATTCAATCCATGCATGAACACAATGTCACCCCGGTCAGGTCGGGCTGTTTTAGGATCTCCCAGTTTATAAGTCCCAGACTGGCTGGCCATCATATCTTCAATGGTATCGTTGGTGTACCAGTCATAGACCTGGTCCCTTCCCAACATCCCAGTCTGGTATGCGGCCAACAGTATCATTTCCCAGCAATTCATGGTGGAAGTGGACGAAACTCCCTGCATGGGCGTGTTGTAATTTCCCCTGGCATCTTTCGAATTGTCACGGGCCGCAACGGCGAAATCTGTAGTTCCTGTCGCTCCAGAGCGATCCCAGTTCATTTGCTCTCCCACAAAGTCTGACTTTATTTTGGCGACCACGGGATCGTCTATCAGGGAATCATGAATATATCCTTCTTTTCCATCCCATTTTACTTAAAACCAGGAGCCGCTTTTTCCAATCACAGAAACCCTGGATCCTTTGGGGACATCAGCGAGGGTATTGCCATGGGGATTATTGGGGTCTTTCTGCGGGGTTTTGCGCAAAGCGGCACTCCATGCGTTAACCACCACTCCCTCCCACGGATAGTCATCGCTGAACCTGGTCTTGCGTTGAATGGCCTGGGTGCTGGCTTTTGCAGATTTGGCCTGGACTGTGGCCTGGGGAGAAAAGGCAGTAAATTGTTCTGGAGCTGAATTTTCTTGCCCGGAAATGCCATCAGCCGATTTTTGTTGTATGGGTTGGTCTGCAGTGACCTCGAAGGGGCGCTGAAAAGCAGGCATTTGGGAAGTTTCTTCCTTTCCCTGCAATTCAAATTGCGTCCTTTCTTCCTCAGGGGAATTTCTCTTTTCTCTCATTTTTTGCAAAACAGATTTAACCGAAATTAATCATTTCGAAAAGGAAATTCAAGTTGAGAAAAGAAAGAAATCCAATTCCCCTTACTCCACCCTTACTTTAATCACACCCTGGCGACCATCTGCCGTAACTTTCAGCAGGTAAAGTCCCTGGGAAACGTTGCTGTGCAGGTTGATGGAATTGACCCTTGAGAAGGATTTTCTTTCCAGCACCTGACCCGTCAGATTGAGCATCTCCGTGGTAACATCCGTGTAATTCTGACCCAGACTTACCGTGAAATTCCCCGCATTCGGGTTGGGGCTCACCTGGATGGAACGGGAGAACAGTTCATCCAGACCATCCAGCAATATATAAATACAGGAGGACGTGTCAGAACATCCGTTCTGGGTTACCACGACTGCATAGTTTCCTGTCTGGCTGGGCCAAAAGCTCTGGGCCGTAGCTCCACCAATGATTGCCAGGTTCTGGTCGCAATCCAGCCATTGGTAGATAGCTCCGCTGGCATTTGCGGTAAACGACTCTCCATTCAGGGTAACCCCGGTATCCACCGTGGTTACGGTCAGGTTGATCACATAAATACTGTCGCAGGCATTCACATTATACACCGTGTCCACGTAGGTGCCCGAGGTGGTCCAGACCTTGCCGCTGGGACTGACATATTGGTCGCAGACCTGGGGTGAAAGCGTGGCAGAATCCCGTTCCAGAATGGTCAGCAGGATGGTCATGGTGCTGTCGCAGCCCAGGCTGGTCAGGATCGTGTCGTGATAAACGCCTGAAGTGGTCCAGGTGTAATTTCCGCTGGGGCTGAGGTAGCTGAGACAGGCCGAATCGACCACCTGCGACGCAGAAGCGCCTTTCACCGTGAGGTTGATGGTGAGCACGCTGTCGCAACCTGCGGCGCTGGTGATGGTATCGTGGTAAGTGCCCGAATTGGTCCAGGTGTAATTGCCGCTGGGGCTGGTGTAACTGGTACAAACCTTGGGGCTGAGGGTGGCGTAGCCATTGCCGTTGATGGTGAGGTTGATGGTCATGAGGCTGTCGCAGCCATTCGAGTTTTGGATGGTATCGTGGTAAGTGCCCGAATAATTCCAGGTGTAATTGCCGCTGGGCGAAGTGTAGGAGCAAGTCGCAGAGGGGCTGATGGTGCCGTAGGTGCCTGTGCCGTAAGCAATGAAATTGGAAACGGTGCCTGTCATGGCGAAGCCATTGAAAGTACCGTTGATATTGCCTTTGCTGTCGATGGCCTGGGTAATGCTGGTGTTATTTCCACCCGCCGTTCCCTGGTTAAATTCGTAGCAAAGTTTCAGGTTCGCGTCAGCAAGGTTGGGTCCGCAGGCATTATACAGAACGGAAACCTCGTTGGCCGTCAGGGCCTTATTCCACAGGCAGGCATCATCCACCCGTCCATCCAGGTAGAAATTGGCAGAACTATAAGGTAAATATCCAATGTTAAAAGGAGTGGTGGTGGAGGTAATTGTGCCCGAAGCAGCCACGGAAGCATTCAAAACCCCGTTTCTGTACACCTTCAGGGTGGATCCATCGTAGGTCATAACCAGATGTTGCCAGGTATTGAGGGTAATCCCGGTCACGCTGGTATTAAAATTGGTACCCGCGCTGTTTCTGAACCTGGCTTCCAGGGTGGTGGTGGTCAGGTGAAGGAGGTAAAAGTCCGCGTTGATGTCATTGCGAAAGCCAATGATTCCGTCAAAGTTGGGATAATTGGGGCTGGGATTGGTAGGATAAACCCACAGCGCCATGGAAATATTTCCATTGGCAATCAGGGCTGAGGCGTTGGGTACGGAGACATAGTCGTTGATCCCGTCAAAATCAACCGCGTTTTGGGCCTGAACCCGGGTTGCAAAAGAAATAAGCAGCAGCAGGAGCAAAAAGAAAAGGGGTTGTGAATGAAAATTCTTCATGGATGGAATAAATATGGTTTTCCAGTGAATCTGTTGGCTTTTGGGGGATGTTGCCCGCCATTCAGGTGGCAGTATTCAGGGATCAAATTTAGTGAAAAACCAGAACTTTTGGGGGAATTATCTCTGTTCCCTGAACCAGCCTGGCTCGTCTGTGGTGATACCGTCCACCCCCAATTCCCGCATGCGGGCGATGTTCTCCTGCCCGTTGACGGTCCAGACATTGCAGGTTTTACCCCATTTGTGCATGCGCCTGACCAGGGATTTGTGCACGGTTTTATAATAAATTCCATACCCATCCACAAAGTCCAGGCGGCGGGGCGAACCGCCCCTGAGCCCCTTGTCCAGGAAGAAAGGAAAAGCACCCAGATTTGAAACCAGCAGTTTCTGCAGTTTGATCTCAGGATCGAGGGCGTGTATTCTTTTCAGGGCCTGGGTATCAAAGCTAATCACCTGTACCCAGGCATGGGCTTTTTTCTTGCGAATCAACCTCACAATCCGGGCTTCCAGCCCGGGATAATCTGCCGCTCCCCCTTTGATCTCAATCCAGAGCCCGCATTTTCCGTTCACCAGATCCAGGGCTTCCTCCAGAGTAGGCACCTTTTCGCCCGCATATTTTTCCCCAAACCAGCTGCCTGCATCCAGTTTACGGATTTCTTCAAAATCTGTGTGGTCAATGCGCCCGCTGCCGTTGGTACAGCGGTCGAGGGTCTCGTCGTGGTGCAGCACCACCACCGTGTCGCGGGTTTGGTGCACATCTATTTCGCAGAAATCAATGGGGTATTCCATCCCCGCCCGCAGGGCGGCCAGGGTATTTTCGGGCGCCAACGTGCGCCCGCCACGGTGCGCCACCCGCGTGATCTGCGCCTGCAATGGAAATTGCAGCAACATCAAAACCGGCAAAAGGTATTTAAACATGCTGCAAGATAGGTTTTTTGGCAGATTTTAGATTAATAGATGTTAGATAGTCAGATGTTAGACGGTTAGATTTCAGATAGCGGACGATTGTATGAGGAATTAACGGGAAGTAAAACTTCAACTGCAGGTGGCCATACCTAACTCCCAAAACCTAACTCCTAAGACCTGACACCCCAAGTTTTTAGGAGCGCCTATCATTTTATTTTCTGCCTGCTTATCTTAATTTTGCAGTTATGCGATTAAAATCAATTTTATTTCTGCTGATTCTCCTGCCCGGGCTGTTTTTTGGCCAGGGTCACCAAAAGCGTTACCAGGCGCTGGACGTGCTTTCCTACCATTTCGAAATCGAAATCGGGGATGACAACGACCGCATTGAGGGCAAGGCCGCTCTGGCCATGCAGATCAAGCAGGATATGGAAACCATTGAATTGGATTTTCAGGATGTGAATGAGGGCAAAGGCATGAAAATCGAGCGCATGGAGGTGGATGGCAAACTGGCTTCTTTCTCCCACGAAAAAGGGATTTTACGCATTACCCCCCGCGAACCACTCAAAGCAGGGTCCAAAATCAACCTGCTGATCCAGTATGGCGGTGTGCCCGCGGACGGCCTGATCATCGGCAAAAACAAGCACGGAGACCGCACTTTTTTCGGTGACAACTGGCCCAACCGCGCCCATCACTATCTTCCCTGTGTGGACCATCCTTCAGACAAGGCCACGGTTGAGTTTCTCATCACTGCCCCCTCTCATTATCAGGTGGTGGCCAATGGCACCCTGGTCGAGCAGAGCTGTCTCGAAAACGGAAAAATGCTATCCCACTGGAAAACTGATTACGTATTGCCGACCAAAGTCATGGTCTTTGGCGCGGCACCTTTTGCAGTGCAAAACCTGGGTCTGGTAGGCCGCGTGCCCATGTCCACCTGGGTGTTTCGCCAGGACCGCGAAGCAGGATTTTACGACTATGCCCTGGCCGCCAAAATCCTGCCCTTCTTCGTAGGCCAGGTTGACAATTACCCCTTCGACAAACTGGCCAATGTGCAGTCCAAAACCCGGTATGGCGGGATGGAAAATGCTTCCTGCATTTTTTACGCAGAAAATTCCGTTGACGGAAAACGCACCTGCGAAGACCTGCTGGCCCATGAAATTGCCCATCAGTGGTTTGGAAATTCTGCCTCAGAAGCCAACTGGCACCACATCTGGCTGAGCGAGGGCTTTGCCACCTACTTTACCCACCTCTGGTTTGAAAAGCAAAATGGCAAGGAGGCCCTGGCCGGGCGCATGAAAAAAGACCGCGAAACCATCCGCGCCTACCATGCCAAAAAACAGGCCCCTGTCGTGGATACCACCGTTACCAACTGGAACGAATTGCTCAACCCCAACTCTTACCAAAAGGGTAGCTGGGTGCTGCACATGCTGCGCGACCGCATTGGAGATGAGTTTTTTGTCAAGAGCATCCGCGTTTATTACGAAAGGTATAAATATGGCAATGCCCTGACCAATGAGTTGCAGCGCATCATGGAAACAGAAAGCCGCAAGGATCTGAAGAAGTTTTTTCAGCAATGGCTGTTCACTCCCGGCCACCCCGTATTGAAAGTTACTGCCGTGAATAAAAAAGATCGGGTGGACCTGACGGTGGAGCAAACCCAGGCGAATCTCTTTGAATTTCCCCTCGAGATCGAGATTTATTTCAAAGGCGACGAAAGTCCCATGCTGCAATTGGTGCAGGTTAAAGACCGCAAACTGATGGTTTCCCTGGGCGTGAGCAAAGAAGTGGACCGCGTGGTGCTGGATCCCCGTACCGTTTTATTATTCGAGGAAAAGTAATTTCAGCTGGAATTTCCCCTCCAATACAGCCCTGAGTTTTTCCAATCCCTGCCATTGGCCGTGCAAATCAGGTGTGCCTGGCTGGCTTTGCAAAATTCCCTTCAGTATCTGAGCGGGTATTTGCAGGAGAATCCCTTTCATTTTGTGGAGGGAGGCATCGGCGCCGAAATTGAGGTAAGAGCTAATGTGGTGACGCAGTTGGAGGAATCCTACTCCCGCTCCTTTGAAAATCAGGATTTTGAACACCTGTTTCGGGATGCGGCCGGCGAAGCGGCCTGGACCCAGTTGAGCGATTTTGTATATCTGGCCCGCACAGATTATGAATTTGAAATGGCTGCCAAGCCTGAATATGCCCTGCTGGCGGCCTTCAACCTGGTCAAAGGTTGCCGGGAAGCAAATGCAGAATTGATTTTTGTCTCCATCAAACAATCCCTTTCCTCAGAATACGAAGACTCCCATTTGTCCGTAGATCAGCTCCGCGACCGATGGTGGATGTTAGTTGTTAGTTCTGAGTTCTAAGTTCCCGCATGGTGGGGGTTAGTTGTTGGTTCTTAGGCCCTTAGGGTGATGTGAGCGACAACAAATTGTCGCAAAATTTGGTGATGATGGTTAATTTTTGGGGTGCCCTGGCCGGGCGGGCCTTCTTTTTTAGAAAAAGAAGCAAAAAGCGCCAAAACCTAAACCCTGCCCCCTCACACCACTGACCCACCGCACAAAGCCACCTGCCGCCCTCCCGATAGCTATCCGGGACCCCTCGCTCAAGGCCGCCCCCTGGTTTTATTCGGTTTGCTTATTTCAAAGGCGCTCATGAATCTCCCCATGGTCGATTTGGCAAGGCCACCCCACCCTGGTTGGCTTCGCCAAAATACACCCCCGCTTCGCGGCTTCAATCCTCTGGATTGATTTAGTTGTTAGTTGGTAGTTCTTGGATTGGCTCATCACAGAACTTATAACTGCCAATTGGGAACTCAGAACTTACAACTTAGAACTAAAAACTACTTAAAACAAAGTCAGCGTCCCGTTATCATTCCCCTTTTTCTTCTCTTCGCGTTTGTCCTCAATTTCAAAAGGTACAGATTTCGGGTCCTGTTTGGGGATCTCCTGCACGGGTTTGGCGACTTTGGGCTCAGAGCCTTCGGCAGCATCCTCGTTTTCCTCTGCTTCGTTATCATCCATTTCGTCCGAGGGATCCAGATCCGCTTCGTCGTCATCCGCCTCATCTTCCTCTTCGTCCCGTCCCGGGCCTTTCCTTTGCGCCATTTCCCATTCCTTGGTCACGGCCGTAAAGGATTCGAGTTCCACTTCTTTGATTTTGGATTCAGAAAGCTTATTTCCCACGGCCTTCCAGCCTTTCACATCAATAAATTCCTCCAGTTTCACCTCCTGATCATCCACTTTGCGGCTGTTGTAGATGATATTCACCACAGGATGGTATTGTGCGGTGGCAAAAATCAGATTTGACTTTTCGTCTTCCGTGATGAAGGAAAACTTGGTGTCGAGGGTGGTGGTTTCAATCTGGAAACGCTTGATATAATTGCGGCCCGATTTTCCGTCGTAATGGATGGCGCTGATCACCGTGTCTTTGCGCAATTTGGCCAGTTCTGTGACCTTGCCCTTGCCTTCGTAGCGGTTGGTCAGGTCGAAATTGGTGAGCTCGTAGGAGCCATCCTCGAAGAGGACCACAATGCGGTCGTCGCCCTGGAAATTGCCCAGGTAGGTGCCGTTTCCATCCGTATTCAGACGTTTGATGGCTGGATCAAACCAGATGTCGCGCCCAGAAAGGGTACTGACACCCCGGCTTTTCTGCACGATCTTCTTGATCTCGTTCTTGCTGAGTACATTTCCGCCCGCTCCCCGGCCTTTGATCGCCAGTTCGGCAAAGTCGAAATCAAATTGCAGGGCCCTGATGCGGGCTTTGTGCTTGAGGTAAACCGTCACCACCTCAGACTCCCCGTTGGGATTGGCGGTAAAGTAAAGGACCTGGCCTGCCACGTTGCTTTTGGTGAGGAAATACTCCTTGTCGCGGGTCACCCCGCCCGTGCGGAAACGCTTGATATAGTAGCGTTTGTCCTTTTTGTCGAGGTAGATCAGGTGAAACACCATGCGGTCGTCGTTTTTGTCGAAAACCCCCGCGTAGATGATTCCCTTGCCAATAAACACCTTGTCCGCCACTTTCACCACTTTCATGGATCCGTCCTCACGGAAAACGATGATATCGTCCAGATCAGAGCATTCGCAGACAAATTCCTCCTTTTTCAGGCCTGTGCCCACAAAGCCGTTTACCCGGTCCACGTAAAGCTTTTCATTGGCCAGCACCACTTTCGTGGCGGCAATGGTATCAAAAGCGCGAATTTCCGTGCGACGCTCCCGGCCCTTGCCGTATTTTTCGATCAGTTTACGGAAATAATTTACCGCAAAGTCGATCAGGTTGTCCAGATGATGCTGTACTTCCTCCAGTTCCTCCTCAATGCTCTTGATCAGTTCGTCGGCCTTGAAGCTATCAAATTTGGAAATACGCTTGATTTTGATTTCCGTGAGGCGCACAATGTCATCTTCATTGATGTCGCGCACCATGAGCAGGCGTTTGTCGTTGGGCTTGACCGTGGAAGGCGTCGCCACGTATTTGGCCAGGCCCGCGTCAATGGTGGAAATGACCGCTTCCCAGGTTTCGCACTCCTCAATATCACGGTAAATGCGATTCTCAATGAAGATCTTTTCCAGGGAGGACAAATGCCATTTTTCCTGTAATTCTGCCTTTTTGATCTCCAGTTCCAGTTTGAGCAGGGCCACCGTTTTGTCCGTGGACATTTTCAGCACGTCTCTCACATTGCTGAACACGGGTTGCTCATCAATGATTATGCAACAGTTGGGCGAAATGGAGACTTCGCAATCTGTGAAAGCGTAGAGGGCGTCAATGGTAATGTCGGGCGAAACGCCGTTGGGCAGGTGAATCACGATTTCCACGTCGCGGGCCGTATTATCATCCACCTTCCTGAGCTTGATTTTGCCCTTGTCATTGGCTTTGAGAATAGAGTCAATGAGGTTGGAAGTGGTGGTACCAAAAGGCACTTCGCGGATCACCAGGGTCTTTTTGTCCAGAATTTCAATCCGTGCCCTTACCCTGATTTTACCTCCACGTCCTCCGTCGTTATAGCCCTCCACGTCGATCATGCCGCCCGTCATGAAGTCGGGGTACAGATTGAAGCTGCGCTTTTTCAGGTAGGCAATGGAGGCTTCGCACAGTTCCACGAAGTTGTGGGGCATGATTTTGGTGGACAATCCCACCGCGATCCCATCCACGCCCTGGGCCAGCACCAACGGAAATTTCACCGGCAGGGTGACAGGCTCGTTTTTGCGGCCGTCGTAGGAAAGCTGCCAGTTGGTGGTTTTGGGATTGAAAACCACTTCCAGGGCAAATTTGGAGAGGCGGGCCTCAATGTATCGCGGCGCAGCTGCGCGGTCGCCCGTGAGGATGTTGCCCCAGTTGCCCTGGGTATCGATCAGCAGCTCTTTTTGCCCCAGATTGGTGATGGCATCGCCGATGGAAGCATCGCCGTGGGGGTGATACTGCATGGTCTGCCCGATGATATTGGCAACCTTATTATAGCGCCCGTCCTCCATCTCGCGCATGGCATGCAGGATGCGGCGCTGCACGGGCTTCAGCCCGTCTTCGATGTAAGGGACCGCCCGATCCAGAATCACATAAGAGGCGTATTCCAGAAACCAGTTTTCAAATAATCCCGCCACCGGCGTGGCCGCGACCATTTGCTCGTCGCCATTGGGAGTTTTGTTATTTTCTTGTTCTTCGATCATTTTACTAGATGTTAGATTGGGAGATTTTAGATTTCAGACAGGGAGGGTGCTGTTCGCTCTTCTCTGAAATCTGACATCTGAATGTCTCAAATCTCATACAACCAAATCCTTTTCCACCCTCAGGTTATGGATGATAAATTCCTGGCGTTCCTGAGAGTTTTTGCCCATGAAATAGTTGAGCATTTCGGCCAGGGGAGAATCTTTTTTAATAATCACTGGCTCCAGACGCATGGATTCGCCGATAAACTGCCCAAATTCGTCGGGAGAGATTTCACCCAGACCTTTGAAGCGGGTGATTTCGGGATTGCGGCCCAGCTTTTCCATGGCGGCCAGTTTTTCCGATTCGTCGTAGCAGTAGATGGTATCCTTTTTGTTGCGCACCCTGAAGAGCGGGGTTTGCAGGATGTACACGTGCCCGTTGCGGATCAGGTCGGGAAAAAACTGGAGGAAGAAAGTCAGCAGCAGCAGGCGGATGTGCATGCCGTCCACGTCGGCATCCGTGGCGATCACGATGCGGTTGTAGCGCAGACCTTCCATGCCCTCCTCGATATTCAGGGCGTGTTGCACGAGGTTGAATTCCTCGTTTTCGTACACGATCTTTTTGGTCAGGCCAAAACTGTTGAGGGGTTTTCCCTTGAGCGAAAAAACGGCCTGGGTATGCGGATCGCGGGCTTTGGTGATCGAGCCCGAAGCTGAGTCACCTTCGGTGATGAAGATGGTGGTTTCGGCTGCACGTTCATCTCCCTTGTCAAAATGGATTTTGCAATCCCGCAGTTTGCGGTTGTGCAGGTTGGCCTTTTTGGCCCGTTTATTGGCCAGGGTTTTGATGCCGGCCATTTCCTTGCGCTCCCTTTCCGACTGCTGAATTCGCCTGAGCAATTGCTCGGAGATGTCCGGATTTTTGTGGAGGAAGTTGTCAAGTTCGGTTTTGAGAAAATCATTGACCCAGGTGCGGATGTATTTGCCTTCCCCGCCGGGCTCGGTATGGGTCGATCCCAGTTTGGTTTTGGTCTGGGATTCGAACACAGGCTCTTGTACCCGCACCGCGATCGCACCCACGATAGAGGCCCGCACGTCCTGGGGATCAAAGTTTTTATTATAAAATTCCCGGCAAACTTTGACCACAGATTCGCGCAGGGCTGCCTGGTGAGTACCTCCCTGGGTGGTGTACTGGCCGTTTACGAAGGAGTAATACTGCTCGCCGTACTGGTTGCTGTGGGTCAGGGCCACCTCGATTTCGTGTCCGCGCAGGTGAATGACCGGGTAACGCAGCGAACCTTCGTCTGACTTGTCCTCGATCAGGTCTTTGAGGCCGTTTTCAGAAGAGTATTTTTGCCCGTTGAAAATGATGGTCAGACCCTGGTTGAGGTAGGTGTAATTCTTGATCATATTTTCAATGTACTCCGAGTTGAAGCGGTAGTTTTTGAAAATACTGGCGTCGGGCGTAAAATTGATCAGGGTGCCGTTACGCATGGTGTTTTCCACGATGGGATGATCCTTGACCAGTTTACCGTGCTCAAATTCGGCGATTTTGGTTTTGCCATCGCGGTAGGCTTGCACGGTGAATTGCTCGCTCAGCGCATTGGCCGCCTTGGTTCCCACACCGTTGAGCCCGATGGATTTCTGGAAAGCTTCTGAGTCGAATTTTCCGCCCGTATTGATCTTGGAAACGCAGTCCACCACCTTGCCCAGCGGAATGCCGCGCCCGTAGTCGCGCACCCGCACCCGGTGCTGGGTAATGGAAACTTCAATGGTTTTGCCTGCTCCCATCAGAAATTCATCAATGGAATTATCGATGACCTCTTTGAGCAGAATATAAATCCCGTCGTCGGGTGAACTTCCATCACCCAGTTTCCCGATGTACATACCCGGACGAATGCGGATATGTTCGAGTGGATCGAGGGATTTGATTGAATCTTCGTCGTATTTTACTGGATTAATTTCAGACATCAGTTAAAATCTGCTGGTTAAAAACGTGCTTCTGTCCTCTGCACCAGGTTCGCCAGGCAGAGACTAATTTTGCATTACAAGCGTGAGGCGTCCTTTGTCGAGGTTTTCCGGATAAAAACCGGGTATTTCATGCGCCCGAAGGTAGCTGAGCAACAAAAATACAACCCTTCAACCTGGATAGAAAGGCAGGTTATTCACATGGTTACAGGCGGATTAGTGGAAAAATTGGACAGAATTTTAGGCGGATTCCAGGGAGCTTTGAAAATTGTCTTCCTAAGAATCTGAATTATTCGGTCTTTAATTTTTCTGTCTTTTTACAGAACTTTGAACCAGTTGAATCAACTAACTGAACGATGACTCCTGAACGTACCCTCATACTCAGAAATGTTGCCATTGCCGGAATTGCATTTTTCCTGCTGGTTTTGGCTTTTTCGCCTTTTATGAACCTGGGGAGCACCATTGAAGAGGGTTATCGTCACGTATTAGTTGAATATTCCATTTCCAAAGACTTTTACTCCAGTCAGGGCCGCAGTTTTGTGGATGCCGAGCACCTGGAAAAATTTGTCGGCAAACCCCGTACCTCACAGACAGTTGCCGTCAACGATCCCCATGCCGCCTCCTCCCTCGATTCCACCGGGGACGAGAAATAGGGGATTTTTCATTTCGTTTTTGGGTATCGCAAAGCACGCAAAGGGGTTGTTATCCGCATTTCGTGGGTTGAAGTGACCAATCCCGAAAGCTTTCGGGATCCCAAAGCTGAAATGAAATAAATCCGTCCAGCTTAGCGTACTTTGCCATCCCAACCAACGTAATCCCGAAAGCGTTCGGGAGGGCCCAAAAATCTTGGCGATCTTCGCGATACAAGCCATTCCAACCCATTTTTCCTCAACGAGGAAAAATTTCCTAATTTCGCAAACAGAGCAAATGAAAATGCTAATGAAATATTGGATCACAGGGGTGTTGATGGTGCACTTTGCTCAGTTGGGCATGGGGCAAAACGAAAAACCACATTTGAGGTGGTTTAATGCCGGAATTTCTGACGGAGTTTCCCATATCCATTTCACCTTTTTGCCTTCAATAGACCTTTCCTGCCGGGGAACTACCTTCAGGGTTTTACCCCTCTTCCCCGTTTTGACCATGGGCATTACCCAAAATATCGTACCCATGGCCCGCGACAAACAGGTGGGTTTTTTTGTAGCTTCCGTCTATTACAACCGTTTCAACGGAAATTATAAATTTGGCAAGCTGGCCGTGCTCGACCAGGATAAGTTCACCTTTCTGGCCGGATTGAAGATGTTTTTTGCCAAACGCATTTATGCCCACCTGCAACTGGGCGCCGCCATGGTGGGCACCCGCAAATCCGACAATCTGCTGATCACGGAGACCGGATTCAGCAAAAATCTCCAGCTCAATGCCGAACTGGACGTGGGAGTTTACCTTTGGCCCCATTATAACGAACAAACCAGACCCCGATGAAAAAATTAGCATTCTTCTCCCTGCTTTTGTTGGGTCTTCTTTCCTGCAAAAAGGCCGAACGGATCCCCAATACAGACAACCGCATCTTCCCGCTGGCCATAGGCAACAGCTGGACCTATACGGATACCCTGGTGTATTTCCAGGATTCGATTCCCAAAGAAACCACCGTGACCTCCTTCACCTGGGAAGTAACCCGTGAAGGCTACCTGGATGAGCCTTTCGGCGATCGCCGCCGCATGGAAGCCTGGAAGGTGGCTTACACCAAAGACAGCTGTGGCTTCGCCGCTTTCGTCCGTTCGGACGAAACGGGGATCGTGTTCATGGGCTTCGAGGGCGAGTCTGGAGCCATACAGTTGTTTGAGGGGGATTATGTGATCAAATATCCCATGAGTGTGGGCGAAATATTTGTCCCCGAAGGTATGATGTGGTTCGATTGTTATAATACTGCAAACAGCGAGATTGGCCCTTCCTCACCCGACACCCTGACCCTTAACAGCACCACCACCCAACTGACCTGCCCGGCGGGCACCTTCACCGTGCATGATTTTGGCAATCAGTTCTGGGCCCCCGACGTGGGACTGATCCGTATATCCTATCGCCAGGACGTGGAAAACACCACCACCTTCCACCTCGATTCACACCTCCGCACCCGCACCCTCACCAGCTATTCGCTGGTTCAGTAATTAGCTTCAAGCTTCTGGCTACGAGCTGCGAGCACACAATTTGGCAAAGCCAAAAATCTCTGTGTCCTCATTGAAAAAACAACCTTCGTCAGAAGCGGCAGCTTCCCATAAAAAGACCTCCTGGCCAGTATAGATGACTCTGTGCCTCTGTGTTTTTTTAGTTGCCCCAAAGAGTGGCCTTTGGCATGTGCCTATTAGTTTAAAAACCACAACAATAGCGGAAGCTTCACATCAAAAAATCCTTTGAGAACTTTGTGCCTTTGTGTTGAAACCAAAAACCCAATGGGAAGCTCTAATCTCTGTGAACTCCCGGACCCTCCTCCATAGGAGTGCCTTTGCCACATGATCTCAGTGGTTAAAAAACAGGCCAGGATTCAGAAGAAATCCTCACCAGAACCCTGCTGCCCCTGCTGGTTGGCCTGATTTTCCTGGTACTTCGGCGGAGCCGTCGTAATATGGGCCTCCCCGGCCTTATCCAGAAACATCCTTACCAGGAAGTAAATAGCAATCCCGCCGCCGTAGGCCAGGGGCAAAATCATCAGCGGGCTGTCGCCGCCCATAAACATTACCACCGCAAGGATTTCCCAGACGATCCAACCTACCACAAACGCAGCGATATAGCCACCTGCGCTGATACCATAGCTGGCCGCCCTTTTCTTCAGGGTGTTGGAAAGCCAGATCAGAAATACAATTTCAAGCATTTTATTCAGATTTAAGATTAAACATCATTGTGAATCTCTGAAAAAAAGAAGGCTAAAGCAGACCCAGGTGCAGAAAGCAACGATGTTAATTGCTCATGGTTCATTGTTCATTGCCAATTGAGGTTTAAACCACCTTAACCTTCACATTCCGCTCCTTCCGCTCCTTCGACCCATTGGGCGTGTACCAGATTTTGGCCGTACCCTTCACCTTTTGTTTCCCCGTTTTGATTTCCAGATCCAGTTCGCCCAGTTCATTGGCCTGATAGCGTTGCTGGGTCAGCTTCATGCCAGCCTTTTGCAACTGCACCGAAACCCACGAATTGGGACGAAGATAGCGAATGGAAACCTCCAGCACCTTTTCCTTCTCAAATTCCATGTCGTCTTTCAGGTCAAATTCCTCCCCGTTCACCAAAATCGTCACGTCCTCCACCACCGGAATGTCGGCCGCAATAGCGCCCACATCATCACCTTCCTCCTCCTCATCGTCGTCATCCCACGAAATCTGCGCCCCGCTGGATTGCGCAGGCAGCAGCCCGGGCGAAAATCCTGCCCACAGACAGAAAACCAGTAAAAATAAGTGCAAAAACAACGTGCGACTGAGGTATCTCATCTTTGTTACCGAAAGGTTTTATAATTTAATATGAAATATACGCATTCCCGACACCATACCAATGACCCGGGAAAAAGATTGAAGAAATGAACAACTTTTCCCGAAAAACCAATCATCCAAATCAACATGCAAACCCCGCAAAAAATGTACCCAAAACACAAAATCCTCAGCCTGGCCACCCTGGTGTGGCTGGGTTGTAGCCTCCTGGGCCAGCTTCAGGCCCAAAATTCTTCCTTCCCCACCATCATGATCAAAGAGGAGGGAGGTTCCCGCCCCCTGCACATGGACGAACTGTCCATTCGGGTGGAAGTGGTGGGGGCCATCGCCACCACCACCATGGAAATGAGCTTTTTCAACGCCACCGACCGCATCCTGGAAGGCCAGTTCTACTTTCCTCTGGGGGAAGGCCAGACCGTGAGCCGCTTTGCCCTTGACGTAAACGGACAGATGCGCGAAGGAGTGGTGGTGGAAAAGGAAAAAGGTGAAATGGTTTTCGAATCAGTAGTCAGACGCAACATCGACCCGGGCCTCCTGGAATGGACCAAAGGCGAGAACTTCAAAGCCCGCATTTACCCCATACCTGCCCACGGGCACAAGCGCCTCCTCATTGCCTTTGAGCAGGAACTGAAATCCCTTGAAACGGGGAATCTCTACCTCCTGCCCCTCAATTTCAAAGAAAAGGTGGACAAATTCAACCTCAAAGTGGAGGTCTTCAAGCAGAAAATTGCTCCCCGCCTCGATCAAAACCAACTGGCCAACCTGACCTTCAAAAACTGGCAGGAAAATTACGTGGCCGAAATGCACGAGGAAAATTACCTCCCCAACAAACAACTGGGATTTGTATTGCCGCGCCCCGCCGACTACCAGCAGATCTTCGTGGAAAAAGATGAAAACCAGAAAAGCTGGTTTTACCTCCAGATCCAGCCTCCCGTCATATCCCGGCCCCGCACCCTGCCCAAAGACCTGGTACTGGTCTGGGATGCCTCCTCCTCTGCTGCTGCCCGCAACCTGCAGCGTGAATTTGCCCTGCTCGACAAGTATTTCAAAGAAATTGGCAATGCGAAAATTCACCTCATCACCTTTGCCCACCTGCCCGAAAACGAAAAAATATTCTTCCTCAGCAACGGAAACTGGGATTTGCTCAAATCCTCCCTCGAAAAAATCCCCTTCGACGGCGGCACTTCCCTGGGTGCCCTTGATCTCCAATCCATCAAAACCGATGAATTCATCCTTTGCTCAGATGGCATTTCCAACTTCGGCCCCGGCCAGTTGCGACCCGTAAGTGCACCCATCCGGGTCATCAACTCTGCACCTGTGGCAGAGCACAGCTACCTGAAATTCATCGCCGCTGCCAGCGGCGGGCAGTACCTCAACCTCAACCGCCTGTCCACCGACGAGGCCTTCAAAATCCTCATGGGGGCTCCCTACCAATACCTCGGCGCCAAATACAGCAGCGTGGAAGTCACCGATGTCTATCCCTCCCTGCCCCGGGAGGTGCAGGGCGATTTCTCCCTCGCGGGCCAACTCAAAACCGGCACCGCCGAAATCACCCTCAACTTTGGCATCAACGGAGAAGTCCTGCATACGGAGCGCATTCGCCTCAACCAATCCACCCAAACTTCAGAAACGGGAAAAGTGCGACGCCTTTGGGCCCAGAAAAAACTGGCCGAATTACTCCTCAATCCCAAAGCCAATGCCGACCGCATCACCCAACTCGGCAAGGAATACACCATTGTCACCCCCAATACCTCCCTCATTGTGCTCGATCGCCTCGAAGACTACGTCCAGTTTCAGATCGTGCCCCCCAAAGAAATGCAAAGCGATTATTTTGCCCAGATCAATCAACTCAAGGAAGCTGAAAAGCGGGCCGAGCAGGAACGCCTCGACCAGGTGGCCGCCATCTGGAAAGAGCGCATCGAGCACTGGGAAAAAACCTGGCCTATGGATACGCCCCCTCCTTCCCTCAAGGAATCCAAAGCCATGGACGACGGATTTGGGGATTGGGGAGGCTCTGATGCCGACGATTTTTCCAGCATGGAAATGGATTCCGCAGAAGAGTCTGTCGATGAAGGCTGGGGGAGTGAACCGGATGTTTTCGGAAATTCCAATGCAGCCCCGTCCACCGAAAGTGGAAAGAAAGAAGAAGCGGGCGGCAAGGACAAGCTGGTCAGCTCCATCGAAGTCAAAAACTGGGATCCCGACGAGCCCTACCTCAGGGCCCTCAAAGAGACCGCCCCCGAAAACCGCTACCCACTTTACCTCGAACTCAAAAAGCAATACGGCACCGCGCCCTCCTTTTATCTGGACGTAGCCGATTACTTCCGTCGCAACGATCTGGCTGCCCTCGCCATGCGGGTGCTCAGCAACCTGGCCGAACTCGAATTGGAAAACCACCGTGTGTTGCGCATCATGGCCCACCGCCTCATCCAGCTCAACCGTCCAGACCTGGCTGCCATGACCTTTGAGGAGGTCAGAGACCTCCGTCCCGACGAGCCCCAGTCCTACCGCGATCTGGGACTGGCCCTGGCCCGCGCAGGCAAAAACCAGGAAGCCATAGAGCAACTCTACGAAGTTATCAGGCGGCCCTGGGACGAGCGCTTCAATGGCATAGAGCTCATCTCCCTCGAAGAAATCAATACCATCCTGGCCACCAGTCACCGCAGGCTCGAAACCGGCAAGATCGATTCCCGTCTGCTTAAAAACCTCACCTCAGACGTGCGGGTGGTGCTCGACTGGGATGCCGACAACTGCGACATGGACCTCTGGGTCATCGACCCCAACGGCGAGCGCTGCTACTACGGCAACCGCGTCACCTACATGGGCGGCTACCTCACCGACGACATGACCGGCGGCTACGGCCCCGAGGCCTACATGCTGCACAAAGCCAAAGCCGGCAACTACGTGGTCAAAGTGAAGTACTACGCCGATTACCAGCAATCCCTGGTGGGCCCCACCACCCTCCACCTCACCTTCTACAGCCGTTTCGGCACCTCCGAAATGAAAATGGAAGAAGTCACCGTCCGCCTCGACCAGGGCGACGACGTACTGGAAGTAGCGACTTTTAGCTTCAGGTAAAGGGGGAGCTGCAAGCCCCAAGCTGCGAGCTTCGAGCACAAATGCAGCTTTAAGCTGCAAAAAATGCTTGAGGCTTGGAACTTGAAGCTCGCAGCTAAAAAAAGGCCGTAGGCCTTTTTTCCTGACACAGCTCCACCAGCACCCCATTAGTACTTTTAGGATGCAGAAAGCAGATCAGTTTATTATCTGCGCCGTCCTTAGGCGTCTGGTGAATCAGGCGAAAGCCCTTCGCCACCAGGCGTTCCATTTCGGCATGGATATCCTCCACCTCAAAGGCGATGTGGTGCATGCCTTCGCCGCGTTTCTCGATGTACTGCGCAATAGCCGAATCGGGCCGCGTAGCCTCCAGCAGCTCGATTTTCGAATCCCCAACCTGAAAAAACGAAGTTTTCACCCCTTCGCTTTCCACCTCCTCCTGCTTATAGGGTTCCCGGTCAAAGAGGTCCGCAAACAATGCATTGGCGCTTTCCAGACTCCTGACCGCAAAACCCAGATGTTCAATTTTCAGCATGGCATCACTTTTCCCAAAGGTAAACATTGCCCCACCCAAAGCCCATGATCTGAAAAAATAATCCATCAAAGATGCCATCCATACAGTTCCAGGCTTTTTTCAATTCATAATCCCTTTTGTCATTAAATGGAAAGCGCGGGAAGAGGGGATTTCCGGGTTTGTCACCTAGGCGTAAACTTAAGGGAGACATCAATTTCAGATATGATTGGGAATTTCAGTTCCCTCGTAGCACCCATACTCGGGCCAAGGGCCAGAATAAGGTGACCCCGCGGGGGTCAAACATTAATAGCTAAATTA
>JACJYV010000020.1 GCA_020635905.1 Bacteroidia bacterium
GAAAATCTTGCCCGGCAAAATAATTATATACTTCCCGGAAAGGAATAATTGAATGCCCCTTTCCTATTCGCTTACCCCCCAGCACCCCTCTTTTCCCCGAAGAGAGGGGTCGCGCGCAGCGCGGGGGTGAGTTTATCCCCCTGGCCCCCGGCCAGCCAATCAGCCCCATCGGGGCGCCACCCCAACCCCGCACGGAAACGACCATGTTGTTTCCAAAAAATCCCCCCAAAATTTAACCCCATCCCCAAAACAAAAAAATCCATAGTTCACCCGTAGTTCACCCGTGGTTGAAGCGTGGTTGAGCCGTGGTTCACCCGTAGTTTAAGTATACTTCAAGTATAGTTCAGGCAAGGTTTAAGTAATCATACCGTATAGATCGAGCATACTTTAAGTATAGTTAATATAATTTTCAAGTAAACTATCCGTAAATTATCAGTATACTTGAGCTATAGTTTAAATATTCCAGATCACTTACAGATCACTTGCGGATCACTTACAGATAAATTACCAACCCCGGATAACTCCCAACCTTAACCTGAAACCCACCATGGCAGAATTAAAAGGCATCTTCCCCATCAAAGGCACCATCGACGGATACGTCTTCTATGAATTAAACGGAAAGTTAGTCGTCCGCAGAAAACCTCAAACCTCCAAAAAGAAAATCATGACTCATCCCAATTTCCAAAAGACCCGGGAAAACATGAGCGAATTTGGAGCCTCCACCAAAATGGGAAAATCAATCCGTGCAGGTTGGAATACGGCAAGAACAACCTTCTTTGACTCCACCACCGCCTCACGCCTCACCGGCCTCATAAGAAAAAACATCGTCGCCTATGGTCCGGGCGAAAAAGGTACCAGACTGCTGTCTCTTGCCTGCAACCCGCTCGGCCTGAGAAGCTTTCCTTTTACAAAGAAAAACCTCTTCGAAGATATATTTTTTGCCCCTTACACCCTGACTTCCAACCCGGAACGTACCGCCGTAACCCTCGAAATACCTGAATTGGGCCACGGTTACTTGCCTCAGGACAGCATGAAAGCCCCCTCAGGCGCAACCCATTACCGCCTCTGGCTGCTCGCCAGCACCATATCCGACTTTGCCTTCGACCCTGCGTCCAACCAATACCACCCCTTACATCCCGACCAATCAGAAATATCTGCCCCGGATCGCACCGAATACCTATCCCTCCAGGATGCCACCCGTTTTCCCCTTACCATGAGTGTCAGCCTTCCACAGTTGGACACGCTACCCCCCGGAGTTTCCCTCATCGCCTGCCTCGGACTCGAATTCGCCACCCTCAGGCACAACGAATTTGATCCAATGGTCCAAAACCGCACCATGAAAATCGCAGCCATATTCCCCTGAAACCAAAACCCACCCCCTGGCGGAAACATTCCAATTTCAAGCAATCAGCGGTCAGCAATCACCTTTCAGTTCCAATCAGAAGCTTAAAAAGAAAAACCTCCTGACCACTTCTATTGGCTCCTCCAAAGGAGTGCCCCTGGCATGTGGTAAAAAG
>JACJYV010000021.1 GCA_020635905.1 Bacteroidia bacterium
GGGATCATATATTGAAAGCCCGACGCATGAACCAAGCGAGTATGTCACAATGGTATCACCGGTCCGGTTGCTGACTTTCATATCTGCTATACCTACGATGTGTTCCATCTTACCTCGATTCTTTAGAGTAAGTAACGGCGGGACGCGTCCTCAATATGATAAAAATCGTTAAAACGGAATATCATCGTCTGGAACGGATTGGTCATACCCCTCTGGCGTTCCGGGCTGGGCAGGTCCCTGGAAATTATCTGAATTGGGCGCAGGTCGGTTTGGGGTATATCCACCACGACCGCCGGAATTCGGTTGATTCTGATATCCGCCTCTCTGGTAATCTGAGTCCCCTGGACCGGACTGGCCGCCGCCATCCCTGCTGCCTAAAAACATAAAGTTTGAAACGACAATTTCCGTGGTGTAATGTGTCTGGCCATCTTTTTCCCAGTTTCGGGTCTGCAGCCGCCCTTCAATATAAACCTGCTTTCCCTTGGACAGGTATTTTTCACAGGTTTCAGCCTGTTTGCCGAATACCACAATCCTGTGCCATTCTGTTTTATCCTGGCGCTCCCCCGTGTTTTTGTCGGTCCAGGTTTCAGTGGTGGCAAGTGAAAAATTTACCACTGCCAGTCCCTGCTGGGTATACCTGATTTCAGGGTCTTTTCCCAAATTACCGATAAGGATGACCTTGTTTAAACCTGCCATATTCAACTCTCCTTCACTATATTTAATAATCTAAGGAAGAGACTTCCAGCGCATGCTTCTGGATAAAATTGCGCCGGGGTTCCACCTCTTCACCCATGAGCAGGGTAAATATCTCGTCTGCCTTTTCCGCATCTTCAATATCCACCCTGAGCATAATCCGTTTTTCCGGATTCATGGTTGTTTCCCACAACTGGTCTGCATTCATCTCACCCAGACCTTTGTAGCGCTGTATATTGATCCCTTTTTTGGCTTCGGCCATCAGAAATTCGTACAGACCCTGTAAATCTTCAAGGATATTTACTGTTTTTGCATCAGCCGCCTTCGAGGAAAGGGAAAAGGGCGGACGGTTCAGGCCTTGTATTTTTTCATAAGCCTGGCGCATTTTCTGGTAGTCGTTAGTGCCAAGGATTTCCCTTCCCACACGCAGCAGCTTTGTCTGTCCTGCGTTGTCCAGAATATCCATTTCATAGATATTTCGTTCCTCGTCAAATTCGATATCCTGGGGCGTATATCCTTTGCCTTTCAAGGTCATGGAGAGGGCCTCAAGATTGCTTTTTTCTTCCAGGAAGCGTTTTGAACTGACCCCTTCCGTGATCAGGGTAAACAGAAGATCCGTATCAAAGTCGCGTTTGTGGAGCTGGTTCATGCTGTTGTAGTAGTCTGTCATGTTCAGCAAAAATGCATAGAATTCATCTTCGGTCAGGGGCGTGTCCTGGTCGTTGATCACGATCTGTTTCTGGGATGAAATTCTGCGGATCAGGTAATCGGCGTATTC
>JACJYV010000022.1 GCA_020635905.1 Bacteroidia bacterium
GGACTTCGCAACCGCCAGTTCCATTTACCTGGGTTGGGGATTGGGGGCAGGCTGGAAGGCTGGAATTGGTCGCTTCAGCCTGGAAGGATTCTTTAACTACGCATTTCTGGGCACCGCCAGGGGGCAGATACTTGTCTTTGACCCCGACCCCAGCTTGCTTGAGATAGTCGCCTTCCCCTATTCCAACTTTACAGCGGGAATAATGGCAGGCATGAAAATATAGTTGTTAGTTGGCCTCTGCTTCCCGGCCCACAGGGCCGGGGGCGGAGTGCTTTTTGTAAAAAATCAGGTTTCCAAAAAACATTTAAGCGATGAAATTCACAAAATTTTGGCTGGTGGGCTTTCTCCTGCTTGCCACCACCCTCAACTGCCATGCGCAACAAAAAACCTTTTCAGCCCGCTTGGGGCTTAGCCACTATCCGGGCCTGGACTATTTTGTAGCAAGGGATGCACCCTGGCATGGAGCAGCAAGCCCCTTTTTGGGGGGAAACTACAAACTGAACCATCGGCTGGCAATTGATGCCGGGATAGGTTATTCCCTTTGGAACAAATTTTATTCCCCCAATTACAGCAATAAGGGAGGATTTCGGCTGGCCTATACCGCTGGAATCAGGTATTACCTCAAATCCTGGTATATGCAATCGGGCGGCTTTCACGATTCTTTTTTGGGCGGGTTATACGTCCGTGCATCTTTTTTGGGGCTCAGGGAAAAGTTCTCTCTGCACTTTCAGGGCAATACCTATAATTCCAAAATGAGCGCCTTTGGGGGAGAGTTGTACATTGGTGGGGAATTTTCCCTGTCCCGCCAGTTCTTCGCAGATCTCGGATTAGGAGTTTCGATGCTTTCAGGCAAAGAAGATGGCCGCTGGCAATCCTATTCCAACACCTGCGTTACCAGCCAAATAGCCCTTGGATGGCGTTTTGGGGTGTATTAACCTATTGGCAAAAGTCTCAATTTGGCTATTGGGGAAGCTTTTGGCAGATTTTGTTACGGAATTCAATCAGATCGTTACTGTTTCTGTGCTTCAATGTTACGGATGGTGTTACGCTTGAGTGGATTTCGTTACGGTTGG
>JACJYV010000023.1 GCA_020635905.1 Bacteroidia bacterium
ACGATCCAGATTGGTGACCTGACGATCCACCTCGATCTGGGAAAAGTCTGGATTGACGGTAACGTCAAGGTTCAGGGAGGGCGTGACCACCACTTTGGCGTCAAAACCCGCGTTGTAGCGGTAATCTGTGCGGGGAATGGTATAATTTGAGCTGAGACCGCCTGAAATGTAAGGTATGATGGCAATGTTGGCGCCCGTTTTGGGCGGGGGATTGTCCCAGTTGAGGCGGCCGGTAAAAGCCAGGGTAGCGATGTTGTAATTGAGGGCCACAGGCACCCAGGCCGAGCCTTCGTTGGCTTTGAGGTTGTTGCGGGAAAAATTGATGCGCCAGCGATTCAGATCCTGTTTGTAGCGCAGGGTTTTAAAAGGAATGGCCATTTCCACTACCCAGCGGTCGGCGTGGTGGGTGACTTTGGAGAACCATTTATTGTCCCAGGCAGTGGTAACGCCGAAACCGCCACCGTTTTCGATCAGGCCCTCGCGCTGGGCGCCGAGGGGATTGACGGAAAAGGAGAATCCGTTGGTATTGTCGTTGAAGGGATCAATGTAAACCGCGAAGGCATCGCTGATGGGGTAGGAATAGTCGCGCTTGAGCGACTGAATCACGTAATGACCCGAGTCTGGATCGAGACAAATGGCGCCAACATAAAAATAGACGTCGTCGTAGGTGACCATGACCTGGGTCTGGATTTTGGCAAAGGAGGTGTCGTAAGGAAAGGTCTGGAAAAAGTTGGTGGCAGTGTCGGCCTCCTTCCAGGCGGGCTCGTCGAGGAGTCCGTCGAGGGTGAGGTGGGAGGTGGATTTACGGATATTGAGCTGCCAGGCTTCGTTTTCCTGGCCGAAGGAAGGCAGGGAACAAAGCAGGGAAATGAAGCAAAAAAGGAGGAAGCGCTTGCTCAATGTGATCTGATATGGGTGAATTTACCGAAAGCCAAAATAACCTTTTCCCGGGAAATTTTGTTTGGGTGGTGGAATTTTGGTGGAATTTGTCGGGTGGAGTGCTTGCTTTGAGTG
>JACJYV010000024.1 GCA_020635905.1 Bacteroidia bacterium
GAACGACCACGATGATTTAGAAGATAAAACGGCTGCGGCCTTCAAAGAGAATTTCCAGGAAGCCTATATGCGCCGCGTAGACATAATCCTTGGCGACGCAGGCCAACCGGAACAATGGATCGAATTGAAATCATACAAGGCATTGTCCGAAACGGGACCTGGACGCGAAAAACTGGCTGTGCTGGGTGGCAAAACGATTGGAGTCTGGTCACTGAATAAAGCGGTGAACCTACAGGAAAGCCTGCATCGGCAATTTTCCCTGGATCGCGCTGCTGCGAACATTGGACATGCCCGACTTCAAAAAACAGAGGGCGTTTTCCCAATTGTGCAGGTCGAATCAAGCTTCCAATGGCGCTTTCAGCGATTCCGCAAAGTGTTACCGGGTAACCACGTGGACATCAGCCCCCAATTTGGGGACCCCACTAAACCCACGACTATCCACGGGGGACTTACTCAGCCCATCAAGCACGCACTGACGCCTTCAAGTCGCCCTGAAAGAGTCATCTTCGAAACCAATATGGGTACGCACATAGTGGCTAATCAGCACATTAAATACGGCGATTTACGAACAATGTTGACTGATCTCGCCGCTGTCGGGTTTACCGAAGCCGCTGAAGCGCTGGCAGAAGAAGTGTTTATCGATAACTAAGGAGTAGAACATGGTTGACCTGTCTTTTACCAAGGACCCTGATTGGATCGCCGAAAGAGAAAAGATGTGGGAGCCATTGGCTGAGAACCTAAGTGAGGACATGAGGAAAAAGGAAGTCGAAGCCAGAAAAGTTTACTTTTTCACTGGTGCCCAATTAGAAAATTTCCCTATCGCCGATGTTGGACTATTGCGTTTTTTCCCGCTGCAAACCCCTGAAGGTTGGGACTACGTATACGAGAAACTGGTACGGAAACCAATCACCTTCGAGGAAGAATTGAATTCCTGGATCTTTAATCAAAGCAGCACGCGAACTCCTGAACAGGAGCTCGCCTACTGGGATTATTTTTTTGGGCCGACCTTTGAGCCGATTGTCCGATCACGGGTGCCCGTGGGCAGAGCGGGGAAGATTGTTGAAGTGAAGCTTAGTCCTATAAAAGTATTGGGGGCGATTCTATCAGGGCTTTCTGGATGGCTTCGCCAGGGCCTGTATGGCAATTCGCCAAAATGGGTGTCGAGAAAAGAGTTCTTTCATAGCTTACTTCCTTTTGTGAAGCCCGAATGCTTTGGCGAATCAAAAGATAGAATTGAGTTGAAAGTAGGAACACTTTTGATCTCTCTGATGGAATATTGCAAAAACTATTCTCCAGACACCCCAATCAACGACCCTGAACACAACCGCGAAAAATTCCTGAAATGGTTCGCTGACTGCCTGGAAGCTGGTGAGGGTATACCGGAATGTGTGAAATCCCGCTGGGCGGATGTGAAATCAGGAAAGGATTTGGAGCCTCCTAAACCGCCCAAGCGAAAGTTGCCCGGATAGCGAATTTGCAACCCAACAGAAGCGGGAGAGTTTTCATGGAAATCCGAGCCGAAATCGAATTTGACA
>JACJYV010000025.1 GCA_020635905.1 Bacteroidia bacterium
TGAAAGGAACTCATTTCATCGGCAAAACTCACTGACGTGCCGGTGGCTCCGGCCCTGCCGGTGCGTCCGATCCGATGAATGTAATGCTCGGGCTCTATGGGCAGATCATAGTTGATTACATGGCTGATGTTCTCAATGTGAAGCCCCCGGGCGGCCACATCCGTTGCCACCAAGACATTAAGAGCCCCGGTTTTAAACCTGTTGAGCACCTTAAACCGTTTGTCCTGGGCCACATCCCCGGACAGGACGCTTACGTTCTGGCCGTATCCGGATAATTTTTCCGACAGAGACCTGGCCGTATCCTTGCGGTTGACAAAGATGATGACCCGCTCGAGTTTTTCACTGATCAACAGGTTGCAGACATTTTTAAATTTGTCGTTTTCCGTGGTCAAATAGACAATCTGGGTAATGGTATCCGCTGCCGCCTGTTCCGGATCAATTTCAATGCGCACAGCATCCCGGGTCCAGGATTCGGCCAGGCGAAGCACCTCGTCAGTGAGTGTGGCGGAAAAAAACAGGGTCTGGCGCTTGTCCTTGTGGGGTGTCATGTAAATCAGGCGTCGCACATCAGGAATAAATCCCATGTCCAGCATCCGGTCGGCCTCGTCGATCACAACGATTTCCACCCTGGACAGATCAATCATTTTTTTTGAAATAAAGTCCAGAAGACGTCCCGGGGTCGCTGCAATGACATCCACAGGTTTTTCGGTTAAAAGGGTCTGCTGTCTGTGATAACCTGTGCCGCCAAAGACTGAGACGATGCGAAGATGGGAGTATTTGGCAAGACTTTTGAAATCTTTTTCAATCTGGTATACCAGCTCCCTGGTGGGGGCAAGGATCAGAGCCCGGGGGAATTTTTTTTCCCGTTTGACAGATGTGCGCACAAACCTGTTAATTAAGGTGATTATAAACGTGGCGCTTTTGCCTGTTCCGGTTTGGGCCTTGGCCGTGGCATCCCGGCCGTCAAGGGTGTAGGGAAGAAGCCGGGCCTGGATATCTGTGCAGTATTCAAAATTCAGGTCACAGATGGCATGCATCAGCCCCATGGGAAGCTTAAAATCATGGAACCGGGTTTTTCCCTCCTGGGGTTCGACCTGAAAGTTCTCCAGGGTCCAGCGTGGTTTTCCGGGATCGGGCCTGGGCGTTTCAACCGTCTTTGTTTGCCTGCCAGGGGGGGCAATAACCGGTTCGGGGGTTCCGGTTTCGGGCGTCGTGGGGCCGGTATCTTGTTTTTTGGGCTTTCCGGTAAAAAGAGTTTTTATAAAGCGGATTAATTGTTTCAAAATGATTTAGGCGTATGTTCTCAAAGGTAAATATCTAAACAGTCAGTGTGTTTCTAACAGACACACGGTTTTTTGGGAAGGAAAAATTCGTTTTGTGAAACGATGGCCCGGTTTTTGGGTGAGAAATTTTTGAATATCGCGGCACAACATTTTAACCGGTGACCATGTGGAGAAAAAGTTAAAAAAACTTGACTTTTCAATTGTTTCACGGTAACAACGTTTCATGGAAATAACCTGAACCAGGGTGATGTGGAATGCTGATATTGTCCAATTTCTTTATGGCTGTTGCCATTGTCCTTGATTATGCTTTAAACATTTATATGTGGATTGTGATTGCTTCGGCCGTACTGTCCTGGGTGAATCCGGATCCGTATAACCCCATTGTCCGGTTTCTTCGCAAGGCCACGGAACCGGTGTTTTACCAGATTCGCAAATATCTTCCCGTGAATTTCGGGGGATTGGACATGTCTCCGATTGTTGTGTTTCTGGTGATTATTTTTCTTCAGAATTTTGTTGTAAAGAGCCTGATTGGCATGGCCCGTTCGATGGGGTAACCATAAAGGGAGTTTATTAATGGGCGTTACACCGCTGGTGATTAAACAAAAAGAATTTTCCACCCGTTTCAGAGGGTTTGATGTACAGGAAGTGGATACCTTTCTTGAAGAAGTGGCAAGGGAGCTTGAATCCCAGGAAGCTGCACTGGAAACTTTCAGGCAGGAAAATCATCGGTTGAATCTGGAAAACCAAGGGTATAGAAAACGCGAAGAATCAATGAAAAATGCCATGATTCAGTCCCAGAAGGTACTGGATCAGATGAAGGAAAACGCTGAAAAATCGGCCCAGGTAACCATCGCCAACGCAGAAGTTGAGGCTGAAAAAATTCTGAACCAGGCACATAAACGTCTTTCCCAGTTGCATAGTGACATTACGGAACTTAAACGCCAGCGTATCCAGCTTGAAATGCAGATCAGTTCGGTGCTTGAATCGCACTCCAAACTGCTCGAGATGACCAAAGAAGAAAACAAAGCGGCCGACGAATCGGACACGGCCCTGAAATTTATCCGTCGGGCCTGATTCCTAACAAATAGTACTTGAACAAAACCCGTGTTTGAACGCCCAATTGACGATCCGTTCAAACATCAGACAGGTTTTTGCTGGTGACACGCCCTGCTTGCAGGGCTGTGTTGCTTTGTGTATAGGTGTTTCCGGTATTCAAAAAAAGTCCAGGGAATAAACAACAAATCAAAAGGGGAAAAAATGGCTCAGATTGATGCGTTTTTTAAGCTTATGCATGACCAGGGGGCGTCCGACCTGCACCTGACCGCGGGACAGCAGCCTGCTTTAAGGCTTCACGGCGACATTGAGCGAATTAAATACGATAGGCTGACCAGTGATCAGCTGCGCAGCATGCTTTATGAAATCACCTCCCAGGAAAAGATTAAGGAGTTTGAGGAGACTGGGGATGTTGATTTCGGGTATGAAATCCCCGGCCTTGCCCGGTACAGGGCCAATTATTTTATGCAGAAAAACGGTATAGCCGCCGTATTCCGCGAAATCCCCTCGGAGATCATGACCGCCGAGCAGTTGGGGTTGCCGGCGGTGATTTCAAAACTGGCAGACCTGCCCAGGGGGCTTGTTCTGGTGACCGGCCCCACCGGTTCCGGTAAATCAACCACCCTTGCCGCTATCATTGACCAGGCCAACAGAAACAGAAAAGACCATATTATCACCGTGGAAGACCCCATAGAATTTGTTCACAAAAGCCAGAGCTGTATCGTGAACCACAGGGAAGTGGGGACCCACACCAAAACGTTTTCTTCAGCCCTTCGCGGTGCCCTGCGTGAGGACCCGGATATTATCCTGGTGGGCGAACTCAGGGATCTTGAAACCATCTCCCTGGCCGTTGAGGCGGCTTCCACCGGTCATCTGGTGTTTGGCACCCTGCATACCTCAAGTGCGCACAAAACCGTGGACAGGCTTGTTGAGGTTTTCCCCAGCACCGAGCAGGCCCAGATCCGTTCCACACTGGCGGACGGCCTTCGTGCCATAGTGGCCCAGGTACTGTTTAAACGCATTGACAAAAAAGGCCGGTGTGCGGCAATGGAAATCCTTGTGGCCACCCCTGCGGTGAGAAATCTTATCCGTGACTCCAAAACCCATCAGATTCCTTCCATGATTCAGACCGGCAAGCAGTATGGGATGCAGCTTCTGGACGATGCCATCATGGCACTGTATAAATCAGGGAAGATCAGTCCCGAGGATGCCTATTCAAAATCAAATAACAAATCACTGTTCCGGTCGTTTCTTAAGCATCCGCCTGCGGACTTCACAGAAGCGTGACAGCCGGTTTAGCCCAATAATAGGAGCAAGGCATGAAAAAACAGCAGCTTGATTATATTCTTACTAAAATGCTGGATTCCTACGATAATGTGTCGGATTTGAATATTACGCCGGGAAAACCTCTCCAGGTGGAAAGTTCAGGCCAGCTTTCGCCCGTTGATATAGGGCCTGGGTTCACTATCCTCACACCGTTTCAAACCGAGGTTCTGGCACTCAATCTTATTAATAATGACAGAAAACAGCTTGAAACCCTGCTGCGGGAAGGCAGCTGCGATTTATCCTACCAGCTGAACACCCGGGCAAGATTCAGGGTGAACATTTTTTCCAGATCAGGAAAGTACGCCATTGTATTAAGAAAACTTGAAACCACCATCCCCACCATTGAACAGCTCAACCTGCCGGAAAGTTTTCATAAAATGGCTGAAGAGAAAAACGGCATCATCTTTGTTACAGGTGCCACAGGTTCCGGTAAATCCACCTCCCTTGCCGCGCTTCTGGACAAGATCAACGAGACCAAGTCCGTGCATGTGATCACCCTGGAAGACCCCATCGAGTACCAGCATACCCAGAAACGCTCCACCTTTAACCAGCGGGAGCTGGGAATGGATTTTGACACCTTTGCCTCGGGTCTGCGGGCTGCCTTGCGGCAGGCCCCCAAGGTCATTCTGGTGGGCGAAATGCGTGACCGGGAAACGGTTGAGATCGGCCTGGCCGCTGCCGAAACCGGTCATCTGGTGGTTTCCACCCTGCACACCGTGGATGCCGGACAGACCATCAACCGTCTGCTGGGTATGTTTTCCACGGAAGAGGAGACTCAAGTTCGCATCCGTCTGGCCGATACGGTCAGGTGGGTGGTGGCCCAGCGGCTTTTGCCCAAGGTGGGCGGGGGGCGTGTGGCCGCCTTTGAAATCATGGCCACCAACCTGCGGGTCAAGGACAGCATTTTAAACGGGGAGTCCGAAGGTAAGACCTTTAACGACATCATTGTGGCGGGCAAGCCCCAGGGCATGATTTCCTTTGACGAGTTCATTATAAGTTTGTATGAAGAGGCGAAGATAGACGAGAATACGGCCATGGCTTATGCGTCACGCAAAGATATTGTGGGAAGAGGTCTTGACCGGATCAAGAGTGCCAGGGGTGAATCCACCAGCGGCATTCAGTCCCTTGAGATTGACCGCAGCTATGGGGAGGGGAATGACGACTTATGAAAATTGCTTGCCCGACATGCGGCAGAGAAGCACACCTGCCCGACGATAAGGTACCAAAAGACAAGAGTTTTTCATTTAAATGTCCCAAATGCGGGGCGTCCGTGCCGGTTAAGGCATCAGCCGGAAAACACAGTGATGGCGGTTCCAAGCATCATTCAGCTGTCATGGGCCGGGATCTGTCCAAGTTTCAGGGCGGTGTCTCGAAACAGGCCCTGGTTTGCCTATCATCCGGTCTTGGCCGCAACCGGATCATGACCGGACTGGGAAATGCGGGTTTTACGGCCCATACGCCGGAAACACCGGCCCAGGCATTAAAAAATCTTGAGTATCATGTTTACCCCCTGGTGGTGATGGATGAAGCCTTTGATGATGACAAGTCCATGGCTGCCTACTTGAACAATATGGATATGTTCCTTCGCCGCAAGATCTGCCTTGTCCGGATCGGTCCGGGACTTGAGACCGGAAATCCCATGACAGCCCTGGATCTGAGCGCAAACTATGTCGTAAAAACCCAGGACCTTGAACAGGAAGATGCGTCTGTGGTGGATAATGTCCTGGCCGTGGCCTTGTCCGAACATGAACAGATGTATGCTGTTTTTAACGACTCAATGAAAGCTGTGGGCAAAGCCTGAGCCCTTTTTTGTTTCTTTTATGATTCTGTTTGCGCAAAACTGGTATGAGCCAGACACCTTGACGGAATGGCTCAAGCGGATATGTTCGGTTTTGAATCTGCTCATTGTCTCCGTTACCTGCATTATTATTGTATCTGAATTTCGTTTTGACTGGTGCGAGCGTCTGGTGGGCAATTATCTTTCCTCCACCAATGACGCCCGTCCTGAAGATGGCCCCATCTGGGACGCCGGACGGCATATGGTCAGTGCGCTGCAATCCCTGGATCAGATGGCGATTGAGCGTGAAAGCGCCGGACGGACAGTGCAGTCGGCAGATTCCTTTGCAGACCTGGTTGCCAAGCTGGGGCCCGGGGAGTGGGCCAACCTGGACAAGGAACGGTTCAGGGAACTGTATCTGTCTTTGCCCCCCTACCGCCGCAGGAATGTGGTGGATCCGGTACGCCTGGTGTGGTTGCTCAACGGCGGTGCCACGGACCGGATTTTCTGCGAAGGCCGCATGGGCGGCATCAAAATTTTTTTCATTGATGCCCAGAACCGGGTCGTCCAGCAGGTGGATCTGGATGCCCAGGCCTTGGGGAACAACGGTAGCCAAAGCGTGATGCCCGGCACCCTGGACGATGCACCTGAATTTTCCGGCAGAATCTATCCTGCCGCCCTTTTCTTTTCTGCGGTCTCAAGGCTGCCTGAGCAGATGAGATCCGATTTAATCCTGGATACACAAGATCTTTTATCCGAAAAAGGCGCCCTTGACCGGGTGGGGGTGGGAAATTCCGCCCAGGACGGTTTTATCTTTCTGGGATTTGAATTCCGGAACCTGGGCGAATCCCGGGTGGTGCAGGTCAAAGCCCGGGAGTGGGCGGTCTGGCAGCTGACCCTGGTCCTGAAGGGAGAAGGGTAGGCAGATGCGTGTGCTTTCATGGTTTGTCTACCTTTTGCGTCTGCTGTTTTATATCGGGCTTCTTGCCGTTGGCATCATGGTCGCAGCAGGCTGTCTGATGATTTTTCATATTTCACAGGACCTGCCCAAGCTGCCCTCCCCTTTAAGCCGGATTATTGAAACCCCCCAGAGTCTGATCTATGCCGAGGATGGCCAGGTGCTGATCGCCCTTGGCGAGAAGACTTCCGTTTCCCTGGACATGGTATCTTCGGATTTTCTCAATGCCATTGTGGCCACCGAGGATCACAGGTTTTTTGAGCACCACGGTGTAAATAAACTGCGGACCGTTAAAGCACTGTATATCACCTTGTTTAAACCGGGGCAGATCCAGGGTGCATCAACCATTACCCAGCAACTGGCCAAGAATCTGTTTTTCAGTTTTGAAAAGACCTGGCAGCGCAAATTCAAAGAGATGCTGGTGGCGTTTCAGATTGAGCAGACCAATACCAAAGAACAGATCCTTGAGGCCTATATCAATCAGATCCATTTCGGGGCCGGGGCCCAGGGCATTGAAAAGGCGGCCCGCATGTATTTTGACAAGCCTGCCCAGGATCTGACCCTGCCCGAAGCAGCCCTGCTTGCTGGCCTTCCCAAATCTCCCACCCAGTACAATCCTTTCCGGTATTATGACAGGGCCCTTGCAAGGCGGCATGTGGTGCTCGACCGCATGGTGGCGGCCGGGTTTATCACGGCGGATGAAGCGGCCCAAGCCGATGCCGTTCGCCCGGAACTGCACGACGGCCGCAAAGATGCCCGCACCGGCAGTTATTTTCTGGATGCCCTGATTCAAGAGGTTGTGAACGTTTACGGTGAGGATGTGGTGTATCATGGCGGCATCAAGGTCTATTCCACCCTGGATTCAAGGCTCCAAACCGATGCCGGCACCGCGGTAACCGAAGGGATGGCCCGGCTTGACAAACTCATGGGCCTGGATAAAGGGGATCAGGAAAAACCCCAGGCCGCCCTGGTGGCGATTGATACCACCAGCGGTGCAATAAAGGCCATGGTGGGCGGCAGGGATTATTACGCCAGTGAATACAACCGGGCCGTGAACAGTAAACGCCAGGCAGGAAGCGGATTTAAACCCTTTTTATACTATGCGGCGTTCAGGGATAGAAAGCTCAATCCGGCCAGCGTGTTCCAGGACAGGCCCGTGGCCATTCCCATTAAAGGGGCACCGGACTGGTATCCCCAGAATTTTGAAAAAACTTTCAGGGGCCCCATTATTCTAAAGCTTGCCCTGATCCATTCGGTGAATACCGTTGCCGCCCAGCTGGTGGCAGATGTGGGGCCTGGCGCTGTCGTGGATGTGGCCAAAGCCTGCGGCATAAAAAGCCCGTTAAAATCGGTATATTCCGTGGCCCTTGGTGCGTCTGAGGTGAGTGTTATGGATATGGCGACCGGATTTTCCACATTGGCCAACCTGGGCATTTACCATGAACCCTTTTTGTTCTGGCGGGTTGAAGATGCAAGGGGGAGGGTGCTTTTTGAGCATATTGTCAAGGACCGCAGGGTATTGGATGCGGCAACGGCTTTCCAGGTGGTGGACATGATGGAAGGCGTTGTGGACCAGGGATCGGGCAGGGAGGTCAGGCGCCTGGGCTTTAAGCGCCCGGCAGCCGGGAAAACCGGCACTACCAACGATTGTAATGATGCCTGGTTCACCGGATTTACCCCGTCTCTTTGCGCGTCCGTATGGACCGGGTATGACAAGAAAAAGCAACTTAAAGATGAAAATCGAAGGGGGATTACCGGTGGTCGCGGGGCTGTGCCCATCTGGACGGATTTCATGATCCGGGCCATGAAGGGTGAGCCTGAACGTGATTTTCTGGTTCCCGCCGATATTCGGTATGAAACAGTGGAAACGACCACAGGATGCCTGGCCGCACCCGGGCAGAGTGTATCGGATGAAGCAGATTCGCCCCAGCCCGGGCAAGCCCATCGCCAAACCATTGCTGTGGCGTTGAAAAAGGACCAGGACCCCTGTCCGGGATATTAATATGATTCGTATTCTCCGACATATCAGTGTCCGGTTCTGGCTGACCACCTTGATGGTTCTGCCTTCAGGGTTTATCCTGTTTCCTAAGCTTTCCGGATGGCTTTTCGACATGCCTGCTACGGTGTTTATCGCCCTGATGTATGTGGTCTGCGGTTCAGGGCTTGGTATATTCATGGATATTGCCGGGCTTTGGCGCATAAAAGGACTGGTTCGGGGAGCACAGTTGTGGGAACGTTCCGGTATTGCCGGCAGGGCTGAAAAGAAGTTTATCCGGGCCGTGCGGATCTATGACAGCGCATGGGTCTCTCCTTTGGCTGCGCGGCGGATAAGGCCCATGCTTACCTCTTCCCTGGCCCGGTTTTATCTGGCTTCAGGCAGCAGGCGTCGGGAAATCCAGGGCGCAGCCAGTGTATGGCTGGCCCAAAATCCCAAGGACAAAAGTCTTGCCCGGTTCTGGCTTGAACGCATCCAGGATCAGGATATCTGCGGAACATTCACCCAGTCCATCCTGACGGCTTTGGCAGACAGCTGGTATGCGGACCCTGAGCTTTGCCGGATTCTGGTGGGTATATTTCTGGACCAGGGCCGGATGGATTTTTCAGCAAGGCGACTGTACAGGT
>JACJYV010000026.1 GCA_020635905.1 Bacteroidia bacterium
ATCCCCGCCGTGCTCTCCGCAGATACCCAGTTTGATTTCAGGCCGGGTCCTGCGTCCACGTTCCACCGCCGTTGTAACCAGGCCTCCCACAGCTTCCTGGTCCAGGGTCTCAAAGGGGTCTGAGCTGAGGATGGCATTGTCAATGTAGTCGTTCATGAAAGAACCGATATCGTCCCTTGAAAACCCAAAAGTCATCTGGGTTAAGTCATTGGTGCCAAAGGAGAAAAACTGGGCATATTCTGCCATTTTATCGGCAATCAAAGCAGCCCTTGGGATTTCGATCATGGTGCCGTATAGATATGGAAGGGCGTCTATTTCGTAAGTTTTAAGCGTCTGATCATGGCACTGGGTAACAATGTCCCGGACAAAAGCCAGCTCTTTTTCATTGCAGGTCACGGGTACCATAATTTCAGGCATGGGCTTTTTACCCGCTTTAATCAGTTCTGCACAGGCCTCAAATATGGCTTTCACCTGCATGTGGGAGATTTCAGGATAGGTGATGCCAAGCCTTACCCCCCTGTGCCCGATCATGGGATTGGATTCTAAAAGCTGCTCGCTGCGTTTGAACACCTCTTCTATGTCTATATGTAGGGCATCGGCAATTTCCTGCTGATTTTCCCGTGACTGGGGCACAAATTCATGCAGGGGCGGATCCAGCAGGCGGATGGTTACGGGCAGATTATCCATGATCTGCAGGGTGGCTTTGATCTCCTCTTTGACAAAGGGGAACAGTTCTTCAAGGGCGGCTTCTCTCTCTTCGTGGGTTTTGCTCAAAATCATTTTGCGCAAAAGGAAAAGGGCTTTATCCGAATCCGCACCGTAGAACATGTGTTCTGTTCTGAAAAGTCCGATGCCCTGGGCCCCAAAATCAAGGGCTGTCATGGCATCTGCCGGGGTGTCCGCATTGGTGCGGACCTGCATGGCCCGGTATTTATCCGCAATCGCCATGAATGCTTTGAATCTGACATTCTCCGATGCGTCCTTCATTTTGAGCTGGCCTTGGTAGACCATACCTTTGGTGCCGTTAAGGGTGAAGATATCCCCTTCCTTGAACACTCGGGTTCCCACACGAAGTTCTTTGGTTGCAAGATTTATTTTAAGGGCACCGGCACCCACAATACAGCATTTGCCCCATCCCCTGGCCACTAAGGCCGCATGGGAGGTCATGCCGCCTCTTGCCGTGAGAACGGCTGCGGCAGCCCGCATGCCTTCAATGTCTTCGGGATTGGTCTCTTCACGGACCAGAATAACATTTTTATCTGACTTGGCCCATTGAACCGCGTCTTCGGCTGTGAACACAATCTGTCCCCATGCACCGCCGGGCCCTGCAGGCAGGCCTTCAGCGACCTTGACGGCTGTTTTTTCCGCATCCGGGTCCACAATGGGGTGAAGCATGTCATCCAGAATTTTAGGATCAAGACGGCATACCATGGTTTTTTCATCAATGGTGCCTTCTTCAAGCATATCCATGGCCATGTTCAGGGCCGCGGTGGCAGTGCGTTTGCCCACCCGGCACTGGAGCATGTAAAGCCTGCCTTCCTGGATGGTGAATTCAATGTCCTGCATATCCTTGTAATGGGCTTCTAAAAGATTCCTGATGTCGACCAACTGCTTGTAAAGCTGGGGCATGGATTCTTCCAGAGAGGGCAGGTGTTTATTCTGTGAGTTCTTGGTATCGGTGTTCAAAGGATTGGGGGTTCTGGTCCCTGCCACCACATCCTCGCCCTGGGCATTGACCAGCCATTCTCCATAAAATTTATTGTTCCCTGTGGCCGGGTCCCTGGTAAAGGCAACGCCTGTGGCGGAGGTGTCGCCCATATTGCCGAAAACCATGGTCTGGACATTGACGGCTGTGCCCCAGTTATCCGGAATATGTTCAATGCGGCGGTAGGATACTGCCCGTTTGCCGTTCCAGCTTTTAAATACGGCACCGATGGAACCCATAAGCTGCTCTTTGGGATCATC
>JACJYV010000027.1 GCA_020635905.1 Bacteroidia bacterium
AGGGAATAATGGTGGCGGCTGTACTGTGGATAGAACCCGATACCATGCCGTCCACATCACCCATATGTACCATCATGGTGCCGAAATAGTTGACGTCCGTCACCCGGTCCCGGGCATTTTCAATGGTCATGCCCTTGTGCTTTCTTAACTCGCAATAAACTTTGGCATACGTCTCAAGCAGTTCGGACTTTTCAGGATTAATGATTTCAAATCCATCCATGCGCAGGCCAAGCTTGCTGATTTTTTGACGGATCTTTTTTTCATCACCCAGCAGCGTGATGTCAGCAATTCCCCGCCGCAGAATGGTTTCCACTGCCAGCAATATGCGGTCTTCATCTCCTTCGGGCAGGACAATCCGTTTTTTGAAGATTCTGGCTTTTCGAATAAGTTCGTATTCGAACATTTTGGGGGTCATGATGGTAGAGTCCGTAGTGATAACTTTATCCACCATCCGGTCAATGTCCACGTGCTGTTCAAACAGTGCCAGCGTCCGGGTGATCTTCCTGTCATCATAGGGGGAGATTGAACCCTGAATTTTTTCCACGGCCAGGGCGGTGGGAAACGTATTTTCGGTTACGCTGAGTACGGGGACGGCATCAGGAATGCCTTTGATCAGTTCCCATACCGGGCCTTCCGGTACAAGGCCTCCGGTCAGAATGATGCCGGAAGCATTTTCTATGGAATCCGAAGACAGGGCTGCCATACACCCCACAATCACATCTGCCCGGTCTCCCGGGGTGATGATCAGGGTACCATGCTCAATTCTGCTTAACAGGTTGGTCAACTGCATGGCTGCAACGGTAAAACCCCGGGCGTGGCGATAGAGCTGGTTGCTTCCAATAAGCACTTTTGCGCCCAGTGCACTTGCAACCTCCGCAATGGTCGGGTTGGCCAGCGCCTCTTCCTCGGGAACGGCATATATTACTTGATCAGGGAATAATCCGGTTTTTTTGAAATAATCAATGATGCCGGAGTGATCGGCAGGTGACACCCGGTTGATGATGGTGCCCAGGATATGGCACCCCTTGCTTCCCAGGGAGTCCAGGGTCATGCCGGTAAGCGTGGCAGCCTCTTCCATGGATTTGTTATGGGCATCCGCCACCAGGAGCACAGGGCAGTTCAGGTTCTGGATAATCGTGGCATTGATGTCGAATTCCACACCGGTGGTGGAAGATACGAAATCTGTTCCCTCGCAGAGGATAAAGCTGCATTTTTCCCTGGCATCATTATATTTTTCGATAATTTTTTCAAGCAACTCGTCTTTTTTGCCATGGCTTAAAAGTTGATCCGCTTCATTCTGGGTGACGCCGTACATGGTGGCATAGGGGCGGTCAAGATGGTACTGGCTGGACATCAGTTCAATATCCAGATCCCAGGCGTCTTCGGGGTCTTTGGTGATGATAGGTCTGAAAAACCCCACGCAGTCCAGTTTTCGAAAGAGCATTTCCATTACGCCTAAAGCAATGGCTGATTTACCGGCACCCGCCTGGGTGGCGGTGATATATAACCCGCTTGACATTGAATTTCTCCCAAAATATTTGGTTTATAATTCTTAAATATGAGGAAACGGTTTATTGAAAATTTGGAATAATATCCTTTAAATATAGGATAGTTTGCGAGCTGTCAAGGTGTGTTTGGGGCGCGTTATTGCCCTGGCATTGAATCTGCAAGAATTTGGGCAATGGTCTTTTTTATTTTTTCGGTTTTACCTGTCAT
>JACJYV010000028.1 GCA_020635905.1 Bacteroidia bacterium
CGGAAAAGGAGTACATTGCGCCCAGCCAGATTGAAATTACTTTCAGCGGGGTGGGCAGCAAGGACGATATGGCCGACGATCTTCGCATGAGTTTCGAAGAAACGCTGGGGTTTTACGAAGAAATTGAAAGTGCCCAGCAGCTCGTGGATTTGCCCGACCTCCACGGACCCGAAGTGGTGGTCTTCACCCACGATCTTTTTGTCAACGAATGGACCTCTGAAACGCTGGCTTTTCTGGAGTGGTATATCGGCGAATTCTGGCAGGTAAAAATGAGGGAGGATCACCCGCGTTACGTCATATTTTTCAACCTGCATTATCCTTTGGACGAGCACGAAGCAACTTCAGAGCATTTATTGGGAATATTTCGTCAATTGGATGAACTGGGCAAAAAATATCCCCAAAGTTGCGCCATTCTGGAAGAATTGAAGGAAATGTCGGCCTCGGATATTCAGCGCTGGGTGGCGGCCAATAACCTGCGTGCCTTTGCCGACGATCTCAACGAAAAGATTTTCAAAAATCCCCTGAACGGAGAATTTTATAAAACCCGCAATTTCAAATACATCAAACAGTTCCTCCAGCACTTCATCCAGGAAGTCAGAATAAAGGGACACGGATAAATAGCAAAGCAATGAATTACTACCAAGGAAACGGAGAGCAATATGCAGGCAAGTTGCCCAATATTCAGTCGGGCGCAGAAAACTCAGATCCCGGAAAATATGTGGCAGAGCCGGGCCTTCGCGATGCGGTCAACGTGGCCCTGAATCTGGGCATGCCCCTCTTGCTGACGGGAGATCCTGGCACAGGAAAAACCCAGCTGGCGTATAGCCTGGGTTACGAACTGGCCAAAGCGGGCGTGTTTCCCCAGATTTTCAAATTCAACACCAAAACCACTTCCGTGGCCCGCGACCTGTTTTACCGCTACGATTCCCTGGGGCATTTTCGCGATGTGCAACTCAGCCGCATGGAAGGTGCCGGTCCCGGCGATCCCGCAGGAAAGTCCAGCGCGGCAGATTACATCAGTTTTGAAGCCCTGGGGCTGGCCATTTTGCTGTCTCTGCCCGCAAAAGAGGCCGATCCTTACCTGCCCGACTCCTGCAAAGGCCAGGGCCCGGTCCGCTCGATTGTACTGATCGACGAGATCGACAAAGCTCCCCGCGATCTGCCCAACGA
>JACJYV010000029.1 GCA_020635905.1 Bacteroidia bacterium
TGTGGCGAATATGGAGAAAATTGCGAAATTTCAATTCGCTGAATTGCTAGATGGAAATCAGTTGACAGTTTTTTACCCGGCAGGGTAAGGAGTATCAATCAGGTGTTTTTTTATTTACTTAATAGGGAATCCCGTGCAAATCGGGAGCGGTCCCGCCGCTGTAACCGGGGACGAACTTCGTCAAGGCCACTGTTCATCAAGGAATGGGAAGGCGACGAGGGGAGAATGATCCGGAAGTCAGAAGACCTGCCTGATGAAAATATCGCCGAATATCTGCGAGAGACGGATTAAGCGAATTATGCGAGGGTCAAGAAAGCTGGGTGCCGCCCTCCGTGGACATTTGTTCTGTTTCCGACGGAGGGCTTTTTTGTTTTTTGCTTTGGGAACAAAACAGATGTTCGTTTCGTTAACCTGCTTTTTTCCCGGAAGCAAAAATGGATATTTTCCAAATTTTCATGGAGATTGATCCATACTGTCGGCTGCAGCCGCAATATGTGGCGGAGCTTGCATCCTCGTTTGCCGAAAAGGCGTTCCGGCCTGGAGAGTTGTTTATTGAGCAGGGCCGACCCGTGGAGTGGTTTGCATTTATCTGCAACGGTTCTACGCAGGTTTCCGTATGGGACTGTCAGGGAACGGAACTGAGTTGTGGCAAATTGCAGCAGGGCGACATGGTGTTCGACCTGGCTCTCCTCACCGGCATGGCGGCAGCCAACAATGTAACCTGCCTGGAGCGCACATCGTTTTGGATCCAACCAAGAAATCGTTTTCTTGATTCCCTGAACGATCATCCCCCCCTGAAAGAATTTTTTCATCACAACGTCACCACGGCGATAACGCAATATCACGAACGCAATTGCAGACGCCATCGGATTCAAATGGAATCCGATGAATTTGATCGGCTTCGTTATCCCTTCCTGCAAAAAGCCCTTTCCTTTATCGGGCAAAACTATCAGAAATCAATAACCCTTGAGATGGTGGCCAGGGAAACGGCGATGAGCAAGTTTCATTTCTCCCGCCTTTTCAAGCAGCACACCGGATTGTCCTTCAAACAGTATTTGAACCGAAGACGTATCAAGGCCGCCAAGGAATTATTTTCCCAGCATGGCTACAGCGTCACCGAAGTGGGGTATGCCGTCGGCTTCAACGATTCCTCCTATTTTTCCAGGGTGTTCCGTGAAGTGGAAGGGTGCTCCCCGCGCGATCATCTGATTGCAAACGGCAATTTTTCCTTCATCGAAACAGAATTGACCAAATAAAGGCTGCATGGCCACCATCCTTGAAACGTCCCCTCCCCCCGCACCCATCTGAAAATTGCCAGTCTATCCAGGACCAACACAACCACATTTTATTTATTGGAGATGTGAATGTGGTTGCTTTGTATATGATGGTCATCTTGAATAATTGCTTTTTCTGCCAATCTCCCGGAGTCTGCACTT
>JACJYV010000003.1 GCA_020635905.1 Bacteroidia bacterium
AATGATGCTGGTATCGCCCTGAACCGTAGCCGATCCACCCGAGGTCGGGCCGCTTACAATGGTGGTAATCAGTGAATCCCCATCAGCATCTGTATCATTGAATTGAACATCAATCTGAACATTTGAGGTATCTTCATTTACCACGATTGAATCTGTATTTGCAACCGGGGGACTATTCAGTAAAGGTGAAACATTAATGAAAACGGTATCCGTATCACAGGCAGCAGAGGGATCACATACACTATATATAATGGTGTCATTGCCCGAAAATCCAGCAGGAGGAGTATAACTGATCGAATCCCCGTTTGTAACCACAGCGGTACCTCCCGAAGTGGGACCGGAAATAATGTTGGTGGTTAAAGGATCTCCATTGGGATCAGAGTCATTGGCCTGAACATCAATGAAGGCGTTGGTGGTATCCTGGGTAAAAAAGACCGAATCGGTAACAGCAACAGGAGGAGCATTCCCCACAAAAATCAGGATATATGCGGAGTCACAGAGCGAAGGAACGCCGTTGTCGCAAACCTGGTACAAAATGGAATCCACCCCGGAGAACCCAACATTGGGGGTGTAATTATACAACCCGCCAAAGAAAAACAAGCCTCCATTATTGGGACCGGAAAGAATGGTAACGGCTCCCAGAGTATTACCGTCCTGATCGAAGTCATTGGTACGGGGGTCAAAAAATCCGGTGGAAGTATTGGGGGGTGTAATCAGGGTATCGTTTACTGCAATGGGGGGATCGTTGACCGGAGTTACGGTAATGATTACCAGGGCGGTGTCGCAATTGACCGGGGTAGCTGTATCACAAACCGAGTAAACGATGGTATCCTGCCCAAAGAAATTTGGCGGAGGGGTGTAAGTAATTGAATCCCCGTTCAAGACTGTCGCTGTCCCACCCGAGGTGGGACCGCTGATAATGGTAGTGGTCAATGGATCCCCGTCCAAATCCGAGTCATTTAACTGGACGTCAATAATCACCCCGGAGGTATCCTCGGGGACAGTAATTAAGTCATTATTTGCATTGGGAGGCACGTTTCCCCCCCCAAGACAGTTTATGATTGAATCTGCCGCGTTATTGGAAAAATCACATTCCCCAATCCCCGAGTTGGGCAAAGTAACGGGCGTGACCAACTGCCCCTGGTCGTTGACCAGGGTGTAAAGGTGAAAGGCGCCGCCCTGGTCGGGTATCACAATAGAAAGCTGAATTGATCCACCAATAGGCAGCGAAACAGGCAGGTTCAGTGTATCAATCAAGCTCGCTCCTGCCGCGGTGGGATCTCCGTTATAAAGGGCAATGGGGGTACCCAAAGGCAACGAAAGATCAGTTGATTGGTTGGTAACTGTCAGATATACAATCAGGGTATGGGTGCCTGTCCCACAATTATCCTTATTGATTGAATCTATCCCAATTATAGCATCGGCTGCAGGGTAGGTCGGATTTGCAATCGTATCCACATCCGTGTACTGAATGTTATAACCATTCAGTTTGGGGAATATGGTATGGTCCTGTTGAACCTTGGGGATGGTAAGGTCATCATTTACGTTCAATACCCAATATGAATGCTGGTTCCAGATTCGTCGGCTGGTCACCCAGGGCAAAGCCGAGGACCTGAAAGATTTTATCCTTCCTGTGGTTAATGAGGGAAATTCAGAACAACTACACACAATTTCGGTTTGATCATCCCCATCCACGTCAAGGATCAGGGGGTGTTCCAGGAGGGTGGATGACCGGCAGGAAAAAGCTGCCAGCTTATTTCCGTTTAGTCCACGGTATACATAGAGCGAATCCTGATCACGGTAAACAACCTCCGTTTCGCCATTGGCGTCAAAGTCAAAAATAACGGAACCCGTACGACCAGACTGGTCGGTTGCAACCCTGGTCCACAGGATCGGGTTACCCGCAATTACGTCATCAATTACATAGTAACGGCTTCGTCCTGCAAGGCCGATTTCAGGCCTGCCGTCATTGTCGAAGTCGCCAATGTTGGCCTGCCCAATAGATCCCAACTGCCCGGTCGAGGCCCCGGCAATTTTAGTCGTATCACCCAACAGGGTTGAAGTTTGAAGGTCCCAAATATAGACCACCCCCAGCGTACTGTTGGGTGAGGGAGGCATGTTGGCACTGATAACAGCGTCCATGTCGCCGTCGCCGTCCATGTCGGCAATTGCAGTGGCCCCATCGCCCCAGGGCGCGGGAGCAGTTACGCGTACCGTCATGGTGCCAGCTCCAATATTTACAGAGTAAACCTGGTTACCAGCCACCAGTTCGAGACCAGCACAGTCTATACAAAATCCGGTTGGAAGGGCATTAACTGCAGAAGGGAGACACATCCCCCTTACGGTGGCTGTCCTTTGGCGGCCCGTACTGTTAGCCGCACCACCCTGGGCAATCAGCACCCCGTTCTGACCATTGAAAATCTCGTTTCCTGCATAAACTTCCGGAAATCCATCTTCGTCAAAGTCTGCCAGGTTAGGGGTTGGGAACCAGTTTGCAGCCCCGTAGCCCAATTGTACGCTGGAAGTCCATTTAAGAACTCCGGTGTGCTCATAACAGCGCAGGCGACGGTCACGGCAGATGATAATAATTTCTCCAAAGCCATCCAGATCCACGTCACCCAGGGCAATGACAGAGCCGTGGGCCGTAACGTCAAGACCTGCATATTGAAATTCAAGTTCAAGGGATCCATCAATCCCGTTAAACACACGGATGGTATCTGAGGCTGTACCTGATTTGGTTACCGTTCCTACAACCACCTCGGTCACACCGTCATTGTCAATATCGCCTGCCACGGGAGTTGAAGCAGCTGCCACGGGATCCTGAGGAAAAGCTGTTTGCCATTCAGGAACGATATTAAACACGCCGCCAACCGGAATGTACTGACAACCAGGAGGGTTATCATTACCAAAGAAAAAGCCATCGCAGGATGGATCATTCAAACAATCTCCGTCAAAACAGTCAATTTTACCGTCGCCATCGTCATCCACCCCGTTATTACAAATCTCCACCATGGAGAAGAAAAACAGATAGTCAGGGTTGGGGGTTCCACCCTGGGTGAAGTCATCGGCCCAATTGAGATTGGAGTTAAAATCCTCGTTTATGGTCAGGAAAGCATCATTATCGTCGTTGGTATCCCGCCAGTCACGCTTATCCAAACCATCTGTATTTTGTTTGGGAGCATTTCCCCCCAAAGCATTGCCAAATCCGGCGCCTGCAAAAGTATCATAAACGTTATCCAGACCATCCCCGTCTGAATCCACCCCCGAGGGCAGCACATCCGCCACCCCATTGCTGTTGGCATCATGCCCTTCAATGATGTCCGGAACCCCATCACCGTCCGAATCTGTATCCAAATAGTCTGGAATAGAGCCATCATTATCGGGAAAGGTGAAGTTTGTACCTCCGTTGTCGGTGTCAAATGTATTTACAAAACCGTCATTATCTGTATCCGTGGCAGTTGGAATGATAAGGGTTGCCTCAGGTTGGGCCTCATTTACGTCAAGAATCCCATCCCCATCGCTGTCAATGTCGCGGTAGTTTGGAATCCCGTCACCGTCGGTACTGATGGGCACCAAACCCGGCGCGACCGGGTCGTGCATACCGTCGCCATTGGCATCCGTGATAGGCTTTGCGATGAGTCCGTCGCCATCGGGATCAGTCCCACCAGCTTCTATAACATCCTGAATACCATCGCCGTCCGAGTCAAGGTCCATGGAATTCCCGAGACCATCGCCGTCCATGTCTGTTGTGCCCTCAGTGGCATCGGGGATACCGTCGTTATCGTCGTCAATGTCAATGATATCCGCGACCCCATCGCGGTCTTTATCGGGCATACAAATGGTTGCAGACCAGGTGGCAGATTCCACCACGGGAGTTTGGCTGTTGCGGGTTATACGCAAAAAGCGGGCGCCGCCCGCTGGAAGGACATAAACTACGTTTTCGAAAGTTGGCTGGGTGACGGTTGAAGTATAAGCCTGAGGGGTTCCATAGGGCCCGCCAGTTGCGACGGAAGAGGTAATAGTAGCAGTGGCAGCTGGCCCACCCCCGGTTTTGGCCATCCTCAGGGTGACCGTGGAACCCGCGGGAAGGAGTTGTCCAAGATCGAGTTGGAGTACCCCACCCGCACCCAGGGAGGCAAAAAGTGCGTCTGGAGCGCCGGCTGCGTTGCCGGGGTTGGTCACCGTGGCAACCACCTGAGTCCCGGAAATTGCATTTCCTGTGGTTGGAGCCAGGGCCTGGCCGACAGGACATTGTGCCATGGATTTCCCCAAAAATCCAGATGAAAAAATTAAAAGGAGGAGCAAGCCAAAACGCACGCGAAATGAAGGGTAAAATTTTACCATACGGGTGAAATTACTGTCACAGAAAGTTAGGTTTCCTGTTTCAGGAAGTGGTGTCGAAGTAGTCATCAGTCGTTACAAAACAGCCAAAACGACCAATCAAAGGCTGATTTTCAAACTTTGAAAGGTTTGCGTCATTCCAACCAACTCGTCATAGTTAAAGTGGGAAATCTGCATCCAAATTAAATGAATAATCTTTGGATTTCAAAACCCCAAAATTCAATTTTTTAAAAGGATTTAAGGATAATTCAAAACCTAAAATATTCTCACTAAAAATAAATTATGGTACGATATGGCAGGTTTTGGCAGCAAATTTTCATTGGATTGCGACACAAAAACCACAAAAACGGCGAAACAGCTTTTTTTGCAAGGTTTGATTTCTAAAATGATCTTTAAAAAATTGATTTTACCCTCTCCCCTGCCCTTGTGCCTGAACAAGGTTTATTGCACAAATTGTCTCAAATCATGCCTCATATGCAATTCTTTAGAATGTTTGGAGAATTAAAATTAATTTCACCCATTATCCCCTGAACCGAAGGATTTTCCTCCCTTCTTCTCACAATTCTTAACCTAAAATTAATTCAACCAGGAAATCCTTTCTCAGGGAAACAGGTTCTTTTCCATTTTGATTTAAGTTCCGTATTTTTGTGCCAAAAGAGCTTATGCCCCATTATCATTCTTTGGGAAAAATCCCGCACAAAAGGCACACTCAGTTTCGCAAACCTGACGGAGGCCTCTACCGGGAAGAATTGGTAAGCACAGAAGGCTTTTCAAACATCTATTCGCTTGTTTATCACGTACATCCGCCCACTGCCATTCTGGAAGTGGGTGAATCGTGGTCGGTGGAGCCAAAGGTGGTGGACCGCAAAAATATCAAACACCGCAGCTTTTTGACTTTCAAAACGGAGCCAAAGGACGATTTCCTTGATTCCAGAAAGATTTTATTCCTCAACAACGACCTCAATATCGGGGTTGCGGCTCCCCGCAAATCCGTGGAAGGGTATTTTTATAAAAATTCCACTTCTGATGAGATGCTTTTCATCCACGAAGGGACGGGCAACCTGAAAAGTGGCTTTGGAAACCTTCGGTTTGGACCGGGTGATTACCTGATTATTCCCAGAGGGGTGATTTACCAAATGGAATTTGACGGCCCCGAAAACCGCATCCTTTTTGTCGAATCTCACAGTCCCATAGTTACGCCAAAGAGGTATAGGAATCAATTTGGCCAGCTTTTGGAACATTCCCCCTTCTGCGAAAGGGATTTCAGAAAACCTGAAAACCTGGTAACTCACGACGAAAAGGGCGCCTTCAAAATTCTGATCAAGAAGGAGGGCATGATCCATCCTTTCACCTACGATTCACATCCGTTTGATTTCATTGGCTGGGACGGTTATTTCTTCCCCTATGCCTTTTCCATCCATGATTTTGAGCCCATTACAGGTCGGGTGCATCAGCCGCCGCCAGTGCATCAGAACTTCGAAGCCCACAATTTTGTGGTCTGTTCCTTCTGTCCAAGGTTGTTTGACTACCACCCCCAGTCCATTCCCGCTCCTTACTGGCACAGCAACGTGGACTCAGATGAAATCCTCTACTACGTGGAAGGCGAATTCATGAGTCGCAAACACGTGGAAAAAGGGATGATTTCCCTGCATCCCATGGGAATTCCCCATGGTCCCCACCCCGGATCTGTGGAAAAATCCATTGGCGCGAAAGAAACCCTGGAACTGGCGGTGATGGTGGATACTTTCCGTCCTTTGTGGATCACAGAGGACGCTTTTGGAATGGAGGACCCGGGTTACCTGACTTCCTGGCTGGAATAACCTGATCGACTATAAAGCAAATTTCCTGCATCCAAACCTGATTTATTCTTTTAAAAACTCTAAAATTTCAAAAGTGGAAACACAAGTAAAATACTCCCAAACTCTTGAAAAAGATTGGCTGCCCATCAATGGCACGGACTATATCGAATTTTATGTAGGCAATGCCAAACAGGCGGCCCACTTCTACAAAACTGCCTTTGGTTTTCAGTCGCAAGCTTACGCCGGACCGGAAACGGGAGTCAAAGACCACGCTTCTTATGTGGTAACCCAGGACAAAATCAGACTGGTATTCACGACCGCGCTTCGTCCTGAAAGCGAGATCAGCGAGCACGTGAAACGCCATGGCGACGGAGTAAAAGTGCTGGCTTTGTGGGTGGAAGATGCCTTCAAATCTTACGAGGAAACGGTCAAACGGGGCGCTCGTCCCTACCTTGCACCAGAGACCATCGAAGATGAGCATGGGAAAATCCGCCGGGCGGGGATTTACACTTATGGTGAAACGGTTCACATCTTTGTGGATCGCAGCGAATACCACGGTCCCTTTATGCCTGGATTCGAAAAGTGGGAGTCCAATTATAATCCTCCTTCAGCCGGGCTCAAATATGTGGACCATTGCGTTGGTAACGTGGGATGGGGTGAAATGAACACCTGGTGCGAATTTTACAAAAACGTGATGGGTTTCCAGCAGTTGATTTCCTTTGACGACAAAGATATTTCCACTGATTACACTGCCCTGATGTCGAAGGTAATGGCCAATGGCAACCAGCGGATCAAATTCCCCATCAACGAGCCTGCAGAAGGCAAGAAAAAGTCCCAAATTGAGGAATACATTGACTTTTATCAGGGTGCAGGGGTGCAGCACATTGCCATTGCGACGGATAATATTCTGGAAACAGTGGCCAATCTCGAGTCTCGTGGAGTGGAATTTCTCTACGTTCCTACCAGCTACTACAGCGACCTGCTCGACCGGGTCGGTAAAATCGACGAGAAAATCGAAGATTTGTCCAAATTGGGCATCCTGGTGGACCGGGACGAGGACGGTTATCTGCTGCAGATTTTCACCAAACCTGTGGAAGACCGCCCCACGGTTTTCTTTGAAATTATCCAGCGAAAAGGAGCAAAATCCTTTGGAAAAGGCAATTTCAAAGCCCTTTTTGAAGCAATTGAACGCGAACAGGAAAGGCGCGGAAACCTGTAAAGACATGAAAAACCTGATCAGGAATTTTCTTTGGTTTGGGATTCTGATACTGGCTTTGGCCCCTTTAACCAAGGCCCAGAATGCCGCCCCCGCAAAGGAAATTCCTACTCCCAAAATGGAGGCAGCCCTGGTGGTGCTGCATTCCCTGGGCAACGTATCTATTCACATCTCAGGTCAGGACATTCAACTGATCGAAATTGACCAAAAGGAGCTGAAAAACCTCAGTCCTGAGGAAAAATTCATGGCTTATCAGCAGCATTTGCTGGAAGTAATTCAGGAAATGCTGGACGAAGGCTGGGTATATGCCGGCCAAAGCGGGGACCTGCCCAGGATCACTTTTATCAGAGAAAAAAAGCCCAAAAAGGAAAAATAATGGAAAAACAAATCGTCGTGGTGGAGGACACAGGCACCAAATTTTACCTTCATTATCCCGACCAGGAATCTGAAGTGATTGATGCTCCCAATCCTTTGCTGGGCAAAACCCGAAGGATGGAAAGGGGAAAAATCATGGCGGAATTATTTTCCCGCCTGGTCAGGCAGGGTTATGTGCTGGTGGGCACCAATAACATCCCCAACATTGGGGCAACCTACCTTTTCGAAGGTCAGTCCCAAACCCGTGAAATGGAATTTTAATTGCAAAACCAAAATATCATTCGATTCATGAGTCTTGAAAAAATCCCAACTGTCGATGTACAGGATTTCATTTCCGGCGATCCGGAAAGAAAAGCAAAATTTGTGAAAGCCCTGGGGGATTCCTTTTCCAACATAGGATTTGCCCTGGTTTCAAACCACAGCCTGACCTCAGAATTGCGGGACGGCCTTTTTCATGCAGTGAAGGAATTTTTTGCCCTGCCTGATGAGGTAAAGCAAAAATATGAGGAAGTGGAACTGGGCGGACAGCGGGGTTACACCTCCAAAGGGCGGGAAAAAGCCAAAGGATTCAATACGCCTGATCTCAAGGAATTCTACCACGTGGGTCAGGAAGTGACGGATGGAGACCCGATCAAAGATGAGTATCCAGACAACATGTGGCCCGATGAAACGCCTGCCCTGAAGGAATATGGATTGGCCGTTTACAAGCGTTTTGAGCTGGTTGGTGCAAGGTTGCTCCAGGCAACTGCGCTTTACCTGGGTCTGGATGAGCATTATTTTGACGACAAAATCCACAACGGAAACAGCATCCTGCGGCCCATTCACTATTTCCCGATCAGCGATCCTGATTCTGTGCCCGAAGACGCTGTGCGTGCCGCAGCCCATGAGGACATCAACCTGATCTCCCTGCTGATGGGCGCCAGCGCCGAGGGACTGGAAGTGTTGCGGGCCGACGGAACCTGGCTGGCTGCCAACCCCACTCCTGATCAACTGGTAATTAACGTGGGAGACATGCTGCAGCGTCTCACCAATAATCGCCTCAAATCAACCACCCATCGGGTGGCTAATCCGCCCCGCGAAAAGCTGAATACGCCCCGCTATTCCATTCCCTTTTTCCTGCATCCCAAAGCCACCATGGATCTGACCTGCCTGGAAAGCTGCATAGATGCAGAGCATCCCAAGGCCTACCCTGACACCACAGCAGGGGAGTTTTTGAATGAGCGACTCCGTGAAATTGGGCTCCTGAAAAAGTAAAAAGCTTCGCTAAAAGAAAAAGGTGGGCCTGACCCACCTTTTTTATTTCAGCATATTTCTTCGTTCAGTTGCTTACTGCATGCTGCCCTGTCCGTCAAGGGGGGCATCGCGTTTTTGGAAAATAGATACAATGAGGACGACCACCATTCCACTAAACATCCCCGAAAACAAGGCCGAAATGACGGCAAACACAGGGTTCATGAAGTTTTCCATGAGATCAATGGTTTGCTCGATCTGCTCATCGGGAACCCCGGCTTCCATCCACTGGGTTTCAAGATTGGCTATCTGGAGTTCGGTAATATAATCGCCCTGAAACATGTGAAGAATGGCCGTTTGCAGGGCAATAACCAGGGTGGCAATCAGGGTCACCATGGCTCCCGTTCCCACCGCCTGACCGTAGGTCATGGCGCCGCCCAACTCGTTTTCACGGCGCTCAGACATGGCTTTGATGTAGGCAAAAATGGCAACGCCCAGAATGGGAATCATCAAAAAGGTGGCTGATTTTCCGTAGGTAATTTCAGAGAAATGGCCGGCAAGATTGATGGCAGCGATGGAAACTCCCAGCAAGAGACCAAATTTCAAATTTGTGTTCATGAGAATGTTGTTTTTAGTGGGGCAGTTAAAGGTACGTAAATTTTAAAAAATGGATACCTTTCCGGCCCTTTCCAGTCGGCAAAGCAGAAAAAGTACGCCTGCATGGACCGCTGGATGCTTGCTTTTCTTGAGAATTTCGGGTAATCCAGGCGGGGTTTCGAGGTGAATTCCTTTAAAAAATAGCATCAGGGGAGTAAATAGTTCTGCTAATTCTCCTTCAATGGCGTTTCCTTCGCGGATAATGTCCTCCACAGGTGCTTCCAGCAATCCCTGACGGGCCAGCATTTCCTCATAAATGAAAAATTCATCCTGGTAGGGTTCGTCACTTTCCAGTTGAAATCCGTACAAAAAGTCATCAAAAGCGGGCTCTACCTCATTTTCAAGGCAATCCGCCAGATAGGTCATGGCGCTCATGAGTTCCGTGCCACGGTCAGCCAGCTCCTCTTCAAAGGACTCCCAGGCTTCACTTTCCAGAAACTCCTCACCTTCCCGAAGGGTTTTTTGCAGAATAATCGCCAGAGAAAGCATGTCAATCCCCATTTCGCGGGCTTCCTCCAGATCTGGATGGGCATCCACCAGATCGTCCCAAGCCTGAATAATGTCAGCGGGTTCATCTTCGCGCAGGAAAAGTTTGCGGATATCCTTTTGCAATTCGTAATGCAGGCCTTCTACTTCCCCATTGCGAATCAGGTGCATAATGGCTTTGGGTTGATTGGCCCGGGCGGCCGCCACGCCCCAACTGTAGCCTTCAAAATAGCCGTGAACGGCGTCCAGAAAATGATGTGGTTGCATATTAAAGTGAGGTTTTGTCGTGAGGAAAGAAAGACATGAATTCGGGGTTTTTGAAATGTTCCATTTGCTGTTCCCAGGCCTTGATCGCAGGTTCGCCAAAAACCATGTGCAAGGGAGGATTGGAAGCCCTGGAAGCAGCAAGCAGCACCTTGGCAATTTGTCGCGGATCGCCGGGTTGCTTGCCCGAATTTCCATCAAAAAAGGATTTGAAACGGGAATTGGTTTCCTGATAGGCGCTGTCTGAAGAAGATTCTTTCATAGCGACCGAGCGCTGGAGAGAATTTCCTGACCAATCCGTGCGGTAAGGACCTGGCTCCACGATGGAAACACGAATCCCAAAGGGAGCAACTTCCTGCCTGAGGGCTTCAGAAAAGCCATTCACTGCAAATTTGGAAGCATTATACATGCCCAGGGAAGCCGTGCCACGAAGGCCTGCGATGGAAGAAACGTTGACAATGTAGCCCCTCTTTTGCTTGCGCATGACGGGCAAAGTAGCCCGGGTAAGATGCACCAGACCAAAGAAATTGGTCTCCATTTGCTTCCTGACCTGCTCCATGCTCACTTCCTCGATCATTCCCTGCAAACCAAAGCCAGCATTATTAATCAATATATCCAGCCTGCCAAAGCGCTCCATGACGGCGGGAACTGCTTTTTCAATCTGATCAGGATTATCCATATCCAGATTCAGGGCAAGGGTTTGTTTAGGAAATTTGGCGATTAAATCTGCGAGCGAAGAGGCATCCCTTGCACCCAATGCCACCTGATCACCATTTTCGAGGGCTTCTTCTGCGATGGCGCGGCCAATTCCGCGGTTACTTCCTGTAATCAGCCAGACTTTGGAGGAATTCGCTTCTGTCATGATTTCTTTTTTGTTTTAATTTGAGGATAAAGTTGAGGAAAGATTTTAAAAAAGGAAAAAAGCTTCTATATTTGCCAACTCATTAAGAATAGCAAATAACAAGAGAAATGGCCAAGAAGTTCACGATCAAGAAAAACAGGTTGCGTTCCAGAACCAGACGCCGCAATTGGATGCTGAAAATTGGAGCTCCCGTCATTGGAAAAAATGCAACTCCTGAAGAAAAAAACCGTTCTGTCATTGACGCCATTGAGGCCAAAATGAAAGCCTGAGGCTTAAAGAACTGAAGATATCAAAGGGGAACAAGTCAGCTTGTTCCCTTTTTTTATTTATGGGAACCACTAAAAACTTTAAACCTCTTCGTTGGATTTGCTTCAATAGACAAATGGCAAAGAACAATTATCAATTAACAAACTGCGCTTTCCTCACCTGCATCTGCCTTAATCTTCATCGTTTTCAGAGGTCCCCTCTTCAAACATTTTCCCCTTCCCCATCACAAATACGAGTACTGCGCCCGAAACCAGGGCAATGCCAGACCAGATCAGGCCTTCATTCCATTCCTGAAAAATCAGTTTGCCCGAGGCAAACAGCAGGGAATAAGTCATGATTATGGCCGAAACCCAGCAAACGAATAACTGCCCCAGACCCGCATCCTTGCCCTGATAGTTCATACCTTCCTTCACAGGTCCCCAGACCCCGCCTGGGTGCACTTTGGCATAGAATTTCTCCAGCACTTCCTTGCTTTCGGGCTGGGTGAGGAAGGTCACTACAATCCACGACACAGTGGTAAAGCCAATGGTTACGAAGTAACTTCCAGGAAAGGAAGCCAGTTCATGGCCGTCGGGGAGGATAAATTTGGTAAAACCAAAGGCAATGAACGGGGCAATGGTTGCCGTAATTTCACTCCAGGCATTGATTCGCCACCAGTACCAGCGCAGGATCAAAACCAGTCCCAAACCTGCGCCGCACTCAATCACAAACTCCCAGACTGCGGAAATGGAGGTAATCAGGGTGGTAATTAAAAGAGCGGCAATCATCAATACCAAAGTGGCAATGCGGCTGATCAGGACCAGTTGCTTTTGATCTGATTTCTCCCGCTCAGTAGCTAAAAAGGGTTTATAAAAATCGTTGACCAGATAACTGGCGCCCCAGTTCAACTGGGTCGAAATGGTGCTCATATAGGCAGCCAGGAAGGCCACCAACAACAGGCCTTTCAGGCCCGTAGGCAGAAAGTCCCGCATGGCAAAGACATAGCCCAGTTTGGGGTCTTTTGCATAATCAATGTATTGTCCCAAGGTTGCGTCATCTGGTAAATTCAGGCCTTTTGCATGTAAACTGGTCAGGATATCTGCCCGGGAAAGTCCCGCATCCATCAACCCCTGAATCTCAACGATCAGGTTAGAATCAACAGGGGCATATAATACGAGGGCACACAGCCCAACAATGATCCAGGGCCAGGGACGAAGGCAAATGTGAGCCACGTAAAAGAAAAGGGTGGCAAGCACTGAGTGTTTTTCATTTTTGGCACTCATCATGCGTTGCGCCACATATCCCCCTCCCCCGGGCTCAGCGCCCGGGTACCAGCTGGCCCACCACTGCATGCCAATGTAGGCGAGAAAAGCGCCTGCGCTGATGGTCAGGGTTTTGGCCAGACCGCTTCCTCCCGCTCCTCCCACGGAGGGAAAAAAGTCAAACACCCCTTCCCTATGGGCAAGCTGGGTTTTGAGACCTTCAATGCCTCCAATTTGGTCAGAATTCAACACCAAAATGGCCAAAACGATGCTGCCCGCCATGGCAATCCCAAATTGCACCATATCCGTCACAGCAACTCCCATCAGCCCTGAAAGGGCTGAATAGACTGCGACCAGCAGCATGGCCCCTCCCACCAACATGATCTGCTGGGTAAAACTGATCCCGAAAAAAACCTCCAGCAAGGACATCAGGGCCAGGTTTACCCAACCCAGCACCATCATATTCAGGAAAAGGCCCAGGTAAACGGCTTTGAAGCCGCGCAGGAAACGGGAAGCGGGGCCTCCATATCGCAAATCAATGAATTCAACTTCAGTCAGCACCTCAGCCCGCCGCCAGAGGCGGGCAAAGAAAAAGGTGGTGAGCATCCCACCAATCAGCATATTCCACCACAACCAGTTGCCGGCAATGCCGCGGGTACCCACCAGTTCGGTCACGGCCAGGGGCGTATCTGCAGCAAAAGTGGTGGCCACCATTGAAATCCCGGCAATGTACCAGGGCAGGTTTCGCCCACCCAGAAAAAATTCGCTCAGGCTTTGCCCGGCTTTTTTGGAATAGGCAATGGCAATCACCAAAGTCAGAACGAGGTAGGCAATGATGAGCAGCCAATCTGCAAGGGCAAGACTTTGCATACAGGAATCTGGTTAAAATTTATTGTCGAAAAATTTCAGGGTGTATTCAAGGACCTCGCCAAACTCAGGCGTATTCCCGGCAAAAGGGTGTTTGACCCCAAAAACATGATCTGCACCTGAAATGATGTGCAATTCCACTTTGCCCCACTCGTCTGCCTCGTAGATTTTGCTGGCATGACTGATGGGCACAGAGGTGTCCTCGTCGCCATGGATGATGCAAATGGGCTTTTTGCAACGTGCAACAGCGGCCCCCACGTCCAGTCGGGCAGCATTATTCTCCACGTCAGCCAGAATATCCAGACCCATGTGAAAAACCTGCCCGGTCCGCGAGTTGATTACTTCAAGTGAACCCGTTTTTCTCCAGCGATCCACCACCGCCAGCGAAGGCAGGTTAAATCCTGAAACTGCGGCCCAGGTGGTGACGGCCTTTATATACGGACTTTCTGAAGCCGCCAGCAGGGCAATTCCTCCCCCACGACTGTGGCCAATGAGGCCGATCTGTTCGAAAGGCTGGCTGCCATTGATCCCCTGCAAAGCAGCCATTTCAGCCACTTCCAGGGTCTCATTCAATTCCATGGAATAGGTGTTATTGCGAAATTTATCCAACTCAGTAAATTCCAGCAGGTCCTCCCCCACTCCGTTATGAGAAAAATTAAAGGTCAGGAAATGGTAGCCTTTTTCAGCAAAAAATTCACCCGCAAACGGAATGAATCCCCAGTCTTTGAACCCCTTGAACCCATGCACATAGATCAACAGGGGCCGGCCTTCTTTCGCCTTTTGGGGAGTGAAAAGGGTCATTCTTTGGGGAAATCCCGCGGAAGTGGTCCTGCGTAATTCAGCCTTAATCATTATTTTTGCTTTATGCTCTGAAAAATAAATGAAAAAATCCAATCCTGTCAGGGAATCTTTCCCCACGACCACTTTTCAGGACTTAAATCAAGGGTGATTTTGGGCAAAAAACCAGGCAAAAATGCAGGTTTTCAGGCGGGTAAAAGAAGGGTTGTGTCCACAGAATTGTTTCAATTGTTCGTAATTTATGAGATAAATCATCGTCACCAGCCCGGAAAATTTATATCTTTGCCGTAGTTAGTTTAATGGAATCATTGCAAAAGCCATTATGGGAAACCTTAATTACGAAATTGGAAAAGTAAATACCAGGGATACAGGGCGGGTTTTTAAGAACCCTGTACTGGAGTTTTTAACCAAAACTCATCCCCTGATCATCATTGGCATGTGGGTGCCCATTTGCTCAGTAATGATGTGGTATGATCATTCCCATTTTGAAAGACCTCTCTGGCAGGTGGCGGCTATTTTTGGCGGCGCCTATTTCTTCTGGACCTTTGCCGAGTATTTTTTGCATCGCTACCTTTACCACTGGACCAACGGCACCAAATGGGCTGACCGCTTCCATTACATGATGCACGGCATCCACCACAATTATCCCAACGACAAAACCCGCCTTTTCCAGCCTCCCGTGATGAGCGTGATCCTGGGGGCCATCTTTTTCAGCTTCTTTTTCCTGGTTCTGCCTGGTCATACTGCTGCTTTCAGCTTTTTCCCTGGTTTCACCATGGGCTATCTTACTTACGCTTCCATTCACTACTCTATTCACGCCTTCAAATTCAAAAAAGGCTATTTCAAATGGGTTTCCACCCACCACAACCTGCACCACTTCAAGTACCCGGACAAAGCTTTTGGCGTTTCCACGCCCATCTGGGACTTTATCATGGGTACCATGCCTCCCCGCGAAACCCGTGGAGCAGCCCGTACCAATCAGTCAAACTAAATACCCGGCCCCCGGGCCGTTTCAGAAATAATGCAAAAGCCGTTCAAATTGGACGGCTTTTTTTATCTTTGTCAAAACGCAATCCATGAGCAATATCACACAAATCCTTTCCAGGGACATTTTTTTCGTCAAAGAGCATGTGGGTATGTTCAAGGCGGCCAATAACTACGACATTCTGGATCCTGAAACCAAGGATACCATTCTTCATTGCCGCGAGGAAAATCTGGGTGCATTGACCAAGATGTTTCGTTTCACGGATTACAAACGCATGACCCCTTTCGACGTCAGAATCAAAACGGTGGATGGACAACAGGTGGTGCGGGTCAACCGTGGGGTGGCCGTATTGGCCTCCAAAGTCAAGGTTTTCGACGAAAATGACGTTTATATTGGTGGTTTTAAGCAAAAAGTGTTTTCTCTGGGAGGCAAATTTATCGTGCACGACCAGCATGAGCGGGATTTGTTTATGCTTACGGGCAAGTGGTCGGGTTGGGATTTCAAGTTTACTGCAGGAGATGTTGTGCTGGCAGAAGTCACCAAAAAGTGGGCTGGACTGGGCAAGGAATTGTTCACCAGCGCCGACAATTATATCCTGAAAATTTCCCCTGATGTACCCGCTGATGCCGTTGCCCGCAAACTGATCCTGGCCAGCGTAATGTGCATTGACATGGTGCTCAAAGAATAGTTCCTGCCTTGGACCACTGGACCTGTATCGTGAATCCCTGTGCAGGAAGCGGGCGCGGAGCCCGGCACTGGGAAAAAATCTCGCAACTTTTGCGCAGGGAAGGTATTCCTTATGAGGTCCTGCAGACTCAGCACAGCGGGCATGCCGAGGCCCTGGCCAGCCAGGCCATTCACCGCGGCGACCGCAAAATTGTGGCCGTGGGCGGCGACGGCACCTCGAGCGAGGTAGCCAATGGCATTTTGCGGCAGGAAGCCGTCAATCCTCTGGAGGTAAAAATGGCCGTGATCCCGGTCGGGACCGGCAATGACTGGGGGCGCACCATCGGGATTCCCTCTCATTACATCGCAGCCATGCGGCTGCTCAAAAAAGAAAAAACCATCGTCACAGACGTGGGCACCGTTCGCTGGAAGGTGGATGGGAAGCCCCGCATGCGCTACTTTGTCAACATTGCGGGCATGGGTTTTGAAGCCTATGCAGGGGTGCGGATCAACGAAAAAAAGAACAAAGGCAACGCCGGAAAAATCGCCTACCTGAGCGGACTGGTCAGTGCGCTGGGCAGCTATCACGCCCTGCCAGTAAAGGTGGTGATGGAAGGCATCAGCCTGAAACGGGACATTTTCACCATGGCGATTGGCATCTGTCAGTACAACGGGGGCGGCATGCGCCAATGTCCACAAGCGATCTACAACGATGGCCTCCTGGATGTGACCATCATCGACCGGGTAAGCAAATTCAAAGTAGTGGCCAATCTGCCGAGGATATTCACAGGAAGCTTTGTCAGGTTAAATGAGGTCAATCAATTTCGCACCCAATCAGTCAGTGTAATCTGTAAGGAAAATTTTCTGCTGGAAATTGACGGGGAAAACATTGGCCATGGCCCGGCCGAATTTGGCATCCTGCCCCAGGCCCTGCGGGTGGTGGTGAAATAAAGGCTGAAAAAAATCTTTCAAAAAATGAACAATTCCATTGAATTGGCGTAAGAAAAATTATAAATTTAGGAACAGGTAATTTTTCTAAGTGTGAATCAGATGAAGGGAGAATATGAATTTTAAGTTTCTATTGATCATTGGACTAATGCTGTTTCTGTTAGGTCCGCTCCAGGCCCAATCTGATTTACCCCTTTATTCTGCTCAAACCGTTTCCCTCAAATCCCTGCCCGCCTCCTCTCCCCTTTCCAAACTTCACCCCCAATTCACAGGCGCGGCATTCTCAGAAGAATTTTCACCAGAACTCGCAGGCGATGGCAATGCTGCCACTGCATTTCTGGCCTCGACCACCCAGCCGGGCCCGGCGGTGGAAATAACGTACAACCTGGAAGGGGTGGCAACCTCCTTCTTTGCGGTCAACTCAATCTGGATAGTGAGTGGTAAATCAAGCGGCAATGCCAGCCTTGGCCAGTATTCCCGCCCCCGTACCATTCGCCTCTGGATCAACGGACAGCCCCATGGCAGATTCACTCTCGCGGATTCTGATCAACCCCAGATGATCCAGACGGAGGAACTGCTGTTGCTGGCCAACCAATCCACTCATTTTGCCTTCGAAATCCTCGATGTTTTTGCAGGCGAAAAACCTGAAGTGGCAATTGCTGAGATTTTTCTGGACGGGACAGGCCGTTAAGCCAGCCCTGACGACATATTATTTTTTTTGTAACCCATTAAAACCGAAATCCCATGGAATTAGAAAGTCAATTCGAATCCGCAGTGGAACTCTCCAAAAAGCTTGCGTACAAGCCCTCCAACGAGCGTTTGCTCCAGTTATACGGACTTTACAAGCAGGCGACCGCAGGTGATTGCACCGCGGATGTTAAAAATCCTTTTGATCTCGTGGCCAGAGCCAAGCACGATGCCTGGGCCAAACTGAAGGGGACGGACCCCTTAAAAGCGAAGATGGACTATGTTGAACTGGTGCAGTACCTCTCCAATAAGCCCAAACAGACGGTTCTCTCCTGAACGGAATTTTCAATTGAAGATTCATCCACCCGCGCTGAAAATCAAGGTTTTCCTTCCTTTTACAGCGCGGGTTTTTTATGGCCTGCAAATTCCCCTTTCAATTTTCTTTCTCCCTGAATATCATTTGCCTTGAAAGAAACCATCACCAAAGACTTTGGCCAACAGGGTATCATTTACTCCAATGATCCCAACCTGCTCGATGCAAATGCCATTCATGCCTACCTCACCCAATCGTACTGGGCTGAAGGCCGCACTCTGGATAGGGTCAGAAAATCTATCCAGAATTCGCATTGTGGGGGATTGTATCAGGAGAAAAATCAGATTGGATTTGGGCGGCTGATCACGGATTACTGCACCTTTGGCTACCTGGCTGATGTGTATGTGCTTCCCGAATGGCAGGGCAAAGGATTGGGTAAATGGCTGGTGGAAAATCTGCTAAATGACCCGGCCCTGAGCGAAGTAACCCGTTTCATGCTGGGCACCCGCGACGCGCATACCCTCTATCAGCAATTTGGATTCAACACCCCCGCTCTGCCCGACCGCTGGATGGAAAAGGTGATTCCCCAAAGCAAAAAATAAGCTAAATTCGCAGCATGTCAATCCAAACCCTGCTTCCCATAAAAATATTACTCCTGCTTACCCTTTTGGGGGGAACTGCATTCACCCTTTCTGCCCAGTTGCAGCCCAATCCTGAGTTGCAAATGCCCTGCAAGTATTTCAAAAACGGCAAATTTGAATACACCAGCCCGGGCAGATTGGGGATTACGGTCAAACGGAATGGAAAAAAGCACATTGAATTTAATTCCAATACGGGCGAAAAAGCAGTTTTCAGGGTAGAATGGCCCAAAGACACCACCTGCGTCTATATCCTGACCTTCAAAAAATCAAATCGTCCCTCCCGTTTGCGCAAGGGCTGGCAGGTAAAGGTCATCATCACGGAAACTTTCGACGATTATTACGACTTCAGGTCTGACCGCTACGGAATCAGGGAACGGGGCTCCCTCTTGAAGATCCTGACCAAGGCTGAAAAGCGCAAAAAAGAAAAGGAAGCCCAGGAAAAAGCCGCGGAAGAATTGCGCCTGGCCCGCGAAAAAGCCATTCAGGACTCCCTGAAAAAGGCAGGCGTGGTGCCCGAAAAAGACAAGCCTGTGGACCCCAATGCCAAAAACGAGCAGACGGGCAAGGAAGGCAAGGATAACGATAAAGGCAAGCACGAAAAGGGCGAAAACGGCAAGGAAAAGGATAAAGGCAAGGATAAAAAAGACAAAGATTCGGGCAAGAAAGACAAGGCCAAAAAAGACAAGAAGGAGAAGCCTGAAAAGGAGAAGAAAGAGAAAAAGGAAAAACCGCCCAAAGAAAAGAAAGAGAAACCTCCTAAGGAGAAAAAAGAAAAGCCCCCCAAAGAGAAAAAAGAGAAGCCTCCAAAAGATGAGGAAGGGGGCGATGAAGAATAATTTTGGGGAATTTTTATGCTGAAATGCCCCTAAAAAAGCCAAGAAGGCAAAAATTCCCCACCTCAAACCCAATACCACCCATAGCCGTATTATTTTTATGCAAATTCCCCCAAAACTCCTGCTGATCCTGGGTTGCGCCCTTCTCCTGGCCGCCTGCAGCAATGTCCAGATCGACAATTCCTCCAAAAACTCTGTGATCGTAACCGTGGACGGCGCCCAGCACGACCTGGGAGCGGGCGAGCGAAAGTCTATCAAACTCAGCGCAGGCCAGCACAGTCTGAAAATCAGGGACGTGACAGGCAAGTCCCTGGCTGATACCACTTTTAGTCTGGCTGAAGGCGGCCTGATCAATGCAGGAGGGGGCGAATATGTGATCTGGAAGACCCTCTACGGCCTGCAAAAAGACCGTGCCACCCTGCTCCATGAAGAATGGGTTGAAATGGATTCCACGGAGTTTTTCGGCGATTTCAAATTGATTGGACCCAAAACCTCCTTTGTTGAGCAAACCTGGGATCACAATCTGGATCAGGACTTTCCCACTTCTCAAAAGCTGCTTATTTTCAGCGATTTCGTCATTGAAAGCAAACTTTTCCGCGAAAAGGATTTCAAAGCCGAGTATCGCCGTATGTCCACACCGCAGTGATCCATGGTTGTTGGTTGTGAGTTTTAAGTTAATCAGGAATGGGAACTCAAAACTCAGAACTATTAACCGGGCGAAAACGTAAACGGCTCCACTTTCAAAATCTTCACCTTGGGAAAATCAGGGTGAGAGGGATTGATGAGATAATTGAATTCGTCGGGGAAAATGGCTGAGGGGATTTTGAGCGCAAGATAACGGCTTTCCTCGCTCCAGAATTTGCCAATGATGGCCAGGGCATCAGGAGCAGGGTATTTTCGCCAACCTTCAGGAAGATTGGCTACTTCAATTTCCAGCATGATCACGGGCGCCCCCAGCTCCAGGGTGGCCAGGCTCAGATCCTCAGGAATACGCTCCTGGGGCAAATGGGTAAGAAATTCAAGGGCCGCCAGGGCCCTCGTTTCAGAAGCATAAACCACAGGTACACCCGCAAAATTCCAGCGACCTCCGTGGTCGCGGGCACCTGTGCCGTTCAGGTCATAGATGCGGTCCGTTTTGGCGATTCTGTAAAGCCGCATCAGGAATATACTCCGTATTCGATCCGTGCCAACTCTTTGCGGGTCAGTTCGATGCCCGCTGAGGTGTCGAGCAAATCCACGGGCGCATTGCCTCCCAGGGCGATGCCCGGGGTATGCAGCCAGTTGAGAAAACGCTCCTGGTTGCCCAGCACTTCTTCTCCATAAGCCACCAGACGGGCCAGATCGACCACGCGGTCAGAAAGAGAAATGCCCAAAATTTCCCCTTCATCCTTGCGTTGCAAGGTTCTGAGACTGGTGTGCAGCAGTCGCGCAATCGTGCCCTGGTTCACCCGCAGGCGGGTGGCCAGATTCTGCACGGATTCGAGTTTCACCCCTTCACGGGTTTTGCCGACCAGGGCCATGGCCACAGATTCGGTCTTCATCAGCGCAGGTTCACCCAGCACCTCCATGATGCGGCGATAGCGCGCATTTTCAATTTCAATGGCCATAAACTCATTTGATTTGCGACAAATGTCAAAATTTTCGCGCAGTTTGACAAGGCGTTCCTGCAGGTTGGGAAGGATAAAAAGGTACAGGACAAAATTCCCTGTTTTTTTTCTGAACAAACCTTTAACTTAAGGCTATATGAAACCTCCTTCACGCTGTACGCTTTGTCACCCATGACCCGATTGCGTAAAAAAGTCCTTTTTACCCTGTCAGTTCTGGGATTGCTGTTTGTAATCATGGCCGCCTCTGGCTTTTGGGCCATTTCCCGCATGGGCGATCTCAATTCACTTTCAGGAAAAATTGACGGAATACTTTTTCAAACAGTGAGCATGGTCAAAACCCAGGAGGAATTTCTGAATCAGGTGACGCTTGATACCAGTTTTTACCGCACTGGAAAAAGTGAGTTGGTGGATCAGCACAATGCCCTGCTGGAAAATATCAACGCAGACCTCAACCTCCTGCTGGATGACGAATTGCTGCAATGGGTGATCACCCGCGAGGATTCAGGCAAGCACCTGCGCGACCAACTGAACGGCGATCTGGAAGCTTATAACCTGGAAGTCAGCAAGTTATTTGCACTCTTCCTCTCACGTGGATTTCGGGACTATGGCATTGTAGGTGAAATGCGAAAAAACGCTCATTTACTGGAAAATGCGCCTGAAGGTGTACCAACTCAGGATATTCTGATGCTGAGACGCCATGAAAAAGACTACATTATCCGCAAGGATTCCCAGTATGTCCGCCGTTTTCTGAATCTGGCAGGCAGGGTAAAAATTGATCTCGAAACCCGCCCTCACCACTTTTCAGCCCGTCACATGCAGGCGCTGGGCGAATATGTAAGCCTGTTTCAGCAAATGGTGGAGCTGGAACGAAAAATCGGTCTGACCCAGGAGCCAGGCAGCCAGCAAACCGTGCGCAGCCTTTCTGATCATCTCATCAATCTGACCCTGGAAATTGCGGGCAAGGTGAACCATCAGGCTGCATCCCTGCGCACCCTGGTGCGCAGTATGTTCATTGGCTTTGCCATCCTCAGCCTGGGCATTTGCTTTCTGCTGGGCTACAGCCTGACCCGCGAAATCGCGGGAAAATGAGCCCCAAATTACTCCTGACGCATTTGTTTTACCACGGAATCCAGCTCAGACAAGCCAGGCGCTTTGCCATCAATAAACTGCATTTTTACCTGACCATTTGCCTCAATTTTCAAAAATCCTGAGCCCAACAGCCGCTTTTCAATGCGAATGGATTCATCATCCAACAGGATTGCAATCAAACCACGGACTTTTTCAAATTCACTTTCAGAAATGGTTTTATACACAGGTTCGCCGCCCGAATACACGCCACTGGAACTGTTTTTTGGAGTAACAGAGCGATATTCAAACGTAAAACCAGGAGTGTTTTTGAGCGTGTAGGAATTGCCATTCCCATCAGCATAGGTACAGGTTACGGGCATAATCTGCCTGGTTTGGGTGGTACAGGAATAAAATAAAATCAGAGTGATCACACTCAGGAATCTCAGGATCAATTTCATGGATTGAGGATTAAAAAACCTGATGAAACAGAAAATTTAAGGAAATAAGTGGTTCGAAACAAAACCAGCCTCAGAGGCTGGAAATGGGGAAAAAATCAATGCAATGGAAGGCATTTCGTGCATGTTCATTGAGAATAAATGCTTCCTCCTTGAAAATAACCCTCCTGTGAGTGATTGGGTACATTTTTACTGCAAATTATTCGTTGTTTTGAAGCATGAATACCACCATCAACAAATGGATTCACTTGCTGGTTTGGGCGATTTACGGGCTGATTCTGGGCCTGGCCAATACCCATTCCTCTTCTCTGGGCGAAGTGGTGGGCAAAACCCTGATTCTGGTAACCCTGCATGCGGGCATTTTCTACGCCAACGCCCTGGTACTGATGCCCCGTTATTTCGATAAAAAGAAATACCTGCCTTACGCCCTGGGCATTTTGCTCATTATTGCAGCCAGCTTTGCCGTATTTTTTCTCCTGCATTCACTCTACCCCCCGCCCGGACATGGTCCTGAATCTCACAGGGTGCCGCTCAACCCGTTCAGGTTTTTCCTGAAAGTCTCCATGTTCAATGTCTTTTCCTCCTTTTCCATACTTGCTCTGAGCCTGTTGTGGTATAATTATCAGGAGAAAAACCGCGAAGAAAAGCGTTCTCTGGCACTCAAAGGCCAGAATCTGGAAGCAGACCTAAGCCAGTTACGGGCCCAGATCAATCCTCATTTTCTCTTCAATGCCCTCAATAACATTTACTCCCTTTCCCTCTCCCACTCAGAAAACACCTCAGACGCCATTTTTTCCCTTTCGCAAATGATGCGTTATGTGCTTTTTGAGAGTTCCGCCAAATTCGTCCCCCTCGAAAAGGAGGTCAGCTATTTGAACAACTTCATTGCCATGCAAAAGCTGAAGGACGATTCACTGGACAATATTTTCTTTGATGCAGTGGATCTGGAGCCGGGTTTAAAAATTGCCCCCATGCTGCTCATTCCCTTTGTGGAAAATTGCTTCAAACATGGAAATTACACCCAGGGCGACCCGGCCTTTATCAGAATCAGACTTTCGGGCACAGGAAAATCCATTGAATTCAGCTGCGAAAATACCCTGGGCGAACAGGTAACCGTGCACGATGAAGTTGGAGGAATTGGGATCGAAAATGTTATAAAACGCCTCAAATTGATCTATGGCGACAAGGCCGACCTGATTATCAATCAAAATGAAGGCAGATTTCTTGTAATTTTGAAAATCAGGCCATGAAAATCAGATGCATCATACTCGACGACGAGCAACCTGCCCGCAGGTTGATTGAAGGTTATTGTCAAAAGCTACCTGACCTTGAGGTGATTGGTTCCTTCAAAAATCCCCTGGAAGCCCTCCCTTTGCTCACCCGTGGCGAGGCAGATTTGCTTTTTCTTGACATCCAAATGCCCGACCTGAAGGGCACAGACCTCTTGCGCAGCCTGCAAAAGGCTCCCCAGGTGATCCTTACCACGGCTTATCAGGAGTATGCCCTGGAGGGATTTGATCTCAATGTGACGGATTATTTGCTCAAACCCTTTGCCTTTGACCGCTTTCTGCAGGCCGTCAACAAAGCCACCCGTCTGATCCAGCCCATGGCTGGCCCTGTGCCCAATGAAAAGGAGATTTTGTATATCAAAGCAGAACACAAAGTGTTCAAAGTGGCGCTGAAAGAAATCTATCACATTGAAGGTCAGCAGGAATACGTAAAATACCACACCCAAAACGGGCGCATCATGGTGCTGGATTCCCTCAAACGCCTGGAAGAAACACTGCCCTCCAATTTCATGCGGGTCCACCGTTCCTTCATCGTCAATCTGGATTTTGCCACCACCCTTTCCAAAGACAGTCTCATGGTCAATGGAGAGGAAATTCCCGTGGGAAAGAGCTTCAAAGCGGCTTTGGGGGAGGCATTTCAGTAAACGGTTACTTTAAAAACTTCGAATTTTCGGGTTGGAGCAGGTTCAGATGTCAATATATATGGCCCAGTTTTGCGCAGCTTTTGCTAAATTGACGGAAATATCCTGCTAACCTGACTTTACCTGCATGAATCAGGAAGAATTTACCACCTTCAAAAAGACCCCTGAACTGGAAGAAGCGGAAAGAATTGTGTCCGTTTTTCGGGAATTTGGGCTTGAATTCGAACTTGCTGACAATGTCCCCTCGCTGGCTCCCGTCTTTCTGGGCGATACTCCAACCAAATTTATCGAGATCAAAATCCGTCCAGGAGACTTTGAATGGGCCAAAGAATTGCTGGGAGACAGTGACGAGGTAAGCCTGGATGAAGTGCCCGCGGATTATTATCTGCTCGAATACTCCAATGAGGAACTTTATGAAGTATTGCAAAAAGAGGACGAATGGAATGAATTTGACCTGAATCTGGCCAAAAAGCTACTCCAGTCGCGGGGAAAACCTGTAAATGAGCAAATGATCAGAACCTTCCAAAGCAGTCGCCTGGAGGAATTGCGGGAACCTGAAAAAGTCAGGAAGGTGTGGATCGTGGCGGGATTGCTCCTGGCTCTGGTGGGTGGATTTCTGGGCATAGCAATAGGCTGGGCCCTTTGGCAAAATCGCAACCGTCTGCCCAATGGCGAAAAAGTATGGACCTACTCAGAACCCGACCGAAAAATGGGCAAAATCATGTTTTACCTTGGAGTGGGTAGTTTTCTCCTGATTCTTTACCTGCGCATCCGGGAATTTTTGTAACTCTGAGCCCATGAAGGAAGATTTCCTGATCATTTCCCTTTGCTACCTTGTGATTTGGATCACCCTTGCCATTACCGTTTGGAAAAGCAGGAAAAAAAGGGCGTTACTTTTGTACAACCCGGGCCTCCAACTGATTTACTCAGCGCACTTTATCCTTCAATTAAACAAGGTGCAAGGCTGGGACAAACTAGGCACATGGATTGTTTGGATGGGAACATTGGTCCTGCATTGGTTAGTCCTCCTGGTGATTCTGGGGATGACCCTCTGGAAAAGACATTTGAAAAAAAACTTACAGGAAGATTCAACTGAAGAATTCTGAAACAAATCCAACCCAAACCCTAAGCGGGCTCAAAACATCTGATCCGGCAGATCTAATGGGATTGTACCAGCCTGAAATTCAGCAAAATCATGGGAAAAAGTGGAATGAAATTCGAAAAATGGTGTAAAAAATGGCCCTTTTGCCCGTCAATTTTCAAAAAAAATTACCCAAATTTGTAAGGACTATTATAATCAACGAGAAGAGAAATGAACATTAATCCCGAAGTAGAATTATTCCTGGATAAGCTCAATCACCCCCTCATCGCTGAAATTCAAAGGATTAGAGAAATCATCCTTACCACGGACGAAGACGTTGACGAAGAAGTCAAATGGAGTAGTCCCACCTTCATTTACCGCGGCAATATTGCCTCCTTCAACCTGAACGCCAGGAAATATGTGAGCCTGATGTTTCACAAAGGAGCCCTCATCCGCGACACCAGCGGCCTGCTGGAAGGCGACGGAAAAGAAGCCCGTTCGGCCAAATTTCTCAACATGGAAGACATTGAGAAGAAAAAGGACGCCCTCCAGGCCGTAATCCGTGACTGGATCAAAGTCATGGACGGGGACTAATTTTTTAGCTGCGAGCTTCTGACTCCGGGCTGCGAGCTTCCCGATTTGGCAAGCCAAATAATCTCTCTTTTCGTTGCGGGTAGCGAGCTTTGAGCGTTCTGGAATCTTCGTGTCCGCCCAGTTACAAACAAACCCAGAAGCGAATGCTTCTGATAAAAACACCTAACCACCTGATTCTCTGTGATCTTTGTGGCCTTTGTGTTAAAAAAACTTCCCACTTTCCTCCAATATTCGCCCAACACCAGGCTGAATAAATGCTTATCTTTAAGCGAATTCAACCTGATTTATCCATCACATGGCTCTTGAAAACACCTTTTACAGTGACCTTTCAGGTCAGGAATTCCCCCTGAGCGAGCGAATTTCAGGCCATTCCCTGCGCAGGTCCATCCTTCAGCTCATCCAAAAGGAAAAACCCGGATTTTCCGAGGAAAATTACATTTCCCTCACCGAACTCAACCGCTACCGCGAGCGCTACATCTCAGATTACCTGGTGCGCGACATGGGCGAACTGACCGAACTGGAGGAGACGGTTTTGAACTCCCTGGGCGACAAGACCACCCTGACCGACAAGGTGGAGGAAGATTCGGGCCCGCCCCTCACCCTGGGCCAGCAAGTGGCCGACAGGGTGGCTGCCTTTGGCGGCAGCTGGACCTTCATGATCAGCTTTGCTGCTTTCATTCTGGTCTGGGTGCTGATCAATATTTTCTGGTTTGCCAACCAGGGCTTTGACCCCTACCCTTTCATTTTGCTCAACCTGATTCTCTCCTGCCTCGCCTCTGTGCAGGCCCCCATCATCATGATGAGCCAGAATCGCCAGGAGGAAAAGGACCGTGAACGAGCCAAAAAGGACTACATGGTCAATCTGAAATCTGAACTGGAGATCAGGATTCTGCACGAAAAGCTCGATCACCTGATCATGCATCAACAGCAGGAACTGCTGGAAATTCAGAAAGTGCAGATTGAAATGATGAACGACATCCTTCAAAGAGTAGGCGATAAATGAGTTTCTCGTGCCCATTGACGAGGTAGACGAATCCTGAATCAGAGATAGAAACTGGCCTGGTTTTCATTACTGTCTGCTGAAAATTTCAAGGCAGGAATTATTAAGCATGCGAATAATGGATTTCGGCTAAAAATTCACTAAATTTGGGTCTCCTCTTCGAATTTGGGGGCTCAGGGTAGGCATATTGTTGGAATTGTTTGCCAGTAGTTTTCATTCTCAGCCGGGAAATTTTTCAAACTTAAATTTAAACATGGCAAAATCTCAACAATCGTTCAACAAAAAGGAAAGAGAAAAACAACGTCTTAAAAAACAGCAGGATAAAAGGGAGCGTCAGGCCCAGCGCAAGGCAGAAAAGGCCGAAAACGGAGGAAAATCCTTCGAAGACATGATCGCTTACGTGGATGAATACGGAAATTTTACAGACACCCCTCCAGATCCCAACAGAAAAAGCAAAATCAAAGCCGAGGATATTGTGATTGGCATTCCTCCCCGCGAGGACATTCCCATGGAAATCATTCGCAAAGGCCAGGTGAAATTTTTCAACGACAGCAAAGGCTTTGGCTTCATCACAGATGACGAAACCCAGGAAAGCATTTTTGTGCACATCAATAATGTACATGGCGACATCCGCGAGAATGACCGGGTCACATTTGAGATAGAAAAAGGCCCCAAAGGCCCAAGTGCCGTGGACGTGAAACTTATCCCTAAAGGGGGGTGAGCGGGAAAATTTCCCGTTCATGCTTTCTGAAAAGAAAAATGCCCCTGGGGGGTAAATACCCAATAGAATTTCAGGTCTAAGGAAACAGAGCCCCTTCGGGGCGAATCCCTGGTAGAATTCAAGCCAGCCGGAAAAAAGCCCCAGCGGGGCGAATCCTCTATTCCAGGCAAAGGAGCCGCCCCGCTGGGGCTTAACTATTTTCGGGAAGGACTTCCCTACCTGGGAGACGCACCTCTGGTGCTCCATTTCCTTGCTTACAAGGAAGATTATAAATCCTGACCCGTCCCAGTCCCATCATTATCAATCCATTCAAATAAGTATTCCTTCTTAAAATCCACCTCAAATTTTTGCAAAAGATCCAGATACTCTTCCCTGAAAGATCTTCGCCTGTGGTGCTCAGGCTGGTTTCGAATATAATTTATAACCTGGTCCCGTTGGCTCAAACTGTATGAAAAAGCCCCATAACCAGTTTGCCACTCAAATCTGAACCTTGAAAAACCTTGTTCCTTAACCCATTTTGAACTGTTTGCCTTGAGATCACGCACAAATCCTGAGATTGAATCATTGGGATTCAGCCCAATAAGCAAATGAGTATGATCGGGCATGCAATACACAGCAAGCAATTTATGTCCCCGTGATTGAGTCACTACGGTAAGGTATTTTTCCAGATTTTGCCGCCAGGATTCCAGCACAAGGCTGGTTCTTCCTTTAACCGCAAACACCAAATGAATGTACAATTGGGTATAACTGTTTGGCATATATCAAAAATTTTAAATTTAAAATCCTTTAAACCCGTTATTGACGCCCTTCACTCTGACTCACTTCCCCACCCAAATCACCCCGTGCTCCTTACTCCAGGCGCGGGCTTCCTGCTTGCTTTCAAATACCTTTTCCACTTCAAACTCAACCCACAATTTTTCTCCCTGCCAGGTAAACTCCGTTACCCGACGGGCCACCATGCCAGGATTATCCGGGCAAATATTGAGCAGCGCCCACTTATTGGCCTCTACGGCCTTGCATTTTTCACAGCGCTGAGGTCCGCGGGCACAATGCACAATCTGGATTTTCTCAATGATCTGGCAGGGCATTTCGGGATTTTGCATGGATTGAGCGGTTAGAGGGGCGCAGAACCCCGTGAAAAGAAAAACAAAGGACAGCAGACAAATAAATTTACTCATAGTGTCTTCAAGATAAGAAATTGCCGCCCCCTATACTTTGAAATAAGCGTTTCACTGGCTAAATTTCTGCAAATTGTGGCCCATGAAACGGAATATTTCCCTTTTTCTCCTCTTAGTTTCCCTTGCTGCGGCAGGTTGCCTGCCAAAGCTCGAGACTCCCACCATTTCTGCGGGTGAAATGGACCTGAGCCGCCTGGTCATGGTGGGGGGAGACTATCTGGCTGGCTATCAGGATGGGGCCCTTTCGCTGGAAAGCCAGCAAAATTCCGTAGGAAATCTGCTGGGCAGACAACTTCTCCTGACCAACGGTCAGGAGTTCAACATGCCCTGGATGCCTGCAGGCGAAGGGCTGGGCCTCAATTCGCGTCCCACTCCCACCACGCCCTTCCAGACCCGCGGTCGTTTTGGCCTCAAAATGGCCTGCGATTCCAGCACCTCCAATTCCGTTTTGAGGGAAAATTTTGATTTTGGAGATGCCACTGCCTACCTCGCTCCCGGCAATTTCAGCGGGTTGCACAATTATTCCGTCCCCTTCATGACGTTGGAGGAAATGGGTGACCCTGATTTTGGCCTGCCCATGGGCAGCGGAAGCAATAATCCCTATTTCCACAGATTTGCCTCCAATCCTGGAAACAATCACTTACTGACGGATGTACTTCAGGAGGACCCTACTTTTGTGGTGTTTTGGAATGGAATGGAAGAAATCTATCGCTATGCCTATCGTGGTGCAACGGGTCCAACCCCGCCTTCTGTTACCAGTTTTGCAGCCAATCTGAATGGATATCTGTTCAACCTTACCTCCAATGGGGCCAAAGGCGTGGTGGCCAACATTCCTTCCCTGCACAGTCTGCCCTTTTTCAGGACCATTCCCTACAATCCTGTGCCCCTTGATTCCCTCCTGGCCGATAGCCTGACCAATACCTACCAGACCTTTGGCATAGACATTACCTACCATGAAGGCGAAAACGGGCTGGTCATTTTTGATCCCAGTGCGCAGGGCAATTATCGCCTCACCCAAGAAGGTGAATATGTTTGCCTGAATCTGCCCCTGGATTCAGTGCGATGCTATGGTCTGGGGGTGATCTTTACCGCGGTGCCCGACCGCTACGTCCTGACCAGCGATGAAATCGCTGAAATCGACACCCTGATCAGCCAGTACAATGATGCCATTGAGCTTTTTGCCAGCCAGTACAGCCTGCCCGTGGTGGATGTAAATGGATTTTTGCAGAATTTACAGAAAGGAATGATGGTGGATGGAGTTGAATTCAATACGGATTTTGTTTCAGGAGGATTCTTTTCCCTGGACGGACAAAACCCCTCAGCCAAAGGCAGCGCCCTGCTCGCCAATGAATTCATCAAAACCCTGAATGCGTATTATAATGCCACCATTCCACCCGTACAAGTGGACGATTACAACCACGTATTGTGGCCTTAAAAATCAGAATCGTCAAACCAGTCGTAGAGCATCCAGGGCTCGTAGGGAGTGGATCTGCGCAATGAAAGACGTGCCCGCCCTGAACCTGAGTAAATGGAATTTTCGTTTTCCACGATATTGAGGGTGAAATTTCGCACCACCAGACCCAGGGTATCGCTGGTGTCGCGGTCCACATAAAAGTTCCAGTCGAGGGTAATCTGCTGCACCCCGCGAAACAAATTATACGACAAAGCCAGCTCCGTTTCCTTGTCCCAGGTCACATTGGCGTTTTGGTCAAAATCAAAATAGGTGAAGCGAAAATCGTGGGTCAGGATGCGACCGTACAGGGAAGTATCGCGCAGTTCGTAGGAATTTTTGAAATACTGGAAAAATCCATCCACAGATTTGCGGTTACCCAGCACATTTTGCCCCACCAGACCATCCTCGTCGTAGGCAGGCGCAAACGGATTGCACGAGACCATAAAGGCGCCCAGAGTCAGTATTGCCAGGTAAATCCTATTGCGCATAATGCAATTTAAGCAAACTCCAGCTGGAATCCGGGTGTGATTCGTAATCTGTCCAGCGGTGAATTTCCCACTCGTTGAAGCCATTAATCTTGAACACAAACTCGACCTGTCCCAGGAAGCGGGTGGTCATGGAAGTGTCTGAATGCTGCATGAAAAGGTTATAGGTGCCCACAAATTTTACCGAATCAGGGGTCACTTCCAGCAAATTTACTTCCTTGACTTCGAGCGAATTACCCGTCACCACGCCCAGATCGGCCACCACATTTTCGAGCCAGGTTTGCTCGTCGATCACAGACCAGTTCACAAAAATGGATTGGTTGTCCTGGGCCAGGACGCTGGTGGAAGGTTTGAATTTGAATCCCTGAGCAGGAAGGCAACGCAGGTAATTTTGGGAATTTTTCTGGGAAACTGCCCGCTCAAAATTGTCCAGTAAAATGGAATAATCTGTGGGGCTGATCCAGTCTGACGAGGTTTGGGGAGGCTCAACTTCCCGCACATTGAAACAACCTGAAAGGGAGAAAAACAGGGCGGTCAGCAGGAAAAACCCGCCCATGAAGGGCCTGAGCTTGTCAGAAGCGACGGTATTTTTCCAGGACTGCTTTCCTCTTTTCATTTAATCATCCAGCTTCGCAGTAAAAGGATGCCGCAGATTTCTGGCTTCAACCAGATCCACTTTTATGGACCCGATCACCAATCCAGACTCAATTCTGAGTGGAATTCTGTTCATATCTGCGGAAATCCAGAGGTAAAGATCGCCATCGTGACGGAAAATTCCTCCTTCTTTCAGCATGGGCTGTAGTTTTACCGCGCGGTATTCCGTTCCTTCGACCTTAATCGTTTCAAAACCAAGGAATTGCACATTAAGGTCATGGACTTTGGAATCAATATAATTTTGAAATTCGAAAATCTCCCCCACCGCAGCATTGGTGTAATCCTGGGTGCGGGCAAAGTACATTGCGCCCAATGCATCCTGAATATTGGGCGGCACATCGCCTGCAAATACCTCACCCGGGCGGGTGGAGCGGGTTTCTGAGGCCTTGTGATTGACCTGATCAAAGGTCACATGGGTGGTCTGTTTGAAACTTCCTTCGTCAATTCCGCGGATAAATTCCCAGGTAAAGAGGCTTTCCTTGTCAATGATGGCCTCGTAGGTGTCATGAACAGGAAAAAACAGGCTGAAAGCCCGCGAGGAAGTGCCTTCACCCGTAATGCGAAAACAGTCCCGTCCCTTGAATTTGACCGTTTCTGGCTTCACTTCCAGGCGGGCAGTACCTGCGGTAATGGCCCCATAATGCACCCTGAATTCAAGGTACTCTCCCTTCTGGAAGGAGTCGTTTTTGAGCTTGCGAAAACCGTCAAAAGGGCTAACCCAGGCTACCAGGCTCAGGGAAAGAAGCAAAAGTGAGGCAATAAGGAGTCTGCTTTTCATGGCTTTTCTTTTTGGAATACTCCTGCAATAAATTTGCCAATTTTTTTTCGCACAAAAAAGGGAATTCCCACGGGATGAATTTCAGGGCAATTTGGCCTCCCTTCTCCATCTCAATTGGGCCATTTTCAGCCCTTCAAATTGGAAAAAGAAGGTATTTCAACGATATTGAACCACAAAAGTCAATATGGCCAGGAAAAACAATAAAAAATGGAAACCCGACCGGGCGAAAAAGGTGGGGCAGCGTCCGGGCACCATGGAATTTCTGGGAGAACAGAAAACAGATCACCTGGAAGTCAGGCAGATTCGTTATAACGAGCTTGATTTCAGCGAAAAGGAGGTCAAAAGTCTGGAGAAATTTGAATTATCTGACGACCATGTGCTTTGGGTGGATGTGATTGGCCTCCACGACGTGGAAAATATTGAAAAAATCGGTCAGATTTTTGGCATCCATCCACTCAGCCTGGAAGACATTGTCAATACTTCCCAGCGGCCCAAAGTGGATTTTTACGCGGAATATATCTACCTGGTAATCAAGCAGATCATCAATCATGAACCTGGGGAGGAGATGGATATTGAACAGGTGAGTGTGATCATTGGGCGGAATTTTATTCTGACTTTTCAGGAGCGCCCGGGCGATGTGTTTGAGCCCATTCGTGACCGTTTGCGCAAATGTAAAGGCAAAATCAGGGCCATGGGCGCTGATTACCTGGGCTACGCCCTGCTTGACGCAGTGGTGGACAGCTACTACGGCATTCTGGACAGCATCTGGGATACTTTGGGCAATCTGGAGGATAATCTGGCCTCTGGGGTGGGCTCTGACGTGCTGATTGACCTGAAGGGTTATAAACGCACCCTGATCGACCTGCGGCGGGCACTCTTGCCCGTGCGCGAAATGGTGGCGGCCATGACCCGCCACGATACCAACCTCATCACAGAAAACACCCGCATTTACCTGCAGGATGTCCAGGATCACGCTGTGCAGGTGGCTGAGGGCCTTTTCGCCATTCGTGAATTTGCAGGTGGAATTCAGGATCTTTATTTGTCCCTGCTCAATAACAGAATGAACGAGGTGATGAAGGTGCTGGCGCTCATTTCCACCATTTTCCTGCCCCTGACCCTGGTGGCAGGTATTTACGGCATGAATTTCGACAATATGCCTGAGCTTCACAGCCAATTGGGCTACCCCGCTGTACTGGTGGTCATGGTCGGGATTGGGATTGGATTTTACTTTTTCTTTCGCACGCGAAAGTGGCTGTAAGGACCAGGTCAGATTATTATTGAAATCCCCGTAACAGTGGCCAAGGATTCTTCTGAATTTGATTAGTATCGCTAAGTTCGCAAAGGACAATGGGCTCATATGGCGTTGGTTGGAATAGCAAAGATCGCCAAGCTGGACGGATTTATTTCATTTCAGCTTTGCGGTCTTTGCTCAATTCAACCCACGAATCGCGGAAACCAACCTCTTTGCGCCCTCTGCGAGACTTTCCCAATTATGGCCGCAGGCTCATCACAGGCAGGGAAGAACGACTGACGATTTCCCCCAGGATATCCCCGTAGAAATAGTCGAGCAACCCGTCGTCGCGGTCCGTGGAAAGGATCACCAGATCAGCCTCTGCCTTTTGGTATTCAATATAATCCAGCAGGGTTTTTTCCACCTTTTCTCCTGGCAAAATCTTGTAATGGACTTCATCAAAGCCCATTTCCTTGATTTCCTTCTGCTCCTTCAGCAAAAATTCCTCCTGACTTTTCACATTATTTACATCATCACCCACCACTGAAATCAACTCAATATTGGGAGTCAGAATATTGGCATAGGTATCCAGAAAAACCTTGACAGTTTTGATCCCGTGGCCAGGTTCGACGGGAATAATGATCTTGGAAAAGACCTTATAATCCTCCATTTTATCCACCACCATCACGGGCACCTTGGAAGCCTTGGCCACCCGATAGGTATTGCTGCCCAAAATCACTTCTGAAATGGCCTGGTGACCAGATCTGCCCATGAATATCATTTCTGCCCCAATTTCTGTCGCAGTTTCCAGAATTGCGGTCCAGGGCCGGCCCTCCCTGATCACCAGTGAAAAATCCACATCTTCCTCCTCGTACTTTTTCTCAATGTTTTCCAACGCATCCTCGGCATAACCGCGGGCCTCTGCCAGGAAATCTTCCCGTTTGAAAAACTGAAAAAAGCGCACGGGTGGCTCAATGGCGTACAAAAGCACCACTTTGGCATCTTTTACCCGCGAATATCTGATGGCCAGTTCCAGTGCGTTCAGGGCGCTGGTGGAGAAATCCAGGGCAACCAATATGGTCGATTTTTTGATCATAAGTCTTGGATTTGGGCGAATAAAACTGATTTCTGCGAAAGCATTTTAGGCAAACTTTCCCTTTTTTTCAAAGGTTGGGGGAAACTTATGCGAAATCCTGGAAAAATTCCCGAAGTTGGAAGCAGCCTGGGAATACTTTTAAATTGCTTAAATTGCGCCAAAATTAGTTTAATGAACCTCTTTGCGATATTTTCCATTTTGGTGGTGCTGGCAGCTTTATTTGCCTACCTGAATGTCCGTTTTCTCAAATTACCGGGCACCATTGGCCTGCTTTTTATCTCCATCCTTTTTACGGTGGGACTGTTTATCATTGGCAAATTTGACCCAAAAGTACTGGAAACAGCCACAGATCTGATCACCCGCATAGATTTCCGCAAACTGCTGATGGATTTTATGCTGTGCTTTCTCCTCTTTGCTGGTGCCCTGCACACCAATTTCAATCTGCTCCTGTCCTATCGCTGGCCCATACTAATTTTTGCCACTTTTGGGGTGGTTGTTTCCGCGGTCGCAGTGGGGTATCTGTTCTGGATTCTTACCAGTTGGGTGGGACTCGAACTTGACCTGTACATTTGCCTGGTTTTTGGAGCCCTTATCTCCCCTACTGACCCCGTGGCAGTACTGGGAATTCTGAAAAAAGCCAATGTGCCCAAAAATCTGGAAGTGAAGATTGTGGGTGAATCCCTTTTCAACGACGGAATTGGGGTGGTGATCTTCCTGACCTTTCTGGGACTTGCTCGTCAGGGTTTGGCCGAATTCAGCATGGAGGAAACAGGACTTGTTTTGCTGGAGGAAGTGGGTGGAGGAATCGCTTTGGGCCTGCTGCTTGGCTATGGGGTTTTTCTCATGCTGCGCTCGATCGACCATTATGAAACTGAGGTTCTCATTACGCTGGCAGCGGTGGTGGGAGGCTACAGTCTGGCCGCCTGGCTGGGATTTTCAGGCCCCCTGGCCATGGTGATTGGCGGCCTTTTCATGGGCAATGAAAAGGCAAAAACGGCCATGTCGGCCACCACGCAGGCTTATCTGGAAAAATTCTGGGAACTGGTGGATGTCCTGCTCAATGCTATTTTGTTTGTGTTGATCGGGTTGGAAATGCTGGTCATTCAATTTCAGACTGCCTATCTCGTGGCGGGCCTGATTGCCATTCCACTCATCCTGATCGTCAGGTTTCTATCCCTGGGATTGCCGGTCAAAATATTTCAGCGGGTGCTGGATTTTGCTCCCAATACGGGCCTCATCATGACCTGGGCTGGCATTCGCGGGGGGATTTCCATCGCCCTGGCTCTTTCCATTCCCGATGGTCTCCATCGTGAAATTTTGCTGCCCGCCACCTACATTGTGGTGGTCTTTTCCATTCTGGTCCAGGGACTTACTTTGGGGCCGTTGGTGAAAAAGCTGATTAAAAGTGAAGGGGAATGAATTTGTAAATGGAGGGTTTTAAACCCCCATTTCCTGCTCAATCAATTGTTTTTGTTGAATGGAGGCATAATAACCTCCTTTTTCCATCAATTCTGCATGATTTCCACGTTCTGTGATCCTGCCATCCTGCAAGACCAGGATCATATCTGCATCCTGAATGGTGGAGATTCTGTGGCTGACCATGATCACTGACATATCTGGGTTGGCTTCACGGGCGGCACGCAAACCACTCAGAATCAATTCTTCCGTGCGTGTATCCACTGCAGAAAGTGAATCGTCCAGAATGATGATGGCCGGATTTCCCAACCAGGCCCGGGCCAGAGCCAGGCGCTGCTTTTGCCCACCAGACAGGGTTACCCCCCGTTCGCCTACGATGGTATCAAACTGCTGGGGAAATTCCATGATATTCTCATAAATGCCCGCCCGTTTGGCCGCTTCAAAAATGGCCTCATCCGTGGCATCTGGCAGCCCAAAGGCAATATTGGATTTGATGGAATCAGAAAACAGGAAAACATCCTGGGGTGCATATCCAATGCGCTTGCGCAGTCCGTCGCGGGGAAATTCGCGGATATTGTGGCCGTCCAGGATGATGTCGCCCGAGTCTGTGTCGAGCATGCGGGGAATGAGGTTGCACAAGGTGGATTTGCCTGAACCTGTGGGCCCCAGAATGCCCAGCTTTTGCCCGGGACGCAGATGAAAGCTCACCTGATCCATGGCTTTGATGCCCGTATGGGCATAGGTATAGCTCACTTTTTCAAAGCGAAGGTCTGCCCGTTGCAGCTCAGGGCCGCTGGCGGGAAAGTCCAGTTCTGATTTCTGAGAGAGAATTTCATTGATCCTCACCTGACTGGCCCCGGCTCGCTGAATCAGGGTGGTTACCCAACCAATGGCAATGATGGGCCAGGTGAGCATGTTGATGTAGATGATAAATTCGGCCACATTTCCCAACGAAACCGTGCCCGCAATCACTTTTTGCCCCCCAATCCAGACTGTCAGCACTGTGGATAAGCCTACCAGCAACATGATCAGCGGGAAAAAGAGTGAATTCACCTTGACCAGACTCATTGACCGCTCTTTGTACTCCTCACTTTCTTCTGTGAAGCGTTGGGAAGTCTCTTTTTCGCGTGTGTAGGCCTTCACCACCCTGATCCCGCTGAAAATTTCCTGGGTAAAGGTGGTCAGGCGGGAAAGTTGCTGCTGGATGAAATCGCTGCGTTTCTGCACGATGGATTCCACATAATAAATGGAAAAACTCAGAATGGGCAGCGGCAGAATGGCATAAATGGTAAACTCTGGATTGACCATGAGCATGGTAATGATCACGATGATCCCCATGGAAATGGTGTTGAGGGTGTACATGATTCCTGGCCCCAGGTACATGCGAACCCGCCCGATATCTTCCGTGATGCGGGCCATCAGATCGCCTGTCTTATTGCGTCTGAAAAAGGACAAAGACAGATTTTGATAGTGATCATAAATGTCGTTGCGTTGGTCGTATTCCACCTTGCGTGACATTACAATCAGGGTTTGCCGGGTGAGAAACAGGAAAAATCCGCGCAAGAGGCTAAAGATTAAAACCAATCCTCCAAAAACCAGCAGACTCTGGAAAATTAGTCCCCTGAGCTGGCCAGCGGCCGCAAATCCCTGGTGTAATTTATTGATTTCCAGCAGATCACCCACCATATCAATGGCCGCCCGCACCACCTGGGGGGGGTAAACGCCAAACACGTTGGATATCAGCACCCAGAGAGTTCCCCATAAAAGGAGACTTTTATATCTCCAGATATAGGGATTGAGGGTTTTGAGGGCCTGGATGGTACTTGTTTTTTTCCCGGACATCAGAGGTTAACTAAATGGGCAAACAGATGTTTAAACCGCGATCCCTGCAAAGGTAAAGCTATTCCTTAAAAATCAAGGGCTAAAAAGGCTGATTCTGAATGGTAATCTTTCATTTTTTTAAATGATGTGGAAACATTTTTCTTCCTATGCGTGTGGAATTTTTATTTCAAAAACATCTATATGAAGAGTCAGTCCGTAAGTATTGGAATAACGATAAACCAGAAGAGTAAACCTATGACAGTTTCAGAAGACATTAAATCCCTTGTCGAAAATCAAAAATTTTTAAACCGCAGAGTTCTGCAAAATCTTGAGCCACTGGGAGTTTCTGAAAATGATGAGCGCAAGCTCGACTTTTTTTTCATTGCCCCAGATCAGAAATCCGCTTCCAAACTGGCCGATTTCTTCAAAAAGGGTTCGGATTACCGCATTTATCCACCTCACCACAACGGAAGCACCTGGAGTGTGACGGGCGCCACCTCACCTCTGAGCCTTTCTCCCCACATCCTTGATAAGTGGGTGGAGAAAATGTGCATTCTTGGTCAGAAATTTGCCTGCAAATTTGACGGTTGGGGCACGCTGGTGCTCTGAAAAAGGCAAAATCTGCTTAAAAAGCCCCTGTGGGGTCCACATCCACCATGATTCTGAGCGTCTTTTTGGGCGCCCGCGTATAGTATGTGTCGATCAGTTCGCTGAGCGCACTCCTTACTTTGTTGACGGAAAAAGAGCGGGGCAATTTCAGGAGAAATTGCATCCTGTATTCGTTTCTGAGCCTGGAAATGAGGGGATACTCGGGACCTAACAAATGTTTGCCAAAAACAGGGGCCAGCAGACGGTAAAAGGCGATGGTTTCCTCTTCCAGAAAAACCCGGTCCTTATTCTTCAGCTCAATGCGAATCAGGCGGGAAAAGGGAGGAAAATTCAGGGCATTTCGCTGGGGCAGTTCCAGGTTGTAAAAATTGACAAAAGGCGCCTGCAATACATTCAACACGGGGTTTTCAGGCATGGAAGTCTGGATCATCACCTTGCCTTTTTTGTGAGAACGGCCTGCACGTCCGCTCACCTGGGTCAGTAGTTGGTAAGCGCGTTCGTAAGCCCTGAAATCGGGAAAATTCAACAAATTATCCGCCATAACCACCCCCACCAGGGTCACATTGGGAAAATCCAGCCCTTTGGTCACCATCTGGGTGCCCACCAGCAAGTCAATTTCCTGCTTTTCAAAGCTGTGAATGAGTTGCTGAAAGGCAAATTTGCTGCGGGTCGTATCCAGGTCCATGCGGGCAATGCGCAGATCGGGGAAGATTTCATGCAATTCCTCTTCCACTTTTTCCGTGCCCACACCCTGCCTTTTGTAAGTAAAATTCCCGCATTGGTCGCACTTTTCCGTCTGATAATCTGAATAGCCGCAGTAATGACAGCGAATTTCCTTTTTGCTTTTGTGAAAGGTGAGGGTAATGTCGCAATTGATGCAATGGGGCACATGGCCGCAGGTGGTGCAGATCAGGTATGGGGCAAATCCACGGCGATTGAGGAAAATAATGCCCTGTTCGCGGCGGGAATGCATATTTTTGATGGCTTCAACCAAGGGCTTGGAAAAATCTCCTTCCAGCAACTTTTTCTTGCGCTGTTCGCGCATATCCACCAGAATGATTTCAGGCAGCACAGCTTTCACGGCCCTTTCCCTGATTTCCACCAGGGTGTAACGACCTTCCAGGGCATTGGTGTAGGTCTCAAAAGAAGGCGTGGCCGATCCCAGCAAAACCTGGCAATCAAAGACCCTGGGCGCATAAACAGAAAGGTCACGCGCATGATAGCGTGGATTGGGTTCCACCTGTTTGAGCGAATTGTCGTGCTCCTCGTCCACCACGATCAGGCCAAGTTCGGGAAAGGGCAAAAAGATCGCCGAACGGACCCCAATCACAATCTGGTACTCACGCCGCAGCACTTTGTGCCAGATTTCGACCCGCTCATTGTCATTGAAACGGCTGTGATAGACCCCCACGATTTCCCCAAATTCAGATTTGACTTTGTCAATGATCTGCTTGGTGAGGGAGATTTCGGGCAACAGATAAAGTACCTGCTTATTTTCGGCCAGTTTTTCGCGAATCAGCTCTATGTAAAGGTGGGTTTTGCCTGAACCCGTCACCCCATGCAGCAACACGGGCTTGCCCGGGAAATTCAAAAAGGACTGGCGAATTCCATTTAAGGCGGCCATTTGTTCCTCGTTGAGGATAATGTCCTTTTTGTTGAAATCGTATTTCAGCCCTTCCAGACGATCCACCTGAACTTCAATTTCCCGCAAAATCCCCTTATCCAGCAAAGCCTTGACGGCGGATTGTCCCCCATCCAGTTTGGCCAGCAGATCTGCGCGTGAAATCGCATTTCCCTTCAAAAAGGCTTGTACAACCAGCATGAGGGCATCTTCCTGCTTGGGAGCGCGGCTCAGACTGGCAAAAGCTTGGTTGAGGGCTTCGTCTGTGCGAAATAATTCGTCCAGCTCCAGGTATTTCTCAAATTTGGCCTTGTAAGCCTGATCCACCCGCTGAATCAACCTGATCAGGCCGCGGGATTCCATGTTTTTCAGCCTGCTGGACGGATTTTCCACCCCCCACAATTCACTCACTTCCTGCAGGCCCAGATCATGGTGGTGGCTGAGCAGGTCCATCAGATCCCACTCCTTGTTGGGCAGGTCCAGGCTTTCCCAATCCACCCCTGCGACCTTTTCAACCCGCAGGGTGCTTTCGAGCTTCATGCCCGTAGGCAGCGAAGCCTTCAGCACCTCGCCCGGGGTACAAAAGTAATAATGGGCGATCCAGTCAAAAAAAGCCAGCTGTTTTTCAGTCAGCACGGGCACATCATCCAGCAATTCATCCAACTCCTTGAGGCCTTCCACACGGTTCAGATTGGATTCCTCGTACACCCGCCTGATCACTCCCGTGTAAATCTTGCGCTTGCCAAACACCACCAGGGCCCTTTTGCCCGCCACGGCCTCTTCCGCGACCTCCGCAGGCACCCGATAGTCGAAATTCGATTTCACAGGCAGGGGTAGTATGATTTCGGCAATCAGCATTTCTTTTCAGGCTCAAAGCTACAAGTTTCAAGCATTAAGCAATAATGTCATTGGCTTTCCCCCTCACTCCTTCCATACCTCCTTCAAATACAACAAATTCATCGCATTTGTTTTCATACCCTGCACATTGGGCTGAATGACCCGAAAAATCTTGTCGTAGTACAGGGGAATCACAGGTGCGTCGGCCATCATGATGTCCTCCATCTGGTTGTAATTGGCCAGGCGGGCGCTGTCCTGGGTGAGGGTCAGGGTTGCTTCGTAGAGGGAATCAAAGCGGGCATTTTTGTAACGCATGCGATTGGCTCCATCGGGCGGGAAATAGCCTGAATAGCACAGGGAGAGGTAATTTTCCGCATCAGGATAGTCGGCAATCCAGGAGGCCCGCCACAGGTTGATCTGCCCTTTTGAGGACAACTCGCGCAGGGTTGCACCCTGCATGTTGTCAATTTCGAGGGTCACCCCAATGCTCTCCATGGATTTTTGCACAAATTCCATCACGGCCTGGTACTTGGGATTGGATTTGAGGGAAAGCGCGGGCAGTCCCTTGCCGCCCGGGTAACCCGCTTCGGCCAGCAGCTGCGCTGCTTTATCCGGGTCAAAGGCGTAGCCTTTGACCATTTCGGGATTGAAACCAGGCATACCCATGGGCACCAGACCTGCATTGGCCGGGTAGCCGTTTCCGTTGAGCAGGTATTTGACCAGCTTTTCCCGGTCAATGGCATAATTGAGCGCCTGCCGCACCCGCTTATCGAGCAGAGGGTGGCCCTGGGCCGCTTCCATTTCAGGATCGACCAGGATGGCAATGAACTCTGTATTCAGTTGGGGAAAAGCCGCAAACTGGTATTTATCTCTGTAATCTGGCTTGATTTCGCCCCCTGCCTCCATCACTTCGTCTTTGAAACTGGCATCCAGACCATTGATAAAATCCAGCCTTCCCTGGGTAAATTCGATGAAAGCAGAGAGTTCACTTTCAATGAATTTGACCTGCACAGCTTCCAGATAAGGCAATTTTCCCCGCGCACCTGACTCAAAATAGTGCTCATTTTTCAACAGGATCAGGCTGCTGCCCTCGTCCCAGGATTTGAACCTGAACGGTCCCGTACCCACGGGGTGACTGCGAAAATCCTTGCCGTATTTTTCCACTGCTTCCTTCGGCACCACATAAGCATAAGGCATGGCCAGGAGACTCAGGAAGGGCGGAAAAGGGCTGATCAGCTGAATTTGAAAAGTGGAATCGTCAGGAGCCTGAAAGCCAGAGATTTCAGGACTGCTTCCCTCGCGATATTCATCAATTCCTGCCACTTTTTTATTGAAAATCCAGGGGCCTGAAGAGGCGGTCAAAGGGTCGAGAATGCGGGTAAAACTGTATTTAACATCCGCAGAAGTGAGTAAACGGGTTTGATTCTCTCCAAAACAATCATCAGGATGAAATTGAACCCCTTGACGCAGGTGAAAAGTGTAGGTCAAACCATCTTCAGAAATATCCCATGAACGGGCCAGGGCAGGCTTAATTTTTAATTCTTCATCCAGATCCACCAGCCCGTTGAAAAGCTGGGAAGTCATCCAGATGATGGCCTGGTCGCGGGCATAGGCAGGATCAAGGGTACTGCACCCTTTGGGCAGGTTCATGGTGAAAACAGCGGCCATTTTCTCAGCAGAAGGCCCCTGTCCACAGGATGTCAACAAAAGGATTGTTAATAAATAGACTATTCTTTTGTACATCTATCCGTGTATTAATTTTAATTTTGTAACCTTATTCCTGAAGCCCGCCAGATTGGCGAACTCTGCAAAAATAAAGGGTTTTTTGGATTTGGGATGGAATTAAAGCAAGGAGAAGATCTGATGGCGAAAGTAATTGCGTTAGCAAACCAAAAAGGAGGCGTAGGCAAAACCACCTCTGCAATCAACCTGGCGGCCAGCCTGGCGGCTTTGGAATATAAGACCCTGCTCGTGGATACGGACCCTCAGGCCAATGCCACTTCAGGGGTGGGTTTCGACCCGCGCAACATCCAGACCAGCATTTACGAATGCATGGTCAACGACGAAATTCAGGTGGAGCAGATCATTCTCAATACGGAAATTGCATTTCTGGACCTCCTCCCCTCTCAGATCGATCTGGTAGGTGCGGAAATCGAGATGGTGGACCTGCCCAACCGCGAAAAGAAAATGCGTCAGGTGCTGGAGCCCCTGCGTGAGGTGTATGATTTCATCATCATTGACTGTTCACCATCTTTGGGTCTGATTACCCTCAATGCCCTTTCAGCGGCTGATTCCGTGCTGATTCCTGTGCAATGCGAGTATTTTGCCATGGAAGGTCTGGGCAAATTGCTGAATACCATTAAAATAGTGCAGCAACGCCTCAATCCTGAACTGGAGATAGAAGGCATCCTGCTGACCATGTTCGATACGCGTCTGCGGCTTTCGCACCAGGTGGTGGAAGAAATTTCCAGCCACTTTGCAGAGCTGGTCTTTGAGACCATCATCCACCGCAACACCCGCCTGAGCGAAGCCCCCAGTTTTGGCATTCCAGTGGTGCTTTTTGACGCCAACAGCAAAGGTTCCATCAATTACATGAATCTGGCCCGCGAAATCCTGCAGAAAAACGGGATGACCCTGACCACCAACTTTGCGCAGACCTTTTCTGACAATTAATCTCAGCCCGTTTTCGTTTTACATAGCGCATGGACAAAGACAAAAAAAATCGCAGAAATGCACTCGGCCGTGGATTGAGCGCCCTGCTGGATGACCAGGATTCGCCTGTGCTTCCCAATCGCAGGGATCTGAATCCCAACGGCTCCGTTTCAGAAATACTGATTGAGCAGATTGAGACCAATCCCTTTCAGCCACGGGTCGAATTTGACCTGGTTGCTTTGGAGGAATTGTCTTCTTCCATCAAAGTACAGGGCCTGATTCAGCCAATTACGGTGCGTAAAATGGGCGCCAATGCCTATCAGCTTATTTCTGGAGAAAGAAGGCTGAGGGCTTCCAAACTGGCTGGCCTGACCAAAATTCCTGCTTATATCCGCACCGCGGGTGATGAGCAGATGCTGGAAATGGCCCTGATAGAGAATATCCAACGTGAGGACCTCAATCCCATTGAGATTGCTTTGGGATACGAACGCCTGGTGGCCGAACTCAACATTACCCTGGAAACGCTGGGGGATAAAGTTGGGAAAAAGCGGGCCACGGTCAATAATTACATGCGTCTGCTCAAATTGCCGCCCCTGATTCAGCTTGGACTGAAGGAAAACAAAATCAGTATGGGCCATGCCCGGGCGCTGATTTCCCTGCCCAGAACGGAAGATCAGTTGGCAATTTACCAGGAAGTGGTGGACAAGGAATTGTCTGTGCGGGCAGTGGAAGAACTGGTTCGCAGGGTTAATCCTGACAAATCAACCGCCAAAACGGACGCTCCCAAAACCCGCAAATCCGAGTTCCTGGTGGCTTTGGAGCGAAATCTCGAAGAAAAATTTGGCAACCGCGTCTTACTGAACCAGCAAAATTCTGGTCGGGGAGAGATCAAGATCAATTTTGATTCGACCGAAGACCTTAACCGTATCCTGGAGATCCTGAATTCCTGATGAAATTAGTCGGGATAATACTTATTCCCCTTCTTTTGGTCCTCGCGATCCATCCGTCCTGCAAGGCCCAGGTGGTGCCTCCTGCGGACAGCCTTCAAACAGATTCTGCCCAAACCAAAACCTCTACCAAATCTAAGGGCACTAATACCGCAGTCCCTGACTCAGCTTCTGCAACAAAAACCCGCACCAAGACGTCCCAGGGCGACGTGCTGATCTCGAAAGAGAATGAAAACCCTTTCAAGGAGTTGGGCGTACCCGATCCTGAGCCCGAAAAATCCAAACCCCTGAAAATCTTCGATCCAGACAAAGCCTGGAAGAGAAGCGCCATTTTGCCTGGCTGGGGACAGTTTTATAACAAAACCTACTGGAAACCACCCATTGTCTATGCGGGCTTTGGCACATTGGTCTATTTGTGGGTATTTAATAATAATAACTACCTCTCCACCCGCACAGACTACCTATGCAGTCTGGACCCCAATTGTGCGGGATTTTCCAGCATTTCCACCCAAACCCTGAAAAATGAGCGGGAATTTTACCGCAGAAACCGTGATTTGTCGGCCATCGTGGGGGTGATCTGGTACCTGCTGAACGTGGTGGATGCCTATGTGGAGGCTCACCTCAAGGACTTCAACGTAACGGACGACATCAGTATGAGGATCAAGCCAGCCCTCGATTACAATACACGCCGCGGTCAGATGACCGTGGGTGCCACCCTAAGTTTTGGATTCAAATGAGTTTAAGAATCGCCCTGGTAGGTTATGGAAAAATGGGGCGCTCAGTTGAGCAGGAAGCCCAGATACGTGGCCACCAGATTTCCCTCACCATTGATACCCACAATCTGCAGGAAATGAGGTCTATCCGTCCTGACAATTCAGATGTGATCATTGAATTTTCCCAACCTGCAACTGCCCTGGAAAATTTCCGTACACTTGTGCCATCCGGGGTGCCCCTCGTTACGGGTACGACGGGCTGGCTCCAACACCTGAACGAAGTTCAGGAGCTGGTAAGCCAGCACCAGGGTTCTTTCCTGTACAGCATGAATTTCTCTGTTGGCGTGAATATCCTTTTCAAGCTGAATCAAAAGCTTGCGCAAATGATGGATCAGTATCCTGAATACGATCCTTTTATTGAGGAAAGACACCATCGCCACAAAAAAGATGCTCCCAGCGGGACTGCACACGTACTGGCAGAAGGTGTTTTGCAAAATCTCACCCGAAAAACCAGAACTGCAGGCGCAGAACTGACCCACCGTGCACCTGAAGCGGACGAACTTTCCGTAGCCTGGGCCCGGGCCGGGGAAATAGTGGGAGAGCATACGGTCAGTTACACGTCTGAAATTGATCGCATCACCCTCAAACATGAAGCATTTGACCGCCGCGGCTTTGGTGTGGGCGCAGTAATTGGTGCTGAATGGCTTTTTAAAAAGCAGGGATTTTATAATTTTGCCGATATCTTTTAATAAAAACGCCTTTGGGCAATATTTTCTCGGAAAACCCATTCTTATAACCTGATATGGAACTGAAATATCACCTTTACACCACCCTGCCCTTTTTCATCCTGACTTCCATCGGGTTGTTTGGGATTTTCAATAAAGCGGGCGAACAAGGCTGGAAGGCATTTGTTCCAGTATTAAATATCCTGGTTTGGCTCAAACTCGTAGGCAGAAAGTCCTGGTGGGTTTTCCTGTTTTTCGTACCTGTACTGAACTTTATCATGGGTATCAGTATCGCCCTGGATCTGGTTAAGTCATTTGGCAAATTCAATTTCGGGGATCAGTTACTGGCTGTCATTTTTCCATTTTTCTACTTTCCCTACCTGGGATTCAACAAAAAGGATAAATACATCAGTCCCTACGCTTTGCTGGGGAAGGATCAGCGCCCCAAGAAATCTGAGTTGCGCGAGTGGGCAGATGCTATCCTTTTCGCGGGTACGGCGGCCCTGGTTATACGGACCTTCATGATTGAGGCCTTTATGATTCCCACCACCTCCATGGAGGGCTCGTTGCTGGCCGGGGATTTTTTGTTTGTAAGCAAATTCCATTACGGGGTCAGGTTGCCTATGGTACCTCTTTCAGTCCCGTTTATTCATAATACCCTGCCTGTGGTGGGCGGAAAATCCTATTCTGAAGCCATTACCCTCCCCTATTCCCGTCTCCCAGGTATCAAGGAAGTGGAAAGGAATGACATTGTGGTTTTCAACTATCCTGCCAACGACATCACTGCAGATGTGGGCGAAGACTTTAAAGTCAAGCCTGTGAGCATGAAGCAGAATTATATCAAGCGATGTGTGGCCGTGGCGGGAGATAAGTTTGAGATTCGTGATCGCCAGGTATATATCAATGATCAGCCTGGCTGGAACCCAGAATTTTTGCAACAAAAATACGATGTGATTGCACGTGAGCCCCTGTCGGCCAAGGCTTTAAATAAAGTTGGATTCCGTTGGAAGAGGGAAAAAGTAAAGATCAAATCTCCCAATGGCCGGACTTTCACCCAGGAAATGCCAGACCGCAATAATAATGTCTTTGACATGGAAAACAACCATTACCTCATGGACATGTCTGTGGCCAAAAAAGCGGAACTGGAGGGCTGGCCTGCCATTAAGAGCATTACCCCCACCTCTTCCTACATGGACGATCCCAAGTCGATCTACCCCTACGATCCGCGGAATTTCGATTTTACCCGCCACAATTACGGCCCTATCATCATTCCTAAAAGGGGTGAAACGGTTAAGCTGAGTCCCCAGAATATTGCCTTGTATAAGCGTATTATCGAGGCTTACGAGGAGCATGACCTGAAAATCGAGAACGGAGTGATCAAAATCGACGGTACGGTCACTGACCAGTACACTTTCGAAATGAATTACTACTGGATGATGGGCGACAACCGCGACGGATCGCTGGACAGCCGTTTTTGGGGTTTTGTGCCTGAAAACCACATTGTTGGCCGTCCCTGGTTCGTGCTGATCAGCTTTGAAGACGGGATTCGCTGGGACCGTATCTTCAGCCCGATCACGCGCTGGGAAGACCAATAATTATCCCTCATGGAATCAGGAATACGTTTTGCGCTGGGTGCCCTACGCACCACCCGCTCGCGGGTGCTTGAAGTCTTATCCTCAGTTCCCGAAGAAAGTCTCACCCAGATCCCAACAGGATTCAATAACCATCTGCTGTGGAATGCAGGCCACTTGCTGGTGAGCCAGCACCTGCTTACCTATGGACTGGCGGGCATTCCCATTTCCCTGCCCCAGAATCTGGTGGATGGTTACCGCCGCGGTAGCCATGCGTTGGAAGGCCCTCCTGGCGATGCCCTCAGGTTGATCACCAGGGGGCTGCTCGAAAGCCCTGATCAGCTCAAAGCGGATTATAAGGAAGGAGTATTTGCAGAGTTTGAACCCTACACCACGTCATTTGGGGTAAAAATCACCAACATCCGCGAAGCCATCATGTTCAATAACCTTCATGAAGGAATACATTTTGGCTACATGCTCGCCCAAAAGCGAGCCTTGGGGGTATAAAAAAACTCCCCTGGGTTGAAGGGAGTTTTCTTTTTTATTATGACTGAAATTTTTACTTATTGATAACGAATCCGGGTGCCGGGTTCGATGGTTTCTGAATCCAGGCGATTGATGTCGATCAGCACGGATTTTGAAACGCTGTACAAATCGGCGATGTCATCCAGAGTTTCACCTTCTTCTACTTCGTGGTAGCGGGATTTGGAAGCGCCAGCTACATGTGAGAACCAGGACTGATCCACTTTGATCACCCGGTTAACCACGGCGGCTTCACCTTCCTGAAAGGAAAATACCCGTGAAGGATTGATTTGCTCTCCAAAGATTCTGAATTCGAAGTGCAGATGGCTTCCTGTGGAGTGACCAGTGCTGCCTCCCAATCCAATTACCTCACCTGACTTCACCTGCTGACCTTCTTTCACATTGAGGGCAGACATATGACCGTAAAGGGTTTCAAGACCATCCTGGTGGCTGATAACCACAAAGTTTCCATAGCCGCCACTGTAACGGGCGATGCGTACGATCCCTCCCATGGCAGCCATCACGGGGTCACCAGTTTCAAGATCAATATCCACCCCGTAGTGAAAGTTGCGGCCATGCAGACTGCGGTAGCCAAATCCTGAAGTAACCCGGCCTTCACCGTTTACAGGCATGCTGAAGGTGATATCTTTGGCAGGATCGTGGATAGTGTAGGAAACTGTATCCGTAAAAGTGGACATATCCACTTTGTAGATATTAATGTCAACTGTATCCCAGGAAACTCTTTTGATTTCCGAGGGATTCATCCGTTGTCCGAGATTATCATCCAGAACACGTTTAAATACAAAAGCCGTTTTGGTTTCGTTGGTGGAGGAAATACTGCTTACTACTCCAAGACTGTCGGAAGCATCTCCGCCTCCGCCCGAAGTCTTATCATTCCCACCTGAAGCAAAGCCGAAAGAAGGGGCTAAGAAGAGGGCGATTGTAAGAATTAAAAAAAGTTTATACCTTTTTTCACACATAGTGAAGACAGCCTGGTTTATTTGCTACGAATCTACAAAGTAAAATTCAAAAATTAAAACCCGCAAAAGATTTTTTTCACATTTTTTATTTTTCCCTTCGAACTTGTCTACCCCAATCTACCCCAATCACAAAATCCTTTTAATTTTAAAAATCAGGCCATTTTACCATTCCAAAAATCGCGTGCCAATTTTTAAAAATCGCTGTTTTTTATGCAAAAAATAAAGGTTATCCACATTCTCCACTCCCCATACCACCTTCTTTATCCACACAAAATCCTTAACATTTTGTTCATTTTCGGCAGGTTAGATTTACTAAAATTTTAACGAATATTTTTTTTTCTTTCATCGTTAAAATAAAAGTGCGCGGCCTGAAAATTGCCGTGCGAAATTAAGAAATGTTTCCATTTTACCTTAACTTTTGCTGGATTAATATTCCAAAAATTGTGTGGTTTAACCGGAAAAGCGGTAATTTTCTCCCTAATTGGCGATGAATATGTTTAAGAAGCTTATTTTTTTACTCCTCCTCACCTTGCCTTTGACCAATTTGAGGGCTGATCACCTGCTCATTCCCATGGATGATGCCCAAAAAGATCACCTTAAAAGTTATGGAATAGCTTATTGGGTGCTGGAGCATGATGTGGAGGTCGAATGGCTGCTTAATTACCGCGGGGGATCGTTCATGTTTATCTACACTCCCCTTTTCGAGACGGAAATGCAAATCAGAAATGTGAGTTTCGAACGGATTTCCAGTTCTGAAGCCACTTCTATTCTGGCCCGCGTGACCTCCAATGATGTGAATATGGACGCGGTGAAGCTGGAAAAAGCCCCCAAAGTGGCTGTCTATTCGCCCAAAAACAAACAACCCTGGGACGATGCCGTGACCCTGGTGCTTACCTATGCAGAAATTCCCTACGAGGTGGTTTACGACCCCGAAGTGCTGGACGGAAAGCTCAAAGATTACGATTGGCTGCACCTCCACCACGAGGATTTCACAGGGCAGTATGGAAAATTCTACTCCTCTTACCGAAATCAGGCCTGGTATAAGGAGGAAGTGCGGTCGAATGAGGAAATTGCCACCCGCTACGGATTTCAAAAAGTAAGTCAGCTCAAACTGGCTGTTGCCCTGACCATCAAGGAGTTTTGCAATAACGGGGGATTCCTTTTCGCCATGTGCTCGGCCACGGATTCCTACGACATTGCCCTCTCGGCCGAAGGCCTCGATATTGTGGACCACATGTTCGACGGAGACCCGCCCCAACCCGGAGCCGAAAAAATGCTCGATTTCACCAAAACCCTGGCTTTTGAGAATTACAGCCTGATCATGAACCCCATGGTCTATGAATTCTCCAATATTGACGCCAATTACAACCGTCGGGTGCCCAAGGAACTGGATTACTTTACCCTGTTCGATTTTTCTGCCAAGTGGGATCCTGTGCCGACCATGCTTTGCCAAAACCATACCAGCACGGTTAAAGGCTTTATGGGACAGACCACTGCCTTTAATAAGACTTATATGAAGAAGGAAATTCTGGTCATGGGCGAATTGAAGGCCTTCAACGAAGCCCGCTATGTGCACGGAAACCTGGGCAAAGGCATGTGGACTTATTACGGCGGGCACGATCCTGAAGATTACCAGCATTTTGTGGGCGAAGATCCCACGGACCTGGCTTTGCACCCCAATTCTCCCGGCTATCGCCTGATTCTCAACAACATCCTCTTCCCCGCAGCCAGAAAGAAAAAGCAGAAAACCTGATCAGGAACACGGTTTCTCCATCACTCGTAGCTCGAATCTCGTAGCTTCTTAATCCACCCCAATCTGCGATAGAATGTGATTTTCCATGTCACGGTATTCGTCGCGTTCAAACCAGGCAATATCTTCATAACGCCTGAACCAGGTGTACTGTCGTTTGGCCAGCCTGCGGGTATTACGCTTCACCAGTCTGATTGCTTCCTCCAGATCGTATTCACCCTGAAAATATGGGATAAACTCCTGATAACCTACGGTTTGCATGGAATCTGTTTCGCTGCCGTACTGCTCAAACAGCCTGCGGGCTTCTGCCTCCAGGCCTTCGGCCAGCATGGCATCCACCCGCTCTTCGATGCGGGCATATAATTCAGGGCGGTCCATGGTGAGGCCCACCTTAATATGGCGGGCAGCAATGCCTTTCCCCTCCCCTTTCCTGAATGTGGAAATGGGCTGTCCCGTGGCGCGAAAAACCTCCAGGGCCCGCATCACCCGTTTGGGATTGGCCAATTCAATTCTCCCATAACTCTCAGGATCAACCTTTTGCAATTCATTCACCAGAAAAGCCAATCCTTTTGCCTCAAAATCCTGCTCTGTTTTCGCCCTTATTTCGGGGGGCACAGTTGGCATTTCGTCAAATCCCTCCCAAAGCGCTTTAAAATAGAGTCCCGAACCACCTGCCACAATGGCAATGAATTTTTCTCTGTAAATCTCTTCAAGTACTTTTTCTGCTTCACTGCGAAAAATGCCTGCATTATACGGTTGAGTCGGGTCGCGGTCGTCCACAAAATAGTGGGGAATTCCCTCCATTTCAGCTGAAGTTGGTTTGGCGGTGCCAATGTCCATGCCGTGATACACCTGACGGGAATCAGCCGAAAGAATGGGGGCCTGAAAACGATGAGCCAGGTGCAGGGAAAAAGAGGTTTTTCCGACCGCGGTGGGACCAATAATGGAGATGAGGTACTTCATTCTGGCACAAAGATTTTATTTAAATAATCACTTTTCAAGCCTATATTTGCACAGATTTTCAAATTTGACGACTATTTATGAAAACAGCGCTGGTATTTCCAGGACAGGGAGCACAATTTTCAGGCATGGGAAAAGACCTCTACGAAAAGAGTGAATCTGCCCGTAAAATGTTTGCTGAGGCAAATGAAATCCTTGGCTTTGACATTGCCGAGATCATGTTTTCCGGCTCAGACGATCAGTTGAGACAAACCTCTGTGACCCAACCCGCGATTTATATCCATTCCGTGATTCTGAATGAGGTAATGGGTCTGGGAAAAGAGGCCCACATGGCCGCCGGCCATTCTCTGGGTGAGTTTTCGGCCCTGGCCGCGGCTGGGGTACTCAGCTTTGGAGACGGACTCAATCTGGTGGCTATCCGGGCCAATGCCATGCAAAAGGCCTGCGACGCAGCCCCTTCCACCATGGCCGCCATTGTCGGCCTGGACGACGAAATTGTGGAAGAAGTTTGTGCGGAAATCTCTGAAATTGTGGTACCTGCCAATTATAATTCACCCGGCCAGCTTGTTATTTCAGGATCCATTGAAGGCATCAATCAGGCTTGTGAAGCCCTGAAAGCCAGGGGTGCCCGCCGCGCCCTGGTGCTGAATGTGAACGGTGCCTTCCATTCTCCCCTCATGCAACCCGCTCAGGAAGAACTCGAAGCTGGCATTCGTGCCACCCAATTTTCTGACGCACGCATTCCTGTTTATCAGAATTTTACCGCCAAACCAGAAACTGCAGCCGCAAAAATCCAGGAAAACCTGATCGCCCAGTTGACTGGTCCAGTGCGCTGGACCCAGTGTGTGACCCAAATGACCGCGGACGGCGCTGAAAAATACATTGAATTGGGTCCTGGTAAAGTCCTGCAGGGACTGATTCCCCGCATCAGCAAGGGAGTGGAAGCCATTGGCTACCAGTCTCTTCCCTGATTTTATTTTATTAGATTATTGCAAAACACAACATTTCAAATGTCTTCTATTGTAACCAGATACGCCCCCTCTCCCACGGGTCCCCAACACATTGGCGGCATCCGTACGGCCCTTTACAGCTACCTTTTTGGCAAAAAACATGGGGGTGAGATCATTTTGCGCATTGAAGACACGGACCAGAACAGATATGTACCTGGTGCAGAGGAATTTATCATCAATTCCGTGAACTGGTGCGGCTTCGCCTTCACCCAGGGCGTACATGTGGGCGGCGCCCATGCCCCCTACCGCCAGAGCGAACGCTCTGAGCTGTATGCCAAATACGCCGACCAACTGGTCAAAGCGGGTCATGCCTACATTGCCTTTGATACTCCCGCTGAAATTGAAGCCATGAAGGCCCACCTCAGCGCTACAGGCACGGTCATGCCCCAATACGATGCCAGCACCCGCCACCTGATGAAAAACAGCCTCACCCTTGCACCTGAAGAGGTGGAAGCGAAAATTAAAGCAGGTGAAGCCTACATCGTTCGTTTTAAAGTTCCTGAAAATGAAGATGTTAAATTTTATGACCTCGTACGCGACTGGGTCAATATCAATTCCTCCCAAATCGACGACAAAGTCCTCCTGAAATCAGACGGTCTGCCGACCTATCACCTGGCCAATGTGGTCGATGACCACGAAATGCAGGTTACCCACGTAATCCGCGGGGAAGAATGGCTGCCTTCAGCCCCCCTCCATCTGCTCATGTACCGTGCATTTGGTTGGGAAGACACCATGCCTGCCTTTGCTCACCTGCCCCTTATTCTGAAGCCCGATCCTTCTGTATTGGTGCAAAATAAGGTGCGAAAAAAGGAAATGATCGTAAAATTGCCCTCCATGTATCTGGAAGCCCATCCTGAAGCGGGTGAAGCCTTCCAGCAAAAGGGGGAGCAATTTCTGCAACAGGTTATGCGTGACCCGGTCACCTTCCAGAAAGGCTTGAAAGAAGACGAAAAGGATAAACCTGAAATCGCAGATTTCAAAAGCTGGCTCCGCGACCAGTTGTATGGAAAGTTGAGTAAACGCGACAAGGAATTGCATGGCATTCCCGTGTTTCCCCTCACCTGGACCGATCCTGAAACAGGCGATGTAAACGTGGGCTACCGCGAACTGGGCTACCTTCCTGAAGCCTTTTTGAATTACCTGGCTCTGCTGGGTTGGAACCCGGGCAACGACCTTGAGCTCATGACCATGGACGAAATGATTGAAAATTTCTCCCTGGAAAAGGTGCACAAATCACCCGCCAAGTTTGATCTGGACAAATTGAACCACTTTCAGGCTCATTACCTGCGCAACCTCAGCGCTGACCGCTGGCTGGAATTGCTGAAGCCCGAAGTGAAAGCCGCAGGCTTTGACCTTCCTTCAGACGAGTATTTGCTGGGGGTGGTTGATAAAATGAAGGAACGGGTCACTTTTGTAAGTGAAATTCCTGAAAAAGCTGATTACCTCTTCCAGGCGCCGCATGATTTTGACCAGAATATGCTCAGCAAAGGCTGGAATGAGGAGGCGATGCAGATGTTGCGCGACCTGATTGGGCTCTATGAAAAGCAGGAATCGTGGACAGAAATGGAAATTGAAGAAATTTTCAAAACCTATATTGAGGAAAATGAAATAGGAATTGGTAAATTGATGACTCCATTGAGGTTGGCGATTACCGGCAAGTCATTTGGCCCGGGTATTTTCGAAATTTCGGTTCTGATCGGAAAAAATGAAACCCTTGACCGCATAAAGTCGGCATTGGAACGTCTCCAACCCGTAGGGTAACATTACCCTTGAATGTGCGTATATTGTTGGACTACAAAATACAACAAACACCTTGGCTAAAATTCAAAAGTATATCAACTACATCAAGGAAGCCTTTCTGAACCCTATCCACCTGATCGGGCTTTCTGTTGCGACCATTGGCATTGTCTTACTGGTTTTTCTTCTCCCTCTCCTGGTTCCGGGCGTCAATTTCCTGCCTTTGCTCCTGCTTTTGGGCGGACTGGAAATGCTCTATCTGGGCGTAATGAGCAAGAATAAGCGCTTTATCCGCGCCATCAACGCAAAATACACCAAAGAGATCGAAGAGTATCACAAGTCCAAAGCCATCACAGACTATTATAACGGACTTACTGCGCCCCGTCAGCGTCGTTTTGAGTTTTTCAAAGAAAAACTCGACGAGATTCGGGCCAATTACAAGAATATTCACCGCGATCATCCCCAAATCGTCAATAATTACCTCGAAAAGATCAACAACCTCCAGTTGACCTACTCGCGCCTCCTCTTCATGCAGGACAAACTGCCTGCTTACCTCAACAAGGAAAATCCTGATCAGATTCGCAAGGAAATTGAGGTTTTGAAGAAAAGCATGGCCGAGGATTCGGGCAAACTGAGGCAGATCAAAGCCAAGCGTATCCAATTGATGGAAAAACGCATTGAGGCCTTTGGTAAAGCCAAGGAAAATGGCAAAATCATTGGCGCCCAACTGCAAACCATTGAGGAAATGGTGCAATACATCAAGGACCAGCCTGTGGCCCTCAAATCCACGGACGAGGATACGGTCATGATCGACAACATCCTTTTCGAGACCGAGCAAATGCAGAATACCATTTCTGACATTGAATCCATCATGTCGAGCGGTCTTGAAACAGACACCTATTTTGATTCAACGCCTGCTTTTGAGGCTCCCATGTCGGGCAGCGCCCTGACCGAGGACAGCTACGGCGACCTCAATCTGGATGATTTTGACATGAGCAGCGAGGACAAAGTCGCAGAATAATTTTTACAATTGCAATGGCATATAATACTCTCTCCCTTGAAACCAGGGGCAAAACCCTGATTATCACCATCAACCGTCCCAATGTGTATAATGCACTAAACCGTGAGGTGATTGCAGAACTGGGATTGGCTTTCAAGGATTTTTTTCAGAATGAAAGCTGGCTGGGAGCGATCCTGACGGGAGCGGGAGATAAGGCCTTTGCCGCAGGGGCCGACATTTCAGAAATCAACGGGTTGAGCAAACCAGAGGCGCAAAAGCTCAGCGAAACAGGCCAGGTATTGTTTGAAATGATCGAATCTGGATCCAAACCCGTCATTGCGGCAGTCAATGGCTTCGCCTTGGGTGGAGGCTGCGAACTGTGCATGTCATGCCACATGCGGGTCGCCAGCGACAATGCCAAATTCGGCCAGCCCGAGGTAAACCTGGGACTGATTGCAGGCTACGGAGGCACGCAGCGCCTTCCCCGTCTGATTGGCCGCACCAAGGCCACGGAACTGCTCCTCACTGGCGATGCCATCAAAGCCAGCCAGGCCCTGGAACTTGGTCTGGTCAATTATGTGACCACCCAGGATGAGCTTTTGGGCAAATGCGAAGAAATTCTGGAGAAAATTTACACCAAATCACCCCTGGCCATTGCCCATACCCTTCATGCCATTCACGAAGGCTGGTACGATCTGGCCAAAGGATTCAAGGTTGAAAACCAGAAATTTGCCGAATCTGCTGCCTCTCACGATGGCTGGGAAGGCACCCAGGCATTCCTCGAAAAACGGAAACCCGCATTTAAAGGGAATTGAGTAAAATCAATCCATTTTGGGGTTGAGATAACAGAAACTGTGCATAATCTGGATTGCCAGGGTGCGCGAAAATCCTTATCTTAGATTAAATTGGACTCACCAGACTTTTGCTGAATCAAACCAGATGGAAATTTTCCCTCAAACAGATGTTCAGGTTCTGACAGTTGAAAAAACCAACACAGAAACTGATGGAGAATATCACGTAATCTTGCTGGACGACGATGCCCACACCTACGATTATGTGATCGAAATGCTGATGGATACCTGCGGCCACACCGTGGATCAGGCCTACAAGAGCGCAGTTGAGGTGGATTCAGCGGGATTTGTGATTGTTTTTACCGCTTACAAAAGCAAAGCATTGGAGGTCAGGGACAGCATTCATGCTTATGGAGCTGACTGGCGTATTCCCACCTCAGCGGGCGGCATGTCTGCCATTGTGGAGCCTGCGGAATTATTTGATTAATCCCCATACTCCAATTCACATTTTTCAGAGATCAGTTCCCTGCTTCTTCCAGCAAAGATCATGATGTAATAGAGCAACGTGGCCAGTGATTGAATTGCTGCCACGAAATAAGTCATGGCCGCCCAGCGCAGGCCATCTTTGGCCATTTTGTATTCTTCGCCCGTGGTTACCCCCGACTGATTGATCCAGGCCAGCCCGCGACGGGAAGCATCCACCTCAACAGGCAGGGTAATGAGGGAAAATAAGGTGGTAGCGCCAAAGAGGCAGATTCCCCCCAGCAAAAGACCCGGAAAGGTATTGACCAGCAATATCCCAGCTATCAAAACGAGTTGCAGGACCATGCCACTGCCAATTTTCACAATGGGAACCAGGGCAGAACGCATTTTCAGCCATTGATAACCTGTGGCATGCTGCACGGCATGTCCCACCTCATGGGCCGCGACTGCGGCCGCCATCACACTGGCCGTCTGATAAACATAAGGACTGAGGTTGACTGTTTTATTGGCGGGATTGTAATGGTCGGTCAGAAAGCCCTGCACGGAGGTAACTTTCACATCAAAAATCCCATTATCTCTTAACATCCTCTGCGCCACCTCGGCCCCGGTGAGGCCCGAACTGTTCGCAATACTGGCATATTTATTCATCCTGCTTTTCAGCACTCCACCCACAATCATCCCGATCACCATAAAGATGATGGAGATGAAATATATCCCAATGTAGGGATTCGCCATTATTCCAACTGTTTCAGGTTGCATAACTTTGTTTTTTGGACTGGATACGGGGATTCATGGGATAAAGTTTATCCCTTTCCACTGAAATACGATTATGCCAGATTAATAAAAAGCCTTACTTGGCCAGTTCTTCGGCTTTTTTCACTGCTGCAGGAATACCTGCCGCATTTTTTCCGCCTGCAGAAGCGAAGAAAGGCTGTCCTCCCCCCCCACCCTGAATCTCTTTGGCCAGGTCGCGGATGAGTTGAGAGGCATTGAATCTGCCTGCCTTTTCGAGGTCTTCAGTCAAAATGACATTCAGCAACGGTTTTTCGTCGATTACCGCGCCCAGTACCACCAGGGTATTGCTCAATCCCTGACGGAGGTTGAAAGCCAGGGTTTTGAGGTTTTCGGCCGTACCCACTTCCACCACTTCGTTGAGCAGGTCAAAATCGCCCATGGATTTGACTCTGGTTTTCAGGTCTCCCTGCATTCTGCTCACCTTCTCAGCGTTCATTTTTTCAATTTCCTTTTCCATCTGACGGCTTTTCTGCACCAGGTCTTCCACGGCACGCACGGGGTCCTGAGCGCCTTTGAGCAGTTCATTGATGCGTTCCAGCACGGCAGCTTTTTGGTCGAGATACTCGATGGCATTGCCCGAAGTTACCGCTTCAACCCGGCGAACGCCGGCTGCAATGGAGCTTTCGCTCACAAATTTGAACAGACGGATATCAGAGGTATTTTCCACGTGACAACCTCCGCACAACTCGACAGAGTATGCGGGATCAAAGGTGATCATGCGTACGGTATCGCCATATTTTTCCCCAAAAAGGGCCATAGCGCCTTTGGCTTTGGCCTCGGCAATGGAAATGCTGCGATTTTCCCCACGAGGAATGGATGCAGCGATTTTTTCGTTGACAATTTTCTCCACTTCCTCCATTTCCTCTGGAGACATTTTATTGAAGTGGGAGAAGTCAAAACGCAGGATTTTATCAGAAACGAGGGATCCGCGCTGTTCCACATGGGTGCCCAGCACCCTGCGCAGGGCGGCATGCAGGAGGTGAGTGGCCGAGTGATTGGCCAAAATGGCCTTGCGGCGGCCTTTATTCACTTCCATGATCCACTCTCCGTCGGGTGACTGGGGAAGTTTATTCACAAAGTGAACAATCAACTCATTTTCGCGGCGGGTATCCAACACGTGAATCACCTCGTCGCCTTTGCTGATAGTCCCCGTATCGCCTACCTGTCCTCCACCTTCAGCATAGAAAGGAGTTACATCCGTAACAACCTGATAGACATTGCCTTTGGCACCTTTCACCGTGCGGTATTGCAGGATTCTGGCCGAAGTTTCCAGCTCGTCATAGCCCACAAAAACGGGCATTTGCGTAAATTCATTGACCTTCACCCAATCGCCCGTCTGTACCTGGGCATCGAGTTGTGCGCGCTCACTTTGGGCTTTGAGCAGCTTGTGAAACACCTCCTGATCCACTGTCCAGCCAAGTTCTTTGGCCATCAATTGGGTCAGCTCGAAGGGGAATCCAAACGTATCCTTCAGTTTGAAGGCAAATTCCCCGTCCAGCACTTTACTGGTTCCCTCAGCATTTTCAATGTATTGCTCAAAAAGCTGGGTGCCGCGTGCCAGGGTCCGCAGGAAGGATTTTTCCTCTGCTTCAATATTCTCACGCACCAGTTTTTCCTGCTTTCCAAGTTCGGGGAAAATATCCTTGTACAATTCCACCAAAATGGCCACCATATTGTAGAGGAAAGGCTTGTCCTGACCCAGGAAGCGGTAAGCATAGCGGGTCGCCCGACGCAAAATCGCGCGAATCACATAACCTGCGCCTCCGTTGGAGGGCAACTGACCGTCGGAGATGGCAAAACTGACCGCGCGGATGTGGTCCATGACCACCCGCATGGCGATGTCGCTTTCCTCGGCCTGACCGTATTTGATACCCGAAATCCTTTCCAGGTGAGCCTTCAGGTCGTCAAAGAGGTCTGAGTCGTAATTGGATTTTTTGCCTTGCAAAACCATGCAGATGCGCTCGAAACCCATGCCCGTATCCACATTTTTGGCGGGCAGCGGGCTGAGTGATTTGTCTGCGCTGCGGTTGAACTCCATGAAAACCAGATTCCAGAGTTCGATCACATGGGGATTATCTGCGTTGACCAACTCGTGCCCGGGAACCAGGGCCCGCTCTTCCTCGGTGCGCAGGTCGATATGGATCTCAGAACAGGGCCCGCAGGGACCTACATCGCCCATTTCCCAGAAATTATCCTTTTTTCCACAGGCCAGGATTCGGTCAGCAGGAATCCACTTTTTCCACTCGGTCACCGCATCTTCGTCTTTGCCCAATCCATCGGCCTCGTCTCCGCCAAAAACCGTGGCATAGAGGCGATCTTCGGGCAATCCAAAGACTTTGGTCATCAGTTCCCAGGCCCAGGCAATGGCGTCTTTTTTATAGTAATCCCCAAAGGACCAGTTGCCCAACATCTCAAACATGGTGTTGTGATAGGTGTCGTGGCCCACATCTTCGAGATCATTATGTTTACCCGAGGCACGTAAGCATTTTTGGGTATCTGCAATGCGGGGCGCCGCCGGGGGCTTCAGTCCAAGAAAATTGTCCTTAAATTGGTTCATCCCTGAATTGGTGAACAAAAGAGTGGGATCGTCCTTAATCACGATTGGAGCAGAAGAAACGATCAAATGCCCTTTGGAGGCAAAAAACTCCAGGAATTGGTTTCGAATTTCAGTGGACTTCAGCATGGTGTAAGAATGAAATCAAAAATATTGTGGATAACCTGTGGATAAAGTTTGGAACTTAAAAAAATTTTACTAATTTAGACTTGTGGACAACATGTGGATAACCCAAAAGTATTGCAAGTGAATAAACTTTTACTAAATTACTAACCGATTCAAGCCGCTAACCTACCCGCAAGCGGGGCAAAACTACTAAAAAGTAAACTCTTTTCTTATGGCCAGAATCAAATATTATTACGACGTTGAGACCTGCCAGTTTGAAAGACAAAGGCTGAACTGGAAAACAATTACCAGGCAAGTCCTCCATTACGGAGCAATTTCAGGCTTTGTGGCAGCTGCCCTTTTGGCCGGCGTCTTTTTCTTCTACAACAGCCCTAAGGAGAAATACCTTTCCGAGCAAAATGCCAAACTGAAGAAAAACATCCTCACCTATGATGAGCAAATTGCCCGCCTGGAAACCAGTCTGAATGACCTGCACCAGAAGGACAACGAATTTTACCGGGCAATCATGAACCTGCCTGAGGTTTCCAGTGGTATGTGGAACGGAGGTACGGGTGGTTCAGCCAACACTTCTATCCACGTGAACGACGAGGAAATGGAGAAGACCCAGCAGCAACTGCACCAGATGGAAATCAAGCAGAAAATTCAGTCACAAAGCTTTGTGAATCTGTTTGAGAAGCTGAAAGCCAAGGAACTCGAATTGGCTCACATTCCTTCCATCCGTCCCGTGACAGGCGCGTTGGTATCTGGTTTTGGCCTGCGCATGCACCCCATTCTCAAAATCAAAAAACTGCATACAGGTTTGGATTTTGCCTGCCCGGAAGGAACTCCCATTTACGCTTCAGGCGATGGTGTGGTGTCTTTTGCCGGCCGTCACCAGAACGGTTATGGAATCCATGTGGATATCAATCACGGCTACGGCTACGTGACCAAGTATGGCCACATGTCTCAACTGAAAGTTTCCCAGGGACAAAAAGTAAAACGTGGAGATATCATTGGCTACTCAGGCAATACCGGACTTTCCAAAGGTCCGCACCTCCACTACGAAATAATCAAAAACGGCCGCAAGATCAATCCTGTGGATTACTTCTACTCGGATTTGCAACCTTCGGACTACGTTGAATTCAAGAAACGCGCAGAACAAGCAGGTGAATCAATGGACTAAACATCCCTTGGTAAGACCAGTACTCCGGGCCCTTTGGTCCGGAGTTTTTTTTATGGGAACCTCGAAAAAACTTCAAGTTTCTTCGTTGGACCTGGTTCAATATTCAATTGGCAAATAACAATAACAATGAACAAACTGGGAATTTCTCCATTTGATTTGGTTCAGAAATGTTCATTTACAGTAAAAACTGTGCTTTCCTCACCTGCGTCCACATTAAACTTCTTTGTTTATTGAAGTTCCTTTTGTGCCCAAAGCCGGGGACTTAACGCTAAATTCATTGCATTTTCCCTTTTTATTAAGGAAATTGCTCCCCTATCCATCAAAAACCACATGGCGACCGATCACGAAGAAATTGAAAAACAGTACTACTCCATTGGAGAAGTTTCGGAGATGCTGGATGTAAATCCCTCTTTGATTCGTTTTTGGGAAAGTGAATTTGATTTGCTGAAGCCCAAGAAGAATCGCAAAGGCAACAGAATCTATACCCTGAAGGACATCGAGCTGATCAAAAACATCTATTTTTTGGTCAAGGAGAAAAAATATACCCTGGCTGGCGCGGCCGAAAAACTGCGTAAAAACCCCAATGAAGTGACTCAGATCCAAAAAACACAAGAAACTTTGGTAAATTTGAGAGAATTTTTGGTGGAATTAAAAAATGCTTTGTAATTTCGCCAACCTAATCGGGGTGTAGCTCAGCCTGGTAGAGTACTCGTCTGGGGGGCGAGTGGCCGCAGGTTCAAATCCTGCCACTCCGACAAAACTTAAAAAACGCCAGCAATCGCTGGCGTTTTTCTTTTTTGGTACCCTCTAAAAACTTCGAATCTCTGCGTTGGACTTGGTCCAGAAATGCTAATTTACGGTAGTAAACTGCGCTTTCTTCACCTGCGTCCGCCTTGATCTTCTTTGTTTTTAGAGGGCACCAGAAGGCAATGATCAGTTAAGAATTTACAAAACGGTAAAACTTCGAATCTCTGCGTTGGACTTGGTTCGGAAATGCTCATTTACAGTAGTAAACTGCGCTTTCTTCATCTGCGTCCGCCTTGATCTTCTTTGTTTTTGACATCCCTGCTGATTTCTATCTAAACCCGAAGGGTTCAAAAGTAGTCCCGTAGGGACGGCATATTTGTAGCCAGGGGCGTGAGCCCCGGGAAAATGCCGCATCGTGGACAGAGCCCCTGCGGGGCGGAACCAGACCTGTCTTGTGGAAAGCCCCAGCCGTTGTGCCGCCCCGCTGGGGCTCCCAAACCCGCTGGCGATTAACCCGGGGCTGACGCCCCGGGCTACAGATGTTTCGCCCCGAAGGGGCTATTCGCCTGTTCCTGGGAACAGGTATTTGGACAATAGCAGTTGAACAACTCGCCCTACTTAAATCTCTGCTTAGAACCTGTTTCAGAAATGCTCACTTACCCAGGTAGTCCGTCGGGACGTTCTTTTTCCCTTTGTTTACGCAAGGTGGTCCGAAGGACGCGTGAGGGCGGCGGCCTTGTTTGAGCTGGTGTGGGGCCTGGTGGGTTGGCGGCACAGCGAGGGCCAGAGACCGACCCCGACCTGAGCGGAAGGCGCGGAGGGGGCACGCCCAAAACCCTTTTCCCTGCATTTTTGAAAGACTTTCAGGCCGGAAACAAGAGATGATTTTGCTACTGAAGGACAACGTCTTTTTTATCGCTCACCAGACCTTTCAAAAGAGGAAAAACTACGGTTCCCCGAAATAAATTTTTACTAAATTTGGGCCATGTCCGCAAATACTGATCGCAACGCTGCGCAAAAACGCATTGACCAGCTTACAGAGGAGCTAAAGGAGCATAATTACCTGTATTATGTACTGGCTCAGCCTGTGATTCCTGATTATGAGTTCGACCTTTTGTTGCGTGAATTGCAGGACCTGGAGGAAGCTTTTCCTGACCTGCGCCGCGCGGACTCCCCTACCCTGCGGGTGGGTGGCGAGATCACCAAGGAATTTCCTTCTTTTCAGCACCTGCGCCCCATGCTCAGCCTTCAAAACACCTATTCCCGCGAGGAAGTGGACGATTTTGACAAGAGTATCCGCAAACTGCTGGACGGTCAGCCTTTTTCCTACATTGTGCAGCACAAGTTTGACGGGGTTTCCCTGAGTTTGCATTACCAAAACGGGCTCCTGCAGCATGGCACGACCCGTGGCGACGGGGTGCAGGGCGACGAGATCACGGCCAATGTGAAAACCATCCGTACTATTCCTATCAGGGTGCGGGGAGAAGCCATGGCCGAATTTGAGGTCAGAGGCGAGGTGGTGATGCACAAGTCTGATTTTGAGAAACTGAATGAAAAACGGGTGGCCAATGGTGAAGCCCCGTTCATGAATCCGCGGAATTCGACCGCGGGAACCCTGAAAATGCAGGATTCGGCCATTGTGGCTTCGCGTCCGCTCACCTTTTTTGCCTACCAGCTGGAAGCTGAGGAAGGCATGCCCAACACAGATTGGGAACGGCAGATGGCGCTGCGCGACATGGGGTTTCAGATCGACAGCAATTGCCAGCAGTGCAAGGATGTGGATGCAGTTTTTGAGTTTATCAACTCCTGGGAACAAAAGCGCCACGAGCTGAATTTTGATATTGACGGGGTGGTGATCAAGGTGAATGAGGTGGAATTGCGGGAGATATTGGGACGCACGTCCAAATTTCCGAGGTGGGCCATTGCCTACAAATATCAGTCTGAGCAGGCGGAAACCCAGCTGAAATTTATCAATTATCAGGTGGGCAGGACCGGCATGGTGACCCCGGTCGCCAATCTCGTGCCTGTGCTGCTGGCCGGCACCACGGTGAAGCGGGCCTCGCTCTATAATGCAGACAACCTCGAAAAGCTGGACATCCGCGAGGGAGACTATGTGAAGGTGGAAAAAGGTGGCGAAATCATTCCCAAAGTGGTGGAAGTGGTGGTTTCCAAGCGGCCAGCGGGCCTGAAACCCACGGAATTCCTGAAAAATTGCCCAGAGTGCAATACTCCTCTGATCAAAAATGAGGGAGAAGTTGACTTTTACTGTCCCAATCATGCCACCTGTCCGCCCCAGGTAAGGGGACGGATCGAGCATTTTGCCAGCCGTCGCGCCATGGACATTGATGGTCTGGGTGAGCAAATCATTGCGCAACTGGTGGAATGCGGCCTGATCAAAGATTTCACGGATCTTTATGATTTGAGCTACGAACAACTGATCAACCTGGAAAGGTTTGCGGATAAGTCGGTCAGGAATTTGCTGGAGGGAATCAAAAAATCGGCAGAAGTGCCCTTCCCGCGGGTTTTGTATGCGATTGGGATTCGCTTTATCGGGGAAACGGTGGCCAAAAAGCTGGCCAAACGCTTCAAATCCATGGATGCCCTGATGGAGGCTGAACTGGAAACGATCAGTGAAATTCACGAGATCGGGGAGCGTATCGCCCACAGTGTGCGTGAGTTTTTTGACCAGGAAAAGAACCGCGAACGGATTGCCAGATTAAAGGCAGCGGGCCTGCAGATGGAGGTGGGCGAAGAGGACAAAGCAGTCTCCAATGCCCTGGAAGGCAAGAGTTTTGTGGTGACAGGCACTCTGGAGAATTTCACCCGCGACACGATCAAGGCCCATATTGAGTCGCACGGCGGACAGGTGAAAGGCAGTGTAACGGCCAAAGTGGATTTTGTGCTGGCAGGGGCTGACCCTGGTGGATCCAAAATCAGCAAAGCTGAGCAGCTGAAAGTACGGGTAATCACGGAAGCAGAGTATCAGGAAATGGTCTCATGAACTGGATCCAGGAATATAAGCAGAAATTCAGCCTGAAGACTTTCAGGCGAAAGTCCAAAAAGGTGAGCTTTCCACATGACTTTGTCGATCTGGACAGGGCGGCTTCCGTGGGATTTATCATCAATATTGGCCTCTGCACTCCCAAGGATCTTATCGTACTGACGGACTATATTACCAAGCTGGAAGAACATGGCAAGAAGGTTTTCATGGTGGAAATAAACTTTCTGCGCAAATCCGAGCCCATGTTCAACGAAACCAACAAGTCTATTTTTATCAATCCTTCGCATATTTCCTGGCTGGGATTTCCCTCGCGGGAGGTTTTGAAGGAGATCAATGCCAACCAGGCGGATATTTTACTGAATCTGGATACCTCTGAAGGTCTGACCTCGCACTACATCAGTGGAATGGCCAATGCCCGGACCCGGGCGGGCCTCTATGAGGAGGAATTAATGGATTTTTATGAACTGATGCTGGAATTGCCCAGAGATACCAAGCTCAAAACCCTGCTCAGTTCTTTCGAGGAATACCTCAAAATGATCGAAAAATGAAGAAATTTCACGGAACGGGAGTTGCCCTGGTTACTCCTTTCAATGCCGACGGATCGGTGGATTTTGCCGGGCTGCGTGCTCTGGTGAGACACGTCAGCCAGCCCAAAGGGGTGGACTATCTGGTGATTTTGGGCACCACGGGTGAACCCGCCACCATGACGGGCGAGGAACAAGCCCGGGTGATTGAAACCATTTTGGATGAAAATGGCGGCAAGCTCGGCACAGTTTTGGGTTGCGGCGGCAATAACACGGCTAAAATAGCCGCTCAGATCGCTGAATACACCCAAAAATACGAGGTGGATGCTTTTCTCTCTGTGGCTCCCTATTATAATAAACCTTCTCAGGAAGGTATGTATCAGCATTTTGTCGCGGTCTGCAAGGCGACTGACAAGCCCGTGATCCTGTATAATGTGCCGGGGCGCACCAGTTCCAACCTTTTGCCTGCCACCGTGCTGCGCATAGCCGCGGCTTGTCCCAATGCCAGCAGTATCAAGGAAGCCTCAGGCAGCCTTCCCCAGGGCATGGACCTGATTTTGAACCGTCAGCCAGGATTTTCTGTGCTTTCGGGCGAAGATTTGCTCATGCTGCCTATGCTGGGCGCAGGCTTTGACGGGGTAATTTCAGTCATTGCCAATTCACATCCTGTATTATTTGCTGAAATGGTTCGTGCGGGTTTAAGAAATGACTTTGACCTGGCCCGCAAAAACCATTACCAACTGCACAATCTGATCAATCTGATCTTCGAGGAAGGCAACCCGGCTGGGGTCAAGGCGGCGCTGGCGCACCTGGGTATCTGCGGGCCGACGGTCCGTCTGCCTTTGGTTCAGGCCAGCCAGGGCCTGAGTGACCGCATAAAAAAAGAGTTAGCTGGAATCAGCTAACTCTTTTCAAAGGATCCTTTTTATCGAAAAAGGAGAGAAAACTTATTTTGCGTTTTTAGCAGACTGGATCTCAACCCGGATGTCCTGGGCCAGATTCTTAACATTCTGCATACCAACGCGAACGCGGGTTCCAGCAGCGCTGTTTCCTTTTTCGTAGAATTTGACTGCGTCAGCTTCCAAAGCTGCAATCATTTCTTTCAATTCATTAAATTTTTTCATTGCTATTAATTTTGGTAAGAATATGTGAGTTTATTGGATTTGACTAAGCTTTGACTTAACCCTGGTTGAAGGTCTTCAGAAAACAGGGGTTAGTTATTTGTCGTTTTTAGATGATTGAACTTCAACGCGGATTTCCTGGGCAAATTGCTTCAGGGATTGCATGCCTTTGCGTACGCGGGTACCGGCAGCTTTATTGTTTTTTTCATAGAATTTAGCAAAATCATCCTCAAGAGAAGTCACCATCTTGAGTAATTCGGAATATTTGTTACTTGCCATTTTTCGTTGGATTAAAGTGGTCTACATTGAAAAATACGTCCCAATATAGAAATTCAGTTCGAATCCCAAAACAAGAAAGGGCCATTTGTGGATAAATGGGGGGTTTTTCAACGATTTTTTATAAAAAAGTCGCTTACAGACTAATTTTTCAGTCAAAAAAAACCAAAATATCCCCCCATTCCTCCCTTTGGGCCCTTTGACTGGTTTTCAACAATTTCCCAATTCCGCCTCCCTCCCGCTTTCAGGCATTAAATAAAAAGCCAGGCTTCTGAAAATTTAATTCCCGAACCTTCGTTCATCTACAAACCATAGCCCCGGATGGATAAAATCATTTCCAACACCATGGGGAATTTGTAAATTGCGCCCCGAATGAAACGATTTACCTTTCCGATTACCTTTATCCTGCTGGTCGCTTCGCTCAGCACCAGCTGCGATCCCTACACCAAACTCATGAAAACGGGTTCGGTCGCCGAAAAGGACTCGGCTGCCATGCGTTACTATAATAAAAAGAAGTACGACAAAGCCGTTTACCTCTTCGACGAACTGAGGGGCATTTACCGTGGTACGCCCCGGGCCAGGGATGTTTACTATTATTATACTTATTGCCGCTATCATCTGGGCGAACTGGTGAGCGCTTCTTATTACTTCGACGATTTTGCCCGTCAGTATCCGCGCGATCCCAAAGTGCAGGAAATGAAGTACATGCAGGCCTATTGTTCCTATCTTACTTCTGATCCCTGGTACCTGGACCAGAAATTTACCTACGCGGCCATTGAGCAATTGCAGATTTTCATAGATACCTATCCCGAGTCTGAAAAAACGCCCGAAGCCAATAAACTTATGACCGAGTTGCGGGAAAAACTGGCTGAAAAAGCTTTTGAACAGGCCCGCCTGTATTATAAGATAGGCTACTCCAAAGCTGCAATGGAATCGTTTAACACCATGATTGAGGAATTCCCCGATTCCAAATACCGTGAAGAAGGGCAGTATCTGCTTTTCAGATCTGCAGTCAATCTTTCTCAAATCTCCGTGCAAAGCAAAAAACGCGACCGCCTGGAAGAAGCCTTAAACTATTACGAGAAATTTGTAGATAAGTATCCAAATAGTAAATTTGTAAAAGATGCCGAAAGTTCTTTTTCTTCAGTTCAGAAGGAATATCAAAAATTGATGGAAATCGATCAGGCAAATAATAACTCTTCAAAGTAATTCACGTATCTTTGACGAGCATTTTTTATTACAGTATAATAAATCACATGAAAGAAAATTTTCTGCCCCTTGACGTCGAAAAGCTGAGCGCAGTAACCGGAAATATGTATAAATCCGTTATTGTGGTCGGACGTCGCTCAAATCAGATCACCCTGGATATCAAGGAAGAACTGACCAAAAAGCTTGCAGAATTTGCCCCAGCCCACGATAATCTGGAAGAAATCATCGAAAACCGCGAGCAAATTGAGATCTCAAAGTTTTACGAAAGAAAACCCAAGCCCAATATCCTGGCGGTTGAAGGTGTCATGGGTGGAGATGTTTATTTCCGCAATGCTTTGAATCCCGACGAAACCAACGCTCCCGAACTCGGTCCTGCCTAAAACGGGGTCGTATGCTCGAAGGAAAAAAGATCATATTAGGAATTTGCGGCAGCATTGCCGCCTATAAAGCCGCATTTTTAGTGCGGCTTTTGGTTAAAGAAGGGGCCATGGTCCGGGTTGTGACCACCCCCTCCGCCGGGCATTTTGTCACCGACCTCACCTTCTCCAATCTTTCGAAAAATCCTGTTTTTACCGGCCTTTGGGACGGTACCTGGACCGAACATGTACACCTGGGTAATTGGGGGGATCTCCTGCTCGTGGCCCCGGCCACGGCCAATTCTCTCAGCAAAATGGCCCACGGACAGGTTGACAATGCCCTGACCGCTGTTTACCTGGCAGCCAGCTGCCCGGTAATGGTGGCCCCCGCCATGGATGCCGACATGTTTCTCCATCCAGCCACCCAGGCCAATCTGCAAACCCTGCAAAGCAGGGGGGTGCATGTCCTGCATTCTCCCGAAGGGGAGCATGCCTCTGGTCTGACCGGGCCGGGCCGTTTTCCCGAGCCAGAGGAAATATTGGAGCAGGTCCGCCAGTTCTTTGGTCCCCAGCCCTTGCAGGGCAAAAAGGTATTGATTTCCGCGGGTCCCACCCGCGAGGCCATTGACCCCGTCCGTTTCCTGACCAATCACTCCACAGGCACCATGGGCATCGAACTGGCCAAAGCAGCCCGAAAACTGGGCGCCACGGTCACTCTGGTGATTGGTCCCGTGTCAAAGGAATTGCCTGTTTTGGAAGAAATTATCCGGGTAAATTCGGCTCAGGAAATGTACCAGGCCATGAATGACCACTTTCAATCCAGTGACCTCACCATCATGTCGGCCGCCGTGGCCGACTACACGCCTGAAACAGTTTCTGATCACAAAATCAAAAAGCAGGAAGGCGATATGGTGCTGCGCCTGAAGCGGACCCGCGATATTCTGAAATCCCTGGGTGAGCAAAAGCGCCCCAATCAGATTTTGGTGGGATTTGCCCTGGAAACCCAAAATGAGGAGGCCAACGCCAAAAGCAAACTCGAACGAAAAAATCTGGATTTTATCGTGTTGAATTCGCTGGCAGATGCGGGCGCAGGATTTGGAGGAAACACAAATAAAATTGCAATTTTGCACAAAAACGGGGAAATCAATCGTTTTCCTCTCAAATCCAAAGCAGAAACTGCAATGGACATATTCCAAACTATAATTAAAAAAGGAAATGAGGATTAAGCATTTTGTACGGACTTGTTTTAGCTGGCTGATCCCCTTCATGCTGATATTTTCCGCACAGGCTCAGGAATTGCAGGTTTCTGTTTCTGTAAGCGCACCTGCCTTTGGTTCTGACAAAGCGGTCTTCGAGGACATGCAAAAAAACATCAGCCAGTATTTCAATCAGCGAATCTGGACCAATCACAAGTACCTGCAATATGAAAAAATCAAGGCCAATATTGTCATTCTGATCAGTGACCGTCCTCAGATTGATTATTTCAAAGGCACCCTGCAACTGCGCGTAACCCGTCCCGTGTACAACAGCACCTACGAAACCGTGCTGGCCAACATCCAGGACAAAAACTTTGACGTACGCTACGTACAGTATCAGACCCTGGAATTTTCCGAAAATTCCTACATTGACAACCTCACTTCCATCCTCAATTTCTACGCAAATATTATCCTGGGCATCGATTACGCCAGCTTCTCCCCCAACGGCGGGCTGGAATATTTCCAGAAAGCCCAGTCCATCGTGAGCCTGGCCGCCAACAGCAAAGAAACGGGTTGGCAATCCATGGACGGCATGCGCAGCCGTTACTGGCTGGCCGAAAACATGATCAACAGTTCCTACAAAAAGATCCACGAAGTATATTACCAGTATCACCGTCTTGGACTGGATCAAATGACTGACGACCTGCCCAAAGCCAGGGCCACCGTGCTCAAAACCCTGCAAACCATGCAAAAACTGAATTTGCAAAACCCCGGCCTCTACGTGACCATCCTTTTTACGGACGCCAAACAGCAGGAAATTATCAGTATATTTAAAGGAGCCTTCCCCAACGAAAAACAGCAGTTGATACAGATTATGGAAACTTTGGATGCCGCCAACGTCAATAAGTACTCGGCGGTACTCAAGGACAACTGACCCAGGGGTCAGATTCTCCTGAAACCTCTGCATGCACACACACCATCCATGGGAAAACGAAACGTTCGCATCCTGAAAAACCAGCTTTCTGAGCGCCTGGCCGAACTTCCTGGCAAGGAGGTTCATCTGGTAATGCGTGACGGCAGCACTTCTTTTGGAACGGTAACCCAGGCCGGGGCGGGTTTTGTGGAACTGAGGGATGCCAACCTGCACTGGTATAATAAGCACAAACATCTGCACCAGTTTCCGCTGGAAAAGATCATGGAAATCATATTTGACGAAGTCACCCCCTGGTAAATGCTGGAATCTCTTTACATCCGGAATTTTGCCCTCATTCAGGAACAAACCCTTTCCCTGGAACCCGGGCTGACCGTACTGACGGGCGAAACGGGCGCTGGAAAATCCCTGCTGGTGGGTGCTTTGGGCCTGATTTTGGGCAAACGTCTCGATACCAATTACATATTTGATCCCGCCCAGAAATGCATCGTGGAAGCTACCTTTTCAGGTTTTCCCGCCACCATCCGCGAGGCGCTGGAGCAATTTGAGGATTTTGATCTGGATGGGGATCAATTGATAATCAGGCGGGAAGCCAGCGCGGCAGGCAAATCCCGCGCCTTCATCAACGATACACCCGTTGCCCTGGGCACGCTCAAAGGGGTGGCCTCCCTCCTTGTGGACCTGCACGGCCAACATGAGAATATTGAACTGCTTTCCCGCGATCAGCAACTGGGTTTTCTGGATGATTATGCAGGCCTGAATGATCGGGTAAGGGAATTTCGCGAAGCTTTAAAAGAAATATCCACCCTGCGCAAGGAAATTCAACACCTGCATCAGGAAGAAGCCCGTTCCCGCGAGCAACTCGACTATTTCACTTTTCAGTTTCAGGAACTGGAAAATGCCAAATTGAATCCTGCAGAAGACAATGATCTGGAAGGGGAATTGAATTTGCTGGAAAATGCAGAGGAAGTGGGCGAAGTTTTGGGTGGGGGAATTTCCCTGTTGTATGAAATGGACGGCTCTCTGTATGAGCAGCTCGCAGAGCTGATTCGTGGCATCAAAAGTGTTTCGGGCGCCAGCCTGGCCCTGCGCGATGCGGTGGAACGGCTTTCAGAAGCCAACCTGGCTTTGCGGGAGGTGGCAGGAGAATTGGGGAAAATTCAGGAAGGAATTGACCTGGATCCGGCCCGTCTGGCTGAATTACAGGCCCGCATGGACCTCCTAAATCGCCTTTCCCTGAAGTTTTCGGCCAGTTCTGTGGAAGAATTGGTCCAGAAACGGGAAGAATTTGGCCAAAAAGTAAGCGAATTCTCCAGCATTTCTGATAAAATCCAGCAAAAAGAAAAAGCCCTGAATCAAGGAATCAAAAAACTGGAAGCCCTCGGTCTGGCCCTGCGGGCCGACCGTAAAAAAGCCTCCCAGCCCCTGGAAAAAGCAGTCAACGAGCTGCTGACCCAGGTTGGCCTTGAAAATGCCACCTTTCAGATTCAACTGGATCTCAACGAAAGCCCTGAGGGCTGGGTCAAAGCCGAAAATAAAAGCATTTTGCCCCTCACCTCAGGCATTGACAAGGTCGAATTCCGCATTCGCACCAACCCGGGCATGCCTATGGGTCCCCTGGCATCCGTGGCCTCAGGTGGTGAAGTAAGCCGGGTCATGCTGGCTATCAAGTCTGCTTTGGCACAAAAAGCGCAATTATCCACCCTCATCTTCGATGAGATTGATACAGGAATCAGCGGTGAAACCGCCCGCAAAGTGGCCCTGGTCATGCAGGCCCTGGGCCAGACCAGTCAGGTGATTGCCATCACCCACCTTCCCCAGATCGCCAGCGCCGGACAGGGACATTTTCTGATTTACAAAGAAGTGAAATCGGGCAGTACCACCACCCGGGTGCGCAGCCTGGGCCATGAAGAACGAATCCATGAGCTGGCCAAGATGCTCAGCGGCGAGCAACCCACGGAAGCAGCCCTGGCCAATGCCCGCGATTTGCTCAACAAACAGGCCTGAGCCAATCTTCCCGCCTCCGTTGCAAATCAGCGGAAATACTGCGACCTTTGCCCCAGTCAAAAAACATTTCACTATGGCCAATAATCTACTTAAAGGAAAAAACGGGATCATTTTTGGAGCCCTTGACGAAAATTCAATTGCCTGGAAAGTTGCCGAGCGCTGCCACGAAGAAGGCGCAGGTGTATTGCTTTCCAATGCTCCCGTGGCCCTGCGCATGGGAAAAGTCAATGATTTAGCCCAAAAACTGGGCACTGAGGTTATTCCCGCTGACGCCACGGTAATGGAAGACCTGCAGGCTTTGTTTGACAAAGCCGCCGAAAAATATGGCAAAATCGACTTCATTCTGCATTCCATTGGCATGTCGCCCAACGTGCGCAAAGGCAAGGAATATACAGGTCTCAACCACGAATGGTACCTGAAAACCCTGGATATTTCTGCCGGCAGCTTCCACAAAATGATGCAACTGGCTTACCAGATGGACCTGATGAACGAATGGGGCTCCATTCTGGGCCTGAGCTACATTGCCGCGCAGCGCTCTTTCCCCAAGTATAACGACATGGCTGACGCCAAGGCATTGCTGGAAAGCATTGCCCGCAGTTTTGGCTATCATTTTGGCAAAAAATCCAAAGTGAGGGTCAATACCATTTCCCAGTCCCCCACCCCCACCACGGCAGGCACCGGGGTCAAAGGCTTTGATGCCATGCTCGAATACGGGGAAAAAACCTCTCCTCTGGGCAACGCCAGCGCCGACGAGTGCGCGGATTTCTGTGTGGTCATGTTTTCTGACCTGACCCGCAAAATCACCATGCAAAACCTTTTCCACGACGGCGGATTCAGCAGCATGGGTATTTCCATGGAATTGCTGGAAGGTCTGGCGGGAGAATAATCCTGATCTGAAACCTGAAAAGCCCCGTAATGGAAATTATTGCGGGGCTTTTCATTTTATTTTTGGCAAAAATCTGAATCAATCAAAGAGGAATAAGAAATTGATTCCCAAGGAATTGCCTGTTTTCGGCTGAATAAAATCTATCTTCCAAAGGAAAATTCAACTTTGATTCTGATTTGAAATACGAAATCGTCTTTCCATTCGTTAGATCATCAAACCCCATTTGATGTTCTAATTGTACTCAATATGGTTATGATCTAACCCAATCAACCCCGGGAGCCCAAGGCCCGGGGTTGTTTTGTTCTGTGAGTTTTTATCAGAAGGGGAAATTGAAATCGCCTTCCAGGCTGTCGTCGTCTTCGTTCATGCGGGAAGAGCGGGTAATGGTATTCTGACCGTAATTATTCCCGTTTTGCAGATCCACGCCCATGGAAGCCAGCGCCTGGGTGGTTTCATAGTCCTCCACATCGAGGAATTTGGCGAATTTATTGATGAACTGCAGTTTCACATCCCCGACCGGGCCATTCCTTTGCTTGGCAATGATTACCTCACCCATTCCCTCAGTTGAAGTGCCGTCCTCGTAAGTCGTAATACCATAGTAACCAGGACGATAGAGAAACATAACCATATCCGCGTCCTGCTCGATGGAGCCAGATTCACGCAAGTCGGACAGCATGGGCTTTTTGTCGCCCCCACGGGTTTCCACCGCACGGCTCAACTGGGAAAGTGCGATGATCGGCACATCAATCTCCTTGGCCAACTCCTTGAGAGAGCGGGAAATACCCGCAATCTCCTGTTCGCGGTTGCCACCTTTGCCCGCATTGCCCGTCATCAACTGGAGGTAGTCGATGATGATCATGCCGATATTTTTCTCGGCTTTGAGGCGGCGGGCCTTGGCCCGCAAATCCATGATGGAAAGGGCAGGCGTATCGTCGATAAAAATGGGAGCTTTGCTCAGGTCGCCAATGCGGGCATTCAACTGGGCCCATTCGTGCTCCAGCAGGGTTCCCGTACGTACTTTTTGCGCATCAATCTCGGCCTCGGCGCAGAGCAAACGTTGCACCAGCTGGGTGGCGGCCATCTCCAGCGAGAAAAAGGCCACTCCTTTGCCAAATCGCACCGCCGCGTTGCGGGTCACGGTGAGACAGAAGGCGGTCTTCCCCATGGCAGGGCGGGCCGCACAAATGATCAAGTCTGAAGGCTGGAAGCCTGAAGTCATGGCGTCAAGCGCCCTGAATCCTGAGGGAACCCCCGTCACCCCGCCCGACTGGCCTTTCAGGCTCTCGATCTTGCTCAGGGTGGTGATCACCAGGTCAGACATGGACATGTAGTTTTTCCGCAGGTTGGTTTCAGAAAGGGCAAACATTTCCTGCTCCGTTTTATCCAACAGATCGAAAACGTCTGTGGTTTCGTCGTAGGCGTCGCGTACAATTCCGTCGCCAATCTTGATCAGTTCACGCAGCAGGTATTTTTGGGCAATGATGCGGGCGTGGTACTCGATGTTGGCCGCAGAGGCCACTTTGGAGGTGAGTTCGGTCAGATAAAAAATCCCGCCCGCAATGTCGAGTCTTCCCTCAGTGGAAAGGTGGTTTTTAACCGTGAGGATATCCACAGGCTCTGAATTCTGAAACAGCTTGATGACGGCTTCATAAATCAGGCGGTTCGCATCCTTGTAAAACATTTCAGGACGCAGCACGTCAATGATGCGGTTGAGGGCATCTTTTTCCAGCAATAGCGCACCCAAAACGGCCTCCTCCATGTCGATTGCCTGGGGAGGAATTCTCCCACCCGGCACACTTCGGGCGCCAGTCTTATTCCTTTCCAGGGTCTGGGCCAAAATGTCTCTGATTGGGGTAAATGATCCTCCGTGAGATGTCCTTTCCTCATTCATAAATTTATCTGCCTCTGTTTAGGGAACCTCTAAAAACTTCGAATCTCTGCGTTGGACTGGGTTCGGAAATGCTCATTTACACAAGTAAACTCCGCTTTCCTCACCTGCGTCCGCCTTGACCTTCTTTCTTTTTAGAAGTCCCCTTTATTAAATTATGGTTGTCCAAAAATAATCCGGGCTCCAAAAATAGGGTTTCAGAATTCAACATTTTATACCCTTTTTACACATACCCGTTGTAAAACTCTTAAGTCGTTCATCTTTAAGATAAAACGTTTCTGTCCACATTTATTAGTTCTTATTGTTCACAATTGTGCATAAAAGAATGGGCCTTTATCCATAATAATAGGCGATTTGTCTGCCTTATCCACCACCCCGAAAAATTGTGAATTATTCCCACTTCCTCCCTTCAAATATTTACCCACACCATTTGCACTTGTGAAAGATTAGAATAGTTAAGCATTTAGATTGAATTATCCTCCCTCATTTGAAGGAATTTATTATAAAATTTTTCCACTGCCCTCAACCACTTCTGACAGCCATTTTTCTGGAAAATCCCTGCAAAAATCTTTAACTTTTACCCGTGAAATTCACCCACCTTACCGCATCTTTCATTCTGGGCTTCCTGCTGGTTTTATCGGCCTGCAAAGAACGCGACACCAGCGATCCTGAAGTAACCCTGCTCAGTCCCAACGGGCCTGTGTTTGGGCATGTGGGCGATACCCTCACGGTCCAGGCTGCTTATACAGACGATCAGGGACTGGCTTCCACCCAAATTACCATATTTAATTTTGCCTCTGAATCCGTCATTACTTCCAAAAGTGAGGTTTTAAGTGGGTTGACGGATCAAATCAATACCCAACTGGTGCTGGGGCCCAAATGGGGACCTGGCGGCACGTATATTCTGCGCATTTCCGTGCAGGATGCGGCCGGAAATTCCAACTTTCTGGAATTCACACTCAGCCTCTTTGAAGTTCCCCAAAAATTCTCAGGCCTGTTCTGGACGGGCATCAATCAATTCGACGAATCCAGCCTGTTTGCCAGCGACACCTTAAATCAGATCACCAATTATGGCAAGATTGGAAATGGCATTTCCGACCTCGAGGTGGACCCTGATTATGGGTATATTTACCATTGTGATGAATTTTCAGGCCATTTTATGGGCCGCGACCTGGCTGATCCCACCCAGATAAAATTCGACAACCTGGTTTCCAATAATCCGCCTGAATCTGCCTTCACAGACCTGTGTATCATTGGGCAGGAAGTGGTGGCTTCTTTGGGCATAAAGCCTTATGGCAGAGTCTATTCCAATGACGGACAAAGCCTGCGCACCTTCAACGATTTGCAAAATCCCGCCCTGGCTATTGCCCCTTCCACCCTGGACGGCAAACAGGAAATTTTTCTTACGCAGCAGGATATTGCAGGCTCGGTAAAACGCGTGGACAGGTATAATTATGCACTGAATATTCACACCAACAGCAGCCCCCTGACCTGGGCCCCTTCAGATCTTGTGCCTTCGTTTGACGGCGGTTTTGTGGTGGGAGGCAATTCGGGTACAGGAGAAATCATGGTGTTTGCCCCGGACCTGAGCCCTTTGTATGCCCATACGCTGAGCGGCGATTTCCTGCAGATTGAAATCTCAGCAAGCAAAGAAAAGTACTTCATACTCACCTCAAACGGGCTTTTTTCCCTTAACGCAAATGGAGATTTGCCGCCCGTGCTGGTCATTTCAGGCAGTTATACCTGCTTCTTCCATGACGAGGTGCGGGATGAATTTTATCTGGGAGCCCTCAACGGAATTGACCGGGTGAGTGGAGGTGGAAATTTCATCGAATCCATCACAGGAACTTTTGGTACAGTTGGTTTTATCAGAGGGAATTATTTTCGCTGAGAAAAAAATCAGATTCTACTCAAAATTTACCTTGAACAAGTAATAATTAAACAGGAAAAATCGCCCTTCTTTATATTTTTTTCGTTACTTTGTGGCCTGTTTGATGCTTAATTACTACACCAAAAAAGCCACCATGCAGAATCATTTTAAAACAAATCAACCCGGAATGAAAAAAAGGCTGATACTTGGATTACTTGCCGTTGGGATTTTAGGCTTTGCCATTCAATCCTGCACCAAAGATTATTTTGATTTTGACAAAATGAAGGATCCTGACTGGACTCCTGAGTACGCCCTTCCCATCGGGCATGCCCGGATCGAAGTTGAGGACTTTCTGGATCGCTTCAACGATGACTCTATCGTTAAAATTGGACCTGACAGTCTGCTGGTATTGCAGTATTTCAGGGACATTTTTACCCAGAATATTGAGGGAAAAATCACCCTGGGTGATCAGAATGGCATCCCCGCGCCCTATGTCATTGATGCCAACGATGCCGCAAACTATGACCCTATTTCCAACGGTCTGGTGAGCAGCCGCTCGGTGAACGCCCCTTTTGGCGTGAATAACGGTGAGCAGCTTTCAAGCATTGAATTCAAAGCAGGGGTTTTAACCCTGACTTATCAAAACACCATCAGTGCACCCTGCGGGTCCACCATTTCCATCCCCAATCTGGTAGATGGCAATGGAACTCCATTTTCCCGCACCGTCACTCCTCCTGCTCCCGCAAACATGAGCCAGCCGTCATTATTTCCTGGCGGCCCGGTTGACCTGACAGGTTACACCCTGCTCCTTAATCAGGGCCCCAACGGCTTCAACGATCTGAATGTCATGGTTTCTGTGCAAGTGCAAACAGGCGGACTGGCCAATATTGGCGAAGCCTTCAGATGGACCATTGACATCAATGGAATGCAGTGGAGCACGCTGAATGGCACTTTCCCCAACCTGGCCATTCAACTGCCTGAGCCTCCCCTGCTCGACGAGAAGGTAAGAATGAGGATTTTTGAGAATTCTATTTCTGGTGATGTTCATTACGAAGATCCCAAACTGATCGCATTCTTCGAAAATACCTTTGGCCTCGGCGTAAATGTAACCTTCAACAAGCTTCAGGCCCAGCCTTCTGCGGGAGGAAGCCCCGTTAACATTACGGCCAATCCCGGTGGAATTGGATCAGGTCTGACCATCACCATTCCCAAATCCACCACCCCCGGACAGCCTTCCTTCAGTGCATTCGGGGACAGCGCGGCCAACAGCAATATTCCCACCATCATTGACCTGGAGCCAACCCACATCATTTACAATTCGACCGTTTCCTCTGCCCCGGGCGGCGTGGGTACTGACTTCATCACGGATCAAAGCTACCTGAAACTGTCTGTGCTGGCTGAACTGCCATTCCACGGAACGGCCCAGGATTTCACCACCGCGGATACTTTCTCCTTTGCCGTGCCCGACAGCGCCACCATCGCCCAGAATGACCAGTCCTATATCAAGCAGATTGTGATTCGCCTGGTAATCGACAATGGTTTCCCGGCTGAAGGCTATGTTCAGGCTGATTTCGGCGTGTATGATTCCATTTCAGGGAATATTACTCCCATTACAACCCTGTTTGAGGGACAAACCAATAAGCAGATTTTTGCCTCTGGCAAATTGACAGGAGATCACGTGGAGATTCCTTCCGGAGTGGTGCAGAGCATTGTGGATATTCCCATTACCCGCGAAAAGCTCGAAATGCTGCGCGATGCCAAAGTTGACCGCATGGTCCTCAAAACCGAGCTTGACACCTATAACAACGGTCAGCAGGTGGTGAAGGTCTTCGCGGATTCTTACATCCTCCTGCATGTAGGACTCAGGGTGGAAGTTGCCCCCTTTGAAGCAGCAAATCCCTGATCATTTAATCCATCAAAAATTACAGACAAAGAAATCAGATTCTAATGCGAACAAAACAATTGACGCTGTTTTTCCTGTTAATCATTGGGTTTATGGCAGGAAAATCCCAGTCTGACCTCACGATATACAACATGCAGGCTATCCCTCAGTCGAGGTACATGAACCCTGCCCTCACCCCCAATTCCAACGGATACCTTGGATTGCCCGTCATTTCTTCCATTTACTTTAACACCATCAATGACGGTTTCAGGTATAAAAACATGTTCCAGCGGGTAAATGACACCCTTCAGTGGGCGCCTTCCAACATGCTGGGCCACATGGCCGAAAAAAACTACATCCACACCCACGTCAATACAGATTTGCTTTCGTTTGGGTTCAGGGTGGCTGAAAAGCATTATCTGCACTTCAATGTGACCCAGAAAACGGATTTTCGTCTGGGCCTGCCCAAGCAATTCCTGACCCTGCTTTGGGAAGGAAATGCGGGCCTGCTGGGCAAATCAGGCGATTTTTCCACCCTGGGATTTGATGCACAAACCTACACGGAATTTGGCGCTGGTTACTCCATTGACATCAATGAAAACCTGACCATTGGAGGACGGATCAAATATTTGAACGGTCTGGCCAACGTGTACACCCCCAAACGGGAATTGAGCCTCAACACGGATTCCACCTATTACACCCTGACCGCAGCCACTGATTTTCAGCTGTATGCGACCCCGGGCATCCTCAACATTACACCAGATTCCATTACCCTGGATGATGGATTTGGGGATCAGATTACAGGCAACCTTCCTTTTGGGAATAACCACGGGGTTGGGATCGATCTGGGGGTAAATTACAAGATCAATGACAAAATCCGGGTGCATGGTTCCATTGTGGATCTGGGTTGGATCAACTGGAGCCAAAATGCCAAAATCTACAGCGTACCCAGTGCCTCTTTTGTCTTCAATGGCATCGACGTAAAACCGTTTGTGGATAACGGATTCAATGGCCTGGATTCTCTGGGACAGGAGATTCTGGATTCACTAACCGGAACTTTTACCCTGACTGAAACTCAGCAAAGCTACTGGGCTCCCACATTCTCGCAGTTTTATGCAGGGGGTAATTACTACATCAACGAAAAGTATGATGCAGGCCTGCTGTTCCGCGGACGCTTCCACAAAGGAACCTTCCGTCCTGCAGTGACTGCCTCTTTCAATGCACGTTTCAGCAACTTCTTCCAGGCATCTGTTTCATATTCCTATGCTGATCGCGATTTCACCAACCTGGGTCTGGGTTTCGCCATGGGACGTTACGTTTCCTGGTATGTGGCCTCTGACAACCTGCTGGCACCCATTTTCCCCCAATCGGGCAAGAATTTTCACATCCACACGGGTCTGAACGTGAAATGGGGCTATAAGAAGAAAGACCGCGACGGTGACGGCATTCCTGACAAAATGGACGATTGTCCTGATGATCCGGGTCTGGAGAAATTCAACGGCTGTCCTGACCGCGATGAAGACAATATCATGGACAAAGACGACGCCTGTCCCGATGTGCCTGGTCTGGCCGAATTCAGTGGCTGTCCCGACACCGACGGTGACGGAATCGTGGATTCCACTGACGCCTGTCCGCTCAAACCAGGTCCAAAAGAGCTGAATGGCTGTCCTGACCGCGACAACGACAAAATCATCGACGACGAAGATGCCTGTCCTGACCAGCCTGGTCCAAAGGCAACCCAGGGCTGTCCTGACCTCGACGGTGACGGAATCGTGGATACGGAAGACCTGTGTCCTGAGAAACCAGGCGAAGTTGAGCACCAGGGTTGTCCTGATACGGACGGTGACGGTCTCTACGACAATGAAGACAAGTGTGTGGACACCTTCGGCCCGACTTCCAACTTCGGCTGTCCCTACGGCGATATCGACGGTGACGGCGTGCTGGACAAAGACGACCGCTGCCCCGACACCCCCGGACCTGCTGAAAACCAGGGGTGTCCGTTTGGTGACCTCGATGGCGACGGTGTAACTGACAACATCGACGAATGTCCCAACACTCCTGGTCCGGTTGAAAATAACGGCTGTCCTGAACTCTCCAAAGAGGAAGAAGAAATCCTGGATATGGCTTTCAAAAACCTCGAATTCGAGTCTGGCCGCGACATCATCCGCTCCACCTCCTACGAATCCCTGGATTCGCTGGCATCTCTGTTGAAAAAGAAACCAGAATGGAAACTCAAACTGGCTGGTCACACCGACAACGTGGGTAACGATGCGGGCAACATGCTCCTTTCACAGAAACGGGCTACCGCAGTCAAAAATTACCTGAAAATGAAAGGTGTAGAACCTGATGAGCGCTTCATTGTGGAATGGTACGGGGAAACCAAACCCATCTATCCCAACGATACGCCCGAAGGACGCCAGAAAAACCGAAGGGTGGAAATGTCGATCATATTTGAATGATCTTCCCCCCTAAAAAGAAGAGGCTGTCCCAAAAGGGCAGCCTCTTCTTTTTGTGGCAACCTCCGATTTTAAGTTGACCAGTTATTTTCCGTCATGACCTAGTCCGCGCTACAATTACGACATCTGAAACTGTAAACTGTAATCCCGATTGTTATCGCATAGGCGTCAACTTAAGGGGGCTTAAAGGTCACGCAAAGTTCGCAAAGGGGGTGTTTTCCTCGTTTCGTGGGTTGGAGGGAGCAAAGATCGCAAAGGCATTAAGCAAATAAAACGTCCAGCTTAGCGAACTTTGCCACCCCAACCAACGTAATCTGGGCCCAAAATTCTTGGCGATCCCGATTTCTATCGGGATTGCGATACTGATCATATTAGGCTGAATTTCCACTTAGTTGACGCGCATGCGATTGTTATCGGGAGTAAACCGTATCCTTACTTCGCAATCGCCCTGCGCTTGATCAGGTAATCCGTCAGGACCTTGTCGTACGTCTGGTTGATATCCACCTCCACAAAATCAATGTTGAATTCGTGGCACTTCTGCTTGAACTTCTTCTTCATTTCCAGCATCAGCTCCGTGTAATTCTCCTTGATCTGGCGGGGCTGAACCTGAATCTCCTCTCCCGTTTCGAGGTCTTTGAGCACAATGGGACGGTTGGGGAAATCGAATTGCTCCTCTGTTTTGCGTTCGAGCAGGTGAAAAAGGATCACCTCGTGGTTATTGTGGCGCAGGTGGCGCATGGCCTTGAACAAGGCTTCATTGGATTCGAGGTTATTGAAAAGGTCGGTGATAATGACCACAAAGGAACGGCGGTGAAATTTCAGGGCAATTTCGTGGAGCACTTTGGCATGGGCCGTGCGATGGGTAAACAAATCTTTGCGTTCCACCACTTCTTCCAGCTTTTTGAACATGGGAATCAGCCAGGAGGCCTTACTTTTGGGCGGAGCGTAAAACTGGATTTCCTCATCAAAGAGGGTCAGGCCCGAGGCGTCGCGCTGACCCACCATCAGGTACTGCAGAGCCGCAGCCAGGTAGGCCCCGTATTCGAGCTTGCTGATGCCACCCTGGGGATAACGCATGGAATCGCTGATATCCAGCACCACCTGACAGCGCAGGTTGGTTTCTTCCTCGTAGCGTTTGGTAAACAGCTTGTCTGTGCGGGCATAAACCTTCCAGTCCACATTGCGCAGAGGTTCGCCCACATTATAGGGCCTGTGCTCTGCAAATTCGACCGAAAAACCGTGGTAAGGACTGCGGTGAAAGCCCGTAATGAAGCCTTCCACGATCAGTCTGGCTTTGATCTCGATGTTTTTCAGCTTGCTGACCACCACGGGATCAAGGTACTTTATGTTGGTTACAGACATTGAATGCTATTTTTCAGGGTAAAACGGGGAAATCGGGCCTATGGAAAGGAATTCCCCAACCTTTACCAAAACTCGTAACGCGCGGGCTTTATTGCAAATCCTAAATGGAATTTCCTGAAATCTTTATGGTGAACTACTTTTGTTAGACAGTAAAGTAGTATAAAGTTAGTAACGCAAAGTGCGCCAAGTTTTTTGTGCCCACAATGGGTTGGCTGGAGTGGCAAAGGGCGCCAAGCTGGACGATTCTAATTTTTTTTTCCTTTGCGTTCTTTGCTCCCTTCAACCCACGAAACGCGGATTCCCCCTTCTTTGCGCCCTTCGCGTGACAAAAAACCCCAAAAAAGCAGAAGCTTCCAGAGAACTTAAATATTAACTTTGTGACCTTCGTGGACTTTGTGTTGAAAAAACCAACAAAACAGAACCTTCCAATCTAAAAACCTCCTAACCACAAAAACGGACTCCGTGGCCTCTGTTGTAAAAAAACTCAACTCAATTAAGCAAATTGAGGATATCCTCCTGAGAGAAAGACTTGAACAATTCCTGCTCCCCTACAATCTCGTCGGAAAGCTTCGCTTTCACCTCCTGCAGGCGAATGATCTTTTCCTCGATCGAGTCACGGGTGATGAACTTGTAAATAAACACCGTTTTATCCTGCCCGATGCGGTGAGAGCGGTCAATGGCCTGATTTTCCACCGCGGGATTCCACCAGGGATCGAGAATAAACACATACTCGGCTGCGGTCAGGTTGATGCCTACCCCGCCAGCCTTGAGGCTGATCAGGAACACAGGCACATTGGGATCTTCCTGGAAGCTTTTCACCTCGGCCTGACGGTCCTGGGTGGAGCCGTCAAGGTAGGCGTAGGTGATGCCTTCCTTGTCCAGATCCTTGCGGATCAGGGACAGGAACTTCACAAACTGGGAAAAGACCAGCACTTTGGAACCCTTGGAAAGCACATCATCGAGCATCCGCTTGAATTCCTCGTACTTGGCCGAGGGAATATTAGGCCCGCCCTCGGGCACGAGGCGCGGATCGATGGCAATCTGCCGCAATTTCTGCAGCCCGGCCATAATATTGAACTTATTCTTATTGAAACTCTGGGAGTTGATCAGGTCGAGCAGGAAGTTGCGGTAGCTGTTGCGCACCTCCTCGTACACCTCTTTTTGCTCGTCCTCCATTTCGCAGAAATGGATGGTTTCGATCTTGGGCGGCAGTTCGGAAGCCACCTGCTCCTTGGTTCTGCGCAGAATAAACGGATTGATCAGCCTGCGCAACTGATCCCGGCGCTCCTGGTCCTGGCTTTTCTCAATGGGCAGCACATAAAATTCCTTAAAAAACTTCTCCCCGCCCAGCAACCCGGGATTGAGGAAGGCCATCTGCGACCAAAGGTCCATCAGGGTATTTTCAATGGGGGTACCCGTGAGGGAAAGACGGTGTTTGGAAACCAGCTTGCGCACCGCCTTATTGGTCTTGGAGGCCGGATTCTTGATCATCTGGCTTTCGTCCAGAATCACGTAATGGAAAGGGAATTTTTCCATGAATTCGATATCCTGCCGCACAATGCCGTAGGTGGTGAGGATCAGGTCATAGCCGGCAAACACGCTGGGGTCACGCTGACGATTGATGCCCGAATGCACCATCACACTCAGGTTGGGTGTGAATTTGCGGGCTTCCTCCTGCCAGTTGTAGATCAGCGAGGTGGGCATCACGATCAGGGAAGGCCCCATGAAGAGGTTGTTTTCCTTTTCCTTTTGCAGGAGAGACAGGGTTTGCAGGGTTTTACCCAGACCCATGTCGTCGGCCAGGATGCCGCCAAACTTATAGTGATTCAGGAAATTTAGCCAGTAATAGCCTTTGGTCTGATAATCCCGCAGGGTGGCCTGCAAAAACTGCGGCGGCGGCACGTCCGACAATTCGCAGCCCGTGAGGCGACGGATTTTGGTACGCAGATCCTCGTTGAGCACGCCGCGGGCCTCCATCAGACCAGCCTGGTATTTGCGAATAGAAAGGGTTCCTTCCTTCTTTTCCTCGGCCACCTCGACCAGGTGACGGTATTCCGTAAACCAGGAATCGGGCAGAATGGCGGTCGAGCCGTCGGGCAGGACGTAATCGCGCTTATTGGTGAGGATGTGGTGGCGGAATTTGATGAAGGGAATAGAATAGCCCGCAATGCGCACCACGGCGCGAATGTCGAACCAGTCTCCATCCTCAGATGTTTCCATCAGCAACTCGGGCTTCTGGAAATTGAGCTTCTCCTCCCCCATATTCTGAATCACCCGGATATTTTTCTCCCTGAGGCGATCCACATTTACCTGCAACCAGCTGAGCGCTTCCTGCTTTTCCATGTACTCCCACTCCAGCAGACTGGCCCGCTGACCGATGCTCTCGCCGCCAAAACGCTGCAGAGAATCCATGTATCGGCGCATTTCCTCCTCCTTGGAGTGGTCGCGCATGATGCGGTAAAAAGTATATTCCTCCCCTTCCTTTTCCATCACCACTTTCACCTCGCCGGGATCGGTAATGGGAAAATTGAAGCGGTCGTATTCCACGTTGAGATTCATCCCCATGGATTTCTCACTGCCCTTCACTTCGAGCGAAAAATCCGGACGGGCCTTAACCGGCTGAATATCAAAGCCGCGGGCATACACGTCGTAGTTTTCGATCAGGGAGGTGATGAATTTCTGGTAATACACTTCCTCAGACTTGTGGGGAATGATGATGCACCTTTTATTGAGGAAAGGCTTGAGTTTTTTGCCGTCGAGTTCCTTGCGAAAGGTGAACAACTCGTCGTTGAGCAGCATCCAGGCGGGCTCCATGCAGACCAGGGTGGCGCCTTTGTACATAAATTCGGCCTTTTCCCCCCGGAGTTTGATGGTGGGGTAATAGCGGGTGCCCTCGGCCTCCTTGTGAAAGTGAAAGAGCACGGTAGCCTGTTCCTCCAGCATGGTCACCTCGCGGTAGGCGGGGTAGCCGTCGTTGCCCATGGTACCCACGATGCGGTCGAACATGAGGGGCAGGGCCTGGCTCAGGTTGCGGCTGATGAAGCGCAGCACCAGCTCCTTGATTTCGCCCACGAAAATGTTTTCGTAGAAGTCGTGGATATTTTTGGCGCGGGCGCCAAACTTTTTGAGGATTTTCTTGGGATTGATCTGATCGAGGATGCCGACCAACTGGATGTCAATGGGATCGAGGCCATGCTGAAACTGCCGCAGATTGTCGGGATAGAGGCCCTGGTGCAGCAGGGAAAGTCTGCCATTTTCCAGCTCCTGGACCACATGCGCGGAGATAATGCAACCCAAAAACTCATGCTCGTATATGGAATATACGGGTTTGAAGGGTTTGGATGAATCAACTAATTTGAGGCTCAAAACGCTTTCCTTAATTATTGACAAGTTTCAAAGTTAAGGGCAGGTAAAGGTTTTATAAAGGAATTATATCCACAATTCACATTTTGCGGGGGAAAACTTTTTTTGGCAGACGCTCCAGAAAAGTGGCCTAAGGGGTTCGAAATGGCGGTTTTGGGGATGTTTGGGGTTGATATTCAGGAGAAAGCAATTTGAGGGAGTTTGTCAGGGAACAGAACGTGACCTGAGGAGGGAAGAATCCAGGAAGGGGACAAAAAAAGCAGTAAGCGTGAAGGCAATTAAAAAGGTGCGATGGTGAAGGGTGGCAAAGTGGGGGGAGGGCGGCGCAAGGGACATGCAGGGCCGCAGGGTGCCCGGCTGACGCCGTGACCGGGAGACCGGGCGAGGCAGGGCGGCAGCCGGGTACGGAACCCCGGAATGGCCCGACTCCCGGGTTCGCGAAGCGACGGGAGATGCGCCCAAAATCCCCCTCCCCCACCATAATTTACTATCAAAATTTTATTGGTTGAGTCCTCCCAATGTGCTAATTTCGCAGCGCTGATTACTTAAGATCAGCAACATGGAAAATTGCAAAGGTGATCGCTGAATGAAAGTTCCCCATTTTCATTCTCAAAATTTTCGTCCCCATGAACCGTTTAACCAGCCTGTAGCAAGGCCCGGACACGGTGCGAAAAGCATTTGTCAGGTTTCCCCCCTCATTCCCGTACCTGTTTCTTATCTGGTTCCCACGTTTAAGTAAAAAATCAATGAACACGTTACCCGTTCGTTTTCGTTCGCTTCTGCTCTCTCTCTGCCTCATGCTGGCCTTTGCTTCGGCTGCTCAGGCCCAGCTCAGCGGGGTATTCACCATCGGGGGCACCACCCCCAGCTACACCACCTTTACCGCGGCCGTGGCCGACCTCACCCTGCAGGGCGTGAGCGGACCCGTGACCTTCAATGTGCGCAACGGGGTGTATAACGAGCAGATTTCTATTCCGCCCATTACCGGGTCCAGCGCCACCAACACCATCACTTTCCAGAGCGAAAACCTGGATAGCTCCCTGGTGACCATGACCTTTGCGCCCGGCTCGGGCACAAACTGGGTGGTGCAGCTGAACGGGGTGAATTACGTGACTTTCCGCAAACTGACCCTCAAGTCGATCGGCAGTTCGTTTGCCACGGCGGTAAGCATCAATTCGGGATCGAATAACTGTGCCTTTCGCAATAACGTGCTGGAAGGCAATGTGACCACCAGCACCTCCTCCAACCTGGCCGTGATCTTCGACGCTGGCACGGGCGCCAATAACCTGACCCTCGAGAAAAACGTGATCAGATACGGGTCGTACGGGATGTATCTCAACGGTCCCACGGGTCTGCAGGTGATGAAAAATGCCTTTGTGGACCAGTATTACATGGGGGCTTACCTCACCTATAATAATTCGATGCTGGTGACGGAAAATTCTGTTTCCTCCAATTCAGCTTACAGCAATTATTACGGGCTCTATGCTTCCTATTGCGACAACGACATCCAGGTAACGAAAAACAAGGTAAATATCACCAACCAGGGGTATTACGGGATTTACCTGCAGTATTGCGACGGAAGCTCGGTTTTGAGGCAGAATATTTCCAATAACATGGTGCACATCGGGGGTACCTCAGGCAATGGCTACGGAATTTATACCAACAGCTGCACTTACCAGAACTTCTACTACAACAGCGTGAACGTAACCCGCACCTCGGGCTCCCTGAACGCGTTTACCCAGGCCCCCACGACGGGCAGCAGCAACATCAACCTGCAAAACAACATCCTGAAATGCGACCAGGATTTTGCCATCTACATCAATCAGCCTACGGCAATCGCCTCTTCCAACTATAACGATCTGTACACCCAGGGGGCCAATCTGGGTTACTGGAGCGGAAACCGCGCTACCCTGGCCGCCTGGCAGTCTGCCAGCGCCAAGGACAATAACTCCGTTTCCATGGACCCCATATTCCAGTCCAATTCCAACCTGCATGTGCAAAATTACCTGCTGAATAACCTGGGCTTCCCGGTGGCAGGCATCACCACGGATATCGACGGCCAGACCCGCAACGTGACCACCCCCGACATCGGGGCCGACGAGTTTACTCCCCCGGTCAACGATGCAGGCATCACGGCCATTGACCACGACCTGAGCCTCTGCACCAACTCAGACAGCGTGTATGTGACCCTGAAAAACTTTGGCAGCGCCGCCCTGACCTCGGCCACCATCAACTGGAGTGTGAACGGCACGCCCCAGACACCCTTTTCATGGACTGGCAGCCTGGCTCAGGGAGCCAGTGAAGGCCCTTTTTCGATTGGATTCTTCAATTTTGGGCTGGGCGCTCCCTACACCATTCTGGTGTGGAGCAGCAATCCCAACGGCAGCCCCGACGGCCTGAGCTTTAACGACAGCCTCAGCATCAACACCACCTACCAGGCCCTGAGCGGCACCTTTACCATTGGCGGCACCACTCCGGATTTTATCACCATCAATAACGCCGTCACGGCTCTGATCCAGGGCGGGGTGTGCGGACCTGTGGTCTTCAATATCCGCAACGGCATTTATAACGAGCAAATTTCCATCCCCACCATCGCAGGCGTGAGCCCCACCAACACCATCACCTTCCAGAGCCAGAGCCTCGACAGCTCGCTGGTGACCATGAGCTTTGCCCCCGGCGCAGGTACAAACTGGGTGGTGCAACTGAACGGCGTGTCGTATGTGACTTTCCGCAAAATGAGCATCAAATCCATTGGAAGTTCGTATGCCACGGTGATCAATCTGGGCACAGGCTCGAATAACTGTGCATTCCGCAACAACCTGCTGGAAAGCAGCGTGACCACCAGCACCTCTTCCAACCTGGCCGTGATCCTCGACGCGGCCAGCGGAGCCAACAACCTGGTCCTGGAAAATAACCGCATCAAAAACGGCTCCTACGGGATGTATTTCAACGGGCCGACCGGCCTGCAGGTCATGAAAAACGACTTTGTGGACCAGTATTACATGGGGATGTACCTCACCTACGACAATTCCATGGTGGTGACGGAGAATAATATTTCCTCCAATTCGGCTTACAGCAACTATTACGGTCTGTTTGCGTCCTACTGCGACAACGACATTCACGTGACCAAAAACAAGGTGAACATCACCAACCAGGGGTATTACGGGATTTACCTGCAATACTGCGACGGCACCTCGGTTTTGAGGCAGGATATTTCCAATAACATGGTACACATAGGGGGTACAACGGGTGCTGGTTACGGAATCTATCCCTACAGCTGTACCTACCAAAACTATTACTACAACAGCGTCAACATGACGCGGACTTCCACTTCGCAATATGCCTTTTTCCAGGGTCCCACCTCGGGCAGCAGCAACATCAACCTGCAAAACAACATCCTGAAATGCGACCTGGATTTTGCCATTTATATCCAGCAGCCCACCGCCATTGCCTCTTCCAACTATAACGACCTCTACACGCTGGGTGCCAACCTGGGTTACTGGAACGGCAACCGCGCCGACCTGGCTGCCTGGAAGGCAGGCAGCTCCAAGGACAATAATTCCATTTCCATTGACCCCTTATACAAGTCCAATTCCAACCTGCATGTTCAGAATTACCTGATCAATAACCTGGGCTTCCCGGTGGCCGGCATCACTACGGATATCGACGGGGAGACCCGCCACCTGACCAACCCCGACATGGGCGCAGACGAATTCACCCCTCCGGCCAATGATGCCGGGATCACCTCCATCGACCAGAGCATGAGCCTGTGCTCCACCTCGGACAGTGTGTATGTGACGATTAAAAACTTTGGCAGCAGCACCCTGACCTCGGCCACCATCAATTGGAGTGTAAACGGTACGCCCCAGACACCCTTTGCCTGGACCGGCAGCCTTACTCAGGGAGCCAGCGAAGGGCCTTTCTCCATTGGATTCTTCAATTTTGGGCTGGGCACCCCCTACACCATAAACGTCTGGAGCACCAACCCCAATGGCAGCCCCGACGGCCTGAGCTATAACGACAGCCTCAGCGTCAATTCCACTTACCAGGCGCTGAGCGGCACCTTTACCATTGGCGGCACCACACCCGACTTTGCCACCATTAATAATGCCGTCAACGCCCTGATCCAGGGCGGGGTGTGCGGACCAGTGGTCTTCAACATCCGCAACGGGGTGTATAACGAGCAGATTTCCATCCCCACCATTGCCGGCGTGAGCGCCGTCAATACCATCACTTTCCAGAGCCAGAGCCTCGACAGTTCGCTGGTGACCATGACCTTTGCCCCCGGCTCGGGTACGAACTGGGTGGTGCAGCTGAATGGCGGAGCCTATATCACCTTCCGCAAAATGACCATCAAGTCCATCGGCAGCTCTTATGCGACAGTGATCAATCTGGGAACGGGCTCGAATAACTGTGCCTTCCGCAATAACGTGCTGGAGGGCAGCGTGACCACCAGCACCTCCACCAACCTGGCCGTGATCCTCGACGCAGGCAGCGGAGCCAATGACCTGCTGCTGGAAAACAACCTGATCAAATACGGCTCTTACGGGATGTTTTTCAATGGTCCTACGGGTCTGCAGGTGAAGAAAAACCATTTCCTCGACCAGTATTACACAGGAATGTACCTCAGCTATAACAATTCCATGCTGGTCACGGAAAACCTGATCTCTTCCAATTCTGCATACAGCAATTATACGGGGCTTAATGCCTCCTACTGCGACAACGACATTCACGTGACCAAAAACCAGGTCAGGATGTCAAATCAGGGCAATTATGGCCTTTACTTCCAGTATTGCGACGGGACTTCCGTGCTGAGACAGGACATTTCCAATAACATGGTCCACATTGGTGGAACTACAGGCGCGGGTTACGGTATTTATCCCTATAGCTGTACCTACCAGAATTATAATTACAACAGCGTAAACATGACCCGGACCTCCACTTTGCAATACGCCTTCTTCCAGGGTCCGACCTCGGGTAGCAGCAACATCAACCTGCAAAACAACATCCTGAGATGTGAATCGGATTTTGCCATTTACATCCAGCAATCTACCGCCATTGCCTCTTCCAACTATAACGACCTTTACTCTACGGGTGCCAACCTGGGTTACTGGAACGGTAACCGCACCGACCTGGCCGCCTGGAAGGCGGGCAGCTCCAAAGACAATAACTCTGTCTCGATTGACCCCATTTTCCAGTCCAATTCCAACCTCCACGTACAGAATTACCTGATCGACAATCTGGGCTTCCCCGTGGCAGGCATCTCCACCGACATCGACGGTCAAAGCCGCAACCTGACCACTCCCGACATGGGCGCAGACGAGTTCAGCTCCCCGGTAAATGATGCGGGCATTACCTCCATCGACCGGGATATGACTCTGTGCGCCTCCTCTGACAGCGTATTTGTGACCCTGAAAAACTACGGAACTTCCACTCTGACCAGCGCCACGATAAACTGGAGCGTGAACGGGGTTACCCAAACTCCCTTTGCCTGGACAGGCAGCCTGGCACAGGGCAATTCTGAAGGGCCCTTCTCTGTGGGATTCTACAACTTCAATCTGGGCGTACCCTACACCGTGCATGTATGGACCACCGCACCCAATGGCGGCTCAGAAGGATTTTCCTATAACGACACGGCTTCCATTTTCACCACCTACCAGGCCATGGCGGGCACCTACACCATTGGTGGTACCACGCCTGATTTTGCCACCTTCACTGCTGCCACCAACTCCCTGATTCAGTCGGGTGTGTGCGGACCTGTAACCTTCAACGTACGCAACGGAGTTTATAACGAGCAAATCAGCCTGGTCCCCTTTTACGGATCATCTGCCACCAATACCGTGACTTACCAGGGCCAAAGCGGGGACAGTACTGCGGTAATCCTCACCTTTACGCCTGCCTCCGGAAATAATTACACCGTGAAGTTTGACGGGGCCGATTATGTCACTTTCCGCAAAATGACCATCCGCTCGATTGGCAGCAGCTACTCTCTGGCCGTTCACCTCAACGGGAATTCCCATGACATCACATTAGCCAATAACGTACTGGAAGGAACCAATTCCCCCAGTACTTCCACCTCTCAGGCTGTTATTCTCTCTTCGCAATTGGGGTGTGAAAATTTTCAAATTCTGAACAACGTGATCAAAAACGGGTCTTACGGCGCCTATGTTGCAAACATAAGCGGACTTCTGATTAAGGGGAATAAGCTTACCGGCCAGTACTACATGGGGATTTACCTGGATACGAATCCCTCCATGGTGTTCACGGAAAATGAAATCGAGCAAACCACAGCCTATTCCGGTTTCTATGGGATGTTTGCTTACGCCTGTCATAATGACATCCAGATCACCAAAAACAAGATCAATATCCCTGTAAATGGTTACCGGGGAATGTATTTTCAAAGCTGTAACGGTACTTCCAGCCTGAGACAGAATATTTCAAATAACTTCATCCACCTGGGCGGCGCGGGATCTGGTTACGCAATTTATATTACCACCGCGACCTACCAGAATTATTTCTACAACAGTTTTAATAATACCCAGACCAGCCCAAGTAACTACGGGTTTTTCCTTCAGATGACTTCGGGATCCTCGAATATCAACCTGCAGAATAATATTTTCAGTTCTGTTAATGGCTATGCTATCTATATCAATCAGTCGAGTGCCATCGCCTCTTCCAATTATAATGACCTTTACACCACCGGCACTTACCTGGGCTACTGGAACGGGAACAGGACAGATCTGGCGGCCTGGAAAGCAGCCAGTTCCAAGGACAATAATTCCATTTCAATTGATCCCCTCTTCCAGTCCAATTCCAATCTTCATACCCAGAATTACCTGATTGATAACCTGGGCTTCCCCGTGGCCGGGATCACTACCGACATTGACAACCAGACCCGCAACATCCTGACCCCTGATATGGGCGCCGACGAATGGACCACCCCGGTGCACGATGCAGGTATTTTGGCTATAGACCAGAATGCCACCCTGTGCGCCAGTTCTGACTCGGTGTATGTGACGGTGAAAAACTTCGGATCCGCCACCCTGAACTCGGTAACCGTAAACTGGTCGGTGAACGGGGTAACCCAGACTCCCTATGCCTGGAACGGATCGCTCAACCAGGGTTCCACCGACGCCAACCTCTCCATCGGGGCCTACAACTTTGTGCTGGGCGTGCCCTATACCATCCATGTCTGGACCAGCAACCCCAACGGCAACCCCGAGGGGCTGAGTTATAACGATACCTCTTCCATTGTCTCGGCCTACATGGCCATGGAGGGCACCTACACCATCGGCGGCACCACCCCTGATTTTGCCACCTTCAATACTGCGGTGACCGCGCTGGTGCAGGCCGGGGTATGCGGACCCGTCGTATTCAATGTGCGGAGCGGGGTCTATAACGAGCAGGTTTCCATCGGTCAGGTGGCAGGCGTATCCGCGTTCAACACCGTGACCTTCCAGTCTCAGGCCGGCGACAGTACGGCCGTAATCCTGACCTACACCCCATCTTCCGGGTCAAATTACACCGTAAGGTTCAACGGAGCTGATTACATCACCTTCCGCCAGATCAATATCCGGTCGGTGGGAAGCTCCTACGCCACCGCGGTGGATTTATTGAATGCCTCCACCAATATCACCCTGGAGAATAACATCCTCGAGGGAAGCACCACCACCTCTTCCTCGACCAACTTTGCGGTGGTTTATGTAATCGGTGCAAGTAATGACAATTTGGTGATCCGGAATAATGTGATAAAAAATGGAAGTCAGGGAATTTACTCCAGCTCCAATTTTGAGGGAGGAATTATCCAAAACAACTCCTTTCAAAACCAGTATAGTGCGGGTATCCAGGTAAATAGCGTTAATGCGCTGAAAGTCAAGGACAATACCCTGACCACCAATACCACTTATTCCTCTTATTACGGTATCTATGTGTTAAGCGGCACCAATAACCTGGCTGTGACCGGAAATAATATCCAGATACCGGGTTCGGGCGCAGGGGGAATTTACATTTACCAATGCAACGGAACCTCTGTTTTGCGGGGATTGATCGCCAATAACTTTGTTTCTATTGGAGGCGCTTCCGGAACGGCCTACGGAATTCAGGTTTACAACAGCAGTTACCATGATTTCTACTACAACAGTGTAAACATTTACCGTCCGTCAGGCACCAATTACGCCTTCTTTCAGACCACGACTTCCGGCTCATCCAACCTAAGGCTGCAAAACAACATTTTCCAGGGCACCTCCTTTGCCATTTACGTTTCGCAGCCCACCGCCATCGTTTCCAGTAATTATAATAACCTCTTCACCACCGGCGCCAACCTGGGCTACTGGAACGGCAACCGGACCAACCTGGCTGCCTGGCAGTCTGCCAGCGCCAAAGACAATAACTCTGTCTCAGTGAATGCCGGATTTATTTCCAATACCGACCTGCATACCTGCTCGGCATCCCTGGAAAGCAAAGGATTCCCCGTAAGCGGCATTACGGCCGACATCGACGGCAATCCGCGCAGCCTGACCACCCCCGACATCGGAGCGGATGAATTTACCGGGGTGGTGACCGTGGATCTGGGTGCCGATACCACCGTGTGCGACACCCTGGTGCTGGATGCGGGCCCCATTGGCACCAACTACCTCTGGAGCACGGGCGCCACTTCCCAGACCCTTTCTGTGACCGTGAGCGGCAATTACTGGGTGGATGTATCCAATGCCTGCGGCACCGACCGCGACACCATTTCGGTTACCGCCCAGCCCTTCCTGAGTGTGGATCTGGGTAATGATACGGCCATCTGCTCGGGCAACAGCCTGGTCCTCGACGCCGGAAACCTTGGCTCCACCTACCTGTGGTCCACCGGGGCCACCAGCAAAACCATTACCGTATCCACCAGCAGCAATTACCACGTGACCGTGAGTAACGGAAGCTGCTCCGGATCAGACACAGTCGCTGTATCCGTGGTTTCTGCACCCGTAGCCAGCTTTACTGCGGGCGGTCCCACCACCTTCTGCGCCGGTGGTTCGGTGCTCTTCACCTCCACCAATGCCTCCGGCAACCAGTGGTACAAAAACGGAACTCCCATTTCGGGAGCCACCGCCCAGACCTACAGCGCCACCACGGCCGGCAATTACAGCCTGGAAGTGGATAACGGAGCCTGCTCCGACTTCTCCACCTCCACCGCGGTCACGGTGAATGCTTTGCCCAGCGTAAGCGCAGGCGGCAGCGCCACCATCTGCTCCGGCAACTCCACCACCCTGTCTGGTTCCGGCGGACCCAGCTGGTCCTGGACCCCGGCCACCGGACTGAGCGCCACCAACATCCCCAACCCAACCGCCAATCCGGTTACCACCACCACCTACACCCTGACCGTCACCGACGGTAACGGCTGTACCAACTCAGCCCAGACCACGGTCACCGTGAATCCCACCCCGACCGCCAATGCCGGCAACGACGTGACCATCCTGCCCGGCAACAGCACCACCCTGACCGGATCGGCCACCGGCGGCAGCGGAGGTTACACCTACAACTGGAATCCCGGCGGGTCAGGCAACCAGTTTTTCACCGTATCGCCCACCGTTACCACCACCTACGTGCTGACCGTCATTGATGCGAGCGGCTGTATCGACCACGACACGGTGATCGTCAATGTTTCCAGCAACCCGATTGCCCTGAATGCCACTGGCAGCGCCACCATTTGCAGTGGAAATTCCACCAGCATCAGCGCCTCCGCCACCGGCGGCACCGGCAGCTTTACCTACACCTGGATGCCCGGCAACCTGACGGGCGCCACCCAGACCGTCAGCCCGGCCACCACGACGCAGTACATCGTGACCGCCACCGACAACGTAAGCTTCCAGACGGCCCAGGATACGGTGGTGATCACCGTTAATCCCACTCCCACCGCCAACGCAGGCAGCCCCCAATCAGGCTGTTTGGGCAATTCCGTGACCCTGAACGGTTCCGGAACGGGTGGAACAGGTACCCTGAACTACCTCTGGTCGCCCGGAGGAGCCACCACCGCCTCCATCACGGTTTCCCCGCTGGTCACCACCACCTACACCCTGACCGTCTCGGATTTGAATGGCTGTATGGATACGGACCAGACCACGGTGACCATCAATGCGGTTCCCACGGCTGCTGCCGGCAACGACCAGACCATTTGTGCAGGTACTTCGGCCACCCTCAGCGGTTCCGCCACCGGCGGCACCGGCGGATTTGTTTACACCTGGAACCCCGGCAACCTGGGCGGACAGAGCGTATTGGTCACTCCCGGTTCCACCACCAACTACATCCTGACCGTGACCGATGGCAATCTTTGCTCGGATACGGATACCATGACTGTGAATGTGGCGGCAGCCCCGGTTGCAAATGCAGGCAGCCCCGCATCCATTTGCCAGGGCAACAGCACCACCCTGAACGGAAGCGGAAGCGGCGGAACGGGTACCCTCAACTACAGCTGGTCTCCCGGCGGTGCCACCACATCCAGCATTACGGTGAGCCCGGTGAGCACCACCATCTATACCCTGACCGTAACCGATGCCAATACCTGCTCCGGCACCGACCAGGTTACCGTAACCGTCAATCCGACCCCGGTGGCCAATGCAGGTGCGCCCCAATCCATTTGCTCGGGCAACTCAGCCACCCTGAGCGGAGCGGCTTCCGGCGGATCGGGCACCCTGACCTACACCTGGACCCCGGGCAACCTCAACGGCTCTTCCGTGACGGTCAACCCCACCAGCACCACCATTTACACCCTGACGGTCAGCGACCAGAACAACTGTACGGGCACGAATGACGTGACCGTTACCGTGAATCCCGCACCCGTGGTGAATGCAGGTAGCAACCAGTCGGTATGTGCAGGCACCGCGGTGAACCTGAGTGGATCGGCCACCGGCGGCACCGGCACCCTGACCTACCTGTGGACCCCCGGCAACCTGAACGGAGCTTCCGTAAGCGTTACCCCGACCGCCACCACCACCTATACCCTGACCGTATCCGATGCGGCCGGTTGTTCGGGCAGCAATACGGTCACCGTGACCGTAGGTCCGGCCCTGACGGTGAACGCAGGTACCGATCAGGCCATTTGTGCAGGCGCCAGCGCCAACCTCAACGGCATCGCGGCTGGCGGATCAGGCACCATCACCTATGTGTGGACCCCAGGCAGTCTGAGCGGATCTTCGGTCACGGTATCGCCTGCCAGCACCACCACCTTTACCCTCACTGCCACCGATGGCACCGGCTGTTCCGGCACCGACGATGTGGTGGTCACCGTGAATCCTGCTCCTGCGGCCAATGCGGGCGCTGACAAGAGCATTTGTTCAGGAGAATCTGCTTCCCTGAGCGGAATCGGGGCCGGCGGAACGGGTACTTTGACCTACGGCTGGAATCCGGGCGGACTCAGTGGCGCTAACGTGACCGTCTCCCCCACTTCCACCACCAACTACGCCCTCACGGTCACCGATGCCAACGGCTGTACGGGCAAGGACACGGTGATGGTAACCGTGAATGCCCTGCCCACTGCCAGCTTCAGCTTCAGTACCAACCTGCTGGTGGCCACCTTTACCGACCTTTCCAGCGGTGGTGCCACAGCCTGGGCCTGGAATTTTGGCGACGGACAGACCTCCACCCTGCAAAACCCGGTGCATACCTACACCGCAGACGGCACCTATAATGCCTGCCTCACAGTCACCAATGCAGACGGCTGCGAAGACCAGTTCTGCGCCAACGTCGCAGTGACCCAGATCAGCCTGTTTGAAGACCTGATTGGCGGTCAGCTTTCCATCTATCCCAACCCCCATGCGGGAAGGTTTACGGTGGAATTTGATCTCAAAGAGGCTCTTGAAATGAGTTTTGAGGTAGTGGATCTGCGCGGGGTAACGGTCTATGAATCCGGCCGCAGCCTGCACAGTGGCCTGGTGAAACAGGAAATCAACCTGGATCAGGTGTCGGCGGGGATTTATTTCCTCCGCCTCAAATCCGAAAAAGGCGAACTGGTGCGCAAAGTAGTGCGCCAATAAGCCTGACTGAAAAGTCAGTGAATGCAAAAAGGCCGCTCCGCAGGGAGGGGCCTTTTTGTTTTCGGGGAAATAATTGGTTAATGGGCAGGAAAAAGTGCGGTAAAGGTGCCGAAAAAACCCTGAAAATTAATGCTGCAAAAAAATCGCTTTCGGTTACACACTACCTGAATATTTTTACATGACGACTGAAATGTAAAATATTATTCGATAGAACTATATATAACCTAATTTGACCTGATTAATACTGACAAAAACGTACAGTTAAATATACGCACCTGCCTCAAATCGCAGGAAACGAACTTTTCGTTCGCGGGAAAAAATCCAACCTTTTAGGTTGGGTAGCCAACCCTCAGGCTTGACCCCTCCAACCCCTGGGGTTGGATCACCAACCCCTAACCATAGTTACCCCAAGCCTCAACCATAATTACCCCAAGCCTCAGGCTTGGGGGGGCCAACCTTTGGGCCTGGATACCCCAAGCCTGAAGCCTGAGGGGGCCAACCTTTGGGCCAGGATACCCCAAGCCTGAAGCCTGGGGGGGCCAAGCTTTAGGCCAGGATACCCCAAGCCTGAAGCCTGGGGGGGCCAACCTTTAGGCCAGGATACCCCAAGCCTGAAGCCTGGAGGGGTCAAGCTTAAGGCCTGGATACCCCAAGCCTGAAGCCTGGAGGGGGCAAGCTTCAGGCTTGACCCAATTATGGTTAGGGGTTCAGAAGGCAGGCTTTGAGGTTCGTTGGGCAAGCTTTTGGGGTTCGTTGGGCAAGCTTTTGGGTTCAATTTCCAAGCTTTGGGGGTGGATGGGGCAAGCCTGAGGGTTCAGGCGGCAGGCTTTGGGGGTGGATGGGGCAGCCTTGGGGGTTCGGAAGGCAAGCTTGGGACCTTGAGACGCGATAAATCGCGTCTGTACGGGAGGAGGCGAGGGAGCGAGGGAGGATCGCGGCTTGTAATAATGCGACCCCGCAGGGGTCGTCTTTCAATCAATCGTGCGATTTCTACAATAATTTGACCCCGCAGGGGTCATCCCCAAATCCTCCATTCAAGCACCTTTCCAAATCATAACACATTGATTCTCTGCGATCTTTGTGGCTTTGTGTTGAAAACCACCAAAAAAGCGGAAGCTTTTCACTAAAAAACCTCCTGACCACCAAACTGGGCTCTGTGGTTCCTCTGTGTTAAAAAAACCACTCCAGCTAATACCCCAAAACTGAAGCTTTCCCCTAAAAAAACTTTGCGAACTTCGTGTCTTTGTGGTGAAAATCCCCCACGAAAATGCTTTCAGGCCCTGACCGCTGATAGCTGACCGCTGACCGCTAATTGCCCTTAATACTCCTTCACCAAAATCTCCACGTGGTTTTCGCGGCCTTTGTCGTCCATGCAGGAGACCTGGTTTTTACCGGGGCGGGGCACAAAAAAGATCCTTTCGCCCGGCTTACAACTGCGGTAAAAATGCCCGTTCAGGTACCAGTACTGCAGTCCCACTTTGGGGTCGGAGGCAGCCTGAAGCAGTACTTCCTGTCCGGCGCCTTTTTCCACCAGAAATTCGTGGTTGTGGAGGGGGGAAAGGATTTTGGGGCCTTCGCCATTCAATACGGCTTCGCAAGCCGGATTATGGGGCGGAGGGCGACGGTAGGAACGGTTATTATTCTCAAACCAAAGCGTCAGTTCCGGATCATAGATCGGGTAGGCGGCCCGCAGATAACCCGTGGGCGGCAGGCACTCGGTGCAGTATTGCAGGGAGGAATCGGGGCTGATATACAGCAATTTATCCAGTTCGCAGATTTTCTGGTGGGAGATGCGGCGGATGAAATGGTCGTTGACAATGTGGGTGCAAGTGGGTGCAGGTAACTGGCCCGTTTCTCGGCAAACTTCGCGCTCGAAGAGCGCGGGAGGCTCCTGAAACCAGTTTTCACCTCCGCCGGGGTCCAGGCCGTTGAACAGGTCGAAGAGCAGGGGCACTGCCATGACCGAACCCGAAAGATCTGGCGCTCCGTGTCCGTCGAAATTGCCCATCCAGACCCCGATGGTGTATCTGGGGGTAAATCCCACGCTCCAGGCGTCGCGTTTGCCGTAAGAAGTGCCCGTTTTCCAGGAAATGCGGGTTTTATTGGCCGCGCTGAGAAAATCCTGGGGAATATCGGGCCGCTCAATGCCTGAAAGGATATCGGCAATCATCCAGGCCGACTCGGGCGAAAAAAGGCGCACTCCTTCACTTTCTGCCTTTGCTTCCTCCTGCAGATAATTGAGGGAATGCATGCGACCTTCCCGGGCAAAAGAGGAAAACAGCCGGGTCAGTTCCTCCAACGTGACGCCGCAACCGCCCAGCACCAGGGAAAGTCCCAGATCATGGCTTCGTTTCTGCACCGTGCGCAGTCCTCCGTCGCTCAACAGGGTGATAAAATTGGCCAATCCCACGTCTTTGAGGAGGCGCACAGGGGGAATATTCAGGGAATTCCGCAAAGCAAATTCAACCGTGACCTCACCCCTAAACTTGAGATCGTAATTCTCAGGCGCATATCCGTTATAATCAAAGGGGCTGTCGTGCAGCACCGTTTTGGGGGTAATGATTCCCTGATCGAAGGCCAGACCATAGAGAGAAGGCTTGAGGGTGGACCCCGGTGAGCGCACCGCATTGATTCCGTTGCACTGTCCACCCGCAGCATCGTCGTAAAAATCGGCCGAACCGCAGTAGCCCACCACCTCAGAATGAGCGTTATCGATGATGAGGATGGCTCCGTTGGAGACGCCCTTGGGCCGCACGCGGTTGACATAATTGGCCAGCAGGCGTTCGGCGGTTTGCTGAATTTCGGGATCGAGGGTGGTGTGGAGTTCGTTGCCTGAAAAACGGTTGCGCACCATCTGGCAAAAGTGGGGAGCCCGGATGGGCACTTCATGGCGGCGGGCCTGAATGGGCTCGTAGAGGGCATGTTCAACCTGATTTTGGGGAAAAGTACCGTCCTCCGCAAAGCGATAAAGCCATTTGTCCCGCATTTCCTGGGCCTCCTTTTGGTCGCGGTCGAGGCGCAGGGAATTGGGGCGATTGGGGATCACGGTGAGCAAAACGGCCTGAGCCAGGCTGAGTTTTTCGGGCAGCCGGTCAAAATAGATCATGGAAGCCGCTTTTACCCCCTCCACATTGCCGCCATAGGGTAGGTAACTGAGATACATTTCCAGGATTTCCTTTTTGGAATACTTCCATTCGAGCTGAAAGGAGCGGATCATTTCAATGCCCTTGCTGAAGTAATTGCGGGGACGGGGTTCCATCAGGCGGGCCACCTGCATGGTGATGGTGGAGGCTCCCGACTGGCGTCGCCCGGTAAATACGTTGAGAAAAAGGGCCCGTCCCAGGGCCACGGGATTCACCCCGGGATGGTAGTAAAAATACTTGTCTTCCTTGGCCAGCAGGGCCTGAATCAGTTCGGGGGAAACCTCTTCCAGATTGGTATGGACCCGCCATTTTTCATCGGAAGTGAGGTAAGCACTGAGGATGGAGCCGTCGCGGGCGTACACTACAGGCGACCAGGGCTTGGGTGCAGGAAGGGGGAAAAGCAGGTTGATCAGCATAAACAGAATCACCAGCTGGATGATCCTGGAAGGCCATTTTTTGAGGTGAAATGCAGAGGTTAGTAGGCGGCGCATGCGGTGTGTGGGCGGAATGTTCAGACCGGGTTTGTGAAAATGAATACAATCTGGAAATTCAGCGGGCGGGCTGAGAAAGGAAGGGTATGGTTTGAACGATTCATGCGGCTAAAAATTATTCCCCTGACCTGAAAACCTCATTTTTCTAAAATAAAAGGATTCCGGTCCCGATTTTGACATTCATGCCCAGGTGCCCAAACAGGCGATTGCGCACTTTATCACTGATATCGTCCACTTCTGAGGGAAAATCTGTGGACAAGGTGATGGTCTTCGGGATGGGGTAGCCAAACTGGAAGGCGTAAGTCAGGAATACCCGGTCCCAAAACAGGTGGTTATTGCCAATGGCCAGCATGGGCACCAGGGCCAGAAACCGTCCGGCCATGAGGGGATTGCCGCTGCCGTCCAGCTTGCCCTGAGGGTCACGGGCCCGGTAGATCAGGGTGAGGAGTTCTCCTTTCACATAGGCCCCCAGGGGTGATATGAAGCCATTTTTGAAAAAAGGATGTGATTTGAAATATACTCCCGGGCCGTAACCCAGGATTTCCAGATGGGTAATCTGAGCCGGGTTTCCCCCCAGATAATCGCTGCCCGTTTTGAGGGAATGAAAGGCCAGTCCGAGTGACAGGGGGCGCCCCACCACCAGGTCATATTCGGCAGAAAAGCGGGTATTGAAGTTGATTTTGGTTTGGGAAGTGCGGTACTGTTCGGCAAAGGAGATATTGGAAAACATGTTGACAAACAGGGAATGCTTTTTGCCGCGGTACCCGGGCACTTTTTGCTGGGCCTGCGTTCCGCAGGCCAGCAGGAGGACCATCCCCAGCAATATGATCCCTCGCAGCTTCACCCGGGTTTTTGTTTGATTCTGAGCAGGGTATCGTAGATATTGGATTGCATGAGGTCGTAGCGGGCTCCCGCGCCAATACTGGCCAGGTTGGCCAGGGCGATGCCTCCCGTTTTGAGGTCATAGACCAGGGTAAAATACAGGGTATTGCGGGAGGGCGAAAGCAGGTGATAGACCCCCAGCGGGGCGGTATAGACCAGAGCCAGGTAAAAGCAGCCCAGATAGGTATTGGGTTTTTCCGTAAGGGACAGGGTGCCGGTCCAGGCAAAGTAGCGGGTGCCATATTTTTGCACCAAACGGTCGATTTCAGCCTGGTCAGGCGGCAACAGGCCTCCCACCTCGTCGTGGGCAAAGCGGTCGGAGATCCAGTCGTTGAGGCGGGCAATGTCGTTGAATTCTGCCACCTGACTGGTCTGGAGACGGCTCACTTCCAGCAGATTCAACCCCAACCCGACCATTTCAGCATTTTCGCTGAGCATGGTGGTGAAGGTCCGCTGTCCGGTTTCGCCTGCGATGTAGCGCACGGGAATCTCTTTGCGGCGATCGATCTTCTGGAAAAGAGGCTGCACCATCACGATCTGGTCGGTACCCAGGCTTTTGCCCTCCTTACGGGCCTTGCGCAGAGCTTTTTTGCGTTCGCGAAAGGTGAGATGGGCGGTGGAATCTGTCTGGTTGAAGCTGGCTTTGGCATTTTCCAGGCGCAGCCTGAAGTCAGGGTGGGCAAACATGCCCACAAAGGCCGAATAGATGTAGCCTTTTTCCCCGTATTTCTCGTTTTCGCGGTTGCGCCTCAGTTTGTCGTACTTGCCATTTGGGTCCCCGTTGGAGGGGTCAGCAGGGAGGCTGTCGGCAGGTGATTCGCGGTAAAGGCGGTCCAGAAAGTCGCCGTGATGCTCCACCATTTCCAGCAGAAGCGCATTTACCAAAGAATCCAGGTCGGGATCCTGTGGAAATTCCAGGTGACGGTCCCAGGTATGAGCCAGGGCGACGGTGGTCATTTCGTAGTCAGTAAAATGCTCCAGCAGGCTGGCCAGCTGCTGGATTTCGCCTTCGCAGGCGGAGGACGCCTGCAATACATCGCCCAGATGGCGGGCATTGGCGTAGCGGGCCAGGGCGTAAAGTGACTGGCAGATATTCTTTTGCAGATAGAGATTATGCCCATGGTCGCGCCCGAGCAGGTAGGAGTTGTAAATGGCTTTCTGGTATTCGCGCTGCTGGTAAAAGAGGTGGCTGAGCTCAAAGCGGGCCATTTCCCGGGCGTTTTTGAATTCATTTTCACCCACCAGATTATGACTTTTGGAGGATTTTGGCAGAGAAGCGAGGCGGTTGGCAATGGCCGCCTGCCGCTTGTTGAGAGAGGGATGATTATTGCCTTCCTCCTCCCCTTCCCCTTCGGGATTGATCCCACTCACCGACTGCAAAAAATAGCTTTCAGGATAGGTGATGTGCTCCGTTTGCAGGAATTCGCGGGAAAAAGGAACCTCGTCAAAGGGCAGATAAGACCAGCGCAATACATCAAAAACCTGGTCCAGGCCTGCAGGATCATAAGCAGATTCCAGGTAAAGGTCCAGACCTTTGAGATCGGCTTCCAGTTCGAGTTCGCGGGAATAATTGGTTTTGGCCAACAGGCGCTCGTCGAGAGATTGCCGCTTGAACATGCCTGCGCCCTGGTCGATGCGAATGGTTTCCACGTATTGATTGAGCGGATGTTTGCCCAGATAGTGCTGTATCTCGTGGGCCAGAATGTAGGCCAGTTGGGCCTCATTTTCCAGTTGGGCCAGCAGACCTGTGTTGACGAAGATGATGCCGTTATTGGTGGCAAATGCGTTGGCAGAGGAGGATTTTACGGCATAAATGCGCAATTCCTGCCGTAACTCAGGGCGGGAAGCCAGCAATTTGTCGGCTACTTTGCCCAGGTAAAGGGAAAGGGGATCATTGAAAAGCACTTTGCCCGAGATCAGTAATTCGTCGATCAGGAACTGGCTTTGCAGGAGGAAATCTTCCTGTGGTTTGCCGTTGGAGTGGTGATCTGCCGGGTTGAGGTTTTCCTTTTCGCGGGCGAATTTGAAGGAGGAAAGGGAGAGAAATTCCGCAGGAATTTCGCCGCTGGCCTGGATTGGGGTATAATGATCCCAATTCTGCGCAGAAAGCCTTTGCAGGAATATTCCCACAAGAAGCAATCCCAGAATCAGGCGGTATTTCATAAGGGTAAATATAACAGGTATCCCTTATGTAAACCAGAGGAATCCCAGCAGGGTTAACGTGCAGATTAAAAAGCCAGTATCCCGATCCCGATTTTCACATTCAGCAGGTAATGGTAAAACCACCTCAACCTTTGGTTTTCATAAGGATCATACTTTCCAAGAATGGTTTTTACCCCCCAAATGGGAAGGGAAAGTTCTAAACCATAGTCAAAAACGATCCGTTTGGCGATTACATTGGTATAACCTATTCCCAGGTAAATCTGAGAATTCCCAAAATTGGAGGTGTCCGTTTTCCAAATGCCACTGGAACTGCTGCCAAGGTTCAGGGAGTCATTTGAGTGGACAAATAATAATTTCGCGCCGGCGGACAAATTCACCCCGAGGGGGGCGGGCAATCCCCTGGGATAGGTTTTGAACCCGAATCCAGGCCCATGGCAAAACATTTTGTCCCGGTCGAGATAGCGATACAAATTTGCCCTGGCCAGATCATAAGTCACATCCAGGACAAGGCGGCGGGACAGTATGGCCTCATAAGCCAGAGTAAAGCGACTGTCAATGATGGAGACTCTGCTTGAATATGCCCCGTATTCAAAATTGCTCCCGGCAAAATACTGGGCGACAAAGATATTCCTTTTTCCCTGATAGCCCGGGACCAGATGCTGGGCGATTCCCTGCAAACCCAGGCCCATCAGGAGGACCAAAATTGCGATTCTGATTTTCATTTGGCTGGGTTTTTGATGTGGATGAAATTGTCGTAAAGGAGGGAATGCATGTTTTCGGGCCCATCACTCAAATCAAATTCATGGACGGAAGCGAAAACGATTTCGCCTGACTCCACATTCAGCACCACATTATAATGCAAAAATGCCTTGCGTGGCCTGAGCATCATGACAATCCCGATGGGAGCCGTACAACCATAGCAAACGTACATGGCCCCCATTAAATAATTGGGCGACTTGGTCAGGCTGAGGTGCCCGGTCCAGCCAAAAAATTTGGTGCCGTATTTTTCGGAAATCCGTTCCACGTCGGGCCGGTCCAGCATGACCATGCCGTCATTTTTGCGGGCCTGAAACCACCTTTCAGACCAGTCTTCCAGCTCAACCATGTCATTGAAGGCTTCCAGGTCCGAATTTTTGAATTCTGAGGCATTCAGGATTTCGAGGCTGACCCCGTTGAGGCCGGCATTTTCCTTCATCCAGGCCATCATTTTATCATTGCCTTTTTCCGAGTCCAGATAGCGGGTGGCATTCTTTTTCCGGGTATCCCATTTGTGAAATTCAGGCTTGATGTAAACCACTTTGTCCACGATATCAGAGGTTCTTTTCCAGGAATTCGACCTGGATGACCACACTTTAAATTCTTCCTGCTCCTCCCCTTCTTTGTTCACTTCAATTTTGGCCAATTCTCCATATTTTTGGACAAATTCCTCATTCTCAAACAGCTGAAAACAGCCATGCTCCAGATTTTTATCCACTTTGCCCTGACTGGCTCTGGCTTTTGATTCCTTGCCTGATACGATGGTGGGCTTGTACCCCTCCACTTCAAAGACCTTGGATTTTGAGTTATCCTTTTCCACTTCAGGCTCTTCCTCCATGGCGACTGGAAGGGGTGGCGGGGGATCCTTTTTCAGCTTTTTGGCAAACTCGGGATAGGTATCAAACATCTTTTCCAGTAAGTCATAGGCCATTTGCCTTCCTTCCTCATCGTTGGGATATTTCTGGTGATAACTCCAGGCTTTGTTGAGGCCCATGATAAGTACTTTCTCTGGAGATTCATTATCCAAAACGTAATCCAAATCATAGATTACTCCATACAATCTGGAGGAATCCGGGGCAACCTTGTGGTATTTATGGGCGATTTTGAAACATGAAATACCATACATGGATTGGGTAATTTTCTTTTCCAGGTAGGGGTTGTTGGGAAAATCGAGAGACAGCAGAAACGAATTATACATACAGAGCACATACTCCTTATCCTTCAACAGGAGGTGGGTGATTTCAAATCTGGCGAGGTCACGAACCCGGTAAAATTCGTTTTCATCCACCAAAAAGAAGGGCCTGCCCGGCTGCCTTTTGGTCTCCAGGACGTCCATGACGGCCTGGCGGCGCTTGCCCACGCTTGGGTGAGTTCCAAATTCATGTTCCTCGTCCTGATCGACCACGATGGGTTTTGCATGAGGAGGTAAAGTTAAACCCAGAATGGGCGTTCCCGGGCTGGTAATCAGGGTGTAGTCAAAAGGCTGGTGGGAATAAGGAAAATCAGATAAGACCAGCACGTCGAAGGTGCCGTCAATGGCTTCGTGGGAGTACCCTGATTCCAGGTAAATTTCAAGCCCGGCCAGATCGGCCTCCAGCTCCTGTTCCTTGGAAAAAAGGCACTTGGCCAGGTATTTTTCCTGGGCTTCATCCTTGGAAAACAGGGTTTTATCTTTGTCGATGGTCAGATTTTGCTCGAATTGCTTCATGGAATGCTGCCCCAGAAAATGTTGCACTTCGTGGGCCAGAATAAAGGCGAGTTGTGCTTCGCTTTCCAGGTGAGCCAATAGCCCCACATTCACAAAAACTATCCCTTTGTCCACGGTATAGGCATTCACCACGGGGGATTTTACGGCATAAAATCTTAATTTTTCGCGAATCTGCGGCTGTTTTGCGAGCAATTTATCCGCAACCCTGCTCACATATTCCGATATAGGATCATTGAAAAGGACCTTCCCTGAGGTAAGCATGTCATCTATGACAAAGCTTCGGGCCAGAATAAAGTCATCTTTCTTTTTCAGCCCTGACCTTCCTTCAGTTTTGACCAGTTCAATCTTGTCCTGTTCATACTTTTCAGAAGATTTGACCAAAAATTCCTCGGGAATTTGCCCTTCTGATTTGAGGGGTTGGTAGTTGTTCAGGTTTTGAGAAAATAATGGCCGAAATAAACAAGCCATCAGTGCCAAGAGCACGAGTTCCTTTCGCATAGCTGTCGGGTTATTATCCAGGTAATGTCACTCCGCGTTTACGGGAAACCTGCGGAAGTTCTAATTAACTAAAAAAATGTTATGTTTCCTAAAAAGTGAAAATCCCTCCTTCTGCTTTCGTCGAAACGTATAAACTTAGTGGAAAATCGAGGGAAATGGGTCAGTATCCCAATCCCGATAGAAATCGGGATCGCCAAGATTATTTGTCCCGCGTTTCGTTGGTTGTGGTGGCAAATACCGAAAGCGTTCGGTACGCCAAGCTGGGCGGGATTTTTTCCTTTCAGCTTGGCGTTCTTTGCTCCCTTCAACCCACGAAACGCGGAATCCCTTCCCTTTGCGCTCTTCGCGTTACCCCAAAACGCTTAAATTCCGCCGTTGACTTTGGGTGATACCGTGATGACCCGGGCTCCGTGGAAGCTGTTGAATTCGGGATCGTACATGGCTTCAGCCCCAATTACGGGCAGTTTGAACTTACCTGCAGTCACCACCCGCAGCATGTAGTAAAAGTCGCGGCTGGTGCTGTTGTAGAGGTTGGTAAAGAGCAGCATGCGGTCGTCCTTGACGTCCATGTATTCGGGATACAGGGTATTCTGGAGCCAGTTCAGGGAAGTCGAGGTGGTCAGACGCGGGTTTTCAATCTCAAATCCAGCCGGGATCATGTCCGTGATGGCCACGTTGTCCACCGAGCGGTTACCTGTGGTGACCGAGATTTTGCAAACCACCAGATCACCCTGACGGAAATTATCTCCTATGATGGCCTTGCCTTCGCGGTCGTAAAAGGTACGGCGCACTGACACCATGTGATCGGCTTCCTTCACCACATATTCGGCTCCATCCTTGATTCCTTCTGTGTTCCAGAAGTAGTAGATTTCGCCTGTGCCCGTGGGTTTCAGGGTAACGGTTTTTCCATTGAGGAGGTCAGAAGTAAGCTGATAATTTCCTCCTGCATAATTGCCCACAGATTTGCCCGCTACCTGAATATCCACCTTCATGTCGGCGCTGGCACTCTTTTTGGCAGCTTTACCCAGGGCCATGAAGCCCCAGCACTTGTCCTGGGTCGAGTACCAGTGGCTTTCATCCAGATTGGACAGGTACTTGACCAGGAGGGGTATCTGGGTATTCTTGGGATCCACATCCATCAATACGCTCAAAATGATGGCGTTGGAACGGATTTCAGAGTCGTAGGAACCACCCGACAGGCGGGCCGCTTTCTCGGGGGTGAATGCATTGGGCACTATCTCGTGGAAAGCATTCCAATCGCCCTGCAGGGCAAAGGCCCCCGCCAGCAGGTAGCGGGTGTCGTTGGTGAGCAGGTGCTGGTGAGCACGGTAATAGTTGCAGGTGGAAAGGTCGCCCTTGCCCGCCAATGCCAGGATATAAAGGCTGTAAATGGTCTCCTTGCTGGCTTTGACCTCCGTTACCCAGACATTATTGCGGTAGAAGGAGTAGTTGAAGGTCTGCTTGCTGGCCGCCTGGCGGGATACAAAGCCCAGAGCCGTGCTGAGGGTATTGTCATTGACATTATACCCGGCTTTTTTGGCTTCCACCAGGAAGTGGGTGGCATAGACAGAGGCCCACCAGTTGTAATAGCCGCCATTGGGCCAGTAGTTGAAGGCTCCGTCGTTGCGGATCATGGACTGAATTTTGGTAATGGCCTCATTGACAAAGTAAACGGGGTTGCCCGCAAAAAACTTATCAGGCGCCACAGCCGCAGCCAGATCTTCAAAATACAATTGGGGGAAAGCCTTGGAAGTGGTCTGTTCCAGACATCCGTAGGGGTATCCCACCACATCTTTCAGGTGTTTGGCCAGTTTCACGCCCGGGAATCTGGAAATGGTGATGCGGGTATGCTGAGAGGCCGGAATATATCCGCCCGGAATTTGCACCGCAACCTCTTTGCCGGCCACCAGGGTACCTGAGCCTGTTTCCGTTACCAGGGGCGACACGGGGCGCACCGCAATTTCAATGTCCTGGGTCACATTATCCAGGCCGGAGGCCTGGAGGATGATCTTGCCTTTGCCTGCCGCATTCATGGCTTCCACCCCAAAACTCACGGAGCCCGTGGATTTTCCATCCAGTTTGATGCTTTGGGTGGCTTTGGAGGTCACCTTGAGCGGACCTTCCACCTTCAGACTTACCTTGATCTCACCCGACTTGCTGGTGGTATTCATGAGGGAAACGGGCAGGGCAATGGAATCCGTGACCGAAAGTACACGGGGGATGGCGGGCATCATGACCACGTCGTCTGAGATTTTCATGGGTTTGGAGGCCGAACCAAAGCGGGGACCTGTGTAGGCCACGGCCATGAGGCGGGCTTCTCCATTGAATTGGGGAATGGGCACCTGCAGCCTCACTTCGCCGTTTCCGTCTGATTTGCGGATGCCCGACCAATAGGAAAGCAACTTGAAGCGCTGAGCCGTGATGGGGTTGGCCCGTTTGCCTGAACCCATTTCGTCGCCCCCTGCGGGCGATGATTTGGCTGCACTGATTTCGGGCAGCAGGAGTTCGTACATGTCATAGCTGTTGACCCGCAGGGCCCGCTTGGCATACATGTAGGCATACGGATCGGGAGATTTGAAACCCTTGATTTGCAGGATTCCCTCGTCCACCAGAGCCAATGTCACGTGCACATCCTGTCCCGCAGTGGTTTTGACCACTACTTCCTGGGTGGTACGCGGCTTGATTTTCTCGGGCGCGACAATTTCCACCGCCAGTTTATTGGATTTTTTCTCTACCCCCACTGACTCGAATCCATGTCCGACCAGGAAAGGCGTGTTATTGCTGCCGTCGTGGGGACGGAACAGGGTGGCGGTAACGTAGAAGTTGGGCAAATGGGCATCCGTAATGGGAATCTGCAACTCGGCTGAGTTGTTTTCCACCGTCAAGTAGCGGGATTCGAGCACTTTATTCTGCTCAAAAGTAACCAGCATTTGTCCGGAGAAGGGAGTGGTAAACAGCACTTTGGCGGTTTCGCCGGGTTCGTAGGTCTTTTTGTCGAATACCATTTCAATGCGGCCCTCCTTATTCACCTCAAAGGAAGTAGCCGTGGTGCCTCCCCAGCCGTAGCAGTAGAAACTTTGGCTGACGTATTCACTGGAGCCCTGTTTGTAAAGGCGGATTTCATAATCGCCCGAGCGCTCGGCTTTGAAGGAAAAGGAACCTTTGCCAGAAACGCTCTGCTTGCGACGAGGCATGGCCACCTCTTCCTCGCGTTGTGATTCGTAGCGCCAGTAGCCGCTTTGCTTCACCAGTACAGATTTCCAGTTGCGGCGAATCACCTCCACTTCCACGGGGAAGTTTTTCAGGTCATTGTCCATGCCGTCCACGGCGGCAATGGGGAATTCGAGTACCTCGCCCGTGCCGTAATAGTAGCGGGGCGATTTGATGCCCAGATAGCTGTCGCGGGCCAGCCCTTTGAAGCCGTAGGAACGGTTGACCGTGCGGCCGGTCGCGTCAAACACGCTGACATATACGGTGCCCGAAAGGAGGCCGCCAGCGCGGATACCCGACGGCATGGTATAGGCAAAGTTGAATTTGCCTTTTTCATCCAGCACCTCACTAAAGGTCTCATTGTCAACATACTGATTGCTGACCGAGCTGTTGTGGAAATTGAAATCAGGATATTTTTTGCTGTAAAACGGGGTGTGATTCAATCTGACATCGATTTCGCAGGCATGGCCTGCGGCAGGTGCTCCAAACAGGTATTCGCCCATGATATTCAGATTCAGGGATTCCCCGGGTTTGAGGGCTTCCTTGTCTCCGTCGAGCATGACCCTGATCTTGTCCGGGACAAATTCCTCTACACTGAAACGGTAGGAAGCCATCAGATCTTTATTGCCCGAATACACTTCAGCCACGTATTCACCCGTCTGCAGGGCATCGGGCAGCTTCACATCCTGCTCGAAAGAGCCCTGGGCGTTGAGTTTTTTATTGTAGGTTTTGAATACCCGGCCCTGAGGAGAAATAATCTTCAGCAGCACTGGAATGTCGGTCACGGGGGTAATGTCTTTGGTGCGCACAATGGCCGAAATATTGGCTGTTTCGCCCGGACGATACAGGTTGCGGTCGGCATAGATGTAGGTATCATAGACCTCGGAAACTTCGTCCTTCCCACCCACTTCGAAGCGGGAGGTCTCAATCGAGGTTTCGCGCAGGTCGATGAAGTTGTAGTCATCACCTTTGACGGCTACAATCAGGCGGGGCTGAAAGCCCTCGGTCTGGGCCTGCACATCGTTGAAAGTAACCATGCCCTGGGCATCTGTGGTGCCTTTCATAAGGGTTTGGTTATTGGAGGAGATGAGGAGCACCTCCGTTTCGGGCATGGGTTGGGCAGTGCCAATCGCATTGATATATACATTGAGCTGGTCGCGGGATTTGCGGGCGATCATGCCAATGTCTGATACGGCAATCACTTTGGAATCGCGGCGCCAGTAATCGTCAAAATCGCGAACTTTTACCACGTAAATTCCCCTGAAACGCTTGTCGAGGTGTTTTTCCACGTTGACAGTGAAGTCGTAACGGTAGTTTTTGAGGTTGCCCAATCTCACCGTGTCTCTGTGGAGTAATTTGCCAAAATTGCCTACGCTGTGGTTGTCGTTGTCGTAATCGTAGTAATAATCCTCGTAATAATCCCCGTAGTAATCGTCGTAATAATAGCCGTTTCCGTTCTGATAGAGGAAGAAAAGGAGGTTATTGGCGAATACTTCATGGATTTCCACTTCCACTTCAGGTACGTTGACGGCCTTGACACTCAGGTTTTTCAACCCGGACCGCATCATGTATTTGCCTTTATCGTCCGAAAATTCCAGGCTGGGGGACAGATCTGCCAGCACGATTTCCTCGGTAAATTCATTTTCCAAAGTACCTCCGTACAAGCCGGGCAAGCCCTTTTTGACCGTCAGATCAAATTTGTCGCCCGGGGAAAAGGTGCCATCCATGCGAAAGCTGTTTTCAGAAGTGGAAAAAGTCACATTCTTGGAGGGATCGAGGCTGACGAATTTGGTGAGCATGGCCTGGTCTACTTCCTGGGTGGTATGCACCACGATCCAGCCTGCATTATTGTCATTGAAGCCTGTGGAGGTACCCGTAATGGTCAGGCGGGTAATGGGAGGCAGCAACAGGTCGAAGGCCCTTTCGTCTTCCATGGGACGGTCGGTCACCAGGCATTTCATCCCTGATTTCACCCTGAGCTTGAATTTGAGGTCCTTTTCAGTTTGCTGCTGCTGGCCCAGATCAATGGCGATCACAGGCGCATGGTCCTCCGTTTCGATGGTGTAATTGGTAAATTCCTTGCCTTCCTTCTCAATGATCAGGTAATCTTTGAGCAATTTGGGGTCCACATCATAGTTGAAATACAGATTGACCTTGGCCGAAACCTTGAAATCTGAACGGGGCACCCGACTCCAGAAGAAGTCCACTTTGGTGGCGTCGAAATAGGCAGTATGGAAGGTATAAGTTTCGAATTTGGTGGACAATTTGGCTCCAAAGAGGACTTTGTCCGTGATTTCCACCTTATAATCTGTGCCGGGTTTGAGGGCATTTTCGGGCGAAAAAAGCAGGGAATTGGGGCTGACCCATTTGAATTTTCCCCGAATGGGTGGATCAAAGGTGGCGAATTCGTCGTCGAGCCATTCATTGAGCTTTTCCTGCGGGGCCAGATCCTTTGAAAACATGATTTCAAAGGTGGTGAATTCGTCCACCTGGCCTGAGGGAGTGAAGTGTTCCACCCTGACCAGGTTGCGGTTGCAGGCAGAAAGGAGGAGAAACAGGGCGAAAAATGAGAATAAACAGGTGCGTTTCATAGTGGCTATGGAAATTTTGTAAATACAGCTGAACCCGTGGTCCAGAAGATTGGTCTGACTATCAGAAGAAGGGAAAGATAAGGGGAATTACCTTTTTCAAGGCAAAGATAGGGAAATTTCAAAGTCTGAACGAATAAAACAGCGGTTTATTGCCCCCTGTGCGGATGGATTTTCTGAAAATATTTTAAAATTTTTTATGGAAAAAAAGAATCTTCTGCATCCTTAAACTACTACTACCTTTTACAACCCTTAATTGAGCTGGAGCGGCAGCCGGCTAACCACCTAACTTTTGCAGCTAGGTCGAAAAACAAACGATATCTGTTCACATACACCACACACGGGAGCCTCTGGCTCCCGCTGTTGTTTCAGGGGGTTACCTTTGCTTTGAGCCACTCGCGGTACTCGATGAAATCCGTGTCCTGGGGAGCATAATCCTGCATGAAATGCAGGATTCTTTCCTTCAAAGCTGGCTTTTGGCGGGGATCGGGTACGCGAATCATCTCAGATATGAGGTTGAGCAATTCGTTGTCTCCGTAAAAGGCCTTATCCTGGAGCAATTCCCCAAAATCCTGACGCATTTGATTGAGGCGATACTCTATCGTGTCGAAATCTTTGAGGTCGAATCTTACCATGAGTTCGAAAATCTCGATTTTCATCCGCATAGAGGCGGAGATGGATTGATAGGAATCGAGGATTCTGAGCTTTGAAACCTGCTTCACGGCCGATTCCAGTTCGCCATTGACATAGGAGAAAACTGCAAGATTCACGGTCACAAAGCTGCGGTAAAGGGGAATTCTGACAATCTCCTTCACTTTGAGCATTTCTTCCAGAATCTCCTTGCCTTTATCAGGATCCAGTTCTATATAGTTGTTGGCGAGGGAGTTATAATAAAAAATGAGGTATTTATCGTATAATAAATTATTGAACATACCCATCCCCTCCTTGAGCAACTCAACGTATTTGAGGGAGTCGTTATAATTTTTGTTTTTGAAACAGGCATTGATCAGGTAGGTGAGAATCTGCAAACGGGTATCGTGGTTGTGACGATCAAATAAATCATCCTGGATAAATTCGGTGTAGGTCTGCTTCAGATACCGTTCAAGTTCTTCATAATCTTTATTCTGCAACAATATTTTACTTACCCCCTCGTACATTCTGAACCTGAATTTTGGGTTTACCTGCAGATTGGGATCACCCGAGAATTCATCCACTGTTTTTCTCAGCAAGTCAATGATATTGTGGTCCTGTTGGGAAAAATTCTGCGCAAAGCGAATACGATAACTAACGGCGGCCAGAATATTATCTATTTCCCGAAAACGATTGAGCTCCTTGCGATTTTCTTCTCTTTGCTCAATGAATGTCTCGGGATTGATGGTGGAAAGACTGAAAGACAGGGATATGTATTCGCCGTAAATCAGGTCGAGCAATCCGAGGTTACCCATGGATTTGGCTTTTTTTTCGGCTTTTTCGAGAAAAAATTCGGCAATTTCAGGGGCCTGTTTTTCACGGTAGAGGATGGCCAGGGAGAAATAATGATAGGCTTCCAGTTCTTCTATCCCGGTGTTATGGTGGAGAACCATTCCCTTTCCAATTTCGGTCAGCAACCTGTTTTTTAGACGGTAATAGCTATTTTTTCCCTCCTGCCCGTACAATTCACGGATGATTTTGCGTTCATTAAACTTTGGGCCCGATTTGCGGATATATTCAAACAGCCGCACATCTTTGCGGTCGTCACGGTCGCGAAACTTTTGAGCATATAATTTATAGTTTCTTTGCTCCTCCTTGCTCATTAATGCAATGATTTTATTTAAAATATCCATAGAAACTACCTTTGAATACGTAAGACGAATCTGAAATAAAATTAGAAAATTTCAGGGAAAAGCATAGGTTTGTACTAAGGAATATAGAATTATCAGTTGACTCCATCTCAAATGACAAAGCACTTCACGACTTTACTCATTCTTGTTTTTGTATCTGCCGGGATTATGCAGGGGCAGATTTCCCCGATTTCTATTACCTACAATTCCTCCACCGTAGTTTCTCCTGATACCTTTTCCCCCGGGGATTCAGTTCATTATTTCTTCGTTTTGAATAACCTTGACTCTCTGAATTCGGTGAATACCTCAGCCAGCTACCGGCAAAAACTTCCCCCCTCCTCCACCGTTTACACCCTTTTCACTGATACATTAACTATTCTGCCGGGTGATACGGCAAATATTGGATTTTCCGAGGTTGTGCAAAGTGGCAAATATGCAGGAGGCGTAAATGTGCTGGTCATCTGGCCTGACGCGCCTGCCATTTCCAGTACTGACACCATCGTCGTGGAAGTTTTTTACAAGGATACGACTGATAATATTCCTCCTGGCCTGGCCGGAAACTACGATCTGAAAGTCTTCCCCAAACCCTCCAAAGGCTCGGTGAAGCTGCAAAGCAAGGCTCCTGCCCACATCATCAACGACCTGGTCCTTTACACTCCCGACGGTAAACTGGTGAAACACCTGAAGTACCTGCCCGAGCAGCTGGATCTTTCCACGCTGCCTGACGGAATTTACCACCTGGCGGTACGCCTGAAAGATGGTTCAGCTATGCGGGAGAAAATCCTGCTGATGAAGTGATTCGCTTTTTTACTGATTTTTCCTTTATTCCTTAGCCATGAATGGCCAGCAATGGGATGTGCGTATGCATGGACATGCGCCGGGTAAGTGAAGGGTGAAACAGCGCCTGCAAAGCATTGCGTTTGTGGGTAAACATGGCCAGCAGATGCGCTCCTGAACGGTTGATGTAATCTTCGAGTCCGTCCAAAACGGATTCTGCCTCAATCAGGTGGAAGTTTATTTTAGCGTAATCCAATTCTCCCGCCAGGATCTCTTCCTGCCGTTTTACCCGCTCAGGTTGGTATTTCTCCTCTGGTTCAACCACATGCACCACATCAATTTCGGCATTCAGCAGGGAAGCAAATCCCACCAACTGCCTGAAAACCAAATTATTGACTGCCATCCAATCCGTTGCAAATACGATACGGTCCATGCCCTGAAAGGTAGCGCCCCCGGGCATGGCCAACAGGGGGCACTTACATTGCTGCAGCACGCTGGTGGTGTGGGTGCCAAAAATCAATTCTTCCAGTCCTTTTGCGCCCTGGGTTCCCATCACAATCAGGTCCATTTTCTCCTCCAGGGCCAGTTCCACGACCAAATCCACCGCCAGGCCTTCCCGCACCTGCGGCTTGAGAACCGGGCCGCTTCCTTCGGGCCAGCCTCCCTCCTTCCGCAACCTGTCCATCAGGTTTTTCATGTTTGCGGCCGCTTCCTGCCGCTTGATTTCCATCATGGAAATGGGCATATCGGGCATTTGCACAGGAATGTGGTAGGCGTTGAGCAACCAAACCTCCCCCCTCGCTTGGGCGGCAAGATGCCCGGCATACAGGGCGGCCTGAAATGAATTTTCCAGAAAATCGACGGGCACCAGTATTTTTTTCATGGTTTTGGTTATTTCTACCTCCAAAATTCAGGGAATCCGGGCAAAAGGAGAATGACCTGGGTCATAACCGGGGTTGACCCGCATCATTTTCATTTTTGGTTTCTATCCGCATTTTTGGACTTTATCAATCCCAAATCCCATGAAAACCCTGAAAATTCTGATCCCGGTTGACCTCAGCGAGGCGAATGAAGCGGCATTTTCCTTCCTCAAAACCCTGCCTGAAGCCAAAACAAAGCAATTGAGTGTGACTCTGCTCCACTTTTTACAGTTTCCGGTCGTGCCCGGCAATTTTCTTACTCCCGCCGACTATCTGGGTGATTTGTACCAGGAACACATGGATAATTTACGGCAGGAGCTGGAGAATGTAGCCGCGCGTGAGGACCTGAAAGACTTCCAAATCAATCAGGAACTGATTGCATCGCCGGGTTTGGGGTTAGGGGAAGCAATCGGGGAATATGCCCGCGACAATCATTTCAATCTGGTAATCCTGGCTTCGAGACACAGAAAAGGGTTGGGAGGCATTTTTGCGGGCTCAGAATTGATGCCCATTTTGCGCTATTGCCCGGTTCCCATGCTGGTTTTGAGTCCGGGCAAGGTTGCTCCCCTGCGCAGAATCGTGTTCGCCACAGATTTTTCGAAACAATCGGGTCAGATTTTCGGGGAAATCCGCACTCTGGCTGAGTTTCTGGAAGCAGAAGTACAGTGCTTTCGGGTGAATACGGTGAGTGAGTTTCAGGATGACCGCGAATTTACAGTGGCGCGGAATCAGTTTATGCAAAGCATGGGCTTCGGGGATTTTCCCGAAATCTCGCAAATCAATGCCTGGGAAATCGATGAGGGCATCCTTTTCTTTGCGGAAGATCACCTGGCCGATGCCGTAGCGCTGGCCACCCACGGCTATAAGGGCTTTTCCCGCCTGTTCAACAGTTCGGTCACGGAAAGGATCATTGCGGAAACCACCTACCCGGTTCTGGTTTTCAACCTCCACGAAAATTGATTTCGTTAAAATTTCTAAAAAAATGACTTTCGTCATTGCCTGCGGCAGTCTGGAAATGCAAATTTGACTTATCAGTTCTGGTTCATTCAGAATTGTGATTTTAGAAAGAAGGATTTTTCACTTTCGTTTTTATCAGGGATTTATTTTTCTGAAAGAGTTTGCCCCCCGGGGCAATCTCTTTTTTTATGCCAAATTGATCAAAGTCATTTTTCGGGGAAACGGATATTCTTTTTTTAGGGCAGAATTTTACTTCCCAAAAACCCCGGCATGAAAACCAAGCAACTGCATTGCGAAACCTGTAAAACCAGAGGGGATTCCCTGCTCCATTTTTGTCATCAAAATGAGCTCGAAAATCTGAGCGAAAACAAAACCTGCACCACTTACAAGGCCGGGCAAGTCATTTTCCACGAGGGCAGCATGCCTGTGGGGCTGTTTTGCGTAAACAGTGGCAAGATCAAACTCCACAAAATGGGCAGCGACGGCAAGGAGCAGATCATTCGCCTGGTCAAACCCGGAGATTTTATCGGCTACCGGGCCCTGATGTCCTCCAGCCCGTTTTCTGCCTCGGCCACGGCCCTGGAAGAAGCCGCCATTTGCTTCATTCCCAAAGCCACCTTTTTCTCCATTCTCAAGTATAATTCTGCCCTGTCTGAAGGGCTGATGAAGCTTTTGTGTGCCAATCTGGAAGAATCTGAACGCCGCCTGACAGAAATGGCCTATAAGCCTGTGCGGGAACGGCTGGCCGAGGCCCTGATTATGATCAAAAATACCTACGAGGACAAGGAATTTGCCGAACCCGAATTTTCTTTTTCCATCACCCGTGAGGATCTGGCAGGATTTGTGGGCACCGCCAAGGAAACGGTGATCAGGCTGCTTTCAGATATGAAAAAAGAGGGTCTGATCAAGGCCGACGGCCGGAAAATCACCATTCTGGAACCCGAAAAACTGATCCACATCAGCAAGATGTACGACTGAGCGGGTTGACCATACTCAATTCTCCATTTGACAATTGTCATTTGAAAGGGTAACGTAAGGGGTGAAATTGAAAGCTGATTCGTTTAAACTTAATTAAGATGCACATTTCAGAAATCGCACGGTTCTTAAAAGAAGAGGAAAAGAAGACTCTTACCCTGGAAAAAGGCGAATACCTGATTCATGCAGGTGATTTTCCGCACGAAATTTTCCTGGTTTGCAGCGGAACGGTGCATCTGGAATATAAGGGACAACGTTCCTCCCGGAGGGAAGGGCAGAATCCGGGGCTCAATCGCCAGATTTGGGGGTTGAAAGAGGCAATTTTAAAAGTTCCTTACGCATGCTCCGCGGTGGCTAAAGAGTCCTTGCTGGTTAATGTGTATCCCTGGGAATGCATCTATCAAATCAGCGACGAAAATCCTGGCCTCCGCCTCAAATTGATGGAAATGATCGCTCAGGAAATCAACCAGACTGCACTTCATTTCGAGTAGTATTTTTTGGGCCGAATTGCATAATCCACGGCCTTCTCATACATTCAGGTTGGGCAGTCCCTTGGGACTGCCTTTTTGCTTGGGGAGAATTATGATTAATTTCCCCAAAATAATAATCGCATGAAAATTGATCTGAGCGGCCAGAATATTCTGGTCACCGGGGCCAGCCGGGGCATTGGACGGGCACTGGCGGAAGCCCTCGCGGGCGCAGGCGCCCGGGTGGCTGTCCATTTTCACCAAAAGGAGGATGAAGCCGCCCAACTGGCGGGCCAGTTGGGCCATGGAGCCCGGGCCTTTCAGGCCGATCTGGGCCAACCTGGTGAGACCATGCGACTGTGGGAGGAGGTTCTGGCCGATTTCGGCCATATTTCCTGTCTGGTCAATAATGCGGGCGTAGCCATCCCGGCCAATGCATCGCAAAGCGATGCGGAGTGGCTGGAAGCCTGGGAACGTACCCTGGCGGTCAATCTGACTGCCACGGCCATCCTTTCCCGCCTGGCGGTACGGCATTTTCAGAATCAGTGCGGCGGCCGTCTTATTCACATTGCCTCGCGGGCTGCTTTTCGGGGTGACACCCCGGATTATCTGGCTTATGCTGCCTCCAAAGGAGGCATGGTGGCCCTGCACCGCTCCCTGGCGCGGGGCTTTGGCAAGGCCGGGATCAAAAGTTTTTTGATCGCTCCCGGCTTTGTGCGGACCGACATGGCCCAGGATTTCATGGACGCCTACGGCGAAGATTATGCCCTGAATGACATTGCCCTGCCCACCCTGACCGAGCCAGCAGATTTGGGCCCTCTGACAGTTTTACTGGCCAGCGGCCTCGCTGACCACGCCACAGGCGGCACTTTCGATGTGAATGCGGGGAGTTATGTTCATTAGTTTTGAGCTGCAAGCTTCGAGCTGCGAGCTTCGAGCATGACTGCTGATAGCTGATAGCTGACCGCTGACTGCTGACTGCTGACCGCCAAAAAAAAATCCCCCTGATCGAAACCAGGGGGATTTTTTTACGAGTTTGAAAAACTCTTAGTTGGTAGCAGCTTTGAATTCAGCTGAAGACCAGTATTTGCGGAACTCGAGGTCGGATTTGGCTTTGGTGCTCAGGGTACCGTCGAGTTGGCAGGCTTTTTTCAGGTTTACGGTCATGGTGCTGGCATCAGAAGCGCGGGCTCCGGCCACAGCCATTACGTAGTAGCTGAGTGCATGCTCTTTATTTTCTTTGATGGCTTCGGTCAGGCTGGCTTTGGCACCGGCGAGGTCGTTGTTCAGCAGCTTGCAGAGACCAGCGTTGTAGTTACCGCAATCCATTCCTGAAGCAGAGTTGAATTTCTCAACTGCCAGGTTGTAACGGGCCATTTTTTCCAGAACCACACCCAGGTTGAAGTTGGCTTCAGGGGTGGATTTACCAGCCAGTGAGGTTTCAAACAGGGATTTGGCATCGCGGTATTGCTTGTCCATCATTTTGGCAACGCCAAAGTTGTTGGAGATAGCGTAGTGACCAGTTTTCAGTTTGTCAGCTTTTTCAAGCATTTCCAGACCAGCTTTGGTATCGCCCTGGCTCAGGTAAACAGCACCCAGGTCGTTGAATACGCGGTGATCAGAAGGATAAGCTTCGCGGAAGGCTTCGAGGAGCACTTTTTTGCCGTCGAGGCTGGTAACGCGGCAGATTGCATACAGCCACTCTTCTTTCTCGAAAGTTTCTTTCAATGAACCAGAGAATTTACCGTCGATGAAGTCCTGAGAAATTTTGTCGATTTCCTGGTCGGTTTTGCGGGGCTCGTAGCCTTCGATTTTGATGGTGGCACGACGCAGAGGAGCCAGGATGTTTTCAACTTTTTCTTTTCCGCCAACCAGAGCCATGATCTGAGCTTCTTTGTCGTCTTCAGAAAGACCGGCAGAAATGATTTCGAGGATTTGGGATTTGATATCCTGGGTGTAAGGCAGGCCGTTTACGCTGGCTTTGAAACCTTCCCAGTCTTCGTGGGTAACGCTGATATCAAAGAAGTTGGAATCCAGATAAGATTCGTAACCGCTTTCTTTGAGTTTGCCGGTCAGCCATTCCTGAACCTGCTTGGAGCGGTTTACGGACAGCATTACGTTACGCTTGTAAGGACCTTCGGGAGAAGCAAAACCTTTGATGGTGATTTTGGTGGCGGGATACTTTTTGGTCAGGAAGTCGCCAATGGCAACAATGTCAGACTTTTTGTAATCGCCTTCCTGAATTTTGAAAACGTCCTTGGGGAAAGAGAAACGGGCTTCGAGGCTGAGGGGTTTTTCTTTTTCGTATTTGTTTTCGAGGCAGTCAACGAAAATGAATTTAGGATCTTCACAAACCAGGCGGGAAGTGGTGATACAGCACTGGGCCAGGTTTTCAACATTGGGGAGTTCAAATTCTTTGCCTTTGCGGTCGTATGACTGCTTCAGCATGAGAGGGTTACCGTTCATGTCGTCGGTGTAACCACGGGAAACATTAACCGTGGTATCCACCCCGGTTTTCTTGATTTTGGGATACTTTTCAGAGGTGATGACGACTTTTTTCTGAGAACGGCTACCAATCATGGCCTCGCCAGTGTAGGTTCCGCCTTTTTTGAACTTGTTTTTGGGTGGTACAGTAGCCCTGATCGAATATTTAACAGAGTCTGCATGGACTTCGATCGGATCGGGTTTGGCAGTTACGGCAGCTCCCTGGAAATTTTTACAAGAGTAAAAAGTACCTACCAGGAGAACGATAACCGCAATAATAAGATGGTTGTGCTTCATCATTATTTTTGTGGATTCAATTTGTGGAAACATGTGATTTAAACAGGCCCAAAGTTAGAGATTTATTTTCAAAAAAATAAAAATAATTTTTCATTTTGGATGAGGCTCTTTTTTATTAAAAATCCTCTATATTTAGGCCGGAAAGCCAATATTCAGGGCTTGTCACACCACTTTTTCAGGTTTGAAAGAAAATACCTATTACATCCTCAGAATCAAGGGAAAAGCCAAGATTCCCGACTACATCCAGGTCAGGGATTCAGACTTCACTTTGATCGGCTATTTCAGGCCGGGAAGGGATGAAAGAATTTTGGCCACACTCGGGACAGATGATGCCGTAAACAAACTAAAGGCTGCTATCGTGGACCTGGATTACGGCAAAATTCAAAAAGTTGAATTATGACCGAATCGTTTGCAGGAGACGTACTGAAATTTGAAAATGTGCATGCGGGTTATGAAAACCGCCCCGTCTTGCAGGACGTCAATTTTTCCATTCAGAAAGGCGAGTTTGTGTACCTCGTGGGCCGCACAGGCGCAGGAAAAAGCTCCATTCTCAAGCTCACCTATGCCGACATGAAGCCCATTCAGGGCAAGGTTCAGGTGGGTGATTACGACATTGGGACCATTAAAAAGAAGGAAATTCCCTTTCTCAGGAGAAAACTGGGCATTGTATTCCAGGATTTCCAACTCCTCCCCGATCGCAACGTCTTTGAAAACATCCGTTTTGCCCTGCAGGCCACGGGCTGGAAAGATAAAAATAAAATCAGAAACAGGATTTCTGAGGTTTTGGTAAAAGTGGGACTGGCTTCCCGCGAAAAGAGCATGCCGCACCAGCTTTCAGGGGGAGAACAGCAACGCATCAGCATTGCCCGGGCCCTGATCAACGATCCCATTCTCCTCCTGGCCGACGAACCCACGGGCAACCTCGATCCCGAGGCCACGGAAATGATCATGGAAATCCTTTTCAGGATCAATCTGGCGGGAACTTCTGTGCTCATGGCCACCCATGAGCACGGACTGATCGACCGCTACACTGCCCGCACCCTGGAGTGCAAGGAAGGGAGCATCATCGATCACAGACTTGACTTTGGCACAAAGTCATAAAAGGAGGCGAGCACATCCTTTTCCTTTTCCCAGCACAATTCCTTCGCTGCATTCAGACAGTTTTCCTGGAATGAAAGCCACTTTTCCTCGTTCTGAAGCATTTCCCTGACTTTCTCCGCCAGCTTTTCGGGGGTCCGTTCCTCTTTTCCAAGCACCTCCCCTACCTTATAAGACTGAACCAGACTGCGCATTTCGGGCAGATCAGAAACCAGCACGGGCACTCCCGCCTGGATGTAATCAAACAGTTTATTGGGCAGGGCAAAATGATAATTCTCCCCTGCATCCTCTTCCAGACTAAAGCCTAAAGACGCTGAAAGGGTAATTTCTTTCAGTTTTTCAGGCAACACAAATCCCAAAAACTGCACCCGTTCCTTCAGACCTTCCTCCTTCACCAATTGTACCAAATTTTCCTTCACATCCCCATTCCCGGCAATCCACAAGACGTTTTCAGGCAGATACTTCATGCTTCGTATCATCAGTTCGATCCCACGGGAAAGGTTCAACGCCCCCTGATAGATAAGGATTTCGCCTGGAGCGCTGCGGGTTTGGGGGAATTCTCTAAGCAAGGGCAGATTACGCATTACCCTGACCGGCACGTTGTACTTTTCAGAAAATATGCCCGCCAGGGAGTCATTCACGGTAAATGCCTGCTTCAAACGGGGAAAAATCCATCGTTCCAGGGTCAGCCAGATGGACCGGGTCAGTTTGCGGCCCTGCAACTCGGGGACTTCCGTAAAATACTCATGTGAATCATAGACCAATGGCTTGCCCTTCAGGCGGGAAGCCAGGAAGTTGGCCAGCAGGGTATCAAGGTCGTTGGCGTGGAGGTAGTGGAATTTTTGACCAAGCAGATACAGAAACAGCCTGATATTATATTCCAGATAAAAGAATTTCCCCCGTCGAAAAAACATATTGAAACGCAGACACTCGTAAGGACGCAGTTTTAAGGGCAGGGAATGGGGCAATGAACGCCCGATCAGCGTCACCTCAGCCCCGGCCTCGTGCAGGGTTGTAGCCACCCGGTCCACCCGCTGATCACTACTCAGGTCGTTGGTAACAGATATGATGATGCGCTTTTTCAAATGTTTTCTCCCGGAAAGAGGAAAGTTTGGGCATCCACCCGAATGACCCTGCGGTCGATCAACTCCCGCAGGCAGGCTTCCAGGGCATCGCCCGCCTCCCCTTCAATGCGTTTCAGCATTTCGCGGTAGGTAACAGGTCCCTGTTCCAGCTCGACCAGAATCCGGGCATGGATCGCATCCCGCGTGAGTGCGGGACGGCCCACAGCCTGACAAAGATCGCATTTCCCGCAATTTTCTGTCGTTTTTTCTCCAAAATATTGCTGGATAAAGCGGCTGCGGCATCCACCTGCGGGCCCCACATATTCCAGCATTTTCTCCAACCTTGTCTTGCCCAGGTCCTGCAGGAAATTGTATTTATGCCAATTGAGTTCGTTGCGGGTAAGGCGGTGACGAGGTTGAAAAAAGCGAATCTGTGGCAAGGCCCGTGCGGGTTGATAATCGATCCAGCCCCGCTCGCCCATGAAGCGCAATTGCTCCTCCAACTCCTCCTGACGGATTTTCAGCCTGCCCGCCCAACTTGCCGGCAAAAAGGAAATTTCCTGAATATAAACCTCCCCACCCGAATTGCGCAGGATAAAATCAACCAGTTTGGCGTAGGCGGGGTGCCTTTCCTTGAATTCCAAAACTGCCCTGGGACCAATTCTGAAGCGAATAAGGGCAAAATTATCGGGGTTTTCTTCAAAATTGAGCACGCCTTCGTTGTCGAGGATGCGCAGGGCGTGGTAAAAGGTGCGGGCGGGAATGCCAGCTTTGGTGGCCGCCTGCCCCACATCAAATCCATGGATGGCTTCCACCGCTCCTACATTGGGAATGCGAAAAATATCGCACAAGCGGTCATAGGAATCCGCCACAGTTTCAAAAGGGGGATATTTTTCCAGGGCCCAGTCGCTCAGTTCGGCCTGGTCAGAAGGATTGGAAATCACCGCGGCCACCCCGGGTTTGCCGTCCCGTCCGGCCCGGCCTGCCTCCTGGTAGTAGCTTTCCAGTTCTGAGGGCAAATTATAATGGAGCACAAACCGCACATCAGGCTTGTCGATGCCCATGCCAAATGCATTGGTGGCGGCAATCACCCGAATCTCGTTAGAAATCCACCTGGCCTGTACCTCCGTTCGGTCTTTATTATCCATTCCTCCATGATAAGCCTGAGAGGGAATGCCATTTTCAGAAAGAATTTTGGCCAGATAGGCCGTTCTGCGGCGGGTGCGACAATAAATGATCCCACTACCCGCGAATTTACGCACCAATTCGAGAATCTTCCCCGCCGCATTATCCGTTTGATATACCCGAAATGAAAGATTATCCCGCCTGAAACTTTGGGCAAACACCCGGGGATCTTTCATCTCCAGCTTCTCCAGAATATCCGTTTTCACCTCAGGAGTGGCCGTAGCCGTGACGGCCAAAACAGGAATCCTGGGCAGCCATTCCCGCAGTACAGGCAGATTCTGATACGCCGGCCGAAAATCGTAACCCCACTGACTGATGCAATGGGCTTCATCCACGGCAATCAGTTTTACATTCATCTGCTGCACCCGGGCCTGAAACATTTCCGTTTTTACCCGTTCTGGAGCTATATAAAGGAAGCGGTAACTGCCCTCCATGGCCAGGGAAAGCTTGCGGTCGATCTGGGCAAATGAGAGGGTACTGTTAATAAAGGTGGCGGGAATGCCCCGCTTGTTCAGGTTTTCAACCTGGTCGCGCATCAGGGCAATCAGGGGCGAAATCACCAGCGTGAGTCCACCTGACATGAGGCCGGGCACCTGATAGCAAATGGATTTCCCTCCGCCGGTCGGCAGGAGGGCCAGGGTGTCGCGACCGGCCAGCACAGATTGAATGATTTCCTCCTGCCCTGGTCGAAAAGCAGGATAATTCCAATACTTTTTCAGGGTCTCAAGAGGTGATTGCATGGAATTGGCTCAGAAATTACTCAATGATCCCATCCTTGATTTTCAGGATGTAATCTGCCCGCATGGCCAGACTTTCAGAGTGGGTGGCGATCAGAAAGGCCACTTCGAATTCGCGGGCCAGCTTGAACAGCAGGTTGAAAAGGTTTACAGAGTTCCCGGAATCGAGGTTCCCCGTGGGTTCATCTGCCAAAATAAGCTGAGGCTTATTCATCAGGGCCCGGGCCACGGCCACCCTTTGCTGTTCCCCGCCAGAAAGCTGGGAAGGTTTGTGATGGCCCCGATCCCCAAGGTTGAGCTCTTCAAGCAGACTTTTTGCCCTATCCTCGGATAGTTTTCGATTCTTGCCGGCAATAAAAGCTGGCATGCATACATTCTCCAGGGCAGTAAATTCGGGCAAAAGGTGATGAAACTGAAAGACGAAACCAATGTTTTCGTTGCGAAAACGGGCCTGTCCACGGTCGGAAAGAGAACTAAGCAGGGTTTCATCAAACCAGACTTCCCCCTGATCAGGTCGGTCGAGCAGTCCCAAAACCTGCAAAAGCGTGCTTTTGCCGGCCCCCGAAGTGCCCACCAACGAAACAATTTCGCCCCGCTGAATGGTGATGTCCACCCCTTTCAGCACCTTCAGGTCTCCGTATGATTTGTGAATGCCCTTTGCTTTGAACATGGGCCAAAGTTAGGAAAGATATTTTTGTTCTTCGCGGTATTTCTTTCCTCCAATGATTCCCAAAACCCGGTCGTAGATCGTGGGAACAAAAAACAAAAATCCGAGTCCCATGCCCACAAAAACCCCGAGCGGAACTTCTGTGGTGGCGGTCACCCCAACCCCGAGAAACATACTGGCCAGAAAAAAAGCCCAGCTATGACGTTTCACCGGCTTATCCTTGACTGGTGTCTCAGAGATTTGGGTCTCCTGCTGATAAACCTGGGGAACGTTTTCCTCTCCCTGGTAAAAAAAAGGATCATCAAGATTGGCATGGGATGTTTTAAGATCAGTTACTGTAGATTTCATGTTGTGTGCTTGGGTAATCTCATACAAGACGAAAATACTACCCAGGAAGTTACAAAAAAACTCCCGCCGGGGCGGGAGTTCTGAAAAAACCACGAAAGGCGATTATGAAAAAAGGTCCTTTCAGAAAATTTTGCTTCGCACCGGCTCAGATTAAATTCCAGTCCGGAAATTGGTGTTGAATAGTTTTCACCCTTCTGATGGATTTCAGGAGCTAACTTAATCCATTTCAATCACCCAAAAAACCACCAATTCAGGAACGCACCCTTTGGGTTCACGAATGCTCCTTTTGACTTTGTTTGCGAAATTCTCCAACCTGACAAACTCCCCTTTTAATCCTGCCTTCAAAATCCCAATTTGCTTCCTGACATGGATAAATTTCTCACAAGGCTGCTCAATGGCTCCCCGGGTAAGGGAGTGGTGGCGCTTTGTCTCGACCACGAGTTGATCCAGGAGGATTTTCCCACCCGTTTCAGCTCCATCAGGGGCCTGGAGCAATTTCTGGATCTGGAAGAACTTTCCATCTGCAGCCACCGGCTGCAGGATTTAAGCGGGCTGCCTCCCCTGCCCCGCCTGAAACAGCTGCTTCTGCAGCACAACGAACTGGAAAACCTGACCGGTTTTCCTCAACTTCCCAGCCTGGAAAGGCTGGACCTGTCCGTAAATCTGCTGGAATCCCTCCAGGAAATGCCGCTCCTCCCCCACCTTACCCATTTGAACCTGGCCCATAATTATTTGCGGCAATTTTCTCCTTTACCACACTTTCCCAACCTGAAAAGCCTTACCCTTTCAGGCAATAAGCGCCTCAAAGCTTTGGAGGGTTTGCAAAATTGCCTCCAGCTGGAAGAACTTTTCCTGCAAAGTTGCCCCGTGAAGAACTGGGAACCCCTCCTGCAGCTGGAACAGCTGCAGGACCTGGTCCTCTCCCACAATCAGCTACCCCAGTTACCGCCCCTGCCCGTGCTGCCACACCTCCTGCGCCTGGACCTCCGCCACAACCAGCTCACCTCCCCGCCCGACCTCACCCCCTTCTCTCAATTACAATGGCTGGGCCTCAAAGGCAACCCGTTGCCCAAAGGAGCCATCGCCCGGGTGCTGGAACAGCACCCGGAACTGATCATTGCATGAAGGCATTTTGCCAATCTGGACTGGCAACCCCGGTCCTGCAGGGGCGATTGGCATCCCCGGTCACGCAGGGGCGATTGGCATCCCCGGTCTCGCAGGGGCGATTGGCATCCCCGGTCCCGCAGGGGCGATTGGCATCCCCGGTCCCGCAGGGGCGGGTTAAAACCCACCCCTATGGATTCAATCAAAGGCTGGACCAGCCTTGAGAAGTTCCCTTCAATGTGTGATCACATTGGGTATACCAGTTTGGGGGCTGAAGCCCCCAAAAAATCATTCCAGAGCCCAAATGCCCCAATCTCTAAAATCTAACATCTCAAATCTAACATCTAAGGATTAACGACTCAAATCTCCTCAAAATCAACCTCTTCCGCACCCAAATCCAACGGGCGCTTCTCCTTCTCCACATTCTTCTTCACGATCACCTTGATGTCATCTTCCGTGTAAATACTCTCCTGAAAAGGAGATCCATTTTCTGTTTGCTCGTAAAACTGGCGTGATTTTTCGTCCAGGTCCTTTTGGGCGCTTTTCACCAGCGATTTCAGAATCCATTTGATGATCCTCGGGCCCAGCGAAACCAGCAACACCCAGCTGACCAATCCAATGATAATTAACCAAAGTAAGACCTTCATAGAAACAAATATAGGCCTTATACGGAAACCTTCCGCTTCAGGATTTCCTCATAATAGGCCTCATACTGCGGAACGATCGCATCAATATTGAACTCATTCGCCTTATTAAAGGCATTCTGGGAAAATTGAGCCCATTTTCCCTCGTCCTGTAACACAGACAAAGCTTTTATGCCCATTTTTTCCACATCCCCCACCTCACACACATAGCCGGTCACCCCGTCCTGGTTGATTTCGGGCAGTCCGCCTGCATTCGAGGTGATCACAGGCATGCCGCAGGCCATGGCTTCCAGGGCACTCAGACCAAAACTTTCCGTCGCAGAAGGCATCAAAAACAGGTCCCCGATCGAGTAAATCTCCTCCACCGGGTTTTGGGTACCCAGAAAATGGATCGAATCACAGGTACCCAGCTCGCGGCACAGGGCTTCTGCCGCCGGACGCTCCGGACCATCCCCGATCATCAGCAGCTTGGCTGGAATCTGCTTCCTGATGGCCTGAAAAGTATAGATCACATCCTGAATCCGCTTCACCTTCCTGAAATTCGAAGTATGGATCACAATTTTCTCCCCCTGGGGGGCAATGATCTTGCGAAAATGCTCCTTATCCTGCCGTTTGAAACGATTCAGATCCACAAAGTTGGGGATTACCCGCACCTCATTGCGAATATCAAAGGCTTCATAGGTCGCCTGCCGCAAAAAATCCGACACCGCGGTCACCCCGTCGCTGTGGTTGATCGAAAAAGCCACCGTGGGCTCATAACTCTTGTTTTTGCCTACCAGGGTGATATCCGTGCCGTGCAAAGTCGTGATCAGGGGCACATGCTTGCCCATTTCGGCCAGAATCTGCTTCGCAAAATAGCCCGCTGCCGCATGCGGCAGCGCATAGTGCACATGAAAAAGATCCAGATCCTGGTAGCGGGCCACATCCACCATCGAGCTGGTCAGAGCCGACTCATAAGGCGGATATTCAAACAGGGGGTAATCCTGGATGCGCACCTCGTGAAAGGTCACATTCTGGGTAAAATGCTCCAGCCTGATCGGCCTACTGTAGGTGATAAAATGCACCTTATGACCCCGCTGGGCCAGAGATTTCCCAAGTTCAGTCGCTACCACGCCACTGCCCCCGTACGTCGGATAACACACAATGCCTATATTCATCGTCTGCAATTTACAAAAAGACACTTCCTCTCCAATCAACCTGCACCGCCTTCAAAATGTTTGTCCCCCTCCTGACCGTTCATGCCGGGAGATTATTTTGGGGCTCCCCGCGCCGCCCTTCCGGGCACAGCGCGGTCGGGCTGCTCCGGGGTTCCGTGCCATGCACCGCCTTGCGCCCTTCACATCCCTGAGCCCGCCGCAAGCCACCCCACACCAGAAAAAAGCGGGTCTGCCCCCTGGACAGACCCGCTTGCAATTTACTTCATAAATTGCTTAGTATTTGATCAGAATCATCTTTTTGGCCAATACCACTTCATTCTGACTCAGAACGTAGGTGTACACCCCGGCCGGGAAGTTCGTACCATCCCATTCCACCGTGTAGCGACCAGACTTCTGATCCGTTGCCACGATCTGATCCACTGGAATTCCTTCAGAATCCACCACCGTCAGTTCCACGAAGCCATCTTTCACCAGTTTATAGGTGATGGTGGTTTTCTTGGAAAACGGATTCGGATGATTTTGGAACAACAGGGTCTCGTCGCGGGCGCCGCCGCTCTGGCCCAGACCATTATCCGCCGGATTTTCGCTGTTTTTATCACAGCACCCACCCAGTTCGATGATAGCCAGTTCAGCCAGATACATGCGGTCCTTCAGCTGCTCCATATCGTCCTGCGAAGCAGGCGCAGTTTGCGGCGGAGTTGCATTGGCCTGCTGCATCATTTCCATCATCTTCGCCATTTGCTCTTTCAGCTGATCTATTTCCGACTGCTGATTGGCCAGCAACTGGTTTTGAGCCTCGATGGTTTCCTTCAGTTCCACAATTTCATTGGGATCTGTCAGCACAGGAGTTCCCTCCAATTCCCGATCCACGGGTTTGGGGTTGGAGATCTCATTCTTAAGATCCTCAATCTGGGCTTGTTGCTCCTTGATGGCTTCCACCAGTACAGGAGTGATGCGGGAGTAATCCACACCCAGGTAGTCTTCCTCTGCCTTGGGGGCATCTGCATTGGCCGAGTCGCTCAGTTCCTGGCTGCTTACGGTCTGCACAGCACTTGGCAGCACTTCCTGCACTTCCTGGGCGATGAAACCAATCTGGTTTTTATTATTCTGCAGATCGCGTGAATTCCAGATTTTGGAATCTTCGATCACATCATAGGTTACCCCACGCAGAGCCATTACTTTTTCCAGCGCATTTTCCACGGGCTTCACATTCTCCTTGAACTTACGGTCAGAAGTGGTGATAAATCCGTTGACTGAGTAGAAATAGTAGGAGTGCATCTGCCACCAGCGAATGGTTGACGTACCCACATAACCCCAGATATTATTGGAAGACAGCAGGGTCGGGTCAGATCCTGAATATCCGCCTGAAAGAATCCTGAAGGATGAATTTCCCGTTCGGTTAATTCCAAATACATCCAGGGTGTAAGCGGGTCCGGCCGTGGTGCCGATGCTGGCCGACCCTTCTACCAGCAGACCTGCTGAACCTCCTCCCCCGCCGCCTGCGGCGCGGTAGGTATCATCAATGATCACGTTGAATCCGTTGGGTGGCGACAAGTGCAGGTTGCTGTTGGTGGAGAATACCCTTCCCTGAATGGTCAGGTCACCCCAGCCGCTGCCGCCGTTGAAGGCTGTGGAAGTACTTCCACAGCTTGGGCAGGCCAGCTTCAGCGTACCCGCGATTTGCATGTCGCCCGTGGTGGAAATCGCCGCGGTGGGAGCCGCACCGTCCACACCCCAGGTCCATCCACGGTTGAAGTCGTTATTCATGTTCATCTTGATGGAGTAATCCTGAACAGGTCCGTAGAAGTATTCAGAACCAGAACCCATGTGGATTTTGTAATTATTACTCTGCCAGAATCGAATTCCGTTTCCACTTCCAGCTGTCACGTTATAAAATGTACCATTGGTAATTTCATTATTAGACATGTTCAGGTTGGTGGTTGCGGTATGGTTTCCAAGATTATCACCCATCGAACCAATGGTCTGAGTGGTAAGATCACCATTTGCATTGGCCACAACTACCCGGTTACCAGATCCGGCCAGTACATCCATCCTTACGTTTCCGCCAAAGTGGTTATCTACCAGAGGATCAGCCAGATGGAAACCAATATCGCCTGTACCTCTTTCCCAGGTCATGAAATTTGTGAGACTTGTGCAACCTCCTTCAAGGGTGAGTTTATCAATTGCCCCATCGTAGGCAAATTCAAACCCACAGGTATTGGTACCACTTGCACCAATATTTTCCTCAAAGGCCAGTTTGCCAGAATTCGCCTGGTTGTAGTTATTCTGCCCCACCACGATGCGGGGGTTGGTGGTATTCGATGCCACCAATGTATTACCATTAGCAGAACTCAACCCAATGGCCACGTTATTGACATCAATAATAGCGTTATTATTCAGGTCAAGCGTGGTGGTGGCGGAATGGTTGCCCAGGTTATCACCCGGCAGAGAAGCCAGTGAAACGGTGTTACCACCCGAAATACTCAGGTTTGAACCTGCAATACTCAGGGTCTGGTTATCCGTATTCACGGGAATCGTTGTCACACCCAGATCACCAGCCGCATTGGCGGTCACCATGCGGGTACCCGAGCCGGCCAGCGATTCAAACCGGGAAGTGCTTTTCACCGTCAGGCGTCCGTCCGTGGTAAGGCTCATAGCTCCGTCAGATTTTGCATCTGCATCATCCCGCCAGATCCAGCCACGGTTGGGCGTATTGCTCATGGTGAAGGTCATCGCATAATCGTTCAGGTAGCCATAGGTCATGGCGCTGTTCATCCCGATCGTATAAGAACCGCTGTTCCAAACCCGCAACTTGTCGTACGAAGGCGAACCCAGTACAGAAACAATGTTCGCATTCACGATATTATTGGAGCTCATATCCAGGGTCGTGGTGGCAATGTGGTTACCCAGGTTATCCGCACTGGAGGGGATCACCACAGAGCCCCCGCCGTTGGAAAGGGTAACCGTGCTCCCGGAGATGCTCAGAGACTGAATCTCGTTGGTGGAGCTGTTGTCATTGTCGGCTACACTGAAGGTAGTACCAGTTCCGCCCGAGATATTGATGGTACGGTTCACCCCTGAAGCCGAACTGCTCAGGTTCTGGTTATCCGTATTATCGAGATAGAACGCGCCATTCTGTCCGTCCAGGAAGTCGGCATCCAGACCAGAGCCGGCTCCATCATTGCCTTCGTTCCAGATACGGTAGTTGGTCGATCCAATCCGCTCGTACATGGGCCTCCAGGCCACAATGTTATTGGCTGTGCCGTAGAAGTTCAGGTCGCCGTCCGCATTGGTGCGGGTCGCGGGACTTACATCGATCAACCAGCCAGCCGCAGTTGCACCCCAGCCAATCCCCTCACCTGCACCCGGATCAGAAATCGCCAGGTGATTTATGGTGCTGATGTTATTATTATTCATGTTTAGGGTCGTGGTGGCGATGTGGTTACCCAGGTTATCCGCGCTGGACGGAATCACCACAGATCCTCCTCCGTTCGACAAGGTGACCGTGCTGCCTGAAATGCTCAGGGACTGGATCTCGTTGCTGGGGTCAGCGTCGGCATCGTTGTGCGCATCCACGTAGGCCTTATTGGCGGCGTCCGTACCAGCGGTGGGGGTGGCCAGGTTGACAATCTTGTCATTGGTCATGTCCACAGGACCAGTAAAGCTGCTGGTGCCGGGTCCGGCTACGGTCAGTACGTTGGAGGTGTACAGGGCGCCATCGTGTTCCACTCTCAGCCTTTCAGATCCGCCTGAGGACATTACCCTTAAAATGGGCTCTCCTGAAGCAGGATTGGCAAGGGTACGCAGGGAAATACCATCATCCGGGAAGGAAGGATCGCTGCCCCGCAGCTGTACCGTGGCATTACCGTTTTCAGGGTCAGTGAAATCCAGGCTTTGGGTTCCCATGCTCAGGGTCTGGGTGGCCGTATGGTTACCCAGGTTGTCAGCGCTGGATGGAATTACCACAGATCCCCCTCCATTCGACAGGCTAACCGTGCTGCCGGCAATGCTCAGGGTCTGAATCTCATTGGTGGAGCTGTTATCGTTGTCAGCCACGTTGATGGTCGTTCCCGTTCCACCCGTGATATTGATGGTACGGTTCGTTCCAGAGGAGGTGCTGCTCAGGTTTTGATTGTCCGTATTCACAAATCCCGCCAGGCTCACTCCCGTACCACCTGAAATATTCAGGGTATTTCCGCTGAGAGACAGATTCTGCAACTCGTTGGTGGAACTGTTGTCATTGTCGGCCACGCTGATGGTGCCGCCTCCGTTACTCAGGGTCACGTTGGTACCTGATTGGCTCAGGGTCTGCAACTCGTTGGTTGGGTTTGCATCTGCGTCCGTATGGGCATCCACATAGGCTTTATTGGCGGCATCCGTAGAAGCGGAAGGGGTACCCACTTCAGTAATTTTGAAGGAATTCATATCCAGAATCTGAGTGGCTGAGTGGTTACCCAGGTTATCCGCGCTTGAAGGAATTACCACTGAACCGCCACCATTTGAGAGAGTCACCGTGCTACCTGAAATGCTCAGGGTCTGGAGCTCGTTGGTGGGGCTGGCGTCAGCGTCATTCACGGCATCCGTAAACGATCCCCCGCCGTTGCTCAAAGTCACGGTTGAACCAGATTTAGAAATGGTCTGAATCTCGTTGAGCGGGTCAGAGTCAGCATCGTTCACGTTCACTGTAACTGATCCACCACCGTTGCTGAGAGTTACGATATTTCCACTGACAGACAGGGTTTGAATCTCGTTGGTGGGGCTGGCGTCAGCGTCATTCACCGCGTCAATGAAAGATCCCCCCCCATTGCTCAGAGTTACCGTGGAACCAGATTTGGAAATGGTCTGAATCTCATTGCTCGGGTCAGAATCTGCGTCCACATGGGCATCCACATAGGCCTTGGTGGCTGCATCTGTATTTGCTACAGGCGCTCCCACATCAGTAATGCGGTTGGTATTGAGGTCCAGAATCTGGGTGGCCTGGTGGTTACCCAGGTTATCCGCTCCAGAAGGGACTGATACAGAGCCACCTCCATTGGAAAGGGAAATCGTCGAACCTGAAATGGACAGCGTTTGCAACTCGTTGGTCACGCTGTTGTCATCGTCTGCCACACTGATCGTGGTACCCGTTCCGCCCGTAATGTTAATGGTGCGGTTGGTGCCCGATGCTGTGCTGCTCAGGTTTTGATTGTCCGTATCCACAGGCAGCGGGGCTCCAATGATCTGGCCGGCATTATCCGTAGTCAGCATTTGATTTCCGCTTCCGGCCAGGTCAGTGATAAATACATCACCGTCCTCTTCAATTCGCATCAGCTCCTCATAATTGGCATCGCCACCTTCGTCATTTCGCCCCAGACTGATTTTACGGATGTTGGGATCATTATTATTATAATCCATTGACAAATACACATCATCATCCGCATTCAGGCGCAAATGACCGGTACCCACTCTTACGTCTCCACCTGAAACGATGAGGTCATCATTGATGGTCAGGTTGTCGTTAATCACAACAAACCCGTCTTCCCCATCTTCAATCACATTCGCCTGAATCGTATTTGCATCCAGAATGTTAAAATCCGTCATCTGGATGTCCTGAGTGGCGGTATGATTACCCAGATTGTCAGCACCCGAAGGCACGGTAATGGAGCCCCCGCCATTGGAAAGGGTCACCACACTGCCCGAAATACTGAGGGTTTGCAACTCGTTGGAGGAACTGTTGTCATTATCGGCCACACTGATGGTGCCGCCCCCGTTGCTGAGGGTCACGTTGGTACCTGATTGGCTCAGAGTCTGAATTTCGTTCAGCGGATCAGCATCTGCGTCGTTCACCAGGCTGCTGAGGTTGGTGACGAAGGTTCCACCCGGATCGGTAATAGTCAGGTTGGTGCCTGAAAGTGAAACCCCGGTGATCAATTCGTTGGTGCTGCTATTGTCGTTGTCGGCCACATCAATGATGGTGCCAGTTCCACCCGAAATGTTGATGGTGCGGCTCGTTCCCGAAGAAGTGCTGCTCAGATTTTGGATCTCGTTATTGGGATCGGCATCCGCGTCGTTCACCAGGCTGGCCAGACTGGTCAGATAGGTTCCGCCAGCATCACTGGTTACAAGAGTTGTACCGCTGAGGGACACCCCGGTAAGAAGTTCGTTGGATGGATTGTCATCGTTCAGAACCACTGAACCGCCGTTGGTAAGGGAAATGGTAGCGCCTGATTTGGAAAGCGTTTGTAATTCGTTGGTGGGATCGGAATCCGCATCCACGATTGATCCAATATCACGATATTCAACATTTCCACTGGCATCAGCGACCAGAACTTTGGTGGCAGCATTGTCATTTGGAATACTGCGAATCCTGACCGCACCGTTTACATCGAGATCCGTAGATGGGGTTGGGGTTCCAATGCCCACATTTCCACCATTATTGAAAATATTGCTGCTGTTGACTACCCAGGCTGAACCATTCCAATAAGGAGTATTTCCCGCGCTGCTTCCGCTCGAAAGCAATCCTGCAGGGCCTTGCGGTCCCTGGGGGCCAGTTGGGCCCGCTGGACCAGTTGCCCCGGTTGCACCCGTTGCGCCAGTGGCTCCGGTCGGGCCAGCAGGCCCCTGAGGACCGGCCGGGCCGGTTGCACCGGTCAAACCAATTGGACCTTGGGGACCAGTGGCACCATCGTTACCAGCAGGTCCCTGAGGACCAGCAGGACCAGTTGCTCCAGTCAGACCGATTGGGCCCTGAGGACCGGTTGCACCCGTTGCACCCGTGGCTCCAGCAGGTCCGGCAGGACCTTGAGGTCCGGTTGCTCCGTCGTTTCCAGCAGGTCCCTGAGGACCGGCAGGACCAGTTGCGCCGGTCAAACCAATGGGACCTTGAGGACCAGTTGCCCCGGTTGCGCCGTCATTTCCAGCTGGGCCTTGGGGTCCAGCAGGACCAGTTGCTCCTGTCAGACCAATGGGGCCTTGCGGACCAGTTGCACCAGCGGGACCTTGAGGTCCGGTTGCTCCATCGTTACCAGCGGGTCCCTGAGGACCGGCAGGGCCTGTTGCTCCAGTCAAACCAATAGGACCTTGGGGTCCTGTTGCGCCGTCATTCAGTGGGCCAGCAGGACCTGAAACCGATCGGAGGTCAGTTGCACCGGTTGCTCCGGTAGGTCCGGCAGGTCCTTGAGGTCCGGTTGCACCATCATTACCAGCAGGTCCCTGAGGACCGGCAGGACCAGTTGCTCCAGTCAGACCAATCGGGCCTTGGGGGCCGGTTGCACCTGTTGCTCCGGTAGGTCCGGCAGGACCTTGGGGGCCAGTTGCGCCATCATTTCCGGCAGGTCCCTGAGGACCAGCAGGGCCAGTTGCACCTGTCAGACCGATTGGACCTTGTGGGCCAGTTGCTCCGACAGGACCAGCGGGGCCTTGAGGTCCCGTTGCACCGTCATTTCCAGCTGGGCCTTGCGGACCTGCAGGACCAGTTGCTCCGTCGTTTCCAGCAGGTCCCTGAGGACCGGCTGGGCCAGTTGCTCCAGTCAAACCAATGGGCCCCTGAGGACCGGTTGCACCCGTTGCACCCGTGGCTCCGTCGTTTCCAGCAGGTCCCTGAGGACCGGCGGGGCCAGTTGCGCCTGTAAGACCGATTGGGCCCTGAGGACCGGTTGCACCCGTTGCACCCGTGGCTCCAGCAGGTCCGGCAGGACCTTGAGGTCCGGTTGCTCCGTCGTTTCCAGCAGGTCCCTGAGGACCAGCAGGACCAGCGGGGCCTTGAGGGCCGGTTGCACCGTCATTTCCAGCTGGGCCTTGCGGTCCAGCGGGGCCAGCCGCACCTGTCAGACCAATGGGGCCTTGCGGACCAGTTGCACCAGAGGGACCTTGAGGTCCGGTTGCTCCATCGTTTCCAGCAGGGCCTTGCGGACCAGCGGGGCCAGTTGCACCTGTCAGACCAATGGGGCCTTGAGGACCGGTTGCACCCGTTGCACCCGTGGCTCCAGCAGGTCCGGCAGGACCTTGGGGTCCGGTTGCTCCGTCATTTCCCGCTGGGCCTTGCGAACCAGCGGGGCCAGTTGCACCTGTCAGACCAATGGGGCCTTGAGGACCAGTTGCACCAACTGGACCTTGAGGTCCGGTTGCTCCATCGTTACCAGCGGGTCCCTGGGGACCAGCCGGGCCAGTTGCTCCAGTCAAACCAATTGGACCTTGTGGGCCAGTTGCTCCGTCGTTTCCAGCAGGTCCCTGAGGACCGGCAGGGCCAGTTGCTCCGGTCAAACCAATCGGACCTTGAGGTCCAGTGGCGCCAGTTAAACCAATCGGGCCTTGGGGACCGGTGGCACCATCGTTACCAGCAGGACCTTGCGGGCCGGTTGCACCGTCATTTCCAGCAGGGCCTTGCGGACCAGCGGGGCCAGTTGCACCTGGCAGACCAATGGGGCCGTGAGGACCGGTTGCACCCGTTGCACCCGTGGCTCCAGCAGGTTGGGGTCCGGTTGCTCCGTCATTTCCAGCTGGGCCTTGCGGACCAGCGGGGCCAGTTGCACCTGTCAGACCAATGGGGCCTTGAGGACCAGTTGCACCAACTGGACCTTGAGGTCCGGTTGCTCCGTCGTTACCAGCAGGTCCCTGAGGACCGGCGGGGCCAGTTCAGTGGCACCGTCACCAGCAGGGCCTTGACCAGGGCCAGCAGGCACTGAGGTCATTTGCAGCTGAGGACCGGCCCAATCGGACCTTTGAGGGAAGAAGTCCTGCTCAGTTTCCAGCAGGTCCCTGGACCGGCAGGGCCAGTTCCAGTCAAACCAATAGGACCTTGGGGTCCTCGTTATTGGGACCATCGGACCTTCCAGTCAAACCAATGGGACCTTCGTTCACCAGGCTGGCCAGCAGGTCAGATAGGGCCCGCTGTTCCAGTCAAACCAATGGGGCTCCCCTTGGTTACAAGTGGTCTCCCAGGCAGGGCCTTGCAGACCAGCCTTGTCATTTCCAGCAGGGCCTGAGGGACACCTGTCAAACCAATAAGCCAGTTCGTTGGATGGATTGTCGGTGCGCCGTCGTTTCCAACCCCTGAAGTCAAACCAAGCGGGGCCGTTCCAGCAGGGTAAGGACCCAGCAGGGCCTTAGGACCAGTCAAACCTGGGGACCTTGAGGACCAGCAGGGAAAGCGTTTGTCAATTCGTTGGGGGTCCCTTCGGAATCCGGCATGCACCAATGGGGCCTTGAGGACCGGTGCACCCGTTTGTGGCTCCAGCAGGTCCGGCAGGACCTTAGGTCGGGTTGCTCCGTCATTTCCAGCTGGGCCAGCAGGACCAGAACTTTGGTGGCACCATTGACCACCGGGGCCTTGAGGGCCAGTTGAACCAACTGGACCTTGAGGTTGCTCTGTCGTTACCAGCAGGCGAGGATCGGCGGGGCCAGTAGCTGATCGGGCCTTGTGGGCCAGTGGCACCGTCATTTCCAGCAGGGCCTTGCGGACCAGCAGGACCAGCGGGACCTTGGGGTCCGGTTGCGCCGTCGTTACCAGCAGGACCTTGCGGACCAGTCAAACCAATGGGACCTTGAGGACCAGTTGCTATTGAGGGGCTGCACCGTCATTTCCAGCGGGACCTTTGTGACTACACCAATGGGGCCTTGCGGAGGACCTTGAGGTCCGGTTGCTCCATCATTCCAAGGTAAGGGCGGGGCCAGTGCACCAGTAGTCGGGCCTTTTCCAATGGCACCGTCATTTCCAGCAGGGCCTTGGTTCCGTCATTTGGAAAGGCCGACCCGGTGAAAGCAAGTCAAACCAATGGGACCTTGAGGACCAGTTGCTCCGGCAGGGCCAGCTGGACCTTGCGGACCCTGGGGGCCAGTTGGGTCAGGACCCGGCCTTGCGGACCAGTTGCACCAGCGGGACCTTGAGGTCCGGTTGCTCCATCGTTTCCAGCAGGTCCCTGAGGACCGGCGGGGCCAGTTGCACCAGTAGCTCCAGTCAAACCAATAGGGCCTTGTGGGCCAGTGGCACCGTCATTTCCAGCAGGGCCTTGCGGACCAGCGGGGCCTTGAGGTCCGGTTGCGCCGTCGTTTCCTGCTGGTCCCTGAGGACCGGCAGGACCAGTTGCTCCTGTTAAACCAATCGGGCCCTGGGGACCGGTGGCACCATCGTTACCAGCAGGTCCCTGGGGACCAGCGGGGCCAGTTGCTCCTGTCAGACCGATTGGGCCTTGTGGACCAGTTGGGCCAGCTGGACCTTGAGGTCCGGTTGCTCCATCGTTACCAGCGGGTCCCTGGGGACCAGCCGGGCCAGTTGCTCCAGTCAAACCAATTGGACCTTGTGGGCCAGTTGCTCCGTCGTTTCCAGCTGGGCCTTGGGGTCCAGCGGGGCCAGTTGCGCCGGTTGCTCCCGTTGCACCCGCAGGTCCGGCAGGACCTTGGGGACCGGTTGCACCGTCATTTCCCGCGGGGCCTTGAGGGCCGGCAGGGCCCTGGGGACCAGCTGGTCCGGTCGCACCTACGATATCCACTGTATTCGACCCGGAAATGGTCAATAAAGTACCCGAAAGGCTCAAAGCCTGGATTTCATTGGTCGGGCTGTTATCATTATCTGCAACACTAATTGTTCCTCCTCCGTTGCTTAAGGTTACGTCCGTTCCAGACTGGCTCAGGGTTTGCAATTCGTTGGAAGCATCATCGTCATTCAAAGTGACCAAACCACCTCCATTGCTGAGGGCAATTTTTGGCCCTGATTTAGAGATTGTCTGAAGCTCATTGGCAGGGTCAGCGTCAGCGTCATCAACCAAACTGGAAAGATCGACCGTAGCGGAGTTTCCATTTTCTATATCAATTTGCAGACTGGTTCCGGTTAAAGTAGCCCCGGTCAGGTTCTGATCATCTGTGCCTGCATTATTTAACGAGCTCAAATCCACTGAAATAGTCCCACCAGCATCAGTAATATTCAAATCTGTTCCGGTAAGTGTTACCGCGGTATTTAATTCGTTGGAAGCATCATTATCATTATCTGCCACACTGATTGTACCACCACCATTGCTCAAGGTCACATTCGTTCCTGTCTGGCTCAGAGTTTGCAACTCATTAGAAGGATCAGCATCTGCATCATTCACCAACGAGCTTAAGTCAGTCAAATAAGTTCCACCGGCATCGCTGGTAATAAGCACATTACCTGCCAAAGAAACCCCATTCAACAATTCATTGGATGGGTCATTGTCATTGTCAGCCACACTTATCATTCCGCCGCCGTTGCTGAGGGTCACATCAGTACCTGATTGGCTAAGGGTTTGCAACTCGTTTGCAGGATCAGCGTCCGCATCATCGATGAGGCTGGAAAGGTCCACCGTGGCAGAGTTACCGTTTTCGATGTCGATTTGGAGGTTGGAACCACTCAGGGTTGCGCCGGTCAAATTCTGATCGTCCGTGCCTGAGTTGTTGAGGGAGCTCAGGTCAACTGTGATGGTACCGCCAGCGTCCGTGATGTTCAGGTCGGTGCCGGTCAGATTTGCACCTGTGTTTAATTCGTTGCTGGAGCTCAAGTCGCCGTCAGCGGTGACGTGGTTTTGCAGGTCGCTGGCCACCTGGGCGATGTCGGCAGATTCTTCCAAAGAGGAAAGATCAGCGGTCAGGGTGCCGCCTGCGTCAGTCACATTCAGGTTGGTGCCGCTGTAGGTGACGCCAGTGTTCAATTCGTTGGTGGAACTCAAGTCGCCGTCTGCGGTTACGTGGTTTTGCAGGTCGCTGGCCACCTGGGCGATGTCGGCGGATTCTTCCAAAGACGACAGATCGACCGTTGCCGAGTTACCGTTTTCGATGTCGATTTGCAGGTTGGAACCAGTCAGGGTAGCACCAGTCAGATTTTGGACCGTTGTTGAGGGACCAGGTCAATGTTGTGATGGTACCGCCTGCCGTCCGTGATGTTCGGATTGGCGCCAGTATTCAACTGTCAATGTTGGTCAAACTCTGGTCGTCAACTGTGCTTTCAGGGTGCCACCCGCGTCCGTGATGTTCAGGTCAGGTCGGTACCGGCGTTCGGTGGAGCTCACCCGTTTTAGCGATGTGCAGCAGATTCTGCAATCAGTGTTTCAATTTCAGGTTGCCGGAACTCAGGTCGCCGGTGTGGTTGCGGTAACGTGGTTCTGCGTCGCGGTCATTAGCCACCTGGGCGATGTCGGCTGATTCTTCCAAAGAGGACGAGATCAGCGGTGTGCGCCAAAGTGCCGCCCGTCAGCGGTCACGATGCGTCAGGTTGGTGCCGCCGTAGGTGAACGCCAGTGTTTCAATTCGTTGGTGGAACTCAAGTCGCCGTCAGCGGTGCACGTGGTTTTGCAGGTCGCTGGCAACCTGGGCGATATCGGCAGATTCGATTCCAGGTCAGGTTTTGATCGTCGGTGCCTGAGTTGTTGAGGAGCTCAGATCAGGTCAACTGTGACAGAGGTCGGTGCCGGTCGTGGCGCCGGTGAATTCGTTGGTGGAACTCAGGTCGCCGTCTGCGTGTAACGTAACCGTTAGGTCAGAGGCAACTTGGGCGATGTCGGCAGATTCTTCCAAAGAGGAAAGATCAGCGGTCAGGGTGCCGCCTGCGTCGGTTACGTTCAGGTTGGTGCCTGTATAAGTGACGCTGGTGTTCAATTCGTTGGTGGAGCTGAGGTCGCCGTCTGCGGTAACGTGGCTTTGCAGGTCGCTGGCAACCTGGGCGATGTCAGCAGATTCTTCCAAAGCCGACAGATCGACCGTAGCCGAGTTTCCGTTTTCGATGTCGATTTGAAGGTTGGAGTCAGGTAGCACCGGTCAGATTTTGATCGTCGGTGCCTGAGTTGTTGAGGGAGCTCAGGTCAACTGTGATGGTGCCGCCAGCGTCCGTGATGTTCAGGTCGGTGCCGGTCAGAGTGGCGCCAGTGTTCAATTCGTTGGTGGAACTCAGGTCGCCGTCTGCGGTGACGTGGTTTTGCAGGTCATTAGCCACTTGGGCGATGTCTGCGGATTCTTCCAGGGAGGAAAGGTCGGCAGTCAGGGTGCCGCCTGCGTCGGTCACGTTCAGGTTGGTGCCTGTGTAAGTGACGCTGGTGTTCAATTCGTTGGTGGAGCTCAGGTCGCCGTCTGCGGTGACGTGGTTTTGCAGGTCGCTGGCGACCTGGGCGATGTCAGCAGATTCTTCCAAAGCCGACAGATCACCGTGGCAGAGTTACCGTTTTCGATGTCGATTTGGAGGTTGGAACCAGTGGTTGCACCGGTCAAATTCTGATCGTCCGTGCCGGAGTTGTTCAGCGAGCTCAGGTCAACCGTGATGGTGCCACCCGCGTCGGTGATATTGAGGTCGGTGCCGGTCAATGTGGCACTGGTGTTCAATTCGTTGGTGGAACTCAAGTCACCGTCTGCGGTTACGTGGTTTTGCAGGTCATTAGCCACTTGGGCGATGTCTGCGGATTCTTCAAGGGACGAAAGATCGGCAGTCAAGGTGCCGCCCGCGTCGGTCACATTCAGGTTGGTGCCTGTGTAGGTGACGCTGGTGTTCAATTCGTTGGTGGAACTCAGGTCGCCGTCAGCGGTGACGTGGTTTTGCAGGTCGCTGGCGACCTGGGCGATGTCGGCGGATTCTTCCAAAGCTGACAGATCCACCGTGGCCGAGTTCCCATTTTCGATGTCGATTTGCAAGTTCGAGCCGGTCAGGGTGGCACCAGTTAGATTTTGGTCGTCCGTGCCGGAGTTATTCAACGAACTGAGGTCAACTGTGATGGTGCCACCCGCGTCCGTGATGTTCAGGTCGGTACCGGTCAAGTTTGCACCCGTAAGCAATTCGTTGGTGGAACTCAGGTCGCCGTCTGCGGTAACGTGGTTCTGCAAGTCATTAGCCACCTGGGCGATGTCGGCTGATTCTTCCAAAGAGGAAAGATCAGCGGTCAAAGTGCCGCCTGCGTCAGTCACACTCAGGTTGGTGCCGCCGTAGGTGACGCCAGTGTTCAATTCGTTGGTGGAACTCAAGTCGCCGTCAGCGGTGACGTGGTTTTGCAGGTCGCTGGCAACCTGGGCGATATCGGCAGATTCTTCCAAAGACGACAGATCCACCGTGGCCGAATTTCCGTTTTCGATGTCGATTTGGAGGTTGGAGCCAGTCAAGGTGGCGCCAGTCAGATTCTGGTCGTCCGTGCCTGAGTTGTTGAGGGAACTCAGGTCAACTGTGATGGTGCCGCCATTGTCCGTGATATTGAGATCTGTGCCAGTCAGGGTAGCGCCAGTATTCCATTCGTTGGTGGGATCGGCGTCGGCATCATCGATCAAACTGCTCAAAACCACGGTATTTCCATCTTCAATGGTCAGGGTTGTGCCAATAAAAAGCAATTGCTGATCGTCAGTGCCAGGGTTGTTGAGGGAACTCAGGTTGACAGAATGGGTCCCGCCTGCGTCGGTAATGTTGAGATTATTTCCGGTGAGACTGGCCCCGGTGATCAATTCATTGGTGGAGGAAACGTCCATGGAGCTTGCATCGCGGTATTTTACTACCCCATTTGCATCCTCAACCAGTATTTTATTGAGTGAATTATCTTTTTGAACATTCTGAATTCTCACATCGCCATTCACATCGAGGGTATGGGTCGGATTGCTGGTCCCGATGCCAACCAATCCATTTTTGGTAATTCTCATTTTCTCAGTGCCGCCTGTGATGATGGCCAGATCTGTAGGTGAAAGGGTACCCAATTCGTTGCAATCGTCGGGCACAACATCTCCCCCAAAGGTCCAGGGGGTACCAATATCGCAGATTGAGCAGGAATTTAGCGATTGATCTGAACTAAAAACGAGCCGGAACTGACCGTAAACCTGGCCCACGTTATTGTCTCCGCAATCGGTGGGAATTGCCGTAACCGGACAATTGGTGGTGCAACCACCTGAAACTATCTCCAGATAAGTGTCCGTCGCCAGCATCCCATTGTACTGCCCGGTGGCATCCACTACCAAAACCTGTCCAAACTGAACATTGGAATAGGTTTGCAGGGCCTGGGTTTTGCCTGCATCCCGGAAAGTATTGATGCTCACACCAGAATTTCCCGTGTAAAGAACCTCAATCTTCGTGTATTGGGCGCTCTGACAATTGCAGGAATAGGCCTGGGCCTGCAAACCAGCAGAATTGATCAAAATTCCAAAAAATGACAGCAAGGATACAAGGCTTAAGGTGAGCCATGAAAGGGATTTCCGGGTTTGATTTCCCAATTTCTGGCCAGGGTAAACTAACAGTCTCATAATCTTCTCGTTTAAATTCAGGCAATGCATTTAATAATTTCAAAAACAAATTTCTTGCCCCCAAAATGGTCTGGAGGCAGGAAAATCAATCATAAAAAATGGGTTTATCAGGTCTGGTTAGAAGGAATTCAGAAAATATTCACTTCGTGAAATTTCCGACTGACTTATTATCAAATTCCTTGATAGTTACATTATTCCTCTTTTAAATTATAAATATGGAGGCAATTATTCATAATAAATTATTTCACTCCCCTCCCCCAATCACTGATAAAAACCTCCCCCAAAGAAAGATATGCAATCATGTAACATACAATGATTTTGAACATTTACAGGAAAACATATTGATAATCAATAGATTATTCTGAAATTCCCCTCCCCGGGCTACAATATGAGAGAGTTTTTGTCACCTCTTCCCCACTTTCACCATGACAGATTTCGATAGAAATATTTTCCACAACTGACTGAAATCAAGTTGATAACAAGTGGATATCCTTAATTTCCATTCTTTCAATCCTTCTGTTTACCAAACTTGGGATAGGTCAAATTCACTTTTTGGGGCAAAAAAATCCATCCTAAGATATAAAAAGGCCCACCCCAAACGGGCGGGCCTTTTCAGGGGATGAGTGGGATTGATCTTAATATTTGATCAGGATCATCTTCCTGGCGAGAACCACTTCATTCTGACTTAACACGTAGGTGTAAACGCCAGCCGCAAAGTTGGTTCCATCCCACTCCACGGTATAGCGCCCGGGTTCCTGCTGCTTTGCCACAATCTGGTCCACCGGAATTCCATCCGCATCCACCACGGTCAGTTCTACAAATCCAGCTTTCACTAGTTTGTAGGTAATGGTGGTTTCCTTGCTGAACGGATTGGGGTGGTTTTGGAAGAGAAGCGTCTCCTCGGTTGAGCCAGCCCCCTGTCCAAGGCCATTATTGATATAGGGATCGCTGTTTTTATCGCAGCAACCACCGAGTTCAATAATAGCCAGTTCAGCCAGATACATGCGGTCTTTGAGGTTTTCTACATCCTCTTTAACCGTAGGATCGGCCTGAACGGGTTGAGTACTGGATTGATTAGCAAGCAACATTTCCAGTTGTTTTTGCATTTTTTCAATCATTGCCTGCTGGGTTGCCACCGTTTCACGCAATTCTTCTATTTCAGAATTATCGGTCTGAACAGGAGTTGCAGTACCAGAGTTTGGATCTGGAGTCGCAGCAAGGGATTTAAGTTCGTCAATCTGAGCCTGCTGCTCATTGAGCCCCTCGATGAGGAGTGGAATGAAACCAGAATAATTGACCGCGTTGAATTCCAGATTTTCAGATTCCATTGCGTAGGCGGGATCGTTGGGATCGTAGTTGGGATCTGACATGAGTTTTTCCATTTCTTCCGGGCTTCTGGCTGGTCCGGGCTGAACGGCCTTCTTTACCAGGGAAGGAATTACCTCCTGAACTTCATCCGCGATCACACCAATCTGGGTTCCTTCCGGAAACTGTGCGTAAGGATAATCCTCTGTTTTGTACTCATAGGAGTAAGTTTTAACCTGTTTCAGCAATTCCAGGGCCCCGGTGTGTTCCTGAATATTTTGCTTCAGTTTCCGGTCTGATCCGGAATAGACACCAGTGGTATAAACGTTACCAGCAAAATATCCGGCGTAATTGGTTCCAGATCCAGAAGCAGTAGCGTAAACCCCGTATTTCGTACCAGCGCCCCCCGTGGCAGCAAACATGCCTCCAAAGCTGGTTGTTGTTCCGAAGCTAACCGTTTGGGTATTTATCCCAACCACACCTGCACCGTTGGCACCTGCATTCACCTTATGGCCCAATACCCCTGCATTGGTTATCGAAGAGGGAAGAGTCCAGGAAACAGAAGGAGAAAGGACACCCAGGGTTCCCTCAGCGTAGAGGCTGCTTCCTGACTGATCCACACCTCTTACGGCTGCAGTACCGCCACTATACTGCTGGGCGTTCAGGCCGTGGCCTTCAGTGCCAATGGCACCCATGGCAACATCGCCTTCAACCAGAAGTCCGGCTTCGCCACTGCTGGTGCCGCCACCCGCACGATAATCATTATTGATGATCACGTCGAAACCACCAGGAGGTGAAAGGTGCAGGTTGCTGTTGGTGGACAGTACCCTTCCCTGAATGACCAGGTCGCCCCAGCTGCTACCGCCACCTGCGTTGAAGGTGGTGCTTTGACTTCCACAACCAACACACTCGAACTTGAGTGCACCAGCGATCTGCATGTCGCCTGCTGCGGAGATGGCCGCGACGGGAGTTCCCCCGGTTACACCCCAGGTCCAACCGCGGTTGGTCTGGTTATTCATGTTATTTTTGATCGAATAATCCGTAACCGGGCCATATTTGTACTCAGATGCATTTCCCATGTGAATTTTGTAGCTGTCGCTTTGCCAAAACCGGAGCCCGTTTCCATTTCCTGCCTGAACATCATAAAAGGTTGTGTTATCAACCTGTAAACCGTTCATGTTGAGGTTGGTGGTGGCGGTATGGTTACCCAGGTTGTCGTTGCCACCGGCCGGAATGGTTTGGGTGGAAAGGGTACCATTGGCATCGGCTACAACCATGCGGGTACCTGAACCGCCCAGACCATCAGCACGAATGGTGCCAGCTACACGTGATGAAGTACCAGAACTGGACGGATCAAGGTAGTACGCCGTATTGTCCAGATCGTACATGAGGCGGGGGCGAACTGATCCGTCGTCGGAATTGAACTGGATGCGAACATTCTGGTCATTGTCCCGGATGTAGAACCAATCATCGACCGCGAGTTCGGCCTGACCGCTGTAACGGTAGAATTGACCATCACGGAAGGTGGGTAGAGATGAGTTGTTGAATTCTCCAAAGCTGAAGACATTGGCGCGGCTTTCGTGACGCGTCCACATCCCGTATCCTATTGCAGACTGGGTAACGCCGTTGCCCATAAACAGGGCCTGGTGGCTTAGTCCGTCGATCGACTGGCCCCCGATGTTGGAGTGGGTCCAGGCGATACCATAGAGGTTGCCCGGGCTGGTTCCATCGGCGGACAGGCGGTAAGCTGCGCCCATCGCAAATACGTTCTGGTAGCGGGTAGCGGAGTACAATCCGACCAAACCTTTGCCATAGTTGTTGACGGAAAAAATGTCCCCAACATTGGAGATGTCATTGCCGTTCATGGCAAGGGTGGTGGTGGCAGAATGGTTGCCGAGGTTGTCCCCAACGGCGGCGATGGTGGTGGTGGTGAGATCGCCATTTGCGTCAGCCAGGACCACGCGGTTGCCGGAACCGGCCAGCGCGGAAATGCGGGCATTACCCACCACGTGCAACCTTTGGGCAGGAGAAGTAGTCCCCAGGCCCAGGTTGCCGGAAGTGTTCAGGATACCTGTGTTCCAGTCAAGCTGGTTACCGCGAAGGTGAATGTTATCTCCGGAGGAATTTCCGAGGTAGGTGTTGGTGGAATACAGGTAAGTGTTCCCGGACGTTGCCTGAACATAAAAATCGTCAGGAGTGGCGATCCGGTTGGCCGCGTCGCGGTAGAAGTAGGCATCCGTAGCTCCAATGTAGGTGTTACCAGTAACGAGGCTGTTGCCGGCAACATCAAGCTGCTGAGAGGGCGCAGTATTGTTGATACCTACGTTTCCGTTGTAAATGTTTAACCTGGCGCCTCCTGCCTGATAAAATTCGATGTCGTCGTCGGGATCATTATTATTGAGGATGCGGAGTTTGGTGTTTTCGCCGCTTTCCTGGAAATAACGGATGTAGGCGACGTCACCGCTGCCTCCCCAAATGTTTGAACCCCATTCGATACCAGAACTGGTATTGTCTCCGGCCACGGGTTGAATCCGGGTGGTGGCATTGTGGTTACCCAGATTGTCGGCGCCCCCTGCAAAAGATGACAGGTTAACCGAGCCGCCATTGGAAAGACTCAGGGTATTTCCGGACAGGGAAAGTGCCTGATTATCCGTATTATCCAGATAATAGGTACCATTCTGACCGTCGAGCAGGTCGGCATCCAGGCCAGATCCGGCTCCGTCATTCCCTTCATTCCAAACGCGGTAGTTGGTCGAGCCGATCCGTTCGTAGAGTGGGCGCCAGGCCACGATGTTGTTGGCGGTGCCGTAAAAGTTGAGGTCACCGTCAGCATTGGTGCGGGTAGCAGGGCTCACGTCGATGAGCCATCCTGCCGCTGTACCAGACCAACCAATCCCTTCGCCTGCTCCAGGATCGGCGACCGCTACGTGTCCAACGTTATTGATGTTAAAATTAGCCATTTGCAGGGTGGTTGTGGCGGTGTGGTTACCCAGGTTATCTGCCCCCAGGGGAAGGGTAACCGTATTTCCACCTGTTCCTGAAATGGTCAGGTCATTTCCTGTGATGGAAAGGGTCTGGATTTCGTTGGTGGAACTGTTGTCGTTATCGGCCACACTGATGGTGGTGCCGGTTCCTCCCGAAATATTGATGGTACGGTTGGTGCCCGAGGTTGTGCTGCTCAGATTTTGATTGTCAGTATTAACAAAACCTGCCAGACTCACCCCGGTTCCTCCGGAAATGTTCAGGGTATTTCCGGAAAGGGAGAGATTCTGCAATTCGTTTGATGGATCGGAATCCGCATCATTTACGTCATCTGTAAAGGTACCGCCTCCATTTGAAAGGGTAACCGTACTTCCGGATTTGGAAATGGTTTGCAACTCGTTGGTGGAGCTGTTGTCGTTGTCAGCCACACTGATGGTGGTGCCGGTTCCTCCCGAAATATTGATGGTACGGTTGGTGCCAGAAACGGTGGAAGACAGATTTTGAATTTCGTTGCTGGGATCCGCATCGGCATCAGTATGGGCATCCACGTAGGCTTTATTGGCGGCATCCGTCGCAACTGTGGGACTGGCAAGTTCAGTGATTTTGTTGCTGTTCATGTCCAGTAACTGGGTAGCCGAATGGTTACCGAGATTGTCAGCACTTGATGGCACCACCACGGAGCCACCTCCGTTGGAAAGGGAAATGGTGCTGCCGCTGATGGAAAGGGCCTGAATCTCGTTGGTGGAGCTGTTGTCGTTGTCGGCTACGTTGATGGTGGTTCCCGTTCCCCCAGAAATGTTGATGGTACGGTTGGTGCCTGAAACGGTGGAGGAAAGGTTCTGAATTTCATTGGCAGGATCAGAATCCGCATCATTCACGTTTACCGTAACAGTACCTCCTCCGTTGCTGAGGGTCACCTGATTGCCAGAGGCGCTCAGGGTCTGGAGTTCGTTGGTGGGATCGGCATCTGCATCGTTCACGTCATCTGTAAATGATCCACCACCATTGGAAAGGGTAACCGTACTGCCAACTTTGGATATGGTTTGCAACTCGTTGGAGGAGCTGTTATCATTATCTGCCACCGAGAAAGTCGCGCCGGTTCCACCACTGATATTGATGGTCCGGTTTACGCCTGAATTGGTCACCGTGAGGTTTTGAATTTCATTGGTGGGATCCGAATCCGCATCATTCACGTTTACGGTTACCGTCCCTCCCCCATTGCTAAGTGATACCTGATTACCCGAGACACTCAGAGTCTGGAGTTCGTTGGTGGGATTGGCATCCGCGTCAGTGTGGGCATCCACATAAGCCTTATTCGCAGCATCCGTCGCAACTGTGGGACTGGCAAGTTCGGTAATCTTATTACTGTTCATGTCCAGTGCCTGAGTAGCCGAATGGTTACCCAGATTGTCAGCACTTGATGGAACCACCACGGAGCCACCTCCGTTGGAGAGAGAAATGGTGCTACCTGCGATAGAAAGGGCCTGGATCTCATTGGTCGGGCTGTTGTCGTTGTCGGCAACGTTGATAGTGGTTCCCGTTCCGCCTGAAATGCTGATGGTACGATTGGTTCCGGAAACGGTGGAGGAAAGATTCTGAATTTCGTTGGTTGGATCAGAATCTGCATCAGTATGGGCATCTACGTAGGCTTTATTGGCGGCATCCGTCGCAACTGTGGGACTGGCCAGCTCGGTAATCTTGTTGCTGTTCATGTCCAGTACCTGGGTAGCCGAATGGTTACCGAGATTGTCCGCACTTGATGGAACCACCACGGAGCCACCCCCGTTGGAAAGTGAAATGGTGCTTCCGCTGATAGAAAGAGCCTGAATCTCGTTGGTGGAGCTGTTGTCGTTGTCGGCCACGCTGATGGTCCCTCCCCCATTGCTCAAAGTCACCGTGGTGCCAGTCTGGGTCAGGGTTTGAATCTCATTATTTGGATCAGCGTCGGCATCGTTAATCAGGCTGCTGAGGTTGGTCAGATAGGTTCCTCCAGCGTCCGTGGTTACCAGCGTTGTTCCACTCAGAGAAACTCCCTGCAATAACTCATTACCCGAATCATTATCATTGTCCGCAATATTGATGGTGGTGCCTGTACCTCCACTGATATTAATGGTTCGGTTGGTTCCACTTGCGGAACTTGAAAGATTCTGTATCTCATTGGAGGGATCGGCATCCGCATCATCGATCAGACTTGCCAGGTTTACTGAGTTTCCATCCTCAATTGAAAGAATAGTTCCGCTGAAAGACAGGTTTTGATCATCGGTACCCGAATTGTTAAGGGTACTCAAATCCACGGTTTTGGTTCCACCACCATCGGTTATCTGGAGTTGATTGCCTACCAATTGTGCGCTGGTGTTGTACTCGTTAGCCGGATCGTTGTCGTTGTCGGCAACATTGATTGTGCCACCACCGTTACTCAGGGTTACGATATTTCCTGCCTGGCTTAAAGTCTGCAACTCGTTGGTGCTGCTAACGTCACCGTCGGCGTTGATGTGGTTTTGCAAATCAGAGGCTACCTGTGCGATGTCGGCTGATTCTTCCAAACTGCTCAGATCTACGGTCACGCTGCTTCCATTCTCGATATCAATGGTCAGGTCATCATTGGCATCCAGGATGGCGCCGGTCAGGTTCTGATCATCGGTTCCTGTATTGTTCAACACGCTCAGGTCAACGGTCAAAGTGCCACCGGCATCAGTGATCTGCAGGTTGTTGCCAACCAGAGCAGCACCAGTGTTCAATTCATTCGTAGCATCAGTATCCAAGTCATTGGCAATGTGATTGTTGGTCGCACTGGTGTTTGATGCAATGTTGGCGGCATTGGTGCTGATATTGGACGCATTCGTGTTGATCGCGGTCGTGTTATTGCTAATGTTGGTCGCGTTGGTCGCGATGTTGTTAGCATTCGTGGCGATGTTAGCCGCGTTATTGTTGATCGCGGTGGTGTTGGCCTGGATGTCGGCTGATTCTTCCAAACTGCTCAGATCTACGGTCACGCTGCTTCCATTCTCGATATCAATGGTCAGGTCATCATTGGCATCCAGGGTGGCGCCGGTCAGGTTCTGATCATCGGTTCCCGTGTTGTTCAAAACGCTCAGGTCAACGGTCAAAGTGCCACCGGCATCGGTAATCTGCAGGTTGTTGCCAACCAGAGCTGCACCCGTGTTCAATTCATTGGTAGCATCAGTATCCAGGTCGTTGGCAATGTGATTGTTGATCGCACTGGTGTTTGATGCAATGTTGGCGGCATTGGTGGTGATGTTGGACGCATTCGTGGCGATGTTGGCCGCGTTATTGTTGATCGCGTTGGTGTTGGCCTGGATATCGGCAGATTCTTCCAAACTGCTCAGGTCAACGGTTACGCTGCTTCCGTTCTCGATATCAATGGTCAGGTCATCATTGGCATCCAGGGTGGCGCCGGTCAGGTTCTGATCATCGGTTCCCGTATTGTTCAACACGCTCAGGTCAACGGTCAAAGTGCCACCGGCATCGGTAATCTGCAGGTTGTTGCCAACCAGAGCTGCACCCGTGTTCAATTCATTCGTAGCATCAGTATCCAGGTCATTGGCGATGTGATTGTTGATCGCACTGGTGTTTGATGCAATGTTGGCGGCATTGGTGCTGATGTTGGACGCATTCGTGTTGATCGCGGTGGTGTTATTGCTAATGTTGGTCGCATTGGTCGCGATGTTGTTAGCATTCGTGGTGATGTTGGACGCATTCGTGTTGATCGCGGTGGTGTTATTGCTAATGTTGGTCGCATTGGTCGCGATGTTGTTAGCATTCGTGGTGATGTTGGACGCATTCGTGTTGATCGCGGTGGTGTTATTGCTAATGTTGGTCGCATTGGTCGCGATGTTGTTAGCATTCGTGGCGATGTTGGCCGCGTTGTTGTTGATCGCGATGGTATTGGCCTGGATGTCGGCAGATTCTTCCAAACTGCTCAGATCTACGGTCACGCTGCTTCCATTCTCGATATCAATGGTCAGGTCATCATTGGCATCCAGGGTGGCGCCGGTCAGGTTCTGATCATCGGTTCCTGTATTGTTCAACACGCTCAGGTCAACGGTCAAAGTGCCACCGGCATCAGTGATCTGCAGGTTGTTGCCAACCAGAGCTGCACCCGTGTTCAATTCATTCGTAGCATCAGTATCCAGGTCATTGGCGATGTGATTGTTGATCGCACTGGTGTTTGATGCAATGTTGGCGGCATTGGTGCTGATGTTGGACGCATTCGTGTTGATCGCGGTGGTGTTATTGCTAATGTTGGTCGCGTTGGTCGCGATGTTGTTAGCATTGGTGGCAATGTTAGCCGCGTTATTGTTGATCGCGTTGGTGTTGGCCTGGATGTCGGCAGATTCTTCCAGACTGCTCAAGTCAACGGTTACGCTGCTACCATTCTCGATATCAATGGTCAGGTCATCATTGGCATCCAGGGTGGCGCCGGTGAGGTTCTGATCATCTGTTCCCGTATTGTTCAACACGCTCAGGTCAACGGTCAAAGTGCCACCGGCATCAGTGATCTGCAGGTTGTTGCCAACCAGGGCAGCACCCGTGTTCAATTCGTTGGTAGCATCAGTATCCAGGTCATTGGCAATGTGATTGTTGATCGCACTGGAGTTTGATGCAATGTTGGCGGCATTGGTAGTGATGTTGGACGCATTCGTGTTGATCGCGGTGGTGTTATTGCTAATGTTGGTCGCGTTGGTCGCGATGTTGTTAGCATTCGTGGCGATGTTAGCGGCGTTGGTGTTGATCGCGTTGGTGTTGGCCTGGATGTCGGCAGATTCTTCCAAACTGCTCAGATCTACGGTCACGCTGCTTCCATTCTCGATATCAATGGTCAGGTCATCATTGGCATCCAGGGTGGCGCCGGTCAGGTTCTGATCATCGGTTCCCGTGTTGTTCAACACGCTCAGGTCAACAGTCAAGGTGCCACCGGCATCGGTGATCTGCAGGTTGTTGCCAACCAGAGCTGCACCCGAGTTCAATTCGTTGGTAGCATCAGTATCCAGGTCATTGGCAATGTGATTGTTGATCGCACTGGTGTTTGATGCAATGTTGGCGGCATTTGTGGTGATGTTGGACGCATTCGTGTTGATCGCGGTGGTGTTATTGCTAATGTTGGTCGCGTTGGTCGCGATGTTATTAGCATTCGTGGCAATGTTAGTCGCGTTATTGTTGATAGCGGTCGTGTTATTGCTAATGTTGGTCGCGTTGGTCGCGATGTTGTTAGCATTGGTGGCAATGTTCGCCGCGTTGTTGTTGATGGCGGTGGTGTTGGCCTGGATGTCGGCAGATTCTTCCAGGCTGCTCAGGTCAACGGTCAGCGTGCCTCCAGCATCAGAAATGGTCAAATCGGTTCCAGTGTACGCAGCGCCAGTATTCAACTCGTTGGTTACGTCATGATCCACATCGTCATTGGTTGCAGGAACCCATGCACTACCATTCCAAATCAGCACTTCACCGGTTGCAGCACCATTCTGCCCAAGATCATTCAACTGAATGGTTCCATCCAGAATTTCATCACTGGTTATGGCGCCGGTTGCGATTTCATTGGCAGTGATACCCTCGGCTTTGACGCGGAGGTCATCATTGTTGATCTCAATGGTGGAATTGTCAGTATTGACGTTGAGGTCGTTATTGGTAACAGAAAGTCCGTTGCCTTCGATGTCTGAGGCTACCACTTCAACCTGGTCGTTATTGACTGCGATACCGTCGCCGGGATTGACGTCCAGTTCGTTATTGGCGCCATCGTACACAATTCCGTCGCCAGCTTGGGCTGCATTCTGACCGGTTTGAGTTACCCAAACCACATTTCCATTGGCATCCGTGGTCAGAACCAGGTTATTGCCTGTGGACTGAATGTCGTTGGTTTGGATCGTTCCGTCCAAAATTTCGTCGGAAGTAACCGCTCCAGTGGCGATTTCATTGGCGGTGATGCCTTCGGAAACCACGTGCAGGTTGTCGTTGCCGTCGATTTCAATGGTTGAATTGTCGGTATTGACGTTGATGTTATTATTGGAAATGCTTGTTCCCGCACCGTCAAGGTCGGAAGCATTCACCTCAACCTGATCGTTATTGACAGCGATACCGTCGCCGGGATTAACGTCAATGTTATTATTATTCACAACCACCCCATTACCCTCAATATCTGAGGCTACGACTTCAACCTGGTCGTTATTGACTGCGATACCGTCGCCAGGATTAACGTCAATGTTATTATTATTCACAACCACCCCATTACCCTCAATATCTGAGGCTACGACTTCAACCTGGTCGTTATTGACTGCGATACCGTCGCCAGGATTGACGTCCAGTTCATTATTGGCACCATCGTACACGATACCATCGCCAGCTTGGGCTGCATTCTGGCCGGTCTGAGTGACCCAAACCACGTTTCCGTTGGCATCTGTGGTCAGCACCAGATTATTGCCTGTGGACTGGATATCATTGGTTTGGATCGTTCCGTCCAAAATTTCACTGGTGGTGACTGCGCCCGTAGCGATTTCATTGGCGGTGATACCTTCAGAAACCACGCGCAGGTTGTCGTTACCGTCGATTTCAATGGTGGAATTGTCCGTATTTACGCTTACATCCGTTGGACTGACCGAAATACCCGCTCCGTCGCCTACATTCAGGGTTACGGTGCCGCCTGAACCCAGGGTTATGGTACCCCCGGTTTGGAGTCCTTTGCCTGCGTCGATGGTGATCTGGGTATTTCCCTGAACCGAAGTTCCAACTGTGCTGCCATAAACAACATCCAGATTATTAAAGCTAGAAGTCAGGCCGATCCCTATCAGATCCTTGGCTTCAACCCGAACTTTATCCTGATCGACCCGGATTCCATCTCCCGGATTGACATCAATTTCATTGTCAATATTATCATAAATCAAACCATCCCCCTCCTGTCCGGAGAAAACGCTGCTTACATTATCCCAGACCACAAATCCATTCGAATCAGAAACCAGCACTTTGTCTAATCCACCCGAGGCAATGTCAGCGGGGAGAATGGTGCCGTCGAGTATTTCGCTGGTGGTGACTGCGCCGGTAGCGATTTCATTGGCGGTGATGCCTTCGGCAACCACGCGCAGGTTATCATTTCCGTCGATTTCAATGGTTGAATTGTCGGTATTGACGTTGATGTTGTTGTTGGAAATGCTTGTTCCGGCACCGTCAAGGTCAGAAGCGTTCACTTCAACCTGATCATTATTGATTGCGATACCATCACCCGGGTTGACGTCAATGTTGTTGTTATTCACAACCACCCCGTTGCCCTCAATGTCTGAGGCTACGACTTCAACCTGGTCGTTATTGACCGCGATACCGTCACCGGGATTGACATCGATGTTATTATTGGTCACAACCACCCCGTTGCCTTCAATGTCTGAGGCCACCACTTCAACCTGATCGTTATTGACTGCGATACCGTCGCCGGGATTGACATCCAGTTCGGTATTACCAGCATCATAAACCAGACCGTCGCCGTCAGCGCCCTGGATAAAACTGCCCTGGGTATCCCAGCTCACATTGCCGTTGGCATCCGTGACCAGGACCGTATTATTGGCACCTGGCTGGACATCGCTGGTTTGGATGGTACCATCCAGGATTTCGCTGGTGGTGACTGCGCCCGTAGCGATTTCATTGGCGGTGATGCCTTCGGCAACCACGCGCAGGTTGTCATTTCCGTCGATTTCAATGGTTGAATTGTCGGTATTGACGTTGATGTTGTTGTTGGAAATGCTTGTTCCGGCACCGTCAAGGTCGGAAGCATTAACCTCAACCTGATCATTATTGATTGCAATACCGTCGCCGGGGTTGACGTCAATTTCGGAATTGGGCGCATCATAAATCAATCCATCCCCATCTCCGCTTTGAATGATAGAACTGGCATCCCTATACTTCAGCACGCCATTTGCATCTTCCACCACGACTTTATTCAAAGTATTGTCGTTTTGCATATTTCGCACCCGCACATCTCCATTTACATCCAGGGTATTGGTTGGGGCATTGGTGCCAATTCCCACCTGACCGCCGGAGGTGATACGCATTTTCTCAATTCCATTGGTGATAATTACCAAATCATTGGGTCCAAGAGTTCCCAACTCATTGCAATCATCCAAAACGGTATTTCCACCCACCATCCACGGATGGTCCAGATCACAAATGGTACAACTTTGCTGGAATTTATCCTCCGTATAAATCAGGGTAAAATCCCCGTAAACAACCCCGATATTGGCATCGTTACACTGGGTGGGAATCTGGGTTACCGGACAATTTGAGGTACACCCGCCACTTACAGTCTGGATATAGGTGGTGTTGGCGAGTTTATTATTGTAAAGGCCATTTGCATCCACAATGATAACCTGTCCCGTCTGAACATTGGGGTAGTTTTGATACGCCTGGCTGAGTCCATTATTCCGGAACGTATTGACGCTCACACCCGAAGGACCTGTGTACAGGAGTTCGATTTTTGCATACTGCCCTCCCTGACATGGGCAGGACGTGGCCTGAGCCACAAGGCTGTGGGGTGTAATAAAAAATGCCACCAGAAAGAAAGGCAGCATCAGACAGGAATTTCGGGTGAACAGGTCAAACAACCCATTTCCGACCATTGGACGGAGGATAAAAAGCTTTCTCATGATACAGTTCTAAACTTTACAAAAATTACCCGACCAATCTGAATCTTCCCACCCAAAGCCAGTCATAACAGGACTTTTGTTTGGGAGAAGGCACATATCGAATCCGGGCATTTAATTTCTCAGGATCAAGGTAATATTTAATTTGCTTTCATGGTATGAAAATTTTCAATTTCACCACCGTTCAGGCTGTTTAATATCAACAAATCCCGCAAATTACTTCATTTATGAAGGTACGGTGTGAATAAATTCTCTTATAAACTTTGGCAAAAAACTGATTTCCATTCACCCCTCCAACCCATGCCGATTAACCTTTATTTGCAACCGTTCAACCCGTTCGATAACAGGGTGTTTATATTTAACCTATTTTGCGAGAGATTTGAACCAGGACCCAGGATCTAAATCATTTGGATTTTTACTCAGGACAATAAACCCACCCGATGAGATTCAGAATTGCTGCACTAACACGGTTGTTTTTTGCTTTTACCCTCACCCTTTCGTTTTACCCTCTTTTTTCTCAATCTGACCACCAGGATTACCACCTGAATATCACTTCAGGGAGCTTTGTTCCGGCAGAAAATCTGGAAGAAGTGTTGGATAATCCCGGCTTCCTCGCTGACCAGAAATTTGCCGGCAGAATCTATGTTTACCTTCAGTTCTACCAGGTTCCGCTCCAGGAATTGAAGGATAAAATGGTAATGAGCGGAATTTCCTTTCTGGATTATCTGCCCGAAAAGACCTACATCGCATCCTTTCCCGAAAATTATCCGCTGCAAAACCTCAGGGATTACGGGGTGAGAAGTCTGTTGAAAATTGATCCGGAATTCAAACTGGATGCGCGGCTTTTGCGGGATGAAATGCCCGTGCATGCCATTGCAGATGCCAAAAATGTGGATCTGAATATTTCTTACTACCGTGATCTGGACCCGGAACTGGTGGCTGGAATCATGAGAACCTATTTTATCCCGGTTTTGGGACGAAATGATTATGCCAATCTCCTGACCGTAAGGGTGCCTGCCAGTGTGTATAAAAAGGCGGCAACCTATCCTTTTGTGGCCTTTGTGGAACCCGTTGACCCTCCGGCTGAAGCTGAAAACTATACGGGAAGGACCCTGCACCGCTCGAATGTGGTAGCCGCAGACTATGGCGCAGGCCGCCATTATGACGGCACGGGAGTCATTGTCGCCCTGGGCGATGATGGAATCATTGGTCCCCATATCGACTATACTGGCCGCCTCGACGAGACCAACGTCTCGACCAACTCAGGAGACCATGGGGATCACTGCGCCGGGATCATCATGGGTGCGGGCAACCTCGATCCTTTGGGGCGGGGCAATGCTTTTGGGGTGACCTTGTGGAATTACTCAGTCTGGGATGCGATCAACAGCACGCCGACCAGCTATACCAATCCGGGGGTGCGCATCACCTCCACCTCATACTCCAACGGCTGCAATGCCGGATACACCACCTTCGCCCGCACGGCTGATCAGCAAATCAGGCAGATGCCGAATCTGATCCATGTGTTTTCGGCAGGAAATAACGGAACATCTGATTGCGGATACGGAGCAGGTGCCAACTGGGGAAATGTGACGGGAGGCGTAAAAGTGGGCAAAAATGTAATTGCAGTAGCCAATTTGGATGCCAACGATAACCTGGCCACTTCTTCAAGCCGCGGACCGGCCCACGACGGACGGATTAAGCCCGAACTTGCGGCCAAAGGAACGAATGTGTACTCCACCTATGGCGCCAATGCATACGCCTACCTGACCGGAACTTCCATGGCGTGTCCGGGGGTTTCGGGGAATTTCGCTCAACTGATTCATGCTTACCGCAGCCTCAACGGCAATGCTGACCCTGAATCAGCCCTGATCAAGGCCTGCCTGATGAATACCGCCGAAGACATCGGCAATCCAGGTCCCGACTTCAAGCACGGATATGGCAGGATCAATTCTCTGGCTGCGGTGAAGACGCTGGAGCAAAACCGTTACACTTCCCAAACCATCAGCCAGGGACAAACCAAAACGCATACCATTGCCGTGCCTTCCGGCACGGCAGAAGTACGGGCCATGATCTACTGGCACGATTATGAGGCTGCCGCCAATGCTTCCACAGCCCTGGTCAATAACCTCAACATGACCCTGACCACTCCCACGGCCCAGGTCTATAATCCCTGGAAACTCGACCATACGCCCAATCCAACCAACCTGAACGCCAATGCCACCCGCGGGGTGGACAACCTGAATAATATGGAGCAGGTGACCCTGGCCAACCCGGTGGCGGGCAACTACACGGTAACCGTGACGGGACCTTCGGTCCCGCAGGGACCGCAAAAATACTGGCTGGTGTGGGAATTCAGGACTACTGCAGTGGACCTCACCTACCCCATCGGGGGGGAAGGACTGGTGCCGGGCGAAACTGAAAAGATCAGGTGGGATGCCTACGGAAACAGCGGAACCTTCACGGTGCAATACTCCACCAATAACGGATCAACCTGGAGCACCATTGCGACAAACGTATCATCCAGCCAAAGATACCTGGATTGGGTGGTACCCAGCATCACTCCCACCGGGCTTTGCCGGGTGAGGGTTACCCGGGGAACTTCCACCGACCAATCGGATGCCAACTTCTCCATCATCAACGTACCCACCAACCTGACCGTGCCCTGGGCCTGTCCGGATACCTTTTTACTTTCCTGGAACCCGGTTGCGGGAGCCACGGGGTATGAAGTGAGTATGCTGGGCAATAAATACATGGATTTCGTGGGACAAACCAGTGCCACTTCCTACGCCATCGGGCCAATCAACTTCAATAACACCTATTGGGTGAGTGTGAAAGCGCTCGGTCCCAACGGGGCGATTGGCCGCCGGGCCATCGCCATCAACAAAGGTCCGGGCACCTGGAACTGCCCCATCGCCATTGATGCGGCCGTAACCCAGATTATCAGCCCCTCGGGCAATATGCAAAATTGCGCCGGACTGGGAGCATCTCAGGTGAAGATTGCATTGGGTAATTCAGGAATAAACAGCCTTACCGCCATCCCTGTCCACTACCAGGTCAATGGAGGCGCCATTATCAACGAGACCATTGCCGGGCCCCTTTCTTCGGGAAATTCACTGAATTACACCTTTACCCAGACCATCAATCTCAATACCCCGGGCACCTACCAGATCAAAGCCTGGGCCAGCAAAAGCGGGGATGGAAATCATTTCAACGACACCACCACCACTACGGTAAATGTGAGTGCAGGCACCCTGGTTTCACTGCCCTACTCAGAGGATTTCGAAACCTTTGCCCTGTGCGGCACCACCGCAGACTGCGAGGTGACGGTTTGCGCCATGGCCAACGGCTGGACCAATGAGGTAAACCTCAGCCAGGACGACATTGACTGGCGCACAGACGAGGGCGGAACGCCCTCTACAGGTACTGGTCCCACCACTGATTACAATCCGGGTACCACCACGGGAAACTACCTCTATCTCGAGGCTTCAGGCACCTGTGCCCAGAAAGTCGCAAACCTGCTCTCGCCCTGTATTGACCTGACCAACTCGGTCACCCCCACCCTCACCTTTGCCTACCACATGTATGGCACCACCATGGGTGAATTGCATGTCGACGTCCTGAGCGGAGGCACCTGGACTCAAAACGTGACTCCTGCCTTCACGGGTAATCATGGAAATGTGTGGAATACGGCCACGGTGAACCTCAGTGCCTTCAACGGCAATATCATTGCGATCCGTTTCAGGGGAATTACGGGAACAGGTTTTGAAAGCGACATTGCCATTGACGACATCCAGATTGTGGATCCCAATGCGCCTATCATCGCGGATTTTTACGCCAACCTTACCTCTGTTTGTCCCGGGGAAACCGTTTCCTTTACGGATCTTTCCAACACCACACCCACTTCCTGGACCTGGTCCATCAGCCCGGGTACCTACTCTTACACTGGAGGCACCAATGCAAGTTCCCAAAATCCCAAAGTAATATTTGCCAATACGGGCAGTTACACCGTAACCCTCACCTCGGGTAATGGAACCTCGACCGACACAGAAACCAAGGTCAATTACATCCAGGTTGGAAATGGTGCAACCTTGCCCCTTTCTGAGGATTTCGAGAGTTTTGGCCTGTGCAGTACCAATCCTGACTGTGGTGTTACCACCTGTCCCATCAGTGGAATCTGGACCAACGAGCCGAACGGAGTGGTAGACGATATTGACTGGCGGGTGGATGAAGGCGGCACTCCCTCCCAGACCACGGGCCCATCCATTGACCATGATCCGGGAACTTCTACGGGAAATTACGTCTATCTGGAAGCCTCCAACGGGTGCACCACCACCGTGGCTCACCTGGTAACTGGTTGCATTGATCTGTCAACTGCCACCAATCCTACTCTTAACTTCTGGTACCACATGTACGGCTCCACTCAGGGTACCCTGCACGTGGATATTGATACGGCGGGAACCTGGATCAATGACATTATGACTCCCATCAGCGGTGACAAGGGAGATATCTGGAAAAATGCGATTGTCAACCTTTCGAATTACGCGGGAGGTACGGTCAAACTCAGGATCAGAGGTGAAACGGGCAATGGTTTCTGGTCGGATATGGCGCTTGACGATATTCTGATTGAGGATAATACCTGTCCGCCCATTGGATCAGCCTTTAGCTATACGGTCAACGGAACAGTGGTTAGTTTCGCCGATCAATCTTCCAGTAATCCTACCAACTGGTACTGGGATTTCGGGGACGGGCAATATGCCTATACCCAGAATCCAAGCCATAATTATTATTCAAACGGAGCTTTTACCGTTTGCATGACAGCCTGGAATAACTGCGATGCAGATACCCTTTGCCAGCAGATCGTGGTCAATTGCCTCCTGCCAAACGGAGGATACAGCTATTCCGTCAGTGGAAACACCGTGACCTTTCTGGACCAATCAGGCAACGGAGCCAGTCAGTGGCTTTGGATTTTTGACGACGGGAGCACTTCCACCCTGCAAAACCCTGTGCATACCTATTCCCAGCCGGGCACCTACCATGTTTGCGTTGAGGCCTGGAGTTCCTGCGGTATGGACAGCGTTTGCCAGCAAATTACGATTGGTTGTCCCTCGATTGTGGCCGCATTCAGCTCAAGTGTAAGCGGAAGTACGGTTAGTTTCAATGATCTGTCCACCAATAACCCCACCAACTGGTATTGGGATTTCGGGGACGGACAATACGCCTACACCCAGAATCCCAATCATACCTATGCCAATAACGGGGTTTATACGGTGTGTATGACGGCCTGGAATAGTTGTGATTCAGATACCCTGTGCCAACAGGTGACCGTCAATTGTGCCTTGCCCACGGGCGGATTTACCTATGTCAACAACGGGTTGACTTACAGCTTTACCAGTCAGGCGGGCAACGGAGCCAATCAGTTTTACTGGAACTTTGGGGACGGCAGCTATGCCACCTCCCAAAACGCAACCCATACCTATAGCCAGCCGGGCACCTATGTGGTATGCCTCACGGCTTACAACAGTTGCGGATACGACAGCACCTGCCAGACCATTACGATTGGTTGTCCGCCCATTTCAGCTGCCTTTGGGTATAATGTAAGCGGCTCTGTGGTAAATTTCTTTGATCAATCCACCAATAACCCCACCTACTGGTACTGGAATTTCGGGGACGGGCAATACGCTTACACCCAGAATCCTACTCATACCTATGCCAATAACGGGGTTTATACGGTGTGTATGACGGCCTGGAATAATTGCGATGCAGATACCATTTGTCAGATCATTACCATCAATTGTGCCTTGCCCACGGGCGGATTTACCTATGTCAACAACGGGTTGACTTATAGTTTCACCAGCCAGGCGGGCAATGGGGCCAATCAGTTTTACTGGAACTTTGGGGACGGCAGCTATGCCACCTCCCAAAACGCAACCCATACCTATAGCCAGCCGGGCACCTATGTGGTATGCCTCACGGCTTACAACAGTTGCGGATACGACAGTACCTGCCAGACCATTACCATTGGTTGTCCGCCCATTTCAGCTGCCTTTGGGTATAATGTAAGCGGCTCAGTGGTAAATTTCTTTGATCAGTCCACCAATAATCCCACCTACTGGTACTGGAATTTTGGGGACGGGCAATACGCTTACACCCAGAATCCCACTCATACCTATGCCAATAACGGGGTTTATACAGTGTGTATGACGGCCTGGAATAATTGCGATGCAGATACCATTTGTCAGATCATTACCATCAATTGTGCCCTGCCTACGGGTGGCTTTACCTACACCAACAGCGGCCTGACCTATAGCTTTACCAGCCAGGCGGGCAACGGGGCCAATCAGTTTTACTGGAATTTCGGGGACGGCAGCTATGCAACATCCCAGAACGCAACCCACACCTATAATCAGCCAGGTAATTACGTGGTATGCCTCACGGCCTACAACAGTTGCGGATACGACAGCACCTGCCAGACCATTACGATTGGTTGTCCGCCCATTGTGGCTGCCTTTGGATATAATGTGAGCGGATCTACGGTAACATTCTTTGATCAATCCACCAATAACCCCACCAACTGGTACTGGAATTTCGGGGACGGGCAAAGCGGTTACACCCAGAATCCAACTCATACCTATGCCAACGGCGGGGTTTACACGGTCTGTATGACGGCTTTCAATAACTGCGATGCGGATACCATCTGCCAGGTTATTACGGTCAACTGTGCCCTGCCAACGGGTGGATTTACCTACGGAATAGCGGGTAACTCGGTCTATTTTACCAGCCAGGCAGGCAATGGGGCCAATCAGTTTTACTGGAATTTCGGGGACGGGACCAATTCCACCAGCCAGAATCCTTCGCATACTTATGCGCAAACGGGGACCTATGTGGTTTGCCTCACGGCTTACAACAGTTGCGGATACGACAGCACCTGCCAGTTGGTCACGGTATCGTGTCCGCCCATTGCGGCGACATTTATTGCCACCGTAAACGGAAACGTGGTGAATTTCCTTGACATCTCCACCAACAACCCCACTAACTGGTACTGGGATTTCGGGGACGGTCAATACGCCTACACCCAGAATCCGACCCATACCTATGCAAATGGCGGGGCCTACACCGTTTGTATGACGGCCTGGAACAGTTGCGACGCAGATACAGTCTGTAAGACCGTTACGCTTAATTGCAATGCCCCGTCGGCAGCATTCACCTATTCCATAACAGGTAATACGGTTACTTTCCTGGATCAATCCACCAATAATCCCACTTATTGGCACTGGTACTTTGGGACCAACGGGGTGCAATCTTACCAGCAGAATCCCACTTTTACCTACCCTCAACCAGGAGTTTATCAGGTTTGCCTGATCGCGGAAAACACCTGTGGCACGGATAGCGTTTGTCATTATGTAAATATCACCTGTCCGCCCATTGTGGCTGGTTTCAACGCCACGGTGAGCAATCAAACGGCGGTATTTACCAACAACTCCACCAATAACCCCACCAACTGGTGGTGGGATTTTGGGGACGGACAATGGTCCACGGTACAGCATCCCATCCATACCTATTCCTCCAGCGGCACCTACACGGTCTGCATGACGGCCTGGAACAGTTGTGATTCTGATACCCTTTGCAAAACGGTGACCATCAACTGTCCGCTGCCGACGGGTGGATTCAGCTTCACCACCAGTGGAAACACGGTCTATCTCACCAGTCTGGCGGGCAATGGAGCCAATCAGTTTTACTGGAATTTTGGCGACGGCTCATTCTCCATCCAGCAAAACCCGGTGCATACCTATACCCTGCAGGGCAATTACGTGGTCTGCATGACGGCTTACAACAACTGCGGTTATGACAGCACCTGCCAGACGGTTCCGCTGATTACGGGTCTGGATGAATTTGGCCCGGGAAGCGCAATTGAAATCTTCCCCAACCCGGGTAACGGCCTCTTCCATCTGGAAGCCCAGGCGCTGCCAGAGGAGATTGAAATTCTGATTGTGGACGCCCGCGGCAGGATCATTTACCAAAGGCAATTGCAGGATGCAGCAGGCAATTACACCCGTGAAATAGATCTGAGTGGGGCTGCCCAGGGCACCTATCACCTCAGAATTCAATCAGAAAAGGGAATTTACACCCGTAAACTGGTCATTCAGTAAACGGCTGGCTCAGGCTCCAAGAATGGTGCGGAGCGCTTCATGATATTCAGGGAAGTCGGGCAGGTCATTATGGCCTGCCCCTTCTATTAAGAACACCTCTGATTTGGCCGGCACGTCCTTCACCAGTTTGAGACTGGACTGAAAGGGAATGAGGCGGTCTTTGGTGCCGTGAATGCAGTAAACCGGGACGTGAATGTAGCGCATCCACTGAAAGGTACGCAGTTTGAAGCGCATCACGTAGGAGAGCGGAAAGAGGAATAAATAGCGGTTGGCAACAGAAAACAGGCTGTAATACGGGCATTCCAACACCAGCATGCGGGGCGAATTATTGGAAGCCAGCTTGGCCGCAAAGCCCGAGCCCATGGAACGTCCGTAGAGAATCAGGTTTTCTTCGGGGAATTTCCTGGTGAGTTCGTGGTAAACAAATTGGGCGTCATTCTTGAGTCCGTACTCGCTCCGTTTTCCCGTACTTTTACCAAATCCACGGTAATCCACCATCACCACATCGTAGCCATTATTGGTAAAATCCAGGGAGAATTTTCCCCACCCTTTCACACTTCGGGTATTGCCGTGAAAATAAAGCACCATCCCGCGGGGATTCTCAGTTTTGAAATGCAGACCATTGATGCGCACCCCCTCCTTGACTTCAAAGTAAAGCTCCTCAAAGGGACGATTGTAACTGAATTGAAAGTCAGGAGGGAGCTTTTCTGGATGAAAAAGGAAGTATTCCTGGATCAGGAAGATCACGAAACTGAGGGCCAGATAGGCCCCGATCACAATTAGTATAGTTAACCACCACATACCCGATAAACTACGTCAGGGAATCCAATTTTCCAAAAAGGTCAGGTTATTGTTTTTCTGCCTTGCGAATGCGCACGTTCAGCCCGTAAACGGAGCTTGACTGGGGAGTACTCGCGGGAAGTACCACCAGAGATGAGGCAGGCACTCCCTTTCCAAGGAGGTATTTTTGGCCCGCGGCCGCCCTGCGGGCGGCCAGATCCTGAGCCCGGGAGGTCGCCCATCCAGGTTCGGCCAGCCCTTCCAGTTCCAGCACCCATCCCGGATTGACCGCAATCCAGTCGGCCATTTCGTCCAGGTCTTTGTAGGCAAAAAGGCCCATTTGGTCCTGTCCTTTGAAATAGGGCACCTGCACCAGCAAATCCCCGGATGCAGGTGCTTCCAACTGAAAGCTAATGGTCAGGGCATCAGATTTGCCCCATTCCCGCCCGGCAGCTTCCTTCCTGCGACCGGGTTTGAACCCGGGAGCATCCACGGCTACGGCATGGGTTTTCTTCACGGGAAATTCTATTTTATAATTGCCCTGGGCATCTGTTCGGGACTGGCCGGTAGTGGCCTGGCCCCACCATTCTGTACCCCGGATTCGGGCGCCAGCGACCGGATTTCCCTGCGGATCGGTTACGGTTCCGGTCACGCTAATCCGTGGCCCGGTAAAGTCACGGGCAGGCACGGGAGTGTCTGAGTTGGTGGTGCGGGTAGCTACAAAAGCTCCTTGTGGCGGCTTTGCCGTCACTTTGCGACGTTCGAGAGAGCGCTCTATGACATATTCCACTGTACCTTCAATGTCGCGGGTGGTAAATTTGATCTCACTGTCCTCAAATCCATCTGCCGAAATATTGCCGGTAAAATCAATGCCCAGGGGTAATTCACCCTTCCATTGTCCCTTATTATCCAGTCTGATTTCCCGCTTGCGATCACCCTCCAGCACCACCATGGCCTGGGCAATGGGATTGCCGGTCCCGCTTTCCGTCACCTGAATAAACAGATTGAAGGAGGCCTCAGAGATCATGCGAAATTCCGCCCGGATATCGTCGCTGACCGGAATCCCGCGGGTGGAAATGTCGAAAGTCAGGGGTTTGAAGCGGTCAGAAGTGATCAGCAAACGGTAGCGCTCCCCGTGGCGGATGGGGTGGTCGAATTCTCCCCGCAGGTTGGAAGCATAAAGTGAGGTATCTCCATTCTGTCCCAAAATCCTGACTTCAATTCCTGAAAGAGGCTTCTCATCCCGGTCACTGACTACTTTTCCAAAGAGGTAGGCCTTGCGTTCGACGTAATAAATATCATCATCGCCCCGGCCCCCCGGGCGATTGGAGGAAAAATACCCGCCCGAATTGCTTGATTTCCAGACCAGCCCAAAATCATCCCAGGAGGTATTGATGGGGTAACCCAGGTTGCGGACTTTGCCCCAATGACCACTTGCTTTAACCGCTGAAAAAACATCCAGCCCACCCAGCCCGGCATGTCCGGTGGAAGCAAAGTAAAGGGTACCGTCGGTATGGATGGAGGGGAAAACTTCGTTTCCCTCCGTATTAACCTCAGAGCCGAGATTCTCGGCTGGCGTCCAGCCCGAATCGGTCCAGGTGGTCACATAAAGGTCCTTTCCGCCAAAACCGCCCGGCATATCTGAGGAGAAATAAAGGGTTATCTCGTCTTTGTCCAGGCTGGGGTGGGCGGTCGAATAATCCTCGCTGTTGAACGGCAAGGCATCCAGAGCCACCCAGCGATTGGCCACCAGTTTGGAACGGAATATGCCCATGTGATTGACCTTTTGCACATCGCGGCGCACCCGTCCCCGGCTCAGGTTGCTGCGGGTAAGGTAGGCAATGTGCTGGGCCTCTGAAAAAGCGGCCGGACCGTCGTGGTAGCGGGTATTGAGTCTGCCAGGCAAAAATTCAGGCTCTGTATAGGTGGTGAGAGGATCGGGTTTTACGTAAAAAAGGTCATAGAAAGGGGCATTATCCAGGCTGGAAGTGGCTTTGAGGAAATTTCCATGCGGACGGTTTGAGGTAAATACAATCCCATTGCGGTAAATAACGGGGCAAATGTCTGACCAGGGAGAGTTGAAGGGCAGGGTGGAAATTTCGTAGCGGGCTGAATCCTGGCGCAGGTCTTCAGCTTTGCGGCAGGAAGCGGCCAGACACTCGCCTTCTTCTGGCTTCCCGGCCTTTTCTGCATAGGTACGAAACCAGCTCTGGGCTTCTTCATACTTGCCTCCACTTTTGAGGGTTTGGGCATAGCGGTAGAGCACTCCCACCCCTGCTTCGGGGTTTTCGCTCAGTTTGGCGTAACATTGCTCCGCCTTTTTCATGTTTCCTAATTGCCAATAGCAATCAGCCAGCCTTTCCAGGCGCAGGGGATCATCTTTCTTTGCCAGGGCCTTTTCGTACAAAGGCGCAGCTTTGGCAAATGCAATTTTACGGTAAAGGCGATCTGCCTTCCCTTTCTGGGCAGAAAGGCAGTTGACCCAGAGGGCCATCCAAACGAAGAGGGCAATATGTAAACAGCTTCTCATTAAAAGTTTCTTGGCGATAACATGCGGTCTTTTTCCACTCCAAAATCAAACCCCAACATGAATTCGTGGCCTCCCCTTTGGTAGCTACCCAGTCCCGAAATGGAATAATCGTAAGCATAACCGAGCCGCAACTGGGGAGTGATATTTAACTCCAAAATACCCACCAGGGCATCTTTCATGCGCCATGAACCCCCAATCCAGAGCTTTTCTGCAAAGAGAAAGCTTCCATTCAGATCGAGGGAAACCGGGGCTCCCGCCACCATTCTGGCCAAAAATGAAGGCTTGAATTTCACGGCAGATCCCAGAGGCAAAACCAGCCCACCCGTAAGCAGATAGTGGGTGTAGCGACGGCTTTCCAGGGTTTCGGCTACTTTAGGATGGAGGGAATAGGGTATCACATTTGGCACGGAAAATCCCGCATAGACGTTATCAGAACGGAAGTAAATGCCCGTCCCTGCGGCAGGCCGCAGGATGTTGAAGACATTCCCGGAAAAGGCCGGATCATTGGGATTCTTAACTGATACCGTATTGAAATCGGCTTTGATCTGATCGAATCCTCCCTGTACTCCAACGGAAAGCCAGCTTTTGCCCAGGGGAATACGCAAGGCATAGCTTCCCCGAAAATCCATGCGGCGCACGGGGGTAAATTGGTCGTAAACAAAGGTAAAACCGTAGCCATTGCGATCGTTGCGGGAGGGGGAATGGAAGCTGAGCGACCCGGTGGAAGGGGCTCCGTCCAGGCCGGTCCATTGGCGGCGGGCGATCAGAGTCAGGCTGGCCGATTCACGGCTGCCTGCATAGGCGGGGTTGAGCACCAACCCATTGAACATGTACTGACTGTACAGGGGATCCTGCTGGGCCATCAGATTTCCCAGCAAACTCATTATCCCTATGATCAGCACCCATCTTTTCATCTCAGCGGTTAATCACCACCGTCCCCTGGAAGGGCGGAGCGCCATTTTTCAAGTCCAAAATGTAAATATAAGTGGCATCAGGCAAAGGCTTGCCGCTGTTTCCCATTCCATTCCAGGCACCCTGAAAATCTGTGGTTTCGTACACCACATTCCCCCAGCGGTTAAAAACCCTGAATTCATTTCCCGGAAAAAACTCAAGACCCACCACTTCAAAATAGTCGTTGATGCCGTCACCATTGGGGGAAAATCCGCCCGGGATGTCATCCATTCCCACCTCCGTCACCACATACAATTCCGTTGACTGATTGGTACATCCGTTGGTGTCAGTGATCTGTACGGCATAATTTCCCGTTGCCAGGGGAAACCAGGTTTGGGCAGTTGCATTGCTGATGGGGCTGGTTTCCAGCAGCCATTGGTAAGCAAAAGCCTGGCTGGCAGTAAGCAAATCACCGTTTTTGGAAATGGTGGGCTGCCCCGGGCGGGGCACAACGGTGGTTTTTACCGTATTTGAACTCCCCAGACACCCGTTGCTGTCGAGTACCACCACGGAAACACTACCCGTGGTGGTGACCACCACGGAGCGGGTGGTTTGCCCGTCGGACCAGAAATAGCTGGAATAACCCGCTCCAGCGTCGATGACCCGCACTTTACCCTGGCAGATGAGGGAATCTCCACCCAGGTCGGGCGAGGGAGTGGGAAGAAGGGTCACTTCGACCGAGTCGATGCCTGTACAGCCAAAAACATTGGTTACCTCGAGATAATAGGTTCCTTCCTGGTCAACCCTGATGGTAAAGACCGTATCTCCTGTGCTCCAGAGGTAAGTATAAGCCCCCAGAGGGGCGGTCAGGTCAAATTGAGTGCTGGGGCAATCCTCCAGATCAGGACCGAGGGAAAAATTTGGCGCCCCGTAGGAGAACGCGTACCCGGTATCAATGGCAGCACAACCCAGGGAATCAAACACGGTCAATACAAAGGTCCCGGCAGAACTTACCCAGATGGAGGAGGTGGTATCACCCATGCTCCAAAGGTACTGGGCGAAGCCTGGATTGGCGACAAGTTGAGCTGAATCTCCCTGACAAAAGGAGGCAATCGAATTCACAAAAATATTTCCGGCAAAGCTGCAGGTATCCCCGTTGACCCTAATAGCCAGACGGGAGCCCTGAAGCGTATCCCAGGTTGGCAGGGCGTTGAGTGCATAAATGAGGTCCTCACCCGTATCCGTAAAGCTGGATGAGGTGCCCACATGGGCTGCGCCCGAGCTCCCTGCATTATTATAGCCGTCGGCCAGAATCCAGTATTTTTGTCCCTGAATCACAGAAAGGGTCAGGGAGGAATCAATGAACCACTGGCCCAACGGGCCGGGATCCATGAGGGAGGATTCATACAGAATGTTATTGAGGTTGGGATAGCCGTTCAGATCGGGAGCGATGGAAATGGTGACTTGCCCCTGGGGACTGGATTCTGCCAGCCAGATCCCAATGTGGCGCACCACATTGACATTGGAATAGAAGGATTGGGCCGCAAATGGGAAACCGGTCTTGCCCACGCTGGTAAGTTGCCCGGTGCGTGGGGTAAATTCGTCCTGAATCTGAGCCTGAAGTGGATTGACAAACAAGAGGAAACCAGCCAGGCTCAGCACCTTGCAGATCAGATAAAATGTATTTTTTGACTTTGTATCCGGTTGGTTGTTCATAAAACCTGATATCCTCAGGGATGCTTCCGCCTAAGTTAATTAGTCCCTCAAATTTAGTTAAAAATCCCCATTTGTCTGAAGGGATGCAAGGTTGTGGGGATTATTTTTGGTGAATTAGATTCGCCACCCCGGTATATTCTGCCTAAATTTGCAAGAGTCAGGCCCTAAAACCCGTCTATTATGAAAACCGAATTCCAGACCATTGCCGAGATCTTTGATTACGGTCGCAAGCTTTTCCGTCACCACCTGGACAAAGTTCCCGAAGCCCACCTGCACACGCGTTTGAAAATGGGTGATTATGAGGTGAATTCTGCCTACTGGATTGCCTGCCATTGTACCTGGGCCGAGAACGACCTTTTGCTGCAGGCAACCTCTGGCCCCCTCCCCTTTCTTCCCTATTTTGACCAGTATTCCTACGGCACAGACCCGGCGAAGATTACCGAATTCATGCCCTGGCCTGAAGTGCTGCAAATGATGGACCTGGTCCATAATACGGCCATGAGTTGGCTGAAAAGCCGCCCGGATTCTGAATTGGATGAGGAAGTCAACATTTCTGAGACCTGGCGGACCACCCGCAGGGTGGCCTTGTATCATGCCATTCGGCATGAAAGTATGCATACGGGCAATCTGGCCTGGATTCTGAAGGGAGTCGTTAGTCCTTAGATTCTATATGTTAGGCTCTTAGGGCGTCGTAAGCGACAACAAGTTGTCGCAAAATTTAAATTTGGTAGTTAGTTTTTGGGGTGCCCTGGCCGGGCAGGCCTTCTTTTTTAGAAAAAGAAGCAAAAAGCGCCAAAACCTGAACCCTGCCCCATCACACCACGGACCCAGCACACAAAGCCCCCAGCCGCCCACTCCCATCCCTCAAGGCCGCCCCCTGGTTTTGGCAAGGCCACCCCACCCTGGTTGGCTTCGCCAAAATACACCCCCGCTTCGCGGCTTCAATCCCCTGGATTGATTTAGATTTTAGAGAATGGCGGACTTAGGCCCTGGAAATGATTGTTTGGGGGCTTCAGCCCCCAAACGGGTGTGTCCATGTGATCTCACATTGGCCTGAATCCATAAAAGGCTGAACCAGCCATTGAAATGAATCCATTGGGGTGGGTTTTACCCCCCCCTTAGAGGAAAGCCGTAAGATTTTAAAGGTTAGATGTTAGAAAATAGAGATTAAGGGGATTGAAGGCATGAAAGGTGTGTTTGAGCCATCCTGCTACTTATACCGTCCCTCTGAAAAGGGCCTGGAACTTTACCTGGGTGATTTTACCACACTTGATGCCCTACGCATTCTGCATCCTGACACCCGGGTTGAATCCATCATTGTGGGGGCGTCCTCTTACCAAAATTATGGGTGGGCGACTGAAAAAGAATTCCCCGCCTGGCAAACCGTGGGTGAGATCGTCACATTTCTGGAGCAGGAAGGGGAATTTGGGCTGATTGAGTTTGAGGTCAGATTGGCAGGCCTGGGAAGTCTGAGAACCCATGACGATGGGGAATGTCATTTCCTTCTGCATGAAAAAGGCGATCTGGCGCGGATAATCCGTCAGGTCGCTCCTCCTGCCTGGCAGGACAAACTGATTGCCGGGCTCCTGCAATTTCCCGGCCTCTACCTGACTTTGGATTCTAAGGGTAATCTGAAAAGGTATGCCAGCTTTGAGCAGTACCTGAAGGCAGTTGCAGGGCAATAAAAAGAAAAAATCAACCCTGGGATTAACTCAAACATTCACCCAATCACCCTAAAACTTCGCCTGCACCGTCACATAAAAGCTTCTGCCGTCCGAAGGGATAATCCCGGGGCCTGGATAGGCGGCGGCGCGGCGGGTGAAATACAGGTTATTGGTGAGGTTGTTGAGGCCGCCTTCAAAGGTGAGCATGCGCCATTTGTAGCTCAGGGACAGGTCGGTGACGTAATAGGCTGGCACCAGGCCATTGACTGCGTTGGGGGAATAAGTGGAATTGGTGGCGTCGGTAAAATGCTGGCCTGTGTAGCTGAATTGCCAGCTGGCTTTGAAGGATTTCCAGGCGAAATTCAGGCCGGTTTTGAAGGTAATGGAAGGAACCAACTCCACCTTTTTGTTGTTGATAGCTATTTCGTCTGAATGGATGTAGCGGGCGTCGATCAGGGCCAGGTTGGAAAAGAGAGCCAGGCTCCAGGGAAACTCCCGCCCCTTGATCAGGCGCAGCAGGTCCATTTCCACGAAAGATTCCACCCCCAGATTGCGGCTGTCGGCCACATTGGTACGGTAACGATAGGTATTGAAAGTGAGGGAATCAGATTTCAGCACCAACCCGATCCGGTCTTTGTACCAGAGGTAAAACAGACTGACATCATAAGTCAGCAGTTTGCCCAATTCGCCCCGGATTCCGAGATCAGAATTGAAGCCTTTCTCGTCTTGCAGGTTTTCATCAATGCGAAAATTGGGATTGGCAATGCGCAGGTCATTGAAGTTGATGGCGCGGTAATTTTGAGAGAAATTTCCATAAATCTCCAGGCCTGCTTTGGGCTTGAAACTGGCTCCCAGTCCCATCAGAACCAGATTGCGGGTACGTTGTTTGGCATCGTTGGTACGCTGCTCAAAGATAATATTGCCCGCAAGGTCTGTGGCACGGTCCACAAAATATCCAGCTGAAGAGGTGTAGATGTGTTCGAAGCGGATTCCCGGGGTCAGGCTGAAATGGGGGGTGAGGGCAAACATGTTTTCCGCAAAAGCAGCGATGTTGCGGCTCGGAAAGTGGTAATCAGAATCAAGGGAATCGGGCTGGAGGAAGTAAAAATCGGGTCCGTAGCCGTCATTGGCGTTGCCCTGTTGATTGATGGCGTAGCCCTGGTAGTAGCGGGCGCCCACCAACAAGGCAGAGGGGTTACCCCGCAGGTCATATTTGTGGATGAGTCGGGTTTCGTTGCCAAAATTGCGAAAGTATCCATGGATCAGGTTGCGCTCCTGGAGGGGATCCACCCGACTGATCAGGCCGAGAAAGCCCAGGGCGTCGCGGTTGGCCAGCAGGCCAAAGTTGCGCACATTGAGCTTGGTGCGGGCGTTGAATTTATAATCTGCGGTCAGAGCAGCCAGGTTCCACTGCACCTGAAACCAGTTGCGCTCACGAATGGACTGGCGGGGATTCTGGTTGAATAGGGCATCTGTCAGCCCGCCGGGCTGCTGGGCAATGTAGTCCATGAAGGTGTATTCCAGCCCGAATGAAAGCCTTTTGCTGGCCGCCAGGCGCATTCCCCCAAAGGCGGTGTGCACCCGAAAACCAGAATTGGGACGCCACCCGTTGCCCCGTTTGAACTGGTAAAATCCGTAGTAATTCAATTTCCCCACCGTGCCCCCCAGGCTGTTGAAGGAGTTGAAAAGGCCCCACGATCCGGCTGTCTGGCGGGTGGTAAACTGGATTTTTCGGTCCCGTGGACCTTCTTTGAAAACGAAGTTGAGCATGCCGCCAAACTGGGTGCCGTACTGAAGGGAAGCTGCTCCCCGCACCACTTCAATGCGTTCCAGGGCCTCGGTGGGAGGTGTGTAATAACTTTCCGGGTAACCCAGGGCGTCAGCTGAGATGTCGTAACCATTCTGACGGGAGTTGAAATTGGAGGTGCGATTGGGGCTGAGGCCGCGTCCGCCAATGCCAAGTTGCAGGCCCGCGCCGTCACTTTCCCAGATATTGAGGCCTGCCACCCGGCTAAAAACCTGACGGGCATTATTGGTGGCCAGATTGGCAGTCAATCCGTCGATGCGAATGACTTCATTTTTCTTGCCGGCATAAATCCCCATGCCATCCACCGCACTCAGGCGATCCAGCCCCAGACCGCTGTTTTCCTCCTCAATCACTACTGCTTCGAGCAGATAATTGAGGCTGTCAAACTGAAAATCTGCCCGCTTACGCTCCCCTTCAGTCAATGAAATGAGCTGTGATTTGGGCACAAATCCAGGCTGGCGCACCAGCACTTTGTACTTGCCTGCCTTCAATTCCTCAAACTGAAATTCCCCCCGGATATCCGTTTCGACCACTTCACCCAATGGTTCCAGAATCACCTCCACATTTTGCACCGCCTTTCCGTATTCCTTGTCAGTGATTTTACCAAAGATGGAGGCATTTTGCCCGGTCAAGGTATTTCCCAGCACGACAAACAGGCCCAGCATGGCGATTTTGAAAGTAGTGTACTTCATTTGAACGCCAGTTTGGTTTCCGGGTAAGGATAGGGCAATATCCAGGTTTTGTGGGCGAATCCATCTTCCACCTGAGTCAGATCCTGGTTGGGATCGATGAAAAGGCGACTGCCTTTGCCGTTGAGGGTAACATACACTTCGGCCCTTACGGCAGGATTTTCCAATCCTTTGGCCGAGAATTCATCCTGCAGGAAATGGGCAAATTCCAGGATCATATCAGGCTGGGTAGCCATCATTTTCTCCTGATTGGGGGTCAGATATTCTCCCGGGCTCACTTCTGTTTCGCCTCCAGAAACCCGGTCCTTAACATAAAAGGTGGCGTAGCCAGCCTTTTCCATCAGCATGACCCGCCAGGAGAAGCGAAATCCCTCCTCCGTCCAGAATAATTCACCCGGGTAAGCCAGGTAACGGAACGGCAGGACCATCTGGAGGAGAAAAAAGGCCAAAAGCAAAGGTTTGGCAAAAGCAGTAAATAGCTTCTTAGAATCGGGCAAAGGGTTATTTCCAGGGTAATTTCCTTTCACAATTCCATTCCTGAACCCAACCAGCCGCATTACCCGCAGGTGAAAGGAAGCGGGGAAGAATATCAGGGTGGAAAGGATCATGATCCACGGAAACATGCCGATCTGAAAGAGGCTCCAGGTCATGAGGTGAAAGCCAATTACCGCCAGATAGGCCCAGGGACGGGTCTTTTTGAAGAGCAGGAAAAAGGGCACCAGCAGGTCGTATAAAGCACCTCCCCAGGCAAAGGCAAAGGCGGTTTTAGGGAATTGAAACAACCAGCCAATCAGGGGGAAATCGCTGTGCAAGGGCAGCCACAGGCGAAGCGGCATGGCTTCAAAGAGCCATTCAGGATTCAGTTTGGCCACCCCGGCGAGGAAATAAACCAACCCCAGTTGCAGCCGAATGCTTCCCACTGTCCAGCGGGGCACTTCGGTTAGTTTGAGGGCAGGTCGCCGCCACACATCCAAAGAAAAGAAACGGTGAGCTGGCAAAAAGATCAGCAAAAAGGCCACCAGACTGATGAAATAGTAGTGATTCAGGTAATTGGCTTTGTCGATCAGTTCGCTGTAGGTGAAACTGAGGAAAAACAGAACGCTGGAAATGCGGTAAAATGCCCCCAAAGCGACCAAAAGGGCGCTGAGCGCCATGATTCCATAAAGCAAATACATGCCCGATTCACCCAGGGCCTTTACCCAGGCAAAGCCATAGTAGGTAAAATGGAATTGAGGCTCAATGTACTGGGCTTCAATCCAGCCGTTCCAGGCAAAGCGCAGGATGCTGAACAGCATGACACCCCCGAATAAAACCCGAAACATCGCCAAAGGGGCGATGGAAACCGGGGCCTGAAGCCAGACTCGAAGGGATGATATGGGAGAATTTGCCTGCAAATTAATCCCCGTCGTTGTCCTGGTAGGTAATGAGAATGCCAAGGGCAGAAGCCATGTCCGTTTTAGTCAGGATGATCAGCTTTTGAATCTCGCTGTGAAGCAGATTCAGGTCGGCAGGATCACTCACCACTTTATCTGAAAGGGTACCCGTCAGACCCTGGGCCAAGCTATTTACCGTCTGGAACTGGGATTTCAGAACCTCAGCCAGAGGTTGACCGTTGGAGGTCACGTCCAGGCCCTGCAGGATCTGATAGAGGCTGTGGGAGGTCTGATTGGGTTGGGTAGTGCCGTTGTAAAGTTCCTCCAGCCAGCTCAACTGGGTCTGAAGAAAGTAAAGGGATTGCTTTGAATAAAAGGCCTCCACCTTGTCGGGCAGGGGCGAACCCAGGGTCTTTTTGCCCAGGGGGATGCCAATGCGGGCATTTTTGATCATCTCAAGTTGGAAATTGAATTGATTTACCCAATCACTCATGGCGCTGCCTGCACCCGTGCCCTCGTCGCTGGCAAAAGTGGCGGCATAGCCTGCCGCCCATTCATTGCTGACCGTGCCGGTCAGGCTGGCAATCTCAGCAGCCAGGGCCTGCAAATACTGACCCCGCAGGGGCTGGTTTTGAAAATCGCTCACCACCTGCTGCTCCGTGGGATAATTGAGGAGGTAATCCAGGGCTGGAAAGCCCTTGGCGTCGACATTGGCCGCGGTGGCCAGATCCCAGGTGCCATTGATGACATTCGTTCTGATCTGGGCAGTATCCGTGGGAAAGGTATTGAGGTTGCTGCGCAGAGCATAGGTTTCTGAAGGCCCAAAGGCAAATACTTCGCATTTTTGCCAGTAGTACCAGGTCAGCAGATAACTGGTTTGCAGAAGGTCCAGATTTTGGTCTGTGGGAGATTGCACAAAGCTGTCCACCCGCTCCTGCAATTCCGCGGCGCTCACCTGCAATACAGTGAATTGGTCAGCGGCTTCATTGCCCACGTAGGTCAGCAGGGCCGCTTTGTCGTACTGGATCGGGTCTGGACCCGAGCCTTTACAGGAAAAAAGGGCGACCAGCAAAGCCAGTCCCCCGAGTAAGGAAAGGGTAAGTGAAAGTCCTCCCCTGCTCTTTCCACATGTACAGGTTTCCTTGCTGCAACTCATATTATAAGGCGTTTTTATATTCATCCAGCCCCAAAATACTGCTCAACTGGTCCCGCGCCTGGGTCAACCCGGTTTGGGTGACCTGGTAAAAATTGGAGCCAATCAGGTTGAGGATGTCGTTGATCTGGGTGGTGGTAATGCTTGCTTCGGGATTGTATTTGAGCGCCCGGATAAAACCGACTCCTTCTGAAAGGGCATGTGAACGTATGGCGTCATCAGCCAGATTGTCGTTGGCACGATTAAGGTAATGGATAGCCCCCGCGGCAAAAACCAACTCAATATTGCGGCGAATGATGGGTACCATGGCATCTTTGGTTTCCATGTCGTCGTTGGAAATGGCAGCCCGGCCATAGGTCCAGGAAGTCATGAGGGTGGAACTGAATTGCATCACAGGTTCGAATTCATCGCAATACTCCCCAATGAAATACAGGTCGCTGGTATTGGTGGGATAGTCAAAGGGCACCCCAAAATATCCAAAAGCCTCATCCCAGTGATGCTCCATGGCTGTACCCTGACCAGCCACGGGGGTGGTATTGTCCACGGTGGGGCCAATTTGGTCGTCGCTCAGATAAACGGCAGTCATCTGATAATACAAAACGGCGCCCATGATTCCTTTTTCGATAATCTCCTGCAGATCCTGACCGTTGGCATCCAGGAGGTAATGGCTGGCGCTGGTGGGCGAGGTTACAATCCCGGCTTGTCCGTTCGAGCCTGCAACCTGCGACTGGCTGGCCAGGGCCAGATTGTCCATCCAGCCGAGAATCTCAGTAGTGTCAAGGTAAAAGCATTTGCTTTGCAGGGATTTGCCGCTGGTATTGAATTCGCTGTCTGAAAATGGCGCATTGGCATTGGCAAACATATTGCGAATCAGGGAGGCATCCAGCACCGTACCCTGGTTTTTGCCGGTCTTCATGTAGGCGACCATTTCCTCCAGCATTCCCAGGCGGGTCTGCTGGCCCGAAATGTCCACGTTGCTAAAGGAATAGGTATCTGGAACTTCATATCCACATTCGCCATCTTTGCACTTGCAGGCGCTCAGGAAAAGAATGGAAGCTGCGACCAGGAAGGCAAGAATATTTTTGGTGCTCATAATTTATCTCATTTCTTATTTAGACTAATTCTAAATAACAAGACAAATGTAGGCTGCCTGTATGATTGAAGCAATCGTAGAGGTTAGGGATTTTTGCAAATGGCAGTTTTAGGTAGGAAGTACCTAAGTTTGGGTAGAGCAGCCAAGGCATGCCCTGGCTGTATCTAAAGGTAAAGCGGTACCTTAATGAAGGGAACGGGGATGGGTTCGGGTGTTGAGAACATGCATGGAGTTTGGGAAATTGGTTAAACCGCAAACCGTAAACTGCAGGACCGTGAACGGTCCTTAATTAGACCCAACCATACCCGATTGCATCGCATAAAGAATCATCTCTGAAGCGGAATTGATGCCCAGCTTTTTCATGATGTTTTTGCGGTGGGTATAGACGGTGTGGGTGCTGAGAAACAGGGTATTGGCTATGTTTTTGGTGGACATGCCCCCCGCTACCAGGCGGATAATTTCCGTTTCTCGGGCAGTCAGGATGGAAGGTTCACAGTCTGGCTCCTGATCGGGAACCTGGTGCACCTGCTTTTGCAGAATGATATCCAAAATGGTGTTGCAGAAGAATTTTTCCTCGCGGTGGGTGGCGTAAATGGCGTTCTGAATTTCCCGCTGGGAGCAGGATTTGGTCAGGAAACAAGTGACTCCAAGTTGCAAGGCCTGGAAGATATTATCCTTATTGGTGTCGCTGGTAATTACGATCAGTTGAGGCTGGGGAATGGCCTGCTGCAGCTTGCCGATGTCTTCCAGAGAAAATTTGCCCGGCTGGTGATAGTCGAGAATCACGAGATCAGGCTTCAGTTCGGGCAGCTTTTCAAACAGCTGACCAGAGTTCTGGGCTTCGCCCACCAGGAGCAATTCTTCCTGACCCTCAATCAGACGGCTGAGGCCCGCACGGGTCAGGTACTGGGAATCTGCAATAAGAATTCGGACTGGTTTCATGGCCTTTATTTAGAACGGTTCTAAATAACGAAAAAGCCAGCACAACCCCAAATTATGTGTGCGATTTATCCAATATGAGGCTTTTTTAAAGAAGATTTCCCTAAAGGTGACCTCGAAAAACGATGAAGATCAAAGCGGACGCAGGTGAGGGAAGCGCAGTTTACTACCGTAAATGAGCATTTCTGAACCAAGTCCAACGCAGGGATTCGAAGTTTTAAGAGGTTCCCTAAAATAGGTTCAGGATAATTCCAATGTTGATGCCCGCCCCACTGTAAGGTGATTTGGTGGAAAGGTCTTCCAGAGGAGAATTGGTATCCGGGTTGGAGTTGAAATCAGGGTTATTGGAACTGTTTGAAATCTCGTCCTGGAAATTTGTGTACCGGTCGATGGTATTCAGATTGTCCAGCAAATCCTGCCCGTTGGTGGTGTATTCCGTAACTTCAGCCGTTTTGGACTTGATTTTCAGGCTCACCGCTTCGATCTCGGCAAAAACAGAGATCATGTCGTTGATGGGATAAAACACCCCGATTGCTCCCTGAAATCCAATGGAAAGCGAGCCCTTGTTGGCGATCTTCTGGTAGTTGGTAAAGGTCTGGCCCCCAAAAACGGTGGCCACACTCACCTCCTGGTAGGTAGTGCCTATAATGGGCAATACGGCCCCTACCCTGCTGTACACCTGTACGCCCTCGGTTCCACTGCGCAACATCAATGCAGGCGCCAGTTGCAACTGACGGGTATAGGCATCCACATTGACTTCTGTGCCGGGTGCGATTTGCTGGAAGGCCGTAATGCGGCTGCTCATGAGCCAGGTCACTCCAAGTTCCACTCCAAAATGCTCATTGATCCACCAGCCAGGAGCCACATTGAGACGCAATCCGCCCCCAAGGGTGCCGTAAACGTTGTCGTTGTAGATATTTCCACTGGTATCCGCAAACTGAGATATTTCCAGCACGTCTTTGGAAACAGGCACGGCAAAACCGCCACCTACCCTGACTGAAAATCCCTGGGCCTGCATGGAAGCGGCGCTGAGCAGGGCGAAAAAAAGGAGAATTGAGAGTTTGAGTTTCATAATGAATCCGATTTTGAAGGGAATTTACAAAAAATACAGCCTTCAGACAGAGTTAAGGTCAATTTTTCGATAGAAGCAGGGATTTACTCTGTCAATCTGCCTTGCGTTCGAAATCGGCGCGGAAGTTTTCGGGGAATTTACCTTTATAAGGAGCATAAACACTCACGATGTGTTCCATATCCTGGTTGAAATTTCCCGTAGGATGGAATAATTCGGCCACCCCGGCGGTTTTGGTGGCGTAGTCGAGGTAGCCCAGACCAATGGGGACTTTGGCGGTCATGGCTACCCAGTAAAAACCTGTTTTCCATTTTTCCACCAGTTTCCGGGTGCCTTCAGGAGAAACAGCAATCACCAGATCTTTCCTTCCTTCAAATAATTCGGCCATGGCCTCCACGTAGCTTTTGCGGTCCTGGCCCGGCACTTTGGGGCTGCGGTCGATCCCAATTCCGCCCAGAGCGCGAAACAGGCCCCCAACCGGGAAGACCATCCACTCTTTCTTGATGGCAAATTTGAGCGGAATTTTCAGGATGGAAAAAGCCGCGGTCATGAAAATGGTGTCCCAGTTGCTGGTGTGCGGGGCGGCCACCATCACACATTTATTGACCCCCGCAGGCAGGTTTTTTTGATTTACTTTCCAGCCTTTGAGGCGAAATAAGAGGCGAAATATCCAGATCATAGCCTGCAAGTTAACCCAGAAATTAATATTTATTTCGCATTTTATTAATTTCGCCCAATGCCTGTTATTGATTCCACCTTCCGCCCCCCTATCTGGCTGAAAAATGGTCACACCCAAACCATCTGGCCGGCCCTGACCCGCAAAGTAAATGCCCCTGACTATGTGCGGGAGCGGATCGAGTTGCCTGACGGGGATTTTGTGGATCTGGACTGGTCGCGGATTGGGTCGCGGCGACTCGCGGTGGTGCTGCACGGGTTGGAGGCCTCGGCCTACGAGCACTATATCATGGCTTTGGTCAATGCGCTCAATAAACGGGGTTGGGATGTGCTGGCCATGAATTTCAGAAGTTGTTCGGGCGAACCCAACCGTAAGTGGAGCGGTTACCACAGCGGGCATACCATTGACCTGCACCATGTGATTAATCTGGTTCTCGAACGCGAAGACTACGACACGCGGGTGCTGGCAGGATTCAGTCTGGGGGGAAATGTGAGCCTGAAATATGCAGGCGAACAGGGCGAAGCTTTGCTTGGCAAGCTGGATGCGGTGGCCGCGGTGTCTGTACCCATTCATCTTTCCTCCTGCGCCGCCAAAATTGGCAAGACCTTTGGCGGAGTTTACAACCGTCGTTTCCTGGGCTATTTCAAGGAAAAACTCCAAACCAAAGCCCATCTTGCTCCCGATCCCAAAATCGTGGATCAGATCATGGGTCTGACCCTCCTTACCGACTTCGACGACCTCTACACGGGCCCCGTCCATGGCTTCAAAGACGGGGAAGATTACTACCAAAAAAGCAGTTCTTCAGGGTTTCTGGAGGGAATCAAAATCCCAACCCTGCTCCTGAATGCCCTGGACGATCCTTTCCTCACGGATTATTGCTTCCCCAAAGAGCTGGCCCCAAAAACGCCCCATTTCTATCTGGAAGTCCCAATCAAGGGTGGACATGTGGGCTTTGTGCCCTCAGGTTCCCGCCGGGAATACTGGACTGAGAAACGCGTGCCCGACTTCTTTGCCGAGATTTTGGGATTGGATTAATGGGATTGAGAATTTCCTTTCTTTGGGAAATTTTCTCTTCCAGAGGTTAATTTAGGAGTGATATCCGGGTATCCTTTATGCACATGTTGCCAACACAAGCAGGCATAATTTTCCACAGGGCTTGACATTAAGGGGGAGAACGGGTAATTTATGGTCAGATTCAATTGATCTTTGAAAGAAAATATCTGTTCCTTCGGGAACATTCAAGATATCCCACACAATTTGTCCCGTTATATTAACCTAACACGTTAACTATTGGTGTACTACTTAGTCAGGTAAAGACAGGCCTTAACCCGATTCATCGGGTCTTCCTCGGAAGTCAACATTGGAAGTCTGCGTCGGGCGGGGTCTCCATAAGTATTATTCGAGGTTAATTTTACCCTCGATGGATTGTGTGGTTTTTTTGTTTTAATGACTTCGAAACTTTATAATTGAAAAAAAGAATCTCCCAATAGGTCTTTTCAGGCAAGTTACATATTAAAAGATGCAATGCTGGAGTTAATTAATCTCCTCAGGCACTAACCTGTCGTAAAAATCCTTTAATGAAAATAAGTTATTCCTATCCTTTTCAATTGTTAGATACCTTGAAAGAAGGCTGCTATATCCCGACTCCCTGTCATCATTTGCAAATGAAATTTGAACACTTGGCTTTCTTCCATTTTGCTTATTTAGGTTGGGAAGGATTTTCAAAAAGATTGTTCTATCTCTATTTTTGATCAAAGCAAAGGGTACAGGCTCTTTTAGATCTTCAACTGAGTTTGGCGATAGGTAAAAGAACAATGACATTTTCGAAAACTCAGAATTTTGGTCCTTTTTTGACATAAAATCCTTTACAAGAAGTTTCAATTCATTCTTTTCTTTATTTCTTCCTTTACTTCTTAAAATTTGAGGGTTGATAATAATAATTCGCTTAATAACTACCCCATCCTTTACTGCACGTAAGTTGTAATCCAAAAATTCATTATCTCCAACATTATCCTTGGACCAGAATTCTAAATTTGACAAAGTAATATATTCGTCCCCCATTTCTAATGTCATAAGCACACTTCCAAATATATACCGTAGGTAACTATAAGTACTTAATGATTCCAATATCCAATTTCCAGCCCGAATATTTTTTAATTTGTTCAGTTCTGTTTTTAGTCGCCATTGGATTAATTTCAATTTATATGGATTCTCTTCAGAAAATATCCCATTTATCTCTTTTGTAATATCCTTTAACTGCTCCAATAAATCCAAATGTAAAATTTGAGTTTTTGATTTTTCTTTTTTTGCCTTGTCTAAAATTGAAACCAAAATTGTGAATATTAAAGAAATAAGGATGAATCCAAAGTGAGCTTTCAATCCCCTTCCTTGAAGGCTAATTACACCAAAATAATCTCCTGTCTCAAGGAAGCCCCAGATTACTGAATAAACTGCGAAAAATGTTATAACAGGGAATTTGATCTTGCTATAAATCGTTTTCATATTGTAGTAATTTCCTTTATTTGGATTCTTGGAGAACGATACTCGTTTAGGCCACGTTCATTGGAAAGGGACTTAATATTTCGATTCCAAACCGCATGGCAACAATCTTTAGCTTTTTGACGTCAATGATGGGATTATTGGGGATTTCGAGGGATTTTGCTTGCTCACTCATCTCAACCACAAAGCTTTCAAACTCACCAGGAAAAGTCTCCAACAGTATTCTTGCAGGATTGTTTCCCAAAACCTTAAAAGCATGGGGAACACCTTTTGGTAGGAAAACACTTTCATTGGGTCCTTTGTCAAACCTTTCTCTCCCAACCACAAATGACAAATTTCCATCAAGAACGTAAATCACCTCTGCTTCCTTGGAATGAATATGATAAGGGGATTCACTACCAGGGGCAAGAAATTGTTCAATTAAGGTAAAAGCACCATCAGTCATTTGTCTTGAAATCCGGACAAACGTTAAGGTTCTCAGGAACCAATAGGGCTTGTTTTCCGAAAATTTCATTTTTGTTTCTTTGCACGTTTCCATAATCACCATTTATTATTCTTAATGGATTACGATCAAATTGGTATTTTTAGCTAAGAGAAACTGGCTAAAATTTATCTTGATTTCACCCTTTTTGGGCAAATTCTTATAGAAATCGAGTATTTTTTAAAAAGTGGAATTATTTGCCCAAATATGAAACAGAAATAGAAAATAGCTGATCTTTACCCTTTTTCTCCTCTTCTGTTGCAGGTCTGCAGGTAATATGAGTGACTGGGCATGGCTTGGATTCAGGATTAAAATCAAATCTCCAATAAAGATTGGAGTTCTTGGTTAATCCAAAAAAATGATTATCATAATCTTGGTTAAGTAATTCTTCAGGTGTTAAAAAAATTTCTGACTCTGAATTTTGACCATAACTTTCCCAATGGTGATGGATTATTTTTTTCCCCTCCTTGGACAGAGTATCCATTAGCTGTAAACGCAATACTGCTTTGTCTTGGGTATTAAGGTTAATATTTTTCGTTTTTTCTCGTGGAATGATAAAAAAACGATACATTTTAGATCTTGAGGCTTTAAGATTTTTCGAAATTTCCCTAACAATTTCATCCCCTTGGTCTTTCCAAATGTATGTTTCAGATGGAGAGGTGGTAATCCAATATTCCTCATTTTTATCTTTTCTAACCATTCTTCTGTAAAAGTCCTGAATTTCAAAATAATGATTTACCTTAAATACTAATTTTGAGTTCATTTTATCAGTCCTGGCAACATAAGGAGAGCGATCTTCTGACAAGCCTAAGGGCGACTGGATGGTATTAAAGATATTTTCAAGCCATTCTTTGTGATGGCTCAATAGTCCATAGGCAATAACTTCAAAATAGTTTTGACGAAGGGAGTAGATTGCATTTTCAACAATTTCAATTTTTAATTTTGATATCCAAGAACTTAAATTGGAAAATGATTCACAATTTGATGGAGAAATTATTCGCTTTGGTTGATTTATCTTCAAAAACTCAAATATCAATTCCTCATTTGGTTCCAAACCTAAAGCTCTGAATAAGGGGAACTTTTTGATGAATTTGTCAATCCCTTCTTCTGGAATACAATTTAATTTTCTTAAAACTTCATACCCCGTACTTGGACGTCCCCCATTTGAATGACTAAAGCTGTCATAAATTCCTATAATAAGTTCCGCGTCTGGTCTTGCCAAAAATCGAACGTGTAACTTATTAATTAGGTTATTGATATGTCGCAGATTAATTTCGAAAGTAGGGGTTTGTTGCTCAAATGAAAAATTAATGTCCTCATTAGAATCGAGAATCCATTTCCTTTTATCAAGGGAGAAGTATTCGATTTGGTGATTTCCATTTAAGCTAAAATCAAATCTAATCAGGTTTCTTTGAACCATTGGGTCCTTACCTGTTTCATTAGAATCTAAAAAGTAAGCCGCCCAATAGCCATTAAAGTTCTGAAGTTCATCATTCTTACCCAAAGATTTAGAGGCAGGTTTACCTTTGAGTTGGTGCAAAATTTCGTTTTTATTGAGAAACACCAAAATGACCTTACTGGTTTTTGTATTTCTTTGGGGAAAGAATTCCTTTGCCTTCCAATCAGACAACCATTCCCTAATTGTCCTACCAATAGGTCGATCTATTCCATTACTCCCTTCTTCCTTTTTTGTTACAAATTTCTCAAACGCCCTTTTTGCTTTTAGAGTATCTGCTTCCTTTTTTGAAAAGCAAGAATAGTAATATATTTGGGATAAAGAATAATCATATGAACTTAATTCCTGAATAAACTCTTCTACTACAGCGATTAACTCCCAAAAAAATCGTTCATACTTATGATCAGATAATTGAGTGGTTCCCAAAAACTCAATATCAATTTTTCCAATAGAATTAATTACCCATGGGTCAGAGATAAAATCTTTAAAATTCCAGTCTTTTCTTAGTTCGGTCATGGTCTATTAAGAGGGGTTTTAGATAGTCCCAAGATAAAAAAATTATGCTATTTGTGTCCAAATGATGACTAATTTCTCTTCCCCCCTACCTCCAATCCACCACCATTTCCCTTTGCCGCAACTGAGCCAGGGTTTTCAACTGGGGGTGCATGCTCGCGGCGATGTACTTCATGCGCTCCAGATACATCCATTCCTGCATATTGACCAGGGCGACTTTGGAGGTGTAACTGGCCATGACCGCGCGGGTGTCGGCGTAGGCTTCCTTCATGCGGTAAATGGCGTCTTCGTTGAGGTATTTGGTGGAGTGATGGGTCAGGGGCAATTCGGCGGGGAAGACCACGTGCTGTTTTTTGCGGGGATCGCGGCCACGGTACACCCAGGTCGGGATGTAATCTGCTTTGGAAATCCAGATGGAGTCGCGGGCATGGTCGCGTGAAATCGTCAGATTGAGGATCAGGCCGGCATCCGTGTAGCGCCAGTACTGGTTGGAAATAAAATTCCCCATAGACCAGGCCACAAATCCCGTATCCAGGGTAGCTGAGGGCGCACATTTGAAAAACTCAACGGGCTGGATCACGTGGGGATGGGCACCAATGATGATGTCGGCCCCGCAGGCGATGGTGTGTTGCACCACCTGTTTCTGGGCGGCATTGGGTTCCCGCTCATTTTCATTGCCAAAATGAAAAAACACCGTCACCAGTTCGGCGCCCGCTTTGCGGGCGACCTGTATATCCGTACGAATAGCTGCCGTATCGATCAGGTTGACCATCCAGGGCTTGCCCTCGGGAATGGGGCGCCCATTGGTGCCGTAGGTATAGGAAAGGAAACCCACCCGGGTTCCTTTGAGATATTCCACCCGCACAGAGTCGTGGTCGTGCTGGGAGCGAAAACTGCCCGTATGACCAATTCCGTTTTGGTCCAGGATGCTCAGGGAACGCAATACGCCTGCTTCGCCCTGGTCCATGGTGTGGTTATTGGCAGTGGAGACCAGGTCAAATCCTGCGTAATCCAGGGCCTCTATGAACTCGTCGGGCGAATTGAAGCCGGGATAGCCCATGTAGGGCACGCTGCTTCCCGCACACACGGATTCAAAGTTGCCGTAGGTAAAATCAGATTCCTTCAGCAATGGCAGGACCTCGTCGTAGCAACTCCTGAAATCGTAGGAATTGGGGCCCGTACGGGCATTATTAAACTGGGCCTCATGGCACATGAGGTCGCCCACAAAGGTCATTTTAAAGGTGGTTATGCTGCCTTTACGGGCTTCACGATCTGAGCGGGATTTTTCATGCTGCCCGGGGTTGGCAGCCTGCAATCCATGCTGAAAACGAATTCCTGCCAGAATGGCCCCCAGTACGAGCAGGCCAATCCCCCCGATTTTGAACCAATTTCCCATCAGGGTTTTACTTCTTTGATCCCAATCATCCAACCCAGGTCCATTTTCAGGATCAGGGGAAATTTCTTGTCGTCCAGAATGGTGTATTTGTGCCCCTCGTCTGTTTCGGCCTCTATCACCTTCAGGTTTTTCACCTTGTCATCGACCTTCACATCCAGATCAGCATTCTTTTTGAAAACCAGGGCTTCTGTTCCCTCCCCGAGATCGATGTTGACGGATTTTGCCTTTTTGAGTCCGCTATACACGGTGCGGCTCACCCAAACTGTGGTTTTGGTGCTGAGAATCAATTCTCCCCCACTGAAATTATTGACCTGTCCCAGGGCATTTTGCAGGGCTGAAGCGGTAATTTCCACCGAACCTTTGGTACCCGAAACGGTCATGTGGTAATCAAATTTGATTCCCTCCTCCCCGATCGACCTGATGGTAACCTCAAAATCGTATTTGCTGCCATAATAATCCACCCAGTAAATCAGGCGGGACCCTTCTTTGAGTTTGAGCCCGCCAGCCAGTACCAGCGAGTGGCCGAGGGTCAGCAAAAGGGCGAAAGTGAGTAAAAAGCGTAGGTGCTTCATGTTTGAAATCTGATTTAATCTATAAAAATACAATTCGTGAGGGAGAAATTCCAGTACCAGGGAAATAAGGATTAAGGAGAGAGGTCGTGCGGGGAAATGTGTCCTCAAATCCCTGTTGCAATCCTACAGTCAATTGGTAACGAAATCCTGATAGTTACCCGAGATTTCTAAAAGAGTGTTTTTCAGGTTTCGTTGGTTGGAGAGAGCTATGAGCGCAAAGCAGTAATGCAATAAAATATTCCAACTTGGCGTCCTTTGCCACTATTTCCAACGGAATCCCGAAAGCATTCGGGAGGGTCCAAAAATCTTTGCGAACTCTGCGTGACCAACCCATCCTTGCCACATATTTAGATGTTTACAAAGAGTGTTCAGGTGGCTGCCTCTGCAATCTTTTCCCCCAAACCCAACCCAAACCGGAAAAAAATTTAACTTTGCGCCATGAATTCTGCTCCCACTCTGGACCACGCCAAGGCGGCGCTAAAAAAATACTTTGGTTACGACCAGTTTCGCCCTCTCCAACCCGATGTAATTCGCCACGTACTGACCGGCCAGGACGGGGTGGTGATCATGCCCACGGGCGGTGGAAAATCTGTTTGTTTTCAGATTCCAGCCATTATTTTGCCCGGAGTTGCCATTGTGGTTTCTCCTCTGATTGCGTTGATGAAAGACCAGGTGGAGGGCCTCAAAGCCAACGGCATTCCCGCGGCCTTCATCAACTCCACCCTGAGCCCGGGCGAGCAAAACGAGGTGATCGAATATGCGCGGGAAGGACGGATCAAATTGCTCTATGTTTCCCCCGAGTGGTTGCTGGACGACGATTTTTTCCGCCTTTTGCCTGGCTTTAAGATCAGCATGTTTGCCATCGACGAAGCTCACTGTATTTCGGCCTGGGGGCACGATTTCCGTCCGGAATATACCCAGTTGTACCGCATCAAGGAGCGTTTCCCCAAAATTCCCATCCTGGCTCTGACCGCAACAGCCGACAAGCTTACCCGCCAGGACATTGCAACCCAGTTGCGGCTCAATGATCCAGAACTCTTTCTGGCCTCCTTCAACCGTCCCAACCTGTCGCTGAATGTGCTGGGCGGACAACGGCGCTACGAGCAAATCCGGGATTATATCCGCAGCCGTCCCAACGAATCGGGAATTATCTATTGCCTGAGTCGCAGCAGCACGGAACAACTGGCCAATAAACTGAAAGAAGATGGCATCAATGCGGGATATTACCATGCAGGGATGCCGAGAATGCAGCGCGAACGGGCCCAGGACGCCTTTATCAACGACCGCATTCCCATTGTAGTGGCTACCATCGCCTTCGGCATGGGGATCGACAAGTCCAATGTAAGGTGGGTTATCCACTATAATCTGCCCAAAAACCTGGAAGGTTATTACCAGGAAATCGGCCGGGCCGGCCGGGATGGGCTGCCCAGCGATACCTTTTTGTATTACAGTTTTGGGGATGTGACCCAGTTGCGCCGCTTCATCGAACAGGGCGGCCAAAAGGAGATCAATACGGCCAAACTGAACCGTATGCAGGAATATGCGGATGCCATGATCTGCCGTCGCAAGATTTTGCTGAGTTACTTTGGCGAAATTTTGCCCGAAGACTGTGGCAACTGCGATGTGTGCAAGGATCCGCCCAAACGGGTGGATGGCACGGTGCTGGTGCAAAAAGCCCTGTCAGCTATCATGCGGCTGGAAGAATCTGTTTCTTCAGGCACCCTGATTGACGTGTTGCGCGGTTCGCGCAAGGCTGAGATCATCGAGAACGGATACGACAGGATCAAAACGTATGGCGCAGGGGCCGACATTGGCTACCCCGACTGGCAGGCCTATTTGCTGCAAATGCTCAATATGGGTCTGTTTGAAATTGCCTACGACGAGGGCAGCGCCCTCAAACTGACCAGCCTGGGCAAGGAAGTCTTGCAGGGCGATCGAAGAATTGAGTTGGTGGACATCAAAGTGAAGGCCACCCGTATTGCTGAGCGGCGCAAAGCAGCCAAAAAAGAAGCCGCAGAAAAGAAAAATGTGGTCGAAGACAGCCTCTTTGAGCGCCTGCGCGAACTGCGCAAGGGCATTGCTGACGAGGCAGGCATGCCGCCTTACATTGTGTTTACAGACCTCACGCTCAAGGCTATGGCTGCCGAGATGCCCACTTCTGAAAGCAAAATGCTGGGCATTACCGGGGTGGGTGAATACAAATTCAAGTTGTATGGCGAGCCATTTATCAATTGCATTTTGAATTGGGTTCAGGATCAGGGTAAGCCAGAGGGTGCTAACGAGGAAGAGGACGAGGAGGAAGAAGCCGAAGAAAAGCCGAAAGCAGCCCCGGTCAAGCCCGCCGCACCTGCACAGTCAGAAAAACAGGCCCGGGTGAGCCGTACCTATGGCATCGTGCCCGGCATTCCCTCCCACCTGCAAACATTGGCTTTGTTCAAACGGGGCCTGAGCCCGGAAGAAATTTCCATTGAGCGGGATCTGGACGAATCCGTGATCTGGGAACATATCGTTCAGTTGATGAAACAGAGCAGCAAATTTCCCTGGAAAGGGCTGCTGAGCCAGAATGAGGTGGATATGACCGCCGCGGCCATCGAGGTAGCCAAAGGCTACAAAAACATCGACAAGCTGGTGGAAATCACGGAAGGACAACTCAACGGGTCCAAAATTCAGCTGGCGATTGAGGTGCTGAAATCGCAGCGCAGGCTGAAGTAAAGGAATGGTTAAATTCAATTCCTTCCCTGCATAAGTCTGGGGGATTTGCTAATTTGAGGTCACCAGATTTGAAAAACGGCCTTGAACACACTCAGAAATGCAATTTCTCAAATGATCTCCATTTCCGAAGCGGAAGCGGAGGAATTCATGGCCTTTTGTTACCGCAAATCATTTCGTAAAAAGGCTATTCTGAGCGATGATGACCAGTTTATCAATGAAGTTTATTTTATCGAAAAAGGGATTCTGAGGGTAAAAATCATTGATCTCGACGGTCGGGAACACACCACCCATTTTGCTTCAGAAAACCAGTTTATTGCAGACTATAATGCCTTTCTGACTGGCAAAAAATCACGTTATCAACTCGAAGCCATGGAGGATCTGGAAACCGTGGTTTTGCCCCGCAAAGCCATTGAGTGGGGGTATCAAAATCTGAAAGAAGGTGAAAAACTGGGGCGCCTGGTGGCCGAATACTATTTTATTTACCTCGATACCCGCATTCAGCACCTTTACACCCTGTCCCCCCTCGAGCGTTATGACCTGATGAACGGACTTTTTCCTGACATTCACAACCGGGTTCCCCAACACATGATCGCTTCTTACCTTGGCATTACCCCCATTCACCTGAGCAGAATCAAAAAGCAAAAGGATTAAGGAATTTATTATGAAAAAAACTCTTCCAGCTGCCTGATCAGAATTATCCAAGTCCAGAATTACCCCATTGCTTTACCACCAACATCTATTCCCTAAAATCTCCCATTCTAAAATCTAAGGTCTCAGGACTAACGACTAAAAACAAAATCTAAACATTTGTTATCGTTTTCCGGCCCTCAGGGGCTCCATCTTTGTGTAAATGAAAACGCAAATGGAATTCCTGAGCATCTTAAAAGCAAAAAACGAAACCTTGTTCTGGTTTGGAACTTTCAACCTGCTGGCTGCTGCTTTCTTTCTGCTGGCCGCGTGGTTGAAACCCATCGAATTTGCAGGGGTGAATGCCTGGTATAAACCACTCAAATTTGCCCTTTCTATTGGGATTCTGGCCTGGACTGTTGGTCTGTACGGCAGTTTTCTGCCCCATAAACAAGGGATTTCCGCCCTCAGCTGGATTTTGGTTATCTCCCTCGGCTTTGAACTGATCTACATTGGCATTCAGGCAGCCCGCGGGCAGGGATCTCATTTCAATCTGAGTACACCTTTTTATGCAAGACTTTATACCCTGATGGCGCTGGCCGCCACAGTGGCCACTTTGGCAGTAGGTTACCTGGGCATCAGGTTTTTTATGTCTGACTTTCCAGACCTGCCTCAATCCCTGATCTGGGCGATCCGTCTGGGAATCATTCTTTTTGTGGTTTTCTCCCTGGAAGGATTTGTCATGGGTTCCAGAATGACCCATACCGTGGGTGCCGCAGATGGAAGTCCCGGGCTGCCATTGCTCAACTGGAGCCGCCTGTGGGGGGATCTCAGGGTGGCTCATTTTGTGGGCATGCATGCCTTACAGGTGTTGCCGCTGTTGGCATATTACCTCCTGAAAGACCTCAGACTGGTCTGGATAAGCTTCCTGATCTATGCGGCCCTGGCCGTTTGGGTGCTCTGGCAGGCCTTGCAAGCCAAACCTCTATTTCACTATTAAACGAATTTGTGATGAAACTATCTATCAAAACAGCCCAACGGCTGATGAAAAAGTACGGCAGTTGGGTGCTGATTACAGGTGCGACCTCGGGCATTGGCCGGGAACTGGCGGTAAAATTTGCCGAAGCGGGCTTCAATCTGGTCATAACCGGGCGCAGGGAGGCCCTGTTGCAGGAACTTTGCACAGAGTTATTTGAATTTCACCGGGCAGAGATCATTCCTGTTTCCGGGGATCTTTCCCGCAGAGAAGATGTTGAATTGCTGTTAAGGGAAACGGCCCACCTCTCCCCAGGAATTGCGGTCCTAAACGCAGGTTTCGGGACTTCGGGAAATTTCCTGGATTCAGACCTGGAAAGCGAATTAAATATGCTGGACCTGAATTGCCGGGCCGTACTCTTGCTGACCCATGGATTGGCCAGGCGGCTGAAAGCCGCCTCTCAGCCTGGAGCCATCGTGCTCATGAGCTCGATGGTGGCTTTTCAGGGGGTGCCGCAGGCGGCCCATTATGCAGCCACCAAAGCCTGGGTACAGTCATTGGGTGAAGGTCTGAGACCGGAACTCAACGCAGCCGGGATCGACCTTCTCATTGCTGCCCCAGGCCCGGTGGAAAGCGGTTTTGCGGCCCGGGCCAATATGAAAATGAGCCTCTCTCTCCGACCCGAAGCGGTCGGGGTTCCGATTATCAGCGCGATTGGACGAAGATCCACCCTCCTGCCCGGCTTTCTCACCAAATTACTGGTGTACAACCTCAGAATGGTGCCCAGATGGGCCAAAATTCGCATCATGGGCAAGGTAATGGGTGGATTTACCCGCCACCAGGGTACGGCTTAACTGCGGAAATCCATCCAGACTTTTGTGTGGAGAATTGCAGGGGCGAGAGAAATTTTCGGATAACGCTTGCTCAACCATCCGTCCATTTTCCCAAAAACCCTTAAATTACTTCTTCCAAAATCCAGCCATGACCAACTACGCACAGATCAGGGAAGAAAAAGTAAGGTACAGCCTGCCCGATTTTCTGGCGCGGGGGTGGTTTTATATTTTGAAAAGCGATCGATCCTGGATTTTGTGGGTGTATCTCGGGCTGTTTATCCTGCTTATCCTGGGAGAAATTAGCGTGATACAGGAATGGAAAGAGCGCCAGGGGTACCTTGATTTTACCCGTTTGCTCAACTGGTATTCTCTTTTTCTGCCTGGACTTTGGGTCGTATACTGGTTTTCTTATAAAGGAGCCAAAGAGCACTATTCCATCCGTCAGAAGCTGGAGGGGATGGTGCAATGCCTTCAGCAAGCCGGACATGTTGCCCGGTTTTATCCTGTGCCCGGCTCGGAACTGGCTACCCGCTTTCGGGCATCGGCCACTTACAGAAGGAAATTCCACCTGGGCAATGAAATATATGTGGAAACAGGGTCCCTGCAGGCCAGCCTGTTTCAATTGCACAAGGAAACGGCGCAATATGCAAGCAATCCCTCGAGGTCCGCAGGTGCCCGGGGCGGGGCAGGCATAAAGAGTAACACCGTTTTGCTCATTGCCACGAAAAATGGCCAGGAGCCTGTCTGGCTGTTTGATTTTCTGGTAAACCTGAAAGGTTTGGTGATGGAATCGGCTCCCGGGCTGGAATTTCGCACCGTCACCCTGATCAACCTGAGCAAAGCGCCTGCCCATCTGGAAGCCATTCTGGGTGATCTGATTGAAATTTCACAGGAAAAGCAGGCTGAAAGCCATTCAGAATCTGGACATTTGCCCCAACCCACCGCAAATTCCCCCCAATCTCCTACCACACAACCCATGGCAGAACCAGATACCAGGCAAATTAATGAGACGGTGGAAGCTTTTTTGCAATTGATTCAGGACTATTTGCAAGGAACTGTCACCTGGAAAATGCTCAAAGAGCCCGGAAACGAAGCTTTCACCCTGATTCAGCAACACAAACGGGCTCTGGTCGAGCATCCTGAACTGCTGGCCCAAATCGGAAAAAAGCTGCCTGATTTGACCTGTAGCAAACCTCCCGACCGCTGCCAACTGATGAAATGGGAGATCATGAATGAGTTGGAAAAGCTCAAATTTGATTTCTGGAAAGTGAAAGAGGATGGGCAGGAAACCTATCTGGAGATCGATCCCAGGCCGGAGTTCATGACCGCCATTTGTCAGGAGGCCGTTTATGGCTGGCTCAGACAAAACCCGTCCGGCAACCTTCCCTTGGAAGATTTTATTGCTTTGTGTTACTTCGAGCGCCTCATGGATATTCATGCCTCAGGCGACACCTCCCAGCCCGGCCCTGATCTGGAAAAGTACAGCTGGGTTTTGCAAAAATACCCCGCTTTTCGCCGCCATTTGCTGGATAATGTGGATGGATTGGCCCAGATGTGGGACGGTCGTCCGCATAATATGGCTGGAGCGGCAAGGTTTAAGGAATTGATTGGGGGATTGGGGTGAGTGGATTTTCACTCACTTAATCATCGGCAACTTGGGTTAATCTCTTCCTATTCCCCCACCATTTTCCTGATCAAAGCAATTTGCCCCAAATGATAATAACTGTGTTCGATCAGGCCATCCAGGTTGCGCTGCCAGGTGCCGTACTTTGGGTCCACAAAGGGCCCCTGAAGCTGCGCTTCAGTCATTTCATCCAGCAGGGCGGCCATTTTTCCCGCATCGTCAAAGAGCTGCTCCCGCAAACGGTCCCAGTCTGCCTCTGACTGAATGGGCGGCAAATCAAAGCTGTATTGGTCGCGAATGTCGAGCGGTCCGCCCTGCATGACCCGCAGCAAACCCCCAATGTAGTAGTGAATGTGGAAAGTCAGGGCTGCGATCGTATTGAAGGAATCCACCTTGCGGGTGGCCTGTTGCCAGGTCAGCCCCGACAACTGCGCCCTGAAATTGGTATTGGCAACCCAGGTGCCGTCCAGTATGACTTCGCGAAAACGGTTGGCAGTGTAGTTCATTTTTATATCTTAGATGGTTAGATTTTAGGCCCTTAGGGCATTTTTAGCGACAACAAATTGTCGCAAAATTTAGTGGTGGTGGTTAATATTTGTGTTGCCCTGGCCGGACGGGCCTTCTTTACTCGTTGATTTATTGTTTTTCAAAGGTACTCGTGAATCTCCCTTGGGTCGATTTGTTAGAAAAAGAAGCAAAAAGCGCCAAAACCTAAACCCTGCCCCCTCACACCACTGACCCACCGCACAAGGCCAACAGCCGCCCTCTCCCCTAGCTCAAGGCCGCCCCCTGGTTTTGGCAAGGCCACCCCACCCTGATTGGCTTCGCCAAAAAATATCCCCGCTTCGCGGCTTCAATCCTCTGGATTGATTTAGATGGTTAGAGGTTAGAGAATTGGGGCTTCTTTGGGTGGTAATTTCTTAAAATTTATCCTTTTTACCTACATGGTTGAAAAAAACAAAATCAGGTCCCGGGATTGAAAAGTTGGGAAAAAGGCAAATTCAAATCCCACTTCTCTCCTTTTTTCGGGGTTGCATCGAGGCTAATGCGGGCAATTTGGATGCACAAAAAAGACCTGAAACTGATTGGGCAAAACTTTTCTTGCCATTCAGTTTCAGGTCTGTTGCAAAAATTTCTTAGAGCAATGCCGCTCAGTTATTCAGAAAGCCGTCGTCCACCCAGGATTTGATCTGGCTGATTTCGCAGGCTGTCAGTTTATAATCAGGAGGCATGGCCGCAGCCAGGCCGTTTTGCGCAACTGAATTATACAATTTTCCGGTAACTGCCACGTCCGACACCCCGGCATATTTACTCAGGTCGATCCCTCCTGAAGCCGAACTGCCACTGTGACAACCATAACAATTGGTACTGAGAATAGGCTTGATATCCTGGCTGAAAGACATGTTCAGAGTCAGGCAACTGGTGGTATCCTGGGTGCAATGGTCATTGATGGCGCCTTGCATGATCCAGGTCCCAATAGTACTGATCTGGGTCTGAGTGAGGGCCGAAAGGCCCCAGGGAGGCATTCTGCCTCCACCCGTGGTAGTGATCGCCCAGTACAGCGTGCTTTTGTTCAGATTGCCGGGCACCACAGATTTCATGGTTCCCGACCAGGTGCTGTAGTTATACCCTTCTGCATGGGAAGCTGCGCTGTGACATCCACTTTTGGCGCAATTGCTAAGCAAAATGGGCAGAACATCGTTTTGAAAGTAAACGTGGTTGGGATCGCAAGGCGATTCCTCTATGGGCTGCATGGGTGTTTTGTCAAACGAGCAACCCGAAAACCAGAGTGATAATACCCCGGTCATAAACAGAAATTTATGAATTTTCATTTTTTTCTTTTTTGTGGAGAAGATTGAATACCCGGGAGATATTGAAACCCATGCGAAACTGACCTTTGAGCCAGTCTGACCTGTTTTCAGTCAGGAACTGACCAGGAATCAGGCCCCGGTTATTGCTAAACAGGATGTGAAATACGTGGCCACCCGTTTCGATTTCAAGCCCGATCCCGAGGGGATCGAAAAATCCCTTTTGAGGGGTGCGGTTTTTGTCGAATGTATGGAAATAATCCACTACGATCCCCAGCCTTTTGGTGAATTTCACCCGCCCCCCGACCCCCAGGGCAAACAGGTCATTCTTATCCCCAAATTCCACGTAGTTTCGGTGAACCCAGGTAGGAAGCATTTCCACTGAAAACCAACTGGTAACTTTTCTGGCCAGGATCAGCTGGGTTACATAATTCATGCGGTGGGCAAAATTATCCTGAAAATAAGTTATGGAATATATGTCTGAAGAGGATTTCATGGGGGTCAGACCCACGTCCAGAAAAGCTGAAACTGCCAGGGGAAATCCCCCTTTGTTTCTTTGGGTAACCAGCTTGATTTTGGTGGAAAAGTCAAGGATCTGATGAAAAAAATAGGGCCCTTTGCTGCGGGCAAAGCCCACCGCCCATTTGTCCGTGATCCCGTAGTCAAAAGAAAAACGGATGTCGGTCACATTATCAAACCCGAACAGGGTTTTGATGCCGCCCGCCTGACCGCTGATGTCGTCGAAGCGGTGGGCGATCCTGAAATCCAGTTCACCTTTTTTGACCTGTTCGTTGGTTTCGGCATTGATGAGCCGGGTGGTCTTGAAAGTGGCAATGACCGGCAACTTATCGGCCGGGTCTTCATCACTGAATATATCTCCCAGACTCCCTTGTGTGAAGGCTGTTCCTGCAATCAGAAACAACAGCGAAAGCAGTAATATTCTCTTCATATCACTTGCTTTTGGGTGTGTAGGAGCAGTTAACCGTTACCTCCAGTTCTTCGGCAATATTTTCAATCACGATGGTGGGAATCTCAATATTGTGATCTTCACACCTGACCTTAAAGACTGAGTTGGAGGAAATCTTTCCCTTACTGACAGTCAGGGTGGCAGGCACCAGCCTTTCTTTCTCCACTCCATGGATGGTCAGTCTTCCAGCCACGTTGACGGGATAGGTTCCGTCTTTGCTGAGGTCGGGAAGTTCCAGAATTTTACCTGAAAATTCTGCATTGGGATATTTGTCGCTTTCCAGGTAGTTTTCATTGAAATGCTCCTCCATCAGGGGCTTCCTGAATTTGAAAGTAACAATTGAAGCTTTGAAATAAACCTCCCCCGTCTCCGTATTAATGGCCGCCTGAGCGGTTTGGGTGGTGGCTTCAATGTCTTCAATGGGAGCTGAGGAAAAAAAGCGAATGCTTGCGTTGCGGCTCACCCAAATCTGGGCCTGCAAGCTGGTCCCCAACCCGGCAAGCAGTGCGAGCAATACTAATTTTTTCATGATGTTGATTTCTATTTTATTCCGTTGTAAATGTATCAAAATTGCTGGTGAAGGTTTTTGATTTGATTCGGCGCCTTTTGTATCCAATGTTACATAGCCGCTTGAAAATCAGTTATTCAAAGCCCCGTCGTCCACCCAGGATTTGATCTTGCTGATGTCGCAGGCGGAGAGTTGGTAAGAAGGCGGCATGGAAATGGCCAGTCCGTTTTGGGCCACAGAGTTGTATAATTTACCCGTTTGGGCCACGGCGGCCGCACCCGACCAGGTGCTCAGATCGACCCCGGCGTAGGCAGAGGAGCCCGTGTGGCAACCCGTACAATTGGCGGAAAGGATGGGCCCAATGTCGGCGAGGTAAGACATGCCCGTGGTAAGGCAACCCGAGCTGTCCTGGGTGCAATGGTCGTTGAGGGCGCCCTGCTGAATCCAGGTGCCAATGGTGCTGATCTGGGCCTGGGTCAGGGGTGGATTGCCGGCTGGTGGCATGCGGTCTTCTCCCCCACCCGTGGTGATGGATTGATAAATCTTGCTGCTGTTCATCTTGCCTGGCTTTACGCCTTTCATGATCCCGTTATAGGTGCTCAGGTTATAGCCCTCCGCGTGGGAGGCCGCATCGTGGCACCCACTTTTGGCGCAATTGCTCTGGATGATGGGGAGTACATCATTTTCAAAATACACATGGTTGGGATCGCAGCCTCCAATGGGTTCGGGGGCCGGCAGGTGGTCGTAGGTGCATCCTGACAGGATGGCAGAAATCATTAAGAACAGCAAAATCCTGGGTTGGAATTTCATAATTTTTGCATTTGTGACGAACAAAATGGCTCCATGAACAAGAACTGAAGGTCAAATCAGCCAATCAGTATTGACCTCTTGTCCGTGAGACACATGCAAAAGTGAAATCCCCTATGCGGTTAAAATATTTTTTCTGAAAGCAGAATACTTTCAAAAATGCTCGCAGCCCGGGCCATAGGCCCCACTTTGTGGTAGCCCGAAGCTCGTAGCAAAAAAAGCCTTCCCCTTTACCTGTGCTGATCCAGCAGGATCAGATTTCCATCAGGGTCAGTGACCATGAGGCTGGCCGGGCCCGAGGTGGATTCATCTGCCTCAGAAACCAAAGACAGACCGCTGGCTTTCAGCTCGCGCTGAATATCCCGCACATCGTCAAAGGAATCCAGGGGATGTGCATTCTCGTCCCAGCCGGGATTGAAGGTGAGGATATTATTGGGAAACATGCCCTGAAAGAGGCCAATCAGTGCATTTCCGTTTTTCATGATCAGGTAGTTGTGGTCCATGCTGCCAGCAAACTGGGTGAAACCCAGTTTTTCGTAGAAATCTTTGGAGGTTTGCAGGTCTTTGACTGCCAGACTGATGGAAAATGCGCCTAATTTCATGTGATTTGTGGTTTTGAGGTAAGATTAAGGGTTTCAATTTCGGATAATTTCCCTTGATTTCCAGTTTTAAACCTTAGGCTGAAAATGAACCTGTGAGCAAAATACGCTACCGGCTGGAGCATCTGGAGCAGGTGTACGGGATTGATTAATTGGTGAGGGTGAAAGTCTGGGGGCCTGTGAATTCAATCTTTCTTATCAGGCTTGAATTCATCATCATTTGCATAAATGAGTGATTCTTTAGCCAGCTCAAAAAACTTTTTTTCATCTTTCGTCACTTCAGCATAGGCGAGTGCGCCGGGAAAGGCTGATTCCACCATTTCAAAATGGTGTTTCATCAGGAATACGACCGATTTTTCAAAGTCAGGCTTTGGAAGGTCGTTCTGGGTTAACAATTCTGTATAATACTCTGATTCCAATTTGCGCCTTTCCTTTCCTTTTTTCTCAGAGTTAATGGTTTCCTTGATCGTGGAAAGATGTTCGTCCAGGCCTTTCAAATCGAGCAGACCCAGGCAAGCTTTTCTCACTTCTTTCTTGCTGACCAATTCCTTGTTAAGAAAGCGAACCAGAATGCCACGGTAGGCTCCTTCACGAGCGCCGTTTACATTGCCAACATACAAACTGGCGCCAGGAGTGAGATTTTGCAAATCTAGAATACAATTGATTGCTTCCTGAAGGATCAATACCTGCTGGTAAGGGGATATTACCTTATCTACCTCTATTTTCTTCGACATATTTTCCATCTTTTCCAGCTTAGAATTGATTCTTCCCAATTCTCCTAAAGACCAAATAATCTTTTGGATTTGTTTGGTATCGGCCTGGAAAATTTGGGAAGCCTCAACCAGAATATCCTCTGCCTTTTCACCGAAAGCTTTCAAAACGCCTGCTGCCTTCAGGGTATGAAGACCTACCAATTTCGTATTCATTCTTTGGGTGAGTACCACCCAGGCGGTCGTGTGAGCGCCCATGGTCCCGGAAAAGGGAGAAGGTGTCCTGCCCTCAATTTTCACACCCCGAATGATATTCTTCTCGTCCACATTAAGTGCCGTGGCAACGTATTTTTTCACTGCGGTATTCCCGCCTCCCCTTTTGCTCTTGATTTTTATCCCGGTTTCCTGCACCTCTTTATTTTCGGCTATTTTCACCTTCACTGCCTTGAACAAATCCTGCCTGATTTGGCTCACCTCTTCTTTCTTCAGTTTTTTCCAGGTTGCCGGATACATGGTCTGGATCGTAATCAGATGCTGATCCACCATCATGGTGATCCTGTCTTCGCCTTTGTCTGATACGAGTACCCCCGGGGCAATTTTATCCATTTCCTTCTGATCGGTCACTGTGCCCACCACCGCAGCCGATCTCGCATCGAAAAGCCCCAAAATGGTCGTACTGATGTTGTTGAAGCTAATCCCCTGGCCTTGCTCGGAGTGCACCAGATTGCGGGCGGTCTCGCCCTTGCCTTTGCCAGCCAGAGCTGCGTTATAGGCCTTGGTATTGATGGTGGAGAGCGGAATCAGCTCACGGATTTCGAGGTAAGCATCCACCATGCTTTGCAACAGGGTCACATCATAGCCCGTAAACGGCATCAATTTTTCTCCCAGGTTGGTACGATCGCTGAAACGGGTGTATCCAATATCCAGCCACTCTGCCAGCTCATCATCGGCTTTATTTATTCTTTTTTTTGACTCCAGAGGGAGATTATTAATCAGACTGTAACCCGGCAATTTTTTAAGGGCGGAATACAAATCCATCAGAGTATAATAGACTTCCTTGAGCCCTTTGCCCTCCATCATTACGTTGAGACCTGCGGCCAGGGTGGTGAATGCCGTGGAGTGGTCGCCCATGGTGCCCGAATGGGCACTATCTGGTCGCCCGACGATGGATACCTTATCAATTTTGCCATCTTCAGAATCCATGGAAATCTGGGTGGTGACCCGCTGAACGGGGGCCGTTTCAGAAAGGGATTTTGTCTGCAAGGGAGCCTGATTGCCTGCAAAGGAAGTCAGATTCAGGGCTTTGGCCCCCATGAGGTCGGCCTCTCTTTCCAGCCCGGCATCGTCGTTGAGGTTCACTTTTCCCTTCAGTTGAGCGGTCGGGCGCACCCGTCCCTGCTTTTGTTGCACCACGTGCCAGGCTTCGTGTGGGAGGTGTTTTTCCTGGCCGGGGGCCAGGTGAATGTCATTGCCCTGGGCGAAGGCATGGGCCTGAAGCTGGGCGGGCCGGTCAGAATTGTAGTGCACCTTTACCCCATCCATGGAGAGGCCTGAAAGGCCTTCAATCCCAGAACGAAGACCTGCCGGCAATCCTCCATCAGATCCTTTCCCAACAGGAGCGGCTTCTTTCCTTTGATCAGAAACAGAAAAGCGCTGGGCCACGTGCTGATCGGCCATCTCCTGAAAAACCTTCATCCTTTGCACTGCCGGGCTTTGGTTGGCCAGGTTGCTGATCTGACGATGAAACCCGACCTGGGGCGAGGACTGTGCAGCCAGCTGTATGGCTTCCAGGGACTGGCTGTTTTTGGGCATTGCCTGAAAGGAGCCCGAAGTATCTGCCTTCGCAGGACTTTGCGGTTGATTTTGGGGGTGATGTTCCTTTTTTACAGCCATGAAACGAGGGCAACTTCCATTCCTAATTTACGAAATGAAGCCGGGATTTGCGGGGAATTTTTGGTAAGACTTGAGTATTATGAATTACATCCCAAACAGGGTGTAATTATGCAACCAACTCAGTTAGGAGGCAATAAAATCAGGAGGATCACCCTTTGGGTGGAGACTAAGAAGCGCTTCCCGAATCTACACCAAAGTCGTCGTATTCGTCGTAAATGTCCTCAAACTCATCCAGATCGTAATCTTCGTCATCCTCGCCGTTTTTCAGGATCACAATCTTTTCCCAGAGTTTCTGGAACTCCATGGCAGTAGGTCCGCTGGAATTTCGCACCGCGCTTACGACCTTTTTTTCAACGGCATCCAGTTTTTCGAGGAATTTCTCAGGTGATATTTTTCCCTGTTGACTCTCCAATTCCTTCACCAATCCTTCGATTTCTTTGAATGAGGTGTTTTCCATGTCTTTAACGTTGGGTTAAATTTCGGGTTTTAATTTAATGGGTTTTCCGAATTCCCAAACGTGTTTGTTTAAAAAAAATTTCGTTGTGGTTGGTGGTTTGGTGGTTGGTGGTTGGTGGTTGGTGGTTGGTGGTTGGTGGTTGGTGGTTGGTGGAAGTTTCTGAATAAGTGCAGTTGCCAATCCTTATGGGTAGGATGCTTTGCTATCCCATTCTTCCCTCAGAATTCCCATCCCCACTGAATCAAAATATTCGCCCCTCACTTTTCTGGCTTTTCTGAATCTCGCTTCTTCGGTAAACCCCAGTTTTTCTGCCAGTCTGATCATTCCCCCATTTCCTCCCCAGGTCCGCAGATCAAGCCGCATCAAATCAGGATCGGACTCAAAAAGATAATTGATCCATAAGCTCAGGGCCTCAAATCCAATTCCCTTGCTCCAGTTTTCAGGATCGTAAATCACAATGCCAATCGACTTCCAGTTGGTTTCCTCACTTTGCCAATACCAGGAAACCAGGCCAATCAGTTTATTCTCTTCCACGTTGGCAATGACCATTTTCTGTCTGGGAATTGGCCAATCGCCTGACTCTATGGTCTTTAGGCACTCAGCAGAAAAACGCTCTATTGCAGAAATTTCCAATGGAGGATAATATGGCCCGTCAAAATCCATCCAAACGTGCGATCCAGTATTCCATTTGCGATATTCTTCCAAATCAACCGCTTCCCAATCCCTTAGCGTGATTTTTTTCGAGATTAATTGCATTGCTGATTTTTAATAATTGAGCTTTTTATTTCTGACTGCTGACCTACCCCTCAAAGCTCAAATCCAACGCATAGCCTGAGATTTTTCTCAAAGACGCCCAACCTGAATTCTTCACTTCTGAGCGCATTCAGATTGGTAAAACCGACCCAACTTTCCATGCCCATAAAAAAATGCCCCATTTTGTAATCGAAACGCAACCCGGTATTCATAGCAATACGGGAATAAATGGGGGTAAAATCACGACTTGCCCAGGTTCTGGGAATAGAATCCGGCTGGCCGATAGTGCCGTAATAGCGGGCGGTGGTTTCGATAATATATTGTCCTTTGAGCATGAAGGAAAACCGGAATCGCTGATTCACTTCCAGCGAAGGGATCAGCCCGGCTTCCACGGATTTAAAAAGGAAAATGTCCTGATACCCGTTCGGTTCAATCCTCGATTTGCCTCCAAACACATAATACCCTAAAAATGGCCTGAGGCTGATGGAAAGATTTTCGCTCAGATCCTTCACTTTCCACCTGTATCCGATCCGGAAACCTGGTTGGATCCAAATATTGTTCCTGCGCAACCGCGTATCGGGAAGGGTGAGCCGAATATGATGGACATTCCAGGAGGCCGCATTATACCCCGCCATTGCCTCAAATGATATTCCCTTATAAAACGGGGTGTGTTGAGCCCCTGCCCAAAAAGGCAGTAGCATCAAAATCCAAAAGACGCATTTGAAAATCCTGAAACGCATACAAACCTCCGGGAAAACTTTGCTCAATTTCGGAATTTCCTGAGAGAATTTAATTGATATCGGGGCAGTGCAATTCTTTTCCCACTCAGGAAAAGCTGCGCCTCAACTCCGGGTCAAGCTGCAATCTGACCCGTTCGATGCTCAACTCTCCATCCGGGTCGGGATCGCCATAGGCGTTGATGATGGCCTTGCCCCGGATGCGGGCCTCGATCCAGTCTGGTCCCATATCGAGAATGGTCACCTGCAGGGCCTCGACCGGGTTGTGGTTGAAGTAGTAAATATTGGAGAGATGTTCATCGCGGTCGTAATCGTAGCCCTCAGGCTGCTCGATGACCGTGCCGGGTTGCAGGTCGCACTGGTCGGGACGCAGCACCGCGGTGGCCTCCACATGGGGCCGGGCATTGATCACTTCGGCCAGTTCAGGCACCCGTAGCAGGGCCTCGCTGGTGGAAAATTTCAGGGTAAATTCCCACAACTCCTCCTCTTCCACCTCGCCTTCATACGCATATTCTTCCTGAGCGAGGTACAAATTATAGCGTGCATTTTCGATCCGGTAGCGTTCTTCTCCCTCGCCCCGGATCTGGAGCACCAATGTAGCTGATTCCATTATTATTATCTTTAGATCAAAGTTCAACTGGCCTGGGTGGACAGTGGTTAAAGCTAATTATCTTTGTCGGGAAGGGCAAGAGGTTTATGAAAAAGGACACCCCAATAATGATCCCCTTCATCAATTGTCCCTTGATTGAAGCCCACATTGGATTAATGCGCTGCAATTATCCAATTTTTATAATAATTGTTTGGTCTTGTTCATATAGAAAAAATCACTCCCCCACCAACTTCACCCCCACGCAAACCGCCTTCAGCAACTCACAAGGATCGGCCTCGATGGCAAGCGCAATCAGCCACAATTCATCTGTACGGAGTTTTGTGTTTTCGTTATTGGAAAGCTCGCTCAGGCGGGTCTTGCTGATGCCTGTCCGGCGGGAGACTTCGGAGCGGTTGATGGATTTACGGGCAAGGAATAAGCCAAGTTCGGTCATTTGATCTGTTTTTAAGGATATCAATTTACTTTAGCAGACCATTCTTTCCGATTTTCTAAACTTTTACTTGCAAATCTATCCACCTATCGTTACATTTGTTCCGATAATCGGAAATATTTATCCTAAATACAGAACCCCATGAACATCATCCCTCACCTCATCACCCAGGACTTTCGTCACCACCACTTTCTCCAATCTCTGCGCGCCCTTGGTCTCGACGATGGCGGGCAACAAGACCTCGATATCCTTTCTGCGGTGGCGGAGATGATGCAGGTGCCGCAGGGCCCTTTGCGGGATGCCTGGGAGGATGTGTATGTAAATTGGTTGGATCGGGCGGCGCAATTGCCTTTGCAGGATTCGGAGGCTGGTTTTGCTGATCTGGCGGGGAGGTGTTATTTGGAGTTGCAGGAGTTGGGTTGCAGGGTTTGAAATTCTATGGGGATAATGGCATAAGGTACTTTTTGTTTTTTCGTATCTTGAGAATAATTATCCAAAACAACGACGATCCGCCAATGACCTTTTGCAAACTTAAACGGAGCGTGCGAGATTCCCAGAAATCCAACCCAAAACAAACGCCTTAATTTCAACATTGGTGAAACTTAAACCTTCAAAAATGCCCGATTCCACCAAATATTTCCAAAGTTGGGCAGGTTACGATGTGCCCCTGAAGCCCGCCAAAGAAATCACTTTGGAGCAAACCCGGGAGTTGGAGGCCTGGTATGAGGCGGAATATGTGAACGGAATGTTGGTGCGCTTCGACAAATACCTTCACCAGGAAAAGGAGTGGTCCGATCGCTATGAGTACTGGCCGGAAACGGGTAAGCTGAAAAAGCGAATCATGACCAAAACCAACGGAGAAATCGTGGAGCAGCATTTTGACCGGATATGAATTGGGTTGGTAGTCATTGATTTTTAGTTAGAAATTTGCTTTTAGTTTTTGGTAAAATTCCTCCGGATCGGCATTGTCGGGCAATCCGGCAGTTTGCCCATCGCCCAGTTCCACGATAATCCAGGAGCCATCTGATTTACGGGCAATATCCATGGTAAAGAAATTGCTTTTTACCTTTCTGACGATTTGCAAAAAATCATGCATATCTGGCAGTTCTGAGGCATAATCCCCTTCATCCCAGTACCTGAAAATCTCGATTAGTTTTCCATTGGCGATAAACAGCCTGAACTCTTCGGTGAGAGGCATACCACTTTTTGAATGATTTTGCAGGAATTTTAATTGTTCAAATTTGCGAAATACCAATCCTTCATTAAAATCCCTCCCACGCAATTCCAAAAACCTTTCCACCACTCTTTTGACCGTTTGTTGGTCTGATGCATCCGGAATGAAGCAGGCCTCTTCCCAATTGTGTTTTTCGGACTTTACATAATCCTTCACGATCACAGGAGCAGTGCCAAATTCGCTGGTTAAAGCAAAAATCTGCTCAAAATCTTTCCATTCATTCCCCTGCGTCCAATTGGAAAGTGGGGAAACCGGGGCAATCCATGAATAGGAATTTGGGAACCAATGACAATTGGTGTATTCCTCAGGGTTGTTCACGAGTTTAATATTCCTTTGCAAGAGTTCGGCATAAAGGATCGTGTAAATTTCTGGTTTCAACATCCAACCCCGGTAATAAGCCAACTCCAAGCCTTCTGAAGGACGGACAAATTTCAGGGCAGATGAAAAATTCCCCTCCATCAGATCCTCAAAACTGAGCAATGAAGTTGTGAAACCCTGGTCCTGAGCGGCCAATAATTCCGCCTGGTAGTCGGGTTCCACCATTTTACGGTCAATTACACTGTCACAAAAGATAATTCGCATCTGATGTTGTTAAATGCAGCAATCAGAATCTCATTTTTGCGGACTCTCCAAGACGATTCCAGTACAGGTTCGAATCTCCAAAATCTACCCTCCATTTCCAACTTACTTCCGAACATAAGGTCCTATCCTCTGAGCACCGTCTTTCATGTTCGATTCAACACAACTCAACCTCAGCACTCCACTTTCTATCTTCCGAACATCAGCCTCCATGCCCTGATCTTCGAGGGCCGTCCCCGGAAGACCGCCTTTTATGTTCTGAACTTGAACTTCAATGCACGAATCAAAGGGTTACCTACATCAGAACATCAAGCTCCATCTTCTGAACATAGTCCTACCTAGTTCAGAACAACGAGCTCTATCCTCAGATCGGGGTGGTACCTACTTCAGATCGGGGTGGATCTACTTCAGATCGGGGTGGACCTACTTCTGATCGGGGTGGTTGTTCTTCCGATCGGGGTAGATGTTCTTCAGATCGAGGTAGTGGGTACTTCCAATCGAGGTATTACCTACTTCTGATCGGGGTGGTTGTTCTTCTGATCGGGGTAGTTGTACTTCGGATCGAGGTACAGGGTACTTCCAATCGAGGTAAACCTACTTCAGAAGATGGACGGCGTTGATCAGATCATTGGCGTTCATCTTCGGATCGAGGTTGACCTACCTCTGGACTAGGTTGACCTACCTCTGGACTAGGTTGACCTACCTCTGGACTAGGTTGACCTACCTCTGGACTAGGTTGACCTACCTCTGGACTAGGTTGACCTACCTCTGGACTAGGTTGACCTACCTCTGGACTAGGTTGACCTACCTCTGGACTAGGTTGACCTACCTCTGGACTAGGTTGACCTACCTCTGGACTAGGTTGACCTACCTCTGGACTAGGTTGACCTACCTCTGGACTAGGTTGACCTACCTCTGGACTAGGTTGACCTACCTTGGATCGAGGTGGACCTAGCTCGGATCGAGGTTGACCTACCTCAGATCGAGGTTGACCTACCTCGGATCGAGGTCAACCTACCTCAGATCGAGGTTGACCTAGCTCAGATCGAGGTTGACCTAGCTCAGATCGAGGTTGACCTACCTCGGATCGAGGTTGACCTACCTCAGATCGAGGTTGACCTACCTCAGATCGAGGTCAACCTACCTCGGATCGAGGTTGACCTACCTCAGATCGAGGTTGATTTACCTCGGATCGGGATCGGCTATATTGCCAAAATGCGGGGGCTTCAGCCCCCGGGGAAATGCGAAGCATTCACCGCCTTGTGGCGAAGCCAGAAATTATCTCCCAGCCGAAGGCCGGAAAAGAATTCAATAGGGGTGGGTTTTAACCCACCCCTGATAATACGGTTGGGGTGGGTATCGGGTATACATTGTGGGACGGGTTAAAACCCGTCCCAATTGAATGAATTCGGGAAACAATTTCCATTTTTCATTATTTTCAATAGGGGTGGGTTTTAACCCACCCCTACCAATGCAATGCAATCCAATGGATTTGAATCCATTATTATTATTCGTGGGACGGGTTAAAACCCGTCCCGCTGGGGTCTTTTTGAGACGGGTTAAAACCCGTCTCTACGGTACGGGGATTGCACATATTTTTTATATCTTACGACATGGCATTGCTTGCTTACTTCGATCGGGAAAATACGGTGGCCAGACAGGGGTTTAATCGCTGGTTGGTGCCTCCTGCCGCCTTGTCCATTCACCTGTGCATCGGGCAAATCTACGCTTACAGTGTGTTCAACGGTCCGCTGACCCGGGTGATCGGGATCACAGAATCTGCCCCCGACGACTGGAAACTGACTACCCTGGGGTGGATTTTTTCGTTTGCACTCTTCTTTCTGGGGGCTTCCGCAGCCTTGTTTGGCAAATGGGTGGAGCGGTCAGGTCCCCGCAAGACCATGTTTGCCGCCGCCCTGTGCTTTGGCAGTGGGTTTGCCGTCTCGGCTATTGGGGTCTGGACCCATCAGATTTGGATGTTGTACCTGGGTACGGGCGTGATCGGTGGCATTGGATTGGGCCTGGGCTATATTTCACCCGTTTCCACCCTGATGAAATGGTTTCCCGACCGTCCGGGTATGGCCACTGGCATGGCCATCATGGGCTTTGGCGGTGGCGCCATGATCGCCTCTCCCCTCTCCCTCTGGCTCATGAATACCTTTGCTTCGGCCAATTCTGTGGGGGTGGCCGAGACTTTTCTGGTCCTGGGGGGATTGTATTTTGTGGTGATGATGTATGGGGTGGTTACCGTGCGGGTACCGCAGGCTGACTGGAAACCCGAAGGGTTTGACCCATCCAAAGTGGCGACCGGCAAGATGATCACCTCCCGCAACATTCTGGCGGATGAGGCCATCAAAACCCCTCAGTTTTGGTTGCTGTTTGGGGTACTCATGCTCAACGTGACAGCCGGGATCGGGGTGCTGGGACAGGCCTCGGTCATGATTCAGGAGATGTTTTCGGTAGAATCCGTGGGTGAGGCCAGGGCTATTGACGCGGCCACGGCAGCGGGCTTCGTGAGCCTGCTCAGCCTCTTCAACATGGTAGGACGCTTTCTGTGGTCATCCCTTTCTGATGTGATTGGCCGCAAGAAAACCTATACCACCTTCTTTGTGCTCGGCATGATCCTGTACAGCCTTGTGCCCCTGGCTGGCAAAAGCGGCAGCGTGATCCTGTTTGCGGGTGCTTTTTGTGTAATCCTCAGCATGTACGGCGGGGGATTTGCCACCATCCCGGCCTATCTCAAAGACCTGTTTGGCACGGCTCAGGTAGGCGCCATCCACGGACGATTGTTACTGGCCTGGTCGGCCGCGGCCATCCTCGGTCCGGTGATCATCAACTACATGCGGGCCTGGCAACTGGAGACTTTGGGCCTGCCCAAAGCCCAGGTTTACGAAACCACCATGTACATCATGGCCGGGCTGCTGGCCGTGGGGTTGGGGTGTAATTTGCTGGTGAAAGCGGTGAAGGAGAAGTGAGCCGCGAGCTTTGAGCTACGAGTAGCGGGCAAAAAGTAGCGGGCTTCTGTAAGTGTGCAGAGCACGGAAAATGCATTCATCAACCAAAACCTCCGTGATCTCCGTACTTCTCCCCTTCCTCTGTGGTAAAGTCTTATCCTCTACTATTCCCGAATAATTCTGACCGATTCTCTCCCTGCCTTCAACAGGTAAATCCCGGCAGGCAATTTCTCCATATCCACCGAAAATCTCCCTGAAACGGGCACAATTCCCCTGGTGAGCATCCTGCCGTGCATATCCATCACCATCCAGTCTGCATCACCCAAAGATTTAGAAGTTTCCACCTGAACCAGGTTGCGGGTCGGATTGGGAGATATCCGGAAAGCAGATGCTTTAATTTCTTCCCCGCGTGAGACAGGGATAGGAGTGGACAACATGTAATTCCAGACTTCTTTGTTGAGCACAGAATTCTTGACCGGCACATTGTGGTTGAGCAGGACAAAACCCGGAGCCTGGGTGGTGTAGAGACAATGGGAATAGCCAAAGGGGGAAGATTGATTGTCCACGTAGGTTGAATCGTCTGCCTGAAGCATACCAAGCCCGGCCAGCACTACAAATTGCTTTGCATAGTCCACTGCTTCGTCGTTGAGGCTGAGATAGGAGAAATAACGGGTTACGGGGCTGATTCCACTTTGTCTGACCCAATGGCCTGAATTGCTGTAAAAATCACTGTAATCGTTGGGTCCCGAAAACATCAGCACCCGTTCCATGGGGTGGTATTTGGCCAGGTAGGCTGCATGGCCCGAACCCTGAGAGTGCCCTGCCACTACGATTTTGGACCACTCAGGTTGGCCGCCTGAGGTGAGATACTGACTCCAGCCCTGGCTGGAGTTATTGAGTTTCAGGTATTGCAGGAGGTTGAGCAATCGGGAATAGATGGAATTGAGGCTGTCAACGGTTACATCGGCACTCACGGGCGTGCCATAGCACAATTCCTGGCGGTAATGGTCGAAGATCAGGCTATCCGAATCGCCTGCCATGCTGGCTGCGGCCACATTATTGGGGTAACTGAGGTTGATGGTGTGATAGCCGAGCCCGGTGACATAATCAATCAGGGCGCCATAATCCTGGGAACTGCTGCTGCCCGTACCGCCGATGAATACAAACAGCTTTTGCTGTGGAGTTCCGTTAAGATAGCCAATGGCGTGGCTGTCCTGGGCGGCAGTAAAGGCGGGATTGGTGGCCTGGGGTGTAACGAAGAAGTGGACCGTTTGGGCACTCACGGTTTGAAGCAGAATGATGAGTAAGGTAGTCAGCAAAGGAGTTTTCACGGGCTGATCGAGTTTGATGGGCGATTGGTTCATATTAACAAAAAAACAGGAGATTTCCTTGAATTCCTCTCAAACTGGTTGGGAAATCCATTTCAAATCCCTGTTTTTCTCAGATTCCCATATAACTATTCCTCTGTTCGGCAAACGGTTGGTTGCAAAACTCTCTTTTGACCTGCCCATCAAATGAATGAATGATAGCCTGTTTCCCGAAAAGAGAAAACAACCCACAACCTATTGGAATTCTGAATCCGTCAGGTCCAGAGAACATCCGTTGCCTTCCAGCCTGCCATATTGGGCTTGGTGCTTTTTCCATCAAACGCCTTAACCAAATCGGCCAGTTGTCCCTTTTTATCTCCACCTCCAATAGGAACAGCCGCCCCGCCAACGGAGGTTGCGGCTATAAAGGCGACAATTCTGGTAGCAGCCGCATTTTTAAGCCCAATTGCAGTCAGGGCGGCGACCATGGTTCCAGGGTGCATGATCCTGGGTTTCGGGACAAGTGGAGGCAGGCTTCCGTACTTCCAATTGATGGTACTGTTGTGAACTTTCGTCACGTCGGGATCCTGAACCAGTTTTGTTACCCAGGAATTGCTTGGCCCATGATAAACTTTCTGAACTGCTTTAAACTTAATACTTGTCATCCTGTAATTGTCAGGATCTTTGTTTATATCTGAGGTTGTAGCCGCGTTGGGATCATTTTTATAGGTAACAATTGCCTCAAAATCGATCACCAGTCCCTTGGAGAGAATGGCCCGCTTGAGGGGATCTTCCACCTGTTTTTCCATATCTGAATTGCTCTTTTTAGGACCTGGGGTAAGATTCCAGAGTTCACCTGGTCCGAAAACAAGATCGTTCAGTAAGTGCATTTGCACGTAGGATTTGCTGTTGGCCCCGGCAAGATTTCTGATTGCGGCCATCAGGCGACCATCGTGGGGTGGCGACCCCGCGGTGGCTGATTTAATGCTCAAAGGTTTAGCTTTTACGTGGGTCCCTTCAGTCGGGGATCCGTTATTCCCGAAATTGTCAGAGGTGGAAAGATCTGTTTGAGGCACCAGGGTAGCCACATGGGCTGCCCCGCCAAGATGGGTTAGGATCATTGCCACTGCATGCAAAGCAGAACGAAAGGTATTCATATTGCCTTTTGTCCTGCTTCCTGTTATTCCTTTGGCCGAATTCCCTGCAATTTTATCGAGTTTATCCTGTGCTTTGGTCGCCGCACCTTTCAAACTGGTCAATACTGCGCCCCCAATCACGTAGTTTTCCCATTTCTTTTGGGCAATGATTACATCAAGTGCCACCGGGTTTGATTCGACTTTGATGATGGGCTGCCCTTCTTCAATAACTGGACTAACCCTGTGCAAGCCTTCCAAACTTTGGTCTGAACCGGCTGCATCCGTTGAAAAAAATTCGAAGAGATTTTGCTCCGCAACCAATTCGGCCAACTCTTGCTGCAGCATTTGCTGCTCATATTCCTGATAATCATTGGCTCCACTTTCAAGGATATCTTCACGTGCTTCCTGAAACCCATTTTCAAACCCTTCCGTAAATGCCGCGAGTTTTCCATGCAATTCAGGAAAATCTGATTTCAAACCCTCAAAAATTAAGCTTATCATAAACTCAGGGATAAACCCTGTTTCATGGTTATCAATCGCATACTCCCTTCCTTCATCCCAGGCCAAATCCTTTACGTACTCATCCAGATCAAACTCAGGGTCGTAATCTTCATCCTCAGAACTATCCAGGTCTTCTTCCTGCAAATCCAGTATCCCCATCCCAACAGGGGCATGCAAATGTTGCCCATCCTCTTCCTCGATTTCCCAGCCATCTACTTGCCCGAAATCCACCTGATTTCCATTCCCCATGGCTCCATCCACATAACCCCCGGCCTCCTCTTCTTCCTCTTCGCTTTCCCAACCATGGCCATGTTCAAAATCCTCATGATTTACATTTCCCAAGCCTCCAACCTCTTCTTCCTCTATCTGGCCGGGAGGCTCTGGAATACCCATTTCCACAAGCTGAATCTCTGGCTCCCATTTTTGAGTGAAGGGCTGGTAGATGATATAAAGTTCCTGCTGACTGAAACGGCCCTTTACTTTTACTTTATTATCAACCAGAACCTCTGTTTGGTCGAAGAATTCTCCTGTGTACTCATCCTGAAACACCATAAAAAACTGGGATGGAACCCTGATAAAGGCACCCTGAACCACGGAATTGCTCACTCCTGCCACAGAAAGAGGAGCGCTTTGCACCCCTGTATCCATTGATTGCATCGCCTTTGCTCCCATGAAATCTGCTTCGCGTTCCAGACTAACCTCATCGTTGACTGGGACATGCCCTTTCAACTGAGTGGTCGCCTGAACCCGGCCCTGTTTTTGCTGCACTACGTGCCAGGCTTCGTGCGGCAGATGCTTTTCCTGGCCGCGCCCCAGGTGAATATCCGTACCCTGAGCATAGGCATGAGCCTGCAATTGAGCGGGCCTGGGAGAATTATAATGTACTTTCACATCATCCATGGAGAAGCCCGAAAGGCTTTCAATCCCGGATTTCAGGGTATCTGGCAAGCCCGTTTGATTTTCAGGAGATGGTGAACCTTTTGCCTTGGCAGAATTTGGGGACTCATAACGCTGAAGTATGGTTGAATTACTCCTTGAAAAATTATTGGCCATGGTCTGAAATTGCATGGCTTTTTGGGTGGACGGACTTTGGTTGGCGATTTCCTGCATGGATCGCATTTGAACAAATTGAGGGCTGTTTCCAGGGGCCATTCCGGGCATGGCAGTGTTAAGGGAGAGACGGGAATCCTTCCTTTGTGAAGGTTCTGTCTGCCTGGATTTCCTTTCAACAGGAGAGAATGCGTTCATTTTTGGGGCTTGGGATACAATTTGATTCGTATCCAATTTATTGAAACCTTTTGAAAATAAACAGAAAGCAATCCTTCTTTTTAGTATCCCCTCTCCCTCAGTAAGTATTGGAAACTCAGGCGCGCCTGATTTACGGCCCCGGGCAGGGATGGGATTGACACCCAGGCTGGATTTTCATTGCGCAAATGGTTCAATTTACCTTGGAAAACAACTGCTCATATTCCCCCTTATTCTCCTCCAACTGCTGCAGATGTCTCTCTGCATGTTTGCTCAAAAAGTACACATACTCATACACATTGATCTTGCCCAAATCATTGACAGTCATGGTGGTTTTGTATAACAGACCTTCTCCCTGAGCGAGTTTGGCCAGAAAAGTCAGGCATTCGTTAACCTGGGCGATCAATTGCTGCTGTATCTCCAGCTCGCTTTTCTTCCCTGTGGGTTCCATGTGTTCGGGGCGCACCCAGGCAAAGGATTTGTGGATCCCAATCTCATCCATTTTACCCAAATCGTAATGAAAGGTCTGAAGAGCTTCCTGCAAGGCGTTTTCCTCCTGGCTCTTGAGTGCCTTTTTGCTTCCTTTCTCAATCAGGATCAGCAGAAAATGGCTGGTCAGGGCAATGTGTTCCAGAATTTCCAACACGGTCCAACCCTGATCTGCGGGACGGTAACTTTTGAGATTGGCATCCTCCTCAAACCAATCGAGCACCCGCACATGGGTACGCAGCAGGTGAGTCTGAATCTGAAGAATGTAGGCAGCTATGTTCATGACTTGTTGAATTAAGGACTTCAGGGGAGCAAAGTTAGGGAAATGGATTTAATATCCCTGATAAAGCCTCATTGAAGTCCTTCCCACTGCCTTCTGATCTCCTGCCCCACCAGCAGATAACCTTTGCCCCGCATGTGCTCGTCGTGTTTCCAGTAAAGGTGGTTTCCATTGGCTTCCTGCAGTTGCACAAAAGGGGAAAGGTCGATGAAGGGCATTTGCAGCGCCTGGCATTGAGCGGCGATGGCTCTTTGGGGCGCCTGGTATGCGGGTGCGGTGAGGTCCATGGATCCGTCACAACCTGTGAGGCAAAATTCCCTTTCCCAGACGAGGTAATGCCGGGTCACCTGGTTGCGGCTGGGCAGATATACAATCACAGGCGTGGTACCGTGCCGTTTGCAAATTTCCTGCACAAAGGGCAGGGTTTGACCCAGATTGGGAGGGCTTTTCAGGTGCATTTCTTCTTTGAACAGGCAATTGGTGCGGTGTGGATTGAAGGTTCCCTGGCGCATGGCCGCTTCCATTTCAGGCATTACCTGTCCTGCCATTTCTGCTCCGTGAGTCACCCAGGGATTGGCCGGGTCGGTGGGGCCGGGCAGGTAGGATTTGCGGGGCACACCCCAGCGAAAATGGACAGGGCCATGGGTTTGAATTTGTCGGATCAGTTCCAGGAGCCGGGGCTTGTACCAGGAAAAGTAAACAGGATCAAGCGAATACTGTGGAATGATGGGTTGGTTGCGCCCCAGGTCATTGGCATAGATACACAAAAAAAGTACATCAGGCTGGTAAAGGGGCACCAGATCGGCCACGGCCTGCAGGTAGGAACTCAGCCCCACCCCCACCATGCCCGCATTCATGGCTTCTTCTCCCTTTTCTTTTACAAATCCGGCCGGAATAGTCTGGTCCTGAGGCGCCATGATTCCTTCCACAAAACTATCTCCCACAAAAAGATAGCGGCGGCTCCCGGCTTTTCGTTCCAGTTTCCATTCCCGGTCGCGAAACCCATATAGGTTCATTTTATGCAAAAATACGGCGGCAGTATCGGGCTGAGATTCCCAGGTCCATTGCTGGTTGCGCGTAAACAGGTTGCCCCTCGGGTCGGCTGTACTGGCCATCAGGTCGATGCGATCCAGATTTTCGATTTCGGGCAGAGGGAAACAAAAACGGAGCACCATTTCCTGGAAGAGAAAAACTCCCACCAGGTACAAGCCCCATTTAAGCCATCTTTTGCCTGATTTCATGGTTTTCCCGTTGTCCGGTCAGGGCTTCACCTTCCAGATTTTATCTGCATCATCGAGGTATTGGGGCAGGGCGGCAGAACCATACCAGGGGTAAATTTCCGCTCTGAGCAGGTCGGCTTTGATTGCGGGATCGGTTTCAAGCAGGGCTTCTGCTTCCTCCAGGGTGGTCACATTCAGGATGAATAAGCCCCTGAAGTCGTTTTCATTCTTGCCAAACGGACCAGCCACCACCAGTTTGCCCTCCTTTGCGAGGCGATTGATGTTGGCCAGGTGACCCATGAACAGCTTTTGCTGGGATTCTTTGGGTTCCGTGGTGTTTTCTCCTGATTTGAGCACCACAAACATGTAGGACTTCATCCCGTAATCGTCGGCCCCCAGCTTGCGCACCAGGGCTGTATCCAGGTTGGGATTTTCGGTCTGGGTGAAGGAGGTCAGGGGGAGAATGAGGAGGAGAAGGGAGAGGAATTTTTTCATTTTAGTTGTGGGTATTGAGATCTGAGACAAGGCATGCCCTGTCATTTGGAATTGAGAAAAGGCATGCCCTGTCTGTACTAATGGTGATTTGTGAGTTTTGGTTTGATGCTCAAATTACAACTTTCAGTTTAGAATTATTCGAAATATCTGCCTGCCCGATCCAGTTCAATTGCATTAAGCACTTCCCACATTACCATATCCAAATAGGTGAGCGAGTCGCGGGCAGAAAGGAGGGCCTGATGGAATATCTGGTTAAACTCGGCAGGGGTTTGGTGGCGGTAAAGGCTGGGCTGCTAATCTTCGAGGATCTTTTTGAGCAACAAAAAGTCTGCCCGGGGGCATATTTACCTTCCAGACTTACTTCAACCAGGGGACCTACTTTGGCGGTGTAATCCGCCAATATCTGATCAATCTGGGCTGGCTCCAGCTCCTCAGGCGCTGCAGGAGGCTGGCAGGAGGTCAGCAGGAGAACCAGGCCAGACAGAAGCAGCCAGCGCAAGTCGCGGGCAAAAGCAAGCAAAAGAGGGAAGGATTCCCGTTTTTCCATGGGTAAAAGTTAACATTACAATTAACAATTAACAGAGAATAATGAACAATTTTGGGTTGGGTGTTGGGTGTTGGGTGTTGGGTGTAAGTTCCATTCAGTTTGCCCAATTGTCAGCCATTATCCTTTCTCCCATATCTGATATCTCAAATCTACCATCTCTAATCTAACATCTCACTTCTAACGACTAACGACTCAACAAAGGCAATTCTGCACATTGGGCGATGGAGCGGGCGGCATGAAGTCCGGCTTCGCTGAAGGTCCAGACAAAGAGGCTTTCGATGGGATGATCGGCACGGATCTGTTGCAGGGCGTCGAGGCACAGCTTTTTGGCGATGCCCTGGCGGCGGTATTCATCCAGCACCATGCCCGAACAGAGGTAAACTGATTGGTAATTCTGGCCGGGGGAAGTAAGCTCAAAGAGTTCCTTTTCAGAGATTTCCTTTTGCAGGAATCTGTGCATCAATTCGCGGGTGGTGGGGATGAGCAGCACCCAGCACACCGGGCCTTCTCCCAGGTCGAGTTCGCCTACGGAAGCAGGGTGCAGGCTTTGCAGCCTGGCAATTACCTCCTGATCCACATCCAGTTGGTTGGGGTCGTTTTTGACGGCAAAGGCCTCATCGGCCAGTTGGAGCATGCGTTGGAAATTGTTTTTTGCCATGTTGAGCTGATTAACCTACCTGAACTCCAAAGATATAACCCACCAAAGCTGAGGCTCCCATGGCGGCGGTTCCCCAGAAGCAGATGCGCAGAATGGCTTTGCCCAGGCTGGACCCGCCAGTTTTGGCTGCCACTATCCCCGACAGGGCCAGAAAAATGATGGAAAAGACGTACTGAAGGATCACCATGTGAGGAATGGGGGCCAGGATGGAAACCAACATGGGCAGGATGCCACCCAGAATGAACGCCCCACCAGATGCCGCGGCAGCCTGAAAAGGTTTGGGCTGGGTAAGTTCGTGAATGCCCAGTTCGTCGCGGGCGTGGGCTTCCAGGGCATTATGCTCCGTGAGTTGCACAGCCACCTCCATAGCCAGCTTTTCGTCCAGGCCGCGGGCTTCGTAGATCTTGGCCAGTTCGCTCAGTTCGTGCTCAGGCATGGTTTCGAGCTCCATCTTTTCGCGTTTGAGGTCGGCTGATTCCAGATCTGCCTGCGAACTGACGGACACGTATTCTCCGGCTGCCATGGAAAATGCACCCGCAACCAGGCCCGCCAGGGCCGCCAAAACAATGGGCGTGCGGGTATCTGTAGCCGCAGCCACCCCAATGACCAGACTGGTGGTGGACAGGATGCCGTCGTTGGCTCCTAAAACTGCGGCGCGTAACCAACCGCTGCGGATGGTGTAGTGTTTTTCGTTTTCGAACATGGCAAAGGAGGTTAGGGAAGCAAGTTAGCGAATTTGAGTTCGCATTGTTTTTTTTGCAACACAAAGACTCATGCCAAAGGCACTCCCATGGAGAAGCTCCCAAAGATTTTAAGAAGGATAGAAAGCTTCGCTTTCCTTTTGGACAAACAGTTTCTGAACTATTGTGCTCGCGGGGCAAACATATCGCGGGTGTAGTCGAGCAATTCTGTGCCGTCGGGCTTACCGTGGCCGGGCACGACGAGTTGCAGATTGGGGTAGGCCAGCCTGACTTTTTCTACCGTGGGACTCCATTCGGCCAGGTTCGCATGGCTGAGGTTGCCTTTGCCCGCTCCCACTTCTTTGATCATACATCCCCCAAACAGGATTTCCCCCTCAGGCATGTAGCTCACCAGGTTGTCGGGCGCATGGCCAGGACCAAAGTAACGGTTGTGTACTTTGGCTTTGCCAACCTCCAGGATCAATTCTCCTGAAAATCCCCGTTGGGGTACTTCCACGCTGTCACTGGCGGCCAGTTCGAGGGTCATTTGGTTGGCATAGGAAGGAATGCCCCGCTGGTGAAAGGCTTTTAATCCCCCCAGACAATCTTCGTGAAAATGATTGACCACCACTCCCTTCACCTTACATTGCAATTCCATTTCCACCCAATCCAGGAGCTCATGGGAAGCAGAATCGTTGGTGGGGGTGTCGAGAATCAGGGCCTCTCCCCCATTGAAATACACCAGTCCGTTGCAGGGAAAGTCGCCATAGCCGGGAATTTTCAGGAAGGAGGTATGAAGCCAGGCGTTTTCGTTCAGCTGTTTTATTTGTAATTGAGCGGATTGATAATCTGAGGGCAGGGGCCGTGGCTTTTGACAACTCCAAAGGAGAAAACTCAGCAGTAAGGCCGGGAGCAGGGTATATTTCATGTTACCATTAACTTTTTTTCCCTAATACATGCGGGTCGCAACCTGCGGTTTCTTCAGATCAATCCAGAAAATGTGGCTGGGTTCTTCCACTTCGCTTTGGCCGTTGCCGTTTTTGTCGAGGCGGGCCACGATGTAGAGGATGTCGTTGGGGTAATCGTACTCCGAGCTCAAAACGCAATATTCGGGCGGAATGAGGCGGGTTTTATGGTCGCCATTGAGATCGAAATAGTAAAATCTGCGCAGATCACCCATATTGACCAGGGTGTCGTTATTGGTGTCTTCGTCGTAAATGGAAACCAGGTAGTAATCCCGGCGGACGGGCATTCCGTTGAGGGTATCGGGTTCGAGAGCCGGAAAATAGACGGTGCGAATCAGTCCGGGATTCTCAAAGAGATTCTTCCGTTGCTGAGTGGCCAGGTCGTAATGGGAAATATTGAGCATGTTGTAGCCGTGGAGGGCCTCGATGCCCGGCAAATAGTGGTAATGCCAGGCATTTTCTTTACTTCCCGAGCTGAAGGTATAGGATTGATAAAAGGAATTATCCCCCGTAAACCACTCTTTGCTGCGCTTGCTCCAGTTCAGTTTGTACACAGGAATGAGGCGGTGCCCGGGCTGGCCCGTCAGTACGACGTTGCCGGGACGGGTAATCAATTCGCTGGTTGCACCGGGTCCGTCGGTGGGGGTATCGTTCTCCTCGGCCACGGTTTCATTGAGGGAGAAGCCTTTGGTGTATTCCTTTTCGTTGTGTGACTTACAGGCGGACAGCAGGGAAATGGTCAGAATCAGGGTTAAGCAGGATGTCAGGTTTTTCATGGTGGGAATTGAGGTTAAGCAGGGGAAAGTTAGGGAATTTTGGGGGATAATCTTGCTGGAATGTGGGTTGAAGATGGGATTAACCACCTGGGACACCAGGATTTTAAGGCTTTAACCCTTGTCAAAGAGTACTGACCGCTGATTGCAGAACGCTGACTGCTAAACGACGAACGCTTCTGTAATTCTTCACAACCGGCCCGGGACAGGCCCGATGAGGGAGTGTTAAGGGCTTGAGTATTGGGTAATAATTGGGGACCTATTGGGGATGTATTGAGTAACTATTGAGTAACCCCCCTTTGAGGGACGGGTTTGGGTCCGGGGACGGGGGCAGAATTTTGTCCGGGGACTGCTTGAGTTTGCCTTTGTAAATTTAATCATTGGGGGAATTTGATCCCAGGGATTGGGGAAATTTTTGGAAGGGAATTGGAGGTTTTGGATGTGAATGGAATCAATTTGTAATACATAACGTAACCTATTGGTATTTGGGTCTTACTTTGTTCAGGATTTCGCTACAGGAGTTAAAGAAAAATGAAACTTTTCATCCCGTACATCCCTGTTTTGTTTTGCAGTGTCTTCTTCAATGCTTGTTCGGCCCTGAATACTCATTCTGACCTCAATTCTTGTTTTAAGGGCAACTGGATTTTTATGCATGAGGAAGACAACCTTGATCAGGCAGATACCCTTTTTTTGACTCGTTTCAATACAGCTTCCTCTTCTGATGTTTTTCTGACCCGGATGTGGTACTTGGAAATCAATGACACGGCAACCAGTCTGAGCTATAAAGGCCCTGACTCAGGGGCAAGTGGGGGCGTTGACGCTCAGGGAAACCCCTGGACTATGAGCGCAAGTCAGGGAGTAATGTTTATGGTAGAAAAGTCCCCCAATGGTTTTCTTCTGATCAGAAAAGATGGAAACCTGCAGTTTAGGTTTGAGAAATGTGAAGGAGACATTGGGGTGATCGTGAGGGAGTAGGCGGGTAATCAGAATATTCATTGTAAATCAGAACAAAGGTTTGGGAAGCCCAAACCCGCTTCACGGAAACTTGGTCTCCGCAGATCATCCGGGTAGGGCTACATTTGGGGCATAACCAAATACTCCAAATCAAATTTTATTAAAAAATGAAAAAACACACTTTTAAATCCTCTCTTTTGGCTGCTTTCATGTTGTTGGTCCTGGTTTTGAGCAACTCCTGCTCCCGGGAAGAGATCGTGGAAGAGGCTCCCTTTTCTTACCAAAACCGTATCATCAAAGTGACTCACCACTACGATTATTACGGGGAAAAATTCAGCGTCACTTACACCTACGACCAGGAAGAGCACAAATTGCTGGACCGTCAGGGCGATCTGGAAATGGCCCAGAAGGTGTTTGGCAATCCCGACCAGGCGCCCCAGGGTATCCTGTATGATATCACAGGCGCCAACGAGACCGGGGTGGCTCACGCCATGCTGTTTCGCACAAAGGAAGAAGCCCTGGCCCAGGTGGACCCAAGTAGCCATGGCGCCAGCCGGGCCTGCGACTACATGGAAACTTCCGGCTCGGCCACCTTCAGGTTTTATGAACATGCCAACTACGTAAGCGAGCTTACCACCCTCACCAAAACCAATAAGCGATCACTCGGCTGGAACTATGTCATGAACCAAAATAATGACAAGATGTCTTCATTTAAGGTATCCTTCCCGAACAATCAGGCGGGAAATGGTTGGATGCAAATGAACATCGATTGGTGTTACCAGGGCACCCAACTCCTTTTCCACGTACACCAGGGATACCTGGAGTGCCCCAACCTGGAGACTTACTGGCTCTGCGCTGCTTTTTACTGGGGAAATTACACGGTATATTATAACGACCAAATTTCTTCCCTTTACGGTATAATTGACCCTATTTGAGGCTTGGGTTGATGGATGGATTGAGAATGCCGGGCCGCAAGGTCCGGCATTTTTTTCATATATGCCTCTCCCTACCTCAACAACGTCACACTCCCCCCTACCACAGAAGTCTTCACCTGTCCACCTGTGCGGTACACCAGTCTGTACATGTACACCCCTTCGGCCACGTCGTTGCCGTTGAAGGTACCGTCCCAGAGGGTGGTGGGGTTTTCGGAATGGAAGAGCATTTTGTTCCAGCGGTCGAAAATGGTGAGGTCGTATTCTTCCCAACTGGTGGCCATGGGCTGGAAGTAATCGTTGCGGAAGTCGCCGTTGGGGGTAAAGGCATTGGGGATCCAGACTTTGGAGATACAGGCTTCGCCTGAGGAGTCGGCAATCACGATGGCATCGATCTGACTGCATCCGTTGATGGTAGCCCGCACCGAGAACACGCCCGGCTGGGCCGCCTCGATCGATTGGCTGGTCTGGCCGGTGGACCATTCGTAGGTATCAAAGCCGGCCCCGGCATCCAGGGTAATCAGGGCACCCGGACACATGAAGGTGTCGCGCCCGATATCCAGGGGATTGGCCTGATTGACCGTGATGTTGATGTCGTCGAAGAAGCGGCAGCCCGAGGCATCCTTCACTTCCACCGCAAAGGTGCCAGTGGTGTCCACAATGAGGTACTGAGACTGGGCCCCGGTATTCCACTGGTAGGATACGTAACCGTCACCCGGATCGAGCAGGATAAAATCGCCGTTGCAATAGACCTGATCGGGACCAAGCAAGGGGGCGTTGCTGATGGCGGTGGTGCTGATATTGATGTTGTCGGTGCCGGTACAGCCGTACTGGTCGGTGACCACCACGGAGTAATTGCCCGCCTGGGTCACAAAGAGCCACTGGTTGGTGGAACCGTCGTTCCACAAATAGCCTTCCAGACCGGAGCCTGCATCGAGCATGATGAAACCCGAGTCGCAGATGGCCTGGTCGGGGCCCAGATTGACCACGATGGCCGGATTGAGATTCACCAGAATCTGATCGGTAGCCTCGCAACCGTTTCCGTCGGTGACGGTGACAGTATAAGTACCCGGACCGGTCACATTGAAAGTATTGGAAGTGGAGCCATTGCCCCAGAGCACAGAGGCCCAGCCATTGCCCGCGTCGAGCAGGAGGCTGCCCCCGTTGCAGACCACGGTATCGGGACCCAGATCCACGACAGGATCGGGGAAGGCAAACAGGTTGACGGTATCGGTGCCGGTACAGGTATTGGGGTCGGTGACCACCACGCTGTAGGTGCCGGGATTGGTGACGTTGATGGCCGCGCCGCTCTGGCCGGTGGACCAGGCATAGTTAATATAGGCTCCACCCGTAGAGAGCACTTCGGTCGCGCCGCTGCAAATGCCGCGGTCAGGTCCGAGGTTGGGAGTGGCGGCAGGATAATTGAAGACCTGGCGGGTATCAGATCCGGTACATCCGTTGGCGTTGGTGACAGTCACCGTATAGGAGCCGGGGTTGGAGACCTGGATAAAATGGGTGGTGGCGCCCGTATTCCAAACGGTGCTCACAAATCCACTGCCCGGATCAAGGATGATGGCATCGCCCGGGCAAATGGTGGTATCGGGCCCCAGGGTAAAGGCCGGGCCGGGATCGAGGCTCACGAATATCTGGTCGCTTGCGGTACAGCCATTGGCGTCGGTCACGGTTACGGTATAAGTGCCCTGAGCGGATACGCTTTTGGTCTGTCCGTTGCCGCCGTTGGACCAACTGTAGCTGGTGAAGCCGGGTCCGGCATCGAGGATGATGCTGCTGCCCTGGCAGACGGTGGTGTCAGGTCCGAGATTTACCACAGGCGGGGTATTCACCCCGATCACAATCGTGTCTGAACTGATACAGCCATTGATGTCCACGGTTTGCACCCAGTAGGTGCCGGGAAAGAGAACCGAGATATTCTGGGTGGTGGCGCCCGTATTCCAGAGGTAGGAGTTGAAGCCCACCCCGGCACCTATGACGGCGGGGGTGCCTGCACAGACCGAGAAGTCAGGCCCCAGGTTGGGGGGCGTCACGTTGTGGTTGAATACCTGTATGGTATCCTTGCCCTGACAGTTGTTGGCGTCGGTGGCGATCACGCTGTACTGCCCGACCGGGGTGACGGAAACTGTCTGGTTGGTGCCGCCTGTATTCCACAAATAGGAAAGGAAGCCCGTGCCCGCATTGAGCACGGCCGGGGTGCCCGGACATTTGGTCACGTCCGGCCCCAGGTTGACCACAGGCAGGGGATTGACCGTAATGTTGATGTCGTCGGTCTGGGTACAGGTATTGAAATCGGTGACCGTCACACTGTAATTTCCCGAAGTATTGACGCTGATGGTCTGAGAAGTTTGTCCGCCGGGAGCCCAGAGATAGCCAGACATGCCGGGACCTGCATTGAGCACGGTGGAGTTGCCCTGACAAATGGCTTTATCGGGTCCGAGGTTGACGCCGGGCAGGGGGAAGTTGAATATTTTGATGGTATCCTTGCCCAGACAACCGTTGAAGTCAATCGCAGCCACTGTGTACTGCGCCGCCGAGGAAACCTTGACCGTCTGATTGGTGCCGCCTGTGGACCAGAAGTAGCTGATGTAAGGTCCGCCTGCATCGAGGGTCACAGAATCACCTGTACAGAGGGTGGTGTCGTTGCCGAGATTGATAGACGGACCGGGAGTCACGGTGACAACCATGGAATCGGTCACGGAGCACATGTTCTGGTCGGTGACGGTTACGTAATATTTGGTGGTCACGGGTGGATAAACGATGGGATTGGCCGCGTTGGGCAGGTTGATGTTGCCGGTCGGGGTCCAGGAGTAGGTATAAGGCGGGGCGCCAAAGGTCGCTGTGGGCGATCCGCCCACCTGAACGGAAGTACCCACACAGATGATCTGGTTATTTCCAGCCTCCGCTTTGACCAGTACGGTGGGATCTTCCATGATCTTGAGGGTGAAGGTTCCCATTTCAGGGGCTGTATTACCGTCCACCACGATGTAGTAGGTGCCGGGGGTACAGAGGGGAATGGTGATCTCGGAGGTATTGGCGCAGAAGTTGTTGTTGAAGGCAATCTGGTTGCAGCCTCCGTCGAGGATGTAAAGGTTGGTATTGAAGGTGGCTGCGGCACAAAGGGTAGCTTTGAGGCCGACTGCAGCGGTCACATTTACTTCGTAAAAGACATCGTTTCCGGCGCTGGCGGGCCAGTTATTGGAGTAGCACTCGTTGCTGTTGAAGTGGGTGAGCACAGGTGCGCCGGGGAAGAAGTTGCCCAGCGGGATGGCATCGTTGCAGGAACTGCCTTTGGTGTAGCGCCAGAATGATTCGATGCGGGGCTGGTAATAGTTATTGCTGGGACAGTTTCCGGCCACAAATCCGTGGTTGTACCACTGACAGGGCGGTCCCAGGCGGTAATTCAGTTGGGTTTTGAAGGGGTTGGCATCGCAATGGTTGTCGTCGCCGGTGGTGACTCCAATGCAATTCCCAAAGATCACGACTCCACAACACTGGGGATTCTGGAAGGTGCAACGGGTACCTGAGTTGCAGAAGCCCAGCAGACCGTCGGAAGGAAGGTCGTCTTCCCAGGCATCCATGCGGATGTCGAAGTACATGGGCACGGTAGTGCCGTTGTAGAGGAAGGCGGGCCAGCCAAAATTGAAGTCCATGGAAGCCAGCGGGGGAGAAAAGTTCTGGGTGAGACACCCGGTGGGGAACCATCCTGCACCGTCCACATCGGCATTGTCGCGGGCCCAGAGGTTGAAACTGAGCTCATCCGGGGCAAAACCCACACCCAGCAATCCCAGGTCCGTCTCCACATTGGTTACGTTGATTTCCCGCAACCTGACCTGAAGCTCCATGGGCCCGTCGTTATAGGTCTGGGCAATAATTTCCGAATAAGGTAAAAGGAGAAGAACAATGCATGCCAGCGAAATTCGCGTTACCAGACGGCAAATTTTCCTCATATTTTCAATCAATAAAGCCTTTTTTGACGCTCCTGTCTGTACAGAGAACGTTTTGCAGGGTAAATATAGTAAAAAGTGGGGATTAAAGGGATTGGGGATGTATCCCGATGAATGTCATTGGGGTCAACTTAGTGGAAAAACAGCCTAAGGTGATCAGTATCGCAATCCCGATAGAAATCGGGATCGCCAAGATTTTTGGGCCCTCCCGAATGCTTTCGGGATTCCGTTGGCTGAGGTGGCAAAGAACGCTAAGCAAGCCTTTTTAAATACGTTTTGTCTTTGGGATCCCGAAAGCTTTCGGGATTGCTCCCTTCAACCCACGAAACGCGGAAAACAACCCCTTTGCGGCCTTTGCGTGACCTTTAAACCCTTAAGTTGACGCGCATGGGATGATTGTGGATAAATTGGGAAGGGGGAAATTACATTCAGCGGAGGGGCCTTTTGGGCAAAAAACAATTTTACCTCAGCCTGAACGCCGAAATAAACTTCCCTTCCTGTTTAGCTTTTAAAAGGATCAGGGAAATCATGTTCCCTGGTTCATGCGAAGAATTATTGATCTTTCAAGAATATTCGGGCCACAACAGAAACCGCCGGTTTTAAAACACAATAATACACAGAATCAGGGAATCCATGCAAGAGATACTCATTTGAAACCCACTTCTGATTATGAATTGAGCAAAATATCTCAAGGGGAAAAATATTTGACCTTTATCATTGGCAAAGGAAGGTTTTCGGTTAATTTTGCACTTCAATCTTAAAAAAACCAATTCTACATGAGAAAAATCTACCAACTTCTTTTGCTTGCTGCGTTTGTGATGGGTTTTGAGCTCAGTTTCGGACAAGCCACCATTACTTATTCTGAGTCCTTTACCAACGGACAAGGCTCTCCAGGAATCCAGTGCACCAACTGGAATGCCTTTCGTGCACAGCTGGTGCCCACCAATTGCTATGTGAGCATGACGGTCACCGGCACCTTCGATGCGGTGGGGCTTACCTGCACCGACCCCTCGGTTACGGCGCAGATGGCCGCGGCGCTCTACAACCTGACCGACCTTTACGCTTCTGCCAACGGCCATATCTGGTCGCTGTGTGGCAGCCGTTATTCGGGCGAATTCTGGATTGATCCCCCTGCGCTTTGCAGCGGAAACAACTGTCCCGGACCCAATGCGTACATTCTGCGTCCCTGTATCGGGGGTAGCAACCCCAACTGGGGCGGGGTCAACACCAATACCTGTGGCGCTCCCAGCCAGATTATGACCCTGACCTTTACCCTGGGCAATTCCTTTACTCCCGGAGTTGAAGACACCATTGTAGGCCCCACGGCCGCCTGTGCAGGCGACACCATTACCTATTCTATGGACACCATCAACGGTGCCACCGGCTTTACCTGGTCTGTGCCTGTTGGTGCGACCATCATTTCCGGACAAGGCACCAATACCCTGATGGTGATTGCAGGCGGAAACGGCGGAACGGTACTGGTGCAGGGAACAGGTTCCTGCGGCACCACTGATATCGACTCTATTTCGACGGTTTACGAAACGCCTATCAGCGGAACTGCCACCATCAGCGGTGCGGACAGCGTATGCGCAGGTGACTCCGTGTGGTACTCCATTACCCCGATTGCCGGGGTAAGCTCTTATACCTGGACCCTCGGGTCAGGTGCAGGCTCCATCGTTTCCGGACAGGGAACGGACCAGATTATGGTGGTGGCCGGCAACACCCCGGGCGACCTGAGCGTAACTGCCTACACCAACTGCTTTTCCAAAGCACTGGATACCCTCAGTCTGGTGGTCAGCACCCTGCCCACGAGTACGGCCAGCATTTACGGTCCTTCACAGATGTGCGCAGGAGATACCATCTCTCTTGGTTTCCCCCTTGCGCCTTCCTTCCTGACCTATAACTGGATGGTGCCCAATGGCAGCAACATTCTTTCAGGACAGGGCACGGATATGATCAGCCTGGAACTGGGCAGCACCGCAGGATCTGTGATCCTGGAAGTGAGCAATGAATGTGGCTACGCCAATATTGACACGGCTTACCTCCCCATTGAGAACATTCCCTCAGCCCCCGGCACCATCAGTGGAGACAACAGCCTCTGTATCAACGATACGGCTGTTTACTCGGTGACTTTTGTCAACGGACTTACCTATAACTGGTCGGCCCCCACGGGAGCCACCGTTAATGCAGGGCAAGGCACCAACCAGGCTACCATCATCTTTGGCAGCAACGACGGAAATGTGAGCGTGACCGCTACCAATATGTGCGGCACCAGCCCCGCCAGCGACCTGGCCGTTACCCTGGACTCCTGTCTGACGGGCTTGCTGGAAGGCCTGGCCGATCTGCCTGCCGTGCTTTACCCCAACCCTTCCAACGGACGGGTGAAAGTGAAGTTTACCGTTCCTACGGGAGATCTGAATATGACGGTTCTGACGGTCAACGGTCAAACCCTCCTGACTAAAGGCATGGGTTCAGCTCGCCAGGGCACTGAACTTGAACTGGATCTGACCAGTCTGGGACAGGGTATTTACCTCCTGAAGATCGCCGACCAAACCCAGGGCATGGTAAGGAGAATCGAAATTTTCAAATAAGGGAACCTCTAAAAACTTCGAATCTCTGCGTTGGACTTGGTTCAGAAATGCTCATTTACGGTAGTAAACTGCGCTTTCCTCACCTGCGTCCGCCTTGATCTTCATCGTTTTTAGAGGTCCCCAAAATATTTTGCGCTTTTTTCTCCAGGCTCCGCCTTGGGCTCCTTTGTATTTTGAGCTTCCCCTCAAAAGGATAGTCAAATCAAAAAGCCGGGCCTCAGATCGAGGACCGGCTTTTTTGTGACCGACAAAACCAATCAGATTGGGCCAAAAGGCAAAAAATCCTTATTTTAGTTTTTTGCGTGTCATCACCCCCAAAATTCCCATGAGAAAGCCGTTTCCCTTTGCGCATACCAATTCTTCTGGATGGATGGCCTGGTGCTACTCCACACGAAATCTTTTGGAAAACATCGTCACATTAACCAATAATATTTGATTGCTTATGAAAAACATCTTCCTTTCGGGACTGTTAATCCTTTCATTTCTAACCTTGCTCAACGGGGGTATCCGGGCTCAGTTTGGTTCGGTGCAATACTCCCAGTACCATACCAACGGGCAAACTGCCACCGCCCAGTGTACGGCCTACGGCACCTTTAAAGGCCAACTGAACGGTACCAATTGCTACCTGGCCATGACGGTGCGGGGCGATTATGATCAGACAGGAATTACTTCCTCCGACCCTACCAACGTGGGCGGCATGCGCAATGCCCTGAACACCACTGCCACCTACAGTGGCACGGATGCAGGACATACCTGGCACCTGTGTGGCAGCCGTTACTCGGGTGAATTCTGGTTGGATCCTCCCTCCAGCTGCAGTGGCGCCAACTGCCCCAACCCAGGCTACCTGATCCGTCCCTGCATCGGCAACAGCAACTGGGGTGGAGTAAATACCCCCACCTGTAGCGCTCCTTCCCAAAACATGGAGCTGATCTTCTGGACTTTTGGAGGCACGGTTACGGCGGCTGACTCCATCACGGGTCCATCCGTGGTTTGTGCAGGTGACACCTACACATATTCTCTGAACGGAGTGAATATCCCGGGTGGATTCACCTGGACCGTTCCCAGCGGCACCACGGTACTGAGTGGCGCAGGCAGTTCCTCCATCACGGTGGTCGCCGGTCCCAATGGGGGCACCTATGGTCTGACCGCCACCACCACCTGCACTTCCAACATTGCCATTGACACCAAGTCGGTAACAATTGCTGTTCCGGCCTCCCAGGGCATCAACGACACCATCATCGGGGTGGCAACCGCCTGCGAGGGAGATACCCTTACCTACACCATCGACACCACCACCGGCCTGACCAGTCACACCTGGAGCGTGCCTTCGGGTTCAACCATTCTTTCCGGACAGGGCACCACCACCATCATGGTGGTGGCAGGGGCAAATTCCGGCGAAGTAAGTGTGGTGGGCAGCTGGCCCTGCGGGCCCGTAGTATTTGACACCGTGGCAGTTTCCTTCCTCGGCACACCTGCTTCTGCTGGCCCCATTACGGGCATGGATACCGTCTGTCAGGGGGCTTCGGCCACCTACACGGTGGCAGCCCTTGCAGGCGCCACCAGTTACACCTGGAGCGGTCCCGCAGGAAGCACCATTTCGTCCGGGCAGGGCAGCAGCACCATTACCCTTGTGCCCGGCAGCCAGTCTGGCTGGCTGATTGTGGATGGAACCACTCCCTGTGGATCGGTCAATCTGGACAGCTTTTATGTGAATGTGGATCCCCTTCCCTCCTCCCCGACCGGAATTTCCGGATCAGGCAGCCTTTGTGCGGGAGATACCACTTCTTACATGATCGCCTCTGTAAGCGGGGTCACCAGCTACAACTGGATGGTACCCACCGGCACCACGGTGGATGCCGGACAGGGCAGCAACCAGATTTCCATCACGGCAGGCACCACCTCGGGAAATGTAATTGTTGAAGCAACCAACGGTTGCGGCAGCAGCAATCTGGATACGTTGGTCCTGACCATCAATACCATTCCTGCGATCCCCGGGCCGGTTTCTGGTCCAAACAGCGTGTGCATGAATGATACCGCCGTTTACATGGTGCCCTTTACCAGCGGCCTGACCTATACCTGGTCTGCCCCCACGGGAGCCACGGTGAATGCCGGACAGGGTACCAACCAGGCCACCATCATCTTTGGTACGACTGACGGAAATGTTAGTGTGATGGCCTCCAATACCTGCGGCAACAGTGCACCCGCCGATCTGGCGGTTACCCTGGACTCCTGCCTGACGGGATTGCTGGAAGGTCTGACTGATCTGCCTGCCGTGCTCTACCCCAACCCATCCAACGGGCACATGAAAGTGAGCTTCAACCAAAACACGGGTAATCTGACCATGCAGGTGCTGACCCTCCACGGTCAGGTTCTGCAAACTCAGACTTTGGGTGCCGCCCGCATGGGATCTGAAGTGAATCTTGACCTCAGCAAGCTGAGCAACGGGGTTTACCTGCTCAAAATTGCCGACGGTGAAACTGGACTGGTCCGCAGGATAGAAATTATCCGCTGATCGGGTACGTATTATATAATAAGGGAACCTCTAAAAACAAAGAAGATCAAGGCGGACGCAGGTGAAGAAAGCGCAGTTTACCGGGGTAAATGAGCATTTCTGAACCAAGTCCAACGCAGAGATTCGAAGTTTTTAGAGGTTCCTAAAAAAAAGGCCGCGTTGGGACGCGGCCTTTTTTATGCACAATATGAAAGCCCGAAGGGCTTGAATCAATTGCGGGTGTAGGTAAGGGTGCAGCTTTCGTCTGAGCCTACCAGCGGGGTGAAGGTCAGTTGCAGGATGATCACACTGGCATTGTCGTTGATGGTGCCGCTGCCGGAAACTTCAGAGCCCTGAATCTGCTGGGAAGCAAAGGTAACTGTCTGGCCAGAAATGGTGCCCACCAGGGTACCTCCCGTGGTGAAGATCGAGCTGAAGCTGAGGTCCACGGCGGATGCGCCAGCGGATACGCTCTGGGTGGAGGAAATGAAGATCAATCCACCGCAATCGTCGCCCACAGCAAAGCTGCCGACCCAGTTTTCCTGCATGATTTTCACAATCACGGTCCGGCTTACTGAACCTGTGTTGCCGGCTTCGTCGGTGACGGTGTAGGTCAGAGTGTAGGTACCAATATTGGTTTTGTCCACGGAGCCGGTCACGGTGACGTCGCCGGTCAGGTCGCCGTCTTCGTCGTCGGTCGCGGTGTAGCCGGGTTCCTGGTAGGTGCCGTTGAGGGCAATTTCGACCGTAGAATCGCCCTTGAGGGTAACTACGGGAGCAGTTTTGTCTTTCTTACAACCTGAAAATACCACGGCTGTAAATATGAAAGCAAGTAAAAACAGGTGGGTTAAATTTTTCATGAAAATATTTTTTGGTGTGAATGGCTGTACATGTTGCCAATGAGGGCCCAAAATAGGCAATCTGAGTTAAATTGAAAAGAAGTCGATATGAGGAAGCAAATAATTTTCTTAACTTTCTTTTCATGTTATCTCAGGTCAAACGGTTCATTTGCATGGCTTTCCCGGCCCTGTTGATTCTGTTTACCTCCTGCGAGCCAGACCCCATCATCAAAGACACCACGGTCAAACCCATCACTTTCCAGGTGCCCGACTCCTGTGTAATGACGGTTCCGCCTGCAATTTCCCTGAATTTACCTTTTGACCTGCCCATTATCCCGGTCAATACCTCGGTCAATCAATCCATCGACAATCTTAATCCCCTGATTGATCTGGTCAGGGACATTTACCTGAACGAAATGGTGATGACCATAACCACGCCCGGGGAAAAATTTGATTTTCTGAAACACATTGCGCTCTATGCCCGGGCCACTGGCGAACCCGATCTGCTGATGGCCAAATACGATAATGTGCCCTCCAATATTGGCAATACCCTCACGCTTACCCCCGTTCCCAATAAGCTGGACAATTACCTGAAAAGCGATTTCAGCCTCCGGGTCGAAGTGACGGTGGACAAGGTGTTTTTTAATCCCATTGAGGTGAAATCGAATATGCTGATGGATGTGACTTTGATTAATTTTTGAGATGTTAGAGGGTTAGATTTTAGATATTAGGCCCTTAGGGCATTTTTAGCGACAACAAATTGTCGTTTATGATGCAAGTTTATGGATTCCATAGTAGTGGTTCAAATCTTTGATTGATTCAATCACTTTTCCATACAGGTGATTGATCTCTTGTTGAGGTTCTCTGAGATTGATGTTGTGGTTTGAATCTAAGCCAGAAAGGGTCATGGGTAATTGTTTTTGTAGCAAAGCCAAAATTGCAATGATCTTTTCTGCTCCATTTGCTGTGGTTTGGTAACGCCGTGATTTAGGAATTTTCTCCACCACGTTCTTTCCTCTGAGTTTCTTTAAATCATAACTGGCATTTCGGGTTGAATACTCTAATCCAAGTTTCAATGACATTTTCTCAGCGACTTCTTTCAGGGTGTATCCTCCAGGTTTAATACTCAGAGCCAAAACAGTTTCGAAAAGCGCCAGCATTCTTTTGTCGGCCAGGTTAATTCCTGCCAATCGGCGCTGGCCTCTCTGGGTGGGGCTGGTTAATTCCTCCAGCTTTCCTGCCCCCATTAACGAAACATGAGCAAATTTGAGGCTATTCATAAAATGCTGCATTACTTCCTCCAATTTGTTCACAATCTCTTCAAAATAGCACAAACTTCTTCTGCACTTCAGAACCTCAGCATTATGTACCACCACCTCCGCCCTCAAAGTACGCTCGCCTTTATCATACAACTTAAGTGTTAAGCGATCAAAGTGGAATTTGAAAATGGTCAAGTTGTAATCAGGTCTATCGATACGCACTTCGAGGCCAGAGGACACTGAACCCGGCTTATGGCGCCTTTGATGGATACCCATAAGAGTCTTGAGCTTTGGTAAATCAGTATGCCAACGGGTTAGATCAATCATCCCCTGATACATCTGATCCAGTTCAGTCCCCCTTTGGAAAAGCAAATTCCGGCTGTATTCAACCTGATAGGTCGAATATTGGTATCTGAAACCACTGCGTTTTCGCTCCTCTTCATCCAAGGCAAACCACAAACATTTATAGATCCAGCGATTGCAAACTTCCTCCAGTTGCCCCTTTGATTTTATGGTCCATGCAACCTTTGAAAGGGCTTCACCATCCGAATAGGCAGTAAAGCAATTGCCCACTTTGACTACGTCTAATTTCTGAAATTCTTCTCTCCTTTCCACCCATTCATGCCCATTAAGCACAATCTGAGCAAAAAAAGGAGGATAACTACATATCCTGATCATCATGTGACCCCATTCTTTATCCATAATGTGGAAATAAAAATGGTTCACATAACTGGCTTTCGACTTCCATTTGAGAATGTATTTGTCATTCGGCAAGGGTAAAACGCTCCATAACCTTGCCGTAGCACGACTACAAAAAACCGCGAACAAGCCTTCAAAATCACCATCAGATGGAATCAGACCTTCTGCTAATTCATGCTTCCGCTCACCAACATCACAATAGACAAAGGGAATTTTCTCGCTCTTGCAAAAGGCTTCCAGACGACGCTTAAAACGACCCGAAAGACGCAGTAATTTAGCCTCGTTAAGACCTCGGTCATTTCCCGTATAATTTCGATACCAAACCCGAAAACCTCCGGGATTATGAAGCATCGGACAATAACCGTTCAAAACCAGGCGATCTATGCAGTCATAACTCCCTTCTAAAAGTTCTGAATAATGGGACGATAAGCTATCTGTATATTCCATAATACAATTTACAACCCTTCACGAAGTGAAGTCTTTTTTGGAAGCTTGTCTTCCAAAAAAATTAGATATTAGAGGGTCAGATTTTAGATGTTAGAGATTAGTCGTTAGTCCTGAGTCCTGAGTCGTGAGAACTTAGAACTCACAACTTAGAACTAATAACTAACCTGAGTTCGGGATAAATTTACAACTCAAGCGGTAAAAATTCATTTCGTCCGAATCTTACCGAAGGTTTGTTTGGGTAGAATCCATAGGCCACCAGTCCGGCGGTGATATTGACCATGAAATTTAATGGGCTTCTGTGCCGTGTATGTTGAATTTGCGAGATGTTTTTCAACTGATCGATAATGGTTTCTATGATGGCCCGTTTGCGGAGCAAGAGCTGATCAACCATGGGCATGAGTTTATTTTTCATGTTCTTTTGGATTTTGGTGATGAGTTGCAGCCCTTGTTCGAATAAGGGCTCGAAAAGATTCCTGGATATGTATCCTTTATCAGCGAAGAGCTTTCCCTGGAGTCCCTTTGCCAGGCTGGTCACTGTCTTAACATCTTTATCCGAAACATTGCCTGGAGTAAGGCACCATGCCAGAATACCGCCCTGGTCATTGACGATCAGGTGCAATTTGAAACCATAAAACCACCCCATTGAGCTCTTCCCTCGATCAGCTAAGTTTTTGAATACCTTGTGATTGTGAATCCGTTGATTCCTGCAGACTGCCAGGGTCGTACTATCAATGTAGGCAATCCCCGTCTGTTCTGCTTTTTGGACCAGAAGTTGATAATACATCAAGGGAAATAGTGCCCGGGGAGTAAGTTCGACGAAGCGCGAATAAGACACCAAATCAGGAAACAGATCTCGCATGTGCTCAGAAACATATTCGATATAGTAATGCTTAAAGCAGCGGAAGCCCTTGACATGGAAAAAAGCCAAAATGGTCATGATTTCAGCCATTGACAAACTCGTTTTCCGATTGGGGCGTTTGCCCTCGCAGGCGAGAAACCGTTGATGATATATAGGCTCAAATTCTTTCCAGAACTCGTCCATATCACAGAAAATATTAATAATTTGCTCTTCCAAAATGGTAACCTTCTTTGTTTATTGACGGACATCAACAACTTAGGAGGTTCCTTTTGGGAATCATTGGGCACTTTCCCAGACCTAAAGGTCACAAAATCAAATAATTGTACACTTTTCTGAACTTGGAGTTATCCCGAACTGAGGTTAACTAACAACTACTTCCGGATAGAACGGATCGCCATTTCGACCTGGCCTATTTGGTAGAATTCCACCTGGTTGATGTCTGAATGAAGCAAATAGTGGCCTTTGCTCTCTTTTTGATAGGTGAATACCCCGTCGATGTACTGGTCAGCTTTCATGTAGATTTCGCCGGGTTTGACGATTTCCCAATCCCCCTCCACTGCATAATTGAGGGTATCGTAGGTATAATATTCGCCCCGCATGACGCCATTGTCGAGGTAGGACACGTTATAGTGACAGCAATCGTTGCCGTCGGCATAGTGGGGCATGAGAGATTCCAGAAAATTCTTGCTTCCGTTGTTGAGGTTCACTTCTGTCACTTCCCATTCACCGTTCATGATAAAATCCTCGTGCAGGTGTTTACAACCCGCCCCGGCAAGAACCAGGGTGGAGAGAATGAGCAGACGGGGAATCATTTTCATGCAAAAATTTAAGCAATCTTTCGGGGATTTGCGTTATTCCAGACACAGAAAGCTGATTTCGGGGTAGAAATTAGTTTGAAACAGTGCCCAAATAAGCCTAATTTGATCTGATAATTTTGATCATGACCTACAAATTCTGCCTTCTGCTAACCCTGACCGGCCTGTTTCTTCTGAACGGGTGGTCTGATTTGCAGGCCCAACCCAGGCGGCAGTCGGTCACCCGCTATTATGAATCAGGGGAGGCGATGGCTGCGGGCAGCATGAAGGACAGTGTGATGGTGGGCGAATGGACCACCTACACCCGTCCCGGGAAGCTCACTTCCCGGGTTTGGTACCGCAAAGGACTGAAAGATGGGCCTGCGGAGTATTTCTACGAAAATGAGCAAATTGAGTCCTTTGGACGGCATGTGAAAGGGGAAAAGCAGGGCAAATGGAATTATTTCCACCCCAACGGGGTGCGCGAAAGCCGGGGCAACTACGTTCAGGGCCGGAAGGATAAAATCTGGAAATACTGGGATAAGAGTGGATTCCTGATTGCGACCGAGGAATACGATGAGGGGGAACTGATCAGCAGGGAAGAAAATCCTAACCTATAAAACTGTCTGAAATAACCCTGACCAAGCCTGCGGTGAGGCGGGGTTCGAGAATGTCGCGGGAGGATACATACTGCTTGTATTCGGCCCGGGTCAGATTGCCAATCACCACCCCCTGCAGGATCTTTTTGAGGGGCACGTCGTTATTCACTTTATTGGCGGCAAAGAGAATTTTCCGGTCCACGGGCATGCCGGCAAAGCCTGAATGATCCTCATTCACATATTCCGCAAAAATCTCTCTCACGATCTCCCGCTGCATTTCCAAAATGGGCAAAAGCACGTTGTAATTGAACTTTTCGTCTTCTCCAGTTTTCAGCAATCGTCCTTTGGGCTCGGGACGCATCTTTTTTACCAATTGGTCTCTTTCCATGGTTGGGGATTATTTGTACAAAGGTAGAAAGGATTAACCATTGGTATGCATAGATTAAATCAAAATGTTGAAAAATTTAAAACCCGCCGGGAGACGGTAAGATATTTTTGGATAAATTAGAGATTATGAGAAAAATCCTGCCTGTATTTTGCCTGCTTTTCTGCTTTTGGATTACTGAACTCGCGGCTCAATTACCTGCTCCCAGTCTGGTCAGCCCCGGCACCTTCAGCAACGGAATTCCCCTCAACGGACAAATTTTCGACTGGTCTGATGTGAATGGAGCCGTAAAATACGAGTTTCAATATTCCACAGATTTCAGCTTCACCACCAACGTCACCTCTTCCTTCAACACCATCTCCCAGGACACGGCATTCAATCTGCAGGCTGCCACCCAGTATTTCTGGCAGGCGCGTGCCTTTGACGCCAATGACTCTGCCGGGGCCTGGTCATTTGCCTGGGTATTCAACACGACGGGCAATCCCATTCCCGCCCCTACCCTGCTGCTGCCCCTGAATAATGACACGGGACAGGTTTACACCAACCTGCTGCTCGACTGGAAAGACGTACCCTCGGCGGTGGCTTACGAAATCTGGTATGCAAGGGACAATAATTTCAATCAGGGTCTGGTGATCGATACCGTCAATACCGTTTCTCAATACACTATCCCCAACCTGTGGGCCAATACCATTTATTTCTGGAAAGTTTCGGCCACCAGCGGCCCATCCACCTCGGCTTTCAGCAGCACCTGGCGCTTCCAGACCAGGGACACGGTGATCAATATTGCCCGTGATCCCGCTTTGAACCAACCCCAGCTTCAACTCTACCCCACTCTCAACCAGGGTGTTTTCACGGTGGAAATGAATCTGAATTCCCCTGAAAATCTCTCCCTGAAGGTTATTTCCATTGATGGAAAAGAGGTTTGGAAAAAAGATATTTCCACCCAGACCATCAGGGAAAAAATCAGCCTGAGCGGCCTGAAAGCAGGAGTTTACTTCCTGGTAGTGGAAGGGGAAAATTTCAGAAGGACAGGAAAGGTAATAATAAGCTTTTAGCTATGAGCTACGAGCTACGAGCTACGAGCCTTTAGCATCGAGCTGCGAGCATTTCGCTTAGCTGCAAGACAGCCTCCGTGGCCTCCTTCGTTTCGTGCCCGTAACAATGGACCCCAAAATCTCAGTGAACTCAGTGGTTAATTTTTAGCTTCTATCCTCAAGCTTCGAGCTTCGAGCCTAAGTATGAGAGGATTCTACTTCAGCCTCCGTGGCCTCCTTCGTTTCGTGCCCGTTCCAACGGACCCCAAAATCTCTGTGACCTCGGTGGATTAATTTCAGCTTCGAGCAACGAGCGATTACACCTGGCCGACTTTCGCGCCGACGCGTTTGCGGGCATTTTCGTCGAGGATAATTTTCCGCAGACGGATATTTTGCGGGGTCACTTCCACGTACTCGTCTTCCTTGATGTATTCGAGGGCTTCTTCCAGAGAAAATTTGATGGGCGGAGCCAACCTGATTTTCTCGTCTGAACCAGCCGCGCGCACGTTGGAGAGTTTTTTGGTACGGGTAATATTGACCACCAGATCCACGGCACGGCTGTTTTCGCCGATCACCTGGCCGGCATAGATGGCTTCGCCAGGGTGTACGAAGAAATGGCCGCGGTCCTGGAGTTTGGAAAGGGCGTAGGGAATGGAGGTACCCGTTTCGTGGGCAATGAGGGAGCCTGATTCACGCTTTTCGATTTCACCTTTCCAGGGTTCGAAGGCCGCAAAACGGTGGGACATGATGGCCTCACCTGCGGTCGCAGTAAGGAGGTCATTACGCAAGCCAATGATTCCGCGGGAAGGAATGGTGAATTCGAGCAGGGCCCGGTCGGCTTTGAGCTCCATTTTCACCATTTCGCCTTTGCGGCGGGTCACCATATCAATGGCCTTACCGGCCATTTCTTCGGGCAGGTCGATGGAAAGTTCTTCCACCGGCTCGCATTTTTGCCCGTCAATTTCTTTGATGATTACTTTGGGCTGTCCCACCTGCAACTCATAGCCTTCGCGGCGCATGGTTTCAATCAGTACGGACAGGTGCAGAATTCCACGGCCAAATACGGTCCAGGAATCCGCAGAATTGGTGTCCTCGACCCGCAGAGCCAGGTTTTTTTCCAGTTCGCGGTTGAGGCGGTCGAGCACGTGACGGGAAGTCACAAATTTTCCTTCCTTGCCAAAGAAGGGCGAGTTATTGATGGTAAACACCATGCTCATGGTGGGCTCGTCGATGGAAATGGGCGGCAGACCTTCGGGATTTTCGCGGTCGGCCACAGTGTCGCCGATCTCGAAATCTTCCAGCCCTACCAGGGCGCAAATGTCACCCGCGCTTACTTTTTCGACCCGCATGCGGCCCAAACCTTCAAAAACATACAGTTCCTTGATCCGTGATTTGACGATGCTGCCGTCACGCTTGACCAGGGAAACAGGGAGGTTTTCGCTCAGCTCGCCGCGGAACAGACGTCCGATCGCAATACGACCCACATAAGCCGAAAAATCGAGGGAGGTAATCTGCAATTGCAGAGATCCATGTCCAACTTTGGGCTCGGGAATATGAGTAAGAATCCCTTCCAGCAGGGAAGTGATATCCGTTTTGGGCTGTTTCCAGTCTTCAGACATCCAGCCATGCTTGGAGGAGCCAAAGTAAACGGGGAAATCGAGCTGCTCTTCCGTTGCGCCCAGGCTGAACATCAGGTCAAACACATTGTCGTGCACTTCGTCGGGGCGACAATTGGGTTTATCTACCTTGTTGATCACCACAATGGGCTTCAAACCCAGTTCCAGGGCCTTGGAAAGCACAAAACGGGTCTGAGGCATGGGACCTTCAAAGGCATCCACCAGCAACAGCACCCCGTCGGCCATATTGAGCACGCGCTCCACTTCACCGCCAAAGTCGGCGTGACCAGGGGTGTCAATGATATTGATCTTGGTCCCTTTGTAGGTCACGGAAACGTTTTTGGAAAGGATGGTAATGCCCCGTTCGCGTTCGAGGTCATTGGAATCCATGATGAGTTCACCTGGCTTTTCGTGATCGGCGAAGAGGTTGCACTGGTGAAGGATGCGGTCAACCAGGGTCGTTTTACCGTGGTCAACGTGCGCGATGATGGCTATATTTCTGATATTCGGCATTGCGGCGCAAAGATAGAAAAGATTTTGGGATGGTAACCATTTGATTTAAAGCGGAGAGAAATATTCCGGACAATTAACAAAGAGTCGAAATGCATGGATGTGACGCTCGCAACTTCCCTCCAAGCACAGGTAAGAATTTTTTGATTAATGCCAGAAATACAATCTCTCTCAAAAAAATTTCGCGGATTTAATCATGTAATATTTTTCAGGGAAGAGAACCTTTGAATATACCAAAAAGAGGCAATCAAGCACATATGCACCCTGCATGTATGTTATATTTTGTATTTTTTTATTTTTTTAGACTAAAAAATCTCGTAAATTCATAAAACCAAATTCCTTGTAAGATTTTCTTCTTATTTGCAGAATTTTTTACAAGATTTGACCAGGAAAGCTAAACGTATCTTTAACCATTTACATCTTTTTAAACCTGGAATATCGCTTTTTCCAAAGCTGAAGGGGTTTTCTTCGCAAAAAAATTACTCCTCTGTGTCGAAAAAAAGGCTGATTGGTTCTTTTGAATAAATTTTGGGGGGCTTTATCAACTGCTCTATGATAACTGAAAGAATTAAGAAAGCAATCATTTGCCGGGATGTAAATGATTTTCTATTGAACGAAGATTTGGTTAACTACCGCGTGCCCAGATTTGGGGATGTCGGCGTATTCAGGGTCCTGGAAATTGGCAAGCATAATGCCATTCAGGGCGAGACAGGCAATAACTCATATATTTTTCCGGGCGATACCATCATGGCTGCCTTCGGCACCCGTTATGCCACCAACCAGTTTGAGGGCTACTGTCCGGACAAGATTGAGGATGAATACCAGATTCTGGGTAAGGGGGGAGCCATCGGAGTGCTGAAATCCATGCATTATAAGCTGCTGAATGCCGGCAGCACCAATCTGAAATTGCTCAGCTACGCCACAGATATCGGCGGCAACGTCATCAATACCGTTTTCCGGGACAAGGAAAGAATCCCCTTTAACCCCAACCGGCCCCGCCCCTACAAGGTGGTCCTTTCAATCGGATCCAGTATGGACAGTGGCAAAACCACTTCGGCTGCCTACATGGCCCGCGGGCTCAGCCTTTCCGGGCAGAAAGTAGCCTATGTGAAGCTGACCGGTACGGTTTACTCGCGCGACAGAAGTTTTGTGCGGGATTGTGGGGCTGAAATTTCCATTGACTTTTCTGCTTTGGGATATCCGGCCACCTACATGGTGCCCATTCCCGAAATCCTGGACATTTACGATACCTTACTCAACCGGGTGGCAGTCTGCAACCCCGATTATGTGATCGTCGAGATTGCCGACGGCCTCCTGCAACAAGAGACCCTGGCCCTGCTCAAACATCATGCTTTTATGTCCACGGTTCATTCCATTTTGTTTTCCGCAGGAGACAGTATGGGCGCTATCAGCGGACTTCAGTTCCTCAACGACCTGGGGCATTACCCTTTTGCCCTGACGGGATTATTCACTGCGGCCCCTTTGCTTGCAAAAGAGGTTTCAGAAAATGTAACTTCACCCATCCTTTTCCTCAACGACCTTTCTTCCGAAGGAATTGTGAACTGGATTGAGGGAAGCCGACAAAAAATAATTGCCTGATGAGGTCAAAATGGCCGTATCTTAAAACTTTTCTAAATAATCACAGACTGCTGGTGGCAGGGGCTTTTACGGCCGGCCTGGCCTCCAGCATGCTTACCGTTTTGATTCCCATTACAATTGGCAAGTTTTTCAATTTGCTATTTGGGTTTGAATCGCACAAATCGGGCGTGTTGAGCTTTATGCCCCGTTTTTTCCAGGAATCCATGACCTGGATATCGGTCATTTTCCTGGCTTTGGTACTTGCCAAAATCCTGGCCTCTTACCTCGAAAAATACTGGAGCGGCGTTTTGGGTGAATATCTTGCCTGGAAGGTCCGAAATGAGCTTTTTGCACACCAGTTGAAAATGCAGATGAAGGAATACGATGAGAAGGGGATTGGAAAATACATGCTTCGTTATTCAGGCGACCTGAAAGGGCTGCAAAACTACCTTACCCGGGGCCTGATTCAGTTTTCGGGAGATGCCTTACTCCTGGTTTTCTCCTTTTTTATTTTGCTCTTTTTCGATTATAAGCTGTTTTCCATCATCATCTTATTTCTGACCGGCACCTTGTTTGTCATCACCCGCTTGAACGAAAGATTATACAGCCTCAGTGAAAAACAGCGGGGCTCCAAATCCAGTCTGATTTCATTTGTCAATACCCGATTCCGTAGCATGCTGACCATCAAGGCTTTCAATCAGCAGCAATCCCAACTCGACCTGTATGAAGCGAAAACCAGGGCTGTACTGAAATCCGGGTTGCGTTATCAAACCCTTTTTGCCTTTGTTCAGTCGGCAGCGCCCAGTATTCTTTACCTGATGCTGGCCGTGATCATGGTGTATATTTACCTTATGAACCGCCATGGAGGCGCGGAATTTGACGGAGGAACCCTGCTTTCCGCCCTGCTTATCCTGATCACGATCATGCCGGTCATGCGCAGGATTTTGAAGGTGACGGTGGTCTGGAAACTGGGCAATTTGTCTTTTCGCAAGCTGATCACCGTGTTTGAAAAACCAATGGAGGATGACGGAGGGAAACCGGATTTCAATTATATCGAGGGAAAAATTGCAATCGAAAACCTTGATTTTGAATTCAATGCAGACAACCCTGTATTTTCAGGTCTTACCTGCCATTTTCCGCCCCGCGAAGTCACCTGGATTCAGGGAGATATTGGCACAGGGAAAACGGCCCTTCTGAAACTCATCATGGGTATTTACAAACCCGAAAAGGGGCAAATCTCCATTGACGGACAAAATATCTCTGGATTGAATCTGGAATCTTTGCGAAACCACATTACCGTGGTTAGCTCGGATCTTCCCCTGATTGGGAACACAGTAAAAGAGGCCATCATGCATCCCAACCTTTCTGAAAACCAAAAAGGGCTAAAACGTGCCCTGGATAGTATTCAGGGGCATATTCCCGAGCACATGCGGCTGCTTTTCACCGACCGGATTGGCGATCTGGGCAGTATGATGTCGCGCGGACAGCGCAAAATGCTGGCCTATGTGAGGGCTTTCACCACGCAAAGAAGTATTATCATTGTGGATGAACCTTTTTCTGATCTGGATATGAGGTCGGCCGAGGTGATTGCCCGCAGCCTGAGGAAACTCAAGCACAAATCCACGATCATTATCTTTAGCCGAAATCCACCCAGCAAGCACGACGATCTGGCCCATATCCTCTTTGTGGACAATTTTTTCCAACTGAAAACCCGCGGCAATAAAGTGCTGGAAGAAACGGTGCTGGTCAGCAAAAATGTAGAGATCGGCCAAAGCCTGCAACTGATCAACGCCAGTGTAAAAAACAGCAAGGGAAGTCAGATTTTCCGGGGACTCAACCTGGAAATTCCAGGCGGGAAGCTCTCGATAATTGTGGTCAAAAATCACAAAAAACGAACTTTCCTGCGCCGGGTGCTGACCAACAAGAGCCATCTGGACGAGGGCACATTCCTGCTCGGTTCAAAATCCATGACTGAGGCGGATGACCAGTTTTCGCGGGAAATGATTTCTCTTGCCAGCCCCGGTTTTACCCACAGCGGCGATACGGCTCTGGATGCCGTTTACGGAGGGTCGGATAAGGTAATGCGGGAAGAAGCCCGCCGGGTATTGGCTATGATGCAGGTTCATTTGCCTGAAAATGAACAACTTTTACCCGACGAAGATCTGGTGGTGGAAGATCTCGACGATCAGCACCGCCTGCTGTTGTCCTCGGCGCGCGGAATCATTTCCAAAAAGCCTGTTCTGATAATGATCAGTCCCTTTGAAATGATAGACCGCACGGCTTCCATGGTATTGGCCCGCCTGATTCGCATGATGAAGGGCAACCGCACGGTTTTGATCCTTTCAAGCAAAAATCCCATTGAGGATACTGACCTGAAAACCATCCTGGATCCGGATTATTTTGCAGATTTTGAGGATCTTCCCCAGGAGCGGATTGTGCTGGATGAGGGAATAGATTCAGAGTTGCTGAAGGATGAACAGGGGCTCAACTGAGTCAAAATCTCAATTTCCGGAAACCCGGGTATTCAGCTTCAGGTATGCGCCATGGCGGTTGCTGCGCAGGGAGATCACGGATTGAGGCGGCAGATCAGGCGGAAAATTGCGCAACAATTCCGGTAGGATCATCGGAATTTCATCTTTCTCCACCAATCTGGTCTGGTATTTGGTTTTGCGGTTATTGCACAACAGAGGATAAAGATTGAGGCCAGCAATTTTCCCCGACCGGGAATTGATCCGCATCTGCAAGGCCAGCGAATACGGAATTCCGTTCATCTGGCGATAACGCCCGGGGGCTCCGTAAATGAAATTTCCCAGGCTGTAAATAATCCATTTTCCACGGTACAACTCGATCTCCTGCAGTTGGTGCGCGCCGTGGCCGACCACAATATCGGCGCCAGCATCGATCATGTGGTGCCCGAGATCCCTTTGCACCTGATTGCACAAGTGGTAATTTTTCCCCCAGTGCGGATACACCACAATGCAGGCATGGGGTTCGCGCAGTCGGATTTCAGAAATCTGTGCCCGGATGCGCTCACTTTCAATGGCATAGACCCCAGGACGGTCTGGGAGGGCATAGTATTGGTAATTTTTTTCCATTTGCCGGACAAACCAATAGCACCCCAGTACATACAGAGATAATTTTCCGTGTTTCCAATGGAGAGGACTCGCCGCGTCGGCCAGGTTTTTCCCAATTCCAAACCCTTCAATCCGGCGATTTTCCAACACTTTGAGGGTATGATCCAGGCAGGTTTCCCCGAAATCAAAGGCATGATTATTGGCCAGGGAGACTGCATCAATCCCCAGCGAGGAAAGGTGTTGAGGGGTCAGTTGGTCGTGTCCGGGATTGAGATAGGGCTTTTTGTCGGCAAATGGACTTACCGCATCCTCAGAAACCAGGGCAGTTTCCAGATTCAGAATTTTATAATCGTGGCGGGCAATGAAACCTTTGATTTTTTCGAGGAAATAAGGATAGCCTTTTTTCTTCAACAGATTGGTTTTCCCCTCTCTTTCATTGCGCAAATGCCAGAATTCTCCAAATCCCGTATCCCCGCCAAACAGGATTTTCAGACTTTCCCTTTTCCTTTTTTCCATCGGGATAAAATTATCAAAACGGGAGCTATTTCCTGCAAATTTTCCTATTTTTAATCGAAGGGAATACATGGAAAGATTTAAAATAATGCAACAAATCGGGTTTTCAAGGGCTTTTCAGGACCCCAAAACAGGGTTTATGATCCTGCTTTTCCTGTTGGTCTTTTGGGCAAATGGCAGCAGGGCAATGGGGCAGAGCAGTCCGGCGGTATGTCAGGAAAGAATCACTTTTTGGATGGCAGGAAACCCCATTCAGATTCCGGCCTGCTACAATCTCGATCCAGACAAGGTGCATCCGGAGGTAAACCGGGTGGTGATTTTGATTCACGGAACGACCCGCACAGCCACCGACCAGTATGTTTATATTTCAGATGCAGCCCAAATGGTCCCTGGCGCAGCCGACAGTTGCCTGTTGCTGGTTCCTCAATTTCTGACGGAAGATGATATTTCCGGAGCTGGCGTTGGGGCGGATTTTCCTTTTTGGGATAATGGGAGTAGAGGATGGAAAACAGGATACCCTTCAGATTCGACTGCGGCACATCCCCGGTCGTTGCGGGTGAGCTCGTATGCCCTGATCGATACTTTGATACAGCGGGTGCTGGCCAATTGTCCCAACCTGCGGACCGTGGTGGTGGCCGGACACTCGGGCGGAGGGCAGTTTGTGAACCGTTATTCCTGTGCCAACCCTATGGAAGGCCTTCAGACCCCCGGGGTGGCGTTTCGCTATGTGGTGGCCAATCCTTCCACCTATCTCTATTTCACCCCCGAGCGCCCGGTTGGGCGCAAAGGGCTCGATTTTGCCATTCCCAAACCCAAAATCCAGGAAAAGTGCCCGCATTGGGACAGGTATAAGTTTGGCATTTCGGATTTCCGCGGATGCTCTTATGTGGAAAGCCAGGGCGGACCCGCCCTGGAAAGTCGTTTTCCGCTACGGGAAATGGTCTTTTTACTGGGAGAAAAAGACAAAAACCCCAATGACGAGGACCTCGACCAGACCTGCCAGGCAGATCTGCAGGGAAAAAACCGCCTGGAAAGGGGGCTGAGCTATTTCAACTACCTGATTTTTCATTTCGGACCTTCCATCCTCAGCAACCATTACCTTTACAGGGTCCCCGGAACCGATCACAGCGCCCGGCAGATGATTCAGTCCGACGAGGGATTGGAGGCCATTTTTGGAAAGAAACTCTCCCCCACCCCATCCCCGCCGCCCCTATCCACCCAAATCAGGATTTATCCTAATCCGGGAGATGGAAGTGACCTGACCCTTTCCATGGATCCCCCATTTTCGGGCACCGTCAAAATCATGGATACCTGGGGCCGGATTTTGCTACAATTAAACCTCAACGGCATCCCAGAAACTCACTTTACCGATCTTGGCCTGAAACCTGGAATCTACCTTCTGGTGATGGAAAATAACGAAACCCAATTCGTAAAAAAACTGATTATTCACCGCTGAAATATCCTAAATTCCTCCAGATTCGACCCGGAAATTAGTATATTGCTGAAGCTCATAAACAACCAATTTTATTAACTAATTTTTTCTTCGCAACACCTATGAAACGGCTTATTTCAATCCTGCTGGGACTTTCCTGGTTGCTTTTTGCCTGCAACCAGGAGCCTGGAATCGGAGGTAGTTCCACCATTATCGGCAAAATTTTTCTGGAAGTTTATAATTCAGATTTCAGCCTGCTCAAAGATTCCTATTACCTTCCCGACGAGTATGTCTATATTATCGACGGGGACAATGTGACCTACCGCGAAAGGGTCAAGACCAACTTTGACGGAACCTTCGAATTCCCAAACCTCAAAAAAGGTCATTATACCATTTTTGCCTACTCCATGGATTCCACCCGCACCCTGCCCGGCTATAATCTGGCTGTAATCCGGGAAGTGGATATCGACGGAAACCGTCAACTGGTGGATCTGGGAGACCTGACCCTTCAAAATAATGCCGGAAACAAAGGCACCTCACGCATTCGGGGCAAGGTCTATGAAATCAATTATAATTCCTCTTTCACCACCATTCTCGACGAGTATTATGTCCCAGATTTTGACGTGTATATCATCTATGACAATTCTGTAATCTATGACGACAAGGTCAAAACCAGTTTTGACGGCGCCTACGAATTTCGGGATCTGCCCAAAGGTGATTACACACTTTTTGTGTATTCAGATGATTCGACCGGCCAGTCTCCCACCGGCAAAATCACCCTGACCAAAGAGGTTACCATTACCGAAAACGGCCAAACCATAGCCCTGCCTGATTTTGTGGTATTAAACTAAAAGTCATGATGGTCAGGAAATTATCCAGAATCCCTTGCTCCAGGCTCCTCGTGGTGTTACTTGGTTTTTTCCTTTTGCAGAGCCTGTGGGGAAACAGCATTTTTGCCCAGGACGTGGAAGACAAAATGAAACTTTGGTTTCCCATCTCCCTGGGTTTCAAACTGACGGATAAACTTAGTCTTTCCACCAGCCAGAGCCTCGCCTTCAAGTACAAACCATTTGGAATGAATTTCTTTTCCTCGGGTTATGGCGCAAATTATGAACTAAGCAAAAGCTGGGATGCCTCAGCAAGTTATGCCTTATCCTGGTTTCCAAACGGGGTGGAAGGACATGACATGTTTCATAAATTTCAGACCCGCCTGGATTACCGGCACAAGGTTGTTGGGCTCCGAATGAAACATTCCCTGCGGTATGAATTTTACATTCCCACCCTGCAAAAATTTCAGTCCAGAATCAGGTATGGGAATAAAATCTACTTTGATAATAATTTCCTTCCTTTCTCCATGCGGCCCGAAATCACCAATGAAATTTACTACTATTTTGGGGGCGTACCTGTGGTCACTTATGATCTGGAAGGCAATCCTGTCTCTTTTCTCAGCCCCGATGGCCTGCACCGCTATCGCCTCACCCTGGGCCTGCGCTTCAAAGCTGCCCCGGGCATCTGGCTCACTTTCAACTACCGCCGGCAGTGGGAATTCAACACCGGAATGAACCCCAAACGGGAACTCAACGTCCCACAGGGGCCCGGAACCAGCCCCAAACTTGGTTTCAACAATCTTTCTTTTTTCAACCTCGGCCTCAGTCATACCTTCGACCTGACCAAAATAGTGGAGAAAGACAAGGCCCGCAGGCAGGCCCGACGGGACGAAAAGGAGGCGATCCGAAACGGAACCATCATTGAAATCAAAAAGAAAAAATAAAATGGGGGCCTTTAAAAAATCCAGGGCAGTCGCATTTGAGGAAAGTCCCGTTTTTTGAAGCAAAAGGTCAATAGGGAACCAGGTCCAACCCGGAAATTCGATTTTTTTTGAGATCCCCAAAAGCAAGGGCAGGTTGGGGTGAGAATGTAATTTCACTCACAAGGGAACAGCCAGGGCCTGCCGGATAGCAGCAAGTCCTTCGGGGGAAGTAAAAATATCGTGGGCCGAATGTCCAACCCCCGGCACTATCACCAAAAATTGCCTTTCCCGCAGGGACTCGCCATAATACTGTTTCAAATATTCGTAATACGCCTTCCCCCGTTCCAGCCGGTTTTCACCCTGCAACATACCTCCGCAATCCTTATCCAGGCCTTCGGCCATGGGGTCATTGTCCTCCTCTCCCAGGAGGTAGATCACTTTGCGGCGGCCGTAGGCCGCCCGCATATTTTCCACCCCCGCCTGTTCCACAAACCCGCATCCATTCAGATCTGAAAGGCCGTAACGGTAGCGGTCCCAGGCGGGACATGCGTTCCTCCTGGTTTCTGAGGGAAGGGCGAAGCCCTGACCTGTGGGTCGTGAAGGGTCGAAATATAAATAGGAAGACGGATTCGAAATAATGAAAGTCAGGTCTGGAAATCCTGATTTTTGATCACCCCAGGCACTGGCGGCCGCAAAACGATTCACAAACTGGCCTCCTGCAGAATGTCCGGCCAGTACCAAATGTTGCAAATGGGGAAATGAACGCCTTAACTGTTCCAGAAACTGCTCCAGAGCAGCAAAGGAACTTAATCCCTTCCCTTCGGTTTGAGAGGTTTCGGGTTCGGATTCAAACCCGTATTTCCAGCCACGGCTGCCAAAATGCCAACGTAAATAAGTACTGTCAAGTCCGAAAAAATCAATATCCGCCTGGGTCAGAAACTGAATGGAAGCCAGAAAAGTATTTTCCGGATCGAATTGTGATTTATCCGAAACCTCCATCAGGCTTTGATAGCTGCCGGTGGCATTACGTCCTGCCCCGGGAATCATAATTATTGCAGTTGAAACCCCTTCATTCACCTGTTGAACAGGCAAATTGGAGGAAAAAGGAATTTTTCCGGACCTTCCCTCCCATTCCACCCGAAATAAATCCCTGCAAATTTCATCAACCTGCTGATCCGGGTCGGCTTCGGGTACTTTGGGGCGACATCCTTCCAGCCACAGCACCAGACCGATTGTCAAAGAGACAATCAGCAGGATCAGCCAGCCAAAGTGGATGTGAACCCCAAATATTTCCATTCCTGACTATCTCAAATCGATCCCAGCCAGTATCCCGGGCTTCCGGCCGGCTGGTTGGCAAAATCTATAACTTTGGTTCTCACGGGATAGGGCCCGTAGATGACGGTTGCTTCCTTGGTTTCCGGATTCCAGGCCGTAATCAACCCCGAAATCCCCTTTTCCGCCCGGTCTTCAATGTAGTCGCCTGGCACAGGCTGCACAACTTTTCGGGTGGAAACATTCACAAATCCTTTGCGGGCTTTGTTATAAGAGGAAAGGCGTTTTTTACCCCTGAAAACTGCCGGAATATCGCTGTAATCGGCTTCGGCGGTAAAGGCAAATTCACCCAGTTTTACCCCAAATTCAATCAGATAACTGAGGGCGAAAGCCTTGCTTTGGTCAGATTTTGCTTTGGAATCACTGAGTCCGGGAATCATTATTCCATCGGGATAGCCATACTTACCCAAATCCTGCACGGCTTTCCTGATCAAAGGCGCTGCAGAGGCGTCCAGTCCGGCAGATTTGCTGCGGGTGCGGGCCGAAAGGGTATTCAGTTGAATTCTGGCCTTGCCTTTATCCAATATTCGGTTGAGAGAACCATCCAGAATGGGCACAGAAACGCTGTTTTTCTTCTTTCCATTGGAATAATTCAACACAAATTTCAACCTTTTGATTTGCAAATCGAGCTGACCGCCCCGGTTTTCCAGCACCATTTTGTCCCAATGGGAACGATTTTCGGGCTTGAGAAAAGAATTGAGCACATCAATGCCTTTGGGAAAGGATTTTGCCACAAAAGTAAGACCCTTTTTGCGGCCAAATTTGACTTTCAGCCGTCTGGATTTGCGCTCTTTGTTGACAAAGGTGAAATACCTGACAAAATTCTCCTTTTCAGGGGCTTCTTTCAGTTTGATTTCGATAGTTGGTTGTGATAATTTCATTTTCATAACAGTTGATTAAAAATTGCTTTCTCCAAAATATTACGGAACAGGATTAGTCTGAAATGAAAATCAATCAGTTATGCAATTTATCGCGAACATTGCTTTCCGGGAATTGCTGCGAAGAATTCCCTATGAATATAGAAAAAAAACCGTCTATTATTTTGCTACGGGACAATAAAGTTTCATGAAAAATCTTTTTCCCGAAGGACTTTCCAGCGTTTATGATTCCAAAAGTATTCAGCTGGAACCCGCAATCAGATTCATGTGCCGCTCAATGGCCCGCCGAAAAAAACGGGAAATGATCCAAAGGAAGGGCCGCGTAAAAGGGCGAAGGGGAAACATCTGAAAAGTTCGTTTTACAAGAGTATTTTCACCTTCCCTGGAAAAGTGCCATTCCTCCAAAAAATGACTTGAAATCCGGCTCAGTGGGGGCGAAAAGCCTGCCAGTTTCAGCCCAACCATTTGCTGTGGGTTCCAGGCATAAATTTCCTCCACATGGGTGGATTTATCGCTGTTGAGCACCCGTATTTTAGTACCAATCATGTGGGCGGTTTTGACCTCAAAAGTCGCCTCAATAATGGAGGGCAGCATGCCGTATCCCGGAAATTCTTTCCATTTTTCCAGATCGGCAATTTGGGCGCATATCTCTTCTGAGTTCAGTTTCATCAACTTACTGCAACTGAACTGTATAGGCTTGGGTCGTTCCAATGCGTATTACCTGATCGAAACCCGTTCCGTGTGCTGAATCTGTCCGCCGTTGACTCTGAGCAGGAAAAATCCTGCCTCCAGGCCTTGCGTATTGAGCTGAATATGATTTTCGCCCGCCTGCCCTTCGGGTTCCCATGACCGCAACAATTTGCCCGAAAGATCATACAAGCCCACTTTCAGACTGCCGCTTTTGGCCAGCCAGGTCTTGAGATTGAGCCCCTGGCCCAATTCTGAGGGATTGGGAAAAACAGACATGACATAGTCCTCTGGAACAAATGCTTCCACCTCACGAATTTCGCTGTAGGAAGTCTTGCCGTCTGAGTCTATCAGGCGGAGGCGGTAATAATTGGGCCGGTTGGGATTGGCATTTACATCTGCGAAGAACCAGGGATCATTTTCCTTGGCACTCTGGTGCAGGGAAACGGGAGCTACCTCCTGAAAACCCTGGGTGGCGCCTTCGCTTCTTTCCACGAATATGGCCTGGACCTGACCCGGATTTTCAAGTTCCCAGGACAATTCGACCGCTCTTTTGTCAAGCCATTTGGCCTGAAAATCAAGCAGATTACTGGCCAGGATCACCGCAGGATGCACGGAGACATCGTCGATGTAACTGTAATTCCAGTTCCAGCCTGGAACCACGGTGAAAGTTGTGGCGGCGTCGTCAAAGAAATTGCCGATGGTAAGGTATTGCTCGCCTCCTGCGGCCACAAAAGTGCCCGAAATGCGCACCCAGTTGGTTTGATCGGTGATGTGGTTGCCCATGGGATTGGCCGCCTGGGGGGTGAACATGGTCAGGGGCCCGTTACCCCCAGCCCCCGTCACCGGGGTACTGGAAAAAAACCACTGGTAGCCGCCCGTACCATGACCCGAACCGTCGGAAAGGCTCACATACATTTCGGCCTCGTAGGTAGTGCCTGCCACCAAGGGCGAGGTGAGTTGCACCTGGCAATATTCACGGAAATTCGCTGATACAAAGCGGGTTACAAAGCCAATATAGCACGAGCCCGTGCGGGCAGCCTGATTACCAAACACATTGCCGGGCGCCCCAAAGGTGGCCCCGTTGCCAGAACAGGTATGAAATGCATCAGGTGATCCGCCGTGGTTGACCACAATGTACCAGTTGTTAACCGCCGCAATGCCTCCCGGACATCCTGAATTACTTTCGAAACTGGGATTGGGAACCAGATTCTGTGCCAATCCGGGCAAACAAAAGCTTGTGATCAAAATCAGAAAGTATAACTTCCTCATAGTCAATTTATTTTTAACCTATCTGGTACAGGGAATGAGTGATTGAAGGGCCCCTGGGAAAATTTCAGGTGCTTCAAAGCAGTAAACTGAGGCTAAACTTCTACAAAAAAGCGGGTCAAAAACTCCGGAAGCGAAAACAATCCCGGATTCAACACCTTACCCGTTACCAGATCTTCCTGAACTCAAATTACAACTAATCGGCGAAAATCGGAAAGGATTGCCCCTCTCTTTCTCAATTTAAGGGAAATTCTCTGTAACTTTAGGGAACCTTTAGAAACAAAGAAGATCAGGGCGGACACAGATGAAGAAAGCGGAGTTTACTGAAATAAATGAGCATTTCTGAAGCAAGTCCAACGCAGAGGTTCGAAGTTTTTAGAGGTTCCCTTTATAGGTTCAAAATTGGGTTCCGAGACATGAGATCAACCATTCTGGCAATCTGCTTGCTTCTGGGGGCGGTAGTTGGTACCGCGCAAATGAAATTCTTCGAAGAAACATTTCAGGGAGGAGTTGTTACGGGAGGCTGGTCAAATGGAATTGCAAGCTCAGGATCGGGAAGTTTTACGGTAAATATCCCCCCGGGCAGCACCATTCGCAGAGCCTACCTGATTGGCGGACGGGTTGGCCCCACTCCCGCCACCACCCTGAATCTCAATGGCACCAATTTCGTTTTTGACACCCCCAATGAAGTTTCCGCCGGGTTTACCTCCCTGTATGGCGGTGCCTCCGCGGTGCATGTGATTGACGTGACGGCCTCCATCAATCCTGCCACCACCAACTACACCATGACCTGCAACGGGCAAAGCTCGGTCAGCAATAAATTCCCCGAATTTTATCTTTGGATCGCCTTTGACAACACTTCCCTGCCCGTGGTGACCGCCGCCATTTACCTGAATAACATCACTTTCACCAGTCCCATGGTGTGGAACCTGAGCACTGTGGTGCCCATTCAGACCACCAGCCCCGTGGGGGTGGCAGTATTGGGCGGGTATGCGGCCAACACCGCCTCAGATTGCGAGCAAATGGACATCAACGGCACCTACATCGGCGATTGGGCAGCCATGGATTTCAACGCAAGTTCGGGATACGGGGCCATGTCGGCTTTTCAGTATTATAATAACGTCCTGACCGGCTATGGCGACGATAATGCCAACCAGGCCATCAATGGCCCTGAGGCCCTCAGCAATGCGGCGGCTCTGATCCCCAATAACAGCCTTTCCTTCCCCATCACCTTCACCCATTGCCCGGGCGGCAGCACCACGGACAACCACGTTTGGGCCGTATTTCTGACCTACAGCGGAGGCACCGTGCTGGCTACGGACCTGTACGAATTTTCAGCCCGCCCCAATGAGGACGGCACCATTCATACCTGGTGGGAAGTAGGTCAGGAGGATGCCTTGCAGGCTTACACGGTTGAGCGGAGTGGAAATGGAACTGCCTTTGAAGAACTGGGAAATCTGGCTCCTGAAGGCAAATCCAATTATTCACTGGCCGATAAAAACCCACTTTTGGGATCCAACTGGTACCGTTTGCGCATGACCGATCAGAATGGCCGCTACCAGTATTCCAAACAGGTGGAAATCGTGCTGGGACCCGAATCAGGCATCAGCCTTGAATTTTTCCCCAATCCTGTTCAGGCTGGGGGAAAACTCCATTTCAATCTGGCCAACGAGGAGGCCCTGAACCTGGATCTGATGGATGCGGCGGGTAAGTTGGTGCGGGAATTGAATTACCCCCCTTCAACCGGATCTTCCCTGCAAAAAGACATTGACCTGAATGGTCTGGCGCCTGGTCTTTACCTGGTGCGTGGGCGCATTTCAGGAGGAGATATTTCAGGTAAATTTGTAGTGGAATAATCTTTCCCTGCCTCTATTTTTCAGGTTATTACCTACAAAAAGCGAGATCAATTCCCTAAATTGGAAAAGGCTTTCCATTCCAAAGCGGGAAGCCCCCTAAAAAGATCACCCATGCCCCTTATACTGAGTCCTCAGCAGATTTCGCATTTCCGGGATGAAGGCACCCTTTTTCCCGTACCAGTCCTTTCACCTGAAGAGGTGGAATATTTTCGGGAAAATATCCTGCGCATGGAGGCCCGTGCGGCCCTCAGCGACGAACCCAACCTGTTGGGTGAAGCCCATTTGCACTTTCCCTGGGCCTACCAGCTGGCGACCCATCCCCGCATCCTCGATGTGGCCGAAGACCTGCTCGGACCCGATGTGCTGGTTCACAGTACCACCCTTTTTCACAAAAAGCCCGGCCAGGGGACCTATGCTTCCTGGCACCAGGATGGCTACTTCATGGATCTGAGCGAACCCGAATTTATCACCCTTTGGGTGGCTTTTACGGACAGCACGCCCGAAAATGGCTGTGTGAGGGTGTTGCCGGGCACCCACAAGCTGAGGCATATCGAACATGGGAAGGATAATATTTCGCCCCAAAACATGCTGGGATCGGGCCTGCAGGTAAAGCAGGAATTCGATCTGAGCCAGGCCCGGGACGTGGTGCTCAAACCGGGCGAACTCTCTGTGCATCATGTGTTTACAGTCCACGGCTCTGACCCGAATAACTCCAACCAAAGCCGCATGGGCTATGTGATCAAATTGCTGCCCGCGCGGGTCAGCCAATCCTTTCCACATTTCGAAGTAATTCTGGCCCGGGGTGAAGATCGCTTCGGACATTTTGATCTGTTGAAATCTCCCCCTGAAGGTGATTTCGAAACCTGCTTTCTGCGGCATGAGGCTTTTTCCAAAGACCTCAAAGCCCGTCGCCAGAATCTGGGACGCAAAAACGGGTGAGCTGAGACAATCTATCTGGACCTTTCCTGTACCAGCCTCAGGGCTTGATTTCCCGGCTCGGGAGTCACAATAAAAATCCGTTGGGAGCCGGTGCGGCGGCTGATTCCGTAGGTCAGTGGTGGCACCAGGCCGGTTGGCAGGGCCTGGATTTTTTCCAGTTCCTCCTTCAGGCGGGAGCGGGTAAGTTCGCGGCCGCAGGCCCGCAGGGCTTCACTCAACAAAATGCCCGAAGCAAGCACGGCATACTGGGTTTGGAGAAAGAATGGTGGAATCGAGTTTTTGCGGGCAAATTCATCAAAAGAGGCTTCCATTTCGGGCGATACCACAGTCAGCCAGGTCGGGTAGGCAATGAGAATGCGGTCGCGAAAGGAATCAGGGGCATTCAGGAAGGCGGGAGCCGCCTGATTGCTGGTGACCAGCAACCAGGGATGCCAATCCAGACCGTCAAGGTCCTGCAATAATTGCGGAATCGCCTCTCCTGTAAAGTCTGCCAGCAGCAGGGCTTTCATTTCTTTTTCCTGCAGCTTTTTCAGGTTTTCGGGATTACCTTCCCACGATTGCACCTGCATTTTCCCCAATCCCGATTCCATGCAGGCCTGTTTGAGCCGGGAATGAGTCCCGGATTTACCGGCGGGTCCGCCGGTCAGGAGAGCTACCTTTTCGAAATTCACTTCCAGGCTGTCGCCTGCAAGATCCAGCAGACCCCGGGCCTCCAGAAAAGTCCCGGGCAGGAGATAGAAAACCTCCCGGTTTTCCAGAATTCCGGGGGGTTCCTCCCCCGTAATGGCGCCCACCAGCGGCACATGCAGGGCATTCAGCCTGGCCACCACTTCCCTGGGGTCCTGCTCCAGGCGGCTGCCACAAAAGGCGAAGATATTTTCCCGCTCAATGAAGGCCCCCAGCGAATCAGGGTCAGCGGCCAGCCTGGCTGGACAGGGATGCACGCTCAGATTGCGTCCATACAAACCACCTGCGGAATTGATTTGCTGACAAAACCCTTTCAAAACCCCTTCCATGACCAGGGCCTGTTCTTTCTGAGGAGAGCTCAGGATTCCAATCCGGATTTCATTGTCGAGCACGCCTGCCTCACCCTGGGTTCCGATCACCTTGAGGTAGCTGATCAGATCCTCCATGGCTTGCTGGCTCATCTGGTAGCGGGGCATGATGCCCTCCAGCTTATTTCCTGCAGGATCGAGGCCCATGGAAATGGCCTTAACCAGGCTTTTTTCATTATAGGGAGGATGGGTCCGCCCGTTTTTCTTCTCGCCCGAATAATTTCGGGTCAGGCTGGGCCAGGTGAGATTGGAGGGTGAAACCCCGCCTTCGGGCTTGCCCTGGCCCTGTTCGCCGTGGCAGTTGATGCAGGGCATGACAGAGGCCGGCACAGTTACCCCCGACATGAGGGCCGTGATTTCCTCCCCGTTGCCCGTCTGGCCCGTGGTATAAATCATCTGTCCCCGGGCCTGGGAAGGGGTCAGGCCCCCGTCCGAAACGAATGCCGGACGATTGCCAGCCAGCAGCAAGGCCAAACCCAAAATCAGGATAACTCCAAACAGATTATACTTCATTTCAAGGGTGATGATGCAAACGAATATTCCATGGAAGTTACAAAATTTCAGTCAGGATACAGACGGTTCTGAATTTCACGCCAGGTAATCATGCGAATTTCCGGACGGGATTGGGCGGCGCGGCAAGCCTCGCTGAGGGCAAATCTGAGATCCGTTTCCCTCCAGGCCGCACCGTAATTGGGATGCCCACGGGTGATCTCCTGCAATTCAGGATCATCAAAACCCGGATGCAAAAGCATGACGTTCAATCCCGGTTTCAGGTTGGCCAGGGCCGAGCTATACCAGGCCTCCAGGCCACCGTTATCCCGGTGGATTTGCAACCCGATCAGCACTTCATCCACCACCAGATCTCCTGCTCCAAAACAAGCCTTTGCATCCAGTTGGGCGTACTCGATGGTCTTCCTGGCCTGCATGACCGGGATGCGAAATTCCCGCCCGATTCTTTGGTAGATTTCGAGCAATTCATAACTTAATCCCATACTGAACATGTGAGTATCCAAGTGACTGGGATTCAATCCATAATCAATTGCTTTCTGAAGTTGAGCCCGAAGCTCATTTTCCACTTCCGCGGGTTGGGACCGGACCCGCACCGCCTCGCTGGTTGGGTGCAGAAATCCGGCTTCATCCACCAGGGATTTCACTTGTCCCACCGGGCTGACCGGACCCCATTTGAAGCGGGTCCACTCACTGGTCAGGGTCAGGTGAAGGCCATAATCATATTGCGGATTTTGCCGGGCCAGCCCGGCCATTTCTTCGAATCCCGGACAGGGCGCCATCAGGCTGCAAGAGTTGATTCCCCCGGCCTGAAAGGCCTGCATGACGGCCTGATTCACGGAGTGGCAAAGCCCGGCATCGTCTGCATGGATGATCAGCAAACGGGTTCCGGGCGGGAAGCCCAGGATTTGCAATGCAGGAGAGGTACTCATTCCTCAGCCGCCCGGATCAGGGGTAAAATTTCCCGGCCAAATATTTCCACCTCATCCACTTCAGGCCATCCCGAAAGGATAAACTGGGTCACCCCGATCTTTTTGTATTCCAGCAGCGCCTGAGCCAGTTCGTCGGGCTTGCCTGCCAACGTGGTCCAGACCGGACCACAAAAGGGCTTAAATCCTGCCCAGATATTCTCATTGAGCCAGGCACCTTCGGGTGCAGCAGCGGCTTCGCGGTACATCTGGGAATCGAGGCGATTGGGGAGATTCAGCTTTTTATCTTTCTCATAAATGTAGTCCAGAATCTGATCAATCACTTCCAGCACTTCCACCCTGGACGGCCGGCAAATGATTCCCATGCGCAGACATACTTCCAGCCCACGGGAGCGCATTTCGGCCACTTCAGAAGCAATTTTCTCTGGTGTATCGAGCACCCGCAACCAGCAGGAAGCCTGGGCAGCGGCCAGATCCTTGCTGACCTGTGAATGTCCGGAGACAAAAATCTCGGGCCGGTCCCGGTCGGGTGACTGCCAGGGAGTGGAAATGGCCCCGTTTTCCATTTGGTAATACTTGCCGCGGTAATTTACCGGGCCAGCCTGGGACCAAAGTTCGTTGCAGATTTCCAGAAATTCCCCGGCCCTGGCGTAGCGGTCGTCGTGGCCGAGAAAATCCCCGTAACTGTGCTGCTCTTCGGGCGAACTGCCGGCCACCACGTTGAAAGAAACCCGCCCGTTCAGAAATCCGGAAAGGGTATTGATTTGCTGCACGAAGGAGGCAGGTTGAATCAATCCCGTACGGTAGGCCACAATGTAGCGCAGCTTTTCCGTGACCATGCCCAGGGCCGCCGCGGTCACCATGGGATCGGGTTCGTAACGGCTGATGGAAATCAGGATGGAATCCAGGCCGGCATCTTCAGCCGTGCGGACAAAATGAGTATAACCGGGCAGGTCAGGCCGGGGCGCCGGGGAACCCGGATGGGTGGCTTCCAGGCGATACTGAGCTGCTTCCCGCGGGGTTTGGGTGCCATTCACCACCACTTCTCCCCCTTTGGGCAACATCCAGTGAAACCTCAGTTTTTGACTCATGGTTTGGGATAATATTTCGAATCAGGCATGTGAAAATTCATTTCAGGAAGCCAGCAATCCCCTTTCATGTTGCAAAAATTCGTCCAGACGCATGCGGGCCAATTCTAATGCAACAGGAGGCAAACCGGGCAGGGACAGAAAGCGTTCCATCACATTGCGCATGAGCGAAACGCGGTACACCTGCTGCTCATAAGACAAAGGAGCTCCCGGAAAGGGCCGCTTGGAGCGGGTTTCGTCGGGGAATCGTCTGATGCGGGCACAAATCTGCGGATGAATCAACGTTTTGCAATGGTGGTACATCCTCAGTTCAAAATCCCAATCCTCGAAAAAAGCCATGTGCTCGGCAAAGACCGGGCTGCCCATTTTGGTCAGGGAGGACCTTTTGACCAGCATGCAACAGGTCGCGACCAGACTCCCCCATGCCCAGGCCTGGCAGTCAAAATCAAAGGGAACCGGACGATCGGGCACGGGGTTCCAGGCCGATTCCGCGAAGCGGGATGGGGTTTCCAGCTTGTTTTCACTGTAAAATTCCGCATCAGAGATCAGGGCTTCCAGAGAGGGATCTTTCCTCAGAAAAGGCAATTCAGCCGCCAATTTGCCCGGCAGCCAGATATCGTCTGAATCCAAAAAAGCTACAAATTCGCCCCGCGCCAGTTCCAGACCCCGGTTGCGGGCCACTGCCTGCCCCTGATTGGGCTGAAAAAGCGTGGTTATCCGGTCGCCCCAACGGGACAAGGCCTCCCGGGTATGGTCGGTGGAGCCGTCATCCACCACGATTACCTGAACCGTCGCACCCGCCTGATTCAGAACGCTTTCCACCGCGTCCTGCACCAGGTCAGCCCGGTTATAGGTCGGTATGATGACCGAAACATCATATAGGTTTTGCATGGTGATCTTTGATTTCTAAACAGCAATTTGAAAGAGGGTTAAGCAAATATTGCCTTTTTTGGGGGAAATTAAAAGTGCCGGACAGTTTACGGTTCGCGGTTTACGGTTTGTCATTTGAAATTGGTCAGTATCGCAAAGGTCGCCAAGATTTTTGGGCCCATATTGCGTTGGTTGGGATGGCAAAGTTCGCGAAGCTGGACCGTTTTATACATTATAACTTTGCGACCTTTGCTCCCTGCAACCCACGAAACGCGGAAAACAACCCCTTTGCGTGCTTTGCGTGACCCCTGAACAATTGATGGTCGTCCATAGGCCACGAACAGGAACCGTAAACCGTAAACTGCAAACCGTATAAATTGGAAAAGAGCCAAAAATTGCTAATTTTAAGGGAGGAATTGGTCAAAAGCCCGTTCCCCTGCTTTGGCAGGTTTTAGATTCAAGAACTCACCCTGTATGGATTTCACCCCCCTATCTCCCGCACAGCGGGAGTCATTTGCTGAAGATGGCTATCTGGTGGTCAGAAATGCCCTTGATCCGGAAACGAATCAGGCGGTGCTGGAAGCCTGCGACCGGCAAGCGGCCGCCTTCCTGGGCAAAGGCCAGATCTGGAACAAGCCCTGGTATAACGACCTGGATTTCAGACCCGGACTGCTCGAAGAAGAGGCCCTCTTCAACCTGGTCAGTCAGTCCAGCACGGTGCCGCTGGTGGTGCAGTTGCTCAGCCCGAACATCCACCTGCACTCCACCGCCCTTACCTATAAGCGTCCCGAAAATCCCGACCATCCCCCCTACCGCCGCGGCTGGCACCGCGACATTCGCATTCCCCGTGACCTGGGGCACGAAAATCTGCCCATTGTGGGCATCAAGGTTTGCTATTGCCTCACCGACTTCGACCAGGACGATTCCGGCATGACCATCATGGCGCGCCGCAGTCACCTGCGCCAGGAGCCGTTACGCATTCCTGAGGAAGGCATCGACCCGCCCGATCTGGAAGTGGTGGACATTCAGCTGAACGCAGGCGACGCCCTCCTGTTCGAAAACCGCATTTTTCATACTGCCACCCCCAACCGCAGCGACAAAGTGGCCAAGCGCATCATTTATGGCTATGCCTACCGCTGGATGCGCCCCGAGGTCTATCTCGACGTACCCAATCCGGCCCTGCTGAAAAAGGCCGACCCGGTCACCCGTCAGTTGATCGGGGGTTACCGCGACATCGACACGCCTCCCTGGGCCTTGCAGGATTGGGCCAGAAAACATGGCGTAATGCCCAAATCTGTGCCCTGGTTTGTAAAAGTTTAGCAGAATTTTGAATCAAAAAATCACCCAAATGCCTCTCAGATTTCATTGGATGTTGCCCAAAGGCGGCGAAATGACCAACCAGGAAACCGCCCGCGTGCTCACCACCAATCAGATCTCCTACGCCGGGCGTCCGGACATGGACAACTGGATCAGATTTGCCCAGACCGCGGAGGCTTCAGGAATTGATTCAATTTTGCTCTCCTTTGGAAATTATGAACCCGACACCCTGCAGATTGCCTGTGCTTTGGGCAGGGAGGTGGAAAAATTGAAATTTATTGCTGCCTATCGCCTCGGACTCATGCAGCCCACCCTGTTTGTGCAGCAGGTGAATACCCTTTCCAACCTGATTGGGGGCCGCATTTTGCTCAATGTGATTGCCGGAAGTTCACCTGCAGAGCAGCGGGGTTATGGTGATTTTCTGAACCACGATGAGCGGTATGAGCGGGCCAGCGAATTTCTCCAGATCTGTAATGCATTCTGGGACGGGGGGGAGGAAATTGATTTCGACGGAAAATATTGCAAACTGGAAGGGGGCAAATTGCACACGCCCTTCACCGCTCCCGGCCGCGACCGGCCGGAGGTGTTCATATCAGGACATTCTGAAGCAGCCATTTCCCTGGCTGAAAAGGAAGGATCTGCCTGGCTAAGGCTGATAGATACCCCGGAAAAGCTTGCTCCTATGGCCTTAAGAATGCGCAAAAAGGGCAAAGGCATGTGCCTGCGCCTCAGCATCATCTGTCGGCCCACCCGGGAGGAGGCCCTGCAGGTGGCCCGCAACCTGCAGGCAGATGCCAGTGCCGTGGCTCAGGTCCGGACCTTCGTCAAAAACAGCGATTCCCGCTTTCTGAAAGATGCGCTGGCCACGGCAGATCAAAACGAATGGCTCTCCCCCATCCTGTGGGCCGGGCTGGTACCCGGATTTGGCCCCTCCACCATTGCCCTGGTGGGCACCCCCGACGAACTGGCCCGGGCCTTCATCGAATACAAGGAAATCGGCATTTCCCAGTTCATCATCTCTGGCTGGCCAAAGCTCGATGAAATGATTATCTTTGGCCGGGAGGTATTGCCACGGGTCCGAAAACTGGAAGAAAAATTTCACCCACCACCCATTTTTGCCCCCAATCACCCGCAATCCTCCCAAGAAAATTAAATAGTCACCCTAATTCAATATTCACATGTTAGAAGCACCCAGAGCCTTCAACAGGCACATTTACCACGAACGAATCAATGTGTTTTACGGAACGGACGATGGCAGCCAGGACGGCTCTTTCGGCGAATTTCCCGAATTTGTTTCCCATTATGAAAACGCAGATGCCGCCCGCAAGGATGACATACACATGATCAGTGTGGTGGGTGGATTATACGGGCTTAATCTCATTCCCCTCTGGAAACCCAAAAAGCTGACCATTTTCGACATCAATCCCATGGCCATCACCTACTTCAACGTGATTCACCGGGTGTGGATTTCCAGCGATAGTGCCCAACATTTCCTGCAAAGGCTGGCCGGGGCAGATTATGAAGTTTCGGGGGAAGATGAGGAGTTTGTGCAGGAGAATATCCGTTTGAAATCAGCGGGCGAACTGCCCCGTTCCCGCGGCTCCAGCAAGCGCTCTTTCGAAGAAAGCTGGACCTATGCCCTGGAGCATTTCGAGGAAACCAAACGCATTCTGACCGAATCTGAACTGGAAATCCGCACCGAACCCATGGAAAGCGAGAGCTTCAGCGACATGATCCGCAACTCCAATAATGTCTGGATTTATGCCTCCAACATTACCCAGTTCCATTTCTTCGACCTCGAAATCAGTGATCCCTCCAATGTGGTGATCATCCAGATTATCCATCCCGAACAACCCCAATTGCTGGATCTGGCACCTTTAGCGGGCGGTCCGGTAAAAGTTCACTTCCGCATTCCCCTGTCTGCTGAACGGATCTGAAAACAATTCCCAGCCATGAAAAAAATCCCCATTACCACCAATGCGGCTCCACCTTCCATTGGCACGCACTCCCAGGCCCTGCGGGTGGGCAACCTCGTATTCCTGACCGGCCAGACGGGTCGTGACCCGGGCACCGGCATCCTGGCTGAGGGCATTGCCGCCCAAACCCACCAGATGCTGGCCAATATCGAAGCGATCCTGAACGCCGCGGGGTGTACCCCGGCAGACATCGTGAAGGTCACCCTCATTTTGAAGGACCTGAAAAATTACAAGGAGGTGGATCATATCTACGCCTCCTGGCTTCCTGACCGGGGCGAAGCCCCCTATCCCGTCCGCACCAGCCTGGTCGCGGCCGAATTACCCGCTGGCGCATTGGTGTTGCTGGATGTGATCGCCGCCTACCCGGATTGAGGGGTGAAAATACACCATTTTATGGAAGGCTGAAGGCCAACGCATTGGGGGCCACAATTTCTTTTTTCACCACAGAGGACACGGAGATCACAGAGAATCAGCGCATTACATTCGTATTTTATGGAAATAATTTAGGTTGAATTAGATAGAGAACCATTTTTTAGAAGAGAAATATCTCCGTGTTCTTTTGCAAAAATACCACCGTAATATATGCTCTGTGTCCCTCTGTGGTTAAATTTCCCCCTCAGTCGACGCCTATTGGCTTGCTTTGCGGCCTCTGCGTGACCAAATCACCAACAAGGCACATCCGAATACTTTGCGTCCTTTGCTCCCCTCAACCAACCAAATGCGGAAAACACCCCCTTTGCGGCCTCTGCGTGACCAAATCACCAACAAGGCACATCCGACTACTTTGCGTCCTTTGCTCACCTCAACCCACGAAATGCGGATAACACCCCCTTTGCGGCCTCTGCGTGACCAAATCACTCAATTAATTCCGAAAGATCACACAGTGCTGCCTTTCAGGCGACACGGGTTTTTTGATTTCCCCGTCGGGAAAGAGGGATTGCATATAAGGCGTGTCGTAAAACTGGAGAAACATGGAACCTTCCTTCTCCAACGGAGGGGCATCATCGGGGGGCTCAATGCGAAAATCCTCTCCCACAATGGTGCACCAGCGGGCATCGCGGGCCAGTTTTTCGGCCTCCCGGGGATCGTGGGGAGTGAACTGGGAAATGCGATGGGCAATATTGGATCCGGCAAACAGGTCGGGACGGGCCGCGCTGAGGTCCCAGTCAGGGTCCTGGGTGGGATCGTAAAATTTCTCGAAATAGGTAAATCCCATGATGCCACCCGGTTTCAGGGTGTTTCTCAATTGCCCCACCAACTCCAGCATGTCGGGTTTGGATACGTGGTTGAAAACGGAAAAAGCAATCACAATGTCGAAGGTTTCCGGACCGTAGGGAATGGGAAATCCCACGATTCCTTCGGGATTGTCGTAACAACTGTAACGGTTGTAAACCTCGAAATTGCCACGTGGATGGTTTTTTTTGCCAATTTCAATTGCAACTTTATCCACATCAAGGCAGGTATAGTCCTCGGGACGGATATTGTCGGGACAGCCCAGCAAAAAGGGGCCGATATTGCCGGCAAAATCCAGGATCTTTTTATTGGTCCAGTCGATTCCGCCAAACAGGGTATTGAAATAGAAATACTGGGTAGTACGATTACTGATGTGGGCCATGATGATTCTCTTGAGGGTGAAAGACCACGATAATCGGGATATTTGGTGAGATTACAAAACCATTCTCCCGGTAAGGCCCAAAAAATCTGTCCACCCCAAATTTGCGCCAATGCAGGCGAAAGTCCTATCTTCACGGCGACCGGAAAAAGAAATTCCCGACCCTCAACTGCATGAAAAACCGAATCACCCTCATTCTTGGCACCACCCGGCAACACAACGAAAGTCAGAAAGTGGCCCGCTACCTGCTGGAAAAGATCGAAGCAGCGCAATTATTCGAAGTGGATTATCTGGATCTGGCCCAAATCGACCTTCCCCTGCTGGACGAGCGCCTGACCCACCATCCACAGCCGCCCCGCGATCTGGTGATCTGGAACGAAAAAATAGGCCAGGCCCGGGGCATTCTGATTGTGGCGCCCGAATACAAGGGCAGTTATCCGGGTTCGCTGAAAAATTTCTTTGATTTCCTCCCCCAGGGCGCCTTTCGCTACAAACCTGTGGGGGTTTCAACCGTGTCTTCGGGCGCATACGGTGGGGTCAACTGTCTGGCTCAGTTGCGGCTGCTGGCTTTGTCCATGGGCGGTCTGCCCATTCCAGACGACCTGAGGGTTCCTCAGGTTACTGTACAATTTGGCGAACAGGACCAGCCCGGCGAAAATTTCGCCACCAAAGCAGATAAATTTCTCCACGAGTTTGCAGGTTACGTCAAGGCCCTGAGCAGGTTAATAGAATAAAATACTTGGTTTTCTCTCAGAAAATCAGCATCTTTCGTCATCAAAATCATCTTTTCGTTTTTTAGTATTACCCTCAGATTTGCCCCAGGCAACGGTTCTTTCAAAATTACCCTCTAATTGCATACGACATGAAAAGAAGGCTTTTTCTTCAACAGGCTGGAACGGCAGCGGCTGGTATATTTTTGGTACCCTCTCTGCTCGAGTCTTGTATCTCCCCGAAAACCCTGACCACCTTTCCCCAGGGACCAGCTGATTTCACGGATTTCGAGAAATATTCCATGATGTACGATTCTGCTCTGGCAGAACTGCGCCTTTTTGGAGCCGGCCCCATCATTCCCGCTGAAGCCGAACTATTTTCCTTTGGTCTGGATGGAGTTGCAGAGCAGATTCTGAACGGGGCCGAAGAACCTGGACAGCTATCTGAGAGTTTTGCGGAATTTTCTGCAGAAATGATCGTAGCCGCCGAGGGACTGGCAGAGGCCAGCCACGAAATCCCCCTGATTGAGGGCGGTGAATATACGGCCGAAGCCACCACCATGGCTCTGCTCAAAGTGGGAAAAGCCTCCAATGTGTTGCTGAGCGCCACCAAATCAGCTTTCCCCCATCCCACCCGGGTTCAGTTTTCGGAAAACATGACCACCCATTCTGAAACCATGTATCAGGCCCTGGCCGGAGAATTTCCCACCACGCCTAAGATGCCGGGTACAAATAATGCCGAATTGATCCACAGTTCTGAGCAACTGATGGCCAATGCCGAACTGTACACCGGGGCCTCGGAAATGTTTTCCTCCACCCAGGAATTTGTCCCCTCCTGCGCCGAATTTGCCGACACGGTTGGCAATCTGGACGACCTGATAGGATTGGCCGAAAACCTGGGTCAGGCGGCTAAAACCGCCGAAACGCTGGGCATACCTGCGGCCATTGCCGAGTTTGCCTCCACCCACCAGACGGCTGAAGAGCTTAACATCAGTACGGGTAGCGATTACCTGCTGGCTGCCACTCAGAGTATCGCCCTTTCTGCCGAATTGTACTCCGGCGGAGGTGGTATTTTCCAAAACGGAGAAGTGATTTATGGTGCGGCCGAAGAAATTTCCGCCGAGGCCTGGGTTCCTGCGGCCGAAACCCTCCTGTTTGCCGCCGAAAGATATACCAACATTGCCCAGGGACAGGCTGCAGTCAATGGAGCCGAAACCATGGTAAGCGGCGCTGCCGAATTGTATGCCGAAGCTGAATACACCGTGGCCAACCTTACCCCGGCCGAAGTCATGGACGGACCGACCCTTGAAGCGGGCAGCGAGACCCTGGTCTTTGGCGCCGAGCAATATGTGGGCGCGGCGGTGAACTACCAGGGAGCGGTGCGCTACGGATTTGGTGCCACCCAATACTGGATTGGGGCCGAAGCCTTTGCAGGAGGCAATGTGGGCGCCGAAAAACTCATCAATACGGGCACAATCCAGGCCGAGCATGGCGGAGTGGACTATAATCTGGGGGCGGAAGTCCTCACAGCAATCAATACCCCACAAGGTGTGATCAGTGTCTATCCGGCGGCCGAAGCCTATCTGCAGGGCGCCGAAAAACTGTTTGCAGTGGCCGTTGGTGCAGAAGCCGAACAAGGTGCTGAGCTCATGCTGGTTGGTTCTGAACTCATGCTTCAGGGCGCCGAACTGGCCGTGCTTGGCGGTGCCGAGCTGGCCGAAGGCTCCGCAGAAGTCGAAGACGGTTCAGGCGAATTGTATCAGGGCGCAGCTGAGTTTATTACGGCGGAAGTCAAATAGTTGTAAGTTCTGAGTTGTTAGTTCCTCCTTTGGCATGAGTAACGAGTAATTAGTAGCGAGGCTCAAGATCCTTTTCCTGTTACTCGTCACTCTGGCCAAAGGCCCCCCTATGGGGAAACTCGTCACCCAAAGCTCGGGCCGAAGGCCCCACTATCTTGTAGCTTGTAGCTAAAACCCCACTACCACTTTCCGAAAATACACCCGCCCTGCAACTTCTATTTGCAACAGATGGACGCCTGCTTCCAATCCATCCAACTCAAACTGACCTGGTTTGAGCGGGTTGAGTGACCTTTTGAGGATCAATTTCCCGGTCAGGTCATGGATGCTGACGGGCAGCAAGCCGGGGTCCCAACCCGTGATTTCAATGAAAAACGATCCCCGGGATGGATTGGGGAAGACGGTAATGCTGGTTTCCAGCTCAGGAGCCAGTCCCAACAGGGTGGGCGAAGTCAGGGTGCAGCCACCCCAATGGGTAACTTCCACGGAATAATTTCCGCTGGAGGCGGCCACATAATAATTTTGGGTAGCCCCGGCAATGGGATTTCCATTGAAAAACCATTGGTAAGCCGCACCCGCCGAGGCAAAAAGCGTATCGTGCGATTGGAATATTTCCGGACTAAAGATCGAAACCGTCACGCTGTCGATGGTTTCCCCACAGGGAGCCCCAATCACAGTATCCACCGCAGAGAGGTAGTAAGTGGTGGTCTGGGGCGGATGGGCTATGGGGTTGGAAACCGTGGGGTCGCTCAGCCACAGGCTGGGCTGCCAGGCGAAAGTCATGCGGTTGGAGGTGGTATCGGGGAGGCCGAGACGGACGGAGTCGCCTTCGCAGATGAGGGTGTCGGGGCCAGCCTCGGCCAGCATGGCAACCAGAGGTTCAAGATTGTAATTAGGGAGGTTGGGGAGGCCCCAGCTGGTTTTCCTGGGTAGCAACACGGAGTTAAGGTTGAATCCACAGGCCAGGCCTAATGAATCTGGGTAATATAAAACCCCTAACTGGTATTCAAGGGAATCGTTTTGTGTCCCAGATTGAACGGTAAAATAAATCTTGCCATCAGGTCCAATCTGATGCTGCCCAAAGAGGGTGGTATCAGGAGGGAACTGATGAATAATGGTTTTCGAGGAAAAGATATTTGGCGCGTTCAAATCAAATTGATACAAACTAGCACCTTGAAGGTTCCCCCCCTCTGAAACATAAAGTTTACTTCCATCCGGTGAAAATGAAGCCCCATACATGGTGTTTTGACCATTTTTATTGGTTGATAATATCCCTAAATCTTCGAAATTACTGAGTAAACCCGTACACCGGTCGAATTCGAAGAGATCCACATAACCAGTAAAGGTGACTGCCAATAATTTATCCCCCTGCTCTGAAAAAACCATTTCGCCAATATCAGGATAAGCACCTCCAGGCATTTTGATACTGTAATCAGAGCCAATTTTCTGTTTGAAAGGACCCAGCAATCCATTAGGAGTAAAAAGGAAATAAGCAAATTCATCGTTATAACTATCATGCGTAAAAATCCACCAATCCCTTCCATTTGCATGCTTAACCGCGGTTAATTTCTCAGAAATATATTGAGGTGGATTTTCATAAATGATGGATTTATTTTTCTTTACCCCACCCATACCATTATTCATAGAGACATCAATGGTAATTGTTTGCAAACAGTACCCTCCCGCAAGACATCCTGTACTAGAAAAAAATAATTGAAGTAGGTTTTCTTTAGAATCAATGGGAATAATCAAGGCTCCCTGTGTATTTGAATAACTGGCCCCAAGTTTTGGGATGCCCTTAACTGTTAATCCTGATTTGTTGTAGATACTGTCGTGGTTTACATAAAGCAACAAATCTCCATTTTTATCAGAATAAGTGCCCGCAAATTCATTGAAATAGGTTGTTGTGATGTTTGGATTGACGATGGGATTGCCTGAATGAAACTGAAGGAGAATGGAATCGCCAAAAGTCCAGTTGAGGCTATGCTGGGCATGCAAATCCATCCCAGCCCCACCCCACAGCAGCAGCAAAACCACAATGATATGACCTATCTTGTACAAAGTTGGAAGTTTTACTCAAAGTATTGGTTTTAGGGGGAAAACGCAAGTAAGTTGGCCTGAATCGGGGGCCTCAATTAGCAGGTTAGGCCACCCCAAGGGTAGCTCAGAGGTACCAACCCCAACCCTAAAGGTTCGAAATCGAACCCTGAAGCGAAATTACCCCAACCCAAAAGGTTCGAAATTGAACCCTGAAGGCTTGATTTCCCAACCCCTGAACATAATGGAACCACCCTTCAAAGGTTAATTCCCCCAGGCTTCAGGCTTGCCCCGGTCAAGCTTTGGGCCTGGATATCCCAACCTTTGGACCATAGATACCCCAGCTTTTGGGCCTCGAAGTTGAACCATCGATCCCTGAATACCCCAACCCTCTGGCTTGATATATGCATGCCCAAACCCCAGACCTGCCAATCCCTAACCATAATTACCCCCCCCTGAACATAATTGAGCTGACCTTCAAAGGTTAATTACCCCAGGCTTCAGGCTTGCCCCATCAGGGCTCCGGGCTTGGTCTGGTAATGCTTTGGGCCTGGGTAACCCAACCCCTGAACCATAGTTACACTAACCTCAGAACCTTAGTTACCCCAACCTTTGGGCCTGATCTTTTTAGGCTTTGGGCCTCGAAACTGAGCCTTTGCACCCTAAATACCCCTGGCTTCAGGCTTGCCCCCTCAAGGGTAAAAGCCTGGGTAACTCCACCTTTACACCCTGAATATCCCAGGCCTGAGGCTTGTCCCGTGAAAGCTTTGGGGTTGGGTGAATTGTGGTAAATGGATGGGGCAATTGTGGTATGGGGTTGAAAAGGGCCTGAACGTGGCCGCGGGGTGGTTTTTAATTCGACCGCCCTGCGGTCGTGAAACTCACCTCCAATCCATGGGCTACAATAATGTGACCGCCCTGCGGTCAAACCGGCTGCCCTTCCTGGCAGGGAGGTCCGCCTTGCGGGTCACTTTTTTGAGCCGCGATAAATCGCGACTCTACGGGATCTTTTGCAGCATGGCCATGCTGAAAGTGCCCCTGGAAGGGTCATATTATGGTAGAATGATGGATCATCCAAAATCCACGACCCCGGCTCCGCAGGAGTCACGAAGTGAAGGGGTCGAATTAATTCAGGATATTTCCACATCAATGAAAATGACGAGATGGCTCTTTGAGACGCGATAAATCGCGTCTGTACGGAAATCCTTCAGCCATTTCACTGGCTACCATTATGCGACCGCGCTGCGGTTGGGAATTCCATTCCTGTTTCACTCGCTACAATAATATGACCGCGCTGCGGTCAACCATCCACGGAGCAAACCGCAACCGCAACCGCAACCGTAAACCGCAAACCGTAAACCGTAAACCGTAAACCGTAAACAGTAAACCGTAAACCGTCTCACCCAATCCTGCCCGTCGCGGTACTCAAAAAGGCATGCAGGATATTGGCCGCGTCCAGGCGGGTGAGGGTACCGTTTTGCAGGTGGCGGGCCAGGCCGTAACAGAGGGTGCTTTGCTTGGATTTTTTCAGGCCCACTTCAAATCCCCAGAAATGGGTATTATCGCCCCAAATGTCGAAGGGCACCCGGATGGAATCCACGGGCTGGGGATAATTGGGAAAATGGGGCCAGATGGAGCCGCCCCAGTGCAGCAGGCGGTCGCTGACCAGACTGAGGATGGGGTCAGTGAAACGGTCGCGTACTTCGAATGAGCCAAAATCAATGATGGTCAGATGGGGCGGATTGAGGGTAAAATCGCGGGTGTGCTGGATGTTAACTCCCTCAAAATAAAGAGATTTATCCTTGATCTGACTCACCTCCTCCAGGTTTTTCATCTGGTCTTCGTTGAGGTGCCTCACTTCATGCTCGCCGTACCGCACCTGAAACACCCCATCGTGCTTCGACACTTTGACCCCGGTCACATAATTGCAGGAGGTGACCCCGTAATGCCGCAGCAAAAGTTCCGCTTCCAGCTGCACCAGTTGCATATCGGTCTGATAGACAGGCAATCCGCCGGGATTGAGGGGCCTTTGGTGAGCCCGGCGCACCAACAAAGCCGCGGGTCCCATATTGGTTTCGTCCACCACCTGCAGGTCGAAAGGCAGGCGAATGACCGCATAGGTGGGCAGGGTCTCGAATTTGGAGGTGGAATGGCGAAAAATGGCCTGGGTCAGTTGCTGGTTGAGATATTCGCGAAATGCCTCTTCCAGGGAAAGCAGCCCGTTGCCGTGGTTATAATATCGTGGTTCAATCCCCGGTGCAAGGCCAGTACCTTTGACATCCAGCAGACCATCCTCGTCTTCAAAGCCCGGATCAGCGGGCCAGCCCAGCGCATCACGGTTGTGTTTCAGGGAAATGATGGTCGCCCGGCCATACAACAGGGGACGATACACAGGAACCTGTTCCCCTGAAACGGGAATTTTGGTATTGACCCGGGCCTGGGAAGCCTGATTTTCAGATACAAAGCAGCATTGGCGCAGCAACCATTCCTCAATTCGCTGCCGGATCACCATTTTGCGGACTTCACCTTCCAGCACCTTCAATTCAGGGTGGCGCATTTCCAGACGTTCATCGCTCAGGCAGGGGAAATCGTGCTGCAACAGGGCGTGGTCGGCCAGAATGACCTCGGCACCTGTGGTAAAAACTGCAGTTTCGGTATGGAAATTGGCATGATCAAGCTCCTCAAAGCGGCTAAAAACGGGGCCCCGGGAAAAGTTGCCGGGCGGGGTAAAACCAGCCAGTTGAGGGGGCAATTCGAGATCGATGGTATCCATATCAGGCGTGCAAATTCATTAAACCAAAAATCTCCGCCTCCTCCAGGGTCCTCCTGACCAGACGGTAAAAATAGCCCTCCCCTTCCATGATGGTTTCCGGGCGCATATTCTTCAGGTATAATTCCCAGGCCTGAGAGGCCCACAAATGCTGGGCAAAGGCTTCGGGATTTTCGTATTCGGGATCGTGAAAGAGAAAATTCATGCCCCGGGGACTGCCCATGGGCTCGTGGAAGGCGTACATGGACAGGATGGTGATGTAGCCGGGAAACTCGCGTGAAAGCAGGTCAGGAAACCTGACCGACATTTCGGCCCAGCCGTCGGGTTTGAAACCTGCACCCTCCCTGGGGCTGCGGGGATCATAGGCAGCCAGCCATTCCCGCACAAAAGGCGAATCGGGCTCAGAAAGGATCACTCCGTTGCACAGACCCTGATTGCACTCCTCCCCCATCACAAATGGGTACTTCAGCAGGGGCAAAAAGGGTCGGCACACAAAAATATCCGTATCGAGGTAAATTCCCCCCTTTTCCTGCAACACCCTGAGCCGCACCAGGTCTGCCTGATGCTCCACCCGTTTGACCGGCAATCCGAATATTTCCGTGGGTGGTTCAATTTGGTGCAGGGTCAGGTGGCTTTTGATGCGCTCAAACCATTCTCCCTCAATCTCCTGGTTATAATAAAAGTTGAAAACCGCGCCGGGATGGGCCTTGATCGCCGAATACAGGCAGAGGTAATTGACGTAGGAAAAGGGCCTGCCACCCACGTTTTCCGGGGCCTGAAAGGAAATAAAATGGAATTGCAGGGGGATCATAGTACGGCTTCTGGTTCGGTAACGAGGGGTTTTTGTAAACGGAAAATTTGTCCGGCGCAGATGCAGGAAATGCCTTTTTCGCGGCTAAATTCCTGGGTAATGGTCTTCAGTCCCTTGCCGATGGAGCGGTCGATGGTGGGATCGAAACCGGTCAGGATGCCGCCGGGCTTCAGGGCCTGGTACCAGCCCGACAGCTCGCGGGCAAATTCAGGATGCAAATTATCACCCGCCAGACAGATGAAGTCGAGGGTTTCGGGTGAAAAATCCTGCTCAAAATCGGGGTGCTTCGCATCTTTCAGCTGCACATATTCAGACAGGCCCACGGCCTGCAATCCTGCTTCCAGCCGCCGGAAGGCGTCCGGGTCTTTCCCCTGGTCTTCCAGACTCACAAAGCTGATTTCCTTGCCGGAAATCCGGATCAATTCGGCCAGAAACACAGTTCCCCGCCCGGGATAACCTCCCGTTTCCACCACCTTCCAGCCATCACCCGCCAGGCGGATCATTTCCCGGTAAAGGTCAGCGAAGAGAAAGGCCCCCTCCAAGGTGCGGAAATAAACGGGTTCGCGGTGCAGGGCTTCAGACAGTTCAGCCTTGAGCGAGGATGGCATTTCAGCCAGATTCTGCTGCATAATCCGGGCGATGTGATTGCGGGGCGGCAACGGATACAAAGCAGCGAAGGCATCAATTTTCCAGTTTCCGGCCCAGGCATGCCAGCCAAACCAGGGTCCGTCGGATTTACCCAGGGAATTCCAGGCCGCGGGCAACTCCCGGCAGTTCACGCCCAGATCGTGCAAAGCCACCGTAAGCGGAATCTGATCGTCGGCCACATTGGTATCCATCTGCTCCAGGGAACGGAAATAATACCGCTCCCACAGGTCAGCCACATGGCCGCAATGGCGAAAGGCAATGATGCCGTTATTATACTGGGGAATGGCCTGCAATCTGGTCCGGGGTTCCCCAAAAACCTCTGCGTAAATATTTTCTTTTTCGGGTTGGGTGAGGGGAATCTTCCAACCTGATTTGTGGGTGCTTTTGAAGAAAAAAGTGGCGTCTGAGGCCCGGCTGTATTCAGTGACTCCGTAAAAAAGGGCTTCCTCCGTAGAATTTGCCTCCTTTTCCAGTTCCTGAAAGGCTTCTGCCAGACCCGCCGAGTACAGGGTGTCCCCGTCGAGCATCAGCAATAACCGGTCGGAATAGCGGCGAACTGCCTCAAATCTCGCCATGCGGTTGATCACCGTAGCCCGGTCTTCCAGCCTGCCTGCGACTTTTGCGGGGTAATAATGGATCCATTCGAGGTCGGGAACCAGTTGTTCGAATAAAGTGCGGATTTCGGGCGCATCTTCCTGTTCGGTGTAGAATAAGGTCACCGGCAGGGAAAGTTCGTGCTGGAAACTGCTGACCGAAAGCCAGGTCATGGGGGCAAAAGTCCGGTCGAAAATCCAGACCGCACGTGAGGCAGGCCGGGAAATGGCGGGGGAAACAGAGTGACTTGCGTTGTGCTTTTTCAGGGGTTTTTCCATGATAAACACCTCAAAATCAAGCCTGCAATACAGGTCGTGTTCCAGGCTGAAGGCGTGGGCCACTCCATTTTCGAGGATGCCGGGTTCGGTGGAAGCAGAATAATCCATACCAGCCAGAATGCCGCCTGGTTTCACTTTGGGAAACCAGAGCTCCAGGTCCGAACGAAGTTCGGCGGGGGAAGCAGCGGCATGCAGAAAGACGAAATCCAGGCTTTCGTCTGCATATCTTTGCGCAGCTTCGCCAGAATTTTCATTCACGATACAAACCTTTTCCCTCACGCCTGCCTTTTGGAGGCTTTGTTCGGTCTCAGCCAGACTTTGGGGGAATCGGGCCTTGCAGGTAATGGTTTCAAACTGAATATCCTTGCCCGCAAGGGCAATGCTTTCGGCCAGATAACAGGCTCCCTTGCCCGCCCGGGTCCCCACTTCCACAAAATGGCCCTGCTCCACCATATTCACGGCTTCCTGGTAGGTATGCCAGAAGCCGGCAAATCCGGGAATGGACTGGTAGCGGTACGGGGTGAGGCCCGTTTGTTTTCTGACCCAGGCCGCCCGCAGGGCGGGCGGGAGGAGAGGCCAGTGTTGCTGCGCTATGTATCCGAAGCCCGTACAGGGCTGCTGCCCCGCCTCCAGACTGCAAAAGGGCATGCGGTAGCGGGCGCAAAAGGCGTGGTAAGCCACGAAATCTCCTTCCAGTTCGCCCCGCGAATTGAAACTGCCGGGCAGCACATGCATGGTGGTGCCAGTGGCCATAAGGGCGGCGGCCAGGGGCCGCTGATCGTCTTCCGGATTTACCCGGGGTTCGACCAGGCCTTTCATATAAAAATCTTTCCAGTGCCGGGCCACCTCCTGACAGCGGTAAAGGGCCATCATGCCATTATTGAATTCATGCGAACCCAGCAGGCGATTCCAGTCCGGACCAAATACTTCGGCAAAAATGGCTTCTTCATCCGCCCGATGCAGCCTTTGCCGCCTTCCCTCTGCATCAAACAGACGGAAATAGAGAAAATTCTGCAAAGGCTCATCCATGTCAGGCACTGCCCAGATCGCGGGAGATTGGGGATCGGCTTTTTCAATCCGCTCCATCAATTCCTCAAAACCCGGCCCAAAGAGAATATCTGCATCCAGCATGAGCAAAAGATCCTCCGGTGAGCGGCTGAGAATGTCCATGCGGGCCAGGCGGTTGCGCACGGTGGCCCTGAATTCAGGCCGGGGCAGCTCCGTTTCCGTTTGCCAGGGGGTAACCGTTATATCGCCGGGGATTTCGAGAAAGGCATTAATAGCTTCATCCAGACCACTTTCACCACAAAAAAAGATGGTAACCGGCATTTCCAGCACCGCCAGAAAGCTTCGCACAGAAACCAGGGCGGGAACCAGAAAACCTTCGTCAATGATCCAAATGGCTCTTCTCTTCATGAAAATATCAGGGGGCGATTTCGATAGACTACAATTTAATCAAAAATATGCCTTGATTCCAATGCTGCCCGGGCCTCCATTTTCCGGACCCGCGGCACCACTTCGGTCGAAAAGCGGGTCATTTCAGCCAGATCGGGCCAGCCCATAAACAGAAACTGGGATATTCCCACCTCTTTGTAGGCAATTATGGCTTCGGCCACCTGCTCGTAGGACCCAACCAGGGCAATGGAAGGAGCGCCCAGATAGGGCACAGCCCCGGTCCAGAGCGATTCATTCAGCCAGTCTTCTTCCTTTTCGCCCAGGGCCAGGATCGAATTGAAGGCCTCAGAAACCGAACCTTTGACAAAGTCGCGGTGGGCCTGCAGGGATTCATCACCCAGAGGAGCAATCAGTTCGTAGGCGGCCTGCAGGGCTTCTTCCCGGGTGGAACGGGCCAAAATGGAGACCAGCAGTCCGGCTTCCTTGCCGGCTTTCAGCAAAGGCTCAATTTTGGGGCCCAGTTTTTCAGGCACATCCGGCAGGGTCAGCAGGCAGGAGGCATGGCGCGCGGCCAGTTCAAAGGCCCGCACAGAGCTACCTCCCATGAATATCTCCGGACCCGATCGGGTGGGCGAAACAAAGGGCGTATTGAGGATTCCGTTCTCCACCTGGTAATATTTCCCGGAAAAATTCACTGGCTCCTCCCCTTCCCAGAAGGCACGGCACACGGTCAGAAACTCATCCGTACGGTCGTAGCGTTCGGCGGGATCGAGAAAATCGCCATAATACCTGAATTCCTGGGGTGAATGGCCGGCCACCAGATTGATGGCCACCCGCCCGTTGGTGAGGGTGGAAAGGGAATTTATCTGCTGCACAAATAAGGTGGGCGAAGCAATGCCCGACCGGGTCGCCACCAGGAAGGCGGCTTTCTCCGTTTGCACGCCCAGGGCCGAAGCCAGAGCAATGGGATCAGCCCGGTGAAAGCCAATGGCAGTCAGCAAATATTCAATGCCGCAGGCCTCGGCGTGGCGGCAAAATTCGAGGTGGGCCGCCATATCCGGGATACCCGTCACATCTTTGCGGGCTTTGGCCCCCCGCAGTGGATTACCCGCCGAGGACATACTCCAATGGAATCTGAGGGCTTTTTTCATCTTTTCAGGCCAGACTGATGCGCTGGTTTTCGATTTGGTAATTGATCAGCAGGGAAATCCGCTCCGCACATTGCTGGTAGGCCGAAAGGCCATTTCCGTGGGGATTGGGCAGATTATCTTCGGGATCAAGGCAATTACACTTGAGAGCCGCGGCAGAGAATTTTCCAATAATCTCCTTTTTCTGGGCGGTATCCATGCAGAAGATCATGCTGGCTTTTTTCACCTGGGCAGCAGTCAGTCGGCTGGAAATATGGTCGGGAGGTTCAATTCCCATGGATTTCAGCACAATTCCGGCCTCCTCAGACAGGGGCGAACCCTCTTTGGGATTGATCCCGGCACTTACGATCCTGATGCGCCCTTCTTCCAGGGTCAGGCCGCGGGAAAGCAGCTTCTCTTCAATCCGGGCCATGCAAATGGCCTGGGCCATGGGCGACCGCCCCGTATTACCCGGACAGACGAATATGTACAGTTTTTCTTCCACCTCACTGACCTTTCCCATCCCAGCCAGCGCCATGAAAGCGGGGGCGCTGAGAAACAGAATGGCCAGCACCAGAATGCCTGCACTGATCAGTTGGGTGGGGGTGACAAATGAATCTCCCGTGGCCAGGGTCAGGATGAGGGAAGCGGTGACTCCGGCCAACAGGCTGGCGCAGCGATTGATGGGGATGCAAAAGGTGTTTTCGCGGTGATTGAGGTAAATGCGTGAGCCAAACAGATAAAGACAACCATACAGGCCGCCAATCAGCAGGGCAGGCAGCAGCACGGCAGGATGGGCGAATACGGCCCAGCCGCTCCAGAGGTCAGATATCCCATTTCCAAATCCCACCAATGGAAAAAAGACGGGCAGTACCATGATGGCCACCATGGCGACCAGCATTTCCTCCACAAAGAAGCGATAATTGGTTTCGCGGTGGGAAGATTTGGCGATATGGGTCATGAATTGGAGGCGGAAAATGTAGCCCGAGAGGTAAAGGCCAATGTTGATCGCGGCCAGCAGGGTCAGGGCGAAACCTCCTTTTTCGGCAAACAGGACAAAGAGGGCGCACAGGCTCAGCCCCAGGGCTACCCAACTGTACCAATGTACTTTCCTGCGGAAAAGGGTATCGATCACGGGCGACATGACCAGCACCCCGCCCCGCATCAACAGGGCCGCAAATACGATGGATATTCCTTCAAAACTGTAAGCCAGGGTGGTGGTCAGGATGATGAAGGCGGTGCCCATGCCCGACCAGAAGGTCCATTTATTGGAGGCGAAGGGCAGATTCAGGCCCATGATCCGGACCCGCCCGGCATGCTTCCACCAGCCCATCAGGGTGAGGGACAGTAATAATACCAGGTTGGTACCCACCACCACGGAAGGCAGCATTTCAAAGCCGGAAATTGGCTCCGCCCCTGGAATCAGACCTTTGGAAAGGGCTTTGGTGAGGGCGCTGTAGGGCACATAAAAGGCGAAATATCCGAGGGCCAGGCCCCACACGCTGATCTTTATGTTCTGTAGTTTATGCTTCATGTTCCGAGGGACTGTTTTGATTTCCGGCAGGCATCTGCCGGGTGAAAAAAGACATGTCGTGCCCGATTCCGAGCACACTTTTTCCGATACTGGCCAGCAGGGTATCGGCATTGTCGTGGCGTACATAAAAGGATATATCCCGGTAAATGCGCTCCAGCGGACTGGGTTTGATCAGGGCCCGGGCCCCGCAAATGTGGATGGCATGTTGCAGGGTGTCCATAGACAGGTGCTCCAGTTGCCAGCGGGTCATGTTGCCGCTCAGTTTTGCTTCCGCAATCTTCCCCTCCTCCCAGAGTTGGGCAGTACGGGCCAGCCAGAGGGTACAGGTATCCTGATTCATCTGCATGCGGGCCAGGCGGTGCTGGATGTAGGGATCATGGGCCGCTTTGCGCAGGCGGATATATTCTTTGGTGTGCTCCAGGGCAGCATCCGCTCCTCCGGCAAAGGTACAGGCATACTGAGGCGTAAGCCGGGTTTGCCAGTCTTCCAGCAGGAATTGCCCCGGATAGCCAATCAGGTTTTCAGCCGGGATAAAGGTGTCGTCGAATCTGACCAGATAGCTGACAGAGGCCCGCATGCCAATGGGATCCCACCAGGAATCGTCGTAGCTGATGGTCGGATCATTGAGGTTGCAGGCCAGCATGAGCAGAGATTCCGGTCCGGATTCCAGGTGCCGGGCGGCGCCCGGCCCGTCCTTGCTCACGAACAGGATGGCCCAGTCGCAGCCCGTGGCGCCAGAGGCAAATATCTTGGTACCCGACAAGCGGTACCCGCCCGGCACTTCAGTCAGGTGGGTGCCAAAGGCCTGGTTTTCACCCGGCTTGCGGGTTTGGGGCTCTCCGCTCCAGGAGCCCCAGATTTCTCCTTTTTCAATGATTCCCGGATACCAGCGGTCTTTTTGTTCGGGACTGGCACATTTTTCCAATAGAAACTGCACGTTGAGGTGTCCTTCCCAGCAGCGGGCGGTCCCCATGTCGGCCCGGCCGATTTCGCGGGTGATCATCCATTGGGCGAATACACCGCCGGGCTCGTGAGCCAGGCCCAGTCCTCCCCTTTCCCGGGCGATCAGCGGCGCCAGCAGGCCGGCTTCCTGCAAATCACGGAAATTTTCCCGTGGAAATACGGCCGACTCGTCGTAGGCAGCTGCCCGGGGAGCAAACTGCTCCCTGGCCAGGGTGGCCACTTTGTTCCTCAGCGCGTCCCATTGCGGATTTCCCGTTTCTTCCATCATGTCAGCTTATGGTAGAATTCACGTACGAAAAGATTATTATCCTGATTTCCCTTTGCATCCAGGGCATAGATGGCAATGATGATCAGTCCCTTGTTGATGTTGCCAGCCAGAAACACGTTGCGCCCGGGTAATTGAAAGGAAGCGCTGAAGGCCGAAGCCTGGGTTCCCCCGGGGGTCGAAGCAAGGAAATTCACCTCAGCCTGACCCCAGCCAGCGGGAAAATATCCCTGGGAGACGCCCTGAACCTCCATCGTCACCCGCCCGTCCGATTCCTGCCGGATTTCAAACGATTGAATCCCTTTCGACTGGTCAAAGGGGTTTTTCCATTTTCCAATAAAGTAGTTAAAGTCCATGGGTGTTTTTTCTGGGTTAAGCTCAAATTTCGGGTCCGTAAAACTCGCGGGTATAGTAATTGTGCCGGGCTGAACCGTCCTTGAAACGGGTGTAGGTTTGGACCACCAGCACCCCGAGTTTCACGTTGGAGGATATTTCCACGTCCATTTGTTCGAAGGTAAAGCGGGCCAGGAAGGCATTGGCCAGCGGCGAACCCGGACCATCTGTAAAGACTTCGCATCTGGCCTGACCCCAATCGCAAAGCTGAGGGGTGCAGGCTCCCCAGGCATGCATATACAATTCCCCTTCAGTTTCACGCATGATGATTTTGGGGATTTGTCCTGAGCCGGGTTTGGTATTTTTCCAGGTGCCCAAAAAGGGTTTCAGATCGACTTTCTGTCCGGGTTGGGCCAGGCCCTTCAGGTCATCCAGTTTGGTGTGGGAAAGCTGTGACATTTCTATGGGTTAACTGATTGTATTGATTTTAGCGATTCCTGCATATTCGAGGGCCATTTCCAACGGCATTTCCCGGCCGGTCATACCCAAAAACTGCTGTCTTACCTGGTGAACCAGGATTTCGCGTCCGCTGCCGGTACGCAGGCCGCATTGCTGGGCCAGGCTGATCAGGGGAGTCAATCCCCTGGAATAGGTCAGATCGATGATGACTGCATGGTCGGAAGCCAGGGCGGGGTCGAAGGGCAATTCATGCTCTTTTTTGCCCTGAGGGGTGGCATGAATGATCAGGTCGTAGCCGGCGGGATGAAATCCGGAAAGCAGTCGGTAAGGTATGCCCAGCCTGTCGGTGGCGGTCAGGCCGCGGGAGACAGACCGATTATACAAATTGATATGCGCTCCCCGGGCCATCAATTTGGCTGCAATGGTACGGCCCGCGCCTCCGCAGCCGAGCAAGGCCACTTTTTTCCCCTGTGGGTCGAAAGCCAGGCCCCGCAGAATTTCTTCCACTCCCATGCCATCTGTGGTATCAGCCCGCCAGTGTTCCCCATCCCTGAGCACCAGATTGCAGGCCCCGGCAATTTCCACAAAAGGATTGCGGGTCGTACCCACCGTTTCCCAGGCCTCTTCTTTGAGGGGAGAAACGGAGGTCAGCCCCTCGATCCTGAGGTTGCGCAGGTATTCATCTGTGGCGGACATTTCGAGAAATTCCCCAAAAGACTCCACATAAAAGGGCAGATACAACCAGGGAAGTCTCAACAGACGGTAGGCCATGTTGTGCAGGCAGGGAGAAAGGGAGCCGGTCAGGGGGCGGCCAATGATGCCATAGAGCCGGGAGACCGGATATATTTTCGGCAGCCCGTAGTCTATGGTCCATTCCTGGATCGTGGGGGCATTTTCGGGGGAGGATTCCAGAGAGGCGATCGCCAATTGAGCGCCCGTAAAGGCGCCCAGGATACGGGTCCAGCGGCCCAAAGGGCCGGTGGCATAGGCGGTCAGCCTGCGTTTACCCACTTCCTTTTGCAATTGCAAAGGCCAGATCACCTCCCGCTGGCTGCGCGGAATGAATTCCATCAGGTAGCCCGCCGCAGGGGTGGCCAATAGCTCCTGGTATTTTTGTTGTAATTGATCATAGGATTCAGCTTCACCCCTCCAGTAAAGGAGGCGCTGGTGGTCGGGAATATGGAGCAAAATTTCGGGGCGGAGATCCTCCTCCTCCAATTCGACCCAGTACGCCTGATCGGGGGCCTTGATCAGCATTTTTGCCCGCCATTCAGCATCCCCCTCAAACTCCCCTCCGTTGGCCTTTGTCCTGAGACTGAAAATAAGGTTAATTCCCAAATTCCTTATTTCCCATATATCATTACGGATGGAAGCAGAACCATCAGCCCGAAAATATACGAGATAGGCTGGTCCCAGATCGGCAGCGACCAGAGGACCAGAGGTAGTGAGGGCGATATGTGCATATCCGTGATTCAGAGGGTATGCTTATTTGGGATCTTCTCCCGTGTCTTCCATGACTGTTTTGAGCACTTCGATGATTTCCTGGGGAGCGGCCAGGCCGTTGGCTTTCTTCCAGAGGCCGGTTTTGAGGTTCCCGATCAGGATAATGGTATCGTGGGCTTCGCGCTGGTCAACGTATTTGCCGATCTTTTTCATGACCAGATCCACATTTTCCTTGTCACCCGAGAGAAAATGCCAGCCTTCCCGGGCCTGATAGCCCCGGGCATAGTCGGTCAGTTGGGTGGGGGTATCGTGGTCCGGATCGACGGTGATGGTCATCATGGTCACTTCCGACCCCAGTTTATCGCCCAGCCAGACCTGCACTTCCTGCATCATTTTATTCATCACCGGACATGAGCCTGTACATTCGGCAAAAAATGGATTGATTATCACCACTTTGTTTTCCATCAGGTCGGAGTAGAAGCGGTATTCCTTCCCGTTTTGGTCCACCAGAGGGGTATCGGTAAAGTAATGACGGTCCCGCTCAATCATTTCCGGGGTACGGAGGCCGGAGGCGGGTGCCAACTGAGGTTTGGAGCCAGGTTCGGGAGCTTCTTCGTTCAGGGTTTTGGTCTTACCCAGATACTTAAGGATGGTGCTTTCAAGCAAATCCACCTCAGCCAGTCCGTTGGTGCGGATCCAGTTGTCCTCGCCTTCCTTGCCTACCATGAGAATCGGGGCGTGATCCTCTTTGAGCGGGGTAAATACCTTTAGATCCTTGAGCAACTGGTCCACCACTGCCTTGTCGCCGGTCAGCAGGGTCCAGCCCGGTCCGGGCTTGAATTTCTCGCTCCAGGCTTTCAGCCTTTCGGGGGTATCATTGACCGGGTCAATCGACACGGACAACATGACCAAATTATCTCCCCGGACTTCCGCCATGCGGCGGTTGAGTTCGGCAAAATTGGCCCCCATGGGCGGGCAAATGGTGGTACAGGTGGTAAATATGAAGTTAATCGCCACCACTTTACCCTTGATCAGGTCGTGAAACCTGACTTCCTCCCCGTTCTGATTGCGCAGCACGGGATTGCCCAGATCCACGCCCCCGACTTTCAGTTCGGCACTGGCTGCAGGCGCATTGGGATCGCAGCAGGATCCGGTCTCGACGGGATGCTTTTTCTTATTTTTCTTGTGCTTCTGAGCCTGGAGTGATTGGGGAACCCAGGCGAGCACCGCGATGAGCAACATCGTGCCTGCTGCTTTGAGGGTTACCTTGTATTGCAAATTCATAATTCTGATCATTTTACCCTCAACACGAGGTATTGGGGATTGTTGAAATCGAGCTTGTGCGAAGGGCACTCGGCCCGGATATAATAGGCGCCAGGTTCTGGGAAGATGAATTTCCCGCCATAAATGCCCGCCACTTCTGATTCAGCGGAGGGGACCTCCTCAAACCAGTTGGAGGGCGAGGTCGCCCGGAACCTCACGTCCTGCAGCCCGGTCAGGGCATCGCCGGAAAGCGGATCCTTCATCTCTACAAAAACCTTGAATTCCTCATTGGCTTTCACCTCCAGGGCTCCGCGAAAGAACTGAATGGAAACGGTGCCCAGTTTATCCATGGCTCTTTCCTTTTCCAGGGTGGGATTTTCGCCTATTTCTGCCTCGAAGCAATGCACAATGCGGGGGGCATCCAGGAAAAATGGGATGCGGTAAGGGCCGTGGCCACGGATGCGGGCAATGGTCTCATAGGTGCCCGGGCTCACTTCCTTCAGACTGCGGTCGATGACCGCAACCGAGCGGGGACGACGGTTGTAATTGGAGAAATTACCCCGGGGAGCGGCCATGCCTTCCATGTAGTAATACACCATTTTGTCGTTGGGATTGGCCAGCAGCATGGCACTGGTGCCGGGTGCCTGCACCATCAGCGGGCCTTCACAGGGTTGTTCTGAGAGAGCCGACGGATTTTGCCCTCCGGGAAATTCGGCCGCCTGCAGGGGCATCCCTTCCTTGCCGATGTTGTCCAGGGGAAACATCAACACTTCCTCACTGCCCGCATGGACCACATAAGCCAGTTCGGCGGAAAAATACACCTTCATAGGCTGAGATTCTGTGTCTCCCGTCTGTACGATGCGGTTGGAGGCGGCATCCAGGATCTGAATCCGGTCGGATTCAGGATAGACCAGGAAGGCGAAGCGGCCCGTGGGCTCAAAAGCCAGGTGGGAGGCGCCGGGCAGGGAGGAAAATTCGGTGACTACCTGACCAGAGCGGGCATCAATGACCCAAACCTTGCCCGTTTCCGGATCGGAAACATAGGCGGCTTTGGCTTTTTCGGACCAGGCGATCAGGCCGGGAGTTCCATCGAGGGAAACGTCTGATGATTTTACCATGCGGTTGGGATCCACAATGGAAACGGTTCCGCTGCGCGGATTGGTGACAAACAGGTAGCGGCTGTCGCCAGATATGGCCAGGGCATGGTCCCCTTCCCCGGTCGTAACTGAACCAACCAGGTTGCCATCCGCGGCGGAAATCGCAGCCACGCCCGAGTAGCCTTCGATCTTCCCCGAACTGAATTCGGCCCAGAGATACTGGCCATCGGGTTGCATCAGGAGCTGATTGGGTTGGGCATTGAGGGGAATGTGCTTCCTTACACTCCAGTCGGCGGCCGAGATCATGGCCACACTGCCTGCCTGGGGCTGACTTACATAGATAAGGTCCTGTTTGGGGGTGATTTCCCAATCCATGCCCACGGACTGGAGGGGAATGATGGCCAGCAGTTTGGTGCCACCAAAGCTGAAGAGCGGGTCCACCACCGAGACCGAGGCATCGTTGTTGAGAGCCAGCACATAAAACACGTTGAGATCCAGTTCGGCCCGGCTGAACATGCTGCCACTGAGGAAACTGGTCAGCAGCTGACCGCAGTCGTACACATCGGCCCGTGAATTGCGGCGGCTGGGCTCCATCCAGGCCCCGGGGCTGGCCCCGGAAATGCCATTGCCCGAGAGCGTATCCCGGATGGTAAACCTGAATATCGCATCGTCTCCTTCCCTAAAAGGGGCAGAAGGATTGGCTCCATCCACATGACTCATTTCAAAACCTATCTCAATGCCGTCAAATACAGCCGTTTGCTTTTGGGCATGGGCAACGGAGCATATTCCCAAAATTGTCACCCACCCCACTAAGATGCAGCCGGAGCACAAGGCTCCGGTTACTTTTTTTGCAGTGCAAAATATATTGTGATATGTAGAGACAGGTCTCAGCCTCATGGGCATTAGTTATTGGGACCTCCTGATCTGGCGGGAAGTCTCAGCTTGATGCCGTCATTGATTCCGTTTTGAACATTATCGTTGATGAAGTGAACATCACGCAATCCGTGTTTTTCCCGCTCCCGGGAATAATTGTACAATTCGTCGGATGAGTAGGTGCGGCTGCTGCCCTGGCTTCCATCGGCCAGAGTGGCAGAAACAGTCACGGACTGTTTGATGGAGAGCTGAGCATCGGTCAGCAACCATTGGCCGTTGGCCTGATTCACATTCACGGTAGAGGATTTCCCCCCTGAGCCCTTAATGCTGACTGAGCGCGGATATTTCCCTGTGTTCGGATCAACCGTGCTGCTGCCGTAAAGTGAGGCAATTGAATTGGTATCCCTGCCGGATACATCCACCCGGTAAACCACGGTTGCATCTTTACCTCCCGTTACCCGGAAAAGTCCCCAGGAACCGTCGGTGAAGGGCTCGGCCCGCCAATCGAGGTAAACATAGTCGCCGGGGACTTTGAAGGTCCCCCCTGCACTCGCGATCAGGAGATCAAAGGAATTGAGAGCGCCGAGTTGCTCGCGGGTACCCTGCCACTGTGAGGTATCATTTACTCCCAGCACCGTGGATGAGGCCTGATAGGGCAATTCCTGCCAAACGTGACCGTGGATATCGAATACGTTTCCGTCGCCCTTGCCTCCCGTGTGGATCATGCGGAACCTTACGGGTGTACCGGCTGAAGCGGCAAAAATGGGGGTTTCGGGTTCAGATCGCACGATGGCATTGGTGAGCAGATCGTAGATATTTTCCGGGTTGAAGTTGAGGTTGTCGTTGCTGGACCCATCCAGGGTATTGAGGTTGGTTGGGTCTTTGAAAATACGGCTTCCGACCGGCTCTGAACGGTAGTTGATGGCCGAATTGACCACGGCACCGTAGGTGGCGTTGCGGGGTTCGGAATACACCAGCAGATTATCCTGCAAAATGACCACAAACTCCCGGAAAAGAGCCTTGGAACCACCCTTGAAGGCAGCTTCGCTGGCATACACACTGGCCGAGGTGTAATCGGTGTACAGGTTATCATCTTCCACCCAGTAAGATCCGGCAGGCTCAATGATCATGGCGCCAAAGAGGCCTGAAGTGTATTGCAGGAGCGGATCAGGTGCAGACAGGGGGATGGCGCCAAATTCAACCGGTTGAGGGGTAAAATTGCCGCCTTTCTTCTGCCAGCGACCGGCATACCATTCGTACTGCACTATATTGCCCGGATTATCGGCCAGTTGATTTCCGCCGTTGATCCCGATGGCTCCGCCGTCATTTTTGCTCACATCGTAGCTCATGAGGTCCACATGGAGACCTGCGGTGGTGGAAGCCTGGTAGGCATAGACGGTGGGAGGAGTTGAATTGGCGTAACCTGCGCTGTCCTGTTGCACCAGGAAGCGGGGAGTAACCGCGTTGCGCAGGGTCACCTGCACGCATTCTCCGGCGGAAGCCCGCAATACCAGCGGCTGGGGCCGATAGCCTGCGCCTTTACGGAAGTCATTCAGTTCTTCGGTCCTGACATAAACCATGGCCTGGGTATCGAAGTTGCGCAGGCGTTCGTTATAGGGCAGTTTACCCCAGTTTTCTCCAAACTCCTGGTACTGGTCGATGCTGATCGCGGTAATGTCGTACTTGCGGGCATTGGTGGCAGCCGAAGGCGGACAACCACAATTCTGGGTATTGGACGCCGGATTCTGGTTGGTGGAAAGTTTCTTCAAATCGGGCTGATCCTGGCTGTAGGAACGGATCAATCCCCATGAACCACCCTGCATACCTGTTTCGTCGGCATTGGTCATCACCAGGTAATCTGCCAAGCCATTCGCGTTTCCGGCGGTATTGGGCATGAAGAAATTCAACTCAAAGTGCTCAGAAAGGCTGGCAGTCTGGGTGCTGCGCAAGCCTGAGTTTTTGAAGGAAGGCTCAAACTGCCAGTGCAGGCCGTGGATGTTGAGGTAATGTGGATTGACGTGGGCGCCCACCAGAGTTCTGACCTGCACTTCGTCGCCGGTGTAGGCCCGGGCCAGCGGAGTATAGGGGTCGCCGGGCAACATGCCGGGGCTGATGGGTTGTTTGGCCCAGATAAATTTATTGGTGCCAGGCGCGATATAGCCCGGAGTGGGCTGACTATTGAGGGCGTCAATGCCCCGGGTTTCATTGGAACTGAAGGAATAAGCCGAATTGGGCGAATTACCCGGTCCACCCTGTACCCTGGCGGGCAGGGGTTCGTTGCGGTAGTTCATGGAGAGAATACCACGACCGCCGGTCGATACAATTTCAGGCGCTCCGGGAGGATTGATGGCATTTTCCGTATCGATCCAGCCCCGGTAATTGGTGTTTACATTTTTGGTAAAATAAGCCACGGTAGAGGTGTCGGTCCAGTGGGGATATTCATCAGCAGCAGCTTTGGAGCCAGCCAGATAAGCCTGCTGGTTATCCTGGTACTCATACATGAATTCGCGGTAGGTACGCTGGTTGGCCGGGGTTTCGATGATGGCCTGCCAATCCGTAGGACCGCCGTCAGATACGGAGGCTAACTGGGAGACTGAGGGCACGCCATTCGCACCCACTGAGTAGGCAACTCCCACCTTGCGGCTGGCTTTGCCCGGACGGGCCGAACCCAGACTGTCACCCGTGGAGGAATTAAACCACTGAGAATTTTCCGGCTCTATCAGCAACCCTGCATAAAGACCGACCTGCTGGTGGGTGGAAGGTCCGAAGTGGTCGTGGGTAAAGACCGTGCGGATGGTACGGTCGTGGGTCATGGCATTATTATACAGGGGGTCTGCATACCAGCGCTGGATGGTGGTTTGGGCCCCAACCCAGTTTTGTCCCTGCGGAGCCTGGCCCCAGATGGGGTTGGGCTTGTGAGGCACCAGCTTTTCACCCGAAGGGGTTCCGGCCATGCCCTTGATAGAACCTGCAAAGTACTTTTTCAGGTCGGGTTTGTACCAGGCGCCACCCTCATTAATGTGCTCAATGGTTTCGCGCACCATGTCGGGCGAAAGGGTGCCGTCTTCGTAATTCCAGCCATTGGCGGCCCCATCAGAAGAGGTCACGTCGAATTTCACCAGGTGAATGTGCTGTCCGATTACGTCGGTAGGCGTGCGCACCTGATAATCGTCCACTTCGTAATATTCGGGCACCAGGTTGGTATGCCAGTATTCAATGATTTCCCTGGAATTGGCGCGGAAGAAGAAAGGCTGGGGAGGCCGGTCGCCTGCCACCGTGGAGGCTACATCGCCCCACAGCACGATGGGACGGGTCTGAGGGTAGTGCCACCCCAGTTTGTTGATGACGGCGTCGATCTGGATGTTGGCTCCTTTATAGATCCTGACATTCGATTGATCCGCTTTTTCCACCCCTTTTCCGTCGAGGGTAATTCCGGGATCGGCATAGGGTGCTCCCCGCTGAGGCTTAAGGCCGTTCAGGATGAAGGTGGCGGGGGTTCCGTCGGGCAGATAGGTGGAATGGTTGCGGGTGGCGTGGGCATCCATGGCCAGTTTTTCGAAAAATGTACCTTCTTCAGGCAGGTGAATCGCCTGGAGGCTGTCGGTGATTTTGGTCCAGTCATAGATGGTTTGGTTGCTGAATACAACCTTCCCTCCAATGACGACCTTGCGGGGCAGACCTCCGTTGAGGCTTCCCGTACCGGTTTTTCCATTGATATCCGTGTAATCGCCCTGGGCAAAATCAAGGGGAGGCTGGGGTGCCCGTGATCCGGCTACGCCGGCCACGAAGAAGGGATAACCGGGATTTTTGGTCTGATCCTTCACTTCCACCTGTCCTTCATTGATCACGATTTTACCCGGTATGGGAGCCATGGGCAGGTTCGGAATGGGCACGAGGGCCGGAATGGGGGTTCCGTTCCAGATTTCTCCATCGGGCAGGGCCCGGGTGCCTTTCAGCAGGGGACCATGGGGAGGAGAAGGTGGCAAGGGAGGCGCACCGGGAGTAACATTGGCGCTGAATTTGGGCGCCACCACGGAGCCGGTTTCCAGCACATCGTGGATGCGCCAGTGGGCCCACATGCCCTGGGCAAAGTGAGGATAAAAATGGCAGTGGAAAATCTTGTCTCCCACAGTTTTATTGACGTTGCCGCTGCCGTCATACACCATATTCAGGGTATAAGTGGCCCCGGGATTGATGGTCTGGCTGTCGAGGTAATGGCCCACCTGGCTATTGGGGCTGTGCAGCCACTGCGCAGCGTGCTGGTGGTGAACGTGAGTCAGGCCGGTCCCGGCGTGGGAAATCCTGAACTTCACGTGGTCGTTCATGTAACTGTGATATACGTTGGAAGGATCATCCGCATAGTAGGCATAGTCGGCGGCGATCTGCTGCTGGGTCGGAATCTGCTCTCCTCCGAAGACCGGGGTTCCGTCGAAGATGATATTGGCCTGGCTGAGCATCAGGTTATTGAGCAATTCATTTCCCTGAGACAAACTCTTGCGGTCCTGATTTTCGATCTCTGCAGCCACGTTGGCAGGAATATTGACCACCATGGCAGGGTCACCCACGGCCCAGCTGCTGAGGAAAAATTCTTCGTAAGCACAATCCACACAATCGGCCATGGGCCCCACCCCTACCCGGTTGGCGTAGATTTCGGCAGCAATGCCGCCCGTGCCATAATTGATGGCAAACTGGTCGAAGCCACCCGCGGCGGTGCCGGTGATATTATTGACCGGATCGGCGGTATTTGCATTATAAAAGGCAGGGAAAGCCTCCACCGCCCAGGGCACTTCGTGGTACATGATGGAAAATTCGCGGTAGGGCTGCAACTGATTGGGTGTGGCATAGACCGGGAACATATCGGGCACCAGGGTCGAATAGGCCGAAGGGAAATTATAGGGTTTATCTCCGGGAGCCACGTTTTTGGAAGGGCCGGTGATGATGGCGGTCAGATCGGTATGCATGAGGGTACGTACCTCATGCCCGGGAGCGCCTTTCGCCGGGCGGCTGGTGTACATTTTGAGCAAGGGCACGCCGGGACGGAAGGGGGATACGGCATCGTAATTGATGATGGGATAATAGCCTTTGTCGTATAATTCCTGGCGTTTTTCCGGGGTGGGAATACCTTTGACCCCCAGGTCGGCCAGGGTGAGCTGCTTGCCGGTTTTGCCATTGACCCAACCCGTGGTGGCAGCAAATAATTCAGGTTCGGTGACCTGGCTGCGGTACCACTCCGCTCTGGGAGGCTGGATATTGCATTCCCCAAAGAGGCCATTGGCCCGGGTACCCCCGCGCATGGTGCCGTTTCCAACCAGGGCGCCGCCGCTGGAGATCAGGTAGGAGCCTGTTTCTTTGGCAAACAGCGTATAGGTAATTGATTCGCCCGGTGCGATGAGGCTGTTGGGATTGGCGCCCGCAAAGGAACCGTCGCTGCTGATGGAGCCCACCAGTTCCATTCCCGTGATGTGCACCCCCGCCATGCGGGTAGCCGGATAAATGGGGTTGATGGTATCCTGGGAAACTTTGAAGGGAGGATAGATCGAAACCTGGTTCACCGGGTCAAAGGGGCGGAGCAGGTTTTTGAAATTGATCACCAAAATATCGCCCTGATTGGCCCGCAACACTATGGGACGGGGCCTTTTCTGGTCACGCAGGCGCACGTTGCCCGGTCCGATGGGTTTCAACGGGCTTTTGGCCACCACATCAGATTGCAGGGCATAGATCATGCCGGTAGGCTGGGCTGCGCCCATCCTGTTGTACATCCAGGGTTGATCAAGCGCCACCATGTTGATGATCACAGTGTCGCCGGATAGTCCCTGTGCGTTCAACCCGGTGGGATTAGCAGACGGACTTTGGCCGAAAGTCGCAAGATGCGTGCTTAGGGTTATTAAAATAACCGCAATGAGTGCTTTGGATTTCATTTCAAAGTGACTTTTGATTCAAAAAAATGAGCCCGATTTATAGCCCGAAGGCTGAAAATTGACTAATTGAGGGTATTTGGTATAAATTGGACTTGGGTAAAGATAATTATTTTTCGCCTTAATTCAATGGAATCCGGCCCGGGATGGAAATTAAAATTGAGGGGGGATGAACGGAGTAAAATGGTTAGTATCGTGGTTAGTATCGCAAAGTGCGCCAAGATTGTTGGGCCCGCGTTTCGTTGGTTGCGGTGGCAAAGGACGCAAAGCTGGGCCGTTTTGGGGGATTTTGTTATTGTGCTCTTTACCTTATGCTTCAATACTTCTGAAGTACTTGCTGAAGTACTTGTTAATACTTCCGAAGTACTTCTTAGTACTTCCGAAGTACTTCTTAGTACTTCCGAAGTACTTGTTAGTACTTCACCACCCCACAGGCCATGCACTGCAAAACTGCTTTTAAGTACTTACTGATGTACTTCTTAACTTTCAGTGCTCTTAATACTTCTGAAGCAGCTTGAATACTTCCGAAGTACTTGTTAGTACTTCCGAAGTACTTCTTAATACTTCCGAAGTACTTCTTAATACTTCCGAAGTACTTCTTAGTACTTCCGAAGTACTTCTTAGTACTTCCGAAGTACTTCTTAATACTTCCGAAGTACTTTTAAGTACTAACTGAAGTACTTGTTAATACTTCCGAAGTACTTTTAAGTACTTACTGAAGTACTTTTTAATACTTCCGAAGTACTTGAGCAGACTTCCGAAGTACTTAAGCAGACTTCGGAAGTACTTTAGCAGAGATCGGAAGTACTTGAGCAGACTTCCGAAGTACTTTAGCAGACTTCCGAAGTACTTTAGCAGAGCTCCGAAGTACTTTTGCAGACTTCCGAAGTACTTTAGCAGAGATCGGAAGTACTTTAGCAGAGATCGGAAGTACTTTAGCAGAGCTCCGAAGTACTTTTGCAGACTTCCGAAGTACTTTAGCAGAGCTCCGAAGTATTAAGAAAGTGCCCGGGAAGGCTTGCAGGGGCCTTTGTGGGTATTATAGCCTATTGGGGGAGACTTTGCAAGACCTTCTCTACAGTTTCCAATTTCCGCTTCAGGTCGGGGATGCGGACTTGATCATACAGCTGCCCAAAAATATCCCGGGCTTTTGCCAAAAAGCCTCTTGCCTCAGGCAGGTTCTCCATTTCCACATACACTTTCCCCAGTTTATAGTATGAGATCGCAAGCCCATCTGCCAACATATAGCTTTGGGGATTGGAACGGCACAATTCCTCCCTTAACTGATTATAATCCTGATAATATTTCAGCGCATCATCCAGATTCCACTGAGCTTGATAGATTCCCCCTAATTTCGAATACGATACTGCAAGGCCGTTTTTAAGGGACTCCGAGGCGGGATTGGAACGGTACAATTCATCCTTTAGGTGATTATAGTTCTGATAATATTTCAGCGCTTCAGCCAGCTGCCCCTGAGCCTCATAGATTCCACCTAATTTCGAATACGAATTCGCAAGACCGTTTTTAAGGGACTCCGAGGCTGGATTGGAACGGTACAATTCATCCTTTAGGTGATTATAGTTCTGATAATATTTCAGCGCTTCAGCCAGCTGCCCCTGGAGAGCCTCATAGATTCCACCTAATTTCGAATACGAATTCGCAAGACCGTTTTAAGGGACTCCGAGGCGGGATTGGAACGGTACAATTCATCACTTAGGCGGCTACGATCCTGATAGTATTTCAGCGCTTCAGCCAGCTGCCCCTGAGCCTTATAGATTCCACCTAATTTCGAATACGAATTCGCAAGACCGTTTTTAAAGGACTCCGAGGCTGGATTGGAACGGTACAAATTCCTCCCTTAAGTGATTATAATCCTGATAATATCTCAGCGCCTCATCCAGCTGCCCCTGAGCCTCATAGATTCCACCTATTTTCGAATACGAGATCGCAAGACCGTTTTTAAGGGACTCCGAGGCTGGATTGGAACGGTACAATTCATCCTTTAGGTGAATATAGTTCTGATAATATTTCAGCGCTTCAGCCATCTGCCCCTGAGCCCCATAGATTCCACCTAATTTCGAATACGAATTCGCAAGACCGTTTTTAAGGGACTCCGAGGCTGGATTGGAACGGTACAATTCCTCACTTAGGCGGCTACGATCCTGATAGTATTTCAGCGCTTCATCCTGCTTCCCCTGAGACCGATAGATGCCCCCTAATCGCGAATAAGTAATCGCAAGATGTTTTTTTAATCTCTCAGAAAGTGGATTGAAGGCGGACAACTCCTCAAATAACATTTTGCATTCCAAAAAATATTCAATAGCCTCATTCATCTTTCCTTGAGCTTGAAAGATGCCCCCCATTCGCGCATTAGAAATCGCAAGATATTTTTTTAATCTCTCAGAAAGTGGATTGAAGGCGAACAACTCCTCAAATAACATTTTGCATTCCAAATAATATTCCTTAGCCTCATTCATCTTTCCTTGAGCTTGAAAGATGCCCCCCATTCGCGCATTAGAAATCGCAAGATTGTTTTTTAATCTCTCAGAAAGTGGATTGAAGGCGGACAACTCCCCAATTAAAATTTTGCATTCCAAAAAATATTCCATAGCCTCATTCATCTTTCCTTGAGCCTCATAGATTGAGCCTAATTTCAAAAAGTTTCCTGCATGCATAATTTGTATACCCTCAGATTGGGGATTGGAGCTATACAACTCTTCCGTCAGCATCCTTTTATCTTTAAAATATTTTATGGCCTCCTCCATTTTACCTTGTGCCTGAAAAATAGACTCTAATTTTGAATACGCAGTCGCAAGACCTTTTTTGATAGACTCCGATGCGGGATTGGAACGGAACAATTCCTCACTAAGGCGGCTACGATCCTGATAATATTTCAGCGCTTCATCAAGCTTCCCCTGAGACCGATAGATGCCCCCCAATCGCGAATACGAAATCGCCAGCCCCCTTTTAAGGGACTCAGACACAGGATTGGAATGGTATAAGTCCTCGCTTAGCTGATTACAGTCCTGATAATATTTTAGCGCTTCATCCAGCTTCCCTTGAGCCTCACAGATGCCCCCCAATCGCGAATACGAAATCGCCAACCCCCTTTTAAGGGACTCAGATACAGGATTGGAATGGTATAAGTCCTCGCTTAGCTGATTATAGTCCTGATAATATTTTAGCGCTTCATCCAGCTTCCCTTGGGCCTCACAGATTCCCCCTAATTTCTCATACGAGTTCGCCAGCCCCCCTTTATGGGACTCAGAGGCAGGGTTGGAATGGTATAAGTCCTCGCTTAGCTGATTATAGTCCTGGTAATATTTCAGAGCTTCATTCATCTTACCCTGAGCTTCATAGATTCCTCCTAATTTCTCATACGAGATCGCAAGACCGTTTTTAAGGGACTCCGAGGCGGGATTGGAACGATATAATTCCTCACTTAACTGATTATAATCCTGATAATATTTCAGCGCTTCATTCAGCTTACCCTGAGCCTCATAGATTTCCCCTAACTTCCCTAACGAGTTCGCAAGGTTTTCCCGGTCACCCAATAATTCAAAGGCTTTAGCTGCCTGATGAAAATGGGAAAGGGCCAGAGTGAAATTTCCAATTTCCCGGGAAGTTGCTCCTATTTGCAAATGCAAATGGGCCAGGTCTTCGGAATTGCCTTTTACCCGGTTTGCAACCTCACTTGCATAGGGCAGGAAATCCCGGGGAAGGCCCAGTGGCCTGATCTTCATGATCTCTTCTGCAATTTCTATCAGTTCATCCACCCTGGGCTGTCCGGTTTGGGGCTGGAGGTGGTCGAAGACCACATCCCTGATGAGCTGGTGCATTTTGTATGCCAGCTCGCTGCCGCCGGGGCTCTGGTCGAGCCAGCCTCCGTCCACCAGCAGGCCCAGGTTGGTTTCCAGGTCTTCCTCATGGGGAAACAAGGCTACAAGGTGAGGCCAGGGAATCCATGAAGCCGGAAGCAAACACCAGCGCCGCAGGATTTCCTGCAGGGGTTGGGAGAGGTCGGCCAGGTTGTAAAGGGCGGTGAGGAGTTTTTTGAGGTCGGTTTCTTTCTGGTCCTTGTAGTCGGTATAAAACTTACCCAGGCCCAGGCTGAGCAGGCCCTCTTTTTCGAGTTTTGCATAGAGTTGAGCCAGAGAAATGGTGCGGACCTTGAGCAGGGTTTTGGCCAGGGCCTCGGTAGCCAGGGTATGCCTGCCCACGGCTTCCAGCAACCGACCGAGCAGGTCCAGGTCGGCTTCAGGCACGGAGTAAATGCTGCGGAAATATTTGGTGGCTTCGTCCAGGGGGAGCACATCCAGGCGCTTGTGGTTGGGCTTGTCGCTCAGGTCGGCGCGGGAGGTGATCAGCACCGACCAGGCCGGCAGGCGCTTTTGGTAGCGGCGCACATTGCCGGCATCATTGGCATTGTCGAAAACCAGTAGGTTTTTGCCGGGCAGATTGCCCAGGAAGTTGCTGATTTGGGCCAGCTTGTCCTGCTCCTGCCACTCCTCTTTGATCACCAGACCGGGCAGGTCCCGTCGAATCTGGCCCGCCAGGGCCTCTTCCAGGGTGTTGCCCACCTCCACCCAGGCCAGGTGGTCGTAGTCGTCCCGATGGGCTTGAAGGTATTTGAGGGCCAAAGCGGTCTTGCCGATGCCCCCGATCCCGCTTAGGAGGTAGAGGGTCTGGCCGTCGGCGAGCGAGGCGTGGAGGTCTTGCAGGTCGCTTTCGCGGCCAGTGAAGTTTTGGGGCGGATCGGGTGGGGTGTTGGTGAGGTATTTGGGGAGGGTGGAAGGAATTCTCGCTTGCTGTTCCTCAAGAATTTGACGAATCCATAAATAGATGGCCTCGCTTATTTGCCTATTCATCAATTCTCCCGGATTCAGAAAATGATTGATTTCCTCATAAAAAAACTGGCAAAATTTACGGACAGCCGTCTCCAGATTTTCGTCAGGGCCAGGTTTTAAAATAAGGTCGTAATGCACCACCTCCTGGGCATTATTCCTGTTTTGGGGATCATTTAAAAAGGCTTCAAGGGCCTGACCAAAGGCTTTGGGAAGATTGTCCTGATCCAGGTGATTGGTTTTATAAAAAATGGTTTTGAACAGGTGAATTACTTTCCCAGATTCGAAAAAGGACTGAAAATAGGTATGGTCTTTTATGTTCCCTGTGCCATCTTTTCTGCTTTCCAGGAAAACGACTAAGGCCCCCAAATAAATCGTTAGAAACTCAGATAGCATTGACTTTGCCTCAAACTTAGTCAGGCGGTTGGCTATGGCCTGGTTGCGCTTCGCAAAAGGCAAAACCTGCCCGATCAGGCTTCCTGCAACTCCGGATACAGTTTGATAGAGGGAAATTGGCTCCATTGCTAAGGGTTCATAAGTCTGTCAGATGGCAATTTATGGAAAATTGTTGGATGGAGGGGATTTTGACACGCTGCAATTCTGAATGATTTTTGGGTATACGAATATGATGTATTGGATAATCAACCTTGAGATAGCGATTCTTCCCATCTCAAAATGGCAACAACTCTTTAATTTCATGATTTTTAGGATCAACAATTTTGCTTAAATTAAGGCCCACAAGAATAATATCTTGAACTGAACATTCTTAGGTTTGTCAATAAGTAGTTGCGAACTAACAAATAAGTTTAAATGAAGCCCTGTACTCAAAATTACTGTATTATTCTTAGTTCATGAGAATTTCAGATTGTTTTCCTCATCGTAATTTCGGGTAACCAAAAAACATCAGAAATGACCATTAGCAAATTGAATCTTTCCATATAATGGCACAACCAGCAATCAAAGGCTTTCGCCTTCAGACCTTGTATGCGCTCAAAATTATCCTGCAAACAAGGGATGATAACTATCAATTTCGTCCGGAGGGAAGGGAAGACCTTGATATTCACCACAAAGGAAAAGGTGAGATTCAACAACTTATCCAAGTAAAGGCTCTTACTGATGATTTAGTTTTCTCCGACCTTTATTCGAAGGAGGGGACATCATTTCTAAAAAGGGCAGAGTCATATTCAAATACTGACATTGAAGTTATTTCCTTGATTAGCTTCGGACCAATTGGGAAGGAGTTAATGGATTTTATCAATGGCAATAAGGACACCTTTGAAAAAAAGCTCGCAAGCTACGATTTTGAAAAAGATTCCATTGAGAAAATCTCGTCTTCTTTACAAATCCTTAAGGTGGATGAAGAAACGGTAAGGGAAGAAGTCCTTTCAGAGATAAAAAACCTTCAACTAGGAGGTGATTCAGAGGTGGCTTTAGGTTTGCTTTCGGATTGGTTACTTCAAATTTCTGAAGAAAGTAAGTCAATTACTCGCCAGGATCTAATAAGTCAGATCGGGAAGGTGGGGGAATATATTCGTGAAAGAAACATTTTGCATGAAAATCTAGGGAGTTCTATTCGAATTCTCCGTGAAAAAGGAATTTCGAATGAGGATGACTCTAGTGTCTCGTCAATCTTCAATTGACGGATAAAGCCGTTTGAGTTTGATTCGGGCATCCTTTGTTGTGAAGCGCCAGTTTATTTTGCAGTCCTTCTGGTTTCGGGCATCTTGCCAGGCTTTTACCTCCCTGATAATTTCCTGAAGATTATCGATCCTTCTGTTCAGACATTGACCATTAAGGACGTTCAGCTCAATTTCTGCCATGTTTAGCCAGCTTCCATGTTTGGGTGTATAAACAAATTCAAACCTGTCCCAAACCCGTTTGGCTTCTTCCGGGGCAAAAGCCTCATACAATGAACTTGGATGGTGGGTATTGAGATTGTCCATTACCAATGTGATCTTTTCAGCTTCAGGATAGTCATTGTCCGCAATTTCCCTCACAAATTCTGCCCAATCTTTTTTGGTTTTCCGCTCAGTTACTTTCACCCTCCTCTTTCCTGCCAAAGGCTCGTTCGACATAAAGATATTGCAGGTGCCACATCGCTTATACTCATAATCTATTCTTTTGGGAGCGCCCTTCTTCATTGGGACAGTAACTCTGGTTTCAGAAATGAGTTGCTTGGGTGATTCATCCATGCAAACCACCGGGTTTTTTGCCGAAAAGGGGCGTTTGTAGACATCCAGGACCATTTCCATGTTAGCCACGAATTCCGAATTTTGCTTTGGCGGGATGACCCAGCCCTCAACTTTCCAGGGTTTTAATTCGTTTTTTTAAAAGTTGACGAACCGTTTCATGGGAAATTTTATCCACGTAATTCAATTCTACGGCCTTATCCGCCAACATTCGCAAGGACCATTTGGAAAATCCCTCAGGGGGATCACCACAACTCAACGCGATCAAATGAGCCTCCAAATCCCCGTCAATCTTACTATGGTATTCACGCGAGGACTTTCTGCGACTTAAACAGGCTTCGAGACCTTCTTCAACGAATTGCTTTTTAATCCGGTCAATTGTCCGCATCCCGATCTTCAAAACTTTCGCAATCGCCTCATTGGTAAGCTTTTCAACCTGATACTCGCCCTCATCAGTATTCAGCAAAACATAGGCACTGCGATAAGTTTTGGCACTATGTTTCCCTTTGTGGATGATGGACATCAATTCTTCCCGTTCAGGGGAGGTCAAGGTTACAACGTAAATGTTTGGCATATCTTTTTTTGCAAAGATAGGCACAATTTACGTCATTTTAAAATTGACAAGACACTAGGCTTGCCGAAGACTTTTATCGGGGTGCAAAAGCAAACTTCGAACATATCCGTGCTGGAATTGATGTTAGAAGAAGCCAAAAACTAGAAGAGTTGTCCTCCCTTTTTGATGAGAATAATCTAGTCGTTATTCATGGAGCATCCGGGCAAGGGAAAAGTGCTCTTGCTTATAGATTTGCTCTGGAAAACATTTCTTTAAATGCTGGTTTTGAGCTGGTTTTGTCTCAAGATTTTTATTCAAATCGAAAAGTCCTCCAAGGGTTAAGTTCTCTTGCAAAAAGTTTTTCATTTCCATTGTTGGTTCTAATTGATATTCCTCCGGGTATGTCCGATTGGCCGAAACTTCTTGCAAAGATCGAATTAAACTTTGGGTTTAGAATATTGGTTACAATTCGATCCGAAGACTGGAACAACTCTAATGAAGTGGGAGCCTACTTTAAATACGGTGAATTGAGCCTTGATTTTTACCAGGAGGAGGCAAAACAGCTTTATCAGAACCTTAATAAAATTAAACCTGACAAAAGATTTAGGACATTTAACGAATCTTGGGAAAGCTTTGGGGAGAGTGGTCCATTACTTGAATATGTATTTCTAATTACTCAGGGTGATGCCTTGAAATCGAGGATCAAGTCCCAGGTGAAAAGGCTAAAGTCCAAATTTAAACAGGAGGGTAATTCTGATGGAATGTTCTTGCTGCGGACGGTGGCCCTAGCGGATTTTTTAGGAGCAAAAATAGATCTGCAAAAGTTTTTGATTGCTTTTACATTTCCAGAACTCCAAGCAACAATTGAAACTTTTCAAAGAGAATACTTAATTCATTTTTCAGCAGAAGGAAACCATCTTGAGGGACTCCACCCTATCAGGTCAAAGATGCTATGCGATTTTATCTTTGATGATTTCCAGTATAAGGTTGAAGAGTTCCTATTCCGTTGCCTCCGAGTAATAGCCACCTCAAATGTAGAAGTGGTAATAATGGCATACTTCCTTCACTACAATAAAAACTCAAAATTAGCCCCAAGTTTTATCGAAAAACTTAATCCAAACTCTTGGGAAGAGGCTGGAAAATATCTAAAAGCCCTTTTTTGGAAAGGGATACAGGAATATGTCGAAGAGAATAAAAAACCTATTTCAAATGCATATCAGCAGGTAGGTGATGGGTGGTCCTTGTTTTTACCAATTGATATAACGGGTGCCTTTTTTCAAGTTCCTTTCGTTCAGACAAGCGATCAATTTTCTGAAGAAGCAAAACAGATATCAAGGACTTTGTCAGGGAACTTTACAAATCCTTCGCGAGTTTTTAACCTGGGTAAAAATTTCCTCCTCAAAATAGAAGGTAAATCGTTACGCCTAGAAAATAATCGAGACTGCTTCTACTTAGGGGAAACATTGTTCTGGAAGGGGTATCTTGATTTGTTGGAAAAGAATCAATTCGATTTTTATTCGGAACTAATCGAATCCTGTTTCTCGGAAGATCTAGCTTCTCTCATCTCCGGTCTTAAAAAGGTGGAATGGAGCAATATTTCGATGATTTCTCATTTAGAATCCAGACTTCTTCAAAAACTAAAAACAGAATTTGAAATCCCTTCGATTACAAGGCTGGAAAAATCCATCGAAATAAAGTTCATTGTTGGGGTCTTGGAAGGTACCCACAACAAAAGAACCTTAAAGGAAGGGAGCTTGCATAATTTCAGAAACAAGGTTTTGAGTCTTTTGGCTATAGCATTCCCAGATTTAGATGAAATAAAAAGTCAAGGATACGGTCATCAAATAGGGTTTCTTTCAGTTGGCATCGACGAAAGTACAGGCTCAACCATTCCATCAAGTTGGCCTGATGACAGACTTTCGACCTTGAATCACATTTTTACAAACTTAATCAGAAATTTTTTTCGGCCACGATCCTGGGAGGACTATGTTGTTGGAATCGTTGATTATAGGAAACAACTCTTGCTATGGGCAAAAGAAATTAAAGAAGGGTATATGGCTGTCACTTCCATTCCTCGCAAGCCTTTCAAATTAGTCGAATTCTCAAAAAAGAATATGGAAAGAAGTCTCATTCAACAAAGTATTCCTTCCCTTCCCATAAGCATTGTTGACCCCTTCGGAAGAGTTTCTGAATACTCATCGGAGGCTGGGGGAAACAAAGTTAGTTCAAACCTGTCAGCGCAAGGCAATCAGAAAAAGCAAGAAGACTCTTTCCTTGGCTCTGTTTCTCAATACAAGCGATACCGGGAGATCCAAAAGTCATATTTCCGCCATTTTGAGAATTTCATCAACCAATCATGGTCGATTTTTCAAGGAGATTTTAAGCAAAGGAAAGACCTTGCCGCATTCAATCTTCAAAAGGCCTGGCAGAACCTAATTCCATTCCAAGAAATATTCAGAAAGGATTATTTGAAATTTTCTTCTCCAAAGGAATTGTCGCGTTTAGAGTTTAATGAAAGAAAGGCCTTGGAGGATATGGTATTTTTCTTGGAGGAGATTGACCTAAAAAATGGAGAAGTTATTAGAATAAAAAAAAAGGCCAAACGGGATCTTAAGTCAGCCGAAGTGAAGATTTTGCATCAGCTTCAACGGGAAATAGAGGCTTTAGAAAAAGAAAAAGGTTGGGAAATAGAATTGATTGAAGGTGATGATGAAAACACGGGATCTTTGCTAATTTTTGCTAATGTTTTTAATGCTCTGGACCATACGGATTCACAAAGGGAAATATGGAATGTTTTACGGAAAACTTTGGCCCCTTTAAAGAATAAACGCCTTTACTCAACCTTATTAAACGGTCCATTTGGTGAGGCTCGAATAATAACACTATTTAGAGATAGGTTATTAATCGAAGATCATTTAGTGGCCAATTCCTGGAACATAATTGATTATGATTATGGAAAGGCACCCCTATTTGAGTTTTATATCAACCCTATTGACCCTGAATTTGCAGTCAAGTATGATCTGACTCTTTGGGCAAGACAATTTCTTTCCATAAAAGAATGGAGGTTAACAGTTATTAAAGCAAGGGAGCTTGAATATTCTTTGCGGCATTATATAGCAACTGCTAAAGAGTTTATTAAAGGGAACCTTGACATAATTGGGGAAAAAATAACTTCCTCTCATCTCACAATAATCCAAGGCAAGATTGAGGATAATTGGAATGATATTTTGGATTTCTTAGAAAAGATCCTTTCGAAAGGGAAGGAGTTCCCGGAAAATATCCAGAATGATCAAGACCTTCAAACTGCTACCCAACTTCTTAAGGAGTCATACTCTTTATTGAATCCCTCCGAGTTGCAAGCTAATGAAGGGTTTTTCATTGATGTTGGGTTCGCTGAAAATTGGATTTCATCTCTTCCAATCGCTATTCACAACTTGGGTGTTTTGTTTTACTTTTTCTCTGGAAGACTTATAGAAGGGTATAGAAATTGAAAACGATCTGATATTTTGACATGAGGTGACAATTTCCCCTCTTAAATTCCCCGCAACTAATAAGACCGTAAAATGGCTGAACATGAAAAAATCCCAAAAGAGGTCAGAGAGACTGACAACAATGTGTATGCAAATACCATTGAAGGAGAAACCATTTACATTGGCGATGCCGAAAGTGGTAGAAAAGGATATTTCTGTAAAGGATGTAATCAAGAGATGCAGGCAGTCAAATCGAAGTTGCCAAATAGAATCGACTATTTCCGCCACGACCCAAAGGGAATAAAGAATTTCGAACGAAAATGTACCTATCGGGATGAAACCTACCGCCACAAGCTAGCCAAAAACATCTTGGGGATTCTCAAAAAGGTAAAATTGCCCAAGCTGTTAAAATACCCTCCAAAAGGATCTGATTTTGGCCCAAGGATCATCCAGGACGAAAAATTCATCTACGCCAAGGAAGTTAGGGCAGAAGTTGAGTTTTTTGAACAACCCGATGGAAGCATTGCCTGGCGAAAGGAGCCAGCGCCCGAAAAACACAATTTAATAAAGCCAGATATTGTTTTTTTTGATGGCAATGACGAACCAATACTTTTCATTGAATTGGTAGCAACGCACAAGTTGACCGAAGAAAAGAAAATCAAATTACGACACCTGGGCATTGATACGATTCAAATAATCATCCCGAAAACTTCTCCAGAAGAAATACAAAAAAACTTCTCCTTAACATCTAATACCAAATGGGTTTACAGCCATGAAGAATCAGAAGCAAATTACTTTCAACTACCCTCGGGAAATCCAAAGGACGTACCACAAATTGACAAACAGCAAAGAGGATTTTTCGAGGAAGATTTCAAATGCCGAAAAGCAGAAATTGAGAACCTTATACGAGCGATTGGAAGATGCCTGGAATCAGAACCATACAGAATCGCTGAATTGGGAATTAGAAGAGAGTTATCTCGAGTTTCGGAAAATAGAAAAAGAGCTGAAGAGCAATGGAGAAGTTTACTCGAAAGACTACGAGCAGAAATTGATTCAAAATATAGAGAACGAAGAGAATCAGTTAAGGAAAGATACCGAAATCTGGAAGGAAGATATCTTGGAAGAAAACAAGCAATTGAAGGCCAGAATGGAGATTTGGACTCCAAGATTTTCGAGTATGAGGAATTCGAAAAAGGAGGAATTGAAGGAATTGCAAATAGAAAGAGAGATGTTATTGAAGAAAGAAACGGAGTTGAGAAAAGAATTGAAGAAGCACGAAATAGAAGATCAAGCTTTCAACAAAAAATTAATGAGCATGCTGGAGCCAGAGCAGCAGCTATTGAACGAATTCAATCAGAGCAAGAAGAATTTGAAAGAGAGATTGAACGAACTCGACTTAGAAAAACAAATGAAATTGAGCGAATTGCAGAAGATAGAAGAACCATTTCAGGAAGATTTGAAGCGCTACGAGGAAAGCTTAGAGAAAGATTTGAAACTGATAGAAGAGAGCTTGAAGAAAGATATGAGGAACAAATTAGAATCGGAATTGAGGAGGCTAAAAATGGATTATTTAGAACAAATCAAGACCTTACCAAAAGATTTAACGACATTGTACGAGCAGGAAGAATACTCCTTAATTATGAAGAAAGATATCGCGCTCTCCAACGACTTAGCAGGGCTAGAGAAATCCTTGAAAACAAATCTTACAAAAATTGGGAAGGATTTTGATCGCTTTATGAAGTTTGTAGATGAGACGGATCCGGCAAAAGGGGAAAGTGATGGACAGTTGTCGTAATAAATTCCTTTTACCTCCCGGTCCACCCCCTCCCCCACCTCAGTGATCCACTGCCGTCAGCTCCTTCTTGCAATGCTGAACGTAGTAAAGCGCCGCTTTATCCCGGGGATTGATGGCGTGGAGGCGGGAAAATGACTCCAACGCGGTGACGTAGTCCTTTTTCCAGTAGGCTTCCAGGGCTTCGTTGAAGCTGGCTTTCTGGGCGATGCGCTGTTCGCGGTCCTCGGCAGGCAGGCAATCCAGCAATTCGTACACCAGCACTGAATTGGATTTGCCTTTCACTTTGACCAGATCCAGTTTGCGGAAGTTGAAAGGTGAATCAGGACTGAGGTCGGCCAGGGTAAATTCGCTGAAAATGGCCACCGAGTTGTAGGTTTTGGTGGTGCCTTCCAGTCGCGAGGCCAGGTTGACCGTGTCGGAAATCACCGTGCCTTCCAGGCGCTCGTCTTCCCCGATGATGCCCATCATGAGGTTGCCCGTATTGATGCCCATACCCACTTCAATGGGTTCCAGCCCTTCCTGGGCCCGGTGTAGGTTGTACTTTTCCACTTCGCGGGAGATTTCCATGGCCGATTTCAAGGCCTGATCGGGTTTTTCGAAGAGGGCCATGATGGCATCCCCGATGTATTTGTCGATGAAGCCGTCGTTATTGCGGATGATGGGCCCCACCCGGCGCAGGTAATCGTTGATGAAATTGAAATTCTCGTCGGGCTGCATCTTTTCCGACATGGTGGTAAAGGAGCGGATGTCCACAAACAGAATGGTCATGCTGGCCTCGATCTGGTCGCCCAGTTTCAGGTCGTTGAGCTTGGGACGCTTCAGTTTTTTGAGGAATTCGACCGGCACAAACTTCTGGGTGGCGATCAGGAGGGTTTCGTTGTCGCTGAAGGCATTGGAAAATTTGCGGGCCAGCACCAGGGCCTGGGAGAAAATCAAAAAGATCAGCCCCACATGCACCAGATATCCCGTAAAAATGATCTGGTTCACATAGAGGATGTCGTTGAGGGTGGTCAACATCATGATGCCGCCCGAAAGCAACAAAATGCCCGCATAAGGCACTTTTTTCAGGGTCAGCTGGATCAGTTTGAAGAACATGAATATCAGACCCGAGAGGAAGATCAGGTGGAAGGCCGGGATAATCTGGCTGGACATATAGACGGGCAAAGCCAGGGCCACGGCAATGAAGGGCAGGCTCAGGTAATAGCTCCATTTGAGGATCCAATCGCGCACCGAACCCGGAAAGAGGTAGTATATATAATGCAAACTGAGGGGAATGCTGAGGAAATAGGTCAGGTATTCGAGGGTAATGAAGGCCCCGTAGGGAATAAAATCAAATTCCTCGGCCAATACCTTCTGTCCCGTGATGCCGGCCCGGAAAAACACTACCAGACAAATGAGGGAAAAGTAAAGAGGGGTCTTGTCCTTGCGGCGAAAGAGGTACAAAATGAGGTGGTAGGCAATGATGATAAAAATGATGCCCAGCAGCACCCATTCCCGCTCTTTGCGGTGGTTGACCAGACTGGAAACCTGGTCGTAATTACCCAGCAGTATGCTCTGGCGGACCCCGCCTACGCGGTGGTGAAAGTTGGAGATGCGCAGTACGAGGTTGAAACTGGAAGCAGGCGGCACAAAAGCGGCCAGATTGGGGATGGTGTAGGGTTTGGAATGTTCCCGGTCGGTGCCCACCGTGCCCGATTGCATCAGGACCTGGTCGTCGATCAGGACTTCAAAAGCCGTGGATTGCTCCTGGGAACTGATGGCCATGATCTGGTTGCGGCAGGACGCAGGCAGGGTGATCATGAGCTGATAGGTGCCGTATCCCATGCCGCCCAGTTTTTCGCCGTTGAGCTCAAATCCATTCCAGATCACAGGCAGATTTACCCACAGGTCGGGAGAGGGTGCAGGAGTGGAATCGGGAGAGGAAAATTCGGGGAATTTCTTCCACCAGAAGGCGGCTTCACCGTCGAGTTTGACGTTGCCATCTTTGACAAAATCCCACTGGGACAGGTCGAGATGCCCTTTTACAGCTTTGGGAGGCCTTTTATTGGTATCCTTACAACTCCAGAGCAGGAGGACGAGGAACAGCAACAACGAAAAGCGGGAACGATAGTTAGTCATTCGTGTGAGTTGGTGGCTAAAAATGTTGGGCGCAGTTGCTCTTTTGCAAACGCAAAGTTAGGAGAAAATATTTTAGGGAACCTCTAAAATCTTCGAATCTCTGCGTTGGATTTGATCCAGAAATGATTTAAGGGTTACAGGCCTGGACCGCAAGAATTGGATGATTGAAATTTTAATGCTATTTTTATTGTGGTTATTGACCTGCAAGGTATTTCATTTCGATTTATCGAACCTAAATATATTTCCCATGTTTAATCTTAATTTCGCGTCGAAATCCCTTATCCTCTTTTTTGGAGCAATTATTTATCTGGGTGTCCTTCAGGCACAGCCGCATATCATTACGGGGTGCAGCCCCAACTCGGCCGATATTGGACAAACCCTTTCGGTGAATATTACCGGCAATGATATCAACTGGAGCCTGTGTTGCGGATCGTCCTGTTCCGGAATTACAGGCATGCAGCTTTACCGGGGGGGGACTGTCATTAATTCAACCTCTCATGTAAATCAATCGGTCGACTGGACGGTGGCCAATTTTACCATTCCCAATAATGCAAGTTATCTTGGATTGTGGAATGTCCAAAGCTGGAATGGAGCCTCCTGGTGCCTGATCAGCCATGCCCAGGGAGCCAACCTGTTCAATATCACCATGCAACCCAACCAGAATGCGGGCTATCTGAGCGGGAGATTTTACCAGGATAACGACAGCAGTTGCACGGAGAATGCCGGGGACGCCCCTTTGAAGGGCAGGCTTTTTGTGATCAATCCGGGTGGCATAGTGGCAACAACTGATTCGATGGGGAATTTCGGGATGTGGCTACCCTTGAATACATATACCCTCACCCTGATCAACCAGGTGGCATTTTCGGCCTCCTGCCCTGCCGTGCTCACCGCCGATCTGCTGGTCCCCTACGACACGGTGACGGTCATGGGGGCCATGCAGCCCAATGATTTGCAGGATCTGAGGGTGAGTATGAGCAATAATACCCCCAGACCGGGATTCGATTTCCATCAATACATCAATTATGTCAATAACGGGGGACTCACGCTCAATGCGGTCCTCAAGGTCGCCCTTGACACGGTGCTCACCAATCCCAGCAGTATTCCGCCCTGGACAAGTTTTTCAAACGATACTGCGTATTACAACCTGCCAGCTTTCGGCGGGGGGACAGATGGTCACATCACCCTGACCACCACGGTCCCAACTATTCCAACCGTGGGGTTTGGGCAACAGGTACATACCTATGCCATCATTGAGCCCGTCAGCACGGATGTTGTGCCTTATGACAATCATTTTTCCTGGAACGAGGATATAGTCGGGTCCTTTGACCCAAATGACAAGACCGTGAGTCCGGAAGGTTACGGAAGTATCGGGGGAATTTCTCCGGCTGATCCATTGCTGACTTATCGCATACGATTCCAGAATACGGGCAATGATACGGCCTTCACCGTCGTGGTCAGGGATACTTTCAGTTCCAATCTCGACCTTACCACCCTCAACCTGCTGGGCAGCAGCCATCCCTACCTGTTCTCCATCGACAGCGGCCGGGCCGCCTGGACCTTTTCCAATATCCTGTTGCCCGACAGCAATGTGAACGAGCCCGCCTCTCACGGCTGGGTTATTTATCAGGTGCAGCAAAAAGCGGGGCTGGTCCATGGCACCCAGATCGAGAATTCGGCTTCCATCTATTTCGATTTCAATCCGCCGGTCAAGACGAATTCCACCCTGAACACGGTTTGCCATCCGTTCACCCCGGTGATCACAGTGCCCCATGGGCTTTGTGTGGGGGATTCGGTGCAATTGAGTACTCCCAACCCAGGCACGGCTTTCTTTTGGTCGAACGGGGATAACGGGAATTCAACCATTGTGCAAACTACCGGGGCATACAAGCTGATGATGGAGGACAACCTGGGCTGTCCTTCTGATACTGCCACCGCTACAGTGGGCTATGAACCCATCCCGACCGCAGGGTTTTCCTACTCGGGCAGCACGCTGACTCTTTCCTTCGCGGATTTGTCGAATCTCACCAGCAACTGGACCTGGGATTTCGGGGACGGAGGCGCTTCTTCTGTGCAAAACCCCAGTCATTCCTTCCCTTCGCCCGGCACCTATACTGTGTGCCAGATTGCAGGCAACGCCTGCTTTGCCGATACGATCTGCCAGCAGGTCACGATCAGCTGTACCCCGGCCAGTGCGGCCTTCAATTATTCCATCAACAGTACCACGGTCAGTTTTACGGACCAAAGCACAGGCGGCGCCATCGGCTGGAACTGGGATTTTGGCAATGGAAGCACCTCCACCAGCATGAATCCCACCCATCAGTTTACGAATTCAGGCACCTACACGGTCTGCCTCATCGCCACAAACGGGTGCGGGTACGATACCACCTGCCAAACCATTACAGTTTGTAAGAATTCCTATGCGAATTTCACCGTAAATCCGGTCAATTATGAGGCGACCTTCACCGATCAATCCACCAATAACCCGGTAAGCTGGAGTTGGAATTTCGGGGACGGCAACACCTCCACCCAGGCCAATCCGGTCCATCTCTATGCGGCCAACGGAACATATAATGCCTGTCTCACAGTTACCAATGCCTGTGGATTTGTGAATACCTACTGCGAAACGGTCCATATCATTTGCGTAACTCCCACTGCTGCCTTCAGCAAATTGACGGTCAACCTGACCGGAACCTTTACCGATCTTTCCAGTGGTACTCCCACGGGCTTTAGCTGGACCTTTGGTGACGGGGGTACCTCCACCCAGCAGAATGCCACTCATACCTACCCCACCCAGGGGACTTATACGGTTTGTCATGTGGCGTCGAACACCTGCGGAACAAATACCTCCTGCCAGCAGTTGGTTCTGGTTTGCCAGCCGCCTGTGAGCGGGTTTACCCATTCTCTCAGCGGAGCGACGGCCACCTTTACCGACCAATCCACGGGAGGTGCTGCCTCCTGGACCTGGAATTTTGGAGATGGAAACACCTCCAGCCTTCAGAATCCGGGACATACTTACCTGAATCCGGGCTCCTACACAGTCTGCCAGATCGCGTTCAATGCCTGCGGATCTGATACGACCTGTTCTACCGTCACAGTCTGCGCTCCCCTGACCGCCCAGTTCACCTCAGGTGGTTCAGGCCTTACCGCAAGTTTTACTGACCAAAGTACGGGCGGTGCGAATACCTGGCTTTGGAATTTTGGGGACGGAAATTCTTCCACCCAACAAAATCCGGGGCATACTTATGCCGCTCCCGGCAGTTACACCGTCTGCCTGACCATTACAGATGCCTGCACCACCTCTACTTCCTGCATGACCGTAACCGTTTCCTGTGCGGCCCCCACGGCTGCCTTTACTTCTTCGGCCAACGGTCTGGCCGCGAGTTTCACCGATCAAAGTACGGGAGGCGCCACCACCTGGAGCTGGAATTTTGGAGACGGCAACAGTTCTGCCCTGCAAAACCCCAGCCATACCTACGCATTGCCCGGAAGCTATACCGTTTGCCTGGTCAGCGGGAGTATCTGCGGCACCAACACCGTGTGCCAGACTGTGACTGTGAGTTGCGCCGCACCGTCGGCGAACTTTGGTTCCTCGGGCAGCGGTTTGTCGGTGAGTTTCACCGACCAAAGTACAGGCGGAGCCTCGACCTGGAGCTGGGATTTTGGAGACGGGAATACTTCCACCCAGCAAAACCCCAGCCATACCTATGCCTTGCCGGGCAACTATACCGTTTGCCTGGTGAGTGGGAGTATTTGCGGTAATAATACAATTTGTCAAACCATCACAGTTTGCCTGCCTCTGGTTTCCTCATTTTCCACCAGTACCAACAGCCTGACTGCGAATTTTACCGATCAAAGCACGGGAGGAGCAGGTTCCTGGCAATGGGATTTTGGCGATGGCAACTCATCCACCCAACAAAATCCTTCGCATGCTTATGCCCTGGGAGGAACGTATAACGTGTGTCTGAGCGTCACCAACTCCTGCACCACTTCCACCGTCTGTCAGTCGGTGACGGTCTGTGTGCCGGTGGTTGCACAATTCTCCCAAATAGTCAACAACTATATTGCCTATTTCACCAACTTTTCCAGTGGGAGCGCGACTGGATGGCATTGGGATTTTGGGGATGGAAATACTTCCACCCAGCAGAATCCTTCCCATACCTACGCCTCCAACGGCACTTATACCGCCTGCCTGATCAGTTCGAACAGCTGCGCAGCCGATACCTTTTGTACGACGGTCACGGTCAACTGTCCCTCCCCTGGAACGGCATTTACCCATAGTACCAATGGCCTGACCGCCAGCTTCACAGATCAAAGTACGGGCAGCGTGATCGGCTGGGCCTGGGATTTTGGAGATGGCGGAACCTCTGTTCAACAGCATCCTTCCCACACCTATGCAAATAATGGCAACTATAATGTTTGCCTGGTCACGACCAATGCCTGCGGTTCGAATACCCTTTGCCAGTCGGTGACGGTGTGTGCGCCGGTCAATGGCCAGTTCAATTTTGTGGTGAATAATTTCGATGCGCTATTCGTAGACCAAAGCACCGGCGGAACAACTGCCTGGGCCTGGGATTTTGGGGACGGGAATACCTCCACCCTGCAAAATCCGACCCACAGCTATACCGTGAACGGCACTTATAATGTCTGCCTGATCAGTTCAAGCACCTGCAGCAGCGATACGGTTTGCAAAACGGTCACCATCAACTGCGTCCAGCCGTTGGCCTCCTTCACCTGGTCGGTGAGTGGCAACACGGTGACCTTTGCAGGTCAGGCTACGGTCAATCCTACGGGTTGGGAGTGGAATTTTGGGGATGGACAAACGAGCAATGCGCAGAACCCGAGCCACACCTACGCTTCCCCTGACACCTTCCATGTTTGCCTGGTGGTTCAGCATCCCTGTGGAAACGACACGATCTGCGAACCCCTGATCCTGACCGGATTGTCGGCCCTGCCCGACGGGGACCAGGTTCTGGTTTACCCCAATCCGGCCTCGGACCGACTCTTTGTAGGCCTGAATCTGGCCGCAACCCGGCAAGTGGACCTGGAACTGTATGACGCAAGCGGAAAATTGCTGTTGCAGCAGTTTGTTGGAAATGTGACTTCAGAAACGGTAAGCCTGGATCTGGGACAGATCAGCGCTGGAATTTACTTCCTGCACATCCGTACGGATGCGGGAGTTTTGACCCGCAAGGTGAGCATCAGCAGGGAGTGATTTTCCCTGCGCTGAATGGGTGAAGCAGATCAGATTCCGACTTGAAGGGGAAGAATTGTGCGGTGAGGAAACTCAGTTGAGTGATTATTATCTGCTTTAAGAAAAGGGAAAAGCCGCTCATTTGGGCGGCTTTTCTATTTTTGATACTCAGGGTTGGAAAGGGGATAAGGCAGCCTGAGGCTCGTAGCTCGACGCTCAAAGCTCGCAACTCGCAACTCCCCCTACACCTCCGCCGCCAGGTAGCTGCCTTGCTTGATGGCACGCTTCGCGTCCAGTTCGGAAGCCAGGTCGGCGCCGCCGATCAGGTGCACTTTCTTGCCTGCGGCAAGCAGGGGAGCCTGAAGGTCGCGCAATTCCACTTGTCCGGCGCAGATCACCACGTTGTCCACCTGCAACAGTTCGGCTTTGCCGTTGATGGTGATGTGGAGGCCTTCATCGTCGATTTTTTCGTACTGGCAGCCGCCAATCATGTTTACTTTCTTCATTTTGAGGCTGGCGCGGTGCACCCAGCCAGTGGTTTTGCCCAGCCCTTTGCCCGGTCGGCCTTCCTTGCGCTGCAAGAGGAAAATCTGGCGGGGAGAAGGATGCGGCACGGCCTGAATCAGGCCCCCGGGATGCGAAATAGAGGTATCAATGCCCCACTCTTTCATGAAAAGGGGAATATCCATGCTGGGAGAAACGCCTTCGTGGGACAGGTATTCGGCCACGTCAAAGCCTATTCCGCCTGCGCCAATCAGGGCTACGCGCTGCCCTACGGGCTTTTTGTGGTATAACACGTCAATGTAGGAAAGCACGCTGGGATGATCGATCCCGGGCAGGGATAGCTTGCGGGGAGAAACCCCCGTAGCGAGTACAACCTCGTCGAAATCACCCTTGAGCAGATCATCCGCGGTGACCCGGATATTGAGTTTCAGATTCACCCCGGTCAACTCAATTTGCTTTTGGTAATAGCGCAGGGTTTCGTTGAATTCTTCCTTGCCGGGAATCTCTTTGGCCATGTTGAATTGACCTCCAATGCGGTCGCTGGCTTCGAAAAGCGTGATCTGGTGCCCACGGCCTGCGGCCTGGGTGGAAAAAGCCAGTCCGGCCGGACCCGAGCCCACCACAGCAATTTTCTTTTTGGCCGGGGCGGGTTTGAAATTCAGTTCCGTTTCATAGCAGGCCCGCGGATTGACCAGACAGGAGCAAATCTTTTTCTCAAATACATGGTCAAGACAGGCCTGATTGCAGGCAATGCAGGTATTTATTTCGTCGGCCTTGCCAGCTTTGGCCTTGACCGCAAAGTACGGATCGGCCAGCATGGGACGGGCCATGGAAACCATGTCAGCATGTCCCAGGGATAGGATTTCCTCTGCTTTTTCGGGGGTATTGATGCGGTTGACGGTGATGAGCGGGATATTGACCTTGCCCATGAGCCGCTGGGTAACCCAGGAAAATCCACCGCGGGGCACCATGGTGGCAATGGTGGGGATGCGGGCTTCGTGCCAGCCTATGCCCGTATTGATGATGGAAGCGCCAGCTTCTTCGATCTTTTTAGCCAGGATTTCCACTTCCTCCCAGGTGCTGCCATCGTGCACGAGGTCGAGCATGCTGAGACGGAACACGATGATGAAGTTTTTGCCAACGGCTTCGCGGGTCTGACGCACTATTTCCACCGCAAAACGGATGCGATTCTCAAAGCTTCCCCCCCACTCGTCCGTGCGTTTATTGGTGTGCCGCACGATAAACTGATTGATCAGATAGCCCTCAGAACCCATGATCTCGACTCCGTCGTAACCCGCATCCTGAGCCAGTCTGGCGCAACGCACAAAGTCCCTGATGGTGCTTTTTACTCCACTGTTAGTGAGTGCCCAGGGAGTAAACATGCCGATGGGCGCTTTGATGCGGGAGGCAGACACGCAAAAAGGATGGTATCCGTAGCGCCCCGTATGCAGGATCTGCATCACAATGGCGCCATTTTCCGCATGCACAGCTTTGGTGATCACCTCGTGCTTACGGGCTGCGCTGCTGCTGGTGAGGCGAATGCCAAAAGGCTGAGTCCAGCCCTGGATATTGGGGGCCACTCCGCCGGTCACAATGAGTCCCACTCCGCCGGCGGCACGCTCGGCAAAATAGGCGGCCATGCGCTCAAAGCCATTTTTTGCTTCCTCCAGGCCTGTGTGCATGGAACCCATGAGTATGCGGTTGCGGAGGGTGATATGTCCGAGATCGAGGGGATTGAATAAGTGCGGATAGGGCTGAGACATATTATTTTTTGCGTGCTTTAAAAGACCAGGTAAATGAATATTCGACCAGCAATTCGCCAGAATCGTTGAACCCCTTCATGGGACAAACAACCTCAATGGGTTCGCCGGTGGCCATGGTTTGGCGAATGGCATTTTTGATGTCCATGCCGCCCTCGAATACGAAAGTGGTGCGGCCGGTGGCTTTTTTATAATATTTGGCAGAATTTTCAACTACCAGGGTGGCCACGCTGGGCTTTTGTTTGTAGGTGTACATCATGAGGAAAATCCCGGATGACATCTCGGCTGCCATCCCCAGTACCGCCCAAAAGGTGGAGCGGAAGGGGTTTTTGTTGAGCCATTTGTAAGGAACGGTGACTTTGGCCGTGGAATCACTCAATTCTTTGATTTTCATGCCGCACAGAAAGCCCATGGGAAGTTGTCCGAGCAGCATCAGCCTGAATTTGAAGCCATTCAGGGCATTATTGCGAATGTACTCAATGGGACGGGGATCCAGTTCGGGCCAGGCATTTTGCCCGGTGAGCGTGGTTTCGGGAGTTAGCACTTGTTCCATACCGAAAGGTATATAATAATGAGGAATATTCAATGCGTGCATTGAATATTTAGTATGCTTGCAGAGGATTATTTCTTTTTTCTAAAAAATCTGTTGCAAACCCGGGGGACAAACTGATTGCAAAACCTGGTTGGATTTTTGAGTCAGGAAGAAAAAGTTTGAGCAAGTAAGATTTCTCAGTTTAAGGTTAAATATATTCATCATAATTTGATATTATTAGCCAATGAACCACCGCATCCTCCATATTTCACTCTTTCTCTTTTTTGTACTCCTTTTTCAGGCATTGACGGCGCAATATCCTGATTGGGACAGTTGGCATTCGCCTGGATATTTTACCAGCCTGACAACAGACAATTCAGGAAATATATGGGGCAGCAACCAGGGAATCCTCTTTAGATATAACCTGAATACCCAAAAAACAGACCTGTTCCACCATGCCAACTCGGGCCTGCCGGCAGATGACATCACCAAAATCCTTTGGCACAAAGGAAAATTATATGCCTGCAGTAAATCAATGGGATTGGCCGTTTATGACGGAGACCAATGGCAAAATTACCAGGTTGACAATTCTGATATCCCTTCGAACGAGGTAAGTTGTGTAATCGCGGACCAAAATGATCATATTTGGGTGGGTACGAATCAGGGGGTCAGCAAATTTGACGGTCATACCTGGACTTCCTGGACTTCAGGTAATTCAGCCTTGCGCCTTGGGTACCTGAGCGATCTGGAAACAGATCAAAACGGGCATATCTGGGCAGTATCCTCCCAATTTGAGGGTGCGATGCGCTTTGATGGAAACAACTGGCAGGAGGAGCTAAGATATTATAATGGAATGCCGGTAAGATTCAGCGACATTGCCCTGGCTCCTGACGGGAAAATCTGGCTTTCCACCACAAACGCGCAAATGTTCAGGCAGGGAAGCAATGGGTGGGAAAGCATGTATCCCAAATCTTCTTTGAACTGCTTCCAGATTGCATTTTCTGCAGACGGAACTGCCTGGGCAGCCACCGATGCAGGATTAATGACCAAATCTCCCTCGGGGAATTGGTACACCTATACCCCTCAAAATTCCGGACTTAGTTCCAAAATTGTGAGTTCAATCGCCCTTAATTCTGACGGAACCATTTATGCTGGAGGAAATTATGATAAAATTTCCGGATTGAAGGGGTCGGTTTGGACCCAGGCAAATCTTCCCGGAAATAATATTTTGCCCACCCAAATCCACGATATCACCACAGATAATAAGGGGGACCTCACTATAATAAAAGGCTTCAGCAACCAGTTCGTCCGTTTTGATGGATCAGGTTGGTCAATAGATACCATGCCAGACGTAAATGCAAAACCTACCTACGTGAATAAGGGAGCCTATTCAGGAGACTACCTTCATTGGCATGGGGCGAATAACTTTGGCATTTTAAAGGGGAAAATTCTCAAAAGTATCAGCCCCTCGTACTCTTCCCCGGGCGCTTTCTTTAGTAATATTTCCCCGGTTGACAGCCAATCCTGCTGGCTTTCAAGCTATATTGGCTTATTCAGACATGCAGATAATGTAACCACAATCTTCAGGTCCCATAACAGCCCGATTCCTTCGGAAAACCTCATTCATGTGGAGGGAGTGAGCAAGGAAGAAGCATGGATGATTGGGCGGCCCGTGGGCGGAAACAGTGATTCGGATTATTTTCTCGGACATATTGATCATGGAAACTGGGAATTTATTCCAATTGAAAACAGGCCTTTCAGGGAAGAGATTAACTCACTGGCCTATGCTCCCACAGGGGAAATTTGGGTTAGTTCCCCTACTTCCGTTTACCGCTTAAGTGGTAGTACCTGGACACATTGGGACGAGACCAATTCTGTTTTGAAAGGATTGTTTATCAATAAGGTAAAAATATCCCCTGAAGGAAAGGTCTGGATTTTGACCACAGCTGGAGCATTTGCCCTGAAAAATGGCTTCTTCTACCAGTTCCATCCTGCAAATTCCGGGTTGGGACAAATCAATCCCCAGGACATTGAATTTGGGAAAAATGACGAGACCTGGTTTCAGTTTAATTATGGAATTTACAGATTCAAGGCTAAAGATTTCTGGGAAGAAACTTCTAATTCTGATTTGCCAGCCACCCTTACGGCCTATCCAAATCCATTTGACCAGGAAACCTCTCTGAAATTGACGCTTTATGCGAATCAGGATTTATCTCTGGTGATTTTTGATGATCAGGGAAAGCAGATTCACTCCCTTGCCGAAGGAAACCACAGGATTGGAGTTTACGATTTCAATTTGCAGGGACTCAATATGAAGCCGGGTCTGTACTTTGTGGTTTTCCAGTCCGGAAAAACCAGATTGAGCCAAAGGTTGCTGAAAGTACGCTAATTCCCGTTCCGCTCTGCCACCTTTTGCCGGGCGTTGCCCAGCAGGTTGCTCAGATCCACGTCGTTGGGATAGAGCTCAAATCCCTGACGGGAATAATTGAGGGCCTGGTCCCAATTGCTTTGGTCACTGTAGATGCGGGCCAGGTCGGTCAGAATCTGACGGTCCTGGGGAGCCAGCTTATTGCCCCATTCGAGGTATTTGATGGCATTGGGAGCATCGTGGTGCTTTTTGTACAAGGTGCCGTAGCCCGCATGGTGGTAAAAATTGGCCATTTTGACTGGATCTTCGCCCCGGCGGTTGAGGTATTCCATAAACTGGTCGATGTAGGGCACATGCCGCACCTGCAGGCAGGTGTAAAACACATCCAGTACCTTGTCGAGGTCTTTGTCGATCACATACAACTGACCGTAGGTCCCGGCTTTCATGCGCAGGGCGTCGAGGTATTCGGGATAAATCTCCAGGGCTTTCTCAAAATAAGGCACAGCCTGGTCAAAGAGGGCCTTTTTGGTCGCGCGGTCTTCCGTTGCCATGCCCTGATTATAGAGATTCACCCCATAAAAATTATTGGCCCGGGCACTGTTGACGGATACGTGAATGGCGGCTTCATTGAGGGTTTCGCCCGTTTCCCAGTCAGGAATGCGGGTTTCAGTTTTGAAGGTAAATCCAATTAAAAACACCCCCAACAACCCTATGCCCGCCATTTTTACCATTTGCTCCTTGCCTTTGGCCAGTTCAGGCCCCTTCTCCATCAGCAACCAGACCAGGGCCAGGCAAAATCCAAGGGAAGAGATGTACATGAAGCGCTCGTTCATCATGGTGCCCACGGTGAAGAGGAAATTGGAGACAATGGAAAAGGTGAGGAAGAAAAACAGGATGGAAAAGGACAAAACTGTGCGCTTTTTCATTTGCCAGATCGCCAACCCGATCAGTCCAAATACCACCAGCACGGATAATATGGCCCGGATATCGCCAAAGCCAATCAATGGCACCTGATAGGGATAGTAATCGTGGGTAAGGGGATGGGGGAAAATGAGCAATTTGAGGTAAAGCAGCCAGGTATAAAATACAGTGGCAAATTTCTGTCCCGTGGTGGCATCCACCCAGGGATTATTCATGAGGCCGGTCACTTCCTTGCCAGAGGAAAGGAAATAGCCCATCACATCGTAGCGGATCAGGAGGTAAAGGAATGCGCCTGCCAGCAGGGGAATGGCCACTTTGCCTGCCACCCGCGGGTCGCGGGTCACAAAAAACCAGGCCGCCAGCGGAATGACGGCCACAAATGTCAGGGCATTTTCCTTGGCCAGACAGGCCAGAAAAAACACCACGCCGGAAAGGATCATGGGCAGCAGTTTCTGCGTGCCCAGGTAGCGCCAACTGTAATACATGGCGCCCAGGGAGAGCAGCATGGCCAGGATTTCATCCCGCCCCTTGATATTGGCCACCACCTCGCTGTGCAGCGGGTGCACCAGATAGAGCAAAGCCACCCAAAAAGGCAGACTGAGGTACCATTTCGTTCCTTCTTTGAGGGGAAAAAGCTGCATCATCAACCTGAAAATCAGCAGGCCGGTCAGGGCGTAAAGGAGAATATTGCCAAAGTGCCCGATCGCAGGACTGATCTCGTATTCCATGTCCTGGTGGCCGCCCTCGCCGGGCAACATGGGCTTGGGTTTTTCAGTGCGTTTGGTCGAAAAAATCTGGTATTCCAGGGCAAAAGTTACCAGAGAAAGGGGACGGTAGCGGCCACCCACAACCAGGTCTTTTTGTTCGCCCAGATAGCCCGTAAAGGTATCCTTGCCCAAAATATCTTTGATCCCCGCGGTGCCTTCATGCACAAATTTATTCTCTGAATAGACCATCTTGTCATCCAGCACAAAATCGTAACCCAGGGTGAGGCCGTAGATGGCAAAGGGCAGGATGAGCAGGATCAGAGCCGGAACCAGATTGGTTTTCCAGAACCCACGGTTGAAGGCCAGGGTGGTGAGGTCGAGGGTATATTTGGAAATGGCGGCGCGTTTGGAGGATGCAGGTGCTGAATCAGCAGCCTTGCGCACTGCGGGGGGCGTTGTTTTGGAGGAGTTGGGCTTCTTTCGTGGCATCGTGGAGGAAAATTTGAAAAATTTTCCGGGATTCGCAATTCGAAGAAAAGAAATCAGCCTTAAACCGTCACCCCTCAGGGCACGACATTGAACTCTATGGCCGAAAGGGTGCCCCGCATCTGACGCACCGTACTGGAGGTCATACCAATCTGCCAGGAGTAGGTGCCGGCTGGCAGCCAGAAGGTTCCTGTAACTGCATCGCAGGAAAGGGTGCAAATCTGGCGGTCGTCAATGGCCATCCAGCCTACAGAGCCAATGTAAATGGAACCCGAAACCACTGAAGTGGAAACCACACATTTTTCGACTTTCCAGACTTTCCCCGCCGGGACGACCAGGCTGCCCGTGGCGGCCAGATAGGGATAGGAGGCGCTGTTGGCTCCCTGCAGGGTTTGGTAAATCACCTGATTGAATTCCAGCGAAGTCTGAGCCTGAGATTGATTGAATCCCACCAAAACAAACATGAGAGCCAGGAGAGTGATTGAAAAGAGGTATTTCATTTTCTTGGAATTTTTTGAGGTCTGGATTAAAGTAAAATTCGCCTGCAAATATCCCTTATGAAGTGGTGAATCGCAAATCAGAATTGGCTTAAACTTTGGCAGGATTAGGGGAAGGTTTCTGTTGAATATTCTATCAATTTGATTTAATTTGAGGGATTCTAATGCAAAATTAGCCCACAGAAAATTACCGTTAAAAATTACCACGTGAAAAAATCATTTATTCTCCTGTTTTTCCTTGCCCTTTGTCAGATCTCACTGCAGGCCCAGGCCATGATTTCGGTGAAAATCGTGAGTCCAAATTCCTTTGCCTTCCACCTGTCGGGCAAAATTACGGGCGTTGCTCCCTCCTCGGCATTCAATATCATCTTTGCCGATGTGCCGGTCAATCCCTCCATCTATTCCTCCAATTTCAGTTTCAGCGGGTCGTCCATGATTGGCTCCCAATTTGTATCTGAAATCCACGTGGGCTATAATAATGCTCCCTACGCGGGCAGTATTCAGTTCAGGGTGCCCACGGCTGCCAACGCAGGAGATACCCTGCTGGGATGCGACACGGTGGTCCTGAGCGCCAATCACGGCCTCACTTCCAACATGTTTGACGGTACATATCCCATTTACTGGGGCCGCGGGGCTTCTTCCACCGCAGGCACTTTCCAGAGTTATGTGGATTCGTCCAGCCCGGGATTTACCTTTCCCATGGGTAATGCCCAAAGCTTTTGCAGTTCCACCTCCCCCACCCTGCAGGACATCCTGATCTCAGGTCCCACGGGGGCGACTTACAGTTGGTATGATGCTCCTTCAGGCGGCAGCCTGCTGCCTTCCAATCAAAGCCTGCAGAATGCCACCACCTACTACGCCAGTTTGGACGGCAATAATTGCCTCACCAGCCGGCTTGGAGTAAGCATTTCAATCATAAACCTGGCCGCCCCCACCCTGCCCCAGGGCGATACGGTCAACTTTTGTGCGGGAGACGTGGTCACCTTTCAGGATATCCAGGTGGCTGGCGATACGGGAGCAGTTTTTACCTGGTACGATGCCATGACCCTGGGCAATGTGCTTTCACCCGGCGATACTCTGCAGGACGGAAATTTCTATTTCGTATCCCAGACTTCACAAGGCTGTGAAAGCAACCGTACGGTTTTGGTAGTCAATTCCATCAATCTCCCATCCCCCACCCTCACGGGCGGAAATGCCTTTTTGTTTTGTGAAGGGGAGGTTTTCACCCTGCAGGACGTTGGGGTAAGTGGGGCATCTGGCGCGACTTTTACCTGGTATGATGCCCAAACTGGCGGCAATATTCTCCCACTCAGCACTGTCATCCAAAATGGACAAAGTTACTGGGTAACTCAATCTGCTGAAGGTTGTGAAAGCGGGCCCGCCAATATGACTGCCCTTGAAATGATTATTGACACCTCGGTCACCCAGAATTTCATTACCCTTACCGCCAATGCATCCACGGGCGTGACCTACCAATGGATTGATTGTGCCAATTTTAGTCCCATTTCGGGTGCGACCAGTCAGGTTTTCACCCCGGCCCAGGACGGAAATTACGCGGTAATTCTGGATAACGGAACCTGTACGGACACCTCAAATTGTCACACGGTTGAGGGAATTCTGGCGCAGGATCCATCTCTTACTGGCTCGGTACTCCTCTATCCCAATCCGGCGCAGGATCATCTGAATCTGGAAACAAGCCAGGAACTGGAGGTAAAAATCACTTCAACCCAGGGCATGCTGCTAAAGAAAATCCAGGCCCTGCCTGGCCTGAATGTGCTGCCATTGGATGGCCTTTCAGCGGGGATTTATCTGGTGGAAGTGAGTAATGGAAAAGCGAAAACGGTCTGGAAAATGGTGAAGGAGTGAGGGGCACCCATGAGTAATGTCACCTGAAAACCTGAAAACCAAGCTCAGAATCATATTCCTGCCCTATTTGCTGGTTGCAGTGGGTACGATTTCAGGCTACTGTCTCCTTAGATGGGGATTGGATTTCCAGCTTGGAATCATCCTTTTCAAGGATGATATGATTAACCTGATCCTTCCCATGGTGATTTCATTTGCCATGGTCTGGTTTTGGCTTCGGCACAGAATCAGGCTGTTGAGGGTAGAGGGGAAACAGGGAAACGGGTATTTTGGCTACCAGATGGTGATGGCTGCAACCATTGCCTTGCCCCTGATTATAGGGCAATACTATCTGGAACGTGTTTCCTTTGAATTGATTGAGGTCGGGTCAGCCCGCAACATTTCAGATTATCCGGGGGAGAAATTCTTTTCCATCAGGAATTATGAAATTCAACCCCAAAAAAGCCTTTTCTACAATACCACCCGCACCTCGGGACGCAATAACCAGGAATTACATTTTTTGAATTACCGGGCCTGTCCTTTTGCGGAGGCAAATTCAGTTTGGTTTGGGGTTCAATTCAATGAAACAGTGAGTAACAGGCTGGCTGACTCCGCCCAGGATTCCCTCTATTATCAATTTCTGGCCCGGTCTGATCAGGAATTTGAGAAATACAATTTCTATAATGTTGCTTATTTCGAGCGGTACGGTTACTCAGATGAACGGGATGGTTTTCTCAGGGCAATTTTAGAATCCAGACCACAAGCAGACCGCAGGAATCAGGTAATTTTGAAGCCCGTAATGGAAAGTTTTTCTGCAAGAACTGGTAGCTCTGGAAGCTGGTTTTTGATTACCCTGGGGGGAGGCTGGCTAATCATTCTTCTGATGGTTCTGATCCCCAAAGTGGACCAAAAGGAGTTTGAAAAGAAAATTTACCACAAAACCCTGGCCGAAATCGACTTCAAAAGTGCCATCAGTTTACTGGGACCAAAGGGTCCATTTCCCATAACCACGACCCTGATCATCGTGAATGCGGGAATTTTCCTGATCATGATTTTCGCAGGATTGAACCTGTTTGCCCCTACCCCGCAAGAATTATTCGAATTCGGGGGCCAAACCCGCAAAGAGGTTTTGGAGGGGCAATACTGGAGATTGATCACCCACATGTTTATTCATGCAGGGTTGATGCACTTATTCACAAACATGTTCAGCCTGTTTTTCGGCGTTTTTTTACTTGAGCAAATAATCGGGTCATTCAGATTGCTGTTAATTTACCTTGCAGGAGGAGTATTTTCTGGAATAGTCAGCCTCTGGTGGCACGATAGCGGAGTTGGGGTGGGGGCTTCAGGTGCAATTTTCTGTCTTTACGGGTTGATATTTGTCTTCACCGTTTTCAAAATCTTCCCCAAAGGTATGCGTCAGGTCGCCTGGCTGCTTTTGGGACTGTTTGCAGGAATAGGGTTATTATTGGGGGCTGTTATTCAGGCAGATAATGCGGCGCACCTTGGAGGGGTAGTGTTTGGGATAATTTCCGGGCTCCCGCTCATCCTGTTTCAGCGAAAAAAGTATCAGGAAAAGGCAAAAAAATTCAATTCCTGAGCCATCTTCTCACGGGTTTTATTTGGGGGAAATTATTATTTTGGTCGAATAAAGCCCAATTTCTCACCCCATGAAGGAAGCTGAAACCCTTTACCACCAAATCGGCCAGTCCCTGGCCGATGCCGAGGAAAGCCAGCTATTTGGCAAACCCTGCTACAAAATCGGGGGCAAGGCTTTCATTGCTTTTTTTCAACAGGAAATGGTTTTCAAACTGAGGGGAGATTTGCACCACGAAGCCCTCAATCAGGCAGGAGCCCAACTTTTTGACCCTTCGGGCAAAAAACGCCCCATGAAAGAATGGGTGCAGGTTCCGTTTGCCTCGCGGCACGAGTGGAAAAGGTTTGCTGAGGGGGCTCTGGAGTATGTGGGGAGGGGTGAAAAGAAGCTGATTTGAGGCAGGAGAGCGGGTTCCTGAGCTATTTATTGCTCAGGAACCCTGGATTGTTCTCCCTACTGCTTCACAATGCGGAAGCTGCGGTTGTAATTGTCGGCGGTTACTTTCAGGATGTACAGCCCGGCGGGCAGTTCTGCCCCCGGAATTTCCAGGGAGGTCCCTCCCACTTCCGGACGATTCCACAAAATCCTTCCCTCAGTACTGAATACCTGGATTTGAACTTTGCCTTGCAGCATGCCGGGCAAATCCACCCGCAGACTTTGGCGGAATGGATTCGGGTAAAAGGTCAGGTTGGTTTGGTCGGCCAGGGTGGTGCCGGGATCCGCACCTGGCAGGTCCCCGGGCAGGATGGTGCCCTCTCCGGGTCCCAAAGTAAGGCGCACACCGTCGATGGCCATATCTGAAGGAGTGGTCGATCCGTGGACGGCGTGGAAGCGGAATCTGACATTGTCATAGCCTGCATAATCGGTCAGATCCACTTCTATCTCATGCCAGACCTGGCCCTGGTCCCCACTTTCTGAGATCACAGTTTCCCAGTCCTCTGTCCCGATTTTGGCTTCAAAGGAAAGGGTTCCCACGTCGGGGCCGTACAGCATGGCGGCAAAATTGAGGGTCAGCTGGCTCTGTCCGCCCAGGTTCAGGCAGGGTGATTCCAGATTGATTTCATCGGCATTTCCCCCGGCTCCGCCGGTGCAATAGGCATAATAGGAACCTTCAAAAGCCGAAGCGGGACCGCTGTTGGAGGTCGGGGTTGCGCCTGTGCCGGCCACCCAGTCGCCATCATCTGCGTTGTCCTGAACCCAGCCAGCCATCCCCGATTCAAAGCCTTCGGCTACGGGAAATTCGGCATAGCAACCGTTTGCATCGCGGATGATGAAGTTGTCAATGGCCATATTGGAGTTGGGGCCGTTGCCGGTCACTGCGCGGAAGCGAAATTCCACCGAGGGCAATCCAGCCAGGGAGGAAATATCCACCATGGTGGTGATCCAGACATTGCCCTGATCCCCTGAAATGGTTTTGTGGGTAACCCAGTTAAGGCCGCCGTCCGTGGTGGATTCGAGGTAAAGAGTCCCCATATCGCTGCCCCACATGTGATAACTGAAGGTAATTTCCGGGCTGGTCAGATCCAGAAAATTATAGCAAATCACCCCCATATCGAGAATTTCGGTGGTATTATAGTCATTGGTGGCATCCACGTAATAGTAATAATCTCCCTCAGCTGCCTCCTCGGGCCCGGTCGCGCTCCCCGCTGAACCTCCCTGCTGCAGCAGCCAAAGGTCCTGGGTATCCCAATTATTTCCCTCAAAACTCAGGGCCAGAGGAAATTCGCGGTTGCAGAGATTGTCTGAAATTATCACCCGATCCATGGCAATATCACCCGCATCGCCGCCAGTCATTTCGGCAAAAAACTTCATGGTCACATAGGATTTCCCCTTCAGGTGCAGCAGATCGAGGAAAGCACTTTCCCATTGATTTCCCTGATTACCCGAAACCACCAATTCATCCGTCCAGGGAAGCTGATCCACCTGAGAGGAAACCGTGAAGGTGCCCACATCCGAGCCATACATGTGGTAATCAAACTCGATTTGCGGGCTGTACCAGTCGTGCATGTCGATGCATTGGGACTGAAAACCAATCAAATCCCCGTTTTGGGTGCCGCTGGCTTCTGCGTAAATATAGTAGGAGCCGTCTGAGGCAGCCGAAGGCCCGGTGGCCGAGGTGGGAGTTGAGCCCGAAATGATGGTCCAATCTCCGTCGTCGGCGGGAAATTGATTGTAAAATCCTATGCCTGATTCAAAGCTCTGGTTCTGAGGGGTATCGTCCAGGTCAACGCATCCTGGTGATTCAACCACCTCAATCAGATCCAGGGCCACCTGGTTGTTGGTGGAACCGCCCGTGGTATATTCGAATTTGTAGGTAACCCGGTTGGTAAACCCGTAAGTGGACAGGGTCAGCCTTTCTGTATGCCAGACATCGCCCTGATTGCCCGTTTTGGACCAGATTTCCACCCAGGAACCTGCATTGATGCGGGTAAAGAGTTTCAGGGTGCCGGCCCCGCTGCCAAAGAGGTGGTAATCGAATTTGAACATGGGATCTTCCACGTCATCAAAATCAAAACAGGGTGAAATCATGGCCGCAACCTCACCTGAGGCCGTTCCCTCGGCATAAAGATAGTTCGATTCATCGTTGGCTCCTGATTGTGGACCTGTGTTTGGATTGCCTGAAGGGGCGGTTCCAAGGGAAAAGTCCAGGTCGTCAGTGGTTTCCTGGGTCCAGGTGATGGTGGATTCGAACGAATCTTTATAAGGAAGTGAAGTGGGAGAAGTGCAGGCGCTTTCGGGCAGATCCAGCCACCAGACCCCACGTCCTTTGGTGAAAAGAAACAGTCTGCGGTCGGAAATGCGCAGGCGCAGGTCGGAAATGATGGCATTGGGGATGTCTGTTTCGTGAATCCAGTCCGTGCCCGCGTTGGTGGTGTACCAAAGGCCTATGTCCGTGCCCAGAAACCAGACATTATCCGGATCTTCGGGATCTACCGCAATTTTATTGACCCCGGCATTCTCGGGCAGCACGCCGGTGGTATGCATTTCATTCCAGTCGGGGGTTCCATCGCAATTGGTGACCATTACCGCACGTTCCCGGTTTACATTTTGGGATAAGGCAAGAAAAATGGTGTTTGGATCGCTGGGATGGACCGTAATTCCGCCCACAATATCCCCGTCAATCAGGCTGGGAATGCCGAAAATGGTATCGTAATCGTTCTGAGGAATTGTTTTAGCATCCTCAAAGCGCAAGATAAGGGTGTGTGGGGTGGGATTAACGGGGTTTCGGGCAATATAGACCACGGGATTTTCATCATATGAAACCCCAATGGCATTGATTTTTGTGATGCTTCCACTCGCGATCTCATCAAAACTGCTTCCTCCATCTGTGGTGCGCCAGAAACCTGAATTGGTGCGGGTGTAAAGCTGGTTTCCATCCAGGTAATTCATCTGATTTTCATTATAAAAATCATTCTTTTGCGCCTTCATATCAGGATGTTTTACAAGCTTGGTAAAACTTGGTTTTCCAGCCATGAAATTCGAAGAACTGAACATCCCTCCTTTTTGACGCTCTGCCCATGCAAAATTTCGATTTTGGAGAGAAATATGACAGTACGCTCCATCCCCTCCCAGTACCCTGGTGCGATTTCCCCCGGCGAAAATTCTTTGGGTTCCGTTATCCTGGGATCCGGCAATCACCAATTGACCTGAAGGGCCATAATTGCCGGATATAAACTGGGTCACGTAATAGTTGGAATTACACCCTTCCTTAAATCCATGGGCCAGCCATTTGTGTTTATAAATGCCTCCATCGTTGCCAATCAGGAAATAATTGGTACCCGGGATTCCTTTGGCCACATGCGAATCGGGATGGCCGCTTGCTCCACTTACCCAGGCATGCCCACCTGAAGGCTTTACCCCACCAGTAGTACTCACTCTCACATCTTTGGCTCCTGCCACCACATAATCGCTGTTATTTTCTGACACGCCCAACATCAATTGATAAGAGCCCTGGGTGTATCCAATTTTGGGTGCAACGTGAGGGGTATACTGCCAGGCCCCACTAACGATTTCCATAGACCCAAAATATTTACTTGAATCCTCATCCCCAAAAAGGGCATAAACCTTGTACGGCTCAGATGCACTGTGGGCGATTTCTATGCGGTTAAAATCGAGGGAGAGGCTCAGATTTACCCAGGCCATGGTTCCGTTATAATAGTACCCTATCCCCGTTCCTGATTCAGCAAACATAATTCCCCCATTTGGGAAAGACAAAATGTCACAGATGGCGTGGTTACTTGTGTAGGGATTGGTCCATGTTTTCCCACTGTCTGCAGAACAAAGAATCCCATCATCCTTGGTTGCGACATACAGGAGAGGATCTGCAGAAGTACCGCCCACTGCCATACGCCAGGTATTTTTCAGACCAGCCTCATTCTCGGACCCTGGAACCAGGTCCCATGAGTCACCAGCATCCGTAGAAATGAAAATTCCCAAGCCGGGAAAACCATTGGTTACAGCCTCTCCCGTACAAGCCCAAAAGATATCTGCATTAAACGGGTCCTGGACAATGTCAGAAATACTAATTGTCAATTCATGGTCAAGCTTGGGAATCCAGGTGTCTCCTGTGTCTGTACTTAGCCAGATCCCACCGCTGGCTGCTCCTGCCAGCACCCGCCCCCCATCTGTCCTGTCCACACAAAGGGCCCGGGTTCTGCCCCCGAGTCCGTTGGGACCAAGCTCGGTGATCTGGGTAAAATAGGTCGAGCGACTGGAATATTTTTCATCATTCCGTTTTACCTGGGCCAGCCAGCCAGCCGTCATGCCCGGGGGAAATTCGCCGTTTTCATTGCCTTTTTTGGCAAAAAACCATTCATCAGCCCCCATTTCATCTTCATATTCTTCCTCCTCTTCGTCCTCCCAGGATTGGGAACAAGAGGGTAGCAGGATGGTCTGGGAAAATAAAAGGAGCAACAGTATCAGGAGGGTTTGAATTCTATTTTTCATTTAACTTTGATTTAGAGGAAAAGAGTGGATTAAATATTGTCTTTACTCTTGCCTGAGCTTATCTATTAATGTAGGCGGGAAAGGGTTTTTCTGGAAAAATAAAGGGCGAAACACCCCAATTTTTGAGTGAAACGGGGGTTTGGGTGAGGGAATCACAAAAAGAAAGTAGGATTTTGTTCTTCTAAGGTGAATTGATGGTAAATTGGGAATGAATGCCCCCGGCGGCAATTTCAGGTGAATGTGAGCTGAAAGTAAAAGTCAATTTTTCAATCGATTATAAAATGCAGCGAAAAGGTCTGAAAGACATTCTTCTGCTGGGCGATCCCCGGCTGTATGAAAATTGTGAGCCCGTATTGGAATCTGAATTGGAACTGGTTCCTCTTTGGGTAGCTGATCTGGCCCAGGCCATGCAGGAAATAAGGGAGCAGTATCAGTTCGGGCGCGGCATTGCCGCGCCTCAATTGGGCATCATGAAGCGCCTCATTTACATTGATCTGGGGCAGCCCCGCATCATTCTCAATCCTGAAATGTATGACCTGAGCCCGGAAATGTTCGAAATCTGGGACGACTGCATGAGTTTTCCCAACCTGCTGGTACGGGTGGAAAGGCACCAATCACTTACCCTGAAATACCGTGACGAAAACTGGCATCGCCAGGAATGGAAGGCCGAAGGAGCAGAATCTGAGTTGATTCAGCATGAAGTCGATCACCTGAACGGGGTGCTTTGCACCATGCGGGCCCTGGACGACAAGTCGTTCAGGTGGGTGGGGAGGTAGGCTTGGGGTATTGAGGGGGATTTCACTCCTCCACGGCTTCGCATTCCCAGCCTTCGTACATGCCGCCGTACTTTTCGGCCAGTTTGTATAATTGCCAGGTGAGCTCGTTGAGCAGGCTGAGGTCGGGCAGATCCTTGCGGGAAAACTGCAGGGCAAAGGGATATTTGCCCTCACCCGTGGTGCGTACTTCTTTGTCAATCCTGAAACGGGCCTCTTTCATGCGGTCGCGGTACATTTCGCGGTCGTTTTCGTTGGGGAAATAGGCCCAGTGAAAGATGGCACGCGGGGTTTGCAGGCGGTCGCCAGCTGCCTGGAGCTCTGCCAGTTGACGCTGGTTGACGATGGCGTTGAATTCACGGGGTTGAGGAAAAAGGAAGGAATGGTAATACTGCCATTCGGGATCGTGGGTGACTTTGAGGCCGGGATGGTAGGCTTTGAAGGTGGAAATCAGGGGATCGAGAACGTTCAATACTTTCTGGGTATCAGCCACATAAAAAAACAACTGTTTTTTGCCATTATACATCACGCGACCTACGTAGCGACCGCCCAGGCGGCCAATTTCCCCGGCCAGGGTATCCTCGATGGCGTTGAGGGCATCCCACTCCTCACGGCGGGGAAATCCCCGCTCGTCTGTTTCGAGGGCACGCAATTCAATCACCAGGGCTTCAGGGCGGGTTTCATCCGTTTTTTCCAGGCGCAAGGCCAGATCCACACTGATAATGGCCTCAAAGGTGTCGATCTTGGTGCTGTATGCATCCCAGCCCTGGGCAAATCCGCCCAGGCAGGTTAAAGACAGCAACAAAATCAGAACCAGTATTTTATGCATTATGCTTTTCAGGCTGTTTTAGTAAAACAAGCAAATTTCGTGCAGAAATTCTAAGCAAATTCAATTCAAACTCCCCCCAAACCATTCTTTACTGAATGACCACCTTGCGCACGACCTGTGATTCCCCAAATTTTAATTTCAGAAAATAGGTACCCTGGGCGGCATTTTCCAGATTTACTTCCTGTTGGGTTTGCCAAACTTGTTCCTCGAAGATCATCTGCCCAAATACATTCCAAACTTCGATCTGGCTTCCAGGCTGTATGCCGTCCAGGGTGAAAATCCCGCGGTTGGGGTTGGGGAAAAGGCGGATTTCGGTCAGGAGGGGATCAGGCGTGCCATTGCAAATCACCACGGTTACTGAAATGCTGTCCATTCCATCACATCCATTCGCATCTGTGTAGGAATAGGTGATCGAATGGGTGCCCACCCCGGCAACCGTGGGGTCGAAGGAGGAACCTGAGACGCCTGTTCCTGAGAAAGTGCCCCCCGCAGGGGTGGCGCTCAGGCTAACGACTCCTGCATTCAAACAAACTGGTCCTGAAACGGGTGAAATGGATACAACTGGCGAAGAATTGATGGTGAGATTCAGGGTGAGGGTGCTGTCGCAACCTGCGGCATTGGTCAGGGTTTGGGTAAATGTACCGCTGGAAGTGTAGTTTTGCCCGTTCAGGGAAAACCCGTCACAGGCACTTTGGGTAAGGGTGCTGCTCGTGCCATGATTGACCGTGAGATTCAGGGTCAATGTGCTGTCGCAGCCTTCAGAATTGGTTAGCATTTGAGTGTAGGTACCGCTGGTGGTATAAGTCTGACCATTGAGACTGAATCCGTCGCAGGCGGTTTGGGTAAGAGTTTGGCTGCTGCTGTGCCTGACCGTAAGATTCAGGGTCAGGACGCTGTCGCAACCCTGGGAATTTGTCAGGGTTTGGGTGTAGGTGCCGCTGGAGGTGTAGGTTTGCCCGTTGAGATTGTAGCCGTCGCAAACATTTTGGGTGAGGGTTTGACTGGTGCTTTGATTGAGGGAAAGGTTTATGGTCAGAATGCTGTCGCAGCCCTGAGAATTGGTCAGGGTTTGAGTGAAAGTGCCGCTGGAGGTGTAGGTCTGGCCATTGAGGGTGTAACTGTCGCAGGCGTTTGGATTGAGGGTATGGCTGCTGCTTTGGCTCAGCGAAAGGTTAATGGTCAGAATGCTGTCGCAGCCCTGGGAGTTGGAAAGGGTTTGGGTGTAGGTGCCGCTGGAGGTGTAGGTCTGGCCGTTGAGGGAATAACTGTCGCAGGCGTTTGGATTGAGGGTATGGGTGGATGGTTGGCATTGCTGGATTTTGATAAGGTATGCGTCAGTCGAGCCAGATAAGGTGTTTTGGTGCCCGTTTAGGGCAATCGAGGTGGAGCTATAAGTTTCCCCGGTAATATAAACACTTCCCGTGCCGGCGCAAGCCACAGACCAATTGGTGGTACCGTTTGGGTCACCCAAATAAGATGCCCAATCCCTTTGTCCTGCCGAATTAAACTTCACCAACAATCCATCCTGAAGTCCCCCAAAAGTATTCTGGAAACCGCCCGAGGCTATCCCTGAAGAACTTTTTGTTTGTCCTGCCAGATAAACATTACCTTGAATGTCTGAGGCGACACTCAGAGCGAGATCATCCCCTGTCCCCCCGTAATAGGTGCCCCATTGCCGGGCTCCTGCAGAGGAAAACTTTACAAGAAATGCATCATAGGCACCCCCAATTGTATTTTGGAACCCACCTGAAGCAATGTTGGAAGTACTTGTGGTCTTTCCTGAAATGTATAGATTGCCAGAATTATCCCTTCCCGAATAAAAACCCCAATCCTGACCTGAATCACCGTAGTATGTGCCCCATTGGCGAACGCCTGCGGCATTAAATTTCACCAGAAATGCATCATAACCTCCACCAATCGCATTCTGGAACCCACCCGAAGCGATTCCGCTGCTACTGTTTGTGGTTCCTGAAATGTAAACGTTTCCACCCGGGTCAGAGTAGGAGGTATATGTGACATCCAGACCTGCCCCACCATAATAAGTGCCCCACTGAAGTACACCTGAAGGATTGAATTTGGCAAGGAAGCCGTCCTGACCACCGCCAACGGTATTCTGGTGTCCTCCTGATGCAATCGCATTTGAACTATTTGTCGACCCTGCAAGGAACACATTGCCAACTGGGTCAACGGAAACTGAATAACCATTTTCAGAAAAATTCCCCCCATAATAGGTCCCCCACTGGCGAATCCCTGATGAGTTGAATTTTACCAGAAAAGCATCATTCCCACCTCCAAATGTATTCTGATGGCCACCCGAGGCAATTCCTGCACTGCCTGCAGTCCAGCCGGCAAGATACACGTTTCCCCCACCGTCAACTGCAGTGGAATATCCGTAATCACTTGAAGTACCTCCGTAATAAGTAGCCCATTGCCTAACACCAGCCGAATTAAACTTTGCCAAAAATGCATCCGCACTTCCGCCCCAGGTATTTTGGTGCCCTCCAGAAGCAATCGCATTGGAACTGCCTGTAAATCCAGCCAGGTAAATATCTCCTGTTCCATCCAGAGCGATACAATAACCAATTTCCTGTAGGGTTCCCCCATAATAGGTGCCCCAGGCGAGGGTTGGATCAATTCTAAGGGTTTGATTTGGATCATAGGGGCCCATTGAAAAGGAGATTTCCCCGTTCTCCAACCTGAAGCGGGAATCCACTGGCTCGTCGCCGGAAAACGAAAGCGGGGCATCCTCAGTTATTTCTCCCAAAGGAGATTTCACCACCAGCCCTCCCTGGTCATTGAGGTGCATTTCTGCCGCACCTTCATACTTCAACCTGATCTGCGAAGGATCAGCGCCAGGATGGACAATGAAATCGTATTTCAAACCCTCCCCATGTGAATAAATCACCCAGTCAATGCCCGGATACACTTCCAGCATGGTGATTTTCTGCCAGGATTTCACTCCTAAAATGCCCTCAGGAGCAGAAGGGATATTATAATAATTTTCATAATAGGCATTTGGCCCTTCCTTTACCACCATGGGATCAGGATTTGCACCCTGCAATTTCATGTCGATCCTGTAGGTCGATACGTCGGGAGTTTCCGGGATTTCACGGCCGGGAAGTGCATTATCTTCTTTTTTCTGCTCACCTTTCTCCTTCAGGATAGCTTTTTCAAATTGGTAACTGATCCCATTTCCGGCTACAGCAACCTTCAGCGCACCCGTACGGGCCAGAAAAAGAATATCTGGCCTTGGATTTCCATGTTGGTCAAGGACCTGACCCTGGTTTTCCAAAAACAGAATTCCCTTGGTTTCCATCTGATTTTCAATTGGATTGCCCTTGAATTGGGTCAGGGATTGATGGGATGAGGTCAGGTCAACCTGCAAAGGTGAGGGTTGGGTAAATGCAGAATTGCACAGGATGGCGAGAAACAAAAGAATCGCCTGAACTTTCCAGATTATCGAATTGCGAATGATAGAATCCATGGTTAACAAGGTTAATGATCGTGAGAGGCAAATTCCAATGGCAAAATTGTCATTGGGCCTGAAGACAAATATAAAACTTTTTCAAAAAAGGGGGCGCAGGATCGGTCCATTTGCTGCCCGGAAAATCATTCTCCCCGGGAAATAATAGCCGTCAGTTAATCAATCACCCCAATAATCCGTGGCACATTCCAGATATTTCGGAAAAACGGTCCCCATTTATTTTTCTGGGCCTGCATTTCTTCGCGCTCCCAAAAATGCAGGTTGGTGACCGGGTACAGGTAGCCAAAATGGTAAGCTGTGGGCTCTTTGCCCTTGCGGGCCAGCCTTTCCAGGGGATAGCGATAGGCCGCTTCGCGCCGCCTGACCAGGCCCAGGGCCAACAGACGGGTCTGTCGGGCTTTGCCCAAAAATTCCTTGGCCGCCACGGGATCCGTGCCTTTGGAGTGCAATTCCAGATTTTTGCGCAGGATGTAATTGAGCACATAATAGCGGTGAAGGGCCCGCAATCCCGTGATTTTGATTCCGTCCACCCACTCATCCACCAGAGGTTGAAGCTTTTTGGGCCAGGCAGACTTGCGGTCCTCGAGCTTGCGGGCCAGGTCAGCAGACTTTTCAGAAAATTCCTTCAGGGCAGGGATCACCTGATTTCTGAGCAAGCGCAGGGTGTCGTCACCTATATCGCCGCGGTACATTTCGCGGTAGGGAATGACCGGACGGGGTGCCAGATGAAGGTTGAATTTCCCCTTGACTTCGTCCGTGATGGTTTGAGCCACCATGTAGCCCATGAGATTCTTTTCCTTAAGATACTTTTCCTGCAATTCCACCACCTCGCGCCAGAGGCGCACGTCGGCCACTTCGCGGGTCATTTGAGGGGGATACATCCACGGATCGAGGGGCTGTTTGTCGCCATTCCACGTGTATTCCCAACTCCAGCGGGCAATGCTCCAGTCAAACAGCCAGTAGCCCCACTCCCACCCCGAACTGAAGGTGAGGTGGCCGGGAACGCCGAGCGAATCCACCAGCAGGATATCCTGCAGGCGGGCACTGAGGTAAGGGGTCAAAAACATGGGCACTGAGTTGTCGAAAGTGACCCAGTAAGCAGATTCGGGGTAATACCAGACTTCGCGCTCCTTTTTCTGATCTTTGATCATATCGAGCATGTGGGTCAGGTTTTCGTTGCCGTAAACCGGGGCATTTTCGTCCTGCAGACTGTAAAACATGACCGTATGCGGCATTACCCCGCGGTTGGAATCGAGCTCCTTTTGCTTGTCGTTGAGTTCGGGAACGGCTTCTTCGTTCTTTTTGCCGTCCAGTTCCGTACTTTCCTTCACCACGTGTTTGCGCCCCATGAGTTTCACCTGTTTACTTCTCTCAGCAAGATATTCGAGGATCTGGAGTTGCAATTCGACCTTTTTAGCCTTGTTGCCGCCCGTGAATTCCGTGGTGGAAAATTCCATGTTGAGCACATCCCAATCGGCCTGCAGGAGCCAGTCCAGGTTCTTTTTTACCTGTTTTTCTTTGGAAAGAAAGGATTTGAGGGGCATTTGGTATAACATCCAGGATTTTTGCTGGATCATGTGGAGGGAAATGTCCACCCCGGCCAGGATGCCGCGTTTGTGGGCATAGTCCACAAATTCTTTGGCATGTTGGGGCCATTGCTCATGGCTGATGCCCTCCAGCAGGTTGAATTCGAAATAATTTTGTCCGTTGCGGGCCAGCCAGTCAATGTATTCTTTGACTTCCTCCAGACCTTTGGTTTCTTTCACATCCAGCAATGGTCGGGTCAGTTCGAGGGGATGCTGGGTATGGAGGTGGAACCCCATTTTATCGAAGCGGGGACGCCCGGCAAATTCGAATTTGTCGGGCAGGGGCCATTCGCGCAGGTCTGGAATGTAGGTTTCGCGGGGATGGTAAAACTGAAAGCCCAGCAGTTCCTGCATTAATCCATAGATTCCAGCCGCCACCGCATGGGGATTGGCCGCAGAAAGGAAAATGATGCGCTGATTGCCTTCCCGCCCGGCCGTCCAGGAAAAGTTGCGGTCGGGCACATTGAGGTAGGGGAAGCGGGATTTGCGGGCAAACACCGTGGGCGGCATCTCCGCCAGCGGGTTGATCTCAGGCAAAATGATCTCAATCCGCGACTCGAAAGAATGCCGAGAAACGGGTGCTACCGTGCATTGACAAGCCTTTTGCAAAAGGTTGATGGCGTCGGTGACCGCACTGCCCGAAACGGGGTGCTCCAGGGTGTTGGTGGGAATGACGATGTTGATCTGGGCGGCGTGGAGGGGTAAATTCAGGCAAAGGAGCAGACAAATCAGGGTAAAAATCCCCCTTCCCTTGGATTTCATGCTTTTTGGTAAAGTGGCCTCGGCTGTACGTGGGATCCTGGCGGGCCGCGGTGCTTTTTGCGGGCCGCCGTGGAGCAGGGTTGGCTTCCCGGGGGCCGTTGCGCAGCATGCGTGGCCCCCGGGGTGCGGACGGACAGCCCAGCCCACACGGGGACGGGATTCCGGGCCCGTGACCGGCCCGGAGGGCCGGTGATTTTTGTGCGTTCGTGTGGACATTTTAAACAAACCCCATCATGCAATTCCCCTACTTCACCCCCCAATCCGGATTCTCGAACGCGTAAATCGACTCGTAGATCACGTCCATGATGTTGCTGCGCACGTTCATGCCGAGGAGTTTTTTGTTGTTGGCGTCGGGATAGGTGCGGTTGGAGAGGAAAATCATGACGATGTCCTCTTTGGGGTCGCACCAGGCGCCAATGCCGGTGAAGCCCGTGTGGCCGAAGGTGAGTTCTGAACTGTATTGAGAACAGGGGGTGCCGTCTTTGGAATCCGTGTCGGGTTTGTCCCAGCCCAGACCTTTGCGGCTGTTTTTGTACTGGCGGGCGGTAAAATCCGTGATGGTTTTCTGGTCGAAAAACTTCATGCCGCCATATTCGCCGCGGTTGTTGACCATGTAGAAGAGTTTGGCCAGGTCATAGACATTGGAAAAAAGCCCTGCGTGACCGCAAACGCCACCCAGCATGGCAGAAGCCTGGTCGTGCACAAAGCCTTGCACTTCGCCTCCCCGCCAGGCCTGATCGAGCTCCGTGGGTACGCAGCGCTTGCCCAATCCCTTTAGACCGGGATTGAAACAGGTATTATTGAGCCCCATGGGCTGATAAAAGACCGAATCCACGTAGTGGTCGAGGCTGGTGCCGCTCACTTTCTCGATGATGCGTCCCATGATGATCAATCCCAGATCGCTGTACACCACCCGCTGCTCGGAACCCACCCCGGAATTGATGATTTTGCCCCAGATGGAATCCTGGTAATCGACGCACATGTACAATCCGTCCAAAATGGGCACACAAAAGCGCTCGTCCTTTTTATTGGAGTAAATGGCCGTGTCGAGCTTCAGTTTATTGTCTTTTGCGTAAGTGTCCATGTAGAATGGAATCCAGGCTTTGAGGCCTGCATTATGGGTCAGGAGGTTCCTGACTTTGATTTTGGATTTGTTGGATTCGGCCAGATCGGGCAGGTAGGCGGAAACTTTCTCGTCGAGGTTGATCTTGCCTTCCTCTACCAGACGCATGGTGGCCAGCGTGGTGGCTGTGACCTTAGTGACCGAAGCGAGGTCGTACATGGAATTGTAGGGATCAATGGGGGTGCCGTTTTTGTAAACGGTATTGCCAAAGGCTTTGTCATAGACGATTTTATTGCCGCGCATGACCAGGATCGCACACCCGGGGGTGGCTCCTTTGGAAATGGCATCTTTGGCGATGGCATCAATGCGGGCCAGTTCCTGGCCTTTCATGCCTGCCTCTTCAGGCCAGGCAAAGGCAAATCTTTCGGGAAAACGTCCCAGGCGGCCCTGGCCAGCCCGGAAAAAATCTGAGGCAGTCACAGGCAACTGACCTGAGGGTACCAATCCGCCAAAAATCACCTCAGCTGCGGCCACCTGAGCCTCGGGAGCGTCTTCGTAGGCCACAATGACGGCCGTTTCGGGACCGAAATTTTTGAGGGAATAGGGATTGCCAAACAGGGTGAGCACCACTTCCTTTTGGGTTTTGTTGAGCTCGTGCATGAAATCGACCGTGGCCACGCTCACCCCAAAATTGCGGCCTGCATATTTGTTCATGCCTTCCACCGTAACCAAAACGGTGGTAGATTTTTGCAAGGCCTGAAGTACGGCTTTGCGCTGCCCGGCATCTGAGACAGAGGGCAGATAATAATAATCAAGCGGTCCATATTTTTTCACGGTCTGGTAAAATGGGCCGTGATCTGTGCCCCCGATCTGAACCTGGGCCACTTTGCGCTGAGCCAGGCTGCCAATGGGGATGAGGTTGCTGTCGTTGCGGGCCAGGGTAATGGCCGATTCGTACAATTGCTTACGCAGAATCAGTCCCTCCAGGTTGGTAATATCGTCGTAGGATGTGAGTTGCTCAATGGTTTTCTGAACGTTGAGGCCAGCCCATTCTTTGGCCAGCAGGATTTTGAGCACCCGTTGGTCGAGTTCTTCGGGGGTGATTTCGCCCTTTTCCAGGGCTTCTTTAATCTGAGCCACTGCCGTGGATACGTCCTGAGAAAAGAGCAGGATATCATTCCCGGCCAGCAGGGCCTTTACATCCACTTCGCCGGGTTTGTAAAACTTGGTGACCCCCTTCATGTTGAGGGCATCTGTGAATATCAATCCGCGGAACCCCATTTCCTTCTTCAGCATGTCGGTAACGATCTTTTTGCTGAGGGTGGAGGGTTGATTGGGGGTGGAATCCAGGGCGGGCACGTACAAGTGGGCAATCATGACAGAAGGTACCCCGGCCTCAATGAGCTGGCGGAAGGGATATAATTCAATGCTGTCGAGACGGGCGCGGTTGTGGCGAATGACGGGCAGATCCAGGTGAGAATCCGTACCCGTATCGCCGTGGCCGGGAAAGTGCTTGGCGCAGGCCAGGACAGAAGCACTGTACATGCCGGCCATAAGTTGAATCCCTTTGCGGGCCACATTGTCGCGCATTTCTCCAAAGGAACGATCGTTGATGACCGGGTTGGCGGGATTATTATTGACATCTACCACGGGGGCAAAATTTACCTGAATGCCTACCCGGCGGCACTGACGACCCAATTCTTCGCCCATGCGAAAGATGAGGGTATCCTCGCGGATGGCCCCCAAAGTCATGTTGCGGGGAAATGAAAGGGTGCTGTCGAGGCGCATGGAAAGGCCCCATTCAGAATCCTGGGCCATGAGAAGGGGAATCCTGGCTTTGTTTTGGTAGCGGTTGATCAGTTTAATCTGCCGTTTGGGACCGCCCTGCATGAAGATCAAACCCCCAATGTGAAGTTTTTCGACCAGGTAGTCAATTTGCTTGTAATGAGCCTCATCTTTGTTGGAATAGGCGGCCACCATGAAAAGCTGGCCGATTTTTTCGTCGAGGGTCATGCTGCGCAGGAGATGCCTGGACCAGGCTCCCTCGACCTCCTTTTCAATATCCCCCTCAGGATGTTTTTTTTCGGGTGGGTTATGGGTAAATGCGAATGCGAACAGGGGCAAAAAAGCCACTGCCGCGATCCAACGAATGAGTTTCTTCATTTTCCGGACACGTTTGATGATGTCAATCCTGTAAAATTATGGAAACATCAAGGGGAAGGTAAGGGGGGAAATACACATGCCAGCGTACTATTGTATACGATTTAGGGCCATTTTTTAGTATTATTTCCCTGATTCTCTACATTTTGGAGATTTTGGAGAGGGTTGAACATCAGGCCAACGGTCCTGCGGGCTGAAATCAAAAGATTCAAACCGACAAAAGGTACCTTTAAAAATTCAATCTCTCCGGGGGTTAAACCTGGGAATTTCAGAGGGTTTATGAGGAGCAAACCTCACAACTGATGGCTGAAATCATGGTTAGCTCCACCCTGAAGAAGGACCGGGAACAAAAAGGTTGAAAATGGAATGAATCAACCCTTGAATCAGGGAAATGATCAGATTAGAAGGAAACAAAATGAGAGTAGTGAAACTACTCTACCTGAATGTCGACCTGGATAACAAATGGGTTCATGGCTATTTAATTAAATGGGTTCAAAATTGGAGGAAGGAAAGATAACAAGCTAAAAATGGGGTTGTGTGGATTGAAAAACAAACTTCCTCCCGAAAAGCGATCATTTATTTATGTAAAGATCTTAAATGTATTACTTCAGCGCAAATCTACAAAAGGATTGACGCATTGTAAACTCCTTTTTTGCCTGGAAAGCATGTATTTTTGCAAACGTAAGAATTACTGAATTATTGCAGGGGCCTGATTTTTTCCCCTAAGCAAATTATTCAGATTTTCAGCCTGAAAACCCGTTTTTCGAGCAAAAAGGCGAAAAAAACGATCAGCAATGGATCGGCAATCATGCGATAGCGTCCGTCGGCCCAGCCTGCGGCTGAGGCCAGCAAAATCAGGCAAAAAAGGCTCAAGGAAGCCCACAGCAGCCAGGGCCAGGCCCGAATGTACCTCAGGGAAAGGATTACTGAGCCATACAGGAGCAACAGGATCAAGCCTGAAAGAATTGCATCCAAAATTGCGGTAAACCGGCTGCCAAATAATTTTCCCGACCAGCCGTAGCCTACCCCACCCAGCATCCTGGCCCCGGATTTCAGCATAAAAATCGCTCCATCCAGAGGATGACGAAGGAAAAACCCAACCGTAATAGCCCCTACCCTGCCCGGATAGGCCTGGGCATCGTGGTTTTCTTTGGACGAGTAATACTCCCGCAGGGCGGGCAGTCCCAGTTCCAACCCTGCAATGCTGTCGCCCGCCATGTACATGTAATGTTCATCGATGGGTTTTCCCTCGCGGTCTGCTTGCAGACCGCCCAACCGTCCATGGAGCATGCCCATGCCCGACATAGAACTGAAAGCAAAGTGCCCGGAAACTGCCTGGTTGCGCAGCAACCAGGGAAAAATCACCAGCCCTGCTCCCAAAACCATGCCCCCCAGGCCCAAAGCGGCATTTCGTTTTTCTTTCAGCAACCGCCAAAAACTCAGCAGCCCCAACACAGGGATCACCACGATCCCCACGGGCTTGACCAGGCAGGCCAGTCCCAAAACCAGAAAGGCCAGTCCCAAATGGGGAATTTTTCCACTTTTGAAGGCTTTGACCCAGAAATACAGGGACAACAGAAAAAGGAAAATGAATAAAACCTCGCTCAAAATCAGGCTGGCAAAGAGGACGGGATAGGGCATCAACAGATACAGATAGCTGGCCAATACGGCAGTACGTTTGGGGAATTGCTCTTTGAGGATCAAAAACAGGAGCCTGCCACTTAGGAGGACCAGTCCGTGCTGCGCCAGCAGCACCAACCAGGGAATCCGTCCCAGGAGCATCAAAAAGACGGGGTAACCCGGCACCCGCTGAATATCTGCCACCAAAGGTGGCAGGTAGGACTGGGAGAGCACACCGTGCGACCACAGATTTTCGGCCATGGTCAGGTACTGAATGGAGTCATCTGTGAGGTAAGAAGTACGGACCAGGGCCGCCACAAATGCCGAAATATGCAACACCACAATCACCACCAGAAAAGGAATTTCCTGTACAGGAAGGTAGCGAAGGCGTTTTAGGATTTTCACCAAACAACTTCAATTTGGTTGAACTCCTTATCAATTGTACTTCTGAGTTCAATTGCCTCCTCGTTTGAAATAATTCCCCCAAAGGAAAGAACCGCATTCTTATTACTTTTGGGTTCCTCCCCCGTCAATTTTGCTAATCTCAGAAATTCTAAAATCTGATTCAGCAAATCCAAATTTGAAATCGATTTGAGATCCGATATGATTTTGTTCTTTATCTTTCCGCCGAATACGTCCATATCTTAATTTCTATTCCTTTAAGATAACCATTTTTGCAGGAAATCATTGTCCGAAACTAATTTCGTCGCACACAATTTCAGCATCAACCCCAAAATTTTTCTTTTCCAGGGCCAATAATCAGGGATATTCAGAACTCAGTTGAGGGGATCTATTATCACATTTTTCCCCAATCAGATATACCTTTTTACAAAAGGCCCCCAATCTCTATCATCTAAAATCTATAAAATCTACTTCTTCAATGGCGAATTCGCTTCCCGGGCAAAATGGTCGAAGACCTTTTTATCCAGCCAGCCAGGCAGCCATTTATTGAAAAATATGGTCATTTTGCCCTGGCGATCTGCGATCAAAGTGCGTTTGCGCTTGACTGTGGCTTTGAAGATCATGTCCGCGCATTCCTCGGCTGACATGATTTTTCCTTCATCCAGCGGACTTTCTCCCTGCTGACTTCCGTCGGCTACAAAGGCCGTATTGCGGATATTGCTGGAGGTAAATCCGGGTGCCACCGCCATGATATGCACTCCTTTATATAAGAGTTCAGTTCTCAGGGCTTCCAGAAAACCATTCATGGCAAATTTGGAGGCAGTATAGCCTGTGCGGCCGGGCAAGCCGCGCCAGCCAGCCACAGAACTGATGCCAATGATGCTTCCTTTGGATTTCAGGATATGTGGCAAAGCCAGTTTGGTGCAGTAAACCGTACCATAAAAATTGATTTGCATCAATTTTTCAATCACAACCACATCCAGATCCTCAAACAAGGCCCGCATGGACATGCCGGCATTATTGATCAGAATGTCAATCCCACCATAGACCTTGACCGCGCGGTTGATCATGCGTTCGCAATCCTCGTACACGCTCACATCCCCGGCCACGCCCGAAATCTGGGTTCCCGATTTGCGCAATTCCTCCACCACCAGATCCAGATTTTCCTTGTTGCGTCCCGTAATGACGATTTTGGCCCCCGCTTTGGCGAAGCGCTCGGCCAGGGCCTTGCCAATCCCGCTGCTGCCGCCCGTGATTAAAACGACTTTATCTTTCATAGGCTGCAAAGGTAGGAAATTAGCTTTAAGCTTCAAGCTGTTGGCTTCAAGCTGCAAGCAAATTCGGATGCTGAGAGCATAGAGGAATCACACAGTGGGTCTCCGTTTCAGATTGGCTCAAAGCTCGCAGCTTGCGGCCCGAAGCTTAAGCCTGTAACTTGCAGCTTTAAGCCTATACTCGTAGCTTAGCGAGCAAAGCAATACACATGTCAGACGCGACTCAAACAGACAAAGATTATAAAGGCAAGCTCCTGCGCCTGTTCAGGCAAATCATGTTGCTCTACCGCACACCCATTGGGTTGAGTATCACGGAGATGGCCGAAAAACTGGGCGTGTCTTACCGCACCATTTACCGCGATCTGGAAGTGCTCAAGGAAGTGGGATTTTTTCCCGAGGAGGTGAAGCGGGGCAAATTTGTGATCCGTGGGGTGGATCAGGAAGTGGCCAAATTTGAGAAAAACCTGCAATTCACGGCCGAGGAAGCTGGAATTCTGTCCCGCGCAGTATCTTCCATCCCCGACTCTCACCCCATTCGCAAGCAAATTCTGGAAAAGCTGCTGACTTTTTCAGGCATGGAAGACGTGCTGAAAGTAGCCCTCAAGGGCGATATTTCCCGCAATGTGGAATTGCTTTCCAAAGCGGCCCGCGACCGGGTACAGGTAAAACTGCGCAATTACCGCTCGGGCAATTCCCAAAGTATCAAGGACCGCACGGTCGAGCCTTATGCATTCTCGGGTGACGGCATCTTTGTGAAATGCTTTGAAGTGGGTCCCAATAAGAATAAAACCTTCAAAATTGAACGGATCGGGGACATTTTATTGCTGGATACCCCCTGGAAATTCGAACCTTTCCACGAACTGGAAGAAAAGCCAGACATTTTTGGCATCAACGGCGGCGAAACCCACCAGGTGACCCTGCTCATGAGCCTGCGGGCAGCCAACCTATTGAAGGAGGAATTTCCGCTTTCCCGCAAGTTTATCTGGAAAGAGGATGTCCACAATTACAAATTCGAGGCGAATGTGAACAGTTTCATCGGCGTAAGCCGCTTCATCCTCGGCCTGATCGACGAAGTCGAGGTGCTCGGACCGAAGGAGCTGAAAGTGTTTTTGAATAAAAAGATTGAAGCGAGGCGGTTTTAGTTTCGGTTTACTCCCGATAGCTATCGGGATTACAGTTTACAGTTTTTTGGAAGGGTCAAAATGTAGGGTCAGACCTATAATGATCGTATGACCGATGAAATCGGTCAAAAGGTCGCGTGAGGCATGCGGAGGGCCCGCAGGGGTGCGCAGCACGGAACCCCGCAGCACGCCGACCCCGTGGCCGGGCCGCCTGCGGCATCCCGGCCACGGGGGCACGCCCAAAACCCCTTAAATCAGACTCAGAAAGCCTTTTTTCAAAAAATTATTCCCTTTCCACAACTTCTTTCCAGAAATTGACACGAGATGTCAAACGACCCCGCAATCTTTACATCATACCAAATGATCGCAAGATGAAACCAACGCAATTTTTCATACACACCGCACCCTGCAATTGCCAATCACAGCACCTCATTTGTCCTGGTGAGACCTGCGAAAACTGCATGGGCGTGGTTGATCATTCTTTGCCAGATGCTTCGACAAAGGCGGGAATCTGGTTCGACGAGACCTATTTCGAAGAACTGGAAGCCCGCCTCGAAGCTGCCTGATCTTTGAGATGTCAGATTCAAAGAGATTAGGCCCTTAGGGCATTTTTAGCGACAACAAATTGTCGTTTATGATGCAAGTTTATGGATTCCATAGTAGTGGTTCAAATCTTTGATTGATTCAATCACTTTTCCATACAGGTGATTGATCTCTTGTTGAGGTTCTCTGAGATTGATGTTGTGGTTTGAATCTAAGCCAGAAAGGGTCATGGGTAATTGTTTTTGTAGCAAAGCCAAAATTGCAATGATCTTTTCTGCTCCATTTGCTGTGGTTTGGTAACGCCGTGATTTAGGAATTTTCTCCACCACGTTCTTTCCTCTGAGTTTCTTTAAATCATAACTGGCATTTCGGGTTGAATACTCTAATCCAAGTTTCAATGACATTTTCTCAGCGACTTCTTTCAGGGTGTATCCTCCAGGTTTAATACTCAGAGCCAAAACAGTTTCGAAAAGCGCCAGCATTCTTTTGTCGGCCAGGTTAATTCCTGCCAATCGGCGCTGGCCTCTCTGGGTGGGGCTGGTTAATTCCTCCAGCTTTCCTGCCCCCATTAACGAAACATGAGCAAATTTGAGGCTATTCATAAAATGCTGCATTACTTCCTCCAATTTGTTCACAATCTCTTCAAAATAGCACAAACTTCTTCTGCACTTCAGAACCTCAGCATTATGTACCACCACCTCCGCCCTCAAAGTACGCTCGCCTTTATCATACAACTTAAGTGTTAAGCGATCAAAGTGGAATTTGAAAATGGTCAAGTTGTAATCAGGTCTATCGATACGCACTTCGAGGCCAGAGGACACTGAACCCGGCTTATGGCGCCTTTGATGGATACCCATAAGAGTCTTGAGCTTTGGTAAATCAGTATGCCAACGGGTTAGATCAATCATCCCCTGATACATCTGATCCAGTTCAGTCCCCCTTTGGAAAAGCAAATTCCGGCTGTATTCAACCTGATAGGTCGAATATTGGTATCTGAAACCACTGCGTTTTCGCTCCTCTTCATCCAAGGCAAACCACAAACATTTATAGATCCAGCGATTGCAAACTTCCTCCAGTTGCCCCTTTGATTTTATGGTCCATGCAACCTTTGAAAGGGCTTCACCATCCGAATAGGCAGTAAAGCAATTGCCCACTTTGACTACGTCTAATTTCTGAAATTCTTCTCTCCTTTCCACCCATTCATGCCCATTAAGCACAATCTGAGCAAAAAAAGGAGGATAACTACATATCCTGATCATCATGTGACCCCATTCTTTATCCATAATGTGGAAATAAAAATGGTTCACATAACTGGCTTTCGACTTCCATTTGAGAATGTATTTGTCATTCGGCAAGGGTAAAACGCTCCATAACCTTGCCGTAGCACGACTACAAAAAACCGCGAACAAGCCTTCAAAATCACCATCAGATGGAATCAGACCTTCTGCTAATTCATGCTTCCGCTCACCAACATCACAATAGACAAAGGGAATTTTCTCGCTCTTGCAAAAGGCTTCCAGACGACGCTTAAAACGACCCGAAAGACGCAGTAATTTAGCCTCGTTAAGACCTCGGTCATTTCCCGTATAATTTCGATACCAAACCCGAAAACCTCCGGGATTATGAAGCATCGGACAATAACCGTTCAAAACCAGGCGATCTATGCAGTCATAACTCCCTTCTAAAAGTTCTGAATAATGGGACGATAAGCTATCTGTATATTCCATAATACAATTTACAACCCTTCACGAAGTGAAGTCTTTTTTGGAAGCTTGTCTTCCAAAAAAATTAGATTTTAGAGAAAACGAAAAGAGTAACCGTTTAACCCACCAACATCTGAAATCTGAAATCTAACCCTCTGACATCTCCCAAAAGCTATGAGAAAGCTGTCCGCGCCAGGTTCGGAGTGAATTGAGACCTCACTTTGGCCTGGCGCTTTTTTTGCTGCAATTCCAAGGTTTTAGGGCTGAGGTTTTAGGTTTTAGGCCTTAGGACTTAGGTCTAACGACTCCAGACTAAGGACTAACGACTAAATCAATCCAGTGGATTGAAGCCGCGAAGCGGGGATATTTTTTGGCGAAGCCAATCAGGGTGGGGTGGCCTTGCCAAAACCAGGGGGCGGCCTTGAGCGAGGGGAGAGGGCGGCTGTTGGCCTTGTGCGGTGGGTCAGTGGTGTGAGGGGGCAGGGTTTAGGTTTTGGCGCTTTTTGCTTCTTTTTCTAAAAAAGAAGGCCCGCCCGGCCAGGGCAACACAAATATTAACCACCACCACCAAATTTTGCGACAATTTGTTGTCGCTTCCATCGCCCTAAGTGCCTAAAGACTAACAACTCAAACCAAGTGCTTCTTTAGCCGCTATTTGCGGTCATTCTTAAGCTCCTCTTCATACTCCTTCCACTCCTTTTCGTGCTCCTTTTTGAGCTTTTCGGCCTCCTCTTTCCACTCGTCGCGGTGCTCCTCCATTTCCTTGGCCACGTCCTCCATCACGCCTCCCAGGCTATCCACCACTGTACCCAGCCCTTCAAAAGCCTTGCCCAGGCCCTTACCCAGACCTTTGGTCAGGTCGTTTACGGACTCAATGTCGCCCGTCTTCGCAGGCAGATCTCCCTTGCTGAAAATCACCACCCAGCCCTTGATATCGTCTTTGCGCAGACGAAGGTGCTTTTCCTCATCGCTGCCTTCCACCTTATAATAGACCCGCGCATAGTCGCCGTCGATCTCCTGGCCCGTGATCTCAAACTCAAAATTTTCGCCGTCGCTGAAGGCCGCCAGGGATTTCAATCCACTTTTGGAGCTTTCAGAAGCCAGTTCCTCTGCCTTTTCAAAGTCGCCAAATGAAATCGCATTCAGAAATTCGCGCGCCACATCTGTGGGCGTGCGGGTGTTGCAGCCAGCAAAAAATCCAAGAAAAACACACATAGAGGCGGTGATCAACAGGATTCCAAGATTTCTTTTCATGTGAATAGTGGTTTTTGAAGGTTTTGCAAAGAAAACAAACTTAACTCCTGGTTTCTGACACGAGATGTCAAATGGCCCGGGTACTTTTGATCTATACGAAAACCAAATAAAAAAAGACGATGGAAAATTCAAAAAATCCCCGGCACATCAGCGAGATTCTGCAAAGCATGTTTGCCGATCTGAAATCTGCTCCTGTTCGCGAGGAAAAATCCGAAGCCGGCCAGCCCCGCTTTCGCCAGGCCAGTGTCGAGGTTTCCCGTCCCCAGGTTTCCGCAACTTTTTTTCCGGGCCTGCATTCTTCTTCCCGTTTTTGACACGAGGTGACAAAACCCGCCCGTAAATTTGATTAAACAACAAAAGATAAACATCATGAAAACGCTCAATATCTCCGCCAAAACCCTCCGTTTCGAAATCTCTCAGCACGTATGCACCTGCCCAAACCAGCACCTCCTCGCTTATGGCGAAACCTGCGAAATCTGCATGGGCATCCTCGATGTGCAGAGCGAACTCGCCGAAATCCTGCCCCAGCCCGTCTATGATGCGGCTTACTTCGAGGAGCTTGAAAGCTACCTCGCCCAGGATGCAAGCAAACCTTTGGCGGCCTGAGCGTCCATAAAAGACTTATTGCATAACCAATTATTCAGCCTTTTTTATTTACGTTCTTTGATAGCGGTTTAGTTTTAACAAGTGTGTATTTCATGGTTAGCCTGAAAAGGGAGCGAAGCGATTCGTTCCTTTTTCTATTTTATGGAGGTAAGTTTGGGGTGGGTTTTGGGAAAAATATCTGATTCATCTGTTGAAAACCAGGGCCAAAGGCCCGGCCTGAGGCCTGAAAATTACGGGCAGGGTCCTGAGGGCTGCCCGCACCGCCTCCCCTTCCCCCAAATTGCCCGCCAAAAGCAGGGCGGCCATTTGGGGCCCCGCAGCCCAAGGTCCCCTGCCCGTGGGAAAGCCCACCCGGCCCATTTTGGGCCAGGACGTCAATTTTGGCCAGGACCTGTCCTGGCTGACTTCATTTTTGGCCAGAACCTGTCCTGGCCCTACGGGATACTATGCCCCCATTTTGCGGCCAGAACCTGTTCTGGCCCTCCGGGATACCCAAAAATAACTCCAAATAAAACTTGGTGACCTTTGTGTCTTTGTGTTAAAACCCCACCCCAAGCGGAAGCTTCCCCGTAAAAAACAAATCTCCTGGCGACTAAAATGGGCTCTGTGGTTCTCTGTGTTAAAAATCCTCCCCAAAGCGGAAGCTTTCAACTGCAACCCAAAATCTCAGTGCCCTCCCAAAAATCTCAGTGTCCTCAGTGGTTAAAAATCCCCCCCTTCCCATTCTCCCCAAAAAAGCGCATCTTTATCCCCAACAAAAGCCCCTCAAAAGGGTTCAAATCTTATGAGCGAAAACCCGCAGCTTCGAAAAATCTACCGCAGGAAAATTGCATTCCTCTTTTTGGGTCTCCTGGGTTTCTGGGCCCTGGCCCTGATTGGCGGACAATTGCTCATAAGCAAAACCGCTTCCACCCTGGCCCCGGGCGAATTTGACCCCGGCATCTGGTTTGCCCAGCAGGGGATCATGTACCTCTTTGTGATCCTGCTGATGGTGTTTTTATTCATGGCCAAAAAACTCGACCAAAAATACAAAGGCGACGACGCCTAACCTCCCATGGATTCACTGACCCAAATTGTACTGGGAGCGGCCACGGGCGAAGTGGTCCTGGGCCGCAAAATCGGCAACAAAGCCATGCTTTGGGGCGCCATTGCAGGCACCATCCCCGACCTGGACGTCATTCCCAGTATGTTTCTGGATACCGTTTCAGGGCTGGAAATCCACCGTGGATTTTCCCACTCCATTCTGTTTGACGTGCTGTTTGCCCCGGTCTTTGGCTGGCTGGTCTGGAAATTATACAAAGGCAAAGGCGCCACCTGGCGCGACTGGAGCCTGCTTTTCTTCTGGGGGCTATTCACTCATCCCCTGCTGGACTGTTTCACCACCTGGGGGACCCAGCTATTCTGGCCCCTCGCCTATCGGGTGGCCTTCCACAACATATTTGTGGTGGACCCGGGCTACACCCTGCCTTTCCTGATCTGTTGTATCATCGTGCTGTTTCTGAAGCGGGAAAGTCCAAGGCGCCGCCTGGTCAACTGGATCGGGATCGGCCTCAGTTCGGCCTACATGATTTTCACCCTGGGGGTCAAATTCCACATGAATCAGGTATTTACCCAAAGCATGGAAAAACAGGGCATCGTGTGGGAGCGCTATTCCACCCGTCCTGCCCCTCTCACCACCATCCTGTGGACTGTTAATGCCGAAACCCGGGACGGGTTTCAAATCGGGTATCACTCCCTGCTTGATCATAGCAGCGACGTTCAGTTTGCCTACGTAGCCAAAAATCACGAATTACTGGATCCCATCCGCGATGAGGATCAGGTGCAGCGCCTGATTGCCCTCACCACAGGATTTTTTACCGTGGAGCATCCCGAGCCCAACCATTGGGTGATCAACGACCTGCGCTTCGGTCAGGCCGTGGACTGGGAAACGGGTACAGGCGACTTTGTCTTTGCCTATCACATCTTCCAGGAGGCCGACGGCCTGCGGGTCGAGCAAAGCCGCAATAATCCCAAAGACGCCCCCAAAATAATGAATGCCTTTTTCAAAAGGCTGAAGGGGGTTTAGTTTTAGCTGCGGGTTGCGAGTTGCGAGTTGCGAGTTGCGGGTTGCGGGTTGCGGGTTGCGGGTTGCGGGTTGCGGCTTACGAGTTACGAGTTGCGGGTTACGAGCAAGGAGTCGCGGAAAAACGAGACCATGAAAAACAATCCCAACTCAGAACTTAGAACTAACAACTCACAACTAAACCGTAAACTGTAAACCGCAAACTGTAAAACCGTTGACTGAATCCCAATTAAAGCGTACTTTTGCAGGCGCAAATGGAAATAACTCCCCAAACCGGCCATCTCCTCCGCAGGATTTTCTTCCTGGGGATATTCCTTTTCTATGTGGGCTTTGCAACCTGGGAGTTTTTCAATTACAATCCCAAACCCAAAAACATCGCTTCTGCCCGTGAAAGATGGCAGAAAGTTCACTTTCCCTACGACATGTTTAAGACGGGCGACCTGGTATTGCGCCGCGGCAAGGGCTTTGTGTCAGATGCCATGCTCAATTTCTGCAAAAAGGATCCCCGCTATTCCCACACGGGCATCATCAAAAGGGACGAAAACGGAAAATTATGGGTCTTCCATTCTATAGGAGGAGAATCGAGAGAATCAAATGCAATGTTGAAAGAGCCTGTGGAAATCTTTTGTCACCCGGACGCGGCTTTTAATTTTGGACTTTACCGCTGGGATCTCTCCGAAAGCGAATTGTATTCCTTTGATTCTCTGATAGTTACATATTATAATGCCGGTCTCGAATTCGACCTTGATTTCGACATGTCCACCGACGAAACAATGTATTGTTCTGAGATGATTTATAAGGCATTAAATGTTGCTACAAAAGGAAAAAATTTTATACCTTTGTCGACGGTTATGGATAAACCCTATGTGGCTGTCGATGACCTTTATTTAAATGATCACTGTAAAAAATTATTCGAGTACAATTATGACTAGGACACTCAAAATTACTGCATTAGCACTGTTTTCTGTGCTTGTTCTTTGGGCCTGTGGCGGCGGTGGAGCAGCTTCTCCATCTGACGTTGCAAAATCATTCCTGACCGCTGTTGAAAACAACGATTGGGGTAAAGCTAAAGACTTCAGCACCGACCAAACCAAAGACGAGCTGGACAAACTGGCATCCGTTACCAAAGAAGCTAAGAAGCGCGAAGTTGCTATCGTTAGCGAAGAAATCAATGGCGAAAGCGCAACCGTTAAATACACCGTAGGTGGTGGCGAAGAGCAGACTCTGGCTCTCGTAAAAGACGGCGAATCCTGGAAAGCTGAAACCACCAAAATGGAACTCAATGGTGGCGATAGCGGAACCGGACTCGAAGGCCTCGGCGAAGAACTCGGCAAAAGCCTCGAGAACCTCGGCGAAGAAATCGAAGAAGGAATGGAAAATGCTGAAGGCCACGAAGAAGGTCACGAAGGCGAGTAATTTCTCTTAGAGATTTAAGAAAAAGCCCCGAATGAGTTTCGGGGCTTTTTTTTATGCCTTCCCGGGGGCTAAAGCCCCCGGGAATTGATTGACGGAATGGAGTATTTCCATTCAAAAGTTAAATGAATGCAAATGAGTATTTGTCATTCACAGAAAAAGGGGCTGAAGCCCCTTTTTTCCTTTTTTGAAGTATATTTTTGATTTCAGAATAAAATTTGATCAAGAACTTCAAACTCAGAACTCCTGGCATTGGCACCATCTGAGAACTCAGCCCAAAGGCCCCACCATGTGGCAACCAAGAACTAAGAACCACCAACTCAGAACTAAGAACAAACAACCAACCACTAACCAACCACCTACGCCGAAAGCACTGAAATCAAATCAAACTTGGTCAGAATATCCACTCCCCCGTCGGGGCGCTGCACCAGCACGGCGGGATTATCCCGGTTGATCATTTTGGATATGACATCAATGCGGGTTGAGGACAGCACAAATGGGAAAGGATCGTTCATCGCACTGCTGATGGGTGAATTCTTCAGGCTGGGATCATCCAGAATGGTATTCAGGACCCGGCTTTCGTTGATGGTGCCCACAATGACTCCCTCGCTGGAGATTGGAATCTGAGAAATATTATGCTCACGCATCATTTTGATCGCTTCAGCCAGGGTCTGGGTGGGCTCCAGGGTCAGCAATTCCTCCTTATTTTCCTTCTGACCCACAATATCACCCGCAGTCAGCATTTTGCCTGCATCAATGAATTGCTGGTCACTCATCCAGTTGTCGTTATAGACCTTGCCCAGATAGCGGGTGCCGTGATCTGGCAGAATCACCACCAGAATGTCGTCCTTGCCCAGATCCTTGGCGTATTCGAGTGCCCCGTACACTGCAGAGCCACAAGACCAACCACAGAAAAGTCCTTCCAGACGGGCCAGTTTGCGGGTCATCAGGGCCGCGTCCTTGTCGGTGACCTTGATGATCTTATCATAGAGCGACATATCGCAGTTGGCGGGCACAATATCCTCGCCAATGCCCTCGGTCAGGTAGGCATAAATTTCATTTTCGTCAAATTCTCCCGTTTCATGCAGTTTTTTGAAAACGGATCCATAGGTATCAATCCCCACGGTTTTGATCTCTGGATTTTGTTCCTTGAGGTAGCGTGAAATCCCGGTAATGGTACCGCAGGTACCCATTCCGGCCACAAAATGAGTGATTTTTCCTTCGGTTTGCTCCCATAATTCCGGCCCGGTGGACTCATAATGGGCCAGGTTATTGGAAAGGTTGTCGTACTGGTTGGGATAAAAGCTGTTGGGAATTTCCTTCGCCAGCCGACGGGCCACGGAGTAATACGAACGCGGATCATCGGGAGCCACTGCGGTTGGCGTCACAATGACTTCGGCTCCCATGGCCCGCAAAATGTCCATTTTCTCCTTGGATTGCTTGTCGGGCATGGTGAAAATGCAGCGGTAACCGCGAATAGCAGCTGCCAGGGCCAGCCCCATTCCCGTGTTCCCGGAAGTTCCTTCAATGATGGTTCCCCCTGGCTTCAGCAACCCGGCACGCTCAGCGTCCTCCACCATTTTCAGCCCAATCCGGTCTTTGATGGAGTTGCCGGGGTTGAAGTATTCAACCTTGGCCAGAACGGTGCATTTCAAATGGCTGGTGACGTTATTCAGGCGAATCAAAGGAGTGTTGCCGATGGTTTCGAGAATGTTATTTTTCCACATGTGCTTTTCGCTTTTTGGTGTGCTAAACTGCTGTAAAATTAGGAAAAAAAAGCCCTAAAAAAAGGAGCCCGGCGGAGAGCCGGGCTGAAAAAAGAGATCAATCAAATTGGGGATCTTTTATTTCTCCTCTGCAGGCAAAGTGTAACTGAGTTGCACTGCCTGAGCGTCATTTTCAAGTAATAAGTAGAGGCGGGCCTTTTCTGACAAGCGAATCAGATAGGTGTCGTCGGGATCAGACCTGCGGAGCACTTCCACCGTAACTTTCTGCCCTGATTTGGTACTTTCGACCTGCATGATGGTGCCCGGAGGCAAGGTCTTATGGGTAGCGTAAAACTTGCGGTTTTCCCCGGGCGTACCCGAAAAAGCCCCGGCTTCGCCTTTTTCTTTCACCTTCCAGTAGGCTTTTCCAAAGCCTTTGATCCGGATTTTGGTGGCTTCAGCTTCTGGCGGAATCACCACCTTATACTGAGCCAGATCGTCATTCTGTCCGTCCTGATCGATTTTCTCGTCCAAAGGAGGCAATTCTTCCTTTTTGGCCACGGGAGGAGTTACCTTATTCCCTGCAGTTGGATTTGCAGCCAGCGTTTTTTCACCAGCCACGGGCGATCCTTCGACCAGGACCTTCAATTTTTGGCCTTCCTTAATATCCGTATCATTGAGCTTATTGAGGGTACGGAGGTCCTTGAGGGCCATATTATACTTTTTGGAAACTGCCCACAGGGTTTCCCCGGGAGCAACCACGTGAATGGTGGTTTTACGGTCCGCATTCTCAGTTTCAGTCTGAATGGGAGTGGCATTTTCAACCACTGCCTCCTTTTTGACTGGTTCCGTGGTCTTTTCCGCAACTTTGGATTCACTTCCACTATATTCTGAAACCCGCAGCATCTGCCCTACATTAAGCTCGTTGGAAGTCAGATTATTCCATTTACGGATATTTTCCACCGAAACATTATAAATGCGGGAGATGGCAAAGAGAGTTTGTCCTTTGACCACCAGGTGAAATTTGGCAGTGCCTCCCTCCTGCTTTTCCTCGACTTTCGCAACTTTTGCAGGTGGACTTTGCACCTTTTCCTTCTTTACAACCTGTTCAGGCAGCGGCACAGACGGATCCGTATTTTTCTGGGCGTATTCCTTCAGCGACATGGAAGTTACCTTCGATTTGGTAGGAACCAGAATAATCTGGCCCAGATTCAAGCCATCCTGCTTCAGGTCATTTTCCTCCCTTAAAATCGCCACACTTACCTTATAGCGCCTCGAAATGGCATAAAGAGATTCTCCCTTATCCACCTGGTGCATGATATAGGTCTTCCCATTCACTACCTTCAGACCAATTGAGTCTGCGGGTACAGTGCTTGCCTTCAGATGTCCGCCAGCGGCAAAAATCAGAGCAATTATTCCAGTTATGAGAAATTTTCTGTGCATTTCAAAAAGTACAAAAACAAAAATGGCAGACCCGATCCTTCCTTACAATGGATTATATCCCCAAAACGCACCTTTGCGCCCCGAATTGTGTACAGAAAATTAGATATTTTGTTCCTTTTCGCCCTGAATTGCCCCTGTTTTCCCAAAAGCCCCCCAGTAAAGTCCCACCAAGAATACGCCGACCTGCCTTTCCAAAAGTGATTCTGCCTGCATGGCAAATAGGAAAATCACCCAAAAACTGATGAACAGCAGGGATTTGCGGTATTGGGAATCAAAAAGGGGTGAGAAGAATCCAACCACAAAGACAAGGAAGCCCAGCAGACCCAGCCCGGCCAGGTACTCCACAAACTGATTATGGGGCAAGACCCGGTTTTCGGGAAAGAGAGAACTGTCGTTCTCCACGTATTGCTCGCGCATGCGCTCATGCAGATCCGCCAGACCCACTCCGTGGAAAGGTTCATTCTCGAACAGATCGAAAGCAGTTTCCAGGGCTTCCAGTCGCATGGAAACGGAATAATAATTGATATAATCGTCGTACAGATAGCGATCCAAATCCTCAAAAGTGTTTTCCACCCGGTTATGCAGAGAAGGCACATAGAGGTAACCCGTAATGGGAATAATAAGCAACACGCCCGCCATTCCCAGCAATAAGGCCCACTTTTTTCGTGAAGCCAGCCAGATCGAACCCACCACTCCAAACGAGGCATACATGGCCAATAGCCCCGTGCGTGCCGCCAGCACGTGCACCTGCACAAAAACCAGCAGGGTTAGCACCAAAACCACCCGGGAAATCCATTTAGACTGGTCAGCTGCCCGGTTGAGCCAAAGCCAGATTCCCGCCCATACACTCAACGCACCAATGATGCTGAAATACAAATGGTTGCGCCCGCTGATGATGCGAATTTCCCTCGATTCCACCACCATTTCGTTGATTTCGTTAAAATGAAGCAAATAATTGATCATAGTCAGACCACCCGTCACGGCAGTCAGAGCCAACAGCCAGAGCAAGAGCAGCTGGATTTGCCGCCGCGAAAAGGCAGGCAGAACCGTGAGGCTGAACAGCATGAAGGGCAAAGGCAGCTTAATCGAAATATCCTTCAGCCAGGCCTCTGAATTTTGGGTCCAGAAATAGGCCAGCAGATGGATCAGGAAGATCAGGCTGAGGAGCAGGGCAGGTTTATTTTTGAAGAAAATCCGACTGGTTTTCAGGGGATTTCCTGCCAGAAATCCAGCCAGAATTACGATTACGCTCCCCACGCTGAGCAAGGCATTGGACCAGGTTAATCCAACCAAAGCCACCAGCAGCCCAAACCAGGCCAGATTGACCGGGGTCAGAAAAGGATATTTTTTGAGGAATTGCTCCATTTCAACCGGGGAGCAAGTTAATCAATTCGACGATGCAGATGCATCCCCTTTTTTCGCACCCTCCTGGTTCAGCGGCACATAATCAGGATCATACTTGATGGAGCCAAAGAAATACACCATGCCGATCCGCCCGAAGCGGAAATTGAAAGGTACCAGTACCACAATGGGAGGAATGATCACCGCCAGATACACATAAACAGAGGCTTCAGGAAATCCCAGAAAAAGAATCAGGGAAAGGATCATGATCAGAGCCACATTGATGGCGTATCCCACATACATGGCGCCCCAGTAAAAACCCAGCTCAATCACCAGATCCTGACCACAAACCGGGCAGGAATCGTGCATCTGGGAGAATTTACTGACATTCAGCATGGAATGCTTAAACACCTTTCCTTCACGGCAGTGCGGACAACGCTCCCCTACAAACCCTTTCCAGAGGGGCACAAACTTCCGTTCTGACTTTTTTTCTTCCAATTTATTGAGCGGAATTCAGGGCGGCTTTTTTCTGTCTGTACTTGCGATACCACAGCAAACCCACCCCCATGATCATCAAATAAGGCAACACCAGAATGTAAAGGATGGCGATATTCAGATTTTCTGCCATCAGGCCCCCGCCGTCTGAACTGGATTCGACCGCTGCTTTACACATCGGGCATTGGGCAAAAACCCATTCGCTTCCTAAAATCAGGAAGAAAACCAGAAAAGAACCATATTTGAAAACTGTTTTGAGCATATTCTTAACCCTGAGGATTAAACGGATGTGCCATCAGATACACAATCACACCCGTCACGGCCACGTAGAGCCAGACGGGCAGGGTAACTTTGGCAATGCGTCTGTGCTTCTCGTAGCTCTCAGACAGTCCCCGGTAAATCGAGAACAGCGCCAGAGGCACGACCACAACGGACAGCAAAATATGCGTCAATAAAATGATTAAATAAATGACTCTCGTCATTCCTGTACCATTATACACCACATGTTCTGCCCCGTAGTGATAGGTAATATAAGAAACCAGGAATAAAATTGACAGCACAAAGGCGGAAAGCATCATGGTTTTGTGCATCCTGATATTGCCCTTGCGGATAAATACATACCCGGCAACCAGCAAAATCGCAACTGTGGAATTGATCACCGCGTTCAGCCCGGGGAGAAATTTCAGATTCTCAATGGAAACTTCCGGGCGTGGCAAAAAGATCAGCAGGGCCACCACAATCGGCACCACCACGGACAGGACGCCAATTACAGGCACGAATACTTTGTCATTAGTTTGATTCATACTCCATCAATAAAAGTTTGACCTCATCTGATAATAACTCCATATCCTTGCGATTGGTTCCGTCATAAAATTTTTCTCCCTTGCGAATCCGTCCTTCCCGGTCCACCAGCATGATCACATTATCGTGGACAAAGCCCAGTTCACCGTTTTCATCTTCCAACGCCTTGAAGAAAAACGCCTCGTGGGCCAGTTTGTATAATTTTTCTTTATCTCCTGTGATAAAAAACCAGCGTTTGTCGGGTGCGTCATACTTATCCGCGTAGGCCCGCAGGGCCTGAATGGTGTCGTTCTCAGGATCGACAGAAATGCTGAGGAAGCGAATTTCAGGCTGATCCCTGAAGTACTCGACCAGCGAGGACATAGAAGCGCTGAGTTTGGGGCAAATTCCCGGACAACGGGTAAAAAACACGTCTGCCAGAAACACATGTCCGCGCAGGGAATCCCAGGTCAGGGTTTCACCCGTCTGGGTGGGAAAAGCAAAATCCGGATAGGCATCGTACACAGTATGGTAAACTGTATCTACGGACCCATCCGGATTGGAAACAGGAGTTTTGCTCCCGACTATTTGTAATCTTTCAAAATGCTGTTCTCCAAAAAAATGAACGAAAAGGAGAAGGCCTATGGGTAAAATCAGAATGGCAAGCAGCTTGCCGACTTCCAGTTTTTTTTTCATTTATCCCAGTAAAAACCGCATCCAACCGCCATTATACCAGCTTCCTTCCACCAGCAGAGCCAGAATGAGCCAGCAAACAAACACCAGCGGCAGGATAATGGTATAAACGAGGGATTTCACCTCGTGCTTCAGGTGCATAAACTCACCTACGATATAAAATGCCTTTACCAGCGTCATCACGATAAAAATAATGTTGCGGGTATTACCGCGGTCAACCGTGAAGGCGATGACAAATTCCACCGCCGTGATCAGGAAAAGAATCCCGAAAACGATCCAGATAGTGCGACGTTGCTTTGCTCCTGCAAGTTCTGCGTCGTGATTCAAAGTGAGGTCTTGTGCCATTGTGCTATGAATTCTTTTGGGAGTGTGTTAATAATTTGAACTGATCAGACCAGGTAGAAGAAGGTAAATACGAATACCCATACCAGGTCCACAAAGTGCCAGTACAGACCCACTTTTTCCACCATTTCGTAATGGCCGCGCTTGTCGTAGGTGCCTTTGCGCACATTCAGGTAAATGATAAAGTTGATTACCACCCCGGAAAATACGTGGCTGCCGTGGAAGCCAGTAATGAAGAAGAAGAGGTTGGCAAAATCGGGATTTTCGCAATATTCATTGACTGTGAGCGAAGCGCCCTGATACATTCCGGTTACCCATTGTTCCAGACCTCCGTCCCAGAATTCGCGCATGGATGGATGGCCACCCACGATAAAATTGTACCACTCGTACGCCTGGCAGCTCACGAAAGCCAAACCACCCAGGATGGTCCAGAGCATGTATTTCTCAACTGCTTTGCGGTCCATTCTGTGACCGGCTTCCACTGCAAGTACCATGGTCACGGAGCTGGCAATCAGGATGAAGGTCATCAGACCCACGAAGGCCAGCGGGGGGTGCAGGTGAAAGGTTTCGGTAATGATGGGAAAGTGGGTGAACACCTTTTCCGGGTCGGCCCAGGGCACTGAACTCGAAAAGCGGATCAGACCATAGACCACCAGAAGAGAGGAAAAGGTGAAGGCATCCGACATCAGGAAAAACCACATCATCAGCTTGCCATAGCTCGCTTTGAAGGGTTTCTTACCTCCTGCCCAGGCATTTGAAGCGCCAGTTGAAACTGTTGCAGTGTTGGCCATTTTATTTGTGTTTTATCGTGTTTTTCAAAGCCAATAATCCCTTTCAGGATTGATTTACAAGCAAAAATATAAATAAATATATCCAGAGCAAACCTAAAAAATGCCAGAAGGTTGCGGCATTTTCGAAGGCCATTGTCTGGCCCTGAACATACTTTCCGCGCATGGATTTGATCCAGACCACCGCCAGGAAAACCAGCCCGGCGATAATGTGAAACCAGTGCGTGCCGGTCAGCACATACAGGTAATTTCCCGAAGTGTAGGAGGCAGCCCCTCCAAACACCACGTGATTTGTGGCAAGCTGTCTCCAGGCCACAATTTGCCCGATCAAAAAGAATACTCCCAGCACGAAGGTGAGCAACAACCCCAGATTCGCACGTGAAAAATCCGCTTTTCCGGCCATCCAGACGGCCCACTGGACCGTGACGCTGCTGATCAGCAGCACCGCTGAATTATACCAGAAAATATTGGGCAGGTTAAAGAACAACCAGATATTCTTGTCCACCTCGATCCCCTTGGAAACGATGTAGCCACTGGTAATTCCACCAAAAAACAGGATAATAGCCACAATGAAGAGCCACACCATGAATTTCTGGGGGTGGATGATGTACCGCGTGGGTTTAATTTCTTGTGCCATACTCCGCATATTTTCCTTCTTAAAATTTATCGATCAACATGGCTGCCTGCACCACAGGCAGATAGATGAATGAGTAATACATCAGCTTTTTGGCTGATTTATTATCCTTCCTTTTGAGCAGCATGAAGGACTGCATCGTCATGCCCAGCCCGGCAGCAACCATGACCGCAATGGCCACGATTCCAGTCATGCCCGTATTCCAGGGCAGAAAACAGACAGGTATCAGAAGGAAAGTATAAATGAGGATGATGGTCGCATTGGTGGATGAATGGCCACTGGGCGTGGGTAACATTTTGAATCCCGCCTTGGAATAATCAGCATCCAGCACCCAGGCAATGGCCCAAAAGTGAGGAAACTGCCAGATAAACTGAATCAGGAAAAGAATCCAGGCGCCTGTTTCCAGGCCGCCCGTGGCGGCCGCCCAGCCGATCAGCGGAGGCATAGCCCCGGGAATCGCCCCGATCAGCACCCCGATCGGGCTTTTGCGCTTCATGGGCGTATAGACAAAGGCATAAGAGAGGAAGGCAATCACGCCCAGCAAAGCTGCGGTCAGGTTGAAGGATACCGCCAGAATGGCCACTCCTCCTGCCCCGATCAACAGGGCATAAATGACCGATTCCAGGGGTTGAACGTCACCCACAGGCAGGGGCCGCTTATTGGTGCGGGACATTAGACTGTCCTGCTCAATTTCAAAAACCTGATTCAGAATATTGGAAGCGCCCGTCACCATGAATCCCCCCAAGCCCAGCAATAACAGGGTCACCCAGTCCCAGGAAACAATTCCTGGCGCCATCTGGAACCCAAAAACGGCCGAGATCACCACCAGAAATGAAAGTCTGAACTTCAGCAATTTGAAGTAGGCACGGACTTTCAGCCCCAGAAAGGCAGTCAGGCTTAAGTTGTATGTACTCTTACGAGTTTCCATTCAAGCTGTATTCATTTTTCAGTTTGCGGTCTGCGACCACAATTGCATTGCCTTCCAGGCGAAACACCCACATCAGCATGGAGCTTTCCAGGGCAAAAATAGCCGAGGCAAAGAGCAGATGTACGGGTTGCATCCAGGCAGGAATACTGAACTGAGACAAAATTATTCCAAACAAAATCTCCGCGGCCACCAGTCCAATCAGCACAAAGGCTGACCTGCGCAGACGGGCATCGTCCTTCACATGGGTAAGAATGCCGCGAATCCAGACCACCAAAGCGGCAGCCAGGGAAAAGTAAAATACCTTATGCCAGGAAAACCAGGGTCCCAGCAGGGAAATCCAGGTGTCGCGCTGGCCGTAATTCAGGCTTTCTGCCACCTGGTCCACATTTTCCCGCACCTGAGTGCCGAGCAGAATCTGGATCAGGGTCAGTAATAATACCACCACCGCCATGCCCTTCACCCAGGCAGGAACCTGACCAAAAGAACGGCTTTCAGCCTGCATTCCCAGATGGAAGATTACCGCGGCAATCAGCATCATTACAATCACCAGTGCAATCAGCATGTGGATGGTAATCATCCAGCCTGCCAGATTCGTATCCACCACTTTGGCCCCAATCCAGCCCTGAAACCCCGTCAACAACAAAGCCCCCACTGAAAGCAGGGTGATTTTGCGGTTTTTACGGAAATAGCTAAGTGAAAACAAAGCAGTGGCGAAAACTGTAAATCCAATGATTACCCCAATGAGGCGATTGACATACTCGGTCCAGGTTTTCACGGCATTGAAGGTGGTCGAACCATACCCGTGATCCTGATAAATTTCCTGATAATTGGCGGGAAGATCGGCTTCAGACGTGGGGGGAACCCATTGTCCAAAGCATTTGGGCCAGTCGGGGCAACCCATTCCGGCACCTGTACTGCGCACCACCCCTCCTACCAGAATGAGGAAAAGTACAGCACCGATCGAGATCATCCCCGCTTTCCCGAACCACTTTTCGAACCGTGCTGTACCTTGCTCCTTCATTTCAGAAAATCTTATTCCTGAATCTCTATATTAATAGGGGCTTCAGTTTTGCGTTTATCTGGAATTGCTTCCGGCATGGGTACGCCCTCAAACCACTCAGGATCATCATCAGGCACGTTCATGGGGAGATAATCCCGCTTGATACCGGGCTTGCTGTAATCGTAAGGCCAGCGGTAAACGGTGGGAATATCACCTTCCCAGTTACCATGACCAGGATGGATGGGGGTTGTCCACTCCAAAGTATTGGATCCCCAGGGGTTGGCAGGAGCAGTTTTGCCCTTGCGGATGCTGGTGATCAGGTTGTAAAGGAATAATACCTGACCAACTGCTCCCATGAAGGCTGCCGCCGTAATGAAGAGGTTGAGGTCAATAAATCCTTCGGTGAAATCAAAAGTCGTAAAGCTGTAGTAACGTCTTGGTACCCCGCCCAGACCCTGGAAGTGCATGGGGAAAAACACCATGTACACGGAGGCAAAAGTGATCCAAAAGTGGAGCGATCCAAGTTTGGAATCCATCATCTTGCCAAACATCTTGGGGAACCAGTGGTAAACCCCGGCAAAGAAGCCAAAGGCAGATGCAGAACCCATTACCAGGTGGAAGTGAGCAACCACGAAGTAGGTATCGTGCAGCGGAATGTCGATCGCGGCGTTACCCAGCATGATCCCGGTGATACCACCTGAGATAAAGAGAGACACCAGACCAATCGAAAAGAGCATGGCAGGTGAAAACTTGATGTTACCCTGCCAGAGGGTAGTAATGTAGTTGAAGGCCTTTACCGCGGACGGAACCGCGATAATCAGGGTGAGCAACATGAATACCGTTCCCAGGAATGGGTTCATCCCGGTTACGAACATGTGGTGAGCCCATACGATAAAGGAAAGGATCGCAATGGCCAGCATGGACCCAATCATGGCGCGGTATCCGAAAATCGGCTTGCGGGACATGGTGGATACAATTTCTGAGGTAATCCCCAGGGCGGGCAACAGTACGATATACACCTCAGGGTGTCCGAGGAACCAGAACAAGTGCTGGAAAAGTACTGCAGAACCACCTTCGTGAGGCAGAACCTGTCCGTCAATGTAGATGTCGCTCAGATAGAAGCTGGTTCCCAGATTGCGGTCCATCAGCAGCAGCAAAGCTGCAGCGAACAGCACGGGGAAAGATAGCGTTCCAATGATGGCCGTCAGGAAGAATGCCCAAATGGAAAGGGGCAGACGGGTCATGCTCAGACCTTTGGTACGCAGGTTGAGTACCGTGGTGATGTAGTTAATTGCTCCCAGCAGTGAGGAAACAATAAACAGAGCCATACTGCTCAGCCAGAGATCCATCCCGATACCAGAGCCCGGGTTGGCTTGCTCCAGGGCGCTCAGAGGCGGATAAACCGTCCATCCGCCACCCGCAGGTCCAGTGGGTACAAAAATAGAGATGAACATGATCACACTGGAAGCTGCAAAGAACCAGAAGGAGAGCATATTCATGAATCCCGAAGCCATGTCCCTCGCTCCCACCTGAAGCGGAATAAGGAAGTTGGAGAAGGTACCGCTCAATCCTGCAGTCAGCAGGAAGAACACCATGATGGTGCCGTGCATGGTTACCAACGCCAGGTAAAAGTTGGGATCCATTACCCCGTCTTTGGCCCAGTCACCCAGGAATGATTCCAGGATGGGGAAAGGCGTGGTTGGGAAAGCAAGTTGAAGGCGGAACAAGAGGGACATGATAATCCCGATGATAGCCCAGGCAATCCCCGTAAACATAAACTGTTTGGCGATTACCTTGTGATCCTGACTAAAAATGTACTTGGTCAGGAAGGACTCTTCGTGATGGCCATGCTCCTCCAACCAGGCTTTGCCGTGGTAGTGGCCATCTTCGGTGGAGTGTCCACCATCTAAATGTACTGCATGCGATTTATCTGACATCGTACTAATTTTTTACAATCCTTTAATTAGATTCATTCACCTGAGTTGCATCCGCAGTGTGGGAGGCAGCATTCTGATCAATTCCTTTGTAAGCAATGGAAGGATCGAACATCGGGGGCTGACTTTTCACCCACTCGAGGTATTCTTCTTCTTCCACCACTTTGATGATCTTTTTCATGGAGAAGTGGCTGCGTCCGCAGACTTCTGCACAGGCAAGTTCGAATTCAAATTCCTGATTTCCGATTTTATCCCTCCATTCCTGGGTGGTGTATTTGGGAGTCAGGGTAAAGCGGGTAGGCATGCCGGGAACGGCGTCCATTTTCACGCGGAAGTGAGGCATGTGCACGGAGTGCAGTACGTCACGGGAGCGGATCCTCAGGATAACGGGCTTACCTTTGGGCAGGTAGAGCTCGTTGGGCATGAAATCGTCCTGGCCTTCTTTCTGATTGAAATTGACCCCAAGCAGGTTATTTCCGTCGATCAGGTGCAGGTTGATATCTCCAAACTCACCATCCACACCAGGGTAGCGGAGGTTCCAGGCAAATTGCTGGGCATTGAGTTCCACTTCGTAGGCATCTGCCGGGGGTTCAGCCATAATTCCCGTCCAGGCCTTGATCCCGAATACCACCAGTACGGTCAGTACGATAGCAGGAACCACGGTCCAGATCAACTCCAGTTTGTGGTTTTCAGGATAGTAACGGGCTTTGCGGTTTTCGTCGTGACGATATTTGTAGGCAAAGTAGAAAAGCAGAATATTGGTCAGCACAAAAACGATCATAACCACCGTCATGGTAATCCAGAACATGCGGTCGATTTCCATGCCGTGCTCAGAAGCCGATCCTTCAGAATAGAGGTACATGTCGCTGAAGGAGAAGCTGGACCACAGAGCAGCGATCATGCCGAATACCAGGAAGCCAATCATCAGACGGGCATTCATTTTATTCAAATCCACACCTTTCAGCAATTCCACTCCACGCAGGCGGGCAATCTGCAGGGCGATGTTACCCAAAAGTAATACCACCAGCAGGATCAGGAAACGAAGCCAGTTCCAGAGAGAGAATACCCCGGGATCTTCTTCCAAAGGTTTTCCAGTTGGGACACCTGTTGGACCATTAATGAGATCTTTACCCGTTACATCAATGTAATCCAGAATGGCATCAATATCCTCATTGGTAAATGAGGGGAATGGTGTCATTTGGGTTTTATTCCAGGTCTCATAAACGGTTTTGGCGTATTCATCCCCAGAAGAAATCACTTTAGGTGAATTTCTTACCCACTCATAAATCCAATCCCTTCCACCAGGAATTCTTTTCTCAGCCTCATAAAGCTTGGGACCCGTCATGTCCTTATCAATCTTGTGACAGGTCGCACAATTCTCCTTGAAAAGCTTGGCCCCGTCTGCCGCAAAGGCTGAGGACGAGGTGCCAATGAGGAGAAGCAGCGAGAAGATAGCCCCCATTGTCCGGAGCATCCAGCCGCTTGTTTCGTGTTTGGTTTTAATTCCCAAATCCATACTTTGAACTATCATTTTATTCTCACTCACCATCCGATAATTAACTTCTTTCGAATCTGATACCTTCATTTTCAAGGATTAAACCCCTGTATCGTGGTGGTAACTTTCTTCGAGATAAGGGTGGTTTTTCACCGTCAGCGGAGCCGTGCTCAGGTTCCTGAAGTACAGGAAGAGGAAGGCACCCAACTGCAGTATAACCATCCCGGCAGCAGCGATCAGCATACCCAGGTTCCAGTGCTCACCAGCTACCCCAGGCGTAAACATGAGGAAGATGTCGATGAAGCGACCGAACAGGATTACCATTCCAATGGTCTTGAGGCTGGCGTATTGCCGTTTGGCGTTACGGGTCATCAGGGCCAGGAAGGGGAAGAAGAAGTTGATGGCAATATTCAGAGCAAACAGCCCGAAATAGTTGTCAAATCTTTCTTTATAGTAAACACCCTCTTCAGGGATGTTGGCGTACCAAATCAGCAGATACTGGGAGATGAAGATGTAAGCCCAGAAAATAGAGAAGGCAAACATGAATTTGCCCAGGTCATGCAGGTGCTCACCCGTTACGCGGGGCAGATAGCCTTGCTCTTTCAAGTAAACCACGATCAGCGCGGTAGTGGTGGCTCCCATCACAAACATTCCGGCAAAGTTGTACACCGAGAAAATGGTGGAGAACCAGTGAGCGTCAATACTCATGACTACCAGCCAGGAAATACCGCTGAAGCTCAGGGCAAAGAAGGGCATGAAGATGGCGGAAGCCACGGTGCTTTTCTTCAACCAGCTCAATCCGCCTTCGGCATCCTCTTTGAGGGAGTTTTTGCGGATGGTCATACCGTAAAGGAAGTAAACCGCGCCCACCAGACCCAGCAATACCACAAAGATTGCAGGATTGAGGAAAGGACGCTTGCCATTCATGATTTCATCGTCAGGGGTTTCAGAAGCCCAGAGATAAAGCTGATCACCAAATACGAAGTATCCCACGATCAACAACACAATGCCGATAGGAATCCAGAAATAGAAGGGTTCGAGAACCCGCTTGATAGCCACGTACCAACCTGCGTTGGCCAGGTGCTTCACTCCAATGAAGAAAACCCCGAAAATGGAAATCAGCAGCACATACCAGCTTCCAACCATCCAGGAAAGACCAATTTTGGCCATCATAGACGGGGGAGCAGTGTGGTGCCCTCCTCCGTGCTCTGCACTTTCGTGGTCGCCTTCGCCGTGAGCTTCTTCATGGGCTGCGCCCGTGTGCTCATGGGTTTCACCGTTGACCACGGTGCCTTCCTCATGGTGCTCGCCCTCGGCGTGCTCTTCACCAGCCTGATGGGAGTGCCCCTCTTCGGCCTGGGCGATCAGAGCGCCATTGGATCCATGGGCATCGGCCAGCGCCATCGAAGTATGCTCTTCGTGGGTACCTTCATGTCCATGGTCATCTCCTCCGATTTTAATGCTGGAAAGAGCCAATCCAATGGCCAGGAGCAGAACTCCCAATCCCATCATTCCGAAGAGATTCTTTTTCAGCTTATCCGGTATTTCGAATATATCCTTCATCTTAATAGATCTTTGCTATTCTTTCAATCAGTCCTTTAATTAACCTGGATTGCCTTCGCCGTTAACTGCGTCAGCAGCGGCATCCACCGCATCTCCTTCGTCAGCAACCGGGGCAGCAGCAGGAGCATCAGCCTTCTTCAACATGGTTTCCACGTAGCGGGCCACTTTCCAGCGGTTTTCCACTGAAATCTGGGAAGCATAAGACCACATGGCATTTTTACCATAGGTCATGTTGTAGAAAATTTCACCCTGAGGAAGCTCAGCAGCGGTTTTCTTGTTGAAAATGGTCGGGGGAGGATACTTGCCGGTGGCAGGCACGGTTCCGTCAGCCATGCCGGTTGCACCGTGGCACACAACACAGAAGCGGGTGTAAAGCACTTTGCCTTCTTCCAGCACCTCAGGCGTAGCCTCAAAGGGGTTGGTCAGTTCTTTACCAGCCTGAATTCTCTCCTCATTATTGGTGGGGCCGCCCACATACTCCAGATTCGCAAATTCAACCATTGCGTTATGGGCAACGGTTCCTTCTGGTGGAAGCTGGGCATTGGTCAGGCTGTCTTTGAAAGGAGAATATTTCCCTGCAACCTGGGTAAATGGCTCAAGGGGAATGGAATGATACATTTGAGGTGCATATTCAATCCCTACAGAACGCTTGTCCCTTCCGCAGCCGGAAACCAGGACCAGAATGGCCAGGGCTGGCAGAATGATTCTTTTGATGTGCTTATAGTTCATGTCCTTAGACTTCAAAGAGTTCATTGTGAACTGTTTTTTCACTTATTTCAAAGGCTCCGTGTGACATCATGATGCCTTCAATTTTATCCTGATCTGCTTCTTCGATGGCAGATTTTTCAATGGCCAGAACCATAACGTCGTCAGTAACGCGGGGATCCATGATCACAGGTTTCTTGCCGGGATACATTTTGCTCACGGCAAAGAAGGTGAACACCATGCCAAAGGCCGCAAATAATACGGTCAACTCGAAGGAAACAGGAACCGCAGCGGGCGCCAGGTAGGAAGGCTTACCCCCAATGTCCATCGGCCAGTCGAAGTACATCATGTACAGCATCATGGAGAGAGCAGTACAGGTGCCGGTCATACCGAAAAGGAAGGCCGCAATGGTCAGGCGTGAACGCTTGATTCCGAGAATGCGGTCGAGTCCGTGAATGGGGAACGGAGAATATACATCATATACGGAAAAGCCTTCGCCTTGCAATGCTTTAACCGAATTGATCACCTGACCGGGCTTGTGAAACTTGCCCAGCAGAAAATTCTTGGTAGTATCTTTATATGAAGACATCTGTGCTTGTGTTTCTTAGTGGGAATGACTTACTCCTGCTTCGGCACTGTGTGAATGCTGGTCGCCATGATCATCGTGATGCCCGTGGTCAACCACCGTATCGTCTTTCACCAGGGTCTTCACTTCGAACATGTTCACTACAGGGAGGAACTTGGCGAAGAGGAAGAAGAAGGTAAAGAATACACCGAAGGTGCCGATGAAGATACCCACTTCCACGTAGGTGGGAGTGTAGAGAGCCCAGTTGGCTGGCATAAAGTCGCGGGCCAGAGAGGTCGCAATGATTACGAAACGCTCGAACCACATCCCGATGTTCACGAAAATGGAGATGATGAAGGTCAACAACATGTTTTCTCTCACTTTCTTGAACCAGAACAGCTGGGGAGTAATTACGTTACAGGAGATCATGGCCCAGTAAGACCACCAGTAAGGTCCGAACATACGGTTGATGAAGGCGTATTGCTCGTAGGTGTTACCAGAGTACCAGGCGATGAAGAATTCAGTTGCGTAGGCAATACCCACCAGAGAGCCGGTCAGGATCACGATTTTGGCCATCGCGTCCATGTGGCTGAGGGTAATGAAGTTTTCCAGTTTATAAACTTTCCGGGTTACCACCATCAGGGTTTGCACCATTCCGAATCCGGAGAAGATAGCCCCTGCCACGAAGTAGGGAGGGAAGATGGTGGTGTGCCAGCCGGGCACGATGGAGGTGGCAAAGTCGAAGGATACGATCGTGTGTACGGAAAGTACCAGAGGAGTTGCCAGACCGGCCAGGATCAGAGATACGATCTCATAACGGTGCCAGGTGCGGGTGGAACCGTTCCAACCCATGGAAAGGGCTCCGTAAATGGCTTTGGCAATCTTGTTTTTAGCCCGGTCGCGGATAGAAGCGAGGTCGGGAATCAAACCCAGGTACCAGAAAACCAGTGATACGGAGAAATAGGTCGAGATGGCGAACACGTCCCAGAGGAGAGGTGAGTTGAAATTCACCCAGAGCGATCCGCGGGTATTGGGCAGTGGAAGTACCCAGAAGGCACCTACCCAGGGGCGTCCCATGTGGATCAGGGGGAACAGGGCCGCACAGATAACCGCGAAGATCGTCATAGCTTCTGCCGCCCGGTTGATCGAGTTCCGCCAGGTCTGGCGGAAAAGCAGAAGGATGGCGGAGATCAGGGTTCCTGCGTGACCAATACCTACCCAGAATACGAAGTTGGTAATGTCAAAGGCCCAACCAATGGTTTTGTTCAGCCCCCAGGCACCAATTCCTTCGAAGAAGGTCCAGATGATGAGGGAAACGCCCATGGTCATTACCATCGCCGACAGACCGAATGCGGCCAGCCAGGTCATATTGGGTTTTTTCTCCAGCGGCGCAAGTACCCCTTCCGTGATGTCGTGGTACCCTTTGCCTCCGGTTACTAATGGTTCGCGAATTGGAGATTCGTAACTCATATTGCTTATTCAATTTAGCGGCTTACCGCCTTACACTTCAGTATTTGTAGTTGTAGCTTCACTCATTTTGTGCCACTCCGGGGTATTATTATTCCGGATTTTGGTCATGTATCCCACCGTAGGCAGGGTCTTCACTTCTTCCAGAGCGTGGTAAAAACGCTCATTGCTGAAGTGTTTGGAGATGGCGCTTTCAGGATCGTTGAGGTCACCGAAAACGATGGCGTCTGCCGGGCAGGACTGCTGGCACGCAGTTTTGATTGCGCCGTCTTCCAGAGCCTTGCGGGCCACTTTAGCTTTCAGTTTACCTTCCTGAATACGCTGTACACACATGGAGCACTTTTCCATCACCCCGCGGGCACGAATCACCACGTCAGGATTCAGTACCAGGCTGCCTACGCTGTCAAACATGTGGCCGTTGGGCGCATTGCGCTCGTCACTGTTGAATTTGTCGTTGGAGTAGTAGCTGAACCAGTTGAAGCGACGTACTTTGTAGGGACAGTTGTTGGCACAGTAGCGGGTACCCACGCAGCGGTTGTACACCTGCTGGTTGAGACCTTCGTCGCTGTGCACGGTGGCAAGTACCGGACAAACGGTCTCGCAGGGAGCGTTGTCGCAGTGCTGGCACATGAGGGGCTGGTGAGCTACCTGGAGGCTGCCGTCCATGGCGTCGGGATTGCCTTTGAAATAACGGTCAATCCGCATCCAGTGCATATCACGACGGGTGGCAACTTCCTTCTTCCCTACCATGGGAACGTTGTTTTCCGTGTGGCAGGAAACCACGCAGGCGCTACAACCTGTGCAGGAGTTCAAATCCACAGACATTCCCCAGTGATATCCTTTCTTCTTGTGGGTTTTCCACAGGGTCAGGGAGTTTTCATGGAGGATGCCGGCGCGGTTTTCATTGCCTGCATATTTCTTTTCTTTGTACTGATCGAGGGTCGTATCCTTCACGATGAAGTTGTCGATCCTGCTTTCAATATTTTTCAGACCGCTTACCCCACCGGCAACCCCGCCCTCGTCGCGGAGGTCGTAGCCTGTGTAGTACTGGGTCTTGGCCAGGGTCATTTTTTCCCCGGTTTTGCTTACGCTTACGCCTTCCGTAACGGTATAGCTGCGCTGATTGCCAGCTGCCACTGCAAAGGGATAAGCATTTTTTCCAATATTATTGATTACCCGGCCACCTGCGGTACGGCCGTAACCCACACAAATTCCCACGGTATTTGCAGCCTGAGCTGGCAATACCACTGCGGGGAGGGTTACTTCGTAACCACCAGCGGCCACTTTCATCAGATCACCATCGATGATGGATTCTGCTTTGGCCATGGTGTAGGGAATGGTAACAAAGTTATCCCAGCAGACTTTGGTCATGGGATCGGGCAATTCCATGATGTGGGGGTTATTGGCATGATGTCCGTCGAGCACCCCTACTTTCTGGTAAACCACGATGGCTTTGCCATCTTTGGCACCGCCAATTGCAGCCGCAGCGGCTGCAATGTCGAATCCGGCTGAGTTGCCTTCTGCAACTTCAGCCGCATCCTCTTCATGCATTTCCTCATGAGCGTCCATTACGGACATGGGGGCCATGCTGCCAGAGTAGCCGCCTTCTTTAACTGCTTTCTCCCAGAATGCTTTGGTGGAACCTGCTCCGTTGTAGAGGGCGCTGGTAAACCAGGCTTTGCAGGCATCCAACATTTTGGTGGAGGAAGCGTCTTTGGTCCAGGCCAGCAGAGATTCCTGCCATTGGCGGGTATCAAAGAGGGGACGAACCGTAGGCTGAACGATGCTGTAATGTCCTTTTTTGGGCTCCAGAACGTCCCAGCTTTCCATGCTGTGATTGATGGGAGCCTTGATGGTGGCCAGCGCAGCGGTTTCGTCAACCCGGTAAGAAAGCGCTACCACATTTTTCACTTTGGCCAGTCCGGCGGCAAAGGTGGCGGAATCGTGGTAGTTGTAAACCGGGTTTACATCCACCATGATCAGGGTAGCCACGCCACCTGCATTCATTTCAGAAACCAGTTTCACCATGTCGCCATAATTGGCTCCGGCCTGGTTGCTGGGGGTATCCATGTCAATGGTCTTGCCGTAGTTGCCAAGCAGACTATTGATGGCATTCACCACTTCCTGCATGGCCACATTATTGGAACCAGAAACCACCAGAGAGTGGCCTTTGGCACTCCAGAGCGAATCAGCGGCAGCTTTCAGTCCCTCGGCAGCACCTGCGGGAGTATTTACCCCGGAAACAGGAGATTGTCCGGCTTTGGCGGCAATCAGATTATACAAGCTGAGCAGAGCGGCGCCATCCTGACCGGCATCCACAGGGATACGCAGGTCGGCATTGGAACCAGTCAGTGAGAATATGGATTCAAACTGATAGTGTTTGCTCATTTTGGGATTTTCGGGATTTACTTTCCGCTTGGAAGAGTATCCTTTGGTGAATTCCACCGGGCTGATCCAGGTACCCAGGAAGTCGGCGCCAAAACTTACCACCACATCCGCATTTTGGAATTTGTAAGTGGGGGTAACGGCAGATCCGAAATTATTCTGGTGAGCCAGGGCAATGGCGTCAATGCCGGCAGGGCTGTACTGCACGTGGGCAGAGCTTCCGGCCTGAGCCAGGAAATCCTTGATAATCTTCAGGGAAACGGGGCTGTTGATGCGGGGAGTCAGAACGACCACTTTGCCGCCTCCGGCCACCGCACTGGCAACCGCTGCATCCAGGTCGGCCCAGGGGCTGGAAGGCTTTTGCATGCGGGTCGAATCATACAGATTCAGCACGGAAGCCTGACCGGTGGCGCAGACACCTCCTTTGGAGAAAGGAGAGGAAGGATTTCCTTCCACTTTGATCGGACGTCCTTCACGGGTTTTGACCAGAATACCACAACCAGCCGCGCAGGACTGGCAGGTCGAGGCATACCAGTTGGCCACCCCGGGAGTGACGGTATCGGGTTTCACCACAAAGGGGATCGCCTTTTTGACCGGAGTCTCGCAGGCAGCCAGGGCGGCCGCTGTCAGACCAAAGCCAAATATTTTCAGAAAATCCCTGCGGTTTGCTTTGACACCGAGGGACTCTTCGGAGAGGGCATCTTCCAGGGGAAGATCTTCCTTAAACTCTTTGGATTTGCCTTCCTGGTATTGGGGAGTGTTATTATACTCCTCTAACCCATTCCAGTAATCGTTCCGTTTATACTCTTCCATTTATATTATTGCGTATTGGACCTAATTAATAGTGACAACGGGCACAGTTGGTACCTCCGATGTCTTCGACAGTTTTTACAGTAGCGGCGTCTTCACGGCCCAGGATCTTGTAAAGATCGCGGTCCACCCGGGTTGTGCGGTGGCAGTTGATACACCATCCCATGGATAGAGGAGAGAATTGATACACCTCGTCCATGGTTTCGACCGGCCCGTGGCAGGTCTGGCAGGCAACTTTACCGGCAACCACGTGTTGCTGGTGGTTGAAGTAAGCGTGGTCGGGAAGATTGTGGATGCGCACCCATTCAACCGGCACACCAGTATCATAGGCTTCGCGGATCTTGGCGATTTCTTCCGTCCCGGTAATGGTTCCCTCTCCCACCCCGGAAGCGTTGTGGCAATTCATACACACATTCACAGAAGGAATCCAGGCATTTTTACCCAGAGAAGCCCCGCTGTGGCAGTACTGGCAATCCATTTTCAGGGTGCCTGCATGCACGGTGTGTGAGAATTTGATGGGCTGCACGGGCTGATAGCCCTGGTGAAGACCCACCCCACGGGCCGTAACGGTGAGGAAAACGATGACTCCAAAGAAGAGTACAAGGTTTCCGCCAATGGCTACCGAACGGTTTTTCAGCATCCGGCCGGTCAGGGCAAGAGTACCGCCAAAAGAATAAGCCTCTTCTCCTTCACGAACCCGGATCAGGTTGATCAGGTTGGCCGAGATGAAAACGAGGAGTACTACAACCAGAGCCAGGACCCCTACGATCACCGCCAGACTTGTGTAAACAGAGTCACGGGATACGGAAAGCGAGCCCCCGGTTGCTTCCTGCCCGATCCCAAAATTGAGATCAAGGGTTTCAATCACTTCCCCCCCGTTTGCTGCTGCATTAAAAGAAAAAATCGACCCCATGGTGGAGGCCGATGCATCTGAAAATGCAAAGAAAAGGGACAAAAGGAGAATTGCAGGAAGAATTCGCGCAATTTTTGAGTGTATTGCTCTGCAAATAGAGTTCATATTACAGGCATCTTTTTTCATTATACCGAGCGCAAGTTAATATTAGCGTAATTGAATTTCAAAGGAGTTAGTAAAGATTTTCACTAATTAAGGAGAGTTTAGAATCATTCTAAATAACACAAAATTCCTTACCAGCACTCAATATTTAAGGCAATACCATCGTTGCAGCTGATTTTCAACCTATTACCTTTCTAAAATATCAGTGTAATTTGCATAAGTGACCCCGCCAAACCCACATTTCACCCAAAAAAAATGTGAATAAAATTATTTCCTAACATCTGTCAGGACGGGGTTTTCGGGGATTTTTAACCAAAAATTAAGACAGAGTTTTAAGGATTTACCTCGAGCCCCTGTCTGAGAAGTTCGGGTTGGTAGGAATATCACACAAAATGGGGGTTGAAATGGGAAAATCCAGGGGGGTAATCATGCTTAAAACCAATCCCGGAATGGCTCCAATTCTCATTTGAAGTTTAGCGGTTTTAGAGATAAATTGAGGGGACCTCTGAAAGCAAAGAAGATCAAGGCGGACGCAGGTGAAGAAAGCGCAGTTTACTCCCGTAAATGAGCATTTCTGAACCAGGTCCAACGCAGAGATTCGAAGTTTAAAGACCTCCAGGGGAGCTTCAAAAACAAAGAAGATCAAGGCGGACGCAGGTGAAGAAAGCGCAGTTTACTAAGGTAAATGAGCATTTCTGAACCAGGTCCAACGCAGAGATTCGAAGTTTAAAGACCTCCAGGGGAGCTTCAAAAACAAAGAAGATCAAGGCGGACGCAGGTGAAGAAAGCGCAGTTTACTAAGGTTAATGAGCATTTCTGAACCAGGTCCAACGCAGAGATTCGAAGTTTTTGGAGATCCTTTCTGAACCAAAAAACATTACTCAAAATGCCCCCTCTGAATCCCCTCTCCTTGCGGATCGCAGGCCTGATGGCCCTGTTTTCCCTATTCTTCACCACCCTCCCTGCCCAGTCAAAGTCCCCCAAAAACGACCTGCAAATGACCGTTTACCTTTCCTGCCACCCGGCAGAATCTGATTCCCTCAATCAGTTGCGGGAATTGCTGCGGGGCAAAGGGGTGCAAATCATCGAAGGATTGGCCGTGAGCCAGCAAACCGTTCAGGAGTCCGAACTCAGGGCCCGCCTCATTCAGTCTGATTACATCATTACCCTGCTGAGCGAAAAATACCTGGCTTCTGAAATCACCATGTCTGAATTCAGTCTGATGTGGGATTCCCCTGATATCCAGGATGTAATGATTGCGGGTACCCAGGATAAATTCATGCCCCTGTTGTGCGGAGCCCCTTCCATCTTTGATGTATTTCGCAAGGAAAAAGCACACAGGTTCAGGTTGTACTGGCAGGAAAAATGCCGCCAGGGCAAATCTCAGGCCCAAAACGCCCTCTCTCCCACCCTCTGTAAGGAAATCCAGTACGACCAGGCCGACCTGCTCGAATTTCTACTGGATCACCTGGTTTTTCACCTGAATGACCACCGCCGCGAGGGGTATGTCAAACTCTTTCGGGTGATTGACGACCGGCAAAATAAGCTGAATAATGTGCTGAAAAAGCTGCAATCCCTGGAAGGCCCCGACCTGGCCTTCGAATGGGAACAGGTCGCCAAAGACTGGCCCGACAACCGCTACCTCGAATTTGAAAAGGCAAAAGCCATCGCTTTTGAGGGCGAAACAGAGGAAACTTTCGCCGCTTTTTGCCAGCGCTATCCCTCCTTTGCCGACGGCTATTTTATGGCGGGTCAGATGGTGATTTTCTTTGGGCATGGCGTCCCGGGCGAATGGGAAAAAGGCCTGAAATGGATCAAAAAAGGCATTCACCTGGATCCCGCCCGCGGAAATTTCACCCTGGGGCAAATCTTTCTCGACCTCGACCAGATGGATCCCGGGCCAGATCTTCCCAAATCCCCTTATGATTCTGCTTACAAGTACTTTTCCAAAGCCATTTCCCAATCCCCTTTGAATCCCGATTACCAGTTTGCCTGGGCTGACCTGTTGCGTGAACATTTTCCCAATCAAAAAGCCAAAGCAGTGGAAGCCTACCAAAAAGGCATTCAGCTGGCTCCAGAGCGGGTTTTCGAGTTAAATCAGGGCATGATTTTGCTGGATGAATTTCAAAAACTGATGGATTATTATGAAAAAAGGCTGGATGAAGCTCCCGCAGATCCTGACCGGGTTTTTGACCTGTATTTTCTGTTGCGGCAATATAAGTTGGATAAGAAGCTGGAAAAGGAACTGAAGCTGTCCATTACGGCGCTTGATCCCGCTTTTGATGTGGAAAGCAGCTATGAAAGGAGGGCCGCCAAATGAAACGGACCTTCCCCTACCCTGTCACCCTGGGCCTGATGGCATTGATGGTCGGCCTGCTTGCGCCTGTCTTGTCGCGGGCCCAGACTGCATCCAAAGGATACACCTCCGCCGTGAAGGTTCATGGCAGCATCTTTCTTTCGTATTCCTGGCGCAATGCCAAAGAGGCAGAGGCCATCGACTCCCTTTTTCACAGCCGGGGCATCGTCCTGCTGCGGGATACGCGCGAAATGGGCCTCAAATCCAAAACCGAGGAATACATGGCCCGCACCAAAACCGCAGATTTTGTGCTGCTTTTGCTCAGCGAGGCCTTTCTCAAATCACCCAACACCATGTTTGAGATCATGACCATGTGGGAATCTCCCGATATCAAACGACGTTTTTTGCCGGTTTTGGTGGGGGAATCTCCCGAATCTCTGGTGGGCAAACAAAAGGATATTGAAGCGTTTTGGGATGGAATTTCCAAAGATTACCAAAAAGACCTGAAACTCGACGTGGTAACCCAACACGACCGCGACCGGGTAAAACGCTGTGCAGACATCCGCAAGATGGTGCCCGAAATCATGGAATACATGCGCAAAAACCCGGTTTTTGAGTATCAGAAACTGGTTTCTGCCAGATTTCAACCCGTTTTTGAGAAAATCACGGCCCGCGAAACTGAACTGAGGAAGGCGATCGAATTTGTGGGAACGCACTACGAAAATGATCCAGACCCGGGTTTTGACAGCCTGTTGCAGGTATTTCCGGGAAATATGCACGTGCTGGTGGCCAAAATGACCCAAACCAGCGATCCCTCTTTGCGGACCCAGCGTTTTGAGGAATTGGTCACCCGCTATCCTCACTTTGGACAACCCTGGTTTGACCAGGGCATTTCTATGGCCTTCATGGGTGAGGTGGAGGAAGGCCTGAAAACCATCCGCAGGGGCATCAGACTTGACCGGAAAAATGGGTACGAAACCTGTGCTCTGGTGCACCAGTATTCCACCTACCAAATGGATTCAGCCAGCCATTATTACCGTCTTGCGCTGGAGGAAGCTCCCGGTGATGTCAATCTGCTGACCGAATATGCCGGGTTTTTCAACCAGGAATTTCCCCAAAATCCCTTCGCCCTGCGCAAATTCCTGCTGCTGTACGCCCAGACCATCGAAACAGAACCTGAGATCTGGATTCCTTATTTTGAGGACGAAACCCACGGAGATTTTCAAAAATACGATGATGGCCTGGACGAATTGATCAAAGAAACTTCCCCAAACGACCTCAAAAACAGTCTGAAGGTCCTGCAATACATCCTGTATGTTTTCCATGACCAACCCGATCACCCGGAATTAAAGGAAGCCCTCATGCGGGAAGCCCCCCATCTGCCCTGGAAGGAATATGAGACAGCTCTGGGTGAGTAGCGAGTCTTGAGTAGCGAGTAGCGAGTAGCGAGTCTTGGGTAGCGAGTAGCGAGACTTGAGTTGCGAGTAGCGGGATTTGAGTAGCGAGTAGCGAGATTCGGGTAGTGAGCCTGGGGCCAAATTTCAAAACGGTAAACTGTAAACCGCAAACCGTAAACCGTAAACCGTAAACTGTAAACCGTAATCCCGATAGCTTTCGGGAGTAAACTGTCTACACCTCGACCCACTTCCCGTCTGCTTTGATCAGATCAATCAGCAGATCGACCGCCACCGCCGTTTTTACCCCTTTTTCCACCACTTCCTGGCCGCGGTAAAGGGCAATTTTATCGGGTCCCACGCCCACGTAGCCATAATCGGCATCGGCCATTTCACCCGGACCATTCACGATGCAGCCCATAATGCCGATTTTCACCCCTTTGAGGTGCTCGGTACGTTTGCGGATGCGGGCCGTGGTTTCCTGCAGATCAAATAAGGTGCGGCCACAGGAAGGACAGGAAATGTATTCCGTTTTGGTGATGCGCATGCGGCCCGCCTGCAGGATGCCAAATGCCGTACGGTTCACCGTTTCGCTGCCGGGTCCCAGCCACAGGCCATCCAGCAATCCGTCGATCACCAGAGGTGCAACCTGGGAGGTGAGATACAACTGAACCTGACTGTCGCGGGTGAGGCGGTATTTTTCGGGTAAATGATCGTCGTTATAAAAGGAGAATGATTCGGGAGCCTGGGTACAAAGGATCACAGGATTGGTCAGTTTCAGTCTTTTCAATTCTGCGAAGAGACTCCTGTAATAATAAGGTGCTTCCCTCCCATCGCACTCCGCCACCAAAACAGCCTCTGCAGGAATGAGATTTTCAGGATTTTTCAAATCGGCCGGGCTGACCCGCACAAAATTGAGGCGGGGATGAAAATCATCTGCTGCATATAATTCGGCCAGATTTCGGTAAAACGGGAAAGCGGATTCCTTGTGGCGCAGCAGATTCCAGGTGGGATAATCGTAAATGGGTTTCAGGCCGCCCGGCAGATCAAAGGCAGGCAATTTATCGCCCAGGTAGATGTAATCCGCGGCCATGTCGGAAAAGGAATATTTATCCAACGCCTCTGCATAGGTATAGCCAATTTCGGCCAGGTGGGCCCGGGTAAGGGTGCGTCCGGCATAGTCGGCCAAAACGCGGGGCACCTGATCGTGGCCCAGATTTTCCATTGTATGACTGGCCCGGCGGCGGAAAGCAAACGGATCGACCGGGTTTTCAGGGTTTTGCAGGGGTTGATAATCCTCAGAAAGGGATGCCTGCGCATAATTGACAAGAAACTGGGCCACAGGAGATTCATACTCAGGCTCTTCCGTGAGCGAAACCCGTACCGTGTCGCCAATGCCGTCGATCAGCAGGGTGGAAATGCCCAGGGCAGATTTGATGCGTCCATCCTCCCCTTCGCCTGCCTCGGTAACGCCCAGGTGGAGGGGATAAACTGCGCCGTTTTCCAGCATCTGGTGCATAAGGTGGCGATAGGCCTGCACCATGATCTGCGGATTGGAGGCCTTCATGGAAATCACGATTTCCCGGTAATCATTGGCTTCGCAAATGCGCAAAAATTCCAGAGCGCTTTCCACCATGCCCAGGGGGGTATCGCCGTAGCGGCTCATGATGCGGTCTGAAAGGGAACCGTGGTTGGTGCCAATGCGCATGGCCGCACCGTGCTCCTTACACAATTCCACCAGGGGCAAAAAGCGTTTGGCGATGCGTTCCAGTTCGGCCTCGTATTGTTCATCTGTGTATTCGATGAACTTGAATTTCTTTTTGTCGGCGTAGTTTCCCGGATTTACCCTCACTTTTTCCACGATTTTGGCTGCCACCTCAGCCGCATTGGGAGTAAAGTGGATGTCGGCCACCAGGGGCACGTTGCAACCCACCTCCCGCAAACCTTTGCGGATCAGTTCCAGGTTCTGGGCCTCCTTAATCGAGGGCGCCGTAATGCGCACATATTCGCTGCCCGACTCCACCATGCGCAGGGACTGGGCAATGGTGCCCGCGGTGTCCATGGTGTCGGTGGTGGTCATGGATTGGATGCGAATGGGTTGATTTCCGCCCAAAGGAATGCCGCCAATATTTACCTCCAGAGAAGGAATTCGCTGGTAGGCAAACAGGTTCAGGCAGTAGGTTTTTTCTTCAAGACGGGTCGCATTCTCCATGGATTGAAAATCAGATGATCAGGGTACAAATTTAAACACTATCTGCGGTTTGGTTCAGGAGAATTTTATTTTGTTAAATTTTCCTGCCTGATTAACGATTGGGGAGGGGAAAAGTTGGGGGGGGGAGTATCGCAAAGAGCGTAGCCATGGTGGATCGCAGGGATTAGGGGTGCGAATAGGTTTGGGGGGATTTTAAAAATGGCAGGAATAATACCCAAAAGTGAAAAAAGCCCCGGAGGGGCGAATCCCGGGTAGTGTTGGATGAAATGTGGAAAAAGCCCCAGCGGGGCGAATCCTTAGCGTCATGCATAGGAGCCGCCCCTCCGGGGCTATTGGGTCGGGATTGATCTTTCCTACCTGGGAGACGCACCTCTGGTGCTCAACTTCCTTGCATCCATTCAGAATTCCCATCCCCAATTTCAGCCAGTTTATGCCAAAATTCCCCTAAATATCACCCAACTGAGGCCGCAGGATCACTTCCTCCACCACGGTGCGGGCGCTGAGGTTATAAGCAGTCCAGACCACTTCGGCAATGTCCTCGGCGGGCATCATGCGCTCGGCGGGCAATCCGCTGCCTTCCCAGGAGGAGGTATAGGTGGCACCCGGCAAAATGGCAATGACCCGGATTCCTTTGTCTTTCATTTCGTTGCGGAGATTTTTGGAAAATCCCAACAGGGCATACTTGGTGATGCTGTAAGTGCCTCCGTAAGGCATGATGCTGGCGATGCTGCACATATTGATGATGGTACCGCTCTTGCGTTCCACCATGTCGGCAATGAAGGCTTTGGTAAAATAAACCGCGCTGTGCAGGTTCACGGCAATCAGTTGCTCGTAGGCCTCGTCGGGCTCGGACCAGACCTCGCCGGGAATGTAAATCCCCCCATTATTGACCAGCACGTCGATAGGACCATGTTCCATGCGGATTTTGAAGGCCAGGGCTTTGACCTCCTCTTTCTTGCTGATGTCGCAGGTGTAAGTGATCAATTCGGGAATTTCCATTTTGGCCGCCTGCAGGTTTTCCTCTCCCCGGGCGCAAATGATCACTTCATGTCCGTTTTCCACAAATTTGCGGGCACATTCCAGGCCGATGCCGCGTGAAGCCCCACTGATAAATACTCTTTTCATGGAGCAAAGATAAGAAATGTTAGTTGTGAGTTGTGAGTTGTTAGTTCTGAGTTGTTAGTTCTGAGTTGTTAGTTCTGAGTTGTTAGTTGTGAGTTCTGAGTTTCCACAAAGTGGGGCCTTTGGCCTGAGTTCTGAGTTATTTAGCTTTCGGTGGACTATGGACCGTAGACCGTAGACCGTAATCCCGATAGCTATCGGGAGTAAACCGTTCATACTGGCAAAAATCCGAATTTAGCCTTAAGTTTAAGTGTCCTTTGGGCAACTGCACATCGGACCAGGATCACCTCAGGAAAGCATTATGAATGAGCAAAAAAAGGGAATTGACCTGCTGCGCGACAGTACCCTCAACAAATCGGTCGGATTTACCCGGGAAGAAAGGGCCCGTCTGGGCCTGCAGGGGCTCCTCCCCTGGTCGGTGGTGGGACTCGACCTGCAGATCAAACGGGCGCTCATCAATATCGAGCGCAAGGAGTCTGACATTGAGCGCTACCTCTTCCTTTCCAGTCTCATGGGGCGCAACGAGGGCCTGTTTTACCGCCTGGCCATCGACCACATTGAGCGGATCATGCCCCTGATCTATACGCCCACCGTAGGGCAGGCCTGTCTCCACTTTTCCGGAATTTTCCGCGAAACCAAAGGTTTTTACATTACCCCGGAAGACAAGGGACAAATCAGGTCTATGCTGGACAACTGGCCGCATCCCGATGTGCGGGCCATCGTGGTGACCGACGGTCACCGCATTCTGGGCCTGGGCGACCTGGGAGCCAATGGCATGGGCATCCCGATTGGCAAATTATCCCTTTACACCGCCTGTGCGGGCATCCATCCTTCCCAATGTATGCCGGTCATGCTCGACGTGGGCACCAGCAACAAGGAAATCAGGGAGGATATCCTTTATACAGGCTATCCATTTGAGCGGCTGGAAGGTGAGCCCTACCTCGAACTGGTGGACGAATTTGTGGAGGCCATTCAGGATAAATTTCCCAAAGCCCTGATCCAGTTTGAAGATTTCCTGACCCCCAATGCCTATCAACTGCTGAATAAGTACCGGGATAAAATCCTCTGTTTCAACGACGACATCCAGGGTACGGCCGCCGTGGTTTTGGCGGGCGTATATGGTTCCACCCGCATCACAAATATTCCCTATAAAGACCTGCGCATTCTCTTTTTGGGGGCTGGCTCGGCCGCGACCGGCATTGCCACCCTGATGGCCACGGCCCTGGAAGCTGAAGGATTGACCCGGGAGGAGGCCTACGGCCGCTGCTGGTTTGTGGACAGCAAAGGCCTGGTGGTCGAAGGGCGGGATTCGATTGAAACCCATAAACTTCCTTTTGCCCACAAACACCGCCAGATGGACCTGCTGGAAGCCATTGATGACCTGCGGCCCCATGTTTTGATTGGCGCCACCGGTCGGGGCGGCACCTTTGATCAGGAAGTGATCGCTGCCATGACGGCTATCAACGAACGCCCGGTGATTTTTGCCTTGTCAAATCCCACATCCAAGGCAGAATGCACGGCCGCCGAAGCCTATACCTGGAGCCAGGGCAAGGCCGTTTTTGCCAGCGGCAGCCCCTTCGATCCCATGGAATTGGATGGAAAATTTTTCCGTCCCGGGCAGGGCAATAATGCCTATGTTTTCCCCGGCATCGGCCTGGGAGCCATTGCAGTGGAAGCCCGCACCATTCCCGAAACCCTGTTCCTGACCGCAGCCCGCACCCTGGCCAACCTGCTTTCTAACGAGGATCTGGAGCAGGGCGCCCTTTATCCCCGCCTTACCCAAATTCGCCGCGTCTCGCTGGAAATTGCGGTTGCAGTGGCCGAAAAGGCCTTTGAACTGGGCCTGAACCGGATTGCCCGCCCGGCAGATTTGCGGGGTTATATTGCGGGGCTGATGTATAATCCGTAGTCGTTAGTCGTTAGAATTTAGAATTTAGATTTTAGATTTTAGACTTAAGGGGCAGGGTTTGATGAATTTAGATTTTTGAACAGTCTCTTGATTTTTCCAGAAAATCGAACCCTAAAGCTTGACTACCCCAACTCTAAAGGTTCAAAATCGAACCCTGAAGCTTGACTACCCCAACCCTAAAGGTTGAAAATTGAACCCTAAAGCCTGCATACCCCAACCCTAAAGCTTGGAAATCGAACCCTAAAGGTTGGATACCCCAACCCTAAAGCTTGGAAATCGAACCCTAAAGCTTGCCTATCCCAACCCCAAAGGTTGGAATTTGAACCCTAATGCTTGCCTACCCCAACCCTAAAGGTTGGAATTTGAACCCTGAAGCTTGGTTACCCCAACCCTAAAGGTTGGAAATCGAACCCTAAAGCTTGATTACCCCAACCCTAAAGGTTGGAATTTGAACCCTAATGCTTGGTTACCCCAACCCTAAAGGTTCAAAATTGAACCCTGAAGCTTGCTTACCCCAACCCTAAAGCCTGGAAATTGAACCCTAAAGCTTGCCTACCCCAACCCTAAAGCCTGGAAATCGAACCCTAAAGGTTGGATACCCCAACCCTGAAGCCTGGTTAGCCAACCCCTAACCATAATTACCCCAAGCCTCAGGCTTGGAGGGGGCAAGCTTCGGGCCAGGATACCCCAAGCCTGAAGCTTGAGGGGGCCAAGCCTCGGGCCAGGATACCCCAAGCCTGAAGCCTGGGGGGGCCAAGCTTCGGGCCAGGATACCCCAAGCCTGAAGCCTGGGGGGGCCAAGCTTCGGGCCAGGATACCCCAAGCTTAAAGGTTGGGGGGGCCAAGCTTCGGGCCAGTATACCCCAAGCCTAAAGCTTGAGGGGGTCAAGCCTCAGGCCAGGATGGTCCAGGCTCAAGGGTTGGGGTACTTATGGTTAAAGGTTCAAAAGGGCCTGAACGGGGCTGAAGATGGTTTTCAATGCGACCGCGCTGCGGTCAACCACGATGCATCCTGGCGGGCCAGGGCCCGCGGTAGGCAAACTCACCCCTGCCCGAAGGGCATCCCCTCTCTGCCGAAGGCGGCAAAGAGGGGAATTTGGGGAAAAACAGGGATTCCAGACCTTGCACGAATGCATGAAAAGGGGGGCTTTAGCCCCCCCGGTAAATGCGAAGCATTCTCCAGCCATCTGGCAACGCCAGAAAGATCTTCCTGCCGAAGGCTGTAAAAAGAAATCAATAGGGGTGGGTTTTAACCCACCCCTCCAAATTACGTAGCACGAATGCATGAAAAGGGGGCTTTAGCCCCCCGGCAAGATGGAAACCAATGAATTTTGAGGAAAATGGGATTTCAAATCACGGGTAAAATTCAATTGGGGTGGGTTTTAACCCACTCCAAGGGGATGGAACGGTTATTATTTTTGGGGCGGGTTAAAACCCGTCCCTTGGGAACTTTTTGAGACGGGTTAAAACCCGTCCCTTGGGACGCAATTGTTATTATTTTTGAGACGGGTTAAAACCCGTCCCTTGGGAACTTTTTGGGACGGGTTAAAACCCGCTCGATGGGAACGTAACTGGGGTTATTTTTGAGACGGGTTAAAACCCGTCTCTACGGATATTGTTCAACCTGCTGCCCGTAACCTGAAACCGCTATCCGCTACTTAAAGCTATCCGCTTGCAGCTTAACGGCGCTTCGCTTATATTTGGTCCTGCATGAAGGCCATCTACCATTTTGGGCGATATCTGTTGCTGATCCGGAGCTTTTTTCGCTCCCCGGAAAAGCTGAAAGTCTATTGGGAACAATTCCTGGTGGAGTCGATGGATATTGGGGTGGGCTCGCTGACCATTGTGGTGCTGATTTCGACCTTTCTGGGCGCGGTGACCACGATTCAGACTTCATACCAGCTGACTTCGGGTCTGATTCCCAAGTCGGTGATCGGGGCCATTGTGGCCAATACTTCCCTGCTCGAACTGGCTCCGACCATCACCTCGCTGGTGCTGGCCGGCAAGGTGGGTTCGAGCATTGCCTCCCACCTGGGCACGATGCGGGTGACGGAGCAGATAGACGCCCTTGAGGTCATGGGGATCAATTCCTCGGCCTTCCTGATCATGCCCAAAATCATGGCTTCGCTGGTGACTTTTCCACTGCTGGTGATCATGGCCGCCTTCCTGCAAATCGGGGGCGGTCTCACTGCAGGTCACCTCACGGGCCAGGTCAATGCGACCGATTTTATCCAGGGTGCCCGCGAATATTTTGACCCATTTCAGGTCACCTTCATGCTGATCAAGGCGGTGACTTTTGGCTTTATCATCAGTTCTATTTCAAGCTACCAGGGCTTTTATACCGCTGGCGGCGCTTTGGAAGTGGGCCAGTCGAGCACCCGCTCCGTGGTGTACAGTTGTATTATTTTGCTTTTGTCTGACTATATTCTGGCCCAGGTGCTGCTGTAAATGTCGATCGAAGTACGCAATATCAGGAAGTCATTTGGCAGCAAAGATGTGCTGAAGGGGATCGATTTTACTTTCGAACGGGGTAAGGTGAATATGATCATCGGGGCCTCGGGTAGCGGCAAGTCGGTGATGCTGAAATGCATTGTGGGGCTGATGAAGCCCGACGAAGGAGAAATTCTGTATGAAGGGAAGGATTTTGTGGGATCGCCTATCACGGAAATCCGGCAAATCCGCCGCGAGGTGGGCATGCTGTTTCAATACTCGGCCCTGTGGGATTCGCTGACGGTGGAGGAGAATGTGGCCTTTCCCCTGCGCATGTTTACCGACTGGAATAAGCACCAGATCCGCGACCGGGTCAACTGGTGTCTGGACCGGGTAAATCTGAAGGATGCCAATGCGGCTTTTCCGGCTGAAATTTCGGGCGGGATGAAAAAACGGGTCGGGCTGGCCCGCGCCATTGCCCTCAACCCCAAATACCTGTTTGTGGACGAGCCCAACTCGGGCCTGGATCCGCTGACTGCCTCGGTGATCGACCAGCTCATTCAGGAACTTACCACTGAATTCCAGACCACTACCGTGGTGGTCTCGCACGACATGAACTCGGTGGTGAATATCTCGGATAAAATCATGTTTGTGTTCAACGGGGAAAAAGCCTGGGAAGGCGACAAACGCCAGATTTTACGTTCGGGCAATCCCGATCTGGACAAGTTTGTGTTTGTTTCGGACCTGATCCGCCGGGATATTTACGACGAAAAAGACACCAAAAACCGTTGAGCATCCTTTCCAACTGATCTTTTTACTCCTTGCGCAATAATTCCCCAACTATTCCAACTTCTGATCGTCACGTGATTGCAGTGGGCGGCATGCAGGGCAGTGGCACCCGGGTGGTGGCTGCTATTTTGCAGGAATCGGGCATTTCCCTGGGGAATGACCTGAATAAAATGCTGGATAACCTGTTTTTTTCGCGTCCGTTGAATTATCCCCGCATGCAGCAGCCCGAAAACCGGGACAAAGTGGTGGCCTTGCTGCCCGTATTCGAAAAATGGATGGCAGGAAAGGCTCTTTCGGGCTCTGAACTGAGGCTGTATCTGGATTGTTCGCGGCAGAATGCCGCGATAAAAAGGCGCACCCTCAAATTGCTGCAACTTCGCCTGAAAAACCTAGGGCGGAGGATTTTCAAAGCCAAACCCCAATCTGTTTTTTCGTGGAAGGAGCCGGTCAATCAGATTTTGCTGCCCGTGCTGGCTGCTTATTTTTCTGAATTGAAATACATCCACGTTTTCAAACAGGGGCTGAATATGGCTTATACCAATCATACCGCCATTATTGAAACCTGGGGGGATTTTCATGGCATAAAATCTCCTGAAAACAAGGCTTTGATTCCAGCGGCCATGCTCGAATTCTGGATCAAAACCCAGGGGGAAGTGCTGCATTTTGCGCAGCATAATATGCCGGGAAGGATTCTTTTTGTAAGTCTGGAAAAGCTGTGCGAGGATCCCGAAAACGAATGCAAACGGATCGTGGAATTTGCCGGAATTTCCCCCACTAATGAACTCATCTCCCGAATCAAAACCATTCCCCAGACGCCCAAAACCCTGAAACGACATCAGGAGCGGGATCATTCTGTTTTTTCCGCCGACCAGTTGGAACGGTGTGAGGCGTTGGACAGGGAGTTAATGGTGGTTGGTAGTTGGTAGTTGGTAGTTGGTGGTTGGTAGTTAGTGGTTGCCACATAGTGGGGCCTTTGGCCGTGGTTGCCACAAAGTGGGGCCTTTGGCCGTGGTTCGAAGGTTGGACCGGGACAAGGCTCGATGGAGGGGATGCCCTCAGGAAAAACCGTAAACCGTAAACCGTAAACCGTAACTGTAATCCCGATTGCTATCGGGAGTAAACCGTAAACCGTAAACCGGCCTCACTTTTCATCCAGCCAGGTGCCGAGGATTTCCTGTTCTTCGGGGGTAAAGAGGCTTTTCAGGTTATCTCCTTCCTCGTTTTGGTTGGCGTAAAGTATTTCGAGGAATTGCCCGCGTTTGTCAGCATCAAGTACATTTTCCAGCATTGCTTCAGTCTGATTACCGGCCAGGCGCATGGATAACTGGTCTCCCTTTTCGAGTAATTTCAGGAAATCTGTGCGGGATTTGGTGATGTGCCAGTTGGCGGCCCGCAGATGGGCGCTGTGCATGAGGCCGGGATGGCGGTGCAGGACCAGGCTGATGTTTTGCTTGATAATCGTCTGGTACTGAACAAAGTAATGCAAGGCATTTCTCAATTCATATTCCAGCTTCAGCAGGGTATCATTTTCTTCAGAGTGACAATGATCGAGGCAGCGGATCAGGGAAGTCTGGATGTCTTTGCATTCCTGGTCCAGGTTGTTGGCATACTGCCTCACGGTTGATTTGGCGGCAAAAATCCTCATCATCCAGACTTCCAGCCCTTCAATCATTTCTTTGGCCAGGGCCACGTATTCGGGAAAAAGGCTGGCAAAACTACCCGGCTCCTCTCCCGCGTCAGGGTCGGGCATATCCTGCAGGATCAGTTGATCGAGGCGTTGGCGGAGATGAGGGGTTAGTTCTGAGAGCATGGCTCCAATTTACTAAAATCCCCCGCAAACCTGGGCTTGCGGGGGATTTTTTCACAGGACTTACCTCTGCCTCCTGGTTGGTTGCAGAGGCTTGAAAAGGGGTTAATCCCTCAGGACTTCCACTTTCCGCACTTTGTAGTCGTAGGGGGTATGCACCCGAAGGAAATACACCCCGGCGACAAACTGGTCCAGCGGCAGGGTCAGCTGGGCTTCGCCCTGGCCATCATTTTGCTGCCAGAGCATCTGGCGGCCAAAGATATCCAGGATTTCCACCCCGGTCCAGTCGTGCGACAGGGTGCCAAAATCGACGGTCAGCCAGGTATTGGCGGGGTTGGGGAAGACTGAAATGTCGTCGCTTCCGGGGTCGGCAGCCAGGGCGGCCTCCCCTTCCTGACCTCCAGGATTCCACTTCATGCCCGGCACCGTGTCACAGAAATTCACCCAAACCTTGTCCAGCACCGTTCCTGCGGTGTAAATGGAAACATCCACCATCAGGGTGTCAGCACCATTGGTAGCCACGTTGCGCAGAAGGGTTCCGTTCAGGTAGTAGTAAATCGAGTTGTTTATCCGGCGGATTTCCAGTTTATCACCCAGTTGCAGGGACACGCCGGAGATCCATTGGTTGAAGCCGGTGGCTTCTTCCCTGATTTTCAGGGCCCCTTTGCCGTTGTAGAAGGAATAATCCATGGTGGTTGGGCCGGCATCCACGTCTTCGGCGGATAGCCCTACGTAGTAGTAGTGGCTGAGGCTGGTCACTTCGTGAACCATTTTACCTGAACTTCCTCCCAGCAGTTTGTTGTCGGAGCGGGCACCTGAGGCGCCCCAGGGGCCATTTGACAACAGGGTGGTGGAAACCACTCCTCCGTTGGCAGTCGCGGCCACCAGTCCTTCCCAGTTTACTTTGTTCAGTATCTCAAAGTATGCCGTGTCTGAATAGGTACCATTATCACTGACGATCACACTGTAGTTTCCAGCCTGTTTTCCGGTGATGCTGGCGGTGGTTTCAGAGGTACTCCAGGCGTAGGAATAGGGAGGCGTTCCCCCGCTGACGGTTACAGAAATACCTCCATCCGCATTACCGCAGGACTCCTGGGTTACAGAACCCGTAATATCGAGCAAGGGGGGCGGGAAGTAAGAGGTACAATTGCCCGCAAACACGTCCTTCAGGGTAAATCCGTTCGTGTAAAGTGCACAATCCACAAACAGGTATTTACCGGGGTCAGTGGAGGTGGTCCGCAGAAGAGCGCCGTTTTTGCGGTACTCGATATTGGGTCCAAAGCGGTCGATGCGCAGAATATCGCCCGGGGCTACAACTCCATAAGTCTGGAAGTGCCCGGTTTCCTCCCGGATGTAGAGGGTTCCCTTCGCATTATAGAAGGCATAGTCCATGGTGGTTTGCCAGGCATCGGGATTGGAATCGGACCAACCCACATAGTAATATTTGGTAATATCTGAAACCACATGGCTCATGAAACCCTGGTTATAGGGTTGCAATACCTGCTCTGAGCGGGCGCCCGAACCTCCCCAGGAGTTGCCGGTGGCAGTCCGGGTCAGGGCGTCGCCGACCGAAGTGGCTCCCACGTGTTCCACCCAGTTGATGCGATTCCATACATCCAGATATAATTGCTGGCTGTTGCTGTTGGCATCACTCACGGTCACAGTGTACAATCCGCCGGGGATATTGTAGATGGCTGAGGTCATGTCACTGGTGCTCCAGTTGTAGGTATAGGGCGGGGTTCCCCCGCTTACATTCAGCACAATGGATCCGTTGGGGCCGGTCTGGCACACATTATGGGTAATGTTGAATTCCACACTGAGCGGAGGCACGAAGCTGCTGTTGGTGCAGAAATCGACCGAGGTCGCAGTCAGATAATTGCCCTGTTTGAAAATGGAGCAATCGACCCGCAGGGCCCGGTTGGGATTGTCGGCCACCGAGCGAAGCACGGTTCCGTTGCGGAGCCATTCGATTACCCCTCCCACCCTTCTGATCTCCAGAATGTCGCCGATATTGACGGCGGCAAAGTTGTAAAGGGTCCCTCCAAACTGACGCACATAGAGGGCATTTCTCCAGATAAAGAAAGAATAATCGATGCTGGTGGGCCCGGCGTCGGGGTTGTTTTCCGAAAGACCAATGTAGTAGGTGAAGTTGACGTCATGCACAATGTGGCGCATGGTACCGTCGGTATTGGGAGCCAGGGTCTGAGTGGAAACTGCGCCCGAGGTACCCCAGCTGTTGCCGGAAACCGTACGGAAAAGAGAATCGTTGCTTTGTGAACTGCCTACAAACTGGCTCCATTCCACGCTTTCAAAACCAATGTAGGATTCAAAGGAAGCAATGTTGGTACAGCCCAGTGAATTGGTTACTTCCAGGGTGACGGTTCCAGGCTGGGTCAGCAGGATGGTGGGAGTATTGTCGCCCGTGCTCCAGTTGTAAGTGGCGTAGCCAGTCGTGGCCGATACCACCACCGTATCTCCTGCGCAGGCATACATGGGCCCGGGAGGATTGAAGGTGATGGGAGGCGCCTGGGGGCAACCCGCAGTGACCGTTTTGCAAATGATGTTATTCCCGCAGGGATTGGTTACGGTGAGACAAACGGTGTAACTTCCTGAATTCTGATACGTGTGGACCGGCGAGGGTTGGGTTGAACCAAATCCATCCCCAAAGTCCCAGGAATAGGTATTGACATTGAAGGAGTTGTCGGTAAAGGTCACGGTATTGGAAGAATCAGACCAGACAAATCCTGCCAACGGGCTGGCACAGGGCACCACAATGTCTTTGCAGGTGGTATCCGCACCGCAGAGGTTATACACTTCCATGCACACATGGTAGGTATCGGCCACGGCATAGGGATGGAAGGGGTTTGATACGGAGGAAGTACCCCCGTCACCAAAGGTCCAGTGGTAGGAAGTGGGCTGCCCGGTGGCCTGGTCGTACAGGATCAGGGTTTGGCCCAACTGGTTATAACCGTATTTGGCTATGGGTGGATAGCAGGTAATGTGGACCGTGTCGCAGGTGGTATCCTGGCCGCAGGCATTGGATACATAGAGGCAAACCTGGTAATCGCCGGGGAAAAGGTATTCATGGGTGGGATTCTGGGCATAGGAGGTATCTCCGTCGCCAAATTCCCAGTACCAGGTGGTGGGGTTATACTGGGTGGTATCGCCGAAGGCGATGAGCGCTCCAGCCTGGAAGGGCTGGAATCCGGCCACAGGTGCCGGACAGATATTTATTACCTGACAAGAGGTATCGTTTCCGCAGCCGTTTTCTGAGATCAGACACACATAATAGTTGCCATTGGTGGCATAAGTATGGGCCGGATTTTTGAGGGTGGAGGTGAATCCATCCCCGAAATTCCAGTAATAGGTGTTGGCATTGACCGAGGAATTATTGGTATAAGTGACGGTGCGCCCAGATTTTGTATAGGTATAGGCAGCAGTGGGCAGGGAAGACGAAATTTCGGGCCAGACAGTATCCCTCACCCCGCAAACTCCGTTACTCACAGTAACCGAGACATAGGGATTGGCGGTGCTGGTCCACAAGACCGTCTGAAAATTCGGACCAAATCCGCCGGCCGGAAGAGGAGTTCCTCCAAAAGCAGACCAGGTATAGGTTTTTCCCTGGTAAAATGGCGTGTAGTAAAGCCCGCTGGTATCATTCAGACAACCCTGCCAGGGTCCGGAGAGGATGGGATCAGGATACAGGTTGGCCGAAACCGTGTCGCGGTCTGTACAACCTGCCAGGTTGTTTTCGACGGTCAGTTCGAGGAATCCAATACCTCCTGCGCCCCATTTTACCCAGACCGAGTCATGCAATACGCAGGCTGAGCCGCCCGAGGCGGTGGCCACGATGGTGCCCCCGGTGACCAACCAGGTGGCGGTAGCCGCATTTGAACCGCATTGTGGCACGGAAGTGTGGTACAGGTGAGGCTGGCTGGTATCGCAAATCGTGAGGATTTGCGGACCGGCAATATTGGCCACGGCATTATACACTGAATCTCCCAAAAACTGGGTATCAAAGCAAAGTTGGGGCGTATTTACGCTCAGGGAAACAAAGTTTCCGCCCAGTTGCGCCGTCCAGAGAACCGTGATGTAGGGGGTTCCCTGTCCGGAGAGGATGGTTCCGTTGCCTGAGGTGGACCAGGTATAGGTCCAGGTGTTATTCACCGAATCTGCAGAGAAGGACTGGGTTTGCCCCAGACAGGCATATTCATCTCCGAAGTTGGGTGAGAAGAGGGCGGTACAGGCCTGCGCAGAGACTTTCCCGTTCAGAAATATCAGGGCGATCAGTGAGGGAATCACAATTTTCAAAAAACCAATGCGAAGCGGGGTTTTTGAGGGGGTTTTTGATTCGAAGTTTGATCCTTTACCTGATAAAGAGCGGTTGAAGCGTAAACATTCTCCCATTTTTATGCATCCATTTTGTAAAACAATCCAATTTCCTAAAGGCTTTCCCTGAAATTAATGAAAATTTCGAAAGGTAAAAAGTATAGGCTTTCCACAATCCCCCAATCCCCTTCACAATTGGGCCCTGATCAAAATAAAGCAGGATTTTAAGGCGCATAAAAAATAACAGGATGGGAAAATTTCAGAAAAACAACTTCCGGACCAGGTAAAGAATAAACCATAATCCGGCCCCCAAACCACTGAACATCAGGGTATCAAAGATGCGGGGACTTCCTTTTGGTATCTTTTGATCGGCGAGCCCGGCACCCAGGTCGGCCAGCCCTACAATGGGGAAAAGGAAAAATACGATTTTTGCAAAATTCCCTACTTTTTGGGCATTGGCCAGGGTAATTTCCTCGCTGGCTTCGAGCTGGATGATGCTCACGTCCTCTGCCAATTCCAGAGGAATGCCCCGCCGGTCAAATTCTTCCCGGGCAATTTCATACACTTCAGGCCGGTAATCGGCCTGATTGCAGATCACCTCCGCCAGTTTGTGATCGGGAAGGCTGGCAAAGTAGGCCGGAAAATCGTTGAGTTCCATACAACCTGGTCAATTGAGGTTCAATATCCGGCTTTTGTCGGGGATTTTCCAAATGCAATTCCGGAAGCAGGGATTCATTCTGCCCGGCCCAAATCAGGCGGCAATCGGATATTAATCTTCAAAAGGAGAATTTTCCACCAGAATCAACCCCTGGATTACCTGTCCTATCCTCAGATAAATCTTTGTAAATGAGGCAATAATTGTTAAATTGCTGTGGATCTGTTTGGGAATAAACCTTTAACCTACGTGCTTTTCATGACTGCTCCTTCCAAGTCCCTTTTCACGCTGCTCTTCCTTTGTATCGCTTTCTTTTACTGGTCCCCTGCACAATGTGTGATCACCCTGCAACCCGGCCCTTCACAAGGCAAGGATGCCTCTCCCTTTTTCCTGGGCTGCAACACCAGTTATGCCATTCAAACGGGCAATTGCGAGACCACTCCTACCGGCAACCGGGATTTCATTTGTGCCATGGGCTGGACTTTTTCCAGTAATTATGGTTATTACCGCTCCTTTCTCGAATTTGATCTGGATTCTCTGGCTCAGGCGGGTTGCACCGTAACCCAGGCCACCCTGACCCTGTATCACAGTCCCTATACCACCCAATACCACTGTGGCTCCAATACCCCCCAGCATCCCTGCCATGGAAATGAACTGGAGATTCGCAGGGTGCTGGCACCCTGGAATGAGCAAACCATCACTGCAGTCAATGCGCCGGGGGTGACCACCGGAACTGCTCCCCAGGATTATGTGCAGGATCCCAATCAGGATGGTCCCTATGCAGACCACTCCTTTGACCTGACCCAGATGGTGAACTACTGGCTGACCAATCCCAATGATAATTATGGAATGCGCTTCAACCTGGTGGATGAAACAAATTATTCGGGCCGGATCTGGTCCAGCAGCGATGCTGCCAATCCTGCGTTGCGGCCCAGACTGACCCTGGTACTGAACTGTCCCAATTCCTGCAACTCCCTCCTTTCGGGCAATATCTACGACGACAGCAACAGCAATTGTGTGCAAAATACCAATGAAAATCCCCTGGAAAACTGGCTGGTACGCATTGATCCCGGTCCTACTTACGCCACCACCAATGCCGCAGGTTACTGGCAGGCCTGGGTGAATGCAGGTACCTATACGGTCAGCCAGTACATCCCCAACACCTGGCTCTGGGATTCGATTTGTCCCCTCAATCCCTACTCGCATACCGCTACCATTGCCAACCAGGATACGGTTCCCAACCTTGATTTTGCCGTCCATGCCGATAATTATTGTCCTCAACTGACGGTGGATGTGGGGGGAAATTCTCTGCGCCGCTGCCATTCTGAACCCTATTATGTGCAATACTGCAATAACGGTAACTTGCCCGCCACGGGTGTGTATATTGATGTGACCCTTGATTCAGATTTGACTTATCTGAGCTCAGAAATCCCCTTTTCGGGGGTCAATGGAAATACCTACACCTTCTGGATTGACACCCTGCAGCCTGGCCAATGCGGCAATTTCTGGATTTTGGTACAGGTATCCTGCTCACCTCCTGTGGGAGAAGTTTTGTGCGTGACCGCAGAGATATTCCCCATTGATACCTGCACAGGACCCATAGATCCGGGTTATGACCAATCTGTGATCTCGGTTGGTGCCTGGTGTGATGGAGATTCCCTGGCCTGCTTTACCATTTATAATTACGGCCCTCCCGGCACCGGCGACATGACCAGCGCCAACCAGTTCCGGATTTACGAAGGCACCAATCTGGTCTATACGGGCACTTTCCAGTTGTGCGGCGGGTGCGATACCACCATTTGCTGGCCTGCCAGCCTTTATGTCATTTCCATGGGGGCCGATCAATCGCCGGGGTACCCGGGGCCGGGTACGACAGCGGTGGCATTTCTGGAAGATTGTGGCACAGGGCAGAATCCCCAGGCACGTCTCTATTTTGGCCAGGGCGACGAAGCTCCTTTCATGGAAACAGATTGTCAGGAAATCATTGCATCCTGCGATCCCAATGACAAAACCGTGGCTCCCCTGGGGCTTTCCACTCAGCACTATATCAATGATAACGAGCAACTTGAATACAAAATCAGGTTCCAGAACACGGGCAATGATACGGCCTTTCTGGTAATTGTCCGCGACACGCTGAGCCCATTTCTGGATATCACCAGCATCCTGCCGGGTGTTTCCAGCCACCCCTACTCCTGGCGCATTTATGGAAACCGCATTCTGGAATGGACTTTTGATCCAATTGAACTGCCTGACAGCAATGTGAATGAACCTGCCAGCCATGGGTTTTTGAAGTTCAAGGCCAAACAAATGCCCGGAAATGTGCCCGGCACGGTGATTGAAAACCGGGTGGGCATCTATTTTGACATTAATGCCCCGGTCATCACCAATACCGTATTCAATACCGTTCTGGACGAAAATGGCCTTTCCGTAGGACCAGTTTACGGTGACCTGGGTGAAATCAAAGTCTATCCCAATCCAGTGCAGGACCAGCTTCAGATTGAGCTTTCGGTCGAATTATCCGGCAAAATGCTGACTCTGACCAACCTCGCGGGAAAAATCATGCTGCAACGGTCAGATTTCGAGCAGGGCAAGGCTTCCCTTTCGCTGGCCGGACTGGCCCAGGGCATTTACCTGCTGAAAGTGGACACCCAGACAGGCAGCAGGGTCTTCAAGGTAATTAAAATGTAAACCCAGCGTTGAGGGGTATGATGCTCAGCATTTTGATTGCGTTCTGCCTGAATTTTGCCGGGATTTCCCCCCAAAATAATCCTCCCCCGATTCCGGACAATCCGGGATCGGGGGCTTATTTTTCCGAAAATGGAGATTATAAGCTGATTGATTGTCATGTTTACCCTGCTTACCCTGCCACCTACCTTTATTTCCGGGATTCTTTATTGGTGAGGTATTACCCCAAAGATGGACAATTGAACCCCTTTATGCCGGGTAGTTTCCATTGGGGGAAAGAATTTGAGGGTCCCACCACCTATGCAGAGTTAATTGAAAAATATCATCTGACCCAAAAGCCGCCGCGGGCCAACTTCGAGGATTTTACTTTTGCCATTGAACTGGTTTCTCAGGAGGAGGGCCTTGTTTACGGTTGCAGCCGGGATCAGGAAGGCCATTGGTGTACGATTTACTGGTTTGAAAACCGGATTTACCTGAAAGACAGGCTTATCCACCAAAGAAAATACAGGAGCGAATGTACCTTCCAACCCGAAATTCTGCGCAATGACCTGATGCGCTACACCGCAATCTGGCAGGATACAATCAACCTGACTTACTTTGTATATGTTTATGGGGAATTAAATAAAACGGTTGGGTATTGAGGGTATGTCCAGAGGATTAAACACCCGTCCGGGGGCAATATTTGGAAATCCGGCAGATTGAATGCATTTTAGAGCCTGCAATGAAAAAACTGCACCCTTTCAGCCTCCTTTTTTTGTGGATGTTAATCCCTGCCCTGATTTTTTCGCAGGAAACCACCAATGAAAAGATATTGTGGACGGCAGACTGGAGTCCCAACGGGAAATGGATTGCCGTAGGAGGCAATCACAACGTTTTGCGCATCTATTCAGGTGAAACTTTTGCCCTGCTCAACGAATTCAACGTTCCCAACACCATCAGCCAGCTCAAATGGCACCCCAAAGAGCCCCTGTTGGCCATTGCTACCCAGATCAGCCCCCAAAAGTCGGCCATTCTCGACTATAACACGGGTAAATTCACCTTTCTGGAAGGAATTTCCGAGGCCGGAGGCCGTGGCCTGGACTGGAACCGTAACGGGGAAAAGCTGGCCATTGGCGACAACGATGGCAATATCATCATTTTTGGCAAGGACGGTCACCTGATCAAAAAGGTCCGTACTTCGCAGCGGGCCATTACCGACCTCGACTGGCACCCTGACGGGGATACTTTGGTCACGGTGGGAGCCCACATTGAGGTTTACGATCTGAGAAACAACTCTTTGAAGGAATTTGTGCAAACCCGTCCCGTGGAAGTGCTTTTATTATGTGTGGAGTGGCATCCCTCGGGTAAATTTCTGGTTACGGGTGATTACGGTGATTCTGAAGCAGAATATCCGCCCCTGATTCAGTTTTGGGACGTTGGCGGACAACTGATGCGCACCCGCGAAGGCAGCCGCAAAGAGTACCGCGACCTGACCTGGACCTCGGATGGCAATCGGCTGGTGACAGCCAGCGACGGCATCAGAATCTGGTCCAAAAATGGAAAAATGGTGCGCGAAATTCCCGGCGAGGTGCCTTTGTGGGGCATTGACTGGAATCCCAACGAACAGCGCATTGTCACCACTTCCGAACTCGGGGAGATCGCGATCTGGGAAGCTGATCTGCACAAGATCAGGGTGCTGGAATATGAGCTTCCCGAAGCTCCTTCTGATGGGCCCGCCGAAGGCGGACGCCCTGAACATTTCCCGGAAAAGTAAAAAATCCCCTTCTATTTTCCTCAGGCCAAAACACGGATTTCTTCCTGAAATTTCCCAATTCCACCAATTCCAGAAACTTTCCGCCAAAAACCAAAATGCAGAATCCAGACAGGTTTCCCCGCCCGAATTCTGCCTCTTACTTGCATTTCAACCTAACCATCCTAAGGAGAAATTACCTCTCCCCTTTTTGGCTGGTTGCATGCCTGGTTTTTACATTAATTTCCAGCAATAATCAACTTGTGCACTTCCACCTGCCCACCTGAGCGGATCTGGATCAGGTAAGTTCCCTGGGCCCAGGGTGTCAGGTCGAATTCGGATTTCAATTGTCCGGGCATAAGCGATTTCCGGTCCAGAATCTTACCCGGCAGATCCAGCAGAGTCAATTCCACTAATTCACCTGAAGGTTGCAGCAGCTCTACAAAAACCCGGTCTGAGGCAGGATTGGGATAAACCAAAATTCCATTTTCCACTCCCGATTCAAGATCGACATTGGTAATGGTCTGGCAGTCCGTATTGGTTCCACAAGCCGAAATTGCGGTTTGACAAACAACATATGTGCTCACAAAAGCATAGTTATGGACGGGATTCTGCTGAGTGGATACACTTCCATCCCCGAAATTCCAACTCCAACTGGTCGGCAGGGGATTTCCGCTACTGAGGTCAATGAAATTCACGGAATTTCCTGAAACAGTGTAGGTAAATCCTGCCACCGGCGGCTGACAAACCACGGTCACATTCACGCAACTGGTGGAAGTAAGGCAGCCATTGCCCACGGTCAGGCAAACCTGGAAGGTTCCTGAAGTAAGGTAGGTATGGTTCGGGTTTTGCTGGGTACTCTGGATTCCGTCCCCGAAATTCCACGACCAGGTGGTGCCCCCGGTGGACTGATCCGTGAAGGATACAGTCAGGCCGTTGGCGTTGAAAGTAAAGGCTGCAACCGGGCTGGGACAGGTGATGGTGACCGTTTGACAGGTGGTCTGGGTGCCGCAGGCGCTGTTAACAGTCAGGCATACATTATAGGTTCCCGGTCCCGAATAGGTATGAACGGGGTTTTGCACATTGGAGGTGCCCCCATCGCCAAAATTCCAGGACCAGGTGGTGGCTCCCGTGGACTGGTCGGTAAAGGAAGCACTCATCTGGTTCACGGAAGAGGTAAATCCTGCCACAGGTGGCGGACAAACGATGCTCACCGTGTGGCAGCTGCTCACCTGTCCGCAGACATTGGTCACCGTGAGGCAGACTGTGTAAGTGCCCTGGGCCGCATAGGTATGCACGGGGTTGGTCGAAGTGGCTGTGCCTCCATCCCCAAAATTCCAGCTGTACGAAGTTCCGCCCGTGGAAGAATTGGAAAATACCGCGGTCAGGTTGGTGACAGTTTCCCCGAATGAAGCCGTGGGGGCCGGGCAATTGACTGTAATCGTGTGACAAACGGTACTCGGTCCGCAGCCGTTGGTGGCGGTGAGGCATACCTGGTAGGTGCCATTTGCCGCGTAGATATGGCTCGGGCTCGATTGGGTTGAGGTGAATCCGTCGCCGAAATCCCAGGAAACTGAAGTCGGACTTCCCGTAGTCTGGTTATTGAAGGTGGCAGTGAAGTTATTCACGGAAGAGGCAAAGGCCGCGGTAGGGGTGGGGCAAGTAATGGTAATGGTCTGGCAATTGCTGTTGCTGCCACAGGCATTGGTGGTGGTGAGGCAAACCGTGTAATTTCCCGTTGCCGCATAGGTATGGGTGGGATTTTGCAGGGTGGAAGTCTGCCCATCCCCAAAATTCCAGCTCCAGGTGGTGGGGCTGCCAGTGGACTGATCCGTGAAGGTGGCATTGTAATTGGTACTGGAAGCCGAAAAGCCAGAACTGGTCTGCGGACAGGTAATGGTGACCTGCTGGCAGGTGGTATCGGCCCCGCAGGGATTGCCCGTGATCAGACAGACCGTATAGGTGCCGGTCGCGGCATAGGTATGGCTGGGATTCTGCAAAACGGAGGTTTGTCCGTCTCCAAAATTCCAGCCCCACGAAGTGGGGGTGCCGGTCGATTGGTCGGTAAAGGATGCATTATAATTGGTGCTGGAAGCAGCGAATGCAGTCGCAGGGATGGGACAAACAATGGAAACGGTCTGGCAAGAGGTATCAGAACTGCATTGATTGCTGCCGATCAGGCAAACGGTGTACGTTCCTGCCGTTGCATAATTATGGGTTGGATTTTGCAGAATGGAGGTATTTCCATCCCCAAAATCCCATTGCCAGGAGGTCGGATTACCAGCGCTTTGGTCGGTGAAACTCGCCTGCAAAAAGGTCAGGCTCTGGCCGAAAGAAGCCTGTACGGCCGAATCCAGATTCAGCACGTAGGACGCAGTGCCCGGACAGCCATTGCCATCTGTCACCGTGACCGTATAGGTCCCTGCGAAGGAGGGGACGATGGTCTGGGTATTTTGTCCAAAATTCCAGCTATAGCCCGAATACCCACTGGAAGCAGTCAGGGAAATGACGTCACAGGCAGTGGGATTGGGTGGACCATTATAGGTGATGGTCGGGGTGAAAGTGGGACAACTGATGTAAGTGGTAATGGGAATACAGACCGTATTGCTTCCACAACTGTTACTTGAGGTAAGGCAAATGGTATAGGTTCCCGCGGTGGGGTAAGTATGTACGGGATTGGTTTGGGTGGAGGTGTTTCCATCGCCAAAATCCCACAAAAGGTTGGCTGGGGGGCCAGTGGTGGAATTATACAAAAATACCTGATTATTGCCGATCAGCATGTTGAAAGCAGCATTGGGGGCCACGCAGGGTGCCGAAAAGGGTCCGCAGGTGGTATCAGATCCACATGAGTTGGTGGCAATCAGACACACCTGATAGACACCCGGGTTTGCATAGGTATGATTGGGATTGGCCAAAGTAGAGGTGGTTCCATCCCCAAAATCCCACAGATAGCTGGTGGCGCCGGTCGAAAGATTATTATAAACTCCTGTGCCCTGCATTACACAACCTGTCATGGCAGCCACGGGGGGAGCGCAGGTAATCTGAATGAGATTGCAATAAGTATTTTGTACGCAACCATTGCCGACGGTCAGGCAAGCGTTGTAATTGCCCGTTGAGGCGTAGGTATGGGAAGGATTTTGCTGGGTGGAAGTGGATCCGTCGCCAAAATCCCACAACCAGGAAACGGGGCTTCCTATGGAATTATCCGTAAAATTGTTGATCAGGTTATTTCCAGTGACCCCAAATGCAGACTGAATGGTATTGCAGCCTGTGGTAATGGTCTGACACAGGGTGTCAGCGCTGCAACTGTCGCTCATGATCAGACAAACGGTGTAGGTACCCGATGCGGCATAAGCATGGGTGGGATTTTTGAGGGCTGAGGTGTTTCCATCTCCAAAGTCCCAGCTCCAGGTGGTCGGGTTTCCAATGCTTTGGTTGACAAAGGTGGCGGTCAGACCACTGAACCCATGATACCAGGAGGCCAGAAGTTGATTACAGGTTATAGTAACCGGGAAACAAATGGTATCCGTTCCGCAATTGGAGGCCATGGAGGCGCAGACCGTATAGGTACCAGGAGCGGCGTAGGTATGAACCAGGTTTTCACCCTGAACCACAGGGGAACCATCGCCAAAGTCGTAATCAATCAGGAAAATCCCGGGATTGTTTTTGGCAAATAATACGGTCAATCCATACACATAGGGGGTTACGCTGGTGGTGCCCCAGGGGCAATGGACGTTCACAATTTCACAGTGAGAAACTGTCCCGCAGGCTCCCGTGGAAGTCAGGCAAACGTTGTATTGCCCATAGGCAGCGTAAACGTGGCTCACATTTTGACCTGTGCCAGTTCCTCCATCCCCAAAATCCCAACTCCAACTTGTTGGGGTGAAATTTGATACAGCTCCAAAACTGTAATTGGCGCCATTACCAGTGTAATACTGAATTCCAGTGCTCAGAACGGGGCAAACCACATTGATGGTATAGCATTTCACATCATTCCCGCAGGATGAAATCCGGGTCAGGCAAACCGTGTAAGTCCCCGTATTGGCATAGCTGTGCGTGTGATCTCCCAGCCCCGAAACAGTTCCGTCCCCATGATCCCAGCTGTAAGTTCCACTCCCGGATCCAGTTACCACAAAAGACACATCCATGTTCGAAATGGTAAAAGTAAAGTCGGAAATGGGCGTGATACAGCCTCCTGTATTACAAATTGAACTGCACTGGGCTATGGTGTCGATGGGTACCAGGGAACCAAAGGTTTGGGTTATGGCCAGGGCATTGGAATTGATGGTTGCAGAAACCATGGTTTCAGGATCTGTTTGGAAGCCAGAGGTAGTCATGGTGCTGCAACTGTAAACCAGGGATGAATTGGTTTTCATGATCAGCATGTCACTATCCTGACTGGATTGTTTTTGGGTGCCCACCATCACTACTGAGCCGTCGGCGGCGCGGGCAATTCCATAGCCATATTCCCCAAAGACCGTTCCTTCATCTTTCGCATAAACGAGGCTGCCGGTCGGGCCTACCCTCATCACTACAAAATCCCTGTCTCCGTTATTGGGATTGAAATTCCATTGGTCATAATCTGTGCCCACTGCGACCACGCTTCCATCCGTCATTTCCACCAGATCCGAGAATTCCGTATTGCCGTATTCGTATTGGCACTCCCACAAAAGGTTCAGGTTTGCATCAAATTTCCTCAGCCCCCCTACTCCACCGTCACTGAACAGTCCCACGAAATCCCCACTCGCAGTGGGAATAATCCGGTACATATAATTGACCAGGTACCCCCACTGTGGCCCTTTTGCATTCTGCACCACCCCGGAGGAATTGGTAACTCCAACTTCATACCCGCCATTGCCGAAAATGGCTCCCCCATTGGGCAAGGCCAGGGCACTGGTATTATAAATGGAGTAGGACCGGGTCCAGATCGGGGTTCCCACGGAATCCACCTTGGAAAGGAAACTGACCCCAGCCAGCCGGCCAGCGGCCAAAATGTCCCCGTTGGGATAGAGATCAATGTCAAAAATTTCATCTGTGCCTGAATTCCCAAAAGTTTTAAACCACTTCTGGGTTCCGTTGGGCTTGGTTTTCAGGATAAATCCATCAAAATTGCCCAAACTGGTTTTACCTCCAATCAGGTAATCCCCGTTGGGACAAACCACTATTTCGACCGGCAACTCATTCGAGGGTGTCTCAAACCATTTGGTCCATTGCACATTGATCCCCGCATCGACCTTGGTCAGAGTGATATCGTGGTTGGAGGTCGTCCCTTTATACCCCAAAAGAATGAATCCGCCGTCGGGTGTAGGCTGAATATCCACCCCTTTTTCGTCGCCATTTCCCTGGTTCATCAGGTATCCGTAAGAAACTCCCTGACCCACATTGATTATCCTGCAATAGGTGGCAGTATTGCAGGAGTTGGTAACGGTGAGGCAGATATTGTAAATGCCACCCGAAGGGTAGGTATGGACAGGATTGGCAGCCGTGGAAGTGGTTCCGTCGCCAAATTTCCACAACCTGGAGATCACAAAGGAAGTGGTATCGGTCAGTGCCACGCTCAAACCTGTATTGAAGGCAATAAAGCCGGGGTTCAATATGTCGCAATGGTACCATTGGCAGGTTGTATCCGCGCCGCAGGCGCTGTTTGCGATCAAACAGACCAGGAAAGAGTCACCAACGGCATAATCATGGGTTGGATTGAGCAAATTAGAGGTATTTCCATCCCCAAAATCCCAACTGAAGGTGCTTCCATTCTGCGAGGTATTGACCAGATCTATATGCGTCCCTGTCACGGTCATGGTAAAAGAGGCCACAGGAAGGCTGCTGGTAACATTGATGGAAACCAGAGCGGAATCCAGGCAAAGCCCGTTGCTGCTCACCAGCAAAATATCCTCTGTACCCAGGGTATTGAAAACAGGATTATAGTTGGCCGTGGTATCCACCAGGTTGCCTCCGCGGTACCAGTTATGACTCAACGATCCCCCTGAAATATCGACCAGGGGCAGGCTTCCTCCCAGACAAACCAGGGTATCTGCATCTATGGAGGCAAATTCGCAGAAATCAACCGGCATACATTTTTCCGCCGTATCGCAGGCTCCAATCGCAGTCAGACTTACAATGTAGGTGCCATATACAGAGTAGGTATGTGTGGGATTTTCCTGACCAGATATGGTTCCGTCCCCAAAATTCCAGCGGTATTTGTACGCACCAACTGACGTGTTATTAAAGGTCACGGTTCCCCCCACGTTTGACATGGTAAACCCGGCCTGGGTTACCTCAGGACAGGAATAACACACCAATGAATCGGCCAGATATTTATTTGTGTAGCCAATCTGAACATTCGCGGGTGCAGGAGTTGAATAGGTTAAATTGCTTACGGTAACTGAATAATTGGAAAAAACCATAGGTAACGAGGGAGGAGCCGCGCGGAATCCAGATCCCACCCCACAGAGGCTTTTATCTACTTTCCAAATGTAAGCATCACTATTTGAGCTCCAGGCCGGGGCCGAACTTCCGCCATAAACAGGATACCCATCATCTGTCAATACTCCCCTTCCAATGGCAGATTTCTGATTTTGGCTAAAAACACCTGACATAGAAATATTTCCGTCGGGGTCCACGAGGTATATATAGTCATCGTAATCCTGGCAAATGGTTCCACAAATCCTGCGTACCGTTATCCAAAAAGTTCCGTCTTCTCTGGGGATAATGTCCCTCACACTTGCAAAACCCTGTTGGTAAGTAAGGAAATCGTAATTTTTGGCCCAGATCAGGCTCCCCGACGGGGTAAAACGGGCCAGCAGGAAGGGAGAATAACTACTGTTGGTGGTTCCCTCTCCTCCAAAAACCAGACTTCCGTCGGCCAATTCGCCCACACTTTGAAATTCGTCATAGGAGGTGAAACCATAGCTGACATTACACTTTTTAACCCATTGCAGATTTCCCAGGGAATCCAGTTTTCCAGCCACTGCATGATCGGGGTTGCCCAGACTGTTGATGTTGGTGATAAATGCGTAGCCTCCGTGTTTCAACGGGACGAGCCAGGTCATGTCATGAGCCAGGGTATATTGCTTGCGCCATTGAATATTTCCAAGGCTATCCGTTTTTGTAATCCCGTTACCATACAGCAGATAACCCTTGTCCGGGCAAATTTGCGCGAATCCATCATCGTACCCACCCAAGGCTGAAATTACGTTCAGGTTACTGTCTAGCCTTACCATGGCATGTTTCCCGGTCAAAGGATCTGTTACACCCGTGAGGTAGGTTTTTTGCTTAAAGGGAGTTAGCACGCCCAACTGTGGGGTGGGAGATTTTGCCCAAAGGATGTTTCCGTGCAAATCATATTTAATGATCCCGTTTCCTGCCAGGGGATGAGAAAAAAAGCCTACATACCCTTTGTCATGATCCTGGATGAAGCCCCCCAGCCCCTCGCTGGTTCCCGTGTTGATGATTTTTTTCATGAACCCAACCTGGGCCCTTACGGGTTGAAAAACGAGAATCAGAAATAAAAAGCAGGAGAAAAAGGTAAAAAATCTGGTTAAGTAGTTAAACATAAGGTCTTTTGAATTGAGTCGGTAAGTCAAAAATTAGAAATCAACCTTTGATTTCCATCGTATGAGAGAAATTGGGATTTCTGCATTGCCTGCAGTTAAAAGTAGTTATAGCTGGCATCATATCAAACAGGCTTTTTCCCAATGAGCCACATGGTCCCAAAGGGGACATTTGCCCGGCGCTCGAAAGTGCCGGGCATTTTTGTCACTATCTTCTGATTACCAGCCTTCTGTATTCAATTTCGGATCCCGAAATTACTTTCAGCAAATAGCTTCCCTGGGCAATCTGGCTCAGCTCCATGGTCGCCTCAGGGCTTCCCTTCGCTACATCCTGGCGAAGCAACACCTTGCCCGCCAGATCCATGAGCCAGATTTCTCTTGATTCTTCCTGGCTTCCATCCCATCTCAGGGTTACCTGGTCCGCCGCGGGATTCGGGAATACACTTAGCCAAGAGCTAATGGCTTCGGGCTGCGGGCCCTCAGCAAGATTTTGCTTCTGACCCGCCACGGTATCGCAGAAATCCACCCATACATTGTACAATTCTGTGCCCGTGGAATACAGAGAGGCATCCACCCGCAGGGTTTCGGCCGGGTTGACTGCCACGGAGCGCAGGAGATTGCCATTCTGGTAATAGGACACAGTCGAGCCCGTCCGCTCTATTTCCATCACATCGCCCAAATTCACCGAGCCTACCCACTGATTGAAGCCGCTTTGCTCCTCACGGATTTTGAGCGCTCCTTTGTTATTATAAAAGGCATAATCAATGGTGGTCGGTTGCTGGTCTGTGTCTTGATCGCTGAGGCCAACGTAGTAGGAATAAGCCAGAGAGTGCACTTCGTGCACCATTTTGCCATCCTGGTTGCCCAGGAGTTTGTTGTCAGAGCGGGCGCCAGAGGTGCCCCATGAGCCGCTGCCGGGAACGGTGCGGGTGAGCGTTTCGCCGTTGACGGCTGCTCCCACTTCCCCTTCCCAGACCACTTTGGCCAGGATTTCGAAGGTGAGGAATTCATTATTTCCTCCAATATCCGTGATGGTAACCGTGTAAATCCCGGGCTGCTTTCCACTGATGGAAGCAGTTGTTTCGCCGCTGCTCCAGTTGAAGTTGTAGGGCGGCGTTCCCGCGGATACAGTCAGGCTGACCGCTCCATTATTGGCAAAACAGTCGCTGTGAGTGAGGCTGGAAATGATGTTAAGCGGCAGGGAATCCGTACAAAAATCTGTGAATACGTTGGAAACCACCGTGTTTTTGGTGTAGAGGCTGGCGTCCACAAACAGGAAGTCGCCTGCATTGGCGGTAGTAGTGCGGAGCAAAATTCCGTTTTTCCAATAGGTCAGGCTATTGCCCGTGCGGTTAATCCGCAGGGTATCGCCTGTGGTAAAGGTGCCCTGAGCCTGCTGATAGCCGCTTTTCTCCCTGATTTGCAGATTTCCCTGGTTGAAGAAGAAGGAATAATCCATGGAATTGGGGCTGAGATCGGGATTGGTGGAGGCCAGGCCCAGGTAATAATTATAGCTGAGGGAATTCACGATGTGAATCATTTCTCCGTCCGCATTGGGCGGCAGGACCTGCTGAGAGCGGGCCCCGCTCGTAGTCCAGCCCGCACCCGAAGCGGTGCGGGTGAGTTGGTTTCCGCTGGCGCTTGCGCCAGCTACTTCCACCCAGTTGATCTCACTGAATAGCTCCCAGTTTCCATTGATTGATCCTCCGTTTTGGTCGGTCACGGTCACGGCATAGGTCCCGCTGCCAAGGTCGGCGAGGTCCTCGCTGGTGGCAGCATTGCTCCAGGTGAACTGATAGGGCGGCTTGCCGCCCCTGACGATCAGGTCGAGTGCCCCGACAGGGCTGGAAGTGCACACGTCCTGCGTGGCAGAGGCAAAGATTATAAAAGGAGCGGGGCTGCAAAAATCCGTCTCCACATTCGTGAGAAACATGTTTTTCTTGCGCAAATCAGCATCCACCACCAGACCCAGGCTGGAATTGATGGCGACGCTGTGCACCACCACTCCATTCAGCAACCAGCTCAAGGTACTGCCCGCGCGGGAAATTTCCAGGGTATCCCCTACCCCAACGCTGCCTACGTTGACTGGATTTGAAGCACCTGATTTTACCGAAAGAGATTGATTATTGACGATGAAACAATGGTCAGATTGATTGGGCAGATTGGCAGGATCCCATTCAGACAGGCCAATTTTGTACACAAAATTTTTGTTGTGCACCACGTGTTGCATGGCCCCATCTGTGTTGGGGGCCAGGTATTCCACTGATATGCCCAGGGCTTCGCCCCAGGTCGAGCCTGGTGCGGTGCGGGTCAGGGTGTTTCCGCTGGCGCTGGCGCCAGTGGCTGCGGTCCAGGTGATGGGGCCAAAGCCCACCTCAAGTTGGAAGGTGTCCGCCCCCGGACAGGCATTGGAATCGAGGACATTCACCACATAATTTCCCGCTCCACTCACCATGACGGATGAAGTGGTATCCCCGTTTGACCACAGGTAGCTGGCAAATCCCGACGGGGCTGATAGGGTTACCGTGTCGCAGGCTGTGGGAGAGGATGGTCCTGAATAGGCTATGGTGACCGCAACAGGTGCACACCCGGCAAAAACCGTCACATTCTGGCAGAATGTGTCCGCACCGCAGGAGTCTGTGATGATGAGACACACATTATAGGTTCCATCGGTCGCATAGGTATGCGCAGGGTTTTGCTGGGTGGAGGTGGCACCGTCGCCGAAATCCCACGCCCACGAAGTGGGCGTGCCTGAACTGGCGTCAGTAAAGAAGACATCGAGGGCGGAAGTGGAGTCGGTGAAAATACCTGACAAACCTGTTTGTTGATTTTTATCATGAATATCCAGAATCAATGTCTGAACAAAAGTGCCAGGACCAGTGAAAGTTTCTCCGTCATAGGTAACATTGGTCCGGAAATTGCCACAAATAACCACTGAAGAATCGAAAAGAGAATAAGTAGCTCCTGAGTAATCAGTAGTTTGGGTTGTAACCAAAGTCGTTTCAACCCAAAGCGGGGCACCACATTGGCTTAGCTTGAATAAATACAAACTTCCTTTATTATTTGTTCCGGGCAAAAAAGTCTGGCCAAAAAGGGCAGAATCCCCATAATACCCACCCGAGACAAGTATTTCATTTGAATTATTAAGGTGGATATTGGGTCCATTGATGGATGGAAACCCCATTGACAGGTCTGAGCGGGCCCAGATGGTATTGCCCATTGGCCCTACCTTTGCTAAAATAATGCCGCCAAAATTTTCCGCCGGGATGTCTGGCTCAAAATGATATGAATCGAATTGGAAAGAATTATTGTATGAATTACAGTAAATCACATCTCCATCACAGGTTACTTTCAGGTCGGGAAAATACCCGTGATAGGATGGCCCTGGAAGGGTGGGTGCGAGATTTTTCGCCCAAATAAATCCGCCCGTAGCGTCAAACCTGGCAAGATAACCTCCATAGCCAGAATAGGGATTTTGGTCAAAAAGGCTGTCCTCAATTTGAACTTGCTCATAATACCCACCCGAAACGTAAACATTTCCTTGCAAGTCTGCAACGGATGAGGAGGCAAAATCCTCAGAAGAGCCATAGGGATTATTAAAGTGCTTGGCCCATTTGAAACTATTCCCAGGTCCATAAACACTCAAAAAACCATTTTGGCCAAACGGATCTCCCGAAGTAAAGGTGGAATCCCCTATGGAAACGGTTTCCGTAAAATAACCTGTTATCATAAATGTCTGGTTGGGTCCCGAACTAAGGCCGACCACCCCGATTCCGCCAAATCCGATAGCAGGTTCAGTAAATCCATTTTGATAAACCCCGTTGGTATCCACTTTTATTACAAACATTGGAGAACCCAGGGAGGGAGAAGAATAAAACAAATTGGTTGTGTTGAAGTAAAAGTTTCCGCCAAAATCTCCCGCAAGAATAATCGAATCTTCCGGAGTGACGTGAATACAATGACCGATCCCACCCGCACTCCCCCCAAAACGACGGGCCCATTTTACTATTCCCTGTGGAGTAAATTTTGCCAGAATATCAGCACCTGATCCTGTTGGGGTCAGGCCCTGAATTTGATACCCCGCAGAAACGGCCCTTATTATCACATAAACATTTCCCCGGCTATCGACCGTGGCTCCTATGGGGCTGGAGGTAAAACTGTAAGATGAGGTCTGTGCCCAATTCAATTGTTGAGCACGCAATTGGGAAAACATTGCGAGACAGCTGAAAATCAGGAAAATTCTCATTTTCATGATGCCGGGCTTTTTGAAAGATTTGTGGTTAAACAATTTTCCTGCAAACAGGATTGGTTTTTTCGAGTTCATAATCAAGGTTCTGGATTATTAAATAAGGTCAATACTGGAATTGAGGATGAATCAGGGCTGTAATTCACCAGGAAAATATTCGCACTTTAAGGGGAATTCTCCAGGAATTTACAATGACCTTTTTCCGTAAATCTTCCCTTTGGAAGTTTACTTCTCAATCAAAAATTGTAAATGCCTGCGAGCACCCAAAAGTAATCCTATTCGGGTTCATTTCCAAAGAACCATCTTATCATTTTTCAGAAGTTCAGTTGGTAGCAAATGATTTTTGATTCTCTACTTCCTAATTTCCACAAGAAGTCGTTTGAAAAACCTTTCTAATGGAGGGCTTTCTGCAAAGCGAACATTTCGTCCCGCAAACGGGCAGCTTCCACAAAGTTGAGGTCCTTGGCAGCAGTTTCCATTTCCTTGCGGATTTCCCGGATTTTTTTCTCCATATCTTCTTTGGTCAGATACTCCGTGCCCGCTTCCGCAGCCAGCAATACCTGGTCTTCCTCGATTCCATATTCTTCTTTCTGACGACCCAGGGCCTCACGGAATATGTCCTCATTTGATTTGACAATGGTGGTCGGCGTTATGCCGTGCTCTTCGTTATATGCAATCTGGATGGAGCGGCGGCGGGTGGTTTCGTCCATGAGTTTCTGCATGGATTCCGTGATTTTATCTGCATAAAGGATGGCTTTCCCGGTCGAATTACGTGCCGCACGGCCCACGGTCTGGATCAGAGATTGCTCAGAGCGCAAAAATCCTTCCTTATCTGCGTCCAGAATGGCCACCAACGTCACCTCGGGCAAATCAAGACCTTCACGCAAGAGGTTTACCCCCACCAATACATCAATCTGCCCCGCCCGAAGGAGGCGAAGGATATCCACCCTTTCCAGAGAATCTACTTCTGAGTGAATATAGCGACATTTGATGCGTAAATCGGCCAGGTAGCGGGATAATTCTTCTGCCATGCGCTTGGTCAGGGTAGTCACGAGCACTCTTTCCTTCCGTTTTACCCGGTTGTCGATTTCATCCAGCAGGTCATCGACCTGGTTGGAAAGGGGCCGGACCTCTATTTCTGGGTCCAGCAGACCAGTCGGCCGTACGATCTGCTCCACAACCACCCCACCCGCAGCCTGCAATTCCCAATCTGCGGGAGTGGCTGAGACATACACAGCCTGGTTGATCAGGGTTTCGAATTCGGCAAATTGTTGGGGACGATTGTCCAGGGCTGCCGGGAGGCGGAAGCCATGCTCCACCAGATTCATTTTTCGGGAGCGGTCGCCCCCGTACATGCCCCTGATCTGTGGGATCGTCACGTGACTTTCGTCCACCATGAGCAAAAAGTCGTCGGGGAAATAATCCACGAGGCAGTAAGGACGGCTGCCCGGAGGGCGGCCTGCGAGATAGCGGGAATAGTTTTCAATGCCCGAACAATAGCCCAACTCACGCATCATTTCCATATCAAACTCCGTGCGCTCGCGGATGCGCTGCGCCTCCAGGTGCATGCCTACGGACTCAAAATAGGCGATACGCTCCACCAGATCGTTTTGTATCTGATATATCGCATCCGTAAGACGATCACGTGAAGTGATAAAAAGGTTGGCTGGAAAGAGGGTATAGCTGGTCAGGGCATCGCGCTTACGACCTGTTTCGGGATCAATGATCTGGATCTTCTCAATTTCATCCCCAAAGAAATTGACCCTGATCGCGAAATCATCGTAGGCCGGGAAAATATCCACAGTGTCACCCTTCACGCGGAAATTTCCGCGGTTGAACTCTCCTGTGGTACGGCTGTATAATAATTCCACCAGACGTCCCATGAAGGCATTCATAGTGGTAACCTGCCCGTTGAAAAAGGTAAAAATCCTGGAAGCGTAATCCTCTGGAGCGCCCATGCCATAAATGCAGGAAACAGATGAGACGATGATGACATCGCGGCGGCCGGTCAGAAGCGACGAAGTCGCGCGGAGGCGCAGCTTTTCGATTTCAGAATTGATGGAGAGATCCTTTTCAATATAGGTATTGGTGGCGGCAATATAGGCCTCTGGTTGGTAGTAATCGTAGTAAGAGATGAAAAATTCCACCAGGTTTTCAGGGAAAAACTGTTTGAATTCTCCATACAACTGGGCCGCCAGGGTCTTGTTGTGGCTCATGATCAGGACCGGACGTTGCAATTCCTCAATGACGTTGGCCATGGTGAAGGTCTTGCCTGAGCCCGTTACACCCAGAAGGACCTGGTGTTTGTCCCCTGCATGTATGCCTTCAAGCAACTGACGGATTGCTTCTGGTTGGTCACCAGCGGGTTTGAAATCTGAAACGAGTTTGAATTGGTGTTCTGTACTCATGGGCAAAAATTAAGCAAATTGCTCTTATCAAAAAAATAAAGGATTGAGTTCTGATTGGAGTTTTCTAAAAGTAAGCCATAGCTAATTGATAGATTATAATTGGTATTAACTTTTATAATTACCCACTTAATACCATTTATATAACTCCAAACAATCAAAGAACCTTTGCTTTTTCCGGGATACCTCGAAAAAAGATATCATATCTGGTATTAAATTTTGGAAACAAAAAGTTAATACCAGATATAAGGAAAAGACCTCAACAGGCAGATTGCCACGCATGAAAAACAGATGTGAAATACTCTAATCTGGAACTATGTTTTCAAAAAATAAAGTTAATACCAAATATAAAGCCAGAGTAATAACCATCTGGCGCTTGAAATCATGGGATAAAGAACAAATGTGGTATTAACTAACCATTGAGAATAACTAAAACCCAAAATAAGACCCTAACCAGATTCCATCGGGTTAAATAGCAGACAAACAAAGCATCATATTTGGTATTATCTAAAGAAAAGGCGCACTAAATATCATATAAAGCAAAGAACACTCGTCTGAGCCCGAAAACAAGACAATCAAGCACTATTTGGTCTTAACAATCCAAAGACGAGACTTAATACCAATTATGACTCAAAATGAGCCAAGGCAGGAATAAGCCACAGGAAAGCAACTATAATTGGTATTATCTCTTACAAAACACCATTTAATATCAATAAAGAAGGGAAAACCATCAAATCAGATGACAGGAAGGCGAAAAGAAATAAATAAAAACAATTATATTTGGTAATAAATAGACAATGAACACACTTAATACCAGATAAAATGATTGGAAGGAGTGCTGAAATAACCAGAATGAGAGGCCTTCTGGACTCTAAACGATCTGAATTCGTGGCAGTTACTGGTCGAAGGAGAATTGGGAAAACATTTCTGATCGATTTCCTGCTCAAAGAGCATTACTGTTTCAGCATGACTGGAATCCAACACGCAGACATGTCTGCGCAGTTGGTGAATTTTGGAGTGAAACTCGAAGAATACAGCAAAATCAGCCGGCCTAAGCCACGAAACTGGCAAGCTGCCTTCCTGCAATTAAAAGACCATTTAGCGACCCTCGATCCAGGCCAAAAGCAAGTCATTTTCATTGACGAACTCCCCTGGATCGCCTCTCCCCGCTCTGGCTTTATCCAGTTGCTGGCCCATTTCTGGAACGATTACCTGTCCAAGGAAAAGCACTTCATTCTGGTCATCTGTGGCTCCGCCACCTCCTGGATCACCCGGCGGGTACTTAACGATGCAGGCGGCCTGCACAACCGGGTTACAGAAACCATTCACTTGCAGCCATTCAGCCTGGCTGAGGCGGGACAATTTTTACTCGAAAAGGGCATAAAACTGTCTGAACAGGACATGGCAAGAACCTACATGGCCCTCGGGGGTGTCCCTTTTTACCTGGAAAAAATAAGAAAGGGCGAAAGCTTTCCCGTGGCAATCGAGCGGATTTGCTTCTCGCCTGAGGGGCCACTAAAGGACGAGCACGGCAACCTGTACCAGGCCCTCTTCAATAATGCGCACCTGCATGAAAAAATCGTATCCACCCTGACCGCACACCCCAACGGCATGTCCCACGAGGATATCCTGAAAAGTATGGGAGCCAAAAAAGGCGGAAGTTACCAAAGAGCCATGCTGGAGCTTACTGCATCAGGTTTTGTGGTTGAAAACCGGCCATTTGGCAAGAAGAAAAGGGGATCCCTCTACCGCCTGGCCGATGAGTACTCTATTTTCTACCATCGTTTCATCCGCCCCAATTCAAAGTATTCCCCGGGCATCTGGCAGCAACTCGCCATGAGCCAGTCTTATAAAATCTGGGCAGGATATGCATTTGAGTCACTTTGCCACAAGCACATCGCCAGCATAAAGGAAGCATTGGGAATCCGGGCGGTTTACACAGAGATCTCAAGTCTGAGGGTACCAGATTCGCAGGATGGAAGGGGATTTCAAATTGACCTCCTGATCGACCGGAAGGATGACACCATCAATATCTGTGAAATAAAATTCCATGGCGGCCCCTTTCAGATCACCAAAGAATACTATGAAGAACTGATCGAAAAGCGCCAGCGCTTTATTGAATTTACCGGCACCAAAAAACAGATTTTCCTGACCTTCATCACCAACCATGGGGTCAGGATGAATGATTATGCGACTGAAATCGTGGATGCAGAAGTCAGGCTGGAAGCCTTCTTTTAATCCTCCTGATAGGCGACAAAGCCTTCGCCATCCCATTCAAACTCAGAACCAACAGGGGCTTCAAGGTGAGGAATGATAGTCGGGTCCAGATTGGCAAGGGTATTCACATCATACAAGCCCGAATTTCTGGGATTATCCATGTACTCATCATCCTCTTCACCAGAAAGAAAGCGCCAGCCACTATCCATCCCGTCCATTGGCTTTTCGCGGTACATGAACATTATTTTATATCCGCCATGGCTGACGTAATCAGTTGCGATCCCAAATCCCATTTCGGGAATCAGTTCCTTGATGTCTTCGATGGCAATGGGTAAGGGCTTCATTTAAATTGACAATTAACAATTAGCAATAACAAGTACGCACCTGTCACTTAACTCAGCAAATATCGGGGATGAAAGGGCAATGCACAATTTTTTTGAGGCAGGAATTATCTGATTTCGTACCATGGGAGATGATTGATGCCTTTGGGATGGTGAACCGTGGTGTGAATCTTCCCTCCTTTGTTGACAAACTGGCCCATGGCTTTGTAGCCATCGGGATGGTGGTGGGTGTGAAACCACTCCCTGCCCCTGACTTCGTACCAGGGAAGGTGCTGAATACCTTGAGGATGATGAACTGTACAGTAAATTTTTCCGCTGCGTTCCTCAAAAACGGGTAGCCCCATGTAGCCCTGGGGATGGTGGTGGGTATGATAATACCTGCTCATGCCATGGAATGTAAAGAGAGAACATTGCCCTCGCTGTCCAGAAAGAGGGCCATGAACCCATGCTCGGGAGAAATCGCCTTTTTGGCCTGGAGGATTTTTCCACCCGCAGCCTGGACCCGGTCCAGGTAAGGTTGCAAATCAGGATTGGCATTGAGGGCCACAATCGGGCCCGTCGGGCCCGGCTTGTACCATGCACCGCAGCAAATGGCCGCGCCAACCTCAGTATGAGGAAAAATCCCCATCTGAAAACCTCCAAAATCAATGTCATGAATGTTCATTTCGAACACAGTTTCATAAAACTGCTTACCCCGGGCATAATCTGCGACCGGAATTTCGACCCAACTGGTCCATTTGCGCTTTTGGGGATCGGGAGTGCTACCTTCTTCTTTCGACATCACTTTCGTTTTTGAGGTTTAGAAGTTTCTGAAATTACGCATTTATTTCCAATTCCTAAATCCTTCCAAAGGGCAATCCTTCGGGTCGGGACAATGCTAAAAAACATCCAGCAAGGAATCCTGAATGGAGAATTGCTTCTCCAGTTTGCGGTATTTTGACTTGAAAATATCGTTTACCTTAACCATTTCGGGGTATTGCCTGACCAAATGGGTCATATAGCGAAAAGTTTCTGCAGGTTCAGCGAATTTATCCAGGTTGTAGGCAAGCCTGAACATATTATTCCGCGATTCAATTCCTGCGGGAACCATGCACATCTGGTAAAAGCGGGCCGCTTCCAGAGACCTTCCTTCGCGGAAAGCCTGATTGGCCTGCTTCAGATAGTTTTGTGCATCATCGGGGTCAAGCCTGGCCAAATCATCCAAAACCTGGTCAGCCTTATCATGCAAACCTGCCTGGCGAAACCAGTTCCCCAAATACCTGAGCGCCTCGGCTTCTCCTCCAAAATGCTCCAAAAGCGCATCAGCCACCTCGATTCCAGCCTCCTGGCCTTCAAACAGGATGGTATCCCCGTGAAATCGAACTGCTTCCGTCAGATCAATGAAAAAATTTTGCTGCTCTGCCTTCGCTGTCTTGAACTTTGCCACCATCTTTTCCCATTTTGGAAATAAGATATCCCCGCTGTACCCGCAATTGGGACACTCGTCCACCACCCTGTATTTGCCATAGGGAATCAGAGGGATCCAGTAAAGGTGAAAAACCTTGATCCCTTCGAAGGAAAGCAGAGCCCCTGTCTTTTCACATTTGGGGCAACGCCCCGAACGGGTAGAGATGTTTTCTTTTGAAAAATGGAATTTTCCAAAAATGATCAGCATAAAAATTCAATTAATTAGTCCTTCGTAATCGCTTTCAGGCGTTTTTGTCGACTGATTTTCCCGTATTGCATCAGTATAGGTGATCCCCGTAAAGGGATTCATCAAATCTACCTGTAGTATCTGCATAAATTTTCTCCAAACGCCCCAGGGAAGCCCCGAGGGCAAAATTGCCGTGAAAAAAGGATTCCCTTCGCTCTGCGAGCTCAGGAGGAAGATCCAGGGAACGGTAATCGTGCAATAAATGCAGGTTGGCACCCCCGTAGGTAAGTTTCAGTTCCATTATATCCATGGCCCATTCAGGCGAAACCCTGCCCTGCTCAACCAGAAAAGGCAGACACCAGCCCATGCTGTCAAAGGAGGTGAGCTGGTTCTTTATTACATACGATTTGTGATCATTCAAAGTGGCGGTTGGGTCTGGTTGCCTGAACCTGAAATCAATATCTCTGAATTCATAAAATGGCTCGCCCAAATAAATTTTGTGATCCGCTTGTTTCCGTGGATCATAATCTTCTTCCACATACATGATTTCTTCCCAGTAAAGAACTGTGGCGCCAAAAGCATTATAAACCCAGGCTGTTTCCTCGTTTTGAAATCTTTCCAGAGGATTGTTTTTAATCTCAACTTCTGTTTGTTGGGATTGTCCGTTTTCAAGCAGGGCTGTTATCTGGTGAAATCCTTCCTTCACTTTTACCATCCTGTGCTCATTTTGGGCCAGAACATAAACGGAATCATCCACAGAAATTTCCACCTCCACGGGCAAAGAATTCATCAAAAACAATTCCTGGTGATTGTAGCTATACACCTGTATCCATGACACGCCGCCCAATACCACCAATCCAACCAAAATGGAAAGAATGGCAGGCACTTTGGACTTTTTGGGTAAAAGTGATTCAGAAATCCCCAATTGGGCCTCCAAATTTCGAAACTCCTTTCGAAATATTTCATGGCCTGCGGCTACCTTTGGAAATTTGGACAGCACAAACCCCATAAAGGGGAATGCTTCTGCAGGAGCATGAGATTTGGCCATCAGGATCGACATATTGACCAGGGGAATTGCCTCTACCTTGCTAAAATCGGTCATGCGCTGAAATTCGCGGGCTGATTCAAGCAGGCGCCCCTCCCGCTTATAGGCAAGAGCCTGGGCCAGGCTGCCCTGGCTTTTGTCCACTTCGGCATCTTCCCCTGAACCTGAAGGCTGCTTGAGCTTGGTGGGAACCAGATTCTGATTATACCACCTCACCAGACTCGCTTCCACTTTCTCATCTCCCGCAAACTGAGTTTCAATCTTTTTGGCCACGGTGATAGCGGGTTCCAGGCCTTTAAAAAGGCGGGTTTTACGCATAAAATCAAAGGCGATTTCAGGACTGTCAAATTGCCCCGAACCAATTTTTCGGCGCAATGATTCATACTCCGCGGCACTAAACTGCCACTTGCTCAGGGAATAAACCCTATACCGTGAACATCGGCTGCACTGGTCCGTAACCCGTTTGTGTCCTACTGGAAACAGGGGAATCATACGCACGTAGGCCCATTCCAACGCATCAAAAGAAGTCAACTCCGCGACCTGCCCACAAAAACTGCAAACCCCAGGTTGCTGGAAAATATTTTTCCTGAAGAAGAAATACGTACCAATCTCCATACAAGGGTGATTTTGGCTAATAAATTACTTTAGTGGACCTCTATAACAAAAGAGATCAAGGCGGACGCAGTTGAAGAAAAGGGGAGTTTACTAAAGTAAATGAGCATTTCTGAAACAAGTCCAACCCAGAGATTCAAAGTTTTTTGAGGTGCCCATTACCAGGCTCCCAACGCCGATTCCTGAATGCCCAGCTTTTTCTCCACTGACTTGATGGTAGATTTCACCTGAGAATTTTTGGCCGCCGCAGGGAATTTGTCCAGCATATAAACCATCAGTTTATAGGACTCCTCAGGGTAATTTGCCTTATTCAGATCAATGGCCAGTTTCAGCAGCACCTGAAAATCAAGGACCGTATCCGGAGTTTCCATGCGGGCGAATTGCAAGGCAGCATTGACCAAATCCTTCTGATTCAGATAGGTATGACCTTTGAAACGGTTGGCCAGGGTGTGGGTGGGATCAAGTTCAATCACCCGGTCAAAATAGGGCACTGCCTCATTGCGCAAGCCTACGGAGCGAAACCAATTGCCCAGATAAGCCAGCACCTCAGGCTGTTCTGCGAATTCAGTTCTCATGATCTGAGCCACTTCACGGGCTGCAGGCAGCCCTTTGAAACGATCCACCATTTCATGGTAGGCTATGGCATTGGCGGGGTCCTGGAAGGCCACCTGAGCATTTTCCGCAATAAATGATTCCCCTGCTGCCTTCACCTTAACCCAGTCTTTGTAGCTCATGGTCATGTATTTATTGCAGCGGCTGCACTTGCTTTCAATGCGTTTTTTGCCCAGGGGAATGAGCGGAATGTAATACAAATGAAAAAAATGAGTGGCTTCATGCGACTCAAGCCGGGAAAAGGCCCCACAATGCGGACAGGTGTCGTTGTGCACACGGGGATTGTTTTTCATCAGGTGGTAAGTACCCCAAATAATAATCATGATTTTCTTTTGGTTAAGTCAAACATTGGGCCTGCTGGGCCTGGAAACGGGTTAATGGTGAATTGACACTAAATATCCTTTTTTCCCACTTTCGCGGGACTTCAAATAAAGAAATTTTTCTGAGATGTAAGCTGTTTTAGTAGAGATTTGAAAGTTGAGAAGATGAAATTTTAGCCAAAAGGTACTTACTGAGTCAGCCTGAGGTATTCCTGAAAGTACCTTTTGCCCATTTCCCGTTGCCCGGCCGCATCAAAATGGATTTCATCAAAGGTGTCGTCGGGTTTTACGATGACGAAGGGCATATTAGGGTCGGCGAAGCCGATTTTGGGAAGGCGGTTTTGGGTATCTTTCAGAATATTCTCCTGCACCTGACGAATAGAATCCTGATTGACCCAATAAGGCACCATCCCCCCGGCAATAAAAGGCACTGTATCCGTCGCCACCGCTCCATACATATCGTTGCGAAAAGTCTCAATCATATGATCCAAGGCCGCTGAATAGCCAGTATTACCAATGTCTGTTTCTCCCTGGTGCCAGAGAAATGCCTTGAGTTTACTCCCGGGAAATTGCTCCAAAACGGCATTCAAACGAAATTTAGCATCCTCAAACAAATCATCTCCCGGATTCCAACGGTGATCCACAAACCCCGTTCCCCCAAATCCGCAGGGCAAAATCAGCACTTCCCTCCCACTCTCCAGCTTTTGGTCGGCATAAAGATTGGCAAAAGTGAGGGCAAAGCCAATGTAACCTGCCGCCGCAGTATGGTGCTGCAGAGGTTCGTTTGCGGGAATAATCTTCAGTCGATCGGGCGCAAAACGACCCAGTTGCTTTACTTTTTCGCCTGGAATATCAATTGCAGGATCGTATCCAAAGCCAAAGTGGGTATTAGACTGGCCAATCACCAAAAATACATCATACTGCATGTCATCCTGCGGTTTGATAACTTTTTTACAAGCCCAGAAACCCAGCAACAAAACGGGTAAAACCATCCATATTTTGATTCTGAACTTCATCCGGGCAGGTTTCGGGTAAAAAATCAATCCCAATATACCAGATTTTCCAACCTCCTGCCCCATCCTGATCTGAAAAAAGGCAGGGCCCTTTATCTTCCCGGATTTAAAAATTTTAGTAATTTGCCCTTCAACGGATACAACCCTGAATGGAGTTACAGCCCCAGAACGATCACAACCCAAACCTGGTACAAGCCCCGCTTCCCAAAGCGATCTTTCCTACCGTCCGTCCCGGGGTAAAAAGGCTGTTGAGACTCAAAAAGCTGGACGAAATCTACGATCAGGTCAAGGGAACCACCTCCTCCCCCGACGAATTTGCCAAGACTGTACTGGAGATCCTCAAGGTGGACTATGTACTGCCTGAGCGGGAATTGAAGGCTCTGAGGGAAATTCAGGGCCCACTGGTGGTGATCGCCAATCTGCCTTTTGGGGGAATTGAAGCCCTCATCATGGTGCGTTTGCTGGCTGCCATCCGTCCTGAATTCAAACTGGTGGCCAATAACCTCCTGGGACAGGTCTCTGAATTGAAAAGCGCCCTGGTGCTGGTCGATCCCTTTCGGGACGAACAGTTCGGCCAGGCCGCGGAGGCCGAAGGCAAAATCCTGGTGCCGCTCAAGCAACTGGTAAAGCAGCTCAAGGAAGGCGGCCTGATTGGCATGTTTCCTGCGGGTGCCCAGGCTTCCTTCAACTTTCAGGAAGGCATCATCACTGTGCCCGGCTGGGACCACGACCTCGGTCGCATCATCCGCATGACAGAGGCCACGGTGGTGCCCATTTATTTCCATGCACCCAACCCACTTTACATCAAAATCGCAGGCTTTTTTTCACAAAAACTGGCCTCCCGCCTGATGTTCAGGAAACTGATGGCGCCCCATAAAAAGAAGGTGCATTTTCAGATTGGACGCAAAATTACGCCCGCCCGCCTGAGCAAATTCACCAAAGCCGAGGAAATGGTGCAGTTTCTGCAATCCAAGACCTATCTTCTTTCTGCCAAATACCAGCGTTCGGGCATTTCTGTGAATGCAATTGACCTTCCTCATTTGAGCAGGGAAGTACCCATAATCGACCCCGTTGATCCTGCCCTCTTTACCCGCGAGATCGATGCCCTTCCTCCTTCCAGAATCCTGGCCGAGAAGGCCCCGTTTCAGGTGATTGAGGTCAATAAGAAGGAAGCCCCCCATCTGATGCGCGAAATTGGCAGGTTGCGGGAAATAACCTTCAGGGAAGTGGGCGAAGGCAGTGGAAAAGCCTTTGATGTGGATCCTTTTGACGAATACTACACCCAGTTGGTGCTCTGGGACGCGGAAAAAAAGGCCGTGGCAGGGGGTTACCGCATTGGCAAAATTCCTGAAATCCTGCGTGATTACGGACGCAAAGGAGTGTACACTTTCAGCCTTTTCAGAATCAGAAAGCGCCTTTTCGAACAAATTGGCCCGGCCCTGGAAATGGGACGATCCTATGTGGTGCGCGAATATCAGCGTTCTTACCTTCCTTTGATGCTCCTCTGGACCGCCATCGGGCAGTATGTGCTGCGCAATCCCCGTTACAAAACCCTGCTGGGCCCCGTTTCCATCACGGCTGATCTCAATCCCATCTCCACCCATGTGCTGGTATCTTTTCTGGAAGAAAATCAGATGGACGAAGAACTGACCCGCCTGGTTTCGGCCCGCAATAAGTGGAAAGCCAAGGAGAAAATCCTGAAAAATTATTATAACTCATTTACTATCAATGATCTGGGAGATGTTCAGGAATTGATTGAGGAAATTGAAAATTCCAGTCTGGGGGTGCCCATTTTGCTCAAACATTACCTCAAACTGGGGGGAAAATTGCTGGCTTTCAACATAGATCCTGATTTCTCCAATGTTCTGGATGGATTGATCATGGTGGATCTGACCCAGACTCCTCCTAATGTGCTGCGCCGCTACATGGGGGACGAAGGCATGAAAAAGTTTCTCGAAACGAACGAAAAATAATTTTTCAGGGGCAGGGTATTTCACAGAAAAATCATATTTTAGAAAAGAAAGACCTTTACTTGAATGGAAAAAATCAGCAAAGAGTTTGCCGATGAAACCTGGCAAAAATTTATCGGCGATAAGAATGTTGAAATTGCATCTGAGTCTCTTTTGACCCTGGCCCGTGAACAGGCCCACATCGTGGGTTATTTTCAGGCGGCTGGTGAGGATTTGTTTGAGAACAAGGATGACCGAACCTATCTGACTTTGATCGCCGCCATGGTGTATCGGATTTTTCGGGAAAAATTTGGCCCCTTACCCATGGTTCACGCCGAACAAATCTCAGAAATGGACATTCACATGCGCCATTTCAGTTATTTGGTGCAGGAAGAAACTCCGTCCGGGGTGCGCCTGGCTATGGATAATCTGATGGCCAATTTCAACCAGGCGGGCATTCTGGAGTCCACCTTTCGAACCCTGGATGATATCAATACCTCCCTGAAAATGTTCGGCCGTGGATTTGAATCCATGCCCCGATTTATCCACTTTCTGATGGTGGTGATCAAAGTGCTGGATGGGGAAAGCACCTGATTTTTAAGGGGATAGGGAGTCTGGGGAAACGATTAGCGAGTAACGGGAAGTGGGTAAATTGCTGGCTTCCTTCAACGAACCACCACCACCTTCTGGTGGTGTAGAATCCTGTCCGCGGCCGTGATTTGCAGGAAATAAATTCCTGCAGGAAAACTGCAAAGGTCCATGGACCTTTGCCAGTCAAGACTTTGCACCAGTTGCCCGGATGAATTATACAGATTAATCCTGGTTTCCGGGGCAGGATTGCCGCTCAGGTTAAGCTGCCCGGTGGTGGGATTTGGACCCACGGTGAATTCAGGGAAATCAAAATCATTTACTGCCTGGAGAGGAGTCGGGTCGAAGCGAACCAATCCACCCGTATGGGTGCCAATCCAAAGCACCTGATCGTATTTGTCCCAAAGCAGACAGGAAATGCGGTCGTCGGGAAGATCAGTGGTGGCGCTGTCGTAGTAGGTCCAAAGGGGTGTGGGGCCAGATTTGATACGAAAACGGGCCAGTCCGTTGGCGAAAGTGCCCATCCAAAGGTGTTCGGCCGAGTCAGAAGCCAGAGAGGTGATATGGTTGGAGGGAATGCCCGAGTTGGATTCCAGCAAAATGGCCCAGTTTGTGCCATAATAGATTCCCATGCCGCCCGCAGGGGTGGCAGCACAAAGAAAACTCGCCGGGTCGTAATACACATCGTTGATCGAATTGTCGGGCAGGCCCTGCACCAGGGTATGCACAAACACAGGCGTATCCTCCACCACGGCGAGACCGCCGTTGAGGGTGCCCGCATAGATCTCACCACCAGCACCTTTACCCAAACAGAGGATATTGGAACTGTTGAGCAGGGAGTTCTGGTTATTGAATACCGCCCAACCCGTATCACTTTTTCGAACCAATCCCCCACCCGTACCAATCCAGAGCAGACTGTCTGAGATGGGCAATAAATCGTGTACGTGGTCGTCGGGCAGGGCCGAATTGAAGGTATTCCAGGTGGTCCATCCCCCTGCGGCAAAGCGGGCAAGTCCGCCCGTAAACATGCCGACATAAACTCCATTGGAATCCGCAGAAATCGCACGCACGGCATCGTCGGGCAGGCCGGAAGTGGCAGACTGCCACACCGTCCAGTTGCCCTGGTGGAGACAGGCCAGTCCGTATTCTGTGCCCACCCAAAGGGCGCTGTCTGGACCCAGGGCAAGGGCATTCACGGTATTATAAGGCAGGGCGGAATTGGCAGTATTATAAATGGTGAAAGTCTGACCCAACACCCCCTGAATGGAAGACAAAAAAATCATTCCAAAAAGTGAAAACGGAATTAACCTCGCCCACAACCCACGAAATGAGCATCCTCCAAAAACACTCCTGAAAATTTCCTGCCAGAATAATTTCATCCAATCCACCTTTTGCTTATTCCGGCTGAAGCACAATCCTTTCCACCCATCTTTGATCCCCCGAGCGCAATTCAAGCAGATAAATTCCCGCCGACAATCCCGTAAGATCCAGATCAGATTCACTTCGATCCATGACCAGCTCGCGGCTTTCCTGCCGCAAAATGGCGCCTTGCAGGGTCAGCAGGCGCAGATGAATCCGGGGAGAGGGCATATTTTGGGTCCGGATACGGAACTTTCCATTCCCGGGATTGGGAAATACCCGCACAAAAGCCGCAGGCTTTTGATCGTCCACCGAGACAAAAGGCTGGACCGTAACCGTCTGCGTAGTCGACGCTGAGCATCCGTTAGGGTCAGTATAGGAATAGGTAATGGTATAAGGTCCGCCCGGACCGGCCAGGGCAGGATCGAAAATATTACCAGAAATACCTGGCCCGGAGAAAAATCCGCCCGCAGGCATAGCGCTGAGCAGGGTTGATGGATCGTTTTCGAAATAATTGGCATTCAACCCGCTGAAAGTGGGTTGAGGCAGGGCATTCACGGTTACGGTGGCGGGCACCCGGGGCGAAGAACAGTTCATACCAGGCATCCCGATTTCCCAATCGTAGAAAAAGAAGTAGTAGCTGGGGCCAATGCTTGAATTTTTGATGCTGAGCACCCCACTTTGAGCATAAGGATAAGCCACTCCCCCATCGTTGCGATACAAATTGGGATTATTGCCCACTCCAAGTTGAAAATTGGTTCCCACGGGCACCTGAAAATTCAGGTAAACCCGGCTACCCCCGGCAGGGATATAGACATTGGATGAGTGCAGGATGATTCCATTATGGTCGCGCAATTCAATCAGCCTGTTACCTGCGCCGTTGGCATTCACCCAAACAGATTTAAGCAAAAAGGCCTGATAGGCGTCAAATAGCAGGTAAGGAGAGCTGGTATTTAAAAAATTTCCAGAACCAAAAGTATTGTCTACTGGCCCCACCTTATAGTTTTGTGCGGGCAGATTCTGGGTAGTTTCCACGTAGTAAGTGGTGGTACTAAACAAAGTGGGCGTATAATAGCTGGTGCCGTTGCCCAGGAAATTTCCCCCAACAGGTGCATCATACCAGGCAAAATTGCCGGTACCCAGGGCATGCACGGTGGCTGAATTCCCCTCACAAACTTCATCGTCAATCGCAGTAGGAGCATTCTGCTGACCTTCAAACTGCACAACCATGGGATCGCTGGTGGCCGTACCACAGCTGGACGTCACGGTCACGGTGTAAGAGCCCGAAGACGTGGCCGCAATCATCTGGGTAGTGTCGCCCGTGGACCAAACATAGTCTGTGCCAGCATTGGCTTTGAGCCAGACGGTATCGTTGTGGCAGACGTGGGTGGGGCCCTGGGGATCAATGATGGCAATGCCCTGACCAGGAGGCAGTTGCTGGGTCAGGGTAATGGGCATCGCAGTCCAGTTATTCGTTTCGTTGGATTCGAGGAAATAATTGTGGGGATCGACTTCAATCACAATGTAATAATCGCCGTTGCAGGTGCCAGGCGGAATATTGATCCACATGCCGTCCAGGTTTTCGTCGTAAATGTCGGTATGGCCCACAGAAATGCCCTGCTCGATGGGGCTGCAATTATACTGTCCGCCACCCAGGCCCCAGTTCTGGAAATCCCCGTTGAGCAGGATGTTGTTGAGGGAATCGCGGCAATGTCCGTTGTAGAAAGAGCAGGTACCGTAATCCATGAGGCAAAAGCCCACTTTGGCTCCATCGCCCACGATGGGCCATTTGCGGGGATCGGGTTCATTCTGGTCTTCCACCCGCAGGGTGAAGATGGCCCAATCGTCCACGTGCATGTGGCCGTGCCCGGGATGGTAAGTCATGGAGCCCGCCCAACGGGTCCAGTAGGACATAGAATTTCCGCTTTTGTGGTAGATTTTCTGGCGGATCAGCTGCTTGGGGGTGCCCCCGTTGGGACAATTGGCGGGCAGGCTGGTGAAGGTGTCGTTGCCGCAGGTCCACATTTGGACCGAACCCACGGTAAACGGCCCGTGCCCGATATTGGGGGTGGATCCGCTGAGCCGCAGGCGACCGTTATTGACCCCGTTGCCTGATTGTGAATATTCTGTGGGGCCTCCCAGGTAATTGGCCAGGGCCCAGCCAGAAATGGTGATATCGGGCAGAAGGTCGCAATTGGTTTGGGAATTGTCCTCGCACTTGCAGCCAGTGGCATCTGAGGTGGTGCAAGGCTGCGCCATCAATCCCAGGTGAAACGCCAGCAATGAAAACAGTAAAATATATCTCACAGGCCTGTGGTTTAAGTGGTCGTGGTAAATTCGATTTCCAGTACGGCCCCCGGTTACCACGTTTTTAAGTTAGGAAAAATGGGGGAAGGAAGCAATCAAAGCTGCAAGCCTCAGGCTACAAGCTTCAAGAAAATCAAGTACTGACTACTGACCGCTGATAGCTGAAAGCTGAAAGCTGACCGCCACCTCACAATTCCTTCAGGAATTGGGTCAGGTCCTCCTCCGCTTCCAGATTGAGCTTTTTGCGCAGGCGGTATTTGGCCATTCTGACCGACTGGGCCGATATTTTCCGCAGGTTGGCAATTTCCTTGATCGGGATATCCAGCAAAAACAATTCGCAAAACTCTTTCTCTGCGCGGGTCAGATCGGGGTACTTTTCAGCCAGCCTTTCTTTGAAATTATTATTGACCTGGTCGGGATGGGTATGTTTTAATTCTGAAATCTGTTCATCACCCGCCTGACGCCTGAGATCATTGATCAACCTTCTCAGTTGCATATTGGGGGAAGCAGATTTCAGGATGTCGTCGAGTTGGAGGATGAGGTCCTTCTTGGCCTTGCTGCGCAACTGCATTTCCAGCGCCAGATCAGTGACGTCGCGGTTTTTAAGCTTCAATTCCTGTTCCAGTTCCTTCTTTTTGAGGGAAGAATTATCCAGTTCCAGCTGATTGATTTTCTCCCGAAAATCCTTGACCTGTAACTCGGTGCGCTGAAACTGAACCTTATTCCGCAGGGACCAGCCCACCAAAATCAGCAAGGCGAGCAATAATCCGCCCAAAATGAGGGTAAATCGCAGGGTTTGGCGGGATTTTTCCGCTTCCAGATCGGCATAATTCAATTCATCGTTGAAGCGGTCAGAGGTTTTTACCAGAAACAGTTCGAGCGCCTTCAGGCGTTTGTTGCTGAGGGTATTGGCTACGCTGTCGTTATAGGCCCGAAACGCTCTCATATCCTCCCAGGCCGCTTCGTTATCCTGATTGATCAGATCCAGCCTGATCCTGGCCTGATACCAGTATTCCAAGCGCTGGGTGAAGGTTCTGCGGGGGTAAAGCTGCAGTACGGAATCCAGACTGGCCATTATCTGCCGGGCTTCCGCAATCTGAGCCAGGCTGGGTTTGGGGTCCCGCAGCAATATCAGGATGCATTTGCCCCCCGCCCAGACCAGGCGGGGAGGCGCATCCAACTTCAACGCCCATTGATAGGTCAGGTTAAACTGCTCATAGGCCTGGTCCCACTCTTTCTTTTTCTGGTGAATATTGCCCAGATTATCCAAAATGGCTGTGTAAAGGGGCTCCTCTACCATATAATCTTTGATTGCACCCAGCGCATGCTGGTAGTAATATTGGGCCGAGTCAAGGTTTCCCGCCTCCTCAAACCTCCACCCGAGATTATTGAGGCTTGAGGCGTACCAGATGGTGGATGGGTATTCACTGCAATATTCTACCGCCTTGCGGCAATAATAAAATGAACTGTCCTGATTCTGCATCTGATTGTGGCAGACAGCCATTTTGGAATATACGTGGAGCAGATTCAGGGGAATCTTCTTTTTTCGCTTTTCATTGACTTTCAAGGCCTGGTGCAGGTAGCGGATGGCGTGGTGAGGCGCCCGGGTGCGGACATAGCCGGTGGCCACCCCCAGAAGAAAATACTCCCGCACGGGAGAATCCGGGGCAAGTTCTTCAAGCCGGGCAAGTCCAAGGTGAAAATATTCCCAGGCTAAGAAAAAATTATCCCGCTGAAGGGCTTCATTGGCTTCAAATAGTTTTCTGGAGACAAAAACATACACCCCGTTGGGCTGATTTTCGCACCCCGAGAGAAGATCCAGCAGATCTTCTTTTTCGGAGGGAGAAAACTCTCCCAGGTCCACAAACAGGTGATCGACCTGATCTGCACAGGGCACTTCCGGGTTTATTTCGGCGGAAGTCCAGGATACAAATTCCCGGATTTCCTCATCCTCCTGACCAAAAACGCAAACCCGGCTCCCCAAAAGGACCAGAAAAGTCAAGGCGGACACCAGTATTTTCAGTTTCATGGGCAAAAATAGTTCACCACGAAGTTAGCAAAAGTAGGACGGGGTATCTACAGGGGCATCTACAAAGCATCTACAAAGCATTCACAATCGCCGATTAACGACCATGCGGGCAGTTTTTTTCGAAAAAAATGTTCTACCATTGTATCGAAACGATTTAGCAAAGCCATTCTTCAACTTGCGGATAGGAAAGCCGATTTTCCCACATTTCCATCATTTAATTATCCGTATTATTATGAAAACAACCATTAAAACTACTACCCTACTGATCTTATTGCTGATCATTTGGCGCCCGGGATTTTCCCAGATTCAACACACCTACTACGTAGAGGTGGACGAGGTTCGCCACAAGACCTATAACATTGCTGATTGCGTGTTCAATCCCTATTGGCCGATTATCTGGCTTATTTCTGATGGAGGGGGATCGGATAATGCAGAAATAGAGTCGGAATCGAAACTGACCGCCAAAGCCTGGGTCTATGATGATGAAAATTCCACCAAGCAAGGCGGAACCTGTATGAAGAAAACCGGGAGCTTTAATTCATTTAACAGTTACGGTTCGGGCACCTTTCTGGGCAGCCGAACCAATAATTCCACCATGGTCTATCTTCGCCTGAAGGCCTGGGAGGATGACGCCGGGGACCGTTGCGATTATGATTTTGGTGATGATTGTTACATTGACGAAACAGCCGGCAATTATCCCATAGAGTTTTTTGAGGCAGTTCCGCCCTCAGATACCTTCAACCTTACCCACCAGGGCGGGGACATTTTCGGCGATTCCGACAAAAAGCTTTATGTAAACGTTCGCTGGCACTATTCCGGGAATGATGAACCACTGGGGATAGGATGCAAATCCCGGACCATCACCCACGCGGCCGGCCAAATTGCGGTTCAATCAATTTATCTGTACGCCGGGACCAAATACGTTTTTGAAACAATTTCCGGGCCGGACAATCTGCTGACCATTTACGCTTCTGATGGTTGCACGGTGTTCAAGCAAAATAACAACGGAGGTACCGGGAATTGGGCCAAACTTAGCTTTACAGCCACCACTACCGGATGGTATTACCTGGAGAACTCCGAAACCGGACGTGCGCCCCTTTCGGCTTCTTCCAAAATTAAGTACAAAGTCGACGATAGCTACAACGGGTACTATGAAGAATTCGGTGACGGTTACTGGCAGGTCTATACCTATGACAATCAGTCCAATCCCAACACCAGAAGCCACAATCAAACCGGTGAATTCATTGACAATGCCGCCGGATCCAACCTCAGTTTTGATACCAGAAATGTTTATCCTGACGGTTCCAGTCCCAGCGATGCGCCCAATTATGTTGGATGCGAGGTTGGACTTGACCTGTATAGTGTGGCCTACAAGCGGACCAATATCCCCTGCGGATACTATTCCCTTGTTTCCACCACGGACAACTTCAATTGCAAAATTTTTATGACCGCTGGTTCAACTACTCCGATTTTAAGTGGAACCTTCAATGCAGGGGATACCATCATCAAGCGACAAATTACAAGTAGTCATGAAGTTACCATTCTTGCCTCAGTCACCCAGGGATCCAAGGGATTTGGGGTGAATTGGTCCACCTATGTGCCGGATGTAGGTACGCTGCCCCCTGCCTTCGAGATTATCGACAACTCCCAGACCTGCGGCTCCACCAATATTACAGGACGACTGATCAGCGGTAACAGTGGCGTTCGTGGAAACGAAGGAGACTACGCCTGGTTTCTGGGCTCCTGCGGCGGCCCCCGGCTTGCCACCTCCGGCGGCAACTACACCAGCACCAGCTTCACCACCAATATCAGCGAAACCACCGTCTTCTACTACGGCCTGGTGGATCAATGCGAAAATTTGCAAACCGCCTGCATCGCTGAGACGGCTTACGTGGCCCAATTTACCCAGGCGGATGCCGGAGCAGATTTCCTGGATTGCAATGGCAACCCCACCCTCGATGCCAATACCCCAGAAACCGGAATCGGGACCTGGTCCGTTATTTCAGGCAGTGGAACGTTTGCCAATCCAAATTCTCCCACCAGTTCCGTTTCGGCCCTTACCCCCGGAGAAAATATCTTTCGCTGGACCCTCGTAAATGGCACCAACTGCGCAGATTCCTACGATGAAATAACCATTCAATCCGGCCCTCCCGGTGACCCCAATGAATTTGGTGATCAGGTATGGAATGTCTATGCCTATGATACCAATGACTGGAACATTCCCGATTCCAGTTACCAGGGCTATTATATCCATTCCACGCCGGGTTTATCCTACGACACCAGAGACATGTGGGACGCCAACCTGTCTCCCTCAAGTGCCAGTACCTGGTATGGCTGTCAGGTTCCAAATGACAACTTTGCCTACGCGTACAAGCGCACCAACTTTGATTGCGGCTATTATGAAATCGTGGTTGAAGGGCATGTCGGTGATTTAAGGATCAGGGTTAACGGCCAAACCGCCATGACCCACCTGGGCTCAGGCGGTCCCTATGCCCCTTCCTGGACGGGTTTCCTCAAGTCAAATTCAACCGTGGAGATCATCCAGATCGCCCCGACTGGCTCTTCCTTCCATGAGATTTCCATCAATCTGGTCACCCCTCCGGCCCTGCAAACCGGAAACTTTTCAGCTGCCACGGGACTGGATTCCCTTTGCGCCGGTCAGGACGCGGCGTTATACGCCTCGGGCACCACGCCAGCCAATAACGAAGATTTCTACTGGTACAAGGATGGTTGTGGGGAGACCTATTTAGGGAAAGGTCAATTCAAAACCTTTAGCCAAACCACCACCACCACTTATTACCTGCGGGTGGAAAATGTTTGCCGCTCAGTGGTTGGTGACTGCGATTCGGTTACGGTGGTGAATATGGTGACCCCGGATGCGGAAGCCGGCCCCAACCAGTATATCAGTGATACCTGTGCCACCACCATGCAGGCGACTCCAATCGCTTTTGGAACGGGAACCTGGTATTCCCTTTCCGGCTCAGGCGTGATCGTTGATCCAAACAACCCCAACACGGTTATAACTGATCTGGAACCGGGTAATAACTGGTTCAGGTGGGAGGTAACCTATGGTTCCTGCATCCCGCTCAACGATCAGGTAAACCTTTTCGTTGGCAACAATTCTCCCTGCAGCAGCGAGGGAGGCGGTTTCTGGAATAAAACCACCCCACAGCCAGAAGTGGCTGTGCAGGAGGCAACCCTGGAGGCCTTTCCCAATCCTTTCCACCAAAGCACCACCCTGCGCTTCTCCACCCCAACGGGCGGCCTGGCCAGTCTGGAAATCTATAATACCAACGGTCAGCAGGTGGCGGCTCTTTTTCAGGGCGAGGCCGAAGCAGGTCAGCCATATGAGCTGAACTTCGACCCGGGTGACCACAGTGCGGGCATTTACTTTGCCATTCTGCGCACCGCAGATGGCGCAATCCTCAACCGTAAACTGATTCAGCTGAAGTAGGGTATGAATGGGTAGTGATAAGGGCCGCCATTTTGGCGGCCCTTTTTTTATTGGGTGGCAGTTAGCTGAAGACCTGCAAAAAGAAGGAATCTGAAATAGTTGGTGGCTACCTGAGCCTGGGAAACAGGCGAAAACATCAGGGAGGTTTACCCAATCGCTTTTTCACAATTCCTTCAGGAATTGGGTCAGGTCCTCCTGCGTTTCCAGATTGAGTTTTTTGCGGAGGCGATATTTGGCCACCCGGACCGACTGGGCCGATATTTTTCGCAGATTAGCTATTTCCTTGATCGGGATATCGAGTAGGAACAATTCACAAAACTCTTTTTCGGCCCGGGTCAGATCGGGGTACTTTTCAGCCAGTCTTTCTTTGAAGTTATTATTGACCTGGTCGGGATGGGTATGTTTTAATTCTGAAATCTGTTCATCACCTGCCTGACGCCTCAAATCGTTGATCAGTCTTCTCAATTGCATATTGGGGGAGGCAGATTTCAGAATATCGTCCAGCTGGAGAATGAGGTCCTTTTTGGCCTTGCTGCGCACCTGCATTTCCAGCGCCAGATCGGTCACATCGCGGTTTTTGAGCTTCAATTCCTGTTCCAGTTCCTTCTTTTTAAGGGAAGAATTGTCCAGTTCCAGCTGATTGATTTTATCCCGAAAATCCTTGACCTGCAATTCGGTGCGTTGAAACTGAACCTTATTTCGCAGGGACCAGCCCACCAAAATCAGCAAGGCGAGCAATAATCCGCCCAAAATGAGGGTAAAACGCAGGGTTTGGCGGGATTTTTCCGCCTCCAGATCGGCAAAATTCAATTCGTCGTTGAAGCGGTCAGACGTTTTTACCAGAAACAATTCAAGTGCTTTCAGGCGTTTGCTGCTGAGGGTAGTGGAAAGGCTGTCGTTATAGTCATAAAAATCAACAAATTGATCCCAGCTTCCGTCAATATCCCCCTGCACCAGATTCAGGCGTATTCTCGCCCGAAACCATTCTTTTTTGCGCTCAGCAAATAATTGCGGGGAAAATTTATGAATCACTGAATCCATGCGGTGCATGATTTCCTTGGACTGCTCTATTTTCGCCCTTCCCGGATGTTGGTCCCTGAGCAGCAGCAAAATACACTTCCCTCCTGCCGAGACCAGACGCGGAGGTTTTTGGTATTCAATGGCCCACTTATAAGCCTGATCAAAGGTGGCGTAGGCCTGGTCAAGATCATTTTTTTTCAGATAGGTATTGCCAATATTGTCCAGAATGGCCGAATACAGTCTGTCAGGGGTAAACTCCTCTCCTAATTCGTGAAAGGCTTTTTGATAATAATACATGGCTGAATCAAGATTTCCGTCGGTTTCATAATTAAAGCCAAGATTGTTCAGACTGGAAGGATACCACACAGTGGACCGGAAATTCCGGCAGTAATCCACTGCTTTTCGACGGTAGTAATAAGAGCTGTCCAGGTTCATCAATTGGTCATGACACTGGGCCATTTTGGAATAGACATGAAGCAAATTGAGGGGAATAAACTTTTTTCTCCGCTGATTTACCTTAAGGGCCTGATGCAAATAACGGATCGCGTGGTGGGGAGCCCGGGTCCGCAGATATCCGGTGGCAACTCCAATCAGGAAGAATTCCCTGAGCGGGGATTCCGGGTCCAGTTCCTCCAGACGGGCCATTCCGAGATGAAAATATTCCCAGGCCAAAAAGTAATTATCGCCTCCCAGGGCCTCATTCGCCTCATATAATTTCCTCAAAACAAAAACATAGGCGCCATTGGGCTGATTTTCACAGGCTGACATTTGGTCCAGAATGTCACGTTTCTCCCGGCCTGACAATTCCTGAGTCATATTGAAAATCATATCAATTTGCCTGGCGCAGGGAATGTCAGGGTTAATTTCGGCCAGGGTCCAGGGGATAAAATCATTGACCTCCTCTTCCGGCTGCGCCCGGGCGATTGACCAGTACCCCTGACCTGCCACGAACAAACACAGAACCCAAAATATTTTCCATTTCATAGTCTGAAATTAAAAAAACTAAGTTAACAAAACTTTTGCAGGCCATATACAAAGCGTATACAAAGCGTTAACAATCGGCCTAAAACGGCAATTGATGCGGTTTTTATGAAAATTTCCTTTTACCATTGTGTCGAAACGATCAAACGAAAATTTTTCTTCAACACTTGATGAGCTTAGCCAAAAGTCAATTTTTCAATCTTTCATTAAATCCAATCTATTATGAAAACAACCATCCAAACCACTTTACTAATGATCCTTTTGTTGGTCGTGATCAGGCCGGCGTATTCCCAAATCCAAACCACCTATTATGTGGAGGTGGATGAAGTAAGGCACAGAACTTATAATTGGAATGATTGTGTGTTCAACCCTTACTATGTCATCTACGGATATTTTGGCGGCGGTCCAAACAAAGAATTTGAGACTTCAGCCAAACTTACCGCTAAGGCATGGGTGTATGACAATGAAAACTCATCCGCCCAGGGAGGCGATTGCATGAAAAAAACCGGCAGCTTCGACAGTTTTAACAGTTATGGTTCCGGAACATTCCTGGGAAGCAGAACGGGAAATGCCACCAAGGTTTTTTTGAAACTAAAAGCCTGGGAAGATGATGAAGGCGACCGCTGTGATTACGAATTTGGCGATGATTGCTATATCTACGAAGATGCTTCCAATCACCCAATTGATTTTTACAATAGCGCCCCTCCCTCAGCCAGTTATAATCTCACCCATCAAGGTGGGGATATTTTCGGGGATTCTGACAAAAAACTTTATGTCAACGTTCGCTGGCATTATACAGGTAACGATGGCGGGCTGAACCTTGGTTGCCACCTCCGGACCCAAACCGATCAGGGAGGCGCAATAAGGGTCCATTCCGTTTACCTGGAATCCGGAACCAATTACATCTTCAATACGATTTCCGGACCGGATAATTTCCTGACCATGTATGCGCCTGACGGATATACGGTAGTTGCCCAGGATAACGATGGCGGTTCCGGAAACTGGGCAAAAATCAGTTTTACCGCCACCTCCACAGGTTGGCATTACCTGGAAAACAGTGCACCAGGTCGTATAGCGCTCTCCACCAGTTCGAAGTTTGAGTACAAAATAGACGAAACTTACAGCGGTGGGACCGAAGAATACGGTAATAATTACTGGCAGGTATATGCCTACGATTATTCCAGCTTTCCAAACACGGAAAATGGTAACCAAACTGGTGGATATATCGATTCCTATAATGGGTTCCAGCTCAATTTCGATGCCCGCAACCTGGTTCCTGTTGGTTCTTCGCCAAGTGACGTAAGTGGTTGGACAGGATGCAAGGTTGGACCAGACAGCTATACCCTTGCCTACAAAAGAACAAATATTCCCTGTGACTACTACGTATTGATTGCAACCCACGACAATCAGCGCATAAAAATCGATGGCGCATGGGACCCCGTCGATGGAACCTTTGATACCGGAGACACCATTTACAAGGGCCCTATCCGAAGCTACTATGATATCAGTATCGAATGCTTTATAAGCTCTGGTAGTGGCGAATTTGGGGTTGAATTTTCAACCTATACCCCTGACATCGGCACCCTGCCTCCCGGCATTCAGATCACCGATAATACGCATTCCTGCGAGACCACCAGCGTAACCGGCAGTTTCGCTCCCGGCGGAAATCCTGTGCGGGGCTGGTATGGAGAATGGGCCTGGTACAAGGGCTCCTGCGGCGGAACCCGCATCAGCACCAACACCACTTTTACCACAAACATTAGCGAGACCACGGTCTTCTACCTGGCGCTTGAAGATGTATTTTGTAATAATCTGCAAACCATTTGTCTGGCAGAAACTGCCTATGTGGATCACTTCACCCAAGCCGTGGCGGGGGATGACTTCCTTACCTGCAACCAGGCCGGCACCCTTGATGCCAATAGCCCCGAATCCGGGATCGGCACCTGGTCTGTCGTTTCCGGCAGCGCAAGCATCGACAATCCCAATTCACCTACCTCTACGGTATCCAATTTGGCCGACGGACAAAACGTACTCCGCTGGACCCTCGATAATGGGGATGATTGCCCCGATTCCTACGATGACATAACCATCCAATCAGGTCCTCCCGGCGATCCCAGCGAATACGGTGACCAGGAATGGAGAGTTTATGCTTACAATACTACCGCCTGGTCGCTTCCCTCGAGTGCTTACCAGGGATACTACATCCACTCAGGTTCGCAATTGTCTTACGATACCCGGGACGAATGGGATGAAATGAAATCCCCGGACAATGCCAGCAGTTGGTACGGCTGCAACATTCCCAATAATAACTTCACCTACGTTTACCGCCGTACCAATTTTGATTGCGACTACTACGAGATTAAGGTCGGCGTTCATGACGGCGGAGTCAGGCTCAAAATAGATGGTACTACCATCGTTACTTATTCCGGGCAGGGCGGCCCCCACAATACCGCCTGGACTGGCTATTTGGGCAGCAATTCCAAAGTAGAATTCATTCAACTTGCTTATGGTGGTTCCACTTATCACGAAGTAACCATCACCCCGGCCGTTAAGCCAGCCCTGCAATCCGGAAGCTTTGGCATCAATCCAGCGGATTCTGTCTGTGATGGCGATCCCTTTACCCTGATTGCTTCCTCAACCACGGCAACTGATGAAAAATTCTACTGGTATAAGGACGGTTGTGGTACCACCCAGGTTGGCAGTGGCATTTTCGCCTCCCTCAACCAAAATGAAACCACCACTTATTACCTGCGGGTTGAAAACTACTGCCGGGATGTTGTAAGTGAATGCGACTCCATCACCGTGCACTCGATTGTGAATGAGGATGCAGATGCAGGCCCGAATCAGTATCTCCAGGATACCTGTGCCACCACCCTCAATGCCACCGCTCCTGCGGTCGGGACCGGAACCTGGACCCTGCGCTCCGGCTCGGGAAACATTCTTGATCCTCACGATCCCAATACCATAGTCACCGACCTTGAATCGGGCAACAACAAGTTCGAGTGGAGGATCGACAATGGCATTTGCTGGCCTTCCGACGATGAAGTGACCATCCAGATCAGCCCACAATCCAATTGCGCCGGAGGATGGTTTAAAACCACCCCACAGCCAGAAGCAGCTGTGCAGGAGGCAACCCTGGAGGCCTTCCCCAACCCTTTCCACCAAAGCACCACCCTGCGCTTCTCCACCCCAACGGGCGGCCTGGCCAGTCTGGAAATCTATAATACCAACGGTCAGCAGGTGGCGGCTCTTTTTCAGGGCGAGGCCGAAGCAGGTCAGCCTTATGAGTTGAACTTCGACCCGGGTGACCACAGTGCAGGCATTTACTTTGCCATTCTGCGTACCGCAGATGGCGCAATCCTCAACCGTAAACTGATTCAGTTGAAGTAGGCTATGCATAGATAATGAAAAGGGCCGCCGCATGGTGGCCCTTTTTTTTGCCATCGAGTAGGAGAAAATAAAAGTTAGCATTTAAACCTGCTTATGGCAAAGGTGCTTACTTTTATTTTCGTCCTCTCACACCACCGGACGTACGGTTCCGTATCACGGCGGTTCCTAAACATTCGCTTTCCAGTAATTCAATTGGTCTTCCATTGACACGAGTTTCAAGGTTTTGAAGTAGGATTTGCGGAAGGCATGGTTCATGTGGCTGGCGCCGGAGTTCCACCAGGGACCGCGTCCATTAAAGGCTGATTGCCTTGCCCGGTCTTCTGGGAGTCCGCGACTCATCAATCCTTCGTAACGGGTCCAGTTTCGTTTCCATTGCCGCCAGATGATTTTCCGTAAATGATGTCTGATCCATTCATCAAGGTCCTGGGCAAAGCGTTTGGTTTGAGCGGCCCGGAAGTAGTTGATCCAGCCCCGTATCAGAGGATTGAGGTCCTCCTCGATGAATCGGCCCAGATTACGCCCTTTCCCTTTTCGCAGTAATTCCTTTACTTTACCCTTGAAGCGTTTGATGGATTTCTTCGCCACCGTGATTCGCCTGAGTTTGTCCGCAAGGAAGGTAAATCCAAGAAAGGACCGTTTCCACGGACGGGCTACGGCGCTCTTGGCTTCATTTACTTTCAGTTTCAGGCGCTTACGGAGCCACTCCGTCAACGACTCTTTCACTCGTTCGCCCGCTCTCGCACTTCGAACATAGATGTTGCAGTCGTCCGCGTACCGGCAGAAGCGATGGCCTCTTTTCTCCAGTTCCTTGTCCAGATCATCCAGCAGGATGTTGGACAGAAGAGGCGATAGAGGGCCACCTTGCGGTACACCTTTACGGCGGACTTCCCGCTTCCCGTTTATCATCACATCGGCTTCAAGGTAGCGACGAATCAATCGCAGGACCGCTTTGTCCTGCACCTTTTTCATCACCTTGCCCATCAGAACGTCGTGAGATACTTCGTCAAAGAACTTTTCCAGATCCATGTCTACCACCCAGTTATATCCTTGCAGGATGTATTGCTGAGATTGCACCACCGCCTGTTCTGCCGATTTGCCAGGACGAAAGCCATAGCTGTGGTCAGAAAAATGCGGATCGAAAAGCGGACTTAGGATCTGGTGCAGACCCTGCTGGATCAGCCGATCTACTACCGTCGGGATACCAAGTTTGCGGGTTCCACCGCTTTCCTTGCGTATTTCGACCTGCAATACTGCTTCAGGGTAGTAGTTGCTTCCAAGCAGGGAGCTTTTTAGAGTTGACCACTGTCTTTGGAGGTAGGGTTCAAGGTCAGTTAGTTCCATCCCGTCACAGCCGGGAGCTCCCTTGTTTGAACATACCTTTTCGAAGGCAAGGGTCATGTTCTCGCGTTCGACCAAACGTTCGATCAATTGATTTACCTCTGGAATTGGTGATTCCCGCTTCGAGGATTGGTTTGACGCACTCATAGGTGACCTCCCAACTTCCGGTCGGTACTACCAAATCCATGAGCCTTACTTATTCCAAAGTAAGTGACTGCTTCTGCTTCCATTTCCTGAATTAGGTCCATATTCCTCTAATCTTTAGGTTCGGCCCTTCGGTTTTGGTCGAAAACCTACTATGGCCTCGGCTGACTTCCCGGTGCATTCACGCCCCTCTTTACTGAGAACCGCGGGTTCAGACAGAACTGCACCTCGGATATCCCCGGGTAAGACGCGTTACTTTCACGCTTATGCCCGCCGCATATACCCAACTGCTTTCCGGACAGGGATAGGGCTTTGACGATATTGGCCGCCTAACCCAGCAGTTTGGCCTATTATGCGATTTCTGTTCGTCGGGCCAGCGATTTGCCTGCGGCTTCCTTCAGATTCCTCCTCTCGAAGGACACCCTTGCCGTCCGGCTAACACTTCCCCCTGACGGGCGTGTTCGGGACTTACACCCTATAGTAACGCGCCATGCCGGGCGCACCATAAAAAAAGGCTGCCCTAAGGCAGCCTTTCTTGTATGCTAAAGCCAAAAAGGGAGCTCTAAAAACAAAGGAGGTCAATGCGGACTAAGGTGAGGAAAGCGCAGTTTACCCGGGTAAATGAGCATTTTCGAACCAGGTCCAACGCAGAGATTCGAAGTTTTTAGAGGTTCCCGCGACTTACTCTTTAATTCCGAGAGCCTCCCGCACCACCTTAAAATAGGCGGATTTGTCGATCATGAAGTTGTCTTTGCGGTCGGGGTTTTCAACCACATAAACTGACTTATCACAGATTTTTTTCTGCTTGGCGATCAGCCCTTTGTAATCATTTTCATTGAAAAGGACGTCATTGCTGCCCACGATAAATTTTACCAGTTCGAGGTTACCGGCGGGGTTATTGTCGAAAGAGTAGATAGGCTCGTGCTTTTTGTCGTAACCCGCGAAAGGCACTTCCATGGGCTCATCCCAGCTGGAAAAACGCTCTTCGAGGTCTTCCATGGAGAGGAAAGGAGTGTCGGCGATAATGCGTTTTACTTCGGGACGGTTGTAGCCAATGCCCAGAGCCAGTCCCGCGCCAATGCCAAAACCGTACAGGTTGAAGGTGGAAACGTGGGCTTTGCGGCAGTAGTCGATCATGGCGTTCATATCATCCTGAAAGTGAGGATAGATATACATGTTATTGTCGATGTCAAAATCACTGCTTTCACCGAATCCGCGGTAGTCAAAAATCACCACATTGATCCCGATGGAGGTAAACTGGTCCACTTTGCGGAGATAATCGGCCATATTGCCTTCGCCATCGTGGGCGATCAGTACCAGGTTGGTGGTTTTTTTGTTGGCAGGAAAATCCCATACGTTGAGGGTTGCACCATCGGCAGTAGTTACTTTCACCTCCTCATAATTCATGTTGTATTTTTCAGGACGCTGTTTGTAAGTCCTGGAGGGATTCAGGGCGAAGGCCTGAAAGCCCATCAACATGAGGATTGCGGCAGAAAGGAAGAATTTTGTGTGTTTCATAATTTCGAACAATTTTTGTTTTTCGCGCACCGGCATACAATTTTAATAATTTAATTTAGAAGGCGAAAGGGATATTCCCAATCTGTCCTTCGGGGAAATCGGGAAGGAACGAATTTTCGCAAAAATTAACAGCAAGGATCATGCCAGAGGATCATTTAATCTTTTACCGGGAGGATTGGGGGGACTGGGAAAGGCCTTCACGGGAGATGCTGAACCGCGGTTTTTACTACCACGACAGCCTGTTTGAGACCCTGAGAATTCGCCACGGAAGGCCTCTTTTTGTGGAAGAACACCTCACCAGAATGGAAAACGGCATCCAGTTTTTGGGTCTGGATATCGGGCAGAAAGGATTGCGTCATTTTTTTTCGGAGGAAGTAATGCCCCTGCTCGACGACTTTGAAGGCCTGGAAGGCCGCCTGCGCATGCAGGCTTTTCGCATGGGCGAAGGGGGCTACGCGCCCTTTGGAAATGCGGCCGGCTGGCTGGTGGAGGTGGTGCGCCTGGACCGCGACCCTTACCTTGTCCACGATTCGCTCCGCCTGTGCAATTATCTGGAGGTTCCCCTCTTTGCCTCTCCCCTTTCCGCCATCAAGGGCGCCCAGGCCCAGACCTATGTACTGGCCGCCAAATTTGCCTCTGAAATGAACTTCGACGACGCCATTTTGTATGGAAATGATGCTGTAGCCGAAATCAGCAATGCGAATATTTTTCTGGTCAGGGAGGACAAACTTGTTACCCCCGATCCGGGGAGTGGCTGTCTGCCTGGCATCTGCCGGGGGGTGATACTTGACCTCGCCGCAGGCGAAGGTCTGGAGGTGGAAGAAACCCAGGTAAGCTGGGAGGACCTGCGGGACGCCGACGAAGTCTTTGTCACCAATGTGATCCGCGGCGTGCGGGCCGTGGGCGAAGTGGAGGGCATGCTCTTCCCCGTAGGTGAAGGGACAGTGGGATGGCGCCTGCAAAGGGCCCTGGAAAGGGCGACGCGGGCATTTTGATTCAATTATCAATGAGCAGTTAGCAATGAACAATTGTGGGTTGGGTAAATTTTGATTTATTATAACTCCCATTACCCACTTTTCCTGATCTCCTCGGCCAGTCCAATCAGAATGCCTTCAACGCCGCGGATATAACAAAGGCGATATGAATTCTGATACTGAACCACTTCCCCTACAAGTTCAGCGCCTTTTTGGGTCAGTCGGGACACCATTTCATCGATGTTTTCCACTTTGAACATGATGCGCAAATAGCCCAGGGAGTTAACCGGGGCCTTTCGATGGTCGGAAACCACGGCAGGGCTTATAAACCGCGACAATTCAATGCGGCTGTGTCCGTCGGGGGTCACCATCATGGCAATTTCCACGCATTGATCGCCGAGCCCGGTCACTTTGCCGGCCCATTCCCCTTCAATGGTGGCCCTTCCTTCCAGAATCAGGCCTACTTCGGCAAAAAATGCAATGGCATCATCCAGTGATTCGACCACGATGCCGACATTATTCATTTGGAGTAAATTGCTTTGAGTCATAATTAGTGTATTGTTAATCAGAGGTTACCACAAAGTGGGGCCTTTGGCCGGATTTGGGTTCTGAAATTTATCATCCTATGGGTTAAATGGCTGGAATCATACTCATTTCTCGCTTCCTGCCAGGTTTTTTCGAAAAAGTCGCTTCCCAATTCGATCTCAATCTCCCGATTCATCGCTTCCACATAACACCCTTGGAAAAGTCCGTGAGTACAATCAGAAGTAATTATCACCTTGTATTTTCGCTTCACATAATCTGCATAAAACATTTCAAAATCATCTGCATAAACGGTGCCTTTAATGGTCCATACTCTTTTCCCATTTCTGAAATCCTTGCTTGCCGTCTTCTTCTCTGCTTCGCAAGCTCTTAAAAAGTTTTGTAAATAATCTTCGTTTTCATTGGGCATGGGTTCTGTGCACGAAAAGGTTGAAATGATCGACAAGAGGCAAAAAAGGACCTTCAATATTATTTTTCGCTCTCCACGCATGGTCTCAAAAGGTTGATTTTGATTGAGCCAGAAATCCTTACCTCTTATTCAGTCCTGCTATCAAAATATCTTTGAACTTCATCCTTTTTATCATCGATCCACTCTTTCCTGATGGGCAGTTCGTTAAAAAATCCGGATATTAAAAACTCCCTGGGAGTAATCCTGCGGTGAAAAGGTGCAATTTCATCCACCTTAAATCCATGTTCTTTGCAAAACGATTCCAAATATGCAGAATTTTGAACAGGGTTTGAGCTTCCATCCCAGTCCGAATATTTCAGATAATCCTCTTCTAAAAACCCCTTAAATACATTCAGGCAAAACCCAACACATGTCATTCTTTCTCCCAGGTCATTATTGCTTAGATGATTTCCGTGCAGATCGTAGCTTTCACCCGAATAAAAATATCCATATAAGGGGTTTGCCCGGTCGCGAATATTTTTACAATAAGCAATGAATGACGGAATCTCGTCTGCGTGAATAGTGTAGGTTACTGTGTGATGGTAATCCCGAATATTGGAATTGAATTCTATTCCAGAGGAAGGTCCGGGATAATGGAATTCATACATTGAACCTGAATACCTGATAATAATTGCGGCGTGATACGATTCTCCATTTTTGACCAGATTTGCAGGCGCGACAAAATCTGAATTCTCAACAGATTCGTGTTTTGTTCTGACAATCCTGAACATCAGCTGCGCTTGCTTTTATATGTTTCCAGGAGTGCCTGCCTTGGCTCTTTTATCAGGGGGTGATCCATAAAAGGCTTGGATATGACAAGTGGGGTTTTCAATTCACTTAAATGGAATCTTTCGTCATTAAAAGCCAGGAGAAGATTTCTTAAAATTTCATGGCCCAAATCAGAATTTGCAAAGGCTTCATCCATGAAATTATGAATCACCGAAAGTTTCTTTACCAGATCCTCTTCTGTGTAATATCTTTCCAGAAAACCCTCAAACCACTCATTGACTGGCTCATTTAACAGTACCTTGTGGAAAAACTCATCCCTTTTATTTTCCCTTTCCCACTTTTTGCAAAGAACCAGTGAGTTAACCTCCCTGTAGAGGTATTCTTTAATACTTTTCGCTTGTTCTATGGAGCATTCGACCGTAATTTTTTCACCATCTTCAAAATCGAAATGATAGTTGGGATTTTTCCCGCCGATCTGGTTAAGAAATCCCCTTAGAATCAATAATTGGTATGAAAAAGGAGACTGCTTTACTCTCTTCAATTGCAACTTCCTGGCACCCTTCAGCCGGGCATGTATTTCTACAGATTTGCCAGGTTTTTTATACCAAAATCCGTAGTTGTAATTATCATTTTGCAATTGCGCCTGAATTTTCCTCAAAGGATCAACAATTTCTTTTTTTCGGCTTTCCCCCCTGATTGCAGCGTCAACTTCCTCATATACTGATTCCATGGCATGCGGGGGTGCCTGAATGGAACAAAGGGCCGAGCCTTCCTGAATTGAAAATATTAACTCATCACTATTTACAAGAGAAACTGCAATTTCTTTCAGGGAGGACATTACCACCATAAATGACTCCAGAGCCTCAGGAGACATTCCCATTAAGCTAACTGGCCTCTCATTGGCTTCAGAAAGTCTTATCTCAAGGCTGCTCTCCAACTTTTGTTTTTTTGAAGTGAATTTTAAAAATAAACATCAAACTCGTTTCAACTATTATTATCTCAAAAAAATTTATTCAGGATAATTTTAACAAGCGAGGTACAAATTATATTTTACCCCCCAATCTCCGCATTCCTCCCCATTTTGACACCCCACTATGGGTTGGGGGTGAAGGTTTTGGTGGAGTAGGGATAATGAGTTTTATTGGGTTAAATTCATTCGGGAACCTTTAAAAACCTTGAATTGATCCCCCCTCACTTCCAAAACTGCCATCCTTTTTTCTTTTTTTCGGGCTCCTTTTGTGCCCGAAGGGCCTGACGGGCATTTTCTTTGACCTTTTCCAATATTTCCTCACCCTTTTCCAGTTCCTCCATTTTACAGGGTATCAAAAGGATATTTTGTTTCAGGGATTTTGTCTCAACTCCAATTGACCAGGATTCGGCCAGGTGGTAAAGATGGTCCACCCCATCCTTCCAGTTTTGCATATTTACCCGACAATCCGCCCACAACCCTTCCATACCTTTCCGGGTTACCCAATTTTTGATCAGATAAGTCTGGGGCCGGGGTAAAAGGAATTTATTTATTGCTGCGTATAAAACCTGGAAAATCTCCCTGGATTCCGCCGGATCAATAAAAGACGAACTGCCATCAATCGTTTCCTTTGCAGTTCCAATCAGGATTTTCCACCCAAGAACTTTCTCTGGTTTTACAAACGGATTGTACAGAACGGATTCGACAATGTTAATTTCCTGCTGGTCGAATGTATCCGGGTCAAAAAGATATTTGATCAAAGGCAGGTCTAAGCGGGTAAATTCGTTGACCGCCCCTTTTACATTATAGTCCAAAAAGCCTGTGTACAGGGAAACCATTTCTGAAATTGATTCTCCAGATTGTCCCTTTGCCTCGTATAACAAATCTATCCCCTCCCTGCCATCAATGGCGCTGGTTGTTGCCTGGTATTTGAGGTCAATTCTGAACTTTCCTGATTCCAAACCTTGCTCCGTCTCCCCCTTTTCCTGCAAAATCATCAGAACCTTGGGCAGTGACTCTGCTAATCCCTCCAGGGTGTATTTTTCTAATTCATCCATTTTGGGGGAACTCAATTATCCCTGAGCCCAATTTCCAAAATCAACTCCGCTTTCACAATCCCGAAATCACAAATTGAAGGTTTTGGTGGAATCCCCCTCACCGCAGATGAAAACTCAACCCTAAAGCTTGGATCCCTCAACCCTAAAGGTTCAGAATTGAACCCTAAAGGTTGGAAACTGAACCCCAAAGCCTGGATCCCCCAACCCTAAAGCTTGGAAATTGAACCCCAAAGCTTGCCTCCCCCAACCCTAAAGCTTGGAAATCGAACCCCAAAGCTTGGATACCCCAACCCTAAAGGTTGGAAACTGAACCCCAAAGCTTGGATACCCCAACCTTAAAGGTTCAGAATTGAACCCCAAAGCTTGACTACCCCAACCCTGAAGGTTGGAAATTGAACCCTAAAGCTTGGATACCCCAACCTTAAAGGTTGGAAATCGAACCCTAAAGCTTGCCTACCCCAACCCTCAAGCTTGGAAATTGAACCCTAAAGCTTGCCTACCCCAACCCTAAAGCTTGGAAATTGAACCCTAAAGGTTGGTTGCCCCAACCCTAAAGCCTGGTTGGCCAACCCCTAACCATAATTACCCCAAGCCTCAGGCTTGAGGGGGTCAAGCTTCGGGCCAGGATACCCCAAGCCTAAAGCTTGAGGGGGGCAAGCCTCGGGCCAGGATACCCCAAGCCTGAAGCTTGAGGGGGGCAAGCCTCGGGCCAGAATACCCCAAGCCTAAAGGTTGAGGGGGTCAAGCCTCAGGCCGGGATACCCCAAGCTTAAAGGTTGAGGGGGTCAAGCCTCGGGCCAGGATACCCCAAGCCTGAAGCTTGGAGGGGTCAAGCTTCGGGCCAGGATGGTCCAGGCTCAAGGGTTGGGGTAACTATGGTAAAAGGTTCAAAAGTGGGTTTGGGGTGATTTGGAGGGGATTTTGGCAGACGCAACTCCTCTCCCCGGCCGTCGGCCCGGGAAAATCAGACCCCGGCGGGGTCTCACATGGGTAGAATGATCATTATTCGGAGGACACGAACCCAGCGGTGCTCACCTTCCTTGCGGGCAAGGAATCTTCCCTTCAGGTTTCAACATCAGAATGAAATGATGAGAGGGAAAAGCCCCAGAGGGGCGGCACCTCCCCAATCCCAAAGAATTCCCAAAATCAAGTCCCCTCTTTGCCGCCCCTGGTAGAGAGGGGAAAGCGCAAAGCGCAGGGGTGAGTTTCCCCCGCGGGCCAAAGGCCCGCCAAATAGCCCCGCTGGAGTCACCCGCAGCGTATCCTGCGCGGAAAATTTTTGGAAACAACATGGTCGTTTCCCTACGCGTTGGGGATTTTGCCCGATTGGGTCCGTCCCAATCCGCAACTGTAAACTGTAAACCGTTAACCGTTAACCGTTAAAAAAAACTATCTTCACATTATGGCGAAGAAAAATAAGAAATCGTACGACGGCATCGTTTACTCTACCGACCCGGGTTACGCCTCCGATGGCGATCCGGGGTTCGAACAGGATACCCTTCCCCCTCAGCAGCAAAACCTTAAGGTGCGGCTGGACCGATTGAAAGGCAATAAGGTTGCTACCGTGGTGTATGACTTTGTGGGAGGTGAATCCGATCTCAATGACCTGGGTAAAATGCTCAAATCCAAATGTGGAACGGGGGGAGCGGTCAAGGAGGGGGAAATTCTCATTCAGGGTGATCACCGCAAAAAAGTAGCCGAAATTCTGGTCAAAGAAGGTTACAAAGTCAAATTTTCAGGCGGCTGATGCGCAAAAGACTGATTAAAATTCTAAAATTCTCTGTTTACGCGGGACTATTTGCAGGCATGCTACTACTGCTCACCAATATGTGGGTGAATGCCCGCAGCAACCGTTTCATCTACGAAGATCCGGCCAAAGTACCTGCCAACCGGGTGGCCATGGTGCTGGGCACCTCGGCCCATACTGCAAATGGGTTTCAGAACCTGTTTTTCAAATACAGGATGGAGGCCGCCGCGGAATTATACCACCAGGGCAAGGTCAAAAAGATCATCGTGAGCGGCGACAACGGGGATAAAAGCTACGACGAACCCAACGCCATGCGCGACGCCCTGGTCAAACTGGGGGTGCCTTTCCGGGCGGTGGTGCTCGACTATGCAGGCTTCCGTACCCTCGACTCGGTGGTGCGTACGCGGGATATTTTCGGTCAGGATGAATTTGTGATCATCAGCCAGAAATTTCACCTGCAAAGAGCCATCTTCATCGCCCGCAGCAAAGGCATGACCGTGAGCGGATTCCGGGCCAAAGACCCGGCCCTGCGCAGCACCCGCATGAAGGTGCAGGTCCGTGAGTTTTTTGCCCGAGCCAAAGCCGTGCTGGATTGCTACATTCTGGGTACGCAACCCCGTTTTTTGGGCGAAAAAGAGGTAATCTGACAAAAATTAATTTACCATTCCCCTGCAATTAATTACCGTTCCCCGTTTGGGGCTCCCATTTTAGCGCAATTATCTTATATTTACGTAATGAGCCTGCCTGCCGCAGGCTTCGCTGGTTAAAATACACCTGGTTAATGCTCAGAACACGCATGCACACATCCTGGCACCCGATCAAAAGTCTGTTTTTGCTTCTCGCCTTTTTTGTTTTTTCTGCACAACTGAACGCCCAGCTTACCACTCAGGCCAACAGTAACGCGGTGCAACTGGCCAACGCGCTCATGGGACCGGGTATTTCGGTCTCGAACGTTGTGCTCAACTGTCCTGCGGGCGCATCGGGCTTTTTCCAATCCAATAACAGCAATATCGGACTGGCCTCCGGGGTACTGCTCACCTCCGGGTCTGTGACCAATGCCGGGGGGCTTAATTCATCCAACTCTTCGGGCGTGAACAACCTGGGCGGCGGAGATTCCCAACTGGATAACCTGACCACCAGTTCCACCTTTGATGCCTGCGCCCTCGAATTCGACTTCGTGGCCAATTGCGACACCATCCAGATAGCCTATGTGTTTGGTTCTGAGGAATATCCTGAATTTGTGAACTCGGGGGTAAATGACGTATTCGCTTTCTTTATCTCAGGCCCGGGATATGTGGGTGCAGTCAATATCGCGGTAATTCCCGGCACCTCTACTGCAATATCCATCGACAACGTAAATACGGGCAACTGGCAGTGCGGGGGCGTTCCTACAGGATGCACCAATTGTGCCTACTACGTAGACAACTGCGGCGGCACCACGGTGCAATACGACGGTTTCACCGTGCCCCTGGTGGCCAAAGCAGCGGTTGTGCCCTGCTCCACCTATCACGTGAAACTGGCCATCGCCGACGCGGGTGACGGGATTTATGACTCTGGGGTATTTCTCGAGCAAAACGGTATCCAGTGCGCCAGCGCCATCACCGTGAGCAGCCAGACCAACAGCGCCCTTGCCAATAATGCAGTAGAAGGCTGTGTGGACGGCATTTTCACTTTCTTCCGCCTGGGCGATACCACCGTGGCCGACACCCTCAATTATATCGTGCAGGGCTCCGCCACTCCCGGGGTGGATTACACCCCACTTTCAGGGCAGGTGATCATTCCGGCCGGCGATACTGCGGTTTCGGTTATTATTACAGCTTTTGCGGATAATTTGCCCGAAGGAACCGAGTCTATCATTGTGATTTTGCCGGATACCATCTGCAGTATGGTGCAATATGATACGGCTTATATTTATATCGTGGATCCCCCGGAAGCCGATGCCGGTCCGGACCACTCGTTTTGTATCGGGGGTTCAGCTCAAATGGGCACCTCCAATAACCCGGCCCTGACCTATACCTGGGTCCCCCCCACTTTCCTCAATAATTCGACCATATCGAATCCCACCACCACTCCCAGCCAGGATTCCACCTTTATCTACTATGTGGCCATCGTGGATACCAATGGTTGCAGCGACACGGATTCAGTCGCCATCACGGTATTCCCCCTGCCCACTTCAGATTTTACGGTGACCAGCATGGTTTGTATCGGGTCCAATGCCACCGTAACCTACACAGGAACCTCGACCCAGGGCGCAGTATTTGCCTGGAGTTTTGGGGTGGGAGGATCAGTGGTAAGCGGCAGCGGCTCAGGTCCTTACCAGATCACTTATTCCTCTGCCGGGGTCAAAACCATTTCATTGACAGTGACCGACTCGACCGGGTGCGTCTCGACCGTGACCCAGGTCAATATCACGGTGGCGGCCCCCGCCACCCTCAGCACCGCACCCACCGGGGTGAGTTGTCCGGGGGCCAGCGATGGCTCCATCGACCTCACGGTCAACGGAGGCACCAGCCCCTTCACCTTTGCCTGGACCGGGCCCGGCAGTTTCACCTCGGCGGTGGAAGATCCCTCCGGACTGGCGGCTGGCTCCTATGACGTAACCGTTACCGACAGTCTGGGCTGTACCAGCACCGCAAACGTGGTCGTAACTGCACCTCCCGGCAGCCTGTGGCCTTTTATTATCCCCACCAACGTAAATTGCAACGGAGCCAGCGACGGGGCCGCCAACCTGAGCGTGACCGGCGGAAACGCTCCTTTCTCCTTCCTGTGGTCGAATGGAGCCATTACAGAAGACATTTCCAACCTGGCTCCCGGCACCTATTACGTTGCCATTCAGGATGCCAATGGTTGTACCATTACGGACAGCGTGGTCATATCCGAGCCTTCGGCTCTGGGTATCAACTTTGTGGTCACGGATGTGGCCTGCAACGGGGATTCGAATGGAATCATCGAAGCCAGTGGCACAGGTGGGCACGGGCATTATTCTTATGTCTGGACTCCCGGCGGCGCCACCAGCGACAGCATTGGAGCCCTGGCTCCCGGCACCTACGTCCTCACCCTGACCGATTCTTCCCTCAATGACAACGATGTATTGCTTTACTTCGAAGATTTTGACGGATATGCTCCCTGGCTGATCAACGTGCCTACCGGCATCAACCAACCTGACAGCAATTTCTGGGTGATCAGCGATAACGAAGGCGGGGTTCCGCCTCCGGGTTGCGGACTGGCCAATAATGGAAATAACACCCTGCACATCACCAGCCAGTTTTGCCCCACCTGCGGGGCGGCTTATGATGCGGGCGGGGTAATCACCAATACCACCACCCAATTGCGGGCCGAATCGCCAATGATCAATACGGTGGGTTATTCGAATCTGACCCTTGAATTTGACTACATTGCCAACGGAGACGCCCTGAAAGACAATTGCTCGGTCTGGTTTAATGCGGGCGGCGGCTGGACTTTGCTGAATGCCTCCATCAAATCTCCCGTTTGTATCAATGCCCAGGGCCAGTGGACGCTGTTCACGGCCGCGCTGCCTGCATCCTGCAATAACATTCCCAACCTGCAAATCGGGTTTGAGTGGGTGAATGATAACGACGGATTGGGAACTGATCCTTCAGTGGCCATCAACGATGTGCGCATCACCAGCCCGGGCATCGGCCCTGTTGTGCTGTGCAGCTTTGTGGATTCGGCCACGGTAAATGATCCTGCCCCCCTCACCCTGGCCATGAGTGGCACAGACATCAGCTGCAACGGCGGCAGCGACGGAACCGCGACTGCAACTGTGGGCGGCGGCAATGGAAATTACAGTTATCTGTGGTCCAATGGCCAAACCACCGCAACCGCCACGGGTCTCACTGCGGGCACCTACGTGGTGACCGTATCCGATACGGCCTTTACCAATGCCACCACTATTACCACCACCGTGATCTTCTCCGAAGATTTTGATCCCGCTCCGGCCAACTGGAAACTGGACGATACCACCGGGGTGCTGGATGCCAATTACAACTTCTGGCAGATTGACGATGACGAGGGCGGGGTACTGCCTCCCGGCTGCGGCGTGGCCAATAACGGGGATCAGACCCTGCATATCACCAGCCAGCTTTTCCCCACTTTTGGCGCTGCCTACGATGCCGGAGGTGGATTCCTGACCAATACCACCACCAATATGCGGGCCCATACCCCGCTGATCAGTACCATAGGTATTGCCACCCCGATCACCATCAACTTCGATTACATCGGAAATGGTCAGGCCCTGCTCGACAATGGTTTTGTGGAATATAATGACGGCTCTGGCTGGACCACTCTGAACCCCTCCCTGAAAACCCCGGTTTGTGTGGGCGGACAGGGTCTATGGACCGCATTCACTGCGGTATTGCCGGTTTCCTGCAATAACATTCCCAACCTCAGAATCGGATTCCACTGGAAGAATAATAACGACGGCATTGGTACCGATCCCTCCATCGCCATCAATAACCTCGAACTGATTACCCAATCTTCAAGTTCAGGTGGAAGTGGTTTTGTGTTGTGTGAAATTGTGGACTCAATTACCCTGAGCGAACCCACCCCGCTGGTGCTGGTGGGCGATTCCAGTCTGGTTTCCTGTCCGGGAATCAGCAACGGAACGGCCTGGGTAACGGTTTCGGGTGGAACACCCGGATATTCCTACGCCTGGAACACCACTCCCGTACAGGTCACGGATACAGCTTACTTCCTGGTGGTTGGATCCGTGGATGTGACCGTCACTGACGCCAACGGTTGTCAGGATTCCCTGACCATTGGCATAACGGCTGTGCCCGGCATGAACCTGGTCACCTCCTCCACGGATGTCAGTTGTAACGGAGGCAAAAACGGTACGGCTTCAGTGGCTGTAACCGGCGGAAACGGCAATTATTCCTATTCCTGGAATTCCAACCCCATCCAGACCACAGCCACGGCTTCCAACCTTTCGGCGGGTAGTTACACCGTCACAGTTACAGACGGGGCGGGCTGTATCAGTCAGGCCACGGTGCTGGTCAACCAGCCTGCTCAATTGCTGGTGTCGGCCACCGGCACCAATATCTCCTGTGCCGGCGGCAGTGACGGCACCCTGACTGCAGTAGTGGCCGGTGGAACCGGCCCCTTCAACTACACCTGGAACCCGGGCGGATATTCCAGTTCATTCGTCAGCGGATTACCCATTGGCACCTATACCCTGATCGTGGTCGACGCCAACGGCTGTACAGATACGGCTTACCGGGCCCTTTCCGAACCCACCCCGATTTCACTCAACGGAAATACCACCCCCGATCAATGCTGGGTTTCCAACGGCAATGGTACGGCTCTGGTGAATCCCAGCGGAGGAACTCCGCCCTATACCTACCAGTGGAACACCTTCCCCGTGCAATTTACCCAGTATGCCACCGGCCTCACCCAGGGCAATTATACCTGTGTGGTCACGGATGGATTGGGTTGTCAGGATTCGATTACCCTTTCCGTGGCCTACATTCCGCCCCCGACCGTCACACCCGGTCCGGCGGTTTCCTTCTGCGACGGCGAAGGCGGCGCCCTGATCACAGCCACCCCTTCGGGTGGCACAGGCCCCTACTACTACACCTGGTCCTGCAATCAGCCCATTTGCGGCCTTGATTCCATCCACGACAACGATCCCATTGCCAACCCCACGGTTACCAGCTGGTATTATGTGACCGTTTCGGACAATAATGGCTGTATCAGCAATACGGACTCGGTGCTGGTCACGGTGCTGCCCAAGCCCCTTGTGGATGCCGGTCCCGACGTTTACATCTGTGCTGACAGCGCCCCCTGCAAAATCCTGAATGCAAGCATTACGGGAGCTCCCGGGCCCTATAATTACCAGTGGCTGCCTTCGGCAGGCCTGAATAATGACACCATCCTGAATCCCTGTGCCCGCCCGGACAGCACCACGATTTACACCCTGGTGGTGGTTTCGGTCAACGGTTGTCAGAGCAATTTCACCACCGTGGACACCAACTCTTCGGTCACGGTGCACATCAATCCCATGCCGATTGCTGATGCTGGTCCCGACACAAATATTTGTTTCCTCGACACGGTCGAACTGACGGGAATCGGGTACGGCGCCGGACCCAATTACACCTACCAATGGAGCCCCGCCACCTATCTCAGCAATTCGAATGTGCCCAACCCGGATGCCTGGCCTGCCCTGTCCACCTGGTACACCCTGGTAGTGTGGTCAAATGGCTGTCCGAGTTACGGAGATTCGGCCCTGGTGACGGTCCATACCAACCCGACTGCCTCGGCAGGCAACACCAAGGACATTTGCCTCAACGAAGTGGAGGTGCTGGATGGAGATGCCTCGGGAGATTCAACCTCGAATTCCTATACCTATTACTGGTGGCCATCGACCGGGGTAATTGGCAGTACAGCGGTGGAAGATCTGACCGTCAGCCCGGATACCTCGACCTGGTACTATGTGCAGGCCACCTCAGAATGGGGCTGCAAGAGCGCAGTTGACTCGGTGCTGTTGCAGGTGATCCCCACGCCCATTGCAGAAGCGGGCCCGGATAAGATCATTTGCGAGGGGCACAGCGTGCAACTCGACGGTTTCTATGGCTATACTTCGACCGCGGCGGCTCCTGCCAACCAGGTGTACATTACCTGGACCCCGCCTGATTCCCTCAGCAGCACCACCATCGCCACTCCCATGGCCCACCCGGTGGTCAGTACCTATTATTACATGACCGTGCAGTATAATCTGTGCTCCACCATGGACTCGGTACTGGTGACGGTTATGCCCGACCTGGGTGCCACTGCTACCGTGGACACCAATGTAATCTGCGAAGGCGACTCAGTTCAGTTGCTGTCTTCAGGCGGACTGGGCAGCGCCCAGTTCAACTGGTATCCGCCCACCGGGCTGAGCGACCCGCAGGCCACCAATCCCAAGGCGGCACCCTCCGTTTCCACCACTTACATGCTGATCGTTTCCGAAGGCGGATGCGAGGACACGGTGGAAGTGCCGATTGAGGTACTGCCTACCCCTGAGGCTTCCTTTATCCATTCGGTCAAGGAGGGTTGTGTGCCTTTCACGGTCAATTTCCTCGAAAATGGCAGCGGAGGAGTGGCTTACACCTTCAACTTTGGCGACGGCACCGCGGTATCCAACGAGCCCAACCCAACCCATGAGTACACTACTCCGGGCATTTTCCCGGTCAGACTGACCGCGGTAAGCCAGGGAGGTTGCAGCAGTACCACCGATCCGGTTTATGTGGTGGTGGACGATACGGCCACCGCAGAATTCACCTCTGACCCTGCTTACCCGGCGCAACTGGCGCTGCCAGGTACGGAAGTTGGATTTATCAATCAATCCAATCTGGCTACTTACTGGCTCTGGGACTTTGGTGACGGGGTTACCTCGGGTGATCAGTTCCCAAGCCACCAGTTTACAGAGCCGGGCACCTACTGGGTCACCCTGACCGTGGCAAACAGCATGGGTTGTATCACCCATGTGACGCATGGTCCCTACCTGGTGGTAAGTCCCGAATTGCTGATCCCCAATGTGTTTACGCCCAATGGTGACGGCTTCCAGGACCGCTTCATTGTGACCTACACGGGCTCACAGCCCTTCCTGATGACGATTACGGACCGCTGGGGTGTGCAGCACTACAACGGCCGCAATAAAAACGAGGGATGGGATGGCAAGACGATCGACGGAGCAGATGCGAAGGAAGGGGTGTATTTTTATACCGTGACCATTGGCGGGAAGGAGTTTGTGGGGAATCTGACCTTATTAAGGTAGAGTCAGTCCCGGATTTCCAAAAATAACAACGGCCACCCCTCGGGGTGGCCGTTTCGGTTTAGGGTAGTTTGGCGGATAGTTCAGTGGTCAGTTGCCCCTGATTTTTTCCTCTAATAAACGGTTAATCTTTTCCAGGTAATCCACCTGTTTTTTGTAATTGTCGAGATTGTCCTTGCATAACTGAAGGTCTTCGCGGCATTTTTTGAGATACTGCTTCATCTGCCCCACTTCCTTGACATTTCCCTCCAGTTCGGAAGTGTAACTGGCAAAAAAATCATATTTCAGAGCCACGGACACTTTCCACAGCAATTCTGTATCGAGAGATTTCCGTTTGAAAATCCCGTAAATGTTTTGCTTGGAGGTATTGATCAGTAAACCCAACTCGGTGGGGCCGATTCGTAACTCTCTGGCTCGTTTCTTAATTCGTTCGCCGATATGCAACTTCATGGAGCAAATATGTCAAATTAGTAATGAATTGAGGTTAAGCGCTCAGTATGTAATTTCTGAAAAGGGTATATTTTGAAATTACCCTTGCCATATTATTTGAGAACAAATTAATCACAATTCCTGACCTGATTTTAAAGGCTGCGTGTTAACAGTGTTATAAAAAACTATCAATCAGACGCTTATAAACGGGAAAAGTAATGGGGACTTTTTTTCAGACCGCTTCACAAGTCCGAATTCTGAGAAATTTCCTGTCACAAACCTCATGAGGGAAACGGTTCCTGAAAAGCTGGATTAAAAGGCTTCAAGATTAGAAATACAAAGGGAATTTTGTCAATCAGGAGTTGCCCCAACCCGGTCTTAAAATGGCATAAATTCTGTGAAACAGGCATAATTAAAAAGAAATCTAAAATTGGCAGACAATAAAATTCAGGGGCAAAAAAAGTAACATTTTTATTGAATGAGATTCTGAAAAACAAGGGATTACACGCATTGCAACTTTTTTTAATATTTTTCCATGGTTTAACATATGATTATTACCAACTTTAAAACAATACAAATAAGGTAATTTTCAACTGTCGTTGGCAACAAACTACTAAACCAGTTTTTTTTTATTAAGACCTCTAAATCTGATTCCGCATTGTGGAGGGCAGGGAATATTGATTGAGCTATATGGCATCAAGAAGAACAGAGTTTTTGAAACTCGTAAAAACAAACCTTTTAATTCAGTTTCCTGAATCGGGAGGATGGGGAATGACCGAAGGGAAGGAATGGAAAGGATACAAAATTGACTTTGTAATTGAACGCAAGGAGGGCTCCAAGCGGTTTCGCCAGGTGGTGAAAGCCATTCACGACTGTTCCGTTGGTCCCAACGAAATCAAGCACCTGAACATGGCGGCCCGCCGCATGTCAGGGCGCTACGTCAAGATCGAAGGCAAGCTGATCGCCCTGCCCGAAAACGGAAATCCATTATTGCTGGAAAGTGGATTTTCTGTGATGAAAGTGCCCGGCTTTTTGTGCGGGGATTAAACCGCAGGGCGGTTTTCAGTTTACGGTTTGCGGTTTACAGTTTACGGTTTACGGTTTACGGTTTGAAAACGACCAGAGCCAAAGGCCCTCTTTGGGACAAACCACCAACCACCAACCACCAACTAAAACCTTGCCAGCAGTTCATCCTTGCGGGCTGGAGCTACCTCCACCGCGGTGCCGTCGCTCATGATCACCTGGCCGCCTTTGCCTTTTTTATAGCCTTTGACATACTGCAGGTTGATGAGGTGCGAGCGGTGCACCCGCAAAAAATCGCACTCCGTCAGCAATTCGTCGTAAAATTTGAGGGTGCGGCAAATGACCCGTTTGCTGCCGTCCGCCAGGTAAAAATCCGTGAAATTTCCATTTCCCTGGCACCTGATCACATCCTTTACCTTCACCACTTCAAATCCATCCAGCACAGGCAGCACCACTTTGCGGTTTTGAAACTGCTCAGTTTGCATGTTTTCCATCAGGATGCGGGTCTTGAAATTGCCCTCATGCTTGTTGCGGGCCTCGGCCGCCCGTTCCACCGCGGTAATCAACTCATCAATGTCAATGGGTTTGAGGATATAATACACCGCGCTGAAATTGAGGGCTTTCATGGCATAATGGCTGTAAGCCGTAATAAAAATGGCCTCAAAGCCCAGATCACCCACTTCTTCGAGCAGGTCAAAGGCATTTCCATAAGGCATTTCCACGTCCAAAAACACCAGATCGGGCCGCAACTCACGGATGACGGTGATGCCTTCCTTTACGGTGGTCCCCTCCCCCACCACTTCGACCTGGGGACAATACTTTTCAAGGTAGCGGCGCAGGGTCTCGCGGCTGGCCTGTTCGTCTTCGACCATTACGGCCCGGAGTTTGGGAGAAGTGCTCATATCGTCAGATCTTCACGGTCCAGGGCATGTCTGAGGGGAATGCGCAGGGTGACGCGGGTGCCGGCGGCTTTTCCGTTTTGCTGCAGGTCCTCGATGCTGACCGTGAGTTGGGTTTGGTATAATTCGTTGATAATATTCAATCGCTCCGAAGTGTTTTTCAGCCCGGTGGAATTGTGCTCTTTCTGATGCATGGTCTTGAGTTCCAATGAACGGGCCCGGCCAATGCCATTATCCTCCACTTTCACCACAATATCATGGGCATCTTTGGAAATTTCCACCTTCAAAAACCCTTTTTCAGGCTTGTAGCGCAGCCCGTGCCAGATCGCATTCTCGATGTAGGGCTGGATCAGCATGGGCGGCACGGAAAGGGAGTCCTGTTCGAGGTCGGGGGCAACCTGGAAAGAGTATTCGAATTTATCTTTGAAACGAAAGTGTTCCAGATTGAGATAAATCCCCAGAATCTCTACTTCGCGGGACAGGGAAATGAACTCATGCTGGGAATTGTCGAGCACGGCCCGCATCAGGCGGCTGAATTCTGACAGGAATTTATTGGCCGAGCGTTCGTCGTTGCTGGCGATGAAACTGTTGACTGAGTTGAGGGAATTGAAGATAAAATGGGGATTCATCTGGCTGCGCAGGGATTTCAGGGCCAGCAATTGGTTGGCTTTGCGCCGCGCCCGGCTGCTGCGCCAGATCAGAAACCCGGCCAGCACAGTCACGCCCAGCAAACCAACCAGCAGGCCATTGATCCAACGCTGACGCTCTAACCCTTCTTCCTGCACCAGGGATTCGCGGCGCAAAACCTCCATTTCCTTCTCGGTCAGATCCTGGCTGCGCACCAGCAGTTCGATCCGTTCCTCGCGGCGGGAAATTTCCTCATTGAGCGCCAGAGCCGCGGCTTCCTCTTCTTCCTGCCGCGCCTGTAGGCTGTCCACAATGGAGACATAGCTTTTGTAGGATTCGAGGGCCTTTTTGTAATCTCCCAACTCTTCATAGGCTTTGGAAAGGGCCTCCACTGCCTTGCTCTGCTCCTTGAGCTGCCCACTTTCCTGATTGATCTTGATGGACGATTCAAGGTAGGGAATGGCCTGAATGGTGTTATTATTGGAAAGGTAGCTGCGGGCCAGGGAAATATTGGCTTCGCTCTGCACCCGGCTGTCCCGTTTTTTCTTGTTCAATTCCAGCACCTGTTTCTGGTAGCTGATCTGTTCCCCGTAATTGGAGCGCTGCTGCTGATAGACGTTGGTGAGATTATTATAGCCATTGACCAGATTAAAAGTGTCAGAGGCAATGGTGGCAGAATGAGTAGCCAGTTTGTAGTATTCAATGGCTTTGGCCGTGTCGGCCATTTCCAGATAAACGGTACCCAGGTTATTATACGAATCTGCGATACCTGCTTCGTCGTTATTCTTGCGGTACATTTCCAGCAGGGTTTTGTAGCGATTGGCGGCCAGGGGAAATTCTTTCATTTTGAAATACACCCTTGCAATGTCCTTCTGGGCCTGCATGAAGGCCTTGCTGTTGCCGTTGCGCTCCGCGCGTTTGGCCGAAATCAGGAAAAACTCCAGCGAACGGCCATAATTGCCTGCTTTTTCATGGGAAAGTGCCAGATTCTGGTAAGCATTATTCAATCCTTCCTCATTTTCCACCTCCCGAAAAAGCCCCAGGGCTTTTTCGAAATGCTGAATGGCGAGGTCGTATTTGCCGAGCTGATAACTTACCAGACCGAAGGTATGGTAGGACCAGCCTTCGGCCTGTTTGTCTTTGCTCTGCACGCTCATTTCAAGGGCTTTTTCGACCTTGTCGAGGGCTTCTTTGGGGTTGGAACTGTTGAGCGAGCGGGCCTGTTCCAGTTGGTTATAAATTTCGGTGCCCCGCTGGTTTCCGGCGGGGAGCACAAAGGTGACCGAATCCTGAAATTGCTGAGCGCAGATCAGTAGCGGGGCCAAAAACAGCATGAATAATGTCAGGCGTATTCTCACGAATTCAAAACGCATTTTGCAGGGACAAACATATAAAAACTTCTGTAAGGAGAAAAACGCCCTGCCGTAAATTTGCCTGATTATCAATCAATTACAATATCCGATTTTCCCCTTCATCCAGCCGGGCGGACGTTTGGTCCAGTGAAAGGGATTCCCCGCTCATTTCCCCTGTTTTTTGCAGAACCAGACCCATAGGTTTGAGGTAGAATGAGGACAAAATCAAATTACCATGAAAAAAATCCTATTAACACTGCTTATCTGCCTCGGCCTGCAACAGGCTTTTGCCCATACCCAAACCGTGGTGGCTTCCTCGATTAAGGAAGTGACCGTTTTCCTGAATGGGGCCCAGGTTTTTCGGGAAGGGAAGTTTACGGTACAGCCCGGCATTTCCAAAATCGTATTTGAAGATGTTTCCCCTTTTATCGACGCCAAAAGCATTCAGGCCACAGGTATGGATGGACTCCTGATTCTGGATGTGAAACACGATCTGCGCTTCACGGAGCCCCCAGCGGTCAAACCTTCGGTCGTGCCCGACCGCATTCAGAAGGAAATGAATATGCTGGAAGATTCGCTGGTGGTCAAACGCTTTGAACTGGAGCAAATCCACAGCAAAATTGCCGCGCTGGAGCGGCTGAAGTCCGTTTTGTCCAGCAATGCCGTGCTGAGCACGGATTCTTTGGAATTGCTGATGCGCGCCGTGGAATTTTATGGAAAAAAGACGGATGAGATTGATGGGAATCTCTATACCTGGAAGCTGAAACAATACCGTCAAAAAGCAGTGGAAAACCGCATGAATGCCCGGCTGGCCGATTTGAAAAATTTTAACCGCAATACGGGCCAACCTACGGAAAAACCCCGCCAGATTCACCAGATCATCATTACTGTTTCGGCAGAACGAGCCATGGAGGGAGCCTTGAAATTCAATTACCTTGTAAATAATGCAGGCTGGTTTCCCGCTTACGACCTGCGGGCCAATGAAACCAATCAGCCCATTACCATCACCTGCAAAGCACGTGTTTTCCAAAAAACCGGGGAAAACTGGGACGATGTGAACCTGACTTTGTCCACCTTCAACCAGCAGTGCTTCGCCACCAAACCCTCCATGCCATCCTGGGTGCTGAGTTATAATCAATATACTTCCACCCGCGACAATTTTCGTCGCCAGGTCAACACGGGCTACTCCAATTTTAACGGAACCATCAATGATTCCACCATGATCGTGGCCAATGGATATTCCCAGATTCAGCCCCAAAGCCAGTCTGAGTACCGCCAGTTTCAGGATCAGATGGCTCTGATCAATCAGACTTTTTCCAATGTGGAATTCAAAGTGAAGCACAAATACACCATTGCTCCTGACGGCGAACCTATTCTCATGGTGGTACAAACCCAACAAGTGCCCGCCAGTTTCAACCACTACATTCTGCCCAAAGCCAATAAAGACGCCTTCCTGATGGCCCGCATTCCCGACTGGGAGGACCTGAATTTGTTGCCGGGCAAGGCCAATATCTACTTTGAAAATACCCTGGTTTGCCAGACGGAAATCAATCCTGCGATCATTTCTGACACGCTTGAAATCGCCATGGGCCGTGACCCCGGACTGGTGACCACCCGTAAAAAGATCAATGATGCAGAAGCCAATAAATTCTTTGGCGGCCGCAAGAAAAAGACCATTACCATCGAACTGGTGGTGCGCAACACCAAAAACACGGAAGTGGAGGTCTCACTGGAGGATCAGATTCCCATCGCAGGCAATAGCGACATCCAGGTGGCTTTGATCAGTTCAGATCAGGCCGTGCACCAGGAAAAAACGGGTTTTCTCTCCTGGGATTTCAACCTCAAGCCTAAAGAAACCCGCAAAATCACCTTTACCTACACGGTGGAGTTTGACAAGGACAAGCTGGTTTTTTAGCAAAATTTCCTTCGGGAATGTGGACAGGCCTGAAGAAAGGGTGCGGGAAACCGTGCCCTTTTTTCTTTTTAAAATCCCTTGAAAAAAGCGACGTAAAGCACGTAAAAGCCCGAAACGGCCAGCAATCCGCCACTGATCCTGAAAATCACTTTCAGGATTTTGGGTTGCAGCAGGGGACGAATCTTGTGAGCCAGAAATACCTTGGCCGTATCCAGGGTGAGAATGCCGAGCAGGGTGCCGGTCAGAAAGAGAAAAAGGCCCTCTCCTGCCCCATGGGTGGTTTCGGCCATGCCAATGATGCCCAACCAGACCATGAACACAAACGGATTGATGAAATTGACCGCAAATCCCTTCAGGAAAAAACCAATCAGCCCCTTGCGGGTAATCTTCAATTCACCCGGGTCTTTCATGGAGGGACTGAGCAGGTATTTGAGCCCAAATCCCAGCAGGATGATGGAGCTGCCCATGGCCAGCCAGAACTGGCTGGCAGGATGCTGAAAAAAATTGCCCGCCCCATAAGTGCACAACACCACGGCGATGATGTCACTCACAAAAATGCCAAAAGCCACCATGAATCCGGAGGCTTTGCCATATTGAAGTGTACTTTGGATGAGGACAAAAAGTACCGGACCAATCAGGACGACCAGGGCCAGACCGGCGAGATATCCCTGCAAAAATGCCATCAGGGCTTAATTCCGTTTTTCTCGTACCAGGTTGTTTTGAAAGGTTCCCGAACGGGGAATTTTTCAGGTTTGATAAAGGGGACCACCAGTTTGATGATCTGATTGGGCAGGGCCCGGCGGTGACGCAGGTAGCAGGCCATTTGCACGGGCACTGCACCCACGGTGGTTTTGATCTCACCCGCAGTCCGTCCAAAATTGATGTGGCTGGCTCCTTTGGCAATGGCAATGGCCACATAATCGTATAAAATGCGGGAATAAACCTGATATTCCTGATTCAGTTCGTAGTCGAGGCCCACGCAGGTGGCATCAAACATGTCTGCATGCTTGAATCCACACATGAAGCCAATCAGCTGATCCTGAAGAAAATAGCCTTTGATCACATAATCCTCGCCCATTTCCTCTCGCAGCACTTCAAACACTTTGGTATTCATGCTTCCCATGCGAAATCCTGCCTTGCCCACCACATTCCAGTACAATTCATGGATGCGGGCACGGTGCTGGCGCAAGTCGGTCAGTGTGAGGTCGCGAATGGTTAGGGGTTCTGATTTGGTCAGGGCACGCTTGGCTTTGACCCTGAATTTGGAAACCAGATCTTCCAGATAATCGTCGAAATTCTTCCAGTCGGGATCAATGGTCATCACCAAGGTATCCTCAGAAGGGAAAGAAGAGAAGGAATGTTTGGAGAGATTTCCTGAAAAAGGGGCGGATTCGGGGAAAAAATCTTTGTAAAAGAAGCCCGAAATTTTGGTGCCGCGGCCCAGTGACTTTTCAATTGCACGAGAGGATTCCTCGAGGGCGGCCACGGCCTTGTTGTGAGGCACTTCTTCACAGAAAGTGAAGCCGTGTTCACCTGTGGCAAAGCAGTTGCCACAAACCAGCAATTTGTAAGAAAGAGGCTTGGTCTGCAGGCCCATTTGCTTCGAAACCACCCTGACCACCACATTGCGGTTATCCAGATTTTCACCCAGGGGACGGGCCTGAAATTCGACCAGTTGAAATACAGCCGCTCCTATGTCCTTCCCTGCTTCAGAAAAGATCACGTACCAGAGGTTGAGTTCTTTGTCGTGGCAGGATTCGAGGGCCTTGAGGTAACTGCGGGAAAGGAAAAGGGATTGATCATGAACCAGTTCGTCCCAGGAAGTACCGTGTAATGCAGCCAGGGAATCGTACACTGAGTAAGAAATTCCATTTGCAGAAACCCCTGAAATCACGGAATCTGCGGCCAGGGCAGGCGTTACAATTGCTTCAGATTTTGGACAAATTTTCTTAACAAAACTCAAACTCACTTCCATAGGGTGCAGGGTTTCCTGGTCGCAAAGTTAACGGATTTGGATTAATATTGTTTCGGGCTCGCAAAATTATGTTGCAACAGTCTTTTCCTCAAAAAACTGTGACTGCCAAATTTGGCGGCGAAATTGAAATTGAAAGAAGTAAATTGGACCATTGTGTTGCAGATCGTTGCTAAACGGTAAATATTGCAGGGGGAACGAACATTTTTTCACTTCGCGATTTTGTAACTTGGGTCGGGATAAATGTTTTTCCTGCCTGCCCCCCTTCAGGCTTTTTGGGATTTGAAGAGCTAAATAAGATGAAGAATTTTACCCTGTTCCTCCTGCTCACTTTTGCAGCAATGTTTATTCAGGCCCAAACGCCGACCTGTCAGGCAGGATTTTCCTTCCCGCCCACCATGTGCCCCACGGTGCAATTTTCCAATAATTCCACCTCAAGCCCGGGCAGCATCATCAGTCATTACTGGACCTTTGGCGATGGTGGGGTTTCCACCAATGCGCAGCCCTACCACGTCTATAATGCGAATGGAATTTACCAGATCTGCCTCACCATCACCACCAGCGATTCCTGCGTGAGTACCCATTGCGACACCATCAATATCAATTGCCTGCCAGGTGGACAATGTCAGGCAGGCTTCCAGTTTACCATGCCTCAATGCTCGACGGCAGTCTTTTCCAGCACCTCTACGGCCAGCCCGGGCACGGTGACTTCGTACTACTGGAACTTTGGCGACGGCGGCACTTCTACTTCGGCCAATCCCCAGCACAATTACACCTCCAACGGAATTTACGGGGTCTGTCTGACCATTGGCACCTCCAACGGCTGCCAAAGCACCTTCTGCGACACGATCACCGTGAATTGCGGCCAGACGCCCACTTGTCAGGCGGCCTTTCAGGCCTACGGCACCACCAATTGTTCCACCTACGTGTTCTCCAATTCATCCACTTCCAGCCCGGGAAATATCACCCTTTTCAGCTGGAATTTTGGGGATGGAGGAACTTCCACCAATCCCCAACCCACCCATACTTACACTGCCAATGGGGTGTATCAGGTTTGTTTGTTCATTTCGACCTCAGATGGTTGCCAGAGTACCTATTGCCAGTATATCACGGTCAATTGCGTGCCAACGCCCACCTGTCAGGCCAGTTTTGGCTGGATTTTTGGGGCGAATGGATGTCCCAACGTGGTTTTCATCGACAGCAGCACGGCTTCGCCGGGCAATATTGTGTCCTGGCATTTTGATTTTGGAGACGGATCCAGCCTCAATGTGCCCACTGCGACCCACACCTATACCGCCAACGGCGATTACGGGGTTTGCCTCACCATCACCACCAGCGACAGTTGTACCAGCACCTGGTGCGACACGATAAGCATCACCTGCATCCAGCAGCCGACCTGTCAGGCGTATTTTCAATACACCCTGGGGGCCTGCCCGACCGTGTCCTTCTTTGATGCCTCATCCACCAATCTGGGCCAGGTGACTTCGTGGAGCTGGAATTTTGGCGATGGATCCACTTCCACAGCCCCCAATCCCCAGCATACCTACACTGCCAACGGGGTTTATACAGTTTGTCTGGCGATCGCGACTTCCAATGGTTGTACCAACACCTTCTGCAAGGTCATCACGGTCAATTGTGTGCAGCAGCCCACCTGTCAGGCTGCATTCTCATGGCCGCCCACCATGTGCCCCACGGTGCAATTTTCCAATAATTCCACCTCAAGTCCGGGCAGTATCATCAGTCATTACTGGACCTTTGGGGATGGTGGGGTTTCCACCAATGCCCAGCCTTATCACGTCTATAATGCCAATGGGATTTACCAAATCTGCCTCACCATCACGACCAGCGATTCCTGCGTGAGTACCCATTGCGACACCATCAATATCAATTGTCTGCCAGGTGGACAATGTCAGGCAGGCTTCCAGTTTACCATGCCCCAATGCTCTACGGCGCTGTTTTCCAGCACCTCGACGGCCAGCCCGGGCATAGTTACTTCGTACTATTGGAACTTTGGCGATGGTGGCACCTCCACCTCGGCCAATCCCCAGCACAATTACACTTCAAACGGAATTTACGGGGTCTGTCTGACCATTGGCACCTCCAACGGCTGCCAAAGCACCTTCTGCGACACCATCACTGTGAATTGCGGCCAGACGCCGACTTGTCAGGCGGCTTTCCAGGCCTACGGCACCACCATCTGTTCCACCTACGTGTTCAGCAATTCATCCACTTCCAGCCCGGGAAATATCACCCTTTTCAGCTGGAATTTCGGGGATGGGGGAACTTCCACCAATCCTCAGCCTACGCATACTTACACTGCCAATGGGGTCTATCAGGTTTGTCTGTTCATTTCGACTTCAGACGGTTGCCAGAGTACCTATTGCCAGTATATTACGGTGAATTGCGTGCCGCCGCCCACTTGTCAGGCCGGTTTTGGCTGGATATTTGGGGCAAATGGATGTCCCAATGTGGTTTTCATCGACAGCAGCACGGCTTCGCCGGGCAATATTGTGTCCTGGCATTTTGACTTTGGGGACGGATCGAGCCTCAATGTGCCCACTGCGACCCATACTTATACAGCCAACGGCGATTACGGGGTTTGCCTCACCATCACCACCAGCGACAGTTGTACCAGCACCTGGTGCGACACCATTTGCATCACCTGCATCCAGCAGCCGACCTGTCAGGCGTATTTTCAATACACCCTGGGGGCCTGCCCGACCGTGTCCTTCTTTGATGCCTCATCCACCAATCTGGGCCAGGTGACTTCGTGGAGCTGGAATTTTGGCGATGGATCCACTTCCACAGCCCCCAATCCCCAGCATACCTACACTGCCAACGGGGTTTATACAGTTTGTCTGGCGATCGCGACTTCCAATGGTTGTACCAACACCTTCTGCAAGGTCATCACGGTCAATTGTGTGCAGCAGCCCACCTGTCAGGCTGCATTCTCATGGCCGCCCACCATGTGCCCCACGGTGCAATTTTCCAATAATTCCACCTCAAGTCCGGGCAGTATCATCAGTCATTACTGGACCTTTGGGGATGGTGGGGTTTCCACCAATGCCCAGCCTTATCACGTCTATAATGCCAATGGGATTTACCAAATCTGCCTCACCATCACGACCAGCGATTCCTGCGTGAGTACCCATTGCGACACCATCAATATCAATTGTCTGCCAGGTGGACAATGTCAGGCAGGCTTCCAGTTTACCATGCCCCAATGCTCTACGGCGCTGTTTTCCAGCACCTCGACGGCCAGCCCGGGCATAGTTACTTCGTACTATTGGAACTTTGGCGATGGTGGCACCTCCACCTCGGCCAATCCCCAGCACAATTACACTTCAAACGGAATTTACGGGGTCTGTCTGACCATTGGCACCTCCAACGGCTGCCAAAGCACCTTCTGCGACACCATCACTGTGAATTGCGGCCAGACGCCGACTTGTCAGGCGGCTTTCCAGGCCTACGGCACCACCATCTGTTCCACCTACGTGTTCAGCAATTCATCCACTTCCAGCCCGGGAAATATCACCCTTTTCAGCTGGAATTTCGGGGATGGGGGAACTTCCACCAATCCTCAGCCTACGCATACTTACACTGCCAATGGGGTCTATCAGGTTTGTCTGTTCATTTCGACTTCAGACGGTTGCCAGAGTACTTATTGCCAGTATATCACGGTCAATTGTCCTCCCCCACCCTCCTGCCATGCGGCATTCACCTGGCAATTTGGCCCCAATGGGTGCCCCACGGTCAAATTTACGGGCACCTCAACCTCCACGGCAGGAAATATCATTTCCCGGGTCTGGAACTTTGGTGATGGATCGACCTCGACCTTCCAAAACCCCAACCACACCTACGTGGCGGACGGAATTTACCCCGTTTGCCTGACCATTACCACGGCCAATAACTGCACCAGCACCTTCTGTGACACGATCAGCATCACCTGCATCAACCCTGTGGTTTGTCATGCGGCCTTCCAGTGGAACTTTACTCCCAATGGTTGCCCCTCCACCAAATTCACGGATTATTCCACCGCCAGCCCGGGCACAGTTACCTCCTGGCACTGGACTTTTGGCGACGGGGGCACTTCCAGCCAGAAAAATCCGTCTCACGTGTACCAGGCCAATGGCATTTACACCGTTTGCCTCCTGATCACCAGCAGCGACGGTTGCACCAGCACCTTCTGCGATGTGGTACACATTACCTGCTACCAGCCGCCCGTATGCCAGGCGCTGTTCCAGATTGTGCCCACCAATAATCCCACTTTTGCCTTCTACGATGCCTCAACGGCCAACCCGGGCACCATTTCTGACTGGGAATGGGATTTTGGGGACGGCAACCTGTCCAACCTGCAAAACCCCGTGCATACCTACAGTCAAAATGGGCGCTACGAGGTTTGTCTGACCATCAAAACCACGGCTCAGTGCAATCAAACCCATTGCGATTCTGTGCAGGTGATCATTACCTCTCTGGACGAATTGGCTACGGGAATTAACCAACTGAATCTGTTCCCCAACCCGGCCAACGACCATTTCAGCCTTTCATTCAACCTGAAGGAAAGGGGTGAAATCAGGCTGGAAATGATGAATGCGCTGGGTCAGATGATCCTGCAAAAATCACTGGGAACGGGGATTCAGGGGGAAAATCAATTTGATCTGGAAACGAACAGACTGGCTGAAGGCAGCTATCTGGTGCGGATTTGGGTGAATGATGCGTTTGTGACCCGGAAATTGATTATTCGCAGATAATCATTGGAAGATTCCTAACGGGTTCAGGGAGGTTATTTTCCCTGAAAGGAATTCCATTTCCCAAGTTTATCCTGAATTTATTAATTTCGGGATCAGAAAGACGAATTCCCCATGGAAATGAAAAAAATGCCCGTTTTATTCCTTGGCCATGGTCCAATTGAATTCGCTGTGCAGGAAAATGCCTTTACCCGCCGCTGGAAAAGCCTGGGGGAGCAGATTCCAAATCCGCGGGCCGTGGTGATCATATCCGCGCATTGGGAAACCCAGGGCGCGACTCAGGTGCAGGGAATTGATCCCAACCACACCATTCACGACCACCGTCCCTTGTCGCCCGAAATTGATGGAATCCAATACAATCCACCTGGTGCACCCTGGCTGGCTGAACTGATTCGCACCACAGTTGACCGCTGCAAGGTGGAAATTACGGATACCTGGGGGCTGGATCAGGGCAGTTGGAGCCTGCTCAAACACATGTACCCGGCCCAGAATGTGCCCGTGGTGCAACTGAGTATCAATTATACCCGCACCCTGCAATACCATTATGAAATGGGCCAAAGCCTGGCTTTTCTGCGCAACCACGGGGTGCTGGTGATCGGGAGCGGCAATATTGTCCACAACCTGCGCAAATCCCGGCCTCAGCATAAAGTCCCTTTCAAATGGGCTTCTCAGTTTGATTTGCTGGTCAAGGACCGGGTTGAACACCACGATTTCAATATCCTGGGCGACATCCGCAAGATGGACGACTTCAATAAAGTGGCCGTGCCTACCATGGAACATTATATTCCCCTCCTTTACGTGCTGGGTATGATGGCTGAGGAGGATGAGAAATTTTGGTTCAATGAGGAAATCATCTATGGGGCCCTTTCAATGCGTTCCCTGATGCTCAAACCCAAATAAACAGACGGTTTGTAACTTTGGTTCTGGTCGGGAAAGGCAGTTGAATTATCTTTGCATTTCAATTTATCCCCAACAAAATGGCGCTTGATACGCAGAATTTTCGTGCAGATGTAATCGAAAGGAGCCGGGAAATTCCGGTGGTGGTGGACTTTTGGGCACCCTGGTGCGGTCCATGTCGTACGCTCGGGCCGATCATCGAACGGTTGGCTGAAGAGGCGCAGGGCAAATGGGAATTGGTCAAACTCAATACAGACCAGTTCAAAGACATTGCCAATCAATACAAAATCAGGTCTATTCCAGCGGTGAAGATCTTTTTTCAGGGACGGGTAATCGCTGAAATGGTGGGCGCCCTGCCTCAGAATCAAATGGGGGAATGGATCAACCAGCACCTGCCCGATCCACGTAAAATGGAAATGGCCGAGCTGATTCGCCGTTTTGAGGAGAACCCTTTGGAAGTACAACCCGAACTGGAGGCATTCATTGAGGAACATCCCGACCTGACCGAGCCCCGCCTTTTGCTGGCCAATGCCACGGTGATGCAGCAGCCTGAAGAGGCAGTCAGCTATATTGAAGATATTCTGGAGGGCAGCAAATACTTCGAACTGGCCGATCGCATCCGCCAGATTGCCCACTTCCTGACCGCAGAATTCACAGAAAACAGCCCGGTGGCGCTCAAGCTGAAAGCTGCCCGGGAAGCCGCCCTGGTCAACGACCAGGAAGCCACCATTCAATTGCTGATCGAGGCCGTGATGCTCGACAAATCCTACCTGAACGACCTTCCCCGCAAAACCTGCATCGCCCTGTTTCAAGTCATGGGCACAGACAGCCCGGTCACCCTGAAGTACAGAAGGAGGTTTGATATGGCGCTTTATTAGCCCCGGGCATTGAGTTCGGGCTGCGAGGAAAGGAGTAGGCGAGTGAAGAAGTTTTTGGAAGTTGGATGCCACCAGTAGAGCTTTGCAAAGAAAACTAAGAACTAAGAACTAACAAACTATCTGCCGTTGCCCTTTTCGCTTAAAATGCCTATTTTGAAGCAGAAATAAATCCTGCCTTCATGCGCAATTTGCTGGCCTTTTCCCTCCTGTTCCTTTCCCTGAGTGCCCTGCGGGCACAGCATTCCCTGCAATTTACCCTGACAGATTCCCTGCCTCAGGGAATTACGGGCATGGCCTACGGCACGGATGGGCAAGCCATTTACTCCTTTTTTGGAGCGCCCTGGCAAAAAACAGGAATTTACCGCCTGGACCCGCGAAAAGGCAAATGGGAAACCCTGCGGGATGACCTTCCTGGCCGCTGGAGGCCCAATTTTCATTTTGTAAATGGCACCTGGATTTGTCTGAATGGCATGGATGCATACACGCCAGAATGCGAGGACAGATTGGTCACCAGTGTGGAGGTTTTTGATCCTGAATCCCGCTCTTTTACCCATCTGACTGACAATCCCAACCCGGTTTATGGAGCTGGCTCGGCCCTGTGGGAAGGAAAAATCTATGTGGTGGGCGGTCGCAGAGACTGGCGCAGCCAGGATGAAAGCGGCTGGTCATCAGCCCTTTGGAGATTTGATCCCGTGGATAAATCCTGGACCCGACTGGTGGACATGCCCGAAGCCAAAGAATGCGAGGCCGCCATTGTGGACGGCATTTTGTACGTGATTGGCGGACAAAATAAGGTGCAATCCAATCGGGTGGATGCCTATAATATTGCGCAAAACCGCTGGATGACCCTGGGTTTTCTGGGCGAAAACCTGGGTGAATTTGCCCTGACCCAACACGAAGGTTCACTCTATCTGGTGGGCAGCCACCAAAACCCGAATTCTCTGTATCGTTTTGATCCCCAACGCATGGATCTGCAGCCGCTGGAAAGCAATCTCAGCGCTCATCGCAACGGGGCGGCGGTGGTAATGAACGGGAACCTTTATGCTTTTGGCGGCACAGCCCGCAAGCCATGCGAGTACCTGGCCGAAGGCCAGGTGGCGCCTTTGGGTGAACAAAAGCCCCCTGTTTTTCTGGTCCAAAATCCTGATTTTGACCTGGAATCAGCCCCCAATTCCTCTGAATTGAAACTGATTGCCAATATTTCAGGAGATTTCTCCCTCTCCAACCTACGTGGCGAACTGATCTTCCGCACGGAAGTCAATGGCGATGAACCCATTCGCCTGCCCAATCTCAGCAATGGGAAATACATTGCCAGCCTCAAAAATGCCCAGAATGGTGAAGTGAGGAAGGTGGTTTCGTTATAGTTTGATAGTTGTAAGTTGTGAGTTGTAAGTTCAGAACTTAGAACTTATAACTATAAACTCTGAACTAAAAACTTAAATTTAGACGACCGCTTATTAACTCAGGGGTACCACTCATGTCTCTACGGGTACCACTCGTAAACTGGTCCTTTACAAACCTTGTTTCGTGACTTTTATTTGTCCCGTTATTCTTTGTTCAATTAAAAGTTACAAAAACCATGTACAAGCAATTTATTATCATCCTTATTTTTTCCTTCACCTTCCAGACAAACCTGTTTGCTCATCCCCTCGCAGGCGACACCCTAAAAACCACGGGAGGCTGGACTTTTCTGGCAAAAATCGAGCAGGAGCTCACCTGCAACCATTCCAACGACGGGGTGATCCGTATTAGCGGGGTGCCGGGCTTTTCCAGGGCACAATACTCTCTGGATGGAGAATACTGGCAAAATTCACCCGTTTTCAAATCCCTCCCGGCCGGAATTTACCAACCCAGGGTGCTGTTTGAAGACGGAAACCTCACCAAACTGGCCAAAATTGAGATCAAATCCCCCACCCCGTTACAACTGGAAACCGCGGTAATGGAGGACACGCTCAACTGGGGCTACCTTTTGCAGGTCAGCGCAGAAGGAGGAACAGGGGAAATCTGGTTTGCCGTGGATGGAAAGCAAGCCTCTCCCGAAAGTTTGTTTGAAATTTCAAAAGAAGGAAAGCACATCATTCTGGCCGAGGACGAAGCGGGTTGTTTTGTGAAGGAAGAAGTGTGGATTGGAGCAGATTGAAAGGTCCATTGCAGGTCAGAGAGATTTGAGGATCTCTTTGGCCTGGCGGGCGTATTTTCCTTCTCCTTTTGAAAGCTCCAAAAACACCTCCCGAGCTTCTTTTTCGCGGTTTTGCTGCAAAAGCGAAAGCCCTTTGTACCAACGGGCCGGGTCGCGGAACGGATTCTCCTTTTCAGAAATCACCTTCGCCAGCAAGGGATCAGCCTTCAGAGGTTTATTGAGGCCAATGTAACACATGGCCATATAAAATCTGGTGCGGGTGTCAGAAGAGGAATCAGCCAAAGCAGATTCAAATCCTGTCAGGGCCTTTTGATAATTTTTGGCTGAGTAGGCATCAAATGCAACCTGAAGCAGGGAATCGCGGGAAACATTGCTTCTCAGGGTAAAATAAGAAGGATAAGGCTCGAAATTCTGGGCAAAAATTTCCTGATTGGTGAGTTGCGGGTCCTGCAGTGATTGAAAAAGGAAATATCCACCCACAACGACCAGCAAAGCCACGGCAGCCGCCATGGCATACCGTCCCCAGGAAGGACGAAGCACGGGAGTTTCAGCGGCAGATTTTCCAAATCGCTCGTTGTCCACCTGTTTCAGGGTTGCAGCCAGCTTTTGGGCGCCTTCGTCGGCCAGGCTGCGCTCCAGGTGATGGTGCAGCGCCAGCAATTCCCTCAGTTTGGGATTGGATGCAAGTTCCCGTTCAAAGGCCGCGCGGGATTCTGCATCCATTTTCCCGCCAAGGTAAGCTTCGATTTTTTCGTACGTTTCCTGGTTATCCATAATCAAATCACTTGAACGCCAGTTCCTTGTAAGACGGATCTTGCTGAATCAATTCGGTCAGGCGTTTTTTACATTCAAATTTGCGTTTCCGCACAAATTGTTCTGAAGCCAGTCCCATTGCTTCCTGCACCTCCAGGGATGACATCCCTTTAAAAAATAAGGCCAGCATTTCCCGGCAACGTTCGCCCAACTCCAAAAACTTTCTTTTGAAAAGTTCATATTGCTGGTTTTCGTTGGCGGCCTCCATGAGACTTTCTTCTTCATTGGATACCAGATCTTCACTCAATGTTACCCCCTCCTGTGGCTTTTTCCTTAACTTTTTGAACCAAAGGTTACGGCAAACTGCATACAGGTAAGTATAAAGTGAACTGGAGAGGACAAAATCCCCTTTTTGGGCCCGCTGATACAGAGCCATGACCGCTTCCTGAAAAATGTCGCGGGCGTCGTCTTCATCCCCTGAATTGGCCTGAATAAAGGCGGAAATGCGGGGAAAATAATTGTCGTAAAGGGTATTAACGGCCTTATGCTCGCCCCTGAGGGCAGCATCAATCAGTTGTTGGTCTGAATCGTGGCGGTCGGCCATACTTCGAAAGTTGAATAAATCAGACGAAAAATAGGAATTTTTTCCGGGTTGAGGCAAAAATGAGCCCATTTGCTGAATTGAAACGAGGAATGGGGGCAATTTCAGGTTGCCTTTTTGGGCGCTTTCGTTAAAAATGCTAATTTTCTTTATTGATAACAGAAATCACTTAACCCAAAAAACTATGTCAGACAAAAAGTACAAAGTAAAAATTGTCAAAGTGGCAATTGGAGATCCACTGGTCGCATTTGCTTATTATTTTGAATCCGCGGAGGGAAATTTTACTGACCCAACCGTCCATCCCATTACTGAAATCGACCTGCGCATCAACATTTCGGGAGGGGGAATGAATTCGGGAATCGGTCACATCAATATCAATAAAATCTCTACACTCGAACAGGGCAATTGCATGATGCCTTTTGATGATTCGGGCTACGCAAACGATATCAGTTATACGACTTCCGTGGTGTTTGATGCCACAGGTTGTGATTTCGAATTTGACATGCCTGCCCCCTGGAATATGCCGGATGGATGGGTTTTCACGGATAATGGAGACAGTTCCTTCTCCATTGATATGACCTCAGGGTTCAATAACGCTGAACTCGAAACTGCCCTGAGAGACGCTGGTTGGTTAGGCACGAATTAATTTATCCATCCTACCTGATAAGTAATTCCCCAAATACGAAACAACTTCTGTCCACCTTTTTGAAGAGAGTGGCAGTGGTTGTTTTGTTGGGGGGAATCATTTTGGTTGCAAATGCCCAGGCTCAAACAGACGAGGAAATTTACCAAAGTGCAGTCGAATTGGAGGAGGCAGGTTTTCCAGACAGTGCAGCCCCGCTCTATTTAAAGGCCGGGGAAGAATTTTTCAAAAACCAGGACTGGGAAAACGCCCTTCGTTCCTTCACGGATTGCAGTTATTGTCATTACCAATTGGGGGACCTTTTTCCAGCTGAAAAGCCTCTGGAAATATGCCTGAATATAATTGACGATCATTTTCAGGGTAACCATGAGCTTGCACCTGTGGTTTATGCCCTTCTGACTGCAACCAAAGAAGGTCTCGGAAAATATGGCGAGGCCCTGACTTATGGCTTGAAGGCTTTGGAGCTTGAAAAACAAAGTCCAGAGCCCGATTTTGAAAGCATCGCTGATAATTATAATAATCTGGGGGCAATTTGTGTCAGCAAAGCGGATTATGATCAGGCCATTGAGTACTTTCAGGAGAGTATCAGAATTGACAAGGAAAATAATCTTGAAGTTGAATTACCCTCCACCCAAAACAACCTCGGGCAGGCCTACTACCGCAAATTAAATTACAAACTGGCCATTGAGGAATTCCAGAAATCTCTCCTTTGGCAACGTCAAAATGCGGGTGAAAAAGCCACCTACGTCAAAACCCTCAATAACCTGGCCATTGTGTGGACGGACAGCGGCGAATATGAAATGGCGCTTAAAATTCTGGAGGAATCCCTTCAAATTTCTGAAAAGGATGCCGCAGGCAGGCTTTACACCCTGGGAAATCTGGGCTACACCCACCTCAGGAGCGGAAATTTTGAAAAAGCCCGCTTCTACCTGAACCAATCGTTGGCTTTGTGCCTGAAAAAATTTGGCAAAGTGCATCCTGAAACGGGGAAAATTGAATTGCACCTGGGCGAAGCCTTTCTCAAAGAGTCCCAAAGGGACTCGGCTTTACAGCATTTCTGCCTGGGCCTGCAAGCCATAACTGGCACAGAAACAGCCACTTGTGGCGACCAGCTACCTGATATTGGCCGGGCCAGTGACCGCCGCATTCTCTTTCGCCTGCTGGCAGGCTCAGGCCGGGCATTGCAGGAAACCAACCCTGAAATGGCACTGGAATATTTTTACCTGGCTGCCCGGGAAATCAAAGGCATCCGTTCCACTTTCTTTGCTGAAGAGTCCAAGCAATTCATTCTGGAACATTATTACCCCATTTTTGAGGAAGGGATTAATCTGGCCCGCCAGCAAATGGAACGGGGCGACAAAAAACGGGCGCCTCAAATCGCCCTTGGAATTGCAGACATGAGCAAATCTGTGCGTCTGCTCGAATCCCTGAACGAGGCGGCTCTCAAGGAGGAATTGAAGGTTCCCATGGGTCTGCTGCAGCAGGAAAGAGAACTGGAACAGGAGCTTGAAATACTGGCCAAGCTGGAATACCAGGCTCAAAACAAGGGTGTTTTGTCCCGCAGGGAAGAGCTGGCCAGCCGGGCAGCTGAGACCAAAAACAAGCTCATTTCCCTGGAAATGAGCATTTCCAGGAATTATCCCTTTCTGAAAGTAATGGAAGAAGATTCCCGTCAGGAATCTCAAATCCCCGCCGAAATAAATCTTCCCGGCAACACGGCCCTGCTCGAATATTTCTGGGGCAATAACAGCCTCAACCTGATCAAAATCAGTCAGGAAAAAGGCGTGGAAATGTTTAATCTGAATTTCCCCGACGACCTGGGTGTCAGAATCAGGAAATTCCGAACCCTGATCTCAGATTTTGATACCTATTTTGCCCATCCTGCTGAAATCCGCAAGCAGATTATCCAGGAAGGCGTTTACTTGTACCAGATTTTAATGGCGCCCGCCTTTGAAAATGCTGTTCCCGAAAACCTCATTTTGGTACCTGACGGGCCGATTTTGCAATTTCCATTTGAAGCTTTGCTTACCCAACCCCAGATTGACCCATCCACAGGTTTCCCCGACCTTCCCTGGCTGGTCAGGTCCGTCAACATTTCCTATTCGCTGAATTCAGGTGAGGTTTTTACTGAAAAACAGGATTTACCCCGCTCCCAAAGTCCCACTTTCACTGCTTTTGCTCCCCATGTTTTGGGCCCGGACCAGGGCAGGATCGTGCCTGGGGCCGCCCTGCCGGCAGCCGAACAGGAAATCCTTGCTTTGGGCAGACAATATGAGGGTAATATTTACTTTGGAAAAACGGCCACAAAAATCAATTTCCTGGGTCTCTCCACCCAATCCATGATTTTGCACCTGAGTACCCATGGGGTGCTGGACCCCAATAATGGCATGTGGTCATACCTGCAGTTTGCCCAGGAGTCTGAGGCAGATGAAGGGAAATTATTTGCCTACGAGGTCCAAAATACCCATCCTGGTTCACGGCTGGCTGTTTTGAGTGCATGTGAAACAGGTGCAGGAAATATTTTGCGGGGAGAAGGAGTCATGAGTATGGCGCGGGGATTTTTCCAGGCAGGCGTGCCTGCCGTGGTGATGAGCCTTTGGAAGGTGGAAGACCTGGCCACGGCAGACCTGATGGCGGGTTTTTACAAACACCTGGCTGCAGGCGACCCCACGGACCTGGCTTTGGCCCGTTCACAACGGGAGTTTCTGGCTGCCTCAGATGAAATATCTGCTTTTCCCGGGTTTTGGGCTGGATTTGTAATGGTGGGACAACCTCAGATTTTGCCCGCTGGCTCTGGCTTTCAGGTCTGGCAAATGGTCCTGACTCTCCTGGTTTTGGGAGGACTGATTTTGGGATGGTGGCGCTGGCGCCGCAAAAGAAAAAATTAAAAACCCCCGGATTTTGTCCGGGGGTTTCACAATTAACCTCGCCTTATCCACTTCACTTTTAATTGATCTGAATTTCTCTGACCGCTTTGGTGATCACCTCTTCCTTCTTGGGCACAATAATGTGCAGGATGCCGTCCTCATACTTACCTTCGATTTTGTCAAAATCCACGGTCTTTTCGGGCAGGCGGAAAGAGCGTTTGAAGGAAGTAAAATTGAATTCCTTGCGGGTGTAAAAGTCTTTGCTTTCCTCGGTGGTGGTTTCCTTTTCCGTGGAAAGGGTCAGGGTTCCGTTTTCGACCGACACCTTGAAATCTTCTTTCTTCAGGCCGGGTGCAGCCACTTCCAGGTCGAAGGAAGTTTCCGTTTCCGTGATGTTCACGGCGGGCATTTTTGTACCCAGGGAAACTGCATTCAGGCCCTGATTGAGCTCAGTCCAGTCGCGCTTGAAGAAGTCATCAAAGATGGAAAAAAGGTCGTCGTTGCGTTTGATAAGATTTGCCATATTTCTTTAAATATTTTTGGTGAATTAATTTCCTCTCTCCTTTCAACTCCTGTACCAATTGCCTTTTCTTGCCGAATTGACCACAAAATCTGCCAGATTGACAATTCAACCTGCCCTTTTGGCAAAATTCTCCTCAAACAAGCCAACCTTCTGCATCAAACTCCCTTGCTTTGTGAATAAAAATGTAGGTCGAAGTTTGTTCCAATTAAAGTAAAACCCTTAGTTTGCAGCCCGTTAGGCTATTATTGGTAAAAGATTACACCATGAGAAAATTGCTGGTTCTGTTTTTGGGGGGATTATTGCTTTCCCAGGTTTCCATTGCTCAAACCCGTACGGTTGGCTTGATGGAAATTGATCAGGAAAGGGTTTCTGATGGGTTTATCCTGTGGGGGCCAGTATTTACCACCAGTAAATACCTCATGGATAATTGCGGCAATGTGGTTCATTCCTGGGATAATGGCCTGGTGATGGGAAATTCAATGTACCTGCAGGAAAACGGGGATCTTTATACCACTTTCAAATTCCCCTCCTCCAATTCAGTCATTCAGGCCGGGGGATCGGGCGATGGATTTCAGGTGATGGATTGGGAAAGCAATATTTCCTGGGATTTTACTTTTTCAGGAGATTCTTTCCGCGCCCACCACGACATTGCGGTCATGCCCAATGGAAATGTGCTGGTATTGACCTGGGAAGCCATCAGCGCAGGAAACTGCATCAAAGCCGGGCGCAATCCTGCCCTGATAACGGAAGGTTTTATCGCCAGTGAGGCCATTTATGAGATAAAAAAAACCGGGGCTAAATCTGGAGAAATCGTCTGGGAATGGCATTTGTGGGATCATTTGATTCAGAATTTCGACCCCACCAAAGACAATTACGGCAATCCCAATGCCCATCCCGAATTGCTGAACCTCAATTTTGTCAATACCAAAGTTGCCAATCAGGGAGAATCTGACTGGATTCACTCAAATGCAGTGGATTATAATCCTGATCTCGACCAGGTCTTGTTCAGCAGCCAGCGTCTGGGAGAATTCTGGGTATTGGATCACAGCACCACCACGGCCGAAGCGGCCGGCCATACAGGCGGAAATCATAATAAAGGCGGCGACTTCCTCTATCGCTGGGGCAATCCCATGGTGTACGGAAAGGGCGATTCGAGCGACCAGCATCTTTCTGGCTTTCACAATCCCCACTGGATCGAAAAAGGCCTGCCCAACGAGGGTAAAATTATGGCTTTCAATAACGGCACTTACACGGGTACCAATTCCTCCTCAGTAGTCATGGTGGATCCGCCCGTAGATGCGAATGGCGACTACGCCCTGAGCCCGGATTCCTCTTACGGACCCGATCAGCCCTTCTGGGAATACATTGCCCCCAATCCCACGGATTTTTACTCCTGGTTTATTTCGGGCGCCAATCAATTGCCCAATGGCAATATTTTCGTTTGTTCAGGCGCCAACGGGGAGTTTTTTGAAATGACTTTCAATCAGGAAATTGTTTGGGCTTATACTGCTCCTGAGTTGCTTTCTGGCCGCATGAGCCAGGGCGACACCATTCCCATCAATAATGGCATCAAAGGCAACGTGGTGTTCCGTGCGGTGCGCTATCCGTTTGATTATGCACCTTTTGCCGGGCGCGACCTCAGTCCAAAATACAAAGTGGAACTCAATCCCCTGCCTGATTCCTGCGTGGGCAATCGCTTTTTCCCGCCTTCTGCCCTGGTTTATCCCAATCCTGCCAATACCTCAATCAGCGTGGAAATCGACAACTTGTATGGTACATTTTCGAGGCTGACCATTTTCAATACCCTGGGCAAGAAGGTGTATGATAATGACAATCCCAAACCTTTGAACACGATCGACATTTCCAACTGGAAGGAAGGCGTGTATATTCTGCGGGTGGGTGATCAGCAATACACCCGTTTTGTGAAGGTGCGTTAAAGCCCGGGTTGATGCCCTCGTTTTTAAATGCATTTTTTCCGAAAAAGGGCCAAAAGCATTACTGAATCAATTCCCCGGCTTTATCTCCTGCTCATTTTTTATTAGATTGGGATAATTTGACACCCAATTTATAACACTATGAGATCAAATTTTACCAGTTTTCTCCTTCTTTTTGCTTTACTTTTCACCTTCTTCACCAGTCAGGCTCAAGTTACCAATTATGCCTCCCTTCCCTATTCCACGGGGTTTGAAAGCGGGGTTCTCGATCCCAACTGGTACACAACCTCAAGCGGCCCAGGTGGCAGGATACAGATTTGGAATTCAAGTACCCTTACCTGGAGTTCGATCACTGCCATGGCCCACACGGACAGCCTTTGGCTGGGAATGGACAACAGCCCGGGCGGCACCTATGTGACCAATGAGTCCTGGATGGGGCTCAATCTACTGGGCTACACCAACGTAAGGCTGACCTTTTGGTGGGCAGAATGGAATGACGAATCAGAACCCGAAGACGGGGTGTATATGTCTGACAATGGAGGAACCACCTTCACCAAAGTGCTCAACCTGCCTGGCGCCAACTATACGGACCTGCAATGGTATTATTTCAATCTCAACATTGATTCGCTGGCTGCCATTTATAACTTCAATCTCACGGCAAATTTCGTGGTAAAATTCCAGCAAAGGGATAATTACTACTTTGCCGGCGGCAATGACGGGCACCTGTATGACGACATCCTGGTAACGGGTACGGCGGGTTGCGACAGCCCTCCCCTGATCGTCAATTGCCCGGCAGACACCACCTATATGGCTGGCCCGTCCTGCTCTGCAGTTGCCAGTTTTCCCCAGGCCGAAGCAGTAAATTTTGGCTGTAATTCCACTCTCAAAATCACAGAAATCAACACCAATTCCCCTGATTTCCTGGAGATTCAGAATCAACTGAATACCACCAAGGATTACACAGGCTGGTTTGTGGCCATCAGCGATGACTATTCAAACATTAACATTGTGAACAGCCTTTTCTGGCAACTTGGCACCATGACCTCGGGGCAAATTATGTTCAGAGAGGATGTAACCGGGGCAAATTACTGGGGAAATAACATTTTTTACAGTTCGGGAAATAACTCCTGGGCCATGATCATCGACAATTACGGCAATGTGCATGACGCCGTATTCTGGGGCTGGGATTCCACCTCAATTGCCAACTTCAGTGCCACCATCAACGGATTCAATGTCACCATTCCACCCTCCGTCTGGTCGGGACCCGGGGTTGGAGCCAGCTGCGGCACCTCTCTGGCCCGCCAGGACGATCTTGACCACGACGACGCGTCTGACTGGGCCTGCGTGGCAGCAACCAAAGGTACGGCAAATGCCAATTACTCCCCCACCCTCAAACCAGAACCTACGGTAACCCAGGTGGCAGGTATTGCCAGCGGCGGCACGTATCCGGGCGGGGTTACCCAGAATATCCTCGTCGCCACGGACGTAATGGGTTTGAAAGACTCCTGTATTTTCAATATCACCGTGCAGGACCTCACAGCACCTGTGGCTTCCTGCCAATCCAGCCTGAGCCTGCAACTTCCCTCAGACGGCGACACAACCCTGATGGGCGGGACCGTGGATAATGGCTCTTCTGACAATTGCGGGATCACTTCCTGGAGCCTGAGCAAGGATTATTTCACCTGCGCAGATATTGGCAGCACCTTCACGGTTCAGCTTACCATAGCTGACAACAGCGGCAATACAGACAGTTGTACCACCAGCATCATGGTCAATGACAACCTTAACCTTACCGCTCTGGCCGTCAATCTGGGTCCTGACCAGACGGTTTGTCCCGGCAACAGCGCCACCCTGGATGCAGGCAATGCAGGTTCCACCTTCCTTTGGTCAAACGGAGCTACCACCCAAACCATCAACGCAGCCAATTCCCAGGATTATTCAGTAATTGTAACCAATGGTCTGGGCTGCGAAGGAATGGACACGGTAAATGTAAGCCTTGCTCCCTCTGCTGATCTGGGGCCAGATCAGGATATTTGTGCAGGCGGCTCCACCACTTTGGACCCCGGGATAACGGGTCAGACCTATTCCTGGTCCACAGGAGCCACTTCCTCCACCCTCACAGTCAATGCAGCGGGCAGTTACTCCGTGACTGTCACAGATGCAAACGGCTGCGTAAGTTCTGACACTGTAAATGTATCCATACTACCGGCCCCCACCTCTGCCTTTACGGCCACTCAGCAGGCCGGAAACGGCCTGACCTGGGACTTTACGGATAATAGCACGGGTTCTCCCTCCAGCTGGGCCTGGGACTTTGGGGATGGAAGTGGCACTTCCACCCAGCAAAATCCAACCTATACCTATTCCAGCGAGGGGACCTATACCGTGACCCTTGTGGTCACTAACGCCTGTGGCAGCAACACTTCCACTCAAACGATTACTTTGGTTGGAATTGAAGGAGAATTGGCAGGCATGGTGTTGCAGATTTACCCCAACCCCAACCATGGACAATTTACCCTGGAAGCCAGCTCAAATGCAGAGCGCTATGAGCTACAAATTCAGAATCTGCAAGGTCAGGAAGTCTTCAGACAAACTGTGCAGAACGGTTCCGGGTATGTCAAAACGGATCTGAACCTGCAGGGTGTTTCTCAGGGAGTTTACCTGCTGAGAATTTCGACCGAAAAGGCCACCGTGACCCGCAAGATTATTATTGAATGATCCTTTGGGGAATGCAAAAAAGGCCGTCCGGAAATCCGGGCGGCCTTTTTTTGTGGCTAAATTGTGAGCTTACAGCTTCACCAGGCGAACTACGGCGCTTGCGCCGTTGATTTCCATTCTGGCCAGATAAACCCCGGCAGGAGCTTCTCTCAAATCAAGAGCATGCTTCCAGATTCCCTGGTTCACATTCTCCACTTTACTACTCAGGAAACGCCCTGTCAGGTCGAAAACTTCCAAAGTCAGAATCCCTGCTGCGGGAACCTGAAGTGAAATATTGGCCACCCTTGTGAACGGATTGGGATAGACCATTACTTCTGCCAGGGCAGATTCAGGATTGAGCCCGATTATGATCACATTCACAGTGTCTGAAAGTGCGCTGCAACCGTTGGCATCAGTCACCAAAACTGAATATGCTCCCGTTTGGGTGGCAGTATAGGACTGGCTGGTTGCGCCTGAAACAGGATTTGTGTTAAAATTCCACTGATAACTGCTGAACGTCTGAGTCGTGCTCAACAAGAATCCGTTTTGGGTGATAACCGGATTGGGAAGGGGATTTACAGATATTAATACAGTATCCGAGCCCATACATCCGTTGGCATCTGTCACGGTTACAGAATAAGAGCCTGAGGTGAAGGCATTGGTGGAAGAGGCTGTTCCGCCGTTGCTCCAAAGGTAGCTGGTGAATGAACCGCTGACTGAAAGCGCTACGGTATCACCCATGCAGAAAGATCCGCTTCCGCCGGAAATGGACGGAGCAGGATTGGGAGCCACTCCAACGTTAACCGTATCGAGATAAGTTCCGCACACACCAACCGTGGAAATATAAACAGTTTGAGAAACGGTGGGACTGAAAGTAAAGACAGAATCCTGTCCGGATTGGGCCAGAGTCGTGTCCACGGTAAATGAATAAGACGAAAACCCGCCTGAAAGAGAAATGGTGACCGGATCTCCGTCACAACCAGTTCCCGGGGCAGTCACAACAGGAGCCGTTTCGGCCGTATTTGCCATTTCAGTTCCCAAGGAAAGGGCCATGTTCTGAAAAGCCATGGTATCTACGTAAGTAGTACCCACTGAACCTGGAGCCCCCTGACCTGCACCACCGTTAACTCCTCCGGGTCCTCCGTTCACAGACATAGTCCCTGTATTTACCAAAGACTGATCGTAAAACAATTTGATGCGGCCACCGCCGCCGCCGCCGCCATCGTCATTGGCCGTAATGGTCCCAATAGAACCTCCATTGCCATTTGCGGTCATGGTGCCGGTGAAATTCACATGGCCGCCCTGCAGGAGAATCCCCCCACCTGAACCGCCTCCACCGCCCTGACCACCGCCAGGTTGCTGGGCAAGCCCTCCGTTGCAATTAATGGTTCCGTTCACGCTGACCCATTCCGCAATCAACTTGATCGCACCGCCGCCATCTCCACCCACAACCGTGGGCGCATTTCCTCCATTGGAACCCATATCCAGGTCAATCCCTGTGGTGGTGCCATAAACCGGCCCAGGCTGATTGATGGGATCTCCCGAATCATATCCCCCAATTCCTCCCAGACCGCCATAACTACCTGCGCCTGCACCCGAGGAAGTCCCCCAGGCTCCGCCGCCGGGTCCGGCCCCCACGCTGGAAGTGCCCGGGCTCTGGTAACCCTCGCCTGCCCCCATAATGGTTCCGTTCACCGTGATGGCTCTGGCCTGCAAGGTATTCACCACCCCTGTTTGCAGGGTAACAGTGTGACCGGGATTGATCATCACCCAATCGTAGCTGCCTCCACTCAAAGTCATATTCCCGGTGGTAACCAACGCATTGGGAAAGGTGGAGGAAAAAGATGACATGGCAGAAACGGAGGAATCCCCATAATACATCTGGAAATCGAGCGTACTTCCAAGCCCAATTGAATCCAGTTTGATCCAGATGATCGTGGTGTCTGTATTGAGATCCTTTTCGATCCAGTATGGGTACAAATTGGCGCCACAAGGATCGCCAAAGCGTAGGTCGCGCCCATCTGAGGCCAGTTTTCCCGCAGAAATAAGGGCCGCAGAATTGAATTTCAGGCGAACCTGATAGCCAGCCTGGGCAGCCCCTGTATTATTGGTCACTGTAACCGGAACCGCCCAGCTGAAATTCCCGACCTGGGACTTCACAGGGAGAACCAGGGTAAGAAGCAAAAACAGGCAGAGGAACAATTGTAATTTTATTCTCATATCTTTAATATTATTCATACAAAATTCGCAATAATGGCGACAATTTGCAATTTTTCAAGAGTTTAGAGCCTTTCACCCAAATTCCTTAACTTCGGCCATGACCCGTTATTATGCTTTGATTTTTTTACTGGGGCTGCAACTTTCAGGATGCGCCTATTACTTTGGAAACCGCTGGGAAAACCGCATATTAACTGCCGAGAAGGGGGCGGAGGCCCCCCAGGAACGGTCCATGGCCCAAGGTCCTCAAATTCCGGGTGAAGAAGCCAATCCCCGCCATACGCTGGTTGATTTTTTTGCCAATAAAGATCTGGGTGAATGGGGATTACATAATAAGGTTGATCCCCCAAGGGTAATTCTGGCCAAACTATCGCGGCGACAAGACATCCAGGAAGTAAACGACTGGCTTATGGCTAAAAAGCCCTGGGGACATGCAGGTTCGACCTGGGCAGGGAATAAAAACGGTGATTATGACTTCACCATGATCGGCCTGGCTGCCGTATTGATGCGCTTTGGACCCGATACCACCCTGCTTTATCCCCAAACTGCAGAACATTTGGCCAGAAATCTTTTACTTCCCCCCAAGAACAAGCCCCACACCTGGACTCCCCGTATGTTGAAGGGGATGAAAGACACAGAAAACCACATTCTGATGACCAATATCTCCGCATATTTCCGGGAAGTGTGGCTGAATATGGCTTATCAGGAAGAAAATGAGGACAAAATCAGCGAAATCGAGCAGTTTTTGCAGCAATACCTCAACAAAATGGGTCGAACTGGCTTTTTTGAGTTCAATGCAGATCCTTATTGCGGCTACACCCTTACCACCCTGGTTATTCTGGAAGAATTTGCGGCAAGTGATCGCCTGCGGCAACAAACCCGCCTGGTCCTCGACCAGGCCAACTGGCAACTGGCCCTGGGCAGCCTGGGATTGCGGCGCTATCCTCCCTTTCGCAGGCGGCGGGAGCGGGCTTCCCGTCCCGAACTGGATGCCCACCCGCATGCGGCCATGATGCGGGCCTGGATGCTCAAAGCCGAAGGCTTGGATGTAACCACAGAAGCCATTCCACACGCCCGTCACCAGGCCCTGATCGCCCATTTGGGCAGCTATATTCCTCCCTTCAAGGTGATGGCCTGGATCCGGGAAACACCCCGCGAATTTGCGGCCGCCATGGGACATGGCTATCATTCTTCGCCTGAGATTTACTCGGGCGGACCCGGCTGGCTGCTCAGCGCGGGAGGGGTGGAACGCCAAAAAGTGGATCAGCTGGCCGCCAGGCCCACTGTTCTGTTCCTCAATGACGGCGCGACCGATCTGAATCAGTGCTTTTACCTCTCCAGCCCCAACGATCCCAAAACCTGGAATCATACAGGCGTACACGAGCGGTTTGCGGTTACGCCCGGCTTTCTGCATGTTCCCGATCAATACAAGCCCGAAGTGGAAGCCTTTGGCTGGGAGATTTATCGCCCCTGGAAGGAGCGAAATTTCAGGATTGCGGCCACTACGGGGCCTGCATTTGCGCTATTGGCAGTCTTTCCAGACTGGGAGGGCAGCGGCGAGGCCCTGGCACGCGCCCTGGGAAATGCCAATCCAAGAGATTCTCTGAAAAGTACCTTCCAGTTTCCTGAAGGGAAAAAATACCTTTATGACCTGAAAGCCAGGCACGATCAGTGGGTCATTACCCAAATCAATGAATATCCTGCCAACCGCAAAATCGACTTGTGGCCACGGCTGGAATTGTATTATCCTAAATAATCCTTTGCAACTCTTGTTACCCCGTTTGATGATTTAGCTCATTCAAAATCGACTTTTAACCCTCCAAATTTGCCCCATGGAAACAAGTAAAGATATCAAGCGAGCAGCCGTTTCAATCGGCCACGCCAATTACACCACCTCCGTGAAAGTGCGTTCCCACGAATTTATTATCGATGAACCACTGGAAAACGAAGGTCAGGACCTTGGTCCCACCCCATCTGAAGCCCTTCTTTCGGGCTTGGGGGCCTGCACAGCCATCACCATGAAAATGTACGCCCAGCGCAAGGGCTGGGAAGTGGAAGGCATTGATGTACATCTGACCCTGGACAGTGTGTTGGAGCGGGGAGAAAAAATCACTTTTATTCAGGAAAAGATCGAAATCCACGGCAATCTGGATGCCAGCCAGCGCGAACGCCTGATGGCCATTGCCAAAAAATGTCCGGTTTACCGCACCCTGACCAGCCCCGTGGAGATTACGGCGGAGTTGGTTTGAGGCGAGAACCACCTCCTCACATTAACCCAAAACTTTTTATCTTCACGACTGTTTAGTGGAGAAGATGTTTGATTCATTCATAAATGACCTGCGCAGGCGCCTCCAGGGCGACCTTCCCGGGCTGGAAGCCCAGGTGGGAATGGCCCCGGCCTTCCGGCCGCGGGAATTGCCAGATGCAGCCACCCTGGAACAGGCCCGCAAAAGCAGTGTACTCGTGCTTTTTTATCCGCTTCAGGAAACCCCTCACCTCGTTTTGATGAAGCGCAACGAATATCCGGGCGTACACAGCGGACAGATCAGTTTTCCCGGTGGAAGAGTCGAGGAATCAGATCTCGACTACCACGATACTGCCCTGCGGGAAGCCCAGGAAGAGGTGGGAGTGAATCGCCACGAAGTGGAGATTCTGGGCGAACTGAGCAAATTATACATTCCCCCCAGCGGATTTCTGGTGCAACCTGTGGTGGGATTTTCCCGGCAAAGACCTGATTTTGTGCCTGATCCGTCTGAGGTAAAAGAAATTTTGGAAGTGCCGGTCAGTCATTTACAGGATGCAGCCAACCGCAAACAGATGGACATGCCCATTCAGGGCGGAATTCGCAAAAACATCCCCTATTTTGACGTTTTTGGGCACACGGTTTGGGGAGCCACGGCCATGATGCTCAGCGAATTATTGCACTTGCTGAAGGAATAAACAGGCAGGAAAACTTACCTGCAATACTGAATCCGCAACTCCTCTCCCTCAATATCTCCGTAACTTTCTGCCACAGCCAGGTCCTCACATCCGCCTTTGATATCGCCCAGAGAAATTTTGGCCACCCCACGGCCGTACCAAAGCTTCTGATACTCAGGATATTTGGCAATTGCTGCTGTAAAGGCCTGCAGGGCTTCCTCATTGCGGTTGAGGTGCTGGAGGGCAATGCCACGGTAAGTCAGACCAGCCAGATAGTCGGGGTCCAGTTCGAGGGATTTTTCAATGTCGGCCAGGGCCTTTTCGGCCTCGTTGAGGCCGAGCCAGGTGTATCCGCGGTTGACCCAGGTTGATTTGTCCGTAGGATCAATTTCCAGGGCCGTATTAAAATCGGCAATAGCCCGGCGATTATCGCCCAAAACTGAAAGATAAAAGGCCCGATTGGCCAGCGCAGGCAGGTTTTTGGGATCCAGTTCCAGTACTTTGGAAAAATTATCAACCGCCTCAATGGGCTGGTCAATGGCGCCCAGGGCAATGCCCAACTGCAAATAAGATTCAACTGGTTTATACTGATACTTCACTGCCATTTCAAAGTCAGAAACTGCCGTGTTTTTATCTCCAATGGCCGCATTAAGCAAGCCGCGAAAGAAAAAATCAATCCCCCGAAACTCATAATAATCCTTCCTCTGAGCATATTTTGCATCCCCGCTCAGTTCAATGGCCTTGTTCAGATCCGTCATGGCACCCTCAGCATTATCTGTATAAAGCTGACAAATCCCGCGACCTGAATAAGCCTCTTTCAGGCCGGGATCAGCGTCAAGCAACTGCTGATAAATGACCAGAGCTTCGGCATATTTTTCCTGAGTACGCAAGCCGTCGGCTTGCTCAAGTTTTTGATTCCCGCCACCACAGGCAGCATACAAAATGGAAAGAAATGTCAGGGCGAGGAATTGAATTTTGGGCATGGAATAATCTCTTTGCATCGAATTTAGGGCTTTTTTGCAAATTTCCTGCCAAATTTTGCCCTATTTAAAACTCAACCTTCAGCTTCTTCCCGGGCCAGTCGCTCAATTTTCTTCACAAATTCACCCTTGGCAATCGCATAATCGTGAGGACGCTCCCAATCCTGACTGGAAAGCCGGGCTTTTAGTTCCTGGTACTCGTTGAGGTAGCGGGGATGGCGAATCAGAAAATCCCTGAATTGCAAATGGCGCTCCCACCAACTGTTTTGATAGGGCAATAAATGCACCTGATGGGTACGCGTTTCGTTGATCTCATTGGATACAGGCTCATCACGTTGCACAATTTCAGGAACCTGACCAGGATATTTTTCAGGATCCACCTTCACAAAAAACCTGCGGTAAGGAATCTCATCCTCATAGGTACGAATGTAGGTATAGCCCGATCTCACCAGCAAAGGCACCCCCTCGTCAATGCTTTTGCCTTCGGCGAGCCTGACCATGATATCGATCACAGGTTTGGCTGCCAATCCGGGAATCGCAGTACTGCCAATGTGTTCAATTTCAGGATCATACCCTTGCAAAACCTGCTCCAAAAGGGATTTCTCCTGCAAAAACAGGGATTTCCAGTTTGGGTCATAGGGCACGATCGTAATTTTCATATCAACTCTGCAAAACATCATCCCATTCAGGCGATAATCGCCTGAAAAGGGCCTTCGCAAAGGGACAAACCGGCAAAATAGAATAACCTTTGCTGCGGGCAAATTCAACTGACACCTGAACCAGTTTTTTGCCGTAGCCTAACCCGGCAAGCTGATCGCTTACCTCGGTATGCAGAATGACCAGGGTGGTATCCTTTCGCCAGGCATAAACGAGTTCTCCAAGTTGCTTATCATTTTGCTCAATCACAAATTTTCCTTCAGGATGCCCTTCGATATGTGTAATTTTTATTTCCATGATAATTCTAAACTGCTGAAACCGTTTTGAGTTTAAAAATGGATTCCCCAAATATGTTTCTGAATCCGTATCTTGAATAAAATTTACAAAAATTGTCTTTCTCTTCCTTCCATCCCCTGGTCGAAAAGTGGTTTCGCGCCACCTTCGAAGTCCCGACCGAAATTCAGTCGCGGGCCTGGCCGTCCATTAAAGCGGGAAAACATACCCTGATTGCGGCTCCCACAGGCTCAGGCAAGACCCTGGCTGCCTTCATGTCTGCGATTGACGATCTGGTCCGTCAGGGTCTGGAAGGAAATCTCCAGCCTGGAGTTCAAGTGGTTTATATATCCCCTCTGAAAGCCCTCAGCAACGACATAGAGCGCAATCTGCGCCTTCCCCTGGAAGGCATTCGCAAAGCCCTGAAAAGTGAAGGACATCAGCTCCCTGAAGTCAAAGCCGCGGTAAGGACGGGTGATACGCCTTCGGCCCTGCGCACCAAAATGCAAAAAGAGCCGCCCCATATTCTGGTGACCACCCCCGAATCGCTTTACCTGCTGCTGACCAGCGAAGGCGGTCGCCAACTTCTGCAAGGCGTTCACACCCTGATTCTGGATGAAATTCATGCCCTGGTCAACGACAAACGGGGCTCTCATCTTTCCCTTTCCATGGAGCGTCTGGAGGCCCTCAAAGAGGGAAAATTGCAGCGAATCGGCCTGTCTGCCACCCAAAAGCCCATTGAACAGGTAGCCAGCTTTCTGGTGGGTGAAGGAAATAAAAATGAACAGGGGGAATCTGACTGTGTGATCCTGGATGGGGGCCACAAGCGCAACATTGACCTCGCCATTGAAATCCCCAAATCAGAACTTACCGCGGTAATGGCGGCTGAAGTTTGGGGGGAAGTTTATGAACGGCTGGAAGAATTGATTCAGACCCACCGCACCACCCTCATCTTTGTGAATACCCGCCGCATGGCCGAGCGCTTGGCGCATAATTTGGGAGAACGGCTGGGCGAAGAAGCAATTCGGGCCCACCATGGCTCCATGTCCAAAGAAAGGAGGTTCAGCGCAGAATCCTCTCTCAAAGAAGGCAGTCTGCGTTGTCTGGTGGCCACGGCTTCCATGGAACTGGGCATTGACATTGGCTCAGTGGATTTGGTTTGTCAATTGGGCTCTCCGCGGTCTATTGCGGCTTTTTTGCAGCGGGTGGGACGCTCAGGACACAGTGTGAAGGGAACTCCCAGAGGGCGACTTTTTCCCATGACCCGCGACGATCTGGTGGAATGCGCCGCCATTTTTGATGCCATTCGCCGCAGCGAACTCGATCGCATAGTGATGCCTGAAAAGCCGCTTGATATTCTGGCTCAGCAAATTGTGGCTGAGGTGGCCAACCGCGAATGGCCTGAAGCTGATTTGTACCAATTATTTAAAAATGCATTTCCCTACCGCGACCTGACCCGCAAGGAATTTGATGAAGTGGTGGAAATGATTTCAGACGGATTTACCACCCGGCGGGGCCGCAGGGGCGCTTACCTGCACCACGATCAGATCAACGGATTGCTAAAAAGCCGCAAGGGAGCCCGCCTGACCGCCCTTTTGAACGGAGGAGCCATTCCCGACAATTTCAATTTTGATGTGATTCTGGACCCGGGAGAAATTCATGTAGGGAATCTGGACGAAGATTTTTCCATTGAAAGTATGCCCGGGGATATATTCAAATTGGGCAATAACAGTTGGGAAATTCTCAAAGTGGAAGCCGGAAAAGTGCGGGTCGCGGATGCCAAAGGAAAGCCGCCCACCATTCCATTCTGGTTTGGAGAAGCCCCCGGGCGTACGGAGGAGCTTTCCATGGCTACGGCCCGGCTGCGGGAGGAAGTGGGGAAACGGATCGAAGATCCGGCCGAATGGATGGAAAAAACCCAATCCATTGGAAATTCAGCTGACTTTGTGGATGCCTGGGGTAAAAATGCCCTGGATTGGCTCCGCGACGAAGTTGGATTGAGCGATGCCGCAGCCGTGCAACTGGTACTCTATCTGGCAACCGCGCAGGCTGCTCTGGGAGTCATGCCCAGCCGCGAAACCATTGTACTGGAGCGATTTTTTGACGAGGCTGGAGATATGCACCTGGTGGTGCATGCACCATTTGGCAGCAGGCTTAACCGTGCCTGGGGCCTGGCCCTTCGCAAGCGTTTTTGCCGCCATTTCAATTTTGAATTGCAGGCGGCTGCCACGGAGGATGCGATCATCCTTTCCCTGGGTTCAACCCACAGTTTTCCGCTACAGGAAGTTTTCGACTATCTGAATGAGAAAATCGTGCGCGAAGTGCTGGTGCAGGCTCTGTTGGATGCACCCATGTTTGGCATACGCTGGCGCTGGAATGCTTCCCGCGCCCTTGCCGTACCCCGCATGCGTGCGGGGCGAAGGGTTCCCCCCGCCATTCAGCGCATGGATTCTGAAGACCTGGTGGCCCTGGTCTTTCCCGACCAACTGGCTTGTCTGGAACATATTGTGGGCGACCGGGAAGTGCCCGACCATCCTCTCATCAACCAGACCATCCACGATTGCCTCACCGAGGCCATGGATATCGACCGGCTGGAGGTATTGCTCGAACGGATGGGCAAGGGAGAACTTAAACTGGTGGCCCGCGACCTGACCGAACCCTCCCCGCTGGCTCAGGAGATCATCAATGCAAATCCCTACGCATTTCTTGACCCTGCGGGTCTGGAAGACCGCCGTACCCATGCCATCCGCAACCGTCGCTGGCTGGACCCGGCTGAGGCCTCAGAACTGGGCAGATTGTCGCCCCTCGCCATTGCCCAGGTTCGCAAGGAAGCCTGGCCCCTGGTCAGGGATGCAGATGAATTGCACGATGCCCTGATCATGCTCAGTTTTCTGACCCAAAATGAAGGTTTGGAGGAAAAATGGGACGAATTATTTCTTTCCCTCTGTCAGGAAAACCGGGCGACAGAACTGCTGTTGCCCACAGGCAAAAAAATCAGGGTGGCCGCAGAGAGATTGCCCCATTTTGAAGCCGTTTTTACGGAATTTTCCAGCCAACCCAAGCTGATTTTGCCTGAAAAACTGCGGCGAAAAGTGTGGGAAAAGGAAGAATCCCTGCTCGAAATCACCCGTGGCCGCCTTGAAGGCCTTGGCCCAATCACAGCTTACCAGCTTGCGGCTGATTTGGGGCTGGATTTGAGTGAGATCCAATTTGCCCTGGGTTCTCTGGAAAATCAGGGTTTTGTATTCAGGGGACATTTTTCGGACCCTGATGGGGAAGAGGAATGGTGCGAACGCCGCCTGTTGGCCCGCATTCATAAGTACACCATTGGCAACCTGCGCAAGGAAATTGAGCCGGTCAGTGCCCAGGATTTCATGCGTTTCCTCTTTCGCTGGCAGCGACTGATTCCGGGCGACCAGCCCGAAGGTCCCGACGGATTGCGGGGCATTCTGGAAATGCTGGAAGGGTGCGAAGCGCCCGCGGCAGCCTGGGAAAGTGCCATTTTACCCTCCAGATTGCCAGCATATGACCCGTTCTGGCTGGATGTGCTTTGTCTCTCGGGCCGCCTGGTCTGGGGCAGATTCAGATTGCCCAAAGGAAGCACGGACGATGCTCCAAAAGCTGGTCCCATTCGCTCAACTCCCATTACTTTGGTGGGGAGAGAAAATGCAGGTCTGTGGCGGAAACTTGCAGCCAATGAGGGGGAAATTCCACCAAATCTCTCAGGAAATGCTGAAAAAGTAAGGCAGGTCATTGAAAAACAGGGCGCTTCTTTCTTTGACGACATCGCCAAAGGTGCGGGTTTGCTCAAAACCCAGACCGAGGAGGCCCTGGCCGAACTCGCAACCTGGGGCATGGTGACCTCAGACAGCTTTACGGGCCTGCGGGCTCTGCTTACCCCGGCCCAGTTCCGTCCCAAAATGGACGGAAAGTCCTCTCCCACCCAATCCATTTTCGGCATGGAACATGCCGGCAGATGGACCTTTCCCGGTCCCATGGACGGGGAACCCGGCGATGAAATCGGTCAGGAGGAACTGATCAAAGTGGCCTGGGTATTGCTAAAGCGCTATGGGGTGGTATTTCGCCGCCTGGCCGACCGGGAGAAAAACCTGCCTCCCTGGCGGGATTTGGTGCGGGCCTGCCGCCTGCTGGAAGCTCGTGGACAAATTCGCGGCGGTCGCTTTGTAAACGGGGTTTACGGTGAACAATTTGCCCTGAATGAAGCGGTTGGGTTGTTGCGCAAGGAACGCAAAGCTGAAAAAGAAGAATTGCTGGTCTCGATCAGCGCGGCCGATCCCCTCAACCTGCTCGGCATCCTGACTCCCGATGCGAAAGTACCCGCTTTGACCTCCAACCGCATTCTGTTTCGCGACGGCGAAGCCGTGGCGTTGCTGGAAGGGAAAGAAGTAAAATTTTTACTCGAAATTGAACCCGCCAAAAAGTGGGAATACCAAAAAGTGCTGGTCACCCAACACATCCCTCCCACCCTGAGAAAATACCTTTCCCGCTAAAAGGAATCTGATCCAAATCCTCAAAAATTAATAAATTGGGAAGATGGATAAAGTTATTCTGAAAACGCAACGAACCCGCCTGCAGGAAACCAACCTGAACGATGCAGCCTTTTATCTGGAATTGCTCAACAGCCCATCCTGGCTGCATTTCATAGGTGACCGCAAGGTCCACAGCCTGGAAGATGCGGAAAATTATATCAAAAACAAGATTCGTCCTGGTTATGCCGAACATGGCTTTGGCATGTACACGGTTTATCTGGAGGAGGAAAATATTCCTGTGGGTGTATGTGGGGTGATGAAAAGGGAAGAACTAGAGCAGGCCGACATTGGGTTTGCCATGCTGCCCGCCTTTGAAGGGCAGGGAATCATTACGGAAACGGCCCTCGCAATCCGGGAATATGCGCGCAATCAACTGGGCATCCATACCCTATGGGGCATCACCACCCACGACAATTTCGCCTCCATGCGGGTCATGGAGAAGTTGGGCATGAAACTGATTGGCAATACCAGACTGGATGGTGATTCTGAGGAATTGCTGCTTTTTTCGACTTGAATGAACAGAAATATCAAAAAAAACCAAGCAACTACCTTAAAAGGGCCATAGAAAAAAATCCCTGAACGACTTTCGAAATAAAATTACCCCAATTTCCCAAAAAAGCCTATACTCTCAGAAACCTGCCAATTAAAAGGTCAATGTCAGACCACGGATTTAAGTCGAAAATTTCTGTTTGAGGAAAATTTTTCTGTTGCCAGATCCGAACCTGGGCAGAATTTTTCATGGCCTGATTCAGATGTGGCCTGAGGTCAGACCAAAGGTTAGTTCCCTTTTTGGAAAATTGGAGATATCCTTTGATTCGAATATAACCCGCAACACATCTGTCTCCCTGACAATCCTCCTCCAAATTTGAAGCGCCGCACCTAAGGTACCTGCCTGTTTTATCCTTGCATTCAGATTTTTCAAATGGAATGGTGCAAAATTCAAAATGTAATAAAATCCAATGTTCAAATGAAATACTTGAAAAAGCAATTTGCACCCTCTGCCCGTTTATCACATTTTTTGCAAGGTCAAATGCTTCCTTTCTGGCAGGGTGCCCGTCTTTGTCAAAAACTGCGTAGGCCTCCTCATAAGTTCCCTCCATCAAACCAAGCTGCGCCAATCTGACGTAACGGACAGGATCAGCCGAAAACTCAGCCTCAACTTCACCATCAATAATTGAATCCCTTTTCTGTAACGGCCTTTTCTTACGGGCAGATTTATGTGGAATTGATTCTGTAGCAGGTTGGCTTTCTTCCCTTGGAATGGGGTCAATTTTGATGATGGTTTCATCAAATTCATTCCTGTTATCCCTTACTTCCCTTGCAAGGCCAAAAAAGTAATTGGGTTCAGTAACAGTTCCCTCGCAAACAATGAGAATGCTTCGTTTAAGGGGCCTGGGTTTTCGCGCCATAAAACTTCAAAAAGCAGGGCTTTTGATATTGGGCTTGGCGCCAAACTTTCCAGCACTGTACCATTTATCAAAAGGTGTAGTTTCCCGAACGCCTTCGAAATCCTGCAGTGAATAAAAATCTGTTTCGCCCAATTCATTCTTATCTGCAAACCAGATTTGATCCTTTCTCAAAAGGCCACTGTCCATCAAATTGGTGTCGTGAGTGGTGAAGATTAATTGGGCATTTCCCGGATTTGTATTTTCATCCTGATAAAGTTGAACCAACATGCGGGTCAGGTCAGGATGTAAACTTGCGTCCAGTTCGTCCACAAACAAGGTTCCACCATCTTTCATTTTCAATAATATTAAGCCTGCCAAAATAAAAAGGGTGTTGGTTCCGTGGGATTCCTTGTCCAGAGGCAGGGAATCCGTCCCAATTAAATTCCCATTTTTATAGACATTATGCAATCCTGAGACCTGAAACCTGAACTCTCTGACTATCCTTGACTTTTCTTCTTCAGGAAATTCTTTGGGAAAATGATAATCCTCCTCATTCTGTTCAACAATTTGGATTCCATTTATTCTTATATCAACTCCCCTGATAATTTCGTCCAACCTTGCATGAAGTTCCTTATTAGCATTCAGACTGGAGGTTACCCATCTTTGCACTACCCTTAGGGTAAGGTCACTACACGCATTTACCACCAATATTTTCCTCAACGACACATAAACAGAACTTAAAATTTCATCTGGTTCATCATCACCAAATTTTGGAAGTAATAACTGGTTGACAAGAACTTTAACTTTTCTGTTTTTGAAGTCATTTCCCATCCTGATGGTTGAAATAGATTCGCCATTTTCGTCTTGTATCCTGTGATAACATGTCCTTTTGCTACCCTGAGGATAATATTCAAGCAATTCTTCCCAAATTACGGTGGCATCAAATTTTACCTTGTACCTGAATTTTATGTTATCAAGTCCTATAAAAGTAAGGTCAAATGTAGTGGGTGCAGTTCTAGTTTCTGGATCAAACAAAAAGGGATCATACTCTAAAATATCCTCCCCTGCTCTTGAAGGGTAACCAAGCATGCGACCAAGGTTATACATTGCCCTCAACAAATTGGATTTTCCAGCAGCATTTGGACCATAAATGGCAGCAATTTTCAGAAGCCTGACAGGATCACTGTTAGATAAGGGCTGCTCCCAAAAATTCATTTCCTTTGATTTTGAAGGTTCTGCAACCATTGAAAGTACAACCTCTTCTCTGATCGACCTGAAATTGGAAACCTTAAATTCAATAATCATGGGGAATTTTTTAAATTTTTGTCAAAAATATACAATATTTACCATTATTACCCACAAAAAACGAGAGAATTTAGAGTTTATTACAAATAACAATCCAACACCATTGACAAATGCCTTTAACGCAGTCACATTCCTCCCTACCCTGATTTTTAGCTAAAAAACCTTTGCGAAATCCAGCTTCATAACAAGAATCATTTTTGAATCAGGCATTTTCAAAAAAACAATTTAAAATATATCAAAGCCTGTCAAGTAAAACTGCCTAAATTGAGGACGAGTCATACAACTCTTCACACTTTAAATTTTCAAAAAATGTCCGGACTTCGAACTGTCATTTACAACGTACCCGATCTGCAAAAAGGCAAAGAATGGTACACCCAGGCCTTCAACACAAAGCCTTATTTTGACCAGCCCTTTTATGTGGGGTTCAATATTGGAGGCTATGAACTTGGGTTGGTACCCGACCCGCCCGCAGGCGGGCATTATGGAGGCAGTGTGACTGCTTACTGGGCCGTGGAGAATGTAGAAGCAGAATTCAAACGCCTTATTACTTTGGGCGGATCTGAAATCGAGCCTCCCAGCAACGTGGGAGGAGAAATTGTGGTGGCCACGGTTGCTGATCTCTGGGGAAATCCCATTGGATTGATCTTTAACCCCGATTTCAAACTGGATTAAGAATGGATTTTTGCCCTTGAATGGGTAAGATCAGGTGGAATTATCAATTTTCTTTGGGGAAAAAACCATTAATTTTAAGCCAACAAACCCTTTTTCCCATGAAAAGATCCGTTTTCCTACTGCTTCTTTTGCTTCCTTTTCTCGCTCACTCTCAGGTGATTCACAGCCTTCAACTGGAAGTGGGCGGCCCAACCATGGTGGGAGATATCCGTTATGAGGCCCAGTTTGTGGTAAAACCCTCCTATAGAATTGGGGCAAGTGCGGGATTTGGATTGTTTTCATTCTTCACCACTCCAGATGAGTTATTTCCCCCACCCCTGGTCGGGGCCACTTTCCTGGCGGGCAGAAACCGCCATTTCATAGAAATGGGTGCAACCGCGGGCATCATCCTCTACCCTTCCGCAGATCAGCATGCTCCTGACTGGTTCCTCAGTCCCAACCTGGGATACAGATATGTTTCTCCCTCTCAACGGATTTTCCTGAGGGCCGGATTATCCCCTATTTCCATTCATCCCTATCCTGTTACTTTACCCATGGGCTACCTGGGCGCAGGGTACACCTTTGGCAAAAAGGACCATCTTCCAGGAGAATTTCCTGCCCAGAAGATCGATCAGGGGAACAGAATTGGGATTGGAGTGGGATTGAATTTTGCTTCAGGAATTGGCAATAATCCTTTCCAGAACTATGAAGAATATAACACAGAGGTTTATTCCATCAAGCGCAAGCTTTTTCCAGGTCCTTCAGTCAGAGTGAATTACACCCGCATGCTCAACCCCCATTTGGGCATTAAAACCACGCTGCTGGCTCAGGAAAGCTATGAAACGGCTGAAGTAAATTACAAAATCGGGAGTAATGCAATCTCTCCTCACGTTCCACCTCCCTACGAAACCACCAGCATCCTGGGTCGCCAAACGGTAACTGCGCAACTGTTGGTTGGCCCTGAAATCTCCTTTGGGAATCAAATTCAGGCCTATATCGTACCCTCAGTTGGCTTTGCCATGGTCAATTCCACCCGCACCAAAGAAGGTTCCGTTTTCGACGAAAGGTCTGATACCCAGGCAGATTACGCTTTTTCACTCGAACTTGGGGGAAAATTGAAGGCGGGGCCAGGTTGTATTGTCCTTTCCGGGGAGGGTTATTCGGGAATTGGGCGTGATACGGGATATAATAATTACAGCCTGGGCTTTGGCTATCTCAGGGCCTGGACGGGGTACGAATTCCATTTTTGATCAAAACCTGTTCGTAAAATCCATCTTTAGCTAAATTTTTGTTCAATTCTGGCAAAAATCAGATGGTTTTTATGCAGAAAAAAATGTCACGGGATTTATACTATTTGTGGCAGAATTATCATTTCCCAAAACCTGCGTAACCCTGGAATCAAATTTGGCAACCAGATTAATACTTTTCCCGGAGTTTGGAAGGTAACTTAAGGTAATTGCAAACCTGTACGGACTGAATTGAAAAAAATGGAGAATTTATGTCCGGCTTACTGAATGTCCATCATGTCTTGCAAGCCTCCCAGGCCATATCTGCGGAGACCAGTCTGGGTGGGCTTCTGAAAAAATCGCTGGAAATCAGCATAGAGCATGGCGGGGCTCAGGTTGGATGTATCCTCATTCACCAGGGCGACCGCATTTTGTTGGGGTCCTGTTGCCACCAGAAAGGCAAAACTGAGGTTCCCCCTGAACCTGTACCTGTAAGCGGACCTGCCCACATCCCACAAAGTCTGATCAATTATGTGGCCCGCGAACGGGATTATGTGGTGTTGAATGATGTGCAGGCCCACAATCCGTTTCGCTCAGACCCGTATTTCAAACGAAACGCGCCAACGTCGCTCATGTGCCTGCCCATGGTTTCTGCACTGAGGTTGGTTGGGGTAATTTATCTGGAGAAAAAATACCGTCCCGGGCCCTTTTCCTGCAGCCAGGTCGGGATGATGAAGATGCTGAGCAGTCAGATTGGAGTTTCTATTCTGAATGCCCTGCTGATGAAGGAATTTGGGATTGCAGAGCCTCAGGCTGAAAGCAGCCCCGATTTTCCAGCCCAAATGAGCCTCAACTGGTGATTTTCGGAAAAATTACCCCAAAACCCGCACCAAACGACCAGGTTTTGCCCCGGTCAGACGGCCATTTTCCAAAATGACTTCACCACTTACGATGGTAGCCAGGTATCCTTCGGCCTGTTGCATGAGACGTTTTCCGCCCGCAGGAAGGTCCTGAATCAGGCGGGGAGGTTGCAGACGCAGGTGCTCAAAATCTATCACATTGAGATCAGCTTTTTTGCCAACTTCCAGCGTGCCGCGGTCATGTAAGCCAATGAATTTTGCCGTATCCCAGGTTTGTTTTTTCACCACCTGTTCGAGGGAAAAATTGCCCCGTTTACGGTCTCTGGCCCAATGTGTAAGCATAAAAGTGGGGAAACTGGCATCGCAAATGGTGCCCACGTGCGCTCCCCCGTCGCTGAGACCGGGCAGGGAAAGCGGGTGGCTCAACATGGTGTACAGGTTGTCGAGATTGCCGTCTATGTAGTTGTAAAGGGGGAAATAAATCAGGGCTTTGCCCTCATTTTCCAGCAGCGCATCATACAATCCACTGAGTACGGTTTCTCCCCTTTCCAGTGCTTTACGCCCGATACTTCCTGCCATGGATGGCTCATAATCAGGTGTTTCACCCAAAGTAAACATGCGCATGCCCCACATTTGAATCTGGGAGAGGAGCAAGTCTGCCAGGGGAGGAATAGAACTCCCATCCCCGGCCACAGGTTCGCTTTTCTCGGTCAGCAATTGGGCTTTGAAAGCAGGATCAGACATGCGTTTTACCCGCTCTTCCAATGGAAGCTGGCTGATGGCTTTGTAGCTTGGAAAGCCCATAAACGGATGAAAAGTCGTTTCCAGGCCCAGCAGAATGCCAATGGCACGGGCGCCCACCTGCAATTGCAGAGGAATGCCTGCCTGGTTGGCTGCTTCTGCCCGGCGAATGATCCATTTCCACTGATTGGGAGACTGGTCGCGCTGCATAAGGCTGAGGGACAGGGGTTTACCAGAAGCCCGGCCCATGCTTTCGATCAGGTCAAATTCGCGGTCAAATTCCGCATCTCCTTCTGGCATATCAAAATCGCTGACCACCTGCAGCACTCCGTGCTGAAATTGTCTGAAAGCGCCAGCCAGGCCGGTCAGTTCCTCCACTTTGGCTTCAGCCGCAGGGGTATGCTCACCCGCCGCCGTACGGTGATTGTCTGTACGGCCCGTCGAAAATCCTACTGCACCTGCCTTCAAGCCTTCAGCCAGCAGTTTTTGCATCCTGGCAATGTCTTCTGAAGTGGCGGGCTGGTTGTGCACAGCGCGGTCGCCCATCACATAGACCCGCAGGGGATCGTGGGTCATCTGGGCACAAAAATCAATGGTGTGGGGCATGGCATCCAGGGCCTCCATGTATTCGGGAAAAGTTTCCCAGTTCCAGGTCAGGCCCTCAGCGAGGGCCGAACCCGGGATATCCTCAACCCCTTCCATCAATTCGATCAGTTTTTCACGATCCTGAGGGCGACAAGGGGCAAATCCCACTCCACAAGAGCCCATGACAGCCGTCGTAACGCCGTGAATAGAGGAAGGCGCCAGGTCTTCATCCCAGGAAACCTGTCCGTCGTAATGGGTGTGGATATCCACAAAACCCGGGGTCACAATGGCGCCTGCAGCGTCAATTTCGCGACTGGCTTCGCTGCCGTTCAGTGCGCCAATTCCTGCAATTTTCCCGTCCTTGATGGCAATATCAGCCTGAAAACGGTCTTTTCCTGTTCCGTCAACCACCACACCTCCCCGGATAATCAAATCGTATTTCATTTGTAAAACCTTTATTAATAAGCTAAAATGCAGGAAACTGCCTTTGAATTGCCGGGCAGAAATCAGCATCACCTGTAAAATTAGGCCTGTTTTTGCCTGAATGCAAGGATTTTGTAAATTGAAATACAACCCAAATCGCCGTGCTTTCCCCCGAACAAAAAAAGAATTTAAGAAGTGATTTGTTTCGCCACCTCGATGGAATTGGCGTGGCTCCCACTGCCTATGCCCTTCACCAGCAAGGGGTTACAGATTTTTTATTGGAACAAAAACAGGTGGATCTGGGAAGTCTGGCAACCCGCTTCAAAGCCAATGAGGGCTATCTGAATGTGGCTTTGCGCATTCTTTGCTCTCAGGGGTGGCTCACGCAGTCTGTTGACAATGAAGGAAATACGGTCACATTTTCCACCCATGCGCTGAGTACTTTTGCCTTCAGTCACTTTCATTTGTATCAGGATGTGGTGGATTTGCTTAAATATTCTGAACAGTTCCACCCCCGTAAATTTGAGGTCCAACCTTTTCTCAAACTGGAACGCATTGTAAACAGGTACCGCGAAAATTACAGATTGAATTTCTCGGAAAATCCAACTGAAAAAGCCATTCAGCAGCAGATTCTGAAACACATTGAGGGCATCATGGTCGGTCCCAGCACCGTTCACCTGGGCATGAACGGCATGTTTCATAAATATTTTATGCAGGCCAGTTTCAAGCCAGAAGAGTTTCACAACGATGCGGAAAATTTTGGCAAATTGCTGGATATGTTTACCCATCTGGGTTGGTTCAAAAAGCGAAATTCCACTTATCAATTCACAGAAACGGGCCTCTTTTTTGCAAAACGGGCTACGGCGTATGGTGTCACAGTAAGCTACATTCCCACTTTTCGGGCTTTGGGAGAATTGATTTTTGGGGATGCTGAATTTTTACGCAAACAGCAAACGGGTGCTGGTGAAGTCCACGTGGACCGGGCCATGAACGTATGGGGTAGCGGGGGCGCCCACTCAGGCTATTTCAAGGTGGTGGACGAAATGATCCTTCAGATTTTCAATCGTCCCATTTCTGAGCAGCCCAGGGGCATTCTGGACATGGGTTGCGGCAATGGAGCCTTTTTGCAACACCTGTTTGAAGTGATTGAGAGCAGAACTTTAAGGGGGAAAATGCTCGAAGAGCATCCTCTGCTGCTGATTGGGGCAGATTATAACCAGGAGGCCCTCAAAATTACGCGGGCCAATCTCATTCAGGCAGATATCTGGGCCAAGGTGGTCTGGGGTGACATTGGAAATCCTGCTTTGCTGGCTGAGAATCTGAGGGAAGATTACGACATTGACCTGCGCGAATTGCTGAATGTGAGGACTTTTCTGGATCACAACCGCATCTGGCAGGAACCTGAAACCGTGAATTCAGACCAGCTCAGTGCTTCAGAAGGAGCCTTTGCCAGCCGCGGAAAAAGACTTTCAAATAATCGGGTGGAGGCCTCTTTGGTGGAACATTTTCAAAAATGGAAGCCTTTTGTGGACAAATTTGGCCTGTTGCTGATTGAGTTGCACACAGTGAAGCCCGGGTTGGTGGCTCAAAATCTGGGAAAAACTGCGGTTACCGCCTATGATGCCACCCATGGTTTTTCAGATCAGTACATTGTGGAATTGAGCGTTTTTCTGCAGGCGCTGCAAAACGCAGGATTATATCCCGATCCGGCCATGCACCGTAAATTTCCAGATTCAGAACTGGCTTCTGTATCCATTAACCTTTTCAGAGGGGAAAAGGGAATTAGCTAATTTTCTTAAAACCCGAACTGGATACCCAGCTTGGCGCCCACATAATAGGACCCATTGAGATTGCTGGCGCCCTTGCCTGCAAGGGCCAAAGGATCGGCCTTGCCAATAATCCCCCACAGAATATTGAATTTGCGCTGCACGGTAATCGCATTTTCAAATCCCGCCCGCACAAAAAGCTGGTGATACATCAGTTCGTCTTTGGTAATGGTAGAATCGTTGGTTTCCTTCACATTATTCATCATCACCCCCGCACCCAGAATGAAAAAAGCCTGGCTTTCGTCCTGCATCGAGGTGTAAAAACGCATGCGCATTTCCACGGGGATTTCGAACAGGAGGGTTTTGTAAGTATTAATTTTACCTGTGGTCTGTTCGCGGTCGATGGTACGGTTGACGGTGGACAATTCGGCCCCGGCCTGCAGGTGAAAACCCGGGCTCAGAATGGCCCCGATTTGCAGTCCGCTGGTTACGCCAAACCTGTATTCAGGTGCTTCTTCCGCAAAATAATGGCCATGAGGCATGCCATACAGAGACAAAAAGGCCACCGCAGGCTGGCCTGTGCCCATCACGGAGGGGCATTGAGCCTGGCTTGTAAGGGGAAGGAGAGCAGCTGTTAACAGAAACAGCATGAGGGAGATGCGCGACAGTTGAATTAGTTTCATGTTTCAAGATAAAAAATTTCCCGCAACCCGACTCCCGCAAAAAAATGAATTTCTTAACAGCAGATCTTAATTTTCTGCTTATGGAATTTCCTGCAAAGTTTTGCGTTTGAAAAATAACTGAGGATATTTAAGCATGGATTTAAAAGCGATCGTTCGGCAGCAGGATTTGGGATATTTTTCCCTTCTGGTGGTGGTGGCAGTGCTTTGCACCCATTTCCTTTTCTTCATTGACGAGGGTTGGTACGACTTTCGCTGGATGAACCAGACCGGAAACTGGGTGGCTTTTTTTATCTATGCGGGCGGCCTTTTTCTGGGTGAAATGGCAGTGAATACCCTCATTCCAAAATCATATGTTAATCCCATGCGACTGGTGGTGGTCACCTTGCTTGGACTTCCCCTGGGCCTGACCTTGCTACTGGGGCTGTTTTTTGGGATGCAATGAACCATTTACAAACTATTTTCACTCTGGCGGGTTATCCTGAGCAAAACTGATTTCTAACCCGATCAATCTATTTCCCCATGCTGAAATGGTCTGATATCTTAAGATTTTCCCAAAAGGGAAATCCTGTTCCCGACAGAAAAGTCAGCAAAAGCGAAGCTGAGTGGAAAGCCCAACTGACGGCTGAAGAATATCGGGTAACCCGCCAAAAAGGCACTGAAAGGGCCTTTAGTTCAGAAATGTGCAGCCTGTTTGAACCCGGACTTTATGGGTGCGTCTGTTGTGGAAATCTCCTGTTTGATGCCACCCAAAAATTCGAATCTGGTACTGGCTGGCCTTCATTTACCCAACCCATTCAGGAAAATGCCATTGCTTACCATGCTGACCGTTCCTGGGGCATGATTCGGGTTGAAACGGTCTGCAACGTCTGCGAAGCCCATTTGGGCCACGTTTTCCCCGACGGACCCGCGCCGGGTGGATTGCGCTTTTGTATGAATGCAGTGGCTCTGAAAAAGGTTTGAAAGCCTGATTTTCGGGAAAATTCACCTCAAAACTCCCAGATTTTACATCACTTTGTGCAGCCAGCGTTTGAAAAAACGGTTGCGGGCAGCAGTACCCAGGAGAAAATTGATCAGCCAGATGCGGCCACCCAGCAGGCGCTGAAACAGGTGGCTGGTGCGAAAGGTTTTCCAGAGTTTCTCATAGACTTTTTGGTCGTATTGCTGGAAGAATTCGGCTGAAAAATCCTGCTTTTCAAAGGCTTCCACCACCCTTTCCGCGGCCAGCCGCGCACTGATCATGGCATTTCCAATGCCCTCCCCCGTGAAGGGATCAATCAAACCTGCGGCATCGCCAACCAGCAGAAAACGATTTCCTGAAATCGTTCGTTTTTTGGAGCCCAGGGGCAAGCCAAAGCCAGTGATTTTTCCCACCAGTTCTGCTTTGATAAATCGCTCTTTCAGCGAAGGAAATTCTTCTAAAATGGCTTCAATGCTCTGCTTCAGGTTGATTTTTCGCTCAGAAATGGTGCGGGTAAGCATGCCAAAGCCCACATTGGCCAGGCCGTTTTCCAGGGGAAAAATCCAGAAATAGCCAGGCAAATAACCTTTGAGAAAATACACTTCCAGGGTGTTTTCCTTCGGAAAAGTCACACCTTGATAATAGGCCCGCACGGCCCCGCAATGGTGATCTGGATCCACCTGAAGGCCAGCCAATTGGCGGGCTGCCACGGAATTGGCTCCGTCGCAGGCGATTAATACCCTGCCTGAGAAGGTACCCTGAGAAGTTTCCAAAACAATCCCCTCTCCTGCCTGGTGGGCGTCTTTGATGGTCACATTTTGAAAGATTTCAGCCTTGGATTCTTCCTTTGCCAGATCAAATAAAAACTGGTCAAAATCCACCCGGGTAGCGGTAAATCCGCCTTTGGAGAAGGTAACGTCAATGTGGTTCAGGTTGGGACTGACCAGGCGGCAGCCGTGGATGTGGGTTTTGTGGGCAAAAGCCAGAAAACGGGCTTCGTAAGCAGGATCGAGGGCCCGCAGGGCCTCGGGAATGCGCCCGCCAATGGCATCGCCGCAGACTTTGTCGCGGGGAAAAGCTGCCTTGTCGAACAGCGCGACCCGCAGTCCAGAATGCCGCAGCGCCAGTGCGGCCGCGGTTCCTGCAGGCCCTGCGCCTGCAATGAGGACATCATATTCGCGGGCATTCATGCCGCGAATTTAGGGGAAAATGGGGGATTCCCCGTAAAAATTGAGGCCTTCCAACCCCTCCACAATACATTCCCCCAAAACTCTATACCCTTTTGCATTATAATGGCGGTCAATTTTCCAGAAATAATCCTCCAAAACGCCGTTTTCAACCATTTTTTCACGCAAGCAGGGCCCCAATTCAAGAAATGGGACCGGTCGCAGTTGCAGGGAATCCACCAGAAGGTGTGTTTCCGTAAAATAATATTCTCCCTCTCCCTGCATATCCCCGGGCAGGGGATAAACCACAGGAAGAACTGAAAATCCATGTTCGAGGCCCAGCTGGTCAAAGGCGCGGATCAGTTTGGTGAGTTCTGGAACGGCATTTTGCAGGCGTGATTTCCTTTCAGTTGAGGTTTGAAAATTCCGGTCGAGGCCATAGATTTCATGGATTATAAAGCGAAAAAGGTGAAGCCTGTGGTAAAGCCCCTCGTTTCCAAATGGGTTGGGATACTTCACTATTCCATTTTCCAGGAAGCGCTCCATATTGCCACGAAGGATAAAATCCTCAAAGTCGCTCTGGTTAATGGAAAGCAAAACCAGGTTGGGTTTTAAATGCAGCAATTGTTCCTTCAGCAAAATATAGCCAAACCAGGGATCGCTGCCTGCCACGCCCCCACTCATCATGCGAGCGGGGATTTGCGGAAATTTATCCCTCCAAAAGCCAGCCATTTGCGTAGTCAAAATGGAATCCTGGGGTGCTCCCTGGCTTTCTACGAAGGAATCCCCCAAAAATAAAACCCTGTATTCCGTTGAAAGGCTGCCTGGCTCAGGATGGTTTTGGTCGCGGATTCCATCGTGGTTGATCTGGTAGGGGAAAGAAAATTCGGGGCAGGAATACACAAAGCTGGTGTCGGGCGTGTAGGAATAAATGTGAGATTGGGGCGGCTGATAGGGAGATCTGTACTTTTGCCCGTTTTGCTCGGGGTAGGTACTATACCAGCCCGCAACACGCAGGAAAATCTCCCCTGAAAGCAGGATCAATAACAGCATTCCCACCCTAAAACCGAGCTTTTTCATGATCCCAATTTACCCTGACTTGACCAAAATCCATTAAGAGTGCATTAATTCACCCAAACTATCCTTCCATAAGGTCATACCCGCCCGACAAATAGGTGCACAAAGTTTCCAAATCAGCCAGATTCGGTTCCACTTCCAGGATTTCTTTACTTCCGTGGAGAATCACTTTGATGGTATTGGTGTGCACATGCAAATCTTTTTCGCTGTTTTTAGGCGGAAAAATGGCGTATTCAGGATCGGCCACGATTCCTGAAATGATGATTTCTGTGTAGTCCACAAAACGGGTGCTGATCCTTCGCAAGCCTTGAGGTGGAGCCGTAATCGAGCCAATCACAATGGAAAAATCACCCAAAATCTGGCAGCCCGCACGCACAGTTTCTTCCAGTTTTTGCCAGGTTCTTTCGCGGAGGTCGTAATATTGGTGGTGGAGATTCATTTATAAAAGAATGAAATTTCAATGCTGATCGAAAGGAAACATGAAATTACCTGTTCAACAAGAATTTATCAACCCATCCAGGTATCCTTGTTTCGTAAAAAGTAACGGATTTCCCCTGAAAAACCTCGAGGATCAATGATGGTTTGGGTCCAGAGTTATCAAAAATAAATGCTCTGTATGTATTTTTAACAGCCTTTTGAAGCAATTCCAGAGACTTGTAATACCTCTGGATGATCTTATCTTCTGGAACGCCATGACCACCAAGTTTGTATCTCTGATTTACTCTGCCCAGGTTAATGTCTGGCCCTTCCGTGCTCACAAAATATAAGTAATTTTTATATCCAAGATTGTGGCTTTTTGCCAAAAATTCAACTTTTGAAGGGTGAGACATTACTGTTTCAAAGGTAAATTTCCTTGCAGAATTTAAAAGTTCATGTCTGAGGATATCTGCCAGAAGGGCGGCTTCATAAGAATGTGAGGAGCCTTTTGAAATCACGACCCATTCTCCCTCTAACTTCAAATCAATATCAAGCCCTTCCCGGATAGCCTTTTTTGCAATGGAATGCGCAGAGATTTTTCCTAAAAAATCAGTTTCCGTTAAATTTTCGACACCGTAATCCTTAAGTAATATTCTGCCTTCTGCTAAGAGCAGTTTTTCAATATCATCAGCATTTACATAGAATCCAAGGCTAAAATGTCTTTCAATATCCTCCAATACGGTAGTTTTTCCTGAACCATTTGGCCCGGCAAAAACTCTCATTTTGGGCATTTTCTTAAAGTTCAAATTGCTCGCCAATTTTCACTTCTCTTGGCTTTTCCTCAACTTCTCCAATCACTTCAATCTGTCCATCCGGGCTTTCGCGCACAATTTTTCCGTCCAAAAGGTAGGTGATTGAGATATTATTCTCTTTGGCAATTCTAATCGCTTTTTGAACAGCTTTTTCTGCGATCTCCTGCAATAAATGGTGGTGCTTGGGAGTATCCTCAATGTAGGAAAGATATTTTACCTTAGGGGTCATACACGAAGATAACGATTTCGCTCCTAATCTGTTACAATGCCTCTTGAATAATTCCCCCTCCGCTTTTTTTTTCCCTGATCTTTTGCCGAATTTTCGCGGGAAAAATTTTCGCAGACCACATGGTATTCAGTTCGCCAGTATTCCTTTTCCTTTTTTTGCCGCTGGTGCTGCTGCTGAATTTTGCCATGCCAGTCAAAGGCCGCAACGCACTGCTGATGGTCTTTTCTCTGCTCTTTTATGCCTGGGGCGGGGTTTCGTTTAGTCTGATTCTGATTGGCTCCATTGGGATGAATTATGGCTTTGGACGCTGGATTGAGGCCAAAGCAGGCACGCCTGCCAGCAAAAAAATTCTGGCCGTGGCCATCACCCTCAACCTGATTCTGCTGGGAATCTTCAAATACACCAATTTTTTTGTGGCCAATTACCTCGAAGTGGTGTCCATCCTGGGCGGCATGCCGCCCCAATGGAAAAAGATCGTTCTGCCCATTGGCATCTCTTTTTTCACCTTCCAGGCCATTTCCTACCTGGTTGACCTGTATCGCAGGGAGGTGCCCGTGCAAAAATCCTTCATTGATCTGGCCCTTTACATTTCCCTTTTTCCCCAGTTGATCGCAGGCCCCATTGTGCGCTACCACGATCTGGATCAACAGCTGAAAGGACGTAGTTTGAATCTGGACAAATTTTCCAGCGGGATCGAACGCTTCATCATTGGGTTGGGCAAAAAGGTGCTCCTGGCCAATACCTTTGCCTTTCCTGCCAAGGAAATCTTTGAATTGAATCCCGCGGATTTGTCCACGGAAATGGCCTGGTTTGGGGCCGTTTGCTTCTTTTTTCAAATCTATTTTGACTTTTCGGGCTATTCAGACATGGCAATCGGGCTGGGCAGAATGCTGGGTTTTGAGTTTTCGGAAAATTTCAATTACCCCTATCTGGCCACTTCGATCCGTGAATTCTGGCAGCGCTGGCATATTTCACTTTCAAACTGGTTTCGGGATTACCTTTACATTCCCCTGGGTGGCAACCGCAAGTCCGCGGGACGGGTTTATCTCAATCTGGCCCTGGTTTTTCTGGCTACGGGACTTTGGCACGGCCCAAACTGGAATTTCGTGATCTGGGGGATGATTCATGGCTTTTTCATGGTGCTGGAACGGGTTGGCTGGGGCAAAATCCTGGCCAGACTGGGCCGGCCAGTAGGTATGCTTTACACCTGGTCGATTGTGCTGGTGACCTGGGTTTTCTTCAAACTGGAGGATCTGGGCCATGCCTGGGCCTACCTGCAAAGCATGTTTGGATTTGCCCAAAGTGAAGGAGGCTGGGCGGAAGTCACTTTCTACCTGGACACAGAATTTACCCTTTGCCTGGCGATTGGCCTGATTGGTTCCCTGGGATTTTTTCCCTGGCTGCAAAAAGGCTGTTCCAGCCTTTTACGGGGCAATTCCCAAAGCCCTGCTCCTCTTTGGCAGAATTTGATGGGCGGACTTTTCCTGGTGGGATTGGCGGCCATTTTGCTGCTGAGCGCAATGTACGTCTCAGCCGACACCTATAATCCCTTCATTTATTACCGTTTCTGATGACTGCGCAAAATCAGAATACAAACTTCCAGTTTCGGGCTCATCCAGGCGCGCTGGCCCTTGTCTTTTGCATTTTGGTGCTTTTCCCCCTGGCTGACCAGATTTTTTCCCTCACTCCCGAACGCCCCAATCTGGAAAACCGTGATCTGGCACCTTTCCCCAAACTGAAACTGAGCAACCTTGATCCTTTTCCCAAAAAGTTTGATGCGTGGGTAAAAGATCATTTCAAAACCAGGGATGATCTTTTTAACGCCTATTCCCGCTTTCAACTCGAATTTCTGCACGATTCTCCCAAACCTGAAGAAGTGGTGGTTTCAAAGGAGGGATGGTTTTTCAGCCGCAAAAATCTGGCTGTTTACCAGAATTTGAAGCCTTTTTCAGAAAGTCAGCTGGATTCAATTCAGCAAAATCTCGAAAAACGGCAAATGGATCATTCCCAAAACGGGCGAAAATTTTATGTAATGATCGCTCCCAACAAACATTCCATTTACCCGGAAAAAGTGCCCCTGAATGTGGTCAAAAAGAGCCCGGGAAGCCAGTTGGATCAGGTGATGGAGCGCATGAAAAACAGCAAAGTGCAAATCATTGACCTGCGGGAAATCCTGCTCAGCAAAAAGCCCACAGGACGCCTCTACGACCGCACTGATACCCATTGGAATGATTTGGGTGCGTTTTGGGCGGCCCACGAATTGCTGAGGGTTATGGAAAAAGATTTCCCCTCCATTCATCCTACGCCTTTGGACGAATTCACAATTGATACCATCCCAAAACCAGGCGGGAATCTGGTGCAAATGATTGACCTGAGCGACCGCATTCAGGAGGACAAAATCCGGGTTCAGGCCAATTATGAATCCAGATCGTTCAGAGGAGCCTCCCGCGGATTCAAAGGCCCTGAGGGATTTAACCTTGATTACGAAAAGGAGTACATCATCCAGTACGCAGATTCACTGCAGGATGTGCTGGTTATCCGTGACTCCTATACAGATGCCATGATTCCCTTTTTAAAGGAGCATTTCCACCGCGCCTGTTTTATTTTTGATGCATGGAGATTTGAGGAACATCCTGAAGTGATTTCCAATCTGAATCCACAAATTGAGGTGATCATCATTCTGGAATCTCACCTTTGGAAATTGCTGGGGCGGCCCGAACCCCCGAAAAAGAAACATAAATGAACCCAATTGGTTAGGAACGGAAATTACTGCCCATGAATCTCAATTTTAAATCCTTTGGATCCGGCCCGGCCCTCATCATCCTGCACGGATTATTTGGCTCTCTGGATAACTGGCAAACGCTGGCCAAACAATTCGCAGACGAATTTTCTGTCTTCATTGTGGACCAGCGCAACCATGGCCGTTCGCCCCACGACGGGGATTTTTCCTACGAGGACATGGCCTACGATTTGTCTGATTTCATGGACCAGCAGGGAATCTATTCTGCCTCGGTTTTGGGGCACAGCATGGGGGGTAAAACGGCCATGACTTTTGCCGTGCAGGATGCCATCAGGTTGGAAAAGCTGGTGGTGGCCGACATGGCGCCTGTGCAGTATGAGCCCCACCACGATGAGATTTTGAAGGCATTGAATGACTTTCCCCTCCACGATATTGAGACCCGGGAAGCGGCCGATGAATGGCTTTCCAGTCGCATACCTGAGTTTTCGGTCAGGCAGTTTTTGCTGAAAAACCTGGATCGCAACAAGGACAAATCCTTCAAATGGAAGTTTAACCTGGAGGTGATTTCTGGGGAATACGAAAATATTCTTTCATCTGTGCAAAGCGATCACCCGATTGAGGTGCCCACCCTTTTTATCCGTGGAGGCAAATCCCCCTACGTTCTGGATGCCTACAAGCCCCAAATCATGGAATTATTCCCCCAGGCAGAATTCGAAACCATTGAAAATGCAGGTCACTGGCTCCATGCTGAGGCTCCTGATGAATTTTTCCAAAAAGTGAATGCCTGGCTGCTAAGGTAAGATGAAGATCAATTTTCCCGCAAGGCCACGAAATTTCGTGGCCCAAAAAGTCACCAGATCACTCCTCTCTGTGCACAGTTTCGGGCGAAAATGCCGGCACACAAAACGACCAGTATTCGCAGGGTGCTCCAAAAGGATTGCTGTAGCGCACCCTTGTTCCCCCACGGATTAAAATGGATTCTCCCGGCCCCAGCACAATTATTTCTCCTACCAGTTCGAATTGCTTTTTACCCCGAAAAATGACCGTGACTTCGTCAAATTCAGGGGTTTGAAAGGGCTCACTCCAGCCTGGAGGAGCCACCATGTGGGCCACACTTAATTTTGCATCACCCGAACTGGCCCTTCCGTAATGCTCTTCGATCAGTTTTCCGTCCGTGGTCGGCACCACAAACGGGTTCTGCTGACGTAAATATTTTTCCATTTTTCCTTTTTCTTACGATTCCTTTATCTTGGTTCCTGCAAGGAAATTTTCCTTCACACACATGAACTCCTGAATATGCAAGATTCGCATTATCCACATATTCCTTATTCCCAGCCTGAAATTTATGCGGAAGAGCAATTAACGCGTTCCCGCGATTTTTTACAACTGATGGAGCAAAGACGCTCCGTTCGTTTTTTCTCGGACAAACCAGTTTCAAAGGAATTGATGGAAAATCTGGTCATGACCGCCTCTTCTGCGCCTTCTGGAGCGCATAAGCAGCCCTGGACCTTTGTTTTGGTGAGTAATCCTGATCTGAAAAAACAGATTCGCGAAGCGGCTGAAAAAGAGGAATATGAAAGCTATCACCACCGCATGACCGAGGAATGGTTGCGGGATCTGGCGCCCATTGGAACGGATTGGCATAAGCCTTTTCTGGAAATTGCGCCCTGGTTGGTGATCGTTTTCAAGAAAGCCTGGGAAGAAGTGGGGGGAGAAAAACACAAAAATTACTATGTAAATGAGTCCGTGGGCCTGGCCTGCGGCTTTTTCCTGGCCGCCGTTCACCAGGCTGGGCTGGCGGCGCTTACCCACACCCCAAGTCCCATGGACTTTTTGTCACGCATTCTGGATCGTCCCGCCAATGAACGCCCGTTTTTGCTTATTCCAGTAGGCTATCCCGCCCAGGATTGCACCGTTCCAGACCTGAAAAGAAAGGGATTGGATGAGGTAATGGTAATCAGGACTTAGAAAAAAAGCTTGAAGCTCGCAGCAAGTAGCTTGCAGCTACTTAAACCTGATCAAACTGCAATTTCAGCAGATTGTGGTAGAGCCCGCCCTCGATCTGGGCGAGTTTTTCGTGGCGGCCTGATTCGCGGATGGCGCCATTTTCGAGCACATAAATGCAATCCACATCCCGAATGGTGGACAGACGGTGGGCAATCACAATGGTGGTGCGGCCCTTCATGAGTTTGTTGAGGGCATCCTGCACCAGGCGCTCAGATTCAGCATCCAGGGAGCTGGTGGCTTCGTCCAGAATGAGGATCGCAGGATCCTTCAAAATGGCCCTCGCAATGGCAATGCGCTGCTTTTGTCCGCCTGAAAGGCGGATGCCGCGGTCGCCCACGATGGTATCCAGCTTTTCGGGAAAGCGGTCAATGAATTCCATGGCATTGGCCTTGGTGGCGGCGGCGATGATCTCTTCGTCCGTGGCTTCTGGCTTGCCATAGGCAATATTTTCCCGAATGGTGCCCCCAAAAAGGATTACCTCCTGCGGGACCAGGCCCACATTCTGGCGATATTCACGAATGTCAAAATCCAGAATATCCTTGCCGTCAATCAAAATCTGGCCACCATCCACGGCATAAAAACGCTGCACCAGCTGCGCAATGGTCGATTTTCCTGAACCTGAGGGCCCCGCCAAAGCAATGGTTTGCCCGGAATTTACCTGAAGAGAAATATCCTTCAATACTTCCACATCCTGACGGGTAGGGTAGGAAAATTTTACATTTTTAAACTCAATAAAGCCTTGCAGGCGATTGGTTCCATGCGCTGGCAAGGGTTTTGCCTCTAGCTCAGATTCTTCCCCCAGCAATTCCCGCACCCGTTCAGAAGCGCCCATGGCCTTTTGAATTTCTGAAAGCGTATTTCCCATTCCCCCGGCTGAACCGCCAATAAACGCCGTGAAAGCCACAAAAGTGACCAGATCACCCACCAGCATTTCACCCGCTTCCACCATGCCCAATCCAAACCAGATCACCCCCGCAATGGTCCCCATCAGGGCAAAAATGATGAATGAAATGAATCCTCCACGGTAATTGGCAGTGCGCAGGCCCATTTTTACCACCCCATCCAGCGCTTTGCGGTAACGCATCATTTCAAACAACTCGTTGGTAAAGGATTTCACCACCTGAATCGCATGCAGGGTTTCATCAATGATCACATTGGTATCTGCGAGTTTGGTGCGCGTTTCCTTGGATTCCTTGCGGATAAATCTTCCAAAAATCACGGCTCCCAACACGCTGGGGGGGAAAATCGCCAGCATAAACAGGGTGAGCTTGGGGGCAAAAATGGCAATAATGGGCAGTCCAATCACCAAAGTCGCAATCTGACGCAGAAATTCGGCCAGGGTAAAGCTCAGCACGGATTCAAGTTGCTCCACGTCGGCGGTAATGCGGCTGGTCATCTCCCCCACCCTGTTTTTTTCATAGTACAGGACGGGCAGAGTAATCAGCTTGCGATACACATCAAAACGAATGTCTGACATGGCCCGCTGACTGGTTTGGGCAAAAGTCCAAACCCGTAGATAGGAAAAAATGGATTGCACAGCCAACACTCCCAGCAATAATAAAGCCCACTGAGAACGGGAGAAATCGAGTAAAGGAGCCACATTTTTGCCATCCACAGACTTCACCATTTCGCCCATCACCACGGGAAAGGCCATGGTAAGGCCAGACGAGATCACCAGAAAGGCAATTCCCGAAAAAAAGTAGCCATTATAGGGCTTCACATAGCGAAGCACCTTTTTCAGTTCGGCAAAACTCTTTTTGCTGAATCCCCGCTTGGGTTTTACCTCTCCTTCTGTGGTGTTGTTTTTCTCAGACATGCTGTCGCAAACCTAATAAAGTTCGAATGAAAATGCTCAATTGAAGACGAACCATGTATGAATATATTTCCCAAATACTCTTCAGGCACGGATTTTGTTTTCAAACTTGCTAAATTCAGGATATGAAGCACGTTTTTACCATTTCACTCCACTTTTTGCTGGCTCTGAGCGCCTTCAGCCAGAAAAAGCCCAAAGTTCAGCCCCTGCTGACCGACATTCGCATCACCCTTTTGGGACAGCTTGAAAATGGAAAGCAAAAATTTGTGCTGGAATATGCTTCAGACGAGGTTTATGAATGTTCCAATGTGGCCATTGTGTATGAATTGGTCGAATCTGAGGGGAAAATCACGGTCAAATTGCAGGGCAAACAAGATCCTGAAGTCTGCCTGACCGCGATTGGTCCGGCCAAAGCGCGGGTGGATTTGAGTCATCTCGCCGAAGGCGAGTATGAGTTTAAGACCCAGTACCGCAATTATGCCGCCACCAACGCGACTTTGGTAGTCAGCGACGACACCTGGAAGTTTGTGGTGCACGAAGAATCAATGATTACCTTCAATCGTCCCATTTTGAGAAAAATTCCCAAAGGAACGGTCTGGGGCAAACTCGAATATAATACTGAAAATCAGCGGGAAGTGGCATCCAGTTTCCTGCAGGACCTGGAAAAGGAGCAATGCGAAATTACAGACCTGAAGGAGGGCAATTACGGGGAATTTTATTTGCGGACTTCAGGACGCCAGATTGAACGAAAAGTGGAAGGGGAAGGCTGGGAAATGCCCTTTGTGTACCATTATGCAGGCGAATTTGAGCGACTCAAAATTTTGGTCAAAATGTACGCGGGGAAATATGGCGACGATCTGCGCATCCGCCTGATGGACGATCAGGGTAATCAGGCTTTCAGCTGGAAATTGAAATAATTTCGGGGAAATTTTCGTAAATTCAGGAGCAATGGTACTCACAGAAAACGTTGAAATCCGCGTAACCCGCCAAATGGACGGGGTGAACTACTTTATTTTGCCTTCAGTCAGGAAATTTATCAAAGAATTATTCCCCGAATCCAACCCCGCCAACTCTGTTTTTCTGCGCTATGATCTGCAGGAAAATCCAGAAAACGGGCAGGGAACCCCGGAAAAATACATTTTCCCCCTCCTTTTCGGGATCGACGATCAAAAGCTCTGGACCAAACTCAAAGAGGTTTCTTTTATTGACAGTCAGAGTGATCAGGTGATCAAAGCGATTCACAAAAGTGAGTAAAAGGTTCAACCAATATTTGGGAAAAGCTGGCCACCTGGCCGTAATGTCTGAATTCCTTTTGCGAGGCTGGAACGTGGCCATTCCTGAAGTGGATGTGGGGGATGATATTTTCGTGGTCAAGGATGAAGATGGCACATTCAGGCGGGTTCAGGTGAAAACTGCCCAGGCCCAAATCAGAAAAAACGGACACAGTTGTCAATTCAGCATTCCAGTAAGGCAGATCAGAAATCTGTCTGAAATTCCCGTGCATTTTGTATTCATTGTCAGGACTTTGGAAGGGTGGTCTGAACCACTCATAATCAGGCAGGATATCCTGTTTGATTTATTTCGCAATTCTGGATTGGGCACCCAATCTCAAGACAAGATCACCTTCTATTTCTCCTACCAAAAAGACAAGGTGATCTGTTCCCAAACAGACCTCACCCCTTTCGTCAATGATTTTTCAGACTTTAAGGTAATTCCCCACTAAACTTTGGGGAATTTTCTCAGTTCGCGACCAGATTGATGATCCTTTTGGGCACCACGATGATTTTGCGCAGGGTAAGGCCAGAAATCCATTTCTGCACATCCTCATCTTTCAGCACTTCAGATTCAATTTCCTCCTTGCTCAGGTCATTGGCGAAATTGAGCTTGGTGCGCACTTTTCCATTGATCTGAACGGGATATTCAAAGCTGTCCTCCACCAGAAATTCGGCCTTCCACGCTGGCCAGGCTGCTTCTGTAATGCTGGTTTGGTGCCCAAGCATGGACCACAATTCCTCCGCAGTATGGGGGGCAAATGGGGCGAGCACAACCAGAAAGGGTTCCAGAATGGCCCTTTTATTGCCATTCATACGGGTCATTTCGTTCACGAAAATCATGAACTGAGGAATGGTGGTATTAAAACTCAGTTTTTCAATGTCTTCACCCGCCTTTTTGATGGTTTGGTGCAGCAATTTCAACTCAGCTTTGGAAGGGGCTTCATCGCTCAGAGTCAGATTATTATCGTCGTCTGTAAACAGATTCCACAACCTTTTGAAGAATTTGGAAACGCCTTCAATTCCGTTGGTAATCCAGGGTTTTGACATTTCCAACGGTCCCAGAAACATCTCATAGCAGCGGAAAATATCGGCCCCAAAACGGTTGCAAATGTCGTCGGGGTTGGTGACGTTGTGGTAACGCTTGCCCATTTTTTCCACCCTGTGATCGCAGATAAAAGTCCCGTCGTCTTCCAGGATGAATTTGGCATCCTGGTAATCCTCATGCCAGGCCATGAAGGCATCCAGATTCATCACGTCATTTTCCACAAAGGAAATATCCACGTGAATCTGCACCAGGTCCTGACCTGCTCCTTTATTGAAGGACACGAAAGTGTTTTCGTCATGCTTTTTATAGGCAAGGCTGGAACGTCCCTGGATCATGCCCTGATTCACCAGTTTCTGGAAGGGCTCGTCGTGGCTGATTTTACCCAGATCATACAGAAATTTGGTCCAGAAGCGGGAATACAACAGGTGCCCTACTGCGTGTTCCGTGCCACCTACGTAGAGGTCCACATTCATCCAGTAGTCCGTTTTTTCGCGGGAGGCAAATTCATTTTCGTTGAAAGGATCACAATAGCGCAGGAAATACCAGCTTGAACCCGCGTAACCCGGCATGGTATGCGTTTCACGCATCCCCTGAGGCGTATTTACCCAATCGCTTACGTTGGCCAGGGGAGATTCGCCGTCGCCCGTGGGCTTGTAGCTTTCTACCTCGGGCAGCGTCACAGGGAGGTCTTTTTCATCCAAAACATAGGGCATGCCATCACGGAAAACCACGGGAAAAGGCTCACCCCAGTATCGCTGACGTGAAAAATTGGGGTCACGCAGCCTGAAATTGACCTGAGCCTCCCCAATTCCCATATCCACCAACTTGCCAATGGCCGCGGGAATGGCTTCTGAGGCTTTCATGCCGTTCAGAAAGTCCGAATTTACAATCTGGGCATCCTTGCTCACATAAGCTTCCTCCTGCACATTTCCGCCCGAAACCACCTCCACAATGGGCAAATTGAAGTGCTTCGCAAAACGGTGATCCCGCTCGTCGTGACCGGGCACGCACATGATGGCGCCTGTGCCGTAGCCCATCAGCACATAGTCCGCGATCCAGACGGGGACTGGCTTTTCTGTGAAGGGATTGATGGCATAAGCGCCTGTGAAACAGCCAGTCACGTGTTTCACTTCAGATTTGCGCTCCAACTCAGTACGGTTGGTTGACCAGGCCACATATTCCTCAATTTCAGCCTTTTGGGCAGGCGTGGTGATCTGAGCCACCAGTTCGTGTTCGGGAGCCAGCACCATGAAAGTTGCCCCAAAAAGAGTATCAGGACGGGTTGAAAACACCCGGATATTTGCATCGTGGCCTTGCACCCTGAAGTCAAATTCAGCTCCTTCAGAACGGCCGATCCAGTTGCGCTGCTGTTCTTTGAGCGATTCTGACCACTCAATGCGGTCCAGTCCCTCGAGCAGGCGATCTGCATAGGCAGTCATGCGCATGACCCACTGACGCATTTTTTTCTGGAAAACAGGGTGTCCACCCCGTTCAGATTTCCCGTCAATGACTTCGTCATTGGCGAGCACCGTGCCCAGTTCGGGGCACCAGTTGACCGTGCCTTCCGTGATGTAGGCCAGACGGTAATTCATCAGGGTTTCCTGCTGTTTTTTCTCGTCCCAGCTGTTCCATTCGTCTGCCGAAAATTCCTCCTCCTGATCGCAGGCCGCAATGATGGCAAAGGAGCCGCCTTTTTCGAATTCAGCCACCAAATCAGCGATGGGCTCAGCTTTATTGGTTTCCTGATTGTACCAGGAATTGAATAATTGGACAAAAATCCACTGGGTCCACTTATAATAGTCTGGTTTGCAGGTCCATACATCATTGGAATCAGGATCGTAGGCCATGCCAAGGGTCTCGATTTGCTGCAGGTAGCGCACGATATTGGCCCGGGTGGTGGTGTCGGGATGGGTGCCTGTCTCGATGGCATATTGCTCAGCAGGCAGGCCAAAGGCATCAAATCCCATGGGATGCAGCACATTGAAGCCCTGCAGTTGCTTGTAGCGGGCCACAATGTCAGTTGCCACATAGCCGAGCGGGTGGCCGACGTGCAACCCCTTACCCGAAGGGTAAGGAAACATGTCCAGCACATAATATTTTGGCTTGTCAGAACTGGTGCTGGCCGCGAAAGTGCGGTTTTCCTTCCAGTATTTTTGCCATTTTTTGTCTATTGCATTGAAATCGTAGTGGCCCATGAGGAGATGTGAGATTTTAGATGTGAGTCCTTAGCCTTTAGTCCTATGTCAGATAAAGAGACTTTAGATAAAGGGGTTAGTTTTTTAATAAAGCGCAAAAATAGGCAGGATTCGTTCAATTAGCAATTGGGAAATTGGGAAGCAGCCGACTCCAATCCGCTCGCCGCCCGAGGCTCAAAACTCGCCGCTAACAGAGCTAATTCTTAAACATGGCTTTGATACTGCCCCAGGTGCGTTGAACCGAGGTGGGATTGTGCACAATGGTGGTGGTGAAGTTGTACACGACCCCGTTTTTGGTGACCTGTAGTTTGTAGGTGATCTCTTTGGGCGTATCCTTGAAGATGGTGTAATCGAGGTAGGTGTATCCCAATGACCCGTTGGGCTCGATTTTGTCGAGGTAGCGGTAATTGGTTTCGTCTTTGATTTTGCGGTAGATTTTGAAATCTGTGACCCCGCTTTCACTGGGAATCTCCCATGAAACCAGCACGTCAGCACCGTCGGGGGAGGCATTGAAATAAGATAAACTCACGTTCTGGGCAAGAACTACATTGCCAAGCAGGATAAAAATAATTGCAAGCAGACCGGAAAAAATGGTTCTTTGCATTCTGAACGTAATATTTTCTCTTTTTAAGGGGCGAAAAACTGCCCGTAAGCCATTTCAAAAATACGCTTTTCCCAAGGCATCGCCAAAAAAAATCATGCAAATCATTGGGGGTATTGGAAATAAAGAAAGATTCAACTAATTTTGCCCTCCCTGAACAGGTATTAAGTTAAGAGTATCATGAAAAAAGACATACATCCCGATTACAGATTTGTGGTTTTCAAGGATCTTTCCACCGAATTTTCCTTCATGACCAAATCAACCATCAAAACTGCCGATACCATCACCTGGGAGGACGGCAAGGAATATCCCCTGGTAAAAGTGGAGATCTCTTCAGATTCTCACCCCTTTTACACCGGCAAAACCAAACTGGTGGATACCGCTGGTCGTGTGGATAAATTCTACTCACGTTACGGAGGCAAAAAAGACAATTAATTCTGTCTTTTTGATAAAATATTGGGAAGGGCCGCCAGTCGGCCCTTCCTTTTTTTTATTTTTACGAAATGCAGTACATCCTTTTTGAAGATGATAGCAGATTCGACCTGCTTCCCCTGACTTTTACCCGTCCTGTGTCCGATCTGCGGATTGGAATTGATCGTCTGCAGGAAAAATGGGCTCGTTTTCTCCCCCACCCTCCCGGAATTTCAGCCTGGGATTATCTGGGCAGATGGTTCAACAAATTTGATCCCACCCAGCCTGCCATCCTGCTGAATGCCAAATTCATTCCCAACGCAACCTTCGTCAAAGACCTGCTCGACAGCCTGCCCGAGGGTTGTTATCTGGTAAATGAACTGAAGGAAGTAGTGGCAGCCTGGCTCAGCCCAGAGGATTTGGCCCGCTTTCAGGGAATATTAAGCCTGGGCACAGCGTGGGCGGCCAATAATCCGCTGGAAAATCTGAAAGAAATTTCCTTTCCTACTCCCAATATCCCGGCCATTCGCCATCCTGAACACCTTTTCCAACTGAATGGAAAGGCCATTCGCGACGATGTGGCCTGGTTTCAGACCCATCGCAAAAGCGAAAAAATCAGCGACCGCCACAGCATCGTGTATGGAGCGGACAATATTTTTGTTGAGCCCGGGGTGAAGGTGAGAGCGGCCATTCTCAATGCCGAGGATGGCCCTATTTACCTGGGTGCAGGCGTGGATGTGCAGGAAGGTTCCATTATCCATGGTGCCCATGCCTTTTGCGACCATTCCACAGTGAATATGGGGGCCAAAATGCGGGGAGATACTACCATTGGGCCTCATTCCAAGGTGGGGGGCGAAGTCGCCAATTCAGTCATTCAGGGCTATTCCAATAAGGGACACGACGGGTATCTGGGCAATTCTGTGATCGGCACCTGGTGCAATCTGGGAGCGGATACCAATACTTCCAACCTGAAGAATAATTACGCCAGTGTGCGCATCTGGAGCTATAAAACGGGACGTTTTCGTGACACGGGCACCCAGTTTTGCGGGTTGATCATGGGCGATCACTCCAAGTGCGGCATCAATACCATGTTCAACACGGGCACCGTGGTGGGTGTTTCGGCCAATATTTTTGGCGCGGGGTATCCACGCAACTTCATTCCCAGCTTTAGCTGGGGCGGAGCGGGCGGTCTCACCACCTATAAACTGGAAACAGCCGAAGAGGTGGCCCAAATCGTGATGCAAAGAAGAAAAATCGATTTTTTGGAAAAAGATCATGAAATACTGGCAGAAGTCTTTAAATTGACCGCCCCCCACCGCAGGTGGGAATAATTTTGATGTCTTCAGCAAAAATCTGAACCTTTAAAAATCAGGAAATGCGCAAAAAAATTGTTGCCGGCAACTGGAAAATGAACCTCACCTGGGATGATTCCCAGGCTTTGGCCATGGAACTGGCTATGTTGCAATCCACCCAGGGCCAGTCTGGCCCTGAGATGATTCTGGCACCCGCTTTTCCCAATCTGGTGGCAGTCGCGCAAGCGATCAAAGGTGCCGCAGGCATGCATCTGGCTGCACAGAATGTGCATCAGGCGGCCTCGGGCGCTTACACGGGCGAGGTTTCCGTTTCCATGCTGAAAAGCGTTTCCTGCACACATGCCATCATTGGGCATTCTGAGCGACGCCAATACTTTGGCGAAAGCAATCAGCTTTTGGCCCAAAAGATTAACTCCGTTTTGCAGGCGGGCCTGACCCCCATTTACTGTTTCGGGGAAACTCTGGAGGAGCGGGAAGGCGAAAAAACCTTCAAGGTGATCGAAAGCCAGCTACGGGAAGCAACCTTTCACCTGAACTCAGATCAATTTTCCAGTCTGATCCTGGCGTATGAGCCAGTTTGGGCCATTGGCACGGGCAAAACCGCCACTCCTGAGCAAGCGCAGGAAGTGCATGCTTTTGTGCGCAAACTGATTGCAGATCAGTTTGGAACAGCCCTTGCAGATGGGGTTTCCATCCTTTACGGGGGTTCGGTCAAAGCGGATAATGCGAAAGAATTATTTTCTCAGCCCGACATTGACGGTGGATTGGTGGGAGGCGCCAGCCTCAAAGCCAGTGAGTTTGCGGCGATTGCCCGCTCGTTTTAACCTTCATTTTTTCTGTCCAACTATCCAGCATCAGATTGCATGGATCTGGATTTGTTTGCAATAAATCCTGCCTCGGGGAATAGGGAAGATATTTTTTAAATTTTTTGACCTGGTTTACAATAATTCAAAAGAAAATTCGTTACAAAATTCAATTCCCTGATTTTCTGCCCTTCCTTCACAGGTCAAATACAGCTCCCATGATCTCAGGAAGTAGCATTTTCCCCTTAATTTCATTTTTAACCGTCCTGATTTTTTTAATTTCAGGCTGTCAAAATCCGTCAATGGAATCCAACTCCCTGTACCAAACCTGGAATCCTTCTTTTCTCAGCAGCAGCCCCGATGCCCTGGATCGCTACCATGTGTTGATCGACAAAAGTGATTTCGTACTCACCCTTTATTTTGACACAGTCAGGGTGAAAAGCTACCCCATTGTACTGGGAGGCAACCCCGCGGACGACAAGCGGATGGAAGGGGATGGATGTACTCCTGAAGGGATTTTTGGGATTCGCAATAAATATCCTCACGCCAAATGGTCACGTTTTATCTGGGTGGATTATCCCAATGAGGATTCCTGGCGCAAGCATAACGCCTCCAAAGAGGCGGGTGAAATCCCCGAAGATGCAACAATTGGAGGTGAAATCGGCATTCATGGCGTGCCCGAAGGCAAGGATCACCTGATCGACGACGGCACAAACTGGACCCTGGGCTGCATTTCTCTGAAAAACGCAGACGTGGAGGAGATTTTCAATCTCCTGGGACCGAAAAGTACGATTGAGATCAGGAAGTAGCTCTGAGCTTCGGGCTTCGAGCCCTCTTTTCACCTGTTCAATCCATTTTTGAAAGGTCAGGAAATGCCGGGCCCTACATAAAAACCCAGCCTCTTTACCTCCTCGCGACTCGTTACTCGTCACTCAAAGCTCAATTCGGCTGCGCCGTGGAATTTTTCCTGGATGTGATCCACCAGATCAAAATCAATTTCTCGCTTGAACAGGTTGGTTTCCCTGACTTTGATGATCACTTTGTCCCCCAGGTGAATTTCATGCCCGGTCCTGCGGCCACGGATACAATATTTTTCCTCGATGTATTCGTAGTAATCCCATTCAATATCCGCCAAACGGATCATGCCTTCGCAGCCATTTTCAGTGATTTCGGCAAAAACGCCCCATTTAGTCACCCCAGAAATCAAAGCCTGGAATTCCTGCCCGATTTTGTCTTCCAAAAATTCCACCTGCTTGTACTTGACCGAGGCCCTTTCGGCTTCAGTAGCCTTTTTCTCCATGTTGGAAGAATGTTTGCACTGCCGTTCCAGTTCGCCGGGATTTGCAGTGAATTCATGATTCAAATATTTGAACAACAAGCGGTGTACCATTACGTCGGGATAACGGCGAATGGGACTGGTAAAATGGGTGTAATGGGTAAAAGCGAGGCCATAATGGCCAATATTGTCGATGGAATAGACGGCTTTGGCCATGGTACGAATGGCCACGGTCTGAACCACGCGTTGCTCAGGTTTGCCATCCACATCCGTGACCAGCTTATGTAGTGAGGCCGTGGTACTTTTGGCTGAACTGAGATCCAGATCGTAGCCAAAATTGGCAACAAATTCCCGCAGGCGGGTCAGTTTGTCCAGATCAGGCGTATCATGGATTCGGTAAACGAAGGGCAAAGGAGGATCCTTGCGCAGCCTGGAGACAAATACAGTTACTTGCTGATTGGCCAGCAGCATGAAATCCTCGATCAGTTTGTGGGTATCCACGCGGCGCTTGATGTAGGCCCGGATGGGCTTGCCATTTTCGTCCAGTTCGAATTTCATTTCCTGGTCCTCGAAGCCCAGACTGCCTTTTTTGAAGCGCTTTGCCCGCAATTTGTAGGCAATCTTATTGAGAATTTGCAACGCCTCGCGGTACTGATCGTCGGGTCCCTTGTCGATCAATTCCTGGGCTTCCAGATAATCAAAACGACGATCAGAGTGGATCACCGTTTTTCCAATCCATTCCTGGTGAATTTTCCCGTTGGCATCCAGTTCCCACACGCAGGAAAAGGTCAGTTTATCCTCGTTGGGGCGCAATGAACACAGAAAATTGGAGAGCGCCTCAGGCAACATGGGCACGGTGCGATCCACCAGATAGACGGAAGTTGCCCGTTCCTGGGCTTCCTTGTCCATTTCTGAACCTGGCTTGAGATAATGGGTCACGTCTGCGATGTGGACCCCTACTTCAAAATGGCCATTTTCCAGCTTTTTGAAGGAAAGGGCATCGTCAAAGTCCTTGGCATCGACCGGGTCGATGGTGAAGGTGAGGGTGTCGCGCAGGTCGCGGCGTTTTTTGATTTCAGCGGCAGGAATCTTTTTGGAAATGGATTCTGCCTCAGCCTCCACTCCCTCGGGAAATTTGGGATCAAAACCGTACTGAAAAAGGATGGCATGCATCTCTGTTTCGTTTTCGCCAGGAGCGCCCAGCACCCTCACCACGCGGGCATCAGGACTGCGCCTTTCCCAGGAAATGAGCTCCACTACGGCTTTTTCACCGTTTTTGGCTCCTCCCCTTTCACCTTTGGGAATGTGAAAATCAGTGGTCATTTTGTGGTCGTCGGGCACGAGGAAGGCGATGTCCCCATCCATTTTGACGGTACCCACAAAGCGGGTTTTGGCCCGTTCCACGATCTCAATTACCCGGCCTTCGGCCTTATTTCCCCGTACTGAAGGTTTGGTGACCTGCACCTTCACCTTGTCGCCAGGCATGGATTTGCCCGTTTCTGAGGGACGAATGAAAATTTCTTTGTCTGTGCCCTCTATCAGCACAAAACCCACCCCATCGCGGGTGATGTCAATGCTACCCACCACGTCAGTGGATTTGAATAAAAAGCGAAACTTACCCCGGCCATCCGTTTCGAGGATGCCTTTTTCCGCCATATCTTCAAGCAAACCAACGAGTTTCTTGTGGGAAATTTGCCCGCGCAGGTTCGCGCCAGAGGCAATTTGTTTGTTGTTAAAAAATCTGTGAGGGGCTTTTTTGAGGAAGTTTAATGAATCTTTGCGCGCCAGTGCAAACGAAATTTCAGCCTGGCGGCGTTTTTTGTCTTTCTTCTTTTTTGTCATGTCAATTAGCGTAAAGTCTTCGTCTCTAAGTCATTCTTCCCTGCATTGTCCTGACCTTGGCTACGAATAAAATCTGGTGCAAATTTAGAGATATTATCCCGATTCGCAATACTTCCCTGATCCAGCCTTAGCATCTGCGCTCCTGGAAATCCTCTGAATTTTTCCAGGTTTTTGTCCAAAACGGGCATTTAAGGCAGATTGTGATCCAAATACTCCTTTCAACCTGAACCAGAAATTTTTTATAAGGCATCCTTTCTTTAACTTTGAAAACGTTTAAAATTAACCTTGTATGAAACCATTTCTGCTCAAAACCTTGTTTTTTGCCTTTCTGCTCTCTATTTCCACTTCTTACCTGCATGCACAGCTGGCTTTTCGGGAGAACAAAGGCCAAATGGTCGATATGGAAGGGAAAAAACTGGACGATATTTTGTTTGAAATTCCCGATCAGCCCCTGGGTGTTTTTATCAGAAAAACGGGGCTTTCCTACATATTTCATTCCCCAAAAGGCGACAGCACCTACCTTTATCGCCTTGATATGGAACTGGAAGGAGCGAATCCAAATCCTGAAACAGAATCCTTAAATGCCCTTCTGAGGGTAAATAATTATTATCTGAGTAATTGTCCAGAGGGAATAACCGGGGTCAGGGAATTCGAAAAGGTCGCCCTGAAGGAGGTTTATCCGGGTATTGACTGGATTTTATACTTCTCTGATCAGGGTTTGAAATATGATTTTCGGGTAAAACCAGGGGCGGATCCTCGACAAATTAAACTGAAATATATTGGGGCAGATAAATTTGATTGGGATAGACATTCTGCCACTATCCATACCCGCTTTGGCAGCATCCAGGAAGGAAAACTGGCGGCCTTTCAAGGGAAGTCTGAGGTGCCTTCCTCCTTTGAGTTGCAGGATGATGTTCTCAGAATTAATTTGGGTCAATACGATAACAGTCAGGAACTCCTGATTGATCCTCCATTATTTTGGTCCACCTATTTTGGGAGTGCAAGTTCGACCGGGAATGAAGAATTATATCTGGCAGAATCAGGAACGCTTTACCTTTCGGGCAGATCCCTGGGAACAGGATTTCCTGGCGTAAATCCCGGAAATGGAGCCTGGTACACGACATCAAATGCCGGGGGGAGCGATCTGTATATTGCCCGCCTGAATACCAATCGCCAGATAACCTGGGCGACTTTGTACGGGGGAAGTAATTATGAAAGCTCGGCCCAATTGTACGAGGATAAATATGGCAAGCTGTGGGCATGCGGGGTAACCCAATCCACAAATTTTCCGGCTTTCAATCCGGGGGGAGGGGCATTCTATCAGGGGACCATGGGAGGAGGGACCTCAGACGGCTATTTGGTGGGATTTGATAATAATGGGGTGAGAAAATGGGCCACCTACTACGGAGGCAACAGCTATGATGAAATCATTGCCCTTGCAGGGGACTCTTCGGGCAGGATTTTCATGGGAGGCAGGTCTGCCTCCCCATCGGGTTTGACCATGGCCGATCCCGGAGGGGGAGCATACTTTAGCGGAACTTTTTACGGATCGGGTTCACAGGCAATTATTCTGGAATTTGATTCAAACTATGTTATGACCTGGGGCACCCATTTTGGGGGTTACTCAGGGGAAGAAATCCACTCCATTTTTATTTCACCTGATCAGGATATTTTTTTGGCGGGACTTGCGGGTTACCTGTCCATCGGCCCCTTACCAATCACAAATCCTGGTGGGGGCGCATTCATTGATTCCATTGCGGACGGGCCACAGGATTTTTTCATTTTGAAATTTAATTCTAACCGGGCGCTTGAATGGAGCACCTATGTGGGAGGAACGGATAATGAGATTGGCCTGGTAACCGTATCGGGCGACACTTTAGGGCATATTTACCTTTCAGGAATTGCTACTTCCGCAGATATGCCGACCCTGAATCCAGGAGGAGGCGCCTATTTCCAGGGAAGTCGGGCTGGTGTTTCTGACATGTATATTGCAAAATTTTCAACAGAGGGAGTCATGGAATGGGCTACCTATTGTGGGGGGACGGGCACAGAAATGGTCTACCCTTTCTACAGCACAACCAGCAAGGATGGCAAATTTCATTTCCTTGGAGACTCCCAGACCAATAACTTCCCCCTGGTCAATCCCGGAAACGGAAGTTACTACCAGGCCGCTCCCGCAGGGGGCCAGGATTTGCTTTTTGGCAGATTCGATCAGGCAAACGGACTGGAATGGTCCACTTTTGTTGGAGGAAATGCCATAGATTATGCAGGGGGCATCCAGGTCGATCCTGCAGGAAACGTCCTCATCAGCGGGTTAACTTATTCTTCGAATTTCCCTTTGGTAAATCCTGCAAACGGGTGGTACTACAACCCTACATTTTCAGGAACCAGCAATCCTTTTATCACCCAGTTTGGCAATGCCGTGCTGTGCTCCATTCAGGCAGATTTTGGGCTTTCTTCCAGCTCAATTTGCCTGGGCGATACCCTGTTGCTGACCAATTCAAGTTCAGGAGGAACTGCCTTTTCCTGGAAACTGAATGGAAATTCTTTTTCCAACCAAAGCAATACCTCTATCGTACTGCCGCAGGCAGGCAGTCAGGTGATCGAACTGGTCATCGTGGATGGCGCCTGCCGGGATTCAATCCAGAAAACCGTTACCGTAAATTCTCTGCCTGCCATTTCGGTTGCGGCCTCCCCCTCCAGCCTTTGCGCAGGTGACAGCACCCTACTTTCCGCTTCCGGGGGCGGTCCCAATTACAATTTCCAGGGACCCGGGCTCAATGTGAGCGGGGTAAATGTTGTGTCTTTCGCCCCGCAAAACACAGCCTGGTATTATGCCTCTTTTACGGACGCAAACGGGTGTACTGGACTTGATTCGACCCAAATTACCGTTAATTCTCTGCCCTCAATTCAAATCATGCTTTCAGCGGCGCCCCTTTGCCTTGGTGATACCCTGGCTGTCAGCGCCGCTGGCGGCACTGGAATGTATGATTTTTCGGGCCCGGGATTTTTGGAAAGCGGCGTGGGAAGTACACAGGCCGTTCCCAATGCCTCAGGCTGGATACATGTAGCTGGAACCAGCGCTCAGGGTTGTGCAGGAAGTGATTCTGCCTTTGTCACCGTCAATGCCCTGCCTCCTGTTCCCACCATCACTCAAAACGGCCCCCAACTGACCTCATCTGCTTCCAGTGGAAATCAATGGTTTCTGAATGGAAACCCCATTTCAGGGGCCACCAATCCAACCTTTACCGCGACCCAAAACGGAACTTATCAGGTCCAGGTTACCAATGCACAGGGCTGTTCTGTGCTTTCCGCGCCACTTTCCGTGGTGCTGGACGGACAGGAATCCCTGGCAGGTGAAATGGATTTAATCGTTTTTCCCAATCCAACCCAGGCTTACCTGATGATCCAAGGGACAAAATTTGAACAGAAAAACACCTCAATTGCCCTCTTTGACCAGAACGGCAGGCAATTACGCAACTGGAATTTTCCCCGGGGAATCAGCCGGGCAGGAAGCAGACTTGAGTTAGGCCCATTGCCAGCAGGACTTTACCACCTGGTTTTGCGGGCTGAAGCTGAATTTTCCTCGTTGATGGTTCAGATTAAACCCTGATTCCTATACAGAAACGCCAAATTCCCTCAACGAATCATTGAGTGAGGTCTTTTTATCCGTGCTTTCCTTGCGCTGACCAATGATCAGGGCTGCAGGTACATGATATTCCCCGGCGGGAAACTTTTTGGCAATCGAACCCGGAATCACCACTGAACGGGGTGGTACATAACCTTTATATTCAACAGGTTCAGAGCCAGTCACGTCGATGATTTTGGAGGAGCCCGTAAGTACCACATTGGCACCTAAAACGGCTTCCTTACCGACTCTCACTCCTTCCACCACGATGCTGCGGCTGCCAAGAAAAGCGCCATCTTCAATGATCACGGGAGCAGCCTGCACGGGCTCCAGCACGCCACCAATGCCCACTCCCCCACTCAGATGCACGTCTTTGCCGATCTGAGCACAACTGCCCACGGTGGCCCAGGTATCCACCATGGTTCCAGAATCGACATAAGCGCCAATATTCACGTAGGAAGGCATGAGAATCACGCCCGGGGAAATAAATGCCCCGTAGCGGGCAGTGGCTGGTGGCACCACACGTACTCCTTTTTCCAGATAACCTGTCTTCAGAGCCATTTTATCATGGTATTCAAAGGGAGGTGTCTCAATGACCTCCATTTTGCGAATGGGAAAGTAGAGAATTACCCCTTTTTTGACCCAATCATTCACTTTCCAGCCTTCATTTACAGGTTCTGCACAGCGCAGGCGACCATTATCCAGCTCTTCAATGACCCACTCTATCGCTTGTTGGGTTTCCTTTTCACGGATCAGTTCACGGTTTTCCCAGGCTTGTTCGATCAGGGATTTGACTTGTTCAGACATGAATATCGAGTTTATTTCTGATGGAAAATTTTCTGATTTCGACCGCCACGGCCAGAAATTCAGGGTTTTCAGACTGGTTTGAAGCCAGATTTTTCATGATAATTTTCAATTTCTCGGCTTCAGGATTGCCCCATTTGCGGGCTGCCGCCGGGTAAAGAACTTTGGGATCGTTGAGGCCGCGGGCCGAAAGCCCCAAAGAACGGCGCAAACGGGCGCCAAAACGGTTGACCACATCGCGGTAAAGGTAGGGAATTCCTCCTTTACGGTGGTAAATGGTGGCCATGGAAGTTACAAATTCAGAAATGGAGCGGCGCGGTTCCCGCAAAATGGGCACAGGTTTGCGGTCGCGTCGCCCAAATGACCAGATGGTTAGGGCAAAGGTCAGCAGGATTCCCCAAACCATATACCTGACCTGAGGAATGGATATAGGAGTGGCCACAGATTCCATGTGAAAACCATGGTGGTATTCATCAAAAACGAAAGTTTCAGGGTTTTGCTGCCGCACCTGATTGAAAAGGGTGGTCACCAGGGTCACATTGGAGGGGAATCGCAACCCCGCATTGGTAAAGGGATGGGGATTGGAAACAAGGTAAATCCCGCCTCTTCCATAGGAAAAATACCCTACATGGGTCTCACCCTCAGCCGTTTGAAAAATGGGGCGAATGGGCAGGGTATCTGAACTGAAATGATAGGCAAAATCCTGGTTGATCGACGAAAGGGTATGCTCAGAAAAGGACTCCCTGCGCAGATAACGTGGCAACTCCATCCCATACCAGACAGGGTCAGGCAGCGCAGGCCCAAGATCCAGAATACCATCCTCATAGGCGTCCTTATGGCCCGTTTCAGGTGTATAAACTCCCCAGTCTTCAAGAAAATTATTATAATTCCGCACACAAACGATGGCAATGGATCCGTCAAAGATCAGGTCGTTGAGGCGATCGATCTCGTCTTGAGCAAAGCCTTCCTCGGGAGCAATAAAGACGAAATTTTCCAGACTGTTTTCGTCAGTTTTATCCAGAGGGAGGTAGTTTTTACGAACTTCAAAGTCCTTTTCCCCTTCCAGAAAGGCATACAGAGCATGGGTGCCGTGGTCGTTGGTGTAATAGGTCGAAAAGTTGGGGAAAAATGAGGTTTCAGACGAATCAGAAAAGCGCATCAGATAGAAAAATCCAACCATAAAAAGCAAAACCAGGCTGGCCAGGGTCAGTATGCGACGACGACTGTTCATTTGCCTGCCCCCTTTGGATTGATTTTTTGCTCCAAAACCTGTTCCAGATCCTTCAGATCGGCCAGGAAGCGGGCAAAGCGGTCACGGTTAACAGGTTTTTCCCCGTAATGGCTTTCATCAAAAGTGCTGGTAACGCCAAAGGAAGATTTTTCAGGAAAATGATTTTTTTCCAGCAAAAACTGATACTCCCAATTGGTAAGGGCAGGGTTGAAATGGATCAGGGCTGACTCGTGGAGGCGCAAGATAAAAGCCAGGTAATAGTAGCGTACCGCAAGCTCCAGGGAACCTGTTTTCAGGTGCTTTTCGGCCATTTCACGCAGGGAAACAGAGTCGCGGGGGTCAGTTTCACGCAACAAGCCACCCGCAACGGGCAAATTCACCTTTTCAGGTTTCTTCCTGAAATCGAGCCAGCGGCCCAAACGAATCAACACAAAAATCACCAGGATGGCTGCCAAAGTAACCAAAATGACGTCTATGTATTTCCAAATCCGCTCCATGAAGTTCAGAAATGCATTTTCCGTGGGTTTTTCTTTCTCCTTTTCCTCTGGCCTTTGGTCCTCAAAAGTGTAAATATCTTTCTTCAGTATGTCACTGACCCGTTTTTGAAGCTCGAAATCGTTCAGTGGAAACTGGCCAAGATCCTGCAAACGGGTTACTTCACGGTCCAAAAGGAAAGCCAGATTATTGACCGCCCGCATTTGGGCCGCATGTTCATTTTCCTCCTCCACCACATTATACTCAAAATAATTGCGCAGCCAGTTATTGGAAAGGCGCTGCACCGCGGTCTCGTCGTTGCTCATGGAATAGGCCACCACCACAAACTCAGGCAACTGTAGGAGGTGCTGTTTCAGGGCGATAAAACTTGCTGAATCCTGGCTTTGCAGGCAAAGGCTATGAATTTCGGCCAGGGTATAGGTGTAATCCTCCAGGGAAATGCGCGCCGCCTCACTTTTGCCAAAAGAAAGCAGCAAAATCAGGCTGAAGGCTATGGAGGCGATGAAAATGCGGGTCATTTTGCAACTGAATTGCTTGGCAAAATTAGGTAATTTTGTTGAGCGAAGCACATTGCAGATGCCGGGTCGGCTGTCTATCTTGTGCCAAAGGATGCATTTTGGCTGAAAGCAAGTTAAAAATAACTCATTTGACGGTTTTGAACCCGGCTGTTCACAGCCGCATCTTTTTCAAGGAAGCCCTTACGCTGAAAGGGGCAGGCTTTGCCGTTTCGATCATTGGGCAGAGCCCGGATCCAATGGAAAGCAGTCAAAAGGGGGTGCGAATCATCCCCCTGAAACCCTTTTCCCGCCTGAGTGCCCGGCGTTTTTTCTCCGTTCCCTGGCAGATTTTACGCCTCGCCCTGCGAGAGCGGGCCCGGATTTACGTTTTGCACACCCCTGAATTATTGTGGCTCACTTTCTGGCTGAAACTGCTGAACCGCGCCAAAATCGTGTACGATGTACACGAGGATTACTACCTGAATATCCGTCATGCTGGCTATTATCCGGCCATTTTCAGGAGCCTGCTGGCTCCAATGGTCAAGTTGTGGGAACGGTTTTGGATGCCCTTTCTGGACGGGGTGGTGTATGCAGAGGCTTGTTTTGACCTGGGAAAAACAGCCCGAAAAAAATCCGTGCTGGCCGCGAATAAATTCAACAGTCAGGTACCCGCCATCATCCTTCCAAACGTGCCACGGCTCCTGTTTTCGGGTACGATTGCGGCCAATTGGGGAATCTGGGAAGCCTTGGAGCTTTGGAAAAAGCTCAATGCATCCAGGATGGTGGACCTGACGGTGGCGGGACACACGCACGACAAGGAATTGCTGGATAAAATCCAGCAATTTGTGGCTCAAAACGGGCTGAAAGCCCGTTTCAGGCTTCTGGGAGGGCAGGAATACCTGCCCCATGAAACCCTCCTGCAAGAAATTGCAGGCTGCACCCTGGGCCTGGCTTTTTACCAGCTCAGGGAGAATTTGCGGGAGCGCATCCCGACCAAGTTTTACGAATTTATGGCTTTGCAAAAGCCCCTGCTTTTCACCCAAAATCCACCCTGGAATGCCCTGAATGAGCGATTGGGCTTTGGCAAGGCCATTTCCTTGCCCATTTCAGAAGAAACCGTGGCAGAAATCGGGGAAATTTTGAAAAATCCAACTGCTTATTTTTACCCCAAAACGATTCCACCCGCAGAATACAGTTGGCAGGAAGAAGGCCGCAAATTGGTTACTTTTATGCAAAATCTGATCCAAAATTAACCTGGAAACACCCGAAACATATCCTCCCCTTTGGGCTCATTTCCGCAAACGGGAATTCTGGCTGCTGGCCGGGTTGATTTTGCTGGGTAAACTCGTCTGGCTTTTGATTTTGGGCATCCACTACGAGGACGACAGCTTTGGCTACCTGCAATTGCAGGCCGGGCTTTATCATCCCCCGGGTTACAACCTTTTTGCCAGCCTGGCGGCCAGATTTTTGGGCTTGTATGGAATTGTGGTGCTGCAAAGCGGCCTTTTTGCCCTGGTTTCGGCCCTGGCTTTGCTGGAATGGGTGCAAAATTCCCTTTTTCGTGGACTGGCCGCGCTTTTGCTGGCTGCAGATTATGCTTCAGGAATATTTTGCGTGAGCATTCTGAGCGAGTCTGTTTTCCTGAGTGAGACCATCCTGACTTTGATTCTGCTGGTGCGCCTGGGAAATAATCCTGCCCAACTGAAAACAGCGGCTTTGCTGGGCTTGCTGCTGGGTGCAAGCTACCTGACCCGCTACGCGGCTACCCTGACTCTTTTGGTGGCTATCTTTTACCTGGTTCTTCTTCACTGGCGCAGATGGAGGCAAATTCTCTTTCCAATTTTCCTTTTAATTGCAGGATTTCAACTCGCAATTCTTCCCTTGAAAGCCTATTACGCCCATGAATTTGGCACCTGGAAGATCAATGCGTTTTCAGGTATGAATCAATGGAATAATGCAGCATATCTCTACCCTGAAGACAGTTATTGCGGCATTTCTGAAAGTGAGATTTTTGACTCCCAATCCCTCAAATCCCGCTTCATCGTGCATTTGCTTGACCAAAATCAGGAGTATGGAATTTTTAACCTCCGTTCTACCTTTACCACGGCCCATATTCACGATCCAAATTATCCCCTTCAGTCTTTTATTCGCCAGGAAAATCTCTCCACTCAGGAAATTATGCAGCTTTCGGGAGAACTATCTTGCATTTCGCGCCACCTGATTCTCAAGTATCCCGTCGAACATTTGACCCGTTTCATTCTGCCCAACCTGCTTCATCCTTTCCAGGAATCAGAAAAAGTGGCATTTCCCGAAACGGATCTATGGTTTCAGGAGAATTTCCATTACACAAATCCTCACCCCTTCAACTGGAACAGATATTACTGGATTCTTGCCTTTTTCTTATTGCTTGTTTCCCTGGGACTGGCCATTAATCAACGAAAACGGCTGGGAAGAGCGACATTTGCCCTGATGCTCTACATTTTGGCCTACCTGCCCGCGGTCACCATTTCCGCCGCCATGTTTCAGCGCTACGTCTGGTTTTTAATCCCTTTGATTTTGATTTTCGGGGTTTCAAGCCATGACAAAAGGTGATTTTTATTAACGGGTTTGTTCATTGCTCTCTAAGAATTGTTCATTGTCCATAGCTGCATTTGGTTCAATTTTCTAAATTGAACCCCTGAAACCAATTTTTCCCCACATGAAGGAGATTGAAGTCAAAGTCCTGGAAATTGACCGCCAGGAAGTAGAGGCCCGCCTCAATGCCCTGGGCGCGCAAAAGGAATTTGAGGCGGAATTTTTTGCCATCGTCTTCGACGATGCAACTGGCGGCATCAAAGCAGCAGGTAATCTGCTGCGCCTGCGTCGCGAAGGCGAAAGTGTGACCCTGACCTACAAGGTTAATCTGGGTTCAGCCACCAGCAAATCCATGGAAGAGCACGAAGTCACCGTCTCAGATTTTGAAGAAATGCGTCGCATTTTGGGCGCCATGGGTTACCGCGAGGTCCTGAGCCACCGCAAAATACGGGCGCAGTGGCGCCTGCCACTGGGTCACGCGGTCATCGACCGCTATCTCGACAAGCTCGCTTGTATTCCTGAGTTTCTGGAGTTGGAAGCCAGCAGCGAAACGGACCTGAATGTCATGCTGGAGCAACTTGGCTTTCGCCCTGAACAGGCACTTCCGTGGAACACCCAAAACCTGATGCAATTTTACGGAGCGTAATCCCAAAATTTGCACTTTTGCATATAATCAACTGATTACAAATAACTTAACTGGTGCAAAAAATTTCACTACAGGTAAAATCCAGGAAGATAAATTCAATTTCTGCATCTGGTTTTGGCAATTCAGGTATCAGGTCAAATTGGAACAGATAAAGATCAGAGTTGAATATTATGGCCTGTATTGAATGTCAGTTGAATGACCAAAAACCACTTGGGCGAAGATTAGTTAATCTTTTGAAGTCCTGAAATCGTTTAAGACCGTAGATATAATAAAAATTGATATGAAATACCCTTCCTTTCTTCTCACCCTCCTGATCAGTTTTACCTTTTTTTCCTGCTCTGGCCAGAGTTCACATACCCAGGCCAGCAAAGAAAAAGCCACTTCAGAGGAGCTGGCGGGTTATTCTAAGGCCTACTTTGCCAGTGGTTGTTTCTGGTGTGTGGAGGCCATTTTTGAATCTGTGGAGGGGGTGCATGAGGTAATTTCGGGCTACGCTGGTGGCAGCGCAGGCACAGCCACCTATAATCAGGTCAGCGGCGGACGGACAGGCCATGCTGAGTCTGTCGAAGTCTACTACGACCCATCCGTGGTTTCCTACGAAACCCTGCTCAAAGTCTTTTTTGGCTCGCATGATCCCACCACCCTCAATCAGCAGGGCCCTGACCATGGCACTCAGTACCGTTCAGCCATTTTCTACCAAAACGACACGGAAAAAGCGGCGGCTGAAATGTATATCAAACAACTGATCGCTGAAAAGGCCTTTTCGGGCAATATTACCACGGAAGTCAGCAAACTGAAGGCCTTCTATCCTGCCGAGGAATATCACCAGGATTTTGAACGGAGAAACCCCAACCAGGGCTATGTGAAGGCCGTTTCCATTCCCAGATTGAAGAAATTTCAGTCTAAATACCCCGAGCTCCTGAAAAAGGACAGCCACTAAATTTCAGGGATTAAAATATTCAGGCTAAATTGGCGGAATCTTGAAAGAAAAGCTTCCCCACAGACTGAATTTCCTGCTGGCTCTGGCACCTGCGTTGGTGGCTTCGACCCTTCTGATAATTTATTATTACCCTTTTCTCACGGATGATTCCATGATTTCGCTTCGCTATGTGGAGCGTTTTCTGGAGGGCAAAGGCCTTACCTGGACCGACGGACGCCCGGTCGAGGGATATTCCAACCTGTTGTACTGCCTCATTATCGCCCTTTTGGGCTTTTTGGGCATGGATTTGATCCTGGCTGCCCGGGTGCTGGGCATTGCTTGCAGCCTTGGGGTCATTCTGGTGATGGGTAGTTTTGCCCGCAGAAATGCAAACCAAAGCGGGCTGGCGCCTATGTTGTTTCTGGGACTGGCGGCGCCCATGTCTATTTGGGCCCTGGGAGGGCTGGAACAGCCTCTTTTGGCCCTTTTGCTGGCCTTTGCCTGGACGGGCGGGATGCGCTATTTTGAGGCTTCCCAGCCGAAAGGCTGGCTGCTCCCTGCAGTTTCCCTGGCCCTTGGCCTGGCTTGCCTGACCCGACCAGATTCCCCGGTTTTTTGTGTTGCCTTTGCCGTGGCCCTGGCCTGGCATTCCTTGCCTGATTTGAAAAAGCTGGTCAAAGAGATGGCGATTCTGGCCTCTTTTCCCGTCCTTTTGTACGGCGGACAAATACTTTGGCGCAAAAGTTATTACGGCGAATGGGTCCCCAACACAGCTTTGGTGAAAATTTCGCCCTCCTCCCGTCACTTTTGGGAGGGAATTGAATACGTGGGCAGCGGCCTTTTCGTGCTGCTGCCTTTTTCCCTCATCGCTTTGTTTTTGGTTTTTCGCCTGCTGAAAAACCCTGAATTTCGCTCAAAAGCAGTGCTTTTGCTTGCTCCCTTGCTACTGATGATTCCCTACCAGATTTTCATTGGGGGAGACATTTTTCCCGGTCATCGTCATACAGTCCCCCTGATTCCCGCATTCGCATTGATTCTGACAGAAGGAATAAGTTTAGTGGGAAAAGAAGGATGGATTAAGCAAAAAACTCCTTCCAAATTTATGGTTAACGGACTTGGGATAATCCTTTTTGGGTTATTAATTCTGGTACAATTTGCAGATAAGGGCAACCGCAGGGCCAAAGCGGAAAAATGGGAGGTGGTGGGCCGGGAACTGGCCTGGAATCTGCGTACTGCCTTTGAGGCAAAGCAGCCCAAAATCGCCATCACCGCGGCTGGTTGCATTCCTTACCATACCAAATTCCCAGCTCTGGACATGCTGGGACTCAACGATTACTGGCTGCCACGTCATCCACCCAGGGATATGGGAACAGGATGGATCGGGCACGAACTGGGCAATGCAGACTACGTTTTGCAGGAAAATCCGGACCTGATTGTCTTCGACAATGGTTCTGTACCCAGTTTCAGGGTGGGAGATTCACTCCTGGCCCGGCCTGCTTTTCACAGTACCTATCGCATTGTGAAAGTGCGAACTTCGCCCACAGGCTATGTAAGTAAGGTGCATTTTAATCTTTACAGTCCCAAAGTTGGGGTAACCTCTGAAGGGGAAAAACTGATGGTGCCGCCCTGGTTGTTGGGAAATCTGGATAATTCTGCCGTTCACCTGAATGATCGGGGAGAATTTGTGCTTGAAATTCGCAAAGGTGGCCCCCTGACCCTGGATCTGGACAAATATGCCACCCGGGACAGCCTTGGCTGGGAGGTCAAAATGGAGGGAGAATCACTCGCTGAAGTGGAATCAAGGGCCTTTTCAGACCAGAAAGGCCTGCATATCCGTTTACAGACGGCCAGTGAAGTCAAGGGCCAGTTGGCTCGCCTGGAATTGTCGAAAATGGCTGAAAATTCGCCTGGCTTGTAGGTTTCAGAGAATGGATTCTGCAAGGAAGCCACCATTCAACAAACAAAATCCGTCTGGATTTTGTAAATTCCGCCCTGTTAGATTCAAAAACTGAATTATGCGAAATTTATTTCTCCTGGTTGCGTTCATACTGACCACCTTTTCCCAGATTTTTTCCCAGAAAAAAGCAGAATGGAAGACCGAAGATCCCCACGGCCCCTCCTCTGAAGTTGAATTTACGGTCACAGAAGGCACCTGGATGAATCTGGATGTGAGCCCTGACGGCAAAGAAATCATATTTGATTTGCTGGGCGACATTTACAGCCTGCCTGTCACAGGCGGCACGGCCAAACCCCTGGCCACGGGCCTGCCCTACGAAGTCCATCCCCGTTTCAGCCCGGATGGCAAAAATATCTCCTTTACCTCAGACCGGGGCGGCGGGGACAATATCTGGGTCATGAACCGCGACGGATCAGACAAAAAGCAGATCACCCAGGAGGATTTTCGCCTGGTCAATAATGCGGCCTGGACGCCTGACGGCCAGTATCTGGTGGCCAAAAAGCACTTTACCTCCACCCGGTCCCTGGGTTCGGGCGAAATCTGGTTGTGGCATATCACGGGTGGCTCGGGCCAGCAACTTACCAGGAAAAAAGACGACCAGCTCGATGTGGGTGAACCCTGGGTGAGCCCGGACGGGCGCTATGTGTATTTCTCTGAAGACATGAGTGGAGGTCCTGTTTTTGAATACAATAAGGATCCCCACGGGGTCATTTACCACATTCGTCGCTACGACCGCGTGGAAGGAAAACTGGAGAGCATCATTGCCAGCCAGGGTGGGGCCGTACGGCCCCAAACCAGCCCGGACGGCAAACTGCTGGCCTTTGTAAAGCGGGTCCGTCAGCAGACGGTCCTCTATCTGCATGACCTCAAAACCGGGGAAGAATGGCCCATTTACGACAAACTCAACAAAGATCAGCAGGAAACCTGGGCCACATTTGGGGTTTACCCGGGCTTCAACTGGACTCCTGACGGCAAAAACATCATCATCTGGGGCGAAAAAGGCCATTTTTGGAAAATCAACACAGAAACCCGCCAGGCTACGGAAATCCCCTTCACCGTCAACGTAAAGCAAACCCTGGTTGAACCCGTGAAATTCAAACAGGAAGTGTGCGGCAAGGAATTTCAAACCAAAATGCTGCGCCATACCACCACCTCGCCGGACGGCAAAACGGTGGCTTTCAACGCCATGGGGCAAATTTGGGTGAAGAAAATGCCCAAAGGCAAGGCCGAGCGCATGACCACAGCCAATGAGCATGAATTTTACCCCTCCTTCTCCCCCAACGGAGGTAAAATAGCCTATGCAAGCTGGTCAGATGCAGAAATGGGTGCCATCAAAATCCACGATCTCAAGGGAGGAACTGCACTCAAAATCACTTCTGAAAAGGGTTATTACCACAATCCAACCTTCTCCCCCGACGGAAACTGGCTGGTGTTTGAAAAAGGGGGCGGGACTTCTGTCCTGGGAAATGCCTTTTCCAACGAAACGGGAATTTATCTTTGCAAAGCAGATGGCTCGGGATTGAAAATGTTGCGCGACAATGGCGGCAGCCCCCGCTTCAACGCCAAGGGCGACCGCATCTATTTCAGCAGCCGCGAAGGCAAGAACAAGGCCCTCAAAAGCTGCGACCTGAACGGAATGGACGAACGCACTCATTTTACCTCCCAGTACGCCACGGACATTCTGCCCAGTCCCGACGACCAATGGGTGGCTTTTCGTGAATTGTACAAAGTATATGTGGCTCCTTTTCCCAAATCGGGCAATGCAGTCGATCTTTCGGGTGGCATGAGGAATTTTCCCGTTTACAAGGTGACCCGCGACATGGGCGATTACCTGCACTGGTCGGGCGACAGTAAAACCCTGCACTGGACCACGGGTCCTGAATATTTTTCGCGGGACTTGAAAAACTGCTTCACCTTCGTGGAAGGTGCACCCGACAGTCTGCCTGCCATTGACACCACGGGGGTTAATATTGGCTTCTCTGTGCCCTATGACGTCCCCAAAGGCACGGTAATCATCAAAAATGCCCGTATCATCACCATGAAGGGAGACGAAGTGATTGAGGACGGCACCATTGTAATCAAGGACAATAAAATTGAGGCGATTGGGAAATCAGGCGAGGTGAAAGTGCCTGGAAATGGCTTTGTAATTGACGCCAAAGGCAAAACCATCATGCCTGGAATTGTGGATGTACACGCCCACCTGGGCAACAGTTATAATGGAATTTCGCCCCAGCAGCAATGGAGCTATTATGCCAATCTTGCCTACGGGGTGACCACCTCGCACGACCCCTCTTCCAACACGGAAATGGTCTTTTCGCAAAGCGAAATGCAAAAAGCCGGCCTGATGAAAGGCCCCAGAATCTACTCCACGGGGACCATTCTGTACGGTGCTGAGGGCGATTTCAAGGCTGTGATCAATAACCTGGATGATGCACGAGGGCACCTGCGCAGAATGAAAGCTGTGGGCGCATTTTCGGTCAAAAGCTATAACCAGCCCCGTCGCAACCAGCGTCAGCAGGTGATACAGGCCGCCCGCGAAAACCAGATGATGGTCTATCCTGAGGGGGGATCTTTCTTTTTTCACAACATGAGCCAGATCCTCGACGGACACACGGGCATCGAGCACTCCATTCCTGTGAGCCCGGTTTACCAGGACGTGGCCCAACTCTGGGGCAAGTCCAAAGTGGGCTACACCCCTACCCTGATCGTGGGTTATGGCGGGATTTGGGGTGAAAATTACTGGTACCAGAAAACGGAAGTCTGGAAAAATGAGCGCCTGCTCAAATATTATCCCCGGGCAATGCTGGACAGCCGCTCCATGCGTCGCATGATGATTCCAGACGAGGATTTTGGGCATTTCCAGAATGCTGCTGGTGCCAAAGCCGTGATCGACGCTGGCGGACGGGTGCAACTGGGTGCCCACGGGCAATTGCACGGCCTGGGTGCACATTGGGAAATGTGGATGTTTGAGCAGGGAGGATTTTCCGAACTGGAAGCCATCCGCGCCGCGACCCTTTGGGGCGCGGAATACATCGGCATGGACAGCGAAATTGGTTCGCTGGAGCCGGGCAAACTGGCCGACCTGATCATCATGGATAAAAATCCCTTGGAAAATATCCGCAACAGCGAATTTATCAGCACTGTGATCCAAAACGGCCGGGTTTATGACGCGGAAACCATGAATGAAATTGGTAATTACGACGTGAAGCGGGCGCCTTTCTTCTGGGAAAGCGCCAAAGGCAGCGACGCCTTCCCCTGGCATGAAGACACTGGCTCCATGATGGAGATGAAGTGCGGGTGCCATGGGCACACGAATCATGTGCATTGATTTTTGAGATTTGAGAGGGTCAGATTTTAGATTTCAGAGATTGGGGATTGAATTTCTTTTTCGAAAAAGTAAATCAGACCTTCTGGATAATCGTTATTTTTGAATATGTATATCAAAAAAGTCCATCTTGAAAACATCAAAGCGATCAAAAACCTGACCATGGAGTTTGATAAGCCCGCAGGTTGGCATGTGCTGATTGGAGATAATGGGTCTGGGAAATCGACAATTGTGAAGGCGATTTCTTTGGGATTGGTGGGGCCTTTTGCTGCACCTACTTTAAGACAAGATTGGAGTTCATGGTTGTCATCCAAATCTCAAAATGGAAAAATTGAAGTGATTGCCTTTCGTCCAACCACCCAACTAGAACTAAAGGCTGCCATTCTTTTCAGACGAACTAAAGATGAGAATGTGGAAATTATCCCAAATACAGAAAGTGGTGGTTCAATTGTAACAGTTACAAATGGAGCCCCAGGTGGCAGTTTATTTTGGGAAAGTAGTGGGCCATTTTCGGCAGGATATGGCCCTTTTCGAAGGTTTAAGGGTGGGGATACTAAATTATGGGAAAGTATCAGTAAATCATATCCAATTGCCGCAAGGCACTTGAGTGTATTTGAAGAGGAGGTATCATTAGGAGAAGGTTTGAAATGGCTAATTAACCTTCACTCATTGAAAAATGATAATTTTTATGAAGGGAGATGGTTAGAGTACTTTCAAACTTTTTTAAATGAAAGCCAGCTTTTGCCCAATAATTCTGAACTTGTAAAAGTAAACTCCAAAGGGGTATATTTTAAGGATTCAAATGGGAATGAAATGGATGCAAATGAGCTTTCAGATGGATTCAAATCAATCTTGTCACTTTGCTTTGAGTTGATTCGTCAAATGATCTTGCGTTACACCGAGGACAGAGTCTTCTACCATATTAAAAAAGGCAATCCCATCATTGACCTTCCAGGCATAGTCCTAATCGACGAAGTGGATGCCCACCTCCATCCTACCTGGCAGAAGCGAATTGGGGACTGGTTTGTAGATCATTTTCCCAAAATCCAATTTATTGTGACCACTCACAGCCCAATCATCTGTCAGGCAGCAAGGCGGGGCTCGGTCTGGAAACTGGGAGATCCTGGTTCAGATATGCCAGCCAGGAAACTGGAGGGAGCAGAATTTGATCGCCTGGTGTATGGAAATATTCTGGAAGCTTATGGTACAGAAGCCTTTGGCAAGGATGTAACTTCTTCAGAAGAAAGTCAGGAATTACGCTCGAAGCTGGCTCGTTTAAACCAGAAGTTAATTAAAGGGCAATTGAGTAATCAGAAGGAAAAGGAGGAGCTTGAAAAATTGCGCCAAATTTTTCCTACGGGTTGAGCAATGATCAGGCTTCCAGATAAATCCCTCAAGAAATCTGCCCAAAATTACTTGCAAAAATGGCAGGCAAAGGTGGACGAAATTCCAACTTTTGAGGAACGGTCTGCGAAGGCAAAAAACCTGTTTTCAGGTAAGAATAAAAAAGGAAATAAAACCTTTGAACACGTGAAGGAGGTTCTTGAACAAATGTGTTCAGGAGCCAGACGTTGCTGTTATTGCGAAGATTCACTGGCAGACGAGGTTGAGCATATTTTCCCGAAATCTATTTTCCCTGAAAAGGTTTTTGTCTGGGAGAATTACCTATACGCCTGTGGGCCTTGTAATGGGCCCAAAAACAATCAATTTGCCATTTTCCCTCAGGGTAAGAATGAGATTTTTCAGTGTCCTGATGGGGTTAAACCGCCAGAAGGGGAATCTGTCTTTATCAATCCAAGGTCTGAAAATCCAGAATTATTTCTGGAATTGGACCTGCTGGATACATTTTTCTTTGTTGAGATCCCGGAAAAAGGGACCAGAGAATTTAAACGTGCAGAATACACGTGGAAAGTCTTAGACCTGAACAGGGATGTAATTGCAAAAGCAAGAAAAGGAGCATTTCGGGATTATAAAAACGCACTCGAACTTTATGTGAAGAAAAAGGAAGACCATGATTCTGAGGCTGAATTATTGGGGATAAAGAAAGGCATACTTGAACAGCGAAATCCTGCAGTTTGGCTGCAAATGCAATTGCAGCACAAATTCCATCCTGAATTAAAAGATCTTTTTGAAAGGGCGCCAGAGGCACTAACCTGGCGGCGAGAAATGTAAAAATCTCGTAGCTCGCAGCCCTAAGCTCGCAGCTCTTTTTGCGCGAGGGATCGGAAGGGCTGCCTCCTGCCAGCTTTTGCAGGAGGCAGGTGCGAACCCGTGAGCACGGAACCCCTGGAAGAGCCCGGTGACGATTCCGAATGCTTTCGGAACGGCACGCGCCCAAACACTCCACACCCTTGAGTGCGTAAGATTTTGCCTGATTTGGCTACCTGTTCTGGGAGGTAAGATGTAAATTCAATCTGTCAGATCATTTCGCAACCCGGCAAGGGATAATTCGTTACATTCATAGAAATATTTTTGTTTCGAAATAATTTCTGAACGGGAAATTGGTTTTCGGAACAGTTTTTGCAAAATAACACTGACCACCCGCTGACCACGGGGTTTTAGACAACCAAACAAACTGATTATGGAAAATTTATCAGACTACAGCTTGCTCCTTCTGCTCGTACTCACATTTTCCCTCCCCTTCCTGATCGACAAAGCCCAGGAATTGATCAAAAAGTATTTTAAATCGTAAGATTTTAGATCGCTGCGCTGTTAGATTTTAGATTATAGAGATTGGTCTCTGCTGATATCTGATATCTAAAAGTCTAAAATCTAACCTCTATTTACGAAACCTCATTTGAAACAAATGAATGAGATTGCGGAGGCCATCGCGGAATTTTTTGATTTTTTTCTCGCCGTAGCGTTCGTAATACGGGATATGTATCTCCCTGAATATGAGCCCTCTGCGAATGGCTTCGATTTTGATTTCTTCGCTGAAGGGCATGCCGTTGCTTTGCAGGGTGAGGCGGGGTAAAATGGCTGATCTGAATACCCACATGCCGCTTTGGGAATCGCGCAGACGGTAGCGAAACAGGATCTCGGTGAGGGTGGTGAGCACCCAGTTGCCGAATTTGCTGACTACGTCCATGTTTTTGGGGTTTTGCAGGGGAAAACGGCAGGCAGAGATGAAATCCAGTTGATCCTGGAGCAAACGGGTGATGAGGGGCTCGATTTCCTCCACGGGATAGGTGCCGTCGCCGTCCAGAGTCACAAAAATGTCGCCTTTGGCTTCGCGAAATCCCTTGTGGTAGGCAAAGCCATAACCCTGTTGCTCCTCGCGAAAGACCCGGGCCCCAAATTTTCGGCCGATCTCAGCGGTAAGATCCGTGGAATTATTGTCCACCAAAATGACCTCGTCGATCCAGGCAGGCACTTTTTCCAGTACGAAGGGCAGCCCCAGCTCCTCGTTATAGCAGGGAATGATGAGCGATATGGTTTTGCCCTGAAACAAGCCCCCAAAGATAGCCGAATTTTTTATTCGCTCTGCACCACAGGCAGGTAGATTTTGGATGGATAAAGCGTGGCGATGCTGAGGGACCAGACGGCGTCGTCGGGGGTGTAACTGCGGAAATGATCGCGGTCGGCAGTGGCAATGGAAACCCGCAGTTTGTGTCCTTTGAGGAAGAGGTAAGAGGTGGGCAAAATGTCGAAACGAACGCGGTACAGCTGCCCGGGATTGAGCAGGACGAAGTCCTTTTCGCGGTAAGCGTGCTGGGTCACGATGTCGTAATAAGGTTTGTTTTTGTACTCTTCCTTGTGAAATGGCAGGCGAATCAGACCTTCAGATACGTAAATGGCCTGGCCATTTTCGTCCACATCCTCCAGATACACGTGCATATCGCCGTCAACAGAACTCGAAGTGAGACAAAATTCGACCTCTGGGTGGCCGGTAATTTCCATATTTTGAGCCAGGGTGTCCGTCTCAAAATGGGTCAGCGGGGCCGACCGCTGGTTCCAGTCGGCATAGGCTGTCTGGTTGACGTCGGTCATGAGGCTGCGCCAGCGGGTTTGCGTGCCAGTACCAAACTGGTTATTGGCTTTGATCTCGACCGTTCCACCTTTGGAGGGCTTTTTAGAAGACAATTTTCCTTCATGGTCAAAATACCATTCCTCCATTTTGGCCGTGGGAGGCCAGGTTTCGTTGGCATGCCAGGCTTCCTCGCCCATGGTGTAGTAATGGACTTTGGGTTCGGGCTGGGTGGTTTTGCCTTCGTTCTTGAGGTATTGATCGAAGAATTTCAGCATCTCGCCCGTGTGGTCGAAGCCCGCCTCAGCCCTGGAAAAAGGGCTGAGATTATAACTGCCCCCATGTTCCCAGGGGCCTATGGTAAGCCTGACATCCTGAAAGTTGTGCAGATTGAGCCAGCGGCGAATGCTGGCGTGCTGATACGGCCCATCGAACCAACCTGAGTAGCAATAAATGGCGATTTTGGATTTGCGAATGGCATCCAGCACGTGATAAGGACTGAAATCTTCGGGTCCCACCCCGGCCACGGAACTTTTTGAATCCCTGAACTGGATGTCAGCCACGGTTTCGCTCACGCTTTTATTGGCATGATGAGATTTGATGGCTTCTCGCAGGACTTTTCCCTGACCTTTTACTTTGCGCACACCTTTGACGGCCAGATGGGCTTTGAAGCTTTTGGTGGGCAATTTATTCTGATCCAACATGGAATTGGCCTCTCCCCAATTGTCGGTAAACCACTTGAAATGGACCCCGCCCGGGAAGGCAATGTCGTCGTACACGTCGAAAAGGGAATACATCAAAGCCACGGCTTTAAGATTGGGGTGGCGGGTAGAGGCCAGAAACTCGGCCGCCGTGCCACTGTAGGAGCCCCCCAGCGAGCCAATATTGCCGTTGCACCAGGGTTGGGCCACGATCCAGTCGAGGATATGGGTTCCGTCGCTCACTTCAGGGGGCGACCAGGGGTATTCGCGGGAGCCGCCAGAGGCTCCTGAGCCGCGTACGTCCACATTGACGAAGGCGTAGCCATTTTCCACAAAGGTGGTGACAGCTTTGCCGTAGCGGCCTTTTAGTCCGTTGGAAAACATGGAAAAGGGCCAGCGAAGCTGGGGGCCACGCCAGTAGCGGGTTTGGTGTAGTAATACAGGTAAACGGGTCCCTGAAACGTAATTTTTGGGCAAATAAACATCCACAGCCAACTTTACGCTGTCGGGCATGGTGACATACTGGGTTTTGATTTGCACACCCTTGAACGGCGCAGGATCGGCATAAACGTAAGGTCGGGGAACCGTAACTGCCACATCGGCAAGGGCCTGATTTTGCGCCTGGAGGGCGGAAATAACATAAAAAAAGAGGGCAATGAGGGGAAAAATACGTTTCATGCCCTGAAATTAGGGAATTGATCCCTGAAAAACAGATTTGAGCGGAGTAAAAGGGAATTTGGGGAAGAATATTACAGGTGGAATGAGGAGTTTTATGGGGAACGGTCCTACCAAAATAATTTTGAAGATAGCGAAATGTGTTATAATGAGGTTTGGACTTTGGGTGAATTATTGGCACAGCCTGTGACAGACTGGTCAAATCTGGGGATGATTTTTGCCGCAATTATGAACTGATTTGTTCAATGAAAAAAGCAAAAAACTCTTTGCACATTAACGCAATATTTTGTAAATTCATTTTATGAAGAACCTCATTTACAGTCTTGCCGCCTTGCTATGCTTCCTCCCTGCCCTGACCTTTGGTCAGGCGCATCCTGAAAAATCCTTTGGTGATTTCTTTAATAATCCAGTAAATAGTGCCGTATGGCATCCAACTGGTGGATTTGTCTTTGCGGGATCCGTGGGAAGAGATGACCAAACCCTGATTTTCCAAACCAACCTTGCCGGTGACACGCTGAAAGTAGCTCAAAATACGGGCTGGTCCGGGTATAACAGGTTGTTAACAACCTCACTGGATGGAAACTTCTTTGTGCAGAGCTATGTGAATGGGTGTGATTTTGCTTTTGGGAGCAAATTCCAAAAACTGGACCAGAATTTGAATCAAATCTGGTCAACCCAAACCCCGTTTGGAGGTGTCTGGACGGAGTTGAATGATTCAAATTTGATTTGTGTCCATGATAACCCCTATGACGTTAGTTTCCTTTTCCCAGACGGAACTATGGACATAAATGCATCCGGGTTGCCCCTGTTTTCAAGCCCTCCAATCAAGCTCATTACCCTTGATAGTACCAACTTCCTTTCCCTTCAGGCCAACAAATTATCAAGTTGGGTTCACCATTTCTGGCCCTGGAATAGTAATTTCCTTGAATTCCCGGCTACCTTTACCGGAAATCTGGTTGATCTTGAAAAAGGCCAAAACCAAAATCTATGGCTGGCAAAAGACCTCAAAATCCTACACCTGCACCCCAACTACCCCACCCTGCAGACTCAAACCTTTAGCCTGACTCCTTTGGATTCGGTTGATTTGCAAGGTTCGTTTTCAGAAATCATTGATATTAATCCGGACCTGAATGCCATTTGGGTACTGGGGAAGGATCTCAATGGATTAGCTGCCCTGGCCAAAGTAGACACCAATTTGAATTTGATTTACCTTAAAAGTCTGGGTGATGCTCAGGTGGAAGCCAAAGGAACCCTGACCGCCGCCTCAGGTGTATATGTTTATGGAAACGAAAACCTGAAATATGCCAGGCATGGTTTCGTGAAGGAATTTGATCCTGCAACTGGAGCCACCGACCTTTCCAGCAATGATGCCGGCATTTCAGGTATGACCATATCAAATGCCACCCTGGTTGAATTTGGGCCAAGTTCATTTAACTGCCAGGTCGAAATAACCAATTACGGACAAGACATCCTTTACTCTGTGGATGTAAATCTGATGCTAAAAATTGGCTCATTTTGTTATTACGACTACGTTTTCAATCACATTGATACGCTCAGTCTGTCACCTGGACAGTCGACAATGATCGATTTGGGATTGATCGTACGGCAGGACTTGTTTAATGAAAACTGGTTGGACTCGATTTGTGCCTTTACCAGTAGCCCCAACGGCAAAATCGACGACGGTCACAGCAACGATCTGTACTGCTCCAACCAACCCTGGGTAGGTCTGGAGGAAGATTTAGAGGCAAATTTATTTGCCCTTTATCCCAACCCTGCCTCTGGCACGGTAACCCTTTCAATGCCAGGCAAACTGGCTCAAAGTGGAACCCTGGCCGAATTTACAGACCTGCAGGGAAGGGTAATTTTCCAGACTGAAATCACTTCAGATAAGCAGCAGATCCAACTGCCTGCAAGCCTGAATCAGGGGATTTTTCTGGTGAATCTCAAATCCAAAGCAGGCGACCTGCTGGCTACGCAAAAGCTGGTGGTTTATTGATGAAGATGGTTTGGGTAGGATAAACATGAATTTTCCACGGGAAAATTCGTTAAATTAACACCATGAAAAACAAAGCCATTTATGAGCGAATTGAGCGCCTTCCTGAAAAAGAACAGGAGGATTTACTTGCTCAAATTGAATTTTTGCTGGCTGAGATCGAGGATCCGCAGGAATTCGAGTTAACTGAGTATGGAAAACAATTTTTGGATGAAAGGTTGAAAAGGGCCCGGGAAAATCCTGAAAGCATGATGACGATTGAGGAATTGGATGAACATCTTTCAAAAAAATTTGGCTGAGGATTTTGAAAAAATTTTCCCTTAAAACTTCCCCAGATGCGGTTCTGGATATTGAAGAAATCTGTTCCTGGCTGAATGAAAGAAAAAATGGTCTTGGTTCAAATTTCAGGAAGGAATTAATTTCCTTATTAAATCGCCTGCGGGAATTGCCTGACCTTTCTCAAAATCTCGGAAATGGCTACAGATCTGCATACCTAAAAAAATTTCCTTACACGGTTGTTTTTAAGATTCTACGCCATAATCACTCAATTGAGGTCGTCGCAGTAATCAATCAAAATCGTGACCCTGATTTTTTTGCTAAACGGACCAGATAATTTCATTGGTTCTTCATCCTATTTCCCCAACATCACCTGCCAGTTCCAGGCGTCACGCAGAGCGTCTTCCATAGTAAGTTGGGCCTTCCAGCCCAAAACCTGCTCAACTTGGGTCGCATCTGCCCAAATACTGGCAATATCGCCCGGGCGGCGGGCTCCCTGAATATGCGGGCATTTCACGCCCGTGACCCGCTCAAATGCCTCCACCAGTTCCTTCACACTGGCTCCCCGTCCCGTACCCGCATTGAAAATTTCACAATTTTCACCCCTTCCACTTTCCAGCCTGCGCAAAGCTGCCACATGGGCCCGCGCCAGATCCACCACATGAATGTAATCCCGGATGGCTGTGCCATCGGGAGTGGGATAATCATCCCCAAAAATCGTCAGCTGGTCGCGCAGACCTGCGGCTGTCTGGGTGATGTAAGGCACCAGATTCTCAGGTTTGCCCAGGGGCAATTCCCCGATCAAACCCGATGGATGAGCTCCAATGGGATTGAAATAACGCAATAAAATGGCTTTCAGCCCTTTTTCTGCCGCAGCCTGATCCTGAATAATCTGTTCGCAAACCTGCTTGGTATAACCATAAGTGCTCTCGGCTGTTCTGACCGGGCTGTTTTCCGTAACGGGCAATACTTCTGGCGCTCCATAAACCGTGCAGGAACTCGAAAAAACCAGGTTTTTTACCCCAAATTCTTCCATCAATTTCAACAGTACCAGCAGACTGCCAATATTATTGCGATGGTATTTCAGGGGTTCCCGCACAGATTCACTCACAGATTTATACGCCGCAAAATGGATTACCCCGGCCAGACTTTTCTCCCTGGCAAACAAATCCCGCATGGCTCTTTCGTCTGTGCAATCCCCTTCAATCACCCGCACTTCCCGACCCAGAATTTTTCCAATCCGTTGGGGAATATCACGCCTGGAATTCACAAAATTATCCAAAATCACAGGCTCATAACCCGCCAAAAACAGTTCCACCACTGTATGTGAACCAATAAATCCGGCACCCCCGGTCACAAGAATTTCAGGCTTCATAGCCCCGCAAGGTACGAAAGCCAACCACTGATTTCAACGAAAAAGTTGTCAATTGCGAATCCCCCCAAAGCTGAGTATTTTTGTCGCGAACCTGATTCGAATGAAATGAAATTTATGCTCAAATCCCTAACGGGATTAATTCTTGTTTTCGTACTGGCTCAGGCCTGCGGCGAATCCCGCGAGTCTGCCATTGACAAAATCGCCCGCCAAGCCGACTCGCTGACCATCACCTTCTATGGAAAAGGCTATTCTGACCCCAAAAACGTGGTCAGCTTTTTGGTGACCAACCCCGTTGAAATCCGCAGGATCGGCAACTTCCCCTCCCCTTCCCAAACGGAGCATTTCAAGTGTGGGGAAGATGGGATCATTGAATTCAAACTGGCTGAAACCGTGATCTTTTCTATGGAATTCAACCTGAACGAGGATTGCAGGCACATTGTCCATTCCACCTCTGACAAAAGCTATTTCAACGAACTGACCACGGATGCAGTCACTTATCTGCAGGAAAAAGAAAAGGAGGCAAAAGCTGAATTTCAGGCCAGGGAAAATATTGCTAAAATGAGCTGGATGCTGGGCAAATGGGCTTATATCACGAAGAACATTGCTTTTTACGAATCGTGGGAATCAGCAGGAGTGGGAAAAATGACGGGCTCTGGGGAAAGCCGCGAACAGGGAAAAGACCCAATTCTGGAGGGACTGACCATTGAATCCCGCCAGGGAGACATCTATTACGTGGCTGATGTGCCTGCCAATGAGACCCCCATTTCCTTCCTCCTGACCGAACAAACGGATTCTTCGCTGGTTTTCCAGAATCCAACTCACGATGATCCCAAAATGATTTCCTATAAAATGGAGTCTGATGGAATCCTCCACGCCTGGATTGAAGGCCAGAATGAGGCAGGGCCCACCCGCATGGATTTTCATTTTGTGCGACAGACTGAATAAAAAAGCCGCCCCTTACGGGACGGCTGCGATGCAATGTAATTCTCATTGGCCCTTCGAACGAGAATTTGAGAAAGCTGGGTTTGTTTGCTGTTGGTAATCAGAAAATTGAAAAAACTGGTTTAGCGTTTGTTATAAAAATGTAGTTTACTAACTCTTTTCACTATAAAAATCCAGGTCAATGCAAGGTTGTTTTAAGGTCGTTCGATTTACAGAAGTGAAGCCCCTGTTAGATTGCCGCCGTTTACTTTCTCTGATTAAAATTAATTCCCCTTCTGCCGAATTTCAATCCACATTTCCCGAAATCTTACGTACCCAATCTATCAACCCATGCAACCAGGCTTCCTAAACATGCAGTCAAACCCAATATGAAGGCCATTCTCAAGAAAAATAAGGTAATAATTTCCACTCTGCTGGCTCTCTTGCTTTTGGGCGGCTGTCAGGGAAATTCTGCCGAAAAAGATCCTTCCATCACCCGACCTGATTCAACCATCACTCAACCCGAAATTATGGATATGGAAACCTGGGAATTCGATTTTGAGGGCGAAAAACATCAAATTCAGACTGGAATCGCCCCTTCTGCCATTGAGAAACTGAGTACTGCTCCCCACTTGTATTCCTACCAGGGGCACCGTCCACCTCCCAACTGGAAGGAAGAATTTTATAAAATGTTTCTCACCCACCCCGCAGATGAAAGCGCTTGTGAATCCGTTTTGGGCGAATTACGCAAACTGAAGCCAGGCGCCACAGACGACGAAATGGTGGAAATGGCCTCTGCTTTCGTGCAGGGTGCCATTGAATACGACTGGCTCACATTTTACAACCTGGAAGAGTCCCAGATTCGCTACCCGAGCCAGACTTTGGTGGCCCGCACGGGAGTTTGCGCGGATAAATCCATTCTGCTGGCCCGTCTGCTGGGAAAACTCGGCTACGATCTCGTAGCCTTTGCCTTCAAACAGGCCAATCACATCGCCCTGGGAATCAGGGTGCCTGACGGCTATGGCGACTATGGCACGAATTATGCATTCGTCGAATCCACCAATTATGCGCCTGTGGGCCGCATTCCTGAACGCTACGCGGGAGGTACGAAACTGGATCGCAAGCCTGAAATCATCAAATTGCTGCCTTTCAGAAGCAAAACCTTCCATAAAATCGTGCAAAACAAAGTGGTTGAGAAGGATTTGGAGGAAAAATATGGCAAGGAATACCTTTTTTTACCCCTGGAATTGCAAGGGATCCGTAGAAAGATGGCCGGTCTGGAAGTGAAACTGGACGCCCTGAAAAAAGAAGCCAAAGGCTGCTCAGGAACCCTTTCCCAGACCGAATTTGACCGCTGCCAGAAGCTAACGAATGAGATAAATGCAAAAGTTGAAGAATATAATTCACTGGTCAATGAATTCAATGCAAAGGTCGCCGCGCGGAATGGTCAGGTTTGATTGTTTTTTAACCCAATAGCAATTACTTTCGTGAACCTGCATGATGCGAAGCGAAAATAAAATTCTCCTCCTGACTGGCTCCTCTTCCGGGATTGGGTGGCAAATCTGCCAATCCGTTTCCAACGATTTTACCTTGTTTGCCGGGGTAAAAAACGAGGAACAAGCCGAAAAAATTCGTAGTCTGGGGCGAGAGAATGTCATTCCCATCCAACTGGATGTGCGGAATTCAGGCCAGATTTCTGCCGCATTGGAGGAAATTTCAGAGCGTGGAGGCGGCAAGCTTTATGCCATCATCAATTGCGCTGTGGTCGCTCATTCCGGCCCCATTGAATGGATTCCCAAAGAGCAACTGGAAGACCAGTTTGACACCAATCTTTTTGGTCCCATTGAACTTGTGCAAAAAGCTATCCCCCTCTTAGTCAAGGAGAAAGGTAGTCGAATTATCTTCATGGGTTCCATGGCGGGCGTTTTCACCAAACCCCTCACCCTGCCCTACAGCATGACCAAATTTTCCCTGGAAGCGCTGGTGGATGGATTAAGGATCGAGCTGAAAACGCAGGGCATTTATACCAGCCTGATCACGCCCAGCAACAGCCCCACTCCCATCTGGGACAAGTCACTGGTTCAGGGCAGGAAACTGCTCAGCACCAAAACGGCCGCCCAAAGGGCGCCTTATTCCTTCATTCTGGATCGCATGGAGTCTTTTTCTATCCGGGGAACAGATAAGGGAATTCCACCTCAAAAAATTGCAGAAGGCATCCTGAAGGTCATTCGCAGAGCGAAACCTCCCATTCGCAAAAGAATAGGCATTTCTTCCAACTGGATGTATTTTGTTTCCCTGTTTCTCCCCTACTCCATGCGCGACTGGATCATCATGCGCCGCATGAAAAAGGCCAAAAAGGACTGATCAGTCCTTTATTCACTCAAAAATTTGAACATTTCAGGATTGGAAATCACATTCCATGCACTTAATTGGTATAGCAAATTGACCTGGGAGGGGGTAAATTCCTGCAGCCTGAACCTGTCTTCGCCCACCGTAGGATACAAAGGAAAATCCTTAAAATCCCCTTTAACACCCCGACAGAGGTCCTTTTTCAATTCCTTATTCAACGAATCCTCCCACTGATCTACCTGCTCATTATAGACCCACAATATCTCAGGTTGGTAGGGTTGAATGCCCCAGAATGAATTTTCCTTTACTTTGAAGCTCGTTTTGGCCATCACAGATTTTCCGTTGGCCCGTGCGTCACGCAACTTTTCAAAAAGAATCGCAAATTCTGATTTCTCAAACACCTGATTATGAACCTGATTGCCTCCTGGATACCCAAAAAGCGGGTAAACATCGCTGTCTATGTCGGTCGCAACGGGTGCACAATCTGATTTTGGGTCAAAATCGAGGTTGATAGGCGCATCCGTGTTGATAAAGACCACAATTTTCTGCACCTGCCGTTGCAAAAGGGTCAGCAATCCAAAATTGTCCAGATTTCCCCCGTCAGCAAAGCGAAAATCAGTAGCCTCCACCATCCCTTTGTCTGGTAAAGGCCAGTATTTTTCTTCTGGAATAATGCGGCCCAGGTTGGAATTTGGCAACAGGTCCACGGGAAATAATTCCAAAAAACTGGAGCCCAGATCGGCCGCAAAGGCCGAACTGCTGGTTCCTGTGGCATCGACCAGGCGAAACTTTCGTTCAGGTAATTTCACTTTAAAGTAGTTGCCACTTATGAATGATTTGGGTTTGCTGCCCATGGCAAAGGGTTCCATAAAGCCGCCGCCCACCAGAAAGCCTTTTTTCCCGCGCAAACGGGAGTCATATTCAATAAACTGGCGATGCAGGGAGCCCAGATACAGGGGCGTGTAGTTGAAAACCGTCATGTCGTCGGCATTGACGGGCAACATGGAGGCAGGCGCCAGCAGGCTCGAGTTCACCACCAAAAATGGACGATGGACGTCGCCAGGCTGCAGTGAGTGCACGGTATAAAAGTCATCTGAACTCAGCTTGAGTTTGGGATTGAGGTCTATGATTCCCTGCATGGTCGAATCATTGAGGGTGTAATAGCGTGGCTTTCCGCGGTCATAAAGGCCAAAATGCTTCAGATACGTTTCCCCGATCGCATCTATCCAGATGTCCTTTCCCGACTGCAGGATGCCTGCAGTGGCAATGTCTTTCAAAGTGAGTTCGAGAATGGTGGCCGAAAGGTCGCGGGTGGCCGCATAGCCCAGAAAGGACGGGCTGATATCCAGCAGATTATCCATGGAAATCTCGCCAGGCTCGATATAGGTTCCCAAAAGTTCTTCATCGTTTTGGGCCCCTGCGTTATAATAAGTGAAGATGGTGGAAGCCCAGGATCCCCCTGAAACGGCAGAAATGTATCCTATATCGCTCCACAAATCCAGTACTTTCAGTCCCTTCATCTGCCCCGTTGCGCAACAAAGTGCCCTTGTGCCGCCTCCTGAAAAGCAGACTCCCGTCGAACGCAGATTCAGTTCTTTTTCAGGCCATTGCACCTGATTCTCTGTCCGCCAGACCCGAACTTTGGCTGTGGGACGGCAGGAAAAAAGGAAAATCATTCCCAATAGGAGAAAAGGGATCAGGCGATAAGTTGAGGTGATTCGGGCTAAGGTCATGGGATGTGAATTTAAAGTGATTTTTATGATTCACTTAAATTTGGCAAAAAAACAGGAAACTCCCGCAAATGAAGCTCATTTCGGGTATTTTTACCTCAAAAACGCGCAAAAATACGGATTAATTCAGGAGCAGGGATTTAATCAAATTGAACAACATGACGCCCTGGCTGGGGTAGAGCATCAGCAGGAAAATGGCTCCTCCCAACGCGCCAAAGCCGTGCGCGTCGTGATTGATGCGGGCAAAAAAGTTGGTGGCTTTTTGCTCCTCGCTCCACCTGATGCGCCCGATCAGGATGCTGCCCGCCATGTAAACCAACCCAAAGAGACCTGCGGGGATGCCAAAGAAACTGTATCCCATAGGATGAAACATGCAAAAAGCCATCAAAAGCCCGCTGATTGCCCCTGATGCGCCCAGACTGTTGTAAGCAGGATTGTCTTTTTCCTTTACCAGGGTGGAAAGGTGGCTCACAATCATGGAAGCCAGGTAGAGAACGGCATATTTTCCATGCGCAATCACGGCATAAAGCCAGGACGGAACGTCCATATCTACGAAGTTTTGCGCTTCGCGCAGCAACATGTCGTGTTCCACGATGAACCCGATTTGCAAAAAGACGGCCGTATTGAAGAAAAGGTGGATAAAATTGGCGTGAATCAACCCACTTGTGATGGTGCGAAAATATTCCTTCTCACGAACCACAATCCAGGGATTGAAAATAAAGCGGGCTTCGAGGGACTTGTCCCTAAAAGCGAAAAGGGAGGTGGCCACCGTGGCCAGCAGGATAAAGGCGGCGACAGGTGCCTGTTTAATGGTCCCAATGATTTCCATCAATATTCTCTTTGTGCCAGGGCGTCCAAAAATTCCTGCAGGAATTCAAACCCTTCCAACCTCGAAAGGGCTTCTCCTATGGTACGGGCTTCCTCGAAATAATGATTCATTTTTTCTTTGGTCAGTTCCTCAATATTGAGTTCCGCGTAAATTTTCATCACGCCTTTGACCTTTTTTTCAGGATCAGTCTCCTTTTCCAACAGCTTTTTCAGCTTTTTGGATTGGCTTTCGTCGGCCAGTTCCATGGCTTTCAGCAGGAGAAAAGTCTTTTTATTTTCGATGATGTCGCCCGCCACCTGCTTGCCAAATTTGGCCCGCTCGGCGTACACATCCAGGTAATCGTCGTGCAACTGGAAGCCAATTCCCATAGATTCGCCAAATTCATAAAACATTTCCACCCTTTCAGGACGGGCGCCTGCGGCAATTGCCCCCAGACTCATGGCGCCTCCAATCAGCATGGCGGTCTTTTTGCGAATCATTTCCAGATAATCCTCAATGGTCGCCTTTTCGTTGGCAGCCAGGGCCATGTCCTCCAGTTGTCCCTCGCAAACTCCCAGGGAAATGCGGGCATACTCATTGATCAGGGTTGAGGCATGCTGGGGAAAATCGCGGGTCAGGTAGGCCACAGAAAGGGCGAAAAGGGCGTCGCCCGAAAGGATGGCGGTGGTTTGGTCCCATTTTTCATGCACGGTGGGCATGCCGCGACGCATGGGCGCATTGTCCATGATGTCGTCGTGAATGAGGGAAAAATTATGAAATAATTCCAGACCAGCGGCCAGGCTGAAGGCCCGGGCCGGATTGCCACCTCCTGCTGCCTGGTAGGTCAGCAAAGCCAGCAAAGGACGGATCCGCTTGGCCCGCAAGCCCAAAATGTAATACATGGGCTCGTAAAGGGCGTGTTTTCCGCCACCAATGGGTTCAATCCCCTGAAGGTAAAGTTCGAATTCTTTGCGGATCTGCTGGGGGTCTTTCATAAAAGATTCAGAGTGCTGGTGGGGCAAAGTTAGGGAAAAAGGGCAAATGGTTTTAGCTTTCAGGGGAATAAGTTGGGAGGAAATGGTCAGGATTAATTTCAAATGACTGGCCCAAACACACAAGGGACAAGGAGAATTTGAAAATTATTGATTATGCTGCCTCTGAGCCACAAAAAAAGCTGAATTTTCTCCCGATTTTCATATTTCATCCCCAAAATACTTTGTATTTTGGGTTATGCCTTTAATGCTTGAACCTGCTATCCTGATCGCCCTGGCGTTAGCCACCCAGGTTGTGATTTTTCAATTGAGTATGTTTATTCCCCTGCGTCTGGCCGGAATTCGCATATTTGAGGTCAGTTTGTTTGGAGGGAATTTATTTAAGTTTGCCGGAAAAAATACTACGTACAAAGTTGGGTGGATTCTGATTTCCTCTTCCCAGAAACCCGCAGGTTTGATCAAAAATCAGGATGAACATGACCATGACCAGTTGGATAGCCTGCCTGCGGACCAGATTTTCTACAATTATACCCTTCCCGTCCGTTCAGGAATTCTGTTGATGGGGATTTTATCCCATTTTATCACTTTCTTTTTGGGACTGGTTCTCATGAAACAGGGGACTTTTACTGAAAATTTTAATTTGATTGCAGATGTTCTGGGCGATTTTCTCAGCCTTTCTGCAGAACCCACTCATGCAAATTTCCAGGCAGGTTTTCCTGAGTACCTTGCTTTTACAGGACTGATTTCATCCATTCTCAACGTTTTCCCTTTGCCAGCATCCCTTATGTACATGATTTTTGTTCAATTTGGAATGAAAAATTTTGCCTCTGAGGGGCCTGGTGCGGTTATTTCCCTGCTGATTTATTTGCTTTTCTTTCTGTTCCTGGCTTATTGTGGAATCCTCCTGTTGGGTTGGGGACCGTTTTTTCTTTTTCTGCTCTGGCTGATTGCCTCTGCATTTTGCCTCGCAGCGGGTTTCTTCTTATTATTTTCAATTATCCCCGGCCTGACCCGTGTCCCAAAAAGTTGATGGCCGTCCATATAGGTGCCCACTATCAGGCGGGGTGATTTGTTTTATTGAATTGGGAACGGGAATATAAAACGGGAACCAAAATCATGATAAAAGTGAAAAGCAAAACCAACATCAGGGCCTGATCTTTGCGCAAAAGCAGACTGCCAAAAATGATGGCAAGACCGCCCACAAACCAGATCTTTGAAGCCAGATTGTGAGTTTCCTTCCAAACTGTTTCATTTTTCAAAGTCCAGGGAGTTCTGAAACCCAGCAGGTGATTTGACGGAATATTTCTCATTACCAGTCCCAGAATCAGGAAAAGGATTCCCAAAAAGGGGACTAAGAGGTCGAAATGAAAGAGGGACTGGTTTTTGGCAGAATAAATCATAACCAGCCCCATAACGGCAAAGGAACTCAAAATAATTCCCTTGAAAGTTTGGTACCAAATTCCCATATCCTTGAAAAATCCTTTTGTTTCAAGGTCGGGGAGAATCAACAAAAGCAGATAGACAACGGCTGGCAGGATAGACGCAACCAGAAATATTGTGTCTTTACTTCCAGTACCGTCCATTTCTCCTGACAAATTCCAGTGAACAGGCACCAAATCTGGTGTTTTATTCCACAAGAAAGCCGCAAAAATTGCAGGCAAGGCCGCAATAATCAAACAGGGGAGCTCTTTGAAGAAAGGTGATCTCATGTTTTTTCCCGTTAGTTTCCAGGCACGCAGATTTTCCAGAAGGAGTATAAACCTGTGATCCTGTCTAACATAGATCAAAAAACTTTCATTTTTCCATAAGGTCCAAGCAAAAAAATCCTGACACCTCCCCAATTGATACCCGAAAACCAGGTTAATCTTTGAGATTTTTCAGTCAGGGCAATCTCCTCACCTGCAAATCAGCAATTTTTCTGTGCTTTCTCCCATTTCTCCAGACACTTTCAACAAATACACGCCTTCAGGAATCTCATTCACTGAGATGGATGTCTGCATTTTCCCTTTCAGGTCAAATTTTGCAAGCTCTTTCCCCTGCAAATCCAAAATCCTGGCCGAATAAAGGGGCGAATTGGCCTCCAACAGCACTTTTTCCTTAGCGGGATTGGGATAAAATTGAAACTCACTTTCCAGCAAATGGTCGGCAGAAGCAAGGGAAGGACCGTCGTAATAGACCACACTGTTCACAAAAGGAAAGCCAAAAAAGGTGGTGGTGGTCACTTCCAGCAAAGGCACGTGAATGTTTTTGCCCCACCATTGGTAAATAACATCGTGGGTGGGCGGCACGTTGATGGCAGCGCCCGTGGAGTCAATGTAAAGGCTGTCGTCTTTGGTCAGGTCGATTTTGAGGTGAAGTACATCATAGCTGCCTGAGGGGAGCTTGAGGGTACCCCAGCCGTCCACCGTGGTGGAGCGGGTACGGTATTCTTCAAAGTAAAAGGTCTGTGGAATGGTAAAATCAAAGTGGGAATTGTCTGAAAACTGGTCGCCATAATGCATGGGCAACTCGTACACCACATCATCGTCCTGGTAGCGGACAGGAATGGGAAAACCGTTGAAGGAAGCGCCAAATCCCATGTAAGTGAAGGAATTGGTGGAATTGTCGTAAAAATCAACCAGACTGTCGGGGGTGAGAATGGCGAATGACTGAGGGTTGGCGGGATACCAGGCCACCGTGGATCCCCAGAAAAATATCCAGTTGATCAGCCCCACAGACATGGGCGTGAGGTAATCGAGTTGGTGGGTGCTGAATTTATTGAGGTTGCTGTAATTCCAGGTTTGGTTGGCTCCCAACTTGTCATAACCCTGAAGGCCGAAGGCCGAGGCATTGGCCATGGGCAGGCTCAGGCCCGATTTGGGCATGTCGTCCGTAGTTATGGTGATCTGGGAAAAGAGGCAGACGGGCAGCAGAAGGGGCAAAATGAGTAAAAGCAGCTGGCGCATGGGCGTAATATTTCCCTGATATTACAAAATTTAGCGGGAAATCGGGATGATTTGGGGAGAAAATGGGGTAACTCTATCCATATTCAGGGTGTAAAATCCTTATTTTTCAATTTCAGAAATTGTATCGTCAAGAATTTTCACTATTTCATGGATGGAGTAATCCACTGAGGGAGGAACTGAATCCCGCTTTCCATGGGCCAAATAATTCCTCAAATCCTTGAGAATCTTTAATTTTCTATTCAACTCATTATCAATTATTCCGTCGATGAGATACAGAATCCCTGCTAATTGATCTATTCCATCGTTGACAAATCTTTCCCGTGAATCAAAGAAATTCATTGGTTTCGAGGCATGATCCCTTATTACTGTTTTGATCCCACCGTAGGCCGTTCTGTATTTCGAGAAAACAACCCTTTCGAAAGTTGATATCAGCATTAAAACTGCATTTTCATAAGCAATCCTGTATAGGTTATCCACGAACCCGAGGGCAGTTTTTTGCTTTTCAGAATAAAATCTTGAAAGGCCTTCAGGGACCATTTTATCAAGGTGATTTTTATTTCCCTTTACCAGATTTATTTCCTTTTGTATTACATTTTCAATGGTTGCAAGGTAATGATAAACCTCACGTAAATCGTCATTATTTACTGTAACCATTGGTCAATAATTTTCTCAATTACTGCTTTATTAAGGGCATATCTTTCGTCAGGATTTGTTGATGGAGCAACTACCCATTCCTCCTTTCCATTTTCATGAATCATTCGAAGGAAAGTAACTTTTTTATCCATACTTCCCCTCAAATAAAAATCCATTCTCCCGTCAGAATCAGCCGTAACGCTTGATATTGGGTCTAAAACCAAATATTTATTTCCCGATAAAGTAATTTCAAGAATGAAGGTAGAATACTCTCCAAAATAGGAATCTATTCTTTTGACAGGAATTGAGGCAAATTCCATCAATCCCCTATCTTCATATTCCCTCAACCATTCATGCCAAATCCTAGTCTGCAATACACTTACGGACTCTCTCCAGCCTTCCTTATACAGGACCCAATCCTTTTCCGTTTTTTCCTTCTCAAGTTTTTGCAACCTTTCCAGCTTTTCCTTCAGAGTCATGAATATCTCCTTTTTATGACCTAAAATAATTAAACCTCCGTTTCTAAAAAAATAGAACGTCTGAATTTGGAACAGATTATTAATATATCGTTTCTTAATCCCGTTGCAAATTCCCCCTACAACATATCCCCCACCCAACGGTTGCGGCGAATCTCTTTTTCTGTTAAATGCTCATTTTTGAAGCCGCGAAAGTCACAAACTTTGCAAAAGTCTGATGTCGAACGGTCGCCCTGAAGCAAAGCGGCCCTCAGCCGCTGAAAGCCCTCCCCATACCAGATTTCCTGCAGGGTCTGGCGGTTGACATTGCCCTTTTCTTCTTTGAAATAATGATCCTGACAGCACAGGGTCACCCTGCCGTCCGCAGTGACCACGATCTCGTCGAAAGGCAGGATGCAGGGCAGCGGCAGGCTCGCCGCAGGCAGCTCGCCATTGGGCGCCGTACCTCCACGGTTCAGGAGCTTTTCGTCCACCTGACGCAGGTTGAACTGTATCCTGCGATCGGGAAAATCGGGCGCAGTTTCGGCCAGAAAGGCATTGACGCCGCGGTGCATTTTGCCTTTGTCTGTGTAATTATTGATAAAAAGCACATCCAGACCCGCCTCCATCAGCTCCCTCCCGTTGGCAGGATTGAGCTTCAAACCGTTGGTTTGCACCTCGGTCGTGGCATGCGGCAGCCGCCTCTTCACTTCCCTGACGAAGTCAGGGGTGCGCTTGTCCAGGAGGGGCTCATTATTCACAAAAAAGCGCACTGTGCCTCGGTAATCCAGGCTGACCAATTCATCCAGAATCTTCTCAAACAGGCTCTCAGGCATGTATTTATCCTCACGTTGGTCGGTGAGAATGGAAGCAGCACAGAAGGAACAGGTTGAATTGCAACGGGTGCGGGTTTCAAGTTCAATCGCAGTAAAAAGGGGCACCTTCTGAGCATATTTTTTGCGTTCAAAAACAGCTTTTGCAGTCTTTTGCCACAGGCGAATACGTTTTTCCGCAGGCAGGCGCTTGCGCATGCCATGCATCAGTTTGCGGAACAGGCCCTTGCGACCCCAGTTGTATTCGATGCTCACTTTTTTATCAGATGTTAGATTTGGAGATTTTAGATTTTAGATGGTATAGATTACATGACAATTAGGGAATGGAACATGGAACTCAGAACTGTAAACCGTAATTTACTCAATTTCCCATTCTTTCTTCTTTTGGTTCCAGCGAAAGGTGGCCTCAACGGTTTCACTCAGGCTTACTTTCAGCTCCCGTCCGGGTTTGATCCATTGAAAATTGCTTTTCTCAGGAAGAAAATAATCTTCTCCTCCCACCCATTCAGATTTTTCCCTGCCCGCAAAACTCCAGTTTGGCCAGCAATCGTTGCCGCTGTAAATTTCCTGCCGTTGCACCTCAGAGGAGGTAAAACGTACCAACTCAAAGCGCTGATCCACAGAACTGCCGCACATTCCACCGCCAGGTTCACCGTAGGTATAGCCCCAATGTTGCACCAAGGCGCCAATGGTCAGATCAGGATAGGCGAAAACGGAAAGTACATTCTGACAAATCAACCCCTGATCTAAAGCCATCAGCACAACTTTATTTGGAGTTTCAAAATTGACCCATTCCTCATTCCAGTCGCAGAAACTAGTGGATTCACGGGGTGGAAAATCAATTCTTGTGATGCCCAGTTTACCTACTCCTGTGTCAAGGGGAATAATATCCACGGGATAAATCTGAGGCTCACTGAACCTGCTGCTCCAGCTGTGATAGCGGGCCCAGCTTCCAATTTCACTGATTTCCCCTTCCCATCCCTGCCATTTGCCCTGTTCGAAACGAAAAAAGCCGGGAAATGGATTCTTCTCCTCATCTGCTTTACTCAATCCAACAGGGATGTAGGGAGAAAAACGGGGCAAAATGGTCGAATTCAAGCTAATTTCCCTTCCATGCGATGTCTGATAGGGCCCGGATTGGGCTGTGCTGGACAATATTTGCAGGTTGGAAAAGTCTGTATTGCCAGTCCAGAGGTGAATTTCTGCTTTGGCTTTGAATGAACTGATGCCTTCTTTGGGTATAAATCCCAGCGCCTGGGGCGGAAAGGTGGCTTTTACCCGATAAAAATCCTGCTCATTTTGAAAATCAATTTTAACCAGGGAAGGACGCTCAGAAAACAGGGAAGGCATCAGGGTGCTCTGGGGAGTATCCTGATCAGGCTCAATCAGAAATCCCTCTGCCTCAGCATTTTCCCATCCCGACAAGACCTTCCAGGCTCCCGAATCCAGCACCAGTTTGTAGTGCAGCAGCCCAAAGGGTACGGTTTGTTTTTGGGGGGGATAATTTCCATCCTCCCACACAGGCAATCCCTCAAATCCCTCCTGATTCTGCATCTGAAAATCTTCCATTTCCCGATACCTGAGCTGGCCAAAACTCCAATCCCTTACCACGGGATCCTGAATTTCGCTCCAAAAATTATCCAGATCAGCCTGACCGTCAATCAGATACAAGCCGCCATGATAGTAGATATAATCCAGGGGCACCTGACGCGAAAAATCAAGCCAAAGATCAATCTGAGGCTGATTTTCATCACTGACAAAATCCCGAAACTGAGAAACATGGGCCTCAACCACCAGATTGCCCTCCTCCGTGCAAAATGTCAGCCAGGGATCGCTTTGGTACTTCCACTCTGAGGGGTCGCCCCCGTGGACGAGTTGAAAGTGATTGAGGGTGTCTTTTTGGGCTGAAATTCGTCCAAAAGTCCCTATCAGGGCGAAAAACAAGGTAAAAAAGAAGGTCTTCATGACGGGCTTTGCTTCTTTTTGCGACTTCTGCGCACAAGCAGCCAGATCACCAGTCCAATAATCAGCAGGGGCGTTCCCACAATTACCACTGCGATAGCCAGCAAACTGCGCCCAAAGGTGTCCGTAACTTCAAAGTCAGCCCGGGTAAAAGGCTTAAATTCGTCACCTGAAGCCCAACTTTCATCCATTTGATCAAGCAGCTGATAGTATTTTGCAAAGTCCTGCTGGATGGGATCAAGGTTGAAATTCTCCTGAAATTCCCCGTAACGAACGACCACATTATCCGTGGGTTCGGGCTCAAGATTGGTAAATTTCCATTCAAAAAAGCCTGTCCCGTTCGAATTCAGCTTGCCTTCAGGCAAAATTCCCTCAATTTCGTCTTCCTCCAATCCTTCCATGAGTTTCATCCTGATCCTTCCTTCCCCAATGGTACTGCCCCAGGCTTTGCCCGTTTCAAGAATGTAGGAAAAAGCGGGTCCATGATCCACATTATAACCTTCACGCAGGTCGGCATCGTTGGTATTAACCAGGTAATACACAGTCAGTTTTGTGAGTTTGCCTGGCTCGAATTTCGTTTCCCAGACATACCAGTTTTCCACTCCAAAATCGCGTCTGACCATTTCAGGCAGGTCCTGGTCATACCTGCTTAATCTCCTGACTGCCATCTCATTGCCATCCACCTGCACCTTCAACTCATACAAATCCGTGAACTGCACCGCGTATAATACAGGATGATCAACCCCCGAATTGATAGGAAAACCTGTGTTCAGGAGAATTGTGCTGTCGGTCAGATTTTCCATCCAGTATTCTCCCTTCACGACCCCAAAACCTGGATAAAGGAGGATGTGGATGTCCTCTTTTTTCATGCGAATCGACCCCAGAAAAATGGAATCGCCCGCGAAGGCAGGGATAAAGGTTTGGCCGGCCCCCACGCTCCAAAATCCGGGCATGGCTGCGTTGGGGAAAGCAAATGAGGCCATCAAAACAAAAATCAACAGAAGGGAAATGCGTTTCATAAAGTGGTTTTTCAGATCAAACGAAGTTATGGAGATTTGATTTTCCGAATGGGTCATTCTATTTATTGCTCCCATTGGCCGAGCAAGTGAAAGGCGATGGATAATTTATGCCAATTCCACCTCAATGGCGCCGTTTCCATACTTCAAAATGTCGGCGCGCTTGTGGCCAAATACAAACTGATGGCCGTCCAGAATGGTCTCAATGCTGTCGCGCAGGCGGCCGCTGCCAATGCCGTGAATGAAGATGATTCGCGGCATTTTGTGCAAAACTGCCTGATTCAGGGCCTGTTGAAAGGCTTCAATCTGGATTTTCAGGAGAGAATCTCCGTCCATTTTGTGGTGGTAATCCATGAGTTTCTGGATGTGGAGATCCACCACTTCTGAGGGAGGCGCGGCTGGCTTTTCGACTGTTTTGGCGGCAGCCTGTTCAGGAGATTTTTCAGGTTCCAACTCCTCCAAAGGCAGATAATAACCTTCTTTTCCCAACTCTGCGATGGTTTCAGGCTTTTGCTTGAAAACCTCCGTTCTGATTGGGATTTCAATCACCAAAGGTGGAATGGGGTTGAATTCAGGGTGAGCAGAGTATTTGAGAATCTGGAAAATAAGGGAGCGGCAATGGTGAAATTCGTCTGTAGAAAGCTTGCCCAGCAGCCTTTCCGAGCGACTGGAAAGCTGGCCGCTGTTGATCGGCTGAATGCGTTTCCTAATGCGGCCAAACAGGGTAAAAAACACTTCCAGAGGCGCGGGATTGATCAGCCAGATTTCGTATTCTCCCGAATCCACCCGGACCAGGGCGGCGGCCAGGGGAGTTCTTTTGGCTGTCTCGCTGACAGCTTCAGGTTCAGGCTTTTCGGGTTCATCAAAGCGCAAGACCCGTTCTGCCCGGTGGATTTTCACCAGTTCTTCCACATTTACCTCCTCCTCCAGCACATCATCCACCAGCACCAAAACCATTTTGGGGCTGAGAATCTCCTGAATGATTCCTTCCATGTTTTCATGCAGGAACCTTACCTTCTCTCCAACTTTAAACTCCATGGCCAGTCTGAAATACTATTTTTTAGAATTTTCTCAGGTGAAAAACTACTCAGCGGGGGCGGGTTTCCGCCGGGAAAGTTCGTCGTTGAGCAGGTAAAGGGCGCTGCTGTTGTCGCCCACCATTTTGAGTTTACGCAAAATATTTTTGATCAGGGCTTCTTCTTCAACCTGCTCAGTAACAAACCATTGCAGAAATGCATGGGTGGCAAAATCTCCCTCTTCAATGGCAGTTTTCACGATCTGGTGAATGGATTTGGTCACCAGCTGTTCATGGGCCAGGGAAAGTTCAAATGCCTCCAGAATGGAGGAAAACTCTGTCTGTGGAGCATCCACGGCAGTCATATTCACCTTGCCGTCCACCTGGTGAATGTAATCAAACTGCTTCATCGCGTGCTGCATTTCCTCCTGGGCCTGCAGCCGGAAAAAATTGGCAAAGCCGTCCAATTCCTGGTCTTCAAAATAGGAACAAATGGACAAATACAGGTTGGCGGAAAATAATTCGCGGATGAACTGCTCGTTGAGGAGCTTTTGGATATTTTCTGTAATCATTTCTTAAGCTTAATTTCAGGTAAATCTACAAAAACAACCGCTGTTTCGGGGTATTGTTTGCACAAATGACTTCCCATCCAGGCGAATTTTCAGGCAGTTCAGTGAAATTTTACTGAATTTGACAATTGAGCAGATGATCTTTTCCTAAAATTGGAAATTCCCTCAAATTTAGATCACAACGACTCCAATCTATCCAGCAGTTGGTTCAGGTAAGGCGGCATTTGCAGCATGCGAATGCCATACCAACTGAACATTTCTCCGTCCACCAGCTGAATTTTTGCCTGGGGGAGCAGGTTTTGTAATTCCTGCAGATGTTTTTCCCGGAAGGGATAGGGCTCGGAGGAGAGCAAAATCAGTTGAGGATCAAGCTCCTGCAACTGGTTGAGGCTGATTTCCGGGTACCTTCCTTCCAGGGACAGGCATACGTTTTCGAAACCGCAGGTTTCGAGCACGGACTGGATGAAGGTGTGGTTTCCGGCCACCATCCAGGGTTCGCGCCAAATGAAATATGAGGTTCTGAGGGGATTTTGCAAAGGTTTCAGTCGGGCAAATTCTCTTTCAATTTCGTCTGCCACCTGATTTACGCCTGTTTCTGCCCCGCAAATTCGCCCCAGGGTACGGATCATGCGTAAGGCAGATGGAATATCCACCACGTCTGTGAGAAAAACAGGGAATTCCTTCTCCAATTCCAGGATCATTTCCCGTGTATTTTCCTCCTTTTCTCCGATGATCAGGTCGGGTTGTAACTCACGGATCAGGTCAAATTTGATTTCCTTGGTCCCTCCCACCCTGGGAACAGATTCAACCTCGGGCCGGGGATGGATGCAAAAACGCGTGCGCCCCACCACCTGGCCTGGAAGAGGCAGGCGAATCAGGGTTTCGGTCTGGGAAGGGCAAAGGGAAATGATCCTGCGGGGTGGAAATTCAATTTCCACCTGGCGCCCCAAATCGTCTGTAAAGGTGCGTTTTTGCTGCATTTTTCGAAAAAAACAGCCCGGAAAGCTGAAACTTCCCGGGCCGAAATGTCTTCATTACCAGTTCATTAATGTTCGCGCAGGCGCTCTTTGTAGCGCTTGATCTGGCGCTTGAGGTTGTCGGTCGCCAGATCGACAGCCTCTTCAAATTTTACTCCGTTTTCAGTTGCAACCAGGGTGTCATTGGGTACATTCAGCTTGATTTCCACCACCTTGTTCTCAACCAGCGCAACTTTTTCGGCCTTCAAAAAGACCTGTCCATCCACAATCCGATCAAAAAAAGTATCGAGTTTGTCACACTTCTGCTGAATGTATTCCAGCAATTTCCGGTCTGCATCAAAATGGATGGATTGAATTTGTAATTTCATATGTTTTTCTCCTTTCTATGCCTTTGGGTGGGCATTTTTATAAACATTTTTAAGTTTTGATATCGAATTATGAACGTAAACCTGGGTTGCGGCCAGGCTTTTGTGACCCAGCAATTCTTTGATTGCGTTGAGGTCGGCCCCTGCATTGAGCAGGTGAGTGGCAAAGGTGTGGCGCAAAACGTGGGGACTGCGTTTGGAAACGGTGCTCACCAGGGGCAGGTATTTGGTGACCACGTTATAGACGTATTTGGGATACAGGGGCTGACCCGATTCCAATTTGAAAAAATTCCCCTGCAGCGAAATTTGAGCCTTTTTGCATTCTTCCTGGTATGCTTTCAGGGCTTTGGCGGCATGCTGCCCCAAGGGAACCACCCGCTCCTTGCGCCCTTTTCCCATGACTTTGAGGGTGCTCGCGGCAAAGTCCACATTTTCGGACAGCAGTTCTATCAATTCAGCCCGACGCAACCCGCAGCCATAAAGTACCTCCAGAATAGCCAGATCCAGGGCTCCTTTATAGCCCTCAGGGTACTCAATGTCCTCGAAGAGGCTTAGGGCATCTTTTTCTTTCAAAAAAGCAGGAAGTTTTTTCTCGAATTTGGGCACTTTCACCCGCGAAGCGGGGTTGGTGGTTACCAGTTCTGACTTTTGCAAAAATTTGAAAAAGGTGGAAACTGCAGCTACTTTGCGGGCCACTGTGCGCTTCTCAAGCCCTTTTTCAAGCATTTCGCCCATCCAGTTGCGGATCTGGCGGTGATTGATTTGCTGCACTTCCTCCGCCGTTTCCGCTCCTGTTTCGTACTGTTCCTGCAAAAATTCCTGAAAGGCCCCCAAATCCTGAGCATAAGCCGTCAGGGTATGCGGAGAATAGTTTCTTTCGGTTTTCAGGTAGGCGATGAACTGGTCGATCAGCATTCAACTTCAGCTTGAACAAGTCAAAATAAGGGATTCAAAGGAGAAACAAAACGAATTACGAAATAAATTATGCACGTGGCGGTCTCAACTCTGAACCCGGAATGTTAATAAACTGTACGGAATCAATGAAAAAAAGGTGAACAGAATTCAAAAAAAAACCTTCCGCGAAAGGCGGAAGGTTTTCAATTTCTTCATTATCAGGAATCAATATTCCTCATTTGCGAAATGTTCTTCACGGCGACGAGCTTTTTTCATGGTCTCGCGACGCTCGGCGGAAGGTTTTTCGAAAAACATACGGCTACGTACTTCTTTCAAAACGCCTGTACGCTCAAATTTCTTTTTATAACGACGCAGTGCGCGGTCAATGGATTCTGAGTCTTTAACTTTTATGATAATCACTTTTTCACCTCCTTAAGTGTGATTTTTATTGGAACGCAAGATTACACATTTTTCTTTGGTTATTCAAAAGTTTGCTGAAATTTTATTCATTCAGCAGTCTGCGCGAGATCACCAGTTGTTGAATCTGGCTCGTTCCCTCGCCAATGGTGCATAATTTTACGTCACGGTAAAATTTCTCAACTGGAAAATCCTTGATAAAACCGTAGCCTCCAAAGATCTGAACGGCGTTATTACAAGCTTTCACCGCGACCTCGCTGGCGTAATACTTGCAAATGGCGCTTTCCTTGGTCATGGGCACCTTGCGGTTTTTCATGTCGGCTGCCTTGTAGATGAGCAATTCTGCGGCTTCAATCTCAGTGGCCATGTCGGCCAGCATGAAGGAAATAGCCTGGTATTGGGAAATGGGTTGCCCAAATTGCTCCCGTTCTTTTGAATACTTGATGGCCGCATTCATGGCGCCTTTGGCCGTGCCCAGGGAAAGGGCCGCAATGGAAATCCGTCCCCCGTCGAGGACCTGCATGGCCTGGCGAAAGCCCGTGCCTACCTCTCCAATGCGCTGGCTGTCAGGGATGCGCACATCTTCGAAGATGAGTTCAGTGGTTTCTGAGGCACGCATGCCCAATTTGTCTTCTTTTTTTCCTGCTCTGAAGCCGGGCGTTCCCTTTTCCAGGATAAAAGCTGTCGCGTTGCCGCTCAGGCCGGGTTCGCCCGTACGGGCCATGACCACAGCCACATCCCCCGATTTACCATGGGTGATGAAGTTTTTGGCCCCGTTGATAACCCAGTGGTCGCCATCCCGAACAGCCACGGTTTTCATATTGCCAGCATCAGATCCCGTATTGGGCTCCGTGAGGCCCCAGGCCCCGATCCACTGGCCTTTGGCCAGTTTGGGCAGGTATTTTTGCTTTTGCTCCTCGCTGCCGTGATAGTAAATATGGCCTGTGCAAAGGGAATTGTGGGCGGCCACAGATAGCCCGATCGAGGGGTCAATCTGGGCGATTTCGTCGATCACGGTCACATATTCAAAGTAGCCAAAACCCGATCCGCCGTATTTTTCAGGAACGAATACTCCTAACAGGCCCAATTCACCCATTTCGTGCATGAGGTCCACGGGAAATTCCTGGGCTTCGTCCCACTTCATGATATTGGGACGTATTTTCTCTTCGCCGAACTTGCGGATCATGTCGGCGATCATTTTCTGGTTCTCGTTGTATTCGAAATTCATCTGTAAAATCGGTTTTGGGCAGGCAATTTAAAGGAATGTTGGCAAAGATTAAAAGGATTGGGCCGTCATTCTGCCTGATCAACTTCTTTTGGGGTTTTTGGTTTGAAATTAATCGTCGTATCCCACCAACCAATGCGAATCTGAGGAAAATTGATTCAGTTTTTGTTCGCCATTGAGGAAGGAAAGATTGATCAGAAAGGAAAATCCAACCACTTCTGCACCCAGATCGCGGGCCAGTTGAGCGGCCGCGGAAGCTGTGCCGCCTGTAGCCAGCAAATCGTCGTGGATCACCACTTTGTCGCCTGGCCTGACCGCGCCTTTCAGAATCTCAATGGTTGCATTTCCATACTCCAAAGAATATGAGATGGACTGTGTTTCAGGAGGTAATTTGCCTTGCTTGCGCACAATTACAAACCCGGCATCCAGATCAGCAGCCAGGGCGGGGCCAAACAAAAAGCCGCGGCTTTCGATGCCGAGCACCCGGGTCACGCCTTTGCCACGCCAATGAGCGGCCAGGGCATTCATGCATTCACGGATCAGTTCAGGCTTGAGAAAAATGGGTGAAATGTCCTTGAATAACACGCCCGGGATGGGAAAATCGGGCACTTCCCGGATATTTGCTTTCAGTAAATTTTCGATGCTCATGTGGAATCACTTTTGGGCTAAGTTGGCAAAAGATTGGGGTTTAGCCAAACCTCTTTTTCCGCAAATGGGATTGGTTTCGGGAGTTATTATTGTAATTTTTTTTCTAATTTCGGGTTCAAAGAATCACAAAAAACAAAACCAATGGATATAAATCTGGAAAGAGCATTGGAAAAAATCCATGCCGCAAAGGAAAAGCGCATGCAGCGCCTGGTGTTAAGTGATATGGGGTTGACAGAATTTCCGATGGAAATTCTGGAGATTTCCCTGTTGCGGGACCTTCACATTCAGAATAATCAGTTTACTTCTATTCCCCCGGAAATTGCAAAACTGACCCACCTGGAAACGCTGGCGCTCAACCGCAACCAACTGACCCAGCTACCCAAAGAGATTGGCAACCTGAAGTTTCTCAAAAATCTCTACGTGCAGCACAATCAGCTGACCTCGTTGCCAGATGAACTTGGAAATCTGAAATACCTGCGTAAACTGTTTGTGTACGATAATAAGCTCACGCAATTGCCTGCTACCCTGGGTTCCTTGCCCGAATTGCGCTTCATCATTGCCAGCAAAAATGAACTGACTGGTCTGCCTGCCGAACTCGAAGGTTGCCAGAATATGTTTGAAATTGACCTGAGAACCAATCAGCTGACCGAGGTACCTGCAGTAATCCAAAAATTCCCCAAACTGAAGGTGCTGACCCTGCATGGCAATCCCATTGACCTCCCTCCTTCCGTCTTCGACGGAAAACCCCGTGATATTATTGCTGAAGTTTTCGGCAGAAAATAAACAGGAACTTCGAATCTCTTCATTACCAGAGGTTCCTAATGGATAAACCCTGGCCACTTTTCCCCCGCAAGTCAATTTGATTTGCGGGGATTTTTTTGAGCCAAAAAGTCCTCAGCAGGACAAGAAAGGAAGTTCATTTCCCGTGGGAGGGAAATTTGGGTATATTTGGCCATTGGTTAGTGAAAAAATTACTATGAAAAATCTTATTCTTCTGATTCTGACCGTCCTGGCAGCACAATTTTCTTTTGCCCAGGCCTCCAAAAATATGTCGCAGATCGCCCACCTCACCTTCAACGACGACATGAGCGACGTGTGGGGTTATGTGGATGGGAATGGCAATGAATACGGGCTGCTGGGCCTGAACAACAGTGTAAAAATTGTCAGTCTGGCCACGCCCTCCAATCCTACCGTGCTTTTCACCATTCCAGGGGCAAACTCTATCTGGCGTGACCTGAAGACTCACGGCAGCTACGCCTACGTCACCAATGAGACCTCTGGAGGCATTCTGATCATTGATCTGAGCGGACTTCCCTCCACGGTCAACTACAAGGACACGGTCATGAACGGCCTCAACACGGCCCACAACCTCTACATTGACAACGGATTCATGTATGTGGTGGGCTCCAACACAGACAACGGGGGAATCAGCATTTTTGATGTGGCTACAGATCCCTGGCACCCCACCAAGGTGGGTGCCTTTACCTCCCGCTACGTCCATGACGTTTATGTCAGAAATAATACGGCCTACGCTGCCGAAATCAATAACGGTCTGCTGGAAATCATTGACGTGACCAACCCTGCGCTGCCCATCGTGAAAGGCAGCAAATCTTACGTCAACTCCTTCACCCACAATACCTGGCTCAACGATGCAGGCACGGTCTGTTTTACCACAGACGAACTGGCCCAGGCCTATATTTACGCCTGGGATGTGACCAATCCCTCCAATATTTCTGAGTTGGGCAGCATTCGTTCCAGCCAGAGCAGTGGCGCGGCAACCCCTCACAACACCCACGTGCTCAACGACTTCCTTGTTACTTCTTATTACAAAGACGGGGTAACCGTGGTGGATGCGGCCCGTCCCAATAACCTGATCGAAATCGGGTATTTCGATACCAATAATCTGGTGGGCGGCGGCACAGACGGCTGCTGGGGAGCCTATCCTTTCCTTCCCTCGGGCATCGTGCTTGCCACAGACATCAACGACGGATTTTTCGTGCTGGATCCTGTGTACAACCGCGCCTGCTATCTGGAAGGCACCGTGACCGATTCCACCACGGGCCTGCCCATTTCCAACGCCACCATCACCATTCAGTCCATCAGTGTGACTGCCCAGACCAACGGATCTGGCAATTATGCCACAGGCACTTCAGACCCGGGCACCTACCAGGTGACCTACGAAAGGTTTGGTTACGACACCAAAACCATCACCACCACCCTTACCAACGGCACCCTGGTAACCCAGGATGTGCAACTGGTGGCCACTCCCACGGTCAGCTATACCATTACCGTGCAGGAAGCAGGCTCAGGGAATCCGATCGGGCAGGCCATGGTGCAGGCAGTGAGTGGCGGTTTCAGCCTGGATTATAACACCAATACCAGCGGAGTGGTCAATGATCCCTCATTTGTGGAAGGCACCTACTCCATTGTGGCCGGAAAATGGGGCTACATTACCAAGGAAGTTACCGCGACGGCTGATGCAGGCAATACCAATCTGGTGATCGAGTTGGAAAAAGGCTATTACGACGATTTCTATTTTGATTTTGGCTGGTTGCTGTTTGGGAATGCCAATGCGGGAGAATGGGAGCGCGGCGAGCCTGTGGGTACCACTTTTGGCAATCAACAGATGAATCCTGACTTGGATGTGCCCAACGACATTGGAGACCAGTGCTATGTTACGGGCAACGGAGGAGGAGATGTAGGCGACGACGATGTGGACAACGGGGTCACCATTCTGAAATCCCCCATTTTTGACCTGACAGGCTATAATCAGCCTGTGGTGCGTTTTTATCGTTGGTTTGCCAACGATGGCGGATTTGGCAATCCCAATGACACCCTGCAATTTGTGCTGAGCAACGGGATTTCTTCTGTGGCTCTGACCAAGATTCACCAGACCGCCAATTTCTGGGTGCTCGACACCTTCATTGTATCAAACTATATCACCCCCACAGCCTCCATGCAACTGGAAGCCCGTTGCGGCGATTACAGCCCCGGCCACCTGGTGGAAGGGGCCCTGGATTTGTTCAGCGTAGTGGAGGGCAATGGAGTTGGGGTGGACGATCCTGTCATGGTGCAAGGCCCGCGTCTGGTAATTTATCCCAACCCGGTGAAAGCCAATTCCCTGGTTACTTATGATTTTGGTCAGCCCCTGCAAAATACCCGGGCCAGTTTCCAACTGACGGATATTCAGGGTAAACTGATCTGGTCACAGGATTTGAAGCAGTCTGTGGGTGAATTTCAATTGAAAACTGACCTGAAAGCCGGGATTTACCTGGGCAGCCTTTACCTGGGAAGTGAGAAGGTGAAGACGTTTAAGGTGGTGGTTGGTTCTTAGTTGTTAGTTTTTAGTTCTAAGTTCTTAGTTGTAAGTTCTTAGTTTTGAGCAATTTATTCAAGGGATCTTTTAAAAACAGAAGCAAGGCCAAGGCAGAGATTCACAGTTTTTAGAGATCCCCTAAAAAATACACCCCCGGGTTCAGATTGAGCCTGGGGGTGTTTTTTTTATGAGAAAGTGTAGGATCAGCCTGCTTTTTCGCCTTCTGTAGTGGTGGCGGGAGCGATGCCTTTCAGGTACTGGTCGAGGAACTGAAGTATTTTGCGGTAAGCCTGGATTTCATTTTCCTTTTTCACAAATCCGTGACCTTCGTCGGGGAAAATCACATATTCCACGGGTACACCGTTGGCTTTGACCGCTTCCACGATCTCGTCTGACTCGATCTGCAATACCCGGGGGTCGTTGGCGCCCTGGAGCACCATGATGGGATTTTTTACCTGATCTGCATGGAAAAGCGGGGAAATATCGCGGAGGCGAACGGAATCTGCGGTATTGGGATCGCCCATCTCGGCATAGAGGGCCATGCGGAAAGATTCCCAGAAGGGAGGAATGGACTTCAGGGTACGCAACCAGTTGGTGACCCCGTAGATATTGACCCCCACTTTGAATTCTGTGGGGGTGTGGGTCATGGCGCGCATGGTCATGTAGCCGCCATAAGATCCGCCCAGGATGCCAATCTGGGAACTGTCAATGCAGGGCTGGGAAGCCAGCCATTTTTTGCCCCAGATGCAGTCTTTCAGGTCTTTGTCGCCGTGGTTTTGGTCGTCCATTTTGTGGAAGGTCTTGCCGTAGCCGCTGCTGCCGCGGTTATTGACCGCCAACACGGCGTAGCCGTGGTTGATCAGGTACTGCATGGCAGGATTGAACCCGACCCGGGATTGGCCACCCGGTCCTCCGTGCACCCAGACGAGGGCAGGCACGGGATAATCAGCCGTGGCGGTCTGTGGTTTGTAAAAAATGGCCGGAATTTCCAATCCGTCAAAGGACTTGAAGCGCACCACCTCAGCACCCACCATGTCCGCTTCGTTGATGGAAGGACTGGAAGAATTGGTCAGCTTTTTCAGCTCCTTGCTGGCAAAATCGTAGCTGTAGAGGTTGGCGGGAGCGGTGGATGACACCACGGTGAGGCGCATGCGACCCTCTTTGGGCGAAATGCCCACGCCCGCCACGTCGCCGCCGGGAATGGCGGGGAATGGAACTTCCTCAGCCATGCCGTTGCGGAAAATTTTTAATTCATTTTTTCCATCTGCATTGATTCCAATCACCCGATAGGTTTCCTGAAAGCTGAGATAGCTGTACATCACATCCCAATTGGTCTCGTAGATCACTTTGCGCTCGTCTGTGGAGAGGTTGTATTCCACGAGGTAGGAAAACTCTTTGCCACCGTCTGTGATGTAGTAAAATGAGTTATTGTCTTTGGAAAAGCCTGAAGGGGAATAGGTGCCCGGGTTTTCGGGTTCAGAAATCTCTTTCAGGCTTTTGCGGGCGCGGTCGTAGAGGTATAATTTGGATTCGCTGGTGGTGACAGGCTTGACGAAAGCCAGCGTGTTTTCGTCCCAGGAAATGGCGCTGACCTGCCAGCCATCCTCGTTTTGGTAAATCATTTCAGATTTCCAATCTGAGGCGGACATTTTGTAGAGGTCAAAAAAGCGGGGGTCGCGCAGGTTGGAAAGGTAAAAGAAGGCATTGTGGGCTTCGTTCCAACCCATAAAATCGGCCTTTTCATTTTCTCCAGGAGTGAGGTCAACGGAGGAACCGTCGGCTTTGAGGAGGAAAATGTGGTCGATTTCGTTGCCGCCCTGGTCGGCGGCATACAGGATTTCGCCCGTGGACTGCACGTAGCTGAGGGCATAGTAGGATTCCTTTTCAGAAAAGGTGATCTGCTTTTTGGCACCGTCGGCAATGGTGATTTCAAACAGGTTGGAAATGCCCGTTTCATTGCTGTGAATCAGCAATTTACTTTCGTCGGGAGACCAGGCGCCGCCACCTACGCGAATGCCTTCATAAAATTGCTCAATGGTGTATTGGGTGATTTCTTTTTTGGCGGGTTTTCCGCCAGTACATGCGCTCAGGCCCAGCAAGGCCACGGCAAAAAGCAAAAACAGCGATTTTTTCATGGGTTTATTTTAGTGTGAACCAGGATTAGTACGGCAAAGGTAAATAAAAGGGGAAGTTTTTTCCTCAGAAGGGGGAAAATAGCATTTTTCTTTAAGCTGCGAGCTTAAAGCTTCGAGCTTCTGGCTTCGAGCCGCGAGCCATGGGCCTGGGGCTCAGAATAACCGCTTACAGCCCGGTTTGCCTTTATGGAAGCTCGTAGCTCGCAGCTTGAGGCTCGCAGTTTAAGACGGGCCTTGGGCGGTGTGGGATGCAGGCGACGGGGTGGGGCGTATGCCCCGGCGCCTGCGGAAGGGGGGCTTTGCGGGACAGCGCCCACAGCCCCCGAAGGTGGAAAAGACTTCCATGGAGAGACCGCGTAGCTGGTGAGATTTTCCCCAAAACCTAACTGCGCTTGCGGTAATTCCAGACAGCCAATCCGTTGAGAGCCAGGGAAAAGATGGTCAGGGCGCCAAAATGATGGGCCACGTCGCCCCAGGAGCTGCCTTTGAGGATCACCATGCGAATCACCTCCACAAAATAGGCAATGGGATTGAACCAGGTGATTTTCTGGGCCCAGGTGGGCATGCTCTCAATGGGGGTGAAAAGTCCGCTCATGAGGATGAAGATGACCATGAAAAACCAGGAGAGAAACATGGCCTGCTGCTGGGTCTCAGTGAAGGTGGAAATGAGCAATCCAATGCCCAAAATCACGGTGAGGTAGAGCCCCGCGAAGGCAAATATGATGACTGGATTGCCCACGAAGGGAATTTTGAACAGGAGCAAGCCTATGCCCAGGCCAAAGGCAAGTTCGAACATGGCGATGATCCAGAAAGGGAGGAGTTTGCCAATGATAAACTGATATTTTTTGATGGGCGTGACATTCAATTGCTCGATGGTCCCGATTTCGCGCTCGCGCACGATGTTCATGCCGCCCAGAAAAAGCCCGATCATGGTGACCAGCAGCACCAGGATGCCCGGCACCATGAAGGTTTTGAAATTGAGGTCGGGGTTGAACCAGTTGGCGTAGGAAATGTCCACACTGGGAGGCGCCATTTCGGGGGGCAGGGGCAGCATTTCGGCCCGAATATGGGCATTGAAATCCTGGATGATGGCGTTGCTGTAATTGAGGGCAATGCCCGCCTTTGCGCTGTTGATGGCGTTCAGGTTGAGGTGGAGGCCGGCAGCGCTGTTTTTTTCCAGGTCGTGTTCGAAACGGGGAGGAATTTCCAAAATGAGGTCGGCCTTGTCTTTGATGAGGTCATGCTCGGCTTCCTTTTGGGAAAAAGAGGTGTTGACGATCTCAAAGTAGGGCGAAGCCTCAAATTTTCCCACCAGCCGACGGCTGGTCTGGGAAAGATCGTGGTCGATGACATGCAGGGCGATGTTGCGTACTTCGTAGGTGGCAGCATTTGACAGGATCAAAAGCTGAATCACGGGCATCACGAAGATCAGGGGTAACAGGGATTTGTTACGAAATACCTGCAGAAATTCTTTCTGGACTATGTAGATTATGCTTCGCATATTTTACGGTTTGCAGTTTACGGTTTACAGTTACAGTCGTGGGAACAGTAAACTGTAAACCGTAAACCGTCTATTCTAATCTGATTTTAAAATTCTTCACACTGAGGGCGATGAAAAAGGCGGCCATGCCGGTTAGGATCAGGGTTTCTTTGAGGATTTCACCCAGGCCCACGCCTTTGAGCATGATGCTTTTGACAATGATGATAAACCATTTGGCGGGGATGATATTGCTGATCACCTGAAGGGGTAATGGCATATTCTCAACGGGAAATATGAAGCCTGAAAGGATGATGGTGGGCAGCATCAGGGCCATGAGGGAAATCATCATGGCGGTCTGCTGGGAACTGGTGCGGGTGGAGATGAAGATGCCCAGAGCCAGGGAGGTGATGATAAACAGGGTCACTTCGGCCATGAGCAGGAGGAGATTTCCCTCGATGGGCATGCCAAAGAGGAAGGTGCCCAGCATGAGAATCACACTTGCATTGAAGAGGGAAAGTACCAGATAAGGAATGACTTTGCCCACAATGATGAAAAATGGCTTGATGGGCGAAGCCAGAAGCACTTCCATGGTGCCCAGTTCCTTTTCTCGGGTCACGGCGATGCTGGTCATCATGGCCGAAACCAGCATGAGAATGATGGTGATCACCCCGGGTACGAACATGAAAACGCTTTTCATTTCGGGGTTATAGACCATTTTCACTTCTGGAGTGATGGTGTAGGGCAATTTGGGATTGCCGAGAAAGTCCATTTGCCAGTTGCGTATGATGGCTGAGGCATAGCCAATCAGCATGTTGGCGGTATTGGGATCCGTGGCATCAGCGATGAGCTGAATGCCAGCATGGCGGTCTTTGTTGAGCCTTTGGGCGAATTCGGGTTCGAAAACCACGGCCAGTTTGGTTTTGCCTTCCTGGAAAGCCTTTTCCAGCTGGTTGTCGCTTTCAGGTTGGGAATACAGGATAAAATAGCCTGATGAAAGCAGTTTATTGGATATTTGGCGGGTGAGATGATCGTGGGATTTGTCCAGAATGGCGATTTTGGCTTCCTTGATCTCGTTGGTGATGGCAAAGCCAAAGAGAATGACCTGCACCACGGGCATACCAAAGAGGATAAGCAGGGTGCGCTTATCCCGAAATATATGCCAGAATTCCTTTCTGATGAATATGCCGAATATTTTCATTTGTTCCTTGCGAGTTTGAGGAATACTTCATCCATGTTGGCGGCCCCGAAGCGGGCCTTGAGTTCGCCGGGTGTGCCCAGGGCCTCGATGCGGCCGTCCACCATGATGGAAATGCGCCCGCAGTATTCGGCCTCGTCCATGTAGTGGGTGGTCACAAAGACGGTGACCCCGCGTTCGGCCGCGTCGTAAATGAGGTTCCAGAACTGACGGCGGGTGACGGGGTCCACCCCGCCCGTGGGTTCGTCCAGGAAGACGATGGCCGGGTCGTGCAGCAGGGCGATGGAGAAGCTGAGCTTCTGTTTCCAGCCCAGGGGAAGGGATTTTACCAGGGTATCTTTCACCTCCTCCATGTGCAGGCGTTCGACCAGGGCAGCTGTTTTTTCGCGGATGGCTTTGCGGCTCAGGCCATAAATTCCGCCGTAGAAACGGATATTTTCCCGCACGGTGAGGTCTTCGTAGAGGGAAAATTTCTGGCTCATGTAGCCAATCCGTTTTTTGATTTGCTCAGATTCGCGGTACACGTCAAAGCCAGCCACGGTGGCGCGTCCGCGGGTAGGTTTGAGCAGGCCGTTGAGCATCTTCATGGCGGTGGTTTTGCCAGCGCCATTGGCACCCAGGAAACCAAAGATTTCTCCCCTGTGCACCTCGAAGGTGATGGCATTCACGGCGGTAAAGCTGCCAAACTCCTTGGTCAGGCCGTCTGTTTTGATGGCAATTTGGGGATCAGGCATATTCGTTCATGTATTCCATAAAACAATCTTCAATCCCCGCATCAATCCGTTTGATCTCTGCCTGTCCACAGCCGTTTTCAAGCAGGTATTCCATGATTTCCAGGCTGCCCGCCCCGCCTTTGGGAAGGGAAAGATGGACTACCTCGCCGAAGGCGTGAACGGCATGGGTAAAGGAAAATTTCTCCAGAACCTTGAGCAATTTGTACACGTGCTCCCCTGAAATTTCCCACAAATCTTTGGGAAAGCTGCGGGTGATGGCCTGAGGGGTGTCAATGGTAAAAATCCGTCCATCCTGCATGAGCCCGACCCGGTCGCAGAGGCTGGCTTCGTCCATGTAGGGAGTGGAAACCAGGATGGTGATGCCTTTTTCCTTGAGTTTGGCCAGCATTTCCCAAAATTCTTTGCGGGAAACGGGGTCCACGCCCGTGGTGGGTTCGTCGAGGAAAAGGACTTTTGGCGCATGGATCAGGGCACAGGAAAGGGCCAGCTTTTGCTTCATGCCGCCCGAAAGGGCGCCTGCCCGACGCTTGCGAAAGGGTTCGAGCATGATGAAAATGTCTTTGATCAGGTCGTAATTGGCTTCCACGGTGGTGCCAAACAGGGAGGCAAAGAAATTGAGGTTTTCTTCCACGGTGAGATCCTGATAAAGGGAGAATCTGCCCGGCATGTAGCCTATGCGATTGCGGATTTTTTTGTAATCCTTTACCACATCCAGTCCATCCACCAGAGCGGTGCCGCTGTCGGGCAGCAAAAGGGTGGTGAGAATGCGGAAAAGGGTGGATTTTCCGGCCCCGTCAGGACCAATTATCCCAAATAATTCCCCTTTACCCACTTCAAAACTGATTCCATCCAGGGCCTGCACCTTGTTATAGGCTTTGCGTATGTCTTGAACCTGGATCATGATCAGTTATTTTGGGCCTGGGGTGCTTCGCTTTGGGTTGTATTTCCACCAAAAACCACTTCGCCCGGCATCCCGATTTTCAGGCTGCCGTCGTTGGGAACCCGCACTTTGAAGGCATACACCAGATTGACCCGCTCCTCTTTGGTCTGCACGATTTTGGGGGTGAATTCGGCCTGGGAGGATATCCAGGAAATGGTTCCGCGCAGGTCGCGCATGGTTTCCTTGCCATCGTCGATGCGAACGGTTACCTCCTGCCCCAGTTTGACCTGGGCAAGTTGATCGCCAGAGAGGTAGGCGCGGAGGTATAATTCGTCCAGAGGAGCAATTTTGTACAGGGTTTTGCCTGGATTCACCATTTCTGAGGGCTCGGTCAATTTCAACAAAACCGTCCCGCTGACAGGATTGAAAATGGCGGCGCGACGGATCTGGTCACGGATCTGGTCGATCTGAAAATCAAGGGCCCGCACCTCGCTGACCACGCCTGCATTCTGGGTTTCGATACTTTTGTACTGGCTTTGGTTGACGGAAATTTTGCCGTTGATATTATCCATTTGCTGGGGAGTGGCGGCCTCGGCCTGGAGCAATTTTTCGATGCGCTGGCGCTCGATTTCCAACACACGGTTTTGCTCTTCGAGCACAGCCAACTGGGCAAATACATTGCTGGTTTTGGAGGCAATAGCCGCTCTTTTGGCCTCCAATTGACGGATTTGCAGTTCCATTTGCACCGTATCCACCTGACCGACTTTCTGACCAGCTTCCAGGGTTTGGCCTTCTTCAGGAATAAAGGATATGAGTTTGCCGGGAATCTCGGCCGAAACGTCCACTTCCGTGGTTTCAAAATTGCCGTAGGCATCGGCGCCGCCGTCTGTATTGCGGCAACTGCTCAGGAAAGCCAGGGGCAAAAGGAGGAGAATGGGAATATATTTTTTCATGTCTGTGAAGATTATTGGGATCAATTAAAGCCCCTGAATGATGATGTACTGGGCCCGTTTTTGTTGTAATTCAAGTTCGTGCTGGCGTAAAGCCAGCTGTGCAATCTGCTCGGAATTGAGCTCGGTCAGGTACTCGGTCGCGGTGAGTGCACCTAAATCCAGTTGTTTGGAAGCGGTATTTTTGATTTTGGTGCGCAAGGCAATCAGTTCCTTGTCCTTTTCAATCAGATTTTCCAGGTTTTTGATGCCTTCCTCGAGCGAAATCAATTGCAGGCGGGTGGTAAACTCGAAAGTTTCCTTTCTTACCCGAACCATTTCCTTGTTCAGGTCCATGATCTGCCGCTCATTGCGGGACTTATTCCAGTCCCAGATATTCCAGTTGGCGCGGATGCCCATGATGGCCCAGGGCTGGAAGCTATTGTCGAGGAAATTCAGGCCCGGGCGGCCATAGCCGCCCTGGGCGTACAAGCCGACCGTAGGACGGCGCCCTGCTTTCAGGATGGCGTCTGAGGCATCAATCTGGGCCATGCGGGCCCGAAACAGCTTTTGCTCAGGGCGGGCGCCCAGGTCGCGGCTGAAGGTGAAATCTGCAGGCCTGGTCACCTGCAACTGTGTCTGCAGGCCGATTTCCTGCCCGGTCCATTCTGAAAGAATGGCCAGGAGAGCGGTACGGCTCGAATTCAGAGACATTTCCTTTTGCTCCAACTTCAGGAGTTCGGCCTCCAGGGTCGTGGCCGTGCCCGGCAAAATGGCGCCATTGGCAATGCCCGCCTGCACCTGTTTCAGTTTTTCGTTCAATTCCTTTTTCATTACCCCTACCTGATCGAGATTTTCAGCCACCATGAGGATGCCAAAAAACACGTCATTCACCTTCTCCCGCACCTGAAACAGATCCACATCCACCTGCTGCTGGTCTGCGACCAACTCCGTGGCTTTCATGTCGCGCACCGCCCGGGTGCGGCCCCCGTCGTACACCATCTGGTTGACGTTGAGGGTCGCTTTGTACTGGTCTTTGGGCACGGTGGGAATGTTCAGATTCGGCAGCTCAATCGGCAGTTTGGTCACGGCCGACTGCCAGGAGGCCTGGGCGCTGAGGTCCATCTGGGGCAAAAAGGCAATGGCCAGATTTTTGTCGGCCAGGTCGAAGGAGCGGCGCAAAAGTTCCTTTTGCTGGTTTTGAGGGAAGCGGGCCTCCGCGGCCTTCAGGCATTCCTGCAAGGTGACCGCGGCGGGCGCCTGGGCGGCAAGCCAGATTGAAGGCAATCCGGCCAGCAGCAACATGAGATAGATTTTTAACGGTTTCATATTTTTACCTGAAAGGATTTGGGTAAGGGTGAAGTCAGGGTTTGAGCATGACGGTGATCAATTCGATTACTTCTTCTTTGCGGTTTTGCATCATTTTCTTGAATTCGGGATTGGAAATATTCATGATGGCCTGAAACATGGGCCGGGCCACATAGGGAAACACACACAGTGACATGGTATTCATGAGGATTTTGCGTGGATCCACGTCTTTGATTCTGCCTGCGGCGATTTCGGCCTTTACCTGATTGAAAAAAGGTTCCATATTGGGGCGACCACTTACGCTGAATATTTTGCGGATGAATTTGTCGGGATTGCGATTCAGTTCACTCAGGACAAAAACAGGCAAAAATGAATTATAAGCCAGTACGTCCATGTAGATGCCCACAAATTTTTCCAGCTTTTCGGGCAGGGGAAGATCTGAATTCATGGCGTTGGCCATGATGCCAAACATTTTGTGGAAGGCAATGCCAAATACCTTTTCAAACAGGGCATCCTTGGTTTTGAAATAGTAATGCAATAAGCCTTTATTGATTTCGGCGCTGTCGGCAATTTCCTGCATACGGGCACCGTGAAAGCCTTTTTCGTGGAAAATCGCCCGTGCGGCTTCCACGATTTTTTCTTCTGTCTGTTCTCCTTTTTTGACCATGTTATTTTTACCCATCTGGGTAATTATTTACAAATAAACGCAATTGTTCTGGAATTGTTCCAGCTTTGGGGTAATTTTTTACCCGAATGGGTAAATTTTATTCAGGGGAAAGGAAAAAGATGTACTGCCGCCCTTTCTGGGAGGAAATGGGTTGTGGACCGCTTCGTGGTCAGGAGATGTCAGGCGTGCAAATCAGGGAGTTTTCTGGTGCAGGGAATCAGAGTTGGCGGGAACGAGTTTATTTCCCAGGCTGTCGAGAATCATTTTCCCCCAGTGTTTGAGGGCAATTTTGGCAAATTCGCCCCCCTGGTAATAATAAGGGTAAACCCCGATCGACTTGAGTGAATCCACCGTCCGCAGGGAATCCCCCAGTTTCAACCAATACTGATGTGGAAATGGATCTCCAAAATTATCCTCCCCCATGAGGTTGAAAGTAGCATTTGAACCACTGTGACTGCGGTGAGCCACTCGCTTGGTTTGGGAATAACCTGTAAAAATGACCAAAACGAGGGAAATGAGCACCAATAACAGCTTTTTCATGGGGATTTTGGGTTTCTAATTTTTGTATGTAGAAATTACGGAAAAATCTTCGAAATAGTATTTTCCAGGCATGGAATCCGGCAACATCCAACCCAAATCATCACCTTTTCAGGCCTTTGCGGTCCGTTTTCTGACTTTCTGGGTCTGTCTGGTGATGCTTACCCTCCCCTACCCTTACGAATTCCTGCCTGAAATCAGCGAGCTGACCCGTCCGTTTTTTGAGGGTTTGACCCATTGGACGGGGCCCCAACTTTTTCACCTGCCTGCAAATTATGCCTTTGAAATCAGCAGCGACACCACGGGCATGTACCTGCACTTTTTGCATTTGATGATCATTTCGGTCATTTTGAGTCTGGTTTTGGGGAAAATGAGCTTTACCAAGGCTGGTAAATTCTCCTTGAAATCTTTTCTGCCAACGGTTTCCGCGTATTTTCTGGCTTTGCACCTGCTGATTTACGGATTTTCAAAGGTTTTTAAGGTTCAGTTCTATTTGCCCGAACCCAATATTCTGTTTACCCCGTTGGGCGAGGTGCCGCGCGACCTTTTGTACTGGACCAGCATGGGCGTTTCCTACGAATACACCGTTTTTGCGGGGATGCTCGAACTGGCCGCAGGCGGCCTGCTGCTTTTCAGAAGAACCCGGATCCCGGGTGCTTTGCTGGCCCTGGCCGTGATGGGAAATGTGGTGGCCATCAATTTTGCCTACGACATCAATGTGAAATTGCATTCCAGCTTCCTGTTTTTGCTGGGATTGATTCTGATCTGGCCTTTCCTGAAACCCCTGGCCAGATTTTTTGCCGGAAATCCAGCCCAAATGACTCTTGCGCCCAGGCTTTCCCTGCCCGGTCCAAATTGGGTTTACCCGCTGGCAAAAGGGGTGGTAATTGTCCTATTGCTGCTTGAAGGCCTGATTCCCTACCTCAAAACGGGCAATTTCAACGATGATCTGGCCGAAAGGCCGCTCCTGCATGGCGCTTACGAAGTAAAGGAATTCATTTCTGACGGGGATACCCTGGCGCCTTTGCTGACCGATTCCAGACGCTGGAAACGGTTTTTTATTCACAGACAGGGCTATTTCATTGTGCAGGGGATGCAGGATAAAATGCTGGATTTTGCCCTGGAAACAGACATGAAACTGGGCATTTTCAGCCTCAAAGACCCGCGGTCAGGCAGGGAATGGAGGCTGGCTTTTGGGGGAAAAGATGACGATGGGCTCTCAATACGAGGGAGGTTGGGGGATCATTTGGTGGAAATAAATGCCAAGAAAATGAATTGGCGGGGATTAAATTTGCTGAAAAATGAATTCCACTGGACCACGGACGGTCTGGAAAAATGACTTGAACTATGCATAAAGAAAAATTACGTGCGATATGCCTGGCCTTTCCCGGGGTGACGGAGGATATCAAATGGGGTCACGACCTTTGTTTTCTGATCGGGGGTAAAATGTTTTGCGTCACGGGTGTGGACGGGGATTTTTCAGCTTCGCTGAAGGTGGCTGACGAAGAATTTGAGCTATTGTGCGAACGGCCCAATCTCATCCCAGCGCCCTATCTGGCCCGGCACAAATGGGTGCTGGCCACCGCGGAAACGGCCTTCAGCCAGGAAGAATGGGCGCATTACCTGAGACAATCCTATGATCTGGTCTTTGAAAAATTACCCGCCAAAACTAAAAAGGAGATTCTTGGAAAATCCTGAAACTAATCTGGAATTCCCTGCTCAAATCAGGAGATTCACAAAAAATTTCTCTATCTTTAAGGTGAAAGGTTAAAATGCGGGAACAATTGGGATCTTCTAAAAACCGCGAATCTCAGCGTTGGACTTGGTTCAGAAATGCTCATTTACCTCAGTAAACTGCGCTTTCTTCTCCTTCGTCCGCCTTGATCTTCCTTGTTTTTAGAAATCCCCTTTTTTAAAATTAACCCTGTTATCTGCTGTTAGTGATTCGTTTAACCTGTTTTTCCTTTTTTGCTTTTACACTTTTGCTTTCCCTCCCAATGCTGGGTTTGGGACAGATTAATGCTGCCTTTTCGGCCAATGTCACATCTGGCTGTAGTCCGCTTGTAGTGCAGTTTACGGACCTTTCTACAGGAAATCCCACTTCGTGGTCCTGGAATTTCGGCAACGGAAACACCTCTACCCTTAAAAATCCAGGAGCAGTTTTCGTGAATCCCGGCACCTACACCATTTCCCTCACGGCCTCGGCGGGAGCCGCCTCAGATGTGGAAACCAAGGTCGCCTATATTACAGTTTTTGCCGTACCCACCTCCAATTTCCAGGCGACGCCTCCCCTCTCAGGTTGCGCCAAATTCACCACTTCCTTTCAGGATATTTCCACTCCCGGCAGCGGCACCATCAACCAGTGGCTCTGGGACTTTGGCGACGGCACCCAATCCACCTTGCAGAATCCACCTCATACATTTCCCCACCCGGGTCAGCACACCATCACCCTCTATGTCACGGACGACAACGGCTGCTCGGACGGATTTACCATTCCCAACTACATCAACGTGCTGGATACGCCCGTTTCAGCCTTCAGCGCCAATCCCCATTCGGGCTGCAATGCCCCTTTTACCGCCAATTTCAATAACACCTCGACCGGCACCGTGCCCCTTTCCTACCAATGGAGCTTTGGCGACGGCGGTACCTCCACTACAGGATTTCCCTCCCACACCTACACCAATTCAGGCAATTATACGGTATCCCTGATCACCACCAACCTGTTTGGCTGCACAGACACTCTGGTCAGGCCCAACTATATTGGGATTGGCAATATTACCGCAGATTTTGTGGGCTCGCCCCTTTCAGGTTGCATAGGGACCGCGGTCAGCTTTACGGACCTTACCTCGGGTGGAGTGGGCGCCTGGACCTGGAATTTCGGGGATGGGGGAACTTCTTTTCAGCAAAATCCCATCCACGTCTATAACACGCCCGGGGTCTATAACGTCACCCTGACCGCCAGCAACGGCCCGGGCTGCACCAACCAGGTGGTGAAAAGTGGCTATATCACCATTCATCCCCAGCCCGGGATTGCATTTACGGCAGATTCAACTTCAAACTGCTCTGCACCCTTTACTGTCCATTTTACAGATACTTCCAATTTTGGAGGCCAGTGGTTCTGGAATTTTGGGGATGGAAGCACTTCCACGGCCCAGAATCCAACCCATCAGTACGTCAGCCCCGGAAATTACTCTGTAAGCCTGATTGTGATCACGGCGGCGGGTTGCACGGATACAATTTCCAAGACGAATTATATCAAGATCGTCGAACCCATTGCCAGTTTCCCCATTGGGCCGCAGCAACCCACTTTTGACGGCTGCGCACCTCTGACCGTCAATTTCTTCGAAAACAGCTACTCTGTGGAGCCTATTGTCAGCTATTTCTGGGATTTTGGGGACGGATTTACTTCCACCCAGCAATACCCTACCCACGTTTATCAGAATGCGGGTGTTTACACGGTTACCCTGACCATTACAAATTCAAAGGGTTGTACTTCAACCTATTCCGTGCCTGGCTACGTGGCGGTCGGAAATAAACCCACTGCGGCTTTTCAGGCGGCTCCCTTGTTGGTTTGCGCCAGCGAATTTGTCCAGTTTCAGAACCAATCAATCGGGGCCAACGCCTATTTCTGGGACTTTGGAAACGGAGGTTCGACGGCCACCAATCCACAATATTCCTTTGGAGACACGGGTTGTTTTGATGTGACCCTCATTGCGCTCCATAATGGTTGCGGAGATACCACCACGATCCAGAATTATGTTTGCAATAAGGGGCCAGTGGCCAAATTTGTGGTGGATAAAGATGTGATCTGTTCGGCACCCGGGGTGGTTTATTTTACGGAAACGGGCTACCTGGACGACACCTGGCATTGGGATTTCGGGGACGGGAGTTTTACCACTGTGCACAATCCAGGCCACGTCTATTTCAATCCGGGCACCTATAACGTCCAGTTGACTGTTAGCAATATCAGCAATGGATGTGTGGACTCAGTTTCCCTTCCAATCTACGTTTCGGGCCTTGTCGCCGATTTTACGGCCTATCCCACCTCTGGCTGTGCACCCCTGGATGTGATGTTTGTGAATCAATCCACCAACTCGGTCTGGACTGACTGGAGGTACGGCACGGGGGATGACACCACCAAGGTGGACACGGCATATTACACCTACACCCAGGCGGGCCGTTACTGGGATACCCTGATTGTCAAGGATAATCTGGGCTGTTTTGATACCCTGATCAAGCCCAAGGATATCCTGGTCATGGACCCAAAAGCCAATTTTGTGGCCTCAGATACTTCTGAATGCAGCGGGTTAGCCGTTCAGTTCACGGATTTGAGTACCTCGATTGTGCCGATTGTTTTATGGCAATGGCAGTTTGGGGATGGAACCACTTCCAACCAGCAGAATCCCGCTCATTCCTATGTTGCCGCCAGTTACCAGTACACGGTTTCGCTCAGCATTGTGGACTCAGGGGGCTGTCCTGCTACCCGAATTCGTCCTAATTACATCAGCGTGACTGAGCCTCAGGTGAATTTCTCGCAAAGCGATACCATCGCCTGCCCGGGGATTCCCATTTACTTTTCCAACCTGTCCACGGGTATCAGTCTGAGCTATTTTTGGACATTTGGGGATGGATCAACTTCCACCAGCAAGGATCCCCACCATTCCTACGCCAATACAGGGGTTTATACCGTTTCACTTACCATCACGGACATCAACGGATGCGATACCACCCTCACCAAACCTGCCCTGATCACGATTGAAAATCTGGTTGCAAATTTTGGGGCAGCACCTGTAAGTGCACCCTGCCCTCCCCTGTTGACCTTCTTTACGGATTCGTCGTCATGGTGGGCCACAGACTGGCAATGGGATTTTGGGGATGGAACGGGATCTACTTTGCCCAGCCCTAGCCATTTGTACGCCACGGCAGGGGTATTTGACGTAACTCTGATTGTGAAAAACAACCAGGGTTGCACGGACACCATGCACAAGTCCCAACTGATCCATGTGGACGGTCCCAGCGGCTCCTTTAGCTTTGCTCCTTTTGTGGGCTGCCTGGATTTGCCTGTTCATTTTGAGGCAATTACCAATAATACGGCCTTTATGATCTGGGACATGGGCGATGGGACTGTGGTTAATACAACTGTGGATTCGATCACTCATCTTTACACCCAGGAAGGTGTATTTCACCCCATTCTGATCCTGAATGACGGTCAGGGCTGCGCAGTAAGCCTCATTTCCCCGGACTCTGTCCGGGTGGACAGCCAGCCGCGGGCCCGCTTTACGGCCTCCACGGGGGTCATTTGCACCGCTGACAGCGTATTCTTTGGGGATATTTCGGTCTCAGCCTCGCCCGTGGTGGCCTGGCACTGGGATTTTGGGGATGGCTCAACCTCCAACCTGCAAAATCCCGTTCATTACTATGCGAATCCTGGCAGCTACCAGGTCACTTTGGCCATAGAAAATGCCTTTGGCTGCGTGGATACCGTGACCAAAGCCAATTTCCTCACCTTTGGCATTCCCCCTGTGGCGGCTTTTCAGATTCTGGACACCCTCACCTGGTGTCAGCCTTTTGAACTGGAATTTCAGGATCAATCCTCTGCTCTCCACCAACTCAATGCCTGGACCTGGGACTTTGGAGACGGGGGCAGCAGCGTTCAGCAACATCCTGTGCACAGCTATGGCCAGTCGGGTGGTTACTCCATTCAGCTGATTGTGGAGGATACCCTTGGTTGCCAGGATTCAGCTTCGCTGTCGTTTTTGGCCCCCACCCTTCCTTCCGCGGCCTTTTCTTTGGTAGATTCCATGTTTTGTGGAGCGCCCTTTTTGGTGAATTTTAATGCAAGTACCCAGAATTTTGTGGCCTGGAACTGGCAATTTGGAGATGGGAATACAGGTACAGGAAGCGCAATTACCCATAATTACCTCCAACCAGGATATTATACCCCAACCCTGATCACGGAAGATATTTTTGGCTGTTTTGATACCCTGACCAAGGCCAATAAGCTGTTTTCGGGCACCATTACCCCCGATTTCAGCTGGAATCCGGGCGGCATTTGCCTGCCGCTGCCCGTCCATTTTACCGACCTTTCCCTGGCCGACACCACCATGGTAAGCTGGCAATGGAATTTCGGCAACGGATCCACTTCTACTCAGCAAAATCCAACTTCCTCCTACCCCAACCCGGGCACTTATGGCATTACTTTGATCGTCACGGACGCGATTGGGTGCAAGGACACTCTGTTTTTGAACGGTTTGAATATCGACGCTCCCCCCCGCCCCTTCGTGCCCACTCTGAAGCGGGTTTCGGTCGAATCTGACAACTCCATTTCCCTGAAATGGCAGGCTTACAGCGGTCCACACTTCGATCACTATGTGATCTACCGCGAAAATCCTGCCCTGCCCGGCACCTTTATGCCCATTGACAGCGTTTTTGCCATCAATACCCTCAATTATCTTGACCAAAACGGCCTCAATTGCCTCAATCAGTCCTATTGTTACCGTCTGGTGGTGGTGGACAGCTGCGGGCAACGCTCCAGTCTCGACAGTTCGCGCACCCATTGTTCCATTGATCTGGAGGTTACTCCCGCCATTCTGCAAACCCAGTTGAACTGGTCGCCCTACCTTGGCTGGGATTCTGTAGCTGCGTATGAAATTTATCGGGTAATTGGCTATTCCAATAATAATAACGATCTGCTCGCGACCGTAAGCGGCAACACCCTGACCTGGACTGATCCCGAAATTTTCTGTTTCGAGCCATCCTGCTACCGCGTGAAAGCCATTGAAGCGGGTGGCTTTTTGGAATATTCGTGGAGCGATACCAGTTGTGGAGGGCCAATTGACCCGGATCCACCCCTTGCGCCAGAAATGGTGCAGGCCACGGTGGAAAGCAATCAATATGTACGTCTGAACTGGCTGCCTGCGGCGGACCCGGCAGTGGTGAGCTTTGGCCTGCAAAGGTCTGTCAACCAATCCAACTGGCAATCAATTGGGCAATTTCCTGTAAATCAAACCACCTACCTGGACCAGAATGTGCTGGTAAATGATTATTCCTATTATTATCAGCTGTTTACGATCGACAGTTGTCAGGTGCAAAGTCCCATTAGTAACCTCAGTCGTTCCATTTTGCTCCAGGCTGAACTCAAATCCAATGCGCCTGAACTGACCTGGAATACCTATCAGACCTGGAGTCAGGGGATCGAAAAATTTGAGATTGAGGTATTCAACGAAGGTAGTCAAAGCTGGCAATTTGTGGGCACGGTGGATGGAAATACCCTGTTTTACCGCGATGTGGTGACCCGCCTCAGCCAAAGCACTTATTGCTATCGGGTCAGAGCCCTGGAAAATCAGGGAAATCTGTCTTTCAGCCTGTCAAATCAGGCTTGTGTGCCCCTGCCGGGCGCCTTGTTTGCTCCCAATGCCTTTACCCCCAACGGGGACGGAATCAACGACGAATTTTTGCTGGTGGGAAAATTCATTGAAGATTTTCACCTGGAGATTTTTGACCGCTGGGGCCAATTGCTTTTTGTAAGCGACAAGCTCGACTCGGGCTGGAACGGCACTTACCACAAGGAAGATTGTCAGGAAGGTGTCTATGTGTTTGTGGCCCGGGCTGTGGACAATGTGGGCAAGCATTTTCAGGTGCGGGGATCAGTTACCCTGATCAGGTAGGGGAATGGGCAAAATCTGCTTCCGTTTGGGGTGAGGTTTGGTTCAATTTTATTAATTTTCCCTTCCTGAAATTCACCAAAAATCAGCTTATGACTGACCCATTGCAGGAACACAATTCAGCCCGGGAAGGCGAAAAACAACACTTTCTGATCCTCGCAGAGGCCAAACGGCGGGGGATTCAGGTGGTGAATGTCTCGCCCATGATGTCGGCCAATGCGGCTTTTCTGGAAGCAGGGGAACGCTCTTTCCTTTTGGTGGATGGCATTATTACGGACCAGACCTCGACCAAATTTCACCTGATTGCTGATTTTAAGCAGTTGACCAAGCTTCTTTTTACCCGGCTTGACATTCCCAGCCCGGCCAGCCTCCTTTTCGAATCACCCGACGATCCTGCCCTGGCTGGCTTTCTCCAAAAGGGGAAAAAATATGTGTGTAAACCACAGGTTGGCACGCAGGGAATTGGGGTGCAAATGGGGATTCAAACTCTGGAGGAAGTTAAGGCCTACTGGCAAATCTGGCAGGAAAAGGAAAGCCTTTTCCTGCTGGAAGAACAGGTGCAGGGCGACGACCTGCGCATTCAGGTGATTGGGGGAAAAATTGCGGCCGCCTGCGTACGTCTGCCTGCTTATGTCACAGGCGATGGGCATCACACTTTGCTGGAATTGGTGGAAAAAAGGCGGGAAATTATGCGCACTCAAAACGAATCCAACCGCCTTGATCTGGACGAACTTTCACTTTCCCTGATTGCCCAACAAGGTCTTACCCTGGATTCCATCCCTGACAGCCAGCAAAAAGTGCAACTGAAAACAGTGGCCAATATGGGGCAGGGAGGCGTTGCCATTGACATCACGGACAAGATTCAACCCATTCATCATGAATGGGTGAGGCGCATCGTGGAGCATTATGATTCGCCTTATTTCGCCCTGGATCTGATTTGCAGCGACCTGGAAGGCGACCCGCAGCAGTGCGCCAAGGCAATTGAGATCAATTCGCGGGCTGAGTGGCTGCACCATACTTTTTCAGAGGGCAGGCAGCACGACCTGGCCAGGGTTTTACTTGATGAACTTTTTGGGAAAGATTGAGGGGAACTAACCCATCACACTTAAAAAGTTTCAGCAGATTCTCCTTCAACCGCACTTACGGGTTCCACAATGTCCGTATTCTGACGGCTGCCAATCGTATTGCGATTCAAAAAGGCAATGATGAAGGCGGTCAGCGGCAGCGCGGCAATCAGATAATAAACTTCATAGCCCAACCAGCCATACATGGCAGCGGCGGCAATGGGAAAGGCGGCCATGCAAAAGGATGCGATGGACTCGCTGATGCCCATCACTTCGCCCTGTTTCTGAGGGTTGGCGTGAATGGAAATCAGGGCGTTGAAAGTGGGGAAAGACAAGGACAGCCCCAGATTCATGATGTAGTAAAAGCCAATGAAAAGGTAGAGATTGTCGGTCAGGGTCAGGCAAAAGAGGCCGCAAAAGACCAGGCCAAGTCCTACCAGAAGGGTGCGGTATTCGCCCAGTTTCTGGATAAATCTTTTGGCCACAAAAGCCTGGTTGAAGGCCAGAAAAGCACCCACCACCAGCATGAAGAACCCCAGTTCCTTTTCGTTGAATTTGAACAAATCGATCAAAAACAGGGGAATGGTCCCGATGTAAAAGGCCATCATGGTCATAAAAAAGAGCTTCAACAGAAAAAGCAGCTTGATGATTGGTTTGGGCTTCACCTCGCGCATGCGCCTGAGAATCAGCAGAGTATTGAGGACAGAACTTTTCTGGCGGGATTTTCTTTTTTCGGGGGGATGGGATTCTTTGATCCACAAAAACAGGGTGATCAGGGTAAAGGTGGAGATCCCAATGGCCAGCAACAGAGTACCCAGGTACCCCAGGGGAGAGGAGGCGGCCAGGCCGCCCAGAGCAGGTCCAACGATCATTCCCAGACCACCAATCCCGCCCAAATAGCCAAAAATGAATGATTTTTCCTCGCGGGTGGTGATGTCTGCCACATAGGCGATGGCCACGGAGTTATTTCCGCCCGTTACCCCATCCAGAATCCTGGCCAGGGCAATGATCCAAAGGGGCAGGGCAAAGCCCCAAATGGGAATTTCGGGCAGATAAATGGCCAGCACAAACACAAACCAACTCAGCAGGGTCCCGATGTGGCTGGCCATCAGAATGGGCCGACGGCCCATGGAATCTGAGAGAGCACCCAGATAGGGCGCTCCAAAAAACTGGAAAGCTGAATAAAGGGTCAGCAGCAGACCATACACCCATTTGGGTGCGCCGTAGCTGGCTACCACAAAGGGCAAGATAGGCATGAGAATGCTGATTCCCAGCACATTCACGAAAGTAAGCAGAAAGGCTGGTACGAGTTTTTTGTTCATGAAGTCATCCTTGCGGGGCGAAGTTAAGGAAAAAATAAATCCCCCTGCTCCTAACTGAAGCAGAGGGATTTTGGTTTGGAACGAAATTATTTGGTGATGAAATCTTTTCAACAAAACCTCAGCCATTCAAAGGAGTAACCCTGAAACGAATCCTAATATTCTTTAAAAATTATGATTTTATGGGTAAATGCCATTAAATTGGTCAGTTGCAAAATAAATGGTCATGAAGGAATTCATCAGAGGCAAGAAATATACTGAATCTGAATACATCGAACTCTCTATTGCAGAAATGCATAAATCCCAATCTGAGCATTCGCACAAGTCTGACCCCAAGGTTGGAGCGGTTTTGGTGGATAGAGACGGCGCTTATTTTGACAAGGCCCACCGTGGAGAATTCAGGGCTGGAGACCACGGCGAATATACCCTTCTCGAAAGGAAGCATCCAGGAGAGGATTTAACAGGCTTTACCCTGTATACAACTCTTGAACCATGTGTAATGCGAAAGTTTCCCAAAAAGGGCTGCTATAAACGCGCAATTAATGCAAGGATTGGAAAAGTGGTAATTGGCCATGAAGATCCGGACCCCACGGTAGCGGGAGATGGAATCAAACTGCTTGAAAATGCAGGAGTTGAAATTGGCTATTATGACAGAAAATACAAGGAGATTATTGCAAAAGCGAATGAGGACTTCTTTCGGGAGGCGACTGAGCGGGCGAAACAGGTAAAGCAGGAAGATCTGCAATTCGTCATTGACCCCATTGAATCTGAACTAACGGACTTCAATATTTCAGATCTTTCTGAGGAAGCCCAGAAGTTTATGATTGACAAAATGGGTCTTCCATACAAACTGGGAAGTGACGGATACCATTCCTTTCTCACCAAAATGAAGCTTATTCGGGTAAATCCTGAGTCCAAATTTTCAAAACCAACAGGGTTGGGATTGCTTCTGCTGGGTCAAATGCCCCAAATCCACTTTCCTCAGTCCAGAATAAAATTCACTATTCGCAGAAAAGGCAACGATACCATCATCAAAGACTTTGAAGGCCCTCTCGTTCTTCTCCCTGATAAAATTGAAGAATATTTGGAATTCATTTTTCCAAAAGGTTTTGCGCCAAGGTCCGAATTTCAGCGAAATGAAAAAGTTACTCCTTCTGCCACAGCTTTACTTGAGGTTATCATGAATGCCATAGTTCATCGTGACTATTCCATTGAGGGAGCCAAAATCATGGTTGAAATTGATGATGACAAGGTAACTGTCTCCAGCCCGGGAATTCCGCTTTGCAGCCTGAATCAACTCAACAATTTTTCGGCTCCTTCCTTTAGTCGTAATTCCAAAATAGCCTACATATTCTTTCAAATGGGATTTGTGGAAGAACGCGGCTTTGGTATGGAAGAGTTGGGCAAACTTGAGAAATTCGGGTTTACAAAACCCGTTTTTTCTCTCGAGGGAAATATCCTCAAAACCATTATTTCTTTGGTTGGGCATAGGGAAGAGTCGGAATTCTCAAAATTGGATTTACCTGGCTTCGAGATACTTAAAGAAAAAAAGCGACTCACTACCAGGGAGTATGAGGATATTACCGGATATACCCAGCGAACTGCACTCAGACATTTGAAAGCCCTTGTTTTAAACGGACTTGCCAGGAAGGATGGGAGAGATTATGAATTTATTGAATAATTCACCCTGGATTTTTTTTGCGATTTATTTCAAGGAATTCTAATTGCATCCCGAAATCTAAAAAGTCTCGTTTTAAATCGGACATTCTATAAAAAAACGGACACAAAATTTAAGAAAACGGACATCCTTTTCTGTCTGTTGGCCAAATGATTTTTTAAATCGGACATTCTATTAAAAAAAACGGACATCATTTTTAGTCAACTGCAAAGTGATATTTCAAATCGGACATTCTAAAGAAAAAAACGGACATCATTTTCTGTCTGTTGGCCAAATGATTTTTTAAATCGGACATTCTATTAAAAAAAACGGACATCATTTTTAGTCAACTGCAAAGTGATATTTCAAATCGGACATTCTAAAGAAAAAAACGGACATCCACTACGAACTACCCAATCCAGGACAGCAACTCCCCCCCAAAAAAATCCCCCACTCCCTTTCCGGGAATGGGGGATTTCCAACCAATCAGCTCTTACTTCCTGATCACCACTTTGCGGCCCAGATTCACATGCTCTGAGCTGGCTTTCAGGTAATAAAATCCGTCTGATACGTTGTCGAGGCGAATTTCTTTGCGCAATCCACCGCCATTGAGCACAATCGACTGATCCAGAACCAGTTTACCCTGCATATCCACCAGCGTAAGGCGAATTTCCGGGTCGGAAATACCATTCAGCTCCAGGGTGAATTGGCCATTGTTTGGGTTGGGATAAAGCTCGATTCCTGGCTCAGTCAAAGCGGACAGGGCCTCATTTCCGGATGCCATATCTTCATTGCGTTTCATGCCGGGAATGGTGTCGCAGAAATCCACATACACCTGAGAAAGGGACATGTTATTGGAGTAAAGGGCCACGTCCACCATCAGAGTTTCGGTCGGGCTCACCCCAATCGAGCGAATCAGACTGTCGTTTTTGTAATAGTACATCGACGAAACCTGTCTGCGAATGGTCAGGGTATCTCCCACTTTCACGCTGATGCCCAGGAATTGATTATAGCCCGTCTGTTGCTCCCTGATTTTCAGGGCGCCGTTATTATTGTAGAAGGCATAATCAATGCTCACGGGCGACTGGTCTGTATCCCCGTTGCTGAGTCCAAAGTAGTAGCTCCAGGACACGCTGCCCACAATGTGCATGACCTGACCGCTGACGCCGTTCAGAAGTTTATTGTCTGAACGGGCTCCACAGCAGCCCCAGGGGCCATTTCCAGGCCCTTTGCTGAGTACATCACCATTGATGGTGGTGCCCACATTATTTTCCCAGACCACTTTATTCTGAATGGTCACCATCACAGAATCTTTGCCTCCGCCTTGCTCAGTAACAACCACCTGGTAGGTGCCGCTGGACAGGCCAGTGGCAGTTGCCGTGGTGGCCCCGCTGGACCAATCGTAGGTGTAAGGACCGTTTCCGCCAGAAACCATCACCGTTGCAGATCCGTTGTTCATGCCACAATCCTCATGCACCACGTTGCTCATAGTGAGGGAAATGGGGAATGGGGGCAGGGAATCTGTGCAGAAATCGCTGTAAACCTGGGTCAGAGCAAAATTCTGATTGAACAGCGTGGCATCCACAAAGAGTGACCAGCCTGCATTGGTGGCAACCGTACGCAGGAGAGTACTATTGCGGTAATAGTTGATGCTGGAACCCACCCGCTGAATGCGCAGGGTATCTCCCACGGAAACGGTACCCATGCTCAACAGGGAAGTGCTGTCCTCGCGGATTTTGAGCGTTCCAAAGGAATTATAGAAAGCGTAATCCATGTACAACTGCGAAATTCCCGGATTCAGGTGGGCCAATCCCACATAATAATGGTTGGTAACGCTGCCCACCACGTGGAAAAATTCCCCGTCTGTATTGGCCTGCAGCACCTGTACAGAGCGGGCTCCGCTGGTAAACCAGTTGGCACCCGGCACCGTTTTGGTCAGGGTGTCGAAACTGGTGCTTGCTCCTGCCACATCCGTCCAACTGACGCGGGTATAGATGTCGAAGTAGGAAGTATCCTTATTGCCGATGAAATCGGTCACTTCCACCCAGTAACTACCATTGGACAGGCCGCTCACGCTTGCGGTGGTGGCCGCATTACTCCAAAGGTATGTATAAGGCATCTGTCCGCCCGAAGGGGTAACCGTAATCATGCCCGAGGGATCTGTGGGACAGTAATTCTGAATGACCGAGGATTCGACCACCAAAGGCAGGGTGAGGAAGCCTTCGTTGCAGAAGTCCACAAAAATATTTGTGAGATAGGTATTCTTCTTGAAAATAGAGGCATCCACCAACAAATCCTCAGCCCCGTTCACGGCTACCAGATGCAGGGGGGTACCATTTTTCACCCAGGCCATAAAATTACCCGAACGCTGCAAAATAAGGGTGTCACCCACCGTCACAGGGCCCAGATAGGTGGAACCCACCCCTTTTTGCCAGGCATAAAGCGATCCCTTATTTTTGAAAAAGGCATAATCTATGGATTTGGGGCCGGCATCCAGATTGATTTTGGAAAGGCCAAGGTAGTAGATGAATTTCTCGCCATGCACGATGTGCCCCAGGGTGCCATCTGTGCTGGCGGGCAGCACTTTGGTGGAGGCGGCACCTCCGTTGAACCATCCGTTGGAGCCAGAAATCTTATACAGGGTATCCGCAGACTGGGCCGTTCCAACCAGGTCTTTCCAGACAATGAACACATTGGGAATAAAGGTACCCACGGCTGAGGTGTCCACTGGCAGGCCGCCGCAGGCGGCTGCAATGGCCCTGAACTGATAACCAGAGGTGAGCAGGGTGGCCGGGCTCATGATCAGGGTGTCGTTGGTGGCCCCGCTGAAGGGCGGAATATCCACCAGGAAATTCCAGGTTACCCCGTTATCCGTGGACAATTGCCAGCGCATACTGTCCACCTGACCAACCGTATCCACCCAAAACATAGCGGCTCCGTTGAGGCAAACTGTATCGTTGACGGCACCCATGGAAAACTGCCCGGGCACGCACGGAGGTGGGAAAAGTTGCATTCCTGCATCCAGGGTAAGCGAATCACCCGCACCAGGCAGGAGACTGAAACTGACCATACCCGAGGAGTTTACATCGCTGTCAATGGCGTCGTTTCCACCCTGGTTGGGCAGGGTAAAGCTTTGATAAATGGCATTGGTGGAGAAGGAAAGCACATAACTACCCGGCAAAACAGCGCCAAACAGGTACTTTCCATCCACATCTGTAAAGGTGGAGCGGGCCACCACTCCCCCAATGTTCTGAGTGCCGGCCAAAGAAACCATAATCCCCGGGGCCCCGGGCTCGGCATCCTGCAAGCCATTGATATTCACATCCAGCCAGGCAAAGTCGCCTACGTCTGCGGGAATATTATTGTCCACCACGGCATTGGCAGCCACGCTGCCGCAGGTACAAGTCACGGTACTGCCCGTATTTGCGCTGGCGATCTGGGCCTGACAGGTCGGCTGGGTTCCCTCAAAATTAATGGTCGGCGAAGCCGTACCACAGATCACGCGGTATGCGTCCGAGCTTCCAGAAACAGAGGTATTGCCTTTGACATCCAGATTGATGGAGTAATTGTCGTTGATATCGCTCAGGTCAAACAACATGCCTGCCACCCCACTCACGGTCCCGGAAATGCTGTTTCCTTCCACCAGCACGTTCCAGATTGCTGGCACGCCTGAAGCGTCATCCTCAGGTTCAATCAATATACCATTATTGCCCCCGCTGACCGAGGAGAGGATATTATCCTTAATCACCAAATTGAATCTGGATCCATTCTGGCTCGATTCAGCTGCGATTTCAATCACATCGTCTGTAGAGGTTGGAGTGGTGACATTCAGGGTATTATTGGCAATCACCAGATTGGCAACCGTATTATCTTCCCCGATTTCCACCAGAATAGCTTCCAGGTTATTGGCAGAAATGTTATTGAAGGTAAGAGACCCGTTGAAATGTGGACCCGCGCCCGTACTTTGGCCCAACTGAAGGTCGATTCCGCGGGCGGTGGCAGAGCCAAGAGTGCCTACGTAGGTATTGTCAGAGGCACGCAGGGTATAAGTTCCCACGTCCAGTTCGCATTGCAGAAAATCATCCTGACCACCATTCACGCTGTTTCCATCCACCACAAAATCCACTACGTTATTTCCGTCAGCGATCCAGTGAATAAAGTCATTATTGCCGAGATTTGAGGCGACATTATTCAGAATGCGAATGTTGTAATCGTTGGTACTGCCTCCCACATCAATTCCATCTCCCACAAATCCTGAAACGAACAGGTTACCCGCGATGGTCACGGTGCCGGTTACATTATCAATGTTGATTACAGGAGTGGTGGTTCCAGAGGCTTTGGTAAGACTGAAATTGAGAATTTGCAGGTCTCCTGAGTACAGGTTGGTGGCAGAAAATGCGCTTCCTGCACCCGAGGAAACGGTAGCCATGGTGGCATTGGCGGCCATCAGGACCAAATCTCCCGTAGGACCGGCCACGGCTGATCCCATCAGGTTCAGGTTCACGTTTTCCACGTACACCCCATTGGCAACCACAATGGTGTCTCCCGGGCTCGCATTATTGACCGCCAGTTGAATGGAGGCAAAGTTGGTCGGGACCAGGATCTGTGCTGCCTTCAGGGTGAAGGTTGGGCTAATAAAAGGCAAGAGAAGGGCAAGCAGAAAAGGGTAAATAAATCCCTTTGAGCAACATAAATTTCTACTCATAACGGTTTTGCTAAGAGGTAATTGGATTGGGAAAATTTGTTGTGCGCCTTGCGACGCGGGTGCGACAACATGCAGTTAAATTAAGCAATTTTGCCCGCACTTACAGGGACGTGGAAAGATTGGGGACAAAAAAAATTTGCCCTCTGGAGCCGTTCCAGAGGGCAAATTCTAAAGATATCAGACGGTTTTATTCAGCAATAATCAGCTTTCGTACATCTGAATTTCCGCTATTGATCACCCGCACAAAATAGATGCCTGCACGCAGATTCTGGGTGGGGAATTCGATGGTATTCCTGCCAGTTTCCAGATTGGCTGAAAGTGATCCTGCATTTCTGCCCCACATATCCAGCAACTCAACCCGCACCAACGCTCTTTCTTCTGCATAATAATCCACATTGAATCCTTTGGAAGCCAGCGTAGGGTTGGGATAAACATTTTGAATTCCCGCCTGAACCCCAAAAACAACTTCCACCACATTGCTCATGTAGGTCTTTCCATCAATGTCCACCTGTTTCAAACGGTAAAAATTGGACCCGTAAACTGGATTATTATCAATTGAACCATAATTTGAGCGCTTGTCAGACCAACCCCGCGCCTGCACCCTGGCCAGAAATTCAAATTTCTTGCCATTGGTGCTTTTCTCCAGCAGGAAATAATCAGAATTCAATTCCTGTTCTGTCGTCCAGGAAAGATCCACCACTTTATTCATTTTCCGGCCATCAAAAGTCAACCCGGATACAGGAAGAATGCAATTGGCAGCTACGGTCACAAAATCATTGCCCACACAGCTTCCATCAGACACGCTCACAATGTAGGTGGTTGGATTTTGAACCAGACCTTTGGGGCCGGGAATATTTGCATTGCTCAGGCCTGTGGTGGGAGTCCAGGAGTAGGAAAGCCCGGAAGGAACCGCGGGACAATGGAAAAAACGCATGTCAGGCAAACCAGTAGACTTATTCCCGTTCACGATGCTGCAACCATTGACCAGGCCTGCGGCCTGGTTCAGGAATAATACAGCCGAGTCCGGGGCACTGGAGGTTACTGCAACCCGGCAGAAGCCGGGAGAAACAGCCAGTACATCGTTGCAAAACTCAATCACGAGGTTGCTGCTTCCGTCCCAGAAATACGACTTCACATTGAGGGGAATATTTTTCCAACCTTCATTATGGGTGGCAGTAATGCTGGGGATCAGGGCCACCTGCTCGAGATTGGGAATAAAGGGAATGCTTCCATTCGGGCCACTGAATCCTGTGATGCCCGTACATCCCATTTTGATGTTCAGGTTGGTTATCGTGGTGCTTTGCCCAGCACCCAGCTGGTGGGTTTTGATATTCAATGCAATAGAATCAATCTTACCGCCTGTAAATCCAAGGGAATTGAGCTGAGCAGCCGTATAAATGTACTGCTTACGCCAGGTTCGGCCAGCACCTGAGGAGAAGAAAGGCGCGCCCGCTCCATCCTGGGTGCCAAAAACACCCAATTCAGTCATGCTGGTTGAGCCTGAACAGGCCAGACTCGTGGTATCGCAGGACTGGATCACTCCCACCCCAAACTGAAGCGAATCCACACAATTAGAGGTGGTATTATCGACCGAGGCCGAGACTTGGGGCGCTACTCCCACCACGGCCACTTCCACATTTCCGTTCACCGTACAACCAGCGGCAGAAGTCACTGACATAGTATAAGTGGTGGTCAACTGAGGGGAGGCTATGACCGTTGTTCCAGTGTCTGGAAAGAGGGACCCGCCTGGCGTCCATTGAATGGTGAAAGGCGCTTCCCCACCCGGTCCGGCAGATCCGGTCAACACCGTAGCCCCGTTGAGGCAAATGGTTACGTCTGGTGGTGGGGTAATGGTAATGTCCGGCACCACATTGACCGTAATGGTATCGCGGTTTTTACACGAGGGAGATAGGTTACTTGTCACCACATAAGTCTGGGTCCCCGGCGGCGACGCCGTCGGGTTGGCACAGTTGGAGCAGGAAAGGCCCGTAGGGCCACCTCCTCCCAGGTTGGTCCAGGTAAATACAGAACCTCCGCCCGCGTTGAGTTGCACGGGCCCGCCCGCAGTACAATAGCCTACGTCAGGCCCCGCGTTGGTCTCGCGGGTCACATAGATATCAAAGGAAAATATCTGACCACCCAAAATGGGACAACCATCATCCTGTATGAATACAGAAAAGGTATGGAAGCCCGTATCAGCCAGGGTTGGAGTCCAGGAAAAGGCCCCCACCACCACTGAGGAGGGAGCGGATGCGGAAAAGTTCGCCCCGGGAATGGCAGCCGACAGGTTGGTGGTCATGGTGATATTGTCTCCGTCCCCGTCGAAAGCCGTTATTTCAAAATAAATCGAATCATCCGGGCAGGTCGCCACGGAATTACTATCCAGGGCCACTCCTCCAAAAAGCAGGGTATAGCCCCGGGGCACAAGATCGGGTTGGGTATTTCCACAGGCGGCCAGAATGATAATCTGTAATTCCCTGCGGGAAGTGCTGATCAGGTTACCGTTGCGGTATTCATCCACCCTGACCGCGACGACGGCCTGCTGGGCTCCGTTGGGGGTAAAGCACATGGTTCCCGTAACGGGATCAAAGGTAAGCGCACCCGCACCACCTGTGGTGGCAATGGGATTGGTGGCCGAAAGGCCGCCTGTAAAGGGAATGGGAGAACCCGGAGGGTTTGGACCGTTAAGGGGAGCAACCAGTGAAAACACCAGGGAGTCCCCGTCAGGATCAACCGCTCCGTGGCTGAAACAGTAATTCTGACCCGCACAAACGTAGGGTGAAGGCAGGGCAAAATACTGGGGAGAGCTGTTGCAGGGACCCGTATTGTCGAGCGATGAGGTGATCAACAGGGAATTGGAACCCGGGCTTTGCAGGTTGGTAATCCCGCCATTGCGACAGCAAAGGTCGTAGGAAACGGTCCAGTCGCTGCAGGCCTGGGTAAAGGTATAGGTGGTTTGATAAACATACCTTTCAACCCCGGGCTGGGTGCCGCTGGTGGTTGCACAGGTACTGTTGGGCAGAGCGCCAGGACAAAGGGGCGATACTTCCACCGTGCTGCCGATCTGAGGCAGGGTAATGGATACGTCCGTACAGGTGGGAGAAGTAATACTGACCACCACAGAAGTGGGGGCAGTCACCCCGCTGCAATCACGGTAAAGCAATACTGTAAATCTGTACTGATTTCCTCCCAAACATTCATAATACATATCCATGGCCTGTGCGTGGGTGGCTTTGGCCTGATGATGGAAAGAAAAGAAAAGACAAATGAGCAACGTTGCTTTTAGAAGTGTTGGTAAAACTCTATTCATAATTTCCTGGCTATGGAATAAAATATGGTGAATTTCATTCGTTTAAAAGCAGGAGTGTTAGGTTTATGGAATTGTTTGCAGGAGAACGGGGTTCTGAAAAAAACAAAAAAGTAACCCTTTATTTAAATTAAATACGACCGATCCCCATCTTCGTCAGCGCTAAATTTACCAATCTTTTAGGTAGAAAAAAAATCCCCTGTTGCACCCCCCTCCCCCTCTCAGAAATCACCCCATCCTCAGGTGCGAATTAAAATAAAACCTGGCCAAGCCAATACGATTCCCAGCCCCCGGATTCAGGATTCAATGAAATCAATTTCTTCAAAAAGTGAATAAAAGGCCTTCATATTGAAAAAACCACCATACATCGCCGGGAAAGGGAAAAATTCGCTCAAAATATCCGGGGTAAAATGGCAAACAGATAAATTTCCCTTCCCTGCTGAATTTTTTTCCAGCCCTTTCAACGATCAAAAACTGGCAAATAAGCAGGATTAGGGCATTTCCATGATCTCCCCTCTTCGAAAAGTCATCTTTTTTAACTTTATCTTCCTAAAAAAGTTTGAAAAAAGTGTGCACGTGAAAAAAATTTCTGTATATTTGCCTTAGGTTTGTTTGTTATGGTTAGTTAGTTTGCCGCCTGTCACCCAATGTAAGTTGGGGGCAGGCGTTTTTTGTTGGTCAAATTTTTCAACCTTTTCCCACCACCTAAACGGCCTTACACCTTTCCCAACTGCATTACGGGGCAAAATTCAGGATTTCGCAACGCACAATCCCCAGGACAATACCTTGCATGGTTCGCTATTTTTTGCCTCTAAGGAAATAATAAATAAAACGGGTTTTCTTTCCAGGTCAGAATCAGTCTTCCAGCCTGAATTGCAGGTCGTGAAGTGAACGGTATAGCCCGTTGAGCTTCAACAATTCTGTATGGGTACCCTGTTCCACTACTTTGCCCTGATCGATAACCAGAATTTTGTGGGCGTGGATAATGGTGGAAAGGCGGTGGGCAATGATGAGGGAAGTACGATCGCGGGTGAGGTTATTGAATGCTTCCTGCACCAGCTTTTCAGATTCAGAATCTAGTGCTGAAGTGGCTTCGTCCAGAATCAGAATGGGCGGATTGCGGTAAACCGCCCGGGCAATGGCCAGGCGCTGGCGCTGCCCGCCTGAAAGGCGGGTTCCCCGCTCCCCGATTTCCGTGGCGTAGCCTTCAGGCAATTCGCTAATAAAGCCTGCAGCATTGGCTATGCCTGCCGCCTCCCGGAGGCGGTCCATATCGGGATTTTCTTCGCCGTAGGCGATATTTGAAGCCACAGAGGAATTAAACAAAATCCCTTCCTGGGTCACAATGCCAAATAATTTCCGCAAATCTGCGAGACAATAGTCACGGATATCCACGCCATCCAAAAGGATTTTCCCCGCAACGGGATCATAAAAACGGGGAACCAGGTCGGCCAGGGTGGATTTTCCACCCCCAGAGGGCCCAACCAGAGCCACGGTTTCGCCTTTTTTTAGGGTAAAATTCACATTGGAAAGCACCTCCTCCTGGCCATAACTGAATGACACATTCTCAAAACTGATTTCTGAGGTAAATTCGCGGATAGGAAGACAATTCTCCTTTTCAGTAATTTTTGATTTGATAGTCAGGAATTTTTGCACCCTTTCATAAGATGCCACCCCGCGCTGCACTTTGGAGACCGCGGTTGCCATGGTCTTGAGCGGTGCCAGGAACTGGGAAAAGAGGGCAATAAAGCCAATAAATTCCGCAGGAGACAATTCCCCGCTGCCATCAAGGATCATTTTGCCCCCAAAAAGAATAATGCCAATCACCACAAAAATACTCAGCACCTCGGTCAGGGGCGAAGCCAGATCGGCCCGGCGGCTGAGCGCCACCATCATCCCCTGATAAGCATCGTTCTCCTCCGCGTACTTTTTGCGTTCATATTCCTCCTTGGCAAATGATTTCACGATGCGGATCCCCCCCACAAACTCGTCTATCACCCCGATCAGTTTACCCAGACGACGCTGGCTCTGATGGGCTTTTCTTTTGATGGATTTGGTAATGATATTGATCAGAAATCCCGTGATTGGCAGGATCAGAAGGGAAAACAGGGTGAGTTTCCACGATATAAAAATCATGGTAAAGAGAAAAGTAATCATGGTAATGGGGTCGCGGACGATGGTCCTGAAGGTGCCCACCACAGATTCCTGAATGATCTGCACATCATTGACCATCACGTTGATGATTTCCCCTTTGCGCTCCCCGGTATAGTAGTCCAGACTGAGGGTGGAAAGATGGCCGAAAAGGTGTTTACGCATCGTAAACACAATGCCCTGCTCAAGCGCCACCACCAGCCAGCTGAAGCCATAGCGACACAGGTTTTTGAGGAATATAGCCAGGGCCAAAACGCCTGTAAAACGCACCAAAAGTTGAAATTTTCCCACCTCCTGGGCATAGGAAAGCAATTCGTAATTCAAATGGGCCTTCAGGGAAGTGCTGGTCCATTCCAGGGGGCCAGGATATTGTGGCACTGAATCAGAAAAAAGAATTTCCAGAAAAGGAATGGTCATGGACAAGGAAACCACATTGAAAAAGCTGTTCAGCAACAGAAAAAATATCGAAATCCACCCGTGGGTAAACCATTTTTTACCGTAACTGAGAATGGAAAAGTAAATTTTCATGCGTTTATCAATGTCAAAAGGTCAGCAAAACTAATAAAAGGAGGGGAATAAAGAGACATAATGAGGCAGATTGATCGTTTGAGATTGGAATGAAGTTACATACGCACCCAACCACAAACATGTTTTTCCCGATGCAAATTCACGGTTGAAAGAATTGCCAATGTGACGGGTCAGCTTTTGGATCCGCATTCCTGAAAACCAATAAATCCGTTAATTTTCTTAATTTTGTGGCTCGATTGAATAAAACTCTATGAAAGAATCCAACCGGCAGAAAAAATTCAGCCGCGTCATACAAAAGGAATTAAGCGAAGTTTTTCAGCGCGAAGTGTCTTTGCCCGCGGGCTCCATGGTGACGGTGAGTATTGTGCGAACCAGCCCCGATTTGAACCTTTGCAAGGTTTATCTGTCTGTTTTTCCCGCTGAAAACCGCGAAGCGGTTTTTGAAGAGGTGGAAGGCAGCCTGGGCTCCATTCGTCATGCGCTGGCACAGCGCATCAGGCAGCAGGTACGACGCATTCCCGAGCTGATGTTTTTCCTGGATGATACCCTGGATTACGTGGACAAAATGGACCGTATTTTTGCGTCCATCAAGCAGGATGAGGAAGAATAATCCCGGAAATTAACTTCCCTTGCACCTTCCTCCCCACATTATCCTGATCATTGTACTGGCCACTCTGGTGGGTTCGGCCGCGCTTTTTTACCTGGGATTTGGGAAATTGCCCATTTTCATCAGTCTCAGGTACCTTTTTTCCCGCAAAAAGCAGAATGCCATCAACATCATCACGGGCATTTCTATCCTGGGGATCACTTTTGTAACCGCTGCCCTGATTCTGGTATTATCCATTTTTAACGGCTTTCAATCCCTGATTGAGGACCTTTTTTCTTCATTTGACCCCGATCTGAAGATTGAGGCAGCCCTGGGCCGCACCCTCCCCTATTCTGAGGAAACCCTGAAAAAAATCCAGCAATTTGAAGGTGTGGAATTTGTTTCTGCCACGGTAGAAAACAAAGCCATGATTGGATATGGCGACAAACAACACATTGTGGCGGTCAAAGGTGTCAGGGAGGATTACCTGAAAATCAGTCCCGTGGATACCCTGGTTTACGACGGGGAATACCGTTTCGTGGCCCATGACGGGTACCCGGCCTGCATCCTGGGTGGCGGGGTGGCTGGCTTTATCAATGCCAATCTCTTGGACGACATTCATCCCATCGAATTGCTGGTGGCACTGGAATCAGGAGATTTTCTGAAAAATCCTGAATCTGCAATCAAAACGGAATCGTTTTTTCCGGCGGGCTACTTTTCCGTGCAAATTGAGTATGATAATAAATATGTATTGGTGGGATTTCAGCAGGCCCAGAAGTTGTTTGGTTATGAGGGGAAATGCACGGCTTACGAAGTAAAGCTCAAAGACAAAGACCAGGCTGACCAGGTAAAAGCGGGGCTGGCGCAGGTTTTGGGCAAAGAATTTATCATTCGAACCTGGTACGAGCAGCATGAAACCCTTTACAAAGTCATGCAGAATGAAAAGCTGGTAGCTTATCTGGTATTGGCGCTGATTTTATTGCTGGCCGGGATCAACATTGTGGGAAGCCTGTCCATGACAGTGCTGGAAAAAACCCGTGACATTGCCGTACTGATGTCCTTTGGGGCGCATAAAGCCCTGCTCAGCCGGGTGTTTTTGGCTTTGGGATTTATGATTGGCGCCCTGGGTGGCATGGCCGGCACCCTGATCGGGTTGGTGGTCGGCTATTTGCAACAGGCCTATGGCATTGTGAAACTAAGCGGAGGAGATTCCTTTCTGATCAGCGCCTACCCCCTGGAAATGCGGGTGGGCGACTTTATTCTCATCTTTCTGACCGTTTTCGGGCTTTCGTTGCTGGCCGCCTGGCTGCCCGCCCGCAGGGCGGCGCAGATTAGCATTTCCACTGCGTTAAGGGACTAATAAGCTGCAAGCTCCTGGCCGCAAGCTGCAAGCAAATTGAGAACTCGAGGCCCGAAGCTAATGGCTCGCCGCTAAATAAAAAACCCCCTCCAGATAAATCCGAAGGAGGTATTAGTTAGTTGAGGCGACGAGCAGATTCGAACTGCTGTACGAGGTTTTGCAGACCTCTGCCTAGCCGCTCGGCCACGTCGCCAAAAAGCGGATTCAAAAGTAGGTAATAAAATTATACCGGACAAGCAGCTTTCTGGTTTTTTCCGCACGAAAAAATTCGGCAAAGGTTGCCGCATGCTGCGGATGGGGGGCATTTCGAACGATACTCCCTGAAACACAGGCTTCAAGCAAGGGCCCCCGTGAAATTATTGCCACAGAATTTCCCAGATTCAGGGCGGCACTTTCAAAAATAAATCCATTTTTGGCCCAACCACGACCCAAATAATCCCGAACCTGGGCCGGAAAATCTCCCACCAGGTGGCAACTGTCGCGGGAAACCGGGCCCTGCCAATCCTCCAGAAAGCGCCGCAAGGGGCGGTCACTGGCTGAAATCACGGTGCAATTGCTGGTCTGGAATCTTTCCTGATTTTCTTTTTTAAGGCAATTTACCTTTACCACCCTGTCTGATGCCAGGGGGATGGTTTGTTCCAACTCCCCTCCCACCCCGATTTCTGTAAATATGCGGGAATCCAGCCCCAGAACCAGGTCCATGGGCTGACCATACCTGAGGTTTTGGGCAATCACCTCCGTGGAACGAAAGACAACTTCCACATGGTGGTCAGGAAATTCACTTTGGTATTGCTCCACCAATCCGTTGGTCAGGTCTTCCAGCCAGGGATCAGCCCAGATCACCAGATCTGGCCCGCGTCCGCAACCTGCAAGCAGGAGAATCAGCATTCCCAAAAGCCCAACCTGTCTTATTTTCATTTTTGCAATTCTGCTTCCACAAAGGTGCGTTCGCATTTGCCATCCAGCGGCGGCGACAATTTTGCCACCCGCACCCTGACTTTTTGAACAGGATGCAGCCTTTCCAGGGCCAGTTTTAATATCCGTCCCGCCAGCGTTTCCAGCAATTTGACCGATTCCCCTTCCATCACTTCCTGCACCAGTTGGAATGCTTCTGCATAATCCACGGTTTCTTCCAGGTTATCGCCCAAAAGCAGCGGATTCAGGGGTGTTTCCAAATACATATCCACCTCAAACTTATTTCCCTCCACCCGTTCGTGGTCAAAAACCCCGTGCGGCGCAAAAAAGGACATTTTTTCGATGGCGATTTTCATTTAGTTGGTGGTTGTTAGTTCTGAGTTGTTAGTTCTGAGTTGTTAGTTCTGAGTTGTTAGTTCTGAGTTGTTAGTTCTGAGTTGTTGGTTCTGGGACTCGCTTCTCGAAGCTCGCAACTCGTATCTCAAAGGCTTCGCCTCTATTTCTTTTCCTCCATTTCATAGTGTTTGCGAATGAGGCGTTCTGTATTCATGAGGTCGAGGTCGCGGTCGAGTTTGCCATCGTGAACGATGGAAATTTTGTTCGTTTCTTCGGAAACGATGATGATCATGGCGTCAGTGGCTTCGCCCAGTCCCATGGCGGCACGGTGACGCATACCCAGCTCGGGGGGAAATTCGGGCTTTTCCGTAATGGGCAGCACACAGCGGGCAGCCGCAATGCGGCCCTTCACAATAACCACGGCACCATCGTGCAGAGGACCAGTGGTGAGAAAGATGGATTGTAAAAGGCGGGCAGAAATGCTGGCATTGAGCTGGTCGCCCGTTTCCTGGATGCGTTCCAGGTTGTCGCGGCCAGCGAGTACGATCAGGGCACCCAGTTTCGAGTTGCGGCATTGTTCAATGCCTTCCAGCAATTCACCAATCAAAGTTGTGGCCTCCACCCCCAGACTTCCAGTCGCCAAAAGGCGGTCGATAAAGGTGTTTTTGCCCACAATCACCAAAAACCTCCTGATCTCAGGAGCAAAAATCACAATCAGAGCCACTGCACCCGCGCCCAGAAACTGATCAAGGATGCTTTTCAGCAGCACCAAATCCAGCAAAGCCACCAGTTTCCAGAGCAAAAATACCAGCAAGACCGCGCTGAGAATACGGAAACCCAGACTTCCCTTGAGCAATTCGTAAGCCTTGTAAAAGAGAAAGGTGACGATGCCAATGTCTATGACGTCGATCAGCCTGACTGAAACAAATCCGATCTTAAATAACTCCATGCTGCATGTATTGGAATAATTTGATCGTATGTACGGCTGTTTTCACGTCGTGGACGCGCAGAATGCGGGCACCTGCTTCCAGAGCCTTGAAATGCAGGACCGCGGCCAGGTCGCTGACTTCTGAAGGCTGGGTTTGCAGGAGTTTGTACAACATGGATTTTCTGGATATGCCGATCAGTATGGGTAAGCCAAATTCCTGAAAATTCGCCAAACGGGCAAGTAATTCGTAATTATGGGCCACGGTTTTGCCAAAGCCAAAGCCGGGATCGAGCACGATGTCTTTGATTCCTGCGGCGCGGGCCAGGTTGATTTTCTCCACAAAATAATCCCAAACTTCCTCGCAAACGTCCTGATAGGTGGGATTGAGCTGCATGGTTTGCGGGGTGCCCTGCATGTGCATGAGGAAATAGGGCACGGGGTAGCGGGCCACGGTGGCATACATCTCAGGATCGAGCTGACCGCCCGAAATGTCGTTGATGGCATGGACGCCCAGGTCGAGCATCTGGCGGGCCACAGAGGCACGGAAGGTGTCGATGGAGATGATGGCCTGGGGAAATTCCTGCAGAATTTGGGCCGTGATGGCATAGATGCGGTCAAGTTCCTCCTGCGGAGATATATCCGTGGCTCCCGGGCGGCTGGAATAGCCGCCAATGTCGATCAGGTCGGCGCCTGCTTCCAGCATGGCGCGGGTATGAGCCAGAGCCTGCTCTGGCTGGTTGTACCTGCCCCCGTCTGAAAAAGAATCAGGGGTGAGATTCAATACCCCCATGACCAGCGGCCGCTGTAGAGAGACCAATTTCCCACGGAAATTGAGGGTGGTCTGGATGGGATAACCTGTTGGTGAGATCATTGCAGGACGAAGGTAGGTTTTTTTGCCGGGAGCTTCAAGATGAGCCTGGAGCTTTAAGCTACGGGCGCAGGAATATTCAAACTAAATTTTTAGTTAAATTTTAAACTAAAAGTTTAGGAGTAGCGTTAATTCAACATTATTGGCTAAATTCGCCCTGGTTGGGATGGTTTTGTGCCAATTCAATTTATTTTATAACCCGTATCCAAACTGAAATTTTACTGAAAAGCCCATGGAAATGATCAAAAAATTACGTCAAGGCCCTGCTTACTCACTCATTCTCTGGGGATTCGTGCTTGCGATTGTCTTTCTGCCCTGGTTTTTTGCAGAAAAACCAGTGGCTTTTGGGGTAATTTCCTTCCTTTTCATTGTGATTGCCATTTCTGCATTCACCCTGCCCGCCTCTTTGCTTTACAAATTCAAAAAGACTCCTCAGGATCGCCTGGAGGATAAATTTGTACTGGAAGCAGGTTTGCGTAAGGCGTGTTTTTTCATTGCAGGACTATTTTTTATCTCTGGATTTGTAAAACTGCAGGATATCACGGGCTTCAGCTACAAACTGGATGAATACTGGGAGGTTTTTGGCACAACCTTCATGAAACCCACTTCCCTTTTCATGGCCTGGTTTGTTTCCGTGCTGGAAATTGCTCTGGGTTTTGCCCTGATCACGGGCTATCGCATGAATATTACCACCTGGCTGGTGGCAGGCATGATGATCTTTTTCACCTTCCTGACCGGCTACTCGGCCATTACGGGCGCAGTTACAGATTGCGGGTGTTTTGGGGATGCCCTCAAACTGACCCCCACGGAATCTTTTCTCAAGGATGTGTTTCTGACCCTGGCCGTTTTCCCGCTGTGGTTGCTGCGGGGCGAAATCAAGCCTATGTACAAAGGAAAGCTGCCCATGGGCCTGACTTTGGGTTCATTTGTGGTGTTTGGGTTGATCAGCTATTATACTTTCCAACATTTGCCTTGCCTGGATTTTCGCACGGCTTATAAGGTGTGCCAGGATCTGAACTATAACTGGCAGAATTTCAACGAGGAAGACGAGATTATTGCCCACGATTTTGTGCCCTTTGGGCTGGATTGCGACTTGAACGAGTTTCAGGGTGCAACCCTGATGGTGATCTCTTACGACCTGGAAACTGCCAGCGAGGAAGGTCTGAAAAAGGCAGTGGAACTGGCCAACCAGCTGAAAGGAACAGATATCAAAGTGATTGGCTCCACAGCTTCCCTTTCTGATACCAAAAACAAATATATCGCGGATTATCAGATTCCGTTTTGCATGGCGGGTCGCGACCAGACGGTGCTGAAAACCATGATCCGCTCGAATCCGGGTCTGATGGCGATGCAGGATGGGATTATCAAGGCCAAGTGGCACCATAATGATACACCTACGGTGGAGGAGTTGAAGGCGGCGTTGGGGAAGGGGTGTAAATAGTCTACCCGGGGCCTCTAAAAACTTCGAATCTCTGCGTTGGACTTGGCTCAATAGACAATTGGCAAAGAACAATTATCAATTAACAACCTGCGCTTTCTTCACCTGCGTCCGCCTTGATCTTCTTTGTTTTTAGAGGTCCCCGTAAACTATTTTTAGGAAGGTTTTTTGGGGGCAAGGAATGGAGATTGACTCAAAATGAATGTCATTGCCAGGCACGAAGTTATGGGGATCATTTGCATTGACAACTTTCCCTTATTTTTGAGACAACCAGCATGCCCTGGCTATACCATAGGGTAATGGACACGATGACCCGTTCCCGTTGATACCACAATTTTTAAATGTTCAGGAAAAGGCGAAGCCCCAGGTGCACAAGGGATGTGGAGGGTGCCGGGAGCCTGCTTTTGCGACCGGCAGTGCCGCAGCCGGCGGGGGAAGTGGGTGGCTGGCTGCGGTACCGAGCGAAGAGCGAGCCCGGAGCAGCCCGACCCGACCTGGCCGCAGGCGGGAGGGATGTGCCCAAATTATCCAATTAGCACTTTTTCGGGGAAGTTTTTCGGCAATTTTCAGTATTCTTGCCCTACATCGTTATGTGATTATGAAAAATCGTTTTCTTTTTCTGCTGATTTTGCTGCTGGGCGGCTCATTGTTTGCGCAAGACGAGACTTTTACCCACGCGGATTCGCTGCGGGGCATGCTGACGCCTTTTCGCACCTGCTATGACGTGACCTACTACGACCTGTTTGTGGGGGTAAATGAGCCTTTGCGCAGCGTTTCGGGGTATAATACCATTTATTATAAGGTGGTGACGGATTTTCAGACCATGCAAATTGACCTGTTTGCCGACCGTAAAATCAGCCGCATTTCTTCTGAAGGGAAGGATCTGAAATTCAGGCGGGATGCCAATGCAGTGTTTGTAGATTTTCCGGAAATGCAGAAAGCAGGCAGCATGGGCAGCATCAGGGTGGATTTTGGCGGGGTGCCGATCGAGGCGAAGATGCCGCCGTGGGACGGTGGTTTTGTGTGGAAACAGGATAAAAACGGCAAGCCGTGGATTGGGGTGGCCTGCGAAGGAATTGGAGCCAGCCTCTGGTGGCCGCTCAAGGACCACCTCTCAGACGAGCCCGACAGCATGTCGATCCATGTGTGGCTGGAAAGCGCCAATCTGGACGGTCTGGTGGCGGTGGCCAATGGTCAGCTGCGCGGTACGCACGAGCACGAAAAGGGCGGAAAGGTCTACGACTGGTTTGTCTCCTACCCTATCAACAGCTATAACGTGACGGTCAATATCGCCGACTACGCCCACCTGCACGATGTGTTTCAGAATGCCTCGGGCACCCACGATCTGGACTATTATGTGCTGAGCTATAATGCTGAGACGGCCAAAGCCCATTTCAAACAGGTGGGTCCCATGATGAAGTGCTATGAAAAGTATTTTGGGGAATATCCTTTCTGGCGGGATGGTTATGCGCTGGTGGAAACCAGCTACTGGGGCATGGAACACCAGGGAGCGGTGGCTTATGGAAATAATTACCGCAATAATCAGTTTGGCTGGGACTACATCATCATCCACGAGACGGGACACGAGTGGTGGGGCAATCATGTGAGCTGCAGCGACCATGCCGAGTTGTGGATACATGAGTCGTTTTGTACCTACTCTGAGGCAGTATATATGGAATGCACCCAGGGCTATGACAAAATGATCGAGTACCTGCGCACCCAGCGCAGCGGGATCAATAATAAAAAGCCCATTGTGGGGCCGCTGAATGTGAATTATGAGAAATGGGGCGATTCGGACATGTATTTCAAGGGCACCTGGATGCTGCATACTCTGCGCAGTCTGATCAATGACGATGATCTGTGGTTCAGCATTTTGCTGGGTATTCAGGAAAAATTTGGCATGCAACAGATTCACACGGCCGATATCACAAACTACATTGAATCGCGGGCAGGGCGGAATTTTGGCAAATTTTTTGAGCAATATCTGTATCACGGCCCTTTGCCCAAACTGGAGTATAAACTGAAGAAAAAGGGCAAAAACACGGTGGTGCAATACCGCTGGACGGATGTAGTGAAGGGCTTTGATATGCCTGTGGGGGTGTTTTTGGGGGATAATAAATACGGCATCCTGAGCCCGACCGAAAGCTGGCAAACCCTGAAGGTGCAAATGGCACCCACAGATTTCAAAGTGGATCGGGATAAGTATTATGTCTTTGCGAAGCAACTATAGTGCGGAGCTGCAAGCTTCAAGCTGCGAGCTTTCCTATAGCAATTTGCTGATCGCTGACCGCTGTCCCGAATGCTTTCGCATAGGCGTCAACTTAAGGGCTTAAAGGTCACGCAAAGTTCGCAAAGGGGGTGTTTTCCGCGTTTCGTGGGTTGGAGGGAGCAAAGATCGCAAAGACAATATGCAAATAAAACGTCCAGCTTAGCGAACTTTGCCACCCCAACCGACGTAATCTGGGCCCAAAATTCTTGGCGATCCCGATTTCTATCGGGATTGCGATACTGATCATATTAGGCTGATTTTCCACTAAGTTGACGCGCATGCGAATGCTTTCGGGAGCTGAAAGCTTACCTCTGACAACAATGCCTGAGCACGGTGTGCTCTTTTCGGTCGAAATGGAGAATGATCCTTTGGGGCGGTGAATTGGGGGTATGGTAGATGACCAGATAGGGTACTTCGCGGTCGTCGTGGTAGCTGCGGTGGTAGGCGTATTGAGAAACTTCGTCGATGAATTGCTGGTTGTAATGGGCGCGGATTTTGCCGTATTGCCCAATGATGGCGCCAGCCTGGTCGTAGGCGCGGTCGGCGATGCGCCGTGAAGGAAGATCTGCGGGCGGCAAAGCCGCACGAAGGCTGTCGATCTGGTAATAAATCGCGTAAATATTGACCTCGCCCTTGTGCAAAACCCGCTGGGAAAATGCCTGGCTGTATTCCTGCTGGCGAATCTTGCGTTTGGCCAGGGAAGTCTGAAAGCGGGAAATGCCCAATCCTGAATCGGGAATCTGGGCCAGCAGATCTATGTCCTGGCTCAACTTTCCAGCCATTTCGCCCAAAGTTGCAAATTTGGCCTGCATGAATGAATCTGAAGCCAGGTACTCCAGATTGAGCAGGGAACAGGAATCTATTTCCACTTCCTGCCCTGAGGTCACCTGGCTTTGCAAATAGGCAGAAAAAACAGCCCGCAACTTGCTGCCCCGCAGGTTGCAGCTGGCCAAAAGGGCCAAAAAGAGCACGAGAAAGGCGAATTGCAGGAACTTACTCATTGATAATTTTCTTCAGGGCCTGGATCAGTTGCTCCTTTTCCATGAATTCGGCCGCACTGAGGATGCCCTGGAGACGGTTTTTGAAAACCGTAAGTGGATCGGGTTCTCCAGCCGCAGGCTGGAGAATGGGAATTTCGACTCCTTTAACTTCTTCCACAAAGGTTTCTTCCCAGATTTCGGGCTCCTTCTCCACTTTGGGCTTCTCATGGGTGATGCGGGGTGGTTCGGTTGGGATAGTGGGCGGCGCGGATTTACTCATGTTGATACGCAGCCTCTGGGTGCGGTGCCGCAATTCTGCTTCCTCACGTTCCCTCAGCATCGACACCACTTCCTCATAATTGCGGGAAAAATAGTGGTAGGAAGCGAGGGTCATGAGGTTGGGATCGAGGTGAAGTTCCTTCACAAATTCGTCCTGCTTGCGGGTAGGCAGCCAGGTGATGCCCCGCTCGATCTGAGAAATGGCCTGTTTGGCCGCCATGGGGCTGTACCCGACATTCACGCCGAGCTCTTCCTGGGTAAGGCTCATCTCCATGCGCCTCATTTTGAGGCGATTTCCCATCATTTCCTGGGCTTGTTGCTTGAGTTGTTCGGGGGATGGCATTTATTAATAATTATTTTTTTATTAGTTTTATTTACTTTATCAAAACTTTTATTATGTTTGTGTCGTAAGTATATGAAAAATTATCCATAATAGTAAATTTCAACCCTTTAATTTCTCAACCATGATTTGCACAAAAAGAAGATTCAGCCTGGCTGAGGCCAGGCGTGAGCTTGAAAAAATTGCCTCAGAGCATTACAGAGCACGTCCTGAATGCAGGATGTACTATTGCCGGGATTGTGAATGCTGGCACCTGACAAGTAAATCCCAGATCGGGTACAGGCTAAATTTCCACGACTCTGACAAATCGAATCGCGGAAAAAGGCGGTTTTGATCGAAAAAAAAAAACGACATCATTAAAATTTACTTTTATTTACATTATCAAGCCTAACACACACAAATACTCACCCCAATGAAACCAAAAATCCCCTTTACCAGCGAACTTTCTCTGTCCAATCCTTCAGACCAATCCCATGACAGGCCCACCACAAGGAAGCATAAAGTTCCACCTACGGTCAATTTTCACCTGACCAAATACTGCAACATGCGTTGCTCCTTTTGCTACGCAACCTTCAGTGACCTTGGAATTGTAAAGCACAATTTTGAGAAATCTCAACAGATCATCCGGGCGCTTGCAGAAGCGGGATTTGAAAAAATTACCTTTGCGGGAGGGGAACCTACCCTGGTTCGGGAGCTTCCTGAGCTGGCGAAACTGGCAAAAAGCCTGGGCATGATTACCACCATTGTCACAAACGGTGCCAAACTGGGAGACCCTGATTATTATGACCAAATCACCCCTCATTTTGACTGGGTGGCGATCAGCATTGATTCTATTAATCCTGAAACCAATCTCAAATCGGGTCGGGCAGTGAATGGTAAAAATGTACTTTCCCGCGAATTCTACCAGGAAATTCTGCAAAAACTTCGCAGAAATGGGATCAAAACGAAGATAAACACGGTTGTTTCAGCCTACAATTTCGGGGAAGATCTCACTGAATTTATCAATGCATGCCAACCCAAAAGATGGAAAATTCTTCAGGCAACGCCCATTGAAGGGCAGAATTCTCAAAACTCTGGAAAATTTGAAGTTGAAAAGGCGCAATTCAATTCCTTTTTGAGACGAAATTCATCCATTGACCCTGAAACCACAGTTGTTGCAGAAGAAATTGACCTGATCAAAGGCAGTTACGTGATGGTAAGCCCTGAAGGAAAATTTTATGATAATTCCCTGAACGGCTACATCTACAGCCAAAGCCTGCTTGAAATTGGGGTAAAAAACGCCCTTGGACAAGTCAATTTTGACTACGACAAATTCCTGCAACGCGGCGGTAAATACGACTTCTAAACCACCACCTTATTAATCATCCCTCCTTAAAATTCACTCACACATTAAACTTTACACCCATGAAAAAGAACAAATTCATCGTTTTTGAAGGCCTTGACGCCTGCGGAAAAAGTACCATTTCGAAAAGGTTTGCCCAGGAAAATCAAATGGTGTTAATGGGCGCATTACCTTCAGAAATCAAATCCTGGCTGCCCAAAATTGCTTCCACCCACGCACCAGAGGCAACTTTCAGCTATTTCACCTTATGCAATCTCCTGCGGGCTGCAGAAATTAACGAGTCGCTTCAAAATGGTAAAGGAATTGTCCTGGACAGATTCTATTACACCTCCTTTTCGTACCATAAAGCACTTTTGAATGGCTCGCTTCCTGAATCCATCAAAAAGGTTTACAATTTCGAAAGCCTTCCCAAGCCAGATCTGGTAATCTTCCTGGATGTCCCTCAACACGTTCGCCAGTCCAGAATTCAGGAAAGAGGGGGCGAATTACAATGGTATGGGGACAAAGTGAGCATGGAAACTGACCTGACCTCAACCTACTTCAGGCTTTTTGAAGACCTTGGGGTGAATGTCCTCAGGGTTGATAACCATAAAAATACGGTTGAACAGACCATGCAGATAATCAATACAGCATTCGAAGAATTGATTTCAGCAGAATCAATAAATGAATCAGAGTTAATGCCCAATTTCCTTCCCTGAAGGAAAGCAAAGAATTCTCTCAATCGGCCCTCCCGTGAGATCTCCCTTCTTTATTGTTTCACCTTTTAACGTTCAAAATTATGAGCGATAAAACAAGACCCTGCTACGGTTGTCAGGGAACTGGTACGCAAGACGGCAAGCCATGCCGGGTTTGCGGTGGTTCAGGCACCGTCCCGAAAAAAAGCTGAAAAGCTAAGGCCTGAGGTTGCCCAAGGGGTAAAATCAGAACTCATGCAAGAGCCTTGCGGCTTTTTCGATCTGCTGCCCCTCCGGGGGCAGCTTTTTTATTTCCCCCTTGAATTTCACCCCGGATTTGTGCTAAATTACCTCCATAACCAAATTCTGATAATGAATCTTCCCAAGGAAATCACCCACAGGTTTCAATTTGACCCCAAAACTGACCGCATTGGAATTGGAGGAACAGCCTTCGTTTATAAAGCCAAAGACACGCAATTGGATCGGATTGTGGCCATAAAGACGCTTTCACCTGTCAAAAAAGGTCACCCCCAGGACTTTTTACAGGAAATTCGCCGGGCCATCAAACTCGACCATCCCAATATTCTGAGGTATTTTGATATCAAAGAATGGGAAGAAGAAAATGAGGAAGGCGAAAAATCCATCCAACGGGCCGTCGTGCTGGAATATGCGAATGAGGGGGATCTGGCACAATTTATCCGCCGCAATCCTCCCCTCGCCGACAAACAGAAAATCGTGGCCGACCTACTCCAGGGAGTCAAATACATGCACACCCAAAAGGTGGTTCACTTTGACCTGAAACCCGAAAACATCTTTTTGGTGGAAAAAGACGGGATTATTACTGCCAAAATTGCGGATTTTGGGCTCAGCACCAGCCTGGACAATCCCTCTGAAGGCACGCCCTACACGGAGGGCAGCCTGCATTACATGGCGCCTGAACGATTGAATCCGGGTAAATTTCTCTCTGTAAACCACGCTCACCCCTCCATGGAAGCCGATATCTGGGCTCTGGGGGCCATCATTTATTTCATTTTCACGGGGCAGGCCCCGTTCGCCAAGACGGGGGATAGGTTCACTTCCAACGACGTAATTGCCTACAAAATCACAGAGGAACCCCTGCCTCAGGACGTGGAAACCATTCCAGACCCTTATCAGGTGATTGTCAGACGTTGTATGATCAAAGACCCGGCCCGTCGCCCGATCAACGTGGATATGCTGGTCAAAATCATCAAAGACCACGGGCTGGACCAAACCCGCAAACTGGAGGCCAAAAAACAGGCACAGAATGTGCCGCCTGTGGTTGCGCCTGTCACTCCTCCCCCATCGCCTAAACCTGAGCCCAAATCAGAGCCCAAACCAGAAGCGAAGAAAGCTCCCCAACCAGCCGCCCGGGAAAAAGACTGGAAACTGAAGGTCCCTTGTCCATCCTGCGGGACTGAGAACAAAGTGGACAGATTGCGCTGCTCCAATTGCGATTCCGTTTTGAAAGGACCTGCCTTTGTGCGCCACTTCAAACCAGCGGGTGCTTTGGGGCTAACCATTTTTATGGGATTGTTTACGGTTGAAATGGTCTGGCCTTTTATGCACGTATTTCAGAAATGCAACTGGAATGGAGGAGACTGCAACCTAACTTCTCTATGGGATATTTCCAGTCATAATAAAGCGGAAACAATATATTGGATTGTTTCAATTTTTTCTCTTATTACCTGGCTAATAACTGCGGCCCTTTTCTCTCGTTGGGTTAATAGGGCCCATGGAAATCTAGATTCCTTAAATGCAAAAAAACTTAATTTTGCTCACGGAATTGGAGGAATTTTGTTTGCCTTACCTCTGATTACGCCACTGGCTTGTGTTGGAATATCCCTGTTTTTTGAAAAACCAGAGATTCTTTGGCTTGCACCTGCCTTTCAGTTACTTTCTCTATTAATCCCATATTTTTTCATGAAGGAAATCTGGAAGGGAAGTCACCCTGAACTTATTGATCAATCAGGCCTTGGGTGGAAAAAAGGCAAGAGTTCGAATATGTTAACAATTTGGTGGGGAATTTCCCTTTTATTTCCGCTGAGTTTCCTAATTCCAATTTTCCTTAGTAAAATAAAACTTTCAGATACTGAGATCATCATTTCCCAAGCCCCCATGGCAGTTTCCATTGGCTTGATGCTGGCTGCAAGCACACTCACCATCCTTGTAATCTGGAGGATCAATTTCCGTCAGAAAAAGCGCTTTAAAAACATCATCCTCGCCTGGCAAAATCAGCAGAACTCCTGACCCAGTTTTTTTCACCCCTGGGCCTGATTGAATATCCCTCAATTTTGCCTAACTTTCTCCCACACCTGAAACTCATTACGCTATGAGCCTCACCAAGGAAAAAGAGAAGAAAAACCAGATCCAGGCGCCGCTCAACGAAGGCGACCAGACCACCCAAACCTTGTCACCGCCCCCCCTGCAATTCCAGGAGGGACCAGATGGAATCCAAACTCCCACGGGAGACGAAAAGGCTGCCCCGGCGCAAACGCCGGGCGAAACCGTAAACCCGGCTCCTGCCGACACCGTTGCCAGCATGCTGGCCGAAACACCCTCCACCAACCAGCAATATGCGGATTGGGTGCTGCGGGCCTCTGAAGCAGGGATTGGTTTTGTGGAATTCCTGAGTTTATTCAATGCTAAAGAAAACTGGGAGCGCATCCGCGATGGTGAAAAGCTGGGATCTGTGAATGATCCGCATCAGGAGGAAATACTGAAGTCTCTGCCTACTGTGCACCATGTGGTGAAAGCCCGCATGCAACGCTACGTGGACGGAGGCGAAAAGGGCGCAAAGGAGACCCTGACCCTCGGCAGTTTCATGATTGACCGCGGGACTTCCCACGGCTCGGGCTCTGCCATTGACATGAATGGCATTGATTTTACGGGCGACGTGGCTCCCATTATCACCCTGCTCAATGACCTTCCCTCCAACATCAAGGGCATAGGATTACCTGCTCAGGGCAAGGTTTTTGATCCTGAAAAAAATATTTCCACCCTGAAAACCAAGGCCGCGGCCAATCCTGTGCCAGGCACAGTGGAAGGGTACCAGAAGTTCAGTTCTGGGGTGTATAAATCCACTTATGGCTGGCTCAACGCTGACGGAACCCTGGCCAAGGAATTGAAAGGCACGGAAACTGAGGCGGAAAAGGAGGCTATGAAGGACAAAAAACTCGGCTGGAGCAAAGATGTTTCTGCAGGAGGCAAAGCCTTCAAAAAGTACATCCTCAGCACGGACCTGATCACGGCTCTCGAAAAGGTCACTACCAACGTGTATTGCGACAATAACAACCACATTCACGTACACTCAAGTTGAGTCCGGCGAGGAAAATTCCAGGGAAATACGCGGCCCCGCGCCTGATTTTTGCGGGATTGAGTATTCTTCTGTTGAATTTTTATTCCTGCTCACGCCCAAGCTCCCCGAACACGGAAATTGAAGCAAAGGCCCAACTGGCCCAAATCGTTTCTGAATTAACGGAGGTGCCCGAACCCGTGCAACTGAGGGAGATCACTTCAGCGAATCCTCCGTACCATATCCTTTTGCAGGCTTTGCCTGAGTTTTTGAGCAAAAAAGAACTCCTGACGGCCACTCAGCAAAAGTGGATTGACCAGAAAATCAATGATCAGGTACGCTTTCTGGAAGAAAAGCTGCGCAGGCAGGCCGATCCATTGATGCATAATCTCCTGATTGACTTCATTTTACCTCCTTCTCCCTGCCAGGAAGTGATCCCCTTTGTCTTACAAATTGAGGATCAGGCTATGGAAAATGCAGCCCGCAAAGAGGAGATTTGGTATAATCTGAATGCAAATTCAGGGGAAAATCTGGGCTGGAATGATCTTGTGGCTGAGGCAGGCCAAATCTGGCCGCTGGCGGCCAATCAGACCCAAAAATCCCTGGCCCGCGCCGAAAAATCTGTCAACGGATTGAGCGAAACCCAGGTTCAAAAAGCCATTGAAAATTCCCGACAAATACTGCTTGCAGACGAATGCTGGATTTTGGTCAGGGGAAAAGATTTGGGTAATGAATCAGGCGAAAATGAAACCATTCTGATTTCTTTGCCTTATCACAAGTTGCAAAACGCCCTGCGTATTCCCTGCGAATAGGTCACCTCTAAAAACTTAGAATCTCTGCGTTGGACTCGTTTGTTTTTTGAGGCCCCCAATAGCCTATTCCTGGCGGCGGGTAAAAACCCACTCGTCGCCCGCACTCAATTCCTCATTGAAGGCGTAGCCTTCACCAGAAAATGACTTCAAATCCTCGGGATTCTCCAATCTGTTCAGCAAAATGTAGCTGCTCATCAGGCCGCGGGCCTTTTTGGCAAAAAAGGAAAGCACCTTATACTGTCCGCTTTTCCAGTCCTTGAACACTGGGGTGACCATCCTGGCTTTCAGCACTTTGGGATTGACCACCTTGAAATATTCCTGACTGGCCAGATTGATCAGCACCTCATCGCCCTGAGCCGCAATGGCATCGTTCAGCGCCTCCGTCACCAGATTGCCCCAATACTGATAGAGACCCGTTTTTTTAGCGGTGATTTTCAGGGGAATACCCATCTCAAGCCTGTACGGCTGGATCATATCCAACGGACGTAACACGCCATATAAGCCAGACAGAATGCGCAGGTGCTGCTGGGTCCAGGCCAGGTCCTCACGGGAATAATTTTCGGCTTCCAATCCCACATAAACTTCCCCTTTGAAAGCCAGCACAGCCTGTTTGGTTTGCTGTAGATTCAATGGAGAATTCCAGTTGGCGTAGCGCTCTGCATTCAGCTCAGACAGATTTTTACTCAGGTCCATGAGTTTGCTGATCTGCCGCACAGACAGCTTGCGCAATTTACCAATCAGATAATCTGCTTCTTCCTGAAACATAACTGAAGTTGATTCAGAAGTAATTGAAACAGGCTCAAAATCAAGGGTTTTTGCAGGGGAAATAATAATCAGCATAGGAAATTCAATGACTTAAAGGCAAGTGCCCGGCAAAATTAACCCGCAAAGCGCAAAAGAGTTGGATTTTTTATCAACGTCAGGGAATGCTCACCGTGCGCAGGATCTTGTCCTTCTTGTACTCAAACTCGAAAACATAGGTCTCGCCCGATTCAAGCAGGTTGGCACGGTAAATCACCCGGTTATTTCCTTCGAGGTCGTTGTACTGATTACGCCAGATCAATTCTCCTGTTCGGTCAAACAGTTTTACCTTGGTCACACCCGGATAAGGAGAAAAGTAGGAGAATTCGAGGCGGTCGCCATTGAGGCTGGGCTGAGAAACCTCAAACTTGCCTCCCGGGCCGTTGAGACGAGCCGAATAATGACTAAAATGGTGATGTCCTGCGGGGGAATGAATGGGCAAAAACAGGGCACAAAGGAATATTCCTGCCACCAAAATCAGGGTAGCAGACCATTTTGCCCAGGCAGAAAAGCTTCTGCGGGCAATTCCTTTCTGTTGACTTAAATTTCGTTTCAATTCAACAGCCGAACTTCACCTTAAACGTTTGAAAATGAAATTCTTCCTCAAATGTACGCAATAGGCCCCAAATTTCAAGGTTTTTTCTGTGGCTGGCTTTCCCGCAGGGATTATTATCTTTGGGGCAGAAATCAGGAAAAAATGAAACATACGATCGGGATCAGAAGAGAAAATTTGAGTAAAAAAGGCGAAAAGCGGGTGGGAATAGTGCCTTTTCTGGTGGCCGAAATTCGCAAAACAGGGGCCCGGGTACTGGTGCAACCAGCAATTCATCCTGAAACCCAAATCCTGAAACGGGCCTTTCCCGACCAGGATTACCAGCAGGCTGGGGCCGAAATCTGCGAAGATTTGCAGGATGCTGACCTGATTTTTGGTTTGAAGGAAATTGACATTGCCGACATTCTTCCTGAAAAAACTTATTTTTTCTTCTCCCACACCCACAAAGGACAGCGCAAAAACCGCGAAATGTTGCGGACTTTGGTGGAAAGAAAAGCCACCGTGGTGGATTATGAACTGATCAACAATGCCAATCGTACCCGCATCATTACGGCTTTTACCTATTTTGCCGGCTATGCCGGCATGATCGACAGCCTTTGGGTGCTGGGCCGCCGCCTGAAGATGAGCGGGATTGCAAATCCTTTTGAAAAAGTGCCCCAATCCATTGAAAAAGAAGATCTTGGCCTGATTAAATCCATCATTGCAGAGGTTGGAAGGGAAATCAGTACCAAGGGTACGCCTGCTGAATTGCCTCCTGTGATCGTGGCCATTCTGGGAAATGGCAAAACCAGTAACGGGGCTCAGACCATCCTCGATATTCTGCCCCACCAGACCATTTCCCTGGAGGAATTGCCCGAAATCTATGCCCGGGGCGACCGCCGCCAGATCTACAAACTGGTGCTCGACATCCAGGATATGTATCGTCTGGACCATGAAGCCCAGGCCGCAATTGAGTCTTATAATTCCTGGCCAGATTTCGAAAAGCAACAAACCTACTTCCGCAATCCTGAATTTTTTGAAAGCAATCTCGACCAGGTTCTGCCCTACGCGACCATGATCATGAATTGCATTCTCTGGGCACCCCAGTACCCCCGCGTACTCACCAACCAACTCATGCACGATCACTGGAAGGCAGATTGTCCCCTGAAAGTGATTGGCGACATCACCTGCGACCCCAACGGCGGCATTGAATTTTCCCGTGAGACCTGGATTGACAATCCCGTTTTTGTGTATCACCCTGAAACGGGGGAAACAGAGGATGGTTTTGACGCCGAAGGAGTGGCCGTGATGGCGGTTACCAACCTGCCCTGCGAGTTTTCTGCCGATGCCTCTGAGCAATTCAGCCGAAATATGCAGCCCCTGTTTGAAAATATCCTGCAAACCAACTGGCTGGATAGTTTTGAGGATTCGGGCCTTTGCGAGGAGCTGAAAGGCGCCTGTATTTTGTGGAAAGGAAAATTCACCGGGAAATATTCTTTTATGCAGGATTATTTGCCCGCTTGAGGTCCCGGGGAAGTCTGACGGTTGTAAAACCCGTTATAATTAGGTAAATTAAATCTGTTTAATTGCTTCTGATGAGAAAACTTCTACTCCTGGTCATATTGGGGACGGTATTTTATCCCCTTCAAGCTCAGAATCTGGTGGTTAATCCCAGTTTCGAGACCAATACGGGTTGCCCTACCACGTCAAGTCAGGTGACCCGGGCCACACCCTGGCAGGCCGCCAAAAACAGCCCTGAATACATGCATACCTGTGGGGGCAATCAGTATTGCGTATTGCCCACCAATTTTTGGGGAAATGAGCCTGCCTCAGCGGGAAATGCCTGCATGGGCGGCCTTTTCTACGGCTCCTTTGCCTCCAGCTACCTGCCCGACTTGCGGGAATTCCTGTACGGAAACCTGACCACCCCGCTGGTCGCTGGCCAAACCTATTATGTGAGCTTCAAGGCCAATCTGGCCGATCTTTCTTCGCATGCCTGTAATAATCTGGGGGTGCAGTTTACCAGTTCCTATAATTCGAATTTTCCTCTGAATAACATGGCCCACGTGTACACCACCTCTGTGGTCAATCAAACTGCGGGCTATGCGACGATTTCAGGCACTTTTGTGCCTTCGAGCAATTTTACCAATGTGATGATCGGCAATTTCTTCACGGATGCAAATACCACGGTCATCTCGGTCAGATCGCCTACGATTGGCTGGAATGCCTATTATTTCATTGATGAAATTTGCGTTTCGCCCACGCCAGGTGCCTGTTTCACCATTCTGGCGGCAAAATGGGGTGATATTGAGGCCGTAGCATTGCCCGGCATGAAGGTCAATTTATCCTGGAACACGCTTTCTGAGAAAAATACAGATCATTTTGAGGTGGAAAGAAGCCTGGATGGCACCAATTTCACCCGCATCGCCAATCAAAAAGCAGCGGGCAACAGTTCCAAAAGTCTCAATTACAACCTTCAGGATAAACCCAATTACTACGGCCGAATTTTTTACCGCGTCCGTCTGATTGATGAAAATGGGTCCACCCATACCTCCAAAACGGTGGAAGTATTGCTGGATGAATCCCTCACGGATTTTTTCCAGGCCTCACCCAATCCCCTGAACAAAAACGAATTGCTTTCCGTGTATCTGGATCGCGAAATTGACGGCAAGGTGGATTTTGACTGGCTAGATGGAGCGGGCAGAATTGTGCGCCACGAAAGCAGGATAGTTTCTGAAGGAAATGGTATCCAGGAATTTGATCTGAACGGACTGTCAGCCGGGGTGTATCGTATGCGGGTCAGTACCAGTTCCCGCTCCCGCACCCAGCCTTTGGTACTGCTCGATTAAGCGGGTTTCTGCATGGCTTTCAGGCCATCTCCAATGCTCACCACGGGTTCGTACCCCAATTCTTTTCTGGCTTTGTCAATCCTGATCGTGCACTCAGTGGACATGATCCCGGCGGAAAAACGCACGATGGGAGGTGCTTTTTTGATCCCAAACATTTTCCAGATCACTTCCAGGCTCCAGGCTCCAAACCGTACCACCCAGGCGGGCACAGACTGATTGGAGGGCGTTACGCCCTGGGTTGCCAGCATGGCGGTGAGAAATTTGCGCATGGTCCAGATTTCGCCGTCCGTTACAAAATAGGCCTCTCCTCCCCTGCCGTTCGTCAGGGCAAGGTCGATGGCGTGCACCAGGTTGTCGATGTAGGTGGTGGAGCTTTTGTATTCTCCCTGGTTGACCCATTTAAAGGCACCGTTTTTTACCATTCCCACCAGATTGGGCAAAATGGTCAGGTCGTCGGGCCCCCAGACGAAGCGGGGGCGCACACACAGGGATTCAAATTTTCCGGGTTCTGAAGCAGCCAGGACCAGTTTTTCAGCTGCTGCCTTAGTCTGGGAGTATAAATATGGACTGTTTTCTGCGTACGGATAGGTTTCGTCAATATTGACCATGTCCTGTCCGTGAAAAACTGCGGCTTCTGTGCCAATGTGGATGAATCTTTTCACCCCCGCGGCTTTGGCCGCTTCCAGGGTACGGCGGGTTCCCTCCACATTTCCTTCCCAAAATTCGGCCCGCGTACCCCAGGGTTCCACAAAAGCCGCGCAATGAATCACCACATCACAGCCCTGCAAATGACTTGCCGAGATGCTTTTCAGGTCGCAAGCCACAGGAATGGCACCCAACTCTTTCACTTTGGCGGCGCTCTTTTCCGAACGGGCCATGGCCAGCACTTCGTGCTGTTCTGATAATTTTCGGGCGGCTGCCCCTCCTACAAATCCTGATGCTCCTGTGATGAATATTTTCATTTTTTTAGTCCTTAGATTTGAGATGTTAGATTTTAGATGTCAGAGGTTAGATGAAAGATGCCAGATAATAGAATTTAGAGGTTAGGGCTTCAAGACGTTTAACCATACCCAATATTGTATCCAATTTCTTCAGGGAACCTCTAAAAACAAAGAAGATCAAGGCGGACGCAGTTGAAGAAAGCGGAGTTTACTGCGGTAAATGAGCATTTCTGAAACAAGTCCAACGCAGAGATTCAAAGTTTTCAGAGGTGCCCTTTAGAATTCTTCGTGGGTGAATATAATACCATGATTTTCGAGATCTCTGAGGATGGGCGCGTAGATGTCGGGCGTGGTGGGAATGGCGACGCCTGTACGGGTCAGTTTGTTTTCCATCAGCAATTTGGCGCCCATAGCAGCGGGCAAGCCCACCGTTCTGGAAATGGCCGTCTGCACGGAATCTTCGCCCATGACCACCAGCGAACTGTGCATGCGCTTGCGCTCGCGGCCCAGGGTCCACTCGTACTGGTGCTGCATGACCAGCATATCCGTATCTCCCGCTTCAAAAACCCATTTCTTTTCCAGCAAATCCTGCAAAATATCAGCCGGGCTGGCATTTTCCAGGAAAATGGGCTGCTCGCTCAGCATGCCGGTCCACTTGATCTTCTCAATGATTTCCCCGTCTTCCTCCACATTCAGGTATTTGGCCAGGCGCGCCTCGTTGCTCAGTCCGCCCCCAAACTCGGGAATGTAGGACATGAGGAATTCGCGCCAGGGCATGGTTGCCGAATAATCCACTTTGTAGGAATTATCGGTCAGGCCAATGCGCACCAGGGCGTCCCAGGCCTGGCAAAAGCCGGGCATACGCAGGGTGGCACGGTACATGGTGGCCGTATCCATCAGCCCGTAGGGCTTGCGGTAACCCAATGAATTGCGGTTGGCATACGCTTCAAAACTGCCGTAGCCGGGTATTTCAATGGTATCTACCTGGGCAAACAGGCGCAGGGAGGGAATGTAACGGATGTGTCCGTCTTTCATGTAGCGGGCTGGCCCGCCCTGGCCGGCCAGGATGATGTTGCGGGGGGCCCAGGTAAATTTATAGCCCCAGATATTATTGCATTCAGGAGCGATCAGTGCCCCGCAATAGGAACGAAACGCTTCCAGTTTGCCGCCCTCTGCCTTGATGCGGTCGATGGTTTCCATGGCGCTCATGTGGTCGATGCCGGGATCGGCGCCCAGTTCGTTGAGCAGGAGAATGCCTGCTTTGCGGGCTTCAGCATCCAGGGCCTGCATTTCGTCAGAAACGTAGGACGCAGTCACCAGATGGGTTTTGAATTCGATGCAATCCTTCGCTACCAGCACGTGCAGATGGGGCGGCAGGAAGGAAATGACCATTTGTGCGGCTTCCACCTCGCGGCGACGCAGGGCCTCGTCGAAGACGTCGAAAAATATGGCCTCCCCTTTGGGGTGGCCTCCCACTTTGGCCCGGGCCAGCTCGGGATTGAAGTCTCCCACCCGGATTTCCCAGTCAAAATCGCCCTTTGAGGCTTGTTCAAGCAAATAAGTGATGGCTGAAGATGCGGAGCGACCAGCCCCTATGATCAATGCTTTTTTCATCGCGCGAAGAATTTCGCGCAAGATAGTGAGACAATCAGCAATGAACAATTAGCAATTTGCTTTTAGCGGTCAGCGGTCAGCGGTCAGCGGTCAGCAGTCAGCGGTCAGCGGTCAGCGGTCAGCTTCTCGCCCGAAGCTCGAAGCTCGAAGCTCCCTACTCGCTACTCAGCAAAAGCAATTTTCCCTTTTCCAAAATGGCATCGCCTGTGCTCAATTGATAAAGGTAAATGCCTGCGGGCAGGCCATTCCGCAGAATGGTGTACTGATTTTGAGTGAAGTTTTGAGAAATCACTTTGCGGCCGGTCAGATCTGAAAGGGTAAAATGGAATTCTACAGTTGGATAATTCGCAACCCGAATATTGATTTGCTGAACAGCAGGATTGGGATAAACAAAGGCCTGGCTGGGTTCCAGTTCATCCTCCACTCCAATGGGGGAATAGGTGCAGGTGCTGTCGGGCGAATTGATGTATATCACACTGCCATTATCACTGAAACACAGCATTTGCCGATATCCGTCCACCGTAGAAGTCCCTGAATAAAGAAGGCCTTTTTTGCTGCCAATGCCCTCAATCCATTCTTCAAACCAATTTTCAGTCAATTCCCTGAGTATGATTTTTTTTCGAAATCCGCCTGCGACCTGAACGGAATCCATCATCCAGACTTTGAATGAATGGGTGGAATCACCGTTCCAGCTTTGATAAACTGGGTTGGTAATGGTCACAGTATCCCCCAGAGCCACCCCAAAATCGTACAGCATGTACTGCGTGGTATCGCCTGCGGGAATAAAATACCATTTATCGCCCTGACTGCGGGCCGAGGCCCTGAGGGTTGCACTGGCAGGAACGAAGCTCGCATTTGAGTAATTCAGGTGATCCCCAATCTTTTGGTAATGCAAACCACCAATCAGGGTATCCCCCAGGGTGCCTGCTGTCATGTCATCATAAACACCTGACCCGTTATTGAACACCCAAAAGAATTTGGAATGCCAGACCGCCATGGAATCAGGAAAGGGAAGGGAGGTTTGGGCGAAAACTGAAGAAAAAAGCAAACAAAGCAAGGGAAGCCCAATATTCAGTTTTTTCATGATTTTGTTATTAATCAGGTTACGAACCACTCAAAATGAAGTGATTCCAATTGGTTTCCCGTTGATTAAATATGGAGATTTTTTCCAGGAATTCCTAACCATGAAGCCCTGGTTTTGAGGAATGGGATCAGAGTTTCAACCCGAATTGATAGCTTTGAGACAGAATTTCAGTCAGATCTGCTTCTCCCTGGTTGGTGAAAATGAGGGCTCCTACTTTCGTGCCAGGATTGAAGGCCATGATGGTAGCCACGCCCTGTTCGCCCCCGTCGTGTCCCCAGAGATTATTTTCTGCATCCATCAAAAACATGTGTAAACCAACTTCAGGGTCAAGATTGGGAATCTGGGGGGTAATCATGGCGGTCACGGTACCCGGTTCCAGAAGTTGATATCCGTTATGAAAGCCGTTTTGGGTAAATGAACTCAGAAATTTAAACATGTCCCCCACATTCGAACGCAGGCCGCCGTTGGGATAATCCGTAAAGGTGTAGTGCTCAATGGAATGATTTTTACCACCCGAATAGTCGTAGGGTTGGGCAATGGTTTGATTGATTTCATCCAGTCTCCAAAACGAATTGGTCATGCCCATGGGAGTGAAAATATGCTGTTTGCAATATGCATTGAAGTTCATGCCCGAAATTTCCTCTACCAAAACCGCGATCAGGGCATTTCCCTCGTTGGAGTATTCGTGGGCGCTGCCTGGCTCAAAGTCATAAAAATTCTCCTTCGCATCATAAAACTGTCCACCCGGCACCAGATAATCCTGCATAAACGAACTGAGCGCCACGGGGCTGTCCATGCCGTAATAATACTGGTCGTCGAGCGCGCTGCCGTCTGCGATGGCCGAGGTATGGGTCAGCAACATGCGAAAAGTAATGTCTGTGGAATGATTGGGGACATGCACGGCAAAGGAAAGGTAGTCGTTGATCTTGTCGTCCAGTTGAAAAGCACCCTGATCGTAAAGTTGCAAAAGGGCAGTCGCGGTCACAGTTTTGGAAACAGAGGCCAGCAAAAAGAGGTCGTTTGCGGTCAGATCCTTATTTTGGGCCAAATTGGATTTACCCAAATACCCCTCGTACAGAATCTGGTCCTGCTCAAAAATGAGCACGGACATGGCTGGAATGTGCTGATCCTTCATTTCGTCCTGAAGGTATTGCTCAAAATCAGCCACTGAATTGATCTCAATGACTTCCTTCCTGCAGGCAAACACAAAAAGTAAAAAGGTAAAAAAGAGGAGATTAAGTTTTGATTTGCCCATGGGAAGGTGATTTTGAGAATAACTTAAAAAAAGTGGTTTCAATTGCCCGAAGCAAGGAATTTAGGAAAATTCCCTGCAACGGGCAACCTGACCACGGCTATTTCACCTGGCTCATGACCGCTTTGTCGAAGATGCGGTCTCCAAAATATTTGCGGATAAACATGAGTGGACGGGCCATTTTTCCGGCTACGTAGCGGGTTTGCGGCCTTCTGGCAGACACCGCGCGGGACATCACATTGGCGATAACTGAAGCGGGTGAGGCAGCGTTTGGTTTGGAATAAATCTCGCGGGTGGCATTGGCAATGTCGTGGGCCAGTTTCTGGTAAGGGCCTTTGCCTGAGTTTTTCAGCATGGGATCCACCACCACATCGCCAAATTCTGTGGCAATTGCCCCAGGTTCCACCACCACCACGTCAATATTGAACTGGCTCAGTTCCAGCCTGAGGCAGTCGCTCCAGCCTTCCAGGGCGTGTTTGGTGGCATGGTACCAGGCTCCAAGCGGGGTGTACATTTTTCCGCCCATGGAGGAAACGTTGATGATGGTGCCGCGGTTTGCCGCGCGCATGTGGGGCAGCACCTCTTTGGTGATGGCCGCCAGACCAAAAATATTGACTTCAAACTGCCGTCTGGCCTGATCGAGGGGAATGTCTTCCACCGCGCCGTAGAGGCCGTAGCCTGCGTTATTGATCAGAACATCAATGCGTCCCTGGGCGTCCACGACCTGTTTTACGCCAGATTTGATCTGAGTTTCGTTGGTAACGTCCATTTCGAGGGCAAATCCGCCTGCGGCAACGAGATCCTGCATGAGATCCACGCGGCGGGCTGCGCCATATACTTTATGCCCTTCTGCAATCAGTTTGAGGGCGGTTTCTTTACCAATTCCAGAGCTGGCTCCAGTAATGATGATGACTTTACTTGTTTTCATATTTTCAATAATGAGTGAGTACTTACAATCTGATTTGATTAAATTTTTTTATGAATTGTATTTGCTAACCAAAAATGATTTGAATTTGAGCTGGCTTTGCAGGCCTTCCCGCAGGATGGCAATCGCAATTGAATCCAGGATGTAAATCACCAATTCGGCCTCCAAAGGGGGATTTTGGTACCCCAGTTCGGCAAAAGCCCATTCCAGTTTGTCCAGCACGGGCTTCATTTTTCGGGGATTGTGGTATTCGGGCTCCCATTTCAGCTTGTACTGAAGTTTCCAGAAATTATATTCCTTCTGCTCGATGGAAAAAGGCAATTCCAGGGTCTTTTGAATGACTTTTTGCGGATCAAGCTCAAATAAAATGGGGGCAAAAACCTGGCTGATCCTGATTTCTGCATCCTGCATAATGGCATCCAGGAGCCCTTTCTTATTCTCAAAATGACGAAAGATCAATCCTTCAGACACCCCGGCCACTTTGGCGATCTTGCTGGTGGCAACTGCATTATACCCTTCGCTGGCGAAGAGTTCGAGGGCAGCCTGAATAATATTTTCTTTTTTGTCGGTCACGACTGATTTTCTCTTGTGCGTAAGTAATTACTCACAAATGTAGGCAAAGGTTTCAAATTAGCAATAAAATCCTAAAAAAAAATTCTGAAGGTTAGTACCAGGCCAGCACCATCCAACGATACATGTCAGCCAAAGTGGCTCCCAGAGCCAGTAGCGCAAAGAATATGGAAACCAGACTCACCTTCCACGATTCTCTGCGAAAGATTGCGATCACGGCTGTCATTAATCCCCCTACCCCAAACAGACCGAAATACAGCCTTTCCAGGTGTCTGAAGCTAAAAAAGGCCCGGGTTTTGCCGTCCACAGTTCCAAACTCAACCGCCATCATCCAGGCAAAATACCAGGCTATCAATATACAGATCAGACTCAAAAAGATGGAAATCTGATTGAACAACAGGTTTGGGGAGGAAATTTCCCTGCCTTTCTTCAATTTAATTCCCATAACCCTGAATTAGTTTCTGAATACCCTGACCAGCCCCATGATACCATAAACCAGCAGGACCAAAGCAAACCCGACCAGAATCCAGGGCAGGATTACAGCTGAAGTGCGGGGTGGAGCCGCCTTTTTTCTTTCCACGAAGGGAATGGTCCTCCCTTCAATCTTCCTGAATTCATTTTTGGGTGGGAAAATTCCTTCAAAGGGAGATTCCTCCACTTTGCTTTTTTTCAGTTTGGGCAGCAGATTATTGATCAGCTTTTCCTCGTCAAAGGCTTTTTCAGGATCATAAACCTCTGCAATCCTGTAAGCGCTCACCGCATCGCCAATTGAAAGGTGCTTTTCCAGCATGGCACCCAGTTCCACCATAATCTTAGCCATGAGAATATTGGGTTCGGGAGTATAGGGGATGCGTTCCTCCAACTGATAAAAAACATGGCCTACTGAGTCACGAACCAAATCAAGGGCATTCTCCTCCTTCTTCAGCTTCCGTTTGGGATCCAGACCCAGCACATTATGGCTTTTTACCCATTCGGGGTCATTTGTTATTTCCTTTTTTGCCTTGAGAATAGCCAGATGCACCCATTCGCTGCCGTGGTGAGAATCCTTGTTCAACTCCAGCGCCTTACCTATAAAATAAGAGGCTGAGTCCAGATTGCCGTTCAGTTCGTAGAGGGTGCCCAGATTGGCAATGATATTGTACTCGTTTGGATGCCCCTGATTGAGCCAGAGCATCAGTTTCAGGGCCTGCTTGCGATGCCCGAGCCGTGCAAGGTGTACGCCCAGGTCTGAAAGGTCCTTATAATCAACTGAATCCACATCATCCTTATAGAAGGCATCCAGAAAGCGCTGGGAAAAGCCCAGGTCGAAGCTGCGGTAAAAAACGGGAATTCCCTCATAGCCAGACTCTTCCGCTGTTTCTTCTCCTTTGTCATTGACATGGTATTCATTGAAGCAGGCGAAGCTCTGCAGGGACAGCACCAGAAAGGCCAGCATGGCAAAAATTGTTTTCATAATTGGTTTATTAATGGGTAAAAGCAGGTAACGGGTCCAAAATACATTTTTTTTGGGAAAAAAGCGGTCAGCGGTCAGCGGTCAGCTTCTCGCTCGAAGCCCGAAGCCCGAAGCCCGAAGCTTGAAGCTTACATGACCAACGATCTGGACAATCCCCCGCGACCTGTGGCATAACTCACAATCTTGCGTTTAAACATGCACCTTAACTTGCGGGCAGGATGGAAATGCTCAAACACGAACTCCAAACCCGCCGCACGGCCCGCTATTTCACCCTCGGTGAACTCACCCCCCAAACTTCACACATTTGGTTTGTCCTGCACGGGTACGGTCAGCTTGCTTCTTACTTCATCAAAAATTTCGAATCTCTGGCTGGAAAAGACCATTTTATTGTGGCTCCTGAGGGCATGTCGAGGTTTTATTTGGGCGAAAACAAATGGGACCGCGTTGGAGCTTCATGGATGACCAAAGAGGACAGAATTGCGGAGATTTCGGACCAAATTGCCTTTCTGGACAAGGTTTTTGACCAGTTTGCCGGGTATATTCAAATCAATCAGGCAAAGGTGAGTGTGTTGGGATTCAGCCAGGGAACGGCGACTGTCTGGAGGTGGTTGCGCGACGGTCGGGTGAAAGCCGACAACCTTGTTTTGTGGGCCGGGAGTATCCCCTCTGAATTTTCTGCTGAAATGGCAGAAAAACTTTTTCGCATGAAACTGTACATCGCCTATGGCAGCAGGGATGAGTATCTCAATGATGAAAATGTAAAAAAACAGTTGGACGAACTGGGAACAATCAAGCCTGATTTTGAAGTGATTAAATTCGAGGATGGGCACCGGATTCCGGAGGATGCGCTGGCGGAGTTGGTCTCAAGGATGAAGGGTTAGCTTTGTATAAATCCAAATTAATTCCCCTGTATTTTTCAACATCTTTTAATAATGATCCCTCAAAATTTTACATTCCCAAATTGATAAAATTTGGGAATTCAGCGGAACCTGCTTAAATTTAAACTAAACGTTAACGATTTATAGCCCACTAAAATTTCGATGTTACACCAACTTTCTATGTAAAAACGGCCAATTAGCTTAATTTAAAGCCTTTTTCATGACGTCAAAGCTGTACATTGCACGATAAAAAATTTAAAAAATGTAATATTTTGCTCCCGAAAAAGGAGTAAAGCAGGGGAAGTTTACCTTCCCTTAACGTTCTTTTTTAATACAACGTTCTTTCTTTTTAAATATTGGAGCCTTGCTCGCAAGTTCCAAAATCGGTTTATAGTTTTTTTCTTGTTACAAAGACTAATGTGTATGAGAAACCTTTTTACCATCCTGTGTCTGCTATTTAGCGCGGCGTTGCTTCAGGCTCAGGGCAAGGTGGTTACCGGGACGGTAACTGCTGAAGGTGATCCTCTACCTGGTGTCACAGTGGTTGAAAAAGGCACCTCCAATGGAGCCTTTACCAATGACCAGGGTAATTACAGGATCACCGTGAGCGAAAACGCCACAACCCTCGAGTTTCGTTTCGTAGGTATGAAAACCATCGAAGCTGAAATTTCAGGGACTACTGTCAATATTGAAATGGCAGAAGACGAACTCCTCCTTGACGAAGTGGTGGTAACCGCTTTGGGTATCAAGCAGGAGAAAAAACAACTGGGCTACGCAGTCCAGAGTGTGGGAGGTGACGCCCTCACCAAATCCGGCGAAGTAAACGCGATCAGCGGACTCGCAGGTAAGGTGGCAGGGGTACAGGTCATCAGCTCCTCCGGCTCCCCCGGGGGTTCTTCATTTATCCGTATCCGGGGTTCTTCCTCACTGACCGGATCCAACCAGCCGCTCGTGATCATCGACGGTGTGCCCATGGACAACTCTCAGTTGACCGCAGGTAACCCCGATGACGGCAGCAACAACCTCCTTTCCGGGGTTGCTCTTTCCAACCGCGCCATCGACATCAACCCTGATGATATCGAGAACGTAACCGTGCTGAAAGGCCCGGCTGCTACGGCGCTTTACGGTATCCAGGCTGCCAACGGCGCTCTGGTTATCACCACCAAAAAAGGTAGTGCAACGGAAGGCAAAAGCGTGAATGTCTCCTTCAGCACCACCATCGCATTTGACGAAGTAAACCGTCTGCCCAAAATGCAGGATCAGTACGTACAGGGAACCGGCTGGTACGATGTGGATGCCAATGGCGATCCCCTCCCCACCTGGTACGGACCTGGCGACGGATGGCCCACTTCCTGGGGTCCGAAAGCTGATACCATGTACTGGGACAACAGCGGCGACGATTCCTACTCCTATGATTCCCATGGCAATCTGGTGGGTCAAAGTAACCCCAACAAAGGAGAGAAATTCGTTCCCTACGATAACCTCACCAACTTCTTCCAGCGCGGGGTGACCACCACCAATAACCTGGCCCTTTCAGGAGGTAACAGCGCCACCACCTACCGCCTTTCTGTGGGAGACGTAAACCAAAAAGGTATTGTGCCCCTGAGCCAGTTCCGCAGAACCACGGTAAGAGCAGCCGGCTCCAGCCAGCTCTCCTCCAAATTCCGTGTTTCATCCAGCGTGGGTTACGTAAAATCAGGCGGACGCCGTATTCAGCAGGGTTCAAACACCTCTGGTCTGATGCTGGGTCTGGCCCGTACCCCCATTTCATTTGACAACGCCAATGGTCTTGAGGATCCGATTAATAATCCCCTCTCTTACACCCGTCCCGACGGAACCCAGCGCAACTACCGCGGTGGTGGAGGTTATGACAACCCCTACTGGACCATCAATAATAACCCCTTTGAGGACGATGTAAACCGTGTTTACGGGTACATGGACGCCAGCTATGACGTTACTTCCTGGTTGAACGTATTCTACCGTCTGGGAACTGACTTCTATAGCGATCGTCGTACTTCTTCCTTCGAAATCGGCTCACGGACTTCTCCTGCCGGCCGTATCTACGAAGAACAGCACAACTACCGTCACGTAAACTCAGATCTTTGGATTACCCTGAAAAAGGATTTCACCGAAGACCTGAACGGATCATTGCTGATCGGACACAACGCTTACGTACAAAAATACCAGCGTCTGTACACCCAGGGTGATGCATTTGCCTTCCCCGGATTTACCCAGATCTCCAATGCATCTTCTGTTCTGACCCGCGAAACCACAGATAATTACCGCAAAACAGCCATTTTTGCCAACGCCAAACTGGCTTACAAGGATTATCTCTTCCTTGACCTGACTGCGCGTAACGAGTGGTCTTCCTCACTGCCCGACAACAGCCGTGACTTCTTCTATCCTTCTGCCAGCGTAGGCTTCGTATTCACGGATGCTTTCGGTCTGCAGGATAATAAAGTGCTTCCCTACGGTAAACTCCGACTTTCCTGGGCACAGGCTGGTAACGATGCCCCCACCTACAGCACCAAAACTCCCTTCCAGGGTGCAAACTTTGCTGACGGCTGGACCAATGGTATCGTGTTCCCCTTTGGTGGTGTGAGCGGCTTTACCCAATCAGCTCTGCTGGGTAACCCCAACCTCCGTCCGGAAAAAACCAATTCCTTCGAAGTTGGAGCTGACCTCCGCTTCCTGAAAAACCGTCTCGGAATTGACATTACCTACTACTCTGCGGTTACTGAAGATCAGATCCTGCCTGTGGCCATCGCTGCCTCTTCAGGATACCGTACCTTCACCACCAACGCTGGTAAAGTTTCCAATAAAGGTATCGAACTGGTGCTGAACTTTACCCCCGTTAAAACCAAAGATTTCCGCTGGGATGCTCAGATCAACTTCACCAAAAACAAAAACCTGGTGGTTGAACTGGCTGAAGGCCTCGACAACATCTTCATTGGTGGTTTCGAAGGATCTGCTATCCGTCACATTGCTGGTCAGCCCTACGGTGTGATTCAGGGTGGTGCATGGCTGCGCGATCCCAATGGCAACCTCGTAATCGAGTCTGACACTACCTCCTACTACTATGGTTATCCGCTGGCTGACCAGACCGAGCAGGTTATTGGTAACCCCAACCCGAACTTCCTGATGGGCTTCCGCAACACCCTGAGCTACAAAGGTATCACCTTTACCTTCCTGCTCGACTGGCGTAATGGTGGTCAGATCTGGAACGGAACTGAAGGTGCTCTTACCTACTTTGGTACTTCTGAGCTGACCGAAAACCGTGGAACCACCACCACCTTCTCCGGGGTGAAAGGTACCATTGACGGCGACGGAAACGTAATCTACCAGGACGAAAACGGAAACCAGGGCACTTTCCAAAGTGACGCCGTGGTGGCTCTGAACGAAGACTGGTACACCTTCAACGGGGGTGGATTTGGCGAACTGACCGAAAACTTTGTGCAGAAAGCTGACTTCATCAAACTCCGCGAAATCGGCATCAATTACGCTCTGCCTTCAACCCTGTTGGGAAAAACCTTCCTGAAAAACGTTGAAGTGGGTGTATCTGCCCGTAACTTCCTCCTCTGGACTCCTTACAACGGCATCGATCCTGAAACCAACCTCATGGGCGCCAACAACGCTCAGGGTCTGGACTACTTCAACATGCCCAACACCCAGAGCTACATCCTCAATCTGAAAGTTAACTTTTAATCAAGGAGGACAACACAATGAAAGTATTTAAATATATGGTTATGCTTTTTGCTGCAGCAGCAATCAGCACCTCCTGTAATAAGTGGTTTGAAGGGGTAAATGACAACCCCAACGACCCGATTGACGTGCCCGTATCCGTACTGATTCCTTCCATTGAGGGATCTCTCGCATACGGAGTTGGTGGGGATGCATCCCGCTATGTGTCTGTATTCATGCAGCACTGCGAAGGAGCCACCCGTCAGTTTACCGCGATCAATGCCTACCAGCTTTCTGAAAATGACGTGGACAACTTCTGGCGCTTCAACCTCTACGCAGGACCGCTGAATGACCTCCACATCCTCAACACGAAAGCTGAAGCTGAAGGCTACCATGAGTATGCCGGGGTGGCAAAAATCCTGATGGCTTACGGACTGTCTGTAGCCACCGACCTTTTTGGTGATGTTCCCTACTCGGAAGCATTCCAGGGAGCCGACAATCTGACCCCCATCTATGATACCCAGCAGGAATTGTACACCACCATTATGCCAGGTCTTCTCAACCAGGGCATTGCTGACCTGAATAACTCAGGCGCAGCCGTGGTTCCCGGTGATGACGACCTCATCTACGGTGGTGACGTTCAGAAGTGGATTCAGCTGGCTAATACCCTGAAAGCCCGTCTGCAACTGCATACCAAAGACTATTCAGGAGCTCTTGCCACCCTGAATGCAGGAGACGTTTTCACCGGCAACGGTGACGACTTCACCTTCTACTTTGGTACCACTCAGACCTCTGCGAACCCCTGGTTCCAGTATGTACAGCAGCGCGATGACATCCGCTACACCACCACCCTGAGTGATATGATGGCAAGCATCAGCGATCCCCGTTTCGATGCTTACTTCGACACCACCAACGGTGCCAGCGACCTCGGCCCCTGGCTGGGATCCATCAACTCTCCCGTTGAAATGGCTACCTACGTGGAAATGAAGTTCATCCAGGCAGAAGCTGCTTTCCAGACGGGTGACAAAACTACTGCCGCCGACGCCCATAACGAAGCCATCAAAGCTTCTCTGGCTAAAGTTGGTGTGGTTGATCTTGCTTTCGAAGCTGCTGAAGCCTCTGAAACTGCAGGTACCATTACCCTGGACAAGATCATGACCCACAAGTACATTGCACTTTTCCTCCAGCCTGAGGTTTGGACGGATTTCCGTCGCACGGACCTGCCCGCGCTTACCGCGGTGCCGGTTAACGTGACCAGCAATGTGATCCCAACCCGTTTCCCCTATCCTCAAAGCGAAGTGTTGTACAATCCGAATACGCCCCCGAGCCTTTCGATTACAACCAAAGTTTGGTGGGATCTGTAAGAACAGGTTGAAACCCATAAAAAATCCCCCTGGTGCAAATCAGGGGGATTTTTTTGATGGTGAATCAGGGCTTCATTTTGGGATGGCTCTCATCCCAGAGCCCCCAGCTGACCCAGGGAAGGCGTGGTTTGAAAAAGGCCCGCAGATAGCTCAGAAAACTCCCGGGATAGGCCATAATCTTCACTCCCACCATGGTAAAGCGGGTATGGTCGCGGGTCTCAAAATATCCTTTGGCTGGAAAAAGGAGTAAATCCTGCCCGTATTTTTCTTTGAAAGCCTCCTGCTCGCGGGCAAAATCGGCTGCTTTCTCTTTGGGGTGACTGTAAATGGACATGCCCAAAATAACAACCTTGCCGCCGGGAAGCAGCATTTTTCGGGCCGAGGCCAGCATTTCGTGGGGTTCTGGCATAAAATGAAGACAATGATTGAAAATGATCAGATCAAATTTCTCATCCAGCACAGATAAATCCCGTAAATCCATCTGGATACTGGTCCAGTTGGGATTGGAAAAGTGCTTTCTGGCTTTTAATCCTTCCCGGTCATTCAGAAAATAATCCACTACGGTTACCTCCTGCCCTTCCTTTGCCAGGTGATTGCTCAGCCAGCCCATCCAGGGACCAATTTCCAGCACCTTCAATCCTGTCCTTTCACGCACGGCTTGGACCAGAATTTCCAAATCCTGCCGCCTGGATTTCCAAACCTTGTGCGCCTTCCCTTCGGGTCCAAAAGGAAGTTCAGAGTAATGCTCCACCGCGGGTTGATAAAAGCGATCTGCCTTGCGTGACTCGGCAAAAATGGATTCAAAAGCATCCACTTTATCCTTCAATTCAGGTTTAATCAGACAAATAACCTCTTCCTCACGGGTATATTGGTGCCCCTGAGCACAAGTAAGGCTCTCCATTTGCAGGGGTTCCCCACAGGCCGGGCATTTCAGTTTAATTTTGTTCTGTTCCATTTTTTTCAAACCACCAGGTCAGTCCCAGGATCATCCACTGGGCAAAGGCGCTGGCTGCCAAAGCCCCCAAAATCCCCCAGAACGGCAATAAAACGAGATTAAGGATCAAATTCACCCCAATTCCAATCCCATTCACCCACATTACCTTGCCCGTTTCCCGCCGCTTATACAAAGCATAAATCAGGGGCAAATAGGCAAAAACAGGGATTACAAACAAGGTGCCCGCTATCAGCAACCCAAGACTCATTTCAAAGCCAAATCCCCACACATAAGCCAGGTACACCGCTGGAATTGCAAAAAGCAACATTAGAAGGCCCAGCCCGGTCAGCGACCAGCTCATTTTGCGGATGGAGGATGTTTTCATGCGATAAAGATTGCGGGCAAAGGGCAATAAAACAAAATTGGCCAGGGCCTGCAGATACAGCAACATGCTGATCAGGACCTGATAAGCCGCCAAATCGTCTTCCCCCAGATAAAGGGCCACACAGTACAGATCTGTGCGGGATTGCAGCATGCCACTCAGTCCCAGCAGGAAGAAGGGAAAAGCCGCCTGGAGAAAATGCCCAACCCGGGCCACCCCTACCCTGCCCTGCACTTCCCGCCCCGCCCAAACCCCAATCAGGAGGGCTTTGGCACAAAATCCCATGGCAAAAGCCCAAACCAGGCCTTCCACTTCCCATCCGTTCCCCGAGAGCCACAAGTGGCTCAAAATCACCCCCAGGCCCACCAATTCGGCAACTGCCGTCCGCATGAACCACTTTTTGAAGAGAATCACCACCTCAAAAGACTGGTACAGGAAAGCCGCTACCAGCCACAAAGTGGCTGGAAAAATAAAAGGCCGACATACCGGCACCAACCAAAGAGCCGCCACTCCAAGCGGCAAAAGCAGCAGGCGGGCTTGCATCCCTTCCTGCCATTGGCGGGCCAGACTGGCCGGATCCGCGGCAAAGCCGCGCAACAAATATTCCTTATTGCCCCAGTTCAACAGGTGGGCACCCAAATTCACCACAATCATCACCTCTACAAATCCGCCCCAGAGCTCCCGTGAAGCCATTTTGACTACCAGCAGAGAGATGAGGATACTGAAAACAGGCACCAGCAGGCTGGTGACTGCATGGGCAGCCACCGTGAGCAGGCGACGCCTGCCCTTAAGACTGGTAAAATTTCCAATAGGCATCGACCGTGGATTGGATGGGGTAAAGCGGCTCAGGATGGGTCGCAGGAGGGATTTCCAGCAAAGCCTGCACCTCCCGTGCAAACTCAGCCGGGCTTTCGCCCGTCCGCCAGGTTGGCCCGGGGAGCACAGCTCCCACCGGCCGGGAAACCAGGTGCATGCCCCGGCTTTGGGCCTCGGCAAAGACCAGCCCAAAGCTCTCATATTCAGCCGGGTGCAAGAGCACCCGGGATTGGGTCATGCGCTCCAGCACCTTTTCACGGACCAGTTGACCCCGCAAAGAAACCTGCTCCTCCAGCCCCAAATCTTCGATTTTGCGTTGCAGCCAGCCCTTTTCAGGTCCATCCCCGATGATCTCGGCCCGCAAGTCAGGCTTTTGCTTCACCAATTCAGCACAGGTCTCAATGAAATCCTCCCAGCCTTTCAGCGGGATGAGTGAACCCACGCCCAATACATCCACCGGCCGGGGGCCGGTCAGATCATCCTCCACCCGGGGCAGGCCCCAGGGAATGATGGTAGCGGGCTCCTGCCCGCTGCTTTCCTGATAAACCTGAGCCTGAAAAGGCGTCAGGGCTATGGCCGGGATGCGGGCCGTAGCCAGCAGGCGCAAATAGGCATTGGTGGACCGGGCGTCCTGCCCCATCAGGGTATTGATGTGCCGGGCTCCCAGCTTGAAAGCTGCGGAATGGCCCAGCATGGCGGCCTCCGTCATCCAAAAGGAATGGACCAATGAAACAGGATTCTCTTTGTGAATGGCTTTGATAGCCTTTTTGGCCCGCCGCCAGGCAAATATGCGCCCAAAGCCTCCTTTATTATTGCCGCCCGCGGCAAAAACGGGAATTCCGTTCCATTCATAGCTTCCCCTGCGGTTGGGATATTGCAAAGCAATCACCGAGATTTTCAATCCCGGATGAGAAACCCGCAGGGCCAACACATATTCCTGCAAAGCAGGAATACAGGTACTGTCGCCTTCATCCGCGGGGAAACCCGGGGTGATCATCAAAACATGTTCAATTGAGCTCATAAAGTGTCCATCCGTCCGAAAATTCCTGTACGGGTACTAAGGTAAAATTTTCATTCAGCCATTCCCAATTCAGCATGGGATTATAACCTGTCCATTGCTTTTCCAGCAATGGCGCATTAAAAAGCACCCACTCCCCTTTTTCGGCTGTATCCAGTCGAATTTCATACAAATTCACCAGGTTGTGCCGGCAATGATAGCCCTTCAGGGCCACGTCCACATCAAAAGCGTAGATTTTATGCCGGGGAAGGGCCTCCAGACACTGATAAATCTCTTTTTCCAGAGCAGAACGCACCTTCAACGGCCAAAGCGCCCTCACATTCAACCCAATTCCCAACAAAAACATCAAAATCAACAGCAACTGAGGCAGAAATTTCCATTTCCCCTGTAAAAACACAAACAGATTATCTGCCGCAGGCATCAAAAACCAAAAGACCAAAGGCAAAGTCAGCAGCAGAAAGCGGTTATTTTGGTAAGGAATGCCCATCAAAAACAACGCATAAGCCAGAATGGCTGCCAACAAGAGCTTATTTTGAGAAGGAATCAGCAGATTTTTCCTTACGAAAGCCAGCATAAGCACCCCAGGGGGCAAAAACCCCGGATGTACCCAGTTGGATATTGCGTAAAGGATATTGGGCAGGAGATATTGGGCATTGCCTTCGGGAGTGGAAAAAGAGGAAGAAAAAGCATTCAGCGGGGACCAGGTTTGAAACCATGGATGCCCCAGAAAATCACCCGAATCCGCTGCGCGGATCAGATAATGCGGAATGAAGGGCAGGATGCCCATCACCAAAGCCAGCGCCATGCCGGCCCATTGGCGGTTTTTCACCGCAAACCACACACCCCGGGCTGCGCCCGGCAAAATGATTACCCCGGCCCCGTACCGGGTCATGACCGCTGCCGCTCCACCCAGAGCTGCTACAGCCAGCCAATGGCCTCCCCCACCCTTTTCCTGCCGCAAAAGTCCATAATAACATAGGCAAATCCAGGCCATGCACAGGCTTTCCGACATCACAGTCAGGCCAATGCGAAAAAAATAGGCCGAAGTCAGACAAAGCAAAAAGTAAAAAACCAGGTGCTTTTTGTGGCCCTGATGGATCAGCCAGGCGAAGCCAATTCCCACCACGCCTGCAAAAGCCAGCATAGAAATCAGCTGCAAAGCCAGGCTCTCCGAGCCTGCCAACAGCCCAAAAACCGCTCCCAGGAGCGGATAAAGAACAGGCCAGTTGTAGTCACCCGGGTGAATGCCTGTGCGTAAAAACGCACCCAGTCGCTCCGAATACCGAAGGTATTCGAAGGGATCCTGGCCGTACAGGCCATTGAATCCCGCACCCAGTTTCACCAACAACAACACCCCAAAAGCCAGCAAAAAACCCGCCCAGGGCAATCCCCGATCGCTTCCCGACCAGCCACCCAGCCTCAACTTTGTCAAAGCAGAATTCCTTTCCCGAAAATCATGCGCTCTGCAACCAAATCTTTGCCATGTCCGAAAATTAGCCAATCCACCCGCATTTTCCCATTCCGCAAAATCATTTTTTGAAAATCAGTCAGCGGTCAGCAATCAGCGGTCAGCGATCAGCTAGTCCCAACAAAAGCGGAAGCTTTCAATCAAAAATCTTCGTGACCTTCGTGTTCCTTTGTGCACTTTGTGTTAAAACCACCCATTTCTGCATAGCCTCCTGACCACTCCAATTGGCTCTGTGGCTCTGTGTTTAAAATCCACTAAAAGCGGAAGCTTTCAATCAAAAATCTTCGTGACCTTCGTGTTACTTTGTGCACTTTGTGTTGAAACCACCCATTTCTGCATAGCCTCCTGACCACTCCAATTGGCTCTGTGGCTCTGTGTTTAAAATCCACTAAAAGCGGAAGCTTTCAATCAAAAATCTTCGTGACCTTCGTGTTCCTTTGTGCACTTTGTGTTAAAACCACCCATTTCTGCATAGCCTCCTGACCACTCCAATTGGCTCTGTGGCTCTGTGTTTAAAATCCACTAAAAGCGGAAGCTTTCAATCAAAAATCTTCGTGACCTTCGTGTTCCTTTGTGCACTTTGTCTTGAAACCACCCATTTCTAAATAGCCTCCTGACCACTCCAGCGGACTCTGTGGCTCTGTGTTTAAAATCCACTAAAAGCGGAAGCTTTCAATCAAAAATCTTCGTGACCTTCGTGTTCCTTTGTGTGCTTTGTTTGTTAAACCACCCATTTCTGCATAGCCTCCTGACCACTCCAATTGGCTCTGTGGCTCTGTGTTTAAAATCCACTAAAAGCGGAAGCTTTCAATCAAAAATCTTCGTGACCTTCGTGTTCCTTTGTGCACTTTGTGTTAAAACCACCCATTTCTGCATAGCCTCCTGACCACTCCAATTGGCTCTTTGTCTCTGTGTTTAAAATCCACTAAAAGCGGAAGCTTTCAATCAAAAATCTTCGTGACCTTCGTGTTCCTTTGTGCACTTTGTGTTGAAAACACCCATTTCTAAATAGCCTCCTGACCACTCCAATTGGCTCTGTGGCTCTGTGTTTAAAAAACCACCCCCACAAAACTAAAGCTTTCCTCCAAAAATCATTAGCTTGGCATCCATGGACCGCAAGAAACTCACCCAAGCAGGAAAAAAGCTCCTCAAGCGAGGATTCTACCTGATTTTCTTGCTCCTCTTCGTCCTCCTCGCCTTCGAGATCATCTACCGCAACCAATGGATCGATACCTGGCAGCCCGAATTGACCTACTTCAACACCCCTGAAGAACTCACCGACTCCTCCCATAAACCCACCCTGCTGGTCCTGGGCGACTCCTACTCCGCTGGCAATTACACCTATGCCTGGCACCTCAAGAGCCTCCTTCCCGAATGGCGGGTCATCAATTCGGCCGTATCTGGCACGGGCATAATCCAGACCAATTACCTGGCTCCCGGCCGCATCCAACGCTTCCAACCCAAAATCGTCCTTTACCAGATCTACCTCGGCAACGACCTGCTCGACATTTCCTATCCTGTCAACTGGAAAACCGTCAGTCTGCCCAAAAACCTTTACTGGAAAACCGCCGAACACCTCCGCGGACTCGCCTTCCTCAATTACCGTCTGGGCCAGATGTTCCGTTCACGGGCCTTCGAAAAAGACCCCAACACCAAGGCGTTTTACGATCCCGCCGAGACATTCGATCCCGACCGCTACTCTCCCCGCGAGAAAGAGCTCATCCATGCCAATCCCGCTTACCTGGAGCAATGCCTCAACCTCGAAGGCAGCCGCCAAAAAGACGGACAGTCCCTCATTTCTGGCCTCGAAGAGCTCAGCCGCAGCTGCGATCAGGCCGGGGCAAAACTCATGCTGCTCATCATTCCCCACCCGGCCCAGATCCCCAATTCCTCCCAATTCAACAACTTCCGGCAGTTGGGCGGCACCCTTGAGCCAGCCGCAGGATATTCCCTCCCCCATTCCAAATTAGCTCAAAGCATCACCGACCATTTTGCCGCCGAATCCGGGGTTGAGGTCATCGACGCATCCCCATTTCTCACCCAAAAATCCATCGAATTTCCCGTATATTTCGCCAACGACCCGCATCTCAATCCTCCAGGCCAACAGGCCCTGGCCAAATTTCTTCTTCCGTACCTTCACCCCTGAAATCATGCCCAAAACCCACGAAGTCCGCGTCAGTTACCCTATCAAAGCCTCCCAGGCCACCATTTGGCAATGGATCACCGATCACCAGGGCATGCCCGCCTGGAGCGATCAGGTCCGCGAAGTGCAATTGATCCGCGACGGCTCCACCCCCAACGGACTCGGCGCCCAACGCAAAATCATCTTCAAACTCTCCCTCATCCAGCCCATTTTCGAAGAAGTGGTCCATTGGGACGCACCCCGCGAGTACCACTACGTCCTCTACCAGGGCATGCCCGGCCTGCAACGGCATTTCGGCAAAATGAAAGTCACCCCCCTCAGCGACGACACCTGCACCCTCACCTGGGAAATCGACTTCATCTTCAAGCCCTGGAGCCTCCCCTGGCTCATTTCCGGCATATTCATCCCCTTTTTCCGCAAAAACATCCACTCCAACGTCCTCGCCCTGAAAAAGAAACTGGAAACAACCTGACCCGGGGTAAAGTGGTGATATTGGGGCTGCCCCCGGCGCATGCTGCGTACCCGGGGTCGGGCCCTGCCAGGGGTTCCGTGCTCTCAGGTTCGCACCCGCCGCTCGATCAAGCCTGCTCGCGGCGGCCCTTCTGGTCCCTCAGCCAACCATGCCCGTTAGGGGTTAGGTTTAAGGAGTTAGGTTTTGGGAGTTAGGAGTTAGGTGGCCCACGACAAGTCCGCTACTTTGGAGAAGTGGGGCCTTTGGCCCGGGCCTCCACCCCATCCCCCGAAATAAAACATCTTAGCCCTTTGGGTGCTTTGTGTTAAACCCATCCTCTAAAGCGAAGCTTCTAATCAAAAACCTTTGAGCCCTTCGTGAGCCTTTGGCTGCTTTGTGTTAAACCCATCCTCTGAAGCGTAGCTTCCAATCCCCCAAAAATACTCCCAAACCTCTGAGCACTCCTCCCCAAAAGTGCCCCCGGCACGTGAATTCTCTGTGCCCTCCCCGTCCTCTGTGTTAAAAATCTCCACCAGAAGCGAAGCTTCAAATCCCCCCAAAAACCTCCTGACCACTTCAACTGACTCCGTGCCTCTGTGTTTTCACCTCCCTCCCAAAAGCGGAAGCTTCCCATTCAAAAACCTTTGTGCCCTTCGTGAACCTTTGAGTGCTTTGTGTTAAACCCATCCTCAGAAGCGAAGCTTCCAATCCCCCAAAAACCTCCTGACCACTTCAACTGACTCCGTGCCTCTGTGTTTTTCATCCCCCACCCCACAACAGAAAAGGGCCGCCCCAAACAGGGCAGCCCTTTCCATTCCGCTTAACAATCTCAGGTTATTTCACCAGGATCAGTTTATGGGTTTTCACCTCGCCCGTGGAGCTAACCAGTTTGGCAAAGTAAATACCTTCAGAAGCTTCCGTGGGAGCAAATTCAACCGAATTCACCTGACCTGCAGAAACCTCTTCAGAGAACAGCGTGGCTACTTCCACCCCGTTCACCGCATACACTTTCAGGGTCACGAAGGCATCGCTGCCCATGGTGAAACGGATCGTGGTCGTGGTGTTGAAGGGGTTCGGGAAGGCTTCGAATTTGCTGTCGGCGGCCTGGGGCTGAGAAGGTTTGGCTTTCACCGTACCTTTATTGCTCAGGTCATAGGCAGCATCTTCATACTGTACGCAACCTTCCTCGGTGTGGTAGGCCACCAGCGGAGCACACATGCTGGCACCGCAGCTGTTGGCATTGGGGCAAACTGTGTAGCTCACTACAAATGGTACAGGCTCGTCGTTGCTGGAACCACTGTGGTGATTGCTTCCGTGGTTGGAGCCACCGCCGTCGTTGTGACCGCTGCCTTTGTGACAACCTTTGTCCTTGCTGGCTTTGGGCTTGCCACACTCAGGCCATCCGATGATACGGATACCCGTGATGCCGGTCAGATCGCCGTTGGTGATCAGTTCCCAGGTTACACCGTCGGGCACAACCACATTGGATACTGTACCACAGGGGATGGAAATGTCGATGAAGCTCGGCACCACGTCCTCGCTGCTGCTGCCACTTCCGTGGCCGCTGCTGCCGTGGTTATTATTGCTTCCGCCGCCATCGTTGTCACCGCTGCCCCAGCCAATCCAGGCTCTGTTGCTGCCATGGCCGCTGCCATGACCACTTCCGTGGCCGCTGCCGCTGTTGGGGTAGCACAGGGTGTCGCAGGCGATAGTCAGGGTGTAGTTCACACAACCATTCACATCCATATCCTGCTGGTTGATGTAGGTGTTCACACACAGATCAGAGCAGGCTTCGGTGTAGCAGGCCGGGCCGTCCTGGCTGCCGTGACCATTATTGTGGCCGCAGTTGCCGTGGTGACCATGGTCGCCATTATTGTGGTGGCTGTTGCCGCAGTTATTATTTCCACAGTTACCGCCGGTGTGGTGGTTTCCATGATTGTGGTTGGAGTTACCGCAGTTGCCGTATCCGTGACCGCTTCCGCCGCCATCATTGGAGCCGTGACCGGATCCATGACCGCTGGAGGAACCATGGCCGCTGGAAGCAACCGGAGGAGCAGGACAGTTGTTCACGCCCACGGTGGCATTGCCACAAACCGGACCGTCGCAACCCGTGGTTACACTTTCCACATACACCAGGGTGTAGGTGGTGGTCGTGGAATTGGCAGCCTGGATCATGTAGGGATTATCCATGGTGGTCACCGTGTCGTTGGCGCTGCCATCGCTGATGATAACCGTCCAGGGGCCGTCACCCGTAAAGTAAACGGGGATTTCCACCACGTCACACACACACTTGAAGGTGTCGGCGCAGCAGTCGATGGTCGCAGTTACCAGATCAAACTGGTTAACCGTAGCCGCATCAGTAGCGGTACAGCCGTTGGCATCCGTTACGGTTACACTGTAGGAACCAGCATACAGGTTGGCCGGATCTTCCACAGAAGAGCTGTAAGCCTGATTGTCGTAGGTGGTTCCGCTCCAGTTGTAGCTGTAAGGATCGCAGCTGGCGCCGCCGGTAACAGTCAGATCCAGAGATCCGTCGTTAAAACCATAGCAGGTCACATCGGTCACGTCGATCGAGGTCTGCAGCGGGGCAGGCTCAGTCAGGGTGATGGTGCAGGAAACCTGGTCGCCAACTGCGTCTGTGGTCACCACAGTGTAGGTGCCAGCCTGCAGGTTGATGGCCGTGGCGCTGGTCTGACCATCGCTCCAGAGGTAGCTGTAGGGCAGACATCCGCCATCCACAGACACCGTAGCCTGTCCGTCAGAGAAGCCGGCGCAGCTTACATTATAGCCGCAGGCATAGGTCGGGCTGGTGGTGGCGCAGGTCAGCGGATCGTTGGTCACGGTCACCACGGCAGAGCAGGTGCTCACGTTGCCGTTCACGTCGGTCACCGTCAGAACCACAGTATTGGGTCCTTTGTCCGAACAATCAAAGCTGGTGATGTCCAGGCTGAGGCTCTGGATACCGCAGGCGTCGTTGCTGCCATTGTCGATATCCTGCTCAGTGATGGTTACAGGACCCGAAGGATCGGTATTGATGGTGATGCTCTGGCAAAGGGCCACAGGAGCAACATTGTCTTCCACGGTTACCTGGGCGGTGCAATTGCTGCTGTTGCCGGAAACGTCGGTTACGGTCAGCACCACCTGGTTGGCAGAGCCAGCCGGGCTGTAGGCATGGTTTCCAAGGCCGGAAACATCATCCTGACCAAATCCACTCCACTCGGTGCCGAGGGTCGCGAAGCCGGGGTTGCTGCCGGTTACACCGCTGGTAACGTTGCTGTTGCGACGCAGGGTGCGGTTGGCGGTGGAAAGGCTGCCTGAAGTCCAGGCAGATCCGGGATCCACACCGATTTCACCAAAGATATCTTCCTGCTGATTGGTCAGCGTGTTGAAGATGTCGAAGGCATCATCACCATTCCAGTTGGCGGCGGTCACCGGGTAGGATGTACCATAGTAACCTGTAGCCTGGGAATTGCGGAATACGGCGACTGCACCGTCAGCCAGGGTACCAGCAGCAGCCAGTGAGCTGACCGGGTTGGCATTGGTGGATCCGTTGCTGTAGAGACGGATCTGGTAATTGGCCATATTGACCGGTGCACCTGTTCCGTTGTAAATCTCCACATACTTGGTGTTGCCACTTCCTTCCACATACTCTGAAATGATCAGACCAGAGGCAGCGGTGGTTCCACCCACGTTGGAGCAGTCAAAGCTGGTATTGTCCAGGGAGATGCTGGCGATGGCGCAGTTGTCAATGCTACCGTTATTGATATCATTGGTGCTGATCGATCCGTTGCCGTTGGCATCCAGTTGCACGGTGGTATTCTGACAGGAAGCGATGGGAGCCACATTGTCCTCAACCGTTACAGAAGCGGTACAGGTGCTTACGTTTCCATTGGCATCAGTTACCGTCAGGGTTACTGAGTTGGGACCGGCGTTATTGCAGGTGAAGGTGGAGGGAGAAGCGTCCAGGGAAGCAATTCCGCAGGCATCGCTGGATCCTCCGTCAACCTGAGCGCCGGAAATAGAAGCATTTCCGTCGTTGTCCAGTTGAATGGTGATGTTCTGGCAAACAGCCGAAGGAGCAACATTATCAACCACGGTTACATTGGCCGTACAGGTACTGGTATTACCATTATTATCGGTAACGGTCAGCACGGTGCTGTTGGAAGCACCGCCTGCCAGGCTGTGTGATCCCAGTCCGGACACATCGTTGGTGGGGAAAGCATCCCATTCGGTGGAAAGAGTGGGGAAGCCGGCTCCGTTCACGGTATTTCCGGAAAGTACAGATGACTTGCGACGCAGGGTTGCATCAGCGGTGGAAAGTGAGCCAGAACCCCATTGAGAACCGGGATCCACGCCAATTTCACCAAAGATATCTACCTGAACGCTGTTTACATTGTCATACAGATCGAAGGCATCGTCGCCGTTCCAGTTAACCGCACTGATCGGGAAGGTGGTTCCCGTGTAGGCAGTAGCTCCGGAATTGGCAAAAACAGCCACTTGTCCGTTGGCCAGGGTGCCGGCGGCAGCCAGTGAACTGACCGGGTTGGCATTGGTGGAGCCGTTTGAATACAGACGGATGCTGTAGTTGGCCAGGTTGACGGGTGCGCCGGTTCCGTTGAAGATTTCAACGTATTTGGTCAGGCCCGAACCTTCCACGTATTCAGAAATGATCAGACCATTGGCCACAGGCTGGGCAGATACATTGCTGCAATCAAAGCTGGAATTGCTGAGAGACAGGCTGGCGATACCGCAGGCATCGCTGGATCCATTATCGACCTGACCTGCGGTGATGGAACCGCTTCCACTGGCATCCAGATTCACGGTTACGTCCTGACAAACGGCATTGGGAGCCACATTGTCCTGAACCGTTGCGGTGGCAGAGCAGGTGGACACATTGCCATTATTGTCGGTCACGGTCAGGGTTACTGCATTCGGACCAACATTGCTGCAATTGAAGCTGGTGGGATTCAGGCTCAGGGAAGCAATTCCACAAGCATCTGAAGAGCCGTTGTCAACGTTCTGGGCAGTTGCACTGCCATTGCCGCTGGCATCCAGTTGCACCGTAATGTCCTGGCAATTGGCCGCAGGAGCGGTATTGTCAACCACGGTTACATTGGCAGAGCACACAGAGGAATTTCCACTTCCGTCAGTTACGGTAAGTTCAACCTGGTTGCTTCCAACATTGCCGCAATTAAAGGAGGTCACATCCAGAGATTTGGAAGCAATCCCGCAATTATCAGTCGATCCGTCATCCACGGCATTGGCCGAGGTGGAACCGTTGCCGGCTGCATCCAGGGTCACGGTTACGTCCTGACACATGGCATTGGGAGCAATGTTGTCAAGCACGGTAGCAGTTGCTGTACAGGTGGAGGTGTTACAGTTATTATCCTGAACCGTCAGGGTAACCGTATTCTGGCCAAGGTCAGCACATCCAAAGGAGGTGGCGTCCAGGCTGTAGCTGGCAATGCCGCAGGCATCGCTGGAGCCGGCATCCACATCGTTGGCGCTGGCAGAACCAGATCCGTTGGCATCCAGTTGTACCGTAATATCCTGACAAAGGGCCGTGGGAGGCGTGACATCCTGCACGGTTACATTGGCTGTACAGGAAGAGCTGTTGCCATTCACGTCGGTGACGGTCAGCGTAGTGGTGGAATTAGATCCTCCAACAACCACCAGGGCCACCATGCCATTATTATTACCACAAAGATCGGCTGCTCCGTAGTTGCGGGTTACGCAGGAAAACTGGAGAGAAGATCCCATTTGCACCACATAAACACCGGGTGCGGTGGGTGCCGTAAAGTTAACCGTATTGGTCTGGCTGAAGGTGAAGTTGGTACCACCTGAACGCAGACAGGACTCATTCACACCGTCACCGGCCAGGCCGAGATAGTACTGCTGAATACATCCGGGGCAGTAGGTGCTGGTGTACTGGTTGGTCCAGTTGAGGGTCACGCTTACGGCGGCGCCGCCATTTACATTCAGAATACGGGTATTCTGCCCGTTCATAGTTACACTATTATAGGTAACCGTCCGTCCGGCTGCACCAAAGGTGGGGGCCAGAGCAGGCAGGTTGAGGGCATCCTGACAGGAGAAAGATGAATTGCTGAGGGCCAGGCCGGAAATTCCACAGTTGTCAGTAGAATTGGCGTTTACAGCGTTCACGTTGGTTGAGCCATTGCCCTGGGCATCAAGTTGAACCGTGATGTCGTTACAATTGGCTACCGGGGCCTCATTATCGGTCACGGTCACATTGAAACTGCAGTTCGCACTGTTGCCTGCTCCGTCGCTCACGCTGTAAGAGTTGGCGGTGGTGCCCACAGGATAGGAAGAACCACTGGTCATACCTGCGGTTTGGGTTACCGTATAGCCGGGGCAATTGTCGCTGGCTGATACCTGGTAGCTTACGGCAGCGCTGCAGGCTCCCGGATCGTTACCCACAGAGATGTCAGCCGGACAGCTGATGGTGGGATTCTCATTGTCGGTCACCGTCACGGTGAAGCTGCAGGAGAGGTTGGCACCTCCGCCAGTGATGGCAAATGAATTGGTGGTGCTGCCTACGGAGAAGAAGGAACCACTTGCACTGCCTGCGGTCTGGGACAGGGTCTGTCCCGGACATACGGTGGAGCTTACGCTGTAAGATACGTTGGCACCACACTGACCGCTGGCATTGCTCACGGTAATGTTGGCGGGGCAGCTCAGGGCAGCTGAGCAACCAGACTGAACCGTATAGGAGCAGGTGGCCGCGCAGGAATTGATGTCGGTCACGGTCACGGTGTAGGTGCCGGGAGCCAGTCCTGAAATGTTGGGGCTGTTGGATGAATATCCGTTGGGGCCGGTCCAGGCATAGCTTACATTGGCGCCAAATCCGCTGCCGGTAACAGAAGCTGTACCATCATTGGCATTGAGGGCAGTTTCGTCGGTACCAGAGCAGGTAACCACGGCATTACAGGGAGGAGCGAATACCACGTTATAGGTACCGTTGCCAGAACCCGGAGCAGGGCAGGCATCATCCAGGGCATTCACGGAAACCGTAAAGGTCTGTCCCTGATTGGCTGTATTATAGGTCCAGCAAACATTGCCGGTACAGGTTCCACCAGAGCAGGAAACACCGCTCAGGAAGGCTCCTGCCGGACCACCAGTGAGGGAGAGGGTGATGTTGTCACCGTCAGCATCAAAGGCCGTAAAGGGCTGGCAGAACTGGGTTCCGTTGGGGGTGGAGGAAGGCACGATAACGGTACCGCCGGTGGTCACCACCGGTGGGGTATTATTACAGGCTACCACCTGTACCTGAATATCGCGCACCACTTTACCCACCACGGTGGGTGTGCCGGCGATATTGCGGGTCTCAGTAACCTCAATACATACCACCCCAACCTGGGTTGTGGTGGGCGTAAATGAAACCACCCCGGTCTGGGAATTGATGTTCACCCCGCTGGAGGTGGTAAACGGATTGAAAGGACCGAAGCCGGCATTATAAGAAACCGTGCTGGCGGAGGAAAGAGAACAGGCCACCAGCGCATAGCTCAGTGCGTCTCCGTCCGGGTCAGAAGCGTTGGGGGAAATCTGCACCAGAGATCCCACGCATACCTTGGCAAAAGGTACGTTCTGGAAAACAGGTGAGTTGTTCGGGGGAGAAACTGAAGGGTGACTTTTCAGCTCAGCGTCAATGTACCAGTTGCTGGGCACAATGTTGGTCAGGGCACTGTTGCGGGCTCCACTTGAAGCAGAAATGGTGTAATTTCCACTTGGAAGGGGATTCAGAGTCACATTGCCCCTGAAAATCCACTCTTCCAATCCCGATCCTGCGAACGAAGGAGCGCAGTTGGAGGTTTGGCCGGGACAAAGAGGAGTGATGTCCGTTCTTTTGAACAGGGGAAGCCCAACTGAACCAACAGAGGGGAGGATGCTGATGAACTCAGTCTGACTAAATTCGATCCCCGCACAATCCCGGTAATACTTCAGGGTAATTTGCCAGGTATTCCCGGTCTGATGCTGGTAGGATAATTCGCCGCCTGCAAAGTGGCTGGCGAATACATTTGTACTACTGACTCCAATCAATAGCAGCACCACCAAAAATTTTCCAGTCAGATTCCGCTTGAATCCCTGGAAAATAGAGTGATGACTTCCGTCTTTTTGAACAGAACGTGTCAGGGCATGACATCGTCGTCTCATTAAGTCTAGTTGTCTCATAATTAAAACGTTTTAAAAATTGATAAAATAAATTGCGACACAATTAAGGCTTACAAACCAAAAAACTATCCGATTTTAAAATTTAATCCACCACAATATAAGAGTAATTAGTGGCTTTTTGAAGGCATTGAGCCATTTTTTACCCACATATAATATTAAAATAATACAGCACACACCTAATATGAATGTGACAAATTGAATCTTATAATTATTCAAAACCTGTCAATTATTTCCATGAATTTCATTTGATTTAACAGATACGCATGTCCTTCCCGGCTGCTAATTTGATCACAACCCACACAAACAAATAAAAATTAGCTCCATATATCATCAATTGTTCCGAAATTATTATTCATGAAATTTGGAAAAGGCTCAAAATAATTGCTCTCCTCCAGTCACCAATTATTCCCTTTCTCCAACGGCCTGACCATAAAAAAAGCTGGCCTTCCTTTGCAGGAAGGCCAGCTCTCCTAATTTACATCCTGGTTACTTTACCAGAATCAGTTTATGGGTTTTTACTACGCCATTGGAGGTTACCAAACGGGCAAAATAAATTCCTTCGGTTGCCTGCGCAGGGGCAAATTCAACTGAATTTTGCTGCGCCGCTGATACCTGACCGGAGAAAAGGGTAGCCACTTCGGCCCCGTTCACCGCGTACACCTTCAGGGTCACAAAGGCATCGCTGCCCAGGGTGAAACGAATGGTGGTTGAGGTGTTGAAGGGGTTGGGGAAGGCCTCAAATCTGCTTTCCAGATCACCACCCGGCTCATCGTTTCCTGCAAATTTGGCGTTGCCAACCGGTCCGCAATTGCGTCCCGACAGAGAACCACAGGCACCCAGGTGGTCACCACCATGGACCTGCTGCATGTGCGCCTGCACTGCGGGCACCGGCAGACACTTGGTCATGGCATTATTCGGATTGCCAGGTGGAATGTGACACATGGCCACATGGACCTGGGCGTTGGAGCTGTTATTCTGCCCGTTTCCGCCCTGTCCGTTTCCATTCACTCCGTTATTATCTCCGCCCGTACATACCAGATCGATCACACAAATGCGGATGCTGTCCTCTCCCGAACAGCCTTCGCTGTCGGTCCAGGTGACGTGGTAGGTGGTGCTCACGGTAGGACAAACGCTGATATTGGCCGTGGTGGCCCCGGTGCTCCACTGAATGGTGTAAGGAGGACAACCGCCGGTGGCATTGCTGGAAAGATCAGCGCAGGAACTGTCGCCATAGGCCGGGAATACGTATTGTCCCGGGCTGGCAGAGGCGCTGACCACAATGGGAGTGGATTCTACCGTAATGGTTTGGGTGCAGGTAGCCGTATTTCCACTTGCATCCACAGCTTCATACGTGCGGGTGATGACCAATGGATCACCGGCACATCCCGAACCACCGTTGTCGGTGTCCCCCAGGAAATTCACCGCGGCAACCGCACAATTGTCCGAAGCGGAGGGCAGAGAGGTATTGGCCGCCGGAATCTCAGCCTGACAGTCAAAGTTCAGGGCTGAAGGACAGGAAATCGAGGGGGCTTCATTATCCGTGATCGTCACATCAAAGCTGCAGGAAGCAGTATTGCCGCAATCGTCGGAGGCTGTAAAGGTGACCGTGGTGGTACCCACCGGGAAGAAGCTTCCTGGATTATGGCTGTAAGATGCACTTACGGTGCCACAATTGTCCGAAGCGGAGGCTGCATAGGTAACATTTGCACCACACTGGCCCGGATCGCTGGTCTGGCTCTGATTAGCCGGACAGGAAACTGCAGGAGCCGCCTGGTCGCTGACTTCAAGGGTTTGGGAAGCTGAACTGCTGTTGCCGCAGGCATCAGTGGCCGTCCAGGTGCGGGTCAGGGTATAATTACCGGCACAATTGCCCGGGGTAATGGCGCTGCTGAAAGTAACCGTCGGGCTGGCATCACAATTATCCGTGGCAGAAACCGTAGGTGCAGAAGGGATATTATCACAGGAAACGGCTGCATCTGCGGGCACGCCGGCCAGCACAGGAGCCACCTGATCCTGAACGGAGATGGTCTGGGTGCAGGAACTGGAATTGCCGTTGGCATCCAGCGCAGTCCATACCCGTTGAATGGTGTACGCATTGGGGCAATTGCCTCCCTGATTATTGTCCGCAAAAGAGATAACGGGGTTGGCATCGCAATTGTCGGTGGCGGAGGCATTGCCCAGGGCGGAAGGCCCGGTAGGTGCATCGCAACTGACGGTTGCATCTGCCGGACAGGAAATGGCGGGAGGTGTGTTATCGACTCCGGCAGCCACGGTAAAGGTAGCCTGATCACTGCAGCCAAAGGCATCAGTAACTGTCACCGAGTAGGTTCCGGCAGCAAGACCGCTCAGGTCCTGGCTGGTACTGCCATTGCTCCAGGCATAGGCATAAGGAGCGGTTCCATTTCCAACCGAGAGGTCAATGGAGCCGTCACCGGCACCGGGGCAACCTTCGTCGGTGACGCTGGCAGTCAGGCCAAGGCTGGCCGGACAGCATTGCAGCCATACATCCGTAGGATCGAGAATGGCAGAGGTATTGGAATTATCCGAGCGAATGGTGCCTCCCAGGGCGGGTGGAAGATTGAGCAAAAATGCCTGATTGGACAGCACAAATGAGCCGGTACAGGAGGACGGAGTGGAAACATCAATCGTAAAGGAAGATATTCCCACCGGAACCGCATCCAGACTGAAATTGGCAATGGTACCGCCGGTGATGGAAGACGAACCGATGACCAGTCCGGGGCCAGGATTTTGAGGTTCTGAAGCCCAAACCAGACCCGGGGGCAGGGTATCGCTGAAGGTGACATTGGTGTACGGACCAAATGACTGATTGAATACCGTAAAGGTGTAGGTAAAGGTCTGGCCGGGATATACGGTATCCGCAGAAGCCGTTTTGGTAAATTCTATGCCAAAGGGGCAGGAACAGCCATCGATTAGGGAGGTATTGGGTCCGGTGCTGATCAAAGAGGCATTGCCATTGGTAATATCCACCTTGTAAAGGGCTCCCGGATTATTCCTGTACGCAATCAATTCGCCCTGAGCATTAAAGTACTGGGCTCCCACCCCGGCACCGATCCCGGTGTTTCCAATCGCAGTCGCGCTGGCCGTATTGGGATCAACCCGGTAAAGCACTCCTGTTCCGACCCGCTCGATTCCATAAATCATGTTGTCAATTGGGTTAAAGGCAATGTCACCAAAGGTGGCACCGGAGGAAAGATTTCCCACCAAAACCGCCGAGGTACCCGGAACGGCCATGCGATAGAGGCGATTGCTGCTGCCTGTGATATACATGTTGCCGCTTCCGTCAAAGCAGGCAGACTGGTTGGTGGAGGTCAGACCGGAGATATTGCCCAGATAATTGAAATCGCCATTGGCATCAATCCTGTAAAACTGATAAGGAGATCCCGGATTGAGTCCGTAGATGAAATTATCCACTGCATTATAACCAATAGAATTGATCCCCGAAGGCAATCCATTGGCAGAAAGGTTGGAAATGGTATTGAAGGCTACCGGATTGGTCAGAACCTCAATGAAAAGGAAGTCACCATTGGGGTTAAAGGTCTGATACAAACGGCTGTCGCACACGTGAGGCACGGCACCCGAACAATCCGGATCATCACCGTCGATCCAGCCATCTCCATCGTTGTCGATGCCGTCGGTGCAGTTTTCCGTGCAATACAACTGGGTATAGGTCTGGTCGGTGATCAGGGTGGTATTGGGGTCGTCGGAGGCTACATATCCGCCGAGGAAGGCAGGCAGCCCATCTATGAAGGCCTGGTTGGTGAAATTGACGTCACCATTGCAGGTACCCTGGGCCACTACGTCGATCACAAAAGAGGATAATCCGTCGGGCAGGGTGGTGAGGGGGAAATCGCACTGGGTGCTGCCGGTGATGGAAGTGGAGCCAATGGCCACGCCGCCGGTCAGGTTATAAGGCTCAGATGCGAAGGTAATGCCCGCGGGCAGGGTATCGTGGAAGGAAGAGGTGGTCACATCCAGCCCCGACTGGTTGAAGATGGTAAAGGTATAACTGAATACCTGTCCGGGAATAACCGTATCAGCCGATACTTCCTTGGTCAGTTCGATGTTGGCGGAGCAGGAACAACCGTCGTTGCCGTTTACCCCGGAGCCGGTGCCCAAAGCAGAAACTAAACCCGTATTGGGGTCAATCTTAACCAGAGTTTCCTGTTGGGTGGAAGTAATGCTTGCATTATCTCCGTACGCAATGATGTCTCCCTGAGCATTGAAGTATAATGCCCCAAAACCATTCCACTGGCTCTGAACCGGGCCAACGTAGGTGGTGGCGGCGGTTGCAGGATTGATGCGCATCAACCTGTCGGCAGAGCTGGCCCAGGCATACAACTGCCCATCGACCGGATTGAAAGCCAGGTCGGCGGTGGGATTGGCAATGCTGCCAATCAGGGTGGCTACCCGGGTTACGACATTCAACTTGTACAGGGTGGCGTGACCGCCGGTGATGTACATATTACCGCTCAGGTCAAAGCAACCGGCATAGCTGTTGCCGGGCAGGCCGGTGGCATTGCCCAGATTATACAAAATACCGGCCTGGTCGAGGCGGTAGATCTGGTGAGGAGAATTGGGATTGATCCCGTACACGAAATTATCCTGGGTGTTATAGCCGATGGAATTGATCCCGGATGTATTGGTCAGGCCCTGGTTGGTCAGGTCGCTGATGATAGTAAAGGAAACCGGGTTGGTCTCAACCTTTACAAATTTCCAGATTCCGCCCGGGTTATAGGTCTGATACAGGCTGCCATTACAGAGGAAGGGAATTGCACCCGAACAATCGGGATCATTGCCATCAATCCAGCCATCGCCATCGTCGTCGATTCCGTTATTGCAGATCTCCACAGCTGTAGAAAGCTGTGAAACGCTCAGGAAGCCCACACTGTGGATCTGCATGATGCCAGAGGAGGGAGTGATCTGCTGGTCGTTGCGCATCCCCGTTTCGGGGTAAGCCTCCATGCCAGTCGCGCCTGAAACCAGGTTGCGCAGGCCGGACGACCCGGAGAGAATGCTTTGGGCGGGTAAGGCCCCCCAACTGATCAATAGCAGGGTGAGACACAGGAAAATCCTGCTTGGGGTGGTAAATGACTTTCTCATAGTGTAATAATTAAAGGGTTAAAGACCTGAAGGGCCATAATTTCCTCCAGGCATTCTTATAAAATAGATTTGTCTGTTGCTTGAGCCAATAAATTAGGAAAAATACATTTAAGAAGAAAATATATTTATCATAAACTGACACTTATAAAAGGGGAGTTTAGCAGACAAATTTTTCACCTTTCCAACCGGGTAATCAGATAATCTCCTTACCCCAAATTGGATTCTGAGTGAATCTTTCTGGCAATTTTCAAGCCCAAATGATTCTCTTCATTTAAAATACGAAAGATAAATCAAGTCAAAACGCAACATTACCCCGCTTCTCAGCAGACAAAATTCACAAAATCTTAACTGGTAAAAGGGTCAGGAGGAACAGAAAATCAGAGTGATAATTTGGTCAGGTAAAAATTGAAAGTCGATCTCCTGACGGAATTCCGGTTCTGCCAGATTAAAGTCGTTGTCCTGCATTTTCTAACCCTTTTCCCCTTTTCTGCTTTATTTTCCATCCTATGAACGGACAGGCCCGCCCTTGCAAGGGATGCAGGGCAAAAATCGCATCCTGGATTCAAATTTTCAGAGGATTTTTACAAAAACGGACTTTATTTTGGGGGTAACAGTTCACCGAAAAACCTTTTTTCAGGTGCAAGCAACTTCAAAATTGCGGTTTCCAGGCAATGGAGAAGAATATGAACGATTTTTGGTGGCATAACCTCGATCAGAAGTAGGTCAACCTCGATCGGAGCTAGGTACTACCTCGATCGGAGCTAGGTACCACCTCGATCTGAAGTAGGTCAACCTCGATCGGAGCTAGGTACTACCTCGATCAGAGCTAGGTCAACCTCGATCTGAGGTAGGTCAACCTCGATCAGAGGTAGGTTGACCTCGATCGGAGCTAGGTACTACCTCGATCAGAGGTAGGTCAACCTCGATCGGAGCTAGGTACTACCTCGATTTGAGGTAGGTCAACCTCGATCTAAGGTAGGTCAACCTCGATCGGAGCTAGGTATCACCTCGATCAGAGGTAGATCAACCTCGATCAGAGCTAGATACTACCTCGATCAGAGCTAGGTCAACCTCGATCAGAGGTAGGTACCACCTCGATCTGAGGTAGGTCAACCTCGATCAGAGGTAGGTACCACCTCGATCTGAGGTAGGTCAACCTCGATCGGAGCTAGGTCAACCTCGATCGGAGCTAGGTCAACCTCGATCGGAGGTAGGTCAACCTCGATCGGAGCTAGGTCAACCTCGATCGGAGCTAGGTCAACCTCGATCGGAGGTAGGTACTACCTCGATCAGAGGTAGGTCAACCCGGGAGTAATTAAATAACTGTGTCACGGGCATCCGGGGACTTCCTTCAAAGGCTTTTGCTGGGTTGCTGATTAACGGGCGACAGGAGTGGAGTTCGGGGAAAAAGTTGGGTTGTCAAGTAGGATGGAAAATGGCGATCGAATCCTGGCCGGAGTAGTTCAGATCACCCGGAATTTCACCCCAAATCCTCAAAATATTTTTCCCTCCCGATGACCGCTTATTACCGCAGGGGTACCACTCATGTCTCTACGGGTACCACTCATAAACTGGTGATTGACTTCTCTTGCATCCGGTTGCATCTTGGCAGAATACTTTTCGTTCTTTTTAGCCTGAATACAGAGGCTTGTTTTCAATCTTTTTAAACAATCTAATTTTTTTAGCATGATTCAAAATTTCAAAACTTACAAAACCTCCATCAAGGATTCAACCATCAAAGACATGTGTGATTCTGTGGAAATGACAAAAGTATCAGTCCCGAACCCGGTTCAGTTGACCCCAATTGACAGAAGGTCCATTCCCAACGTAAGCGACAGCCGGATGGCCTTTGCTATCAAGGCTGAAGATTACACCCATCAGTTTCCATCTGTGATTTCGGAGGTCATGCGTATTCCGGAAGCAGCTGACAACCTGAAAGGCTTTATGGGTTTGGAAAAAGTGATTCGCCGTACTGAAGTCATGCTCGAAATCCTGAAGGATACCTCCATGGTGGCTTCAGCCGCGGCTTTCCATTCTTACAGGTGCTTTTATGACGCATTGGTTGCAGCTGCCGATGCCGGTTTGCCCGGTGCCGATGAAGCCGCCGCCGACCTGGGCAAGCTTTACCGCAAAGCCACCGGGGGCAAATCTCCCAAAGATCAGGACACGGTGGTTGACAACGGCAATCCCGACCAGGATGCCGCCTGAGGGTATTGATGGCAAACTGGACGGTCGTCCGGTTTTGTCAGGCCCCTGATGATCAGACTCCCCTGCCGCGATTGCGGTGGGGGAGTTTTTTTGTTGATGGGCTGGATTTAGTGAGTGGGGGGATTGGTCAGGAATTGTGAAAAAACAATCATTTGAGAGTGTGGATGGAACAAGAGCTTGTGAAATTGGAGGGGAATTTGGAGATTGTAGGGGGAGAAAGAGAAGAAGGTTGTGGAGCCAAAATAAGGTTTCTGAAGATCAATTTCGAAAGCCAACAGCCATACTAATAACACAGTAAAAAGACATTCAACAAAATGAAAATAAAGAACTTGCTTATAATAAATTTCCGACTGTTGGAAAGCGTAAAATTAAATCTTGAAGAAGACATTACGCTCATTGTAGGAAAAAACAATACAGGAAAGACTTCGCTATTTGAAGTGATTAATATGTTCTTCGCAGAAAAGAATAATTTTAGCTTTCACGATTTTTCTCAAACAACTTACTCTCATTTCGAACACTCTTATCAAATATTTGAATCACTTCAAAAAGAAACTGATGAGGAAGCAAAGGATAATCTTGAGATCTCTTTGATTGAATCAATGCCCAAAATTGAATTAATAATTCAATTGGAGTATGACAAGCAAAAGGACAGCTTAATTAATATTTCAGAGTTCATCAGTGACCTTGAGGACGATAAACATTCTGCAACTATTAAGCTTCATTATCAATCAAAAGAAAGCTTAGCACTTTTCAAATCTTTCACAAACCGAAAGGAAAAGCAACAAAATTTAATTGAGTGGCTAAATGAAAATATATCATCTCATTATGATGTGAAATGTTTTGGTGGTGATAACTTGATAGAAGAAAGGTTCAAGCGAAAACTTTTGTCTGTTTTGTGTTTCGAAACGATTCAGGCTTCCAGGAAACTCGACGATACAAAAACTGATAAGAACAAAACCCTAGCAATTGGATTTTCGGACTATTATAGAGAAAAAAACAAGGACAATGACAAAGACGTTGAGGAACTTGAGATTCAACTAAGAGAAACGTCGAATGTTCTCAATAAAAAGTATGAGAAAATCCTTCAAGAACTGCTTGAAAAGCTCAAATTATTCGGAATAGAGCCTCATTTAACAATTCCTGAAATAGTTCTTCAGGCTGGCTTCAACCCTGAACACATTCTAAAGAACAACATTAAATACTATTACAAACAAGGAAATATTACTTTACCAGAAAACTTCAATGGTTTGGGGTATAGCAACCTGATTTTCCTCGTGTTAAAGGTCGCAAGTTTTATCGAAAAATTTAAAAAGGCAGCCCCAATAGACAAATCAGACACTTTAACAATTTTAATTGAGGAGCCAGAAGCGCATTTACACCCCCAGATGCAACAAGTTTTTATTTCCCAAATAAAAAAAACAGTAAAAGAGACCAAAAACCAGGATAATATATCCGTTCAGGTCGTCATAAGCACGCATTCCTCTCACATTGTAACTGAAGCAGGGATAGATGTGGAAAGGAGTTTCGAAAGGATTAGATACTTCTCAAAGACTTTTGTAGAAGCAGAAAAAAGGTTCAAGGTGGAGGTGCGGGATTTGAACGAATTTAAACACAAAGAAAATGACAAAGCGACCTTTCGATTTCTCAAACAATATATGAGTCTTCACAGGTGCGATCTGTTTTTTGCTGATAAGGCTATACTTGTTGAAGGACCTACAGAAAGATTACTCCTTCCCCTAATGATCAATAAGGTTGCCAAAAATTTGAACAACGAATATATTTCAATTATTGAAGTTGGTGGAGCATATACGGCTAAGTTCAAGGAACTTTTAAAATTTATCAATATTAAATGTTTGGTAATAACAGACATAGATTCTGTTGACCCAAACAATAATGGAATTGCTTGTCCAACTGAGACCCTTGATTGTGTGACATCAAATTCTACCTTAATAAACTGGATTCCAAAAAAGACGAAAATAAGTGACCTTATTAACTGCCGTGCAGAAGAAAAATTTGATTCGAAACTTATAAGGGTTGCATTTCAAACAAAGGAAAAGGATTCAGATTACGTTGCAAGGAGCCTTGAGGAGGCAATCATTAATGCAAACAAGGATTTTTTTAGATCAACTTATATGATTGAGACAGAAAAAAAGGAAGAAACAGAAACAGAAACAGAAACAGAAACAGAAACAGAAACAGAAACAGAAACAGAAACAGAAACAGAAACAGAAACAGAAACAGAAACAGAGGTTAGATTTGTAAAAAATTCATTCACGCAACTTATTGGAAAAGATATAGAATCAAGTCCTTACAAATTGATGCCAGGGAAGGGTGAAAAAACGAATTTTACATTTGATCTAATGATCTTTGATGAGAAAGGAACAAAATTGAAGTGGAGCGTGCCAAACTATATTGAAGAGGGATTGAATTGGTTATCTAAAAATCATGAAATAGCATGAGCGCTTTCGAAGAAATCTCAAATAATATTGACAACTATAAAAGCTTTGTTCTCGAAGCAGGGGCAGGTTCGGGAAAAACTTATACTTTGATTGAAACAATAAATTATCTCCTTTTGAATAAAGGAGATAATTTAAAAAAGTCTAATCAAAAAATTGTTTGCATAACTTACACAAACATTGCAAAAAAAGAAATCAATGACAGAATCGAAAACAATGAACTGGTTCTTGTTTCAACGATTCATGAGTTTTTTTGGAACTCAATAAAACAATTTCAAAAGCAGCTGAAAATCGAGCTTTGTAAGCTAAATGAAATCCACCGAAAAAAAGAACTGGAAAAAGGAAAGACCGAACCAAGGTTCAAAGAGAATTTAGCTAGCAGAATTAACTCAATTCTAAAAATTGAATACAATGACTCTTCATTCAATGATTTTGAAAAGGGGAAAATTGAACACGATGATGTAATTGAACTTTCCAAAATGATTTTCGAAAATTATCCTCTTTTAACAGATATCGTTGCTGCAAAATTCCCTTACATTTTTGTTGATGAGTACCAAGACACAGCAGAGGAAACAGTTCATTGCCTCATCAATTGTCTTTTGAAAAGAAATAGCGGGAAAGCAGTTGTGGGTTTTTTCGGCGATTCACATCAAAAAATTTACGATTATGGAATTGGCGACCTGGACAAGTACTATTCTTCAAATAAAGGGCCAATCAAACTGGTAAAGAAAGAAGAAAACTTCCGTTCTTCCAGGTCAGTTGTAGGGTTACTTAATAAGTTTAGAACAAACATTGAGCAAGTACCCCAAAAAAGCCTTGAGGGAAGCGCAAAGTTTATTTATTGGGCTCAGCATCCTGAAAAACCTAAAAAAGATATCAGGAAACATTATGCAGAAATTGCCCCAATAAAAAATGATTACTTTGATAAAATTCTATCGAAATTATCTTCTTTGGATTGGCAATTTGGGGAAGGCTCAAAGGATAAAATTTTAGTCCTTGCAAACAGTAGAGTTGCAAAAAGGGCTGGTTTTGAAAATCTATATTCAATTTTTTATAAGCGTTATGGCCTTTCAACAAAAGAAAAGCTTCTTGATCGAAACCACCCTCTGATCACTTTTTTTGTTGGCACAATCGATAAAAAGAACTCACAAGAAAGAGAAATAGGCTTAGAACACCTTATCAGGCACTATACAAAAGGGAACAATAATGAGGTAATTAGATTTATAAGAAAAACAGGTACACTTTTAAGTAAAGAGTTTAAGCATCAACACAAAAAGGAAGTATCAGAAATTCTGAAACAGGTTGTTGAAGGACGGAAGACTTGGAAAGCGAAGGAAATGTATGAATTTGCCTCAAACAAAGGACTAATTTTTGATTCAAAATTAAAGGAATTTACTCAAAGAATTTCTAATGACCCAGCGATTTTGGTTTCAGAGGATGAGAAAGAAAGACTGGTAAAAGATAAAAAGTTATTTGATGAGTTCATGAATATTCCATATTCGGAAATTCAAAGCTTTTGGAATCATGTCCAGAACCATACCGTGTTTTCAACAAAACATGGTACGAAGGGTGATGAATTTAGGAATGTTCTTACTGTAATTGATGATACAGAGTGGGTTCAAGAATATAATTTTAAAGATTTCTTCAATGGGACAGAAGAAAACCCTCACCGAAAATTAAAAACAAGGAATTTATTTTATGTGGAATGTTCCAGGGCTATTGAGAATCTAGTTGTATTATGCTTATCCGATCTTGATGAAAAAGCCCTCAAGAATATTAAAATTTGGTTTGGGGAAGACAACTTAGTTGACATTGAAGAATTCTTGAAGGAATAGGAGGTAATTATGATTTCAGTCAATCCTTGATATTTGTTAAAATCCCCCCTACTTCCCCAGCCCCGCCCGGGCGGCCAGGGCTTTCAACTTAAACTTCACCCCTTCTCCCCAGCCTTCGACCCCGGCTTTGCGGGCCTTGTGGTAGTTCACGTCGTTCACGATCCAACGAATGGCGTTTTGGTAGAATTTGTGTGAGTAGGGCCGCACAAAATCCTTGTCGCGGTCGGTGGAGGACTCCCAGGGCAGGGGTTTGATCAAATGATTCTCCACCTCAGTATAAAGCTCGGTGCCCTTGATGGGATAGGCTACCGTGATGGTAAACAGGTCGGGAATGGCAGCTACCAGGTGATCGCGAGTGGCCACTATGTCTTCCCACTCTTCCCCAGGGTAACCCAGCATGATAAATGTCCCGGCTTCCAGGCCTTTGGCCTGAGCCAGCTGGATCATTTCGCGTACCTGACTGGCCTGCACCCGGCGATCCATCAGGTCGAGCACCTTCTGAGAGCCGCTTTCTGCTCCAATCCAGACCCGGAAACAGCCCGTACGCACCAGCAGGTCCACCACTTCCTCGTTCATGCGGTCGGCCCGGGTGATGCATTCGTAGGGGATCACGGCATCCTGCCTGCGCACCTCATCGGCAAACTCGCGCAGCCATTTGTGACTGACCGTAAACACATCGTCCACAAACCAGATGGCATCGGGATTGTATTTTGACTTCAGTTGGGCCAGTTCGCGGGCCACCAGGGCAGGCGAACGGCGGCGGTAACTCAGGCCGTACACGGCCCGGCTGCACCATTTGCAGGTGTAGGGACAGCCCCGCATGGTGCTGACCGAAATCATGGAGTACCCGTGGTGTTTTTTCCAGGTGTCGAGATACTTTTGCAGCTCGATTCCTTCGCGGTTGGGCACGGGCAGGTGATCGAGGTCCTTGATCTTCTCTCTGGCCGGGGTTTGCACCACCTCCCCGTTCATGTTGCGAAAGGCAATGCCCTGAATGCGGTCCATGAAGGGATTCCAGGGAGTATCGAGGGTCGAGACCAGGTCGTAAAGGGTCTCCTCCCCTTCTCCCAGCACAATAAAATCGGCCCCGTGTTGCAGGAAGGGCTCAATGTGGTGGGTTACCTCGGGTCCGCCCAGAATGATCCGCATGCCCTTCAGCTCTTCCCGTTCACGCACAAAGCGAATCATCTTCAGGATATTCAGCTTGGTCATGAGGTTGACGTAGAGGGCCAGATAGCGGGGCTTGTGCTCCAGCAAGTAGGCCTGAAAGGCGGCCATGGAGGAAAAAGTGGTGTCGAAAATGGTATTGGGAATGCCCTTTTGCTTCAGAAAGGCGGAAATGGAAAGCAGGCCCAGCGGCGGATAAGGCCGCATGATCAGCTGTTCTTTTGGGTCCTCCCCGATAAAATATCCGTGGCTGAGCAGTAATTTCATCAAATCCGGGTGAAATCTACTAAATAATGATCAGAAAACCGGCTGAGCCCGCTCCGCTTTGCCAGTCGGCGGTCTTGTTTTTCCAGCTTACCCAACCAGCCCGGGTGACGCAGGAAAAAGGGATCCAGATAACTGGGAGGCACACAAAACCCGATCGGTCGCAAGGCACGAAGCTGATAGTGAGGCGCCAGCAGGCGAATGATTTCTTTGGGATGAAAATACCAGACTTTGACCGTGCCGGGATTGAGCTGGGCCGTGACCGGGCCGCCTCCCCAACGGCGAAAGGCTTTACCCATTTGCAGGCGCAGCCCAAAGTATGCCGTTTCCCACAGACATTGGCGGGCCATGATGACCACGGTCAGACGACCGCCCGCAGGCTGAAGCCGGGCCAGATTCTGCCCAAGTTGTCTGATTCCGTTGGCATCCGTGCAATTCCATCCCCCAAAATCTGAAAATATCCAGTCAAAGGCATTCCCTTCAAACTCCTCTCCCACCCTTTCGAAACCACATACCCGGGTATGAACCTGCTCACCAAATCCCGCCTCATTCGCTTTGTCCCGGGTCAGAGAAACCATTTCAGGAGAGAGATCGGTGGCAGTTATCTGGTGGCCCATTTTGGCCAAAAAGAGCGCGTCCTCCCCCGTTCCGCAGTTGAGTTCGAGGATGTTGAGGGGGGATTTGCCTTCCAATTCCTGTTCCAGATAATCCCACACAAATCTCCGCTGGATGCGACCAATGGGTGAATGCGAGAATACCACATCGTAGGCGCTGGCCGCTCCGTCAAAGGCAGCGTTGGGCTGGCCGGAAGAAGCGGGATTTTCCTTCATGCTTTGGCCAGGCGGCTAAGACGCATTTTGTCGAGGAGGGCCGCAGGAATGTAATAGCCCAGGGCCATTACTGACCTCAGTTTGCCCAGGCCGGGACGGTTGAAAAAGGTGCCCAGATTCTGAAAACCCTGTTTGCGGCGGTAAATCTTGTGCACGTAGCGGTGCAGGCGGCGGTAAAAGTCCGGAGGATAGGTATTGCGAAACATGAGAGAAAGGTCGTCGGAATCGGTCCAGTTGGATTTCTCTTTGAGTTCGTTTTTGACCCGCTCATAAAACCCCGTGCCGGGCAAAGGATAGGAAACGGAAATGCCAATGTCGTCGGGCATGAGGTCGAGCAGCATTTTTTCGGTGGCGCGGATGTCTTCCCTTTTCTCCCCCGGATAACCAAACTGGAGGAAAAACGCAGTGCGGATGTGGTGCTTTTTGAGCAGTTTGCGGGCCTGGTAGATTTGCTCCACCGTGGTGCCTTTGTCCATGGCATCCAGAATCTTTTGCGAGCCAGACTCAGCCCCGATCCAAACTTCGTCGCAACCTGAGCGGGCCAGGGCCGCAATATTATCGTCCTGCAGCAGCAGATCTGCCCGGGACTGTATTTTGAATTTGAACTTGAGACCCCGTTTTTCGACCTCGTCGGCAAAGGTCTGCACCCAGCCGGGTTTGAGGCCAAAAATATCGTCGCACATCCAGAAATGGGTGGGCCCGTACTTGCGGATCATGTCCTGCATGAGTTCGGCGATGCGTTCGGGTGAATGCGAATTATAACGGTTGCCGTAAATGGGCTTGGCGCACCAGTTGCACTTGTAGGGACAACCGCGGGTGGTGGCCACGTTCATGGTAAAAAATCCCCATTTGGCCATCCAGTGCTCCTTGTAAGGGGCCACTTCCACCAAATCCCAGGCCGGCAACGGCAGGGTATCCAGATCACGCAACACGGGTCGCCGTGGATTGATTTCCAGGCCTTCAGGACCCTGAAAGGCCAGACCGGGCATGGTACCAAACTGGGTTTCTCCCTTTTCCAGACCGTTGATCAGTTCGAGTAAGGTGATTTCGCCCTCCCCCTTGATCACAAAATCGAGTCCGTTGGCCAGGTAACTTTCCACGTGGTCGGTGGAGTCTGAGGAACAAACCATGGAACGGATTCCCCGGGCCTTCGCCATTTGGGCCATTTCCCAGGCAGCATGCCGCATATTGGTGAGGCACATTTTGGTCAGGTAGTTGAATCCGTCGTCGTATATGACCAGGTAATCGGGCCTGAAGCTATCGAGTTTGGGCAGGATTTCGTCGGGGCCGTGGGCAAACATCACATCGTGCAGATCCACTTCGTGCCCGTGCTCGCGCAGCACAGCGGCTGCGTAAATGGTCCCCAGGGGCGCATAGGGGGCCATGTGTTTCCACATCTTCGGATCGAAGCGCAAAAAGTAGGAATGGGTAAACAGAACTTTCGCCATAGCCGGTCAGGAGGTTGGTTGGTCCGCACGGATGGCGCTTCGGTAAATGTGGTTGAATTTGTCCAGCACCACCTCCTGGTAAGTTCCGGGATGGTGTTTGGAAACATGCTTGCGGGAGCGCATGGCCACTTCAAACGTCTCAGAGCGCAGGTGGCCAAATTTCCTTTTCCAGCGTCCAAAGGTCATTTTGAGGAGATAATCATCCAGACGGTCGCCCAATTTTCCGCTTAGAATCCAGGTGGTGAGGCGGGAAAGCCAGAAAGGCTTCACTTCCATGATGAGGGACTTGTCCCGGAATGGAAATCCCGGATAGCTGTCTCTGGCCCAGTTGTTGGCCTCACAAAAGGAAGTGTAAACTTCCGCGTTGACCATGGGCAGCAGCCAGGCCACCTCGGTGGCAGTAAAGAGATTTTTATCCTCGATTTCGAGGTGATCGGCATCCACAAAGTAATTCACGCAGAAAAATTTGTGGGAATTGAGCAGAAATAGCTTTTTGAATAGGACCAGAAAGGTGCGGGACACCCAAAGGCGACCCGGTTGAGTCACAATGAAGAAATCAATGTCAGCCTCGGGGGTCATTACTCCTTTGGAAAGGGTACCAGAAATCATGACCGCCTTCACATAGGGAAACTTGCCGATAAACCGACTGATGCGCCTTGCGGCGTTCATTTTCTGCGCCGCAAGGGCGTTGCCTTGCTTTCTTTTCTCAGACTGGGCGGGATTATTATCCAGAGAGTAAAATTCTTCATCCCTGAAAATCAAACCCAGACGACACAATTCATCCAGTTCGGATTGCAGGCCGGGATGGTGCCCGGGGGAGAGTGAGTAGCTGATTTCGTCACGGGTAAGCGGGTAGGAAAAGACCTGGAAATACGACAAAGCCCGTAAGACCTCCTGGCCTGTCCGCGATACTGATATGTTGGGTGATTCTATCCGCAATTCCTCTCCGTTAGTCTAAAGATATTAAAAATCCAGCTTCTCCTCATACTTCTTTCGCTTTCCGTTTACATCCAGATACACCACCAGGCTGCAAAGGCCGAAAAAAAGGCCAGCAAATTTGTCGGTTTCCAGAAAATTATTGACCCCGCCGTGAAATATGTAGGTCACCAGTCCAAGCAGGGCACCCATGGCCAGATATTTTTCGGAAAGATCGGTTGCCTGGTAGATAAACCGCATGCCCCGGAACAATACCGCCAGCAATACCAGCAGGTAAAATATCATCCCAAATACGCCCGATTCACTCAGACTGCGCAGATATTCAGAGTGGGTGCCGCCGCGGTCCCCCTTTTTGGTGCTGATGCGGGTCATCTCATGGATGGACTGAAAGGGTCCGTAAACAAACTGGTAGGTGCCCGGCCCCCAACCCGTCACGGGCCGTTCCCTGAACATCCTGAGCGCTGAATTCCAGCGGTTTAGCCTTTCCTTATTTGAATCGTCCGTACTCACATTGGTCACGGATTGCACGTGTTCGGTCAGGTCTTCGTTGGAGGTGGCCTTGTTGGAACTTGCGGTTTTGAAAATGTCTTTCTTGTAGATAAAGAGCACCATTCCTGCTCCAAAAACCAGCAGCATGAGCCATCTGAACCTGATTTTTAAGGAAATCCAGACGTAGAGCCCGGCGGCCAATACGATGCTGAGCCAGGCGGCGCGGGAAAAGGAGAAGAACAGGCCCAGGAAAAGTAGCGTCAGGACGACAATAAGCCACTTCTTATGCTTTTTGGAAATACCAAAAATCTCAGGGTGCAAAGTGAGGAAGATCCAGAAGGGAAAAATCATGGCCACACAGGCGCCGAAGATGGTATGGTCAGAGAAAAATGGTTGAGCCACCACCACGTGGTAGCGAATCTGGAAGCCATACATGGAATAATTTCCCAGCACATACAAAGATGCCAGGGCCATGCCAATCCCGAAAAAGAGGAAGTAGCGCACCCGGGAGGCCACATTCTGAAACAGAACCGAGGTTCCCAGGAAAAAGACCCCCACAAATACGGCCCGCATGACAGTGTATTTGAAGGACACAAAAGGCATGCTGCTGGTCATGGTGGTGATCGCAATCCAGGCCAGTTCGGCGAAGATAAACAAACTGACCGGATGGGTTATAAAGCGTTTGTCCAGGGTGGGTACCAGGATAATACGCAGCAATAATACGCCCAGAAGACCTGCCAGCAGGGGTTCTCCCGGCAAACTGAGGCCCATTCCGCTTTCGAGGTTGGTAAAATTCAGGGAGAGGGGCAACAACAGAAAGGTGAGGTACCAGGTGCGGGTATGCTGGAAAGCCACCAGGTAAATGCCGCCCAGAATGAAAGGAAGCAGAAAGAAAATTTCCGTAATCCCCTTGCGTCCCAACCCAATGGAAATCACTGCTCCCACCAGATAAAGGAAGGAAAGCAGGATCACAACGGGCTGAATTCGAAGGGCTGCCTTGTCCACGGGATCAATGGTATTTTCGCTTCATATCCCTGAATTTACCCAAAAACAGGATCAGAATCATGCAAAAACCGAGGGGAAACATGGTGCCAATGACCAGGTTGATCCAAAGAATGGGTGCCGCTTTCTTGTAGGAAGGATAGGCCCGGTTGATCTTATAGGTTTCGGGAATGGGATCTTTGTAATTGGAAAGGGCCGCCTCATACTCCTTTTTCATTTCGTTGAGGAGCACAATCTCGTATTCATAGGCATTGCGCACGAGGTTGAGACGAATGTCCTGCATTTCCTGGTTGGGAAAGGATTTCAGGCGCCTGAATTCATCGTTGAGGCGGTAGGAAAGTTGATTTTCGCGCTCCAGCGCCTTCTGCAGGAAGGAAAAATCCTTTTGCGCGGGGTTGAGTTCACCCATGCGGGTCACGATTTCCTGCATTTCTTTGTTGACGCCCGACAGGTTGGATTTGAGCACGGCCACCATGCTGTCGTTGCCCGACACGGCCTCCATTACCACCAGTTTTCCCTCAATATTGGCCGCCTCCAGACGGGCCTGCTCCATTTTTTCATTCAGCAGGGTCAGCTGCCCATCCAGATCCTGGATGCGGTAAGATTTGCGGATAGCATTCAGCTCATTGATCAGCTCCCGGATGCGCCCCTGGGAGGTGGTGTATTCCTGCCTGAAAGTGGATTCGTACCTGGAAATAGTACTGTTTTGCACCTGGGCCAGACTGTCGCCCATGGCTCTGACTTCAAGCAATTTGGCAAAATATTCTGCTTCCAGCCAATCCAGGGCCTTTTTGGAATTCTTTTTGAGCATCTCAGACCTCACCTTGTCCACCATGTCCACAATAGAATTGGCGATGGCCGCTCCCTTGACCGGGTCTGTATCCATGACCGAGACCACCACCGACATGTAGGCGGTACGGGAGAAGGTGATATTGGAATAATATGCCCGCAAAAGCTGATCCCGCCAGTCAATCTGGTGGGTATCAATGTGGTAATGCTCAGTGAGATCAAATTTCCGTACAATGGAATCCATGATCCGGTCGGATTGGAGTACCTGGATCAGGCGGTCTGCGTCAATGTCAAAGCCAAATTGCTGGTTTTCAAGGAGGGTTTTGGAGGAATTGGTTTGGGTGGCATAAAGAGTGGCGGTAGTACGGTATTTGGGGGTCATCCAGAGGGTTCCGGCCAATGAAAGGACAAATCCCAGGACAGCCACCACCAAAAAGGTCCATCTGTTCTTCCAAAAGAAGCTGATCACAGCTTCAATATCCAGTGGATCCTGAACTGTATTTAAATCCCCGTTCGATTTCACAATTAATTTTTTCTCAATTCAGTTTCAAAAATAGCAATTTATCATTACGGAGATAAAAAAAGCGCCGGAAGTAATTCCCGGCGCCTTCTTTTGCATTCAATTTAATGGTTACCTGGCTTTGAATACTTTCAGATTCGCCACCGCCTTGCCATTGATTTTGACCTTGCCAATGTACATGCCCGCCGCAAGATCGGAGAAATTCACCTCCAGGGTATGCATGCCTTCGGAAAGCTCATAGGTCTTAACTCCCAGTCCCTGCCCGGACAGCGTGACCAGTTCCAGATCAAGTCTGGAAGCCTGAGGCAGGTAAATGTCCAGCTTTCCAATATCCATCACCGGGTGAGGATAGAAATTCAGGATATGCAGCAGCTCCTGGTCAGGCAATCTGGCCTCCCGTACCTGAGAGTAGGCAGTGCGACCGTCCATATCGACCTCCTGGAGACGATAATAATAAGTCTGGCCCGGCTCGACATAGCGGTCATCAAAGGAATAGGTGGCACCAACAGAACTGTTTCCTCCGCTGGAAGCAAATTTACTTTCCACCCAACCAATATTGATGAAATTATTCAGATCAGTACCCCGCTGCACTTCAAATCCACGGTTGATTTCTTCCACCACCGTTTGCCAATCCAATTGGATAAAATTCGCCAAAGGATTGGCGGTAAAGTACAACATTTCGACCGCCAGAGGCGGACAAGGTGAATTGATGGTATCCACACGCACAGAAACTGAATCCACACAACCTTTTTGATCGGTTACGATTACCTTGTAGATCCCCGCGGTCAGGTTGGTAACCACCATGCCGGTCTGGAGGGGCATGCCCACCCAATTGTAGATGAACGGTCCGGTTCCGCCTGAAGCGTTTACACTTACCATCCCACTGTCGGTATTGATACAGGAGGGCAATGAGTCGATGGCTTCCACCAGAAGGGGGCCTGGCTCGGGTATTGAAACGTTGGCCACAGCCACACATCCGTTGAAGTCGGTGACGGTTACGGAATAATTTCCAGCCACCAGGCCGCTTGGGTTGGCTATTGTGCCGCCGCTGGGCGACCAGAGATAGCTGTAGGGTCCGGTTCCATTTGCCACCGTAACCACCGCCGATCCGTCAGCATCCCCGTTACAGCTCACCGGAGTGGAGGTATTGACAGATGCAGTAGGTGTGGATGGGTTGGCAGGAATTACCACTGCGGATGAATCCACGCAGCCCGTAACCAGGTCGGTGACCAATACCCGGTAGGTACCCGGCAACAGGCCCGCGTTATTGGCCAGGTTACTGGGGATATCAGGCCAGAAATATGAGTATGAACCACTTCCGTTGCTGGCCAGGGCGCTCAGGGAGCCGTTGGGCCCACAGGTGGCCGCGACCGCATTGGTTGCGATTTGTACATCGTTGACCGTTACGGTCACGTTGGTGTTATCAGAGCAGTTTCCAATCGTGTTGAAGGCGGTAACCAGATAGGTCGAGGTGACGGAAGGCTTGGCCACCACCGTAGGCCCGGTGGTGGGTGTCACCCCGGAAACGGGTGCCCAAAGATAGCTTGCACCGCCGCTGGCTGTAAGGGTGACTCCGGAGGAGTCGCCCAGGCAGAATGCCGTGGGACCGGCAATGGCCAGGCTGGGGGTCACTTCGACATGAAGTTCTATGGTATCCGGGGAAGTCAATCCGCAACAATCGGTCGAAAATCTCAGGGTGATGTAATACACCCCGGGCACATTCCATTGGATGCTGTTGAGTGAATCATACTGAATGCCGCTGTAGCTGTTGGGCCCAACCGCGCCACCCCCCATATCCCAGGTATAGATGTAATTGGGACCGCCATTCAGGGCAAAGAAATTTACCACATCGCCCGCGCAAATCCGGTAATTTCCGGCTACAAAGGGAGCGCTGGTACCAGCGGATGGCGTGAGGGTATCAGGTTGGATAATATTGGCAAATCCCTGATAACTATTGCCTGTGTAGGTAATGTTTTTGCGTCCTGTACTTGAATAGGAAGTGATTACAGAAGTACCCGTCGCGGAGGCTGGCGATGAGCCACTGCCGAAGGTAAACAAGCCTGATACACCTGTGGAGAAGGTCACGGGAGAATTGGTACAGGAGGTATTGCTCATAAAAATGGTGGGCTGACCAGCCAGGTTGAAGGCAAAGTCGGCAATTCCCACCGAGGTACCCGACATCTGCATCAGCTGTCCGGCAATCCCGGCTGCGCCGGTTCCCCCCTGACCACCAGTGCCGCCTTTTCCGCCGACGCCACCGTTTCCACCCCAGCCTACGTCACAGTTACCTGTACCTCCAATTCCTCCTGAACCACCATTTCCGCCTGCCCCACCTGCACCGCCCGCGCCCCCGTTACCGGGTCCGCCAGCGAGGAAATTACAATCATCAATGATGGAGTTCGCTCCGTTATTCAGGAGGAATACGCAGAATGAGCCTCCACCGCCACGACCGCCGGTGCCGCCAGTACCACCAGCGCCACCACCACCGCCGCCACCTGCGGAAGCACCTGAACCGTCGTCACAGAATCCACCCTGCTCAGCAGCACCGCCGCCTCCGCCACCCCCGCCAGTTCCGCAACCTCCGGTTGCGCCTGTACTTGCCTGGCCGCCGGGCACATAAAAAGTACTGATGGTACCGGCTGGTCCTCCGGCTCCGATGGCTCCGGTTGGTCCCAAACTTCCTGCCCCTCCGGGGCAGCCATCCATTTCCCATCCGGAACAGGAACCGTCGGGGTCATTGGTACAATCGGGCCAGTCGCATTGGTTGCTTTTTCCGGCACCGCCTGCTCCACCCCCGCAACTGCCAGCCAGACCCGGCTGGCCCGGACGGCTGCCACAATCGGCCCATCCGTTTCCTCCGCCCCTTCCGCCGGGACAACCGCAGGGAGAGGTTCCTCCGTTTCCGCCATTGGCATACTGAATACATCCGTTATCTGACCCGTTGCCTCCGTTGGCTCCGTTGCCCCCGGCAGCGCCGGTCGAGCCCACAGATCCGGTCGCGCCGGTCGCGCCAACCCCGGAAAATACCTGGGTGCGGATTATATCATAATCAGAGCAGAAGTCCATGTGAACCCCGTAAGTGGAAGCCCCGTTTCCGACCGGGGTGGCATCCGCCACCTGAATGGTCAGATCCTGGAAGCGGAAATTGGTGGCGCTGCTCATGGAAATGGCCACAATGCGCTGCTGATGCAAGGCTCCTGCCGGGTTGAGCGCTGTCCTGAGAATGGTGGTGGCCCCCGCCTGACTGGTTTTACGCCAGCTTTGCGAAGGATCAAAGCCCCCTTCCAGGGTAATATAACTCCGAATATTGGTAATGGTGGTATCAATGGTATAGGTACCAATGGCCATTTTCACGACTGTGTTATTACAGGAGGCCATGTCAATTGCATCACTCAGATTGGCAGGATCGCCCTGGGTTCCGATCCCGGTCCCCGTCGGGGAGGCATAGATCACATTACAACCCGTGAAATTGGGTTGATCCACCCGGATCTGGGCGCAATCTGTGTTGGTACAGCCGCCTGCATCGGTCACGGTGACGCAGTAAGTAGTGGTTGAACCCGGGCTGACGATAGTCTGGGCACCCGTGCCCCCTGAACTCCAGCTGTAGCTCACCGCAGTGGGCGCCACCGCGCTCAGCAATACGTTTCCACCCGGGCAGGCCCAGGCCACCTTGGGTGTCACCGCCAGAGGCGGTGCGGCCGCCACCGTCACTGTGACGTTATCCGCGATCACACACCCGTCCGGGAAAGCCCCCGTCAGGGTATAGACCGTACTTACGTTGGGCCAGACCAAGGGATCCTCGAGCGCACTATTATTGATATTGGTGTTGGGGGTCCAGGTGTAGGACGAGGCCCCCGAACTGGAGCCGTTTAACTGTACGGTATCCCCTGCGCATATTGTGACATCGGGGCCTGCGCTGATGGTTTGCGGGGAACCAATTACGTGAATGGTATAAGTAAAGGTATTCACTCCCACCACCGGGCAGGCATCGTCTTTGAGGGTGAGGGTAAAGAAGTGAGTTCCGAGATCAAAAGTTGTGGGCGTCCAGCAAAACTGGGCGGATGGCGTGGTCGTACCGTTGCCTGTGAGGGTAAACAGGCCGGTCGGAATTCCGTTATTCCAGCTGGCCGTAATCAGGTTGGCATTGGGGTCAGACATGTTGATCCCAAAACAAAGGTTGGCTCCTGCACAAATAGTGGTGTCAAACACGTTGGTGCCGTTCATACCCGTGGCCACAGGCGGATTATTGGCACAAGCCACCACCCTGAACTGCATGTCACGGGTAACTTCGCCAATTTTTACCCCATTGCGAAATTCTTCCACCCTAACGCAAAGCACCCCGACCTGTACCTGGGTGGGGGTAAATGTGATATTTCCCGTTACAGGGTCAATGGTGGCGGCCGGGGAGGCAGTCAGAGGATTGGAACCGCTGAACCCGCCATTATAAGTTACCTGGGTGGTGGCGCTTTGCAAACAGTTAACCAGAGAGAAAACGAGGGAGTCGCCGTTGGCGTCAGTGGCGCCGTGGTTGTAGTTAACCTGATTACCCACGCACACTGTGGCGGTGGGCACGTTATTAAACACGGGAGAATCGTTACAGGGAAGTACTCCCTGGTTGCTCAGGCGGGCAGAAACATACATGCTCTGCGAAGCAGCCGAGTTGAGGGTGGTAATGGCCCCGTTTCGGCAGCAAACGCTCCAGCCAAAGATCCAGTCGTTGGCGCTGCACAGAAGGGGGAGATTTACAGTGGCCTGGTAGGTAAATTCCTCAATCCCGGGAGCACTTCCGTTATTACAGGTACTGGTTTGGGAAGGACAAAGAGGGGTAATCTCTTTTTTGGTGCCCACCATGGGTAGAGATATGGATGAATTCACCCCACAGGTGGCCGACGAGTAAGTGACCGTTTGAGACGTAAGTGGCTGAACACCACTGCAATCGCGCCACAGTTTTAGCCGTATGCGATACTGATTGCCTAAAATGCACTCATAAGTAAGGTCTGCCCCCATTGCGTGGGACGCCTTTACCTGTTGCGAGGTGATCAGCAGTAAGAAAAACGCAAGGGTTGAAAAAAATGCATTCCGAAAGTTGACGTAATGAAAAATCATACGCGAAAATTAAGTGTGGATTCAAGTTGCCGCACGAAGCTTTGGAAAGGCTCCGCAACAAAAAAATACGAGACGTAAAATAAACCCCGTAATACTAAAATTAATTCTTTTTCAAGTATAATGAAAGCAGGTTATGCACACAATCGCCCGCTTATTGTCGCAAAAAATCAGCGATCTTATCCTGACTGTTGTTCAATGAATCCCAATTATTTCAAAACCGCGTACGAGAGCAGAATCAGCCCCTCTTCGCAAAAGTTTAAAAGGTCAGACCGGGACAATTTTAATGAGTAAATTCTGATGTTTTTTGCCCTTTTGGCAAAGAAAAAAGACCCTCAAATTCCCCCTGGCCCAATGAACCCTAACTATTATATGTCATAGGGCTGCATACATGACTGATTGGGGAGACAATTTTTCTCCTGATTTGGAAAGTGGGAAAGGGAATTATTCCTAAAAAACTTTTGCCCGAAATCAGCCCTTACTTTCGCGGTAAACCATGAGGGGAATGGCGGTATTGAGCACCACTTTGCGGGTATGGCTGGACTGAAACAGGCGCTGCCAGAAGTTTTTACGGCGACGCAGCATCACCAGCATCTGCACATCATTTTCACGCAAATAATCCAGAATTCCAGCATTCACTTCATTGGCTTTCACCAGTTTAAGAGTGACTTTGGAATATTCAATTTCCCTGCGAATCTTCTCCGTGTACTGGTCAATATTGTGATCTTCAAATGATTGTCCGCTCAAAAGAATATGTACAAATTCGAGATTAGCCTCAAAACTGGCGGCCAGGGAAGAAATTTCCTTCAAGCGGCCAAAATCGGCCTCGCTGAGGTCCGTGGCAAAGGCCAGGCGATGAATCCCCTTGAAATCTGCCCCCTCTGGCACCGCCAAAACGGGAATTTCCGCCCGCGAAATCACGGCTGAAGTATTGCTACCCAGCAAAACTTCTTCCAGACCCGAGGCACCCCGCGTTCCCATACAAATCATCATAGCCTCGAATTCCTCTGCAGCGCTCAATATTCCTTCAATGGTAGGCTCATACACACAGTGAGACTCCATCTCAACCCCTTCGGGGTTGCCATATTTCCCCTCCCGGATGCCCTGCATCAGGGTCTTCATATTGCCTTCGGCTTCCTCAATCAGGCGTTCCCGCAGATTGACCAGCATTCCCGAACCCGAACCACTTGAAAAACTGGTGTTTATGACCACCAGCCTGGTGGAAAACTGACGGGCCAGGGCCAACGCCCAGCGAAGGGCACCCATTGAATTGGAGGAAAAATCGGTGGGAAAAATGATGGATTTCATGCTTTGGGATTAATTTTCAGGGTAAAATTAGCAAAAACCCACGATTTCAAAATGATATGGGTCAGTTTGAAGGCAACCTCCCTGGCCCGCAGAAAAGGCTGTCCAGGTTATGCACCAGACTGGACAAAAGCCATTTGCAATTCCTGCCCGCAAAATCGTTATTTGCTTTCCATGGCCCACAATTTTCAGCCTAATCTCAAAATCTACAAAAGCTCGGCCGGCTCAGGCAAAACCTACACTTTGGTGCGGGAATATCTGAGCATTGTGCTGCGCGATCCTGCGGCCTATAAGCAGGTGCTGGCCATTACTTTTACCAAAAAGGCTGCCAGCGAGATGAAAGAGCGCATTCTGAAAGCGTTGCGTGAAATCAGGGACGGCGAAAATAAAGGTCTGATCGAAAGTTTCCTGGCAGATCCTGACCTCAAAGATGCAGATTTAGCCCAACGGGCAGCGCGGGTGCTTTCCTCCATTCTCCACGATTACTCAAATTTTGCGGTCAGTACGATCGACAGTTTTACTTATCGCATTGTGCAGAGTTTTGCCCGCGACCTCGATTTGCCTTCCCGTTTTGAGGTGGAAACAGATACCCGCGGCCTGATTACCCGCCTCACCGACCTCCTGCTCGACAGCATTGGCCGCGACGATTATGTGACCCAGGTTCTGATTCGTTTTGCCGAATCAAAAATGGACGATGAAAGCGGTTGGAACATCGAAAATGACCTCAAAAAGATCGCTGAAATGATCTTCAAGGAGGAAAGCCAGGAACCCGTGCAAGCCTTGCATGGCATTGAGGAGGGGCGTTTTCTTGAATTTATTGCCTTTTTGAAGCAGGAAACAGAGAATTTTCCTCAAAAAATGAAAGTTCTGGGCGAAAAGGCTGTTAATCTGATTTCGCAAAGCGGGCTTCAGATCGGGGATTTCTATTATGGAGGCTCGGGTCCAGCGAATGCCTTTTATAAACTTCTGCATGCGGGCAGTCCCAGGGAATTTCGCGACATTTTTGAAAAACCCAGATTTCAGGCTGCCCTTGAAAGCGGGATTTGGGCCAAAAAAGGCAGTCCGCGGGAAGGGGAAATCAATTCGCTGATGCAGGGCGCCTTAGGCCAGGTTTTAACTGAGATTTTGCAGGTCAATCAGGCTGAATTTTTGACCTACTCCACCGCATGTGCGGCTTATCGCAACATTTACAGCCTGGGTGTACTCAAGCAAATGGAGGACCTGCTGGAAGCCTGGAAAGCGGAAAATAACGTACTCCACATCTCTGATTTCAACCGCAAAATTGCGGAATTTGTGCAGGAAGAACCTGCTGAATATATCTACTGGCGCCTGGGCGATCAGTTCAGGCATTATCTGCTGGACGAATTTCAGGATACTTCCCGCAAGCAATGGGAAAACCTGTTGCCTTTGCTGGAAAATGTGCTTGCTGGCTCAGACGAGCCCTCCACTCTGCTTCTGGTGGGCGATTCCAAGCAGGCCATTTACCGCTGGCGCTCGGGTGATATTGACCTGCTGGAACAGGACGCCCCCGACCTGATGGGGGTGAAACCCAGCTTTCTGTCTACCAATTACCGCAGCCGCGAAGCCATCGTCAACTTCAATAATGCACTTTTCGAAGGGATGAAGGAGGTTTTTGCCCAAAATCCTTATCTGGGCAAAATCTATGAAGGATTCAAACAAGAGGTAAAGCCCGGCAATGAAAACGGAGGTTGGGTTCAGGTTGAATTTATTCCCAAATCAGGAAACAGTTCAGAATGGAAAAAAGAAGCCCTGGACAAAACCCTGGAACTGATTCCCACCCTGCTGGAAGATGGTTTTGAATATGCAGACCTGGCTATGCTGGTCAGGACGGGAAGCGAGGGTTCAGAACTGGCCAATTTCCTTTCTGAAGCAGGTATTCCAGTGATTTCCTCAGATTCACTCTTCCTTTATAAAGATGCACGGGTCAATTTTCTGATCAGCCTGTTTACCTATCTGGCGGCGCCTTATCACAAGATTTCGCGGGCCGAGGTACTGCATGCCTGGCTGATCAGCCTTTCTGAAACTGAGTATGGTTCTGAAACGGAAACCAAACTGCGGGAATTGCTGACCCGTCCACGGGAAGAGGGGGATCCCCTGCCCGATATTTCTGAATTATTGCCCGGGGGATTTTCTTCCATTCGCCACCGTCTCGACCAGCTTCCTCTGTATGAACTGACTGAGGAATTGGTGCGGATTTTTGGTTTGAATGATCCTCCTTCGGCCTATTTGCAAGCCTTTCTGGATACAGTGCAGGGATTTTCTGAGAAGCGGGAGCCAGACATTTCTGCTTTTCTGGCTTTTTGGGCGGAGAAAAGGGATTCATTCTCACTTCAGGTCCCAGAGGGCGAAAATGCGATCAGGATTCTCACCGTCCACAAGTCCAAAGGACTGCAGTTTCCTGTGGTGATCATGCCCTTTGGGGATTGGGGCGCCACGCCCAAAGTCAACAGCCAAATGTGGGCAGAAGCCAACGGCACATTTGCCGATTTTTCAGACACCTTCCTGCTTGCCTTCAATAACGATCTGGAAGCCAGCTACTTCAACCCCGATTATGCAGAGGAAATCACCAAATCCTACCTCGACAACGTCAACCTGCTTTATGTGGCCCTGACCCGTCCAGAGGAACGATTATACCTTTTTGCGCCTCAACCCGCCAAAGCAGATCCCAAAAAGGATATAAAATCCATTTCTGATGCCATTCTGGCCGCTTTTCAGACCCGACCTGTGCAGAAAATCTTCCCCAACGGCCAAGTTGAGGGTCATTATGAATTGGGAGTTAAACAGAAATTCACGCGCAAAAAATCTGATTCCAAAGCCCGTTTCGCTGAGGAATTACCTTCTGGAAGCTGGCGGCAAAAACTGAGAATCAGCCGCAATTTTGAACCTTTCTGGGATCTCAAGGCAGAGCAGCACGCCACCCAGCTTCCCCCCGACCAATTGGCTTTGGAAGCGCTGCGCAGGCTCCCTTCGCGGGACAAACTGCCCGCCATTCTCGATCAGATGACTGAGGCAGGCCTGCTGGGAGGGTCGCAAAGACCGGGTTTGCAGACCTGGCTACAGGAAATTTTGCAGAAAAAGCCTCTGGCTGACTGGTTTGACCCGGGCAATCCAGCCCGCCTGAATCCAGAATTGATGCGGCCCCAGGGCCGCACCGCCAAAGCTGACCGGCTGGTCAGAAAAGGGGCTGAAGTGGTGGCCATTGCCTTCAGAACGGATCTGGCAGAGGTCGAAAGTGCGGAGAAAAAGCTGGATTTTTTCTGTAAAACCCTGGAAGACATGGGCTACCGCAACCCGGGGAAAGAGGTTTTTGTTTTACCTCCAATTCCCCTATTTTAGGATTCAAATATCAATTGACCGCGAATGCAGGACGATACGATCTTACATGTGAAAAACCTTCAGGTAAGCTTCGACACTGAGGGGGGAACGATTCAGGCAGTGGACGGGGTAAATTTCGAGCTTAAAAAAGGACAAACCCTGGGGATCGTAGGTGAATCTGGTTCAGGCAAATCAGTGACATCTCTTTCGGTTATGCGCCTGATTCCCAGACCTCCCGGCAGAATTTCAGGGGGCGAAATTCTCTTCAACTCCCCAACCCGCGGCGTGATTGATCTGGTGCAAACCTCCACTCCCGAAATGCGTCATATCCGTGGAAATGAAATTTCAATGATCTTTCAGGAGCCCATGACCTCGCTCAACCCGGTTTTTACCTGCGGAGCCCAGGTCATGGAAGCCATTATGCTGCACCAGAAAATCGACCAGGAATCCGCCAAAAAACTGACCCTCGACCTGTTTGAACAGGTTCAACTGCCGAGGCCTGAAGATATTTTTTACAGCTACCCGCACCAGATCTCGGGCGGACAAAAACAGCGGGTCATGATCGCCATGGCCATGTCGTGCAAGCCCAGTGTGCTGATCGCAGATGAGCCTACCACCGCCCTTGACGTGACCGTGCAAAAGACCATCCTGCAACTGATGGACAAGCTGCGCCGCGAGACCAATATGGCCATTGTCTTCATCACCCACGACCTGGGCGTGATTGCAGAGATTGCTGACTATGTGCTGGTTATGTACAAAGGAAAAGTGGTGGAACAGGGCACGGTGCTTGAAATTTTCGAAAACCCCAAACATCCCTACACCAAAGGATTGCTGGCTTGCCGCCCGCGGGTGGATATCCGCCTCAAGGTGCTGCCCACGGTGACCAGTTTCATGGAAGAGGACGAAAACGGCGAGCTGATCGAAATTGAAAAATCATTTGAGGAAGTAATGAATGCCGCGGTGCAAACCCGGCAGGAATACCTGATGCGCCAGGTCGAACTGGCCGACAGCAAGCCGCTGCTGGAAGTGAAATTCCTCAAAAAATACTTTCCCGTTAGCCGCGGCCTCTTTGGCAACGTCAAAAAATGGGTGCGCGCGGTGGACCAGATCACCTTCAACGTGTTTGAGGGGGAATGTCTGGGTCTGGTAGGTGAATCAGGCTGCGGCAAGACGACGCTGGGGCGTACACTCATTCGCCTGCTCGACCCCGACGGGGGCGAAATCCGCTACGATGGGCTGGACATCACCAAGCTCAACGAGCGCGAAATGCGCAACATCCGCAAGGATTTGCAAATCATTTTCCAGGATCCCTACAGTTCTCTCAACCCGCGAATCACCATTGGAAATGCCATTTTGGAGCCCATGCAGGTGCACAAAATGTATAGCTCAGAGAAGGAGCGCAAAGAAAAAGTGTATGAATTGCTGGAACGGGTGGGGCTGGAAAGATCGCATTATAATCGCTATCCCCACGAATTTTCAGGCGGTCAACGCCAGCGGGTTTGCATCGCACGGGCCTTGTCCGTGCGGCCTCGGCTGGTGATCTGCGACGAATCCGTGTCTGCGCTGGACGTTTCTGTGCAGGCCCAGGTGCTCAATCTGCTCAACGAATTGCGCCGCGAATACAACCTGACCTATATTTTCATCTCACACGACCTTTCTGTGGTGAAATTTATGGCTGACCGCATGATGGTGATGAATCAGGGCCTGGTCGAGGAAATGGGTTATTCAGAATCTGTTTATAATAATCCCCAGGAAGAATATACCAAAAAGCTGATCGCCTCCATTCCGCGGGGCGAACTGGGTGATATCCGGGCGGCTCTGGAAGCGCGCGGCAGCGCTGTGAACTGATCAATCATGGAAGACAAAGCTAAAAAGGCCGTCAAACGGGCCAAAAATACTTTCTATTCCCCTGAAGAAGAATTGGCCAACAGTCTCACCCATGGATTGGGACTGATCCTGGCGCTGATTGGCACCATGAATCTGGTGGTGCAGGCGACTTTGCATGGCAGTACCCTGAGTCTCGTGTGCGTAAATATCTTTGGCGGCAGCCTGATTTTCCTTTTCGCCTCCTCGACCGTGTATCACGCAGTTCCCGTGCCACGCATGAAAGTCGTGTGCCGCATCGTGGACCACGCGGCCATTTATATCCTCATTGCGGGCACTTATACCCCGGTCACCCTCTCCATGCTGCCTCCTGTCTGGGGATGGACTTTGTTTGGCATTATCTGGGGACTGGCTGCAGTGGGGGTGATTTACAAATTATTTTTCACAGGAAGATTCGACAAATTGAGCACCATGGTGTATGTTGGCATGGGTTGGCTGGCTATCATTGCGATCAAGCCCATGCTGGAAAATTTTCCCCTGGGTGCCCTGATTCTGATTGCGGCAGGCGGACTTTGCTATACGGCGGGGGTGCTGTTTTATCGCTGGGAATCGCTCAAATATCACCATGCCATCTGGCATATATTTGTGCTGGGAGGGGCGGCTTGTCATTACTTTGTGGTGGCTTTGTACTCGATCAGATAGGAGTAAAATATCTCTAACAGCTTTCTACCCAGGATTTCTCATGGAATCTCCCTTCAAATTCACCCTGCTTACCTTGCCGAAAACCCTTTCCATTCAGTTTCCAGAACTGGCCTGCCGTGATACCTGGGATCACCTGTTTTACAGAGGAGAATTTCTTTCCCAGGAAATTCCCCAAATTCGCTGCATAACAGCCTGTCCGCAATGTTATTTGAGCTGGTTTGATCTTCCCTTCACAACTTTTTCCAACCAAAATCTGGCTGATCTGGTAAAATCGGGGCACCTGACCCATGAATTGATTCGGGAGAAAGGCCTGGCAGAATTTGCGAACACGGGCCAAAATCAATATTATTATAAAACCAGGCTGGGTTGTCCTGCAAATTATGCCCTGGTGCGTTGCGATCAGTGTCAAACCCGCCATTTCATGGTTTTGGGCCTGACCGAAACCCAGCCTGGTCTGTATGCCGGGCAATTGCACGGGATCTGGAGGATCAAACAGAATTCGTCATGAAAAAGCTATTCTTCCCTATTTTCTTCCTGCTCATTTCCCTGGCCAAAGGCCAGAATCCCCCTCCCCTCCACATTCAGTTTGTCAGCCATAATGAACCCACAGACAATCTGGACCAAAATCTGAAATACCTGCAAGCCAAAAGTAAGGCTTTGCAAATGGCAGATCTGATGGACACTTATCAGGTGAAATGGAACCTGCAAACCTCTGACGGATTTGTTTTTGGGGCGAGAAAGGATCAGCAAACCAGTGGTAATAACATTTTCAAAATGCTTTCCACTGCTCCTTATACGGATAATATTGAGATTGATCCCCGCAACAAAAACTCAGGCCAACGCAACATTGCTGACCAATGGTACCTGCTTGACTCTTTGGGCGGGAATCCGTCTTATACCCTGGGCGGGTTTCTTTGGTATGTTTGCCAGCCCAGTTCCATTACTCCAGATTGGTTTCAGTATGAAGATACCATTACAGGCACCGTGCATGGCAACAAACTGAAGCTCAAGCTCATATCAGGACCTGGCAGTGGAGGCGCGACCATGCATTGCAATGATCTGAACGATTTTGGGGTGTGGAAACCTCATTCTGTGGACAGTTTTTATGTGCATGACGGAAATCAGGCGCTGTGGAATGTGGGCATTGGCTGCGCTCCCGTACTGGATTCGACCAGCAATGAACAGGAGATCATCGATCTGATTCAGGGCCAGGTGGACAGCATTCAGCAGGGTTTTTGGCCTCAGGATCAATTTTATATAACCAAAATCATGACCAATCAACGGGATTACGGCCCGGCCTTTTTCCAGAAATTGACCACCGTGCTCGATTCCCTGACTCAGATTCCCTCCACCCAACTCAAATGGGTTACCATCAGCGAGGCCTTTGCTGAATTTGAAAATTGGCAGACTGCCACTGGAAAAAGTCACAGCCAATGGCTGTGCGGGCAAACGGCCGTAGGCCGTTCTGGGGATATTTTGCCTGCAAAACTGACCTGCTTTCCCAACCCAACCCGGGATAAAATCAGTTTCGAATTTTCCAAAAATGGGCCCGTCAGGGTGAAACTGCTGACTTTGGAGGGGAAAGAGATTCGGGAAATGACCTTTATCCAAAAAGGACAAATGAACCTTTCGGGCCTGGTACCCGGGATTTATCTGCTTCAGGCGGGAAATTCAATGCAGAAGGTGGTGAAATTTTGAAAGCAATTTCGCCCACACCCATGAGATTCCTGATTGGCCTGATATTATTGTTTTCCGGGTTGAATTCTCCTGGTCAGAATCTGGGGACGCTTGCCCATGAGGCCACTTATTTCCAGCTTCCAGGCAAAGAGGACACCATTGAATTTTTGGTCTTTGATACCGTTTTGACCGAAAAAAAGCCCTTGTTTTTATTTTGTCAGGGTTCACTTCCCATTCCTCTGGGGATCATTCTGGAAGGGTCGGGAATTTATCTGTTTGGGGGTGGAGCCAATGGTTTTGACCTGCCTGAAATCAGAAAAAACTACCATTTGCTGGTCATTTCCATGCCCAAAACACCCATGATTGTGGGCGAGGACCATTTGAGTTCTTCTTATTGCTATTTGCCAGACAAGCAAAAACCAGACATCTTTTCACCAGCTTACGTCGAGGCAAATTACCTGGTAAACTATGTTCAGCGGGCACAAAAAGTGCTGAAATACCTGCGCAGGCAGCCCTGGGTTGACCCTTCGCGGCTGGTGGTGGCAGGTCACTCCCAAGGGGCGAAAGTGGCTACCAAAGTGGCGTTGGAAAACAAGCATGTGACCCATTTGGGGCTCTTTGGGGCAAACCCTATGGGGCGGGCCGACCAGGCCATTCGACAATTGCGGGCGGACGCCCGGGAAGGGAGAATCTCGTGGGAGGAGGCCAATCTGCGGATGGAGCAGGAATATGCCTACTTCAGGGCGGCTCATCACCCCGATTCAGTGGCTTTGCATCCGGAAATGCGCTCCTGGAAGAGTTTTTCAGAACCCTTTTACGATGACTGGCTCCAACTGGAAATCCCTGTTTATCTGGCCTATGGCACGGAAGACCCGGTCGCTGAATTGTGCTATCTGGTTCCGTTGTTTTTTATTCAGGAAGGGAAATCAAATCTGAGTTTGAAACGCTATGCCCGAATGGACCATAATTTCTTCGAAATTATGCCTGACGGAAACCCTGATTACGAAAAGGCGCATTGGGCCGAGGTCATGAATACTTTTGTGGAATGGACTTTGGGAAATGGGCGTTGAGCGAAATTAACCCACTTTTCCTTTTCGCCGCCGCACTTCCTTGCGTAGCAAGGAAACCTCCCGGCTGGATTGGCCGCCAATGGCAGTATTTTCGTCGGCCCGACGAAAAAGGTAGGGCAATACGGCCCGTACCGGGCCGTAGGGAAGATATTTGGCTACGTTGTAGCCGTGGTGGGCCAGGTTAAAGGAAATATTATCAGACATTCCCAAAAGCTGGGCAAAGAGAAAATGGGGATGGTTATGGGGCAGACCAGCTTTTTCCATCAGATTGGCCAGATGGAGGGAACTTTGCTCATTATGGGTGCCGCAGCAAATGGCCGTGACTTCAGGATTTTCTGAACAGAGCTGCAAAGCCAGGTTAAAATCGCGGTCTGTGGCCGCTTTGTCCTTTTGAATAGGATCTTTGTAGCCCTTTTCAGCCGCCCGCTCCCGCTCTTTCTCCAGATAAGCTCCCCGCACGGTTTTTACCCCCAGAATAAATCCCCCCTGACGGGCCTTTTCAATCAATTCCTTCAGGTATTCAACCCGTCCCCAGCGATAAAATTGCAGGGTGGTGTACACAAAAGGACCATCCTGGTTGTATTTCTCCATCATCTCCTCTGTCCACTGATCGATCACATCCTGAATCCAGGTTTCCTCGGCATCCACGAAAACAGGCTGTTTCAGTTCGCAGGCACGCTTGCAGATAGCCTCCATGCGCTGACGGGCCCGATCCAAAGACGCTTTCTCCTCATTGGTGAGGGCAGCACCTGCCTGAAGCCTGGCCAGTAGATCAAAGGAAGCAATGCCGGTCACTTTCATGGCCGAAAAGCCCACAGCTTCGTGCTTTGCTCCGTGTTCCAGGGTACGGATGATTTCATCACGGGTGGCGTCAAAGCCCGCATCTGTTTTCTCTCCCTCGACTGAATAGTCGAGGATGGTTTTCACCCCGTTGCCAAAAAGCAATTCTGAGCGGGAAACCGTATCGGGCAGAGAAGTTCCCCCGCAAAATATGTCAAAAATGGTGGTGCGAATCATGCCAATCACAGGCAGGCCCGCCTTGAGGGAAAAGGTCACTGTAGGTGGACCTATTTTGGTCAGAAATGGCGAATCAATCATTTTGAACAGGCGATACCTGCGTTTCAGGGCCTTGTCGCTCATGTGGCTGAAGGCCAGCCTGGTATCCTGAAAATCGATTTTCGGAGGAGTTTCCGCCATAAATATTTTTACCCGGCAATTGCCGTGATTGCCTTGGCAATTAAGAAAAAGTTGGGGAGTTTTTCAAAAAGCAAAATTCTAAAATACCTCCAACTGGATGAAGCGCAGGCTCAGGATCAAAATGGAAAGGACGATCACCACCACGCCCAGGCTTTCGAGCCTGGACTCGGGAATTTTGGCAAGGATCTGTTGAAATCGAGGATAGACAATTCCAAACAAAAAGAGCCCGCCAATGGCTCCCAGGGCAGATCCCACAAATATATCCCCCAGAAAATGTACCCCAATGTGAACCCGGGTATAAGAAAGGGCAATGGTAATCAATCCCACGCCAATCTGCGCCCAGCCCTTCCATTCGCGTACCAACCAGGCAAAGGCCAGGCCTCCCGCCGCGAAAGTGGTGGCGTGCCCTGAGGGAAAGGAATGAACCCGCGGAGGCGTTTCCAGCAGACATACAAAATCAGGATTGCCCGCACAGACCACGGTGGGACGCATCCAATCGTCAAATACCCACATTTTGAGGGCCTGAGCGGTTAGCCCCGTGAGCACCATCAAAAATAAGGTGGTGGGAGCCAGCGCTTTATCTTTTTTCCAGGCAATTAATAAAACCACCAGAGGAAGAATGAGCACATCTGCCAGATGGGTAAGGTGACGGCCCAGAAAATCCGTTACGGGCAGGTGTGAATGGGAATTGAGCAATAAAAAACTGCCCTCATAGCCGTAAAGTGAAAGCATGATCCCGCAAAAAATCCAAAACAAAACCAGCGGCAGGAAATACCACTTTAGCTGGCTGAGAAGTTTTGCCGGGCCCAATTCCATTCCAGATCCAGCTTAATCAGATTCGCTGGCTTTGATTTCGACCTTTTCGAGGCCGTTGAGCTTATCCAGGAAATTGAGGACCATGGTGTGCAGGTCGCCTGTGCCAGCCAGGGCGCCCATCATGCCATACATGGCCGCTTTGGGGGCGCCTCCCCCACCCTTGCCTGCCGTGGCAGACTGTATTTTGGCCAGGGCGCCTTCAGGAAGGATTTTTTGCAGGCCTTTGACTGCTTTGATCTGCACTTTGGAAGTTACATGGCTGAGGCGAAATTTCTTCACTTTGTCCAGGGCTGTTTTCAGATCGGCCAGAAAATCGGATACGACTTCCAGGTGAATCTGATTGACCGTGATATGAATGCTGATGGGAACTGCATTGCGGTCAAAACTCCAGCCCATTTTGCTGAGTTCGTCGGCCAGGGCATAAATGTCAATGTTTTTTCCCTCCTCAGAATTGCCAAAGGCAAACAGACTCACATCGGGCTGGCCGATGATTTTCAGTTCGGGATGGGCTGCAATGCCCTCCTGCAACATCTGGGTAGCTTTCAGGGTGCGGGCCGCCATTTCGAGGTAGCCAGCTTCGCCGATGGTCATGAGCGCGGCCCAGGCCGCGGCAATGGCTCCCCCCGGACGGGTTCCCAGCATGGTGGGCGACCCGTATATCCCTCCTGACCAGTCAGTTATGACGTAGAATTGATGCTTGCGCAATTCATGGTTGCGGTACAGGATGGTGCTGGCCCCTTTGGCCGCATAGCCGTACTTGTGTACATCAGCCGAAATGGAGGTCACGCCGGGCAGGCTGAAATCCCAGTCGGGAATGGGCCAACCCAGCTTTTTGGCAAAGGGGGTCATGAAACCGCCAATGCAGGCATCCACATGCAGCAGCAGGCCCTTTTCGACCGCGAGGTCGGACAGTTCGGAAATGGGATCGATCACTCCGTGGGGATAGGAAGGGGCGCTGCCCACCAGCAAAACGGTGTTTTCAGAAACGGCCGCCTTCATGGCTTCCATATCCACCCGAAAATCTTCCCGCACGGGAATTTTGGTCACTTTGACCCCAAAATAATAACCTGCTTTGTAGAAAGCGGGGTGGGCTGTTTCGGGAATCAGAATCTCGGGATGGGCAATTTTCATCTTCTTTTTGCCCCATTCCCGGGCGGTTTTCACCGCCAGGAGGATGCTTTCCGTGCCGCCCGAGGAAAGGCTGCCGCAGGTATTTTCATCACCATGAAAAAGGTCGGCGGTCATGGCGATGACCTCAGCTTCAAACTGGCGCAGGCTCGGGAAGGCGGTGGGATTGAGCGCATTTTCGGAGAAAAACATGTCGTAGGCCGCTTTGATGGCCTCTGAGCGCTCTTTTCCGGGATGGTAAACGAGGGCGAAGGCCTTGCCCGTTTGCCAATGGGTGTCATTGGCACGCCTCTCGGTCATTTTTTGCAGTAAAGTTTCCTTGTCGAGCCCCGCTTTGGGGAAGCTGATCGTATTTTTTTTCATCGAAGATTTTTTCCGGGGATAAGTTACCAATTCCTTCATTAAAAATGGAGTTTGAGAAAGTTGAAAGCATTTTTCTGCATGACTTTTTCCACCAGTTCGGCCGGGGAATATCCGTACCAATACTCGTGCATATACTTCGTATCCTCCAGATAATCAATCAGATCCTGGTAAACATTTTTGAGTTTTTCAGCAGTTTCGTAGCCCTCAATGTACACGATCAGGCCGTCAAAATCGCTGCCCAGGGATATGATGTCCCAGCCCGAGGGCTTACCCACGGCTTTGACCATTTGAAAAATATTGGACCAGATCAGCTTGAGGAAACCTGCCTTTCTCTCCTCGGGAGTTTCCAGGCTGGTGATGGATTCCACGGTGGATAGTCCACCCAGCAGGCCTTTGTCGAGCATTACGCCCACGAGTCCGCCAGAATCGTGGATGATGCGAATCTCCTCATCTGAAAGGTTGATGGCCCAGCTGTGAAACCAGGAATTCTTGATTTTGCGTTTTTTGTCTTTCTTTTCGATCGACCCTTTCATGGTTTTGAACCCGTTCACTCCCGTATGCGAGCAAATGATGGGAATGGTGTCTTCGGGATGCAGGTAATTATGCCCCTGAATGAAATCGTAAAATTCCTTGCGGGCCTTCATGCTCATGTGTTTGGAATCAATGAGAACGCGCCTGCCGTTGCGGCGGGTGAGCAATTCGCGGATGGTATGCCAGCCAAGTTCGGTCATGCCCGTGTTGAGGCCCGTGCTTTGGTTGAAAAAGGCGTGCACGGGCATTTTCATGCTGCGGATATGCCCGCCCAGTTGGTTCCAGAAGTGGTGTGCCAGGGTGATGAAGAAGGGAGGATACTCCCAACTTTTGATCTGACGGACGTTGTCAGAGACCATTTCCTTCAGCTCGCCAGGCGAAAGTTTGCGTTTGAAAGCTGAGCCAGAGGCGAAGCAATGGGCGCCCTCGACGGTAACCACCACCCCAAGGGTTTCGGGTTCGTGCTCCCGCAGGGAAATTAATTCCTGAAAATCGTGGACCAGTTTGTAGCTGAAGCGGCCATCGGGCGAAGGGCCCTGCCCCTTCAGGAGAAATTCGTATTGGTTTTTGAGGTCGGTAAAGTAGTCTTTGCGATTGAAAATGTTTTCAATTTTCTGGTTTTCAAAGCCAATCACTGCGGACATGATCTCCTTCAGGCCGCCTTTTCCCGCAATGCGGGCGGGTACTTTGCGAAGTTTGAGGAAGCCTGTTTCAATGGGGTAAAGCGAGTCAAAAAGCACCCTGACTTTGCCTTCGGCCATGGCGTAGTAGTGGGCCTGGGAATACTTGGCTATTTCGCGGGTGCTCATGCGGGCCCAGCGGGCCAGTTTGGTTTCGGCAACCGCATTCAGGGTTTGTTCCCAGATGTTGGGGCTGCCGTTGGGAGGGATTGCATTATAGGCGCGTAAGGTGGAATGAGCATGAATATCAATGATAAAATCGTCTGACATGGGTTTAAAAAAGGATTGTTGGATTAATTTGAAAATGGGGCAATGCAATTGGTTCCCAGCAAGTTTTTTCCCTAAACCGTGGATTGCGGGCACTTTCTCTGCCTGTGTCCGCCTTGTTTTACAATGTTGAAGCCCCCATTATTGATGGAGCACCAAGGGCCAGCTAAACGGGAGTTTTTCCGGGTGGAAAATCTGAGGTTTGCTGCAGCGATGCTGGCCTTTTGGGCAGATTGCGTTGCAAAGGAAGTAATTTTATGACTGATTTACAAAATTATTATTGTTGATTATTTTATTTTTTGAAATAATTTTTTTGATGTTTTTGAGAGCATCAGGATTATTTGGCTTCGCCAAATCGGGGTGCGTGAGGGATGTGGAGGGCGCCCGCCACTTTGGCGGGCGGTGGCGAGCGGGTGCGGCAAAGCCGCCGCGAGGCACGAAACCCCGGAGCAAGCCCGACCCGACTGGAAAGGAGGGGCACGCCCAAAAACTTATCCCCCTTTGGGAGAAAAGGATACTATTGAGGGTATGAAAGGTGGTTTAGGGCTTCGCTTTGAGCTTGGCTTTCAGCAGTTTGACCACTTCAGAGTAAGCTCTGGATTTGCGATTGGCCGAGTCCACGTGGCCTTTGTTGGCTTTGGTAGGATTGGCATTGTAGTGCTCGAGGATGTTCCAGCCGCCGCCGGCAACCCAGCTTGATGCGGCATCCTGTCCGTAGAAGTCCACGTTGCTGGTGGCAAGGCGGGCCGACTGGCGGGCGCCGCCCGAGATGTGCATGAAGGCAGCGGAAAAAAGGAAGCTGTATTTGGGATTGGCAGCTTGTGAGGGATCTTCCTTGATGGCCTTGACGGCTTCCCAAAGGAGGATTTTGTCCTCTTTTTTCTCAGTGGTTTTGGCCATTTCCTCCATCATGATGAGGGCGCGGGTGTAGCCCCAGTCATGGGTGACCTGCACGGGTCCACGGCCAATGAAGGTGTCGTTGACTGCATGGTTGAACTGATCCTGGTCCATGTTGGCGTAGCCATTGAGGGCATTGGCAGGATCGACGGAGTCATGGTATTTTTTGCCGGGTCCGTAGCGGACGGGGCCGCCCTCGGATTTGGAGTAATTGGCTTCTGAGGGGTCGCTGCTGAGGGTATTGGTCTGACCTTCGCTGAGCTTGCTGAAGACAATCTCGCCCGCGGAGTGGCCTATGTAGGCTGCCTGAGCCTCGACGGTGTCGATTTTGGCTATGCGGAAGGCGGTTTTCATTTCGTCGATCCAGCTCTGGATAACCTGGTCGGCAGAGCCTTTGCCGTGTTTCTGGTCGTACATGGAGGCGTGGTAAACCAGGCCGGGGCCCACAATCTGCTTCATTTCGGACACAGAGATGTCGAGATCGGGGTTATAGGTGGCGGTGCCTCCCTGCTCTTTGGTCCAGTCCATGGTGCCTTTGAGGCTGAGGTTGCCGTTGCCGTCGTCTTTGAAGTTGCTGGTTTTGACCTTTTCGCGGAAAGATTCCACGTCGCCCGTGCCGCTGTTGTCAGTGCGAACTTTTCCATTGCCTGAGTAGGCGGCATGTAGATCTTTGGGGTCCCAGGAAGCGGCCGTATTTTTGGCCGCGGCGTCCCAATCAGAGAAATTATTATAAGGATTGGCAGCAGATATGCCCATCAACCCAAAGAGGGGATCGTTGAGGTCGAAAACAGTGGCAAGGTCGTCGCTGCCAGCATTGGAGAAGCCGAGGGTGTGGCTGCTGATGCGGGAGTCCAGCATATAATATATCTGGACCAGTTCCGCGCCAATTTTGGCCTGGGTCTGAGGATTGTCATTGGCAGCGGCAAACTGCTCAGTGAGTTCGAGGGCCTTTTTGTGCAATTCAGACGTTTTGGGGCCCTGAACGGAGGACTTTTTCTCTTCCTGGGCTTCCTGCCTCTGGACAGGAACTGAATCTGCTTCAGGTTTGAACTGGGGAGCTGGCTGGGTAGCCAGGGTAAAATCGGGAGTATCTTTTTTGGCGGGTGCGCTGACCAGGCCGGCTTTTTCTTTTCCCATGATAATGACTCTTTTAACTCTGATTAATGTTCCGCAAAGTTAAGCATTTCCGGGGTAACTTATGAGAAAAATCTATATGTTATTCACATTGGATTTCCAAACGGCAAGTCTGCTATTCTGGCGTTGATTTGCAGGTAATTTTTTTGTTGTCCTATCCCGAATCCACCAATTCCTACCCCAGATCAACCGATTCCTAAAACACCAGTTTGGGTTTGAGGGGCGCTCTGCATCTTTGTGTCATCACAAACAAAACACCTTATGACAAACGACATTACTCAAACCTTTCAATTTTCATCACAAACAAATTCAAGTTTTATGAAACCCATTAACAACAAAACACTTTTCGCCCTGCTGCTTCTGCTGGCAGGATTCTTTTCTGGGTTTGCCCAGACTTCGGGCACGCCCAGCCTCCCCCTTCCCTTTGCTCAGGGCACCAACCTCACGGCGTACACCCAGTACTACCAATACGGGGCGACTTTTACGGGGTTTGCCATTTTGGTCCCCACCAATGCGACTGGAATGCCCGTGCCTGTGTACCTCCCCATCAACAGTTCGCTGATTAATGCCGGCCCTATCTGGTGCGACAGCTATCCCCCGCCATGTGGTCCTGACGAAATCACGATTCAAACTGAGATGGACAACGGTCTGGTTCTGGTGATCAATGGGATTTCCGCAAGTTCTTTGCCCTCAGGCATGACGACGGGCTCTACTATGTACCAGGGACAATACCTGGGCACGGTTGGCAGCAGCGGAAAGATTCTGGTAAATGTGTACGACCCGGGTACGGCTGGCGTACAGTATGATGCCAATGGCAATCTGGTCCGTGACTGGGTGGTGAAGAAAGTGGGACGTCAGAAGTTTGTTACGGATTCACACAGCCAGGAAGTCAACTTTTGCGATGGCACGATGAGCGGCCCCCTCTACAACGGTCAGAACCTGACCGTGGCAGGATGCACCAGCTTTAAAATGGGCGACCAGATAGTGAATGAGGCCTCAACGGCCAAAGTTTACCCCCAGCCTGCCTGTGACCAGCTCAACTTTTCCTGGGAAAACAGCAAAGCTGAAGCCGTCAAAATCGAACTCATGGATGCCAAAGGCAGGATCATCAAAACCCTCCAGGCCGAAGGCAAGCAAACCCAACTCAGCACTTCAGGCTTCGAAAACGGAGTGTATTTTTACCGCCTCTCTGGTCACGGAATCAAGGAAAGTGGCAAGTTTATGATTGTTCATTAAGTAGCAGGACTGACCAGTAACAAACCTGAAAGGCTGCCCCGGGAACGGGGCAGTTTTTTTTGTTTGGATTACTGAAAAAGTAAAGTTTAGGCAATCAACTCAGGCATTTGCAATGTCATTTTCCAGATCTCCAGATGTGCCCTGAAAAACAGAGACTTTGTACTTCCCCAAAACCTCAATAAATGCTTGTTTGGAAAGTCCTACCATCTCTGCGCCCTGGCCTGTTGAAATTAGCCCTTCTTCAAAAAGCTTTGCCGCTAACAACATACTTAACTCGAATTTACTCAGGCTAAGACCTTGTGGGAGTTCAATTTGAATACTCATTGGATTGAAATGGATTATTTAAAAAGCAACATATCTTCATAACGCCCCATAATTCTCTCTACAATATACAAATTTCAGATTTTTTTTGAACGAATTTAATGATGGTGGTTAATTGTCTATGAGAGCAACATCAGTATTTTTAAATTCAACAAAATCCATTTCCATTTTATTCGTATTTTAGATTAAGAGCTGATCTTAAGATGAAAATTACAATAGAAACAACCAATCCTCATAAATTGCAAAGACTTTTGGAATTGCTCAAGGAATTGAAAATTGATGATTTTTCAGTTATTGATTCAACTGAAAAGGGATCTCAGCCAACAATTCTTCAAAGGGATCAAAATATTGACCCAACTGAGCTGTTTGGAATTTGGAAAAATAAGCCAAGAAGCCTGGAAGAAATTAGAAAACGAGGCTGGAAACGAGGGCAAGCCTGAGGATGGTCCTTTGCGATACAAACATTTTGATTCATGCTTTCAATGGGAATGCGGATACTCTTGATGAGCTTAGAAAAATAAGTTCAGGGGCAATTTTATTGTCTACGATTACGGTTATGGAACTTTATCAGGGTATGGGAAATAAGGAAGAATTAACCAGAATGAAGGCAAGGTTGAAGGGGTTTAATGTAATAGAAATTGACAATGAAATTTCAAGGATTGCTCTTCGCCTGATAGAAAAATTCAGTCTTAGCCATGGGCTGCAAATACCTGACGCAATAATTGCTGCTACCTCTTTGGCGTATGAAATCCCTCTATTTACCTATAATTTAAAAGATTTCAGGTATGTCCCTTCATTAAGGCTGTATCTATCCTGATCCCCCCTACTCCACCACAGAAAATTTCCCCACAAACTCCTCCCCCGTTTCCGGGTCGTTGACCCGGAAAACATAAACCCCGGGCTTGATCTTCTCGCCCCTCAGGTCGCGCAGGTCCCAGGTGACCCCGCCGTCTCCGTCCGTTTCGGTCAGTGACATCACCTTGAATCCCGAAGCAGAAAACACCTCAATTTCGGCTGTTGAGGTGAGATTGGCGAAGCGAATCCCCTCAAAATGGGCATGGTTGCTGTAGGGGTTGGGATACACAAAGGTCTGGGTCAGGTCGGACTGATTGACCGCAAAAGTGGCGGTATTGCCTTCTTTTTCGAGGATTTGGGCTCCATTTTGGGCGCTAACCCCTGTCACCGTGATGGAAAGAGGATACCCCAGCGCCCCAAAGGCCACCTCCTGCAAGGTGACTTTCACGCCTTCCTGCTGGGCGTTTGCCCAGCTGATGGAAGCCAGGGTCCCGTACGGGTCCAGGGCATAATTGTCAGGGTCAAGGGCCGAATTATCAACTGGAAAATTGAACCAAAGTTTAGCTTCTTTGTCAGAAATGGCCTCCCAATGGGTCAGGTACAGGTGCTGGGCCGTATCAGGATTCCAGGTAAAAACCTGGGTCAGGGTGGACAGGTCGGGCGGACCAAGCAAGGCATCCCGCAGGGTGGAATCCACTTCCAGCAGGTTGGAGCCAGCCTGCAAAGGCTGGTCAAAGCCAAGCAGAAGGCGTTTTCCAGCTTCTCCAAACCGTACCATGCTTACAGGATGGTGCTGGCCATTGAGCAGGAATTTGCCATTATTTTCGGGCAGATCGTCCATGGGCTGATCAAACCAGGCCATGGCCTGGGTGGCTGAAATGGCGGTCACGCTGTCCAGACGGTATGGGGCATGGGGAGTGAGGAGGATGGCGTTGGAAAATTCCTCGGCATAAACGGGGTTCAGGGATGGATTTTTGGCCAGAATCACATATAAATAGGTGGTTCCGCTGGTCAGTCCTGCATCTGAAAAATTGAGGGAGGTGGTGGAATCAATCAAAGTAATGCTGGTGCTGCCCGGGATGTAAATCCCCCTGAAAATCAGATATTCCGTGGCATTAGGAGATGCTTCCCAATGCAATTCTGAGGTGGCCGCGCCACTGACTTCTCCCCACAACCAGGCAGCTGGTTGTGGTCCAGTGTAATTGAAATCAAATTCATAAAATACGGCAGAATCACCCAATCCCAGGGCAAATTCGTTGACTCCGTTTCCATTGAAATCGCCTATCACATGGTCTGTGCAAAGGGCCCCGTAGTGAAACCAGCGAAAATAATAATCGCTGCCGTCGTGGTCGATCAGGTAAGTTCGGGGAAAGGTGGTGAAAAGAATTTCGTCGCCGGGATCCTGGTCCAAATTGCCCGAGGTTACGGCGTTATAATCCTCAGTATCATTGTCATACAATCGATCTTCCCATACTTTGGTGAAAGCATTATCGCCCGTACTTTTGAAAATGCGCAGCCACCAGAATGGCGTGTCGTATTCAAAATCTGCATTCCTCAAAAAGGAAGAATGGACGGCCACGAAAATCTCAGGCTTTCCATCCTGATCAAAATCGCCACTCGTGAGGTAAGAACCACTTTTTTCAAGGTTTGTGGTGTCCAGAAAAGTGCGGAGATAATTATTCCCCGAAACATGCTCGTAAATCAGAAAATCGCCGTCATAATCCCCGTAAACCACTTCTTTCTTTGTATCTCCGTCAAAATCGTCCACCAAAGCCAGGGGTGCCACTGAGCCAAAATAATCAGGACTGTCATCAGCCAAAACGGCGGTCTGACTCCAGTCAGTTCCGTTTCGCTCAAAAACATAATAATCTTCAAAATCCTTGGCCAGCATTTCGAGATTTCCATCCCCGTCTGTGTCGCCAAAACGGGCTGCAAAATAGCCATTTCCCTCATTGACATACTTTTGGGTGTGGGGAAATGCATTTGCCGTCGCCTGTTCCAGGATCAGAATGGAGTCATTGACAGAGCAAAGTAATTCCTGCAATCCATTTCCATCCACATCAGCTATGTCTTTGGGAATGAGGATGTTTTTCTGGGAAATGGAATCCACGGCCGAGAAAAATCCGCCATTATATTCGTAAAATTTCAGCCGGCCAAAACCCAGAGAAGAGCCATATTCGCTCATCACCACCTCCTTCAGTCCGTCGCCGTCCAGGTCCCAGGCCGTAGGCAAATAGCTGCCCATGGGGATGTAATAATTGAGTTCGTTGAAGGAAGAAAGGGAAATAAAGGCCGGGGTGAAGGAAAAAGTATCCAGGGGAGAATTTCCCACCAGTCCCGCAGGGTTGGTGCATTCCACAAAATACTCATAACTGCCTGCGGAAAGGAGTTCTTTGCCCAACAAAAATTCGCCGTTGCGGGTGGTGCGATCGAAGGTGGTTTGTTGCCAGTTACTGCTGCCCAAAGACCTGAATTTGAGACGATTGACCCCATTATCTGAGCTGCGAAACACAATCAGCACCCGTTTTTCATTATTATCCCAGGCCGAAGCGGCAAACTTCACCTCCACCTCTGGAGGTGTCGTATCGCGCACAAAGCGCACCCGGTCCTCGACCATGTAACCATTGCTGCGCACCACTTTGAGCCGCAGGGTGTATTCGCCTTCGTCCAAAGCAGACAGGTCCCAGGTACCCAGGGTATCCTCATGCACCTGAGTCAGGTTGTTGGTGGAAATGGTGATCCAGGTGGGAAGCCCGTCCGTGCCTGGCTGATAATCCAGCGTATAGCTGACAAATTCGGGGTGCAGGGCTGTGCCAATAATGGCCACGGAAGAAGCATTGCTGCCAAGATCGTTGAGGGGCGAGGTAATCTGCACATGAGATCCTCCTACCGTTTGCAGGGCTTTTTCAATATTCAGGCGACCAGCGCCAGTCAGGTGGTCCCAGCCTGTCTGGCTTACATCGTCTGCAGAGGTGGTGAGGATGCCCCGCATCTGCTGGGGAGTGCAAGTGCCCCGCTGGGAAAGGATGAGGGCTGCCGCGGCGGAAACCATGGGTGCAGAGGTGCTGGTGCCTGAAAAGGTGCCGTAGCCGCCATCATTTTCCAACAAGTCTGTGGTAAAGATACCTGAGCCTGGCGCAGCCAGGCTGACGGTCAGTCCGTAACTACTTAGAGGCCAGAGAATTTCCCCAGAATTGCTCACCGCGGTGGCTGAAACTGAAATCACCTCGTTGAAATTGGAGGGATAATGCAGTTGATCACCTGTTCCATTTCCGGCCGACCCAATCATGATTACACCTTTGGCCTCGGCATAAATGATGGCTTCGTGCATGGTCAGGGAAGGATAAATGTCCCCAAAACTGAAATTCAGCACATTTACCCCGTTGTCGGCCGCATACACAATGGCGCGGGAGATGTCGTCGTCTTCGCCCGTGCCATTGGCAGAAAAGGCCCTCAGGGTCAGAATTTTGCAGCCCGGGGCTATGCCTACCGCTCCTTCATTATTATTTTCCTTCGCCCCGATAATGCCCGAAACCAGGGTTCCGTGCTGATTCTCGTCCTGGGGATCTGCATCCTCAAAGAGGTAATCTCCTCCAAACGGACTGCGGGGCTGATCCGTAAAATCCCACCCGATCACATCGTCGGCGAAGCCGTTGCCGTCCGCATCCACCCCGTCAAAATCGCCGGTGAGACCATTGCGGGTCTCGCTGGAGGGCCAGGGCTCAAAGGTGCCGTTTCCGTTCAGGTCTTCAGCCGCATTTACCTTCAACTGACCCGCAAACTCAGGGTGGGAATATTCAATTCCTGTATCAATCACCCCAATCACCACCGTGGCGTCGCCTTTGGTGATTTCCCAGGCTTCAAAGGTGCGGATGTAGGAATGGTACCATTGTTGGCCGATTTCAGGGTCGTTGGGCAAGGTTGGGTCAGATTCGATAGAATGCAACTTTACCGACCTGTTTTCCTCCACAAACTCAAACTGGCCACTTTGCTCCAGCAGATTTTTCACCGCAGAAGGACTTTGACCTGAAAAGGAAAGATTCACCAGCCTGTCCACAGATTCCACAGGATTTTCACGCAAATTTTGATGCAGAAAATGAACGCTGCGCAGGCTTTCGAGGCCAGGAAATGAATTTCTGACTGATTTCAGGGAGTCTGGATGGATTTCTCCCTGATTCTGACGCAAAAACTGGTATAATTCAGGGGAATTTTGCTTCAATTTCACGTTGAATTCGGCCTGGGCCGTGAGATTTTTCCCCGTAATCAAGAACAAGAGCAGCACCAGGTAAGAAAGGAGCCCTTTCCTCATGTCAGATGCGAACGGGAGAGTGGGTAAACTCAACCGTCATGTTTCCGTTTTCGTCAAAGCCGGTCAGCAGACAGGGTTCGATCTGGTTGATCAATTCGGGATCGTAATGGGTGGAAATACGGATGTAATTGTCCGTAAATCCCTGCAAAAAGCCATCTTTGGCTTCGCCTTCGAACAGCACAGGCCGCGAAGCGCCCTGAAATTGCTCGTAAAAGTGGCGTCTTTTCTTCTCAGAAAGGATGCGCAGCATGTTGCTCCGTTCGGCCCGAACCTGAGAGGGAACCCGGCCTTCCATTTCTGCGGCCACGGTGTTGGAACGCTCTGAATAGGTAAAGACATGCAGATAGGAAACATCCAGCTGATTCAGAAACTCATAGGTATCCATGAAATGGGCATCCGTTTCGCCGGGAAAGCCCACAATCACATCCACACCAATGCAGGCATGGGGCATGATTTCCTTGATTTTTTGCACCCGTGAGGCATATAATTCTCTTTTGTAACGGCGGCGCATTTTGCCCAGCAATTCATTATTCCCACTTTGCAGCGGCACATGAAAATGCGGCATAAAATGCTGGGAACGACCCACGAAAGCGATGATTTCATCGCTGAGGAGATTGGGCTCAATGGAGGAAATGCGGTAACGGTCAATCCCCTCCACTTCATCCAGCGCCTGAATCACATCCAGAAAATTTTCCGGCTGATTGGTGCCATAATCGCCAATATTCACTCCCGTCAGCACAATTTCCTTCACTCCTGCCTGGGCAATTTCACGGGCATTTTTCAGGATATTTTCAAGGGAATCGCTGCGACTTTTGCCCCTGGCCAAAGGAATGGTGCAGAAAGTGCATTTATAATCGCATCCATCCTGAATCTTGAGAAAGGAACGGGTGCGGTCGCCCAGGGAAAAGGAATTGACGAAATCCGTCACTTCTCCGATTTCGCCTGCAGCCACGGTGCAACTGGGCGTTTTATCAAAGGTATTGATGATCTCAAAGAGGCGAAATTTCTCCTTGGCGCCCAGAACGAGGTCCACCCCGGGAATGCCGGCGATCTCTTTGGGCTTGAGTTGGGCGTAGCAGCCCATTACGATCACATACGCCTCAGGATTGAGGCGCAGGGCCTTGCTGACGATGTTGCGGCACTTTTTGTCGGCATTGTCCGTGACAGAGCAGGTATTGATCACATACACGTCCGCTTTTTCCGTGAATTCAACCCGCTCAAAGCCCTGATCCAGGAATTGCCTTCCCACGGAGGAAGTTTCCGAAAAATTGAGCTTGCAGCCAAGGGTATGTAATGCAACGGTCTTCATCAATCTGAAAGGGTTTCATTTGAAACGAAACGGCCTGCAAATTAATATTTTTTGGGGAAAGTACCTGCCAGGGATTTCAATCAGGTTTCAGCCAAATTCCTTTACCAGATAATTCAGGAGCATCACTTTTCATTTATCACCTCAGATTAAAAAAATATTCTGTTTCTTTGTTTCCACACACTTGCAGGTATTGTGATTATATTTTAGAAAATGGGAACCAGGGATTAAGACTCTCTTAATTGCCACCCATTGAATCCAAGTTTAACAACAACAAAAATGAAAAAACAATCAAAAACGGCAAAAATCTGCTGCGCAATTCTCTTTTCTTGCCTTTTCAATTCTATTTTTGGGCAAATAACGGACCCGGACCCTGGAAACTCCTACTCAACAACATCAATCAATAGTTCAACAATTTACAATTCACATCTGGTTGTGGAACCAAGTCGCGAGCAACCCAAAATGATTTCTATTTCAGGTTGCATTCCTTCTTTCAGTCTTTCCCAAAGATGGCCAAAAGGAACCTGGAAATTAGGATATTATGATTTAGTTGGGGGCTCAACCTGGTGCAATGGAACTTTCAATAATGGTTGTTCTTCTGTCAATTATTGGAGCGCTCACCCTTTGATTCGCCAAACAGAGGATTATGGCCGTTCTTACACCCATTTGGCACGAAGAGTTAGTAATTCTTTATATAGTGACCGAATGAATTGGGCCCTGGATTATTTGACTGATGATGCCCAGCAAGATGATGGGGGATTCATATGGTGGGCCCATAGAATTAATTACACTACAACTCACCTCGGAGAAACTAGTAGCATAAATTGTTCTTCCCCTTATCCCCAGGCAAGAGGGATGAAGACACTGACTGATGGTTACTGGTACCTGAGAGAAATTGCCAGCTCTTCGGCAGGAAAGTATTACAAACCCATTGAACATGGTTCGAATTGGTTTCTCAAACCTTCAGTTTATTGGAGCACAACTACTAATTACAAGGGGTTTGGTGCGTGGGCCCTGGCCAGTGCCTACAAAGTTACGGGTGAGAAAAAGTATCTGAAGAAAGCCCTTAACCTTTGTCAGACTATAATGGGCAGCCAGGACCAAAATCCATCTTCCCATTTTTACGGTTGCTGGCGTACAGGGTCTGATGATGCCATTATTGATGATTTGGGGGTAAATACAGGGATTTTGGTTGACCATGACACCAAAATCTGGTACCACCTGATCATCCTGCGGGGGCTGATTGAAACTATGAGCACCACCCCCACAAATCTCCCGATATATGCTGATATGCAAAATTCAATTCGGTTGGGCATTAACCACATCATTGAACACCGGCTCGACCTTACCACTAACCAGTTAGCAATTTATCCCCGTCAGGGTGGGGTTTATTATGCATACAACGGAGCACCATTCACTTTCCCAGCCAATACCACAGAGTTCGATACCAGGGACATGGAAACCTTCGGGCAGCTCGCCCATTACTCCCAGATCCTTCCAGGATACACGCCTTCAGATCAGGCAAATTTGAAAAAACTGCTTGATATTTTGATCCTGGGGGCTTTTAATGACCCAGGGTCGGACAGATTCATCAAACATCTTGCCATGTATAATGATTATGCAAAAACAATTGATGATTACCCAAGCAGCCTGGGTACTCAACTGACTAAGGTTCAGGTTGACTTTGACCTCTTGCACAAATTTGCGGCGACAATTGATTATGTAAGTACTGATGGGACAAACTTGGGCTCTACCCCGGTTTATTCAGGCTCTTATAACATTGAGAATTGGCTGGTTGGAGATTTTGATGGCAACGGAGTAGATGAGGTCCTTCAAAAATTCTCTGGTCTTAGCAAAATTTACAAAAGTGACGACACTCAACCTCTTTCACTTGGGAATGGCTTTGTTATTTACCCGGGTTCGATGAATCTTGATAAATGGATCAAAGGGGATTTTGACGGCAACGGTGACGATGAATTGCTATACAAATTTACAGGCTCCAACTCAATCTACTATAGCGAAAAAGCACAGGCTCTAGGTACGACCGGCAGCATTTACAGTGCTCAAAGTCTCTCCAACTGGATTACAGGTGATTTTGATGGTGATGGAGATGAAGAATTGTTGCAAATGTACTCAGGGGACAATAACCTTTACATTAGTGAAGACGGAATTACTTTAGCAACAACACCTTTAATTAACCTTGGAGCACAGGTTGAAAAATGGATAGTAGGTGATTTTAAATCTGTTACAAACATTGGAAAAGACGAGCTTTTATATAAACTGGTTGGCTCTAACAATTTGTACAAAGCGACAATTAATGGCACCTCAATCAGCACTTCCCTTGTTTACTCGGGATTTTACGCTCTTGAGACATGGGTAGTGGGGGACTTTGACGGCGATTTGGATGACGAATTATTGCAAAAGTTCTCAGGTCTAAACAAAGTTTACCGAAGTGAGGATGGAACGGCTTTGGGAGCAAATTCCATTTATAACGGAGCCGCAATTGAAAAATGGATCGCAGGTGACTATAACGGGGACGGAATAGACGAACTACACTTTAAGTTCACAACCTCTCCCAATATTTATATGGCAAATCCCACAACAAGTCTCCCTCTTTCCAACATTGTTTACACAGGTTCACAAGTGCTGCAAAACTGGATTACGGGCAATTTCACCCCGATTCCCACCACTTCCAAGGATTTCATCCCCGATCCTGATCTGACCGCACTTGAGCCTAAGTCAGGACTCATGCTGGCCAATTACCCCAACCCTTTTGAGCAATCCACCACGCTTTCCTACTCACTTCCTGAGGCAGGAAATGTAACCCTGGAAATCCTCGACCTTTCAGGTCGAAAAGTAAAAACCCTGGTAAAGGATTGGCAGAACGCTGGAAATTACCAGCTCAACTGGGACGGCACGGGCAGCAATTCATCACGGGTTAGCCCGGGAATTTACCTTTGCAGGATCACCCAGGGGGATCTTTCTGAAGTGAAAAGGCTGGTTCTTTTGAATTAGGTCCAACTAAAAATTTATCCCATAAAAAAAGCTGCCCGAAAATCCTTTCGGGCAGCTTTTTTTTTGCAAATCTATCTCAGTGATTGACCACTACTTTTTCAGAATAAACTTTTTCTCCGTTGCTGGTCACATTCAGGAAATAAACCCCTGATTGCAGGTGAGCCACATTGAAGGTGAAGCGGCCAGTACCCCGGGAAAGGCGTTTTTCAGGGAAAGAAGTAACCGTTTTTCCGCTCATGTCCATCAGACTGACCACGTAATTTTTGTTCTCAGGAACGTCAAAAAAGACATTCACAAACTCAACCGTGGGGTTCGGGAAAACAGTCATATTTCCTTCAACTTTTGTAATCTCAGGATCCTTGGCCACAATCTGGGTGCTGTCGGTCAGGATTTGAGAAATCCAGGTAGCATTATTATTGCCGCCAATGCCAATACAGCCTCCATACCAGGCTTCGCCCAGGTTGTCGCGGCGGTCGTCGATGCCAGAATAGTCGCCCCAGCGCTGTGGGGGAGGATTGCCGGTCGAGGTAAGGTCAATGGGTTGAAAACCCTTCTTGAGGATCAAAGGAGCGCTGGTGTTACCGTTCTCGTCAATGTAAATGGCCGCAGTGCCCGGATAATAATTTGGCCCTGCAAATTCAAATGCCATGATGGACTTATTATTGCCAAAAGCATCCACCCCTGCATAAGCCAGAGCGGGAAAACCACAATGGAAGCTGTCAATGGCCACCATCTGGGCGGAAAACTGAGCAAAAGACAAGCCCAGACCGCTCATTTGCACCGTTCCATAAAGCAGTTGGGGTTTGCTGTTGAATTTGGTGGTGTGGGCAAACTGAATTTTCCCATTTTCCAGATAAGCGCTCTGGATATTGGCTCCGTTGGTATTCAGATCCACATTTGAACCCATCTGATCTGCATCAGGAGGAGTGGTGTAAGTGATATTGGATTGGAAAGTCTGGGTGGAAGAAATGGTGCCCCCATTTGCGATTTTGTCCGTGATTTCGCGCAGGTAATACACTTTGGTATTGCCGAAAGGCGAGGTCTGGGAACGGATAAAATAAGCCTGAGGCCCGTAGAGGCTGTTTCCACCCAGCACAGGCTGCCATCCAACTTCGTTGGACAGGAAGTAATTTTTGGTGGTAATGGTGGCGTTTCCAGAATACCCGTCAAATTTATTGATCTGCCAGATCACCCCGTGATTCACAAAATTGGAGCCCTGGGGCGACATATTGGTCGTGATGAAACACTCGCTTTTGTTGATGCCCAGGTTGGGATAATCCGTCCAGTTATTGTTCACTGTTCCAGAAAGTTTGTAATGATTCCAGGCTCCAAACGGGTCAGTAGTGGCCGAAAAGCACACGTGAATAAAAGACTGGTTTACGTCTGAACCTTCCAGAAACACGATGATAAAACGATCCAGTTCGGGATCATATTCAACCCTTGGATCGAATACAAAGGCATTCCCGGGCAATCCCACCCACACAGCCAGCGATTTATTGAAAACAGGACTTCCACCCGATGCCCGCCACATGGCCACATTGGTATTCACAACAGCCACCACTTTTCCGCCTGCAGAAATAGCCAGGTCATTGTCGTTGGGGGTTCCGTCTGTACTGGGGCCAAACCAGTTGGCTTCCTGACGCAAGCCCTGGGTTTGGGTTTTGTTGGATTGAGCGGGTGTGGAAGCGTTCACTATTGCATCAGCAGCGCGGCGCTCTGCATTGATTTTTTCCTTGTGAGCCTTAAACTCTGCCTTGGGCGAAGGCACGCCCGGCTCGGGTGCCACCCGGGTATTTTTCAGACTGGCCCGCCACTCGGGCTCATCCGTTTCACGCAGGGCTTCAAACGTGCTGACCTTCTCAAATAGCTGAATAGTTCCCTCAACTGCCTCTCCTTCACCAGGAAAAGTTGCGTTTTGGGCATGGCCAGAGGAAGAAAATCCCAGGCCTAAGGCAATCAAAGCAGCGAACAAATGATTTTTCTTGATTTGGCTTATCATATTTTGATTTTAATGAATTTAAGGAAGGGTTCAGCGAATCTCTTCCCGTAAATGGCCATAAAGTTTATTTGGTTACCACAAATTTTTCTCTGTAAATCTCCCCCTCTTCCCCATTCACCTGCACAATATAAATGCCCGCAGGCAAAAGTTGTGTATCAAATGTTGTCATTCCCTGCCCCGGGCGCAGAAAGTCGTTGACCACCACGGCCACGGTTTTGCCCTGCAGGTCAAGGATGGAAACTTTGTGCATGCCTGCTTTTTCCACTGGAAACTCAAACCTGACATTGGCAATGGCCGGGTTAGGAGCAACTGTCATGCCGCTGGCGGGTGTAATCTCATCGTCAATTGCCAATGGCGGCGGAGTGGTGACCTGAGAAATATAGGTCATGGTATTGCCCGAATTCATGGCGTAGGAGCCGCCCACCCACACTTCGCCTGGATTATTGCGGCGTTCGTCTATGCCTGAATAGTCACCCCAGCGCCAGTTTCCGCCCATCCCAATGGAATTGGAGCCCGGACGCAGGGTGCGGGTCGCACTGTATTGCTCATCCGTATCAAAATAAACCACCCCGTGGCTGGGATAGTGATTGGATGAAGCAAAAGTAAACATTACGTAAGAGGTATTGGTCCCGAAAGGTCCCTGGGTGCCGCCGTAGGCAATGCCAGGATAGGCAATTTCCAACCCACTGAAGGTAAGGATATTGGCCTTGGCCTGGGAAAAGTTCAGGCCCAGCGGGCTGAGCACAATGGTGCCCACATAAACCGAAGGTTTATTGCTGACCCCGGTATTGAAGGCAAATTGAATGCGGTTATTTTCATAATAGGAAGACTGGATGCGGCAATCGTTGGTGGAAAGGGTGGTGTTGGACCCTTTCTGGGTTGCATCAGGAGGCAGGGTGTAGGATTGGGGCAAAGGCACAGCCACAGGAGCATTGAGGGTACCCACTCCCATGGTGTCGGTCACCTCGTGGATGAAAAAATCCGTGGAGGAACCTGAAGTTTCGTTGCGAATGATGTAAAATTTGCGCCCGTAGGGAGCCAGTCCACCATCGACAGGATGGAGGGAAAAGTAGTTGTTGGTGTAGGTCTGTACGGTGAGTGAATTGCCCGCATAACCGTCGGCCAGCCTGATTTGGTGGACCACCCCTCCCTGGGCGCCGCCGCTGTTGGTAAAGAGGTTTCCGGTCACAAACAACTCATAGCTGGAGATGCCAATGGAGGGAAAATCTGTCCAAACGTTGAGGTTATCAGGGTTGCCTGTAATGCCGTACACGTTCCAGTTGCCTGTGGGGTCGTTGGTTTGGGAAAAGCAGACCACAATGGTGGACGAATTGGCGCTGGATCCACTCAAAAACACCACGATGAAGCGGTCATTTACAGGGTCGTAGGTGCATTTGGGATCGAATTTGGTGCCGTTGGGAATACCCTGCCCGGTCACAAACTGTCCCAGGGTGCCGGCATAAAGTTGGGTTCCCGTTTCGCTGTACATATGAATGCGGGTGTTGGTGGCGGAAACCACAAACCCGTCATTGGAAACGGTGATATTATTATCGTTGGGGATGCCTCCGTTGAAGGAGTTGCCAAAGAAATTATGACCCACCGTAGGTGGCTCAGTAATATTTGTCTTATCGGCCTCCAGGCCGTAAGAACCGTCCAGCATGGCGGCCTGTTTGGCCGCATTCGCCTCGGCCTTACGGCGGATATATTCATCCTTGCGGATGTCCACCCCGGGCTGGTGAATGACTTTGATATTTTTCAGAATGGCCCCAAAATCTTCCTGCTCCTGTTCGAGAGGCTTGATCACACCCAGGCGAGCGATTTTTTGCACGGGCAAGGGCCGCATGTTGGGATCGGGATTGTTGGGACTGCTTTTGATCACAACATTTTGAGCAGAGAGTTTCCCCAAACTCAGGCAGAAAAGGATCAACAGACTCAAACTGATCCTTGCACTAATTTTTCTCATGTAATTTTTCTCCACAAATTAGCCTGACAAACCACTTTTTCAGGATGAAGGAACCTTGGTTCCGTTCAATGTATGCCCAATTTACCAATAAAACCCCAAGTTTGGAATTAATGTTTGGGAATCGGGTAATTTGTACTGCCTGAGACATCGGGATTCAGAAGGAATTTATTTCCAGGCTGCCTCCTTCACAATCGCCTGAAAAGAGCCTTTCAGGCCGGATTTTTCCCTTTTGAGAATTTCTGTAACTTTCCGGGGTTTTACCGTTACCTGGTTATAACCTCAAAATTCAAGCCCTATGAAATCGCTACAACTTCCCCTGACCCTTCTGCTTTTACTGACCCTGGCCGCAGCTTGCAAGCCCAAAACGGACAAAGATCCGGACAAGAATCCAACTGGTCTTTCCCTGGAAGATCAAAAAGCCAATCAGGCTGCCCTGGCCGATCCCGCTTCCTGCGCCAACCTCAAACCCGATCAGTACTGTATTGAAGGCCTCCAATTCATCAAACTGGGTGACAACCTGGTCTGGGATTCCCTCCATGTGGACGGCGCCACGGTCAAAGACACCGTTTTTGAAGAAATAACCAATGTGGATTCCTTTGCCTGGAATGTGAAGATTGTACGCTGGAAAGATGGCGGAAAAGTAATTCTGGAGTCTGATTTCAATACTTACCAATTGTGCGGCAGGATCAGGATCGAGAAGGAAGGATTGGTCAATCAGCATGGAATCGGGGTGGGCAGTACGGTGGAACAATTGTTGGGAACCTACCAGACCTTTGCCATTTCCCCATATCCTGAAATGGAGGTCATCGAATTGAATCCCTTTGGGATTTCCAACATCTACTTCCACATTCCTGATCCGGGCAACGTCCTTTTCAACAAAAAAGGAAAATCAATCAGCCCTGAAGATCTGGATCCCCAGGCAAAAATTTCACGTATCATCCTCTGGGACAATACGGTAGGAAATCCTGACTCGTCCTCACCAGACGCTTAAAACAACCATTCTGCTTTAAAGGCCCTGCAGCCTGGGCGGAATTGGATATTGGGGATGCCCGCGCTTCAGGTCAGCAACCAGGAGGCGGGCATTTTCAGTTTTACCCTGGCTCAACTCATAAATTGCCCGATTGGCCTTCATTTTAGGGATCAGTTTGCGGATAAAATCCAGGTAATAATTGCTGCGGTCGGGAAAACGGATTTCCTGATTTGCAGGTGGCGCAGGCAAATAGGCATTCCCGCGGGAAAGTCGGAAAAAATAGGTTTCCGGGATCAGAAACACATTTTTTGGCAGGGAAATCTGTCCTTTTTGCAACTCATCTTCCACCAGTTCGGGCGCCATGTAAATGGGATGCGTACCCAGATTTTTCTCAATCAGGCTTAGCATTACCGCCTGGTATTTTCGTTCCAGCAAGCCCGCATCAAACCGTTTTTTCTGCTCAAAGGGCTTCACTGCCTGAATAAACGCCTGAGTTTCAGGCTTGATGGGATTCATTACTTCCGGCCAGGACCTCTCCAACTGGGCATAATACCAGGACCTGCGCAGCAATTCCTTGTCCACCACGGCCACATCACGGCGATAATTTTCCACATACTGCAAATAATAGGTTTCTGAAATCAGGAAATCCCATTGCTTGCTCAGGAGGATCGAATTTTCGGGCAAAGAGGCCAGGGCGGCCCGGGAATAATCCTCAAAAGTGTAAATCCCGCTCTGGTTTTGGGCAGAAAAATTCAAGCCCAGGGGAATCAGAAAAAGGGCGGCCAGTCCGCCCGCTGCCAGGTGCATTTTTGCCGCAGGCAAACTAGTTTTCAATACGGCAAAACGGATTCCCATCCCCATAAAAACCGCCATACTGAGGTAGCAAAGCAGAAAATAAGGCTCCAGATCCTTGATATCGTAATTGATGGCGTAAAACAGGTTGAAAAGGAAGAAAACCAGCAAGGACCAGAAGTGCCTGCGCATTTTTTGCCAGCCATAAATCAGCCCGGGTATTACCAGTAAAATCCCAATCCAGCCCAATTCTTCTGGAAATCCCTTCCAAAAGGCCTTGAAATTTTCACCCGCAGCCTTGGAGGAGGAAAACAACCATACTTCAAATTGCTGGCCTTTGACATGCCGCCAAAAATATTCCCCCATTTCAGGATTTCCCCAGTTCAATTCGGGCCCCATGGCGGCCCTGACTGGCAACCAGGCATAGATCAGTATAAGTATGGGAAAGAAAATGGCCAGCATTTTGCCCAAAGTCAGGAAAGATTCGCGGGAAAATTTTTGATGGGTAAAGTAAAAAACGGCAATACCCGGGATCAGGAAAACAGAGGTGAGGTGATTACTGAAACTAAGCCCAAGCGCCGCTGCCACCCAAAGCCAGCGACCAGGTTTTTGCGTATCCGTCGCCCGGAAAAGCATCCAAAAAACCAGTGAAAGCAAGGCAAAATGCAGGGAATACACCTCGACCGAGGTACTTTGTGCCCAGACCGTCGGTCCAAATGCCAGTAATAAGGCGCTTCCTGCCGCGGCAAAATAATTGACCCAACCCAGGCTTTTAGCAAAGGCTTCGTCTTCCGTTTTTTGACCCTTGGCATCGACCACCATGCGCTTCAATTTGAGGGAATTCAATAATTCGAGCATGGCACGGGTGAAAAAATAGCCCCCGGTCACAGTAAAAAGCAAAGCCAGCACATTCAGTTGGAAAATGGGGGTACCAGGAAAGGGAAGTCGGGCAAAAATCCAGCCGAGGATGGTAAAAAGGGGATATCCTGTGGGGTGCGCCACCCCACCTGTGAATTGCACTGCCGCCAGTTCGCCTGAATCAATTTGCATCAGAGAAGGGGCCAGAGTCAGGGCATACACCACGCCCGACAACAGCGCGGGCAAAACGGGTAATACCTTATCCAAAAGTTTCTTTTTAACTTGCATGAGGTCCGCAATGGTCAAATTGGGGAGTGGAAATTAATAAAAAACGACATGAAACACATTTTGTCCGCCTTTGCAGCCTTGTTTTTTTCAATTTCAGGATTTGCACAAATCTCTGTTTCATCCAATGTGGCCAATTTTTACACGGTGTGGTCTCAGGAGGCAGACAGTTTCAAGATCACCCTCGAAAACTTTAGCTGGCAGCCCTTTCAGGTCACAGATATCAATCTTTTCCACGACGTTTACTCGGTCAGTGACACGGCTTTCACCATTTCCCCCTGGCACAAAAAAGACATCTGGATTCGGGTAAATGCCTTGCACAACCTCAATTACATGGATTATGCCCTGATCGAATCGCCCACTCATGGCGGAAATTTCTGGGTGCAGGTTTTTTCCTCGGTCAAATACCGCGACGCTTATTATAATTCCACCCAAAACAAATCCCACGAAGACCTCAAAAGTGCGCTCAAGATTCTGTTGGCCACCAATTACATTTCCTATTCCTATAATGCAGCCCGCGATATCATGTTTCTGGACGTGGACAATAAGAAAGTGAATGGGCAGGGTGCCAGCACCAATACCCTGGAATGTGTGTACACGGGTCGCGTGATTTCCGGGTTTGTGGACCGTTCAGATGCCCAGACCAATGGAAATTTCAACACAGAGCACACCATTCCCCAATCTCTTTTCAATGAAAATCTGCCCATGCGTACGGATTTGCACCACCTTTTTCCCGTGGACGAAAGTGTGAATAATGAGCGGGGGAATAAGCCTTTTGGGATCGTGAATAATCCTTCTTACACCAATGGAGGCTCAAAATCCAACAGTTCCACTTTTGAGCCCCGCGATGCAGACAAAGGCATCGCGGCGCGGGCCGTGCTCTATTTTGCGGTCCGTTATCAGGATTATGGCGGGTTTATTGCAGGCATTGCAAACACCATGCGCCAATGGCATTTCGCCTTCCCTCCCACCCCAATTGATACCATGCGCAATCACCTGGTCTATGAGAATCAGAATAACCGCAATCCCTTTGTGGACCACCCCGAACTGGCCGAAACGGGCCGTCTGGCTTCTTTTACCAGCACCAATATTGGCCCCACGGCTCCCCAATTGCATGCCCTCAAAACCCTGACCTTTGGCTCCGTGGCCACGGGCAACACCCTCGACCGCCTCATGCTGATCAGCAACCAGGGCCCAATCAATGACCTGCAAATCACGAATCTGGCTTTCAGCAACCCGGCATTTTCCATTGTAGGCACGCCCAATTACACCATTGCCCCCGACGGCCTGCTCAAACTGACCGTTCAATTTGCCCCCACTGCTGACAATACTGATTATACTTCCACCCTCACCCTTTCCACCACAGACCCCAATCATCCCACCTGGACCGTCAATCTGGTTGCGACCACCGTACCCGTAGGTCTGGAGGAAGATTTGCCAGATTTTATCAAGGTTTACCCCATCCCAAGCCGGGATTACCTCTGGCTGGAAAAGCCCGACCAAAGTCCTGTAGGGTTGGTGATGTTGAATGGGGAAGGAAAAAAGGTCAGGGAAATGAATTGGGTGAATTCCAAAGAAAAAGTTGAGCTCAGGGGTCTGGCCAGTGGGGTTTATTACCTGCAATTGAGTGGAAATAAATTTTCCGGCACCCGCAAGATTGTTGTTCAGGGAGAATAATGTCCTTCTGCCCCCCGGCAGAATCAATCCTGGCCTTTCAATAAAATCAAAAACGCCACCCCGTTTGGAGTGGCGTTTTTATTACGGTTGCCCTTCGGGCAAGCTTGCTTATTTGTCTTCGACAACTTCTTCGTATTCCACGTCGGCCACTTCGGGTCCGGCTGCGCCGTTACCATTTGCACCTGGATTGGCACCTCCGTTGGCTCCGCCCATATCAGGGCCAGCCTCGGGTCCGCCAGCGGCTCCCTGAGCCTGGTACATTTCAGTGGCTGCGGTTTGCCAGGCAGCATTCAGCTTCTCTGAAGCGGCGTCGATGGCAGGGATGTCCTTGCTTTCGTGCGCTTTTTTCAGTTCGGCCACTGCAGCTTCAACGGCTTCGCGGTTGGCGGGAGAGAGTTTGTCACCATATTCCTTGAGGTTTTTCTCCGTGGAGAACACCAGTTGGTCTGCGGTGTTAATTTTCTCAATCTCCTCGCGGCGGCGCTTATCTTCCTCTTCGTTGGCTGCAGCTTCCTGACGCATTTTTTCGATTTCTGCGTCGCTGAGTCCGGTCGAAGCCTCGATGCGGATTTTCTGCTCTTTGCCAGTAGCTTTGTCGCGGCTGGAAACGGTCAGAATACCGTTGGCGTCGATGTCGAAGGCTACTTCGATCTGGGGCAGACCGCGGGGTGCCGGTGGAATGCCGTCCAGGTGGAAGCGTCCCAGGGTACGGTTATCAGAGGCCATGGAGCGCTCGCCCTGCAGTACGTGAATCTCAACTGAGGTCTGGTTGTCAGATGCAGTGGAGAATACCTGCGACTTCTGGGTCGGGATGGTGGTATTGGCTTCGATCAGTTTGGTCATTACTCCACCCAGGGTTTCGATACCCAGAGAAAGCGGGGTTACGTCCAGCAGGAGCACATCTTTCACTTCCCCGGTGAGAACCCCACCCTGAATTGCAGCTCCAATGGCCACAACTTCGTCGGGATTCACGCTGCGGTTGGGTTTTTTCTGGAAAAATTCTTCCACCAACTGCTGCACTTTGGGGATACGGGTGGATCCACCCACCAGAATCACTTCGTCAATGTCTTTCAGTTCGAGTTTACCGTCTTTGAGGGCCTGGCGGCAGGGTTTGAGACAACGATCAAAGAGGTCGTCGCAAATCTGCTCAAATTTAGCCCGGGTCAGTTCGGTTTCCAGGTGAAGGGGGCCGTCGGCGCCCATGTGCAGGTAAGGCAGGTTGATCTGGGTGGAAGCAGCAGAAGAAAGCTCAATTTTGGCAGTTTCAGCAGCTTCTTTCAGACGCTGGAGCGATTTGGGATCGGTGCGCAGGTCGATGCTGTGCTTGGCTTTGAACTGATCAGCCAGCCAGTCGATGATTTTGCGGTCGAAATTATCCCCACCCAGCATGGTGTCACCGTTGGTGGATTTTACTTCAAACACTCCGTCGCCCAGTTCCAGAATGGAGATATCGAAGGTACCTCCACCCAGGTCGAATACGGCCACGGTTACGTTTTGATTGCGTTTGTCGAGACCATAAGCCAGGGCGGCAGCGGTAGGTTCGTTGATGATCCTGCGCACGGTGAGGCCGGCAATTTCACCAGCTTCTTTGGTGGCATTCCGCTGTGCATCATTGAAGTAAGCAGGCACGGTGATTACCGCCTCTTTCACTTCGTGGCCCAGGTAATCCTCGGCGGTCTTTTTCATTTTCTGCAAAACCATGGCAGAGATTTCCTGGGGGGTGTAATCCCGTCCTTCCAGGTTGACAACGGCCATGTCGTTTTTGCCTTTTTTCACGTTGTAGGTAACTTCCCCGATCTCATTCTTCACTTCCCCAAAGAAACGTCCCACAAAGCGCTTGATAGAACTTACGGTGTTGGTGGGGTTGGCGATGGCCTGACGTTTGGCCTGCTCTCCAACGATCCTTTCACCTTCTTTGGTGAAAGCCACCACAGACGGGGTGGTTCTTTTTCCTTCTGAGTTAATGATTACGGTAGGTTCGTTACCTTCCATTACGGCAACCACAGAGTTGGTGGTGCCAAGGTCGATTCCAATTATTTTACTCATTTCGTTTAACTTTTTTTCTCAGTTTGTTTATTAATTTATTCTTCAATGTTGATTTCTACTTTGCTTTCCTGAACCGCTTCCTCTTTTGGGAAGGTAACGGTCAGGACTCCCAGGTCGAATTTGGCTTTTACACCTTCAAATTCAACTCCGGCAGGGATGGCAAAACTGCGACGAAATTGTCCAAAGCTGCGTTCCTTCTTGTGGAATTTTACTTCACCCAATCCGGCCTGACGTTTGCGAACTCCTTTGATGGTCAGTTGTCCGTCACGAACCTGGAGCGAAACATCGCTCTTTGCCATTCCGGGAAAATCCGCGGAAAAGATGTAGGAATCGTTGGTTTCAACCACGTCAACTGCCAAATGAAATTCGGCATCATCGTCACCACGGCTCACCAGATCTTCAAACATGCGGTTAACCTTGGATCCGAATTCCTTGAATTCTTCTTTTATTTCCTTGAAAAATTCGTTTTTAGATTCTGCCATAAGATGTTTAAGGTTTTTATTTCCCTTGGGATGACAAGGATAGTGCCATGGGGACGATTCTGTGCCATTTTACGCCTATTTGGCGCGAAGTACTGCCATTTGGCAGGTTTTTCTGACAGGCTGACAGTTTTGCAAAAAGGGATTAAAATGAATTGGCTACCAGTTGCAATCTGAGGGAGGAAATTCAGGATGAATGAAACCAATCAGGTATTTGGAGCAGGTACTGATGTAAATGGTGTGTGAGGTATGATTAATGGCCCCGAATATGCCCACATTCCCGCCCGATATATTGGAATAATCCAGTTTGTCGAGCAACAGATTCAGGCCAAATCCAAATACATTATTGGCGCCCATGAAAACAGTCAGGGCTGAATCCAGGGAAGTGACTTCAATTCGCGCAGGACGGGCCAAAAGATTGGAATCGCTGGCAATGCTGGGGGTATCCACGTAGGAGACGAGTCCTTCGGCCAGGCTCACATCACGGGCAAATTTACGCAGAATCGCCTGATTGGGAATCACATAGCACAACTCAGGTGTATTGGGATTATCTGCCTGGCAGCCCCGCGAGGTGGTAAATACCCGGGTCGGGCCAAAGCGCGTGGTTTTGGGTTGGCCATTGTCAAAATAATCGAGATAGGCCCTGATTTCGAAGCCAAATCCCTCATTGCGCAAAAAATTCAGGGTGATTTCATCGTTCAGCTCCACCGTGGGGAAGGAATAGTCCTTTTCCTCGATGGTAAAGGGCCCGGGATAGCTTTTCAGGGCAGGTTGCCGGGGAATTTTGGTGGTGGCAGAAATGGCAAAAGCCGTATCTGAAGGTCGGGTTATGAGGAGAGAATACTTTTGCCCTGCCTGCAGGGCATTTTGCCCTTTGGTGTCAAATTTATACAAGATCTGGCCCTGGGGCCAGATTCCGTTGCTGTCGCGTTGTACAGAATCGTCTTGCACAGCATTCCAGGTTTTGCCGCCTCCTGTCAGGGTGACATTGAAGCCCGTGGCAGAAGGATCGTTGGCCTGGGCGTACAGAATTGCGTCTCCTTTGTACTGGAATACATGGGTGATTTTCACGTACTGGGCATCGTCGTGGGGATCGAGAATGCAGTAAACGGCATAAAGCTCTTTTTCAGGGGCAAATACCTCAAATTCCTGCCTGCAGGAACTGAAAAGCCCAGCTAAGATTGCAACTGCCGCAAGTGAAAGATGTATTTTGCTGATTTTCACCTGCTTTAAAATTAACCAAATCCCCTTGATTTATCAATCAGGATTTAATCAGGGAATCAAAGGTCAAAATAAATGTTTCCTCAGGGGAATTCGCAGTTTGAATTGGGCTTATTGGTGCCGTTGAGGCTGAGCAAATATTCGCCACACTGGTCCAAAAGCGCCCATTTGGTATCCTTTACATAAGAGCCAAAAATGCCGTAGGCCTCAGTGCTGCCCTTCATATTGGTGTATTCGGGTTTGGAGCCCGAGAGATCCGTGAAAGCGGGATTATTGGCCAGTTTGTAGCGGCTGAATTCCGAACTCATGCCCGTCACTTCCACTTTAATTGCGTGAGAAATGGTCTCAATCTGATTTTTGTCCACGCAGGGAGTAAAATTGTCGTAAGTCAGGGAAATGCCCGTTCCTTTGTTCATTTTGGGTTCGAAAAAGCCAAAAAGTTCGTATTTGCCGAATTCATAACAAATTTCACCTGAACTGGCCGGGCAGCCAAAATTTTTGTCAAAGGCCTTGGTGGGCCCATAACTGACCACTTTGGGGGTGCCATTCTCTTTATAAAACAGGTCCACCCTCAATTCAAAGGAGCGAGCGATACCATCCAGCTTTTTGCGGAAAATCAGAACAGGAAAATCTGCATTCAGGCTCATTTTGGGCAGACAAGAAGTGGTTCCCGCCCCGGCAATGAGAGCCAGTTTGCCCGTAATCTGAATCTCGTGGGGAATGGTATCCGTAGCTTTGATCCAGATATCTGTGTCGGGTGCACCAATTTCCAGGCTGTAGATCTGGCCCTTAACCAACTTGTCAGTGCCAGGGGTGGCAAACTGGTAAACGGTCTGGCTGGGGATAAATATTCCGTCGCTGTCGCGGGGATAGTTGGGCACCTCCACCGCGGTATATTCTTTTCCTCCACCCTTCAATACTACTTTTAATCCCTTGACACTGAAATCGTTCTCTCCCGCATACTGAATTGCATCTCCCTCCACCTGATAGGCTTTGCTGATGCGTACAGTTTGCAGGGAATCCTCTGGATTGAGGACGCAATAAACGATGTAAATGTCCTTTTCAGGGGCATAAACCTCAAAATCAGTGCTGCAGGAAGGCAAAACCCCCAGGAGGGCGAGCAGCAGAAGCAGGTAGATCGAATATTTATTTTGCACGGACCAAAGGTAATGGGATTTCAGGAAAAATATGAAGGAGTTGCCGACATAAGGTGTATTAAATTTGCTTCAGCATTTCACAGTTTCAGGCATTTGGTTAAATTAGATTGAATTGGTGCTGATCACAGTTTGTTTTGTCCAATTCCTAAAAAAAACGAATTTTGCGGTCAATTATTGAAAGCAGGACGAATGAGAAACCACAAAATCTGTTTTCAACTCAATAACCATTAAGTATGTCCACAGCAAAAAAATCAAGCGAAAAAAAGGTAACCACCAATGTCCTCCTGGGGATGAAGGAACGGGGCGAGAAAATCTCCATGCTTACTGCCTACGACCATTCTTTCGCCCGCATTCTGGATGACGCAGGCATTGATGTTTTGCTGGTGGGCGATTCCGCTTCCAATGTCATTCACGGACACGAGACCACCCTGCCCATTACCCTGAATCAGATGATTGACCATGCCAGCGCCGTGGTGCGCGGGGTGGAAAGAGCCCTGGTGGTGGTGGATCTTCCCTTTGGGAGCTACCAGGGCAATTCAAAAATAGCGCTGGAAAGCGCCATTCGCATCATGAAAGAGGCTGGAGCCCATGCAATAAAGATGGAAGGAGGCGAATTCATCATTGAATCCGTACGCAGAATTCTTTCCGCGGGCATCCCCGTCATGGGCCACCTGGGGCTGACACCCCAGTCCATTTACAAATTCGGGACCTACACGGTCCGTGCCCGCGAGGACGCCGAGGCCGAGCAACTCCGTGACGATGCCAAACTGCTGGAAGAAGCTGGCTGTTTTGCCCTCATTCTGGAAAAAATTCCCGCCAAACTGGCGGCAGAGGTGGCCAAAACTCTCACCATTCCTGTGATCGGGATTGGGGCGGGTGGAGGTGTGGATGGCCAGGTATTGGTGACCCACGATATGCTGGGCATCAACAAGGAGTTTTCTCCCCGTTTTCTGCGTCGCTATGCCCAGTTGTATGATGTGATGAAATCTGCTTTTGAAGGCTTCAAGGACGATGTAAAATCAGGCGATTTCCCCAACGAAAAGGAATCCTACTGAGCAGGCTGCACGGCGATTATGGAATCTTACCAACCCGGGGTTATTTTTGAAGACAATCACCTGTTGGTGATTAATAAACCTTTTGGAATGCCTTCTCAGGGCGATTCTTCAGGTGATTTGAATGCTTTTGACTGGGCCAGGGAATACATTCGGGAAAAATATGCCAAACCAGGAGAGGTTTACATTGGCCTGGTACACCGCATAGACCGCCCTACGGGCGGCATTTTGGTTTTGGCCCGGACTTCCAAAGCCGCGGCCCGCATTTCAAAGCTTTTTCAGGATAAAAAGGTGCAAAAGGTCTATTACGCGGTCACAGAGCGGATTCCTGATCAGCCCCAGGGCGAACTGAAGCATTTTCTGAAAAAGATCACAGACCGCAATATCATGCGGGCTTACGACAAGGAACTTCCCCATTCTCAACCCGCCAGCCTGCAATACAGGGTTCTAAAAACAGCAGGCAACCGTGCTTTGCTGGAGGTTTTGCCCAAAACCGGGCGTCGTCACCAGATTCGGGTCCAGTTGGCAGCCATGGGCTGCACCATTGTGGGGGATGTGAAGTATGGCAAAACGGATTTTTTGCCTGATCAATCTATTGCCCTTTTCGCCAAAAGGATCAGGTTTCAGCATCCCAACCAAGGGTTGGGTGAGGTGGAATTTGAGGCACCTCTGCCTCAAAAGGCTCCCTGGAGCGATTTTGGCTAAAATCGATTGAGTTCATTCAGCAGGAATTGTCTCAATTCCCCTACCTCAGGCAATTGCAATTTATACTTGCTGACAAACAAATTCGGGTCCATACCCATGGTTGCATATTCTACCAGCGCGTCATTTTTACCAGTTACCAGCAGGATGCCCACAGGAGGATTATCACCCTCGGTCATGACTTCCCGCTTGTAGTAATTCAAATAGGTGTTTAACTGACCGACATTGGAGTGGTTGAAGGCGTCCACTTTCAACTCTATCAGGACATGGCATTTGATGATGCGGTGGTAAAAAACCAGATCAATGAAAAAATATTCGTCACCCATCACGATCCGTTTCTGGCGGGCCTCAAAGCAAAATCCATGTCCCAGTTCCAGAATAAATTCCTGTAAGTGGTTGAGCAAGGCCCTTTCCAGGTCAGATTCCTCTACTGCCAGTTCCTGGGGAAGCCCCAGAAATTCGAAAGTGTAGAAATCGCGGATCACAGTTCTCCCACTTTTATCACTGCTAACCTTGTTCAAATGGTCGAGCAACAGGTCCGGGCGGGAGGAAATCGAACTGCGCTCAAAGAGCATGGTATTGAGTTGGCGTTTCAGTTCGCTGACCGACCAGGTTCCGCGGATGGCTTCAATTTCGTAAAAGGCCCGCTGCAATGAACTCTCGATATTGAGGAGCAAAGAGAGGTGCGTAAATGACAAATTTGCAATGAGTTTCCGGGCCGGAACCTGCACTTCATGGTGGGGGTCATCAGATTTGGCAATCGGTGATTGCCAAATTACATTGTCCTGATTATCAGCGTTTAGCAATTTGGCAATCGGTGATTGCCAAATCTCTTTGGGGAGGTTTTCTGGGATGACTTCGGCCAGTTGGGGATAGACCAGAAAGAACTGACGGTACAGGCGCAGGTTGCGGGGAGAGAAGCCCGAAGAGTCGAGTTCCTGCGACAGGGAAGCGATCAGCTTTTCGCCATACTGAGCCCGGTCTTCGCCGTGCTGTTCGAATTCCACTATATAATAACCAATCAGCCAGTTGCGCAGGGTGAGGTTGCGGTTGATGGCTTTGTTGGTTTCGCTCATGAAGCCAAAATCCAGACCCTTGATCTGTTTGGCCAATTCAGACATTTTCATACAAAAACGTTTTTCTACGGGTAAACAAACCTAAGAAAAAGTTCTGCCAGGGCAAAATCAGCCACCGATGGTAATGCCCCGCCCGCTGAGCGGCCAGGTAAAGGTGATGCCCCAGCGATTGCCAAACTGCCCCAGGAAACGGTAGTGAAAATCGAAGCGCAAAGGCACACTGCGCTTGATAATCCTCTTTTCCAGTCCAAAGGAGGCTTCCAGATAAGAGCCAAATTCACGGGTGTAGAGGAAATGCACCCCCGCATACTCATGCAGTCCCAGCTTCTTGATCAGGGGAATTTTGTTGAAAATAAAGCCACGGAAAGCCTGTTCGGCATGGCCCTCAAGCCAGCTACTTTTGGTGCTGTAGGCATAATACTGCATCAGACTGAATTGAGACAAACCGTCCAGACGGATCACCGTCTGGTTGCTTTTGAAATGAGCCCGGTCTGCAAAAGCGACCGAGTCGCTTTTGAGAAAAGTCCCGGCGGAAGCCTTCCAGGAAAAGGTGCCCAACAAACCCAGTTTGTGGCTGTCAGACAAGCCAGCAGAAACCTGCTGGTAATTCACACTGCTACCCAGCAAACCTGGCAGGCCAGCCTGCCAGTTGAGATTGATTTCGGGCCATTTCGAGCCCAGACTGACCCTCCCTTCGGGAGTTTTGATGTATTTTTCGGCAATGTGAATGCGCAGGCCAGCCTGCAAAACCAGGGCCTGGTGGGCAGGAAACAACAAATTGGATTGATAATTTTTTCCTTTGGAGGCAAAGGAATATTCAGTCTCGTTGGTCAGGGCGCGACGATCTTCCCAGCTTGCGCCAGCATTCAGGTTGGCACCATAAAATATGGGCCGACTGTACGAAATCCCGACATGTCGGGATTGGTAGAGGCGCAGGTTGTTTTGCTTGAGAAACAGGGTGTAAATCATGTCCAGAAAAGGCGAAATCTGGGGAAAGGAACTGAACTCACGCGGATAATCACCGCAAAAAATGCGGAGTTTGTCTTTGCCATTCGCCGCAAAGCTTGCGGTGGCCCCCAGTTTCCAGCTCAGTTTCTGATTGGAAAATCCGTAGCGAATCCCGCCCTCAATTCCCAAGGAGCGATCCTCCTTCAGCCGTTTGCGCAAGGAAGCATTCAGGCCAATGCGCCAGCCTTCCATGGGATTGAACCCCACGGAGGAAAGCAGGCTACCCATTTCAAATCTGACTTTGGTGCGGTAATTATAGTAGGAATATCCCCCCCAAAGCAGGTCACTGACCTTGAATTTGTTGCGGGCTTTGGTCAGCGAATCCAGATATTCAGGCGATTCCTCCACTTTGGCCAGGCTGTCTTTCACGACATAATCCCGCGCTTCTTCCTCACGCAATGGCACAGGCCTGGTTTTGGCCCAATAGGTGGAATCCCGCTTGGTGGAACTGTCAGCAAAGGTTATGACCGCATTATTGAAGTACTTTTTACCCAGATCCAATTCCACTTCATAGTCAGAGGCTACCTGCTCAGAGAGCAAATCCAGATGAAGTTTCATTCCCATGATGCCAAAGTTGAGAATGGGGCGAAAAGCCAGGTTGAAAGGTACCCAGACGCTGTCGTTCAATGGCACAAAATCCTGGGTAACTCGCAGGGTATCAAAGAAATTGATGGTATTGGCTTTGGTCACCATCAGGTCGAGGGACTGTACCCCATAAGTTTCGTCCAGAATGTAAATCAAGCCGGAAAATACGGGATCAGTCTGTCGCTTAGGAATGACCTGAATTTTATAAGCCTTGTGCTCGCCCTGGCGAATGGTGCCCAGCAATTTGTAATCGTAAAAGAGCATGGCTGAGGCTGCAATGGGCGAAACCAGCCCCCGCGGGGCAATGGCCTGAAAGGGAATGATATTCTTATAAGGTGAAAAATCAAACAGGCGTGAAAGCAGATTTCCTATAAATGAAAATCCCCCCGCCTGACCGCTCACTTTGGTGGAAATGATCTCCTCCTTGCGTTTATCAGGCTTTTGCACCGTAATCTGAGTCACATTTTCTTCCAGATAGGCAATTTCCTCGGGTTGTTCCTCCAAATCTTCCTCATCTGCTCCTGAAATGGTACCCAGCAAACCGGGCCCTTTGGAGGTGGAATCTTTTTTGGCAGCCGTCTTCATCACCGTTTTGGAATAGGTCCTGAAACGATAATTTTCATAAGGAATGTCGTTTTCCTTGCGGCGATCAATGGCTTTGCGAATGATGGCATAGGCAGGATCTTTTCCGCCCGAAGTGATCACCACCTCCTCCAGTTCCACCTGCTCAGGAGTCAGTTTCACCGTGATATATTCTTCCCCTTTGATTTCCACCACCCTTTCCTCGACCTGATAGCCAATGTATTTGATCAAAACCGTATGCTTTCCCGGGTCCAAAGGCAGGAAAAAATCGCCTGAGGCATTGGAGGTGGTGCCTTTGGTGGTGTTTTGCAGGTAAATGGTCGCAAAGGGAAGGGCCTCGTTCCGCTCGTCAAGCACTTTTCCACGAATTCCCTGAGCAAACAGGATGGCCGGAAGCAGGGAAATCAGGCCAATTAAAGTCTGTTTAAAGGTCATGGAGTAAAAATAAGAATCCCCTTTGGTTTATTTTCAAAACCAAAGGGGAATGCCTGAAAAATAAATTTATTGCAGAATTACACGCTGGGATTTCGAACCACCCGAAGTAGAGTATTTGAGCAGGTAAATTCCTCTGGGCAGGGCATTTACATCCAGATTGAGGTAAGAGTCCTGGGCCTGGGGGCGAATTTCCTTCACCATTTTGCCTTTTACATCGTACAGAGCGAAGTAGCTGTTGGAGGAAGCACCTGAGTAGGAAATATTCAAAGAAGAGCTGGCAGGGTTAGGGTAGATCAGTATTTCAGGGCTGTCAGAAGCGCTGGTGCTGACGCTGATCACCTTGGAATAGGAGGTGTTTCCGTCATAATCCGTTTGCATGAGACGGTAAAAAGATACGCCTGGGATGGGATTTTCGTCCACGGAGGTGTAGGTATTCACATTGAAGGAATTTCCTGCGCCTGGTACCATTTCCACCAGATCAAAGGATTTGCCATCGCGGCTTTTTTCCAGGGTGAAGAAATCGTTATTGGTTTCTGAGCGGGTTTGCCATTGGGCAATGACCCGGCCGTCGGCACCAACTTCGGCATCAAAGGCATCCAGAGCCACGGAAAGCAGGCAACCCGTTCCACCATAATAATATATGATAATCCCGATATAGTCGATTCGCACCCGCTGGGCATTGGGGCCGCCATAGCTGGAAGCGGAGATCACCATGCCAAAGCCGGGGTCCATGATATCAGCGGGGGTCCAGGTCTGGCCCCAGAGGTCGGCGGGACCGCCGTAAATGGAAACCTGGTCCAGTTTGCTCCAGGTAACGCCCGTGGCTTTGTCCTGGCCGGTAATAACCCCGGCTTTCATGAGGCGAACAGAACCGTCAGTAGCCATGGCGCCTAATTGAGCTGATTTTTCAACTACTGATTGGATACCCACGATGGAAGCAGCAGCAGGAATCAGGAAACCAAAGTCCCTGACCATCAGATATTTGGTGGTATCACCCGGATCCATTTTGGCCCAGGCGTAGTCGTCGTCGGAAATTTCCACCCGATTGGGATTGGCCCAGTTGATGGGATTGCCAAAGGGTACGTTACCCGTAATGTTTCCTGCGCCGGGGGCAGAAGCACATTGGGCGGCCAGATTCTGGCTGGCCATGACCAGGAAGCAAAGGATCAGGGCATTGCCAGTGCGAAGAATTCCATTACTTTTTGAAGTGAGCAAGGATAAAGCAGAATAGAAATTTTTCATGGCAGTAGAGTTTTTGGTTGAGCAGACAAATCAAATTTCGATATGATTAAAATTACGAATACCCGTGTCAGAAAAACAGCCCCCTATTACATTTTAGCGTTTTATAACCAATTTTAAAGGATAGATTTTCAGGGCAAAAAATCAAATTTCTTAATAACATATATAACTCATTTTCAATTATATACATATTTTTTTATCATCTTTTTCACGATAAAAACAGATTTAAACGGGTATAATTTCTGGGAAATGTCTGTAATGATAAAGCCGAATTTTAACCCAAATTGAAGGTGGTAAAAGAATCCAGATGTAAGTTTTTTTGCGAATGAATATTTGTTGAGAAACGCGTTTTGTATCGCCACACAAAAGCCACTTAATTGTCAAACAGGTGGGTAATCAAAAAAAGGAGAAGGAGCCAGTGGCTCCTTCTCACGAAATTGACTGAAATATAAAAACACCCTTAAATTATTTCATTGGCACTGAATTTTCATTCCAATAGGACCCGCTCAGCCTTGATCCCGTTACGGGTTTCCAACATGAGAATATAGAGCCCGCGCGGCAGGGACGACACATCCCAACTTACCTCCTGCTGCCCTTCGGGCAGTTCCTGTTGCCGCATCACCCTGTGGTTGAGGTCGTACAGTACGAGCCTGCTCCCCTCCCCTGCCCCGTTCAGGGCTATGCCCAGACTGTGGCTGGCTGGATTGGGATATGGCGTTAACTGCAGCGAACGGGACTTTTCTACCTCCACACTCAGCACATTCGACCAGGAGCTTTCCCCGTCAATGTCCGTGGATTTGAGGCGGTAAAAAGACAAACCTGGCAAGGGAGTTAGGTCAAATGCCTGATACTGAATGGCATTATTCGAATTTCCGGCCCCCGGCACGGTGGCAGCAGCTTCAAAGTCAGTTCCGTTGACACTGCGCTCCAGGGTAAAGTAATCGTTGTCGTTTTCAGTAGACGTCACCCAGGTGGCGGCCACAATGCCATCCGCATTGACCTCCACGTCAAAGGCTTCCAGAGTTACGGAAAAAAGGCAACCAGGTCCGCCCAGATAGTAGATTTGTACTCCCATGTAGTCGATTTTGGCCATTTGCCCGGCGGGACCGCCGTAGGAAGAGGCAGCCACCCCAAAACCAAAGTTTGGGCTGGTGATGTCATTCTGGCTCCAGGTTTCATTCCACAGATCGGCAGGACCGCCGTAGGAAATAATCTGGTCCACTTTGCCCCAGGTAATGGGCGAAGCCTTGTCCTCCCCCACAAAAACTCCGTTTTTGATCAGGCGAATGGACCCGTCAGAAATCATGGCGCCCAGGCTGGACGACCTTTCCACATACACCTGAATCCCCACAATGGTCACAGGATAGGAAAAGAAAAATCCCATATTTTGCACCGCCAGATAATTGGAGGAATCACCCGGCGACAGGGTAACCGCGGCGTAGGAGTCATCTGAAAGGGTTACCAGATTGGAATCGGCCCAGTTGTAGGGTTGCCCAAAACTGGCATTGGACTGTTTGCGCGGCGAATTGACGAAGGTAACGCATTGGGCATTCAGGGTAGAGCCCACCAAAAGCAGGCCCGCGAAGAAAAAACAAAGTTTTTTCCAAAAGGAAATTGTAGTGATCGCAATCAGAGAAAGGTTTTTCATGGCAGTCGTTGTAAAATTTGTTCGCAGGTGATGAGTTGGACAACAATTAAAATTAACCAATCTCTGTGCCCCAAAACAGTCCCCGCTTACATTTACTACGATATTTGAATTAATTCCATGAAAGGTTTGGAGATTAAAATTCACCAAACCCAAAACAAACAAATGCCTAATTTTCAATTACATACCAACAAACGACCTGATTCTGATTCCCTAAACTCATCAAATATAAAAGCAAGAAACACCTTCCAAAATGTAAGATGTTCACCCTAAAAATGTCTGATTATTTAAAAACAATTCCCTCAAAAGCGTAAGGAATTGAAATAAATAAAAGACAATAAATCACAAATTAACACCCAAAAATTTGCGGCGACCTGCGGATCGTCATTTCATCCCACGAAACCTTCCTGTATTCAGGCAGATTGATGCATTGAGGCAGACAAATCTCCTCCAATAACCTGAAATTTTTCTTTCCTTTGCGGGGTCAAACCAGAGTTGCAAACATATTTCTTGCAGCTTAGCGCTTGGCCGCATAATTTGCGCTGAGGAAAAATTACACATGAAACTCCCCCAACCTGTCACACTTGCCGAGGCAGCTGCCATTCTGAATTGCCAGTTCATCGGCCCGGCCGACCACCTGATTACGGGCATCAACGAGATTCACTGCGTGGAACCCGGTGACCTCACCTTTTCTGACGTGGAAAAGTACTTTGCCAAGGCCCTCAAAAGCGCAGCCACCACGGTTTTGCTCAATAAAAGAGTGGATCCCCCCACAGGAAAGGGCATTTTGCTCAGCGATCAGCCTTTTCACGATTATAATCGCCTGACCGAGCATTTTCAGCCCCGTTCGCCTTTGTCACGCAAGGGAGAACCACGTTGTGGAACGGGGGTAAAAATTGGCCAGGGCGTGGTTTTTGGCGAAAATGTTCACCTGGAAGACGGGGTTGAAATCGGGCATAATGCAGTAATTGGCTCCAATGTGACCATTGGCAAGCACAGTCTGATCCACGCCAACGTGACCATTTACGACAACTGCGAAATTGGCGCCCATTGTACCCTCAATGCTGGCGCGGTGATCGGGGGCGAAGCCTTTTATTATAAGCAGACTCAAGAGGCCAAGTTCAAAATGCTGACCAAAGGCCGGGTCATTATCCACGATCATGTGGACATAGGCGCCAATTCGACCATAGACCGCGGGGTGAGCGGCGATACCATCATTGGAGAATACACCAAAATAGACAATCTGGTGCAGGTCGGCCACGACACGGTGATTGGGAAACGCTGCATTCTGGCCAGCCAGGTGGGTATTGCGGGCGTGAGCCACATTGGCGACGACGTGGTCTTGTGGGGCCAGGTAGGCGTGGTTTCTGACGTAAAAATCGGGGATAAGGCCGTTTTGTATGGTAAAACTGGCGTCATGTCGAGCCTGGAAGGCGGCAAGAAATACGGCGGCATCGTCGCTGACGATGCCAAGGCTTTCCTGCGCAAAGAGGGAGCCCTCAAGCGCCTGATTGAGATCATGCCTGAACTGGAACAGCTGCTGAAAAAATAATTTTTTAAGGGCCTCGAGCAAATGAGGCCAGCTTGGATTATTTTGACCAGGCCTGTTTCCAAGCCAGGAAACCGTAAACCGCAAACTGTAAACTGTATTACTCCCCTTTCACCACTTTCTGCATAGAAATGGCTTCTTCCGTGGTCAGGCGCAGCAAATACACGCCTGCAGGCAGGATTGCGCCCTGATTGTCTTTCCCATTCCAAGAAAATTCGTGGGTGCCTGGAGCATAATTCTGGTGGGTCAGATTCGCCAAAAGACTGCCTTTCAGGTCGAGAATATCCAGGGAAATGAGGCCAGAGGCCTTCAGATCGACAGGTATGTGCAGCAAATCACTAAATGGATTGGGCGAAACTGTGCCCAGGGTAGCATTATAAGGTTTGGGCTCGGCCCGGCCAGTGACCAGGGTATCCATTTCCAGTACATGCAGACGCCCTTCAAAGGAGGAGGCGTAAATGTAGCCGCTTTGGGTGTATTGAAAAACGCCCCAACAGCCATAAAATCCATTTCCATCAGCCTGAGGATAGGTATCAAAATGGGCTACCTCCTTGGGTTGAGATTTATTGGAAATATCCACCACGGTCACACCCGATTCATAATGCGAAAGGTAGGCCGAATCGCCTTTGATCTGCACATTATGGGCCAGGCTGCAGGGAGCCAGGTACTGTCCTTCGAGGGTAATGTTGCTGAAATTGGTGGCATTCCAGATTTTAACCGTTTTAAAAGGAGTTTCTTCCGTGGTCATAAAATACTTGCCATCGTCTGTGGGCCAGATATTGTGGGCATAGCCCGCATTGGGGTCGGCAATGTAGCCCACCTTGACCGGGTTGGACTTATTGGAAACATCCCAGATCGAGTAATCGCCTCCATAGCCCTCGGCAATCCAGGCCGTGTCGTTGCGGGCGTACACATCGTGAATGGAATTCACAGGAATAAAACCAATGTCCACGGGTTGTTCGGGATTGGCCAGGGAAATGATGCGCGCGCCTGCGCTGCCCCGCAACACATAAGCTGTTGCCGTAGCCGTATCAATGCTCATGTTGTGCGACGTGACCCAGGTACTGTCAATATAGCTGCCCACGAAGTGGATACTGTCAGGCAGGTAGCTGAGGTCCACAATTTCGAGTCCGGCATGGGTGCCCGTCATTTCTGAGACGATGTAGGCATAATTGCGATAGGTTTTGATGTCGCGGTGGTAATAATAATCGTTATTGCCTGGTCCTTTGAGGGAATCACAACGCTTCATATCAGAGGCCCGCACATAGTGAGTCCCGTACATGGTGCCAATAATGGCGTAATCTTCCCCTTCGGGGCTGGTCCAGCCCCAGCAATCAGAAGTGCCCGTGGTGTCACCACTGGGCCAGTAATGTCCTTCAAAAAAGAGCATGCCGTGCACTTTCATGGGCAAAGACTGGGAAAAAGCACAAACCAAAAGCAGAGAGAAAAGAGTAAGGAGAAGATATTTTTTCATCTATAAATAACGTTTCAAATCAAAAATAGTAATTTTTAAGATTTCAGAGGTGAGATGTTAGAATATAGAGAGGAGTCTTGAGTCTTTAGTCGTTAGTCCTGAGTCGTTAGTCATTAGATTCCAGGATTGGGGGCTTCAGCCCCCAAACTTGTAGGTGAATGTGATCTCACATTGACCTTGATCTGCAAAAGGCTGGACCAGCTTTTGGCTGAATCCATAGGGGTGGGTTTTAACCCTCCCCCTAAAGGTGAGGATAGTCCTTGGTCGTGAGAGATGAGATTTTAGAGATTTGCAATAATTTCAACGAAACCCGCTACCCTAAACAAGAAGCTTCCAGCTTCTAAACATCCTGCCCGGAAAAGGGTTATGTGCAAGGTGAGTGAGGGAAAACTTTTGATGCTGAAGGGATTTGTGTAATTTTGCAAAGGAAAAAATTTATGATAAATAATTCTATGATCGAAACTTTGGATTATAAGGTTAAAGACATCACGCTTGCGGAGTGGGGCAGAAAAGAAATTCGCCTGGCCGAAGCTGAAATGCCCGGCCTGATGGCCATTCGGGAGGAATACCGTGCTGCCCAGCCCCTCAAAGGTGCCCGCATTGCCGGCTGTCTCCACATGACCATTCAAACTGCAGTTCTGATTGAAACCCTGGTCGAACTGGGAGCAGAAGTCCGCTGGTCCTCCTGCAATATCTTCTCCACCCAGGACCACGCAGCGGCTGCCATTGCCGCAGCTGGCGTGCCCGTTTTTGCCTGGAAGGGCATGAACGAGCAGGAATTCGACTGGTGCATCGAGCAAACCCTCTGGTTTGGTCCCGAGCGCAAAGGCCTCAACCTGATCCTCGACGACGGTGGCGACCTGACCAACATGGTTTTTGATCGTTTCCCCGAACTGGTGGCCGAGATCAAAGGTCTTTCTGAAGAAACCACCACTGGCGTTCATCGCCTGCATGAGCGGGAGAAAAACGGCACCCTGGTGATGCCCGCCATCAACGTGAATGATTCCGTTACCAAATCCAAATTCGACAACAAATACGGCTGCAAAGAGTCGCTGGTTGATGCCATCCGTCGTGCGACGGATGTGATGATGGCCGGAAAAGTGGCTGTGGTGGCTGGCTATGGCGACGTGGGCAAAGGCTCAGCTGCCTCCCTGCGCGGCGCTGGCGCCCGTGTGATCGTGACCGAAATCGACCCGATTTGTGCCCTGCAGGCCGCCATGGACGGCTTTGAAGTCAAAAAGATGGACGATGCAGCTCCTGAAGCTGACATCGTGGTTACTGCCACTGGCAACTACAATATCGTGGACGCCCGCCACTTCAGAATGCTGCGCGACAAAGCCATTGTCTGCAACATCGGCCATTTCGACAACGAAATCAACATGGCCTGGCTGAACAAAAATTACGGTCACACCAAGGAAACGGTGAAGCCGCAGGTTGATATCTATAATGTGGACGGCACAGACATCATCGTGCTGGCCGAAGGCCGCCTGGTAAACCTGGGTTGCGCCACGGGTCACCCTTCTTTCGTGATGTCAAATTCCTTCTCCAACCAGGTTTTGGCCCAGTTGGAACTCTGGAAAAATTCTGATCAGTACGAAAATAAGGTGTACACCCTGCCCAAGCACCTCGACGAAAAAGTAGCCCGTCTCCACCTGGCCAAAATTGGCGTGGTGCTGGAAGAACTGACCGACGAGCAGGCCAAATACATTGGTGTGCCCAAGGAAGGTCCTTACAAGGCGGATTATTACCGTTATTGAGTCGGGAGTCGTTAGTCCTGAGTCTTTAGTCCTGAGATGTTAGATTTTAGACTAAAGGGATTGGCGGCCTTCGGCCTGAAAAGCCTCCTGATCGTGGATCAGGAGGCTTTTTTAATTGTAGGCTTTTAATTCAGGTGCCTTACTTTTAAAGTGGAGAATTGGGGAACTTTACCCGGGGGAGGCCTCATCAATCCACTACTTTGCCTTGAGAATTGGTTTTTACCAGAAAGGGCATGCGGGTGGTTCCATCCAGAAATGAACACCAGAGAATGAAATTCCCCTGGGGACTTTCCAGCACGGAATTCACCTCAAGCTGATCACCTGTTCCGTAGGTTTCCGAAATGATCACCTTGTCCTGCCCGTTCAGATTAATCAGCAGGGCGGCGGTCGAATCCCGCTTAAAGATGCGGGTGCCCCCAATCAGGTAGCCACCTGAATAAGAAGCCTGGCTGGTATGTCCGGTCTGGTAGCCCGCACCCGTAATCACCGTATCGCTCCCCAAGAAATTCAAAGCCCCATCCCATTCGTCGATCAGAACCAGGCTTGAATCAGGCTTCGCCTGATCAGGATACAAATTTCCGCAGACGCGGTAGCCAAGTCCGGTTTGGGCAAAGCCCACCACCCGGTTGGAAAAGGCAGGCGAGGAAGTCGCCATCATTTTCTCTCCCGCTTCATTCACCTGCAATAGGGCATACCCCTCCGAAAACACAAATTCTTCATTCTCAAAATTTCCTTTGGCAATCAGCAACAAATACCCTGAGCCATTGGCCAGAATTTTTACCCCGTCCTCGATGGGAAATAAAGATGAATGCTTTTTTCTCCAGAGTAAATTTCCCTGATCATCAAATTTAATCAGATAGGGATCTACAATTCCGTCAAACTCAAGGCTGCCCAACAGCAGAAAACCGCCATCCTGAGCCTCTATGACGTCATTTATTCGCCAACTGCTGTCTTGCTCGCTCACAAAAGAGGTAAAAATGGTATCCAGTGCGGGGCTGATCACCATGAGAAAAGCAGCTCTTTTACCACTGGCCGTGGTCGTATCCCCTCCCACAGCGATATTGCCATCCTGGGTCCAAAACATGGCGGAGCCAAACCAACGGGGCTCCTCAAACGGTTCTCCCACCTGGGTTCCCACCCCGTCCACCCGATATATGCGAAGTCCCAGACGATCCGCAGAAAAATTGCCCAACTGGCCTCCCATCAGGTAATATCCATTTCCGTCAGGATCATTGATCATATCCACTGCATTATCAAATCCGCCGCCAGCTCCATAAAATCGAATCCAGGTTTCCTCCCCAAAATTGGGATTATCGTTCGGATTGCATCCCCAAAAGATGCAAAAAACCGCAAAAAGGACCATTATTCCGGGCAGATTAATTGGCTTAATTGGTTTCATGCTTCCTCCATTTGAGTTTGGGTTTGACAGAATAAAAATCAAAAGTATAAGCCGTGCTGAACTCGATCATGCTGATGGAAAAATCATCGTCGATGTGGAGATAGCCAAAAATCAGGTTGGGATTGGAAAAGCGGGCAGATTTAAGCGCCAGATTGCGCAGGCCCTGACGGTAACGAAATTCCAGCAGCAGGCGGGTGGAACCCAGTCTAAGGCCGGCACCCAGTCCAATGGTGGGCGCATAATCCAGGCGGCGCCGCTGGGGCAGCATGCTGATGGGTTGCGAACGAAGGGTGCCCTTGGTGAGGGTGGCATTTGAGCTTTGCAGCCAGGAAAGCACACCCCCAAAACTGATCGTGGGTGTGATCGGCCTGATAGGTCCCAACTGCACTTTGAAAGCCAGGGGGGCCTCGAAATAATTGTAATTCTCCTTGTAAACCAGCAAATCATTGGGGAAAGTACGGTCCTCGTAGCGAATGGATTTCTGGCAATAACCCAATTCTGGCACAAACCAGAGCCGCCCACGAATGGGAATTTCGGCCAGCAAAGCCACTCCAAAATTAGCCGTGGGATTATAGGTGGAATAATCCTGCTCCCCTCCGTTGGCGTTGGTTACCCCGTTCAGTCCGTGCTGGAAATAGATATTTGCCCGGTTGATGCTGCCAAATAAACGGACCCCAAATGCCAGTCGGGAAGTCCTGAACTGATGAAAAAATCCTACAAAGTCGCTGGGCTCGCCTCGCAATTCGGGCAAATAGCCCGGATCGAGTTGCACCATGAGGTGCAGGTGCTTACGGGCCAGTAGCAGATTGTCCTGGTAAAAGTAAAGCTTGGTGAGGAGATGGTGGATTTTGAATCTCAGCTCGGGTGAAATGGAATTTCCACTCAGACACCCTTCCACCAGCGAAACCACATTTTCAAAATCCCCTGCTTTGAAAGCTGTTTCGGCCATTTCCACCTTGCGGTTGCAATCCGTTTCCTGGGCCCGGGCGTAGAAACTCAGGCCCAGGAACAGCATGACCGCCCAAATCCATTTGGGAAGGAGTCTGAAGCGGTATTTGATTGTAATTTTTCCCATGGCTTATTAATTGGTACTCCCCTCTTTGGGAATGGGCAGTTTTTCCCAGGTTTTGCGGTAAGGAATGCCTGCTCCCACTTCATTTTCCCATTCCTTAGGATAGAAATTGCGGGTCATTTTCTGCCCCAGATTCTCGATTTGCCGATCCAGGTCCAGAGGCCAGGCCCAGGCAGATCCACTCTGATCCGTACTTACCAGCAATTTCTGGGCAGGACAAAAAGCCAGTTTCCAGATCCAGCCTGTCCCGTTATTGAATTCCCCAAAAGGAAAATCGTAATTCTGTACGGTCCACAACCTGAGGGCTCCGTCCCAGGCCGCAGCGGCCAGATAACTGCCCGAAGGATCGTAAGCCAGGGAAGTCAGGCCGATGGATTTGCCCAGATAAAGGTTGCGTAGGGGTTGAAAATTGTTTTTGAAAAGGGAAATATAACCATCCTTTCGTCCCACTGCGATTTCACCCGAAATCGGGTTCACGGCCAGCGCCGTGGCTTGTCCTGAAAGGGGAATTTGAGCCAGATTATCCGTCTTTTTGTGGTAATTCCATTGATATAACTCCCCGTTTTGCAAAGCCAGGAGCATTTTTCCTTCTTTGCCAGGTCCGGCACACATGGCCGCCGCAGGCGACGGCAGCCTGGTCACGGAAACCACCTGGCGCCCAGGCACATTCCATACGTACAGTTCACCTTCGCGGGTGGCAGCCAGCAGCGTGTCACGGCCCGCAAATTTCAATTCAATAACCTCCTTGCCTTCTCCCAACAGGTCAGAAAGAGAATTGGCAGCAGGGGGAAAAGCCATTACACGAATGCCATTCATTCCGTCTGAAAAGGCCAGCCTGGACCCATTGGCATTGAATTCTACTGCCCGAATCGCATTGGAAGTTTGGTAAAGAGTGCTGGCCAGAACTGGTTTTTCAGACGCATTCCACAATTTGATCAACCCATCGCTGCCAGCGGTCACAAATTGCTTCCCGCCCGGGGTGAAGGCCAGTCCCCGCACGTTGTCCTGGTGGCCTTTGGCCTGATTCCAGCCTTCCCCCAAAACCGTGCGATTGGTACGCATTAACGCTCCAAATACCAGGGGATAAATGGATTGATCCAACCCGTGACCCGCCAAAAACAAATACCCCTGACGGGTGTAAAGTGCGGTCGCCGCCGGGTCCGACTGGCGCTGGGCCTTGGCCATCAGGGCTTTACCCACAGATTCATCCCGCAGTTTTTCGGCCCTCTCCTGTTGCTCAATGGCTTTTTGTTCGCTTTTCCGGGCTTCTTCCTCTTTCTGCAAGGCTATCTGAGCAGCTTCCTCGGCCTTTTTGGCTTCCTGCTTGGCCACCATTTCCGAATTAAGGGCTCTGTTCTGACTCTGCAGGGCATTTTCCTTGGCTTGCAGGGCCTTCAGTTCTTCGGCCTTGGCCTTTTCTTCTGCATCCAGTGCGTTTTGCTTTTCCTGCTCCACGATTTTGGATTGCTGAATCACTTTTTCCTTCTCTCCATTGGCAATTTCCTTTTGTCGCTCGGCCTCCACCAGGTTTTTGCGGGCCACTTCCTCCTCCCGACTGGCTTTCTGGTAAGCCCAACCTGCAAAAAGTGCAAAGGCCAGGATGGCCAGCACGGCAAGCATGCCCGCAATGCGCAACCAGCGACGCATGGCATTATTCTTATTGCGGCGCTCACGACTTTTGCGAATCAGGGCCATTTCAATCGCATTCCAGCCTTGCATCCCGGCCAGACCGCTTTCCACCAGGTGAAGATCGGCCTCTCCCAACAGGTTCTGGGGATCATTCACATATTCAAGGGCTTTATTGGTGAGAATACGGGATGCCCTTTGGCCCGGCAAATCCGAGTTTTTGAAGGCAAGTTGAACCAGCGGCGCCAGGGTATCGTGGGTAAGCCCCGTGCTGCCGCGACTGGCTTCATTCAGCAGGATCAATTCCTTTAGTTTTTCAAGCAGGGGAATGAGTTTATCGCGGCGATGGCTGTATTTTTCCTGTAAATCTGTCAGCTTTTGGGTGCCGGCAGTGCCCATTTCCGTGGTGTGCTTATTCAGCAAATCGAGGGCCAGGCCCGAAACCACCACTTCCTCGTCCCAGGCGCGAAGCTTTTCCATTTGCTGATTGAAAAAATCACTCAGCAAGATACCATCCCGCTTCAGGTCCTGATACAGGGAAATGGAAAATAAGGGCCGGACAGGGTCGGCCTGCACGGCTTTTTCCCACATCTTCGTCAGCAAAATCTGCAAAATGGGCGCCACGGGCGAATCTTTGTCCTCCAGAATGTCGTTGGCAATCAGCTCGGGCAACCCTTCCTCCACCTTCAGATTATAGCGGGCCACCAATTCGGGGGTCTGAGTCAGACCCCTGAATATGTCCAGAATATCCTTTTTGTCGAGGTGATCAAGAAATAGGCGGGAGCGGGGAATCTGATACTTTTGAAACTGCTCCTCAATTTCGGGATTATACTCCTTGCGATAGCCCAGAATAAGTTTACCCTGAGGATAATGGGATGGTATGCTGAAGGCGTTTTGCACATGCTGCAAAAAAACCTCCAGTTCGTCGCTATGGTCAGGCAGGGGACGGGTGAATAATTCTTCAGCCTGATCCAGAATGATCAACAGGGGATTTCCCTGTTGGGCGACCACCTTTTCCCAAAGGGAAAAAAGTTCACCTGCGGGGCCGGGGCCCTGCTTTTGCGCAGCAGAAAAATCGCTGGCCGCCTGTTCCTGTTTCAATCTTTCGGCCAGGGAAAGCAGTTCTGCTTTGGCCGAACGGGGTGCTGTCTGGGCGAGAGCCAGTAAGCCTTCTATGGTGGGCGCGGCATTCTCCGTTTTCTTAGCAATCCCATTTTCGCCATTCAACCCATTTTGTGGACCGTTCAAGTGAGCTTCCAACCCCTCTTTCAGGGTTTGCCACAGCCCTTTTTCCGCATCACGGCGCAGGTAGATGACCTGGTGGGAATATTCCAGCCGTGGATAGAGGCCGGCTTCAAATAAGGAGGATTTTCCAACCCCCGACTGCCCATACAGCAGGATCACGGGAGGCGATTTAGCATCAACCACCTGGTTGTACAATTCCCGGATATAAAAAGAGCGGCCAAAAAACACCTCAGCATGCTCGGGTTGGTAGCGTTGCAGGAAAAGGAAGGGCGTTTCAGGCAAATTATACTTGCGGGGAATGGGAGGCAGTCCAAACAGCGGGTTATTGACCGCATCAGGCAGGTTCCATTTGCGAATAATCTCAGCCCCTTCTTTATAAAAGATATCCCACGGGAAACGGTCTTCGACCGTTTCCTTGCCCTTCCAGTTGAGGGCCCGGGTATTGGAAGTTCCCTTCATGATCTTCACCTGATCCACCGCTTCTTCCCAGGCCTGGTTGATGCCAAGACCGGCGGAAATACCGTTGTAGAAACGGGCAGAAAGGCTGGTGGCAATGCCATCGTCGATGGATTGGGAGGTGCCGATCACGGCAGGAATGCCGGCCCGGATCATGTCCTGGGCTTGTTGCTGGCTAGAACAGCCATTCAGAAAAACCAGTTTGAGGCCCTTTTGCCGGGCCAGAAAGGGCACAAACCCTTCTGCATGGGCAATGGCAACCTGTCCATCCAGGCTTTCAAGCAGCAACTGGAAACCATTGGCATGGCCACCATAATGAAATATTGCAATCCTGTCTTTGTACAAAGGATCCTGAAAGACGTCCAGAAGCTGGTCGATGGTGGCGCTGGAACGCTCGACCACCTCGCAAAGTCCGGCAGAAACCCCTTTTCCCAAAGCATTGCGCAGACTTTCCATTTCTTTGGGAAGGTTGCGCAGGTAGGCCGCATTATCTACTTTGTCGTTGGCGAAAGCTAGAAATATGACCGGCTTTCTCATTCATTCACAAATTGGTACACAAATTTTCCGGCACCTGACACTTCCGCAGCCCTTTCAGGCCGTGGACTTTAAAGTTAGCCAATTTGATTGATTATCAACCTTAAAGGCCATTTTATCTGTAAATTTAAAAGTGATCCCGTTTGAGTAAAAGCAAGTGGGTTGCATTTTTTGCAGATTTTATTCCCTTTTGAGCTGATTCCAACCGTAAATCCCTCCCTGCAGAAAAGAAAATCCCTCTCCCTGCGTTATTATTTCTGAATACGAATCCAGCCCGTTCGATTAGCCTGCATCAAAAAAAGTTTCCCCAAATGAATTGTTTCCCATATTTTGGGGCACAATCCCATAACCCGTGACCCATGAAAAGATCGCTTTTTGCTTTGTTGGTTGGAATTGACAAGTATGCCGCACCCGAAATTCCCAATCTGAAGGGATGTGTGGAGGATGTGGAGAATCTGGAATATTTTATCCGTGGCGAATACGACGAGGATTTTGAGGTAAATCTGATTACCCTGCTGAACGAGGAAGCCACCCGTGAAAATATCATTCAGACCTGGAGGGAGCATTTCGGCCAGGCCGGGCCTGCAGATGTGGTCTTTTTTCATTACAGCGGGCATGGCTCCCGCGAGCCTTCGGCTCCCCAGTTCAAAGAATTTTATCCTGACGGATGGGATGAAACCCTGGTTTGCTTTGACAGCCGTCCTCACGGACTCGATCTGGCCGACAAGGAACTTGCGGTTCTGTTGCATGAAGTGGGCCAGCATGGCCCCCACATGGTGATTTCCCTCGATTCCTGTCACTCAGGTTCGGGGACCCGAAGTACCACGCCCCTCAGCCTGCGGCAGATTTCTGACAAGACCTCACCCCGCGATTTCGACTCCTATTTGGATGGATATTACCGCCAAAACGGGGTTTCCATTCCTGAAACCAAACACCTGCTCATGGCCAGTTGCAACCGCTACGAAACGGCCGCTGACAGCCAGGGCGGCGGATTATACTCCCGCGGACTGCTTCAGGTGCTGGAAGAGGAAGGCCGCAATGTCAGTTATGCTGATCTTTTCCTGAAATCGCGGTACCAGGTGAATCAGAAGGCGAAGGAAATGAGCCATTCCCAGCATCCTCAGTTTGAGGCCTACGGCCATTTCAATGCCTACGGCAAATTTCTGGATGGCAGCCCGGTCGCCAACCGTCAGCGCTTTCCTGTGCAGTATTCGCCCGAAGATGCCGCCTGGACCTTTGCCATGGGAGCCATCAACGGTCTTCCTTCTGAAGGGGTCAACCCCATTGAGGTGCTGGTTTATCCCGAACGGGATGCGGCACCGGGTTCTCAGTCCATGGCCGCCCGGGTGGCCTGGGTAGGCTCCACACGCTCCGGGCTCGACCTTACCTTTGCCGACAAAAGCACCACCCTTTACGGGGAGGTGATCAGCCTGCCCGTGCCGCCTGTGGCGGTAGCCTTGAATGGTTCCCGGGAGGGAATTCAGGTGCTAAAGGCCGCCCTGAACGAAAATTCGCGGGGCATGCAACTTGATTTTGACCAGCCTGGAGAAGCCAGGTACGGGCTTGATATGCAGGCAAATCAGATTTTGTTGAAAGATCTGGCCTCAGGAAATCTGATCATCGGGGCCTCCCCCATTGACGACAACAGTGCCCATTATGTGCTGGAGCAACTGAGCCGGGTCCTGAACTGGGAACGCAGCCTGCAATTGCAAAATAATCATCCCAAACTGAACCCAGGGGATGTTTCCTTCAGCTTTTTTAAACCTGACGCCCTGGGAAATGAGGAATGGGTTGAGGGAGAAGTGGTGGAATTGAAATTTCAGGGCGAAGCCCTGCGGGGCAAGCTGAAAGTCAGGAACCAAAGTCCGCAACAAGTCTATATCACCCTGCTTTACTATGCCGAAGATTTTGGCATTCACCCGCTGGTGAGCAGTTCCATTGATCCGGGAACGGGTTGGATGGTGCTCTGGGGTGCCGATCCCGACGATTATTTTTATCTGGAAGACGGCGACCGCCACAGCGAAGAGCGCTTCAAGCTGCTGGTCACCACCGAGCAACCCGACTCCTTCCTGCTGGAACAGGAAGGAATTGAGCATTTTGGCAAAGTGCTTTCCAATCCCTCCTTCCGCAAGATCGGCAACCTGCGCAAGCAGGAAAAGGTGAAGAATGACTGGTTTACGCGGGAGTTGCGGGTGAAAGTGGAGCGGTAGTCCTGAGAAATGAGTCCTGAGTCGGGAGACTTTGGCAGTAGAAACTTTCTCTCAGGAGAGGTGGGTCAATGGCGGGAGAAACATGCCAATAACCAGGCAAAATGCCGGCAAATATCCCCAAGAACCCCTAATCTTTGAATCAATCCAGAGGATTGAATTCGCTGCGTTGAAATGGGATTTGTTTTTGGGAAAGGCCCAAAGCCCCATAGGGGTAATCGATGCCCTGGGCCTGCGAATTGGGAAAAACGCCAGGAATTCGTGGTTAGAGATCTCTTAGCCACCAACCTCTGACATCTAAAATCTAACGACTCAATTCTAACGACTCACGACTCACCTCTAACGACTAATTTTTTTGGAAGACAAGCTTCCAAAAAAGACTTCACTTCGTGAAGGGTTGTAAATTGTATTATGGAATATACAGATAGCTTATCGTCCCATTATTCAGAACTTTTAGAAGGGAGTTATGACTGCATAGATCGCCTGGTTTTGAACGGTTATTGTCCGATGCTTCATAATCCCGGAGGTTTTCGGGTTTGGTATCGAAATTATACGGGAAATGACCGAGGTCTTAACGAGGCTAAATTACTGCGTCTTTCGGGTCGTTTTAAGCGTCGTCTGGAAGCCTTTTGCAAGAGCGAGAAAATTCCCTTTGTCTATTGTGATGTTGGTGAGCGGAAGCATGAATTAGCAGAAGGTCTGATTCCATCTGATGGTGATTTTGAAGGCTTGTTCGCGGTTTTTTGTAGTCGTGCTACGGCAAGGTTATGGAGCGTTTTACCCTTGCCGAATGACAAATACATTCTCAAATGGAAGTCGAAAGCCAGTTATGTGAACCATTTTTATTTCCACATTATGGATAAAGAATGGGGTCACATGATGATCAGGATATGTAGTTATCCTCCTTTTTTTGCTCAGATTGTGCTTAATGGGCATGAATGGGTGGAAAGGAGAGAAGAATTTCAGAAATTAGACGTAGTCAAAGTGGGCAATTGCTTTACTGCCTATTCGGATGGTGAAGCCCTTTCAAAGGTTGCATGGACCATAAAATCAAAGGGGCAACTGGAGGAAGTTTGCAATCGCTGGATCTATAAATGTTTGTGGTTTGCCTTGGATGAAGAGGAGCGAAAACGCAGTGGTTTCAGATACCAATATTCGACCTATCAGGTTGAATACAGCCGGAATTTGCTTTTCCAAAGGGGGACTGAACTGGATCAGATGTATCAGGGGATGATTGATCTAACCCGTTGGCATACTGATTTACCAAAGCTCAAGACTCTTATGGGTATCCATCAAAGGCGCCATAAGCCGGGTTCAGTGTCCTCTGGCCTCGAAGTGCGTATCGATAGACCTGATTACAACTTGACCATTTTCAAATTCCACTTTGATCGCTTAACACTTAAGTTGTATGATAAAGGCGAGCGTACTTTGAGGGCGGAGGTGGTGGTACATAATGCTGAGGTTCTGAAGTGCAGAAGAAGTTTGTGCTATTTTGAAGAGATTGTGAACAAATTGGAGGAAGTAATGCAGCATTTTATGAATAGCCTCAAATTTGCTCATGTTTCGTTAATGGGGGCAGGAAAGCTGGAGGAATTAACCAGCCCCACCCAGAGAGGCCAGCGCCGATTGGCAGGAATTAACCTGGCCGACAAAAGAATGCTGGCGCTTTTCGAAACTGTTTTGGCTCTGAGTATTAAACCTGGAGGATACACCCTGAAAGAAGTCGCTGAGAAAATGTCATTGAAACTTGGATTAGAGTATTCAACCCGAAATGCCAGTTATGATTTAAAGAAACTCAGAGGAAAGAACGTGGTGGAGAAAATTCCTAAATCACGGCGTTACCAAACCACAGCAAATGGAGCAGAAAAGATCATTGCAATTTTGGCTTTGCTACAAAAACAATTACCCATGACCCTTTCTGGCTTAGATTCAAACCACAACATCAATCTCAGAGAACCTCAACAAGAGATCAATCACCTGTATGGAAAAGTGATTGAATCAATCAAAGATTTGAACCACTACTATGGAATCCATAAACTTGCATCATAAACGACAATTTGTTGTCGCTAAAAATGCCCTAAGGGCCTAAATACTAATACTATTCAGTACCTGCGTCGGCCTGAGGTATTGGTAGGGAAATTCCCTTTCCATATTGGTGACCACGATCTTTTTCTCGATCACAGAAAGGTCCTGCTGGAAGCGCTCGATCACAGCCAGGGCTTTGGGGTCGTCGAAATCAGCTTTTTTGTAAGAGCCCAACTGGTCGTAACGGAAGGAACTGAGCAACATGGCAACCTTCAGTTGCAACTGGGCCCGGGCAGGGGGAGGCAGAAATTTCAGGGAGAAATCTTTGAATTTGCTTTGCCCCACATTCTTTTCGTAAGGACAATAAGCCCCCAAAGGCATATTCAATACCGTGGCCATGTAGTCGTACTGGGCAAAATTTACGGCAGAATGCTGAGGACCCACGGTAAAGATCACCGTGGTGACGATATCCACCAACTGGTCGAGGCCGGTGATTTTTTCGGGCATGCCTTTGATACGGCCCTGGTTGTAATCGGCCAGTTCAGCGGCCCAGGCCTGAAGCTCGGCGTCGTTTTCGAGGTCCTGTCGTTTGGCGTAGTAAATGCGCAAATAACCCTTGACAAAGCGTTTGATAGCAGCCCACAACATCATGCCGTCGTCGCGGAATGGGTAGTGGGAAATGGCGTCCATATCATGCATGCCGCGGGCCTCAATCTCGTTGGGAAACATGTGCTGGTTCAGGTCCCACTTTTGGTAGGCGTCAGTGGCAATGCGAATGGATTCCTCCAGTTTGCCCCCCATCAGTTGCTCGATCCAGCCACCTTTGGACAGCAGTTTCACAATGGCCGCCTCATTATTATACATCATAAAACGGAAATGAGGCCGCAACAGTACACCCAAGGGATGATTTTCCGCCAGTTGGCGGGCAGTGGCAATGGCAAAAGGCTCCATCACCATGTGGGTCAGGCACCAATGGGCCCGCAATTCATGGTCGTTGCCGTCGGCCACCTGAACGCACCATTTGGCGATCATCCAGTCCTCAGGATTGGCAGTGGCCTGAAAAAGCACAGGTTCGCCCACATGGGGCATAATGGCGATGGGCAGAAAGACCCCTGGTTTCGAATACCCCATGAGGGATTTCAGCACAGCATTTTCGTCGCGGGTGCTCCAGTAAAACAGGGCCTTGGGGGCCGGCACGTACTTTTCACCTTTGACCCCGCCAATGAATTCCAGATTGGAATAATCTGCCTTATAAAGGCCGCCTTCGTCAAGGGCCTGGCCGTAAGACTCGCCCTGGCCTGGAATCAGAGCATCCTTCCCGCCTACCTCAAAGGGCATTTCCTCCCAGGTCATCACCCGGCGGATCACCATAGGATTGGGGCCGGACAATCGCTGTTCGGCAAAGGCCTCGTCTGAGCGCCAAAATTCGAGGGAAGTGGGCCTGGGCAGCACCTGAAAAAGTTCGCCGTAGGTATCGAGGGAACTGTAGGGATCGAGCAGCCGCTTGATTTTGAGCAACTGCTCGTTGCTGAAGAGTTTGGAGGCAAAGCTGAGGCCGCGACGCACGAGGTAATCTGAAGTGAATTTTTCCTCGCTGGGCATGTTGGCCAGCATGGGTACGTCGGGGATCTTGTCAAAACTGTAGGCATACTTTCCCCGGTTTTTCTCGAGCCAGTTGGCGCGGTAATCTGCCTCCTGGTCGTACTGGGGCAGGGCGGTGGGCTTGCGTTTGGGGGTAAAAAGGCCCCGCGTGCCGTCTTCGTCCTCCATGATCTCCTGCTTGGCCGCGATCAGTTCCTGAATGTACTCCTCCGCGAACTGCTCAGAATCTTTGGGCATTTCCATAAGTATTTAGTTAGTGGGTATTGGTATCTATAAAACTAAAAAAAACAAATGAAATTGCCTTCAAACAACCAACGGGGATTGCAAAAGAATGCAAAACATTACTTTGCAGATTTCCTTTAACCTGCTTGGGAGTGGATAGGTTTCAGGAAAAATGTGGAAAGCCAGGTGATTTTCAGGGATGATGGTCTGAAAAATTGTGGTTACTCACCTGATCATTGGTGGTCATTCAATTGAAATTTGGGTTTGATTGACTGATCATAACCTTTTCCTTTCCCATTCCCAATTGCTGATTTAATTATCCACTCCCGCCTGCCATGGCCCATTTCACCCTGCGGGAAGCCCTCACCTTCCCCTTCTTCACATTTAAAAAATTGAATTTCTGGCACAAATGAGGTATTATCGCATAACTATTCAGGTCCTGGCCAGGCTGCATATCCAACCATTTCAACTAACCCGCCAAAGTGCGCATTTCCGCGTGGTGGAATTTACCTCGTTGCCCCCTGGCCAGGATTCTTTAAATTGAGACAGAATCGGGCCAATATGACCACGGAAACGAAGATATCAGAGACGATCAATTCCAGAATTGTCGTCATACATGATCCGGAAACGGGAGCCCCCCTGGTGAAGAAAATTCTGAATAACGAATTTCCAAGCCACCAGCGGGTCAAGCAGTTTTATAATGAGTACGAGATTACCTGCAATCTTCAGGTAAGGGGCATTCGCAAGGCCGTCAGCAAGCTGAAAGAAGACCGCACCCCGGTCATTTTGCTCGATTATGTGGAAGGTGTGACCCTGCATGAACTTGCCAAAGATGGCGCCATGCCCCTCGACCGTTTTTTCCCGATCGCCATTTCCCTGGCCGAAACCCTGGCCGAACTGCACAGAACCAATGTGATCCACAAAGACCTGTCGAGCCTCAATGTAATCATCAAAAAAGACGACGACAGCCCCGTTATCATTGATTTTGGCATAGCTTCGCGCATCGACCTGCGGCCCAGCAACCTGGGCAACCCCGAAAAACTGGAAGGCAACCTCAAATACATTTCCCCCGAACAAACCGGCCGCATGAACCGCATGGTGGACTACCGGGCTGATTTTTACTCGCTGGGGGTGACTTTTTTTCACGTGCTGACCGGTCAATTGCCCTTTGAAGGCATGGATCCCATCGAACTGGTGCATGCCCACATTGCCCTGACCCCTGATCTCATCACCGACCGCAATCCAAATCTGCCCGAAGGACTGGCCCGCATCATCGCCAAATTGCTGGAAAAAGATGCCGACAACCGCTACCAAAGCGCCCAGGGACTGCAAAAAGACCTTGAAAGAGCCTGGAAAGAACTTGAGAAAACGGGCACCATTGCTCCATTCCCCCTCGGATCAGAAGATTTTTCCAGCCGCTTCCAGATTCCCAATAAGCTTTACGGTCGGGAAAATGAAGTGAAAATCCTGCTTGATGCCTTTTCCCGCGCAGCCGAAGGAGGCATGGAACTCATGCTGGTGGGAGGTTATTCAGGAACTGGAAAAACGGCCCTCATCAACGAAACCCACAAGCCCATTACAGAAAAACGGGGTTATTTTATTCACGGAAAATTCGACCAGTTTCAGCGCAATATTCCCTACTTCGCCATCATCCAGGCCTTTGAGGAATTTGTAAAGCTGCTGCTCACGGAAAACGAGGAAACCCTGGCCCTCTGGGCCCAAAAAATTCGCAACTCGGTCGGCACCGAGGGAAAGGTACTCACGGACGTGATCCCCACCCTGAACCTGATTATCGGGGAGCAGCCACCCATTCCCGAGCTGGCCGGCAAGGAGGCGCAAAACCGCTTCAATTACGTATTCAGGAACTTTATCCGGGAAATTTCTCAGCAGGATCACCCAATTGTACTCTTCATCGACGACCTGCAATGGGCCGATTCGGGTTCCCTCGAATTGCTCAAAACCATGGTCACTGACAAGGACAACCATTACCTGCTGTGCATCTGCGCTTACCGCGACAACGAAGTGAGCCCGACCCACCCCTTCATCCGTGCAGTGGACGAAATGGAGCAGGAAAAGGCCCTCATCAATCGCATTCAGGTGAATAATCTTTCACTCAAAAATGTGAATGAACTCATCTCGGATTCCCTCAATGTGCAGAAATCCAAAGCCAGCCCCCTGACCGAACTCATTTATGAGAAAACCCAGGGTAATGCCTTCTTCCTGCGTCAGTTTTTGCGGAATCTCTATGAGGAGCAGCATCTGGTCTTTGATTTTGGGAAATTGTCCTGGACCTGGGATACGGAAAAGATTCGCCAGCTGAATATTACCGACAATGTGGTGGAACTGATGGCCGCCAAAATCAAGCGCCTTTCCCCTGAACTGCAGGGCATTCTGAAAGTAGCTTCCTGTATTGGCTCCCGCTTTGACCTTAAAACTGTCTCTCTCGCAATTGGCAAAAACCCCGAGGAAACCAATCCCCTGCTGGAAGAAGCCATGGTGGAAGGGATGATCATGCCAGCCGGTGAGGAGGATCATTTTTCCTTTGTGCATGACCGCATTCAGCAGGCCGCTTCTTCTCTCCTTCCAGAACAGGAAAAAGTACGTCTGCATGTCAGAATCGGCAAATTACTATTGGGAAACATCCCGGTTGACCAGCAGGAAGACCGTCTGTTCGACATTGTGAACCAGTTGAACTGGGGAGTGGAAATCATGACCGATCCGCATGAGCGGGAGAATCTGGCCCGGCTCAATCTCTCGGCAGGCATCAAGGCCAAAGGCTCGGCGGCTTACATTCCCGGGTATAATTATCTGACCAAAGGCATTCAATTGCTGCAAAATGATCCCTGGAAAAATCAGTATGACCTGAGCCTGCCCCTGTACACCCAGGCAGCGGAAACGGCCTACATGAGCGCCAGGTTTGAGCAAATGGACGAAGCCATTGACACCATTTTTGCCCACGCCACCAACCTGCTCGACAAAGTGCCCGCCTACCGCACCCGCATTCTGTCGTTCAAAGCACGCAATCAACTGCTGGAATCGATCAATACAGGGTTGGAAGTGCTGGAGCAACTTGGGATTAAATTCCCTGCTCAACCTACTCCCAAAGACACGGAAACCGAGTTGGTGGCCACCCTTACCCTGCTGGCCGACAAGTCAAAGGAATACCTGCTCAACCTGCCCGAAATGACGGACCAGTCCAAAATAGCAGCCCTGACCTTTCTTTCTGACATCAATTCCTCCGTTTATTGGGCCCGGGCTGAGCTATTCCCGTTTATCGTTTTTAAAACGGTGGAACTATCCGTCAAGCACGGCAATACTCCCATTTCCTCTTTTGCCTACGGCACCTTTGGGGTCATCCTTTCGGGCGTGGTGGGCGACATGCGTCGTGCCTATGAATTTGGGGAACTGGGGATCGAGGTCATGAATAAATTCAAAGCCAAGGAGTGGCTGGCTCAGGTCTATACCCCTCAGTATGCGCTGATTGTGCACTGGAATGAGCACACCCGCAAAACCATGAAACCCCTGGTTGAATCCGTACACATCGGGCTGGAAACGGGTGCGATCGAGTATGCCATGATCAATGCCAACATCTACTGCATTCATGGCTACCTGATTGGCTCCAAACTGAAAGGGCTGGAGGAAGAAATTGGGTCGTATTCGGCCCTGATGAAGACATTCAAGCAAGAAACCAATTATAATTTCAACCAGATCTATCACCAGGCCGTGCTCAATCTCATGGGTAAATCACCTGATCCGTGCAGGCTGGTGGGCAGCGCCTATAATGAGCAGGAAATGCTGCCCAAACACCTGGAAGCCAACGACCTGACCGCTTCCTTTTTCGTGTATTTCAATAAGCTGATTCTCAATTACCTCTTTGGCAATTACAAAGCAGCGCTCGAATACCGCGACCTGACTGAGGCCCGCCTGGCAGCGGTGCTGGCCAAGCTGGAAAATACGGCCTTCAATTTCTACGATTCCCTCCTTTGCCTGGCATTGCTGCCCGAATCGTCTGAAGAAAAACGGGCTGAATACCTGGAAAAGGTGCAGAAAAACCAGGAAGTGCTGAAAAAATGGGCCGCTGACGCTCCCATGAATTATCTGCACAAGTATTATCTGGTGGAAGCGGAAAAGGCCCGCAGTGAGGGAAATGCAGAGCTGGCCCACAAATTTTACGACCAGGCCATCACGGGCGCCATGGAAAATGATTACCTCAACGAGGAAGCCCTGGCCTACGAACTTGCAGGACGATATTTTTTGGAACAGGGAAATACTCCCATGGCCGACAAATACTTGCAAAGTGCCTACAAAGTCTATCAAAACTGGGAAGCCACGGCCAAAGTCTGGGACCTGGCCGCCCGTTATCCCGGCAATATTTCCACCGCCCGACGCAGCACAGGAGCCCTGATCAAGGAATCGCAGGACATCACCAATTCGTCCACCACCACCACAGAATCGGCCCTGTTTGACCTCGTTTCTGTACTCAAGGCATCTTCAGTAATCTCAGAAGAACTGGTACTTAGCCGCCTGCTGGACAAATTGCTGCGCATTGTGATCGAGAATGCCGGAGCCCAGAAGGGATTTCTCCTGCTGCGTGAAGGCAGCAAGTTGTTTATCCAGGCAGAATGCCGCATTGATACAGACGAAGTCACGGTGTTGCAACACATTCCTCTGGAAGAATCGGCCAGTCTGCCCCACCAGGTGGTGACCTACGTGATGCGTTCAAGGCAGGCCGTGGTGATCGACAATGCCAGCGAAGACCCCACATTCGGGCAGGATCCCTACATCAAGACCCACATGATCCGGTCCATCCATTGTGCGCCCATCATCAATCAGGGCAACCTTACGGGGATCATTTACCTGGAAAATAACCAGCTTTCGCGTGCCTTTACCGAGGACAGGGTTGGTTTGTTGAATTTGCTTTCCGGGCAAATCGCTATTTCCATCCACAACGCCCTTCTCTACGAAAACCTGGAACAAAAAGTCAAGGAACGCACTTTTGAGATTGAGCGCCAGAAGGAGGAGATTGAGGAAGAAAAGGAAAAATCAGATAAACTGCTGCTCAACATTCTGCCCCAGAAAACGGCAGACGAACTCAAGAAATTCGGCGAAGCAAAACCGCGCAGTTACGATAGTGTGACCGTGCTTTTCTCGGATATTGTCTCCTTTACCCACCTTTCCAGCCGCCTCAGTCCGGCCGAACTGGTGCAGGAACTCAATACCTACTTTGGAGGCATTGACGAAATTGTGGCTCGTCACGGGCTGGAAAAGATCAAAACCATTGGCGACGCCTATATGTGTGCGGGTGGCCTGCCCGATCCTGACCCGGAAAGTCCGGTCAAAATGGTGCGGGCAGCGCGTGAAATGCTTGATTTTGTGGCAAAAAAGAAGGCCGAACGCATCCAGAAGGGAGAATCCTACTTTGATATCCGCATCGGGATCAATACCGGGCCGGTCATCGCCGGGGTGGTGGGTACCCGTAAATTTGCCTACGACATCTGGGGAGATTCGGTCAATATTGCCTCCAGGATGGAATCTTCGGGCAGTCCCAATAAGATCAACATTTCGGGCGTTACCCATGCACTGGTCAAAGATCAGTTCAACTGCACCTACCGCGGCAAAGTTGCCGCCAAGAATATTGGAGAAGTCGACATGTACTTTGTCGATTGATCCCGTTTTGCTGCCAACAACTAAACTGGATTATACATGAAAGCGCTCTGGGACAGATTTATCATGTGGCTGTACGCCGTGGGCTGGGCCATGCTGATTATTTTTTTCTGGGGAAAACGGGGGCGGCGCATGTCGCACCACAACGGGATCGTGGCCCGGGGCAAAGCCCGGGTGGTGGACCACCCCGAATTTCCTGAGAATGATTTTTTTATTCCCGGCCGGGAATTCAACATTCGCCTGCGGCACGCAGGCGCTTCCTATGCCGACGATGCCATGCTGGTCATTCGGGGCGCAGCCCTGAAATTTTCGGACAACAACTACAAATCTCCCCTGGATATCGAGATGAACACGGGCAAATTTGCCCTGTTCTGGTCTCTTTCCAACTTCCTCACCTTTGTCACCAACCGCAATGAAAAAGACGGGGAGGAATATGAATCCTACTATAAAGTGGTGCCCGAAGGTCTGCCTGGCTCCCGCGAAAGTCTGCGCCGTCCCAATACCTACACCCAGCTGTATTATTACACCAAGACCTGCTTCCATTTCAATCCCAAAAACGGGAAGAAGTATTATGTAAAATTTCGCCTGACACCCGGAAACAAGGGTACAGAGGATGGAATTCCTACGGAAGAAGAGCTCGAAAAACTCTGGATTGCCCGCATTTTGCCCGGCGAAACCCGCTCCCGCAACTACCTGAAGGACGATTTCAAGGCCCGCATTGCCGAAGGCCCTATCAGATATTGGTTGCAGATGCAGCTGCATGAGGCCAGCCCTGCGGATACGCAGGAGATTTTCAATCCCGCCGTTTACTGGACCGAGGACGTCCATCCCTGGATGGACGTGTGCGAAGTGACTGTGGATTCGTACCTGCCCTACGAAGAGGGCGAATTTTTCCGGTCCAACATCGCCCACCAACCCAAATTCATGGGTCTGATCAAGGCCAAAAACATCCACGATTACAACTCCCTCAACTACATGAGGGCCATGTCGGGCCCGGCCAAAATCATGCGCATCATGGTGTACAAAATCTTTGGCGTGCCAAAGGAATATCCCGATTACGGGATCAGGAATGTGACGGGGTATGCGAAGAAGCAGGAGTAGTAGGGTAAAAGAGCGATTTGGGTTTAAATCTTGTTATGGTGATCACCTGATCAATATTTTACCAAAAGCTTCCCCCACCTGCCAAAGGTAAATTCCTGGTGATATTCCCTCCATTTCAACCAGATTCCTCCCTTTTCTCAGAGGTTTGGTGAGTAACTGTCTCCCTGAAAGATCGGTCAGGACAAATCCTCCTTCATCCGCAGATTCATTTTCCACCCAAAACCTCCCCTCAGACGGATTGGGAAACACCCGAATTGAAGGAGCATTCAATTCCTCCACCTTTCCCACAAAATTTTCATCCGTTTCCCCGTAAAGCCGCACCGCAAACTTATTATTGGCATTATTTTCATTGCGAAACCCGACCCTCACATTGCCCGTGGACGCTACTCCGTCTGTGTAAAAATAAAAGGTAAAACTCTGGGTATCACCCGGCTGCAACTGCATCACCAGGGTATCAACCGTGGAAGGATAACAGGCATCCGTGCAAAGCGAGGTGGCCCAGCCCGCAGGCAGATTTTTTTGCAGTTTCACACATTTGATATTCACGGGCGAGGCGCTCGGATTCACCAGTTCCCCATGCACAGAAAGCGTGGCCCAGGGCGTGTCCACGGCCAGGGTATCGCCCGTCATGTAAAATTGAAAGGAGCCGTTGGCCACATTGCCACAAGAGCCCACATTGCCCAGCAGACTGTCAATGTCACAAAAAATATCGTCGGGAAACTTGTCAAACCAGGGATGCTTCACAAAAACCGTCCCATTTGTATTTACCAGATAGGCATTTTGCGGGGCAGGACCATAATGACTCCACCATTGATTGCACGGCCCGTCAATAAAAACGGGCGCATTGATGCTCATGGAGCCCAGCATGTCGGAAACGATGGCCTTGCGTTCACCATAGGTGGTGGGTTGACGGTACAAAATCCCTGCCTGCTGGTTGGCATTGGTAGTATTCACATACCCAAAATACGGGCTGATATCAATCTCGGGATGGGCTTCCACAGTGTAAATCACCACCACGGAAATGGCATTTCCAAAGGTCTCCACCACCTGATTGATCACAGCGACATGATTTCTGAAAACGGGGCAGGTATAACTGCCCGTGACCATGAGCAAAGGTTTGCCCTTTTGCAGTTCTACCGCCAGATTCAGGGAATCGCCATTAAGGTCATACAAGGTAAAATCGGCCAGGGTATCGCCTGCCTGCAGACCTGAAACGTCGTAATTGCCCAGGTAAGTGGGAATCGTACAAACGGGGTCCGCGTCGTTGGGCAGTTCGCTGAGCCCAATGGAAGGAAACAGAAACAGATTCTGAGCCCCGGCCAGGCAGGGTAAAATCAGGATGAAGGCGAGCAAAACAGTTCTCAGAGCGGACATACAGGCTGATTTGAGATTTAAAATTCCAGACAGAAAGTCTCAATGCAATTGATCAGACTTACTAAGATAGCAATCGTTTAAACCATCCTTTCAAATAATATGAATTGAAATTTTTCAACCCGTATTAATATTGATTTATCACACATTCATTTATATATATCAACATTTATCCACTTTTTTCCACAAATTTCAACAAATCTTAATTTTTTACTTGACAAGTTTATCAAATTAACTACCTTTGAACCCATACGATAACACATTGATATTTTTTGAAGCAAATTTCAATCAAATTCGTTAAAATCATAAAACATCAATAACACTTTAAGTTTATTTTACCATGTGTGGAATTTTAGCAGCATTCGGAAGCAAAGACAGGGAGTACGTTGAATCTTTCTCCCAGAAAATGGCGCACCGCGGTCCCGACGAGCGGGGCGTGAAAGTGCTGGAAGACGGAACCATCCTCTGCCACGAGCGCCTTTCCATTATCGACCTTCATACCGGCAAACAGCCCATTCAGGGCTGCAAAAATGCCTGGGTGATCCACAATGGTGAAATCTACAACCACCGTCAGCTGCGGGAAGGCATTCTGGCCGGCTGCACCTTCCACACGGAATCTGACAGCGAGGTCATTGTGCACCTGTATGAGAAATTCGGCACCGAATTTCTCCACCACCTCGACGGCGTTTTCGCCTTTGTAGTGGCCGACGGCCAGACCATTATCGCAGGACGCGACCCACTCGGGGTAAAACCCCTTTATTACGGAGTTGATTCCTCTGGAACCTGGTATTTCGCCTCAGAAATGAAAGCCCTGACCGAACAATGCGAAAAGGTCGAAGCCTTCCCTCCCGGTCATTATTACACCCCCGAAACTGGATTTGTAAGATACTACCAGCCAGCCTGGTTTGAAGCCAAAGTTGCTCAGCAGGGTGTTGATTATGAGGCGCTTCGCCTTGGATTGGAGGCATCAGTTGAGAAACGACTGATGTCGGATGTACCCATTGGGGTTTTCCTTTCGGGCGGACTTGATTCGAGCCTGGTGGCCTCCATCATGGCCCGCAAAATGAAGGCCCGTGGCCAGGAATTGCATTCCTTTTCCATCGGGCTGACCAAAGATTCACCCGATCTGAAAGCGGCCCGCGAAGTGGCCCAATTCATCGGCAGCATCCACCACGAAGTGACCTTCTCCGTGGAAGAAGGCCTGGCCCTGATCGACAAGCTGGTTTGGCACCTGGAAAGCTACGACGTGACCACCATCCGTGCCAGCACGCCCATGTATCTGCTCTCTGAGTACATCGTGAAGCAGGGCATCAAAGTGGTGCTTTCTGGCGAAGGCGCCGACGAAATGTTTGGCGGCTACCTTTACTTTGGACTGGCCCCCTCCCCCTTTGAATTCCAACTGGAAGCCATTCGCAGGGTACAATTGCTCTCCACGGCTGACCTCTTAAGGGCCGACAAATCCACCATGGCCCACGGCCTGGAAGCCCGGGTTCCCTTCCTGGACAAGCAATTCCTCGATCTGGTCATGCACATACGTCCCGAAGACAAGCAACCCGCCCATGCCGAAGGCAGAATGGAAAAATATATCCTCAGAAAAGCCTTTGATACGCCTGAACAGCCCTATCTGCCTGACCACATTCTGTGGCGCCAGAAGGAGCAGTTCTCCGACGGAGTGGGTTATTCCTGGGTGGATTCCCTGGTTGCCCATGCAGAAGCCACCATTTCTGATGGCGCATTTGCCGAAGCGGCCCTCAAATTTCCCTACAACACCCCCTCGACCAAAGAGGCATTTATGGGCCGTGAAATATTCGAAAAGCACTTCCCCCACGAAGGAGCCATTCAATCTGTGAAAAAATGGATTCCCAAATGGCAGCAAAGCAAAGATCCTTCAGGCCGGGCGAGCGATTTCCACGCGAAGCGTGACCTCGCCGGGAAAGCCGCTCCTCAGGCTGAGCTGAAACCAGCTTAAGGTAAAGGAACCTCTGAAAACAAAGAAGGTCAAGGTGGACGAAGTTGAAGAAAGCGCAGTTTACTGAAGTAGATGAGCATTTTTGCAACAAGTCCAACGCAGGGGTTCAAAGTTTTCAGAGATTCCAGCAAATAATTCTACTGACCGAAAAGGAGGCGCTTCCCTGGTGCTTCCTTTTCATTTTTTAAATGGGTGGGGATTTTATTAATTTCAAGCAAACGAATTGAAAAATGGCTTTTTCCCCCAGGAAATTACTGCTGCTTTGCCTCCTGTTTCTCCTCTCCCAGGCCGGAATGGGCCAGGGCTTTGCCCCGGGCGGGGGCCTGACCTTTGGCACAGAATCCAATACCATGGGTTTCAACGCCCGCGCTTACTTTTTTGTCAATGAAAAACTCTGCTTTGGCCCCGAACTGAACTGGTATCTGCCCCATGTCAACAAAACCACTGCGGGCACAGAATATGACGGGGTTTGGGAAATCAACCTCAACGGCCATTACCTTTTTCGCCTGGGAGCTTCGGATTTCTATCTTTACCCTTTGGGAGGCATCAATTACACTTCAGTTTGGAGTCGTGACAAAAACAAGTCCCTGACAAATGAACCCTATTTTGGCCTGAATGCGGGTGGAGGCCTCAATTATTGCTGGAATAACCTGATCCCCTACCTGGAATATGACTTTCTCTGGGGCAAACGAGGCAACCATACCTTTGTGCTGGGCACCTTCTGGATGTTTGGGAAATAATATTTACCAAAAACCCTGCATCCCGTCCTTACAATGCATAAGTTTATTATGGGATGGAGGAAGAATTACTCATATCGAAACTGAAAGCAGGCGACCAGGCCACCTTTCGGGCATTTTTTCTCGAATATCAGACCATGGTTTACAACGTCTGCCTGGGTTTTGTGCCCAAAGTGGAAGATGCAGAAGACCTGACCCAGGAAGTATTTTTTGAGGTATTTCGCTCCATCGCAAATTTCAAGGGCGACGCCAAACTTTCCACCTGGCTCTACCGCATTGCAGTAACCAAATCGCTGGAACTCCTGCGCAGCCGCAAACGCAAGAAAAGGTCGGGCTTTTTGGTATCCATTTCCCCAGGCGAAGACCTGGGATTGGGAGATGAATCAGAAATCAATCACCCGGGCATGAAGATGGAAAACAAGGAAAAGGCGGCTGCCCTTTTTCAGGCCCTGGCTGAGCTGCCCGACAATCAGCGAACCGCCTTTACCCTCTCCCAAATTGAGGGATTGAGCTATACAGAGGTCTGCGAAACCATGGACCTGAGTAAAAGTTCGGTCGAATCTCTCATTTTCAGAGCCCGGAAAAACCTCAAAAAATCACTCGAATGGTTGTATCGTGAATAAAATTTCACCTGACCGCAAGCAATCTCTATAAATGGCATCCAAACCAATGAAACGAAATAACGGCCCGAGAAAAGCCGGCAACCCAAACAACTGTTTACCATGAACCCGACTGACAAAGAAAAATGGGTGGAATCGACCCTGGGAAGCCTGGGAGAAATGAAATCTGCCCAACCCCGACCCGAATTTACCGAACGAATGCTGCAGCAGATTGGCGAAAAAAGCTGGCCCCATGAGCCTGCAAAGTCCTCTCCTTTGTTAAAACTGCTGGCTGCGGCCCTGGCCTTGCTGATCCTGGCCAATGGCTATACCCTACTGCGCCAGTTGCGTCAGCCTGCCTCCAAAAGCCCCAGCAATCTGTCCGATTTTTCCCGCGAATACGGCCTTCAGGCCGAAAGCTATCTGGACCTTTAAGCATTAAAAAATGACCCGCAAAGAAAATAACCTGTTAAAATACACCGTGGTTGCCCTGATTGTGGTCAATCTCATATCGCTGGGGGCGCATTGGTTTACCCGGCCCGGCCAGGGGCCGGGCCTGCAGGAGAGACCTCCCGGACCGGGAGGATTTCTGGACGACCAGCTGAATTTCGACCATCAGCAAAGAGAACAACATGCCGCCCTGCGCCAGGAGCATTTTCACGAAAGCCGTAAAATATTGCGGGAAATAGAAGACGAAAAGGAGCAGATGATGGATCTTTTCAGCCAGGAAAACGCCTTACAATCAGCCAGCATGCATGCCGAACACATCGGGCAACTGCAGACCCAGCTGGAAATACTGACCTTCAATCACTTTATGAAGATCAGGAACATCTGTAACGAGGAACAAAAACCAACCTTTGATCTGGTGATCAGGGACGCTATTCGCAGGGGACCACCTCCGGGAGGACCTGGACACGGACCGCACGGTCCGGGACGGCCGCACCCCTGAAATCAAAGAGATTTTTCGACCGGGGGAGTCACTTTTCCTCCCACCATCAGGCCAATATACCTGAAGGCATGAACGAAAATCATGCCGAGACCGAAGACAACGATGAACAAGGCGTAGAAAATGGTTTGAAGTTTCATAATGGCTATGTAGTCAAAAATATACGTTTTTACTGATTTCTTCCAATAGGACTGCAAAATTATGATTAATTTTCATAAAATCAAGTGCATGTAAAAAATTATCCCGTTTTTGTCTTAAATTTTCTTTAAAATTCACATTGCCCCATCCCCACTCCTCTACAAACCTGTCAAAATGTCCAAATTTTCGAACTTTTTCCCCTCCCAATACTCTTACTCTCCTGAGACCTCTCATACTGACCATAGATAAGTACACTTTTTATCGTGTAATAATCTGTACAAAATTTACCTGATGAGCCAAAAGTTTATCCAATTAATACCACAACTCTCTCCACTTACCTCCTTCCCGACTTCCCTTTTCCTCCTGATCAGAAAAACGAATCTTTTCCCTGAAATCTGATTTTATGGGTTCGAAAAAGGGCTCTAAAGGGCAAAAAATCAAAAAAAGATCGCCCAAAACGGGATAATTGCAAACATTTTAATATATTCAGATAAATATTTTTACCAACTTTAAGGCGGATTTTAGCCAGATCAAACATGATTTTGGATCGGGAAATTCTGGTCAGCTATTGCACGGCCGACGACCGGATTGAGGATAAAAAAACAATTGGTTGGGTAGGAAACTGGAACTTCTTTTTTCGCAAGAGAATGCACCTTCTTTTCGGAAAAGACCCCAAAATCTGCCTCAATCCTGATTGCAGTGACTTTTCCCAGGTGGATGAAAACACGGGCATCCATATTTTCCTGCTCTCCCACAACTTTTTTTCCACCCGCGAGTGCGTTCGCCTGCTCAATCAGGTGATTACCCAAAAAGCCAGCTCAGAGGGGGCAAACCATACTTATTTTGTGAATCTGGACGATTCTGCCCTGACCGGGGCTCAGATTCCAATTCTGGGAAGTAAATTTTACACCTCCAATCCCATCACGGGAGTTGGTGAAACCATTCACCCCGAGGGAGACACCCATCTGCAATATTTCCTTGGTCTGGAGGACCTTTGTTTTGATATTTTTTCCATGGAAATGGGAAACGAGCCCCTCCGCGATGAAGAATCCCGCAGGGTCTATCTGGCGCCTACGGCGCCCGAACTGAGAGAATACCGTACCCGCCTCAAATGGGAACTCGAACGCTTTGGCTTTCAGACTCTTCCCTTCGACAACTGGCATCCTCTGGCCGAAAATGTGGTGGCTGAATCAAAAAAAATGCTGGAAAAAACCTGCCTTTCCGTGCATCTGATCGGACAGCATTTTGATTTGCGTAAAAATTCTGAACACCCATATTCCCCTGAATTTCAGAACAAACTGGCTGCAGAACAATGCCTCAACCGTGATTTTCCGCGCTTTATCTGGATCCATCCCGCAGTGGATATTTCCAGCCAAAGTGAAAATTATAACCTGCTCAAACTGCGTGATGACCCACAAGCCATCCGTGGAGCTGAAATTTTGCAGATTCCCCTCGAGGAATTCAAACGCATTATCCGCCACCAACTCACCCAGCCCGGCTTGCAAACGGCTCAAAGCCAGGAAAGCGCCAAAAGCCAGCAACCCGAAAAAATTGTTTACCTGATCCATCAATTCTATAATCCAGAAACCCTTTCCAACCTGACCACCCGCTTAACCGCGGACGGACTGAGAGTCTTGCAACTCGAAAAGGGAATTCCGGGCGGCGAAGCCCGCCGCAAACACAATGAATACCTGCGCCAATGCGACGGTGTGCTGGTCCTCTACGAGGAGGAAAACAGCCCCTGGCTCGACATTCAGCTCAGCGACATCAGCAAAGCCAACTGGCAGGGCCGCGAAAAGGACTTTTTTGCCACGGGAATTCTGCTGCAAAACGGAGCTCAAAAGTCAGAAAAAAGTGCCTGGAACCCGGGCTTGCAGGTTTTTCGCAAAGAGGCTGGTATCAAAAAATTTGTGGAAGAAATTAAAAACGGGAGGGATCAGGCTCAGTGATAGGGGAAAAAACCGCAAATATTGCCCCTCAGAGCAATCTGGCTAATCCCTTTCCCGGGTTGCGCCCCTTTCGTTTACAGGAAAATTCCCTCTTTTTTGGCCGGGAAGAACAGACAGATGCCCTGCTGGAACAGCTGAGTTCCAACCGTTTCGTGGCCGTCATTGGCTCCTCTGGCTCAGGAAAATCCTCCCTGGTGCGGGCAGGGCTTATTCCCTTGTTGCAGGGCGGATTCATGACCGAGGTCGGCAGCCATTGGCGGGTGGTGATCACCCGCCCCGGGGGTGGCCCCATTGACAACCTGGCCGCCGCCCTCAATAAAGACCAGAATATTTCAGAAAAAGACCCTGATACCCGAAATTTTCAGACTGGCCTTACCCGCGCCCTGCTCAGAACCAGCTCCATGGGGTTGGTGGAAGTGATTGAAAATCAAAAGAAACCCCGGGAATCCACCCTCATTCTGGTCGATCAGTTCGAAGAACTTTTTCGTTACCGTGACCAGGCCGCAGGCCACGAAAGCATCAACGAATCCATCGCCTTTGTAAACCTGCTGCTGGAAGCCGTTCGCAACCGTCGGGCACCCATATTTGTGCTGCTGACCATGCGTTCGGATTTTTTGGGAGAATGTGCCCAATTCAGGGCCCTGACCAAAGCCATCAACGAGAGCCATTACCTGATCCCCCGCATGAGTCGGGCTCAACTCAAGGATGTGATTGAAGGCCCGGTCAATGTGGGCGGCGGCAGCATCACCCCCCGTCTGGTGCAGCGCCTGCTCAACGAAGTAGGCGACAAGCCCGATCAGCTGACCGTATTGCAACACGCCCTGATGCGAACCTGGCAATACTGGACCCGGGTGGGCAGAAAAGACGAACCCATTGATATTCAGCATTATGAAGCAGTTGGAACCATGGCCTCAGCCCTTTCCCGCCATGCGGACGAGGCCTATTTTGAACTGGAAGGAGAGCGTCTGCCCCTGATTTGTGAAAAATTATTCAAGGCCATCACTGAAAAAACCCGGGAAAACAGCGCCATTCGCCGCCCGGCCAGGCTCAAAGAAATCTGTGACATTACAGGTGGAAGCCGTTCAGAAGTCATGGAAGTAGTGGAGAAATTCCGCATGGCCGAACGGTCCCTGCTCATGCCTCCTCCCAATCAGCCCCTGACCGACGAATCAATCATTGACATTTCCCACGAAAGCCTGATCTGGATTTGGGACCGTTTGCGCAACTGGGTGGAAGAAGAAACTCAGTCCGCCCAAATGTACCTCCGCCTCTCCGAGGCGGCGGAAATGTACCAAAGCGGTCAGACCCGCACCTGGAGGCCGCCTGATCTGCACCTGGCCACCAACTGGAAGCAAAGCGAAGCCCCCACCCTCTCCTGGGCCCGCCGCTACAATCCCGCCTTCGAGCGCACCATGAACTTCCTCGATTACTCAGAGGAGGTTTACAAACAGGAAGTGGAACGGGAAGAAAAGCGGCGGCGCCGCGAAATCCGGAGGGTAAGAGTTACGGCCATCATTCTGGGCATCGCCTCGGTGGTCTCAGTGCTGTTTTTGTTCTTTTCCATTTTGGCCAATATTGAAGCCCAAAACCAACGCAAAAAGGCCGAGGAACAAACAGAAAGGGCTATCGCCAACCAGGATGAGGCCGAATGTCAGCGCCAATTGGCTCAGGAACAGGCCAACGAGGCCAACCGTCAAAAGCAATTTGCCCAGGAAAACGAAAATGAAGCCCTGCGCCAGCAAAAATTGGCTCTGGAAAGCCGGGCCCAGGCTCTGGTTCAGAAAAATCTGGCCGAATTGAACGAACAGGAGGCTCTCAAGCAAAAAACCATCGCCCAGCAGCAAACCCAATTGGCGCTTTCCAGCGAAAAGGAAGCACTCTACCAGGAAGAACTGGCCAAAAAATCCCGCAACGAAGCGGAGCGCCTGCGTCTGCTCTCGGCCGCCCGGGCCATGGCCATCAAGTCCAAGGAGGTGCCAGACGGGCAGCTAAAGGGGTTGCTGGCCTACCAGGCCTATCAGTTCAGCCGCCAGAATGGCGGCAAAAAGCACGATCCAGACCTCTATGGAGGTCTGCTTTCGGCCATGAAGGCCTTCAACGGGGCCGATTTCAATGCCCTGTCTGAGCATTCAGACGGCATCCGCTCCCTGGCATGGTCGGCCACGGGCAATTATCTGGCTACCGCAGGCAGCGACGGGAAAGTGAATGTGTGGGAAAAAGCCAAAGCGAAGCCCACAGGAAATTATTCCCAGCCAGGAACCATATACCGCAGCATTGATTTTTCGCCTGACGAAAAGAAAATTGTGGTGGCAGGAGGAAATACGGCCCAGATCATCGACCGAAAATTGCCAGCCGTGGTTCCGCCATTTAATCTGAAAGGCCATACAGGTGAAATCAGATTTGCCCGCTACTCGCCCAAGGGCACCTTCATTGCCACTGGCAGCGCAGACAGCACCATCCGCATCTGGAATGCAAAAGATTATTCCCTTGAAAATCTCTACCCCTTCAAAAGCCCCATTCGCGACCTCGCCATTGATCCCGAAGAAAAATACCTGATTGCCATAACGGGGGATGGAGGTCTGCACATTCAGAATTTCCAAAGCGGCAATACCACCCGATTGAAATACATGACCGGCAATGAAAAAGGCATGGCTCCTGCGCGGGTCAAAATTGATCCGGAGGGCAAATGGGTGGCCATTGGCACCGATCTGGGTCGTGTGGTGCTGGTGAATCTGACCACAGGCAATCTGGAATTTGAATTCATTGGACATACGGCTGAAATTTCCTCCCTTGATTTCAACAAAACCACCCCATATCTGGTTTCCAGCAGCCTTGACGGATCAGTCAGGGTCTGGAACCTGGCCGCCATGAACGACCAACCCTTGCTGCTCGACGACCATCGGGCCTGGGTGTGGCAGGCCTGCTTCTCCCCGGACGGGAAAGTCCTGGCCACGGGTACCAAGGACGGGAAACTCCGTCAGTGGCCAATCAATCCAGAGGACATGGCCATGCAAATGTGCTATTACCTGAGTCGCAATTTCACCGAAAAAGAGTGGGAAGTATTTGTGGGAGAAGGCATTCCATACCAAAAAACCTGCCTTGAACCAGGCCAGAAATGAGATTTCCCAAATCCATATTGCCCCGCCTTTTGCGGCACCTTGCGGTCCTGGGACTCTTGTTTTGGCTGAGTCAGGGGGCAGGGACCCTTTTTGCCCAGGTGGATTGCTCTGGCCGCCTGAACGACGCAAGAAATGATTACCAGGCAGGCAAGCTTATTGATGTAATTGAAAAATTAAGCCCCTGTCTCAAGAATAAAAGTTCGTACACAACATCCCAGGAGAGGATACAGGCCCTGCGTCTGGTCGCGCTGGCCCATCTTTTCCGCGACGAGGATGTAAGTGCGAAGCATTGGATGGAAGAGATTTTCAAGGAAAATCCCCTATATGAAATCGATCCTGAGGCAGAATCTGAAGAATATGTAGCCCTTTTCAACTCATTTCTGGTCCAGCCACGGATATCCCTTGGAATCAATTTAGGCCTGACCAACCCCATTTTCGTGGTTTCACGCCGCTATACGGTCGGAAATGAATTAAATCCCACTGCAAACTACGGCCTCACCCAGGGGTTCATAGGTGGCGTGCAAAGCGATATTTACCTGGCCAAACGCCTGTATTTTTCGCCCGGAATTTCAGTTTCAAATCGAAAAATCCGCATCAACGATCAGGCATTTGACTTCACCCAACTCACCTATCAGGAGAGCCAGACCCTGATCCATGCGCCAGTGGCCATGAAGTATGAATTTGCCCGCCGCCAGTTCATTCCCTTCATCAAGGCAGGCATTTCTGCAGACCTGATCGTCAGAGCCCGGGCCGACCTTGAACGGACTTTTCCAGGGACCCCCACTCCTCCCCTGACCACTGAACTGGTGGTGAAAAAGCAGCGAAATCTTGCCAATCTCACTCCCTGGGCTGCTTTGGGAGCTGGCTACAGGATTGGGACGGGCAAACTGGAGGTTCAGGTTGGATTCAGACCCTCCTTCAATAATCTTACCCGGGCAGCCAACCGCTATGCCTACGACGACCTGATGTTCAAATTTTACTACGTGCAGGACGACCTGATCATCCATCACCTTGATATTCAAATTGCTTATTCTCAGACCTTTTACCGCATCATTCCCGTGAAATCAAAAAGATGAAAAACCTCAGCCACATATCTTTCCTTGGGGGAATTTTACTGGGAATGCTGGTCCTTACCGCGGCAGGCTGTCGCAAAGATCCCTTAATCGGGGATGATCAGATCGTTTTTTCGCGTTTTTACGGGGGTGGAAATGCAGAAGAAGCTGGCGATATCATTCATAATTCTGGTGGAGAATATCTGATCGCAGGTTCCTCCCAAAGCTTTTCCAACGGAGGGTGGGATTTGTTTTTGCTGAAAACGGATGCCAACGGGAATGAAATCTGGCGAAAAAATTATGGTGGAACGGAAAATGAGAAGGGTTCCTCCCTTCTGGGGCTGCCTGATGGTGGATTTTTCGTCATTGGGGAAAAGGAAAATCAGGCTGGTTTGGCCGACCTATGGTTGCTGCGCGTGGATCAGGACGGAGATACCCTCTGGACCCGGACTTACGGTCTTCCCACCCGCGATGAACGGGGTGCAAAAATCATCCCCACGGTTGACGGGGGATTTGCCATGCTTGGACAACAAAGCCTGAGCGAGGGTTCTCCCGCAGACCTTTGGCTGGGAAAAATTGATTCAACGGGTAACCTCGAATGGGCCTTTGATTATGGATTTACGGGCATGGATGTGCCGGTCGATCTTCACCAGGACGCTTCTGGAAATTATTTCATGTTGGCAACCACGGACCGCACAGGCGAAAATAAAATGATGATCGCCAAGGCAGACGAGGAGGGAAATGACCTTTGGTACCTGAATTTTGGCCCGGCCGGGAATGTGGTGGCTAATGGCTGGGATTGGGATCAGTCGGGAATCTATCTGACTGGAACCTGGGTTGAATCGCAAAATTCGGCCTTGGTGATTCGGCTGGATGATGCCTTTTTCCCGGTCTGGACCTACACGGGCGAAACGGGGACAGAAGGCTCAGCCGCCGCATTTACCCCGGACGGGAATGTGGCCCTGGCTGGCAACATTGAAGGCATTCCTGCTCAAAATACCCGGCTTTTTCTCGAAAAAATATCCTTCAACGGAAATTCCCAAAACGATCTGATCGAATTTGGAGGCTCCCAAACCATTGAAAAAGTGCGGCGCATGTTGGTAAATGGGGATGGAACCCTGACCCTTTGCGGCACCACTGATTTTGAAGATAATTCCATGATCTGGGTCGTGAAGATAAATCCAGGCTAAAAAAACAAAATGAGGGAATTGAATTTGCGAAATATCCTGCTCTTGATTCTTCTGGCGACCATTTGGCCGGCCGGCAGACAACTCTGGGCGCAGGTGGCGGTCAATCCCGCTTCGCTTATCAATATGTGTCCGGGTGGCAGCCCTGTGACACTCAGCGACATCCTCATCACAGAAACAGATTCCAGCGATTTTGAAGGAGGAAGCACGGGCAGTGGATTCACCTATGTGATCCGTCCCGCCAGTCCGAATTTCAGATTCGTGCCCGGCCAGGGTCTGGCCGACGGAGGGGCCACCAACCTCTCTGTGGATTCAGTTTGGATCAGGGCAGATTCTGTCAAAATCTGGTACACCATGGCTGCCAATTCTCCCACCCCTGATACCTGCCGCATCAGCGGGCTGCAAATGATCGCCCTGGCTCCCGACAGCAGCCAGCTCCTGCGGAGCGGGGGAAATTCCCTCCAGCCGGGCAATGGGCCCGGCGACTCTGTCAACCATGGCATCCTGATCGCCCTGACCAATCCTGTGGTCAACCTGCCCCAGGATAGCCTGCTTTTCTGCCCGGGTAGCTCAGATTCTATTGGTTCTGGCCTGGTGGTGTCGGGAGGAAATCCACCTTATTCCTACAACTGGAGCCCGGCTACCTTTCTGAATAACCCCAACATACCCAATCCCGTTGCCACCCCTGCGGCCAACCAGGTGTATGTGCTGACGGTCACAGACGACAGCAGTTGCACAGGCACGGATACCTTGACCCTGTACCAGGACAATATCCGTCCTACGGCCATTTGTAAGCCTGATACTGCTTTCCTGAGCGCGGCTGGCTCAGTTACCATTACCCCTGCGCAGGTGAATAACGGCAGCGCCGACAATTGCTCAATCAGCTCTTTAACCCTGAGCAAAACCACATTTGTCTGTACCAACAAGGGCAATAATCCTGTTTCCCTCTTTGTGCAGGACAATACAGGACTCAGGGATACCTGCACCGCCATTGTCACCGTGCTCGACACCCTCCCTCCTACCGCAATTTGCAAGGATGTCACCACATACCTGAATGCTTCAGGCACCACGTTTATTACTGCAGGCATGGCCAACAACAACAGCAGCGATGTGTGTGGAATCTCCTCCCTCTCCCTCAAGAAGAGCAATTTCAATTGCACCAACGTGGGAATCAGCAGTGATACACTTACCCTGGGCGATCCCAGCGGAAATACAGGAAAATGTGGCTTTTTCGTAACCGTGATTGATACTTTTCCCCCTGCTTTTACCTTCTGTCCGGCCGATACCTTTCTCCTGACCGACAGTGCCCACCCGCAAATCCCGGTCAGTTGGGCTACTCCCACCGCCAGCGACGCCTGCGGAATTGATTCTTTGAAAAGCAATTTCCAGCCGGGCGACACCTTTGCCATTGGAACCACACCCGTGGTTTATGTGGCTTTGGACCCCAGCGGCAATTCAGATACCTGTTCCTTTACGGTCACGGTGGCATCGACTGCCCTGGCCATCACCCTGCACAAAATCACGGATGTTTGTGGCTACGAAGTGAGCTGTAACGGCGATTCCTCAGGAATCGCCTGGGTGAAAGTCACGGGGGGCGTCATTCCCTACCAATACCTCTGGAGCGACCCAGTGGCCCAAACTACGGATACTGCAGTGGGCTTGGCGGCCGGCAATTATGCCGTCCAGGTTACGGATGCCAACGGAGATTTCCTGATTGGATTTGTCACCCTGGGCCAGCCTGCTGCGCTTTCTGCGGGTGGAATTGGTCCCGACCAGACCATCTGCCCCGGCAAATTGCCTTCCAACCTGGTTAACGTGGTCAGCCCGTCGGGCGGGCCCTGCATTCGCTTCCGCCAATGGCAGGTAAGCACGGACACCTTGTCCTGGACTGACATTCCAGGCGCTACGGGCCTGACTTATACCCCTGTTGATACTCCTCTGGTCACAACCTGGTACCGCCGTGCAGTCTGGGCGGGAACCTGTGACACCGTTTATTCCAATTTTGTCCAAATCAGCCTTTATCCTGAGGTAAATCCCACCATAAGCGGCCTGGATGGAGTATATTGCGAATCTTCCCCCCGGGATACGCTAACTGGCAGTCCGGCTGGCGGCACTTTAAGTGGCCCAGGAATCAGTGGAATTTACCTTTACCCAAACCTGGCTGGTGTCGGAAACCATAGCGTAACTTACACATACACTGCACCCGGAGGCTGCATTTTTGATACCCTGATGCCTTTTGTGGTGCATGCACTTCCCACAGTTACCCTAAGCGGGCTTCAAACGGATTATTGCGTCAATTCGCCCGATACAGTTTTGACCGGGCTTCCAGCAGGGGGGACTTTTTTCGGCACAGGTATGACCGATTCACTTTTCCAACCCGGGGTTGGACCTACGGGTAGCCGCACTATCAAATACATCGTGACTAATTCGAATGGTTGCACGGACTCTGCCTCGGCAATTACCCAGGTCCATGCCCTTCCCGTGGTGAATTTCTTCAACTTACAAAACCGTTATTGCCAGTTCGAAACGGGCGATACCCTGGCGGGTTACCCAACGGGTGGAACTTTTGCTGGAACGGGCATTTCGGGGAATTACTTTTCACCAGATTCAGTGGGTACACATGCAATATTATACACCTATACTGATGGTAATTTCTGCTCGAATTCCAAAAGCCGCAACGTAATTGTGGATACCCTCCCGGATGTCAGTTTTGTAGGGCTGGGAACATTTTACACCCCTCAGGATCCCCCCGTGCAACTTCAGGGAAATCATCCCGGGGGTTCATTCAGTGGTCCCGGGGTTGCTACAGGAACGTTCTATCCATCCATTGTGCCTCTGGGAGCCAATTCTCTGGTTTATTCCTTTTCTGACAGCCATGGCTGCTCAGGCACGGATACTGCCATAGTAGTGGTCGATACGACTCTGATCAGTGGTTTGGCAGATGAGTATTGTGAGAACTCGGACAGCAGTATTTTGGTGGGAAGTCCGTACGATCCACAGGGATTTTTCTCAGGACCCGGAATTGTAGGCGACACCTTTTTTCCCGCCATTGCAACCCCAGGAACATACACCATCTATTACCACTTCAGAGATTCATCTCTGGGCTGGGACAGTATTTCTCAACAGGTGGTCGTGAATGACACGACCCCGGTGAGTATTCAGGGGTTAAATTCTTCTTATTGCCAAAACAGTCCCCCTGACTCCCTTTCCAGCAATCAATCAGGAGGATTTTTCTCCGGCCCGGGTATGAATCAGAATGTATTTTATCCGGCGGTTGCGGGCCCGGGACAGACCTCCATCTTATACACATTCACCAACGGAGATGGATGCACCAGTCAGGCTTTGGCCCAGGTGACAGTCTATTCACCAACAAAAGATACTCTTTCCGGCCTGGATTCGGCCTATTGCACCAATTCAGGGCCGGTCACTATGATTGGGTCCCCTCCAGGAGGCATCTTTTCAGGAAACGGAGTTTCGGGAAATACCTTTTCGCCTGCAAATCAGGGAGGGCAGAATAACCTGCCTTTGATCTACCATTTTATCGACTCAAACAGCTGTCACAGTTATGATACGGTCAGGGTAACGGTTCACAACATTCCAACCGTGGTTTTTTCCCCAATTTCCTCCCAATACTGCCATTTTTCTACTCCTGTTAATCTGTCCGTGTCACCCATGGGAGGCAATTTCACCCGCGACACCGTCCCGATCGGGAGCGTATTTTATCCCAGCCAGGTGCCTGGCCCCCTGCCTAAGAATGTGATTCTGACCTATACTTACCAGGATACAACCACCCAATGCGTGAATTCAGCCTCGATCCAGACCCAGGTGGTGGCCAATCCACAGGCTTCATTTTCAGGACTGGCGGGCAATTATTGCATCAATGCCTCTCAGGTAAGCCTCAGCGGCGCCCCGGCAGGTGGTTCATTCAGTGGAAATGGAGTTTCAGGCTCAAATTTCCTGCCCTCTCTGGCCCAACCTGGTTTCCATGATATTTCCTATTTCTATACTGACGTCAACGGATGCCGGGACACCGCCACCCAAATTGTTCGGATTGATACCCTGCCGACCGTAAGTTTTAGCGTAATAGATACCTGCGAAAACAAACCCACCCTGTTTACAGATTTGTCCACGGTTCCGCCCACAGACACGATTTCTTCCTGGAACTGGTTTATGGATAATCTGGTGGTAAGTTTAGCATCTACAGCTTACCATAGTTTCCAAACTCCCGGCGATTTCAACGTTTCTTTAACAGTTACCACCAATTATGGCTGTTCAAACCAGTATTCCCGTTTTGTGCACATCGGCGCTGAGCCCCAGGTGGCTTTCCACTGGACCAATATTTGCCAGGATGACAACACCGTTTTCCACGATGATTCTCAGGTAGCCCTGGATAATCCTGTTGCCTGGAATTGGGAATACGGCGATAGCAGCACGGGAACTGGCCAAACCAGCACCCATGCCTACCAAACCAGCGGAAATTTCCCGGTCTTGCTGCAGGTAACCACTGACAAAGGCTGTATTGGTGGGTTTACAGATACCATTTCCATTCTTCCCACGCTTTCTGACAACGTATTTCCTTATTTCAGGGATTTTGAGAATGGAAAAAGCGGATGGGAAGCGGGCGGAGAAGCCAACTCCAGCTGGCAGTTTGGTCAGCCAAGCGGGGATATTTCGGGTGCATTTTCAGGGGTAAATGCCTGGGTGACCAATCTGAATGGAGACTATAACGACAATGAACAATCCACGGTGCTCAGTCCATGTTTCAATTTTTCCAAACTGGATCGTCCCATGGTTTCCTTCCAATACATCGACCTGACCCAGGAAACAGGAGACGGAGTGGTCTTACAGGCCTCTGTGGACGGTGGCCTGACCTGGGAAGTGGTGGGCGACCTCGACGAAGGGGTAAATTGGTATAATAAGGACGGAATCCAGGGAGATCCTGGAGGTCAGGGCTTTAATCCTGTGGGATGGAGCAATTCAAGTGGATCATGGATACCCGCACGCCACAAACTGGATGCATACAAAGGCCAGTTGGGAGTAAGGTTCAGGTTTGCCCTGGGATCGAATGCAAGTTCCACCACGGCGGGCTTTGCGTTTGATGATTTTCAGATCAGAGAGCGCAACAAAACCCTGCTTTTTGAGGAATTTACCAATAATTCTGACCCGACCTGCTTTCAGTCCAATCCCGGAATTTACAACCTGATCAATGCCAATCAATTCGACGTGAAGGGCATATTTTATCATACAATTTCCAAAGCTGGCACTCCCGCGGACCCCATGAACCTGCAAAATCCGGCTGATGTGAGTGGACGGGAAATTTTCTACGGATTCAATACTCCACCCTGGGCTGCCCTGGATGGAAATTACCATCAGGGTCCTATCACTGATTTTAACCAGGATCTGATCGACCTGCGGACTCTGGATGATGCCATTTTTCTGATTGACACCCTTGATCTGGTGCAAAATGGCAATTTACTTACCGCCATGACCCAATTCAGATACGTGGCTGACACCAATTCCACCGCAGATGTGCAATTGCAAATGGCGGTAATTGAGCGGAAAGTGGGTGGATTTACCGCAGCAAACGGGGAAACCAATTTTGAATGGGTGATGAAAAAAATGCTGCCCGATGCCGGGGGAACCCTTTACACGGCCACCTGGCAGCCCGGAACCACCAAATCCGCAACTTATACCTGGGATGTGACCGGGCATACGATTTACGATCCATCTCAGTTGGAACTGGTGGTTTTTCTGCAGAATAAAAATACCCGGGAAGTCTATCAGACTGCCTATTCAGGTCCTCAGTTGATTACTGCCAGTGAACCTGGCCCTGCTCCTGCAGAACCGCAACTCCTGATCTGGCCCAATCCGGCCCGCGATCTGGTGCGGGTGGAAATTTCAGAGGGAATCCTTTCACATGCAACCCTGATTAACCTTACCGGCCAGGTCTTGCGAAACTGGGAACTTCATCAAAATTCCGCAGAATTATCCCTGGAGGGATTGTCAGCTGGTGTTTATTTGCTCAATCTGCAAACCATGGATGGCCAGAACCTGACCCGCAAAATTGTGGTTGAGTGAGAAACAAAATAATGGCTTAATTGGGATCAGATTCCCGCTTCAGGAAAATGCCCGATCCACTGCCTGACCAGGCGGGGGCTGTTGAGCATCAGGTTGAGAAATTCATACTTTTCCCCCATCAACACCACGGAGGATTGGGCAGCCCGGAATTTGGGTCGGGCGTTTCCACCCCCAAAGAAATAGTCATTGGCTCCAAAATATCGTCCCTGAAGCTCAATTTCGCCCGAAATCACCCAAACAATCCTTTCTTCCCGTCCTGAGAAAACGAAAACCTCATCCTCGCCCAAATTCCAGCCTTTGAGAATTTCAGAAACAGGGATCAGGTGGGAGGAATGAACCTGTTGAAAAACGGGGATTTTGGCCAGCATTCTCATCCTTTTGAACTGGGTAAATTCCTCCTGAGTGGGATCATGCTCGAGAACCTTCAGCCTGCGGAGATTTTCAGCAGGAATTCGATGTAAAAGGTCTTCCAAAGTGACCGGATTGCGCATTTTCAAAACCTGCCAGGCATTTTCGAAAAGGAGGGCCGCAGGATGGAACAAAGCCGCAGATATTTCGCCCGGAAATTGTACGGACCGTTTGCCAAGCAAGGAAATGGCCATGGACTTCAGCCAGTCATTGGTAACCAGAAAATCGTGGTTCACAATGTCGCGCAGGCGGTCGGTTGGATTCAATTCGCCCTGAGGAAACTGACCGGCAATATTGGCTACCCGCTGGGCCTCGGGAATATCCTCAAAAAGGGGCAAAATCCAGGGTTTGATCTCCTCAGCCAGCAAATTATCCAGCAATTCAAGGGCAAACATATTCTCTGACGAAGTGCTGTTTTCGGACAAATTTTCACGAATAACCCCCAGAGAATCAGGATTATACAAAAATCCCAACAGGTTAATAATTGCCTCGCGGTATTTAATTTCCTCCTCATGCAGCCAGAAAAGCAAATCCGAGCAATCCTCCTCGTCCTGCAGATCGGCCAGGCAGGCCAGAATCCAGGTGAGATTACGGCAGAAATCCTGAACCTTTTGCCTGATCAAATGGATGTCGCCACCCTGTGCTGTGAAACGCAGTTGAACCAGCAGGCGAATCACCGCATGCTGGATGCGAAGGTCGTGAAAATTGAGCCTTTTCAGCAGCAAAGCCAGAGCAGCCGGACTGTTGATCCGGGCATACACCTCCACCACCCGAATGTGCAGGGTCACAGAATAGTCCTTGCGCAACATTCCTTCCAGGTTTTCCAGAATTGCATTACCAAAGCGGGGCGCTACCGAGGCGCAAGCCACCATGTGCAGATTGCTTTTCATGGTTTCAGTAAAAACCGAGCGAATGCTCTCGCGGTTCCAGTCAGGCGCCAGCAAAATGGCGGCATTGCGCAGGGTCTCAGAAGGCGAACGCAGCATGCGCTGAACAATGGAAAGGTGGTTGGGGTCAGGTTTGGTAAAAAGAATGTATAATAATTCATCCCAATCCGAAGGATCTGTGGAATCCAGCAAATCTTCAGGACTTTTGCCCGAAAGAGACCGATGGGTAAGTTTTTCCAGCAAAGATTCTCCCAATTCCCGTTCCTCTTCGCTGCGGGAATTGCGAATCACCATTTTCAAAGCAGATATCAACTCTGGATTTCCATAAACCCCGTGTAAGCGGGTCAGGGTTTCCTGCCGAATGGTAAGATCCCAATCGCGTAGCATTTGGGGCGCATGAGCCCGAAATTCAGAAGGGGACAGATCGTTCAGCAGCCGCATGGCTATCAGGCGCCGCCTTTGGTCATCGTCCTGTAGGATGGAAATCATTACTTCAAGGCCATCCGTGGCAAAAGAATGGGTATCCGTTTCGCGTTTACTACCCAGGAGCGCTTCCTGTAATTTGCCTTTATAACCACCCGCAAGATGTACGGCAACCATGGCCCAGGCAGCCAGCAAGGGCACAAAAACAAAGATAAAGCCCATCAGGTTGGTGGAATTGTCACGGGTAAAAAAATAATTCACCAGCATCAGAAACAAGGCCGAAAGAATGGTTCCCAATTGCCTCACCATACCCTCCACCAGAGTTTGGACTGAGCCCTTTATGCGCTGGGGGAGAGAATGATAAACCAACCTGAATGAAGGCAAAGTCACCGTTTTGCGCAAAACCTCATCAAACAGACGGTTCAGGGCCAAAAAAAGAAAAACCATCACTGGCAACCCAGGCACCAACCAGCCAAAAACCAGAGCCAAAACCAGTGCTCCAAACATGGCCAGGGGCTGAATTCCAAGCGAAAAACGAATTCCAAACTGCTTTACCAGCCTTCCTGAAACCAGGGACATGACCAACTCGGCCAGGTTGCTGAAGCCAAAGAATATCCCAAAAAAGGTAACAATGTAGGCCTGCTGCTCTGCTTCAGACTTTTCCAGGGAAAGCTCCTTGATGCCACCCATAAAGCCAAAATCAGCAAAATACTGCACCAGGGTGGAAAGGAGCATGCCTATCGCAATGAAAAGGATATACTTATTGCTGAGCAGGCTGAAGGAATTCTGGGTCGAATTTTGCTCACTTCCCTCCTCAGCCAGGGAATGGTTTTGCAGGAAACTATCCTTGAATCTGGCAAACACAAAAACCAGCAAAATCAGGATCAGAACCAGCCCGCCAAGGGAAATCCAAAGCAGGTAATAGGGATCGGGCAACATGGTCAGCAACCAGGAAAGGGAGAAGTTTCCAATGATGGCTGCTGAAACCTCACCTGCGTTGACCAAAGGTAAAAGGCGTTTGCTTTGTCTGAGATTGAACATTTCACCAGAAACCAGGGAAAATTCCAACCCAACCAGGGACATTACAGGTGCAAAAAGCACAAACATGCCAAAAGGCAGGTAACGGCGCATCAGGTTCTCTGGCTCAGCATATTCATGAACCACTAAAAATGCCAGAATCACCCCCAGGAGAATGGCATAGGTCCCAAAAGCCAGGATTTTGACGTGGGCCCGCTTCTGAACGAATGAAAAAATATTGGTGGCCACCAACCCGATCCCACCACCCAGGAGGTAGGCCATGGGCAAACCTTCATTGCCGTATTCTGCGACGAAAAGCGAAACAGCCAGCACATTATAGAAGGCCAGAAAAATGCCAATAAAAAAAGCATGCATGAACAAATACCTGAACGGATCATAATCCTCAGGCTGCATGCTGTCCATACCAATCAACAATCTTTTCAGCATCGTGCTTCGTTCCCGCCAAGGGATACGAAAGATAAGGAATCCTTGCGTTTTCGGGTAATTTTCAGGGAAAATGAATTCCTCACCCTAAATCAGGTTCATTCTTTAAAATTTAAGCATGCAAAACAACCAACCCGAACTTCGGGATACTCAGCAACGAATTGAACGTCTCAGCCAGGTTGCGCCTGGGCCGTCTTAGCCTGGTTTTCCATCAATTCAATGCGCCCGTCAATGATCTTTTCAATTTCCTCCACTACTTCTGAAGGAATTTTGACCGGGGCCTGAGAAATCACCCCTGATTCCACCAGGGTACGGTATTTTTCAATCGCGGCAGATGACTCCTCATTCCATTCTCCTGACTCCTTCAAAACGTCGATCACAATCAGATTGTGCTGACAGACTTCAGGCGTATTTTTCATGAAACTGGGTTGAAAAAAGGCTGTTTTCATGGCCTGCCAAAAGTCAGGGGTATTTGTACCCAGACTGAACTGCCGCTGCAATTCGGCCAGGGCATTGGGGGCATTTTCCCACTCTTTCTTTTCCACCCTGCGACTCAGTAAAATCAATCCCCCAAAAATGCCTGCCCCAATTACCACCATACCCACAGGACCAATCCAACCCCATTTTCCGTAGGAAACAAACCCCGTTCCCAGAAGGCCAAACAGCCACATAGGCAACCAGAAAAGTCGCCCTTTCAGGCCGACAGTTTCAGAAATGACAGAAACAATGGTACCAATGATCAGCATCAGAAATACATTATTTCCGTCTGTATTGAGCCATGAATCAGGGATGAGCAAGGAAACCAGCCAGTAAACCAGCCCAATCAGCGCGGCCACGATTACCGCAGGAATATTGAATACGATCATAATTGAAAATCAGGTCTTAAACAGGATTATTAAACAGGTAAATGCACGTGGCAAGATAGAAAGCCCCTCACAAAAAGCAAATACCTATGACCGTGAGTAAAGAAATAATTTCCTTTTTTCGCTAAAACATGTCCAGATGCTGGATAGGAATTGATCCTGGCCGATCACTTTGCCGACTTTCCGCAATTTTTCAATTGAATTAACCTTGATTTTCCAAAACAAATGGGCAAATTGAAGCAGGAAACAGAATTTCTTTTCAATCTGTCTGTATAACCAATGAGCAAACATCTCTTTATAACGGGTTTTGCATGGTGGCTGATCACCTGTACCCTGTTTGCTCAACAGCCTCGTTTTCTGCACTATACCACAGAAAATGGGCTTCCTTCCAACGTGGTGTATAAAATCCGGCCTTCGACCGGGGGTTACCTGTGGTTTTGCACCCCACTGGGAGTTTGCCGCTACGACGGCCACAAATTCAAGAATTTTGGCCTCAAAGATGGCCTGCCCAGCCTTGAAATCCTGGACCTTTTCGAAGACAGCCAGGGTAGAATGTGGTTTCTGAGCTTTACCGGGCAGCTTTCATTTTACCACGACGAACACATTCACAACCAGAATACCACCCCCTTTCTCGCCAAAGCCAGCCAAAATTCCATCATCAGTCAGATTTATGAAGACAAAAAAGGCCGAATCTGGCTTGGCACCCTGAAAAACGGGCTGATCATGATCGAAGGAGAAAATGTGGTCAACTTCATAGGTCCTGCCTCAGAAGGAATCAGCTCAGTGGGATTTGTAACCCAGATCGACGGAATGATGCATATTTTTGGCACAAATATTCCTCCTCTGGGCGATATTCCCGCTCAATTTCACCCCACCAGGAACTATTTTTCCGCTCAACTGACACGGGATGAGAACGGCCATGTCTTTTATTTCAGCCCTGAAGAGGGAGTCAAAGAACTGGCCCGGGAAGATTTTGACGAAAGAGCACCCGGACCTGAGAGTTTGTATCCCTCTGTATCCTTTTTTGCTGCTGATCCAAAAGGAAATTACTGGGTGGGAACCTTCAATGAAGGCGCATTTTTACTGGAAACGAATGGGAACGGGGGATTTAAGAAGCGGCAAACCCTGTTACCTGGTAAAAGCATTTCCTCCATTCGCCTCGATTTTGAAGGAGGAATCTGGATGTCCACCCTGGACGAAGGCCTTTTTTACCTGCCCCGCAAGGAAATTCTTTCCTACACTGCCCGCACCTTTCCCGGATTTCCCGAGGTGCAATTCCTCAATTGTTTCAGCAAAAGAGGAGACAAAATCTACTTTTCAGACCGCATTGGCAACCTTTTCGAGCTCACAGATCAGCGGGTAACCCGATTTCTGACCCAAACCACCCAGGGGTTTCGCAATCCCAAAGAAATGCAGATCGTGGGGGATTATCTGTGGTTTGCCCACAACTGGGGAGTGCAGGCCATCAACCTGAAAACCCTGCCTTCAGGAGGGCTGGTTTCCATATTGCCGGGCAAAATCAACCCCTTTCAGGCTGGGTATGGCCTGTTACACGACCAAAACCAGCTTTGCCTGACCCTGGGTGCGACCAAATCCATGGACGTCATGCCCGACGGCAGGGTGGCAATTGGTACAGCCAGCGGGTTGAAAATCGTGGAAAATCCCTTTACCGCGGCCAATTATGACGAACTGATCGTCAAAACGGCGGGACCTGGCTGGGTTTCTGATGCCTGGGTGGCCAAAGATGGCAGCATTTGGTATGCAGCACGGGAAGGCCTTTTTCACTGGACGGGGGACAGCGCCATTTTTCCTGAAAAAATCAACCAGGCCATTCGCACCCAGATCAATCACATTACAGGATTTCCTGACGGAACCCTGGCCCTGGCCAGTTCTGGTCTGGGCATGTATCTGATTGATGGCGAAAAAGTCTCTCTGATTGACGAAACCCATGGACTGAGCAGCAATGTTTGCAAAAAGGCCCTGGTGGACCAGAAAGGCAGATTATGGGTAGGCACCAATCAGGGGCTGAATATCATTGAATTTAAGGATGGTGCAAGGGAAAATTTCGAAATAAAAAAGCTCTCTGTACGTGACGGATTGGTGGAAAATGAGGTCAACGACCTGTTTGTGGAGGGAGATTTGGCCTGGATTGCCACCAATCAGGGCTTTTCCAAATTCAATTTTCAGGAAATTGAAACCCACAAAACGCCCCCCATTATCCACATCAGCGGGCTCAGTTTTGCCGGCCAGGATACCCTGATTCAGGATTATTACGAACTGGATTACCATCAGAACCAAATGGAAATCAGTTTTACGGGTATCACCTTCCGCGATCCAGAGCACCTGCGTTACCAGTACCGCTGGACAGGACAGGATTCAGCCTGGCAAATAAGTCCCCTGCCCGGACTGAGCCGCGAAAATATTCCTGCGGGCAAGCACACCCTGGAGGTTAGAGCAGTCAATGGAATTGGGAATTACAGCCCTGTGCCTGCGACCATTTCCTTTTTTATTCATCCCCCTTTCTGGAGACGGCCCATTTTCATTTTTTCCGTGGTGGTGGTGCTTGGGTTGCTGGTGATTTCGTTTATTCGCCTTCGAACCCAACAACTTGAGCGGGCCCGCCATAACCTGACCCGCAAGGTCAGGGAAAGGACCCTGGCCCTGGAAAATGCCAACCAGGAAGCATTGCAGCAAAACAAAAAGCTGGAAGAAGCCAACACCTCCATTTTGGCCCAGAAAGAAAGCCTGGAACGGGCCCAAGCCGAAATTTTACGGCAGAAAGAGCTGGCTGAAGCGGGTGCCCGCGCCAAATCAGAATTTCTGGCGACCATGAGCCACGAAATCCGCACCCCGCTCAACGGGGTGTTGGGCATGGCCCAGTTGCTGGCTCAAACCCAACTCAATCCCGAGCAATTTCGCTTTTTGCACAATATTGAGCTCAGTGGACGCAATCTCCTTTCTCTGATCAACGACATTCTCGATTTTTCCAAAATCGACGCAGGTCAGCTTGAACTGGAAAATATCCCCGTCCGTCTGGCTGATTGTGCGCGGGAAGTGAGGGAAATTTTTGCCTTTGAAGCGCGGGAAAAAGGCCTTCAACTTGAATTAATATCTGATCCTGCGGAACCTGTGGTGATGGGAGATTGCACCCGCATCAAGCAGGTCATGATAAATCTGGTGGGAAATGCGATCAAATTTACCCGCGAAGGCTCAGTAACCCTCGCCATTGAGGTGGAAAAACGGGAACAAAATCTGGTCACCCTGGTCGTGTCTGTGCGGGATACGGGCATTGGAATTCCAGCCGATAAACTGGGCGAATTATTCCAGAGTTTTTCTCAGGTTGACGCCTCCACCACCCGCAAATACGGGGGCACAGGTCTGGGACTGGCCATTTGCCGCAAAATTTGCGAAGCAATGAACGGCACCATCTGGGTGGAAAGTGAGGAGCACAAAGGCTCAGTTTTCCACTTTCGCCTGACCCTGCCCGAAGCTCCCCATGAGACCGAATCTGCCGAAGGAATGCCCTTGCTGCGGCAGGATTCGCCAGAAAAGAAAGGAAAAAACCTGCAGGTTCTGATTGCAGAAGATAATGAAGTCAACCAAATGGTAGCTGAAGAAATGTTGAAACGGCTTGGCTACAGGTTCTTTACGGTGGAAAATGGCAAAAAAGCCGTGGATGAGGCCCTAACGGGCAGATTTGGAGTCATATTTATGGACATGCGTATGCCTGAAATGGACGGATTGGAAGCCACCCGCCAAATCAGGGCCGCCCAAAGTCTGGAAAAACAACCCGTCATTTATGCCATGACCGCCAACGTACGACCCGAGGACCGTGAAGATTGCCTCAAGGCAGGGATGGATGGATTTATCAGCAAGCCCTTCAAGATCAATGAAGTGGAAGAATTGCTGGGAAATCTGGATTAAATTTTGCGAAAGCCTGCTCGTTTGCAGATTTGAACAGAAAATTTTGAATCGGGGATCATGGTCCTTTTAATGGATTTTTCTTACATTTAAGCTATCCACAACAACTATTGTTGATGCATATTCGTCGAGCTCTGGGATTTTTTATCATTTTCATCCTCTATTCCGGCAATTTCCTTTTTGCCCAGGAGGCTGCTGAGTCTGCCTATACAGACCTGAGACGCGAATTGCAATTTGCCGAAAACGACTCTGCCAAAATTCACATCTTAAGCGAGTTATGCGCCAAACTTGGCGGTTCACGCCCTGACAGCGGCATTTATTACTGCCAACTGGCCGAATCCATAGCCGCCAAAGCCAGCCGCAAAGCAGATCTTGCCGAGGCTTTCTGGAAAGAAGGCACCATTCATTCCACCATGGGAAATTACCCCCGTGAGCTCGAACTCAACCTGAATGGATTGAGACTGGTGGAAAGCCTGAAAGATACAGCCCTGATTGCCCGCGGTTTGATGCAGATTGGCAATACTTATTTTCGGCTCGAAGAAAACGAAGCCGCCCGGGATTATTACCTGAAATCCCTCAGATTCAGCCTGATAGCTGGTGACGAACGCCGCTCAGCCGGCACCTTCAATAACCTGGGCAACGTGCTTCTGAGTCAGAATAAGCTGGATTCAGCCCTTATTTATTTCGAAAAAGCCCTTGAAATCAACCAAAGAACCCGCAACAAAAACTGGGAAGCCATCAACCATTTCAACATTGGCAAGATCAGGCTGAAGGAGAAAAATTTTGACGAAGCCCTGGAGAATTTTCGCAAAAGTGAAGACCTGAACCGCGAAATCAATTCCAGGAAAGGCGAAGCCTCCTGCTATCGCCTGATGGGTCAAACCTACCTGGCCTGGTGCAAATACGATCAGGCAGAGCTGGCCTTGCGCAAATCACTGGCCTTGTACGAGTCCATTCAGGCCAGACCGGGCATTTCAGAGACCTACGAGCAGCTTTCCCACCTCTACGAAGCCACGGGCAACATGGGCGAAGCCCTCAAATATTTCAAACTTTATCACGCCCTCGACGATTCAGTCAAAAACGAAGGCGTACGTACCCAGATTGCTCATTCTCAGCAGGTTTATGACCTTGAAAAGCAGAAAAAACAGGACGAACTTCGCAATAAAGAGAATGAACTTGAACGGCAAAAACAGTTGAATCGTCGCACCCAACTCATGTATTTCTTTGTGTTTGGCTTCATTGTGCTGCTGCTGGGCGGCTTTGTTGCCATCAAACGGGCCCGCGACCAAAAAAGGATCAATTCCAATCTGGAAAAAGTGGTGGTGCAACGGACTGAGGCCCTGCAAACCGCCAACGAGGAACTGAATCTGTTCATTTACAAATCCTCCCACGACCTCAAAGGGCCGCTGGCTTCCGTGCAGGGGTTGGTGATGGTGGCCGAAATGGAACAAAGTGAGGAGGGAGTTAGGAAATATCTGAGCCTGATCAATCAAAAAGTAGGGCAGCTGGATACCATATTGCAACGCCTCATTGACACCATTAATATAGGAGAGGGAAAAATTGAGATCACCACAGTCAGCTTGATGGAAGCGCTGGCAGAAGTCAAAACGGAACTCGGGCAGGAACTGCAGACCTCTCAACTTCAGATTCGTGCAGAATGGAAGGGAGGCGATTCCCTGCAAACATCCCGCGAACTTTTGAAAGCAATTTTGTTCAATCTGGTGCAAAATTCACTCAGATTTGCAGATGCGGCCAAAAAAGAACGCTGGTGTGTGATCAAAACCCAGCCTGCCCCCAACGGCTGCTATCTGGAAGTATCAGACAACGGGCAGGGAATTCCGGCAGAATTGCAGAAAAAAGTCTGGAATATGTTCTGGCGCGGGCACCGCGACGCAAGAGGCAGCGGACTGGGCCTGTATATCGTAAAAAATGCCACCCAAAAGCTGGGTGGGACCTTTACCCTGACCTCACGCGAAAAAGAAGGCACCACGGTAAAGATATTTTTACCCAACTCCAATCCTGCCACCTGAGCCCGAATTTCTCCCAAAATGGCTCAAATCCTCGTCAGAGTGGTGCGAATATTCAATCAAAGTCTGCCAATGCAGATTCCTTCGTACCTTTGTATCAGAAAAGTCCAGATAAAATTTGCAGGTATCCCCTTCTGTCAAACATGCCCCGTTTTATTGCCATACTTTCATTGATTCTTCTGCTCAGACCCGGGGTTCAGGCCCAGGATAATCCCATTTCAGTCAATAAAAAAGCCCAACTGGATACCACCGCGGATTTTTCCAAACGCATACGCATCCTCAATTCCCTGGCATATAATTACGGCCTTTCCCAGATGGATTCAGCCCTCAAATATGCCAATCAGGCCATTTCTGAGTCGGAAAAAGCAGATGATCAGGTTGAAGTGGGGCGCGCCATTGGCATGATGGGAATTCTCTACGAAAAAATGGGCGATTACGTCAAAGCCAACGAGTACCAGCAAAATTCGCTTGAAATTCTGGAAGCCCAGGACGACAAGGAAGGAATCGGCAGTGCTTTCATGCAATTTGGCAACATCAATCTGTTCTACGGCCGCTATGAAAAAGCCCTGGACTACTATTTTCAATCCCTGGAAATTTTTGAAAAAACAGGCAATGAGGCCAGAATTGCGGGAAATCTGAATAATATTGGGGTCATTTACCATGAAAAAAAGGAATTCGACAAAGCCACTGAATACCTGACCAAAGCCCTTGAGGTAAATCAGAAACTGGGTAATAAAATTCAGGAAGGCAGGTGTTATAACAACCTGGGCCTGATCCAGACGCAAACGGGAAATTATGACGAGGGACTCGAATTATTTGAAAAAGCTGAGGAAATATACCGTCAGCAGGGAAATCTTCGCGGATTGGGTTCAGTGCTGACCAATAAGGGCAAAGCCCTTTCCATGCTGGGCGACCTGGAAACAGGGCGCGAAGTCACCATGGAGGGCCGCAACTATTTTCAGGAAGTGAATGACCAGGTGGGATTGGCAGATAATTATTACGACTGGGGCCTGGCATTGCAAAAGCACGGACAGTTTCAGGGAGCGATCAGGGAATTTCAGACTGCCATGAAATATGCCCTGACCACGGAATCTGTGCCCCAAAGGATGGAAATTCACCAGGGAATGGCTGAGTCATGGGCAGAATTGGATAAAACGGATTCAGCCTATGCCCATTATCTGGCCTATACTGCCCTGAAAGACAGCATTTTCAATCTCGAAACTGAAAACCAGATCCGTGAACTGGAAGCGCGCTATGCCATGGCCAAAAAGGAGCAGGAGATTGAAAAACTGTCTCACCAAAACGACCTCCAGGGCCTGCAACTGGAACGCAACCGCAACTATTTCTACTTTGCGACCGCCCTGGCCACCATCATTTTGCTTTCTCTGGTGATATTACTGCTATATTTTTCCCGTTTTCGCATCAAAGCCAGCCAAAAAACGAGCCAGTTGGAGCAAAAACTCCTTCGTTCCCAGATGAATCCCCATTTTATTTACAATTCCCTCAATTCCATTCAGCATTACATCTACGCCCGCCAGCCCCTGGAAGCAGGTACCTATCTGGCCAAATTTGCTGACCTCATTCGCATGATTCTGGAAAGCAGCCGCGATGAATCTGTGACCCTCGACAAGGAAATTCGCCTGTTGAATGTGTATCTGGAACTGCAAAAATTGCGTTTTGAGGAGCTTTTTGATTACGAACTGGAAATTGATCCTGCTTTGAACCTGGAAAACATCAAGGTGCCTCCCATGCTGGCCCAGCCATTCATTGAAAATGCTATTGAACACGCGTTTCAGGGCATGCAAAACGGTGGTATAATTCACATCAGGTTTTCCAAAAAGGGGGAACAAGTGCTGTTTGAGATTGAGGACAACGGCATTGGGATCATTGAATCCAGACGCATACGCAAGGCAGATCCCAACCGCAAATCCCTTGCTTTGGAAATTACCCGTGAACGCCTGGATTTCCTCAAAATGACCCGCAAGTTCAATGTGCAATTCAGAATTGAAGATAAAACAGAAGCTGGTTTGGGTGAAACCGGAACCCGGGTCACCTTTTTCCTGCCAGGTATCGCCTGATAATTAACTACTTATGAGAGCAAACATTAAAATTGCCATTATTGACGACGAACCTAAGGCCCGGGGCATTTTGCGGTTGCTGCTGGCAGAATTCAAGCCTGGATTTGAAATAACAGGCGAAGCGGGTGATGTGGAAAGTGGATTGAAACTCATTTACCAAACCCGTCCGGACGTTGTGTTGTTGGATGTGAGAATGCCCGATGGTACCGGATTTGACCTCATTGGCCGCCTGGAGCCACCCCATCCCAAAATCATCTTCGTCACTGCCTACGACCAATACGCCCTGCAGGCGATTCGATTGAGCGCCATAGATTACATTCTCAAACCTGTCATTCCCACCGACCTGATGAGTGCTCTGGAAAAGGCAGAAGAATTGATGGATGAGGAATCCATGGAGTCGCGGATCAGGACTGCCATTGACAATTACAAAAGCCCCAATTCGATTGGTAAAATTGTATTGAAAACGGCCGAATCTATCATCGTGGTGCGAATTGATGAAGTAGTGAGGTGCCAGTCTGAGGCCAATTACACTACTTTTTTCCTGGAAAACGGCCGCAGCCTCGTGGTTTCCAAACCACTGAAAGAATATGAAGTAATGCTCAGCCCGGGCGGCTTTCTGCGGGTCCATCAGTCCCACCTGATCAACCTGCAGTTTTTCCGCGAATTCAGAAAAAAAGACGACCTCGTGGTTCTGACCGACGGCTCAGAAGCCCCGGTTGCTTCCCGCAAAAAGGACATTTTGCTGCGGGCCATTGATGCCATGGAGCACATTCCCTGACGAATTTCAGGTCTGGTTCTGCGAATTTTCAATATTCCTGAACGAATTTGCAATTGCTTCATATGTCCTGAAAATTGGAATTATCTTTACCATGAACTTTACAAGAGGGCAAATTGCCTAACCGCCAAATCCAATCGTTTGGGCGGCAAATGCAAAAAATTGTTTAATTTTAAACGACCAGTAAAACCCACACAAACAATCCACGCCACTAACCACTTTAGCCTGATTATCATAGCAAACAGAAAAACCCCACTATTTTATTCCATTCCGAAAGAAAAAACCACCCTCCCCGGGTGGTTTTTCAGTTTTGACTTAGAAAATAAGATTTCCACCATTGTTTCAAAATTTCCAGGTGGAAATGTTGCAGGAATTTAATAATACTTTTTTTTCTTTGCCCTGCAAGCAGTATCTTTGGCAACGTGAAAGCCTGTACCAGGGATTTTCAGTTGTTCTTTGGGTGAAGTTCGCTGATAGGAAGTATTTTTTGAAACAAAACATAGATTCTACAACTTATTTAAGAACTCACTTTTTCAATTTATCCAATTTTTTATTTCAGTGTAATGAACATTTTTGTTGCAAAACTTCATTTTGACACTACTTCCGAAAAGCTGGAAGCAGTTTTTTCAAGCTTCGGAGAAGTTTCTTCTGCGAAGGTAGTCATGGATCGGGAAACCGGTCGTTCTAAGTGTTATGGCTTTGTTGAGATGCCAAATAGTGATGAAGGACATGAAGCCATTCAAGCCCTCAACCAATCTGAATTAGATGGTCGTGAAATTATTGTGAAAGAAGCAGTTCCACGCGAGGAAATGCAAAACCAAAACCGTGGCGGCGGAGGCGGAGGCTTCAACCGTGGCGGCGGTGGTGGTGGCTACAACCGCGGTGGCGGTGGTGGCGGAGGCTACAACCGTGGCGGTGGCGGCGGCGGTGGGTACAACCGTGGCGGTGGCGGCGGTGGCGGCTACGATCGTGGTGATCGTGGTGGTGACCGTGGCGGAAGCGGCGGCGGCTACAACCGTGGCGGTGGCGGCGGAGGTGGATATAATCGCGGCGGTGGCGGCGGTTATGACCGTGGCGGCGGAGGAGGATATGACCGCGGAGGCGGAGGTTACAACCGTGGCGGTGGAAGCCGTTACGATCGTGACGACGATTAATTCCTCGCGAACCCAATTATAGCAAAAGGGCTCCTGGTTATCCGGGAGCCCTTTTTTTGTGGAAGTGAATTTGAGATTACTCACCAATGTCTTCGTTCCAGAGTTCGGGCTTTTCAGCAATGAAATTTTCCATCATTTCCACACACTCGGGCAGGTCCAGGTCAATGACCTCCACCCCATGTGAACGCATGAACTCTGCCGCACCAGGGAAGGTCCGGGATTCACCTACTATCACCTTTGGGATTTTGAACTGTACAATGGTGCCTGCACACATGTAGCACGGCATCAGGGTCGAGTAAATGACCGTATCGCGGTAACTGCCAATGCGTCCCGCATTATTGAGGCAGTCCATTTCACCATGCAAAATGGGATTTTGCTCCTGCACCCGCTTATTGCGGCCCGCAGCCACCAATTCGCCGTTCTTTACCAGTACTGACCCAATCGGGATGCCGCCTTCCGCGTATCCTGCCTTCGCCTCAGCGATGGCTAATTTCATGAAATGATCCATTGAAGATGTGAGATTTTGAGATGTTAGAGAATAGATGTTTGAGAATAGATGTTTGAGAACAGATGTTAACCGTTAGAAATTCGAGCAGCCATCTCTTATCTAATAGCGCAGCGATCTGAAAATCTAATAGCGCAGCGATCTGAAATCTAAAAGCGCAGCGATCTGAAAATCTAACAGCGCAGCGATCTGAAAGCGCAGCGATCTGAAATCTATTTTCTGAATTTCAACGCATCCTGCACGGAGGGCACATAGTGGTGCGCGCCGCCAGCGCGGGGGTCGTCGAAGGTAGTGGGGATTTTGTCCTCGTGGGTGAGTTGTTCCCAGGTGACGTGCTGGGTGCCGTCGTCGCGTTTTTCCATTGTGATGCAATCCTCCACGGGGCAAACCAGGGAGCAAAGATTGCAACCCACGCAGTTTTCGTCGATGATGTGGGGCACGCGGCTGCCGTCCGTGGGCAGGCCGATGGCCTGGTGAGCGCCATCGTCGCAGGCGATGTAGCACAACTGACAGCCGACACATTTGTCGGCATTGATGTTGGCCACCACTTTGTGCTTGAGGTTGAGGGTTTTCCACTCACCCACATTGGGCAGGGCCTTGCCCACCATGTCGTTGATGGTGGCGAAGCCTTTTTCATCCATGTAGCGGTCGAGTCCTGAAATCATTTCCCGCACAATGCCAAAGCCATAATGCATGACCGCGGTACAAACCTGTACAGAACTGGCTCCCAGCAGGATGAATTCCGCGGCATCCCGCCACGATTCGATCCCCCCGATGCCCGAGATGGGCAGGTTCATACCCGGGGTTTGGGCGCATTCGCGGGTCATGTGCAAGGCAATGGGCTTGACTGCGGGACCGCAATAGCCTCCGTTGGTGCCGCGCCCGTCCACCACAGGGTTGGGGGCGAAAGAGTCCAGGTCCAGACTGACGATGCTTTTGATGGTATTGATGAGGGAAATGGCGTTGCCGCCGCCCTCCACCGCGGCCATGGCTGGCTCGGTGATGTCGCCGATATTGGGCGTCAGTTTGACGATCACGGGAATTTTGGCCACTTCCATGACCCATCCCACGATCAGTTTGAGGATCTCGGGTTCCTGGCCCACGGCCGAACCCATGCCGCGTTCACACATGCCGTGCGGACAGCCAAAGTTCAGCTCTATGCCATCTGCGCCTGCATTTTGCACGTCCTGCACAATCTGGTGCCACTCCGCCCGTGACTCCACCATGAGGGAAGCGATCACGGCGTGGTGGGGGAAATATTTTTTCACTTCCTCAATCTCCTTGAGATTGTCTTTGAGGGGGCGATCGGTGATCAACTCGATGTTGTTGAGCCCGGCGATGCGGGTGTCGCGGTAATTTACCGCGCCGTAGCGGCTCGAGACGTTCATGATGGGCACCCCAAGGGTTTTCCAAACGGCTCCCCCCCACCCCGCGTCAAAGGCCTTCATGACCTGGTAGCCGCTGTTCGTCGGCGGCGCGGAAGCCAGCCAGAATGGGTTGGGGGATTTGATTCCTGCGAAGTTTATTGATAGATCTGCCATATCTTTTTGTTATTCAGGAGAGAGTTTCAAACACAGAGGCACAGAGTCCCCACCATGTCTATTTTAACACAAAGGCACAAAGAGCGCAAAGTTTAAAAAGGAATTGATTTCAATGGGTGATTCTTTTGATTCCATTTTTGAGCAATAATGTATTGAAATTTATTAATAACCCCAGTTTATAGCCTCCAAGTTTAAGGTAGGTAAGAACCTGAGCCCCATGTATCCCCTTGATTTCATCCACTGATTTGAGTTCAATCAAAAGTTTATTGTCAACCAAAATGTCAATCCTGTACCCTGCATCCAATTTTACTCCATCGTAAAAGACCGGAAGAGGCTTTTCTATTTCAATCTGATGCCCCATTTTTTTAAGTTCATGCGCCAAACAAGCCTGATATACTGATTCCAATAATCCCGGGCCCAGTTCTTTGTGAATTTTGATTGCTGCTCCAATCACCACATTTGACAATTCATTTTCATCCATTTCTCATTTCCTCCTTTCTTGGTAGCCTTTGTGTCTTTGTGTCTTTGTGTCTTTGTGTCTTTGTGTTGAATAATTCTAACTTATGATATTGTAACTAATTGGACAAAAACGCATCAATCCCCCTTGCGGCGGCTTTGCCGTCGGCAGCGCCGTTGACCACTTCCGCGCCGCCGTTCACGGCGTCGCCGCCGGCGAAGTATTGGGGATGGGAGGTCTGGAAGATTTCGTTCACCTGGATGCGGCCGCCTTTGTCCAGGGTCAGGCCGGGGATCTGGCTGAGCCAGCCGCTTTGCTTCTCCTGGCCGGTGGCCAGGATGACCATGTCACACAAAACCACAAACTCAGATCCCTCCACATTGACAACCTGACCGTCTTTCAGGGCAGTGCGGATGAAACGCACGCCTTCGACCCGGTCGTCGCCCAGGATCTCCACGGGCTGGGCATTGAACAGCCCTTTGACTCCCACGCCTTTGGCGAGGTCGTATTCAAACTCATAGGCGCCCATTTCCTCTTTGGGACGGCGATAAGCAAGAATCACACTTTCAGCACCCAGACGGGCGCTTTCTGAGGCTGCATCCATTGCCGTGTTGCCGCCGCCAATCACCACCACCCGCGGTGGCACGGTGATGGCCGCATGTTCCATGCGCAGGTCCTCAATGAACTCCGTGGCGCCCGTGCAACCCGCTTTGTTTTCGCCAGGAATGCCAATGGAACGGGTATTGCCCAATCCAATGCCCAGAAATACGGCATCATAAGTGGCTGCAAGCCCCTGCAGGTGACCTGCGGTCACTTCTGAATCGTATTTGACAGTGTAGCCAAACTGTTTCTCCAGGTAATCCATCTCAACCAGGGCTTCCTGGTTGGTGATTTTGTAGGGGGCCACTCCGTAAACGGTAAGGCCTGAGGGTTTGGATTTAGCTTCGAATACATCCACGGCGTAGCCCAGGAGGCGCAGTTCGCAGGCACAGGCCAGACCCGCAGGGCCAGCGCCAATCACAGCCACCCGCTTACCATTTTCGGGCGCCAGTTTATAAAGCAGTTTATTTTCGGCGATGACTTTTCCCGTGGCAAATGACTGCAATCGCCCGATTTCAATGGGTTTTACCTCGGAATGGTTGTACACACAGGCACCTTCACAAAGGACCTCAGTGGGACAAACTTTGCCGCAGGCGTAGCCAAAATAGTTGGAATCGTAGATGGTTTTGGCGGCCCCGTCCACATTGCCCGTATTGATCTGGCGGATAAAAAGCGGGATGTCAATGCTGGTGGGACAGGCATTCATGCAGGGCGCATCGTAGCAAAACAGACAGCGGGAGCTTTCGTAATAAGCTTCCGTCTTACTCATGAGGGGCTTTAACTGGGCAAAATTCTGTTCGAATTCGGCCTCATTGGTCGGGGATTTATATTCAGCCATAAGGAAAAATGTTCGAAGGTATCTGAATTAAAGCTCGGTCAGACGACCGTAGGTCTCGGGGCGGCGATCCCGGAAAAACTGCCAGGTAGAGCGCACTTCCTCGATCATATCGAGGTCGAAATCGGCCACCAGGAGTTCGTCGTCGTACTCAGAAGCCTGGGCAAAAATTTGCCCACGGGGATCCACAAAGTAGGAGGTGCCGTAGAAACGGCCCAGATTCCAGGGTTTTTCCTCCCCTACCCGATTGATACAGCCCATAAAATAGCCGTTTGCAGCCGCGTGGGCGGGCTGCTCCAATTGCCAGAGATACTGGCTGAGTCCGGCCACGGTGGCAGACGGATTGTACACAATCTCAGCTCCGTTGAGGCCGAGAATGCGGGCCCCGTCGGGGAAGTGTCGGTCGTAGCAAATATACACCCCCACTTTGGCATAGGCGGTCTGGAACACGGGGTAGCCCATGTTGCCGGGTTTGAAGAAGAATTTCTCCCAAAATCCCGTGGTATGGGGAATGTGGTTTTTGCGGTATTTGCCCAGATAGGTGCCGTCTGCGTCGATCACTGCCGCGGTATTGTAGAGGAAGCCAGGGGCTTCCTTTTCGTAAATGGGCACGATGATCACCATCTGATACTTTTTCGCGTACTCTGCGAGTCGCTCCGTGGTGGGTCCGGGCACTGCCTCGGCCGAGGCATACCAGGCCTTGTCCTGGCCGGGACAGAAGTAGGGTGTATTGAATATTTCCTGCAGACAGAGGATTTGCACGCCTTTGCGGCCAGCTTCCTCGATGTAGGGAATGTGTTTTTGAAACATGGCTTCCACGATTTCGGGAATGCTGCCTTCGCCTTCGGTCATGGGGAGGCTGAGTTGGATCAATCCTGATTTTACGATTCTGGGCATATTTACTTCAGTTTTTTAACCACAGAGACACAGAGGGCACAGAGAACAGCCGTAATTAGCACATTATGAATTACTTAGACATGGACATTGCTGCTCAGAGGTATTTTCAGTGTTGACTGGGTTTTAATTTCTCTTTATTAATGGAATTAAGATAAAAAGGAATTGCCTGGAAAACCAGTTTTCCGAAGGAAAAAGGGGGCTGGGGTCCAAAAATGCGTGGGGTCGGGTTGGGAGGTGCGGTGGGGCCGGGGCACAAGGGATGCGAAGGGCCGCCCTGCGGTAAGCAGGGCGGGTGCGCAGCACGGAACCCCGAAGCAAGCCCGACCCGAGCTTAGGCGCCGCAGGCGGGCGAGGGTTGTGCCCAATTCATTCCCCCATTGACCTTTACCTGGGGTAATATTCGTATCTGAATTCCTCTTTGGTGCGGGATACGGGGGTTTTGTTTTCTTCCACCCGCAGGTTGGGGGCCGGATAGGTATAGACAGTTTGGCTTGCCATTTCCCCTGTGTGGCTAAAATTTTGGCTGGATATGAGGCGGCCCTGGGAGTCGTATTCTTTGAAGGAATGGGCTGAAAACTGGGAGTAATAATGTTGGGTGAGGTGGGTCAATTTTCCTGCTGCATTGTATTGGTAGCGAAATTCCTCGCTATAGTTCATTTTCCCGTTGCTATCGGCATGGCCCTGCACCTCACGGTATTTGCGGTTTCCCAGAAAGTACTCAATTTTTTCGGGCTGGCTGGACTTTGTGACATAATTGAAGGTATTTTTGACCAGGGTATCGCGTTTGTGGGTGTAGGTGATGTATTGGGTCAGGGTTTTCAGGTGATAACCATTTTGGGGCTCGGTCCAGTCCACGGCCAGGCGCCCGTCGGGATCAAACTCTTTGATGCGCAGGGCATTATAGCCTTCTTTCCAAACGGTGCGAAATACCAGGGGGTCATCTTCACCGATCTGGTAGCGGATTTTGTAGCGCATGCGGGCGCCTTCTTTTTCGCGGCTCAGGGTGTCGCGGCGGGTGGTTTGGCCCGACAAGGAAATCCAGCCCTGGCTGCCGACCGTCATGTCATAGCCCATGCGGGGCATTTCGTCAATAAACCAATTCTGCCTGATTTGGGGCTCGCGAATGGATGAATAAACGGCTATTACGCTGTCTGTTTCGTTGTATTCGTAAGTCAGGAGTTTCAGGGGCACCAGATCATTTATTTTTTGGCCAAATAAATCCACCCCGTAACCCAGGTGTTTTTCCTCTAACAGCCTGCCTTTGGCATCGCGGGTGTAGGTTATTTCGCGGGCCAGATCTCCGTTTTTGGCAAATTCTTTTTGGGAAATGAGGGCTCCCCGGGGGTCATATTCCCATTTTTGGGTCGCAAGCTGCTCCCCCAGCGGGTTGAAACGGCGCTTTTCGAGGGGCCTGCCTGCTCCGTTGAGGGTAAATTCGCTCCTGCCTTCCTGACCCCTGGGGGCCATGTCATGATCTGCAAACGATTCGATCAGGTGGCCTTCGGAGTTGTAAGTCATTTCCTGGTGAAGTTTTTGGTTAGTGGAGAGAAAGTCCAGGGTGGATTCCTTCACCCGGCCCTGCTTGCCGTAGGTCAGTTTGAGTTGCTGGATCAATTTCCCATTTTCATCAAAATAATCCTGTTCGACGGGTTGAGTGCATTTGGCATCGCGGTAATGGTAAATGCTGTACACCCGTCCTGCCTCAAACTGGTTCTTTTTTTGCCAGGTTCCCCGCAGGGGATTCCAGGAGTATTCGGCCAGCACACCCAGCACATTTCCCCCCGGGTCGAGGGTGTGTTCTTCCTTGAGGTGGCCGGTCGGGCCATATATGTACTCAATAATGCGGGTCCTGTCAGGGGCGCCCGGCCGGGATTCTGTCTTTTTCCAAAGGCGGTCGCCTTTGTATTCGTAGTCAAACTGCTGGGTAATGGGGCCGCCGTCGTTGGTGAATGACAAGGTTTTCAGGCGCCCTTTTTCATCATATTTTTTATAAATGAGAGCCCTCTTTTTGCCCTCATTGTCCAGTTCGTAGGCAAGGGTATCCTGCCCCAGCTCATTGAATTCGTGGATCTCCAAGGGATAAAGGTGGTAACTCTCTCCCCTTTCACAGCGCTCCAGTTGCCCGTCGGGGCGGTAGTATTTTTTATAATACAGGGTGGGCGGCAGGTTTTGCTGCAATTGCCAGACGGAATAATGGTACCAGGTTTTGGTGCGATACACAGCCGTATCCTGGCCGAAGGCCAGGGAGGAGGCAAACAGGAAGGTGAGCAGACAGACAGTTTTGGAGATCATACAGAGAAGTGGTGCCCAAATTTAGGAATTTCCATAAAATTTGAAGGTTTTTGGGCGACCCCCGCTTTCCGCGGGGCCGGGCTGCTCCGGGCTCCCTGGCGTTCGGCCGCTGAAGCGCCAGCGCACATTGCCCCACACCGGCCAGGCCCTCTGCATCCCTGTCGCGACTGGAGGACGGAGTTTAATCCAAACTCCGCTTAAAACTCAATTTCTGTGTGAAGCACAAATTTTACATTGGCATGAACTATCTGTAAAGTGCCTTACTCCTACCACTTTCCCATCCTTCCTGTCTGCCCTGGAAAATATTAACTCAAACAGCTCTGTTTCCCCATTTTCAAGAAACCTCCTCAAGGAATATGAGCAAAGGTCTGCAATTTGAACCATACTTGTTAACTCTGAATCCACGAACAATGGTGTTTCAATAATCCTTTCTATCCGTGTCCAAAAAGTACCCTCACTGTGGAAATACTTCATTAGTTTGGTATGATTATGGGCGACAGTTTCATTATTGTCATGAATCAGCAAGCCATAATTTTTTGAAGTCGAATTTACAGCCTCAGTAATATTGAGAAAATGCTCAAACCTTGAGACAATTTGCTCCAATGCTTGCTCATCTACAGATTTATTTGCCCTCGCAGGGTCAAAATGTACTTTATCAATGCATTCCGCAAAAAGCCTGCAAAATCCCCAATTACTGACCACCTCAGCAAGGTCCCTGATCAGAGATTTCCTTTCTTCAAAGGTCAGATGAATGTAGTCATTGGTTTTGTTAAAATTCTTTTTGGTCTGCTTATATTGACTGCTCTTGTTCTGACGCTGAAAATCAAGGATTTCCTGTTTTCTGGCCCTTTAAACCTGATAGCGTCTTTGATAATGACTCAGGGAGGCAAAATTTGGGATTTTATTTTGCTCGGTATAATTCCTGAGAATCCAGGCAGTATGTATTTCTGAATCCTGAAGGCCATATCTTGCCTTCACATTGATGATATCTCTTTCGCAAACTTTCCAATGCCAAATCGGGATTGCAAGCCCTGCAAGAACAAAATGAGAAGTGTTTCCAGGAATACTCGAAGTCCCTGATTCGTCAATATAGCACAGATACATAATGGAATAAAAAAAGCGACTGGTGGTGGGGAAAACTCCCTCCGAATGAGACGCCCTGCGACTCATACCAGACGCTACGTAAATTTAGTCGTTTTTACGGATATTTCAAATTTTTTGTTAGGTTTGCTGGGAAAGGAATAATAATAACTTCCTTTATAGACCCATAATTAATTTCGAACTCACCATTTTTTTCGCTTCCTCGTGGGGTATTCCCTTTCCGTCCAGATATTCCTGATGCCCCTTCAAAATACTTTCCTTTTCTGCCCGAGAAGCTTTTTCCCACCAATCTCCCTCCCCATGAGATCTGGCAATTTTCTCCAGTTCAGACAAAATGTCTTCATCATCCAGGCCCTTGAGCCAATCCATTACAAATTGTTTACTGGTTTGGATATCATACCAAAAGATAACGATTTTCACTGAAACTTCGTCTGTATTGGTTGCAATCCGCCCCTCAGATCACCATCCCCGTTTTCCCTCTGCGAATAAATTCGCCATTACCTCGTTTGATCCAATAACAAAGTTTGCTAAATTTCGTTATTCATTGAAAAAAATGATCCATGAATATTTCACTTACCGCCGAACTTGAGGCCCTGGTTAAAGCCAAAGTTGATTCTGGTCTTTATAATAACGCCAGCGAGGTGATTCGCGAAGCTTTGAGATTGCTGCATGAAGCAGATCAAATCAAAAGCCTGAAAATGGAGATTTTGAAAAAGGAATTAAAGGCAGGGATTGAATCTTTGGAAAAAGGGAATGGAAACTCCAAAACCATTGAGCAAATCGCAAATGAAGTTTTGCATGCACCTGAGACCGATTAATCCTCGAAGTATCAGTTATCGTCTCTTGCTGGAAAGGATGGGAGATTGAAATTGCCCCATTCTATTAAAATCAGATTCATAAACTTTTCTCTCCAACACCCCATTAAAATTCTGCAAATTACCAAAGCAGATCAGGGCCGTCCGCCCCTCAGATCACCATCCCCGTTTTCCCTCTGCGAATAAATTCGCCATACCCTTTTTTGATTTTAACTTCGCCTTCGTCGATGGCGAGCTGTCCGCGCAGGATGACTTTTTTGGTTTTGCCAGTCACTTCCCAGCCTTCGTAGCCCGAATAGTCCACATTCATGTGGTGGGTATTCACGGAAATGGTGTGCTCCTCATTGGGATCGAAGATCACAATGTCTGCGTCAGAGCCCACGGCAATGGTGCCTTTGCGAGGAAACATGCCAAAGATTTTGGCTGCATTGGTGGAAGCCGCTTCCACAAACTTGTTGTGGCTGATTTTTCCTTTGCGCACGCCTTCTGAGTAAAGCAATTCCACCCGGTGTTCGATCGCGGGATGGCCATTGGGGATTTTGGAAAAATCGTCTTTGCCCATGTGCTTTTGCTCCCAGGTAAACGGACAGTGGTCGGTTCCCACCACCTGAACCAGTCCCTGGTTCAGGCCGGCCCAAAGGGTTTCCTGATCCTTTTTCTGACGCAGGGGCGGGCTCATCACCCATTTTGCACCTTCAAAATCCCTTTCATACAGACTGGCATCCAGCAGCAGGTACTGAATACAGGTCTCCACAAATACTTTTTGGTTGCGGCGGGTAGCCAGTCGCACGGCATTGAGGGCGCCTTCGCAGGTCATGTGCACGATGTAGCCCGGACAGCCCGTGTAGTCAGACATGTCGGCAAAGCGGCCCGAAGCTTCTGCTTCGGTCACCTCGGGCTGGCTGAGGTAGTGGTACAGGGGCGAAAGTTTGCCCTCAGACCTGTGTTTGGCGATCAGGTGATCGATCATGTCGCCATTGGTGGCGTGTACGGTCACCAGCCCGCCATTTTCCTTCACCACCTTCATCAGGCCCACCATTTGTCCGTCGTCGATCATGAGGGCGCCCTTGTAGGCCATGAAGGTCTTGAAGGAGGAAATCCCCTCTTTCTCAATCATTTGCACGACTTCTTTGGCAGTATTTTCGTTGAAATCCGTGACCGCCATGTGGTAGGAAAAATCACCATAGGCCTTCCCCAGGGACTTATCCTGCCATTCACGCAGGGCATTATAGAGGGTGTCACCCTGGGTTTGCAGGATGAAGTCTATGACCATGGTGGTGCCGCCATGCAATGCAGCCAGGGTGCCTGTTTCGTAAGTGTCGGCGGAATAGGTACCCATGAACGGCATGTCGAGGTGCACGTGGGGATCAATCCCGCCTGGAAAAACGAGATGCCCGGTCGCATCAATAACCTGATCTGCCTTGAAAGGCAGATTTTTTCCAATGGCAGAGACTTTTTCTCCCTCTATGAACACATCGGCAACGTAATCGTCTGTTGCGGTAATGACACGGCCGTTTTTGATGAGTATAGACATCTGTTGATTCAATTAGCAATGAACAATGTACAATGAACAATTTTGTTTTCTGCTCAGGACTCAGGACTCACTTCTAAGGACTTCGTCCTGAACATGAGTAGATAATATACTACAAACGCGACAAAAAACCCGGTAAACCAGGACAAACTGTAAAGAAAATCCAGGGCGGGAACCCATTTGCCGATCAGACCTGCTACAATGCCAATCAGGAGGGCAATCATAGCCGAAATATTGAAGCCACCTGAGTAAGTGTATTTTCCTTCTGTTTTGAAGAGTTCGGCCAGATCGAGATTGGTTTTGCGAATGAGAAAATAATCGCAGATCAAAATGGCGAGCACAGGCCCCAGCAGGCCACTTACAAAGATCAGAATGCCGCTGATTTCGTCCATGATCCACCAGGGACAGGTAAGGATGCCAATGAGCCCGGTGATGGTGCCGCCCATTTTGAAGTTGATGGCGCGGGCATTCAGGTTGGAAAATGCATTGGCCGGGGCGATCACATTGGCAGCAATATTGGTGCTGAGGGTGGCAATGAGCATGAATATCTGGGCAATGATCACCACCCAGGGGCTTTCAAATTTGGATATCAGGGAAACGGGATCCCAGGGGGCATCCGGGGCGATGAGCACATCCTTGAAATTGATCACTGCGGCGCAGGTCACGAATATCCCCACGAAAGAATAGAGGATCATGGTGCCGGGCAAGCCGATAAATTGTCCGCCCACCTGGGCTTTCTGGCTGGTGGTGTAGCGGGTAATATCTGATATGCTCAGGGCCATGGTGGCCCAGAACCCGACCATAGCCGTAAACCAAAGGATGTAACTCCACCATTGGGAACCTCCCTCTTCCCCCTCCCCCACTACGTCAAGCATCACTTTGGTGGGAGAAGATTTCCAGACTTTGCCGCCCTCTTCGTATTTGAAATCCAGATTCAGGCCCTCCCTTCCACTTAAAACAGAGCCAGGAATGATCCCTTTGCTGTATTTCATGGGATAAATCTCACCCTGAAGGGGCACCCAGACTCCGTCGCTGCGGCCAGGAATGCCCACCCGATAATGGGTGGCTTTTACCCTCCCATCCGCATTGCGGATGGGATTCATGGTGAGAATGGCCTCATTTTCATCCAGACTCAGGGAAGCCACGGGTTTATCGAGTTGTTTGCTTTGCTCCAGTACAATCCCAAATCCACCTGCCTGCACCATGCCCCAGATGATCAGGGCGATACCCATCAGGACCAGGATGGGGGCTGAATATTCCTCCAGCCACTTGATACTTTCCGTGCCCTTCCAGACAAAATACATGTTGATGACCCAGAATATGCCAAAGGCCACGAATTTGCCGATGTCCAGCCCAGGGTTGCCTTCGCTGCCGACGGCAGCATTGAAAATGGCATAAATGGCGAGTCCCCCAATCCAGGTCTGGATACCAAACCAGCCGCAGGCCACAATAGCCCGCACGATACTGGGAATGTGAATTCCATAAATGCCAAAGGAAGCCCGTCCCAGGACGGGAAAGGGAATGCCGAATTTCACGCCTGCGTGTCCATTGAGCGCCATGGGGATGGTGATCACCACATTGGCCAGCCCGATGATGACCAGGGCGGCCTGCCAGCTGAGACCGGATTTGATCATGTAGGAAGCCAGCATGTAAGTTGGGATGCAAACGGCCATTCCCACCCAGATGAAAGCCAGGTTCCACATGCTCCAGGTCCTTTTTGCGGCCGGAACGGGCGCCAGATCCTCGCTGTACAGGGCGGATTCTGCTATTTGCTCTTGTAATTCGACTATTTCTTCCTTCATGGATGATTCAACGGCTTTTCAGGTAAATACTTTCATTTCCCATAATACTCATCCGCAATGCTGCAAGCCTGGGAAATGATTTCGATCCCTTCGTCGATCTGGGCTTTGTTGATGATCAGGGGGGGCGCAATGAAAATATAACTCCATCTCACGAAGGTAAACATGCCCAATTCGCGGATTTTGGCCGCCATGCGGTTGGAGGGCTCGCCTCCCACGTTCCAGGGAACGAGGGGCTCTTTGGTTTCGCGGTTGCGCACCAGTTCGATGCAGCCCAGAAGACCCGTATTGCGCCAGTCGCCAATGGAAGGATGTTTTTCCATCAATTCACAGACCTTTTCGTCCATGTATTTGCCCATGGCTACCGTGTTTTCCAGCAATTTATCCTCTTCATAAATTTCCAGTACGGCTTTGGCGGCCGCCAGGGAAACGGGATGTGAATTATAGGTCAATCCCAGGGGAAGTGGCTTATTATCAAAGTGTTTCGCGATGGTATCGGAAACAATCAGAGCACCCAGCGGCACATAGCCGCAGGTGAGTCCCTTGGCCACTGCCATCATATCGGGGACCACGTCCTGGTTTTCCACCCCAAACATCTTGCCCGTACGCCCAAATCCGCTCATCACCTCGTCGGCAATGAAGAGAATTCCATACTTTTCACAAATGGCTTTTACCTTTTTAAGATAATAGGGAGGATATTTGATGCAACCCGAAGTGCCGCTCTCGCCTTCCATCAGGATGGCCGCCACACTGGAGGGGTTTTCATAAATCAAAACCTGCTCCAGATTACGCAAAGCCATTTCACCACATTCCTCAGGGGTGGAAGTTCCCCAGGGGCACCTGTAGGCATAGGGATTTTCCACGTGGATCACATTGGGAACCTGCTGGCTGTCAACGGGATGACGGCGGGGATCGCCCCCGGCAGTAATGGCACCGTAGGTGGCTCCGTGGTAGGAGCGGTAATTGGCTACGATTTTGGGACGACCTGTATATACCCGGGCCAGTTTGATTGCATTGTCAATGGCCTCTGCACCACCCAGGGTGAAAAAGGTTTTATTGAGATTTCCAGGAGTGATTTCGGCGATTTTTTTACCTACTTCAGCCCGGATTTGGGTGGTCGCACCAGGATAGACGAAACTCAGTTCGCCCATCTGGCGGTAAACAGCTTCCCGCACCTTTTCGTTCCCGTGACCAATATTCACGTTCATCAACTGGGAAGAAAAATCCAGGTAACGCTTGCCAGAAGTGTCCCAGAAATAAACTCCTTTGGCCTTTTCAGCCACAATGGGGTTCAAGCCTGCCTGCGGCCCCCAGGTAAACAGGGTATGGTCGAGGGAATCGCGGATGATTTGTTGTGTATCCAATTTTTTTGAGATGATAGAATGGGAGATGTTAGATGTCAGAGATGAGTCCTTGGTCCTCAGAGGTGAGTCTTTAGTCCTTAGATGTTAGACAGTTAGAGAATAGATTTTAGATTTTAGAGCTTAGCTTAAAGCTAAAATCAGCTCATCCAGTTTGTTTTGGCTTCGGGATTCCACTTGGTGGTGGTTTTCTTGAGCTGGGTCCAGAATTCGATGGAGCTTTTTCCTGTGATGTCGGTCACGCCGAATTTGGATTCGTTCCAGCCACCAAAGGAGAAGGGTTCGCGGGGTACAGGCACCCCGATATTGACTCCAATCATGCCAGCGCTGGCACGTTCCATCACTTCGCGGGCCATGCCGCCACTTTGGGTGAAGACGGCGGCCGCGTTCCCGTAATTAGAACTGTTTTCAATGGCGATGCCTTCGTCGAGGTCTTTTGCGCGGATGATGGAGATTACGGGGCCAAAAACCTCCTCTTTGGCGATGCGCATGTCGGGGGTGACGTAGTCGATGATGGTGGGGCCTACGTAGTAACCATTTTCCTGGCCAGGAACTTTGGCGCCGCGGCCGTCCACCAGCACTTTGGCGCCGGCAGCTTCTGCTTCGTTGATATAGCCTTCGATCCGGGCCCGGGCAGCCTCAGAAATAACTGCTCCCAGGTTATCACCCGGGATGAGGGTTTTGGCCACTTCGACCATGCGGGCCACAATGTGATCCACTTTGCCTACCCCCACCATGGCCGCGGCTGCCATGCAACGCTGGCCGGCACAGCCTGACATGGAAGCAACCACGTTGGTGGCGGTCATTTCCACATGGGCATCGGGTAATACAATAAGGTGGTTTTTGGCTCCGCCCAACGCCACGCAACGCTTGAGGTTGGAGGAAGCGCGGATGTAAACGATTTTGGCAACCGTGGTGGAGCCCACGAAGGATACGGCTTTGATGCCGGGGTGGTCGCAAATGGCTTCCACAATCTCCTTGTCACCATTTACCACGTTGAAAACCCCGTCGGGCAGACCTGCTTCTTTCAGCATTTCAGCCATGCGAATGGAGCTCAAAGGCACAATTTCAGAGGGTTTCATGATCATGCAGTTGCCCAGAACCAGGGCATTGGGAGCAGTCCAGTGGGGAACCATGTGGGGAAAATTGAAGGGGGCTATGGAGGCTACCACCCCGAGTGGTTTTTTCTCCACCCGGCATTCAACGCCTTTGCTCACTTCCAGCAATTCTCCCGAAACCAACTGAGGCATGGAGCAGGCAAATTCGGTCAGTTCAATGCTTTTTTCCACCTCCGCGCGGGCTTCGCTCATGGTTTTTCCATTCTCAATGTGGACCAGGCGGGTCAACTCGTCAATGTTTTGTTCCATGAGGGTTTTGTAGCGGAAAAATACCTGCACCCGCTCTTTGATCGGGGTGGATGACCAGGATTCAAATGCCTTTTCGGCTGCGGCCACGGCCACATCCAGGTCCTTGCGGCTGGACAATACCACAGATGAAATCTGGCTGCCGTCCAGGGGGCTGGTGACAGCCAGGCGGGGCTGACCATTGGAGACCATGGCTCCGGAAACATAGTTCTGAACTTCAGGAAATGTTGTGCTCATACTCTTAATATTTTTATCTGATCGGGATGCATCCCATGATGACCCCGGATAGTGATCAAAATGATAGGAAAATTACACATCATTTTGGAAAAGTCCTTAAATTATACGCTAATAATCACCCTAAACCGCGTTCTCATGCACAATTTCAACCCGCGCAGGCGCTTTTACCCTGACTTTTCCGTTTTGTTGGTCACAATCTTTCTCTTCTCATGTGGAAAGAAGGAGAAAAAGGAAGATGAAAAGAAGGATATTCCCGTGGAAATCAGTGGCCCGGGCCATTTTCTCAACCTTTCAGACATCCATTTCAACGGATTTTACGATACGACCCTGGTGAGTCAGTTGTATGGGGCAGATGCTTCGGGTTGGAAGGCAATTTTCGAAAAATCCTCAGTCACTATTGCGGACGGAAAGGACGACACCAATTATCCATTATTCAAATCTTTCATGGGTGCCGCCAAAAAGTCGATTCCCAAACCAGATTTCATCCTGATTTCGGGCGATTTCATCGCCCATGAGTATAACGACCTTGATTTCATCAAGCCATTTGCGGCCCGGGCGGGAGTGAAAACGGATACCTGGCATGCCAGTTTTATCCGCAAAACCATGCAGTTTCTGGCGGGAGAAATGGGCTCATATTTTCCAAATGTGCCCGTGATCAGCTCTTTGGGGAATAATGACGCCTATTGCGGGGATTACCACATTCAGCCGGGCGGCGACTATCTGAGTGATCTGGTTCCAATCTGGGGACCGCTGCTGCCCGAAGACAAGGGTACTTTTGCGGAATCCTTTCCAAAAGCTGGGTATTATGCCCTGGATGCGCCTTTCAATCCGGCTAAGGTGCGGATGATTGTGCTCAACACAGTTTTGTTTTCATCCAGTTTCAACCAAAATAACCACGATTTTTTCTGTACCCCGGGAATATTTGGAGAAAATGATGAGGATCCGGGTACGGAAATGCTGAACTGGGCGACTCAGGAGATTGAAAATTGTGCCCAAAAGGGGCAAAAAGCCTGGCTGGTTTTTCATATTCCGCCCGGAAATGATCCCAATTCGTGTAGTGGCAAGGAATTTTATCTGGATACGTTCAATACCCAGTTCCTGGCTTTTCTGACCGGCCATGCCGGTCAGGTGGCGGCTTCTTTTGCGGGGCACTATCACCGCGACGATTTTCGGGTGATCACCCAGGACCGCAAAGCGGTGGATTTCATCCACATTGCGCCAGCTATCACGACCATTTACCAGAATAATCCGGGTTTTCAGGTGGTGCATTACGACAAGGGCAAGGGTACCCTGACGGATTATTCGACCTGGTACACCAATCTGGATGTGCCGGTGGAGAACCCGGTCTGGAGCAAGGAATACAGGTTTTCGACTTCTTATCCGGGTTATCAGCTGGAGGCTGCATCCCTCCTGCGCCTGCATGAGGCCATCATGCAGCCGGGCAGTCTGCAGGATGAGTATAACGAGTACTACGGCGGTCACCCCGAGGACCAGGTCCTGGATTCCAAATTCTGGGCGCACGTGTGCGGCCAGAGCAATCTGACTGCAGCCGATTTTGATGCGTGCATGGAGGGGAAAGGGTGCGAGTAACGTGTTGTGAGTTCTGAGTTCTGAGTTGCCACATGGTGGGGCCTTTGGCCTGAGTTGCGAGCATCGGGTAAAATGCTCGTGGCTCGTAGCCTGTAGCCTGGGGCTTGCAGCCCCAAATAAATTGCGTGAAGGATCGGAAGGGCGCCCGAAACTGTTGAGGGCGGTCGTGGCGCAGGTGGCCGAAGGCAGGCGCCAGGACGGAACCCCTGGAAGAGCCTGACCCGAGTGAAACGAGGGGCACGCCCGAATAAAGCTGCCTGTTGCAACGATTATTTGAGCACGTAAGATTCTATAAAATTGATTTATTATTGGAAAGAAGAATCCCTAATTTTAATTGGGAACCTATTAAACCTAAATAACATGAAAAAAGTCACATTTTTCCTGCTCGTTTTATGCATTTCTCAATTTTCTCGCGCCGCCAATTATTACTGGGTAGGTGGTACAGGCAACTGGTCTGATTTTAGCAACCATTGGGCGAGCACCTCAGGTGGAAACACTTTTTATAATTCGCTTCCCGGCCAAAATGACAATGTCTATTTTGATGCAAATTCTTTTTCGGCCACCGGCCAAACAGTGACCCTGGATATTCCAATCGTTACTTTCAAAGACATGGACTGGACAGGAGCCACTTATATGCCCACGCTGAAGCTGAGTCTGGCGATCAATTCAATCGAGTTTAAGGTGTACGGATCTTTCATTCTGACCACTTCCATGAATGCCATCTTTAATCAAATGAACTCCCAGGGCATTATTTTTGGGGGTACGGGCAATCACGTCATTGCCTTTGGGAATCACGAATTAACTCCTCAGGGAGGTGCGAATTTTTACATTTCTTTCAACGGGACGGGAAGCTACACCCTACTGGACAGCATCAAAGATTCTGAGATTTTCCTATCCAGAGGTAGCTTCAACACCAATAACCAATTTATCAGGACCCGGCTATTCGAATCGACTTCGGGCTTCCCACGGTCTTTGGATGTTACAGGTTCGACCATCCATGTCCTGGCAGGCACGGTGGAATTTATTAAGGGAAATCTCAATTTTAACGGCGGGACGGCATATTGGCTCCTGGAAAGGTCGTGGTTTGATGGGGATGGATTGTCCTTTGACAAGGTTCATTGTAAAGCGACCCTCATTGGAAGTTCTTGTCATATTCAGGGAGCAAGTACGTTTCGGGTGATCGAATCTGATTGTTATTACCTTTATATTACTGATGATGAAACTGTAACGGATACATTTGAAGTATTGAATCCTCAGGCAACAGTCATTCTTTCCGGGTACGTTTTTACCGTAAACGGGGAATTTATTATGAATGGCTCTTGTGGGAGTCCCAAAACCCTGACCAGTGGCTCCAGTTCATTCACGTCTGCCATTTCCAAACCAAGCGGTACGCTGAACATCAATTTCATTACCCTGGAAAACATCACGGCCCAGGGGGGAGCCACTTTCAACGCAAATTCCACCACGGCCCTGGGTACAACGACGGGCTGGAATATAACCCAAAATGGGGGCGTTACTTATTACTGGATTGGCGGTAGCGGAAACTGGAACGACTCCACGAAATGGAGTATAATGAATTGCAGGGAGGAACCTGCCAATTGTATTCCCGGTCAAAATGACAATGTTTATTTTGGGGAATGCAGTTTCCATGCACCAGGCCAAATATTCGAGATTACAGGGCCGGCCTTTTGCCACGACATTACCTGGGCCAATACCCCTTTCAAACCGGAGTGGAATGCATACGGAAATCTGGATATCAGCGGATCAATGAACCTCGATACCAACATGGTGGTTAATTTCAATTCCCCAGTCATTTTTACCATTAATTTTATTTCAAATGATACAGAAGTGGTCAATACAGCAGGAAACAGACTCGGGGAAATCCCAAGCGACGTCCAAATGATCTTTGATGGAGATGGCACCTGGAACTTACTCGACAGCTTATATACGAATGATTTATCTGTTCTGCGGGGATTTTTGAAGACCAATGGTCACCATGTGAATTGCAAATATCTGGGCGCTGGTGGCGCACTTCCTGGTGGATTAGACCTTTCCACCTCAGAGGTTCGCTTAAGGACAGGATTCAGTAAATGGGATCAAAATCTGATCTTCAAGGGGGATTCTGCCACCTTGATTTTCTTGCCCTACGCGGGGATTTCCCTCTTTGATTTGTCGTACGATCACGTAAAAAAGGTGATTTTCAATAATCGCTGGGCAACCATTCACGGAGGCACCCTGGGCAATGGTTTTATTGATACCCTTTTGACCCGGGATACGCTCGAATTAGAATTTTTTTACAACGTTAATATTCTGAAACAAGCCAATTTTGCTGGACCAAATTTGAAACTCGGGGTGGCGGGTACCTGTACGCTTTCCCTTCCGGGTGAAATAATTTTCAATGGCACGGCTCAATATCCAGCGCGGATTCTGGGCAATAATACTGTCTCAGGGACCCTGTACAGGGCGACTGACTCCCTGTGCTTTGAGTTCCTGGAAATAGCACATATCGATGCCATTGGGGGCGCATTCTGGGGCGCAGGGCTGGGTTGCGTGGATTCAGGGGGAAATACAGGGTGGTATTTTTCGCCGAATTCGCTTTGTTCGATGCTGGTGAGTGAAGAAAATGGTCTCCAGTCAGGCATCTACGTTTCTGCTTATCCAAATCCTGTTTTCCAGAGCGAGGCCTTTCACATTACCAGCGAATGCAAAGATCAGGGGGAGGTAATTCTCTGTGATTTATTTGGGAAAATACTTCAAAAATTTCCCTTGTTGGAAGGAGCCTGCAATTTGGCCCCCCAGAACCTAGCGGCGGGAAGTTACCTGGTCCAGATAAATCAGGGCAATCGAAAGGTTGTCAGGAAGTTGCTGGTCTATTGAGTAGTAAAAAACGAGTCCTGAGTTGCTGTTAGCGAGTCAGGAACCACCAATTTCCAGGCCAGCTGGTCGCGTGAAGGATACGGAGGGCCGCGGCGAGCCTGCTTTGCGAGCCGTGGGTGCGCAGCACGGGAGCGAAGCGGACCCCGCAGGAGCCTGACCCGAGAGATGCGAGGGGCACGCCCAAAAAATCCCTTTTTACCTAAGGGGAACCTCTAAAAACTTCGAATCTCTGCGTTGGACTTGGCTCGGAAATGCTCATTTACCCAAGTAAACTCCGCTTTCCTTACCTGCGTCCGCCTTGATCTCCTTTGTTTTTGGAGGTCCCCAAAAATAAAAAAGGGAGTCCCGACCCGAGACTCCCTTTTTTTTGTACAAAGTAACGCTTATTTTTTCTTGGTAATGAGCACCTGCAGGTCGTTGCGGTCGCGGTCGGTCCAGTCTTCTGAACGGATGAGCCACTTGTTTTTGCTTTCCTGGGTGCAGAGCATTTTGGAGTGTTCCCAACCTGCTTTGGCGTCGGCGCCCTGGGTGTTGTGATCGATGCGGATGCGCCACTGATTGCCTTTGCTGGCTTTGCCGGTCACACCAAATGAGGTGCCGGGGGTGCCGGGATAGTACCCGTTGCCGCTCTCGGCATTCCAGATTTTGACCCGTTGACCAAAACCGGCGGACTTGCCCACTACAGTGACTTCGTACTCGCCTGATCCAAAACGGGGATTTTCCTGCATACGGGCGTCCCAGGTGGAGTCGATATCGGCGCCGAAGACTTTTTTCTCGGTCATGGCACCTTCGTTGCCCCACAGATCCTGTCCGTCCTGGTCATCGAGCAGACGGGTATATCCGTTCATGATCGAGGATTCGAGCAGGAGTTTGTAGTGATCGGTCTGGCTGTCGCGGGCCTTTTCGTAGCGGTCCATGTCACCGCGGGCGATGCGAATGATCTCAGAATTGACCCCGTCGCGGAAGCTGTCGCTGGACTTGCTCATTTTGTAGGGGCGCAATTCGGGTCCCTGGCCCCACTGCACATCTGAATGAATGTTGCGGGCGGTGTCGCCCTGGTTGGTGCCAAAGATGTTGAGGTATTTTACCAGGCGCGGGTCGTTGTCGGCTTTGGAAAGCTCGTTGGCCACGAAAGAGGTAAATTTGGGATAATCTTTCTGGTCGCTGTCGCGCACTTTGAAGCGCTGGACGGGAGCGTTTTTCTTTTGAGATACGTTGGAGCCACCGCTTTTTTGCTGTACAGGTGAGAAACTGGATTTCTCACCTGCGGCAGCTTTGGCGCCCATTTGGTCGGCTTCGTTTTCGAGGCCGGCGGCATCGTTGAGGGGCATGCCTCCCACTTCGTTATTGGCGGCCACGCGGCCTTCTTTTTGCTGTTTGACGTGGGCCAGCTCGTGACCGATCAGCTTTTGTCCCGAACTGGTTTCGGGATTGAACTGTCCGGGGGCGAAATGCACATCGTTGCCCTGGGTATAGGCGAGGGCGCCGATCGACTCGGCCTGGTTGGAGTTGGCGTGTACATTGACATCGCTGAAATCCGTGCCCATGGATGATTCCATTTTGGCCTGCACACTTTCAGGTAATTTGGCGGATGAACTTCCGCTGTTGGCTACCTGGTTTTCTTCTCTTTTTCCTGAAAATTTTGCCTGGATGGCAGCGGCTTCGGGTGAAAAGCCGGGAGGAGTCATGGTGCGGGTTGTGTCTTCCCGTCGCATGTTTTTTTCCTCTTTTAACTGGGTTAAGAGTGTTTTACTCATAGTGGGTCGATCAATTTCAAGGGTTGAGGTTTGGTTCTCACCCTAAGATTTGCAAAAAATAGGAAAAAGTTGGGAGAATGCCCAAGGGAATTTATCAATTCTTTGTTAGCTGCGAGCCTCGAGCTGCGAGCTACGAGCACTCTTTTTTGCTTGTGGCTCGAAGCATGAAGCTTGCAGCTTCAGGAAATCTTCGCCTTACTTTCTGGCATCCATGAGGATTCGCTCGTGTTGCTTGTCGTCGATGACCATTTTGGAGAGGATTTCCAGCATCACTTCTGTGGTACCGGCGCCAATGCTCATGAGGCGCAGGTCGCGGTAGGCACGGGCCAGGCCGTATTCTTCCATGAATCCCCAGCCGCCATGCAGCTGCAGGGCCTCGTTGATCACTTTGAGGCATTCCTCGCTCACGTAGGCTTTGGCCATGGAGATGATGGCCACGGCTTTGGGACCGGTCTCAATGAATTCGCTGACGGCACGAAAGGTGATGGAGCGCATGGCTTCGAGGTTGATGGCCATGCGGGCGATTTTGTGGCGCACCACCTGGAATTTCCCGATCGCGCGGCCAAAGGCCTCGCGCTCCTGGATGTAGCCTTTGGCTTTTTCGAGGGCCCATTCTGCCGCATAGGTACCCATGACGGCCGCAATCAGGCGCTCTTCCTGGATGTTATTCATCAGGTAGTAGAAGCCCATATTGGCCTTGCCGATCAGATTTTCTTTGGGAACTTTGACATTTTCGAAGAAAAGGGCCGCCGTATCTGAGGAATGCATGCCCAGTTTGTCGTGCAGCACCTCTGCATGGAAGCCTTCGCTGGCCGTATCGATGATGAGGAGGCTCAGGTTGTGACCTTCGCCCGTGCGGCAAACCGTTACCACAAAATCGGCCAGGGTACCGTTGGTGATGAAGGTTTTTGCGCCGTTGACGAGGTAATGGTCGCCCATGTCCTCGGCTTTGGTGGTGACGCCACCCACGTCAGAGCCAGCGCCGGGCTCGGTGATGGCCAGGGCGGCGATTTTGTCCGCGCGAAGCGCGGGCGCGAGGTAATTTTGCTTTTGGTACTCCGTACCCAGGGAATTTATGAGCGGCAAGGGCAGAAAGGTGTGAGCATAAAGCGACATGGCCAGTCCGCCAATGTTGGCGTAGGTAAGTTCACGCATGAGCACCACAGAAGCCCACATATCCATGCCGCTGCCGCCTACTGATTCAGGAAAACTTACTCCCAGAAAGCCCTGTTCGCCCATCATTTTGAAAATTTCAGGCGGACAATGGTTGGCTTTTTCCCATTTCTCCACATTGGGCACGATTTCTTTCTGCACAAAGGCCCGCAGGGACTGTGCGAGCAGGTTATGTTCTTCCGTGAATTGTTTCTGGCTCATTTTGCTGAATTTTATTTCAAGCTATTCAATATTTTCCTCAATCTCCAATTCCATTCTCAATAAATGGCTGGAAAAATTCTTTCCCAGCGTATCCATGCGGATGGAGCGGGCTCCACCGCCCGCAAGCGCTTCGTGGCACAGGAAATTCAGGCTTTCAATGGCTTCCCATTCAAAGCGCTCCACTTTTCCCTGCACCATTTCCCCGAAATGGGCTTTGACCCGCTCGGCGGTCAGATATTTTTTCAGCAAGGGGTAATATTCAGGCTTGCGGGCCATCACCCCGATGTTGACTTTGTTGTTTTTGTCGCCGCTTCGAGCGGATGCTATTTGGAGGAGCTGCATTTTTTGAGATTTCAGATGGATAGATTTGAGTCGTGAGTCCTTAGATGTGAAATAATAGAAATTAGAGTTGAGAGGAAGCAGGAGATTTTTCATGCCAATGCAATTTCAAAGTTCCAGCATTTCCACTTCCATCCTTACCGCTTCGCGGGGCACCAGGCAGGGCCAGAGGCCCAGCAGCATGCGTTCCTGCTTGCCCCATCCGGGCAAGCTGATCAGACCAGGAGGCCCGTTGAGGGCCAGGGCGATCACACTCTGGAAAGCCAGCTTTCCAGCTTTGGGGTCCGCATGTTTCCATGCGGCCCTGACCCCGATTTCGTTCATTTCGGCCAAAACCTCCTGAGCAGGCATGGGAGCCGCCGCACCCTGAATGCCATTGATCCCCACAAAAGAAAATTCGGTCTCTGGAAACTCCAGCTTCATGCCCGCCCAGGTCTTTTTCACTGCATCAATGAATTTTACTGCCTTTTCATACGCATGAGGCCAGCTGAAGAAGAAAAACTGTTCGCTCAGGTACCCGTCGGGAAATCCCAAAGTCATTTTGAGTTTTTCCGGCCGGGGACGGCCTTTCACCCCGCACATGCGTACCCGATTGGGCCCAAGGTCATCCAGACGGATTTCGGTCAGATCCACGGTAACGTCGGGAGTCAGGTATTCGGCCGGGTTGTGAATTTCATACACCAGCTGCTCCCGCAAGGTGTTGCGGCTGATTTTACCTCCCTGACTTTCCAGTTTGGTAAATTCGGCTGTGCCGTCCTCAAACACATGCGCTATGGGATAACCCAGATTCCAAACTTCGTAATCCATGGGCCATTCTGCATACGAATTCCCCCCAGAGGCCTGTCCGCCACATTCCAGCAGGTGCCCCACCGCAATGCCCGAAGCCAGCAGATTCCAGTCTGCGGGCGAAAGATCGCCCGCCAGTTTCCAGGCATGGGCGTGCGCCAGGATGCCCAAAGTCAGGCTCGGGTCGGCGACCCGGCCCGTAATCACCAGGTGAGCGCCCTGGTCCAGGGCGGCTTTCACGGATTCAGCTCCCACATACACATTGGCATGGCTGGCTGTTTCCAGCAACTCCCGCGGAAATTCCTCTCCTGTATCCATATTGGTCAATGAAATGCCCTCTTCGAGTAAATCAGCCAGCTCATTTCGCAGTCCATCACCCGTCACCACCCCGATTTTCAGCCCCTTCAGACCCATTTTGGCAAAAATACCCTGCACCGCCCGGGCACAGCCCGCCGGATTCAGGCCGCCCGCATTGGTCACAATGCGCATGCCTTTTTGAAAGGCCCCGGGATAAACTTTGGCAGCCAGAAATTCAATGTCGCGGGCGTAGCCCAGGCCCGGGTCGCGCACCTGGTCCTTGTACAGGATCGACAAAGTCAGCTCAGAAAGGGCGTCATGCACCAAATAATCAGCCGCACCTTCTTTCACCACAGCCATCGCCCCGCGGGGACTGTCGCCATAAAATCCTTGTACGCCTGCAATTCTAACGGGAGGTATCATAGCCGAATTTACAATTTGCCCGCTGAAAATCGCAAATCAGAGAAATTTTAGCCATCTGAAAGAGATCAGGAAGTTAAAAAGTCAGGATTTTCATACAAAAACCGCTTCCCTTTAACTTCTAAAGCAGCCTTACTGCGACCAAAACATTGGGTGAGAAACTTCAGATCATTGGTGTATTTGAGCGCCTGGGTGAACAAATAATCCTCATCCTTGCTCCAGGGCTCATGCGAACGACGATGCTTTTCCCGCAATTGCGCAACCACCGCAGAAACCTCTGTTTTTACCATGGGCAGGGCATCCACCCGTTCCCTCAACTGCAGCCTGGCCTTCTCTGAAAAGCGGTTAAATGTCTCTTTTTCAAAGAAATCCAAATTAGCCCAGGGCTCCGGCCCCTTTTGAGGCTTCTTCGCAGGTTGACCAAAATAATCAAGCAACTGTCCCTGAGAAAACATCCCGTCATAACGGCCATACAAGGGGTGGGAAGTCGTTTCCTGATGCTTAAATCGTCGGGTTCCCAGAAAAAACCCCATCAATTGATTCGGATTTCCTGCATATTTCCCCTTTCTCAGCGCCTTTTTGGCTTCCTTCACTTCTGCTTCAGGAATCAATTCTCCTCCCGGATCCATGGCCTGGCTTTCAACGGCATGCAGAGCCAGCAAAAGTGCGGTATGCACCTGTTTGGAATTGATAAAATGGTCTTTTTCAAGCACTTCGCCCGTCTCTGGATCCACTCCCAAAGCCAGGCTTTGCAAAATTTCGAGGGTTTCGTCGCGGTTCATTTCTGGGAAAAAATTAGCAATAAAAAGTGAATCTATGGGTCCCTGGGTTAAAATTTGGGAAAGATCACGTTAACACTTTATTTGAAAACGCCCGGGGGCTCACAGCTGCGGGGGCTTTCGCGCCGGGCGCCCACCATCCTCCCCCTCCTGCGCACAGTCCCACCGCTCCTTCCAGCACCCGCCAAGACAGCCCCCGCAGTAAATCAATCATACACAAAGCGCCACTGACCGTCAGCCTGCCGTTTCCAAACCGTATGAAAGATGCCGGTGGCATCCACAGGATTCCCGGCCGTATCCACGGCCGAAAAAGTATAGCCACCGTAGGTGTAGGCCAGGTCTCCACTTTGCGACACATCCACAAAATCAGGCTTCCAGTCCAGTTTTACATCCTTCAGGGTGCCCTGGGCAAAGTACTCCTGCATGGCGTCGTGCCCCTGAATGATGTGGTCCCGCCGCATCATCACCCCGTCCTCAGCAGCATAATGCAGAAAAGCGGCCTCCACTCCATCCCTGGCGGCCAAAGCGGCAAAATCTGCCTCGGCCTGCATCACCTCAGCCTTGAACCGCTCCCGCTGGTCAGGTTCGGGAATATCACAGCCTGCCAGCAGCAGGATCAGCAAAGGAAAAAGGTACTTTTTCATGGTCAATCTCAATTTCCAGTCCAGTTGGGGGGGCGTTTTTCGCGAAAGGCAGCAATGCCTTCTTTCGCATCTTCCGTACGCAAAATCTGCTTCAATTGCTGAAACAGCCAGCTATGCTGGTCATCGCGTGAGATGCTTTGCATCTCCTGATAAGCTTTCAGCCCCAGCCTGATCGCCGCAGGCGAGTTGGCGGTAATTTCCTGCAACAGGCAGTCCACGACCGCCTCCAGTCCGCCTGGAGGGGCGATCTGGGTCACAATTCCCAGCTCACAGGCCTCCTGCGCTGACAATTCCCGCCCGCGGATGCACAAATCCAGCACCTGCCGCGACGGCACAATGGGCAACAGGCTGGCCATGACCTGCATGGGCCAGATGCCCCGTTTCACTTCCGTAAGGGAAAAGGTTGCGTCTTCAACCGCGACCACGTGGGTACAACCGCACAACAGCAAAAAAGCTCCTGCGAAGCAGGAGGCGTGAACCGCTGCGATACAGGGCTTGTGCAGCCCTTTCAGCAGGTCACCATAGATGACTTCCCCCGCTGGCTCAGGCACGGTCGAACCTGAGTCCAGGTCCTTCTCCCCGGCAAAATAAGCCAGATCCGCACCCGCACACCACACGTTTCCGTTGGCTTTGATCACTACTGCCCAAACTGCTGGTTGGAAATGCGCGTAAGTCAGGGCAAAGGCAATTTCCTTATTCAGAATCTCGTTGAGGGCATTTTTCTTTTTCGGACGGTTCAGGGTGAGGGTCAGAACATGGTCCTTTTCCTCCATTTGCAGGTAAGCAAAATGAAAATCTTTGATTTTCTCTGTTTGTTCCTTTGTATACAGCATTGACATTTATTCTTCTCCTTTGAGTTTAATCAACATTTTTCCTGCCTCCACAAAATCCCCTTCCCCCACCAAAACCTCAGCCACCGTGCCATCCCCGGCGGCAGAAAGAGTATTTTCCATCTTCATCGACGAGAGGATCACCATTCCATCCCCGGCTTTCACCAGCTCACCTGCCCTGACCAGCACTTTGACCACCTGTCCGGGCATTTGTGCTACACAAGCTCCCTTTTCTGCAACTTTTTCCACTTCTGGAAAGCGTGAAAGCCGTTCAAAAGCCAGTTCCCGCCCCTCAGGCAGTTGCACAAAAAACTGATCTCCGGCATTTTCCACCGCAAAATCGGCCTGCAGGCCATCCAGTTCAAGCCGTAAGCCCCCCTCATGTAAGTCCACCAGTTTCAGGGTCTGAGCCGCTTCACAGCCTCGGATTTGCAGAAAATCCCCCTCCAGACGATACTCAACGGTCAGTTTTTCACCCCCAAACAGGAATTCTTCCTTTTGGTACTGGTAAAAATTATTGCGCCATCCCGAGGGAATGCTTTGCAGAATTTCCCGCTTTGCTTCCCGTCCCAGCCACAAGGCCGCAGTGGCGGCCAGGGCCGCCTGCCACCGCTGATTGGGCGAAGCCTGCTGGTTCAATTCCCCGGCAAGACCCGTTTCCAGGCTGCGGGTATGGAAATCTGCCCGGGCAAACTGCGGGTGCGAAATGAGCTCCAGCAAAAATTCACGGTTGGTTTTTAGGCCGAGGCAGTGCATTTTCCGCAAAGCATACTGCATGAGCCGGGTCGCTTCGACCCGGTTTTCGGCCCAGGTCACGATCTTGGCAAGCATGGGATCAAACCAGATCCCCACTTCAGAACCCGTTTCAATTCCCGTTTCCAGGCGCAGGTTTTCTCCTTCAGGAAAGGCAAAATCGAGGATTTTGCCGGTTGCGGGCAGAAAATCATGGGTTGGATCCTCGGCATACAACCTGCATTCAATGGCGTGTCCGCCAAAGAAGATCTCGCTTTGCGCAGCGGGAAGTTCGTGGCCTTCAGCCACTTTGATTTGCCATTCCACCAAATCCTGACCGGTAATCTCTTCTGTGACCGGGTGCTCAACCTGAAGGCGGGTATTCATTTCGAGGAAATAAATCTCACCTGCATCTGTCAGCAGAAATTCCACCGTTCCGGCCCCGTAGTACTGAATGGCCCGGGCTGCCTGGACAGCATACTGCGCAAATAATTTGCGCTGGTCGTCCGAAATCGAGGGAGAAGGCGCTTCCTCGACCACTTTTTGGTGGCGGCGCTGCAGGGAACATTCCCGTTCTCCCAGGTGAATCACATTGCCCTGCATATCCCCAAAAACCTGCATCTCAATGTGGCGACAGGTATCAAAATAGCGTTCGAGGATGAGGTGATCGTCGCCAAAAGCTGCTTTGGCTTCCCTTTTAACGCCTTCAATCGCCGATTCGAGGCTTTTGGCCTCACGCACCACCCGCATGCCTTTGCCGCCACCGCCTGCAGCGGCTTTGACCAGGAGGGGAAACCCGATTTTTTGGGCTTCACCAGCCAGGGTTGGCAGGTCCTGGGCTGCGCCCTGGTAGCCGGGTACCACCGGCACCTTGCGCTTTTGCATGATTTCCCTGGCCCGGGCCTTGGAGCCCATGGCTTCCATGCTTTCGGCCGCAGGCCCAATAAAAATCAGGCCTGCTTCCCTCACTGCCCGGGCAAAATCAGCATTTTCGGCCAGAAAGCCGTAACCCGGGTGAATGGCCTGGGCGCCTGTTTTCTGCGCGGCCAGGATCAGCAGATCCTGGCGCAAATAGGTCTCGGCGGAAGTATTTCCGCCCAGGGCCACCGCCTGGTCAGCCTCCCTTACGAAGGAAGCTTCGCGGTCGGGTTCAGCAAAAACGGCCACCGTTTCGATCCCCAGCCTGTGGCAGGTACGCATGATGCGGGAAGCAATTTCGCCGCGGTTGGCGATGAGTATTTTATGGATTTGTGTATTCACAATTTCTGTTTTTCAATTCAATTTAGGATTGTTTTATGCATTTTCTCAGCACTCTGAAATGATGACATTTTAAAAATGTTATTCCAGAGTGTCCAAGTAAAGTTACTTTACCAGCTGTTTTTGTATCTACTTGGACACTCCAACTGAATTTTTGTCCAAGTAGTGTCCAAGTAATGTCCAAGCTTGTCCAGGCTCAGAGTAAAATTGGGTGAAAATCACCCAAAAAGAGCTTTCAAAGACCTACTTGGACACTCAGTGTCCAAGTAAAAAAGTACCCTGAGCGCAGAAACAGGCCGATTCACAATCTACTTGGACACTCTAAATGAATTTTTGTCCAAGTAGTGTCCAAGTAATGTCCAAGCTTGTCCAGGCTCAGAGCAAAATTGAGTAAAAATCACCCAAAAAGAGCTTTCAAAGACCTACTTGGACACTCAGTGTCCAAGTAAAAAAGTGCCCTGAGTGCAAAATCAGGCCGATTCACAATCTACTTGGACACTCCAACTGATTTTTTGTCCAAGTAATGTCCAAGCTTGTCCAGGCTCAGAGTAAAATTGGGTGAAAATCACCCAAAAAGAGCTTTCATAGACCTACTTGGACACTCAGTGTCCAAGTAAAAAAGTGCCCTGAGTGCAAAATCAGGCTGATTCACAATCTACTTGGACACTCCAAATGAGTTTTTGTCCAAGTAGTGTTCAGGTAATGTCCAAGCTTGGACAAAAGGCGATCAAGGAACGACGTATTTGAAGTTAGGCGAATTTGCCTTTTCCCCGTTATCATTTAAGAGCCCAAGGTCTTTCATCTTAGATAAATGCCTTTGGGCCTTTTTGTCACTGTATTCGAAGAAATCAGCATATTCCTTTTTACTGATCTCACTGTTTGAAATAATCCATTGATAGCCCTGCAATTCTTCGGCATTCAATTCCTCTATGGCAGGATTCTCACGAATAAGCGAATAAGCCTCCATGCTCCTGGCAAAAGACAGGGTTAGAAAAAGAGTTTTAAGGGAAAAATGAGGCAAAGGAAGGCCTACTTTAGGAAGAACATTTCTAATGGCCCGCATTCCAAACCCCTTTTCTTCCGCATAATTCATCAAACTGAATACATAAGTAATGATTGGATTACGCCGCAAAGATGGAGCAGTGAAACGATTCAGATCGTCAATGGAAATGGCAGGTAAAGGTGCTCCCGGGCTCACGATGCGGATCACATCGCCTTCAATTTCCAGGGAACAACTTGCTCCCTCCAGTTCGTAATCACGGTGCACAATCGCATTGATCACGGCTTCACGAAGCACTTCAATGGGAAAGTCCGGGACATCCACGCGTTGAAAAGAGGTGGCATCCTTGGAAAGGGGCAGGACCTTTCTGAGCCAGGATTCAACCAAATCGGGAATCATAACCAAAGGCTGATCAAAATCAGCAGGCTCGATTTTACCTGCACCATAATCTGCAAACGCTTTCAGGGTTGCACCTGGATTTTTGGAACGGGGATTTTTGCCAAAAAGCAGGTAACCAAATCCTGATGGACGATACAGATTCAAATCAGGCACCCAGACCATTACTCCAATATCCGCCAGAAAAGATTTGAATTTGGGGTCATCCAGGGTGAAATTCAATTTCCCCTGCTGGATAAATTTCTCCAAAGCTTCCCGCGAAAACTCAGAAAAATCGTAATTCTCAATGGCTTTCTCCAAAGGAACAGAAAGGTCTTCAATTTCCTCAACCTGATCCCGCCTTTGAATAGCCTGGTCAATGAAGCCCTTATTCTCCTGGATTATGATCTGCTGTAAATCCCGGTCAAACATCCTGACCTCCACTCCGTGGTTTTCCAGGTGTCGAATACCTTTTCCATCCACAGTCGGGTCAGGATCTTCGATCCCAACATAAACCTTTTTGACCCGTGCATGAGTTGTCCTGCGACAACAGGGAACTTTGGGAAAATTGCGCTCCACACAGGGCTCCAAGGTGGTAAATAATATGCTTCCAGACAGGTCAAGATTGGTCAATTTTCTTTCAATGAGGGTAAATTCGGCATGATCTCCTTCCCGCAGTTCCCCACGATAAGCAGTTTCCACCCTTCCATCTGGCAGTAGCAATACCGCTCCCACCTTGGGAGGAACTTTTCCATCTGGCCGCGGCTCATTGATACTTTTATTCATGACCTCAATGGCCAATTCCATTAATTCTCTCTCTTTTGATTTCTTACTCGCCATAAACCAAGTTCATTTCTTTTACATCCTGAAAACCCCAAATTCTTTGGTGCCCCTGATTTGCGTATTATTGACAATGGCCAATGAAAATCCCAGAAAATTACGGGTTTCCCGCGGGTCGATGATGCCATCGTCCCAAAGCTGGCCGGTGGCAAACCAGGCGCTGGATTGCTTTTCCACCTCTTTGATCAAATGGTCCCGGGTGGCTTTCAGTTGTTCGGGTGGCAAGGGTTGTCCCGCCTTCATGGCCGCCACCTGCTGGATCATCACCATAACCCCCGCCAGTTGTTCGGCCCCCATTACGGCAATTTTGCTGTTGGGCCATGACCAGAGAAAGCGGGGCTCATAAGCCCGGCCATTCATGGCGTAATTGCCTGCGCCGTAGCTGGCGCCGATCATCACCGTCAGAGTGGGCACGGTGCTGTTGGAAACAGCGTTGATCATTTGCGCCCCAAATTTGATGATGCCTTCAGACTCATATTTCTTGCCCACCATGAAGCCTGTGATGTTCTGCAGATAAATAATGGGAGTATTATTCTGATTGCACAACTGAATAAAATGGGTGCCTTTCTGGGCAGATTCAGAGAATAAAACCCCGTTATTGGCCAGAATTCCCACGGGATACCCGTGGATGTGGGCCCAGCCTGTGACCAGGGTGGAGCCGTAGTCGGGCTTGAATTCGTGAAAAAGGGAGCCATCCACTACGCGGGCAATCACTTCCCGGGCATCAAATGGCTTTTTGAGGTCGGGAGAGGCAATTCCGAGCAATTCTGCCGGGTCGTAGGCGGGGGGTGCTGCCAGCCCGAAGGGCTGGAAATGGGTATTCGCGGGCTTCAAAGTGCCCACAATCTCCCGGGCGAGGCGGATCGCCTCGCTTTCATTGGCCGCCAGGTAGTCGGACACCCCGGAAACCCGACTGTGCAGGTCTGCACCGCCCAGGGATTCTTCATCTGTGATTTCATTGGTGGCCATTTTGACCAGGGGAGGACCGGCCAAAAACATTTTGGCATTGTCTTTCACCATGATGGTGTAATCACTCATGCCAGGGATATATGCACCGCCAGCGGTGCAATTCCCAAAAACCACGGAAATGGTGGGAATGCCTTTGGCCGAACGGCGGGTAATTTCACGGAAATTTATTCCCCCAAAATTAAAAATAGCAGCCTGATCTGGCAGATTCGCCCCGGCTGATTCGACCAGATTGACCACAGGAAGCTCATTTTGCATGGCAATCTCATTCAACCTGAGCGCTTTATCCAGAGTAGCCTTGTCGATCGCCCCTCCTTTATTGGTGCCCACATTGGCAATGGCCATGATCAAACGCCCCTGAACCAGCCCGATTCCTGCCACGGAAGTTCCTCCCGGGCCAAAGCCGTTTCCTCCCAGACCAGCCAGCGGCATCAGTTCCAGAAAGGGGGAATCCCGGTCCAGCAGCAATTCAATGCGTTCACGTGCCAGGTTTTTGCCTTCAGAACGGGCTTTTTCAATATGCTTTTCCTGCCCCTGGAAACGACTTTCAACCAGTTTTTTATCCAATTCTGTCAGCAAAACCTGCATTTGAGCATAATTGGACTGGAAAGTTTCAGAACGGGTGTTGATCTGAGAGTTAATTTTCTTCATAATAATGGATTGCCCATCCAATTTGGTGGATTCCGGGGGGAACTTCAAGTAATAGAAGGGGATTTTTAACAAATTCGCAGTTTACTTTAGCATTCAAGGACCCGCGGAGAAAAATTGTTGTTAAATTCATCCCATGAAAATCCGGGGAAAAGCGCTTATTATCCTTGCATTCTCACTCATTTGCGGGCTGGTCAGCCCGGCCCAAACCCGTCAACCTGCGGTTGCCGGGGCATTTTATCCGGAAAAAGCTGAACAGCTTTTTTCCATGTTGCAGACCTTCTTTCCGAAGGAAAGTAATCCCCCAACCCGGTCTCCCCAGGCCCTGATTGTGCCCCATGCAGGCTACGCCTACTCAGGAACCGTGGCGGCCAGGGCTTACCAGCAAATTCCCCCGGGATCCCAATTCGAGCGGATTTTCATCATTGGCGCCAGCCACACCAAAAGTTATCCCGGCGCCTCGACCTATTTGCCGGGCAATTACCTTACCCCCTTCGGGGAAGTGGAAGTGGACACAGTCGTGGCAGCCAGCCTGATTCGCCAAAATCCCCTCTTTTCCTTCCGTCCCAGCGCCCATATCCGGGAGCACAGCCTGGAAGTGCAATTGCCCATGCTCCAGTTTCGCCTGGCCAATGAATTCAAAATTGTGCCCATTTTACTGGGCCAGGTCAATTCAGCCGAAATCAGGTCCATTGCCCAAACCCTGCGCCCCTGGTTCAATGAAAAAAACCTGTTCATCATCAGCTCAGATTTCTCACATTATCCTGATTACCAAAACGCAAGACTATCCGACTCCCTTTGTGCCAAAGCCATTTTGAAGAATTCTCCCGATGAGCTTCGCCAAACCCTGACTTTGATCGAGGAAGCAAAAATTCCAAATCTGATCACCCCCATGTGCGGCCGCACCGCCATTCTGGCGCTGTTGGAACTGAGCCAGGGCCAGACTGACCTGCAAATGGAGCACCTGCTTTACCGCAACTCAGGCCAGGTGAAGATCGGCGATCCCAGCCGGGTGGTAGGCTACCATGCCTTCGCCCTCAGACGCAGAATATTCACAGAGGCCCACGGCAAAATTTTAGTCCAGATTGCCCGTGCCAGTTTGAAAATGTGGCTCGAAACCAGCAAAAAACCCCAATTCGACCACCAGGCCCTGGCCGGGAAACTGGATATGCCGGGCGGCATATTTGTCAGCATTTACAAAGAGGGGCAATTGCGGGGCTGCATCGGACGCCTGATTTCTGACCAACCCGTGTACCAAACCACCGCCGACATGACCCTGGCGGCCGCCAGTGAGGACCATCGTTTTCCACCTGTCAGGTTGGAAGAGCTGGATCAGGTGCAGCTGGAAGTTTCCGTACTGACTCCCCTGCAAAGGATCTCCAATACCAGTCGGATTGAGATTGGGAAACATGGAATTTACCTCGTAAAAGGCCGCAAAACCGGCACTTTCCTCCCGAAAGTGGCGGTCGATCAGGGCTGGGACGCCCTCGAATTTCTTTCCCAATGTGCCGCTCAAAAGGCCGGCATTGGCCGCGACGGCTGGCGCGAAGGCACCGAAATCTACATTTACGAAGCCCGCGTTTTCCGGGAATAATTCGTCTCAACTCACCCCATTTTTTATTTACTTTTTCATTTTTAAATTGACACAAGACGTCAATTTGCCCGCGTATCTTTAATTATAGGAAACCTCTGAAAACAAAGAAGGTCAAGGCGGACGCAGTTGAGGAAAGCTGAGTTTACTCCCGTAAACGAGCATTTCTGAGACAAGTCCAACGCAGAGATTCAAAGTTTTAAGAGGTGCCCTGAAATCAAAAAGTAAAGCGATTATTTAATTCACCAAAAACTATGAAAAAAACCATTCAACTCATCGACAAACAAGACCAGGTGCTCATTTCCTTTGCCAACGAAAACGATCTCGTTTTCGCCGGAGGTGAAGGCCAGCCCGGCCGCATTGAAGTCCGCAACCAGGCAGGTGAACCCACCCTGAAAATGGAAGCCACCTACGGAAATCTGGTGGCTGGCGGAAATGGCACGGATGGCGACATCATTCTGCTCGACCAGGAAAACCGGGCCCGCGTGCTGCTGGGCGCAAATGAAGCCGCTTTCAAAGTGAAAGACGAAGCTGGACAGATCCGCGTGAAAGTGGACGGCAAAAAGTCTGACATTTTTGTGAAAGTGGAAAATTTCCCCGCTCAGCCCGATGTGCTGCCTTTCCCCGGCGAAATCATCAATTTCCTGGACGAAAACGGGCACCTGCCTGGCATGCCTTCCCGCGAAAAACTGGCCGAAGGTTTCTACCTCAAAGGCTTCAGCATCAGGCTGTTGAATGAGTTTGAGATTCTGACCCGCATCGTGGCCCAGCAAAACGAAGTGATCGGCCGTCTGATCAAAAAACTTCCTGTCTGATTTTTTGAAAATCAACCTCTGAAAAGGCTGCCCTGGATTCCCGGGGCAGCTTTTCTATTTGCGTATGCGAATGATTTCCAGCTTATTGTCCAGCAGCAACTGCCTCACCCACAGCACATCCCCGTTGGCCAAAACCACTGGCTCCGTTCCGCGGTAGTCAAAATACATGTAGCCCAGGTACTGCACCGCTTTGGGTGTTTCCAGCTTGAACCAGGTAGGCAGGTCGTAGGTGGCCCCAACCCGCTGTCCATCCTTGTCCAGCAGCTGATAGCGGTCGCGCCAGGTGGACCAGTTGTAGAGGCCCTCAGCCTCGTGGTCGGCGTAAAGCAGCAAAAATCCCTTCCCGTAGGCAATCAGTTTGTGGTCATGCTCCGAACGCTTTGCGTTCGGGTAAAGCATCAGGGCCGGGCCAGGACGGCCGTTTTTATCCATCCGCAGCAGGTGCAGCTTCGGAAAAGTGTAATTCCGTCCCGGATACAGCAGTTTATGAGTCGTGGTCGTGTACACGGTCAGCGCATATTTATCATTGGCCGCAATGCCCCCGTCGTGGTAATCCTTCGCATCATTATTCCCCAGTTCCCCTGCAATGGGCAGTACATTCTTGCGGTAAGGCGGGTCGTCCTGCGGGCGGTACACAGGTTGCACCCGGCTGTAAGCCAGCCCCCTGGGGTACCCATCCCCCACCGTGATCAGGTTGAAATCCGTGCCATCAAAACAAATTGATTTCGAAAAAGAGTGACTGACCCCCCAGTCCCAGCCTTTGGGTGAAGAACCGTGCATGAGAATTTCCCCGTTTTCGTCCACCAGGCGCACAAAATCTCCCTGGTGATTCACCCCGTCGCTCCAGTGGCGCAAGGTGCTCAGATACACGGCGTGGTAACCATTTCCAAAAGCAATTTTGTTTTGCCCATGATCCAGATCCACCCGCTGGTCGCCCTCCTCCTTCAGGTCCTCATCCCCCACCAAAAAAGTCTCAAACCTGAGTTTCATTTCAGACGAAAATCCCGCCAGAAAAGCATCTGAGTAGGCAATTCCATAATCCACTTCCAGCTTATTTTTCAGAATCAACGCCGCAAATCCCTTGCTGTCGCCCGACAAAGCCAGCACGACGGTGCCATTTAGTACTTTTTCCGTTCCCACGGGCGCCATTTTCGCATCAAAACGCTGCAAATGAGCATTCCCCAGGGTATCATTATAGCCCACCACAAAGCCGCCGTCTGGCAAAGCTGCCGCCTGCAATGGAAAATTTTTCAAATTTTTCACATCCAGGGGTGCCTTCATCTGAAATGCCTGGTGACTTACTCTCCCCGCCAGCGGACCTTCCACTTTAGCCAAAACTTCCTCCGTCAAAACGGGCGGATCCAGCAAGGTCAGATCCTCCACACTCGGGTTGGTTTGCTCAGGTTTTTCCACCCTGATCGACCCCAGCATGCGCTCAAACGCATCCCTGGCCAGCGGCCAGTCACTGGCTTTCCAGGTGTGAAAATTAAAAGTCAGGAGAAATTTAGCGTCAAAATCCACATACAAATCTACCTGGCTGTTTTCTGCATCAAACGTCTCGATCGTAAAAGCAGGCACCCCTGTGCGGCTGGCCAGTCCAGGATTTCTTCCTGCCTCCAAACGATTGAATTTCTTGCCGTTACGCTTCAGATAGCCCGAAGTCCAGTACTTAAATTTTTCCTTTTCCTCCAGCCCCATGCCCCCTTCGCCATAGGCCTTATTCTGAATCCAACCCTTGAAATGCAGGAAATTTTCCCCATCCGTCACCTCAAATTCCTTTGGAATTTCAATAGAAAACCCCGCTTTATTGCTGATTCTCACCCATTCATCCTGGGCCCAAACCGTAGCATACGCCCCCATCAGGACGCAAACCACCCAAATTATCTTCGCATGTTTCATGGTAAAATCAATCCCTGCCACGACTAAGCCACCAAGGTAACAAAAAGAATGAGTAGTTGGATTTGGGGCTGTCCCGGCCTGCGGCCGCGCCGGGCTCCTGCAGGGTTTCTCCGTCCGTCGGGGCGCCCTGCTTACCGCAGACCGCGCCCTGACCGCCCTCCAAAGTTTCGGGCGCCCTCCGTACCCCTCAGCCAACCAAGGTCTGAAAACCTCAATTCCTCCCAGTCTTTCAAAAAAATTACCCTCCTTTTCCAATTCAGGTTTCCCGGCCAAATCAAAACCCTTCAGCCCCCGTTTTTTAAGTGTAAATTAATGTAAAAAGGGGTTAAAACATTTCTTTTGGTCATATTATCAGATAGATTTGTACCATGAACCAACGCTTTCTGAGCTTCCCTTTTCTTGCTTTTTTCCTCCTGCTTTGTCTCACCCTTTCGGGCCAGACCCAGCAGGATCTGGAAGCCAGCCGCATCCTGGTTGCCATGCGACGTGTGGGCGATGAGGTGTTGCGTGCCTCAGGCGACAGCACCTCCCGCGTCCTGCCCGTGACCCGCGAACTCAACCGCTACCGCATTTCCTTCGCCACTGAGTTTGAATTCAATCCCGAAGATCTGGTCGCCACCATCAACCACATCATGATCGAAACCAAAGTTGCAGATGGATTTTTGGTGGAGGTGCAACAATGTGGGTCTGGAGACGTGGTGTACAGCTACGAAATTACCAACCTGGACACAAGTACAGTCGGGCATTGCAAATCCAGGGCCCTGCCCGTGGATTGTTACCAAATCCTGATTACACCCTGGCAAAACCCCACTTCCCCGGCAATTTTGCCTGCTCCATCTTCCCCTGCCTCTTCTGGAATATGGATGCTGGGGATTGGATTGGGGCTGTTGCTGGTGCTTTTACTGGCTTTTTTCAGATTTTTCCCAAAAAAGAAAAGCGTCAAACCCGTGCCCGGGCCCCATGTCATTTCCCTGGGTGAATACCTGTTCGACAAGCGAAATATGACCTTAACCCTTGGCAATGAAAGCATTGAACTGAGCAGCAAAGAGGCTGACCTGCTCACCCTCCTGCATACGTCCGCCAATAATACCCTCGAACGCGAAACCATCCTCAAGGTCGTTTGGGGCGATGCAGGCGATTATGTGGGACGCACCCTCGATGTTTTCATTTCCAAACTCAGAAAAAAACTCCAGGCCGACGCCAGCATCAAGATCGTAAATGTGCGGGGTATTGGCTATAAACTCGTGCTGAACGGGGAGGAATAGGCCTCCTGATCCTGCTGGCTTTCCTTTTTGCCGCGTTTTCGTGCTTGTATTCGTATAAATTGGGTACCCACTTACCCCTTTCCCCTGACTTTTGCGTACCCCAATCCTCAAATGGGCCTTATTTTCACACCCAACCCGGGCATTTGAACTTTTGCCCCAGAATGGGCTCGTGGTCCACGCCCAGCCAGTGGGTCAGCAGGTCGGCATAGATCTCGCGAAAATCAGTCTGGTACTTGAGGTCGCCCTCATCCAGGTCGGTGAGATTGGGATGATTTCCGTGGAAACCAGGCTTTTTCAAAGCCCCGCCAAAGAGAAAGAGCACATTGGCTGTGCCATGATCAGTGCCACCCGAGGCATTTTCGCCTACCCGCCTTCCAAATTCAGAAAAGGCCATCACGGTAACGTCCTTCCACCTGCCCTGTGATTTCATTTCAGCTGCAAATGCGCCCATCGCTTCTGAAAACATGCCCAGCAGGCGCTGTTGCTGCCCTTTCTGATTGACATGGGTATCAAATCCGGGCAGTTCCAAGTAATACACCCGGGTAGGCAGACCCGCCCGGATCATGGCTGCAACCTTGCCAAAGCTCTGGCTCAGCGGATTTCCCGGAAATTCTGTGCGGGTATTGACAATGCCTGCTTTTTCAAAGATATACTCTGCCGAAGCGGTCGTTTCGGCCAGCGTTTTGTACAGGTAGCTTACCTGAGGATGGTCGCTGTGATGGTCCACCAAAGCCCGGTTAAAGGGTTCCTGCACAGCCTGATACAACCTTTTGGGGTCATCCATGGCCAGGCCCTTGCATTCGTTGCCTTTGAGAGCCAGACTCAGTCCGCCCCCCAACTCGATTGCACGGCTGGCGCTTCCATTGTCTGCGCAGGAGGCATCCAGATAACGCCCCAACCAGCCAGTCTGCCAGTAATCAGAGGCGCTGCTGCCTGCATGCCAGATATCCATGGAGCGAAAATGGGACCGGTCGGGATTGGGATAGCCCACATTCTGGATCACAGTCGCCTCTCCATCCTTGAAAAGTTTGTGAATACCGTCCATGGAGGGGTGAAAGCCCAGATAATGATCGGCTTTCAGGATTTCTGAGGCCCTCAGGCCCAGATTGGGGCGCAGCCTGTAATAGGCATCATCCCCGAAGGGGATGCAGGTATTGAGCCCGTCGTTGCCGCCCGAAAGCTGGAGCACCACCAGGATTTTTTCGCCCTCCTGCAGCATTTCCTGTCCTGAAAATGCTTTCAGAAACGAAGGAATCAAAAAAGTTCCCGCCGCAGCTACCGCGGATGTTTTAAGAAACTGACGCCTGGTTTTGTTATTCATTTTGATGGTTGTAAGCGCTGAGTTATTAGTTTATTTTTTGTTTGCCAATTGCTAACAAACCTGCCATTCAGGCAGGGAAAGCAGGCGCCAGATCAGGCGCTTTTGCTGCTCTTCGCCAGTGACCTGGCCCAGGAAATCCAGCACAAAGCGGCTTTGCTGGCTGCCCTGCTGCAATACGCGGGGAGCCAGCCATTGCCATTGCGCCTCCAGGGAGGCGGGCAGGGGTTTCAGGGCCCGGGCCCAGTTGTATTTCAGATCGAGCTTGTCGGCCAGATTTTTTTGCCAGCGGTCAAAATCATCCTCGGGTTCGCCTTTCATCCTCATTTCCGGAAATTCCAGTCCCATCAGAATGCCGGCCAGTTTCAGTCTGATCAGCAGGGTACTGCTGTCGATCCAGGCGTGGTCGCCGGGCCAGCCCGCTACATTGGGTGGTTGGAAAAGCACCTGTCCCAGGCCCCGCTGGATGCGCAGCAGGGGTTTGCAATCCAGTTCTGTATCCAGATCCAGCAGACGAAAAGTGCCGGCCAGCAGTTCAATCGGGGATTTGATCTTTGCTCCCATGATTTCCGGGCGGTAAAACCATTCTGAATTGAACACCCTGGAAACCGTTTCGCCGATTTTGTAACCAGAATCATATAACCAGGTGGCGATCTGCCCGATTTTTTCGGCATCAGCCTGCGGACTCACGAAGAAGGCGTAAAGCTTGCCCGCCAAAAAACGGGCGCATTGCTTCTTTTCGAGCACAATTTTGATGATATCCTCTCCTCCAAGATCACCTGATTTCCCTAAAAAGGTTTTATTTCCATGATCATGCTGCCGCTCCCGCAATTCGAATTGACCTTCTTCATCAAAATTCCAGCCAGTAAAGGCACGGGCCGCCTCTTTCACATCATTTTCCGAGTAATTTCCACGTCCCAGGGTAAATAATTCCAGCAATTCGCGGGCAAAATTTTCATTGGGATGGGCCTTGCGATTCTGGCGGTTATTGAGGAAAATAAGCATGGCGGGCGATTTGCTTACCTCCAGCAGCAAATTTTCAAAAGAGCCCATACCGTATTGACGGACCACGTTATTGAGGTGCTGGGCTGCTGCAGGATTATCCACCCGACAAGCAAAATGCCCGTGCCAAAACAGGGTGATTTTTTCCCGCAATTGCATTTTGGATTGAGACAATTGCCTCAGCCACTGCACATTGAGCTGCTGAAGCTGTTCTCTTTGATCCTGCCTGAATTCCTTGCGCTCCTCACGGTCCATTTTCTTTCCCTTCCTTTGCTGGCCCGACTTAAAACGGATCAGATGCAGGGGTTCGTAATCGCTGGATTGGGAAAAAAGCTGTTTTACTGCCTCTGGAACAGTCAAAACATAAGTCTTTTCCATTTCAGACAGAGGAATTCCAAATCCACCGCGCAAAAAGACGTGATTGATTTGCTGTATATGTTGCGTTTCGGGCAGAGGTTGCATTTAATTTTGACTTGAGAGGATGCTTTTGGTTTAATCAATTTCGTAAATTTATTCCATGCGAGACCAACAACCCACCCCCAGACCCGATTCCCAGGAATTTTTGCAGGAGCAGGAATTCTCCCAACATACGCCCCGGCCCTGGATGCGCCGCATTTTCATGATTACCATGCTCATTGGCACCGGGCTGGTCTTGTTTTTGTACGGCATGTATTTCAATTCTTTTTCAGAAACAGAATTGGTCAATCTCAGCTTTGTCTGGATTGGCTGCCTGGCTTTTGGGTTCAGCGGGCTGGAAATGGAGAAACGGGGCAAAAAACTGGTGCTACTCAAAGCATTTGGCTGGGCTTTTCTGGCCATTTTCCTCCTTACCTTCTTCTTTGCTGCTTTCTGGTCTTCCCTGTGAAGAAATCAATTGCAGGCAATTCAACTCAGCAAATCCTGCAAAGCTTCTTCCCAATGGGAAAATTTAAAGGCAAATCCTGACTGAAGCAATCGTTCTGGCGCCGCTTTGCGGCTTTTCAGGATCATTTCCGTCTGACTGCGCAGGGCCCAGGCCCCGATTTCCAGGGCCCAAACTGGCTGAGGCCAGACCACCCAGGGCTTCAGCGTTTCCTTCAGCAAACGGTTAAAATCCTTGTTCAGGATGGGTTGAGGCGCCACAATGTTGACCACTCCTTCCATTTCCTGGTCCAGGCAATGTTTGACTGCCCGCACAAAGTCGTGCATGTGAATCCAGCTGATCCATTGGTTTCCAGGGCCTTGCTTGCTGCAAAACCCTCGTTTAGCCAGCTTTTTCAAAATGGGGAAGGCGCCGCCTTCCCGGCCCATGGCGATGGAAATGCGCAAAGCAAGTTTGCGGGTTTGAGGCGTATTCGCCTCAAAAAAAGCCTGTTCCCAGGCTTTGGCCACCCCCATGGAAAAATCATTGCCAATGATGCCTTTTGCCTCCGTATTTGCCGGCAATTCGCCCCGCGTATCCTGGTAAATGGTGGCCGTGGATGAATTCAGCCAGAAACGGGGCGGATTCTGGCAGGCCGCGATGGCCTGGCCCAAAATGCGGGTGGAGTCCACCCGACTGTCCAGAATGGCCTTTTTGGCCGCAAGCGTGTAGCGGCAATCCACGGATTTGCCTGCCAGATTGATCAGGGCACAGGCCCCTTCCAACTCCCTGGCCCAGGGGCCCAAAGTCCGTGCATCCCAGGCGATTTCGTTGGGCCTTTTGGGCGAACGGCAAATGATCCTGACCGGGTAGCCAAGCCCGGAAAAGTACTTTTCGAGGGCCTGCCCGAGAAATCCCGTTCCGCCTGCAATGAAAATGGTTTTTGAGTCCATGGTATGAGGTTAACCCCGTACCCTGAAGATAGTTCGCTTATTCCACTTTGACAATTCGCCCGAAAATCCTCTCCCCTTTCGTCTGTGGATGGTTCCCGCACCGGGATTCGCTGTAGAAGGGGCCTGGATGAAAAATGCTGTAAATGTAAACCCCGGGGCTCAGTTGAGTGGTGTTGAGGGTAAATTTTTCCTGCCCGAGCAAGCTTCCTTCCCAGACTTTGCGACCTGCCAAATCATAAATCTCCACAGGATAGGAAATTCCCCACGGAAATCTGAGCCTGAAACTGACCTGATCTGTGAAAGGATTGGGATAAACATCCACCAGATTGCTGTCGCAGTTCACAGAACCAGGATGGCTGACCTCATACAGGCGCAAAACCACTTCCCGTGCAAATCCGTCAAGTTGCAGGCGAATGGAAGAGGCATTTTTGAGCGCGGGAGGCGTTCCATAGGTCGAGTCCCAAGCCGTGAGGGGAATTTTATAATGAAACCAATTCACGGATTCCGTATTTCCGTCGGGCAGGGTCACATTCGCAGTTTTTACTTCAACAATATGGTTCACACCCGCCTGCATGCTGCTTCCTTTGGCCAAAGGAATGTAATATTCATAAAAAGCCTCCTGGATTTCCAGTTCTCCGTTTGCATTCAGATCCTCGCGGTCAGGAATTTCGAAAACAGTGGGTTGAACTCCCGGGAAATGCTCATAATAATTATTCCCCTCAACCCCGTTATAGTGAAGGTAACGATCTGAAATAGATGCTGATGCAAGATCATAATCGGCCCCCAGGAAATCCATGAAATTATCTCCACAGGGGTCCGCGGTCTGCATGGCCAAATAAGTGGGCCCCAGAATACTTTGCAGCGAATCCAGAAAATCCTGATAAAAAATCGCTTCGTCCTCATCACTCATTTCATCATAGCCCAAATCCTGCTGCACAGCAATCTGGGCATTTTTGGACAAGCCAAGCTGAATCTGATTGGATTGAGGTACCAGTCCCCAGACGGTGGTATCCTGAGGCAGAATCGTCAGGCTGGCCTCGTTGGCCATGCGCATATCGTAGAGAACGTCCTCAGAAAGATTGCCAAACTGAATGGTAAGCTGCCCGGAATTGGTGGGATCGTAGATAAATGGATCCAACAGCCAGAATTCCAGGGTATCAAAATTCCAGGAAAAATAATCCAGCCCCAGGTTGCGCATGATGGCCGACCAGTTTTCAGTTGGATTTTTAAAAGAATTGAGGGAATTGACGCGGGCGGGATCCGTTTCAAAATTGTACGGACCACGTCGGTCGGGCAGGTAATTTAGATCGAGGGTATGGATCCAATTATCACCCATCCATCCCAGATTGCCATCCATAAATTCATTGGGCGAAACTTGTCGAAAATAATGATTTGAAAGGTCTGAGACGGGAAAGGCTGCGGTTGAACTTCCAAAATAAAAATTCGGGTTAATGGTATACCAACTCAGAGCTGCGCGTTTGAAACCCGGGCTCAGGGGATCACCTGTGCTTGCGTTCAAATAAGCGGGCGGCACGCTGCTGAGTTTCCAGTTTTTGGCTTCACCCAGGAAAGTCTGGCTTTTGGCAGGAAAAAATCCCAGTACAAGGAGTAATACGGGCAGAATGACGAGGTTCTTTTTCATGGTAAACAGGTTGGTTTATTCAAATCGGGAACATTTGGAGGAATTTTGATCCAATTCCAAATGTTCTGGAACAAATTTACAGGCAAAAAACAGGTTTAAATAGTCAAAAATTGATGGACCTGATCTTCTGAACCTTGCGGCAAAAATTTCAGGTACGGATTTTGATTCTGATTTGAAAAAGCTGAATTTCAATCGTGTTACTGACTTTATGAAACAAATTTTCCTGCTTGCATTCCTTTGCCTTGCCCGTTTGGCGGCCTTTGCCACGGATCCTATTCTGGTCAGGAGCAATTTCAAGGCTACGCCTCAGGATGCGGAAATCAGGACTTTGGTCGAAAATCTGGCCTTTTTGCAGGTCATTGATCAGGAAAAAGCTACTGAATTGGCGCCATTTGTGGAGAAAAAACGGGCCAAATCCCTCAAAATCATTGATCTGGTCTCGCCCAATGTCTCCCTTACCCACCTCGAAAATGCCCTGACCTACCTCAACGGTGCCGAAAAGGAAGCAGTGCTTTATCTGCAAAAAACACCCAAAACTGAATGGGCCACGCGGCGCAGCGAATTGGTTTTACAGGGAGATCTGATCCGCTTTTATCAGGGATTTTGGGCAGAATTAACCCGCCTTTACCGCCTGCATCCCCGTTTCACCAGCGAAATCGCAGTACTCGACGACCGCGAGATTCAGGGCTTTGCCTATGACCAGAAACAGGTTTTTCTCACCTTCGACGACGGTCCAACCCGTTTTACCCAGCCCGTTTGCAATCTGCTGAAAGAGAACAATATCCGGGCAAATTTCTTTGTGCTGGGCAAAAATGTGCGGGAAAATCCTGCTTTGTTTACCGCTTTGACCCAGTCGGGAAATGAAATTTCCCTCCACTCAGAAACCCATGCCAATCTGGCCAAAATGCACGATTTCAAGGCCTTACAGGCCGAAGTGGTGGCCCCCCTGACCCTGGTCAGGGAAAAATACAACTGCCAGATTGACTACTTCCGTGCTCCCTACGGGAGCCGCGACCTGGCCGCCCTGGGTCTGATCATGGATACCTACAAAAAGCACATTCTCTGGAATATCGACTCCCAGGACTGGCAGGCGGGCTTTACCAAAGAGGTCATGCTGGAACGGGTGACCCGCCTGGTGCATCTGTACCACGGTGGAATCGTGCTCTTTCACGACAGCCGCCAGAAAGTGGTGGACGTGTTGCCCGAACTGATTGACCACCTGAAGGCTTCAGGCTACAGATTTGAGACCGGATTTTGAAATCCCCTTACGGGTCAGGCACCTTTTTGCGCAATCATGCGCTGAAAAACAGGATCAGCAATTTCCCTGATTTTCTGCATATCAGACTCGCTGAGTTCGGCAGGAGGAATGGTGCCCTGTCCGCTGGGATCACGCTGAGTATCACCTTTAAACGTATTGATGCGGTGCTCCATCACGGAAGGGTCAATCCCGCTGGCGCCTGTAATGGATTCCAGTTGGGCAATCACCTTTTCGGGGTTTGAAATCAGCTCCTGATAGTTGATAAAGTACAATTCTCCATGTTGGAAATGATCCAGCAGCTGGGTGGCACTTTCCGAGTACATTTTGGCCAGATTCAGCATATCCTCCTCAGCCTGAATCATATTGGTTGCCCAGGCAGATTTGATACAATCCACAGGATCGCGAAAAATGTACAGGATCTTGCTGCCGGGCATCATCAGGCGCATCAGGCGCAGGGCGGGCAGGTTCCAGCCTGCAATTTTTACCCCCCAAACCGTAGCTCCCTGCTGATTTGCATAGCCTTTATAAAACTGCGCCATGTTGAAGCAGGTTTCGCCCAGTTTATCCAGATAATTATCAATGGGCGGCAACAAATCCGCAATCCACTCATTCACATCTCCCCGTTCCACCATCTGCCGCATGGCATCCCAATGATGCTTGCCCTGGGCAAAAAATAATTGACGGGTGGTAAAGTAATTCATGAAAAACTGAATTTCATTGGCCGCATTTTCCCCGAAAATCATGCCGTTGGGGGCCGAGGTAATCAGGCGCTGCAAAAGGGTGGTGCCCGACCGCACAATGGGCGAAGTAATGATAATGGGATTCAGTTCGAGGTTGGTACGGGGGATAATCAATTGAGGGAGCATGGGCAATTTTCGTTTCTGGGTTCGAAAATAAGGATAGTTTGGGAAAATATCGAAGAGGTTTGGAGAATGCCTGAAAAATTGGGAAAATGGAGGGAAATTCAGGAAACTATGAAACCCGTTTTTACCCTGGCCCTGAGCCTTTTGCTTTTCTTCAGTCTGGCCTGTGGCAAAAAATCACGCCATCGCCACGAAGTGGAGCAAGAGCAAAAAGTGGCGGAATCGCCCAACGGCCGGGTGCAGCCCAACCTGGGTTGCGAGGGATTTCCCGAAGAAAAATATGCCCTTTATCTGCCCAAAGACTGGTCTGCAGAGAAAAAATGGCCGGTAATCGTCTGGTTTGATCCCGGGGCAGAAGGCTTTAAACCCGTAAAAAAGTATCAGGCGCTGGCAGAGGAATTTGGATTTATCATGGTGGGCAGCAACCACTCCAAAAACGGCATGAACTGGGGCGAAATACAATCTCTGAATGCCATTCTGACCGCAGAAATTCTGAAAAAATATGCTGTCGCTCCCGGCAAAATCTACCTGGGTGGCTTTTCAGGCGGCGCCAGGGTGGCCAACCTGCTGGCCCTCAACGACACGACCTCCAAGGCCGTAATTGGCTGTGGAGCGGGTTTTCCCCAGGGACAGTCCCTCAGCCACATGTGGCACTCTTTCTTTGGGCTGGTGGGAGACGAGGATTTCAACCTGCCTGAACTCCAGGCCCTCAATGAGGGCCTGAATAATGAGCAAACCGCGCATTATATCCGCGTTTTTGCAGGCGAACATGCCTGGCCGCCCGTGGAGGACATGCGCATGGCCTTTCACTGGCTCAAGCTCGAGCCTTTGCGCCACGCCCGTGTGCCAGACCCCAAAGATGCGCGGGTGAAAAACTATCTTTCCTTCCTCGAAGAGAGGCGCAAAGAAGGCCCTCTGGACACCTGGAAAATGTATAAATTTTGGGAAGAGGAAGCGGCTTTCCTGCGCAAAATCACCTCTATTGAGACTCCTACGCAGAATATGCTCAAAGCCTCCATGGACGGCGGGGTGAAAGCCCGCCTCAAGCAGGAGCGCGATCTGCGAATCAAGGAACAATCCCTTATGAACCATTATCAGCAGATTTATCCCCAAAAGGATCTGGTTTTCTGGCGGGCCGAGATTGCAAAATTCTGGAAATCAGTAGAAAATGAGCCCGCCCCGGGCGAGGGCAAAATGTACCAGCGCATTCTCAATTTGCTGAGCCTGACCTCCTACATGTACGCCAAACAGACTCTGGGCGCCAACGACATCCCCAGTTCTGACCGTTTTCTCGAAATTTATCGTCTGGTCGATCCAGACAACCCCGAAGCTTATTACCTGACCGCCAAACTCAGGCTGCGCCAGGGTCGGGTGGATGAGGCCGTAGCCCAATTGCAAAAGGCCGTTGAATACAAATTCGCCGAACCCGACCGTTTCAAGGCTGATCCCGATTTTGAAACCCTGCAAGGATTGCCCGTTTACGGGGAGATTTGGGCCAGATTTCAGGACAATAAAAACCAGGAATAAGGAAATTTCATGAAAATTCTCCCTGAAATCCACGCTGACATCCGCAAAGCCTCCACCTTGCCAGGCTGGTTTTACACGGATGGCGAAATCTTCCAAAAATCCATTGAAAAGGTCTTTTCCCGCTCCTGGCAATGGATTTGCCGGGCAGATGAAGTGCGGGTCCCTTCCCAGATTTACCCTTTTTCCTTTCTGGAAAAGGCCCTCGACGAGCCCCTGCTCTTTACCCGCGATTCTCAGGGTACAATGCATGCCCTGTCCAACGTGTGTACTCACCGCGGGAATCTCCTTTGCCCCCAGCCGGGCATCCAGGACAAGATCCGTTGCCGCTATCACGGACGGCGCTTTGGCCTGAACGGAAAGCTGGAATTTATGCCCGAATTCGATCAGGTGGAGGGCTTTCCCGGCGAAAATGACCATTTGCCGCGGGTACCTTTTGGGGAATGGGGAGGGATGCTTTTTGCCGCCCTGAATCCCGAATCTGACTTTGAAAAGTGGCTTGAACCCATTCGCAAAAGGCTCAGCTGGCTGCCTGTGGAGGAATTTGTCTTTGATCCCAGCCGCAGCCGCGACTACCTGGTCAAAGCCAACTGGGCCCTCTACGTGGACAATTATCTGGAGGGATTTCACATCCCGTTTGTGCACCCCGGGCTTTCCCAAAGCCTGGATTACGGGGCTTACCGCCACGAATTATTCGAGGGCGGCAACCTGCAACTGGGCATTGCCCGTTCGGGCGAACTCGCCTTTGATTTGCCACCCGAATCGCCCGATTTTGGGGAAGAAATTGGCGCGTATTATTACTGGCTTTTCCCCAATCTCATGCTCAATTTTTATCCCTGGGGCCTTTCGCTGAACGTGGTCAAGCCGCTCACTCCTGAACTGACCCGGGTGCGCTTTTTGTCGTTTGTTTGGAAACCCGAATTACTGGGCCAGGGTGCGGGCTCCCTGCTCGACAAAGTGGAGCGGGAGGACGAAGAAATCGTGGAAAATGTGCAGCGGGGCGTGAAATCAAGCCTTTATACGCGCGGTCGTTACAGCCCCCAAAGGGAGCAGGGTGTGCACCAGTTTCACAGGTTGCTTTTTGAGGTGTTAGGTTAATTTCCCCCTCAATCCACCCGAAAATCAATCACTGGATTGGCCTTGCGCACGGTGGGCATCTGGGCTCCCTTGGTCAGGGCAAACACCCTGGCTACCACAAAGTTGCGCAGCTCTGAGATGGTGACCATTTTGTCGTGGTTTTGGTCGGCGTGGTTGGATTTCAGGCCGTCCAGCAGGGAATAAGTGAACACCCCGTTATTCCAGTCTTTGGACTCAAAAGCAAACTCGTAGCCGCCCGCGGCAGAAATCACCGTGGCACCCAGGTCAGAGGAAACCTCGGCAAAAAGGGCCTTCATGTACTCAAAAGAATTGTTGAGCCCTGCTTTGGGCGAGGGCGCGGCGGGTCCACTGCGGGCCGTGGCCAGCAGACCGTCATTGCTGTTTTCCTTCCAGGTCACAGGCTCGTCCTTGTCCACCTCGCCCGAGTGGCAGGCATCAATCAGGATCAGGCGATTGCGGGCAGGAATGCCGTCCAGCAGGTTTTCCAGCGAACTGTAAGGCAAGCCTCCCTCTGCTGGATGCTCAAACTGGGTAGGATTCATGGCCAAAAAGTAGTCGAGTTGCTCGTCGAGCAGGCCGTGAGAGGATAGATAAATGATTACCAGGTCATTTTCAGAGGATTTTTCCAACTCAGCTTTCATGCTTTCCACCTTTTGGCGGGTCGCATCTGCATTGAAAATCTCCCAGGATTTAATTTCACCATAATTTTTAGCCAGTTTCATGCGGGCCACAAAATCGCGTGCATCCTTGGCCGCATAGGTCAGGTTGCGTTGGCTTTCCTTAAATTCTGAGACTCCAATGGCCAGTACCAGCAGGTTGGGCTTGGGAAATTCTTTGGTACAATAAACCATAAATCCCTCGCGCGTACTTTCCGTACCCTGGTCATTTTTCACGGAAACCGTGATCTGGTTGCGGCCAGGTGACAAATTCAATTCAAATTCCCTTTCCAAAGCCGTGCCGGGAGCAACCTTCACTTTCTCCCCCAATTTTCCCAAAACAGGCACTTCATTCACCATCAAATGCAGAGAATAGAGGGGAAACTTGCTGTCCAGGGCACTGATTTTGAATTTCACTTTACCTTCTGCAGTCAGGACGGGCAGGGTTTCACGGGCCAAAACCTCCGTTTCAGGCACATGAAAATCTGAAGCCAGTTGCTCTTCAGAAAATCCAAGCCGTTTGAGCCGTTTCTGGTAAGCCAGCAGGAGGATTTTTTCCTTGAGTTTGGAGGCGTAGGCAAATTTCTTCAAAACCTGATCAGGGCGATTGAATTTAAGGTCGAATTGCTCGTACGGGTAGATTTTATTCTTCAGTTTGAACCCAATAAAGGGCAGGGCCCCCTTGGTCGAAAAGTAGTAATTGTCGCTGGTGTAAATGAGAAATTCCTCGTCGTCTGTGTTGACATAATTGCCCACAAAAGCGCCTGTTTTGGGGTCCCAGAATTTGATGCCACCGTCCCTGGCGTAGGAAAGCAGATAGCGGGAATCGTGCATCCAGCGAATGGGACCCGAGATTTCCACCGTGTGGGCTTTGGCAATGGTTTTGAAATTTCCTGCATTCAGGTCCCAGAGGATGATTTCGCCACGGTTCGTGCCGCCCGCCACATAATTTCCGTCTGGACTGGGCGAAAAACTGTAAATCAGATCGGCCAGCCCGCCGGGCCAGGTGTATTTCTTTTTGACCTGAAAGGTCTGGGGATCCAGAATCAACATGGTGCGGCGATTTCCCAAAATCAGCTCATTTCTCACCTGATTGAAGGAAATCCTGTACATATCCTGGGGAAGTTTTGCGCTGCCCACACCCGCATTTTCAATCCCTTTGGCGTCAGGAGAGGTTTTGGGCGTATATTTTTGAGTTTCTATATCAAATACCCCCAATTCCTCGTCGTTTTGCACCACCAGATGGAGGCTGTCTGTAAAAAGGGGAAAGGAAGCGCCTGGTTTCAGCTCGGGAACCCGCATTTTTTCGGCCCCCGTTTCCAGATCATAGATCACGGTGAGATTCTTTTGGCGCTTTTCGTCGGTCAGGCTGAAGGTCTTTCCATTGGGATTGAAGGCCACAGAAGGGAAGCTCAGATCGCCAGCAATGGAATACAAAACCTGCATGGTGCCCAGGTCTATGCATTGGATGCCTTTGCGGTACACATTGACCAGCATTTTTTGTCCGTCGGGCGAAAACCAGGCTTCCTGGGCAAATTTTTGCATTTCGGCCTCCAGGCGAATCTGCTCGCCCTGGGCCAGGTCGAGAATGGTAAACCCGGCAGAGCGGGTATGACAGGAAATCCACGGCTTGCCGGGGTGGGTCCACACATTCGAGGCGAGAGCCGAGAGGTTGAGCGTGGTCTGAAGGGCGATTTTGGCCTGGCGACTCACAATAGTCAGGCGATCGTCTTTGAACCGTTCATCCAAAAACACCAACAGATCTTTCCGCGGCGAAATGTAGGGATCATCCACCTCTGTACCCAATTCTTCATACACAGAAGTCAGCTGGTTGGTTCTGAAATTGAATTCCCCTACCCTGTCCTTGAGGTTGCGGTCGTAGGCTGATTTTATTTCCCCCAAAACCAAATCCCCTTCCAGGTATTTTTCGGTAAAAACAGGCCAATTTTCCTTGGAAATCGTTTCTTTCAGACTGAAATCTGTGGTAGAATACATTTCCAGAGGATCATTTCCACCCACATGCAGCAAAAACAGGGAGCCATCGTCATTCACTCCCTCAGGATAATCCTTGTGGGGCCATTCTTTGCGGGATTCACGGGTCAGGGAGCCCAGATTCCATTTGGAAACATACATCTGCGACTGGCTTTTTCCCGGGAAGGACTGTACTTCAAAGGTGTAGGCGATTTTGCCCGTTTTGGGCACGAAAAGGTTCAAAACGGAAGTCAGGGGCGCAATTTCCAGGGCCTTGACCACATCGAAATTTTTTGCATCCCAGATATGCAGGGTGCCATCCATGCCCGCGGTGAGCAAATATTTGCCTTCTGCGGCTTCTGAGGCGCACAACTGGCTTTTGCTCAGGGATAATTCTTTGACCAGATCCCCGTTCTTGGCATTCCAGATGAATGATTTATTGTCGTCGCCTGAGCTCAGCAACAGTTTGCCGTCTGAGCTGAAAATCAGAGCCGTAAGTTCGTCCTGGTGGCGGTCAATCTCGATTTGCATGCGTCCTGAAGCCACATCCCAGATAAATACCTTATTATCCTCCCCGCCGCTGGCCATGAGGCGACCGTCGCGGCTGAGGGCAATGGCACTGATATCGTCCGCGTGACCGCGGGTGAGGTACATTTGGGGAGTTTGGGAGAAAAGGGAGGCCGCAAAGGTCAGGCAAAGCAGGAAAAACAGGGTTATGCGCATGGGAATGATTTATTCAGGCCAATTTACCAAATGTTGAGGAGGGTTAAAACTCAGTTCTGTGGATAATTTTCGCCTACAAAAGAAATTCACCCCGGAAAATTTCTAACTTGATTCCATGAAAATGTTCCGTTACCTGCCTTTTCTGCTCTTTTTGCTGGCTTTTCTGCCATCGTCCGCACAAGTTGTGACCGGAACCCTGGTCAGCAAGGGCCTGACCCGCGATTACCGCCTGTATGTACCCGCCATCTATGACGGTTCTGTGCCTGTGCCGCTGATCCTGAATCTCCACGGCTACGGTTCCCAAAACTGGCAGCAAGAGTTGTATGGCGATTTCAGGGGAATTGCAGATACGGCCAATTTTCTGGTGGTGCACCCCAACGGGACCATGGATGGGTCTGGCAATCGTTTCTGGAATGCTTTTGGCACTTCCAGCGTGGACGATGTGGCTTTCATGCGCGACCTGATCGACACCCTTAGCCATCATTACAACATCGATCCCAATGCGATTTTCAGCACGGGCATGAGCAATGGAGGCTATATGAGCTACCAACTGGCCTGTGACCTGGGCGATCGCATTGCGGCCATCGCTTCTGTAACTGGCAGCATGTTGCCTTCTCACATGAATAATTGCGGGGCCCTCCACCCCACTCCCGTGATGCAGATTCACGGCACCAGTGACGGTACAGTCCCTTACAATGGAAATATCAATTCAGTGGCCATTCCAACCCTGGTCAGCCATTGGGTAAATTTCAATCAATGCAATTCCACTCCCGTTTTTACCGCCGTGCCCGACATCAATACCAATGATGGCTGTACGGCCGAACATTATGTTTATTCGGGTGGATTGCTGGGCACGACGATGGAGTTTTACAAGATTGTGGGCGGCGATCATTCCTGGCCGGGCGCGCCCTTCAACATCAACATCACCAACATGGATTTCAGCGCCAGCCAGGAAATCTGGCGTTTTTTCAGACCTTACCGCCTCAATCAGCTCTTTACAGACCGCAAAGAGGAAATTGCCGCTCCAGGATCTGGATTTTTGGTCGGTCCCAACCCCAGTCAGGGCTCATTTAACCTGAAATTTCAGGCCCACGGACCCAAACAGGTTGTGATTACCAACGCCCTGGGGCAGTTGGTTTGGTCGGGAGAATGCATTCAGGATCAAATGAAAATTGAGCTGAAAAAAGCTGGTATTTACTTCGTAACTGCGATTCAGGGAGATCAGCGCTACACGGAACGTGTGGTGGTGGAGTGAGGATCTATTGCTTCAACAACTTTTTGACTATTGTTTCCTCTCCCCTTGAAACCCGCAAAAGATAAATTCCTGCAGCAAGGTTTCCAATCTCCACAGGACCAGCATCCGCCCGGAAATGGGGAATTTCCCGGACCATTCGCCCAGCTAAGTCCACCAATTGCAGGTGGCATGCCTGCCATTGAGGTGGAAGCTCCACCCGAAACGACTGGCTGGCGGGATTGGGATAGACCAGCAGATTTCCCCCAAGGTTCTGGTTTTTTCTTTCCACGGTTGCACAATTATTTCCCAATGAATTTCCGACCCATTTCACACAGTATTTGAGAAATGGATCAGAATTGATGGAAAGAAAACCGCCTGAAACATATAGGGTGTCGTGGTAAAACGAGGCAGAACCCGGCGCAGTACCATCAAAAATATCAAATTCACCGCACCACGATGATCCATCCCATCTTGCAACATTATTTACAGCTAAATCACCAGCGTTATAGAAATATCCTATCGCATAAAGGCCGTCGTCATGAACCTGAAGGTCTGTCACAGCTGCCTGAAGATTAAACAAGCCCTTAACCCCACCTCCCAGGGTATCCCAGGATTGGCCGTCCCAGGCAGTAATGCCATTTCCAGGAATGGAGCCAGGATTTTGCTGACGGTTAAATGATCCTCCAATGAAAAGCTTTCCATCAAATTTTTTCAGGCATTTTACAAACCCAAATCCTCCGTAAAACCCCTCCTCAACTGCTACCCATTCAAATCCGTTCCATTTTACAATATCCCTTATAGGTGGATTACTTCCCTGTTTGTAAAAATTACCCACAACATACAATTCTCCCTTATATTCCTCTATATCATTGATATTATTTGGCGAGCTGGGAGAGGTTTCGAAGCGGGGAAAATTATGAACATTGGTCCAATTTTGTCCGTCAAATTTTGCAAGACCATGAGCAGAAATTCCGTTGATTGAATCAAACAGACCAAAAGCATACAATTCATTGTTAATCACTTTCAAGCCATTACCATAACCAGGAATCCCAGATCCAACTGCAATCCAATCATTTGCCCCCCATTTAGCGATACCATGAACCAGATTTCCGCCTGCATAAACAAAGTTTCCCGTACAATATAGTTCCCCCCCATACCTTGCAAATCCAGCTACTCCATCAGTCGTTCCGTTTACCCCAAAACTATTGCCACATCCTGGATTATAATATTGTCCAAATCCACAACCCAGTGAAATCAGGGTATCACCATGGAGGTAGCCAAAACCATGGATTTCGGTTGAGTCAAAATAATTATAGGTCCCCGCCAAATATAATCTATCCGCCAGGGAGTCTGTCCAAACCTTGGCGACCGGCCGATAGAAATTCCCAACGGGAGCCCAGTTTTGGGCTTGGCTCTGGAAAATCCCAAAGAAAAATATGATTACGAAAAAGAAAGGTTTCACGAGGGATCATTTGACTTATTACAGACAATTTACACAAATTAACCTTTGCAAAACAGGTAAATATTCGGGCACCCTTCCCCCTAATCCCAATCCAGTTCATCCTCCTCCTGCTCGCCTTTCAGTACATTGCTGAAGTGGGTGGGCAGCAGTTGCACTTTATTATCGGTCATTTTCTCGATGGTGACGGCCAGGAGGAGGTACAATTCAGTAATTCCAGGGAGGGGCATGAAGAATATGCCAAAAAAGGGCGCAAAGCGGGGAATATCCTTCAACTGGTCCATAGCGGCGCGGATTTCTTCGGGACTGGGCAGGTCTTCGCGGTCGCTGATGCGCAGACGGGTGGAAAGCAATTTCCCAAAAGTAATCGCCATGTCTTTGGTTTCCACGGATTCGGCCCAAACGGCACCCAGAAGACGAGTCACATTCTGGCGTACCATGCCACTGACCAGGGCCAGCGGAGCCGGCCGCTTCTTCAAAAAAGGGATTTGATCCCCATACCGCAACATAAAAATGCCGAAGGCAGTTTTGCTTTCGTCCAGTTCCTTCTCCCCAAAACCCAGTTTTTCAGCGATTTCCTGCAAAAAAGTTTGTTCCTCGTCGGTCAGCAACTGGTCAGACATCACGGTGAGCAGGGAAGTATCCAGCAGATAGCGACGCGCCAGCCAGGGCAGCGGGGGAATTTCCAACTCCTCCAGCAAACGCCCGGCCTTGAAGTGCTTTTTCAGGCGCTTTTCCTGGTCCTTGCTCAGTCCTGCCGAGCTCAGAAACTGCTTAAAGAGGGCTGCTTCCTCGGGTTCAATGCTGACACTGGAATGGGCTGCCACTATGATGGTCTCCAGGCTCAGAAATTTCATTTCGCTCAGATAATCCTGGATGGCATCCAGGGCAGAGGCAGGCACAGAGCCCGGCACTTTGACCGCTTCGCGGTAAAAAAGCAGGTAAAACACGTCCCAAAACAGCAGGCTGTTCATGCCAAATCCGCCCTTTTTATAAAATTTCACAGGAGTTTTGAGGCGATGAAGAAAGGCTTCCTCAAAGCCATTTTCCACTTTTTCAGGATGCTGAAAGCCGGGCTGCAAGCCCAGGTAATAGTCGCGGATCACGTCTGCGCTTTCGTCGAGCAGGGCATCGTACTCAGATTTATCCCGCTCCTGGAAGGTGTGATAAATCAGCTGGGTGGCAAACAGACATTCCAGAAAAATAAATGCGGTGCGGGCTTCCCGCCCCTTGAGTTTTTCGAGGGCCTCTTTGGGCACTTCTGAGGGCGGCCTCACGGGAAAACCATACAGCAATCCCGTGGATTGGAGGGTAAAATAGAGGGCGTAGCGCATTTCTCCCACTTCCAGATCGTCCAGATAGTACTTGCCCGACAGGGCCGGGTGCCTGAGGCGAAAGGGAAATTCCTTTCTGAAAGCGACATATTGCCGGAACCAGCCCGGCTGGCTAAAGTCGATCATGGGGCAGAAATTGCACGGCTAATTTACTCTTTTTGGGAGCCTGCGCTACAATCCTTTCTGCATTTCTTCCAGGATATAAAACACGGCCGGACAATACTGCGCATTGGTGGCATGCAGGTGCTTCAACCCGGCAAACTGGTAGTCGTCTGTGTGGGGATATTCGCGGCAGGCTTTGGGACGAACCTCGTAAATGTCGCAGTAGTTGTTTTCGCCCAAAAACGGGCAGGGAGAGGCATTCATAACCATGTCGCCATCCTCGTCAATGGTCACATACTCATCCTTGAAACGGGCTTCCTTCATGCCCAGGTGGCGGGCGATGCGGCGGGCATCCGTGTCGTTGAGCAGGGGGGGAATGCTTTTGCAGCAATTGGCGCAATCGAGGCAATCAATTTTGGAAAATGCTTCCTGATGAAGGCTTTCTGCCCGTTCGTTCATGGGCTTGTCTTTCGCCTTGCTGAGGCGTTTCAGCAGCTTTTTGTGGGAAGCTTTGGCTTCCTGTTTGCGCTTACGCCATTCCTCTATGTGGTCGATGCTGCTCATTTGAGATGCAAAAAAGGTGATTTTTTTGGAAAAATCAGGAATTAGGTGGTAGGATTTAGCAGTTGGGATTTAGGTACTGGGTATTGGCAAAAGGTGACACCATTGGCTGGGTTGGGATAAAATAGGCGAGGCTCGCAGCTCGCAGCTTGAGGCTTGAAGCTATTTCAAGTTGCTGATCCCCAGGTAATCGTACAAAACGGGATCAAACAAATATTCATTTTTTGTGGGATCAATGACCTGGACGAAGTCATGGTCCTGCATCCAGGCTGGACAGCCTGGAATGGCGGTTATTTCAATTCCCAAAAAGAAAATTCTGCCCCGCACATGCAAGACTTTATAACCTGAAGAATGGTTTCGCAACTGGATGGTTCTCAGCCCGGCCGCGGCCAGGGCCGCGTAGCCAACACAGTCTGCGGCTCCTCCTTCAGCCACCTTTTCCAGGTCACTTCCATGCCCGTTCCCCAACCTGAATTTGAGCATTTCTGCCACCAGTTTTTGGGTTTCAAGCGTTTCCTCATTCAGATTTTGTCTGAGATTAGCCTCCCGACCGAAAATCTCTTTCCCCATTTTACCCGAAGCCACCAGCATTCCTTCTGAGGACAATATTTTTTCCGCTTTGTAATGCACCAACAGACGAAATACAGGTCCCCTGCATAGAAAAATCAGCAGAAAAAGTCCTCCTGCAATGGGAAAAATCCGTCTGAATCGCTTCATGCTCAGGGAGAAACCACGGTGCTCTTGTAAGCCCGGGCACCTGCCCCAAAATAGCCCAGGGCACCATTGGTAATGTTGCCTTTTACGTTGTCTGGCGGGGCGCCAAAGGGGGAGCCGCCCCCGTAAAGCAGGCTTTGCAGAGTTGTGTAGTAGTCGTAGCAGGTGGTGGGCAGGGATTGAATCACCACTTCTACTTTATCTGAGGTATCCACTTTGTAGGGAAACTGAAAAATAGCCAGTTGTCCGTCAGAAAAGGCATCATCCGTGAAGAAAAGATCGCCCAATCCGTCGTAAAGGGAGTCATTCACAGAAAAGAAAAAACGGTAATAATCTGGTCCCCCGGGTGGTTCCTGGGCTACAAAAGCCACATAATATCCTTCTTCCAGAAACCCGATCGCATCCTGATGAAAGCTTACCAGGGTATCAATGGGATTGACCCGCGGCATGGTTTCACTGGCTTCATAGACTTCGCCTGCAAATTCCACCCGCAAAGAATACCTGTGCCCGATCACACCTACAGTGCTGTTGGTTTCATAAATGCCTGGCTCCACCTCGGTCAGCAGATCCACCCCACCCTGATCGTCTGTGATGGTCACTACTCCATTTTCGGCGGGAGTAAGCTCATTGGTCGAGTAAATGGGAATGGTCTCGTGGATTTTGATCTGGTATGGCCCGGGGTCTGTGGTAACCCAGCCCTCGATGGTCATCCAGGAGTTGGATTCGTCGAGTTTGATGTCAATGATCTCTTCGCAGCCCATGGAGCCGAGTCCGAAAAAGAGAAAGAGCAGGATGAATATATTTCTGGTTTGCATGAGATCAGAATTTGAAATTCCAGGTTACAGAGGGCACCCAACGGAAGAGAAATTGCTTGACCGCGTAGATGCGATTGGGATTTTGACCAAAATCCGCAGGTTTGTTTTTCACATTGTCCTCGATCTGGTCTTCAGGCACAAAGGAGATGGAAAATGGATTTTTCTGCCCGTACACGTTGTAGAGCGAGATATTCAGGCCATGCGACCAGCGCTGGCTTTCTTTTTTCTTTTTGAAGTCGAGGTCGCAGGCCAGGTCCATGCGGTGAAAGCTGGGCATGCGGTCGTAATTGCGGCCCGAATACACGGGAACAAAGAAGCCTTCCAGTTCGGTGCGGTGACGGGGAAAGGTCACGGCATTGCCCGTGTAATAGATCCAGGTGGCCGAAAAGGTGAGGCTGGGCTTCACTTCATAGGAAGCCACGATGGAAACATCGTGACGGCGGTCGTTTTTGGCATGGTAAACCTGCCCGTTATTGATGCCGGGAATCTGGCGGTTTACCCAGGAAAGGGTGTAGCCAATCCAGCCCGTGAGTTTGCCGTAATTTTTCTTAACCAGAAATTCTGCCCCGTAAGCCCAGCCTTTGCCATAAAGCAATTCCGTCTCAATATTGCGGTTGAAAAGCAATTGGGCTCCGTTTTTGAAATCAATCTGGTTGCGCATCCATTTGTAATACAATTCCACGGAAGCTTCAATCTCGTTGTCGGCAAAGTTGCGGAAATAACCCACGGCCACCTGATCGGCGATCTGAGGAGGAATGTAAGTGGACGAAGGAATCCAAAGATCCCAGGGAAAGGATGCAGTAGAGTTGGAAGCCAGGTGGAGATACTGGCGCATGCGGTTGTAGGAGGCCTTGATGGAGCTTTTTTCGTCCACAATGAAGCGGGCGCCAATGCGGGGCTCGATGCCACCATAATGCTTCATTACAGCCCAGTCGCTGTAAACCGTGCTGTCCACGATGGTTTCGCCAGAGGCGTCGTAGTCGTACACCGTGCCGGGTCCCACCCGGTCGAAAAAGGAGTAGCGCAGGCCGTACTCGGCAGTGAAGCGGGGGCTGAATTTTTGCTCATTGCCAATGTAGCCTGCATATTCCACCGCATGCCCGATGGGCATGGCGAGGGTCACAAAGTTGCCCGTGTCACTTTCGGGAATAAACTGCCCGGGATTGAAGCGATGCAGGGTGGCCTGGGCACCAAATCTGATTTTGTTTTTGGGATTGGCATACCAGCTGAAATCCGTCTTGAGACTCATGTCCCGAATCGCAGACTGGTAGGTAAACGCCTGATTCTCATCAAAATTGATTTTCAACCCGTAGAAGAAATCGCTGTACACAAAGGTGGTATTGCAGAAAAGTTTGTCGCTGAAGAGGTGATTCCAGCGCAGGGTGCCAGTCGCATTTCCCCAGTCGTTGCCAAACAAATCCCTGAATTTGAACACATCCCGCCCAAAATAACCCGAGGCAAATAAGCGGTCTTTGTCTGAAAATTTCCAGTTGGCTTTGGCATTGAAATCGTAAAAATAGGCCTGGGTTTTGCGCAGATCAGGATCTTTGGCGAAAAGCAGGAACACGTCTGCATAGGTGCGGCGGCCAGACAGCATGAAAGAGCCTTTGTCTTTCACGATGGGCCCTTCCAGGGAAAGGCGGCTGGAAATCAGTCCAATCCCGCCACTGCCGTGAAATTCCTTGCTGTTGCCTTCCTTCATGCGCAGATCGAGCACGGAGGCCAGGCGGCCGCCGTATTGGGCAGGAATGCCGCCCTTGTATAATTTGGTTTCTGATTTGAGGGCGTCTGCGTTGAAGACAGAGAAAAATCCCAACACATGAGACGCGTTGAAAACGGTGGCTTCGTCCAGCAAAATGAGGTTGTGGTCGTTATTCCCGCCCCGCACATAATAACCTGAAAGCCCCTCCCCCACAGACTGAATGCCCGGCAAAAGCTGAATGGTTTTGATGATATCCACCTCGCCAAAGAGCGCAGGCAGCTTTTTGACCCGCTCAATATCCAGGGTCACGGTGCTCATTTCTGTGCTGGTCACGTTGGCGTCCTCCTTTTCGGCCCGAATTTCCACTTCCTCGATTTTCACATCAGCGGTGCCAAGTTCCACACTCAGGGTGGTATTTTCCTTCAAATCCACCTCTTTGACCAGGGTTTCATAGCTCAGGTAGCGAAATTCGACCTGATATTTCCCTTCTGGGATGGTGAGCGAATAAAATCCATATTCGTTGGCGTAGCCACCTGCCCCGGTGGAAGGTATGACCACGGTGGCCCCGACCAGGTCCTCGCCCGAAGCCGCATCGCGGATATAGCCCGAAAGGGTGTATTTCGTTTGGGAAAAAAGAGAAAGGGAAACGAGGAAAAATGTCAAAAAGGACGTCCAGAATTTCAGCATAAGGGACCGTTTAACTGAGGGCCAAAGGTATAATAATTCTCCCGATAAAACGGGAAATCAGGATTAAGGTTTTGTAAAATCGGGGAAATTCAATGAATTCCTAAAATATTTCAACAACCTGATCTCTAAAAGGAAAAAAGATGCCCGCAGCTTGATGAACAGGTGAAATTTTTGAAAACAAAACTAACAAAATGGTCCAAAACAAAGTGTTTGCCATTTCCCAAATCCTCCTCCCGAAATTTTTCTGTTTGCAAAATTACATTATTAATCCACACTTGTCTTCCCAATCCTACCTTCGTAATTTAGTAGTGTGGAAATGAGCTTCAGGCTGGCACTTTTGGTAATTTCCGGGCTCCTGCTGCCCCTGATGGGGTTTTGCCAGGAATCTGAGGGGATGGCTGCACGGGAAGAACGGGTAAAAGAGGAGCCAGTTCCCGGCTGGGATGAACTGGAAGCCCAGTGCAAAGTTTTGCGCAACAAGCGCGACAGTTCAGTGCTGGCAATCAGCCGTCAGGCCATCGCCCGGGCACAAAAAGAAAATTCTCCTGCCCATCTCCAGGATGCCATGCTGCTCCATGCCGAAAATCTCATTGAAATGAACCATTATACAGAGGCCATCAACTGGCTGAATCAAATGGGGGAACTTTCGGAGAAAGGCATTTCGAGGGAGCGGGAAGGGCGCAGCATGAAGCTCTATGGCGTAGCCCATAATATGCAGGCCAATTACAAACTGGCCGGATTTTACCTCGAAAAGAGCAAAGCTCTTTTTGAATCCATCCACGATGCAGCCCAGATCGCAGACGTGGAGGAATTGCTGGCCACCAATCACCGTTACCGCGGAAATTACCAGGAATCAGCTGAATACCGCTACCAGGCCCTCGAATATTACGAATCCGTGGGCGACAGCGACAATATCGTGAAATGCAAGGACGGAATCGGGATCATCAATTTTCTGGAAGGGGAAAACGAGAAAGCCCTGGAGGATTTTTCCCATGGCCTGGCCTATTACGAACGCAAAAAAGACTCTTTTTCCCTCGGCTTTTCCTATACCCTGATGGGACTGGCCACCTCTGGCATGGAAGCGTATGAAAAATCCCTGGAATTCAACCTGAAATCCCTGCTTATCCGCCAGAAAATCAAAGACATCCGTGGAGAAGGGGAAAGCTATAACAACCTGGCTTTGGTGTACATGGGCACAGGGCAATGGGATCAGGCAGCAGAATATCTGGTCAAGGCCCGTGAAAAGCTGCTGGAAGGAAATGATCTCAGGCAAATTCCCATCATCACTGGCAATCTGGCTCATGCCCGCCTCATGCAGGGCGATAAAGACGAAGCCGTGAAATTGTACACGGAAGCCATTGAATCGGCCACTGAAAGCGGCATGCAATTTACCCTCAACCGCTTGTACAAGCGGTTTACGCAGATTTATGTGGATGAAGGCGACTACGAAACAGCCTACGATTACCTCACCAAATACATCATGCTCAAAGATTCCCTTTTCGATCTCGAAAAGGTGAAAGCCATTGACGAACTCAGGATTGAGTACGACACGGAGAAAAAAGAGCAGGAAATAGGCATGCTGCGCAAAAAACAGGAACTGCAGGAGCGGGAAGCCCGCCTCGACCGCCGCAAATGGCTGGCTATGGGGGGCGGATTGGGCCTGATCATCATCATTCTTTTTCTCACCATCAGCCGCCAGCGGCTGAAAATCCAGAAAGATGCCCAATTGCATGCCCAGGAAAAAACCATTCTCCAGACCCGCGAAGCTTTGACTGCCTCAGAACTGCGCAATACCCGCCTTTCTCTCCAGCACCAGCAGCAGCAACTCAAAGCCTTCACGGAAAGCATTCACCAAAAAAACAAAATGCTGGATGAACTGGAAGGAAAATTGCAAAGTCTGGAGACGGAAAATCAGCAGGCCGAAGATGAGCGCAACTCCAAACTCAACGAGTTGATGGAGATGCGCATCCTCACGGACGAAGATTGGGATGAATTCCGTGACCTGTTTGAACAGGTGCACAGCGGCCTCACCCATTCGCTGCGCGACCAGTTTCCCAGTCTCACCGTAGGTGAGACCCGTCTGTTCATGCTGCTCAAGCTCAAATTCAACTCGCGGGAAATTGCCCGCGTGCTGGGCGTATCGCCCGACAGCGTCAAAAAAGGGCGGTATCGCCTGCGGAAAAAACTCGACCTGCCCGAAGGGCAGGATCTCCAGGAATTTGCCATCAATTTCGATCCTCAACATCATGCCTAAGCCCATTCGCCCCCTCCTTTTTCTGCAAATTCTCTTCCTTTTCGCCACTCAAATCCCTGCCCAGAACGTTTCCACCACAGAGTGGGTCCAGCTTATCCCCTCTGACAAACTGCCCAAAAATATTGTTTGCCAGGCCGCCAACAACAACCTCGATCTGATCAAATACCATGGCAAATATTATGTAGCCTGGCGCACTGCTCCCACCCATTTTGCCAGCGAAAAGACCATGCTCTACCTCATCAGCAGCAGCAATTTGCAGCAATGGGATTACGAAACTGAGTTTCACCTGGGCGCTGACATGCGTGAACCCCGTTTTTTTATCCTGCACGACACCCTTTACTTCCATTTTTTTGAGGCAGGTTCTGATCCCCTGCGCTTCGAACCCCGCCACCTGTGGGGCACCTGCACCACGGGCAACGGCAAATGGGCGCCCAAATGGGACAGCGGCCTCGACAACTATGTACCATGGCGGTTTCGCACCCGCCGCGACACGGCTTACATGAGCGCCTACTACGGGCTTCACCTCTATCAGGGCGGCCACACGGCCGACCTGCGGCTTTTTTACAGTACAGATGCCCGCCATTGGAAAAAACTTTCCCAGTTTCCGCAAGTAGGCGGCCGCAGCGCAGAGGAGGGCGAATTTACCTTCGACGACCAGGGCAACCTTTACGGAACCGTGCGCATGGAAAGCATTGGGGCTTATGTGGTTAGCGCCCGGGCCGGTCAGATCGCCAACTGGAAAAAAGTTTATACCAAACACAAATACGACAGCGCCCTCACCTTCAACCACCACAACGAGATTTACCTTGTATCGCGCCGCAACCTCGACGGAGACGGCCGCATGGCCCGCGCCTGGACCTGCCTGCCCTTTGCCTGGCAGAAGGCCTACAACCTCGCCCGCTATTCTGCCACCCGCAAAACCACCTCACTCTGGAAAATCAACAAAGAAACCCTCGCCGTAGAGCACCTCATGGATTTTCCCGCCACAGGTGACTGCTCCTTCCCGGGCATCGCCCCCATCACCGACCGCGAATACCTCCTCATGAATTACTCCTCAGACATCCACGGCAAACCCAAAAACTGGATCCGCGGCCAGCTCAAACCCACCCAGATTTATATGACGGTGTTGAAATTTGGGGAGTGATATTGTTTTGGGCGTGTCCCCGATGCCGCGACCTTCGGTCTTAATCCGGCATCGGGGCCGGTCCCTTCCAGAGTTCCGTGCTGTCGCACCTGCCTGCGGCACCGGGCTCCAGCACCGCGCGCCAAAGTGGCGCGCGCCTTCCAGGCACCTCACGCACAGGCTTCGCTCGATTAATTGGTACCTGCTCATTGCGATTTCCTTCTCCTCTCCCTAACTTCGCCCCTGTTATGAGTACAGGAAAAATATTTACCCTCATCACGGGAGGCAGCCAGGGAATTGGCCGGGCCATGGCCGACGAATGCGCATCCCGGGGTCAGAATATCATCATTGTGGCTTTGCCCCACCCCGACGTGGAAACCGCCAAAACTGAGATCGAAGCCAAATACAAGGTCGAAGTTCGCACTTTTACCATCGACCTTTCCGAACGCGACGCGCCCCAGCGGGTGCACGAGTGGTTTACGGCCGAAGGTCTCAGCATCAACATCCTGATCAATAACGCAGGCTATGGCCGCAGCGGCCTGTATTTGCGCCACGAACTGGAAACCTACTACAACATGCTCGAACTCAACAACCGGGCTGTGGTTGGTCTGGTCTATTACTTTCTGCCCGAGTTGCGCAAGCATGCCAAAGGCTACATTCTGATCATGGGTTCAGCCGAATCCACCCTCCCCATGCCCTACAAGGCCATATACACTGGCACCAAACATTTCCTTTTTGGCTACGCCCTGGCCCTCAAAAAAGAACTCGAAGAAGACCACATCGGGGTTACCATCATTACCCCCGGCCCCACCGTCACCAACGAGGACGGCCGCAAACGCATCAAAGATGCGGGTCTGGGAGGCAAAATCGTGCTCAGCATGCCCGAAGGCGTGGCCAAAAAGGCCATCAATGGCCTGCTCAAAGGCCGGCTGGTGGTACCAGCCGGCAACCTGATCGGACAGCTCATGTGGCTGGGGCGGCACCTGCCCCATTGGGCCAAAATGAAGCTGCTGATGGCTACTGCCAGGGAATTTAAGCATCACTAAAGAGAAAATCAACCTTCCTGACATGGCCCAACTCTCGCAACGTTTCCTCTCCAATTGATACCCAAAAGGCCTCAAAATCCTGGAAATTCTAAGTTACCCCAGGTGATTACTCCTCAAAATAGCAGGTTCCTTCCCTGAAAATCAGGCCCCTGGGGCCTTCACTATCCACAAATCCCCCGGGAAAGCGGGCTTTTCCTTCACATTGCCCTTTTCCCAAAACAAATCTCCCCGAGGAATTCCAGTCAAGCGAACGAAGGCAAACATAGCTGTAACTTTTATCAGAATTAAGGGGATTGTGAAAATCGGCAATTTCCAGCAACCAGTGAGCCAAAAAGCGCCTTCTGCTACTCAAATCCCAAAATTGAATTCCATTCAGTTTGACATTCAATTCCTGTTCATTTTTGCCACGGTCGTCGTCGTTGGCTGAGAAATCACGAAAAATCCGTTGACGGGTGCCCTCCAGGTGAATAGCCAGATAAGATTTTCCTGCCAAAACTACCTCCTCCAGCCGCGGTTCGAATTTACATTTGATAAATTCCATGGCCCTGGCCTCCTCGGCCAGGGAAAAAATCCGCCAGTAATGCAGTCTGCCATCTTCAATGATTCCCAGGCAAATGATGCGGGCATCATTTGCAAAAACGTAGGCCCGTTGTGAAGGAAGGGAATCGAGGTACAGAAATTTGCGGCTTCGAAATTCCTGCAGGGTAAAATCAAAAACCTCTTCTGGTTCATACCCCGGAAAAACTGATTGTGATTTCACTTGCCCAAAAACGGATCCCCAAAGAGAAATCAGCAAAAGGGAGGCAAAAAACAACCTTCTCATTAGTTCAGAACCGTTTTCCCAAACCAGATTCCTCCAAAAACTGCTCCCACACACAACAAAACAGAGAGGGCAATGTAAAATACACCAACCAAAGGTTTTTCCCCCTGCAGCAGCACCAAAGTCTCATTGCTGAAGGTGGAAAAGGTAGAAAATCCCCCGCAAAAACCATACAGGACCATATTACGCACCTGCTCATTGAAGTGAAGGTTTTTCTCCACCACTGCCAGCATAAATCCAAGAATCAAACAGGCCAACACGTTGGCCAGCAAGGTCCCGAAGGGAAAACCCGCACTGCTTTTGCTCAACCAAACCGCCAGCCCGTATCTGGCCAGACTTCCCAATCCACCTCCCACAAATATGGCCAGCAGATTTCCCATCAGTTGAGTCTTTTCATAAGGATGCTGGATTCAAAACCTGAAGAAAAGAAGAGAATTTTATTGGCAGAATGCTGCTCGTACTGGCTGAATGTTCCGTCAGGATCAAAACGAACCCAAATTTCGATTTCAATGTCGTAAAACCAGGTATTTTTTGCCACTTTGGAGTGCACATAGGTCAGTTTTTGGGTGTTGGGATCAACCTGAAATTCCTGTTCTTTCAGGGGAGAATCATCCCAATTTGCCTGCTTCAGCACAGCTCGGGTTTTATTTTCAACTGATTTTACCTCAAAATAATCCTTCACAAAAGGATCTCCATAATAATATTCCAGGGCTGCAGACAATTCCTCCTCCAGCTTCATGGAAAAGGACTGCCCGGTATCCTCCAGCCTGACCGAATCCGTCTTGCAATCAAGTCTCAGGGTGTGGGTTTCAGCATTGGTCTGGTCGCCGTCCGTGAAAACCGTTTTTTCAAAGCGCATGGCCCCTGCGCAGGAATTCTCCACCTGGCTGTTCCACAGGACCTGCAAATCTGATTTTCCAGCCGCAGGCGGCTGAACCAGAAAAACAACCAGACATATCCAACTGAAAATCAGCTTCATGCTTGCGTTTTTATCTTTTGTACCAAAATTTCACCTGTCATTTCGACAGGTGCATCAATGCCCATCAGATGTAAGATGGTGGGCGCCAGGTCACCCAGCTTTCCTTCGGAAAGCTGATTCCCGGGCACAGGCTCGTGCAGCAACAACGGCACCCATGCCGTGGTGTGAGCAGTATTGGGACTTCCGTCCTCATTGATCATTTTATCACAGTTACCGTGATCGGCTGTGACCAGCGCCGTGTACCCATTTGCCAAAGCGGCTTTTACCACTGCTTCCGTGCACTGATCCACTGTTTCACAGGCAATTACCGCAGCTTCCATCACTCCCGTATGTCCCACCATATCTGGATTGGCGAAGTTGAGACAGACAAAATCCACCTCCCCTTTTTCCAACTCGGGAATGATTTTATCGCGAATTTCCATCGCACTCATGGTGGGCTGCAGGTCGTAAGTTGCAACTTTGGGAGAGGGACACAACAGGCGGGATTCACCCACAAAAGGCTCCTCACGACCTCCCGAGAAAAAGAAGGTCACGTGGGGATACTTTTCCGTTTCTGCAATGCGAATTTGCTTTTTGCCAGCCTTTTCCAGCACCTCGCCCAGGGTCTTTTTCAGATCGTCCTTTTCATACATCACCTTCACTCCCGTAAACGAATCGTCGTAGCGGGTGAGGGTCACGTAATACAAGGGCAAAGGGTGCAAATTGAACTCATGGAAGGGACTTTGGGTCAATGCCTGAGTCAGTTGGCGGCCCCGGTCTGTGCGGAAATTAAAAAACAGGACGGCATCGTCTGCTTGAATGGTCGCCACGGGTTTTCCGCCTTCCATAATTACCCGCGGGAGAATAAACTCGTCTGTAACTTCTTCTGCATAAGAGTCCTGAATGGCGGCCTCCGCGGTGGAAAAAGGCTTTCCAATCCCATTTACCAACATATCAAAGGCCTGACGGATTCTTTCCCAGCGCTTGTCGCGGTCCATGGCGTAGTAGCGGCCCACCACAGTAGCCACCTTGCCCAGGCCCTTTTCCTTTAAATGAGCCTCCAGAGCCTGAATATAGCCCAATCCGCCATGCGGATCTGTATCCCGGCCATCCATGAAGGCATGGATGAATACTTTTTTCAGGCCTTCGGCCTGAAAATGGGTAATCAGGTCTTTCACATGATCAATATGGCTGTGGACGCCCCCGTCTGACAGCAATCCCAGCAAATGGAGTGGTTTATCATGGGTTTTGCAATAATTCACCAGGGCCTGGTATTCTGGATTAGTCCTGATTTCTCCTTCCCGCAATGATTTTCCAATTTTCACCAGATCCTGATATACCACCCGGCCAGCCCCGATATTCATGTGCCCCACCTCAGAATTGCCCATTTGCCCCATGGGCAGCCCTACCCACTCCTCAGAAGCCCGTAATCTGGAAAAAGGAACATTCTTTCTGGACCAGTCATAAAAGGGGGTTTGAGCCCGGTCAATGGCGCTTACCGCGGGGTTTTCAGCGATTCCCCAGCCGTCCATGATGATCAGAATGACTTTATTGCTATTCATGCGGTAAAGATAAAATTAATTTGCTTGTCAGACCACAGAGGTTGGCGCAAGAAGAAGCATCCCAACTGATTTAAAACTGCAACCCATTATCTCACTGTTATCCTCGTGCACTGACAGTCAAAATTTCATTTTTCCTAAAAAAGTGCTTTCTTGAAACTCCAAAAACAGGCAAACTGTTTGATAAATTTGGCACGATATTCGCTTACCTTCTATCATTATGAAACGCTTCACATCCATATCCAGACTCGTTGCCCTGCTGATCATTTTCACAGGATTTGCTTTCACAAGCTATGCCCAGGAAGCAGACGCAGTTTTCACCAAAGTATCCCAGGCCATTCAGTCTCAGGATGCTGCGGCTATGGCAACCTACTTTCACACCAACGTTGAGATCACCACTCCCGACGCTGACGGCGCCTATGCCTCCAACCAGGCTCAGTTTGTGTTGAAGGATTTTTTCGCCAAAAACCCCGGCACTGGCTTTCGCGTGGTCCACAAAGGCAGCTCAGGCAGCACATTTTATGCCACAGGCAGCTACACCACCAAAGCGGGCAATTTCGACACCAACATCTTCGTGAAAAATATAGGCGGCAAATACGTGATTACCCAGATTCGCTTCGAAGCCGAATAACATAAATAACTACCCATATTAAAGCTGCCTTCTGGCAGCTTTTTTTGTTAGGGCCTGAACCCACAACTCTGAACCCACAACTCTGAACCCACAACTCAGAACCCACAACTCAGAACCCACAACTCACAACTCACAACTCAGAACCCACAACGCAGAACTCACAACTCACAACTCAGGTATTGATTGGTTGTTAAAGGTTCATTTTGCAAATTTGCCCCTGCTTACTCGTTGTTAATTGTTAATTGCCACCTGTTAATTGCACCATGGACTTCCTCAACCATCCCGAAACAGATCGCATCATCACCCAGGCCTTCATTGAAGACATTGGAGACGGTGACCATACCACCCTGGCTACCATTCCTGAAGGGACCCGCCGCAAGGCCCGTTGCATCGTCAAGGACGAAGGGATTATTGCGGGTATTGATCTGGCCAAACGGATTTTCAGCTACCTGGGCGAAGATTTTGTGTTCCACAAACTCATGGAAGACGGCACCGCGGTCAAATTTGGGGACATTCCTTTTACCATTGAAGGGCCAGCCAGGCTTCTGCTCACAGGTGAGCGCCTGGTGCTCAACCTCATGCAGCGCATGAGCGGCATTGCCACCTTTGCCCACGAGATGTCCTCCAAACTGGAGGGACTCAATTGCAAATTGCTTGATACCCGCAAAACCACTCCCCTGATTCGCCACCTGGAAAAGTGGGCGGTTGTGATTGGAGGCGCTCACAACCACCGTTTTGGCCTGTACGATATGATCATGATCAAGGACAACCACCACGATTATGCGGGAGGAATCGAAAAAGCAATTCTGGCCGTGGAAAAATATCAGCAGGAAAATGGGCTGAATCTTCAGGTTGAGGTGGAAACCCGCAATCTGGAAGAAGTGGCCGAAGTGTTGCGGGTGGGCAAGGTGCATCGCATCATGCTCGACAACATGAGCTCTGAAGAAATGAAAAAAGCAGTACAAATGATTGGCGGTCGCTATGAAACGGAGGCTTCGGGCAACATTAATGCAGATACCATCCGCGAAAAAGCTGAGTCGGGCGTGGACTTCCTTTCCATGGGTGCCCTCACCCATTCGGTACGATCTATGGACATTTCGCTGAAGGCATATTAATATTCGCGCAAGGGATCCGAAGTCAAACATTCAGAATCACCAAAGGTCCAAAATTTCTGAAATTGGTTCAATCCTCCTGAAGTTTCCCGGGAACTCCCTGATTCTGAGTACCCTTAAGGATGTGCAAAAAAATGAAGATATTTCTTTGTTTTGATCCCAAAATTGCCCTAATTTTGAGTAGTTAGAAAACACTCTCCAACTCTCTAAACTTCACAAATTTCACGGTTCGAAAATCGACCACCCTCAGCTATTCCCAAAATGGAAATATCCATTGGGCCTGAAAGGTCATGTCGTTTGAATAGAATTTAAGCAATTCGGAACACGGGTAATTGCGCAATAGCCTGTGTCCATAAATAATTTTAAATCTGATAACATCGCTTCCAAAAGAAGCATGGGTAATTATTGTCAAAAATTAACTGTAAATATCTATGGCAGAGGTAATCTTACCAGGCACATACATTACTGTACGTGACGAAGCCCTGATCTCAGCTGGGCGGGTATCCACCGGCAATATCGGCATCGTTGGCACCGCCAACAAAGGTCCGGTAAACAAAGTAACCATTCTCAGTTCCTTCACGGAGGCCCGCGAGGCCTTTGGCGAGGCTGACGCCTGGGCCGGGGGCAGCAGCAACGAATTGACCCTGATTCGCGCGCTGGAGCAGATTTTTCACAATGGTGGCAGAACCGTTTACGCCGTCCGGGTGGCCGGAGCCAGCGCAGACAGCGCCGCCTATCAAATCAGGGATGGCGGCAACGCCGCCCTCAGTCTGCTGAAAGCAAAAACGCCTGGAACCTGGGGCAATTCCCTGCAGATCCAAATTGCCAATGCGACCTCCAATGCACTGATTTCTGAGCAATTGGCGGGAAATGCGGCAGGACTGAGCCGCACCAAGGTAGTGGCTAACGCTGGTCAAAATTCCATTCAGGTGCATCAGACATCGACCGGAAAAGTGCTTTCTTACAAAATTGTTTATAACGTCGCTCCCAACGATACCAAAGCTGAAGTTGAAATCAACACTACCTCGGGTGCGCTGACCTTTACCGCCCTGGTGGGATTTGTACCCGCTCCTTCAGATACCATTATTGCCCGCTATGAAGTTCCCGCGGCAAATTCCAAAAAAGTGGACCTTTACTACGGCAATTCCCGTGAAAGCTACACTGCCGCAGATTCAGCTCACCTGGCCGCGCAGATCAATCAAAGATCAGGTCTCGTCTTTGCCAATCCCAATGATGTAACCAATGCAACATTTTACAACGTTGCCATGGCAAATACCGCCGAAAAAATGCTTTTTGGAACGGGTTTGAATGGAAATACCTCAGGTGCAAACGGCGAAGCCGCCAATGACAGCAATTATGGAGCGGGATTGGCCCTTCTCGAAGAGGATATAATCAATATCGTAACCCTGGCCGGCCAGAATGCCTCCAATGCACTGATGGTAACCCAGCTCCAGGGGCACCTCAACACGACCGCTGAAATCAAGCGTGAACGCATGGGAGTGATTGGCTGCGATGACTCCACTGATGCCAGCGTGATCGCCGGACACAGCCTCAACAGTGACCGCCTCGTTTTTGTTGGACCTGGAATCAAACTCAGTGAAACAGAAGTACTTACCGGCGCCTACACCGCAGCCGCGGTGGTAGGTCTGATGGCTTCCCTGCCTGTGCAGGCCAGCCCCACCAATAAACCCCTGACTGTGCCAGGGCTGAGTGTCAATTTCAGTCTGCCCAGCCTGGAAAAACTGGTGCAAAACCGGGTACTCACGATCGAAAACCGCTCAGGTTTTCGGGTGGTGAAAGGCATCACCACGGCCACCAATTCGGCCTGGCACCAGATCACCACCCGCCGCATCGTGGATTATGCCATCTACGGCGTGCGCTCGGGTTGCAACCCTTACATTGGTAAGCTCAATAATACCCGCGTACGGGGCGCCATGAAAGCCACCATTGATGCCTTCCTCACCAGAATGGTGGAGGCAGAAGCCCTGGTCAGCTATGAGCTGGACGTGTCAGCTACCCGCGCCCAGGAAATCGCAGGCGAAGCCATCGTAACCATGACCGTGCGCCCGACCTTCTCCATTGACTTTATCATGGTGACCATGTACTTAGGTTAAACCCTCCAAAAATCAATTGAAATGCCAAATACAAACGTTTTTCGCGGCTCAGATGCCACACTGGTACTTGCCGTAGATGATAGCTCAACCGTGGAAGGCGGACTCGCCGACGGATTGATCAACGAATACGAATTTTCCAACTCCGTGGGACGTCTGCAGGACATTTCCGTGCGGGTTGAAAACGATGTGCGGGCTTATCATGAGATCGGCAAACGCCTTCCCAGCGAATTGAGACCTGGAAATATCAATATTTCAGGAACCGCTTCGCGGGCGCATATCAACGGTGCCATGCTTCGCCTGCTCCTGGGTGACGGAGCCACCTCTCCCCCACCTTCGGAAGCCATGGCTCAACCCACCTTCAACATGGTTATCACCCTCAACAATCCCTCCCTGCCCGACAACAGCAGCACTGTAACCCTGTTTGGGGTGAAATTTGACTCTTGGGGCTTCAGGGTTCCCGAGGACGATTTCATTATGGAAGGAATTTCATTCAAAGCCATGCGCATCAGCGCTGAAAGCACTGGCTGATCACTTTGAAAACAGGAATGAAGGAAAATGAAGTTTCAGCGGACGACCTGCTGGCGGGGGCAAATGCCACCTACAGCATCGAAGTCCCTGCAGAAGTAATCAAACCCGGGGCAAACGGAGACGGAAAACCCGTTCAGGTTCAGATCAGGCCCATCACGATTGGCGGTTTTCAGCTCATTTTGAAAGCAGCCAAAGAAGATGCTGCCCTGATTCCCCTCCTTTTGATCCAGGAAGCCCTGGTTGAACCCAAAATGAGCCTGGCCCAGGTTCAGCGCATGCATCTCGGCCTGGTCGAATTTCTGGTCAGCCACATCCGTGAGATCAGTGGCATGGGTGAAAAAAAAAACTTCTGACTGAAACATCAACTTCGCCCCTGGTTTGGGCAAGTTATGTGATGGCAAAGGAATTTGGCTGGACTCCTCAGCAGATTCAGGCCATGACCATGGGACAAATCGGACTGTACATGGAAATGTTGGAGAAATATGGAAATGGAAATAAAGAACAGGAAACAACAGCTTGAGCAACTGGGCCTTGGCCTTGTTGTCGGGTGGCAGGATCGCATGGTCCTCAGCCAGTCCTTTTCTTTTGCCTCTGATTCCCTCTTAATCCACTCCATGCCTCAGTTGCGCGAATGGCTCCAGGATTTGTGGAAATTGCGGTCAGACTGGACAGGAATGGTAGACGATGCCCGGGATGGATTCGGGGATTTGATGCCCTGGCACTGGCTGGGAATGGGTTTTGGTGGAAATGATCATTCTGCCAAGCCCGAAAACCAGCTTCAATCCCGGGTCAATTCTTACCGTCCAATCCTCCATTCTCCCAATCAGCCAATTGCGAAAAACCAGCAATTTCCCCAGGTAAATCCTGCAAATTCTGGAGAAAAATTTGTTGCTCAACCTTTGCCAGAGCGTCCAAAAAAGGATTTTCCAACCCCTGTTTCTGGAAATTCATCTGAAATAAATCCTTGTCAGGAGGAAGATTGGGACAAATCAAATACCCAGACAGAAATTTCTCCTGAAGCAGCAGATAAGCCCATCGTATTCAGGAAACTGGATGAATTTGCAGCATTTCTGAATCATCCTGGAAAATCTGAGGAAAAAACGGGTTTGGGGAATGAAAAACCAAATTCTGATTCAAATCAAAGACAATCTGGAATTTCCCCAAGCCAAAATCCAGAATTCAAAGCAAATAGAAAGCTCCCATTTCAGGACTTTTCTGCCGCGGACCAGGGTTCAAATTTGCCTGAAGCAGAATTGAAGCAACTGTCTGAAAAGCCCATACAACCTGATTTGTCCTGGATTAATTCCCCTTCAAACCCGGAAAAGTCATTCAGTAGAGAAATTCCTTCCGCAAAACTTGAAGGCCACACTTCAGCTGAAGATTTCGAACCACGGGAATTAAATTATCATCAAAAATCACCCGCCCCTGCTGCTCTGCCCTGGACCCAGGTGATGAAAAATTGGGAGGAGGAAAATCAATTCTCCCCTGAAGGTCGTACGGCTGAAAAGGAGAAATCAAGGAATTTCCCCCAAATCTCTCCCAAATCCAGCATATCCGCTGTTCAAGCCCCACCCCAAACGCGGGAAGCAAAACCCAATTCGTGGGAATCATTGCCCCGGATTCAGCCGGAAAAAGCCCTTGAGGTTGTTCAGGTTGATAATTATCAGACTTCCAAAAGGCCATTCCACCAAACCTCCTCGCCTGCCAAACCAGCTTCAGAATTTCTGCCTCAGGAATTCTCTTCAACTGAAAAAAGCAGGGTGGAAAAAGTGGAAAACCGGCTGGAAAAGCGGGAAAATCAGGTTCATTCAAGGGCAGGAAAAACAAATCAAATCCCCCTGGAAGAGATCATGGACGAATTGACCGACCAGTTGAAACGGGATTTCAAACGCTATTACGGAGGATAAAATGCCCATAGAAATCGGCGGCATATCACTTTCGCGCATCCATCGCATCCACACGTTGGAAAGGGCAGATTTTGTCCGCCACCGGGTGCCCGGACTCGAAGGTGATCTGGTGCAGAATATGGGACGCGCCTCTGTTCGCCTGCAAATAGAGGGTGCATTCTTTGGGGAAACTGCCCTGGACGATCTGAACGCCCTGCGGGACATTTACAAAGCCAGAGAACCCATTGATTTTCTGGCAGATATAACGGGAAGCGCCTATTTCGCCCAGGTGATTATCGAGCAATTTGAAGTCTCGCAACTGGCTGGCGAAGTGGATCAATTCAATATCGCCCTGGTGGTGGCTGAATACGTCGAACCGCCCGAAGCCAATAATGATCTGGGACTGGACGAAGTGGATGCAGGACTCGAACTCGAGGCCCTGGATTTCATGGACATGATCGAACTGCCCGACCTCCTTTCAGTGCCCGGCTTTGGGGATCCAACTCCCCCGTTGAGCGCTGTGCTGGACGGAATTAAGGCCTCAATTTCAAAGCTGACCGACTCAGCCAGTGTATTATCTGACTTGTTTGGAGACGATTAAAATATGGGATTGCTGACAGATCTTAACGGGATAACAGGAGGACAATCGGCTTGCAGCCTTTTGGAAGTGCCGGTCAATGCCCTGAAATCCGCCGCAGATTCCCTCGAAAACATGCGGGACAATCCCCCTGCAGGCATTCGTCAGCTTTCAGACAAGCTCAAGCAACTCCAGGTGCCCCGCATTGAGGGCGTGGACGTGCTTTCCGACGGAATCAGGGCCCTGAAAAGCGAAATTCCTGAAGACCTGGGCGAACTTACCCAGCCAATCGCCGACGCCATGGGCGACTTTTTTGCCGGCCTGGAAGACAGTTTTGCTGGCCAGCTCGACAACATGCTCATGTCCTTTACGGGCCTGGACAAACTGGGCCAGGTGGGCATCTCCAATCCCATTGAGGAAAGCCTGACTGACACCCTGCAGGAAATGCAGGAAGTGCTCAACATCATTCCCAATCCACTCAATGTCGAGACCCTGCTTGAATTTCTCAATTCAGGGCTGTCGAAATTCAATCGGGCCAAGTGGGGATACAGGTATATGCCGTTGGTGGATGAATTGCGCGACAAGTTGCAAACCACCCTCAAGTGGAAGGATTCCAACGGTGCCGAGATTGCTGCAGACGTGCAAAACACGCTGGAAAGGCTTTCTGCGGCCCTGCGCAGGAATTTCATTGAAGAGCCTCTTACTCCTCTGGCCGATAGTCTGACCGATTTCAACGATTCCATCAACGCATCCACTCTGGATGCAGCCCTTACGGGCATGCTGACCAACCTGGGCACCCTGGCCTCAGCCGTTCAGGCAGGTGACCTGACCGGCAAGGACAGCGATATTGCAGCTTTGCTGCAAAACAGAACAGACATCATTTCCATTCTGGGCACGGTGGACGAGCAAACTGAGGACCTGGTCAAGGTCCGTAAGGCCCTCGCAGACCTTCCCGATGAAATGGAAGACCGTGCCATTCACTTTCTTTCCATCATTCAACCTCCCCACGATCTGGAAGCCCTGGGCCTGGTGCTGCAGCCCCTCAATACCCTGGTGGCAGATACGGGGTTGAATGTATTCATGGACAAGATCGGGGAATTCCTGGGCTCCATACGTGGCGTACTGGACAGCCTCAATATCAGCAGCTTCCGGGATTCTTTTGTGCAGGTAATTAGCGGGGCAGAAGCCGCGGTTGACGGCCTGCGCAACATCCTGATGAAAATGACCATTGAGTTTTCTGCCCTTATGGACCGCATCAAGGATGCCATTCAGCGGCTGGGCATCAGCAGCCTCATTGATACCATGGAAAATGGTCTGTTGAATTTCATTGACCAGATCAAAAGTGTGGCAGACACCATTTTCCAGCCTGTAAGGGCCTTTTTACTGGGAATTTTCAACACCATCAACGGCTTTCTGGATCAGTTGGATCCCTCCGTGGTGGTCAATACCCTGCGGGACCTGATCTCCAAATTCACGGACCTGCTGGGGAATCCTCAATTATTGCAGGCCATTGACAGCGTCAAAGCTGCGCTGGATACCATGAATGCCGAACTGGGCACTTTCTCCTTCAAGCCAGGCACGGATCTGGTGGTGCAGGGCATAGATGTAGTGGAAAAAGCTCTGCAAATTGCCTCCTCCCTCCCACTTCCAGACTCACTTAAAAAAGAACTGCGGGACGCCCTCAATCAGCTGCCACGCAGCCTCGATCCTGCGGTGGATATCATCACGGATGGCCTGACCGAGATCGTGGATGAAGGCCCCAAACCTGTGCTGTTGCAGATCAAAGTCGGGCCTCAGAAACTGGTGGATACCATCAGCAAATATTCCCCTGAAAAGCTGGTAAATGAATGTCTGGGCACCACCTACCAGGATTTTCTGACTCAAATGGAACGTTTCAAACCCAGCGCTTTGCTGGTGCCCATTCAGGAAGCCCTTGACGTCGTCAAAACTGAGGTGCGCCGCATTGGCGACCCGGTCGAAATCCTCGACCCGCTCAACGAACCTTTCCAGGAATTGATGTCCCTCCTGGATGCATTTGACCCCGAAGAATTGATTGGCCCCCTGGCCGACCAACTTCAGGATGGAATCCAGATCATTGTGCAAAGCCTGCCCATAGGCTCTGCGAATGCCATTTTCGATCAGATCGCCAATGTGGCGAACAATATCCAGAGCCTTTCTGATACTCTGACTGCCGTGCATGACTTCATGGAAGGTTTCCGCCTGCGTCTGGCCGACCTTTCAGATGCGAAAACCCAGATTCAGACCCTCGGGAGCGACATCGCCAGCCGCATCAATCAGGTATCTGACCTTACGGGCATCAATACTGCCATGGCCGAAGTAGCCGTGGCCCTGGGTGAAATTCAGGGCGCAGCCCTGAAGGCTCAACTCGATGGACCCATCAACGCGATTGCAGCGAAGCTCAATCCAATTGATGCAAAAAACAGGCTGGCTGCCATTGCAGCCGCCATTCAGGTATTCCCTACAGATCAAATCGCCCTTTTGGTGCCCTCCCTGAATCGGGATAACCTCGAATTTTTCCTCAATAATTTTGACCCCATCAGTGCAGCCCTGGCTGCACCCGTGGACCTGATGGAAAAATTGCCCGGCCAGTTGAACCAGAGCAAAGCAGGATTTGATGATCTCATGCAAAACTGGGACACCCGCTATCTGGAACCTTCTGGCCCGATCATGCAACTGTATCAACCCGCCCTTACGGTCGGGCAGTTGCAAACCATGCTGACGGACACCATCACCAACCAGCTCACCCAAACCCTGGAACCAATCATGCAGCTGATTGAAAATCTGCAGGCCGGGCTGGATGGAATCCTTCAGCAGATGTCTGGATTGGTGGATGATATCAATGAAATTCTGACCGACATACTGGCTATCACGGATGCCCTGGAAGACCTCAGGGATGCGCTCAACAGTCTGATTGAAACCTTGCTGAATCTCGATTTTGGCTTTGTGGGAGAAGGATTGCAGGATGTATTTGATGCCCTCAGAACTGAATTGGAAGCCCTTAGCCCGGCCGCCATTGCCAAAGTGCTGGCCAAGGCCTTCGACGAATTGCTTTCCATCCTCGACATCAACAAACTGCTCGGAGCCGCTGATCTGGACCTGGCCTACCACGACATTGTGGAGAATCTGCGCCGCCTTGATCCCGCCAAAATCATTGTGGATGTATTGCAGCCCGAATTCGAAAAGGTACTGGAATTCCTCCTGCGCTTCGATCTCTCTGTGCAGATTGATAAATTCCTCGAACTGATCCAGAAACTGCAGGAAGACCTTCGCACAGAATTGCTGCGGGTTTCTGATTCGTACGAGGACATGTGGAGTTCCATTCCGTCCAGCATAGGAGGCGTGACGGGCGTCTCAGTATCCGTAACCATAACTGCGAATTAATCCATGGCGCTGAACCACATACTATATCGCCCCCAGGTCCTGGAAAGATCTATCAGCCCCGTTGATCAGCGCATGATTGAGGAGTTGCTGGAATTGATTTCCCGCATGCTTTCCGACGGGTTGCATGGAGGACGGGCCCGTCAAAAGCTGGAAGAAGGCCTCAAGGAGGCCATGCAAAGCCTGATTCAGGAAATGCAGACCCGATTGGCCAATGCCACCCAAAACTTTATGGCCCTGATCAATCCCATGATCCTGGCTTTTCAGGGGCTGGCCAATGCCTTCAACCAGATACAAAACCCTTCAGACGGCGTCCATGCCATGGCTCAGCTGTTGCTGTTGCTGGCCGACCTGCTGGAAGGGCTGAGCGCCCAGGCCATTGAAGAGAAATTTGCCGCTCTGATCAACATAGTAACCGTCGATCTGGGCCTGACCCGCGAACGCATGATCCAGTTCGTGAACAACGCCATTGACATCGTCATTCAAAAAATGAAAGAAGATTTCATCCAGGGCGATCACAGCGAACAGGGCCATAACGAATATCTGATTGGATGTTATCTGGAAAAGCTGAAGCGCCTGGTCAATGACCAGATGAATCAGATTGAGCTCAACCTTGATCTCAGCCAGATCTCCGCCATGCTGGTCAACTTCCTTTCCAACCAGGATTGGGACAGAATCCGGGCTGAAGCGGCCAAAATCCTCAAAGACGCAGGAAATACCGCGGAAAGCATAGGCATTCTGATGGATATTTTCTCGGGCAAATTCAATGTCACCGTCGAGGTAAATGTGGAAACAGAAGGTGGGGGCGGGCTCGACCCGGTCAGTTGGTACGCAACCTGGTTTGATCGCCGGGTGGGTCACACTGAAGCGGTTGGGGTGGCGGACAGAAACAAACTCGAAGACGAGGATTTCTTCTCCCGCATGTCATTCAAGAAAGAATGGCTTTCACCTACGGTGATGGAAAATCTGGCTCACTGGAGCGATGTGGCAGTGGATGCAGCCGAATTTGGCATGCACCTGCGGTCGGTCCAGAAACGGGATTGGGTGAGCAACGTGGCCAATTTGAGCCTCAACGCGATCAAAGGCATCATCACGGCCCTGATTGGCTATAACGACGACGAGGATTGGGTGAAAGCCTACCGCGTATTTGGTAACTGGTATTTCGAACAAGCCGTGACCCTGGGGGTTAATTTCCTGACTTCCATGCAGGGTGCCCATTTCAAAACAGGAGACGGACAATGGATTTTTTACTTCACCCTACTGGGCAAAGATTATGTAGAAAATCTGTTGTATAATAACTGGGCTTCCCGCATTCGTCAGGGATTATTATCCTTTTTCACCCTTTTGAATGCTGATCCTTTGGGAAAACCCACCTCTGAAAATCACCACAAAGTGGAAGGTTTTTCCATGTTCGTGGCCGAGGTATTTTCCTGGATTCTGGCCGCAGTGCCCGGTCGCAAAAACTTTGGTTTTCCTGCTACGGGCGGGGCGGGCAAATTTGTGGGGCTTTGGATCATGGGCTGGTTGGGAAGCTATGTTGGGGCAGTAGCAGGCTGGTTTATCAGCTGGGGAATTAGTCACAGTCAGCAGCCTGAAGGCACCTCCATGGATGTCACCAAACCCAGTGATGAATCCATGGGCTGGCTTTCGCTGGAAGCCCTCCTGGCCGGACTGTTCAAACACCCGATCTACAATTACCTGATCTGGAACGGAAGCACGGAAAATGGCCACTATGGCAAAAACCGCGACGGATCTGATTTCAAAGAATTTAAAGGATATCCCCCCAAAGAAGGTTCACCCTACAAAATGCCTTATCCCAGCGGGGATGTAAGACAATGTGCCCAGGGCAATAACGGGGTTTGGAGCCACAATCAGGCTACCAACCAGATTTATGCTTACGATTGGGACCACGACCACTGGATGGAGGTACTCGCCATCCGTCCCGGATACGTGGAAAAATACATGGACATCTATCCCGACCACACCACGGAAGGTGGCAACGGGATCGAGGTCTGGCACAACCACCACACCGAAGGTGGGGGCAAAGATCCCGTATACGACCGCGACTGGACGGACGATCCCGTGCTCACCACGGCAGATTATCACCATGCGGCCCATTACGGAGTGCGTTATGCCTTTGCCCGCCGCGGCATCCCTTCAGACCGCATCAACGGCCTCCCTGTGGTTCAGGGACAGCACATCATGCATTCAGGTGACACGGGCATCAGCTTTTACAATCACCTCCACCTGATGGTAAAATCGAATAATGCCTACTCTCTTCCCTACGTATTTGCGGATGTGGATGAAGAAAATGGCGTTTGCCGCGATCTGACCTGGTATGAATCTGGAAATGAACGCCTTCCAGATCTCAAACGTCCCGGGGAAACTGTCAATATTTCTGTCGTACATCCCTCCTTTCAGGAATCGACCGTCATGTACGAGGAGGTGAATGATATAACATCCGTTTCGGCTAAAGCCATCGAACTGGACCTGTGGATCTATGAACGTAACTACCAGATTTACGGAAAAGAGGACGATGTTTTCAAGGGATTGTATATCGAACACACCCGTCCGGGATTTCCGCCTTCTTACCACAAAATCAAATCCTGGAAATTCGACAAAACCAAAGGTGCAGTCTATCCGGGTACCACTGACCCACGTGGTCTGGTCAAAGCTGTGGTATTTACCAACTGGGTTGTAAACCCGGTAAACGGAGATTCGGTCAAAATCATCGCCATGGCCGAACATGCAGGAGACAATACCCTGGTTCTCGACCGTTTTGCCAGCCCCAGAGAAGATGAATACAAAGGCGCATTTATTCTGGTGACCTGGTTTGATTTAAATGGAGAGAAATTCAACGAGTACCAGGAAATCACGGCTTACAACCCAGAAACCCGCAAAATCACCATTTCCAACAACTGGGGTAAAAAACCACAGAATGGATCATATTACGTGATTGGAGGCCGCCAGCGGGCGCAGGCGCCCGATTACTTCAAGGATTTTTCCTTCATTTCAGAAAAAGACCCCGGACCCTATACCCTTCCGCAGGCCAAAAGCATGAATATTGCGCATTGCAGCCCGGGAATCATGGGTCAACCGCTGGTTGGTGCAAATGCAGGGACCAATACCCTCGTGCTCGATGGAGAGACTCCTCACGATCCCTCCAAACCAGAAATGTTTATTGCAATTTATTACCGCGACCCAAGGAAAAATCCTGACACTTCCCTTCTTCAGTACAAGGAAATCGCCAGTATTTCCGCTGATGGCAAAACCATAACCATCACAGGAACCTGGGATTTCTACATATCACCCAATCGATATTACCTCATAGGGGGTAGGAATTATGCCAATTCCACCAAAGGTCAAAGGATTGCCAACGCTTTTCTGATCGCCGACAATACCCCCGGAACCTGGTCACCTAAAGAGAATTTTACCGAAGACAACCGACCTGTTTACCGACTCTGCCCTTACCCAACCTGGAATGTAAAATAAAAAAGTCCTATGGCACTGAAAGAATATATAACCATCCCCGAAAATGCAACCAAACCCGGCTCGCCCGTGGATGCCTTTTTGCTTGAAAGTTTAAGATTCAATGACAAAAATACCCAGGATATCCTGGCTGCCCTTAACTCCTTTCCCTGGGGCTGCGACAACAGCGACTCCGAAGGATTGCCAGGAAATACTGTGGTGGTCAATGGCGGCAATGCTGCCGACATGGCGATCAAAATGATCAGGGCCCGAAAAATCGAAATGACCGCCCAGGTGGATTTGCATGACGAAGTTCCCCTGATTTGGATGGCTTCAGAATCAATCACCATTTCCGCCAAAATCAATGCGGTTGGAAAAGGAGCCAAAGCAGGTACCTCGGGTGATTTTGGAGGAGGTGGAGGATCTGCGGCTTCAGCTGCCCCCGCCGTGGTGCCCCCTCCTGGCGTTCAGCCTCCTGACCCGAGAAATGGAGGAGCCTGCAAAATTCCGGGCTCAGGCGTAACCATGCTGGTTGGCAAAGCAGGAACCCCGCCCGCGGGCCCTGGCAACAAAGGTGCAAATGCAGATGCAAAATGGTCCAGCCGGGCCCTGGGAGTACTTGCCCTCTGCAAAGGAGGAGCACCCGGTGGCAGCGATGGCGCCAATCCCGGTGGCAGTGGCGGGGGAATGGTGGTACTCTGTGCCCCAAAAATCACCTTTTCGCCCGGAGGGGATCGCATTGATGCCAGCGGAGCAGCCGGCGGAGCTGGAAATGCTGGCGGGGGAGGCGGCGGAGTTGTAATCCTCATTGCCAAAGAATTTGTTGGAGATGTGATTGCAGGACCAGGTCAGAACATCAAAGTTGCCTTCGGGGCCAAAGCCGGAAACGGTGGCGATGGCGGCGATGGAATTGTGGTAAAAAGAATTGTAAAATAAGATGAACCCCCGGTTCAAAATAACAGCAGGAGCCATGAGCGCCGATTCGGACAGCCTGACCCAGTCAGGACTGCCTGTGTCTGTGCGGGTGGACCTGCGGCTCAACCAGATCAACACGGCGGTCATCCGCCTCGGCCTTGCGCCCGGCGACACCGTCGCCGTGGGTGATCCGGTCAGCATTGAACTGGGAGATGCCGATCAGGGCACAGAAACCGTTTTCACCGGGGTCATTTCCGAAATCCGCCAGCAAACCGCCGCCTACACCCTCTGGTGCAGCAGCGCCATGCAGGCCCTCAGCCAGCTACGCATCAACAAAGTGTACGAACAGCAAAAAGCAGGTGACATTGTCTCAGACCTGGCTTCCCTGGCCGAAATTGACACAGACAAGGTCGAATCCGGGCTTACCTATCCTTTTTACGCCCTGGGCGCCGACCGCCACCTGCTTTCTCACCTGCAAATGCTGGCCCGCCGCGATGGTTTCGACCTCTTCGCCAACCCCGACGATGCCCTCACCTTCGCACCCTGGGCCTCATCTCAGGGCCAGGAATTGCGCTATGGAGCGGAAATTCTGGACTATAATTTCGAAGAACTGGCACCGACCCTGGACGGGGTGGAGGTTTATGGCGAAAGCCCTGCTTCCCTGGGTGAAGGCGACAAAGCCTACTCCTGGCTGACCAAAGAAGAAGTCAAAGGCAATGCCGGGAATAGTTCGGGAAATATCCTGCGGGTCGCAGACCCCAGCATCCGCAACCAGGATGCCGCCGCCAGCGCCGCCGAAAAGCTGATGAATGCCTTCTCAACCCAAAAACTAGGCTGGGTGGAAGCCATGGGAACCCCCACCGTAAAGCTTGGGGGAACAGTGACCCTCAGCGAATTACCCGAAGACAGCCTCAACGGGGATTATAAAATCACCGGCATACGGCACCTCTACGACAAAATGAACGGATTTGTAACCACCATCAATTGGGAGGAAAAATAAATTGGATGGATTTATCGAAATAATGCAACAAGTCGCAGAACGCGAAACCCGGAAAATCTATACCACGGAACTGGGGCTCGTGATCTCTGTCTTTCCCCACGAAAGCGACAGCGACGATGGCAATTATGAATGCACGGTCAGGCTCAAAAACCGCAAGCAACCCGACGGAAGCGATTTCGAATTGCGGAAAGTGCCAGTGGCCACCGGTCACATGGGCATGGCCAACATCCCCAATGTGAATGATCTGGTACTCCTGTCCTTCATTGGCGGTGACATCAATGCACCCGTGATCATTGGCCGCCTCTACAACGATGAAGATCGGCCGCCGGTCAATAAATCAGGGGAATTTATCCTGCAGCACAGCCTTACCGGGGGTGGAACCCTCAAAATGGATGGCGACGGAGTGGTAACCGTAACCAGCAAAGACGAAAAAAGCGTGGTCACCGTGAACGACGATGAAGTCACCCTGACCACCTCAAACGGACAGGTGAAGATTTCTCTCGAAAGCGGCGCCATCACCCTGGATGCAGGCTCGGGAGATATTACCCTGAAAAGCATGGGCAATATTACCGTGGGAGATGCCGCCACAGGGCAGGTCAAAGCAGGCGGAAGAATGCTGGCCAATGCCGTAGGTGACAATGACGACATCATTCTCACTTCCCACACTCACCTGGGCAACCTGGGAGCCCCCTGCCCCATTCTGATACCCACCGAAAAACTGAATTCAATCCAGGCCAAAGGCCGCAACTCACAAGTAGGATAAAATGGCACGGATCAACGGAGTAAACAGCGACTATAAATTCATCAACGGGATTGTGGACAAATCCTGGAAGCCCCCGTTGCCGGCGCCTAACCTCGAAATGAAACTGTTCATTTGCCCCTACGAGGAAAAAAACGCCCTGGAAGCTGACAATAACATCTGCGTTGGGGAAGACAACGCCTGCCCGCATGCGGTGACCCAAAATGGCCATGCCTTTGTGCACCTGAGCCAGACAGAGGGTATCAAACTCAAAACGGACGGAGGCACCCAGATTCAGCTGGAGCAAAATTCGGGAGGAGGCACGGGTAAAATTACCCTCAATCCGGCCAGCGGAACCACCCACTTCAATGGGGAAATAGAGCTGGTGGCCAACGGCCACACCATCAAAATCAGTCCGCTGGGAACTGGCATATCGCTGAAACACACCAACGGAGCCGAGGTCGTGTTCAAAGCCAATGGCGGCCTCGATCTGATCACAAAAAACAACACAGGCACCGTCAACATCCAGGGTAATCTGGTTGTAAGCGGCACCCTCACCCGACAGGGACAGGCAATCTGAAACACAGGAGCAGGACATGGCAGAAGAATATCTGAAAGACATACAGCTCACCGACCGCGGATTCGACCAGCAGGTCAGCGACCGCACCTACGTTGACCTGAAGGTCAACGGCAGAGGCGATCTGGCCACCCTCGAAGGCCGCGACAATCTTGTTCAGGCTCTCCTGAACCGCCTGCTTACCCGCCAGGGCGAACTCAGCACCCTGGGACATCCCAAATACGGCTCCCGCCTCCATACCCTGATTGGCGAACCCAACAACCTGCGGGTCCGTGGTCTGGCCGACGCCTACATCCGGGAAGCCATTGCCCAGGAAAAACGCATTCTCAAAGTCAATTACATCAGCTTTGATCCACCCCAACGGGGATATGACCGCAGCACCCTGCGGGCCACCCTCAGCGTCACCCCATCCCAGGGAGACCCGTTTACCCTACTCATCCCAATCAATCTGGAAGGATAAGCCATGACATTCACCCCCAGAAAATATAAAGATATCTTCGACGAAATGCGGGCCATGAGCCAGGTCGTCACCGACTTTGAAGTCGGCAGCGTGGCCCGCACCATGTACGAATCATTTGCCTACGAAATGGCCCTCCTGTACGAAAAAATGCAGTTGGTCTATCTTTCCGGGTACGTGGATACGGCCCGGGGTAACCAGCTCGACCAGGTGGTGGCCGTACTGGGCATACAGCGCAGCCTGCCCGACTATGCCGAGGGCACCGTCACCTTCCTGCGCGAAGGCGCAGGTCAGGAAATCATCATTCCCCAGGGCACCCTCATCGCCACGGAAGAATCCTCCACTGGCGAAAAAAAGGTCTTCCAGACCAGCAAGGTGGCCACCATGGGCGCCACCCAAACCACCGTGGAAGTGCAAATCCGCGCCATCGAACGGGGAGAAGAACAGGAAACGGCCTCAGAAACCATCGTGGTCATGCCCCGCCCCGTGCCCGGCATCAAATATGTGAATAACGAAAGCCCGGTGCGCCTGGTGGGCAAACGCCGCGAAACAGATGAAGAACTCCGCGAACGGGCCAAAAATGCCCTCATATCCTCTGGCAAAGCCACCATCCTGTCCATTGAAAATGCCTTACTCAGCCTTTCAGGGGTGAGAGATGCACGGGTGAAAGAAAATTTCCACTTTCCCCGCGGCCTGCTCCACATCAAAAATCTGGGTCAACTGGCGATGGATATTCCCCGCGGCAGCCTGCTTTCCATCACCCCCGCCGGGTCGCCTGAGACCTTTTTCAAAACCCTCGACCCTGTCAGTTATGATGGGACAGAGTTGGTGGGTACCAAAAAGGAAGTCAAAGTGGAAGCGCTGATCGAAGGAAAATCGGGCGAACTGACCGACCTGGGCAATCCCTATCTCGACTGGAAAAAGCCTGAAATTGCGGCTGCCTTTACCGGGAAGCTGGCTACGGACATCCGCCTGGAAGACTTTGGGCTGATCGAAGTATATGTGGATGCCCCCCGACTGGAAGAGGGCACGGAGGCCGAAAAACAGGCGGAAAAGAAAAGAATTGAAACGGAAATTGAACGGGTTCGGGCGGCAGGAATATTCTCCATTCTCAAACCTGCAGGCAAAGTAGTGACCAGCGCGGTTTTCCGCATTGATGTATCTGCTTCCCTGAGTCTGAATATGGAAGAAAGGGGCGAATTCGAACAAAAAGTAGCCGATGAGATCATTGGATTCATGGGCGACCTGCGCATGGGCAAGGCCTTGCTCTACGGAAAACTGGTGAAAGCCATTCTCGACCTTGAAAACATTGAAAATCTGGCTGATTTCGAGGGAACTGTAACCCGCAAAGTACTGAATGAGGACCTTTCTGTGTTCTTTAACTTCTCTGGCCAGGAAAAATTCATTTCAGTAGAAGAGTTTGAACGGATCAAACCCCGCCACATTTCCGTCGCCTCAGAAGACAAGGAACTTGAATTCAACATTGCCTATCAGGCCCTAAATCTCAACGGAACTGATGCGGGGCTGGTGGCAGCAGCCCTGCAAGGATTTTTTGGCCAGAAAGTCCAGGGAGAAACGGTCCTGCAAAGCGAAATTGAGCAAAACATCGTTGATTCGCTTACCAATCAGGGCCTTATCTTAACCCCAAATTCCCTTTCCCTGACCCTCAAAACCTGGAGTCCGGGCCCGGAAGATGATCCCAGGGAATTACTGATCGAGAAAAACGGGGATTTTGAGGCCGTGGTCACCTTCGTGGAAAAACCCGTGGTGAAAACCATCTTTGGCTATGCCAACCGCCTGGAAATCACGGGAGCCATCAAACTGATTTTGCCCCTCAATATCCTTGACAAAGACCGGGACAAGGCCATTGAAGGGGTGGAAATTGCGGTCAGCAAAGTGCTTGATCAGTTGGGTCCGGAGGAGGACATCACCTTTGAGGCCCTGACCGAAGCCGCCAAAGCCGTGCCTCAGGTTCTGGATGCTTCCATCGAAAAAGACGATTTCCTGGGCTTTATCAACGGATTGGTCCAACCCAATATCGTGGACAAAAAGAAAATTGCCGTTGGCTTACTGAACCGGGCATTTTTCGAATTCCTCTGTATTTCTGATACCATCGAGCCGGTCAGCATTTCGACCAATAACCTGACCCTGACCCTGGCCAATCCGGCTGCGGCCACCCAAAGCGACCGCGATGCACTCAAACTGGCCGTCAGGAATGCATTCAATAATGCCCTTGCAGACAGCGAGCCTGGCGAAAGTGTGGTCTTCAGCAATCTGAAAGGGAAACTGGAAAATCCGATTGTTCCCACCGTCAACTTCAGCGTCGCCAGCCTCGATCTTCAGGCTGATTCTGAGGCCGATAACCGGGTTCAGACTGCCAGCATTGGTGCCCCCAACGACCTGCACATCCGTTCGGTGGAGCAGGCATTTATCGTGCCCATTCAAACCGGCGATATCCAATTCACGAACTGAGAACTGAAATAAAACATGGCAAGAACTGACAGCATCATCTCCCGCTTTCCGGCCTTTTTCAGGTCGGAAGACAGGCTGAACAACCTCTACCGTCTGGTGGAAGTGTTTGGTGCGCAGGTGGATATTGCTGAAGAAGATCTGATCAAAGTCATGCGGTCACATTGGGTGAATACCGCCAATAATGAAGGTTCCAAAGGCTTTGATACCGACGAAAAGGGCGATCTGGATGGGATTTTTGCCTTGTATGTGGAAGCTTTGGGCGGGACTTCTCTCCTGAAACAACAGGCCAGACGTCAGGGAGCAGACGGGATTGAGGATGATGTCCTGTACCGCGACCGCATCATGGGGCTGATCAAAGTGCTGCGCAGCGGAGCCTCGACCAAAGTGGGGATCATTGCCATTGTGGCCGCCAACCTGGGTATTGTGGGCGACAGCGAGGCCGCCAAAATTGCCCGAAACACGATCAGGGTAGAGGAATTTTTGCCTGAATCTGCTCCCACCCAACCTTTTGAGCTGGCATTATTTGAAAATTTCCAGGTAGAGAATCCCAATTATGTGGACATCACCCCCCAGGTCAAAATTAACGTAACTCCCTCCCTCGGCAATCCCATCGTGGACCTTACCCTGACCAACCTGAAAACGGGCATTTCAGCCCGCTATCCTGGCACCCTTCAGGCCGGGGATGAATTGAAATTCCTTACCAACGGAATGGCGCTGCTGAATGGAAATCCGGTCACTTTGACTGGAGCAACTCCCTATTTGCAGCCTGGCTTTTCGGAAATGCGGATTGAGGGAGGATTTGGCATGCCCGCAGGTTATTTTGACCAGAATCAATGGGATTTTGCCCTTTTCCAGCAAACCCAGGTCAATTCACCGGGCATATTCGACCAAAACAACTGGGACCAGGCAGTATTTTCAGACGGCAGTCCCATCCTGGATGTTGAAGTTTCCATGACCCGCTTCACTCCCGGCACTTTCATGGTGAGAATTCCCTGGGATATACCCGGCTACACTGAGGTGCTGGATAATCTGGCCGATAAACCGCGGGAAAAGATCGGGTACATCGTGGAAAAGGTCAAAGCGGCCGGCACATTTGCCACCGTAGCCTACGAAAAGTACTTTACTGAAGTCCAGGAGCATCAGGTGGAACTGACCCTGCAGGACAAAATGCCGCTGGAAAATCACGAAATGGAAGAGGCAAATTTCACCGTGGATTCCATCACCACCCCTTATCCTGGCGGGCTCAACCATGACCTGAGCGACAGCCTGACCCTTTCGGGGGTCTTTGATATGACCTCATTTGACTCACTAAATACATTTGCATAAATGATAAAACGCGTAAGCTTATGATACTTTCTGATTCCATAGACCCCAAAGGGCAACTCACACTTCAGTTTCGCAATGCGAAAAATGAGTTGGTAGAGGAAATTGCCGCCCATAATGACATTGTGCAAACCGGCCGGGATCTGGTGGCCAAATTATTCATCAACCAGAATATCCCCACCATATCTCATGTTGCCATTGGCACCGGGGCCTCCGTCACCGTACCTGGAACCCATACCCAGCTCGATTCAGAGTTGTTCCGCAAGGCGATCAATCCCATCAACCCGGCCAATGACCTGGTCATTACCCCAGCAGGAAAGGCGAAAATCACCATTTCCTGCGACCTGGACTTCAACGAAGGCAACGGTCCCCTGACCGAGGCCGGACTTTTCAACGCCAATAATGCAGGCGTAATGTACAACCGGGTGGTTTTTCCACCCGTCAACAAAACCGTGGACTTTAAACTTACCCTGATCTGGGAAATCACATTCTAAAAAGGAGATAAAAATATGCCATTTAATCCATCAAATAAATCCGCCGGCGACCTCATCCGCTCCCAGGACTGGAATGCGGCCATGGCAGCCATCGCCGCCCTCTTCGATAAGCTCAATCCCGATGCCACCATCGGTCACAGCCACACTGGCGGACCCGAGGACGGCCCCAAAATCGATACTGCAGGCATCAATGATCTGGCTGTGACCCTGCAAAAAATTGCAGACGCGGCTATCAGTACCGCCAAATTGCAGGACGGAGCCGTCACCAAAGATAAGATCGGTCCCCTGGCCGTGGACGGCACCAAAATTGCCACCAATTCCATCAGTGGTTCGCATATTCAGGTAAATTCCATCAATTCCAACCACATTGTCAATGGCAGCATCACCATCAACGACATGGGAGCCAACTCCGTGGGGGCCACTCAGATAATCGACCTGTCAGTGGGCACCAACGAACTCGCCAATGGCGCGGTAACCGCCCTGAAAATGGCGCCTGGCGTACTGCCAGGTGAGATTGGGGTGAGTATTGGAGCCTATCAGAGTGGACAAACAGCCTCCATTCCTTCAGGTTTTTTGCTGAGTGAATGCAAATTTCTGTGTGCCATAAAAACCTGGCAATTCACCCAGACAGGCTCTGGTGCCACCCGCGCATTCAATGCCACCATCAACCAGAACACGGGGCTGGTCTCCATCAGCACGGATGGAAACCTGGTCTATGCGCACGTAATGGCCATTGGCAAAAAAGGCGGCTGGTGAGATTTGTTGCTAATTCATTGAACCCACAAAGAAAAGATCATGATCGTCGTATTCGAAAAAAAGACCAATAAATTCATCGGCATGGCGCCTCAGGTATTCGACAACGGAAATCTGAGAGAGCTGACTCTGAATGAAATATATCCGGACCTCGACCCCAAAAAATACGGGTCATTTGTCGTGGAAGATTCGCCTAAATACCTGATGAATCCCGACCACTGGCAATTCACCCTGGATGCCAAAGGGGTGCCCATCGGGCTGGAACACAAGCCCACCCTGGCCCTGAAGCTTTCCACCACACTCAAAGACACAGACGGCGACGGCATGCCCGAACTGAAGGCAGACAGCACTGCCACTGCCCCGGTCACCGTGACGGTCATGAACGGTATCAAGCCGCAGAAGACCACCGCTCTGATCAAAATAAGTACCACGGGCGGGCGTCTGGACAAGCGGATCATTGACCTGAAAAACCAGGACAAAGCCACCTTCAACCTTCAGTCTGTACCCGAAACAATTACCATCACCGTCACGGCGACCAGCGAAGGCATGCACTCAGACAGCATCACTTTCGAGTTAATGCCCTGACAATTTTTCAACCTACTGAACTGTGATCCAGGAACTCATAGCGCTCATAATCGCACACCTTCAGGCTGGTCTTGACGGAGAATATTCGGCTATGACCAGCCGGGTACGTCCGGGTCCCATTACCGCTCCCGCCATGACCGCCCGGCCCAAATGGGCCGTGGAGGCCACCACCCTGACCATGCTTCAGGCGGGCGGAAATGACCCGGCAGGTGAGCCTGGGCCAGTGGAAAGCCGGGAACGGATTGTGGTCAATGTGGGAACCCCCGCCGGACCCTATGTGCTCAATTATCAGCCGCTGGAGGGAAGCGTCAGCGCCAAAGTCGTATACAACGAAGGCCTGGTGACCGAAAGGAGTGAAACTCTCCTGCCTGGAATTGATTTCACGGTGGATATTCCTGCGAAATCGATCACCATCGTGCGGGACATTGCAGGCAGTGACGTGCTGAGAGTAACCTATAATTATGTGGGAATCTCAATTCTAAAGGATTTTGAGCAGGAATTTCACATCACCATCTACACGGATACCTGGCAGGATGTCGATAAATTCATTGGCCTCCCTCTGGCTATCATCCAAAGCCGGCACAAAGAAATCGTGGAGCAATTCAATTTTCTAAATCCCACCAATTACACTGCCAACAGCTTTGTAGCCCAGTCCATGATTCGCCAGATCAGATTTTTGCGCATGGAACCTTTGCCCAGAACCTCACGGCAGAAGCTTGCAGACCTTGAGTTTCGCATGTTTTTCAAAGTTCAGGGTGCCATGCGGCTCGGACAAAGCCTCAGCGGTGGATTTGGCATCATTACTGACATCCATACGCCGGGCGAATCTGGCCCCGGGGTTAATATTATTCCTGATCTGGGCTAAAAAACAGGGAAAGAACGGCACTCAAAAATGGCACACACAGAATACCATATCGACGGACGCTACGGCCTGTTTGGGAAATTCATTATGGCCAGTGACGGAGGCAATAACCACAATCCCTTCAACGGGGTGGTGCGGCCTCTCATGATCGCCGCCACGGGCAATAATTCTGCCCAGTTTGCCCTTACCCGGTTCAACCGGCTGGATGGCTTTGGCGTACTGGCCGCCGACAGTGCGGGCAATAAATTTGCGCCCCTGACCGCCAATCTGGTGGTGCCTGATCAGGAAACCGGAGCTCCATTTCCCCTGGCAATATTCATACACGGACAAGCCACCAGTTACGAGACGCGTAGCGGACGTACGGTGGAAACCAAAAGTTACCGCGGCTACCGCTATTTGCAGGAATACCTGGGTGACCGGGGAATTGCCTCCATTTCAGTCAATGTCAACCCGGCCAGCAATCTGGATGTGCTGCCATCAGAATTCGACTACTCCCTGCGCATTCAGCTGGCCCTGCTGAATCTGACTGTCCTGTTTCAATTGGTGAACAGCCCGGTAACCACGGGCCAGCCCATCCTGGTAAAGAAGGCGGATGGCAGCCTGGTTCCATTGCAGGAAGCCCTGGCTCTGGAAGAACCTCTTACCACAGGTTCACCCGAAAAGCTGGTTAAGACCCTGAAAGACAACCTGGCAGGAAAAATATCTTTCACCAACCTGGGCTTCATGGGCCACTCCCGCGGGGCCGATTGTGCCGCCCTGGTCCAGATCTACTTTGAGTCGCGCAAAGGCACCGCGCCCACCAATACCGACGCCTTTGGCCCCATTACCCTTGATCCCGCTGATCCCCTCAAAAATTCCATGGGAGTAAGGATCGGGGATTTCAACCGCCATACCGTGCTGCATGGTTTTTCCATCAGTTTGAATCCCATCCAATACCATTTCATGATGGATTTGATGGGTATTCTGGGAAATCCCACCATGGCCAATGTAAAAACCCTGGTGTCGCTGGAGCCTTCGGGGAATGATGCCATTGTGGATTCTCCCACCACTTTTTACCTGGTGATTTCGGGCTCCCACGATCCGGACGTGGAGGAAGATTCCTTCAACGAATACGAAAATGTCAATGCGCCCAAGGCCATGGTTTTCAGTCACGGCGCCAATCACGCCCGCTTCAATCAGGTGTGGCGCAGACTTTCTCACCTGAGGCGGCAGGCCAATCAGCAAATCCTGTGTCAAAGCCCGATCCACATGCTCAGCAACCATGGCCACGAAGAAATTGCGAAAGCCACGGTGGGCAATGCATTTCTGGCCACCCAGTTGAATGAAGCCCATCGACTGGCATTTTTTACGGGCGAATACCACGCAACCTCCCTGGGACAGGATATATCCCGGGCCTGGTTTTTCCCCTTCCCCTTTTCCAGTCCGGCCACGGTGAAGGCCCTCGACGACCGGGCCATCACGGGCAATAACACCACCACAGGCACCGCGGTAACCCCTGAAACGGTTTATATTCTCAGTGGAAGGGATGTAAACGGACACGAAGTGTTTGCCAATAAGGCCAAAATGAATGCCTGGAAACGTCCCGCCGCGCAAACTATGGTGCTCAGGATTCCCATTCTGCCTGCTGACAATCTGGTTAATTTTACCCACTTCAGCATCCGCTACACCAAAGAGTACGATGCCCACGATGCGACCGCCCGCCGCACGGTGGAACTTAAAAATTTCACCCTGCGGCTGAAAAGCACCTCGGGCACGATTGGCACGGAAATTCAGGGAACCGCGGTACCCTCCACCCACCAGAAAGCCTATTATACCAAGGATTTCAAAACCAAGTGCGAAGAAGACACGGTGATCGTGATGCAAACGGCCGAAGTCACCCTGGACAGCTTTCTCACCCCGGGCAGCCATCCCCGCACCGACCTCAACCAGGTCAACACCATCGAGATTCAGCTCAATCCCCCCACCAGTCCCTCCGGCGACGAAACCTGGTTTTTTGTGGATTATCTGCTGACCAAGCGGGTGCTGCCGGCGGCGCCGGCAGGGTTTACGTTGCCGTAGGCTGGCATTAGGGTTCGGGTTGTTTCAGAGCAGGTCGCTCCTTCGGAGAATCGGGGTCTGTGAAACCGGCTTCGAGCCTAAAACCAGGCCTTGGTATGATGAATAACCCCAACCTTGCTGTACCCCTGCGAAGAATTCAGGGGGCAGAAAGAAAGGGGGCCAGTCACCTGAAGATTGTACAGAAGTTTTTCTTTTCATGATCAATGATGGCTTGCCACAGCCTAATCGGCGAATTCCCGGCATAGCCGCTCTCCTGACCATCGTTACATTCAATTATGATCCACTCTCCATTTTCTTTCATCGCCAAATCCACCACTAAAAAGGGGACATTTAGTCTTTCGGCGGCAAGTGTGGCAATCTTCACGGCCTCCAACTCCTCATCTTTGGTCCAGAAATAGGGTTTTTCATCCTGCCAATAGGGGCCCGCGCTGACCAGATTTCCTTTCCAAAAGAACAACCTGAATTCAAAAGAGCGTTGGACCTTCCCGTCTGCCGAATCTGCCACCTTCCTCAAATTCACAAATTCCCTGCATACCACCGATTGCCAGTTCAGGATTTTGTCGGATTGATATGCACTTTTGATGTATTCGAACTCGTGGAAGTTCCTCGCCACCGAGAGTTTTTGGTTGTGTCTGGATGTTTGCCGATCCCCCTTGATGAAAACCGGCCAGCTAAAATCCCTTTCAATTTCCTCCCTGGAGGGGAAATGGGTATAGCAAACACTTTTGGGAGTCAGGTCCTGCAAATGGGGATACCATTTGCTGAGGAAACCAGCCCTTTCACTTTGCTCAGGGCTATTGATCAAAAACACCCCATTCTCATTCAGATCCTGGCTCAGTTTGCGATAGTCTCTGATTGCTCCCAATCTGCCGAAAGCCTGGATGTTTTCATCGCCGCTATTAGCGCCCCGGCATTGAAACCAGCTTCGAAAATCAAAGTCATATGCTGGAATACTTTGCCATGACTGAATCACCCAAATGGCATTTTCCACATTAATCAGGTTAAGATTGGCAAGGCCGGATGTGGATTCTTTCATAATAATTCCCAGAATAGAGGGTTGAATTCCCCGGAACCCTCTTTTCTCTGGATAATTACCAGGGAATTTAGGGCATAGTCTCAATGTTGATGCAAATAAACAGAAATAACAAACTCACATTACTTCAAAATCATTGGTTTTGCCCAACCTTCGCCTTAATGTATTTATTATTTTCTTAATTGACAGACAATCTTCGGAACCAATATTTTCAGTTCACCTAAGTAAAATAATGCCAGGCGCATCCAGTTTCGAGTTAAAAAATCAGATTAAGCCCGATTTGATTGATTGTAAACAGGGCGGAGGGCAATTAATGCAGGTTAACGATCCACCACACCAGAATGAAGGTTATTTTGATCCAGGATCAGGGTCCACCCAACCAGGGTAAAGGGTGAATAAATGCAGGATAGAGGTGCAAATAACCAGGGTTTGGGGTGCAATGATGAACAATGGTGGTGCAAGGAATCAGGATCAGGGGTGGATTTTAAGATGGATGAGGGCAGAATGAAAAAGAATAGCCCCTATGGGGCGGCTCCCGGGTAGCAGATTTGGGGGGCGGAGAAAATGATTCGTAATCCATTGCCCGCAACCCGCCAGATCACTACGCTCAATTCAATCCTGCAAACTCCCTTGCTCCCTCAGACAAATTTCCCTAAATTGACTTAGTGTAAACCCGACACTTAAGCCATGAAAAATTATTTACTCCTTTTGCTGTTTGTGTTTGCGGTTGCCGGTGCATTTGCCCAGGTGCATACCTCCTACCTCTGGCACCTGCAGCAACCCAATTACTGGCCCGAGGTGAGCCCGGCCAATAACTATACCTACCAAAAGGTGTGGGAATCATACTCCCTGAAGAGCAACGGGGGCAACCTGTATTCGGATGGGCTGAACCACCCGCTCAACGACCTGCAGGACATTTTTGGCAAGGCCGACCGCGTGGCAGTCTATCAGTACCGCACCAAGGATGCGGTTTCCTCCCTCACCAGCTATCCCGAAGGAGGTGCGCAGGTAAATTATTCGGGTTGTCTGATCGAAAACATCAATTCCCTGGGCAATGCCAATCAATGGGGTTACAGCTCAGGCTGGGCATCGGACTTTGTCACGGCCCGTGGCTGGAAAACATCGGGCAATAAGCCCCGCATGGACATTGTGGGATTTACCTTCCACCACGCCCTCTCTCCCCTGCTCACGGACAATTGTCTGCGCAAGCAGATCCAGGCCCACAAGACCATTTACGGGCAGACTTTTGGCAATAATCCCCCTTACTCCAAAGGGTACTGGCCGGCCGAATGTGCGTTCAGCGAACGCATCATCAAGGTGCTGGTGCAGGAGGGTTTTGAATGGAGTGTGGTGGCCAACAGCCACCTGGCCCGCACCCTGGCCGATTATCCGCTCAGTTTCAACAACAGCGGCTGCAACCTGGATCCGCCCAACCAGGCTGACAAGGTGCCCACCAATGGCACCCACTGGTGGAGCGGCACCCAGGACGGACGCGGCGGCACGTTTGCCGCTCCCTATTGCTACCAGGCCCACCTGGCCAAGTATGTGGACCCGGCCACGGGCACGGAATACAAGATTTCCGTGGTGCCTATGGGCGACCTGCTCAGCTACCAGAATGGCTTTGGCACCATGGGTACGGGCGATATTGATGCCAAAATCGCCCCTTATAATAATAACAGCCAGCCCTGTCTGGTGCTGATGGCCCATGATGGCGACAATGCCTGGGGCGGGGGGTACGACTACTATGCCAACTCAGTGCCCGGCTTCGCCGGACAAGCTGCGGCCAAAGGCTATGTGCCCACCACGGTGCAGCAATTTATCAGCGATCACCCCGTGCCGGCCACGGATGTGGTGCACGTGGAGGATGGCTCGTGGTTCAATGCGGCCAACGACTGGGGGCACCCGCAGTTTATCAACTGGCTCTGGCCCATGTACAACAGCAGCTATCAGTTTGATCCCAATGGCTGGACCGAGGACGCCCGTAACTGGGCTGTACTGGTGGCGGCTGAAAACCGGGTGCAGACCGCGGAGGACCTCACAGGAAGTCTGAACATCAGTAAAATCGTGAAGCCAGATGCCACGGCCAACAGCGCGGAACGCGCCTGGCACCACCTGCTGCCCGCCTTCACCAGTGGCTACATGTACTACGGCACCAGCCTCGACATGGAAGTGAAGCAGTCGCTGGCCTGCAACATTGCCACAGATTTTGCCGATCAGACCATCTCGGCCAATTCGGGCACAGATAATACCCCGCCAACGGTTTTCATTCCCCAGCGCTTTCCCTACAACCCGGGCGGCACAGGTTTTGGCCCGATCTACGGCTACCAGCAAAAGACCAATCCTTCGGATTTTCATGTCTGGACCTTTGCCTACGATGTTTCGGGCATTACCAGCATCAACCTGAAATATCGCACGGATCTGGACGGCAATAATCCCATAGCAGGCAACGAGAACGAAACTTATGCGGGAGGCAGCGGGGTCACGTCCTGGCAAACGGTTGCCATGACAATGCGGGTTTTCCCCACGGGCAACATCACCAATAACCCGGATGTGAACTTTTTCATCCTGCCCGATTACATTGCGGATGAATATTATGCTGCGATTACCGGCCTGCACGACACCCTGGTGGACTATTATGTGGAGGCCACGGATGCCAAAGGGAATACCTTCAAAAGTCCCATCCAGCATGTGTATGTGGGGGCCAGCAATACGGGTTCCTCCCCCAACGGCATTTACTGGACACCCACCTACCCCACAGTCAATGACACGGTCGAGATTGTGGTGCCCAATGTGACCCAGGGAGGCAAGCTCCACTGGGGGGTCAATGGTTGGTCGCAGGCCAATAATGCCTACTGGACCGCAGGTTCAGCCCTGTTTCAGGGGACGGGACCGGCCCTGCAGTCGCCCATGAACGGTCCCAATGGCAACGGGGAACTGCGCCTGAAAATCGGGCCCTTCAATAATGCGGGACAAAGCGTGAGTGTGGTGGATTTTGTGATCAATTTCAATGACAATTCCTGGGATAATAATAACGGGAGCGACTACCACATAAACATCAGTCCGCCGCTGGGGCAAAGCGAGCCCTGGGCCCGTCCGTTGGAAATCAGTGTCTTTCCAAATCCGGCCACGGAGTATGTGCAGATTGACATCCAGGCCAATTCGGACCCGGAATATGTGGTGAACCTGTACAGTCTGGAAGGGAAGAATCTGAGGGAAACCCGCCTGCCGCGGGGGCAAAGCCAGCTGCGGGTGGACGATCTGAGTGGCGGAATTTACCTGATCAGGGTGCGTGGAATTAAAACCAGGCGGGAGTTTACGGGGAAGATATTGGTGAAATAAACTGAAGGTGTTAAATTAAAACAGTTTACTTATTCTGGTCAGGCGACAGATGCCATACCAACGAAAGAATCATTCACTATGAAAAACCTCTTCCTCCTCCTGCTCGTTTTATGCGGCAATCAGGCTTTTTCCCAACATCTGGAAAGAACCTGCCTGGAAGGCGACTGCCAAAATGGATTTGGCATTTGCAGGGTCATGCATGATGGGGTAGAAACTATTTTATACCAGGGTAATTTCAGGAATAACCAATTTCAGGGTTACGGAGAAGCAAAATACGACGACGGTACCTACAAAGGGAACTGGGTAAACGGCAAGCGGGAAGGAAGCGGAAAATTTTACAGCAACCAGGGAAATTTAGCTTATGACGGGGAGTGGAAGAACGACCGGTCGGTCGGGAACTTCGTTCCCTTTCTGATCTTCGAACCGTATTTTGAAAAATGTTATGTTGAAACCCGGCCATTCACAGCCTGGGGGCAGGCTGGGCAGGTTACCCGCAGGTTTTGCGCCAAGCTGAATCCGGATTTATCCTTTCGGGGCAGCATTCGATCTGAATGGATCATGGCTGACTCATCCCGCAGCATAACCTATGAGATTTCTGGAGTTATTGATCCCAAATCTCTCTCCCTGACCCTGGAACAGATAACCGCGGTAAATCCGCCCGCCCTGCCGGCTGGTTTGCGATGGAGGGACTATAAAGGACCTTCCAACCTCAAATTGAAAAGAGAACCTTTGTATTACGTCCTCACGGGCGTCAATGAAGACGGTTCCCTCGCCAACTGGAGGACAGAGGATTGATACATAAGTCCTGGCTTATCTTCCCAGGGGCGAATAGCAAACGTTTTTGCGCCCCGTGATGTAGTAACGCTGGGTAAACCTCTTGCCTGACTTAGATTTGGCGGTCACCTCCACGGTGTAGGAAGGACTCAGGCCAAAAAGGTACTTTTTGTCCAGCAGGTGAGCGGGGTACCCCATCTTGTCGCCGCCGGCAAAAATGCCCTGCACATAGCCAATGCTTTCCTCCACCAGATTGCCATTGGCGTCCAGTACCCGGTAATTTACCTCGGCCATTTCCTCGGGGCGGCCCTCTCCCATCCAGACCAGGCTCAATTCGGCCCCGTCTGTGTTCATGTTGAGGATGGTATTTTTGTAATGGTAGGGAATCACCTTCAGAGACCAGCCCCGGGGGTTCCAGACATTGTCCTGACCACCCAGGCTGCGGGCAAATTTGATGGACCTGATCAGGAGCAATTCAATGCAATAAATCTTGTGGTAATCGTAGCTGATCCAGCCATATCCGTTTTCCCCCCAGTCGGTGTCCCAGGAATTTTTGATCAAAAACCCCTGGTTGTTATAGCCCACGATGGACACGGCGTGTCCTTCGTTGTGGCTGTAAATGCGTTTGGTGTACTGGGTGTCCACCCGGCCCTCGGCGATATCCAGCGCCAGATTGGGATTCAGGAGGCTGGCCACAGCGTAGGAACTGATTTTTCCATTCTGCTTTACTTCCAGAAAATCGGCGGGATGGAGCATTTTGGAAATGGTGGGCGATTTGTCGAACCAGTACTGCCCCGAAATGGCGTAGCCAACGGGAATGGATTTAACGCCCTGATCCAGTTGCTGTTTGATCCAGGCCACGTCGCGGGCTGCCATGCCTTTTCTCAGGGTATAGTAATTATTATCGAGCTTGAAGGTATAATCCTGGAAATTGAGAAGATCGAGCAGGCTGCTCCCAACATCGGCTTTCATGGCCTCAAATTTGGAAGCGTCTTTGGTCCAGACGGGGGCTTTCGGGTCGTAAGGCGATTCTGATTCGGCTATCGTGCCATTATTTTGCAGAATGTCCACATAGAAGGAAAGGGGGGCTCCCTCGTCGTACTCGGCCATTTCCTCGTAGTGATTGAGCTTGGCCATGGCATAAATGTACTGCTCGCTCAGGTCGCTGGGTACGCCCGTAAAAACTTCCATGGCGCCCACCACGGCAAAGGCCGTGCAGGTGCCCCGTCCCTCCTGGTTGCGGATGGGTGACTGGTACTCACGGTAGTCCACCTGCGGTGGACTTTGGGCAAAAAGTAAGGACACATTTAGGCACCCCAACAGGAAGGCGGCGAAAAGAAGTTGGATTTTGGTTTTCATGTGGTGGCAATGGGTTTGATTGGAAGATTGAAAATAATCAAATTCAGTAAGAAAGAATGAAAAAAGGTAACAAAGTAATCAGGCATTCAGTCGCGTAAGGGATACGGAAGGCCGCCCCGAGCCCGCTTTTGCGAGGGGTGGGTGCGCAGCACGGTAGCGAACGCGGACCCTGAAGGAGCCCGACCCTCCGAAGATTTCGGAGGGATACGCCCAAAAAATCCCCCTTCAACGAAGGCAGGAATCCAGGATCCCCAGTCCAAAGATCCAGGCAAATATGCCCCCCACGATCCACCCGATTTTGTCGTCCACAAAGGCTTTTTGCTCTGCTTGGCCGTCTGCAATGGCTTTGAAGAATTTGAATTTGTAAAACACCTCCAGCCCAAAAGCCACGCCAAAATTTGCCAGGCTCCACAGGGCGTAGTGCCTGGCAAAGGGAATCCAGCCCAGCACAAAGCCGCTGATACTCAGGGCAAAAATGCCCAGCACAATGAGCCCGGTGAATACCCCCAGATTTTTGAAAAGGGAGACCTGCGGGTCGGAGGAGGCCAGCATGACCGCCACCATGGCCACCATCATGCTCACCATTTCGAGCAGGGCCTGGTCGGCCAGGTAGCTCACGGCGGTGCCGCCGTCGAGCAGGGTGCGTGAAGCCAGCAACAGGATGGAAATCAGGGGCAGGAACCCGGCTTTGTCCGTTTTCTCCGCTGGCGAAGCCAGCGGCAGATGGATCAGCCAGTGCAAAATCATGACCAGCCAGCCCCCCAGAATGAGCAACCATTTTCCCGGGGCATCCGCCCACACCAGCCCGATCCCGGCCAGAAATGGCAGGGCCGCCAGGTAGCCAAACTCCACCCAGGCGATCAGCCGCAGCAAAAAAGGTGGCGTCCAGGCAGGCGTGGTGTAGCTCATGAGGGGAAGATATGAACTTTGGGTCAATTGTGGGTCCTCTCCCACCCTTTCAAAAAAAAATCGCTAATTTATTGCTGTGAAAAATCCAATCCTGCTGATCCTGCTCGCCTTTTTCGGCCAAGTGACGGCCTTTGCCCAGATTCTGCCCGCCAATATGCATGCCGACACGGCCCACGCTCCCTTCTGGGAAGGGGTAGCCTCGGGCGATCCCCTGCCCGACCGGGTCATCCTCTGGACCCATTTCAGGGCCGATTCCTTTGCAGCTCCCCCCGAAACCCTCTCCTGGCAGGTATCCGTCCAGGCCAGTTTTGCCAGCCTGGCCGCCAGCGGCACGGTGGTCACAGATTCTTCCCTCGACTGGACAGCCAAGGTCGATGCAGCCGGGCTCAGTTCGGGCCAGCCGTACTTTTACCGTTTCCAGGACAGCCAGGGAAATTATTCAGCCGTCGGCCAAACCAAAACCGCCTCCACGGCCAATCTTACCTCCTTCAAAGCGGCGGTCATGTCCTGCTCTGCTCTCTTTTCGGGCTTTTTCAATGGCTACGCCCGGGTGGCAGAGCGGGATTCCCTCGACCTGGTCATTCACCTGGGTGATTTCATCTACAACTCCATAGACCCCGACGAGGAAGTGCGGGTGCCCTCTCCCCGCCCCGACGATCCTGAGACCCTGCGCGAATGGCGCGACCGCCACGCCCTTTATCATCTCGATCCCGATTTTCGGGCCGCCATGCAGCGCCATCCTTTTACCATCATCTGGGACAACCACGACATTGCTTCCGACCCCGACACCGTGCCCATGAAAGCCTTTTATGAGTGGACACCCACCCGCCTGGCCGATACCCTGGTGCCCCGCCGCATTTACCGTAAGTTTTCATTTGGCAACCTTGTGGACCTCTTCATGACCGACGGCTCCATCATGTGGCGCGACCTCGACACCCTGCCCAATGGCGACCCCAGCACCCTGGGCAACGACCAGAAGGCCTGGCTTTTGGCCGGATTGGCCGCATCCACCGCCAAATGGCGGCTCATTGGTACCGAGCGGCAGTTTGCCCGCTGGGGTACCCAGACCTTTCAGGCCATATTTCCCACCCCGGGCGGCGTATTCTCAGAAAGCACCTGGGATGGCTATGTCGCCGAACGCACGGAAATCCTCGATTTTCTCGCCGCCAACCACATCGACAACGTCATGTTGCTCTCGGGCGATTCCCACGTATCTGTGGCCGCCGACCTTACCCGGGCTCCCAATCCCGACAATTACGATGCCCAGACGGGCGACGGTGCCCTGGGGGTTGAATTCCTGCCCACCAGCATCAGCCGGGGCAATTTCGACGAGGCGGGCGTGCCCGGCTTCCTGATCAGCGCCATCGAGGCCGCCAGCAAGTCTGAAAATCCCTGGCAGCGCTACCTTGAGCTCACCAGCCACGGCTACGGCACCCTCGACATCGACACCGCCAAAATCACGGCCCGTTTCTGGTATTCAGACATCCTGAACCAGGCCACCAGCGAAACCATGGCCAAAGAAATGTACTTTGTGGATGGCGAAAATCACTGGCACCGCGGCTCTCTGGCTTCAATAGTACCTGATTTGCAGCCCCGTTTCAGCCTCTTCCCCAATCCGGGCCATGAAAAGATCACCCTCGAACTGGAAAATTTTCCCGCACGTCCCCTCCATCTTGAGCTGCAATCCCTGCTGGGCCAGACCCTTTACCAGGCCGAATATCCTGCGGGCACCTTCAAAACAGCACTCAACCTGCCCCCTCTGGCTCCGGGAACCTATCTGCTCAAAATCCGTTGCGGCATCCTGCTCAAAACTGCCAAACTGGTTCGTGAATAAGGGGATTTGGGGGGCGATCCCTGCTTACCGCTGGGCCGGGCTGTTCCAGGGGTTCCGTACCGAAATAGTTCGGTACCGCCCTCCAAAGTGTCGGGCGCCCTTCCCATCCCTATCGCCTTCAGGGCTTGGGCCAGCCAGGTGGGCCATGGCCCACCTGTAAAAACGTTTTAGAAACAACCCGGTCGTTTCCCTGCGGGTGGTCCTCCCAAAAGCTTGCAGCCTGATGCTTGAAGCTTGCAGCTTAAAACACTATCTTCGCAGCAAATTATTCGACCGCAATGAAAGGAAAAAATGTAGTGGTAACGGGCGGCAACGCCGGCATTGGATTCGAAACGGCCAAAGCCATGCTCGAAAAAGGCGCCAATGTCATCATTGTCTGCCGCTCCAAAGACAAAGGCCAGGAGGCTGTATCCCGCCTCAAACAGCTTACTGCCAGCGACAAAATAGATTTTGTGACCTGCCAGTTGGGCGAACAGAAAGACATCAAACGGGCGGCCCTGGAAATCAGCGCCAAAATGCCCGTCCTCGACGTGCTGGTCAATAATGCAGGCACCTGGCTCTCTGACCGCACCCTCACTCCTGAGGGAGTGGAAATGCAGCTGGCGGTCAACCACCTGGGTTATTTTCTCATGACCCACTGGCTCCTGCCCAACCTGCAACGGGCCGAAGAGCCCCGCGTAGTCTGCGTTGGCTCAGATTCTCACCTGCGCAACCCCGTGCACTGGGACGACCTGACCATGGAAAAAGGTTATCATGGCCTCAAAAGCTACGCCCAGAGCAAAGCGGCCAACGTCATGTTTGCCTACTACTTTGACCGCAACCAGCCTTTTGAGAAAAAAATTGCCATCAATTGCCTGCAACCCGGCCTCGTGCACACCGACATTGGCCTGAAAACCACCAATCCCCTGCACAAGCTGGCCTGGCGGGTGCGTCGCACCTTCTGGAAGAGCAAAACCCCGGCCGAAGGCGCGGATACCTCCATCTATCTGGCCTCCAGCCCCGAAGTCAAAGGCCAGAGCGGCAAATACTGGGACCTGCGCAAACCCAAACCCTCCAGCCCCGAAACCATGGTGGAGTCCAATCAGGATATCATGTGGCAATATTCCATGGAAAAATGTAGTTTAAAAGATTACTGGCACCCGGAAATCTGATCCATGAAAAAAATCCTCGCATTTGCCCTCGTCCTTGCCCTGTTTTCTTCCTGCCGCAAAACAGACCCCAATGCCCCGGACGATTACAAACAGGCCATGCGGGATTTTGTGGAATCCATTTCCGTTTACACCAAAAATCAGGATCCCAATTTCCTCATCATCCCCCAAAACGGGCAGGAACTGGTTACCACGGACGGCACGGAAACGGGTTCCCCCGAAATGGATTATCTGCAGGCCATTGACGGAGTAGGTCGGGAGGATTTGTTTTACGGCTACAATAGCGACGACCAGGCCACTCCCATCGCCGACCGTACCTATATGATGGCCTTTCTCGACGTTTGCGAAGCAAACTCAGTGGAAGTACTCACCACAGATTATACCTTCACCTCGTCCAAAATGGACGATTCTTATGCCCAAAATGAAGCCAAAGGCTACATTTCGTTTGCCGCACCCGACCGCGAACTGCGGTCGATTCCCGGCTATCCGCTCACTCCCTACAACGTCAATTCCAACGACATCACCAACCTGAGCGAGGCCAAAAACTTCCTGTATCTGCTCAATCCTGAGAATTACGCCAGCAAAAGTGATTTCATCAGTGCAGTTTCCCAGACCAATTACGACCTGGTCATCATGGATTATTTTTTCAATGAGGAGGAATTCTCGGCCAATGAAATCAGCCAGCTGAAAACCAAAAAAGATGGCGGTCAGCGTCTGGTGATCAGCTATATGAGCATTGGGGAGGCGGAAAATTACCGCTATTACTGGCAAAGCGACTGGAATAAGCACCAGCCCGACTGGCTGGACCGCGAAAATCCAAAGTGGAAAGGAAACTACAAGGTCTGGTACTGGGATCCCGAATGGCAGGCCATTATCACTGGAAATACAAATTCGTACGTGCAAAAAATCCTGGATGCAGGCTTTGACGGGGTTTATCTGGATATCATTGACGCTTTTGAATACTACGAATAAGGGAACCTCTAAAAACTTCGAATCTCTGCGTTGGACTTGTTTCGGAAATGCTCATTTACGGGAGTAAACTGCGCTTTCCTCAACTGCGTCCGCCTTGATCTTCTTTGTTTTTAGAGGTTCCCCGATTCTGAGAGTGGCTGCGAAAACTTCCTGTCTCTGCCTTAGACTTGTTTCGGAAATGCTCATTTACGGGAGTAAACTGCGCTTTCCTCAACTGCGTCCGCCTTGATCTTCTTTGTTTTTAGAGGTCCCCCGATTCTGATGAGTGCCTGCGAAAACTTCCTGTCTCTTCGTTGGACTTGTTTCGAAAATGCTCATTTACGGGAGTAAACTGCGCTTTCCCCAACTGCGTCCGCCTTGATCTTCTTTGTTTTTAGAGGTCCCCCGATTCTGATGAGTGCCTGCGAAAACTTCCTGTCTCTTCGTTGGACTTGTTTCGGAAATGCTCATTTACAGGAGTAAACTGCGCTTTCCTCAACTGCGTCCGCCTTGATCTTCTTTGTTTTTAGAGGTTCCCCGATTCTGATGAGTGGCTGCGAAAACTTCGAATCTCTGCGTTGGACCTGGCTCAATATCCAATTGGCAAATAACAATTATCAATTAACAAGCAATACTCTGGACAGTTTTTCAGACAGTCGTGATTTAAACTGTAAAAAAGTAGGTGCCACGCTCAAGCCAAAAATGACGAGCATGGCACCATGCATATTATCACTTCAATAGTAGTGAGTGGGCTCCAGTTGAGCAAACCTCAAAGAGATTTTCTTCTGACATTTTTTTCCACGCTTTTCATTATTCGTGGAAAAGCTACCATCGCCAACCTTGCCCGGCACAGCGGCCTTTCGGAACGGACTTTCCGGCGCAACTACCGTAAGGTATGGGGTTTCAACCGCCTCAACGCCTTGTTGCTCGACCTTCTGTCCCCTGGAGAATGTATCGCGGCCATAGATGCCACCACTATCCCGAAAGCCGGGCGCAAGACCTTTGGGGTGGGCTGGTTTTGGAGTGGATCCCGCAACAGCATGATCAAAGGGCTGGAGGTGTCCTGCATTGCAATCGTTTCGATGCACTTGCGGACGGCTTTCGCCTTGTCGGCCCGACAAACGCCCGCCGCCACCCGCAAACTTTCGAGGATAGACCATTACCTCAAGCAGGTTCAGGCATGCAAAAGACAGTTGCGCAAACGGGTGAAATACCTTGTTGGTGACGGGTTTTACAGCAAGAAGGAGTTCATAGACGGCGTGGTCGGGATCGGGATCGACTTCATCGGCAGGCTCAGGCAGGATTCCAATATGCGCTACATCTACAAGGGCCCACATGAGAAGCGGCCAGGCGCAAGGAGGAAGTACAGCGGGAAATTCATGGGAATACACAAGCGTAGGTTCAGAAAGGTCAGCGAGATTGACGAACAAACCCACCTGTACAGTTGCCTCATGTACCACGTAGGCTTCAAGCGCAGTTTGCTGGTCGTGGCATTGCTCAATACCCGGACACAGAAGTACCTCCTGCTTTTCAGCACAGACACCCAAGCATGTCCCGAAAAAGTTCTGGAGTATTATTCGACCAGGTTTCAGATCGAATTCCTTTTCCGCGACGCCAAGCAGCACACAGGCTTGGAAGATTGCCAGTCACGCGACAAGCAGGCACTCGATTTCCATTTCAATGCCAGCCTGACCGCAGTCAACATCGCAAAGTTAGAGATCCTCAGCAAGCACGCCGACCAAAAGCAAGGCCCCATTTCAATATCCGATTTCAAGACTGCCCTGTTCAACCGATTCTGGCTCAACCGAATTATTTCAAAGTTGGATTTGCAACCAGACATCGTAATAAATCACCCCAACTATCAGAGCTTATTAGAATTCGGGGTCATCGCGTCGTAAATTGTCCGGAGTATTGAACAAGCTCCTCTTTCCTCAACTGCGTCCGCCTTGATCTATTTGGTTTTTTGAGGTTACTATAGGCCTTTTCCCGCCAAACCAAAACCCAAAATCCTGCGTAAAACCCGGCATGCCATTCATTTCAATTGCAGGTAGCGGGGAAGATACTTCCAGATTCTTCCACTGGCACCAAAACATGGCTCACAACTGGGAAACCTTTGCCCAAAACCACGGTTTTGCCACTTCGGGCAACTATAATGCTTATGGTCTTGACCTGAAGATGGTGAGTGAAACGGATACATTTGCGGCGGAGATTCTGACTACCCACCAATTAAAAAACGTACAAAACGGGCTCATTCCGCGCAAGGGAGTTTATTTCAAACAAACGAAAATCCAATTAACATTTCCGCCGGGTGATGAATTTTACCTTCGGCTGGAAAAGGGAAGTCTGTTCAAATCCAAGCGAAACTCCCTGAAGCTGAGCCATGGATACCGTGCCTGGACCAATGGCAATGAAAAATTCGCCCAAATCTTCCAATTTCAGGGGATGGGAAAACAGCTTTTTGCGGAAAGGAGCCTGAAAATATACCTTGACAGGGCCCAAGGTCAGATAAGCCTGCGTTTCTTTGGATTTTGGGGAGGAGTCAGCAAAATCGGGTCATTGCGGTATTTTGTGCTACATGCAGCAGATCTCCCAACCCCGCCAAATCCATAAATTTCACTTACAATGGAAAACCTGTTTCTTTTTCGCTTAAAAAATCAGATTTTTAGGAAGCAATCGTTAAGCTAATTAACAGCTAAGATCATGCGCAAGACCGCTTTTCTGTCCATATTTGTGCTCCTGATTGGTTACTGGGCCTATATTCCCACCTTTTGGTTTCCGGAATTTGCCAATGTGGCCTACCTGCGCTTCCCCTGGATGATTCACGGGGCCTGTATTCTGGCGCATGTGGTCCTGATCATGATGTACAGCAAATGGAGCAAATGGCTGGTGCTGATGCTGCATTTTGGCCTGTTGATTGCCACGCCATTCCTGCGCGACTCAGCCAACTGGCTCACCATCAAAATCAATTCTGACCGGCCTGTGGCCGAGTTCAAATCTCCCTATCCTGGCTATAAATTGGTTTTGCCCGGCCATCCAGATTACCAAATGCAGGGCGACGCCATGTTTGTCTATGCCGACCACGGCTGGACCTTTGAAGGGCTGGTTTTCCAGAAAGACCACGGACTGAATCCCGCCTGGTATCAGCAGGAGGTGATGCCTTCATCCATTGGAAAAGTGTATAATAAGGATTGGTATAAGTATTCGCCAGACTGAAAACGGTTCCCGTTTTCAGTCACGGTTTACGGTTTACGGTTTACAGTCGATGGTCGACGGTCGACAGTCCATGGTCTACCAGTAAACTTTTGTCCCTACTTGCAGCTCATAGCTCGTAGCTCGTTGCTTTTAGCCGTAGCCTGCGGCTACCAACCAACCACCACCCGCTGCACAATTGCCCCCATTTTCACGAAATAGATTCCGCTCTGGAAGCCTGAGAAGTCCAGATTGAGCTGGTTTTCACCTTTGTCAAGCATGACCTGCTGCTGGTGCACCATTCTGCCGCGGGAATCCAGCAGCTGGATTTCGGCCAGGCGGGCGGATTCTGCCAGGATATTCAGGTTGGCCTGATCGATGATGGGATTGGGCATGATGTAGCCAAAAGAAAGACCCGAAGGGTCAAAAACCGTCACTTCCACAATGGGCGACCAGGACTCTTCCCCGTTGCGATCCACAGTGTGCAGACGGTACCAGGAAGTGCCGTATTCGGGGCGCAGATCTGAGTAATCGTGGCGGGAAGCTTCTTTGCCTGTGTTTTGGCCCTGAATCATCCCCAGTTCACTGAAATCCTGGCCAGATCTGGCCCGCTCGATGTAGTAGCGGGTGTCCTCGTGGTCGCCTTCGGCGACCCAGGAAAGATCCACCTGGCCCTGATTCACCTCAGCCTGAAAATCACTCACTTTCACATCCAAAATAATGGTGGTGATTTGCGACATATTGTCCACCCCCAGAGAAGAAAAAGTGCCTGTTCCAATCACCACCTGCCAGATCAGACTGGTCCAGGCAGAGGTGGGGGTAAAAGAAACGTTATGGGTGTTCCAGGTAGAATTGGTGAGTTGGGGGCTGCTCCAGAGAATCTGGCTCATGGTACAACCTGTGCCGCCCCAAAGCCGGGCAATGCAATTGCCGTTCCAACTGCCGTTATAGGCCTGCAGGTTGGCCAGATCGACCGTCATATTGTGGACGGTACCAGGCATGAGGGGGGTGCTGGTGAGGGCCCGTCCGCTCTCCTGAGAGGAGGGGATGGATTGCAGGTAAACCAGTCCATAATAGGTGGAACCATTGGAAGCGGGGAGAGAGACGCCCCACCAGGGTGGCTGGGTATCGGGTGAACCGCCGCAGGCGGTCCAGTTGGGAGGCGAAACACTGCTGGCCGCTGAACCTTCAAAAGAAGGATTGAGCACGGTGATAACCTGTCCTTCCAACCCTGCAAAAAACAAGAGGCATATTGATATTACCAGAAAATTTTTCATCTCTTTACCCTTTGAAACTCATACAATTTACAAAAAAATACGTCAGGCGGGAAGGAAGAAATGGGCAAGATATGCTTGCCCTTTCAATATCAGGTAGTTAAACAGAACTTTTCAGAAATGGGAATTCAGAAATATTTCTGAATAATGCCCTCTATTTTCTCCTCCATCAGCGGTTTGTAGAGGTATTCTGAAACGCTCGCATAGGTATTGGCTTTTTCCAGATCAGAGGGGTGGAGAGAAGTGGTAAGCATCACGATCAAAGCTTTGATTTCCTTGCTCACAGGCAGACTTTCGTACGCATCCAGAAACTCGAACCCGTTCATCACAGGCATGTTGATATCAAGCAGGATCAAATCGGGGATCTTGCTGTCATTGTCCAGACATTCCCTGAGATACTCCAGCGCCACTTCCCCGTTTTCGCGGATCACAATATTTTCGGCCAATCCGAGCTCCTTCAGGAGAAATTCATTGTAGAAGTTGACTGTCTCGTCATCCTCAATCAGCATGATACATTCAAGATTCCTTCTCATCGTAATAGTCTTTAGTTTTTTGGTAGTTCAATTAAAAATTTAGTTCCGTGGTTGACCTGGCTTTGTATCTGAATACTTCCGCCGGCCTTGTCAATAATTCGCTTGATGATATACAGCCCGATTCCCGTCCCTTCCGCTCCCGTATGCAGGCGTTTGAACATTTTAAAAATCTTATTCTTGTGTTTTTCGAGGTCAATTCCCCGGCCGTTGTCCTCCACTTCAAGGTGAAAATTCCTGGCTGTTTCAGAGGTCCTGATCCAGATTTCAGGATTCCTTTCAGGGGAAGAATATTTGAGGGCATTGGAAATCAGGTTTTGCAAAATGCTGTCCATGCTTCTGGGTTGAAACATGATTTTGGGGGCAGTTTTGGTTTCCAGGTGAATTTTTGACTCGCGGCGATTCACCATTTCTGCGATGGATTCCAGCACTTCTCCCACGGCCTTGTCGATCACAATTTCCTCCTTGGGCTCCTCAAAATTCCGTTCTATGCGGGAAATATTCAGCAAATCTGAGATGGTTACCTGAAATTTTTCTGCGGATTTGTCCATACGAAGCAGGATTTCCTCCACCATTTTTTCAGACCCGGGTCTGTCTTTCACCGTGCGCAGCATGCTGATCATGCTTTTGAAATTGACTACGGGTGTTTTGAGGTCGTGAGAGGCCGTGTAAATCAAACCATCCAGCGCAGAGTTCAGTTCAGTCAGTTCAGAATTCTGAATCTCCAGGCGGCTGGTATAGGCCAGACTGTCGTTTTCGCGGTCCTTCTGCTCTTGCAAAAGCCGCTCAATGGATAAGCCAATGAAGTAGGAAAAAAGTCCCAGAAAAAAAGGAGCCGTATCAATGATCATCAGCAGTGGGTCGCTGCTTTGAATCTCCAGGCATTTTGCAATTGAAAACCCGCCTTCAGACTGATAACACCTGATCAGGGTACCAATCACAGGAAAACAAATCCCAAATAAAACTCCCCAAATGAGATATTTAATGCGAGGACGCATGAGTTGGAAACTGGTGCTAAATTACTTACTGTCTACAGGTTATCCATAAAACCAGACTAACCTCAAAAAAGTTCAAAGTGATAAAAAATTCCTTTGAAACGGTCACATATACACTCGAGTCGATCAAAAATATGGATTAATGGCCAATTTTCCGAACGAACTTATCCCCACCCAACGGGTAGCTTGGCTCGTATTCTCTACTTTTAAATATCTGGATTACCTGTATTGTTTCGCAAAAGTTGGATAATCTCCTCCACAGATTCCAATAAGGGAGTTTGGTCCTGAATGATGCGCAAACTAATCACAATGCGGTTTTCCAACAGATTTTCAAAATAGGGATCCCGAAAAAGGGGCACAAAATCAACCCTGTGACGACTGCTGGCTGCTCCGCTGAAGCCATCCGTGTAAGGAAGTAAATTGAGCATGGGAATTTTGGTATTGAAATAGGGGATGATGGTATTCCAGACCTGCTCCACTCCACGGTCCTCCTCTTCCTGCGCGTCCTCCAGCTTACCTGGCCAGGCGGCCAGCCTGACCCCCAAATCATTGTCTTCAATGAGTTTGAGATTCCCCGAATTCAAAAGGGCATTGAGTTCGCCCATTTCAGGATTGAAGGTGTGGCTCTGGATCACCTCATTCAGCAAAGGATAGACCGAATCGGGTGCTTGTCCCTGAAAATCAGGGCCGGTAAACTGAAGCAGCCTTTGGGCTGCGCGGATCACCACCCCATGCTGGGCGATTTTGAGGCTGAGTTGCTCCTGGTTGTGCAAAAATTCATCCAGAATCCCTTGCATGACCTTGCGACCATCCTTTTTCTCCTTCACGTCGTCCCACCAGGCGTCGATCGAAAAAGCAATCAGAATGCCGGCCACCACCAGAAATAATTCCCCGGCTGCCCATCGCCAGTCCACTCTCAGCTTTCTCAGAATTTGCGTACGCATGGCCAAATTTAATCAGTTCCAACTTGCAAATGCCTGATGAAGCTCAATTTCTGTAACTTTTTTCCTTACCTCCGTTCCCTGCTTATGAAAAAGCTGTTTCTCCTGATCCTGCCCATCCTGCTGGCCTGTACGCAAAAAACCCCTTTTTCATGCGTTGGAAAATCTCCTCCACGGGCTTTGGGGGCGAATTTTACCCTCATTTCCCACCAACACCTGGCAATCCTTTTTGAGAACGAAAAGCCAGCCCCCTGCCACTGCCAGCCGTCTCCTCTCCCAGCCTGGTCGCAATGCTGCAACCAGGTTCAGATCACCCTGGATTTGGGAAGTTTTGGCAAGAAAAAATACGAAAAAACCCTCTCAGACTGGTCTCATCCTGATTCTGTGCCCGGCCAGGTAAGATCGCTGCTAATTTATAATGTGGACACCTTGCCAGACCAGCTGAGGCTTTTTTCCAAAGTAGAAACACTTGTGCTGGCCACACCCCGCAACCTTGAAAATCTGGCGATTTTCCCTCATTTAAAAACCCTTGTGATCGAGGAATATCAGGGCCCGCTAACTCTGAAAAAAAAGGAATTTCCCGACCTCCAACGTCTTGTTTTTCACAAAACCTACCTCCATCCTGGCTTTGATTTCGCAGAAATTTCACAGCTCCAGGAATTGCGTTTTGCCTACGCAGGATTCAAAGAGTGGCCCGAAAATTTTGACCAAATGACCTGCCTGAAAATCCTGGAAATGGGTGCCTACAATGGCGAATTCATGGATTTGAGCCAGTTGGATTTGAGTAAATTTCCCTGCCTGACCGAAGCCACCTTTCAGACCTGGTACGACAAATTCACTTCCCTCCCACAGGGTATATTGCCTTCCAACCTGAAAAAACTGAAGGTGCAGCACCAAAAACTGACCGAAGCAGACCGCGAATTACTGGCTGCGTTTGTGGAAAGCAGACAAAAGCCTTAATTTTTGGAGTATTATTCTTCCTGACAGACTTTGACCTTTTTATCATGCAGTATATCATTGAAACAGAACGAATTCTCCTCCGCAAGTATTCCCTCACCGACCTGCACGATGCGGCCCGCATGGGCAGCGACCCTGAAGTGATGCGCTTCACGGGCGAAGGAATGGTGGACCGCGCAAAAATGTTGGACATTCTGGAAAATGTCATTCTGGCTGATTATAAGGCTTATGGGTATGGTCGCTGGGTGATGGAATTGAAAAGCACGGGTGAATACATGGGCTTTTGCGGCCTGAAATATCTGCCTGATATCCAGGAAGTTGACCTCGGCTATCGCATGTTTCCCCGCTTTTGGGGACAGGGCTACGCGACGGAAGCCGCTCAGGCCACGCTGGATTACGGATTTGAAGTTTTGGGCCTGAAGCGCATCATTGGACAGGCTTTTCCCGAAAATGTAGCTTCTGTAAGGGTGTTGGAAAAGTTGGGGATGAAATTTGAGGGAACAAGTTCAGATGGCGGCCCGGAATGGCATATCTTTGCGGTCAATCGTCCCTGATTGAAACCCTCATGCAGTCAAAAAGCCACATTCAGCTTACCTACGATCAGAATGCCGCGACCTATGCCCGCGTTTTTGGGGATGAACTGAGCCACAAGCCTCAGGACCAGGCCTGGCTGGCCGAGTTTGCAGCTTCGCTGGAACCAGGTCCGGTCTGGGAAATCGGGTGTGGCAGCGGCCACATTGGAGCTTTTTTACATGATCTGGGGGTGGAAATCACGGTAACGGATTTTGGCCTGGAAATGGTGCGGACCGCGGCAAAGTCATTCCCTGAAATGAAATTTCAGCGGGAGGATTTCTTTGCTTTGAGTGCCCAAAACAACTCCCTGAGTGGCATTCTGGGATTTTATGCCCTTGTCAATTATCCAACCCAGGCACTGAATCCCGTTTTCAAAGAAATTCACCGTGTCTTAAAACCGCGGGGGAAGGTCCTGCTCAGCGTTCATCTGGGCGAGGGCAGTCTGATGAATGAGAGCTTTCTGGAAAGCGGCACCCAACTGGAATTTTTCTTTCATAATCCTGAAGTATTTTGCCAGGCCATGTAAGCCAACGGGCTGAAAATCAATCAGTGCAATATCCGGGACCATGTGGAAGGCTTCGAATATCCCACCCAAAGGGCCTATTTATTTGCCGAAAAAGCCTGATTTTTTGTTGAATTTCCTGAATTCAGGCACCTGTAATACAGAATGGGTCAGATTGCGGGAAAATCCGTTAATTTGAAGGACCAAATATCAGGTCGCGACCTGTCGGGGCCCAAAAAGAACGAAGTTTTGAAAAAGAACCTGCTTACCATCCTGTCTATCCTGATGCCTCTGTGGCTGTTTGCCGGGGATTTTCAGGATTCCTTATTTCATCATGCTTCTTTGGTGGTGACGGGACGGATTGAGTCCAGCCAGTTTCTTTTTATCGAGGACCTGGGCACGGAAATTCACCAGATCAGGCTTGAAAATCAGAAAATTTATAAACTGGATTGCCCGATTCCAGCAGAAACAGGCCCTTTTCTGGTCACAGTCTCCAACCTGGATTTTCCGGCCATCAATCAGCCTGACGGCCAGTGGCAGCAGCCCTATCAGGCAGGAAAATGGATCATTTTCCTGCGGGCCGACCACCTGAACGGCAAAGCCGGGCAGTTGAGGCCATACCAACTGGTGCCCTGGACCCCTGAGCTGGAGGTGCGGCTGAAAAATCTTGCTGAAAGTGAGATCATTGATCTGAGGCCGCCACCCACACCCAAAAATCCTCCCTGTAGCTTTTGCAAAGCGGCCGAGGCAGGCGAGTGGAAGCAGGTTGAACGCATTGTGCGCCGCAAACTGAGGGCCCTCAAAACCATCAAAAGGGCTGAAAGAGGGAAAAAATTCAACGAATGGCTGTTGGTCAAGCCCTGCGTGACCAAAATTGTGCCTCCCATGGCCATTTTGTCGTCATTGCCCAGTTGGTCCTCAGATTATGTTGGGTTGCGCCTCAACGGACAGGCGCAGGGCATCTACCTGACCTTTCAGATTGGAAGAGTTTACCGCCTGTTCTGGCTCAGTCTGGGCAGCACCCTCAATTATTACCACCTTACCAGCCTCACTTTTGGGGACGATCCAGAGCCCCTTTATGCCAGCAGCGATCGCATGAACACCCTCAGCGTCCTGCTCGATACTGCGGCATCGCGCAATTATCCACCCACCTACATTCCCCCTGATTCCGTGTTCCGTGCCGCTCAAAAACAGAAACCAGACGATTTCTGGACTTTGAATTGCACCTATCTAAAGCCTGAACAGTGGCACACCACCATTCAAAATCTGACTGCCCAAAAACAGGTCATTTCCCTCTGCCTGGCCACCGCGCATTGCTCCCAGGAAATCAGAACTGAAGCCGTAGTGGCCCTGCGGGAAATCAACGATCCCAAAGCTATTCCTTACCTCCTGAATCTGGCTGTTCATACTGCCAATCACCCGGCTGAATTGCCTGAATATATTCCCCAATATGAGATTTTTTGCCGGGAATTGATTCATACCCTCGATAGCCTGACTGGTTGCAAAGTCGGGCAGTCAAATGAGCAAATCAGCCTCACGGACCGTCTTTTGCAAGGCAATGCAATCTGGAAATCAAAGGTGATCTGGTAGAAAATTCAGCCCTGACGAGTTGCAAGCAAATGCCTTCTGCCCTTGCAGCAAAGCACAAACTTCCGTATCTTGATTGCAGGAATTTTCCATATTTTTCACCCAAAACCCAGACCCATGGTACCTCGCCTCATTAAACTCACCAAAGCCCAGGACCGGCATTCAGACAATTCTCACTCGGACGACATTGTGATCAATGCCCTCAAAATTCTGACCATTGAGGAAACCCACGAAAAAGAGGACGGAAATGCCCGCATCGTGATGGAAAACGGCAAAAGCATCTATGTGGAAGAAAACATGGATGAAATCCTCGACATGGCCAACGAATAGGCTGATTTTCTGTTGATTACCTGAATTGTTGAAGCTTGTATCAAACGATTTCAAGGACGGCTCAATTCGACGTCCATGCTCAGGCTGACCGTACATTTTCCTTGCTGACTCCTGAAGGCGAGCGTTTGTGGGTGCCCGGCTGGCAGCCGTGCTATTTGTTTCCAGAAGACGGAAATACCTGCGAAAACATGGTTTTTCAAACCAAAGGAAGGTACCCGGGCGAATCGCATTACACCTGGACCCTGACTCATTACGATCCCCAAAACCACCTGTCCAAATATCTCATTTTCACCATGGAGCGGGTCTGGAGAGTTGTGGTTTCAGTAAAAGAAATTCAGAATAATCTTTCCCGGGTGGAAGTGACCTATGCCTTTACGGGACTTACCCCAAACGGCGAAAAACTCAATAAAATGGCCCTGAAAGATATGTTTGCCCATGATTTGCAGGATTGGGCTGAATTGATCCAAAATTATCTGAACCTTCATCCCCAACCTTAACTATGAAAGAGCATTTACCTAAAACCACTTTTCTCATTCTGATTCTCCTCAGCCTTTCCGCCACGGGAATCGCCCAGTCTCATGCTGCCTGCGAAAGCTACAAAGAAGGCTGGTTTGAATACGCCATGGACGGAGATATGAATACCAATGATGTGGTGATTTACCGCACGGGCAATTACCAGATCGAATATGAGGTAAAAATTGATCAGTATGCGGTCGGGCACATCCGCTGGACCTCAGATTGTGATTACATTCTGAACATTAAAAAGTCAACCCTGGGAGGTGGAGGAGGCAGTTTGATTGGGAAAGACGTCTTTGTGGACCTGACCGGGGGGGATGCTGAAGGATATGATTACACGGTCGAGGTTTTTGGAAAAAAACTGCCCAGCAGGATCATTTTTCTGAAATCTGAAAAAAGCAAAGCCCAGTTGAAAAAGGTCAAAAAAGCCATGAATAAATTCATCAAAGCAGACAAAAAGAAAAAATAAATCCCATGTCAGAAAGAAAAGAATACTCCAACGGAGAAATTACCGTGGTTTGGCAACCCGGCAAGTGCCAGCATGCCGCAGAATGCGTGAAAGGATCGCCCAATGTGTTTCGTCCGCGGGAGAAACCCTGGATCAATGTGGAAGGCGGGACTACAGAATCCATTCGCAATACCGTGCACAAGTGCCCGTCAGGGGCTCTGACGATCCTGGAAGACAGCAAATAAGGGGATTTTGGGGAATCAGCGCTGGGCGTCGCCCCGGCGGGTAAGGTTCAACTCGTCCTTTTCCATGGTCAGGCGAAGGAGGAAGTTGCCATTGCCATCGTCCGTGAATTTGCCCGAAACAGGCTCCTGCTCCACACTGAAGCTGATGTTCCCCGTTTTGGAATCCACTTTGAGGTTTTCCAAAGGAGCAGAGTTGTATTCTGTGCCGTCAACGGCCATGCGAAAGGCCACTCCTGAATATTTTCCGTTATTCAAAACCAGGTCAAATCCCCGGTCATATTGCTTGCCTTCTTCGTTGATGTATTCGCCATAATGGCCCGAATAATCAATTGCACTCTGGGCCCGCAGGCCGGAAATTGCCAAAAAGAAGAGCGCCCCGAAAAATAAAAATCTCAATTTCATATTCAATCTGTTTCTCAATTCTACTAAAATTCCGCCACAATTTCAGGAAATTTCTCCGTTCCCTTCCCGAAATTCAGCCTTCAAACAGGCCCTTTTCTCCTTAAATCCCTGAAAGGTTTGCCCCCCTTGCGTACCAAAACCGCGCAGGTTTCCAGAAAGAGGAAGGAAATTTTAGCGGAAAATTTTCTCCTCAATCACACAGGGCTAAGGTTAACGCACGTCGTTTCCCTCCCAAAAACCTTGCAAAGACCGTGCAAAACCTTCATTTTCAACCCAATTTCAAAAATCATTTGACAAATATTACCCGGGAATCACTGAATGATCCACTTTAAGGGGGATAAGTGAAGCTTTGTTAAAAATGCCTTGTAAAATATCTTTGATTTTTGCCTTTTGAACTCAGGGAATCAATCCCGAAATTTCCGTTGAAGAAGAGACCAACTCCAGAAAGCTTAATCCGGGAACATGCATTCCACTAAGTTTTACAGACTCACCACTAAGCTCTCCCGCCAGGAAATGCGGGATTTCAGGGATTTTATTGCTTCCCCCTACTTCAATAAGCACAAGATTCTGGAAAAATTTGCCCGGGTTTTCGAAGAATCCGTCATGGATTGCCCGGATAATCCGCCCAGTAAGGAAGAATTTTACAAACTGCTCTATAAGGGCAAAAAGTACTCGGCCAAAAATCTCTCCTCCCTCCTCAATAAAGCTGTTTCCCTCTTTTGGGAATTTATTGCCACCCAGGAAAGCCTGCGCGACACCCTGACCCGGCAAAAATACCTGCTCACGGGCCTCAATCACAAAGCCTGGTCTGAAGGCGACGATTTCAAACCCTTTGCTGACGCCTGGAAAGCCCTGAAGGAGTTTCCCCACCAGGATGCAGAATTTTTCCAGCAAAGGCTGGACATGGAGGCCGAGTGGTACCGCTATGAGATCCGTCAGACGCGGGGCACCCGTCAGGTTTCTTTGCAGCCCCTGCTCAATTCGCTGGATTCCTATTTTCTGATCCGCGCCCTCGAATTTGCCTGCGCCGCGGCCAATCTGGACAATATCCACGGCACCCAGCACAAAATTCCGCCTTCGATCGAAGGCGTGCTGCAGGTGATGCAATACCACGAAAAACAGGCGCCGCCTCTGGCCCGCATGTATTACCACTGCTACCACACCCTGGTGGACCGCGACTGCGAGGAACCTTTCTTCGTGCTGAAGCCCCTGTTGTTCAAATACGCAGGCAGCTATTCCCTTGGGGAAGCTATCGACCTTTACACCTACGCGGTGAATTTTTGCGCCCGGCGCATCAATGCGGGCGAAGTTGAATTTCTAAGCCACGCCAATGATCTCTACCGTCACCTGATCGACGATCTGCTCAACCAGGAAGAGGCCAAATTATCGGCCGGATTTTTCAAAAATATCGTCATGGTCATGGCCACCCTGGCCAAATCTGCCCGCCCCGCGGACTTTTCCTGGGTGGAAGATTTTCTCGAAACCTACCGCGGCCGCCTGATCAAGGACAACGAAGGGGTGGCTTACACCATGTGCAAAGGCATTTTGCACTTTTTCAAAGAAGATTACCGCGGCGCGGAATCCCTCTTTCACCAGGTCCTCAACGACGTGGAGGACGTATTTTACCGCCTCGATGCGCGGGCTTACCTTTGGAAATGCTATTACGAACTGAACGACCTGCGTGCTTTTGATGCGGCCTATAATTCGCTCAGAATGTCAGTAAAGCGGGCCAAAGAAATTGCCGCCTACCACCGCGAAAATTATAATCAGTTCATCAAAAACTTCCAGGCTTTTGCCACCATTCAGCGCAAGAAGATTGAAAAACTGATTGAATCTCAGGAAGATACAGAAAAGCGCATTGCCCGTCTCAAACGCCTGAGAGACCATTTCCGCGAGGCAGAATCCACCGTCAACATGAACTGGCTGCTCGAAAAAGTCAACGAAGCGATTGAGGAGAAGGAACTGGTTCGCTAAAATGCGACGGCCCCGTTGGGAAGCGGGGCCATCCGGTCGCGGGCGCATGCCCCGAAACCCTGTGAAATACGTATTGAATTGAAAATGAAGGAATCTTTGCTTGAATTTCCGCTTTACCTCACCATGAATTTCAGCGCCACAGGTCGAATTTGGGTCCGCAGTTTCAGCACGGCCAGGTAAATACCTGGCTCCATTCTTGCATTCCAGGGCACCCCGCCCTGCAGCAGTTCCTCTCCCGAAAACTCGGCCAGCAGGCGTCCGTTCAGGTGAAAAATTTTCACTGCCTGAAGGTCTTCGTTGCTTACCCAGCCATCCTGCATGGGATCATACTCCTCCTCAGCCCATTTTGAGCCCCCTTTGGGGTCGGGCACCGTGTCAGGATCAGCCAGTTCCCAGTAAACCGTGTGGGTGGTGATATTGTCCGAAATACTCATTCCGCCCCCGGGTTTGAGCAAATTGGTCCACTGAACGGGTTGACCGCCATTGTCGATTTCCAGGTCGCCGAGCACCAAACCGTTGGACCAATCCAGGCCCGAAGGGCCGTAATCCACCACAATGGTGGGTTTGGGGAAGGCAAAATAAGTGACCGAAAACGGGCCGTTTCCGCCCGTCCAGCTGACCGTGGCGCCTGGCGCCAGGGGACTGGTCAGGCTCAAAATGAGCTGCTGACAGGAAAATGAGGCGTTTCCGCCGGGGTTAGAGGTCGTTTGAATCTCAAAGGTCAATAGGTCAGCCGCCTGTGCCCCCCCAACCTGAACCTGGGCCAGGAAGGGGGGTGAAACGGGCGAAGTGCCCGTGCTGGTTTGGGCCTGGTGCAAAGCTGGAATCAGCATTACAACCAGGAAAGCAGAGAGAGAGAATTTGTTTCCCCACAGGGATTGAAAGACGGATTGAAGAATTTTCGTGTTGTTGAGCAGGTAATTTTTCATGACTGATGGATTTAATATTGGAGCCCCGGGGGCCCGCAATGGCCCGGGAAAAATTGCCGGGCAGCTTCCCACGGCTGCACCGGCACCTCCTAAATCCAATTCAATAGTTGCGTATCTCACATTTCAAAATTAGAAAGTGAAATGCATGAATTTTTGAACTTGTTAAGGGGAATATTCTGCCAAAATCGACCTCAACTTGATCCACAGGAGAATCCACCCAACCCAAAATCCCCTGAAAATGCTTTTCAGGGCCTTTTTCCCCCGTTCAAAATTTGAACAGCTTACCCAAAAACTTGGTATCCGTCCGCGGGAAACAGAAAGGATTTCAGTCAGCAGAAATAGGCAAAGCCTATTTCTGAAGAACTCACAAACAATTAAAAATCAATTGAAAAGCAACCAATACCAATCAGCGAACAACCCCTGGAAAGAGTCATAAAAAATCAGAAATGAATAAATGGGAAATGAGATGGAGGGAAGATCAAAAATTCTGTTCAGAATTTACGAAGTTACAACTTCTGAAACTGACAACCCTCCCCCCAAAAGGTAAGGGTGATCATCCCCAATATAGGATTTGGGTTTGGGAAAATTATTGATCAGCGAAGAGCCCGAGCGGGAAAGAGACCCGGCCAGACGTGCAGGACGGCTCCAAATGTTGGATTTCTCCTTCGGAGAAGCTTCGTCCTCCGTGGATTTTCCGTTTCCAAATGGTAGCAACTTGAGTTTCATGTAATCTCTTTTTGCAGGAAGAATAATTTTCCTCAAGCAAGATCAAAAATCAAATCCATTTTTTTTCGAACACTTTTCACCCCTTTTCCATTTTTGATCCTTGAAATCACCTTGCCGCCTCCGGCCTGAAGTATCCAACAGACAAACCGTAAACCAACAGGTGGTGGTTGGCCAGGTAAACCGTAAACTGTAACCGTAAACCGTAAACCGTAAACCGTAAACCGTAAACCGTAAACTGCAAACCGTAAACCGTAAACCGAGTGTTCCACCCTGAAACACCCTCCTGTTTCATTCCGAAACAGCGACACAATTCCCCATCCAAAACATCCACTGATTATCAACCACTTACGCAGTTGGCACGGCGATTGGAAAATCCTTTTCAGTTACACGCTCCTTCACCAAATCAAAACCAGAATTATGAAAATCTTCAAAACTGTACTCACCGCATCACTCATTACCTTACTCGCAACCGCATCCTTCGCCGCCAACGGCGGCGGAAAAGGAACCCGCGAAGTAGCCAGAACCCAGGCCACCAAAGAAGCCAAAAACGACCTTTTCACCCAGTTGAAAAAGGAAATCAGCTACAAAGACTTTGCCACCCTCGCCAATGTCGAAGGAAAAGTATATGTGAACTTTGCCGTCAACGAAGACGGATCCATCGAGGTCATCAACGCCTCAGGAACCACTCCCGCCCTCACCTCCCATGTGCGCAACGCACTCAACGGAGCCAAAGTGGACGCCCGCAAATCCGTGACCGGCAAAGAGTTCACCACCAAATTTGATTTTTACATCGTGCAATAATTCTCTCACACTTAGTCTTAAGGGGGCCTTTTGCCCCCTTTTTTTTAACCTCCAGAATCCAATTTTCATCTAAATAGTCAGATAGTTGTGGTTGTCGTTACCGCCTGCAGGCCTCCCGCCTGAGGCGGTTTTTTCCTTCAGCCCACCTATTTCCCAACCTCCCAACCGTCCGCTTCAGGACCAATCCATACTTGGATTTTAATCAAATAAAGTCGTAGTTTTGGCGAAAGAAGGTCCTAATAAATGACATTAAATCAGGTCAATTACCTCAATATCGGCCTCATGGTGATTTCCATGATCGCTGCCTTTATCCTGCCGTTCGAAGTATTTCTCTTCTCCTACGCCATTCTCGGTCCCCTGCACTACCTCACCGAGATATCCTGGCTGCACGACCGCAAATATTTCGCCGAAAAAAAATACGACTGGATCCTTCTGGTGGTCCTCAGCGTCCTCATCATGCTGGGCTCCAGCATCCCCGGCGCCATCCTCAGTGACCTGGTCAGCACCTCCCCCAAATGGGTGTACGAACTGGCCGTCAAACTCAATCCCTGGTCCAACGATTTTGCTTTTGGCGCCTTTGGGGTAGCCCTCATCTTTGTCCTCACCAAAGGCACCTGGCAGCGGGTATTTGCCTCCATAGTGCTGCTGGCTGCCGTTCTGGCCTTCCACAAAGTCAATGCCCCCGGCATGAAAACGGGCGATTATGGGGCCCACTTCCTCATTTTTTCCGTTTACCTGCCCACCCTCATCCACGTGTACGTATTTACCGGGGCGTTCATCCTGTTTGGCGCCCTCAAAAGCAACAGCCGCACGGGTTACATCTCCATGGGCGTGTTTGTGCTGTGCGCCATCGCCACCCTGGTGGCCCCCAAATTTGGCAGTTATGCCGCCTCCGAATACGCCATGGAAAGCTATGGCAACTTCAAGGGACTCAACCAGTTCCTCCTGCGCAACTTCAATTCCCAGTCCATCAGCGAGACAGAAGTATTCACCAACAACCTCAGCATCGTGATGACTCGTTTCATCGCCTACGCCTACACCTACCACTACCTCAACTGGTTTTCCAAAACCTCGGTCATACGCTGGCACAAAGTGCCCAAACTCAGGTTCGTCATGGTCATCCTCATCTGGATCGCCTCCATCGCCCTCTATATTTCCAAATATCAACTGGGTTTCAACTGGCTCTTTTTGCTCAGTTTCATGCACGTCTTCCTCGAGTTTCCCCTCAATCACCGCTCCTTCATCGGCATCTATACCGAGATCAAAGGCCGCATTACTGGCACCATTCAGCCCGCAGGGCGGCAATAGCGTCGCTTGAGCAGCAGGGTTAGTTTTTGGGCGATCCCCGCTATCCGCGGGGCCGGGCTGTTCCAGGGGTTCCGTACCGAAAAAATTCGGCACCGCCCTCCAAAGTCTCGGGCGCCCTTCCCATCCCTATCGCACAAGTTGTTGAAAAACAATCAGTTGCACATTTAATGCGGTCAGCTCCCGAATGCATTCGGGACAGCCGTCAGCCATCCCCTGAAAAGCGCAAGCTTCCAATCAAGAAAACCTCCTAACCACCACAAAAACGAAAACTTCCCATAAAAATCCTTTGTGCCCTTCGCGAACCTTTGAGCACTTCGTGTTAAACCCATCCTGGAAGCGCAAGCTTTCAATCAAAAAACCTCCTAACCACCAAAATGGGCTCTGTGGTTCTCTGTGTTGAAAAACCACCCTAAAAGCGAAAGCTTTCCATAAAAATACTCTGTGTCCTTCGCGAACCTTTGAGCCCTTTGTGTTAACCGCACCCCAACCAGCTCCCCTCCCCACAATGACTTAAATCATTTCCAAACCCAATCCCATCCCCGAAATTGAACAAAAATTGCACCGCAATGACAGTTCCACAAATCAATTACATGAATATCGGCCTCATGGCCATCGCCCTGATCGCTGCTTTTATACTCCCCTTCGAGGTATTCCTTTTCTCCTACGCCTTCCTCGGTCCCGCCCACTACCTCACCGAGATTTCCTGGCTCCACGACCGAAATTATTACGCCGAAAAGAAAAACGACTACATCATCCTGGCTGTCATCAGCGTATTGCTCCTGATTGGCTCCTCCACCTTTGCCGTCCTCCACGTGGATGCCATCGGAAAATGGTCCAACGACCTCATATTTGCGGCCTTTGGCATGTCCCTCATCTTCGTCCTCACCAAAAAAACCTGGAACCGCGTCTTCAGCGGCATCGCCCTCCTCGCGGCCGTGCTCATCTTCCACAAAGTCAATGCCGAGGCCGCCAGCGCCAAAACCTACAACTGGCATTTCCTGGTGTTCACCGTGTACATGCCCACCCTCATCCACGTGTACATCTTCACCGGGCTGTTCATGATATATGGCTCCCTCAAGCGCGGCAGCGTGACCGGCTATTTTGCCTTTGCCTTCTTCATCCTGTGCGCCATTTCCTGCTTCGTGATCCCCTTCGACAACGGCTATACCGCCTCGGCCTACGCCCGCAAAAGCTACGGCGCATTCACCGCCCTCAACCAGTTTTTCCTGCACAACTTCGGCGGCACAGATGTGGCCCCCGGCGACGTATTCACCAACGGACTGAGCATCACCGTTACCCGTTTCATCGCCTTTGCCTACACCTACCATTACCTCAACTGGTTCTCCAAAACCAAACTCATTCAGTGGCACAAAGTCAGCAAGCCCCGTCTCATCCTGGTAATTGTGGCCTGGATTGCCTCCGTTACCCTCTACGCCATCGATTATGCCCTGGGCTTCCAGTGGGTATTCCTGCTCAGCTTTTCCCACGTAGTGCTCGAATTTCCGCTCAACCACCGTTCCATCATTGGCATCGGCCAGGAGATATCCAAACGGTTCAGAGGCAGCCCCCAATCCGCCGCCAGCGGCGCAAGATAAGAACCCAAACTATATACATTTCCCGGGTGCCAACCAGCCAGCGGCTGCCGCATCCGGGAAAATCATTTTACAAACCTCCTCCTCCCGACAAAAAACCGGGCTGGGAATGCCCGTTCATACACAAATTTTAACTTCTCAGGCGTTTCTGCTTGAAAAAATCAGCCAGAGGCCTTATCTTTTACCATGAATGGAAGCCCGGTGATTTCCATTGAGATAATAGCTGGAACTGCACAAAACACACTGATGCGCATCAAATATCTGCTTGGATTATTGTTCTGTTTTGCCTGGACAATGCCTTTGTTTTCCCAAACTATTTCTGGAACAGTCAATACTTACGCGGGCGTCAACGCCATCGCGGGCAATGCCTTTACTGTAACCTCCTCTGCCGGATTCGCAGTGGGCGATCTGGTGTTGGTCATCCAGATGAAAGGGGCCTCCATCACCCAAACCAATAGCCCCGCCTACGGCGATATTACGGGCTACGGCAATGCCGGCAATTACGAATTCAATACTGTGGGCAGCATCGCCGGAAACGTGATCACCCTGGCCTGCAACCTCACCAACGCCTACGACATACCCGGCCGGGTGCAACTGGTGCGGGTACCACAATACACCAATGTCACCGTAACGGGCACCCTCACCGCCCAGGATTGGAACGGTACCACGGGAGGCGTGCTTGCCATTGACGTCAGCAATACCCTCACCCTCAATGCAAATATCGACGTTTCCAACCGCGGATTCCGCGGCGGAACCGTAGGCGCAGGCGGCTTCAATTGCGCCCATTCCACCTACTTCTCCCCCACCAACCAGGGCGGCACCAAAGGCGAGGCCATCGCCAATGCAATCGCCGGGCAGGAAACTGCCCGCGGAAAGCTCGCCAACGGCGGCGGCGGCTCCAACGCAGGCAACTGCGGCGCAGGCGGCGGCAGCAACTTCGGCACTGGCGGACTGGGGGCACCATTTACAGCGGCTGCGGAGCCAGCACCATTCAGGGAGTGGGTGGAACAGCCCTTACCCTGGTCAATGGACGGGTTTTCATGGGAGGTGGCGGAGGCGGAGGCTTCCGCGACAACGGCCAGACCTGCGCCCCCGGGGGCGATGGCGGCGGAATCGTGATCATCATGGCCGGCACCATCAGTGGCAATGGCAATTCCATCCTGGCCCGCGGTGAAAACGTGGTCATCACCACCAATGACGAAGGCGCAGGAGCCGGCGGCGGAGGGGGCACCGTTTACCTCGATTGCAACAACTTTCCCACCGCCCTCACCGTCAATACCAGTGGCGGAAGTGGCGGAAACGTGCTCAACGGCATCTTTACCAGCCAGTGTCACGGCCCAGGCGGCGGTGGCGGAGGTGGTCTGCTTTGGGTGGCCCCGGCGGCCTTACCCGGCAATATCACCCACACCTCCACAGGCGGAGCAGCCGGCATTGTACAAACCGTCAATGCTCCCTGTTTCAACACCACCTACCAGGGCACCGCAGGTAATGCAGGAGGCACCAATTTGAACCTCACCATCCCCATTTCGACCGGCGGCACCACCGTCAACCTGGGTCCTGACACCACCCTCTGCGCAGGCGATACCCTCCTGCTGGACGCCACCACGGCAGGTGCGACCTACGATTGGCAGGATGGCTCAACCAATTCCACCTTTGAAGTAACCGCCAGCGGACAATACCACGTCACCGTAACTGGTGGCTGTTCAAGTGGCGCCGACACCATCAACGTTACGTTCGTACCCAATCCTGTGGTAAATATCGGAGCCGACCAAACCATTTGCGATGGCGTATCAGCCGTTTTCGATGCCGGCCCCGGCATGACCAGTTACCTCTGGCAAAACGGATCCACCGCCCAAACCTTTACCGGCACTCTTTCCGGCCAGGTGGATGTCACCGTAACCGATGCCAACGGTTGTACTTCCGCCGATACCGCGCAACTCACAGTAAATCCACTGCCTCCGGTCAATCTTGGACCCGATGTGGCCATCTGCCAGGGCGGCAGCCAGATTTTCGACGCGGGCGCGCCTGCGGGAGTAAGCAGTTATCTCTGGCAAAATAATGCGACCACCCAGACCATTACCGCCACCACCACCGGCCAGTATTCCGTGACCCTCACTGACGTGAATGGTTGCCAGAATGCAGATACAGTACAACTTACGGTCAATGCCCTGCCCACACCCAACCTGGGCAACGATCTAAACCTCTGCAATGGCAGCACCGTGGTGCTCAATCCCGGAGCGGGCTATACCAGCTACGCCTGGAATACCGGAGCCATCACTCCCTTCCTGCTGGTTTTCCAAAGCGGAACCTATTCGGTCACCGTAACCGATGCCAATGGTTGCCAGGGCAGCGATCAGGTAAAAGTCACCGTCCATCCCAACCCGGTTGTGGACCTGGGAGGAGACGAAATCATCTGCGTGGGCGAAGTGCTGAATCTGACCCCGGGCAGCGGATTTTCCAGCTACAACTGGTCCACCGGGGCTACCAGCCCCAGCATCAATGTCAGCACGGCAGGCACCTACTGGGTCTCCGTCATTGATGGGAATAACTGTGTCGGCCGTGACACGGCCGTGGTCACGGTACAGGTGGTCAGCGTCAATCTCGGACCGGATATTGACCTCTGCGAAGGAGATGGAGTGATTCTGAGCGCCGGAAACGGCTTCAATTCCTACCTCTGGGAGGATGGCAGCAATACCCAAAACCATTATGTCAATCAGGTGGGCACCTACTCGGTGACTGCCACCACCACGGAAGGTTGCTCCGCAACCGACCAAATGCAGGTGCTGAGCATCATCCCCGTTCCCAAAGTCAACCTGGGCGGCCCCTACGACATCTGCGAAGGACAGCAGGTAATCCTCAATCCGGGCAGCGGTCCCTGGTCGTTCCTTTGGAACGACGGCTCCACCACCCAGAAAATCACCGTTACTGATCAGGGAGTTTACACCGTCACCGCCACCAATTCCTGCGGATCAGTCAGTCAGTCGGTGCGGGTGAATAACCTGGGCGGACCTCCGGTCTTCAGCCTCGGACCCGACCTTGTGTTCTGCCGCGATACCGTTTCGATTACTGCCAATGCGACCGGAAATTACCTTTGGTCCAATGGTTACACGGGCCAGACCCTGCAGATCGCCCACGATCAGGGAGGACAATACTCTGTAGTGGTTACCAATGCCTGCGGCACCGGCGAAGATGAAATCAATCTGACCGAAGATTGCCCGCCCCAGGTTTGGGTCCCCACCGGATTTACCCCCAATGGAGACGGTCTCAACGATGTTTTCAAGCCTGTGGCCCTGGATATCGGGGATTATACCCTGCAAATTTACGACCGCTGGGGCAAGCTCATTTTCCAATCCATGAACATCGAACAAGGCTGGGACGGCACCTTTGCCGGCAAAGGCCTCCCCGAAGGGGTTTATGTGTATCGTATCGATTACCTGCCCCTGACTTCGGTCATTACCGAAACCCAGCAGCTGCGGGGCAGTGTGACGTTGGTGCGGTAATCACAGAAAAGGAAAACTCAATAAAAAATCAAAGCCGGGCCAATGGCCCGGCTTTTTAGCTTTCTCACAGCTGTTTTCCAATAGATTCTCAAAAAAAGAATAGCGAGGATGATTGTCAATATTCCTGATTTCGCTTCAATTTAGGCGATTTCAACCTAAATGTAAAGCATTGTTAATAAGTTGATTAGCTGTGGAAAACATTTTTAATTTTTCTGATTTAAGCGAAAAATCATTTCATTAAAGCGTGTCTTTCAGGCATTTCCCGATAAACTTTCCCATCCAGTTGACAACCTCCTTTGGCATGCTTGGGATGATCTTTCTGAATAGTTGGGTCCATGGGGTTGGAATTAAATTTGGGTTTTCCCCATTGCTTAAAGAAAAAAGGAACCTCAAGCTCTTTACATTTTTGGTGGACAATGTCTACCCATTCCTTTTTCATGGGCCTTGCTTTCGGCCCAGATTCCCCACCTACAATTACCCAATCAATTCCGTTTAGGGGAAGGGTATAAAGTGGCTTAATCAGAGGTTCGACAGAAAGAAATTTCACCTTCGCACCACAAGCCTTCAAATCCTCAATTCTAAATGCAACTCTTTCATCTTCAACAGAAACCCCCATCCAGATATTAGGTGACCAGTGCAATTCAGAACTCAACTCTTTCAAACGCTCACTTCTCTTGGTCAGAACCTGATATGTATGTTGAGGAGTCCTTCTCATAATATCAAATACATCCTGAATGTACCAGAGAGGAACCTCTTCCTGAAAAAGGTCACTCATAGAGTTAACAAAAACGGTCCGGGGTTTCTTCCAGGACAAAGGAGTCTCCAGAACCTGGGGAGCAAGCCTGACTTTGAAGCCATCCTTATATTGCTCAACTCCCATGGCTTTCAGACGCTTGGCCATCCGCTCTGCGTAGCAAAACTTACAGCCTTGAGAAATTTTGGTGCAACCTGTTACCGGATTCCAGGTTACTTCTGTCCATTCAATGGTTGATTGTGATGCCATGTTGTTATCTAAGAAGTATAGAAACCAATCTGCTTTGATCATCCAGATAAAACCCCCTTGCGACCATTCCATCTAATGGTAAAATGCTAATTCTACCATTCTTCTTCCAGCTTTTGAGCACTGCTTGAGTATGCTTTGGGAGAAAGTTATTTCGAAGACCAAATTCAAGTAGTTGCATATTAGTTGCTTTATTATCATTTGACCTAAAAAAAGTCTCCAGAAGGCTTGGATAATCCATTATTTCAGATTTCGAAAAAAGTGTTAGTGTTTCCTCCAACCTAAACCCCCGCCCCTCACTTTCATCCTCTTTCCATTTTGCTTCAAGCATTTTCTGGAATCCCTTAATGTTGTTCGCAAAGAAGAAGAGGCAATAGGTATTACTACTATCTCTTTGAATTTCAAAAGTATCAATATAGTTCACTCCAACATATTCGTGAAGCTGAGATTTAATTGAATGAATAAAGCTCTTGATGGTTGAAAATTCCGGCTGCTTGTCCCCGAAAAGCTCAAACAGAAAATCCCGAAGAGGCTTTCCCCCATTAAAAGATTCTTCCCAAGATTTATTTGCAAACCTATGCATGAATGAAAGAGGGAGAAAAAGCAGAACCTCTGTAAATCTATTTTTTAGGATTTCCTTTAAATCTTTTGGCTTTACCTCTTTATAGCCCCAAGGATCTATAAAAATCAGGGCCCTTTCTCTTTGCGATATTCTCTCTAAAGTTGGAAATACTGAATCACTCAGAATTTGTTCGAAATCCGAGTTTCGATACTCAATCTGAACATTCTCGGGGATAAAAATCTCCTTTACAAATGAAGCAACTCGTTCAATTTTCAATTTTCCAGGCTCTATCCGAGATTTTCCCAAATCATTAAAAAGAATGGAGATATTAGGACATGTTTTCTGATTAGAAAAATAATGATTCTTTATGCTTTCGACTGCCACAATTGGGCTTCCTTTTCGCTTATTATCATAAATTCCTTCTCCACAAAATAAATCAAAAAGGAAGAGCTTATCAATATTCTTCGCCCTGCTGAGCACATTAAGATATATCGCAAGATACCTCCCGTACAGATTAACTTTGGCCTCTGAGTGTTTTCCAAGATCTATTTGATTTTTTCCTGCCATAACGTTTCGTCCTTTGCATTAAAAGTTCACTTCTTCAACTTAATCACTTCCTGTTGCAGATCCAGCACAATCCCGGCCAGCTGGGTGAGGGAAAGCTCGGGATCGGGAAAGCTGGTACTGATATAAGCCCGTGCGCGCCAAACCTCCATCACATCCTCCACCGAAACGTCGTAGGCCGGGTAAGCCGGGTTATCCGATTTGAGGGTCAGCTTGCCTTCGGTGGACAGCTTATTATAAACGCGTTTGAAAACGATTCCGTCCGAGCCCGTAACCAGAATACAGGCTTCGCCATCGCGCATATTGCGCCAGTTTTCCACGTATTCGCCGACAATGATCGCCCCCGAAGGAAGCGGCAACATGGAATCGCCTTTGATCTCAAAAGCCCGGTAGCTCCCCTGCGGCAGCATAGGCAGATGAAAGCGGGGCAATTCCTCCAGGTACTCGGGGTCGGCATAGCCATTCAGATAACCAGCCGCCGCCTTGACCGGCACGAGTTCGATATTCTCACGATCGTTGGAATCGACCGTGATGGAAAGCACCCGCAATTTCTTCCCTTCCACATCGGTCGAAGGCTCAGGCACCTCCCAGTGGGGCGCCTCCTGGGTATTGCGGATGCTGCGCTCCGCCACCTGGCTCAGATCGAGGGTTGCCAACTGATCGAGGGAAACACCAAAAAAATTAGCAATATTCTGCATGGTATTCAGCTTGGGCTCGGCCCGGCCTTCCTCATAGGCCCCGATCACGGAACGCGAAACCTCCAGATTTTGCGCCAATTCCTCCTGAGTAAGCCCTTTTTGCTTGCGTAAGTACTTAATATTTGCGTTGATGAGGCTCATAACTTTTTGCTATTTTTTTTCGCAAATCTCTTGACTTTGATTCTATTTACCAATAGATTTGCCCATATAATTGGTTTTATGCTATCAATATTGGTAAAAATAAAGTAAAAAAGATAAAAATACAAGCGCGACAGTTCTTTATTCAAACAGTGTGTCGGCGTCTGGTGCTGGTGGCCCGCCCGTCTGGGTCATCACGCACCGGGCACGATATACTGAATAGCCTTTCGGCCCACACAGCGACCCGGCCGGAAGCCTGAACCAGGAAAACTTCGACAGGACAACCTGTCTCACGCAGAGTCGCGACAACTCTGCACACAACCGCATGGGAAAAGATGATACGCAGGGGGAATAACCTCCCGGCTGTCTGTCATCTGAATTGAAGCCGTCCCCCGCAAGGGGGGCCGGAAAGCTGTCTGTATCCGGAAAAGCTGCTCACCCCGCCCGTCCCGTAAGACGGGCCCTTTCCTCCTGCCCGGAGGCGAAGGGCAGGCAAATCATTGGTTTGCCGGGGTTGAGCACTTGTCCGAATGCCCTGCATGGTCTCCATGAGCAGAATTTCCGAAGCAGCAACGCAGGCGTTTTTGTTTACCACCCCGAAAAATCAGGAAAACTCAAGCGCTGACTGCCTGCTGCCAGCTACGGCCTGTAAACCGTGATATAAGGAACTAAAATGGAGGAACCAAATGTACAGGGATCAGAAGAGAACCGTAGTCCACATGGATCTGGACACGTTTTTCGTGTCAGTCGAACGCCTTCGGGACAGCCGCCTGGAGGGGAAACCACTCATCATCGGGGGGACCGGAGGCCGGGGGGTGGTTTCCTCCTGCAGCTACGAAGCCCGGAAATTCGGCGTGACCTCGGCGATGCCGATGAGGCTGGCCCGCAGGATTTGCCCGCATGCGACGGTGATCTCGGGTGATCACGAACTTTACAGCCGCTATTCCAACCTCGTGACGGAAGTCATTCGTGACCGGGCGCCTGTGTTCGAAAAGTCATCCATCGATGAATTTTACCTCGATCTTTCCGGCATGGACCGTTTTTTCGGGGCCTGGAAATGGGCGATCGAATTGCGGCAGTTTGTGATCAATGAAACGGGACTGCCCATCTCTTTCGGACTTTCCATCAACAAACTGGTGGCCAAGGTCGCGACAGGCGAGGCCAAACCCAACGGACAACTTCAGGTAGACCCCGGTACTGAACAGGGCTTTCTGGCCCCGCTGCCCGTTTCACGCATTCCCATGATCGGCAAAAAAACAGGGGAATTTCTGATTCAGATGGGGGTGCGGCAGGTGCTTACCCTGCAACAAATTCCCCGCGAAATGTTGCAACGCATTCTCGGAAAACCCGGAATCCAGCTCTGGAACCGCGCCCGCGGCATTGATGACAGCCCGATTGTGCCTTATGTCGAGCGAAAATCCATTTCCACCGAACGCACCTTCGCCGAAGACAGCACGGATATTGTGAATCTGAGGGCCACCATTGCCGGCATGACCGAGCGGATCGCCTTCAAACTCCGCAAGGAAAACAAAATGACCGCCTGCGTCACGGTCAAGATCCGTTATGCCAATTTTGATACGGAAACCCGTCAGATTCGCGTCGATTACACCAACTCCGACCATGTCCTGATCCGCAAAGCTCTCGAGCTTTTCGACGCGCTCTACCAGCGGCGCATGCGCCTGCGGCTGGTGGGCGTGCGCTTCACCAACCTCATCTACGGCAGTCACCAGGTAAATCTGTTTGAGGACACGGAAAAACAAATCCGCCTGCATCAGGCCATCGACAACATCAAATTCAAATACGGAGCGGGTGCACTCATGCGCGGCACCTCGGTCTGTACCTGGCAAAAGCCTGAAATTCAGCCCCAAAACTACACAATATGAAACCACAGTATTTCTTTGTCACATTACGAACCCAGGGACGCAAACCCTTCCTGGGCCGCTATCCCGAACTCGAAAATATTGCCGGCCGCACCTGGACCGACCTGATGAAGTCTTTGCCCGGCATGCAGGGAGACGAATTTGGCACCCGCCGCGACAGCATCATCGCCCTGGTCAGGCTGGAGGCCTATCTGCAAAATGATCCGGAGGATACGCTGCAGCAGGCAATCGAATTTTTCATCAATGAATGTCACCGCAAATGGCAGCTGCACAACGAATCGCGGGCGGCGGATGCTCCAGAGGAAGTCTGGCAGACCGAAGCCGAGATCAAACATGTGCAAACCGCAGAGGAACTGACCCGGTTTCGCGAATATATTTTGCAAAATATGCTCGGCGGAGGCCTCTATGACGGCTGGGAATAATGTATCTCAACGTCCACAGCCACTTCAGCCTCCGTTACGGCGCATTGAGCGTCGAGGAACTGGTTGCCCAGGCCCGGGCAGCTGGTGTGGAGGTGCTGGCTCTGACGGACATCAATAATACCTCAGCAGCTTATGATTTTGTAAAAGCCTGCCGTGATGCGGGGATCAAGCCGGTGGTGGGAATCGAATTTCGCGCGGAAAACCAGTTGCGCTTCATCGGGCTGGCCCGCAACCTGCAGGGCTTTCAGGAACTGAACGAATTTCTCAGTCACCACCTGCACCAGCAGGAGCCCCTGCCCGAAAATGCGCCCGAATTTGACCACGTTTACGTGATCTATCCCCAGGGCTATCACAGTCCGCGGTCTCTGCGGGAAAATGAATTTGTGGGGGTCAAAAGCACGGAAGTACGCGCCCTTTTCAGTTCGCCTTTCCGGCAACATCAGCACAAACTGGTGATGCTGCACCCGGTCACTTTCAAAGACAAAGTCTCACGCAATCTGCACCGTCTGCTGGTCGCGATCGACCGCAACACCCTGCTCAGCAAGCTGAATCCGGAGGATTATGCAGGTGAGGACGAGTATATGCTGCCCATGGACCAGTTGCTGGAACGCTACGCAGACTATCCGGGTATTGTGCAAAATACCAGGCGGGTGCTGGAGGAATGCAATTTTGAATTTGAATTTGGGCCTTCGCGCAACCGCAGCAACTTCACGGGCGACCGCCGCGACGACCGCAGTCTGCTGCGCAAACTCGCCTATGACGGACTGCGCTACCGCTACGGCCCTGATGACCGCAACCACGAGGCCCGCCAGCGGGTGGACCGCGAACTCGACATCATCGACCGCCTCGATTTCAGTTCCTATTTTCTCATCACCTGGGATTTTGTGCGCTATGCGCAGTCGCGCAACTTTTTTCATGTGGGCCGCGGCTCGGGCGCCAACAGCATCGTGGCCTACTGCATGGGCATTACGGATGTGGACCCGATTGAACTGGATCTGTATTTTGAACGCTTTCTCAATCCGCACCGTACTTCGCCCCCCGATTTCGATATTGATTTTTCCTGGCGCGACCGCGACGAAGTGATTGACTATGTTTTCAAACGCTACGGAACCCGGCACACGGCCATGCTGGCCACCTATAACACCTTTCAGTCGAGGTCGGTGATCCGCGAACTGGGCAAGGTATTTGGGTTGCCCAAGGAGGAGATCGACAATCTGGTGGCGCAACGCAAGCATCCTTCCACGCCCGACCATATCTCGAAACTGATCTGGCGCTACGGGGAGCGCCTGCATGGCATGCCCAACCATCTGGGAGTGCACCCGGGCGGCATCCTGATCTCGGACCGGCCCATCAATGCGGTGACCGCCACCAGCGTGCCGCCCAAGGGCTTTCCCATTACCCATTTCGATATGTTTGTCGCGGAAGATGTGGGTCTGTACAAGTTTGACATCCTGAGCCAGCGGGGCCTGGGGCACATCCGCGACGCGGGCGACCTGATCCACGAAAACCGTGGACAACGCATTGATCTGCACGATGTGCAGGCTTTCAAGAAAGACACCAAAGTGCGGGAACAACTCGAATCGGGCAAGACCATGGGGTGTTTTTACGTGGAATCGCCCGCGATGCGGCAACTGCTGACCAAACTGCAGTGCAAGACTTATGTGGAACTGGTGGCAGCCAGTTCGATCATTCGTCCGGGGGTGGCCAAGTCGGGCATGATGCGGGAATATATTTTCAGGCATAATAATCCGGACAAATTTGAGCACCTGCACCCCAAAATGGGCGAACTGATGGCGGAAACCTACGGGGTAATGGTCTATCAGGAGGATGTGATCAAGGTGGCGCACCACTTTGCGGGGCTGGGTCTGGGCGAGGCGGATGTGCTGCGGCGGGTCATGTCGGGGAAATACCGCAATGCAGACGATAAGTTTCAGCGGCTGCAGGAGAAGTTTTTTGGGAATTGCCAAGCCAAAGGCTACCCCCAGGACGTAACCCAGGAGGTCTGGCGGCAGATTGAGAGTTTTTCGGGCTACTCTTTTTCGAAGGCGCACTCGGCCAGTTTTGCGGTGGAAAGTTACCAGAGTCTTTTTCTGAAGGCCCATTACCCGATCGAGTTTATGGTGGCGGTGATCAATAATTTCGGGGGATTTTATGCCACGGAATTTTACTTCCACGAAGCCCGCATGGCGGGCGCCACGGTTCATGCGCCCTGCATCAACCACTCGTCTTATCTCACTTCCCTGAAAGACAAGGATATCTGGATGGGAATGATCCACCTGAAATCGCTGGGACAGGAAATCGGGGCGGGTATTCCGCTCGAACGGGAGCGCAACGGGCCATTTCGCGACCTCGACGACCTGGTGCGCCGGGTGCCGGTCGGGCTGGAACAACTGGTGATCCTGATCCGGATCGGGGCGCTGCGCTTCACGGGGCTGAGCAAAAAAGCCCTGCTGTGGCGGGCTCACCTGGCTTTTGCGGCCACGCCCGACCGCAAGCAAAGCACCGTGCTTTTTGCCCCGCCTCCCAGCCAGTTCAGCCTGCCCAACCTGCCCGACGACGAACTGGAAGACATTTATGACCAGGTGGAAATCCTGGGTTACCCGATCGTGAGCCCGTTCAGTCTGCTGGCCGAAGCGCCAGCCCGGGCCCTGGCCGCCAAGGCGATGATACGCTACCTGAACCAGCAGGTGATCATGGTGGGCTACCTGGTTACCACCAAGCATGTGCGCACCTCGAACGGAAAGAGCATGTTTTTTGGGAATTTTCTGGACCGTGGGGGGGCCATGTTTGACACGGTGCATTTCCCCAACTCGTTTGAAGGCAATCCGTTTGTGGGAGGCGGCATTTATGAACTGGTGGGCAAGATCGTGGAGGACTTTGGGGTGCCAGCCCTGGAGGTGAGCAAAATGCGTCGCCTGAGCCTGAAGGGCGATCCGCGGCGGGTGTGAAAGAGTGCAATTCGGCGTCTCTTTTTCAAGGTGTGGGAGAAAAGGGCTATTTTGAAAGAAAAAACCATGAAAAAACTGAACCTGATCTGCCTGATTCTGTTGGGAACTTTTGCCGTGGGATGGTCGCAAAGCCACCAGGCGAGGTTGGATAAATTTGCAGCAGCGGGTTTCTTTCCGGGAAAGATGGAAAATCTGATCACCTACCTGGGCATTCCTGCCCGGGTGCTGGCCGTATCCCCGGGTGAAACCCGGGATGGAACGGTGCGCTGGCGCTTTTGCTACCGCAGGGAGCAAAAAATAAGCACAGGGAAAGTTGGGAAAGTACTGACGCCACAGAAAGATATTCAGGCATTTTTGCAGCAATTCAGGGAAAATGAGGGCTACCCAACCCGCGCAGAACTGACGCTGGAGGAAAGGGCAGAGATCGATGGCGGGGAGAGTTTTTATGTGACGGAGGATGAAATGGTGCGGGAAATAACTTTTGATTCGATTTTTCTGGAGGGAGATGAGGGCTGGGAGTATCAGAAGTTGAGGAAGGGACAGGAAGGAAATAAAGGATTGGATAAGTAAATAAAGCCAGTCGGCGAGCAGATTTTTTGATCATAGGGTACGGGCCGCAGGCCCGCCCGTGCGCCAGGGATGTGGAGGGCCTGACTGAGTGGCCAGGGCCCGGCACGGGCAAACACGAAGGAAGGGTGGCGTTTCCGGACTGCCCGGAACGGCACGAAACCCCGGAGCAAGCCCGGCCCGCAGGAGGGCGAAGCCCCGCGGGAGGCGCCCAAAACTTCCAATTTATCCTGAATAAAGACCAATGGCCCACGGATTGCAATAAGATGGCAGGTTTTGAGTTTCTTTGTAATGGGAACCTCCAAACACTTGTTGCGATGATGAAAGGCACTTTTACCCTGCTGGTTTCAGTTTTGATTTGTGGCCTGCTGGCCGGTCTGCGACCGGCAGAGGGAATCAGTTGGAAGATGGTGGATGAGGGTCTGGCGCTGGCGGAATTTGCCGCGCCGCAAAAGTCGGCGGTGGGCGACAGCAAAATCACGGTGGTGAGAATCGACCCGGCCCGATACCAGTTTACGCTGCTGAATGCGGGTAAAAAGGGCGAAAAAATCCGCACTGCACCCCAATGGGCACGCGACAAGAATCAGCTTGCGGTGATCAATGCGGGCATGTATCAGACCGACTATGTGACCAATGTGGGCTATATGCGGGATTTTGAATATGTGAATAACGGGCGGCTCAACAAGGATAATACGGTGGTGGCGTTTAACCGCAAGGTGGAATCTGTGCCTGAGTTTCAGATCATTGACCGGGAATGCCAGAACTGGGAAGAACTTAAGGATCAATACCATTCGTTCACCCAGGGCATTCGCATGGTGGATTGTCACCAGAAAAATAAATGGGGGCAGCAACCCCGCAAATGGAGCATGGCGGTGATCGGGAAGGACAAACAAGGGCGGGCGCTTTTTATTTTCAGCCGTTCGCCCTACACGGTGCACGATTTCATTCAGATGCTGCTGCAATCTGACCTGCAACTCTATAATGCCATGTACCTGGAAGGCGGTCCTGAGGCGTCGCTGTATCTCAATCACCAGGGCACCCGGGTGGAGAAAATGGGCAGCTACGAGACAGATTTCAACGAAAATGACGACAATCACGAGTTTTGGCCGATTCCAAATGTGATTGGCGTGAGCAGGAAGTGATCCACACGGAATAATATTTCGCTCTTTGCATGGCAAAACCGCTACCTTTGCGGCGGAAATAATTCTTACAAAATGGATCAATCTGCCATGTCCTTTGCCTCTCTGGGCCTGCCTTTTGCCTTTCAGAAAGTTCTGAAGCGGCAGGGTTTCACCACTCCCTACCCCATTCAGGAGCAGGCGATTCCCGCCATTTTGAAGGAGCGGGACGTGCTGGGCATCGCCCGCACGGGTTCGGGCAAAACGGCCAGCTATGTGCTGCCCGTGCTCACCAACCTGGTGGACGCTCCCGAGAACCCCAACCGCCATGCCCATGTGCTGGTGCTGGTGCCCACCCGGGAGCTTGCGGTACAGGTTTCGCAGGTTTTCACCCTCTTTGCCGATGCCTTGCTGCGCAAGGTGAAGTGCGTGCCCGTGTACGGTGGCGTGGCCATCAACCCGCAGATGCGGGCCCTGAACAGGGTGAGTGTGCTGGTGGCCACACCCGGCCGCCTGATCGAACTGGCGGAAGCCAAGGCGGTGAATCTGTCGATGATTCAGGCGCTGGTGCTGGATGAGGCAGACAAGATGCTGGATTTGGGGTTTCAGGATGAAATGACCCATATTTTCAAGTTGCTGCCACCCCGGCGGCAAAATTTGCTCTTCTCAGCGACGCTGAGTGAAAAGGTGGAGAAGATCAACGAGCTGATTCTGCACAATCCGCTGGTAATCAAGGTGGATGACCCGGCGGAAAAGGAGGATCAGATTGAGGAAATGGCCTACGCGGTGGCGGAAGACAAGAAGGGGATTTTGTTGCGTCACCTGCTCAAAACAAATGACTGGAAGCAGGTGCTGGTGTTTACAGCTTCGGGCAAAAAAGCTGATAATGTGGCCAATAAGCTGATCAAGCACGGGATTGAAGCGGCGCCCATGCACAGCAAAAAAAGCCAGACCGCCCGCAGTGAAGCACTGCGGAAGTTTAAGGCGGGTGAATTGCGGGTGCTGGTAGCCACTGACCTGCTTTCGCGGGGGATTGACATTGAGTTTTTGCCCTGTGTGATCAATTACGAGTTGCCCCGTTCGCCCAAAGATTACACCCACCGCATCGGCCGGACCGGCCGGGCTGACCAAAGCGGAATTGCCATTTCGCTGATTTCACCTGAGGATCAGCACCATTTCAGGGTGATCCTGAAAAAGCGGGGTAAATGGGTAAGTTTGATTCCCACCGATGAAATGGAGTTAAAATAAGGGCAATTCTGTGGCCTGAAGGTGGATTTTAAAGCTGAAGTTGATAACTTTCAGCTTCAACCTGAAACCCCGCGGCATGAAATCAAAATCCATCCTTTTCACCCTTCTGATTCTTCTCCTTTGCTTCGTTTCCTGTGCTCCCGGCGGCGCTGAATCGGGCGAAAACCAGTCGGGACAGAACGGGGAAAATGCCCAAACGGACGAACTCAAGAATCAATTGACGGCCCCTCCCGCGGGACAAAAAATCGAGTATTTCACCCTTAACTGGCCTTGGGAAGATTTCCTTTGCGACAATCAATTCTGCGAATCCACAGGTTCATTTATTTACAGCGTTTACCGGCTGGCCGACAGTAAAAAAATTGTAAAGGTCACAGAATCAGGCGCTACCTATTGCCAGGGCGATTCTGATTATTCCTACGAATATCTTTTTGACCAGGATGGAAAGGCGACCCTTTCGCGGGTGGGCGGCAATCCTTATACTGAGGACGTTGTCACAGCCTATCAGGCCGGCATTGCCAACCTGGAGGCCATTTACAGCCCGCAGGAAGATCAGCAAAGAAAACGGGAGGTTCGGGAAATTGCACCTGGAGAAGTTGTGCAGACAAAGAATTTTGTGGATCAGATTTCTGACTACCAGGAAGCCATGAAAGACCGGGCATATATTCTTTCTGAATGCGATTTTTCCGGGGCGGAAGACCCGGAGGCGTATGAGGCTGAGGCCCTCAAACTCAGTGAAAAACTGGAATCAGAAGGCAAAAAGGCCATCACCTGGGAGGAGGATTATCTGTACCGTAAACCTGCCCTGCCCGGGGAGCATGTCTGGGTCGGGGGTACCCATGTGCGGGTGCGAAGCGAACCCGGCACGGCCTCTGCTGAGCTGGCCCAGCTCAATAATTATGACCTGGGGGTCTCCCTGCTGGAAGTGGGAAAAGACGAAAATATCGCCAATCTGGGCACCCATCACTGGTATAAAATCAGCTTTTATGATTTTAATAAGGGAGAAGAAGTCCAGGGATGGATTTTTGGGGCTTTCGTGATGGAAGATGTTTTTCCGTGAAATTAACTTAAACCTTTCCCATGAAAACGGCTACCCTGCACGAAATCAAAAAGGAACTGAATCAGCTTTCACAAGAGGAAGTGATCGAACATTTTTTGCGGGTGGTCAAATTCAAAAAGGAAAATAAAGAACTGCTGACCTACCTTCTGTTTGAATCTTCTTATGAAGAGGGGTTCATTGCCCAGGTGAAAGCAGAAATGGACCAGGGATTTGCAGAAATCAATCTGAGCAGCTTTTACTTCGTGAAAAAAACGGTGCGCAAAATCTTGCGCACAGTGAAAAAATACAGCCGCTACAGCGGCAATAAGCAAACAGAAGTGGAATTGCTTCTGCATTTTTGCCGCAAAATGGCGGAAAAATGGGCGTTCTTTGGGGAAAATGTGACCCTGACTCTGATTTATGAGCGGCAGTTGGGGGTGATCAGCAAGCTGGTTTCCAGCTTGCACGAAGATTTGCAATATGATTACACAGAGGAATTGAAGGAATTGCGGAAACCCAGGGGAAGAATTTAAGGAAATTTTCCCAAACCCAAAACCAGTCCCGATGCAGACAAGTTCAACAAAATAACGGACCTTGGTCTTCAATTTTCAGCGCAAAGGAGGCATCTATGGAAGACATGCTTTTATATGACAGGTTACAATTTGCCTTTACCATTACCTTTCATTACCTCTTCCCTCAGCTTACCATGGGGCTTTCCCTGCTGATCGTTTTTTTCAAATTCCGTTTTCTGCGCACGAAGGAGGACAAATTCAACCAGGCGGCCAGGTTCTGGATGAAGATTTTTGCCCTCAATTTTGCCATGGGCGTGGTCACGGGCATCCCCATGGAATTCCAGTTTGGGACCAACTGGGCCAAATTTTCCGAGCTTACGGGCGGCATTATCGGCCAGACCCTGGCCATGGAAGGCATGTTTTCCTTCTTTCTGGAATCATCCTTCCTGGGTTTGTTTCTGTTTGGGGAAAAATTATTGGGGCATAAACTGCATTTCCTGACGGGATTGCTGGTTTTTCTCGGTTCCTGGGCCAGCGGCTTCCTCATCATCGCCACCCATTCGTGGATGCAGCACCCTGTGGGTTTTGAGATTCTGGCCAACGGCAAATATGTGCTTACCAACTTTGGGGCCCTGTTTTCGAATGTCTGGCTCTGGCCTTCCTACCTGCACAACCAGGCTGCCTCGCTGGTCACAGCATCATTCGTCATGGCTGCGGTGGGTGCATTTTATCTGCTCAGTAAAAAACAGGAAGAATTCGGGCAGTTGTTTGTGAGAACGGGGGTGATTTTTGGCCTGGCTGCCAGCCTGCTGGCGGCCTTCCCAACGGGTGATATGACGGCCAAAAACGTGGTAAAATACCAGCCCGAGACCTTCGCGGCCATGGAAGGCATTTTCGAAACGGAAAAAGGCGGCTCTGAAATCATTTTGGTGGGACAGCCCAATATGCTGGAAAAAAAGCTGGATAATAAAATTGCCGTGCCCAATGTGCTCAGTTTCCTGACCTACCAAAAATGGGACCGTGAAATTAAGGGCTTGAATGAATTTTCGCCCGAAAATCATCCCACCAATGTGCCTGGCTTGTATTATGCCTACCACATCATGGTGGGACTGGGCACGATTTTCATTGGATTGCTGAGTCTGGCCGCAGTTCAGTTATTTCGCAGAAAACTCTACACCACAAATATCCTGCTTTGGGGTCTGCTTTTCATGCTGCCCTTTCCCTATATCGCCAACACCACGGGTTGGTACACGGCCGAACTGGGGCGGCAGCCCTGGCTGGTGCATGGGCTCCTGCGCACTGCCGAGGGCATTTCACCCACGGTTTCTTCGGGAAATACCCTCTTTACCCTCCTGGGTTTTGTGGGATTATACCTCCTGCTGGGACTGCTCTTTTTGCTGCTGGCGGGAAAAATCATTTACAAAGGGCCTCAAACTGCAATCAAATAGCCATGGAACTCTTCTGGTATATCGTCTTAATGACCATGTTGGCTGTCTATGTGATCCTGGATGGCTACGACTTTGGGGCAGGTATCATTCATCTGTTTTTTGCGAAGGAAGAAAAGGACAAAGTACTGATTACCAAATCCATTGGTCCGTTTTGGGATGCCAATGAAGTGTGGCTGATCGCAGCGGGGGGTGTGCTTTTCTTTGCCTTTCCAACCTTGTATGCCTCGGCCTTCAGCGGCTTTTACCTGCCGCTGATCATGATCCTTTGGTTGCTGATTTTCCGGGCCACAGGCCTGGAACTGAGAGGCCAGCTTCACAATTCCCTCTGGGAAAATATCTGGGACAAGGCCTTTGGCCTGGCCAGCCTGCTGCTGGCCCTCTTTTTTGGAGTTGCCCTGGGCAACGTGGTGCGCGGGGTAAATCTGGGCATGGTCGAAAATGGCGTTTCCACCCAGGAAGCCCACTATTTTTTCCTTCCCCTCTGGAATTCAACCCTCGATCCCCAATCACATCAACTGGGAATAATTGACTGGTTTACCCTGCTCTTTGGCCTGATCAGCGTATTGGCCCTTACCATCCACGGCGCAGCCTGGATCATTTTCAAAACCAATTCTTCCCTCAATTCCCGCCTGAAAACTGTGATTTTCTATGCAAACCTGGGTTTAGTGGGATTAATCCTCCTTTCTCTCCTGCTGGGATTTATTCTCAATCCCCTCCCCTTCCAAAACTTTTGCTCCCGACCCCTGGTCTGGATTTTTACGGCCGTCATGCTGACTGGCTCCCTCGGATTATTCAAAATACGTAGCTGGAAAAAAGACGGGATGGGATTCCTTTTTTCCTCTCTTTTCCTGGCAGGTGGATTTGCCGCCACGGTGGCTTCCATTTTTCCCAATTTGCTGCCCTCAACCAACACGGTCAATCCATCCCTGACTATTTATAATGTGGCCGCCCCCGAATACGGCCTCAAAACGGGGCTGAGCTGGTTTGTGGTGGCAGTAGTACTGGTGGCGCTTTACTTGGTGATTCAGTACCGCGTTTTCAGGGGGAAAATGGACGACGTGGATTATCACGGTGAACATTGAGGCGCTTCCAACCTGGGAAAAGACGGGCGAAATACCATTGAAAAAACTTAACCTGGGAAAGACCGCTCTGCAGGTGAAATTTTGAAAAATCCCGCTTAACTTTAGGTCTGCACAGGCAGTTCTGGTCAAGTGAAAAAATGGATGAAAATCATTTAATCCAACATTATTACCGCGAATTAGGTACTTTTCGGGAACATTTTGCCCAAACCCGTGCGGGTTTGGGGCGGGACGACATTCACCAGTTGCGGGTGAGTATCAAAAAGCTGCGGGCCATTTTGCATTTGCTGGAACTGGCAGGCAAGGGAGCCTGGTCAACTGCGGGTTTGCTGGATCTTTTTGCCCAATTATTCAAAAAAGCTGGCAAGGTCAGGGAAGCCCAGATAAACCTGGGACTGGTTGAAAATGAGGCCGCTGAATGCCTGGGATCTTATTCCAAATCACAGGAAAAGAAGCTACTCCATCGCAAGGAAAAACTGCATGCCCAACTGGAGCAGTTCGACTTTGAAAAACTGGATCAGTTGAATCAGGAATTGAGTCAAAACACAAAAAATCTACTCAATCAGACGGTTTTTGAAGAAGGAACCCGTTTTGTGGAGGAATCGTTGCAGGAGGTGGATGGGTTGCGCAAAAAGATCAAAGACGATGAAGTTTTGCACGACATTCGCATCAAACTGAAGGCCGTGCATGAGGTGCTTTCCATTCTCGCTGACCTTTCGCCCACGGAAGAACTGCTGAAATTCAAGGCTGAAATCAAAATGATCAATGAGTTGATCGGGGAATGGCATGATCATACGGTCCTGGGCAGTTCTATTCAGGAATTTGACCAGGAAGAACTCAATAAAAAGGGTCGGGCCGAACTCAAAAAACACCTGAAAGCCCTGAAGCAGCAAAATGCCCTCAACCGCAGGCAAATTGTGGCTTTTTTACATGAGATTATCAGTTCCAGGCTTCCCAAACCAGCGCGGGCCAGGGCCCGCAAAACTCATTCCTGAAACTGTTGCTCAGCTGGTTTGGGCTTCTTCAGCAGCTGCCAGGCTGCGAAGGCCACCAGCAGCCAACTCAGTCCAATGGTCGAATAATGCAAAAATCCGTAGCCAAAACCCGCTGAATTGGAGTGTTCATCCACCTTCACATCCTGCACCTGGTTGCCGTTTTCATCGAGATAAGTGGTGGTGACCTGGTGGCTGGAATGCGAGGTGCGGCGGCAGCCCAAATCCACCCCAAACCAGCTGGACATACTGCCAAACGAAAGCAGGAGAGCCAGAATCAGGACAATTTTCCAAAATTTTTTCTTCCCTTTCAAGGGCTTAAACTGAGGTTCTTTTTCCATGAGAAAGCGCGGATTAAAATTCCCTTCAAGGTACTTCTGGCGACGAATATTTGCAATAAAATTTCCCTGAAAACTGCTTAACTTCGGGGTAAACAGGCATCAAATTTGCAATCAAATCCAACTATGAAACAGCTATTCTTTTTGCCCGTCCTCCTGACCTTCCTTTTTCAAATTTCTTTGGCCCAAAGCCCTGCTTACCAACTTCCTGCCCGCCAGCAACTGGCCAAATCCATTACGCCCAAAGAGGGATTTCCCATCGAGGCTGATGCATTTTACCCCTTCGCCTGGTCTGAAGAAGGTCAGTTTGCCTTTTTTGTGCTGAGAAATCGCCATCCTGAAGGAGAATTTCCCCTATTCTACCTGACCGATCCCCAAACAGGTGAATTTCTTTTTTCCTGGGACGGCACTCCTACAGAAGAGAAGCATTTCAAAACCGTGGAAGAAGCCTGGAAAGCCAATTCAACCCTCTTTTCTGAGATAATGGCTGGCTATAACATCCCGGTCAAAGGCACTCCCGTTTTCACCAAAGGCAGCAAATTTGCTGCCATGGACGATGAATTTTCCGTGGGCCTGGAACTCAAACTTGGCGAACGTGACGGCCAACCTGATCCAGTAACAGAGTCCATTATCGTGCGTCTCAACAAAGCCAGCGGGGGCAAAAAAGTGGCTTTTGAATTTCACCACGACAATAAAAACCTCACCGCTCCCCTCAACGACACCTTTTCAGCCAAAGTTTTGGGCGCCTATGTTCATCCCACCTTACCGCGGGCCGTCCTGATTGTGGAAGAAATCCACCCGGGTGCCAAGGGTTATTATGACAGTTCTTATCTGGTTATTGGGCTGAATCTCGAAGAAGGATTCGAATAAGGGGACCTCAAAAAACTTCGAATCTCTGCGTTGGACTGGGTTCAATAGTCAATAGTCAATTGGCAATGAGCAGGTAGCAATTAACAATTTTCGAATCATTGAGTTGAATCGAGTTCAGAAATGCTCATTCACGGTAGTAAACTGCGCTTTCTTCACCTGCGTCCGCGCCACCAACCCCCAACTTAGAACTTATGCCAAAGGCCCCACATCGTGGCAACCACCAACTTACAACTAACAACTTAAAACTAACAACTAAATCAATCCAGGGGATTGAAGCCGCGAAGCGGGGATATTTTTTGGCGAAGCCAACCAGGGTGGGGTGGCCTTGCCAAAACCAGGGGGCGGCCTTGAGGGAGGGGAGAGGGCGGCTGTTGGCCTTGTGGGGTGGGTCAGTGGTGTGAGGGGGCAGGGTTTAGGTTTTGGCGCTTTTTGCTTCTTTTTCTAAAAAAGAAGGCCCGCCCGGCCAGGGCACCCCAAAAATTAACCACCAAATTCAAATTTTGCGACAACTTGTTATCTCTTACACAATCCTAAGGGCCTAAAACTACCAACCACCCTCAACTCATTTGCAAAAGGCACGCTGGGATTTTTTATATTTGCTAAACCCCAAAACAAATTCCCATGCCCCGACTCAAACTGATTTTCCTCCTTCTCGCAACCACCCTTTCCGTAGCCTGTTCTTCCGAGACCTCCAATAAGAATTATTATTCAGGAGGAGAATCATCGGCTGACTACGAGTCTGCCCCGGCCACAGAAGAGATCATGGACCAAAGCAAGCCCATCGCTGTTCAGGTCGAACGCAAGCTGATCAAAACGGGAAACGTCGAATTTCAAACCCCTAACATGGACTCAACCCGCCAGAAAATTCTGACTGCGGTGAATCAGTACCACGCCTACTTGGCCTCTGATCAATCCTGGAACTCGGCTGGCCGGGTCACCAACACCATCGTGGCCCGCATTCCTGCGGCAGATTTTGATCCATTTATGGCCGCAGCCACCCAGGGAGTGGAAAAATTTGAGCACAAAGAAATCAGCACCCAGGATGTGACCGAGGAATTTCTTGATGTGGAAGCCCGCCTCAAAACCAAAAAAGAGCTGGAAGCCCGTTATCTCGAGTTGCTGAAAAAAGCCAATACCGTGCACGAAATCCTCGACATAGAAAAGCAAATTGGAGATTTGCGGGCCGAAATAGAATCCACTGAAGGCCGTCTCAAATACCTGACCAACCAGGTTTCCTTCTCCACCCTTTCCCTCACTTTCTATGAAAAAGTGCCCGAAAAAACTGGATTTGGCAACAAATTCAGCGAAGGATTCAAAAATGGCTGGGAATATCTGATCTGGTTTTTTGTGCTCCTGACCAATGTCTGGCCCTTCCTCCTGATCACTGCAATTCTGGTGGTGCTATATTCGGTCATGAAGCGCAGAAAAAAGGCCAAAGGAACGCCCTGACCCAATTCCTGGATCGTGAAACAATCCCTTTTCATCCTGGGCACGGTAACCTTGATGGCCTCTCTGGCCTACTTTCTGACCCTGCCCCACAATACCCCCATCGGGCCGGGCATCCTGTTTGGCCTGCCCTACGGATTTTTTGCCGCCCTGCTTCACCAGCAGCTCGGGCAAAGGTCCTCCCCCGGGCGTACGCCCGTAAAACTGCTTTTTCTGGTCTCGTCTGCCCTGCTTACCCTGGCTTATTTCCTGTGGCACAGCCGCATTCCCGTGGACGACGCAGGATTTATCATGCGCTACCTGTACCAAAGCGACCAGGGTTGCTGGTATTGTTTCAATGCGGCCGAAGGCCCTGTTTTTGGCATATCCAGCTTCAGCCACGGGGCCTTCACCCTCCTGCTTTACCAAGCCGGGCTGGCTTCGCCAGCCCGTTGCCTCCTGATCAGCAACATCCTTGGATTTTTCCTCAGCTCATATCTGCTCATGCTGATCCTGGAAAAGATTTCCCCCTGGAAAATCCTCGCCATCCCCCTCAGCCTGGCCCTGCTGCTGGGAGCCAAAAGCTGGGTCTCCATTGCCGCCACTGGCATGGAAACTCCCCTTCACCTGGCCATTATCCTGGCTGCACTGTGGTATTTCACCTTGGACAAAGCTCCCCAATTCTGGTTTTTTCTGGCCCTGGCGGTCATTTCCAAGCTCGATGCCGCGCCTGTGGCGCTGGTCTGGGGACTGGTCTGGGTTTGGCAAAAGCGCTCCCTCCTGTTCGCACAACCTGCCAAAATCCTTTTGTCTCCCCTCATCTGGGCGGGCATTCCCCTCCTCATCTGGCTGGCCTTCAGCATCAGTTACTTTGGCAGCCCCCTGCCCAACAGCGCAGCCTCCAAACTCTCCTTTCACCAATCCGAAATGCAGCACTGGTTTCCTTTTCTCGAAAGGTACCTGAACGACTCCTGCCTGCGGATTTTCCTGTCCGCCTTCCTGCTACTCTGGCCCCTGCAAATGGGGTTTCAGATCAAATTCCCCCCGCCCAAACGGGCGGGAATACTGCCAGGATTGGCCTTTCTGGCCATTTTGGGAATGTATTACTTCTACAATCCAGACGAGCGCATGGAGTGGTATTATGCCCTGCCCGATCTGTTCCTTTTGTTCCAGGTGGTGATCAGTCTGGCTTACCTGATTGAACGGGTACTGGGTGAACGCCTGAGTTTGTTGTCATTTGGGGCTGAATTTCTCCTTCCCGGGTTGGCCCTGCTGGATACCGCGGGAGGTCTCAATTATTTCGAAAAGCACCTGCGGGAAGCCGAATCAGAACGCTTGTTCATGGGTGATTACATCGCGGCCCACACCTCTTCCGCAGATACCCTGATCGCATACCACGGGCTCCCCTCGGCCCAAACCTCCGCTTTTGTGGCCGACCTCACGGCGCTCAATTCCAAATCCACGGTAAAATATGTCTCCCGGCTGCAAAACGCAGTGGATGATTTGCACCCTGACGCCGCCATCGTTCAGGCCTACTCCTTCTGGACCCACCCTTTCGAGGGCCGCCCCTATCTGGTCGATACCCTCTTTTATGAAATTTGCCAGGGGGGCCTGCCCCCCTGGATATTCTTCGTGCGCGACGAGAGTACGGACCCGCTGAGCCTCAATGCTGCTCCATTCGAACAATTCAGCGGCGCAATTCAAATTCCTCTGGGCAACGAAACCCTTTTGCTGGAAGGCAGCAGTCTGACCTGGCATTCCCCGCCGGGGCAAAGCCTGTCATTTGGCGCGGGCATCGCCCGCGAAGACACCCCCCAGATGCTCGAAATCAGCGAATTTTCCTACGACAGCCTCC